>NZ_JTHL01000001.1:4884205-4925105 GCF_000818195.1 Streptomyces sp. 150FB | reverse complement strand
CGGCCGCGACCACGCGGAGCCGGTCGCCCGGCTTCACACCGGCGGCGGCGGCGACGGCGCTGTCCACGGCGACCTCGCCGGGACCCTTCGGTTCCGCGCCCTCGACGCGCGGGTGGTCCAGCAGCTCCGTCGACGACCAGCCGTGCCCGGCCGTACGGGCGTCGGCGACCGGTACGACCCGGCCCCGCGCGTCGACGAGCCCGGCGGGGAAGCTGATGTCCGCGGCGACGGCCGTGACGCCCGGGATCCGGGCCAGTTGGCCGGTCAGCGATGCCGGGACCGTGGCGCGCTCCGGCAGCGCGAGCGGCAGGTCACCGGGGCGGTGCACGCTCTGATCGGCCGAGACCAGCACATCGGCGCCGCCGAGCCGGCCGGCCGGGAGGTGGGAGCGGAGGCCGGACTCGGCCAGCACGCCGGTGGCGGTGAGCAGTACAGCGGCTCCGAGCACCGCGCACGCCACGGCCAGCAGGGCGGTGATCCGGTGCCTGGCCATCTCTGTCGCGAGACGCAGCATGGTCAGTTCTCTCCCAACGCGATGAGCCGGGAGGCCAGTTGGGGAGCGGTGGGATCGTCGAGGGTGTCCACGACCCGGCCGTCCGCCATCACCACCGCCCGGTGCGCCTGCGCGGCAGCCGCCGGATCGTGGGTGACCATCACCACCGTCTGACCGAGGTCGTCGGCGAGGTCACGGAGCAGCTTCAGCACATCATGCGCACTGCGCAGATCCAGTGCGCCGGTCGGCTCGTCGGCGAACACGACGGCGGGTTTGGCCGCCAACGCCCTTACGATCGAGGCCCGTTGCTGCTGGCCGCCCGAGAGTTCGGCGGGCCGGTGGGTCAACCGGCCCCCCAGTCCGACCCGTTCGATCAGCGCCCCCAACCACGCCTGGTCCGGGCGGCGTCGTGCCAGCCGCAGCGGCAGTGTGATGTTGTCGGCGACGCTGAGCGAGGGCACCAGGTTGTAGGACTGGAAGACGAAACCGACGCGCTCGCGGCGCAGCTCGGTCCTGCGGGTCTCGTTCAGCCCGGCGATCTCCTGACCGTCGATGCGGACGCTCCCGCCGGTGGGTACGTCGAGCCCCGCCGCACAGTGCATCAGGGTGCTCTTGCCGGAGCCCGAGGGCCCCATCACGGCGAGAAACGTGCCGCGCTCCACGGTCAGGGACACCCCGTGCAGGGCGGTCACGCCTCCCGGATACGTCTTGCTGACATCGCTCAGCGCGATGGCGGGTACGGCAGCCACCACGGAATCCCCGGCCCCCGCCCCGGCCCCGGCCGCCCCGGCCCGGGCCCCTGCTTCCCCGAGTCGTGTACTCATCGCCGGCCCCGCAGACGCAGCGTCACGAGCGCGACCACGCAGAGGGCGGTGACCACACCACAGGCGAGGTGGACCGACGTGCCGGCGGCGCCGTACGAGGCCACCATGTTGCCCGCCGCGCTGATCACCAACAGCACCCAGAGCAGCGGCCGCACCACACCGGCCCGCTGGGCGTCGGGCGGCGGTCCGTCAGGGGTCCCGGTGGCGCCGATCAGGCCGTAGGGGTCGGTGTTCGTCATGGTGCGCTCCCTGTTGTTTCCCCGTGTGGGGGGCTCTCTCTGTCGTCACCGACGCTACGAACCGCGACCCCCCGCCGCCGAGCCCGCCAGCGCCCCTGTTCGGGGTACAGCAGGCTGTACCCGCCGGGCCGCGCGGGCCCGGCGGCCGGCACGGACGGCCAGTACCGGGCGGTCGGTACGGACGGGTGCGGGGCGGTCGGTACGGGGCCCGAGTGACCTGACATCATCGGGCAATTGGGTGGTGGGCAGAGCTGCCCTGAACGATGGAGGAGCGCTGTGCCGCTGACCTCGGAACCGCTGCGGAAGCTGGGGTTCTTGACGATCGGGCTGTTCGACCAGGCCGACCCCCGGCGGGGACACGAGTCGACGCTGGAGATCATCGAGCTGGGCGAGAAGCTGGGTTTTGACAGCGCGTGGGTGCGGCACCGTCACCTCCAGTACGGCATCTCCTCCCCCGTCGCCGTCCTGGCCGCCGCCTCGCAGCGCACCAGCCGTATCGACCTGGGCACCGCGGTCATCCCGCTGGGCTGGGAGAACCCGCTGCGGCTGGCCGAGGACCTGGCGACCGTCGACATCCTGTCCGGCGGCCGGCTGAACCCGGGCGTCAGCGTCGGCCCGCCGATGCACTACGACAAGGTCGAGCACGCGCTCTACCCCGACACCGCCAACGCCGAGGACTTCAGCTACGAGCGCGTCCGCCGGCTGCTGGACTTCGTACGCGGCACACCCGCGACCGACTTCAGCGGGGTCGAGGGCTTCGAGGTCTTCTCCGACCGCGTCCAGCCGCAGGCCGCCGGCCTCGGCCGCCGCATGTGGTACGGCGGCGCCAGCCTGCGGTCGGCCTGGTGGGCCGGTGACCACGGGATGAACTTCCTGACCAGCAGCGTTGTCAAGGCCGAGGAGGCCGAGGACTTCGCGGAGATCCAGCTCTCGCACATCCGGACGTTCCGCGCCCACCACCCCGAGGGCGAGCGCGCCCGCGTCTCGCAGGGGCTCGTTGTCATTCCGACCGACAACGCCTCGCCCGCGCAGCGCGCCAAGTACGAGGAGTACGCGCTGAAGCGGACGCCGCGCACCGAGAAGCCCCAGGGCCCGATGCGCATGATGTTCGCGCCCGACCTCGTGGGCTCCTCGGCCGAGATCGCTGAACGGCTGTACGCCCACGCCGCGTTCCGCGAGGTCGACGAGGTCGCGTTCGCACTGCCGTTCAGCTTCGAGCACGACGACTACGTACAGATCCTCACCGACATCGCCACCGGACTCGGCCCCGCGCTGGGCTGGAGCCCGGCCGCCTGACGTCTGCTGTGCGCCGGAGGCGGGTCACGCCGACGGGTCAGCCGCTCATGATCTGCCATACGCGCGTCGCCACTTGGAGGTTCAAGCGGTGCTCCACGTCTCCCAGGTCCCTGCCGCTGATCTCCTTTATGCGCTGCAGCCGGTAGCGCAACGTGCTGCGGTGGACGCCCAGCGCCGCCGCGGTCCCGTCGTAGTTGCCCCCGCACGCGAAGTACTGGGTGAGCGTGAGCACCAGGTCGCCGTGGCGCCTGGTGTCGTAGTCGAGCAGCGGGCCGAGCCATTCGCGTACGAACCGCTCGACCTCGTGGTAGTCGTTCCCCGTGCTGAGGAGCCGGTACAGCCCGAGTTGCTCGAACGAGGTGCTGCCGTACGGGCGTCGCGAGCGCGTCCGCAGCTCCAGGGCGCGCAGCGCCTCCTTGTAAGCGCGCGGGAGGTCGTGCGGTGTCTCGGCGGCGCCGCTGAGTCCCACCGCGCCGGTCGGTGAGCCGAGCGCCGTCGCCAGGCCCGCGTACAGCGCGTCGCCGCGCGGCGGGCCCGCGATCACCAGGACCTCTCGTCCCGACAGCCGCGCGGGAAGGACCGCCAGGTCCAGCGCCCGGCAGGCCCCAGAAACGGCGCGGCTGAAGGCCTCGTCGGACGGCAGGCCCGTCCACCGCACGACGGCCAGGTGGTGCGGGCCGTGCAGGTCGTGCCCGACGGCCTCGGCGCGGGCGACGGCGCCCGCGTCGTCGGTTCCGGTGACGAGGTCGTCGACCAGGTCGCGGCGCAGCCGCAGCTCGACCTCCGCCAGGTTGCGCCGGTGGGCGAGTTCCAGGGCGAGCATCGTGCACGCGTAATCGAGTGCGAACAGTTCGTGTTCGCCCGCCCGCCGCCCGGGGTCGACCAGGGTGATCAGACCCAGCGTCTCGCCCCGGTAGCGGGCGAGGCCGACGATCCCGTCCTTCGTGCGCAGCGGCCGGCTCTCGCGGGCCGCGTCCCGCAGGAGCTGTTGACGCGGCAACGGACGCGGCTTCGGGTACGGATCCGGCCGGCCGGGGCCCGCCCAGGCGTGGAGGTTGCCGAAGCAGTCCTCGATGGCGACGGGCAGCGAGGTGAGCCCGTGGACGGCCTTCGCGATGCCGTCGACGCCCTCGGCATCGATGGTCGCCCTGCTGAGCACCTCGTGGACCGAGCGCTGGATCTCCAGGTCCACGAGCTGCTCGGCGAGCTGCGCGTTGACCGCCTCATGATCGGCTTTGTCGGCGTTCGCCCGCCGGAGCGCGCCTGCCCGCTCCTGGTCCCGGTGGCGCCCCGCGACCTCGGCCAGCGCCCGGCCGGTCTGCTGGGCCAGCGCGCCGAGAAGGAACAGCTCGCTCCGGTCCGGCTCCGCCGGCGCGCTCACCACCAGGAACCCGAGGGGCCCGTCGGAGCCGCACAGCACGAAGGCCCTCGCCCAGACCCGGTCCCGGTCCCGGGCCCGGTCCCGGTCCCGCAGGCTGACCGCTCCGTCGCGCCGGTCCAGCCCCGCCAACTGCTCGGCGAGCGGGATCTCCGCCGCCGGCTCGTCGCCCGCTGCGATCGCCGGGCCCCGCTGTCCGAGCCGGTAGCAGGCCTCGGCCCGGCAGGGCCCGAGCCGGGGTACGGACGACATCGCGCGGCGCAGGACGCTGCCTTCCTCCCACCCGTCGGGGGTCGCCATCGGCAGCATGAACAGCCCGTAGAGGTCGGACAGCTCGGACAGGTGGTCCCCGTCCCGCCCTCCCGGGAGCGGGAGCGCGGCCGGTGAGCCGCGGGCCGGTGTGCGACTGTGCGCGGAGGGCGCGGAGCCCTGGCGTCCAGGGCCCACGGAAGCTGAGTCCATCGCCTGATCACGCCCCTCTGCGAAGCGGTGTGCACGCCGCGTCACGGCTCGCTCGCCCATCCCCGTCACCCAGCATCGCTCATCCCCCGCGCCCCCGCACATGAGCGCCCCCGCGCCGTACGGCTGCCCTGCCGAGCCGAGCGGCGGCACGGATTTCGACCTCCCAGGGCCAGGTTCCGCCGCCCGCCCCGCGCGACCCTCGGATCGTAGGGGGACCGTCCGACCCGGCGGCCCGCCCGCACTCGACCGCGCCCGGGTCACGGGCCCGCGCGGCTGTCCCTGAGGAGCGTTCCCATGGCCAAGGCAGTAGGAATCGATCTCGGCACCACCAACTCGGTGATCGCGGCGTGGGAGGGCGGCGAAGCGGACGTCATCCCCAACACCGAGGGCAGCCGCACCACACCGTCCGTGGTCGGCTTCACCGACTCCGGGGAGCGACTCATCGGGCAGTTGGCCCGCCGCCAGGCCATCCTCAACCCCAAAGGGACGATCTACTCCGCCAAGCGCTTCATCGGCCGGCACTACGACGAGATATCGGACGAGGCCAAGGCCGTGGCGTACGACGTCGTCGAGGGCGAGGGCGGAGTCGCCCGTATCGACGTACGCGGCAAGCTGTACGCGCCCGAGGAGATCAGCGCGCTCGTGCTGCGCAAACTGGCCGACGACGCCGCGAAATCCCTGGGTGAGCGGGTCACCGAGGCGGTGATCACCGTACCCGCGTACTTCAACGACGCCCAGCGCACCGCGACCAAGGACGCCGGCCGGATCGCCGGTCTTGAAGTGCTGCGCATCATCAACGAGCCGACGGCCGCCGCGCTCGCCTACGGGATGGACAAGAAGGAGCACGAGACCGTGCTCGTCTTCGACCTCGGCGGCGGCACCTTCGACGTGAGCATCCTGGACGTCGGGGACGGCGTCGTGGAGGTACGTTCCACAGCGGGCGACAGCCATCTCGGCGGTGACGACTTCGACCGGGCGCTGGTCGACCATCTCGCGGACGCGTTCCAGCGGGACAACGGCATCGACCTGCGCCAGGACCCGCAGGCGCTCCAGCGCCTCTTCGAGGCCGCGGAGAAGGCGAAGACGGAACTCAGCTCGGTCACACAGACGCAGGTCAGCCTGCCGTTCGTCACCGCCGACGCCGCGGGCCCGAAGCATCTGACCGAGACCGTGATGCGCTCGACGTTCGAGCAGATCACCGCCGACCTCGTGGAGCGCTGCCTCGGCCCGGTCGAGCAGGCGCTCGCCGACGCCAAGGTGACCGACAACGACATCGACGAGGTCATCCTGGTCGGCGGCTCCACCCGGATCCCCGCCGTGCAGTCGCTCGTACGCCGCCTCACCGGCGGCAAGGACCCCAACATGAGCGTCAACCCCGACGAGGTCGTCGCCGTGGGTGCCGGGATCCAGGCCGGGGTGCTCAAGGGCGAGGTCAAGGACGTCCTGCTGCTCGATGTCACCCCGCTCTCCCTCGGGGTCGAGACGCGCGGCGGTGTGATGACGAAGATCATCGAGCGCAACACCACCATCCCCGTACGGCGCTCCGAGACGTTCTCCACCGCCGAGGACAACCAGCCGGCCGTCGATGTGGTGGTGGTGCAGGGCGAACGCGAACTGGCCGCCGACAACCGCGTTCTGGGCCGCTTCCAGCTCTCCGACATCCGCCCGGCGCCCCGGGGCGAGCCGCAGATCGAGGTCACCTTCGACATCGACGCCAACGGCATCCTCAACGTCACGGCGAAGGACAGGGCGACCGGCAAGGAGCAGTCCATCACCATCAGCGAGGGCTCCAACCTCGACCAGGCGGAGGTCGAGCGGATGGTGAACGAGGCGGAACGCAACCGTGGCGAGGACAAGGCGCTCCGCGAGGCGGTCGACGCCCGCAACGAACTCGACGCCGCCGCCTACCAGGTGGAGCGGCGCCTCGGCGAGGTCGGTGAAGCGGCCCCCGAACACGAGAGGTCCCGCGCGGAGATGCTGGTCGCCGACGCCCGCCAGGCCGTACGGGACGAGGCCGAGCCGTCGAGGGCGAAGTCGCTGACCTCCGAACTCCAGCAGATGCACGCGGCGCTCGGCGCCCACCAGACGGGCCAGGGGTCCGGCGGTGCGGCGGGTGGCGGCGCGGCCGGTGGCGGTACGGACGGTGCGCGGCCCGGGGACACGCAGGACGACACCGCCGACAAGGAAGGCGCCGACGACGACGTCATCGACGCCGAGTTCGACAAGAGCTGAGGCGCGCCGTGACCACACACCAGCAGCCGGCGGCGGAGCCGCCCGAACAGTCCCAGGAGCCCCGGCCCCGGGAGCCCGACGAGAACGGCGTACGGGGCGAACCCGCCGCCACCCAGGAGCCGTTGGACGACACGGCGCCGGAGAACGCGCCCACGCCCGAAGCGGCCCCAGAACCCGAACCGGCATCGGAACCGGCACCCGAACCCACCGCCGAGGACTTCCGCGACCGCTGGATGCGGGCCCTCGCCGACCTCGACAACACCCGCAAACGCCAGGTCAAGGACCTCGCACGCGAACGGGCCGCCGAACGCGCCCGGGTCGCGGCCGCCTGGCTGCCGGTCGTCGACAACCTCGACCTCGCCCTGGCCCACGCCACCGAGTCCGACCCCGGCTCGATCGTCGACGGGGTGAAGGCCGTACGCGACCAGGCCGTCACCATCCTCACGCAGCTCGGCTACCCCCGTATCGAGCAGACCGGTGTGCCTTTCGACCCGCTCCTGCACGAAGCCGTCGGTGTGGCGGAGGACCCCGAAGCCGAGCCGGGAACGGTGATCGAGGTGCTGCGCCCCGGCTACGGCGAGGCGGGCAGCCAGCTCCGCCCGATGACCGCCGTGGTCAGCAAGCGGCAGGAGTGAGGTGCCATGGCACGCGACCTCTACGACGTCCTCGGACTGCCGCGCTCGGCGAGCGCCGACGAGATCCAGCAGGCCTACCGCACCCTGGCCCGCGCGTACCACCCGGACATCAACAAGGACCCGGAGGCCGAGGAGCACTTCAAGGAGCTGAACGAGGCCTACAGCGTGCTCTCCGACCCCAAGACCCGGGCGCGTTACGACCGGTTCGGCGCGGACTTCCGGCAGATACCTGAGGACTACGACGAGCGCGTGGGCGCCGGCGCGGGTGCCGGCCCGCGCGGCGGCGGCTGGACGACGTCCGGCGGCGGCGAAGGGGCACGGGTCCGGTTCGTCAGGGGATTCGACGACGACGAAGGGTTCGACACCTCCGGCATCAACATCGAGGACCTCTTCGGCGGGATGTTCGGCGCCGGAGGCGCGCGGGGGCGGGTGCCGGGCGCCGATCAGGAGGCCGAGCTGACCCTCAGCGTCGAGGACGCGTACCAGGGCGGTCACCGGAGCATCACCCTCGGCGGCCCGGACGGCCGGCGCTCGTACGACGTCCGCATCCCGCGAGGTGTCACCGACGGGCAGCGCATCCGGCTCGCCGGGCAGGGCGGCCGGGGCAGCGAGGGGGCGCCGGCGGGCGACCTGTTCCTGCGCGTACGCATCGCACCCGACGACACCTTCCGCGTCGATGGCCGCGATCTCTCCGTACAACTGCCGCTCTCCCCCTGGGAAGCGGCCCTCGGAGCGACCCTCCCTGTCCCCACACCGCAGGGCACGGCCCAGGTCACCGTCCCCGCCGGGTCCTCCAGCGGGCGCCGGCTGCGGCTGCGCGGCGAGGGGCTGCCCAACCCGCGTGGCACGGACGGCGATCTCTACGCCGAGCTGCGCGTGATGGTGCCCAAGCAGCCCACCGACCGGGAGCGTGAACTGTTCGAACAGCTCCGAGACGTCTCCGACTTCGACCCGAGGAAGGCGCCATGACCACTCCGCACCGCGAGGCGCGCGAAGCCCGCGAGGCCCGCCGTGACGTCCGCGAGGTCCCCGAGGTCCAAGAGGTCCGCGCGGTGTACGCCCTCGTACCGCTCCCGGGTCTCACCCTCGACGTCGTCGCCCGCCACTCGGGGCTCCATCCCGACCTCGTACGGAAGTTCGTCGCCCTCGGCCTGCTCGACGCGCGCCGGGACGCCGGGGGACGGCTCAGGTTCGCCCAGGACGCCCCGCTGGTGCTCGCCCGGATGGAACGCCTGCGGTCCGGCCTCTGCCTCAACTACGCGTCACTTGGCGTGGTGGTCGACCTCCTCGACCGGATCAGCCTTCTCGAGACCGCGCTGCGCCGTAGCGGTGCAAGGAGTGACCAGCAACGATGGACATGAACCGGCTCACCCAGAAGTCGCAGGAAGCCCTCCAGGACGCCCAGGCCGTCGCCGTGCGGCTCGGCCAGAACGAGACCGACGGCGAGCATCTGCTGCTCGCCCTGCTGGACCAGCGGGACGGACTCGTGCCCCGCCTGCTCGAACAGGCCGGCGCCGACACGGCGGCGCTGCGTACGGCCGTGGACGCCGAGGTGTCCCGGCGGCCGAGGAGCACCGGGCCCGGGGCCTCGCCCGGCCAGGTCTTCGTCACCCAGCGGCTCGCACGGCTGCTGGACTCCGCCGAGCAGCACGCGAAGCGCCTGCGGGACGAGTACGTCTCGGTCGAGCACCTCGTGCTGGCCCTCACGGGCGAGGGTCCGGCGACGGCCGCGGGGAGGCTGCTCACGGAGTACGGCGTCACCGAGGAGTCGTTCCTGTCGGTGCTCAGCCGCGTACGCGGGAACCAGCGCGTCACGTCGGCGACCCCCGAAGGGGCCTACGAGGCGCTGGAGAAGTACGGGCGTGACCTCGTCGCCGAGGCGCGCGACGGCACCCTCGACCCGGTCATCGGCCGGGACGCCCAGATCCGCCGGGTCACCCAGATCCTCAGCCGCAAGCGGAAGAACAACCCGGTGCTCATCGGGGACCCCGGGGTCGGGAAGACGGCCATCGTGGAGGGGCTCGCGCAGCGCATCGTGCGCGGCGACGTTCCCGAAGGGCTGCGGGACAAGACGGTCTTCTCCCTCGACATGGGCTCACTGGTCGCCGGCGCCAAATACCGGGGCGAGTTCGAGGAGCGGCTCAAGGCCGTCCTGAACGAGGTCACGGCCGCCGGCGGGCGGATCCTGCTCTTCGTGGACGAACTCCACACCGTGGTCGGCGCGGGCGGCGGGAGCGAAGGCGCCATGGACGCGGGCAACATGCTCAAGCCCATGCTGGCCCGTGGCGAACTCCACATGATCGGCGCCACCACACTGGACGAGTACCGCAAGCGGATCGAGACCGACGCCGCCTTCGAACGGCGCTTCCAGCAGGTGCTGGTGGACGAGCCGAGCGTGGAGGACACCGTCTCCATCCTGCGTGGGCTGCGCGAACGCCTGGAGGTCTTCCACGGCGTACGGATCCAGGACACCGCGCTGGTCGCCGCCGCCACGCTCAGCCACCGCTACATCTCCGACCGGTTCCTGCCCGACAAGGCCATCGACCTGGTGGACGAGGCCTGTGCCCGGCTGCGGACCGAGATCGACTCCATGCCCGCCGAACTCGACGAGCTGACCCGCCGCGTCACCCGCCTGGAGATCGAGGAGGCCGCGCTCTCCAAGGAGGAGGACGCGTCCAGCCAGGCGCGGTTGGCGGAACTCCGGCGCGAACTGGCCGACCTGCGCGGCGAGGCCGACGCGAAGCAGGCGCAGTGGGAGGCGGAGCGCCAGGCGATCCGCCGCGTACAGGACCTGCGGCAGGAGCTGGAGCGCGTACGCCGCGAGGCCGACGAGGCGGAGCGCGAATACGACCTCAACCGGGCAGCCGAGCTGCGGTACGGCCAACTCACCGAGCTGGAGCGGCGGCTCACCGCCGAGGAGGAGCAACTCGGCGCCAAGCAGGGCGGCTCGCGGCTGCTCCGCGAGGTGGTCACGGACGACGAGATAGCCGGGATCGTCGCCGCGTGGACCGGCATCCCGGTGGCACGCCTCCAGGAGGGCGAGCGCGAGAAGCTGCTCCGCCTCGACGAGATACTCCAGGAGCGGGTGATCGGCCAGGACGAAGCGGCCGGGCTGGTCGCCGACGCCATCATCAGGGCGCGCTCCGGCATCCGCGATCCGAACCGGCCGATCGGGTCCTTCATCTTCCTCGGACCCACCGGGGTGGGGAAGACGGAGCTGGCCAAGACCCTCGCCGCCGCCCTCTTCGACTCCGAGGAGAGCATGGTCCGCCTCGACATGAGCGAGTACCAGGAGCGGCACACCGTCAGCAGGCTCGTCGGCGCTCCTCCCGGCTACGTCGGGTACGAGGAGGGCGGCCAGCTCACCGAGGCGGTGCGGCGCAAGCCGTACTCCGTCGTCCTGTTCGACGAGGTGGAGAAGGCACACACCGATGTCTTCAACACACTCCTCCAGATCCTGGACGACGGGCGCATCACCGACGCGCAGGGCCGGGCGGTGGACTTCCGCAACACAGTGATCATCATGACCTCCAACATCGGGTCCGCCCACCTCATTGACGGTGTCACCGCCGACGGCGAGATCAAGTCGGAGGCCCGCTCGCTGGTCATGGGCGAACTGCGCGGCCACTTCCGGCCCGAATTCCTCAACCGCGTCGATGACATCGTGCTCTTCAAGCCCCTCGGCCTCGGCCAGATCGAGCAGATCGTGGAGTTGCAGTTCGACGGGCTGCGCGAGCGCCTCGCCGAACGCCGTATCGCCGTCGACCTCACCACCGGGGCCCGCCAACTCATCGCGCGGCAGGGCTTCGACCCGGTGTACGGGGCCAGGCCGCTGCGCCGCTACATCTCCCACGAGGTGGAAACCCTCATCGGCCGGGCGCTGTTGCGCGGCGACGTCGAGGACGGCGCGACCGTCCAGATCGACGCCAGGAACGGCGAACTTGTCATCGCGTACGAGGGGGAAGGCGCCGGCGACGACAGCGACCGGCGGCCCGAACCCGTGCCACAGGGAGTGTGAGGACCATGGAATCGCAGAAGTCTCAGGGGTCGCAGGGGTCGCAGATCACCGACTGCCCGTCCTGCGGGCACCGGAACCGGGTGCCGGACGCCGCCGCCGGAACGCCACGCTGCGGCGACTGCCACTCCGCGCTGCCCTGGATCGTGGCGGCGGGCGACGACGACTTCGCGGAGATCGCCGAACGCGCCGCGCCCTTCGTCCTGGTGGACATGTGGGCGACCTGGTGCGGGCCCTGCCGGATGGTCAGCCCCGCGCTCGAAGAGGTCGCCAGGGACCTGGCCGGGGTGATCAAGCTCGTCAAGGTCGACGTGGACCAGTCGCCCCAGCTCGCCGCCCGCTTCGAGGTGCAGGCCATACCGACGCTTCTCGTGCTGGACGGCGGGGAGGTCATCGCGCGGCAGGCCGGGGCGGCGCCGGCGCCCGCGCTGCGTTCCTGGGTGGAACAGGCCATAGCCGGCCGGCGGGCCGGCTCTCGGGACAAGGAGCGAACACCATGACCGCCGAAACCGACTGGCACCTCTCGCTCGTACGGCCGGTCATCCCCCGCACACCGGACGGCTGCGAGGAATGCCTGCGCCAGGGCACCCCCTGGGTCCATCTGCGGCTCTGTCTGACCTGCGGCCATGTGGGCTGCTGCGACACGTCGCCGCTGAAGCACGCGCGCGCCCACGCGGGCACGGTCGGACACCCGATCGTCGAGTCGTACGAGCCCGGTGAGAACTGGCGCTGGTGCTTCGTCCACGAGTCGCTGGTCTGACGCCGGTCGCCCGCCACTGGTCGGCACACCACAGCACGGACCCGGCGCGCTGGTGTGCCGCGCGCCGGGTCCGTCCCGTACGAGTCCCCTACGACTCCCCTACGAGTCCGGTACGGGGTTACGTCAGCGCCGGTCCCACTTCTGGTTGTCCGTGCCGCCGCAGGACCAGAGTTGGAGGACGGTGCCGTTGCCGGTGTTCTGGTCCTTCGCGTCGACACACTTGTCGGCGTTGAGGTTCACCAGGTCGCTGGAGCCGTTGAGCGAGAAGCGCTGGGACGCCGAACCGTTGCAGGAGGACAGCACGATGGGGGTGCCGTTGGCGCTCGAACCGCCGCTGAGGGTCATGCACTTGCCGAGCGAGCGGATGGTGCCGTCGGAGCGGATCTGCCACTTCTGCCAGGAGGCACCGGTGCAGTCCCAGATCTGGAGGCGGGTGCCGTTGGCCGAACTCCCGTTGGGCACGTCGATGCAGCGGCCCGACGCGTGACTGAAGATACCGACGGCGGCCACCGCGGCCGAGTTGCTCGTCGTCGCGTGGTGTGGGGCGGGCTTGCTCGTCTTCGGAGCCCCCTTGCTGTCGGACGACGTGCTTTTCTTCTTCGGCTTCGCCGGTGAACTCTTCTTCGGGGAGGCCGAGTTCTTCGCACCACCGGCGCCCGGTGCGTGCGGGGCACCGGCTGCGGGAGTGGACCCCTTCGGCAGTTGCGAGCCGCCCGGCCGGGGCGACGGGGAAGCGGAGTCGAACGCGCCGGGGATGACCGCACCTGCGGCGCCGCCGAGCAGGGTGCCCGGAGTGGAGACGGGCTTGTTCGGCCGGCCCTCGTCGCCGCCACCGCCCCTGACCAGGAACGGCACAGCGATCAGCAGGGCGCCGGCGATCGCCGCCGCGGCCAGCATGCTCTTGTGCGGACGGCCGGTCGTGACCTTCGTACGGGTGAGCGTCGCGGTACCGGCGGACGCGGCGCGGGTCTGGGTGGCGGTCGCCGTGGCGCCCCGTCCGTCGACGGTCGCGGTGTCGGTCGCGGCCACGGCGGAGGTCTCGGCAGCGGCGGTGGTCTCTGTCGTGCCAGGTACCGTCTCCCCGCTGTCGGGGCCGGACTCCGGGGTCGCGGTGGCCTCCGCCGCCTGCTGCTCGGTGTCCGGCTCGTCGGCTTCGTCGACCTCCTCGGGATCGTCCGGTCCTTCGGCTTTCCCAGCGTTCTCGGGGGCCTCGGAGTCCGTTGCGCGCGGCGGGGCCGCCGCCGGTCCGGAGGTCATCCCGGGCGCAGCCGCCGGGGCGGGCGGTGTGTTGGCGGTCGCGGCAGGTGAGGTGTTCTCGGCGGCCGGCGCCTCGGGGTTCGGCTCCGGCTTCGCGGTCCGGGACGCCGTCTGTGACTTTTCCTTACCGGCCGTTTCCGTCGATTCGTCTGTCATGGCATCTTTTCGGTAGGCGTCGTGGGGGCGGGGGTGAGCGCCTGAAGCGCGGCGACGAGTGCCTCGGTGTCGACCACCATGCTGACCGGGCCTGTCGGGTTGACGTACACCCGGTGTCCTTCGGGGAGTTGTCCGGCGACATCGGTCATGGGCAGTATCCGGGAAGCCAGTTGGCCGACGGACAGCAGGTGACTCTCCGAGGTGAAGATCGGGACGACGGCCGAGCCGTCGGGGGTACGGGCGGCCAGCGGCCCGCCGTCCGGGCCGAGCAGCACGGCCACTTCGGCGGAGGCCAGCAGGCGGGTCACGTCCTCCTCGGGCCCGTAGCCCGTGGAGGCGAGCTGGACCGCCTCGTCCACCGGGTCGGTGGGTTCCGGCCAGCCGAGCGTGGCCGGCGACGGACGGTAGTCGTCGTTGTCACGCCACTCGACCACACCGCCGTCCATGCCCGAACGCCACTCGCCCACCACGGCCCACTCCGGCGGGGGCCCCTCACCGCGCCACGCGGGGTCGACCGCGCCGAGCCAGTGGTCGGGGGCCAGCCGCGCGGCCGCGGCGATGTCCTCCGGGACGTCGGGGAGCGCCCGCGCCGCGCCGTCGTCGTCGTTCGCCGGCGGCTGCTGATCACTCACGGGTGGCCACTCCTTCGTCCTCGTCGGTGGGACCCGCCGGTACGGGCACGGGCACTGGTGTCGGGGCCGGGGCCGGGGTCGGTGCCCGGGTCGGCCTCGGTGTTGTCGAGCGTGACGGTGTCGGTGTCAGGTCGTCGTCCGACGCGTCACCGTCGGCGCCGTCGCCGTCGCCCCGGGAGCGGCGCGGTTCGAACCGTCGCCAGCTTCCGGGTGTGCCGTCCGGCCGGGGCTCCACCACCAGCGCCGCAGTGGTGGTTCCGCTCGGCGCGTACACCACGCGGCCCAACTCGTCGGCGACAAGCTGCGCGACCGTCATGTCACCGCCGATCTCACTGTCACCGACCGAGCACAACACCAACACGACCGGGGCCTCCGGCGCAAGGCGCGACAGGCTGCGACGACGCTTCAGGTATCCGCCGAGTTGTGTGCCGTCGACCTTTACGCTGCGTCCGCTCCAGGTGTGGAGGAGCGCCGTCACCGGGCTGCCGTGGGCGTTGAAGAAGTACGGTGTGACGCCCGCCGGCAGGTTGTTCCACGGAACGGGTCGCTCGGTCCCCGGAATCGGTGCCGTCTGCCGCTCGCCGACCGCGACGCCCTGGTAGAAGAGGGTCCGCGTCGACATCGACTCCTGGATGTCCTCCCGCTTCGCCTGGTCGGACGGGGTGTGCGAGGACCGGCCGACGGGCCTGCGGGTCGGAGCGGGGATCATGCGGACCGCGATGTCGGAGTCCGTCAGGATCTCCCGTTCGGAGGTCCGCAGGAGTCCGGTGTGCTCGGCGTCGGTGCTGCCCGGCTGCCCGAGGTCGTCGGGCAGGCTGAGCGTCCAGCCGCCGATGGGCTCCAGGTCGCCCGGCGTGGCGAAGTGGGTGATGCGCTGCCGGCCGCCGTTCTCGCCGGGGAACACCTCCAGCGGTCCGCTGAACGCCCAGACGGGCCTGCCCGTACGGGCCGCGATCAGCCGGGGCAGGTTCAGACCGCCGGCACCGCCGCGCGGAATCAGCAGGACGAGCGGCGCGCCCGCCGGGGCGTCGCGTACTCCGGTGTCGTCTGCCAGCACATCCGCGAACTCCTCGGGAGTGAGCTTCTGCGTGGTGCCGTCGGCGAGTTGGACCGTGACCCGGTCCTGGTCGCCGAGCGCCCTGATGAAGAAGGGCTCGGGCTGGGGCGCCCAACCGGGGTTCCTGGCCGAGTCGTTCCGCCACGGCGCCGCCACGGCCTTGAGTTCGTGGCGTGCCGTTCGCCCGTAGGGCGGAACGACCGGCCCGGCGAGGTGCATGCGGTCGGAGGCGATACCGGTGAACGGAGTCGCCGACCGTTCGGGGAAGGGTGTGAAGTCCCGGCCGGTCACCCGCGCCGCGTCGCCCGCTCCTTCGGTCAGCGAGGTCACGAGCGGAGTGGTCCGGTCGGTGGCGTCGGCCTCGTCCGGCCGGTCCGGGGGCCGGGGGGCCTCGGCCGGGACACGAACGAGCTTGGCGCGGAAGGAGAAACCGTGCCGCTGGGCGAAGTCGTTGAGCGCTGCCATGTTCCGCCGCCCCTCGGCCTTCGACGCGTCGTCCCAGTGGGTCAGCACCACCTTGGACACGTCCGCCCAGCCCAGCTCGCCGAGGATCAGCGCCCCGAAGTGCGCCTCGGTCGCGGGGCGCCCCGCGTCCGTCGTCCGCAGCAGTTCCAGATCCTGGGTGAAGCCGGACGCCTCGGCCAGCGCCAGCCGTACGGCCCGGCTGTCGCCGTGCGCCAGCAGCGGATACAGGGACGACATGGTCGAGCCGTGCCAGGGGCCACCGGGCTCCGTCAGGCCCTCGGACGCCGGGGAGTGGACCGTACGGCCGCGCACGTCCTTCTTCCAGTGGATGACCGCTCCGCCGGAGCGCCGGTCGCCGGAGCGCTGGAACTGCTTGGACACCAGAGCTGCGGGCAGCGTCCCGTTCCGGGGATCGTCGGCGGCCTCGGCGCCCAACGAGCGGGCCAGCAGCGGGCCGAGCTGCGCTCCGGGGTCGTCGGTGAGCGCGTCCAGCAGTGAACCGTCCCCCGGCAGCGGGGAGTCGAGACGTACGTTGCTGACCAGCGCGGTTCCGTCCGTGAGGTGTTCGTGCGCCTGCTCCAGAATCCCGTCCGGCTCGTCGGCGGGCGGCGGATATCCCGCGCCCCAGGGCTCCTTGGCGCTCCGAAGCCGCTTCGCCGCGTCAGCGAGGTCGCGGTCCCGGAACGCCCGCGAGCGGCGCTCGGCCATGACCAGCGCTGCCGCCGCTTCCGGGCCCACCCGGTCCCAGACGGCGGTGAGCCGGGCCAGCGGGTGGTACGTACGCAAGTCCTCGTCGGCCCGCACGAGTTCATGCCGGGCCACCGCGAGGGCCGAGGCGCGCTCGGCGTCGGAGGCGGGGGCCTGATCAGTGTCGCGGTGGGGATCGGGGCCGATGCCCAGTTCGGGGTCGAGTCGCCGTACGCGGTCGGACAGCATCGACGCCCGCTCCCACAACTTCTGCAGCACGTCCTCCGGATCCTCGTCGGAGAGCAGCAGCCGCGCGACCTCCAGGTCGGCGGCGGAGGGCACCATCCGCTGGCTGTCGTCGGGCGCCGCCCTGCGGTCGAGTTCGGCGCGGATCTCGGCGACCTGGTCACGCCAGATGGCGAGTTCACCGGTGACACCCGAACGGAGAGCGGAGGAGGCGGTGTGCCGCTTGGCGGAGCGCTCCAGCTCCCGGATCCGGTCTCCGCGGATTTCGAGCCCCTCCAGCAGATCCGGGTCGGGGGAGCGGAGGTACGGGCCGAGATCGCGTTCGCGCAGGGCGTCGCCGAGCCGGGCGATCTCCTGCACCATCCGTACGGTCGCGGCCTGTTGGCGCAGCCGCTCGTCGGACGGCGTGTCGGGGTCGCCGGCCTCCGCCCTGTCGAAGCGCTGCTGCACGGTCTTGCGCAGCACGCGTATACGGCGGTGCAGCTCAAGGTCGCCGTCGAACGGGTCGTCGGCCATCGGGCCCTTGCGCAGGCGCGGCTCGTCGGAGGGGTGGCGGGCCGGAGGCATGACCGCCGAATGCTCGGGGTCGTCCGCTTCGGCCTCGGTGTCCGGGCCGGGGCCCGGGTCCGCGTCCGTCTCAGCCGCCGCCGGCAGGTCAGGCTCGACGTCGTCCGCAGGGGAGACGGACGGCGGTGGCGGGTCGAGGAGTTGAGCGAGTTCCGGGTCGAACGTGGGCCTGTTCCGTACGAGTTGGGCCAGCTCGACCTCGCTCAGTCCGAGGTCGCGCAGCGGGATCGCGGTGGTCGGCTCCAGCGACCAGGCCGCCTTGGCGCTCGCGTTGTGGGGCAGGTCCTGGGCGTCGTCCTGGGTGACGGTCGTGTCGAGGAGCGCGGGGCCGGTCAGCCGCTCGCGCATCGCGTCCGTGAGATCGGCCTCGGTGAGGGGGCCGGGCTCCTGGAGTACCGGCTCCGGCTCGACGACCGGCTTGGACTCGACGACCGATTCCGGCTCGACGACCGGCTTGGGCTCGACCACCGGCTCGGACTCGACCGCGACCACCGGCTTCGGCGGTACGGGCGTCTCCTCAGCGGCGGGACGCGGCGCTGCCAGCAGGTATTCGCCGCCGCGCCGGTAGAGCGTGACCTGCCGGTCGCCCGCAGGCCGCTCCCCCGCCGGCCGGTCGGGCTCGTACACCGTCGACGTGCCGTCCTCGGCCACCACGGTGAGTGTCACCCGGTGAATGTCGGCGGCCATCTGCGCGGCGAGCCCCGCCGCCCCGTCGTTCCCGTCGCCCCAGTTGCGGCCGGTGAAGATCTGGGCCCGGATCAGCGCCCGTTCCTGGGCCCAGGACAGCTTCATCGAAGCGGGGATGCGGCCACCGTCCCGCAGGATTCGCTCGCGCTGGGCGGGGTCGGGCGTGATGCCGGCCCACCGCAGTTCGTCGGCGGTGAAGGGGGTGTCGCGGTCCAGGGTCGTGAACCGCGGCACCGTCCTGCTCTCGACCATGGCCGCTGTCTCACGCGGCCGGTCGGGATGGAGGGCGGTGGCGAGCGAGCTCCAGAAGCCGTTCCCGTCGCCGGTCGGCTCCACCAGGTCGTGGACGACGCCGTCGGGTCCGGTGAGGGTGGCGTTGCCCCCGGTTCCGGTGGTCACGCGGTAGGCACCGGCCGGCGCCTCCCAGGGCGCCTCGCTGTGCGCGACCTTCGGACGCGGCTGGTACAGCGGGTCGTCGGTCGAGGCGGTGCCGGACGTGGCGGTCTCCCCCGACGTGTCGGCGAGCGGATGGCGGACCGTCGTGGTGGTGGGCGCCGGTGGCGGGGCGAGAGGCTTCGGCGGCCCCACGACACCGTCGGGGACGGCGAGTTGGTAGTGCCGGTCCTTGAGACGCAGCACGACATGCGGCCCGGTCCGGTCGCCCGACGCCTTGTCCTTGGGCAGGAAGTCCTGGTGACCGCCGTCCGCCCGCACGACGGTGACGCGCGTGCCGAACGTACGCGCGACCAGGGCCGGCAGCACATCGGCGCCGCTGTGGTCCCAGCCCGCGTCGCCGTCGGCGAGGCCCGCCCTGCGGAGCTGGGCGTCGCCGAGCCCGGCGCGCTGCCCCGCCGGGAGTACGGCGTGCAGCGGCACATGTCCGTCCGCCGTGAACTCGGCCTGCTCCGGGCTGCCTTCCGGGAAGGTCACGCCCGCGTCCGCCAGCTCCTGCGCCGAGAAGGTGTCCGTGGTGTCGGGCGCGAGGTAGGCGAGCAGATCCGTGTTGTCCGGACTGTGGAGTTCGTCGGCGAGCAGGGCCCGCAGCGCGCTGATCGTCTCCGGGCGCCTCCTCACCGGCACACGTCCCGACAGGAGTTCGGGATCGGCGTGATGCAGCCCTTCGGCCACGGCGTGGTAGAACGCGTCGCCGTCCTCGCGCACATCACGGACGGTGTACGTCTGCCCGTCCGGCGAAGTGAGCGTGTCGGGTGTGCCGTTGACGCCGGGCTGCTCGGTGTACGGGGCCGGGGTCGGGGCCGGGGTCTCCGCCGCCGCCTTCGGGTCGCCCGTGGGATCGGGCGCCTGATAGGTGACCGGCTTCGGCTCGGCGACGCCCTGCCGCAGCGGGGTATCGGCCGTGTCCGTGGCCTTCGGAGCGCCCTCGGGCGTGGCGTCGGACGCGACGGCGGGCACGGCTTCCGGTGTGGCCCCGGCCGGCAGTGTGTGCCAGCGCGTGAGCCGGTCAGTCTCCGCCCGTACCCGGTGGAACTCGGTCGCGCCGGCCGCCGCCTCCGCCTTCCGCTCGCCCATCTCCCGCCAGGTGGCTGTGAGATCGGCGCGCTGCTCCAGGAGGGCCGCCCGCAGTTCCCGTACCCGTACCCGCGCGCGCTCCGCCTGCTCCGAGTCCGGGCCGTGCTTGGCCTTCTCCTCGTCCAACGCGCCCTTGGAGAGGATGAATTCACGGTTCGCGTCGTGGTGGGCCGTGCCCAGTGCGGGCATCTTCCTGCGCGCCGCCCAGTACGCCTTGTCGGCGGCGACCCAGGCGGTGCTCGCCTGCACGACCGCGTCCCAGGCGTCGGAGACCTGGGAGGGGAAGGTGCCGTCGTTGATGAGGCCGAGTTCCCTGGCCACGTCCTCCCGGATCCACGCGAGGACCTGGCTCTCCGTCTCCACAGCCTGTGGACCGGGCCTGACATGGCCGAAGGGACCCAGATGCTCGCCCAGCCACGAGATCGGCGCGCTGTCCTTGAAGGACCGCTCGACATCGGCGACGCCGAGCCACGTCGTCGGGATGGCGAAGAGGAACGAACGGCCGGTGGCGGGCTTGGGTGTGGCCTGTCCCGCCGTGGTTTCCGTGCGCCGGATGCTGAAAAGCTCGGTGCCGCTGAGGTCGGCGCCCGAGATGCCGGGCTGCGCCGCGCCCGAAACACCGCTGGCGAGGATCGGGCCGCCGCCCAGAGTGGGCTGCTGCGAGCCGCTGCGGCTTGCGTCGACATCGCGGGCCGACGTACTGCGCAGGGTGTCGTACATGCTGGAGTCGGGTGCCACGGAGAGCAGCCGGGCGGCCGAGAAGTCGGGCCGCGTGTAAACGCGGTAGTCGCCCTGCGCGCCCCCAGCGAAGGTGTCCTCGTTGAGGCCGGCCACCTGGTAGCCGTCGCTGTCCATGGTGTCGGGGAAGAACGCCGAGACGAAGGAGCTGCTCAGACCGTCGCCCAGGGCGAGCGACGAAGCGGTGCCGGGCCGCGTCAGACCGGTGTCGGTCGCCTTCTCAAGGGCTTTGGCCAGATCGGCGCCGTCGAGCTTCCCCGTGGCGCCGCGCGCGAACGTGGCGCCGTACGAGCGGGCCACCGCGAGATCGGCGGCCGCCCGCAGTCCGTCCAGGCCCACGACGCGGCGGACATGGAAGCCGGTGTCGGGCAGGACGGGCGGCTTGCCGGAACCGTCCTTGTTCCCGGCCGCACGCCACGCGTCGATCTTCTCCTTGGTGACGTCCTTGGGGCGCCAAAGGGTCGCGGAGGTAGGCAGTTTGGGCAGGTCAGGAGTGCCGAGAGGATCAGCGGCGGGGTCAGCGGGGGGCGCGACGGGGGCACTGGTGGTGTCCGAGGCGGTGGTGGCATCGGTCACCGGGGTGTTCAGGCTGATCGGCACCTGCTCCCTGATCCGCCCGACCTCGCCCTCCTCCGTGACGGACCGGCCGCCGCCGAGGTCGAGCCGCAGCCGCAGCCGGTAGCCGGTGAGGTACTCGGCGTACGGCTCGTTGGTGATGAAGTAGCCGTAGCGCATCCGGGTCGAGGACCGTGCCGTGGTGGTCTGCTGGGTGCTCGCCCCCTGCTCCCCGTAGGTCGGTCCGGCGGCGGTGACCACGTCGTTCCCGGTCCTGGCCCCCTCGCTCAGGCTGACACCGATCGCCTTGGTGCGGGTGCTGGACCGGGACTTCTCGCTGGTCTCCGTCGCGTAGCGGCTGTCGCTCAGCGACGTACTGTGCCCGAGCCCGTCGAACTCGGGCTCTCCCGGGACGAGTTCGACGGTGAGCTGGGCGGTGCGGCCGCCGATACGGACGGTGCGCACACCCGGTCCGCCGATCCGGGTACGGGATTTCACCCCGCCCGAGGTGAGGCGTTCGCGCAGGGCCCTGATCGCGCGCGGGGTGACGAGCGAGTGCACCCGGTCCCGGCTCATGTCGTCGACGCCCAGGTCCCGCAGCTTCCGGTCGAAGCCGGCGAGCACCTCGGTGGTGTCGAGCGAGTTCACCGGGTAGGAGCCGAAGGGGTTCTCCCGCAGCCACCCGGGCAGTTTCCAGGACGCTTCCGTGTAGCGGGGCACCTCGCCGAAACCGTCGTTCAGCAGCCCGAGGCGGTGCGCGGTCTTCTCGCTGACATGCCCCAACCAGTCGGCGGCGAAGCCGAGTTGCCGCCCCACCCAGTGCTGACGGGTCCAGGTGAGGAGCGTGTGCGCCGGCGCGAGCAGGCCGTCGGCGCGCACCGATCCGGCGATCTGGTGCTCGGTGTCGCCGACGACCAGCACCTTGGGGCTGCTGTCCTCGGGGCCGACTTCGGCGGTGACCGTACGGTTGACCGTACGCGTCAGACCACGGGTCCGGCCCCACCGGCCGAGGAGGCCGTAGTTCCCCGCGACGGTGGGCCCGACGGGGTGCGAGTGCATCGCGGACCCGGTGCCCGCGACGCTGAAGGTCTGGATGCGCGCGACGCCCCCGGACGCCTGGGTGTCGCTGCTGAGCGTCTGCTCCGTCTCGATCCCGACCGGCTCCGACACCACCCGCAGTGACAGCACCCGCATGCGGTGCACGAGCACACCGAGCCGGTTGAGATAGGGACCGGCGCCGAACAGGCCGTTGATCCGGGTGCCCGCGGGGCCCGACGACTGGTCGAAGCCGGCCGTCAGGTACTGCGAATCGAAGGGCCTGACCATGGACTCGTGCGCGGGGGCGCCGACCTCCCTGAAGTGCCACGAATCGTTCGACACCTCCTTCATGACCTGCTCGGCGCCTTCGCCCAACTCCTCGTGCGCACCCACCCCGACGACCGTGAAGGGCAGGTCGCCGAACGGATGCGCCGGGTCTCGCCGCGCGGCCCCCGGGCCGTCGCCGGTCGCCATCGCCTTCGCCGTCGGCCCGTCGAGTGTGCTGATCACCGGCGGCCGTGCGGCGGCCCGGCCCTGGTGCGGGTCGGTCGTGGGCGTGTGTTCGTCGGGTACGGCGAGCACGACCCTGCCGGCGACCGGGTCACCGGCCGTACCGCCCACGAGGTCGGCGTTCGCCTCCTTGCGCACGAAGAACCGCGTACCGAGCAGGCCCAGCGAAGCGGTCCCGCGCCACAGGTTGCGGAAGCGCCGGTAGCCACCGATCTCGGCGGTCAGCTCCAACTGGTACGAGTGGAGATGGGACGGGGCGGTGCTGATGCTGAGCGATTCGAAGGACACCGTCGAGCCGTAGCCGGTCCTACGCCCCTTCTGCCGGCCCCAGCGCGGTCCGACCTGAAGGGTGCCGATGTTCTGGGGGCCCTTGACGGCGTCGACGACGGAGTCCCGTACGGCCAGCGAGGCGTCGAAGCCGCCCTCGTAGCCCCGGACGACGTTCTGCGACCCGTCCAGCCGCTCGGTGCCGGGCGCGCTGCCGCGTACCCGCAGGTCGTTCTGGGTGCCCTCGTAGCGCCGGTCGGTGAGCGTCCCGTCGATCCACAGATAGCGATAGGCGCGCGTGAAGCGGCCCGGCGCGATCAGGCTGATCCGCAGGCCCGTCGTCACCACGGTCTCCAGGCTGCCCGCCATGCTGTGGTGCGACAGTGTGTTCATGACGGCCAGGGTGTTCTGGAGGGCCATCCGGTAGCGCTCGGCGTCATGCCAGCGGCTGTCGGAGGGATCACCCAGCTCCGACAACGGCGCGATCATTCCGGGGTACTTGGCGGCGGCGGCCCGAATGACCTTGTCGGTGAAGTCCTCCAGCAGCGAGCGCGGCGGGTTCTCGGCCGACGTGTCGGGGACGAACGCCTCGGGCCGGCTCATGCCGAGCATCGTCGGCCGGTCCGGGGTCAGGTAGACGGGCGCGTAGGGCGTGTTGTCGTTGCGGCCGCGCAGCTCCGTACCGTCGTCCCAGCCCGCCAGCCGGCGCGCCTCGGTCGCCGTCATCCGGTCGAGGCTCCAGGTGGTGAACGGCTTGGCCTCGGTGTCGCCGGTCTTGCGGACGTACACCGTCTTGTTCACCAGATACAGGTTGGTGGGCACCTTCTTCGCCTGGCCGACGATCTTCCGCGTACCCGAGCCGCCGAAGGTCGCGGCGTGCGTGGTGGAGCGCGCGTACCGCCCGAACGCACCGATCATGGCCCGCAGTCCGGCACCGGCCCCGAAGAACGTCGTCAGGTCGGCGCTCGGTCCGATGCTCGCGCTCAGCTCCTGGCTGTACGTCTTGGACAGCGTGCGCTCGGCCTTGACCACCTGCTGCATCGTGAGGCGCATCTCGGCGGCGGCGGTCTCGGTCAGGAGCGTCGCGTGGCCCGGCACCACCTTGTCCACGACAAAGGCGCCCAGCGGTGGCTGCTTGCGGCCCTCGCCCTGCAACTGGCCGGTGGTGACCTGGCCGTGGGACATCCGGTCCGACATCCGGTGGAAGTTCTCGGTGGTGAAGAAGTGAGCGATCTCGTCATAGGCGGCGCTGCCCGGGTCGGCGCCGACGCGCTTCAGCGCCCAGTCGCGGATCGACTTGACCGACCCGTACCCCTCGGTGCGAACCAGCCGGTAGTCGGAGGCGTCCGAAAGCTCCATCTCACGCGGCACACGTCCCCGCGCGCCCGGTGTGGTCTCGCTGTCGGAGAGCCGCACCGACAGGCCGTTGCGCACGGTGAACGAGAAGTGGTGCGTATAGGGGGTCGGCGCCTTCGGCGCCACCGGGCTGACGAGCTGCGCCTCGTACAGCACGTCGTCCAGATGCAGATGGGAGGCGTCACCCATCCGGGTCTCGGCCTGGCTCAGCGTCTGGTTCTGCATGGCGTAGTCGTACGAGCGGGCGTAGCCGAGCGCACCGCCGAGGCGCCCGTACGCGGCCACACCACCGGACGGCGGGCCGAGGGAGAAGCCGGGCGCCATCCGCAAGGCGGTGCTCTGCGAGGCGGTGCCACCGGTCGCCACCTGGCTGCGCTGCCCCCGGTCGAACTTGAACGGGGAGCCGTAACCGTCGCTGAACCGCTCCCAGTTGCCGTGCGGCTTGGTGCTGATCCGCAGGACCCGGACGTTGCCGCGCTCGTCCTTGAAGGCCGGCGTCTCGTAACCGTCGCCGTGCAGGACCCACGGCGTGTCGCGCATCGCGCGCTCCAGGTCCTGGAGCGCCTCGGCCTGCCCGTCGTTCCCCGTGCGGGAGAGGCCGGCTTCCTTGGCGATCTCGCTCAGCGCCAAGTCGCGGCCGCGCAGGGTGACATGGGCCTGGCCGTACGTTCCGGAGCGGCTGTCGCCGGTGCCGTCGCCGGTGCCGTCGCCGGTGAGGTACGAGGGCAGCTTGCTGCCGTCGGCGAACACCACCGGGCGGCCGGTGGTGGAGGGCCGGGGGAACGACCGGTCGATGCGCGGCGGACGGTGGACGCGGAGCCCGGTTTCGAGCCGGGTGCGGGGCTTGGCGGGCTCGTCGCCGGAGGGGGCCGGGGGCTTCGTGCCTTCGGCGAACCGTACTTTCTTCGGGGGCGTGGGGGCGGGGTCCGGATCCGAGTCGGGGTCCGGATCGGGGTCGGGGTCCGAGGCCGTGTCCGAGTGGTCGTCGGAATCGTCCGATTCGTCGTCGGAATCATCCGGGTCGTCGTCGGAATCGTCGGGGTCAGCCGGGTCATCCGGGTCGTTCGGGTCGTCCGCCGGCGGGGTCGGCGGGGGCTCGCTCTCGTCGCGCGGGCCGCCCACTGTCACATCCCACGAGTCGTGCGTGACCGGGCGCGCCAGGGCGTTGACCGAAGCGACGAAACCCGTGACCAGGTCCCGCAGTTCGCCGGTGCCGGTCGTCTCGCCGAGGACCGACTCGACCGTCGCGATCGCGGTCGTGCCGCGCTCCCCCGTCGGCATCTCGGCGTAGTCGCCCGTCCCCTTGCGGATGGCGAGCAGTGTGCCGCCGCCGGGAGGGGAGAGCCGGGACAGCAGCTCCAGGCTCTTCCGGAACCCTTCGTCCCCCGCCGTCGCGCCCTCGCCCCGTCCGGCGCCCGTGCCGGCCAGTGTGCCGCGCGCGGCGGACATCAGCCGGTCCAGGTACTTGGCCGACCGGTAGAAGGCGGCGCCGCTGTTGTCGCCGTAGTGCTGAAGGTCCTTGAGGAAGTCGCCGAACTGCTCGTTCATCGACTGGAGTCGCTGCGCCGGCGACAGCGGAACCGCCCCGCCCGCCTGCTGGTTGGCCACCACGTCGAGCAGGGCGCCCTGCGAGTGGTACGCCTCCATCGCATGGGTGAGCGAGGAACTCGTCCGCTCCTGCACCGCATGGGCGAGCGAGTCCAGCGCCCGTGCCTCGTCGAGTTGCAGGCTCGCGCGGCGGCGCGCGTAGTACCGCCGCTCCAACCCCCGTGCCTCGTCGAGCTGCTGGAGGTAGAGGGCGTTCTTCGCCCGCACCGTGAGGTCCGCCTGGTCACCCTGCTCCGGCCCTGCCCGCCTCGCCAGGTCGAGGTCGTCCGCCGACCGCCCGACCAGCGCGTCGGCTGCCGTGTGGCGGACCCGCGCCTCGGCCCGCGCCCCGTGGTCGGAGGAGAGCAGGTCCTCCACGCGCGCCGTGTACGCCTTCCACTGCGCCTCGGTCATGTACAGCCGGACCTTGGACAGCGCGGCGACGTCCTGGGTGTACGCGATCGCCCGCCTGCCCGGCCCCGACACACCGGCGACGGGCGGCCTGCGGCCCGCGCCGGGGAGCGGCTTCTCCGGCAGGAAGGCGTTGGCATAGATGTTGGTGTCGAAGACCGTCGCCGCCTCCCTGCCCCAGTCCGCACGGAAGCGCCGGTTGAACTCGTCGGCCACGGCGGTGTCTCCGGGACCGCTCAGTGTGACGTCGTAGTCGGAGGTGAGGTCCGTACTGCCGACCGCCGCGTGGCTGACCTCCGGGTGCGGGGCGAGGACGTCGGCGAGCAGTCCGTCGACGTACTGCTTCCGGAAGTCGATCAGTTGGCGCATCGTCCCGGTCCTGCCCTCACCGAGGTACGTGTGCTTGGCCCGCTCCCAGTTGCCGCCGCCCTCGGCCAGCAGCCGCTTGCCCTCGGCGAAGACGACCGGGTCGAGGAACGGAGGCTGCTGGGCCGGGGGATCCTGGGAAGCGGGATCCTGGGCCGGAGTCAGCGCCGAGTAGTGGTTGGTGCCGTTGTACAGCACGTGCAGGGTGGGAAGGTCGTCGCGGCCGTCACCGAGCAGGTGGTGGGACGTTCCGTCGGTGTTGACCGGCACGATGTCCAGCCCGAGGCTCATCGCGAGCGCTTCGGGCGCCCGCTCGAAGAACGGAGTCCCCCACTGGTTCACATCCCGGACCGCCTGGACGGTCAACGCCCGGACCGTGGCCCCCTGAAGCTCGGACAGGGACGGCGCGTGCGGCGCCCACCGCGGGTAGTTGATGTCGACCAGGTCCCGCCACAGGTGCTCCGCCTCGGGGCCGCCCGCGACCAACTCCACCTGGAGGCTTTCGCGTAGCTCGCCCAGGGGCCGCTTCGCCGATACGCCGAGCAGGGCGGCCATGGTCGGCCGGTCGAGGTCCTCCACGATCACGTCGAGCGGGCGCTGACTCTCCAGTACGGCGTCCAGGGCATCCGTTTCCTCCAGCCAGTGCGCCGCCGTGTCACGCAACTGCCGTACGGACATCCGGGAGACGGGGGAGCCCGGGTGCTGGTGCGCCATGCCGACGATGACCGAGGTGAAGAAGCAGTCACCGTCGGGCGGTACGGGCCGTTCGTCGAGCGCCGGCCGGTCTCCCCGGGCTTCGATGTGCAGGCGATCGGGGTCGGAGTCGGCTGCGTCGTCCTTGGTGCCGTCCTCGCCGTCGCGCTGCTCGTCGAAGACCGGCGTCGCGCTGGGAAACGCTGTCGCGGAAGGCCTGTCCTCCGTACCGGAGTTGTCACCTGTGTTTGCCACGTCCACCGGCGCGGGGAGCTGGGTCGTGAGGATGTCCACCGAGGCGCCGGGGTCGGCGGTGGCGACCGCGCCCGCTGCCGTGAGCACGCCCGCCCAGTGCGCGGGGGTCTGCTCGGCACCCTCGGGCAGCCCGTGCACGTCCCGCGTGATGGCGCGCAGTACGTCCGGGGTCATGCGCCCCGCGGTGTGCTTCGCCGGCGAACCGTCGGTGCCCGCGTTCCAGCGCAGGCCGTCCAGCGCCGCCAGCCCGCGCAGCAGGGCGGGGTGGTCGGGGGAGTCCTCCACGTCCGTGCCGAACGTTCCGCGCAGCGTCCTGACCAACTGCAGCGTACGGGTGCGCGTCCACGGATCGACCGGCCCCGGCCCCTCGTGCAGACCGGCGGCGGCGGCCATGGCCTCCAGCGCCGCGCCGGAGGGCTCCGGGGTGAAGGCGATCCACGTACCGGGCGTCCCGTCCGGCTCCGCGTACAGGATCGGCCGCACCTGACCGCCGGGGGCGACAGCCGAACCGGCGTCGGTCGTCGGCGCGTGCACCACGCGGCCCGTCACATTCGCCACATGCTGGGCCACCGAAAGCCCGCCGTGCTCCGGCGACTTGCCCGTCGAGCAGGCGTACAGCACGATGCGCCGGTCGTCCGGACCGAGATCCTGGTTACGCACCAGGTAACGTCCCAGCTCGCGTCCGCTGACCCGTACCTTCGAGCCGTCCGCACGCGCGAGGGCGACCCGGGTCGGCTTCCCGTGGCCGCCGAAGAACGTCGACTTCGTACCGTGCCAGGGGGTCGCCTTCGGCGGGGTCGTCGGTACGGAGGCCGAGGTGCCGCGGTCGACATAGGTGTCGCTGCCGACGACCAGCGGGAAGCGCGTCCGGCGCTTCGACCAGTCCGCGTCGGTGTACGAAGCGCTGCCGACCTCCTCGCTGTCGGGGCCCGTCACCGGCCTGCTGATCACCTCGCTGTCCGGGACGAGGCGGTCGCCGTCCAGCGAACGTACGCCGGGCGGCGGCGGCGTTCGCCTGTCCTGAGGCCCCGTCCCGGTGGGGGGCGGTGTGCCGGTGGTCGGCGGCGGGGTCCCACCGGAAACGGAGTCGCTGTCGGCGTCGCTGTGGGTGTCGCTGTCGGTGTCGCTGTCCGGCGACCACGCGTCGATGGCCGCCTGGAGCGAGGTGACCATCTGGGGGACGGAGCTGCCGCCCTGGAACAGATGGTGCAGATCGTCGGAGATGACCGGCGGAAGTCCCTGCTCCAGCAGCAGCCGGGGCAGCAACAACTGCACGTTCAGCCGGCGGTTGGCGTCGTTGAACGGGTGGATGACCTGGAGTGTGCGCACCGTTCTCGCGATGGAGCCGAGGATGTCAGCGTCGGTCCGGGCCTGCGCCACCTCGTCGTAGTGGCGGGTGAACACCGCGTCCACCAGAGCGGGCGCCTCGCCCAGGGCGTAGTTGGTCTGAATCGCGGGATTGGCGAAGTGCACCCGGCTCATGATGGTGACCGGCTGGACGTTCACCCGCCCCGCCGCCCAGTTGTGCGTGGTCAGGTCCAGGACCAGCGGGCGCCCCAGCAGCGTCTCCTCCAGCAGGTCGGGGCTCAAGTCCTGGGCGCGCAGCGGGAAGTTGGTGGTCGCGCCGCCCGACCACCAGAACGGCCTGCCCAAGTTGCTGGTGACCAGGTTGTGCAGACCCTCGTACACCTGTGAGTCCATGCGCTGCGACACGGCGTCCACGTCGTCCAGCGCCGCGCGGTAGGCCGACACCATGCTCGCCTGGAACCCGGGCGACTGGTCCTCGTCGTAATACCGCCCGACGTCGCCGTAGCGCTCCGGATCCCGGTTGAAGGCCTCCAGCGCCTGGGTGTGATGGCGGGGGTCGATGTAGAGCCGCCACCAGGCGTCCTCCGGCAGGAACGTCGAGAGCGGCGTCGGCCCTTCCGTCTCGACTCCGCCCGTTTCTTCGGGCGTTTCCTCGGCCGTCTCATCGGACGTATCTCCGGACGTATCTCCGGTGTCCCCCTGGTCCATGGGCCCGTCGCTGTCGACGAGCGTGCCGGTCATGGAGTCTCCGAAGAGATCCATGTCGATGTCGAGCCCGTCGTCGGAGTCCTCGGAGTCCTCGCCGCGGTTGTCAGCGGAGTGGCCGTCGGTGGCCGGGCTCGTGACGGGGGCCGGCGCGGAGGACGTCGTGACGGTCCTGGGTTCCGGCGTGGGCGAACGGTCGAAGTCCGGAGCCGGGGACTCCGTGCGCGGCGGCGTACGCACGCCGTCCGAGTCCGCGTCCGAGTCGGAGACGGCGGGGCTGTGTGGACGGTTCGGAAGACCGCCGCCGTCCGAGACCGTCGATATGTGCGGCGGCGCCGACGGCACGTCGGAGAACGCGAAGGCGAGCGCTTGCAGCACCTGGTCGTTGCGCGGGATCGGCGGCGCGGGGGTGCCGTCGGGCCCGTAGCCCGGGTAGGGGCTCTCCAGGTCGTGGACCGTGACCTCGTCGCCCGGCCCAGGCCGGGTGTACATCATCCGGTGGCCCATGTCCCAGGCGTACGGCTTGAGTACGATCGCCCGGTCGGCCCCGAGATGGTCCAGGAAGTTCTGCGCGGTCTCGTCGTCGCCGAGCCGGTCGCTCGCCGCGACGATGACGAGCGAGTCACCGGCCGGGCCGGTGCCACCGGTGGTACGCGGATCCGGCTCCCCGACGGTGGGATCGAAATTGTCGGTCTGCCAGTTGATGCGCCCGCCCAGGTCGTCCGACACCAGAAGCTTGAGCTGCTCCTGCACGCTCTCGGACGCGATCACCGTGGTGTCGCCGTGGTAACCCAGCTCGTACAGCGAGTCCATCATCATCGTCGCCGCTGCCTGGTGACGGTAGTTCGCCGCGTGGTCCACGACGACGGTGACGCCCGGGAGTTGGCTGAGCTGATCGTGGACGGCCCTGCGCTGCTCGATCTCGGCGGGGGTCGGCGGTGCGTCGCCCCGGTGGTCGGCGATGTCCTGGATGAGTGTGTCGTGGTGCTCCGGAGGCGCGGTGAACAGTTGGTGCCAGGAGTCGTGTTCGGTCGGGGGCGCGGAGTTACCGCCCCTGTGCGCGCCGCCGGGGGTGGGGTTGGGCGTGGGTGCGGGTGCGGGGGTGGACGCGGCGGGGGTGGGACCTGGTGTGGGGGTGGGCTGAGCCTGGATGACCGCCGGGGGCGGCTGGTCCTGAGACTGGTCGTGCGATTGGTCGTGGGACTGGTTCTGGTTCTGCGGCTGGTCGTGCGGCTGGTTCTGGTTCTGGTTCTGCGACTGGTTCTGCGGACCGTCCTGGGAATCGTTCTGCTGCTGGTCCTGGTCCTGGTCCTGCTGCTGGTCCTGGTCCTGCTCAGGGGCCGGCTGAGGAGTGTGCGTCGTCGTGTCGGAAGACGTCGTGGGTGTCGGCGTGGGCTGCGTGTGTACGGCCGGAGGGGGCGGCTGCTGCTGGGGCTGGTTCCCCGGCTGGTGCGCGACCGGCGGGGCGGTGTCCGGCGTGGTCTCGCCGTCGCTTTCGCGGATTTCGTCCGTCAGGTTGTTGTCGTCGTCCGTCGGCGTGTTGTCGTGCTGCGTGTTGTTCTGCGGCGTGTTCTCGTGCCCGCCGACAGTGGGAGGAGGCGTACTGCTCGGTGTCCCGGAACCGGGACCGGGACCGACGCCGGAACCGTTGTGAGAACCGGAACCGGAACCGGAACCGTTGCCGGCGCCCGAGCCGTCGTGCGTGGCCGGCGGCGGGTCGAAGGAGTTCTCCCCGCCGGACACGGTCTTCACCGGCGGCACCGGCGTGAACTGCCCGTCCTCGCCGTCCGGGGGCTGCTGGACATCGGAATCCGAGACGTCCGGACCGGCACCCCGCGTGGTCCCGCCCCCGCCGCCGGGTGCCCCGCCGCCCACACCGCCACGGGTACCGCCGCCGCCACCAGGGCTGCTGTCGCCGCCGCCGTCGGCGTTGTCGTGGGAGACCGTCGGCGGGGCGGTCGTGAAGGTGTTCTTGAACCAGTTGCCGGTGTTGACGGCTCCGCCGTGCAGCATCGACTCGACCTTGCCGCTGATACCCGATCCGAGGAACGTGTCCCAACTGGTCGACCAGTTGCCCGTGAACAGGCCCTGCCCGAGGATCTCCGCCAGCGACTCCGACCCACCCTCGGCCAGGAAGTTCTTGCTGTCGTTGCCGGCGTTGCCGAGGAGGTTCCTGGTCCAGGGCGAACCGCCGTTGACGGTGTGGGGACGCGGAGACGGCTTCGGCGTGTTGTGCGGGGTCGGCGTGTTGTGCGGCGTGGGGGTGTTGTGCGGCGTAGGCCCGTTGTGCGGCGTAGGCGTGTGGTGCGGAGGCGGCGTGTGGTGCGGAGGCGGCGTGTGGTGCGGAGGCGGGTCCGGGGTGTGGTGGGGCGTCGGCGTGGGACTGCCGTGCGGCGTGGGCGTGTGGTGCGGGGTGGGCGGATTGTGCGGCGTCGGGGGGTTGTGCGGGGTGTTCGGCGGGTCGAACTTGTGCCCGGGTCCCTTGCCGAACGGGCTCGGGATGTTGTCGAAATTGTTCTTGAAGCCGTTCTTGAAGAAGTCGCCGAACTTGTCACCGAGGCCCGAGATCCCGCCGTGGAACAGGGAGGCGAACGCGCCGAACGCGCCGTCCTCGGCGATCTGCGTCCAGTCGAACCCCTTGGGGCGCCTGCCGTCCGGGCCCGCGACCATCATGGCGAGACGGACCGCGAAGGTCTGGAACGCCTCCTCCAGGAACTCGCTCAGCGTCGGCATCAGATGCGTACGCTTCAGCAGTTCGTCCATCACCGTCAGCACCACGACCCGGCTGCGGGCCCGCGCCACCGCAGCCTCGCCCGCCGACGAGCCGCCGCTGAAGATCGACATCACCAGGATGATCGCGAGTTCGATCAGCAGCCGGATGATCTCGGCGATGATCTGCCACTTGGACTCGGTGATGTTCGAGGACGTCTGGACACGTCCGTCGGCGACGTCGTCGAGTTGCTTGGCGAACTCCTTGAGGTAGTTCGTCCCGCCGTCGTTGACGAAGGTGTTCATGGCCCGGACATAGTTCTGCCCCACCTCAGGAGGCAGCGCCTTGCCCGTGCTCACCACCGACTGCTCGATGAGGTCCGACAGTTGGCCAAGTCCCCGGCCCAGCCGCTTGTACGGCATGTGGCTGGCGTACGCCAAGTCCTCGTTCGCCTGCATCAGCCGTTCGCCGATGAGTACGAAGAGCAGGTTGTTGATGGCCGGGGAGGCCATGATCGCCATGGCGGCTCAGTGCCTCGGCCGGTGTCCCCCGCCACCCGCGGACTGGCGGATCGCGTCCAGATTGCCGCCCTGGGTGGTCAGGATGTTCTTCACGTTGTCGTTCGTACCGTTGACGACGCCGACCACCGCTTCGGAGAGCGCGCGGCCGGTGTCGATCGACCCGTCCCGCTCCTTCTTCTCCTGCGGAATCAGCTCTTTGGCCATCGAGTCGCTCTGACCGCACCAGTCGCGCGTCAGATTGGCCGAGCTGACGAAGTCGCCGACGAGGCCCTCGACGAGCGAGCTGATCTGGTTCATCTGCCGTACGCCGCCCTGAACACGGGCCGGGTCGGCGTAGTACGCGTTGCTCTCACCCATGTCGCTGTTCGTCCTCCGCGTCCTCGTTGATCTCGTCGCGCAGTCCCCGTGCCCCCTGCTGCCGGCTGGGCTCCGCGTTCGGGTCGTCAAGTACGGCAGGGCCGAAGATCTTCGCCCAGTCGACGTCCACCCCGGTCAGCTCCGGCACACCGGCGCTGGGCCGTGTGAACGGTTCGAAGGTCTCCATCACCCGCCGCGACATCAGCGTACGTGCCCGGGTCGCCGATTCCAGTACGGCGCCCGCGAGTTCCGCGGCGGCCATCGTGCGGTACTTGCCGTCGAGGAACCGCAGCCCGATCAGCTCGCCCTGGTGTCCTACGGTGACCTCCACGGCGCGGTCCTTCGACCGTACGGTGACGGACGCCTCCCGCAGTTCGGCCTCCGCCTTCGCCACTCCGGCCTGGGTGGCCTCGAGTTCGGCCACCGCCTCGGCGAGCCGCTGCTCCACCGAGGCCGTGAAGGGGTTCATCCCCTGTACGGCGCCGGACTCACCGTCCTGGGTGTGCCCGGTGGCGCCCGGACCCACGCCGTTCCCCGCGCTGCCGCCCTCGCCGGTCATCCGATCACCGCCGGTGCGCCGCCTTCTCCTTCGGTGCCCCAGACGTCGTCGTCCTCGGGCACCCAGCCGGCCCGCTCCCTGTCGCCACTGCTGGTCGACTGGTCGCCCTGGCCGCCGCCGTGCCCACCGCCGCCCGGGTACATCGGGCTCCCGGAACTGGTCGTGGGCCGGCCGCTCCGCGAGAGGACCACGTCCTCACCCTCCTCCGGCACCCCCCTGGAGCTGGTCCGGCGCAGCGAAGCGCCGCCCGTCTCGCCGCCGAGGACGTTCCTGACGCGCTCGTTGTTGTTGGAGCCGCCGCCGCCTCCGCCACCCATGCCACCGCCGCCGCCCATGCCGCCGCCACCGCCGCCGCTCATCGGGTTGAGCGGTGTGCCTGCGGGGCCCTGCTGCGCCTGCTGCCCGCCCATCAGGGCGGAGAGGTCGTTGGACGTGCCGCCGAGCGGGCCGCCGGTGAACGGGGTGGAGTCGTAGTCCTCGAAGTCGTCGAGCGACGGGTCGCCGAAGCCGTTCAGCCCGCTCCCCGCACCGCCCCCGCCGACCCCGCCGGAGTTCAGCAGCGAGGTGGAGTCCGGCAGCCCGCCGCCGGGCAGATTGCCGCTGTTCCCCAGGGAGTTCAGGTTGAGCGAGTCCGGGAGGTGGTTGTCGAGGTCGAGGTCGCTGGGCGGATTGTTCAGGTTGTTCGTGAGGTCCTTCGGGCCGGGGAGCCCGTCGATCCCGGGCGGATTGAGGTTCGACGTGTGCTGCGTACCGTCCGGGGACGTGGTGTTGAGTTCACCGGTCGCCGGGTTCACCGTGTCGATCGTGCCGTCGGGGAACTTCGTGGTGAGGGTCCCGTCCGGGTTCAGTGTCGTTGTGCTGCCGTCCGGGTTCTTGAAGGCGTCACCGGTGTTGAGCGGCGACGTGGTGCTGTGACCGTCCGGTGTTGTGGTGGTCACCGTGTGGTTGGTGGGGTTGATCGTCTCCTGGGTGCCGTCCGGGAGGGTGTTGGTCAGCGAACCGTCCGGGTTGAGGTGTGACGTACCGCCGCCCGGTGTGGAGAAGCTGCCCACCTGCGGATTCAGGTTCGACGTGGTGGTCGAGCCGTCCGGGTTGGTGGTGGTCGTCGCGCCGGTGTCCGGGTTGATCGTGGTGCTCGTACCGTCGGGGGACCTGGTGGTGAGGGTCCCGTCCGGGTTGAGCGTGGTGGTGCTGCCGTCCGGATTCTTGAAGGAGTCACCGGAGTTGAGCGGCGAGGTGGTGCTGTTGCCGTCCGGTGTCGTCGTGGTCACCGTGCCGTCGGTCGGGTTGACCACCGACTTGCTGCCGTCGGGGAACGTCGTCTCCAGCGAACCGTCGGCGTTCAGCTTGGTGGTACCGCCTCCGGGGCCGGTGAGGCTGTCCACCCGGCTGTTGGGGAGATTCAAGCCACCGTTGAGGCTGACGGGGGGCGGGGTGCCGTTCGGCCCGCCGAGCAGGTTGTTGGTCAGCGGGAGCGGCATGCCGGGACCACCGCCCGGGTCGCCGCCGGGGCCGCCGCCCAGAAGGCCGCCGGGGCCGTTGAGCGGGGTGTTGAGCGTTCTGAGGTTGCTGAGGTCCGGCGGGGGGCCGCCGCCGTTGAGGTTCGTGCCGGGTCCGGGACCACCGAGTCCGTTGAGGCTGTCGCCGAGCCCGTTGCCCAGGTTGTTCAGGTTGTTGCCGAGGCCGTCACCCAGGTTGTTCAGGTTGTCGCCGAGACCGTTGAGGTTGTCGCCGAGCCCGTCGCCCAGGTTGTTCAGGTTGTCGCCCAGGCCGTTGAGGTTGTCACCGAGCCCGTCACCCAGGTCGTTCAGGTTGTCGCCAAGACCGTCGAGCCCGTTGTTGAGGTCGTCACCGAGGCCGTCGAGGCTGTCGTTCAGATCCTGCTGGTTCTGGTCCGCCTTCTCCTGGGCGATCTCCGCCGCTTCCGTCTGGTACGACTCGCTGAGCGTCGTCGTGTCCTTGGTCGTCAGCGGATCGTCGAAGTCGCCGCCCGCATCGCTCCAGTCATTGCCGAGGGTCGAGATCACCGTCTGGGCGGGGTTGCCGAGATCACTGTCGACATGCGTGTTCCAGTCGGTGACAACCTTCTCGGCGAGCTTCTTGAAGGTGTTGATGTCGTTCAGCGGACCGTACGGGCTGTTCTCCTGGAACTGGTCCGTCGTCGAGTACGTCGGGGCGTACGACATGTTCGAGTGCGACTGGATGTAGGGCACGTTGTTGGCGATGACCCACTTGGTGAGTTCGTCCAGGGCGGTCAGCAGCATGCGGTGCGGGTCGTAGAAGTACGTCTGCGACCAGGTGTTCCACGCGTCCTGGAGCGCCTTCGCCTGGGTGATCAGGTTCTGCTGCGCGCCGGCCAGCGAGTCACCGAACAGCGACTTCGGCCGGTAGCCGCTCTGCATCTGGTTCTTGGACTGGTAGTCGGTGCCGCCGAGTTGGTCCACGTAACTGTCGTAGTTCTTGTGGAGCTGGTGGATCAGGTGCCAGAAGACCCCGGCCGCCTGCCCGCGCCACGCGGACTGCTCGGTGCCGATCGAGTTCTCCCAGGCCTCCAGTGTCTTCGCGTGATCGATGAAGAACTGGGTGGCCCGGTCGAACGCCTGGGCGGTGCGCTCGAACGAGGCGAGGTCGACCGCCTCGGCGTCGGCCACGTCCAGCCCGCTGAACGACACGTCGCGAGTCGTCCCGCCGAGCAGCCCGTTCAGCGCCGCCTTGGGACCGCCGAGGTACTGCGACAGCGGGCCGAGGTCCCACTCGTCGCCGTAGTGCCCGGTGAAGGCGCCGGCCTCCCAGGTCTCGCCCGTGTCGAGGAGGTGGCCCTTGCCGTCGACGCTCGGGATGCCGATGAACACGATGCGCGCGCGGTGCATCTGCACCCCGCCGTCATGAGCGCCGTTCCCGCCCGCCGTGTAGAAGGCGAGGTCGTAGTCCTCGCCGTCGTGGGTGTTCCAGCCGCTGATGGCGGTGAAGTCCTCGGGCGCGACGGCACGCATGTCCATGCTCTGGATGTCCATCCGGAACAGCGGAATGCCCTCTTTGCTCTTCAGCTTGTCGAAGAGCGTTTTCCGGCTCGGCATCGCGTAACCGGTGAGGAGCGTGACAGCCTTGCCCCAGTAGTCGTCTGGGTCGTTCGTGACCGGCATGGCGAGGGCTCCGTGCGGTGGGGGACATCGGGATGCCGGCCCTGCGGTGGACCGGGCGGTACGGGACGGCGCTCATGGTGCCGGCGATGCCGGCCGTGCGGGCGAGCTGCCTTACGGGCTTACGGGCTTGCTGTGTGCTGCCTGGCTGCTGCTAGCTGTCATCGCCGCCGCCGGATCCGCCGCCGAGATCGCCGTCCACATCCGAGAAGATGTCGAGCAGCTTCTCGCCCTCGATCGACGACAGGTTGGTGCCCTGGGTCTTGAGAAGCGTCTTGATGGTCTCCCGCAGATCCCGGTCGACGTCCTTGAACAGCGTCTTCTGCGACACGAAGATGTCGTCCACGGACTGCGCCGAGTCCTTCACCTTGGAGATCAGCGAACTCCCGTTGACGGAGTCGTCGGCCGCCATCAGGCCGATCGCGAGGACCTGGTTCTCCTGGAGTGTGTCCGCTGTGGTGCGGCCGGCCAGGATGCTCTGGAGCGCCCGCACACCCGCCGGGTCGTCCTTACGAATCGCTTCCAGCTCGTTCATGAAGCCGTCCACGTCGTTGTCGACGAAGGTCTGAAGCCCCTTCGAGTCGAGGTGCGTCAGATCCGCCATGTGATCCTCCTGCTTCTGGGCCCGCCGTCGCGCAACGGAGTCCGGGCGGCAAAGGGCGGTGACAGTTCAGTGACTCCGTACCGAGTCGTTCGGTGCGCGGTGGTGCCGGTGGGAGTGCGGGTCCCGTGTGCTGTTGCGGTGTGCTGTTTCCGGTGTGCTGTTCGGTGTGCGGGTCCCGGGTGCGGGTCCCCGGTGCCGGGTCCCGTACCCGAAGACTCAGCGGCCGATGGTGACTTCGGACCACATCTGCGAGAGCGAGTTCTCGCTGTACTTGTAGTTGCCCGAGATGTCCGAGAGCAGGCTGGAGTGCGAGGTCAGCAACTGCTCCATGTTCTTCACGGCCTGGTCCCAGGCCGCCTGCTTCTGCGTGTAGACCGTGGCGTCGTCGCCGTACCAGGTCTTCTTCAGCTCGCCCAGCTCCGCCTCGAGCGACGACAGTGTGTTGGCGATCGCCTTGGTCTGCTGGACCATGTCGTCGGCGGCGTTCTCCATGTGGGCGTAGTCGACGAAGATGGAACCGTCGGTCAGGTCAGGCATGATGATCTCGTCTCGTCTCGGGTCATGACGTCAAGTCGTAACAGCAGGTCGTAACGGCGGGTCGCGACGGCACCGAAGAGCCGCTCCCGGCGACCCGGTCCGGTCAGGCTCCGGTCCGGTCAGGCTCCGGTGAGCTGGTGGAAGACCGAGTCGGACTGGTTGTACGCCTGGTTGATCGCGTCGTTCGACGAGCCCTGCGTCTTGCTGTGCTGCTGGAGGCTCGTGTTGAGCTTGTCGATCATGTCCTCAAGGTTCTTGAGGATGACGTTGGCCTGGTCGTCCCACTGCTGGAGAAGCTGGCCGAACTGGCCACCGTCACTGCCCTGGTAGCCGCTGGAGAGTGTGGCGCGGGTCCCGTCGACGTCCTGCCGGGACTTCAGGATGCCGCTGAACGCGGACTCCAGGGCCTGGATTCCGTTCCTGGTCGCCTGTTCATTTGACTGCTGGCCATCGCCTGCCATGGTGTGCCTCTCGTCGTGCACGGTGTGCGTCGGAATCTTCGGACGGAGCTAGTAAATGAGCCTAGAGTTACAGGAGTTCGAATCGCAATGATGCCTGGGCGCCAAAATGGAGCTGAACATTCCAGGAAACCCACATCTTTGGCGCACTCCAGCTCTCCAGGGGTCTTTCCACGGGTCTCAGTGGGCGCTCTTCGCGGGTACGGAGGCCGAGCCCGCGACGGCGGCGGAGCCGGCCACGGCCGAGGTGCCGGCGACCGAGTTGCCGGGGACCGAGGTCGAACCGCCGGACAGCCCGCCCGGCACGAGTGTGCCCTCCCGCGCCGAACCGCAATCCCCCGCCGTGACAGTGGGTTTCACGGCGCCGGAGGCCGCCTTCGGGTCGAGGTCGGGTCCGGTCGGCAGCATCGCCAGCAGCGGCGAGGGCAGCGCCCGTACCTGCGACTCCTGATACCCGAGCGCCGAGAGCGCCTGGGCGGTGGGGACGCGGTACTTGGCCCCGGTGTCCCCCACCAGGTACGTGGTGTCACCGACGGTGGTACCACCGGCACCCAGCGCCCGGACGAGCGCGCCGTGTCCCGGCCGGACGATCACGGCGTCGACGCGCAGACAGGCCTGGGTCACCTCGGCGCCCGACACCTGTGCCACCGGCGCCAGCAGGCCCGTCGGTACGAGCACGGTGGTCACCCGGGTGCCGCCGCCGGTCCCGGGCTCGACCCGCGCGCACGCCGAGGCACCGGCCGGTACGTCGACCGCCTTCGGCGGCGAGACGGGCAGCCCGTCGGTGGCCGGTGAGGTGCCTTCGCTGCCGGGCGCCAGGTGCTGCTTGAGCGCGTCGGTGCCGAGGACGGCGGCGCGGGGCGAGTCACCGCCGTACGCCTTCTCGCGGGTGGCCGGATCGCCGAGCGCCAGCGCGGCGCCGGTGTCGGTGAGGGGTACGAGGCCCTCCTCGCGCAGCAGGTAGTACTGCGCCGTCGAGCCCGGTACGCGCACCTGGAAGACCTGGCCGACCGTGCTGGCGTTGCCCTCCAACCGGGGTCCGGCGCCGCCCCGGCCCGGCACGGCCGGCGGGACGAGCGCGGGGCCCGAGACCAGTGCGTCCAGGAAGGCGGCGGTCACTGTGCGCGGTGCGACGGAGCCGTAGCCGAGGGAGACGGCGGCGCCGGTCGCCTTGTCCAGTTTGAGGCGGCTGCCCTGCCACACCAGGTACGAGGTCTTGTCGGGCCCGGTCACCACGACGCCCTGGCTGGTGCCGAGTCCCTCGCCGGCCTCGGCGCTGCCCGCGACCACGGAGGTCAGCGGGGTCGGCGTACGGGCGCCGCCCTGCTGGTCCACGGTCGTCACGACCGTGGAACACACCTGCCACGCACCGCTGTCCAGGTCGGCGGCGCCCGGGATGTTGTCCGGGGCGCCGGGGATGCCGACCGGTACGCCGACGGGGGTGTCCCGCAGCGAGGCGGTGCCGACGTCGGTCGCCTTGAGGTCGGAGCCGCCGAGCAGCCGGGCCGACGCGTAGTTCCGTACGGGTCGCAGCCGACCGTCGAGGTACAGGTAACGGCCGCCGGTGTCCTTGTTGACGATGAGGCCGCCCGAGGTCTTCCAGGACGTCTTGCCGCCCGGCACGAGCAGTCCGAAGACGAACGCTCCGGCCGACACCATGACGGCGATCAGAATGCCCACCAGAAAGCCCCGGGTGGTGCGGCCGAGCGGGCTGTCGGCCGCGTCGGGATCGGCGAGCAGCATCCCGGACGTCAGCCGGCTCATGATGAAACTGTGCGCCTGGACCTGGTCGCGCTTGGACTGCATCTCGCTCCGCCTGCCGCTCCGTTGGTGTGTTACCCGACTGCCCGCCCGCGGCCGGTCGGACGACCGCCGGCGGCTGTCCGCCGTACCCCGCGCTCCGCTGTCAGCCCATGATCGACCGCAGGTAGCCGAAGAGGCCGAGCGTCCACAGCGTCAGCGGCAGCAGGGCCACGGCCAGCAGGGAGTGCAGGATCTCGGCCGCGCGGCCCCAGTACGGCAGCATCCGGCGGCCCGGCACCGTCCAGGACAGGATGGCGAGGACGGCGGCCAGCGCCAGCAGGCCGGCGACGAACGCGGGCCGGTCGGAGGCGCCGAGCGAGCCGGCCGCGCCGACGATCATCAGGAACGCGCCCCAGGCGCCGGGCACCACCAGCGTCAGCCGCTGCCACACGTGGACCATGCCGCGTCCGTGCAGCAGGAGCAGCAGCGTCAGCGCGATGGCGGTCAGCGCCTCGGGCAGGTCGGGCCGCCTGGCCAGTGCGATGAGGCAGGCGCCGCAGATGGTCCCGGTCGCCGCGTACAGCGCCGTCATCCAGCCGCTCGCCAGCTCGGTGCGGGTGGCGACGTCCCGGCCGTTGTAGGGATCGATGTTCTCCTGCAACTGCTGGGCGGTGGTGGGCAGTGCGGGCATCCGCATGCCGGCCAGTTTGAAGGCGAGGGCCGGTACGAAGCCGCCGCCGACGACCACCAGGCCGGCGACCACACTCGCCGCGTCGTCCACCGCCACGTCGAGCACGCTCATCAGCACACCGGAGATCGCGGCGGCTGCCGAGACCAGCGCGGTGGCGAGGAAGAACGGTGTGT
>NZ_JTHL01000001.1:4866322-4883939 GCF_000818195.1 Streptomyces sp. 150FB | reverse complement strand
TCGCCGAGCCGCCGCCCGCCAGCAGGAGGAGCCCGGCGACGACGGCCGTGACCGTACGCGGCAGGAGGGGCCCGCCGGGCCAGGCGAGCGCGCCGAGTCCGGTCAGTACGGCGGCGACCAGGAAGGCGCGCAGCAGGACGCGGCTGGTCGCCGGGGTCCAGCCGTGCAGCCTGTCCCGGGTGACGTCGGCGATGCCGGCCACCAGGTCGTCCAGGCGTACTTCGGGCAGCGCGTCGTTGTACGGCCGCAGGTACAGGACGTCGCCGTCCTTCAAGTCCAGTGTCTCCAGGGTGCCTTCGTCGTCGAGCGGGAGCCCGCCGAGACGCTGGAGCACCCAGCCGCCGTGGTCGAGGCCGTTCTCCTCCAGATCGTCGACGGAGTAACGCAGCACTGTCGGGAGGAGGTCCGCGACAGGAACGTCGGCGGGCACCGCCAGGTCCAGTGTCTTGGCCGGAGCACGTACCGTGAGGCGGCACAGGCTGGCCACCGAGCTGTCAGTCATGTGAAGGTCCGGACTGTCGATCGGATAGTGGATCTGTCCCTCGATCGGATGCAGACTACAGACGCGCCGGGGCCGTTGAGAACGGGCCTGGTGTCATGACCTCGTCGGGCCGGTGGGCCCAGGTGTCCGGCAGGGCACCGTTCGAAGGAGCCGGTTCGTTGAGTGTTGTCCTGTTCCGTCGCCCCGCGCGCCGCCGCGGTCCGGACATGCCCCAGGGAGAGTTGAGCCTCCAGGAACCACCGACACTGCCGGAGACCGTGCCGGACAACTCGGCGGTCTGGACATATCTGCCGATGGCGATGATGTCGGTGTCGATGATGCTGATCTTCCTGCGCCCCGGCGGGTCGAGCAGCATTTTCACGTACCTGGCGATCGGTATGATGCTGATGGCGTCTGCCGCCATGATCGTGGGCCAGTTCATGCGCCGCAGCAACGACCGCAAGCAGCGGCTGCGCGGTGAACGCCGGGACTATCTGCGGTACCTGTCACAGGTACGGCGCAAGGCGCACCGCACCGTGATCGAGCAGCAGTTGGCGCTGGCGTGGCGCCACCCGGAGCCCTCCGTGCTGCGTTCCATGGTGCACACCACACGGCTGTGGGAGCGCCGGACCAAGGACGGGGACTTCGCCGAGGCGCGGATCGCGGTCGGTGACCAGCAGCTCGCCGTACGCCTGTCGCCGCTGTCGACGAAGCCGGTCGAGGACCTCGACCCGCTGGCCGCGCACGCGCTGCGGCGGTTCATCCGCGCGTACAGCACCGTTCCCGACCAGCCCGTGGCGCTGTATCTGCGGTCCTGGGCCCGTGTGTTGACGCGTGGTGACGAGCCCGCGACGCGCGACCTGGTGCGGGCCGTACTGAGCCAGCTCGCCGTGTTCCACCCGCCGGAGGAGCTGTGGATCGCGGTCTGCGCCGCCGACGAGCACCGCGGTGAGTGGGAGTGGGTCAAGTGGCTGCCGCACAACCTGCACCCGCAGGAGCAGGACGGCGCCGGCCCGGCCCGGATGGTGGCCTCGGCCTTCAACGACCTGGAGGACCTGCTGGGCGCGGAGTTCGGCGAGCGGCCGGTCTTCGACCCGGAGGCGCTGCCGGGCCGCGACGAGCCGTTCACGGTGATCGTGCTGGACGGGGTGAGTGTCCCGGTGGGACACCGCCTCGACGGCCCCGGTTTCCGTAACACCGTGGTGATCGACCTGTCGGGCTCGATGCGCTGGCGGCCGGGCCGGGTCACACTGCGGCTCGACGTGCAGCGGGACGCCGTACGGCTCGTACGCACCGACCGCACGCGCAAGGAGCAGACGACGCTGCTCGGCACGCCGGACGCGATGGGCCCGGCGAGCGCCCAGGCGCTGGCCAGGATGGTCGCGCCGTACCGGATGAGCCTGTCGACGGACTCCGCCGAACCGCTCTCCACCGATGTGGAACTGACCACGCTGCTCGGCATCGGCGACCTCTACCGGCACGACCCGAAGACGCTGTGGCAGCGCGCGACCGGCGCCGCCCGGCTGCGGGTGCCGATCGCTGTCGGCGCCGACGGCGCGGCCGTCGAGCTGGACATCAAGGAGTCCGCTCAGGGCGGCATGGGCCCGCACGGCATGCTGATCGGTGCGACCGGCTCCGGCAAGAGCGAGCTGCTGCGCACGCTCGTGCTGGGTCTCGCGCTGACGAACTCCTCCGAAACACTCAACTTCATCCTGGTGGACTTCAAGGGCGGCGCGACCTTCCTCGGCCTCGACGAACTCCCGCACACCTCGGCCGTGATCACCAACCTCTCGGACGAGGTGGCGCTGGTCGAGCGCATGCAGGACGCCCTGCACGGCGAGCTGATCCGCCGCCAGGAGCTGCTGCGTTCGGCGGGCAACTACACGTCGGCGCTGGACTACGAGAAGGCACGCGCCTCCGGCACCCCGCTCGCGCCGCTTCCCAGCCTGTTCGTCGTCGTCGACGAGTTCAGTGAACTCCTCGCCGCCCACCGTGAATTCATGGATCTGTTCGTGATGATCGGACGGCTCGGACGTTCACTCGGTGTGCATCTGCTGCTCGCGTCGCAGCGGCTGGACGAGGGCCGCATGCACCAGTTGGAGAGCCACCTCTCGTACCGCGTCGGGCTCCGCACGTTCTCCGCGATGGAGAGCCGCGGTGTGCTCGGGGTCCCGGACGCCTACCAGTTGCCGTCCCAGCCGGGCGCCGGCTTCCTCAAGAGCGGTGTGGAGGCGCTGACCAGGTTCCGCGCCGCGTACGTCTCCGGTGACTACCGCCGCCGCCGGGGCGCGGTGGCGCAGGCCCGGGTCGCGAGCCAGGTGGTGCCGTGGACGTCCGCGTACGTGGTGCCGCGCGCGCCGGTGCAACCCGCCGTACCCGAGCCGGTGGCCGAGGTCGCCGAGGAGGAGCCCGAGTCGCTGATGTCGGTGGCGCTGGAGCGGCTGCGGGACTCCGGGCCGCCGGCCCACGAGGTCTGGCTGCCGCCGCTCGATCTGCCGTCCACGCTCGACGAGTTGCTGCCGGGCCTCAGCACCGACCAGGAGCGCGGGCTGACCGCGCCCAAGTGGCCCGGCACCGGTCGGCTGCGGGTACCGGTCGGCCTGGTGGACAAGCCCTTCGACCAGCGGCGCGACCCGCTGGTGGTGGACCTGTCGGCCGGCGGCGGGCACGTCGGCATCGTCGGCGGTTCGCAGAGCGGCAAGTCGACGACACTGCGCGCGCTGATCGCTTCCCTCGCTCTCACCCACACCCCGCGCGAAGTGCAGTTCTACTGCCTGGACTTCGGCGGCGGCTCGCTCTCGGCACTGGCCGGCCTGCCGCATGTCGGCGGCGTCGCGGCCCGGCTGGACAGCGAGCGCATCAGCCGTACGGTGGCCGAGGTCACCGCGGTACTCAACCACCGGGAGCAGTACTTCCTGGACCACAACATCGACTCCATGGCCACCTACCGCAGGCGGCGCGCCGCCGGCGAGTTCGCCGACGAGCAGCACGGCGACGTCTTCCTGGTGGTCGACGGCTACGGGACCGTGCGGCAGGACTTCGACACCATCGTCCCGACCTTCAACCAACTGGCGACGCGGGGCCTGAACTACGGCATCCACCTGATCGTCACGTCGTCCCGCTGGATGGAGTTGTCGGCCCAGATCCGCGACCAGATCGCCACCCGGCTGGAGTTGCGGCTCGGCGACACCATGGACTCGGTGATCGACATCCGCAAGGCGGCGACCGTACCGCGCAGCCCCGGCCGTGGTCTGACGGTTGAGGGCAAGCTGCACTTCCTGGCGGCGCTGCCGCGTATCGACGGCAAGGACAGCACCGACGACCTGACCGCCGGTGTGCAGGAGCTGGTGGACCGGATCTCCGACGGCTGGCAGGGAGAGCCCGCGCCGAAGGTACGGATGCTGCCGCACCGGCTGCCCGTGTCCGAACTCCCGGCCCCTGAGTCGGGCGACGCGCTGCGGATCGCGCTCGGACTGGACGAGGAGAAGCTGGCGACCGTATGGCACGACTTCGGCCGCACCCCGCACCTGATCGCGGTCGGTGACACCGAGAGCGGCAAGACGAACCTGCTGCGCCTGGTGGCGTCCGCCGTCACGTCCACGTACACCCCCGCAGAGGCCCGCATCCTGCTGGTGGACTTCCGGCGCGAACTGGTCGAGACGGTGCCCGAGGAGTACCGGCTCGGGCACGCGGTGTCGCTGGACGCGCTGCGGGAGATGGTAGGCGGCTCACAACGGGCCCTGAAGACACGGATGCCAGGACCCGACATCACCCCGGCCCGGATGCGGCAGGCGGACTGGTGGACGGGGCCCCGGCTGTTCATCCTCGTCGACGACTACGACATGGTCGGCGGCAGCAACGCCTTCGACCACCCGTTCGCCCCGCTCTTCGACTTCCTGGCCCTGGGCCACGAGGTGGGCCTGCACCTGGTGGTGGCCCGCTCGGCGACGGGCGCGGGCCGAGGCCTCGGCGACCAGTTGCTGCGCCGCATGGACGAGGTCAACACCCCGGGCCTGCTGATGTCGTGCCCGCCCTCGGAGGGCTACGTCTTCGGCAACATAAAGCCCCGCAACCTCCCCCCGGGCCGCGCGCAGCACATCGTCCGCCGCAAGGCGACACTGATCCAGACGGCGGTCCCGGAGTAGCGGTACGAAACCCAACGACACCCAACGACACGCAACGACACCGAAGCACCGACTGCGCAAGCAACGCGACGGGGGCCCACACGGAACACACCGTGCGGGCCCCCGCCGGCGGCGGTAGGTGGTGGGCGGCGCGCGGCGGGCGGCGGGCGCGGCGCTCAGCGGAGGTACACCCGCTGCCATTCCACCGAGGACATGTTCAGCGCCGCTTCGGCGAGCGCCAGGGCCGAGGCCGTTTTCAGCTTCTCGATGCTGCTGTCGATCCAGGGCTGGACGTTCGCGTAACCCTGCTCCCGGTACTCGACGGCTTGGATGAGGCATTCGAGCTTGTCGGCGTCGTGCGCGCAGACGACTTCGAGCGAATCACCGCGCTCGTACTCCTCGACGATGCGCTGGGCGCCGGCCCGCACCGCCGGATGTGCGGCTGACACCTGATCGGCCGTGACCTTCTCGTTCGAAGCCGCGTCGAGGTAGCGGCGGCCGACGTGCGGGATGTCGCCGACGCGGGTCTCCTGGGTGTCGTGCCACAGACCGAGAAGAGCGGTCTTCGCCGGGTCGGCGCCCTCCATCATGGCGAGGACGGAACCGATGAGGCCGACGCGGAAGGAGTGCTCGGCGATGGTCTCCGGGTCCTTCACCCCGGCGATCCACCAGCCGGATCGCTTGGCCCGCTTGAGCATGCCCATCTCCAGCAGAAAGCCCGCTGTGCCCTGTGCCTGGTCTGTGTCGTCCGCCATGTGGTGCCTCCGGTCTGTCACGTACGGTTCCCGTCAAGAACTCTATGTACGGCGCCGAGTTCCCGTGGGCGTAGAAATCGACATGGCGGCGCAGAAGCGGTGCCAGGGCCACCGGTCCACGGCGGGCCACGGGCCGGGTGTCCGTCTATCTACGCACCAACGGCGCTGATTTCCTGCCCGAAGGATCACAGCGAACTCCGATTTCGCGCTCGCCCTGGCTGCCGTGCGAGCCAACCTGCCCTCTGCGTCTCGCTCGGCGAGTTCGTCATGAGCCGGAGATGCGACGAAGTCGCCGCTTTCCGCGAGGAGGAGACGGCCCGCCTCGCGGCGCTCCACCGGCTCCCCACTCCCAGCGTGTGACGCGCGCGCCCCTCAGCGGCGCGCCGGGCGCCAGTGGCGGGCTCGGCCTCGGGGGAGGATCGCGGCGGCCCAGGCCACCGCTATCACCAGGCCGAAGCCCGCTGCGGCCGCGATCAGGGCGCGGTGGGTCGCTTTCGCGCCCTGGATGTCCTTGGGCAGGCTCACGGGGGCCTGGTGGTCGGCGGCGGCCGCCGGGTGCGCCGCCGTGTCGCCGATCGTGGTGACGGCCGCGTACGGGTCCAGGCGCGGTACGTCGGCCGGGTACGCGGTCGACATCAGCCTGCGGGCCACGTCCTCAGCGTCGAGGTCCGGGGACGCGGACCGCAGGAGCGCGGCGGCGCCCGCCGTGTACGCGGCGGCCAGTGAGGCGCCCGAGCCGATGAAGTGGCCCTTGCCGGTGGGGCCGTTGCCGATGACGCCCTCGCCGGGCGCCGCCAGGTCCGCGCGCAGCGGGAGGTACGCGTCCTTCGCGCGCTCCCCCTTCACGTCGAGGTCCAGCACGGAGAGCACCCCGGGCGACGCCGCCGGCCAGTAGTCCCGTGGCGGCGGCGGTTCGTCGCCCGCGTGCAGCGCCGAGCCGGTGGGTGAGGAGTCCGGCACGGCGGCGGCCACGATCAACGCGTCGTGGCGGGCCGCGTACGCCACCGCGTCGTCGAGCGTCTTCGACGTCGCGGAGAGCGCGGGCGACACCTCGATCACACCGGCGTGGGCGTCCACTGCGGACCGGATGCCCTCGGCGACGCTCTCCGGCGTCGCCTTGCCGCGCTTGTCGGTTCCGCGTACGCCGACCACGCGGGCGCGCGGCGCCACGCCCTGGAAGCCGATGCCCTTGCGGGGCGCGGCCGCGACAAGCGTCGCGACGAAACTGCCGTGCCCCACGCAGTCCGTGCCCGCCAGTCCCACCGCGGTGACCCGGCCGGACAGGGCGGGAGCCGCCGTCGACACACCGGTGTCCACCACGGCGACGGTCACCCCGGCGCCGTCGGCGAACTGCCAGGTCCTGGCGAGATCGAGGCTCTGCTGCTCCCACGGCAGCGTCGTCGCCACGGGCCCCGCCTTGTCGACGCAGTTCGCCTCGTCGGTCAACTGCGAACGCATCACGGGCAGCCGCACGGTGGGGCCGTCGTCGGCGTACGCCACGGCGGGCGCGACGAGCGCCCCCGCCGTGGGCAGCAGCAGGGCAAGGGCGACAGGGAGGGCCCGTCGGGGACGCGGACGGTGCGGCACAGGCATGGCACGCATCGTAGGTGCCCGCCCTCCCGCCCGTCTCCCCCGGTCCCGGCTCTCCGGTCCCGTCGCCCGCCCCGACCAGGCGGGCCCGGCGTCCCTCAACCCGCCGCCGGCGCCCGCCTGATGACGTCCTCCGGCAGCAGCAGCCGCAGATCCTCGAAGCCCGGCGCCGCCATCGCGCTGAGCCGCCCCGCCTGCCTGGTCATCATGGACTCCAGCACCTGGCGTGCGAGCCGCGCGTTGCCGAACGTACGGTCGCGCGACAGCGAGTCGAAGTACTCGCGCAGCACCTGGCCCGTGCCCGGACCGCAGTCGTACCCGGCCGTCGCCGCGTGCTGCCGCACGATGGTGACCAGCTCGTCGGACGAATAGTCGGCGAACTCCACACGGCGCGAGAACCTGGACGACAGGCCGGGGTTGGAGGAGAGGAAGCGCTCCATCTCCTCGGTGTAGCCGGCGACGATCACCACGATCTCGTCGCGGTGGTCCTCCATGAGTTTCAGCAGTGTGTCGACGGCCTCCCGGCCGAAGTCGTTCCCGGAGTTCGGGCCGCCGGGCGTCAGTGTGTACGCCTCGTCGATGAACAGCACGCCGCCCAGGGCCCGGTTGAAGACCTCCTGGGTGAGCTGCGCGGTGTGGCCGACGTACCGGCCCACCAGATCGGCGCGGGCGACCTCGACGAGCTGGCCGCGCGGCAACACACCGAGGTCGGCGAGGAGTTCACCGTAGAGCCGCGCGACGGTGGTCTTGCCGGTACCGGGCGGTCCCGTGAACACCATGTGGTGGCTGATACGCGGTACGGGCAGCCCCGCGGCCTCGCGCCTGCGCGCCGTCGACAGCAGGTTGACGAGGTCGGTGACGTCGCGCTTGACGGCGGCGAGACCCACCAGGTCGCCCAGCCGGGTACGGGCGTCGTCCTCCTCGCGTGCGCCCTGGCCGGACGCGGCGAGCGCGGCCTCGACGCCGACGTCCTCGGGCAGGAGCTGTGTGAGGTCGCTCTCGGTGACCTGCGCGAGGCCCGAGAGCCGGGACGCCTGCCGGTCGACCATCTCCTCGAACACCCGGCGCGCCTCACGGCCGTTGCCGAACGTGGCGTCCTTCGGCATCTTCTCGAACCGCACCGTCAGCGCCTTGCGGGTGGTGTCGTCCAGCGCGTACTGATGCTGGGCGCACATGCTCTCCATGATCGCGACGAGTTCGGGCACGGTGTAGTTCTCGAACTGGATCGTGCGCGAGAAGCGGGAAGCCAGGCCCGGGTTGGAGGCGAGGAACGTGTCCATCTCGGCCGAGTATCCGGCGGCCACCACCACGACGTCCTCGCGGTGGTCCTCCATGAGCTTGAGCAGGGTGTCGACGGCCTCCCGGCCGAAGTCCGCGCCCGAGTTGCGGCCGTCCGACAGCAGCGCGTACGCCTCGTCCACGAACAGCACGCCGCCCAAGGCCCGGTTGAAGGCCTCGGTCGTCTTGATGGCCGTACCGCCGACGATCTGGGCGACCAGGTCGGCCCTGGACACCTCGACCAGGTGCCCCGAGCGCAGCGCGCCGAGGCCGGCCAGGATGGCGCCGTAGAGCCGCGCCACGGTGGTCTTGCCCGTTCCCGGCGGGCCCGCGAAGACCAGGTGGCGGCTCATCGGGGGCGCCGACATCCCCAGCCGGGCCCGGTGCTGGGCGAGTTGGGTGAGGTTGACGAGCGTACGGACCTGCTCCTTGACGTTGTCGAGGCCGATCAGCGTGTCGAGCGCGGCCAACGAGCCGTCGCCGTCCGCCCCTTCGGCCGACTCCGTGCCCGCCGACGCCGCCGGGTCGGTACCCTCCGCGTCGCCGATGCCCCACGCGTCGCGCTTGCCGTTGCCGCTGCTGGTCAGCCCCTCGACGGCGACGCGTTCGCCGGCCTTGGCCTGGACGAGCCCGCCGCCCCCGTTGTCGCGGGTGGTGCAGTTCACCACGGACACCGGGGACGTCGACTCGATCCGGATGCCGTCCTTGAGTGCCCCACTGACCTCACAGGCGTTGAGGGACGCCCGGCCGCCGTCGGCGACCAGCACGCCCTGCTCGGTACTCTTGTGCAACCGGCAGCGGGTGGCGGTGAGTTCACCGCCCTCCTCGACCAGCGCGCCGACCGCGCCCGCGACCCTGACCTCGCAGTCCCTGACGGTCATGATGCCGTCGGCGCCGACCGAGAGGCCGTTGCCCGTGGGCTCCTCGACGCTGCCACCGCCGACGTACAGATTGCCGTCGTCCGCGACCCGGATGCCCGCCTTGCCGGGCTTGCTGATCTCGCAGTCCTCCAGCCGGCCCCGGCCGTCCTTGACGACCTCGACCCCGTGGCCGGTCGGCGAGCCGATACGGGCCCTGCGGATCAGTGGGTTGGCGCCGGTACGGACGGTCACGCCGTTGCCTCCGGCGTCGACGATCTCCAGCCGGTCCAGCTCGGCGGCCGACTCCTCCTCCAGCAGAACAGCCGTCTCCGCGCAGTCCCTTACCGTCAGGCCGATGAAGACCGGCGAGGCCGATCCGCACACGCGCAGCGCCGACGTCTCCGCCGAGTCGAGCCAGCAGTCCTCGAAGGTGCCGCGCGCCCGGTCCATGACGAGCAGGCCGTTGCTCTTCGTACGGGCGACCCGGCAGCGGCGCAGCAGCGGATCGCTTCCGGCCCCGACGACCACGCCGGGCCCGGTGGTGCCGGTGACACGTACGTCATCGAGGACCGTACGGGACTGGCTCGTCAGGTGCAGGCCGGTGCTGGTGTCGTGCAGGACGGTGCGCAGCACGGTGGTGGTGCTGTGGTCCTCCAGGGCGATGGCCGGCTTGTCGGTGGAGGAGATGTCGCACTCCTCGACGGAGCCCTGGGCCTCGCCGTTGGCGAGGATTCCGTTGCCGCGCGCGTCCCGGATGGTGCAGCCGCGTACGGTGACCCGGCCGCCCTCGCCGATCACCACGCCGCTGGTGCCGAGGTGTTCGAGCGTGCAGGACTCGACGGAGCTGTCGACCGTCGAGGTGACGACCACCCCCGCGCCCGCCGAGTTGCTGATCCGGCAGTCCCGCAGCACGAGCGAGCCGGTGCCCCGGGCGAGCAGCGCCGTCCAGGCCGCTCCGGATATCTCGCAGCCGTCCATCGCGACCTGTCCGCGTGGCGCGTCGACGACGGGCAGTTCCTCGTCGCGGCCCCGCAGCACCAGGTCGGTGAGCATCACCGCGTCCGACTTGAGCGTGACGGCGGCGCCGTGCCGCGGGGCTATCTCCACGGTGCCGCGCGCCTGTTCGGCGACGATGGTGACCGGTGTCCTGATGATCAGGTTCTCCGCGTACGTACCGGGGAGGACGCTGATGACCGCGCCGCTGCGCGCCCTGGCCAGGGCTTCGCCGATCGTCGAGCAGCCGTCCGGCCGGTCAGGGCCGACGGTGAGTACCTGGCGTGACACGCGTGAATCCTCCTCGGATGGGCACCGGAGGGTCCGGAGACCGGGGTGCCTGGCACGTACTGCCCCAATCATGCAGGGCGGAGGGACGGCGATCCAGGCAGGACCCGCAGATGCCCGTGGACGGTGCCCCATCGGCGCCCCATCGACGTCCCCCTGGCACCCCTCCGGCGTCCCCTCGGCGTCCCCTTCACGAGGAGTTCGGCGGAGTTCGGGGGACTTCAGCCGGTTCGGAGCGCGGGCCGAGCCCTCCGCCGAGCGGTACGGGCGCGGGCGCGCAGCGCGTACGTCACCAGAGCGCGCACCGGCGCCGGCGCTCGGCGTACGTCCAGGGCGGCGCGCAGCGGGCCGTCCAGCAGCGAGGCGCCCAGCGCCGGGGCGAGCGGGGCGAGGGGGCCGGGCAGCCTGGCGGCGAGCAGGCCCCTGCTGGCGGCCTCCCAGAGGGCGCGGCCGGCGTCGCTGGGGGCGAAGGCGTGGCTCTCGTACTCCCGCATCCAGGCTTCGACGTCGGCCAGTTGGGTGCCGGGGGCTTCGGGCAGGCCCAGGGCGTCGGCGAGGCCGAGGTGGAAGGCGTACGCCGCGTCCCGCTCCTCGTCGGTGACCGCGCGGTATCCGTGGTCGTCGATGAAGCGCAGCGGGCACACGGTGAAACAAGCCAGCACGTATGCCATCAACTCGGGCGTGATGCCCGGCCGTTCATGGATCCGCTTCAGCGTGGCGACGATCTTCCGCCCTTCGGCGCTGTCGGGTCCGTGCCCGATGAGCCCGAACATGGCGACCCCGGTGCCCTTGGCCCGGCCGCGCGGGTCGGTGGTCATCCGCCCCGTGGTGTGCAGGACTTGGGCGATGTCCGGGATGCCGAAGGTCCGGACGAATCCGAGGGTGAGCCCGACGCGCGACTCCTCGGGCATCGTCTCCAGGACGAGCCGCGCGTAGGGGCCGCCCGGGTCGTACGTGTGCCGCGTCACGCGCCGGCCCCGGCGGCGCTCAGCGCCTCGCCGGTCGGCGGCGCCTGCAAGTAGCGGGCGACCCGCACCAGATGGGCCCGCTCCTCGGCCGGTTCGGCGTCGAGGCCGGGCAGCGCGATCTGGTCCTCGCGCGGACGCGCCGGCCTCCCTTCGCTCAGCGCCCCGGCGGCGAACCGCAGCCCGGCGGCCACGATCAGCGCCGCCCGGTCCGCGTCGTCCAGCCCCGTACGCGCGGCGATCTCGTCGGCGGCGGCGACCACGGCGGGGTCGACCCACGGGCGCAGCGTCAACTGCCCGTCGCGGATCTCAAGGCCGCGCCGGGCGGTACGCCACTCCAGGTCCCGGAACGCCAGCCGCTCGGTCCACGGCGACGGCGGCGCCTCCAGCGCCAGCCGGCGATCGGCGCCGTACACCAGGTCCCACAGCGGACGCAGGGCCTGGTAGTCGCGGCGCCTGCGCGTCCAGGCCGCGGTGGCGGGTCCGGCGTAGCCGATGGTGATGAGTGCGGCGCCCGCGGTGGCGAACACCGGGCCGACGACCGTGCTCAGCCACTCGACTCCGGTGACTCCGGCGAAGGCCGTGCCGATCGCGACGAGTTTGCAGACGACGTAACCGCACGCCACGAACCCGCCGAGGGCGACCCGCCGGATGCCCCTGCGCAGCGACCCGGCGGGCAGTCGGTCGGCGTGCCCGAGGCACACCCGGCCGATGTCGACGAGCGCGAAGCCGAACAGCCCCTGGTAGATGACGAGGAAGACGGCGATCCCCGGCCGTGCGGCGAAGGTGGTGTCGAAGGTGAGCGGGGTCTCCGGGCTGTCGGCCCCGCCGGTGAGGAACAGGACGATCATCACGGGGACCAGTACGGCGAACACCGCGATCCGGGCCCGTACTTGGCGCCAGAAGTCACCGGTCGCGGCGTCCCACACCAGCGAGTTGACGCGGTCCGTCGTCGGGGACCAGATCCGGGCCAGCACCAGGGCGGTGGCGGAGAAGGTCGTAATGCCCAGGTAGACCAGCAGAGTTGCCAGGTTGCCCCGGTGGGTGACGCGGTCGATCAGGCGGTACAGCAGCGGGGACGCCACCACGAAGGCGGTGGCCGAGGGGATGATCGTCATCGCGACGATGAGCAGGCCGGGGGACGGGTCTCGGCGCCACGCCCGGATCTTCATCACGCCGACGATCCAGGCCGCCGTACCGATGCCGAGATACACGACGTTGTACGGGGTGTCGGATATCTCAGACATGCTGTCCCTTACGGTGTTCGAGCGCGGGCGCCAGTTGGGACGTGGTCCCGTCCCCTGGCGCCAGTACGAGCGCCCGCGTCAGCTCGGCGCCCAGTATCTCCGCCTCCTCCTCGGCGGCCCCGTCGTAGTGCGAGCGGCCGAGCACCAGCCGGACCATGTCGGGGTCGATGGTGTCCAGCGTCACTTGGGCCGCGTCCTCCTCGGCGGCCGGGGGCTCGGCCAGGTGGTCGCAGAGGAGGTGCGCCAGTTCGTGGCAGATGATGTGGGCCTGATGCAGGCCCGAGGTCTCCTGCTCGAAGTAGATGATGTCGGTCTCGGCGCGGCGCTCGACGAATCCGGAGGGCTCCCCCACCCGCATCCGGCGCGGCGTGAGCACGACGGGGCGCCCCGCCCGGTCGGCGACCACGGCGCACAGCTCCTCCACCGTGCTCATGCGTGGCAGGTCCAGCTCTCTGACCATGGCCCGCATCCGACGGCGGGTACGCCCAAGATCTCGCACGTCATCCTCATCAGCCAGCCGCCAGTGTCCCAGCGGCGTTTGCCGGTCGCCGGTCACTCCTCAGATCGGCCGTCCGGCAGCCCGACGGCCTTGCGCAGTTGCTCCACGACGGTGAGCGCGGCGTCCTGCATCGCGGGCGGCAGCCCGGCCGCCCGCATCGCGATGCGCTCCACCCGACTGTCGCGCAGCGCCTCGATCTTCTTCAAGTCCCGTTCCACGGCCTGCGCGGTGGCGGAGTCGCTGAAGTAATCCAGCGGAATCCCGAAGAACTTGGCGATCTTCACCGCGTTCTCCAGGCTGGGTTTCTGGGTGCCCTTGCGGAGGTTGCCGATGTACGTGCCGCTCAGGCCGGTCCCTTCGGCGATCTCCGAGTCGCGCCACGGGCGCCCGAGATCCTTCGGGTAGATCACCGAAATCACGCGCCGGAAGCGCGCCGCGAAGTCCAGGGAATCCGCCGGCTCCCCACCTTCGTCAGGTCGCGGTGCCGACGCTTCTGGGCGTGGAGAATCGGTGGCCATATCCCGGATCATAGAACCTCTCGCCATCGGCCGGGGATCTCGCCTCCGCATCGATTTACACGATCGTTGTGAATAAATGCCCTATAGCGCGCATTCGTTACGGAACCACGGCAGTTCAACTGTCAAATAATCAACTTTAGTTGACTTCCCCTCACCCCAAGGGACAGGATCGGGACCGTCGGCGCACGCACCTCACGGTCGTTCCGCAGCGGCGTCCGGCTCTCGCAGGCGCTGGGCGCGGCTGCCCCACGGGGGTGGGCAACGGCGCCCGGCGCCGGTCCACCGGCCGCGCCGGCCTCCCGTACGGCGGCGCCCGGTTCCCGTAGCGGTTGCGCATCTCCCTCGTAACCCGTGGTCACCAATTGGCGCCCTTCCGTCACCCTCCGAAAACAAACCTCCCAAAAGCCACAAATAGCCGATTACTCCCCTGAACCAAGGGGTATCGATGCGTGTGGGACTCGGGGTGTGGGGGGTGTGGGCCGTCAGCAGGAGGCCCGGACGAAGAGGGGAAAACACCATGAAGGCAGTAGTTTTCCACGGCCCGTACGAGGTCTCGGTCGACGAGGTGGAGAAGCCGCGCATCGAGGATCCTCAGGACGTGGTGTTGCGGGTGACGACGACCTGTATATGCGGGTCCGACCTGCACATGTACGAGGGTCGTACGGCGGCCGAGTCGGGCCTGGTGTTCGGCCACGAGAACCTCGGCATCATCGAGGAGATCGGCGAGGGGGTCACCAGCCTGCACGTAGGACAGCGGGTGGTCATCCCGTTCAACGTCGCCTGTGGCTTCTGCCGTAACTGCCGGGCCGGTAAGACGGCGTTCTGCGAGACGGTCAACCCGGGATTCGCCGGAGGCGCCTACGGATACGTGGCGATGGGCCCGTACCGCGGCGGCCAGGCCGAATACCTGCGGGTGCCGTTCGCGGACTTCAACTGTGTGCCCCTGCCGGACGGCGAGGAGCACGAAGCGGACTTCGCGCTGCTGGCCGACATCTTCTCCACCGGCTACCACGCCACGGAGCTGGCGGGCGTCAAGCCGGGCGAGACGGTCGCGGTCTACGGAGCGGGTCCTGTCGGTCTGATGGCCGCCTACTCGGCGATGCTCAAGGGCGCATCCCGGGTCTTCGTCGTCGACCGGGTGCAGAGCCGCCTGGACCTCGTCGAGAAGATGGGCGCCACCCCGATCGACTTCACCGTGGACGACCCCGCCCAGCAGATCAAGGACGCGCTCGGCGACGTCGGGGTCGACCGGGGCATCGACGCCGTCGGCTATCAGGCCACCGTGCCCGCGGGGCAGGAGCAGCCGGCCCTCGTGCTGAACCAGCTCGTGGAGACGGTCCGCCCGACCGGCTCGATCGGCACGGTCGGACTGTACGTACCCACCGACCCCGGCGCGCCGGACCAGGACTCGGCGAGGGGCTACCTGCTCTTCAACATCGGGAAGTTCTTCGAGAAGGGCCTGCGCATGGGCACCGGCCAGGCCGACGCCAAGCGCTACGCCCACCAGTTGCGAGACATGATCATCGCGGGCCGGGCGAAGCCGAGCTTCGTGGTCTCCCAGGAGCTGCCGCTGATGTCGGCTCCCGACGCGTACGCCCGCTTCGACAAGCGCGAGCCGGGCTACTCCAAGGTGTTGCTCCACCCGCAGCAGCACTGACTGATCCTGCTGTCCCGCACGGTCCCGCGGTCCCGCACCGCCTGCTCGACGCCCTGCCCGACGCCCGTGAGTTCCGCGTCCCTCGCACGGGCGCGCGGTTCCTCGCGGGCGTCACGCGTGAGCGTTACCCGCGATCGGTGGCGTGCCCGGTGGCCAGGGGCGGCCGGGGCGTGCCCGGCGGGGTCGTGGCGTAGAGCGCGAAGGCGAGGGGGCGGATGCTCGCCAGGCGGTGTTCGCTCTCGTCGGGTGCGTCCTGCTCGGCGACGCCGGCGATGAGGTCGCGTTCGAGGAGCTGCTCCGACGCGCGGATATGGGCGCGCACGGTCTTGGGCGCGATGCCCAGGTCGGCCGCCGCGTCCTCCACCCGGCAGCCGCGGTACGTCCAGGAGCGCAGGGTACGCAGCAGATCACGGCGGTCGGCGGCCAGCGGGCGCAGCGCCTTCACCGCCCAGGCCTGAACCGGCGGGACACACAGCAGCGCGTCCAGGCCGGGCACCGGCGCGGCGTCCGCGTCCCTGCCGGCGCCGCCCAGGTCGGCGCCATGGCGGCCGACGGCCTGGGCCGCGACGGAGAGGACCACACGGTCGAGGATGAGGTCCTGGTTGAGCCCGACCGCCTCGAAGGTCTGCTTGACCCGGCGGGCCACGGTGTTGCGGTGCACCCCGATGATGCGGGCGGCGGCCGAGATCTCGAACTCCACGGCCATGGCGGTGGTTTCGAGAGCCTGCCGGCCGCCGCGTGGCATCCGCAGTACCGGACGCAGCAGTTCGGACGCCCAGGCGCGGGCGGCCCCCGGGTCGAGCACGTCGATGACGCCGGTCGTACGGGAGGCCATCGCCACCCGGTCGGGGCTGTGGCCCGCCCGGGGAAGGGAGTCGAGCGCCTCACCGTACGCGTCGGCGACGCCGTCGAGCGGGTGGACGAGGCTGCCGCCGAGCAGCACCCGGCCCTCGGCGAAGGTGTCCAGGAGCCGGTGCAGGTCCGCCGTGGGATCCTTGTCGGCGCTCTGCGGGGCCACCACGATGATGTGCCCGTGGAAGGCGGGACATCGGACCATCAACACCTCGTCGTCCAGGGCACGTTCGGCCTCCGCCATGACGTCGTCGCGGGCCGCTCCCGCGCAGTCGACGATGAAGACCCGGGCGGTGTCACTGTCCAGCAGCCCGGGCGAGACGCCCTCCATGACCCGTTGCGCGGGCACGGTGTTGCCGGTCATCAGCAGTTGGAACGCCGACAGCCGCACCTCCCGTATCGCATCCCCGACCGCCGCCTCGCTGTGCCGCTCGCGGAAACCGGCCAGGGTCAGGGTGAGTGCTTTCGCGGTGTACGCGGCGAGGCCCTGCTCGGGCGTGCCGGTGGGGTTCTTGGTGGCGACGACCAGTGTCGCGTCGCCGTTACCGCTGAGCGGGATGGTCTGGGCGTGGTGCCCCCGCGACGTCAACTGGTGGGAGCGCCCCGGGTGGACGAGGACGGGAGCCAGCGTGTCCGGGGCGCCGGCGGGCGCGGCGGCGATCACACCGCCATCGGTGCTGACGACCACCTCGGCGTCCAACTCGTCGGCGAGGAAGGCGGTCAGCCTCCGTACGGTGTCGCGTTCGTCCGTGTCCGGGGCCGGGAGCTGGTCGAGGAGCCGGGTCAGCCGGGCGTGCTCCCGCCGTACGAGTTCGGTGCCCAGGTCCGTCACGTGAGAGGCGAGGTCGTCCGTCCAGTCGGCCGTCGGACGGCTGGAGATGAGCAGCGGGAGGCCGTGCCGGTCGGCGACGTCGTGGAGTTGGCCCAGGAGGGGATGGCCGGGCGAGGTCCCCGAGAGGGCGAGTCCGGCGGCACCACCGGCGGCGAGTGCCCCCAACAGCAGGTCGGGTTGGGTCAGACAGGCGGGATCGGCGACGACGAGGGCGTGGCCGATGTCCGCCCCGACCGACTCCGCCCCGGAGAGGATGAGGGCGCGGTCAACCGCGCGGTCACCGCCCGTGAGGACGGTCAGGCCCAATTCCGGGCTCGCGCCCAGGTCCTTCAGAGTCAGCACGGTACTTCCCCGGTGTCGGCGGTGTTGTGGGAATCACCCCGATATGCCGGGTACGCCAGGCCTGCCGGGTGACCGCATCCATTCACCGTACGGCCCTGGGCGGGCGTTGGGGACGCCACGCGTAGGGGGCGGAGAAGTTGGTGGGCGGCGGACGGTCGCGCGCACCCGCCCGGGCGCCCTGATCCACGGGGCCCGCGCCCTTCGCCCGGGGCCCCTCCAGCGGTACGCCGCGCGCCCAACGGGCGTGGCCCACGAACGCGGCCCACGGGCGCGGTCGCCGTCGCGGTCGCCGGGGCGCCCCCCGTGCTCTCCCCGGCCTCCGCGCCCGCACGACCG
>NZ_JTHL01000001.1:4838124-4866130 GCF_000818195.1 Streptomyces sp. 150FB | reverse complement strand
GCAGGCCCCGTCCTCGACGATCAGCTTCTCGGGTCGGACCTGCGGCACCCGAGAGGCGGCCCTGCACACGACATACCGGTCACCGATCCGTTTCCCCCGAGACGGTGCCTCGTCCCGGCAGGGCCGCCGCACACGCAAAACGTACGACGCGAACACACTCCGTACTACGGCACCGGTGCACCAACTTGCGCCCTCCATAGGGCACTCGTGCACCACGGAGCCGGAGAATCCCCGCCCCCGCCCGGGGTCCAGCCGCCCAACCGGCCGCCACGCCCCGACGGCCACTTCCCTCGCAGGCCGGATACCCATCCCACGATTGAGTTGTGCACAAGTTAGTTGTGCGCTACTTTTCTCGTCGTACCCAGTCGAACCGGTGGACAGCCCGCCCACCGTCCTCGTAGGAGAGTCGCCATGAAGCTCAAGTCCTCGCTCGCGCTGCTCGGCACCATCGCCGCGGTCACCGCGACCGTCGCCGTAGCCGTTCCCGCAGCGGCCAAGTCCGCCCCGCACCACACGACAGCGGCCAAGCCCACCGTCGTCCTGGTGCACGGCGCCTTCGCCGACGCGTCGAGCTGGAACGGCGTCATCGGGAAGCTTCAGCACGAGGGCTATCCGGTCGTCGCCCCCGCCAACCCGCTGCGCGGAGTCGCCAGTGACGCGGCGTACGTCAGGAGCGTCCTCGACAGCGTCAAGGGCCCGATCGTGCTGGTGGGGCACTCCTACGGCGGCAGTGTCATCAGCGAAGCAGCCGACGGGGACCCCGACGTCAAGGCGCTCGTCTACGTCGCGGCCTTCGCCCCCGACAAGGGCGAGAGCGCGGGAGAGCTGACCGCGAAGTTCCCCGGCAGCACCCTGTCGGCCGCGGTCAACCAGGTACCGTTCCCGCTTCCCGGCGGCGGCACCGGCACCGACCTCTACATCAAGTCCGACGTGTTCCACCAGCAGTTCGCGGCCGACGTGCCCGCCTCGACGGCGGCGCTCATGGCGGCCACCCAGCGGCCGATAGCCGCCTCGGCGCTGGATGAGAAGGCGACAAAGGCGGCCTGGCGGACCATCCCCTCGTGGGACCTGATCACCACCCAGGACAAGAACATCCCGCTCGCCACCCAGCGCTTCATGGCCGAGCGCGCCCACGCGCACACGGTCGAGATCAAGTCCTCCCACGCGGTATCGGTCTCGCACCCGGGCGCGGTCGCCGACATCATCAACGACGCCGCGCGAAGCACCACCCGCTGACCACCCGTTCTTCGGCTTCTGCCCCCGGCTAGGTCCTGTTTCCCGGATCTTCGTGGACGAGCCCGGGGCGTCTGGTGCGGTACATCGCAAGGCGGAGGATCGTCCTCGTACTGGACGTACTTGGACGACTCCGACAACGCGGCGAGGTGCCGTGCCAGGCGTTCCGGGCCCGCGAAGATCCGGGAAACAGGGCCTAATCCGGTTGCCGCGCCGGGGGGCCGCTGCCAGAGTCCCCCCATGCCTCAATTCTCCGCGTACGACGGAACCACGCTCGCCCACCACGTGTACGGCGAAGGCCCCCCGGTGATCTGCCTGCCCGGGGGGCCGATGCTGGATTCCGACTACCTCAGCGACCTGGGCGGGCTCTCCGCGCACCGGCAGTTGGTCATGCCGGATCCCCGCGGCACCGGCGGCTCGGCGACACCGGACAACGCGGACACCTACCGCTGCGACCGGCTCGTGGACGACGTGGAGGCCCTGCGCGAGCACCTCGGCCTGGACCGGATCGACCTCCTCGCGCACTCCGCCGGTGCGAACCTCGCGGTGCTGTACGCGGAACGCCACCCGGAACGCGTCAGCAGGCTCGCGCTGATCACACCGAGCGTCTTCGCCGTCGGCATCGCGATCAGCGGGGACCTCCGGCTCGAGACCGCGCGGCTCCGGCAGGGCGAACCGTGGTTCCCCGCGGCGTTCGCCGCCCTGGAGGAGATCGTCGCCGGCCGGGCCACCGACGAGAGGTGGGCGGCCATCGAGCCGCTCTCGCACGGGCGTTGGGACAAGGCGGCCCAGGCGATCCAGGCCGCCGGGGACGCGCACAAGAACCACGAGGCCGCAGCAGTCTTCGGCTCCGAAGGAGCCTTCGACCCGGACACCACCCGCGCGGCGCTCGCACGGTTCGGGGCGCCGGTGCTGCTGCTCGCCGGGGAGGTCGACCTCGGGGCCCCGCCCCGCGCCATGGCCGAGTTCACCGGCCTGTTCCCGAACGCCCGGCTCGTCGTACAGCCCGGAGCCGGCCACTACCCGTGGCTCGACGACGCCGATCAGTTCGTGGCGACCACGACGGCGTTCCTGGGATGAGCGGGCGGCGGACCGGGCGGTTAAATCCGGGCCGTGAGATCCGGGCCGTGAAGTCGGCTGCCTACGCGGGCACTTCGGAGGCCGTAGCCGGAATGAGGACAATCTTGCCCGCCGCACCGCGGTTCTCCAGGTCGGCGTGCGCTTCGGCGGCGCGGTCCAGCGGGTAGCGGGTGATCAGCGGTACGAGTTCGCCGTCGGCGGCGGCCCGGATCGCCCGAGCCCCCAACTCCCGGAGGCTGCCCGCCCGGTGCAGCATCCGGGGGCCGAGCGCCCAGGTGACGGTGGCCGCCCGCTCGATGATGTCGTCGGTGGTGATACGGGTGGCGGCCCCCGACGACCAGCCGTGCAGCAGGAACCTCCCGCCGGGGCCGAGCAGTTCGAACGCCTGGCGGCCGGCGACTCCGCCGACGCCGTCGAACACCACGGTGAGCTGTCGGCCGCCGAGCGCGTCGCGTACCTCGTCCGGCCAGTGCGGCGCGCGGTAGTCGACGGCGATGTCGGCGCCGAGCGACGCGGCGTGCCGGACCCCCTCCGGCCGCCCGGCCACGGCCACGACGGTCACGCCCTTGCCGCGCAGCGCCTGCACGAACAGCGCGCCGAGGCCGCCGGCCGCCGAGGTGACCAGGGCGATGTCCCCGGGTCCGGCGTCGGCGACATCGAGGATCCCGAGCGCGGTCGAGCCCGTGGTGACCATCGCCACCGCCGTGTCGGCGCCCATGGTTCCGGGGATGTCGTGCAGCGCCTCGGTCGCGACCACCGCCTGTTCGGCGTAGCCGCCGTACGAGTCGAGCGTGCCGACCACCCGGCGCCCCGACCAGCTCTCGTCGACGTCCGGACCCAGCGCGCTCACCACCCCGGCCACCTCGCCGCCGAGAACGACGGGCAGCGCGGGGGCGGCGTGCGGCCCCACCGCGCGACCGGCCCGCAATGTCGTCTCGATGAAGTGAACTCCCGCTGCCTGTACGTCGATCCGGACCTGTCCCGGACCGGGAACCGGGGACGGGAGCTGCTCGTACCGAAGGTTCGCCGCGGGGCCGAACTCGTGCAGTTGGACTGCGTACATGGGTGTGTGCCTCACTCTTGGGCCTTGGTCTGCAAGGGGGTTGGCGAAGGGTTTGGGTGTGTCGGAACCGGTGTCTCCTCACGGGAGCGCCGGCGCGACGGCAGGAGCAGCGCGGGGACGACGGCCAGGGCCAGCAGCGCCACCGCCCACCAGTAGGCGTCCCGGTACGCACCGGCCGACGGCGCACCACTCGTGCCGCCCGTACCGGCCGCCCCGGCAGTACCGGCCGCACCGGAGGCCAGCGCCACCGACATCAGCGCCGTACCGATCGAGGCGCCGACCTGGGAGGCGATGCTCACCATGGTGCTGCCCGAAGGAACATCGGCAGGGGCAAGGGCACGCGTAGCCGTCGTGTTCGCCGGCATCAGCACCATGCCGACGCCCGTCCCCATCACCGCCATTGCGGCGCACAGCCGCCAATAGGGCGTCTCGGCGCCGAGTTGAGCCGCGAACAGGGACAGGCCGAGAGCGGCCACCACAATGCCGGGGACGACCGTCAGCCGTGGCGAAGCCCTGTCGATCCGGCGCGTGGCGACCTGCATCGAGACACCGACGGCGACGGCCAGCGGGGCGCCCAGCAGGCCCGACTCCGTCGCGCTGAGTCCGCGTACCGTCTGGTAGTACATCGGCGTCAGCAGCATCGAGCCGAAGTAGGCGCACGGGAACAGCGTCAGGGTGGCGAGGGCGGCGGTGAAGGTACGCTCCCTGAACAGCCGCAGCTCCAGCAGAGGTTGCGACGCGGTCGACGCGCGGACCACAAAACCGGTCATCAGCAGGAGGCCGGCGACGGTCGGCAGCAGAGCGCCCGGCGCGGTGAAGTCGCCCCGTTCACCGCCCGTGGACAGACCGTAGATCAGCAGGCCGAGACCCGGTGAGAGGGTCAGCAGCCCAGGGAGATCCAGCCCAGCCGGCACGTCGGGCCCCCGCGCCGCCGCCGTCGCGTCGCGCGGCAGCAGCCGGGCGCCGAGGATCAGCGCCAGTACGCCGACCGGCAGGTTGACCAGGAAGATCCAGTGCCAGGACGCCGCGTCGACCAGCCAGCCGCCCAGGACGGGCCCGGTCACCGGCCCGATCAGGACCGGGACACCGAGGTACGCCATCGCCCGGCCCATCCGCTTCCTGTCCGCGCGACGGATGACCATCGCCATGCCGACCGGCATCAACAGGCCGCCGCCCAGGCCCTGTACGACCCGGAACAGCACCAGCGTCCCGATGTTCCACGCCAGCGAGGCCAGTGCGGAGCCGATGGTGAAGAGCGCGACGGCGGTGAGGTACGTGCGCCTGGCCCCGAAGCGGCCCATGGCCCAGGCTGCCACCGGCATCACGGCAGCGAGAGCGAGCGTATAGCCGGTGGCGACCCACTGGACGGCGGGGAGCGGCGCGTCGAAGGCCACCGCGAGCGGGTGCAGGGCGACATTGACGATGGTCACGTCGAGTACGGACATCACCGAACCGACGATCACGACCGTGAGGATCCCGGCCAGTCCCGGGGCCCCCGGCGGGGTGGCCCGTACGGTACCGGGGAGGTCACGCACCGCGTGTCACCGACCGTACGGGTGGACAGCGCGCGCGGTACGCAACGCCCGTCCCCACCACACGAGTTGGTCGAGCATGCCCTTGGCGGCGCCCTCCGGTACCGTCGCGTCCAGCGGCGCTCCGTCGTCGCCCAGGTTGTTCCACGGGCGGTGCAGGCTGACCGAGTCCCGCACCGTCATGGCGTGCAACTCGGCGAAGACCAGTCTGAGTTGCTCCACGGCGCGCAGCCCGCCGCCGATACCGCCGTACGAGACGAAGCCGACCGGCTTGGCCTGCCACTGGGTGAAGTGCCAGTCGATGAGGTTCTTCAGCGCGGCCGGGAAGCTGTGGTTGTACTCCGGGGTGACCACGACAAAGGCGTCAGCGGCGACCAGCCGCTCGCCGACTTCGACGAGCGCGCCCCGCAGCGGCTGGGCGGGCACGGGCACACCGTCCCAGCCGGGCATCGCGACCGGCAGCTCCAGGCCGGCGACGTCCATGACGTCCAGCTCTATGTCGGTACGGGAGCCGACATGGCCGGTGAACCAGTCGGCGACCGAAGGGCCGAGGCGGCCGGCGCGGGCGCTTCCGATGATGACGACGACCTTGAGCGGCGCTTCCGCGTCGTCCTGGGTGGGAGGAGTGGTCTCGGGCATGGCGAATCCCCTTGCTTCCGCATGGCGGGGCCGCGGATCGGATGCGGCCACTTCCCTCAAGTTACAACGCGCGTTGTAATTAGCGCAACGCACGTTGTGGTTACTAGGATGCGATCGAGAGGGAGGCAGCACGCAATGGCCAGGACCAGCAGAAGCACCGGGACCACTGAACCCACCGCAACCACCACAACGGCAGAACCGGCTCAGCGGCGCGGCCGTACGGCGAAGACCACCGCGATCTCGCACGCCGCCTGCCAGGTCTTCGCCCGCGACGGCTACTCACGCGCCGGCATCGACACCATCGCCGCCGAGGCGGGCGCGTCGACCCGCACCCTCTACAACCACTTCCCCGGCGGGAAGGAGGAGCTGTTCGGCACCGTGATCCAGTGGAGTTCGAGTCAGGTGCGCGACGCGCAACTCGTCCTGCTGGACCGGTATCTGGACGCGGAACGGCTGCCGCGCCCCGAGGACCTGGAGCGCGACCTGCTCGCCCTCGCGCGGGCCTGGGTGGGCCTGATGACCGACTTCCACGACCACTTCTCGCTGGTCAGACACATCTACGCGGAGGCCGGCCACGTACCGGCCGAGCTGCTGGAGGCCTGGCAGGAGGCCGGCCCGCGCGCGGTGCGGCGCGTGCTCGCCTCCAGGATGGGCGCCCTGGACGAGGCCGGCCTGATCAACGCACACGGCGACCCGGCCCAGGCCGGAGCGCACTTCGTCACGCTCGCTTCGACGGACATCACACACGGTTCCTACTGGGGCGTCCTCCCGCTGCCCCGGCAGGAGATGGACCGGATCACGGAGGTCGGAGTACGGGCGTTCCTACGGGCGTACGCCCCCAACAGCCCTCAGCAGTAACCGTCCAGCCGGCCGCCGCCACCGCCGGCCGGAGTGAGTGCGGCCCAACGCTGCCCGGCCCTCGCCGAAGCGGCGAACCGCAGGAGGTCGAGGACAACGCATCCCGGGTAGCCCTGGAAACTGCTGTAACTGAGCCGGTGGTAGCAGTTCCAGTAGCTCACCACGCGCCGTTGCGTACGGGCGAAGAGGGCCGGGTTGTCCACGAGGAACTGCCCGTAGGCGAGGTGGTGACCGGTGTCCGGCGTGTCGAGATCACGCAGTCCGTCACGGACGACCACCAGGATCTCCAGAACGTACTCGCCCGCCAACTGGACCACGAACGGGACGATCCACGGCTCCGGAGCACCGACGATCGCCTCCAGGTGGCGTTGCCGGACCATGCCGTCGTGGTGCCTGGTGTACAGGCAGTGCAGGACCGTCCCTTGGCGTGGTGAAAGGGACGCGACGGCTCCTGCCGGGGGCTCGTCGTTGTAGAGGCGTGAGGGGATGGCGACCTGCTCGCCCCGCACGGCGACCGAGAACATCCCAGCGGGCTCCAGCCGCGAGCGCGGCATGATCGCCAGGACCGCCCGGACGTCGTCCGCGAGCGCCGTCGGGAACGCCAAGACCAGCGGGGCTTTGGTGTCAATGGGCTGCTGCACGGGCCGAGCGTAGCCAGAGATCACCGGGCCGGGCACGGCAATTACCGGCGGGCCGCCAATGAGGGAGCGGCGCGGACTCCCGCGCTCACGGGGACAGCGTGGCGAGCAGGAACGCCGCCGTCATCCCCACGTTCGGAGCGCTGTTGAAGGACGGGTCTTCGTGTCCGGCACCCGCGAGGGACACGAAGGTCGAGCGGGCCCCCGCACGCGAGAGCGCGTCGTGGAGCGCCTGCGACTCCGAGATCGGGACCATCCGGTCACGGTCCCCGTGCATGATCAGGAACGGTGGCGCGGTGGACGAGACCCGGAGCAACGGGCTTGCCCTGCGCGCCACATCGGCGACTTCGTCGGCCGATCCCGGTCCGAAGAGGGCCACTTCAGGGCCTGGCGGGCGGATGGCGGCCTCCAGCGGGCTCCGGGTCGCCGACGACACGAAGTCGGTCGGACCGAACCAATGCACCACCGCCTGTACGTCACTTGAGTGCTCCGGCGCGTAGTCGGCGCCCGTTCCCCCGGATCCCTCGGAATCCGGTACCTCGAACTCCGGGTCGCCCGGCGTGAGGCCGGCGAGCGAGGCGAGCATCGCGCCGGCCGACGCTCCCCACAGGCCGATACGGTCGGTGAGCAGCCCGTACTCGGCGCCGTGCGCGCGCGTCCACCGCACCGCCGCCTTCACATCGCGTACCGGGGCGGGGAAGACGACCTCCGGCACCAGCCGGTACTCCACGGACAGCACCGCCACACCGTGCGCCGCGAGCGGTGCGAGCCGTACTTCGGCGTTCGCCGCCTTGTCGCCGCGCGACCAGCCGCCGCCGTGCAGGTGCACGACGGCGGGCACAGGCCCGTCGATGTCGGGCCGGTAGAGGTCCAACCGGAGCTTGCGGCCGTCGACTTCGGCGTAGGTGAGGTCGGTCAGCCGGGTCACGCTGGTCATCGCGCGCTTCTCCTTCGTGGGTCGGTCACGGTCGGGGACAGGGCTAGGCAGGTCGCGCCGACCCACATCCCCCACCGCCGCCGACACACCCTACGGACACCCCGAGTTCGGACCGTCAGCGCGCCGCGACCGTCGCCGGGCAGGAGGCGTCGCGGCTCGGCCGGCTGCCCGTCGTCAGGAATCCGGTGACCGCCCGGTCCGCGCAGGCGTCGCCGCCGCCGTCGCCCAGGTAGGCGCCGTGGCCGCCGTGGTCGACCGTCACCAGCCTGGCCCGGTCGCCGAGTGCCTCACGCATCTTGAGCGCCCCGAAGTACGGGGTCGCCGGGTCGCGGAGGTTCTGGACCATCAGGACGTTGGACGGCCCTTCGGCGGTGATCCGGGTGGGCTTGGCCGCCGGTGCGTGCTTCCAGAAGGCGCAGGGCGTGATGTCCGCCGCCATCCCGCCCGTCAGCGGATACCGGGCGCGGTCGGCGGCCACGGCGCGCTCGTACGACGCGACCGACCCCGGCCACCGTACGTCGTTGCAGAGCACAGCGACGACGACCGCCGCGTCCTCGTCCGGCATGGGCTGGGCCACGAAACCGGGCAGGACGGGCTTGTCCTTCGGGTCCTGGGCCGCCTTGATGAGGGCGGCGAGTTGGGGGAACGAGTCGTCGCTGTACAGGTCGTTCTGGAGCACTTGGCGCAGCACGTTACCGGTCAGCGGAACGCCCTCGGTGGTCGTCTCCCTCGGTGCCCGGTCCAGCTTCGCGGCCACGTCGAGGAACAACGGCTCGACGTCCTGCGGCCGTTGGGCCAGCCGGAGCCCCTCACTCTCGCGGGCCGGGTCGGCGGCCCAGGCCGCGAAGTCGGGGAAGCGGTCGGCCGCCGCCCTCGACATGTTCGCCAGCCAGCCGCGCTCGACGCGTGTCGGATCCGGGTCGCCGGAGCTGTCCAGGACGAGACGGTCGGTGTGCTGCGGGTACTTCTGCGCGTAGACGGCCGTGACGTACGTACCGTAGGAGACCCCGTAGGCCGACAGCTTCTCCTCGCCCAGCGCCTGACGGAAGCGGTCGATGTCGCGTGCCTCGTTGTCCGTGGTGAAGCTGTCCAGCACGGGGCCTCCGTGGCGACCGCACGCCTCGGCCACGGCGCGGGAGGTGGCGACGTCCTCCTTGATCGAGCCGTCCGGCGCCGGCCAGGATCTGAGGTTCACCAAATACCGCTGGCTTGCGGGGAGTTCGCAGCTCGCCTTGGTACTGCCGCCCACACCGCGCGGGTCGAGGCTGACGATGTCGTACGCGCCCGCCATCTCCTTGAGCAGGGCGTTCCCGCTCTGTCCCACCTCCTGCACCCCGGACCCGCCAGGACCGCCGGGGACCACCAGCAGTGTCCCGCGCCGCGCCTCGGGCCGGTCGCTGCGGACCCTGGTGACGGCGACGGTGACCTGCCGGCCGGCCGGGGCCGCGTAGTCGAGCGGTACGGACAGATCAGCGCACTCCTGCCCGGCCGGCCCGCCGGACACGGCGCACGGCCGCCAGGTGAGCGCGCGGGACGCGGTGGAGGCGGGGGCGGAGGCGGACGTGGCGGCGGTGGCGGTTGCCCCGGTCAGGCCGGTGGCGACGGCTGCCGCCGAGAGGGCGATCAGAAGCGTTCGTGAGGTGTAAGTAGGCATGGAAACAAGGGTGGTTGACGGGGCCACTGATGCCCATCCAGCAGGCCTGCCACCACCGGTGGGGCTACCCCCAGCGGGACGGGCCAGGTCAGCCGCCGGGTGGGGGCGACACGTACATACGGAATTCACGCAGCCCCGGCAGATGCCGCGCCGGTTCCGGCCGCCATCCGCGGGTGTACGCGGGCACCGGTCGGCCCTGCTCCAACAGCAGTGCCACCGGCCGGTGTTCGGCCAGTCGCAGCAGGTCGGTCGAGCTGAGGCTGCTGTCGTGCCCGCCGATCTGCCGGGACGCGCAGCCGGCGCGGAAGGCGATCCGTACCGCTTCGAGACCGGTGACGGTGCAGGGCGGCCGTACCCCCTGGCGGTTGAGTTCGGCGGCGACGAAGCCGATCGAATCGCGGGTGGCCCTGCTCCGGTCGACGATCCCGTGCAGCGTCGCGTACTGCGAGCCGACGTGCACCACCAGGACGAGCGCGACCACCGTCGCCGCCTGTGCGCGCAGCGCGGGCCGCACCGCCGCGACCAGCCGGATCAGGCCCAGGGCCACCGGGAGGAAGAGCAGGGCATAGGTGGGCAGCAGGAAGCGCGGCGCCGCGTAGTCGATCATCAGCAGATACGGCACGGCGAGGGACAGCCCGGTCAGGGCCGGCAGGAGCACGACCGCCCTGAGGCGGGTGCGTACGGCGGCCAGCACCCCGCCGAGGACCAGGACCGGCAGGGCGAACCACCACAGGGCCGCCGACGGCCGGCGCCAGGGCATGTCGCACGGTCGGCACAGCGATCGCCCTTCCAGCGCCCGCAGTTGATAGCCGAAGGCGAGGTGCCAGCCCATACCGCCCTGGATCTCGCTGGACCGGTGCAGCCGGGTGATGAGCCCGCCGTAGGCGGCGTACGCCTCGACCACCCACTGACCGGCCCCGGCGACGGCACCGGCGAGAAGCACCAGCACCACCAGCGGGCTGCGCCACGCGCGGACGGCCAACGCGGCCACCAGGAGGGGCAGTACGAGCCACACCGCGTCGCTCGGACGCATGAGCGCGGCGACGGCCACGGCACACCCCAGGCCGACGAGCGCGGGGACGGGGGCGCGGGCGGCGGCAGCGGTCGTACGTACACCAGGAGCGTCGGCGTGTCCCGCACGCACCGCGCGCAGAAAACAGCCGGTCGCGATGAGCGAAGAGAGCGCGACCGCCAGGTTGGGCATGACCTGCGGGCCGTAGAAGAGGGTGATCCACAGCGAGGCGAAGAGCGCACCGGCCAGCGCGACCACCGGCCCCGGCAGCAGCGACCGCCAGATCCGCAGCCCGAGGAAGAGCGCGCCCCCGGTCAGCACGGCGAGGTAGCAGCGCAGAGCGGTGACGGAGTCGGTCAGTTGGGTCACCGGAGCGATGAGATACGTGATGCCCCGGGCGCGCGGCGCGCTGAAGAACGACGCCGGAGCTTCCGTGCTCACCTGGCTGACATAGACCGTCTCGTCCCAGCCGAGCCCCATCCCCGGTACGACCAGGAGGAGTTGGACGAGCGTGAAAGCGACGGCGACGGCCCCGGTCCAGGCGTTCCTGGACAGCGCACGCGCCAGTCGGCCGCTGCGTCCTCCTCCCCAGATCTTGGCGTCACGGGGCTCTTCCGGGAATCGCCCGGAGGCGACGGGCACCTGATGCATAGCGCCACGCTGCGCCCCCGGGGCCGGTCACAGCCGCGCGACACCGGCGCGGGGCCGCGATTCATCCCTCGAACGGACGCATGACGGCGGCGGGTGCGCGGACCGCACCCGGCGTCAGGAACCGCCGCGCCCCACCACCCGGGCCGCGAACAGCGCCAGATCCGCCCTGATCGCCTCGGGGGTCGTCCCGGGAGTCGCCTCGGAGCTCGCCCCAGGGGTCGTCCCGGGCCCGGCCAGCAGATGTTCCACCAGGTCGGCGCGGACGGCGGCGAGCAGCGCGTGCGCGGTGAAATCCGCGCTGTCCATGCCCGGTACCGCCTCGAGCGTGTCCCGCAGGATGTCGTGCCACCAGGTGTAGTGGGGCCCCTCGTACGGACTGCCGCTGCCCGCCTCCTCCAGGGCCAGGGAGAGGTAACGGTTGGCGAGCTTGAAGCTGAGAAGGGCGTCGAGCAGCGCGGGCACCCGTTCGTACGGGGAAGTGCCGGGCCCGAGCGGCGCCGGGCCCGCCTCCACGGAGTGCCGGAGCGGCTCGATACGCGCCGCGAACAGCGCGCGGATCAGCCCGGTGCGGTCGCCGAAGCGCCTGAAGAGCGTGCCCTTGCCGACGCCCGCCGCAGCCGCGATGTCGTCCATCGACACGCTGCGCGGGCTCTCGTGGCGGGCGAAGAGCGCGTCGGCGGCGGCCAGAACGGTCTCACGGTTACGTACGGCGTCCGACCGCTCCTTGCGCTCCCTGCGCTCGCTGCGTTCCCTGCGCTCCTGACCTGCCTTTTCGTCGTCCATCGGGCACGACCTGAACCTTCCCTTGAAAAACCGGACCGCCAGTCCGTATAGTTAAGCGGACCGACAGTCCATATATTAGAGGAGAACCCCCATGCCCGACCTCACCCCCCGGTCCCCGGCCGACCTCTACCGCCACGGCCTGCGCCTCCTCCTCGACAAGGACATCGACGGCTGGGTCGCTCTGTCGGACGAGAACGTGGTCTTCGAGTTCCCGTTCGCGCCCGAAGGCGCCCCCAAGCGCCTGGAGGGCCGGGCCGCGCTCGCCGGCTACATGCGCGGCTACACCGATCACATCGACCTCCACGACTTCCCGTACGTGGAGATCCACCGGACCGAGGACCCGGAGACGGTCGTCGCCGAGATGCGCGGGATCGGACTCGCCGCCGCGAGCGGGGCGCCGCTCGACTCGTCGTACATCGCCGTGGTGACGGTCAGGAACGGCCGCATCACGCGCTACCGCGACTACTGGAACCCGCTGGTGATGCCCGACTCCATGCGCGCCGCCGCACCGAGCGCCGCCGCACCCGCACCCATCGGCAGCGGCAACGGCAGTACCGTCCTGGTCACCGGAGCCACCGGCAACACCGGCAGCCGGGTCGTGCGCCGGCTCGTCGCGCTCGGGCACCAGGTCAGGGCCGCGAGCCGTGGCGCGGTCGATCAGGGCGACGGCGCGACGCCGGTCCGCTTCGACTGGGACGATCCCAGCACGCACGACGACGCGCTGCGCGGCGCCGACCTGCTCTACCTCGTACCGCCGACCGGCGCGTACGATCCCGCCGCCGTCATGCTGCCGTTCCTGAAGCGGGCGAGCGCCGCCGGAGTGCGGCGGGCGGTGCTCCTCAGCTCGTCCGCGATCCCCGCCGGAGGTCCGGGAGCGGGCCGGGTGCACCAGGCCGTCGCCGACACGTTCGGTGAGTGGGCGGTGCTCAGGCCGTCGTGGTTCATGCAGAACTTCACCGACCGCCACCCGCACGCCGACACCATCCGCGCCGAGGGCTCGATCCTGACCGCGACGGGTGAGGGCCGGGTCGGGTTCGTCGACGCCGACGACATCGCCGCGGTCGCCGTACACGCACTCCTGGACGCGACAGCGCCCAACACCGATCTGATCATCACCGGGCCGCAGGCGCTGAGTTACGGCGAGATCGCCGCCACGGTCGCCCGGATCACCGGTCGCGCCGTGCACCACACACCGATCCCGTACGAGCGGATGCGCGAGCGGCTGGCGGCGGCCGGCATCCCCGCCGAGTTCGCCGCGCTGCTGGCCGGCATGGACCGGTCGATAGCGGACGGGGCGGAGGACCGTACGACCGGCACGGTGGAGGCGATCACGGGCCGCCCGCCGCGGTCGTTCGCCGCGTACGCGGCAGCGCACGCCGACTCGTTCGGGAAAGCACCCGCCGTCCGGGCGTGACCGGGATGGCCGCCGGGCCGGTGATCGCGTGTCGCGCCGCCGTTCGAGCGGTGCTCATCTCCGTACGTATCGAGCCTCGGCGCTCCGGGCCCCCGCTGCTGGTAGGCAGTGACCGCACGGGGACCGCCCCGATCATCTGACCGTAGGAGAGAAGCATGACCATTCGTCATTTCGGATTCCGTCGCGCGCTGCTCGCCACCGCCCTCACCGGGGCGCTGCTGTCCGCCCTGTCCGCACCGCTCGCCACGGCGCGTGACGCGGGCGAAGGCCTCGGGCCCGTGCCCGGAGCCGGGTTCGGGCCGGGGCACTCAGGGCCGAGACCGACGATCGTCCTGGTGCACGGCGCCTTCGCCGACGCTTCGAGCTGGAGCGGGGTCGTCGAACGACTCCAGAGCGAGGGCTACACCGTCGTCGCTCCCGCCGACCCGCTGCGGGGCCTGACGACGGACTCCGCCTACATCGCCAGCTTCCTGAAGAGCGTCAAGGGACCGATCGTGCTGGTCGGCCACTCGTACGGTGGCGCGGTCATCACCCAGGCAGCCGCCGGTGACAAGGACGTGAAGGCGCTCGTCTACATCTCCTCCTTCGTGCCCGACAAGGGCGAGGACCTCGGCACCCTCAACAACAAGTTCCCCGGCTCGGAGCTGAACCCCGCGCTGGTCCAGGTGCCCTTCGACAACGGCACCGGCAAGGGCGGCACCGGTACGGACCTCTACATCGACACCGCGAAGTTCCACCGCGTGTTCACCGCGGATCTCGACCCGGTCCAGTCGGCCGTGCTCGGCGCGTCGCAGCGGCCGATCAGCGCCACGGCGTTCACGGACAAGACGAAGGCCGCCGCCTGGCACACCATTCCCTCCTGGGCGCTGGTGGCCAAGGAGGACCGGGCGATCTCTCCCGAACTGGAGCGGTTCGAGGCGAAGCGCGCGCACTCGCACACGATCGAGATCAACAGCTCACATGTCGCGATGATCTCGCACCCGGATGTCGTCACCCGCCTCATCGACGACGCCGCGGTCACGACGGCCCGCTGACGCAGGGGGCCACTGCCAGTCGCGGCCCACTGTCAGTCGCGCGGGCCGCGGTGCCTGCGCCGCAGGTGGCGGACGATGAAGAACCCGACCACCGCCACCAGGAGCGCCAGAAAATACAGCTCGTACCGCTGGATGGCCGGGTAGATGGTGTCCACGTTCTGGCCGGCGTAGTAGCCGAGCGCCGACCAGACACCGACCCACAGTGCCGCGCCCAGCGCGTTGAAGGCCAGGAATCTCGACCACGACATCATGCTCATGCCCGCGATGATTCCGTTGGCCTGGCGCAGGCCCTCGATGAACCGGGCGACGGTGACGACCTTGCCGCCGTGGCGGGTGAAGAACGCTTCGGCCTTCCCCACCCGCTCCGGCGTCAGCAGCACATACCGGCCGTAACGATCGACAAGCCGGTGGCCGCCGAAGCGTCCGATGGCGTAGCCGACGTTGTCGCCGGCCACGGCGGCGACGAAGGCGATCACCACGACGGCGACGATGTCGAGCCGTCCGGTCCCGGCGTACACGGCGGCGGCGATGAGCACCGTCTCGCCCGGGACCGGTACGCCGAAGTCCTCCACGAAGAGAAGGAAGCCGACGGCCAGGTAGCCCCAGTGGTCGAGGATCGGTGCGAGGTCGCCCAGCACACCGGGCAGCGGGGGCCCGCTCATCGCCGCGCCTGCCGTGTTCCGCGTACGGCCGTCCCGCGTACGGCCGCGCGGGCCACACCCTCGCTGCTTGTCACGCCGCCGTACTCCCCTCGTCCGGTGCGGGCCCCGGCCGCGTCCGGTGCGGGCCTGGATCACCCACCGTAACTCCGGGGGACACCGGCGCGCGGCGGGCCACGCGCCGCCGCGCCGCCGTTACGACCGCCGCGCCGCCGTTACGACGTGGGCTCGGCCACCGGAGCACCCGGCCCGGGGCCCTGCCCGGGCCCGGGGCGCCGGTACGTGTCGCCCGTCATCGACTCCAGCTCCTGCTGCTTCGTCTCCGGCACCTTGCGCTGGACGAAGAAGAACGAAGCGAGCGCGAAGAACGCGAAAGCGCCGTACAGCCACGACAGGCCGACCAGCTTCGTCATCGGTTCGAAGGCGAAGGTGACGATGAAGTTGAAGATCCAGTTCGACGCGGTGCCGATGGCCAGCGCCATCGCACGCATCCGGTTCGGGAACATCTCGGCGAGCATGATCCACAGGACCGGGCCCCAGGAGAGCGCGAAGAAGACCACGAAGGCGTTCGCGCCGACCAGCGCGAGCGGGCCGTACGGGCTCGGCAGCGTCACGTTCGCTCCGGTGCCGTGCTGCTGGGAGAAGGCGATCGCGGTGAGCAGCAGCGCCAGGAACATGCCGACGGAGCCGATGGTCAGCAGCCTGCGGCGGCCGACCCGGTCCACGAACAGCATGGCGACCACCGTCATCACCACATTGATCCCGGCGGTGATCACCGACGTGGTGAACGAGCTGGACTCGCTGAAGCCGACCGACTTCCACAGCGTGGTGGAGTAGTAGAAGATCGCGTTGATCCCCACGAGCTGCTGGAACGCGGCCATGATGATGCCGACCCACACCAGCGGATGCAGCCCGAAACGGGTGCCTCGGATGTCCGCGAAGCTGCTGTGGCTCTCCTTCTTCAGGGTTTTCTTGATCTCCTCGACCCGCCCGCGCGGATCGCTCTCACCCGACACCCGCTCCAGGACGCCGGCGGCGTCGTCGTACTGCCCCTTGAGCACGAGGTAGCGCGGCGACTCCGGAATCCGCATCGCCAGTACGCCGTACACGACCGCCGGGATGACGCCGACCAGGAACATCCACCGCCAGGCCTGCATGCCGAACCACAGCTCCTGGGACGCCCCGCCGGCGGCGCCGGCCAGGCCCTTGTTCGAGCTGAGCACGACGAGCTGGCCGATGGTGATCGCGAGCTGCTGCAAGGAGCCCAGCGCGCCGCGCCCCTTGGCGGGCGCCACCTCCGAGATGTACGCGGGGGCGATCACCGAGGCGACCCCGATCGCCAGGCCGCCGACCACGCGCCACACCATGAGGTCGAGCACGGAGAAGGAGAGCGCCGAACCGACGGAGCTGATGACGAACATCAGCGCCCCCAGCACCATGACCTTCCGCCGCCCCCAGCCGTCCGCCAGCCGGCCCGCGTACCAGGCGCCGACCGCGCAGCCCAGCAGCGCGATGGAGACGACAAAGCCGGAGAGGAACGAGCCGAGGTGGAAGTGCGACCCCAGGGAGTCGACGGCGCCGTTGATCACGGAGGAGTCGAAGCCGAAGAGGAAGCCGCCTACGGCGGCCGCGATGGAGATGCCGACGGCTTTGCTGCCTCGGCTGGACGCTGCTGGTCCGGGGGCGTGTACGGCTCCGGGGCCATGGGCGGTTTCGGTCATGAGCGTTATCACCTGACTGGCATCGGTTACTGATGAGGCGCCCCCCGCCGGGGCGTACATTTCGGTGCACACCACACGCGTACGCCGCTCATCTACCCCTGAGTGCCCGGGTCAGTCGCCCCGGTCAACCGGGTCAGGTCTCCGGGAGCCGTCGGGCCGCCGCCCGTCGCCTCAGGCCGTCTGTTCCAGGACGCGCACGCCGTACGGCGGCAGGGTCACCTCGTCCAGCGGCTCTCCGGTGTCCAGATCGCACAGCCTGCCGTCGGCCGAGGGGCGCACGGTCAGCTCCCGCTCGGCCTGGCTGACCAGCCAGACGAAGCGGCGCCCGTCCTCGTGCGTCAGGGTGTCGGCGGAGACGTACGGGGTGGGTACGGTCACCGGGCGCGCGACGCCCGCGACCTCGGCCAGCGCCGCGTACAGGCGGTGGGTCTGCTCCGGGTTGGCGCGGGGCGTGCGGGCGGCCATGTGCTCCAGCGGGTAGGTGGCCAGTACGGTGCGGCCGGCGCCGAGGTCGTGGCTGAGCAGCGCGGGACGGCCGTGCGCGTCGGTGGCGACGGTCCGCGCGCCGTCCGGGACGACCGGGAGGTAGGCGCGGCTGTCCTCGTTGCCCGCCACGGGGAAGCGCAGGGTCTCGCCGGCCGCGATGCCGCCGAAGTCCTCGGTGAACGTCATCTCCAGCACGTCGTCCTCGATCGGTTCGGTCACCCCGTAGGCGAGTTGGAGCTGTACGCCGAACAGTCCGTCCAGGTCGTGGAACCACGGGCCCCGCGTCCCCGGGTGTTCGCCCGAGCAGAACGACAGGTACACCGTCGCCCCCTCGCGCGCCCTGCTCTCCAGGACGCGCCGGGTGCGGGTGGTCAACTGCCGTGTGGAGGGCAGGAGATAGAGCGATGCCTGCCCGGCGCCGGGGAGGCCGTCCGCCTCGCGGGTGAGCGCCACCGGGAGGTCCGCCGCGTGCGCGGCCACGTAACTCTGGTGCAGCGAGCCGAAGATCAGCGGGCGGTCGGCGGCCCGGCTGTACGGGTAGCCGCGCTCCAGGAACGCGGGGAGGACCAGCGCGGTGTCGGCGTCCACCCGGCGGCAGCGCGTGAAGTCGGTCCGCTTCAGCACACCGGCGAACGCGGCCATCTCGCGCAGCGGTTCCTTCGGAGCGCCGGTGTGGTCGGTGATGCCGAAGTGCATCTCGAAGGGGTGGTGGTCGTACGGCGACTGCTCCCACAGGTCGTCGTAGTCCGTGTTGTTCCAGGCGATCCAGCCGGTCGCCCCGCCCAGCAGGGAGTTGTGCAGCGTCTGCCGGTAGTGGACGCCGGCGTTGGCGGCGGAGACGGTGTCGGTGGACACACCGAACTCCTCCAGGACGACGGGCTGCCCGGTGGCCGCGGCGAGTTCGCACTCGAAGGCCGCCCGGTAGTGCTGGCGCGGCCGGTCCGTGTCCGAGCGGTAGACGTGCGGGCCCACGAAGTCGACGTACTCGGCGGTCTCGCGGAGCGAGAAGCCGTTCTCGCGGCCTGTCACCTCGATGCCCCACGCGCCGTCGCCGAGCGATACGGGCTGGGTGCCGCCCGCCGCGCGTACGGCGTCGCACATGAACTGCGCCCACGCCGTGACCACGTCCGACGAGGGCGGGTCGACCTGGTAGACGCGGGCGTAACCGGGCATCTCGTTGGTGATCAGCCAGCCGGTGACGGCCGGATGGTCCTTGAAGCGGCGGGTCATCTGCGAGACGAACCAGGCCTGCCGGCCGACCAGCCACACGTCCTCGTACAGATCCCGGCCACCGCGCCAGGCCGGATCCCAGTTCTCGCCCGACATGTGGCCGACGATGAAGGTGGGGACACAGCCGAGGCCCAGTTCGGTGTGGGCGTCCAGGAAGTCCCGGAAGCGGTCGCAGAGTTCCTCGTCGACGCGGTGCGGCTCGGGGTGGAAGTCCGGCCAGTAGAAGAAGGAACGGGTCATGGTGAGCCCGTGGTCCTTCAGGACGGCCAGCTCCGCACGGACCGTCTCCGGCTCGTAGTTCCGCCACATGAGCGGACCCCCCGTGCGGGACCAGAAGTTGGCGCCCAGCCAGGGCAGGACGGTCGAGTCGTGGGTGAGGTGGGCGCTGTGGCGTCGCATGGGTCTCCTAGGTCCTGTCCGGCGGATCTTCGTGGATCGGCCCGGGGCGTCTGGTGCGGTATATCGCAAGGCGGAGGATCGTCCTCGTACTGGACGTACTTGGACGACTCCGACAACGCGGCGAGATGCCGTGCCAGGCGTTCCGGGCCCGCGAAGATCCGCCGGACAGGGCCATGGTGTGGGCCGCCTCAGGCCAGCAGCAGCGAGCGGGGCTGCGCGGATAGAGACTGGTCCAGGACCAGGCAGGCCGCGCCGATCGCCGCCACATCGGTGCCTATGTGGGTCGTCGTGACCGTGGTCGGGTGGATCCGCTTCACGAAGGGGGACGCCGCGACCATCGGTTCGATGACCGGGAGGAAGCGTCCCGACAGCAGCGGCCAGGCCGGGCCGCCGAACACGATCAGGTCGGAGTCGACCAGGGTCGCCGCCGCGCACACCCCCCGGCCGACGCGGACCGCCCAGCGGTCGATGATGCCGGCCGCCGTCGGGTCGGCGCCGGCGGCAAGCTCGGCCAGACAGGTCAGGCCGCGCTGGGCGTCGTGGGGGCCGGTGGGGGCGAATTCGGGTCCCAGTACGCCCAGTTGGATTCCCTCGTCGACCAGGGCACGGGTGGTGCAGGCCGCGCCGAGGCCTCCGACCTCGCCCACGTTGCCCGACACTCCGCGCAGCACCGCGTCGTCCACGACCAGGCCCATGCCGGAGCCGGTGCCCAGATAGAAGAAGAGGAAGTTGCCGGTCTCGGTGGCCGCTCCCGCCCAGCGTTCGGCCACGGCCGCCGCGATCACGTCCTTGTCGATCAGCGCGGGCAGTCCCGTCGCCGCGCTCAGCCGGTCGCGCAGCGGGACGCTGCTCCAGCCCGCCAACTGCGGTGGATCCACGACCAGTCCGGCGGCGGCGTCGATGGGGCCCGGCACCGCGACCCCCAGGCCGAGGATACGGTCGCGGTCGGCGCCGGACCCGGCGATGAGGCCGTTGATCGAGGCGCTGATGTCCTGCGTGGTGCGCTCAGGCTCACCGCTGCCGGCCGTCGGCTCCTGCCGGTGCGCGACGACCGTACCCAACAGGTCGAGCAGGACGTACGTGATGACCGCCGGGTCCAGGTGGACACCGACGGCGTACCGCGCGCCCGGGCTCAACCGGAGCAGCGTGCGCGGCTTTCCGCTGCCGGAGCGTGTCTTGCCGCTCTCGTGCACGACCCCCTGGTCGAGCAGCCGGCGGCAGATGTTGGAGATGGTCTGCGCCGAGAGGCCGGTGGCCGTCACCAGCTCCACGCGGCTCAGACCGTCCGGGACGCGGCGGATCGCGTCCAGGACCACGGATTCGTTGAAGTCGCCCACGCGCGGCAGGTTGGTGCCGCGCCGGATCGAACTCCGTCCCCCACTCGTCAAGGTGACCTCCAGGCCGGGCGGGTGGGGGTCAGGACAGTTCGCGTACCAGCAGCACCGACCACGGCTGGATCGTGGCGTCCAGCCGCAGAACGCCGTCGTCACCGGCGCCGACGGCCCGGACCTCCGTGGCCCTGGCCATCCGGTCGAGGTGCGCGAGCTGCTCCCGGGTCGGCTCGGCGGGCGAACCGAGCGCGCGCCAGGCGCCGATGGCGTCGCCGTGTTCCCCGTCCAGCACCTCGACCTCGAAGCGCGCGCCGGGTCGTACGCCGTCCACGCGCAGGCTCAACTGGCGCGGCGAGCCCTTGCCTTGGGTGTGCTGGGCCACCTCGCGGCTGTCGAAGGACGCCGGCACGGACTTCGGCTCCTCCTGCGGGTAGTGGTGCACGAGCGCGGTGATCCGCCCGGTGCGCGAGTCCCGGCTGACGACGGAGTCCTCGGCGCTGTCGATCAGTTCGTCGCCCAGCGCGTTGAGCATGCGGTAGGCGTGGAACGTCGGCTTGGGCACACCGGGGAGTGTGATCATGCCGAAGCCGCCGTGGAACATCTCGTCCCCCGCGCCGCCCTCCTCGAAGACATCGGTGAAGGTCCAGTACGCCAGCGAGTCCACCGTCCCGATCGAGTGCAGCGCACACCGCACCACATAGGTGGCCGCGGGCAGTGTGTCGTGGGCGTGGTCACGGGGTGAGGACGACGAACTCCACTCGGTGAGATGGATCTCCGCGTCGGGGAAGCTACTCGCGTCGATCATGGTCCGCAGCAGCGCGAGGTCGTCCGGGGTGGCGTCCTTGCCGCGCGTCAGCTTCTCGCCCCGGCCGTGCTCGTCCAGCGCCCAGTCGGTCGGATAGGGGTGGGTGGAGACGAAGTCGACGGGCAGGTCTTCCCGTTCGCAGAAGTCCAGGAACGCTTCCATCCACACCGGACGCCACTGGAGGTCGTCGATGTCGGTGCGTCCTGCGACGATGCGGTTCTCGATGTTCTCCGACTCCCCGCCGAAGCGCTCGTCGGGTACGAAGTTGGAGGTCGCGGGACCGCCGACGCGCAGCCCCTGGTCAACGGCCTTCACCGCCTGGGCGGTTACGCGGTACAGCTCGAAGTACTCCGACCGCGTCCCGTGGAAGAAGCCCCACAGATTCGCCTCGTTCCACACCTCGAAGTACCAGCCGCGTACCTCGTCGACGCCGTAGCGGGTGATCCAATGCCGCACCGTACGGTCGATCAGCGCGGCCCACTTGGCGTGGTCGACGGGCGGGGCGCCGTGCGCGCCCCACCAGAAAACGGTCTCCGTCTCGCGGGCCAGGGCGCGCGGGCTGAAGCCGAACTCCACGAACGGGCGGACCCCCATGTCGAGCAGCGCGTCGAAGAGCGCGTCGACGTACTGGAAGTTGTAGACGGGGGTGCCGTCCTCGCGCTCGGTGTAGACGAACATGTCGTCGTGGAAGAGGCCGTGGAAGCGGACGTACGCGAAGCCGCACTCCTTGGCGGCCTCGGCCATCTGCCGCTGCCAGTCGGCCCGTAGCCCCTCGTTCGCCCGGCCGGCGCCGACGACTGTGCTCCAGAAATGCTTCAGCGGGGCCCCTGGAGCCTGCGCGTCGGCGGTAACGGTGAGGGCATCCGGCGTGGCACCCGGCATCGGCGGTTCCTTCTTCTCACTGGTAAATCAAAATGATTGATTTATCGTCCGCCCGGAGATCAACGTCCGTCAAGGGTGCGGAGGCAGCACCGCACGGAAGCCGTCAGCGCGACGTGCGGTAGGCGGCGCGCAGTTCGGACCGGTTGACGAGGAAAGCGGTCGGTATGAGGGCCACGGCACCCGCGACCTGGAGAACGACGAACCACAGCGGGAGGGCGCCGGGGATGCTGTCGATGGCTATGACCGCGATCGGCACGACCACCGCGATGACGCAGACGCGCACATAGGCCGATCGCGATCCCCGTGCGGCGAGGCCGAGCAGCCAGTACGTCACCGCGGCGCTCGCGAACATCCCGCCGGTCCGGCCCCACATGAACGAGCTGACCTGCTCGCCGTTGATCGAGAGGATGACGACCACGAGCAGGACGGCGACGCTGAACGCGCCGTAGACGGCGACGGACCTCCTCATCTTCCCGAACGCCCGCTGAAAGTCCGGGTGGTTGAGGCGGTGCTCAGCCCCGGCGATGGGGCGCTGGCCTGCGGTTTCCATGGTTGTCTCTTCCCTCGTGCCGTCCGGCGTGGTGTGACGCTTTCGATGCCTTCAACGCTAGGGAGCGCACGGATCACGCGGTATGAGCCTGGACCTACGGATGGGTGGGGCCAGACCCACTCCTGAGCCGATTCACGGGGCTTCGGGCCCCCCGCGGTGCACAGTTGGGAGCATCAATCCGTACCGGCCGGCGCGGTGCGTCGCGGGGGACCGCCGCCGCCACGGCCCGGGTCATGAAGCAGGAGGAAGAGTCATGCGACAAGTGGTGTCGTGGCTGGCCGGCGCCTGTCTGGGGTTCGTACGGGCGTGCGTGGTCATGGTGGTCAGCCTGCTGGTCCCGGCCGTGTGGGCCGTCGCCGTCGCGCTGTGGATCTGGTGGTCGGGCAACGCGTGGTCCTGGATTCCGGAATTCGTGTGGGCGTGCGTCGGCACACTCGCCCTGTCCCGCCCCGTCTGCCGGATCGTCCGCTCCCTCGTCGCGAAGTGGACAGCCACCGTCATCCCCGGCGGCTATCGGGAGGCCGGCCCGGTGGTGCGGCTGTCCACCGGGTACTGGTGGAACGGTTTCTCCTACACGCGCAGCAAGAAGGACGCCCTCCAGGAACAGCGCCTGCGCCTGCGCTGGCGCGATCCCGCCACCTGGCGTGATGTGCGCTTCATGGCGATCGCACCGTTCACGATGGGCGTGGTCGCGTCCGTCCCGCCGGCCGGAGTCGCCCTGGCGGTCATCGGGCTCAGCCACTCAGGGCTCGCCCCGCGCCTGATCGGCGTGCTCGGTCTGGCCGTGGCCGTCGCCACCGCCCCGTACGCCTGGCGGTCCGCCGAACCGGTCGCCGTCCGCTTCCTGCGCGCGACGTCCGCGATGGCGCTGGCGGAGCGGGTGGACGAACTGACGGCCCAGCGCGCCGATACGACCGTCGCGCAGGCCGCCGAGATCCGCCGGATAGAGCGCGATCTGCACGACGGGGCACAGGCCCGTCTGGTCGGGCTCGGCCTCTCTCTGGCGACCGCGGAGAAGCTGATGGAGACCGACCCCGAGCAGGCGAAGGCGCTCATGCGAGAGGCGCGGGCCGGCGCCGCCACGTCCCTGACCGAGCTGCGCGAACTGGTCCAGGGCATCAACCCGCCGGTGCTGAACGACCGGGGGCTCCTGGACGCCGTTCGCGCCCTTGCCCTGGACAGCCCGCTCGAACTCGAAGCGGACATCAGCCCCGATCTCCAACTGCGGCTGGATCCGCCGATCGAGTCCGCCCTGTACTTCGCAATCGCCGAACTGCTGACCAACGCGGTCAAGCACGCCCACGCGACCCGCGCGCGGATCTCCATAGCCCGGGACGGCACCGGCACAGGCACCGGCACCGGCACCGACCCGGACACCGACCTCGTCATCGTCGAGGTCGAGGACAACGGCCGGGGTGGCGCCGCCGTACGGCCCGGTGGTGGGCTCGCGGGCCTGCGCGCCCGTATCGCCGTCTTCGACGGCACTCTGGAGATCACAAGTCCGACAGGCGGGCCGACCCGCGTGAGGATGATGGTGCCATGCGAATCGTTGTAGCCGAGGACCTCTACCTGCTGCGCGACGGGATGGTGCGTCTCATCGAGGCGTACGGACACCAGGTGGTGGCGACGGCGACGACCGGACCCGAGACACTCGACGCGCTGCTGACCTGGCGGCCGGATGTCGCCGTCGTCGACGTCCGCATGCCGCCGACCCAGTCGGACGAGGGCCTGCGCGCGGCTCTGGCCGCCCGGCGCGAAGTGCCAGGACTGCCGGTCCTGATCCTCTCCCAGTACGTCGAACAGCTCTACGCCCGCGAACTCCTGGCCGACGGCGCCGGTGGCGTCGGCTACTTGCTCAAGGAGAGCGTGTTCAACGCCGACCAGTTCACCGACGCCTTGGAACGCGTCGCCGGTGGCGGGACCGCCATGGACGCGGCCGTCATCTCCAAACTGCTGTCCAGCGGGTCGTCGAACCGACGGCTCGGCGGACTCAGCGAACGCGAACACTCCGTGCTGAGCCTCATGGCCGAAGGCTTGTCCAACCAGGCCATCGGCCGGCGGCTCTTCCTCAGCGACAGCGCGATCAGCAAGTACACCACCTCCCTGTTCGGCAAACTCGGCATCACCGATGACGACAGCGGCAACCGCCGCGTCCTCGCCGTCCTCGCGTACCTGAACAACCCATGAGGTACGAGCCGCTGCCGGGCCCGGCTGACGGCCCCCGCTACCGAGCCCGACCGTCAGGCCGAGTGGTCCGAGCCGCCCCCGTCCGGGTTCAACTCCTCGGCCCGGAGCGCCAGATTCTGGAGCACCTCGGCGGAGGACACGTCCTGCTGACCGGTGTCATGCACCTGCGCCAGCATCACGAAGGCGAGGCTGAAGGCCCCGACAAGCTGTTGGATCGCGCCGCCGACCTCCCGCGCGACCAGCGCGGCGATCTCCTCATGGGTGGCTTCGCCCGGGATCTCGACATTGGGCATCGTCTCGTTCAGGAGTGCGGTCACGATGCCTCGGTCGGTGTCCAGGTCCTCCCGCTCCACGTCCTTCTCGATGAGTCGCTGCCACTCGCCGGCTTCGGTGAGGATTCCGATCACTCGCTTCATGACCTCGCTCTGCTCCATGCCGCGAGCATAGGTGCCAGGTCGTGGCCCGCGCCGCCGCCGACACCGCCACCCGGTCAGGCGGGGCCGGTCGCTCTCAGTAGATCCACGCCTCGTACGACATGACGTCACCTGCCTTGATCTTGTACTCCGGCACGGCGCGGAGGTAGACCGTCTCGATCCCCAGGATCGCCCCGGTGTCCGGATCGAGGATCAGCAGATAGCGGATCGCGTTCGCCCGCCCGGGAGGTGTGTACGTGTACGCCTGCCCGGTGCGCCCCAACCGGTCGACGATGGCGCCGACCGGACGCACCCCGTCCGCCTTCGCCAACAGGCTGGCGAGGGCGGCGTTTTCGCGGGTCCCCGGCGTCCACTCGTGCAGGAATCCCCGCAGGTCCTCCAGCAGCGCGGTGGTGGAGGTGCCGTCGCCCGGCGCCCCGAGTGTGGTGAAGAGGTAGCGGCGCAGCCCGGCCGGATCGTGCGGCGGGGGGTCCACGAAGGTGGTGGTTCCCAGCGCGCCCGGCAGGTCTGTGGTGTTCTGGAGCACGGTCCCGTCGGAGACGGTCTTGTTGTCGTCGCCCGCGATGACCGGTTTCCCGGGGTGCGAGGGGTCCGTGGCCACGACGATGTCGGTCCGGCTGCCGTCCGCGTTCCACCTGGTCAGCCGCTCCTCCGGCACGGTGATGGGCGGCGGGGCGTCGTGGCCGCTCCACATGCCCATGCTCCACGACTGGTAGTGGCTGCCCATCCGGGCGGGGGTGACGCCGTCCCTGGCCTGGGCGAGCCGGGCCCTGCGCGCCACTTCGGCGAGCGGGACCGCCGCGGTGTTCCGCTCCACGACCAGCGGCCTGGGCGCCGCCACGGCGAGGGCAGGGTTTCCACCGGTGGGGAAAACGACCAGGAGGACGGCGACGACCGCCGCCGCAGCGCCGGCCAGTACGGTGTGCCGCGCGCGGAGCCGGTCGAGGCCGCGCGTACGGGAGTTGGACGTACGGGCGTCACGCGTACGGGAGCCGCGCGGCGGTTCCGGGGCCCCTCGCCGCGAAAGTCCGGCGAGCCGGTGCTCGGCGGCGAGGTCCAACGGCCGGTCCCTGAAGGGCCCTTCGTCCCGGGACACGGGGTTGGCCTCGCGCAGGAGGTCGAGTTCGTCGGTCATCGCTGCCACCCTTCCAGCTCGTCGACGAGCCTGCCGTTCTCGTACCGCCCCGTCTGCTGGCCCGTCTGCCGACCCGCTTGCCGCCCCGTGTCCTCGTCCACCTGCCGCCGCCCCGCCTGCTGCCCCCGGTACTGCTCCAGCGACTCGATCTGCGCGCGCAGCCTGCCCCGCGCCCGGTGCAGTCGCATCGCCGCTGCCCGGCTGCCGCACCCCAGGACGGTCGCCACCTCGGAGATGTTCAGCTCCTCCCAGGCCGTGAGGCGCAGGATCTCCCGGTCCGCCTCGGAGAGACGGGCCAGTGCGCCGTGCATCCAGAGATACGGATCGTCGGCGGCGGGCCCTTCGTCGACCTGGGTCCGCCGTACGGTCTGGTGGTGCGCGAGGCGGTCCAGCAGCCTGCGGTAGCGACCGGCGCCGCGCAGGGAGTTGGCGACGCAGTTGCGCGCCACCCCGTACAGCCACGGCAATGCCGGGTCGGGCAGCTCGGCCCGGCGCCGCCAGGCGACCACGAACACGTCCGCGGCCACTTCCTCGACCGTGGCGTCCTGGCCGCCCAACCGCCGCGCTATGTAACGGCTGACCGCCCAGTAGTGCTCGCGATAGGCGGCGGCGAAAAGATCGTCGTCGCTCATACCCTCTCAGTGTCCGGCACGCCCCCGATCGTCACAGGCGTGTCCTGTGTCACAGCGGCGGCCCGGGTGTGACGGTGCGCGCGGCGCCGGACACAGCCGTGTTGTGAACGAGAACCCCGGCAGCGCCGTCGCCCCACCGCCCCGCCCGCACTCCGTCGTCGGGTGGCTGACCACGACCGATCACAAGACGATCGGCACGATGTACCTGATCACGTCGTTCGGTTTCTTCTGCGTCGCCGGACTGATGGCGCTGTTCATGCGCGCCGAGCTGGCCCGTCCCGGTACGCAGATCATGTCGAACGAGCAGTTCAACCAGGCGTTCACGATGCACGGCACGATCATGCTGCTGATGTTCGCGACGCCGCTGTTCGCCGGATTCGCCAACTGGATCATGCCGTTGCAGATCGGCGCGCCCGATGTGGCGTTCCCCCGGCTCAACATGTTCGCGTACTGGCTCTACCTCTTCGGCTCGACGATCGCGGTGGGCGGCTTCCTCACGCCCCAGGGCGCCGCGGACTTCGGCTGGTTCGCGTACTCACCGCTGTCGGACGCCGTGCACTCGCCCGGGGTCGGAGGCGACATGTGGATCATGGGTCTGGCCCTGTCCGGCTTCGGTACGATCCTGGGCGCCGTCAACTTCATCACCACGATCATCTGTATGCGGGCGCCCGGCATGACGATGTTCCGGATGCCGATCTTCACCTGGAACGTGCTCCTGACCGGTGTGCTGGTCCTGCTCGCCTTCCCCGTCCTCGCCGCCGCGCTGTTCGCCCTGGAGGCCGACCGCAAGTTCGGTGCGCATGTCTTCGACGCGGCCAACGGCGGGGCGCTGTTGTGGCAGCACCTGTTCTGGTTCTTCGGGCATCCGGAGGTCTACATCATCGCCCTGCCGTTCTTCGGGATCATCTCCGAGGTGATCCCTGTATTCAGCCGCAAGCCCATGTTCGGTTACATCGGACTCGTGGCCGCCACGATTTCGATCGCGGGCCTTTCGGTGACGGTATGGGCCCACCACATGTATGTGACG
>NZ_JTHL01000001.1:4830567-4837679 GCF_000818195.1 Streptomyces sp. 150FB | reverse complement strand
TTTCTGGTGGCCGAAGTTCACCGGGAAGATGCTCGACGAGCGGCTCGGGAAGATCACCTTCTGGACGCTGTTCATCGGCTTCCACGGCACCTTCCTCGTCCAGCACTGGCTGGGCGCGGAGGGCATGGTCCGGCGGAGTTCCGACTATCTCGCCGTGGAGGGCCTGACCGCGCTGAACACCCTGTCCACGATCTGTTCGTTCCTGCTGGGCCTGTCGATCCTGCCGTTCCTCTACAACGTCTGGAAGACCGCCAAGTACGGCGAGAAGGTGGACGTCGACGACCCCTGGGGCTATGGCCGTTCGCTGGAATGGGCGACGTCGTGCCCGCCGCCCCGGCACAACTTCGTATCGCTCCCCCAGATACGTTCCGAATCCCCGGCGTTCGACCTGCACCATCCGGAGATTGCGGGACTGACGGAACTCACAGAAATGACAGAAGGAGAAATCCCGTATGACCGACTGGCTCGCTGACACGGCGAGGAAGACCGTCAACGAGATCGAGGGATATGTGCTGCTGGAGGGCGAACGGAGTGAGGCGAGAGCGCGCGCCGAGGCGTTCGTCTCACAGATGCCCTGGCTCACCCGCGCGCAGAGCGAAGAGGTGGAACGCCTCTATGTCACCGACCGGATGGACGAATTCCCGGCGTACCTGCGGCGAATAGGCACCCGGAGCGCGGAACTGCGCGGCGAGTACGAGGCGCGCTACCGCCGGCTCCGGCGCCGGCTGGTCGGGGCCTTCGCCGCGACGGCGGCAGGCGGGTTCGCGGCGGTCCTCCTGATCGCGGGGAGCGGCGGATGGGACGTGCTGCACGGGTAGGCGCGGCGGGCGGCGGTGGGCGATGGGCGATGGATCACACTTCCTCCAAGGGGTAGGCGGCCCGGAAACGGGTCATCGCACCCCCGCACATCGTTCGGACCAGCGTGAGGAACGGAAACACCATGAGCACCACAGAGGCCGCGAACGGAAACGGCGGCGCGACCGGGGACCTGTCGGGATGCGCGGCGCTGGTGACCGGTGCGTCCAGCGGCATCGGCGCCGCCACCGCGCTGGCCATCGCGCGGCAGGGCGGCTCGGTCGCACTGGTCGCGCGCCGCGCCGAGCGCCTGGAGGAACTGACCGCCGCCATCGCCGCGCAGGGCGGCACCTCCCTCGCTCTCGCCGCCGACCTGCGCGAGGCGGCGCAGGCGGAAGCTGTGGTCGAGCAGGCCGTAAGCCACTTCGGCCGCCTGGACGTGCTGGTGAACAGCGCGGGTTACGGGGCGCGGAACCCGGTCCTGGACAGCGATCCGGCCGACTGGGACATGATGATCGACGTCAACCTCAGGGCCCTCATCCAGATGTCCCGCTCCGCACTGCCCCACCTGCTGCGGGCGGCGTCGGAGCCGGGATCGCGGGGCGTCGCCGACCTCGTCAACATCGGCTCCGTCGCCGGCCGGCTGGCCCGTAAGGACAACAGCGTGTACTCGGCGACCAAGCACGCGGTCGGCGGCTTCAGCGAGTCGCTGCGCATGGAGGTGACCGGGCGGGGCGTACGGGTCGGGCTGATCGAGCCCGGGATGACGCTGTCGGAGATGACACAGACCGGTCAGTCAGCGGCCGGGCTCGGGATGCCGGAGGAGAAGTGGCTACGGGTCGAGGACATCGCACGGTCCGTCATCTTCATGATCACCCAACCGCCGCACGCCGCCGTCAACGAGATCATGGTGCGCCCGACGGCCCAGGAGCACTGACGCTCGGAGCGGCGTAGCGCCCTCATACCCCAGTGATCGAGGCGGTGAACGAGGCGGTGATCAGCGCGGTGTTCAGCGCGATCGCCGTCGTGGTCGCGTGGCCGACCGAGCCCGCGACGGTCAGCGCCGGCTGCGCGCACGACCCGACCGCCCACACCCCCGGCACCCCGGTGAACCCGTCGGCGTCGGTGGTGACACCCGCGTCCACCACGTCGCAGCCCAGCGCGGCCGGCAGCGCGGAGGCGGGACGACGGGTGGCCGAGGCGAACAGCACACCGCGCGGGAGCAGTTCCCCGTCCGCGAACTCGACGCCCGTCAGGCGCCCCCGGTCGGCGACGACGCGCGCGATCGGGTCCTCCCGTACGGTGACGGACGTACGGCGCAGATGCGCGAGTCGCGCCGCGTCCAGTTCCGCGGGGCCGTCGCTCAGCAGCACCAGATCGTCGGTGAAGCGCTGGAGCAGGAGCAGTTGCAGCCATGCCCGCGCGCCCGAGCCGACCACAGCTACCGGCAGCCCCTGAGCCTCCCAGCCGTGGCAGTACGGGCACGAGACGACGTCCCCGCCCCACAACTCGGCCAGCCCCTCCACCTGCGGCAGATCCTCGGCCACGCCGGTCGCCAGGACCAAAGCGCCGGCCCGCACCGTACCGCCGCCGCCGACGGCGACGACCAAGTCCGGCCCCTCGCGCCGGGCTTCGGTCACCGTCCCGGTGACGATCCGTACGCCGTACCGCCGCGCGTCCGCGCGCGCCCGGTCGAGCAGGTCGGCCGGGGCGATGCCCTCGTGCCCCGCCAGATTGTGCACCGCACGCGCCCGGGCGTTACGCGGCTCGCCACCGTCCACGACGGTGACGCTCCGCCGTGCGCGCCCCAGGACGAGAGCGGCCTGAAGCCCCGCCACACCCCCGCCTACCACCACGATGTCGGCCTCGGTCCGCGTCTCGCCGACACGCTGTTCCGTGGAGTGAGCCATGCCGGAATCCAAACACCGTGTCCGCATGCTGGTCCAGATCTGCTCGCCATGTGAGACACATTGACTCGGCGAGCCGGGCGGGCCTGAGTTGCCGCCGGCCCCATTCCGGGTTACTTTCGATACGCAACCGTAGCGTAGCGAAAATAGGAGTCGGAGTGGCAAGCGCATCGAGTGGCTCGCGGGCCGAGGGAGCGGACGGGCCATCCGTTATGGGGCGGCCGCGTGACACCGGCCGTGGCCTGGCCATCCTTGAGGCGACGCTGTCGCTGCTGACCGAGGTGGGTTACGAGCAGTTGTCCATGGAGGCGGTCGCAAGCCGCTCCGGGTCGGCGAAGACGACGATCTACCGCCGCTACCGCGACAAGGCCGCGCTGGTCGCCGCCGCGGTCGAGCACCGCGCGCACGCCACGCCTCCCGAGCCCGCCTCGGACGATCTTCGGGAGAATCTGCTCGGGCTCGTCTCCTGGCTGGCCCGGCAGATCGCCGAGCAGGAGATCGGCCTGCTCGGGGCACTGTTCGCCGGGATGCGCGGCGACGCGCGTCTCGCGGAGGAGATGCGCCGCATCCTGCGCCGCGACGAGGCCGCCATGACCGACGAGCCGCTGCACAAGGCGATCCGGCACGGAGAGGAGCTGGCCCCCCGGGCCGCGGAACTCTTCGCCGAGGTCGCCCCCGCCGTCATCGTGCACCGCGTTGTGATCGCAGGCGAGCCGTGCGACGAATCGTTCGTCGCACACCTCGTCGACGACATCCTGCTCCCGCTCCTGCGCACCCACTGACCCCGGCCCGCACGCCCGTACGCACGCGTCGGACGCGCGGCGCGGGCACGAAAGGAGCCCCTCACATGATCGTTGTCACCGGTGCGACCGGAGCGCTCAACGGCGCCACTGTCGAACACCTCCTGAAGCGCGTGCCCGCCGAACGGATCGGCGTCAGCGTCCGCGACACCGCCAAGGCACAGCACTTCGCCGACCGCGGCGTGCGCGTGCGCCGGGGCTCCTACGAGGACCCGGCCTCACTGCGGCACTCCTTCGAGGGCGCCGAGCAGGTCCTGCTCGTCTCCTCCAACGACCCCCACGCCGACGCGGTCCCGCTGCACCGCGTCGGCATCGACGCCGCTGTCGCCGCTGGAGCCCGGCGCGTCCTCTACACCAGCCACCAGGGAGCCGGAGCGGACAGTCCCTTCCGCCCGGCCCGCGACCACGCCGCCACCGAACAGCTCCTCGCCGACTCCGGCATCGCCTGGACCGCACTGCGCAACGGCTTCTACGCCCACAGCCTGGGCTGGCTGCTGGGCCCCTGGCAGCAGACCGGCACCATCACCGCCCCGGCCGACGGCCCCGTCTCCTGGACCGACCGCGCCGACGCCGCCGAGGCCGCAGCGGTCATTCTTGCCGGGGACCGCACCTTCGACGGCCCGGTCACGCTCACCGCCCGCCAGGCCGTGACGTTCGACGACGTCGCCGCCCTGGCCTCCGAGAAGACCGGCCGTGACATCGAACGCAGCACGCTGGACGACGAGGAGTGGATCGCGGCCAAGGTCGTCGCCGGCACCCCGGAAGCGATGGCGCGGATGACACTCACCACCTTCCAGGCCGCCCGCGAAGGCCGCTTCACCGGGGTCGACCCGCTGCTCACCGAACTCCTCGGCCGCGAACCGCGCTCCGTCGCCGACCAGCTCACGGCGGACATCGACGCCGCCTGACCAAGGGCCTGTCAGACAGGCCCTAGGCTTCGGGACGTGCCCTCGTACAGCATCGGCCAGGCAGCGGGACTGCTCGGCGTGAGTTCGGAGACCGTCCGCCGCTGGGCCGACGGCGGTCAGCTCCTCATGGAGCGGGACGGTTCGGGCAACAGGGTCATCGACGGGGCCAGCCTGGCGGCCATCGCCAAGGACCGCGCCGTCGGGCTGCATCCGGTGTCCGACGAGATCTTCACGTCGGTGCGCAATTCGTTCGCCGGGATCGTGACGGCGGTCGTGGTCGACGACGTGGTCGCGCAGGTGGAGGTCCAGTCGGGACCGCACCGGCTGGTCTCGATGGTCACCCGGGAGGCCGTCGAGGAGCTGGGCATCGAGGTCGGGGTGACGGTCACGGCGCGCGTGAAGTCGACCAACGTGCATGTCGAACGCCCGGCGCGGGGGCGACAGCCGTAACGGCGCGGCACGACCTGACGCGGCCCGATCCGACGTGACTTGACCGGCCGTGGGTACGAGCGCCCCCTCCGTACGCGTCTACCAGCCTGGTGTTGGTCATCTCCTCACACAAGCAAGGCTGATCGAAGCTTCCGGGTGGCATCTGGGATTCCCCGGCGCGGGGGGTGGGTATCACTGCTGAGGCAGTTCCACGCGGGCCTCCTGAGGGGGAATCTGATGGGCCGGGTCAGTACGCCACCACTCAGCGCCACGCCACGTACCGCGCAGGCACGCACCGCCTCCGCACCCACCGCTACCGCAGCCACCGCCACGACACGCACCGCCGCCGCACGCCCCGCCCAGGCACTCAGCACACCGACGCTCCGCGCCCCGGCGCGCACCGCGCCTCTCCTCCTCCGTGGCGAGGTGGCGCGCCCGCTCTCCCTCACGGTCGCCGACCTGCGGGAGCGCTGGGAGCAGCGGCACGCCGACGTGGTGTTCAACTGCGCGAAGAACGGCCCACGCCCGCACACCTTCGACGGACCGCTCCTGCGCGACGTCGTCCAGGACGCGGGCCCGGCGTTCGACGCGCGGCGCCGCAAGGACCGTTCCCGTTTCCTGCTCGCCGTCACCGGCGGGGACGGGCACCACACGGTGCTGTCCTGGGCCGAGATCGACGCCGACTTCGGCGACATACCGATCCTGCTCGCCACCGCCATGGACGGCCGGCCGCTGGACGCGGAGGGCACCCAGCTCGTGGTGCCGTCCGACCGCTGCGGGGCGCGTTACGTCAGCGCGGTCACCAGCGTGTGGATCGGCGCGTACGCCGTACCGGAGCAGCCGCCGGTCCTCTGACCTGGTTCAGGCGGTCGCGAGCGACTGGTTCAGGTGGTCGCGAGCGAGACCTCGGTGGACTTGATCAGCGCCACCACCGACGACCCCGAGGCGAGCCCGAGATCGGCCACCGCGTCCCGCGTGACGGCCGAGGTCAGCTCGCCGCCCCGGACGGCGACCTTCACGGTCGCCATGGCGGCACCCATCGCGACCTCGGTGACGGTGCCGGGGATCTGGTTGCGGATGCTGAGCCCGTCCACCGCGCCGGTGGCGAGCGCGACCTCGGTGGACTTCACCAGCGCGTGCACCTGTGTGCCCTCGGCGAGTGCCAGTTCCGTCACGGCCTCCTGGGTGATCGCCGCCGTGATCACCTGGCCGCCCTCGATGCGCACCTTGACGGTGGCCATGACCTCGCCGGGGGTCACTGCGACGATGGTGCCTGCGATCCGGTTGCGGATGCTCATGCCGGGGCTCGTGCTCAGACTCATGACTACGCGCCTCACATCGTAGGGAGTGGAATACGCAGGGGATGGAGTGTGACCGGAAGGCCGTTTTGTTCGCATTCATCCGCTATGAACCTCCCACTCTAGCCACAGCTCGGAAAAGCGCCGAAGGAGCACAGTGAAATTCGGAATCTCGACCTTCATCACCGATCAGGGCATCCGCCCGGCCGCCCTGGGCCGGGCCGTCGAGGAAAGGGGATTCGACTCCCTGCTCATCGCCGAGCACAGCCACATCCCGGTGAGCCGCAGGACCCCGTACTCGAACGGCGGTGACCTGCCGGAGAAGTACTACCGCACCCTCGACCCCTTCGTCGCCCTGGCGGCAGCCGCCTCGGTCACCGACCGCATCCTGCTCGGGACCGGCATCGCCCTGGTGGCGCAACGGGACCCGATCCACACGGCGAAGGAGGTCGCTTCCCTGGACCTCGTCTCGGACGGGCGCGCCGTCTTCGGGGTCGGGGTGGGCTGGAACCGCGAGGAGATGGAGAACCACGGGACGGACCCGACCAGGCGAGGCCGCCTCGTGAACGAGCGGCTGGGCGCCATCCGCGCCCTGTGGACAGAGGAAAAGGCCGAATTCCACGGGGAGTTCGTCGACTTCGACCCGGTCTACTCCTGGCCCAAGCCGGTGCAGGACCCGTACCCGCCCATCTATGTCGGCGGCGGCGAAGGCGCGTTCGCGCGCGTCCGGGACTTCGGGGACGTCTGGCTCGCCAACGGCGTGCCGCCGGCCGAACTCGGACCGCAGATCGAGCGGCTGCGCGAGATGGCGGGCCGTGACGTGCCGGTGGCGGTGTACGACGTACTGGACGACCCCGCGGGCCTGGCGGCGTACGCGCGACTCGATGTGGAGCGGGTTCTCTTCGAGCTGGCGCCCCTGCCGGAGGCGGAGACCCTGCACCGGCTGGACGAACTGGCGGCGCTCGCCGCCACCGC
>NZ_JTHL01000001.1:4824421-4830542 GCF_000818195.1 Streptomyces sp. 150FB | reverse complement strand
GCCACCGCCGCGCTCTGAACCGCCCGGGGGCCCTGGCCCGGCCGGGCCACTCGGCCGGGCCACCCGGTCAGGCCGCTCCGTCGCGGCCACTCGGTCCGGCCACTCGGTCGCGGCCGCTCAGCCGGTCGCGCCCAGTCGGTGCAGCCGTACGTCCCTCAGCTCGCCGGGCGCGACGACGGCGGTGAGGTACGTACGGTACGGCTGGCGCCGCCGGTCCGTCGGCGAGCCGGGGTTGAGCAGGCGCAGCCGCCCGTCCCCGGCCACCGAGTCCCACGGGATGTGGCTGTGCCCGAACACCAGCACGTCGAGGTCGGGGAACCGCCCGGCGCAGCGCCCCTCGCGCCCCTGCGCCGGGCCGGTCTCGTGCACGACGCCGAAGCGCACCCCGTTCAGCTCGGCGTACGCCACTTCGGGCAGCCGGGCGCGCAGTTCGGGCCCGTCGTTGTTGCCGTAGACCCCGATCAGCCGCTTCGCCCGCCCCTCCAGCAGGTCGAGGGTGTCCGCGTCCACCCAGTCCCCGGCGTGGATCACGACGTCGGCGCGCGGGATCTCGGCGAGCAGTTCGTCGGGAAGGCGCTTCGCGCGCTTGGGCAGATGGGTGTCGGACATCAGCAGCAGCCGCATGCACCGCACCTTAGGGAAGAACCGCCCCTGCCGGCCCCCGCCCCTCCCCCTGCGCGTCGTCGGCCCCGACCGGACCGTAGACGGCGGCGGGGGCGCCGGTCATGAGCGCCCAGTAGCGGTCGCCGTACGACCAGTGCCACCACTCGGTGGGGTAGTTCACCAGCCCGGCCCCCGCGGCGCCCAGCACTTCGGCGAGCAGCGCCCGGTTGCGGCGGGCGGTGGCCGACAGACCACCGGCGGCCATCGGGCAGGACGCCTCGTCGCCCGTACGGTGTCCGTTCACGGCGCCGCCCATGTCGAGTTCGTACCCGTCGGGTCCGACCAGCGTCACATCCACGGCCGCGCCCGCGCAGTGCGGCGCCACCTCGACCGGGGAGACGAACACACTTGTCCGCAGGCGGAGTTCGGCCGCGTCGCCGGGGGCGACCGAGCCCGAGGCGAGCAGTTGGTTCTCGTAGCGGGCGAACCGGCGTGCCTGCTCCGCCGGTTCGCGGTGCCCCTCGACCACGGCGATCCCGATTCCGTCGGGCAACTGCCGGGCCGCCAGGCACAGCCGCTCGCCGACGCCGCGCCTGACGCGCCCGTACGCACCGGCGGCGTCCCGCTCGCGGGGGTCGAGGCGTATGCCCGGGAGTGTCCCGACCTCGACGAGCGGTTCCCCGCACTCATGGACCGGGAGCGCGGCGACCCGGGGGTCACTGAGCAGGATCATGAAAAACTTCCCTTCGAACGCGATGCGGCGCGGACGGACACACGGCCGGGCGAAATTGTCGCGTACCTGCCGAAACAGCGCGCCAAAGTGAACTTCTGGCGTCCACGGACGCACCTTCCAGTGACCGGCTGATGGCTTAAACCGATACGATTGATTCACTGCCGCCAGTTTCCGCGTGCCGCGTGCCCAGCACGGAGTGCCGAGTGCCGCGCGCCTGAACCATCGAGTGCTGGAGTGATCTGGAAGTGACGCGACCGCGTGTGGGTGTGGCTGTACTGACCATGGGGACCCGGCCTGTCGAGCTGCGGGCCCTGCTGGACTCCGTGGCCAAGCAGCGGGAGCCCGCGCGCCGGATCGTCGTCATCGGCAACGGCGCGCCGCTGCCCGAGCTGCCGGAAGGCGTCATCGGGGTCGAGCTGGACACGAACCTCGGCGTCTCGGGCGGGCGCAATGTCGCGATGCGCAAGCTCCGCGAGGCCGGTGACGTCGACGTACTCGTGGACCTGGACGACGACGGCCTGCTCATCGAGGCCGACGTGATCACGCGCGTCGCCGATCTGTACGAGGCCGACCCCAAGCTCGGGATCGTCAGCTTCCGTATCGCCGACGAGACGGGCTTCACCCAGCGGCGCCACGTACCGCGCCTGCGGGTGGACGACCCGATGCGCGGCGGCGAGGTGACCACCTTCCTCGGCGGCGGTCACGCGCTGTCCATGCCGATGCTGGAGGAGACCGGCGGCTGGCCCGACGAGTTCTTCTTCACCCATGAGGAGACGGACCTCGCCTGGCGCGCCCTGGACGCCGGATGGAAGATCCAGTACGAACCGAAGCTGGTCCTCCAGCACCCGCGTACCTCGCCGGCCAGGCACGCCGAGTTCTACCGGATGACCGCGCGCAACCGCGTATGGCTGGCCCGCCGGCACCTGCCCGCCCTCCTCGTACCGATCTACCTCGGCACCTGGATCCTGCTGACCGTGGCCCGTACGCATTCGGCGAGCGGGCTGCGCGCGTGGTTCGGGGGCTTCTTCGAAGGCGTACGGACGGCGTGCGGGTCGCGTCGGCCCATGCGGTGGCGGACCGTCGGACGCATGACTCAGCTCGGCCGGCCGCCGGTCATCTAGCCCCGCCCGCCCCTCTCCAGGTCCGATTCCCGCCGGTCCTGGCCGCCCGGGGCGAGCATGCTGGGCGCGTGGTCAACGCTCTTGAAGGACTCATCGACCGGTTTCTCGCCTCCAGCGCCGAGTTCGAACGCAAGCTGCGCGCGGTACGACCCGAGCAGTGGTCCTGGCCCACTCCTTGCGGCGAGTGGAACGTGCGGCAACTGGTCAATCACATGACGCGGGGCAACCTCAGTTACGTGCGCCTGCTGGACAGCGGCGGCGCCGCGGATTTCGTACGGATGCGGGACGCGGACGCGCTGGGTACGGATCCGGTCGGCGCGTACGCGCGGTCCGTTCGGGAGTGCGCCGGAGCGTTCGGCCAGGCGGGTGCCATGCGGCGGATGCTGGACTATCCCCTGGGGCCGGTGACCGGCCGGCAGGCACTTGCCGTACGGATCACGGACAGTACGGTCCACACCTGGGATCTCGCCCAGGCCGTCGGAGCGGACGACGCTCTCAACGGCGACCTCGTGGACTGGATCTGCGAGCATCTCGACGACATCTACGCCGGCTTGCCGGAAACGCCCACCGCTGCCGAAACGACTCACCGGTTCTTCGCCGCTCCCGAGGGCGTACTCGCTCACGAGGCGTCGGCACAGACGCGCCTGCTGCACCGAATGGGCAGGACACCCGTACCGGGCCCCCGGGCCGGTGGCTAGGGTCGGGGGCATGGTGGACATACGTGAGTTCGATCAACGAGCCCTGAAAACAACGCAATCGATCGTCAGTCATGTCACTGTGGACCAGCTCGAAGCCCCGACTCCCTGCGGCGAGTGGACGCTCGGTCAGTTGCTCGCACACATGGTCGCCCAGAACTACGGTTTCGCGGCGGCGGCCCGGGGGGAGAGCCGCGACCTGAGCGTATGGGCCGACCGTCCGGTCGGCGATGACCCGGTGGGCACCTTCGCCGCTTCGGTGGAGGCCGTCAACGCCGCTTTCGCCGCTGACGGGACGCTGGAGCAGGGGTTCTGGCTGCCGGAGATCCGTGACGACCAGCCGTTCCCCGCTCGCCAGGCCATCTCCTTCCACGTCCTCGACTACGTGGTGCACGGGTGGGACGTCGCCCGCGCGATCGGTGTCAGGGCGGACTTCGACGACGACCTCCTCGACACGGTGCTGGCGATCGCCGAGCGGGTGCCCGACGACGAGAACCGGCTGCGCGCGGGCTCCGCGTTCCGGCCCGGCCTGGACACGGGCACGGGCACGGACGCGGATGCGGATGCGGACGCGGACCGTACGACGCTCGACCGGATCCTCGCCATGCTGGGCCGCTCCCCGAACTGGCCCAACTAGCGGCACGCGCTCGGACGGTACCCGGACCGACTACCCGGACACGGCCCGGAACGCGTCGACCCCCGTCAACCGGACTCCCGGCCCGGCGCGTCCAGATGGACGGCGAACAGCACGTTCGCGGTCTTCGCCTGGCCGTACGCCGCCCACTTGTCGTACGGACCGCGCCGGAAATGCGGGTCGTCCCATCGGATCTCCGACAGGTGGTGTCCCCGGGACGACACGGAGACCACCCGGGCTCCGCCGCGTGCGATCGGCGCCCAGAGGCGGTTGACGAGCGCGAAGTGGCCCAGATGGTTGGTGGCGAACTGCGCCTCCCAGTCCGCCGGACCGACCCTGGTCTCGGGGCAGGCCATGATCCCGGCGTTGTTGACGACGATGTCGATGTCCCGGCCCGAGGCGAGGAACCGGTCGGCGAAGTCCCGGACGCTCTCCAGGTCGGCGAGGTCCATGTCGTCCACCTCGACCCCGCCGATCCCACCGACCGCCATTTCGGCGACCTCCCTGCGTCGGGCCGGGACGACGACATGCGCCCCTGCGCGAGCGAAAGCGCGGGTGGTCTCCAGCCCGAGGCCCACGTAGCCACCGGTGACGACGGCGAGCTTGCCGCTCAGGTCGGTGCCGTGCAGAACGTCGTCCGTGGTGCTCCGGGCGCCGAAGCCGGATCCGATCCTCTGCTGGGGTGTGGTCGTGTACGTCATGTCGCCGGACGCTACGACTTGGAGCGCGCTCTCACGCAAGAACGGTTGCTCCTTGAGCCTGGGACCGAGGGTCCTCAGCGCGCCATGGAACGGTCCAGATCGCGTGACCTCTGCCGCAGGGTGAGCGCCGTCCTTCGCCCGTCCCGCGTGGCGGGGTCGGCTGGCCTCCGGTCCACTTCGACCCGTGCGCGCTCGGCGAGGACCTCGGCGCCCTCCCCCCTGGTCATGGCGGCAGCGTAACCAGCCCGGAGCAGCGTCTCAGCCGGGCCTGGGGACGGGCTCGACCGGCGAGTTGACGGACGCGGCCGAGGAGGGCGGGGAGGCGGGGACGGCGGGTGGCGCCCCGAGCGGGCCGGACGGCTCGGGGTGCGGGGACGGGCGCGCCGGCCGGGTGGGAGGCCGGGGGCTGTGCGTGACCGAGGGGTGCGCGGGGCGTACGGGCTCCGCCTGCCGCCCCTCCCACGGAACGAGCAGGACACAGGCCAGCACCGCGGCGAGACCGACGAGCGCCAGCGTGGCGGCACGGGTGGGGAAGCGCACCGTACGGACCCGGAGGGACGGCGGGGAAGCGCGTCGCAGATCGTCGAGTTCGACGGTACGGACGCGGGCGTCGAGTGCGGCGCGCAGGCGATGTTCGAGCAGGTCGTGCGAGGCGTTCGTACTTCTGGCACGGTTCGTGCGGCTCGTGCGGCTCATCGGGACGCCTCCAGCTTTCTGCCCAGGGCGGCGAGGGCCCGGCTGGCCGTGGACTTGACCGCGCCCCGGGACAGCCGCAGCGTGTCGGCGATCTGCGCCTCGCTGAGGTTCGACCAGTACCGCAGGACCAGCACCTCACGCTGGCGCCGCGTCAGGCGCCGGAGGGCGACGAGCACTTCCTGATGCTCCTCGCGCAGCAGTACGGACTCCTCGGGCGGCGGCGCGTGGCCCTCTCGTTCGGGTACGTGGGCGCGTACGGTTCTGCGCCGGCGCAGGACGGAGCGCGCGCCGTTCACCACGCTCGTACGGATGTACGCCTCCGGGTCGTCGAGCCCGGTCAGGCGGTCGCCGTGCCGACGGTAGAGCGCGGCGAACGCGTCCTGGACGACGTCCTCGGCCGTGGGCAGGTCGTCGACGAGGAGCAGCGCGAGGCGGACCAGTTGCAGCCGGCGGTGGTGGTACAGCTCGTCGATGCCGGTGCCGTGCTGCGGGGAGACGACCGGGGCGGCCGGGGTCTCACCCGTACGGCTGTACGACGCCAGCGGCGGTCCCCCGACCCCGCGCAGCAGCAGATCCCAGGCACGGCGCAGCAGGCCGCCGCCACCGTCCAAGCCGGTCAGGGCCGGGACGGCCAGGTACGTCGTCGCTGTCCTCATGGGTCTCCTGGACGGGAGGGGGGCGGAGAGACGGGCCCGCCGGACGATCAACCCCGGCGGACCCGACCTCCGGTACTGGTTACTTCGAGGCGGGGGCGGGCGCCGGGGCCGGAACCGGGGCGACGGAGGGAACGGGCCGCACGGGGGCCGGGGCGCTGGAGGGGACGGGCTTGACCTGCGCGGGCTTCGCCGGAACCGGGGCAGGCGCGGGCTTCGCCGCGAGCGGCCCAGGCACAGGCCTCACGGGCGCGGGCTTCGCGGGGACGGGGGCGGGCACAGGCT
>NZ_JTHL01000001.1:4822550-4824267 GCF_000818195.1 Streptomyces sp. 150FB | reverse complement strand
GACAGGCTTCGCCGGCGCGGGCTTCGCCGGGGCCGGGACCGGCGTCGGCGTGTGGCTGTCCGCGTAGGCGAAGCCGGCTCCCACGCCGCCGACGGCCAGCGCGGCGACGATCGCGGACGTTCCCAGGACCCTGCGCATACGCCCCTGGAGCGCACTGCGGACAGCGGTGTGACGTGCGGACATGACGTTCCTCAAATCATCTCGTCGGGCGGATCGAAGGCGCCTTCACCCGGAAAGACGTACGACCCCGCCCCGGGTTGCAGGTCGCTCCGGACTTTCTTTTTCTGCCATCACCCACCGACGCACCGTGACGTGGCGCCCCGACACCCCTAAGGTTAGGTTTCCCTTACTTTTGTCCGCCAGGGAGGCTTCCCCACCGTGCCCAGATCCCTCACCCGCCGTCTCACCGTGGCCACCGCCACCACCGCGTTCGCCGTCACTCTCACCGCCTGCGGTGGCAGCGACGACGGCTCCACCGGCGCGGGACCCGCGGGCGGCCTCGGCGCGGGAGCCCCCACGCACACGGTCTCGACCGTCATGGGTGACGTGAAGGTCAAGAACGCCCCCAAGCGCGTCGTCGTACTGGACACCGACGCGCTCGACTCGGCCGTCAGCCTCGGCGTAACTCCGGTCGGGGCGACCACAGTTGTGGACAAGGCCCCGTTCTCCACCTATCTGCCGGCCGACAAGCTCAAGGGCATCAAGCCGGTCGGTGAGATCGGTACGCCGAACCTGGAGGCGATCGCCCAGCTCAAGCCCGACCTCATCCTGAGCAGCAAGGTGCGCGACGAGAAGAACTACCCGTCGCTGTCGAAGATCGCGCCGACCGTGTTCACCGACACCACGGGCCCCACCTGGCGCAAGAACTTCGACCTGCACGCCGACGCCCTCGGCAAGAAGAACGAGGCGAAGAAGGTCGTAGCCGACTACGACGCGCACCTCAACCGCCTGACCACCGCGCTGGGCGGGCCCCCGGCGGCCAAGAAGATCACGTTCGGATTCGTACGGTTCGTGGAGGGCGCCGACACCCGGCTCTACCTCAACGACACGTTCGTCGGGTCCATCTTCAAGGACCTCCAGGTCGGCCGGCCCGCCAACCAGAACACCACCGGTTTCTCGCTCGACATCAGCCCGGAGCAGATCGACAAGGCCGACGCGAACGTCATCTTCTACTCCGCCTACGGCGACCCGGAGAAGGCCAAGGAGACGACCACCACAGCGGGTCCGCTGTGGAAGGGCCTGGACGCGGTGAAGAAGGGCAGGGCCTTCAAGGTCGACGACAACACCTGGATGCTGGGGATCGGCTACACCGGTGCGGGCAAGGTGCTGGACGAGATGGAGAAGGACTACGCGTCGGCCCCGCACTGAGCAGGCGGGGCGAGCGGGCGCACTCAGCGAGCGGCGGCCCGAGCGACCGGCACGACAGCGCGCCGTCTGCCGACCGGCGCGCCAGCCTGTCAGGAGTTCAAAGGTCAGCCACAGCGCCCTCATATGAACCGCTGGCACGCTCGGCGCAGTTGCCCCAGCGAGAGGAACGCCACCATGAACGACTACGACCCGACGAACCACTCCTCGACCGGATCGGACCCGTCGACCACGGCCGTACGGGCAGACCGGCCCGGCGTACGCCGGCTGCTGTCGAAGAAGAAGGGCGGCTGGCTCGTGGCCGCCGGTGTGACCTGCGCGGTGGCCGGACTCGCCGGTGCCGGGACGGCCG
>NZ_JTHL01000001.1:4792280-4822424 GCF_000818195.1 Streptomyces sp. 150FB | reverse complement strand
GCCGCCGCGGCGGGTTCGCCGTCGTCCGCGCCCACGTCGTCCAATTCCGCCGCGGACCCGACCGGCAAGCCCAGCCTGCCGCCGGGCGGCGGCCCCGCGGCCGACCCGTCCGCCGGGGGTGCGACCGGCATCGTCGACACCACCTCCACGTCGGGCTTCACCCTCACCACGGCGACGGGTGTGAAGGTGACCGTCGACAAGGCGTCCACCACGACGTACGAGAAGAAGTCCCACCGCGTCCCGGCGAGCGCCGTGAAGAAGGGCGGGAGCGTCCTCGTCCTCGGAACGGTCGACACCGCGACCATCGCGGCCACCCAGGTCATCGTCCAGCCCGGCGGCGACGGCGGGGCCGCGGCCGCCAAGGCGGCCGGGGTGCTCCCCTTCCAGCAGGGGACGCCGTCCCCGGCGAAGTCGGTCGGCAAGATCCCGGACTACACCGAGGGAGAGGGCACGATCGTCAGCGGTACGGTCGCCGACAAGGCGACGAAGGCCGCGCAGGCCGTCGTCCCCGGAGGCATCAACGACCGTGTGGTGAAGCTGAGCGGCGGCGAGTACGAGGTCCACAACATCAGCGTCAACTGGCCGCACCACGTCTTCGTGAACAAGGACTTCAAGGTCGTCGGCTGGGAGTGAGCGCGCGACAGAGCGCCGGTCCACTGACCGGCCCGGGTTGCCCCTGGCGGCGTGCCGCCGGGGGCAACCCCGCGTTCGTTACCCCGGCCCAGAGCCGCCGACCCAGAGCCGCCGCCCCAGAGCCGCCGGCCCAGACCCCGCCGGCTCAGAGCCGCTCGAAGCCCCGCACCCGCTCCCAGTCCGTCACCGCCGTCTCGAACGCCTCCAACTCCGTGCGCGCCGCCTGCGCGTAGTGCCCCACCACCGCCTCGCCGAAGATCTTCGCCGCGATCTCGCTGGTCTCCCAGCGCCGCAACGCCTCGCCCAGGGTGGCCGGAAGCCGTGGTACGGACGCGTCGCCGAGGGCGTTCGCCGTGTGCGGGGCGGGGAGTTCGAGCCGGTGCTCGATCCCGTACAGACCGGCGGCGACCGCCGCGGCCACGGCGAGGTACGGGTTCGCGTCGCCGCCCGGCACCCGGTGCTCGATCCGCAGCGAGGACCCGGCGCCCACCACCCGTATCGGACAGGTCCGGTTGTCTCGCCCCCAGGTGATGCCGGTCGGCGCGAACGAGCCGGGCCGCAGCCGCTTGTACGAGTTGACGTTCGGCGCCATCAGCAGGGTGAGGTCCGGCAGACAGGCGAGCTGTCCGGCGACGAAGTGCCGCATCAGCTCCGACATCCCCGTGCCATCGGCGGCGGTCGCGTCGGCGAGTACGGGCGTACCGTCCGTACCGCGCAACGACAGGTGCACATGGCAGGAGTTGCCCTCCCCCGCGTCGAACTTCGGCATGAACGTCAGCGCCACGCCCTCCTGCGCCGCGATCTGCTTGGCACCGTTCTTGAAGAAGACGTGGTTGTCGCAGGTCCTCATCGCCTCCGCGTACCGGAAGACGATCTCGTACTGGCCTGCGTGACACTCCCCGCGCGCGGTCTCCATCGCCAGCCCGGCCCGTCCCATCTCGCGCCGGATGCGGCGCACGACGGGCTCGATCTCCGACAGGCCCTGGAGCGCGTAGTCGACGTTGTACGACGTCCCGGTGGTCAGCCCCTCGTAGCGGCTCTCCCACGCGCTGCGGTACGAGCCGAGGAAGACGAGGAACTCAAGTTCCGTACCGGCGAGCGCCGTCAGGCCCCGTTCCGCCAGCCGGTCGAGCTGCGCGCGCAGGATACGGCGCGGCGCGACCTCGACGGGCGTGTGCGCCGCGCCCGGCCAGACCGGGTCGGCGAGAACCATCGCCGTACCGTCGTCCCACGGCAGCACGGTCCGCAGAGTGGCGGGGTCCGGGGCCAGGACGAAGTCACCGAAGCCGCTGCGCCAGGCGTCGATGGCGTAGCCGGCGCCGGTGTTCATCTCGACGTCGGACGCGAGGAGATAGACGCAGGCGCCGAAGCCGTGACGGGCGACCTCGTCGAGGAAGTACGGCGCGGAGAGCCGGCTGCCCTGAAGGCGGCCCTGGAGGTCGGGGACCGCGACGATGACTTCTTCGACCGAGCCCGCTGCCACGAGGGCGCGCAGCGCGTCATAAGGCCCGGCGGTATCCGTACCCGTACCCGTACCCGTACCTGTAGCCGTGGCCATGTCCCTGGCCATGTCCGGAGTTGTCATATCTGCTCCAAGTGGGTTGCGGAGGCGAGGGGGTTGGGCACGGACCCATGGACCACGTCGAAGCCCTCGTCGCGTTCGGCCCGGTCGTGGAAACCGCCGCCGAGCAACTGCTCGCGGTTGAGCGCCACGCGGTCGAAGGTCGGCGCGAACAGCCCGAACGAGTCGAACTGGTCGGCGAGTTCGGGGAAGCGGGCGTGGTACCGCTCTGTCTCGGCCCGTACCAGTCCCCAGAAGTCCCCCTCCGCCACACCGAGATGGTCCGCGACGAGCGGCGCGAAGAAGCGGAAGTGGCCGGCGAAGACGGCGCTGAGGAGCGAGTGGGCGAGTTCGTGCGCCGGCCAGCGCAACAGCACCCGGTCGGCACGCACGGACAGGCCCGCGTACTCAGGACGCGCGCCGGGAAGGAGGTTGACGTCCTCGGCGAAGTCCTTGACCGCGATGCCGATCGGGATGTCGTCGGCGTCGAAGAGGACCACGGTGTTCTCACCGTGCGGGCAGAAGGCGACGCCGTAGCGGTAGAGGTAGTGGAGGAGACCGGGCAGCAGCGCGCCGAAGAATCGTTCCAGCCAGGCACGCGGTTCGAGCCCCGAACGCGCGGCCAACTCCGCCGCCAGCGCCCGCCCGTCGGAACCGGTCTTCAGCAGGGCGGCCATCGTGCGCGCCTTCTCGCCCGGCCCGAGGAGCGCGGCGACGGGCTCGCGCCAGATGGCGCCGAGGAGTTCGTGGTAACGGTACGGGGCGTCCTCGACGGACTCGTACAGCGGATGCGCGACCGCGACGGCGGCGACCTCGCCGAGCGGATGGAAGCGCAACTCGTCGCTGAGGTACGGATCGCCGTCCCGCACCGCGCGCAGCCAGGCGCTCACATCGGGCGCCGCGTCGGTCGGCTCGGTCGAAAGCCCCCGCCACACAAGGGTGTTACGGATGAGGAGCGGCACTTTCACGTTACGGCGGTGCGGGTGGTCGAGGTTCGCGAGCGTACGTATGGACTGGAGCGGCCGGTAGCGGTCGTCGCTCTCCCCGAGCAACACGATGCGGCCTTCGGCGAGATACGGCGCGAAGAGCGTCGCGACTGCCTCGTCCCAGTGGAAGGGGTGCACCGGCAGCCAGACGAACTCGCCCTCGGCCAGGGCCGTTTCGGCACAGGACTGGGCGAGGACAGAAGAGAAACGTTCCCGCGTGGGTGCGTCCAGCTCCTCGGACAGCAACTGCTCGGCTCCGAGCCCGGGAACCCCGGAGTAGCTCGCGAGGCTGGTGTGTACGGCGGCCCAGAGCAGCCGTACCGCCTGCGCGGACTCCGGGGCGTAGGCGGCGGCGTCGGCGGCGGAGAAGCCGAGCCGGCCCTTGTTGAGCAGCATGCAGGGGTGGCCGTCCTGGTACGCCTCCAGGTCGAGGTGGTCGAGGTCGGCGAGGCGCGCGGCGGGCAGGGCGCGGGCGAGCGCCTCGGCGTCGGCGCGCCGGGTGGCGGTCAGTTCGCGCAGCACCTCGGCGGTGGTGGGGCCGTCCCAGCCGAGGACGGTACGGGCGTCGAGCAGCAGCCGCTCGGGACCGGCGGCCTCGGGCTCGGACTGCGCACCGACACCGACACCGGCCGCCCCGGCCCCGACCCCGACCCCGACATCCAAAGCGGGGTGGCGGCGCAGCGTGTCGGGCTCGACGCGCCAGGTGTCGAAGGTGCCCCGGGTGGCGCGGAAGGTCCAGTGGACACCGTCACCGAGGTCCAGCCGGTAGGCGCCGGGGCCGCCGTCGGCCACCGGGACGAGGAGTTCCTCGTACGCGAACTCCTCGACGGCCTTGACCAGCAGGCGCTTGCCCGCCCGGGCCCAGGCTTCGCGGGTGGGGTGGTTCATCGGCGGCTCTCCTCGGGGTACGCGGGGCGGTGGGGACGGGGGGACGGGACGGGCGGGGCCCGGCGCGGGGGCCGCCGCAGTCATGGGCGTACGACCACCGGAGCGGCATCGGACACGTCGAGCACGGTGACATCGCGGGGCGCGCCAACTGTGGGCGCCACACCCACGGTTCCCGCCACACCGGCCACCCCCGGCGCTCCGAACGTCGTCCACGCCGTACGGTCCGGCACCCGCAGCACCGTCCGTCCGGTGACCGCGTTCAGGATCGTCGCGGCGCGCCACGCGCCGAGCGTCAGATCCGGGGCGCTGACGCCGTGCGTGTGCAGTTCGGCGTTCTGTACGTACAGCGCGCCCGACACCCTGGGGTCGAGCGCGACGCGGTAGTCACCGTCGATCCGGTAGCGGCCCTGGTCGTCCCACTCGATCAGCTTCGCCATGGGTTCCAGGAAGGCGGGCCGCCCGGCCGCGTAGCCGGTGGCGGAGACGATCGCCGAGGTGCGGACCTCGAAGAGCCTGTCCTGCTCCGTGTGCCGGCAGGTCAGCACATACCCGGCCCTGGACCCACCGCCGTCGGTCTCACTCCCGTCGCCCCCGCCCCCGTCGCCCCCGTCGCCCCCGACCGCCTCGACCCCGACGATCGCGACGCCAGGATGGAGCGCGGCACGCGGCTCCGTACCGCCGATGGTCCGCTCGTACAGCTCGTCATGTATCTCGGCCAGCGTCTCCTCGCTCACCCCCTTGTAGAGCTGCCACTGCTCCCGCACGAGCCGCTCCCGCCGGTCCTCCGGCAGAGCGCGGAAGTAGCGGATGTAGTCCGGAGTGAAGTGCTCCAGGCCGATCTTGGAGTACTCCATGGGCGCGAAGGCGGGCGTACGGGCCAGCCAGCGGACGTAGGGCCCGCCCCCGCCGTTGCCGTCCTGATGGCGCAGGAGGTCGAGGGTGACCTCGGCGCCGGACTGTCCGGCGCCGATGACGGTGACGTCGTCGGTCGCCGCCAGCCGGGCCCGGTGGGTGCGGTAGTCGGCGCTGTGCAGCACGCGTCCCGCGTGGGCGGACGTGAGCAGAGGGCGCAGCGCCTCGGGTACGACGGGGAGGGTGCCGACGCCGAGCACGACGTGCCGGGCGAGCAGCCGCGACGGTGGTCCGCCGCCCGGGGGTCGCTCGGTGACGGCGAACGCCTCCGCGTGCTCGTCCCACTCCAACGCGGTGACCTGCGCGTCGAATCGGCACGAAGGGAGGTGTTCGGCGACCCAGCGGCAGTAGTGGTCGTACTCGCGGCGCGGGATGTGGAAGCGCTCGGAGAAGAAGAAGGGGAACATCCGGTCGTGTTCGCGCAGGTAATTCAGGTACGACCAGGGGCTGGTGGGGTCGGACATCGTCACCAGGTCGGCGAGGAAGGGGACTTGGAGGGTGGTGCCCTCCAGCAGCAGACCGGGGTGCCAGGAGAAGGCGGGCTTCGCGTCGAGGAAGAGGGCGCGCAGGCCCGGCACGCCGTCGGCGAGCGCCGCGAGAGACAGGTTGAACGGGCCGATGCCGACACCGAGGAGGTCGAGGACGCCGGATTCGGATTCGTCGGGCCGGGTGCGTTCGTGGTCGGTCACCGCTGTGCCTCCGCGAGGGGGTTGGGAAGGTCGATGTAGACGGACTGGGTCTGGACGTCGCCGACAAGCTCGTCGAGACCGTCCACACAGGTGAGGTAGTTCCCCTTGCAGCGCAGCACGGGTGCGTCGAGCAACAGGTCGAGCAGCCCCTTCGCACCGGGCTCGGTGACGCGCAGCAGTTCCAGCCTGGCGCGCAGGACGCGCAGCAGCTCGCCCTCGTCGGCGAGGCCGAGCGCGCCGAACGCGCCCACCAGACCGAGGAGGTTGTTGATGCCCAGGTAGTAGGCGACCCGCTCGTCCACGAACGCGTCGTCGAAGACCAGCTCAAGCCCCTCGGCGGCGCCGGGCAGCAGTCGTTCGACCTCGTCGGCGTACGAGGAGGCGACGTAGTAGCCCTGGCTGTCGCGGTACCACCCGGCCCGGGGCAGCCCGTCGGCGCCGAGCGCGACCAGGGTGTTCTGGTGGTGCGGCTCCAGGGCTATGCCGTACCAGGCCTGCAACCGGATCAGAGGGACGGCGAGCACATCGAGGTACGCGGCGAGCCAGCGTCCGGAGGCCTCGGCGGTCGAGATCCCGTACGCACGGGCGGTACGGGCCACGGCCTCGGACAGCAGGGCACGGTACCGGGGCGGGGAGCCGTCGCCGGGCCCGGTGCGCTCGGCGAGGAGCCCGGCGACGCAGAGCCCTTCGGAGAGGCCCGCAGTCGCCCCACGGAACGGGTTGTCACGGAAGGCGGTCTCCAACCCGCTCTCGGGTCCGCCGCCCGATCCACCGCCCGATCCGCCGGCCAACTCCTCGTCGCGGCCCACCGACACCCAGCCGAAGTCGCGCAGGATGGCGAACTCGGGATGCTCGGCGCGCAGCCGCCGCGCCGGTCCGGCGGCCAGCAGCCGGGCCGCGCGTACCCCGAGCCGCATCTCGGAACGGAGGTTGTTGCGGCGGGAGTTGGTGATCCGCATACCGAGAGACAGCTTCAGCATGAAGTCGGCGTCCGGCCGGTGCACGGTCCGTACGGACGAGGTCGGCCACCAGCGCGGGCCCCCCGGCCCGAGGTCCCGCAGCAGCCCGGAGTCGAGCAGCGCGGCGACGGCGGGACGGCCCACTATGTCGCGGGCCTGCCAGGGGTGCGCGGGCACGGCGACCATCCCGGCGGGCAGGTCCGCAGGGGCGCCGGCGGCGAGTTGGCGCAGCAGGTCACCGGGCGTACGGCCGTCGGCGCTCTCCCCGACCACCACATCGGGGTGCGCCGCGAACCAGTGGAGCTGGAAGGATCCGCGCAACTCCGGCGAGTACGCGTTCAGTTCGCGCTCCGAGGCCTCCTCGCGGCTCTTGGGCGCGGGATGGAACGGATGGCCGAGGAGCAGCGCCTGCTCGGCGTCGAGGAACGACGTACGCATGTCACCGCCACTGCCACCGGCACCGCCACCGCCACCGCCGCTACCGGAGCCGGATCCGAAGCCGTCGTCCCGCGCCTCAGCTCGCCGTCGCGTGAGGTGAGCCGTGATCCGGGCGGCGGAGTTGAGCACGCGGCTCACGGCGTCCCCGCCCGTGTGCGGCAGGACACCGCGCCCGAGGGTGGACTCGCGGATGAGCGCGGCGGCGACCAGCGGTGTGTCTGCGGGCAGGCTCCCGCCCCGGTCCGAGGTGACGAGACGGGCCGGGCCGAACCGGTGCCGGCCGGTGACCGAGTGGTACAGGACCCGGAGGCGCAGCGCCATATGACTGGCGGGCAGCGGCAGATGGAGCAGGCCGCCGGTGGCCGGCACGACGGTGCCGGTCTCGCGTACATAGGCGCGTACGAGCGTCTCCGTGGCGGCCGAGTCCCCGGCCCGCAGCGGGTCGGGGTGATCGAGCGGGTCGGGGTGATCGAGGGGATCGGTCGGCTGGTTCACCGGAGGTCGTCCTCCTCGGCGAGGCCCGCCGCAACCACGGCGAGCAGCAGGCGTTCGACGTCGGCGGGTGTGGTGTGCGGGTTGAGCAGGGTGAGCTTGAGGCGTACGCGGCCGGGGCCGTGACCCGGCAGCTCCGTACGGCCGACGACGGCGCGACCCTCACGCAGGAGGCGCCTGCGCAGCGAGGCGTTGACCGTGTCGATCCGCGCGGCGTCCGCCGGGAGGCGGGGCAGGTAGCGGAAGAGGAAGGCGGTCAGGACGGGTTCGCCGTGCAGTTCGAGTCGCGGATGGTCCCGCACCGCCCCCGCACCCGCCACGGCGATGTCGTGGCAGGCGTCGACGAGCCTGCCGAGTCCTTCCCTGCCGAGCGTCCGCAGCGTGACCGCGATCTTGAACGCGTCGGCGCGACGCGTCGTACGCAACGACAGGCCCAGCAGGCTCGGATATCCGGCTTCCTCGTCGTCCGCCGGGTTGAGGTAGGCGGCGCGGCGGTCGAGCGAGGCGTAGGTCTCCGCCCGTCTGACCAGGAAGATCCCGGCGGCGGCGGGCTGCCAGCCGAGTTTGTGCCAGTCCAGCGAGACGGAGTCGGCGAGCGCGAGGCCGTCGAGGAGCGGCGCGAGCCGGTCGGAGAGCAGGGCGCCGCCGCCGTAGGCCGCGTCCACATGCAGCCAGGCGCCGTGCGAAGCGGCGAGCGAGGCGCAGGCACGCAGCGGGTCGACCGCGCCGGTGTCGGTCGTCCCCGCGGTGGCGACGACGGCGACGGGCAGTTCACCGCGCCGGACGCTGTCGGCGAGCGCGTCGGCCAACGCGTCGGGCCGCATGCGGAGTTGCCGGTCGACGGCGACCGGCACCACGGCGTCCTCGCCGAGCCCGAGAAGGGCGGCGGCGCGCTGTACGGAGAAGTGCGCGACGGCCGAGGCGAAGATCCGGGGCCGCGCCGCCCCCACGGGGATGCCGACCATCTCGATCTGCCGCGAGGTGGCAGCGCCGAGAACGCGGTCGCGGGCCAGCATCAGGCCCATCACGTTGGACTCCGTACCGCCGGAGGTGAGGACACCGGCGGCGAGCAGCGGTTCGTACCCGACGAGTCCGGCCAACTCCTGGAGGAGCAGGGTCTCCAGAGCGGTCGCCGCAGGCGCCTGGTCCCAGGAGTCCTGGGAGGGGTTGAGCGCGGAGACGGCCAGATCGGCCGCGACCGCGACGGCGAGCGGCGGGCAGTGCAGATGCGCGGCGCAGGCCGGATCGGCGGGGTCGGCCGAGCCGTGCGCGAGGAGTTCGGTGAGCTGGCGCAGCGCGGCGACTCCTCCGACGGTCCCGGGCGGCCCGAACCCGGAGGCGACGGCCGCCGCGATCGCGTCCGGCTCACCGGCGGGAATCGGCCCACCGCGCCGGCGCGCGCCCTCGGAGAGCGCGGACAGTACGGAGTCCACGAGCGAAGCGAGCGCGTCGGGGCCGCCGACACCACCGGACAACGCCGCGTCCACGGGCCCACCCCCCAGAGCGTCCTGCCCGAGGGACCGACCGGAAACACCCGGATCGACCGGCTCGACCGAATCGACCGGACTCGCCCGCTCACTCGTGCGGGCCGAGAAGGCCGCATCGACCGGGCCACGAGGGCTCCCCACCTCAGCCCGACCGACCGGCACCGCCGTCACGGGCGCCCCCGTCACTGACGGGCTCGTCACCGCCCCGTTCGTCGTCGTCATGCCGGCCGCCCCGAAGCCTGCGCCGAGACCTCGGTCAGCGCGTCCGACAGGCGCTCCAGGACCGCTTCCGTCTCCTCGTCCGTGATCACCAGCGGCGGCAGCAGCCGTACGGTCGAGCCGAAGCGCCCGCCCAGCTCCACGATCAGGCCGCGCGCCAGGCACGCGGCCCGCACGCGGTCCGCCAGGTCCGGGGCCGCCGGGCGGGAGCCGCAGGCGTCCGGTTCGGCTTCCGGGTCGACCAGTTCCACACCGATCATCAGACCGCGTCCCCGCACATCGCCGATCATCGGGAGCCGGCCGCGCAACCCCTCCAACCGGGCCGTCATCCGCGCCCCGACGACCGCCGCCCGCTCGACAAGGCCCTCCCGCGCCACGTACCGCAGCGTCGCAGCGCCCGCCGCCATCGCCAGGGTGTTACCCCGGAACGTGCCGGTGTGCGCGCCGGGGAGCCACCCGTCGTACGACTCGTCGTACACGATCACCGCCAGCGGCAGGCCGCCCCCGATCGCCTTCGACATCACCATGACGTCCGGCACGATCCCGCTGTGCTCGACCGCCCAGAACGCGCCCGTCCGCCCCACCCCCGTCTGCACCTCGTCCACGATCAGCGGGATCTCCCGCTCGCTCGTGATCCGCCGCATCGCGCGCAGCCAGCCGTCCGGCGCCGCCACGACGCCGCCCTCGCCCTGCACGACCTCCAGGATCATCGCCGCCGGTCGTACCACGCCTCCCGACGGATCGTCGACGAGCCGCTGTACGTACGTCGCCGACAGATCGGCGCCCCGCTCGCCGCCGATCCCGAACGGGCAGCGGTACGCGTACGGATACGGCAGCCGCGTCACCTCGCCCGCGCCGCCGCCTGCGACCCGTTCTTTCGCGGCGACGTTCCCCGTAGCGGCCAGCGCACCCGCCGTCATGCCGTGGTACGCACCCGTGAACGCGAGAAGACCGCGCCGCCCCGTCGCGGTCTGCGTCAGCTTGAGCGCCGCCTCGACCGCGTCCGTACCGGCGGGACCGCAGAAGTGGATCCGGGCCCGGTCGGCGAAGGCCGGCGGCAGCGTCGCGAAGAGCGCGTCGGTGAAGTCGTCCTTCTCCGGGGTCGCCAGGTCGAGTACGTGCAGCGGCGCGCCGCTGTCCAGCGTGCGGCGTACGGCTTCGAGCGCCACCGGGTGGTTGTGGCCGAGAGCCAGCGTGCCCGCGCCCGACAGGCAGTCCAGGTAGCGGCGGCCGTCGGTGCCCTCGATCGTCATGCCCTCGGCGCTGGCCGGAACGATCGGGAACGAACGGGCGTACGTACGCGCCGAGGACTCCCTCGCGCGCTGCCGCCGCAGAATCCCCTCGGCGGAAGCGGAGCCGGAGGCAGCGATGGGGGCGGAGGCGGGAGCGAGCAGGTCGACAGTGGGAACGGTCATGAAACAGCTCCGAAGTGCGGTGAGAGGTGCGGGGGAAAGGCCAGAACCGAGGCCAGAACCGAGGTCGGAGCCCAGATCGGAACCCGGATCAGGGCCCCGGACCGGAGCCCGGACCAGGGCCCGGACCGGAGCCCACGTCAGGGTCCTTACCGCGCCCCGGAGCGGACACCGGGTCAGGGCCCAGGTCGGAGCCCGGTCAGAGCATGTGGCGCTCGGCGACCGGATGGCCCAGGAAGTCATGCATCGCGAACTCCCATCCGTAGGAGCCCGCATACGGGAAAACGACCAGGTCGCCCGCGCGTATACGGCCGATCAGGACATCGCGCAGCAAAGTGTCCTCAGGAGTGCACAGTTCACCCACGACGGTGACGCGCGCGTTCTCGGCCAGAGGCCTCGGACAGTCCTCGGCCCAGCGCTCGACGGGCAGGACGGCCGCGTTGTGGACGATGTCCCAAGACGTCGGTATCTGGAAGTGGTTGATGCCGCCGCGCAGCACGGCGAACCACTCGCCGTACGAGGACTTCAGGTCGGTGACCTCCGCCGCGTACCACCCGCAGTCGGCGACGACGAACCGCCCGGGCTCCAGCACGACCTTCACCCCTGCCGGTGGCCGGATCTCGGCCGCCAACTCGCCGAACCGCACCACGTCGAAGGGCTCCTCACCCTCGAACGGGACCCCGATACCGCCGCCGATGTCCACATGGCGCAGGTCGATGCCCGCCTCTCGGGCCGTCGTCACGCTCCACTCCACGCACCACCTCAGGTACGCCGCGTGCAGCACGGCGTCGAGGTTGCCGGAGGCCGCGTGGATGTGGAAGCCGATGAGATCGAGGCCCGGCAACGTCCGCGCCACCTTGAGCACTTCGGGTACGTCCGGCTCGGCGACCCCGAACTGCGAGGCGGAGCCGCCCATCACGAGCGAGCCGCTGAACGGCAGACCGGCCGGGTTGACGCGGAGCGCCACGCGCGCGGTGACGCCCTCGGCGACGGCGATCCGGCTCACGCGGTGCAGTTCGAGCAGACTCTCGGCGTTGATCGCCTCAACGCCCGCCCGTACGAGGGCCGTCAGCACGGGAACGGACTTGGCGGGCCCCGCAGCGACCACCGGCGCCCGTACCGGTACCGGTACGGGCGCGGGCACGGATACGGGCACCGCCCCCGCCCCGTACTCCCCCGCGCCCAAGGCCAGTTCGAGCTCCGCCACGGAGGCGACCTCGAAACCGTCGACGTACGGCGCCAGCGCCCGCACGATCGGCGGGTACGAGTTGGCCTTGACGGCGTAATACACGGCGGCCCAGTCCGGCAGCGCGGTCCGCAGTTCGCGGACCCGGCCGACGGCGACGGCGCTGTCGTACACGTACGCCGACACCGGCTCGTCCCCCTCCGCCAGTTCCAGCAGCCGGTGGCGGACCTGAGCGGGCAGTACGTCGACGGGGTACGCCGCACGGGGCGCTGCGGAGGGCGGGAACTGTACGGACATGGCTCGGCTCTACCTCAATTGGGTCCGTGGTCGTCAGCGGTCGTCAGCGATCGTCGGACCGACCGCCTCGACAGAGTCGGCCATCGACTTAGGTGAGGCTAACCTAATGGTTCACCATAAGGATGCCAAGCACACCCGAATGGACGCAGATCAATTCCGGACAACGGCGGAATTACTCCCGCTGAGCAGAAATCCCGAACCCGTGATCTCCACAACTCTCACCACCACGGCCGGCGGGTGGTGCAGGTGCAGGGATCCTCCCACCACCGCCAGGTTCAGGGAGGCCTCAAGGAAGACGTTGAGGCCGCTGCAATCACAGAACGTCAGCGGAGTGAGATCGATGTCGATGGCCAGGACACCGTCGTGCAGACATCCGGCCAATACTTCGCGTACGAGCGGAGCGGTGGCCAGATCGAGCGCGCCCGCCAGAGTGATCAGCGCGCGAGGGCCTTGGTCATGACGGAAAACAGTCAACTGTGGAAGTGGCATGTCGCCTCGGACTGCGGTCGCTGCGCGGGGACGTGCTGGGAGATGAGGTGCCTGCGAGAAATCAGGCGCGCAAGACGCTGGGTCCGGGAGCCGTGCGTACAGAGTCGGAAGATCGAAAGGAGGCCGATTCCGGGACGACGCCGGTGCCACTACCGGTGTACGAAGGGCCCTCGGTTGACGCGAGTTCGGATGGCGCGAGTTCGGACAGCACGGTGGAGATGGCGCGGGTTGGGGCGCCGGTACTCCGACCCACAGTACCGCCGACCGCTGCCCCTCAACGGGCCGTGCGACTGATCGTCTGCTCACACGGGCGCGCGGAGGCCGGGGCGGCACGGGTACGGGCACGACACAGCGAGGGCGCGGGCACCGAGGCCGAAGATCACCGGCCCGTCCGCCCGCCCCCGATGCCCGACCGCCCACCTACCCGCCGACGGCCCGGCTCCAGATCTCGGACGCCGTCCCCGCCCCCACCGTGGGGATGTGCGCGACCGGTGCGCTCAGCGCGCCCAGTCTCGTCCAGCCCCAGGACCTGAGAGCCCCGACGGCAGCTTCGTTCGCCGGGTCGACCCGTACGGTCACCAGCGCCGCGTCCGTCCGTATGAGCAACTGCTCGACCAGGCGCGTGGCGACCCCGCTCCGCCGGAACTCCGGCAGCACCATCAGCTCGGCGAGCGCGAAGACCTGCCCCGATACGGTCAGTTCCTCCACGTCCCACGGCACGTCCTGGCGCAGGCCGCGCCACCACTCGCCGTCGCGGTCGAGGAGAAATCCGTACGCGTACGCGGAGGGCCCCCCGCCCGCCTCGCCGCCCACCACCATGTCGAACCCCGGCCGCTGGACGTCCTCGGCGAAGGTCTCCAGAAACGCCTCGCGGTCCTTGAACTCCTCGCCCTGCACGCGGCGGTACGCCTCCACGTACACATCCGCCGCGTCTTCGCGCTGCTGCTCCGCCTGCCAACGGCTCAGACGCCGAATGAACACCTCTGCCACGTGCCCTCCCCGCGCGATATACGTCTGACTCCATCGTTGCAGGCCGGAGATGTCCCGGGAACAGCAAACAGGGGTTTATGTAAAACCGGGCGCGCCAATTCCCCCGTAACTCCGCTCCCCAGCCCGCCCGGACGACTCCCGCCCCACCGCGACCACCAGCCCCACCCGTATCAGCGCAGACACCCCGGGGATGGCCACTCACCCGGCCGCTCACCCCGCCACGCGGCCAAAGGTATTGATACGGTAAAGACCACCCTCCCCGCCGGAACCCTGGCGCCGCGACCACGCTCGACCCCGGAGGCTGACCGTGCACGAGTCGACCGCCCTGCTGATCGAGCTGGGTTCGCTGATCCTCGGGCTCGGCCTGATCGGCCGGATCGCCGGGCGCATCGGACTCTCGCCGATCCCCCTCTACCTGCTCGCCGGGCTCGCTTTCGGCCACGGCGGGCTGCTGCCGCTGAGCGCGAGCGAGGACTTCACCGCCGTCGGGGCCGAGATCGGGGTGATCCTGCTCCTGCTGCTCCTCGGGCTCGAATACCGCGCGTCCGAACTGGTCTCCAGCCTCAAGACCCAGTACCCCTCGGGCATCGTCGACTTCCTGCTCAACGCGACCCCGGGCGCCGCAGCCGCGCTGCTCCTCGGCTGGGGCCCGGTCGCCGCCGTCGCGCTGGCGGGCGTCACCTGGGTCTCGTCGTCCGGGGTGATCGCCAAGGTCCTGACCGACCTGGGCAGGCTCGGCAACCGCGAGACCCCCGTGATCCTCGGCGTCCTCGTCATCGAGGACCTCTCGATGGCCGTCTACCTGCCGGTGCTCACCGCGCTGCTCGCGGGCGTCGGTCTTGCCGGCGGCAGCGTCACCCTGCTGATCTCCCTCGCCACCGCCGGAGTCGTCCTCTACCTGGCGCTGCGCCACGGCCGTCTCATCAGCCGCGCCGTCTCGTCCGACAACCCCGAGATGCTGCTGCTCGTCGTCCTCGGGCTGACCCTGCTGGTCGCGGGGCTCGCACAGGAACTCCAGGTGTCGGCGGCCGTGGGCGCGTTCCTCGTCGGGATCGCACTCTCGGGCGAGGTCGCCGAGGGCGCGCGCAGACTGCTCACGCCCCTGCGCGACCTGTTCGCCGCTGTCTTCTTCGTCTTCTTCGGGCTGTCGACGAACCCGGCCGACATCCCGCCCGTACTGCTCCCTGCCCTGCTGCTCGCACTGGTGACGGCCGCGACCAAGATCTTCACCGGCTGGTACGCGGCCCGCCGGGCCGACATCGGCCCGCGCGGACGGCTGCGCGCCGGAGGGGCGCTGGTGGCGCGCGGCGAGTTCTCGATCGTGATAGCGGGCCTGGCGGTCGTCACCGAGCCACGGATCGGGCCCATCGCGACGGCGTACGTCCTGATCATGGTGGTGATCGGCCCGTTCGCCGCCCGCTGGACGGAACCGGGCGTCCGCCGCCTGCGCCACCTGCTCAGCGGCATCCAGATACGGATCCCCCGACGCTCATCACCACCCAGCCCCGCGCCACCGGGCCACGAGGAGATCACACCGGCGGCGGACCACCACTGACCGGCCCGCCCCGCTCCGCTCCGGCCCGCTACTTGTGGGCGTGCTGCCCCACGTAGAAGAGAAGCCAGACGAACCCGGCGAAGAGGTGGGTCGCGGCGATGTAGATGAAGACGCGGATCATCACCCCGCGCTCCTTCCAGCTCTCGCTTTCACTCACCACTGACCTCCAGGCCACCCAGCCGACCGCGAACCCGACCCCGTCCCCGGATGTCCGCCTCGTCCCACCGTACGGTGCGCGGCAGCGGCGCGGCGGATCCGGTCGGCCGGCCCCGAATTCAAGAGGCCGCGACTGCTGCCCGGAAACGCCTCTCAGTCACGATCCCGGATATCGGCCAAGCCCTTGTGACGCAAGGCATGCAGCGCGCCGATGGCCCGCAGTTGGCGCTTCTCGTATTCCGTTCCCTCGCGTACCGAGGACCAACGGCTCTGCCAGCTAAGGCCCGTAGGACGCGAAAGATTGACGAGCGGCCCAATGAATTCGTCCACCACACCGACCATGTCGAAATGGGCGTCGTAGACGACCATGCCGACACTCAGTCCGGGTGGCGAGAACGCCCGCTTTCGCGTGGGAGCCGTTATTGATCCAGATGGCGACTGCGGCCGAGCACTCACCCTTCCGCCCCTTCGCCCCTGGCCCTGCTCTGCTTGTTCCGCTCGGCCAGCCGCGCACGGAGCCCATCGGCGGCGCTTCCGCCGTCCGGCGCGGGTGACGCGTAATCGGGGCACACCGCCCGACCGCACTGGCACGCGGGCCAGTGGAGCGCGGAGCCCCCGATGACGTCGCCGATGTCCTCGGTGGCCCCGGTGGCCTGGGAGTCCGGGCCGGGGAACGCCCCGTCCGCCTCCGAGTCCCGCGCCGCTCCGGACATGAACTGCCTTGCCTCGCTGCCGTCTTCTTCTGTCATTCCGCCCATCGCCTCAGTCCCTGGAGCACGCGCTCCAGCAGGTCGTGTGTTACCGGGTCGTACAGCGCGGTAACGGATGCACGGGGTGAGGTCAGGCACGAGTAACCCCAGCCGTGGACGGTTGCCTGATGTCGGGCCGTGGGGTCCGGCATTTCGGAGTCGCGTTCACACATGGAGGGGGTTGCACCTTCCGTCATCGCGTCATTACCGTCTGTGCAACAAGGGTCGGCATTTCCGCTTACGATCGGAAGTAGTTGGTCTCCCAACAGACCCAATGGGAAGAGGGGTTGGCTGTACTCATGGCACCACGACCACGTGAACTGACGCCCGAACGTTCGGCTCGCGATCTGTTCGGATCAGAGATGCGCCGCTTTCGGGAGGAGGCGAAGATGAGTCTCGAAGGCCTGGGGAGCGTGGTGAGGTACTCGAAGAGTTCCCTGGCCCGCTTCGAGACGGCGGAAATCATGATCCCGCCGGACCTACCGGCCAAGCTGGACAAGGCGTTCGGTACGGATGGGATCTTCCGGAAGCTGTACATGCTGGCCCGCAAGGAGATCCACCCGGATCAGTTCCGCCGGGTGTTGAACCTTGAGACGCGCGCGCAAGTGATTCAGCAGTACGTAGGCCAGATCATGCCGGGTCTGGTGCAGACCGAGGCGTACGCGCGTGCTCTGTTCGAGATGCACAACCCAAGGACCACCTGCGACGAGATCGAGGAGTTGGTCACTGCTCGTATCGGTCGGCAGGCACTGCTCCACACCGATCCCGCACCCGACCTCTCCCTGATCCTTGACGAGGCGGTGCTGCGACGTTCCTACGGCGGTCCACTCGTCATGCAGGCACAACTGGACCGACTGCTCGATCTGACGCTCACGCCCACGAGCACCGTGCAGGTTCTCCCATTCGCGCACGGGGGACATGCTCTGGCAGGTGGCTCGCTGAAGCTGATGACGCTGGATGATGGCACCCAAGTCGCCTACGAAGAGAGCATCTCGTCAGGGACACTGTTCGAGGAGAAAAATCTCGTCGCGAGTCGCCTCCGGGCCTACGATCTGCTTAGGGCATGCGCCCTGTCACCGAAGGAAACGGCGGTGATGATCCGGACCACAATGGAGGCACTTACCTCATGAGCACCATCGCGAACTTCTCGCAGGCCGAGTGGGTTAAGTCGTCGTACAGCGGCAACGGCGGTGACAACTGCGTGGAGTGGGCGCCCTCCAACATCGCCACCACCGGCACCGTCCCGGTCCGTGACAGCAAGAACCCAACCCACCCCGGACTCACCCTCGCGGCCACCGCCTGGACCGCGTTCGTCACCTACGCCGCGACCCACAACGTGACGTCCTCCTGAACCCCGCCCCACATGTCATCGCGTCTAAATTTGATGAGGGCATACGCCCTGTCGCCGGAGGCGGTGATGATCCAGTCGGCCATGGAGGGACTAACAGCATGACCACCACTCCGCACCGTACGCATTCGCACTGGGTCAAGTCGTCGTACAGCGGCAACGGAGGTGGGAGTTGCGTCGAGTGGGCGCCCTCCAACATCCCCACCACCGGCACCGTCCCGGTCCGTGACAGCAAGAACCCAACCCACCCCGGACTCACCCTCGCGGCCACCGCCTGGACCGCGTTCGTCACCTACGCCGCGACCCACAACGTGACGTCCTCCTGAACCAGCCCGACCCCAGCCGCGCAGTAACGCTTCAGTTGTTGGTCATCTCCCCGTCTCCTGCCCGCCATACAGGCGGGAGGTTCGAGCGCGTAGCGTCCGGCGTTCGAGTTGATCAACATCCCTGGGGGGAAACATGCGAGCCGGTGTACGAATCGTGAGCCGCACAGCGGCGATGGCCATCGCGCTTGTGGCAGCAGGAGGAGCGACCGTCGTCCCGGCGATGGCAGCTCCGACGGCCGTCACCCGTGTCGCACTGCCACCGGCGCCGACGGGCCTGGCGTACAGCTATGACGCCGCCACCGAGCAGGCGACCGTCACTTGGGACCCGAAGGACCCGGCCGACACGGTGACGACCGGCTACCGCGAGGGCGGGTGCAGCGGGCCCTCGCGATCCGACGGACCGTGCTTCGTCCGGGCGTCGGGGCCGCTGCTGACCGGTAACTCGTTCACGTTCCAGCACTCTGCCACCGCAACGACCTACTTCATCATGTGCGCGGAGAACTCGGTGTTCCAGCGCACTTGCTCAGCGATTCTCACCATCACGAACTGACGCGCTCCACCCACGAGTGCACCCGAGGCCGACCCGTGGCGAACTCGTGAACAACAACACCACCCCGGCCGGGTCCACACGGCCGGGGTGGCGGGCGTACTCCTCGACCACCACGAGGCGACAAGCTGGCTCCCCCCATCCAACTGACGGCCCGTAGTGTCGAGACCCCCTTACGACGGGCCCCGCCCGTCCAGGCCAAGCTCCCCGCTCAGGTCGAGGTACCCACTCACGTCGAGGTCCCCGTCAGGTCGAGGTCCCCGCTCCCCGCGACCGTCGCCACCGCGGCCAGCGCCTGCCACGCCTGCTCGGGATGCCGGGTCTCCTGCGGATCGCCGTTGAAGGGATCGAGCACGACGGTGTCGGAGCCGAGCAGCCGGAGCTGCTCAAGATCGTCACGGATCTGCTCGATCGTGCCCTCACCCAGCAGCCGCCCGTCGTCCACCACGGGCGTCGGCGTGACCCGCAGCGCGATACGCGGCACGAGCGCGGGCACCGGCCGCCCCTCCTCCGCGGCGATGCCGGCCAACCGCTCCACCGCACCCCGCAGCCAGGGCAGGGTGATCCGCAGCGGATGCCACCCGTCACCGAGCCGTACGGACCGCCGCAGGCCCGCGTCGCTGTTGCCGCCGACCCAGATCGGGATGCGCCTGCTGCCGTAATCCGCCTCGTCGGCCCAAGCTTCCCGTACGGTCCGCAAGTACTCATCGGTCAACGCCCCGCGCCGCCCGAAAGGCACCCCGAGCGCCTCGAACTCCTGCCGCGCCCACCCGACCCCCACCCCCAGGACCAGCCGCTCCCCGCTCAGCCGACTGAGATTGGCGGCCATCCGGGCAACGAGCAGCGGGTGCCGGTAGGGCACGATCAGCACAGTCGTCCCGAGCCGCACCCGCCGCGTAACCCCGGCCAGCCAGGACAGCGTGGTGAACGGCTCGTAGAACGGCGCCGGATACTTCTCGGCCACATCCGGCGTCACCGCGACATGGTCGGAGACCATCAACAGGTCGTACCCAAGCCCCTCAACGGTCTGCGCCCAACTACGCAGCATCCCCGCATCGGTCCCGGGCCCAAAATTCGGAACATTCACACCAAGTCGCATAAGCGCAAGGCTATGCGCTGCCGCGAAAGCGAATCGCGATTGCGGGTAACCCCAGGGGGATATCCCCCTGTTGGCCCACCGGGACGCCGGATGTTCCCGGGCGGGCCGATAGACGATCGTCAATTCCCTGGACGCACGCCGCGTCCAGGGGAAGGAAAATGTGCGACACCCAAATTCCAAAACCGCTACGGCAATCGTGGCTCTCGCCCTTACCTGCGGGGCGATGGCGCCCGCCGCAGCAGCACAACGGCCGACCGCCGACGGCCTCTGGCGTGTGGAGGGCTACGGCACCGTCCTGTCGATCGCGGACGGCAGGTTGCAGGAGTACGAGACGTCGGCGGTGAGCTGCCTGAAGGGCGACTCCGCGAAGCGAACGGCGCGGGGCGTCTACACCACCCCTGACGGGATGGTCCTCACAGTCCGGCCGACAGGGTCGCTGCATCTGGACGGCTCGGCGGGGGACAGAGCGTTACGACGGATCGCGGCGCTCCCGGCGGCCTGCGAGCGGCCCACATCCACCGACCCGTTGACGACGTTCGATGTCTTCTGGCAGTCCTTCGAGGACAACTACCCCTTCTTCGCAGCCAAGGGCATCGACTGGCACGCCGTCCGGGACACCTACCGGCCCCAGGTGCACGCCGACACGACCAGGGACGAACTCTTCTCCCTCTTCAGCGAGATGGTGAAACCGCTGTACGACGCGCATGTCGCCGTCGTCGACGGGCGTCGCGTCTTCGCCGAGATCCGGCCGGGCACGACTGTGCCCGGCGAGGAGCTGGACACACAGATCAAGAACTACGTGGAGCGGCGCGACCTCAAGGGCGAGAAGCTCCAAGAATTCGCCGGAAGCCGGATCAGTTACGCGGATCTGCCCGGCGGACAGGGCTATCTACGCATCTCAGGATTCGTCGCATACAACACCGAGGACGACTCGTACGCCGCCCAACTGGCCGAACTGGACCAGGCGCTGGCCGCCATCCTCACCGCCGATCGCACGGCGTCCCTCAAGGGACTGATCATCGATCTGCGAATCAACGGCGGCGGCTACGACACCCTCGGCCTGCACATCGCCGAGCGCCTGACCGACACCCCGTACACCGCCTACCGCAAGCGCACCCAGTACACCCGCCCGCAGCCCATCCCCGTAACGCCTGCTCAGGGCACCCCCCGCTACACAGGTCCTGTCGCCGTCCTGACCGGCGGGACAACGTTCAGCGCGGGCGAGACCTTCACCCAGGCCCTCATCGACCGGCCCGGCAGGACCGTCCGCATCGGGCAGAACACCCAGGGCGTCTTCTCCGACACCCTGGACCGCGCACTCCCCAACGGCATGGCGATCTCACTCCCGAACGAACAGTTCCTGACCCGAGAGGGACAAACCTTCGACGGCGCCGGCATCCCACCACACGTGCGCACGCCGGTCTTCACCGACGAGGAGTTCGCCAAGAACCGCGACTCAGCCTTCGACACAGCGGTCGCGATGCTCCAGAACTAAGGCGTGTTCGCCGACGCGGACGGCGGCAGGGAAGGCACGCGGCGCTTCGCCTTCACGCGTCCAGACTTCACTCCTTGCACGTGGCTGCGCGCTATCCCGGAACGACTTGATCGAGCGGGCAGGCGTCCTGTCCTCCGAGAAGCTCAGCGAGATTGAGGATGCTCTGCCTCTCGGGGGACAGGCGAAGGAGCGGACGCTCTTGACAATCACAAGGCTCAGCCAGATAGCGAGACAGGAAAGCCACCAGTCTCGGACGCCCCGGGTAGACGGAGAAGCAAGCAACGCTCCCGATGGCGCGATCGGTCTCGTCCGCCCAGGCATCCCGTACGGTCCGCAGGTACTCGTCGGTCAACGCCCGGCTCGGCCACATCCGGCGTCACCGCGACATGGTCGGAGACCATCAACAGGTCGTACCCGAGCCCCTCAACGGTCTGCGCCCAACTACGCAGCATCCCCGCATCGGTCCCGGGCCCAAAATTCGGAACAATCACACCAAGTCACATACGCCCAAGACTAAGTTCCGCCGCACCCACTGTCTGAGCGCGCACCACCGGATCGGTCCTGTCTTCCGCCGAGACCAAGACGCCGCTGGAAGCCCTCAATCTTCTCGACGAATGCCCAGGCTTCCTCAACCTCCTCTTCGTCCACGGCGCCTGCGCCCCGATTCGAGGGCAGGTCCAGCAGCCTTTCCAGTCGTCCATGCATATCCGCGTAATGCTCTTGGAGAACCAAGAGGAAAGAATCGCCGTAGCGCGCCGACGCCGAGGCGGAACCCTCCCCCACCTTGAACCCGAAGATCGATGTGCGGCCGGCCCCCAACTCGTCCAGGTGGTAGCAGATAACAGAGTCTCCGTGCCGGGCGGCTGGATCGTAAAGGCGCGCGAGCGGAACCAGCCGACGGTCAACCGTATAGGTTTTCCGCTCGAACTGACCCCTGGAATTCGGTGTCTGCGAAGGGCCTCCTTTTTCGAGCGGTACGGCCAGCTTCCACGGCAGGTTGGTGAAGTCCATCGGCAGACCGAGCGTCAACGGTCCCGTCTCGGCGATCAGAAAGAATTCGTCCGGGAATTCGACCCCGTAACAGTCAAGAAGTACCCGCTGCGAGTCCTTCCCGGTCTCGTACAGCGCTCTCGCGAGCCGGGCCATCGATCCATAGTCGTCGCGCGACGCCTCCGAGCGCAGCCTCTCAAGCGGTTCACCGGTCATCATCCGGCCCTCTCTCCCTCTGCTCCGCTTCACTCATAATCTGCCCCAAGAGATCATGCAGCTTTGCCCAGATGGATCTCAGCTCGTCACCGGTCATCGTGGCGATGATCTCCCGGGTTACCTCCTGCGCTTTACCAAAGGCCGCCCTGCTCTCGGGTTTTTGAGTGAATTCCTCACTCTTCTTCATTTCTGCGGCGGCCGCATCCAGATTATCCAGTCGCTTTTTTACCTCCTGGCTCCCCATAGTCAGGGCGGGATTATCTGCCATGAGCTTGGCGATCTCCTCGACCTCGACGAATATGCGGTCCCGCAGCAGGATCTGATCAGATAGTTGCAGGCCCGGGTCAGCCTTCCGAAACTCTCTCGCAAGCGTCGTAGCGCTCATGAACGACTGCGACTGGATGATCGCCGCGTACATCGGGTGACGGCTACGGAGATTTTCCTTGAGGCCCTCCAGTTCCAGTTCCCCACGGGCGATCTTCGGTACGTCACCCTCATGGACGGTCAGCCCTCGGGTCGGGTCGTCGGGCAACGGGCTGGTGACCGTCCTCGCCCGCGGCACGTAAACCATGGAGAAATCGTCGCCATACGCCTCCATCAGGTTGTTCCTGGCAGTGCGGCCCTCGGCCGCGCCGATCCCGTAGAGCGCACCCTGCGAGGCAAGGATTCTTTCCGCCCAGCCTTGCTGGAAAACACCGTCCCCGTGTTGCTCGTCGTGAGCCTTGATGAGCATGTTGGGCTCGCTCGGGTAGAGCATCCGCGTGTGCAGCTTGGAGATGGCGACGCGGATGGCCCGGTCGGCTTCGTTGGCCCACTCTGTGAGCTGCTGCGTCCGGGAGCCGGCCCGCTCCTTCCAGTCGAACCCTTGGAAGGTGTAGCCGCCGATCGTGAGCAGAGGATCACGGCTGAATTCATTCAGGATCTGGTCGTAAACGGTCAGCACCCCCTGCCCGTCCGGTGTTGTGACCGCACCGTCGGCGTCCTGGCTGACAATGTGGACACGCTTGTTGAACTTTGAAATGATGCTCACTGCTTTCTGTGTGTACGAGGAGCCCAGAACCTCCTCGCGGAACACCCCGTAGGGCAGTTTCTCGCCGTCGCGCCAGTTTCCCTCCTGCTGGAGAGCCTTTTCCCGTTCCTCACCCTCCAGTTTCTGGAACGCCGCTCGCACCTCCCCGAGGGTAACCGCGCCTCCTTTCTTGCTGTCCCGCCTCCAACTGGGTGTCCACTGGAAGCCGAACGCGGCCATGCGCAATCCTTCTGCCTGCTGAATCCTGCCCACGGCCCCCACCACATCCTTCGCTCCCTGCTCATCACGCTCCGGATCGACCCGTTTGAACGTATTGACGCCGGCCACCACAGCGGTTCTGGTCAGAGCGCTGTTCGCCTGGCTCGCACCCTCCCACGCCACATCGGCGTAGCGCGAAGCCATGTCCGGCTGCACCTCTCCGGGTTGCGCCGCCATGTTGATGACAAATCCGGCTGTGGCATCCTTTGCGTGCATCGAAGCGTCGAAATCTTCCAGGAACTCCTTCGCACCGGGGAGAAGCGTGATGTCGACCGTCGCCCTGGCCGTTCCGATCTTGTACGGGAACGCTTTTCCCTGAAGAGGGATATTTCCCTTCTTCTTTGTCGTATTGGGAGTGACGTGGATGGTGGTCCGGACCTGTTTGTCCTTCTCAGCACCTCTGTAGGACTCCATCTCGATACCGAGACGCAGCCCCTTCGCCTTGCTGTCCAGGCGGCTTTGCAGGCTCTGTTCGAGGCGCCGCCCCGTCTCGACCTTCTGCTGGTAATCGGAGCGCAGATCGTCCGATTCACCCTCAGGACGATCGAGTTCGCCGAAGGCCTCATCGACCAGGGAGCGGTTGAAGGCGGACAGGTCGCGGGCGGCGTACCAGCGTTCGCCGTTCTCCCCGAGGGCTACCCAGCCGCTGCCCTCCTCCGCGACGGCCCGTCGAATCCCCTTGCGGGCCTGGGCTTTGATCCGCCAGGTGGTGCTCCCGACCTCGACGACCTCCAGCTTGACCGTGACTCCTCCCTGGCCGGTCTGGACCGTTCGGAGCGCCGAGTCGAGGTCGCCCGAGCGGACGACCTCGGCGGCACACAGCCGACTGGCAGCGTTCCACCCCTGTTGTGCCGCGCGCCGGGCCACCGCGCGTGGATCGGTATCTCTCTTGTCCCTGCCCCTGTCCCTGCCTCGGTTCTTGTCATCCTTGCCGGATTTCTTCTTGAGCTTCGACCAGAGCTTCTTGCCTGCCTTGGCGATGAAGGCGACGATCTTGTCGATCGCCCTGTTCACCGGGCGGCCCACCGCGTGGAACACCGACTTGACCTTGTTGGCCAGGCCGCCGATGCCCAGGAGTGAGGCCAGGAAGCCGATCAGGAGGGGGACGCTGGAGGCCAGGGCCGCTTCGACCAGCTTGGGGACGCCCGCCGTGCCGCCGTTGGCTATGGCTATGACCGCGTCCAGGATCGCGTTGACGAAGTCGACGATCTGGGCGCCCTGGGTCACGATGAACGTGACGATGTCGATGATTCCCTTTACCGCCCTGACGAAGGCGGAAGCGGGGTTGAGGAGCGAGACGATCCAGGTGATGCCCGCGATCAGGACCGTGGGGATCAGGTAGGACGTCAACTGCTTGAGGATCGTGGCCTTGAGGTCGCCCGCCTCCGCCTGGATCTCCTTCACCGCGCCGGCCGGGCCCTCGCGGGCGAGGTTCTGGGCCACCGGGACCGACTGTTCGACCGCGGTCATCGCCTTGTCGGGGACGCCCTTGCGGGTCACCCGGGCCCGGATGTTCGCCCAGGTCAGGCCCAGCAGTGAGCCGATGATCTGGATGATGCCCTTGAGGTCGAACCGCTGGGGCAGCTCCAGGCCCGCCTTGACCGCCGTACCCAGCAGCCAGGACACCACGCCCGTCTTCAGGTGGTCGGCGATGTTGGTGATGAAGAGCTGGAGGCCCGCACCGACCGCCCTCACCAAGTTGCCGAGGAAGCCGATCGGGTCCTTGATGATCTTCATGATCGCCGAGGCGGCCTTGGCGAGGATGCCCAGGAGGAGGTTCTTCAGCTCGTTGATCGTCTTGATCGCGCCCGCGATGGCGTCCTTCGCCTTGTCGACCAGGCCCTTGTTCGCGTCCTGGAGCCGCGTGATCTCCTCGTCGACCTTCTTCAGCGCCGCCGTGTACTTCGTCGCCAAGTCCTGCACGAGCTGCTTCGACTTGTCATCGACCTCGGTCTCCAGGTCGTCGAACTTCCCCGCGAAGTCCTTCGCCGCCTCCGCACCGAACTGCTTGAGATCGGCGGGGAGTCGGTCCACCTCCGCCTTCAACTGGCTCCGGCCGGTGGCGATACGGGCCTTCGCGCGGCCCAACTCCGTACCGATCGTGTCGGCGACCGACGAGATGACGCCCTGCATCCGCGCCACATAGACCTTGCGGGCCTCCTGGTAGAGGTCGTTGGCCTCCTTCGGCATCCCCAGCAGCTTGTCCTTGGCCCACTTCAGGCCGCCGGTCATGCCGGAGTACCGCTTGTCCTTGTACGCCTTCATCCGGCGTTTGTGATCCGCGGTGAACGCGTCCCGCGCCGCCTTCTCGCCCGCCGTGAACGCCGTGTCGATCTTCTTGTCCAGGCCCGACAAGATCCCCTCGACGTCGGACTTGGTCCCGTCGTAGACCTTCTGAAGCTTGGCCGTCACCTCGGCGCGCTTCTTCTCGTCCTTCGACTTCGTCTCGCCCTTCCCGCCGTCCACCTGCTTGCCCGCGGCGGTACGGGTCGCCGCCAGCGCGCCCATCGCCTGCGCGCCCGACGCGGCGGCGCCCGCCTTGGCCGCGCCGAGCTGATCGTTCTCCGCCGCCCTGCCCTTGGCGGGGGCCTTCGCCGCGTCCGTCTCCGCCGCCTTCTTCGCGGACAGCGCCTGGTCGAACTCCGGCTCGTTCCCCTTGGCCAACTGCTCCTCGGTGACGTCCGCACCGGCCAGTTCCTTGTTGTTGGCCTCGGGCCCGCCCGAGAAGTCCGTCACCGCCGCAGGCTGCTTCTGCGGTACGGCGCCCGCCGCGTCCGGGGGCGCCGGGGTGCCCGGCGGGTGGTCCGGGGTCATCGGCGTGACCTGTTTGTCCTTCGCCGCCGAGGTGTCCGGCGGCGCCTTCGTGGTCGTCTCGATGTCCTTGGCCGACGACTCCTTGCCGTCGGTGACCTTCCCGTCGACCTCCGACTTGATCTTGTCGGCCTTGCCCGACCCCGCGAACTTGTCGGCCTCGTCGAGGTTCTTGGGCGCCTGCGCCTCGATCGCCTGGTTCACCGCGGCGATGAACGCCTTCTTGTCGAACTCGCCGGGCTTCGCCGCGTTCATCTTCTCCGCGTTCGCGGCCTTGCCCTGCGCCTCCTTGTCGTCCGGAGGCGCGACCGCCGCGTCCTGCGCCGACTTCGACTCCCCCGCTGCGGGAGGGTGCGTCGCCACCTTCTGCTTCTTCGCGGCGACGTCCGCGGTCACCGCCCGGAACCCCGGCGCCTGCTCGGGCGGTACGGCCACCACGAGGGCGGGGGCGGGGGCGGGGGCGGCAGCGGGAGCGGCCCCGGCCCCCGGCGCCTCTGCCAGCCGTTGCGCCGTCAGCAGCCGCGCGACGGCGGCATTTCCGGCCCGGACTTGCAGGCGCTGGACGCTGCGCCGGTCGACACCGGAAGCGGGTCGGTCCACCCCGGAGGCAGGTGAGGTGGTGGGGGCTGCCGCGGAGGTAGGGGGTGCCGTCGTCGCGCGAGACACACTCGCGCCGGCGGCAGGCGTCTCCTTGCCCGCAGCCGCCTTCATCCGCCGACTCCGCCGACTCCGCCGGCCGCGCCGCCACGTATCCCGGACATGGCCACCACCGTGCCCGGTCCGCCGCTACGGGCCGGATGACGCCGATGCCACTACACGGTGCGTCTTCCCGCGCACCATCGGGTACGCCGGGCTGCCCTTCCGGGCAGACCTCACCTTCACCCCGTAAGGATCTCCGCCAGTCGCGCTCTTTGGGCGAGGGCCACCGACATCGGCCGCCCGGCGCTCTGACCGCCGTCGATGACGAGGTCGAGACCGTTGACCATGCCTGCCGCGTCGCCGGCCAGCCAGAGCATCGCATCCGCGATGTCGTCAGGCGTACAGGCGCGGGGAATGGCCTGCGGAGGCTTGAGCTCGTCCCAGGCGGATGCCAGCGCCCCCATCCCCGCATCTGCCTCGGCGTGGTCAGCACCGGCGACCTTGGCGAAAATGCCGGTCATGACAAAGCCCGGGGAAACGCTGTTCACCCGGATGCCGTGCTCGCCCAGCTCGATCGCGCCGTAGCGGGTGAGCTGGATGACTGCCGCTTTCGAGGTCGCGTAGTCCAGCCCCGTCCAGCCGGCAATCCGCCCGCTGATGCTGGTGGTGTTGATGATGCTGCCGGACTTCTGCCCGATCATCTGCCGCGCCGCGTATTTCATGCCGAGGAGCACGCCGTCAACATTGACCGCCATCGACGCCCGGAACGTCTCAAGGTCGAAATCGGCGATACTCGACAAGTTGGCCGGCCGCCCGGCGTTGTTGACCATGACATCCAGGTGGCCGTACCGGCCGACGGCGTGATCGATCAGCGCCTCGACGTCCGACTCGACCGACACGTCGGTACGGACGAAGTCCGCACCGTCACCGATGCCCACCGCCAGGGCCTCGCCTTCGTCCTCCCGACGCCCGGCGAGGACCACGCGCGCGCCTTCAGCGGCGAATCGCTGTGCCGTGCGAGCCCCGATACCGCTGGTGGCGCCCGTGATCACGGCTACTTTGCCGTTCAGGAGACCCATGATGCTGCTTCCTTCTGCGAGGCCCGAGGCGCGAGCTGCGGCTGCGGCTGCGGCTGCGAGCTGCGAATAGCGAGTAAGTGACCGTTATGTCCTCCCCCGGCTCCACTATCGCAATCCAGCTCCCCGGACGCCGTCGCGGCGCGCTGTCGCTCGGGTCGCGGGGCAGCTCGAAGGGGGACTGCCACGCTTCCTTCACTGATCAGTGAGCGGAAGGAGAGTTGGCGATCGTGTCCAGCGCCGCGACCAGCGCGGGGCTCGCGTGGTCGCGCGTCTCGGCGGCCTGCTCGCGGGTGTATCCGCGCGGCACGCTCTCGATGAGCATGATCAGGTAGAGGTAGCAGCGGTACAGCGCGACCCGCAGCCGGGCGCCGTCGTCGAACTCCGCGTTCCTCCCCGCCGAACGGTAACCGGCCAGCAGCGCCGCGTCGTCCTCCGGCGCCCCGAACAAGTTGAGCGACACGAACTCCGCCAACGGGTCGCCCCAGAACATCCGTTCGCCGTCGATCAGCCCGGAGAGCCGGAGCGCGCCCGGCTCCCCGGACAGCAGGATGTTGCCCTGCCACAGATCGAAGTGCACCAACGCGGGTACGGTGACCGCGTCCAACTCCGGTGCCGCCGCCCGCATCAGTGTCCGTACGCGGTCCACCCGCACCGGAAGCCGACAGGCGAACCGGCTCGCGTCCGCCAGCACGGCGTCCAGCATCGACGTGAACGCCCGCCGCCAGGTCCGCGCCGTCGGCACCGCCCCCGAGGGGTAGCCGAAGTAGGGCGACGGGCCCGCCACCGTATGCAACTCCGCTACGGAAGCGCCCAGTTGGCGGCGGAGCCGGGCATGCTCCACGTCCCCCACCGCCGTCCCGTACCACGGCTGCCCCGGGCACTCGGACATCAGCAGAAAGCCACCGCGCACCACGGACCCGTCGGGGTCGCAGTGCAGGACCTTCGGCACCTGTACGTGTGTGCCGCGCGCGGCGGCCCGGTAGAACTCCGCCTCGTTGCGCAGTAGATTCGCCTCGTACGTGAGGCGCGCGGTGCCCGGCTCGGGTGGCAGTTTGAGGATCAGCCGGTGCGGGCCGGCGTCGTTTCCGCCGCCCGGCGCTGCGAGAGTCTCGCGTAGGTGCAGGCGGTACAGCGTGTTGTACGTACCGCCCGGCAGCGGCTCGCACCTGACCGCCGACGCGTGGGCCGCGTCCAGCCCGGCCGCGTCCAGGATCAACGCCAGCCTGTCCCGGTCGATCGCCCCAGCACCCCTACCCATACTCACCAGAGAACCCCGTTCCAGCCCCGCGATCCGCTCTCCGCCCACTCCCGAACCCGCTGACGCGGGACCCGGTGCTACACGCCCAGCCTGCCGTCGATCCGCTCGCGCAGCAGGTCGGCGTGGCCGTTGTGCCGGGCGTACTCCTCGACCATGTGCACCAGCAGTTCGCGCAGCGAGAGCTTTCCCGCCCAGTCGTCCGTACCGACAAAACCGAGGTCAGGCGTATCGCGCACAAACTGCTCGGCGAAGGCGACCTCCGCCCGCCACAGCCGCCACGCCTCCTCGACGACGTTGGGGTCCGGCACCGCGCCGTCGAAGTCCGGGTCGGTGGCGGTGGCGTCGACGAAGAGCGGCGGTGTCTCCTGCCGGTCCATCACCAGCCGGAACCACCGCCGTTCCACCTCGGCCAGGTGACGCACGATCCCGAGCAGCGACAACGTGGAGGGCGGCACAGCCCGCCTGGCCATCTGTTCGGCGTCCAGGCCCGCGCACTTCATCTCCAGAGTCAGCCGCTGGCGCCGCAGGTAATTGACAAGCGTGGCCCGCTCGTCGCCCAGGGAAGGACCGCCCTTGCGGGGGTCATCGGCGGGGCCGAGAAACAAGTCCGCGCGTCTGCTCAGGCTCATGCGCGCAAGCATGGCGACCCCAACGGGGGTTCGCCACCGGTTTGTCGGACGAGGAGTTGCCGGATACCGGCGGTGGGAATCGCGGCGCCGAACGGCGCGGGCTCGGGGGGTGCGTGGGGAGGGTCGGTTGGGCGGGTGTGGTGGGCGCCGATGGACGCGGGAGGGTAGTGGGTTGCTGGCTGATCGGGCGGGGTGCGGGGTGTTTTGGGGTGCGGGTTCAGGCGGGGCGGTCGGGGTGGGCCGGGACCGTGATAGCGAGGGTCGGGCCGCCCCTTGATCTTGATTTTCGCGGTTCCGGGGTGGGCGTCAAGGGCGCTCCTT
>NZ_JTHL01000001.1:4791632-4792255 GCF_000818195.1 Streptomyces sp. 150FB | reverse complement strand
GGGGTGAGAAAAGGGTAGTGGGAGGCTGACAGGCCTGTCTTCCGTGTCCATCGACGCAGAAGTGGTTGTCAGAGACCATCCCACCCTGACCAACCTCCCAAATGGTCGATATGCCCCATTTCTGGGGTGGTTGTGGTGAGGAGAGGCCGCTTATGCGTCCCAGGACTCAGAAGAAGCATCTGCCAGACACCGACGGCCTGCCATAGACCCACATGCCACACCCCCGTCACACCCACCCCAGCCGTGTGGCTCAGTGGTGAGCCAGACACGCTCCGGGGTGCACCTCGCCCGATCGGTCAGCAACCCACCGCGTTCCTGCGTCCATCGGCGCTCACCACGTCTCCCCAACCGACCCTCCCCGTCACCACAGCCAGCTCGCAGACGCTTGGCCGAGTGGCATGGGGCAGTGATCCCTTCGTGCGTGCCCCGCAGGGCAAGCAAGTCGCAGACGGGGGCCGGAGGTGCAGGACAGGCAGGCGTCCCCGGGGAGTCTCCCCCCTGGGGGCGGCCCCCTCATCTGCACTTGCGGTGGAGGGGTGGGTGTCAAGGGTGGAGCGCAGCGAAATCGGCGCAGCCGACGCGACGAAGGAGCGCCCTTGACGCCCACCCCGGAACCGCAAAAA
>NZ_JTHL01000001.1:4778864-4791607 GCF_000818195.1 Streptomyces sp. 150FB | reverse complement strand
ACGGGGGCCGGAGGTGCAGGACAGGCAGGCGTCCCCGGGGAGTCTCCCCCCTCGGGGGCGGCCCCCTCATCTGCACTTGCGGTGGAGGGGTGGGTGTCAAGGGTGGAGCGCAGCGAAATCGGCGCAGCCGACGCGACGAAGGAGCGCCCTTGACGCCCACCCCGGAACCGCAAAAATGAAGATGAAAGGGGCGGCCCGGCCCTCACCAACACCCACCGGGCCCACCCCGACCGCCCCGCTTGAACCCGCACCCCAAACCACCCCGCACCCCGCCCGATCGGCCGTCAGCCAAGGTCTCTCCCGCGTCCATCGGCGCCCACCACACCCGCCCAACCGACCCTCCAAGGCGATAGCAGAACGACCAGTTGATTAACCTCCGATGGAACAGCTCACGCGGACCTCACGCGGACCTCACCCGGACCTCACGCGAACACCGCACGCAGGTGCTTGCCGTTGACGAGCGCCGCGAGGCCGAGCAACGCGAGGCCGCACACGCCCTGTTCGACCTTCATCCACTCCGGAAAGGTCCCCGGCAGCGCGATGATGGCCGCGATGGCCACCACCATGACGGCCGAGATGACGCGCAGCCTGCGGTACGCGCCGCGTGAGCCCTGAGCCACGCGGAGTGCGCAGAGGAACGTGACCAGGGCGCTGGCGACGACGATGGTTCCGCGTACCCAGACCGCGTCGTTCACCACCGCGGCGTCGCTGTGCAGCGCGGCGATGGCCACGAGCGTGAGCACGCTGATGCCGAGGTAGCCGCCGGCAAGTAGCTTCGCGCCGCGGAACGCGGCCACGCTGCGCGGGTCGTTCAGACGGTCGGCGGAAATCGCGGCGGGGTGCGGAGTCCGGGCGTTCATGGGGATCCTTCCTACGGGGTACAGCGGGGTACAGCGAGGTACGGCGCGTCGTCAGACGCGGGCGGCGGCCTGCCGTTCTTATGATCCGAGGCGCCTCGCCGTCCCTCGTCGGCCGTGCGAACGACCCGTGTCCCGCCCGGTCTCAGGGCTCCGTCAGGGGGTGTCCCGTACGGGCGAAACCGCCCGCGCCGCCGGGCCGTTGCGGGTTGGCCGTGGACAGTCGTCGTCACGGCCTGGAACACTCGGCACCATGTACCCGGCCATGGACCTCGCCGTCGGTGACCTGCGACTGCGGACGCTGACCGGACAGGACGTCGACCTCGTCGTGGAAGCCACGCACGGGGAGCCGTCCCGAGCCCTGTGGGGTTCGCACCTCGGGCCCTACTCGCCGCAGGACGCGCGGGACGCCCTCGCCGAGTGGGAGCAGGGCTCGGCGGACCAGGTGTCCTTCGGCGTACTGGCCGACTCCCGCCTCGTCGCCGCGTTCGGCCTCATCGAGAGCGGCCCGGGGGCGGCGGAAGTGGCCTATTGGGTCCGTCCCGAGGCACGCCGCCAGGGCATCGGGCTGCGGGGCCTGCGGGCCGTCACGCAGTGGGCGCACCGGCATGCCGGGCTCCGGCGGGTCTGGCTGGAGATCAAGCCGGAGAACGCGGCGTCCCAGCGGCTGGCGGAGGCTGCCGGGTATCGCTTCGAGGAGCGGATGCCGCTGCACTGCCGTACCTGGGTCGCCGACGATCCCGAGCAGGACGTCTGGCACGACTGCATGATCTGGGGTCACGGCTTCGACGAGCAGCCGACTGGGCGAGCAGCCGGGTAGGCAAGTGGGCGAGTAGGCGGCTAGGCAAGTGGGCGAGTAGGCGGCTAGGCGAGTAGGCGAGTACCCCTGAGCAAAGCCTTTGGCACGCTCCGTCCCGATCGTTTATGGTTTCAGTGACCTTGTTGTCTCCGATTGAGGTGGACGTTGCGCATCTAGGTTCGCGATCACCGCGCGGTACGGCCCCGTCCGTACGCCCGTCACGCTTGCCGCGGCTCTCTTCTCTGCCGCCCGTGACCTCCGCGTGGAAGCGACCTCGATGCACGAGCCGTCCCTGACGGGTCTCCGCCGCATCTCTTTCTGCCCTCCCGGCCCGGTCGCCGCGTGATGTTCGCATACGTCGCCCCCCATCCAGCACGCACGCGACCGCGAGGCCCACCATGGTCAGTACCCCCAACGCACCCCGCACCCCCGACGCACCCCACACCCCCGGCGCCGCCCTCACCTGTTCCGCGCTCTCCTTCCAGTGGCCGGACGGTACGACGGTCTTCGACAGGCTCTCGCTCAGCATGGGCCGGGGCCGTATCGGTCTCGTCGGCTCCAACGGCGCAGGAAAAACAACCCTGTTGAACCTGATGGCCGGCCGGCTGAAGCCGTCCGCCGGGTCGGTGACCGTCAGCGGCAACCTCGCCCACCTGCCGCAGAACATCACCCTCGACACCGCCCTGCGCGTGGACCAGGCGCTCGGCATCGCCGAACGGCGCGACGCCGTACGCGCCGTCGAGGCCGGGGATGTACGCGAGGAGCACTTCGAGACGATCGGCGAGGACTGGGACGTCGAGGAACGCGCCCTCGCCATGCTCGGCTCGCTCGGGCTCGGCGGCATTGAGCTGGACCGTACGGTCGGTCAGATCTCGGGCGGGGAGACCGTACTGCTGCGGCTGGCCGCGCTGTTGCTGGAGCGGCCCGACGTCCTCCTGCTGGACGAACCCACCAACAACCTGGACCTGTTCGCGCGCCGGCGGCTGTACGAGGCGGTGGACTCCTGGCGTTCCGGGGTGCTGGTCGTGGTCAGCCACGACCTGGAGCTGCTGGAGCGGGTCGACCGGATCGCCGAGCTGCGGGCCGGGGCGGTGAACTGGTACGGGGGCGGCTGGTCCGCGTACCAGGAGGCGCTGGCCACCGGGCAGGAGGCGGCCGGGCGGATGCTGCGGGCCGCCGAGGCCGACGTACGCCGGCAGAAGCGCGAACTGGAGGAAACCCATGTGAAGTTGGCCCGCCGCCAACGGCACAGCAAGAAGATGGACGCCCAGCGGCGCGCCCCGAGGATCGTCGCCGGGGAGCGCAAACGCTCGGCGCAGGAGTCGGGCGACAAGCTGCGCGGCCTCCAGGAGGAGCGGCTGAGCGAGGCGCGCGAGCGGCGCGACGAGGCCGCCGACGCGATCCGCGACGACGCGGAGATCCGGGTGAGCCTGCCGGGGACGGCGGTGCCCGGGGGCCGTACGGTCCTGACCCTGCGCGAGGTGCGCCCCCGCTACGGGACCCTGCGCGAGGGCACCCTCGATGTGCACGGGCCCGAACGGATCGCCCTGGTCGGGCGCAACGGTTCCGGCAAGACGACGCTCCTCCGCACGCTCACCGGCGAACTCGCGCCGCTGTCGGGCGAGGCGAAGACCTTCGTACCGCTGCGGTTCCTGCCGCAGCGGCTCGATGTGCTGGACGTGGAGCTGAGCGTCGCCGCGAACGTGCGGCGGCTGGCCCCGGGCGTCACGGACAACCACATCCGGGGCCAGCTCGCGCGCTTCCTGTTCAAGGGGGCGCGGGCGGAGCAACTGGCGGGCACGCTGTCGGGCGGAGAGCGGTTCCGCGCGGCGCTCGCCGCGATGATGCTCGCAGCGCCCGCGCCGCAGCTCCTGATGCTGGACGAGCCGACCAACAGTCTCGACGTGGCGAGTGTGCGCCAACTGACCGGCGCGCTCATGTCGTACGAGGGAGCGCTGCTGATCGCGAGCCACGATCTGCCGTTCCTGGAGTCGATCGGAATCACGCGCTGGCTGGTGCTCGGCGAGGAGCTTCAGGAGGTCTCGGAGGACGAGGTACGGGAGATGCTGGAGGCGGCGGTCTGACGCGGTCGCTGCTCCTACTGGGCACGTCGGGCGGGGAAGCCGTGCGTACGCGCGGCGAGCACCACGGCGAGCACCGGCAGCAGGAGCACAAGAACGCTCCAGGGGAAGGACGTCGTCCCGAGCAGGATGAGCAGGAGGCCGCCGGTCAGACCCCCTCCCGCGATGGCCACATTCCACAGCGTCACGAGCATGGCCTGCGCGGCATCCGCCGACTCGCCTCCCGCGTCGCCGGCGGCAGTCTGGAGGATGGTCGGCGCGCCGCCCCAGCCCAGGCCCCAGAGCGTCACGGCCGCATAGACGAGTACGGGGCTGCTCGACGTCACTGCCAGGATGGCGGCGGCCACGGCGATCAGGAGGATTCCGGCGATGGTGAGGACCCGCGGTCTCCGGTTGATCCACGCGCCCACGATCCAGATGCTCACCAGGCACGCCGCGCCGAAGACCAGCAGGACGAGGTCGGTGGATCCGCCCATGCCGATCCGGTCGAGGAACGGCGCGATGAAGGTGTAGAGAATGCTGTGCGCCAGGACGAGCAGCAGGGTGACGGTGAGGATCGGGGTCACCCCCGGGACGTGGAGCGCGCCCAGCATCGAGGGCCGGCGGTCCTCGGCCGCCCGGCCGGAGCCCGCGCGCTGGTCGGCGTCTCCTGGCTGGTCGGGGACGAGCGCCCCGATCCATCCGAGCAGGACGACGGTGAGTCCGGTCATGATCAGGAACGCCACCGGCCAGTCCAGCGCCTGACCGAGGAAGGTCCCGGCCGGCACCCCGAGCGACAGGGCCACGGGGATGCCCGCCATGGCGATCGCGATCGCCTTTCCCCGGAGGTGTCCGGGCGCCAGCCGGCGGGCGTATCCGGCGAGCAGCGCCCAGGCGAGGCCGGCCGCCACCCCGGCGACGAAGCGGGCCGCCATGGTCAGCGGGTAGCTGTCGGAGAGAGCCGTGACCGTGTTGGCGACGGCGAAACCGGCCATCGCCGTCAGCAGCAGCCGCTTGCGGCGCCATCCGGCGGTGACGGCGGTCAGCGGGATCACCGTGAGGGCGGTGCCTATCGCGTAGATGGTCACTGTCTGGCCGGCGGCCGACTCACCGACGTGCAGGTCGGCGCTCATCGCGGGGAGCAGGCCGGCGGGCAGGGTCTCGGTCAGGCTGGTGATGAAGACGGCTGTGGCCAGCGCGAGGAGCGCGGGCATGGGGAGTTTACGGTTCCGGTCCGGGCCCTCGTGGCCGTCGTGACTGCCGTGACTGCCGTGACTGCCGTGACTGTCAGGGCCGTCGTGGGGCTCCGGGCGAGCTGCGCCGGCTGCTGGGGCCGTGTCGTTTCGCATGCCCCGTATGCTCGAACCATCACATTGATGTGAAGGTCAAGCGATGAAGTGAGGGGGCCGTTCCCATGCGGATCGGAGAGCTGTCGGAGCAGACCGGGACACCGCGCCGGCTGCTGCGCTACTACGAGGAGCAGGGCCTGATCGTCGCCGATCGCTCCCCGAACGGCTACCGCGACTACGACGAGCGCTTCGTGGACCGCGTCCTCCAGATCAGGGGGCTGCTGGACGCGGGGCTGCCGACGCGGATCATCAAGCAGATCCTGCCCTGCCTCGACAAGCCCCGGACCATCTACTTCCCCGACGCGACACCGGAGATGCTCGGCACGCTGCAACACGAACTGGACCGGATGACCGAGCGCATCGGCTTCCTGACCCGCAACAGGGACGCGATCGCCGAGTATCTCGACGCGGTGCGGCTGTACGACGGCGGGCCGGAGGCGTCGTCGCCGGGCGCGTGCCGGGTCGGCGGACGGTAGGAACTCAGCGGACGGTCGAAATGTCGAGTACGGCGCCGGTCTCGCTCATCGAGGTCACCTTGACCTTGATCATCGGACCGTCGCCCTGCCCGAAGAGGGCCGTACCGCCCCGGCCGCCCATCATGATCGTGCCGGAACCGAGGCCGGTCGTCGACGTGTGATGCAGATTGAGCCTGCCGTCCTTCACCGACACGGTCACCTTCTGTTTGCCGACGACGAAGTCCACGGGCTCCGGCCCGACCAGGATCTGACAGGCGCCGTCCGCGCAGGCCGAGACGTCCGTACCGTCGGCCGCCGTGGGAACGGACGGCCTCGGGGCGGCGGGGCTCTCGACCGCCGGGCTCTCGACCGCCGGGCTCTCGACCGCCGGACTCTCGGTCGTCGGCTGGGTGAGCGGGGTGCAGCGCGGGGCGAGGTTGTACGAGGCGGCCAGCGCGGGGTCCCCGGCGGCCACGGCCGGAAGGCCGGGCTCCGGCTGCTCGATGGACGCGACCAGTTTCGCCGCCCGGGTGGCGCGGTCGGCCTTCTCGGCCGCCGCGAGACCGCTGAGGGTCTTGGCGTCCGCCAACTCGCTGACCTCGGGCTTTACGGCGTTCACGGTACGCGCGAGGCTCGCGCTCAGCCGGTCGGCGGCGGCGATGCCGGACGGGGTGAGCCCGGCGTACCCACGCGCGACCTCGTCCAGGGCGGCCGACGTGGTGGACAGATAGCTCTCGGCGCCGGTCTTCCCGATGGCCCCGGCGGCCGCCGCGCTCGTCTTCTTCAGGGCTTCGAGGGACGACGTCGTACCGCACATCGTGTCGGCCCACACCACCAGCGCCCGGGTGGGGGCGGGGGTGGGGGCGGCGGGGGCGGGTCGCTGGTGTTTACCGTCCGTTTGATCGGTGCCGCTGTCCGTATCCGATGTGCAACCGCTAACGGTCAGCATCAGTCCTGCGGCAAGCAACGCGGCGAGCCGCGCGGCCGTCCGTACCCTCTTCAGCATGGGTGATCCTCTCCTGATGGGGGACGGAGCGTAACGAGCGGCCCGGCGGGGGGACGCGCTATTTGCAGTTATCGACCGGTGTCCGCCGCGAGTTTCACCCACTGGAGGGCGCCGTTCGAGCAGATCGGCCGACCGTGCACTTCCTCACACATCGAATTCGTGAAGGTTTTGTGCAGGTGTTCGCATTTGCTTAGTTCGTCATGCAACCGTTCGACCGGTATCGCGATCTCACTTCAGGGATCTCGCCCTCAGGGGGCAGACCTTCCGCCGCACAGAAAGAGCAGCCGGCTCGGCTTCGAGGAAACGAACGCATGACGACGCACTCACGTAACCGCACGAAGGACCGCGGCCCGGCGCAACCGCCCGCCGCGTCCGGGGAGTCCCCGGCGTCCGCGGGCGGGCGGGCCGCCGCGCGGAAGCAGCGGAAGCGGGGCGGGAGGCGTGCGTTGAAGATCATCGCGTGGACGACCGGCGCACTGATGCTGCTCGGTGCGGGCGGCGCGGCGTACGCGTACGTCAAGCTGAACGGGAACATCGCGGCGTCCGACCTCTACGCGGGCACCGGCGGCGACGCGGGGCACGAGAAACCGGACGCCTTCGGGCGCACACCGATCAACATTCTGATGATCGGCTCGGACGTACGGGGCAACGCGGCCGACTGCAAACTCGGCGGGGCCTGCGACGACGCGGCAGGACAGCGGGCGGACGTCGAGATGGTGGTCCACATATCGGCCGACCGGTCCAACGCCACGGTGATGAGCATCCCGCGCGACCTGCGGACGGACCTCAAGGGCTGCGACGACAAGCAGAACGGCACCAGTGTCGGACCGCAGTCCAACGCGATGATCAACTCGGCCCTGAACTGGGGCCCCGGGTGCAGCGTGGCCGCCGTGCACAACCTGACCGGGATAACCATCGACCACTTCATGATGGTCGACTTCTCCGGTGTGGTGAACATGTCGGAGGCGATCGGCGGGGTCGGGATCTGCGTCGACAAGAACGTCTACGACCCGTACTCGCACCTGAAGCTGAGCAAGGGCCCACACACGCTGAAGGGCGAGTCCGCGCTCCAGTTCCTGCGTACGCGCCATGGGTTCGGGGTCGGGACCGACACCGGCCGGACGGTCTCGCAGCACATGTTCCTCACCTCGATGATCAACAGCCTGAAGAGTGCGGGGACGCTGTCGAACCCCAAGAAGGTGTGGTCGCTCGCGCAGGCGGCCACCAAGTCCCTGACCGTCGACCACGGCCTCCAGTCGATCCAGCAACTGATCGGCCTGGCGGACGACGTGAACAAGGTGCCGACCGACCGCATCACCTTCGCCACGATGCAGACCCAGGGCGAGGACATGCTGACCATCGCGCCGGGCGCGAAGTCACTCTTCAAAACCATCGCCGACGACCAGTCGCTGACCACGGCGACGGGGAAGGGCAAGAAGCCGGCGGCCCCGGCCCCGGCCGCGCCCGCGAAGAGCGGGACGGCGGTGGACGTGGAGAACGGTACGACTGTGACGGGGCGGGCCGGGGTGATAGCCGGCGTGCTGACCGATCACGGCTTCAGCCGGAAGACCACCTCGGGCAACGGAGCAGCGGCGGACAAGACCACGCTGACCTACCCGGCAGCGGACAAGGAGCGGGCCAAGACGGTCGCTTCGGCGCTGGGGCTGCCGTCCTCGGCGCTGAAGGAGCGCGGCGGGAGCAGTGCGGCCGACGGCACGGGTGGTACGAGCGGTACGGGCGGTACGGGCGGGAGCGGCGCCCCCGGGCTCGTCCTGCTCATCGGCGCCGACTGGGAGAGCGGGGACTCCTTCCCGAACAGCAAGGTGGGGCCGGACCCGGCGGACACCCAGCAGGCCCTGGACAACGCGTCGTCGCAGAACGGCAAGGACACCGGGGAGTGTGCGCCAGTCAGTACGTTCGGCACGGTGGGCGAGACGTACGACGGCAAGGTCACCACCTCGTCCGACGCGCCGCGCGGCATGACACCGACGGAGGCGTACGCGCTCAGCCCCGGGGTGAAGAACTCGGCGCCGTAGCAGGCGACTTGGCGGGTCGCGGAGCGCCGGGGACCCCTCCCGGGGCGGTGTCGTTATAAAGGAGCCCCGACTCGACACATCCCGAGAGGCCGCCGTGAAGCGTCAGTCAGTGGTATCGCTCCTGTTCGCCGCGCTCCTGCTGTCCGCGTGCGGCGGAGGCGGGGGCGGGAACGACCGTACGGACCGGAAGGCGGCGGCGTCACCATCGTCTTCGCCGTCGTCATCGCCGACATCTGCGGCGAGTCCGGCGCTGGTCGCCTGGATGGGAAAGTTCTGCGCCGCCGACCCCGATCTGCCCTACACCACGTTCCGGAGCCCGGCCGACGCGGTGGACCGCAAGGAGCTCAAGACCTTCCTGAGCGACACGGTCAAGGAGCTGGAGAGGTCGAAGAAGGCGATGACCGCACTGCCGCCCGCTCCGACGGCGAGCAGCAAGACCCTGCTGGCGCAGTACCGCAAGGACGTCGTCAAACTCGACGAGAGCTCGACCAAATACCTCGTGGACGCGACGGTCTTCCCCGACAGCGGCCTGGACGCCGTACGGACGCTGGGCGGACTCGACGTCGTCACGTTCCCGGGGTTCCTCGGCCGCCTCAAGGGTCACGCCGACCTCGACGCCGCCTACGACCGGGCGAAGGGGTGTCACACATCCTGACCGGTCTACTCGCCGAGCAGCTTCAGGTCCGCCTTGACGAGTGTGCTGGTGATCAGCAGCTCGGTGATCAGGTTGTGGTTGAGCGCGTTGCCGGCCGGCGGGGCGATCTCCTTTTCGAGGAGGCCGGGGACGCTCGGGCTGAGCCGCGTACGTACGTCACTGACCCGGTGGGCGGCCTTGCGCCAGGTCCAGCCCTCCTTCGGGCGTACCCGGTTCAGTTCGTCGGCGACCTGCTTCCAGGTCAGCGGCTGCGGCTGCGGCTCGTGCCGCAGATAGCGCAGGCTGAGGCAGATCAGCACCAGCTTCTCGTCGGGGCTCAGCGGCCATGGGGTGCGTTCGTACGTCTCCGCCTCGTCCCCGTTCTCCGGGCTCGGCGGCGGCGCCTGTGCGGTGACGCGTACTTGCAGGAGGTGCTCCTGCTTCGGGGCGACGATGAACAACGGCGTGTAGCCGAAGGGCAGTTCGGCCCGGTCACCAGTCAGTATCAACCGGGCGCCGGGGAGCCGGATCGGCAGCCGGCCGATGTTGTTGATCACCCAGCGGGAGTACTCGCGTGCGATGTATCCGTGCTGGCGGCTGACGTGCAGGTCGCCCGCGCCGACGCAGACGTGGACGTCCGGTTCGTTCCGCCCGAACATGAGCGGGAATTCGGCGTCAGGCGCGACGCTCATCCCGCCGTTCGTCCCGAGGACGAACAGGGTGTCGGGCAGCGCGGGCGGCAGGCCCCGGCTGAGGCTGCCGACGTCTCCCGGCAGGAGGTTGACCTTGCTGGCTGGCCTGGGTACCGACAGCGTCACGGCCTGGCCCCTTTCGACTGTCGACGCGTTCATGGAAGTCCGGTGACGTCAGGCTAGCCGCGGGGTCCGGGGAGGGGTCCCGGATTGCCCGATGCCGTACCGCGCTCCGGCCGTTTTCGGGCGGACCGGCTGCCGACCGGCTTCCGACCGGTTTCCGAACCCACTGGTCAGGCCTTTCCCTCGCCGGAGCCCTTGCCCGTCAGACCCGCCGCGGCGTTGGCGCCGTTCACGAGCTGAAAGCCGTCCACCAGCAGCCGGAAGCGGACATTGCCCGGCGGGTAGGTGAACTTCACCTTCCAGGTGCTCTTCTTCGGCAGGGGCGGAATGTCGACGGTCTCCTGCCACGGCAGCTTGACGTTCTTCAGGGTCGTGGCCCGGCCGTTCACCGTGTAGGTGAGCGTAGCGAGCGTCTTCGTGTCGCCGGTGAAGAGGAATTGCATCGCGCGCGGCTTCGCGGACGGGCTCGGGGTGGGTTTCGCCGACGGCGGCGGGGTCACCGTGGGGGTGGTACGCCGTTCGGGTCCGGCGGTGACGGACCCGCCGTTGTCTTCCGAGGCCCCTCTCACGATGCCGACGACGGCGGCGGAGCCCACGACGAGCGCGGCGAGAGCCAGGAGCACCCGTCGGCGAGTGCTCAACGGCCTTCGCTTCTTGGTTTGTTCGGGGTGGGAGGGTGTGTGGTCCGGCAGGGTGGGCGGGCGCGGCGGAGCGGGCGTGGGGTCGACCGGCGGGTTCGCCGCCGCGCTCTCCTGCCGGTCGATCTCGGCCAGCACCTCCGGGGGGAACGGCGTGTTGGAGTGCGGCAGTTGGCCGACGAGATCGGAGACGAGCGGCCGATCCCCCGGGTCGGGACGCAGACAGCTCTCGATCGTCGCGCGCAACTCGTCGTCGGCGATCGGTCCCGCCGGCGGGGTGGGTGTCTCGCCGTCATGTGGTGTGCCGGGGTGCGGGCCGGTGCGGGCCCACGCCAGCGTCGCGCCGAGCGAGAACACATCGCTCGCCGGGCCGACCTCGCCGCCGGTCATCTGCTCCGGCGACATGAATCCCTGTGATCCGGCCGGGGCTTCGCGCGGCGCCGCCGGTGTCGTACCCGCCAGATCGGCGATGCCGAAGTCGATCAACCGTGGCCCGTCGGCGGTGAGCAGCACGTTCGCCGGCTTCAGGTCCAGGTGCACGATGCCGTTGCTGTGGATCGACGCGAGCGCCTCGGCGAGGCCGGCGGCCAGCGTACGGACGGAAGCGGCGGGGAATGGACCGAACCGGCGCACCGCCTCGTCCAGCGACACGGACGGCAGGAACTCCGTCACCAGCCAGGGCGTCATGGCGTCGGGGTCCGCGTCGAGGACGGCGGGGCTGTACAGCCCACCGGCCGCCCGGGTGGCCTCGATCTCGCTGCGGAACCGGTCCCGTAGCCGCTGCTCCTGGGCGAACTCGCGGTGCATCATCTTCACGGCGACGGCCCAGCCACCCGCCGAACGCCCCAGATAGATGACCGCCATACCGCCGGCGCCGATACGCGCCAGGATGCTGAAGCGTCCCACCGCGTGGGGGTCGCCGTGCTCAAGTGCCCGCACTCGGGCCTCCGTTCGGTGTGGGTGGCGCAAGCGCTTCGACGTATCCGTCCTTGAGACCGACGCACACAACACCGTCGACGGCCACCGGCCCCGAGCTGTGCGTCATATCGGCGGGACTGCTCCACAGGACATGGCCGCCGGCCGCGTCGAGGGCGTACACGGTCTTGTTGGTGCACCCGACGTACAGCGTGTCGCCGGTCAGGCCGAGCGAGTTCCACCCGCCGTACGGCGCGCCTTCGTCGCCGCCGAGCCGCTGCGACCACAACGTCTCGCCCGTGGCGGCCCTCACCGCGAGGATGCTCGCTCCGCTGAGGTACAGCACGCCATCGCGCGCCTGGAGTTGGTAGGGACCGGCGACGAGGGGCCTCTTCCAGACGAAGGCCCCCGTCTTGGCGTCCAGGGCGTGCAGGGCGCCGTCCTCGTCGAAGACGAAAACCGTGCCGCCTGCGATGTAAGCAGTGGACCTGCCAGGCGTATCGTCCGTCCATCTCATCCGGTACGTCCATCTCGTCCGGCCGTCGGCGACGTCGAGGGCGGTCAGTGCGGTGTCGCCGCGCGCCGCCAGGATGCCGGCGCCGGCGGCGAGGCCGTACTCCGCGCTTGACTTCGAGGTCCAGCGCGACTGCCCGTCCGAGGCGCCCAGCGCCCGTACCGTCTCCTTGCCGAAGCAGACCACCGATCCGGTGTGGATCAAGGTGCCCGGAGTTTCCCCGAACGCGACCGGGTACGTCCACAGGGTGGCGCCGGTCGCGGCACGCAGCGCCGACACCGGCCACCGGCCGTCGGCGTCGACCACGTACACCACATCGCCGGCGACGGCGGGGCCGAAGGCGGTCGCGTGCTTCCACAGGGTTTTGCCGGTCCGGGGTGCGAGGCCACTGACGTCGTCATTGGTGCTGACCACCAGCACGTCGCCCGCGGCGGCCAGGTCGGGGAAGAAGTCGGTGACGTGCTTCCGCCACAGGCGAGTCGCTGTGGGGGGAGGAGTGGGCGAGGCTTTGGGGGTGGGGGTGCGCGACGGGGACGTTTCGGGGTTCGACGGCGCGTCGTCCTTGGGTGACCCGTCGCGGCCCGGGACGAGGGAGAGTGCCTTCAGGCCGCCAAGAGTCGCGAGTACGGCGGCGCCTCCGGCGAGCAGCTTCCGCCGGTTCGGCC
>NZ_JTHL01000001.1:4768373-4778490 GCF_000818195.1 Streptomyces sp. 150FB | reverse complement strand
TGCGGCTCCCCGTCCTGCGGCCCATCGTGCGGCTGCCCGTCCTGCGGCTCCCGGTCCTGCTGCTGCCCGTCCTCGGTGGGGACGACCGTCTCTGCCGCCGCGAGAGGCGCGCCGACGGGCGGGATCGTGATCCGGTGGCCTTCTGGCGCCGCTCGGGCGGGGAGCCCCGGGAGGTCCCTGGCCTCCTCGGCGCTGCGGTCGATGGCCTCGGCGAGGGCCGCCGGTAACCATCCGGCGCTGCTGGGCGCGGCTTCTCGGACCGGCGCCGTCGTCTCCGTGACGTCCGCCGCGTCGGACGGGTGCGAGGGACGCGACGCGTGCAGAAGATCCAACAGGTCCGTGGCGGTGGGCCGTTGGTCCGGTTCCTGGCGCAGGCAGGCGGTGACGAACGCGTGCAGGCCGCTGTCCCTGATACCGCCGAGGTTCGCCTGCTCGATCCCTGAGTCGCGCCGGGTGGTCGCCGTATCGGCGGCGCCGAACGGCTCCCTGCCGGACGCCGCGTACAGCAGCACAGCGCCGAGCGAGAAGATGTCCCCGGCGGGTCCCGCCGCACCGCCCGAGAGCTGTTCCGGCGCCATGAAGCCGGGGGTGCCGATGATGCTGGTGACGCGCGTGATGACCGTGGCGTCCTGCGGCCTGGCGATGCCGAAGTCGATCACACGGGGGCCGCCCGTGGTCAGCATGATGTTGCCCGGCTTGAGATCGCGGTGCGCGATCCCGGCGCGGTGGATGTCGGCCAGCGCCTCGGCGAGGCCGCCGGCCAGCATGCGCAGGGCGGCAGGCGGAAGGGCGCCGAAGGCGGCGACAGCCTCTCGCAGCGACAGCCCGGGCAGATACGCGGTGACCAGCCAGGGCGCTCCCGTCCCGGCTTCCGGGTCGGGGTCGGCGTCCAGGACGGGCGCGGTGAACGTACCGGTCACGCTGCGTGCGGCCCCCACCTCGCGGCGGAACCGGGCGCGGTACTCGGCGTCGGCGGCGAAGTGCTCCTTCACGACCTTGACGGCGACGGCCCGGCCGCCGGGCGACCGCCCGAGATACACGACGCCCATCCCGCCGGCACCCAGCCGGCCGGTCAGTTCGTACGGGCCGATCCACTGAGGGTCGGCGGTGTGCAGCTTCTCCACGGCCCCGCCCCCGTTCCCGTCGGCCGATCGAGGGCCGCCGCGGCGAACCCGCACAAGACTGTAGCCGCAGGGACCTGCCCGCACCGGCGTGTGCGGGAGAAGACCACCGAAAGAGCCAGGGGTCCCGGGGGCCGGCCGACCGAGGAATAGTGGGGGGTGGGGTACTCGTTGAGGGGGTACAGTTCAACATTCAACTACTTCACTACTTCACTACTTCGGTTCGCGAGAAACCCCCGCGACGCGATACGAGAGGTGAGCGCGATGCAGTTCGGCATCTTCACCGTCGGTGATGTCACAGCCGACCCGACGACCGGACGTACGCCGACCGAGCACGAGCGGATCAAGGCGATGGTCACCATCGCGCGGAAGGCGGAGGAGGTCGGCCTCGACGTCTTCGCGACCGGCGAGCACCACAACCCGCCGTTCGTCCCCTCGTCGCCCACGACGATGCTCGGCTACATCGCGGCCACCACCGAGCGGCTGATCCTCTCCACCTCCACCACCCTGATCACCACCAACGACCCGGTGAAGATCGCGGAGGACTTCGCGATGCTCCAGCACCTGGCCGACGGGCGCGTCGATCTGATGATGGGGCGCGGCAACACCGGTCCGGTGTATCCGTGGTTCGGTGAGGACATCCGGCAGGGCATCCCGCTCGCCATCGAGAAGTACGCGCTGCTGCACAGGCTGTGGCGCGAGGACGTCGTCGACTGGGAGGGCAAGTTCCGTACGCCGCTCCAGGGCTTCACCTCGACGCCCCGCCCGCTCGACGGCACACCGCCCTTCGTCTGGCACGGCTCGATCCGCTCCCCCGAGATCGCCGAGCAGGCCGCTTACTACGGCGACGGCTTCTTCGCCAACAACATCTTCTGGCCCAAGCACCACTTCCAGAAGCTGATCGACCTCTACCGGCGGCGCTACGCGCACTACGGGCACGGCACCCCGGAACAGGCGATCGTCGGCCTCGGCGGGCAGGCGTTCATCCGTAAGAACTCCCAGGACGCGGTACGGGAGTTCAGGCCGTACTTCGACAACGCGCCGGTGTACGGGCACGGTCCGTCGATGGAGGAGTTCACCGAGCAGACGCCGCTGAGCGTGGGCAGTCCGCAGGAAGTCATCGAGAAGACAATGGAGTTCAGGGAAGCGTTCGGCGACTACCAGCGCCAGCTCTTCCTGATGGACCACGCGGGACTGCCGCTCAAGACGGTGCTGGAGCAGTTGGACCTGCTGGGCGAGGAGGTCGTACCGGTGCTGCGCAAGGAGTTCGCGAACAACAGGCCGGCCACGGTGCCGGACGTTCCGGTGCACCCGGCCGCGGCTGCCGCTGTCGCCGGCACGGCGACGAGGAAGGACGTGTCATGACGACGCAGTCAATGCCGACGCAGTCAATGGCGCAGCCGGTGACGTCACCGAGGCCGCTGCGGCTCGTGGCCGTGTCGGCGGGGCTGAGCAAGCCGTCGTCCACCCGCCTGCTGGCCGACCGGCTGGCGGAGTCGACCGTACGCCAACTGATCGGCGGCGAGGCCGGGGTGGAGATCGCGGTCACCGTCGTCGAACTGCGCGATCTCGCCGTCGACATCGCGAACAACCTGGTCGCCGGCTTCCCGGCGCCCGCGCTGCGCGAGGCGCTGGAGGCGGTGGACGGGGCGGACGGGCTGATCGTGGTGACGCCGGTCTTCGCGGCTTCGTACAGCGGGCTGTTCAAGTCGTTCTTCGACCTGATCGAACCGGACACACTGAGCGGCACCCCCGTACTCCTGGCGGCGACGGGCGGCACGGCGCGCCACTCCCTCGTACTGGAACACGCGCTGCGCCCGCTCTTCTCGTACCTGCACGCGCTGACCGTGCCGAGCGCGGTCTTCGCGGCGACGGACGACTGGGGCACGACCGCCGACACCCACGCGGGCGGCCTGCCGGCCCGCATCGAACGGGCGTCCGCCGAACTGGCCGCGCTGCTGCGGCGTACGGCGGGTACGTCGGGTACGTCGGCGGCGACGGCCGTGACGTCGGCGGGCGACCGGGACCCGGACGAAGGGGCGGCGGAAGAGGTCGTGCCCTTCGAGCAACTCCTCGCGAACCTGACCTGACCTGAGCGGGCCGGACCGGCGCTGATCGGCCCGGATCGGCGCTGACCGCGCGGGGGTATGTGGCGGCATGTGGGCATGAAACGGGTGAGTGGGGGGTTGTCGGGGTGTTGGGTTTGATCGAACTTATCGAAATTAGGGAGTAGTGCCATGGGCAGGATCGTGGTGGGGGTGGATGGCTCCGAGCCGTCGTTGAAGGCTCTTCGGTGGGCCATGGGGCAGGCCGCCCTCAGTGGGGACACGGTGGAGGCCGTGATCGTCTGGGAGTTCTCGGCCACCGCCTGGACCACGATGATGCCCGGCGTGCCTCCCGAGTTCGACCCCGAACCGCTGGCGCGGCAGGCCCTGGACGACGCCCTGGCGAAGACGCTGGACGCGGAGACGGCTGCCGGGATCGAGCGGCAGGTTGTGGAGGGGCACGCCGCGCAGGTCCTGGTGGACCGCTCGGAGGGCGCCACGCTCCTGGTGGTCGGCGACCGCGGCCACAGCACGTTCGCCGCGACGCTGCTCGGGTCCGTGAGCCTGCATGTCACGCAGCACTCGAAGAGCCCGGTGGTCGTGGTGCGCGGAGAGACCGCAGCCTGAGCTGCCGACCTCCGCCTGAGCTGCTGTTTCACGGTGCGATCGTCAGGTTCTCGATGAGACCGTCGCGCAGCGTGAAGCGGTAGCGGAGGTCGACCAGTCCGCCGGGGAAGTTGCCCTCAAGGCGGTTGGTGACGACGTAGTGGGTGCCGTCGAGCCGTTCGCTGCCGATGAGTTCGGTGGTGTACGTGTACTCGGCGGCGGCCCTGCCCATCCAGTCCTTGATGGCGGCGGCGCCGTCGTGGGTGGAGCCGTCGTCGGTCACGGTGGCGTCGGCGTGGAACGCCGCGATCGCCGTGTCCCCGTCGCCCGCGAGATGGGCGGCCAGATAGCGGGTGATCGTTTCGGGGAGTTCGGTGGTGGCCATGGCTGTGCCCTTCTGTCCTTCTGCGGCGCCTGAATGCTAAAATAGAAGCTAGTAACTTCTACTTTAGCAGTAACTAGTTGCGGGAAGGCAAACGACATGGCGAGCCGCATCAGGCTGGAGGACCGCGAATGCCCGCTGTCCACGACTGTGCAGCAGGTCGGCGAGTGGTGGACGCTGCTGATCCTCCATGACGCCTTCGACGGCTACACCCGCTTCGACCAGTTCCAGGGGAGCCTGGGCATCTCGTCCAGCATGCTGACCACCCGGCTGAAGGCCCTGGTGGCGGACGGCCTGCTGGAGCGCCGCCCGTACCAGGACAATCCGACGCGTTACGAGTACGTCCTCACCGAACTCGGCCGCTCCCTGCGGCCGGTCGTCGTCTCGCTGGCGGCCTGGGGCAACGCCCGGCTGCCCGCCGAGCAGCGCGCCATGATCCTCGTGGACGCCGAGACCGGCGCGGAGGTCGAGCCGGTGGTGGTCGACGCGGCGACGGGGCGGCGGCTGGACGACAGCGACGCGTTCGTCTTCACCGCCGGACCCGCCGCCAGTACCGCTATGCGGGCCCGGTATGTCGGGGTCCCGGATGGCGGGACGCCTGATGGCGGGGCGCCTGATGGCGGGGGATCGGACGACGTCGAGCGCTCGGATGCCGCTGAACGGTCGGATCCCGCCGGTGTGGTGCCCGTCGGCCCGTAACCGGTGCCGTCACAGTTCCACCACGTCGGCCACCACACACGCGATGTTGTCCGGGCCTCCTGCCTCCCTGGCCAGCGCGATCAGTTCCCGTACAGCACCGTCCGGTTCGGCCGCCGTGGCGATCACCCCGCGTACGGAGTCGTGCGCCACCACCGTGGACAGGCCGTCCGAGCACAGCAGATAGCGGTCCCCCGCCCGCACGTCGTGCAGCCGCAGGTCGGGGCGGGCCGGCTGCTCGCCGCCGTACAGCGCCCTGAGCAGCATCGTGCGCTGCGGGTGTGAGAGCGCCTCGTCGGCGGTGAGGGTGCCTTCGTCGATCATCGAGCGCACCACCGTGTGGTCGTGCGTGATCTGGAAGAACTCCCCGTCGCGCAGCACATAGGCGCGGGTGTCCCCGATATGCACCAGCGCGAGCTGCGAGCCGGTCCACACCATCGCGGTGAGGGTCGTGCCGGAGTCGGCGGAGCCGTCCAGGGCCTGGTTCGCCCGCTCGACCGACTCAGCGAGCACGTTGAGCAGGTCACCGCCCTGGACTTCGTTCGCGGAGGTCGCCGACGGCTTCAGCGCCGCGATCGCCGCCGTACTGGCGGGTGCGCCCGCTCTGCCGTAACCGTCCGCGACGGCGAGCAGCCGGTCATCCGCGTACACCGCGTCCTGATTGGTCTCGCGGACGAGGCCACGGTCCGAGCGGGCCGCGTAACGGATCCCCAGAGGGGAAGTGCTGGTGGGTCGGGTGGGGTCTGACATGGCGGTTACGCCCTCCCCTGCCGGTCCTGCCGACAGATGGTCGATGAGGAAGGTGGCCAGGTCCCGGCGAGCGGCGGTCTCCGCCTCCACCTGCGCCCAGTACGCCCGGATGTCCCGCGCCGCGTCCGCCGATCCGGTCGCCGTGTCGCTCCCGTACAGATCGCACACCCGACGGATACGGGCCGCCGGCATTCCGATCCGCCGCAGCCACGCCACCAGCCTGGCCCGCTCCAACTGCGCCTCGGCGTAGTAGCGGTAGCCGGTGAAGGGATCGACATGTACGGGACGCAGCAGCCCCAACTCGTCGTAGCGGCGCAGGGCCCTCGCCGGCAGCCTGGAGAGCCGGGCGAAGGCACCGATCGTCAGCGCGCCGTTCGGCCGCACGTCCATGGTTCCTCCTCATACCGGGCGCCTCGCCCGGCACGACCGATGCTCGGACTTCCCCGGGGAGGAAGGTCAAGCCTCGTACCGTCCTCCTGTCCTCCCGTCCTCCCCGGCCGCGCAGTCAGTCCTGCGGCGCGCTCAATCCGGACGCGCGCTCAGTCCGGACGCGCGCTCAGTCCTTCGGTACGGAGATGTGCTGCGCCGCGCCCCCGTCGACCGCCAGTTTCACACCCGTCGTGAACGTCGCGTCCACCGCCAGGAACAGCGCGGCCCGCGCCACCTCGTCCGGGGTGCCGTGGCGCCGCATCGGGGTCGTCGCGTCGCCCTGCTCCTTGAAGGCGGCCCGCTGTTCGGCGCTGAGGCCCTGCGTACCGCCGGTGGGGGTGTCGATGTAGCCGGGCGCGACCGCGTTGACCCGGATGCCGCGTGCCACCAGTTCGGAGGCCAGCACCTGCGCGAACGACCACAGCGCGGACTTGGTGGCCGAGTAGACACCCATGCCGGGTACGCCGGTGGTGTCCGCGATGGACGTGGTGAAGACGATCGAGCCGCCCTCGCGCAGCAGCGGAAGCAGCCGCTGCACGGTGAAGAACGCGCCCTTCGTGTTCACAGCGAAGTGCCGGTCGTACTGCTCCTCGGTGACCGCCGCGACCGGCGCGAACTCGGCGATGGCCGCGTTGACGAAGAGGTGGTCGACCGCGCCGCCGAGCAGCTCGGCGACGCTCTCGCCCAGGGCGCCGACGGCGGTCAGGTCGGCCATGTCCGACGCGATCACCCGCGCCGAGGCGCCGAGCCTGGCCGACGCCTCCTTGAGATTGACCGGGTTGCGTCCGGTGACCAGTACCTCGGCGCCGCCTTCCACCAACCGTTCGGCGATCGCGAGTCCGATGCCGGCGGTGCCTCCGACGACAACGGCCTTCTGCCCCGTGTACGTGCTCATGCCCTGCTCCTTCGGTCCGTGCGCCACGGTCGGTCCTCGTTCCCGTGGCTTCCCGTGGCGCTTCATGTGGCGCTCACGTGGCGCTTCTCCGGCCGACACTGGCCAGCGGCGCTGACGGCTCGCTGATGACCGGCTGACGGTGATCCCTGGGTACGGTTCATCCATGCGGTTCGACGTGCTCGGTCCACTGCGGGTACGGGACGGCGCCGGCGCGCCGGTCGCCGTGCCGGAGGCCAAGGTCCGCGCGCTGCTCGCCGCCCTCCTCGCGCACGACGGCGGTCCGGTGTCCGCCGACCGGCTCATCGACGACCTGTGGGGTGCGCGCCCCCCGGGTAAACCGGCCAACGCCCTCCAGACCAAGGTCTCCCAGCTTCGGCGGGCGCTCGGTGGCGCCGATCGTGTCGTGCTCGGACCGGCCGGCTACCGGCTGGAGATGACGGACGCCGACGTCGACGCCGACCGCTTCCGGGCGTTGCTCGTACGGGCCGGAGCGGCCGAAGTGCCCGCCGCCCGCGCCGAGTTGCTCGCCGAAGCGCTCGGCCTGTGGCGCGGGCCCGCCTACGCGGACTTCGCCGACGAGGACTTCGTACGCCCCGCGGTTCAGCGCCTCACCGAGCAGCGGCTCACCGCGATCGAGGAACAGTCCCTCGACCGGCTGGAGTTGGGGGAGGACGCGCGGCTCGCCGACGAGTTGACCGCGCTCGTGGTCCGCCACCCGCTACGGGAAGGACTGCGCGCCGTCCAGTTGCGCGCGCTCTACCGGGCGGGGCGGCAGAGCGAGGCACTCGCCTCGTACGCCGAGCTGCGGGTACGGCTGGCCGACGAGTTGGGCGTCGATCCGGGGCCCGCGCTTGTCGCGCTGTACGAGGCGATCCTGCGGCAGGACCCCGCGCTCGCCCCCGCCGCCCCCGCCGCCCGCGCCGCTCGCACTCCGGCGCCCGGGACGGCCGGGTTGCCGATTCCTCTCACGCCGCTCGTCGGGCGCGCGGACGCCGTGCGCGAGGTCGGTCAACTCCTGCGTACGGAGCGGCTGGTGACCCTGACCGGGCCCGGCGGCGTCGGCAAGACCAGGCTGGCGCTGGCCGCCGCGGCGCGCGAGGACGGCACGCCAGGAGCGCCCGACGTACGACTCGTGGAACTGGCCGGGCGGCACACCGACCCCACCGAGGCCCTCGCCGCCGCGCTCGGACTGCGCGACGACACCACGGCCGGCGCGCACGACACCACCGCCGAGCGGATCGCCTCCGCCCTGCGGGACCGGCGGACCCTGCTGATCCTCGACAACTGCGAACACCTCGTCGAGCCGGTGGCACATCTCGCAGCGCGGCTGCTCCGGTCGGCGGCCGGGCTCCGTGTGCTGGCGACCAGCCAGGAGCCGCTGGGGCTGGCCGGCGAGCTGCTTTATCCGGTGGAGCCGCTCCAACCGACGGATGCCGTAAGGCTGTTCACCGAGCGGGCTGCCGCGACCGCGCCCGGTTTTGTGCTCGATCCGACGACCGAGGACGCCGTCCGCACCATTTGTCGCCGGCTCGACGGCATCCCGCTCGCCCTGGAACTCGCCGCCACGCGGGTGCGCGGTCTCGGCGTCCACCAGCTCGCCGAGCGGCTCGACCAGCGGCTCGGCGACCGCTTCCGGGTGCTCGCCGCGGAACAGCGGGGCGCGCCCGACCGACAGCGGACGCTGCGCGCGGTGATCGACTGGAGCTGGGAGCTGCTGACGCCGCCCGAACGCACCGTGCTCGCCCGCCTCTCCGCACACAGTGACGGCTGGACGCCGGAGGCGGCCGAAGCGGTGTGCGCGGACGTCGACGCCGGCACCGTCCTCGACGCGAACACTGCCGCCGAAGCCGGCACCGGAGTGCCGGTCGGGAGCGTGCCCGATCTGCTCGCCCGGCTGGTGGACCGCTCCCTGGTGCAGACGGTCGCGGGGCCCCCGGGTGCGGAGATCCGCTACCGGCTGCTGGAGTCGGTCGCCGCGTACGCCGCCGAGCGGCTGGCCGAACGGGCCGACCACGCCTGCGTACGCCACCGGCACCTGCTGCACCACGTGGAGCTGGCCGAGCGCACCGAACCGTATCTGCGCGGCCCCGAACAGCGGCGCCTGCTCCCGCGACTCGACGCGGAGGCGGGAAATCTGCGGGCCGCGCTCGATACGGCGCTACGGCACGGATACGGAGGCGAGGCGCTGCGGCTGGTGACGGCGCTGTCCTGGTACTGGCTGCTGTCGGGCAGGCCGCGCGAGGCGCGCCGTTCGCTGGCCGCGGCGTTGGGCGCCGCACCTCCTTCGGCGCGGCTCCGCGCGACGCGTGCGGAGGCGTGCGCCCTGCACACCGCCTTCGCGCTGCTGACGGGTGAGCCGGCCGGAGCGGGCGCGGCCATGGACACGGACAGGGACGTGATCACGGATGCGATCAGTTCTCCCGCGCGCCGGGCCCGCGCGCGGTGGCTGCTGGCGTACGGCCTGTTCAACGCGGGCGACCTCGCCGCCGCCGAGCGCCTGACCGCAGAGGCGCTCGCCGCCTTCCGGGCCGTCGACGACCGGTGGGGCGTCGCGGCCGCGCTGGCCCGGCGTGCCCAACACGCCCTGATCCGCGGCGATCTCGTCGCCCTGCGGCACGACGGCGAGCGCAGCGCCGCGCTCTTCCGTGAACTGGGCGACCGCTGGGGACAGTCGCAGTCGGTGGGTCCGCTGGCCTCACTCGCCGAGATCCGCGGCGACTACGCCGAGGCCGCCCGTATCCATGAGGAAGGACTGCGTATCGCTGAGGAGCTGGGCCTCGGCGCGGAGATCGCCTCCAGGCTCTCCGGTCTCGGCAGGCTCGCCCTGCTCACCGGCGACCACGACCGCGCCCGCGAGCTGCATAAGCGTGCGCGTCGGACGGCGGCCGAGCAGGGCTACCGGTTCGGCGAGATCCACGCGGAACTCGGCCTCGCGCTGGGCGCGCGCCGGGCCGGGGACCTGGATACCGCGGAGGCGTATCTGCTGCGTATCCGCGACTGGTACGCGGAGGTCTCGACGGAGGCGGGCAACTCGCTCGTCCTCGCCGAACTCGGCTTCGTCGCCGAGCTGCGCGGCGACGCGCCCGCCGCCCGCGCCCTGCACCTCGACGGTCTCGCGGTGGCCCGCGCCATGGGTGATCCGCGTGCGGTGGCGCTGGCGTCGGAGGGTCTCGCCGGCGCCGAGTCGCTCGCC
>NZ_JTHL01000001.1:4763375-4768174 GCF_000818195.1 Streptomyces sp. 150FB | reverse complement strand
GGCGGCGGCCCTGCTGGGCGCCGCGCACGCGGCACGTACCGCCGCCGGCGCCCCGCTGCCGTCGGCCGAGCGCGGTGACGTGGACCGGATCACGGCAGCGGTACGGGGCGCCTTGGACGCGGCGGCCTTCGACGAGGCGTTCGACGAGGCCTTCGAGTGGGGCGGGCTCTCGTTCGCTCAGGGCTCTCGCATGTAGAACATGTAGTACGTGGTGAGCAGGGTGGCCACGCCGATCCCGAGCCCCATGCCGCAGGCCCTCAGCGGGCTCGACTCGCTCAGGCTGTAGAGGTAGCCGACCGATCCGCCGATGAGCGCCCCGTACGCGGCCGCGCGCAGTTCACGGCGCAGCGAGTGCTGGAAACGGCCCAGGGCTGCGATCAGCACCGCGATGCCGACCCCGGAGATCAGGGCGATCCAGAGCTGATGGAAAGTGGCGGCGCCGCCGTCGCGCTGGAGGAACGACGCCCACGAGCCGTAGATGATGCCGACGACGATCGGCGTCGCCATGAACAGCGGGGAGACATGCCGCCGCCGTGCGTGGCGCCGGGACATCGGGACCTGAGTGGCCATGACAGCGGACTCCTTCCCTCGGACCCCCCACCACTCCAGGGCACACCCGCGTACGGCGACCGGCAACCGGGCGGAGGGGAGGCGGGCGCGTCCCCGCCGCTCTGCCAGAGGGGTTCAGGAGGGGTTCAGAACGAGTACGGGCCGAAGCGGCCCCAGGCCACGAACGCCGCCACGACCAGCAGCACCAGGTTGAAGACGGTGTTCTTGCCCTCGCCCGTCCTGCGCGCGTGCACGATCACGGCGCCGACCATCGTGAGGACGAACCCGACCGCTGACACCGGTACGAGGACCGGCGCGATGTTCACGAGCGCCGGCAGGATCAGGCCGATCGCGCCGAGGATCTCCACCAGGCCGATCGCCTTGAGCGAGGCCGGCGGGAAGGGCTCGGCCCACCCGCCTATGGACTCCACGATCTTCTCCTTCGGCCTGAACGCCTTCGCGTAACCGGAACCGGCGAAGAGCAGGGCGAGCAGGGCAGCGGCGATCCAGAGCACGATATTCATGACGGGACTTCCCGATGGATGAGGTGAGGGGACGAGGAGAACGACGGGTGCGAGCCCTGAAGTTGAAGATTCAATCGCGCCGATCCTAGACCCGCCCCCGTTCCCCTGACCCCGGTCGCGACCACGTCCCCGTCGCGACGCCCAGAACCGTACGGCGGCGCACTGCTCGCGCCCGATGTGCGGCACGCGTTATCTGGGAAGGGTGCGGACCCTTATCTCCACCGTTCTGATCGTCCTGTTGACGGTCCTGACTCCGCTGAGCGCGATCGCCGCGTGGACGGACTTGGAGATCGGCGACAGTGACCGCTTTGTCGCGACGACGGTTCCTCTCGCCTCGGACCCCGCCGTACGTAACGCCGTCAGCGACCGCGTCACCGACGAGGTCATGAAGCGGATCGACGCGGGCGCCATGGAGGACCAGGTGCGCGACCTGCTGCATTCGGCCGTGCTGTCCTTCACCACGACCGATGCGTTCAAGACCGCGTGGACGATGGTCAGCCGCGCCGTCCAGAACACCACCGAACGCGCCCTGACCAGCGACAACGACAACCCGGTCACCATCGACCTGGCGACCGTCACCGGCGAGGCGAAGCGGCGGCTGGGCGCCGACGGCGTGCCCTTCGCCGACCGCATCCCCGTACGCCACACCGAGATCACCGTCCTGAGGCCGGCCGACCTCGGCGCCCGGATCGATGTCGTACGGGGCCTGAGGGCGGCCGGGATCTGGCCGGCGGTGGGTTCGCTGGCGCTCGCCGCGGTGGCCGTACTCCTGCCCGCCGCCAGGTACCGGAGGCGCGCCGTGCTGGGGGTGGGCCTCGCGCTGGCCGTGGGCGCGGGGCTGCTGTTCCTCTGCGTCTGGGCGGGCCGGGGGCTCACGCTCGACAACCTGCCGTCGGGCACGGACCGCTCGGCCGCCGAGGCGGTGTACGACGCGTTGACCGGCTCACTCCGTACGGCGGCCTGGGCGGTCCTCGCCGCCGGGGTCGCGCTGGCGGCGGCCGCGGCGCCGTGGGGACGTATCCGGCGGCCCGGTCAGTCCGGGCGGCCCGGGCGGCCCGGGCGGCGGCACATCCGACGCCTGTCCAGCGGCGTGTCCAGGGGCGTGTCCAGGGGCTTTACTAAATCTTTATAGCGATACCCCCTTGCCAAATGTCGCGTTTGCTCCATCTGGCGCACTATGGGTGCTATGAGCCAAGGAACAGCACAGCGCCCCCCCAGCAGCACGGGCTACGGCGCTGGCGCCAACACAGGCAATGGCCACGGCACCGGCAACGGCATGAGCGGTCACACCGGCACAGGCGCCGGTACCGGTGCGCACACGGGAAGGAGCACTTCTTGGTCGATGGGCGGGGCCCTGTTCGCGGGTGTCGTGATGGTGATCTCCGGTGCGACGGACATCCTTCAGGGTGTCGTCGCTCTCAAAAACGACGCCTTCCTCAACGGCGTCACCGGCTACGCCTACACGTTCAACGTCAGCTCGTGGGGCTACGTCCATGTGATCCTGGGCGGCCTGATAGCGCTGGCCGGCATCGGCATTCTGATGAAGTCGCAGATAGCGCGGTTCGTCGGTATCGCACTGGCCGCGATCAACCTGGTGGGGCAGTTCATGTATCTGCCGCACCAGCCGGTCTGGGCGGTTGTGGGAATGGCTCTGAGCGCGTTCGCGATCTGGGCTCTGACCACTCAGAACAGGATGGCCCGGGCCTGACCGCCTGGTCTTCCGTCCAACCGTCTGACCACCTGACCTTCTGACCCAACGACAGCTCTCCAATTCCTGGGACGCGCCGGGCGCGCGGGAGCGACAACACGGACGTTGTCGCTTTCGCCGCCCGGTGCGTTGTCGTGTGTGGGCCACGGTGGGCGGGTGTGGGCTTCCGTAGGCGCGGGTGGGGGTCCGTACGGAAAGATATGACCCGTCCGCGTATCTGCATCGCATCTGCCCCGTATCTGCCGCGTATCCGTCGCATATCTGTCCGCGTATCTGCCCCGTATCTGCCGCACATCTGTCCGCGTTCGCTGAGCGAGAGGCCCGCCCCTTGGACGGCACGAGCAGGATCGTGGTGCCGGGACCGCGATCGGGACAACCCGCGCCACCGCCGCCCCCGCCCACCGCGCGCCCGCTCCCGGAGCGGCTGTTCGTCTGGGTCACGGCCCTGGTGCTCGCTCTGCTCACCGTCGTCGTCGGCTGCCGGGTGCTGGGCGTCGACGGGGTCACTCCCGTACCCCAGCTCCTCGCCTTCCTCCCCTTGCTGCTCGTGCCGACGGCCGTGGCTCTGCTGTGCTGCGCGCTGCTCCGCTGGCGGGCCGGGCTCGTCTGGGGGTTGGTACTGCTCGCGGTGACGGGGTGGTTCGAGCGGCCGTACGAGGCAGGGGCCGCTGTCTCGCGGGGGCCGGTCGTCGCCCGGATCACCGTGCTGACCTCGAACGTCGAGTTCGGACAGGCCACGCTCGGGCTGATCGCGGCGATCCGGCGCGAGAAACCCGATCTGGTCTTCGTGCAGGAGTGCGAGTTCACCTGCGCCCAACTCCTCTCCGTCCGGATTCCGCACGCGGACTACCCGTACCGGCACATCGTGAAGGCCGGCGGGTCGGAGGGTTCGGCGATCCTGTCCACCGTTCCGCTGACGAACACCGGTGGCATCGCGAGCACCCTCGCCATGCCCGGTTCCGCGGCCCGTTTCGGCGGCCTCGCCGTGCCCGTACGGCTCCAGCTCGCCCACCCGCTGCCGCCGATCCCGGGCGCCGTCGACTCCTGGCGTACGGAGCTGGGCAAGGTGCGCGCGTACGCCGCCGCCCACCGGGGTGACGGTCCCGGCATCATCGCCGGGGACTTCAACGCGAGCCGGGACCACGCCACTTTCCGGGACGTCCTCGACGCCGGTGAGCTGCGCGACAGCGCCCCGCTCGGGGGCGCGGGCCGTACGCCGTCCTGGCCGTCCGGCGCGCGCAGGCCGTTCGGCGCGCAGATCGACCATGTGCTGGTGAGCCGGGACTTCTCCGTGCGCGGCGCCCGCTTCATCGATCTGGCGCACACCGACCACCGGTCGCTGCTCGTCACGCTGGACCTGCACGGTCCCGAGCCGAAGAAGTGAGCCGAAGAAGTGAGCCCGGGGAAGCGAACCGGGGAAAGCGAACCCGAGAAAGCGAGCTGCCTCGCATGGGATGCGCCGACCGGCCCGGAGCGCGAAGATCGCTCGTATGAACTCCTCGAACCCCGCTGACAGCAACGCACGGATCCTCGACAACATCAACGCCCTCGTCGCCGAGGAGCGCGACCTGCGCGCCCGCTCGACCGACCGGCTCGGACTCGGGGCCGACGAGCGGGCCCGGCTCCGTACCGTCGAGGTCGAACTCGACCAGTGCTGGGACCTGCTGCGGCAGCGCCGCGCGAAGTCGGAGTTCGGTGAGAATCCGGACGAGGCGGCGGTGCGCCCGCCGAACGAGGTGGAGGGCTACCAGGGATAGCGCGTACGCCGCACGGCATACCGCCCGCCGTCGTAGATCACGAGATCAGCGGATCACAGGCGATACGGGCCCGCCCACGCCCAGCGGTCACACCCGTCGTACGCTGGCACTGTTCGTCCCGAGGACGGCGTTTCCTCCCGGTCCGAGACCGGGTCCCCGCGAAGGTCAAGGATGGCAGAACCCACGGATCCGAGCCGGCCGCCGCTCGCACCACCGCGCCGCTCGCACCGCCGTCCCCGCCCCCGCCCCCCGGAGTGGCTG
>NZ_JTHL01000001.1:4753867-4762146 GCF_000818195.1 Streptomyces sp. 150FB | reverse complement strand
CCGCCGCTCGAACTCCCCGCACCCGGGACCCCCGCTGAACGCGCCGTCGATGTCGCCCTGCGGCACGCCGCCGCCGTCGTGTACGAGGCGGGTCCCGACACCGGCTCCGCCCCCGGCCCGGGCCACGGCGATGTCGAGGCCGAGGCCGACGACCGGCTCGGCCGCCCGGCCTCGCTCGGCGTCAGGGTGCGCCGCACGGCGCGCGGCGTACTGCTGTCGGGGGCTTCCTGGCGGTACGGGCTGCGCCTGGCGCTCTGCATCGGGCTGGCACAGGCTCTGGTGTCGCTGGTCGCGGTGGACCGTTCGTACTGGGTGGCGCTGACCGTCACCTTCGTACTCAAGCCGGACTTCGGCTCCGTCTTCTCGCGTGCGGTGCTGCGCGCGCTGGGTACGGCGGCGGGGCTCGTCGTGGCGGCGGGGGTGCTGGCCGCTGTGCCGCGCGGCTGGTGGGACGTGCTGGTCCTGCTCGTGCTGGGTGCGCTCATCCCCGCGCTGTCGGTGAAGGGGTACGCCTTCCAGACGGCGACGATCACGCCGGTGATCCTGCTGCTGTCGGACGCGCTCAACCACCTGGGCTTCGACCTCGTACTCCCCCGGTTCGTCGACAGCCTCATCGGCTGCGGGATCGTGCTGGTCGCGGGCTATCTGCTCTGGCCGGAGAGCTGGCACACCAGAATCGGCGACAGGCTCGCGGACGCGGTGGAGGACGCGGCGGACTATGTGCGGTGCTCGTTCACGGACCCGGATTCGGGCCCGGACTCGGACACGGACACGGCCCCGGACCCGGTCCCGGTCGCGGACACGGACACGGACACGGCCGGCAGCCACACCGGCGCCGACGCCGCCGACGACGACGGCCAGGCGGAACGCGTCCGCAGGCGCCGGCGCATCTACCGCGATCTGTCCGTCGTACGCAGCGAGTTCCAGCGCGCCCTGACCGAGCCCCCGCCCACCGGACGGCGCGCGGCGGCCTGGTGGCCGCTGGTCGTCGCCGTCGAACGCATCGTCGACGCGACGACAGCCGCCCGGGTCCGCGTCAACCACGGCGCCCCGCCGCCGGCCCCGGCCGAGACCGCCGAGATCGAACGGCAGTTGCGGGAGCTGGCGGAGGGCGTGCGGTCGAGCGAGGTGCTGACCGAGGTACGGGCGGAGCTGGCCGGCGACGAGAACGGCGTACTGGCTCCGCTGCGGCAGGAGGTGAGGGCCGCGCGGGCGATCACCTCCCCGCCGGGGAGGATCGGTCTCACAGGTCGTCGACCTTGAGCGTCACCCAGACCCGCTTCCCGGGACCGCGGCGGGGAGACACCCCCCAGTCGTCGGCGAGCGCGGCCACCAGCGCGAGACCCCGGCCGCACTCGTCATCGGGCCCCGAAGCGCGGGGCCGGGGCACGGTCTCCCCCGCGTCCTCGACCTCCAGCCGCAACAGCCCGCCGGCCCGGCAGAGGGTGATGGAGATTTCGCGTCCGGGCGGACTGCCGTGGCGCAGGGCGTTGGTGACGAGTTCGGAGAGCAGCAGCGCCGCGGTCTCGCCCGGCTCCTCCGGGAGCCCGATGTCGGTACGGAGGACCTCCCGCGCGCGGCCCACGCTGCGGGGATGACAGGGAAGCCGGAACTGCACATGGTGATCGTCCGGGCGGAACGGCGCGTGAGCGGTGTGCTGGTCGTACTGAATGTGCGCGGCCCCCGACGTGAGCGGGGCCTGCGGGACGTGCGGGTCGTACGGGGTGTGCGGGTCGCGCTGTTCGCCGTCGTGGTTCATGGGAGGGACATTCCCTCCTACGACCGGTTTTACTTTCCGTGCAGCAAGAGTGACGGTGCGAAGTTAAACCTGGCCCGCCCGATCCGTCTCACCCGTCTCACGCGCCTCACCGCGTCAGGCGGCGTTCTCGGGTGACTGGGTGACTGGGTGACCGGGTGACCGGGGCTCGGGGCGGCGCCCCCGATGATCCCGTCCCGCGTCGCCTACCTTGCCGCCCAGCGGTCTGCGGGTTCGGGCGGGGCGGTCGGGGTGGGCCGGTGCGGTGTTGGTGAGGGTCGGGCCGCCCCTTGATCTTGATTTTCGCGGTTCCGGGGTGGGCGTCAAGGGCGCTCCTGCGTCGCGTCGGCTGCGCCGATTCCGCTCCGCTCCACCCTTGACACCCACCCCTCCACCGCAACTGATCCTTGAGGGGGGCGGCCCCAGGGGGGAGACTCCCCGGGGAGCCTTGCTTGTTCTGCCGCTTTGCTCCCGGCTGCCAGTTGCTTGCCCTGCGGGGCACGCGGGGACTGCTTGTTGTGCCGGTTTGCTCCCGGCTGCGGACTGCTTGCCCTGCGGGGCTCGCGCGGGGGATCGCTGCATCCGCTTCGCTGCTTGGCGGCGAACTCCTTGCTGTGGTGACTGGCATCGTCCCGGGGCTCATCGCATGCCGTGGAACAGGTCCATGTCCCTACGGTCGCGCTTCGTCGGGCGGCCCGCTCCCCGGTCGCGGGTCGCGATCGGGGCGACGAACTCGCGGGGCGGGGGTGGCGGGCTGTTGTCCACGAAGCACAGCGCGGCGACCGGGGGGCCGACCCGCTTGCGGATGATGCGGGAGACCACCACCACCCGCTCGCGCCCGGCGTTCCGTACGCGGACCTCGTCCCCCGCCTTGATCGTGTACGCGGGTTTGACGCGTTCACCGTTGACGCGCACGTGCCCGGCGCGGCAGGCCGACGCTGCCTGGGAGCGCGTCTTGGTGAGCCGTACGGACCAGACCCAGGTGTCGACCCGCGCGCTTCCCGTCGCCTCGCCGGGCAGGGCCGCCCCACTGCCTGCTGTGTCCGGTGCGTCCGGCTCGTTCGCTGCTGCTGACTCAGAAGCCATGTGTCGAGGGTAAGCGCGTACGGGGCGGGGGACGCGTTCTTTTCGCCTGCTAGTCGGCGCCCGCGCCCGCCGCCTCCGCCGGGCGGCCGCGCAGCGCACGCCAGGTCGGGACCAGCGTCGCCGACAGCGTCAGAGCGAGCGCGGCGACCACCACCACGCCGTAGAGCCATCCCGGCCCCGACGGCAGCAGCGCGGTTCCGTCGCCCGCCGCGTGCACGAACGCGACCAGGATCGCGGCCGCTGCCGCCGTACCCAGCAGGACACCGATCACACCGACCAGCAGGCCCTCGACCGTCACCATTCGCATGACCTGCCCCCGGGTCGCGCCCGTCAGGCGCTGGAGGCCGAACTCACGGCGGCGGTTGCCCGTCGCCAGGGCCAGGCTGTTGACCACCGAGATCGCGGTGTACGCGATGATCATGCCGACCAGCAGATAGGTGACCCAGGACTGGGTCTGCGTGCCCTGGGCGTGCGCGGCGACCAGTGCGTCCCTGCCCTCCACCGTCAGTCCGGGCTCGGCCGCCGCGAACCGGGCGAGCGCCGGGCCGAGGTCGGCGCCCGGCTTCGCCCGTACCAGGATCTGCCCCGGCAGACCGGCCGTCGTGTGCGGGGCCAGCAACGCCGCGGGCAGTAGCGCCGCGTCCGACGAGGCCTTGGGGTGGTAGGTCGCGACGACCCGTACCGCCACGGTGGTGTTGTCGCCCAGCCGTAGCGTCACCGTGTCACCCACGTCGTGCCCGGCGCTCTCCGGAAGGGCGACCGTCCGGCCCGTCAGCGCGGCGAAGCTCCCTCGCGTCGCCGCCGCCGCCGTGGTCCCGGCCGCGCCCCGCGCGCTGACCCCCTGCAACGGCATGCCGTCCTCGCCGCTCTCGGTGCCACGGCCGCCGGGGCGTTCGAGGTAGCCGAGGCTGGTGACGTACGCACTCGCCGCCGCCACCCCGGGCAGCTCCTGGACGCGGTCGACGAGCGCGGGGTCGACCGTGCCGGAGACCGAGGTCAGTACGGCGTCCGCGCTGAGGTTCGCGACGAACGCGCGGTTGGTCAGCTCGTCCTGGGTCGTCTGGATGTACAGCGACGCCGTCGCGATCCCGACCGCCAGCATCACGGGCGCGACCGTGGCCCCCATCTGTACGGCGCGCGCCCGGGAGTTGAGCATCGCCAGATGTCCCGAAGCGCCGGTCAGCGCGCGGACAGGACCGTGCAGCAGCACGACGCACATCTTCGTCAGGCCCGGCGCCAGCAGCGCGAGACCGATGACCGCGAGCATCACGGCCGGCATCGCCGTGCTCGAAGCGACCGGACCGCGCATCACCGTCCAGGTGACGATGACCAGCGCCGCCGCGCCCGAGAGGAACAGCAGCGCGAACAGCAATCGCCAGACCCCGAACCAGCGCTCCTGCACGGCGGCTTCGGAGAGCGCCTCGGCCGGCCTGGTCCGGGCCGCGCGACGCGCGCCGATCAGCCCCGAGCCGATCGCCGTCAGCAGGACGGCGCCACCCGCGGCGGCCAGCGGGATCCGTCCGAGGGTGAACTCGACCGCCCCGGAGGTGACTCCGCTCGCTGCCAGCCGGTCGAACAGCACTCCGCCGAGCCGCTGCCCCGGCAGCCAGGCCAGCAGGATCGCCACCACGGCGACGAACAGGGTCTCGGCGAGCAGCATCCGGCGGAGCTGGCGCGGGGTGACGCCGATGGCCCGCATCAGGGCGAGTTCGCGGCGCCGCTGGGCGGCGGAGAGCGTCACCGTACCCGCGGTGACGAACACCGCGACCAGGACGGCCAGTCCGCCGAAGACGCCGGCGAGCGAGATGAGGTCCGAACGCCGCTCCTGCGCGACCGGGAACTCGGCGAAGCCGCGATCGTCGCCGGTGAGCACCTTGGCGTGGGTGCCGGCCAGCGCCCGGGAGATTCCGGCGGCCAGATCGGCGCGGGCCGTGCCCGGCCGGGCGACGACGGCGAGTGAGTCGTACGTGTCCGGGTGCCCGGCCAGGCGCCGCGCCTCGTCCTGGGCGAAGAACAGCACCGGTCCGACCACGGCCTTGGTACGGCCGGGGCCCGTCATGCCGCCCACGATGCCGCTGACCCGGTAGACGGCGGAACCGCCGTGGGCCGCGATACGGATCCGGTCGCCGACACCCGCGCCGGCCTTCGACGCCGTGGGGGTGTCCAGGACGACCTGACCGGGTCCGGTGGGCGGCGCGCCCGAGCGCAAACCGTAACCGTACGGGGCGAGCGAGGCGGAGTCCCAGCCGTGCGCCGACACCTTGGCTCCGGGCGACGAACCGGCGAGCAGCACCGCGGGGAACGTGACGTCCCCGACCACCCGCTCCACCCCGGGGACCGCCGCCAGTTGGCCGGTCAGCCCCGCGTCGAGCGGCGCGATCTCGGGGAGCACCTCCTGCTCACTGTCCTCGGGCGAGCCCGGGCGCAGCTCGTACGACCGGTCCCCGATCACCACGGCGGCTGCGCCTGCCAGCCGCGCCGCCGGGACGTTGTTGCGGATACCCGTCTCCATCAGGCCCCCGCAGGCCATCACCACGGCCGTGCCGAAGAAGAGCGCGACGAAGGTGGCCAGGAAGCCGCTCCTCCTGAACCGCAGGGTCTGTATCGCGAGTCGCCACATGTTCATGCCCATGGCCGAAACGCTACGGAGAGGCGTCGGCCCTGCCCATGACGTCACCGGGCCTCTCGGGGTGGGGCAAACCCCAGCACCGCTCCAGCGGGCACTTCACGCGGGCATGACGGCAGCCGGGCGACGCGACCCGTACGCCCCTGCCGGAGATCACCCCGGACGGCCGCTAACCTTACGTATCCGCCCTGGCCAGGGATACGGGGTTCTCCCCGGGGAAGCCCGCCAAGATCCTTACCCCCAGGTGCGGACATATACACACGGCACCCAACTCATCTGGAAGGCCTCGCCCATGGGCATTCGGAGCTTGCTGCGCAAGGTGTTTGGACGCGACCGTGGGGAGCGCAACGGGTCGGCGGCAACTTCCGTACCGCCCCAGGCCGCACACACGGACCGCGCGGAACGTCCCGAAGCGGACGCCACGAGCGTGAGCGTTCCCGCGCAGGCACAGGAGAAGACCAAGGCGGAGGGGGCGGCGGCGGATCTGGTGGCCGCCGCTTTCGACAACCCGAGGGCCGCGGCGGCCGAGCAGGAGCGGAACGCGGCGACGATCCCGGCGCAGAAGTCGGCGCCGGCGAAGGAGTCGGCGGAGGAGTTGGCGCCGGCGGAGGAGTTGGCGGAGCCGGCTGCGTCGACCGAGCCCGCTGAGCCGACCGAGCTCGCCGAGCCCGCCGAGCCCGCCGATGTGAAGGAGGACCTTCCGGCGGAGGCCGCTGAGGCCGCTGAGGCCGCTGCTCCCGCGCCTGTGGCGGCTGTTGAGGTCGTCGAGCCCGCCGAGACCACTGAGACCACTGAGCCGGCCGTGGTGGATACGGACATCAACACGGACGCTCTGCCGGAACGGGAGACCGAGCCGGAGCCGGAGACGCAGGCGGTCGCCGACGAGCCCGAACCCGAGCCCGTCGCCACCACCGCGACCCCGAAGGTCACCGAGCCGGAGCCCGAGCCTGAAGCTGAGCCCGAGCCGGTCCTCGTCGCCGAGCCCGTTCTCACGGAGCCCGTCGCCGCTGACGAGCCCGCCACCGACCAGGCCGAAGCCCCGGCCGCCCCCGCCCCCGTAACCGCCGACGCCGACCCCACCCCCGCCGTCACCGCCGGTGACAGCGGCCTCTCCGCTCACAGCGACGCCGCCCTCGCCGCGCTCACCGAGCGCGGGCTCGCCGGCACCCGTGCCGTCGTCTACCTCGTCTTCGACCGGTCCGGGTCCATGCGCTCGTACTACAAGGACGGCAGCGCGCAGCACCTCGCCGAGCAGACGCTCGCGCTCGCCTCGCACCTCGGCGACGATCCCGCCGTCCACACCGTGTTCTTCTCGACCGACATCGACGGAACCGGCGACCTCGGCCTCACCTCCTACGAAGGCAGGATCGAGGAACTGCACAACTCCTTCGGCCGTATGGGACGTACGAGCTACCACCGGGCCGTCGAAGAGGTCGCCGCGCACCACGAGAAGTCCGGGGCCACGGAGCCGGCGCTCGTCGTGTTCCAGACGGACGGCGCTCCCGACGCCAAGGTCCCCGCGCGGCAGGCGCTCGTCGCGGTCGCCGGCAAGCCCATCCACTGGGCGTTCGTGGCGTTCGGGGAGGGCGAGTCCAAGGCGTTCGACTTCCTGCGCAAGCAGCGCGCCGACCTGGACAACGTCGGGTTCTTCACCGCCGGGCCGACCCCCACCGACACCCCCGACGCCGACCTCTACAGCGGGCTGCTCGACGGCTGGAACCCCCAGGGGGCCTGACCCGCACCAGCACCACCAGTCGCACCACCAGCAGCACAGCCGCCGGCCGCCCTCACACCACAGCGGCCGGCGGCAGCTCCACCGTCACGGCCAGGCCGCCGCCCTTACCGCCCGGCACCACCGTCACCGTCCCGCCGTGCGCACGCGCGATCGAGCGGACGATCGACAGCCCGAGCCCCGCTCCCCGGCCCATCCGGTCGCGGCCCTCGCCCCGCCTGAACGGCTCGAACAGCGCCGGAATCTCCGCCTCCGCCACGATCGGGCCGGTGTTGCGGACCACCAGCACGCAGCCGGTGACGGTCACCTCGACCGTTCCCGTACCGTCGGGCACGTTGTACGTCACCGCGTTGGCCAGCAGATTCGCCACCAGGCGGCCCAGCAGCAGGCGGTCCCCGCGCACCGTACCGCCGTCCGTGACCCGCGCCGACAGGCCGTGGCGGCTCGCCTCGTCCGACACGGCCGCGCCCAGATCTACGTCGTCGGCCCGGTCCTTCTCGATCTCGTGCTCACCGCGCGCCAGCATGAGCAGCCCCTCGACGAGCTGTTCGCTGCGCCGGTTGTTGTCGAGGAGCGTCTCGCGCGTACGGGCCAGCTCGTCCGGTGTGGACAGGTCGTCCAGGCCGATCTGGATCGCGGCACGCTGGGTCGCCAGCGGCGTACGCAGCTCGTGCGAGGCGTTCGCTATGAAGCGGCGCTGGCTGTCGAAGGCCTTCTGGAGCCTGGCCAGCAGCGCGTCGAGTGTGTCGCCCAGCTCCTTCAGCTCGTCGTCGGGTCCGCTCGCGCCGATCCGTTCGTGCAGGTTGTGCTCGGTCAGGCCGCGCGCCCGCGCCGTCATCGCGTGCACCGGGCGCAGTACGCGGCCCGCCGTCCACCACCCCACGCCGACCGCGCACACCGCCATGCCCAGCAGCGCCATGGCCGACCAGAACCGCAGCTCGTCGGAGGCCGCGTCGCTGACGTTGTCGGTGAGCTGGTAGACGGAGACCGGGCGCGCGAGCGGGTCGTCGGGGGCCGGGCGGCGCTCCGGCTCAGGGCGGCTGCCTGGCTCCGGACCGCGCCGCTGCTCCGGCACCCGC
>NZ_JTHL01000001.1:4744354-4753605 GCF_000818195.1 Streptomyces sp. 150FB | reverse complement strand
TGCTCCGGCACCCGCGCCTCGGGGGCGCGCGCCTCGGACGCCCGCGCCTCAGGCCGCTTCGGCTCAGGAACGGCCCTACCCGGCGCCGCCGAGGCCGCCGGTATGACTCTCGCCCGCGCCGCGATCGCCGCCGCCTCGCTGTCCGTACCGGCGCTGGAGAACAGGTTCACCACGGCCAGCAGGCAGGCGCCGAGCACCACGAACACCGCCCCGAAGACCAGCGCGATGCGCGTACGGACGCCTCTGACGCCCCGGGCGCCGCTCACAGCGCGTATCCCACACCCTGCACCGTACGGATCAGCGGCGGTTCCCCCAGCTTCCCCCGCAGCTTGCTCAGGCAGACCCGCACCGCTCCCGTGAAGGGGTCGGCGTGCGCGTCCCACGCCCGTTCGAGGAGCTGCTCGGCCGAGACGGTCGCCCCGTCGGCCTCCAGCAGGATCTGGAGCACCGAGAACTCCTTCGGGGACAGGTCGAGCGCCCGCCCGTCCCGCGACACCGTCCGGCGTACGGAGTCCAGCCGTACGCCGTGCCGTTCGAGCTGCGGCGGTACGGGCCGGGAGCTGCGGCGCCGCAGGGCGCGTACCCGGGAGACCAGTTCGGGGAACTCGAACGGCTTGCCCAGATAGTCGTCGGCGCCCAGGTCCAGGCCCGCGACCCGGTCCTCCATCGAGGAGGAAGCGGTGAGCATCAGGATGCGCGTACGGGACGCGTCGGCGACCAGCTTGCGCGCCACGTCGTCCCCGTGGACGCGGGGCAGGTCACGGTCGAGGACGACGACGTCGTAGTCGTGCAGTCCCAGGTACGCGAGGGCTGCGTCGCCGCTGTAGACGGTGTCGACGGCGAAGCCCGCGCGACGCAGGCCGGTGGCGACCAGTTCCGCGAGGATCTCCTCATCCTCGGCGACCAGTACCCGCATGCTGCCGTCCCCTCGCGTCGTGCCCGTCCTGTCTCAGGATGTGCCCGTCCTACGGGAAAGAGTGTTTCGCAAAGCTCTCCGTCCCGGGCCGCCCCCGAATAGTTGTCCACAGCCTGACCACAGCCTGAGTTGTCCACAGGCAGTCGGGGCCGGTCATCGGCCGCCGTTAGAATTTCGAGCATGGCCGCCACCGAAGAGCACGCAGAGCCGGGTGGGAAGACGTACTACGTCACCACCCCCATTTACTACGTCAACGACGCTCCCCACCTGGGTCACGCCTACACGACCGTCGCCGGTGACGTGCTCACCCGCTGGCACCGCCAGCGCGGCGAGAATGTGTGGTTCCTCACCGGGACCGACGAGCACGGTCAGAAGATCATGCGTACCGCCGAGGCCAACGGCGTCACCCCGCAGGCGTGGTCCGACAAGCTGGTCGAGGAGTCGTGGCGGCCCCTCTGGCAGCACCTGAACATCGCCAACGACGACTTCATCCGCACCACGGAGGCCCGGCACACGGACCGCGTGCAGGAGTTCGTCCAGGACCTGTACGACAAGGGCGAGATCTACAAGGGCGGCTACGAGGGCCCGTACTGCGTGGGCTGCGAGGAGTACAAGCTCCCCGGCGATCTGATCGAGGGCGAGGGCGGCGTCAAGCTGTGCGCCATCCACAAGACTCCGGTGGAGATCCTCAAGGAGGAGAACTACTTCTTCAAGCTCAGCGAGTACGGCCCGAAGCTGCTGGCCCACTACGAGGCCAACCCGGGCTTCGTCCAGCCGGAGTCCGCGCGCAACGAAGTGCTGAACTTCGTCAAGCAGGGCTTGCAGGACCTCTCCATCTCCCGGTCGACCTTCGACTGGGGCGTGCCGGTGCCGTGGGACGAGAAGCACGTCATCTACGTCTGGGTCGACGCGCTGCTCAACTACGCGACGGCCGCCGGCTACGGCGCCGACCAGGCGAAGTTCGACGCGACCTTCCCCGCCGACGTGCACCTCGTCGGCAAGGACATCCTGCGCTTCCACGCGATCATCTGGCCCGCGATGCTGATGGCGCAGGGGCTGCCCCTGCCCGGCAAGGTCGCGGCCAACGGCTGGCTGATGGTCGGCGGCGAGAAGATGTCGAAGTCGAACCTGACGGGCATCAAGCCGCAGGACCTGACCTCGCACTTCGGCGTCGACGCCTACCGCTGGTACTTCCTGCGCGCGATCGCCTTCGGGCAGGACGGCTCGTTCTCCTGGGAGGACTTCAGCGCCCGCTACACCTCGGAGCTGGCGAACGACTACGGCAACCTCGCCTCGCGTGTCGCCGCCATGATCGGCAAGTACTACGGCGGCGCGCTGCCGGAGGCGACCGCCGAAGGCGACGCCGAGCAGGCCGTACGGGACGGCCTCACCAAGGCCGTCACCGAGGCGGACCGCAGGATCGGTGAGGAGCTGGACTTCGCGGGCGGTATCGCCGCGATCTTCGACTTCGTGAAGCAGGTCAACGGCTACCTGACCGAGCAGGAGCCCTGGAAGGTGGCAAAGGACACGTCCGACGCCGGTCAGGCGCGGCTCGCGACGGTCCTCTACACGGCGGCCGAGGCGCTGCGCGCGTGCGCCGTACTGCTCAACTCTGTGATGCCGGACACCTCGCAGAAGCTGTGGGAGTCGCTCGGCGCCGCCGAGGGCCTCGGCGCGCTCGCCGACCAGCGGGTGCAGGACGCCGCGGTGTGGGGGCAGTTGCCGGTGGGGGCGAAGGTGACGAAGGGCGCGGTGCTGTTCCCGCGTCTGGAGGAGAAGCCCGCGTAGCGCGACCCGCACAGCGCGAGCCCCGAACGGCGCGAGCAGGGCGCTGACCTCGTACGCGCTCTGACCGAAGGGCCCGGAAACCACGGTTTCCGGGCCCTTCGCGCGTGTGCGCGCCCCGACAGTTACCACTGTGGCGCAACTGTCAGGGGGACCGGCCTGAGCCGCCCCTAGGGTGTCGCCAACACCGAGTACGCGGGCGCAGAACGGCCCCGTAGCCGATCGGAGCGACCGCGTGAACGATTTTCTCCACACCTTTTTCGACTGGCACGAGATCACCAGTGCCCTGCCGACGCTGCTCACCGAGGGCCTCGCCAACACTCTCCTGATCGCGGCGCTCGCCATCGTCTTCGGTCTCGTGGTCGGCATGCTGCTGGCCGTCCTGCTGCTCTCCAACAAGCGGCTGGTGCGGCTGCCCGCCCGGATCTATGTGGACGTCTTCCGCGGCATGCCGGCGATCGTGACGGTCAGCCTCGTCGGCCTCGGCCTCCCGGCGGCAGGCATCCGGCCGTTCGGCAGGAGCCCGCTCGGCTACGCGGTCGTCGCCGTCGGACTGATATCCGCCGCCTACTGCGCGGAGATCTTCCGCTCCGGCATCCAGTCGGTGCCCGCGGGGCAGACGCAGGCGGGGCGCAGCCTCGGGATGTCGTACCTGAGCACCATGCGGCTGATCGTCGTACCGCAGGGCATCCGCAATGTGCTGCCGGCGCTGACGGGACAGTTCATCGTCGACGTCAAGGAAAGCTCGCTGGTCTATCTGCTGGGCCTCTCGGTCGGCCAGCGGGAGATCTACTTCATCGCGCAGGAGCGGCAGGCCGCCACGTACAACTCGTCGTCGCTGGTCGCCGCCGCGCTCTGCTACCTCGTGATCACGATCCCGCTGACGTACTTCGTCAACTGGCTGGACCGCAAGATGCGCGACGGGCCGTCCTCCGCCGCCCGGCCCGCGCCGCTCGCCCCGGCGGTCGGCGAGGAGCAGGCCGGAGCGCTCCTCGACACCGGCGACGGCACCGGCGCCGGAAGCCGTACGGGCACCAAGGAGGTCCAGGCATGACCAGCGAAACCGTGGCAGGGACGGCGCTCGCGCCGGCCGCCACCCCCGCCATCAGCGTCAGGGACCTCCGTAAGTCCTACGGCTCCGCCGAGATCCTGCGCGGTGTGAGCTTCGACGTGGCGCCGAGCGAGGTGGTCTGTGTCATCGGCCCCTCCGGGTCGGGCAAGTCGACCGTGCTCAAGTGCCTCAACCTCCTGGAGAGGCCCACCAGCGGCACGGTGTCCGTCTCCGGTGTCCCGCTCACCGATCCGGGCGTGGACGTCGACGCGCTGCGCGCCAGGATCGGCATGGTCTTCCAGCACTTCAACCTCTTCCCGCACCTCAGCGTCCTGGGCAACCTCACCGCCGCGCTGCGCAACGTACGGAAGATGAGCCGCGCCGACGCCGAGGAGCGGGCGCACACCCAGCTCCGCAGGCTCGGCCTCGGCCACCTGGCGGCCAGCCGGCCGGCCAACCTGTCCGGCGGGCAGCAGCAGCGCGTGGCGATCGCCCGTGCGCTGGTGATGCGGCCCGAGGTGATGCTCTTCGACGAGGCGACATCGGCGCTCGACCCGGAGCTGGTCAAGGGCGTCCTGGATGTCATGCGGGAGCTGGCGACCTCGGGAATGACCATGGTCGTCGTCACGCACGAGATGGGGTTCGCGCGTGAGGTCGCCGACCGGGTGATCTTCATGGACGAGGGCCGGATCGCCGAACAGGGCACGGCGCGGGACCTGCTGGAGAACCCGACGAGCCCGCGCCTGCGGGACTTCCTCTCGAAAGTCCTCTGACGGTACGCGTCGCGCGGCGCACGGCTCAGCACCAAACACACGGCACAGCACTGCCCGGAACAGCACGCCCGGACCAGCACAGATAGGACCCATCGCCATGAGAAACACCGCCATGAAGGCAACGGCAGCGGGATCGGCGGCCACCGCTCTCCTGCTCCTCGCGGGCTGCGGCGGCGGCAGCAGCTCCGCCGACAGCGACAAGTACGGACTCCAGGAGCCGGGCACGATCACGGCTGCGGTCTCCACCGACCAGCCGCCGTTCGCGAGCGCCACCAAGGAGGGCAAGCCGACCGGCTTCATCGTCGACCTCACCGACGAGGTCGCCAAGCGGCTGGACCTGAAGGTCGTCTACAAGGCGAGCACCGTGCCCGGTGCCCTCCAGGGCCTGACCTCGGGCCAGTACGACCTGGCCGCCTCCGGCCTCGGTGTGACCGCCGAGCGGCAGAAGTCGGTCAGCTTCACCAAGGGCCTGTACTGGTCCACGACCGATGTCCTGACCCGCACGAACAGCAAGGCCACGGCCCTGTCCGCGTTCAGCGGCAAGCCGGTCGGCGCCGTCACCGGCTCCGTGCAGCAGGACTTCGTCAAGCAGAAGATGTCCGGCGCCGTCCTCACCAACTTCCAGACCCAGCCCTCGGCGGTCTCCAAGCTGCTGTCGGGTGGCCTGGACGCGTTCGTCGTCGGCGGGCCCGACTCGGATGCCTACCGCAAGCAGTACAAGAACCTGCGGGTCGCCGTCTCAGCGCCGGTGGACCACCCGACCTCGATGGCCGTGGGCAAGTCGAACACCAAGCTCCTCAAGGCCACCGACGCGCAACTCGCGAAGATGGTCGACGACGGGACCTTCCTGAAGATCTACGACAAGTGGTTCACGGAAGCCCCGACCCCCCAGCTCATCAAGATCTGGCCGGGACTGGCGAAGCAGGTCAATAAGTGACAACGACCGACGCGGGCGCGGGGGCAGGCGCGGACGCCGGTGCGACCACCGGCACCAGCACCGAAGCCGGCACCGAAGCCGAGGAGATCCCGCTCCCGCACGGCGGCTCCGTATGGCGCCACGTCATCCGCACCCCGCTGCGCGACGGCACCGTACTCGTCGCCGACCTCTACACCCCCGGCCCCCGGCCCGTCGCCGGCCCCGTACTCCTGGAGCGGACCCCGTACGGCAGGAGGGAGCGCCGCGTCTCGGACGGCCTGCACCGGCACGACCCGCACGAGCGGGGCGAACCGATCCTGCCCGAGGAGCAGGCCGCCTTCTTCGCCGGGCGCGGCTTCAACGTCGTACGCCAGGACTGCCGGGGCCGAGGCGACTCCGAGGGCACCTTCGTGAAGTACCTCTGCGAGGCCGCCGACGGCTACGACACCGTCGAGTGGACCGCCGAGCAGTCCTGGTGCGACGGCCGGGTCCTGACCACCGGCGTCTCCTACTCCGCGCACGCGCAGACCGCGCTGGCCGCACTGTCGCCGCGCCACCTGACCGCGATGTTCGTCGACTCGGGCGGTTTCGCCAGCGCGTACGACGCGGGGGTCCGGATGGGCGGCGCCTTCGAGCTGAAGCAGGCGACCTGGGCCTACCGGCACGCGTTCCACAGCCCGGCTGCGCTCGCCGATCCGGTGGTACGCGCCGCGCTGGAGTCGCAGGACATGCGCGCCTGGTTCGGGGCGATGCCCTGGCGGCGCGGGACTTCGCCGCTGCGCTCGGTGCCCGAGTACGAGGAGTTCCTGCTCGACCAGTGGGAGCGCGGGCCCTTCGACGGCTTCTGGAAGCAGCTCGGGATCTACGGGCGCGGCTACTACGACGACTTCCCCGACGTGCCGAGCCTGCACATGGTGAGCTGGTACGACCCGTACATCAGGACCGCCGTCGAGAACTTCCAGCAGCTCGGCGCGCGCAAGAACAGCCCGGCGTACCTCGTCGTCGGCCCCTGGACGCACGGCGCGCGCAGCGTCAGCCACTCCGGCGACGTCGACTTCGGTCCCGCCGCGACCCTCGACGGGAACCTCGCCCCCGACTACCTGGAGTTCCGCGCCGAGTGGTTCGCCCGGCACCTGGCCGGCCCCGGCGAGGACGGTCCTGACCGCTATCCGCCCGTCCAGTACTTCCTGATGGGCGGCGGCAGCGGCCTGCGTACGGACGAGGGCAGGCTCGACCACGGCGGGAGCTGGCGGGTCGCCGACGCCTGGCCGCCGCGTGAGGCGGAGCCCGTACGGCTGTATCTGCGCGAGCGCGGCGCGCTGACGCGGGACGAGCCCCTCGCGGGCGTCGACAGCGAGATCGCCTACGACTTCGACCCGGCGCACCCCGTACCCACCATCGGCGGCCAGATCACCTCCGGCGAGCCCGTCATGGTCGGCGGCGCCTTCGACCAGCGCACCGACGACACGGTGTACGGCGGCGAGCCGCCGCACCTGCCGCTGGCGAGCCGCCCCGACGTGCTGGTCTTCGAGACCGACCCGCTGCCCGAGGACGTCGCGGTCGCCGGGCCCGTGGAGGTGCGTCTCGCGGTCTCGACGGACGCGCCCGACACCGATTTCACGGTCAAGCTGGTGGACGTGCACCCGCCGAGCGCGGACTACCCGAACGGGTACGCCATGAATCTCACCGACGGGATCCTGCGCGCCCGCTACCGGAACTCCTACGAGCGGCCCGAGCCCATGGAGCCCGGCGAGATCTACGACATCACGGTGATCGCGCCTGACACCGCCAACCTGTTCAAGGCCGGGCACCGGATACGGCTCGACGTCTCGTCCAGCAACTTCCCGCGCTTCGACGTCAACCCGAACACGGGCGGTACGGAGGCGGGGTCGCGGCGCAGGGTCGTCGCGACCAACCGGGTGCACCTCGCTCCGGGGACGCCGTCCTGGCTGACGCTGTTCGTGGTGGGTGAGCGGTCGTGAGACGACGCCACCTCCGGCTCGTCCGGCGCTCCCGCCAGGTCCCTGACCTGGCGGGAGCCGAGACCCGCGCCTAGAGTCGAAGCGTGGTGGTCGTGCTCGACGCAGAGGGGGCAGACGCTTCGGATTTCGTGGCGGGGACCTCCCCGCTCGCCGAGCTTCTGGCCTGTCTCCATGTGCTGGCGGAGCCCGAGCACCACCCCGAGTCGCGGACCTGGCTCGCGCGGGTCGGCGGCCGGCTCCCGGGACCGCTCGTGCAGGAGCTGCGCTATTACGCGCCGATGTGGGCGCGCTACCGCTGCCGGCTGTTCTTCCCGCTGCGCAAGCCGCTCGACCGGACCCTGCACGACGAGCTGGATTCGCTGCTCGGCCTCGACACCGGCGTCTTCGTACGGCTCGCGGCGAACGCGATCAGGGGTGTGGTGTTCCCCGGCGCGAACATCCTGCTGAACGCGTCCGAGCGGCGGGAGTTCATCAAGGCGTGCGAGCGGCGTTCCTTCTCGCGCGGGGAGCTGGCGAACGCCCTGGTGGACGACCCCGAGTCGTTCCGTACGGGGCTCGTCGACACGCTCTACCACTGCGCCGAGGCGTTCTTCGACGAGGAGTGGAGCCGCGTCGGACCCCGGCTGGGCGATGTCGCGGCCCGGGTGCGGGAGCAGTTGCGGACCGAGAGCGCCGGGGCGGTGCTCACGTCGGTCAGCCCGACCGCCACGGCGACCCAGCAACCGGCGCGCATCTCGTACGACAAGCTGCAATCGGCGCGGGGGACGATCCGGGATCGCGGCTGCTTCCTCGTGCCCACCATGCACGGCTGGCCGCACCTCATCCTGAAGCTGGACGAGGGGCTGCCGCTCGTCGTGCATTTCATCGCGGGCGACTGGGAACAGCGGCCGCCGGTGTCGCAGTCGCTCGTACGGGACCGGCTCTCCGCGATCTCCGAACCGGCCAGGCTCGAACTCTGCCGCCACCTCCTCGGCGAACCGATCACCACCTCGGAACTCGCCGAGCGCATGGGCATCGGCGAGCCGCAGGTGTCCCGGCATCTGCGGCGGCTGCGCGAGGTCGGTCTTGTGTCGTCGCAGCGCGAGGGGCGGATGGTGTACCACCGGCTGCACGCTGAGCTGTTGCTGAACCTGGGCGCCGACGTGCTCACCACGGTGATGCGGTGAGCAGGCCCGGAGCCTGAGGGGGCTGACGCTGAGGGGGACGCCTGGTCAGCGGGCCAGGGTCGCCTTGTCGCCCATCACCACCACCGGCTTCTTCGCCGGGTCGAGCCGGCCCAGCAGCTCCTTCATCCGCGCCTTCGGCAGCGACACGCACCCCTGCGTCGGGCCGCCGTGGTCGACGTGGAACCAGATGCCGCCGCCCTTGCGCGCGCCGAGCGGCCGGGTCCAGTCGAGCGGGGTCGTGCCGGGCTTCCGGTTGTAGTTGATCGCGACGACATAGTCGAAGGACCCGGCGAGCGACTCCCCCTTGAAGCCGGTGCCCGAAGCCGAGAAGGCGGGGCCGCGGTCGTACGGGAGTTTGGTGCCGGGGTCCGCCAGCCTGCCGCCCGCGTCGGTGAGCCCGAACACCCCGATCGGGGTGCGCAGATCGCCCTGGTGGTGGTCCTCGGTCCAGCCGTGCAGCGCGTTGTGCGCGGGCCACGGGTCGGTGACGGGATGCCAGCCGGTCGCCGGGTCACGCTCGTACATGACGGCGGTGTCCTGGTTGGTGTCCCGGGTGGCGCCGGTCACCACGACGGCCTGGGTGGTGCCGTCCGGGATCTCCGCCCGGGTCGCGGGGCCGAGTCCGGGCAGCTCGGCCGGGGTGACGGTCTGCGCCGCCGGGG
>NZ_JTHL01000001.1:4713795-4743328 GCF_000818195.1 Streptomyces sp. 150FB | reverse complement strand
GTCGTGTTCGTCGTGTTCGTTGTCGTGTTCGTCGTGTTCGTTGTCGTGTTCGTCGTCGTCGTCGCGCGGATCGGGCATGGAGGTCACCGCCGTTCTGTTCGGTTCCACACCCAGGGAACGCGGTGGGACACCGATCGGGTTGCCCCGCCAGTCACATCGGCCGCTTCATCGGCCGCGCCATCGGCCGCGTCAGCGCCCGACCCGTACCGCATGCCCGCTCAGCGGAGCTTGACCGTGAACTCGTCCTCCAGCGGCGGGTCGAGCTCCTGGTCGAGGCTGCCGGTCGCGGCGAAGCACCGTATCCGCAGGTGGTCCGGAGTGACGTCGAGCCGCAGGAAGCTCTTGAAGAACGGCGGGGTGTACGTCACCGAACTCGGCGAGAACGCCCCCGCGTAGATCTTGCGCACCGGCAGCCGCACCCGGGCTCCGCGGCGCGGCTTGGCGGCCACCCCGAGCAGCGCGGCGACCATCCTCATCCGGAGCGTCACCGGCTCGTCCGTGGCGCGGGTCGCCGGTATGCCGAGCCGCTCGGCTATCACCGCCGACGCCTCCTCGCTGGTCAGCTCGAAGAACCGCCGCAGATGCAGCCTCCGGCCGTACAGCCGGGCGTAGAACGCGAGCGAGTCGGCGCGGAGCGGGTAGCAGCGGAAGTCCCTCTCGGTGACCCCGGCCGTCGAGATGCGCGGAATGGTGTGGGTGGCGTGCATGAAGGCGCCGCCACCGCCGGAGACGACGTACTCGATGGTGCGGCCGTCCACATCGACCGGATAGTGCTGGTAGTTGTGGATGTCGCCGCCGATCGCCGCCACGTAGTTGTACGCGGGGTCCCGGACGATGTCGTCGACGGTGCCGCCGCCCTCGATGGCGCACGGGTGGTACTCGTTGTCCACGTAGATCGGCGAACCGGTCACCAGGATCTTGGGTTTGGGCCCGCGCGAGACGCACTTCAGCCACTCGCCCTGCTCCTGGTCGATGCCGCCGAGGAGGCCGGTGTCTATGCCGATGATCCGCAACGGCCCCGAGTCGACGGCCCAGTACGGCCCAGGCTGGACGTCCCGCTGCGCGGGCGAAGGGCGCAGGGCACGCGCCTCGGCCAACCGCCGCTCGTCGACGGCCTCGGGACTCCGCCACAACAGGCCGCGCCACCAGGCCGCGGAGAGCACCTTGGGCCCGGGCTCGGGCGGCAGGGCGGGGGCGTCGCAGAAGACGCGCATGAAGCCGTTGTTGCCGTCGTACCAGTCGTGGTTGCCGGGTACGGCGTAGATGGGGGCGGCGTAATCCTGGTACGGCCGGAAGAATTTGTTCCCGTACTCGTTTCCGCTGCCGACCGGATAGATCACATCGCTGGAGAGCACGGCGAACCGCGTCCCCTCACTCATCTTCAGGAACCCGGGCACCACGGCGTACTGGGAGGCGCCGCCCTCGCCGGTGTCGGCGATGAGCATGAAGGAGTACGTGTCGGGGTCGTCCCGCTCGATCAGCAGATCGGGCGAGGCCCCGCGCGCGACCTGCTCACGCACCCAGCGACTCCGCTGATGCCCCGTCGGATCACCGAACAGCGAGGCGAGCGGACCGTTCCGCGCCTTCCAGAGCGTCGCCGGATTGAGCCAGGAGATCTTCTCGACCTTCGCCGGCATCAGTCGTCGGAAGGTACCGGGCTCCTGGCTGTGCCATCCGGCGCCGGCCGCTGAATCACGTGAAGAGGGGGACATTTCCGCACCGTAGCAATCGCTGACGGGCGCCGGGAGTTGAGGTCCGGTCAGCCTTCGCGACCGACAAGCGGAACGGCCGGGCCGGGCCGCAGGGCGTCACGGCTGCGGCGTTTTCCAGAGTCGTATCCTGCCGTCGTAGGTATGCGTCGCCAGGAGCCGGCCGTCCGGGCTGAAGGACAAGTTGATCACGTTCTCCACGTTGCCGACCAGGGTGGTGCGTAGCTTGTGGTCGGCCGGGTCCCACAGCGCCACGTCCGCACCGCCGGCGATGGCGAGTGTCTTGCCGTCCGGGCTGAACGCCACGCCGTGGAGCGGGGAGTTGGGGCGACCGTCGCCGAACGAGTCTCCTTGACTGCCGTCGGCCACACCCCAGAGCCTTGCCGTGTCGTCCTCGCCGGAAGTGACCAGCGTCCGGCCGTCCGGGCTGAACGCCAAGTTCAAGACGGGTGCGGGGTGGTGGAGGGTCTCGCGTGCCTTGTGAGTGGAGACGTCCCACAACTGCGCCACGTCATCCTCTCCGGAGGCGGAGGAAGGGGAGGGGTTACCCGCGGAGGCCAGCGTCCGGCCGTCCGGACTGAACGCCACCTGCTTGGCCCCCATCTCGGGCGCCAGATCGGCGAGTTCTTTGAACTGGTCCTTGCCGCTGCGGGCATCCCAGAGCTGTATCCCGTCGTCGCCTCCGGTGGCGAGCAGTTCGCTGTCCGGACTGAACGCCACACTCCCGAAGGTATGGATGGGGTCGCTCCCGGAGATCCTGCCGACCTGTCGGCCCTCGGCCACGTCCAGTACTTCCACCTCGCCGCCGTCCGTACCGGCGGCGAGCAGTCGGCCGTCGGGGCTGAAGGCGACAGAGCGGACCGAGATCTTGGAGGAGCCGGTTTTGTCGCGCAGGGGGAGGGCGGCGCGTAGCTTGTGGCCGGCCACATCCCAGAGCTGCACACTGCCTTCGCCGCCGGCGGCGAGGGTATTGCCGTCCGGGCTGAACTCCAGCCCTGTGCCGTTGCCGGTCGCCGCGGCGAACTCGGTCAGCGTGGCGAAGGGGGCGGTCGTGGACGGCTTGTCACCGTCGCCCGACTGGTCGGGGAGAAAGAAGGCGATCAGGATGCCGACCAGGACAAGGACCCCGACCACGGTTATCAGCGCGGGGAGAGGCATGACGGGTGCGACGAGGGGGTCCGGGCTCGGGGGAGACGGCGGAGTGTCCGAGTCCGGTGGAATCACCGGATCACCGGGGGCGATGGCGCCTGCTGGTTCCCGCGTGGTCGCGGACGCCGCCGGCGCGGTGGCGGCGTCGTGAAAGCCCGCCGCAGAGCCGGCGGCCCCGGGGCTGACGACGGTCCGGTCCCTCGGCGGGGACAGCACGGTATGCCCCTCCCCGCCCGCGCTTCCCGCCGCGGCGGCCGGGTAGCAGCGCCGGATGACCTCGGCAAGGGTGGACCGTCGCTGCGGATCCTTCTCCAGGCAGCCGGCGGCGACGGTCCGCAGGGGTTCGGGGCAGCCGTCGAGGTCAGGGGCCTCTTCCAGGATGCGGTAGGTGACACCGTGGTGGCTGCCGCCGCCGAAGGCGGGCCTTCCGGTGACGGCGAAGCAGGCGACCACACCGAGGGCGAAGACGTCGACGGCTTCGGTGACGCTCTGTCCTCTGAGGTATTCGGGCGCCATGTACGCGGGCGTCCCCGTGAGCATCCCGGTGCCGGTCACCGACGTGACGTCCGCGGCCCGGGCGATGCCGAAGTCGATGACCTTGGGTCCCTCGGCGGTGAGGATGATGTTGGAGGGCTTGAGGTCACGGTGGATCACTTCGGCGGAGTGGATGGACTGGAGGGCTTCGGCCACCCGGGCCACCAGTCCCACCGCCGCCTCGGCCGACAGCGGCCCGTACTCGGCCACCGCGTCGTGCAAGGACGGCCCGGGGACGTACGCCGTGGCCAGCCAGGGCTCGTCGGCCCGCAGGTCCGCGTCGACCACCGGCACGGTGTAGAGGCCCTGGACCCGCCGGGCCGCGCCCACTTCCTGCTCGAAGCGCTTACGGAACGCCCTGTCGCTCGCGTATTCACGGTGTACGACCTTGACGGCCACCGCGCTGCCGGCGGGCGTACGCCCCAGAAAGACGCGCCCCATCCCACCCGCGCCGAGCACGGCCTCCAGCCGGTACGGACCGATCTCCGCGGGGTCAGCGGGCCCGAGCGCGCGATGCGGCGGCGGAGTTGTCGGCCACCCCGGCTGTTCCCCTCCGCCGGGCGGAACCGTGGACGGACCAAAGCCCGGTTGGGACATGCCGACTGTCACCCCTCGCTGGTCTGCCGCCCACGCCACCGTGATCCGGCATGACCCGGCCACCCCGTCCAGCACGACGACGGTCCGAGCGAGCAACAGAGTAAACGAACGCGCCGCGCCCGAACAGACTTCCCCGTCGGACGAGACGCGCGGGACGTACGGCGAACCCCCGGTCCTCGGAAGGGCCGGGGGTTCACCGTACGTCCTGCGTTATGCGTTATGCGTCCCGCGTCACTACGTGCCAGTCAGCCCTTGTCCTTCGTCTTCTCGGCGACCGGCTTGCGCAGCGCGATGTTCAGTTCGCGCAGCCGCGACTCGTCCAGCTCCGTCGGCGCGCCCATCATCAGGTCCTGCGCGTTGCCGTTGAGCGGGAAGGAGATCGTCTCGCGGATGTTCGGCTCGTCCGCCAGCAGCATCACGATGCGATCGACGCCAGGGGCGATGCCGCCGTGCGGCGGGGCGCCGAGGCGGAAGGCGCGGAGCATGCCCGCGAACTCGTGCTCCACGGTCTCGCTGTCGTAGCCCGCGATCTCGAACGCCTTGATCATGACGTCGGGCTCGTGGTTACGGATGGCGCCCGAGGACAGCTCGATGCCGTTGCAGACGATGTCGTACTGCCACGCCAGGATGTCCAGCGGGTCCTTCGTCTCCAGGTCGTCCATGCCGCCCTGGGGCATCGAGAACGGGTTGTGCGAGAAGTCGATCTTGCCGGTCTCCTCGTCCTTCTCGTACATCGGGAAGTCGACGACCCAGCAGAACCGGAACACGCCCTCCTCGAAGAGGCCCGCGCGCTTGGCGGCCTCGACGCGGACCGCGCTCATGATCTTCGAGACCTCGCCGAACTCACCGGCGCCGAAGAAGACCGCGTGGCCCGGGGCCAGACCGAGGCGGCCGGTCAGGTCCTTGACGTTCGCCTCGGTGAGGAACTTGGCGATCGGGCCGCTCAGCGCGCCGTCCTCGCCGACCCGGACCCAGGCGAGGCCCTTCGCGCCCTGCTCGACCGCGTACGCACCGAGGCCGTCGAAGAACTTACGGGACTGGCCCGCCGTGTCCGGCACCGGCAGGGCGCGGACGTGCTTCCCGGCGAACGCCTTGAACTCGGAGCCCTCGAAGACGTCCGAGATGTCGACCAGCTCCAGCTTGGCGCGCAGGTCGGGCTTGTCGTTGCCGTACTTCAGCATCGACTCGCGGAACGGGATCCGCGGGAAGGGCGACGTGACCTCGCGGCCGTTGCCGAACTCGGTGAAGAGGTCGGTCATCAGCTTCTCGATCGGGCGGAAGACATCCTCCTGCTCGACGAAGCTCATCTCCACGTCGAGCTGGTAGAACTCGCCCGGCGAGCGGTCGGCGCGGGCGTCCTCGTCGCGGAAGCACGGCGCGATCTGGAAGTAGCGGTCGAAGCCGGAGATCATCAGGAGCTGCTTGAACTGCTGCGGGGCCTGCGGCAGCGCGTAGAACTTGCCGGGGTTCAGCCGGGAGGGGACCACGAAGTCACGGGCGCCCTCGGGGGAGGTCGCCGTCAGGATCGGGGTGGCCATCTCGTTGAAGCCGAGCGCCGTCATCTTGTGCCGGATGGCGGAGATGACCGCCGTGCGCAGCATGATGTTGCGGTGCATGCGCTCGCGGCGCAGGTCGAGGAAGCGGTATTCGAGGCGGCGCTCCTCGTTGACCCCGTCCTCGGTGTTGATCGTGAACGGCAGCGGGCCCGCCGCGCCGAGGATCTCCACCTCGGAGACCTCGATCTCGATCTCGCCGGTCGGCAGCTCGGGGTTCACGTTCTCGGCGCCGCGCGCGGAGACGACGCCGTCGATCCGGACGACGGTCTCCTTGGTGAGCTTGGACAGCTCCTCGTTCGCCGCGGTGCCGGGGCGGGCGACAAGCTGGACCAGACCGTAGTGGTCACGCAGATCGATGAAGAGGATGCCGCCCAGGTCTCGACGATTGTGCAGCCAGCCGCTCAGCCGGACGTCGGTGCCGACGTCGGAGGCGCGGAGCTCGCCGCAGGTGTGGGACCTGTACCGATGCATCTTCATTCATCCAGTTCTTAGCGATTCAGGGGTCTGTCGACCGGCACAAGGCTACCGCCCGCCCCGGCGCCCTCCCCCGGCCCGTTCACGGGGCCACCGACGGATCCGATCCGGGGTCCGATCCGCGATCGGATGCGGGAACTGATGCGGGATCTGACGCGGGATCCAAACTCGGTCCGGCTCTCGGTGGCGTTCGGCGGTCATACGTTCATAAAGTGGGTCAATGCGCACCGAGGAGGTCCTGGCCGCCATCGCGACCGGTCTGTGGCGCTGGGACAGCGTGTCGAGGGACATCGACCTCGACGCCGAGGCAGCCCGGCTGCTCGGCCTGCCCGCAGAACCCGTGGTCCTGCGCCCGGCCGAGGCGCGCGCACGCTTCCACCCGGTCGACTGGAACGAGATCGACGGCATCGTGAACCTCGCCGTCGCCGAGTCCACCCTCGCCGAGGCCCGGCTGCGGATCGTGGACGACGACGGCCAGGTGCTGCGTACCGTACGGGCCAGGGCCAAGCCCAACATCATGGCCCCGGGCCAGGGCGGTGGCATGCCCGGCGGTGGCACCGAGGACGCGTGGGAGCTGTACGGGACACTCCAGGAGGTCGCCGAGCCCCAGCCGGGCACGATCGTCGAGGGCACGCCCATCACCGGTGACTGGCGCCGCTCCCGCGAGGCGTTCCTGCTGGACGCCGGCCGGGCGCTGGCCGAGGCGCGGTCGACCGCCGAGGTGCTGCGGGTGACGACGACCCTGTCCATGCCCGGCTTCTCCCCGGACGGGCTCGCCGTGTTCAGCACGTCCGGGGAGAAGCTGAAGGTCATAGGGATCCAGGGCCGCACGGCGTCCGACGTGGACGCCTTCTCGACGCTGCGCGTCGACTCCGACTTCCCCGCGTCCGAGGTCATCAGGACGGGGCGGGCCATCTACCTGCCGACGGCGGAGTCGTACGCGAGCCGCTACCCCGGCTACTGGCCGCTGGTGGAGCGCTTCGAGCGCAACTCCTGGGCGTTCCTGCCACTGATCGTCGCCGGCCACACCATGGGCACCTGGATGGCGGCGTTCAAGAACCGCGTCGCCTTCTCCCCCGACGAACGCTCCGTGCTGACCACCGTGGCCCGCATGCTGGCGCAGGCGCTCGCCCGCGCCGAGGTCACCGAGTCCGAGCGCGAGCTGTCGCTCGGGCTCCAGCGCTCGATGATGCCGTCGCTGGGGCCCAAGATCCCGGGGATGACGATGGCCGCGCGGTACGTACCGACCGGCGGCGGACTCCAGATCGGCGGCGACTGGTACGACATGATCCCGCTGCCGGGCCCTGGCCCCGCGGGAGAGCGGCCGGGGAACGGCGGGCGCGTGGCGCGCGGCGGGCGGTTCGCGCTGGTCATCGGGGATGTGCAGGGGCACGACGTACGGGCGGCGGGCCTGATGGGACAGCTCCGCATCGCGCTGCGCGCGTACGCCTCCGAGGGGCACAGGCCCGACGCCGTACTCTCCCGGGCCTCGCGCTTCCTCGCCGGGCTCCAGCACTACCCGGGCCGCGACGGCGGAGCGGTGGGCCCGGAGGGGGACCTCCTGGGCGGGGACTCCGGCGACGAGGAGGCCGGGCGCGACCACGACGACATGGGATCCGAGAACTACAACCTCACAGGACCGCGCTTCGCGACCTGCCTCTACCTGGAGGTCGACCCGAGCACCGGCACCATCGACATCGCGCGCGCCGGACACCCGGACCCGGTGCTCCGCACGGCCGACAGCACGGCCCTCATCCGGCAGACCGCCGGTGGCCTGCCGCTCGGCATCGAGACCGACTCCGACTATCCGACGACGCGGCTCGTCCTCCAGCCGGGCGAGACCCTGATGATGTGCACGGACGGCCTGATCGAGACCGGCGGGCACGATCTCCTGACGGGCTGGACGCGGCTGCGGCCCGTCATGGAGGAGGACGGCGGCGAGTCCCTGGAGAAGCTGGCCGACAGCCTGATCGCCACCGTGCACGGCCCCACCGCCTATTACACGGCAGGGCCGCTCGCCGACCGGCGCGAGGACGACATCGCGCTCCTGCTGCTCTCCCGCGACGGCGCGAGCGCCCGGCACAGCCGCAGGACCCCGCGCCGTACGACCCTGACCGTCGCGCAGGCCGAGCCCGAGCGGATCGCCGGGGTCCGGCAGGAGCTGCGCGCCATGCTGCACGACTGGGCGGACGAGGAGCAGGTCGACTCGGCCGTCCTGATGGCCTCCGAGATGGTCACCAACGTCCTCGTCCACACGGACGGCGACGCGGTGCTGGTCGCGGAGGCGGCGGGTGAGCGCGGTGACCGGCGGCTGCGGGTCGAGGTCGCCGACAGGAACGACGAGCTGCCGCACCGCCGCCGCCCCGGCGAGCTGGCGTCGAGCGGGCGCGGCCTGGTGCTGATGGAGATGCTGGCGGACGCGTGGGGAGTCGATCCGCAGGGCGAGGGCAAGTGCATCTGGTTCGAGCTCTACGAGTACGGGGGCCCTGCCGCGGCCCCCGCGTGAGGGAACGGTTCCGGCACGACGGCGGTCGGGCTCCGGCCGTACCGCTCGGGCGCTGACCGCTTGGCTGCTGAGCGCTGGATCACCTGGCGCGGATGCCCGGTCGTTCGGGGAAGAAACGTGAAACCTGTCTGAGTACGACTGTCACGGACATGATTCGCCCAATTCTGGACAGCTTCCCCCAGGACTCCACCGGAAAGGCACATCGATGACCTCAGCGATCGAGATCCCCGCCACCGCCGGCAGTCCGGACCTCAGGACCAGACGCTTCCTGCGGCGGCTGACCGTGGCCACCGGCGGCGGGATGTTCATCGACGGCTTCGTCTTCGCCTCGGTGGCCGCAGCGCTCGCCGGCAGCGCGATGTCCCGCGACATCGGTGTGACGTCGACGTGGAGTTCGCTGATCTCGTCGTCGACCCTGATCGGTACGTTCTTCGGCGGCCTGTTCCTGGGATATGTGACCGACCGGCTCGGCCGCCGGCCGATGTTCACCATCGACCTCTCGGTCTTCCTCGCCTGCGCCGTGCTGATGCTCTTCGTCAGCGCCCCCTGGGAAGTCCTCGTCCTCGGCCTGGTGATGGGCCTGGCCGTCGGCGCCGACTACTCGATCGGCTCCCCGCTGCTCGCCGAGTTCGCGCCCAGCGCGCGGCGCGGCCACTATCTGGGCATCCTCGAAATCCTGTGGAACGTCGGCTATGTCGTCGCGTACCTCGTCGGCTACATCATCAACACCCAGTGGCCGAACGCCTGGCACATCACCCTCGCGGCGAGCGCCGTACCCGCCGTGATCTGTCTGTTCGTACGGCACGGCCTGCCCGAGTCGCCCCGCTGGCTGATCTCCAAGGGCCGGCGCGACGAGGCTGTCGCGGTCATCGAGCAGGACCTCGGCGTCTCGCTCGACAGCGAGGACTTCCACGCCGAGCAGCCCGAACAGACCCGCTACCGGGACCTGTTCTCGGCCGACTACATCCGGCGCACCGTGTTCGTCTGCACGTTCTGGATCTGCATCGTGCTGCCGTACTTCGCGCTGACCTTCTTCCAGCCCACGGTGCTGACCGCGATCGGCCTGGGCAGCAACGCGCTGGCGGGCGCGCTGCTCGGCACCGTGATCGCCCTGCTCGGCGCCGCCACCGGATGGTTCCTGGTGGACCGCGTCGGCCGCCGCACGATCCTGATCTGGCCGATGTTCGGCTGCGCGATCGCGCTGTTCCTGGTGAGCCTCGGGCATCTGCTGCCGATCTGGCTCGGCACGGTCTGCTTCTTCGGCTACCTCTACATCTACGGGATCATGAGCATCCTGCCCGGCGTCTATCCGGAAGAGGTCTTCCCGACGTCGATCCGCACCTCGGGCGTGGGCCTGGCCTCGGCGGCGAGCAGGATCGGCGCCGCCATCGGCACGTTCCTGCTGCCGCTCTCGCTGAGCCACCTCGGGCTGAGCTGGTCGATGATCTTCATGGGTGTCGTCTCGCTGATCGGCGGGATCACGGCTCTCATGTGGGCGCCGGAGACCAACCAGTTGAATCTGACGGACACGGGCCACCGGGACGCGGACCGGGGAAGCTGGTGGTCCACGGGCACGGCCGCGCCGGAGCCGGTGCCGGCACCGGCCGGCAAGTAAACGGCGCGCGCATGGGCGGCGCGCACAAGAACGGCGCGCGGAGAGGGTTCGCCCTCCGTGGCGAGGACAGCCGGAGGGATGTGACGGCGATAACATCTGCCCGTCACACCCCTACCCATATGTCCCTGATGCGGCTTTCGGTGACCCGATGCACCAGGCCGGGGGATCGAGGCCGCCGAGGCGGAATCGAAGGAGACCGACCACATGAAGATCGGAATCGGAATTCCGAACCAGGTGCGCGAGCTCTCGCCCGCCATCATCCCCGCCTGGGCGGCACGCGCCGAAGAAGCCGGATTCTCGTCGCTCGGGACCGTCGGACGCATCGCCTATCCAGGGGTGATGGACACGGTCGCGCTCGCCGCGGCGGCGGGCGCCACCAGCAGGATCCAGTTGTTCAGCAACATCCTGATCGGCGTCGTGTGGCCTCCGGTCCTGCTGGCGAAAGAGGTGGCGGGGATCGACGGGGTCTCCGGCGGGCGCCTCACGCTCGGCCTCGGCCTCGGGGGGCGTTCCGACGACTTCGTGGCCGAGGGCGCCGGGCCGCGCGGTCTCGGCCGGCGGTTCGACCACGACCTTCAGGTCTACCGCGACGTCTGGCGCGGACAGCCGATCGGCGGCGGCACGAACCCCGCCGTCCCGAGCGGCACACGCGAAGTGCCCATGGTGTTCGGCGGCTTCGCACCCGCCGCCTTCGCCCGTATGGCGCGCTGGGGCGAGGGGTACGTAGCGGCCTCGGTTCCCGTGTCCATGGCCGCCGGGACCTTCGACACGGCCAGGGCCGCCTGGAAGGAGGCGGGCCGTGAGGGTTCGCCACGGCTCGTCGCCATCGCCTACTTCGCGCTCGGCGACATCGACAAGGGGCGCGGGAACGTCCACGACTACTACCTCGCGAGCGGCGAGGAGGTGGCCGACGGCACGGCCGCTGGGGTCCACGGCGGCGCCGAAGCGGTGAAGGAAGCCGTACGGGCGTTCGCCGACATCGGCGCAGACGAACTGATCCTCAACCCGACGCTCGCGGACATCGACGAGGTCGCCCGCCTCGCCGACGTCGTTCTCTGACGTACGGACCGGATACGCCACCGCCCCGCGGCCCGGGAGTTGTTCCGGGAAGCGGGGCGGTGGTGCCCGCCGGGAGTGTCCGGCGGGGCGTCCGTCACGTGTGAGGGACGGGGATGGTGCCCAGGCGGCCCTTCTGGAAGTCGTCGAACGCCTGCTTCAACTCGGCCTGACTGTTCATCACGAACGGCCCGTAGTGCGCCATCGGCTCCCGTATCGGACGACCGCCCAGCAGGACGATCTCCAGGTCAGGGGTGTTCGCGTCCTGCGTCTCGTCCGCGCGGACCGTGAGGGAGCCGCCGTCGCCGAAGACGGCGGTCTGACCCATACGGATCGGACGCCGCTCCGTACCGACAGCGCCGCGCCCCGCCAGGACGTACGCGAGACCGTTGAAGTCCTCGCGCCAGGGCAGCGTGACCTCGGCGCCGGGGCGCACGGTCGCGTGGATCATCGTGATCGGCGTGTGCGTTATGCCGGGACCCTTGTGCCCGTCCAGCTCACCGGCGATGACCCGCAGCAGTGAGCCGCCGTCGGGGGACGTCAGGAGCTGGACCTGCCCGCCACGGATGTCCTGGTACCTGGGGTCCATCATCTTGTCGCTCGCCGGGAGGTTCACCCAGAGCTGGAGGCCGTGGAAGAGACCGCCGGACATCACCAGCGACTCCGGCGGCGCCTCGATGTGCAGCAGGCCGGAGCCCGCCGTCATCCACTGCGTGTCGCCGTTGCGGATGGTGCCGCCGCCACCGTTGCTGTCCTGGTGGATGAAGGTGCCGTCGATCAGGTAGGTCACGGTCTCGAAGCCGCGGTGCGGATGCCAGGGCGTGCCCTTGGCCTCGCCGGCCGCGTACTCCACCTCACCCATCTGGTCCATCATGATGAACGGGTCGAGGTACCGGTAGTTGATCCCGGCGAACGCGCGCCGCACCGGGAAGCCCTCACCCTCGAATCCGCCGGGCGCGGTCTCGACGGCGAGTACGGGACGGGCCACGGCCTCGGCCGGTGCCGTCACCCTGGGCAGGGTCAGCGGATTTTCGACGGTCACAGCAGGCATGGGGCCCTCCTCGGGAGTGTTCGGGGCTTAATTTAGTTGAACGGTGAACATCTGGCAAGGCGGCGTTCATTCCCGGGGGGCGGTACGCGGGTCGGGAGGGGCGGGCGGCGCAACGCGAAGACCCGTACCGGTCATCCGGTACGGGTCAGTGGGCCGATGGTCGAGGAGCGGTCAGAAGTGGTCAGAAGAAGAAAGAGGGCAGCTCAGCGGTACAGCAGCTCAGCGGTACACCAGCTCAGCCGTACATACGCCGCATCGCGAACTCCACCATCTGCTCGACCGCCTTCGCGTCGAACACCATCCGGTGGTCGCCCTCCATGTCGAGCACGAAGCCGTACCCCGTCGGCAGCAGGTCGATCACCTCGGAGCCGGTGATCACGAAGTACTTCGACTCCTTGCCCGCGTACCTGCGCAGCTCCTTCAGCGTGCTGAACATCGGGATGACCGGCTGCTGCGTGTTGTGCAGCGCCAGGAACCCGGGGTTGTCACCGCGCGGGCAGTACACCTTCGACGTCGAGAAGATCTGCTGGAAGTCCTCGGCCGACAACGACCCCGTCGTGAAGGCCCTGACGGCGTCGCCGAGGGAGGGCGGCGACGGCTCCGGGTACAGCGGCTGCTCGCCGTAACCTCCGGCCCCACCCATCGGCTGCTGCGGCTGCTGGGGCGGGGCAGCGTACTGCTGCTGGGCGCCCGGAGTCTGGTCGTAGCCGTACATGACCGCAAGAGTACTGAGGAATACGGGCCGAGGGAGCCTCGTCACAGATCGACTGCCGGGGTTGCGTCTTATTACCGACGGGTAGCATCATCTTGTGTAGACAGCTACTCCTATCGAGCCTTACGGAGCCTTCGCCATGGGGCACTACAAGTCGAACCTCCGCGACATCGAGTTCAACCTCTTCGAGGTCCTCGGGCGCGACAAGCTCTACGGCACGGGCCCGTTCGCCGAGATGGACGTGGAGACCGCGAGATCCGTCCTGAGCGAGGTCGTCCGCCTCGCGGAGAACGACATCGCGGACTCCTTCGCCTCCTCCGACCGCACCCCGCCGGTCTTCGACCCCGAGACCGGCACCGCACCCCTCCCCGCGGCCTTCAAGAAGAGCTACCAGGCCTTCATGGACTCGGAGTACTGGCGGCTCGGCCTCCCCGAGGAGATCGGCGGCACGAACTCGCCCCGCTCCCTGATCTGGGCGTACGCCGAACTGATCCTCGGCGCGAACCCCGCCGTGTGGATGTACGGCTCGGGCCCGGCCTTCGCCGGAGTCCTGTACGACGAGGGCAACGCGGCGCAGAAGAAGATCGCCGCGATCGCCGTCGAGCGGCAGTGGTCCTCGACCATGGTCCTCACCGAGCCCGACGCGGGATCGGACGTCGGCGCCGGCCGCACGAAGGCCGTCGAGCAGGAGGACGGAAGCTGGCACGTCGAGGGCGTGAAGCGCTTCATCACGTCCGGCGAGCACGACCTGTCGGAGAACATCCTTCACTACGTCCTCGCCCGCCCCGAGGGCGCGGGGCCCGGCACCAAGGGCCTGTCCCTCTTCCTCGTACCGCAGTACGAGTTCGACCCGGAGACGGGCGAACTCGGCGAGCACAACGGCGTCTACGCGACGAACGTCGAGCACAAGATGGGCCTCAAGGTCTCCAACACCTGCGAGATGACCTTCGGCGACCGGCACCCCGCCAAGGGCTGGCTGATCGGCGACAAGCACGACGGCATCCGGCAGATGTTCCGTGTCATCGAGTTCGCCCGGATGATGGTCGGCACCAAGGCCATCGCCACCCTCTCCACCGGCTACCTGAACGCGCTGGAGTACGCCAAGGAGCGCGTGCAGGGCCCGGATCTCGCGCAGTTCATGGACAAGACGGCGCCCAAGGTCACCATCACGCACCACCCCGACGTGCGCCGGTCGCTGATGACGCAGAAGGCGTACGCGGAGGGCATGCGCTCCCTCGTCATGTACACCGCGTCGATCCAGGACGAGATCGCCGTCAAGGACGCCGAACACGAGGACGTCACGGCGCTGGTCGGCCTCAACGACCTGCTGCTGCCGATCGTCAAGGGCTACGGCTCCGAGCGGTCGTACGAACAGCTCGCGCAGTCCCTCCAGACCTTCGGCGGCTCCGGCTACCTCCAGGAATACCCGGTCGAGCAGTACATCAGGGACGCCAAGATCGACACCCTCTACGAGGGCACCACGGCCATCCAGGGCCAGGACTTCTTCTTCCGGAAGATCGTCCGCGACCAGGGCGCTTCGCTGAACGCGCTGGCCGAGGAGATCAAGCAGTTCCTCGCCGTCGGCACCGGCGGCCCGGAGCTGGCCCCGGCCCGCGACGCGCTCGCCAAGGCCGCCGGGGACCTGGAGGCGATCGTCGGCCAGATGCTGACCGACCTCACCGCCACCGGCGACGACGTCAAGAACATCTACAAGGTCGGCCTCAACACCACGCGCCTGCTGATGGCGTCCGGCGATGTGGTCGTCGGCTACCTGCTGCTGCGCGGCGCCGCCGTGGCCGCCGAGAAGCTGGAGACGGCGAGCACGAAGGACGTCGCCTTCTACCGGGGCAAGATCGCGGCGGCGAGGTTCTTCGCCGCGAACGTGCTGCCCGGCGTGGGTGTCGAGCGCACGCTCGCCGAGTCCGTCGAGACGTCGCTGATGGACCTGGACGAGGCGTCCTTCTGAGCGGCTGAGCCCGCCGAGTCGCCGCCGGTTCGGTTCGCGGCCCCGGGGCATCGGCCCCCGGGGCCGCCCGGCTTGTCAAGGTGTGCCCCGGCACACGCTGTTCCGACGGTTGGCGGACCGGCCGCCGGGGACCGTCGTTAGGCTGCACACCATGAGCACTTCCGCCCGCTTCGACCGCGGCCACACCGACGACCTCATGTCCTTCCTGATGGCGAGCCCCACGGCTTACCACGCGGTGGACAACGCCGCACAGCGCCTGCGGGACGCAGGCTTCACGCACGTGCGCGAGGTGGACGCCTGGGACGGAACGACGGGCGGGAAGTACGTCCTGCGCGGCGGGGCGATCATCGCCTGGTACGTACCGGAGGGCGCCGAGCCGCACACCCCCTTCCGGATCGCCGGGGCGCACACCGACTCCCCGAACCTGCGCGTGAAGCCGCTGCCCGACACCGGCGCCCACGGCTGGCGGCAGATCGCCGTCGAGCTGTACGGCGGGACGCTGCGCAACACCTGGCTCGACCGGGACCTCGGCCTGGCCGGCCGCCTCACCCTACGCGACGGTTCACACCGGCTGGTCAACATCGACCGCCCGCTGCTGCGCGTACCCCAACTCGCCCCGCACCTCGACCGTTCGGTGAACACCGACGGGCTACTCCTTGACGCACAGCGGCACATGCAGCCGATCTGGGGTCTCGGGCGGGCCGAGGAAGGCGACTTGATCCGCTTCGTGGCCGAGGAGATCGGCGTCGAGGCCGGCGAGGTCATCGGCTGGGACCTGATGGCGCATCCCCTCGAACCGGCCGCGTACCTCGGCCGCGACCGCGAACTGGTGGCCGGGCCCCGGATGGACGACCTGCTGTCGGTGCACGCCAGTACGGCGGCGCTCGTCGCGGTCGCGACGGCGGACGCGGGCCGAGGCGCCGGAGAGGCCGCCGGGCAGGCGCTCCCGTACATCCCGGTGCTGGCCGCCTTCGACCACGAGGAGGCGGGGTCGCAGTCGGACACCGGCGCCGACGGCCCGCTGCTCGGCACGGTCCTGGAGCGCTCGGTGCTCTCGCGCGGCGGTACGCGGGAGGACCACGCGCGGGCGCTGGCGGGCACGATCTGTCTGTCGTCGGACACCGGCCACGCGGTGAACCCCAACTACGCGGAGCGCCACGACCCGACGCACCACCCGCGCCCCAACGGCGGCCCGATCCTCAAGGTCAACGTGAACATGCGGTACGCGACGGACGGCGCCGGCAGCGCGGCGTTCACCGTCGCGTGCGAGAAGGCGGGTGTGCCGTGGCAGAACTTCGTCTCCAACAACGCGGTCCCCTGCGGCACGACGATCGGCCCGATCACCGCGGCGCGACACGGCATCAAGACCGTCGACATCGGGGTGCCGATCCTGTCGATGCACAGCGCGCGTGAACTGTGCGGCGCCGACGACCCGTACCTGCTCGCGAACGCGCTGGTGGCCTTCCTGGAGGGGTGACCCCGAGGGCGGCCCGACACATGACCGAACGAGTGAACCACCCATGCCCGCATGGCTGTTCCGGACCGGGGTACCCGATGTAACGGCCCGGAACGGCCACCACTCGTATCAGGAGGCGGGATTCATGGGCATCGGCGGATGTATCGCACTTATCGGCGTGGGGGCCATCCTCACGTTCGCCACGGACTGGCACTCCGACAGTGTCAACATCGACCTGGTCGGCCTGATCATGATGGCGGTCGGCATCATCGGCATCGCGACATTCACGAGCATCGCCCGTCGCCGGCGGGGACTTGGCGCGACGACGGTCGTGGAACAGCGTGACGACCGGAACATCGGCCTCTGAGCGGTCGTAGGGCTCAGGAGCCCGTGGGCGGGTGCGATGCCCACGGGTCTCAGACGTCCGTCCCGACTCTTCAGGCGTCCATCCCGGCGAGTACGAGCCCCAGCCGGGCGGTGCCGCCGTCCGTCACGCGGACCGGAACTCCCCAGTCCTGCTGGTGGACATGGCACGCCGGGTATTCGACGGCGGGATCGTCGTCGCAGGACGCGGCCATCGCCGACACGTGCAGCACACCTTCGGTGATGCCGTCGGCGAGCACCAGCGCACGGCTCAGATCCGTACCGGCGCCTTCGCCCTCAGCCAGCAGTCCCGGCGGGGTCGAGGAGACCAGCAGCCTGGTCGAAGGGCCGTAGCGGGTGTCGAGCTTCTGGCCCGACGGCGCCGTGAACACCACATCCAACTGGAGCGCGCCCGGGGCCACTTCGGTGGCCTCCCGCTGGGTGCGGTGCGCGACGGACTCGACGCGTACGGCGTCCTCGGGCAGCCGCAGCCGGGTCAGCCGGTGCCCGGCGGACTCGACGACGACGATGTCGTCCCCGACGAGCACGGCGTCGGACGGCTCCCGCAGATCGGTGGCGAGGGTGGTGACCTCGCCGGTGGCCGGATCGAAGCGGCGCAGCGCGTGGTTGTACGTGTCGGAGACGGCCACCGAACCGTCGGGCAGCGCGGTCACGCCCAACGGATGCTGGAGCAGCGCCTGTTCGGCGGGGCCGTCGCGGTGACCGAAGTCGAAGAGCCCGGCGCCGACGGCCGTACGGACGACAAAGCCCTCGCCGTCACCGTGCCCCGAACCCTCACCGTCGCGCTCGACGTACCGCAGGGCGCTCGTCTCGGAGTCGGCGATCCACAGCCGGTCCCCGGCGGCGGCGAGCCCTGAGGGCTGCGCGAACCACGCCTCGGCCGCCGGCCCGTCCACCAGGCCTTCGTTGGTGGTACCCGCCGCCGCCTCGACGGTCCCGGTGGCCGGGTCGTACGTCCAGAGCTGGTGGACGCCCGCCATCGCGATCCAGACCCGGTCGGCCCACCACGCGACGTCCCACGGCGACGAGAGATCCACTTCGAGCGCGGGCCCGGCCGTCGGCGACCCCTGCCACCACTGCCGTCCGGTCCCCGCCACGACCTCGATCGCACCGCTGACCGGGTCGTACGTACGCAGCGCGTGGTTCACGGTGTCCGCGACGATCACCGTGCCGTCGGGCAGCAGCGCGAGCCCCTGGGGCTCGCTGAAGCAGTCCTGCCCGAAGCCGCGCTCACCGGTCCCGATCCGCCGTACCACCGTCTCGCCGTCGGGCTCCAGCTCGACGAGCTGGTGCCGGGTGGTGTCGGAGACGAGGAGATTCCCGCTGGGCAGCGCCAGCACCTTGCCGGGGAACCGCAGGTACGAGGGAACGGGCTCCGGCGCGACGTACGGACCGTCCCCGCGCCGCAGCGTGCCCTTCGCCGCGTGCTCGGCCTCCAGCTCGGCGACCAGCCGCTCGATGGCGTGGGCGTGCCCCTCACCGGCGTGCTGCGCGACGACGTACCCCTCGGGATCGATCACGACGAGCGTGGGCCAGGCCCGTACGGCGTACTGCTTCCAGGTCGCCAGCTCGGGATCGTCGAGGACGGGGTGATGCACCTCATAGCGCTCGACGGCGTCCACGACGGCCTGGTGCTCGGCCTCGTGCACGAACTTCGGCGAGTGGACCCCGATGATCACCACGGTGTCGCTGTGCTTCTGCTCCAGCTCGCGCAGCTCGTCGATCACATGCAGGCAGTTGATACAGCAGAAGGTCCAGAAATCCAGAATGACGATGCGTCCCCGCAGGTCGGACAGGGTGTAGGAGATATCGCCGGTATTGAGCCAGCCGCCCTTGCCAACCAGCTCGGGAGCACGGACCCGGGCGTGGCGGGTCGCGGAAGTCGCATCGTTCATGCCACCAGGGTGCCACTCCCGACACACAGGCCACGACGTCCCCGCCTCACAGGGTCCTCATCGTCCGGGATCACGTCCCGGAGGATGCCGACGCGGCCCGCCCGTAGCCTCGACGCGGTTGCGATGTCCTCCCGCGTGATCACCCGTGCCCCTCCGGGTGGCGCCGCATGAAGATGTTGCAATCGGACACCGTGGTCATGTCGCCCCCCGTACGCGCGCGGTCCCGCACGTTGGCCAGCTCCGTGCACCCGGCGCATCCGTCCACGGGCACTGGTTCCAAGGCCGGGACCCGTAGGGGGAGGTCAACCGGCGCACTGGAATGCGTTTTGGGCTCGGTCATGGGCTGATCTTCCGACCGTTCGCCAGGACGGGGGAACCTCGTACGTTTCCCACTTCAGGACGTCCCGAAGCAGGTAGAACGTCCCCGGCAACGTCCACGCGTCGGGGGAGAGACTGGCCATGTCGAATGAGCGCCTGCGGGCCGTCATGGCCTCCGGGGGATGGACGCACGGGAGGCTGGCCGAGTCAGCGGGGGTTGATCCCAAATCCGTTGAACGATGGGTCAACCTTGGCCGGACACCGCGACGGGCAACGGCACTCAAAGCTGCTGAGACGCTGGGGGAAGATGTGCACGCACTTTGGCCGGCGCTCAGGCAGGCACGCGCCGCGCGGGCCGTCAGCCCGGAACTCGTCGCTCTGTACGACCAGCGGGCAGACGTGCCCGTTTCCACCTATGTGAACCTGTTCGCCCAAGTACGGGACCACATTGACGTACTGGTCTACGCTGCGGTGTTTCTGCATGAGGCGTACCCGCGCCTGAATGACCTTCTTCGGGAGCGGGCCGCCGAAGGATGCGCGGTCCGGATCGCTCTTGGCGACGCGCACAGTGAGAACGTTCAACAGCGCGGCCGGGAAGAGAAGTTCGGCCACGGGATCGAGAGCCGTTGCCGTCTGGCGCTGATGCACTACCGGCCACTCCTCGGGGTACCGGGCATTGAACTGCGGACGCACAGCACGACGCTCTACAACAGCCTGTACCGCGCGGATGATCAGGTGTTGGTGAACGCCCATGTCTGGGGCGTGAACGCGTACGGTGCGCCCGTGTGGCACCTTCGGCGCATCAGCGACGGCGGGATGTTCGACATGTACGCGGACAGCTTCGGCGCCATGTGGGACACAGCCACGCCCGTGGAAGGGTGAGCCGATGGCACGCACCGAGTATTACGACGACCCGAACGCTCCCAAGCCCAATGCCTTGGTCGTAGCGGCCTCAGCCGTCATCACTGACGACCGGGGTCGCATCCTGCTGCAACGACGCCGGGACAACGACCTCTGGGCCCTGCCTGGCGGCGGCATGGAGATGGGTGATTCGCTGCCCGGTACGGCCGTGCGGGAGGTCAAGGAAGAGACAGGCCTTGACGTAGAGATCACGGGTCTCGTCGGGACCTATACCGATCCTCGCCACGTCATCGCATACACCGATGGGGAGGTGCGGCGGCAGTTCAACGTGTGCTTTCGGGCGCGCGTCGTCGGCGGGACGTTGGCCATCTCCGAGGAGAGCACGGAACTCCGATTCGTGGAACCCGGCGAGCTGGGTGAGCTGCCCATGCACCACACCCAGCAGCTACGGCTCCAACACTTTCTGGAGAACCGGCCGGCCCCCTACCTCGGATAGTGCGGCCGGCGATCGTTCCGGGACCTGCGGGCCGGTGGAGCCGGCAGGGCTCCGGCTCCCGGTCTCATCCCCGTGCCTGATCGGTCAGGACCTCGGTGAGCTGGCGGCGGACGTTCGCCGCGATGATCGGGTCCGTGGCCGCGTACGCCGTGAAGGCCAGTGCTCCGCCCGTCAGGGCCCAGCCCCGGCCTCGGGTCCAGGTCGCCTCGTCGACCGGCAGCGCGGCGCGGAACACGGCCCGGCTCTCCGCCGACATGAGCGTCCACGCGATCGTCACGTCGCGTGCCGGGTCGCCCACCGCCACGTCGCCGAAGTCGATGACCGCGCTCAGACGGCCGTCGACGGCCAGCAGATTCCCCGGGTGGAGGTCCCCGTGGCCCCAGACCGGCGGACCCGCCCACTCCGGCGCCTCCATGGCCGCGTCCCACGCGGCACGCAGGCCGTCCGCGTCGAACTCGCCGCTCAACTCGGCTATGGCGGCGCGGGTCGCCTCGTCACGGTCGGCCAGCGATTCGCCCGGCCGCGGTCCGTCCAGCGGGTCGACGCGCTGAAGAGCGACGATGAACTCCGCCAGTTGGACAGCGCCCTTGCCCGGATCCGCCAGCGGCCTGACGGCCACGCTCTCGCCGTCCAGCCACTCGTAGACGGACCAGCGCCAGGGATAGCCCTCGGCCGGCGTCCCCGCGCCCAGCAGTACGGGGACGGCGAGCGGGAGGTGCGGGGCCAGCCGTGGCAACCACCGCTGCTCCCTCTCGACGTGCGCGCCGGCCCAGGCGGCGCGGGGCAGGCGTACGACCATGGTCTCGCCCAGCCGGTACATCACGTTGTCGGAGCCGGCGGCGGCGACCGGCCGCAGCGGCAGACCGGCCCACTGCGGGAACTGCGTGGCGATCAGCCGGGCGACCAGTGCGGTGTCGATTCTCGGGTGCATGTGTCTGTTCGTCCTGTCCCTGGGGCTCTGTGGTCTGTGATCTGTGCCCGCGTCCCTGGCCTATGGCTGTTCCTGGCCCGCGCCCCGTCGTACGACCCGGCACCGCGCCCAGTTGGACCAGTACGGGCACCAGCACCCCGACCGTGTCGGCCGGTACGTCCAACTCGAAGCGGTGCACCGGCTCGTAGACCGTGGTCCGCCGGTCGGGTGTCGTCGGTTGTACGGCGGTCAGTGCAGCAGAGCCCGCACCAGCGCGGCAACCGACTTATGCGCGTCGGATCTCCCCTGCGGAATCAGATCGGTGGGGCGTGACGCTTACCGGGGACGGACAGCGGCTGCTGTATCAGTTCAACGGTTCGGCCCGAAAGGATGATCGGTCGTGCACGTGTTGTGGGTGTCCGCCCAGCCCGATCCGCGCTCGCTGAACGGCGCGCTACGCGACGAGGGGATCGCGGCGCTGCGCGAGCACGGGCATGAGGTGGTCGAATCGGACCTGTACGCCATGGGGTGGAACCCCGTCGTCGACCACGAGGACTTCGCGCACGACCGTACGGAGCGGCTCGACGTACTCACCGAGTCCGAGGAGGCGCTGGGGGCCGGAAGGCTCAGCGACGACATCCGGCGGGAGCAGGACAAGCTGCGCCGGGCGGACACGCTGATCGTGCAGTTCCCGCTCTGGTGGTTCGGTCCGCCCGCCATCCTCAAGGGCTGGTTCGACCGGCTCTTCGTCCAGGGCTTCGCCCAGGGGGTCATCGACCCGGCCACCGGCAGGGCCCTGCGGTACGGGAACGGCGGGCTGGTCGGGCGGCGCGCGATGGTGGTGACCACCGTCGGCGCCAATGCCGCGACGACGGGACCGCGCGGGATCCACGGCGACATCGACGAGGTGCTTTTCCCGCTCCTGCACGGCACGTTGTGGTACACGGGCATGACCGTGGTGCCGCCCCTGGTCGTCAACGGCACGGTCCGTCTCTCGGAAGCCGACTACGAGGCAGCGGTCAGGCGCCTGCGCCACCGGCTGCTCACGCTCCCGGACACGGAACCGATCCCCTACCGCTCGCAGAACGGCGGCGACTACGACGAGCACCTGGTGCTGCGCCCGGACCACGCCCCGGGCGAGGAGGGCATCCGCATCCACCGCACGTGACCGGCGGGCGGTCGGGCTCCGGGTAGGCGTACGGGTACGGGTACGGCCATGGCTCCGGCTACGGGTGATTCAGTACGTAGACCGGCGCCCCGTCCTCCGCTCCTCCTCCCGACCTGATGCAGGCGTGCTTGCGCATGAACCGCAGGCACTCGTTGACCCGGTGGACCGAGAGCCCCGTCCGCGCCGCGATGGACTCCAGCGACTGCCGCACCTCCCCTTCCTCGGCCAGGGTGGGAGCGATCGTCACGGCGACGGCCCATACGTCCTCGGTCACCGCCATCCGCGTCTTCCAGTCGGCGAGCAGGGTGTCCGCCGTGGGACGCGGCCGCTGCGGAGGGACGGCCGGTGGTGTCGGCCGGCTGGCGAGTACGGCGTCGAGCCGGTCGACGATCCGCTCCATGGCTTCGGCGGCGGACTGCTGGGCAGCGAGCGAGTCGCGCCGTAAGTCAAGAGACGCGCGCTCCATCGCGAGGCGTTCGCGCTGTACGGCTGCGAATTCCTCATCCAATCGGATATTCCGCTCCTCAAGGCGGACGATCGCGTCAGCGATCTGGTCCGGCATCGCGTACGCCACAGATGCCGCCGGATCGACGGGCTGGACCTCGGCCTTGACGAGGGCGTAGGAGCCGCTCTGCTGGATGGTCGAGATGACCTCACTGACCCACTTCTTGAACGGCAGGCACGCCGGAGTCGTGCAGCCGCTGACCAGGCGGATCAGACCGTGCAGGTCGATGAGGTGAAGGTCTCGACGCCACTCCCGACCTGCGGGAATGCTGAGACTGTAACGTCCAGTCACACTCTCGAGAAAGTCTCGGTGTTCTGCGGGAACGTGATCGTTGAGAGCTTTCCTGGAGTTGGTGTGGCCGAGTTCCCTGCACACATCCGCAGCCGGGAACCAGTGGCTCCCGTCCGGCATCGTCAGCCGTCGGATCCGTGCGCCTGTCGCGCCGTAGACGAAGTCGCTGATGTCGATGGCATCGCGCTGGGCAGCCGTATCGGACGGCATATTTGATTCGTTCATGCGAATCACCTCCACGGCGGAACGTAAAGGGAAGCAAATCGAATATGCCAACCGGCGGACGTATATTCACCATTGCGAGTGACGCATGACCGTTTCCGCTGCACGTGATCATGGCCGTCCGATCACGCGGCGCCGTGCTCCTACTCGCCGCGCTCCTGCTTGCCGCGCTCCTGCTTGCCGCGCTCCACGCAGAACTCGTTGCCCTCCACATCCGCCATCGTCACCCAGCCGAGGCCCTCGGCCGTACGGTGGTCCGCCACGACGCTCGCTCCGAGCGCGAGGAGGCGGTCGACCTCCTCGTCGCGGGTGCGGTCCTGGGGCTGGAGGTCCAGGTGGAGTCTGTTCTTGACGGTCCTGGCGTCGCCGACCTCGATGAACAGCAGCGGCGTGCCTGCGTGTTCGACCATGGCCTCCGGGTCTCCCGGGTGGTCCTCGTCGGACACGGCGCCGCCCAGGACCTCGGCCCAGAAGGTGCCGAGGGTGTAGGGGTCGGCGCAGTCGATCGTGACGTGGCGTACGTGGGATGTCATGCGCGCCACCCTGAAGGGGGCAGATGTCCCGTGTCCATCGGGTTTCGGGCGACGGTACGAGCACGGGTACGGGTACGGGTACGGGTACGGGTACGGGTACGGGTACGGGTACGGGTACGGGTACGGGCCCTGAAAGCCCGTACCCGTACCCTGTCGTGCCCTGCCTTGACCTGTCGTACCCGTGCCCTGCCGCCCGCCGTCGGCTACCAGCCGACCGCTACCTCCAGCCACTGCGGGTCCCCGTGCGAGATGAACGACGACTGGCCCGCGTAGTCGTCGTAGGGGAAGCCGTACGCCAGGTTGTTGATGCTGTGGTCGTGCCAGAACTTCGCGTAGTAGTTCGCCGGCGCTGCCTTGTAGTACCCCTCCGGCTTCGACCACTCCGACTCGGGAAGCTGCGCCACATGCCGGTTGAGCGCCGAGCACATGCCGGGGTTGGTGGCCAGGACTCCCGCGCAGCCCGTGATGTCCGAGGTCGGGGCGTCCACGCCGACCGACTTCGCGTAGTCGCTCAGGTAGTTGGCGTACTTACCGCCGGCCCGGAAGTCCGGGGCGCTGCCCGGGGCGGGGATACGGTACGGCGCCTGCACGTCCGCCAGGCCCTTGAACTCGGTCGGGACCTCGTCCTTGAACTGCTGGAACGTCTGCTCCCGGGTCTGCTGGAAGGTCTGGTAGTCCTCGCCGACCTGGGCGTCGTACCCGTCGTTCGCGTGCAGGCGCATCGCCAGCTTGAGGCCGAAGGCGTCGACACGGGTGGTGTTGCCGTTGAACACGTCGTCGCCGACGGTGAATTCGATGAAGTCGAAGTACTGGCTGTCCGGCGATCCGACGTAGAAGTACATCCGCCCGGCCGAGTTGGCCGGCATGTCGAGGTAGGGCTGCTCGGCGATCGAGTGCACCTGGTCGTTGAACTTCCAGTACACCTCGCTGTCGGGGTACTTGCCGTTCGTCTTGTTCAGGATCTTGACGGTCAGGACGTTCTTCGCGGGCGGGATGGTGCTGGTGTCGCCCCAGAAGGAGTCCGGCGGCGGGTCGCCGGCCGCGACTGCCGGGGCGGCCGCGTGGGCCTGGGGCGAGGAGGTGGTGACCGCGCCCATCGTGAGCAGCGTCATCGCGGCGGCCGCGGCCAGATAGGTGAGCGGGCGGCGGTGGAGCGCCGGTGTTGCGGTGGGGGGCATCGAAATCTCCCTGGCTGTTGTGGGGGGGGTGGGTGGGGAGGTGGCGACCGGCCGTGAACGCTGTCGTCGCCGGCCAGGTGGCGACGTCGTCCGGCCTCGGGAGCGCTCGGTACGCCGGGCCGCTCGTGGGGAGCGGCCCGGTGGTGGGGGGTTGAGAGCGCTCTCACAGAAGGGTCGTGCTATCCGCGTGTACTTGTCAAGGTTCGTGCACCGACGCTCGCCCCCGCACGCACTCCTGCGCCTGACCGGGTGCCCGCGCCCGGCGCCCACCCCCGCACCCACCCCCGCGCCAGCCCGGCGCACGGCTCACCCCGTAGGCAGCGCCCGTACCCCGTACGCAGCGCCCGTACCGCGCGAGCACCGGCGTACCGCCCGGCGCTGTCCGTATCCCGGACGGGGATTCTGTTGCACCTGTCTTGTATCTAAGCTGTGCGCATGCCTTCCGCCCCCGCCGCTCACATCAAGCAGCCGCCCGCCGCAGATCGCGTCTACAGCCACATCAAAGAGGCCGTCCTCGACCGCCGTTACGAGGGCGGGACCCTGCTCACCGAAGGTGAACTCGCCGACGCCGTCGGGGTTTCCCGCACCCCCGTACGGGAAGCGCTGCTCAAGCTGGAGGTCGAGGGGCTGATCAAGCTCTATCCCAAGAAGGGCGCGCTGGTCCTGGCCGTCTCCGCGCAGGAGATCGCGGATGTCGTCGAAACGCGCCTGCTGGTCGAGGAGTTCGCCGTACGGCGAGCCGTACCGGCTTCCGCTCGGCTCATCGCGCGGCTGGAGGAGTGTCTCGACGAGCAGCGGCGGCGGGCCGTCGAGGGGGATCTTGGCGCCGTGTCCGTGAGCGACCGGACCTTCCACGCGGAGATCGTGCGGCACGCCGGCAACCAGATCCTGTCCAAGCTCTACGACCAGCTCAGGGACCGGCAGTTGCGGATGGGCATCGCCGTGCTGGAAGCCCATCCCGACCGTATCGCCGCGAACATCACCGAACACACCGAGCTGCTCGAAGCCATCAGGACAGGCGACGCCGACGGCGCCGCCGCCTGCGTACGACGCCACATCAGCCGGGTCACTGTGCTGGTCAGGGGTGAGTCCCGGTGAGTGCCGCCGACTCGTCGAGCACCGGAAAGTCAGACGACTCCGGAAAGCCCGGAAACTCGGGGAGCGTCGGCGGATCCGACGGTTATACCCCCCGGCTCACTCTCCCCGGCGATCCCCCCGGCGGCCGCCACGCCACCTGGGTCTGGGGCATCGGCGTCGCCGTCTACTTCGTCGCCGTCATCTTCCGTACCAGCCTGGGCGTGGCCGGACTCGACGCCGCCGCCCGCTTCCATGTCAACGCCTCCGCGCTCTCGACGTTCTCCATCCTCCAACTGCTCGTGTACGCGGGCATGCAGATACCCGTCGGCCTCCTGGTCGACCGGCTCGGCACGAAGAAGGTGCTCACGTTCGGGGTGGTGCTCTTCACCCTCGGGCAGTTGGGCTTCGCGCTCTCCCCCTCGTACGGCACGGCGCTCGCCTCCCGCGCCATGCTCGGCTGCGGCGACGCGATGACGTTCATCAGCGTGCTGCGGCTCGGAACCCGCTGGTTCCCCGCCAGGCGCGGCCCGATGATCGCGCAGATCGCCGCGCTGTTCGGGATGGCGGGCAACCTCGTCTCCACCGTCTTCATCTCCCGCACCCTGCACAGCCTCGGCTGGACCGCCACCTTCGCCGGCAGCTCACTGGCCGGCGTGCTCGTCCTCGTCCTGCTGCTGCTCTTCCTCAAGGACCACCCGGAGGGCCACGAGCCACCGCCCTCCGAGCACGCGGGCGCCGCCTTCGTACGGAGGCAGATCGCCGAGTCCTGGCGTGAGCCGGGCACCCGGCTCGGGATGTGGGTGCACTTCACCACGCAGTTCCCGGCGATGTTCTTCCTGCTGCTGTGGGGGCTGCCGTTCCTCGTCGAGGCGCAGGGCATGTCCCGCGCCGGGGCGGGCGAGTTGCTCACCCTCGTCGTGCTCTCCAACATGTTTGTCGGGCTCGTGTACGGGCAGGTCATCGGCCGCCATCACGAGGCCAGGATGCCGCTGGCCCTCGGAACGGTCGGGGCGACGGCGCTCGCCTGGGCCCTGACCATCGTCTACCCGGGCGAGCACGCCCCGATGTGGCTGCTGATCACGCTCTGCGTGGTCCTCGGCGCGTGCGGGCCCGCGTCGATGATCGGCTTCGACTTCGCGAGACCCGCGAACCCGCCCCAGCGGCAGGGCACCGCCTCCGGCATCGTCAACATGGGCGGATTCACGGCGTCGATGACCATGCTGCTCGCCGTCGGGATCCTGCTCGACGCGACGGACGACAACTTCCGGATCGCGTTCTCGTCCGTCTTCGTCCTCGAAGCGCTGGGGATCGTACAGATTCTGCGACTGCGCGCGCGTACCGCGCGGCGCGAGCGGGAACGGCTGGTGGCGAGCCGGGTGGAGGCCGTACACGTACCGGCCTGAGGACCGGCGCCCCACCCCCTGATCCTCGCCCCTTGGCTCCCGTCAGTACGTCACAGCGAACTCACCACGTCACAACGAACTCACGACGCCACAGCGAACTCACAACGTCACAGCGAACTCACGAAGTCACGGCGAACTCACGCAGGATCGCGTCTGCCAGCGCCTGGTCCCCGTCGACCTTGATCTGCTCGGCGAGCGCCGCCGGCCGCACCCGGCCGCACGCCAGCCGGTAGTACGACTCCCAGTCCATCACCAGCGTCACAGCGGGCCCCAGCGAGGGCGCGCCGTCGACCGAACCGCGGCCTTCCGCGTCCACCCGGACCGTACGCATGAACTCCACGGGCCCGTGCACATCGATGACCACGGCCGTGTTCGGCGGCGCGCCCGCGTCCTTCGCGACGACCTTCGGCAGCGCGTTCAGCAGCACGTCGCGGGTCACATGGGCGCCGGGGGAGTCCACGTTGCCGGGCTTCCGCAAGGTCGTACGCAGGTCCTGCTCGTGCACCCAGAGGTCGAACGCCCGCATCCGCATGGCCGTTTCGAGGGTCTGCTCGGTGCCGAGGGGAGCGCGGACCATGGCGTCGGGGGCGCGGTTCTCGTTGCGCAACTGCCGGTTGCGGCGGATGACCGTGTACTCCAGCTCCGATGTCATCTCGGGCGCGGTGTGGTGCCGCCGCACATCGACCTGCATCTCCATGTAGCGGGAGATCTCGCTCTGTACGTGGTACAAATCCCGCGGCAGCGTGTGGATCGGCCGTGGGTCGCCGAGCATCTCGGACTCCATACCGATGACATGGGAAATGATGTCGCGCACGGACCAGCCGGGACACGGCGTTCGCCAGTTCCACTCCCCTTCGGCGAGCGGCTCCACCAACTCGAGTATGGCTTCGATGGAGTGGGACCAGGCGTCTGCGTAGGTTTGAAGGCTGGGATGGACGGTCACGGGACCCCTCGGCGGTTCTGCGGTCGCGGGCTGGCTTTTGGCTGGCTGGCGGGCTGGCTACGGGCTGGCGGGCTGCTGGCTGTGGGCTGACTGCGGGCTGCGTGGGAGGCTTGGCAGCTAAGTTACGCTGCCCGATGGCACCCCGGCAGTGCTTTCGTGTGACGATCGTAGGCCCGTGTTGACGGCTCGAATGCCAGGACGGTGGTAATGTGCGCGCCTCCCTCATCCAGATCGCAGTAGACCCGGACGAATCGGCCAATTCCCGTAGAGCGCGAGTGGCTTCACTGGTACGGCAACAGCGTGGCGCCGACCTTGTGGTCCTCCCGGAGCTGTGGCCCATGGGCGCATTCGCATACGAATCCTTTGCCGAAGAGGCCGAATCACCGGCCGGCGGCGGGCCGACGTTCGAGGCGATGTCAGCGGCGGCACGCGACGCCGGCGTCTGGCTGCACGCGGGATCGATCGTCGAGCGGACCGAGGACGGCATCCTCTACAACACCTCGCTGATCGTCTCCCCCACCGGCGAACTGGCCTCCACCTACCGGAAGATCCACCGCTTCGGCTTCGACAAGGGCGAAGCGACGCTGATGGGCGCCGGCGACGAACTCGTCACCGTCCAACTCCCGGACGCCACCCTCGGCCTCGCCACCTGTTACGACCTGCGCTTCCCCGAACTCTTCCGCGGCCTGATCGACGCGGGCGCCCAACTCCTGGTGGTCCCGGCGGGCTGGCCGGCCAGGCGGCGTTCGCACTGGACGCTGCTCGCGCAGGCGCGAGCGGTGGAGAACCAGGCGTACGTCCTCGCCTGCGCGACCGCCGGAACGCACGCCGGGGTGGAACAGTCCGGCCACAGCATGGTCGTCGACCCCTGGGGCGAGGTGCTGGCGGAGGCGGGGAACGACGAGGAGATCCTCACGGTGGACCTGGACCCGGCGAAGGTGGCGAAGACGCGCGAACAGTTCCCGGCC
>NZ_JTHL01000001.1:4712316-4712880 GCF_000818195.1 Streptomyces sp. 150FB | reverse complement strand
AGGCCGTGGTGACGGGGAGGATCGGTTGGGGAGACGTGGTGAGCGCCGATGGACGCGGCAGGGTGCGGGGTTGCTGGCTGATTGGACGACGTGCGCCTCGGAGCGTGCCTGCGTGACCACTGACGCACACGGCTGGGGTGGGTGTGACGGGGGTGTGGCATGTGGGTCTATGACAGGCCGTCGGTGTCTGGCAGATGCTTCTTCTGAGTCCTGGGACGCATAAGCGGCCTCTCCTCACCACAACCACCCCCAAAAATAGGGCATATCGCCCATTTGGGAGGTTGGTCGGGGTGGGATGGTCTCTGACAACCACTTCTGCGCCGCTCGACACCGAAGACAGGCCTGCCAGCCTCCCACCTCCCTTTTCCCACCCACATGCCTCACACCCCGTCACACCCATCCCAGTCCGGTAGGTCGGCAGTACCTCAAGGGCTCTCCGAGGCGCGCATCGTCCGATCGGCCGTCAGCCAAGGGCTCTCCCGCGTCCGTCGGCGCTGCCCACGTCTCCCCAACCAACTCTCCCCGTCACCACAGCCAGTTCGCAGACGCTTGGCCGAGTGGGAT
>NZ_JTHL01000001.1:4700718-4711401 GCF_000818195.1 Streptomyces sp. 150FB | reverse complement strand
GCCCGAACCCACAGACAACAACAAACAGCACAAACGGCCGCTCACCCCCCGGCGTAGTGTTGATTTCATGACCAATGACGCAATTGGTACAGATGGCCCGATAGTCCCAGGTCAGTGGGCCGGCCTCGCCGGGGATTCCGTCGGTTTCTCCGAAATACGGAAGCAGGGACAGAAGCAGGAACAAGGGCGCGGCCTAGTCTTCCTCCACGGGGTGACCTTCGACCGGGCCATGTGGCGGCCGGTTCTGGGGATGGTTCCGGCCGGGCATCCCGCCGTAGCGTTCGACCTGCCCGGGCATGGCGCCTCCCCCGCGCTCCCCGACCATGGCGTCGACTGCATGGTCGAGGCCATCCACGACGCGGTCGTGGCCGCAGGTCTCGACGCGCCCGTGATGGTGGGGCACTCCATCGCCGCGAAGTTCGCGACGGACTACGCGGCGCGCTACTCCACCGCCGCCGTGGTCAACGTCGATCAGCCCCTCCAGCTCGACCGGTTCGCCCCGTTCGCCCAGCAGCTCGCTCCCCGGCTCCGGGGGCCCGACTTCCAGGAGGCCTGGGCGATGCTTCAGGCCAGCATGCATGCGGAGAAGCTCGCTCCTGAGGAACGGGAGCTGGTACGGGTCGGGGACTCGGTGTCCCAAGGGCTCGTCCTCAGCTACTGGGCCGAACTGCTCGACACCGCCGTGCCGGACCTCCTGAACAGGACCGACACCCTGCTCCAGAAGGTACGGGCGAAGGGCGTCCCCTACCTCGCCCTCTTCAGCGATCCGATCGACGAGTCCGCCCGTACCTGGCTCACCGACCGGCTCCCCGCCGCCGAGATCCTGGTCCGGCCCACCGGCCACCACTTCCCGCACATCGCGGAAGCGGACCGCTTCACCGCTCTCCTCACGGGTCTGCTGGCGGGCCTCCCGATTCCGTAGCCGACCGGGACGCCTGCCTCCGACGCGTATCCTTCCGGGTCGGAGTACGCGAAGGCACGGAAGCCGAAAGGCTTGAGGAGGACGGGTGGCCGTACAGCGGATCACGACCCGCAACGCCCGTTTCCAGCAGTGGCAGGCGCTGCTCGGCAACCGCAACAAGCGCAAGCGGCAGAACGAGTTCCTCGTCCAGGGCGTACGGCCCATCACCATGGCCGTCGAGCACGGCTGGACCGTACGGGCCCTGCTGTACGACGCGAGCCGCCCCCTGTCGCGCTGGGCCGAGGAACTGTTGCGCGACATCAGCACCGAACGCGTCGCGATGGCACCGGAGTTGCTGGCCGAGCTGAGCGAACGCACCGACGGCGCACCCGAGGTGCTCGCCGTCGTCAAGATGCGGCCGGACGATCTGACCCGTATCAGAATCCACGACGCCTTCCTCGGCGTCCTCTTCGACCGCCCCACCCAGCCGGGCAACATCGGCAGCATCGTGCGATCAGCCGACGCCTTCGGTGCGGACGGCCTGATCGTGACGGGTCACGCGGCGGACGCGTACGACCCGAAGGCGGTACGCGCCACAACAGGCTCCCTGTTCGCCGTACCCGTGGTGCGCAGCCCCTCGCACCACGAGGTGATGGAGTGGCTGGAGAAGGAACGCGCACGGGGCCACGCCGTGGCCGTCGTCGGCACCGACGAGCAGGGCGAGGCGGACGTGTCGGCCTTTGACCTCACCCAACCGGTGCTACTGCTGATCGGCAACGAGACGACAGGGCTCAGCTCCACCTGGCGCGAACTGTGCGACCACGTGATCAGCATCCCGATGTCGGGCTCGGCGAGTTCCCTGAACGCGTCGAACGCCGCGACGGTAATGCTGTACGAGGCGTCCCGCCAGCGCGCGGCGGCTCGCGCGCGCTGACGCGTCCGGTTGGAATGGGCCGCGTATCGCGGGAGCAGGAAGCCGGAAAGAGGCGCGTCCGAGGACTCACGGGTATTCGTGCGTCATGCGGGTGAGAGCGAGATGGCCACGCTGGACGAGCACCCGGTTCCGCGTTGTGAGGCCCGTGTTCAGGTAGGAGACGCCGAGTCTCGTGGCCAGCAGGCGCAGTGTCCTTGCCTCGGTGTCCGACAGTGTGCGGCCGTACCCCGCGAAATAGGCCGCCTTGAGGTCGGGGCGCGGCGTCCAGACAGCGGCGCACAGCCAGACGAACTCCTCGACGGCGATGCCTTTGCGGGACATCGCGAAGTCGATTACCCCGTGGCCGTGCTCCGGGCTCCACAGCCAGTTGCGTGTGGAGTAGTCCCCGTGCTGGTACACGACGGGGAGGCCTTCGGCCATCTGCGGCAGTTCCCGGACCACGCACCGCACCATGGCGCGCTGCTTGTCGTCGAGGTGCGCGGCAGTGCCCTCCAGACAGGTGGCCGCCTCTTGCGCCTGATCGGCAAAGGCAGCGCGGATGATCTCGGAGTCCTGACCCGAGGCCGGGTCGGAGTGATCGTGCCAGCGCCTGAGCAGTCGTCCGGCGAGTTCGTGCACGCGCCGCTCCTCCTCCGGCCGGAGAGGCAGGTCTCGTACGATGCGGCCTGGCAGCGCCGAGGTCATGATCGCCTGAAGGCCGGGGTCTGATGCCAGGAGGCGGGGAGCCTCGTGAGGGGCGAGAACACGCGCCGCGTACGCGTAGCCGAGGATCTCGCGCTCGTAGTCTTTCGTGCTCGGAGCGAGCTTGAGGAACACGACGTCGGCGCCCGCTGCCACCCGCCAGACCCTGGAGTCGTCCCGGGGCCAGGACACATCGGTGACCTGGTCCAGGTCAGGCAGGTGTTCCGCGGCCCATCGCAGCAGTTCAGCGGGGATGGGAGCCTTCTGAGACATAAGGCCAGTCCTATCTGGACCGTAGGGACAGCGGAATCCCGACACGGGGCTGGACATGCCGCGTACCGGCCGCAGCGACGCTGTTGTTGTCCGGTCGGACCACCGGTGAACTGAGAGGCCTGGCCTCCCGTTACGGCGTGCTGCTGTACGAGGCGTCCCGCCAGCGCGCGGCGGCTCGCGCGCGCTGACCGATTTTGCCAGTTGCCCCGCACCTGGTCAGGGCCCGACGCGGATCCGGTGCCCCACCTCTCGACAGTCGCGTGCCCGCGGCGACGGGCGGACACTGGAGAGAGGAGGTGGGTCATGCGCGAGGTGGCTGAATGCCGGGATTCCCTCGGATCAGTCGCGGTGGACTGCGCAGGCCTGTCGGCCTCGGCTCCTGAGGTGTAGCGCTGGAGGGCGGATTCATGGAGGCAGACAAGGGCGACCGGCTGGTGGTGCACGGCCGCATCGTCGGCGAAGAGGACCGGGTCGTGGAGGTCATGGAGGTACTGGGACCGCCTCGTACGCCGCCCTTCCGGGTGCGCGACGAGCACGGTCATGAATCGATCATGGTGCCGGGCCCTGATTCACAGGTGGATCATCGAGAAGCCCGGTAGACCGGAAGCCTGGCTTCGTTCACGTCGAACAGCAGCAGGGGCCGCGGAGGCGCCGCAGTGGGCCCTTGTCAGCCGGCCGACGGGGTCAGGCTCGTGCGGTCGAACGGGCCGCCGTGCTCGGCGGCGTACGCGATCGCGTCGTTGACGGCGTCGAGGCCGAACGACCGCACCCGTTCGGGGGCGAGGTCCAGCGTGCCCGAGGCGAGGAGCCGGATGATGCCGACATTGGCTGTGCGGGGGTACATCCACTGCCCGCGCACGGTGATCGAGTTGCGCATGATCCAGGGGTACGGGAACGCGAGGTCGTCGCCACCGAGCATGCCGACGCCGCCCATCAGGACGACGCGTCCACGCTCGCGTACGGTCATGGCCGCCGCGCGCGACGCCGAGCTGGGCGCGCTCGGCGGGAGCAGGTCGATCACCATGTCGATCGGTCCTTCGGCCGCCGCGGACATCGCCGCGCGGTCGGTGGCCTCGTCCCCGGTCAGCGGGACCGGGCGCAGCCGCGGACCGAACCGGTCGGCGAGGAGGTCGAGCGCGGCCTGGTTGCGGCCCGGGGCGACCACGCGGCCCGCTCCCATCGCGAGCGCGACCGCGACCGCGCTGCTGCCGAGGTTGCCGGTGGCCCCGCTGACGAGCAGCGTCTCGCCGGCTTCGATCCCGCCTGCCAGCAGCCCGCCGTAGGAGATGGTGTGCACGGTGAGTGCGGCCCAGCGGGCCGGATCGTCCGCCGCCACGGAGATCCGCCGGGTGCTCGTGGCACGCCTCTCCGGGCACCCCATCCCGGTGATCACGGCCGTCACCCGAGCGATCGCTTCGACCGCCTGAACCGCCGCCGAACCGCCGCCAGGGCCGCGCACGATCGCGTGCACCCCTTTCCCTTCAGATTTCCCTTCAGACAGGTCAGCAGAACCAGAAGAAGATGGTGTCCGGAGTCTGCCCCATCCTCTTCGCGCTCGCCCACTCCTCCGCCTCGAAGCGCATCAGCTCGGCGAACCGCGCCGCCGTCTCCCGGTAGTCCGGGTCGAGCCGGTCCAGGACGGATTCGTACGCGTCGGCGAGCGAGCCCGCCCGGTCCGCCGGGAACACCCCGATCGACGGGAAGGCGTCGCCGGGGTGGGGCAGCCGGATGGGCGGGCCGTTGAAGAGGAACGAGCCGGGGCACAGGTCCGGCGCCACGCCGTGGGCGGCCAGTTCCTCGTCCATGGAGTAGAACCACGACGGCCTGCGCCAGACACCCAGGTCCGTGGTGTCCGAGAAGAATCCGGCCACGAGCTGGTGGAAGGCGTACGAGTACGCGGGGCCCTCGGACGCCGTGAGGGTCCCCGCCAGCAGCTCGTCGAGCGCCTGCGCCACGGAGACGTCGAGGCTGATGCCCTGGTGGCGGTGGCTTGCGTCCTGCTCCACACAGCGTTCCCTGGTGAGGACGGCGCGCCGCTCCTGCTCCGGGGTCCGCTCCACCGCCGTGAGCAGCCGCATGACCCTTCTCATGTCGCCGGTGCTCATCTCAAGGCAGTAACCCACAGTTCCCGTTCCTTCCCCCGCGCACACCCCCCGTGTGCGTCCGCCGTCCATGATCCGCGACGCCGGTCCCGCGCACTCGTCGGGGTGCTCGTGGGGCGTTCGTGGGGCGTGGACGACACGGAGGCCCCGGCTCGTACCTGTCGGTACGGCCGGGGCCTCCGTGTTGTTCAGGCCAGGTGTTCAGGGCACGTGTTCAGGCCCAGGTGTTCAGGCCCAGGTGATCAGGCGCTTCGGCTGTTCCAGGATCGCGGCGATGTCTCCGAGAACCTTCGAGCCCAACTCCCCGTCCACCAGCCGGTGGTCGAAGGACAGCGCCAGCGTGGTGACCTGGCGCGGCTTGACCTTGCCCTTGTGCACCCAGGGCTGCGGCTTGATCGCACCGACCGCCAGGATCGCCGACTCGCCGGGGTTGAGGATCGGCGTACCGGTGTCGATCCCGAAGACGCCGACGTTGGTGATGGTCACCGTCCCCCCCTGCATGGCCGCGGGTGTCGTCCGGCCCTCGCGGGCCGTGGAAACCAACTCGCCCAGTGCGGTGGCCAGGTGCGGCAGGGTCTTGTCCTGCGCGTCCTTGATGTTGGGGACGAGCAGGCCGCGCGGGGTCGCGGCGGCGATGCCCAGGTTCACGTAGTGCTTGAGCACGATCTCCTGGTTCGCCTCGTCCCAGGCGGCGTTGATCTCAGGGTTGCGCTTGACGGCGACCAGCAGCGCCTTGGCGATGAGCAGCAGCGGGTTGACCCGCACCCCCGCCATGTCCTTGTCGGACTTCAGCTCCTCGACCAGCTTCATCGTGCGCGTCACGTCGACGGTGACGAACTCGGTGACGTGCGGGGCCGTGAACGCGCTGCCCACCATCGCCGCCGCCGTGGCTTTCCGTACGCCCTTGACGGCGATACGGGTCTCCCTGGCGCCGGAAGCCGCGAGCGCCTCGGGTGCGGGGGCCGCCGTCCCCGGTGCCGCGGCGGACGGCTCCTGTACGGAAGGCTCCGCGGGCGCGGGGGCCGTCGCGGCCGCGTTGGCAGCGTGGACGTCCTCGCGCGTGATGATGCCGTCCGGGCCCGTCGGTGTGACCGTCGTCAGGTCGACGCCCAGGTCCTTGGCCAGCTTGCGCACGGGGGGCTTCGCCAGCGGGCGGTCCGGCGCGGGCGTCGGAGCCGACGCGGGCGCGGGCGCCGGGACTTCCGCGACTGGCACGGCCGCCACCGGGGCCGAGTAGCCGTTCATCTCCGCCTGGATCGCGGCGGCGGCCGGTTCCTCCGGCCCCGGGCCCGCGCTCCGGCGCGCGCGCCGCTTCGTCGACGCCTCGGCGACGCCGTACCCGACGAGGACCGGCGTACGACCCTTCGGCTCCGAAGCCGGCTCATCGCCACCAGCAGCACCAGGCTCCGGCGCCGGCTCCGCCGTGCCCGGCGCGACGTCCACCGTGATGATGGAAGCGCCGACGTCGACGGTCGTGCCCTCCTCAAAACGCAGCGCGTGCACCACCCCGTCGTAGGGGATGGGCAGTTCGACGGCCGCCTTCGCCGTCTCCACCTCGCACACCACCTGACCGTCGGTCACGGTGTCGCCCGGCGCCACGTACCACTTGAGGATCTCGGCCTCGGTGAGCCCCTCGCCCACATCGGGCATCTTGAACTCGCGGTAACGAGTGGACGTGTCAGCAGTCATGGTCACGGCACTCCTCAGTACGCAAGCGAGCGGTCGACGGCGTCGAGCACCCTGTCCAGGCCGGGGAGGTACTCGTCCTCCAGCCGGGCCGGCGGATACGGCGAGTGGAAACCGCCGACGCGCAGAACCGGTGCCTCCAGGTGGTAGAAGCACCGCTCCGTGATGCGAGCGGCGATCTCGGCGCCCGAGCCGTAGAAGACCGGCGCCTCGTGGACCACCACCAGCCGGCGCGTCTTCTCCACCGACTTCTGGATCGTGTCGAAATCGATGGGGGACATCGACCGCAGGTCGAGGACCTCCAGCGACTTGCCCTCCTCCTCGGCGGCGGCCGCCGCCTCCAGGCAGACCTTGACCATCGGGCCGTACGCGGCGAGCGTCAGGTCCGTGCCCGTCCGCGTCACCCGCGCCGCGTGCAGCGGTCCCGGGATGGCCTCGACGTCGACCTCGCCCTTGTCCCAGTAGCGCCGCTTCGGCTCGAAGAAGATCACCGGGTCGTCGCTCTGGATGGCCTGCTGCATCATCCAGTAGCCGTCGGCCGGCGTGGACGGCGAGACGATCTTCAACCCCGCCACATGCGCGAACAGCGCCTCGGGCGACTCCGAGTGGTGTTCGACCGCGCCGATGCCGCCGCCGTACGGGATGCGTATCACGACGGGCATCTTGATCTTGCCCAGCGCGCGGGCGTGCATCTTCGCGAGCTGGGTGACGATCTGGTCGTACGCCGGGAAGACGAACCCGTCGAACTGGATCTCTACCACCGGGCGGTAGCCGCGCAGCGCCAGGCCGATCGCCGTGCCGACGATGCCGGACTCGGCGAGCGGGGTGTCGATGATCCGGTCCTCGCCGAAGTCCTTCTGGAGACCGTCGGTGACCCGGAAGACGCCGCCGAGCTTGCCGACGTCCTCGCCCATGATGAGGACCTTGGGGTCGGTCTCCAGGGCCTTGCGCAGCGATTCGTTGATCGCCTTGGCGAGGGGGAGTTTCTGTACGGCCATGGCTACTTGCCCTCCTCGGCGGCGGAAGCGGCAGAACCGGCGGAAGCCGCTGATGCGTCGTCGGCCGAGTCGGCGAACGAGGCCTGGTACGCGGCGAACTGCGCCCGCTCCTCGTCGACGAGCGCGTGCCCGTCCGCGTACACATGGTCGAAGATGGCCAGGTGGTCCGGGTCGGGCATCGCCCTGACCGCCTCGCGCACGCGCTTGCCGAGGGCCTCGCTCTCCTCGTCGAGCGCCGTGAAGAACGCCTCCTCGGCGTTCCCCGACTTCTCCAGGTACCTGCGCAGCCGCAGGATCGGGTCCTTGGCCTCCCAGGACTCCGTCTCCTCGGTCGCGCGGTACTTCGTCGGGTCGTCGGACGTGGTGTGGGCGCCCATGCGGTACGTGAACGCCTCGACCAGCGTCGGTCCCTGCCCGCGCCTGCACTGCTCCAGCGCGGCGCGCGTCACGGCCAGGCAGGCCAGTACGTCGTTGCCGTCGACGCGGACGCCGGGGAAGCCGTACCCCTGCGCGCGCTGGTAGAGCGGCACGCGCATCTGCTTCTCGGTGGGTTCGGAGATCGCCCACTGGTTGTTCTGGCAGAAGAACACGACCGGCGCGTTGTACACGGCGGCGAAGGTGAAGGCCTCGGCGACGTCGCCCTGGCTGGAGGCGCCGTCACCGAAATAGGCGATCACGGCGGAGTCGGCGCCGTCCTTGGCCACGCCCATCGCGTAGCCCGTCGCGTGCAGCGTCTGGGAGCCGATGACGATCGTGTAGAGGTGGAAGTTGTTCGTGTTGGGGTCCCAGCCGCCGTGGTTCACCCCCCGGAACATCCCCAGCAGGTTGGTCGGGTCGACCCCGCGCACCCAGGCGACGCCGTGCTCGCGGTAGGTCGGGAAGACGTAGTCGTCGTCGCGCAGCGCCCGGCCCGAGCCGATCTGCGCGGCCTCCTGGCCCAGCAGCGACGCCCAGAGTCCCAGCTCGCCCTGGCGCTGGAGCGAGGTGGCCTCGGCGTCGAAGCGGCGGGTGAGCACCATGTCCCTGTACAGGCCGCGAAGCTCGTCGGGGGTCAGGTCGATCCGGTAGTCCGGGTGCTCGACACGCTCGCCCTCGGGGGTGAGGAGCTGTACGAGCTGAGGCTCGGAGCCCCCCTGCGCGGAGTCGGGCGATTGCGGCGCGTCCTGCGCGCTCGCGTTCTGCGCGCTCGCGCGCTTTGTACCGCTGCTGCGTCGCGGTTTCCGCGCGGCAGTGCTGTCCACGGTCACGTGCGTGCTCCTCCGTCTGTCCGGTCCCCGGGATCTGCCGGAAATCCAGTTGCGGCTCGCCTGCTCCGTCGTGCGCACGGGGTGGGTGCGACCTGGTCGGAACAGGCGTGACAGGCGCCCCGGCGAGTGCTTGTCAGAGGCACGTTACCCACTGGGTCGTACTCCTGAGAAACCCCCTTTGACCTGCGGATTTGCTTGGATTTCCAAGTAAATCCAGAAAGAGGGGAACAAGCACTGGTCACAGCCTTGCAGGCCGCCGGAACAACGGCACGTTATCCCGCTCCGTCACGGCAGGGAAGGGGCGAGTGTGTTTGACTGAAGTGTGCCCGAAAATGGAAGAATCACCGTTTTTCTGCTGGATGACCATGAAGTGGTCCGCCGGGGTCTGCACGAGCTGCTCGCGGTGGAGGACGACATCGAGGTCGTCGGTGAGGCGGGTACGGCCGCGGACGCCCTGGCCCGCATTCCGGCGACGCGTCCCGATGTGGCTGTGCTCGACGTACGCCTGCCCGACGGCAGCGGCGTGGAGGTCTGCCGTGAGATCCGTTCCCAGGACGACAGCATCAAGTGCCTGATGCTCACGTCGTTCTCCGACGACGAGGCGCTCTTCGACGCGATCATGGCGGGGGCCTCGGGATATGTGCTCAAGGCGATCCGGGGCAACGAACTGCTGACCGCCGTGCGTGACGTCGCGGCCGGCCGCTCGCTGCTGGATCCGGTGGCCACGGCGCGGGTGCTCCAGCGCCTGCGGGACGGCGGCCCCGACAACCCGAGGAGCGGGGACAGCGACAAGATGGCCCGCCTCACCGATCAGGAACGAAAGATCCTGGACCTGATCGGCGAAGGAATGACCAACCGCTCCATCGGCGAGGAACTACATCTGGCCGAGAAGACGATCAAGAATTACGTGTCCAGCCTGCTCTCCAAGCTGGAGATGGAGCGGCGCTCGCAGGCCGCCGCCTATGTGGCCAGATTGCAGGCCGAGCGGCACTGACCTCGGGACCAAGGGCCCACCGGTCGCAGGCCCGGCTCCCCTGGCAGGGGCGGTTCCGCTGACGGATGGTTGAAGGTATGCCTACCGAGGAACTGCCCGCCACATGTCTGGAAACAGACGCTGTGTGCCCCGAAGTAACGCCGTCCGCCACGAAAGTACGACCCATGGAACTCCTGAGCCGCGTCTCCTTCGGACACGTGGCTACGAGCATGCGGGCCATGCCGTTCGTGGCGCCCGCGCGCCACCTCCTCACCGAGGACGGACTCACGGTACGGATGCACGCCGGCCTCGGCTATCAGCAGGCGTGCGCCGGGAGCGTGGTGGCGTACGGGGCGGACAACTTCAACTCGGGTGACACGGTCCTCTGGTCGGTGCAGTGCACGGGCACCGCGGAGATCATCGAGCCGACGCGGGCCCTGGAGGAGCTGTACGGTCCGGGTCCGCGCAGCGTGGACGGCGAACCGTTCGAGCCGGTCTACATGCGGCTGGTACCGCAGTTCGTGACCGTACACACGTTCGACTATTCGTAAAGCGACAGAGCCGACACGCTGAGTGATCTAACATCTGACAAGTGCCGCGCTCATATGCATTGGTTGCGCCCGTCGCGACCAACACAGCTATCCCTCTTGCCACTTCTGTCACTTCAGCACCGCCGGTCCCCGGGGCCGCCCCCGTCATCTCGGCCCCGCCCGCCGCCGCAGCTCCTCCCGTACGCGCTCTGCTGAGCCGCTACCGGAACGTGGGCGAGCCCCTGTCCTGCGTACCGCTCGCCCAGGGTCTGCTCAACCACAGCTACCGGCTCGCGACCACCCGGGGCGCCTACTTCCTCAAACACCATCTCGACGGGGACCACGAGTCCGTCGCCCG
>NZ_JTHL01000001.1:4699777-4700693 GCF_000818195.1 Streptomyces sp. 150FB | reverse complement strand
GCCGTCCTCGGCGGGCGCTGCTACGCGCTGCACCCCTGGATCGAGGGCCGCCACCGGACCGGCGCCCAGTTGGAGCGCACGGAGTCACGGCGCCTGGGAGCGCTGCTGGGGCGCGTCCACACCAGTCTCGAACAGGTGATGGACACCGACCCGGCGACGTTCCCGTACGACGACAGCGCGGAGCCGGCCGACACGTTCGCGCTCATCGACGAACTGCTGGCGCTGGCCCGTAACCGCACGGCGCACGACGCCTTCGACGCCCTCGCCGAGCACCGCCTCACCGAGCGGCGCACCCTGCTGGAACGTCACCACCACCGGCGCCCGCCCCCCGGCTCCGAGCCGGCCTCGGGCTGGGTGCACGGCGACTTCCACCCGCTGAACGTGCTCTACCGGGGCGCCGACCCCGCAGCGATCATCGACTGGGACCGGCTCGGCGTCCAGCCGCGCGCCGAGGAGGCCGTACGGGGCGCGGCGATCTTCTTCGTCCGGCCCACGGGCGAGCTGGAGCTGACCAAGGTACGGGCGTACGCGCGCGCCTACCGGCGGGAGACCGGCGCGGACGCCTCGGAGCTGGCGGCAGCCGTGCACCGGGTGTGGTGGGAGCGGCTCAACGACTTCTGGATACTGCGCTGGCGCTATCAACTGGACGACCGAAGGGCCGACCCGCAGTTCGCAGCGGTGTCGGCCCTGGCGGTGTGGTGGACGAAGGAGTACGAGGCGGTGCTCGACGCCTTCGCAGGATGAGGCGTACCTCGGCGGCCGATCACCGGCCGCCGAGGTACGCCTGACCAGGTCGCGCCTGACCGGTCAGTTCTTGTTGAGGCCGGTCACGCCGTTCCCGCCGTCGCTGCCGTCGCCGCCGCCCTGGTCGCCGCCGCCCGGCCCGGCACTGCCGTTGCCTCCGTTGTCGCCGGCC
>NZ_JTHL01000001.1:4692350-4699752 GCF_000818195.1 Streptomyces sp. 150FB | reverse complement strand
CGCCGCCGTTGTCCGTACCGCCGCCGCCCGAACCCGCGGGCGGGGTCGACGGGTCGCGGGACGGCTCGGTGGGCTTGCTGGCCGTCGGAGTGGGCTTCTCGGAGGGCGTGTAGTCCGGGAAGCTGTTGTCGCCGCCTGAGGTGTCCGGATCGTCGCTCTGATCGGTCTGGTCGTCGGACGGCGTCGGATCCTCGGACGTCGCCGACTGCGACGGCTGGACGACCGGCCCCTTGTCGGTGTTGCCGGTGTCCGGCGAGCTGATCGAGCTCAGCGCGTACGCCACCCCCGCCACGATCGCGACCACGGCGAGCGCGACGAAGAGCCACATCCTGCTGCGACCGCCCCCGCCGCCGCCGCGGCGACCGCCGTCGTACCCGCCGTCGTCCGGGTTCTGCGGCGGCAGCAGCGGGCGCTGCGCGGTGTCACTGCCCGGCGGGTGCCCCATCGCCGTGGTGGCTGCGATCCCCATCGCCGGGGTACCCGCGCGGCCGTGCGCCTCGACGACGCCGGTGTTCCACGTACCGGTGTACGGGCCCTGCTGCTGGAGCATCTGGAGGCCGTACTGAACGAGCCCGCGCATCTCCTCGGCGCTCTGGAACCGGTCGTCGGGCTCCTTCGCCAGCGCCCGCATGACCAGGCCGTCCAGCTCCGGCGGAGCCACGTCCGAGGTCTCGGACGGCGGGATCGGGATGTCCTGGACGTGCTGGTAGACCACCGAGAGCGGGGTCTCGCCGGTGAACGGCGGGCGCAGCGCGAGCAGTTCGTACAGCAGACAGCCCGTGGCGTACAGGTCGCTGCGGTGGTCGACCGCCTTGCCGAGCGCCTGCTCGGGGGAGAGGTACTGCGGGGTGCCCATGACCATGCCGGTCTGGGTCATCGTCGACTGCGCGCCGTGCAGAGCGCGCGCGATGCCGAAGTCCATCACCTTGACAGCGCCGCTGTGCGTGATGATCACGTTCGCGGGCTTGATGTCCCGGTGCACGATGCCGTGCTGGTGCGAGTAGGCGAGCGCCTCCAGCACACCGGAGACAATGATCAGTGCCTGCTCGGGCGGCGGAGCCTCGGCGTTCATCAGGAGTTCACGGATGGTCCGGCCCTCGACCAGCTCCATCACGATGTACGGCACGGTCTGGCCGCCGAAGGTGTCCTCGCCGGAGTCGTAGACCGCCACCACAGCGTGGTGGTTGAGGCCGGCGACCGACTGGGCCTCGCGGGTGAAGCGGGCCTTGGAGACCGGGTCCTCGGCCAGATCGGACCTGAGCAGCTTGACCGCAACGGTGCGTCCGAGGCGTACGTCCTCCGCCGCGAACACCTCGGCCATACCGCCGCGGCCGAGGCGGTGGGTCATCCGGTAGCGGCCGTCGCCGACCAGCCCACCGACGCCCCAGGATTCCGCCGCATCCGGCACTCCGCCGCCGCCTGCTTCGGGTTCGGGTGCCATCAGTCCTCGCCGTCGTTTCTGTCCGCGTGAGATCCGCGTGTGCGGTCCGCGGTGGTTCGGTGTACCCCGGGCGTATTGCGCCGTATCCCAGGGGTGCTATGCCACGTCACGCTACAGCCTTCGTGCGATGCCCCGGTTCCGCTCAGGAATCGGAACGGGTTCGGGGCGGGGCGGTCATGAAACCCGCCGAGGCGCCGACCACGCAAATTACATGCGGATCCTGTAACGCTTCCGAGACTCTTGTCTGTGCGTACGGTCACGGAACGGGCACCCGGCTTGACGTGTCGGAGGCCTGCGGCAGACTTGGATCGCAATACCTGACGTGCGACACCTTGTAATGACTTGCGACACCTGTAATAGGGGATCACCGCGTAGCGATCACCGCGTCAGCGCGCGGAGGGGGAAGCAACAGTATGAACCAGGACGGGGCTCAGGGCCGCTTGGCGGGCCAATCGGTCGCGAGTGGCAGATATCAGCTCCGTGATCTCCTCGGTGAGGGGGGAATGGCCTCCGTATACCTGGCGTACGACGCGGCGCTCGACCGGCAGGTCGCCATCAAGACCCTGCACACGGAGCTGGGCCGCGAGCAGTCCTTCCGGGAGCGCTTCCGGCGCGAGGCGCAGGCCGTGGCCAAGCTGTCGCACACCAACATCGTCTCCGTCTTCGACACGGGTGAGGACGATCTCGGCGGCGCCCCGATGCCGTACATCGTCATGGAGTACGTCGAGGGGCAGCCGCTCGGCTCCGTCCTCCAGTCGGATGTGCGGCAGTACGGGGCGATGCCCGCCGACAAGGCGCTCAAGGTGACGGCCGACGTGCTGGCCGCGCTGGAGACCAGCCATGAAATGGGCCTGGTCCACCGGGACATCAAGCCCGGCAATGTGATGGTCACCAAGCGCGGCACGGTCAAGGTGATGGACTTCGGCATCGCGCGCGCCATGCAGTCGGGTGTCACCTCGATGACGCAGACCGGCATGGTCGTCGGTACGCCGCAGTATCTGTCGCCGGAACAGGCGCTGGGGCGCGGCGTCGACGCCCGCTCCGACCTCTACTCGGTCGGCGTGATGCTCTTCCAGCTCCTGACGGGCCGGCTGCCGTTCGACGCCGATTCGCCGCTGGCCATCGCGTACGCCCATGTGCAGGAGGAGCCGGTCGCTCCGTCCTCCATCAACCGCACGATCACCCCGGGGATGGACGCGCTCGTCGCGCGGGCCCTGCGGAAGAATCCGAACGAGCGCTTCCCGACCGCCGAGGCGATGCGCGACGAGTGCCTGCGCGTGACGCCGTCCGGGCAGACGGGCGCCCCGGTGATCATCCAGGGCGCTCCGACGTCGAACGGGGCCGGGGTCGGGGCCGCGGTCTTCCCGCCGGTCGACCAGTCGATGCAGGCGCCGCCGCAGCACAGCGTCCAGGCGCCGTATCAGCAGCCCGGCCCCTACGGCTATCCCCCGCAGGCGGTGACACCCGTGCACGGCCAGACAGCGGGCCACATGCAGCCGGGACCCGGGTACGGCTATCCGCAGCAGGGCGCCTACCAGCCGGCGACCCCGCCGCCGTACGCCCTCTCGCCCCAGCCGGCCACGGTCGGCGCCGCCGCCAAGAAGCGGAACATGCCGGTGATCGTGAGTTCGGTCGTGGTCGCACTGGTGGCGATCGGCGGTCTGATCGTGGTGCTCCAGTCGCAGGGCGATACGAAGGACGACAAGGCGGACCCCACGACGAGTCAGTCCGCGTCGGCCGCTCACCGGCCGCCCGACCGCAGCCGCACCATCAACGTCGACAAGTGCACCCACCCGCTGGAGGACTCCACCGATCCGAGCAAGGTGGAGGCGCCCGACCTGCGCTACAAGGACATCCTCTCGGTGAAGGACTGCCTGCGGAAGGCGGGCTGGACCTGGACCCCGGAGAAGGAACAGGACGAAGGCGCCTACGCCGAAGGCACCGTGATCACGCAGTACCCCGCGCCCGGTACCGCCGTCGATCCCAAGAGCCAGCAGTTCGAACTGACGGTCTCCACGGGCAACGCGGGCTGAGGTGGCAGCGGGGCGGCGAGCCCCGGAGGGCGTCGGCCGGGTTTTTCTTGAGATGCCGGATGTACGGGGACATGTGACTCTGAACCGGTGACTTCCTGGCACCGGTTCCGCACCTCCTGCGCGATCACCGTCGTATCCCTCCTCCTGGCGGCGCCCGCCGCGTACGCCGAGGAATCCACTCCCCCCGCCGCCGGGCCGACGGCGACCCCCGGCACGTCCGACTCCCTGGCGGGCCGTCCGGCCGGGGAGGGCCGCGACCGTCCCGGCAGGCCGCCGACCGGTTCCGGTGTCACCCGTCCGGAGGATACGAGTCCGAGCGCGGCGACGCGTCCCGGTGAGCCGGAAGACACCGGCGAGCCGTCCGGGCCCTCCATACCGGCCGAGTCGTCCGGGTCCCCGGGGTCGACGGCGCCCGACGATTCCGCTTCCGTCTCCCCTTCGTCCGCCGCTTCGAACTCCGCCTCCGCCTCCGCGGCTCCCGCGAAGCCGTCGCCGAAGCGGTCGCCGTCCGCCGGTACGACGCGGGGCTCCCGGCATCGGACCGGCAAGACCGACGAGACGGGCGAGACCGGCAGGGACACGGACGAGGCCCCGGGGCTGCCCCCCGGTGCCGGTCGCTCGCCGGGTGCGCAGCGGCTGCCGGACGCGGCAAGCAAGCAGGAGGAGCGGCCGCTCACCGAGTCCGTCGTAAGGCCGATCCCGGTGGCGACCTTCGGCGCCGGGCTCGTGCTGCTCGGCCTGGGGCTCGGCTTCATCGGGCTCCGTCTGCGGCGCCGCTGACAACGCCCTTTCCGGCCCCCTGTCCGGCCGCCGTCCTCCTCAAGATCTACCTGTCACGTCCGTCTCAGGTCGCTTGTCAGCTACGACATACTCGGTATACATACTGAGTATGTCGATTCGCCATGGGCTTCTCGCCCTCCTGGAACGCGGCCCCCGCTACGGCTCGCAGTTGCGTACGGAGTTCGAAAGCCGTACCGGCTCCACCTGGCCGCTCAACGTCGGCCAGGTCTATACGACCCTCGGCCGCCTCGAACGTGACGGCATGGTCGAGCAGGGCGGCGAGGACGGCGCCGGCCACACGCTCTACGCCATCACGGACTCAGGACGCGCGGAGCTGCGGTCGTGGTTCCGGACGCCCGTCGACCGCAGCAGTCCGCCCCGGGACGAACTGGCGATCAAGCTGGCCATGGCGGTGGGCACCCCCGGCGTCAACATCCGCGAGGTCATCCAGTCGCAGCGCCACCACACCATCCAGGCCATGCAGGACTACACCAGGCTCAAGGCGGCGGCGCTCGATCCCGGGCCGGCCGACCGGGACGAGGTGGCCTGGCTGCTCGTACTGGAACAGCTCATCTTCCAGACGGAGGCCGAGGCGCGCTGGCTCGACCACTGCGAGTCGCGCCTTGTCCGGCTCGCCCAACTGGCGGCGTCGGCCGCCCCGGCGGCCCCTGCCTCTCCGGGGACTGCGGCGGCCGACAGTGCCGAGGCAGCCGCACCGGCCGTGAAGGCCGGGCCTGCCACGTAGGCCCCAGGGCGCCGGTTGGCCGGGTCGTCCGGCCGCTCTCACGCGCCTGACGGCGTTCCTCAGCCGACCCGTCGGCATCGGCACCCGTCACCAGCCACACCCATCCGTTCATCCGCTCGTACGCACAGCTCGTACACGCACAGGGGGACCCCCATGCCCACGCAAACGGACCAGCCACAGCAGCCGGTGCTGCAACTCCGGGAGTTGACCCGCGTCCACGGCAGCGGCGCCACCGAGGTGCACGCCCTGCGGGGGGTCAACCTCGATGTCTTCCCCGGCGAACTCGTCGCCGTCATGGGCCCGTCGGGCTCCGGCAAGTCGACGCTCCTCACCATCGCCGGGGGCCTCGACAACCCCACGTCGGGTCAGGTGATCGTCGAGGGCACCGACATCACCACCGTGGGCCGCAAGCAGCTCGCCGCCCTGCGCCGCCGCAGCATCGGCTATGTCTTCCAGGACTACAACCTGATACCCGCGCTCACCGCCGCCGAGAACATCGCGCTCCCCCGCGAGCTGGACGGTGTCTCCGCGCGCAAGGGGCGCGTCGAGGCGCTGGCCGCGCTGGCCGAGATGGGACTCGACGCCCTCGCCGACCGCTTCCCCGACGAGATGTCGGGCGGCCAGCAGCAGCGGGTGGCGATAGCCCGCGCGCTCGTCGGCGACCGGCGGCTGGTGCTCGCCGACGAGCCGACCGGCGCCCTCGACTCCGAGACCGGCGAGTCCGTGCTCGCGCTGCTGCGTACCCGCTGCGACGCGGGGGCCGCCGGGGTCCTGGTCACGCACGAGCCGCGGTTCGCCGCCTGGGCGGACCGGGTGGTCTTCCTGCGCGACGGCGGGGTCGTCGACCAGACCGTCCGCAGCGAGGCGGACTCCCTCCTGTCCGGCCAGGCGGCCGAGCTGTGAGGACCTGGTACCACTCCTGGCGGGCCGCGATCCGTATCGCCCGCCGTGACGCCTGGCGTTTCAAGGGGCGCAGCTTCCTCGTCCTTGCCATGATCGCCCTGCCCATCCTCGGCGTGAGCGCCATGGATCTGACCATCCGTACCTCCGAGCTGACGGCCTCGGAGAGCCTGGACCGCGACCTCGGGCGGGCGGACGCCAAGTTCACCGACCCTGGGCTCGGCGGCGTCCCCATCCTCCAGAACCCGGACAACACGCAGTACACGCCGGTGAAGGACTACGACAACGAGCCGTGGCCCGACGGCAAGGCCGACGTCACCAAGGCCATCCCCGTGGGCAGCAGGGTCCTCACGGACACCACCGGCAACGGCAAGCTCCGTACGAAGCACGGGCTGCTGAACACCCGGATACATGAACTCAAGGCCGCCGACCCGATGGCCAAGGGCATGCTGCGCCTCAACAGCGGACACTTCCCCGAGAAGACCGGCGAGGTCGCTGCGACCACGCACTTCCTGGAGACCAGCGGTCTTCGGGTGGGTTCGAAACTCACCGCTCGGAGCCTCGACGCCGACTATCGGATCGTCGGCTCCTACGAACTGCCCAACGAGCTGAAGGCCGACGAGGTCAACGCGCTCCCCGGAGCGCTCCTCGCGCCGCTCGACAAGGCGCTGAAGGCCGACCAACTGCCGGGTACGGACCCCAGCACCGTCCACCTGTTGACCGTCCCCGGTCATAGTTTCACGTGGAACATGGTGCAGAAGGTCAATACGTTCGGGATCACGGTCGACTCGCGCACCGTGCGGATGCACCCGCCGGCCAAGGCGGACATCCCGCTCTACCAGAAGTCGGGCTGGAGCGACGGCCGAAGCGAGGGGTCCGACGTCACCGTGCTCGCCTCGGCGGCCACCGTCATCGGTCTCGCCATGCTGGAGATCTGCCTGCTGGCCGGGCCCGCCTTCGCCGTCGGCGCCCGCCGCTCGCGCCGCCAGCTCGGCCTGGTCGGCGCCAACGGCGGCGACCGGCGCCATATCCGGGCCATCGTGCTCGCCGGCGGTCTGGTCATCGGGGTCGCCTCCGCCGTCGTCGGCTCGATCCTCGGCATCGCTCTGACCTTCGCCCTGCGTCCCACCCTTGAGAACCTGACGGGCCAGCGGTTCGGCAGCTACCACTTCCGGCCGCTGGAGCTGGCCGGTATCGCCGCGCTCGCCGTACTCACCGGCCTGCTGGCCGCGATCGTGCCGGCGATCAACGCCTCCCGGCAGACCGTTCTGGCCTCGCTCACCGGCCGCCGCGGCATCCGCAGGAGCAGCCGGGTCCTGCCGGTCGTGGGCCTGATCGCCTTCCTGCTGGGTGCGGCGATCGCGCTGTACGGGTCGACGCTGACGGACCAGTTCGCCATCGTCGCCGGCGGCAGCGCCATCGCCGAGCTGGGTGTGGTCGCCCTGACCCCGGCCCTGGTCGGTCTCTTCGGCCGGGGCGGCCGCTGGCTACCGCTGTCGCCGC
>NZ_JTHL01000001.1:4638613-4692162 GCF_000818195.1 Streptomyces sp. 150FB | reverse complement strand
CGTGCTGGCCGCCGTCGCCGGCACCGTGGCCGTGGCCATGTACGCGGCGAGCGACGACGCCCAGAACAAGGCCGCCTACCAGCCGTCGCTTCCGTACGGCGCGGTCTCCGTCATGATCAACGAGGACGGCGGCCGGGACGTGCCTGCCGCCCGGTCGGCGATCCAGAAGAACCTGCCCGTGGACGTGGAGGCCGACGTCGACCGGATCGTCGTCGGCAACGCGAGCTGTTCGCAGTCCATGGCGAGGGATGCCGGGTGCGGAAGCTACGAGTTGGTCGTCCCCAAGGCCAACCAGTGCCCGCTGTGGAGCGATGACAGCACGCCGGACGGCGTGGATCCGGCAGCCAAGTTCAGCACGGCCGAGCGCCGCAAGCTCGTCGGCGACTGGCGCTGCAAGAGCAGCGACGTCTTCAGCGGCATCGATGTGGCGGTCGGTGACACGAAGCTGCTGAAGGTGCTCGGCATCGACGACCCGACGGCCGGCAAGGCGCTGGCGGCGGGGCAGTTGGTCATCCTCGACAAGAGATACGTCAACAACACCGATAACACTGAAAAAACCGACAACACCGACAACACCGACAAGACCAAGAGCGACAAGGCCGACATCAAGATCGTCGACGACATCGACAAGGAGCAGAAGGCCCGCGACCAGGGGAAGGAGTACCCGGGCGTCGTCAAGCAGTTCACGGCACACCAGATCCCGGCGGACCAGAACCCCTACGGCATCTCGGCGCTGATGTCACCGGCGACGGCCAAGGCCGCCGGCCTCGGCACTGCCCCGGTGGGGGCGTTCTTCTCGACCACGAGCATGCCCACCAGCGCGCAGGAACAGCAGCTCAGCTCCGAACTGGACAAGACAGGAAGCCAGGTCAACCTCCGGATCGAGAAGGGCTACACGAGCAAGAACAACATCGTGCTGCTCGCGCTGTCCGTCTTCGCCGGGCTGATCACCATCGGCGCCGCCGGTATCGCGACCGGTCTCGCCCAGGCCGACGCCGAGGCCGACCTCAAGACACTGGCCGCCGTGGGCGCGCCGACCCGCGTACGCAGGACACTGAGCGGGTTCCAGTGCGGGGTGGTGGCCGTGATGGGTGTGGTGCTCGGCTCGCTGGCGGGCGTCCTGCCCGCGATCGGGCTGCGGCTCACGGACCGCAGGCATCAGATGGCCATGTACGAGAACGCGCTGAACAGCGGCTCGGGCGGCGCGACGCTGCCGTACGTCCCGATCGTCGTGCCGTGGGGGACGCTGGCGGCTCTGCTGATCGCCGTACCGCTGGGCGCGGCGCTGCTGGCGGCCCTGGTCACACGCTCGCGCGGCTCGCTGGCCCGCCGGGCGGAGGCGTGAGCGCCGGGTGAGACGGCCGTGTGCCCCCGTACGACAGGTGCGAACACCTTCGTACGGGGGCACACCGCGTGCCCCATGCGCATGTGCGAGACAATGGACCCATGGACATGCCGAGGAACGAACGGTCGCAGGACAGCCCCCCTGTCCTCGTGGTGGGACAGGACGGGATGGCGCTCGGCGGTGGTGCGGGGGATGACCACCCGCGAGAGATCCCTGTGACGGAAATGGTCGAGCAGCCGGCGAAGGTCATGCGCATCGGCAGCATGATCAAGCAGCTCCTGGAGGAGGTGCGGGCCGCGCCCCTTGACGAGGCGAGCCGGGTACGGCTCAAGGAGATCCACGCCGGCTCCGTGAAGGAGCTGGAGGACGGCCTCGCGCCGGAACTCGTCGAGGAACTGGAGCGGCTCTCGCTTCCCTTCACCGACGAGGCGATCCCCTCGGAGGCTGAGCTGCGGATCGCGCAGGCGCAGCTCGTGGGCTGGCTGGAGGGCCTTTTCCACGGCATCCAGACGGCGCTGTTCGCCCAGCAGATGGCGGCCAGGGCCCAGCTCGAACAGATGCGCCGCGCGCTGCCGCCCGGTTCGGTCCAGGAGGAGGAAGGCGACGAGGGCCAGGGTGGCCACGGCGCGATCCGCTCGGGACCGTACCTCTAGGCCCTTCCGGCGCGGACACCGGCGGCAGGACGACGGAGAGCGGCCCGGCACACCCACCTGGTGGGGGTGCCGGGCCGCTCGCGGCTCAGGGGCGCAGGGGCTCGGCTCAGGCGGCCGAGGGCGCGATCAGCAGGATCTTGCCGAAGTGGGTGCCGGTGTCGAGGGCGCGGTGCGCCTCGGCGGCCTCGGACATCGGCAGGCGCTGGTCCACGGTGGGACGCACGTGTCCGTCGGCGATGAGCGGCCACACGTGCTCGCGTACGGCGGCCACGATCGCCGCCTTCTCGGCGGCCGGACGGGCACGCAGCGAGGTCGCCGTGATGGCTCCGCGCTTGCTCAGCAGGGCGCCGATGTTCAGCTCGGCCTTCACCCCGCCCTGCATGCCGATCACCGCGAGGCGGCCGTTGACGGCCAGGGCCCGCACGTTCTGCTGGAGGTACTTCGCGCCGACGATGTCGAGGATGACATCCGCGCCGGCGCCGTCCGTGGCCTTGTGGATCTCCTCCACGAAGTCCTGGTCGCGGTAGTTGATCAGAATGTCGGCACCCAGCTCGGCGCAGCGCGCCAGCTTCTCGGGGCTGCCTGCGGTGACGGCGACCCGTGCCCCCAGCGCCTTGGCGAGCTGGATCGCGATCGTGCCGATACCGCTCGCGCCGCCGTGCAGCAGCAGCGTCTCACCGGGCCGCAGGTGGGAGATCATGAAGACGTTCGACCAGACGGTGCAGGCCACTTCGGGGAGCGAGGCGGCGACGGCCGTCTCCATGCCGTCGGGTACGGGCAGCAACTGCCCCGACGGGACGGCGACCTTCTCCGCGTACCCGCCGCCGGACAGCAGCGCGCACACCTCGTCCCCGACGGCCCAGCCGGAGACCCCGGCCCCGAGCGCGCTGATCCGCCCCGCGCACTCCAGGCCGGGGTACGGGGAAGCGCCGGGCGGGGGCTCGTAGTGGCCCTGGCGTTGCAACAGATCGGCGCGGTTGACCGCGCTCGCCGCGACGTCGACGAGCACCTCCCCCTCGCCGGGTACGGGGTCTGGCACCTCGGCCCAGACGAGCGCCTCGGGGCCACCGGATTCCGGAATCGTGATCGCATGCATGGCCGTGAGGCTACTCCCCGGCACCGGGCTCCTCCCCGTTAGCACGGTCTCGCGTATGTGGCCGCCAACCAGGCGCGTACACCGAGGGGTTCGGCCTCTCGCACTCCAACTCGGCTGCTCAGCAAAGCCGGTGACGACCCGCGCGGCAGCCCGACGTTGACACCTTCGACAGATAACCGCTATTCATTAGCTAGCCGTTAGGGGGATGCATGCAAGACGTAGTGCTGGCGATGCTCGCCAAGGAGCCGTCGCACGGCTACCACCTGCGTACGTTGCTGCGGCGGGCACTCGGTCCGCTCGGCGAGTCGATGAACGCGGGCCAGGTCTACGTAACCCTCGCCCGGCTGGAAAAAGCGGGACTGGTCGTCCACGAACGGACGGACGGGCCGCCGGACCGCAAGGTGTACGCGCTGACGCCGGCCGGACAGCAGCGGGCAGCCACCTGGCTGACCGAGGTGGACTGGCCGAAGCCGGATCTGGCGGAGTTCCATCTCAAGCTCGCCGCGGCGAGCGCGGCCCGGCTCGCCGACCCGGTGGAGCTGGTGGCCGCCCACCGCCGCGAGCTGATGCGACGCCTGGGTGAGGCGCAGCGCGCGCTGCTGGCCGAGCCGAGCGGCTCGCCCACCGGCCTGCTGCTGGAGGGGGTCGCTCTGCGACTTCAGGCGGACCTGCGCTGGCTGGCGGCCTGCGACCAATTCTGGTCGAAGGTCAGATACGAATCCGAGGACAAATGAACGAGTTCAACGGGGTGCTCCGGGCCCGTGGCCTGTCGAGGAGTCATGGCCGGGGGGAGAGTCTGGTGCGCGCGGTCGACGGCGTCGACCTGGACGTGTTCGCCGGACAGATGCTGGCGGTGATGGGGCCCAGCGGCTGCGGGAAGTCCACGCTGCTGCACCTGCTGGGCGGTCTGGAGCGGCCCACCGAGGGGGAGGTGTGGCTGTCGGGACGGCGCATCGACGACCTGAGCGAGCGCGCTCTCGCCCGGCTGCGACGCCGGTCGGTGGGGTTCGTCTTCCAGGCCTTCCACCTGGTCGAGGAGCTGTCGGCGGCGGAGAACGTGGAGCTGCCCGCGCTGCTGGCCGGGCGCTCGCCGCGGGCGGCCAGGCGCCGCGCGGACGTGCTCCTTGAGCGGGTCGGGCTGGCCGACCGGGGCCGGCATCTGCCCTGGCAGCTCTCCGGGGGACAGCGCCAGCGGGTGGCCATCGCCCGTGCCCTGGCGAACGAGCCGCTGGTGCTGCTGGCCGACGAGCCGACCGGGAATCTGGACACGGCGGCGACCCTCGAAGTGCAGCGGCTCTTCGAGGACCTGCGTGCGGCGGGGCAGACGCTCGTGATCGTCACGCATGACGAGCGGGTCGCCGCCACCGCGGACCGGCTGATATCGATGCGCGACGGCAGACTCGACGACGACACCTGGCTGGCGGGCAGCACCGGGCTGACCGACGGCCTGCTCGGGCTGGGGGGCTGAGCGCCATGGGCCGCATCCTGCTCGTGCTCCGCCTCGTCGTGGCCGACGTACGCCGCCATCCCGTCCAGGCCGCGATCCTCCTGCTCTCGATCACCGTCGCCAGTGCCACGCTGGCCCTGGGCGGCACGATGCTCGGGGCGACGGACGCGCTCTACCGGCAGACGCGTGCCGCGACGGCCGGGCCGGACATGGTCGCGCTCGCGCCCGGCGGCGACCCGGCCACGACCGCTCACCTGAAGACGCTGGAACACGCCCCCGGGGTCGTCGGCCACAACGGACCGTACCTCCGGTACTACACGGAGTTCACCGCGCACGGCTCCACCGCGAAGGTGGTGGCGCAAGGCGCCCCAGCGACACCCGGCCCGATCAATCGTCCGTCGGTGACGTCGGGCTCCTGGATACGCCCCGGGGGCGTCGTGGTCGAACGCGGCTTCGCCAACGCTCTGGGCGTCCACGTCGGCGACCAGGTCACCGTCGCGGGACGCTCACGGCCGGTCGTGGGCACAGCCGTGACCGCCGCCGACCACATCTACCCCTGGGCGGAGATGATCGGTCCGGGCGGCGGGCCGAGCGACCTCGCCGGGCTCGTCTGGCTGAGCGAACCGGATGCCGGGGCGCTGGCCGCCACGGACCTCGAAGTGACCTCCGTCCTTGATCTGAAGCTGCGCGATCCGGACGCGACCCAGGCGTTCACCGATTCCGTCCGTGACCCCCTCCACGCGTCCGCGATCCGGGTGCACACCTTCACCTGGCAGTTCATCGCCGCCCAGGACGACGTGATACTCCAGGGCACCCAGCCCATCCTGGTCGTCGGTAGCTGGCTGCTCAGCTTCCTCGCCATCGCCGGCATGGCCGCGCTGGCCGCGGGACGCGCCGCCAAGCACACCCGCCGGGTGGGACTGCTCAAGGCCGTGGGCGCCACACCCGGCCTTATCGCCGCCGCCCTGCTCGCCGAGTACGTGATCCTGGCACTCGTCGCCGACGCACTGGGACTGACCGCGGCGCATCTGCTGGCGCCCACCGTCATCAACCCCACCGGCAGCCTGATCAGCACCGGCACCGGACTGACCGGCACCACCGTCGCCATCACGACCGCCGTCGCCCTGGCCGTGGCGATGGTCACCACCCTCGGCCCGACCGTGCACGCCCTGCGCACCGAAACCGTCGCCGCGCTGGCCGACACCGCCCGCCGGCCCGTCCAGCGGGCCCGGCTGACCTCGGTGTCCGCGCTGCTGCCTGTCCCGCTCCTGCTCGGGCTGCGCCTGGTCGCCCGCCGGCCCGGTCGTGCCTTCCTCCAGGCGTGCAGCGTCACGGCCACGGGGATCATGACCACCGGCCTGCTGATGATCTTCGCCCAGCCCGTGAAGGCATACGGGCTCGGCTCGACCGAGCTGATCAATCTGAAGGCCGGTCAGGAGCGACATCTGATCGTCGCCGTCACGGCCGCGCTGATCACACTCGCCGCGGTGAACACCCTCACGATCACCTGGACCACGGCACTGGAGGCCCGGCCCACCATGGCCGTCGCCCGCACGCTGGGCGCCACCCCCGGGCAGGTCACGGCCGGACTGTCCACCGCACAACTCCTGCCGACCGTGCCCGGCGCCCTCGTCGGCATCCCGATGGGCATACTCTTCTGCCTGCCCTTCACGGGTGCGGGGACGGTCTACCCGCCCGTGTCGTCGCTGTTCGCCGCAGCGCTCGCCGCCGTACTGGCGACAGCGCTCCTCACCGCCCTGCCCGCCCGCGTCGCGGCCCACCGGTCCGTGGCACAGACCCTCAGCGCCGAAGCGACGTGAGCGCCGCTCCCCACCCCTGACCAGCGGAGACGGGCGCCCGGGAGGACCTGGGACGCTCAGGGAGAACGCCTGCCCCGGGCCAACTAGCATGAGGAGTGCACCCCGATTCACCAGGCGAGGAGCCTTTCGTGCGAGATATCGCTGTATTCAGCGGTAGTGCTCATCCCGAGTTGGCGAAGGAGGTCTGTGCGCATCTGGGGGTCCCTCTCAGCCCCGCACGGGTCAGCCGGTTCGCCAACGACTGTCTGGAGGTGCAGCTCCAGGCCAACTGCCGTGAACGCGACGTCTTCCTCGTGCAGCCGCTGGTCACACCGGTGCAGGAGAACCTGGTCGAACTGCTGCTGATGTGCGACGCGGCGCGTGGCGCGTCGGCCGGGCGGATCACCGTCGTCATGCCGCACTACTCGTACGCGCGCTCCGACAAGAAGGACGCGCCGCGCATCTCCATCGGCGGGCGGCTGGTGGCCGATCTCCTGGTCGCCTCGGGGGCCGGCCGGGTGCTGGCGATGACGCTGCACTCCCCGCAGGTGCACGGGTTCTTCTCCGTACCGGTCGACCACCTCCACGCGCTGCGCGAGCTGGCCGACCACTTCCGCGGCTTCCCGGGCCACGACCCGTCGAGGACCACGGTCGTCTCGCCCGACCTGGGCAACGCCAAGGAGGCTGCGGCCTTCGCGCGCATGCTGGGGGCACAGGTCGCCGCCGGGGCCAAGCAGCGGTTCGCCGACGACCGGGTCAGCATCAGCAGCGTCATCGGCGACATCACGGACCGGGACGTGATCGTCCTGGACGACGAGATCGCCAAGGGCAGTACGGTCCTCGAACTCCTCGACCGGCTGCGGGAGATGGGCCCGCGCTCCATCCGGGTCGCCTGCACCCACGGCCTGTTCGCCGGAGGCGCGCTCAAGCGGCTCTCGGATCAGCCCGACGTGCTGGAGATCGTGTGCACGAACACCGTGCCGATCCCGATCGCTGAGCACACCGAGAAGCTGCGGGTGCTGTCGATCGCTCCGGCGCTGGCCGAGGCCGTACGCCGGATCCACAACGGCGAGTCGGTGAGCGCCCTGTTCGACGACGCCTCCTCCTCCTGAGACGTCCGGAGCTGTCCAGCCGTCCGGAGCTGCCGTCCCGAGTTGTCCGTCAGGCGCCGGACGCCGTGGCCCCATGCGCCCGGATGATGGTGATCAGACGGTCCGTGAGCTGGAGCGGGCTCGCCGCCGGGTCGTCGTACCCGAGCAGCCGGTGGCCCCGCACCACGCTCACCACCAAGTCGTCCGTCTCCCGCACATTCCGGCCCACCTCGGCCTTTATGACGGGGCGTTCGATGAGGTCGAGGCCGCTGCCCTGCTGGATCAGGTCCTCCATCACCGTGCCCGCCATGGGGCTGAGTACGGAGAGGCCGAGCAGCCGGCCCGCCGCGCTGGCGCTGGTGATCACTCCGTCGGCGCCGGACTGGCGCAGCAGCGGCGCGTTCTCCTCCTCGCGTACCGCGGCGACGATCTTCGCGCCTCTGTTGAGCTGACGCGCGGTCAGCGTGACCAGGACCGCCGTATCGTCGCGCTGGGTGGCGATGACGATCTGACGGGCTCTCTGCACCTCGGCCCGCAGCAGGACATCGCTGCGGGTCGCGTCGCCGATGACACCGACGAAGCCTTCGGCGTTCGCTGCCTCGATCACCTTGCCGGACGGGTCGACGACCACGATCTGGTCCTTCTTGATGCCCGTGGCACACAGAGTCTGCATCGCCGAACGGCCTTTGGTGCCGTAGCCGACGATGACGGTGTGGTCGCGCAAGTGGGACCTCCAGCGGTTCTGCCGCCACTCCTCACGGGTGCGCTCCGTGAGCACTTCGAGAGTGGTACCGACCAGGATGATGAGGAAGAGCACCCGCAGCGGGGTCACCAGCAGCACGTTCACGAGCCGCGCGCCGTCGCTGTACGGGACGATATCGCCGTACCCCGTGGTGGAGAGGGTGACGGTCGCGTAGTAGACGGAGTCGAGGAAGTCGACGGCGTCGTCGGAGTTGTCGTGATAGCCGCTTCTGTCGATCCAGACGATGAACACCGTGGCGAACAGGACCAGCAGCGCCATCACCAGACGGCGCCCCACCTGGACCAGCGGCTTGTTTATCTTGCGGCGCGGGAGTCTCACCCGGGCGGCGACCAGATGGTCATCGGCGTTCCTGGCTATCGCGTCATGGCCGGGAAGTTTCACGTGAAACACCCGCCGTCGGCCGAGGACGCCCAGGGCAGTTCGAGCACTTCCAGCTCCTCGCCTCGCCGCGCACCGCCCGGTGGCACGACCGCGAGGCCGTCGGCGGCGGCGATCCCGCGCAGCATGGCCGGGCCGTTGTAGTGCAGCGGTACGAGCCCGTTATCACCGTGTACGAAGGGCACAAGGCGCGTGTCGTACGGGTGGCCACTCACGTCGTCGCGTACGGCCTCGGGGTACGGACCCGTGCCCGTACGCCCCGCCAACGCGTGCAACAGCGGCTCGGCCAGCGTCAGCAGACCCGAGACCGCGGCCAGCGGATTGCCGGGCAGGCCCACGAGATGGCGTCCCGATGGCAGTCGCGCGAGCACCATCGGGTGGCCGGGGCGTACGGCGACACCGTCGACCAGCAGCTCGGCGCCCGCTTTGGCGAGCACCGGGTGCACATGGTCGACGGGGCCGCCGGCGGTACCGCCCGTGGTGATGACCAGTTCGGCGGTGGACTCGGTGACCGCGCGGTACAGCGCCTCGGCGTCGTCACCGATACGGCGGGTGGCGATGACCTCGGCGCCGAGTCCGCGCAGCCAGGGTTCGATCATCGGGCCGAGGGCGTCGCGGATGAACCCGTCGTGGGGGAGCCCCTCGGTGAGCAGCTCGTCGCCGAGGACGAGCACCTCGACGCGCGGGCGCGGGACGGTGACCAGCTCGTCGTACCCGGCCGCCGCCGCGAGACCGAGTACGGCGGGCGTCACCTGCGTACCCGCCGGCAGCAGCCGGTCGCCGGAACCGCACTCCTGGCCGCGCGGCCTGATGTCCTGGCCGGGGATCACCTCGTGCCGGGCGTGGAGGTGGCCGCTGTTGTCCGTACGGGAGTGTTCGCTGCGGATCACGGCGGTCGTGTCGGGCGGGACCCGGGCGCCGGTTGCGATCCGTACGGCCGCGCCGTCGGGCAGCGGCTCCGAGGGGCCGTGACCGGCGAGGATGCCACTGATGCCGTCGCCCTCCTGGCCCGTTGCCGCGTCCTTCGGCGCGTCTTTCGGCGCGTCTTTCGGCGCGTCTTTCGGCGCCTTTTTCGTCGTCCCCGCGTCCGTCTCCGGCTTCTGTACGGTCCACGGGCCGGGGCCCGAGACCGCCCAGCCGTCCATCGCCGAGGTGTCGAAGGACGGCAGATCCGTGAGGGCTACCAGCGGCTCTGCGAGCACCTCACCCAAGGCCCGGCCGAGGGGGACACGATGGGAGCGCGTGTCCGGCTCCGGCCTGCCGGAGCGTCCGGAGCGCGCCGCGAGAGCGCGGGCGGCGGCCCAGGGGGTGCCGTCCTGCCGGGGCGCCTTGGGCGGCTGACCGCCCTGGCCCGGACCCGGGCCGCGCGGCGGGCCGGTGTCGTACGACTCGGCGTTGTCGCGCGACCGGCCCGCTTCACGCGCCGGACGCCTGCCGACCAGCGCCAGCGCGTCCTCGATTCCCTCGACCTCGTGGTCCTGGGGCATCATCCGGCATCGGCCCCCTTGGACCCGTCGGCCTTCTTGGACCCGGATTCGGTACCGGATTCGCCCTCGTCCGCCCAGCGCAGCGCGAGCGCGGCGGCCTTGCGGGAGGCCTCGGCGACCGCTTCGGGGCCTCCGCCTGCCTTGGCCGCCGCGTAGCCGACCAGGAAGGTCGTCAGCGGCGCCGCCGGCCTCGCGACGCCGTGCGCGGCGTCGCGGGCGAGGTCGAGGAGGACGCCCGTGTCGACATCGAGTTCGATGCCGAGTTCGTCCTTGGCTGCGGTGATCCATTCGTCCAGCACGATCCCATGCTCCCTGATGCGGGCCCGGGCTGTGGAGATGTCTTCCCAGGTGTCGCAGTCGAAGGAAGCGAAGGGATCGGCATCGACCCGGGCAAGGTCAAGTTCGTGTGACAGCAGACGCAGCGGCAGCCCGGCGAGGCCGCCGTACTCAGTGGCGAGGAGGGCGATCTCGCGGCGCAGCGGCTCGGTGCGGTAGGCGGCGACCAGCGGTTGGTCGCGGCCGTCGGCGTCGGTGAGCAGCGCCGCCTCCTTGCCACTGGTCTCCAGCGTCCCGATCAGCCGGCTCACCGTCTCCTCCCCCAGGAAGGGAAGGTCGGCGGAGAGGACAAGAACGGTCGCCGCGTCGACGCACCGTACCCCCGCGTCGAGCGCGGCGAGCGGTCCGCCACCGGGCGGGTCCTCACGGGTCCACCGCACCGGTCGTACGGTCGGGCGTCTGCCGCCCACGACGACGGAGCGGCCGGCGCCCTCGCAGGCGCCGAGCACCCGGTCGAGCAGCGCGCGGCCGCCGACCCGCACCCCTGGCTTGTCGGCGCCGCCGAGCCGCTTCGCGGCACCTCCGGCGAGCACGATCACGTCATACGCGGTCATGGCTGAAGTATGATCCGCGATCGCCTATTCGAAGCCCCGCTCAGTGATGTGTGCTGATCCCGTAGGGGGACTTCGCTGCGCGCTCCCGTCGATTTCCGGAGAATTCCCCCGCCGGCGGCAGCCCGCAGCCCGCAGCCTGCCGCCCGCAGAGCCGCTACACGCTGCGCAGCAGCACCGCCGGCTGTTCGACGCAGTCGGCCACATAGCGCAGGAAGCCGCCCGCCGTGCCGCCGTCGCAGACACGGTGGTCGAAGGTGAGGGAGAGCTGTACCACGTGGCGGACCGCCAACTCGCCCTGGTGGACCCATGGCTTGGGCATGATCCGGCCGACCCCGAGCATCGCGGCCTCCGGGTGGTTGATGATCGGGGTGGAGCCGTCGACGCCGAACACGCCGTAGTTGTTGAGCGTGAAGGTGCCGCCGGTCAGATCGCCCGGCGTCAGCGTCCCCGCCCTGCCCGCCTCCGTGAGCCGCGCGAACTCCGCGCTCAGCGACTCGGCCGAGCGCGCGTGCGCGTCCCGTACGACGGGGACGACCAGGCCCCGGTCGGTGTGCGCGGCGAAGCCCAGATGGATCTCGGGGAGCCGCACGATCTCCCTGGCGGCCGTGTCGACCGTGGAGTTCAGCTCGGGATGGCGGACGAGCGCCGCCGTGCAGATACGCGCCAGGAGGGCGAGGAGCGAGATCTTCGGGCCGCCCGGCGCGTTCATCGCCGAGCGCGCCGCCAGCAGTTCCGTCGCGTCGGCGTCGACCCAGCAGGTGGCGTCCGGGATTTCGTGCCGGCTGCGGGACAACTTGTCGGCGACCGCGCCCCGTACGCCCTTCAGCGGCACCCGGACGGCACCGGCCTGTGCGGACGTACCCGCGCCGGGTGCGGGCGTGGCGGGCGGTGTGCTCGTGGCGGACTGCCGGATCGCCTGCTCGACGTCGGAGCGCAGGATCAGGCCGTCGCGCCCCGATCCGGACAGCGCCCGCAGATCGAGACCGTTCTCCCTGGCGAGCCGCCGCACCAGCGGCGACACGACCTGGACAGGGCCCGCCACCGCCGTACCGTTCGCCGCCGGGGTGACCGGTGCGGCGACCGGTGCGGGGACAGACGCGGGAGCGGCACGCGTACGGAACGGCTCGGGGCGGACGCGCCGCCTGCGCGCCGCCGGGGCCCCCGTGCCGTACCCGACGAGCACATTGCCGGAACCGGAATCCGCGCCCGGCGAGTCGCCCGGTGAGTCGGCCGGCTCAGAACCCGTCCGCTCGGGAGCCGCCGGCGCCGGGGACGGCTCCGTGCCGGACGCCCCCACCGCCACCGTCAGCAGCGGGGCGCCGACCGGCAGCTCCGTGCCCTCGTCGCCGAAGCGCGCCGTCACCACGCCGCCGTACGGACACGGGACCTCCACCATCGCCTTGGCCGTCTCGACCTCGACGACCGGCTGATCGACGGCGACGACATCGCCCACCGCCACCAGCCAGCGGACGATCTCCGCCTCGGTCAGACCCTCGCCGAGGTCCGGCAGCTTGAATTCGAGGACATGGGGCATCAGCTCTCCGCCTCCCACTGGAGCCGTGCGACCGCGTCCAGCACCCGGTCGACTCCCGGCAGATGGTGCCTCTCCAACATGGGAGGCGCATACGGAATATCGTATCCGGCCACCCTGAGCACAGGTGCTTCAAGATGATGAAAACACCGCTCGGTGACCCGGGCGGCGATCTCTCCGCCGGGACCGCCGAAACCGGTGGATTCATGGACGACAACCGCGCGCCCGGTGCGCCGCACCGAAGCCGCGACGGTCTCGTCGTCGAACGGCACCAGCGAGCGCAGATCCACCACCTCCAGGTCCCAGCCCTCCGCGCGCGCCGCTTCCGCCGCCTCCAGACAGACCGGCACACAGGGGCCGTAGGTGATCAGCGTCGCGCTGCTGCCCCGGCGCCTGACGACGGCCCGGCCGATCGGCTCCACCGCTGCGGGGGCGTCCGGGGACCAGTCCGCCTTCGCCCAGTACAGCCGCTTCGGCTCCATGAAGACCACAGGATCGTCGGAGGCGATCGCCGCCCGCAGCAGCCCGTACGCGTCGTCGACCGTCGCCGGGGTGACGACATGGAGTCCCGGCGTCGCCATGTAGTACGCCTCGGAGGAGTCGCTGTGGTGCTCGACGCCGCCGATCCCGCCGCCGTACGGAATCCGGATGGTGATCGGCAGCGGCATCGCGCCCCGCGTACGGTTGCGCATCTTCGACACATGGCTGACGAGCTGCTCGAACGACGGGTAGGCGAACGCGTCGAACTGCATCTCCACCACGGGCCGCAGCCCGTACATCGCCATCCCGACAGCCGCCCCGAGGATGCCGGCCTCGGCGAGCGGGGTGTCGGCGCAGCGGTCGTCGCCGAACTCGGCGGCGAGGCCGTCGGTGATCCGGAAGACCCCGCCGAGCGTGCCGACGTCCTCACCGAAGACGTGCACCGCCGGGTCCTCCGCCATCGCGTCGCGCAGCGCGCGCCGCAGGGCCTGGGCCATCGTGGCCGGCTTCACAGCGACTGTCGTCATCGCCCCTCACCCGTGTCCTGGCCGTCCGCCGCTTCCAGTTCGGCCCGCAGCGCCGCCGCCTGCTCGCGGAGCTGGGACGTCTGCTCGGCGTAGACGTGCGCGAAGAGGTCCATGGGGTCGAGCACCGGATCCGCGTTCATCCGCTCGCGCAGCCGCGCCGCCATCTCGTCCGCCGTCCGGGCCGCTTCCCTGATGCCGTCCTCGTCCAGCGCCCCGCGCCCGGTCAGCTCGTCCTCGATCAGCCGGATCGGGTCGTGCGCGCGCCAGGCCTCGACCTCGGCAGCGTCGCGGTAGCGGGTCGCGTCGTCGGCGTTCGTGTGGGCGTCGATGCGGTAGGTGAGGGCCTCGACTAGGGTCGGGCCGCCGCCACTCCTGGCCCGCTCGATGGCCTCGGCGAGCACCGTGTGGACCGCGACGGCGTCGTTCCCGTCGACCAGCCGGCCCGGCATGCCGTACCCGACGGCCTTGTGGGCGAGCGAGGGCGCCGCGCTCTGCTTGGCGAGCGGTACGGAGATCGCGAAGCCGTTGTTCTGGACGAGGAAGACGACCGGCGCCTGCCATACGGCGGCGAAGTTCAGCGCCTCGTGGAAGTCGCCCTCGCTCGTGCCGCCGTCGCCCACCAGGGCGAGCGCGACCACGTCGTCCCCCTTGAGCCGGGCGGCGTGCGCGAGGCCGACGGCGTGCGGAAGCTGGGTGGCGAGCGGTGTGGAGAGCGGCGCGACGCGGTGCAGGTGCGGGTCGTAGCCGGTGTGCCAGTCGCCGCGCAGCAGCGTCAGCACCTCGACGGGATCGAGCCCGCGCGCCACGGCGGCCAGCGAGTCGCGGTAGCTGGGGAAGAGCCAGTCCTGCTCCCGCAGGACGAGCGCCGCCGCGACCTCGCAGGCCTCCTGACCCGTGCTGGACGGGTAGACGGCGAGCCTGCCCTGCTTGGTGAGGGCGGTGGCCTGCGCGTTGAATCTGCGGCCGCTGACCAGCTCGCCGTACAGCCTGAGCAGCAGCGCGGAATCGGCGCCGGCGGCGGCGTCCGTGCCGAGTACGCGGAACGGCTCGGCGTCGGGGAGCAGCGGGGCGGGGTCGGCGCCGAGCGCGCGTACCGACGGCGGGGTCTCCGCCGACCGGCCCGGCGCACCGGGCGGTTCCTGGACCGGCGTACGGCTGTTCTGCACGCGGCACCTCCTCGTGGGAGCGGGCAAGGGGAGAGTGCCGGGGAAGCAGCACCTCACCTACCGATTGTTCGGTCGCCCGGGCATTTTGGCTACACGTGCCCTCAGCCTGTGGACAAACGGTTCTGCACAGCCTGGGATGGGAACAGGTCGTCCATGGTAGAGAGGTGGGGAGACATGGGAGCTGAACAAATGGCCGACGCCACGAACCACCCGGGGGATCCGGTGCGCGACCAGGCGCTTCACTCCCTCCCCGCACGCCCCCTGGATGCCATAGACCGCGACATCCTGCGCATCCTCCAGAAGGACGGCCGCGCCTCGATACGGTCGGTCGCCGAGCGCGTCCATGTCTCGCGCGCCAACGCGTACGCGCGGATCAACCGGCTGATCGACGACGGGGTGATACGCGGCTTCAGCGCCCGGGTGGACCACGAGCGGGCCGGCCAGGCCACGTCCGCCTACATCACCCTCAAGATCGTGCAGAACTCCTGGCGTACCGTCCGCGAACAGCTCGAAGAGCTGCCGGGCACCGCCCACATCGCGCTGGTCAGCGGAGATTTCGACGTTCTGCTGCTGGTGCACATGCCGGACAACAGAACGCTGCGCGAGATGGTCCTGACCAGGCTCCAGGCCATCCCCGAGGTGCTGTCGACCCGCACACTGCTGGTGTTCGAGGAGACCGATCTCGATCCGGGGCCCGAGGCCCCGGAGATCCGGTAGCTCCCCCAGGGCCGGGAACGGCTGGGGCGGATGCCCTCGACCACCGGACGACCCTGGTCAAGAGGCCCGTCCGGCGATCAAGACTTACGGCATCCACAGTGATGCACTGGTGACGCCCCCCGTAACGCCCCTGTGCGAAGGTCCCCTGAGCGGGTTCCTACCGCTCCAGAATGGCGTGGGCGCGCCAGGATGTCCTTGACTGTGAGTCCACTCTTCCTTGACGCTCCGTCCACACGACCGAACGCCGCACGCCAGTTCGATCCCCGGCTACGCCCCGGACGTGAGCCGCGCGTGCCGGTAGTCCCGGGGCGGCAGCCCGTACGCCTCGCAGAACGCGCGGCTGAAGACCGCGTGGTACCTGAAGCCCCAGCGCGCCGCTATCCGGTGCACGGGAACGGCGTACTGCCGGTGGTCGGCCAGGTCCCGGCGGGCCCGCTCCAGCCGCTCACGGCGGATCCAGGCCGACACGGTGAGGTCCTGCGTACCGAAGAGGCTGTGCAGGTGGCTGGTCGAGATGTTGTGCGCCAGCGCGATGCCGTCCGGCGACAGGTCGGGGTCGTGCAGGTGCCGCCGGATGAAGGCCTGGATACTCAGCAGCAGGGTCCGCCGGTGCGCCTCGGGCGACAGCGCGTCGTCGGCCTCCAGATGGTGCGCCAGCGTCGCGGTGAACAGGTCGACCAGGATGCCCTGGAGGCGCTCCTCGTCGGCGGGCCCGTAGGAGCCGGTGTCGTCGGCCAGCCGTCTGAGGAACCCGGCGAGCAGCGCGCCGAAGCCGTCCCCGGCGGGCAGCCGCCGGGTCAGCAGACTCCGGACCCTGTCGGGGGGCAGCGACACCAGCGCCTTGGGGATCTCGAAGCCCACCCCCGCGAGGGTGGTGTCGGGGACCTGGCAGTAGAACGGCAGCGAGGTGTCGACGATGTACATCTCGCTGACGCCGTGCACGGCGTCGGTGGAGCCCTGCGAAATGGCTATGGAACCGCGCAGCGGCAGTGAGAGGTGGTACAGCTCCGGATCGGACAGCCGGATCAGGCTGGGCGTCCTGCGCCAGCTCAGCGGCCGCATCTCGGCGGGCCACACGGAGAGCGCTCCTAACTCGATGTGCCGCGACTGCGCCCGGAACTCACCCTCGAACTCGCTCCCCATCTCCGTGGGACACATCATCTTCGTCATGCACTCGCGCCAGTAGTCGAAGCGGTCGGCCATCGGCACGTCGTCGGTACTGAAGACTGTCTCGATCAACTCTCCGCCTCCTGGCGGTCAATACGTGATGTCCGTGCGCAGCCCGTCGAAGGCCAGCCGTACGACGGTGTCGGCGACCTCCCGGCTGCCGTAGCCCCCCGCGGCCTGCGGCCTGTACCACTCCACCAGGGAGTTGACCATGCCGAAGAGCAGCCGCGTGGCCAGCCGTATGTCCACGTCGGAGCGGAGATCGCCGTCCGCCGCCGCGGCCTTCAGAAGATCGGCCACTCGCTGGTCGAACTCCCTGCGCCGCTCCAGCGCCCAGCGCTCCGTCCTGGTGTTCCCCCTGACGCGCAGCAGCAGCGTCACATAGGGCAGCTCAGCCATCAAGACCTCCACCGTGCGCCGGGTCACGTACTCGACCTGAGCGACGGCCCGGCCGCGCTTCGCGCCGTCCTCGTCGAGGACGGCAAACAGCCCGTCGAGCGCGCGGCTCACCGCGCGGCGCAGCAACTCCTCCTTGCCGGCGACATGGTGGTAGATCGAGGACTTCGAGATGCCGGCCGCCCGGGAGAGATGCTCCATGGACGTGCCGTCGTAGCCGCGTTCGTTGAAGACGCTGACCGCGACGGCGAGCAGGGTCTCCGGGGTGTACGTGTCCCGCCGGGGAGTGGTCATGAGCGGGCCTGCCTCTCTTCGAGGGCGGCGCGGTGCCTCAGCGCCGTGGACGGCGCGTAACGGCCGCCCGGGTACTCGCCGTCCATGGCGAGCAGGAACCGCCACGCCCACCGGGCGCCGAGCCGGTCGCACCACTCGCCGGGCCCGCCGGGGTAGTTCACGCCCAGCTTCATGGCGGTGTCGATGTCCTCGGCGTCCGCCACCCCGCGCGCCGCGGCCTCCACGGTGAAGTCGATCAGCATGGCGACCGTACGGGCCACGATCATGCCAGGCGTCTCGCCGATGACGCTGACCTTCTTGCCGAGCCGCTGGAACAGCCCGACGGCGGCCCGTACGTCCCCGGGGTCGGCCCCGGCGCCCGGCGCGAGCGCCACCCGCGCGCAGGAGCGGTAGTCCAGGGAGAGGTCGAAGTGGATGTACGTACCGGACAGGTCGCTCGTCGCCGTCGTGCCGCCGGTGAGGCAGAGTCTCGTCCCGGCAGGCAGTACGAGAAAGCCCTCGGAGGCCGCAGGGGTGCGGTCGCGGACGATCCGGATGCCCGCCTCCTCGATCATCTCGCGCACCACCCCGGCGGGACCGAGGTCCGCGTGGATGCCCACGACCTCCGGCGCCTCGCACACCTCAGCGGTGGCCGGCGCCGGAGCGGCCGCGTCCTCGCCGTACGGGAACCAGCCCCGGCCCGACTTACGGCCCAGCCGTCCCGACTCCACGAGCCTGCGCTGCGCGAGCGACGGCGTGAACTTCACGTCCTGGAAGAAGGAGTCCCAGACGGACCGGGTGACCGCCTCGTTGACGTCCTGGCCGATCAGGTCGGTCAGCGCGAAGGGGCCCATCCGGAAGCCGCCGCCCTCGCGCAGTACCGCGTCGATCGTGGCGGGGTCGGTGGCCCCCTCCTCGTACACGCGCAGCGCCTCCGCGTAGAACGGCCGGGCGATGCGGTTGACGATGAAGCCCGGCGTGTCGGCGCACCGTACCGGCGTCCTGCCCCAGGACAGCACCGTGTCGGCGGCGCACCGCGCGACCGACTCGTCCGTCGCGAAGCCGCTGACGACCTCCACCAGCGGCAGCAGCGGCGCCGGGTTGAAGAAGTGCAGTCCGACCAAGCGGCCGGGGTGGCGCAAGGGGCCGGCGATCGCCGTGACCGAGAGGGACGAGGTGTTGGTGGCGAGCACGCAGTCCTCGCCGACGATCTCCTCCAAGGACGCGAAGAGCGGCCTCTTGACGTCGAGGCGCTCCAGGACGGCCTCGACGACGAGCGCCGCGTCGGAGAGTTCGGCGAGGGTCACGACGGGGTACAGCCGCGCCAGCGCCTCGTCGCGCGCCCCCGGCTCCATCCGGCCCTTCTCGACCAGCCGGTCCAGCCGCGCCCTCACGGCCTTCGCGGCCTCCTCGGCGCCGCCCGGCGCCGCGTCGTACAGCCGCACCGGATGGCCGGCGACCAGGGCCACCTGGGCGATGCCCCGGCCCATCGTGCCGGTGCCGACAACCGCGACGACACGGCATGCCTCGATTGCAGTCATGGACGCGATCCTCCCGTACGAGGCGGGCGGGGCATCGCCTAGGTGGCGGACACGGGTCCGGCGGCGATCCGGTGGTACCCCTTGTCCCGACCGATCGTTCGGTTACTCTAACTCTGTCTGTCCGCTCATGTCCCTGTTCCCGCCCAGCTCGACGAGGAGTTGGTCCTTGATGGCCGCCCAGCTCAGCCCCCAGCAGCTCTCCGAGAAGCACAGGCCGACTCTCGACCAGGCCCTCGAAGTGATCCGCACCCGCGCCTACTGGTCCCCGCACCCCGAACACCCGAAGGCGTACGGCGAGAGCGCCCCCGCCGACGGACTCGCCGCCTTCAAGGCGCTGCGCGGGACCCGCTTCGACCTCGACCAGCCCGGCACCGACGGCTGGACGGGCGGCGAGGTCTCGCCGTACGGCTTCCCCCTGGAGGTCGAGTACCCGCACGCCGACATCGACGCCCTGCTGCCCGCCATGCGCGCCGGCACGGCCGCCTGGCGCGAGGCCGGGCCCGAGACGCGCGCGCTGGTCTGTGTGGAGATCCTGGCGCGGATCAGCGCCCGCACCCACGAGTTCGCCCACGCGGTGATGCACACCAGCGGGCAGGCCTTCATGATGGCGTTCCAGGCGGGCGGCCCGCACGCCCAGGACCGCGGCCTGGAGGCCGTGGCGTACGCGTACGCGGAGCAGACCCGTACCCCCGCCGAGGCCCACTGGGCCAAGCCGCAGGGCAAGCGGGACCCGCTCGAGCTGCGGAAGACGTTCACCGCCGTGCCGCGCGGCATCTCGCTGCTGATCGGCTGCAACACCTTCCCCACCTGGAACGGCTACCCCGGCCTCTTCGCCTCCCTCGCCACCGGCAATCCGGTGCTGGTCAAGCCGCACCCGCGCGCCGTACTGCCGCTGGCGCTGACCGTACGGGTGGCCCGCGAGGTGCTCGCCGACGCCGGCTTCGACCCGAATCTGGTCGCGCTGGCCGTGGAGCGGCCCGGTGAGGGCATCGCCAAGGAACTGGCCGTGCGCCCCGAGATCCGGATCATCGACTACACCGGCTCCACCGCCTTCGGCGACTGGCTGGAGGCCAACGCCGGCCAGGCGCAGGTCTACACGGAGAAGGCCGGGGTCAACACCGTCCTCATCGACTCCACCGACAACTACAAGGGCATGCTCGCCAACCTGGCCTTCTCGCTGTCGCTGTACAGCGGCCAGATGTGCACCACCCCGCAGAACCTGCTCATCCCCCGGGACGGCATCGTGACGGACGCGGGCGACAAGTCGTACGACGAGGTGGTGGCCGACCTCGCGGCGGCGGTGAGCGGACTGCTCGGCGACGACGCCAGGGCGAGCGCGCTGCTGGGCGCGCTGGTCAACCCCGATGTGAAGTCCCGTCTCGACGCGGCGTCCGGCCTCGGCGACGTCGCGCTGCCCTCCCGCGAGGTCAGCCACCCCGACTTCCCCGACGCGGTGGTCCGTACCCCGCTGGTGGTGAAGGCGGACGGCTCGCGCAAGGCGTGGGACGAGGAGAGCGTGCCGTATCTCGCCGAGTGCTTCGGTCCGGTCTCGTTCGCCGTCGCCGTGGACTCCACGGACGACGCGCTGGACCTGCTGCGGCGCACGGTGCGCGACAAGGGCGCGATGACGGTCGGCGCCTACACCACGTCGGAAACGACGGAGCGCGCCGTGGAGGACGTCTGCTTCGAGGAGTCCGCGCAGCTCTCGCTGAACCTGACGGGCGGGGTGTACGTGAACCAGACGGCGGCGTTCTCCGACTTCCACGGCTCGGGCGGAAACCCGGCGGCGAACGCGGCGCTGTGCGACGCGGCGTTCGTGGCGAACCGCTTCCGGGTGGTGGAGGTGCGGCGGGGGGCGTGAGCGAGGCGCGCTGAGGCCCCCGGGGCCCTTGCGAGGGCCTTTGCGGCCCCTCGCGGCGGCCTTCAGGGGGCCGGCGGCGCCGGGATGTCCGCGTGCCGCTGGACCCACGCGTGCATCGCGATGGCCGCCGCCGCCCCCGCGTTGATCGAGCGGGTCGAGCCGAACTGCGCGATCGAGCACACCATCGACGCGTGCGCCCTGGCCTCCTCCGTAAGACCGGGCCCCTCCTGCCCGAACAGCAGCACGCAGCGGCGCGGCAGTTCGGTGCGCTCCAGCGGCACGGCGCCCGGCAGGTTGTCGATCCCGATGATCGGCAGGCCCTCGGACGCGGCCCAGTCGGTCAGTTCCCGGGTGCCGGGGTGGTGGCGTACGTGCTGGTAGCGGTCGGTGACCATGGCGCCGCGCCGGTTCCAGCGCCGCCGCCCGACGATGTGGATCTCCCGGGCGAGGAAGGCGTTGGCGGTCCGGACCACCGAGCCGATGTTGAAGTCGTGGCCCCAGTTCTCGACCGCCACGTGGAAGTCGTGGCGGCGGGTGTCGAGGTCGGCGACGATCGCCTCGCGCGTCCAGTACCGGTAGCGGTCGACGACATTGCGCCGGTCGCCGGCCGCCAGCAGCTCGCGGTCGTAGCGCTCGCCGGACGGCCAGGGCCCGGGATACGGCCCGACGCCGATCTCGGCGCCGAAGCCGTCGTCGTACTGCGCCGGCTCACCGGCGGTGGCTTCGGCCTGCGGACCGGCTTGCGGACCGGCTTGCGGTTCAGCTTGCGGTTCGGCGGGACCGGCGGATGCTTCGCTGTTCACCCGACGAGCGTACGGGCCTCCTCCTGGCCCCCACGCCGCTGCTCGGGCAGGGCCCCGGCCCCGCTCCCGCCGCCTGGCCGGAAACGGTCGCGCACTCTCCCGATCCGCCCGCCGAGCCACCGCAGGAAGGCCGTCGGCAGGAACACCGCGTCGGCGGCGATCATCGCCAGCGACAGGAACGGCAGCCCGAGCAGCACCGCGATGCCCGCGTGCTCCAGCATCATGGAGACCAGCAGGACGTTCTTGACGCGCCGGTTGAAGAGCGTGAAGGGGAAGGCGACCTGCACGATGACCGTGCCGTAGGTCAGGATCATCACGATGACGCCGTTGGCGGCCAGGATGTCGGAGAGCGCGGGCCACGGCGCGAAGTAGTCCAGCTTCAGCGGGTAGTAGAGGGCGGTGCCGTCCTCCCAGCGCGAACCCTGGATCTTGTACCAGCCGGCGGTGGCGTAGACGAGGCAGACCTCGGCCATGATCACGGCCAGGCCCGCGTTGTGCAGCAGATTGGCGAGGACGTCCAGCAGGGCGCGCGGTTCGCCGCCGGGGGAGAAGCGGTTGGCCGCCCACCACAGCGCCTGGCAGACCCAGAGCCCCCAGAGCAGGATCAGCATCCAGACGGCGAAGTGGACCTGGTCCGTCACCGAGCCGACGAACAGCAGGGCGCCCAGCACAGCCCAGAGGACGGGACCGACCCGGTCGGTACGGTCCTCCGCCCCGGTTCGGGTCCCGGCGCCGTCCTCGGCCCCGGCGCGCGCCGCGCGCCGCGCGTCCAGTGACCAGACCTGGCCGCAGCGCGTCAGCACGAGGTAGATCGACATGAGGTGGATGACGTTGTCGCCGCCGTCGCCGACGAAAATGCTGCGGTTCTGGAGCGAGAGCACGCCGAACATGAAGACCACGGACATCGTGCGGGTCCGCCAGCCGAGAACCAGCAGCAGGCTGGACAGCACGGCCACGCCGTACACGATCTCGAACCACAGGGTGCTGTCGGACCACATGAGTCCGCTGAAGGCGCCGTTGCCCGCGATCAGCCTTCGCGCCAGGTCCCAGCTCCAGGGCCCGTCGGGCCCGTACAGCTCGCGGCGGTTCGGCAGCTCGCGCAGCAGGTAGAACAGCCAGGTGCCGGCGAACCCGATCCGGACGACCGCGCTCTGGTACGGGCCGAGGGCCGTGGAGCTGACGCGGTGCACGGCGCGGGCGGCGGTGGCGGTCGCGTTCATCCGGCGACCTCCATGGAGCCGTTCCGCACGCCTCCGGGTAGGTCCGACGCGGTCACCGTCCACCAGGGAAGCACCCGGTAGTAGGGCTGCGTGTTGATCTTCTCATCGCTCCACGGCGGGGCGGGAAGGGTGCTGGTGGCCGACCTGAGCTGGACGCGGGTCACCTGGCCGCTCGGATGGTGACCGTTCAGGCGCAGCATCACGAGGCGGTGGAGGTAGCTCTCCGAGAGCTGCCCGCGCTCGCCGACCGGGCGGTTGTCGTTGTTGTGGGAGCCGGTGAAGAAGTCCCAGGCGCGGCGCAGTTCGTTCTGGTCGACATGGCTGGGGAGCGGGTTGCCGTGGATCGCGGCCCCGTCCTGGGCCGAGAGGTCGATCCAGTCGGTGGTCGTCGCCCCTCCGCCGGGCCTGTCGACCTCGGCACGGACCTGGATGGAGACGTTCTGCTGGAGGGGGTTGGGGGCGAAGAGCTTCCAGTTCTGCTCGAACTCGGGAAGGACCCACGCGTTCACGGCGTCGCCGTGCTGTTTGGTGATCGTGTTGGCCGGCGCGATGTACAGGAACACCATGCCCAGGTGGACGCAGGCCAGCACACCGATGACGGCGAGCCCGGCGGCGGCCACCGCCTGGTAGGGACGGGAGAGGCCGGCTATCCCGGTACGGGGGTGGGGCCCGGGTGCGGGGTGAGGTTCGGGTGCGCCGCCGGGGTCGGGAGAGGGCTCCGGCTCGGGATACCGGCTCTTGTCGTCGTACGGATCCATCCCGCCCCGATCACCGTTCGTGCCCCACTCGGTTATCCACAGGGTTGACACCCTACGGGCCGCCGACCGACCATTGAAGTCGATGGACCGAACGATCGGTCGGTAGGGAGCCCGGGATGACGGCAGTGACCGCGGGGACAGCGGCGGAGGCGGCGGTGGGGACGGCGGGGGACGCGGCGGAGAGGTACGAGTCGGCCTTCGACGCCGCCGTGGCCGCCGACGAGCGCATCGAACCGCGCGACTGGATGCCCGAGGCCTACCGCGCCTCGCTGGTCCGCCAGATGGCCCAGCACGCCCACTCCGAGATCATCGGCATGCAGCCCGAGGCCAACTGGATCACCCGCGCGCCCTCGCTGCGCCGCAAGGCGATCCTGATGGCCAAGGTGCAGGACGAGGCGGGACACGGCCTGTATCTCTACAGCGCGGCCGAGACGCTGGGCACCGGCAGGGACGAACTGCTCGACAAGCTCCACTCGGGCCGCCAGAAGTACTCGTCGATCTTCAACTATCCGACGCTGACCTGGGCGGACGTCGGAGCGGTCGGCTGGCTGGTGGACGGCGCCGCGATCACCAACCAGGTCCCGCTGTGCCGCTGCTCGTACGGCCCCTACGCGCGGGCGATGGTCCGGGTCTGCAAGGAGGAGTCCTTCCACCAGCGCCAGGGCTTCGAGCTGCTGCTCGCCCTGAGCGGCGGCACCCCCGCGCAGCACGAGATGGCGCAGGACGCGGTGAACCGCTGGTGGTGGCCCTCGCTGATGATGTTCGGCCCGCCCGACGGCGAGTCGGCGCACTCGGCGCAGTCCATGATCTGGAAGATCAAGCGCCACTCGAACGACGAACTGCGGCAGCGCTTCGTGGACATCTGCGTCCCGCAGGCCGCGGCGCTCGGCCTGACGCTCCCCGACCCGGACCTCCGGTGGAACGAGGAGCGGGGGGCGCACGACTTCGGCGAGATCGACTGGGCGGAGTTCCGTGACGTCCTGAAGGGCAACGGCCCGTGCAACGAGCAGCGGATCACCCAGCGCCGCCAGGCGCACGAAGAGGGCGCCTGGGTGAGGGAAGCAGCCGCGGCGTACGCGGCGAAGCACTCCGGAGAGGCAGCGGCATGACCGACACGAGCAGGCCGGCCGACTCGCCGCTGTGGGAGGTGTTCGTACGCTCCCGCCGCGGGCTCTCCCACACCCACGCCGGCAGCCTGCACGCCCCGGACGCCGAGATGGCCCTGCGCAACGCACGCGACCTCTACACCAGGCGCGGCGAGGGCGTCTCGATCTGGGTGGTGCCCTCGTCGGAGGTCACGGCCTCCTCCCCCGACGAGAGGGACCCGTTCTTCGCCTCGTCCGGCGACAAGCCGTACCGCCATCCCACCTTCTACGAGATCCCGGACGGGGTGAAGCACCTGTGAGCAGCGCCGCTCTCGCCCTCGGCGACGACGCACTGGTCCTCTCGCACCGGCTGGGGGAGTGGGCAGGGCACGCCCCGGTGCTGGAGGAGGAGGTCGCCCTCGCCAACATCGCGCTGGACCTGCTGGGGCAGGCCAGGATCCTGCTCTCCCTGGTCGGCGACGAGGACGAGCTCGCCTACCTGCGCGAGGAGCGGGCCTTCCGCAACCTCCAGCTCGTCGAGCAGCCGAACGGCGACTTCGCGCACACCATCGCCCGCCAGCTCTACTTCTCGACCTACCAGCTCTTCCTGTACGAGCAACTCGCGGCCGGGGACAGCGCGTTCGCCCCGCTCGCCGCGAAAGCCGTCAAGGAGGTCGCCTACCACCAGGACCACGCCGAGCACTGGACGCTGCGCCTCGGCGACGGCACGGCCGGGAGCCATGAGCGGATGCGGGAGGCCTGTGCGGTGCTGTGGCGCTTCACGGGCGAGATGTTCGAGCCCGTCGAGGGCCTGGACGTCGACCTGCCGGCCCTTGAGTCGCGGTGGCTCGACTCGGTCGGCGGGGTGCTGGAGCGGGCGACCCTGCCCCTGCCGGACGGGCCGAGGTCGGGCGCCTGGGCGGCGGGCGCCGGCAGGCAGGGCCTGCACACCGAATCGTTCGGCCGGATGATCGCCGAGATGCAGCACCTGCACCGGAGCCACCCGGGGGCGTCATGGTGAAGGACCACAGCGCCCCGGTCGCGGCCCCGGCGTCGGCGGCTTCGGGTTCGGCTTCGGCTTCGACTTCGGCCGAGACGGAGCTGGAGACGCGGCTGCGCCGGCTCGCGGGATCCGTGCCCGACCCCGAGCTGCCCGTGGTGACGCTGGAGGAGCTGGGCGTGCTGCGCGCCGTCCAGGTGTCGGGCCCGGGGAAGGTCCGGGTCGAGCTGACGCCGACGTACACCGGCTGCCCGGCGATCGAGGCCATGTCCTCGGACATCGAGCGCGTTCTGCGTGCGGACGGGATAGCGGAGGTCTCGGTCGTCACGGTCCTCTCCCCTGCCTGGTCGACGGACGACATCAGCGCGGAAGGCCGGCGCAAGCTCGCCGAGTTCGGGATCGCACCGCCCCGCCCGCACAGCGCGGAGGGTCCGGTCCCGCTCTCGCTGTCCATCCGCTGCCCGAACTGCGGCTCGACCGACACCGAGTTGCTCAGCAGGTTCTCCTCCACCGCCTGCAAGGCGCTGCGCCGCTGCACTTCCTGCGGTGAACCGTTCGACCACTTCAAGGAGTTGTAGATGTTCCATCCGCTCCGGATCAGCGAGGTCGAACGGCTCACGGACGACGCCGTCGCCGTCACGTTCGCGGTGCCGCCCGGCCTGCGCGACACCTTCCGGCACACCCCCGGCCAGCATGTCGCCCTGCGCCGCACGGTAGACGGCCGGGAGATCCGGCGTACGTACTCGATCTGCGCGCCCGCCGCCCCGGCCGGCGCCGATCCGGTGCTGCGGGTCGGCATCCGGCTCGTCGAGGGCGGTGAGTTCTCCACGTACGCCTTCAAGGAGTTCGCCGTCGGCGACACCGTCGAGGTCATGGAGCCCACCGGCCGGTTCGTGCTGGAGCCGCGCGCCGGGCGCTTCGCCGCCGTCGTCGGCGGCAGCGGCATCACCCCGGTGCTGTCGATCGCCGCCACCCTGCTGGCGCGGGAGCCCGAGGCAAGGTTCTGCCTGGTCCGCGCCGACCGCAGCGTGTCCTCGACGATGTTCCTGGAGGAGGTCGCCGACCTCAAGGACCGCTACCCGGACCGCTTCCAGCTCGTCACGGCCGTCTCCAGGGAGGAGCAGCAGGCAGGGCTGGTGTCGGGGCGTCTCGACCGCGAGCGGCTGACCTCGCTCCTGCCGGCGCTGCTCCCGGTGGACGCCGTCGACGGCTGGTTCCTGTGCGGGCCGCTGGGGCTGGTGACCGGCGCCGAGCGGGCGCTGCGCGGTCTCGGGGTGCCCCGCCGCCGTATCCACCAGGAGATCTTCCACGTCGACGACGTGCCGGCCGGAGCGCTCTCCGCGGCCGCCACCGCTACGGACCGGGCCCCCGCGGTCTCCACGCTCACCGCGACCCTCGACGGCCGCTCGGGCAACTGGCCGGTCCAGGACGGCGAATCGCTGCTGGAGACCGTGCTGCGCGCCCGCGCCGACGCGCCGTACGCCTGCAAGGGCGGGGTGTGCGGAACCTGCCGGGCGTTCCTGGTCTCGGGAGAGGTCAGGATGGACCGGAACTTCGCGCTCGAACCGGAAGAGACCGAAGCGGGCTATGTGCTGGCCTGCCAGTCCCACCCGGCCACCGCCCGGGTCGAGTTGGACTTCGACCGGTGACGCCGAGCCGGGCGGGCGGCCCGGCTCTCAGAGGACGAACGCCGGGCTTCCGTCGTCCGTGGTCATCGGGCGCCCGGCGCCGTCCCAGGCGAGCATGCCGCCGTCGACGTTCACCGCTTCGACGCCCTGCTGCACCAGATACTGGGTGACCTGCGCCGACCGGCCGCCGACCCGGCACATCACATACGCCGTCCGCCCGTCGGCGGCTTCGGTGACCTCGGCGAGGCGGCCGGTGAACTCACTCATCGGCACATGCAGCGCGCCGTCGACATGACCGGCGGCCCACTCCTCGTCCTCCCGGACGTCCAGCACGAAGCCGTCGGCCGGAACCGCCGCGACATCCACCGAGGGCAGCGGGGCTGAAGTCATGAGCATTGCCTTCTCTCGTACAGCACGCGGAACCCGCACAGGTCGTACGGATCCCGCGGAGAACCACGGAACGACGGACGTCCTGAAAACCTACTGCACCAGCCCGGCGAGTTCCGTCTCACGTGCGGAGACGTCCGCGAGCAACTGCTCGGCGACCTCTTCCAGCAACCGGTCGGGATCGTCGGGCGCCATCTTCAGCATCGCGCCGATCGCGCTCTCCTCCAACTCCTGCGCGACCATCGTCAGCATCTCCTTGCGCCGCGAAAGCCACTCAAGACGGGCGTAGAGCTCCTCGCTCTCGCTCGCCCGCTGCTCCTGCGGCGCCGGACCGGCGGCCCACTCCTCGGCCAGCTCCCGCAGCAGCGGCTCGTCCCCGCGTCCGTACGCCGCGTTCACACGCGTGATGAACTCCTCGCGCCGCGCCCGCTCCGTCTCGTCCTGCGCCAGGTCCGGGTGCGCCTTGCGCGCCAGGTCACGGTAGAGCTTGCGGGCCTCGTCGCTGGGCCGAACCCGCTTGGGCGGCCGGACGGGCTGGCCGGTCAGCATCGCCGACGCCTCGGGTGACAGGCCGTCCGAGTCCAGCCACTCGCTGAACAGCTCCTCGATGCCGGGCATCGGCTGCACCATCGCGCGCAGCTCCTGCGCCCTGCGCACATCCTCCGGGTCGCCGGTGCGGGCGGCCCTGGCCTCGGCGATCATCGCGTCCAGCTCGTCGAGCCGCGCGTACACCGGGCCCAGCCGCTGGTGGTGCAGCCGGGAGAAGTTCTCCACCTCGACCCGGAAGGTCTCGACCGCGATCTCGTACTCGATGAGCGCCTGCTCGGCGGCGCGTACGGCCTTCTCCAGCCGTGCCTCGGGACGAGGCACCCCGGCCGTCCCCGCGTCCGCCGCACCGTCCGCGCTCCGGGCCGCACTCCCAGCGGTCCCCGCGGCTTCCGTGGTCTCTGTGGATTCCGGCGCGTCCGGCACGTCTGGCACGTCCTGCTCGTCGTCGTTACGGATCGTCGGCTCCCCGGGGGCGTCCTGCGTCACCCGTCCAGCGTACGGGCGATCGCGACGTCCTCCGAGCCACCCCGGGCTCCGGCCGCGCCGTCACACATCGAGCTCGGCCCGTATGCGCCCGCTCCGCACGGCCGCCACCAGCTCGGCGTGGTCCGCCTCGGTCCGGTCCGCGTACGCCACGGCGAAGGCCGCCACCGCCGTGTCCAGCTCCTCGTTCTTCCCGCAGTAACCGGCGATCAGCCTCGGGTCCACGCTGTGCGCATGGGCTCTGGCCAGCAGCGCGCCGGTCATCCGGCCGTAGTCGTCTATCTGGCCGGCGGGCAGCGCCGCCGGGTCGACGCTCCCCTTTCGATTTCTGAACTGCCGCACCTGGTACGGCCTTCCGCGCACCGTCGTCCAGCCCAGCAGGTTGTCGCTCACCACCTGCATGCGCTTCTGGCCGAGCACCACCCGGCGTCCCTCGTGCGCCACTTCGGGCACCGTGAACCCGGCGGCCGGCAGATGCGGCAGCAGCGCCGAGTGCCGCGCCTCCTTCACCTGGAGCACCAGCGGCTCGCCCCGGTGGTCGAGCAGCAGCACCACATACGACCGGGTCCCGACGCTGCCGGTACCGACCACCCGGAACGCCACGTCGTGTATCGCGTACCGCGCGAGCAGCGGCAGCCGGTCCTCGGAGAGGGTGCTCAGATACTCCTCCAGGGACGCCGCAACCGCGGCCGCCTCCTCGTCGGGCACCCGGCGCAGGACGGGCGGCGCGTCGACAAAACGCCGGGCCGCGCCCCTCCCGCCGCCTCCGGCCGATCCTTCCGGTCCCGGCACCGTCTCGGTCGCCTTGGCGGCGAACCGCGCGCTCGTGTTGTTGCGGGCCTTCTCCGAGACCCGCTCCAGCGTGCCGATCAGATCCCGCGCGTCGGTGTGCGACACCAACTCCTCGTCGGTGATCGCGTTCCACGCGTCGAGCGCCGGCAACTTCGCCAGCAGCCGCATCGTCCGCCGGTAGGCACCCACCGTGTCCTGGGCGCCGCGCCGGCAGGTCTCCTCGTCCGCCCCCGCCTCACGCCCCGCGAGCACCAGCGAGGTGGCGAGGCGCTTGACGTCCCACTCCCAGGGACCGACGACGGTCTCGTCGAAATCGTTCAGATCGATGACGAGCCGGCCCCGAGCGTCCCCGTACAGACCGAAGTTGGCCGCATGGGCGTCTCCGCAGATCTGCGCACCGAGCCCGGTCACCGGGGTGCTCACCAGGTCGTGTGCCATGAGCCCCGCGGCGCCGCGCAGGAACGCGAAAGGAGTCGCCGCCATCCGCCCCACGCGGATCGGCGTGAGCTCCGGCACCCGCCCCCGGCTCGATTCCTCGACGGCACCGACCGCACCGGGCCGCCCCGCTGCGAACAGCACCGAGTCGTGCGAAGAGCGCGGCACCCGGGCCCGCAGCGCCTTGCCTCTGGCTCTGGGCGACCGCCCCCGGTCGCCTCCAGGCCCGTCCGGTCCGTCCTGCCCGCCCCCGCCCGTGCGGAGATGACCGGGCGCCCGGGCGAACCCCGGCACAGCGGGCACACGCCCCGCCCCACCCGTCGTGAACCGCCCCGGCAGCCGTCCGGGCACCGCCGACCCGACATCGTTCATCGCGTGCCGCCTCCCCCGCACTCGGCCAACATCAACTGGTTCCGACCGTACCGCCGGGGTCCAGCACCCCGCCTCCCCTGTGGACAACTTTGGCCCTGGGCCGGAAGCAGGGCGGCGGGAAGGGCGCCGGAGAGGCTCGGGGGGCCGGAGAGGCTCAGCAGGGGCTGTCGGGCGGCATCCGCAAATACGACTGCGCCCACGTCGACAGCTCCTTGAGCGCCGGCTCCATGGCCGCCCCGGCCTCCGTCAGCCGGTACGCGACACGCAGCGGCGGCCCGTCGTCGACCTCCCGCAGCACCAGTCCGGCGGCGCCGAGTTCGCTCAGCCGGTCCGAGAGCATGCGCTCGCTGATACCCGGGATCGCCCGCCGCAGCTCGGCGAAGTACACCGCGCGCTCCATCAGCACCGACACGATCGGCCCGGTCCAGCGTTTGCCGAGCAGCTCGAAGACGCGAGTGATCCCGACATCGACCTGCTTGCAGGGGTCTGGCTTGCACGGGTCTGCGCTTCGGTCAGCCATATCCCTAGCGTACCGGCCCGCGAGACCGGGATGAAAAAAAGTAAGGGACTATGTTATTCATAGGTACGAACGGAAACTCCGCTCGTTGCCCCCACCGCTCACCGTATGGAGAAACACCATGGCCACGCTGCTGCACATCGACTCCGCCATCGCCCCCGAGGGCTCCGCCTCACGCGAGGTCACAGCCGCCTTCGTGAAGTCCTGGCGGGATCAGCACCCGACGGGCAAGGTCATCTACCGCGACCTCGCCGCCACGCCCGTCCCGCACCTCGCCATCGACGGCGTGGTCGCGTCCGCCAACGACCCGCTGCGGGCCGAGCTGGCCGCCGAGCTGGCCGAGGCCGACGCCGTGCTGATCGGCGCCCCGATGTACAACTTCACGATCCCCTCGACGCTCAAGGCGTGGCTCGACCAGGTGATCATCACGGGCTTCAACTCGGGCCCGGACAGCAAGCTGACGAAGACCCCGTTCACGATCGTCGCCAGCCGTGGCGGCTCGTACGCCCCGGGCACCCCGCGCGAGGACTTCGAGTTCGTCCAGACCTACATGGAGAAGGTCCTGACCGGCATGTTCGGTGCCACGGACATCGAGTTCATCGTCCCCGAACTGACCCTGGCCCATGTCGTGGAGGCGATGACCGACCTCATCCCGATGGCCAAGGCCTCCCGCGAGAAGGCTCAGAGCGACGCCGCCGGCAAGGCCAAGGTCCTCGCGGCCCGCTTCGCCGCGTGACCCCCGGTCCAGGCGCCCGGCTCAGCCCGGGCGCCCGGGCCGCCGGGCCCCGCGAGCCCGCCGCACCGCGCGCCAGGCCATAAGTACCGCGCGGGTGCAACCGTTCGGCATCGGCAAGAGTCTTGGGTATCGAATGAATGTTCTCCCAGAGGACACCGTCCGTTTACCCGTGTCTCGCAGAGGTTCCCTTCATGCCGATTCCCCCCCACAGCCGCCGCACCTCCCGTACCGCCGTCGCCGCACTGGGCGCCGCGGGCCTGATCGCCCTGGGAGCGGCCCCCGCCGCCTTCGCCGATGAGGCCGGGCCCGAGCTGGTCGTAGGAAACATCGCCCCGATCGACGGCGTGAAGCCGGGCAGCAGCTTCGACCAGCCGGTCACTGTGGCGAACAAGGGCACCAAGGCCGCCGACGCGGTCTGGGTCTTCTACTCCGTCACCCGAGGACTCGACTACTCGGACATCCCGTCCAACTGCCAGGCCCACCAGGTCCCCTCGTACGACGAGATGACCGCCAAGTCGAACGTGGTGTGCGAGTTCGACCAGGCGGTGAAGCCCGGCGCCGTCTACACACCCGAGAAGCCTCTCGCGATCAAGGCGCTGAGCCGCGCGCTCAACGACGACCTGCGCGTGAGCGTCTGGGACAGGGCTCCGGATCTTGACGACGCCGCCACACCGCCGGTGGCCGGGACGGCGCCGGCGGTCAAGCTGGTCGAGGGCCCGGCCGGGGGCGAGGGCACCAAGGACGCCGTCGACGTGCCCGTCACCTCGGTCAACACGGCCGACTACCAGGTGACGGGAGCCGGCCTGAAGGGCCGCGTCGGCGACACGGTCACGCTGAAGGCGAAGTTCACCAACGCCGGGCCCGCCTGGGTGCTGACCAAGGAGGGGGACCCGCTCCTCCACGTACTGATCACCCCTCCCGCCGGGACCTCGGTCGTCAAGTCCGACGGGTACTGCGAGGCCGAGGGCGGCGCGTACAACTGCGGCACCGGCCAGGCGTGGGTCAATGAGGGCGACGGGCAGACCTACACGTTCCAACTGAGGATCGACAAGCAGGTGGCCGGCGCCAAGGGCTCGGTGGCACTGAGCACCGAGGCGCGACCGTTCGACTCGGACAAGGCCAACGACAAGGCCGACATCACGCTGGACGTCACGAGCGGCGGATCGACCGGATCGACCGGCAGCTCGGCCGGCGGCTCGACGGGCAGCCCGGCCAATGGCTCGGGCGGCTCCGCCGACAGTACGACCGGCGGCGCAGCCGGCCCGGCTGACGGCTCCTCGTCGACCGGTGGCTCAGGTTCGTCCTCCACCGCCGGCAACGGGTCGGCCTCGACCGGCGGCAACCTGGCCTCCACCGGCTCCTCCTCGTCGACGCTGCCGATCGCGGGCGCGGGAGCGGCCGCTGTGGCCGTAGGCGCGGGCAGCATCCTCGTCGTGCGCCGCCGCCGGTCCCAGGGCCTGGGATGACGGCCGGCACCTCGTAGCAGCCGAAGCAGGCTGACCGGCGCACCGCACGCACCCGCGGACGAACCGAACAACAGTGGAGCACTCGAAGTGACATGCGTCACTTCGAGTGCTCCGTCACATGGCACCCACCGCCACAGGCACCACCGACGGCCCCGACCGGATCAGCCGGCACCAGCCCGCACCAGCCCCGGGACAACCGAAAAACGGGCCCCCACCCGGACTTTCGTCACTGGTGAAGACCCGCATATTCGGTACTTCTGGTGCGCGAGGGGGGAGTTGAACCCCCACGCCCTTTCGGGCACTGGAACCTGAATCCAGCGCGTCTGCCTATTCCGCCACCCGCGCATTGGGTGTGCCGTCCGGTGCTTCACCTGCTGACCTGTTGACCTGCTGGTGTGCGCTCCTGGCGACATCGAGAAGATTAGCACGCAGCAGGGGGTGGGTTCACATCCCTTTGTTTACCCGGGCCAGCGGTGGAACAGGGAACGAAGAACGGCCGTACCCACTCCTCCAGAGTGGACCCGGGGTGCGGGACACTGTCAGGTAACCGCCTCTACGATCCGTGTGACAGGTGACACTCATCGACGGGGCGGCCAAGGGGAACCAGCCGTTTTCCCGGTGCGTGGATACGATCAGTAAGCAGTACCAGGACGGCAACGACGGAGGAGGTGCCTCATGGGAGTCCTGAAGAAGTTCGAGCAGCGACTCGAAGGTCTGGTCAACGGCACCTTCGCGAAGGTGTTCAAGTCCGAGGTCCAACCGGTCGAGATCGCGGGCGCGCTGCAGCGCGAATGCGACAACAACGCAACAATCTGGAACCGCGAGCGGACAGTCGTACCCAACGACTTCATCGTCGAGTTGAGCACGCCCGACTTCGAGCGGCTCAGCCCGTACTCCGGCCAGCTCGGCGACGAACTGTCCGGCCTCGTACGCGACTACGCGAAGCAGCAGCGCTACACCTTCATGGGCCCCATCAAGGTCCATCTGGAGAAGGCCGACGACCTCGACACGGGCCTCTACCGGGTCCGCAGCCGCACCCTGGCGTCGAGTACGTCACACGCGGCCGCACCCGCCCCGCCCCAAGGCGCCCCAGGCGGATACGGCCATCCGCCCAGCGCGGTGCCCCCCATGCCGGCCTCCCCTCCGCCCGGCGCGCCCCACCAGTCACACGCGGCACCGCCGCATGCCCCAGGACCGTCACAGCACTCCCAGGTACGGCGCTGGATCGAGATCAACGGCACCCGCCACCAGATCTCCCGGCCCACCCTCGTACTTGGCCGCAGCACGGACGCCGACGTCCGCATCGACGACCCTGGAGTATCGCGCCAGCACTGCGAGATCCGGGCCGGAATGCCCTCGACGATCCAGGATCTCGGGTCCACCAACGGCATCGTGGTGGACGGACAGCACACCACCCGCGCTACGCTCCGCGACGGCTCGCGGATCGTCGTGGGCAACACCACCATCGTTTACCGGCAAGCCGAAGGGTGAAGCGGGGGCAATGTCAGAGCTGACCCTGACGGTCATGCGGCTAGGTTTCCTAGCCGTTCTGTGGCTGTTCGTGATCGTGGCCGTCCAGGTCATCCGCAGCGATCTGTTCGGAACGCGCGTCACGCAACGCGGCTCACGCCGCAACGCCGACGCCCGTCCCGCACAAGCACGTCCGAACGCCGCACCACCACCCCAGCGACAGCAGCAGGGCGGCAACCGGCAGCGCCGCGGCGCCCCCACCAAGCTGGTCGTCTCCGAAGGCATCCTCACCGGCACCACGGTGGCCCTCCAGGGACAGACCATCACGCTGGGCCGCGCGCACGATTCAACGATCGTGCTGGACGACGACTACGCGTCCAGCAGGCATGCCAGGATCTACCCGGACCGTGACGGCCAGTGGATCGTCGAGGATCTCGGGTCCACCAACGGCACGTATCTCGACCGGACCCGACTCACCACCCCGACCCCGATTCCGCTGGGCGCTCCGATCCGCATCGGCAAGACCGTCATCGAGCTGCGGAAGTAGTACGACAATGAGCGAGCGGAGCGAGCGCGCGACGGTCCCGACAGCGGACCGGCGCAGGCTCCCGACCGGAGGGTGGGCAGGGTGGCTCGAGACCGGCTGGCGCCACATTCGACTGGCGAGTCGACAGGTGAGGTGCGCATGAGCCTCTCCCTGCGGTTCGCCGCCGGATCGCACAAAGGCATGATCCGGGAGGGGAACGAGGACTCCGGCTATGCCGGACCCCGGCTGCTCGCGATCGCCGACGGCATGGGCGGACAGGCGGCCGGTGAGGTCGCCTCCTCCGAGGTGATCTCCACCCTCGTCCAGCTCGACGACGACGTCCCCGGCTCCGACATCCTCACCTCGCTCGGCAGCGCCGTACAGCGCGCCAACGACCAGCTACGCCTGATGGTCGAGGAGGACCCGCAGCTCGAAGGCATGGGCACCACGCTCACCGCCCTCCTGTGGACGGGACAGCGCCTCGGCCTCGTACACGTCGGCGACTCCCGCGCGTACCTGCTGCGCGACGGCGTACTGACGCAGATCACCCAGGACCACACCTGGGTGCAGCGCCTCGTCGACGAGGGCAGGATCACCGAGGAAGAAGCCACCACCCACCCGCAGCGCTCCCTGCTGATGCGCGCCCTGGGCAGTGGCGACCATGTCGAGCCCGACCTCTCCATCCGGGAAGTCCGGGCCGGCGACCGCTACTTGATCTGCTCCGACGGCCTCTCCGGCGTCGTCTCGCACCAGACGATGGAAGAGGCCCTCGCCGGCTACCAGGGCCCGCAGGAGACCATCCAGACCCTTATCGAGCTCGCCCTGCGCGGCGGCGGCCCCGACAACATCACCTGCATCGTCGCCGACGTCCTCGACGTCGACTCGACGGACACCCTCGCCGCCCAGCTCAACGACACCCCGGTCGTCGTCGGAGCCGTCGCCGAGAACCAGCTCATCGCCGCCGAGAACGACCCGTCGATGCAGACCCCCGCCGGGCGGGCGGCCGGCCTCGGTCGCCCCGTACCGCACCAGCAGCAGGCGGGCGGCTTCGGGCCGCCCGGCAGCGGCGACCACGACTACGGCTCCATGCCGCCCGACGGCGGCTTCGGACCGTACACCGACGAGGACTTCACCAAACCGCGGCAGGGACGCAAGTGGATCAAGCGGTCCCTGTACGTGGTGCTCGCGCTCGCCGTCGTCGGCGGCGGCGTGTACGGCGGTTACCGGTGGACGCAGACGCAGTACTACGTCGGCTCCAACGAGGAGAACGTCGCGCTGTACCGCGGCATCAGCCAGGACCTGGCGTGGATCTCGCTCTCCAAGGTGGAGAACAACTACCCCAAGATCGAACTCAAGTACCTCCCTCCCTACCAGCGCAAGCAGGTGGAGGACACCATCGCCGAAGGCAGCCTGGGCAGCGCACGCACCAAGATCAACGAACTGGCCGCCCAGGCCACCGCCTGCCAGAAGGACGAGCAGCGCCGCAAGGCCGACCACGAGGCCGATGTGGCGGCAGGACCGGGCACCACGGCGGGCACGGCCGGAGGCACCGGCACCGACCCCACCACGCCCGGAAACAAGACAACGACCGACAAGCCGAAAGCACCGACTCCCACTCCGGGCCCCAGCCTCTCGGAGGACGAGCAGAAGCTGGCCTCGAACTGCGTGAAGCAGTAGCCGGCCGTAGGGGGCCTTTTCACCACCATGAGCGTAGTCACGAACACGACCACCATCGGCGCGATCGAAGCACCGAGCCGGCGCAACACCGAACTGGCCATGCTCGCCTTCGCCGTCGTCATCCCGGCGTTCGCCTACCTGAACGTAGGTCTCGCGCTCGACGGCAAAGTGCCCACCGGCATGCTCGGTTACAGCGTCGGCCTCGCCCTGCTCGCCGGCATGGCGCACCTCGGCGTACGCAAGTTCGCGCCGCACGCCGACCCGCTGCTGCTCCCGCTGGCCACCCTGCTCAACGGACTCGGCCTCGTCATCATCTGGCGCCTCGACCAGTCACCCAGGCTCGCGGGCCAGGGCGACGCCGCGCCGAAGCAGCTCATCTGGTCGGCCCTCGGCGTCGCGCTGTTCATCGGGGTCCTGCTCTTCCTCAAGGACCACCGCGTCCTCCAGCGCTACACCTACATCTCCATGGTGGTCGCGCTCGTCCTGCTCGCGGCGCCCGCGTTCTTCCCCGCCGACGAACAGAACTTCGGCGCGAAGATCTGGATCAGGCTCGGCCCGCTCTCCCTCCAGCCCGGCGAATTCGTGAAGATCATCCTTGCGATCTTCTTCTCCGGCTATCTGATGGTGAAACGCGACGCCCTGGCCCTCGCCAGCAGACGCTTCATGGGGATCTATCTGCCACGCGGCCGTGACCTCGGTCCCATCCTCGCCGTATGGATGCTGAGCATCCTCATCCTGGTGTTCGAGACGGACCTCGGAACGTCACTGCTGTTCTTCGGCATGTTCATCGTCATGCTGTACGTCGCCACCGAGCGCACGAGCTGGATCGTCTTCGGGCTCCTCATGTCAGCGATCGGCGCCGTCGTCGTCGCCGGCTTCGAGCCGCACGTCAAGGCCCGCGTCGTCGCCTGGCTGCACCCCATGGACATCTTCCTGCCGGTCGCCCAGCGCCCCGCAGGCCTCGTCTCCGACCAGGCGGCACAGGCGCTCTTCGCCTTCGGCTCCGGCGGAATGTTCGGTACGGGCCTCGGCCAGGGCAACTCCGACCTCATCGGGTTCGCCGCGAAGAGCGACTTCATCCTCGGCACGTTCGGCGAAGAGCTGGGCCTCGCCGGGATGATGGCCCTCTTCATCGTCTACGCGCTGATCGTCCAGCGCGGCACCCGCACCGCACTCGCGGCCCGCGACCCGTTCGGCAAGCTCCTCGCGATCGGCCTCTCATCGGCCTTCGCCCTCCAGGTGTTCATCGTCGCCGGCGGTGTCCTCAACCTGATCCCGCTGACCGGTATGGCCATGCCGTTCCTCGCACAGGGCGGATCGTCCGTCATCACCAACTGGGCCCTCATCGCGATCCTCATCCGGATCAGCGACACCGCCCGCCGCCCGGCCCCCGCGCCGGCCCCGGCGGACGCGGAACCCACCCAGATGGTCAGATACGACGCATCCCAACCCATGCCTGAATAAAGCGGACCGAGGCGGGGGCACGCCCCACGTCGTCCGGAACGCCACAGACCCAGAACCACGGGCCGACGCCCGAACAACGCACCAGAACACCCCAGAACGCACGGAAAGGCTGGACGTGAACAAACCGTTGCGGCGAGTCGCCATCTTCAGCGGGCTGCTCATCCTCGCCCTGCTGATCCGCACCAACTGGGTGCAGTTCATCCAGAGCACAGACCTCGACTCGGACGCCAACAACAAGCGCGTCCGCATCGAGCGTTACGCCGCCCCGCGCGGAAACATCATCGTCGACGGCAAGCCCATCACCGGCTCCGCCGTCACCGACGACACCAGCTTCAAGTACAAGCGCACCTACATCGACGGCCCGATGTGGGCCCCCGTGACCGGCTTCGCCTCCCAGGCCTTCGGCGCCACCCAGCTCGAAAGCATCGACGACGGCATACTCACCGGCAACGACGACCGGCTCTTCTTCGACCGCACCCTGTCGATGTTCACCAGCAAGGAGAAAAAGGGCGGCGACGTCGTCACCACCCTCGACGGCGCCGCCCAGAAGGCCGCCTACGAAGGGCTCGGCAAGAAGAAGGGCGCCGTCGCAGCGATCGACCCGAAGACGGGCAAGATCCTCGCGCTGGCCTCCACCCCGAGCTACGACCCCGGCTCCTTCGCCGGCAACAACGAATCCACGACGAAAGCCTGGGTCGGGCTCCAGAAGGACGCCGACCCCGACGACCCCATGCTCAACCGCGCACTGCGCCAGACCTACCCGCCCGGCTCCACCTTCAAGGTGGTCACAGCCGCGGCGGGCCTGGAGCACGGCAAGGTCTCCGGACCCGACGCGCCGACCGACTCGCCCCTGCCGTACATCATGCCGGGCACCACGACGCCGCTGCCGAACGAAGGCAACCTGCCCTGCGAGAACGCCACGCTCCGCGTAGCGCTGGAAGTCTCCTGCAACAGCGTCTTCGGCAAGCTCGGCGCCGACCTCGGCAAGGACCAGATGCTGGAGACCGCCAAGAAGTTCGGCTTCAACGTCGAACAGTTCGTGCCCGTGCGCGCCGCCGCCTCCGAATTCCCCACGGACATCAACGCCTCGGAGACCGCGCTGTCGTCCATCGGCCAGTTCGACACCCGGGCGACCCCGCTCCAGATGGCCATGGTCGCCTCCGCCGTCGCCAACGACGGCAAGCTGATGAAGCCGTACATGGTCGACAAGCTGGTGGCGCCCAACCTGGACGTCATCAGTAAGACGGAGCCCGAGGAGCTGAGCCGCCCCCTCACACAGGAGCACGCACAGATGCTCCAGTCCATGATGGAGTCGGTCGTCAAGGACGGTACGGGCAAGATCGCCCAGATCCCGGACGTGACGGTCGGCGGCAAGACCGGCACCGCCCAGCACGGCGAGAACAACGAAGAGAACCCGTACGCCTGGTTCATCTCCTACGCCAAGACGGCCAACGGATCCCCCGTCGCCGTCGCCGTCGTCGTCGAGGACAGCGACGCGACCCGCGAGAACATCTCCGGTGGCGGGCTCGCCGCCCCCATCGCGAAGGCTGTGATGAAAGCGGTGATCGACGGCAAGGGGTGACGCCGGTCACGGTTCACGTCCATATCTGCACATTGCGATACCGGTCGGATATCAGGTCTCCGGCTCGGGCCGAACGGATACGGCGCGCCCGGTAGCGTAAGCGCGAACAGCACACCGCCGGACCACACACCGGTGCGGTCGGGACTGACGGAGAGGGCCGGAACGTTATGGAAGAGCCGCGTCGCCTCGGCGGCCGGTACGAGCTGGGCTCGGTGCTCGGCCGTGGTGGCATGGCGGAGGTTCACATCGCCCATGACACCCGGCTCGGCCGCACCGTCGCTGTGAAGACGCTCCGGGCCGATCTGGCCCGTGACCCGTCGTTCCAGGCCCGGTTCCGCCGTGAGGCCCAGTCCGCCGCTTCGCTCAACCACCCGGCGATCGTCGCGGTCTACGACACGGGCGAGGACTACGTCGACGGGGTCTCCATCCCGTACATCGTGATGGAGTACGTGGACGGCTCGACGCTCAGAGAGCTGCTGCACTCCGGGCGCAGGCTGCTGCCCGAGCGCACGCTCGAAATGACCGTCGGCATCCTCCAGGCGCTGGAGTACTCGCACCGCGCCCAGATCGTCCACCGCGACATCAAACCGGCCAACGTCATGCTGACGCGCACCGGCCAGGTCAAGGTCATGGACTTCGGCATCGCCCGCGCCATGGGCGACTCCGGCATGACGATGACGCAGACGTCCGCCGTCATAGGGACCGCCCAGTACCTCTCCCCCGAGCAGGCCAAGGGCGAACAGGTCGACGCCCGCTCCGACCTCTACTCGGCGGGCTGCCTCCTCTACGAGCTGCTCACCGTCCGGCCGCCGTTCATCGGCGACTCCCCGGTCGCCGTGGCCTACCAGCACGTACGGGAAGAGCCGCAGCCGCCCAGCGTCTACGACCCCGAGATCACGCCCGAGATGGACGCGATCGTCCTCAAGGCCCTGGTCAAGGACCCGGACTACCGCTACCAGTCGGCCGACGAGATGCGCGCCGACATCGAGGCCTGCCTCGACGGCCAGCCCGTCGCCGCCACGGCGGCCATGGGCTCGGCCGGCTACGGCACGTACGGCGGCCACGACGACCAGCCCACCACGGCCATGGGCCAGGCCCCGGCCGGCCAGACGTCCATGCTCCCGCCGATGAACCCGAACGACGGCGGCTACGACGGTTACGACGACCGCCCCGACCGGCGCCGCGGCAAGAAGCCGAAGTCCAACAACTCGACGATCTTCCTGGTCGCCGCGGGCGCCCTGGTGCTGGTCGGCGCGATACTGATCGGCCGCGCCATGTTCGGCGGCGACGGCGACAGCCAGAAGGTGGACGTGCCCGTGTTCAGGGGCATGACCATGCAGGAGGCCAACCAGGCCGCGGAGAACGCGGACGTCAAGGTCGCCCAGACGGGCACGAAGCGCTGCGACGTACCCAAGAACCAGATCTGCAGCCAGAACCCGGCCTCGGGGAAGATCGCCATGGGCGCGACCGTCAAGGTCATCGTCTCCGAAGGCGCACCGACCATCAAGGTCCCCGATGTGACGGGCAAGGACCAGGACAGCGCGGAAACGCTCCTGGAGAACTCCAAGTTCAGGGTCAAGAAGGTCCAGGTCGAGTCGGACGAGGTCGACGAGGGGAACGTCGTCAGCCAGGACCCGGCCTCCGGTACGGACGCCGAACAGAACTCGCTGGTCACGCTCAAGATCGCGACCAAGGCCAAGCGGACCGTTCCGCTCGTGGTCGGCCAGCAAGTGGCGACCGCGACGGCCCAGCTCCAGGGCCTCAAGTTCACGGTGCCACCGCCGACCCAGGTCGATTCGGACAAGCCGGCGGGCGAGGTCGTCGCACAGACCCCGAACGGCAACACCCAGGCGGAAGAGGGCAGCCAGGTCACCCTCCAGGTCTCCAAGGGCCCCCAGCAGGAACAGGTCGCGGTCCCGGGGGGACTCGGCGGCAAGCGGGTCGGCGAGGTCAAGGCCGCACTCGCGGCCGTCCAACTGACGGCCACCTTCGCCCCGAACATGCCCACCGACGACAACGCCATCGTCACGGGGGTCACCCCGACCGAAGGCACCATGGTGAACAAGGGCTCGGCGGTCCAGCTCAACACTGTGGGCCTCCCCAACGGCGGTGGCAACGGCAACGGCGGTGGCAACGGCAACGGCGGTGACCACGGAGGCGGCTTCTTCGGCGGCCCGTCCGGAGCCACGTTCCGCGACGACGAGGACGACTGACGCGCCTGCCACCTCACGGTATGAACGCGTGAACAGCCCCGGCGCCCTTGACGGACGCCGGGGCTGTTCCGTGCCCGGGCGCGGGCCGGGACGCGTGTGCGGGGGTGCGCGTGCGTCGTACCCCCGCGCACCGGTTCGTACCCCAAAAACCGGTCGTGTCTTCATATGTCCCGACTCGTTGAATGGTTAGGGGTGGGGATTCAGCTCCGCCCTGCCAGGCCGCCGTGAGGCGAGCGGGAAGGGGCAGGAGCATGATCAACGAGACGGCTCTACTGGAGTCGAGGACACTGCGCGAAGGTGTCGGGGCGAGGACGGACGTACTCGACAAGGTCAAGGTGCTGTCGCTGCTGCCGGACGGCATGCATGTGACGACGGCGATGGTGGCCGCGTATTTCAATGTCACGGCTGAGACCGTCCGGCAGCTCAAGTCCCGGCATCTGGAGGAACTCACGTCCCATGGCGTGATCACCCTGTACGGCGCTGACCTGGACGAATTCAAGCGTGACGTCCTGTCACGCTATCCAGGAAGTTATCCACAGCCCCGTTCCAGTCTGACGCTGTACTCCCGACGGGCCGTGCTCAACGTCGCCATGTTGCTCCGCGACAGCGAGGTCGCACGCCAGGTTCGTACGTACCTCCTCGACATGGAGTACATCGCGCGGACGGGCTCTGCGGGCAACTCAGGCCAGAGACCCTCCGCGTATCCGGACGACCTCGACGCCCACATCGACCGGCGCATCACCAACGTCCTCGGCAAAGCCGTCGTCCCGATGCTCAACGCCCTCATCGAGACCGCCGGCGAGCAGCGCCGCGATCTGATCTCCGTACGGGAGGACATGCGGCGCGCGCAGCGCAGGCTCAGCCAGCACCAGCAGCGGCTGTACCGCCTGGAGCGTGAACGGGGGCAGCGGCCCCTCGCCGGCGTCATGGCGGCGATGGACGCCATGAACTGGCGGGAGTTCGAGCAGCATGTCGCCGGGCTGCTCCGACGCGACGGCTGCACCGGCGTACGCGTGCACGGGGGAAGCGGTGACCGGGGCGCCGACATCACCGCCACCGCGCCTGACGGCCGCCGTATTGTCGTCCAGTGCAAGAACTTCGCGCCGCACCGCTCCGTATGGAGCGGCGAGATGCAGAAGTTCATCGGCACCATGACGCTGCATCACGCCGAGGTGGCGCTGTACGTGGCGACCTGCCCCTTCTCCCAGGAGGCGGGGGCCATCGCCGTCCAGGCCGGCGTCACGGCCGTGCACCGGGGTCTGCTGGAGGCCTGGAGCGCGGGTACGGCGCTGCCGGTCCTGCGCCGGGGAGCGCTCTGATGCCGTCGACCGCGACCGCGACCGGGACCGGGACCGGGACCGCGACCGCAGCCGCTCAGTTCAGCTCCGGCGGAGGCGTCCGGCGGTCGTCGACCTTCTCCGTGCGGACGAGCTGCGCCCACACCACGTACCGGTAGTCCGACGTGTAGATCGGCGTGCACGTCGTCAGCGTCAGGTAGCGGCCCGGCGTGGTCTTGCCCGACTCCTTCGGGACCTGCTGCAGCACGTTGACGTTGTACTTCGAGGTCTTCGGAAGTTCCTTGTAGACCTTGTAGACGTACCAGGTGTCGCGCGTCTCGAAGACGACCGGATCGCCCACCCGCACCTTGTGGATGTTGTGGAACTTCGCGCCGTGGCCGTCCCGGTGCGCCGCCAGCGTGAAGTTGCCCTTCGCGTCCGAGGGCAGGGCCGACTTGACCGGATCGGTGTAGTAACCGGCGACGCCCTCGTTCAGGACCTTGGTGTCGGTGCCCTTCTTGACCAGCACCTCACCGTTGTCCATCGACGGGACGTGCAGGAAGCCGAGGCCGCCCTTGGAGTCGAAGCCGGCCGAGTCGCCCTTGCCGTCGCCGCCCGCCGCCCACTGCCTGCGTACGTCGTTGCCCTGCTTGGTGGCCTCGCGGTCCGCCAGGACGTTCGTCCACCACAGCGAGTACGCGACGAAGAGCCCGAGAACGACTCCCACGGTGATGAGCAGTTCGCCGAACACGCTGATCGCAGCGGCGACCCGGCCGCGCCGCCTGCGGACCGCCACCGGTGGCTGGGCGGCGGGAGGCGGTGCACCGGTCTCTTCGTCGTGCTCGGTCCTCGCTGACACCGCGCCCGCTCCCCCGTCCTTCGTGATTCCGTTCAGCCCTGGAGTGCTTTGGGCAGGCCCTGGCTGCGTGGCTGTTCGTCAACCATCTTGCCCCACACGATCAAACGATAGGTACTGGTGAATTCCGGGGTACAGGTCGTAAGAGTGATGTAGCGGCCGGGCTTGGTGAATCCGGACCCCACCGGCACCGGGTCGATCACGCTCACGTTCGACGGCGACGTGGACGGCAGAGTCCTCGTCATGTCGTACGTGTAGTAGGTGTCCTGTGTCTCGACGACAACCTCGTCGCCCGGTTTCAGTTGGTTGATGTAGCGGAAGGGCTCACCGTGGGTGTTGCGGTGCCCGGCGACGGCGAAGTTGCCCTGCTTGTCCGAGGGCATCGCCGTCTTGAGCGAGCCCTCGGAGTAATGGCCGACCATGCCGTGGTCGAGGACCTTCGCCTTGCTGGTGCCCTCGGCGATCGGCACGACCACATCCAGCTTGGGGATGTGCATGATGGCGAAACCCTGGCCCGGCGCGAAGGCACCGGCCTGCGGGTTCTTCGACCCCGAGCCGTGCGCCCAGTTGTCCTGGATCTTGTTCGTCTCGTTGCCCGCGTACTGATCGGCGCGGATGTTCGTCCACCAGAGCTGGTAGGTGACGAACAGCAGCATCAGGACACCGAAACTGATGAACAGTTCGCCGACAACACGGCTGATGACAACCCCGGGGCTGTCCTTGAGCGCGCGGGCGGCGCGGCGCGCCTCGACCCGGGACAGCGGCTTCGCGGGCGCGCCGCTCCCGTCCTGTAGGGACGACGACGCGGCCTCCGGCCCCTTACGGGCCCGGCTGCCCCCCTTGGCGGCCTTACGGCGCTCCGCACGGCCCCCGGTGGCCCCCCCGGCCGCAGGCGGCTCGGGCCGCGGCTCGGCGAGGGCCGGCACATCCGCCGTACGGAGCGCGACGGTCTCGTCGTCGAGGCGGGGTACGGGGTCGGGCTGCCGTACGGGAACGGGCGCGGCGGGCACGGGGTCCGCCGGGGCGGGAGCGGATATCGCCTCCAGGTCCGGCTGCGGCTCCTCGCTCACGTACTGGTTGTAGTAGTCGTCGGACCACTCCGAGACCGGGTCCTGGGCAGCGACAGGCACAGGCACGGGCTCAGCCGGGGGCACCGGCGCCGGCGCGGACGCGGGCGCCGCGTGCTTCGGCACCGACGCCCGTACGGGACCAGGCCCCGGCACCGGCGCCTGCTGTTCGTGTCCCGCCGCGTCGTCACGGAACCACGGCGACCCCGGCCCCGCGCCCGTACCGCCCCCTGCCCCCGCCCCCGGCTGCTGCTCGGGCAACGGGTCGTTCAGCGGGTCGGCGAGCCCGCCCACGGCCGCCTCGAACGCCTCGGCGTCCTCGTAAGGACCGCCGTACCCCGCTTCGTTCTCGGGGCGGAGCGCTGTCACGCGGCTGCCTTGCCCACCACCGGCGCCAGCCCGGCCGACCGGGCGACAGCACCCGGATCGCCGCACTGCGCGAGCCAGTTGGCGAGCATCAGGTGCCCGTGTTCGGTGAGGACCGACTCGGGGTGGAACTGGACGCCCTCGACGGCCAGTTCACGGTGGCGTACGCCCATGATGATCCCGTCCGCCGTCCGCGCGGTGACCTCCAGCTCGTCGGGCAGCGCCTCGGGCTCGGCGGCGAGCGAGTGGTAGCGGGTCGCCGTGAACGGCGAGGGCAGTCCGGCGAAGACGCCGCCGCCCTCGTGCGTCACCAAGGACGTCTTGCCGTGCAGCAGTTCGGGGGCGCGGTCCACGACACCGCCGTACGCCACCACCATCGCCTGCATGCCGAGGCAGACACCGAAGACCGGGATCCCGGTGCCCGCGCAGTGATGCACCATGTCGACGCAGACACCGGCCTGTTCGGGGGTGCCGGGCCCCGGCGAGAGCAGCACGCCGTCGAACCCGTCGCGCGCGTGGCCGGGCACCACCTCGTCGTTGCGCACCACCTCGCACTCGGCGCCGAGTTGGTAGAGGTACTGGACGAGGTTGAAGACAAAGCTGTCGTAGTTGTCGACGACCAGGATCCGCGCGCTCATCCGGCGGCCCCCGCTCCTGATCCGCCGTCCACCGTCACGTCGTTGAACGGCAGCAGCGGCTCCGCCCACGGGAAGACGTACTGGAACAGTACGTAGACGACAGCCAGCGCCAGCACGAGCGAGATCGCCGCCCGTACCCAGACGTTGCCCGGCAGATGCCGCCAGAACCAGCCGTACATGCTGTCCCTTCCGTTCACGCTCCACCGCACCAGGCGTTACCGCACCGAGTGGTCCAGGACCAGACTAAAGGGCGACACCGACACATGGGCGGCGCATGGTCAGGCTGAATGACAGTTCGGGTTTGCTGTTCGTCACAGCCGTGGCTACGGCGCGGGGCTCGCGTAGTGGAGTCCGACCGTGCCCGCGTAGCCGGGGAGCGTGGTCTTCCCCTCGTCGTCGACCTTCCAGCCGAGCCCGTACGCCTTGACGTACAGCAGGTAGTTCTGTATCGCCGAGGAGGAGTCGAGGGCCTTGTGCAGCGCGGCCTTGTCGCCGACGGCGGTGATCTTGTACGGGGGTGAGTAGACGCGGCCCTGGAGGATCAGCGTGTTGCCCACGCACCGCACGGCGCTGGTGGAGATCAGCCGCTGGTCCATGACCCGGATGCCCGCCGCGCCGCCCAGCCACAGGGCGTTGACGACGGCCTGGAGGTCCTGTTGGTGGATGACGAGGTCGTTGGCCTGCGGTTTGGGGTAGCCGGGGGCGGCCACCGCGTCGGGCGGGGCGTCGTCGAGGGTGACGCTGAGGGCCTGGCCGGCGACCTTCTCCGTGCCGGCCGCGTTCTCCAGACCCCGCAGCCGGGCGTCCTCCGCACTGGTGGAACCGTTGTCCCTCCGGGCGAGCGCGTCGACGTCCCGCCGTACACCCGCGGTCGACTCGTCCAGCTCGGCGTTCTTACGGCTGCGCTCCTGGATCAGGTCGGAGAGTTTCAGCAGAGAGGCGTCGGTCCGGATGTCGGTGCCCTTGGCCGTGTTGAAGCTGGTCACGAAGATCAGCCCGGCGAGCGCGAAGACGGCGCCGGTGAGCAGCCGGAGCGGCCGGCGGACCCTGGGCCCCGCCGGGCGGCTCGCCGGGTCCTCTACGGGTGCCGGAGGCGGCTCTTCGGAGGCCCCTTGAGGGGAGTCGGCAGAATTGCTCAACGTACCCTTATCTCCTTAGGCGCCACGGAAGCACTACGCTAACGGACGCCCGGGGAGTGGCGGCGTTCCCCCTGCTCCCGGCCCCGGCGACCGTTTCAGTTCCCTGCGCGGTCACGCAGCGCATCGACAGGAGAGTTCCTCGTGCCGAAGTCACGTATCCGCAAGAAGGCCGACTTCACGCCGCCCCCTGCGGCGAAGACGGCCGGTATAAGGCTGACCAACCGGAGCACCTGGGTCGCTCCCGTCATGCTGGCCATGTTCCTGATCGGGCTGGCCTGGATCGTGGTCTTCTACGTGACCGAAGGCGACCTCCCGGTCGACGCCTTGGGGAACTGGAACATCGTGGTCGGCTTCGGCTTCATCGCCGCCGGCTTCGGCGTCTCCACCCAGTGGAAGTAGCCCGGAGCACCCCGATCTAGCCCGTCCGGGCCTCGGCCGTCAAGCTCTGCCCTGAAGTTATCCACAGCGCTGTCCACAGCAGGGGAAAAGGTCAGACGATCTGTGGATAACTTCAGGGGATGTTGACGCCGGTGTGACTGCATCCGCCGTTCTGATGAAGCGCACGCCCCTTGTCGCCGCTGGTCAAACCCACATTGACGACAAGGGGCACTGATGTTCCCCACAGCATGCACAAGATCCGGCACACTCTGTGGACAACTTTAAAGGGGGGTGGCCGCTCCGCCCCGCTTCAGCTCAGGTTCGACGTCCTGATGACGACCAGTACGGCCGTCACCAGCAGCATCAGCCCGCTGACCCCGTACAGCGCCAGGGTCCGGCGCTCGCGCGGCGCGTAGACCATGCCTATGGCGACGATCGTGCCCGCGACCAGACCGCCGACGTGCGCCTGCCAGGCGATGCCCGCCCAGGCGAAGGTGATGATCAGGTTGATCACCAGCAGGGCGATGACCGGCCGCATGTCGTAGTTGAGCTTGCGGACGACAACCGCTGTGGCGCCGAAGAGGCCGAAGATCGCGCCCGAAGCACCGAGCGAGCCCTGGAGCGGGCTGGCGATCAGATACGTGAGGGCGCCGCCGGCGAGCCCCGAGATCAGGTAGAGCGTGAGATAGCGGGCCCGGCCGAGCGCCGCTTCCAGCGGGCCGCCGAGCATCCAGAGGCTGATCATGTTGAAGGCGATGTGCCACACCTGCTGGTGCAGGAACATCGACGTGAGCAGCCGGTAGTACTGGCCGTCGGCGACGCCGATGAGGCTCCCGCGCCCGTCGGAGGCGTGCCCGACCAGAAGCAGGTCGTTGACCAGCCGGTCGCCGACCACGCTGACGAGGATGAAGACCGCGACGTTGAGACCCAGCAGGATCTTGGTGACCAGCCGGGGGTCCGCCGCGATCGAGCCGCCGGCGAGCGTACGCGGGCGGTTGGCCGAGGGGGCGTGTCCCGTACCCGACCCCTGCCGTACGCACTCGGGGCACTGGAATCCGACGGACGCGTCGACCATGCAGGCGGGGCAGATGGGGCGCTCGCAGCGGGTGCAGCGGACGCCGGCCTCACGCCCCGGATGGCGGTAGCACGCGGCCTGCCCCTCGGCTACGACGGGCTGATCCTGGCCTTCATGGCCCCCGGGTGGCTGGTCCATCGGTCCCCTCGGTCCTTCTGTCCCTCGTGACGGCGGGTGCGGCGGGTACGGCAAGCGGCGGGCGGGCAGGCGGCGCGAAGCGCACCGCCCCGCCCATCCGGTATGTAACCACTACGGATGGGCAGGGCGGGATGGTTCCCCTGAGCGGGGATCCGTATGGTGCCGATACTGCCGGTATGCCGGTTCTGCCGAAAAACCGATCGGCACCGATCGCTTCTGATCGATCGATTCCGAGGATCAGCGATTCTCGATGACGACCGACTCGATCACGACGTCCTGCAGCGGCCGGTCGGTGCCCGGGTCCGTCTTCGTCGCGATGATGGCGTCCACGACCTTCTTGCCCGTCTCGCTGCTGACCTCACCGAAGATGGTGTGCTTGCGGGTCAGCCAGGAGGTCGGCGAGACGGTGATGAAGAACTGCGAGCCGTTGGTGCCGGGGCCCGCGTTCGCCATCGCCAGCAGGTAGGGCTTGTCGAAGGCGAGGTCCGGGTGGAACTCGTCCTCGAACTTGTAGCCCGGACCACCGGTGCCGTTCCCCAGGGGGTCTCCGCCCTGGATCATGAAGCCGCCGATGACACGGTGGAACACCGTGCCGTCGTACAGGCGGTCCTTGGTCTTCTGGCCCGTGCTCGGGTTGGTCCACTCGCGCTCGCCCTGGGCGAGTTCCACGAAGTTCTTGACCGTCTTCGGCGCGTGGTTCGGCAGGAGCCGGATCTCGATGTCGCCTTGGTTGGTCTTCAGGGTGGCATAAAGCTGCTCGGCCACAATCTGCCTTCCGTAAGTCTTCTCTGACTCTCACGATCCTCGCACGGAAGGCGGACCGGCTCTCCGGGCAGTGCCCTTCGACGGGTCGTACGACCACTTTGGGTACGTTTTGGGGTACGCGAATGCTCACCGGGTGTTCAGAGGTGTCAAAGCCGCTCGCGGTGGACACACGCAGAGGGCGGACAGCGAACAGGAAGCGAACAGACAGGGAGCGGAAACCCCCGGAACAGACGACAAGAACAGGCCAGACGGGCAAGTCGCCGTCCATGACCCGTATGCCAGTAACGCATGCCGAGGCCGAGCCCAACAGGCATGATCTCGAAAAGGGTGGATAGGCGAAATACGGAACGCCACCGAGGAGGATGATCCTGTGACCCGCATGGACAGCGTGCGCGCCGCTACCGGTTCGGCCAAGGAAAGCGTGCAGCACGCCGCGGAAGCGGTGGCACCTTACGCCGGAACAGCCAAGGAGCAGGCAGCTCAGTACGCCCACGAGGCGCGCGTGAAGCTCGCCCCGACGATGACCAAGGCCGCTCAGCAGGCCCGTGTTCAGTACGGCGCCTATGTGGCGCCCCATGTGCCCCCAAAGGTCGATGACGTCGCACACCGCGCCGCCGTCAGCACCCGTAAGGCCGCCCGTCAGGCGGCGGACTACACGGTGCCCCGGGTGGAGCAGGTGCGGGCGGTCGCACAGCCGGTGGCCGAGGAAGCCGCGGCGCGTTCGGCCGCGGCGCTGGCCGCACTGCGCGGTGGGATCACGGCCAAACAGGTGCAGAAGCTGGTGAGAAGGCATGAACGGCGGGCCAGGGCCGGACGGCTCGCCAAGGGTCTGGCGGTCCTCGGTCTGGTCGCCGGCGGCACTTTCGCCGCCTGGAAGTGGTGGGACAAGCAGGCGAATCCGGATTGGCTGGTGGAGCCGCCCGCCGCTACCGAGGTCTCGGAGCGCGGTTCGCTGACGTCCGTCGACGGCAGCCATGACGCCGCTCTCGATCCGCTGGATCCGGATGCGCGGGCGAAGCAGGGGGACTCGGGGCCGGGGAAGTCAGGTCCTGGAGGTTCGGACCGGGACGACCGTCCCTGATCAACGGCTTCGGCCGTGCGTGCGTGGGGCGCCGGGTGAGTTGAGAAACCCCGGCGCTTCACGCTGCGGTGAGCGCGGCGTCGGCGGCGCGGGAAGCGCCGATCGCCGTACGCGCACCTCTATCCGTCCGCACACCTCTATCCGTACGCGCACCTCTGTCCGCACCCGTACCGCTACCCGCGGCCGTTCCCGCACTGGTGGTCGCGGCGGGCCTGATGTCGGCGATGTTCCCGGCGTCTCCGCTGTCGGTTGCGCCACCGGCGGATGTGTCGACCGGCATGCGGCGGACGGACGGTGAGGATCCGTGCGCCTCGGCGCGGATGCGCTGCTTGATGGTCGGCGGCAGCGAGCGGTCGCGCTGGACCTGCCGTGGCAGTGCCGCCCGTACATGTGCTGTCTCGGCCGCCCGGGGACGGACGACCGGTGCGGCAGCGGACCCGCCGGCCGGCTGCTCGGCGGGCCGGCGCACGACACTGCCGGTGGCCCCGGCCGGGGTGGTGAGCCCCAGTGAGGCGAGCACCGCGAAGAACGCGGTGATGAAAACGGTCCACAGTTTCTTGACCTTCAAGGCGGCCATGACCCCTCGCTTTCGGGTTGAGCGATCTACATACCTTCCTCATGATGTGTACGCATCCCGAGAACCGAGGGACCAACGCCGCACGCGCGCAGTTCTTCGGATGAACACCACTCGTACGGTCCAACCGCAGTGGACAAACCCGATCAGTACGGGGCGAAAGCTGCCCGGCGGACGCGGTCGGAAGCGAGTGGTCCGGCCGTCGATCAGCCCGCTCAGCGGCTGCGCAGCGCCAGGAACTCGTCCCAGGTCATCCGGCCGTCGCCGTCGCTGTCGGCGCCGTCGAGCAGCGCCTGCGCCTGCGATTCCGACATGGTCGTGTCGCCCAGCCCCGCCAGCACGCTCCGGAATTCGGTCGCGGTGATCGCGCCGTCCTTGTCCAGATCGAACTGGTCGAACGCCGCCCGCAGTGCCTCGATGTCCGCCATGTGTATCCCCTGTCGCCTGTTGCCTCGGATGGGTGGTTCGTGACGCCGGTCACCGTACCGTCGGGCCCCCGGGCCCCGATCCGGGCCCCCTCGGTGCGGTGACCGACCGTCATCCGGCGGTCAGGCGGCTGCTATCCGGCTGTCAGGCGGCCGTCTCCAGGTCGAGCAGCAGATGTTTGGCGTCGGCCCCGCCGGCGTACCGCCCCATCGACCCGTCGGAACGCACCACCCGATGGCACGGCACCACGAGCGGCAGCGGATTCGTCGCACACGCCGTGCCCACGGCCCGTACGGCTCTGGGGCTCCCCGATGCGGCGGCGACCTGCGCGTAACTCGCCGTGTTCCCGTAGCCGATGTCGGGGAGGTGGGCCAGGACCTCGCGGCGGAAGCCCTTCGACAGACGCCAGTCCAGCGGGACGTCGAACTGACGGCGCCGACCGGCGAAGTACTCGTCGAGCTGCCTGCTCACCTCGTCCAGCCGGGCGGGGGCGCGCAGAATCCGGGGGCTGATCGTGTCCGACAGTTGCCGGAGCACCGCGGAGTGGTCCTGCACCGCGAAGGCGACCCTGACCAGACCCTTCCCCGTCGCGGCGAGCAACAGCGGGCCGACCGGGGTGTCCAGGGTGCGGTAGGCGATGTCGAGCAGTCCCGCGTCGTGCGCCTCGGTGGCCAGGCGGGCGCGCAGGCGTTCCAGAGCCGGCTCGTCCTGCTCGGGCAGCGCCGCGAACAGCCGTTCGCTGTCGAAATCAGAGGTGGAATCGGAGTTGAAATCGGACGTACTGATCATCGTCCGGACCCTCCCATCGTGTTCATGGCGTTCGGCACGCCGTTGTCCCTGCTCCCGGCTTGTCCCGCGGGGTGTTCTTCGTCGTCCCCGCGGGGGTACGTGCCGCGCAGCGTCCTGATCCCGTCGGCGGCGGCTCTGCGCGCCGCGTCCGTACTTCCGCCGGTCAGGGCGGCGATCTCCTTGTAGGGCAGCCCGGCCAGGTAGTGGTAGGCGACCGTCTGGCGCTGGCGCTCGGGAAGCGCCTTGAGCGCCTTCCACAGATCCGGATCCCAGTCCTGCGGCCGGCCGATGCGGCTCGGCCGTTCCGGAAGATCGTCGGTGGGCGTCGGACGGCGCGCGTCGGCCCGCGTGACATCGATGGCCTTACGGTGCGCGATGGTCACGAGCCATGCCTCGACATTGGCGTCGGAGGGCAGGTCCGGATACGCCTTCAGCGCCGCGAGGAACGTCTCCGACCAGGCGTCCTCCGCGTCGTGCGGCCCCACTACGGCCCGTACGACGCGGAGCACCATGGGCCCGTGGTCGCTCACGATCTGTTCGAACAATGGCTTGCTCACATCAGGTAAACGATCGGGCCGCGCGAAACGTGAGACGCGGCCCGGGAAACGTCGGACGCCACCTCAGAACAGTCGCGCCGCGCTCTCGGCGGCGGGCTCTTCGAGGTCCAGCAGGTAACGCTTCCGCTCCAGCCCGCCCGCGTACCCCCGCAGGTTGCCGTCGGCGGCCACGACCCGGTGGCACGCCACGACGACGGACAGGGGGTTGAGCGCGTTGGCCGCGCCGACGGCCTGCGCCAGTGCCGGGTCCCCGAGCTGACGGGCGAGGTCGCCGTACGAGCGGGTCTCGCCGTACGGGATCGCCGCCAGCAGATCCCACACCCGCGGCGCTGGAAGTCGTTGCCCTGCGGGGCGAGCGGCAGGTCGAAGTCGCGCCGCTCACCGGCGAAGTACTCCTTGAGCTGCTGCCGTACCTCCCCGAAGCCCTCATCTGTACGGACGCCGAACGTCTCCACCGCCGGCTGCCGCTTGTGTCCCTCGAAGTACAGGCCCACCAGCGCGCCGTCCTCGGCGACCACGGTGAGGTCCCCCACGGGTGAATCGATGACCGTATGCGTCCTCACGACCGCGCTCCTCTCAGATCCGGCGGTCCGCTGACGACCGCCCCTTCACCGGGTAGACGCGCGAGCGGCCCGGAACGTGAGCCGCCGCG
>NZ_JTHL01000001.1:4630653-4638193 GCF_000818195.1 Streptomyces sp. 150FB | reverse complement strand
CGCCCTCGCCCGCCAGGTGGGCCACGGTAGCCGCGACATCCGACGGCTGCCCGTAGCGGCCGAGCGGTATGAAGCTCTTCTGCACATCGGCCCCCGGGCCTTCGGAGGGGTTCATCTCGGTATCGGTGGGCCCGGGGTGGACCAGGTTGGCAGTGATGCCCCTGGGGCCGAGCTCACGGGCGAGGGACTTGGTCAGACCGGTCAGCGCGGTCTTGCTCGTCGCGTACAGGGAACCGCCCGCGAACGGGACCCGCTCGGCCATGCAACTGCCGATGCTGATGATCCGCCCGCCCTCGGTCATGTGCCGGACCGCCGCCTGTGCCACCAGGAACGGCGCCCGGACGTTGATGTTCAGCACTCGCTCGACGTCCTCCAGGGACAGGTCCTCCAGCGGGCCGAGCACGCCGATCCCCGCGTTGTTGACCACGATGTCGAGCCGCCCGAACTCCGCGGCCGTCCGATCCACGGCGTCGCGCAGCGCCGTCGGGTCCGCGCTGTCGGCCCGAACGGCCAGGGCTCTGCGGCCCAGCGCCTTGATCCGGTCGACCACATCCGCCGCGCGCTCCGCGCTCTCCAGATAGGTCAGCGCGATATCGGCGCCGTCCTCGGCCAGCCTGAGCGCCACAGCCTCGCCGATGCCCCGGCTGCCGCCGGTCACACATGCCACTTTGCCGTCCAGCACCGCTGTCATGTTCGCTCATCTCTTAGCCGGGTTCGCGGACATGACAGATGCTCCCGTGGGGCTGACGCGGAGTCCGGCGCCATTCGGACGTCGTGTACGTCGTGGGCCCGGACGCCTGGGCGCGCCCCGGGCCACTGTCGGCGTACGTGCCGGGTCCGCCGCCCGGAGAACTGCCCGGCCGCTCAGCCACGCGGCCTGACGTGCAGGTCCAGCCCGCTCGTACCCTCCGCGGCCACGCCCGGCAGCAGTCGCATGTCATGGTCGTAGTCGCCACCGGTGAGCAGCCGGAACGGAATCGGCTCGTCCGTGAAGAGCCGGTCGAGGCGGAGCTTGTACTCCCGCTTCACGGCCTCGAACCGCTCCTCGGACACGTCGATCGAGCTGTACACCGCGAACGGTTCGAGCGGCGTCATGCCGGTGAACCAGAACAGGCCGTGGTTGACCGGGTAGAGGATGTCCGCCAGCCGGCCGTGGATGCCCTGGTCGGAGAACGACCCCTCGCGGGCGCCGACCGTCACCGACACCAGCGCCCGCCGCCCCGCCAGGGCGCCTTCGCTGTACGGCGGAGGAACGGACGGGCCGTGGGCGAACTCGAAGGTGAAGACCCGGTCGATCCAGCCCTTCAGGATCGCGGGCACCGAGAACCACCACATCGGGAACTGCAGGATCACGGCGTCCGACCACCGCAGCTTCTCCTGTTCCGCCGCGATGTCCTGGGACAGACCTCCCGCCAGCGTGGCCTCTCCCGAGATGCCCAGGACGTCGAGCCGCCGGTCGCCCGCGTGGTCGGGGAAGTCGTCGGCGTCGACGCCCGCCTTCCACTTCATCGCGTAGAGGTCGGACACCCGCACCTCGTGCCCGGCCGCGCACAGTTCCTCGACGGCGAAGTCGGTGAGAGCGACGTTGAGCGAGCGGGGCTCGGGGTGGGCCGTGACGATGAGTATCTTCTTCCGCCGCTGCGGCGTGGCTGCGTTCATGCCACCACGTTCTCCCCGGCGCGGCCGCCTAGCCAGAACCCTCCGCAACCAACGGAACGCAAGTCCTGGTATTGCCCGTACCACCCATACTTGACCGCATGAACAGCGTGGACCCTGTCGAACGCACCGCCGGCGTCGACAACCGTAGCGAGGGCCCCAGCGCGAACGGCGGGAACAGCCCCGCGAGCAGCAACGGCGCCGGCGACCGCCCCGGCGAAGGCCAACGGGCCCTCGGCGGCTTCCTGCGCGCCCGCCGCGGGCGCATCGCGCCTGAGCAGGTCGGGCTCACCGGCGGCGGTCGCCGACGGGTACGCGGGCTGCGCCGTGAGGAGCTGGCCCAGCTCGCCGGGATCAGCGTGGACTACTACGTACGCCTCGAACAGGGCCGGGCCACCCAGCCGTCCCCCGAGGTGCTCGACGCGCTCGCCGGAGCGCTCGCCCTCGACACGGCGGAGCGTACGCATCTCGCGACCCTGGCCGGCGCCAGGCGCGACCCCGTACCCAGCGTCCCCGTCAGCCCCATGCTGCGACGGGTCCTGGACGCGATGACCCTCTTCCCGGCGTTCGCCACGAACCACCGCCTCGACGTGGTGGCCTGGAACAGCCTGGGCGCCGAACTCTGCGGCGGTCTGGGCGACCCGGACGGCCGGGACCGGAACAACGCCAGGTACCTCTTCCTCGATCCCGCGTCCCGGACCGTGCACCCCGACTGGGAGGACAGGGCGGCGGAGGCCGTCGGCCAGTTGCGGGTCTCCGCCGGGCGTTACCCCGGCGACGGGGAACTGGCCGGGCTCATCGCGGAACTGTCCGCGCGAAGCACCGAGTTCCGGCGGATCTGGGCCACCGGCGAGGTCGTCATGTGCGCGGCGGGCCGCAAACGGCTCCGGCACCCGGCGGCCGGCCTGCTCACGCTGGACTTCGAGACGCTGCACGTACCGGCGGCACCCGGCGAAACGGGCCTGGTGGTGCACGTGTTCAGCGCCCAGGAGGGCAGCCGGGAGGCGGACGTCCTGGCCCGGCTCGCGGCACGCTGACGCGGTCCCCCTCACGCGGTCCCCCTCACGCAGTCCCGCTCACGCAGTCCCCCTCACACCTTGACGAGAGTGGACGTTTCCGGGCGGAACGGGCCCTAACGCCGCTAGAGTTGGACCGCTCAACCACTGCTCTTCCAGCCCGGCACGCTGCCCACGGCACCGCGTGCCCCTGTGGACGGAGAACAATGAGCACCTTCCTAAGACCCGTCGGACGGCGGCTGCGCGTCGGCGCGGTGGCCGCGGTCACCGCGGCACTCATGCTGCTGGCGGCGGGCCCCGCCACCGCGGCGGCTCCGCCCTACGACCCCGTCATCGGCCGCATCCCGTACCAGCCCGGGCCGATGCTCGTGGACCCCGGCGCCAGCGCGAACGCCGCCAACGCGTACGGGTTCAACCTCGGCCCCGTCGGCGGTCTCACCAACCCCGCCTACTACGAACTGCGCGACAGCTACACGGTCAAGCTGTATTTCAACTACCGGGGCTCGACCGACTCCGCCACGAAGAACAAGGAGAAGCACTGGATCGAGGGACTCGACGACGTCATGTCGACGATGGTCCTCGAAACCAACAAGTGGGTCGGCGGACGGCTGCACTACGAGCCGTACGACGGCGACACCTGGCCCGGCAGCGTCCCCGCGAACGAGATCGCCATCGTCTTCGCCACCATTCCCGCGACCGGGATCGCCTCACCGTCGCGCGCGCTGGACAACAGGGGAGCGATCTACAACGGCGGCCTGATCCGCCTCACCGACTCCGACGTCTGGACCCGCCTCGTCGACGACAGCAACGACGGTGACCGATGGTCCCGTTACGCGATGGCGATTCCCGTGATGCACGAGCTCGGCCACACGCTCGGCCTGGCGCACTACAACACGCAGTTCCGTGACTTCAACACCCTGATGTCCTCGATCCGGGTCGCCGACGACGTCTCCAGTTGGAACGACGTCTGGACCCCCGGGGACAAGGCCGGGCTGATGAACATGGCCGGCTGGCGCGATCGCGCCGTCACCTGTGCGGACACCGGCTCGTGCAACCAGATCTGGGAGAAGGGCGACGGCATCGCCTGGCCGCCGCAACCGCCGCAGCACACGTACGACCGCGTGCACTGACCCCGTTCACGCGGAGTCCTGCTTGAGGGCGTGCAGTCCGGACAGCGGGCCTCCGAGCTGCATGAGCCGCCCCCCGTCGCGGAGGCCGCCGAGGGCGGCGGTCGCGAAGCCGAACTCCTCGGTGAGCGCGGCGACCTGCTGTACGGCGTCGGTGTCGTCGCCGGCGAGGAACAGCAGTTGTCTGCCTGCTTCGTGGCGGGGGTCAGCGGCGATGTAGGCGCCGAACAGCGCGTTGAAGGCCTTGACCACGCGCGCTCCCGGGACAAGGGAGGCGACGTACTCGCTGCCCGTCAGATCCCCGAGATCGGCGATCTCCGGCCTCGGGGACAGGGCGGCGAAGTGGTTGGTGGCGTCGATGACGATCCGGCCGTTCCAGTCCGGCAGCCCCTCGACCGCCGCCGGTACGTCGGGCCAGCCGACGGCCAGCAGGACGATCTCGGCCCGCGCGGCCTCCTGCGCGGTGCCGGCCGAGGCGAGCGGGCCCAACTCGCGTACGACCGTCTCCAGCGAGGCGGGACCGCGACGGTTGCTCAGGGTGACGTGGTGGCCGTAGGCGATGGCGTGGCGGGCGACGGCCTGGGCGACGGTGCCGGCGCCGATGGTTCCGATGTTCATGGGAAAGGCCCCTCCTCAGGAGGACTGGTAGGACTGGCAGGACTGGTTGGGTTCGGGATCAGGCGTGGTCGTTCGGGTCAGGCAGCGGGGCTGGTGAGCAGGATCGCGCCGGTTCTGCCAGGCCGGTGCAGGTGCCTGATCGCCTCGGCGTAGTCGGCGAGGTCGTACTCGGCGGCGACCTCGAAGAGTTCAGGAGCGGTGACCCCCAACTCCACGGCAGCCGCGACGTCCTCGGCCCGTTCCGCCGGCGCCCGGGTCATCCACCGGGTGATCGAAGCGCCCCGGATCGTCAGTTCACGCCCGATCAGATTCAGCGATTCGAGCGGTGTCGGCTGCGGACCGGCGTTCAGGCCCCCGTAGAGGACCAAAGTGCCGCCATCGGCGAGGAGTTCCGCGAGGCGCGGCGTGTGGGAGCCGCCCAGGGCGTCGAGAACGACCCGCGCGCCCTTGCCGCCGGTCGCGGCGTGCACCTGCTCGTGCCAGTCGTCGTCCGAGGTGGAGACGGTGGGAACGCCCGCGAAACGGGTGCCGAGGGAGACGGCGCCGGAGGCGCTGCGTACCAGGTTGACCAGGCGCAGGCCCCGTTCGACGACCGCCGCTGTGACGAGCTTTCCGACCGAGGAGCCGGCGGCTGTCTGCACGACGACGCCGTTCGCGTCACCCCGCAGGGCGTCCTCGACGTCACGCAGCAGCATCAGGGTGGTCAGCGGATTGATGAGCAGCAGTGCCGCCGTCGCGTCGCTGACGTGGTCCGGTACGGGTACGACGAGAGCGGCCGGGATCGTGACGTACTCGCTCCACGCCCCGGAGACCGGGAAGAACGCGACCCGTGTCCCCGGCTCGACTGTCCCCGGTTCGACGCCGGGCGGCCGGGGACCGACCGCCTCCACCACGCCCATCCCCTCCACACCGGGGGACCCCGGTGTGGAGGGCTTGTCCGGATTCATCTGCCCCTTGAGCTGAACGAGGTCTCCGAAGTGGACGGGCCGCTTGAGGACTCGTACCGTCACCTCGCCCTGTTCGGGGGAGCGTGGGCGGCCGGAGGTGTCGAGGCGCAGTACGTCCGACGGATCACCGTGACGGTCGTAGACAACAGAGCGCATGAGAAGGCGTCCTTAGGAAGAGTTGCCGGCCATTAAAATGATGGAAATCATCATTGGTTCTCGCGATTCCGCCACCCCGCCCCGTCGCACCACCCCCGGTGGCGTGGGCAGCCAGGGGGCAGACAACGGGGGAGTCAGCCGATGGGGGTCAGCTTCACCACCTTGAACGTGCGGTCGGTCTTCGTCTCGTAGTCCTCCAGCACCCCGGGGTACGCCTTCCTCACCTCGGCGTAGAGACGCTCCCGCTCGACCGGCTCCACCACCTCGGAAACCGCGACCTTCAGCGTCCGGTCGCCCACTTCGATCGTCGTTTCCGTCATGACGGCGACATTGGTGGCCCAGGCGGGATCGTTCGCCGCACCCCCGTTGGATCCGACGACGACAAAATCATCGCCGACGGCCGTCCGGGCCACGGGCGTCACGCGCCGCTGACCGGTGACTTTTCCCGTGTGGTGGAGAAGAAGCAGCTTCATGCCCCCGAACGCGCCTCCCACCACGCCGGCGTTGGCGCGGAACTCGGCAACGACCTGCTCGTTGAAGCTCGCCATGATCTGGACTCGCCTTTCAGGTAACTGGACAGGACCGACACCGAGCCCCCGCCACGACGTGCGACAGCGGAGTCCACATTGATGTCACTCATCAGCATAGTCAATGAGGAGGCACATCATCAATAAGAGCCGGCGAGCTGGAACCATCGCGGGGCCCGCGTACGCGGGTCAGCGCGAGGCGTCGCCCGACGCGGAAGCGACCAGGTGATCCCGGCTCGCGCCCAGGATCTCGTCGGACAGCGCGGGTTCGACCCGGTTGACCGCGCGGGCCAGCACCATGGCCCCGACCATCTCACTCAGCATCCGGACCGCCTGCTCGCGCGCCTGAGCCGGGGTCAGGTCCCGTCCTTCGGCGATGGCTTCGCGGGTCAGTTCGGCCGCGAAGCCGGTCAGATACCCCTCGACACCTTTGGCGTAGACGGCCTGGACCTCGTCGCTCTGCCGCCACGAGTCGACAGCGAGCGAGGCGGAAGGACAGCCTCCGCTGGGATCGTCCCGGTGCTGCGCGGAGAGATACCCCTCAAGCACCCGGGCCAGCGGAGAGCCCGACGCCTCGGGCCCCTTCTCCGTCTCCTGCGCGAGATGGCCGAGCGAGTCCGCGAAGAAGGCGTTGCACACCTCCACCGCCAGCGCGTCCTTGGACGCGAAGTGGTTGTAGAAACCGCCGTGGGTCATACCGGCGGCGTTCATCAGATCCGCGATCCCCGCGCCGTCGATGCCGCGGGTACGGAACATGCGGCCCGCCTGGTCGACGATGTTCTGCCGATTGCGCGCCTTGTCTTCCTTCGTGATCCGTGGCATGTCCCTCTCCGCCCTCCGTCCGGCCCGGCAGGCACGCGTCCGGCCGAATCGATGATGACGTTCATCATTGTTGACTGTACCTCGCTGCCACCCCGGATGCTCAGCGTCGATTGCCGGACCGCGTTGTCAGACCCCTCGGGTAGCTTTCCGGGAACGCCGACAAGACCGCCCACCCGACCGCGCACCTGACCCCGCCGGCAAGGAGATCTCCGACGTGAGCGACGCCCTGATCGACAAGATCGTCCGACCCGAGCGCAGGCTGTCGGGCTCGTGGCTGGAGATGATCGCCTCGAACCTCGACTACCACCGGGCGACCTTCCTGTGGAAGTGCGAAGGTCTCTCCGAAGCGCAACTGCGGCAACGCCCCCTGCCGTCCTCGGCGTTGACCCTGCTGGGACTCATGCGACACCTTCAGGGGGTCGAGCGCGCCTGGTTCCAGCGGGCGCTGGCGGACACGGCCCCGGATTTCTTCCCCTACCGGACCTACGTCACAGCCGCCGGTGACGACTGGTTCGACGAGTCCGACCCCACACCCGCCAGGGACGTGTACGAGGACTACCTGAAGGCGTGCGAGGAGTCACGGCACGTGTTCGCGAAGGTGACGGGAGACCTCGCGCGCATCGTCCCGAACCAGGAGTTCGGCGACACCGACGTGCGGTTCATCCTCGGAC
>NZ_JTHL01000001.1:4606888-4630260 GCF_000818195.1 Streptomyces sp. 150FB | reverse complement strand
AGTCACGGCACGTGTTCGCGAAGGTGACGGGAGACCTCGCGCGCATCGTCCCGAACCAGGAGTTCGGCGACACCGACGTGCGGTTCATCCTCGGACACCTGATCGAGGAGTACGCCCGCCACGTCGGCCACGCGGATCTCCTGCGCGAAGCCATAGACGGCGCCGCCGGCGAGTAGACCGACACGTCGGCGAGCGAACGTACGCGTGTGTACGCACGCGCCGGCCGCCACCGAAGACGCTCAGCCCGCGCGGCGTACGGCGGACAGCAGCTCCAGCGTCCGCGACCGTTCCTCCGTGTCGCCGACGACGCTGACCAGCACCTCGGTCGCCCCGGCGGCCGCGAACGCGCGAAGCCCTTCGGCCACCGCGTCCTCGTCGCCGGCGAGAACCGTCTCGTGGACGCCGGACAGCCCCTGACGGTCCAGCAGCGCCCGGTAGCTGGGAAGTCCGGACGCGGCGCCCATCCGTTCCGCCACCTGCTGCCGCACCCCGCCGGGATCGGCGGTGACGCTCGCGACGATGCGCGGCGCGGGCCGCCCCGCCGCGGCGGCGGCCTCGTCGATGTGCGGCTTGACATGCCCGGCGATGGTCTCCGGACGCTCAGCCTACAATAATATGAACTGGGGATTCATGTTGCTGTACGGGCTGCACGAGCCGTACGAGGAGAGGCGGAGCATGCGGGCCGATGCGCGGCGCAACCGGGAACTGATCGTCGCGGCGGCCCTGGAGGCGTTCACCGAACGCGGCGCCGACGCCTCGATGGAGGAGATCGCCCGTTCCGCCGGGCTGAGCGTCGGCACGCTCTACCGTCACTTCCCCGACCGGCAGGCACTGCTGCACCACATCGCCGTCGACGCGCTCGACGACCTGCTCGCCTTCAGCCGCGCCGCGGCGGCCGAACCGGATCAGACCCGCTGGCAGGTCCTGCTCCGCGTGGTGGACCACTGCGCCGGCCTGCCGCTCGCCCTGACCAAGTCGCTGTCCGAAGCCACCGAGCCGAACCCCCGGGTGGCCGGCTTGGCCGCCGAGTCCAACACCCTGTTCGAAGAACTCGCGCACGGAGCCCAGCAGGAGGGCACCATGCGCCCCGACATCCCGCCGAGCGAGATCATCGGCGTACTCAACGTCGCCATCTGCCGCCCCGACGCCCGCGCCGACGACCCGCTGACCACGGTCCTGCTCGACGGACTGCACACCTGAAGTTCCGCCGGCCGGCGCGCCGTCGTCTCAGTGAACGGCGGTGGTGCCGCCGTCGACGTCGATGACCGTGCCGGTGACCGCGCCCGCACGGTCCGAGCAGAGATAGGCACAGGTCCAGGCGATCTCTTCGGGCCGGATGGGGCGCTTGATGGCCATCGAGTCGGCGAATGCCGCGCGCGAGTCGTTGGAGTCGTCGAGGTTGGAGTCACGGGCGACCTCGACGTAGCCGGGGTTGATGTCGTTGACGGTGATGCCGTACTGGCCGAGGCCGGAGGCAAGGGACTTGGTGAGGGTGTGCAGGCCGCCCTTGCCGACGGCCATGGGGATCGCGGCCCAGGAGCCGGTCCAGGCGTTGGGGCCGTTCATGTGGATGATGCGGCCCCAGCCGGCGTCCGTCATACCGGGGACGAAGGCCTTGGCCAGGTGCCAGGAGGCAGTGAGCTGCTGGTTGAGGTAGTGGTGCCAGTCCTCGTCGGTGGTGTCGAAGAACGAGTCGCGGTACATACGGCCGTTGGCGTTGCTGACGTAGATGTCGACGTGGCCGAAGTGCTTCTCCGACTCGGTCCTGAGTCTGGCGACGGTGTCGGGCTCGGCGGCGTCGCCCAGTATCACGAGTCCTCTGACTCCGTGCTTCTCGGCTTCACGCCTGACGGCTTCGGCTTCGGCGCGGTCGGTGTCGGTGTCGCGGGCGTTGATCACGACGTTCGCGCCTCGGCGGGCGAATTCGAGGATGATCGCGCGGCCGATGTTGCGGCCGGATCCGGTGACCAGGATCGTCCTGCCGGTGAAGTCCAGATCGGTGTCCATGGTGGTCTCTCTTCCTGACGGCACGGTGGTGAGAGGTGGTTCAGGAGTTGGCGTCGACGAAGGCGAACCCGTTCGGGCCGTGGGCCACGAAGTGGCCGGCGTCGGTGTTGAAGTGGGCGGGGACCAGCCGGGTGCCCCGTTGTGCCGCTCGGGTGAGCAGGTCGCGGCGCGCGGAGCGGATCAGGTCGGGACTGGCGTCGACGTAGTGCTCGCCGTACCGGGCGCACAGGTCCGGGTGGCCGACCATCATCGGAGTGGAGAGCAGGTCGCCCACGAACTGGGCGCTGTCGTCCTCGGACTGGACCGTGAGTACGCCGGAGCCGGGGGTGTGCCCGGGGACACGGCGCAGATCGATGCCTTCGGCGAGGTTCAGGGTGTCGTCCCAGAACTCGGCCTGCCCGGCGCCCAGGATCGGGTCGATGCTGTCGGCGAAGACCAGCGCCATGTCGGCATCGACGTGCGCGGCGCCGGACCCGGCGGGGTTGAAGAAGTCGTAGTCGGCGCGCGGGACGAGGTAGCGGGCGTTGGGGAAGGTCGGGACCCAACTGTCACCGTCTCGGGTGGTGTTCCAGCCGACGTGGTCGGAGTGCAGATGGGTGAGCACGACGATGTCAACGTCCTCCGGGGCGAAGCCTGTCGCGCGAAGCCGGTCGAGGAACGGGGTGCCAAGGCCGCTGAAGGGCGGGGCGGTGGGGCGGTCCTTGCCGTTGCCGATGCCGGTGTCGACGAGGATCACCTGGTCGGGCGTCTCCAGCAGGAACGACTGGATCGTCAGGGTGACGCCGTCGGTCTCCGCATTCCAGAACCGGGGGTCGAGCCAGGCCTTTTGGGCCTCCCAGTCGGCCTGGTCGAGCTGCCCGTAAGCCTGGGCCCGGGTGAACAGTCGGCCGTTCCATTCCACGATGCGACGGGCCCGTACCCGTCCGATCCGGTAGGAGGGCCCCTCGCCCAGGTGCAGATCGGTCATGAGAACTCCTGTGTCGTCTCGGGTGGCTGGAGGGCGGCCGGGGAAGCCGCGCCCCGGGCCGGCAGGGTCAGTTGAGCGGTTCGAGCCGGATGACCGGGAACAAACGGGTGCCGCGCTGTTCGTAGTCCTTGGCGCTGGGCCAGTACTGCGACCAGATGCCGTAGAGGCGGTCCCACTCCGGGGAACCGGCCCGCACCACGGTGGTGCGCACCCGCAGCACCTCGGTGCCGACTTCCAGGGTGGTCACGCCGGAGCCCTGCTCCACGTTCGCGACCCAGGCCGGGTCGGCGGGCGCGCCACCCGCGGACCCGCACACCAGGTAGGCGTCCTCGTCGGTGGCACCCACGAGCGGGCTGATGTACGCGGTGCCGCTTTTCCGGCCGAGGTGGTGCAGCAGCACCACACGTTTGCCGGCGAACGGTCCGCCGACCTCGCCGGCGTTGGCGCGGAACATGTCGATGATCCGGGCGTTCGCGTCGGCGTTCTTGTCCGCCATCACATTCCCTTCCTGATCGGATCGGTGGTGTGTGCTGTTGATGTGGCCGGTCACCAGGTGACGGGCAGCTCGTGGATCCCGTAGGCGAGCGTGTCGTGTTTGAAAACCAGCTCGTCGACGGGACGGGCGAGCCGCAGGGTGGGGATCCGGCGGAACAGCGTCCCGTACACCACCTGAAGTTCGACCCGGGCCAGCGGCTGTCCGAGGCAGGTGTGCGGGCCATGGCCGAATGCCACGTGGTGGCGGGCGCTCCGGGTGACGTCCAGCTCGTCCGGTTGCGGGAATCGCGAGGCGTCGCGGTTGGCCGACTCCAGGGTGGGGATGATCCCTTCTCCCGCGTGGATCGTCCGTCCGCCGATCTCGATGTCCTCGGTCGCGGTACGCCTGCGCCCGAGATGGGCGATGGTGAGGTAACGCAGCAGTTCCTCGACGGCGTTGGCGACCAGGTCGGGAGTGCCCTCGCGCACCGCCGCGAGTTGGGCGGGGTGCCGCAGCAGCGCCGCGGTGCCGAGCGTGATCATGTTCGCCGTGGTCTCATGCCCGGCCACGAGCAGTACGCGCCCCATCGCCGCTGCGTCCTCCTCGGTCATTCGCCCCGGCACGACCTGCTCCACCACCAGCCGGCTCAACAAGTCGTCACCGGGCACGGCGCGCTTGGCGCGTATCAAGTCGTGCAGGAAGGCCAGCAGTTCCTCGGTCGCGGCGCGGGTCTGCTCCGGTGAGACGTCGTTGGCGACCAGCACCTTGCTGAGGCGGTGGAATACCGCGCGGTCGCTGTAGGGAACGCCGAGCAGCTCGCAGATCACCAGGGACGGCATGGGCAGGGCGAATGCCTCCACCAGGTCCACCGGGCCGCCGGGGCCGGACAGCAGATCGTCGATCAGCTCGTCGACGACCTGCTGGATCCGGGGCCGCATCGCCTCGACCCGTTTGATCATGAACTGCCCGGTCAGCATCCGGCGCAGCACCGCGTGCTGCGGATCATCCATGGTGACCAGCGATCCGGACGCCGCGCCGCGTGCCGCGAAGGCCGCGGAGAACGCGGGGTAACCCGACCGGTCGGGCTGCGAACTCACCCGCCGGTCGCCCAGCACGGCCCGCACATCGTCGTAGCGGGTGACCAGCCACGGCTCGCTGCCGTCCCAGATCCGGACCCGGGACACCGGTTCCTCGCTCAGTCGTCGCGTCAGCTCAGGTGGCGGGTCGAAGGGGCACCGCCCCCGGGGCATCGGGAACTCCGCGGCGTCCGCGTGAGCCGAGGTCATTACGTCCTCCGTAGGTTGTCAGTGGCCCGGAAGGGCCGGATGCGGCATACGCGTTCTCGCCGGTGGGTCACATGGCACAGATCGCCGGAGCGGGAGGGCTCCTGGGGCCTTGGGGGCTCCGGGGGTTGGGGGCTCCGGGGCCTCGCCGTCAGGGCAGGAGCAGGATTTTCCCTCCGGCGTGACCCCGGGCCTGGAGGGCATAGGCGGACGGGGCGTCCGCCAGGGGGAACGTCGCGGCGATGTCCACCCTGAGGTCACCGGCCGCCGCGCGGCGCACCAGGCAGGAGCGGGCGGCGGACCGGATACGTACGGTCTCCTCCCCCGGGCCGATGACCCGGGCGCCCGCGGCCTCGGCCGCGCCGAAGTTCACCATGGTGACGATGCGCTTCGGATCAGCCACCAGTTCCAGGGAGACGGACAGGGCCTCGTCGGTCCCCGCGGTGTCGACCGCCGCGGTGACCTCGCCGGACGACAGCGCGCGGACGCGCTCCGCCAGCCCGGCTCCGTGGGCGACGGGTGTGATCCCGGCGGCGCGCAGCCGTTCGTGGCGCTCCGGTGAGGCGGTGCCGATCACACGGGCGCCGCGAGACAGCGCCAGTTGGGCGGCCATGCCGCCGACGGCACCGTCGGCCCCGTGGAGCAGCACGACGTCGCCCTCCCCGACGCCGACCACTTCCAGGGCATGGACGGCGGTCGTGCCGCTGCCGAGCAGCGCGGCTGCCTCATGGAAGCCGAGCGTGGGAGGTTTGTGCAGCAGTGTGCCGGCGGGGACGGTCACCTCGTCGGCCTGGGCTCCCTCCAGCCACTGCCCGAGGACCTCGTCACCCACCGCGAGCGGCTGTCCTTCGAACCCGACCGGTCCGGATCCCACCGCGGTGATGACGCCCGACATCTCGTTGCCGAGCCGCAGCGGGAGCATCGACGGGTCGCGGCCGATGAGGCCCCCGGCCCGTTTGACGTCGAAGGGACTGACGGCGGTGGCGCGGACGGCGACGACCACTTCACCCGGGCCGGGCAGCAGGGAAGGAACGTCGGCGATCGCGATGACTTCGGCTCCGCCCCAGGCGGTGGCCACGACTGCGCGGACCATGTCCGTCAGAATCCGGCCGGCTCGCGGACCAGGACCACATGGGCCCGCCCGGGAAAGACCTCACGCCCGTAGATGAGGATCTTCGCTATCAGGCTGCGGGCCCCGTAGGCGGCCTGGGCGCGCACGTCCTCCTTGGGATAGGCGTACGTCTCGATGCGGCGCAGCGCGGTCGGCAGGTCGGCCACCACCTTCTGCGCTCCGACGACGAAGACGGCCTGGCCCGCGCCCGAGGCGTAGGGGGCCAACTGGGACCCGGACGCGGACGCGATCACCAGCCGGCCGTCCTGGGTGACGGCGTGAACGCTGCCGACGACGACGTCGGGCGCGGAGCGCGTGACGCGGACCTCGTCCGCGCGCCGGGCCGTATCCCAGTCGGCCTGCTCGGCGCGGACACTCCTGAACCGTCCGGACTCGTCGATGTCCGCTGCGATGCCACTCTCGCGCAGGGTCTCGCTGGTCGCGGTGAACACGGCCTTGTCCGCGGGGAGTAGCTCGCCGACCACGCGGCGGGCATCGGCCAGGGTGGGGACGATCGTCACGGTGAAGCCGTTGGCCCGCAGTGCCTCGGCGGCGGCCCGTAGATCCGCCTCCGGGGCGGGGCGGGCGAAGGACTCGTCCAGGGGGATGACGTGGGGGATGGACTGCTGGTCGGTCATGGCGGAACTGCACCTTTCCTCGCCGCCCGGGCCAGTCGGACACTCCCACCCGAGCATTTACCTAACTAGCTACATAGTAACCAGAAAGCCAATCACCGCAAGCGAGGTGCCGAACCGGACGCTTGCCCGAGGTCGTCCACCACTCTACTATCTAGTTATCTAAGTACTGGATACTTAAAATCTGGCAAGTTTTTGGGAGGTCCCCGGACCGCCCGCCTCTGCGACGAAGAGAGCCGTGGTCGCGGTGCTCCGCATGGGCAGGGCCCCCCGGATCGTTACCGACTTCCTTACCTGACCCCTCGCCAGCACCCTTCACGTCAACGAGCAGAAAAGTAGTCAGATGAACGTCACGTTGTGGATCATTGCCTCGCTCCTGGCGGCGCTCTTCCTTGCCGCAGGGCTCGGGAAGGCACTTCAGCCCAAGGAGAAGATCATCGAGTCCTCGGGGGCCTGGGCGGGGGACTTCTCCATCGGAGCCCTGCGCACGCTCGGCCTGCTGGAAATACTGGGCGCCATCGGCCTGGTGCTGCCCGCCGCCGTCGATGTGGCGCCCGCGCTCGTACCGGTCGCCGCGAGCGGCCTCGCACTGCTGATGGCCGGCGCCGCGGTGACCCACGGACGCCGGGCGGAGTGGCGCAACGTGGCCCTCAACATCGTGCTGCTGGTCCTGGCCGCCGTGGTGATATGGGGACGGTTCGGCCCGCACGCCTTCTGACACGGCCCCGCGTCAGGGTCCCCGGCGACGCGCCGCGGCCGGGGACCCTGACGCACTTCTCAGGCGCGCTGCTCGGCCGCCGTACGGGCCTGGTGCTGCGAGGGTTCGGGGTCGACGAGGGTCGCGAACTCGGCGAGCGCGCCCAGACCGCCCAGTCCCAGCGAGGCCACCACGCGCTCATGCAGGGCATCGGCGAGCGTCAGGGCGGCCTTGGTCGCTGTCGTACGGCCCTGCGGGGTCAGCCCCGCCAGGATCACGCGCCGGTCCGTCGGCTGCGGACGCCGCTCCATCAGCCCGGCCTCACAGAGACGGTCGGCGACCTTGGTCGTACCCGCCGTGGTGAAGCCGAGCGTCCGGGACAGCTCGCTCATCTGAGCCGTCTGCTCCGGCGCCGTCAGCAGGAACCACAGAACCTGGAAGGAGGAAGGAGCAAGCCCGGTGGCCTGATGCACATCCTCCAGAACCTGCTCACTCAAGCGGCGCACCCCCGACCGCAGACTGTCCCACTGCCGCAGCAGCGCGATCTGCTCGTCAGAGGGACAGACTCCCGCGCCGCCGTCTTCCGCCGGGGCACACCCGGCCTCCTGGCTCGCCGCCATGGCTGACTCCTCTTACCCGCTCGACGGCCGACCCTTTCGGCCGTCGTCCAGCCTATCAACGCCAGTTATTATCTAGCTAGCTATCTATTGAATGGCTACTACGGTCGGCACCACACCTGACAGATGCGAACCGCTGATGGAGGGGTTCATGCCGGTGGTGATCGAAAAGCGGGTGGCCCGGTTGCCGCAGGCCCCTACGACAGAGAACCCCCTGACCGGCGTTTCCGCTGGTCAGGGGGTTCTCGCGATGTGGAGCCTAGGGGAGTCGAACCCCTGACATCTGCCATGCAAAGACAGCGCTCTACCAACTGAGCTAAGGCCCCGGAAGGGTCGCCGCGACCGAGCCGCTGTGAGCTGCTCGGGCTGCGCCGGAGACCAGAGTACCGGGTGTTCAGGGTGATTCCGTAAAAGGATGAGGGCTCCCCGTGCGCAACCACGCTCCGTAAGATGCCAGACGAGGTTCGCAGCAGCGAAGCTGCCGCGTTGGGGAAGCGATGGGGAGACGCACATGGACGCCGCACAACAAGAATCGACCGCGAGAGCAAGAGAGTTGCAGCGGAGCTGGTACGGAGAGCCGCTGGGGGCGCTCTTCCGTCGTCTCATCGATGATCTCGGCCTGAACCAGGCCCGGTTGGCCGCTGTCCTCGGCCTTTCGGCACCGATGCTCTCGCAGCTCATGAGCGGTCAGCGCGCGAAGATCGGCAACCCTGCCGTGGTGCAGCGCGTCCAGGCCCTGCAAGACCTCGCCGGTCAGGTGGCCGACGGCAGCGTCAGCGCCGTCGAGGCCACGGAGCGCATGGACGAGGTCAAGAAGTCGCAGGGCGGCTCCGTCCTCACCGGCGCCAGCCAGACCACGAACAGCTCCGGTGCGCCGACGGTGCGCCGGATCGTCCGTGAGATCCAGTCGCTGCTGCGGTCGGTCGCCGCGGCCGGCGACATCATCGATGCCGCCGACTCCCTCGCCCCGACCCAGCCGGAACTGGCAGAGTTCCTGCGGGTGTACGGCGCCGGGCGCACCGCCGACGCGGTCGCCCACTACGAGGCGCATCAGAGCTAGCGGGAGCGTCCTGTGGATCAGGCCGGAGCAGGCAGCGGGGGCAGGCCCCCGGCCGTACCCCGCCGCCCCGGCCGGGTTCACAGGACACACCCCGACGGCACCGGCGGCAGGGACGCCGGGCGAAGCGGACGAGACGACTGGGGGCGGGCGCGGCGCAATGGGTGAGGTCTTCGCGGGGCGGTACGAGCTGATCGACCCGATCGGGCGCGGCGGCGTCGGCGCGGTATGGCGCGCCTGGGACCACCGGCGGCGACGCTATGTCGCGGCGAAGGTCCTGCAACAGAGCGACGCCCACACGCTGCTGCGCTTCGTCAGGGAACAGGCCCTGCGCATCGATCACCCCCATGTGCTCGCCCCCGCCAGTTGGGCGGCGGACGACGACAAGGTGCTGTTCACCATGGACCTGGTGAGCGGCGGATCGCTGGCGCACGTCATCGGCGACTACGGCCCGCTGCCCCCGCACTTCGTCTGCGTCCTGCTCGACCAACTCCTCTCCGGCCTCGCCGCCGTACACGCCGAAGGCGTCATCCACCGCGACATCAAGCCGGCCAACATCCTTATGGAGGCCACCGGAACAGCGCGCCCCCATCTGCGGCTGTCCGACTTCGGCATCTCCATGCGCAAGGGAGAACCGCGCCTGACGGAGACCAACTACGTGGTGGGCACGCCCGGTTATTTCGCGCCCGAGCAGATGATGGGCGCGGAGCCCGACTTCACCGCCGACCTCTTCGCCGTCGGGCTCGTCGGCCTCTTCCTGCTGGAGGGCAAGAAGCCGGACGCGAGGGCTCTCGTCGAGTATTTCGCCGAACACGGCACCCCCGGCGCCCCGCGAGGCATCCCCGAGCCGCTGTGGCAGGTCCTGGCGGGCCTGCTGCAACCCGACCCCGAAGCACGCTTCCGTACGGCCACAGGCGCGCGCAAGGCCCTGGCATCGGCGGTGGAGCTGCTCCCCGAGCCAGGGATCGGTGACGAGCCCGTCGAGGTCTTCGACCAGATCGGACCGCTGCCCGCTCCGTTCGGCCCCGCCGGCCCTCCCAGCCCTTCCGGCCCCGCCGGCCCGCACAGTACGTCCGGTTCTTCCGGCTCCTTCGGCCCTCTCCCGGATCTACGGACCGGCCCGCAGCCGGATCCCAGAAGCGGTCAACAGCCCGTCCAGCAACCGGACCAGCAGCCAGGCCCCGCGCCCTCCGCCGCCGCCCCGTCCATGTCGGACACCGGCAGCTTCCACCTCCCCCCACCACCCGCCCAGACCTCCTGGCAACAGCCCCAACACCAGCCTCAGCAACAGCAGGGGACCCCCTACCTGCCGCCCCCGGCGCAGCCGCCCACTCCCCCCGCCTCCGTGCCGGTGCACCATGCCTCCCCCCACCCCTCGGTCCCTCCGGCCCCCGCCGGACCACCCCACAGCGCGACAGAACCGGCGTATCCGGTGCATCCGTCGCATCACGCCCAGGCTCCCACCCCTTCATACGTCGCTCAGGTCCCGCAGGTTCCCGTCGCGCACGCCCATCCGCCCGCCGCTCCCCACAAACGTCCGGGACCGCCCCCGAAGGTGGCGGTCCCGGTTCTGCTGCTCGCGCTGATCTGCTTCGCCGTCGGCATCTGGGCGCTGACCCGGATACCCGGCTGAACCCGGATACCCGGCTGAACTACCAGGCGGACGGCGGCCCGTACTGCCCAGGCCCCTGCGGACCACCCGATCCTCGCGGACCACCCGGCCCCTGCGGCCCGCCGGCCCCCCGCCCACCGCGACGCCGCGCGAGCAGAGTCCAGGCCCCGAGCCCCAGCACCAGCACCGTGCCCGCGCCGATCCCGCTCACCGCGACCAGCCGCAGGGTGTCGTCGCTCACCCCGTCCACCCCGCCACCGCCCGTACCGTCCCCCGCGCCACCGCCCGTACCCCCGGCGCCGCCCGCCCCGCCCGGGCCCAGCAGGCCGTGCCCCGACACGTCGAAGATGCCCGGATCCCCCGCGTACGCCGGTCCGCCCTTCGGCGACCCCGAGACGTTCACCTGGAGCGTCAGCCCGTACGCCTTCTCGCCGAACACCTCGCCCACCTTCGGACTGAGACTGATCCGCAGGTAGTACGAGCCGGCGAACCGCATGCCGCGCTGCGCGTCGCTGAAGTCAAAACGGTTCTCGTACGCCACCGGCGGCAGCGGAGGGATCGACGTCGTCTTCTGCTTCCCGTCGTACAGAACGGAGTTTCCGCTGTCGACCAGTCCCAGCGCCGGGTTGTACAGAGCCATCGAGAGCGCGCTGCCCACAAACCCCGACCCGTCCGAACTGCCGAGATCGACACTGGTGAACACCTGCTGCCCCCAGTCCACCGGCACCCGGTAGAAGAGGGACTCGCCGGGCTTGATCTTCGCCGACCACTGGCCCTTCCGCAGCTCGGCGGCGTCGTAGAAACCCGCCCCGCCGGCGCGCGGCGCCGGGTTGTCCGTGAGCGGCTCGGGCGAGGCGCTCGGCCAGTTCGTCGGCGCCTCGGTCGGCCCCGCCTTCCGGAGCCCCGGCTCCAGGACGTCGCGTATCTCCAGCTCCCACGGAGCGGGATCGGAGGCCTCGTCGCTGGTCCGCTCGATGACGACGTAATACGAACCGGCGTCCTGACACGACGCGTAGTCCGCCTTGCCGCTCTCGCGGAAGGCGTACGCAGCGATCGGCCGCGCGAATTCACCCGAGCCGAACGACTCGCTGTCGGAACTGCAGTCCGTCCCGTCGCGGCTCTGCAGCGAAACCTCGATCTTGTCCCCGAAAGCGACCTTCGTGCCCGGGACGGGTACGGCCACCGCCGAGACATACGCGTTCGTCTTCGCGTCGAGATCCACCCGGTAGAACAGCTTGCCGCCGGGCTTGATCGCATCGCGGTACGTGGCCCCGGACTCAAGTCCCTTCGCCTCACTGGTGGTTCCGGCGCCGCTGACGCGTTCCGCGCCCGGCTGGAAGGCGTACGCGTACGAGCCCGGCGCACCCGCCGCCCACGCCTGCCCCGGCAGCACCGCCACCACACACAGCGCCGCCGCTCCGGCCAGCACCACCCGCCCGGTCCGCCGTCCCGCACCCCGCCCCGAGCCCCGACGCCACTGCCTCGTCACGTGTTCCCCCTCGTCGACCCGTACGCCCCGCGCCCCACACCGACCCGCCCGCACACCGACCCGCCCGCACACGACTTTTGCTCATGCAAGCTATTCATTTGCGCCAGTGAACTCAAGGCCGTCACCATCACGGTCCCACAACAGCACGAAGCCCCGGCCGCTCGGCGGCCGGGGCTCGTGTCGTAACTACTCGTATCAGGGCTGGCGACTCACACGCCCGTACCTGCGGGCACGGAGTCGGTCGCCTCCGTCCACAGATCCTGCTCGGCGCGGTCCGCCTGGATCTGGCGGTACACGAGGAGCCCGCCGATGGCAGCCAGTGCGAGCAAGAGAAGCTTCTTCACCGCGCGACCTCGTCTTTCCTTGACGTAGGGGACTTCAGGCGCCCGACTATACACACCGGTAGATACCGATCAGTGCCCGGCAGGAGCGGGAGTCCATCCGTCGCATACAGCGCCGCGGGAATGCCAGACCTTCTCCACGTACACCCGACAAGGCCGGGTAACGCGACAGCGGCACAACAACACCGGCACATGCGGAACGCCCGGCAGATCCGAAGACCTGCCGGGCGTCCAACCTTCTACCAACCACAGTGGGGCTACCAGGATTTGAACCTGGGGCCTCATCCTTATCAGGGATGCGCTCTAACCAACTGAGCTATAGCCCCGCGCTGCCCCTGAAGATTAGCGCACTTCAGGGGCAGTGCCAAAATCGATACCCGGCCCTACTCGTCCTCGGCCAGAGTCAGCTCGACGCCGCCCACAAAGCCCGCCGAGAGGTTGTAGATGAACGCCCCCAGAGTGCCGAGCGCCGTCGCCAGAACAACGTCGATCACCGCGATGACCGACGTGAACGTGAGCACCCGCGGGAGCGAAAGGAACGACTGCAGATCGAAGCCGTTGCCCTCGTTCGAGCCCGTCGCCTCACTGATCGTCCCGCCCACCGCCGAGAAGACACCCATCGCGTCCATGACCATCCACAGCACTGCGGCCGCGACGACCGTACACACGCCCAGCGCGATGGACAGCAGGAAGCTGACCTTCATCACCGACCACGGATCGGCCTTCGCCACCCTCAGACGCGCCTTACGGGTACGGGGAGTCGTCCGCGCCCCCGTCCTCGGCCTGCGCACCGCCGAAGCCGGAGCGGCCGAAGCCGGCGGCTGCGCCCCGGACCCCGCCCGCTGACCCTGCACGCCACTGCGCGCACCGTGCCCGCCCAGCGTCCCGCCGCCCTGTGTCCCGCCCTGCGGCGAGGGATACGCCTGCGGCGGGTGGTAGGGCTGCGCCGCCGGCTGTGCCTGCGACGACTCAGAGCCGTATGTCTCGTACGGGGGCTGCTGCCCCCGAGTGTCCGTCACCGAAACCCCCTGGGAGTCCGTGGCAGGGCCACGGGCGCTGTTCGATCCGGAAGCGGCCGACCCGGCGCCCATGGCTCCACTCACGACTACTCCTCGTGCTCCCCGGCCGAAGGCTCCGTGCCCTCGGCGACCTCAGCCGTCACAGCCTCTGCCGCGCCGGCCTCTTCGGTCCCCGGGTCATCGGTCCCGTCGACCTCTTCGGCCTCACGGCCTGCCTCGGCATTGCGGGCGATACCGACCACGGCATCACGCTTGCCCAGGTTGATCAGTTGAACGCCCATGGTGTCACGGCCCGTCTCCCTGACTTCGTTGACTCGCGTACGAATCACACCTCCGCCAAGAGTGATGGCAAGGATCTCATCCGTCTCCTCCACCACCAGCGCGCCGACGAGAGAACCGCGGTCCTCCACAATCTTCGCAGCCTTGATACCCAGGCCACCACGGCCCTGGACGCGATACTCCCGGATGGCGGTCCGCTTCGCGTACCCGCCGTCCGTGGCCGTGAAGACGAACGTACCGGGCCGGACGACATTCATCGAGAGCAGCTCGTCGCCCTCGCGGAAACTCATCCCCTTGACACCCGAAGTGGCACGCCCCATCGGCCGCAGCGCGTCATCCGTCGCCGTGAACCGGATCGACTGGGCCTTCCTGCTGATCAACAGCAGATCGTCCTCGGCCGACACCAGCTCGGCGCCGATCAGCTCGTCGTCGCCGCCCGCCTCCGTCTCACGGAGGTTGATCGCGATGACACCGCCCGAGCGAGGTGAATCGTAGTCCTTGAGCGGGGTCTTCTTGACCAGTCCCGCCTTTGTGGCCAGAACCAGATACGGCGCCGCGTCGTAATCCCGGATCGCCAGAATCTCGGCGATCTGCTCGTCCGGCTGGAAAGCCAGCAGATTCGCCACATGCTGGCCACGCGCGTCCCGCCCGGCGTCCGGCAGCTCGTACGCCTTCGCCCGGTAGACCCGGCCCTTGTTCGTGAAGAACAGCAGCCAGTGGTGCGTCGTCGACACGAAGAAGTGGTCGACGATGTCGTCTTCCTTGAGCTTCGTGCCGCGCACGCCCTTACCGCCGCGCTTCTGCGACCGGTAGTCATCGGTCTTCGTACGCTTCACATAGCCGCCGCGGGAGATCGTGACGACGATGTCCTCCTCGGCGATCAGGTCCTCGATGGACATGTCACCGTCGAAAGGCACCAGCTTGGAACGCCGGTCGTCGCCGAACTTCTCGACGATGACAGCCAGCTCCTCGCTGACGATCTGACGCTGCTTCTCCGGCGACACCAGGATCGCGTTGTACTCGTTGATCTTCTGCTGCAACTCGTCGTGCTCGGCGACGATCTTCTGCCGCTCCAGAGCCGCGAGCCGGCGGAGCTGCATCTCCAGGATCGCGTTCGCCTGGATCTCGTCGATCGACAGCAGCCCCATCAGGCCCGTACGCGCGATGTCGACCGTGTCACTGCGCCTGATCAGCGCGATGACCTCGTCGATCGCGTCCAGCGCCTTGAGCAGACCGCGCAGGATGTGCGCCCGCTCCTCCGCCTTGCGCAGCCGGAAGCGCGTACGGCGGACGATGACCTCGATCTGGTGCGTCACCCAGTGCCGGATGAACGCGTCCAGCGACAGCGTGCGCGGCACCCCGTCGACCAGCGCCAGCATGTTCGCGCTGAAGTTGCTCTGCAGATCCGTGTGCTTGTACAGGTTGTTCAGGACGACCTTGGCGACCGCGTCCCTCTTCAGGACGATCACCAGGCGCTGCCCCGTACGCGACGACGTCTCGTCACGGACATCCGCGATACCGCCGACCTTGCCGTCCTTGACCAGATCGGCAATCTTCTGCGCGAGGTTGTCCGGATTCGTCTGATACGGCAGCTCGGTGACGACCAGACACTGACGGTTCTGGATCTCCTCCACCGCTACCACCGCGCGCATCGTGATGGAACCACGACCCGTGCGGTACGCGTCCTCGATCCCGTTACGCCCCACGACCAGCGCACCCGACGGGAAGTCAGGGCCCTTGATGCGCTCCATCAGCGCGTCGAGCAGCTCCTCATGCCCCGCCTCCGGGTGCTCCAGCGCCCACTGCGCACCCGCGGCGACCTCCCGCAGGTTGTGCGGCGGGATGTTCGTCGCCATACCGACGGCGATACCCGCCGAACCGTTCACCAGGAGATTCGGGAACCTCGCCGGCAGAACCACCGGCTCCTGATTACGCCCGTCGTAGTTGTCCGTCAGATCGACGGTGTCCTCGTCGATGTCACGGACCATCTCCATGGACAGCGGCATCATCTTGCACTCGGTGTACCGCATCGCGGCCGCCGGGTCGTTACCGGGAGAACCGAAGTTGCCGTTCGAGTCCACCAGCGGCATCCGCATCGACCACGGCTGCGCGAGACGCACCAGCGCGTCGTAGATCGAGGAGTCGCCGTGCGGGTGGTACGTACCCATGACGTCACCGACGACGCGGGCGCACTTGTAGAAGCCCTTCTCCGGCCGGTAGCCACCGTCGTACATCGCGTACAGCACACGGCGGTGCACGGGCTTCAGGCCGTCCCGCACGTCCGGCAGCGCACGCGACACGATGACGGACATCGCGTAGTCGAGATACGAACGCTGCATCTCCGTCTCGAGCCCGACCGGCTCGACCCGCATCGCCAGCCCCTCCACCGCCTCCACGGTCTCGGAGATGACGGGCGCACCAGGCATACCGGGCGTCGCGGGCGAGTCAGGGGCCCCCGAAGCGCCCGAGGTGGGGGCGTTGTCGGCGTTGTCGCCGGTGGCGTTGGAGCCGGTGCCAGGGGTGTTGTCGGCCATCGCTGGTCAGTGTTCCTTTCGGCCTTGTCGAATCCGTCAGCGTGGGCCGACTCAGATGTCGAGGAAGCGGACGTCCTTGGCATTGCGCTGGATGAACGAACGCCGGGCCTCGACGTCCTCACCCATCAGCACGGAGAACAGATCGTCGGCCTGGGCCGCGTCGTCCAGCGTGACCTGGCCGAGCACCCGGTGGTCGGTGTCCATCGTGGTGATACGCAGTTCCTCGGCGTTCATCTCGCCCAGGCCCTTGAAGCGCTGGATCGAGTCGTCACGGGTCCGCTTACCGTTCTGCTTGCCCAGCTCGATCAGGGCGTCGCGCTCCCGGTCGGAGTACGCGTACTCGAAGTCGTCCCGGCCCCACTTGATCTTGAAGAGCGGCGGGCGCGACAGATACACATGACCGGCCTCGACCAGCGGGCGCATGAAGCGGAAGAGGAACGTCAGCAGCAGCGTGTTGATGTGCTGACCGTCGACGTCGGCGTCCGCCATCAGAATGATCTTGTGATAGCGGAGCTTGTCGATGTCGAAGTCCTCGTGCACACCCGTGCCGAACGCCGAGATCAGCGCCTGGACCTCGGTGTTCTGCAGGATCTTGTCGATCCGCGCCTTCTCGACGTTCAGGATCTTGCCGCGGATCGGCAGGATGGCCTGGTACATCGGGTTACGGCCCGACTTCGCCGAACCACCGGCCGAGTCACCCTCGACGATGAAGATCTCGCACTTCGACGGATCGTTCGACTGGCAGTCGGACAGCTTGCCCGGCAGGGACGCGCTCTCCAGCAGCCCCTTCCGACGCGTCAGGTCACGCGCCTTACGCGCCGCGACCCGCGCCGTCGCCGCCTGGATCGACTTGCGGATGATGTCCGCCGCCTCGTTCGGATGGCGGTCGAACCAGTCGGTCAGGTGCTCGTGCACGACCTTCTGCACGTACGTCTTCGCCTCGGTGTTCCCGAGCTTCGTCTTCGTCTGACCCTCGAACTGCGGCTCGCCCAGCTTCACCGAGATGATCGCCGTCAGACCCTCGCGGATGTCCTCACCCGCGAGATTGTCGTCCTTCTCACGCAGGAACTTCTTCTCGCGCGCGTAGCGGTTGACCAGCCCCGTCATCGCCGCACGGAAACCCTCCTCGTGCGTACCGCCCTCATGCGTGTGGATCGTGTTCGCGAAGGAGTACACACCCTCGCTGTACTGCGCGTTCCACTGCATCGCGATCTCGACCGAGAGCATCCGCTCCTTGTCCTCGGACTCGATGTCGATGACCGTCGGATGGATCAGCTCACCCTTGCGGGAATTGAGGTACCGCACGAAGTCGACGATGCCGCCCTCGTAGTAGTACGTCACCGTACGGACCTGCTCGGCCTCCGGCGCCTCAGCCGTGTCCGCACCGGCCACATCCGCGCCAGCGACCGCCTTCGCCGACTCCCGCTCGTCCGTCAGCGTCAGCCTCAGCCCCTTGTTCAGGAACGCCATCTCCTGGAAGCGGCGCGACAAGGTCTCGAACGAGTACTCGGTCGACTCAAAAATGTCCGGATCGGCCCAGAACGTCACCGACGTACCGGACTCGTCCGTCTCCTCGTTACGAGCCAGCGGCGCCGTCGGCACCCCCAGCTTGTAATCCTGCGTCCAGCGGTAACCGTCCCGCCTGACCTCGACAGCGACCTTCGACGACAAGGCGTTCACGACGGACACACCCACGCCGTGCAGACCGCCGGAGACGGCATAACCGCCACCGCCGAACTTGCCGCCCGCGTGCAGCACCGTCAGCACGACCTCGATCGCCGGCTTGCCCTCCGAAGGAACGATGTCCACCGGAATACCGCGACCGTTGTCGATCACACGCACCCCGCCGTCGGCAAGGATCGTGACATCGATGGTGTCCGCATGGCCCGCCAGGGCCTCGTCGACCGAGTTGTCGACGACCTCGGTCACCAAGTGATGCAGCCCACGCTCACCGGTCGACCCGATGTACATACCGGGCCGCTTACGGACCGCGTCCAGGCCCTCGAGCACGGTGATCGCACTGGCGTTGTACGAGGCGGTCACCTCGCCGTGTTCACCAGTGGCAACAGGCGGAGTCTTCTCTTTGGGGTTGCCGGAATCGGCCACGAAGCGCCCTTTCTGGCACAGCACAGGCCGTTCTCCGGCTCGCGGGAGCGGCTGCGTCGTTCGGCATCCTGTCAGCAAGTGTTGACAGGTCCCGCAAGCAAGCGGGATTTACCACCAGTCTACCGGTAGCGCCGACCGGAATGGGGGTTTGCCGGTACCTGAGTCCGCATGTGCCGCCCTGAACCAGCGCCTACCGACTCCCCATATCCGGGAAGGGGCTCCAAGAGGCTCACACGGGCATTGAGCGCTTCGGCCTGTCAACCCTCCGCTACGGTGAGGGACACCCCACCACCCCCACCCGTCCTCCCAGGTCACAGCCGACCACCCAGGACCCGACGGCCGGCCCCGCACCACCCACCCGCACCCCGCCCCACCGCAGGTCAAGGCCGACGCGCACCCCTCAGCCGTACGTGTCCCCAGGACCCTTGCTGCCCGGCGCCCGCAACCGCCCGTACCGCTGCGGCGGACCACTCGGCGCCAGCACCTTCAGCAGCCGTACGGTGCCGTGCCCCAGATCCTCGTTCAACCGGGCCACCAGCCTCGGCGCCAGCAGGCGCAACTGCGTCGCCCACGCCGTCGAATCGCACTGCACGGTCAGCACCCGCGCGTCATTGCTCTCGTCGTACTTCGTCGGCACACAGTGCTTCGCCACGTCCTCACCGACGATCTGCGGCCACCGCCCCATCACCCCGCCCACAGCCGCCGGCGCCTCCCAGCCCCGCTCCGTGATCAGCCGGCTGATCGCCGCACCCAGCGGCAACGGATCACGGCCGTCGGCACGCGCCCCCGAACGCAGCCCGCCACCCCGCCTCGCCTGCCGCTTGTCCTGCGCCGCGGCCCCACGCGCCCGCGCCTGCTCCTTCGCCGCACGCAACGCCACCCGCGCCAGATCCACCCCGGACGACTCCGGCGCCGGAGCCTCACCGGCCGACTCCTGAGCCTCGGGCGCCTCCGGCAGCTCAGGACCCTCAGGACCCCGCTTCCGGTCCCTGCCCGCACTCCCGCTCACGCGCGCTCCACGGCCCCGTCGGCCACCCGGAACCGCGCACCCGCCAGCACACCCGGCACATCGTCGTCCACCGCCGCCGTCACCAACACCTGCTCACCCGGCAGCACCAACTCGGCGAGCCGCTCCCGGCGCCGCGTGTCCAACTCCGCGAACACATCGTCGAGCACCAGCACCGGCTCATTGCCCTCCGCCCGCAGCAAGTCGTACGACGCCAGCCTCAGCGCCAGCGCGAACGACCACGACTCGCCATGACTCGCGTACCCCTTCGCGGGCAACTGCCCCAGCCGCAGCACCAGATCGTCACGGTGCGGACCGACCAGCGTCACACCCCGCTCGATCTCCTGCTTACGCACCCCGGCCAGCGCCTCCATCAACTGCCCGTACAGATCCTCACGCCCCAGCACCCCGACGGGATCAGCCCCGCCACCCGCGGCCTCACCGGCGGCAGAAGCGGAGGAACGGTACTCCAGCACCACAGGACCACCACCGGGCGCGAGCTGCTCGTACGCCTTGTCCGCCAAAGGCCCCAGCAGCGCGATCAGATCACCCCGTTGCGCCAGCATCTCCGCACCCACCCGCGCCAGATGCTGGTCCCACACGTCCAGCGTCGAAAGATCCATCCCGCGCCCGCCGTGCCGCCGCGCCATCGCAGCCGACTTCAGCAGGGTGTTGCGCTGCCTGAGCACCCGGTCGTAGTCCGACCGCACCCCGGCCATCCGGGGCGACCGCGCCGTGACCAGCTCGTCCAGAAAACGACGGCGCTCACCCGGATCGCCCTTCACCAGCGCCAGATCCTCCGGCGCGAACAGCACCGTCCGGACGATCCCCAGCACATCACGGGGCTTGACCTGCGACGAACGGTTGATACGAGCCCGGTTCGCCCGCCCCGGGTTCAGCTCCAGCTCCACCAACTGCGACCGCTCACCCTGGGTCACAGCGGCCCGGATCACCGCGCGCTCGGCACCCATCCGTACCAACGGCGCGTCCGACGACACCCGATGACTGCCCAGCGACGCGAGATAGCCGACAGCCTCGACAAGATTCGTCTTCCCCTGCCCGTTGGCCCCCACAAACGCGGTGACGCCCGGACCGAGTGGAACCTCGACCCGGGCGTACGACCGGAAATCAGCCAGCGACAGATGCGTGACGTGCATGGATGTGCGCCGGCCTCCTGGAACAGGACTACTACTTCTTGGGCTTCTGAGACTTGTTCGTCGACGACGACTTGGCGTCCGACGCCTTCGCCTCGGCCGACTCGACCGCGTGACCGCCGAACTGATTACGCAGCGCGGAGACCATCTTCATCTGCGGCGAATCCTCCTGCCGGGAAGCGAACCGCGCGAACAGCGAAGCGGTGATCGCGGGCAGCGGCACCGCGTGATCGATGGCCGCCTCGACCGTCCACCGGCCCTCGCCCGAGTCCTCGGCGTAGCCCCGCAACTGCTCCAGGTGCTCGTCCTCGTCCAGCGCGTTGACCGCCAGGTCCAGCAGCCAGGAACGGATGACCGTACCGTCCTGCCAGGAACGGAACACCTCACGTACGTCCGTGACCGAGCCGACCTTCTCCAGCAGCTCCCAACCCTCGGCGTACGCCTGCATCATGGCGTACTCGATGCCGTTGTGAACCATCTTGGCGAAGTGGCCCGCACCGACCTTGCCCGCGTGCACCGAGCCGAGATCACCCTCCGGCTTGAGCGCGTCGAAGATGGGCTGCACCTTCGCCACGTTCTCCGGGGTGCCGCCGTACATCAGCGCGTAGCCGTTCTTCAGGCCCCAGACACCGCCGGAGACACCGCAGTCGACAAAGCCGACGCCCTTGATGCCCAGCTCCACCGCGTGCTTCTCGTCGTCGGTCCAGCGGGAGTTACCGCCGTCGACCACGACATCACCAGGAGACAGCAGGCCGGCCAGCTCGTCTATCGTCGCCTGGGTCGCGGCACCCGCCGGAACCATCACCCAGATGACCCGCGGACCCTTCAGCCGGCCCACCAGCTCCTTGAGGCTGTGGACATCAGCGAGATCCGGGTTGCGGTCGTATCCGACGACGGTGTGGCCCGCGTGGCGAATGCGCTCACGCATGTTGCCACCCATTTTGCCGAGACCGATGAGACCGAGCTCCATCAGTGGTTCCTTAAGCGTCGAGGCGGTTCGTACCCACGCCCGAGCCTACGCCGGGGTGCACCTTCTCACCTGTGGGGTCAGCCGCTCAGCCGCACCGGCATGATCAGGTACTTGTACGCCTCGTCAGCCTCCGCGTCGACGGCGGGACGGCCGCTGAGCAGAGCGGGCTTCGTGTGCGTCGTGAAGGAGAGCTGGGCCACCGGCGAGTCGATCGCGCTCAGACCGTCCAGCAGGAACGTCGGGTTGAACGCGATCGAGATGTCGTCGCCCTCCAACTGCGCGTCGACGCGCTCCACAGCCTGTGCGTCGTCGCTGGAGCCCGCCTCAAGGATCAGCACACCCTGCTCGAAGCTGAGCCTCACCGGGGTGTTCCGCTCGGCGACCAGGGCCACACGCTTGACGGCCTCGACGAACGGCGGGGTCTCGATTACTGCGACCGAGTTGAACTCGGTCGGGAAGAGCGTGCGGTACTTCGGCAGATCGCCTTCGAGCAGCCGCGTGGTGGTACGCCGGCCCGCGCCCTCGAAACCGATCAGCCCCTCGCCCGCACCGGACCCGGAGAGCGCCAGGGTGACCGTGTCACCGCTCGTCAGCGCCTTGGCGGTGTCCAGGAGCGTCTTGGCGGGCACCAGCGCGACCGCCGAGATGTCGGCGACCTCCGGCTTCCACAGGAACTCGCGGACGGCGAAGCGGTAACGGTCGGTCGAGGCCAGGGTGACCGTGTCGCCCTCGATCTCGATCCGTACGCCGGTCAGCACCGGCAGCGTGTCGTCACGGCCGGCGGCGATGGCCACCTGGGCGGCGGCGGAGGCGAAGACCTCACCGGGGACGGTGCCGGTCGCCGTCGGCATCTGCGGCAGCGCCGGGTACTCGTCCACAGGGAGTGTGTGGAGCGTGAACCGGGACGAGCCGCAGACCACGGTCGCCCGAACGCCGTCGGTGGAGATCTCCACCGGGCGGTTGGGCAACGCGCGGCAGATGTCGGCGAGCAGCCGCCCCGATACGAGGACGGTGCCTTCCTCCTCGACCTCGGCATCGACGGAGACCCGCGCCGAGACCTCGTAGTCGAAGCTGGAGAAGCTGAGGGTCCCGTCCTCCGTCTTCAGCAGCAGCCCCGCAAGAACCGGCGCCGGCGGACGGGCCGGAAGGCTGCGGGCCACCCAGGCCACCGCCTCCGCGAGGACATCGCGCTCCACCCGGATCTTCACCGGAACCGCCTCCTGCTGTTGCTGACTCGCCCTGCTGGCCTTCGTTGGCTGTGATGCCGGGGACCAGTCTGACGTACGGCACCGACACTCGGTGCTGATGCGGGTCAAGTCGTTGAGCCGGCTCCGGAGGCCGCCGCCCGAAAGTTGTGCACAGCCCCCACTTCGAAGCTCATCCCTCGATAACTCTAGGTGGGAGTAGTAGTAGGGGTTGTGGATACGGTGGATAACGCCATCCGCGCAGGTCAGAACCTCTTTTTTGTCCACCGGCCCTGTGGGCGCGATCAGTGGACAACACGGTGCGTCTGTGGACAGCCGAAAGTTCTGCACATCCGATGCACAGGCCAGCCCTACTTCTCCCCAGCCTCGTCCCCAGCTTTACCCATGTTCCCCACAGGCCAATCGACCCCCTTGGTGTGACGCCTTTCACTCGACCCGGTGACGGCGGGTGTCGTGTTGCCGAACAGTGGACAGGGCTGTGGGCAAGTTGTGGGGAAGTCAGGGGAGGCTGTGGGCGGGCGGTGGACAGAGGAGGCCGGGGCCTGTGGACAGAATTTTCCTCCACAGCCTGTGGAGGAGCGTCAATCACAATTCCACAGGGCTCTGAGCTGCGGGGACGGTGATTAGGGGGTCGAGGCTGTGGACTGGTTCGGGACAACTTTATGGTCCCCAGGCTGTGGACGGGGGACGGGCCGGGTTTCTGTGGACAAGTTAAGAGGGGTGGGGTCGGATTCGAACAGCGGAGGTCGCGAGCAGTCATGCGTACGACCGCGAGGCCGCGTTGAGCCGCCCCCGCCACCTCCCCCAG
>NZ_JTHL01000001.1:4574307-4606766 GCF_000818195.1 Streptomyces sp. 150FB | reverse complement strand
CCCTCGTGCTCGCCCCTGTCAGCCGCCAGGCCGCCGACGGTCCCCCGCCGACCGCCGACCCTCAGCCCTCAGCCCTCAGCCGTTCTTGATCCGATTCGTCAGCTCGGTCACCTGGTTGTAGATCGACCGCCGCTCCGCCATCAGCGCCCGGATCTTCCGGTCCGCGTGCATCACCGTCGTATGGTCGCGCCCGCCGAACTGCGCCCCGATCTTGGGCAGGGAGAGGTCGGTCAGCTCGCGGCACAGGTACATCGCGATCTGCCGCGCGGTCACCAGCACCCGGCTGCGCGAGGAGCCGCAGAGGTCGTCCACGGTCAGGCCGAAGTAGTCGGCGGTCGCCGCCATGATCGCGGCGGCCGTGATCTCCGGCGCCGCGTCCTCGCCGCCCGGGATCAGGTCCTTCAGCACGATCTCCGTAAGACCCAGGTCGACCGGCTGCCGATTCAGCGAGGCGAACGCCGTGACCCGGATCAGCGCACCCTCCAGCTCACGGATGTTGCGTGAGATACGGGAGGCGATGAACTCCAGCACCTCGGGCGGCGCGTTGAGCTGCTCCTGCACCGCCTTCTTCCGCAGAATCGCGATGCGCGTCTCCAGCTCCGGCGGTTGTACGTCGGTGGTCAGGCCCCACTCGAAGCGGTTGCGCAGCCGGTCCTCCAGGGTGATGAGCTGCTTGGGCGGCCGGTCCGAGGAGAGCACGATCTGCTTGTTGGCGTTGTGGAGCGTGTTGAAGGTGTGGAAGAACTCCTCCTGTGTCGACTCCTTGCTCGCCAGGAACTGGATGTCGTCGACGAGGAGGATGTCGACATCGCGGTAGCGCTTGCGGAAGGTGTCGCCCTTGCCGTCGCGGATCGAGTTGATGAACTCGTTGGTGAATTCCTCGGAGCTGACGTACCGCACCCGGGTGCCGGGGTAGAGGCTCCGCGCGTAGTGCCCGATGGCGTGCAGCAGGTGGGTCTTGCCGAGCCCGGACTCGCCGTAGATGAAGAGCGGGTTGTACGCCTTGGCAGGCGCCTCGGCGACCGCGACGGCCGCGGCGTGGGCGAAGCGGTTCGACGCCCCGATGACAAAGGTGTCGAAGAGGTATTTGGGATTGAGCCTCGCGTGCGGCTCGCCGGGTCCGGGGGCCGGGGCGGGCTGGGCGCCGAGCGGTCCCGGCGCTCCCCGGTGCCGGCCGCCGTTGTGGCCGCCGTTGTGGCGGGGGGACTGCGGGTCCTGGAGGTCGTGGCGCTCGTGCTGTTCGTACTGCGGGCGCTCGGGTCCCTGGGGCTGCCGGTAGTCGTGCTGCGGCTGCTGCGTGCGGGGGCCGGTGTAGGGGTCGCGGTCCTGGTAGCCGCTGAGCCGCTGCTGCTGCCAGGACAGGTCTTCCTCGGTGCGGGGCCAGGCGCCGGGGTCGGGGCGCTGCTGCTGGTAGTCCGGGTACGCGGGGCGCACGGACGGCATGCCGTCGTCCGGGGGGCGGTGCCCGTAGTCGTCGTACGCGTCGTTCTGCCGCTGATCGTCGTGGGGCGGGCCCTGGTAGCGGTGCTGCTGGGGGATGGGCGGGGCCGGCGGGGTGGGGCCGGCCACCGAGTCGTCGACGGTGATCGCGATCCGGATGGGCCGGCCGCACTCGTGGCTCAGGGTCTCGACGATGAGGGGGGCGAGCCGTCCTTCGAGGACGCGCTTGCCCCATTCGTTCGGGACGGCGAGCAGAGCGGTGTCGGCGACCAGGACGAGAGGCTGGCACCGTTCGAGCCACTGTTTGTCCTTGGGCTCGACGCCCTGCTGGCCCTCTCTCAGGAGCTGCTCCAGCACGCGTGGCCACACTGCGGCAAGATCGGCAGGTACGTCAGCCACAGGGCACGCTCTCTCGCAGGTCCCACGAATGTGTGCTTCTCGGGACGGGGTGGGAAGACCGGCGGAAAAGAAGCCGGAGTTAAGCAAGGTAGTCAGCGTGACCCGCGCGCATCAAGTCGTTGTCCACAGCCTGTGCACAATGGAGGTCGGCATCTCGCTGGTTTGACCGGATGGCGTAGCCGCGCGTACCGTGACCAGGTCGAGTTGTCGATGGCTGCTGCCGCCTGCCTCCGATGGGCAAAGATCACGAACTGTGGTTGTGAAGCGGTGCACACGGGCGTGTACGCGAGCTTCTCGTGGGCGCACGGTGACAGCCAGGCGATTTTCACGCCATCACACCCTTCTTTTTCTGGAGCCCCCGAGTGAGCAAGCGCACCTTCCAGCCGAACAACCGCCGTCGTGCCAAGACCCACGGGTTCCGGCTCCGGATGCGGACCCGTGCCGGCCGCGCGATTCTCGCCACCCGCCGTGGCAAGGGTCGCGCCCGTCTGTCCGCCTGATCGTCTACAGGTTATGACGTGCTGCCTACCGAGAATCGGCTGAGGCGGCGCGAGGATTTCGCGACCGCGGTACGCCGGGGACGCCGGGCCGGACGCCCGCTTCTCGTCGTCCATCTACGCAGCGGTGCAACGGACCCGCACGTGCCTGGGGAGAGCACTTCCCAGACGCGTGCGGGTTTCGTCGTGAGCAAGGCTGTGGGCGGGGCGGTCGTACGTACCCGGGTGAAGCGGAAACTCCGCCATCTCGTACGCGAACGACTGTCCACGCTGCCCCCCGGTAGCCTGGTTGTCGTACGGGCGCTGCCCGGAGCGGGCGACGCCGATTATGCACAACTGGCCCGAGACCTGGATGCCGCTCTCCAGCGGCTGCTGGGAGGGGGCACGCGATGAAGTACCCGTTGCTGGCTCTGATCAAGCTGTACCAGTGGACGATCAGCCCTTTTCTGGGGCCCGTCTGCCGGTACTACCCGTCGTGCTCGCACTACGGGTACACCGCCATCGACCGGCATGGCGCGGTGAAGGGTACGGCCCTGACCGCCTGGCGCATTCTGCGGTGCAATCCGTGGTCGCCGGGTGGCGTGGATCACGTGCCACCGCGCAAGCGCCCGCGTTGGCATGAACTGCTGCGCAACGCGTGGCGCGGTAGCAAGGGCGGGTACTCCGCCGCTGGCGTGCCTTCCGGGGGGTCCGCCCCCGAACCTCCCAGCCCGGCCGCAGAGACCTCGTCCAAAGCTCAAGGAGCCTGATTAGTGGACACGATTGCCAGCATCTTCAGTTTTGTCACCACGCCTGTTTCGTGGGTCATTATCCAGTTCCACACGCTGTACGGGGCGCTCTTCGGCCCCGATACGGGATTGGCCTGGGGCCTGTCCATCGTGTCCTTGGTGGTGCTGATCCGGATCTGCCTGGTCCCGCTTTTTGTTAAGCAGATCAAGTCGACCCGGAACATGCAGGTGCTCCAGCCCAAGATGAAGGCGATCCAGGAGCGCTACAAGAACGACAAGCAGCGTCAGTCCGAAGAGATGATGAAGCTGTACAAGGAGACGGGTACCAACCCGCTCTCCTCGTGTCTTCCCATCCTGGCGCAGTCGCCGTTCTTCTTCGCGCTGTACCACGTGCTTGCCGCCATCGCGAACGGCAAGACCATTGGCGTCATCAACCAGCCGCTGCTGGACAGTGCCCGCCAGGCGCACATCTTCGGTGCTCCGCTGGCCGTGAAGTTCATGGACAGCGCCGACAAGGTGTCGTCCCTGGGTGCCACGCAGACCGATGTGCGGATCGTCACAGCGGTCATGATCGTCATGATGTCGGCGTCGCAGTTCTACACGCAGCGCCAGTTGATGACGAAGAACGTCGACCTGTCGGTGAAGACGCCGTACATGCAGCAGCAGAAGATGCTGATGTACGTCTTCCCGCTGATCTTCATGGTGATGGGTGTCAACTTCCCGGTCGGTGTCCTCGTCTACTGGCTGACCACCAACGTGTGGACCATGGGCCAGCAGATGTTCGTCATCAGCCAGAACCCGACTCCTGGAAGCAAGGCTCAGGACGCGTTCCTCCAGCGTGTGCTGACCGGGGCCACCTCGCACGGTGAGATCCGGTCCAAGCGCAAGCGGAACATGGTCAAGGCGATCGTTGCCAAGGGCACTGATCGCAATGATGTGGAGCGTAAGTTCATCGGGGCCCTGGCGAAGGCCGGTATGGCCGCGCAGCCCGACGGCACCGTGATCAAGAGCGAGACCGCCGCTGCCGAGGCCGAGGCGGGTGCCGCCGCGCGCCGGCAGCAGCCGAAGCGCCAGACGAAGTCGAAGCGGCAGGCCGCTGTGACTCCTCAGCCGGGTGCCACCAAGGCGGCGAGCAGCGTGTCCACGTCCGCCGGTGGGGACAGGGACACCGAGGCGGCGAAGAAGTATTCGCTGGAGAAGAAGGACGCGCCGCAGGAGGCCCGGTCCACGCCGGCGGGCAAGACCGCCGCCGGTTCCGCACGGCAAGCCAAGTCGGGGCAGCGTAAGGGCCAGCGGCCCAAGCACCCGTCCAAGAAGTAATAAAGGAGTCCATCCGTGACGGAAGGCACCATCTCCGAGGCCGCCGAGGGAGGCGACACCCTTACCCGCCTTGAGCAGGAAGGGGAGATCGCGGCCGACTACCTCGAGGGCCTGCTCGATATCGCTGATCTTGACGGTGATATCGACATGGACGTCGAGGCCGACAGGGCTGCGGTCTCGATCATCAGTGACGCGCCCGGCCGGGATCTGCAGAAGCTTGTGGGGCGCGACGGCGAGGTGCTGGAGGCGCTCCAGGAGCTGACGCGGCTGGCCGTGCACCGGGAGACCGGGGACCGCAGCCGGCTGATGCTGGACATCGCGGGTTTCCGGGCGAAGAAGCGTACGGAGCTCGCGCTGCTGGGCGCCAAGGCGGCCGACGAGGTGAAGAGCACCGGTGAGCCGGTGAAGCTGAACCCGATGACGCCCTTCGAGCGCAAGGTCGTCCACGACGCGGTTGCGGCCGCCGGACTGCGCAGTGAGTCCGAGGGTGAGGAGCCGCAGCGCTTCGTGGTGGTACTCCCGGCCTGACCGGATCATTATGTTCGGCCCCGTCTGTTCACAGGCGGGGCCGAACTTTGTCAGCCTGATAGTCGGCCACCAGGCGGTGGTTCGGTAAGGAAGGACGGTTCCTGTGACGGAGCCAGCAGAGCTTGCCCCCGCGCCGGACGAGGCGCGGACCGTTTTTGGTGAGCGCTTCCCGGAGGCCCTGCGCTATGCCGAGCTGCTGGCCGACGCGGGGGTGAAGCGCGGCCTGATCGGTCCCCGTGAGGTGCCCCGTCTGTGGGAGCGGCACCTGCTGAACTGTGCGGTGCTCTCGGAGGTGGTGCCTCAGGGGGTGATGGTGTGCGATGTGGGCTCGGGTGCGGGGCTGCCGGGGATCGCGCTGGCGCTCGTACGGCCGGACCTGAAGATCACGCTGCTCGAACCTCTGCTGCGGCGGACGAACTTTCTTCAGGAAGTGGTCGAACTGCTGGGGCTGGACCATGTGACGGTGGTGCGTGGGCGGGCCGAGGAGGTCCTCGGCACGATGCAGCCGGTGCATGTGGTGACGGCTCGCGCGGTGGCTCCCCTGGACCGCCTGGCGGGCTGGGGGGTGCCGCTGCTCCGTCCCTACGGGGAGATGCTGGCGCTGAAGGGCGATACGGCGGACGAGGAGATCAAGGGGGCTCGTGCGGCGCTGAGCAGGCTCGGTGTGGTGAAGACTTCGGTGCTGCATGTGGGCGCGGGCATTGTTGATCCGTTGGCCACGGTGGTGCGGGTGGAGGTCGGGGAGAGTCCGGGCGGTGTCCGGTTTGCTACGAAACGGGCCAAGGCGGCGAGGGCCGGTCGTGTGAAGCGGCGCCGTTGAGCCGTACAGTCCGTAGTGCCTATCAAAGATGCTCCATACAAGCAGCCATACCTATGCATTGCGGAGTGTCGTGACGATCTGACCCTGTTGTCCGTGCATCGTGTTTCACGTGAAACGTCGCTCACTGCTGCAGGGCATTATCGGCCGCGGCCGCGCGGCTGCCACACCGCGCGGCCGGAAGCCCCTCGTTAGAGGTACGGAGTTGTCCACAAACGTGGATTCCTCCACAGAACCACGGGCCTCGCTGGTTCACGACCCCGAAAGCATGGCAGGCTCTGTGCATTGCGAGTCTGAAGTCGAGGAGAGTGAATCCTTGCGGTCCGACGCCAACATCGCGGGACCGATGACCGATCCGGTCCCCGGTCCCCGCTCCGAGTCGGCGGGGGAGGATGTTTCACGTGAAACACCGCCCCCGATGGACGACACCCCCATTGGCCGTGCTGCCCAACTGGCCGTGGAAGCACTGGGCCGCGCAGGCGAGGGTCTGCCGCGCCCGGAGCGGACGCGTGTCATGGTGGTCGCCAATCAGAAGGGCGGCGTGGGGAAGACCACGACGACGGTCAATCTTGCCGCTTCGCTCGCGCTGCATGGCGCGCGTGTGCTGGTGATCGACCTTGATCCACAGGGCAACGCCTCCACGGCGCTCGGGATCGATCACCATGCCGAAGTCCCCTCGATCTATGACGTCCTGGTGGAGAGCCAGCCACTCTCAGAGGTGGTCCAGCCGGTCCCGGATGTCGAAGGTCTCTTCTGCGCCCCGGCCACCATCGATCTCGCCGGTGCGGAGATCGAGTTGGTGTCGCTGGTGGCGCGGGAGAGCAGACTGCAGCGGGCGATCGAGGCGTACGAGCAGCCACTGGATTACATCCTGATCGACTGTCCGCCGTCGCTGGGCCTGCTGACCGTCAATGCGATGGTCGCCGGCGCGGAGGTGCTGATCCCCATTCAGTGCGAGTACTACGCGCTGGAGGGGCTGGGGCAGTTGCTGCGCAACGTCGATCTGGTCCGTGGCCATCTCAATCCGGCGCTGCATGTGTCGACGATCCTGCTCACCATGTACGACGGCAGAACCCGGCTCGCTTCGCAGGTGGCGGACGAGGTGCGCAGCCACTTCGGCAAGGAGGTGCTGCGGACGAGCATCCCTCGGTCCGTGCGTATCTCGGAGGCGCCGAGCTACGGGCAGACGGTGCTCACCTATGATCCGGGTTCCAGCGGGTCTCTGTCGTATCTTGAGGCGGCCCGTGAGATCGCTTTGCGGGGTGTCGGGGTGTCGTACGACGGCACGCATGCCCATGTGGGCGGTCAGAACAGTCAGCAGAACATGTCGGAGGGGATCCAGTGAGCGAGCGACGTAGAGGATTGGGGCGTGGGCTCGGTGCGCTGATCCCTGCCGCTCCGCAGGAGAAGCAGACGCCCCCTTCCGGGGGGCCTGTTTCAGGGGCGGCTCAGACACTGACCGCGGAGCGGGGGGTGGCGGCTGCGAAGGTGACGTCGCTGCCTCAGGCCGCGGCGGTGCCGGATGTGGAGACGGACCCGCCCGAGGTGGAGGCGGCTCCGGAGCCTGAGGCGGCCGGGGCGCATTTCGCGGAGTTGCCGATCGATTCGATCACGCCGAATCCCCGGCAGCCTCGTGAGGTGTTCGACGACGACGCGCTGGCGGAGCTGGTCACTTCGATCAAGGAAGTGGGGCTTCTCCAGCCTGTTGTGGTCAGGCAGGTGGGGACGGAGCGCTATGAGCTGATCATGGGTGAGCGGCGCTGGCGTGCCTGCCGTGAGGCCGGCTTGGAGCGCATTCCGTCGATCGTGCGGGCCACGGACGACGACAAGCTGCTTCTTGAGGCGCTGTTGGAGAACCTGCACCGGGCTCAGTTGAACCCGCTGGAAGAGGCTGCGGCCTACGACCAGTTGCTCAAGGACTTCAGTTGTACGCACGACCAGTTGGCGGACCGGATCGGGCGTTCGCGCCCGCAGGTCTCCAACACACTGCGGTTGCTGCGGCTGTCTCCGCGGGTGCAGAAGAGGGTCGCCGCCGGGGTGCTCTCGGCGGGCCACGCACGGGCGTTGCTCGCGGTGGACGACTCCGAGGAGCAGGATCTGCTGGCGCACCGCATCGTGGCCGAGGGGCTGTCGGTGCGGACCGTCGAGGAGATCGTGACTCTGATGGGTTCGCGTCCGCAGAGTTCCCCCAAGGCGAAGGGCCCGAGGGCCGGTGCTCGGTTGTCGCCGGCGCTGACGGATCTCGCCTCGCGTCTCTCGGACCGTTTCGAGACGCGGGTGAAGGTGGACCTGGGGCAGAAGAAGGGGAAGATCGTCGTCGAGTTCGCTTCGATCGATGATCTCGACCGGATTCTCGCCGCGCTCGCCCCCGGTGAGGGCCGCGTCATGGATTCGAGTCTGTCGGACGACGGCGATGAGGATGTGCCCGACGAGGGCTGAGTGGCTCGTACCGCGGTGAAGGGCGGTCCGTGTTCCGGGATTTCCGGAACACGGACCGCCCTTTGCTGTCCCTCGGTGTGCTGCGTATCTCTGGGTGGATACGATGCGTTCTGGTAGGGCACATGTACCTTGATCCACCTGGCGCGGCCGTCCGTGTCGCGTCGGGCGAGGGAAGTGAGGAACAGCCTTCATGGGGCGTCGGCTTGCACCGCTCACGCTGGACAATCTTCAAGACCTGCCCAGGCGGTGCCGGGGGTGTGTTTTCTGGGAGCTTGATCCGGTCAACGGAGAGGCCGCGGTGAAGGCGGGCAGGCCCGAGGCGGAGAAGGAAGCCTGGATCTCGGCGGTTCTTCTGGAGTGGGGTTCCTGCGGCCGGGTGGTGTACGTGGACGATCTGCCCGTCGGGTTTGTGATGTACGCGCCTCCGGCGTATGTCCCGCGGTCCACGGCCTTCCCGACGAGCCCGGTCTCCCCTGATGCCGCGCAGCTCATGACCGCTTGGATAATGCCGGGCTATCAGGGCCAGGGGTTGGGCCGGGTGATGGTGCAGGCCGTGGCCAAGGATCTGCTGCGGCGGGAGTTCAAGGCGATCGAAGCCTTCGGTGACGCCCGCTGGAAGGAACCGGCGTGTGTGCTGCCCGCGGATCATCTGCTGTCGGTGGGCTTCAAGACCGTACGGCCGCACCCGGCGTATCCACGGATGCGGCTGGATCTGAGGACGACGCTCTCGTGGAAGGAAGACGTGGAGCTGGCGTTGGACCGGCTGCTGGGCGTCGTACAGAAGGAGCCGGCGCTGCGGCCGCTGTGATGTGATGCGGCCCCTGTGATGTGGACGCTGTGATGTGGAAACGGCTCCATCCCCCTGGCGGAGGATGGAGCCGTTTCACGTGAAACATCGAGATGAGCGTCAGGCGGTGGTGACACCTTCGCCGATGAAGCTCTCCAGGTCGCGTACGAGCGCGGCCTTGGGCTTGGCGCCGACGATGGTCTTGGCGACCTCGCCGTTCTGGTAGACGTTCAGCGTCGGGATGGACATGACGCCGTACTTGGCTGCGGTGGCCGGGTTCTCGTCGATGTTGAGCTTGACCACCTGGATCTTGTCGCCGTGTTCGGCCGCGATGGCCTCCAGGGACGGCGCGATCTGGCGGCACGGTCCGCACCAGGCGGCCCAGAAGTCCACCAGTACGGGCTTGTCGCTCTTGAGGACATCCTCTTCGAATGAATCGTCGGTCACATGCTTCAGGTCGCCGGCCACGGCGGCCTCCTTAATGTTGTGTGGTGGGGATCGGTAGAGGTCTCAGACGCTGGCGGTCTTCTCCGGCTCGGCGGCCTTTTCGCGGTCGCTGAGGGCGGAGAGGAAACGCTCGGAGTCGAGAGCTGCGGAGCACCCGGTGCCGGCGGCGGTGATCGCCTGGCGATAGGTGTGGTCGACGACGTCACCGGCGGCGAAGACACCGTGTCGGTTGGTCCGCGTCGACGGGGCGTCGACGATGAGGTATCCCTCGTCGTCCAGGTCGAGCTGGCCCTTGAACAGTTCGGTCCTCGGGTCGTGGCCCACCGCGATGAAGAGGCCGGTCACGTCGAGCGGGGATGTCTCACCTGTCCTGGTGTTGCGCAGGGTCAGGCCGGAGAGCTTCTGGTCGCCATGGATCTCGGCGACCTCGCTGTCCCAGGCGAACTTGATCTTCGGGTCGGCGAAGGCACGGTCCTGCATGGCCTTGGAGGCGCGCAGGGTGTCCCGGCGGTGGATGATCGTGACGGACTTGGCGAACCGGGAAAGGAAGGTCGCCTCCTCCATCGCGGTGTCACCGCCACCGACCACGGCGATGTCCTGGTCCTTGAAGAAGAAGCCGTCACAGGTGGCGCACCAGGAGACGCCTCGCCCGGAGAGCGTGTCCTCGTTGGGCAGGCCCAGCTTGCGGTGCTGGGAGCCGGTGGTGACGATCACTGCCTTGGCGCGGTGGACCGTGCCGGCGGTGTCCGTGACGGTCTTGATGTCACCGGTGAGGTCGACGGAGAGGACATCGTCCGGGATGAGCTCGGCGCCAAAGCGTTCTGCCTGTGCCCGCATGTTGTCCATCAGGTCGGGGCCCATGATGCCGTCGCGGAAGCCCGGGAAGTTCTCGACGTCGGTGGTGTTCATCAGTGCACCACCGGCGGTGACAGCGCCCTCGAAGACCAGCGGCTTCAGCGATGCGCGCGCGGTGTACAGCGCGGCCGTGTAGCCGGCGGGCCCGGAGCCAATGATGATCACATTACGGACTTCGCTCACGGGTTTCTTCCTCGTCTCTGCAGACTGCCTACTGCCTACTGGGGCCGGTTCAACGACTCTCACCCCACGCAACGGATCCTACGGGTCTTACATTCCCGTGGTGCCCCTGCGGCGCGGCGGTGTCGTCAGTGACGAGGGTAGGCGTGGGTCAGCAGGACTTTGCCCTTGGTGGTGGGGGCGTTCTTCACGCAGGTCGCGTCGATGACATACGCCTGTACCCGGCTGGTGTCGTCGGCGTGCGGAAGGACGACGAGGTAGGCGTGATCACCGTGGTAGGTGCCCTCCTCCACCGCGATGGCGGGTTCGGTGCGACCGGTGCCTCGCTGGATGCACTGGGGCACGGTGGGCAACTGCTGGAGCATGGGCGAGTTCGTGGTGCTCTGCCGACCGGTGGTGGAGTCACCGTGCTTCTTGCCGTCGGGCCCGGTGGCTGTCGGGCTGGGGTGCAGCAGTGAGTCGACGCTTCCCTTGAGGTGCACGTCGGTGAACTCGACGCCGTTCTGTGTGGCGCCGGCCCGGGTGTCGGCGGGGGCGCTGGCGGCGCTGTTGTCGGACCCGCCGACGGACTGCGACAGCAGGACGCCGACGCCGATGGCCGCCGCTCCGAAGGCGGTGCCGAAGACGGCGCCGAGGACCGCCCTGCGTCGGCGGCGTACGGGTCGGGCGGGGCGTACGGGACCGCTCCGGCCGGGGCCGGTGGCTCCCCTGGAGCGGCCTCCGGGACGGTCGGTCCTGGGCGGGTCCGCCGGGGTGGTGTCCGTCTCCGCGGGGCTCGCCGGTTCGGGCGCCTCGGCGGCGGTCGATGTTTCACGTGAAACATCGATGGTCTCGTCCGGGGCGGTCGCGTCGAGCAGTGCTTCGGCGGCCAGTGCGGCGTCGATGCGTCCTGCGACATCGTCCGGCATCCGGGTCGGTCCTGGCAGGGTGCCGAGCAGTCCCTTGATCTCTTCCAGGGAGGCGTGGACATCCGCGCAGAGCGGGCAGCCGTCGAGGTGCTGCCGGACCTCCGCGGTGCGTGAGGGTGGGAGCAGGCCTTCCATGAGGTCGGCGATTTCCGAGACGTCCGGGTGCTGAGCCGTGCCCGTCGTCGATGTCATGTGCGCCCACCTCCGCCCTTCGCTGCGGCAGGATCATTCGGTCCTGCGTTCCTCTGCCCTGATGCCGGTGGGACGGATGCCTCCGGCGTCCGGTTCCTTCCCCTGCGCGGACCGCCGTTATCCTCCGGGTCTCCCCGCAGATGGCTGACCATCGGCAGGAGTCTGGCTCTCCCCCGTGCACAGCGGCTTTTCACCGTCCCGGTGGGGACGCCGAGGACACGTGCCGCTTCGGCCACGGGGTATCCCTGCATGTCCACGAGGACGAGCGCGGCGCGCTGGTCGACGGGGAGCTTGGCCAGTGCGGCGAGGAGCTCACGGTGGAGGTCCTCGCGCTGGGCGGGTTCCTCAGCGGATTCATGGGGTTCGAGGAGCTGTTCCAACCGCTCCGTGTCGTCCATGGGGGAGGTCTTGCGGGAGGAGGCCTTACGGACCCGGTCGAGGCAGGCGTTGACGGTGATGCGGTGCAGCCAGGTGGTCACCGCGGACTGGCCGCGGAAGGTGTGGGCGGCGCGGAAGGCGGATACGAGGGCGTCCTGGACGGCGTCGGCCGCTTCCTCACGGTCTCCCAGCGTGCGCAGGGCGACGGCCCAGAGGCGGTCGCGGTGACGGCGTACGAGCTCGCCGAAGGCGTCGGGATCACCTGCGACATGTGCACTCAGAAGGTCTTGGTCGCTCGTATCGCTGAGAGCTGCGTCGTCCAACGGTGTGCCCCCTCCCCTGGGTCGCGTTAGCTGGTGACGCTGATTTCCGAGACCCTGCCGCGGAAACTGCCTGCGCTGGTCTGCGGAAGCTTGGTCAGCCAGACCAGAACGTACCGTGTCCGGAGGGGCTTCCCCGGCTTGAGGGCTACTTTCTCACCGGATCCCTCGGCAACCTTCGTGAAACTTCCCAGCGTGGAGGGGCGCTGTGTGGTGTCCGCCGACGCGGCCCTCAGTTCGACCGAGGTCTGTCCGTCCAGGAAGCTGACGTTCACGGTGCCGACCTGCTGCGTTTTGCCGAGGTCCAGCACGATGCCGACGCCCGACTTCAGGTTTCCGAAGTTCGGGGTGTCCTTGTAGCTCATGGTCTGCCAGTACGTGGCCGGGTTGCCGTCGTAGCTGTCTTTTATCTCGTCGGGGTTCTCGACGCCGTTGCCTTCGGGCGCGGGGTCGAAGTCGTAGGCGGAGACGATGCTGAGCGGTTTGCCGGCCTGGAGGGCCTTGTCGTTGCCGTTCCCCGTGGTCGTCTGGGTGTTCGCGGGGTCGTCGCTCTGCTTCTCGTTCTGCTCGAGGAGGCGGTCGGCGACTTGCCAGCTACCGAGCCCGAGCGCCGCGATGAGGAGCGCAGCGACGAGCCACTTGAGGGTCTTGCCCGTACGGCTCTGGAGCGGCGCGGGGGGTACCGGCTGGGGCGTGACGGGCACCGCTGTGCCGGGGTGCGAGCGTCCGTAGGTGCCCTGCTGGTAGGTGGTTCGCTGGTATTCGGGCGGGGCGGTGAACGTGGGCTCCGGAGGCTTGATGCGCGGCATCTCCGCGATCGCCTTGGCCAGTTCGTCCGGGGTGGTGCAGGGCGGTTCCTGACGGGACGCCGTGGCGCCGTCGTTGACCAGGGCGCGCATGGCGAGTTCGGAGAGGCCGCGGTGGATGCCGGCGCGGACCTGGTCGGGAGCGATCAGGCCGACGCCCTTGGGAAGGCCGGAGAGCCCGTAGGCGTCGGTCTCGTACGGCCAGCGCTGGGTCAGCGTGGCGTACAGCAGGGCGCCGATCGCCTCCGTGTCGGTGCGCTGGGGCCGTTCGGCGCTGATACCTCGCAGCGCCGCGTTCACGGCGAGGCCGCGGATGCGGTACTGGCCGCTGGATGTCCGCAGCACCGCTCCTGGTGTCAGCCTGAGATGGGCCAGGCCTTCACGGTGGGCCGCTGCCATGGCTCCGGCGATCTGGCTGACGAACTGGTAGGCGTCGTGGGCGTCCATCGGACCGGCGGCGAGCAGTGCGGTGAGTTCGACGGAGTCGGGCAGCCATTCGTGGACGACGTAGACGAGGTCGTCCTCCTCGACGGCGTCGAGGACCTGTACGAAGCGCGGGTCGCCGAGGAGCGCGGCGGATCTGGCGGCCGCCAGTACGGAGCGGGCTCGTGGATGGTTGGCCGGAAGCAGGTGGACACCGACGGCGCGGCGCAGTTTCTCGTCGACCGCACGCCAGCTACTGAAGCCGTCCAGTCGGGTGACGCACTCCTCCAGGCGGTAGCGTCTGGCCAGCTTGTGGCCGCTGTGCAGCTCGGGGGCCGTGACGGTCGGCTCGGTGCTCTGCCGCTCGCCGGCCGACTCCGATGCGGACTCTTCGTCAGTATCCTTGGCGTTCTCGGCGTCCTTGACCTTCGCCACACCGTCGGTCGTGGCCTTGTCCGCCTTGGCGGACAGCGGCTCATCGCCGCTGTTGTCGGCCACGTCGACGGCAGCCGTGCTACGTTCCGCCACCGTCGCTCCTGCCTCCCCATCCGTTGAGCACTATCCAACAGCCAAGCCAATTGTGCCCACAGTCCGGCACTATGCACGACACGCGGTGGCCGGTGATGGTTGTGCCCGGCCGCCGCTTCTAGCGTCCGAGACGACCGCGCACCATGCCGACCATGGCGTTGATTTCCTCGATCCGCATCTTCTTGGCCGCGAGATAGAAGACGCCGAGGAGGACGATGCCGCCGCCGATCAGGGCCACGAGAGCGCCGACAGCGCCGTTGCCCGCGCTGTGGAGTACGAAGTAGCCGACGGCGCCGCCGGCGAGGGCCGCGGGGATGGACGCCAGGCACAGGCGTGCGTAGGTGCGCATCACGCGGCCGCCGTCCAGGTCGCCGCCGAGGCGGTTCTTGAGCCTGCGCCAGGCGACTCCGACGCCGACGGCGTAGGCGAGACCGTACGAGGCGGCCATGCCGACTACGGCCCAGCCGGACGGCAGGACGAGGTAACTGACGCCGGAGGCCGCCGCGTTGACGGCGGCGACGATGACCGTGTTGTAGAAGGGGGTCCGGGTGTCCTCGTACGCGTAGAAGCCGCGCAGGACGACGTACTGCACGGAGTACGGGATGAGCCCGAGGCCGAACGCCATCAGGATGAAGCCCATGGACTGTGCCGATTCCAGGCCGCTCGACGAGAACAGCAGGGTGGACATCGGGACACCGAGGGCGAGGAAGGCGAAGGCGATCGGGACGATCGCGACCGCCGAGTTGCGCAGGCCCTGGGAGATGTCGTCGCGTACGGCGCCGGGGTCGCCGTCGTGGGCGGCGCGGGAGAGCCGGGGCAGCAGGGCCGCCATGACCGAGACGGTGATTATGGCCTGCGGCATGCCCCAGATGAGCTGGGCGTTGCTGTAGCCGAGGATGCCGGCGCCGTCCTTGCCGGAGGCCTTGCCCGCCGCGGTGGCGAGGCGGGTGACGACCACGACACCGGCCTGGTTGGCGAGAACGAACAGGACGGTCCACTTGGCCAGCTTGATCGTCTTGCCGAGGCCGTGGCCCTTCCAGTCGAACCGGGGGCGGAAGCGGAACCCGGCCTCGCGGAGGTAGGGAATCATCGCGAGCGCCTGGACGGTGAGGCCGAGCAGGGTGCCGACGCCCAGCAGCCGTACGCCCTCCGCCGGGATCGTCTTGACGCCGATGCCGGAGTCGGCGGCGGTGCCGTACACATAGATGAAGAGACCGAACGTGACGATCATGACGATGTTGTTGAGGACCGGGGTCCACATCATCGCGCCGAACTTGCCGCGTGCGTTCAGGATCTGACCCATGACCACATGCACACCCATGAAGAAGATCGTGGGCAGGCAGTAGCGGGCGAAGGTGACGGCGACGTTGTTGGCCGCCGGGTCGCCGGCGATCGTCGGGGACATCACGCTGATCAGCAGCGGCGCCGCGAGGACCACGATGGCCGTGATGACGCCGAGGGCCACCATGACGAGGGTCAGCAGGCGGTTGGCGTACGCCTGGCCGCCGTCCTCGTCGTCCTTCATCGACCGTACGAGTTGCGGGACGAACACGGAGTTGAGGCCGCCGCCGACGGTGAGGATGTAGATCATCGTGGGCAGGGTGTAGGCCACGCTGAAGGAGTCACCGAGGAGGGCGGCGCCCAGCGCGGCGGTGAGCACCAGGCTCCGTACGAAACCGGTCAGCCGGGAGACCAGGGTGCCCGCCGCCATCAGCGCGCTCGACTTGAGCAGTCCTGATGCCTTGCCGCCCGCCTTCTTGGCGGGGGGCGGTGCGGTGACCGGTTCCGGGTCGGGCGGTGCGGGTACGGGGCCGAGGCCCTGCTGGTCGCGGTAGAGGTGCGCGAACGCGTCGGGCTGGGTGGCGTCGTCACCGGCCTGGGAGACCAGCTCGTCGACCCCGGTGAACTGGGTGGTCCTCGGGTCGTCCCCGTACGGCAGGCGGCGGGAGAAACCCTCGGGTTCGGGCGCCGGGGTCTGTGCCCAGACCCGCGGGTCAGGGGCGTGCTGCTGCACCGGGGGCTGCTGGTAGAGCTGCGAGGAGTCCTGGTACGGGCCGGGGGGCGGCGGCGGGTGCGCGGCGCCGTCGTACAGCGCCTCGCTCACCGGGTCCTGCGCGGCGAGGTCCTGCGCCCAGTAGGGATCCTGGGTGTAGGCGTCCTGGACATAGGGATCCTGGCCCGAGTGCCCCGGCGGGGGAACCTGACCTGCCGGATCGCCGCCCGCGCCTTGTCCGCGGTCACCGTCGTACGGCGCGTTCATGGTTACCCCACCTCATCGTCCCCGGCCGGCCGGCCACGACATCGCTCAACGGTTCACTTTCTCACCCGTGCCCGACGCCTTCGCGTTTTCCGGTCCGGTGTCCGGTTCCGGGTCCTCCGGGTCACTCGGCTGCTCGGGAACTGTGTCCTCGGCGGCCTTCGTGCCTTGTGTGTCCTTCGTGCCGGTGGTGCTGTTCCTGCTGTCGGCGCCGTCCTTGGGATCCACGGGATCCGTGGGGTCGTCGGGACCGCCCGGCGGGTCCTCGGGATCCGCCGGTTCCGCTGCTGCCTTGCGTGCGGCGGCGCGCTTGCGCCGGCTGTACATCTTCGCCCCGGCGAGGACCAGGAGCAGCACACCGCCGGCGATGACGAGCATCACGGTGGGGGTGATCTCGGAGACCTTCACCTTGAAGGTCATGGGCCTGCCGTAGGGCTTGCCGTCCAGGGTGTAGAGCTGTGCGGTCACCGAGACCGGGCCGGTGGCGTTTCCGGCGCCGGTGAACTTGACCGACTGGCTGTGCTCGCCGTCGATCTTGATCGGTTCCTCGGCGGACTTCTTGTCGGCGTCGATCTTGAGCCGGTTCGGCTTGCTGGAGGTGAGCCGCAGCACCAGGTGCTCGACGCCCTGCACGAGCTGGTTCTGGACGGTCACGGGGATCGTCGCGCTGCGCCCCGAGAGGGTGAGGACGGACTTGTGGATGAGCTGCACCCCGTTGGTGAGGCTCAGCAGGTAGTTCTGCACCCCGTCGCGGTACTGCTGGGCGCCCGTCGGGTTCCCGCGCCAGGAGGTCGCCATCGCCCGGTAGAGCGCGTTGGCGAAGGGTGCCTCGACGCGGTCGGGGGCGCTGAGGATCGCCTTGAAGTTGTCGAGCTGGCTCTGGGTGTCGGCGATCTGCTGGAACGCGCTGGTCGGCAGTTCCTGGTTGCGCAGCTTCTTGGGGTACCGGGAGGTGCTGGGCACCTTGGTGTTGGCGTCGGCGTCGGGCTTTGCGGCGGCGGCGGCGATCAGGTTCGACGGCTGCGTCCAGCGCTCGGGGCCGAGGGTGCGCAGGGCGCTCGCCATCGACTGGGCCTGGGCGGCGGTCGGCATCCGCTGGGGGGCGACGACGATGCTGCGCTGTTTCGAGGGCTGCTGGAGGGTCAGCGCCAGCGACTGGGCCAGGAACTTCTGGATCGCGAGGATCGAGTTGTCCGCCGTCGTCAGGTCGCCCTGGAAGCCGGTGGAGAGCTGGGCGTCGGCGACTACCGCTGTGGTGCCGCCGCCGATGGGCCGTGCGGCGTTGGGGCTGTACGGCAGGTTGTCCTGGAGGCTGTCGCTGCGGGTGATGATCTTGTGCGCGCCGCCCGAGGTGGCGACGTCGACGATCGAGGGGTCGATCGCGCCGTCGACGGGCCAGGCGAAGTCGGTGGAGGGGTCCACGTGGAGGATCGTCGCCACGGTGGTCCTGGCGACCTCGGTGGCGGGCTGGAGGTGGCTGAGCGAGCCGGAGACGTTCTTGCCCCGGTGGGCGAGTGAGGCCAGGTCCGGGTCGCTGAACGGCAGCGCGACGACCTTGTGTCCCCGTACGGCCTTGTCGAGGGCGTCGAGCCACTGGTTCGCCACGGCCTGGCTCTTGCCGGGCACGGTGGTGGTGCCGCTGCGGACGCGGTAGCTGCGGGTCATCGCGTCGACGCTGGCGAGCAGGTCGGGGTCGATGACCCAGGTCACGGGAAGGTCGTCGCCGAGGGCGACGAGCTGTTGCAGCCGTCCGCCGGGGGCGAGGTCCGTGGCCAGGTCGTCGTTGGCGAAGACCGGCGTCTGCTGCTCGTCCGAGCCGGTCTCGGCGGTGAGATGCGTGGTGGAGATGAGCGGCCAGAGGTAGGTGAGCTGGGTCTTCTTCTCCGTGGCCTCCGGCTGCCAGGGGAGGAACGTTCGCTGTGCCCCCAGCGTGTGCTCGTACGGCAGGTCGGGGGTCGTCCCGTTCAGGGAGACGCCGAGCTGGTAGACACCGTCCCCGCCGAGCCCCAGCTTGCTGACGGGGATGGCGAGCTTGAAGTCGTAGGGAACACCCGAGATGAGCTTCGGCAGGTTGACCTTGTACTTGCCGCCGATCGGCGGGACATCGACCGATGCGTCGTCGGACCGCTCGGCGGCGTCGTCGATCGCGACCCTGCCGGAGAGCTGCGGACCCACCTCGACGTTCACCGTGGCGTTGTCGAGGGTTCGCTTGCTCTTGTTGGTCACCGTGCCGGAGACGGTGAGTGTGTCGCCCGGCACCGGCGCGCTGGGCGACAGCGTGTCCAGCGCCACGTCGGCCGTGTGCGGGCCGGTGGCGGCCGCCTCTCCGGCATGGGCTGCCGGGGCCGCTGTCACGGCCAGCAGCCCGGCCAGGAGCGGTGCTCCCGCGATCAGCGCGGCTGTACGCCGCAGCCACCGGCGCGCAGGGGAATGACCCATCCCCTGGAAGTCTGCCGCCTCGGCCACGCTCGCCCGTCCCTCGTCATCGTTTGTGGTCGTCGGTTGTGCGTCCAGGCATGGTAACGATGTGCGCTGTGGTGAAGTGCTGGGGACTGCTCCACATGATCGGAAGAATCTCATGCGCGGCGGGAAACCCGTGCACCGGAGTCCGGGCTCCTCGAAACTGGGCCGCCGGCGGGGGCGGGGACACGTACCCTTTTCTGTTGTGCCGAACGCCAACGAAGACAATCCCAGCGCACTGAGTCAGGTGCAGCACCGCGCGGTCAGCGAACTGCTGCGGGTGTCCCCCGTCGCCGACGATCTCGCCCACCGGTTCCGAGCAGCCGGATTCTCTCTGGCCCTGGTCGGCGGCTCGGTCAGGGACGCCCTGCTCGGCCGGCTCGGCAACGACCTCGACTTCACCACCGATGCCCGCCCCGAGGACGTCCTGAGGATCGTCCGGCCGTGGGCGGACTCCGTCTGGGAGGTGGGGATCGCCTTCGGCACGGTCGGCTGCCAGAAGGACGGCTATCTGATCGAGGTGACGACGTACCGCTCGGAGTCCTACGACAGGACGTCGCGCAAACCTGAGGTGTCCTACGGCGACTCGATCGAGGAAGACCTCGTGCGGCGGGACTTCACGGTGAACGCGATGGCCGTCGCGCTGCCGCAGAAGGAGTTCATCGATCCGCACGGTGGTCTGGAGGACCTCGCCGCGCGGGTGCTGCGCACTCCTGGGGCCCCGGAGGACTCCTTCTCCGACGATCCGCTGCGGATGTTCCGGGCCGCCCGCTTCGCCGCACAACTGGACTTCGAGGTCGCCCCGGAGGTTGTCGGGGCGATGACGGCGATGTCCGACCGTATCGGGATCGTCTCCTCCGAGCGGGTGCGTGACGAGCTCAACAAGCTGCTGCTCTCGAAGCACCCCCGCAAGGGCCTCACGCTGCTCGTCGACACGGGTCTCGCGGAGCGGGTGCTGCCCGAGCTGCCGGCGCTGCGGCTGGAGAGCGACGAGCACCACCGGCACAAGGACGTGTACGAGCACTCGCTGACTGTCCTGGAGCAGGCCATCGACCTGGAGGAGGACGGTCCTGACCTGGTGCTGAGGCTGGCGGCTCTGCTCCACGACATCGGCAAGCCCAGGACGCGGCGCTTCGAGAAGGACGGCGGGGTCTCCTTCCACCACCACGAGATGGTGGGCGCGAAGCTGACCAAGAAGCGGATGACCGCTCTCAAGTACTCCAACGACCTCGTCAGGGACGTCTCCCGGCTGGTGGAGCTGCACCTGCGGTTCCACGGCTACGGGACAGGGGAGTGGACCGACTCGGCGGTGCGGCGCTACGTACGCGACGCGGGGCCGTTGCTGGAGCGGCTGCACAAGCTGACGCGTTCGGACTGCACCACCCGGAACAAGCGCAAGGCGAACGCCCTCTCGCGGGCCTACGACGGCCTGGAGGCGCGTATCGCCGAGTTGCAGGAGCAGGAGCAGCTCGACTCGATCAGGCCCGATCTGGACGGCAACCAGATCATGGAGATCCTGGGCGTGGGCCCCGGTCCGGTGATCGGCGCCGCGTACACCTTCCTGCTGGAGCTGCGGCTGGAGAACGGGCCGATGGGGCGCGACGAGGCCGCTGCGGCGCTCAAGGAGTGGTGGGCCACCCGGAGCTGACGTGGCTCTGGTGTGCGCGAGGAGTGTGTGGGGGGCGATGTTTCACGTGAAACATCGCCCCCTCGCCATGTTCCGGTGCGTTGTTTCACGTGAAACATCGCTCCGCCCGAGTCTCGGGCTGGTGCCCCCACCGGGCCATCGTCCCGGCCACGGCGGCCGACAGGGCGGCGACCGTGATCACGAGGGGTATGGATCGGCCGTCGGGCGGCAGCATCAGCGCCGCGATGGCCGCCGCTCCGACGAAGGCGACGTTGAACAGCACGTCGTAGAGGGAGAAGACCCGGCCGCGGAACGCGTCGGCCACGGAGGACTGCACCACCGTGTCCGTGGCGATCTTCGCCCCCTGGGTGACCAGGCCGAGGATGAACGCGGCGATCAGGGCGGGCACGGGGGCGAAGGGCAGCCACAGGGCCGGCTCGATGAGAGCGCTCGCTCCGGCGCAGGTGGCGATCCAGCCGTACGGGCCGAACCGTCCCACCGCCCAGGGGGCCAGGACTGCGGCCACGAAGAAACCCGCTCCGGACACCCCGACAGCCAGCCCGAGCAGCGCGAGCCCCGCCGACTCGCTGTCCGTCCAGGCGTATCGCGAGAGCATCAGCACCATCACCGTCAGCGCGCCGTAGCAGAAGCGCATCATCGTCATCGCCGCCAGCGCGTGGGCCGCGTCGCGCCGCTCAGCGAGATGGCGGAGGCCGCCCGTCAGCCCGCGCGCGGTCGAGACGAGAGCGGCGCCCAGCCGCTGCCGGCCCGCCTCTCGATCGGGTCCGAGAAGCCCGCGTGCCATCAGGAGCGACGTCAGGGCGGCGCAGAGGTAGAGCACCGCGCCCAGCAGCACCACGGCGGCGTCGGAGTCCGAGAGGGTCAGCCGTACGACGAAGGCGAGTCCGCCGCCCGCGGTCGCGGCCAGCGTTCCGGCCGTCGGGGAGAGGGAGTTGGCGAGCACCAGTTGCTCGGTGTCGGTCACCCGGGGCAGGGCCGCCGAGAGCCCGGCCAGAACGAACCGGTTGACGGCCGTCACGGACAGCGCGGAGACGTAGAAGAGCCAGTCGGGCACCGCGGCGACGATCAGTAGAGCCGTGCAGCCGGCGAGGACGGCCCGCAGCAGATTGCCGTAGAGGAAGACCTGACGGCGCTGCCAGCGGTCCAGCAGGACGCCGGCGAACGGTCCGATCAGTGAGTAGGGCAGCAGCAGGACCGCCATGGCGGAGGCGATCGCTGCGGGCGAGGTCTGTTCCTCGGGGGAGAACACCACATGCGTGGCGAGGGCGACCTGGAAGACGCCGTCCGCCGCCTGGGAGAGAAGGCGGACCGCCAGCAGGCGGCGGAAGCCGGAGAGGCCCAGCAGGGTGCGCAGATCGCGTATGACGGGCATGGAGGTCAGCGTCACATACGGCCCCGCGGCGAAGAGGGGCGGATACGGGAAGAGCCACCGGGCGGGCTGCCCGGTGGCTCTTCCCGTACGTACAGAGGCGGTACGGAGGCGCTGCTGTGCGGTGAAGCCGGCTGTCAGCCGTCGACCTCGCCGCGGATGAACTTCTCGACGTTGTCGCGGGCCTCGTCGTCGAAGTACTGCACCGGCGGCGACTTCATGAAGTACGACGAAGCGGAGAGCACGGGGCCGCCGATACCGCGGTCCTTGGCGATCTTCGCGGCGCGGACGGCGTCGATGATGACGCCTGCCGAGTTCGGCGAGTCCCAGACCTCGAGCTTGTACTCCAGGTTCAGCGGCACGTCGCCGAAAGCGCGGCCCTCGAGGCGGACGTACGCCCACTTGCGGTCGTCGAGCCAGGCCACGTAGTCCGACGGGCCGATGTGGACGTTGTCGGCGCCCAGGTCGCGGTCGCGGATCTGCGAGGTGACCGCCTGCGTCTTGGAGATCTTCTTGGACTCCAGGCGCTCACGCTCCAGCATGTTCTTGAAGTCCATGTTGCCGCCGACGTTCAACTGCATCGTGCGGTCGAGGACGACACCGCGGTCCTCGAAGAGCTTCGCCATGACCCGGTGCGTGATGGTCGCGCCGACCTGCGACTTGATGTCGTCACCGATGATCGGGACGCCGGCGGCGGTGAACTTGTCCGCCCACTCCTTCGTACCGGCGATGAAGACCGGGAGGGCGTTGACGAAGGCGACCTTGGCGTCGATGGCGCACTGCGCGTAGTACTTCGCCGCCGCCTCGGAACCCACCGGCAGGTAGCAGACGAGTACGTCGACCTGCCTGTCCTTGAGGGTGGCGACGATGTCGGCCGGGGACTCGGGGGACTCCTCGATCGTCTCGCGGTAGTACTTGCCCAGACCGTCGAGGGTGTGGCCGCGCTGGACCGTGACGCCGGCGTTCGGCACGTCGCAGATCTTGATGGTGTTGTTCTCACTGGCGCCGATGGCATCCGCGAGGTCGAGGCCGACCTTCTTCGCGTCGACATCGAAGGCGGCCACGAACTCGATGTCACGAACGTGGTAGTCGCCGAACTGGACGTGCATCAGACCGGGCACCTTGGCCGCCGGATCGGCGTCCTTGTAATACTCGATGCCCTGTACCAGCGAGGCGGCGCAATTGCCCACGCCGACGATGGCTACGCGAACCGAACCCATTCCGGTTGCTCCCTGTGTGATTTCAGTGTTCTTGATGAGTCCCCGCGCGGATGCGGGGCCTCACTTGGCAGGATCGTCGGACGGATCCGGTGGGACCGGGCGTCCCGGGGGCGTACCCCCGGTGGACGCGGTGTCCCGAAGCCGGGGCAGGCCGTCCGCTTCTCCAGGTGTTTCGTCGTGCGGTGTTTCGTTGTGCCCGGCGTTGTGCCCGGCACCACGTCCGGTGCTGTGCTCAGCGGGGTTCTCCGGGGCGGACCGTCGCTGATCGCGCCCCACCCGCTCGCTCTCGATGAGCTCGTTCAGCCAGCGCACCTCGCGCTCGACCGACTCCATACCGTGCCGTTGCAGTTCGAGCGTGTAGTCGTCGAGCCGCTCCCGCGTACGGACCAGGGAGGCACGCATCTTCTCCAAGCGCTCCTCCAGCCGGCTGCGGCGGCCTTCCAGCACGCGCATCCGGACCTCGCGCTCCGTCTGTCCGAAGAAGGCGAACCGAGCAGCGAAGTGCTCGTCCTCCCAGGCGTCGGGGCCGGTGTGCGAGAGGAGTTCCTCGAAATGTTCCTTACCTTCCGCGGTCAGCCGATAGACGATCTTGGCCCGGCGCCCCGCGAGGGAGGCGGCGGCCGCGTCCTCCGGTGCGCTGCCCGGCTCCTCGATCAGCCAGCCGTTGGCGACCAGTGTCTTGAGGCAGGGATACAGCGTCCCGTAGCTGAACGCACGGAAGATCCCCAGCGAGGTGTTGAGCCGTTTCCGCAGCTCATAGCCGTGCATGGGGGACTCGCGCAGCAGACCGAGCACAGCGAACTCGAGGATGCCCGAGCGTCTGCTCACCCTTCGTCTCCTCTGCGGTCCAGGACCTTTATGCCGTGCTGATGTATCGAGTCGATACATCAGCACGATAGGCCGGAGAGGCCTGTGCGACAAGAGGGGCCCAGGTGAACGGCGTCACATAATGAATTCTCAGAAAGCAAGTTGCCTGATTTGGGGTGAACTTCACGCTAGGCGGGTTTTGGTCGTGCGTAGGCTGTGCGGGATGCAGACCACCGGAACCCGCGTGACGGCAGGGACCGTGAAGACTGTCGCCTCACCGGATCCGTGCCGGAGTCCGCATCCGGGCCGGTCCGCCGTCGTTTCGGGGGGACCGGAACTCAACTGCCGCTTCCAGGCGCCATCGCCTGCCCGAGGAGTAGTCGTTCGATGAGCGAGCACCGTCGCAAACCGCCACAGCAGCCGGGCGGCGGACGTGCCGCGGCCAGGCGTGCAGCCCAGCAGCCAACCGGCCGCCGCGCAGCCCCTTCCCGAGGGGCTTCGGCTTCACCTTCCGGCTCTCTCGAAGAGGAGCCGCCCGACGATCAGCCGTACGGAGGACGTGCCGCCGCCAGGCGTGCCGCCCAGCGTGGCGGCCGGCGCGGCGGCAGCCCTCAGGGGCCGGACCGTGGCCGGAGCGGGCCTCCGCGCAAGAAGCGGCTGATCGACTACCCGCGGCACGACAAGTACGGGTGGCGGCACTGGATGCCGTCCTGGAAGCTGGTCTCCGGCCTGGTCATCGCGTTCTTCGGCTCGATCGTGGCCGTCAGCGCCGTCGCGTACGCCCTGGTCGACGTGCCGAACCCGAACCAGCTCTCCCAGGCGCAGAACAACGTCTACTACTGGGACGACAACACGCAGATGGTCGCCACCGGTGGTGGGATCAACCGGCAGAACATCAAGATCGAAGAGATCCCGCAGGCGATGCAGGACGCCGTCATCTCGGGTGAGAACAAGTCGTTCTACACGGACTCGGGCATCGACCCGCAGGGCATCGCCCGGGCCATGGTCAACATGGCCAAGGGCGGGGACACCCAGGGTGGTTCGACCATCACCCAGCAGTTCGTGAAGAACACCTACCTCAGCCAGGACCAGACCATCAGCCGTAAGTTCAAGGAGATGTTCATCTCGATCAAGGTCGGCACCAAGCTGACCAAGAAGCAGATCCTGACGGACTACCTGAACACCTCGTTCTACGGACGTGGCGCCTTCGGCATCCAGGCCGCCGCCCGTACGTATTACAACAAGGACGCCAAGGACCTGAACCCGAGTCAGTGCGCCATGCTCGCCGGGTTGCTCAAGGGCGCGACGCTCTACGACCCGGCGGGGGCGCAGGACCTCAACGCCGCGGCGACCCCGGAGGCGAACAAGCAGCGGGCCGTCACCCGCTGGCACGAGATCCTGGACGCCATGTCCACCAACCCTGATGTGAAGAAAAACCTTCGGGACGAGTACGCGAAGGCGGAGGCCGGGGAGTTCCCCATGCCCAGAGGGCCGGTGCAGTCGGGCCAGTTGAGCGGACAGGTCGGCTATCTGGTGGCGCTCGCCAAGGCGTACGTCATCAACAACAACACCGGCATCACGGCCACGGACCTCTCCAGAGGCGGCTACCAGATCTTCACCACCTTCAACAAGAAGAAGGTGAACGCGCTGGAGAGCTCGGTCAAGAAGGTCTACGACGCCAATATCGATCCGAAGAAGCGGCCGGAGGACAAATACGTCCAGTTCGGCGGCGCGTCCGTCGATCCGAAGACCGGGAAGATCGTCGCGGTCTACGGCGGCAGCGACGCCACCAAGCACTTCACCAACAACGCCGACTCCACGGGTGCGCAGGTCGGGTCGACCTTCAAGCCGTTCGTGCTGGCCGCGGCGATGCGGGACGGTGTGATGGACCCCACCAAGCCCAGAAATCAGCCTGAGTCGGACCGTATCCTCATCAATCCGGACAAGAGTCGTTTCAGCGGCAAGAACAAGCTGAAGATCAAGGACTACGACGGTTCGATCTGGACCAACGAGGAAGGCAAGGAGTGGCTCCAGACCAACGACGACGACGCCGACCTCGGTCCGATCAGTCTGCGTGAGGCCATGCGGGAGTCCGTCAACTCCCCGTTCGTCCAGTTGGGCATGGACATAGGGATTCCCAAGGTGCGGCAGTCCGCCATCGACGCCGGGCTTCTGTCGAGTTCCCTGTCGAAGAGCGACGTTCCGTCGTTCTCCATCGGTATCTCCGACCCCAGCGCCATCCGTATGGCGGGTGCCTACGGCACCTTCGCGGCCGAGGGCCAGCAGCGCGACCCCTACTCCGTGGCCTCGGTGAAGCATGAGGGCGCGAACGCCTGGACGCACACGGACAAGGCGAAGGTCGGATACACCGCCGACGTCGCGAACAACGTGACCGACGTCCTGCAGACGGTCGTCAAGTCCGGTACGGGTACGAACGCCGCGGTCCCGGGACGCCAGATCGCCGGCAAGACCGGCACCACCGACGGAAACAAGTCGGCGTGGTTCGTGGGCTACACCCCGCAGTTGTCGACCGCCATCGACATGTTCCGGGTGGACGACGGGGCGGACGTCAAGAAGTTCCTGGAGATGTACGGGACCGGCGGCCAGGAGACCATCCACGGTGCCTCGTTCCCCTCGGAGATCTTCCGCGACTACATGACGCTGGCGCTCAACGGCCAGCCGGCCCTCACCTTCCCGAAGCCCACCCCGATCGGGGGCACCTTCTACGGGCAGGGAGCCTCACCGTCCCCGACGCCGAGCAAGTCGGCCCCGTCCGAGACACCGTCCGAGACGCCTTCCGAGACGCCGTCCGAGACCCCGTCCTCGTCGGCACCCACCGCCTCCAATTCCTGCGACCCGCTCCTGGGCTGCAGTGCCAACGGAGGCGGCGGGGACCACGGTGGCGGAGCCAACGGAGGGGGCAGCGAGACCCCCACACAACCGGGTGGCGGCCAGGACGGCGGGCAGAACGGCCAGAACGGCGGCCAGGACGGCGGTCAGAACGGCAACGGCGGCCAGAACGGCAACGGTGGCCTCTTCGGCGGCCCGGGGGGCTGACAGGCTCCCCACCCCCCGCCGCTGACAGGAGGGCCGTCGCTCCCGGGCCGTACGCACGCCGTACGGGCCGGAGCGGCGGCCCTCGCCGCGTCCACGGCCGCGTACGGCAGGATGTTCAGCATGCCGAGCACAGAAGAGACAACCGCGCACCAGGACGCTTCGGTCGTACCGCCCACCCGCCGCGACGAGATCGCCGCGGCCGGCAGTGAGCTGATCGGCGGCCCCGTCGGACGCTGGGCCTGGTTCGGCAGCAACTGGCTCACCCCTGTGCGCGTCGTCGCGCTGGTGGCCATCGGGATGTTCGCGCTCGGTATGGCGCAGAAGATGCCGTGTTACGACTGGGCGTGGTTCCGGGGCGCCAGCTCCCAGTACACCCACGCCTGCTACTCGGACATCCCGCACCTGTTCGAGGGGCGCGGGTTCGCCGCGAACCTCGTGCCGTACTTCGACCGGCTGCCCGGCGACATGGACTACCTGGAGTACCCCGTCCTGACGGGTGTCTTCATGGAGGTCGCCTCGTGGATCACGCCCGGCGGCTCGATGCAGTACCGCGACCAGATGTACTGGATGGTCAACGCGGGCATGCTGATGATCTGCGCGGCCGTCATCGCCGTCTGCACGGCCCGTATCCACCGCCGCCGTCCCTGGGACGCCCTGCTGGTCGCCCTCGCGCCTGCCTTCGCCCTCACGGCCACCATCAACTGGGACCTGCTGGCGGTCGCCCTGACGGCCGCCGGAATGCTGATGTGGTCGCGCGGGAGGGCCCTGGCCTTCGGTGTGCTCATCGGGCTCGCGACAGCCGCCAAGCTCTACCCGGTACTGCTGCTCGGGCCGCTGCTCGTCCTGTGCTGGCGGGCCGGCAAGCTCCGGGCGTACGGGGTGGCGCTGCTCGGCGCGGCCGGTGCCTGGCTGGTGGTGAACCTGCCGGTGATGGCGCTGGCGCCGGAGGGGTGGAAGAAGTTCTACACCTTCAGCCAGGAGCGTCAGGTCGACTTCGGTTCCTTCTGGCTGATCATCAGCCAGCGCACGGGCAGGTCGCTGGACGTCGGCAGTGTCAACACGTACGCGACGCTGCTGATGATCCTGGCGTGCCTCGGCATCGGGGCGCTGGCCCTGATGGCTCCGCGCAGGCCGCGCTTCGCACAGCTCGCACTGCTCGTCGTCGCCGCCTTCATCCTGACGAACAAGGTCTACTCACCGCAGTACGTACTGTGGCTGGTCCCGCTCGCGGCGCTGGCCAGGCCGCGCTGGCGCGACTTCCTGATCTGGCAGGCCGCCGAGGTCATGTACTTCCTCGGCATCTGGATGTACCTCGCGTACACGACGAGCGGCGACGCTCACAAGGGACTGCCGACGGAGGGGTACCAACTCGCCATCGCCGTGCACCTGCTGGGAACGCTGTACCTGTGCGCGATGGTCGTACGGGACATCCTGATGCCGGAGCGGGACGGCGTACGGACCGACGGCTCCGACGACCCGTCGGGCGGCGTTCTGGACGGTGCACCGGATGTCTTCGTCGTCGGACAGGCGAGAGTCCGTCCCGGGCGGCCGGCGGAGGGCGCACAGGTCGACTGGGGGGTGTGGTCGCCGCCGGGCGACGGCCGGGCGCCGGGCGACGCCTGAGCAGGGCCTCGGAGCCCCCTTCCGCCTCATGCGGGGCCTCGGGGCTCCCCGGGGCCCCCTGGGCCTCGGCTCCGGCTCCGCGGGGTCCAGGGAGCCGGAGAGAGCGATCGGCGCCGGGCCGGTGGGCTCAGCGGTCGACGAGCCGGTCGAACTGTGTCGTCGTGTGACGCAGATGAGCCACCAGCTCGTCACCGACCCTCGGTTCCTGCGCGTCCGACGGCACGAACAGGATCGACACCTGCATGTGCGGCGGCTCGGCGAACCAGCGCTGCTTGCCGGACCAGACGAACGGCGACAGGTTCCGGTTGACCGTGGCCAGGCCGGCTCTCGCCACGCCCTTGGCCCGCGGTCCCACGCCGTGCAGCGCCTTCGGCGCCTCCAGCCCCACCCCGTGGGAGGTGCCCCCGGCGACGACGACCAGCCAGCCGTCCGAGGCGACCTTCTGCTGGCGGTAACCGAACCGGTCACCCTTCACGACCTTGGTGACGTCCAGTACGGAGCCGCGGTACTCGGTCGCCTCGTGATCCCCCAGCCACAGCCGGGTGCCGATCCGGGCGCGGAAGCGCGTCTGCGGGAACTGCTGCTGGAGCCTGGCCAGCTCCTCGGCCCGCAGGTGGCTGACGAACATCGTGTGCAGGGGCAGCCGGGCGGCCCGCAGCCGGTCCATCCAGCCGATGACCTCCTCGACCGCGTCGGACCCGTCCGTACGGTCCAGCGGCAGGTGCAGGGCGAAGCCCTCCAGGCGTACGTCCTCGATGGCCGCGTGGAGCTGGCCGAGCTCCTCCTCCCGGACCCCGTGGCGCTTCATCGAGCTCATGCACTCGATCACGACGCGGGCGCCCACCAGGGCGAACACCCCGTCGACGGAGGAGACGGACCGCACTACGCGGTCGGGCAGCGGTACGGGTTCCTCACCCCGGCGGAAGGGCGTGAGGACGAGGAGGTCGCCGCTGAACCAGTCCTTGATCCTGGCAGCTTCGTAGATGGTGCCGACGGCGAGCATGTCGGAACCGAAGCGAGTGGTCTCGTCGGAGAGCCGCTCATGGCCGAAGCCGTAGCCATTGCCTTTGCAGACCGGGACGAGACCCGGGAACTGCTCGATGACCGACTTCTGGTGCGCCCGCCAGCGCGCGGTGTCGACGTAGAGGGAGAGCGCCATGCCGGTCCGGAACCTTTCTCGTGGCTGCGGTGTGTGAGCCGCGGTGTACGGAGGGGGTGAAGGGTACGAAGGATATGAAGGCTACGAAGGATATGGGTGATCTTGGGGGTCTTGGCGGCTTTACGGAAATCGCCGTATCACCGTCACCGGCGCGACATATACATGTCGAGCGCCTTGTGCAGCAGCTTGTTGAGCGGGAAGTCCCACTCGCCGATGTACTCGACGGCCTCGCCGCCGGTGCCCACCTTGAACTGGATCAGACCGAAGAGATGGTCGGTCTCGTCCAGGGAATCGGAGATGCCGCGCAGGTCGTAGACGGTCGCGCCCATCGCGTAGGCGTCGCGCAGCATCCGCCACTGCATCGCGTTCGAGGGCCGGACCTCACGCTTGTGGTTCGCGGAGGCGCCGTAGGAGTACCAGACGTGGCCGCCGACGATCAGCATGGTGGCGGCGGCGACGTTCTCGCCCTCGTGACGGGCGAAGTACAGGCGCATGCGGTTGGGGTCCTCGGTGTTGAGGACGGTCCACATGCGCTGGAAGTACGACAGCGGGCGGGGCCGGAAGTGGTCGCGCTCGGCGGTGATCTCGTACAGCCGCTGCCACTCGGCGAGTTCCTCGTAGCCGCCCTGTACGACGTCCACCCCGGCCTTCTCGGCCTTCTTGATGTTGCGCCGCCAGAGCTGGTTGAAGCCCTTGAGGACATCGTCCAGCGAGCGGTTCGCGAGGGGGACCTGGAAGACGTAGCGGGGCTGTACGTCGCCGAAGCCGGCACCGCCGTCCTCGCCCTGCTGCCAGCCCATCTTCCGCAGCCGGTCGGAGACTTCGAAGGCGCGCGGCTCGATGAGCGTCGCCTCGACGTCACGCAGCCGCTTGACCTCAGGGTCCTGGATACCGGACTTGATGGCGGTGGAGTCCCAGCGCCGGATCACGACCGGCGGCCCCATCTTCACGGAGAACGCGCCCTGGTGCTTGAGGTGCGCCAGCATCGGCCGCAGCCAGTCGTCCAAATTCGGCGCGTACCAGTTGATGACCGGGCCCTCGGGCAGATACGCCAGATACCGCTTGATCTTGGGGAGTTGGCGGTAGAGCACCAGCCCGGCGCCGACAAGCTGCTCGTTTGCGTCGAACCATCCCAGGTTCTCCGAACGCCATTCCGTCTTCACATCAGCCCATGCCGGGACCTGGCAATGACTCGCCGCGGGCAGACTCTGGATGTACGCCAGATGCTGCTCGCGGCTGATGGTCCTCAGGGTCAGGCTCATGCGGGGCGCTCCTCGGCAGGTGTGTCCCCATCGATACAGGGGCTCCGGCTCTCGCGCCGAAGCCTACTGCGCCTGTGGAGCGCCCCGTCTGGCCGTGTGGCAGAGCAGTTGAACGGCCCGGGTCAGCCGATGACTCCGCCGAACAATCCGCCGTGCGCCATCCCGATGAAGAAGCCGACCGCCGATGCCCCCAGACCGAGGATGGTCAGGAAGCGTTCACGCGTCGTGACGGAGACGTACTGCCCGATTCCGCCCGCGAAGATCCCCACGAGTCCGGCCCATGAGCTGACCAGATGCAGGTCGTGGAAGAACGCCGTGGCCACGGCGAGGGCGCCCAGGACGAGCGCCGCCACCATCAGGGAATCCTGGAGTGGATGAGATCTGCCGTCCGTCGCGAACAGAGAACCGGTCTGGTGCGGTCGCATTGCCTGTGCCATGAGGCACCTCCTGGCTTTGCCGGAGGCGGCGCTGAGTGACGCCGCTCACACCCGTCGTATACAGAGTGCGTCCAGGAGCGGCCTGATTTCAACCGGAAGCCGGTCTGTGGGTAGTCTGTACGGTCTGCACCGGTGTCTGCCCAGGTCTGATCACGGACCGGCCGACGATCCTGGCGCTCGGAGCCTCCAAGAGCCTCTCGGAGCGGGATTGTCAGTGGCGGCCGATACCGTTGCTACGCATACGACCCTCCTGCCACGGAACGACCGTGGCCGCTGAGTCCAAAGGAGGTGGGTTTTACATGCGTCACTACGAGGTGATGGTCATCCTCGACCCCGATCTCGAGGAGCGAGCAGTCTCCCCGCTGATCGAGAACTTCCTCTCCGTCGTCCGCGAGGGCAACGGAAAGGTCGAGAAGGTCGACACCTGGGGCCGTCGTCGTCTCTCCTACGAGATCAACAAGAAGCCCGAGGGCATCTACTCGGTCATCGATCTGCAGGCTGAGCCCGCGATCGTCAAGGAGCTCGACCGACAGATGAACCTGAACGAGTCGGTCCTCCGGACCAAGGTCCTCCGTCCCGAGACCCACTGAGCTTCCCGCTCTGACTGAGCTTCCGGCTCAGAGGTCATCGGGTCCGAGTAACAGCAAGCAGCCAATCCCCGCCGAGAGGTTCCCCCATGGCAGGCGAGACCGTCATCACGGTCGTCGGCAATCTCGTCGACGACCCCGAGCTGCGCTTCACCCCTTCCGGGGCGGCGGTCGCGAACTTCCGTGTCGCGTCCACCCCCCGTGTGTTCGACCGCCAGACCAATGAGTGGAAGGACGGCGACAGCCTGTTCCTCACCTGCACGGTCTGGCGTCAGGCAGCGGAGAACGTCGCGGAGTCGTTGCAGCGAGGCATGCGCGTAGTCGTGCAGGGCCGGCTCAAGCAGCGGACCTACGACGACCGCGAGGGCGTCAAGCGCACGGTCTACGAGCTGGATGTCGAAGAAGTCGGCCCCAGCCTCAAGAGCGCCACGGCCAAGGTCACCAAGACCACCGGCCGTAGCGGTCAGGGCGGCCAGGGTGGATACGGCGGAGGCGGTGGCGGCCAGCAGGGCGGCGGTGGCTGGGGCGGCGGTCCCAGCGGCGGTGGCCAGCAGGGCGGCGGCGGTGCTCCCGCCGGCGAC
>NZ_JTHL01000001.1:4555559-4574082 GCF_000818195.1 Streptomyces sp. 150FB | reverse complement strand
GCGGGGGCGGCGGAGGCGGCTGGGGCGGAAGCTCCGGTGGAAACTCCGGCGGCGGTTACTCGGACGAGCCTCCCTTCTAAGGGCGGGCTCGCACCCCCACTTCTTGATCACACAGGAGAAACACCATGGCGAAGCCGCCTGTGCGCAAGCCTAAGAAAAAGGTCTGCGCGTTCTGCAAGGACAAGACCCAGTACGTGGACTACAAGGACACGAACATGCTGCGGAAGTTCATTTCCGACCGTGGCAAGATCCGTGCCCGCCGCGTCACCGGCAACTGCACACAGCACCAGCGTGACGTCGCCACGGCCGTCAAGAACAGCCGTGAGATGGCGCTGCTGCCCTACACGTCCACCGCGCGATAAGGAAAGGGTGACCACATCATGAAGATCATCCTTACCCACGAGGTCACTGGCCTCGGTACCGCCGGCGACGTCGTCGACGTCAAGGACGGTTACGCCCGCAACTACCTGGTCCCGCGTGGTTTCGCGATCCGCTGGACCAAGGGTGGCGAGAAGGACGTGGCGCAGATCCGCCGCGCCCGCAAGATCCACGAGATCGCGACCATCGAGCAGGCCAACGAGATCAAGGCCCGCCTCGAAGGTGTCAAGGTCAGCCTGGCTGTTCGCTCCGGCGACGCGGGCCGTCTCTTCGGCTCCGTCACCCCGGCCGACCTCGCCTCGGCGATCAAGTCGGCCGGCGGTCCGGACGTGGACAAGCGACGGATCGAACTCGGTTCGCCGATCAAGACCCTGGGCTCGCACCAGGTGTCCGTGCGTCTGCACCCCGAGGTCGCCGCGAAGCTCGGCATCGAGGTCGTCGCCGCGTAACGCCCCGCTCGGAAGAGCATGGAGAGGGCCGCATCCCGTACGGGGGATGCGGCCCTCTCTGTTTCACGTGAAACATTGGGGTATGTCCGTCTGGTGAGGCCGGTCTTTTTTCGGACAGAGCGTGGTCAGAGCCTGGGTGGAAGCCTGGTCAGCGGGTGGCGCCTGTGATCAGCCATCGGCCGGACCGGGTCCGCAGCCAGAGCGTCAGCATGCGAACGGTCATCATCAGGCCCATCGCCCACCACAGAGCGGTCAGCCCGCCCCCGAGGCTGGGGATGAAGAGGGCGACCGGTGCGAAGACCGCCAGTGTCACGAGCATCGCCCCTGCCAGGTACGGGCCGTCCCCGGCGCCCATCAGGACGCCGTCCAGGATGAAGACGATCCCCGCGATCGGCTGGGACACCGCGACCACGAGCAGCGCGGGCAGCAGGGTGTCCCGTACGGTCTGGTCGTCGGTGAACAGCGGGATGAACAGCGGGCGTGCGACCACGATCAGCACACCGAGCAGAACCCCGGCAACCACGCCCCACTGCACCATGCGGCGGCAGACGTCCCGCGCCCCCTGCGTATCGTCCGCCCCCAGATAGCGGCCGATGATCGCTTGGCCCGCGATGGCGATGGCGTCCAGTGCGAAGGCCATGAGGCTCCACAGCGACAGAACGATCTGGTGGGCGGCTATCTCGGTGTCGCCGAGGCGCGCCGCGACGGCGGTGGCGATCATCAGGACCGCCCGCAGGGAGAGCGTGCGGACCAGTAGCGGCACTCCCGCCTGGGCGCTCGCCCGTATCCCGGCGGCGTCCGGTCGCAGCGAGGCGCCGTGCCGGCGCGCGCCCCGTACGACGACCACGAGGTAGACGGCGCCCATCGCGCACTGGGCGATCACCGTGCCCCACGCGGAGCCCGCGATGCCGAGGCCGACGCCGTACACGAGGATCGCGTTCAGTGCGGCGTTGGCGCCGAAGCCACCGATGGCGACGTACAGGGGTGTCCTGGTGTCCTGAAGGCCGCGCAGGACCCCGGTGGCCGCCAGGACGACCAGCATGGCGGGGATGCCGAGGCTGGAGATACGGAGATACGTGACGGCGTACGGCGTCGCCGTGTCCGAGGCGCCGAAGATCCCAATGAGCCAGGGAGCGGCGGGCAGTGTGACGGCGATGACGGCGGCGCCGAGCAGCAGCGCGAGCCAGATCCCGTCCATGCCCTGCCGGATGGCGGCCGGCAGATCGCCCGCGCCGACTCTGCGGGCGACGGCGCCGGTGGTGGCGTAGGCGAGGAAGACGAAGACACTCACCGCGGTGGTCAGCAGGGCCGCCGCGACGGCGAGACCGGCGAGTTCCCGGGTGCCGAGATGGCCGACGATCGCGCTGTCGACCATGACGAAGAGCGGCTCGGCGACCAGTGCTCCGAAGGCGGGGACGGCGAGCGCGACGATCTCGCGGTCATGCCGTCGGGGGCCGGCCTTGGGCACGGCGGGGGCCTGTGTCATGCACGCAATCTAATCTTCCACAGGTAAGTGACGCAAGAGAGCTGCGATCCTTACCAAATGCTGTGGTGGAGACATCACGGTGCGTCATTTGTTCTGATCTTGGCCCAGTCGGGAAAGTTTTTCTCCCCCACAGGCGGTGGATGGAAAAAGTGCAGGTCAGAGGGGGTTGGGGTCTGGTTTCCTCAACTTGTCCACAGCGCTGTCCCCCGGTCCGTGCACAGGTTCCCCAATGTTCTCCACAGCATATGGTCCTTCGTCCACATGGCCTGTGGATAACCAGATTGGCTGACGGTGCGGAGGGGCCTAACGTAGGCGGGCGTCCGACGCGCCGGAACCTGGGTCAGGCCTCTCGTTTTGTCAGTGTCGTGCCGTAAAAAGAGTGGCACGGCGAGGTCCGCTCAGCGGACGTGAGGAGGTGGCCGGTGAGCATCCCCGAGCCATTGGACGACCCCTGGACCGATACCGGTCCCAGTGACCGTCTACCTGTCTCCCGGCAGCGCCGCGGGGAGGGCCGGGGCCGCGAGGAACAGCACGAGCGCGGCCGGGACAGCGACACCTGGGACGGTGGCGGCTCCCCCGGCTTCGAGCGGGTGCCGCCCCAGGACCTCGACGCCGAACAGTCGGTGCTCGGCGGCATGCTGCTCTCCAAGGACGCCATCGCCGATGTCGTCGAGATCATCAAGGGCCACGACTTCTACCGCCCCGCCCACGACACGGTCTTCACCGCGATCCTCGACCTCTACGCCAAGGGCGAGCCGGCCGACCCGATCACGGTCGCGGCCGAGCTGGTCAAGCGGGGCGAGATCACCCGCGTGGGCGGAGCCTCGTACCTGCACACGCTCGTCCAGTCCGTGCCGACGGCGGCCAACGCGTCGTACTACGCGGAGATCGTCCACGAGCGGGCGGTCCTGCGCCGGCTGGTGGAGGCCGGCACCAAGATCACGCAGATGGGATACGCGGCGGACGGCGACGTCGACGAGATCGTCAACTCCGCACAGGCGGAGATCTACGCCGTCACCGAGCAGCGGACGAGTGAGGACTACCTGCCGCTCGGCGACATCATGGAAGGCGCGCTCGACGAGATCGAGGCGATCGGCTCGCGCAGCGGAGAGATGACCGGTGTGCCGACGGGCTTCACCGACTTCGACTCCCTCACGAACGGTCTGCACCCCGGTCAGATGATCGTCATCGCGGCCCGTCCCGCCATGGGTAAGTCCACGCTGGCGCTGGACTTCGCCCGCGCGGCCTCCATCAAGAACAACTTGCCGAGCGTCATCTTCTCCCTGGAGATGGGGCGCAACGAGATCGCGATGCGCCTGCTCTCGGCGGAAGCCAGGGTGGCGCTGCACCACATGCGGTCGGGCACGATGACGGACGAGGACTGGACGCGGCTGGCCCGCAGGATGCCGGACATCTCGCAGGCCCCGCTGTACATCGACGATTCGCCGAACCTGTCGATGATGGAGATCCGCGCGAAGTGCCGCCGGCTGAAGCAGCGCAACGACCTGCGGCTGGTGGTCATCGACTATCTCCAGCTCATGCAGTCGGGCGGCTCGAAGCGTGCCGAGAGCCGCCAGCAGGAGGTCTCCGACATGTCGCGAAACCTCAAGCTGCTGGCGAAGGAGCTGGGCCTGCCGGTCATCGCGCTGTCACAGCTCAACCGTGGCCCCGAGCAGCGTACGGACAAGAAGCCGATGGTGTCCGACCTGCGTGAATCGGGTTCCATCGAGCAGGACGCCGACATGGTGATCCTGCTGCACCGCGAGGACGCGTACGAGAAGGAGTCCCCGCGCGCGGGCGAGGCCGACCTGATCGTGGCGAAGCACCGTAACGGCCCGACGGCCACGATCACGGTGGCGTTCCAGGGCCACTACTCGCGCTTCGTGGACATGGCGCAGACGTGAGCTGATCCCGTGGGGTTGTGCGGGGTTGTGGGGTCTCGCGGCTGATGTCGTGATCTCACGGGCCGTGTCGTACCGATGTCGTGTACGACATCACCGTGAGACCAGCGCGTGGGTGCTGCTGCTCAGCGCCTCGTCTCGTACCTGGTCAGGACCACGCCGCCGGGACACGTCCGCGTCTCCACCAGGTTCAGGTTCACCCAACTGTCCAGCGCGGTGAAGAACGGCGTGCCGCTGCCCACCAGGACCGGATGGGCGGCGATCGCGTACTCGTCGATCAGCCCGGCGCGCATGGCCGCCCCGGCGAGCGTTGCGCCGCCGATGTTCATTGGGCCGCCGTCCTCGGCCTTGAGCCGGGTGATCTCGGCGATCGCGTCCCCGGTGACCAGGCGGGTGTTCCAGTCGACCTTGCCGATCGTCGAGGAGAACACCACCTTCGGCGTGTCCCGCCAGTTCCGCGCGAACTCGATCTCCGCCGGGGTGGCGTTGGGCTGCTGGTCGCCGGTCGGCCAGTAGGAGCTCATCGTCTCCCACAGCTTGCGCCCGTACAGCGACAGGCCACTCGCCTGCTCGTGGTCGAGCCACCACTGGAACAGCTCGTCGCTCGGCGGTCCGCTCCAGCCGATGTCGTCGCCGGCCACGGCGATGTAGCCGTCCAGGGTCAGGTTCATGCCGTAGATCAGTTTCCGCATGGCGCAGCCTTCCGTCCGTGGGTGTCCGGCGTATGGACCAGCGCGGCGCGGGAAACTCATCGGTGCGGGATCCGGGCTCGCCGGGGGCCCTCGTGCTCGGGGCTCAGCGGGTAGTTCAGCACCTCGGGCCGGAGCGGATCGGTGCCGCCGGCCCCGCCCCTGTGGGTAGCTCCGTCAGCCCTCTCTCCGGCGCCCGGCCGCACCCGACCCGACCGCCGTGCCGCCCGGTTCGCATGGCCCCTGCCGCGCTCTCTTGTCAGTTTTACTCATTCGACGTATTTTTTATTCATGGGAGTAAATGAGCGGGCCGAGTCCGTCACCTCCACCGCTCGCCGGGCGCAGATCCTGGCCGCCACGGTGGAGACCATTGCTGAACTGGGTTACGGCCAGGCCACGTTCGCCCGGATCTCGGAGCGGGCCGGGTTGAGCAGCACCCGCCTGATCTCGTACCACTTCGCCGGGAAGAGTGAGCTGATCGCCGCTCTTGTCGAAGAGGTGTATGCGGACATCACCCGCCACATGACCGAGCGCACCCGTGCGGCGACCGGGCCCCGCGAAACGCTGCACGCCTATATCCGGGCGCTGGTCGGCTACATCGCCGAGCATCCGACGCGGATGCGCGCCCTCATGTCGGTGTTCCTGGACCACCGGGCCGAGGACGGCGGGCGCAGTTACAACGGCGGCGACGAGCGCGCCGCGGTCGATCCGGTGCGCCAGGCCCTGGCGGACGGCCAGCGTGCGGGTGAGTTCCGTGTGTTCGACACCTTCGTGATGGCGACGACGATCCAGCGGTCCATCGACGGGCTGCCGTTCCTGCTGCGCTCCGACCCCGACCTGGATCTGGCGGCGTACGCGGAGGAGTTGGTCGAGCTGTTCGACCAGGCGACCAGGGCGACCCGCGCGGAGGCGGGCGCCGAAACCGGGGCCGGCCGATGACGGCCCGTACGCCGGCCCGCCAACGCCCCGGCCGCGACCTCCTGGTGGACATCGTCGTTCCGGTCGGCCTCTTCTACGGGTTACGCGCCCTCGGACTCGGCGTGTACCCGACGCTGGTGGTGGCCGCGGCCGTCCCGGCGGCCGTGGTGGCCGTCCGGCTGGTCCGGTACCGACGGGTCGACGGCCTCGGCGTCTTCATGCTCTCCACGATGGCGCTCGGCGCGCTGGTCTCGGCGCTGTCCGGCAGCCCGCGCGCCCTGCTGGCCCGGGAGGGCTACCTCACCGGGGTCGCGGGCCTGTGGTTCCTGGTGTCCGCCGGGGCCGGGCGCCCGCTCGCCTTCCTCTACAGCCGGCCGCTCCTGGAGCGCCGCACCCGCACGCTCGGGGTCGCGGCCGACTGGGACGAACTGTGGGAGCGGCTGCCGGCGTTCCGCCGTATCTGGCGGGTCTCGACCGTGCTGTGGGGCGCCGCCCTGCTGGTCGATTCGGCCGTGCGGGTGTGGATGGCGTACGCGCTGCCGGTGGACGAGGTGCCGGGGCTGGGCACGCTGCTGTACTGCGTGACGTCGGCCGTGCTGATCGCGGTCACCAACGGCTACTACTTCGCCGCGGGTCTGTATCGGGGTTCGTCCGCGCTCTATGCCCCGCTCGCCGCCGCCCCGGCCGAAGTGGCGGACCCGGGGCCCGACCGGCCGGACATCTGGGACGCGGGCGGGCCGCCGGGCGGCCTGGCCGCCGAGGAGTACGTCGCCCTGACGACCTACCGGCGGGACGACACGCCGGTGACGACCCCGGTGTGGGCCGCATCCGACGGCGGGCACCTCTACGTGTACACCCCTTCCCGCTCCGGCAAGGTCGGCCGGATCCGTGCCGATCCGGAAGTACTCCTCGCGGCCTGCTCGTTCGACGGCACCCCGCACGGCCCCGCCGTCTCGGCGCGGGCCCGTGTGCTGCCCGCACCCGAACTGCGACGCGCCCGGCGCGCCCTGACGGCCAAGTACGGCAACCGCTTCCGCTGGTTCAGGGTGGTCCTGCTGCTCGGGCGGGCGCGCCGGGCGGGCGGCGGCTCCGTAGGTTTGGAGATAGGCCGACCGTGACGGCGGCCTGGTGCGCTGCCCCTCACCCCTGGATGGCGCCGGACGGGAGTCGGATCCGACGTGGCGCTGAGACGTGCGGGTCGTGCGGGTTGTGCGGGTCGTGCGCGTCGTACAGGTCGGGCGGGTCGGGCCTGTACGTCGTTCGCGTTGAAACGCCGACGCCCGAAAGGCCGAGCGGCCGCGCCGGGAACAGCCGGTCCGGCCGACACGGTTGCATCGACCGAGGGACCCGGCGCCGCACGGGCGGGAACACGGAGACCACAAGGTCGTCCGCCCCGCCAGGACCCCGGCCCCAGGATCGCGGCGCGCCCGCCGCGTACTCAGCCCAGACGTATTTCTGCAGGAGGACGTTTCATGACTGACCGGCCCTTGACGCTCATGGCAGTACACGCCCACCCCGACGACGAGGCCACCGGAACCGGAGGGATCCTCGCGCGGTACGCGGCGGAAGGCATCCGCACGGTGCTCGTGACGTGTACCGACGGCGGCTGCGGCGACGGACCGGGGGGTGTCAAGCCGGGCGATCCCGGGCACGATCCGGCGGCCGTCGCCTTGATGCGCCGTAGCGAACTCGAGGCGAGCTGTGACGTCCTGAAGATCAGCGATCTGGAGATGCTGGACTATGCCGACTCCGGGATGACGGGCTGGCCGAGCAATGATGCCCCCGGATCCTTCTGGGGGACCCCCGTGGAGGAAGGCGCCGCCCGGCTCGCGGAACTCATGCGCCACTACCGGCCCGATGTGGTCGTCACCTACGACGAGAACGGCTTCTACGGCCACCCCGACCACATCCAGGCTCACCGCATCACGATGGCGGCGCTGGAGATGACCGAGCTGACACCGAAGGTGTACTGGACGACGATGCCCCGCTCGATGATGCAGCGGTTCGGGGAGACCCTGCGCGAGTTTCAGGAGGACATGCCGGAGCCGGATCCTGCCGAGGCCGCAGCGATGGCCGAGATCGGGCTCCCCGACGATGAGATCACCACATGGGTGGACACCACCGCGTTCAGCGGTCAGAAGTTCGACGCGCTGGCCGCGCACGCCAGTCAGGGTGACAACATCTTCTTCCTCAAGATGGGCAAGGAGAGATTCGCTGACTTCATGGGCATGGAGACCTTCCTGCGTGTCCAGGACGCCACAGGAGCGGCCGTACCCGAGAACGATCTCTTCGCCGGACTGCGCTGATCCGCCAGCCGTCACCTGGCCCTGGGTGCTGGGGCGGTGTGGATCTTGGTGAAGGACAGGAGAAGTGCGGCCGTCCGCGCCAGGACCGCGCGGAAGGTCATGCGGCGCAGCTCGTCGACGAGTTCCTGTGGGACCTGGTGGCCCTCGCGGAATCCGGTGCTCGCGAACTGGCGGATCTGCTCGTCGGTCGGTGGCCACCGCGTGGGGTGGAACGCGTTCGGCCCCGGTGCGGTGAAGGCATCCATGCCGGGGCCGGTGTTGATGAGCGCGAGCGCGGTCACCAGGTTGGGTCGTTGCTCGGCGAGAGCGGTGGCGGCATAGCGACCGCTGGAGGGGCCGACGACTACGGCGTGCTCGACGCCGAGCCGGTCCAGTGCCGTGCCGATCCCGCGCCCCTGCTCCGGCGTCGCGTAATCGCCGTCGACCGGTTCGGGGGAGCGGCCGTGCCCCGGCAGGTCGATCCGGATGGCGCGATGGCTCGTGGTCAGCAGCGGAACCAGGGCGTCCCACGACGGCGGCGGGCTACAGGTGCCGGCCGCAGTCGGTGGCCCACCTGAGCGTGCTGGTCGCCCCGCACCAGCGGGGCCGGCACCTGGCCCGGGGCGTGGCATCCGCCGCGGTGGCCCACGCCGTCGATGCCGGGTTGCCGCCGCAGTGGAGGGCGCGGCCCTGTCTGTCGCGGCGGGCGGCTCGGGCGCTGGGTTTCCGGGAACTGGGGGCCCAGCTCAGCGTTCGGCTCGGGGACGCCCCTGTCGACCACGCCCCGTCCCGGTGAGGTCGGATGCCGCCGATCAGAAAGGTCAGGAAGGTCAGGAAGGTTCTGCCGCGCACGCGAGGTCGTGCGACGGGCGTCGTCCTGTGGTCAGGAATGTCGTTATCGCGTCGTTCGCGCATGTGTTCTTGCTGAACAGGTAGACACCGTGGCCGCCCTGGTCCGCCGTCACCATCCTGGCCCGGTCGCCGAATGCCCGTCGCAGCTTTTGGGCGCCGATCAGCGGCGTACCCGGGTCGCGGAGGTTCTGCACCATCAGTACGTCCGACGGGCCCCGGTCGCCGATGTGCACCTGCGGCTCGACCGGGGCGGTCGGCCAGAACGCGCACGGCCCGATGTTGGCCGTGACCCCGCCCAGCAGCGGGTACCGGATCCCGTCCAGGGCCACATCGCGCTGGTACGTCGGGACCGACCTCGGCCAGCGTGAGTCGCCGCAGATCGTGTACAGGCGGCTGGACATGGCGTTGCCCGGGTCCGAAGCGGGCGGGAAAGGCGGCAGGGGCTGGTCCGTGTCGAGCGCCTGCCAGATTTCGGCCAGCAGCGGCAAGGTCACGTCGTTGTAGACGAAGCTGGACGTGGCCCCGCGGAACAGCGTGCCGTTGAACCCCTGAACCGGTGTCCTGTCCAGCCGCGAGGCGAGGTCGAAGTACTTCGCGGTCACCTGCTCCGGCGTGGTGCCGAGACCGTACTCCGGGTGGGCGGCGGCAAACGTCGCGAAGTCCGGGAACCTGTCCTGGAGGCCACGGGCGAACAACCGCATGGCCGTGACGTCGTAACCGCCGGGGCCCAGGTTGCTGTCGAGCACGATCCGGTCGCTGCGCTCCGGGAACAGCGTCGTGTACACCGCGCCCAGGTAGGTGCCGTAGGAGACACCGTCGTACGAGAGCTTCGGCTCGCCCAGCGCCGCCCGGATCCGGTCCATGTCGCGTGCGCTGTTCGCTGTGGTGATGTACGGCAGCATCCACGCCGTCCTCGACGTGGCGCACTGCCCGGCGACGGTCTTCGCGGTCCCGGCCTGCTTCGCGACATCGGCCGCGCTGTCCGCGTACGGTGGGAAGTTGCCCCGCGCCTTCTGCTCCGGCGTCAGATCACAGGTCACGGGTGTGCTGTGGCCGACGCCGCGCGGGTCGAACCCGATCACGTCATAGGTGTCCCGCACGCTCTGCGGGAGGTGGGAGTTCACGAGAGTGGCCGGGAAGTCCAGCCCTGTCAGACCGGGACCTCCCTGATTGGTCAGCAGCACGCCACGGCGCTGGGCCGGCTTCGTGCTCGCCAGGCGCGAGATCGCGATCTCGATCTTTCGCCCGTCCGGATGCCGGTAGTCCAGCGGTACGTCGAGTGTCGAGCACTCCAGACCGGGCGAGGCGGCGACGTCCGCCGGGCACGGGCCCCATCGCACGGTGGTCGGCGTCGCCGCTGCCGACACCCCTGGCGTCGCGACCGTCGCCACTGCGGCGACGGCGAAGGCGAGGGACAAGGTTCTGCGCATCTGACTCCGTGCCACCTGGCTCCGTGGTATCTGGCTTCCTCGCATCTGACTTCCTCTCTGGACGGCGGCATACCAGGGCACGCCCGCATCCTGTGGGGCGCGCCTTCGAACGGGTCGGGAATCCGGGTCGGCCTAGCAGTTCATACGGATCAAGACGTCGATCTGGGCCGCGTTGTAGAGATCGAGCGCGGCCAGTGCGAGCGTGCGCCGGGCGAAGTCCTCTCCGCGCGGTGCGTCGGCGCTGAGCTCCTGGAAGCTCGGGTGATCCCTGAGCATCCTTCGGACGGCGGGTGCCTGGAGCATGCGTTCCGCCAGGTCTTGGCGGGTCCGCTCATCGGCATCGGCGGGCAGGTGGTCGAACTCGGCGAGGGCGGGGTCCGGCTCGTACGTCCGCAGCGTGTCGCTGTAGGTGTCCAGTGCCGACCGGCCGAGCACCTGGTTCATGACAACCGTCAGCGAACGTTCGGTCGCCGACACCTCCGCGTCCGCGAGAGCCCTGCCCAGTTGGGGCGGGAGGTCGGTCGGTGCGGCCTGGCCCAGGGCCAGGGCGATTTCGGCGCGGGTCCGTTGCAGCCGTTCGATGGTCGCCGCCAGCTCGGCGTCCAGGGCGCGCAGCGCTTCCCCGGGGTGTTCGTCGACATCGCCCAGCTCAGCGATCTGCTTCAGCGAGAGACCGAGCCCGGTCAGGCGTTTGATCCGCAGTACGCGGACGAGGTGGGCGACGCCGTAGCTCTTGTAGCCGTTGGCGCGGCGTTCGGGCTCGGTGAGCAGGCCGACCTCGTGGTAGTGGCGTATCGCGCGCAGCGTCGTGCCGGCGATCTCAGCGAGCTGACGGGTGCTCCACCCCACGACATCCCTCAGACCCGTGTCCCGCGACGCGGACGCGCCGACGAGTCCAGTTGAAACTATGCCGTCGCGGCATGGTCAAGAGGGTTGGGCGCCCTTCGGCGGAGAGGCGTCCTGCGCTACGTACGCACGGGCGTCCTGCGCCACGCACGGACGCGTGTCCCGCGCTACGTACGGACGTGGTCCGGCCTCGCCGCCGCGTCCAGTGCGCCCGTGATGATGCGGGCGAACTCGTCCGGGTACTTGGCGTATCCGACGTGGCCGCCGGGGAAGTCCAGGACGGGTCGCCCGAGGTGGTCGGCGAGGGCGGGCGTCGGGCGGTGCATGTCCTGCGTACGTGAGGACAGGCCGCCGCCCACCGTGATGCGTGCGGCCAGCGGGACGAGGGCCCCGAGGTCGGGTACGAAGCGGATGAACGGCCGCACGACATGGGCCAGGAAGAACTCCGTGTTGTCGTGTGCCTCGGGCAGTACCGGGGCAGGCCGGTCGCCGAAGAGCGCGCTGAACTGTGTCATCGCCGCCGGGATGCCCTCGCGGCGGAAGGTCGCGTACACCGCGTCGAAGAACGCCAGACGGTCGGCGGCGTCCGGGAGCAGACCGAAGGCCGGGGGCTCGTGCACGATCAGCGAGCCGATGTCCTCCGGGTGACGCAGGGCGAGTTCGAGTGCGATCAGGCCGCCCGAGCAGCTTCCGAAGACCGATACCGGTCCACCGGCGGGATTCAGCCGTACGAGCAGGCGGTGCGCGTCGTCGGCGTGCACCTCGATGTGCTGGTCGACCGGCGGTCCGGCCAGCGGGCTGCGGGAGTTGCCGCGCGGGTCGAGGGAGACGACCCGGTACTTGGCGCTCAGGATGTCGGCGAGCGGTTCGAAAACCGCCGCGTCGGAGTTCCCGCCACACAGGAGCAGGAGGAGCGGACCGCTGCCGCGTACCTCGTAGCGCACCAGCGCCCCGGGTACTGCCAGCATGCCGATCGCCGGCGCGTCCATGGCATCCCCCCGATTTCACGACAACAGGTGACTGAGTCGAGACAAAGAGTAACCATTCGGGCTATCCTGCGCCAGGCGTGCCGGTATCAGCCGGCCGGGCCGTACCCGTTGCTCCGGGGGTGACCGACATGGCGGACCGCCCCGCCACCGTCAGACCGCGACTGCTGTTGAACGCCGAACCCTTCGGCTTCGGACCGGCGGCGGCCGTGGCGATCCTTGCCGACGCGCTCGCCCCACTGTGCGGTGGACTCGGTTACGTGGGCGACGGCCTCACCCTCGACCTGCAACGCAGGCCGCCGTACGCGGCGGTGCACGACACCACAGGCCTGTCCGCCCCGGAACGGCTCGCGCTGCTGCGGCGACTCGCCCCGCAGTACGACCTGTTCGTGTCGGCCATGGACTTCGAGGCGGCCGAACTCGCCTCCCGGGCCGGCCTGGACGTTGCCGTCTACGACGCGCTGACGTGGTACTGGCCCACCCTTCCGCCCTCCGCGTACGCCGCCGTGCTCTACCTCGCGCAGGACTTCTTCGGGGTACGGGAGCGCATCGAGGCGGACGCGGCGCTGCGGGAGCGGGCGGTGGTCGTGCCGCCGATCATCCCGCCGCGCCGGGAGTGGCGGCCCGGTGGCCATGTCCTGGTCAACCTGGGCGGACTCCAGCACCCGTACTGGGAGACCGCCGACGCGGCCGCGTACGCCCGGCTGGTGCTGGAGGCGGTCCGCGCCGCGCGGACCGACGGGCGGCCCGTGGTCGCAGCGACGAGCCGGGACGTCGCCGCGGCACTGGACGACCCGGGCGTCGGAACGTACGACCACGCCGCCATGCTCAACCTCATGAGCGGCGCCTCGTACGCCTGCATGACGCCCGGCCTCGGCAACATGTACGACGCGGCCGCCACCGGTGTACCGACCTTGTGGCTGCCGCCGGTCAACGAATCCCACGCCGCTCAGGCCCTGCTGCTGGCCGAGCACGGTTACTGCGACGCCCGGTTGGACTGGCCGGATCTCGGGCTCGTCATCGACTGGGCCGTGCCGCTGCCGGCCGTTCTGGACTCGGTCGCTCACGTGGTTCGCCAACTCGCTGCCGAGCATGGCCTGCGGAAACGGCTGACCGAGCAGGTCGCGAAGGCAGCCGCGGGGCTCGGCCTCGCTCCGGGCCGTGCCCAGGGGCTGGCGGATCGCTTCGGCGATGACGGCATGCGGAAGGCGACCGCGGCGCTGGTGCGGACGGCGGCGGCGGCCGCTGTTGCGAAGGGGAGTGCGCGATCGTGACCGCCGGTCCCGCCTGCTTCCCGAAGCACCTTGAAACGGCCGCTCCGGGTGGACTTGCCGACCGGAAGCGCGAAGGACGTGCACGCCAGTTCACCGTCGGGTCCGGCGTCCGCGAGCCGGGCGACGTGGTTCACCCCGGCGGTCCTGCGGCGCGGGCTCAGCGGGCTCAGCGAGCCCTCACCGACCCAGGCCGGCCGCCTTGGCCGCGCGCAGGGCGAAGACCTCCTCACGGCGCTCCTCCATCTGCCGCAGGGCGTCCTTGCGGTCGCGCTTGGAGAGCCGGTCGAGATACGTGTGCCCGAAGAGGTGATCGGTCTCGTGTTGCAGGCACCGGGCGAAGTAGCCCGTTCCTTCGATGACGAGGGGGTTGCCGTCCTTGTCGAGCCCGCGAACGACGGCGCGATCGGTGCGCGGGACCGTCATACCCGCGCCGGGCACGGACAAGCACCCCTCGAAGTCGTCAATGAGCCGGCGGTTACGTGGATCGGGGAGGTCCAGAACCGGGTTGACGAGGTGGCCGACATGCCGGATCCCCTGGTCGTCCGGGCAGTCGTATACGAACAGCCGCAGGCCGACGCCCACTTGATTGGCAGCCAGGCCGGCACCGTCGGCCACATACATCGTCAGGAACATGTCGTCGATCAGCGCCGACAAGCCGGCGGAGCCGAACTCGGTCACCTCCTGGCACGGACGGCTGAGGATCTCCTCACCGACCACCGTGACGCGGCGCACCGAACCCCGTTCCGCCTCCGGCGACAGGGCGGGACAGGAGTCGACCGGACGGCCTTGCAGGCGGGGCCGACGGTCGACCGGACGGGACTGCTCGTGACTGACAGACATCGCTGTCTCCCCCTTCTGCGCACGCCCTTCCGCGCACGCCACGCAGGTACTTGCTTGCCCAGGTGCTGATTGCCGTACTGCTTGCCCTACTGCTTGCCAAGCTCTTTGCAAAGTAGCATACTTTGCAAAGTGACTGAAGACGATGTCAACGCCCCGCACGACCAGCCACCCGGCGCCGGCGAGGAACTGCGCGAGCACGAGGTCCGTACCGCCCTGCTGGCCCTGCTCGCCGAAGTCGGCGCCGTCACGGCGACCGAGGCTGCCTCTCAACTGGGCTACAGCTCCGGTCTCTGCTCGTTCCACCTGCGGCAGCTCGCACGCCACGGCTACATCGAGGAAGCCCCCCACAGCGGGGGGCGCGCCCGTCCTTGGCGTCTGAGGCAGCACACCTCCGCCGCCGAGGTGCCCACGGAGGAGCAGCCGTTCGGTGACCTGGCCCGAGGATTGGAGGACGAGAGCTGGCAGCGATGGCTGACCCAGCGGGACCGGGCGCCGTCCGAATGGCGCCATGACGAAGCCTTCAGCGCCGTCGCCTATCTGACACCCGAAGAGCTGAGCAGGGTCGCGGAGACGATCCGGCGAGCGCTCGCGCCGTACCAGGAACGCGAACAGCGCCCCCTGTCCCGGCCCGACGGCGCTCGGCCGGTGGCTCTCATCACTCGGCTGTTCCCGCTGCTTCCGCACGGCGCGGAGGGCGCGGACGCGCACCAGGACTGACGAGTCGCCGGCTCCCCTGCCTGCGACCGGCTTTGACGGCTTCTTCGTCACGCGCGCCCAGCCTCGTTCGGCGCAATCAGCATGGGGGCGTCCGAGGCTCCGTCATCATGGTCCGGTGATGACATGGATGCGCTGCTATTGGGACGAGGAAGACATCTGGTTCTACCTCGAGGTCGACGCCGGGGGCTGGGTGACCCGGCAGGTCGAGCTGAAAGGGCTTGAGCTGGCCCCGATCGCCGCTGCCTCCAGTACGGAATGGCAGCGAGCCTGCGACGCGGGCCGCCTCGACGAGTACGACACCAGGTTCGGGATGACAGCGGAACTGCCCGTCTCGGAGTGGGAGGGCCACGATCCGGAGTGGCTGACCTCCGAGGAGTTCGAGAAGGTCTGGGGCGTCGCCCGCCGACAGATCGCAGCGCGGCCGTTCACCTTCGGGTGATCCGGAGGATGACCTTTCCGGTGAGGCCGGACCGGGTGAGGCGCTCTGCCGCGTGGTCGGCCGCGGTGAGGTCGAAGACCGAGTCGATGACTGTCCTGACGTTGTGTTCGCGCAGCAGGCCGGGCAGGGCGGTACGCAGGTGAGCGACCAGGGCGTGGAGTTCACCGGCTTCGCGGCCTCGGAACGTTGTGCAGCGCGTGAGGGCGTCGAGGGCCGGTGTCAGACGTCGCGGTCGCGGCTGTCGCCGGTCAGGCGGTCCAGTCGGGCAAGCGCGTCGCGCGCCGTCGTCGCCCACCGTGGTGTTTCCGCCTTGTCCGCGAGCGTCAGCGCCTGGCGGTAGTGGGTCCCGGCTTCGGCGCGGTGTCCGAGCGCGGCGGCGAGGTCGCCGAGGTACAGCGCGACGGGGCCCAGGGTCAGCAAGCCACTGCCCGCCCCGGCGAGTTCCCCGGCGGCGGGCCGTAGCCGGGCGTACGCGCGCTCCATCGCGGGTCGATCCCCGACGCCGACGGCCGTGACGGCGGTGAGGCAGGTGCGGGCCTCGTACAGCAGGTCGCCGGGCGAATCGGGGACGGCCCTCAGGGCTGCGCGGGCTTCGTCGTGGTGGCCCCCGGCGAGGAGAGCCAGCGGGCGGACCCAGGGTGCGTACGGGCCCCAGTCCGCCTCCTCGTCCGGCTCCGGGCGCCCGCCCCCCTGCATACGCAGGCACAGCAGGGCGAGCGGCAGGATGCCGTGTTCCAGCCCGGGCATGCCGCCGCCGGCGAGTGCGGTGCTCGCCGCGCGGTAGGCGGCCTCCGCTTCGGCCGGGGGGCCCGCGACGGCTGTGCGCAGGGCCGCGTACCACTGGGTGAACACGCCCGCGAGCGGGATGTCGTACCGCTCGGCGATACGGTCCGTGGCGGCGGCGTGCGCGTCGGCCGTGGCGAAGTCGGCGAGCGCGGAGTGCGCCTGGATCAGGATGAGGTGTCCGAGGACCTCGAAGACCGGCAGGTGGTGACGTGTGGCCAGGTCGACCAGTTCGGTGCCCGTCCTGGCGCGCTGCGGGGCCATCCCGGCGTGCTGGAAGGTCTGCATGAAGCGGCCGTTGAGGGCGAACGCGAGGAGAGCCGGATCTCCCAGCCGCCGCGCGATCGCCTCCGCCTCCCGCGCGGCCCGGCGGCCACGGTCGGTGGGGGCGGCGCGCAGTTCCAGGGCGAGGGTGCTCAACAGGCGGCTGCGCCGTACCTGCTGGTCCTCGGGCAGCGCGGTCAGGGTGCGTTCGACGGCGTGGACGATCTGCCGGGAGAGGTTCTCGTCGTCGTTACGGGTCCAGATCGCCGGCACGTCGAAGGCGCAGATCACCTCGGCGGTCACCTGCGGGTCGCCGAGTTCCTCGGCCGCGGTGATCGCCTCGGCGCGGTACTGGCGTGCGCTCTCCAGACGGCCGGTCACGGCCAGCGCGCGGACCATGCCCATGACCGCCTCCAACCGGTCGCGTACGTCGTGCCCCTCCCCGTTCCCGCCGGACTTCCCGGCCCGGTCGTGGGCGGTGAGCGCCCCTCGCCACAGTCGTGCCGCTTCGTGCGGGGCGAATCCGCGCTCGGCCCGGAGGGCCGCGGCGCGGCCGTAACGGGCTGCCCGCGCGGCCGTCCGTCCGCTCTCGGCGCGGCTGAAGTGATGGGCGAGTGAGGCGATGTCGCCGGGGTGCAGCCGCTCGACCGTCTCGGCGACGGCGCCGTGCCAGCGCGCCCGGCGCGGTCCTGAGATGTCGTCGTACAGCGTGTCGCGCACCAGGGCATGGGCGAACCTGAACCGGCCCGGCTCCTGTTCGGTCAGGAAGCCGGCGAGCAGCGCCGACTCCAGGGCGTCGAACACCACGTCCTCGTCGGCCACCAGGGCGACCAGTACGTCCACATCGATGTCATGGCCGATCACGGCTGCCTGCCGCAGGACCGCCCGGTCCGGCTGCGGCAACCGTGCCAGCCGGTGCCGGATGACGTCACGTACGCCCGGGGGAACGGCGTCGAGCGCCGGGCGCCCCTCGGCGTCGACGAGTCGCGCCAGCTCCCGGGCGAAGAAGGGGTTTCCGCCGCTGCGCCGGTGGATGACCCCTACGGTCCGGGCGTCCACGTCCCGCCGCCTGACGATGGCCCGGACGAGTTCGTCCGTGGCCGCTTCGGGCAGGCCGCCCACGTACACCCGGGCCGGTTCCGCGCGGACGAACCTGGCGAGAGCGTCGGTCAGGCCGGGGGAGATCTCACCGGAGCGGTAGGTCCCGACGAGCAGCACCGGCCCGGCGACGGCTCCCGTGACCAGGGTGGTCAGCAGGTCGAGCGTCTCCTCCCCCGCCCGGTGCAGATCGTCGAAGACCACCAGCACCGGCCCCTGCCGCGCCACGGCGGTCAGGTGGGCGGCTGCCTCCTGATACGTACGGAAGCGCGCCGCGGCCACGTCCGGGGACGGTCCGGTCGGCGGGGTGTCCGGCAGGTCCGGCAGATCCGGCAGGTCCGGCAGAGGGCGCGGCGTCGGCTCCGCCCCTGCGGCGGTGAGGCCCTCGACGATCTGTGTCCACGGCCAGGTGCCCGGCACGCCGTCATGCTCGGGGCTCCGGCCCCATGCCGTCCGCCAGCCCCGTGCCGCCAGCGCCTCCGTGAGCGCTTCGGCGAGCGCGGTCTTGCCCGCGCCGGGATCGCCGGAGACCAGCGCCAGCACGGGCCTGCCTTGCCGTACGGCCGTCGCGGCGGCTTCTTCGAGACGGCCCAGCTCCTGCGCGCGGCCGACGAACGGCCGCCCCTCGGGGGCCCGGAGCGTCGCGTACGACGTTGCCCTGTGCCGCGGTGATACGGGGACCCGCGCGCCGGTGCCGCCGTCGGTGCCGGTGCCGGTGCCGGTGCCGGTGCCGGTGCCCGTGTCGTTGACGGAGGCCGGGGCGGGGGCGGTGAGGCGGGGACTCTGGGCCAGGATGTCCGCCTCCAGTCCGCGCAGACCGGGACCCGGGTCCACCCCCAACTCCTTGACCAGCACGTCCCGCGCCCGGCGCAGCACGGCCAGCGCCTC
>NZ_JTHL01000001.1:4527849-4555534 GCF_000818195.1 Streptomyces sp. 150FB | reverse complement strand
CTCGCCCTGCCGGCCCGACCGGTAGAGCGCGAGCGCCAGCAGCTTCCAGGCGTCCTCGCGCAGCGGATGGCCCGAGGCATGGGCCTCCAGATCAGGCACGGCCTCGGCCGCCCGCCCCAGCCCGAGCAGCGCCTCCGCGCGCCGCTCGACGGCCAGCAGCCGCAGACCGTCCAGGCGGGCGCTCTCGCCGCGCGCCCAGCCCTCCGCCGCGAACTCCGCGTACGCGGGACCCCGCCAGAGGGCCAGCGCCGTGTCCAGACAGGACAGGGCTTCGCCGGCCCGTCCCGCCACCAGCAGCGAGCCGGCCTCACCGGTCAGCGCCTCGAACTGCCGGGCGTCCACGGATTCCGCCGCCGCTCGCAGCGCGTAGCCGGGGGACGCGGTCACGAGCAGCGTGGCGGGACCCCGGGGAGGCCGGTCGGGTTCGAGGGCGCGGCGCAGCGCCGAGACGAACGTCTGGATCACTCCGACCGCGCCGTCCGGCGGCCGGTCCCACAGGTCGTCGACAAGGCGGCCGACCGGGACGACCCTGCCCTTGGCGATCAGCAGCCGAGCCAGCACCGCGCGATGGCGCGGGCCCTTCAGCACCAGCGGTCCTCGCCCGTCCGAAGCCTCCAGCGGACCAAGCACGCGGAAGGTCACCGCTCGTGCCGTCGCCTCGCTGGTCATGTCAGCCAATGTAGCCGGGGCGTTCGGTGTATGCCCTGGTCAGCCCCGTTCCACGGACGGTGCTCAGCCGTTGCTGACCGGCTGCTGAGCGCGGACGGCCACGCTGGCCGGGAAGGCCGGCGCACCTGTGCCGGCGGGAACAAGTCGGAACAGGTCGGAACACCAGACCTTGAAGGGGAAAGGCCCTCACCATGGAACCCAGGATCAACGGATTCGACTACCAACGCGTCGCTGTCGCCGACGGCGTGTCCCTCAATGTCGCTGTCGGCGGCTCCGGCAGCCCCGTCGTGCTGCTGCACGGCTTCCCCCAGACCCACCTGATGTGGCGGCATGTCGCCGCCGACCTGGCCGCCGACCACACCGTCCTCTGCCCCGACCTGCGCGGTTACGGCGACAGCGACAAGCCGGTCGACACCGACGGACAGGCCTACTCCAAGCGCACCATGGCCGCCGATGTCGTCGCCCTCGCACGCGCCTTCGGCCACGAGCGCTTCGCGCTGGCCGGTCACGACCGGGGCGCGCTGGTCGCGATCCGGGCGGGTCTTGACCACCCCGATACGGTCACCCACCTCGCCTCGCTCGACGTCCTGCCGACGCTGGACATGTGGGACGTGATGAGCGGCACCTCCGCCGCCGTGGGCTTCCATCTCTATCTGATGGCGCAGCCGCCCGGTCTGCCCGAACAGATGATCAGCGCTGCGGCGGATGTCTTCTTCGGTCACTTCCTGGACATCTGGGCCCAGAATCCGGAGGCGATCCCTGCCGACATCCGCGCCGCTTACCTGAAGGCGTCCCGCGAGGCCGTCGACTCCATCGTCGCCGACTACCGGGCGTCGGCCGGCGTCGATGTCGAGCACGACAAGGCCGACCGTCAGGCCGGGAACCGGTTGCGCATGCCGGTGACTGTCCTCCAACAGGACTGGGGCACCGCCCTGGGCTTTGACGCTGCCGCGCTGTGGGAGGCCTGGGCGTCCGATCTGGACCACATCGGGGTCTCCTGCGGCCACTTCATGGCCGAAGAGGCTCCCGCCGATGTCACCAAGGCACTGCGAGACCTGCTGGGGAGGCGGGCGTCGACCGGCGGTCGGTGATGTTCGGCCGTCGGCCGGTGATGTTTCACGTGAAACATCACCGGCGGAACGCGTCGCGGTGTTCCCCGTGCCCAGCTACGGAAGTCACGGGCAGGGCGACCGCGGCCACATACTCGGGATGGACAACGCCCTGCGTACCGGCCCCGGTTGTGTTGGATACGGGCCGGCCCGCCCGTATCGCACCCGCCCATCGGCGGGCGTTCGATGCGAACGAGCTGGGGCGGAGCGCGGACCACGCCAACCCGCTGGAGGCCAGCGCCTTTTCCCCGGGTGCGTGTCAGTCCGACGGGCTCGTGCTCACACCGGTCGCATGATCGCCGCCACGGATGGCTGACAGCTTGACCACCTTGCGCACCCCGGACGCGCGGGCGGCCTCGATCATGGTTCGTCGCCGGACGGCTTCCGATCCTGCCCTGCTGAGGGCCATCTACAGCCCGGTAGGGGAGCGCCGCCATCCCGGCGACAGTCCGATGTCAGACGTGCCCGCTACGATCCGCACCACTCGATCGGGAGGGATCTGTGATGAGCGGGGTTATCGGCGTGACCAGATGGAATGTGACGATCGACTGCGCGCGACCGGCGGAGCTGGCCGCGTTCTGGGCGCTGGCTCTCGGATATACGGAGAAGCCGCCGCCCGTCGGGTTCGGCAGTTGGGAGGAGTGGCTCGCCCACTACGACGTCCCGGAGGAGGAGTGGGACGACGGTGCGTATCTTTCCGATCCGAACGGGACGGGCCCCAGCCTCTCCTTCCTGAAGGTGCCGGAGCCGAAGGTCGCGAAGAACCGCCTTCATCTGGATCTACAGGTCGGCGGCGGCCGTGAGGTCCCCTGGGACGTACGGTGGCCGCGCGTGGTCGAGGCGGTCGAACGGCTGACCGCCGCCGGTGCGACCGTGATCCGCGAGGACGCATTGCAGGGCAAGCCCGACCACGTCGTCATGGCAGATCCTGAGGGCAACGAGTTCTGCGTGGTCTGACATCTGTCCGGCAGGTCCCAGCGGCTGGATCGGCGGTGCTGTCGTCTTACGCGCGCGGCGTAAAGAAGTCGACTAGCCCCGCGCGGAACCGATAGATCTGGGCCCATGACCTCACCTCTCGAAGAGCTGCTGCCAGGTACGCAACGGGCCCTGCTGTACCGCGTCGCGCGCGCCCAGGCCGAAGGACGCGCCCCCTCACTCGTCGCGGCAGTGGGGCGCGGCGGACGGGCGGTGTGGTCGGGGTCCCGGAGCTGTGTCGACGGACATGCCCCGGACGCCGGCACCCAGTACCGCATCGGCTCGATCACCAAACCCTTCACCGCGGTTCTGGTGCTGCGGCTGCGCGACGAAGGGCTGCTCGATCTGGACGACCCGCTGGAGAAGCACCTTCCCGGCACCGGCGTCGGCGACGTCACCATCGCCCAACTGCTCGGCCACAACGCGGGCCTGGCCGCCGAGTCGCCGGCCCCCTGGTGGGAGCGGACGCCGGGGACACTGCGCCCGACGCTGGCCGATGTCCTCGGCGAGCAGCCCGTCCTGCACGCCGCCGGGCGCCGGCACCACTACTCCAACCCCGGCTACACGCTGCTCGGTTCGCTGATCGAGGCGGTGCGCGGCGCCTCCTGGGACGAGGTGCTGCGGCGCGAGATCCTGGAACCGCTCGCGATGAACCGTACGAGCGCACAGCCGGTCGCACCGCACGCCGGAGGGTGGGCTGTGCACCCCTGGGCCGATGTGATGCTTCCCGAACCGTCCATGGATCTGGGACTGATGGCTCCGGCCGGTCAGCTCTGGTCGACCGTCGCCGACCTATGCCGTTTCGGTCACTTCCTCGCCGAGGGCGACGACCGCGTCCTGAGCGCGGAGTCCGTGCGGGAAATGCGCCGACCGTCCGGGCCGCCGGAGGCCGGCGACTGGGACGCCGCCTATGGTCTGGGCGTACAGGTTGTCCGCAGGGGCGGCCGGACGTTGGTCGGGCACGGCGGCTCGCTGCCAGGATTCGTCGCCGGACTGTGGGTGAGCGTGGAGGAGGATGTCACGGCGGTGGCGTTCGCCAACTGCACCTCGGGTGCCAACACCGCCGCGCTGGGCGCCGCAATGGTCGGCATCGTGGCGGAAGCCGAGCCACGGATCCCCGAACCATGGCGACCGCTGCCGGAGTTCGATCCGGCGATGCTGGAGCTGACCGGCCCCTGGTACTGGGGCACCGGCTCCGTCGCTGTGACGCTGGCGGCGGATCGCGGCCTTGAACTGCGGCCACTGCGCGGCGCCGGCCGTGGCTCCCGGTTCGTCGCACAGCAGGACGGAAGCTGGAAGGGGGTCGACGGGTACTACGCGGGGGAGACCCTGCGTGTCGTACGCCGGGCCGACGGCTCGGTGGATCATCTCGACCTCGGGTCCTTCGTCTTTACGCGGGAGCCGTACGAGACGGGGGCCGATGTGCCTGGCGGGGTGGACGCCGAAGGCTGGCGCGGCCTGGAGGCCTGACGGAGTGTCCGTTGTTTCACGTGAAACATATCGGCTGTTTCACGTGAAACACGCACGATCCAAACCGTCGAGTACGGCTACAACCGCCCGCCGCTGTCGGCCCGTTACGCCATCAGCTCCCGCTCCAGCGGGGTGCGGAAGCGAGGAGTGATCCTGGCCGGACCCACCCACGCCGACAGCCGGGCCGCCTCCGCCTCGATGGCAGTCACGGCCTCCTGCCCCAGGTCGGTCAGCAGCCGCCAGACGATCTCGCCGTCCGCGCGCTGCGCCCAGCCGCCGACGATCGCGCCGTTCCACCACACGGTCGGGCCGATGTTGCCCGACCGGTCGAAGAGCGCGGGGCGGTGGTCCGTATCGAAGTGGAAGCCGCGGTCGGCCCAGCCCATGGCGCTCGGGTCGAGGCCGGGCAGCAGCGCGGCCCATGGCTCGACGGGCGCCTCGGCGGCCGTGTCGCCCGCCGCCACAAAGCCGGTGCCGGTGTCGAGCGTGACCTCTTCGGCGCCGACGGCCGCCAGCGCCTTGCGGGTAGCCGTGACGGTCCATCCCGTCCACCACTTCAGGTCGGCCACGGTCCCCGGCCCGTACGAGAGCAGCCAGCGCCGGGCCAGTTCCGCGCGCGCCTCGTCGGGGGACACGGTGGGCCACGCCTCCGACGCCCTCCAGCGGAACTGGCTGGAGGTCCAGGAGCCGCGCGGCCGGTCCCTGCGGATACGGCCCTCGGCGGCCAGCACGCGCAGGACACGGCTGGCGACGCCCTGCACGGCCTCCCACTTCGTACCGGGGAAGACGGTGATCTTCGTACGCAGGGCGGGCACGGCGGCGGACAGTTCGCTGCCGGTGGCAGCGCCGCGCGCGGTGAGGGCGTCCAGCGTCGCGGCCTCGGTGGCGGCGAGCCACTGCTCGTCCAGCCCGTTGGCCAGCTCGGCAAGGTGCTTCAGCAGCGTCCTGCGTTCCTTGACGGCGACGGCGCCAGCAGTCGAGGCAGCCACCTGCGGCGCGAGATCCGAAGAGACGGCGAACAGCGTATTGCGCAGGGACAGCAGCCGGACCAGCGAGACGTCCTCGTACAGCGCGCGCTCCAGGGCGGGGACGCTCGCTTCGGCCAGCCGGGCGCAGACGGAGAGGAAGACGGTCGCGGCGTCGGTGGCGTGCAGCGCGACAACGGCGTCCGCGACGGCGACCGGTTCCCGCGCCCGTACGGAAGGGGCCAGCAGATGGCGGCGGCCGAGCCGGAGCCGCCGCTGCTCGTCACTGATGCGGTGCACGGCCGCCTCCTCGTTGTACGCGTCCCACCGATCGCGCTCCGCGCATGGGTCGCCTCTCGGATTTCTCGGATTCTTCGGTTCGGGTCAGAGATCGAGCTTGAAGCCGAGATGCGTGGCGGCGAAACCGAGCCGTTCGTAGAAGCGGTGCGCGTCCGTACGGCTGGTGTCGGAGGTCAGTTGGACCAGTTGGCAGCCGAGCAGCCGCGCTTCCTTGATCGCCCACTCGATGAACCGCGTGCCGAGGCCGCTGCCGCGCTCGTCGGCGTGGACGCGTACGGACTCGATGACCGCGCGCGTGGCGCCCCGCCGCGACAGCCCGGGGATGACCGTGAGCTGAAGGGTCCCGACGACACGTCCGGCGCGCACGGCGACGACCAGGTGCTGGTTCGGGTCGCCGGCGAGCCGCTGGTAGGCGGCCGTGTACGGCGCGAGGTCGTCGGGGGACTCACGCTGGGCACCCAGTGGGTCGTCGGCGAGCATCGCCACGATGGCGGGGAGGTCGTCGGGGACGGTGGGCCGTATCTCCAGGTCGCTCATGATCCGCAGCCTAGAGGGTGGCAGCGTCTAGGCTCGGCTCTCATGGCGAACGCACGCAGACTGCACCTCTTCGACCTGGACGGCACGCTGATCCGGGGTTCGGCCGCCGCTGTCGAGATCTCCAGGCAGCTCGGTCTGGAAGCCGAGATCGCCGAGCTGGAGCAGGACTTCCTGGTCCGGGGGCTGGCGCCGGACGAGTTCGCCGTGCGGGTACGGGAGCTGTGGGCCGCGCTCACGGTCGCGCAGGTCACGGCTGCCTTCGACGGCGCGCCGTGGCTGGAGGGCATCCGGGACGTCTGGGGCGACATCCGGGAGCGGGGCGATTACTGCGCCGTCATATCCCTGTCCCCCGACTTCTTCGTGGAACGGCTGCTGGACTGGGGCGCGCATGCTGCCCATGGCTCCCGCTGGCCGGTTCTGCCTTTCACCGAGCCGATCGACAGGTCCGGCATTCTCAATGCCGCGGCGAAGGTGAAGATCGCGGACCGGCTGTGTGCAGAGTTCGGGGTGGAGCTGGACGACTGTGTCGCCTTCGGTGATTCGATGTCGGACGCCGAGATCTTCGCGGCGGTACCGATGGCGGTGGCCGTCAACGCGGATCACCATCTGTCCGGACTGGCCACGCACACGTATACGGGAGGCGATCTGCGCGAGGCCTACGAACTGGTGCGCCTGCGGGGCTGATCGAGGGGGAGGCGGCGGACCGTGAATGGGTGGAAACAGCCGCCGAACGCGTGGGAATGTTCGCCGGAAGTCGGCCGATAAGCCCCGGAACGGCACACGTTGACGCACCTTATCGGGAAAGCCGGTGCCGATGCCCGGACTTCGCTCTCTTTGTCCCGCCCGACACCACACGCTGTCATCCTCTGACAACCAGGTGTACGGGCAAGGCCCAGACTCCTCAGCCTCCCGCCGGAATCGGGAGTATGCCGGAGGTTAATGTGGGCAGCCGACAGTGCTAGTCAGCGGGGAATTGCTAGCGTGTTCCGGACCAGCGGAAGTGCGCAGACCGACCGAAAGATGTTCGAGGCGAGGCACACCATGGACGCTCCGACCACCACGTCGGCCGACAGCGGCACTTCCGGAGGCAGGCCGGGAGGTGGCTGGTTCACCCCCCGCAGGGCGCCGGCCGGCGACAACAGGCCGGAACCCGATACGGCGGGCGAGCCCGCGGAGGACGGCAGGGACCGAATACCCACGCCGATCCGTCCCCTGGCCTCCATACGCGCGGTGGGATCCGTGGCGGGCCGTCCGGCTCCGCCGCAGCGGGAAACCCCTGAGGTGCCTGCGGGACACGGCGGGCGCGAGGAGCCGGAGACCCGGCAGCCGGCCCCGGTGGACGATGTCCCCGACGCTTTCAGACCCCGTACCAGGACGGCCGGTGGTGGCGACCGGCCCGCGCCCCATCCGGAGAGCCATGAGGGCCCCGGTGCGGCGTTCCGGGGCGGTGGCGCCCCGTTCCCGCCGACCGCCCCGGCCCCCGCGCGTCCCGGCCCCGTACAGCCCGACGTGGTGCCGCCCGACTTCGTACCGCCGCAGTCACCGGGGTCCGCGCCGCCGGCCGCCGAAGAGCCCCCTGCCGTAGCGTCCACCGCTCTGCCGCCCGAAGCCGCCGCACCCGAGGCGCCCCCCGCCGAAGCCCCGGCGTTCGAGCAGCCCGCCGGCCCCCAGCCGCAGCCGCAGCCGCAGCCGGAGCCGACCGCCCCGAGCGCCGCCGCGTCCGACGACGATCGCGACGCGTCCCCCGACGCGGTCCTCGTCCGCCGCACCATGCGCGAGATCGGACCCGTCGCCGACCAGGTCACCGCGTACTTCTACGCCCTGCTCTTCGTCCGCCACCCCGACCTGCGCGCCCTGTTCCCCGCCGCCATGGACGCCCAGCGCGACCGGCTGCTCAAGGCCCTGCTCACCGCCGCCGAGCACATGGACACCCCGGACGTCCTCACGGACTACCTGCGCAATCTGGGCCGGGGACACCGCAAGTACGGCACGGAGGCCGCGCACTACCCCGCCGTCGGCGAGGCTCTCCTCGGCGCGCTGTCCCGCTACGCCTCGGCCACCTGGGACGTGGAGACCGAGGCCGCCTGGGTCCGGACGTACACCACCATCTCGCAGATCATGATCGACGCGGCAGCGGAGAACGAGCCGTACGCGCCGCCCTGGTGGGAGGCCGAAGTCGTCTCGCACGAGCTGCGGACCCCCGACATCGCGGTGATCACGGTCCGCCCGGACCAGCCGTACCCCTTCCGCGCCGGGCAGTACACCAGCCTGGAGACGCCCTGGTGGCCGCGCGTATGGCGGCATTACTCGTTCGCATCGGCGCCTCGCACCGACGGTCTGCTGGCCTTCCACGTCAAGGCCGTCCCGGCCGGCTGGGTCTCCAACGCGCTCGTCCACCACGCCGGCCCCGGTGACGTCCTGCGCCTCGGCCCTCCGGCCGGCTCGATGACCGTGGACCACAGCACCGACAGCGGCCTGCTCTGCCTGGGCGGCGGCACCGGCATCGCCCCGATCAAGGCGCTCGTCGAGGATGTCGCCGAGCACGGCAACCGGCGGCCCGTCGAGGTCTTCTACGGTGCGCGGCACGACTACGACCTGTACGACATCGACACGATGCTGCGGCTCCAGAGCGTCCACCCCTGGCTTGCCGTACGCGCCGTGATCGCCGAGGGATCCGGCCAGAGCCATGGGCCGAAGGGTCTGCTTCCCGAGGCCGTGGTGCGCGACTACGGCCCGTGGCACGAGTACGACGCGTATCTGTCGGGCCCGCCCGGAATGGTCCGCAGCGGTATCACCGCGCTCCGGGGCGCCGGCATCCCGGTCGACCGCATACGCCACGACTCGCTGGACGAACTGGTCGCCGCCTCCACCTGAACCGGTGACGAGGCCCCGTCTCAGCCCAGGTCGGGGGCGTGCATCGCGCGTACGCCCTCGATGTTGCCGTCCAGGTAGTGGCGCAGCGACAGCGGTACGAGATGGACGGCGGCGATCCCGACCCGGCTGAAGGGCACCCGGACGATCTCGTACTCCCCGCACGGTTCGTCCATCTCCGGGCCGTGCCGCAGGGAGGTGTCCATCGACTCCATCCGGCAGACGAAGAAGTGCTGCACCTTGACGCCGGTCACCCCGGCGTCGGCGATGTGTTCCACCGTGTCGACGAAGCAGGGGACCACATCGGTGATCTTCGCGCCGAGTTCCTCGTCCACCTCGCGGTGGAGCGCGTCGATGACGGTGGAGTCGGATCTCTCGACCCCGCCGCCGGGTGTGACCCAGTAGGGGTCAACCCCCGGCTTGGTGCGCTTGATCAGGATCAGGTCGTCGCCGTCGAGCAGGATGGCGCGTGCGGTGCGCTTGACCACGGGCCGTTCGGTCATGGGAAGAGGTTCGCCCGCCGCACCCGTTCTGAAACTCCTGAGGCGCCTCGGGTCACCAGTCCACCGCGGCGCGCAGCAGCCACTCGTGTGCCCGGGCGACCGGTGGCAGGGCGAGTGTCCCGGTGCGTACCACCAGGAAGTACGTGCGCAGCGGGGGTACCGGCGGGTCGAGCAGCGCGACCACTTCGCCGCGCTCCAGGGCCCCTTCGCAGAGATAGCGCGGGAGTACGGCGAGTCCGGCGCCGGCCGCCGTGCACTCCAGCACGGCCCGCAGATCGGGCGCTATCACGGTGGCGGCAGCGGCGGGCCGGGAGTCGAAGACGGCCGCCCAGTAGCGGGACACGAGCGGCAGGGACTCGTGCACCTCGACCACGGGAAGCTGCTCCAGTACCACATGGCCCTCACGCAGCACCGTATGGCCCAGCCGGGCCGCCCAGCGGGGTGCGGCGACGAGCACGTGCTCCTCGTCGCACAGCGGGGTCGAGGTGAGCAGTCCGCCGCGCGGTCGGGCCGTGGCGATGGCCAGGTCGTGGTGTCCGGCGGCCAGCCCCTCCAGGACCTCTTCGGCGTTGGCGACGAACGACGAGCGCAGCGCGAGGCCTTCGGCGGTGAGCGGGATGAGCGCGGGCAGGGCGCGCAGCGAGACGAACTCGGGGGGCCCGGCCAGGTGCAGTGTCCGTACGCCGGACTCCTCGTCGAGTCCGGTCTCGGCGATCTCGACCAGCGCGTCGAGGTGCGGCGCCGCCCGGTGCGCGAGTTCGTCGCCGATGGTCGTGGGCGTGACGCCGCGGGCCTGCCGCAGGAACAGCGGCCGGCCGAGCTGCCGTTCGAGGGTGCGGATCTGGCCGGTGACGGCAGGCTGCGAGAGGCCGAGGAGAGTGGCGGCCCGGGTGAAGGATCCGGCCCTGTGCACGGCGACGAACGTACGCAGCAGGGCCAGGTCCATGTCCCGCTCTCCTGTCCCGGACCCTGGGGTCCTGTCCCGAATTCCGTGTCCGGCCTCTCGGGAAATTCTGTGTCGAACCCGGCAGGACAGTGCTTTCGGATCGCTCAACTATAAATAAGTCGATAGCTACCTGCCGCTACTGTGATTGGACACTGACGCAGAGTCAACTAGCCTAGTCCGGGTGGTTCTCCGCGCGTGGACCACACGGCGGTCCGAGCCACGAGGGGGGAGGCTCGGACCGTCTCCGTTCAGCGCGCCGTACGGCCGGGGAAGTTACGGCGCCGAAGCGTCCAACGCCCGCAGTACGTCGGCGACCAGGTCCTCGGGGTCCTCGGCGCCGACGGAGAAGCGGATGAACCCTTCCGGTACGGCGTCGCCGCCCCACCGTCCGCGCCGCTCGGCCGTGGACCGTACGCCGCCGAAGCTCGTCGCGTCGTCGACCAGCCGCAGTCCCTCCAGGAAGCGCTCGGCCTGTTCCCGGCCGGGCAGGACGAACGAGACGACGGAGCCGAAGCGCCGCATCTGCCGGGCGGCGACCGCGTGCGAGGGGTCGCCGGGCAGCCCGGGGTGGCGCAGCCCGCTCACCTCGGGGCGTGCCTCCAGGGCCCTGGCCAGTACGAGCGCGCTCGCGCACTGCCGTTCGACGCGCAGGTGGAGGGTGGCCAGTGAGCGGTGCGCGAGCCAGGCCTCCATCGGCCCCGGGATCGCGCCGGCGATCTTGCGCCAGCGCCGTACCTCGGCGGCGCGTGCCGAGTCGGCCGTGGTGACATGGCCGAGCAGGATGTCGCCGTGGCCCGTCATGCCCTTGGTGTCGCTGGCCACCGAGAAGTCCGCGCCCAGTTCCAGCGGTCGCTGGCCGAGCGGGGTGGCGAGGGTGTTGTCGACGGCGACGAGCGTGCCCCCGGCGTGCGCCCGCTCCACCAGCAGCCGGACGTCGCAGACGTCGAGCCCCGGGTTGGAGGGTGTCTCGATCCACAGCAGCCGGGCCCCTTCCAGGACACGGAGCTGAGCGTTGCCCCCGGTGGGCGCCGTCCTGACCTCCACGCCGTACGCCTCCAGGCGCTCCCGCAGCAGCGGCAGGGCCTGATAGCCGTCGTCCGGCAGGACCACGGCGTCGCCGGCGCGGAGCTGCGAGAAGGCCACAGCGGAGATCGCGGCCATCCCGGAGGCGAAGGCCACGGTCTCCACGCTCTCGCCCGGGGCCTCCAGCTCGCCGATGGCACGTTCGAGGTGGGTCCAGGTCGGGTTCTCGTCCCGGCCGTAGGTGTACGGGCCTGTCGGCTCGCCCGGCAGGTGGAAGTGGGCGGCGAAGACCGGTCCCGGCAGGGTCGGTTCGTACTTCACCGGGTCGGGAAGGCCGGCCCGTACGGCGCGGGTGCCGTCCCCGAAGCCGGTGTCCTCAGGAAGACTCATGACTTGAAACCTCAATCCTCGTTGTCGGGAAGGACGAGGTGGAGCACCCACGCCACGATGGAGATGATCAGACCGCCGAGCACTGCTGTCCAGAAGCCCTGGACATGGAAGCTCAGGTCGAGCGTGTCGGCGACCCAGGAGGTGAGCAGCAGCATCAGGGCGTTGACCACCAGTGTGATCAGCCCGAGGGTGAGGATGAACAGCGGCAGTGTGAGCAGTTTCACCAACGGTTTGACGACAAAGTTCACCAGGCCGAAGACGAGCGCGACAAGCACCAGCGTCAGGACCTTTTTGCCGGTGTTTCCACCCGTGAGGGTGATGTCGTCGAGCACCCAGGCAGCCACGGCCAGTGCGGCCGCGTTGGCTATCGTCTTGACGAGAAAATTCTTCATGGTCTGATCGTGGCATGAAGGCATTTCGACTTGACGAGCTGGAGGCGGAGCGTGCCGCCAACGACGGCGCGTATCTCCAGTTCCTGCGCGAACGCAACATGTCCGTGGGGCTGTACGCCCTTGACGCGGGCGAGATCGACCCGCAGCGGCCGCACCGGCAGGACGAGGTGTACTTCGTCGTGAGCGGGCGGGCCTCGATCACGGTCGGGATGGAGACGACGCAGGTCGGCCGGGGCAGCGTCGTGTACGTGCCGGCGGGCGAGGTCCACAAGTTCCACCACATCACCGAGGACCTGCGGGTGATGGTCGTCTTCTCGCCGCCCGAGGCCTGAGGCCCCGGCTCCGGACCCCTCGGGTCCCCCCTCAGATCCTTCTCAGGGTCGGATCAGGGAAGAACGAGGGGCGCGAGCCGTCCGAACGTGCTTCCACCGATCTAGCATCGAGGAGTCGGGCAGAGAGCCGCGACATCTGGGACATAAGGCGAAACGAGGTAAGGACGATGGCGGTGCGGGAGATATTCGCTGGGATGCCTTGGTGGGTGAAGTGGATCGCGGTACCCGTGGTCGCCATCGTCGTGTTCGGCGGGCTGATCGCCACTGTGGTCGGGTTCCTGGTCGGGCTGCTCTTCAAGGCCCTGATCTTCGTGGTGATCGTCGGCGGCCTCATCTACGTCGTACGCAAGTTCATGTCGTCCTCGTCCTCGTCGTCCGACCGCCGCGACTGGTAGTGGCGGCCGGCGGTCCGGCCAGGGCCCGGAGGGGATCTGCGGCGGGTGGCGGCCGGTGCGGCCGTTAGCCCGCGCGAGGGAAAGGTGAAGAGGAAACCAACCAGGCGCCGGGGCTGCCCATAAAGTGGCCCCGCGGGCGGGCTCTCGCCCGTCAGCACGCCTGGGGGTGACCTTTGGCCACAGTTCCACGACCCACAGCCCCTACCCTCATCGGATCCGTACAACGAGCCCTGCGACTACTGGAGTCCGCGAGCTCGTATCCGGACGGGGCGCCCGCCAAACAGCTCGCCCGTGAGGCCGGACTTCCTCTTCCCACCGCGTACCACCTGCTGCGCACCCTGACGTACGAGGGCTATCTCCGCAGGGAGAACGGCGTCTTCCTGCTCGGTGACGCGGTCCACCGGCTCGCCTGCGGCGAGACCCCGCAGAAGCGTCGCACCAAGATCGCCGACTCGATCGGGCACTGGCGCGACACCATCGGCGCCCCCGTCTACTTCGCGGTCTACCACGAGGGCGAGATCGACTTGGTCGCGGTGGCCGACAGCCCCAAGGCCCCCGCCGTCGACGAGTGGGCCGACTTCCGCGAGACCGCCTACGCGCATGCCATCGGGCAGTGCCTCCTCAGCCAGCTCGACGAGCCGGCCCGCCTCGACCACCTGGACCGCCACCCGGTCGGCACGCTCACCCCCCACTCCGTACCGGACCGGGGCGCCCTGCTGGAGCGCCTGGCCTCCGTGGGACGGATGCAGCCGGTGGTGGAACGGCAGGAGTACGCGATCGGCACCGTCTGTGCCGCCGTACCGATCACGGCCGGATCCACCGCAGCGGCCCTGGCCATTTCCATGCCACTGGATCAGCAGGAAAAACTCCTGGGGGCCGTCGAGCGGTTACGTAGAGAGATCGGCAGCCTTCTGACCTCGATCGCCTTCTCTATCAGTATCTGAAAAATTACTCCTTGTGATCTGCTAGCGCTTACAGGACGATTACGTCAAGACTTTCCAGGGGATGATTCCCAGCCGTATCTACTCCGGAGTGGTGCACGATGCGCGAGTCGGTCCAAGCCGAGGTCCTGATGAACTTCCTCGTCTCCGAGGAGCTCTCTTTCAGGATCCCGGTGGAACTCCACTACGAGGCGGCGGACCCGTTCGCGGTGCGGATGACCTTCCATCTGCCCGGCGACGCCCCCGTGACCTGGACCTTTGGCCGTGAGCTGCTGCTCGACGGCATCAATACGCCCAGCGGGGACGGCGATGTGCACATCGCGCCGACCGACCCCGAGAACTTGTCGGACGTCCATATCCGGCTCCAGGTCGGCGAGGATCACGCGCTCTTCAGGGTGAGTGCCCCGCCGCTGGTCGCCTTCCTGGACCGTACGGACCGGTTGGTCCCGCTCGGCCAGGAGCGCACGCTCGGGGACTTCGAGGGCAATCTTGAAGAAGCACTGGGCCGGATTCTCGCCGAGGAGAACGCGGGCTGATCCAACCGGCCGCACCGTGACGGGCCATCTCGACAGGCCACATCGACGGGCCACCCTCGCGGGCCGCACGGGCCCCCAGCCCCAACCGGACACCCGGCGGGGCTTCTTCGCGACGGGCTATTTCTTACGGCGCCGGCCTCCGCCGCCGAGCCCGCGCGACAGCATGCCCTGACCCAGCCCCCGCACCTGACCCAACGCCCGCACCTGCCCCTGCACCTGCGCCTGCCCCTGTCCCGGTACGGAGAGCCCGGCCTGCGCCTCCCGGACACCCGCCGGCGGCTCCGCGGTCCCAGCCCGATCCGCGGAGACCACCAGCGCCGCCAGCGCCGTTGTCACCGGCACCGCGGCGACCAGGCCGATCGAGCCCACCAGGGTCCGTACGATCTCCTCAGCGACCAGCTCGCTGTTGGCCACCGCGCCCACGCTCGACTCCGCGATCGAGAAGAGCAGCAGCAGCGGCAGGGCGGCGCCCGCGTACGCCAGGACGAGCGTATTGACCACGGAGGCGATGTGGTCCCTGCCGATCCGGATGCCCGCGCGGTACAGGTCCCGGGTGCCCATCGAGGGATCCGCCTGGTGCAACTCCCAGACCGCCGACGTCTGGGTCACCGTCACATCGTCGAGGACACCGAGCGATCCGATGATGACCCCGGCCAGCAGCAGGCCGCTCATGTCGATGCCCGGATAGAGGCCGTGGATCAGCCCGGTGCTGTCGTCCGTGTTGCCCGTCAGGCTCGCCCAGCCGATGAAGACGGACCCCAGCAGCCCGATCAGCAGCAGCGAGACCAGCGTGCCGAGGACGGCGACGGACGTACGGGCCGTCAGGCCGTGGCACATGTAGAGCGCGAGCAGCATGATCGCGCTCGATCCGACCACCGCCACCAGCAGTGGATTCGAGCCCTGAAGTATGGCCGGAAGGATGAACAGCGTCAGCACGGCGAACGAGACGACCAGCGCGACCAGCGCCATCACCCCGCGCATCCGGCCGATGAGGATCACCACCACGGCGAAGATCCCGGCCAGCAGAGCCAGCGGGAACTGGCGGTTCACATCCGTCACGGAGTACTGCAGGTCGTGGGGAGCATCCGGTGCATACGCCACCACGACGCCTTGTTTCACGTGAAACTGCCGCGGCGCGTCCGGCTGGACGACCTCGACGAATCGGCGTCCGGTGTCCTTGCCGCTCGTGATCTCGACCGTCGCCTTCTCGCACTCCCCGGCCGGCCCCTGCCCAGGCCCCGCTCCGGCACCCCCCGGCGCCGAGGTGTCGCCCGTCGACGGAACCTGGGACGCGTTCACGTCCTTGCAGTCGACCTTGTCGATCCGTGCCACCTGGGCCTGCTGGGTCTGCCGGTCGAAGCCGACACCGGTCCGCTGGTGCGCGGGCGCGCCGCCCGGCCACAGCACGGCCAGCCCGACAACCACCGCCACGGTGAACGGAATCAGGACCGCCGCGATGACTTTCCGCAAGTGCCGGGAGACCGGTGCGGCAGGCCCGTGACTGTGCGAGTGCCCATGCGGATCGTGGCTCTGCTGAGGTGAGGTCACGGCCAGATCATCGCAAGAAGCGGAGGGGCCCTCTGGTCAGCGCGCCCGGTGTCGAGTTAGCGTGGTAACGCCTTTGCACACGCGGGAGCTCGGAGCACCGGGCTGAGAGGGCGCTGACCGTGTAGTCGCCGGAGTAACTCCGGAACACCCACGCTGCGCCGACCGCCGAACCTGTTACCGGGTAATGCCGGCGTAGGGAGTAGGTCTCATGACCGTTCAGGACGCACACACGCCTGCCTCCGACTCCGATTCTCCGAGCACTTCGGAGAATCCGGGCGAGGCCGCACGGTCCATCGGCTGGCACAAGGGATACATCCGGGGCTCGCGCCCGGATCTCCAGGTGCCGGTCCGTCAGGTGCACCTCACCAACGGCAAGGACGTGACGCTGTACGACACGTCCGGGCCGTACACCGACCCCACCGTCGAGACCGACGTCCGCCGCGGTCTCGCGCCGCTGCGCGAGAACTGGATCATCAGCCGCGGCGACACCGAGGAATACGCGGGCCGCCCGGTCCGCCCCGAGGACGACGGCCTCAAGCACACGACCCCGCGCGGCGGGCTCCGCAACCTCGACGCGGTCTTCCCCGGCCGGCCGCGTCTGCCGCGCAAGGGACGCGACGGCCAGGCGGTGACCCAGCTCGCGTACGCCCGCCGCGGCGACATCACCCCGGAGATGGAGTATGTCGCGCTCCGCGAGAACGTCGCCCCGGAGGTCGTACGGGACGAGATCGCGGCGGGCCGCGCCGTACTGCCCGCCAATGTGAACCACCCGGAGATCGAGCCGATGATCATCGGCAAGCGGTTCCTGGTGAAGGTCAACGCCAACATCGGCAACTCCGCGGTCACTTCCTCCATCGAGGAGGAGGTGGACAAGATGACCTGGGCCACCAAGTGGGGCGCCGACACGGTCATGGACCTCTCCACCGGCCGGAACATCCACACCACCCGCGAGTGGGTGCTGCGCAACTCCCCCGTCCCCATCGGCACCGTGCCGCTCTACCAGGCGCTCGAAAAGGTCGACGGCAAGGCCGAGGAGCTGACCTGGGAGATCTACCGGGACACCGTCATCGAGCAGGCCGAGCAGGGCGTCGACTACATGACCGTCCACGCGGGTGTGCTGCTGCGGTACGTGCCGCTGACGGCGCGCCGCAAGACGGGCATCGTCTCGCGCGGCGGCTCGATCATGGCCGCGTGGTGTCTCGCGCACCACCGGGAGTCGTTCCTGTACGAGAACTTCGAGGAGCTGTGCGACATCCTCGCCGCGTACGACGTGACGTACTCCCTCGGTGACGGGCTGCGGCCCGGCTCCATCGCCGACGCCAACGACGAGGCGCAGTTCGCCGAGTTGCGCACGCTGGGCGAGCTGAACACGATCGCCAAGCGGCACAACGTACAGACGATGATCGAAGGCCCGGGCCATGTCCCGATGCACAAGATCAAGGAGAACATCGACCTCCAGCAGGAGATCTGCGAGGAGGCGCCGTTCTACACGCTCGGCCCGCTCACGACCGATGTGGCGCCCGCGTACGACCACATCACCTCGGGGATCGGCGCGGCGATGATCGCGTGGTGGGGTACGGCGATGCTCTGCTACGTCACGCCCAAGGAGCACCTGGGGCTGCCGGACCGCGACGACGTCAAGACCGGCGTCATCACGTACAAGATCGCGGCGCACGCCGCTGACCTGGCCAAGGGGCATGCGGGGGCGCAGGAGTGGGACGACGCGCTCTCGGACGCGCGGTTCGAGTTCCGCTGGGAGGACCAGTTCAACCTGGCGCTCGACCCGGACACGGCGCGGCAGTTCCACGACGAGACGCTGCCGGCCGAACCCGCGAAGACCGCGCATTTCTGTTCGATGTGTGGTCCGAAGTTCTGCTCGATGAAGATCTCTCAGGACATCAGGCGCCAGCACGGCGGCGACCTGGCGGTCGACGAGATCGAGGCGGGGATGGCGGAGAAGTCCAAGGAGTTCGCGGCGGCGGGCAACCGGGTCTATCTGCCGATCGCCGACTGAGCAGGCGCCGACTGAGCAGGCGCCGACCGAGCAGGCGCTGACCGGTCGCGGCAGGCACGGGTGCTCACGGCATTGACGGCACCGCCCCGACCGCCGGCCGGAGGTTGTTCACTCCGGCCGGTGCTCGGGGCCGCCGTAGTCCGGGCTGGAGAAATCCGGACTGCTGTACGTCGGGCGCCGGCCGGCCGTCGAGCCGTCGTCGGGGCTGGAGAAGTTCGGCCGGCTGTAACCGATCTTGGGCAGGTGCCTGGCCGTGGCCGCTCCGGCACCACGGCCGGCACTACGGCCAGCGCCCGCTGAACCATCCGGATCAGCTCCGGCACCCGCCCCGGTGCCCGGGGCTGCTCCGGTGGCGGGCTCGGCCAGGGCGGACCGCAGGAACGGCACGATGCCGCGCTCCAGCAGCGCGTCACGCCAGTCCTCGCGCGCCCTGGCCAGCTCGGGAGGCAGCTCACCGCCCGCCTCCGTGGCGGACAGCTCGGTCGAGCTGTTGCGCAGAGCGGTGATCAGTAGCGCGACGGCGGCGGCCAGGATGCCGATCACGGTGACGGCCCCGAAGAACCAGCCCACCGCGAGCAGGCTGGCGGCGAACGCGGGCGGAGGGTCGAGCGCCTTGAGGAGGTAGCCCACGAGCAGGAAGATCACGGCGGCCGTGCCGGCGAGAACCGGTACGAGTACGGCGATGACCGCGGCGAACCCCGCGCCGCTCTCGGCCACTTCGCTCATGGCCGGGGAGAGGACGGAGGCCTGGACCGGTTCGGCCGGGGGCGGCGTCCGCAGCTCCTCGCGCAGCTTCGCGTAGCGCGCGTACTCGACGGCGGCCGCCGTGGCTATCAGTGCCGTGGCGCCCAGTGCCATCGTGCGCAGTTGCTCGGCGTTGAGCCGGGGCCCGCCAGGGGCGAGATCAGGCCGGTCCAACTCGTCACGCAGGGCCGCGTCGAGGATCCGCTCGAATTCCGCGTGATCCTCGCTCAACAGGTGCGGAGCGCTGTTCATGTGCATCCCCCGATGCTCCGTAGAGCCGAATTGCCCGCGTGGAACGGGCCGTTGGCAGAAACGGAGGAGAGCCTGCTACGGATAGGCCGATGGTAGAGCTGTTACGGCGCCGTATGACAGAGGGTTTCCGGGATTCGCCTCCCCGGCCCTGTTTCAGTTATGCAGGGGAAGCTGTACAACCAGCAGTTTTCCGGCCATGGTGACGCCACCGTCCATGGCGATGGCAAGTCCGTCGGCATATACGTGCGGCCCTTCCACCACCGGTCGGCGTTCACCCTCGTCGTCCGAGGCATCCTCGGTTCCGACTTCCCCGAGAAGATAGGGAATAGGGCTGTGGCCATGGACAACGCGGTGTCCGCCGTACTGCGAGAGCAGTTCCTGAACGGCTCCGGAACCGCCCTCGTCGCGGAACTCGAAACGTTTGGTGAGCTTGCGGAACAGCTCCCAGCATTCATCGGCGTCACTGCGGGTGAGGATTTGGTGAACGGTGTCGTTCACGTCGTCGATGCTGGATCCGTAATCCAGATAGGCGGTCGTGTCGGAGTGCATCAGCAGATGCCCGTCCTCCTCGACGACCGCGTCGAGCCGTGACATCCACTGGAGATGGACGTCCTGGAGCCGCTCCATGTCGGTCCGCTGGCCGCCGTTGAGAAGCCAGGCCGCCTGGAAGGTGGCGGTGCCGGCCCCGGAGTTGACGGGGGTGTCGGCGAACCGCTTGGCGCCGAGGATCAGCAGCTCGTGATTGCCCATCAGGGCCTTGCAGTACCCACCCGCGGCCGCGGCCTCGGCGGACAGCCGCATCACCAGGTCGATGACCCCGATGCCGTCGGGCCCCCGGTCGGTGAAGTCGCCGAGGAACCAGAGCCTGGCCGTGCCCGCCGCCCAGTTGCCCTCGGAGTCGACGAGGCCCTGTTCGGCGAGGGCGTCGAGCAGCTCGTCGAGATAGCCGTGGACGTCGCCGACGACGAAGAGCGGGCCGAGGCCGTCGGGCGACGGCATGTCGGCGGCCTGCACCTGGACGGTGTCGCCCGTATGGATGACCGGCAGATCCTGAAGGGTGGGCGTGTACCCCTCCGGCAGCTCGTTCGCGGGGACGGCGTTGCCGGGGTGCACGGAGCCGGGCCCCCCGGATCCGGTTCCCCCGGACGTGACGCCGTCAGGGGGACCGACCTGCCCGGTCCGCGCGAACTCTCCCGACTGCACGGGCACCTGCGCGTACGGCGGTACGCGGAAGTCGCGCAACGTCGCCGTACGCACCGCGGGTCCCTGGCCGGCCCCCTGTGTCATCGACCCCTCCACCACCGTCGCGCCGCTGTACACCGCTCGCGCCCGCTCTGCCGGGTGGGGGTGAGCCCACCGGAGGTCGGGGAAGGTCCGCAGTGTCGTGCGCCCCATCATAGGAATGCCGGTCGTCATGTGTGACGCACCAGGGGTGGTGAATCCGATCGCAGGCGGCGATCAACGGCTGATTTCGCGCTGATCGCCCCAATTGCGAAAGGTCCGGTCCTTCGGCCGGGCCTCCTTCCGGGACGGTCAGTCCCCCGCGGGCGACCGGGGAGCGCTGACCGTCGTGCGCGGCGGGCGGCGCTGCGAGGAGGTCCGGACGATCAGCTCTGTCGGTATCACCTGTTCCAGCGGGCCGCCGGTATCGATGCCTTCGATGGCGTCGATGAGGAGCTGGATGACGGCCGTGCCGATACGTCTCGGCTTGAGCGAGAGCGTGGTGATCGGCGGCTCGGTGGCGGCGTACACCGTGGATTCGCTGCAGCACACGAGCAGCAGGTCCTCGGGGACGCGCAGGCCGTACCGCCGGGCGGCGGCGAGCAGGTCGGTGCCGTTGGGGTCGAAGAGCCCGTAGACGGCGTCCGGTCTGTCCGGACGGGCGAGGAGGCGGTCGGCGGCGACGGCCCCGGCGCACGGGTCGTGGGCGGGGTAGGACTCGTAGACCGGGTCCTGTCCGACGCGTTCGCACCAGTGCAGATAAGCGGTGGTCGACAGGCGTGTGTAGGTGTCCGTGGTGGTGCCGGTGAGCAGCCCGATCCTGCGGGCTCCGGCGGCGGCGAGATGGTCGAGCAGATCGAGGACGGCCGCCTCGTGGTCGTTGTCGACCCAGGCGGTGACGGGGAGGGTGGCTGCGGGGCGTCCGTCCGACACGACGGGCAGGCCCTGCCGTACGAGTTCGGTGACGACCGGATCGTGGTCGGAGGGGTCGATGACGACGGTGCCGTCGAGGGCGACGTTCGACCAGACGTCATGGCGGGAGGTGGCGGGAAGGATGACGAGGGCGTAGCCCCGGGCCAGGGCGGCGGAGGTGGCTGCCCTGGCCATCTCGGCGAAGTAGGCGAACTCGGTGAAGGTGAAAGGTTCATCCCCGTATGTCGTCACGGTCAGGCCGATGAGGCCCGATCTGCCGGTACGGAGGGTTCTGGCGGCGGCGGACGGCCGGTAGCCCAGCCGTTCCGCGACTTCTCGGACATGGCGCCGGGTGGCGTCGGGTAAGCGACCCTTGCCGTTGAGCGCGTCCGAGACAGTCGTGATGGAGACACCGGCTGCGGCGGCTACGTCCCGGATGCCCGCCCGACCCTGCCGGCTTCCCCGGCGGGTTGTGCCCGTCCGGCTCACCTGGTGTTTCCCTGCTGCTGTCATGGCGAGCCGATAGTAGGGCGCAGGAAGGCGGTAAGGCCGGTCGCATATGCACCCATCGGGAGGCACGTTTCTGCAAGATCAACAAGGGGCAACGGCCATGGAAGAGCAGGGAGTTAGGGGCTCTGACTATGGTCTGGCATGTAGGGAGCGGCATGAACCTGTCGAAGGGTCCATGTCTCGAAGAGGTCTCAACTCACCTCTACGGGGGATGCGCGCCACGGCGCGAGCCACCGGCGTGCGCCAGATCGGCGTGCGCCCCCTACCTCCTGGCCCGTCCCCGCGAACCGCTCCGGGCCGCTCCGCCACGGCCTCCGGGGACCCCTCTGTTCGCAGCAGCCGAATCCTCATATGGTGAGGAGCATTGACGAGGTACGGATCGCGTGCGGACGACGTACCGATCACGTACGGTGACCGGCCAGGAGGACCTGCGGTGAGTGACTTGCGCCCGAAACTGCGCGCCGAGCTGGACGGCATTCCCAGCTATGTGCCCGGCAAGCCGGCTGCGGCGGGCGGGCCCGTCACCTACAAGCTGTCCTCCAACGAGAACCCCTATCCGCCGCTGCCGGGCGTGATGGAGCGGGCGGTCGCGACCGCGGGTGTCTTCAACCGCTACCCGGACATGGCCTGCGCCGCGCTGACGAACGAGGTGTCGGAGCACTTCGGGGTTCCGCTGGCGCACGTGGCGACGGGGATCGGCTCCGTGGGCGCGGCCCAGCAGCTCGTCCAGGCGACCTCGGGCCCCGGTGACGAGGTGATCTACCCCTGGCGGTCGTTCGAGGCGTACCCGATCATCACCCAGCTCTTCGGCGCGACCTCCGTACAGGTCCCGCTGACCGCCGGCGAGGGGCACGACCTGGACGCGATGGCCGCGGCGATCACCGAGCGGACGCGCATGATCATCGTCTGCAACCCCAACAACCCCACCGGTACCGTCGTGCGCCGGGCCGAGCTCGAACGCTTCCTCGACCGGGTGCCCGGCGATGTGCTGGTGGTGCTGGACGAGGCGTACCGCGAGTTCATCAGGGACCCCGAGGTGCCGGACGGCGTCGACATCTACCGGGACCGCACGAACGTGGCCGTCCTGCGTACCTTCTCCAAGGCGTACGGCCTGGCCGGCCTGCGCGTCGGATTCGTGATCGCGCAGGAGCCGGTGGCCGCTGCGCTGCGCAAGACCGCGCTCCCCTTCGGCGTGAGCCAGATCGCCCAGGACGCCGCGGTCGCCTCGCTGCGGGCCGAGACGGAGCTGCTGGAGCGGGTCGAGACGCTGGTCGGCGAGCGCGGACGGGTCCATGAGGCGCTGCTCGGGCAGGGCTGGACCGTGCCGGAGACCCAGGCCAACTTCGTCTGGCTGCGGCTGGGGGAGCGCACGCTCGACTTCGCCGCCGCCTGCGAGCGGGCCGGGGTCATTATCCGGCCATTCGCCGGCGAGGGTGTGCGGGTGACGATCGGCGAGGTGAAGGGGAACGACCTCTTCCTGCGCGCGGCCGAGACATTCCGCAAGGAGTTGTAGCCGGAGGCGGCGACGAGGGCCTTGTCGAAAGGCCCGCTGTCCTTCCGCGTGTCCTTCCGCATCTCCTTCCGTATTCTTCGCTGGAACGCCCCGGGCCTTTAGGGACCGGGGCTTTTCCGCGTTCCGGTCCTTCGCGCTTCCCGTTCTTCGGTCCCTTCTTCGGTGCCTCTTCGACTCTTCGGCGATCCTTCGGCGGCGCCCCGAGGCTCCGGTGATCCGGTACGAGGTGTGATGCGTCACCTGCCGTCGGGTGTGGCGCAGGTCTCGCTCCGGTCATGATCGCCGACCGCTCGGGACGCCCCTCTTTGTCCCTGTATGGGCAGTTGGGTGGCGGACCCTTCTCGGCGGTTTTGATACCCCCCTCGAACATCGGAAAATCGGTGCGCCATAATAGTTTGTGAATGTGAACGCATTCACAAGCGTGCCCTGGTTCCTGCCACTACGTCCGGGACGAACGGGGCAAGCAGCGCCCTGACCAAGGCGATGTAAGGAGAGATGACGTGGACCTCGCTCTGGCGCCGGAGACCCTGGCGCGATGGCAGTTCGGCATCACCACCGTCTACCACTTCCTCTTCGTACCCCTGACGATCTCTCTGGCCGCGCTCACCGCGGGGCTCCAGACCGCCTGGGTCCGTACGGAGAACCCCAAGTACCTCACGGCGACCAAGTTCTGGGGCAAGCTCTTCCTGATCAATATCGCGATGGGTGTCGTCACCGGCATTGTGCAGGAGTTCCAGTTCGGCATGAACTGGTCCGCCTATTCGCGATTCGTCGGCGACGTGTTCGGCGCCCCGCTCGCCTTCGAGGCATTGATCGCGTTCTTCTTCGAATCGACTTTCATCGGGCTGTGGATCTTCGGCTGGGACAAGCTGCCGAAGAAGATCCATCTCGCCTGTATGTGGATGGTCTCGATCGGCACGATCCTCTCCGCGTACTTCATCCTGGCGGCCAATTCCTGGATGCAGCACCCGACCGGCTACCGGATCAACAAGAAGACCGGACGCGCGGAACTCACCGACTTCTGGTCCGTACTCACCCAGAACACCGCGCTCACCCAGTTCTTCCACACCATGACCGCCTCCTTCCTCGTCGGCGGCGCCCTCATGGTCGGCATCGCCGGCTTCCACCTGGCACGCAAGAAGCACATCCCGGTGATGCGCACCTCGCTGCGGCTCGGCCTGGTCACCGTCGTGATCGCGGGGCTGCTGACGGCCCTCAGCGGGGACACCCTCGGCAAGGTCATGTTCAAGCAGCAGCCGATGAAGATGGCCGCGGCCGAAGCCCTGTGGGACGGACAGGCGCCGGCCCCGTTCTCCGTGTTCGCCTACGGGGACGTCGAGAAGGGCCACAACACCGTCGAGTTCGAGATCCCCGGACTGCTGTCCTTCCTCGCCGACGACAACTTCAGCTCGCACGTCCCGGGCATCAACGACGTCAACAAGGCCGAGCAGCAGAAGTTCGGCCCCGGCGACTACCGGCCCAACATCCCCGTCGAGTACTGGGCGTTCCGCTGGATGATCGGCTTCGGCATGGCGTCCTTCGGTATCGGCCTGCTCGGACTGTGGCTGACCCGCAAGAAGTTCATGCTGCCCGCGCACCTGCGGACGAGCGACGACGAAGTGCCGTATCTGGTGCTCTTCAAGAACAAGGCGCTCAGCCCGAAGTTCGCCAAGTGGTACTGGATCGTCGCCCTCTGGACGATGCTCTTCCCGCTGATCGCCAGCTCCTGGGGCTGGATCTTCACCGAGACCGGCCGCCAGCCATGGGTCGTGTACGGGGTGCTGCGCACCTCCGACGCGGTCTCCCCGGGCGTCTCCCAGGGCTCCGTACTCACCTCGATGATCGTCTTCACCTCGCTCTACGCGGTACTCGCCGTCATCGAGGTCAAGCTGCTCGTGAAGTACGTCAAGGCGGGCCCGCCGGATCTGACGGACGACGACCTCAACCCGCCCACCAGGATCGGCGGCGACCACACGGACGCCGACCGGCCGATGGCCTTCTCCTACTGAGGACTTGAGGAGCTATGGAACTCCACGACGTCTGGTTCGTCCTGATCGCCGTTCTCTGGACCGGCTACTTCTTCCTCGAAGGGTTCGACTTCGGCATCGGCGTCCTGACCCGGCTGCTGGCCCGCGACCGCGACGAGCGGCGGGTCCTCATCAACACCATCGGCCCGGTCTGGGACGGCAACGAGGTCTGGCTGCTGAGCGCCGCCGGTGCGACCTTCGCCGCCTTCCCGAGTTGGTACGCGACCCTCTTCTCCGGGTTCTACCTGCCGATGCTGCTCATCCTGGTCTGCCTGATCGTGCGCGGTGTCGCCTTCGAGTACCGCGCGAAGCGCCCCGAGGTGAACTGGCAGCGCAACTGGGAACACGCGATCTTCTGGGCCTCGCTGATCCCGGCCCTGCTGTGGGGCGTCTTCTTCGGCAACATCGTGCACGGCATGAAGATCGACGCGCACATGGAGTACGTGGGCGGGCTCGGGGGCCTGTTCAACCCGTACGCCGTCGTCGGCGGCCTGGTGACGCTGGCCCTCTTCACCTTCCACGGCACGGTGTTCGCCGCGCTGAAGACGGTGGGGGACATCCGCGTACGGGCCAGGAGGCTGGCCCTCGTCCTCGGCCCCGTCGCGGCAGTGCTGGTGTTCGGCTTCCTGATCTGGACGCAGGCGGACAGCGGTGACGGTACGAGCCTCATCGCGATGGCCGTCGCGATGGCGGCGCTGCTCTGCGCGATCGGTGCCAACGCGGCCGGACGCGAGGGCTGGTCGTTCGCGTTCTCCGGCGTGACGATCGCGGCCGTGGTGGCGATGTTCTTCCTGACGCTCTTCCCGAACGTCATGCCCTCGTCGCTGAACGAACAGTGGAACCTCACCGTCACGAACGCGTCGTCCGGCCCGTACACCTTGAAGATCATGACGTGGGGTGCGGGGATCGCGACGCCCATCGTGCTGCTCTACCAGGGCTGGACCTACTGGGTCTTCCGGAAGCGGATCGGCACCCAGCACATCGCCGACTCGCACTGAGCCGGACGCCGAGCGAGTCGAGTTCCTCGCCTCCTCAGTTGGGGGCCTGAGTCCAAAGTCCGCCGAGTCCGATGCTCACCTGCTCACCGAGGACGGGTGTTTCACGTGAAACCAATCGATCCACGTCTCCTGCGCTACGCCGGCGCCACCCGGATCTTCCTGGCCGTGGTGGTGGCCCTCGGGCTCGCCGGCGCCGGGCTGGTCGTGGCCCAGGCGATGCTTATCGCCGAGGTCGTCGTGGGCGCGTTCCGGCACGGGCTCGGCGGCTCCGAACTGACCACGCCGCTGTTGCTGCTCGGCGCGGTCGCCGTCGGCCGTGCGCTGGTCGCCTGGCTCACCGAACTGGCCGCCCACCGCGCGAGCGCGGCCGTCACCTCCGAGCTGCGTGGCCGGCTGCTGGAGCGGGCCGCGCTGCTGGGCCCGGGGTGGCTGAACGGGCAGCGCACCGGGTCGCTGGTGACGCTCGCCACGCGTGGTGTGGACGCGCTGGACGACTACTTCGCGCGCTATCTGCCCCAACTCGGGCTCGCGGTCGTCGTCCCGGTGGCCGTACTGGCGCGGATCGTCACCGAGGACTGGGTCTCGGCGGCGATCATCGTGGTGACACTGCCGCTGATCCCGCTCTTCATGATCCTGATCGGCTGGGCCACCCAGTCCCGGATGGATCGCCAGTGGCGGCTGCTGTCCCGGCTGTCGGGACACTTCCTCGACGTGGTCGCCGGGCTGCCGACCCTCAAGGTCTTCGGACGGGCCAAGGCGCAGGCCGAGTCCATAGGAAGGATCACCTCCGACTACCGCCAGGCCACGCTGCGCACGCTGCGCATCGCGTTCCTGTCGTCCTTCGCCCTGGAACTGCTGTCGACGCTGTCGGTGGCACTGGTCGCCGTCGGGATCGGCCTGCGGCTCGTGCATGGCGACCTGGACCTCTCCACCGGCCTGGTGGTGCTGATCCTCGCGCCCGAGGCGTATCTGCCGATCCGTCAGGTCGGCGCGCAGTACCACGCGGCGGCCGAGGGGCTGGCCGCCGCCGAGGAGATCTTCACGGTCCTGGAGACCCAACCGCGCCCTGGCGGCACGCGGATACCGGGGCCCGGCGCTCCGCGACTGGAGGTCGACCGCCTGACGGTCCGCCACCAGGGGCGTGCGGAACCGTCCCTGGACGCGGCCACGCTGACGGTCGAGCCGGGGGAGACGGTCGCCGTCGTCGGCCCGAGCGGGGTCGGGAAGAGCACGCTGCTGGACGCGGTGCTCGGGTTCGCCGTACCCGACGGGGGACGGATACGCGTGGACGGCGAGGACCTGTCGTCCCTCGACCTGGAGCGCTGGCGTGAGCGGATCGCCTGGGTCCCGCAGCGGCCGTACCTCTTCGCGGGCACGATCGCGGAGAACGTACGGCTCGCCAGGCCCGAGGCGGACGACACGGCGCTGCGGGCCGCGCTCCGGGACGCCGGGGCGTACGACTTCGTCATGGCACTCCCCCACGGCGCCGGCACCGCGCTCGGCGAGGACGGGGCCGGGCTCTCGGCCGGGCAGCGCCAGCGGCTCGCGCTGGCCAGGGCTTTCCTCGCCGACCGGCCGCTGCTGCTGCTCGA
>NZ_JTHL01000001.1:4507726-4527824 GCF_000818195.1 Streptomyces sp. 150FB | reverse complement strand
GCGGCGCTCGACGGCGAGACGGAGGCGGGCATCGTCGAGGCGGTCGGGCGGCTGGCCGAGGGGCGGACGGTGCTGCTGATCGTCCACCGGCCGGCGCTGCTGACCGTCGCTGACCGGGTGGTCACGCTGGGCGCGGAGCGGGCGGAAAGGGCGGGGGTACGTACGCCGACACCGGCGGCCGACCACGGGACAGCGGTGATCGGGAGCGACGCGACGCCCTCCGCGGTTCACGCCTCCTTCGAAGCGTCCGACGCGATTCCCTCCGACGCACTTCCCTCCGACACGATCACCTCCGCCGCGCTTCCCTCCGCCGCGTCCGGGGCGATACGGTCCCCGCTCGCCCGGATGCGCGCCGCCGCCGGTCCTTCCCGTGGGCGCTTCCTCCTGGCGCTGCTCCTCGGGAGCCTCGCGCTCGGCTCCGCCGTCGGACTCATGGCCGTCTCCGGCTGGCTCATCTCCCGCGCCTCCCAGCACCCGCCCGTCCTGTATCTGATGGTCGCGGTGACCGCGACCCGCGCCTTCGGCATCGGCAGGGCCGTCTTCCGCTACGCCGAGCGCCTCGTGTCGCACGACGCGGTGCTCAGGATGCTCGCCGGCCTCCGGGTCTCCGTGTACCGGCGGCTCGAACGCATCGCGCCCGGCGGTCTGCGCACCACCCGGCGCGGCGACCTGCTGTCCCGGCTCGTCGCCGACGTCGACGCGCTCCAGGACTACTGGCTGCGCTGGCTGCTCCCGGTCGGCACCGCCGTACTGGTCGGAGCGTGCACCGTCGCGTTCACCGGCTGGCTACTGCCCGAGGCGGGCGCCGTACTGGCCGCAGGGCTGCTCGTCGGCGGAGTCGGCGTCCCCGTGGTGAGCGGCGCCTGCGCCCGCCGCGCCGAACGGCGACTCGCCCCGGCACGCGGACTGCTCGCGACCCGGGTGGTCGACCTGTTCCGGGGCGTCGCCGAACTGACCGTCACCGGCGCGCTGAAGAGCCGGCTCCGCCAGGTGCGCGCCGCCGACGGAACGCTCAAGGACATCGCGTCGCGCGGCGCGGGCGCCACCGCGCTGGGCGCCGGGCTCTCCGCCCTCGCCTGCGGTCTGACGGTGGCGGCCGCGGCGGTCGTCGGGACGGCGGCCGTACGGCAGGGGCGGCTCCCCGGAGTCGAGCTGGCGGTGATCGTCCTGACCCCGCTCGCCGCTTTCGAGGCGGTCACGGGCCTGCCGCTCGCCGTGCGTTACCGGCAGCGGGCCAGGCGGGGCGCCGAGCGGGTGTACGAGGTGCTGGACGCCCCCGTCCCCGTACGGGAACCGCGCGAGCCGGCGGCTCCTCCCGTATCGCCGTTCCCGCTGGAGGTACGGGGGCTCTCGGCGCGGTACGCGGGGCAGCGGCGCGACGCGCTCAGCGGGTTCGACCTGACCCTGACCGCCGGGAAGCGGGTCGCCGTCGTCGGACCCTCGGGGTCGGGCAAGACCACACTCGCCCAGGTGCTGCTGCGCTTTCTCGACGCGCGGGAGGGCGGCTTCCGGATCGGCGGCACGGACGCGGCCACGCTCGACGGGGACGCGGTCAGGCGGCTCGTCGGCTTGTGCGCGCAGGACGCGCACCTCTTCGACAGCTCCGTACGGGAGAATCTGAAGCTCGCCAGGACGGACGCGACGGAGGACGACCTGTGCGACGCCCTGCGCCGGGCGCGGCTGCTCGACTGGGTCAGTGAGCTGCCGCAGGGCCTCGACACCCTCGTCGGCGAGCACGGCGCGCGGTTCTCCGGAGGCCAGCGGCAGCGGCTCGCGCTGGCCCGTGCGCTGCTGGCCGACTTCCCGGTCCTCGTCCTGGACGAGCCGGCCGAGCATCTGGACCTGGCGACGGCGGACGCGATCGGTGTGGACCTGCTGGCGGCGACCGAGGGACGTACGACTCTGCTCATCACGCACCGGCTCCGGGGGCTCGAAGCGGTCGACGAGGTGATCGTGCTCGACGAGGGCAGGCCGGTGCAGCGCGGCTCCTACGCCGAGCTGTCGGCGGTAGAGGGGCCGCTGCGGCGGATGCTGGAGCGGGAGCGGGCTGGTGATCTGCTCGATCGCAGGCCGTCGCTCGCGTAGAGAACCGGGCATCTCTCACATGGAGGACAGAACGGGAATTCATTACGCTCGGGACCATGACCGTGTCCGATCCTCCCGACCCCACCGATCCGGGCGGCCCCACCGATCCAGACGGCCCCGGCGGTCCGGGCAAGCTGGGCGGTCCGAGCAGCCCGGGCGCCGCTGCCTGGCCGGCCGTCCCGCCCGGGCTGGAGCCGGACCCGTTCCGGACCGCGGCCGCCGCTGCCCGCAACCTCCAGGGCCTGTCCACGGAGCTGACCGCACGGGTGCCGCAACTCCTCGAAGCCCTGCGCCTGATCGGCATGGGACTGGAGCTGCACTCCACCCTCGACCGGATCTGCGAGACCGCGGCTCGTCTGGCCGACTCCGGGTTCGCGGCGATCGGTGTCGTCGACGAGACGGGCGACGGGCTCTCCGACTTCGTGACGTACGGGGAGAACGGCACGGACGGTGAGCGTACGGAGACGGCCCGGCTGATCGAACGGCTCGCGGACCCGCAGACCGCCGGAACCCCGCGAGCCGGTCCGCCGGAGGGGTCGTTCCTCGGCGTACCGATCCGCGTCCACGGCGCGATCTTCGGCAATCTCTTCCTGGCGGAGAAGCGCGACGGCGGCGCGTTCAACGAGCACGACCTGCACATGGTGCGGGTCCTCGCCACCGAGGCCGGGATCGCCATCGGCCATGCCCGGCTGTACGAGGCGGCCAGGCAGCGTGAGCGGTGGATCGACGGGTCGGTCGCCGTCACCACGGCCCTGCTGTCGAGTTCCGACCCGGACGACGCGCTCTCGGTCGTCGCCGAACAGGCCCGCAGGCTGGCGGACTCGGCGGCCGGTGTGGTCCTCCAGCCCACCAGCGACGCCGGGCTGGAGATCGTCGCGGTCTCCGGGGACGACATGCTGCCCAACCTGGGCGTGGCCGTCCCTCCCGAGAGCCCGGTCGTCAAGGCGCTGCTGGCCGGAGAGTCGCTCTTCATGGACGACTGCGCCACCGATCCGCGCATGATCACCGATCTGGGGCTGGCATACGGCCCGTGCATGCTGCTGCCGCTGCACAGCGGCGGCCGGGTGCTCGGCGCGCTCGTCACCCCCCGGGTGCGGGGGGCCCTCCGCTTCAGCGAGACGGAACGCATCCTCGCCACCCAGTTCGCGACCCAGGCGGCGCTGGCGCTGATGATGGCGGAGGCGCAGCGCGACAGGGAGCGGCTGGCGGTGCTGGAGGACCGCGACCGGATCGCCCGCGATCTCCACGACCTCGTCATCCAGCGGCTGTTCTCCACCGGCATGATGCTGGAGAGCGCCCAGCGCGGACGGGTCACAGCCCAGGTGCACCACGGCATCGGCAGGGCCGTCGACGAACTCGACGTCACCATCCAGGAGATCCGTACGGCCATCTTCGCCCTGCAACAGGGACCAGCCGAGGCACCGTCGGGGCTGCGGACCCGGGTGCTGCGCGAGATCAAGATGGCGGCCGTGCCGCTGGGCTTCCAGCCGTCCCACCGCTTCGCCGGACCGGTCGAGACCGCCGTCGGCGAACTCACCGGCAAGAACCTGATCGCCGCGCTGCGCGAAGCCCTCTCCAACGCTTTCCGCCACGCGCACGCCAGCCGTATCGAGGTGGTCGTCGACGCCACGGCGCGACTGGACGACGGCGGCAACGCCGTACGGCTGACCGTCGCCGACGACGGGGTGGGCATCCCGGAGGGCGGCAGGCGCAGCGGGCTGCGCAACCTCAGCAGGCGGGCGGAGTCACTGGGCGGATACAGCGGGAACGAGCCGGGTCTGGGGGAGGACGGCGGCGGCACGACGGTGGTGTGGGTGGCTCCGCTGTGAGCGCCAGGACAGGGCGCCCGGACCCGGCCTAGCCGCGCGCCAGGATCCGTTCGATGACGACAGCGACGCCGTCCTCGTTGTTGCTGGTGGTACGGGCGGAAGCGGCGGCCAGTACGTCGGCGTGGGCGTTGCCCATCGCGTACGACGTGCCCGCCCAGGTCAGCATCTCCAGGTCGTTCGGCATGTCACCGAAGGCGACTACCTCGTCGGACGAGATGCCGCGCTCGGCGCAGCACAGCGCCAGTGTGCTCGCCTTGCTCACCCCCAGGCCGCTGATCTCCAGCAGCGCGCTGGGGCTGGAGCGGGTGAAGGAGGCGAGGTCGCCCGCCGCCGTACGGGCCAGTGCGAGGAAACCGTCGGGCGTCAGCCGGGGGTGGTGGGCGAGCAGCTTCACCACCGGGGCATCGAGGTCGTCGCCCGCCTCTTGGAGAAGCTTCTCCGCCGCGGCGACGATCGCTCCCGGGTCCTGCTGGAAGGGCGGGTACGCGGGCTCGTAGCGGATGCCGGTGGTCAGCTCGACCGCGAAGGCCGTACCGGGAGCGACCTCGCGCAGCGTCCGTACGACGTCGAGAGCGACCTCGCGCGGCAGCGGGCGCACCTTGATCAGTTCGCCGCCCGCGTGCAGGTCGACGACGGCGGCGCCGTTGGCGCAGATGGCGAGGCCGTGTCCGTGCACATGCGCACTGACGACATCCATCCACCGGGCGGGCCGCCCGGTGACGAAGAAGACGTCGATCCCGGCCTTCTCGGCGGCGGCCAGCGCGGCGATCGTACGGTCCGAGACCGACTTGTCGTCGTTCAGGAGCGTGCCGTCCAGGTCGGTGGCGATCAGCCGGGTCCTGGTGGGGAGAGGGGAGGCGTCAGTCGGGGTCACTGTCGCATTCTCCCGTACGCGAGGCGCACGGGCGTGCGCCGGGGCGCACATCTGAGAACGTACGCCCCCCTCTCTCCGTTCCTGGGTCTCCGCTCCGGTGCGCGTGGGTCTGTGCGCGTGGGTCCGTGCGTGGGGGTTTGTGCGTGAGGGTTTGCGCATGGGGCCTACGCGAGCTGGGCGAGGGCCTCGGTGGCGATCCGTTCGAAGACGTTCTCGTCGGCGGCGAACTCCGAGTCCGGGATCGGGGCGTGGATCGCGATCTCCGTGATGCCGAGCGCGAAGTAACCGCCGGCGAAGTCGACGAACGCGCCGAGGGACTTCATCGGGTGGTCCCGTTCCGGGGTGAAGCCGGTGAGCAGGATCTTGTCCAGCTCGCCCGGGTCGCGGCCGATCGCGGCGCAGGCGGTGCCAAGCCGGTCGATCTGCCCCTTGATCGCGCCCAGCGACTGGGCCGGCGTGCCTTCGTCGAACAGCTTGGGGTCCCCGGTGGTCACCCACGCCTCGCCGTGCTTCGCGGCCACCGCCAGCCCGCGGGGACCGGTCGCGGCCACGGCGATCGGGATACGGGGACGCTGCACGGAGCCGGGGATGCCGCGTGCCTCGTCGGCGGAGTAGTAGGTGCCGGGACGGGTCACGGACGGCTCGGTGAGCAGCCGGTCCAGGAGCGGCACGAACTCCTCGAAACGCTCGGTCCGCTCGCGCGGAGTCCACGGCTCCTGCCCCAGCGCCGTGGCGTCGAAGCCGTTGCCGCCGGATCCGATGCCCACGGTCACCCGGCCGTTGGACACGTCGTCCAGCGCGATCAGGTCCTTGGCCAGCGTCACCGGGTGACGGAAGTTCGGCGAGGTCACGAGCGTGCCCAGCCGGATCCGCTCGGTGGCCGCCGCCGCGGCGGTCAGGGTCGGCACCGCCCCGAACCACGGCTTGTCGCGGAAGGTACGCCAGGACAGATGGTCATAGGTGTACGCGGCGTGGAAACCCAACTCCTGCGCACGGACCCACTGCTCACGGCCCCCCTCGTGCCAGCGGCGGACGGGAAGAATCACAGTACTCAGACGCATGACGACGACCCTACGCTGTGACTATTTCCCCGACGAAGCCACCGCCGACGGCCGGATGGCCGCCCGTCCGGCCCTGGTCCGGCCCTCGTCCGGCGTCGTTCCGTACCCGCTGTCGGGCGGTCAGGCGCTGAAGCGCAGGTACTGCGGGGGGACGGCGTCGGTGAGCCAGACACCGTTGGCGCTGACGCGAAAGACGAGGCCCGCCCGGTGCATCGCGCCCGCGTCCACCGGCAGTACGACGGGCCGGCCGCGGCGGGCGCCGACGCGGGTCGCGGTCTCGCGGTCGGGGGAGAGGTGGACATGGTGGCGGCGCATGGGGCGCAGCCCTTCGGTGCGGATCGCGGCCAGGTGGGCGGCGACCGTGCCGTGGTAGAGGTACGCGGGCGGCTCGGCGGGTTCGAGGCCGAGGTCGACGGCCACGGTGTGGCCCTGGTTGGCCCGGATGCGGTCGCCGTCGACGGTGAAACGCTGTTTGTCGTTCATGGCGACGGCATGGTCCAGCTCCGCGCGGCTCATCCTGAAGCCGTGTGCGGCCGCCGCGCCGATCAACTCGTCGATCGCCAGCCAGCCGTTGGCGTCGAGGGTGACGCCGATCTTCTCCGGCTGATGCCGCAGGTGCTTCGACAGGTACTTCGACACACGCACGGTGCGTCGTTCATCGGGTGTTCCGGTCATCCGATGAGACTGTCGGTCGCGTTCGCGTGGGGCAACAGGATTTGAATTAATCGAGGTAAGAGGTTTGATCCACAGTCAACTTGACTTATCCACAGGGTATTTGGCGTTCCTGTGGACAAGTCGAGGTGTGGGTTACCCTATTTGGTCAATATCGGTCGTTTGTCGGTTTGTTGGGGTAAGAGCGTTCAAGGTGCGTGCCTGGACCTCCCGTTCGGTGGCCGCCGTGATGAACGCCGCCGCGTTCGCCGCTCCAACCAGCCCCTCCACGGACCGGATTGTCGAGGCGGGCAGCAGTACGGGAAGGGGCTCGGGGTCCGCCGTGGGCGTGCTGCCCCTCGCAAGCTGCTGCTCCAGGTGGCGTACGGCGAACAGCCGCATCGCGCGGGCCAGTTCGGCGTCCACGGACCGCTGGGCGAGCGGCCGGAGCCGCCGTACCAGCCGGGTGGCTTCCGCCGCTTCCCTGTCCGTCGGCGGCTGATGGCCGAGGTAGCGCGCGAACACGTGCTCGGTGGTGAACTCCAGGAAGCGGGAGGCGATGTGCTCGACCTGCCCGCGAAGTTCCCGCAGATGACCGGAGATCGCGGAGAGCGGCACCCCGGCCGCGTACAACTCCACCGCCACCGACAGCTCCTGAGGGCTCGGGACCACGAACATGTCGTCCTGCCCCGGTACGCGTTCCAGCACACCCAGCTCCAGCGCCTCCGCCACCGCCGCCTCGTCCTCCGTGGAGCCGAACCGCTCATCCAGCTCGGCGCGGGACATCCGGGCGGGCTCCTCGTCGGTCCAGGGTCCGCGCACCTCGGCGACCAGCCCGAGCACCCCGCCGAGGCCGCGCCCCGCGTCCCACGCCTCCAGCAACTCCTTGATGGAGGCCAGGGTGTAGCCACGGTCGAGCAGCTCGGCGATCTGCCTCAGCCGCGCGAGATGCCTGGCCCCGTACACATTGGCCCGGCCGCGCCGCTCGGGACGGGGCAGCAGCCCCCGGTCCTGGTAGGCGCGGATCGTGCGGACCGTCACGCCGCCCGCCCGGGCCAGATCCTCGATCCTGTACTCGGATCCGTTCACCTCTCCTCGTTCACCTTTCTCCGTCCGCCGTCCCGGACCCGCCCCCGGCGGCGCGGGCCGCCGGCGACGACGCGAGGTAGGCGAGCGCCAACTCCGCCGAACCCTCCCGCGAGGGGTGGTACGACCACCGGAAGTAGCGTGGTATCGCCGCGCCGAGCAGGCCCCAGGCCGGCAACAGCCCCTTTTTCGCCGCCTTCTTGTGCTCACGCGGCGAGTAGCGGAGCCGGCCGGCGAGCCCCGGGTCGTGCCGGATCAGATGGGCGGCGCCCCAGATCCACATGCCGAGCATCACGGGGGCGGTGACCGCCATGGTCCCCACGCGGCGTACGTACCGCAGCGGCTCCCGGCCCCCGCAGTGCTGGTACATGTCGAAGGCCACCGACCGGTGTTCCACCTCCTCGGCGCCGTGCCAGCGCAGCAGGTCGAGCATGATCCCGTCGGCCCCCGCCCGGTCCAGCGCCCCGGCGCGCAGCATCCAGTCGCCGAGGACCGCGGTGAACTGCTCGATCGCCGCGACGAACGCCAGCCGGTAGAACAGCCACCTGCTCGCCGGTATCGGCACCCACCACGGCGGTCTGTCGCCGAGCAGCCGCTCGAAGACGAAGTCGACGTGCCGGGTGTAGGAGGCGGTGTCGAGCCGCTGCTCGGCGAGATGGTTCAGGACGTATGTGTGCTGCGCGCTGTGCGTGGCCTCCTGACCCATGAACCCTCTGACGTCCTTCAGCAGCTCCGGGTCCCTGACCAGCGGCAGAGCCTCCTTGAAGACCCGGACGAACCAGCGCTCGCCCGCCGGCAGCAGCAGGTGCAGCACATTGATCACATGGCCGGCGGTCGGCTCGCCCGGTATCCAGTGCGGCGGAGTTCCGCGCCAGTCGAACGACACCCGGCGCGGAGCGATCGGACGCCGCCCCGCCCCGCGCTCCCGGCCATCCCCGCTCTCCCCGCTCTCGCCGGTCCTCCCACTCTCCCTGGCGCTCACAACGGCGGCTCCACCCGAGCGATCGCGCGCAGCGCCGTGGGCGCGATACGGGAGAGCAGCCGCGCGCCGCGTGCCTCCGGTGTGACCGGCACAACGGCCTGGTCGCGTACGACGGCCCGCAGGATCGCCACCGCGACCTTCTCCGGCGGATAGCCGCGCAAGCCGTACAGCAGGGACGTCTTCTTCCTGCGCCGCTCCTGCTCCGCCACCGAGACACCGGTGAAGCGCGCGGTCGCCGTGATGCCGGTGTTGACGAAGCCCGGACAGATCACGGAGACCCCGATGTCCACCGGCGCCAGCTCCGCCCGCAGGCATTCGCTGAGCATCAGCACCGCCGCCTTCGACGTGCTGTAGGCGGGAAGCGCCTTGGAGGGCTGATAGGCCGCGGCGGAGGCCACGTTGACGATATGACCGCCCTGGCCCCGCGCCGCCATCCGGCCGCCGAAGAGCCGGCAGCCATGGATGACGCCCCAGAGATTGACGTCCAGGACCTTCCTCCAGTCGTCGACCGTCGTGTCCAGGAAATGCCCCGACAGCCCTATCCCGGCATTGTTGACCAGCACGTCCACCACCCCGTACTCGGCGGAGACCTTCTCGGCGAGCTTCTCCATCGCCTCGCCGTCCCCGACGTCCACCACCTCCGCCCACGCCTCCGGGGCACCGACTCGCAGGGCCCGCTCCACCGTCCGCTCGGCCCCCGCCGCGTCCAGGTCGACCGCCACGATCCGGGCCCCCGCCGCGGCGAACGCCAGCGCCGTCGCCCTCCCGATACCGCCGGCCGCCCCCGTGACCAGCACCAACTGCCCCCCGAAGCGCTCCGCGTACGGACCCCGTGGCCGGGGCGCCCCATCGGCGGCCTCTTCCGGCGCGGACCCGCCGCTCTCCCGGTCGGTGACGAACGCGTCGATCCAGGAGGCCAGTTGGTCGGGCCGCGTGCGGGGCACCCAGTGCTTCGCGGGCAGCGTGTGCCGTACCAGCCCGGGCGCCCACCGCTCCAGGTCGTCGTAGAGCCGCTCCGACAGGAACGCGTCACCGGTCGGCGTGATCAACTGCACCGGCGCGTGCGCGTAGGCGTCGGTACGCGGCTCGGACAGCCGGGCGCGCACGTTGTCCCGGTAGAGCCACGCGCCGTGCGCCGCGTCCCGGGGCAGCGAGGGGGCCGGATACGCCCCCGACGGCGCCCCTGAGGGCAGCTTCTCCATCCGCCGCACCATCCCGGGCCAGAGCCGCCCGAGAGGCCCGCGCCAGACCAGCTCGGGCAGCGCCGGCGTATGCAGCGCACCGATGTACCAGGACTTGGCCCCCTGCCCCAGGAGTTGGGCCACCGCGCGCGGTGTGGGCCGCGACGCCCGCCGCCTGATCCAGTGGCCCATATGGTCCAGGCTCGGCCCCGACACCGAGGTGAACGAGGCGATACGGCCCTCGGTGCGCGCCACCGTGACGAACTCCCAGGCCTGTACGGAGCCCCAGTCGTGGCCCACGAGATGCACCGGCCGGTCCGGACTCACCGCCTCGGCCACCGCCAGGAAGTCGTCCGTCAGCTTCTCCAGGGTGAAGCCGCCGCGCAGCGGCACCGGGGCCGTCGACCGGCCGTGCCCCCGCACGTCGTACACCACCACATGGAAGCGCCCGGCGAGCCGTGTGACGACCTCCGACCACACCTCCTTGGTGTCCGGATAGCCATGGACGAGCAGCACCGTCGGCCGCGACGCGTCGCCCCACTCGGCGACGCACAACTCGACCCCACCCGTCCGCACCCACCGCTCGCGCGCCCCCGCCGGCCCGCCGCCGGGTCCACCGGTCCCTGCCGGTCCTTCGCTCATGGTCCCGCCTCCTCCCGCCCGGCCACCGTCCGCACCGCCTGTCCGACCAGGTAGCGGTACGCGTCCGTAACATGACTCAAAAACGTGACACCGACGAATGTGACAATGCCTGGCGGCCACGTCAAGAAGCGCTCCCCGCCTGTGGATAACTTTGGGGAACTTATGGGCCCCCTACGGGGCCCGTACGCCTCCAGACGGACATGGATAGGGACCTCAGGTCTGACGATCCCCGTGGCGTACGCCACTACCGTCGTTGTCGTGACTGTGATCGTGACCGAACGCCTCAGCAAACGGTTCCCCCGGGTGACCGCACTTGACCAGCTCTCGTTGGACATCGGACCCGGTGTGACCGGCCTGGTGGGCGCCAACGGAGCCGGCAAGTCCACCATGATCAAGATCCTGCTGGGCCTGTCCCCCGCCACGGAAGGCCGAGCCCAGGTGCTCGGGCTCGACGTCGCCACCAGCGGCGGCGCCATCCGTGAGCGCGTGGGGTACATGCCCGAGCACGACTGCCTGCCGCCCGACGTCTCGGCCACCGAGTTCGTCGTCCACATGGCGCGCATGTCCGGACTCCCGCCGACCGCCGCCCGCGAGCGCACCGCCGACACCCTGCGCCATGTCGGCCTCTACGAGGAGAGGTACCGCCCCATCGGGGGTTACTCGACCGGCATGAAACAGCGCGTCAAGCTCGCGCAGGCCCTGGTCCACGACCCCAAGCTGGTCCTCCTCGACGAGCCGACCAACGGCCTCGACCCGGTGGGCCGCGACGAGATGCTCGGACTGATCCGACGCGTCTACACCGACTTCGGCATCTCCGTCCTGGTCACCTCGCACCTCCTGGGCGAACTGGAGCGCACCTGCGACCACGTCGTCGTCATCGACGGCGGAAAGCTGCTGCGCTCCAGCTCCACCAGCGACTTCACCCAGATGACCACGACCCTCGCCGTCGAGGTCACCGACTCCGACACCCATCCGGACGGCACTCTCGCCCTGCGCGAGGCCCTGGGCGCCGCCGGGGTGACCCTCGTCGCGAGCACGGAGAGCGGGCTGCCAGGAGCGGGCCACGTCCTGCTCGTCGAGGCCAAGGGCGAGGCCACGCACGACGTCGTACGCGACACCGTCGCCGACCTCGGGCTCGGCCTCGTACGGATGGAACAGCGCCGCCACCACATCGCCGAGGTCTTCCGTACCGAGGGGACCGAACCGGCGGCCGAAGACCGGCCCGTCCCGGAACAGCCGGCGGACCGCTCGGCGGCCGAGTACGCACTGCAGAAGGGAGGCGGCCACGATGAGCACTGACTCGATGAGCACCGACTCGGCGATGAGCCCTGACACCACACAGATCCACAACATCGGGTACCGCGACTACGAAGGACCCCGGCTCGGCCGCGCCTACGCCCGCCGCTCCCTCTACGCGCAGTCCCTGCGCGGGGCGTACGGACTCGGCCGCTCCGCCAAGTCGAAGGTGCTGCCCGCCATCCTCTTCGCCGTGATGTGCGTACCAGCGGCGATCATGGTCGCTGTCGCCGTCGCCACCAAGGCGAAGGACCTCCCGGTCGACTACACGCGCTACGCCATCTTCATGCAGGCCGTCATCGGTCTGTACCTCGCCGCACAGGCGCCGCAGACCGTCTCGCGCGACCTGCGCTTCAAGACCGTGCCGCTCTACTTCTCGCGTCCGATCGAGCGCGTCGACTACGTCCTCGCGAAGTACGGCGCGATGGCCTCCGCCCTGTTCGTGCTGACGGCGGCGCCGCTCGTCATCCTCTACGTCGGCTCGCTCCTCGCCAAGATGGACTTCGGCGACCAGACAGCCGGATTCGGGCAGGGTCTTGTGTCCGTGGCGCTGCTCTCCATCCTCTTCGGCGGCCTCGCACTGGTGATGGCCGCCTTCACCCCGAGGCGCGGCTTCGGCGTCGCCGCCGTGATCGCCACGCTGACCATCACGTACGGCGCCGTCTCCACCGTGCAGGCGATCGCCTGGTCGACGGAGTCGACCGGCGTCGTGAAGTGGCTCGGGCTCTTCTCGCCGATCACGCTCATCGACGGCGTGCAGACCGCGTTCCTGGGCGCGTCGTCGTCCTTCCCGGGCGGCGAGGGCCCCACGGCCGGCTCCGGCGTGGTCTATGTGCTGGTCGTCCTCGCGCTCATCTTCGGCTCGTACGCCGTCCTCATGCGCCGTTACCGGAAGGTCGGGCTGTGACCACCATCAACATCGAGCACACCTCGCGCTGGTTCGGCAACGTGGTGGCCGTCAACGACGTCACCATGACCGTGGGACCCGGCGTCACCGGACTGCTCGGCCCGAACGGCGCCGGCAAATCCACCCTCATCAACATGATGGCCGGCTTCCTCAGCCCCTCCACGGGCGCCGTGACCCTCGACGGCAAGCAGATCTGGCGCAACGAGGCCGTCTACACGCAGATCGGCATCGTGCCGGAGCGGGAGGGCATGTACGACTTCCTCACCGGCCTCGAATTCGTCGTCGCCAACGCCGAACTGCACGGCCTCGGTACCAAGGAGGCGCGTACGGCGCTCGCCACCGTCGAGATGGAGGCGGCGGCCGACCGCCAGATCGCGACGTACAGCAAGGGCATGCGGCAGCGCGTGAAGATGGCTTCCGCGCTCGTCCACAACCCGTCCGTCCTGCTCCTCGACGAACCGTTCAACGGCATGGACCCGCGTCAGCGCATGCAACTGATGGAGCTGCTGAGGCAGATGGGCGACAGCGGCCGGACGGTCCTCTTCTCCTCGCACATCCTGGAGGAGGTCGAGCAGCTCGCCTCGCACATCGAGGTGATCGTCGCAGGACGCCACGCGGCGTCGGGTGACTTCCGCAAGATCCGCCGGCTGATGACCGACCGCCCGCACCGCTACCTCGTACGGTCCAGCGACGACCGGGCACTCGCCGCCGCGCTGATCGCCGACCCGTCCACGGCCGGTATCGAGGTGGACCTCGTCGAGGGCGCGCTGCGCATCCAGGCCGTCGACTTCGGCCGCTTCACCCAACTGCTGCCGCGGGTCGCCCGCGAGCACTCCATCAGGCTGCTCACGGTCTCGCCCTCGGACGAATCCCTCGAGTCGGTCTTCTCCTACCTCGTAGCGGCCTGAGCGGCCTTGATAAGGAGCTGTGACGTCATGTACAACCCCACAGTCGCCCGGCTCACTTACCGGGCCCTGCTCGGCAGGCGCCGGGCCGCGATCCTCTTCGTGCTGCCCGCACTGCTGATCCTCATCTCGGCGGCCGTCCGCAGCTTCAACGGCGCCGACGACCAGGTGGCGGCCGACCTGCTGGGCGGCTTCGCCATCGCCACGATGGTGCCGCTGATCGGTGTCATCGCGGGTACGGGCGCGATCGGCCCGGAGATCGACGACGGCTCGATCGTCTACCTGCTGGCCAAGCCCGTGAAGCGGCCGACGATCATCTTCACCAAGCTGATCGTGGCCATCGCGGTGACCATGGCCTTCTCGGCGATCCCCACCCTCATCGCCGGATACATCCTGAACGGCAACGGCCAGCAGATCGCGGTCGCCTACACGGTCGCCGCGCTCGTCGCCTCGATCGCGTACAGCGCGCTCTTCCTGCTGCTGGGTACGGTCAGCCGCCACGCGGTGGTCATCGGGCTGGTCTACGCGCTGGTCTGGGAGACGCTCTTCGGCAGCCTGGTGCCGGGCGCGCGCACGCTCAGCGTGCAGCAGTGGTCGCTGGCGCTGGCCGAGAAGATCGGCGGCAGCGAGATCATCACCTCGGACGTGGGGCTGCCGCTGGCGGTGGTGCTGCTGGTGGTCGTGACGGGTCTCGCCACCTGGTACGCGGGTCAGAAGCTGCGGACGCTGAAGCTCGCGGGCGAGGAGTGAGCTGAGACCTCGCTCCGACCACCCCGCTCCGACAGTCCCTCTCCGACAACCCCTGCCCGATGGGCGGGGTTTGCGGCGTAACTGTACGGTTATCGGTTCGTTGTCCCCTATGTGTGGAGGCGACTGGGCGCTGTTACGTAGAGCGTTCGTGAATTGGGTGATTGCCGGTGAAGGATCGAAAGCCGCGCCGGCCGATGAGTGAGTAGCCACGGTGACCGGCCTCCACCCCTGAAGCCCGGGGACAGGGCCGAACGCCAGCGGTTCACCATGGAAAGGCATGCCCATGCCATCGGAAGTCGCCCTACTCGAATCGCGCACCATGCGCGTCGAGCACCTGGAGCGCGTCGACGCGCTCGACAAGGTCAAGGCCCTTGTCATGCTCCCGGACGGAATTCACCTTCGCACAGACGATGTCGCGCGGTACTTCGAAGTATCCACAGAGGTCGTAAAAAAGGTGACGCAGCGCCATCGCGCCGAGCTGAGCGAGAACGGGCTATGTGTGCTGCGGGGCGATGACCTGCGGATCTTCCATAGGGACATGTTGTCCCTATGGGAGGCGGGGGGCGGCATGAGTTATCCACAGGCGGCCACGCAACTCACCGTCTACACCCGCCGCACCGTCCTCAACGTGGCCATGCTTCTTCGCGACAGCGACATCGCGCGATGCGTCCGCACGTACCTCCTCGACGCCGAGGAAGGCTGGCGCCAGGGGTACGCGGACCTCGACCGGCGCGTCACCAACACCGAGACCTGCCTCGCCGGTGTCGGCGCCGCACTTCAGGAACTCGGGCCCGTGCTCAACCGGATGTCGCAGCGGCTCGACAACCTCGACCGGCGGCTCGACGCCACCAACCAGGTCGTCGCCGCCATCAGCAACAGGCTGTGCGACATGTCGGACGACATCAACCGTCTGGACGCCCGGATGGACGGGTTCGTACTGCAGTTGAAGGACGTGCGCCGCGGCCGCAAGCGCCGCTGATCAGCGACAGGCGGGCCCGTCCCGGTAATTCGGTGGCGGCCGACCGTCCGCCCCGGGCACAGTGGTTCGCGTAGGAGCGCACCACTGGACCGGGGGGTGGAGCGCGGCGGATACGGGGAATGCACGTCCGCCGCGCTCCCCGGCAGGGCGGCACCGTGTAGGCACCGGAGGAATCATCACACTCCGCGCAGCCGCCGGAACGCGGCCCGGGGGCGGCCACTTCGAGCGCGCTCACGCGCGGGCCGCCCCTCCCGTCAGCGCTCCAGCAGTCGCTCCAGGACCACCGCGATGCCGTCGTCGTCGTTCGACACCGTGATCTCGTCCGCCACGGCCTTCAGCGCGTCATGCGCGTTCGCCATCGCCACCCCGTGGCCCGACCAGCCGAACATCGGAATGTCGTTCGGCATGTCTCCGAACGCGATCGTGTCCGCCGCCTTGACGCCGAGCCGGCGCGCGGCCAGCGAGAGTCCCGTCGCCTTGCTGAGCCCCAGCGGCAGGATCTCCACGGTGCCCTCGCCCGCCATCACCACGTCCACCAGCCCGCCGACCGCCGCCCGCGCGAGCTCGGTGAGCGCGTCGTCGTCGAGCTCCGGGTGCTGGATGTACAGCTTGTTCAGCGGCGACTCCCACATCCGCGCCCGGTCCTCGGTGAACACCCCGGTGCGGGCCCCCACCTGGTACCCCGGACCCAGCAGGATCGATCCGTCCAAGCCGTCCTGGGCGACGGCCAGCGCCAGTGGGCCTGTCTCCGCCTCGATCTTGGAGAGCGCCAGCCTGGCCAGCGGCCGGTCCAGCGTCACCGACGTCAGCAGCCTGTGCTCGCCCGCGTGGTAGACCTGCGCGCCCTGACCGCACACCGCGAGACCGTCGTACCCGAGATCGTCCAGGATGTGCCGGGTCCACGGCGCGGGACGCCCCGTGACGACGATGTGCGCCGCGCCGGCGCCGGCCGCGGCGGCCAGCGCCTCGCGCGTGCGGGCGGAGACCGTGTTGTCCCCGCGCAGCAGCGTGCCGTCGAGGTCCGTGGCGACGAGCTTGTACGGGAACGCCGCCCCCGGGAGCGGGGACGACGCGGCCGTCGGGGCGGCGTTCACGCGGAGACCGGCTCCAGCACTTCCCGGCCGCCGAGATACGGGCGGAGGACCTCGGGCACCCACACGGAGCCGTCCGCCTGCTGGTGGTTCTCCAGGAGCGCCACGATCGTGCGCGGTACGGCGCACAGCGTGCCGTTCAGCGTCGACAGCGGCTTGACCTGCTTGCCGTCACGCATCCGTACGGAGAGCCTGCGGGCCTGGAATCCGTCGCAGTTGGAGGCGGACGTCAGCTCGCGGTACTTGCCCTGCGTCGGGATCCACGCCTCGCAGTCGAACTTCCGTGAAGCCGAGGAGCCCAGATCGCCCGTGGCCACGTCGATCACCTGGAAGGGCAGCCCGAGCGCGGTCAGCCACTGCTTCTCCCAGCCCAGCAGCCGCTGGTGCTCCGACTCCGCCTCCGCCGGGTCGACGTACGAGAACATCTCGACCTTGTCGAACTGGTGGACGCGGAAGATGCCCCGGGTGTCCTTGCCGTACGTGCCGGCCTCACGGCGGAAGCACGGCGAGAAGCCCGCGTACCGCAGGGGCAGCTTGTCGGCCTCGATGATCTCGTCCATGTGGTACGCGGCGAGCGGCACCTCCGAGGTGCCGACGAGGTAGTAGTTGTCCTTCTCCAGGTGGTACACGTTCTCGGCGGCCTGGCCGAGGAAGCCCGTGCCCTCCATGGCGCGCGGGCGGACCAGCGCGGGGGTGAGCATCGGGATGAAGCCCGCCGTGCCGGCCTGCGCGATCGCCGCGTTGACCAGCGCCAGCTCCAGCAGCGCGCCGACACCCGTCAGGTAGTAGAAGCGCGAGCCCGACACCTTGGCGCCGCGCTCGACGTCGATGGCGCCCAGCGCCTCGCCCAGCTCCAGGTGGTCCTTGGGCTCGAAGCCCTCTGCGGCGAAGTCGCGGATCGTGCCGTGCGTCTCCAGGACGACGAAGTCCTCCTCGCCGCCGACCGGGACGTCGGGGTGCACGACATTGCCGAGCTGGAGCAGCAGCGCCTTTGCCTCTTCGTCGGCCTCGTGCTGCTCGACGTCGGCGGCCTTGAGACCGGTCTTGAGCTGATCCGCCTGCTTGAGCAGCTCGGACCTCTCCTCGGGGGAGGCCTTGGGGATCAGCCTTCCGAGCGACTTCTGCTCGGAGCGCAGCTCGTCGAAGCGCAGCGCCGACGACCGGCGCCGCTCGTCGGCGGAGAGCAGGGCGTCGACGAGGGAGACGTCCTCTCCACGGGCGCGCTGGGAGGCGCGGACACGGTCGGGGTCCTCACGGAGCAGGCGAAGGTCAATCACCTCACCAGGCTACCGGTGCCCACCGACACCACCCCACTCGATATCGACTGACGTTCCCCTTTGTCCTAATTGCGACATTTGGTAAAAGTGTCGGAATGGTGGGCCCGTGACGTGGGGTGTTCGTCAATAAGGGAGATTCAATTCCCCGGAATGAGGCATTCCGGGGTTCGGCGTTGACTCACTTCCCTTGCGGGGGAGGGGACTTGGGGTGGGGGTCCCCCCGCGTCAGTTGTCCACAGGTGGGGCGTCTCCCCTGAACTTATCCACAGGCTGTGTGGGAGATCTGTGGATCACGGAAATGATCCTTCTGAAAGGCTTGCGTGGAACGGACAATTCCCCGCTCAAACCGTCTCTACGCGCTCATATGGGTGGCAATTCACCGCCCCGACGAGTTGATCGCTGACGCCGGGGTGACGTGGGCCATCTGGCGGCCTGTGGATGAAAGAGGGTGACTGAGGCGATTTGTCGACTGTCGCGCCCGGGCCCCTTCAAGTTGTCCCCAGCCTTCACCTGGGGCCTGTGGATAACTTTGTGGATACTTTCAGCGGCTCCACAGCCTCCACAGACTCTCCACTGAGTGAGCCGTGACGTCAGGCTCGGCCGTCCTGGATGCGGGCCAGCCAGTCCGCCGCGTTGATGAACGCCTCGTCCGAGGTTCCGGCTCGTGGTTCCCGCAGGTCTTCCACCGAGACACCCGCGCGCGGGTACGAGCCGAGGAAGCGCACCTTGGGGCAGATCCGCCGCAGCCCCATCAGGGCCTCGCCCACCCGCCGCTCCGAGATATGGCCCTCGGCGTCGACGGCGAAGCAGTAGTTACCGATGCCGGCGCCCGTGGGCCGCGACTGGATGAGCATCAGGTTGACCCCGCGTACCGCGAACTCCTGGAGCAGTTCGAGCAGCGCGCCGGGCCGGTCGTCGCCCATCCAGATGACCACCGAGGTCTTGTCCGCCCCGGTCGGTGCGGCGGGCCTGGCGGGCCTGCCCACCAGGACGAAGCGGGTCTCGGCGTTCTCGGCGTCGTGGATCTCGGTGACCAGCGGTTCGAGGCCGTACGTCGCCGCAGCGAACTCGCCGGCGAAAGCCGCGTCGAACCGGCCCTCCTGCACCAGCCGCGCCCCGTCCGCGTTCGACGCCGCCGACTCCCACACGGCCTCGGGCAGGTTGGCGCGCAGCCAGTTGCGTACCTGCGGCTGGGCGACCGGGTGGCCGGTGACCGTCTTCACCTCGGAGAGCTTCGTCCCGGGCCGTACGAGCAGGGCGAAGGTGATCGGGAGCAGCACTTCGCGGTAGATCATCAGCGGGTCGCCCGCGGCGAGTTCGTCGAGGGTGGCGGTGACCCCGCCCTCCACCGAGTTCTCGATCGGTACGAGTGCGGCCGCCGCGTCCCCGTTCCGTACGGCGTCGAGCGCCGCCGGTACGGAGACCATCGGGACGAGTTCCCGCGTCGCGGCTTCGGGGAGCGTGCGGAGGGCCGCTTCGGTGAAGGTGCCCTCGGGGCCGAGATATGTGTAGCGCGTCGCCGACATGCGGTCAGCCTAATGGGCCGTCGGGGTGGGCAGATCCTCGGTGAGGGCTGCCTCCGTGGGGCAGGGGTGGGTCAGGACTCCAGGAGGCGCTGGCCGACGTACTCGCCCTCCTGCGCGCCGCCCGGCACCGCGAACAGTCCGCTCGACTCGTGCCGGATGAACGGCGACAGCGCGTCCCCCCGGTCGAGCTTGCGCTGCACCGGTACGAAACCGGTGAGCGGATCGGCCTGCCAGCAGACGAAGAGCAGCCCCGCGTCGGGCGTCCCGTCGGCGTCGATCCCGTCGTGGAAGGAGAAGGGGCGGCGGAGCATGGTGGCGCCGCCGTTCGCGTTCGGCGCCGAGATCCGTGCGTGCGCGTTGGCGGGGATGACGAGCTGACCGTCGGGGCCCGTCTTGTCGAGGGCGAGAGCGGTCTGCTCGGTGCCCCCGGTGATGGGGGCGCCGTCGGACTTGCGCCGGCCGATGACCTTCTCCTGGTCGGTGACCCGGAGGCGCTCCCAGTCGTCGAGGAGCATGCGGATACGGCGTACGACGGCATAGGAGCCGTCCGCCATCCAGTGGGGCACTCCGGCAGCCGGTTTCGCGGGAACGAAGATACTGCGTTCGAAGTTGGGCGCCGTGGGCTTGGGGTTGCCGGTGCCGTCGACCTGACCCATCAGGTTGCGGGCGGTCATGGGGTGCGGGGTGGCGCCCGGTGTGCGGTTGAAGCCGTTCATCTGCCAGCGCACCGTGGCGGCGGTGCCCGCGTCCTTCTGGAGGGTGCGCAGCGCGTGGAAGGCGACGAGTGCGTCGTCGGAGCCGATCTGGATCCAGAGGTCGCCCTCGCTGCGCCCGGCGTCGAGGTGGTCGGAGGAGAAGGCGGGCAGCGGGTCGAGGGCGCCCGGGCGCTGATGGGCCAGTTCTGTACGGTCGAAGAAGGTGCGGCCGAAGCCGAAGGTGACGGTGAGGGAGGACGGGCCCGCGTCGAGGGCGACCG
>NZ_JTHL01000001.1:4498462-4507459 GCF_000818195.1 Streptomyces sp. 150FB | reverse complement strand
GGGCCGGCCCGCCGTCATCGCGCGTGCGGAGGCCGACCAGCGGCGCAGCAGCGCGGCGGCTTCCTTGCGGCCCGAGCCGGGGGCCAGGTCGAAGGCGATGAGGTGGCCGCAGGCCTGGAGGGGGGTGGTGATGCCGGCCTGGTGCGTGCCGTGGAAGGGGACGGAGTCGCTTCCCACGGTGCTCAGCGCGGTCGGCGCCTCGGGGCGGGTGGCGGCGTAGACGCTCGCTCCGCCGGCCGCTCCTAGGACGAGTCCGGTGGCGCCGGCGGCTCCTGCCGTACCGAGCAGCCGCCGCCTGGAGATACGGGCGGCGGCGGCCCGGCCGTCGTCGTGCTCGGTGGTGGCGTGCCGCCGGTCTCCGCTCAGGTCGTTCTTGTCGTTCTGGCTGTTCTGGTTGTTCTTCTGGCCGGGCTGTATGTCGCGTCCTGGCCGGGTTGTTTCGCTCACGGTGGGTCAGCCGATCTTGATGTGCTTGTCGACAGTCGTCTCGTCGATGTCCGAGGTCCGTACGGTTACTTGGAGCAGCCAGTCGCCCGCCAGCGGGATCTGTATGCCGTCGGCGGCCCAGTGTCCGGCGGCGAAGCGCTGGGGGACGATCGGCAGGGGGCCGATCTTCTGCGCGCTGAGGGTGAGGGAGGCCCTCACCTCGGGTACGTCGAGCGGCTGGTTGTCGGGTCCGTTGACGTAGATGTGCATCACGTTGGTGCCGGTGTGGCCGGGGTCGATGTCGAGTTCGACGGTGCCTTTGCCCTTCGGGCCGCCGGTGTTGAAGGGCAGGCTGACGTTGACCGGGACGGGGACGGCGGGCGCCGCCGCTGCCGCCCGGGGCAGGGCGGCGGCTTCTTCGGCGGTGCGGCCGGGTTCGGTGGCGGTCAGTACGGTCGTGACGCCGAGGAGTACGACGGCGACGCCGGCTTCCGCCAATACGGAGCGGCGCAGTCCCGAGCGGGCGGGGTCGGCGTCCCGGATGCGTTTTTGGCGTGCTGTCGCCAATGCGGCTTTCTGGCGGGCGAGCTGGGTAGCTCTGACTGTGCCGGCAGCCGAGCCCGTGGATCCGCCGACGGTCGCCGCCAGGGGCGCTGTCGCGGCCACGGGCTCGGGGTCGGCCTCTTCGGCTTCGGCGTCGGCGTCGGCTTCAGCGTCGGTCGCGGTCGCGTTCTGTTCCGCTTCGGCCGTCCGTACCTCTCCGCGCTGCGCCAGCCGCGCGGTCCACCGCCGCGAGAACCACGCGATGGCGATGAGCACCACGACCAGACCGACCTTGACGAGCAGGAGCTGACCGTACGACGTGCCCCCGAGCGCCGACCACGATCCGACCTGCCGCCAGGCCTGGTAGAGCCCGGTCGCCGCGAGTGCGCAGACGCTCACGAAGGCGGTACGGGAGAAGCGCTGTACGGCGGCGCTGTCGATGAAGGGAGCCCGGTAGAGGGCGACGAGCAGAGCGGTGAGTCCGCCCAGCCAGACGGCCACGGCGAGCAGGTGCAGGATGTCGACGGGCATGGCGAGGCCGGTCTGGATGCCGGTCGACGCGTGTTCGGAGAGGGCCCAGGTCGCCGCGATGCCGGCGGCGACGACGGTGCCGCCGACGGCGAGCCCGAAGGTCAGGTCCTTCTTCTCCCGGCCTTCCTCGTCGCCACCCGCGCTGTCCCGCTTGGCGAAGGCGCCGAAGAGGACGGCGACAAAGAGGGCCGCGACGCCGAGGAGTACGAGCCGGGAGACGAGTGTGGTGCCCTCCTTGGTACTGAGGACGTCCTTGAGGCCGCCGAGGTCGAAGGCGTCGGCCAGCTTCCCCGAGCCGGTGTACGGGGAGCGGAGCAGGAGCAGTACGAGGGTGGCCGCGGTGAGGGTGACCCAGCCCCGGACGACGAGGCGTTGCAGGGGGCGTACGGAGGCGCCGCGCTGCCAGCAGCCGAGGATGAAGGCGGCGCCGCCGACGAGCAGGACGAACCCGGCGTAGGAGGCGTAGCGCGCTATGCCGTAGAGGATGCCGACGAGTCCGCCGCCGGCGTTCTGGTCGGGGAGGGCCGCGGTCGTCTTCGACGGTGCGCCGATGGAGAAGGTGAAGGCGCCGGAGACGGGGTGGCTGTCCTCGGACACGGCCTGCCAGGCGACGGTGTAGGTGCCGTCGGGCAGGCCGGCGTGGAGGCCGATGCCGTAGCGGGCCTTGCCCGAGCTGCTGAGGTCGCGGGTCTTCCCGGTGTCGGCGCGCTTGTTGGCCGGGTCGAGTACGCGGATGGCGTTGTCGCCGAGGGCGACCTGTTCGGAGAAGGTGAGGGTGATGTCCTTGGGGGCGGTCGCGACCACCGCCCCGTCCTCGGGTGTGCTCCCTGTCAGTGCGGCGTGTGCCGACGCCGTGCCGGAGAGCACGGTGAAAACGGCGCCGAGGAGCACCGTGGTGACGAGCAGCAGTCGCACGAGAGGTGCGGCTCCGAAGCGCGGGGCGGTGGCTGTCATGGCGTCTCAGTCCCTCACTGCTGGGTGGCCGGGTTGTAGTTGGTCTCCTTCACGGGAAGTTCGACCTTGACGGGGCCGGACTTCTCGAAGTGCAGTTCGACGTCGATCGTTTGACCTTTTTTGGGCTGCTTCTTGATGCTCATGAACATGATGTGGTTGCCACCGCGTTCGAGATCAAGAGTGCCGCCCGCCGGGACGGGGAACGACGTGACTTCTTCCATCCGCTGGTTCTCGGTCTTGTGGATGGAGATGTTGTCGGAGATGTCGCTGGTGACCGAGGTGAGTCTGTCGGCGCCGCCACCCTTGTTGGTGACGACGAGGAAGCCGGCCGCGAGGTCGCCGACGGGCTGTGGCATGAAGGCGCCGGTGACTTGCAGCTTCGGTATGCCGCCGGGCGCGGTGGAGGCCGCCGAGGCGGCGGAACCGGAGTCGGAGGTGGAGGCGGACGATTCGGCGGAGCAGCCGGCCAGTGCCAGTCCGGCGGCGAGGCTCACGGTGAGAGTGAGAACGGCGCGGCGGTTCACGGCTTCTCGCCTCGGATGATCTTCGGCAGATCCTTGGAGTAGTCCTTGGCGGTGGCGTCCTCGTCGTACAGCACGTAACCGCCGTCGGTCTTCGGCGAGAAGGCGACGACCTCGGCCCCATGGGTGGAGACGATGGTGCCGTCCTTCTGCTTCACGGGCGGTTCGATCGAGATGCCGACGCTCCTGGCACCGGCCTGGATGGCGTGGAAGTCGCCGGTGAGCCCGATGAAGGAGGGGTCCCCCGCCGCCGGCAGCCACTTGGCGAGTTCGGCCGGGGTGTCGCGCTCGGGGTCGGTGGTGACGAAGACGACCTGGAGCTGGGCCTGTTCGGCCTTGGTGAGGGACTTCCTGGCGATGGCGAGGTTGCTCATCGTCAGCGGGCAGACGTCGGGGCAGTTGGTGTAGCCGAAGTAGAGGAGCGTCGGCTTGCCCTGGGTCTCCTTGCGGAAGTCGAACGTCTTGCCCTTGGTGTCCTTGAGCACGAGGTTCGGTTTGGTGAAGGGCTGGTCGAGCACGGTCCTCGACGTCTGCTCCGACTGTCCGGAGATGTCGGCGACCGACTTCGACGAGCTGTCCCCGCCGCTGCTTCCGCAGGCGGACAGGGTGAGTGCGGCGGCGATCGCGAGAGTGACGAGGGCCGGCCCGGTTTTCTTGCGCATGAACTGGTTCCTGGTGGTGAGGTGCGGGGCATCCGCGCACGCGGGGCCGGGTCTCCCCGGCCTCGCGTGCCACGGATGCGTGGTGCGTCAGGCGGCGCGGCGCCGTCCGGCGAGTACTCCGAAGGTCACTCCGGCGATGCCGACGACGATGCCGACGATGCCGAGGACCCGGGCGGTGGTGTCACTGATGGTGCCGGAGGCCGAGGTGGTCTTCGGGTCGTCCTTCTTGGCCGACGCCTCGTCCGCCGCTGCGGTGGAGGCGGCGGCGGGTCCCGCGGCGGCGTGGTCGTCGGCGGGGACCGCCGCGGTGAGCTTCAGCACGGGCGCCGGGTTCTGGGGCTCCGGCGCGCCCTCCTTGGGCACCTCGATCCAGCGGACGACTTCCTTGTTGTCGTACGTCTGGAGGGCCTTGAAGACGAGTTGGTCGGTGTCCTCGGGGAGCGGGCTCAGGGAGAGCGGGAACATCTGGAATTGCCCCGGCGGGACCTTGGCGGAGCCGTCGGCGGTCCAGGTGACCTTGGAGACCGCTTCGGTGACCTTGCTGCCGTGCAGTTCGAGCGGCTTGGCGAGCTTGGTCTTGGTGACGGTGATCTTCCAGCCGGGCATGGCCTGGGCGGAGACCGAGGCCAGCGGATGGTCGGCCGGGAGGTTGACCTCCAGCTTGACGGTGGAGGCGTCGTCGCGCTCGGTGGGCACCTTGAAGTTGACGACGGCCGAGCCGCCCTTGGCGGCCTGGCCCAGCGGTTGCACGCTGACATGCGCGGAGGCGGGACCGGCGAACAGCAGCAGGGCGGAGGCGGCGACGGCTCCGGCGACGGAGACACGGGCGACGTTCGCAGCGGAGAGCTTCACGGAGGAACGCTTTCGGGCTGGGACGTTCACGGCTGGGAACACAGAACACTCCACGGTGTGATCGCCGCGCACAGGCGCGGCGAGGAGGGACGGTGATGTGGAAAGGTGACGGCGGAAGGGCACGTCGGAGGTCGGAGCGTGCCCGGCTCGATCGCGGCGCCGCGGACGCACGTACGTAACTGTGCCCGCACGTCCGGTTCATCCGCGTACGCGTCGGTTCGCGCCTGCGCGGGAGTGCGGAGGCGTACGCGACGCGTCAGGCCGCGAGAGCGAGGGCGGCCGGTGGGCCGCGCCTGATCACCGTGTGCTGGAGTGTCTCCCCGGCCGGCGCCGGAGGAGGGCCGTAGGAGAGGTGCCGGAGGTGCGGTTCCGGTACGGGTACGGCGGGGAGCCCGCCGAGCAGCGCCTGTACGAGCGTGAGCGCGGCCCGCAGGGCCCGGAGTTGGGCGTTCTCCGTGAACTCGCCCATGCCGTGGGCCGAGAGCCGGCTGAGCCGGACGAGCGCCAGGTCGCCGTGGCGCAGCAGCCAGCCGGTCGCGAGTGCGGCCAACAGGTGTGCCAGCGCCATGGGCAGGGTGGGCAGCAGCCCTTCGGCGAGGCCGAGGACCCCCGTACCGGTAGCGGCGCCCATGACGGATCCCATGCCGGGACCCATGGCCATGTGCGCGTGTTCGGCGCTCATGGCCGGGTCCATGTGGGACGAGGTGACGATCCGGAGGGCTTCGCTGTGGCTGAGGGACGAGCCGCTCGGTCCGCAGACGAGCTTCGACGCCAGGTCGACGACCGCGTCGCCGCTCTGCCCCGGTGTCACCCGCCCCGACATCACCATGGGCCCCTGCCCGAGGCCGAACAGGGTGTGCAGCGTCAGTTGTCCACCGGTCAGGGCGCCGACGATGGTGGCGGTCGAGCGCGGCCGTCCGGCGAGGGGCGCCGCGACGGCGAACACCCCGACGAAGCCGAGGAGCAGGGTCCACCAGGGGACGGGCGCGCAGGCGGCGAGTACGTGCCCGGTGGCGGCCAGCACAACGCAGACCGCGGTGAACACCGCGGCCCTCAACAGCCGCGGGGCGGCTCCGGCGTGTGCGACGGGGGCAGTCATGGCGGCCCTCATCATCGCACTGGGGCCTGGTCCGGCGTAGGGCAGGTCCGGAAGGTCACCGCGTGTCCCTTACACGGCCGTGTACCGCATTCGCGTCCGCCGAATGAGGGCCATCACATCCGCCGCGCGCTTACGAGTGGTCGTGAAGGGCAATACGTAACGGTATGTCGAGCCGCAGCCAGGAGGCTGGAACATGAGCATCTGGTGGTCTCTCCACTTGCGGCGCGAGGCCGCGAGCGTTCCGCTGGCGCGTCGCCTGCTGATCGGTGCCATGGAAACCGCGGGTGTCGACCCCGACGTCTCCTTCGATCTGTCGCTCGCGCTCAGTGAGGCCTGTGCCAACGCCGTTGAGCACGGCGGGGGTGCCGGGTCGGGTGAGGCGCCGGGGGGTTACCAGGTGACGGCGTATCTGGAGGGCGAGAAGTGCCGTATCGAAGTGGCTGATTCAGGACCGGGCTTCCGTCCCGGCTTCCGCCCCGGCCAGCCGTCCTGGCGTACGTGGCGGCGCCGGGCGTCCGTTCCCGCTCCGCTTCCGGCTGCCATGGCCGAGCACGGGCGGGGGCTGTGTCTGATCGAGCAGCTCGCCGACCATGTGCACTTCCGCAACCGGCCGGGGCGCGGCGCCGTGGTCAGCTTCGACAAGGTCCTGAAATGGCGGGAGGACGCCCTGCTCAGAGCGGTGTGAACTCTGTGCGGAGCGTCCTGCCGTTTTTCTCTCCGGGCGAGGGCCGGGCGCGGGCCCAGGTCCGGCCGGTTCAGCTCTTGAGCGCCGCCATCCAGGCCTCGACCTCGTCGGCCTGCCGGGGCAGTCCCGCCGACAGATTCCGGTTCCCGTCCTCCGTGACGAGGATGTCGTCCTCGATCCGGACGCCGATGCCCCGGTACTCCTCCGGGACGGTCAGATCATCGGCCTGGAAGTACAGTCCGGGCTCGACGGTGAGGCACATCCCCGCCTCCAGCGTCCCGTCCGCGTACACCTCGCGGCGGGCGGCCGCGCAGTCGTGGACGTCGAGTCCCAGCATGTGGCCCGTGCCGTGCAGGGTCCACCGGCGCTGGAGGCCGAGGTCGAGGACCTTCTCGACCGGCCCTTCCAGCAGGCCCCATTCGACGAGCTTCTCGGCCAGGACGTGCTGCGCCGCGTGGTGGAAGTCGCGGTACTTGGCGCCGGGCCTGACCGCGGCGATACCCGCCTCCTGCGACTCGTACACCGCGTCGTAGATCTTTCGCTGGATCTCGCTGTAGCGCCCGCTGACCGGGAGCGTGCGCGTCACATCGGCCGTGTAGAGGGTGTGGGTCTCCACGCCGGCGTCGAGCAGCAGCAGTTCGCCGGAGCGCACGGCGCCGTCGTTGCGTACCCAGTGCAGGGTGGTGGCGTGCGGTCCTGCGGCGCAGATCGAGCCGTAGCCCACGGTGTTGCCCTCGACGCGGGCGCGCAGGAAGAACGTGCCTTCGATGTAGCGCTCGCTCGTGGCCTCGGCCTTGTCGAGGACCTTCACGACGTCTTCGAAGCCCCGGACGGTCGAGTCGACGGCCTTCTGGAGTTCACGGATCTCGAACGCGTCCTTGACGGCGCGCGCCTCCGAGAGGTGGACGCGCAGTTCGTCGTCGTGTTCGGCGGTGACCTTGTCGGTGAGCGCGGCCTCGATGGAGGCGTCGTGCCCGCGGACGACCCGTACCGGTCCGGTGGCTTCGGCGAGGGCGGCGGCCACTTCGCGTACGTCCTTGGCGGGGATGCCGAGAAGCTGTTCGGCCTCGGCCAGCGAGTGCCTGCGGCCGACCCACAGCTCGCCCTGGCCGTCGAGCCAGAACTCGCCGTTGGCCCGGTTGGAGCGCGGCAGCAGGTAGATCGTCGCGTCGTGTCCGGCTTCACGCGGTTCCAGGACGAGGACGCCGTCCTGCGTCTGGTCGCCGGTGAGGTACGCGTACTCGGTCGAGGCGCGGAAGGCGTACTCGGTGTCGTTCGACCTGGTCCTGAGGTTGCCCGCCGGGATCACCAGGCGCTCGCCGGGGAAGCGCGCGGAGAGCGCGGCGCGCCGGGCGGCCGTCTCGGCGGCCTGCTCGACGGGCTCCAGGCCGTGCAGATCGGTGTCGGCCCAGCCGGAGCGCATGCTCTCGGCCAGCTCGTCGGACACACCGGGGTACAGACCGTTCTTCCGCTGCTTGATCGGCTCTTCTTCCGCTTCAGCTTCCGCTTCCGGGTCCTCCGGGAGGAGCTCCTCAGCCACGTCTTCTTCTCCTGACTCGACAATCGGCGAAAATCACGACACGACGTACGCGGACGTCACGGCACCGGGCCGCCGCTCCATCGTATGTGCGAGGGGAAGACGGCCCGGTGGTTACGGAGCGGCTGTGAGGAATCAGTCGAAGCGGGCGGCGAGCAGCACGATGTCGTCCGCCGCCCCGGTGTCCACACGCCCTTCGGGCAGTACGGTCCGCAGGACGTGGTCGGCGATCGCCCCCGGATCGTCCCTGAGGGCCTTCGGTACGCCGGCGGCGGCCGCGTGCAGCCGCGCCGAGGCGCGGTCCATGGGGTCGCCGGTACGCCGGAGCAGCCCGTCCGTGTAGAGCAGCACCGTTTCTCCTCGCTCGGCGGCGAGTTCCACGCTCGGCGCTTCCCAGCACGTGAGCATCCCGAGGGGTGCGGAGAGCGTCGTCTCGACGAACTCCGTGCGCCGGTCCCCCACGATGAGCGGGGGCGCGTGTCCGGCTCCTGCGAGCAGCATCGTGCGCCGTCCGGGTTCCGTGTACGCGAAGAGCGCGGTGGCCGTGCGCGCCGGTTCGGTCAGGCGCAGCAGGAGTTCGAGGTCGGAGAGTACGGCGACGGGGTCCTCGCCCTCCATGACGGCGTACGCGCGCAGCGAGGCGCGCAGCCGTCCCATGGCGGCGACGGCGCTCGGGCCCGATCCGCCGACCGAGCCGACGGCGAGGCCGAGCGCGCCTTCGGGCAGCGGCAGTGCGTCGTACCAGTCGCCGCCGCCGCGCGGTCCCGTGTGGTGGCGTACGGCGAGCTTGACGCCGGGGACGCGCGGCAGCCGGGCGGGCAGCAGTTCCTCGGTCAGGGTGGTGATCTGGGTGCGGGCGCGCTCCAGGTCGAGCAGGCGGGCGAGGTGTTCGGAGGCGTGCCGGGCGTAGAGGCCGACGAGGTGGCGCTGGCGCTCGACCGGTTCGGCCGGCTCGTCGTACAGCCAGACGGCGGCGCCGAGCTTTCCGCCGGCGCCGGTGCGGGGGTCGGCCGCGGTGTCGGTCCCGGTGTCGGCGGTGTCGCCCGCGGCGGTGAGCGGTACGGCGTAGCTGGCGCCGTAGCCGAGCCTGGCGGCGACTTCGCGCTGGCGCGGGTCCAGTTCGGCGTCGCCGAGGAGGTCCGGTTCGCCCACGCCGGCCGCGCCGGCGGCGCGCGCGGCGCCGACCA
>NZ_JTHL01000001.1:4465530-4498055 GCF_000818195.1 Streptomyces sp. 150FB | reverse complement strand
GCGCCGACCAGGCCAGCCGCTTCCTCACCGGTCACCGGTTCGGCGCGGCCCGTCGAGTCGTCGAGGAGCTTGCCGTACGCGGTGGCGCGGCGCGGCACCGTCTCCAGGTGGCCGAGGTCGGCGTGGTCGAGCCCGAGGCCGAGAGTGCGCACGGGGCCGAGCCCGTCGGCCGGTTCGATGACGACAAGACCGCGCCGGGCGCCGACGAGGGCGGCCCCGGCGCGCAGCAGTTCGCCCAGCGCGTCGTCCAGGGTGCCGGTTCTGGTGAGCCGTTCGGTGAGTTCGTGGAGGGTGGTCAGATCGGAGACCCAGCCGGCGAGGCGGTCCTGAATCAGCGGTCCTGGCGCGGCTGGAAGGTCGTCGAGAGGCGGGGGAGTGTGCGCGGGGGCGGGGACTGTGGGATCGATTCCAGCCACTTTCGGCATGTTCGGAACGCTCATGGCAGTCGGCTTCCCGACTGGTTCGTATTGCTCAATAGCATCGCAAACCCCCATGTCATTCTGCGCGGCTATCAATGCATCCACATGTACACGCACAACGGTCGCAATGTCCAGCATTGCCCTGGTCGATCATTGGATGTGTGGATGTTCGGACGGTCTTGAGGTTGGCTGGAAAATTACCCCCCTCACCATGTTTTACGATCGACTGAGTGCGCTCAACAGGGGATCCTCCAGGGCTGAGTTCGTACGCGGCCACGGTGGAGCGTCATTCCGAACGTGATGGGTACGTAAACGGTGACGGACAGGGGCAGTTGGGACCGCCCTGGAACCTGGCGGCGGACCTGGGCGTCTTCATCGCCGTAGGTCGCGCCCCATCCCCCGGAGTGGCGAGGAAAGTACAGCGGGACAGCAAGCGCCATGCGCACGCCACCCCTCGCCACGCGTTTAATGAAGACAGTCCGTGCTCGGCCCAGGGACGGCGTTACCAGCCGCAGGCCAGGAGAGTCCGCCCGGTCTCAGCACGGCCAGGGGCGGCGCAGCGTCGAACGTACGCACAGCGAAGTGATGCATACACATGGTGTCAGTCATGTGGACCTCGGCGTTCAACGGAAAGGAACGAGCGCTCATGCGCGAGATCCCCGGAAGGCGACGCAGGCTCGGGTTCCTCCGGCGCAACGGAAGGCCTGCCCAGCTCGAAGCGGCGCTCACCTGCGCCACCGAGTGGAGATGGCCCGTACTGCCCGGCGCAGGACTGAAAGCCGCCGGTGGGCGTGGGACGCGCGACCAGGGCTGCGCCTGCCCCGACCCCGAGTGTGCCGTTCCCGGCGCACACCCCTTCGACCCCGGACTGCTCGCCGCGTCCACCGACGAGCGCATGGTGCGCTGGTGGTGGACCAATCGCCCGACGGCTCCGATCGTTCTCGCCACCGGCGGCAGCGCGCCGTGCGCGGTGAGCCTGCCCGCCGTCGCGGCGGCGCGCGCGCTGGTGGAGCTGGACGCGATGGGCATGCGCCTCGGCCCGGTCATAGCGACGCCCACCCGCTGGTCGCTGCTGGTGGCCCCGTACACCCTCGAACAGCTCGGTGAGCTGCTCTACGCCAAGGACTGGGTGCCGAGTTCGCTGCGCTTCCACGGCGAGGGCGGCTATGTGATGCTGCCGCCGTCCGACGCCGCGGGCGGACAGGTGCGCTGGGAACGTGCGCCGCTGCCCGGATCGGCCGCGCCCTGGGTGCCGGACGTGGAGGCGCTTGTGGACGCGCTCGTGGAGGCGAGCACCAGCGCGCCGGACGGCGGGAGCCGGCTCGCGTACTGACGTACTCAGGTACGGAGCGGCACAGAACGGAACAGCACAGGACGCGCCTCTCACTCGGCTGTCACTCGTACGAGTGTGAGGCGGACCGAGTTGTACGGGAATTGGGCGCGCGCCGCTCCGGGCGCCCCCATTCCGCCGATATCTTCGGCCCACCGACAGTGATTCTCCCCGTAGTGGCAGGTGGGCCCCACCATGAATCTCCGCATGCTCGGGCTCGCGGCAGTTGTGGTGTTCACCGCACTGGTGCCGCTGGCCGCCTCGGCGGGACCCGTGTCCGTGTACGACGGCACGAAACCGTCCGGTACGACGGACGGGACGGCGGCGACGGCCGTGCACGCACCCACGACGGCGAAGCCCGCGAAGGCCCCAGGGCCGGCGGCATCCGGTGCGACGTCCGAACTCTGCGGCCCGGACGTCACGTCCCCCGAGGGCGTCGAGGCGCAGACCTGCGTACTCACCGGGCGCGCCGGCGGCAGCGACCGCACCTGGGCCCGTACGTACTACCGCAACGCGACCGGAGCCGAACTCCTCGCCGTACTGAGCCTGATGGGCCCGGGCGGGCGGACCGTACAGACGCACTGCGCGGTCGCCGCCACCGGCGAACCCGCGGCCTGCGAGACACGGCGTGAGGCGTCCAGGGGAGCGGCGGCGCAGTACATGGCGGTGGCGGAGTTCGCCCCGGCGGCGGAGGCCGATACCGGGCGGCTGCTGTTGCGGGCGGGAAGCGCACCGGCCCCCGACTCCGCGCTCAACTCCGACCCCAAGCCCGGCGCTTCGACGGGCCGTTGAGGGCCCGGAGGTCCGGGAAACGCTGACGCCCGGTCGCTGGCGACGGGGGATGCACCAGCGACCGGGCTTCTAGAACCGTAACAAGAGATTGGCTGTTAGCAAATCCGATCCGACGTATTCGGACAGGAAATTACCTGCCGGTAGGCCGAAACGCGGGTGGTCCGCAAAGATTCGCGCAAGAACGGCCGGGAAAGCTGTGACAGGTGTCACCGGCTTTCCCGGCGGCTCAGCTCAGCGTCACCTGGCGGTTGGTGAGCCCGCCGCGCGCCCGGCGCTCGTCGCCGGTCAGCGGCGCGTCGGTGGCGAGCGCGGCCGTCAGTCGCTCGGCGAATTCCGCCGCCGGCTTCTCGCAGTCCTCGGCGCTCATCGCGCTCGGCAGGTCCCACACCGGCACGGTCAGACCGTGTGCGCGGAAAGAACCCACGAGCCGGGTCCCTTCGCCGAGACCGGCCGTACCGGCGGCGCTCAGCCGCGCGAGCGCGTCGAGCAGTTTCTCCTCGGGGTACGGCATGACCCAGCGCAGGTGGTTCTTCTCCGGCGTCTCGCACCAGTAGGCGGCGTCGAGACCCGGGAGCAGCACGGTCGGGATCGCGGCCTCGTTGGCGCGCTCCAGGGAGGCGGAGACCTCGGCCGTGGCGTTCTCCGCGTCCGGCACCCAGAACTCGAATCCGGTGTGGACGACCGGCGTGAAGGGGGCCTCGGTGTCGAGCAGGTCCTGGAGGCGCGGCCCGTCGGCGGGCACCCGCTGCGCGGTCACCGGGTTGCCGGGCTCTGCGGTCAGCGCGCGGAGCAGCGTGTCGGCGAGGTCCCTGCTGAGGTCGCCGGACGAGGTGTCGTTCTGGAGGGCGAGCAGCACGGAGCCGTCGTCGCGCCGCAGCGCGGGCCAGGCCATCGGCAGGACGGTCGCGAGCGTCACGGAGGGCACGCCCTCGGGGAGCCCGTCCTTCAGGGTCAGTTCGACGGTCGCCGCGGGCACCAGCTCGCGCAGCGCGACCCAGTCGCCCTCGCCGGGCAGGCCCTCGAAGGGCCGCTGCACCAGCTCGGTCACGGCGTGCGAGGCCGCCCGGCCGTGACAGGCCTTGTAGCGGCGGCCCGAACCGCACGGGCAGGGCTCGCGTGCCCCGACCACCGGGACAGGGCCGTCCTTGAGCTGAGCCGTGGAGGCCTTCGTCTGGGGGCGCTTCTTGGCCATGGTGTGGCTTTCTCCCGGTAGCGGCGGTGCGGTACAGGCCGCGAGCCTAGCGCCTGGCCGGATAGGCGGCCGTACGGGGAAATCCCACGCGCGGGGCACGCCGCCCGAACGCGTGGTCCGCCGCACGGCCGTACGTACGCGTTTGTACGTACGGTGCCTCGCGCGGCGGTCTGTGCCTGTCTGCTCACCGTCCCCCGGTGAGCGGGTGAGCGGGTGAGCGGGGCCGCCGGCCGTCGGGGCCGCCGGCTTGCCGGTCGGATCAGCCCACGTCCCGGCCCAGCTCGTCGTACGCGTCGAAGTCAGGACCCAGTCCCATGCCGACCCCCACCCCGATCCCGGGTCCTGTGACCCGCGAGGCGAAGTCGTCGCGCCTGTGTCCGCCCGTGATCAGCGCCCAGACAGTGACCTCGCCGGTCGAGCTGTCCCGTACGCCCCAGTCCTGGGCGAGGGCGGTGATGATGTTGAGCCCGCGGCCGCCGCGCGCCGTGACCGAGGGTGTCGCCGGCACCGGCCGCGTCGGGCCACCGCCGTCCGTCACCTCGACCGTCAGCCGGCCCGCCTTGTCGACGCACCAGGCCGCGCGGATGTCGCCGTCGCCCACGTCGCCGTGTCCGAGCGGCCTTCCGTGCCGCCACGCGTTGCTGAGCAGTTCGGAAAGGACCAGTACCGCGTCGTCGACGACCGAGTCCGACATCCCGCTGCGGCTCAACTGCTCACGCATCCGATGTCGTGCTTCCCCCACGCCGGCAGGGCCATGGGTTACGGCCATGCTCGACGACGTGGGCGCTTCTTGTGCCACCACGAATGTCACCCCCGAGACCTCCTTTGCCCCACGCCACGGTGTGAATGCCCCATTGGCCTGGACCGGAAACCGGCCACGGACGAGCCATTGACGCACTCAAAATGAGCAGATACGGACCGAACGCGCCGGTGTACACCAGGTAACGCGGGAAACGCCGGGGTACGGAGGTCGAATGCGCCGTCGTACGAGCGGTCTCAGGCGGCCCGTCCCAACTGGGTCAACACCTGTTTGGGGCGGTTGGTGATAATCGCCTCGACGCCCATGTTGACGCAGAGATCGACGTCTTCCGGCTCATTCACCGTCCAGACATGGACACGGTGGCCCGCTCTGTGCAACCGCGCGACATAGCCGGGGTGGCTGCGCACGATCCGGATCCCGGGGCCGCCGATGCGGGCCCCGGCGGGCAGCCGCCCGTCGCGGAAGCGCGGCGAGAGGAACTGCATCAGGTAGACCGTCGGCAGATGAGGCGCGGCTTCGGAGATTCGCTGGAGCGAGCGGGCGGAGAAGCTCATGACCCGGACGGACGAGCGGCTGCCCGTCCCGTCCCGGTCGCCGGGGCGCGGCTCGTCGAGGCCGAATCGCTTCAGCAGGTGGAGCAGCCGCTCCTCCACCTGCCCGGCCCAGCGTGTGGGGTGCTTGGTCTCGATGGCCAACTGGACGGGGCGCCCCGCGTCCGAGACCAGTTCGAGGAGTCGCTCCAGCGTCAGTACGGAGGTCAGCTCCGGGTCCCGCCAGTCGGGACTCTCCTCGCTGTCCTTCCAGGAGCCGAAGTCGAGCGCCGAGAGATCGGCGAGTTCCAGGGCCGAAACGGCGCCGCGTCCGTTGGAGGTGCGGTTCACGCGCCGGTCGTGGACGCACACGAGGTGTCCGTCGGCGGTGAGCCGTACATCGCACTCCAGGGCGTCGGCGCCGTCCTCGATGGCTTTGGTGTACGCGGCCAGGGTGTGCTCGGGGGCGTCCTCCGAAGCTCCGCGGTGGGCGACGACCTGGATGCTGTGCTGACGTGCTTGAGTCACCGCGTAATGGTGTCATTGCCTCGGGGTATGCGGGTGACGGCCGGGCCTTGGCCAGGCGGTTCGGGGTGCGTACTTTTTGTCCGGAATAAAGGATGGGCGGGAAGACGCACAGGTCCCGCTTACCGTGGCCTGACGTGTTGTGGGAAAAGCTGACCGCAGATACTTGTCGAGCGGACTCTTGCCGAAGACTGACGTGGAACCGAGGAGAAAGAGCTGTGAGCACCGAGAACGAGGGCAATGCGGCCCCCGCCGCCCACTCCGTACCTCCCGTGCCGGATGCCGCTCCCGAGGGCACACCCGCGTCTCCTCCGAGAGAGGCTGGGTACGACCCGACCGTGGTCGCCGACAAGCGCGGCGATGTGCCTCCCGAGCCCGTGGGCGCGCCCGCCGGACCTCCCCCGCCTCCCACCGGGACACCTGCCGGTTCGCCGCCCGTCACCCCGGCGGCCGGCGCGGGATGGCCGCCGCCCCCGCCCGTGTACCCCTCCTACGGAGGCGGTGGCGCCGGCGGTGACGGCGGTCCCGGCTGGGGCGCGCCGGAACCGGTGCACCATGCCCCGCGCAGGCGGACGGGCGGACTGGTCGCCGCGGTGATCGTCGGCGCGCTGGTCGCCGGAGGGATCGGCGGCGGAATCGGTTACTGGGCCGCCGAGAGCAACGACAACGGCTCCGGTTCGACGACCGTCTCGGCGGCGCAGGCCCCCGGTGACGTCAAGCGCGACGCGAGTACGGTCGCCGGCGTGGCGGACAGGGCGCTGCCGAGCGTGGTCACCATCGAGGCCAAGAGCAGCGACGGCTCGGGCGACACCGGTACCGGCTTTATTTATGACAAACAGGGTCACATCCTTACCAACAACCACGTTGTGGCGTCGGTGGCCAGCGGCGGTGACCTCAGCGCGACCTTCTCGAACGGCAAGAAGTACGCCGCCGAGGTCGTCGGCAGGGCCGAGGGCTACGACGTGGCCGTCATCAAGCTGAAGAACGCCCCGGCGGGCCTGCACCCGCTGGCCCTGGGCAACTCCGACCAGGTCGCTGTCGGCGACTCGACCATCGCGATCGGCGCGCCGTTCGGCCTCTCCAACACCGTCACCACGGGCATCATCAGCGCCAAGAACCGCCCGGTGGCCTCGGGGGACGAGACCGGCAGCAGCAACTCGTACATGAGCGCCCTCCAGACCGACGCCTCCATCAACCCGGGCAACTCCGGCGGTCCGCTGCTGGACTCGCGGGGCGCGGTCATCGGCATGAACTCGGCGATCCAGCCCTCGGGCAGCGGTGGCATGGGCCAGTCCCAGGCGGGCTCGATCGGTCTTGGCTTCGCGATCCCGGTCAACCAGGCGAGGACGGTCGCACAGCAGCTCATCAAGACCGGCACCCCCGTCTACCCGGTCATCGGCGCGACGGTCAATCTGGGTGAGACCGCGCAGGGCGCGGGCAGCGACGACGGCGCCACCATCGCCCCTGAGGGTGTCGGCGGCGGCTCGCCGTCGATCACGCCCAACGGTCCGGCGGCGAAGGCGGGGCTCAAGCCGGGCGATGTCATCACGAAGTTCAACGACACCGTGATCGACAGCGGCCCGACCCTGATCGGTGAGATCTGGACCCACAAGCCGGGTGACAAGATCACACTTACGTACAAGCGCGACGGCAAGGAGTCGACGACCCAGGTCACCCTGGACGCGCGCAAGGGCGACAGCTAACCGCGTGTATTACGGGCGGTACTGCCGTCGAGCGGCACACCGTACGAGGCAGGACGTACGTCGTACGATGAGGGTGGGGTACCGGGTCAACTCCGGTGCCCCACCTCTTTTTTATGTTTCGGGCGGGCGGGGCAGGCAGGGGGGACCGAGTGCCGGACGACCGGGTGGCGCTGTCGCGTGTGGCCGGCTTCGGGCGGTTCGTACTGGCGAACCTGATCTCGGCGACCGGGTCGGCGATGGCCCCTGTCGCCCTCGCCTACGCGGTGATCGGGGAGGGCGGCGGCGCCGGATCGCTGGGCGTCGTACTCGCCACCAACACCGTCCCGACGGTGGCCTTCCTCCTCGTCGGCGGGGTGCTCGCCGACCGTATGTCGCGCAGCCGCATACTTTTCCTCGGCAATGTCGTGGCCGGTGCGGCGCAGGGCGCGCTGGCGCTGGCGGTGGCAGCCGGGCATCCCTCGACCCTCACGATCGCGTGCTGCGGCTTCGTCTCAGGAGTCGCGAGTGCCTTCACCGCTCCGGCCGCGCAGGGGGTGGTGCCCCAACTCGTCCCGGCGGAGCACCTGCAACAGGCCAACGCCGTCGTCAGGCTGCCGACCAACGCGGTCAAGATCCTCGGCCCGGTGGCCGGCGGGCTGATCGTGGCGGTCGCGGGTCCGGCGTGGGCGCTGGGCTGGGACGCGTTCTCGTTCCTCGCCGCCGCGGTGCTGCTCCTCGGCCTGCGGCTGGCCGCTCCGGTCAAGGTCGGCAGCGCGGTGGCCAACCTGCGAGCCGGCTGGTCCGGCTTCCGTACGCGTACCTGGCTGTGGACGTACACGGCCGCCGGCACCCTCGTGGTCGCGGCCTGGCTGGCCGGCTTCCAGCTCCTCGGCCCGCTCGTGGCCGCCGAACAGTACGACGGGGCGCGCTCCTGGGGCCTGATCCAGGGCGCGTTCGCCGGGGGCCTGCTGCTGGGGACGCTGGTGTGCCTGCGCTGGAAGCCGTACCGCCTCCTGGTGGTCACCGTCACGACGGGCTCGGCGCTGTTCGTCCCGCTGGCCGCGATGGGGCTGGGCCTCCCGTTCCCCTGGGTACTGGCGAGCGCGCTGCCGGCGGGCATCGGGCTGGACATCGCGGTCGTGGCGTGGACGACGGCGTTCCAGCAGTACGTACCGCGGGAGGAGATGGGCCGCATGAGCTCCTTCAACTCGGTCGGGGAACGCCTGGCCATCCCGGTCGGCTACCTGATCACCGCGCTCGCGGCGCACACCTGGCCCGCCCGCTCGGTGCTCCTGGTGTGCGCGGGCCTCATCGTGGCGACGACCGTCCTCAACCTGTGCGTACGCGACGTGTACCGCGTGAACCGTCGTGCCACGGGACTGGCGGCCTGAAACCCGGACACGCCGGTCAGGAGATCATGTGCTCAGGAGGTCTTGAGGAGTCATGCTGGCGCCGTCAGCGAGAACCAGGACGGTGAGCACGCATGGCCAAGGCGTACGAGCGGATCGCCGAGGAACTCCGCCGGTCCATCCGCGCGGGGGACCTGAAGCCGGGCGACCGGCTGCCCTCGGAGGTGCGGCTCGCCCGGAATCACCGGCGGAGCGTGCCGACGATCCGCGCCGCGCTCCGGCTGCTCCTGGAGGAGGGGCTCGTCGAGAAGCCGCACGGGCGCGGGAATGTCGTCCGGAAGGCCCGTACGACGGTGCGGCGCGCGAGCGAGCGTCACCAGTGGGAGAAGAACCGGGCGCGCCGCCCCGAGACCGAGCGGCTCAGGACGGGCTCGACGGAGCATGACACCGGGCTCGACGTGAACGATCTCGTTTTCCACGCCTCCTACCGGGAGAGCGGGGCGGACAAGGACCTCGCTGAGGCCCTCGGCGTTCCGGAGGGAACCGCGCTGGTGGTACGGACGTACCGCACGCGGCACTCGGCCGAGAGCGCGCCCCTCACCCTCGTGACCTCGCATCTGATCCGCTCGATGGTCGAGGCCAACCCAGATCTGCTGGACGAGACCAAGGAGCCGTGGCCGGGCGGTACGCAGAGCCAGTTGCACACCGTCGGCATCGAACTGGACCGCATGGAGGAACGGGTCACCGCGCGCCCTCCGACTCCGCAGGAGGCGGAGGAGCTCGAACTCCCGCCGGGCACGGCCGTCCTGATGCTGCGGAAGGTGTCGTACGACATCCATGACCGCGTCGTGGATCTGACCGACGTCACCTTCCCCGGCGACCGGACCGAACTGCGCTTCACCACGCCGCTGGAAAGGTGGTGAGCGCGCTGTGGGCGGGCGCGTCGCCGTCGTCACCGCCGTGCACGGCCCGTCCGCGCGCTTCCTCCCCGCCGCGTACGGTTCGCTGCGCGAGCAGCGGCTCCCCGGCGGGTGGGAGTGGCACTGGCTGATCCAGGAGGACGGCGAGAGCGACGACGTCGCCCCGTACGTGCCGGACGACCCGCGGGTCTCCTTCGAGCAGGGCCGTCGCGGCGGCCCGGGCACGGCTCGTACGCTGGCGCTCGCCCGCGCTGACGCCGCGTACGTCAAGGTCCTCGACGCGGACGACCAGTTGACTGCAGGTGCGCTGGCCCGCGACCTGGCCGCCCTGGAAAGCGATCCCACGCTCGGCTGGGCGACCTCGCGCGCACTGGACCTGATGCCCGACGGGACGACGGTCGGCTTGGAAGGCGAGCCGGCGGAGGGGCCGTTGGAGCGCGGGGCCGTACTGGAGTACTGGGCGGCCCACGACTTCCGGTCGCCGGTCCACCCCGCCACCCTCTTCGCCCGCCGGGATCTGCTGCTCGCGCTCGGCGGCTGGATGGCGCTGCCGGCGTCGGAGGACACCGGGCTGCTGCTCGCGCTGGCCGCCACCAGCCGTGGCTGGTTCAGCGGCGGGACGGGGCTCCTGTACCGCAAGTGGCCGGGCCAGGTCACGGGGCAGGCCGCGCACACCGATCCGGCCGAGCGCGCCGGGCGTACGGCGATCGTGGAGGCCAGGGCGCGGGCGCTGGCGGGGCTGCGGTGGAACTATCCGGCCGCCGGGGACTGATCCGCCCGCTCCTCCGAGTGGGGAGGCTGGTATGTCCGCGTTCGGTAACTGTCGTACGGGTGGCCCGGGTTGGTCATACTCTGAGCGCCTGCCAGGTGGCCGACGGAGGCCGCCCGGCCTGAACCCGAGGATGTTCATGCGCTATGCCCGCACGCTTTCGGCCGCCGTGGCGACGGTTGCCACCGGACTGGTTCTGCTGCCGGTCCAGGCACAGGCCGCCACCGGGTCGGTCCACCTGTACAAGATCTACTACGACAGTCCGGGCACCGACAGCCGTTCCACCGCGAGCCTCAACGGTGAGTACGTGCAGGTACGCAACACCACCGCCAAGGCCGTCAGTCTGAAGGGGTGGACGCTCGTCGACGCGTCCAGGCACACGTACACGTTCGGTACGTACAGCCTCGGCAAGGGCGCGACGGTGACGGTACGGACCGGCAAGGGCACGAACACGGCGGCCAACCGGTATCAGGGCCTGACGGGCTACGTGTGGAACAACGACAAGGACACGGCCACGCTGAAGAAGTCGACGGGCGCGAAGGTGGACACGTGCTCGTACAACTCGGCGAAGGTGGACTACAAGATGTGCTGATCCGACGTCCCGCGGACCGCCGTCGAAAGTCCTTCTCGGGCCGGAAAAGGCTCTGAAGCGGCCACATTTCCTCGTACGGGACTCGTGCCACCGCGTCTGCCTGTATTCATCAGGCCATGACGGGTGAAGGAAAGCCTCGACCAGGGCCGGCGGGGCCACCTCGCCGACCTGCGTGTTCTCGCGCTCGACCCCCGTTGTCAGACCCGTCTGAGAGGCTTTTATCTCGACTACAGCCGCGCTGACGGTCTTGGGGGGACTCGTGCAAGATTCAACCGAAAAGCTCACTGCTGAGGGCGAGTTGTCGTTCGACCTCACCAGCCGGCCCTGGTTACCGGTGCAACGGGACGACGGGACGCAGGACGAGCTGTCCCTGCGCGAGGTGTTCGCCGAGGCGGGGGCCCTGCGCCGGCTGGTGGGCGACCTCCCCACGCAGGAGTTCGCCCTCCTTCGGCTGCTGCTCGCAGTGGCTCATGACGCCCTCGACGGACCGGGGGACCACGAGAACTGGTCCGAACTCTGGGCGGACCAGGGCTGTTTTGAGCCCGTGGCGGGCTATCTCGACGACCACCGCGAGCGGTTCGACCTGCTCCACCCCGTGGCGCCGTTCTTCCAGGTCGCGGGGTTACGCACAGCGCGGGACGAGGTCTTCTCCCTCAACAGGATCGTGGCCGACGTCCCGAACGGCGAGCCGTTCTTCAGCTCACGCCAACCGACGGTCCGGCGGCTCGACTTCGCCGAGGCGGCCCGCTGGGTCGTGCACGCGCACGCGTACGACACCTCGGGTATCAAGACCGGGGTCGCCGGCGACGACCGGGCCAGGGGCGGCAAGGTGTACCCGCTGGGCGTCGGCTGGGCGGGGACGCTCGGCGGAGTCTTCGCCGAGGGGGACACCCTGCGCGAGACCCTGCTGCTCAACCTGATCGCCTCCGACGCCACCGACGCCATCGGGCCGCTTCGCGGCGACGACCGCCCTGCCTGGCGCCGCCCGCAGTCGGGGCCGGGACCCGGCGCGGCCGGTGGGCGAAGACCCACAGGCGTAAGGGACTTGTACACCTGGCAGACGCGGCGGCTGCGACTGCACTTCGACGCGGAGGGGGCGCACGGCGTGGTCCTCGGGTACGGCGACCCGCTCCCCGCGCACACCATGCGGGGCTCCGAGCCGATGACAGCCTGGCGGCGCAGCAGGGCCCAGGAGAAGAAGCGCGGCGAGGCTCTGGTCTACCTGCCACGTGAGCATGATCCGTCGCGCTCCGCCTGGCGTGGACTGGCCGCACTGATCGCCAACAGGGCGGAGGCCGCGGGGGGTTCCGAGGCGCCGCTGATGCTGCGGCCGGGCGTCTTCGAATGGATCGGCCGGCTGGTGACGGAGGGGGCACTGCGGCCCGGGTTCCTCATCCGGGCCCGGGTCGTCGGTCCGGTCTACGGCACTCAGCAGTCCGTGATCGACGAGATCGTGGACGACCGTCTCACCATGGCGGTCGTCCTGCTGCACGAACGGGATCGCGCGTACGCGCGGCAGGCGATCGGCGCCGTGTCGGACGCGGATGACGCGGTCAGGGCGCTCGGGGATCTCGCGACGGACCTGGCCAGGGCGTCCGGAGGTGATCAGGAGGGCCCCCGCGCCACGGCCCGCGATCTCGGTTTCGGGGCGCTGGACGGCCCGTACCGCGCTTGGCTCGGGAGAGTCGCCGAGGTCGGGGACCCGTACGAGCATCGCAGGACGTGGCAGCGGGAGGCGTACCGCGTGGTGGCCGGGCTCGGCGACCAGTTGATGGCCGACGCGGGGGACGCGGCGTGGCAGGGGCGGATCGTGGAGGCGAAGTACGGCCCGGGGCAGGGCGGGAAGCAGGGCGCGGGGCAGGGCGGGAAGCACGGTGGTAATCAGGGCGGGAAGCAGGGCGGGCTGTGGCTCAACTCCGCGTTGGCCGACCAGTGGTTCCGGGGCCGGCTGGGCAAGGCCCTGAGCGATCCATACTCCGATCGGCCGCCGGGCCCGGTACCGGCGCCGGTGCCCGACCGCGCTCCGGAATCCTCCCCGAGGGTGCCCGTATGACCACCGACCCCGCGCTCGCGACCCCCCAACGGGTCGGATCGATCACCGGGGTGATCATCGGTCCGCTTCAGGAGGACTATCTGGACGACCGGCCGTACGCGGTGGCAGCCCTGGCCCGACTGCGCAGGGGCGCGGGCAAGGAGTTCGCCCAGGTGCCGGACCTGTGGGGGCTGGCCGACACCGCCGCTCTCTACGAACAGCCCCCAGCCCGGAGGCCGTTGAGCGAGGACGAGCTGATCCATGCCGAGGACGCCGTGCATGTGGCCCTGACTCTCTGGGCCCTGCACCAGCAGTCCCGGAGGAAAGCCATGCACCGGTCGGACCGGAACACGGCGCCGATGGGCTTCGGCGCCGCCGTAAGGAGGCTGATGCCGAGGAACGAGATCGACGAACCGGTCCGCAAACGCTTCGTCCGCGTCGGGAACGCACCGGATCTGGCCGCCATGGCCCTGCGGCTGCGGGACGTCGTTCTGCTGCTGCGCCGTGAGGACATCGAGCTGGACTACGTCCTGCTCGCCGAACAGCTCTACCGCTGGCAGGAACCGGGCGGCCGGGACCTCGTGCGCCGCGCCTGGGGCAGGTCGTTCCACGCCTACCGGACCCCCGAGGACAGCGGGACGGACGACTCGCCGACCGACGCCTCCCCCGCCAGCCCGGCTGCCACGGACGCCTCCGCCACCGCAGACGCCACGGACACCATCGACAAGGACGCCTCGTGAACCGCCTCTTCCTCGACGTACACGCCCTCCAGACGGTCCCGCCCAGCAACCTGAACCGTGACGACACCGGTGCCCCGAAATCGGCGGTGTACGGCGGAGTGCCGCGAGCGCGCGTCTCCAGCCAGGCCTGGAAGCGGGCCACCCGCGAGTACTTCGGGGACGAGCACCTTCTCGACCCGAGTGACCTGGGCGTCCGTACGAAGAAGGTCGTCGAGCTCCTCGCCGACCGCATCACCGGCCTCGATCCGGCGCTCCAGGGCCCCGCCCCGCTCCTTCTCGCGGCCGAGGTGATCCTCGCGGCCACCGGTGCCAAGGTCGAGGTCCCGAAGCGGAAGGCCGACGCGGCGAAGGACGGCGGGGACGAACCGGCCCCCGAGTCGAAGTATCTGATGTTCCTCAGCGCCCGGCAGTTGGACGGCCTTGCCGCGCTGGCCGTCGAGGGGGCGGACGACATCAAGTCCTTCCTCAGGGAGCGGGAGAACAAGATCCGTGCCAAGGAGATCGCCGACACCCGTCACTCCGTCGACATCGCGCTGTTCGGCCGTATGGTCGCCGACTCCGCCGACCTCAACGTGGACGCCGCCGTCCAGGTCGCCCACGCCATCAGCGTGCACCGCGTCGAGAACGAGTCGGACTACTACACCGCCGTCGACGACCGGAACAGCGACGCGGAGCCCGGCGCCGGCATGATCGGTACGGTCGACTTCAACTCCGCGACCCTCTACCGCTATGCGGCGCTGGGAGTACGTCAGCTCGCCGCCAACCTGGGTGAGGGCCTGCGCGAGGACGAACCGCTCACCACCCCGGTGCGCCGGGCCGTGGAGGCGTTCCTCCACGGTTTCCTCGCCTCGCTGCCGACCGGAAAGATCAACACCTTCGGCCATCACACACTGCCGGACGCGGTCGTCGTCAAGCTCCGCACCACGCGTCCCATCAGCTTCGCCGGGGCCTTCGAGGAACCCGTGTCCGGCGACCAGGGCGGCGGACATCTGCGAGGGGCCGCTACCCGGCTCGCCGAGTACATCCCGGACATCGAACGCGCCTACGGGGACGCGGAGTCGACGGTCTCCTGGGTGCTGCGGGTCGGTCCGAACACCCAGAAGCTCGCCGCGGTCGGCGAGGACATGCCCAGCCTCACCGCGCTCGTCGCCTCGGTCGGACAGGCGGTCGCCGAGCACCTGGAGAAGCACGTATGAGCGTGCTCACCCTGTGCCTGGCCGGGCCCCTCCAGTCCTGGGGGTCCTCGGCCCGTTTCGTCCGCCGCACCACCGAGGCGGCTCCCACCAAGAGCGGTGTGGTCGGGATGCTCGCGGCGGCCCAGGGGCTGGCCCGGGGGGACGATCGCGGACTGGCGCCGCTCGCCGCGCTGCGCTTCGGTGTACGTATCGATCAACCGGGCACGCGCGTACGGGACTTCCAGACGGCCCACCACGCGGTCACGGACAAGTCCATGCCGCTCTCGGAGCGCTTCTACCTCGCCGACGCGGTGTTCGTCGCGGCCGTCGAGGGCGAGGACGCGCTCATCGGCGCACTCCACACCGCCCTGCGATCCCCGGTCCATCCGCCGTTCCTCGGCCGGCGGTCCTGCCCGCCGGCCCGCCCGGTGGAACTCGGCGTTCACCGCGACCGCGACCTCGACGCGGTGCTGCGCGACGAGCCCTGGCAGGCGTCCCGGTGGTACCAGAGACTCCGCCGTGGCGAGGCGAGGGTGCCCCTGGTGATCATGTGTGAGGCGGAGCGTGGCGCGAGCGGCACGGCGGGAGACGTGCTGCGCGACCAGCCGCTCAGCTTCGCCGCCGAGCACCGGAGACACACCCTGCGCACGGTGATCAGCACCTCGGTGGACGTCCCCAACCCCTGGGCGGCGAGAGGCGTGTCCGCGACCGCCCGGGCCGCCCCGGAGCACGACCCGTTCGGTCATCTGGAAGGAGAAGACGTCTGATGTTCCTGACTCGTTTCCGCGTGAACACTGCGCGCCCGGGGGCCCGGCGGCTGCTCTCCTCACCCCAGTCGGTCCACGCGGCCGTCATGTCGTCCTTCCCCGGCCTGCTGCCCACGGGCACCGAACGCCCCCGGGTGCTGTGGCGCCTCGACCACAACGCGAGGGCCGAGGTCTTCCTGTACGTCGTGAGCCCCGACCGGCCCGATCTCACGCACCTCGTGGAGCAGGCCGGCTGGCCGGCGGCGGCGCTCGACCCCAGCACCCCCGGCTGGCAGAGCCGCCCGTACGCACCCTTCCTCGCGAGCCTCGCCGAGGGCGGCACCTGGGCGTTCCGGCTCACCGCCAACCCGGTGCATCACGTCCGCCGCAAGGACGGCGAACCGACGAAGCGCACCGCCCATCTCACCGCCGTCCACCAGAAGGGATGGCTGCTCGAACGCCAGGAACGCTCAGGCTTCCGCATCGTGGAGAAGCCCGGCGACAAACGGCTTCTGCCGAGCGGTACGACGTACAAGCGCCATCCGCACCACGGCGACCGGCACGAACTGACGGTCGGCGACCAGCGTGCCCCTTCGTTCAGGAAATCCCGGGACGGCCATCCGGGAACGGGCAGGGTGAGCCTGGTGACCGTCACCTTCGACGGCCGCCTCGAAGTCACCGATCCCGAGGCGCTGCGCCGTACGCTCGTCCACGGACTCGGCAAGGCGAAGGCGTACGGCTGCGGCCTGATGACGCTCGCCCCGCTGCCCACCGCGGTCGGGTGAAGGGCTGCACGACGGAGGACAGGCGCTCAGCGGCATCTGCTTCCCGCGCATACGGGGACGGCGGCCGGGGCAGTGTCTCTGCGCGGGACCCGTCCTCGTGGACGCGGGGCCGGTCCCGCTGATCCCCGCCACCACGGGGATGGCCCGCGCGCTCCTCATGAATCGCTCCGACCGCCAGTCTGCTCCCCGTGCACGCGGGGATTTCTGTCAGAGCTTGAACAGCACTCCGCGCCAGGTCCATCCGGCGTCGAGGACCGCTTGCAGGAGGGGATCCCTCATCTCCCGCGTGTCGAAGCGGAACGTCTCGACCTTCTGCCGACGGCCGTCGGCACCCTTCTCGTACGTCCACTGCCGGTAGACGGTGGTCGCCTGCCCGCGCGAGTACTTCCCGTTGGAGTAGTCGACAGTCGACTTGTCCCACCGCTCGTCGAGGGCCCGCACCTCATGAGTGTCCGGGATCAGCCGCATCCGGATCTTGAGGGTCACGCGTACCTCGGGGAGCCGGCACTCCGCCACCAGGTCGGCGCCTTCCTTCGGGGTGCCGGCGCGCACCTCGTACCGTACGTTCGGCCCGTTGAGCGCGAGCAGCGCGGCCCGTACCTCAGCGGCGGAGCGCGGCGCGACACCGCTCTCGGGATGCTTGGTACCGGCCATTTTGTCGAAGAGCCCCATCAGTGCGCCCCCGTCCCGGTCTCCGGGCGCACGGTGCGGACGAAGTCCTGGAATTCCCCGAGGACTTCGTCGTGCTGGGCGGCGGTGGCGGTCAGGGCCAGCCGGATCACCGCCCGCTTGTGCGGATCCGCGACATCCCGCATGGACAGGTACACCTGCGACTGGACGAGGTCACGGCGCGCGCCGGCGACGGCGGCGGCGAAGACCAGCCGCTGGGTCAGGGCGGGCGCGTCGGCTGCACCGACCTCGCGGCGGTCGGTGACCACCGCCGACTCGGCGGCCTCGCGCAGGCGTTCCACCGACTCGTCGGCCAGCTCGGGCAGCGTCGCCGCGTCCGGCCGGTACTCGCCGTCGATGGTGATGTTGGCGGCGAATCCGTCGTCCGGCCGCGGATGGACGGCCGCGAAGGCCACACCCGGGGCGTCGGCGTCTTCCGGAAGCGCGGCCGGGAGCCAGCCCTCCGGCAGGCGGAACTCGATCGGCACGGGCAGTGTCGCGGGCATTTCGACCGCTCCTTCCAGGGGGACGTACATCAGAACCAGCCCCCGACAGTGTCCTTGAGGGAACCGGCGGCGTGACCGACCGATCCGGCCGCATCGCCCACCGCGTCGGCCGCCTGGCCGGCGGCATGGGCCACCTTGCCGGGATCGACGGTGATCTCGAATCCCAGGGAGCCGCCGAGGACGGGGGATGCGCCCACCTTGCCGCCGAGTGTGAACTTACCGTCCTCCTTCGTAAAGCCCCACTTGGCCTCCGCACCGGGACCGGCCCAGCCCTCGGCCGTTCCGCCGAAGCCGATACCGGCGACCTCGGTGCCCCCGGCGACGCCGCCCTTCGCCCCGGCGAACGCGGCGGCGCCGACGGAGATGTCGTCCTTCGTCACTTTGGCGCTGACCGCGCCCTCCGCACCGGCGAAGCCGTCGGCCCTCGCGTAGACGCCGAACGGCCCGTACTCGGCGCGGCCTTCGGTCAAGGCCCGCGCCCCCGCGGAGGCCTCGGCCCTTCCGACGATGCCCTTCCCGGTGAACCCGTAGTTGGCGGTCGCCCGCGCTCCGGCGTAACCGTCGGCGATCCCGGAGAGCTTCATGTTCCCGTTGGTCAGGGTCCCTTGAGCGGTCACATGGCCGAGGTCGGCGAACGCCTTGAGCGAGCCCTCCTTGCCGTACTTGGTGCCACCGGTCGTGAAGCCGACATTGGGTCCGGTGGTGGTGACCGAGCCGTCGGAGATCCACCCGTCGGTCTTCGTACGGGCGTTGGCCGCGGCGTCGGCCTCGTACTTCTCGATGTCGCCCTGGGCCTGGCCGTTGAAGCCGTTGAGGGAGCCGTCGCTGATGTCGGCGTCGATCACCACGGCCTTGAAGGCGGTGTCGACGCCCTTGTCGGCCTCGTCCACGTCCTTCACGAGCTGGTCGATGGTCTGCTGCCAGGAGCTGACGGCCTTGCGGACGCTCTCCTGGTAATCGGGGTCGTGCGCCATGGCGGTACGTACGCCCTGGCTCAGCTTCGTGGTGTCGTACGACACCAGCCCCTGTTCCGACACCTGCATGCCGGCCGTCACGGCGTCCTTCCGGGCGGACTCCAACTTCCCGTGCAGGTCGACGAATTGCGTATGGGCGTCGCGGAGGAGGGAGGCGATCGCCTTCGCCTCGACCTGGGCGGACTGGAACTCTTTGAGCGTGCCGTCGAAGCGCTTGTTGGCGGCGTCCGCGCTGAGGCCCGTCCACGTATCCCCCGCGGATATGCCGTACACGTCGCGCTTGTAGGCGACTTCCTGCTTGTGGAACTCCTTCGCCATACCGTCCCAGCGGTCGGCGGCGGTGGCGAGAGCGGACAGGTCGGTCGTCATGATCTCGTGGTATGCAGGCATGGGTCCCCGTTGTGCCTGGTGGCGTGTGCCCGGCCGGCGTGGCCGGTCATGAGTCCGAGCGGGTGGGTCCGGTCAGTACCCGTCGAGCGGAGAGACCGCGCGCACCCCTGACTGGACTCCCAGGTCGGTGCCGTGCAGTTGGGTGTTGGTGTCGCGGAGGGCCGCCTTCTCGGAGGCGAGACGGTTCATCAGGTTCTGCACCTGGTCACCCCACGTCTTGTGCGCCTTCTTGACCGCACCCGAGGTGAGCCACCCGTGCCCGCCCTTGGCCCCGAACGCCGTTACGGCGGCGCCGGTCTCCACGTCGGCCCAGTCCCCGGCCTTCTTGGTGTCGGGCTCGATGTGGTCCTCGATGGCCTTGGCCGCGGCCTTCTTCTCCGCCGGCGAGGAGGCAAGATCCTTCTGCCCGCCGAGCATCCCCAACGACCCCGTGGACCCTCCGGGATCCCCCGGAAGCTGATTCAGCCGCATCCCCACGGACTGCCCTGTCACGCCGCGCCCCGCCTGTCGGCCCAGACATCTGCCATAGCTCTGCCTCTCCCCGTGAGCCGTCGCATGGCGCAAGTGTTCGCAGCAGCCACACTTATGATCGAGAGGCACAGTAGCGCCCCAAAACCCCGTGATCCATGGCCCGCACAACCGGTGCTGTTGAGTACCCGTACTCATGCCCCCGCCGAAGGCCCGGCCCTGCGCCCCGCCGCCTTTCCGACCGGAACGCCCAGGGGACCCGCCCCCGGAGAACACGAAAGACCAACGCCCACAAGGCATATGAGGCCCAGTCACGGTCGACGCCGAGCGGGAAGCGGAAGGCAGCCCCTGATGCCCCGAGGCGCGGCGAACGTGCCGGCTCAAGCCATATGCGGCGGACACGAGGCCGAAGAAGTTCGCGGAGGACCCCTACTCCCCGCAGCGCGACTCGAAGCGCGCGAAGGGCCGGCAACAGAGCCGCCATGCGCCACGACCTGGCGGTAGGCAGCTCGCACGACCGCGAACCGCCCCGGAAGCCCACGGACCACTACCGGACCAGCGCCCACCCGAGCCCCCGGGGACGGTACGCTGTACCCGCTCCGCCGCTGGTCGGCGGGGCGCGGGTGGGTTGCCCGAGCGGCCTAAGGGAACGGTCTTGAAAACCGTCGTGGCAGCGATGTCACCGTGGGTTCAAATCCCACACCCACCGCAGCAGGTCAGAAGGGGTGTCTCCCGATGGGAGGCGCCCCTTCTGCATGCACCCTGTTTCACTGTTTTCCCCCCGCGGACCAACCTGCATCAGTGTCTGTCCCCCAGGCGTCCCCCAAGAAAAAGAGGCTTTGGGAAGGGTAGACCTATTTATGATCTTCATCCGGCGTTGCTGGTGGGGCCAGGGCGGTCCTGAAGGATGACAGAGTTTGACACGAGTCCTGGCGGCAGAGCCCATTCGATGATGTGGAGGCCGGCCAGTTCGATCAGTTCCTCGGAGAGGCCGAGAAGAGACAGTGGTGTGGCTCCATACCGGTTGAGCCACGCTATGCGCCTGCGCTGTTCCGAGGTCTCCAGGGATGCCCACACATCTATGGAGGCCCCGGGAGGGGTCCCCGGTCGATGTATACGCGTCTGTGTGGTCAGGCTGTGGACGAAGGGCAGTTCGGCCGGATCGCGGGCGAGCGTGACTAGACACCACGCCTCCCTGTAGGAGAGCGACGACCCATGATCGGCCATCAAGCGACGGCTGCGCCAATGCCGAACAGGAGAGAGGAGCCACCGCATGGTCCCGCTCACGGCTTTGCCCGTTGTAGGTCGACGGTAGATGCTCGTGCATCCGCCGGTGAGTATCAACTCGCCCGCTCGTCACGTGCAGAACTGGACTGCTCAAGTTGCAGCTCCCGCTTTCTCTGCTCTTCCTTGAGGCGTTCCACGAACCGGGCGAATTTACGGAGCCGCTCGACCTCCGGCAGGGGGACGGACGAGTCATCGCTCTTGTATTCGTCAAGCATGAATTGGGAAGCATTGTAATGCTTCTCGATGTCATCTGCCGTCGATTGAAGGTTGTACCCACGCTCGCGAAACTTGAAATAGCCAGTGACTCCTGCCGAAATCCCTACGAACGCGCTGAGCGCCGAGGTGGCGACAGAAAGTAAACTGTTACTTCCCTCATTCATGGCGGTGAGGGTGGAAGTCGCGATGGATCCGCTGATAATGATCAGTTGAAAGAAATTGTGGACCCTCCGGTTCTTTCCCGCGCTCTGGCGGTATTGATCGATGAGATCAAGCGAAGCTTCGCGGTAGATACGCAGACCAGACGGTGAGTCAAGTGGAAGTTCGGCGGCTGCCGTCTGTCGATCCTGTAACGCATTGCGCAGCAGGCCGGTCCTGGAAACGATCTTTTTTCGATTCATCCAAAGAATTCGAGTTAATGCGATCCAGGTGCTGACGACAATTAGGAGCCCAGCCCACCTGACCATTCCTGGCTTCGAGGTCCACAATCCAACGATGACCGTATAGCCGAGAAGAAAGGTCAAGCAAATCGCACCCGCCAGGCAGAGAACATAGATTCGCTGGAAGGTGCGAGAGGCTCTGAGGTCATCATCGATTTCATCGAACACTCGAACGCGTTCTCTGTACTTCGCCTGGAGGGCTCTTTCGTGCTCTTCGGATAATTCTACTGGCCTCATGCTGTCTTCCAGGCCATCGTTCCCCGCGCTGCTCGTCACGTATGTCATGACTCTCCGTAAAACCAGAAGTGAGAATGGCAGTCAGGGAGGTTACGGGAAAGGCCGCATGGGCACAATTTTGCCTGGATGCTTATGGTGGCTGAGGTAGCCAATGGGACGGGTGGTGCGGAAGCGAGATAAGGAAAGTAGACTTTCAGTCACAGTGATACCTGAACTGATACACCTCTGAGTCGGGACGGCCGACCGTCCCTGAGTAAACAAGCTAACGCGAGCCTCGGAGCTTTGCGATGAACCAGCGTAGGGACGGTTGCGTACCTTTCTGCACAACCGTCGAACGCGAGTTTGAGCAGTGAGGCACTTGTCGATCGGCCTGGTGCGCCGAAGGCACCACTTCGTGGAGGTGTCCTCCGGGCGCGTGGCTTGGGGCTGACGCGCTCATTCAGCCTGGTCGAGAAATGCTCCTTTCCTCTACCTGCCCTGCCCCAGCGGATTCTGGGCCCGTTGTCCTGGAGAGCTGTTGCGATCAATTGGTTGGCGTGGGCTTGGTGGCCTTGGAGGATCTTGGCGTGGACCTTGTACATCACCGCCAGGCTGTGGCCCGCTCTAGGGGCTACACCGGGGGCTAAGCCCGCTTGGATCCAGAGTGAGATGCCGCGTGTGCCGGAGCGAGTACGGGGACTTCTGCAAGTGGCTACATGGAGTTCTCCTCTGTCACGGGCCGTTGGCGAGCCTCCTTCCGGATCCCGCAGTACTCCGTGGAGCGGACGCGGCCTTCGCGGGCCGCGTGGAACAGACGGTCGTCGCACGAGGCCGTAGCGCTTCTTGTGTTCTCGGAGCAGCCGGACGAGGGCCGGCCGATGGGGATGGGGCGGCTCGTCTTCCGGGCTCGGCGTTTTGAGGCCGCGCTTCTCGTGCGGGCTGCCGTCGTCCGTCCTGCTGAGGCGACCTCGGCGGGCTCTCGGCGAGGAGGAGTTCGCCCCACTCCTCTGTCTCCTTCGGATCCTCAAGTTCAGCGGGAGCTGTTGACTCGGTGGGACAACTGGAGACTTGACGCTCATGAGGGCTACGCCGATCGGGTCCGGGCGGGAATCTCCCTTGCTGCAGCTCTACGCGCACCGGGAAAGGCTCCGCCGGAGTAAGCACTCCGAGGTGGAGATGGTTGCCGAGATGGCTGAGGCTGAGCGAGACCTTCTGCCGTCGGCCGCTTGGCGTGAGGATGACGGCCGGCCACGTGAACCGGGGGTAGTCGACGCTCTGTTTGCCTGCTTGTCTCCTCAGGTGCCCCCCACGGGGGCGCTGCCTCGCCGGTAGAGAGGTGTCCTTGCAGGTCCGCCCCCGGTGCGTCGTGCTCGCCGCTGGCTTGTGGGGGCATTGGCGGCTCTGTTGTGGCTTTGCCGTTTCTTTGCAGCAGTTGGGGGTGCTGCGTCGTCTCTCCACTCGATCCGGAACGTGACCCGCTTGCCGTGGCTTCAGGCCCCTTGGGCGGGTGTTGAGAGAGGGAGATCATGCGCAGAAACTTCATTGCGGCCGTGGCCCTGGCCTTCACCGTGGGATTGATCGGGGCGGCGGTGCCCGCGTTCGCTGACGGGGGCGGGGGCGGGGTCGTCGGCGGCTCGGGCAGTGGTGGGGGCGCGGGTGGTTCGTCAGGCGGCGGGTCTTCCGTGAGCGGTGGGGCGTCGGGCGGTACGACCGGCGGCGGTCTTGGGTTGCCCTCGGGTGGGGGTTCCGCCGGTGGCGGTACGGGCGGTGGCGCCGCTGGTGGGTCCGGCTCCGCCGACGGTGGGGGTGGCGCCTCCGGTGGTACGGGGGGCGGCGAGGCGTCCGCCGGTGGTGGATCCGCGAGTGGTGGCTCCACGGGCTCCGTGAGCGGTGGGCAGGCCGGCTCGGTCACTTCGCCGGTGGCGGGTGCGGGTGCGGGTCAGGTCGCCGTTGTGCCCAAGGGGGCGCCGGACACGGGGGCCTGACCTGTGCACGCGAAACGCGCATCCCTTCTGATTCCGGTCCTGGCCGCCGTCCTGTTGGTCTCCGGATGCGGAGGCGGCTCGGGCTCACCCGGAACGGAGAGCGAGCCGACGAGTGGACCGCCGGCAGCGGGCGCTGCCGCCGCCGATCCGCTTGCCCGATCGGTGCCCGTACGGGTACGGATTCCGAGCATCGGGGTCGACACGCCGGTCATCCAACTCGGCCTGAACGCCGACGACACCGTGCAGGTTCCGCCCATCGAGGCGCATGATTCGGCGGGCTGGTACAAGTCGTCGCCCACGCCGGGTCAGGTGGGGCCCTCGGTGATCCTCGGTCATGTGACGGTGGGGCAGTACGGCGACGGCGTCTTCGTCCACCTGGCACGGCTGAAACGCGGTGACCACATCGACGTACGGCTCAAGGACGGCGTCACCTCCGTCTTCACCGTGGATTCGACGCGGACGGTCGCGAAGGCGAGCTTCCCCACGGACGCCGTCTACGGAGACGCCGACCATCCGGAGTTGAGGCTGATCACCTGCGGTGGTCCCCGTACCACGCAAGGGGGCGCATATCGCGACAATGTGATCGTCTATGCCTCCCTGACCTCCGAGAGCCAGTAGTCCATGAGGCCCGGGCTGGTGGGCTGAGCCTGTCCATCAGCCCGGGGCCCGGCGTGGATCCGACCGAAGACCATGGAGAGTGTTGAGCCGTTCCCGGAAGCGAGCAGCGTCCGAGCTGTTCGCCAGCCTCTACCCGAACCTCGCCGGGTGGTGCAGACGGCTGGTCGACGACGACGAGACGGCGCACGAGATCGCCTCCGAGGCGTTCACGCGTCTGTGGGCACGCTGGACCGAGGTGGAGGAGCCGCGCGGTTTCCTCTACGTCACCGCGGCCAACCTCGTCCGTGACCACTGGCGGAAACTGGAGCGCGAACGCAGAGCCATCCTGCGCGTCACAACGGAGGTTGTCGTGAGCGGCCAGGGCGAGCACCCCGATCCGTCCGTGCGACTGCTCGTACGGACGCTCCCCGAACGGCTGCGCACCCCCGTCCTCCTCTACTACTACGCGGATCTGCCGATCAGGGAGATATCCGCGGTCACCGGGCGGAAGGAAGGCACGATCAGGGCCGACCTCCACGCGGCCAGGGAACTACTGCGCTCCAGACTGGGGGGACACCTTGACCACACACCTTGAGGACCCGGGCGAGGAGCGCGACGACGAACTGGCGGCGCTGCTGGGCCCCAGCCCCACCACGCGGCTGCTGCCACCCCCGTCGGGCGCGTTCGACCGCATCCGCCGCAGGGCGGCGAGGCGCCGAGGGCTGCGCGCGGTCGCCGTCGGGGGAGGGTTGGCCCTCGCCGCGGCGGCCGTCGCGGGACCGCTGTACTTCATGGGTACGACGGCACACCCGGCCCCCGCCCCGCCGCTCGCGCCCCCGGCCACGAGCTCCAGGACACCGTCGGCGCCGCCGAGTCCTTCTCCCACCGCGTCCAACGCGACGCCGGAACGCTCCCGTACGACGGGCACTTCGGGGAGCCCCGAGGACGGAAGCGGCACCGTAGGTGGAGCGAACAGCGGAGCGACCGACGGAGCGACCGACGGCGGCGGCACCTGGGGAGGTGCAACGGGCACGGGCGAGTCGGGGGGCGGAACCAGCGGCACAGGAGGCTCCTCGGGAGCGACGACCGGAACAACAACGACAGGGGAGACGACTGGAACGACCTCGGCCGGAACCCCAGCCGGAACCTCGGCCGGAGGCGCCGCAGGTGGCGCCCCCGGAGGAACGGACGGCGGAGACTCGGTCAGCGGCGGCACGCTCAGCGGAGGGACGGCCGGAGGTTCGGGAGGTGCCTCGGGCGGCGGCGCGCAGGGGGGCCCGCCGCCGGGGTGAGGCGGGCCCGGTCGGCCTCGCGGATGTACGAGGCCATCGTCCCGGGCGCGTTCGGTCACCGCTCAAGCGCTCACGTACTCAAGTGCCCAAGTGCCCAAGTACGCGTCCAGCGGGGTCCAGGTGGTCGTGTCCTACAGTTCGGCCAGTTCGGCCCCGCGTACGAGGCCCAGCCGCTCGCCAGGTGCCAGGTGCCAGGTGCCGGGTGCCAGGTGCCGCGTGATGGCTGATGGCTGATGGCTGATGAGGAAGGAGAACCCCGTGGAGCAAGTTCTGGATCTCTGTCGGCATGGGCTCGGTGCCGTGCCCGAGGCTGTCTGGGAGCGGGTGGATCTCGCCGTGCTCATCCTGGCGGACAACAAGCTGCGGGACCTCTCGCCCCTGATCGCGCGCCTTCAGCGACTGCACACCCTGGATCTGGGCCACAACGAGCTGACCACCGTGCCCGGTGAACTGGGTGAACTGGGCGGTCTCACACAGTTCCTCTACCTGCACGAGAACCGGCTCTCCGCGCTTCCACCCGCCCTCACGCGCCTGACCCGATTGCGCTACCTCAACGTCGGTGGCAACAGCATCGCCGAACTCCCCGACAGCATCGGCGAGATGGCGGGTCTCATCGAACTGAGGGCGCAGCACAACCGACTCGCCGCGCTCCCCGAGTCGATCGGCCGGCTGGGCCGGCTGCGGGAGTTGTGGCTGCGCGGGAACGCGCTGGCCGGGCTGCCGCGCGCCGTCGCCGGCCTGCGGGAGCTGCGGCACCTGGACCTGCGGGAGAACCTGCTGACCGAGGTCCCAGCGCCGTTGGCCGGTCTGCCGCTCCTGCGCCGGATCGACCTGCGGAGCAACCGGATCCGCGTCCTGCCCGACTGGCTCACCAGGATGCCCGCTCTGGAGAAGCTGGACCTGCGGTGGAACGACATCGAGTACGCGCCGGGGCTGCTCGCCGCGCTCGAGTCGCGCGGCTGCGTCGTCCTGCGCTGAGGGCAGCGGGCTGCCACACTGGGGCCGATGAGGCCCGGGATGGAGCGCAGCGGCGGTCGTTCGCCTCGGCGCGTGTGGTACGTCTCGTACGGCTCCAACACGCACCTCGAACGGCTGGCCCGTTACATCGTGGGCGGGCGTCCCCCCGGCGGCGCCATGGCGTACCCCGGGTGCCGGGACCGGCGGATGCCCGAGCGCTCTGTCCCCGTACGGCTCGACGGGGTGATGTACTTCGCCACCGAGTCGGCCGTCTGGACGGGAGGCCGCGCGTTCTACGATCCGGACGCGCGAGCGGCCGGGCCCGGACCGTCGTGTGTGCTGGCGCGGGCGCACCTTGTCACTGTCGGGCAGTTCTCCGACATCGCAGCGCAGGAGATGTACCGGGAGCCCGGCGCCGATCTCGATCTGACCGAGGTCCTGAGCGAGGGCCGCGCCGCGCTCGGCGAGGGACGGTACGAGACGCTGGTGCGCGCGGGCGTGCTCGACGGGTTTCCGCTGCTCACCTTCACCGCGCCGTGGGGCGTCGGCGACGTCGAGTGGAACCCGCCCTCCGCGCCCTACCTCGCCCACCTCTCCGCCGGTCTGCTGGAAGCCGGCCCCTGGGACATCGCGGCCGTCGCCGACTACCTCGCGGCGTGTCCGGGCGCGTCGGGACGGTGGAGCGCGCGGGAGATCCGGGATCTTCCGCGTACCGGCTGAGTACGTACGCCGGACCCCGGGCGCCGCGTCAGTCGTACGGCCCTCACGGCCCTGCCGTGAGGCGGGCGGCCGAGGCGATCGTCGCGCGGGCTTCCTGCTCGCCCAGCCCCGTGCGTACCGCAGCGGCCACAAGGTCCTCCGCCAGGGTCGCGCCGAAGCCGTGTTCGTACGCGCGGCAAGCCGCCCAGAACAGGCGGGTGTTGCGCTGCCCCTCGTGCGCCGCGAGCACGAACTGGACCAGTCCGTGCCCCTGCGCCGGCCCGCTCCCGGCCCCCGCGGAGGTGTGCGGCCGCGCGGGCGGAGTGATCAGGCGCAGGAGAGCGCGCGGGCAGGGCGCGGGTGAGAGTTCGGCCGTGCCGGGGACCAGCCGGTACGCGCCGCGCGCCGTCACCGAGCCCGGGCCCACGAGGTAGCCGCCGGAGCCGCGTACGTCGATGCCGGGGGCGAGACGGCCGGCCGAGTTGGGCACGACGACGTTCGGGGGCCCCTTGAGCCAGATGTGGCGGCCGCCGCTCGGGGTCAGGACGGTGACGGTCTCCGGGAGCGTGAACAGGTGCTGGAGCGCAATCTGCTGGAGCGCGACGACGGACGCGGGCGGCGAGTCGAGCGGCGAGTCCGGGCGGGAGCCGGGGCGCGCGCCGAAGGGCGGGGGGTACGTGCCGCTCGCGTCGGCCGTCGGCGTGATGTCGAGGTCTATGCCGATCAGGTGGTGCGGCGCCCGGCCGCACGCGATGCCGTAGCCGGTGGCCCAGGGCGCGGCCGCGAACAGGGCCCGTACGGCGCCCGGGTCGGTCGTGGCGTCGTGCACGCCGTGACCTGGCAGTCCGCACTCCCCGCGGCAGAGCGAAGGCTCGGGCTCGTCGTGGTGGGGGGAGCGCAGAGCCGGGAGCTTCGTCGGGGACAGCGGGAAGACGGGGAGCCCGCGCTCGGCGGCGAGCAGCGCGTGAGCGAGGGCCGGGGTGGCGGCGTGCCGGGTGGTGGTGGCCATGGGTCTATGTTCGCACAAGCGTTCGAAGAACGGGAGGGGGGAGCGGCCGGAGAGGGGCGGACCGGGGAAGTGCTGGAACGCTTCATCCCTTGCCGCGCTTGGCCCCTTGCGTGCAAAGGGGTGAAGTGTCCTTTTGGGGGCGTGAAGCGGGTTTATCGACATGTCATCACGCTTGCGAGGGAATCGGGCCGTCCGGGGTGGTACGCGTCGGATTCGGTGGGCAATCCTTGGAGCGCGACGTCGAGAGAACGACCGAGGTGGCCGGCCAACTGCCTTGGTAAAAGCCGAAGTTCCCAGCCATAACTGTGTACGTCACGTTCCTGGAGGAAAAGACATGGCAAGCATCCGTACCGCCCGCGTCATCGCCGCTGTCGCCGCCCTGCCCCTCGCCGCGGCGCTGTTCGCCGGGGTGGCTCAGGCCGACAACGGCTCCATTGCGGACGACGGATCGAACGCGACCGTGGCAACGGTCAGCGGCAGTGGCGTGGGTGACAACAATCTGGGCAATTCGACCACCACGCAGCAGGTGGCCACAGGAGCAGGTGCGTCCAATCAGAACAACACGGCGAGCGTGGTCGGTTCCCGCTTCACCTCCATCGACCAGGGCAACCAGAACATCGCGCTGACGTTCACAAAGCTTTGGTGAGAGGCGGCCCGAAGGGGGGTTGTGAGCCAAGGGGTGAATGACAGCCTGCGCGGCGGCACTTCGGTGCCGTCGCGTGGGCCGTTCGCGCGCGGCGCGGCCGTACGGCCGGGTGCCCTCGGTGGTACGGGCGCCGTCGTGCGGGCGTCCTTCCGGCGGCCCCCGGTGGTCGTACGTCTCCCACGCACCGCTCCCGCCGGCCGCCCGGCGCCCGCCGCGACCGCTCCGACCTGCGAAGAACGCGTGCGCGGGGTCACTCGTACGGATGTTGCTCCAGGGGTCACCCTGAGGGCCCGGCCACCCCCTCCTCCACCCTCAGGAGGTGGAGCCAGCACCCCCTCTACACCCTGAGGCGGACAAAGCTTCGGGACCTGCGGTCGATCCCCTCGGCCAGGGGTCGCTCCTAGCGTGGAGTCATGACCACGCCTGTCTGCGCGAGTGCCTCCACAGCCGTCAAAACGGCCTCGTACACCCACTCCTCCTATGCGCCCCACTCCCCCTACGTGCCCCAGGCTTCGCGCGCGCCCCACGCGCCGTATGCGTCCTTCTCGTCGTACGTACGGGCGCGGGGGCCCGTGCTGCTGCGTACCGCCCGCTCGCTGACCGCCAATCCGTGCGACGCCGAGGATCTGCTTCAGACGGCTCTCACCAAGACGTACGTCGCCTGGGACCGGATCGAGGACCACCGCGCCCTCGACGGTTACGTGCGCCGCGCCCTCGTGAACACGCGTACCTCGCAGTGGCGCAAGCGCAAGGTCGACGAGTTCGCCTGCGACGAGCTGCCCGAGTCGTCCGACGCGCCCGCGCCCGACCCCGCCGAGCAGCAGGTCCTGCACGACGCGATGTGGCGCGCGGTGATGCGGCTGCCGGACCGCCAGCGGGCGATGGTCGTCCTCCGGTACTACGAGGATCTCAGCGAGGTGCAGACGGCGGAGCTGCTGGACGTCTCGGTCGGTACGGTCAAGAGCGCGGTGTCGCGGGCGCTCGGGAAGCTCCGCGAGGACCCGGAGCTGTCACCCGTTCGCTGACCTGTCCGCCGGCCTTCCGCCCTCGCTCGCCCTCGCTCCACGCCCTCCGTCCATGCTGGCCCTCCACGCTCGCTCTCGACGCTTGCTTCCCCCGGTAGTGACATACCGAGCGGTACGTGCGCAGAATCCTCGGCAAGGATCGAAGACCGCGCAGTGCTATCGCCCCCGGGAGGACGCCGTGCTGAGCACCATGCAGGACGTACCGCTGACTGTGACCCGCATCCTGCGCCACGGGATGACCGTCCACGGAAAGTCGCAGATCACGACCTGGACGGGCGAAGACGGGCCGCGGCGCCGCAGCTTCGCCGAGGTCGGCGCCCGTGCGACCCGGCTCGCGAGCGCGCTCCGCGACGAGTTGGGCGTCGCGGACGACGAACGTGTCGCCACCCTCATGTGGAACAATTCGGACCACGTTGAGATCTACCTCGCGATCCCTTCCATGGGTGCGATTCTCCACACGCTCAACATCCGCCTCCCCGTCGACCAGTTGGTCTGGATCGTCAATCACGCCGCCGACCGCGTGGTCGTCGTGAACGGTTCGCTCCTGCCGCTCCTCGCGCCGCTGCTCCCGCACCTGCCGACGATCGAGCACGTCATCGTCTCCGGCCCCGGCGACCGCACGCTCCTCGAAGGCCGGTCCGGGTTTCAGGTCCATGAGTACGAGGAACTGCTCGCCGCCGCGCTCCCCAGCTACGACTGGCCCGAGCTCGACGAGCGGGCCGCAGCCGCGATGTGTTACACCTCCGGCACCACCGGGGACCCCAAGGGGGTGCTCTTCTCGCACCGTTCGATCTATCTGCACTCCATGCAGATAAACACGGTGGAGTCGATGGGACTCACGAACAGTGACACCTCACTGGTCGTAGTGCCCCAATTTCACGTAAATTCCTGGGGTTTGCCGCACGCCGCCTTTATGAGCGGCGTGAACATGCTGATGCCGGACCGTTTCCTCCAGGCCGCCCCGCTCGCCGACATGATCGAGCGGGAGAAGCCCACGCACGCCGCCGCCGTCCCGACCATCTGGCAGGCCCTGCTCGCCGAGGTCACGGCCCGCCCGCGCGATCTCAGCTCCATGAAGCGGGTCACCATCGGCGGCTCGGCCTGTCCGCCCGCGCTGATGCGGGCGTACGACAAGCTCGGCGTACGGCTCGACCACGCCTGGGGCATGACGGAGACCTCACCGGTGGGTACGGTGGCCCACCCGCCCGCCGGACTCACCGCCGAGGAGGAGTTCGAGTACCGCGTCACCCAGGGCCGCCTCCCCGCAGGGGTCGAGGCGCGGCTCGCCGGTCCCGAGGGCGGCTTCCTGCCCTGGGACAACGAGTCGGCCGGCGAACTGGAGGTACGCGGCCCCTGGGTCGCGGCGGCGTACTACGGAGGCGCGGCCGGCGAGCCGTTCAGGCCCGAGGACCGGTTCTCGCCCGACGGGTGGCTGCGTACCGGGGATGTCGGCGTGATCAGCCCGGATGGGTACCTCACCCTCACCGACCGGGCCAAGGACGTCATCAAGTCCGGGGGCGAGTGGATCTCCAGCGTCGAGCTGGAGAACGTACTGATGGCGCACCCGGCGGTCGCCGAGGCCGCCGTGGTCGCCGTACCGGACGAGAAGTGGGGCGAACGGCCGCTCGCCACCGTCGTGTTCAAGGACGGCGAGTCCGCCGACTTCGCGACGCTCAAGGGATTCCTGGCCGAGAAGATCGCCAAGTGGCAGTTGCCCGAGCGGTGGACGGTTGCGGACGCGGTGCCGAAGACGAGCGTCGGGAAGTTCGACAAGAAGGTGATCCGCGGGCGGTACGCGGACGGGGAGCTGGACGTCACCGAGGTGTAGGCGGGTGCGGGTGTGGCGTGTGTACGTGTGGCGGTGAGCCGCAGGGGTACGGCGGCGGGGGCACGGTCGCCCGCCGCCCGGTGGCCGCCGCCCGCCGTCCTTGGTCGCCGCGCCGTCAGTTGGTCCCTATCTTCGCCAGCAGTTCGACGATCCGGGACTGCACGTCGTCGGTGGTCGAGCGCTCGGCGAGGAAGAGCACCGTCTCTCCCGAGGTGAGCCGCGACAGCTCCGCGTCCTCCATGCCGACCGAGGTGTAGACGACCAGCGGCGTCCGGTTCAACTGGCCGTTCGACCGGAGCCAGTCGATGATTCCCGCGCGCCTCCTGCGTACCTGCATCAGGTCCATGACCACCAGGTTCGGCCGCATCTGCGCGGCGAGCGTGACGGCTTCGTTGTCCGTGCCGGCCCGGGCGACCTGCATGCCGCGCCGCTCCAGCGTCGCCGTCAGCGCGAGCGCGATCTCCTCGTGCTCCTCGATCAGCAGGACCCGCGAAGGGTGCTGCTCGCTGTCGCGCGGAGCGAGCGCCTTGAGGAGGACGGCGGGGTCAGCGCCGTACGCCGCTTCGCGTGTCGCCTGCCCGAGGCCGGCCGTGACCAGTACGGGGACCTCGGCGGCGACGGCGGCCTGGCGCAGCGACTGGAGCGCCGTGCGGGTGATCGGCCCCGTCAGCGGGTCGACGAACAGGGCTGCGGGGAACGCCGCGATCTGGGCGTCGACCTCCTCGCGGGAGTGCACCACCACCGGGCGGTAGCCGCGGTCGCTCAGCGCCTGCGACGTCGAGACGTCGGGCGCCGGCCAGACCAGCAGCCTGCGCGGGTTGTCGAGCGGCTCCGGGGGCAGCTCGTCGTCGACGGGCCGGGGCTGGGGGCGGTTGGCGACCTCGACGGCGCCGCCGGGGCCGTCCAGCGGCTGAGGGCCCTCGGCGCCCTCGTCGGGCGCCCCTATCGCGTACGAACGTCCCTCGGAGTGGATGCCGGCGAGC
>NZ_JTHL01000001.1:4453742-4464116 GCF_000818195.1 Streptomyces sp. 150FB | reverse complement strand
GTCGCCGGTGGAGTCCTGCGCGGGGATCAGCGCCTGCTGGCTTCCCGCCGCGGGCGTGGCTCCGGCCCCGTCGCTGTCACCGGACCCGCCGCTGCGGGCGCGGCGCCGGCCGGTCGGCTCCCCGGGCTCCTCGGCCGGGCCCTCCAGGAACGCGTCCGTCGAAGCGCGCCGCGCGCGCCGCCGGCCACCGCCCGACGTACCGGCCCCTGTGCCCGTACCGCTCGTACCCGTACCCGGTCCTGTTTGCGGTCCCTGCTGCGCGGGAAGCGCCGGCTGCGCGGGCGGCGGAACCGATCCCGCGCCCTCGCCCAGCGGCAGTTCGAGCACATAGGCGCTGCCGCTCATCCCGGGCATCTCGTGCGTCTGGAGCACGCCGCCGTGCGCCCGTACGATCCCGCGCACGATCGGCTCGTGCACCGGGTCGCCGCCGGCGAACGGCCCGCGTACCTCTATCCGTACGACATCACCGCGCTGCGCCGCCGCCACCACGATCGTCGAGTCGACGTAACCGCCGCCCGGCACCACGCGCGCCCTGCCCGTCGAGTCGACCCCCGCGACATCGGCGATGAGATGCGCGAGCGCTGTCGCCAGCCGTCCCGCGTCCACCTGGGCCTCGATCGGCGGAGCGTGCACGGCGAACTGCGCCCGGCCGGGGCCGATCAGTTCGATCGCGCCCTCGACGCCGGCCGCGACGACTCCGTCGAGCAGCACGTTCGCCTTGACCAGCGTCTCGCCGCCGGAGTTGAGCCGCTGGTAACCGAGGACGTTGTCCACGAGCGTCGTCATCCGGGAGTACCCGGCGGCGAGATGGTGCAAAATCTGGTTGGCCTCGGGCCAGAGCTGCCCGGCGGGATCGGCGGCGAGCCCGGCCAGTTCGCCGCGCAGCTCGATGAGCGGTCCGCGCAGCGACTCGCCGAGTACGGCGGTGAGCTGGGCGTGCAGCGCGCTGACGTCCGCGTACCGCTCCGCCAACTCCTCGATCTCGGCCGCGTACCGGTCACTGCGGTCCGCCAGCTCGGCCGCGTGGCGCTCGGTCGCCTCAGCCAACTCGCCGCTGAGCCGGTCCGTGACCTCCTTGAGCTGCGAGGTCAGGCGCTCGGTCGTCTCGGCGAGCCGGGCGTCCTGCCGCTCGGTCGTCTCTTTGAGCCTCGCCTCGTGGCGGTCGTTGGTCTCCTTCAGCTCCGTCGCGTGCTGTTCGAGGAGTTCCTCGTGCGCGCGGCGGTCGGTGAAGGTCATGACGGCCCCGACGAGCTGTTCCCCGTCCCGTACCGGCGCCGTTGTCAGGTCGACCGGCACCGCGGAACCGTTCTTCGCCCACAACACCTGCCCGCGCACCCGGTGCTTGCGCCCGGAGCGCAACGTGTCGGCGAGTGGCGAGTCGGAGTACGGGAAGGGCTCGCCGTCGGCGCGCGAGTGCAGGATCAGCGTGTGCAGCTCGCGGCCGCCCAGGTCGGTGGCGCGGAAGCCGAGGATCTGCGCGGCGGCGGGATTGACGAGGACGACGCGGCCGTCGGTGTCCGTACCGACGACACCCTCGGAGGCGGCGCGCAGGATCATCTCGGTCTGCCGCTGCGAGCGGGCGAGTTCGGCCTCGGTGTCCATGGTCCCGGACAGATCCCGGACCACCAGCATCAGCAGTTCGTCGCCGGTGTAGCTGTGGATGTCGTTGTACGCGTCCCTGCCGTCCTCCAGGCTCGCGCTGGTGACCTCGGCCGGGAACTCACTGGAGTCCGTACGCCGCGCGATCATCCGCGTCGGCTTGGTCCTGCCGCGCTCGTCGGCCGCCTCGGGGCGGCGCATCGAGCCAGGGATCAGTTTGGAGTCGAACTCCGGGAGCAGGTCGAGCAGTCCGCGTCCGACCAGCGCGGTACCAGGCGTCTCGAACAGTTCGAGAGCGATGGTGTTGGCGTTGACGACCGTGCCGTTGGCGTTGACGAGCACCAAGCCGTCGGGGAGTGCGTCGAGTATCGCCGCGAGGCGAGCAGCGCCTCGGGATGGCCTGCTGCTCACGACGACGCTTCCTCCCTGAACCACTGCACCTTGCGGGCGGCCGGACCCATCTTCCCTCTCGGGTCTCGGACTGTCACTGAAGGGAGTCTAAAGGCAGGTGAGGGGGGCGCGGCGGCGGATGAGGGGGAGCTCTCACCAAGGTTGTGTGCGCAGACCGTACGGAAACGGTCCCCCCGCGGCCCGCCTTCCCGGTGTGGGCCCGGCCGAAGGCAACCTTGACGACCTGGTGGTTTCATCTCGGATCCGCCGCCGCCCCCGCTCTCACCGTGCTCAGGACCCCAGGGTGGGCAGGAGGGGCTCGAGGTTCTTCCAGCGGGCGATCTCGCACCCGTTCTTACGGTTGAAGACGGCGTCGACGCCGCGTCCCTTCCAGACACCGGTGACGCGGGCGGTGGCGGGACCGCCGTACAACATGGTGCAGACCGCGCCCGCCGGCACCTTGGCGAAGGGATCCCCGGCGCTCCTGCCGAGCTCCAGCAGCCGGTCGCAGGCGGCCTGCGGCTTGGGATGCGTCCCCCCGGTCGGCCCGCACTTCAGTTCGTACGTCCCTTTGGCCCTGCTGTTCTCGGGGTTCGTGACGGTAACCGTGAAGTTGTCCTGCTTGACCCGTACGGGGAGAGGCAGCGGCGCCGCCCCGTGTGCGGACAGTAAGGGGGCGGCGGCGAGGGCCGTACCGGCGGCGGTGAGGAAGAGGTGGCGCAGCATGGCAGCAACTCCTGAGGCGGGTGACGCACGACGTGACGGGTGACAGCTCCGACAAGGGCAATGCGGAAAAAGCGCAACAACAGAAAATACGCATACAGCGGAAAATGCGCGCACAACCGACACTGCCGACAGTGCGGACACTGCCCGTCATCACTAACGCGCGTCAGCCCCCGGCGTTGCGCCCGGAAGCTGCTTTGCTCTACGGCCCACGCGCCTAGTACCGTGAGAACCGATTGGTGACACACCACTCGGCTGTGTCATCATCTGCACGCACCATCCGCGCAGGCGCGGGTGTAGTTGGAGGCGTCGCCTAGTCCGGTCTATGGCGCCGCACTGCTAATGCGGTTTGGGTCTTAACACCCATCGAGGGTTCAAATCCCTCCGCCTCCGCGCGTTGCCCCGAAGCCCCGGCCACCAGGCCGGGGCTTCGGTCGTGCACGGGTGCTGCCGACTACCCTCTTTCGGGTGTCTTCGCAGCTCAGCGGGGGTCCGACCAATGGATTTCACCTGGCGCCGCAGGTCATGTAATGTTGTTCTCGCAGCGCCGACCGGGAAGAAAAGCCCGGGAAGCCGAGCACTCGTAGCTTAACGGATAGAGCATCTGACTACGGATCAGAAGGTTGCAGGTTCGAATCCTGCCGAGTGCACAGCAGCTCAGAGGCCCCCCGGAGAAATCCGGGGGGCCTCTGGCGTACACCCGTGACGGCAGTCGTCGAGCGCAGCCGCTCCCGGCGCCCCTGCCCTTCGCCGCCGAGCGAGGATGCGCCCACGGTGGGCAGAAGCCGCGCGTCGTTCGGAGATCTCCGGTGTGGTGCTGTCCTGGGCGGCTCCGCCATGCGGAAGGTTTTCGCTTCTGAGGAAGGTTCGGCGATCGCCGACGACGATCGTGCGCGTTGCACCTGGCGCGGGTGCTGGTGACTCCGGGGCGTCTACCTCTACTTGGAGATGTTGACGGTGTTGTTGATGTCACCGACGGAGAAGTTGATCAGCCCGCCGCAGACGAGGAGACAGAAGCCGGGGGTCGGATCGGGCGGCGTCGGGGCGGAGGTGACCTGGACGGTCGTGGTGTTGTTGGAGGCGTCGCACTCGGCGGTGCCGTTGTACGCGGCGGTGATGGTGTGCGAGCCGACCGTGGTGAACGTGGTGGTGTAGCTGGCCTGGCCGTTGGCGTTCACCGGCACGGTGTCGAGAAGGGTGCTGTCGTCGAAGAACGTCACGCCGAGCCCGCCGGTGGCGTCGCCGGGACAGTCGACCGTGGCCGCCAGTTGCACCGAAGCGCCTACCTGGGCGGACTGCGGAGTGGCCGTCACCGTGGTGCTCGATGGTACGGCCCAGGCGGGCGAGGCCAGTCCCAGCACGGCGGCCAGGGCTGTGGCGACCACCAGTCTCCCTCTGCGCGGTGTGATCCTCACCAGTTCGGCTCCTTGTTCTGTTGCCGGGCTCGCAGGTTGCGGGCGCCGAAGAATGTCACGCTATGGCTATTTTTCTGCCTTTCTGGGAGGTGGCGCCGACAAGTAACCTGGTTGGATCATCAGTCTGCGCCGATCGTCGGGCAGTCGAGAGCTAGGTCCTGTTTCCCGGATCTTCGTGGATGAGCCCGGGGCGTCTGGTGCGGTGCATCGCATGGCGGAGGATCGTCCTCGTACTGGACGTACTTGGATGAGTCCGACAACGCGGCGAGGTGCCGTGCCAGGCGTTCCGGGCCCGCGAAGATCCGGGAAACAGGGCCTAGAGCGGCGCGAGGGGCGGTACGTGGTGTGCGCGGCGGCTCCTGCCCCCGACGTCCGGATGTCAGATGCCGGGTGCGGCGACCCGGGTGTAGGTCAGCCCGGGGCTGGTGCCGCCGGCCGTGGTGACGGTCACGGTGACCGGACCGGAGGGTCCCGCGGGCGCGACGGCCGCGATGTGTGTATCCGAGACGACGGTGAACGAGACGGCCGTACCCCCGAAGGCGACGGCCGTGGCCGTGGCCAGGTTCGTGCCGGTGAGGGTGACCACGGTGCCCGCGGACGTCGGACCGCCACTGGGCGCCAGTGCCGTCAGGGTGGGTGTGGCGACATAGGTGAAGGCGACGGGGTTGCTCGTGCCGCCCGGGGTGATCACCGTGATCGGTGAACTGCCCGTACCGGGCGGGGCGGTGGCCGTGATCTGTGTCGCCGACACCACGGTGAAGGAGACGGCGTTGGTGCTACCGAACCGTACGGTACCGGCGTTGAGCAGATTGCTCCCGGTCAGTGTGACCACCACGCCTCCGGCCGCCGGGCCCTGGGCGGGGCCGGCACCGCTGAGGACGGGTGGCGCGGCGTAGAAGAAGAAGGCGTCCGGGGCGCTGGTGCCCCCCGGTGTCGTGACGGTCACCACGGCTGCCCCGGCACTTCCGGCGGGTGTCACGGCGCTGATCTGGGTGGCCGAGTTCACCATGAACGACGTCGCTGGGACCCCGGCGAAGGTCACCGTCGTGGCCGCGGTGAACCCGGTTCCCGTGAGGGTGACACCGGTGCCGCCCGACGTCGGACCGTTGCTGGGCGCCACACTCGTGACCGCGGGTACCTGTGCCACGACGTAGGTGAACGTCACCGAGTTGCTGTTGCCGGTCGGATGGACCACGGTCACCGCCACGGCACCCGCCGCGCGTGGCGGGCTCACCGCCGTGATCTGGGTGGCCGAGTTGAGGGTGAAGGACGTGGCGTTGGTGGTGCCGAACCGTACGGCGGTGGACCCCGTCATCCCGGTGCCGGTGAGGGTGACGGTGGTACCCCCTGTGGTGGGCCCTTGCGAGGGGTTGATGGTACTGATCGTGGGCGGCATGAGGATGCTCCTCTGGCAGCCTGGGCGGAGCCCCGGGTGACGGACGCCGGTCCGGGCGCGGCGGATGAGGGCCGTCCGCCCACTGAGGATCACGTGGTCGGACGGCGGAGAGATCGGGAACCACTGCTCGCGAAGCGGTAGTTCAGGGAGGCTGCCGCCCGGTGAAGACCGGGCGGCAGCGTGGTTGGGGATCAGATGCCGGGGGCCGCGACGTAGGTGAACGCGCCGACGGCCGTGTCGGAGCCGGCCGGGTTGGTCACCTCCACGTCGACCGCGCCGGCGGCGCCGGGCGGGGTCACCGCCGAGATCGTGGTGGAGTTCACCAGGGAGAACGGCGCGGGGTTGCCGCCGAAGGTGACGGACTCGGTGGTGCCGAGGTTGGTGCCGGTGATGGTCACACCGGTACCGCCGGACGTCGAACCGGAGGCCGGCGTGACGGTGGTCACGGTGGGAACGTCCACGTAGGTGTAGGACAGACCGTTGTTCGTCCCACCCGCGGTGGTCACGCTCACTCCGACGGGGCCTGGCGCCGCGCCCGCCGGCACGGTGACGTTGAGCTGGGTGTCGGAGACGACCGTCGGCGTGGCGGTGTTGGCGCCGAAAGACACACCGGTGGCCGTCGCCAGTCCAACACCGTTGATCGTGACGGTGTTGCCGCCGGCCAGGGGGCCGGAGGCCGGCGCGAGCGAGGACTTGAACGGGGCTCCGACGTAGAAGAACGGAATCGGATTGCTCGTGCCGCCGGCGGTGGTCACGGTCACCCCGACGCTGCCGGCGCCCGAGGGCGACACGGCCGTGACCTGGGTCGGCGAGACGTTGGTGACGCTGGTGGCCGGCTTGGCTCCGAAGGTGACGGCGGTGGTGCCGGACAGGTTCGTACCGGTGACGGTCACCAGGGTGCCACCGCCGGTGGATCCTTGGTTCGGAGAGATGGGCATGAGGGACTCCTCGTTGGACACGAAAGGGCCGGAGGACACAGCGGAACCGGGGGACTGCCAGGTCGACTTCCGGGGAAGACCATCGCGGGAGGACGGACGGCTGAACCGTGGCGCCGGGTCCATGAAGTTCCCTCGTAGGCGCACAAAGGAAGAACCGGCGGACGCCGCCCTTTACCCGTGATCCCCGGTAATGGGATGGGCGGCCCACCGGTTCGCTGTTCCAAGTACCCCACAGCGAGATATGTCTGACAAGGCGTTCAGCGCAGAGCTTGGATGGTTGTCGTGCCATGGCGATCGCTGTGTACCACCGGCGCACGCAGTCGGGTTCCGGCCGGCACAGAAAGACCAGTCGGCGCCGCGCGAGCGGCACCGACTGGCGATCCAACCCCCCTCGGGATGCCCATCGTGGTCGCGGCGGACCTGCACCCTCCCCACGTGTGGAAGGAGAGCCCACCACGGCGCCACGCGTCCCGAGCGGTACGGGCTGCCCATTGGTTGGAATACCTCCAGTAAGGCGCAATCCCCGTATATGCGACAAGCTTCAGGTCGCCGTGTCACTCGATCGGGTTAACGTGAGCGACAGGTGCGCTCGAAGCCCGGAACTCGGATGGCGGCTCAGGGACCGTTGCCCGCGCCGCAGCCGGAGAGCGCCGCCGACGGATCCGGACCGTCCCGCCGACGGGCACTGATCGCGAGCTGTCGTACGGGGTGGTCCTCCCGGTGGGGTCAGTGACTCTGGCGGTAGTGGTCGAACTGCGTGATCCCGTTGTAGCCGTAGCTCTCGGGGTCGAGTTCGTACAGCGCCACCCCGGCGATCGGGGGGAGTGCGCCCAGCGTCTCCCTCATCAGGTCGTACGCCTCCGCGATGAAGCTGGCCTTCTCGGCGGCGTTGTTGGTGCCCGCGGTGATGCTCACCTCCACATGGGCGCCGGTGCATCCCTCCGGGGGGCGGCCCGCCACGAAGTAGCGGCCGACCGGGACCAGGTTGATGTGGACCGTGGTGCGGTCGGCGGACTTGTGCAGGGCGGAGACGGCCAGGGCCGTCAAGCCGTCCGCGAGTGCCTGCTGGGTCGGCGCGGGCAGCTCGGGGTCGGAGACGGTGATGCGGATGAAGGGCATGACAACAACCACCTTCGGTCGGTTGGGATGTGCGGCGAAGGGAGCGGGGAGCGCCGCCGTGAGGACGCGTGTCAGCCTTGCTGATCTGGGATAATGAGTCCAACTCATTTGGTTTGTGGGCTCATGAGGGACGCATGGCGGTGAACCTGCCCCAACTGCGCGCGCTCGTCGCGGTGGTCGACGCCGGGGGGTTCGGGGCGGCGGCCCCGGGGCTGGGGCTGAGTCAGTCGGCGGTGTCGCATGCCGTCGCCTCGCTCGAACGGGCCCTCGGCGCGCCGCTGTTGGTGCGTGCGGCACCGGTGCGGACGACGGCGCTGGGGGAACGGGTGCTGCCGCAGGCCCGGGTGGCTCTCGCGGCGACGGACGCGATCTGCGACACGGCCGCCCGGCATGACCAGGCGGTCGGCGGCACGGTGCGGCTCGCCTCCACGCCCACGGTCTGTCAGGGGTTGCTGCCCGCGCTGCTGCGGTACTGGTTCGAGCATCTGCCGGGCGTACGCGCTGCTCCGCCAGGATCATCCGCTCGCGCGCGAGGAAGCCGTTCATGTGACCGATCTGGATGATGATCCGCTGATCCTGTCGCCGAACGGCTGCGAGCGCGACGTACGCAAGATCTACCAGGCGGCCAGGGCCCGGTTCTCGCCCAGCCATCGCATCCGGGATCTTGGAACGCTCATCAGCATGGTTCAGATGAGGGGGCGCGCGATTCCCGCCAGGACCGATATGCCCATGCCGGCCCGGGCCGACCTGGTCCTCGTTCCCGTCGAGCCCCACCACAGCAGGCGCCTCATGCTGTGCGGACCGGACGACCGGCCCTGGTCGCCCGCCGTACGGGCCCTCGTCGACTCCGTGGGCCCGCCTGCCCCCGGCCGTACTCGACGCGACCGGGACATGACGAGTGGCACCCGGGCACCTCAGGCGCCCGGGGCCAGTCCTGCGACCAGCGGGTGTTCGGCCGGTACTCGCCGTATCAGGGCCGGTTGACGCACTTCCACACCGGTGAGTGTGGCGCGGTGGGCGTCAGCGATCCACCTGCGACATGTTCCCGTAGCGGTCGCCGGCGGCCTGGCCGATCGCGTTGAGGCGCGTGAGCTGCTCCGCGCTCAGCACCAGCGCGTCGGCCGCGGAGTTCTCCTCCACCCGCGAGACCCGCTTCGTGCCCGGGATCGGCGCGATGTGGTCGCCCTGTGCCAGCAGCCAGGCGAGCGCCACCTGCGCGCTTGTCGCCCCCGCCTCCGTCGCGACGGCCCTGACCTCGTCGGCGATGCGCAGGTTCTGCTGGAAGTTCGCGTCGCTGAAGCGCGGGTCCGTCCTGCGGAAGTCGTTCTCGTCCAGGGGCTGGGTGGAGCGGATGGTGCCGGTGAGGAAGCCCCGGCCGAGCGGCGAGTACGGGACGAATCCGATGCCCAGCTCGCGCACGACCGGAAGGATCTCCGGCTCGGGTTCGCGATTCCACAGCGAGTACTCGGTCTGGAGCGCGGTGATCGGGTGTACGGCGTGCGCGCGGCGGATCGTGTCGGGCGACGCCTCGGAGAGGCCGATGTGGCGGATCTTCCCCTGCCGTACGAGATCGGCCAGGGCGCCCACCGTCTCCTCGATGGGAGTCTTCGGGTCCACGCGGTGCTGGTAGTAGAGATCGATGTGGTCGATGCCGAGCCGCTTGAGGGAGCCCTCGACGGCGACGCGCACATTCTCCGGAGTGCTGTCGGTAGTCCTCTCTCCGCCGGCGCGGTGCGAGATGTAGCCGAATTTGGTGGCCACCACGACCTGGTCGCGATGGCCGACGAGCGCGCGGCCCAGCAGCTCCTCGTTCGCGTACGGGCCGTAGACCTCGGCCGTGTCCACCAGGTTCGTCCCGAGGTCGATGGCGCGGTGGATGGTACGGATGGACTCGGCGTCGTCCGTGCCCGCCCCCGTGTAGTAGTCCGACATGCCCATGCAGCCGAGGCCCATGCGGGCGACGTCGAGATCGCCGAGTGTGACGTGCTTCATGTGGATTCCGCCTCTGGTGGGAGGGTGGGATACGGGATCTGCGGTGTTTTCCCCATCTCGGGGGATTATGTGATGAATGTTCTCTCTCGACGCTAACTCCGTCGGGTCCCCAGGGCTCTCCGGAGTGATCCACCCGTCGACCCGCCGCGCCTGTCAGTGGCCCCTCCTACGATCGTTCCACGATGACTGACACCACCACCACGCGCGCGTGGAGCTGCGCCGGGCTGCGCTGGACGGGTGGAGCGCCGCCCGTCCTCATATGGCTGCGCGACGACGGACGGCGCCGGGAGAGCGCGCTCTCCTACGGGAGTGAGGTGGGCTTCCGCGCCCTCGGCGAGCGGTGGTGCGCCGGAGCGCGCGGAAACGTGTGTCCCGTACGGGCCCGGGTGCCCGGACGCAGTACAGGCGGCCAGTGCCCGGAGTGCGCGCGGCTCGACCGGTCGCATTCGGTCGCCGCCGACACGATCGCGGACGATCCGCGCACCTATCGGGTCTATCTGGCGTGGTTCGGTCCCGGAATGGTGAAGGTCGGCATCACGGCCGAGGAGCGTGGCGACGCGCGGCTGCTCGGGCAGGGCGCCGTGGTGTTCACCTGGCTGGGGCGCGGGCCGCTGATGGCGGCCCGGCGTACGGAGGAGCTGCTGCGGACCGCGCTCGGCGTGCCGGACCGTATCCCGTACGCGCGGAAGCGAGCCGTACGGTCCGAGCTGCCGCCCCCCGACGAGCGGACGGGCGAGATCGGGCGGACGTACACGCGTGCGGTGGCGCTGGAGGGGTGGCCCCCGTCGCTGGAACGGATGGC
>NZ_JTHL01000001.1:4444923-4453717 GCF_000818195.1 Streptomyces sp. 150FB | reverse complement strand
GGGCGAGATCGGGCGGACGTACACGCGTGCGGTGGCGCTGGAGGGGTGGCCCCCGTCGCTGGAACGGATGGCCTTCGCCCCCGTCGACCACACGGAGGCCTTCGCGCTCGACGGCCTCCCGCCGGCGACACGCGCCGTGGTCGAGCTGTCCGACGGCGGCTACTGCGCAGGGCGGCTGCTCGCCGCCGCCGGGCCGGACCTCCACCTGGCCACCGGCGACGGCGACGGCGAGGTGACTGTGCTGGACACGCGGCTGATGAGCGGGTGGCAGGTGGTCGGGGTCGGTGCGCAGGAGCTGCGAGCCGGGGTCACTGTGCCGGTGCGGGACCTCTCGGTCGGCGGTGTGCAGGACGGGCTCTTCTGATCTGCGGGATTGGCATTCCCCGGGGTCGGTGGACATGGCAGCGGTCTCCGCCGGAGAGTGGCCGTCATGGACGATCAAGAGGTGGGCGAGGTGACGGACGTGCCCGGCGGCGCGGACGAGATCGAGGCCGTACGGCGGTTCCGGGAACGGATCGGGCTCGACGCGCTCGTCGACGTACACACGCACTTCATGCCGGACCGGGTGCTCAAGAAGGTGTGGGCGTATTTCGACGCGGCGGGGCCGCTCATCGGGCGCGAGTGGCCCATCACCTACCGGCACGAGGAGAAGGAACGGATCGAGCTGCTCCGGGCGCTCGGCGTACGCGCGTTCACCTCGATGCTCTACCCCCACAAGCCCGGCATGGCGGAGTGGCTGAACGGCTGGGCCGCCGACTTCGCCGCGCGGACCCCCGACTGTCTGCGGACGGCCACGTTCTTCCCCGAGGAGGGCGTCGAGACCTACGTACGCGAGGCCGTCGAGGGCGGGGCCCGGATCTTCAAGTCGCACCTCCAAGTGGGGGCGTACGACCCGAACGACGAGCGGCTCGAACCGGTCTGGGGGCTGCTCGCCGAGGCCGGGATCCCGGTCGTGACGCACTGCGGTTCGGGACCGGCTCCCGGCAGGTACACCGGGCCAGGGCCGGTCGGACGGGTGCTGGCGCGCCATCCCCGGCTGCGCCTGGTGGTCGCGCACATGGGGATGCCGGAGTACGCGGACTTCCTCGACCTGGCGGAGCGGTACGGCGAGGTCAGGCTCGATACGACGATGGCGTTCACGGAGTTCAGCGAGGGGTTCGCGCCGTTCCCCGCCGGGGCGAGGAGCAGGCTGGCCGGGCTGGGCGACCGCATCCTGCTGGGGACCGACTTCCCCAACATCCCCTATCCGTACGTACACCAGCTCGACGTGCTGGAACGGCTCGGGCTCGGCGACGAGTGGCTGCGGGCGGTCTGCCACGGCAACGGCGCGCGGCTCTTCGGGCTGGACGGTCCCGGCGCGGTCGGTCAAGCGGACTAGGTTCTGTACGGCGGATGTGCGCTGGGCTCGTCGGTGGCGGGGGACGGGACCGGCTTCGTCCTCGCGGCCGGCCGCCGGACCGCCGTCACCGTTCCGCCGTCACCGTTCCGCCGTCATCGTTCCGCCGTCACCGTTCCGCCGGCGGGACGCCGACCAGCTTCGTCAGGAACCGGTCCACCTGTTCCTCCAGCGGGGACCAGAGCAGGTCCGGCTGGTTGACGCGCATCGAGACCGCGCCGTGGACGGCCGTGCGCAGGTCCAGGGAGACGGTTTCCGCGTCGCCGCGGGGCACCAGCCCGGCGTCCATGCACCGGCGGATCGCCGCGGTCGTTCGCTCGGACATGTCGTGCTTGAAGGACATGTCCGAGCGCCGGTTGAGTGTGCTCTCGTGCAGCACCTTGTAGAGCCCCGGGTGCTCGCGGGACCACATGCCGAGCAGTGCCGTGCGGGCGCGCAACGCGGCCACAGGGTCGGCGGCGCCCGACTCCGCGTCGTCCACCGCGCGCAGCAGGCCCGCGTGGCAGTGCTCCAGCGCGGCCAGCACCAGCGCGTCACGGTCGGCGAAGTGGATGTAGACGGAGGTCGCCGCGATGCCCACTTCGCGGGCCACAGCGCGCAGCGACAGCGCCTGGTCGTCGGCGAGTTCGTCCAGCAGCCGTAGCGCCGCGTCGACGATCTCGGCGCGCAGCCGCTCGCCCTGGCCGCGGGGGTTGGTGCCGCGTCGCGGGGTGCGGGCGGTCTTCGGAGCCGGGGTGGTCGCATCCATGATTCGGCATTGTATTGGACGGACTGTAGGGCTACGGTCGTAGTCCTACAGTCGTTCACCCAGGGGGAATCATGACGCTGCCGACCCGGACCACGATCGAGGAACTGGACCCCGTGTTCGCGGAGATGGCCGCCGCGAGCTTTCAACTCGTCGGATCCGACGCGGCACTGACGCCGCGTGAGCGGATCCTGCTCAACCTCGTGGCCGACGTCTGCGAGCAGATCCTCGGCATGCCGTACGAACTGCACGTGCGGGCCGCCCTGGACAACGGCCTCGACGCCGACGACCTGCGCGAGCTGCTCCGCTTCATCTCCTACGACAGCGGCTACCCGGCGGCGCTGGCCGCCCTGGAGCGGCTGGCCGACATCGAGCGCGAGCACGGCCTGCCCGGGCCGACCGGCCAGAGCCACCAGGTGAACGCGGACGGCACGGGCAGCCCCCTCCCCGCCGCGATGCGCGCCGAGGTGAGTGCCCTCGACCCGGGCTTCGCCGACTACATGGACCTCCAGTCGCGAATCCGCGCCGGCATGTCCCGGATCAGCGTCCGCGAGCGGGCGTTCGCCACCATGACGGTGGACGTCCTCTACCAAACCCTCCAGGAGAGCTTCCGCGCCCACGTCGGCCGGGCGCTGGGCACGGGGGCGACGCCCGACGAGGTCCGCGCCGCGGTCCGTGCCACCGCGACGTCCGGGATGACCCGGACCTGGCGCGCCCTGAACGTCCTCGACGCGCTGCTGGCCGAGCGGGAGGAACTGCGGGGAAATCAGACGGCCGGGAACGCTTGAACGGTCTGAACGCCTGAACGCCTGTCGCCCGCACTCCACACACGATTCGGACCGCACGACCGGTCCCTCATGGCGCGCGCTGACATGCGCGGAGGCAGGACCGGCGAACAGCGGCGGGGCTGCGGCGACGACGGCGCTGACCTGCCTGGGTCGTGGAACGTGGACCCCGCCGGCTGAGCGCGGTGCGAGAGCGCCGGGCGGTCGTTTCTCAGGCAATTCATAGGAACGCGCAAGGGTGCTCTCAGAGGCGCTCATCAGGGTGAGCACCATGACCATCACCTCGCCCCGCGGGCGTACCGAAATGCTCAGGCCCGACGGGAGCCCCGTCCGGGTACTCATCGTCGACGACGAGGCCTCACTGACCGAGCTGCTGTCCATGGCCCTGCGGTACGAGGGCTGGGAGGTGTGCAGCGCGGGCGACGGCGGCGGCGCCCTGTCGTCGGCCCGGGACTTCCGGCCCGACGCCGTCGTCCTGGACATGATGCTGCCGGACATGGACGGCCTCGCCGTGCTGGGGCAGTTGCGGCGCGAACTGCCGCAGGTGCCCGTGCTCTTCCTCACCGCGAAGGACTCGATCGAGGACAGGATCGCCGGGCTGACGGCGGGCGGCGACGACTATGTCACCAAGCCGTTCAGCCTGGAGGAGGTCGTGGCGCGGCTGCGCGGGCTGATCCGGCGCTCGGGCGCCACAGCCGTACGCAGCGAGTCCATGCTCGTCGTCGGGGACCTCTCGCTGGACGAGGACAGCCATGACGTCATCCGCGACGGGCACTCGATCCACCTCACGGCCACCGAGTTCGAACTGCTGCGCTTCCTGATGCGCAACCCGCGCCGGGTGCTCAGCAAGGCGCAGATCCTCGACCGGGTGTGGTCGTACGACTTCGGCGGCCAGGCCAACGTGGTCGAGCTGTACATCTCGTATCTGCGCCGCAAGATCGACGCGGGCCGTCCGCCGATGATCCACACGCGGCGCGGAGCGGGATATCTGATCAAGCCCGGTGAGCCCGGCGCGACCGCTCGATGAGCGCCCTGAGTCGCTGCCTTCGGGTGACCTGACGACTCACGACCTCGCTGACTTCCGTGACCTCAATGATTTCGGTGACTTCCATGCCTTCGATGCGCCAGCCTGCCTCCTTGCGGACCCGGCTCGTGGTGTCGGCCGTCGTGCTCATCGCCGTGGTCGCCGCCGTGATCGGTACGGTCACCACCGTCGCGTTCCGCTCCTACCAGTACAGCCAGTTGGACCGGCAGCTCGTCGCGATCGCGGGACGGGCGGCGGGACCGCCCGCCGCGAACGGGATGCCGCACCCGGGCGCCGGCGCGGGTGCGGGCGGGGGTACGGGAGAGCTGCCCGGCGGCGGTCTCCCGGGCGGGCTGCCCAGCGGGAATCTCGGTGTCAGGGACCCCCTCAAGGTCGTGACGGGTGGCGGTGCGCCCGTCGGTACCGTCGGCGCGGAGGTCACCGACTCCGGCAGCATCGGCCGGGCGCTGGTCAGTACGCAGCAGAACAGCAAGGACGTCGGTCCGCAGATCACCGACAGCGGTCTGAGCGGCGCCCAGACCTCCGCGCTCGCCACCGTCCCGCGCGACGGTCAGCCGCACACCGTCGCCCTGCCGGCGCGCGGCGACTACCGGATCACCTATGTGGGCGGCGCCAACGGCACCTTCCTTGTGGGCATTCCGCTCACCCAGGTGCAGAACTCGCTCAACACGCTGGTGATGGTCGAGGTCTCCGTCACCCTCGCCGGGCTGATCGCCGCGGGCTTCGCCGGCAGCGCTCTGGTCACCGTCGCGCTGCGCCCGCTGCGGCGCGTCGCGACCACGGCCACCCGCGTCTCCGAACTGCCGCTGCACAGCGGCGAGGTGGCGCCGCTCGTACGGGTGCCCGCCGCCGAGGCGGATCCACGGACCGAGGTCGGACAGGTCGGCGCCGCGCTCAACCGGATGCTGGGGCATGTCGGCTCCGCCCTCGCCGCGCGTCAGGAGAGCGAGATGCGCGTACGGCGCTTCGTCGCCGACGCCGGCCATGAGCTGCGGACACCGCTGGCCTCGATCCGGGGGTACGCCGAACTGACCCGGCGCGGGCGTGAGGAGCAGGGCCCCGACACCCGGTACGCGCTCGGCCGGATCGAGGCCGAGGCGGAGCGGATGACCGGACTGGTCGAGGATCTGCTGCTGCTGGCCCGCCTCGACGTCGGGCAGCCGCTCTCGCACGAGAGCATCGATCTCTCGCCGCTGGTCGTCGATGCCGTGAGCGACGCGCACGCCGCCGGACAGGACCACCACTGGCGACTCGAACTGCCGGAACCCACCGAGCCGGTGGCCGACCCGGCGACCGGGCGGACGGCCGGGTCCGCCACCGGCCCCCGCTGTGAAGCAGCCGAAGCAGCCGAAGCAGCCGAAGCCGCCGAAGCCGCCGGAGCCGCCGGAGCCGCGACCGTGTACGGCGACCCCTCCCGTCTCCAGCAGGTGCTCGTCAACCTGCTCGCCAACGCCCGGACCCACACCCCACCGGGCACCACCGTCACCGCGCGCGTGCGCGCCGAAGCAGGCCCGGAGCCCCGGGTGGTCCTCGAAGTACAGGACGACGGTCCCGGCATCCCGCCCACGCTCCTTCCTCATGTCTTCGAACGCTTCGCCCGCGGCGACGCCTCACGCTCCCGCGCCGCCGGGTCCACCGGTCTCGGCCTCGCCATCGTCCGGGCCGTCGTCACCGCCCACGGCGGGACCGTCGGCGTGGTGAGCGAGCCGGGCAGGACCGTCTTCGCCGTACGCCTGCCCGCGCACCGCGCCGCACCTCCGGCCGCCGTCGCGGCCCTTGCCGCCGCCGGCGGCGCCCGGTCCCACAGCGACTCGCGGTCCCACAGCAACTCACAGACAGGGCACAGCCTCAGCACACCGCTGTGACAGCGCCCTTCGCGAGTGTCGGCTGTATGCGAACCGACACCCCGTGGGGCACCCTTCCGGCCCGGGAGCATCTCCCGGCCGATGCGGTCCAAGCCATCGGCGAGGCCGCTTTGCCGCTGCTCGATGTGACGATCCCCGTCTACAACGAGGAGCGCGACCTCGAATCCTGCGTACGGCGGCTGCACGGCCATCTCGCCCGCACGTTCCCCTACAGCTTCCGCATCACCATCGCCGACAACGCGAGCACCGACCGCACCCCCGAGGTCGCGAACCGGCTCGCCGCCACGCTCCCGGGCGTACGCGCCTACCGGCTGGAGGAGAAGGGGCGCGGGCGGGCGCTCCGTACGGTCTGGTCGGACTCCGACGCGCCCGTGCTCGCCTACATGGACGTGGACCTGTCGACCGACCTCAACGCGCTGCTGCCGCTGGTCGCGCCGCTGATCTCGGGGCACTCGGATCTGGCCGTCGGGTCCCGGCTCTCCCGCTCGTCCCGCGTCGTGCGCGGGCCCAAGCGTGAATTCATCTCGCGTGCGTACAACCTCATTCTCAAGTCCTCACTCTCCGCCCGCTTCAGCGATGCCCAGTGCGGCTTCAAGGCCATACGGCGTGAGGTCGCCGAACGACTGCTGCCGATGGTCGAGGACACCGGGTGGTTCTTCGACACGGAGATGCTGGTACTGGCCGAACGCGCCGGACTGCGGATCCACGAAGTGCCGGTGGATTGGATCGACGACCCCGACAGCCGGGTGCACATCGTGAGTACGGCGGTCGAGGACCTCAAGGGCGTCTGGCGGGTGGGCCGGGCACTGGCCGGGGGAACGCTGCCGTTGGACCGACTGTCGAGGCCCTTCGGGGACGACCCGAGGGACCGGCGGATCGGGGGAGTGCCGAGCAGTCTCGCCCGGCAACTGGTCGGCTTCTGCGTCGTGGGTGCCTTGTCCACGCTTTTCTATCTTGCGCTCTACTCCGTCTTCCGCGCCGGCGTCGGTCCACAACTCGCCAACGGCGCCGCTCTGCTGGTGTCGGCGATCGCCAACACCGCCGCCAACCGGAGGCTCACCTTCGGCGTACGGGGCCGGGACCGCGCCGTGCGGCACCAGGCCCAGGGCCTGGTCGTCTTCGCGATCGGACTCGTCCTCACCAGCGGTTCACTGGCCGCCCTCGACGCGGCCTCCGCCTCGGGGGCCCCCTCCCACGGCAGCGAGCTGGCCGTGCTGATCGCCGCCAATCTCGCTGCGACCGTGGTGCGCTTCCTGCTCCTGCGGGCCTGGGTGTTCCCCGACCGGCGGGCCGCCCAGACGGACCGCGGTACGCCAGGCCAGGTGGTCGCCGGAACCGCCGCCGGAACCGCCCTCGACACCACCGCCGAAACCACACCCGGCACCCGCGCCGACACCGCCCCCGACCCTAGGAACGTGCGATGACCACCGCCCTCCAGCCGCACGCGGCCAGGCCCCACGCGGCCGCGCGCACACCCCGCGTACGGCCCGCCCTTCTCGTTCTCCTCCTGGGCGCCGCACTGCTCCAGCTCTGGGATCTGAGCGCCTCCGGCTACGCCAACTCCTTCTACTCGGCCGCAGCGCAGGCGGGCGGCGAGAGCTGGAAGGCCTTCTTCTTCGGCTCCTCCGACGCGGCGAACGCCATCACCGTCGACAAGCCGCCGGCCGCGCTCTGGCCGATGGACCTGTCCGTACGGCTCTTCGGCCTCGGCTCGTGGCAGATCCTGCTGCCGCAGGCGCTGATGGGCGTCGGGACGGTCGCGGTGCTGTACGCGGCCGTGCGCCGGCGCTTCGGCCCGGCCGCCGGGCTGATCGCCGGCACCGTGCTGGCGCTGACGCCGGTCGCCGCGATGATGTTCCGTTTCAACAACCCGGACGCGCTGCTCGCACTGCTGATGACCGTCACCATCTACTGCGTGCTCCGCGCGCTGGAGGGGGCGCGGACCAAGTGGCTGCTGTGGGCGGGGGTCGCCGTCGGCTTCGCCTTCCTGACGAAGACGCTTCAGGCGTTCCTGATCCTGCCTCCGCTCACGGTGGTGTACGCGGTGTGCGCGCCCACGTCCGTACGGCGCAGGCTGGGCCAACTCGCCCTGGCCGGGCTCGCCATGGTGGTCTCCGGTGGCTGGTGGGTGGCCATCGTGCAACTGTGGCCGGCGTCCTCGCGGCCGTACATCGGCGGTTCGCAGACCAACTCCTTCCTGGAACTCACCTTCGGCTACAACGGCTTCGGCCGGATCAGCGGCGACGAGGCCGGGAGCGTCGGCGGCGGAGGAGCGGGACCCGGCGGCGGCGGGCCGGGCGGTGCCGGGGGCGGCAGGTGGGGACAGACCGGTCTCGGCCGGATGTTCAACGAGACCGTCGGCAGCCAGATCTCCTGGCTGTTGCCCGCCGCGCTGCTGCTGCTCGTCGCGGGGTTGGTGCTGACGCGGCGCGCCGCGCGTACGGACACGGGCCGCTCGGCGTTCCTCGTCTGGGGCGGTTCGCTGCTGATGACCATGGCGGTCTTCAGCTTCATGGCGGGGATCTTCCACGAGTACTACACGATCGCGCTCGCGCCCTACATCGCCGCTCTCGTCGGCATGGGCGTCACGGCGCTCTGGAAGGAACGCGCGGCCCTTCCCGCCTCGCTCGCGCTGGGCGCGACGGCCGCGGTGACCGCTGTGTGGGCGTACGTCCTGCTCGGCCGGACCCCCGACTACCTGCCGTGGCTGCGCTGGGCGGTGCTGATCGGCGGGCTGGTGGCCGCTGTCGCGCTGGCGCTGCTGGGGCGGCCGGCGCTGGGGCGGCGGCTCGGACTGGCGGTGGCGGGGCTGGGGATCGTCGCCTCGCTGGCGGCGCCGTTCGCGTACACGCTCTCCACGGTCGACACCCCGCACACCGGATCGATCATCACGGCCGGTCCCGCCTCGATGCGCGGCGGGCCGGGCGGGAGGCCCGGCGGCGGCTTCGGTGGCGGTGG
>NZ_JTHL01000001.1:4432262-4444716 GCF_000818195.1 Streptomyces sp. 150FB | reverse complement strand
GGGCCGACCGCCTCAGCAGGCGGGGCAGCAGCCCGGCGGCGGGCAGGCCGGTGGGCAGCCCGGCGGTGGGAAGCAGGGAGGCCAGCAGGCCGGAGGCCAGCCGTCCGGCCGACAGTTCCCCGGCGGGGCGGGCGGGGCAGCGGGTGCCGCCCAGGAGGGCGGCGGCGGTATGGGTGGCATGGGCGGTCTCCTCAAGGGCCAGACCGTCAGCGCCAAGGTCGGGTCCACCCTCAAGAAGAACGCGGACGACTACACCTGGGCGGCCGCCGCCATCGGCGCCCAGAACGCCGCCAGCTACCAACTCGCCACCGAGAAGCCCGTCATGGCGATCGGCGGCTTCAACGGCAGCGACCCGTCCCCGACCCTCGCGCAGTTCAAGCAGTACGTGACCGACGGCAGGATCCACTACTTCCTCGGCGGGGGCGGCGGACCCGGCGGCGGTACGAGTTCCACCATCACCACCTGGGTGGAGGCCGGCTTCAAGAAGGTCACCGTGGACGGGGTGACGCTCTACGACCTGACGCGGCCCGTGGCCGCCTCCTAGGCACCCTGGGTCGGGCGGCGCACTCACACGGATCCGACATGTCTTACGTAGCGCGAACGTCGAGCCCGGTACGGCCTTTTCGCCGTAAGACCGCACCGGGCCGGCGGCACGAACAGGTGCTTGTCAAACAGCGCACCCATGAGGAGATCCCGTGCCTTCCGCAGCTCACACCCTTCGTGCCGCCCGCACTGTCCGCGCCGCCCGCGCCATCGCCGTCGGAGCCACCGCCATAGCCGCGGCTGCGGTGTTCGCCTCCCCGGCCTCCGCCGCCGCGCACGGTCAGGCGGGCCACCAGTCGCCCGCCCGGTCGGCCGCCCCCGTGTTCGTACAGACCGACAACCCGGCGGGCAACGCCGTTGTCGCCTACCACCGCGCCGCCGACGGCACCCTCACCAAGGCCGGCAGCTACCCCACCTCGGGCCTCGGCGGGATCCTGGACGGTTCCGCCGTCGACCACCTCGCCTCGCAGGGCTCGCTCGCGTACGACCAGGCGCACCACCTGCTCTACGCGGTCAACGCGGGCAGCGACACCGTCACCGTCTTCGCCGTCGACGGCGACCGGCTCGAACGTACGCAGACCATCACGTCGGGCGGCAAGTTCCCGGTCAGCATCACCGTCCACGGCAACCAGGTGTACGTGGCCAACGCGCTCGACGGCGGCTCGATCCAGGGCTACCTGCGGGTCGGCGACCGGCTGGTGAAGGTGCCCACCTGGCACCGCGCGCTCGGCCTCGACCCGGCTGCGGCGCCGCAGTTCCTCAACACCCCGGGGGGGATCTCCTTCACGCCCGACGGCTCCGCGCTGGTCGTCACCACCAAGGCCAACGGCAGCAGCATCGACGTCTTCCGGCTCGGCCTGCTGGGCACCCCGTCGGCCAAGCCGGTGGTGAACGCCGAGGCAGGCGCTGTCCCGTTCGGCTTCACCTTCGACGCGCGCGGCCGGCTCGTCGTCACCGAGGCAGGCCCGAACGCGGTCGCGACCTACACCCTCGCCCGCGACGGCAAGGTCACCCAGGTCGACCAGAAGGCCACCGGCGGCGCCGCGACCTGCTGGGTGATCGGCGCGGGCGGCAAGCTGTACGCGTCCAACGCCGGCACCGGCACCATCTCCGGCTACTCGGAGGACACCCACGGCAAGCTCACCGCCCTCGGGGACACGGCCACCGACGCGGGCACGGTCGACGTCGCCGCCTCCTCGGACGGCCGCTTCCTGTACGCGCAGACAGGCAAGTCCGGTGCGGTGGACGAGTTCCGCGTGAACGGCGACGGCTCGCTCACCGCGATCGGATCCGTCACGGTGCCCGGCGCCGTCGGCGGCGAGGGGATCGTCGCGCTCTGAGAGCGCGTAAGGACAAGGCGCGTAAAGACGAGCCGACAGGAGCCGGGCATACGGTAGCGGGCCGACGGGAGCCGGGTGGCGGTGGCGGGTCAGTCCGCCGCCGGCCCGGCCCCCGCGGCCAGCAGCAGCCCCTGGAAGTCCTCCCCGCACGGCCCGCACGCCCGCAGATGGACCTCGACCCCCGGACAGCGCTGCTCGGGGGCCGCGCCCGCGCTCACCAGGTCGACGTACACATGCAGGATGTCCATGGCCTCCGCGCACCCCACATCGCGCGGATCCGTCCGCAGGAAACGTCCGAGTGCCGAGTTTTCAAGTGCCGAGCCGTCGTTCATGAGTTGTCCGCCTCCCGGTCCAGATACCCGTTGGCGACGAGCCTCGCGCGCACCTTACGTCTCGCGTCGAAAAGGGCCTTGTAGATCGCGTTGCGATTGGAGCCCAGCTCGGTCACCAGGACATCCAGCGGGACCCCGCTCAGCACCAGCGCGACGAATATCCGCCGCTGACGGGCGGTGAGGTCCTCCTCCACGGCCCGCCGCACCTCGGCGAGCATGTCCCGCCACTCCGACTCGCGCGCGGGGTCGAGCCCGAACCGGTCGGGCAGCCGCTCCCACTCCTCGGTCTCCAGCGGTGCCCGGGGCGTGCGCCAGAAGTGCCGGGTCATCTTCCCGGAGACCTCGAAGATCACGAACTTGTAGGCCCAGGTCGTGAAGCGGCTCTCGCCACGGAACTCCCCGACCTTGCGGGTGATCGCCAACAGCGCGTCGGCCGCCGCCTGGTGGGCGAGGTCGTCCAGCTCCGGACCGCCGACGCCCAGACTCCCGGCGCGCCGGTTCACTTCGCCCCTGGCGATCCGCAGCAGCGTGCCGTGCAGCCGGTCGAGCACCTGCTCGCGCGCGGTGCCCGAGAGACCGAGCCCGGTCACCCACTCCGCCGACTCGGCGTCCAGTTCCGTACGCCCGGACCGCCCGGACTGCCCGGAGCCCATCGGTACGGCGCCGGGCGCCGCTGTCGAATCCGCAGACTTCATACGCCGGAGCCTAAGCCGTGCCCCCTCGCGGCCAATTCCGGCCCCGGCGCGCTGATCGCGCCAGGCGTTCCGGACAGGGGGGAGCGGGCATAGCATTTGGAATCCGGGTGGATCACCGGATTCCGGCGGCCCGGGTGGCTTCGGGCGACTTCGGCGGGCAGGCCGGGGCCGGAGCCGTGGCCGGGCGGCGGGAAAGCCTGCCGGTGGATCTGAGCGGGGCGGTTGTCAGAACCGTACAGATCTACTGGAATCCGGCCGTTCGGCCGGAGAGAAGCGAGGAGGCTCATCCATGGTGTCGGAAGCCGACGGTGCCCCCGAGCGTCCGGCCCGGACGAGCGTATGGCGCCAGGGGAAGTCGCCCGGCCGTGGCGGCCGGAAGAGCGAACGGCGGGACCAGCCCGAGGACCGCTCCCCGGGCTCCCCCGAGTCCCCCGGATCCGCCGAGCCCGACTCGAATGGACCCGCCGAACCCGCCGGACTCGACCGGGACCGGATCACCGCCGTCTCCGTACGCCTCCTCGACACCGAAGGGCTGGCCAAGTTCTCCATGCGGCGGCTGGCCGCCGAACTCGGCGTCACCGCCATGTCCCTCTACTGGTACGTGGACACCAAGGACGACCTCCTCGAACTCGCCCTCGACGACGCCTTCGGCGAGGTCCAGGTCCCCGATCTGACGGACGAGGGCGCCGACTGGCGCGATCAACTGCGCGAACTCGCCGCCGGCTACCGGACCGTGCTGGTCCGTCATCCCTGGATCTCACCGCTCGTCGGCCGCTATCTGAACATCGGTCCGCGCTCGACGGTGTTCTCCTCCGCCGTCCAGGGGGTCGTCCGCAGGACGGGCCTGGCGCCGCAGGGTCTGACGGGCGCGATCTCCGCCGTCTTCCAGTTCGTGTACGGGTTCGGCACCATCGAGGGCCACTACGTGCAGGCTTGCGCCGAGGCGGGAGTGAGCCAGGACGAGTACTACCGGCGCACCCGGGGTACGGCCGGCGACACGGTGGAGGCGATGCGCCAGCGCGACTTCACGTTCGCGCTGGACCTGCTCATCGCGGGCATCGAGGCGATGCGCGCCCGCGAGTGACCGTACGACCGACAACGTGACCGTACGAAAAAGCGGCGCGGGGCCAACCGTACGTACCGGTGTGGCCCCGCGCCGCGTTTCGTACGCGTACGCCCTACTCCTGCCTACGCCCTACTCCTGCGGTGCGAGCCGCGCCGGGAAGCCGCCCGTCGCGATGGGGCTCCAGCGCTCCGGGGTGATCCGGATGATCGACTTCCCCTGCTTCACCATCGCCGCGCGGTACTCGTCCCAGTCCGGGTGCTCACCCGAGATGTTCCTGAAGTACTCGACGAGCGGCTCGACCGACTCCGGTACGTCGAGCACCTCGGCCGTCCCGTCGATCTGGACCCATGCGCCGCTCCAGTCGTCCGACAGGACGATCACACTCGCCCGGTCGTCGCGCTTGGCGTTGCGTGTCTTCGCGCGGTCGGGGTACGTCGAGACGACGATCCGGCCCGCGTCGTCCACCCCGCAGGTCAGCGGGGAGCCCTGGGGGCGGCCGTCGGCGCGGGTGGTGAGCAGGATCGCGCGGTGCCTGGGCCGTACGAACTCCAGGAGCTTGTCCAGGTCCACAGAGGTATTCGTTGCGATGTTCGGTGCCATGGTTCGCAGCCTACGACGTGACCGCCCACCGCGCCCGCCGCCTACATCCCCGGCACGCTGTCGCCCTGCACCGCCTGGATGTCCAGCTCCACCCGCAGCGTCGTCCCGATCGCGGAGATCCCCGCCTCCACCACCTGGTTGAAGTTCATGGCGAAGTCCTCGCGGCGCAGCTCCGTCGTCGCGCGGAACGCCGCCCGCGTACCGCCCCAGGGGTCGGGTCCCGTCCCCAGGTAGCTCAGCTCCAGGTCGACGGCGCGCTCGATGCCGTGCAGCGACAGCGTGCCGTGCACGATCCAGCGGTCGGGACCGGCGGGGTCGAGGCCCGTGCTGCGGTATGTGATCTCGGGGAACCGCTCCACGTCGAGGAAGTCCGGCGACCTGAGGTGCTTGTCGCGCAGCCCGTTCCCGGTGTCGATGCTCGCCGCGGTGATGACGCAGTCGACGCGCGAGTTCCCGTAGCCGCCCTCGGTCTCGACGATCTCGATCCGCCCGCCGAACTCCTTGAAGCGCCCGTGCACGCTGGAGATGCCCAGGTGCTGCGCCACCGCGCCCACCGACGAATGCGCCGGGTCGAGGCTCCAGGCGCCGGGCGGCGGCAGTTCGACGCCGCCCTGCCTGGCCAGTACGACCGTGCCGACCTCGGCACGCCCGCTCGACGTGACGACGGCCGTGGAGGCGACGGGGACGTACCCCATGGCGGTCACGATCACCGTGTACGGACCCGGCGCGAGCGTCAGGTCGTCCTTCACCAGTCCGTCGGCGTCGGCCGCCGCGCGTGCCACCTGTGCGCCGGTCATGTCGGTCATGGTCACGATCGCGTGCTGAACGGCCCAGCCGTCCCGCGTCCGTACCTGTGCGCGAAGTCCCATCCCGTTTACTCTCCTCGATCTTGATCCGGCAGCCGGCGGCCGGGTCCCGGCACACGCGGCGGACCGCGCCCGGCGCGTTCGGCGCCCGGCTCCGCACCGGGCCGCGCGTCGTCCGTGAGGAACAACGCGCGGCCCGGTGTTTCGACTACTCGCCGGGGTGGGCGAGTTCGATGTCGTGCGCGTCAACTCCGCGTCCCCGTACGGACAGTGCGCCGGCGACCGGCGGGTATCCGGTCGCGATGACGGTGTACTCACCGGCGTTGAGGTCGGCGAAGGCGTACGCCCCGTCGTCCCCGGTCGTCGCGCTGCCGACCACATTGCCCGCCGCGTCGATGAGCGTGACGCGCGCGTCGGGCAGCGGCCGCCGGGCTGCGCCCGCCCTGACCGTGCCCTGGACCAGGGCGCCGGTCTGGAGGACCGCCTCGATACGGGTGACACCCTGGCCGCGGATCTCCACCGGCAGCGCCAGCGGACGGAATCCGGAGGCGTTGACCGCGACGGTCACATAGCCGGGGACCAGCTCACCGAAGGTGAAGTCACCCTGGTCGGTGGACTTCCCGGTGGCCAGTACGTCGCCGCGCACATCGGTCACGATGACCATGGCGTCCGCGATCGGCTGCCCGGTGTCGGCGGCGCGCACGACCCCGCCGAGGCCGCTCGTACCGGAGAGCAGGATGTCGTACGCCAGCGGCTCGTCGCCGATGACGACCGTGGACGCCTGCGGCTGGAAGCCGTCGGCGGCGGCGATCAGGACGTACGATCCGGCGCCCGGCGCCTCCAGGGCGTAGCCGCCGTCGTCCAGGGCGACGGCGCGCCCCAACTGGCGTCCGCCGAGGGAGATCAGCGTGACGGCGGCCCGGGGCACCGAGGTGCCTTCGGTGCCGCGCACGACTCCGCGCACGGCAGCGCCGCGTATCTCCGACCCGTAGGCGGAGGCGAGAGCCGAAGCCGACTCCCGCACCGGGAGCGGCACGGGGACGGCCTCCGGCAGCGGTTCCGACGAACCGGCCCGGCCCGGTACGGGGTTCGCGAACTCGTCCGCGGGCATGGGCGCCTCCATGGCCATGGTGTCTCCGCCGGGCGTCACGGGGACGTCGGCGTTCTGCGCGGGATCGCCGACGGCGCGCGTCCGCAGCGGGATCTCCTTGATGAACAGGGTGATCAGGAGGGCGAGCAGCGCGAACGGCGCCGAGTAGAGGAAGACGTCGGCGACGCCGTGCCCGTACGCGGCTTCCGTGATGGTGCGCAGCGGCGCCGGCAGCGAGGCCAGGTCGGGGATGGCGCCTTCGCCGCTGCCCGCCGCGGCGGCCTTACGGAGTCCGGCGCCGCTGGGGCCGAGGTCGGCGAGACCGTCGGCGGCGTAGCGCGTGACGCGGTTGGCGAGGATCGCGCCCAGCGCCGAGACACCGATCGCACCGCCCAGCGAGCGGAAGAAGGTGACGGTGGAGCTGGCGGAGCCGAGGTCCTTCGCCGAGACCTGGTTCTGGGTGCAGAGGACCAGGTTCTGCATCATCATGCCGATGCCGAGCCCCATGGCGGCCATGTAGATGGCCATCTCCCAGTAGGGGGTGTCGACCCGGATGGTGCCGAGCAGGCCGAGCCCCGCCGTCACGAGGACACCGCCGCTGACCAGCCACGCCTTCCAGCGTCCCGTCTTGGTGATGACCTGGCCGGAGACGGTCGATGCCAGGAACAGGCCGCCGATCATCGGGATCGTCATGACCCCGGACATGGTGGGCGTCTGGTTCCGCGCGAGCTGGAAGTACTGGCTGAAGAAGACCGTGCCGGTGAACATCGCGATACCGACGAAGAGTGAGGCCAGCGAGGCCAGCGTGATCGTGCGGTTGCGGAAGAGCCGCAGCGGAATGATGGGCTCGCTGGCCTTCGCCTCGACGAGGATGAAGATCAGGCCGAGCACGATCGAACCGCCGACCATGGCGTACGTCTGCCAGGAGACCCAGTCGTACTTCGTACCGGCGAAGGTGACCCAGATCAGCAGCAGCGAGACGGCGGCGGCGATCGAGAAGGCGCCGAGCCAGTCGACCTTGACCTTGCGCTTGACGATCGGCAGGTTCAGCGTCTTCTGGAGCACGATCAGGGCGATGATCGCGAACGGGACGCCGACGTAGAAGCACCAGCGCCAGCCGAGCCACGAGGTGTCGGTGATGACACCGCCGAGCAGCGGGCCGCCGACGGTGGCGACGGCGAAGGTCGCTCCGAGGTAGCCGCTGTACCGGCCCCGCTCGCGCGGGGAGATCATCGCGGCCATGACGATCTGGGCGAGGGCGGAGAGACCGCCGACGCCGATGCCCTGGAAGACGCGGACGGTGATCAGCATCTCGGAGTTGACCGAGAGGCCGGCCACGATCGAGCCCGTGACGTAGATGATCAGGGCTATCTGGACCAGGAGCTTCTTGCTGAAGAGGTCGGCGAGCTTGCCCCACAGCGGTGTGGAGGCCGTCATCGCGAGCAGCGAAGCGGTCACCACCCAGGTGTAGGAGCTCTGTCCGCCGCCGAGGTCGGAAATGATGTGCGGCAGAGCGTTGGTGACGATCGTCGACGAGAGGATCGCGACGAACATCCCGAGGAGCAGACCGGAGAGCGCCTCCATGATCTGCCGGTGAGTCATCGGCGCGCCGCTGCCGGGGGAGGCCGGGGGTTCGCCGCCGTGCTTGGCGTGGCCGCCCCGTACACCGGTTGGTGTGGTCGTAGCCATTGAATTCCTTGTCTTACGTCTGTGAGTGCGCGTGTGTACGGGTGGGTGGACCCTACGTACGGGCAGGCAGGTCTTCGGTGCGGGTGTACGAGGCTTCGCCCGCGGCGGCCGAGCCGGCCGGCGGGGTGTCGTACTGCCGGTCCCGGCAGTCGCTGAAGCTGCCGCGCAGCCGTTCCAACATCGCGCTGAGTTGGCCGACTTCGTCGTCGGACCAGTCGTCGAGCTTCCTGGCGAACATCGCTGTCGTCCGTGCGGCCAGCTCGTCGAGCAGGCCGTGGCCCTCGGGTGTGAGCCGCAGGATCCGCGAGCGCTTGTCGGCGGGGTCCGGTGACCGTTCGAGCCAGCCGCGCTCCACGGCGTGGGCGACATGCCTGCTGGTCACCGACATGTCCACGGCGAGCAGCTCGGCGAGGCGGCTCATCCGCATCTCGCCGTGGCGCTGCAGCAGGCCCAGTACGACGGCGGAACCGGTCGGGCACTCGGCCGGCATGATGCGCGCCAGGCCTCTTTTTACGGCGCCGAGGGCGGTGAGCTGTCGGGCCAGCTCCGCGTACTGCCTCTGTGCGGCCATGAAACCTCCCGACATCTTGTTGCTTGAGGCAACCATAGAATCTGTTGGTTGTCACAGGCAAACGAAATCAGGCTCAGATAAGTAAAGTGATATAAAAGTATTGCTCGGGTTTGGGTCAAGTCCTGGCGCGGCGCACATCTGTGCTACTCGAAATGCGGGCCGTACGCGCCCGCGACCGGGTCGGTGACCGGATCCGTGACCGCTCGGCCACCCCGTCGGTGCGCGTCGACGCATGTCACAACCGGGCTCGCACATGCGATTCGTGGTGGGGCGGGGGTTGGGCGGCGGACCCATGTTCGCTAGGGTCCTGCCCCATGGCACACAACCCCCAAGCTCCGCAGGGCCCCGGTCCCGAAGGCAGCCCCGACCCCGCGGGCAACACTCAGATGTTCCGTGCGTTCGTCGACGAGGGCGAGCCGCAGCGACGGCAGGCGCCGCAGAAGAGCGGGTCCAAGACCGGCGTGATCATCGGCGTGGTCGTGGTCGTCGTCGTTCTGGTCGTGGTGGCTCTGCTGGCCTTCTGATCCACGGCGGTACAAGCACAGGCGGTACAAGCAAAAGCAGTACAGGCACAGGCAGCACGAGCGGCAGAGATACGGCTCGTCATATCGGAACCCCGCCCGACGGATGGGCGGGGTCCCGGGACCTCAGTCGGAGATCAGCCCGTCGCGCAACTGCGCGAGGGTGCGGGTCAGCAGCCGTGAGACATGCATCTGGGAGATGCCGACCTCCTCACCGATCTGTGACTGCGTCATGTTCGCGAAGAACCGCAGCATGATGATCTGCCGCTCGCGGGGCGGGAGTTTGGCGAGCAGCGGCTTCAGCGACTCGCGGTACTCGACGCCCTCCAGGGCCATGTCCTCGTAACCGAGGCGGTCGGCCAGCGAGCCCTCCCCGCCGTCGTCCTCCGGCGAGGGGGAGTCCAGCGAGGACGCGGTGTACGCGTTGCCGACCGCGAGGCCGTCGACCACGTCCTCCTCGGACACGCCGAGTACGACGGCGAGTTCGGGGACGGTCGGCGAGCGGTCGAGCTTCTGCGCCAGGTCGTCGCTGGCCTTGGTGAGCGCGAGCCGCAGCTCCTGGAGCCGGCGCGGCACCCGTACCGACCACGACGTGTCGCGGAAGAAGCGCTTGATCTCACCGACGACCGTGGGCATCGCGAACGTCGGGAATTCCACGCCCCGTTCGCAGTCGAACCGGTCGATCGCCTTGATCAGGCCGATCGTGCCGACCTGGACGATGTCTTCCATCGGTTCGTTACGGCTGCGGAAGCGGGCCGCCGCGTAACGCACCAGCGGCAGGTTCAGCTCGATGAGAGTGTCGCGGACGTAGGTGTGCTCCGGACTGCCCAGTTCGTCGGCGCCCAGTTCGGCGAGCCGCAGGAACAGGGAGCGGGACAGAGTGCGGGTGTCGATGGCTTCCGGCTGGGACGCACGCGGCTGGACCACGTGCACCACGGTGTCGAGAGCATCGGGCGCGGAAACGCTTTTTGTGAGCGTGAGCACCTTCGAGCTGCCCTGTTCTACGGACATGCCACCCCCTTGAGGTCGCTGACGGACGCGGTGGCCGCTCCCGTCGGAGGAACGCAGCCTCCACCTGAATACCGGCGGAGGAGCCACGGCAAACGCGGTTCCCGCAGAATGTCACATGTCGGCAACACGCTGTAGTGACATGTCGACAAGTAGTTGCCGGGTCGGCGCAGGAAACAGGGGGTGTCGGCCGGTGTGGGGCTTTTCGGCGGCTGACTACCGTTCAAGAAGGGTGTACCCGCGAGGGTTACGCTTCGATCCGATTTGCGGATCGCAGTCGCGCGAAGCTTCTGGCGAGAAGTCTTGACACATGCATCTGAGAGACGCCCAGTTCCTGACTGATCTGTGATTGCGTCAGGTTGTTGTAGTAACGGAGCATCAGGATGCGCTGCTCCCTTTCGGGCAGTTGTACGAGAAGGTGCCGGACGAGGTCGCGGTGCTCGACCCCGGCGAGTGCGGGATCCTCGTAACCGAGCCGGTCGAGCAGCCCCGGCAGCCCGTCGCCCTCCTGGGCCGCCTCCAGCGAGGTGGCGTGGTAGGAGCGGCCCGCCTCGATGCAGGCGAGGACCTCCTCCTCGGAGATCTTCAGCCGCTCGGCGATCTCGGCGGTGGTCGGTGAGCGGCCGTGAGCCGTCGTCAGGTCCTCGGTGGCGCCGGTCACCTGGACCCACAGCTCGTGCAGCCGGCGCGGCACGTGCACGGTCCGTACGTTGTCCCTGAAGTATCGTTTGATCTCGCCGACGACGGTCGGCATCGCGAACGTCGGGAACTGCACTCCCCGGTCGGGGTCGAACCGGTCGATGGCGTTGATCAGGCCGATGGTGCCGACCTGGACGACGTCCTCCATCGGCTCGTTACGGCTGCGGAAGCGGGCCGCCGCGTAGCGCACCAGCGGCAGATTCGCCTCGATGAGCGCCGCGCGTACGCGGGTGTGCTCCTCGGTGCCCCGTTCGGCCTCCTTGAGCTGGGCGAAGAGGACCTGCGTCAGAGCTCGGGTGTCGGCGCCCCTGGTCCCCGGGGTGGAGGGACGTGGTTCGGTCTCGATCTGGGGCGGGACTTGAGGCGTAGTACTGGCCGGCACGGTCACGCCACCCCTTTGCGGTCGACTGCGGTCAACTCATCCGTCAAAAGCGGTCATAGCATCACAAGACATGCCCACTGTGCGCAAGCACCCGAAATTACCGTGTTGGTGACAAATTTGGGTAATAAGCCCAAAAGCCCCACACCGGAAGGGTGCGGGGCGGAGAGCGGGGAAGGCTCAGAAGTCGTAGTCGGCGATCACCCAGGTGGCGAATTCACGCCACTGTGCGACGGCTGCCTGATGGGCCGGATGGTCCAGGTAGGTCTGGAGCGCGTCCCGGTCGGCGACGGCGGAGTTGATCGCGAAGTCGTAGGCGATCGGCCGCTCGCTGAAGTTCCAGGCACACTCCCAGAACTCGACCTCGGGGACCTGCCCGCCGAGCTCCTCGAAGGCCTTGCCGCCGGCGATCACGCGCGGCTCGTCACGCGAGACGCCTTCGTTGAGCTTGAAAAGGACCAGGTGGCGGATCACGGGGCACTCCTTGGGGGCGGTCCGGTCGGTCCCGGCCCGCGATCGTCCGGCGTGATCACTGAATGAGCTGGGACATGAACTCTCCGACGCCTTCGGCGGCGTTCGAAATCCCTTCGAAGCCTACCTGGACGAGATCGGCGGCCCTGGCCGGGGACGTGATGATCGTGTACAGCACGAAGACGACCAGCCCGTAGAGAATGACCTTCCGCGCTACCGCCATCCGCGTCGCCTCCCCTGCTGCCCCAGTACGGTTGCGTGAGTCTAACCATATGAACGGGACTGACCTGAAGGCCCCTACCGTGGCGTGATGACGGTGATGCCCGCAGCGGATCCCTCGCTCAGGGCCGCGAGCGCGGCCGGGGCGTCGTCGAGCCCGATGACCGAGGTCACCAGCAGGTCGGGACGGAGCGTGCCGGCGCTCACCTGACGCATCATCTCCGGGTACGCGTGGGCGGCCATTCCGTGGCTGCCGAGGATCTCCAGCTCGTACGCGACGACACGGTCCATGGCCACCCCCGTACCGCCCGGGGGCAGCAGCCCGACCTGTACGTGCCTGCCCCGCGCCCGGAGGCCCCCGACGGAGGCGGAGCACGTGGCGGCCGAGCCGAGCGCGTCGAGGGATACGTGGGCGCCACCGCCGG
>NZ_JTHL01000001.1:4418834-4431793 GCF_000818195.1 Streptomyces sp. 150FB | reverse complement strand
AGCTCCAGCGCGCGCGGCGCCACATCGACGGCCACGACCCGCGCCCCGCAGGCGGCGGCGATCATCACGGCGGACAGCCCGGCCCCGCCGCACCCGTGCACGGCCACCCACTCGCCCGCCCGCGTACGCCCCTGCGCGACGACAGCCCGGTAGGCGGTCGCGAACCGGCAGCCGAGGCCGGCGGCGGTGACGTACGACATGCCGTCGGGGAGGGCGACGAGATTGACGTCCGCGTGGTGCACGGGAACGTACTCGGCGAACGACCCCCAGTGCGTGAAGCCGGGCTGCTCCTGCCGCTCGCACACCTGCTGCTCCCCCGCCGCACAGGCGGCGCAGCGCCCGCAGGCACACACGAACGGTACGGTGACCCGGTCGCCCACCCGCCAGTTGCCGACGCCGGAACCCACGGCGGCGACGGTGCCGGAGAGTTCGTGCCCGGGAACATGGGGCAGGGCGACCCCGGAGTCGTGCCCCATCCACGCGTGCCAGTCACTGCGGCACAGCCCGGTCGCCTCGACCCGTACGACGACCCCGTCGGCGGACGGCACGGGATCGGGGACCTCCCGCACCTGGGCCAACTCCCCGAACGCCTCAAACACCACAGCCCGCACGAGCGCTCCCTTGCCGTACCTCGTTCGTTCATTTCCGTCCCGGATTCCGGCGGAACCGAGGCGATCGAACTATCTCAAGGTGGGGCACCGGGGGCGGAGACCGGGGCGGCGGGGTGGTGTGTGCCGTGAACCTGTTCCCGGTCCGGTGGCAAGTACCGGTGAACAACGTTCATTCCGCCGAGGTAACGGATCACAGATGACCGAATTGCCGCGCCCACCCTCCCCGAGGGCCGGCGTACCCCGCGAGACGGCCGAGGACGACGACGCCTCGCTCATCGCGGCCTCGCTCGACGAGCCGGAGCGGTTCGCGACGCTCTTCGACCGGCACGCGCCCGCCATTCACCGGTACGTGGCACGTCGGCTCGGGCGCGACGCGGCCGACGATGTCACGGCGGAGACCTTCCTCGCCGCCTTCAGGATGCGCGCCCGTTACGACGTCGCCCGGGCTTCCGCCCGTCCCTGGCTCCACGGCATCGCGGCCAGGCTGATCAGCAGGCACCGCCGTGACGAGGTCAGGGCCCTGAAGATCCTCGCCCGCACCGGACACGACCCCGTGGCCGAATCCTGGACCGAGGGCGCCGACGACCGCATCGCCGCGCACGCGGTCTCCGGCCCGTTGGCCAAAGCTCTCTCCGGGCTCTCCCAGGGCGATCGGCACGTCCTGCTCCTCTTCGCCTGGGCCGACTTCACCTATCTGGAGATCGCCGAGGCCCTGGACATCCCCGCGGGGACCGTCCGCTCCCGGCTCAACCGGGCCCGTAGGAAGCTGCGTTCCGCACTGGGCGAGCTCGGTCCCGTACTCGAATCACGCATGCACGGAGGTAGCACCGTATGAACGAGATCCGTGAGACCCGAGCCCTGCGCGGCGACTGCCCGCTGCCGGACGCGGACCAACTCGCCCCGTCGCGCGCCCGGATGCTGCGGGCCGCGCTGGAGGAGAGCGGCGGCCGGAGGAACGTCCCGCGATCCGGCGCCTCCTCCGGCCGACTCCCGCGCCGGAGGATGATCCTCATCCCCGCCGCCGCGGCCCTCGCCGTCGTCGGTGGTGTGATCGCGCATCAGCCGGGGAACACCGCGGCGCGTCAGCCGGGCAGCACCGGCGACGGCGGCCCGCGGGTCCTGTCGGCGGCAGCCTCCGCCCAGGCTCTGGAACTGGCGGCGGCCACGGTGGAGAACACCGGCGCCACCGAGCCCGGCCCGAAGCAGTGGGTCTACGAGAAGAGCACCGTCTTCATGCAGGGCAAGCCCCAGACGTCGGAGCAATGGGACCGCTGGGACGGTACGGGGTCGGCCACGCTGCCCGGTGTCGCGCCGGCGGGGGACGCAAAGGACTTCGACCCGAACAAGCTCCACGTCTGGTACGGGCCCAACCAGGAGGAGAAGTGGAAGAAGGAGGGCTACGACGACCGCTCCCAGCGTCAGTTCTACCGATTCCTCAGCACGCTGCCGAGCGACCCCGAAGCGATGATGCGACGCGTCCGCGAGGAGCACGCCATCGGTGACGTCAAGGGCGAGACAAGGGCGGAGCGCGACTGGCGGGAGCTCAGTGTCCTCTACCGCTCCGTGCTCATCCCGCCGAAGGTGCGGGCCGCCATGTTCCGGGCGATGGCCGACATCCCCGGGACCCATGTGGAGAAGGACGTCAAGGATCCGCTCGGGCGTAAGGCGATCGCGGTGACCGTGAATTACGCCGAGCCCACCCCGTCCGGCTGGCAGGGCAAGCAGGAGATCTTCTTCGATCCGCACACGTACATGTACCTCGGAGAAAAGGACCACGGCGGATCCGTGAAGGGCGTCACGGTGCCCACGGGCAAGAAGGGCACCGCCGCACCGGGGAACGCGAAAGCGATCCAGGCGGACCACGCGATCGTCACCGCCAGGGTCGCCTGGGGCGTCGTGAACAAGCCGGGCGCGCGCGACTGAGCGACCGCGCGACGGGCGACGGGCGTCGCCGTGCGGGGCTCGGCGGAGACCCGGGGCCTCTTCGAGCACGGCGTCGGCCCGTAGCCGTCGTCCCGTCGGCCGCCGGCCGCCGCCCGCCGTCACATCAGTTCAGGAACTACAGCAAAGTGTCGTACCGCTGATCAGGCTCGCACTCGGCGAGGCGAGAAAAGAAACCGTGTCGACGACGTGGCCAAGGTCCGCCCGGCGTCCCCGGGGCGATTCTTCGGACGTCGTCCTTCCCCGCGTCGCGCCGGCCGATCCGACCTCGGCGATCACGGTGTTCACGCGCACTCCGGTGGGGGCGAGTTCCGCGGCCCAGGCGTGAGTCATCGACTCGATGCCGGTCACCGATGCCGGGCGGTCGGCGGTCGCGTCGTCCGCGGCCACGGGAACGACGTAGACGATGACTCCCTGTTCCCGCTCGACCATGCCCTCGGCGGACGCGACCGGCGGACGGGACAAGGGTGAGTTGCTCCTCAGGACGGCCTCGGCGTCACGTTCGTCATATCCGTCCGGTCGCGGCCCGGGGCGCTCGGCAACGGTAATGACCATCGCGTCCACCGCGCCTTTCTTCGAGCCGGAGGTCACCGCGAACCCGTCCTCGGTCAGCCGCTCGGCCACCCGGCTCCCGAGGCCGGAGAGCGGACCGGTCACGAGCGCCCTCGGCGGATGGATATCCAGATTCAGTCGCTCCTCAGTCATGATTCCTCCCATGACAGTCTCGCCGGAAAGGGCTCCGGCGGAGTCCTCCCCGTCGTCGCCACGCTTTTCCATTTTAGTGACAGTGACAGCTCACTCTCTACATGAGCTTCTTCATCCTTTTCCCCGGCATCGCCCTGATGGCGAGCGACAGGGGCGCCCAGGGGAAGAACGGAACATACCCCTTTGCCTTCTCCGACTCGATCGCCTTGAAGAGGGACTTGGCTCCCGCGCTCGCTCCCGTGACGTACGGACGCTTCAGGCCGTGCTCATCGTTCAACTCGGATTCCATGTAACCCGGCTTCAGCGTAGTGACCTTGATGGCTGTGTCCAGGAGGTCGTAACGAATTCCGTCGCCGAGTGAGGAGAGTCCCGCCTTCGACGCGTTGTAGGCGGTGAGCTTGCCGGGCATCGCGCGGACACCGCCGAGCGACGAGATGATGACGAGATGTCCCGAGCCTTGGGAACGGAACATCCGGACCGCCGCCTCGGCCTGCGCGAGGGCAGAGACGAAGTTCGTCGTCAGTGTCTGCCTGTTCTCCTCGAAATGCCCACTGCCCACCGACTGGCCGCGATTCACTCCCGCGTTGACGACGACGCGGTCGATGGACCCGAGTTCGTCGTGCAATTCGTCGAACGTCTCGAAAACCTGGAGATGGTCATTCACATCCAGCTTCCGAACGGCAACCTTGACGCCATGGGCCGCCTCCAGCTCCGTACGTAGTTCCTCAAGCTTGTCGATGCGTCGTGCGCACAGGGCCAGATTCCTGCCGGCGGCCGCGAACTGTCTTGCCATGCCTTCGCCGAGACCCGAACTTGCGCCAGTTATCAGGATATTCTTTCGCATGATGACTCCGACCTCTCGCAGATAAACACTCCTGCGAAAATTGACGTCACATTTTTCGGTTGGCTCGATTCAGCGGGCGACGGACTCCGGCCGCGGCTGACTGCTCCGGTTGTGGGGATGGTCCGCGAGCAGGGGCTTGAAGGCGCGGGTGTGCTCGTCGACGAGCACTTCGATCCGGCCCGCCTCCAGTCCGTCCACGGTCGCGGACACGAAGTCACTGACGGGGATCTTCGGGAGAGTGATGCCGTCGGCCATCTCGGTGTCGACCAGTCCGGCGTGGACGGCCACGACGCGCGTGTGCTGTCCGGCCAGCTCGTCGCGGACGGAGTTGTTCAGGGACCAGGCCGCCGACTTCGTGGCGCTGTACGAACCCCAGGGCGCGTAGTTGATGAAGGAGAGCACGGAGAGCACGTTGACGACTGCTCCGCCGCCGTTCGCGGCCAGAACGGGCGCGAAGGCCCGGATCATGGACAGGGTGCCGAAGTAGTTCGTCTCCATCTCGTCCCGCGCGTCCTGTGCGCTCGGGGTGGAGAGCAGCGGTGCGCCCCGGAAGACGCCGGCGTTGTTGACCAGCAGGGTGACGTCCTGGCACCGGGCGGCCGCCGCGGCGATCTGGTCGGGATCGGTGATGTCGATCCGGACGGGTTCGATGTCCGGGTCCGTGATCGTGTCGGGCCTGCGGGCTCCGCCGTACACCTTCGCGGCGCCGCGCTCGAGCAGTTCCCCGGCGAGGGCCCGGCCGGTGCCGCGGTTGGCACCGGTGACGAGTGCTGTCGCGCCCCGCAGGGGAAAGGGGGTGTCGATGTCTGTCCGAGTTGTTCCTGTCTCTGTGTTCATCACTGTGTTCGCCATACGGCCAGAGTGGGTCGATCAACCGCTCATCCGGCGGCCCGATCAGCGCTCGATGTGCGCTCATTGCGAGCCCGGCCCTGAGAGCTCCTGCTGCCACAGGTAGCCGATCACGCGGTCGACCGCCCGCGCCACGTGCCTGCGGAAGGTGGACAGCGGCACACCGAGCCGCTCCGCCGCCGCTTCCCGGGTGGGTACTCCGCGGAAGTAAGCGGTGGTCACGGCCCGGTGCAGCGGTTCTGCCCGCGGGTCCCGCCCGAGGGCGTCCACGGCGTCGACGACGGCCTCTCTCAGCGCTCCCGCGAGCGGACCGTCCGCCGGTCCCCCGGGCCCGGGCCGCTCGCCTCCCCGCATCCGGTCGGTGACGAGTCTGCTCCGAAGGAGCGGACTCGCGGCGATCACGTCCGGACGCCGCCAGGCTCGCAGGACCGCGCGTACGGCGTCGCCGAACTCCTCGCGCGACAGTACGGCCAGGTCGGAGGGGTCCTCCTCGCCTCCGGCCGTGGGGCCGTCGCCGCTCCGAGGGCCGTACAGCTCACGCGCCACGTATCCGTCGAACCACGGTCCGGCCGGGGCCGCCCGCCAGTCGTGGCCGAAGAGCGCGTAGGTCCTGCCCCCGACCGAAGGATCCGCCGGAACGCGCCGCTGCTCCAGATACGCCATCTGCGGCCCCCAGAACTCCGGATCGGCCACCACGAGGTACGACCACGCCGGGCGCACCGCGCGGAGCCATTCCGACAGGACGCGCATCTGGACCAGGTCGGTCACCGGCGAGGGCCGCTGGTAGGCCGCCGGATCCACCAGGAACCTGGCCAGCGCGACGTGCTCGCCCGCGCGGACGGGCGCGGCGGAGCGGGCGTGCGCCCAGGCCGCGGCGACCACCGGGTCGGCCGCGGTCTCCTCCCGGCGCTCGGCCTCCGTGACCGCGTCCGTCACCGCGGGCAGCCGTAGCCACGCCATGAACGCGACGGGCTCCGCCACCCCGGGGCCCTGGCCGGTGGGATCGTCCGGACGGGTGCGCCGGTAGACGTGGAAGGCCTCCGGCTGCCGGTCCAGCCAGAATTCCACGATGCGCGCCGACTCGGCCCCCTCGGTCTCCGCGGCCAGCGCCACGACGGCTGCCCGGTCCTCCGTATGACAGGCGTCCTCCCACAGGTCCGGCTCGGTGCGCCAGGTGAAGAAGCCGGTCATGCCCTCGGTGTGCCGGTGGACGAAGATCAGCGCCTCCATCAGGTGGAGCAGTGCCGTGCCCTCCGCAGTCCGGGCCCGGTCGAGGAGATGGTCACGTACGGCCAGGTGAACGGCCTCGTAGCCCTCCGGGTCGCGCCACCGCAGATCCGCGTCGAGCGCGGCGCGGACGATGTCGTGCGGATACAGCCCTTCCGGCCCGGTCTCGACGTACGGAAGCGAGCGCAGCCAGCCGAACAGCCCACCGGCGTCCGTATCGGAGGGCAACACGGCACGCAGCAGTTCCTCCGTCGTGTTGTGCGCGTGCGCGCAGACCTCCAGGACGCGGCGGTGGAGCCCGGACGGCAGGGTGCCGACGAGCTGGGCGAGCAGGTGTTCGATGACGTCCTGGCCGGGGCTCCACCTCTCCGCCGGGCCGGGCCCGGCTCCGCCGGGCTCCGCCCGCGGGGCGTCGTCGGCCGTTCCGCTCCCGGAGCCCGCCGCCACCTCGGCGGCGAGAGAGAGCGCCAGCGGATGCCCGCCGGTGAAGGCCAGGAGAGCCCGCCGCATCCCGGTGGGAACGCCGCGGCCGTCGAGGAGTGCGACGGCGTCCTCGGGAGAGAGGTTGCGCAGACCCACGGTCCGTACCTCCTTGCCCCACCCGAGGTCGGTTCGCCAGCCGGGCTCCGGTGCGCGGCGGCTCGCGACGACCACGACTCCGTCACTCGGAAGCCGCGGCAGGAAGTCCTGCCGGAACCATTCCGCCACCGCGTCACACCGCTCGAAACCGTCGACGAGCAGCACAGCGCCGGGCGTGTCCACCGAGCGGCCCGCCGCCGCCCAGAACTGGCGTGCCGAACGGCCGGCCGTCCTTCCGTCGACCCGCACCACCGGGCGGCGGGCCGCCTCGGCGTCGTCGGCGAACCGCCGCAGCAGCGTGGACTTGCCGATGCCGCCAGGGCCGTGCAGATACAGCACGGCGAAGGCGTCGGGCGTGCCGGCCAGCGCGGACCGGAACAGATCGCGTTCCGGGCCGCGCCCGACGAAGCCGCGGGCCCGGGCGTCCCGCAGCCGCCGCCCCATCCCCGGCCCGCCCTCCTCGCTCCCACCTGGCGGGCGGCCCGGCGTCGTGCCGGTCATACAGCCAACGTAGGACTGTTCGGCCCGGGCTGCCTCCCTGGATTTCAGGGCGAGGCCGCTCCCCCCTGGTCGGCCGCCGCGCGAAGGTGCCGCCAGCGCACCGGGTCGCCGGCGTCGGCGCCTGGCCTGGCCGTGGGCAGCGGGGCGTGGCCGGCGCAGTCGAGGACGAGGGCTTCGTCGCCGCCCGGCTGGAACGCGTAGCCGACCCGGTCGAGCCGCGACGGCACCCCCCAGCCGTCGAGCGCGCCGCGCAGCCGGTCCAGTGCCTCGTAGGGGTGGTCGCTGGTGTGCAGCACCACCGGGAAGAGCCGGACCTCCCTGCGGGCCACCCGGACCAGTTCGAGCAGGGCGCTCAGGTGGAACTCCTCGCTCAGTTGCGCCCCGTAGGAGAACAGCAGGTGCGAGCTGAGTACGAGGTCGAAGGAGCGGTCGGGGAAGGGGAGTCGGGGCAGTGAGCCCTCGACGTAACGGTCCGGGCGGGCCGCGATGTCGGCGGCGAAGGCCCGCGCGGATTCGACCCGCAGCCGGGTGTACCGCTCGGCGTCCCCGAACCAGTCCCAGACGAAACGCGACGCGTGCTCCACCAGGAGCTGATGCTTGTGCTCGATCTCCCGCTCGGCCAGTTTCCCCAGCAGATGACGGTCCGGACCGTACTGCGGATCGACCGCGACGACATCGGCGCCCCGCTCCCCGGCCTCGGCCGTGAAGCTCGCCGCCCCGCCGGGGCAGTCCAGGATGCGCAGGCCGAGGTCGTCGTCCGAGAGCGCGAACATCGCCCGGTACTCGTCGAAGGAACGTGCGCTGATCAGCACCGCGTCACCCCCGGCCGATGTAGGGCATCGTGGTGGGCAGGACCGTGAGGAACTGCACATTGGTGTCCGGGGGCATCGACGCCATCAGCAGGAGGGCCTCGGTGAAGCGCGCCACCGGGACGGTCGCCTCCACCGCCATCGTTCCGTCGGCCTGCATGGCGGGCGGCTGCGGACTCCCGTCCACCGGCGCCACGTTGCCGACGTCGATCTGCCCGCAGGAGATGGTGTACGGGCGCCCGTCCAGCGACAGGGACCTGGTCAGACCGAGCACCGCGTGCTTGGCCGTGGTGTAGGCGATGGCGTTGGGGCGGGGCGAATGGGCGGACGGCGCGCCGTTGTTGATGATGCGCCCGCCTTGCGGGGTCTGGTCGCGCATGAAGCGGAACGCCTCCTGCGCGCACAGGAACGTGCCGGTGACGGTGGTGTCCATCACCCGCCGCCAGTCGTCGATCGACACATCGGCGACCGGCCTGCGCGGCACGGCCGCGCCCGCGTTGTTGAACAGCAGGTCCAGCCGGCCGAAGTGGCCGCGCACGGTCTCGAAGAGCGCGGCGACCTCGGTGGCGCTGCTGATGTCGGTGGGTACGGAGATCACCCGGTCCGGGCCGAGGCCCGACAGTTCGACGGTCTCTTCGAGCGCTTCCTTGCGCCGGCCTGCCAGCGCGAGCGACCAGCCCTGGTCCAGCAGGGCCAGTGCGGAGGCCCGTCCGAGGCCGCTGCCGCCGCCGGTGACGACACCGATCTTGCCGTGGCCGGTCACCGTTCGTTCATCCAGGCGCGCAGGATCCGGCGGGCTTCCGGACCTGGCACGTCGATGTAGGGCGACCGGCCGTGCAGCACACGGCTGTTGCGGATCAGCAGCAGATCGCCGACGGCCAGCCGCAGCCCGAACGCGATCTCCGGGCGGTAGAGCACCTCGTCCAGGAAGTCGAGGGCTTCGAGATGGCGGGCGTCCAGGTCCGCGGACGCCCGTACCGTCCGGGTCTGGTAGTAGCAGCCGATGGTCCCGTCGTCCTGCGTGAACAGGATGGGGGTGTGGATGATCTGCCGGCCGGCCCGTCCGGTCCGGTCGAACCTCCACTCCTCCTTGAGCAGGGCCAGCACGTCGGGACGCTCACGTTCGATGATGTCGTGGACGTGCCGGGTACTCGACAGCTTGGTGTTGCCGCCACCGTCGGCGGCCGGCTGGAGGCACAGCAGGACGAGCACGTCGCAGGTGTCGCAGTGGAAGCCCAGCTCGGTGGCGCCGTCGCCGTCGCGGTCACGCAGGATCGTCCACAGGTCGCCCTGGCCGTTCTGCGGTACGGCGCCGCCCACCTCGTCCAGGATGAACGAGAGGCTGGTGATGAGGTCGGCGTCGGACGCGTCCGGGGAGATGAGGTTCTCGATCCGGGCGAAGCCCACGGCGTCCAGGCTCCTCCCGATGAACGAGCGCGTGGCCGTGTACGCCGCCTTGCCCTCGTCCCAGTGCTGGGCCAGCGAGTCGGTCCACAGCAGTCGGCGGTCCCCGTCGGTGATCGACAGGGACCACACGTCGCGTGCGGACTCCAGGTACTCGCTGGTCCAGCCGACGCCGCCGATCGCGGTGTTGGTCATGGCGTGATCCGTCCTTTCGGGAGTCGTGGGGGCGTTCACCGGGTCGCCGTGGCGACGGCCTCGGCCCAGAGCGCGAGCGCGTCGTCGATCTGCGCGCTCGTGACGACCAGCGCCGGGAGCATCCGTACGACATTGCCGTGCACCCCGCAGGTGAGCAGCAGCAGGCCGAGGTCGGACGCTGCGCGCTGGACGCGCAGGGCGGTCGCGGTGTCGGGGGAGCCGTCGGGCAGGCAGAACTCGTTGCCCAGCATCAGGCCCGTACCCCGGACATCGGCGATGGCGGGGACTCCGGCGGCGGTCTTGCGCAGGCCGTCCGCCAGCAGGCGTCCCTGTTCGGCGGCGTTCGCCACCAGGCCCTCGTCGCGGATGACGTCGAGCGTGGCGAGCGCGGCGGCGCAGGCCACCGCGTTGCCGCCGTACGTACCGCCCTGCGACCCCGGCCAGGCCCGGCTCATCAGCTCGGCGGGCGCGGCGATCGCGGACAGCGGGAAGCCGCTGGCGAGGCCCTTCGCCGTGAGCAGTACGTCCGGTACGAAACCGGGGGCGTGCTGGTGGGCCCAGAACGCCCCGGTCCGGCCGAAGCCGGACTGGATCTCGTCGACCACCAGCAGGATGCCGTGCCGGTCGGCGCGCTCGCGGAGCCCGGCCAGGAAGCTCGGCGGCGCGGGTACGAAACCGCCCTCGCCCAGGATCGGTTCGACGAACATCGCGGCGGTTTCGGCGGGCGCGCTGGCCGTGGCCAGCACCTGGTCGAGACCGCGCAGCGCGTGCTCGGCGGCCGCCTCCTCGCTCATCCCGAGTCTGAAGGCATGCGGGAAGGGCGCCACGGCGACCCCCGGCATCAGCGGCCCGATTCCGGCACGGAAGCGGGTGCCGGCGGTGCTCATCGCCGCCGCGCCCATGGTGCGTCCGTGGAAGGAGCCCTCGAACACGATCACGTTCTGCCGGCCGGTGGCCTGCCGGGCGAGCCGCACGGCCGCTTCCACCGCCTCGCTGCCCGAGTTCAGGTAGAACAGCGAATCCAGACCGGCGGGAAGTACCTCGCCCAGCCGCTCCGTCAGGGTGAGCAACTGGTCGTGCAGCACGGTCGTGTACTGCCCGTGGATCAGCCGGCCCGCCTGTTTCTGCGCGGCTTCGACCACCCGGGGGTGACAGTGACCGGTGTTGGTCACGCCGACCCCGGCCGTGAAGTCGAGATAGCGCCGGTCGTCGGCGTCGTAGAGGTACATCCCCTCCCCTCGGGTGGCGATCACGGGGGTGGCCTGCTTGAGGACGGGGGAGAGCTGGGGCATGGCTTCACTTCCTGAGGTGGGTCGCGGGGTCAGGCGGAACGGTCAGGCGGTGCGGGCAGAAGGTGCGGACAGGGCGTACGGGCAGGCCGTACGGTGCCGCCGGTCAGGGCCGGCTGGGTGAGGGGAACGATGAACCGGCGTGCCGCTCCGGCCAGTCGGGGGAGGCGACGGCCGCCGGGAGGAAGCCGACGTCGGTCGCCCAGGACAGCGCCGCCGACCACCACCGCGCGGTCGGCTCGGCGAAGCGCACCCCGAGCCGGTCGAGCACCGAATTGGTCCACGAACTGTCGACGAGGACGTTGCGGTCGCCGAGTTGGGACCAGGCCGAGGCGAGCCGGGCCATGTCCGGATGGTGCTGTTCGGCGCGGGCCAGCGCCGCGGCGAACGCGGCGTCGTCGGTCAGCCGGACGGGATAGCCGTGCTGGGCCATCCACCGCACCAGGTCGTCGTGGGTGACGGTGTGCGGCGACTCGACGTGGTAGACGCCCGGCGCCGCGTACGGATGGGTCGCGATCGCCGTTATCCCCGCCGCCACGGTGTCCACGTGGGAGAACTCGAACGTCGTCGACGGCCGGCTCGGCGCCGCACCGGCGAGTACGTACCCCCGCACGGTCTGATAGATCCGGTTGTCCGCGATGTTGTCCTGGAACGCCCCGGTCCCGCTGTGCGCCGCGATGTGGCCGCTGCGGTGGATGTAGGCCTGGCGGCCGGAAGCCGCCCAGGCGCGTACGGTCTCCTCCGCCCCGAACTTCACCTTCTCGTACGGGGTCCGGAAGCTCTGGCCGATACGGAGATCCGCCTCGCTGAACCGGCGCCCGGGACCCTCCACGCTGCCCGAGACGGCCAGCGTGGAGATGTGGTGCAGTCGGGCGCCGGGGGCGTGGGTGTCGATCCAGTCGAGCAGCCGCCGCACCGCGGTGTTGTTGGTCCGCTCCAGCTCGACGGGCGAGGCCACCAGCCGTACGTCCGCCGCCGCGTGCACGACGACCCGGGCCGTACGGGCCCGCGCGAGCCCGGCGGGAGAGAGGCCGAGGCCCTCCTCGGTGATGTCGCCGGCGACCACGTCGGCGCCGCCGAGCCGCCGGGCCGCCTCGACGTCGCTCCTCCCGCGCACCAGACAGGTCACCCGTGCGCCGCGCTCGACCAGCTCGGCGAGGATGTGCCGGCCCAGATAACCGGTCGCCCCGGTCAGGAGTACGGGAGCGGGCTCGCGCACCACGTGCCAGCCGCCCCGAGGCGGTTCGGCGCCCCGGTGCAGCAGTTGACCGGAGGTGGACACCGTCGCTCGGACATGAGGAGCAGCGCCGGCGCCCGCCGCGTCCGCCACCGCGTGGGAGAAGGCGGTGAAGATCCCTTCCGCGTGGTCGTGGGACAGCCGTGGCCACGCGTACACCAGATCGGTCACCAGCCTGCCGTCGACGATCCGGGCGGTGAGGCGGAGCCGGTAGAGGGTGTCGCCGCTGGGACATCGGGCCGCCCCGGCCTGCTCGTCCGCCACCGACCAGCCCAGGGAGGGATCCTCGGGCAGCCGGAACGTACCCAGGAAGTTGAACCCGGCCTCGGGGCGCGCTCCTTCGACGTCCATCGGCAACTGCGGTGCCGTCCGGACGAGTTCTTCGACGTCGGACACCTGCCGCGCGCCGTCGTCGGCGGCGGCGTCGACGGCCAGCCACTTGACGGCGGTGAACCAGCCCACCGTGTCCAGGTACTGCCCGCCGTCACTGTCGGTCTCCCGGCCGTGGGTCTCCACCTCCACCCCGAGCCGCCGCTGACCGCTCCAGGCCAGCGTGGCGTCGGCGAACGCCGAGAGCAGCACCGCTTCGAGGCGCTGGGCCCGCCCGTGGCGTTCGACGAGGCGGCCGGTCGCTGCCTCGTCGAGACACCAGGTGAGGGCGGCCGGTTCGGCACCACCGGTGGCGTCGTCCACGGGGAGCCGGTCGCGCGCGGACCCCGCGTAGGGCACGGCGGTGGTCGGGGGCGCGGCGGCGGCCCACGCGTAGAA
>NZ_JTHL01000001.1:4379653-4418597 GCF_000818195.1 Streptomyces sp. 150FB | reverse complement strand
GCGCGGCCCGGTAGGCGGTGGCGAGGTCGTCGAGCAGGATGCGCCAGGACAGCCCGTCGACCACGAGATGGTGGGCGATCAGCGCGAGCCGGTCCTCCACGCCGGGCCCGCCGGAGAACAGGTGCACCCGCAGCAGCCGTCCGGCTTCGGGGTCGAGGCTCCGGTGCAGCTCCGTGCAGACGCCGCCGACCGTCTCGGGCAGCGGGTCGGTCGACCGCAGCCGGGAGTGGCTCACGGTGTCCAGGTCGTCCTCGGGCCGGGTACGCCCGGGACCGCCGGGGCCGACCGGCCGGCGCAGCGCCGCGTGGCGGTGCAGGACGGCCCGGACCGCCACCGACAGGGCCTCGGCGTCCACACGCACCCGGCACCGCAGCAGAACGGACTGGTTCCAGTGCCGTGGTGTGTCGATCGGCTGTCGGAACAGCCAGCGCTGCGCGGGCGCGAGCCGTCCCGGCTCGGTGGTCGCCTCGGAGCGCGGCCGTGGAAGATACCGCGCGGACGCGGCAGCCGCGGCCAGCAGGCTGGGCGTCGGGTGCTCGTAGAAGTCCTCGAAAGCGACGCGGTGGCCGCGGTGGCGCAGAGAGGCGATGGTGCGCATCGCGAGGATCGAATCGCCGCCCAGGTCCAGCACGTTGGCGTGCTGATCCACCAGAGGCAGGCCCAGTGCCTCGGCCCACAGCTTCGCGATGACCAGCGCCAGCGACGCCGTGGCCCGGTCGGCGCTCCCCGCCGGGGTGGACGGTTCGCCCCGTGCCGTGCGTGCCCGGGACTGGATGAGGCCGGAGACGATGTCGCTCAGGCGTGCGCGGTCGAGCTTCCCGTTCGCTCCGAACGGGAAGTCGGGCACCGCGAGGATCGGCTGCGGCACGGAGTACGCGGGCAGTCGGTCGCGCAGGTGCGCGCGGAGCGCGGCGAGCGCCTCGCCCTCGTCGCGCCGGTCGGTCAGCCGTACGGCGGCCACCAGTTGGCTGCCCGAGGGGGTGGCGCGCACGATCACCGCGCACTGGCGGACACCCGGGAACTTCTCGATGGCGTGCTCGATCTCGACGGGGTCGACGCGAAAGCCCCGGATCTTGGCCTGGCGGTCGGACCGGCCGACGAAGACGAGATTCCCGTCCGGCCGGCGGCGGCACACATCGCCGGTCCGGTACTCGCGCCGTCCCTCGTACGTGGCGAATCTCCGCGCGGTCTCGTCCGGCCGTCCGTAATACCCGGCGCTCACGCCCTTTCCGCCGATGTGGAGTTCGCCCTCGGCGGCATCCTCGGCAGCGCCCTCGGCGGCGCCCTCGGCGGCGTCGGGCATCAGCCGCAGGTGGACCTCGCCGATGGCGGTGCCGATGGGCACGGTGGCCTCGTCCGTGGGCAGTTCGGCCACGTCGGCGGCGAGGAAGCAGGTGGCGCCGACGGTGGTCTCGGTCGGTCCGTAGTGGTTGGCGACCCGCGCGGCGACGCCGTCCTGGAGGAGACTCGCGGCGAGCGAGCGGGGCAGCGCCTCGCCGCCGAGGATGACGGTGTCCAGGGCGGGACCGCCGGAAGGACGGCCGGCCAGCAGCGCTGTCAGGTGCGAGGGCGTCGTCTTGAGCACCGACACCCCGGCGTCGTGCAGCGAGGCCCAGAACGCCTCCGGGTCGCGGGTCCGGTCGTCGGGGACCACATGCACCGATCCGGCGGTCGCCAGCGCGAGCAGCCAGGAGGTGTGACCGAGGTCCGCTGCGAGAGTGGTGACGAGCGCGAGGCAGGGCGCGTCGGCGGCGGCGAGCCCCAGCCGGTCGCGCAGGGACCGCGCGTAGTGCACGGCGTTGGCGTGGGTGACGGCGACGGCCTTCGGCTCCCCGCTCGACCCCGAGGTGAACGACAGGTACGCGAGGTCGTCCGGTGCCCGGGGGAGGACGGCGGGCGGATCGACGGGATCGGTCTTGGCGAGCGTGTCGACATCGACGAACTCGGTGCGGTACGGCTCGGGGGCCCGCATCCGGGGCGTCGTGGTGAGGACCTGGCTGACCTCGACGGCGTCCAGCCTCCGGCGTACGTCGTCCGGGCTCCACCCGGGGTCGACCACCACAGCGGCGGCCCCCGAGCGCAGGATGCCGTGCAACAGCGCGCACACCTGGGCGTCCCGGGCACCGAGCAGCGCCACCCGGTCACCGCGGCCGGTCCCCAGATCGGCGAGGCGGGCGGCGACATGTCCGGCCACGGTGTCGAGCTGACGGTGGTCGAAGGTGCGTGTGCCGTCGCTGAGGGCGGGCCGGTCCGGATACGTCCGGGCGTTGAGCATGAGCAGTTCGGGCAGCCAGGCCGGGGAGTGCGGCGAGGTCGGGGAGTGCGGCGAGGTGGGGGAGTGTGTCGCATCCGTCATGCTCGGCGACCTCCGGTGGTGGCGTTCGGCGTGCTGCCCGGGGAGAGATCACCGGCGATGTACACGGACAGCTCCTCCGTCAGTGACAGCCGCCCGGACAACTCCCAGGCGAGCAGACGGTGCAGGCCGTCGAGGTGGACGAGACCCTCGCCGGTCGGGAGGTCCGCGTAGTGGTCATGCGTCACCGGGCTGGTGCTCAGGTAGACGGAGCTGAAGGGGGAGTCGCCGAACTGCGTGATCTTCGCCATGCAGACGGGGTTGGCCGTGGCCAGCTCAGCGGTGCGCGAGCGCACCAGGTCCGCGGCCTGGCCGACCGTCCGCCCGGTGCGGGGTACGAGTTCGAACCCGCCGCCCTCACTGAGGTGCCAGGGCAGCATCACGTCGCGGAAGTCGGCGCGGGAGAGCCGGGCCTTCGACCAGGTGGTGAAGAGCTTGTCGGCCAGGAAGAGGACATTCTCCGCGTCCTGGTTGGTGTTGTTCCCGTGCTCGCGGGCCACGGGATGGTCCTGGCGGAAGGCGGTGAGCACCTCGTCGAAGGTGACTGGACCCATGATCTGCATCAGTGCCGCTCCTTCTTCTCGGGCTTTCTCACGCCGACCGGGCGTACTCGGTGAAGTGCCGTTCCCCGAACAGCTCCGGCCACCGGCCGCCGTCGAGGTCGAGGGCGCGGGCCGTGGCGAGCATGTGCCGCCAGTACGGTTTCACGGGCTGCCAGCGCGCCCCCGTCTGGCAGTAGCACGCGTCGATGAAATAACGGGAAGCGGTGCCGGGCGGGCTCGGCGCGGGTCTGCGGGCATGCACCAGGGCGGAGTTCACCAGTACGGTCGAGCCGGGCGGCAGCGTGTCGATCACCACCTCGCCGGGCAGTTCGACGCTGCCGAGATGGGCGAGCGCGGACTTGCTCCAGGGCTCCCGATGGGAGCCGGGCACTATCGTGAGGCTGCCTATCGTGCCGTCGAGGCCCCCGAGGTAGTGCAGGGCGTGCACCATCAGAAGCTTGGGGTCGTCCTGGTCGTTCGGCTCACGATCGTGGTGCCACGGTTTGCCGGGGACCCCGGGACCGTGCCGGTCGCTGTGCAGATGGTGGAAGACGAACGGCGTTTCCATGAGGTCCCCGATCAGCTCCAACAGCGGCTCGTGCGTGAGGAGTTCACCGTGGGCGGGCAGCTCCAGCTCCATGAGCGGCGGTGGGACGTCGGTTCCGGGGTCGCTGCAGGCGGCTATGGAGAGCGAGCGCAGTCCGTCGTCCACCCAGTGGTCCACTTCGGGTGTGAGCCGGTTCTGCAGCGATGTGGGAATCAGTCCGGGTAATACGAGGTACCCCGAGTCTGCGAATTGCTCGCGCTGTGCCGACAGCTTCCCGTTGCCTTCGAAAGAGAGCGGCATCTGACTCTTGTTCCTTTCGTGACCAATGTGGACAACCTGAAGTAAGTCTCTTTACGTCAAGTTGGCTCGAACGGACCGCAGGCGACTCAATGGCCGGGGAATTGTCTCTGCGGGAATGCGGACCGGAAGCCGCGGCCGTGGGCGCGCCTGGGTTTGTGAACCCTCAGCGTCGGGTGGCGGGCGAGAACGCGCCGGGGACCGACGGGATGCCGCTGGCCGATATCCTGCTCAAGGGCGCGGTGGTCCATGAACGTCCGGTGGCGGAGCACGGGTTCGCCGGCAATTGCCATCGCGTGAAGACGTGTCTACAGGAGGACCGGCCCCGGATTCCGGACGGGCTGGGCATCAGCCCTGGCCGTACCGGCGGTTCGAGGAAGGGCTTGAACGAGGGTCCGCGACCAGCACGTTCAGGGAGCGGTTAATCCGCACCCGGCGGCCGCCGCGCCCGCCGGCCGTACTCCGCCGAGGCCGACACGGAGATTCCCCAGACGTCCCTCGGTCGTTGTCGGCAGCGTAGACACAGCGAACCACACCCTTCCCGGGCTCGTACGGTCAAGACAGGCCTACACGCGCAGCGTAATTAGGCGTACTTCTTCTGACGTAGTGATCACGGAAAACGGCCGGAATCCCATGGTCCAGTCCGGATTCGGCCGGTTTACCGGGGGGCGACCAGGTGTTATGGCGCCGGAGACGCGCACGGATCGCGGGAAGGGCCGGGTGGGTCCGCGACCGCTGGATCAGTGCCCGAGCCGTCGTGCGGCGAAGCTGCGGTCCACGTGTACGGCCCACCGGTATCGGTTCTGCCGAAGTTCCGGCCGGGGCCGTCGTCACCGGTCGTCCGCCGCCTCCCAATTGCCCGACCGTCCCAGGAACGTATTCCAGGTAATCAGCGTCTACGCAGCTAAGAGCATCTGTGAGCGTTCCAGCTTCCCTCGTTGTCCGCTGGCGATTGCGGCCGCTTCCGACAACCCCGCAAGGTGAGTGAGGCACCGACCGAACTGGGAGCAGCGATCAGAACCCGACTCCGTATCAGCCTGGTCGACGCGTTGGCCGTCGTCGTGCTGATCACCTCCATCGCGGTCGTACTCACGATCGTCAACCGTCACTGACCACACCGCTCATCACCTTCCCGAAACGGAATCTGATTCTTATGCGTACGACCCGTAACCGCGCCGTCGCAGCCGCCGACGTCGCTCCCGTCGCGCCGCAGCAGTCGCACAGTGATCAGGTCAGCGGCAGAAGCAGGCGGGTCCCGGAGTGATCTCGTCGTGGATCCGGGCCCGCAACGGTGTTCACGCACGCACCGTCCCGGGTGGACGGTGACACCCGCACAGGGGCGCTCTCCCCGAGAGAAGGCGTTCCATGTGTCCACTCCTCGCTCACATCAACAAGGCAACGGACCTCAATTGCGGATCAATCTTCTCGGACCGATGGAAGTAACCGACGACGGCATTCAGGTCCGGATACCCGGCGAAAAACTACGCTCGATCCTGGCGGCTCTCTCGCTGTCGGTGGGCCGCTCCGTTTCGCGGAGCGAGCTCATCGACGAACTGTGGGGCGAAGAGCCCCCGAACAGCGCCGAAAATTCACTGCACGGCCATATAGCCCGGCTGCGCCGGGTGTTGGTGGCACACGGAGGGAAAGCCGCACTGCGCGATGTCATCCAGACCTCGGCGACCGGATACGTCCTGGAGCTGGCCGAGGAGGACATCGACGCCTCCCGGCTGCACCAACTGGTGGCCCGCGCCGACGAGGCGAGCGCGCGCGACCCGAGAGGAGCCGTTGACCTGCTGAACGAGGCGTTATCACTGTGGCGGGGCCCGGCGCTGATCGACGCCGGGCGCGGAATGATCTGCCAGGTGGCGTACACCCAACTGGAGGAGGTCCGGCTGGGAGCCTACGAAAGGCTCTTCGACCTCCGCCTCCGGCTGGATCACCCCCGGGCGATCATCCCCGAGCTGGAACAGATGCACGCCAGATACCCGCTGCACGAGCACTTCTGTGAACAGCTCATCACCGCCCTCTATCGCTCAGGCCGGCAGTCCGACGCCCTCAACACCTACCACCGCACCCGGGAGTACCTGTCGCAGCACTTAGGACTGCAACCCGGACACGAGCTGCGCGACACGTTCCAGGACATCCTCCGCCAGGCGCCCCATCTGACCAGACGGGAGTCCTGAGGAGAGATCGCACCGATTCTCACACCGATTTCGTGACCCGCAGGATCTGCCAGATGGCCCCCAGCCTGGCCCGGCCGTGGAAGGCCAGATACTCGGGCAGCACGAACTGGGGGCCCCACTTCTCCTTGTAGGCGAGCTGGCTGGCCGCGGGATAGACCTTGTCGCCGTGGTCGGCCAGCAGCCGCATGATCTTACGGGTGGCCGCGCTGGCCCCGGCCGGATCGTGCTCGGCGGACAGTCCGGTGAACGGGGTGAAGCCGAAGTGCAGCCACTGGGCCCCCTCCTGACGGAACATCTCCAGCGCGGTGAGGTTGATGGCCTCCATCACACCGGGGGGCGCGTCCGGGAGCCGGCGGCTGAGGTCGTGCAGCCACCCCGGGCGTGAGCCGTACGCGGGCGAGTACGAGATGTAGGCGATGGGCACCCCGTCGAGCCGGCCCAGCATCAGCCGGCGCGCGTGCTGCACGGGTCCGCCCAACTGGCCGACCAGGAACTCGATCTCCTTGACATGGCGGCCCTTGCTCCGCAGCCAGGCGCCGTCGATGCCGGCGATCTCCGCCGCGCACTCCTCGTAGCTGACCTCCGCCACCTCGAGACCGCTGCGCCGGGCCCGCGAGATCTTGTTGCGGAGTTTCATGAAACGGGTGCCGCGCAGGGCGAAGTCCGGCAGGTGCACCGAGTACGACGAGCCGACCTGATTGACCGTGAAACCACTGCGGACATAGAGGTCGACGTCGGCGGTCAGAACCTGTATGGCGACGACCTTTCGGCGCCGCCGGCGCGCGTGGTCGAGAAAAGCCCGCAGCAGCGCCTCCTGTTGATCCGGCGGGGCGTGGACACCGCCGAACTGGATCAGATACGAACCCGCCTCGCGATAGGCGACCACCCCGTCCACCGACGGATCGGTGAAGTACGCGTTACCGGAGTTGAGCGCGAGGAAAGCGCTGGGATTGTCGCCGTCCTTACGGAGTTTCTCCAGCACTTCGAGTACTTCTTCGTCGGATACCTCTCCGCTGCGCGTCGTCATCTCACTCCCGTTGCCTGATGCGTCGAGTTACGGGGCCTACGCCCGGTTCCATGCTCCCCGGAGTCTCCACGACCTCTCTTCCATTTCCCTGAAACGCCCGTCTCACTGCGGTCTCAGTGCCGTCTCAGCGCCGTCTCCGGGGATTGTCAGGGAGGTCTGTAATGGTCGTAACCACCACTTGGTCATACGAACGTTCCCGTCGTCGGATGGGAAATGGAGAACGGAGGGGCTGCGTGAGCAGCGATATCGCAACGCCTTCACTGTCAGGACGAGAAGATTCCGGAGCGCCTCGTCCGGAAATCCCCACCTACCTTTCCCTCATTGACGGAAAGAATGTTCCGAGCGGGTCCTGGGTCTACGTGGTCGACTCGGACGCCCTGCTCGACGACGCGTTTTCCACGCTCACCCTGAAGCGGAAACTGGAGAGCGGCCGCATCCCCGCCGACAATCTGCCGGCCACCATCGTCGGCCGGGTGGCGAGGGCGGACCGCCGGACCACGGATCTGGCGGTCGAGGCGGCGGCCGCCGCGGTCGGCCCCTGGTCCGCGTTCCCCCCGGAGACCCGGATCGAGCGGTTCGGCACCCTGCTGCGCCGCAGGATCGCCGAGCAGGCCGAGCGGATCACCGAGGTTCTCGTTCAGGAAGGACATCCGCTCGCTCTGGCCCGCTGGCAGGTGTCGGGGGCGCTGGAGGCCTTCGGGCCCGAGACGCTGGGCTTCTTCCGGAGCCAGATGCTCCAGGAGTACCGGCACGGGGAGCGGCAGATCTCCGTGCGCCGCCGTCCCGACGGTGTCGTCTGCCTCAACCCCCCGCAGAACGCTCCGCTGTCCAGCGCGCTGCTCGGCGTGACCGCGATCATGGCCGGCAACTCCCTGGTCGTACGGGCGCCCCGCAGCGCCCCGCTGGGCGCGATGTACGTCCTTCAGGAGATCGTGGCCCCGGTCCTCGCCGAGCTGGGCGCTCCCCCCGGCGTCCTCGGCGTGGTGTGCGGCGACCCGGCCCCGATGCTGGACGCCTGGCTGGACAGCCCGTTCGTCGACGACATCATGTACTTCGGCAGCAGCGAGAACGGGATCCGCTTCCAGGAGCGCTGCATCGCCGCCGGCAAGAAGCCGATCCTCGAACTGGCCGGCAACGACATCGTGCTGGTGTGGAAGGACGCCGATCTGGAGCTGGCGGCCGAGGCCATCACGGAGAGCTTCTACGGCTCCGGCCAGCTCTGCATGATCCCCAACCAGGTGGTGGCCCACCCGGCCGTCGCCGACGAGCTGGTGGCCCTGCTGGTCGACAGGGCCGCGCGGATCAGGCCCGGCCGGTCGTCGGAGGAGGGCGTGCTGCTCACCCCGGTGCTGCGCAACGAGAAGTTCTTCTCGTGCCTGCGCGACGCCCTGGACCACGGCGCCGAGCTGGTCTGCGGCGGGCACGCGATCCAGGAGGACGGGACCCGCGACACGGCCGGGATCTTCCTGGAGCCCACGGTCGTCAGGGTGCGCGGGCTGGAGAATGCCCGCGAGGTCCAGGCGGTCCGCGAGGAGACGTTCTTCCCGCTGCTCCCGCTGATCGTGGCCGAAGCCGCCCCCGACGAGGTGCTGTTGGAGCGGTTCATCGACTTCGTCAACAGCAACGCCTACGGGCTGCGGAACTCGGCGTGGGCCCGGGACCCCGCGGTGATCGACCGGATCGTCGGCCGGATCACCAAGGGCGGACTGCTCAAGGTGAACGACTCCCACATCGGGTTCCTGCCCTACATGCCGAGCCACGGCGGGACCGGCCTCACCGGAGGCGTGTTCGGCGAGGCCAACTACCCGATCCTGCGCACCTCCCACATCCAGGGCGTGAGCGTCGCCGCCGCCGGCGCGCGTCCCTCCGAAGCGGTGTTCGGCGCCTGGAAGGCCCTTCAGGCGGCCGCCGGACACCGACAGCCCTGACAGCCGCTCGTAACCGCGCCGCACCCGTCCCCGCGCCGCCCCCGTCCGCGCCCAGAAGCCACCCGAACAGAACAGAATTGAGGAGGATCCATGCGCTCGTTGGAAGCCGCACGCGAGACGTGCGAATCATTCCTGCCCGGCCTGCTCGACCTGCTCTCCAGCACGCCGCTGGAAGAGCTGGAAGCGCCCAAGAACCCCGCTCTCGACCACTTCCGCAAGGCCGGCGGCCCCGGCCTCGTGATCCCCAAGACCTACGGCGGGGCGGGCGCCGACCCGCTCCAGGCCCTCGCCGTCGTACGGGCCCTGGCCTCCAGGGCGCCGTCCCTGGCGATCGCCACCACGATGCACCACTTCTCGGTCGCGACCCTGTTCACCCTCGCCGAGTCCATCCAGAGCAGCGGCATGGAGTGGGCGCTGCTCGAAGGGATCGCGGAACAGCGGCTGCTGGTCGCCTCGGGCTTCGCCGAGGGCCGGCCGGGACGCGGCATCCTCTCGCCGATGATGACGGCGACGAAGGCCGAGGGCGGCTACGTCATCAACGGTGCCAAGAAGCCGTGCAGCCTCTCGCACTCGATGGACCTGCTCACCGCGAGCGTGGCGCTGCCGACCGACAGCGGTGAGCCGAGGATGGCGGTGCTGCTGATCCCCCGGCAGACCGAGGGGATCAGCGTCCACCAGTTCTGGGGGAGCCGCACCCTCGCGGGGGCCGAGAGCGACGAGGTACGGCTCACGGACGTCTTCGTCGACGAGCAGCTCATCATGCGCACCGAGCCGGGCGACGCCGGGAACCTCGACGACCTCCAGACCGTCGGGCTGATCTGGTTCGAACTCCTCATCTCCGCCTGCTACCTCGGCATCGTCAGCGGACTGGTCGAGCGGGTCGTCGACGGCGGCCGGGGCAGCGACTCCGACCGCGCCCGGGTGCTCACCCGGCTGGAGACGGCCGCCCTGCTGCTGGAGGGCACCGCCCGCATGATCAAGGACGGCGAGACCGGCAACACGGGGCTCGCCAACACGCTCGTCGCCCGGTACGCGGCCCAGGACGCGCTGGGCGACGCGCTGAACCAGGCCGTCGAACTGCTCGGCGGCACGACCTTCATGTCCTCCTCGGACGTGGCCTACCTGGCCGGCGCCGCGCACGGTCTGTCCTTCCACCCGCCGTCGCGGGCGAGCTTCACCCGGCCGTACCTGGACCACGTCGCGGGCGACCCGCTGCGTCTGACCTGACGAGGATGCCCATGACATCCGTGACAACGACACCGATTCTTCCGTCGCCCGTCCCCCCGATCTCCCCCACCCTCACGCCCGTCCTCGGGCGCGCCGAGCTGGGAAAGCTGTACCGGACCCGGCTCAGCAAGGGCCGGGCGACGCTCGGCGAACTGTTCGGCGGACACATCGAGGTGGCCTCGCAGGGCGCCTGGGTCACCACATCGGACGGCAAGACCTTCCTGAACTGCGGCGGTTACGGCGTCTTCCTCACCGGCGCCCGCCACCCCACCGTCATCCGGCACGTCGCCGAGCAGTTGGCCACCCACCCCGTGGCCACCCGGCTCTTCCTCGAACCGCAGGCGGCCCTGGCCGCCGACGCCCTGGTGTCGGTGGCGCCGGCCGGGCTGGAGCGGGTCCACTTCGCGGGGTCGGGTGCGGAGGCGGTCGAGACGGCCATCAAGCTGGCCCGCACCCTGGGCCGCCACCGGCTGATCGCCACGGAGAACGGCTACCACGGCAAGACCATGGGCGCGCTCAGCCTCACCGGCAGGAGCGTCTTCCAGGACCCGTTCCGGCCGCTGCTCCCCGAGACCAGCCATGTCCCGTACGGAGACGCCGCCGCCCTGGAACCCCTGCTCGCGGCGGCCCCCGGCGAGTCGTGCGTCTTCATCGAACCGGTGCAGGGCGAGGCCGGGGTGGTGATTCCGCCGGAAGGCTATCTGCGCGCGGTGCGCGCCCTGTGCGACCGGTACGGGGCCCTCCTCGTCCTGGACGAGATCCAGACCGGCCTGGGCCGGCTGGGCACCTGGTGGGGCGCGGACCGGGAGGGCGTCTCCCCCGACATACTGCTCGTCGGCAAGGGGCTCAGCGGGGGCGTCGTGCCGGTGTCGGCCGTCGTCGCCACCCGGGAGGCGTTCGGCGCCTTCGACCGGGACCCGTATCTGCACACGTCCACGTTCTCCGGGGCGCCGCTGGCGATGGCCGCCGTACGCGGGTCGCTCGCCGCGCTGCACGAGGACGACCTCGTGGCCCGCTCCCGCGACCTGGGCGCCGAGATCCTCCCCGAGCTGGACCGGATCGTCCGGTCGCACTACGGCGCCGCCGTGCGCGAGGTGCGGGGACGGGGCCTGCTGCTGGGGATCGAGTTCACCGATCCCGGCCCGGCGGGCGACCTGCTCATCGAGCTGATCATGAACGGCGTCATCGCCAACCACTCGCTCAACTCGCACCTGGTCCTGCGCTTCACCCCTCCCGCGGTTCTGACCAGGGCGGACCTGGACTTCTTCTACGAGGCGGTCGACCGCGCGTGCCGCGCGCAGGGCGCCCGCTACGCACCCACAGCGGAAGGCGACACCATCCATGCGTAGCGCTCATGTGACCATCCGAGTCCACGACATCGAGGCGGCGGCGGCATTCGATCGGGTCGGCGCCTTCAACCGGTACGCCGAACTGTCCGACGTCATCCGCTCGGTGACGACCCGTCAGGTGTCGGCCGAGGAGGAGGCCAGCGACTGGGACGTCTACTTCCGCAACGGCATCCTGAGCTGGAGCGAGACCGACCTGTTCGACCGGGACGCCCTGACCATCACCTTCGAGCAGATCGACGGCGACTTCGCCGAGTTCAACGGCGTCTGGCGGCTCACCGCCGACGGCCGGGACTGCCTGGTCGACTTCAGCGCCGAGTTCGACTTCGGCATCCCCAGCCTCGCGGGCATCCTCGACCCGGTCGCCGAGCGGGTCTTCAAGGAGACCATCGCCCGCGTCGTCATCAGCCTCTTCGCCGGCAACGCCTCCGTGGTCGGCGACGAGGCGGTCGCCCGCGCCGTCGCCGAACTGACGGCCGAGCCCGTCGTCGCCACCTCGGGAGCGCGCTGATGGACGGGAAGAACCTCTTCGAGACGCGGACCACCTACCGGCTGATCCGGCTGGAGTACGGGCTCGGTCTGGTGATCGCCGCCGTCTACTTCCTCGTCCACATCGGCGAGGTCAGATGGCTCCCCGCCGTCGGTCTTTTCGTGTACATCGACCTCATCGGCTACATCCCCGGCGCCATCGCCTACCACCGCAGCAAGACCAAGCGGATCCACCGCGGCTACTACGTCGCGTACAACGTGATGCACAGCCTGGCCACCCAGACGCTCGTCGTGCTCGCGTGGATCTGGCTGTGGGGCCCCGAGTGGGCGCTGCTGGTCGTCCCCATCCATCTCTTCGGCGACCGCGCGCTGTTCGGCAACTTCCTCAAGCCGTTCGCGCTGGACTTCGAACCGGTCGCGCACCCCGCGTACTCCCGTTTCACCGGCCAGTTCGACGCGGCGCCGGCCGCGCCCGCCGCCTCCGCCGCGCGCCCCGAACCGTCACACCGATGACCATCTCCCGAAGGGAACCCGTCATGGAAGAGACCTACCAGCGCCTGGTGGAACTGCTCACCAGTACGTTCGGCCTCGACGCCGGCAGCATCACGCCGGCCAGCACCTTCAGCGAGCTCGAACTCGACTCCCTCGCCCTGGTGGAGCTGTCGATCGCCGCCCAGGAGGAGTTCGACGTACCGATCGAGGACAGCGAGCTGGGCCTCGAGTCGACCGTCGGGCAGGCCGCCGAGACCATCTCCGGCAAACTGACCACCGTCTGATGGCTCGGCAACCGACGTCCGCCCCGGCACGGGCGCCGTTCGACGCCGCGATCACCGGCGTCGGCATGGTCACCGCGGCCGGGGTCGGGGTGGAGCGGAGCTGGGAGCGGATCCGCGCCGGGGAGGGTACGGCGGCCTCCGAGGTGCCCGCCCTGGCCGGCATACCCGCCGACTTCGCCTGCGCCGTGGCCGACTTCGACCCCAGCGGGCTCATCGAGCGCAAGCAGGCGTGGCGGCTGGACCGCAGCAGCCAGCTCGCGCTGGTCGCCGCGCACGAGGCCGTCACCGACTCCGGCCTCGACCGGGACTCCTGGGACGCCACCCGGGTCGGGGTGATCCTCGGCAACGGCATCGGCGGCGCCGCCACCTGGGAGAAGCAGCACAACGTGCTGCTGGAGCGGGGTCCGCGCAAGGTCTCCCCGCTGCTCGTGCCGATGCTCTCGTCCAACATGTGCGCCGGGTACGTGTCCATGATGTTCGGCGCCCAGGGCCCCAGCCTGGTGACGTCGACGGCCTGCGCCTCCGGAACCACGGCGGTGGGCATGGCGCGGGAACTGCTGCGCAGCCGGATCTGCGACGTGGTGATCACCGGCGGCACCGAGGCGCCTCTCGTCCCCTCGCTGATCGCCGGGTTCGGCCAGATGCGGGCCCTGGCCGGCCGCCGCGACGACCTGTCCACCACCTCCCGGCCCTTCAACGCCGACCGGAACGGCTTCGTGGCCGCCGAGGGCGCGGCCATCCTCGTCCTGGAGCGGGCCGAGGACGCCAGGGCGCGGGGCGCCACCGTCCGGGCCATGGTCAGCGGTTACGGGGCTTCCGCCGACGCGTACCACGCGACGGCTCCCGAGCCGAACGGCAGAGGTGCCGAACTCGCCCTGCGCGCCGCGCTGTCCGACGCCGGGGTCGGCCCGGACGAGGTGGACCACGTCAACGCGCACGGCACGGCGACGATGCTGAACGACGCCACCGAGGCCAGGACCATCCGCCGGGTGCTCGGCGAGCGGCCCGCCGTCACCTCCGTCAAGGGGGTGGTGGGCCACTCCCTGTCCGCCGCCGGCGCCATCGAGGCGGTGGCGACGGCGCTCACCCTCGAAGAGGGGCGCATCCCACCGACGGCCAATCTGGAGAGCCTGGATCCGGAGCTGGACATCGACGTGGTGTTCAAGGCCGGGCGCGATCTGCGCGCCGAGGTGGCCGTCAGCAATTCCTTCGGATTCGGCGGACAGAATGCCGTACTGCTGTTCACCAGGGCCTGAGCGGTGCGCGACCGCCGAGGAGGCCGGGGTACGCGTCTCCTCGGCGGCGGGCACCTCGGCGGGTGCCCCCGGGGCCGCTCACCGGTCTCAGGGGGATCTCAGCGTGATCTCAGAACGCTGCGGCAGTATCGGAGTCGCAGCGGGAGCGGAGCGGTGACTCATCCGTTCCCGAGGCAAGGAGAGGTACCCGAAGCGGTCCAACGGGGTTCCGGGGCAACCCGGATCGGGCGCAAGCCCCCGCAGGTTCGAATCCTGCCCTCTCCGCCGGCCATCCGATGCCGTGCCGCGACGCCGCCCCCGCCCCCGCTCCCGCGGGGTGCGCGCCCCGCGCCGCCAGGCAGGCAGTCAGCGCGCGCGTCGACCCCACCCCCACACACCCGTTCCCGGAAATTGCCGGGCCCGCCCTCCGGGGCCGGGGGCCCGTTCCGCGGCACCACCCGAGACGTTGCGAACCGTGAAGGGAAGTCCGGATGATCGACAAACTCCTGAAGGCGCCACTGGAGTTGGTGGAGAACAACTTCAAGCAGCCCAACGGGCGAGCCGGCCGGCTGATCGGCCACGTGATGACCAAGCAGCACCGCACGCTCACCGTGTGGGCGATCGAGCACATGGGGGTACGGCGCTCCCAGCGCGTCCTGGACATCGGCTGCGGCGGCGGAATGGCCGTCAAGCTCCTGTCGGAACGGGCGACTCAGGGCTTCGTCGCCGGAGTCGACTACTCGACGGAGATGGTCCGGCAGTCCGTACGGCGCAACGTCGAAGGCGTCGCCGCTGGACGGGTGGAGTTCAAGCAGGGCGACGCGGGCCAACTGCCGTACGAGGACGCGTCCTTCGACCAGGTGAGCGCGATCGAGACGTTCTACTTCTGGCCCGACCCGATGCGCGGGCTCAGCGAGGCGTACCGCGTGCTCAAGCCCGGCGGCCAGGTGTCGATCACTCTGGAGATGAGCCGGGAGACGCCGGAGAAGCCCACGCCCAAACAGCGCTACCTGGGGCGGCGGTTCACCGAGCGCTCCGAGCGCGAGGGCCTGAGGATCCTCTCGGGCGCCGATCTGGTGGAGATGCTGGGCAAGGCCGGTTTCCGGGACGGCCGGTACGTCGCTGAGCCGACCCGCTCGTTCGGCTGGGTCTGCGCACTGGCCCGTAAGTGAAGGGGACGGAACCTCCGATGACGGCAACAAGCGACACCGCCACTTCCACCGCGACCCCGGTCCGGCCGGGGGCGCCCGCTCCCTCCGCGCCGGAGGCGCGCAGCCTGCCGGTGCTGGGCAGCGTCCTGGATTTCCGCAAGGACATCCTGGAGGCCATGCGGCAGGGCTGGCGCGACCACGGCGACCTGGTCCGCTACCGGCTCGGCCCGGTCGTCGTGCACGGCGTCTCCAGCCCCGAACTCGCCGGTGAGGTCCTCACCGACAGCGCGACGTACGGCAAGCTCGGCCCGGACAACCCGCTCCGGCTGATCCTCGGCGAGGGCCTGCTCACCGGTGACGACCACGAGAGCTGGATGCGCAACAGGCGCATGATGCAGCCGATCTACACCAAGCAGGCGATCGCCCGCATGTTCGACTCGATGTCCGAGTCGACCACCCGACAGGTCGCCCACATGGCTGACACGTACCGAAGCGGCGACGTGGTGGACGTCCATCAGGAGATGATGCGGGTCACGCTCGACATCGTCAGCCGGTGCATGTTCAGCACCGATGTCGAGCGGACCAGGGACGGCATCGGCCCGGAAGCCGTCGACATCGCCATCAACTACGCGTTCGACCGACTCCAGAACCCCTTCAGCCCGCCGCCCGAGTGGCCCACACCGCGCAACCGCCGCTTCCAGGCGGTGATGAAGGGGATCAACGACATGACGTACGGGATCATCGCCGAGCGCCGCAAGGCGGCCGCCGACGGTGTCCCCCGCGGTGACGGTGTGCCCGACCTGCTCGACATGATGCTGGACGTACGGGACGCCGACACCGGCGAGGGCATGAGCGACCGTCAGGTGCGCGACGAGGTCATCACCACCTTCGGCGCCGGGCACGAGACCACGGCGATCACCCTCACCTGGGCCTTCTACCTGCTCTCCGGCAACCGGTCGGCCATGCGCCGGGTGCAGGAGGAGGTGGACGAGGTCCTCGGCGACCGCATGCCCACCATGGAGGACCTGGCGGCCATGCCGTACGCCCTCCAGGTCTTCGAGGAGGCGCTGCGGCTGTACCCGTCGGCGCCGATCGTTCCCCGGCTGGTCCTCAAGGACACCGTCCTCGGGGGTTATTCCGTGCCGGCCGGCTCGCGGCTGCTGGTCAACCTCTTCAACATCCACCGCCACGAGCGGCACTGGAGCGATCCGGAGCGCTTCGACCCGGACCGCTTCTCCGCCGAGAGCAGGAAGGGCCGGCACCGTTTCGCGCACATGCCCTTCGGCGCTGGGCCCCATCTCTGCATAGGCAAGCACTTCGCGCTGATGGAGGCACACCTGCTGCTCGCCGCCCTGGTACGGCGGTACGAATTCCGGCACGTGCCCGCGCACCGGGTCGTCAACCAGGCATCGATCACGCTGCGGCCCCGCTACGGAATGTCCATGACCGCGCACGCCCGTACGGGAGCCCCCGGCGCCCCGTAAGACGTCACAGCAGAACCAGTACCGGTATCGGATGGAAAGACGGACCCGATGAACTACGACCCCAGCACAGCGGACGCGGATCGCCTGAACTGGACGCAGTACCGTCCGGGCCAGCAAGCCGGCCACTACGAGAGCTTCTACCAGCGGGGCAACCACCCGACCGAGCCCAGGGCCTTCTGGATCCGCTACACGATCTTCAGCCCGGCCGGCATGCCCGAAGCGGCCATCGGTGAACTGTGGGCCATCTACTTCGACGGGACGACCGGCCGTCACGTCGTGGCCAAGGAGGAGTGGCCGATCTCCGACTGCCACTTCAACCCCGACTCCTTCGGCGCCCGGGTGAGCGACCGGGTCCTGGAGCCGGGCAGTCTGAAGGGCGAGGCGGCCGGCACCAACGGCCGCATCGGCTGGGACCTGACGTACGAGGGCTCGGAGCCGCCGCTGCTCCTGCTGCCGGCCTCGATGTACACCGGCGGATTCCCCAAGGCCAAGAGCCTGGTCGGGGTCCCGCTCGCCACGTACAGCGGCAAGCTCACGGTCGACGGCGAGACGGTCGACGTCGACGGCTGGACCGGCAGCCAGAACCACAACTGGGGCAGCCGGCACACCGATCACTACGCCTTCGGCCAGGTGGCCGGGTTCGACGAGCACCCGGACAGCTTCCTGGAGATCATCACCGCCACGACGAGGCTGGCCGGTCCGGTCAAGACGCCCAAGCTCACGTTCCTGGTGCTCCGGCACGACGACCGCGAGTACTCCCTGACCGCCCTCCGCCAAGGGCTCAAGGCCAAGGCCGACTTCGGGTACTTCTACTGGGACTTCGCCAGCTCCGACGAGTCCGTCGCCGTCCGGGGCCGCTTCACCGCGGCCCCCGAGGACTTCGTGGGGCTCAACTACTACAACCCTCCCGGTGGGATCAAGCACTGCCTGAACACCAAGATCGGCCGGTGTGAGCTGGAGATCCTCAACAAGGCGACGCGCACGGTCCAGCGGCTCACCACGTCCAACCGCGCGCTGATGGAGATCCTGACCGACGACCGCGAACACGGAATCGCGATCCGCGCATGAGCGAGCGTCGCGCCCCGTCGAGCGGGCCCCCCGCAGGGCCGGCGCTCCCGAAGCGGCCTCCGGGCCGCCGGGAGTCCCGGTTACCGGCCGGCCTGTCCCGTCTGACCGGCCGTCTCCGCTGGCCGCTCGCCGTCCTGTGGCTGCTGCTGCTCGGCGTCGCCGGCTGGCAGGCCGCCTCGCTGCCGGGCCTGCTCAGCGGTGGCGGGTGGCTCGTACCGGGCTCCGGCTCCGCCGTCGCCGCGGCGCGGCTCACCGACGGCTTCGAGGGGCGCGGCGCGACCTCACTGACCCTGGTGATCAGGGACACCCGGCACCGGGCCGGCGATCCCGCCTTCGACACCCGCGTACGGGGAGCGGCCGAGGCCGTGCTCCACGACGGAGACCTCAAGGCCACCGGCGGGTACGGCTACACCACGCTCACCGGGGAACGGCCGCGCGCCGCCTTCCTCGGCGAGGACCGGCGTACCGCGCTGGTCCGCGTCGGCTCCGAACTGGACGACGGCACAGCGCGCCGGCTGCTGCCCGGCATCCAGGACCGGCTCAGCAGGCAGTACGGGCCGGCGGGCCTCCAGGTCTCCCTGGTGAGCCAGGCCGCGCTGTGGGGCGAGGTGAACCACCTCAGCGAACGCGGGCTGATCATGGCCGAACTGGTCACCCTGCCGCTGATCCTCCTGGTGCTCCTGCTGCTCTTCCGCAGCGTGGCCGCCGCGCTCGCCGCCCTGCTGGTCGGCGTCACCTCGGTGGTCCTCGCGCTCGCTGTGCTCACCCTCGTCGCCCGGCGTACCGAACTGTCGGTGTTCGTGCAGAACGCCGCCACCATGCTCGGGCTCGGCGTGGGCGTGGACTACTCGCTCTTCATGATCACGCGGTTCAGGAGCGAGCTGCGGGCCGGGGAAGGGACGGGCTTCCGGGCGGACAGCGAGCGCGCCCTCACCCGGACGCTGCGCACCTCGGGCGTGACCGTCGTGGCCTCCGGCCTGACCATCGTCGCCGCCATGTCCACGCTCTTCCTGGTGGACCTGGACGTCATCCGGTCGATGGCCCTGGGCGCCGTGGTCGTGGTCGCCTTCTCCGTCCTGACCAGCGTGCTGCTGCTCCCCGTACTGCTGCGCCTGCTGGGCCCCAGGATCGAGTGGGGCCGGATCGGCCGCCGGCGGCCGGACACCGCGAGGACCGGCGGCGGCTGGGTCACCCTGACCCGGACGGTCATGCGCCGCCCCGCGCTGTTCCTGGTGGTCGGCGTCGCCGCGCCGGCCGCCCTCGCCCTGCCCGCCCTGCGCCTGGAGACCTTCACCCCGGACGCCAGGGTCGTGTCCGCCGACGCGGCGGTACGCCAGGGGTACGACGCGGTCAGGGACGAGTTCGGGGTGGGCGGCGCCGCGCCGCTCCAGGTGGTCGTCGCGTCGCGCGTACCGCTCGAGGAGCGCTCCGACGCGGACATCGCCCACCTGCTGCGCTTCCACGACGCGGTGGGCGCCCTGCCCGGGGTGGTACGGGCCGACTCGGCGGTCGGCACGCTCAGCCAGGCCGACCGGGAGCGGCCGTTCGCGGCTCTGGCGGCGCGGGACCGGCTGCCCGGGGACGCGCGCGCCACCGTCGACTTCTTCGTCTCCGGCGACGGCAGGACCGCGCTGATCGAGGTGGTGGGCGACGACACCGCCTCCTCCGAAGCGGCGCGGGCCCTGCTCACCTCCGTACGCGCCGAGGCGGCGGCGTTCACGGCCGGCGGCGCGGGGTGGATCGTCGACGTCGGCGGGGAGACCGCCGAGGGCGTCGACGCCAACAAGGTCATCGAGGACGGTCTGGTGCCGGTCATCGGGACCATGCTCGCCGTCATCTACCTGCTGCTGCTCCTCACCTTCCGCTCGGTGTTCCTGCCGCTGAAGGCGATCGCGATGAACCTGCTCTCCGTGGGCGCCACCTACGGCGTGCTGGTGCTGGTCTTCCAGGACGGCCTGGGGAGCGGGCTGTTCGGCTTCGACGTGGACGGGCACCTCACCAACTTCGTCCCCGTCCTGCTGGTCACGCTGCTGTTCAGCCTCAGCACGGACTACGAGGTCTTCCTGCTCAGCCGGGTGCGCGAGGACTACGTCGCCACCGGGGACGACATCGGCAGCGTGGTGCGCGGCATGTCAGCCACGATGCCGCTGATCTCCGGCGCGGCCGTCCTCATGGTGGCGGTCTTCACGGCCTTCGCCTTCACCGGCATCCTGCCGATCCAGCAACTGGGCCTCGGCATGGCGGTGGCCATCGCGCTCGACGCGACGGTCATCCGGCTCCTGATCGTCCCGGCGTCGATGCGCCTGATGAGCAGGGTCAACTGGTGGCTGCCGGGCCGGAGAAGCGCGTCCGCCCCCACCCTCGCGGCGGACCGTGCGGCCGTTGACGCCGGCACGGCCGACTCAACCGGACCCGTACCACCCGAACGTACGGACAGCATGGAAAGGACGGGCACCCAGTGACCGACCAGACCGCCGAGATGGCGGGTGAACCCGGCACCCCCTCACGGATATCCGAGAGCATCGTCATCCGGGTCCCTCCGGAGACCGCCTACGCGGCCGTCAGCGACGTGGCACGGATGGGCGAGTGGAGCCCCGAGTGCCGTGGCGCGTGGATCGTCGGACGGGGCGGCCCCGCCAGGAAGGGCATGCGGTTCGTCGGGCGCAACCGCGCCCGCTGGCTGCCGTGGCCCACCCTGTGCCGGGTGATCGAGGCCGATCCCGGCCGCGCCTTCACGTTCCATGTGAGCTTCCTCGGTATCCAGGTGGCGGGCTGGACGTACCGCTTCTCGGCGCTGCCGGAGGGGTGCGAGGTGCGGGAGGAGTGGCGGGACCGCAGGGCCGGCCCGCTGGGCATGGCGCTCACCGCTGTCACCCCGCTGGTGACCGGCGTCGTACGCCGCAGGACCCGCAACAGGGCGACCATGCGCACGACGCTCGTCGCGCTGCGGGACTCCCTGGAGTCCGGGCGGTAGGGCCTGCGCGGAACAGAGAGAACAACGCCCCGGAACAACACCCACCGGACAGGAAGTAGCCCCCTCATGCCGCACGTCATAGCCGGTGCGCGTACCGGCGGGTCGGAAGTGGACCAGACCTCCGCTCCCCGCGCCGACCGCTGCCTGGACTTCTACGCCGGTCTCGCCTCCGGCATCGCCGTGGTCACGGCGCCCTCGGACGACGGGCCGGTGGGGACGACCGTATCGACCGTCACCTCGCTCTCGGCCGAACCGCCGCTGCTGCTCGTCTGCCTGTCGCACACCTCGCGCACGCTCGCCGCGATCACACCGGGCTCCGCCTTCGCCGTGCACCTGCTGGGCGAGGAACAGGGCGACCGGGCACGGCTGTTCGCCTCCGCCTCCGCGACCCCCGCCGAGCGCTTCGCCGCCGAATCGTACGAGGAGGTGCTCGGCGTACCCGTGCTGGCCGACACCTACGCCTGGTCGATCTGCGTGACGGAGGAGGTACGCGCGTACGGCGACCACTGCCTGGTCGTCGGGCGGGTCGCCGCCCTGCACATGGCCGAAGGGCGGCCCCTGATCTGGCACGACCGCGCGTTCCACACCCTGGTGGACGGGGCGGCGCGGTGACGGCCCAGGTCGGGGAGGAGCCGTGCTGGGCACCCGGCGCCCCCTCGCGTAACGCCCACGGCGGGGCCGCCGACGGCGCCCCCGCGGCGCGGATCTCCGGCGGGCTCACCGCCGATGTCGCGGTGGTCGGGGCCGGACTCGCCGGCCTGTCCACCGCCTACCACCTGATCGAACGCGATCCTTCGCTGGATGTCGTCGTCGTGGACGCCCGGCATCCGGCGGCCGGCGCCAGCGGCCGGGGCACCGGCCTGCTCGGACCCCGGGTGGGTCCGGCGATCGACCGGGCGGCCCGCCGCTTCGGCCCGTCCATGGCGCGGCGCATGTATCTCGCCTCCGTCACCGCGGTGGAGCGGGTGGTCGCGCTCACCGAGGAGTTGGGCGCACCGTGCGGGCTGCGCACCGGGGAGCAGATCGTGGCGACGCGCGGCGGGCCCGGCCTGGCGTCGCTCGCGCGGCAGGCGGAGACCTACCGGGCGCTCGGTCTGGACGTCCCCGTGCTGTCGGCCGCGGCCATCCGCGAGCGTGTCGACGTTCCGTACCACGCGGGTCTGCTCTACCGCAGCGCCGCGACCCTCGACCCGGCCGCGCTGAGCGGCGCGCTGGCAGCGGCCTGTGCCGCGAAGGGGGTCCGCTTCTACGACGACAGCCCCCTGCGCGGTCTGGGCCCCGGCGGCGGCGCCGCACCCACCGAACTGCTCTTCCCCAGCGGTACGCTCCGCGCCCGCAAGACGGTCCTCGCCGTCAACGCGGCGGCCGGGCAGCTCGGGCTGCCCGTCGGCACGGTCCTGCCGCTTCAGGTGCACGCCGTCGCCACCGCCCCGCTCGGCGCCGAGGCCCGCGCCGCGTTGGGGGGCGCCACCGGCACCGCCGTCGTCAACACCATGTCCCTGGCGCCGTACTTCCGCCTCACCCACGACGGACGCCTGGTGGTGGGTGGCGGTAGGGCCGTACATCTCCCGGGGCTGAGCCCCGGCCGGGCCGCCGAGCTGAGCACCGCGACCTGGGCGTGGCTGGAGGAGCGGCTGCGGCTGCTGCATCCCAGCGTCGCCGAAGTCCCGGTCAGCCACCGCTGGTCGGGGCAGATCGGCATGACCATGGACGACCTTCCGGTGGTCGGGCACGTCGGGGGGCACCCGGACATCTGGTACATCGGCGGCTGCTGCGGTCATGGCCTGGCCATGTCGGTGGCCCACGGATCGCATGTCGCCGAGTCCCTCGTCGAGGGCCCGCCGGCGACCCGTGGCGGCGTCGGCCCCGGCGGCTACCCCTGGCACCGCGACCGTGCCCCCCTGGTCCCGCTCACCGCGCGCCCGGCGAGGGGGCTGCTGCGGGCGTACCTGAACAGCTTGGACCGGGAGGCCCGCCGTACCCCGTGAGCCGTACGGACGCAGTCGTACGGACGCCTGACCGCAGAGGAGTTGTCGTCCCGCGCGCCGTTCGGGGACAGGGGCAGAGGGCATCGGACACCACACGGGCGCACCCCCGGTAGCTCCTGTGACTGGGAGGAGTGACCAGGGGTGCGTGGTGCGGAGAGGGCAGGATTCGAACCTGCGAGGGCTTTCACCCGGTCCGAGTTGCCTCGGAACCCCGTTGGGCCGCTTCGGGTACCTCTCCTTCACGGTGGGTGGAGGTCCAGGGGACCGTTCCGCCGTGGTGATGATTCTGCCGGTCGCGACTGAGATTTCGCTGAGACGGCCCTGAGATGGCGACGGATCCCGGAAGGGGCCCATTTCCGCCGTCGGGCACATGAAGACCTGTAACCCTTTGGATGGGAGAAGCCCGGTGCCAGAACTGCCTGTACCCCCCGACTCCGAGGCGAACGACCCCAGTTGCCTACGGGACGGCGAGACGGCCCGGCTGCTGGACGGGCTGCGCTGGCGTCGGCTCGTGGTGCTGGGGGACGGCAGGGCGCCTCGGCGCGAGTGGGTCGACGGCTACGGCCGCGCGCCCTGGTACGACCGGGTCGCCGACGCCCTGCGCGTGGTGGACCCCCGTCTCGCCTGCCTCAGCCTGATCGGCGGACGGGAGCAGAACGTCGCGGCGGTCCGCTCCCGGCAGTTGCCGCGCGCGCTGGCGTTCGGCGGCGATCTGGCGGTGGTCCAGTTGGCCGGCCATGACCTGCTGCACCCGGCGTTCGACGCGAACGTGCTCCGTTCGGAGGTGGTCCGGGTCGTCGCCCCGCTGCGCGAACACGGTTACGACGTCCTCCTGGTGACCCCCTTCGACCTGACGCACTCGCCCGGTGCGCGACTGCTCGGCGAGAAGGTGCTGCGTACCCGTCACCGCGCCCAGTCGGACGCGTGCGCGACCCTGGCGCTGCGGCACGGCGCGCTGTACGTGGACCTGGCGGCCCGTCAGCCGGCGGCGGCCGACCAGGTATGGGGCCGCGACGGCCTCGTCCCGAACAGCCGCGGCCAGGCCGTCATGGCGGCGGCGGTGGTCCGTACGCTCGGCAACCACCTGCGCGCGAACGACGCAGCCCGGCACAACCACTGAATACGCGCCGTTGGGAATGCTGTACGGGGGCGGACGGTGTCAGGTGAGAAGCACGCCCGCCCCGGCGGTGGGCACCGGCGCAGGGACCTGCTCGATGGCCACGACAGCCACGTCGTCGGACAGCCGTCCTCCGGTGTGCGCGGTCATGTCCTGGAGCAGGTGCCGCAGCAACTTCTCCGGGCCGGCCTGCGGGAACGCCGCGGCTCGCTCGGCCAGCGGATAGAACACGCCTTGCGGTGAGCGTGCCTCGATCACACCGTCGGTGTACAGCAGGAGTGTGTCGCCATCGGCGAAGGCGAAGGCGTCACAGTGAAGCCCGGGGACGTACAGACCGGCCAGGCCCAGAGGCGGTGCGGGGGCGCTGGAGTGCAGGACGGTGACGCGGCCGTCGCGGAGCAGCAGCGGCGGCGGGTGCCCGCAGTTGATCATCGTGCCCTGTCCGCTCGTGTCGTGCAGGTCCAGGACGAGGGTGGTCACGAAGTGCTCACCGGGATCCTGTTCGGTCTCGCCGGCGTCCTCGATGTCCGCGCCGACGCTGTCTTCCATCGCCTGCACCAGCGCGGGCAGGGTTTCGCAGTGCCGGGCGCCCTCGCGGAAGGCGCCCAGGACCACGGACGCCTCCCCGATGGCGGCCAGCCCCTTCCCCCGTACGTCGCCGATGATGACTCGGCTGCGGTTGCGGCCCGTCCTGACGACAGCGAACAGGTCGCCGCCGATCTGCGCGTCGGCGTCGGCCGTCAGATATCGCCAGGCCACCCGCAGCGGCCCCACCCGCTCCGGGGGCGGCCGCAGCAGGACGCGCTGTGCGGTCTCCGCCACCACCCGTACCCGGCTCAACTGCTGACTGTGCTCCTCACGCAGGTAGCAGAAGAAGACGACCAGCGCCGACAGCACCACCAGCGCCGTGAACTGCCATACGTGGTTCGCGGTGCCCACTCCGCCGTTCAGCGCCGTGACCAGGGCGTCCGCCCCCACAGCGACAGCCCCGATGATGGCGGTGCGCCACGGCCCGGCGAACGAGGCGGTCAGCGCCGGCGCGATCACGAGCAGCGGACTGAGATGGACGTCGCTCGGCGACACCATGCCGGCGACGGTGATCACGACGATCAGGACAACGGGAACGACCAGCAGCCGCCCTGAGACACGGCCCGGGAAATCAAGCAACCGCCGAAGATCCATCCGGCCATTCTTATCGTCGGAAGGAGCCAGAAGCGGTGAACGCGACCGGGCGGTGTGCCCGAGCCCGGGGCGCCGGCTCGTCCTGCTCTTCCTGCCCGTCGGCGGTGGGTGGTGTGGCCGCGTCGAGGATGTCCATGGACCGCCTGGAGGAAATCCTGACTGTGTCTGGAGGAAATCCGGACTGTGTAGAGTGGGCGGCCGCGAAGGGGAGTAGCCCCGCAAACCGGTCGTCGACATGCTGGAACCTCACGGTTCCCGGTGGCCGGGTCCGTGCAGAGTCTGCCGGGCGGGCGAGACCTTCGGTTCCTTGTCGACGACGAACGTGCGTCGCGGGGCCGAGGTCGTACGCCGGAACCCCCTCCGCGCGTCTCTCCCAGGTTCCCCGCGGTGCGGGAAAGCTGGACGATCGGTGTGATCCATTTTCTGTTGCTCATCGTGTGCGCGGTGGCGATCTACCTCTCATGCGAGTGGTTCGTCAACGCTGTCGAATGGCTCGGCAAGCGCCTGAATGTCGGGAAGATGGCGGTCGGAACGATCCTGGCCGCGTTCGGTACCGCGCTGCCGGAGTCCGTGGTCACCCTGGTGGCGGTGACCACCGGCGGCACTGAGGAAGCCAAGAACATCGGCGTCGGCGCCGCGATGGGAGGACCGCTGGCGCTGGCCACCGTCGCGTACGGCGTCACCGGCGCGATGCTGCTGCTCAAGCGCCGCAAGGAAAAGGCCCACGTCCTGGAGACCACCGGGATGCCGGAAAGCCGCGCCGGGGGTGAGGGCGAGGCGCTGGGCGACGAGAAGGACATGCGCCGCCTGGCCAAGGACCAGAAGTGGTTCCTGCCGATCTTCATCGTGAAGGTCGCCCTGGGTCTGGTCGCCTTCGCGTTCAAGCCGACCCTGGGTCTGCTGTTCTTCGCCGCTTACGCCGTCTACTTCTGGCGCGAGATACGCGGCGGCGGCGACGACGGCGACGAGGAGGACGAGGAGCTGGAGCCGCTGAAGCTCCAGCCCAAGGTGGCCTCCCCGGCGACCTGGGCGGTGGTGCTGCAGACCCTCGTGACCCTGGTAGTGATCTTCTTCGCTTCCCAGCTCTTCGTGAAGCAGCTCGACGCGATCGGCCCGATGCTGGGCCTGTCCGCGGCCGTGACCGCCCTGCTGCTCTCGCCGGTCGCGACGGAGCTGCCCGAGATAATGAACGCGATCATCTGGGTGCGCCAGGGCAAGACGAAGCTCGCCCTGGCCAACATCTCGGGCGCCATGATGATCCAGGCCACCGTCCCCAGTGGGCTGGGTCTGCTCTTCACCACGTGGAAGTTCGACGGGGCCCTGCTGTGGGCGGGGCTGATAACCATGGCCGCGATCGTCTATCTGCTGCTGACCATGCGTGCCCACAGACTCACCCCCGCTCGCCTCACGGTGGCGGCAGGGTTCTACGTCGTCTTCGCCATCGGCCTCGTACCGATCCTCGGCTGACGCGACACCGCGACACCGCGCCGCAGGCGGCCTCCCCGCACTTGCCTCCGGCCCACGGTCCGCACCCGTGTGCGGGCCGGACAACGGCCTTGAGCGTCGGCGGGGACATGAGCGACGCCGCGCCTGCGACGCAGGCGCCCGGACGATTGCGTGATCCATGACTGATCATCACTCCACACCCGACCAGCCCGCACCTCCCGGCCCCGGGGGGCGCGCCGGCCGGCGGAAATCCTGCGGGCGCACCCGGCGACCCGGGCGGAGCCGGAAGAGGCTGTTCCTGGCCATCGCCGCCTCAGCGGTCGTGCTGGCCGTGGCCTCCGTTGGCGCGGTGTACCTGCGGCTGAACGGCAATATCGACACCTTCGACGGCAAGGGCCTCAGCCGTCAAAGGCCCAAGGACACTCCCGGAGACGCGCAGAACATCCTGCTCATCGGCTCCGACAGCCGCTCCGGCGACAACGCGAAACTCGGCGGCGGCACCGACGCGGTCGGCCGCTCCGACACCACGATCCTGCTCCACGTCTACGCCGATCACCGTCACGCGGTGGGCGTCTCGATACCGCGCGACTCCCTCGTGGACATCCCGCCGTGCCGGCTGCCCGACGGCAGTTGGACCGACCGGCGCCAGAACACCATGTTCAACGCCGCGTTCTCCCTGGGCAGTACCGCTGCCGGCAACCCCGCCTGTACCCAGAACACCGTCGAAGCCCTGACCGGACTGCGCGTCGACCACACCGTCGTCGTCAACTTCGCGGGCTTCGCCACGATGACCGAGGCCGTGGGCGGCGTACCGGTGTGCCTGCCCAAGGACATCTACCAGAAAGACCTCAGCCCCAGCCGCCTCACTCAAGGCGAACTCCTCTACCACAAGGGCGAACAGAAGGTCTCCGGGAAAGCCGCCCTGGATTACGTGCGGCTACGGCACGGCATCGGTGACGGCTCCGACATCGGGCGCACCAAACGCCAGCAGGCGTTCATCTCCAGCCTCATCACCCAGGTCAAGAAAGAGGGCTTCAGCCCCACCACACTGCTCCCGCTGGCCAACGCGGCCACCAAGTCCCTCACCGTGGACCCCGGCCTCGGCTCGCCGAACAAGCTCCTGTCCTTCGCGATGTCACTGCAGAACATCGACCTGGCCAACATCCAGTTCCTCACCGCCCCCTGGCGCTACGACGGAGCCCGCGTCGCCCTCGTCCACCCCGATGTCGACAGCCTCTGGGCCACCCTCAAGGACGACCGCACCCTCGACGGCCACACCACGGGCCAGAAGAAAAAGCCCTCCCCGACCTCCACCGCCGGCACACCGTCCGTGGTCGGAGCGGGCATCACCGTCGCCGTCTACAACGGCACCACGACCGACGGCCTCGCCGGCCGTGCCACCACCCTGCTGCGTGACCACCACTTCACCGTCACCGGCACGGCGACCGCCCGTACCCAGGACCACGCCACCACCGTCATCCAGTACGGCACCGGACTGAAATCCCAGGCCCAGACCCTCGCCAAGCTCTTCCCCGGAGCGGAACTCCAGCCCGTCGCCGACGCCCGGCTGAACCTCGTCACGGGCGAGGACTACGCCAACACCCCGACCCCGTCCACTTCTCCGGCGCCGCCCGCCCCCTTGCCCAGCGACGTATCCGCCCAGGCACGCTCCGCCGACCACGACCTCTGCTCCGACCTCTCCTACGGGTAGCCCCCGCCGGGCGCGGGCAGGTCGGCCGCGCGCCCGGCTGGAGGCGCCGTCAGATCCAGTCCTTGTGGCGGAAGACGAGGTAGAGCACCAGTGCCATCAGCACGATGACGCTGCTGGAGACGGCGAACCCCCACTCGCGGGCGAAGCCCGGGTACGGGACGTTCTGCCCGTAGAAACCGGTGACGGCGGTGGGCACCGCGATGATCGCCGCCCAGCTCGTCACCTTCTTCATGATGACGTTCACCCGGTTGGCCTGGACGGACAGGTTCGTCTCCATGACCGAGTTCATCAGGTCGCGCAACGACTCGGTCCACTCGGTGGCCCGCAGGACCTGGTCGTAGATCTCCTGGTAGTAGGGCACGAGTCGCGGGGTGACGAGCTGGAGCCCCGGGCGCATGAGCGTATTGACGACCTCGCGCACCGGCAGCACCGTCCGCCGCAGGTCGACCAGCGACCTGCGCAGCACCAGCACCCGGTGCTGGACGGCGAGGACCTGCTCACGCCCCTCGTCGAACACCAGGTCCTCCAGCTTCTCGATGGCATCGTCGAGCGCTTGGACGGCGCGGAAGTGCCCGTCGACGAGATGGTCCAGCAGGCCGTGCAGCAGGAAGCCGACGCCCTCGGCGGCCAGTTCCGGGGAGTCGTCCCAGCGGGCCACCACCTCATCGATCGCGATGCCGGGATCTTTGCGGACGGTGATCAGCGCCTGGTTGGTGACGAACGCCGCGATCTCGCTGACAGTCAGCGCCTCGCCGACGTCGGCGACGTTGGTCGCGTAGGCGTTCATGTAGATGTGCGTGCGGTAGTGGTCGATCTTGGGACGCTGCCCCTGGTGCAGGGCATGCTCCACCGCGAGCTCATGCAGACCGAACTCTTCACCGATCAAGGCGAATTCGTCATGCTCCGGCTGGTAGAGGTCGAGCCAGACAACCGAGGTCGGATCGCGGAGGTACTCGGAGATGTCGCGGACGGGGAAATTCTCAGAGATCAGAGTGCCGCTGCGGTAAAGGCGGGTGCGCACCATGAATACCGAGCGTAGCCGCCCGCACCGCCCCGTCCGGTTCTCGGCTCGCCGCTGCGATTTCACCGGACGCCTGTCAAACTCTTGAGATCAGGGGATATACGCTCGGCCACGAACGAGGAAGCTATAGCTTTCCGACATTCAGAAGTGCTTGATGAAGTTCAGGAGTCCAGAAGTGAGCACCTATCTGATCAACCACCTCCGTATTCCCGGTGACGTCCCCAACGAAGCGGGTCTGTCCTATCTTGAGCAGGTCGAGGAGACAGCCAAGCCGTTCGGCGGCAAATGGCTCGCGAACGGCGAAGTGACCCTGGTGGAGGGCGCGTGGCCCGGGACGGCCGTGCTGATGGAGTTCCCCGACCGCACCGCCGCGGAACAGTGGTACGACTCACCCGGTTACCGGGAAATCCGGCCGCTGCGTATCAACAACGCGATCTCCGACATGGTGTTGATCGACAGCCTCCCCCCGGACTACACCGTTCGCGGCTTCGCCAAGCAGATCCGGTCCGCGATCGGCGCGGAGAAGCGCACCGAGACCGAATAGAACTGACGAGTAAGGCGACGCACACCGTGATCGTGGAGGAGGAACTGCCGGGCGAAACACGGCAGGCGGCTGGGAAGAACAACGTGGTCCTTCCGCCGCATTCGTAGGTGCTGGCATTTGCCTCGTCCCGCCGCCTTACTGAACTGACAGGGAGGTGGGCTCTGGCGATCTGGTTGATGTGGGGCCGGATGAGGTTTCTCGCGGGGGCGGTGCGGCCGTGTCTGAGGGGGAGCTCTTCGGGGTGGCGGGCCGGAGCTTCGGCTACCTCGCCGGGCTGTGGGGATACTCGCCGAGGGCCATAGGTGGCAGATCCCTCCGTACGGGGGGCAACGTGCCGCCCGTGCTGGGCAGTTGTGCTTCTGCCAGCTCCCGGGGCGCGCGCAAAACACCCCCCTGATCTGCGTTCCCGCAGTTCAGGAGGGTGTGAGAGCGGTAGCGGAGGGATTTGAACCCTCGGTGAGTTTCCCCACACTCGCTTTCGAGGCGAGCTCCTTCGGCCGCTCGGACACGCTACCGGGAGAGAGCTTAGCCCACGATGTGCCGTGCTCCGAAATCGGTATCCGGGGGGCGGGGGTGAGGTGCGGGGGGTGGGTGGTCAGGGGGTTCGGAAGAAGGTGGTGAGTTGTGCGGAGCACTCCTCGGCGAGCACTCCGTGGATCACCTCGGGGCGGTGGTTGAGGCGGCGGTCGCGTACGACGTCCCACAGTGAGCCGGCCGCGCCGGCCTTGGGGTCCAGGGCGCCGAAGACCAGGCGGTCGACCCTGGACTGCACGATCGCGCCCGCGCACATCGTGCACGGCTCCAGAGTGACCACCAGCGTGCAGTCCGTGAGCCGCCACGCGCCGAGCCGCCCGGCCGCCCTGCGGATGGCCAGGACCTCCGCGTGGGCCGTCGGGTCGCCCGTCGCCTCGCGTTCGTTGTGGCCCGTCGCGAGGACGGTCCCGTCCGGGGCCAGCACGACGGCGCCGACCGGCACATCGCCGGACCGCGCCGCCCGTGCCGCCTCGTCCAGGGCACGGCGCATCGGCGCCCGCCACGGATCGCGTACCGGGTCGTGCACAGAGGTGTGCACAGGGTCCTGCCCGGGCACTAGCGGACGGTCTCCAGGACCTCGGCGGCCCCGAGGGCCTCCGCGATCTCGGCCATCGCGTCGGTGTCGAGCGCCAGTAGTTCCGCCTCGCCAAGGCCGAGGTCGGCGAGGATCTCCTGATCCCCGACGGGTCCCGACGGCACGGTCTCTCCGGCCGTCACGGGGCTGTCTTCGTCCTCCTCGTCGTTCACGTCCGATTCGCCGTCCTCGGTACCGTCGAGGTCCAGCGAATCCAGTTCGTCGGCCGGGTCTTCGTCGTCCCTGCCGATCACTTCATCGATGAGAATCTCCCCGTACGAGGAGCGTGCGGCCGCGGCCGCGTCAGAGACGTAGATACGAGGGTCCTCCTCGCCCTCGACGCGGAGGATGCCGAACCAGGCGTCCTCCTGCTCGATGAAGACGAGGACTGTGTCCTCGTCCACCGAGGCGTCACGGGCCAGGTCGGTCAGATCCGACAGGGTCTCCACGTCGTCGAGCTCTGTATCGCTCGCTTCCCACCCGACTTCGGTGCGCGCGAGCAGTGCGGCGAAGTACACCGTGACTCTCCCACTGGTCAGAGGTGTGACGATCCGGCGGTGCGGTGCTCTGTGCCCCGCCCTCTCGGAATCGTGGCAGAAACCAGCGCTCCGCGAGAGGTCTTCCGCCGTTGCGTCGTGCGCCCATTTTATTCGGCGCCTGTTCGTACTCGACTGCCGGATGCCACATTCGGTCGCACCGGGCCGTTCGAGGCCTCTGAACTGCCCCGCTACCAGCGGAAGGTACGCATACGCATCTGCTGGCGCATCCGTGCCGCCCGCGCCTGCCGGGGCTTCACCCGCTCGCGCAGCGCCCTGGCCTCGTTCAGCTCCCGGAGGAACCTCGCGCGCCGCCGGCGGCGCTCCGCGTCCTCCTTCGGATTCCGCCGCTCCCGTTCCGGCCCGTCCGGGGCCAGCGCGTCCGGGTCCAGCCCGTCCGCGTACGGCTCATCGTCCTGCGACCGTTCCTGCTCCCGCATCGACGCTCCACCACCCAAGGCCGGGGACTCCCCATCAAGCTTCCCCGTGGACCGGAGCTTGATGCCGGGGCTTGATGCAAGGGCTTGATGCCGGGGCGTGAGGCCTTGGCCCCCGGTTACTGTGGTCGCCATGCGGATTCACGTTGTCGACCACCCCCTGGTGGCGCACAAACTCACCACGCTGCGCGACGAGCGCACCGACTCGGCCACCTTCCGGCGGCTCGCCGACGAGCTGGTCACCCTGCTCGCCTACGAGGCCACCAGGGACGTGCGTACGGAACAGGTCGACATCAGGACTCCGGTGACGGCGACGACCGGGGTGCGGCTCTCGTACCCGCGTCCGCTGGTCGTGCCCATCCTGCGGGCCGGGCTCGGCATGCTCGACGGCATGGTGCGGCTGCTGCCGACCGCCGAGATCGGGTTCCTCGGCATGGTCAGGGACCACGAGACGCTCAAGGCGTCCACGTACGCCTCACGGATGCCCGACGACCTCTCGGGCCGTCAGGTGTACGTGGTGGACCCGATGCTGGCGACCGGCGGCACGCTGGTCACGGCGATCAGGGAGCTGATCAAGCGCGGTGCCGACGACGTCACCGCCGTGGTGCTGCTCGCCGCGCCCGAGGGCGTCGAGGTGATGGAACGCGAGCTGGCGGGCGCGCCCGTCACGGTCGTGACCGCGGCGATCGACAAGAACCTCAACGAGCACGGGTACATCGTCCCCGGCCTGGGCGACGCCGGGGACCGGATGTACGGGACCGTCGACTAGGCCCTGTCCGGGAGCGGGGAGCGGGGAGCGGGGAGCCGAGCTGCGAGCTGGGACGTACGTACGCCACCACCCCGCGCCCCCTACCGTCGCGCCGCCGTGCTCCCCGCGCACGGCTTGGGCGCCGGCTTCGTCAGCGTCGCGAGGGCCTGGTTCGCCTCCTGCGGGACGTTCAGCGTCTTGAAGGCCGTTCCGATGATCAGATCTACATCCTTGGTCTTGCGGGTGTCGGTCTTCGGTGTGGCCCCCTTCACCTGGGTGCCGAGAACGCTGATGGAGCTGTCGGCGGCCGTCGGAGCGCCCAGCAGTACGGCGGCGCCGGGCACCTTCTTGTCGAAAGCGGCCGGAGCGTTGCCCACCTTGCCGATGGCGAAGCCGCGTTTCTTCAGCTCGTCGGCGGTCGTCTTGGCCAGACCGCTGCGCGGCGTCGCGTTGTACACGTTGACCTTGATCTGGGCCGGCTTGGGCAGCGCCCTGACCGGGGCGACGGACGGCCGGCAGTCCGGCTCGCGGTCGGCCGCGTTCGCCTTCTTGCCCTCGCCGGTGAAGACGTCGATGAGCTGGAGCGTCCCCCACCCGGCCAGACCGAGGGCGACCACTGAGGCGACGGCTGCGAGCACGTACTTGCGGCGATGACGAGGGCGGCGCATGCGGGGGTACTTTTCGCCCGTGATGCGGTACTTTCCGCCCAGGCCGGGGGGAGTCAGCATGCTCATGAGCGCAGCGTAGTGCGAGCGGGTGGTGATTCCTACTAAACGATCAACAGATTAGGCGGTCAGAAGTACGAATTAGCTCTGAAAGGCTAGTCGCGACCGCCCCGGTGCTGCGTTCAGCCCTGATCGAGTTCCAGAACACGCGCATGGAGCACCTGCCGCTGTTGGAGTGCGGCCCGGACCGCGCGGTGCAGTCCGTCCTCCAGATAGAGATCGCCCTGCCACTTCACGACATGCGCGAAGAGGTCGCCGTAGAAAGTGGAGTCCTCCGCGAGGAGCGTCTCCAGATCAAGCTGACCTTTTGTGGTCACGAGCTGATCGAGGCGGACCGGACGCGGCGCGACATCCGCCCACTGGCGGGTGGATTCCCGGCCGTGGTCGGGATACGGCCGCCCGTTACCGATGCGCTTGAAGATCACACGGAAAGCCTACCGGGAGAGCGGCTCCGGGCGCAGCCAAGGCGCAGGAGCGCATAAGCGGTATTCACCGCACAAGCGGGACCAAAGCCGCACCCGAGGTGCGGAATCGGCGCGGTCCGGTGGCCGGCTGCCACCGGACCGCGCCGGCTGATTCGCCCGAAAGGGGATGCTGCCCCCGCTCCCGCTGTTCTCCCGCCGCCTCTGCTGTTACGCGGCTGCTTCGCTACGCGCTCGGCGTGTGGCCACGCGTCGGCGACAGGCCGGAACCGGAGCCCGTACGCCCGCTCAGCGGGGCGTCGGCGTCGGCCGGGGCGCGCTTCGCGAGTGCGCCGAGGTCGTACGCGTACGTCCCGACGGCGTCGGCGATCACGTCGACGTTGATGTCGAGGGCCTTCATGTTGATGTTGGAGAGGTCGTCGCAGGCCGAGTGGTAGCACTTGTCGTACGCGACGCCGGCCTCGCCGCCGTACTTCTTGGCCTCCGCCGCCGTCTTGATGTCCTCGGCGCCGGTGAAGGTGCCTCCGGAGGGGATGCCGGCGTCCATAAAGGGCCCGTAGTCGGAGCGGCCGTCGAAGTCCGTGCCCTGGTGCGGGGACTTCCTGGCGTCGAGGAAGTCGATGATGTCCTTCTCCAGCAGCGCCGAACCCTCGGGGCCCGGCCCCGAGCCTGTCGCGTCCGAGTCGTCGCCGTCGTAGACCAGCTCGGCGTAGTTCGGCGAGGCGATCATGTCGAAGTTGAGGTAGAGCGCGATGTCGGCGCGCTGCTCGGGGCTCAGCCCGGTGACGTACGCGTCGGCGCCGAGCAGCCCCAGCTCCTCCGCCGACCACCAGGCGAAGCGGACCTTGTTGGCCGGCTTCTGGTGGGTCTTGGCGAGGTCGAGGGCCACATCGAGCAGCCCGGCGGAGCCCGAGCCGTTGTCGTTGATGCCGGGGCCCGCGGTGACGGAGTCCAGGTGGGCCCCGAGCATGACCGTACGGTCGGCGCGCCCTGACTTGGTCTCGGCGATCACGTTGCGGGTGGTGCGCTGCTCCTGGAGCTGGCGTACGTCGAGGGTGACGCTCACGTCCCCGCCGGCGGCCTCGGCGGCGAGCGCTTCGCCGTCCTCCTGGCTGACCCCGCCGGTGGGGATCTTGGCGGCGGCCGGATCGCCGAGGGTGCCGCTGAGCACGCCCTCGGTGTTGTTGTAGATGATCGCGCCGACCGCGCCGGCGGCGGCGGCCTGCTGCTGCTTCACCGCGAAGTCGCAGCCGCCGCGCTGGATGAGCGCGATCTTGCCTGTGACGTCCGTGGACGCGTAGTCGGCGGGCTCGCAGCCCGCTGTCGTGTCGACGGGTACGGCGGCGAGCGGCGCCGTGATGCCGCCCTCCGGCGTGGACGTGGTGTACGACATCGCCGTGATCGCGACATCGCGCGGCGTCGGCGCCTTGACCGTCAGCTTCTCGGAGAGCGTCTCGATGTAGGTGAAGTCGAACGTGTCGTACGAGACCTGGTAGCCGGCCTTCTTGAGCCGGCTGTACACATACGCGGCGGAGGCGTCGTGGCCGATGGCGCCGGCGGCGCGGTTGCCGCCCGCGGAGTCCGCGATGGCCTGGAACTTCTTCAGGTGCTGGTAGGCGTCCTTGGCGGAGGCTTCCCGTACGAGTTCCCGGGAGAGCTTCGCGCCCGCCTTCGCTGCGGCCTTCGCGGCGCTCGGTATGTGCCCGTGCCGGCCGTGCTGTTGGGGGGAGTGCGGCTGCGCCGAGGCGGGTGACGCCGTCAGCAGGAGCGGTGCGGCGAGGGCGGTGGCGGCTGCGACAGCCAGGAGTCTGCGCGGTATCGCGTTCACAGGGTTCCTTCCGGTCCGGAGGAGCGTGAGGGAAAACTAACCACCCGTGTGGCCGCTGGGGACCGTGTTCAGGATTTCCCGTCGTCCTTCGCTGCTTTTGCCGCCTTTGCCTTGCGCTTTGCCTCCTGCTTGAACGCGCGGACCCGGCCGAGGGACTCGGGTCCCGTGATGTCGGCGGCCGAGCGGTACGAGCCCTCGTCGCCGTACGACCCGGCGGCGGCGCGCCAATCGGTGGGCTGTACACCGAATTGTTTGCCCAGCAGGGCAAGGAAGATCTGGGACTTCTGCTTCCCGAAGCCGGGCAGCGAGTTCAGCCGCGCCAGTACCTCCGCGCCGGTGGCGACATCGCGCCAGATCGCGGTCGGATCGCCGTCGTAGTGCTCGACCAGGAACTGGCAGAGCTGCTGCACCCGCCCCGCCATGGACGCCGGGTAGCGGTGCACGGCCGGTTTCTCGGAGAGCAGTGCGACGAACGCGTCCGGGTCGTACGCGGCGATCGCCCGCGCGTCCAGATCGTCGCCGTGCATGCGGGTGGCGATCGTGTAGGGGCCGGTGAACGCCCATTCCATCGGAACCTGCTGGTCGAGCAGCATGCCCACCAGCGCGGCCAGCGGGCTGCGGCCGAGGAGGGCGTCGGCTTCGGGCTGCTGTGCGAGCCGGAGTGGGGTGCTCATCCCACGATGATCACCCGGGTCGCCGCGTACCGCGCGCAGGGCACGCGGAAAGCGCACGTTTATACGTACGTTTATACGACTCTTGTGCTGCGCGGATGGTTGCCGTCCATGGAGGGTAGATCTGGGCCGACCGGGTGACGAGACAGGGGGGCGGTTGGCGATGCCGGCATTCCTGATCGGCTCATTCCGGTGCGGAAAAATCCTCCGGAACCGTCGGGAAAGGCCGCGCGCCAGTGACACAGCCCTTTGAACTGCCGGACTTCTACATGCCGTACCCGGCCCGACTGAATCCTCATCTGGAGGAGGCGCGGGTCCACTCCAAACAGTGGGCCAGGGACATGGGAATGCTGGAGGGCTCGGGAATCTGGGAGGAGCACGACCTCGACTCCCACGACTACGCGCTGCTGTGCTCGTACACCCATCCGGACTGCGACGGCCCTGACTTGTCGCTGGTCACGGACTGGTATGTGTGGGTCTTCTTCTTCGACGACCACTTTCTGGAGATCTTCAAACGGGACCACGACCGGGACGGCGGAAAGGTCTATCTCGACCGGCTGGCCGCCTTCATGCCGATGGATCTCGCCGACGGTTTCCCCGAGGCGACCAACCCCGTCGAGGCGGGTCTCGCCGACCTCTGGGCGCGTACGGTCCCGAGCATGTCCATGGACTGGCGGGAGCGGTTCGCCGAGTCGACGGAGAACTTGCTCAACGAATCCCTCTGGGAACTTTCGAACATCAATGCGGGCCGGGTCGCGAATCCCGTCGAGTACATCGAAATGCGCCGCAAGGTCGGCGGGGCGCCGTGGTCCGCCGGGCTCATCGAATATGTGAGCGCCGAGATCCCCGCCGAGATCGCCGCCACCCGCCCGCTGCGGGTCCTGAAGGAGACCTTCTCGGACGCCGTCCATCTGCGGAACGACCTCTTCTCGTACCAGCGGGAGATCGAGGAGGAGGGCGAGCTGAGCAACGGGGTGCTCGTCCTGGAGACCTTCCTCGGCTGTACGACGCAGGAGGCGGCGGACGCCGTCAACGACCTGCTGACCTCGCGCCTCCAGCAGTTCGACAACACCGCCCTGACCGAACTGGGCCCGCTCTTCGTCGAGAAGGGCATCGACCCGGTGTCGGCCGCCGGCACCCTCGCCTACGTGAAGGGGCTCCAGGACTGGCAGTCGGGCGGCCACGAGTGGCACATGCGCTCCAGCCGGTACATGAACGGCGCGGGGGACACCGGGGCCGCCGAGGTCCACGGCACCAGTACGGCGGGTGCGGCGGGGCCGCCGTTCGCGATGACCCCGGTCGGCCGGGGCACGGCCGCCTCCGACTTCCTCAAGACGCTGCTGGCCGGGACCCCGGCCCGGTTGCGCAGCCACAGCCATGTCCCGTTCCAGCGGGTCGGGCCCTCCGTACTGCCGCAATTCGAGATGCCGTTCGAGACCACGCTCAGCGGACATCTGGACACCTCGCGGGAGCACGTCGTCGAGTGGTGCCACCGGATGGGGATCCTCGACGCGCAGCCCGGGGTGCCCTTCTCCGACGTCTGGGACGAGCCGCGGCTGCGCCGGATCGACCTCCCGCTGTGCGCCGCCGGCATCCACCCGGACGCGACGGCCGAGGGGCTCGACCTGACCTCGGACTGGCTCGCCTGGGGGACGTACGGGGACGACTACTTCCCGGTCGTCTACGGCAACACCCGTGACCTGGCGGGCGCGAAGGCCTGCAACGACCGCCTGTCGCTGTTCATGCCGCTCGACACGGTCGAGACGCCCGCGCCGTCGACCGCGCTGGAGCGGGCACTGGGCGACCTCTGGGCGCGTACGGCGGGGCCGATGGACCTGGAGGGGCGGCAGACGTTCCGCAAGTCCGTGGAGGACATGACGGCGAGCTGGCTGTGGGAGCTGGCCAATCAGGCGCAGAACCGTATCCCCGACCCCGTCGACTACATGGAGATGCGCCGCCAGACCTTCGGCTCGGACATGACGATGAGCCTGTCGCGGATCGGCCTCGGCGACAGCGTGCCGCGCGAGATCTACCGCAGCGGCCCGATGAAGTCCCTGGAGAACGCGGCGCAGGACTACGCCTGTCTGATGAACGACGTCTTCTCGTACCAGAAGGAGGTCGAGTTCGAGGGAGAGGTGCACAACGGCGTGCTGGTCGTGCAGAACTTCTTCAACTGCGACTACCCGACAGGTCTGCGGATCATCGACGACCTGATGAAGTCGCGGATGCGGCAGTTCCAGCATGTCGCCGCCAACGAACTGCCCGTTCTGTACGACGACTTCGACCTGGACGACGCCGCGCGCAAGGCGCTCGACGGCTATGTGAAGGATCTGGAGAACTGGCTGGCGGGGATCCTGATCTGGCATGACGGCTGCCACCGCTACCGCGAGGAGGACCTGATCGAGGACCGCGCGGGGGTCACCCGCTGGCTGCCGCCGGCCCTCACGGGTCCGGGGACATCGGCGGCGAGAATTCAACTCCCTTCGCCTTCGCGGGCGCTGGAGCCGGCACCCACGGCCGCGTTCACGCCCCCTTCGGCGCCGGTCTCCGCGCACGCTTCGGCAAATGTGCCCCATATGGCGTAGTAACGCCAGTATGCCGTGGAGCGTTGCTCATCCGGTCGATGCGATCGATTACGGATGGGGGGCGCGATGGCGAGCGGGTGTGTGCTGGACGGGTGCGCGGAGTCGGAAGCGGAAGTGGAGGCTCCGCGCGCCTGGGACGTACGGACGGCGGTGCTGGAAGCCGTAACGGGATGGGTCCCAGGGGCGCCCGTCCCCAACGAGGCGCTGCCCGGGGCGTGGGGCGTCGACGACGCGTGGGTACGTACGCG
>NZ_JTHL01000001.1:4378539-4379446 GCF_000818195.1 Streptomyces sp. 150FB | reverse complement strand
TGGGTACGTACGCGCACCGGCATCGGCAGCCGGCACCGCGCGGGCGCCGGTCTGTCCACCGGCGACCTCGCGTACGAGGCGGCGCGGCGGCTGGTCGGGGACGGCCCCGCGGCGCGGGGAGCCAGGGGGCCCGTCGACGCGGTGGTCCTCGCCACGGCCACCCCGGACCATCTCTGCCCCGCCACCGCGCCCGCGCTGGCGGCGCGCCTCGGCCTCGGGACGGTGCCCGCGTTCGACATCAGCGCGGTGTGCAGCGGTTTCGTCTACGGGCTCGCCGTCTGCCAGGGCCTGGTCGTGTCCGGTCTCTACGACCGGGTGCTGCTGGTGGGCGCCGACGTCTACTCGGCCTGGCTCGATCCCGACGACCGTTCGTCCGGCGTGGTCTTCGGCGACGGCGCGGGCGCGGCCCTGATCGGCGCCGGCCGGCCCGGATCGCCCGGCGAACTGCTCGGTTTCGACCTGGGCAGTGACGGTACGGGCTACGACCTGATCACCGTCCCCGGCGGCGGCGCCCGGTCCCGGGCGAGCGCCGAACCGCCCGCCGCCGGCGACGAGTTCTTCCGGATGCGCGGGCGTGCCGTCTACCAGCACGCGGTCGAGCGCATGACCGCCTCGTGCCGCACGCTGCTGCGCCGGGTGGGCTGGGACGCGTCCCAGGTGGACCACTTCGTGCCGCACCAGGCCAACGCGCGGATCCTGCGCGCGGTCGCCGAGCGGGTCGGGATCGCCGAGGAGCGCTGTGTCACGCACCTGGAGCAGGTGGGCAACACGGGCGCGGCCTCCATCCCGCTGGCGCTGTCCGACGCGGCGGCGCGGGGACGGCTCAGGGCCGGCGACCGGCTGCTGCTGACCGCCTTCGGCGGCGGCCTGACCTGGGGCTCGGTGGCCCTGCGCTGGCCGGGGACGC
>NZ_JTHL01000001.1:4350526-4378015 GCF_000818195.1 Streptomyces sp. 150FB | reverse complement strand
CGCCGGCCGACCCGGCGCCCGCCCCCGCCGCCGCCGGAGCCCGCGCCCGTACCGGTGCCGGTCCCTGTACGGGTGCCGGTCCCCGTACGCCTGCCACCGCCCATGCCCATGCCCGTGGCGCCGGGCTGCTGACGAATCTCGGGCCGTGGCCCATGGTGAGAGGAAACGGATCATGACGGAGATGACGGTCGCTGTGACCGGGGTGGGGGCCCTCACCCCCGCCGGGCCCGATGTGCGGGCGTTCTGGGACGGCCTGTGCGGCGGGCGGTCCTTCGCCCGTACGCTGCCCGAACTCAGCGGTACCCCCGTGGACTTCGCCTGCGCCGTCGAGGGGATCGACGTCGACGCCGTGATCGGCGGGCGGTCCGTGTGGCGGATGGCCCGGTTCGCGAAGCTCGCGCTGATCGCCGCCAGGCAGGCCGTCGCCGACGCCGGACTCGACCCGCTCACGTGGGACGGCGGCCGGGTCGGCGTGGTGCTCGGCGTCGGCGTGGGCGGGGTCTCCGTACTGATCGACAACGCGCGGAAGCTGGACGCCGACGGGCCGCAGGCGGTGTCCCCGCTGCTCGTGCCGATGATGATTCCGAACGCGGCGGCCGGCGAGGTCGCCATCGCGCTCAGGGCCAAGGGCCCCAGCCTGGCCCCGGCGACCGCCTGCGCGTCGGGGGCGACCGCGATCGCCGTCGCGAAGGACCTGCTGGCCACGGGGCAGTGCGACGTGGTGGTGGCCGGAGGCGCCGAATCGGTGCTGACACCGCTCGTGATGACGGCTTTCGCGCGGATGGGCGCGCTGTCGCGCCGTACGGACGACCCGGGCGCCGCCTCGCGGCCGTTCGCGGGCGACCGGGACGGCTTCGTCCTCGGCGAGGGCGCGGCGATGCTCGTACTGGAGAGGGAGGCCGAGGCGCGCGCCAGGGGCCGCGTGCCGCGCGCGCTGCTCGCCGGGGCCGGCTCCAGCACCGACGCGTACCACCCGACGGCCCCGCAGCCCGAGGGCCTGGGCGCGCAGGCGGCGATCGAGGCGGCGCTGCGGGACGCGGGCTGGAGCGCGGAGGACGTCGGGCACGTCAACGCGCACGGCACGTCCACCCCGCTCAACGACGCCATGGAGGGCGTGCTGATCGACCGCGTCTATCCGCACCGGCCGCCGGTCACGGCGCCGAAGGGCGCGCTCGGGCACACGCTCGCAGCCGCCGGTGCCATCGAGGCGGTGGCGGGCGTGCTCACGCTCCAGTACGGCGTCATTCCGCCGATCGCCAACCTCGACGCGCCCGCACTGGAGTTCGACCTCGACTGCGTCGTCAAGGAGCCGAGAGCGCAGCAGGTGGAGACGGTGGTGAGTCACTCGTTCGGGTTCGGTGGACACAACGTGGCGTTGGCGTTCCGACGCGCCTGATCGACCAGTGAGGAAAGGGTGTGCGGCCGAACGGATGATCGGTGGTTTTTAGTGCGGAAGAGTCGTTTCTTCGATTTCCGCCGATCGTTCTTCTCGCGTGACCGTAATGATCAACGACAGCGATGCCGTGGACTCCACGGCGGACCGGCTGAGGCGTGTGCTGTTCGGGGAGAATTTTGACCGGGAGCACGGTCCGTGGCGCCGAATTGCGGCCGCAGAACCGTTCCGCCGCTGTCCCGGCGCGACCTCCGCCGAGCGGTTGTCGACGGCGTACGACAGGCTCCGTACCGTCAACGACTCGCTGCGGAGCCCGGAGAGCCTGGTCGCCGACGCGCGCGGGCTCGTCGCGCTGCACGAATGGCTGGGTCCGGTGGACCCGGCCTTCACGACCGTCGCCGGCATCCACTACAACCTCTTCCTCGGCAGCCTGCTGGACCATTCGGCGGACAGCGGCCGTGACCTGTCGGAGTTCCTGACGCTGCGCGGCGTCGGTACGTTCCTCTGTACGGAGGTCGCACACGGCAACGACGCGGTGGCCGTCGAGACGACAGCGACCTACGACGGCGACCGCGACGGATTCGTCCTGCGCACCCCGCACGCCGGCGCCCGGAAGTTCATGCCCAACACCAGCCCCACCGGCGGCCCCAAGACCGGACTGGTGGCCGCCCGGCTGCTCGTGGACGGCGCGGACCACGGCGTCTTCCTGTTCCTGGCGCCGCTGACCGACGCGGACCGGGCGCTGCCCGGCGTACGCGTACGGCGGCTGCCCGCCCGGATGGGCAGCCCGGTCGACCACTGCCTGACCTCGTTCGACGACCTGTTCGTCGGGCGCGAGGCGCTGCTCGGCGGTGAGCAGGGGCGGCTCGACGGCGACGGGACGTTCAGCAGCGAACACCCCAACCGGAGGCGGCGCTTCCTGGCCTCGATCGGCCGCGTCACCATCGGCAAGCTGTCGATGAGCGCGTGCGCCGTCGGCTCGGCGCGGCTGACGCTGGCGCTCGCCGTACGGTACGGCGGGCACCGCCTGATCTCCGGCTCCCGGGGCGCCGAGCGGGTACCGGTGTTCGCGCACCGCACCCACCACGGGCCGCTGGTCGAGGCCCTGGCGACGGTCTTCGCGATGAGCCTGCTGCACCGGGAGGCGCTCGACACCTGGGAGGGGCGCACCGAGGCGACCAAGGACGAGGCCGAGCGTTTCGTCGCCGTCACCAAGGGGTGGATCACCTGGCGGGCCCGCGAGGTCATCGTGGAGTGCCGGGAGCGCTGCGGGGCGCAGGGACTGCTGGAGGACAACGGCATCAGCGAGTTGATCGCCGGTATCGAAGGCGTGATCACCGCCGAGGGCGACAATGTCGCGATCCACGCCAAGGCGGCGGCCGAGATGCTGTTCGCCGCCGCCTTACCGGCGCGCGACGGCGAGGAGCCGCAGGCCACCGCCGCGCCGGGCGACCTCGGTGACCCGCGCTTCCTCGGCGAACTCCTCGCCGCCGTCGAGGACGTGTGGCTGGAGCGCGCCCGCGCCGGCATGAGCCGGACCCCGCACGGCGACCCGCTGGCCCGCTGGAACGCCGCTTCCGGCGCTGGGCTGCGCGCCGTCGAGGCGCACGCGTACCGCAGGGCGGGCGAGGCGTACGCGGCGGCGGTGGACGCGCAGGAGCGCGGATCGGCGGCCCATGACGTACTGCGCGACCTCCACCTGCTCTTCGCCCTGCGGTGGATCGACCGCAACAGCGGTGACCTGCTCGCCGGTGACCTGCTGACGCCCAGCCAGGTCGACGAACTGCCCGAGACCGTCGAGCGGCTCATCGCCGGGCTGGCCCCCGAGGCGCCGATGCTCGTCGAGGCCTTCGCCCTGCCGGAGGAGCTGCTGGCCGACCTGCCCATCGCCGGGGCGGGGTACGCGGACGCGTACGGCGGGGCCCACGGCGAGACGACCGGCGAGGCGGACGAGCCGCTCGAACCGGGTCGGCACGGGCCTCCGGTGTCCACACCCTGAACCCCAGTACCCCGTACTGGACGGAACCCCTCGAAAGGACATGCCATGACCACTATCCACCCCAAGATCACCGAGGTACTCATCGAGACCTTCAAGGTGCCCGTAGCAGACATCAGCCCGGACGCCACGATGGACAGCCTGGAAATGGACTCCCTCGCCGTCGCCGAGTTCGCCGTCATCATCAGGGAGACGCTGGGGATCGACACCGACGCGGAGGGGCTCCTCAAGGGCGCCTCCCTCGCCGGCATCACCGCGTTCCTCTACGAGAACCAAGCTGTGGTGGGCGTTCCCCGATGATCCGGCCCGCCATCGCAGTCACCGGTCTCGGCATGATCACCCCGGCCGGGAACGACACCGAATCCACCTGGGACGGGGTGTGCGCCGGCGTGTCCGCCGCCCGTACCGTCCCCGAACTGCACGGCTGTCCCGTCGACTTCGCGTGTCCGGTCAGCGGTATCGACCTGGACGCCGCTGTCGGCGGACGTACGGCCTTCCGGATGGGCCGTTACGTCAAGTTCGCGCTCCTCGCCGCCCGTGAGGCGGTCGCCGACGCCGGTCTCGACCCGGCGACCTGGGACGGCACCCGGGTCGCCGTCGTCGTCGGCACCAGCAGCGGCGGGTCGGCGAGCCTGACGGAACAGGCCGTGGCGCTCGACCGTCGCGGCGCCGAGTCCACCTCGCCGTCGGGCATCCTGCTCACCATCCCGAACATGCCCGCCGCCGAGATCGCCATCAAGATGCACGCCACAGGCCCCAGCATGGCGCCGTGCACCGCCTGTTCGTCGGGGGTCACCGCGCTGTCCGTGGCGCGCGACCTGCTGGCCACCGGGCAGTGCGACATCGCGGTCGCCGGGGCGACCGAGTCGATCATCTTCCCCGTCGCCATGACCGGGCTCGCCCGCTCGGGAGCCGCCGCCATGGCGGAGCCCGGCGACGACCCGGCTCTGCTGTGCAGGCCCTTCGCCGCCGACCGCGCGGGACTTGTGATGGGGGAGGGCGCCGCGATCATGGTGCTGGAGCGCGAGAAGGACGCACGGGCGCGCGGAGCGGCGCCGCGTGCGCTGCTGGCGGGCGCCGGCGCCACCACCGATGCTCATCACCCCACGAGCCCACATCCCTCGGGCGCCGTCGCCCAGCGCGCGGTCGAGGCCGCGCTGCGCGACGCGGGCTGGAGCGCGTACGACGTCGAACACGTCAACGCGCACGGCACGTCCACTCCTCTGAACGACGCCACCGAAGCCGCGCTGATCAGCCGTGCGTACCCGCGCAGGCCGCCGGTCACAGCTCCGAAGGGCGTACTGGGGCACTGCATGGGGGCGGCGGGTGCGATCGAGGCAGGCCTGACCGTGCTCACGCTCCAGTACGGTGTCGTACCACCCATCGCGAACCTGGACGCACCAGCGGTGGAGTTCGACATCGACTGCGTCACCAAGCAGCCGATGCGGCTGCGGATCGACCGGGCGGTCAGCCATTCGTTCGGCTTCGGCGGACACAACGCGGTGGTGGCCTTGCAACGGGCCTAGTCGCACGTGCTGCTGCTGCTGATTCTGCTGGTTCTGCTTGTTGCTGTCGCCTTTGTTGTGCGTACGGATTCGATGCCCCTGGCCACCCTCACCAGGGGCATCACCTGTCCCACCGGCTTCTCCCACCAGCCTTTCTCCGCCTCACCTCTCACTCCTCGCTCTCCGCTTCTCCCTTCTCGCGCTCTCCGCTCTCTTTACTCTCTTCACTCTTCGCATTTCATATTTCCTGGAGGCCTCACCCATGAGCAGGCACATGCCGCTCCGGGGACGTACCGCCGTCATCACGGGCGCCGCCCGTGGCGTCGGCGCGCAACTCGCCCGCGCACTCTCCGAGCGCGGCGCCACCCTCGCCCTCGTCGGCCTGGAGGAGGACGAACTCCGCTATGTGGCCGCCTCGTTGCCCGGTGAGTCCGAGCAGTGGCTCGCGGATGTCACCGACGTCGACGCGATGCTCCGTACGGCACGGGCCGTCGAGGACCGCTTCGGTACGGTCGACATCGTCGTCGCCAACGCGGGCGTCGCGGCGGGCGGTCCCTTCCGGCACTCGGACCCCGGTGCGTGGCGGCGGGTCATCGAGGTCAACCTCATCGGCAGCGCGATCACCGCGCGCGCCTTCCTCCCCGCGCTGCTCAACTCCCGTGGCTACTACCTGCAGATCGCCTCGCTCGCCGCCCTCGCCCCGACGCCGCTGATGACCGCGTACTGCGCGTCGAAGACCGGCGTCGAGTCCTTCGCGCACGCGTTGCAGGCGGAGGTCGCCCACCACGGCGTACGCGTGGGGGTCGGCTATCTGAGCTGGACGGACACGGACATGGCCAGGGGTGCGGCGCGCGACGACGCGCTGCGTGAGCTGCGCACCACGATGCCCTGGCCGGCCAGGAACACCTGCGCGCTGGTCCCGGCCGTGGACCGTCTCGCGGACGGGATCGAGCGCAGGGCGCGTCATGTGTACGGGCAACACTGGCTGCACGCGGCCCAGTTGGTGCGGGCCTTCCTGCCGGTGGTCGTGTCCCGGCACGCGACGCGCCGGATGCGGGAGCTGGAGGGCCGGGCGGCGGCGACCCCGACGACCTTGCTGGGGGCGGGCGGTGCGGCGGACACCCTGCATCGGCGTCGCCCGCCGGAGCGGCCTTCCGTACGCGAATGGAGCTGACGGGGGCGGGTTCGGGGGCGTGTTGGTGAACCGGGGGCCTTCAGGCCTCCCGCACCGCGACGACCACGTACAGCGTCACCACCGCCAACAGCGGCCCGGCCGCCAGGTGTTGGAGGAAGCCCTCGCCCGCTTCGGCGGTCAAGTACCCGGCCGCCACCGCGCGTTCCGTGTTGCGCCGGAAACCGAAGATCCGGTCGGCGGCCTGAACGTCCCTGAAGACGGCGGGAACCGGGACGACCGACGGCACAGCGAACCCGGCCCGGACGGCCTCGCGCGCCAACTGCCTGCCGATGACGCCGTTGCGGACCACCCGGTCCGTGATGTGGCGGGTGTACGCGCGCGAGACATCGAGGTCGGGGTGGTCGACGGCGAGCGAGTCCCAGTCGGGCTCGCCCATGACGAGCCGCCCGCCGGGCCGCAGCACGCGCCGGGCCTCCGCCAGGGCCCCGGCCGGGTCCGCCACATGCTGGAGCACGCGCTCGGTCCGTACCCGGTCGACGCTCGCGTCCGCCAGCGGGAGCGCGTGCAGGTCGCCGCGCCAGGCGCCGACCTGGGGCAGGTCCGCCGTACGCTCGCGGGCCTCGGTGACCATCGCGGCGTCGCTGTCGAGGCCGATCACCGTGCCGGAGGGGGTGACCTCGGCTGCGAGATCGCGGAGATCCGTACCGGGTCCGCAGCCCAGGTCCAGCACCGTGTGACCCGGCCGTACGCCGAGCCCGTCCCGTATGACCCGCTTGTACGCGCCGGCCGCGTCGGTCGCGGCCAGTCGGTCCAGGTAGCGGGTCGGGTCGGGGACGGCTGCTTCGAACATCTGGTCGGTGACGTGCGCCATGGACCGCAGTTGCCTGTCGAGCGCCGCGCGGCCGAGCGGGGTGAGCCGTACCGGGCGCCGGCGGCCCTGCCCGTCGAGGGGCTCGATCAGCTTCTTGGCCTGGAGGCGGTCGAGCGCGCCGTAGAGACTGCCGGCTCCGAGCGGTTCGCCCGACAGCTTCTCGATGGCCGCGTTGATGGCGTACCCGTGCAGCGGGCCGTCGGCCAGCGTGCAGAGGACGAGCGTCTGGGCGTCGTGCGTGCGCATGGCTGCCTTTCGCGTTACGGGTGAGGTGGGCGTTAGTACGATCCGCGTACTACGCGGAGCGTACTAGAGCCACCCGGCGGCTGTCCCGGTCGCAGTCCCGATGGCTGTCCCGATGGCTGTCGCGGCGGCCGGCCCGATGGCCGGGGCGGAAAGTTCTCGGAAGAATTCAGAGGAATGTCGGCGGAGCTGTCGATCCAGGCGTCCCCCGTTCGACATACAGGTGAGAGGCGGGGAACAGCCCCGCTCTTCCGAACGAGGAGCCACCATGCCGCGCTACCTGACGCTGATCCGCGTCGACGAGAAGAACCCTCCCGCCGAGGGCATCACCCCCGAGCTTCAGGAGCGGATGGGCGCGCTGATGGAGGAGATGACCAAGGCGGGCGTCATGCTCGACACCGGCGGGCTCGCCCCGACGTCCGAGGGCACCCGCGTCACCTGGTCCGGCGGGAAGCTGTCGTACACCGATGGCCCCTTCACCGAGACCAAGGAGGTCATCGGCGGCTACTCCCTCGTCCAGGCGAAGGACAAGGCCGAGGCGATCGAATGGACCAAGCGCTTCCTCCACACGCACGAGGACTTCTGGACCGTCACCGCCGAGGTCCGGGAGATCGTCGGAGGCTGAGCCCCGGCGCCGTCAGCGGCCCACCCGGATCCGGCCGCGCTTGCCCCGTCACCGCGGTGCTGTTCTGATGAGTGGCCGTGACGGCAGTGAACGCGGTGGAAGCGGTATTCAGGATCGAGTCGGCGCGGATCATCGCCGGTGTCGCGCGGATCGTACGAGACGTGGGCATCGCCGAGGAGCTCGCGCAGGACGCTCTGGTCGCCGCGCTGGAGCAGTGGCCGGAGTCGGGCGTCCCGGACAGGCCGGGCGCCTGGCTCATGGCCACGGCGAAGCACCGCGCCATCGACCTCGTCCGCCGCAAGGAGACGTACGCGCGGAAGCTGGCGGAGGTCGGGCGCGCGCTGGAGGACGTACCGCCGCCCGGCGGCGACGGTACGGATGCCATGGACGCCGTCGACGACCCCGACTCCATCGACGACGACCTGCTGCGGCTGATCTTCACCGCCTGCCATCCGGTGCTCTCCACCGAGGCCAGGATCGCGCTCACGCTGCGGCTGCTCGGCGGGCTCACGACCGAGGAGATCGCGCGCGCCTTCCTGACCGCCGAGCCGACCGTGGCCCAGCGCATCGTCCGCGCCAAACGCGCCCTCGCGAAGGCGGGCGTGCCCTTCGAGGTGCCGTACGGCTCCGACCGCGCCGCGCGCCTCGGATCCGTACTGGAGGTGATCTACCTCGTCTTCAACGAGGGCTACTCCGCGACCACGGGCGACGACTGGCTGCGGCCCGCCCTGTGCGAGGACGCGCTCCGGCTGGCGCGGGTGCTGGCTGGGCTGATGCCCGAGGAGCCAGAAGTCCACGGCCTGGTCGCGCTGTTGGAGATCCAGGCGTCCCGTACGGCGGCCAGGACAGGCCCCGAGGGGGAGCCGGTACTGCTCGCCGACCAGAACAGGACCACCTGGAACCGGATGCTGATCGGGCGCGGCCTCACCGCCCTGGAACGGGCGAACGCGCTGGGCGCGGCCCCGGGACCGTACGCCCTCCAGGCGGCGATCGCCGCCTGCCACGCGGCCGCGGTGCGGTACGAGGACACGGACTGGCCGACGATCGCCACCCTTTACGGCCGCCTCGCCGCGATCACCCCGTCCCCGGTGGTGGAGCTGAACCGGGCGGTCGCGGTCGCGATGGCGGAAGGCCCGGCGGCCGGCCTGGCGCTGGCCGACGCCCTGGCCGGCGAACCCGCCCTGAGGAACTACCACTTGCTCCCGAGCGTGCGCGGAGACCTGCTGGCCCGCCTGGGCCGCACGGCAGAGGCACGCACGGAGTTCGACCGCGCGGCAACCCTGACCCGCAACGAACGGGAACGAGGGCTACTGCGCGCGCGTGCGCACCAGTTGGAGGACGAGCGTCCTGCCGTCCAGCGCCGTGACCGGCGTGATTGATTCAGGCGCGATCCGTCGACCTGGGCGCTCAGGAGCCCGTCGGGCGGGGCCAGGGGCGGCCCTCTTTTTCTTCGATCGTCGTGTTGAAGCGCAGCAACGCGTCGGCGAGGGTGGCGACTTCGTCCGCCGTCCAGTCGGCGAGGACGATGCCGAGGCCGTTGGTGGCCCAGGCGCGGTTGGCGTGCAGGCGGCGCAGGCCCTCGTCGGTGATGCGGAGCTTGCGGGCCATTCCGCCGTCCGGGTCGGCGATGCGTTCCGCCAGGTCCGTACGGAGGAGCGCGGCCGTCTGGCGGTTGACGGTGGAGGCGTCGAGGCCGAAGGCGTCGGCGAGTTGGCCGATCGACAGCGGGCCCTCCATCTCGATCCGGCTGAGTACGAGGTACGCGCTGCGCTCCAGCCGGTCGCCCGGCGGGCAGTCGGAGGACGATCCCATCGCGGCGTGGCGACCCGCCAGCCTCAACTCGCGCTCTATGGTCGCGATCTCCTTCTCCACGGCTGCCTCCGCTCCTCGGGTCGTGGTCGTGGTCGTGGTGTGCGTGGGGCGTGGGGGGCGCGCCCGCGGGTTCGTCCACCCTACCTTGATGGGTATGCATGGCGCACATCGCGTGCACCATGCATACTGCGTGCATGATGCATAACCTCATAGCCCGCCTGGAGAGAACATGAGCGCCACGGCCTCGCCGATGTCCCCCGTGCCTCCGGCGTCCCCGGCGGCACCGGCCTCGCGTACCCATGTGATCGTCGGTGTCCTCGCCGCCGCCGGGATCGTGGTCTCGGTGATGCAGACGCTCGTCGTCCCGCTCATCCCGGACCTGCCCCAACTGCTGCACACCTCGGCGTCCAACGCGTCCTGGGCCATCACCGCCACCCTGCTCGGCGGCGCCATCGCCACCCCGGTCGTCGGCCGGCTCGGTGACCTCTACGGCAAGCGGCGCCTGCTGCTCATCAGTACCGTGCTGCTCGTCGTCGGCTCGCTCGTGTGCGCGCCCGCCGACTCGCTGGCGCCGGTGGTGATCGGCCGGATGCTGCAAGGCTTCGGCATGGGCGTGATTCCGCTCGGGATCAGCATCATGCGCGACGTACTGCCGCCGGAGCGGCTCGGCTCGGCCATGGCCGTGATGAGTTCCTCGCTCGGTGTCGGTGGCGCGCTCGGCCTGCCGATCTCGGCCGCCGTGGCGCAGGGCACCGACTGGCACGTGCTGTTCTGGGGCTCGGCGGGCCTGGGCCTGGTGGTCGGCGTACTGATCTTCCGGCTGGTCCCCGAGTCCTCGGTGACCGCGCGCGGCAGGTTCGACGTGGTCGGCGCGCTCGGTCTGTCGGCCGGGCTGCTGTGTCTGCTGCTGCCGGTGTCCAAGGGCGGCGACTGGGGCTGGGGAAGCGGGACCACGCTCGGCCTCTTCGGTGCCGCCGTGGTGATCCTGCTGCTCTGGGGCGTCTGGGAGTCGAAGCACCCGGCGCCGCTGGTGGACCTCCGTACCAGCTCGCGCCGTCCGATCCTGATGACCAACCTCGCGTCGATCGTCATCGGTTTCGCGATGTACGCGATGTCGCTGGTGGCCCCGCAGTTGCTCCAGCTCCCGGGGACCACGGGCTACGGCCTCGGACAGTCGATGCTCGCCGCCGGCCTGTGGATGGCGCCGGCCGGACTGGTGATGATGGCCGTCTCACCCTTCGCTGCCCGGCTCTCCGCGGCCCGTGGCCCGAAGATCTCGCTGCTCGTCGGCGCGCTCGTCATCGCGTGCGGCTACGGGCTCGCCCTCGGGCTGATGGGCAGTACGTGGGGAGTGGTCGCCTTCGCCGCGGTCGTCAGCGCGGGAGTCGGCTTCGCGTACGCGGCGATGCCCGCGCTGATCATGAGCGCGGTTCCGGCGTCGGAGGGCGCTGCGGCCAACGGGCTCAACAGCCTGATGCGCTCGATCGGCACCTCAAGCGCGAGTGCGGTCATGGGCGTGGTGCTGGCCCATATGACCACGACCCTGGGCCCGGTCTCGATACCCACCGAGGCGGGCTTCCGGGCGACGTTCATGATCGGCGCGGGCGTGGCCGTGGTGGCCGCCCTGGTGGTCCTGGGCATCCCGGGCCGGGCGCGGGCGGGACGGCCCGTACCGTCGGCCGAACCCTCGGCCGGAGTGCCGGCCGAGGTTCCGGGCGAGTCGCTTGTGCCGGAGGCCGTGAAGGACGCGCGGTAGAACGGCTGGACGCGCGGTAGATCGTCGCTGTACAGGAGTACGCGGGACGGTGGCGCGCCGCTTCAGCGGCGCGCCACCACCGGCTCCAGCAGGCTCAGCGTCCGGCCCGTGGCGTCGACGTCCGCGCGGATGCCCAGCGGCAGGGGCAGGTTGGGGGACGCGTGCCCGAAGTCGACGTGGCCGAGCACCGGCAGGTCGCGGTCGCCCAGGACGTCGAGGAGCACCTCCCGTACGGTCGGCGGGTTGTCCCCGCAGCCCCGCACCGAGATCTTCTCCGGGATGCCGACGACCATCGCCGCGATCCGGTCCAACACCCCCGACAGGCGCAGGACATGCAGGTTGTTCCAGACCTCCTGCATCGGACGGTCGTCCTCCTCCCAGAAGAGGACGGCGCCGTCGAAGCGTTCCGGCGGGAGCGCGAAGCCGGTCGCCTGAATCCGCGCGAGCCTGTTGAGCAGGCCGCCCACCAGGCGTCCCCGCGCCCGCCCCGGCCGCCAGCACTCCCACTCGGTCGCGGCCGGCAGCGGCCCCGGCGCCTCGGGTTCGGTCAGGACGCGGGTGTAGAGGCTGATGAGTTCGTCGCGGCGCTCCGTGCCGATCAGCTCGTACCAGTCCTTGCCGAAACCGTGGGTGGCGAGGTCCGCGTGGAGCCCGACCAGGCCCGTACGCGCGTGCAGCGCGAGGTGCAGCGTCGAGATGTCGCTGTAGCCCAGGATCGGCTTCGGGTCGGCCCGGACCGCGTCGAGGTCGATCAGGTCCAGGTAGCCGAAGACCGCCTGGCCGCCGGTGTGCGCGACGATCGCCCTGACCTCCGGGTCGCGGAGCAGCGCGTTCAGTTCGGCGGCCTGCTCCGCCGGTGAACCGGCCGCCCACCACCGCCGCCGGTCCGGGGAGACCAGGGGGGTGACCCGCACGCGGAACCCCATCTCCTCCAGTACCGCGACACCGCGCGCGAGAAGCGCTTCGTCGGCGGCGTGGAGAGGGCCGGACAGTCCGGCGACCGCGACCAGGTCGCCGGCCGACAGCGCCTGGGGGCGGAGGACGTCGGGCAGTTCGTGCATCGTGGATCCCTCGTTCGTCCAGCTTGGCTCGTTCGTCTCACTATGATCTTGCGGTGGCTTTACTGCGACAAGGTTGCAGTTACGGCCTGGTGGCATGAAGGTGGCATGCGCGGCCCACAACAGACGCAGGATGCAGGAAGAAGGTTCACCACCCCGTGCTCACCACCTCGGAGACCCCGCCCCTCGACACAACCGGGATGCGACTGACCCGGTGGCAACGCGTACGCGCGTCGATGAGCCGGAAGGAGTGGGCCCGCCTCGGTGGCATGGTCGCCTTCATCATCGCCCTGCACGTCATCGGCTGGGGCGTGTTGCTGCTGATCGTGGTGCCCCAGCATTACAGCCTGGGCGCGGGTACGGGCGTCTTCGGCATCGGGATCGGCATCACCGCGTACACCCTGGGGATGCGCCACGCCTTCGACGCCGACCACATCGCGGCCATCGACAACACGACCCGCAAGCTGATGGGCGAGGGGAAGCGGCCGCTGTCGGTCGGGTTCTGGTTCTCGCTCGGTCACTCCAGCGTCGTCTTCGTCGCGGCCTTCCTGCTCTCGATCGGCATCAAGGCGCTCGCCGGCGGTGTCCAGAACGACGGTTCCCAGCTCCACAAGGTGACGGGTCTCATCGGCACCACGGTCTCCGGCGTCTTCCTCTACGCGATCGCCGCGATCAACCTCGTCCTGCTCGTCGGGATATGGCGGGTCTTCCGGAAGATGCGCTCGGGCGACTTCGACGAGGCGACGCTCGAAGAGCACCTGAACAACCGGGGGTTCATGAACCGGATCCTCGGCCGCGTCATGCGGTCGGTCACCAAGCCCTGGCAGATGTATCCGATCGGCATCCTCTTCGGCCTCGGCTTCGACACCGCCACCGAGATCGCGCTGCTGGTCCTCGCCGGTTCGGGCGCCGCTTCCGGGCTGCCCTGGTACGCGATCCTCTGCCTGCCCGTGCTCTTCGCCGCCGGGATGTCGCTGCTGGACACGATCGACGGTTCCTTCATGAACTTCGCGTACGAGTGGGCCTTCTCCAAGCCCGTACGCAAGGTCTACTACAACCTCACCATCACCGGCCTCTCGGTCGCCGTGGCGCTGATCATCGGTACGGTCGAGCTGCTGGGGCTGATCGGCGACCAGCTCGGTCTGCACGGTCTGTTCTGGGACTGGATCGGCGGCCTGGACCTGAACCTCATCGGCTTTGTGATCGTCGGACTTTTCTTTGTCACCTGGGCGGTCGCGCTGCTCGTGTGGAAGTACGGGCGGATCGAGGAGAAGTGGTCGGCGGGGCTGCGGGCCGTCGCCACCCCGGACGAGGGCGAGTTGCCGTAGCGGCGGCCGTCACGGGCGCGGTCGCGGGCGCGGTTACGGGCGCGGTTACGGTCGCGGCCGTCGCCGTTGCGGGCCGCTCACGCCGCCGCGCCGACCGCTGCCGGTGTCGTGCTCCCCGTACCCGTACCCGTCCCCGTTCCCGTTCCCGATCCCGATCCTGTCGTCATCCGCCCACGCGGGTGCTTGAAGCGGCGCGTGAGCGGGCGCTCTATCAGGTAGTACGAGGCTGTCGCCGCCGCGAACGTGGCGGCGAGCGTCGTCGGCGCGTGCCAGGTGCCGAGGCCCGTCGGCATCCCCAGGTCGTGCAGGAGCCGGCCGAGCGGGTAGTGCCAGAGGTAGAGGCCGTAGCTGAGATTGCGGCCGACCCAGGCCATCGGCGCCAGCGAGAGCAGCCGGGACAGCCAACTGCCCGGCTCTAGTTCCAGAGCGGCCACCACCGTGACGGACAGCGCGGCGGCCACCAGGAAGCCGACCGTGTACCAGGAGGACTCCCAGGCGCTCGCGCCGGTCATCGGCACCTGCCAGACGATCAGCGCGAGGACCCCGAGCGCCGGCCAGGCCAGCCGCGCCGACCACTGCCGTAGCGCCGCCAGCCGCCGGTCGTCCGCGTGCAGCCTGGCCACCACCAGCGCCAGCAGCGCGCCGGCCAGGAGCTGGTCGGCGCGGGTGTCGGTGCCGTTGTAGATCCGGTGTGCGGCCGACGGACTCCACAGCAGGAAACGCCACACCATCGGCAGCAGACACAGTGTGGCGGCGCAGAGCACCACCTTCCGCGCGCTGATACGCCGCAGGAGAAGCAGCAGCAGCGGCGGCCAGATCAGGTAGAACTGCTCCTCCACGCCCAGCGACCAGGCGTGGCCGAGCAGCGAGGTGGAGTCGGTGAAGACGCCTGGCTGCATCGCCCTGACGATGTTGACCAGGAAGGTCACGGTCAGTCCGATCGAGGCCCAGGCGCCGTCGAAGCCGGCCAGTTCTGTGGTCAGTGCCAGTACGGCGCAGAGCGCGCAGACCGTCAGCAGGGCGGGTACGAGTCTCAGCCACCGCCGCCAGTAGAACGACCGCATGGCGACATTTCCGGTGCGGGCGAACTCGGCCACCAGCAGCCGTGTGATCACGAAACCGCTGATGGTGAAGAAGACGTCCACACCGAGGGCGCCGCCGGGCAGCAGTCCTGGCTCCAGGTGGTAGACCATGACAAGACCGACGGCGAGCGTCCGCAGACCGTCCACTCCCCGTACGCGCCCCCGCCCGCGCAGCGCCGAGGGGAAGCCGCGCCCGGCCGCACCGCCGTCGGCGGCCGTATCGGATCCGGCACCGGGACAGGGTACGGACAGCACCGCCGTACCACCGGCCCCCGTGCCCTCGGCCCCCGTGCCCTCGTATGGGCTACGACCAGGTGGTTCGGCGGTGCGTTTGCCCGCTCTGTCCGCAGTGTCTGCTTCTGCTCTCGTCGCCGCCCGGAAACTGTCCACCCAGAGCCCGTGCCCGGAAAGTATTCAAGCAAGCGGTTGTTAACCGAATACTCATACAGGGAGTGGTGTGACGGAAGCGGTCTGTCAGCTCTCGTGGGCGGCCAGCGCCGCCTCGATGACCGTCCTGGAGGCGGGCGCCGCGGGCTGCTCCGTGAAGTTCGGACCCGGCTTCTCGACGAACGGCAGAGCGTACGCGGGGGTGCCCGGCTGGAACCGGCGGCCGCCCTCGGCGAGCGTCCCCGTGTCCACCGTGTCGTAGCCGAGTACGTCGAGCAGCTCGGCCGCCCGCGCCTTGGCGGCCGGGTCGTCGCCGGCGATCGGCAGCGCGGTGCGGTCCTCGGCGCCGGCGGGGCGGGGGAGGTCGGCGAGGTGCTTGAAGAAGATGTTGTTGAACACCTTCACCACCTGCGCGTCGGGCAGGTGCCGCTGGAGCAGCTCGCTGCTCGTCGTCGAGTCGTCCTCCAGCTCGGGGAATGTCCCGTCGCGGTCCGCGTAGTAGTTGTTCGTGTCAAGGACGGTCTTTCCGGCCAGCGGCCCCTGGGGGACTTGCTTGTACGCCTTGAGGGGGACCGTCACCACGACCCAGTCGCCTGCCGCCGCGGCCTCGGCCGGGGTGCCGGCCTTGGCGTGCGGGCCGAGTTCGGCGACCAGGTCGGACAGGGTCTCCGGTCCGCGTGAGTTGCTGAGCACCACGTCGAGGCCACCCGCCACCGCGAGGCGGGCCAGGGTGCTGCCGATGAGTCCACTACCGATGAGTCCAAGAGTTGCCATGATCTTTGGAACCCGCCGGCCGCCCGATCTGTTCCGCCTGTTCCGCGACCGTGTCCGTTTCGTCCTGCCGTTGGCCCAGCCGTTGGTCCTGCCGTTCATCCGTTCGGCGCAGGACGACGCTGCGGCCGGGGACCGGGATCTGGATCTTCTCGTTCCGGTAGCGCCGGTGGAGCCGCTTGATGAACTCGTGCTTGAGCAGGTACTGATCGCTGAACTCCAGGGCCGCCAGTACGACGGTGAAGGCGACGCCGGACTCCGTGAACGTATGGAAGCGGATCAGCGACTCGTGCGCGGGGACGCCGCCGGTCACCTCGGCCATGACCTCTTCGGCGACCTCGGTGGTCACCCGCTCGATGTGGTCGAGGTCACTGTCGTAGCCGACGGTGACCTGGATGAGGAGCGACATCTGCTGCTCGGGCCGGTGGTAGTTGGTCATGATCGTGCCGGCGAGCTTGGCGTTGGGGATTATCACCAGGTTCTCGGTGATCTGGCGCACCACGGTGTTGCGCCAGTTGATGTCGACCACATAGCCGTCCTCGCCGCTGCTGAGGCGTATGTAGTCGCCCGGCTGCACGGTCTTCGACACCAGTATGTGCACCCCGGCGAACAGGTTGGCCAGGGTGTCCTGCAAGGCCAGCGCCACCGCGAGGCCGCCCACGCCGAGGGCGGTTATCAGCGGGGCCACCGACACGCCCAGCGTCTGGAGCAGGACCATGACGCCGATGGCCAGCACCGTGACGCGGGTGATGTTGACGAAGATCGTCGCCGAACCGGCCACCGCCGCCCTGGACTGCGTGACGGACTGGACGAGTTCGGCGATCACGCGGGCGGCGGCGAAGGTGGCGGCCAGTATCAGGACGGCGAGCAGCACCTGGTTGACGTTGTGCCCGACCGTCGGGGTCAGCGGCAGCGCGGTGGCCGCAGCCGAACAGCCGAGGGTGAGTGCGGCCCAGGGCGCCAGGGTGCGCAGGGCTCCGACGATCATGTCGTCGCCGCCCCACCGGGTCCGGGTCGCCCGCTCGCCGAGCCACCGCAGTGTCATCCGCAGCAGCAGCCCGGCGGCGAGGCCGACGATCACGGCGGCGACGGCGAGGAACAGGTCGTGGGGGGTGAGGGCGCGGTTCACCGGGTGGTTCCCGCCTCGGGCGTGGAGCCTGCTTGAGGGGCGGGGCCGGGTCTGCGTCGGCCGGGAGCCTGGTGGGGCGTCACATGATCACCTGTTCGTTCACGGGCGGTGGGGCATACCTACTGAATGCCCGAAATAGTCGGCGGGGACGCGGACCTGGGGACGTATCTTCGTACCTGCTCAGGCGCCGTGCCCGCGCTCGCCGACCGCCCGTGCCCGCGTAACTGTCCGACGGTAGCGCGTCCCGCGAACGCCACATGCCGGGTACGGGATTTCAGGCGATGTCCAGCGCGCCGGACGCCGGGACGGCCCGTCCCCGGTGCGCCGCGACGAGGCGGACCGTACGGGTACCGATCACAACTGCCCCGCACAGCGCGGCCGTTCCGATGAACACCACCAGCGCGAGCCAGTTGTGGGCGATCTGGGAGTACGTACCCGACCGGCCGGCGAAGACGAAGCCCACCAGCTCACGGAGCAGCGCCAGGGCCGCGACGGGCAGCGCGCACGGCCCCAGCCGGAGTGCGGCGCGCCAAATCGGGCGCACGGCACGGCGGTTGGCCCAGCGCCGCGACCGTACGACGCCGAGCACGCCGAGCGCCAGGGCGAGCAGCGTGAACGCCGCCAGGACCCAGTCGGCGTACACCCCGGACGGGCGGCGGACTTCAGGGGTCTGCCCCTGGGTGAGCGCCACCAGGCCGTCGGCGATCACCGCGCTGTCGTTCTCCACGGAGAGGCCGGTGTCCGACATGACGACGATCCCCCAGCCGCTCTCCGGCAGCAGGATCTGCTCGGCGGTGTAGGTGAACAACTCGCCGTTGTGCGCGGTCCGTACGGGCCCCTTGTGGTAGTCCTCCCGCTGCCAGCCCATGGCGTACTCGGAGTCGGAAGGCGCGGCGGGCGGCGTGTGCGTCGTGCGGACGGCGTCCGCGGAGACCACCTGGCGGCCGTCCGGCGCCTTGCCGTTGTCGTACTGGGTGACAAGCCACTTGGCGAGGTCGGCGGCCGTGGTGATGACGCCGTGGCTGCCGCCGATGAACCAGTCGGGTTCGTCGGCGGCCAGAGCCTTGCCGTACGCGCGTACGTAGCCGTGCGTCACGTCCTTCGCGTCGCGCGAGGTGTTGACGGTGGTGCTGTCCATGCCGATCGGTGCGAAGACATGATCGTGCAGGTACGTGGCGAACGGCCGGCCGCTGACCTCCTCCACCACCCGCGCGGCCACCTGGTAGTTGGGGTTGTGGTAGTTGAACTCCGTGCCTGGCTCGGCGGCGAGCTGTGCGCCGTGCAGCCGGGTGACCGCGCTCTTCAGGTCGTGCGCCTGCGGTTCGCGCAGGTCGGGGAAGGCCGAATCGGCCATCCCCGACGTCTGGTTGAGCAACTCCCGCACGGTGATGTCGGCGCCGCGCGGGTCGCCGAGCCGGAAGTCGCTGACGTAGTGGTCCACCGGTGCGTCGAGGTCGACCTTTCCCTCGTCGACGAGCTGCATCACGGCCGTCGCGGTGAAGGACTTGCTGAGCGAGGCGACCGGCATCCTGGTGGTGTCGGTGATGTGGGCGCCGGTGGAGTCCTCGCCGTACCCCTTCGTGTAGACGACCTTGTCGCCGTGGGTGAGGGCGATCTCCAGACCGGGCTGGCTTGTCTTGGCCCGGTACGCGGATATGAAGCGGTCGACGGCCGCCGGATCGAGCCCGGCGACCGGCGTGGTGGTTGTGGTTGTGGTTGCTGTGATGGCGGCGGCTGCCTGGGCCGGTGGTACGGCGGACAGCAGCAGCGCCGCCCCGAGAAGGCCGGCCGCGCACGCTCGGCGTACGCCTGTCCTGGTCGTCGGTGCGGGGAGAGGGGTCACGTCGTCTGGTCTCCGTAGGGCCGAAATCGGTGTCTGACCTGCCCCTGTGAAGCTAGGGAGAAGCGCGGCGCCGATCAGTGGACCTTCGGAGGGGGCGACCCCCTTCTTTGGTAGGGGGTTCTTCTGTTACGGGGCCTCAGCGGGCCCGCTGCCGGCCTTCCGCGCGGAAGTCCACCATCTGGAAGACCTTGTCGTAGCGGCGTTCGCCGACGGCGACGAAGCCGGGCAGCCGGCCGTACTCGGTGAAGCCCAGCGAGCGGTAGAGGTGCAGGGCCCCCTCGTTGTCGCCACGGGCGTCCAGCGTGAGGACCTCGATGCCGGCCCGCCTGGCGTCGTCCATCAGCGCCGTCGTCAGCGCCCGGCCGATGCCGTGACCGTGGGCGGCGGCGGCCACGGCGACCTTCTCCAGGTCGGCGTGCGGGCGGTGGGTCGGGCGCGTGTACCGCAGCCAGTACCCGAGCCCGACCAGCCGCCCGCCGAGATAGGCGGCCCGCAGGCTCCCGTCCCCGGCGCGCACCGCGGCGCCGACGGCGCCGATCAGGTCCGCCACTTCGCCGCGCGAGGGCGGCTCGACCCAGCCGAGCGCCGCGCCGCCGGCGACCAGATCCGCGAGGATCCGGTGCGCCGCTTCCGCGAACCCGGCGCCCCGTTCCGGGTCGGAGGCGAGTCCGGCGAGGTCGAGGACGGCGGGTTCGCGGGCCGTGGGCTTGTCGGCTTGCTCCATGCCTCGCAGCGTAGCCAGCGCGCCCACGTGCTCACGTGCTCACGTGCTCACGTGGCTCACGTGCTCAGTGGTGTACATGGGTCGGGAAGGTGGCGGTGGGGCTGAAGAGCGCGGCGTACGCCTCCTCGTGGTGCCTGCGGTGCCGGCCCGATCGGTTGGCCTCGGCGGTCTGGGCGCTCGGGGTGAGCATCCCGTTGTCGGCGAGCGCCTGTACGCGCATCAGCAGCGCCCGGATGTCCAGGCCCAGTTCGGCGGCGACGGTCTGGAGGTCGAGGCCGGACTGCCAGCTCCAGAGCAGGACCGAGTCCATGCTCGACGACCAGACCACCGTGTTGTGCTCGGCCTCCTGCGCGCCGAGCATCGGGGGCGCCGGGTCGTGCGCCGGGTGTGCGGGGGCGTCGGGCAGCGAGTAGACGGTCTCGCCCCGGGGGTGGGGCAGGTGGACCTCCATCAGCGGAGCCTGATCGAGGGGGTTCTCCTCCGGCGGCGGGCCCGCCTGCGGACCCTGGTGCTGGGCCTGGTGCTGGGCCTGATGCGGGTGCGGCGGTGGAGCCGCCTGTTTGTTCGCGTGGGCGCCGAGCCCTGGGTGAGCCCCCGGGTAGCGCTCAAGAAGCCCCTCGGCGACGGTCCGGGCGTCACTCTTGCCCACGGTGCGGCGCGCGAGGCGCACTTCGCGCTCGTTGAGGCCCATCAGGTCCGCGATGGTCCCGTCGCTGCCGACGGTGACGGCGAACGCGGCGAGCGTCCTGCTGCGCTCCGCCTGCGCCTCGTCCAGCACGGCCTGCGCCTGGCGTACGCGCTCGTCACTGGCGCAGAAAGCTTCCGCCAGAACGGTGTTCCGATCCCAGAATTCACGTGGTTCCACGTGGCTACCAACGCGGCTAAGACTGTTGAGCATGCGACTACCCGAGGATTGAACCCCAATGGACTAAAAGTCCATTACCCTCAAAAAGGGACAAGTAGCTCGACTGGTCCAATCGCGAGAGCCGAATCACGAGCGGCGAGGGGCCGTGGCCGGATTACGACGGTGGGCGCTCAGCCAGCACGACGCCCCGCCCCGCGTAGAAACGGTCCAGCTCCGACCACGGGATGTGCGTGAACCGCTGCGAGACGCCGGGGAACCCCGACGGGTTGTGGACGACGATTGCCTCGTCCGTGACACCCACGGCGAGTACGAGATGGCCGCCGCGCCGGGGCGGCGCAGCCCCCAGGTCCCGGATGGACGCGTGCACCGAGAGCATCACCAGAGCGCCGGCGGTGACCTCGTCGCGGACCTGCCCGGTGGTCAGCTCGGGCCGCGACTCGGCGCGCAGCCCCCAGCGCTGCCGCACGTACGCGGCGAAGGGCGCGTAGATCAGGCCGTCGACGCGGTCCTCGTGGCGAACGTACGCCCCGGCGGCGACACAGTCGGCGGCCAGCGAGAGCGCGGTGGGGGTTGTACCCCGCCAGTGGTCGAGAGCCATCCGCAGACAGGCCACGCCGCATAGCCGCCATGACCAGAACGCGTACTCCTCAGCGCTGTCGGCGCCGGACTTCTGCCACAGCGGATCGTCGGCGGCGTCGATCTCCCGGCCGATGATCGCGGGCACGAGGTCGGCGGACTCCCACTGGGCGTAGTACGGGACGTGGTGGAGGACGGCGGTTTCCGAGGGGGCGGTCATGACACACAGCCTGAGGCTTCGCTCCGAGCGGCACGAACCGCACTCCGGGCCGAGCGGCACGAACCGCACTTCCTACCTACGCTCGCGGTATGCCCGAGCTGGCCGATGTCGAGTCGTTCCGCGAGGTCCTCGCCTCCTGCGCGCGGGGCAGGCTGATCCAGCGGGTGGAGGTGCGTGATGCCGGCGTCCTGCACGGAGTGAGTACGCGGCGGCTGCGCGCGGACCTCGAAGGGCGGCGGTTCACCGAGCCCGAGCGGCACGGCAAGTGGCTGCTCGCCCGCACCGACGGGCCCACTCTCCTGCTGCACTTCGGCATGACGGGCATGCTCGTCTGCTCCGGCCCCGACGAGGAACCGCACGTCCATGACCGGGTGATCTTCACCGTGGACGGCGGGCACGTGCTCCGCTACCGCGATCAGCGGAAGCTGAAGGGGCTCTGGCTCGCCGACGACGACGGTGTGGCCCGCCTGCTGGCCGGCCAGGGCCCCGACGCCATGGAGGTGAGCCGGGCCCGCTTCGACGACCTCCTCACCGGCAGGCACGCCACTGTGAAGTCGGTCCTCACCGACCAGTCGGCACTGGCGGGACTCGGCAATCTGCTCGCCGACGAGATCCTGTGGCGCGCCAAGGTGCACCCGGCGCGCAAGGCCGACGGCCTCACCGAGGACGAGCGGAAGGGCCTGTACGCGGACATGCGCCGCACGCTGCGCTCGGCGGTGCGCGCCGGAAACGTACCCCCGCGAGGCTCATGGCTCACCGGCCGCCGCGACGACCCGGAGGGGACCTGCCCGCGCCATGACGAGCGGCTGCGCCGGGGCCGGATCGCGGGGCGCGGCACGGTCTGGTGTCCCCGCTGCCAGCCCTCGCCGACCGACTCGTAGCCCCGGCGCACAGTCCGCGGCCCCGCCCCGCGCGGTCAGCCGCCGACCACCATCCACCCCAGCACGGCCGTCGACTGGAGGTAGACGATGACGCACAGCAGCAACAGCATCGCCATGCTCCACCCGAACACCTTGCGGAACAGCGTGCCTTCGGCGCCCACCGCGCCCACCGCCGCCGTACCGATCGCGAGGTTCTGCGGAGAGATCATCTTCGCCAGTACGCCACCGCTGGTGTTGGCGGCGCCGAAGAGGACGGGTGAAGCGCCCAGTTGGTGCGCCGCCGTCAACTGCAAGCCGCCGAACAGCGCGTTCGACCCGGCGTCCGTACCCGTGACCGCCACCCCGAACCAGCCGACCAGCGGCGACAGGAAGGCGAAGAACGCGCCTGTCTGCGCCAGCCATACGCCGAGCGTGGTGATCTGGCCGGAGAAGTTCATGACGTACGACAGGGCGAACACACAGAGGATGGTGAAGATCGCCCAGCCGAACTGCCGGATCGTCGCGCCGTAGACCCGTATCGCCTTGGCCGGCCTCACCCGCAGCAGGACGGCGGTCAGGATGCCGGAGAGGAAGAGCAGCGTGCCGGGCGTCGACGCCCACGCCACGGAGAAGACCGTGGAGACCGGATGGCCCGCGCTGTCCTGGATGTGCAGGCCCGGCCAGCCGAACTGGCTCGTACCGTGTGCCAGCCAGGCCTTGATCGGGCCGATCTGCGCCAGCGAGAACAGCACGACGACGATCAGGTACGGGGCGAACGAGGTGAAGATGTCGGCGCGCGAGTCGCCGCCCTCGGGCCGTCCCGCCCTGCGCTCGGCCACCGGGTCGTGGTCGACCGATCCGCCGGCGATCACCGGGGGTGTTCCCGGGGCCCGTTCGGCACCGGACGGCTGCCATACGCGGTTCAGCGCAACCACCGCGCCCGCCGACACCAGCGCCGCGAAGATGTCGCACAGCTTGTAGTCCCAGAAGTTGGCGAGCACGAACTGCGTTCCGGCGAAGGCGACTCCGGCCGTCAGCGCGGCCGGCCACACCTGCTTGATCGCCCGGGGCCCGTCGGCGATGCCGACCAGCAGGAACGGCACCAGTACGGCGAGCAGCGGCGCCTGCCGTCCCGCCATCGCGCCCAGGTCGTCGGGGTTCAGGCCGGTGACCGAACCGAGGATCGTCACCGGGTTGCCCATCCCGCCGAAGGCGACCGGCGCGGTGTTGGCGAGCAGCGCGATGGTCGCCGCCTTCAGCGGCGCGAAGCCTGCGGCGATGAGCATCACCGCGCAGATGGCGATCGGTGAACCGCCGCCCGCCAGCGCCTCCATGAGCGCGCCGAAGGAGAACGCGATGACGATCGCCTGGATCCTGCGGTCGTCGCTGATCGCGGTGAACGCGCGGCGCAGCACCGCGAAGTGCCCGGTGTCCACAGTGAGGTTGTAGATCCAGATCGCGTTGAACGTGATCCACAGCACGGCTATGACGCTGTTGGCGGCGCCGAACCCGGCGGCGTTGAAGGTCTGGCCGACCGGCATCCCGTACGCGAAGAGCGCCACGGCGAGTGCGACGACCAGGGCGGCGAGCCCCGCCCACTGTGCCTTCCAGCGGAACACGCCGAGCAGTACGAGCACGGTGATCAGGGGTACGGCCGCGACGAGCGCCGACCAGCCGACCGAATCAAGGGGGAGGTTCTGGGTGTACATGGGGGGTCCCGTCCGCCTCGTGTTCCGTGGTGCGGAACAGCGTCCCGCATCGAAGCACGATCATGTTGGCACCGGTCTCCACCCCGGGGAAGGCTTCTCACCTGTGAACTTCTCTCCGGGCCCGTGGTGGTGCGAAGTTCATTCCGGGACCGTGGTGGGGCCGGTCGGGCCCCGGTCACGGTGAGCACATGCCGAGCAATCCCCGGAGTGCCAGGAGCGCCCGGAGCGCCAACGCGGCCGAGAAGGTCCTGGCGGTACTCGAAGCGCTGCCGGAAAACGAGCGCGTCACGGACATCGCCGAGGTGACCGGGCTCGCCAAATCCACCGTCCACCGCATCCTCCAGTCGCTCGTTGTCCGGCAGTTCGCCCTGCTAGGCCCTGTCCGGCAGCGGGAGCTATGTGGCGGGACCGCGCATCCTCACCCTCGCCGGCAAGGTCACCGGCCGCCTCAACCCCGCCCAGCACGCCGACACCGCGCTGTGCGAGCTGTCCGGGGACACCGGCTGTACGGTGCACTTCGCGCTGCTCGACGCAGACCGGGCCGTCTACGCGGCGAAGCTCGAAAGCGCCAAGCCGTACCACATGCCGTCCCGGGTGGGCCTGAGCATCGGCCTGCACTGCTCGGGCATCGGCAAGGCGATCCTCGCCGCCCTCCCGCCCGCCGAGGCGGACGCGCTCCTGGAACGCACCGGTCTCCAGGTCCGTACGCCCCGCACGATCGACGACCCGGCCGAACTGCGCGGCCAGTTGGCGGTGATCAGGGCACGTGGCTGGGCCTACGACAACGAGGAGAACGAACCGGGCATCCTCTGTGTCGCCGCCGCCGCCCGTACGTCCGGCCGTGGCGCCGGAGACGACAGCGGCAGCGGCAGCGGCAGGCTGAGGCGTACGCCGACGTCCGTCAGACGGTCTTCCGGGCGCGGACGGAGTACATCAGCGGGACGCGCGGCCGGCCGGCGGGAAATCCGTACCCGCCTGGCACCCGCTCCAGCGCCCGGTAACGCCGGAACAGCGTGACGTCGCGCTCGTGCAGGAACTCGATCCGCAGCCCGGCGGCGGCCAGCGCGCTCACCACGTCCCCGAGCGGATGCTGCCACTGCACCGACGTGCTGTTGCCCAGTTCCGGACCGTCGGTGTAGGTGTGCGGGTTGTCGTACGTCTGCCCCTCCGGCTGGAAGTAGTCGTACTCCACGGTCGTGCCGTCCTGGCCCAACAGATCGCCGGCCGGGTGGAATTCGGCGAGATAGAGGAATCCGCCGTCGCTCAGCAGCGACGACACCACCCGGGCCCAGCGGACCAGGTCCGGCAGCCACACCAGCGCGCCGATCCCGGTGTACACGACGTCGAAGCGCTGCCCTTCCAGGGCCGTTGGCGCGTTGTACACATCGGCGACGACGAACCGGGCGCGGTCCTTCAGGCCGGTGCTCAGGGACAGTTCATCGGCGCGGCGGATAGCGGGCGCCGAGAAGTCCAGCCCGGTGACATCGGCGCCACGGCGCGCCCACGACAGGGTGTCCTGGCCCATGTGGCACTGGAGATGCAGCAGGCGCTTGCCGGACACGTCGCCGACCTCGTCGAGTTCGTACGGACGGAGCGTCGACACCGCGCCTTCCCCGAACCCCGGCAGGTCGTAGAAGTCGCTGGCGGCGTGAACGGGGACCCTGCTGTCCCAGTTCTCGCGGTTGATCAGCAGCCAGTCCGGGTCGGTCGTCATGGATCCGACCGTACGATCCGGCCGCCGGGCCGCGCACGCGAATTACCGTGCGGCGCGCGCGAATTACGGCGCTGCGCTGTCGGGCGGCCTCATCCTGCGGCGACGCGCTGAAGGAGGAGGTACCCGCCGGCCGAGCCGACGACCGTGTACCGCGCGTCCGGGTGCAGTTGGCGGGCGTAGCCTGGCGGATCCTTCAGCCAGCCCGACACATTGTCGACAGCGATGAAGTCCGGCCGCACGGGCTTCGCGTCCCCGACCCAGAAGACCCGGCAGCGGGAGGTCAGTTGACTGATCGGGCCGACGTCGGACTCGACCGTCGACCCGTCGGGTATTCGGCGCAACATCGCTTCCCGCGCGCTGACTTCGGGGCTCTTGCGGTACGTCGCAGGGTCGGTGAGGGCGGACAGCGGAAGGGCGGTGGTCAGCGCGAGGGCGGCGGCGGCCGCGCAGGCCGGGAGCCGGTTCGCGTAACCCCACAGCCAGCGCCTCGGGCTGTCGCGTACGGCGGTCAGGGCGTCGGCGAGAGCGAGCGCGAGGACCGGCATCAGGACGGCGTTGTAGTGCCAGTCGGTGCCCCAGTAGGTCGCCTCGCCGGAGACGAAGCGCCAGCCGAGGGTGGGAATCAGGACGAGTGCGAGCGGGGAACGTACCGCGAGCAGACCGGTCGTCGGCAGCAACAGCCAGAGCAGGGTGCGGAGTTTGACGAGAAGGCCGTCCGTGACGGAGCCGTCCCCGCCGATCTTGCCCCAGTAGCCGTACGCGTCGGCGCTGGTGAAGGCCGGGATCACCACGGTGACGGTGATCAGGGTGGCCACCACCCCGAACACGGCCACAGCGACAGCGGCGGTGACGGCGCGCGACGAGACGCGCCGGGCGCGTATCAGCACGACGACCGCCAGCGCGCTCACCGTGAGCCCGAGGTCCTCCTTGACCAGGACGAGCGGCAGCGCCCACAGGAGGGCGGCCCGCCACCGGCCGGCGAGCAGCGCCTCCAGCGAGAACGCGATCAGCGGCACGGCGAAGCAGATCTCGTGGAAGTCGGAGTCGGCGGCGCGCTGGATGCCCCAGGAGAGCCCGTACGCGACGCCGATCGCAGCTCCCGGCGCGCGGCCCAGCAACCGTACCGAGGCGCGTGTGACGGGGATCGCGGAGACCGCGAACAGCGCCGACTGCGCGACGAGGAGGGTGGCGGGGGTGGGGAAGACCCGGTAGGCGGGGGCGAGCAGGGCGATCACCGGGCTGAAGTGGTCGCCGAGGATGTTCGCGCCGGGGCCCTTGAGATCGGCGACGGGCGCCTGGAGACGGGCGTACGCGCGGATCGCCTGCTCGAAGATGCCCAGGTCCCAGGAGCGCGTCTCCATGCGGCGCCAGCGGAGGACGGAGAGGGCGGTGTAGGCGGCGAAGAGGGCGCCCGCGATGAGGTACGGGTCGGCGCGCGGGTGCCGCTGTACGGGTGCGGCGGCCGTCTCCGGGGCGGTGCGCTGTCTGCCCTGTCTCCGGCGTGGACGGGGGGAGGAGAGGGTTCCAGGTGTCGCCTCGGTCCGGTTGTCGGGCATGGCTGAAGGTCGGTACATCGGTGGGCCGTTCGGTCAGGGGCGGAAGGCGTCGTGCGAGGAGAGGCCGCTGTCGGGAGGGGGTACGGGGGTGGTGGGCGTTCCGGACGAAGCCGAGGGCGTAGCGGTGGCGGTAGCCGTGCCCGTACCCGTACCCGTGGCCGTCATCGAGGCGGAGCCGGAGCTCGCGGTCGGGGTGAGCGGAGGTCTCGACAACGGGGCCCGGGACGACGGGGCCCGGGACGTCGGAGTCCCGTACGACGGAGTCCCGGACGTCGGAGTCGGCGACGTCGGAGTCGGGGACGACGGGCCCCCGGGAGCGGCCGGTACGGCC
>NZ_JTHL01000001.1:4345396-4349850 GCF_000818195.1 Streptomyces sp. 150FB | reverse complement strand
CGGCGCGATCCGCTGCCCGGCGGTGTGGGCGGCCCGTTTGAGGGCGGCCGCCAACTCGTCGTCCCCCGGCTGGTTCCGGTGAAACTCAGACACCGTGCTCCTCCTCGATGGTGAGGTGGGGCCTCAGCGCGGCCCGGGCGCGGAAGAGATGCGTCTTGACGCTGCCGGGCGAGATCTGGGTCTCGGCAGCCACCTGTTCGACGCTGAGATCACACACGTAGTGCAGAACGGCGACGCGTCGCTGCTGGTCCGAGAGCTGCCGCAGCGCGGTGACCAGGGCGACCCCGGCGGGTTCGGGCTCCGGGGCCGCCTCCTGCCGTCCGCCGTCCCACAGCCGCCAGGCCTCCGCCGACCGCCGGTGGCGGCGCCACCTGCTGACGGCGAGCCGCCAGGCCACCGTCCGTATCCACGCCTCGGGCCCCGCGTCCCGGCTCAACTGCTTCCGTCGGCCCCACGCCCGTACGAAGGCCTCCTGGACCACGTCCTGGGACTCCTGGAGATCCCCGGTCATCAGAAAGAGCTGTCCGATCAGCCGTGTGACGGAGTACGCGTAGAACTCCTCGAACTCCTCGACACTCAACGCGGCTCCCGATACGTGGACAGATCTCACCGGATATACGCCTGGGCCGTACATCTGGTTGACGCCGCACGCCGGGTTTCCGGTTCAGAACGGCCGGTGCTCCCGCGCGATCCCGGCGAAGTCGCGGATCAGCTTGTCCCTGCGGCCCGCGTCCCACACAAGGCTGACTCGGCTCGGCCCGATGTCCCGGATGTGCGCGTACGACAGGTCGTTCCGGCGGTAGAAGGTCGCCACCGACTCCGGCAGCACCGAAATGCCGCGCTCCCGTGCGACGTTCTCCAGCTTCTCCTCGACGCTGTACCTGCTGGAGGCGGCGTCCCGGACGTCGCGTGGCACCCCCTGCTGGATCTCGACGGCGATGTCGCGCCACTCCGGCACGGCGTCGGGGTCCTGGAGCAGATGCTCCTCGGCCAGCTCCCCGATGCCGACGCTGTCGCTCCCGGCCAGCCGGTGATTCCTCGGCAGCACGACGACACGCCGCTCGGCGAAGAGATCCACCACCCGCAGCCCGCGGGTACCGACGGGCTGCCGGACATAGCTGACGTCGGCGCGGCCGTCGCGCACGATCTCGACCTGGTCGTCCCAGCCGGTGCGTACGACCTCGACGGCGAGGCCCGGGTACGCCGCTTCCAGCGCGCGTACGGCCGAGGTCACGATCAGCCCCGGCATGAAGCCGACCGTGAAGGTGTCCTTGCCCCGCGCCGCGATGTTGACGCGTCTCTGGAGCGCGGTGGCGCCGGACAGCAGCGGCGCTGCGTCGGCGAGCAACTGTTCACCGGCGGGGGTCAGTTCGACCTTGCGCCGGTCGCGGAGGAAGAGCTGAGCACCCAGTTCGTTCTCGAAGGCGCGGATCTGGCGCGAGAGGACGGGCTGCGCGATGTGCAGGGCCTCGGCGGCGCGGCCGTAGTTGAGATGCTCGGCGAGCACCGTGAAGTAGCGGAGTTTGCGCAGGTCCAGATCCATCCGAAGCTCTTCCTCCCGTCCCTCTCCTGTCGCTGTCCCGTCGCTCCCCCGTTCCTTCCTGATGCCCTACAGGTATCACAGAGGGCGGAATGGGTCTTGGACGCGTCGCTCCCGTGAGGTGCAAGGTGAATGACACAGGCGCCGAACACACCGAATATGACGAATGCGCCGAACACACCGAACGCGCTGAATGTACGAGACCCGGGAGCACCACCATGGACCTACGTGGGCAGCATGTCGTCGTCGTCGGAGGCACCTCCGGCATCGGTTTCGCCGTGGCGCGCCGCGCCCTGGACGCCGGGGCGGAGGTCACCGTCGCCTCCAGCCGCCGTACGAGTGTCGACGCGGCCCGGGAACGGCTGGGCGAGGGCGCGCGCGGGGAGGTGGTGAACGTACTGGACACGGCGGCGGTCGAGGCGTTCTTCAACGCGACCGGGACGGTCGACCACCTCGTCTATACGGCGGGCGAACCGCTGTCGATGATGAAGGTGGCCGACCTGGACCTCGACCGGGCCCGCTCGTTCTTCGAGATCCGCTACTTCGGCGCGCTGAACGCCGTACACGCGGCCCGTCCGCAGATGCGCGACGGCGGATCGATCACCCTGACCTCCGGCACGGCGGGGGAGCGCGCCGGCACCGGCTGGGCGCTCGGCGCCAGCGTCTGCGGCGCGATGAACTCGCTGACGCGCGCGCTGGCCGTGGAACTGGCCCCGGTCCGCGTCAACGCCGTCGCGCCCGGCATCACCCGCAGCCCGGTCTGGGCGGAGATGGACGAGGCCGGCCAGGAGGCGATGTACGAGCAGGTCGGCAGGGCGCTGCCGCTGGGGCGGGTCGGCGAGGTCGAGGACGTGGCGGACGCGTACCTGTACTGCCTGGGCCAGCAGTACACCACCGGGACCATCCTCGGGGTGGACGGCGGCACGCTGGTGGCGTGAGAGGGGGCCGGTCGGGTCGGTGGGGGCGGGGGGATCCCCGCCGGGCCCGCTTCCGGCGAGCCGCTAAGCTGGGCGGCGAGGGCACGACCCCCCGGTACGCCGGCGGGGCGGGTGCCCGCGGCGGTGGGGCCCGCCGTACCCGAACCGTGGCGACATACGCCACCAACGGTCCCTACCCGTGACAAGTCGTGCCCGCGTACGCGGGCACAGGACCACGTGTAGGGGCGTATATGAGTTCGGACGAACCCGAGTTCCCGGCATCAGGATCCTCGGCATCAGGATTCTCGGCGGCGGACGAGCCGGTCGACCCCGATGTCGACCTCTCAGACGCGCGACAGCGCCTGGAACTGCGCCGGTCGCACTACGGCGTCCTCGCGGTGGTGTCCGCCGGTGGGGTGCTCGGGGCGCTGGCGCGGTACGGCGCGGCGCGGCTCTGGCCCGACGCGTCGCTCGCCTTCCCGTGGACGACGATGTGGGTCAACGCCGTCGGCTGCCTGGTGATCGGGTGCTTTCTCGTCGCCGTGACCGAGATCTGGTCGGCCCACCCGCTGCTGCGCCCGTTCTTCGGCACCGGGGTGCTCGGCGGGTTCACCACCTTCTCGACCTACTGCGCCGACTTCGAGCGCCTGGTGACCGGCGGCCGGGCCGGACTCGCACTCACCTATCTGGCGGCGACGGCCGCGATCGCGGTCGCGGCGGTGACGGCCGGCGCGTGGAGTGCGCGCCGGGTCTTCGCGGGGTTGGGGGCGGGGCAGCGGTGATCAACTTCCTGATCGTGGCACTGGGCGCGGCGGTTGGCGCGCCGTTGCGGTACCTGACGGACCGGGCGGTGCAGAGCCGCCACACCACCGTCTTTCCCTGGGGCACGTTCGCGGTCAACGTCATCGGCTCGCTGGTCCTCGGGTTCATCACGGGCGCGGCCCTGTCGGGTGCGGCGGGCCCCCGGCTCCAGCTCCTGATCGGCACCGGCCTGTGCGGGACGCTGACGACGTTCTCGACGTTCTCGTACGAGACGCTGCGGCTGGCGGAGACCGGCGCGAAGTTCTTCGCCGCCGCCAACGTCGTGGCCTCGATCGTCGCCGGGGTGGGCTCGGTCTTCGTGGGCTCCGCCCTGGCACAGGCGCTGTTCCCCTGAGCGGGCCGGCGTCAGTCCTCCGGTGAGACCCAGTCGACGCGGGCGTCCAGCCAGACGAGGCAGGCCCACGCGAGAACCGTCAGCACCACCACGGCCACCGCGCCCGACACCAGCCCCCGGGTGCCACGCCCCACCCGGTCGCGCAGCGCCGTACGCGTCAGGGCCCAGAACGCCAGCGTGAGCGCGGGGACCCCGATCAGCATCGACGGCAGGTCCGCGTACAGCAGACTCCAGTCACGCTGCCCCTCGAAGGCGCCGCGCAGGCCGGGCCGCGCACCGTACAGCCAGGCCCCGAACCCGGTCGCGGCCGCGACGACGGCGACCAGACAGCCGGCGGCGGGAGTGCCTTCTTCATCGCGTTCCATGTCCCCTACGGACGCGGGCGGGGCGATCGGGGTTGCGGAAGATCAGGACGGAGTGGCTCCCGGCCCCCGCACACTCCGCCGACGCTCAGGGCTCCGGCGGATCATCGGTGTGCCGCAGGGCGAAGACCGCCTCGGTCGTGCGGCACAGCGTTCCCACCGCGCGCCGCTCCAACTGCCAGGCGGCCGACCAGAGTACGAGTCCGACGGGCGCCGCGGGCCACCACCAGGCGCCGAGCAGTGTGAAGGCGGCGCTCCATACGAGGGCCTCGCACGCCGCGTCGTAGGCGTTACGGGCGTCGCTCAGCGCGGTGCGGGAGGTGTCGGATGCCGCGAGCAGCAGCCTGGTCCACTCGCGCCCGATGTCGAGTCCTGTCTGCTCCCCGACCTGCGCCTCGGTGGCCCGGAACCGGTCGGCCGACCAGGTGGGGGAGCCGGGGCAGGCCGTCGCGGTGCGGGCCCTGCGGGCGTCGAGCCGG
>NZ_JTHL01000001.1:4340092-4345105 GCF_000818195.1 Streptomyces sp. 150FB | reverse complement strand
CGGTCAGCCGCCGGCCCAGCGGCATCAGCCACCAGGGCCAGGCCCCCGAAGCCAGCGAGCCGACAGCGCCCGCGGCGAACGGCACGGCGAACGCGGCTGCCACCGCCGCCACCGCGAGGAGTACGAGCGAAGCGACGCTGTCGGCGGACGTGCCGCCGCCGTTCGGCCGCAGGGCACCGGCGATCCGTTCGCGGGCGAGCCCGAGGTCGTTCCAGCGGTGCTGCCCGAGCTGCCCGCCGCCCACGGTCGCGACCACGACGAACAGCGCGGCGGGCAGCAACCGCCGCAGGAACCAGCCGTCGGGTATGCGCTTCTGGAGTTCGGCGAGCAGTCCCACCGCCGTCAGCCGCCGACCGGGCGCATCGGGCGAACGGTCAGGGCACAGGCCGGAGTTTCCGTGCCCGCCCCGGCTGTCCCACCCGCCCCGCTCTCGCCGCCCTCGCGCAGGTCGACCCGCGCGCAACGCCCCGTGGGGCAGACCCAGCCGGCCGATCGCGGTGTGGGTCCGGCCGGCCAGTCGCCCACGCCCATCGTGGAGCGGAGGCCGAGCCCGCCGGGTATCCCCGCCGCCTCGGCGGCGTTGTGCAACGCGCGTACGGCGTCGCGCCACGCGTCGGCGGTGGGGTCGCCGTCCCGGACGACCGTGAAGGACACCGCCCAGACTCCCGGGTCGATCACCTCGCGTATCGCGTCGACATTGCGGCACAGGTACTCGACGGCGTCCTCGTACACCCTGCGCGCTTTCGCCCCGTCCCCCACCACAGACTCCCTGAAATCCCCGGAAACACTGCGTCTTGACGTGCGGTCACACTACTGTAATCGGACGATGACTGAGCTTCAGGAACGAGTGATCGCACGCCTCGTAGCCGCTCAGAACGCCCAGGATCCCGCGCCGTTGCGCGGAGACGAGGCGGTGGCGGACGCGTTCGCCCTGCTGCGCGAGGCCGCGCCGTCGCCGGAGTCGGCGATCGACCTCGGCTCGGTCACCCTTGTCTGCTGGACCTTCTGCCTCCGCCACCAGGGCCCCGAAGACCCGGACGCGCAGCGCAACATGTCGATCATGGTGAGCACCTACGGATTCCTGCGCCTGCGCCTGCCCGCCGACGCACAGCTCCCCGAGCCCCTGCGCGAAACGTTCGACCCCGCCGATCCGACGCATGACGCGCGGTTCGCGTACCTCGTGAGTTCGGTGTTCGGCGAGGCCGTCTTCAGCGTGCCGGATCTCGGGGACGCCGAGCGGCTGGCCACGCTGGACCTCGCGCTCGCCTGGTCCGACACGGCACACGAGTGCCTGCCCGAGAACCACGAGGGATTCTTCGAGCTGGCCGTTCACACCCTCGGGCTCAACGCGACACGTTTCCAACTCGCCGCGGATCCGGACGCGCTCGCCGTGGCCGCCCGGTACGCGGGGGCGGCGTGCGAGCGGCTGTCCTCCATCCCGCTCGACTCCCTCGGCCCTGGCGCCCCCGAGGCGGCGGCGGTCGCCCTCGGGACCGTACTGGACGCCGCACGGCTGCTCGGTGAGCCCGCCCTCGCCGAGGTCGAGCGGCTGGTCGCCGGGGCCCCCGACGAGGCGCTCACCCCGGAGAGCGCCGAGGCGCTGCGCTTCCTGCGCGCGCTGGAAGCCGAGCCGTTCTCCTGGCCGGGGGAACGGGACCTGCGCGTCGGCGCGATCATCGCCGACGCGGGCGTGAGCGAGCACGACGCGGCCCGGATCGCCTGTGGCGTACGGCGGCTGCGCGCGGCGCTCGCCGACACGCCCGCCGACCATCCGGCGCATCCCCATGTCGTCGCGGCGCTGGGCCGGGCACTTGACGCGTTCGCACGGGAGCGCGGTGGCGAAGGGGCGGCGACCGAGGAAGTACGGGAAGAGGCACGGGAGTCGGCACGCGAAGCGGCCGAACTCCTGGCCACCGTCGACATACCGGGCACGATGAGCAGCGCCGACGAGCAACTCCTCACCGAATTCGTCGCCGCGGCAAGGGAGTTCTCGGAGCTGCCCCCCGGTGTGGATCCGGGGCGGGTCCGGGAGGCGGGGCAGTCGTTCGGCCGCATGATCGAGCAGCTCAACGAGCGGACCGCGCGGAACGGTGAGCCCTCACCGACCGCGGACATCAGGCTGCAGAACTTCTACATAACCGGCTCGATCACGGACCTCGGCGGAGTCTCCGACGAGCGGATCGCCGCGTACCGCACCGCACTGGCGGCCGTGCCGGCCGACCAGCCGTACCGCTATGCCTACGTCACCGTGCTGGCCTCTCTTACGGGAGCGCGGGCGGAGGCGCTGCGGTCGACCGAACCCGCTCCTGCGGCGCGGCTCGCCACGGCGGCCCAACTCGCCCTGGAGTCGGCGTCGCTGATCGAGGAGGTGGCGGCCGAGGCCCCGGCCGGCTTTCTGCCGGTCGGCCTGCTGCGCCGCGGTGCGTTCGACGCCGCGGTGGTCCTCGCCCTGGAGGCGGCCAACGCGGGCCCGGCCGACGGCACGGCGGACCTGCGTGCCGCGGCGGCCGGAAACCCGCTGTTCGGCGAGCTGGCGGACGTCATCGAGGGCCTCCCTGACGCGGCGGACGGCGAACTGACCAGGCTCGGCTCCCTCTTGATCCGTATCCACGACCTCAACCTCGACGACCCCGGCCAACTCCCCTCCGACATAGAGATCCTGCGGGAAGTGCTCGCCGAGGTCGGGGAGGAGGACCCCTCCATGCGGGCGTCGGTGGCAGCGGCGCTCGGCGCCGCGCTCTCCGCCTCGGGTATGGCGGCCAACAACCCGGCGATCTTGGACGAGGCATTCAACGAGGCGGTCCCGCTGCTGCGTTACGCGCGTGAGCACCAGCCCGAGCACGACCGGACGTTCGATCAGACCCTCGCCCACGCGCTCACGTTCCAGGCGATCGGACGCTTCGACGCGGAAGCGGCGCGGGAGGTGTCGGCGCTGCTCGCCTCCTCCGCCACCGAAGAGGCGCCCACGGACATCAACCTGGAGCTGATGTCGGTCCACACCGGATTCTTCAACGCCTTGCAGAATTACGTGTTCGGCCATGAACCGGGCCAACTCACGCACGCCAGGGAGCAGGCGGGGCGGCTCAAGGAGCTGACCCGTCAGGCGGCCGCCCGGTCCGGGAAAGGCGCGCTGGAGGCCGACATCATGGGGGACGCCATGGTCGACCTGGTCGAGAGCGTCGGGCCAGGTGGCGGTCCGAAGTCCGACATCACCGACGGCCAGATCGACCGGTGCCGCGCGACGTTCCAGGCGTGCCCCGCCGGCCACCCGATGCGGCTCTTCACGTCCTCCACGCTCGCACGGGTGCTCACCCAGCACGCTGTCGCGGTACGCGGCGCCGACCCGGACCAGGCGGCGCGTCTCCTGGCCGAGGCCGGTGAGGTGGTCGGCGCCGTCGAGGCGGAGGCGCCCGGGGAGTGGGTGGAGATGCTGCGTACCTTCATCGCCATGGCCGAGGCGGGCCGACTGCCTCCGGTCTCCTCGTCGGAACAGCCGGAGCAGTCGGAGCAGTCGGAACAACTGGACGGCCCCTGGCCTTTCCCCTCGCCGCCTCCGTCGGCTTCCGGCTCGGCTTCCGCGTCGCCGTCCGAGCCGGACCAGCCGGCCGGGGCCGCGCCCTGGTCTCCTTCGAACGCCCTGGGGGCCATGGTCACCGCCCTCAGGACCCGGCTGTCCGGCAGCGCAGGACCCGGCGCCTGGCAGGACCCCAGGATCCCGGTGTGGATGCGTGCGCACGGCGAACTCGGAGCTGCGGCGGGCGCGTTGTCCAGGGATCAGTTGGATGTCGACGGGGCCCTGACCCACCTCGAAGCGGCCGTCGATGCCATGGCCGAGATCACCGACCGTGGCAGCGACCAGCAGTCCGCCGAGCACGGCCTGACGACATTCGAGGGGGACATCCGCCTGATCATCGAGCTTGCGCTCGTGCGGATCCTCGTCCGCGAGGCCACCGTCTGGGCGCGCGGTGTCAGGGACGAAATGGCGACGGCTGTGCGGGAACAGCGTGTGCCGGAGGCACCGCGCGTGCCGGAGACGATCCTCCATGTCGTCACCGGGCCCGACGTCGACCGCGCCACCGAACTGCTGGAGCGCGGGCGCGGGCTGCTGCTGTCCCGGCGGCTGGAGGCCCGCGCCGACCTCGGCGGTCTGCGGTCGGAACACCCGGCGCTGGCCGAGGAGTTCGAGCTGCTGACCGACCAGCTCACCGGCGAGCCCGACCTGCCCGACCCGGTCCCCGCCGGGCACGCGGAGTGGTCCCGGCTGGCCAGGCTCCGCGCGTCGCGGCAACTCGACGCGTTGGTGGAGCGCATCCGTACCGAGCCCGGGTTCGACGGCTTCCTGCGTGCCCTCTCCGTCGAGCAGTTGCGCGCGCTGGCGGCCGAAGGACCGATCGTCGTACTCAACCACTCCCGGCGCCACTGCCACGCCCTCGTGGTGACGGCCGGGTCGATCACCGCCCTTCGCCTCGAAGCCGAGGCGGACGAGATCACGGAGATGGCCGGGCGGCTGCGCGACGCCGTCGACGGCATCAACGCGCACGGTTCGTCGAGACCCTCCCCGGCACGGCTCGTCGCGGCCGGCGCCACGGTCCACGAGACGCTCTCGTGGACGTGGCACAAGATCGTGCGGCCGGTACTGGAACTCGTAGGGTCGTGCGACCCAGTTCCCGGGGCCTCAGACCCCTCCGACGCCTCCGACATCTCGGACGCCTCCGACGAGGGCGTGTGGCCCCGCGTCTGGTGGGTGCCCACGGGTTCCTTCAACGCCCTGCCGCTGCACGCGGCCCAGTGCACGCTGCCCGACTGTGAACTCGGCGGCTGCGGCGCCGCGCTCGACGCCGTGGTGTCGTCGTACGTGCCCGGGTTCCAGACCCTCGCGTACGCCCGTACCCGGGCCGAGGACCGCGACACCGCCGACAGCCGCAGCGCCCTGCTGGTCGCCGCGCCCGAGGACGAACTGCCCGGTGTGGCAGGGGCGGCGGCCTACGCGGCCGAACAACTCGGCGCGCGCGA
>NZ_JTHL01000001.1:4337122-4339932 GCF_000818195.1 Streptomyces sp. 150FB | reverse complement strand
CGACCCGCGAGGCGGTGCTCGCCGCGCTCGGCAGCACTCCGTGGGTGCACTTCGGCTGCCACGCAGCCACCGACCCGACGGAACCCTCCGGCGCCCTGCTCCACCTGCCGAGCGGCGAGGCGCTGTCCGTCCTGGAGATCTGCCGGACCCAGCCGAGGTCGGCACGGCTGGCTTTCCTCGCGGCCTGTGGCACCGCACGCACCTCCGAACGGCTCTCGGACGAGGCGATCCACATCACCAGCGCCTTCCTGCTCGCCGGTTTCCCCACGGCGGTCGGGACGCTCTGGGAGATCGACAGCACCTACGCGGACCACGTGACCCGGGACTTCTACCGCCGTATGACGGCCCCGGGCACCACCGTCTCCGCCTACGAACTGCACCACACCGTACGGGAGTTACGACGCCGGATCCCCGGCCGCCCGCATGTCTGGGCGGCGTACGTCCACGCGGGCACCTGAACGCGCCGGGCGGACGGGCGGACGGGCGGACGGGAGACGAAGCCACACTACGATTCCCGCAGAAGCGGTGAGCGGTGAGCGGTGTGAGGGCGGGGGCGGGTGCCACTGAGCACACCGCCCAGGCCGTGGGACCGCCAGCCGCCACCCAGCCGACGCCGAAACGGTGCTGCGGACCGTACTGACCCGCCTCGGCCTCGACACGGCCGAGCCCTGAGGCCACTTCACCGAAGCGCTCCGGTCCAGCCTGGTCGAATCCCTCAACCGGCAGGGCAGACACGACGATGCGCTAGCCGAACTCGCCCTGTGGCTGGCACCCGGGCCGCCGGGGCCTGGAGGGCCGAGGTATTCCAGGATGCGACAAGTCGGGCGATGACCAGGACCACACGCCGCCCGACAGTACGCTGGGGTGAGCAGCTTCATGCCCGTCGACCAAGCTCAGAGGAGGTATGTCATGAGCGCCGAGATGGTGGCGCCCGCCTGGATGCATACTCCGATCACGGCTGAGGAGTACGCCTCCTGGTCCGACGAGCAGTGCGCGGGTATTGAGATCGTGGACGGGATGGTTGCCGTACGCCCCGGCGCGTCCAAACGGCACCATCGGCTGGCCCGGATCCTTGCCAACGCTCTGGACACCGCCGGCGGCCCGGAGTGGAACGCCGATACGGACTTCGACGTGCGTCTGCGCGATGTGCCTCTCAGCAACCGCCGGCCGGACGTCGTCGTGTACCGCGCGGACACCATCGACGTCACCCCGACGCGCCCTGAACATGTTCTGCTGGTGGTCGAGGTGGTGTCCCCGGGTTCGGAGACCACCGACCGGATCGTGAAGGTGGATCAGTACGCGACGGCCGGGATCCCCTTCTACTGGCGTGTCGAGCAGGTCGCCTCGGGCGTTCCGCTCGTGTACACGTACGTCCTCGACCCGGCGAGCAGGGAGTACCGGGACAGTGACGTGTTCGCCGGCGTGATCAAGACGATGGCTCCCTTCTCCGTGGAGATCGACCTGAGCGCGGTGTGACGCGCCGGGATCGCCGAGGCCGCCACACCACAAACGCCCGGGCCCGCCCCCTCGCGGGGGCCGACCCGGGCGTCATGGTCGAGCAGCGGTCAGTGACCGGTCAGTCCGCGGTCAGACGAGGTCGAACCGGTCGAGGTTCATCACCTTGACCCACGCGGCGACGAAGTCGTTCACGAACTTCTCCTTCGCGTCGTCGCTCGCGTACACCTCCGCCAGCGCGCGCAGCTCGGAGTTCGAGCCGAAGACGAGGTCGACCCGGGTGCCGGTCCACTTGACCTCGCCCGTGGTGGCGTCGCGGCCCTCGAAGGTGTCCGCGTCCTCGGACGTCTCCTTCCACGTCGTACCCAGGTCCAGCAGGTTGACGAAGAAGTCGTTCGTCAGGGATCCGGGGGCGGTGGTGAGGACGCCGAGCGGCGACTGCTGGTGGTTCGCGCCCAGGACGCGGAGGCCGCCGACGAGGACCGTCATCTCGGGGGCGCTCAGGGTCAGCAGGTTCGCCCGGTCGATCAGCCGGTACTCGGCCGACAGCCGGTCGACCTTGCCGAGGTAGTTGCGGAAGCCGTCCGCGCTCGGTTCGAGCGCGGCGAACGACTCGACGTCCGTCTGCTCCTGCGACGCGTCCGCGCGGCCCGCCGTGAAGGGGACCTCGACGTCGAAGCCGGCGTCCTTGGCGGCGCGTTCGACGGCCGCGGTGCCGGCCAGCACGATCAGGTCGGCCAGCGAGACCTGCTTGCCGTCCGTCCGGTCCGCGTTGAACGCCTGCTGGATGCCTTCCAGCGCGCGCAGCACCGTCGGCAACTGGTCGGGGCCGTTGACCTCCCAGCCGCTCTGCGGCTCCAGGCGGATACGCGCACCGTTGGCGCCGCCGCGCTTGTCACTGCCGCGGAAGGACGAGGCCGACGCCCACGCGGTGGATACGAGCTGGGACACCGACAGGCCCGAGGCGAGGATCTGGTCCTTGAGGGACGCGATGTCGGCGGCGTCGACGAGCTCGTGCGTCACCGCCGGGATCGGGTCCTGCCATACCAGGGTCTCGGACGGGACCTCAGGGCCGAGGTAGCGCACGATCGGGCCCATGTCGCGGTGGGTCAGCTTGAACCACGCGCGGGCGAAGGCGTCGGCGAACTCGGCGGGGTTCTCGTGGAAGCGGCGCGAGATCTGCTCGTACGCCGGGTCCACGCGCAGCGCGAGGTCGGTCGTGAGCATCGTCGGGGCGTGGCTCTTCGAGGAGTCGTGGGCGTCGGGGACGGTGCCCGCTCCCGCGCCGTCCTTCGGCTTCCACTGGTTCGCGCCCGCAGGGCTCTTGCCGAGCTCCCACTCGTAACCGAAGAGGA
>NZ_JTHL01000001.1:4306694-4337097 GCF_000818195.1 Streptomyces sp. 150FB | reverse complement strand
CCTTCGGCTTCCACTGGTTCGCGCCCGCAGGGCTCTTGCCGAGCTCCCACTCGTAACCGAAGAGGATGTCGAAGAAGCTGTTGTCCCAGGTCACGGGGGTGTTGGTCCACGCACCCTCAAGACCGCTGGTGATCGCGTCGCCGCCCTTGCCGGTGCCGTACGAGTTACGCCAGCCAAGGCCCTGCTCCGCCAGCGAGGCGGCCTCGGGGTCGGGGCCGACGCTGTCGGCCGGGCCCGCGCCGTGGGTCTTGCCGAAGGTGTGGCCGCCCGCGATCAGGGCGACCGTCTCCTCGTCGTTCATCGCCATCCGGAGGAACGTCTCGCGGATGTCGCGGGCCGAGGCGAGCGGGTCCGGATTGCCGTTGGGGCCCTCGGGGTTGACGTAGATGAGGCCCATCTGCACGGCGCCGAGGGGGTTTTCCAGCTCCCGGTCGCCGGTGTAGCGCTCATCGCCGAGCCAGGTCTTCTCGGGACCCCAGTAGACGTCCTCCTCGGGCTCCCAGACGTCCGCGCGGCCGCCGGCGTAGCCGAAGGTCTCGAAGCCCATGGACTCAAGGGCGACGTTGCCGGCGAGGATCAGCAGGTCGGCCCAGGAGAGCTGGCGCCCGTACTTCTTCTTGACCGGCCACAGCAGACGGCGGGCCTTGTCGAGGTTCGCGTTGTCGGGCCAACTGTTGAGCGGGGCGAAGCGCTGCTGCCCGGCCCCGGCGCCGCCGCGGCCGTCGCTGATCCGGTACGTACCCGCGCTGTGCCACGCCATCCGGATGATGAACGGGCCGTAGTTGCCGTAGTCGGCCGGCCACCAGTCCTGCGAGGTCGAGAGCACCTCGGCGATGTCCTGCTTCACGGCAGGCAGGTCGAGGGACGTGAACGCCTCGGCGTAGTCGAAGTCCTCGCCCAGCGGATTGGCCACGGCGGGGTTCTTGGCGAGGATCTTCAGGTTGAGCCGCTCGGGCCACCAGTCGCGGTTTCCGCCGCCGTGGGTCGGGTGCGGGGCGCGCCCGTGCGCGACCGGGCAGCCACCTCCGCCCTCCGTCTTGGCGTCTACGACGATTGCGTCATGGTTCTCAGTCAAGGGAATCCTTCCGGACCGAACGGTTCACGGGTGCTCAGGAACTGCGGGCGGTGGAACAGCGGGCGGTGGAACAGCGTGTAAAGAAACTGCGGGCGGTGAAACTGCGGGCGGTGGAACACCGGAACAGCCGGCCACGGCCCCACGGTGAGCGCGTGGAAGGCGCCGCGAGCTGCGAGGAAGGCGCCGCGAGCGGCGTGGAGGGAGACATCACGTCTTTGTCTCCTGCTGTATCGGAGTCTTCCCGTTCCTTGGTTATCGCCGGAAGCGATCCTACGATGGACTGAGTCCAAGTCAAGAAGTGCACCAAATGCAGATCTAGTTGGAATTCGGACGAGTGCGACGAGTGCCGACAAACTTCGGATATCCCACAAACCTGAATAGGTGAACCGATATGAGTGACCTGCTGATGCGACTGAGAGAGCGTGGCTGGCGGATGACCTCCCAGCGCCGTGTGGTCGCTCAGGTCCTCGACGGCGATCACGTGCATCTCACGGCCGACGAGGTGCACATACGCGCGACGCGACTGCTGCCCGAGATATCCCGCGCGACCGTCTACAACACCCTGGGCGAACTGGTCGCCCTCGGCGAGGTCATTGAGGTCTCCACCCACGACCGCGCCAAGCGGTACGACCCCAACGCCCACCACCCGCACCACCACTTGGTGTGTTCCGCCTGCGGCACCATCCGTGACGTCCACCCGACCGGCGACGCACTGGCCGGCCTCCCGCCGGAGGAGAGGTTCGGCTTCACGGTGTCCGATGTCGCGCTCACCTACCGGGGGTTGTGCCCGGACTGCGCCTGAACGCCCCGCGCCCGAGCCCTCGCCTTCGCCTGCGCCTGAACGCCCCGCGTGGGTACGTGACCGGGGCATCGCGTGGCGGAAACCTTGATGCGCGGCCTCACACCGTTCTGGGACCATGCCCGGATGGTCCACCCTCTCGAACCCCTGGTCATCCGGCACACCCACCGCCTGTCCCTCCCCTCCGGACCCACTGGGCAAGGGGACGTCGCGGCGCGGCAGTTCGACTCCGCCCTCATGTCCGTGGGCTTCAAGCTCTCGGCGGATCTGCTGGAACGGCTGTCGGGGCTGGCCCCGGAGACGGTCGTCGAGGTCGCGGCGCGGGCGCTGGACACCGTGCGCGAGATGGTGGGTGACCACGTCCAGCACAACGTCTACTTCGTCGACTTCCCGGCCAACGTGCCCGAAACGTTCGACTTCTGGACGCGGTGCATCGTCGAGGCGCTTGCCGACGAGGCGTCGCGCGACGCGACTCTCGCGCAGCTCCGCACCGGTGTGGTCGACCTGCTGACCCTCCCGGCGTACGGGAACTACCAGCACACGTACGCCGAAATGCTCGCCGCCCACGCCGAGTTGATCGCCGCCGCCGGTGACCGTACAACGGTCCTGCACCTGGGCGGAGTTCCGGACGACGAGGTCACCGCTCTCTATCTGGCCCTGGCGGGCAGCACCACCCCGCTGGGCGAGGAGGGCCTGCGCGACCTTCGCGCGCTCGCCGGGCACTGTGCCGACGGCCCGCAGCCCGACGAGATACCGGTCCGGGAGAACCGCGCCGTCGTCAACCTCGCCCGCATCGACGCCGGCGCTGATCTTCTGCTGGACACCGTCACCGATGTGCTCCGGCTGGCCTGCGCGCTTTCGGACGGCGACGTGACCCTGGTGGAGCCGACGCGGTTCCGTTCGCTGCCCCGAGCGACCCGCCGCTCGCTGCTCGCCGGCCTCGACGCCGTGGTCGCCGCCGCCCCCGCCAAGCTCGCCGATGTCACCGCGCACAGCGAGGCGTTCAAGCGCCTCGGCGAGCGCCTCCACCCGCACGAGTACCCGCACCGGCCGCACGCCGCCGACGTGTTCGCGGTCGCCCGGGGCGAGAAGGAGGCCCGGTCCTTCGACAGTCATGTCGAGGAACTGCTCGGTGCGAACGACGTCACCGGGGCCGTGCGGCTGCTGACAGCAGCCCCGGGCAAGCTGTTCCGCTCCCTGGACCGTCTGCTGCGCGCGTGCCTCGCCCAGGACGAACGCGACTCCGTCGTGGACGCCGCCGAGCGGGTCGCCGGACAGGTCTCGGGGCGCGTCCTGCTCTCCGTACGCGAGCACTTCGGCAACCGGGGGCCGGGGCCCGGCGAGCGCCGCGTCTTCGTCAACCGAAGCGGCGCCGCGTGGGTTGCCGCCGACACCCGCCCGCCCGTCCTCCCGCCCGAGCGTGAACGCCTGATCGCCGCCCTGGACGCCGAGACCCGCCGCCGACTCCCGGCGCCGGGGCACCTGTTGATCGACCCGGACGTCCTCGATGTCGCGCTCCCGCTCAGCGGCAGGGCGACGGCCGCCGGCCTCGGTGTGCTGCCGCGCGGCTCCGTGTCCCCGGTCGACGGTGAACTGCTGCGGTTCTTCGTGTACTGGAAGCAGACGTCGCACACCACCGACTACGACCTGTCGGCGCTGACGCTGGACGCCTCGTACGCGACCGTCTCCTGGCTGTCGTACACCGCCCTCACCGACGTCGGCGGCGAGCACTCCGGCGACATCACGGAAGCGCCCGACGGCGCCTCGGAGTTCATCAACCTGCGCCTCGACGCCGTACGCGGCGCCTTCATCGTCCCGCAGGTCAACATCTTCTCGGGGGAGGGCTTCGAGGAGGTCGAGGAGTCGTTCTTCGGCTTCATGCTGCGCGACGCCGAGCAGCTCGGCCGCCCCTTCGAGCCGCGCACCGTACGGATGAAGTCGGAGCTGCGCGGCCCGGGAAGGGTGGCGCTGCCGCTGGCGTTCCTGCGCGGGAGCGACGGCCGCTGGCGCGCCAAGTGGCTCCACCTGTATCTCCGGGGCAACCCGAACGCCAACCGGGTGGAGGGGAACCGGGTGTCGGTCGCCACACTGCTGCGCGGCCTCGTCGAGCGCGAATACCTCACGGTCGCGCATCTCACCGGCCTGCTGTCCGAGCGCGCGACGGCCACCACGCGCTGGGACGGTACGACGGTCCCGGACGGCCCTGTCACCTACATCGGCCTGCGCCGGCCGGACGGACTGCACCCGGATTCCGTGATCGTCACGCCGGAAAACCTGCGCGACCTGATCCCCGGCTGACTGCTAGCGTGGAGCGCGGCGAGGCCATGGAGGGACTTCCTTCTCACACTCATGGAAATAGTCCCCCCGCTTTCCTCGCCGCCGATGTCACGCCGGGGTGCCGAAAGGCACCCCGGCGTCGTCATCTCCGGGTCCCCGCGCTGACCACGCTGTTTGTGCTGTCCGCGTTGCCTAGGCGGCGGATCCGGCCTTACGGCGGCGTACGACGAAAACAGCTCCGGCGCCCAGGATCACCGCGGCGCCGCCGACGGCGGCCGTGGTCGGCAGCGTGCTTGATGAACCGGTCTCGGCGAGCGAGCCGCTGACCGGGATCTCGCCGAGGCCGCCCTGCGGTGCGGGCGTATTCCCGCTCCCGTGCGCGGTGTTGGCGTCCTCCGCCTTGCCGGGCTTGCCCGTGGCGTCCCCTACTTTGCCGGGCTCGGTGCCGGAGGCGAGGACCGTGAAGTCGAACTCGCTGATGTCGTCGAAGCCGCACTGGCCGTCTTCGCCGTACGAGTCGCCGGTGGTCAAGAAGTAACCGGTTCCCGTCTCGGCCTTCTCACCGACCTTGATACGCATCTTGGCGTCGGCGAACTCGCCCGGTTCGAGGGTCTTCACCGTGGCGAAGTCGTTGTGGCCGAAGACGTCGGCGCCTTCGCCCTGGATGGCCTTCCAGGTGCCGGTCTCCGGGTTGAACCACTGCACGGTGACCGCCAGTTGGGCGATGTCGTGGAGCTTCGGGTCGGCGGTGCCGAGATCGAGGGAGACGACGGTCTCCATCACCTTGATCTTGGACACGTTGGTCACGCGGTAGGCGAAGTCGTGCCAGCCCGACCCGGCGACGATCTTGCTCGGGAATCCGCGCAGCGACGTCTTGCCGCGCTCCTCGTCGGGGATGCCGGAGCAGAATGTCGGGCGCGTGTACGTCGGAGACGGCTCGGCGCTCTCGCCGGCGCCCGGGCTTGCCTTCGTCGACCCCGAAGGGGCCGGATCGCCCGTCGAGGAGGGAGCGGAGGGAGCGGAAGGGGCGGAGGGAGCCCCCGCCTTGTCGGTCGGCTGCCCGGCCGGGGACTGCGCGTCGTCCCCGGCGCCGGCGCCGGCGGACTGCTCGGGCGCCGGCGTAGGAGCGGCGGACACGGAGGGAGTGCTGTCGGCTGGTGTCTCCCCTGTCGCATACGCGGCGGGAGACGCGAACAGGGCCACGGAGCCGATGACGGCCGTGACAGTCGCGGTTGCCAGAACACGGTGGAGCTTCATTGAACCCTTTCGATCAAGCTCAGCGAAACGGCCGCCCCGGCGTGGGGGATCGTGGCATGGCCGTGCACCTAGATACGTATGAGACCGGTGGGGCCCGGAAAGGGTTGTGTGGCGGAACGGCAACTGCCCTGTGATCGCCGCCACGTCACGTGCGCGGCGTGGCCCGGTATCGGCCGGCCCGGTCTCAGCCGGCGCCGTCACGCTCCGGGGACGAGGATGACCTTGCCGGCGACCGTACGGGACTCGGCGAGTTCCAGCGCCGACGCGGCGTCGGACAGCGGGAACTCCGCGGCGATCTGCGGAGTGAGGACGCCGTCGGCCACCAGGCGCAACACCTGGGAAAGGTCCTCGCTCAGCCGGTTCCGGAAGGCAGCCAGGCGGCGGCGGCCCGCCCAGAAGTTGTAGAAGTGCGCGCTCCTGCCGTTGGGCAGGCAGTTCCACACCGCGAGCCGCGCGAACAGCCGCAGCACCGGCAGTTGGGAGCTGCCCGCGTCGTCCTTCGACGCGGCTGTGCCGTACGAGACCAGCGTCCCGCCCCGGCGCAGCAGCCGCCACGACTCGACAAGACCGTCGCCGCCGACGTGGTCGAACACCGCGTCGACACCGTCCGGTGCGAGCCCGCGGATCCGGCCGTACAGGTCCGGATCGCGGTAGTCGACCGGGATCGCACCCCACCCGGCCACGGTCGTGTGGTGGCGCGGCGACGCCGTGCCGATCACCGCGATCCCGGCGTGCCGGGCGAGTTGTACGAGGATGGAGCCGACGCCGCCGTTGGCGCCCAGCACCACGACGGTCCCGCCGGGGCGGACCTTGGCCATCCGGTGCAGCATCTGCCAGGCGGTGATCCCGTTGATGACGACGGTCTCGGCGGCGGCCGCGTCCACGCCGTCCGGTACGGGCACCAGGTCGGCGGCGTCGATCAGCAGATGGCTGGCCCAGCCGCCGACCTTGGTGACCGCGGCGAACCGGCGTCCGGTCAGCCCGGCGTCGACGCCGGGCCCGGTGGCGGTGACCGTACCGACCACGTCGTAGCCGGGTACGAAGGGGAACGGTGGCTGGTTGTAGTACTTGCCGCGCCGCATCTGCTGCTCGGCGAACGAGACGCCGGTCGCGTCCATCCGCAGGACGACCTGGCCTTCGGCCGGGGGCGGAAGCTCGCGGGTACGGATCTCCAGACCGCTCGGCTCGACCGTACCGGGCAGGACGATCTCCGTGGCGCGAGTGGTAGCGGTGCTGGTCATGAGGCACTCCGTAAAGCTCAGGTCGTTTGCTTACGACCGTAAAGATACAGTCGTACCCGTGTGTCGACAAGGGAGCCGTGCCAATAACCTTCGCGGTGTAAGGTGACGGGATGGGAGAGACGAGAGCGGCGGCTTCGGCCGCATCGAAACCGGCCCGCGCGCGCAACCGCAGGGGGGAGGGCGGCCGCCTGCGGGAGGACATCATCGCGGCCGCGGTGGAGCTGCTCGACGAGACCGGCGACGAACGCGCCATCACGCTGCGATCGGTCGCGCGCCGGGTCGGGATCGCCGCCCCCTCGATCTATCCGCACTTCCCCGACCAGCCGGCCATCATGCTGGCCGTCGTGCGGCGGGAGTTCGCCGAGCTGGAGCGCATGCTGCTCTCGGCCGTGGAGAGGGCCGGGGACGACCCCCGGGAGAGGCTGTTCGCGATCTGCGACACCTACCTCGCGTTCGCCCAGAGCCATCCCGAGCGCTACCGCACGATGTTCGGTGGCCTCTGGATGCCGAACCTGGGCGACAGTTCCCTGACCGAGACGGATCTCAGCACGCTCGGCTCGGAAACCATGGGCGTCCTCGTCGACGCGCTCGGCGCCTGCGTCGCCGCCGGACAGGCCGCCAGTACCGACCCGTTCGCGGACGCGGTGGCGCTGTGGCTGGGGCTGCACGGACTCGCGCACCAGCGCGCCGTGACCCGCGCCTTCCCCTGGCCGGACGACATCGCCGACCGCGTCATCACGGCGCTGGCCCACCTGAACGACGCCTGAGCCCGGCCCCGGTCGCTCGCCAACTGCTTCCCGAGTGAGAGTTTACAGCCGTTAGGTCATGCCCTATGGTTACGACTGTAAGGCAACGGGTGTTGCCGCGAATTGGCAGGGGAGAATCTGATGAACACCACCACGCGCCGCCTCCGTACGACCGTCATCGCCGCGATGACCGCGGCGGCGGCCGTCGTCGGACTGACCGCGGTCACCGGTCTGCTCGACACCGACGCCCAGGCCGCCACCCCGTCGTCCGCGCAGCCGGTGGCGTACGGCCGGCACGGCGCCCGGATCCCCCGTGTCGTCGCCGCCTGGGCCGACGCCTGGAACACCGCCAACCCCCAGAAGATGGGCGCCCTGTTCACCAAGGACGGCGTCTACCAGGACAACGCCTTCCAGGTCGCCATGACCGGCCCCGAGGGCGCTGCCACCTGGATCACCATCACGGAACAGAGCGTCAAGAACGCCCACGTCGACGTCGTCGACGCGTTCCGCAGCGGCGACAAGATCGCCGTCCGCTGGAACTTCTCCGGCACCGACACGGGCGCCTTCGACAAGGACGTCCCCGCGACCGGAAAGTCCTTCACCGTCCCCGCCACCACCGTGATCGACCTCAAGGGCGACAAGATCCAGCACCTCACCGACTACTACAACCTGGCCGACCTCCTCCGCCAGGCAGGCCTCCCGTCCGGCCCCTGGACCCCGCCCGGCACCACACCCCCGGCGGCTTCGCCGGCGACGGGCACCAAGTAAGCCACCCGGGGATCCCGGAGACCCCGGAGCCGCAGGGCGCGAGGATCACCGCCCGCCCGCGTCATGCGGGCATGACGCCGTGGATACGGGCGATGGCGAAGACGCGTTCGGCGTCCCGCAAGTGGCACCAGGCCTGTAGGTAGGGCGGGTCGAACTCGAGCCGGCTGAGGGTACGTACGGTGCGGCTGCCGGAGGTGGCGACGTATTCGATCGTGACTGCCCGGTCGTCGTGGATCGCGTGGGCGAGTTGGCGGACATCGGTGAGGGACAGGTGGGTCCCGTAACCGGCGATGATTTCCTCGGTGTCGCTGTCGAAAGGGAGCCCGTTGTAGGGGTCGGGCTCCGGAGAGGTCGGCGGGGCCGCGATCAGTCGGGCGGCCAGAGCAGTCTCATCGACGGATCGCGGAGTTCCTGCCTTGCGGGCCTCCGTCTTTAGGCGCTTGCCATCCGGAAGGCGTGCGCCTCGGCGTGGGCCTGGGACTGGGGCACCGGCACGGCGGCGTTGGGCTTGTTCGATGCGTACGATCCCGTCGGCGGTCTCGGCGACGGGGGCGTAACCCTGGGCCCTGAGCGCGGCGAGGGTCTTGACGAGCGGGGTCCGGCTGATCAGCACGGTAGGTGCCAGTTGTCGCAGACCGAGCTCGGAGAGCCCCCGGTGGGCCGCGAGTTCGCTCAGGAGGGCGGGCTCCTGGCCGTGGATCACGCAGGTGGCCGGCGCGATGCGGACCCGGCCGTGGCTGCGCGCTGTGTCGGTGATCAGGTACGAGAGGGGTTGCGGCAGGGGCCCGACGGCAACGGCGGCCAGGTCGGCCGCGATCTCGTCGGGGGTACGGCCGGCGTCCAGGGCGCGGCGGACGGTGCCCGGGGTGAAGCGCCACACCGATGCGGTGCCGCCGGCCTCCCGGTCCGCGACGGAGTCCAGCAGTGCGGTCAGGCGGGCGGCCGGTGTGCCGGTGACGACGGCGGTGAGGTCGGCCCCGATGCGGGTGGTCCGGCTGGCGGCGGGCAGCAGTCGCCGACAGGCGGAGCTCAGCTCTTCAGGGTCGTCGGCCGGCAGGGCGGTGCCGATGGGGGACAGGGCGCCGCGGGCGAGTACGCCGAGCAGTTCCGACTCACGGATCACGGTTGCGAACGGCGTGTTGTCCTGCGGAAGTTGGTCCGCAAGCGGCCGGTGCCAGGCGATCACCGGTCCCAGAGCCGGTGAGCTTTCCACGCCCTGTCCCGCCGGGAGCTGTGACGCGGCGGTGAGGAGTGCGTGCCTAGCTTGGACACAGCCGTCGCAGGGCGGGTTTCCGGCGAGCGCGGGCAGGGCCTTCCCGTCCACGTCGCGAGCTTGGGATGGGCTGAGTGGCAGTTCCCACCACGCCCGCAGAAGCAGCGCGAGCTGATCTGCCGGTTCTTGTTCCACCCAGGCGTCGTACTCCTCGGTTGCCGACACGTGGTCGCCGTCGTGGGCCAACAGCCCGGCGGCGTAAGCCCCTTCGAGGGCGACGCGTACGACGATCTCGTCGCATCGCGCCGTCCTGCCGATCCGGGTCAGCTCACGCGCTCCGACACCACCGGACTTCAGCCGGGTTGGCGGAGACGTCGCGCACACCGCCAGGACCGAGCTGACATGGGCGGCGGAGACGGTGGCTGTGGCCGCGGCCTCCCGATCCACTTCCCCCGGGGTGACGGGCACCAGCCGTACGGCGGGCGGGATGGGTTCGAACGGTGCGTGCCAGCCCCGACCGCGCAGCGCGAGCGCCACCTCGGACGGCATACGGGAAGGTCCGTACCCGTAATGGTCCAGGACCAGAAGTCCCCGCTCGACTGCCCATCGCGCGCCCGGCTGGGAGCCGGAGTCGGCCCCCAGGCTTCCGAAGACGATGGACTCCGGCTGTCGTGGCGCGTAACCCGCCTGGCGCTCCAGCAGATCTCGGGTGGCCTTGGGTGCCCGTGCCACCAATGCGGCGACCCTCTCCGGATCGCTGTGGTGGTCCAGCAGGGCGGCCAGCCGCTGCTGCTTGGAACCGGACGGTTTGATCCCCAGCGCCACCAGCATGCCGCGCAGGTCGTCGGAGGTCGTGTCGGCCAGCAGCCGGGCCAGTGGTCCCTCCAGCCCCAGCGGCGTGTTCCATGCCTGCCGCAAGGGCGTCGTCGTATGGAGCAGCCCGCTCTCGTCCGGCCAGACCAGCGCGTGATCGGCCAATGTCTCCAGCGCCGTGTCCAGGCCGCGAGCGTCCGCCCCGTCTCCCACTCCCAGCAGGCCCGCCAGGACATCGCGCGACACGGGCACCCCCAGCGCCGCCAAAGCCTCGGCGACCTGCACGTACGGCAGCGCGAGCCGGGGAAGGCACAGGGCCACCGACCGCGGGCGCTGAAGGCGGTCCGCGACTTCGCCGACCGACCGTGGCTCCGGAGGGGCCACCGCGTCCGCGCGTGCGAGGAGCACACGCGCCAGGTGCGCGTTGTCGAGACCGTGCAGCCAGGCGGCGAGGGCTGATCCGGTGGACATACCTTGAAGACACCTCGCCACGTTCTGTACGACGCTGTTCCCCGGCCGCGGCCACCGCGGCCGTGTTCAAGAATGGGGCACCGAAGACCCTACGGGTCATGCTTCGGCAGTTCTCCCTTACGGCCTGGGTCTCATCCCTTCGGGTGCAGCAGTCCGGCCAGTCCGGCGTCTTTTGGCAACCGTTTCGCGTGTCGGAACATACCAAATTTGGTATGTTCGGAACTGGGACTACCAAAAAAGGAACTAACTAGGGTGGCGTGATGGATGCCTTCATCGGGCGGGCACGGGAGATCGCGGCCCTGGACCGCATGGTGCACCGGATGGCGCAAGGGGGGCCGGGCGGGCGACCGGGGAAGGCAGTGCTGATCCGGGGGCGACGCAGGGTGGGGAAGTCGCGGCTGGTCGAGGAGTTCATTGACCGGGCCGGACTGCTGAGTGTCTTCTTCACCGCTTCGGCGCAATCGACGGCTGAAGCGGATCTGCGGTTGTTCATGGAGGCGGTCACAGCCTCGGACGTACCTGAGGCGCAGGCGCTGGACGGCCAGGTGCCGCAGAACTGGGCGGCGGCTTTCCGGCTGCTGGTGTCCGTACTGCCCGGGGACCGTCCGAGCGTCGTTGTCCTGGATGAGATGCCTTATCTGATCAAGAACGATCCAGGTTTCGAGGGCACGCTTCAGGCGGTCTTCGACCGGGAGCTGTCGCGTAAGCCCGTCCTGCTGCTGTGCGTCGGCTCGGACCTGGCCATGATGGAGCGGCTGAACGACTACGACCGGCCGTTTCACCAGCGGGGCACGGAGATGGTGGTACCGCCTCTTACACCCGCCGACGTGGCAGAGGTGCTGGCTCTTGAGCCCGCCGAGGCTTTTGACGCGTATCTGGTCTCCGGCGGGCTCCCCCTGGTACTGGAGGAATGGCCGCGGGGGGCCGGTGCCCTCGACTATCTGGCCGAGGTGGTCGAAGATCCGACCTCTGCCGCGATCGTCAGTGCTGAGCGCTCCCTGGCAGCCGAGTTCCCTGCCGACGCACAGGCCCGACTGGTCCTCGGCGCTATCGGGGCGGGCGAGCGGACCCACACCCTGATCGGCCGGGCGGCCGGCGGTCTGCCCGCCACCTCCCTCAACCGGTCACTCCAACTGCTCGTCGCCAAGCGGGTGGTGGAGGTGGTGGTGCCGCTGTCCACCCGGCCTTCGAAGGAGACCCGTTACTACGTCGCGGATCCCCATCTGCGTTTCTGGCTCGCCTTCCTTGGTCCGCACCTGCCGGAGATCGAGCGTGGCCGCGGTGATCTGACGCTGGCCCGTATCCGGCGGTCCTGGACCTCCTGGCGGGGGCGGGCTGTTGAGCCGGTGGTCAGGGACGCGCTGTTCCGGATGCGGGAGGGCGGGCTGTCCGACGACACGGGGGCGGTCGGTGGGTACTGGACGCGTACGAACGATCCGGAGATTGACATCGTGGGTGCGGACCGCGGACCCGTTGCCAAGAGGATTACCGCGATCGGCTCGGTCAAGTGGCTGGAGAACCGCCCCTTCGACTTCCACGACCTGACGCGGTTGATCGTCCACCGTTCGCAGTTGCCGGGCGCCGACGAGTCCACCCCGTTGGTCGCTGTGGCCCGAAGCGGCAGTACCGTGGCCGGCGTTCGGACCATCGGGCCCGAGGAGCTCATCAGCGCATGGCAATAGCAGGGGCCAGTACGGTCTGTTCCGAAGGGGTGTTCTTCGTGATCCGCTCCCGTGACCGGGGGCGGGAAGACCGTTGCCACGGCTGATCATGGCTCGGAAACGTTGCGCGATGACGGGATCCCTGGACTGAGCCTGTCCGAGGCGAGGCCCTGCGAGCGCTTCGGCATAGTGCACAGGGCGGTACACCGCGTCGTTGCTCAGGCGGAGGGGAACGCCTCCGAGACCAGTGGGCAGTTGGAGGTATTTATGGATCGTTCTTCTGGTCGGATGCGACTCAGCGCCGACACGAAGCCGTAGAGTCTTCGATCTGGACAGTCGGCCCGTGACCTTCAGGGTTTCCGTCATCAGCTCCACGGGCCGTGTCCGCAGGCCCCCACCACCTGGGCGGCGGACCCAAGTCAAGCGACGGCTACGCGGACCCGCCGGGGGTTCCGGCGAGCAGGGCTCGCAGGGGTGCGGTGTCGGGCGCGTCGGCGACAGCCGCGTCGAGGGCGCCGTCCATGCCCTTCTCCCACACCTCGGGCAGCGCCAGACCGGGCTGCCCCGACCACGCGATGTCCAGGGTCGCATGTCCGGTCGCGGCCAGCCGCAGATGGATAATCCCCGCCAGCCCGGCGAAGTAATAGACGATGGGTCGACTTGGAGATGGCATCGTGCACCCCACTCCACGTCGTCCGCGTTCGGGGTCTCATGTAGTCCTGCGCGGCGTAGAGCCTCCTGGACAAGATGGCCCGGCAGCCGGGTGGTCTGACCGCAGATGGGGAGCAGCGACTTGACTTCCGTCATTGCGGATTACTTCCTGTGTGGATGCGTTTCACTGCAGCGGTAGGTCGCGGCTGACCGTCGGGCTGCCGTCTACCGACCAGCAACCCAGCCCGATTCGCACCCGCGCACAAATCACCTTAGGGAAGCGGTTACCAGGAACGTATAAACGGCGAGGGTCAGAAGTGACGCAACGCAGTATCGAAATGTACTAATAGCCGATCTCAGGTGCCGGTGTCTTTCTTGAAGTGCGGGCGGGTCGTAATCCCTATTCTCCTGTCGGGAGTCAAGCGCATCGACGCAGACCTGCTTCCATCTGGTTTAGTCAGCTTAGCCAGGCTCCAATACCTGAGACTCGATTACCGGAATGTTCGAGAGGATGTTTCCTGCATCGCGGAGAGGCTTATCGAGGTTTGCCCAAATCTTCTCGACGTCGAAGAATCCAGATTCTCGACTCGGCGGCAAAGTCTTCAACGTAAGAAGAAATTTTCCGGCGGCAAGTAATTCGGCTCGGAGTGTCTGGACATGTTCGGATCGAGCCCGACAGCCCAGGTGCAGTCAACTCATCTGCCACACCCCGGCCAATGTGTCGGGGTGTCTATGGTTCAGTACGAGCAGATCATTACGGAGTTTCCCGTTTGGTCCATCGAGGACTGCCTCGGTGAGGATGACACCACCGGCTGGCAGCAGCTCACCACAGCCCTGGGGACACGGACCCAGTTCGTCGGTGACGACAACTTCGTCACCAATCCGGCGATCATCACCCAGGCCATCGCCGACCACATCGCCAACGCCGCTCTGATCAAGGTCAACCAGATCGGCACCGTCACCGAAACCCTCCAGGCCATGGCCATCTGCCGTGACGCCGGCTACACGACCATGATCTCCCACCGCTCGGGGGAAACCCCCGACACTTTCATCGCCGACCTGGCCGTCGCCACCGGCTGCGGGCAGATCAAGTCCGGAGCTCCTGCCCGCGGCGAACGCGTCGCAAAGTACAACCGGCTCCTCGCCATCGCCGCCGCTTGCCCCCAACTGCCCTACGGCCTCACGGACAAGCACGCATGAACGCGACCCTGATCCTGCTGCGCCACGGCGAGAGCACGGCCAATGCCGATGGGACCTTCACAGGCTGGACCGATGTCCCGCTCACCCCACGCGGACGCGAACAGGCGCGTACCGCCGGACACCTCATGTACAAAGCGGGCCTGCTGCCGGACGTCGTGCACACATCCGTGCTGGCCCGCACCATCACCACCGCCGACATCGTCCACCTGGACAAACTCGACCCACCCGACGTGGAAAACCTCAACATTCCCACCGACCAGCCCCTGCGCTACGACCTCGACCACAACTTCAGCCCACGAAAACCCGGCGGCACCTACCTCGACCCCGACACCGCGGCCGCCGAAGCAGCAGCCGTTCGCAGCCAATAGCTAATGGCCAATGGCCAATAGCCAATGGAAAACTCAGACCACGCACGGAACGCCCACTTCGCGGACCGCCCGACCGCGCGGCCTCCGGAACCCGGTAGCGCAGTCACCGGTGAGGCTGATCTTGAACGACAAGGCGAACAGCGCACGGTTGCAAAACTTCGTCCCCACCGGTACGAGTGCGAGTGATGCCGGCACAGCGGTCCCGAACCCCATGTTGATCACCCCCGCCGGGCAGCCTTCTTCTGTCGGGACGTCAAGTCACAGGTCGCCGCCGAATACATGAGGCCGGTGCCCCACTGCACTCGGGTTGTCGTTCGTCCGGCGAGGTCGAACCATCCTGGAACTGGATCGCTCGCCCGGGCAGTCGCCAGACGCGCGGGTGGCCGCCCGGTCCTGGCGGTCGACATCTCGCCGTGGCTGCGGCCGGACGCCGCGACCTGCCCGTACCGCTCCTTCGGTCACACCTACGGCCGGGGCGGGGCCGAGCACCGGACGTTCCTGGGCCGACTTGCCCGGTCGTGGTGGAGCTGGTGGGGCGGTGCCGGGCGGTCCCGTACGGGACCGCCCGGCGGACTACGGGCATGATGCGGTGTCAGGCCCCCAGTCCGACAGAGCGGTTCACCCGATCGCAACCCACCGGCCGTCGCGGAGGACGCAGGGGCGGCCGTTGATCATGTGCACGGCCTCCGAACGCGGCGGGGGCGGGGCTCCATACGAGCTCTGCCGGTACGGCATGGGCGCCGGGGGGCCTTGCCGGTACGGCATGGGCGCCGGCGGGTACGGGTTCTGCTGATACGGCGCGGGCGCCGGCGGGTACGGGTTCTGCCGGTACGGCATGGGTGCCGGAGGGGCTTGCCGGTACGGCATGGGCGCCGGCGGGTACGGATTCTGCTGATACGGCGCGGGCGCCGGACGCAGCGGAAGTGCGTTCTGCGGCTGGCGTGACGACGAGTGGCCCGGCCGGGACAACGAGCGGCGCCGCTCACGCGGCGGCTCGGCGGTCATGATGATCGGCTGCTGCGACGACCCGCCCGGAATCTGCCCCACGCGCGAGGACGACGGCGGGTAGTGCCGTGAACTGGGGCCCGCCGGTTCCGGACGACCCGAGTACGAGCTGGGCCCGGCCGACATCGAGCGGTGCCGTGGTCTGGGGGCCTCCACGATTTCGGGCTCGCGCGAGGGCCTCCGTCCCCGGCCGTCGTCGGAGGAATCCGACATGTCCAGCAGGGTTTCCTGTGCCCCCCTGGAGAGCCTCGTCTTGCCGGACTGTGCCTTGGAGAACGCCTGCGCGCCGTAGGCGGGCCCGTCGTATTTCGAGGATCCGGCCATGGGGAAGTCGTCCTTGAAATCCTTACGGAGAGTCTTGCCGCTCTTCTGACGCCTCAGCGCGGAACGCATCGCCTTGCTCGCACCCGGATGGCGCTGTTCCTCCGAAGACGCGGCGCCGTAGAGTGTGGAGCTGGCACGGCGCCGAGTGGCATCCATTCTGTCGATCGCGTCCTGGTCCGGCGGGATGTTCCCCAGGACGTCCAGGCTGACCCCGATATCGTCGTCCGTCAGATGGGACATGAAGCCCGAGGGCTTGCCAGGGCGATCTTCGTAGTACCTTTCGCTGAATTTACTGCTGCCGGGGTGCCGGACTTTGTTCGTCACGGCGAGCGGACCTCTGTCGCCCTTGTAGCCTTTTTTGTTGGTGTGCCCACCGAACGGATCGTCCATCGAGCCCATGGGCAGGTCGTCCTCCGCGGCGCGTGCCCGAGCTCGCTCGTGCGCCCTGGCTTGCCTTGCGAGCGCCCTCTGGTACTCCTCCTCCCGCCGCAGCTCCTCCTCCGTCAGCGGTGACCGCTCCCGCCTCTTGCCCTTCCCGTCGACGCGCTGCACGGTAAGGGGCGCGCGCTGTACGGGCGCGGCACCGGACAGGAATGCCGCCGTCGCGGCGTTGCCCGCCTGGGTCTGCATTGCCGAGAGGGAGAGGAGCGGGCTGGCAGCGTCCGCGGCCGCTGCCGTGGTCCGGGGCGGACGTGGCAACGGCGCCCGGGCACCGTTGGCGTCGCGATCTCTGGGTGCGTACAAGGGGTCGGCTCCTCGGGTCTGTGGACGGTTTCCCCCCACCTTCCAAGGTGTAGCGGGGCGAAGCTTGGGACGCTACGAACGCGAGGGCACTGAGCGACGACCCAACGGGCAGCATTGCCAGTCCTCTTGAGGCAGCGTCGCGTCTCCGGCTCCGGCCACGAAAGCGGCATCGTACCGTGGCGCCGCGCCGGCAGCACCGACGCCGGCCCCGGCTCTACGGACCGTGAGACCGCTCCCGGACCGGCTTGACCTCGCTGAACACGGCGACATCGCAGCGCAATCCACCGGCCCGCGATGCCTCGCCGGGGGTCCTCGGTCCGGCTGTTGTCGTGCCGCCGGAAGACGAAGTCCGAGTCGTCGGCAGCCTGATGTCGACGCAGAGCACCGTACCCAGTCCAGGGACGCGCCGTCGAGAGCAGCACCCTGGTCTTCCCGGTCCCGGTCCGAGCGCTGGACTCGGCCGCGCAAGAAAGCGGCCACCTCTTCTTGGGCAGCCGGCAAGGGCGGGGGTCGGGGGTGAAGGCAGCCAAGATCGCCGTGCGGCGCAAGGCCGACGGGCCTGCCTCGCAGGCCGAGGTCGCTCGGCCCGTCTCGTCCGTCGTGGCGGGGGACGCGCTTTCTTGATTACGTCTGTACGTACACGGTGACTCCCGGGTCGGGCCCTCGACTGCTGGGTCGGACGCTCCGGGTCGTACGCTCCAGGCCGGACGCTCCGGGTCGTACGACGATGCCGGTACGAATCGTCTGGTCAACTCGGAGTCGCCCTGTCTGCTCCAGCACGCGGAGAACCCGGTGGACCGGTGTCCGTGGTCTCCCGAGGTGTTCGAGGAGGGGACCGGCGCAGAGTCGTACCGGTGCTGCTCAGTGTCGGAGGGCCTACCGCTCTCGTCCGTCACGACGGCGTGTGACGCAGGTCGGACCTCGACGCGAAGCATGGGCCAGGGCGTGCCCATCTGACCAGGGCCATCGATCAGGAGCATGTGGCGTACGTAGGCCCCTACGAGAGGCCCGTGCTCGGCGAGTTGGGCAATGTGGGTCTGCAACCCCTTCTCGGCATCGCGACTCTCACGCACACTGTGCGGCGCAGACGCGACGTCGCAGTAGTCCTGGCCCAGCCCCAGGAACTCCAGGAGAAGGTCTTCGTCCTCTTCGAGGAGGCCGTCCGGCGGCACGTATTCGAAGGTCACACTGGGCTTGATCATGTTCCACAATCGGCGCGCCGCCACCCCTTGATCATCCCCGCTGCGGCTATGTGTGCCCCCGAGTAGGCGCTACCAGGACCGATCGGCAGTTGCCGCTGGCTGCTGGGTTACCCATCCTGGAGACGGATCGCCATCACGGTTCCATCGGCGCGGATGGACACCGCGTTCCACTGCTCTGATGTGCTGCGGTCGGGCCACTGCCCTCGTAGGGCGTGAACCTCGCTTCGGTATTCGTTGACGCGCCCGTAGTGGAGGTGCGTGTGGAGGCTCCTCTTGAGCCCGGAGAAGCCTCTATGCGGGTGCCATTGAGGCGGTAGATGTGGTCGGTACCGACGAAGTCGAAGTCGATGTCCTGGATGCGGTGCCCCGCATCTCAAGCAGGGCGCACCCGTAACCGTCAACGCCTCCGACCACACCGGGCACCACTCCCTGTGCGTCTGGCCCGTAGCCCTCCGACGACCGAGGCAGGCGGCACCCCACGGTGGTGGCGGCCAAGTCCCCTCTCCGGTAGTCGCGGGCCCCCGCGCCGGAAGCTTCACCGCAATGGTCTGACGTGCGTCCAGCGTCAGACCGGGCGCCACGCACGGCCGCCGTGACCGGAGCGCGGCAGCGGTGAAGATGGAACACTGCCGTGATGGACGGTGATGGGCCGCGGCTGAGTGGCGTCGCGCAAGCCGAGGCCCGAATGGAAAGCGCCGACGGCTTTCTGGAGATGCTTGAGCGCAGCGGCCTGCCGCCGCTGCGCGGCGACCGGCACACGGGCGAGGACTTCCGCGCCGACGTGGTGAGCCGCGACCTGGGCCCCTTGCGCCTGACCGAGCTGGTGACCCCGGAGGGCGAGTGCTTCCGCGATGCCCGCTCCGCACGTGCCCGCGACAGCGAGCTGTGGCAGGTCGAGGTGGTGACACGGGGACAGGTACGCGTCGAGCAGGGCGGCAGTACTGCCGTGCTGGGACCCATGGACCTGGTCCTCATCGACCCGGTACGGCCGGTGCGGTTCGCCAGTTCCGCGACCACCCATGTGACCATGCTGATGCCGCGACACCTGCTGCGGCTCGGCGCGGACGACGCGGCGCGGCTGGTCGGCGTAGGGATTCGTGGTGACCGGGGCCCCGGAGCTCTGGTGTCCTCGCTCGTACGGGACATGACGCGGACCCTGGACGGGTTCCGCGCCCACGAAGCGGACCGGTCGGCGGCTGCGGTGATCGAACTGATCGCGGTGACGCTGGCGTCTCGCCTGGGTGACGCCCGCCCGGTCGACGACGACGTACTCCGCACGCGAGTCATCGGCTTCATCGAGGCGAGACTGTCCGACCGGGATCTCACCCCGGCCAAGGTGGCCGCGGCACACCATGTGTCGGTGCGCCGGCTGCACAAGCTCTTCCAGGACCAGCCCCTGACCGTGGCCGCCCTGATCCGCCGACGGCGCCTGGAGCGGTGCTACGCGGATCTGACCCGGAGGAACACCACGGTCGTCGCGGTGGCCGCTTCGTGGGGTTTCGCTGACCCGGCGCACTTCAGCCGGCTGTTCAAGGCCACCTACGGACACAGCCCGGGGGCACGGGTGTCCAACGACGGTGCACTGATCGTCAATGACCATCTCGTCGGACCCGGCAAGGATGGTGGTTGAAAAGACGAAAAGCGGAAAGGGCCCTGAAAATGAATCCGTCGCTCGGCACTCTGCGTGCTGTCCCTGCTCGAATGATCGAGGGGTGGAACCGTGGTGACGCGGCCGCGTTCGCCGCGGACTTCGCGCAGGACGCCGAACTCATTGATTTCGACGGCACTGTCCACAAGGGACGTGACACGGTGATCGCATTTCAGCAGCCGGTCTTCGACACGGTACTGAAGGGCTCCCGGCTCGTGCGGAGCGAGGTGGAGTTCACCCGGCTCGTCGCGCCGGGCTGCGCCGTCGTACACCACCGCTTCGGCATGATCATGGCCGGCGAAGAGGAACCCCCGCCGACCCGTTACTTCCTGCAGCTGTTCGCGATGGTCTGGCAGAACGACCGCTGGGAGATCGCGACGCTGCAGAACACACGCCTGGTCTCGCTGGAGTCCGCCATGGCCCTGGACGCACAGGCGACCACGTAACGGAGACCGGTGTCCGCCCCGCTACCCGGGTACCCCGCCCTGCCTGTCCGTGCGGCTTCCAAGGGTTGATTGAGCGGCTGGGGTGCCCGTGGGGAGGAGTCCCCACGGACTCGCGGCGGCCCTCGTCATCGACCAGCCGGTGCAGGACCCGCACGGTGACGGAGAGCTCCTCCAGCTCTCCGCGTACCACTTGGATTTGCTGGCTCAACTTCTCTTTTTCTACTTCGAGTTCGGCCCTGCGGGCCGCGATCGGCTTACGAAAGTCGGGTTCCGCATCCTGCGTCACCTGACGCGGTCCGCCCAAATCGTACGGACGGGCGCCTCCCGCACGCGGGCGATCCCCGATGATTGACGACCGAAACGGCAGACGATCTTGTGCCCCGACGGCCCGCCCGCGACCAGCACGAGAACACGATCACCAACTCACACCAGCCCCGTGACAAGCGACTTCAAGATTGTGGATCTTCAATGATCCTCCCGCCGCACCTCCTTGCTCCTCCGGACGATCTCGACCAGCGTCGAGCAATATGCCGATCTTGGATCAGTCAGTATCTGTAGCGGCCAGCGCAGCGAGCCGCTTGCCGCCCGGGCCACCGTGACCAACCCGATGTCCCAGGCCACTTGCCAGGACCATTTCGTGGCCGCTCTGAAGCCGTACCGGGCGGATTCCCGGGCCTGCCGCTCAACCTCGTCAGGCAATGAGCCATCGGCGGTGCCCGACAGTGCGGCGACGGAACGCCACGCGTTCAAGCGACCGTGGGCGCCGTAACAACCTCTGTTGTATGCCCCGCCCGTCGATGCTGCCGCCAAGAGCCTCTGCCATCCCAAGTCCCCCTGCCGGGCCCGCTGGTTGCCATGCTTCGCTCGCATGCCGAGGCGCAGGCGCGCGAGCGCGAGACCGCCGGCAACCTGTGGGCAGAGTCGGACTACGTGTTCACCAAGTTGCTGGGCGGTCCCCTGAGCCCGAACACGGACTACCACGACTGGAAACGGCTGTTGGCTGACGCGCACGTCCGGGACGGTCGGCTGCACGACGCCCGGCACACGGCAGGGACCGTGCTCATGCTGCTGGGAGTCCCCGACCGGGTCATCGATCAGATCATGGGCTGGGAGCCGGTCGGCGCGGTGCGGATGCGAGCGCGCTACCTCCACGTGCCTGACCATCTGCTCAAAGAGGTAGCCCGGAAGATCGGAACGGCGATCTGGGGCGCCCCTGGAGCTCCCCCTGTGGACAAAGACTCAGGACAACGATGCCTGAGAAAACGTCGAAGGGCCCCACCACGACCGGTGGGGCCCTTCGACGTATTGCCCGGTGAGAGGAATGGCGGACGATACGAGATTCGAACTCGTGAGGGGTTGCCCCCAACACGCTTTTCAAGGCTTCGTCCGGCAGTTCAGGGTCGTCCGTCAGCGTCCCTACCTGCGCGGATCGCTTCGATTGCCGTGGATCGGATGGTGCTGAACGGCGGTGAACGCAACCCGAACTGCAACCCCCTGGTGATCCCCTCCCCGATCGCGGTCTTGTCCGGGAGAGCGACCATTCGGTGGGGCGGCGGGGTGGGAGAGTCGCCAGCCGCTTGTAGACGCTTGCCGCCTGGAAGGCGCGGTCCGGGCATCGGCTCGCGATGGGTTGCCGATGCGGCAGCAGATGTACATCTGTTACATTTATGACATGAGCGAACCAGTGGTTGAATCCATGGCTGAGGTCCGCAGTCACCTCGCTGACGTCATCGATCGCGCTCGGCGCGACGAAACACCGACGATCATCACTCGCCGCGGCAAGCGGGAAGCCGTCGTGATCGACATCCACGAGTACCAGCGCCTGCGTCGGATTGCCGAGGACGCCGAGGATGCGTGGCTCAACAAACTGGCCGACGAAGCCGAGTCCGAAGGCACCGAGGGGTCGGTCTCCCTCGAAGAGCTGGCTGCCGCGCTCCGTGCTGAGCAGGAGTGATCGGCCATGGGCTACGTCACACGCTTCACACCGCATGCTCAGCGGGACATGCTCAAGATTTCACGCCCGGACGCCCTGCGGATCTTGTACCGCCTCGCCGAACTCCAGAAGGCGATGGACGCAGGGGATGTCGCGGCGTTCGACATCAAGGCCCTCCAAGGGCACAACGCCCGTTGGCGGCTGAGGGTCGGCGACTATCGCGTCGTCTACACCGTTGAGGACGGACATCTGATCGTCTGGGTCCTGGCTGTTGGCAATCGTCGCGACGTCTATCGCAACGTCCAGTAGTGCTTTCCGTCAGCCATGTGCCGGGGATGGTCGGGACACCGCAAGATCACGCTGAACACAGCCGAACCACCGGATGCCGTCGTGGATTCGACCACGGGGCGTAGGCGCGGAGGCGAGGTCCGGTGTACGCGGTACGCGCACGTCAGCACGCCGATGCTGCAGAAGGTCGCTCAGCAAGTCGGAGACGTGCTCTGGGAGTCGCGCCGAGCTGACGGAAAGTCCGACTGAGACGGTAGCTGAGACGGACAACGTCGAAGGGCCCCACCGCGACCGGTGGGGCCCTTCGACGTATTGCCCGGTGAGAGCAATGGCGGAGAATACGAGATTCGAACTCGTGAGGGGTTGCCCCCAACGCGCTTTCCAACTGTTCGCTTGGGGGTACGTAGCGAGTCGTCGGCGTCCTGACCTGCGCCGGAATGAGAGGTGGGGCGCCCGGTGGACGGTGCTGGACGAGGGTGAACGAGACCAGAACTGAGACCAGCGCCTCCTCATGCAGCGTGTCCAGGATTCGGGGAGGCTCCGGGTCAGGACCCATCCGACTTCTTCAGGGGGGCGCCCCGCCGCCACACCTCGGCTATGTCTTTCGTAGCCGTGATGTCCGAGGTCGGGTCGCCGGTGACCAGAAGCAGGTCGGCCTGGAAGCCGGACTTCACGCGACCGCGGTCGGCGAGCCGGAACAACGAGGCGTTGAGCGCTGTGGCCGCCCGCAGCGCCTGGACCGGGCTGAGCCCGGCGTCGACCAGGAGGGCCAGTTCGGTATGCATGGAGCTACCGAACGGGACTGAGGCTGGGCCGGAAATTCCGGCGCCCGGGGCGTGCGAGTCGGTGCCGACCAGGATCGGCAGCCCGACGGCATGCAACGCGGCCACACTGTCGCGAGCATTGTCATAGCTGAGGCCGGGGACAGCTTTCATGCCGCCGGAGCCGGTCGTGGCAGAGGGGGAGACGCAGCAGGGCGAGGCGGAGGAGCCCTGGCTCTCGACCTGCGCCTTGCTCATGACCAGGGTGGGCACGAAGATCTGCTTTCGTGCGGCCGCACGAAGGGCCCACTGGCGATCGATCGTATCGTCGAGGGGGACATGGGTGATGATGGACACGTTGGCGTTGTGCGCCGTGTCAAAAGCCCACCGGTACGGTGCGTGGGCGATGGAGTGCAGGTTGCGGCGACGCGCTGCGGTGGCCACGGCGGCGATCGTCGCCTCGGACATCTCCGGCAGCCCACTGGTCGAGGGGTCCTGCACGAAGAGCTTGATGTACTCGGAGCCCTCTGCGACGCGGGCCGCGACGAACGCCTCGGCATCCTGCGGGCCGCCGACCGTCGGCACATCAGGGGTCCGCGAGCTGAGAAAACCGCCGGTGCCACTGGCGCCCCATCCGGACGAGTGGAAGTCGGCCACATCGTTCCGGCTCGCTGCCGCGGAGCGGTTGGCGGTCGCCGCCTGCGGCGCGCCGAACATCTCCAGAACCGTTGTGACCCCGTGCTGCGCCATCGTGGCCATGTCGTCGACCGACGAGATGTGGACGTGTGCGTCGATGAGGCCGGGAAGCAGTGTGCGCCCGCGGCCGGATACCACCTTCCAGTCACGATCCGGGGTGATTCGAGACGCGACCTGGGCGATCTTGGCCCCGGAAATGAGTACGTCGCCCGCTCGGATGACGCGCACACCGTCGAAGATGCGGACCTGCTGGATCAGGGTTGGGGCGCTGGGAGCCGTGGTGCTGTCCGCAGAGGCAGCAGCAGAAGCGGTCCTTGACGAAGCAGTGGCGTCCGCGCTTCGCGCGCAGGCGCCCAGCAGGACGGTGGCACCGGCACCTGCGGCGGCGCCAAGGAATCCACGTCGTTTCATGAAAGCCTCCTAATTGGTTAGATGTCCTGATGAAATGATTCATAGGTGGTTGGATCACTCCGGACTGATGATCCGGAGGGTGCGGGGCAAGTGCGGCCGACCTCGGTGCTGCGCGGAAGGGTGCTGCGCGGAAGCGGTGCTGGACGACTGCGGCTACGACCATGACAAGTACTGCCGTCAGCGCCGGGACAGCGACGCGGCCCTCCTGGGGATGCGTTCGGCGAGTGGTCCGTCCATGGCCCTGTCCAACGGCATGCAGCAGCGGCCTGTCCGGACAGCGATCCGGTGCACGCAGGTGAGTTGTGCGCGCCGAGCGCGTGCAGCGGCACGGTTTGAAGCGGAGGGGAGCCACCGACCGGCGAACCCTCCGAAAGACCTTCAAATCACTCTGAGTCAAGCTAAGGGCAGTGGCCCTCGGGCAGACCCGGTCTCAGCGGTGCTGGGCGTCGCGGAACTCCGGGAGCCAGATGGGATTCTCGCCCGGCAGGCCGCCCTTGCCGTTCTGCACCGTGAGCGGGCAGAACAGGCTGTTGAGTACCCAAGGCGTCTTGTGCGGGTTGAAGTCCGACGCGCCGCCCTTGTCCTGAGTGATTCCGTAGCCGGCCACGGCCAGCCGCCCCGTCGCGCGGAATGCCGCGATCTGCTGGGTCAGGAAGTCGCGGCCGGCTTGCAGCCAGGACGCGGTGGCCAGAAAGTCGTTCCACTCGTCCTGGCTGAATCGCTGCTGGGTGGCGTCTTTGAGGACCTGCCAGACAGGGGTGCCGCGCGGGATGCGGTGGCGGGAGGCGAACCCGGGATCGATCGGGTCCGTCAGGTGCTGCTTGAACAGCTTCACCAGCGAGAACTCGGTGGCCAGGAAGTGCTGGTCGGGTCGCAACCGGGCCAGGGTGTAGTCGACGTACTTCTTCGCGTTCGCCATCGATGTCACATGCGGGTGGATGTCCACGCCGGCCAACTGCGGTGTCTGGGCGGCGAATCTCACCCAGCGATCTGTCTGCGGAGTCTGGTTGCCGGCATCGTCGATGGCGGTGAGTGCGCCCATGTAGAGCTGGGTGCGGCTGCTTGCGCGCTGTGCGATCGCGTGCTGTGCCAGCGCCTCGTAGAAGGTGTTGATCCGCGAGCTCTGGCGGTCGGCCTCCGTCGTCTCGTAGAAGGGCTCGTTGCCGATGACGATGATGTCGACCTTGCCCAGGGCCACTTCCAGCACCTTCTGCAGCTCGGTGAGCGCCGTGCGCATCGCCGCGCTGCCGGGCGCGGGCAGTGGTTGGTTGAGGGTGGTGGAGTTTTTGTGGTAGAGGAATTTCAGCGTCAGCACCGTGCCGTAACCGCGGTCTGCGGCGGCCAGCAGTTTCTTGATGCCCGGCTGGTCCGCGACGCCGCCCTTGTCGGCGTCGGCCATGACGTAGAAGCCGCGCAGCCAGCTGGCCGAGGCGGCCTGCAGTTGGCTGAAGTCGATGAGGTCGAAGTCCTTGTTGTAGTTGGCGGCCAGAATGTCCTGTGCCGGCGGGGCGGTGACGCGGCCGGCGCTCCGGCTGGAGCCTGGGCTGGGAGCGGTGCTGGGAGCGGTGCTGGGAGCGGCCGTGGAATCGCAACCGGCCGCGCCCACGGCGGTCAGGCCGAGGGCACCGGCCGCGCCCAGAACCTGTCGGCGCGAGAACTGCCGGGCTACGCCGGCTGCCGCGGGTGCTGACGTGGCGTCGTCGTTCATAACTCCCTCTCGATGTAGCTGCAATGGGTGGTCGGCTGCGCGGCGTGCGCCCCCGAGCGATCGCTGCCGCGGAAGGTCTGCCTCTGCCGGCTCTCCACCGGCTCAGCCCGCTCGGCCACCGCCCGGATCTGCGGCGGAGGGGCAGGACCGATCGCGAGTTCGCGCCCCGCGACGGCCGCCTTCTTCCAGGCTCCTCGTGTCGTCCGTTACTCGTTTCGGGGCTTTGCCGGCCAAGGCCCCCACTTCCACGAGGCGGCGCTGTACGAGGCGGATCGCGATCACGATGCCGGCGAGCGTGATCGTCGCGAGGGCGTTCACCAGGAGGGTGCCTCCGAGCACAGATGTCGGAGCCGTCCAGAGCCGGCGTTCGAAGTCGTTGGCGGCTACGGGTGCTGGTGCTGTCAACTCGCCGTTGCGGCGCCTGCGAATCCCACCATGGTCATCAGTAGGGGCCGTTTGACGATCGCCGATGTCAGCAGCACGGTGCCGGCGGGCCCGACGAGCACGGCTTCCTGGATCTCAGGACGAACGGATTCTCACCGCTCGCGACGAAGACGAGCAGACCGATGCCGTAAGCGATTGCGGCAATGGCCCCGATCGGGTCGAGCTTCTTGTGGATCGCCAACTGGATCAGGACGAACAGCGTCGGGATCGCGGTTCCGATGACGAGAGCTGGTAGGACGCCGCCGACCCACGGCGGGAGCAGGATGAACGCGAGGGTCGGCAGACCTACGTTCACCAGCGCGAGGACGGAGATCCGGAGGACGACTGCTCGCATCGATGGCTTGGGCATAAGGGCAACCTTTCCAATACCTTCCACGAAAGCTTCCTGAAAGCTACACCACAAGCTTCTGGGGAAGCAAACGTGGTAGGGCTGGGCCCATGAAGGTCGACAAGAAGCCCGCGAGCGTCGAGGACTCGGCCCTGCGCTCGGCCGTACCCGAGGACCAACTCATGTCGGGTTCCGTGGAGTTCATGCGGCGAGTCATGCGCCTTGCCGGGATGCTCAATGGGGTCCTCGAACCCGAGTTCGCCGCCGCGGGCCTGGCTCGGGCCGAGTACGACATCCTGACGACTCTGCTGTCGGCTCCTTCCGACGCCCGGATGCGCCCCACCGATCTCGCCCGACGCTCCATCTTGACCTCGGGAGGGACGAGCAACGCGCTGCGCCGGCTGGAAAAGCAGGGTCTGGTGGTTCGTGAGAAGAACGATTCCGACGCCTGCGGAACATGGGTGGCACTGACTGAGGAGGGGCGCAAGGCCGTCAAGGCGACGGCGCCACGGGTCACACGTAAGACATCAGACCTGCTCCGTCCCGTGGAGCAGCACCTGGTCGAAGCGAACGAGATCCTTCGGACCCTGGCGGCGGCCATCGACAGTCGCTGACGATCCGAGTGCAGCACCGTTCTCTGGACGAGGGAAACAGCAGCTCGCCGCCCTCCACGCCGAGTCGTGGTCACGGACAGGCGATAGCCGATCCCCGTGTGCGTCATGCTGACGCTGACTGGCCTCGCGCTTGCGCTTGCATGAAGCGGGCTGCCCGACGGGGGTGTGTCTTCAAGGGCTCTGTCTCACATCCGGTGGTGACGGATAGTCGTGAGCGTCGTTGACCTTCGCGTGAAGGATGTCAACGGGCTTGTGTGGACGGTGTTTTCGGGGTTTCCCCCCGCTGGTCATTGAGGATGTGGCCGACGAGGGTGAGCGGATCGTGGTGCGGGCACGGACTCCGCATGAGGCAGCGACCTGTCCGGTGTGTGGGGGCGTCGGCTGGGCGGGTGCACGGCTACCACTGGCGACGTTCGGTCGATGACCGTCGGGTGGTGGTCCGTGTGCAAGTGCGACGTCTTGTGTGTCCCACACGCGGCTGCCGGCGGACCTTCCGCGAGCGGATACCCGGAGTGCTGGAGCGGTACCAGCGCCGCACGGCCCGTCTGGCCAGGCACGTCAAGGCCGTGGTCAAAGAGTTGGCGGGCCGGGCAGGATCGCGTCTGTTGGCGATACTCGCAGTGAGCCTGTCCGCCACAGGGCCCTGCGCACCCTGCTACGCATCCCGTTGACCACCGGTCGGACGCCCCGCGTGATCGGCGTCGACGACTTCGCCCTGTGCCGGCGGCACCGCTACGCCACCGTATTGATCGACGCCGAGACCCATGAACGGATCGACGTACTGCCCGACCGAACCGCCGACACCCTGGGAACGTGGCTGCGTGCGGCGCGGACACGTTCCGACCAATCCGGCCGGGATCGCCAAGGCTCCGCGCCTGGAAGAAGAGGAGATCGAGCCGTACGCGATCGAGGAGGTGCAGAGTCTGCTGGTCGAGGGGGCCAAGCTTCGCAACAGTGCGCGCTGGGTGGTGGCCCTGGCGCTCGGGCTTCGGCAAGGTGAGGCGCTGGGGCTCCACTGGGAGGACGTCGACCTCGACGCGGGATGCGTCCGTATCCGCAAGAACCGGCTGCGTCCCAAGTACGCGCACGGCTGTGGCAGCAACCCGTGCGGCCGGAAGGGGGGTTACTGCCCCCAGCGGGCGCAGGCCCGTCGCGAGCACAAGTCCACCAAGTCCCGCGCGGGGCGCCGCATGATCGGCCTGCCCGATCCGCTCATCAAGATTCTCCGCAGGCACCAAGAGGCGCAGAAGAGGGAACAGATCGCGGCCGGTGCCGACTGGGAGGGCAAGGGGTACGTCTTCGCCTCTCCGACCGGCGGGCCGCTGAGCCCGAACACCGATTTCCATGTCTGGAAGCGGCTGCTCCGGGATGCGGGAGTCCGGGACGGGCGGCTTCATGACGCACGTCACACGGCGGCAACGTCCTGCTGCTCCTTGGGATTTCGGACGTCGTCGTGGACTCGATCATGGGGTGGGAACCCGGGGGGAGCGGCCCGAATGAGGGCTCGGTACATGCACATCACCGGTCCGATGCTGCGGAAGGTCGCGCAGCAAGTCGGAGACGCGCTCTGGGAGCCACCGGAATCCGACTGAGACGGAAACTGAGACGGACAACGTCGAAGGGCCCCACCGCGAGCGGTGGGGCCCTTCGACGTATTGCCCGGTGAGAGCAATGGCGGAGGATACGAGATTCGAACTCGTGAGGGGTTGCCCCCAACACGCTTTCCAAGCGTGCGCCCTAGGCCACTAGGCGAATCCTCCGCGACGAACCATACAAGACGTTGAGCCGTGCTCGCGAACTCGTTCCGGGCCGCTGGGATCGGGTACTGTGTGCGGAGCCCCTCACGTGGCGCTATCTGACTGAACTCCCCCAGGGCCGGAAGGCAGCAAGGGTAGGTTGGCTCTGGCGGGTGCGTGGGGGGCGTTGTCGTAGGGGGCCGATATCGTCGTAGGTGTGTCGTCCCTTGCGCTGTATCGCCGTTATCGTCCCGAGTCGTTCGCCGAGGTCATCGGGCAGGAGCACGTTACCGACCCGCTCCAGCAGGCCCTGCGGAACAACCGGGTCAATCACGCGTACCTGTTCAGCGGGCCGCGTGGCTGTGGGAAGACGACCAGTGCGCGGATCCTGGCGCGCTGTCTCAACTGTGAGCAGGGGCCGACGCCGACTCCGTGCGGGGTCTGTCAGTCGTGTCAGGACCTGGCCAGGAACGGGCCGGGGTCGATCGATGTCATCGAGATCGACGCCGCGTCGCACGGTGGTGTGGACGACGCCCGTGACCTGCGTGAGAAGGCGTTCTTCGGGCCGGCCGGCAGTCGGTACAAGATCTACATCATCGACGAGGCGCACATGGTCACCTCGGCGGGCTTCAACGCCCTGCTGAAGGTGGTCGAGGAGCCGCCGGAGCATCTCAAGTTCATCTTCGCGACCACCGAGCCCGAGAAGGTCATCGGGACGATCCGGTCGCGTACGCACCACTATCCGTTCCGGCTCGTGCCGCCCGGGACGCTGCGGGACTATCTCGGGCAGGTGTGCGCGCAGGAGGGGATCCCCGTCGCTGACGGGGTGCTGCCGCTGGTCGTACGGGCCGGGGCCGGGTCCGTACGTGACTCGATGTCCGTCATGGACCAGCTCCTCGCCGGCGCGGCCGAGGACGGTGTCACGTACGCCATGGCCACCGGGCTGCTCGGGTACACGGACGGGTCGCTGCTCGACGCCGTCGTGGATGCCTTCGCCTCCGGTGACGGCGCTGCCGCCTTCGAGGTGGTCGAGCAGGTCATCGAGGGCGGTAATGATCCGCGCCGGTTCGTCGCCGACCTGCTGGAGCGGCTGCGGGATCTGGTGATCCTGGCCGCCGTGCCGGACGCCGGTGAGAAGGGGCTCATCGACGCGCCCGCCGATGTCGTCGAGCGGATGCAGGCCCAGGCCGAGGTGCTGGGGGCCGCCGAGCTGAGCCGGGCCGCCGACCTGGTCAACACCGGGCTTACGGAGATGCGCGGCGCGACCTCGCCCCGGCTGCAGTTGGAGCTGATCTGCGCGCGGGTGCTGCTGCCGGCCGCCTTCGACGACGAGCGTTCGGTACAGGCGCGGCTCGACCGGCTGGAGCGCGGGGTGGCGAACGCCGCGTTCTCGACCGGGGGGCCGGGGCCCGCTGTGGGGTACGTGGCCGGGCCCGAGGCTCATCCTGCTCCTGCTCCTGCTCCTGCTCCTGCTCCTACGCCGCCGCCGGTGGCTCAGCCGCCGGTCGCGCCGCCGCCCGTTGCCGCGCGGCCGCAGGCTCCGGTTCAGCAGCCGTCGGCCGAACATGCGGCGCC
>NZ_JTHL01000001.1:4304036-4306071 GCF_000818195.1 Streptomyces sp. 150FB | reverse complement strand
GCGTCCCGGCCGCAGTCCGAGCCGCCCCGAGGGGCCGCCGGGGGACCCCCGGCGGCGCCCTACGTGGCGCCGGAGGACGACACCGCCGAGGAGGACGACGCGGACCTCGTCGACTCCGCGCTCTCCGGCCCCGACCTGTTCGTCCGCGAACTCGGTGCCACGATCGTGGAGGAGTACAACAACGACTGAGCGAACGACTGAGCGAACGACTGAGCGAACGACCGCGCGAACGACCTGAGCGGCCGCGCGCCCGTGCCGCCCGGCACCCGGCAGCCGTCCCGCCCGAGGGGGCGTCGGATCCCGGGGCGTCCCTCCCCGGCTAGGCTGCCCCCCGTGAAGGTCCTTGTCATCGGCGGCGGCGCCCGCGAACACGCCCTGTGCCGCTCTCTCTCGCTCGACCCCGACGTCACCGCTCTCCACTGCGCGCCCGGCAACGCCGGAATCGCCGAGGTGGCCGAGCTGCACCCCGTCGACGCCATGGACGGTGCCGCCGTGGCCCGGCTCGCCGTCGAACTGGAGGCGGGGCTCGTGGTCGTCGGCCCCGAGGCGCCTCTGGTCGCCGGAGTCGCCGACGCCGTACGGGACGCGGGCATCCCCTGCTTCGGCCCCTCCAAGCAGGCCGCCGAGCTGGAGGGTTCCAAGGCCTTCGCCAAGGACGTGATGGCCGCGGCGAACGTCCCCACGGCCCGTAGCTACGTCTGCACCACGCCGCAGCAGATCGACGACGCCCTCGACGCGTTCGGCGCCCCGTACGTCGTCAAGGACGACGGCCTCGCGGCCGGCAAGGGCGTGGTCGTGACCGGCGATCTCGCCGAGGCCCGCGCGCACGCGCTCGCCTGCGGCCGGGTGGTCATCGAGGAGTTCCTCGACGGCCCCGAGGTCTCGCTCTTCGCGATCACCGACGGACGTACGGTCCTCCCGCTCCAGCCCGCCCAGGACTTCAAGCGCGCCCTCGACGGCGACGAGGGCCCCAACACGGGCGGCATGGGCGCGTACTCCCCGCTCCCGTGGGCCGATCCCAAGCTGGTGGACGAGGTGCTGGAGACCGTTCTGCAGCCGACGGTCGACGAGCTCCGGCGGCGCGGTACGCCCTTCTCCGGGCTGCTGTACGCGGGTCTCGCGATCACCAGCCGCGGCGTGCGGGTCATCGAGTTCAACGCCCGCTTCGGCGACCCCGAGACCCAGGTGGTCCTCGCCCGGCTCAAGACCCCGCTGGCCGGCGTGCTGCTCGGCGCAGCCGAGGGAACGCTCGCCGGGCTGCCCCCGCTGAACTGGCGCGACTCCTCCGCCGTCACGGTGGTCGTCGCCTCCCACAACTACCCGGGCACGCCCCGCACCGGCGACCCGATCCAGGGCCTCGACGAGATCGCGGCGAACGACGCACCCGACGCGTACGTCCTGCACGCCGGTACGCGGCGGGACGGCGACGCGGTCGTGAGCGCCGGCGGACGCGTGCTGTCGGTGACAGCGACCGGTAAGGACCTGACGCAGGCGCGTGAGCGGGCGTACGCCTCGGTGGCCAGGATCCGGCTGGACGGCGGCCAGCACCGTACGGACATCGCCCGCGCGGCTGCGGAGGCCTGACAGCTCGGGCTCAGGGCAGCCGCGGACCGCCACGGGACCGTTCGAACCCCTGTCCGCCCACTCGCCCGCTCGGCCCGCTCTACGCCTCTGACCTGCCGGTTTTCCCTTCGTGCGGAAACCTGCGACGGGTACCCCGCCACGTCAGCACCTTTACCCAAAGCCATTCCATCGAGTGACGGCTAGGCCATCCGGATGACTGCCGCCGAAGCCCCAACTAGGGTGCGGCGCAAGCGTTCCGGCACTTGGCCCAGCGGCATTGCGATGTCAGTGGCGGGTGCCACAGTGGGGGAGTGAGCAACACCGTCGAAGGGGGCAGAGGGGGTGAGGTCCGACCATGTCCGATTCCGCCATGGGTGACGAGATTGGTGCTCAGGGCGCCCGCGTCCGGGCGCTCGCCGTACTGCGCGTACGCAGCAGGGCGGTCGCCGTCGCGCTGCTGCCGGCGGCCGTC
>NZ_JTHL01000001.1:4301639-4303057 GCF_000818195.1 Streptomyces sp. 150FB | reverse complement strand
CGGCGCCACGGGCCGCCTCGACGGCCCGGGCTGGGACGCGGCCCGGTGGGGCGTCACCGCCTTCGGGCTGGTCGTCCTGGTCCTCACAGCGGGCTTCGCGACCGCCGTCGCGCGGGCCAGGCCCGCCCTCAGCCCGACCGTCGCCGTCGCCGAGCGGTCGGCGCCCGACCTCTATCAGCTCGTCCGCGACCTGGCGGACCGGCTCGGCGTGCCCGCCCCCTCCGCGATAGAGCTGACGCCGGACTGCGACAGTTGGCTGGAGGACCGTACGCACCCGGCGCACGCCCTTCCCGGCACCGCCGGGCGGCGCAGGGTGCCGGCCGCGCCCGTTCTTGTCATCGGCTCGCCCTTCCTGTGGTGGATGCGGGTCGCCGAGCTGCGCGCCGTACTCGCGCCGGTCGTCGCCGGTACGGGTCCATCCGCGCACCCCGACATAGCCGCGGCCCGGCGGTTCGTCCGTGGCCTCGACGCGGCGGCCGTGGGTCCGCGCCCCGGGCACGGGGTGATACGGAAGGTGGCGTTCGGCTTCGTCGGCCGGGTCGCCAGGACGCTGCTGCGCGGCTGCGGCGAGCACGCCACGCTGATGGAGCGCGGTGTCGCCTCCGCCGCTTCCGAGCGCGCCCAGGCCGTGGACTACGGGCTGCGTATCCAGGCCCAGGAGCAGGTCGGCCTCGCCTACGCGGGCTGGGACCGGCTGCTGACCCGGGTCGCCCTGCCCGCCTGGCGGATGGGCCGGTGGCCGTCCCGGCTTGATGTCGGCGTGGTGTCGGCGCTGACCGAGCTGTCGCGCCGCGACCGGCTCGCCGAGGGGTACGCCTCCCGGCTGGGCGAGCGGCCCGCCTGCGACCTGCTCGAAGAGCCCGGCGCGGCCGACGAGGCCGCCTCGCTGCTGGCCGCACGCCTCTTCCACGGCGGACCCGCCGAGGCGGGGCCCGACTGGTCCCCGGTGGACTGGCAGCAGTACCCGGACGAGGTCGTCGACCGGAAGTGGCGTACGGAGGCGGCCCGGCTGCACCGGGTGCTGGACGGCGCGAGCGTACGGTGCCCGGCCGACCCGGCGGGGCCGACGCTGGCCCGTGTCGTGGAGCACCTCGCGGTGGCACCGGCGGCCGGGACGGCGCCTGGAGCGGCGCCAGGAACGGCGTCCGAGCCCGACGTCGAAGCCGGCCTCACCCCCGAAGCCGGCGGCACCCCCGAAGCGCCCGCCGACACACCGGCCGACGTGCTGGCCGCCGGGATCAGCGCGGAGATGGCCCGCGAGGAGGCGGCGTCGCCCTTCGGAGGGTCGGCGCGGGCGTCCGGCGACGCGCGCGGCCCCGGGGGCGCGGACCCGCTGCCGCTGCTGCCGCTCCAGCCGCCGCGTACGGCACGTGAGCTGCTGACCGACCACGTCACGGCGATGGTCTGCTGCTCCGCCG
>NZ_JTHL01000001.1:4287731-4301221 GCF_000818195.1 Streptomyces sp. 150FB | reverse complement strand
GCTCCCGGCCTCGACTGGCTCGACGGCCCGGCCCTCCTCGTCGACGGCGAGCGGCGTGGCGACCTCGGCCGCCGGGTGCTGAGCCTGGTGGAGGACGGCGACCCGGGACCGCTGCGGTCCTGGCTTGCGGCGGTGGGCGTACGCGCGGAGAAGCCCGTACGCCTGGTCTGAGGCGGCCCGTACGCCCGGTCTGAGGCGCCCCCGTGCGCGGCCCGCGCACGGGCCCCCGTGCCGCAGGCCCACGCATGCCGTTCCGGGGCCGCGCAAGACCGCCCTACGCAGAACCGGTGACACGTCGAACACCTGAACGTACCGCGCAAGCCGTCACCTCCCCGGCGCCCCTCCACCGCTGCCGCCAGCCAAAACCCCCTCCGACCGGCACATGTGCCCAGGGGCCTGGAACCTCCGAACCCCGCATCCCCCGCCCGCCCCAGGCGAATCGCGACGAACGGTGACCAGTCGCGTGCGTTATGTGATGTGCTGGGTGCCGGCCAGGAGGGGAGCACCATGGGGCCTGAGCACATCCGGCGGTGGGAATCGGGCGCCCTCGCCCACGCGGTCACCGATCCCTTCGGACAGGGGCCGTTGCCCTGGCTGCGCGGCAGTGAGAACTATTTCGACGACACCGGACACCTCGTCCCGTGGTACGCGGACCCCACGCTCGGCGTCGGCCGCGGCGGTCCCCGTACCGCTGACGACGTCCACCGGCAGATCAAGGGCTTCGCCTCCACCGACGCCGCCGCACCAGGCGAGTCCATCGACTTCCATGTCACGGTCGATCCGCCCCAGCAGTTCTCCGTGGACATCTACCGGATCGGCCACTACGGCGGCGAGGGCGCCCGCAAGCTGACCACCAGCCCCCGGCTCTCCGGCATCGTGCAGCCGGCCCCGCTCACCGCGGACCGTACGGTCTCCTGCCACCACTGGTGGCTGTCCTGGCGGCTCCAGATCCCGGCGCACTGGGCCGTCGGCGCGCATGTCGCCGTGCTCACCACCGTCGACGGATACCGCTCCCACATCCCCTTCACCATCCGCCACAGCGACCCCGCCGATCTGCTGCTCCTGCTGCCCGACATCACCTGGCAGGCGTACAACCTCTACCCGGAGGACGGCCACACCGGCGCCAGCCTGTACCACGCGTGGGACGACGAAGGCCGGCTGCTCGGCGAGGAGGACGCGGCGACGACGGTCTCGTTCGACCGGCCCTACGCCGGTGCCGGGCTGCCGCTGCACGTCGGGCACGCCTACGACTTCATCCGCTGGGCCGAGCGCTACGGCTACGACCTCGCGTACGCCGACACCCGCGACCTGCACGCGGGCCGCGTCGACCCCACCCGCTACCGGGGCCTGGTCTTCCCCGGCCATGACGAGTACTGGACGGCGCCCATGCGCCGTACGGTCGAGCTGGCGCGCGACACCGGCACCTCGCTCGTCTTCCTCTCCGCCAACACCATGTACTGGCAGGCCGAGTTGGGCCCCTCGCCGTCCGGTGTCCCGGATCGGCTGCTGACCTGCCGCAAGCGGCGCGGCCCCGGAAAGTCCGCGCTCTGGCGTGAGGTGGACAGACCGGAGCAGCAGCTCCTCGGCATCCAGTACGCGGGCCGGGTCCCCGAGCCGCACCCCCTCGTCGTACGGAACGTCAATCACTGGCTCTGGGAAGCCACCGGCGCCGGTGAAGGGGACGAGCTGGCGAATCTGGTCGCGGGGGAGGCGGACCGTTACTTCCCGCGTACGGCGCTGCCCGAACACCAGGACCGGATCCTGCTCGCGCACTCCCCGTACCGCGACAGCGAGAACGCCGTACGCCACCAGGAGACCTCGCTCTACCGCGCCCCGTCGGGCGCGCTGGTCTTCGCCTCCGGCACGTTCGCCTGGTCCCCGGCGCTCGACCGGCCGGGATACGTCGACACCCGCATCCAGCGCGCCACGGCGAATCTCCTCGACCGCATCTGCAAACGCGACTGACGCCCGACCGACGCGCGACTCTGACACTAGGCTCGAAAGAGTAGAGCGAAAGAGCAGAGGCGGACCGTACCCCTCCGCCTACCCCTCCACCCCGCCGACTTCCGGCATACGGGAGAATCGAGCCGATCTCAAAGATCGATCAGAACCACGGGGAGGAACCGTGTCCGGATTCGTCGAGAAGCCCGAGCCCCTTCAGGTGCCGGGTTTGGTACATCTGCACACCGGCAAGGTGCGCGATCTGTACCAGAACGAGGCGGGCGACCTCGTGATGGTCGCCAGCGACCGCATCTCCGTCTACGACTGGGTGGTCCCCAGCGACATCCCGGACAAGGGCCGGGTCCTCACCCAGCTCTCGCTCTGGTGGTTCGACGTCCTCGCCGACCTCGTGCCGAACCATGTGCTCTCCACCGACCTCCCCGACGGCGCCCCCGCCGACTGGGAGGGCCGCACCCTGATCTGCAAGCGGCTGCGGATGATCGATGTGGAGGCCGTCGCACGCGGCTATCTGACCGGCTCCGGGCTCCTGGAGTACAACGAACACCGCACCGTCTGCGGCCTGGCGCTCCCCGAGGGCCTCGTCAACGGCTCGGAGCTGCCGGCCCCGATCTTCACGCCCGCCACCAAGGCCGCGGTGGGCGAGCACGACGAGAACGTGTCGTACGAGGAGGTCGCCCGCCAGGTCGGCGCCGAGACCGCGGCGCTGCTGCGCCGTACGACGCTCGACGTGTACGGGCGGGCCCGTGACATCGCCCGCGACCGGGGCATCATCCTCGCCGACACCAAGTTCGAGTTCGGCTTCGACACCGACGGGGGACTGGTGATCGCCGACGAGGTGCTGACCCCCGACTCCTCGCGTTTCTGGCCGACGGCCACCTGGGAGCCGGGCCGGGACCAGCCTTCGTACGACAAGCAGTACGTACGCGACTGGCTGACCTCCCCGGCATCGGGCTGGGACCGCAAGAGCGAGCAACCGCCGCCACCGCTGCCGCCGGAGGTCATCGAGTCGACCCGGGCGAAGTACCTGGAGGCTTACGAGCTGCTCACCGGCCTGAGCTGGTCGTGAGTCGGTCCTGAGCCGGTCCTGAGCCGGTCGTGAGCCGGTAACGGCCCCGGCCGGCCACCGCGGCCCGCAACGCAAGAAGTCCCCGGCGCGAACGCGCCGGGGACTTCTTCACTCTGAGCGGACGACCAGGTTCGAACTGGCGACCTCAACCTTGGCAAGGTTGCGCTCTACCAACTGAGCTACGTCCGCATCGCATCGGCGTGGCCGGTGCGAGCACCACTATACCCAACCCCGCTCCCGTGCGAGCCGCACTGCCGTATGCCGGTTCTCCGCGCCGAGTTTGGTCATGGCCGACGACAGGTAGTTCCGTACGGTCCCCTGCGACAGCGAGGCGCGCTCGGCGATCTCCGAGACGGGCGCGCCGTACGCCGAGAGCTCCAGCACCTCCGCCTCCCGCGCGGTCAGCGGCGAGTCCCCCGCGGAGATCGCGTCGGCGGCCAACTCCGGGTCGACGAAACGGTTCCCCGCGTGCACGGTACGGATGATCTCGGCGAGCTGCCGCGCGCTGACCGTCTTGGGCGCGAAGCCGCGTACGCCCGCCGCCAGCGCCCGCTTCAGGTGTCCGGGGCGGCCGTGGCTGGTCACGATCATCGTGCGGCAGCCGGGCAGTTGGTCGCGGATGGATGTGGCGACTTTCACACCGTCCATACCGGGCATCTGGAGATCCAGTACGGCCACATCGGGGCGGTGCGCGAGCGCCATCGCCAGGGCCTCGGGGCCCGACGCCGCCTCGGCGACGACCAGCAGGTCGTCCTCAAGGGCGAGCAGCGCGGCGAACGCGCCCCGGATCAGGTGCTCGTCGTCGGCGAGCAGGATGCGTACGGGACCGCTGACGGCAGTCACGCCACCGCCTCGCTTCCAGCCCCAGCCGAAGACCCAAGTCCAGTCCCAGGCCCGGCACCGGCCTCCGCACCGGCCGACGCCGTGCTCGCCGCGTCTGCCGCCGGCAGCGGCACCCGCGCCGTCAGCCGGAATCGCGCGCCCCGCGTACGCCCCGCCTCCAGCGTGCCGCCCAGGACGGACAGCCGCTCCCGGAGCCCCGCGAGCCCCGACCCCCTGGTCGCGGACGCGGCGCCGGCCGCACCCTCCCGGGCCCCGTCGGCTGCGGGCACGCCGTCGTTCTCGACCACCAGCACCGCTTCCCCGCCCTCCGCCTCCGCCAGCCGTACGGTGCACCGCCGCGCGTCCCCGTGCCGCAGTACGTTCGTCGTCGCCTCGCGCACCACCCACGCGAGCGCCGACTGGACCTGCGGGCTCAGCCCGCCCCCGTCGTCGCCCTCGATCCGGCAGTCGATGCCCGCCGCAGCCAACACCCCTCGCGCGCCTTCCAGTTCGGTGTGCAGGTCCGCCTCGCGGTAGCCGCGTACGACGTCCCGTACCTCCCGCTGCGACTCCCGCGCGATCCGCTGCACCTCCACCATCTGGGCCATGGCCTCGGGCCGTCCGCGCTCGGCGAGCTGGACGGCCAGCTCGCTCTTCAGCGCGATCACCGCGAGATTGCGGCCCATGACGTCGTGCAGATCGCGGCCGAAGCGCAGCCGCTCCTCCGCCACCGCGAGCCGCGCCTGCAACGTGCGCGCCGCGTCCAGCTCCCAGACGGCGTCGAGCTGCCAGGCCGAGAAGTGGTACGTCAGGACACAGCCGACGCCGCCGCCGGCCACGCATCCCGTGGCGACGAAGAGGGAGTGCGGCAGGTCGGTCGGCGCCGCCGCGAGCGGGATGAGAACGCCCGTGCCGAGCGCCGCGTACCAGCGGAGTTCGGGCGGCAGCGTCAGTGAGATCGCCGCGGATCCGAAGCTCAGGAAGGCGAACACCATGATCAGGGCCGACCAGTCGCCGCTGAACTCGCCGGTCCGGTGGAGGACGACGGCGGCCAGGGCGCCCGCCGCCGAGAGGACGCCCACGGCCAGGGCAAGCCGCACGGGCCTCGGGCGCCCGCGCAGCCGCCAGTCGAGGGCCTTGGACTGGAGCACCGAGCACAGCACGCCGTGCACGATGACCGGCACCAGCAGCCACCGCTCGACCAGTCCCGCGGTCGGCAGCTTCATGAAGAGGATCACCAGCGAGATCTCCGCCACGGTGAAGAGATGGAGCGACCAGCGTGTGTACACCTCGACCTTGACCGCGTTGCTCTTCCGGTCCCACCAGCCGGTCAGCCTGGCCATGGCGCCGTCCTCCCATCCCCGTCGCGTTTCTCCGCCGTGCTTCTCCGGCGTGCTCCCCTGTCGCGCGTCTCAGCGGCGCGGTTCCCAGCGGAACCAGCGCCGTACGGCGAACGCTCCGATCAGGATCCAGACCAGCGCGTTCAGCGCCGCCCGCAGTAGTTCGTACCCTCCCACGCCACCCAGCCAGCCGGCCCGGACCAGTGTCATCATCCCGGTCGTCGGCAGCAGCCGGCAGATGTCGGCGATCCGGTCGGGAAGGACGTCGAGCGGGATGAACATGCCCGAGCCGACCGCCGAGATCAGGAACAGTGGCAGGGTGGTGATCTGCGCGCTCTCCGCGCTGCGGGTGAACGATGTGGTCGCCGCCGCCAGCGCCGTGAGCAGCACGATGCCCAACACCATGCCGAGGATCAGGATGTCAGGACGCCTGGGCGCGCTCAGCCCGAGGAAGCCCACCCCCGCCGCCACCATCACGGCGCTCTGGAGGAGCACCAGCGCGCCGGCCGGCAGCGCGGTGCCGATGAGGATCTCCCGGTCGGAGGCCTCGCCCACGCGCAGCCGCTTGAGCACCAGCGTCTCGCGCCTGGTGGTGAGGACGCCGACGAGGTTGGCGTAGACGACGAAGATCAGCGCCGTGCCGACACCGCCGGTCATCGCGGCTTCGACGGCGGTGAGGCCCGTCCCGCCGAGGTCGACCGAGCGGAGTGACATCTTGATCGCGCCGATCATCGCGAACGGCAGGAAGAGGGCGGAGAAGAGCGCGGCCCTGTTCCGCCTGAGCAGGGTGAACTCGGCCCGGCCCAGGGCCCCCAGCCGCCCCCTGGCCGTCGTGAGCGCGCCGCGCGCCGCGCCTCCGCCCGTACCCGTACCTGTGCCCGTACCCGTACCCGTACGTGTACGTGTACGCATCACCGCGTCCGCGCCCGTGTCCGTACTCATCACACCCCCACCATGCCCATGTCAGTGCCGATGCCCGCGTTCCGTGCCGCGATGTCGAGGAACGCCTCTTCGAGCGAGGCGGACCGCGCGTCCAGTTCCGCGAGTTCCACGCCCGACTCCTCTGCCCACCTGAGGAGTTCACCCAGATCGTGCTGCAACCGCCGGGTCCTGATCTCGATCCGCCGGCCTGCCTCGTCGCTGAAGGCGGCCCGCAGCGAGAGCGGCAGCCGCGCGGCCTCGACGCCGGGCGGCAGGACGAAGCGGATACGGGACGGCCGCGCCGCCGTCACCTCGGCGGGCGTCCCCTCCACCACGATCCGGCCCTGGTGCATGATCGCCAGCCGTTCGGCGAGGTTCTCGGCCTCCTCCAGGTGGTGCGTGGTGAGCAGTACGGTCGTACCTCCCGCGCGCAGCTCCCGGATCAACTCCCAGGTGTCGTGGCGCCCTTCGGCGTCGAGCCCGGTCGTCGGCTCGTCGAGGAAGAGCACCTCGGGGCGGCCGAGCAGCGCGAGCGCCAGGTCGAGCCGCCGCTTCTCGCCGCCGGAGAGCTGTTTGACCCGTACGCCGGCCCGCTCGCCGAGCCGCACCAGATCCAGCGCCTCGGCGACGGGACGGGCACCGCTGGTGCACCCGGCGCACATCCGTACGGTTTCCGCCACCGTCAACTCGGGCGGCAGGCCGCCCTCCTGGAGCATCACGCCCACCCGGTGGCGTACGGCGCCCCGTTCGCCGTACGGATCGTGCCCGAGGACCCGTACGGTTCCTCCGCTGGGCCTGGCCAGCCCTTCGAGCAGTTCGACGGTCGAGGTCTTACCCGCGCCGTTCGTCCCCAGCAGCGCGAACAACTCGCCCCGCCCCACGGAGAAGGAGATGCCCTTCACCGCCTCGAACTTCCCCGCGTAGCCGCGTCGTAGGTCTCGTGTCTCGATTACCGCAGTCATGTATCCAGGATTCGGCGCGACCGGGGCCCGGAGCAGTGCGTGGTGTCATCGGTGCTGCTGACAAATGTCATCGGTCCGGTTCATCCACCCACCCGTCGGCCCGCGCCCCTGACCGACAACGGACATACGAAGAAGCCCCCGATCAAAGATCAGGGGCTTCTTCACACTGAGCGGACGACCAGGTTCGAACTGGCGACCTCAACCTTGGCAAGGTTGCGCTCTACCAACTGAGCTACGTCCGCATCGCACCGAGCTGGCTGGTGCGACCACCACCCTACCCGACCACCGAGGTGGTCGGAGAGCGATGTGGAGCGGGTGACAGGAATTGCACACTGCGCCTCCCCCTTGGAAAGGGGGCGTTCTACTACTGAACTACACCCGCACGCTGCGTGGAGTTCGGCTTTTCGGCCTTGCCCCTCGGCGTGTTCCAAACTCTAGCCGATCAGCGGGGGTGGTGCGCAACTCGGGACGCCGCCGGGTCCCCCGGCCGGTCCCCCGAGTCGCCTCGCACCACCGCTCAGGCTCAACTCGCTTGGCTGAACGCCTCGTAGACCCGCTTGGGGATACGTCCCCTTGCCGGCACCTCCATCTTGTGCGACTGCGCCCAGGCGCGGACCGCCGCGGGATCGGGCGCCAGGGAGGTGTGGCTGTACGTTGTGCGCGTCTTGCCGTACTTGCCCGCGTTCGACTGCTTACGTCCGGCCGCCACGAAGGGCGCCAGACTCTTGCGCAGTTTCTTGGCATTGGCCGGGCTGAGATCGATCTCGTACGTCTTACCGTCCACGCCGAACGTGACCGTTTCCGCCGCTTCTCCGCCATCGATGTCGTCGGAGAGCGTGACCACTACGCGCTGCGCCACGGATATCGGTCCTTTCTTGCGGTACCGCCTGGCAGGAGACGTGCGGGAAACACGGCTGACGTGCGGCGATACCGGCCTTCCGGCTGTTAAGGGGCAATGCAGTTTTCCGCTGTATTCCTTTGTACAGCGGAAGACCTCGCATTGTGAAGCCCACGCAATTACCTCAGCGTGTCCGACAGCAATCGTAGCCGTCCAATTTTCGCCAGGATTTTCTGCCCGGGTGCCGCCGCCGATATCGCCCCGCGATCGCCCCACGAGGGATGACCTGCGCGCGATCCGCGCGCGACCCGCGTGGATCAGCCGATCGGGTGTGCGGTTCGTGTGCGAGGAAGTGCCGAGCGGAGTGTGACCGAGTTGCGACAGATGTATCTATGCGCGTAGATTTTATGGACAGGTACGCTGATGACCTCGGGGGGTCGAGGGGGATTCCCTTGAAGAAACAGCCGCACCACACCACCGGGAGTGCCAGTGGCACGCGTCGTAGTCGACGTCATGCTCAAGCCGGAGATTCTTGACCCGCAGGGCCAGGCGGTGCAGCGCGCACTGCCACGCCTGGGCTTCGAAGGGATCGCCGACGTCCGCCAGGGAAAGCGCTTCGAGCTCGAAGTGGCGGGGCCCGTCGACGACGCCGCCCTCGCCCGTATCCACGAGATGGCGGAGACCTTTCTCGCGAACACCGTCATCGAGGACTTCGTCGTGAAGGTCGACCCCGCCGAGGGGACCGGGACGGCCGACAGCGCCGTGACCGCCGTCACCGCCGCCGAGGGGTCGAAGTGACCGCTCGGATCGGAGTCGTCACTTTTCCGGGAACGCTCGACGACCAGGACGCCCTGCGGGCCGCCAGGCTCGCCGGGGCTGAGCCCGTACAGCTCTGGCACCGTGACAAAGACCTCAAGCAGGTGGACGCCGTCGTACTGGCCGGCGGTTTCAGTTACGGCGATTATCTGCGGGCCGGAGCCATCTCCCGGTTCTCGCCGGTGATGGAAACGATCATCGAGCAGGCGAAGGCCGGGATGCCCGTTCTCGGGATCTGCAACGGTTTCCAGATCCTGACCGAGTCGCATCTGCTGCCCGGCGCGATGCTGCGCAACAACCATCTGCACTTCATCTGCCGCGATCAGAAACTGCGGGTGGAGCGCGCGGACACCGCCTGGACCACCGATTATTCGGCCGGCCAGGAAATCTCCGTACCGCTCAAGAACATCGACGGCAGGTACGTGGCCGACGAGCGCGTTCTCGACGAGCTGGAGGCCGAGGGCCGGATCGCGTTCCGGTATCTCGACGGCAACCCCAACGGATCGCTGCGCGACATCGCCGGCGTCTCGAACGCGGCGGGCAACGTCGTGGGGCTCATGCCGCACCCCGAACACGCCGTGGAGCCGCTGATCGGTACGGGCCGTACCGACGGTCTCGGATTCTTCACCTCGATCCTGAAGAAGCTGGTAGCCGCCTCATGACTCTGGACACCGTCAAGCACGCGGGCGGTACGCCCGACATCGAGCTGCCCTGGAAGGAACTCGGCCTCAGGGAGGACGAGTACGCCAGGATCCGCGAGATCCTCGGCCGCCGCCCGACCGGTGCCGAGCTGGCCATGTACTCCGTCATGTGGTCGGAGCACTGCTCGTACAAGAGCAGCAAGGTGCACCTGAGGCAGTTCGGCGAGAAGGTCCCCGCCAACGACGCGATGCTCGTCGGCATCGGCGAGAACGCCGGTGTCGTGGACATCGGCCAGGGGTACGCGGTCACCTTCAAGGTCGAGTCGCACAACCACCCCTCGTACGTCGAGCCCTACCAGGGCGCCGCCACCGGTATCGGCGGCATCGTGCGCGACATCATCGCGATGGGCGCGCGCCCCGTCGCGGTCGTGGACCCGCTGAGGATGGGCGCCGCCGACCACCCCGACACGCGGCGCGTGCTGCCGGGCGTGGTCGCCGGCATCGGCGGGTACGGCAACTGCCTCGGCCTGCCGAACATCGGCGGCGAGCTGGTCTTCGACGCCTGCTATCAGGGAAACCCGCTGGTCAACGCTGGTGCCATCGGTGTGATGCGGCACGAGGACATCCACCTCGCCAAGGCGAGCGGCCCCGGCAACAAGGTCATCCTGTACGGCGCCCGCACCGGCGGCGACGGCATCGGCGGCGCCTCGATCCTGGCGTCCGAGACCTTCGACGACGCGAAGCCGTCGAAGCGCCCCGCCGTCCAGGTCGGCGACCCGTTCCAGGAGAAGCTGCTCATCGAGTGCACCCTTGAGGTCTTCGCCGAGAAGCTGGTCACCGGCATCTCGGACCTCGGCGCCGCCGGCCTCTCCTGCGCGACGAGCGAGCTGGCGTCCAACGGATCCGGCGGTATGCGGGTCGAGTTGGACGACGTACCGCTGCGCGACTCCACGCTCTCGCCCGAGGAGATCCTCATGAGCGAGTCGCAGGAGCGCATGTGCGCGATCGTCGAGCCGGCCAAGGTCGCCCGCTTCATGGAGATCTGCGAGAAGTGGGACGTCATCGCCACCGTCGTCGGTGAGGTGACCGACGGCGACCGGCTGGAGATCTTCTGGCACGGCGAGAAGATCGTCGACGTCGACCCGCGTACGGTCGCGCACGACGGCCCGGTGTACGAACGCCCGTACGCCCGCCCGGCGTGGCAGGACGCGCTCCAGGCCGACGACGCCAACAAGCTGGCGCGGCCCGGGAGTTCGGCGGAGCTGCGGGAGCAGGTCCTCCGGCTGGTCGCCTCGCCGAACCAGGCGTCGAAGGCGTGGGTGACGGACCAGTACGACCGGTTCGTGCAGGGCAACACCGTCCTCGCGGGGCCCGAGGACTCGGGCATGATCCGCGTCAGCGAGGAGACCGGCCTCGGGGTGGCGCTCTCGACGGACGGCAACGGCCGCTTCGCCAAGCTCGACCCGTACACGGGTGCGCAGTTGGCGCTGGCGGAGTCGTACCGCAACGTCGCTGCCTCCGGCGCCAGGCCGCTCGCCGTCTCCGACTGCCTGAACTTCGGTTCGCCCGAGGACCCGGACGTCATGTGGCAGTTCGCCGAGGCCGTACGCGGTCTCGCCGACGGCTGCCTCCAGCTCGGCACCCCGGTGACCGGCGGCAATGTGTCGCTCTACAACCAGACGGGCGAGGCGGCGATCCACCCGACGCCGGTCGTCGCCGTCCTCGGAGTGATCGACGACGTGGCACGCCGGACGCCGATCGCCTTCAAGGAGGAGGGCCAACTCCTCTACCTGCTGGGCGAGACGCACGAGGAGTTCGGCGGGTCGGCCTGGTCGCAGGTCGTCCACGACCACCTCGGCGGGCTGCCGCCCAAGGTCGACCTGGGCCGCGAGAAGCTGCTCGGCGACATCCTGATCTCGGCGTCACGGGACGGGATGATCGACGCGGCCCACGACCTCAGCGACGGCGGCCTGATCCAGGCCGTCACCGAGTCCTGCCTGCGCGGCGGACAGGGCGCGCGGCTGGTCGTGCCGGACGAACTCGACGCGTTCACCTTCCTGTTCAGCGAATCGGCGGGCCGCGCGGTGGTCGCCGTACCGCGCAGCGAGGAGCTCCGCTTCACCGACATGTGCGGGGCGCGCGGGCTGCCGGTGACCAGGATCGGTGTGGTCGACGGCGAAGAGGTCGAGGTGCAGGGCGAGTTCAGCATCCCGCTGGGCGAACTCCGTACGGCACACGAGTCCACGATCCCCGGGCTGCTCGTCTGATCCGGGGCCTCTCGTGATTGTCTTGGGCCCGCACGCGTCCCGTCGTGCGGACAGGTTTGAACGAGGGGAGCCCTCATGTCTTACGAGTACAAGGTCGTCACCTTCAGGGAGTCGCTCATCGGCGACTCGCTGGACAGCGGCAAGCTGGAGAAGACGCTCAACAAGCACGCCGAGGAAGGCTGGGCCCTCAAGGCGATCACCGCCGCCGACGTCAAGGGCCGGATCGGTCCCGGCGCCGTCGAGGGTCTGCTGCTGACGCTGGAGCGTCCTCGTCAGGCCTGACGCGATGTGACGACACGACGTGATGTGACGTGACCACCGAGCCCCTGTCCGGTACGCACCGGACGGGGGCTCGGTCGTTCGCGGGGCTAGCAGCGGTCGTCTAGGCGGAGCGCGTGGGCGCGGCATGGCCCCCGAGCAGGCCGAGGACACCGTCGACGGCCAGCGTGAACGGCTCGACCGAGCCGGCGGCGCGGGCCAGTACGTAGCCCCCCTGCACCACGGCGACCAGCGTGGACGCGGTGGCCACCGGGTCCAGCCCGGGGTCCAGCTCGCCGTTCGCGCACCCCTCCGCCAGCAGGTCGGCGAGCCGGCCGCGCAGCCGGCTGAAGGTCGCCTCGACGGGCAGCCGCAGCTCCGGATCGGCCATGACGTCCGGGTCCTGGGTGAGCCGGCCGACCGGGCACCCCCTGAGGACCTCACGCTCCCGCCGCAGATGGGCGGTGATCCGCTCGACGACGGTGCCGGGAGCGGTGAACTCGCTCTCGGCCCGGTCGCGCATCTCCTCGGCGGTACGGCTGATCGCGGCCAGCGCGAGATCGGGCTTGCCGTCGAAGTGGTGGTACATGCTGCCCTGGCCCACGCCGGAGCGCTGCTGGATGGCCTTGGGGCTGGTGCCGACGTACCCGCGCTCCCACAGCAGCTCGCGGGTGCTCTCGATAAGACGTTCAGACGTACTCACGTACGTATCTTACCTTCTGTACCTACTAGTACGCACAGCGTGTCGGCCGGACCGGAGAGCGGGTGAGCCGTGGCCGCCGGTTAGCCTCACGTCCATGCCACCGGCCAAGAAACGTCTCCGCAGCTACGACCCCGCCAAGACCCGTACCGCCGTCCTGGCGCAGTTCGGACACGTACGGGAGGCGGTCGGGACGCTGACGGCGGAGCAGCTCGACGGGCCCTCGGGGCTCGGCGACTGGACCGTCCGCGAACTGTCGGCGCATCTGGCGATGGCCGTCGGAGCCGTGGCCCACGCGCTGGAACAGCCCGAACCGCAGGCCGGTCCCGTGCTCGCCCTGCTGGACTGGCCGTTCGCGACGGCCGCGCACTCGGAAGCGATCTCCGAGGACATCCGGGTCATCGCTGCGACCGTGGTCGGCGCCCCGGCAGAGGAGCTGTTCGACCGGATCGCCGAGCAGATCGAGGCGCTGCTGCCGGGCGCGCCCGACGACCGCCTGCTGGAGACCCGGACCGGCACGATGCGCCTGTCGGACTACCTGATCACCCGCACGGTGGAACTCGTCGCCCACACGGACGACCTGAACCGTGCGACCGGCCTGTCCATCCCGTACGACCGCCAGGCACTGGCGACCTGTACGCGGCTGCTCGCCGACACGCTCGCCGTGAAGGCTCCCGGGGCGTCGACGGAGGTACGTGTCCCACCGCACGCGGTGGTCCAGTGCGTCGAGGGCCCCCGGCACACGCGAGGCACCCCGCCCAATGTCGTGGAGACGGATCCGCTCACCTGGATCCGGCTCGCCACCGGCCGTACGACCTGGCGCGAGGCGCTGGAAGCGGCGCAGGTCAGCGCCAGCGGAGAGCGCGCCGACCTGTCGGATCTGCTGCCGCTGATGGG
>NZ_JTHL01000001.1:4271209-4287675 GCF_000818195.1 Streptomyces sp. 150FB | reverse complement strand
TCCGGCTCGCCACCGGCCGTACGACCTGGCGCGAGGCGCTGGAAGCGGCGCAGGTCAGCGCCAGCGGAGAGCGCGCCGACCTGTCGGATCTGCTGCCGCTGATGGGCTGAGCGGCGGGGGCGGCGGGCTCTACGCGGAACCGGACCCGGGCATGCCCCGTCCCATGGGCATGCAAAAACACCGGATCATCTCAGTCACAGCCATCGCATTTCTCGCTCTGGCCGCCTGCGGCACGGAGTCCGGATCAGGCGCCGGAAGCGGCTCGGGGCCCGGATCGCGGGTCGGCCCCGAGGACAGCGGAGGCCCCGCCGTCAGCACCGATCTGCCGCTGACCGACGTCCACTGGACGGTCGAAGGCCTGAGCGTCGACGGCAAGAAGTCCGGGGTCCCGGCGGGGGCGGGTCTGGAGATCGGCAAGGACGGCCAGGCGTCGTTCCAGACCGGGTGCAACCACTCCGGCGCGAAGGTCAAGATCTCCGGCGACACGATCACCGTGGGCGAGGCCCCGTCGACGGCCATGAGCTGTTCGAACCAACTGGACGCGTACGAGGCCGACTTCGGCAAGGCGTTCGCGGGCGAGCTCAAGGCCCAGATGGCGGACGGCAACAAGGGCATGACCCTCACGGCGGCGGACGGCGACACGATCACCCTGACCTCGGAACCGTCCGCCGCGCTGGTCGGGACCTGGACCCTGGCCACGCTGAAGGGCGACTCGAAGGCGGGCGTGAAGGTGCCCAGGGCCGTCGCGGACAAGGTGTCCATCACCTTCGCCGAGAGCGGGACGGACGCGGGTACGGGTACGGCGCGGGGCAACCTCGGCTGCAACAGGTTCAGCACCACCACGAAGGTCTCGGGCTCGACGGTCACCTTCGGCCGGGTGACCACCACGCGCATGGCGTGCGGAGAGCCCCAGATGACGGTGGAGCGCGAGATGCAGCAGGTACTGAAGGGGAAGGTCACCTACAAGCTGAACCACGCGGGCCTGTCCCTGACGGCCGCCGACGGCGCGAGCCTGACGGCGAGGCCGGGAGCCCGGTCCTGAGCCCGGCATCCGACACCTCGCGGCTCTCACGCGGTGTCACCCACCGTATCCGTAGCGCCCAAAACTTACGCGGACCGTATCCCCAATTCGGACCAGTGGTCGATCTCGCCTACACTCGGTGGCGTGCCTCGTGGTGATGGGAAACTCAACCACGACCTGCTCCCCGGTGAGAAGGGCCCCCAGGACGCTTGTGGCGTCTTCGGAGTCTGGGCCCCGGGCGAAGAGGTCGCCAAGCTCACCTACTTCGGACTGTATGCCCTGCAGCACCGTGGACAGGAGTCCGCGGGCATCGCAGTGAGCAACGGGTCCCAGATTCTGGTTTTCAAGGATATGGGCCTGGTCTCACAGGTCTTCGACGAAACATCGCTCAGCTCTCTCCAAGGTCATATCGCCGTGGGCCACGCCCGCTACTCCACCACCGGAGCCTCGGTGTGGGAGAACGCGCAGCCGACCTTCCGGGCGACCGCTCACGGCTCCATGGCGCTCGGCCACAACGGCAATCTGGTCAATACGAAGCAGCTCGCCGAGATGGTCGCCGCTCTCCCCAAGGAGAACGGCCGCTCCTCGCACGTCGCCGCCACCAACGACACCGACCTGATCACGGCGCTGCTCGCCGGTCAGACGGACGCGGACGGCAAGCCCCTCACGGTCGAGGAAGCCGCACCGCTCGTGCTGCCGCACGCCCAGGGCGCCTTCTCGCTCGTCTTCATGGACGAGCACACGCTGTACGCCGCCCGCGACCCGCAGGGCATCCGCCCGCTGGTTCTCGGCCGGCTGGAGCGCGGCTGGGTGGTCGCCTCCGAGAGCGCCGCCCTCGACATCTGCGGCGCCTCCTTCGTCCGGGAGATCGAGCCCGGCGAGATGATCGCCATCGACGAGAACGGTCTGCGGACGTCGCGATTCGCGGAAGCAAAGCCCAAGGGCTGTGTCTTCGAGTACGTGTATCTGGCGCGTCCCGACACCGACATCGCCGGGCGGAATGTCTACCTCTCCCGGGTGGAGATGGGCCGGAAACTCGCGAAAGAAGCTCCCGCCGAGGCCGATCTGGTCATAGCGACTCCGGAGTCGGGGACCCCCGCGGCCATCGGGTACGCGGAGGCCAGCGGCATTCCGTACGGCTCGGGCCTGGTCAAGAACGCCTATGTCGGCCGGACCTTCATCCAGCCCTCACAGACCATCCGCCAATTGGGCATCAGGCTGAAACTGAACCCGCTCAAGGAGGTCATCAGGGGCAAGCGCCTGGTGGTCGTCGACGACTCGATCGTCCGCGGCAACACCCAGCGCGCCCTGGTGAAGATGCTCCGCGAGGCGGGCGCCGCCGAGATCCACATCCGGATCTCGTCCCCGCCGGTCAAGTGGCCGTGCTTCTTCGGCATCGACTTCGCCACCCGGGCCGAGCTGATCGCCAACGGCATGTCGATCGAGGAGATCGGTACGTCCCTGGGCGCCGACTCCCTCTCGTACATCTCCATCGACGGAATGATCGAGGCGACGACGATCGCCAAGCCCGATCTCTGCCGGGCCTGCTTCGACGGCGTCTATCCGATGGACCTGCCGGACCCCGAGCTGCTCGGCAAGCAGCTCCTGGAGACCGAGCTGGCAGCGGGACCCGCCAGTACCGCGGCCTCGGACGCCCTCCGACGCCCGTAACGCCTTCGTACGGCTCCACGTACGACGACACGAAAGTTCCCAGTCATGTCTGAGTCGATCACTGGTGTCAGCTACGCCGCCGCGGGCGTCGACATCGAAGCCGGTGACCGCGCGGTCGAGCTGATGAAGGAGTGGGTCGGCAAGACCCGGCGCCCCGAGGTCCTCGGCGGCCTCGGCGGCTTCGCCGGGCTCTTCGACGCCTCCGCGCTCAAGGGGTACGAGCGTCCGCTGCTCGCCTCCGCCACGGACGGCGTCGGCACGAAGGTCGACCTCGCCCGCCGGATGGGTGTGTACGACACGATCGGGCACGACCTGGTCGGCATGGTCGTGGACGACCTGGTCGTCTGCGGCGCCGAGCCGCTCTTCATGACCGACTACATCTGTGTCGGCAAGGTGCACCCGGAGCGGGTCGCCGCCATCGTCAAGGGCATCGCCGAAGGCTGTGTGCTGGCCGGCTGCGCGCTGGTCGGCGGCGAGACCGCCGAGCACCCCGGACTGCTCGGCGAGGACGACTTCGACGTCGCCGGCGCCGGTACGGGCGTGGTCGAGGCGGACCGGCTGCTCGGCGCGGATCGTATCCGTACGGGTGATGCCGTGATCGCCATGGCGTCCTCAGGGCTTCACTCGAACGGGTTCTCGCTGGTGCGGCATGTGGTCTTCGGCCGGGCCGGCTGGTCGCTGGACCGGGAGGTCGCCGAGTTCGGGCGGACCCTGGGCGAGGAGCTGCTGGAGCCCACGAAGATCTACTCGCTGGACTGCCTGGCGCTCACCCGGACGGCCGACGTACACGCTTTCAGCCATGTCACCGGCGGCGGCCTCGCGGCGAATCTGGCCAGGGTCGTCCCCGAGACGCTGCACGCCAGGGTGGACCGCTCGACCTGGCAGCCCGGCGCCGTCTTCGACGTCGTCGGCACCGCCGGGGCCGTGGAGCGCCTCGAACTGGAGAAGACGCTGAACATGGGCGTCGGCATGATCGCCGTCGTCCCCGCCGACTCGGTGGACGTCGCGCTCGCCACGCTGGCCGACCGGGGCGTGGACGCCTGGGTGGCCGGCGAGATCACCGAACGTGGTGACCACACCACCGGAGCGGCCCTGACCGGTGACTACGCGAAGTAACGGTAGCCGCGGGCCCGGCCGCCGGATCCACCGTCGGCCGGCCCCCGCACAGCTCGCCGGACAACACAGAACCCGATCCAGGACTGCGGCCCCGGACCGGGTCGGTGACGTGACGCTCGGTGATGTCAATGCATGAAGCATGTTCAGTTGTGCGAGTAGTGCTGACGCTCAGTTCTGCGGATGTTCAGCGTTACGGACGTCAAGCGCCGCGGCGCTGCGCCGAGGGCCCGGACTCGTCGTCCTCGTCCTCTGCGTCGTTGTCGTTGTACCGATCCGCATACTGTGCGTACGGGTCATCTTCCTCGTCGTCGTCCTCGAACGGCTCAGCGTTCGGCGGTTGACTCGAAGGCGATGCGCCCAGCTCGTTGGCCAGACGCGACAGATCAGTCCCGCCGCTGTTGTACTTCAGCTGGCGGGCGACCTTCGTCTGCTTGGCCTTGGCCCGGCCGCGCCCCATGGCTCGACCCCCTCGGTGACGGGGCTCGACGGCCCCAGAGTCTTGACACGCGTTCATGTTTCAGAACGAGCTCTCCGCGGAGAGGCCCGTCCGTAGGGCTTCAACGGTACCTGCTTCCGTGGCCATACGGTACGCCGCCCGCAGGAGATGCCCCGGTACAGAACCCGCGAGACGTGCCGTCCTCGCTGGTCAGATGCGATTTTAACCTCTTCTGGAGGGGCGACCCGCCGACCGGCGTGAGTCTCGTCTCCCCCCGGCCTCCGGCCGCCCCTCCAGGGCCCTACCTGCGGCGGCTCTCCGCCATCCGGTGCTCGGCGATCCTGTCGGCGGCGGCGGCCGGCGGAATCCCGTCTTCCTTCGCACGTGCGAAGATCGAAAGCGTGGTGTCGAAGATCTTCGCGGCCTTGGCGCGGCAGCGTTCGAAGTCGAAGCCGTTCAGCTCGTCGGCGACCTGGATGACGCCGCCCGCGTTGACGACGTAGTCGGGCGCGTAGAGGATCCCGCGGTCGGCGAGGTCCTTCTCGACGCCCTGGTGGGCGAGCTGGTTGTTGGCGGCCCCGCAGACGACCGTCGCGGTCAGGACCGGCACGGTCTCGTCGCTGAGCGCGCCGCCGAGAGCGCACGGGGCGTAGACGTCGAGGCCCTCCGTACGGATGAGCGCCGCGGTGTCGGCCGCCACCCGGACCTGCGGGTGCCGGTCGGTGATCAGGGCCACCGACTCGTCCCGTACGTCCGTGATCACGACCTCGGCGCCGTCCTGGAGCAGGTGCTCCACGAGGTGGTTGCCGACCTTGCCGACGCCGGCGATGCCGACCGTACGGCCGCGCAGCGAGGGATCGCCCCACTGGTGCTGTGCCGAGGCGCGCATGCCCTGGAAGACGCCGAAGGCGGTCAGTACGGACGAGTCGCCCGCGCCGCCGTTCTCGGGGGACCGCCCGGTCGTCCAGCGGCACTCGCGGGCGACCACGTCCATGTCGGCCACATAGGTGCCGACGTCGCACGCGGTGACGTAACGGCCGCCCAGGGACGACACGAATCGGCCATATGCCAGCAGCAGGTCCTCGGACTTCAGTTGTCCGGGGTCGCCGATGATCACGGCCTTGCCGCCGCCGTGGTCGAGACCGGCCAGCGCGTTCTTGTACGACATGCCCCTGGAGAGGTTCAGCGCGTCGGTGACGGCCTCTTCCACGGACGCGTACGGGTAGAAGCGGGTGCCGCCGAGGGATGGGCCCAGGGCGGTCGAGTGGATGGCGATGACGGCCTTGAGGCCACTGGCACGGTCCTGGCAGAGCACAACCTGCTCGTGGCCGCCCTGCTCGGAGTTGAACAGGGTGTGCAGGACACCGTCGGTCGGATCGGTCACTGTGGTGACTCCCAAGTGCGAAACGGTGGGGCGGGCCCTCCCGGGGGGTGTGGGGAAGGCCCGGTAGGGCAACACGAGCGTAGGCCCCGAGAGCACGCGGATCAGCCGGACTGCGGCGCAGTGCTCGGGATCACCCTCCTTGTGAGTGAGGGCATGGCACGATTTGCCGCATGCCAGCGGTGTCAGCGGTTCTCGTGCCTTACACGTCCTACCTGCGGGTGTACGAGCCGCTGGCCGCCTTTCCCGAGCCGGAGAGGAGCCACTGGGCGGACTACGCCCGGCGCGGCGGTACCCCGACGGCCCAGGACGAACAGCGCCGTTCGCTGGCGGACCTGCTGCCGACCCCGCCCGTGCCCGTACCGGTGCACGAGAGCGGCGACGCCTTCATCACGGAGGTCGACGACGTCCTGTGCGTCTGCCCCTGGCGGACCAGGCTGCGCGGCTGGCTGGCGCTGGAGGAGCTGCCTGAGCTGCTGCCGGCGCCGCTGCTGGAGGCCGTACTGCCCGCGGTCGTGCGCGATCAGGCCGCCGCGGACTACGAGCGGTGGCGGGAACGGAATCCCGACGCGCGGCCGTGGATCAGGACGGCGGCCTGGCAGGTGCCCGTGCGGTGGTTCACGCTCTTCTCGGACGACGAACGTGAGTACGAGGTCGGTGGCGCCCAGGTGGGTGAGGAGGAAGCCGGGTCGCCGAAGGCGCCCGTGCTGCGCTACCGGACCCCGATGGTGCAGGCGCGGCGGCGCCTCGCGCGCGCCCTGAAGGCGCTGCGCGACGCGATGGACGAGGGGCCGCTGATCGAGGGGCTGGTCGACGTGGGGCGGTGGCTGGAGGAGTTTCACCCGCGTTCACTGGTCGAACTCGACTACGGGGGCCTGGTGCACGCCCTCTCGGCGGAGTGGCTGGAGGAGGATCACTCGGCGGCCGACGTGGCTTCGGGGATCGCCGCGCTGCGGGCCGGCGACGGCGAAGGGGCGGGAGAGGCGTACGGACGGCTCTCCGAGCGCTGGCGGACCGTCCGGGACCTCCAGTTCGCCAACTGACGCTCAGAGGCCCGTGGTGGGCCGCTCAGGGCCGCCGTTCCGAACGCCTCTGTTGTCCCTGTCACACCACGCGTCCCTCATGCCCCGTCAGTAAGGCCCCGTTCCGGGCTTTTTTGCCTCAAGCGTGACGGACCGCACTTTCGGGGCTCTTGCGCCCATCGCCCCTCCTCGTGTCAAAATAGGACAAGGAGTCCGGGGAGGGGTCGTTCCATCCACTTTTTGGGCGGAATAATCAGCATTGCACTCTCTGTGGGGGTTCTGGTGACCTCTGATGTTCCTGTGACTGATCGTCACTGGGGCGTGACTGTCCGCTATGGCATGGTCCATCGGCTTCCGCCGCTGATGAACACCTCAGAGGGCAATTCCATCGGTTTGGCCGACGTGGCTGGACGGATGGTGTAGTTGTAGTGCCGAGGACAAGCCGTTCGTCCTATAACCGACTCGGCCCGCGTCCGCCATTTCGGGCAACGTGGGTCAAGGTGCAGAATTTAGAGGAAAGAACCGAGATGGTTCGGTTCTCCCGAGGAGGCCGCTCATGACCGCTCGCACCCCTGATGCCGAGCCGCTGCTGACCCCGGCTGAGGTTGCCACGATGTTCCGCGTGGACCCGAAGACGGTCACGCGCTGGGCAAAAGCAGGCAAGCTCACGTCCATCCGCACGCTCGGTGGGCATCGCCGGTATCGCGAGGCAGAGGTCCGCGCGCTGCTTGCGGGTATTCCGCAACAGCGCAGTGAGGCCTGACACATCACCATCAGGGCTCAACTATTTGGGCTCGACCAGCGCAACAAGATCAACAACCAGGGCGCGGCGGAGTCCCCCAACTCGGTCGTACCCCTCACATAGCTCCACACGACAGGCGCCTGCCCCAACAGGTGCCATGCCCTCGCAACACGGGTAAGTCGTCGATCGCGCTGGACTCCGCCGAGTCCAGCGCGATCTTTTTTATGCCCCAAGAGGCGGCCGTCGCGACCCAGTTCGGGCGGTGTGCACGGGGTGGAGGGGGTGTGTCCGGAGGGGCTCCGAGGTGAGTGCAATTGCACATATAAAATTGATGCGTTGTAGGAAGGGCGTAAGACCCCCGGCTTCGCGATTTGGTTCAGTGACTCCCGTCACACTTCCTAACCCTTGCCAACGACCGGTGGCCCCACTAGCCGTATCACGATCGGCCGTTCGCGCCCGCTCTCCGGCGCCGGCCCGATGTCCGTGTCGCCGCTCCTGTCGCCATCCGTGCCGGATGTCCGCCCCGATTCCATGGCCAGCCGCTGGAGGCGATGGCAGATCGGGCAGTACCCCGTGCGGTGCGGGAAGCCCGAAGCGGCCGCGAGATGGGCGCGCAGGAGCGCCCCTGTCTCGTGCCTCGCTGTTGATGCCGTCACGCACCCCACCCCCCGGCGTGGGCCCGGCTGCGGGTGACATACGGGTGCCGGGGCCCTGGTGACTGGATTACCGGTGGCGGAAGGCGCCGTCAATACGCCTGAAGGCCCGGATCCAGTGGATCCGGGCCTTCAGGGACACTCTTGTGTCTGTTGTTCGTATCTGTTGTTCGTGCGCCGTACTCAACTGCGGTCCTGACGGGATTTGAACCCGCGGCCTCCACCTTGACAGGGTGGCGAGCACTCCAAGCTGCTCCACAGGACCAGATCCGCTGCCCCGTACCGGCGGCTGCGAAGTCAGACTGTACAGCAGCTCAGAGGGTGCGGTCGAACTGACGGCTGCCGCCCTCCCGCACCACCGGCGGAGCCCCGGCCGGAGCGCCCGGATCCCCTACGGGGCCGCCGCGTCGATCGCCTTCACGATGCGCTTGTCGGACACCGGCTGCGCCGTACCGAGCGCGTGTGCGAAGTAGCTCACCCGCAGCTCCTCGATCATCCAGCGGATGTCCAGGACCTGTTGCGGGACCGGCCGGCCCTGCGGCAACTGCTCCAGCAGCCAGGCGTACTCGTCCAGCATCTCGTGGACCTTCGCCATCCGGGTGGTGTCCCGCTGGACGTTGGTCGGCATCTGCTGCAACCGCCGGTCGGCCGCCACGAGATAGCGCATCAGGTCCGGCAGCCGCCGCAGCCCGGTACGGGTCACGAAGCCGGCCGGTACGAGGAACGTGAGCTGGTCCTTGACGTCCTGGACGTTGGCGAGCAGCACCGGGCTCGTGGTGGCCTTCAGACGGCGCTCACAGGCCTGCCAGGCGGCCAGGATCTGCTGCACGTGGTCGACCGTGCGCACCGTCGCGTCGACGAGGTCGGCGCGCACCTTCTCGTACAGCTTGCGGAACGACTCCTCGTCCCACGCCGGACCGCCGTGGTCGGCGATCAGCCGGTCGGCGGCCGCCGTCGCGCAGTCCTCGAACAGCGCCTGGACGGAGCCGTGCGGATTACGGGACAGCGCCAGCTTGGCCTGGTTGGTGAGCTTGTCCGAGGCGAACTTGGCCGGGTTGACCGGGATGTTCAGCAGGATCAGCCGCCGCGTGCCCGCCCACATAGCCTGCTGCTGCTCGGCCTCCGTGTCGAAGAGCCGTACGGCGACACTCGCGCCCTGGTCGACCAGCGCCGGGTACGCCCTGACCGGCTGGCCGGCCCGCCGGGTCTCGAAGACCCGGGAGAGCGCGCCGATCGTCCAGTCGGTGAGGCCGGTGCGTTCGATGGCCTCGCCGCCGGAGCGCTCGGCGGTCGCCGCTGCGGCCTGGGAGAGCGCCTGGCGGGCCTTGGGACGCAACTGGAGCTTGAGGGCGTCCAGATCCTTTCCCTCGGCGTTCCGGGCGACCTGGCGGCGCCGCTCATCGACGATCCGGAATGTGATCTTGAGGTGATCCGGAATCCGGGTCAGGTCGAAGTCGTCCGCCCGCACCGGCACGCCGACCATCCGCTGGAGCTCGCGCGCGAGGGTGACCGGCAGCGGCTCCTGGAGCGGCACCGCGCGCTCCAGGAACGCCGAGGCGTAGTTCGGCGCCGGCACGTAATGGCGGCGGATCGGCTTCGGCAGGGAGCGGATCAGCTCCATGACCACGTCCTCGCGCAGACCGGGGATCTGCCAGTCGAAGCCCTCGGAGGTGACCTGGTTGAGCACCTGGAGCGGTACGTGGACGGTCACGCCGTCCGCGTCGGCGCCCGGTTCGAACTGGTACGTGACCCGGAACCTCAGCGCGCCCTGCTGCCAGGAGTCCGGATAGTCGTCCTTGGTGATGGCGCCCGCGGACTCGTTGATGAGCATCGACCGCTCGAAGTCGAGCAGCTCGGGCTCTTCCTTGCGCTTGTGCTTCCACCACGAGTCGAAGTGCGCCCCGGAGACCACATGGTCGGGCACCCGGCCCTCGTAGAAGTCGTACAGCGTCTCGTCGTCCACGACGATGCCGCGCCGCCTGGCGCGGTGCTCCAACTCCTCCACCTCGCCGAGAAGTTTGCGATTGTCATGGAAGAACTGGTGGTGCGTACGCCAGTCACCCTCGACCAGCGCGTTGCGGATGAAAAGGTCGCGGGACGCCTCGGGATCGATACGGCCGAAATTCACCTTGCGCTGGGCGACGATCGGCACCCCGTACAGGGTGACCTTCTCGTACGCCATCACGGCCGCCGCGTCCTTCTCCCAGTGCGGCTCGCTGTAGGAGTGCTTGAGGAGATGGCCGGCGAGCGGCTCGATCCACTCGGGGTCGATCTTCGCGTTGACCCGCGCCCAGAGGCGGGAGGTCTCGACCAGTTCGGCGGACATGATGAAGCGCGGGGTCTTCTTGAAGAGCGCCGAGCCGGGGAAGATCGCGAACTTCGCGCTGCGGGCGCCCAGATACTCGTTCTTGGCGCCGTCCTTCACATCCTTCATGCCGATGTGCGACAGCAGGCCCGCCAGCAGCGACTGGTGGACGGCCTGGTCGGGGGCGTTGGTGTCCTCGTCGCCCAGCTTGAGGCCCATCTGCCGCGCCACCGAGCGGAGTTGGGAGTAGATGTCCTGCCACTCCCTGATCCGCAGGAAGTTCAGGTACTCCGATTTGCACATACGGCGGAACGCGGAGGACGAGAGCGTCTTCTGCTGCTCCCGGACATAGCGCCACATGTTGAGCAGAGCGAGGAAGTCGGACGTCTCGTCCTTGAAGCGGGCGTGCTGCTGATCGGCCTGGGCCTGCTTCTCCGCCGGGCGCTCGCGCGGGTCCTGGATGGAGAGCGCCGAGGCGATCACCATCACTTCGCGTACGCAGCCGTTCCGGTCGGCCTCGATGACCATCCGCGCGAGGCGCGGGTCGACGGGCAGTTGCGAGAGCTTACGGCCGAGCGGGGTCAGCTTCTTCTTCGCGTCCTTCTCCGCCGGGTCGAAGGCGCCGAGTTCCTGGAGGAGTTGCACACCGTCGCGGATGTTGCGGTGGTCCGGCGGGTCGATGAAGGGGAACTTCTCGATCTCACCGAGGCCGGCGGAGGTCATCTGGAGGATGACGGACGCCAGATTCGTCCGGAGGATCTCCGCGTCGGTGAACTCCGCGCGTGAGGTGAAGTCGTCCTCGGAGTACAGCCGGACGCAGATTCCGTCCGACGTACGGCCGCAGCGCCCCTTGCGCTGGTTGGCGCTGGCCTGCGAGATCCGTTCGATCGGCAGCCGCTGCACCTTCGTACGGTGGCTGTAGCGCGAGATACGGGCCGTGCCCGGGTCGATCACGTACTTGATGCCGGGCACGGTCAGCGAGGTCTCGGCGACGTTGGTCGCCAGCACGATCCGGCGGTTGCCGTGGCGCTGGAAGACGCGGTTCTGCTCGGCGTGCGAGAGCCGGGCGTAGAGGGGGAGTACCTCGGTGTTCCTGAGCTTGCGTTTCTCCAGCGCGTCGGCGGTGTCGCGGATCTCGCGCTCGCCGGAGAGGAAGACCAGGATGTCGCCGGGGCCCTCCGACTGGAGTTCGTCGACGGCGTCGGAGATCGCGGTGAGCTGGTCGCGGTCGCCCTCCTCGCCGTCCTCTTCGAGGAGCGGGCGGTAGCGGACCTCGACCGGGTACGTACGGCCCGAGACCTCGACGATCGGCGCGTCGCCGAAGTGCCGGGAGAAGCGCTCCGGGTCGATGGTCGCCGAGGTGATGACGACCTTGAGGTCAGGGCGGCGGGGGAGGAGCTGGGCGAGATACCCCAGCAGGAAGTCGATGTTGAGGCTGCGCTCGTGCGCCTCGTCGATGATGATCGTGTCGTACGCGAGGAGTTCGCGGTCCGTCTGGATCTCGGCGAGCAGGATGCCGTCCGTCATCAGCTTGACGATCGTCGTGTCCTGGTTGACCTGGTCGGTGAAGCGGACCTTCCACCCGACGGCCTCGCCCAGCGGCGTGTTCAGCTCGTCGGCGACCCGCTCGGCGACGGTGCGCGCCGCGATCCGGCGGGGCTGGGTGTGCCCGATCATGCCGCGCACCCCCCGGCCCAGCTCCATACAGATCTTGGGGATCTGGGTCGTCTTGCCCGACCCGGTCTCACCGGCGACGATCACGACCTGGTGGTCGCGTATCGCCTCCAGGATCGTGTCCTTCTTCTGGCTGACGGGTAGCTGTTCGGGGTAGCTGACGGCGGGCACGGCTTCGCCGCGCCGCCGGGTCCTCAGCGCGGCCTTCTCGGCCTCGGCGGCGATCTCGTCCAGCACGGTCTGCCGGGCTTCGGGCTTACGGATGCGCCGGGAGCCTTCGAGCCGGCGGCCGAGCCGCTGCGCGTCGCGCAGCGAGACCTCGGTCAGCAGGGTCTGGAGGTCGGCGAAGGAAGTAGACATACCGGAACCAGGATCTCACCCCGCGCCGCGACCGGGCGAACCAGTTTCCCGCGAGGGCGGCCGGGGGTGGCTCGCGCCCCGCACCGAGCGGTCAGAGCAGGGCTTTCATCGACATCAGCAGATGGCGATGTGTGCCCCGTTCGTCGCTGAGGAGCGCGCGCTGTCCGGGCCCCAGCAGCTCGCAGCGGACGGTCTCCGACTCGAACGACGACACCGCGTCCAGCAGGTAGCCGGGGTTGAAGGCGACCGTCATGGTCTCGGCCCCCGTCAGCGTGGCGGGGACGCGCTGCGACGCCACGTCGTCCTCGTACCCGGCCTGGAGCAGTACGGAGCCCTCGGCGAAGTCGAGTCGCAGCGGGCTGTCCCGCTCGGCGACGACCCCGACGCGTTTCACCGCCTCGGTGAGCGCGGCGCGCCCGATCTCCGCCGTCGCGGTGGTCTCCATGGCGAACAGGGTGTCGTGACGCGGCAGCCGGCCGTCCAGCAGTCGCACGGTGGTGCGGATGCCGTCGCCCTCGATGCCGAGGACGCCGCCGCTGCCGCCGCCCCTCTCGCCGAGGAAGATCCGTACGGTCCCGGCCTTGGCCAGGGCGCGGGCCGTTTCCGCCAGCCGCCGCGAAGGTACGACGACATCCACCGCGTCGGCCCCCGGGACTGCGGCCTCCGAGGGCTTCCACTCCAGCTCACGGATCGCGTACCGGTACCGGTCGGTCGCGCCGAGTGTCATCGTCCCGCCGTCCAGCCCGATCCGGATCCCGGTGAGGACGGGCAGGGTGTCGTCCCGCCCCGCCGCCACCGCGACCTGGGACACAGCGGCGGCGAAGGCCGCCGCGTCCACCTCGCCGCGGAACGCCGGCAGCGCGGGCAGCGCCGGATACTCGTCGAGCGGCAGTACGGAGAGCCCGAACCGCGCGCCGCCGCCCTCCACCGAGAAGCGCGTCCCTTCGAGCACGCACACCACGGGCCCCTCGGGCAGCACCCGGCAGATGTCGGCCAGCCGCCTCCCCAGCACCAGAGCCCGCCCGGGCCGCACGACCTCGGCCGGTACGTCGATCCGTGACGACGCCTCGTAGTCGAACCCGGCCACCCGCAGCCGGTCCCCTTCCGCCTCCAGCAGCAGCCCGCCCAGCACCGGCATCGGCGACCGGGCGGGCAGCGCGCGGGCCGCCTGGGCCACGGCCTCGCCCCAGACACCTCGGTCGATACGGAACTCCATGCCGGGCCTCCCCCGCTGCGCGACCGCGCCCACCGCTCGTCGTCCCGGGGACGCTATCGGCACCCACTGACAACGCGGCCTGAGCAGGGAAGGAGCGGAAAACAGCGGAAGCCCCGATCCAGAGGATCGAGGCTTCTCAACTGTGGCTGGGGCCGGGATCGAACCGGCGACCTATCGCTTTTCAGGCGATCGCTCGTACCAACTGAGCTACCCAGCCACGCAACGCGGACGTTGCAGCGGTCCTGACGGGATTTGAACCCGCGGCCTCCACCTTGACAGGGTGGCGAGCACTCCAAGCTGCTCCACAGGACCAAGCATTGTGCGAGCACCAGTCTCGCACACGATCAGGCGTGCCCCACACGGGTTTCCGACCGCTGCTGAACAGAGCGGAACCCCTGATGAACCAACCTGGGTTTACGACTGCCGGGCCTCCGCCGCACTGCCCGAAGGGTGTTCCTGGGGGCCCGATGTCGCTGAATGAGCGTATCAGAATGCCGCTCGTGCTCCGTCCCCATATGCGGTGCGCGAGCAGCCCGGGCGGGCTGATGCGTGAGACTGCCGGGGTGACCTCCGTACCTCCGCATCCTGCTCCCGCATTACGGCTTCCCGCGCGGTACGCGCTACGGGAGGTGGTCGCCGTACGCCACGGGGAGAGCACGGCGAACGTGCTGTACGCCGAAGCCGCGCGCACCGGCTCGACGGACCTCCCGCTGACGGGCCGCGACGCCGACGTACCGCTGTCGGAGCTGGGCCGGCGGCAGGCGGAGGCGCTCGGCGGCTGGCTGGCCGGCCTCGGTCCCGCGCATCGGCCGGACCTCGCCGTCTGCTCCACCTATCTGCGGGCCAGGGAGACCTGGGAGGCCATGGCCGGTGTGGCGGCGGAGCGAGGGCGGCCGGCGATCCCGCTGCTGGTCGACGAGCGGTTGCGGGACCGGGAGATGGGCGTCTTCGAACTCCACCCGCCGGAAGCGGTCCTGGCCCGCGCGCCCGAGGAGTCGGCCCGCCGCGCCAGGGTCGGGGAGTGGAACTACCGGCCGCCGGGCGGCGAGTCCCTCGCCGATGTCGCCCTGCGCGTACGCGACTTCCTCGACGGGCTCGACGCGGTCGCCGGCGGGCGGCGGGTTCTGCTGATCTCGCACGACGCCGTCGTGGTGTCCCTGCGGTACGTCGTGGAAGGCATCGGCGCTCCCGTGCCGGACGGGATCACCCCCGTACCCAACGCCTCCGTGTCCGTCTGGACGGGCGAAGGGACCCGGCTGCGGCTGGACGAGTTCGGCGGGACCGGTCACCTCGTGTCCGGCTGAGCGATCCTCCTCAGGAGGAAGGTTCCCAGGGCCCCCACGGCGGTGCAGAATCACCACCATGGGGGAACAGCGGGAACAGCGGGAAATACCGGAATTCCTGGCTTCGGTCGAGAGTCAGTTGCTGTCCGACGGGTGCGAGCCGCGCTGGGAGGACTGGGCGGGTACGCCTGTCCTGATCGGCCGGCGGGCCGACTTCCGGTTCCGCTGGATGGCGACGAACCTGCATCTGTTCACGATCGCGGCGGCCGTCCCGGAGATCACGGTCCCGGTCGTCGACGCCTTCACCACGCAGTCGCTGAGCTACGCGCGGAAGAACAAGCCCGGCCTGCCGGTGGGGCTCCAGACGGGTGCCGCCGTCTTCCCCGTACTGGTCAGCGAGCGGGTCGATCCGGCCGCCATGGCCTGGGCGAAGGAGAAGCAGCGCAACCAGTTCGCGTGCTTCGCACGGCCGGTCGTCGTGGACGCCGGACGGCGGTACGTCGGTCTCTACGAGGGCAGGCCGACGCTGGGGCGGGCGTACGCGTCCCACCTCATCGACAAGGGCACCCGCTACTTCCACGCGCCGGGCTGGAACATCGCCTGAGGCGGCTGTGAGGGCGGTTGGCCCCACTGGCCTCCCCGTCAGGCCGCGCTGAAGTAGTGGCCCAGGTCGAGGTCGGCGATCAGGCCCGGGTGGGCCGGCTTCCAGCCGAGGAGCTGCTGGGTGCGCGCGCTGGAGGTGGGGTTGTCGAGCGGCACGAGGGCCGCGAGGAAGCCGAAGTGGGCCGCTGCCTCCTCCGACGGGACGGCGGCGGTCGGGACACCCAGGTGACGCCCGATGGTTTCGGCGATCAGCCGGAACTCAATGCCCTCGTCGCCCACGACATGCAGCCGTGACCCGGCCGGTGCCTGCTCCAGGGCCAGCCGGAACACACGTCCCGCGTCCAGGGTGTGGCCCGCCGGCCAGCGATTGCCGCCGTCTCCGAGGTAACCGGAGACGCCGGTGGCCCGTGCGACGGCGATGAGCGTCGGGATGAAGCCGTGGTGGTCCAGCGTGCTGTGCACGACCGGGGGAAGCCGGACGGCCGAGACCCTGACCCCGCTCTCGGCGAACTGGATGGCGGTGTTCTCCGCCACGATCCTGGCCTGGGGCCCCTCGCCGGTGGCCAGCACGTCGTCCTCCGTGCCGACGCGCCCCCGCGTGGCCGCAGCGAGCATCCCTGTCCCCGAGGTGATGACGAGGGGCTTGCCGCTGCCGGCGAGGCCCTCGCCCAGTGCCCGTACGGCCGCCACCTCGTCGCGGATCGCGCCGACGTAGTCCCCGGCGCTCATGGCGTCGTGCTTGAACGCGAGATGGATGACACCGTCGGCGGCCGACGCGGCTTCGCGCAGGCCGTCCAGGTCGTCGAGATCCCCGGGGCGGGCCTCGGCGCCGAGGGCTTTCAGGGCGGCGGCCGACGTCTCGGAGCGGGCGAGCCCGACGACCTCGTGGCCGGCGGAGAGAAGTTCGGGAAGGACGGCCGAGCCGACATGGCCGGTCGCTCCGGTGACGAAAACGCGCATGGGAGAAGCCTCCTGGCTCTGGG
>NZ_JTHL01000001.1:4257569-4271017 GCF_000818195.1 Streptomyces sp. 150FB | reverse complement strand
CCGGTCGCTCCGGTGACGAAAACGCGCATGGGAGAAGCCTCCTGGCTCTGGGCCCCGTCCCGTCCGGCCGAGAGTCGGGCGGGACAGTGATGGGACCTGGTCTCATCACCGTAGCAGGTGATGGGACTGAGTCCCATCACGTAGACTGTGCGCATGGGTCGATGGAAGCCGAACGCGCGTGGACGTCTGGAGCTCTCCGCGCTTGAGCTGTTCGTCGAGCGGGGCTACGAGAGCACCACCGTGGCGGAGATCGCCGAGCGGGCCGGGCTGGCGAAGAGCACGTTCTTCCGCCACTTCAGCGACAAGCGGGAGGTGCTGTTCGGGGGCGGGGACACGCTGGGCCGGCTGTTCGCCGAGGCGATCGGCGGGGCTCCCGAGGCGACGACACCGATCGGCGCGGTCGGCGCGGCACTGGACGCGGCGGCGGTCGGCTTCCCCGAGGAACGGCGTCCCTGGGTGCGGCAGCGCCAGGTGGTCATCGCCGGCAACAGCGACCTGCGGGAACGTGAGCTGCTCAAGCGGGCCACCCTCACCGCGGCCATGGCGGAGGCGCTGCGCGAGCGCGGCGTACCGGACCGGACGGCGAGCCTGGGCGCCGAGATGGGCACCCTCGCGTTCCAGAACGCCCTCGACCGCTGGGCCGACCCGGCCGATCAGCCTGACTTCGCCGGCATCGTGCGTCAGGAGCTGGCCGCGCTGAGGGCGGCGACGGCCGCGCTCGGCTAGCTCGGCTCGGCGGACACGTCGGCGGCCGGACCGGTCGAGCGCCCGAGGTACGTCAGCCGGTCGGAGCCCGGGACGGTGATCTCGTGGAAGCCGAGCCTGTCGTAGAACGCCCTGGCCCTCGTATTGCTGGTGACCATGCCCAGGTGCACCGCCCCGACACCCCTGCGGTGCAGCGCGGCGAGGTACGTCTCCATCAGCCGGCGGCCGTAGCCGGACCGCTGGTGGCTCGGCAGCAGATCGATGTGCAGGTGCGCCGGGTATGCCGCGAGTTCGGGCACCACCATCCGCTCCGGACGGTGCATCAGGTCGACCATCTCCTCGGCCGGTGTCGCCGGCGGCCGTACGGGAGCGGGGTAGCGGGCGGCGAGGTGGGGAAGCCACTCGCTCCGGTAGCGGTCGACGAACGACGCCGTGTCGGCGGTCCCCAGGATGTAACCCACGGCCCGGCTGCCGTCGTCGACCACGAACGCGAGGTCCGGGTCGAGATGAACGTACGGCGCCGCGAAGATGCTCGGCATCAGCTCCAGATCGGGATAGAGCTCCCGGGAGTCCTCGCCGCTCAGCGCGGTCCGTACGCAGATGTCGGAGACGGCGTCGAGATCGCCGGGCCGGAACGGCCTGATGGCGGAGGGTTTGACGGCGGAGGACCCGATGGCTGAGGAGGAGGGCACGGACCGATGGTGCGCTGTCCGGGAGCGCTGCCGCAAGGCGTGCGTTTCCTCGCCTCAGAACCCGGACGGCACGGTCACCGCGGACCGGGACGCCACCCGTAGCGCGTCCAGCTTCTCCGCGCCCGCCGTCTCGGCGGCGGCCGCGTAGGTGACGATCCTGATGTCGGCGCCGGGGACCAGCAGCACATCGAGGTCCAGGGCGATCCGGCCGACCAACGGGTGCTCGATGATCTTGCGGTCGTCGGTCAGGGCGCGGGCGGTGCCGGTGAACCACAGCCGGGCGAAGCGCGGGCTGGCCAGAACCGTACGCTCGACAAGCGCGGCGAGGCGGCTGTCGGAGGCGTAGGCGGCGGCAGTCGTCCGCAGGTCGGCGGCGAGGGCCGCCTCTTCGGCCTCGTCGCCCAGCCACGACCGTACGGGCCACGCGGCGATCGACGCCGGCCGGTGCCCGCCGCCGTCGGTGGGACGGAACATCCCGGCGACGAGGTTGCGCTCGTCCCAGCCGTACGAAGCGGGGTCGCCGAACGTGGCCGTCCACATGCTGTTCCACCTGATGAGCGTCCAGTCGGCGGCGAAGACCGCGACAGGCGTCTCTCCCAGGTGGTGCACGAGCCGGTGAACCCGCACGGGAACGTCCATCGATACGTTCCCGCCGGCGGGCGGCGCGAGGCCGGCGCAGCGGAAGAGGTGGTCGCGCTCGGACGTGTCCAGGCGCAGCGCCCTCGACAGGGCGGTGACGACCTGGGCGGAGGGGTGCCGCGCACGGCCCTGTTCCAGCCGGACCACGTAGTCGACGGACAGGCCGGCCAGCCGCGCCAGTTCCTCGCGGCGCAGGCCCGGTATGCGCCGGTCGCCCTCGGCCGCCAGTCCGCCGTCCGACGGCGACAGCCGCTCGCGCCAGCCGCGCAGCGTGATGCCGAAGGTGTTCGTTCCTGCCATGCGCTCATCATCGTCCACCGGTTGTGAACGAAGGCGGGGCCGCCGGAAGTTACGGCTGGAGCGCGGCGACCGGCGCGGTCCAGTGGGCCCGGGTGAAGGCCGCGGCGGAGTCGAGTGCGGCCGCGGCCTCGTCCAGTACGGCGGCGAACGCCTGGAAGACGTGCGGCACCCCCGGCCAGACCTGGAGCTCGACCCGTACGTCCTGCGCGGCGGCGCGCGCTGCCAGCCGTACGGCGTCGTCCAGCAGGATCTCGTGCGAACCGGCCTGGACGAGAAGGGGCGCCAGACCCGTCAGATCGGCGAAGAGCGGGCTGCCCGCCTCGGAAGCGGGGTCCGTCGCGCCGAGGTAGTCACGGGCGCGGACACGCAGGCCCTCCACCGTCAGGGAGGGATCGACCTCGGCCTTGCCGACCGCGCTGTCGCCGGACAGGGTGAGGTCGACCCAGGGCGAGAAGACAGCGGCCGAGGAAGGCTGGGGCAGACCCGCGTCCTTGAGGGCGACCAGGGCCGCGACGACCAGGCCGCCGCCCGCGGACTCGCCGACGAACGCGATCCTGGAGCTGGGTATGCCGGAGTCGAGCAGGGCGCGATACGCGGCCACGGCGTCGTCGACGGCTGCCGGGAACGGGTTCTCCGGGGCCAGCCGGTAGTCGACCGAGATGGCGCGGGCGCCGACGCGTGCGGCTACATCGGCGGCGAGGCCGGCCGCGTCGGCCGCCGAGCCGATGGCGTACGCGCCGCCGTGGAAGTACAGCAGCACGCTCGACGGGTCGTGACCGGGCGTCGTGACGGTGACGACGGGGACGCCGCCGAGTTCGCCCGGCGTGGTCGAGACGTCGGCGGGCAGCGGGATCGAAGCGATCATCTCGTGGAAGACGGCGCGCTGTTGGGCGACGTCTCCGCCGATGTCGAGCGGGCCGTGCCGCAGCAACTCGTCGAGGGCCTGGCGTTGCTGCTGGGACATGGCGGAGCCTTTCGTGGCCGGCGCGCGGCGTGCCCGGCGCTCGGTGCGTGGTGCCGTGTTCGGGGTGGTGTGTTCGGGGTGCTGTGTTCGGGCGCTACGTGTTCGGCTGCTGCGTGTTCGGCGGCGACGGGCGCGGTCAGCGCGGCGGGCCGACGATGATCTGGCCGTACATGTCGGCGGCCTCCGCCATGCGCTCCTTCGTGATCTCGAAGCCCTCGGGGCGGGGCGTCGCCAGGTCGCGTCCGGCGTGGCGGAACATGCCCTCGATGCCGCCCGGTGTGCAGATCATCAGCAGGTCGGCGGTGTCGGAGGTGATCCGGTACCCGTGCGGGACGTTCTTCGGCAGGTAGACGATGCCGCCCTCCGACAGTTCCATCTCCTCGTCGCCCGACCACAGCAGCGCGCTGCCCTTGATCAGCATGAAGACCTCGTCCTCACGGGTGTGCGTGTGGATCGGCGGGGCCTCGCCCTTGCTGACCGTGAACCGTCCGACGGTCAACTGCCCGTCGGTGGCCGCGCTGTCCAGGAGTACGGAGAAGACCCCGCCGTCGAGCCATTCGAGTTTCTGCTGCTGATCGTATTCAGCGAGATAGGCCATGCTCATGGCGCTGTTCCTTCTCTCCACGCGTCGCCCGTCGCCCCCGCGTGAGCCATGGTCCTCCATGCGGCACGGCGTCCGCCAGGCACGAGGGTAGGAACGGCAGTACCACGCGATCCCCGATCAGATCCCCGATGAGATCCGCACGCGCCGGGACCTGTCGGGCCTACCGCGGGATGACGTTCGCGTTCCGGAGCCGGTCGAAGAGTTCCAGGAAGCGGTGCTCAGTGTCGTAGCAGTCGGCGAAGCCCGCCTGCCGGATCTTGATCGTGGACGCGATGTTGTCCCTGAGACTGAAGATCGGGTCCCCGAACTGCCAGGACACCAGGGACTGCCAGGAGGTCGGCAGCAGGCCGTGACGCTCCACCATGCGCTCCCAGAGCGCCTGCTTGTCGGCCATGTGCTCGGTCAGCGACATCGGCACGGGCTCGGCGTACTCCAGACCGAAGTACCGCGCGAAGGCCGGCCAGATGTGGCGCCAGCGGAAGGCGTCGCCGTTGGTCACGTTGAAGATCTCGCCGGCCGCGTTCTCGTCGGCGCCCGCCCACACCGTGGCGCGCCCGAGGAGTTCGGCGTCGGTGACGTTGTAGAGGGAGTCGTACGTCGCGACAGAACCCGGGAATCGCAGCGGCAGCCCCAACTCCTTGCAGACCGACGCGTAGACGGCGATGACCATGAGCAGGTTCATCGGATTCCCGGTGCCGTGTCCGATCACGGCCTCGGGGCGCAGGACCGTGAAACGGAAACCGCGCTCCGCCGCCGTCCGGCGCAGCAGGTCCTCCCGGTCGTAGTAGAAGTTCGGCCCGAGCAGCCGGGGTTCGTCCTCGCGCGCCGGGGTCCTGTACGGGCCGAGGTGCGCGCCGTACGCCTTCATCCCCTGGTAGAGCGTCACATGGCTCAGCGTTGCGCCCGCCTCGGCCAGTCCGTCGAGGCGACGGCCGGGTGCGGGCGCACCGCCGCGAGGAACGCCTCCAGCAGGGCGCGCAGTTCGGTCAGCCATGGATCGTCGGGGGTTGCCGGGGGCAGTTCAAGACTGTCGAACGCGCATTCAGCGATGCCGTCGATCAGTTGGTCCTTGTCCTTGAAATGCCAGTACAGGGCCATCGGCGTCACGCCGAAGTGCTGGGCCAGCCGCCGTACGGTGACCGCCTCGACGCCCTCGGCGTCCGCGAGCCGCAACCCCTGCGCCGCGATGGCGGCCCGGCTCAGCCGCTGCTTCGCCGGTTTGTCCGCCGTATCCGCCATACGGCCACCCTACTGCCGGGCCCGGACACCTCGTCGGCCACCGGACTCGTCGAGGACTACTCGCGGGCCCCCGCCCCGCCGCCCGTATCGGCCGAAGCCGACCGGAGTCGGCCGGAGTCGTCTCGTGGCGACACGACTGGACGGAAAAATCCAGTGTTAGTGTCGATTCAGCCCGCCGTCGCAAGGAAAACGGGGTCCGGGCGGTGAGCGGAAGAGGGTGACCGCGGTGGCGCGAGGACTGACGGCGAGAGGGGCCGCGACCCGGCAGCGGATCATCGAAGGCGCCGCGTCGCTGATGCGCGAGGTGGGCCCCGTACGCAATCTCGACGAGATCCTGACCGCGACCTCCACCAGCAAGAGCCAGCTCTTCCACTACTTCCCGAGCGGCCGGCCGGATCTGCTGACCGCGGTGGCGCGGTACGAGGCGGACCAGACCCTCGCCGCCCAGCAGCCGTACCTCATGGACCTGACGTCCTGGCGCAAGTGGGAGAGCTGGCGCAAGGTTCTCGTCGCGCACTACGCCGAGTTGGGCGAACGCTGTCCGCTCGGCGCGCTCACCGCCCAACTGGGCAAGTCGTCGCCCGAGACACGCGACATCGTCACTGAGCTGTACGACACCTGGGAGACGTATCTGCGCACCGGCACCCGCGCCCTGGCCGAACGCGGCAAGCTCGCCGCCGGCCTGAGTCCGGACGAGGTCGCCCGGGGCATCCTGACGGCGATCCAGGGTGGTGTGGTCATGCTCAGGGCCACCGGTCGCACCAGCTATCTCGAAACGGGGCTCAAGCAGGCCATGTTCCCGCTCAGGCCCGCTGCCACGCGTACCGCCGCGAGGTGACGACGGGCGGCAGCCGTCTTTTGGACTTGCAAGTCCAATAAAATCGGAGCACGATTGGATGAAATCGTCCAGTTGGAGCTTCCCCATGACCACACCGTCACACCTGATCGCGCAGGACCTGATCACGTGGGAACCGTCCGTCGCCGGCCTCGGCGACCTCGAACAACTGCGCGCCCTCAAGGCCCGCTACTGCCGTTACGCCGACACCAAGCGCTGGGACGACCTGGCGGCGCTGTTCACCGCCGACGGCGTGATGCGTTTCCACGATCCGGGCGGCGCCCTCACCAACACCGTCGCCGCGCCCGCCATCGCCGCCACCATCGGCAGGCGGGTGGGCGCCGGGCAGCCGGTGCACCACGTCTTCTCCCATGAACTGGAGATCACCTCCCCGGACACCGCCCGGGGCATCTGGGCGATGGAGGACTTGATCTTCCACGACCCGGAGAGCGATCCCGAAGCGCCGTTCCGGGCCCTGCACGGCTTCGGTCACTACCACGAGACGTACCGGAAGGCCGCGGAGGAGTGGCGCATCGCCACCCTCGACCTGACCCGCCTGCGCGTCGACATCACCGCGGTGTGAAGACATCAGCGCGGTGTGAAGCGTCCCCGCCCGCCCAGAACCTGAAAGACGTCACCACCATGAGCGACAGACCCTTCCCCCTCGACCCGACCCCCGTCCACGTACCCGACGAGCAGCTCGCCGACCTCAAGGCCCGTCTCCGGAACACCCGTTGGCCGGTCGACGCGGGCAACGAGGACTGGTACTACGGCGTTTCCCGCACCTATCTGAGTGAGCTCGTCGACTACTGGATCAACGACTTCGACTGGCGCGCCGCCGAGCGGGCCATCAACGCGTACGAGCACTACAAGGTCGACATCGACGGCGTACCCGTGCACTTCATGCGCAAGCCCGGCACCGGCCCGGACCCGACCCCGCTGATCCTCAGCCACGGCTGGCCCTGGACCTTCTGGCACTGGTCCAGGGTCATCGACCAACTCGCCGACCCCGGCGCCCACGGCGGCGACCCGGCTGAGTCCTTCGACGTGATCGTGCCGTCCCTGCCCGGCTTCGGCTTCTCCACCCCGCTGCCCGACCACCCGGACATGAACTTCTGGAAGATCGCCGACCTCTGGCACAAGCTGATGACGGAGGTGCTGGGCCACGAGCGGTACGCGGCCGGCGGCTCCGACATGGGATCCCTGGTCACCGCGCAGCTCGGCCACAAATACGCCGACGAGCTGTACGCGATCCACCTCGGTTCGCCCCTCCCGCTCACCATGTTCAACAGCTCCCGCGCCTGGGACCTCACCGGCGGCAACAAGATCCCGGACGACGCCCCGGACGGCGTCCGGGCCGGCCTGGTCTCCTTCCAGCGCCGCTTCGCCGCGCATGTCGCCGTGCATGTCCTCGACTCCAGCACCCAGGCGTTCGGTCTCAGCGACTCGCCCGCCGGCATGCTCGGCTGGATCCTGGAACGCTGGGCCAACTGGAGCGACAACGGCGGCAACGTCGAGAACGCGTTCTCCAAGGACGAGATGCTCACCCACGCCACGATCTACTGGGTCAGCAACGCCATCGGCACCTCGATGCGGACGTACGCCAACGCCAACCGCTACCCGTGGACCCCGTCCCACGACCGCGAACCGGTCGTCGAGGCCCCCACCGGCATCACCTTCGTCGGGTACGAGAACCCGCCCGGCGTGACCACCGACCAGCGGGTGCGGGCGTTCCTGGACAGCGACCGCGAACCCTGGTTCAACCACGTCAACGTCACCGCCCACGAACGCGGCGGCCACTTCATCCCCTGGGAGATCCCCGACGCCTGGGTCGACGACCTGCGCCGTACGTTCCGCGGCCGCCGCTGAGCTGTTCCGCCCAACTGGCTGAGCTGTTCCGCCCAACTGTTTGACAGGATCCGAGGCCGCCTTGCATCATGCTTCCACTAATTAACTAGTGGAAGGTGGTGGAGGGTGGAGTTCCGGATCGACAGGCGGAGCGGGGTCGCCGCGTATCAGCAGATCGTCCTGCAGACCAAGCAGGCTCTGCGGTTGAGCGTCCTGCTGCCCGGCGATCGGCTACCCACGGCCAAGGAGGTCGCCGAGACCTCCGCGGTGAACCCGAACACCACGCTCAAGGCCTACCGCGAGCTGGAACGCGAGGGCCTGGTCGAGCCACGCCCTGGGCTGGGCACCTTCGTCCTCCGGTCACTGGCACGCCCGGAGACCGGAGCGGACTCGCCCCTGCGCGCGGGGCTGGAGGAGTGGATGGACCAGGCGCACGCGGCAGGTCTCGACCGGGAAGACGTGGCCGCCCTGGTCACTGCGGTCATGGAACGGCGTTTCTCTCCCCCCACGGTGACCGCCGAACAGGGCGGACCGCGAAACAGTGAGGCACAGAAGTGAACTTCGAGCAGAACGGTACGGCGGCCTCGGAGCCGTACGGTGAACCAGTCATCGAGGCCCACGGGTTGGGCAAGCGGTACCGGCGCGGATGGGCGCTGCGCGACTGCTCCTTCCGTCTTCCGGCCGGCCGGGTCTGCGGTCTGGTCGGCCCCAACGGGGCTGGCAAAACAACGCTGTTGGCCCTCGCGGCCGACCTTCTGGAGCCGACGACCGGTTCTCTCACGGTGTTCGGCGCGGCCCCGGGGTCCCCGGAGGCCGGCCGGAGGACCGCGTTCCTGGCGCAGGAGAAGCCGCTGTTCAAGCGGTTCACGGTGGCCGAAACCCTGCGGCTGGGACGCGAGTTGAACCCCGCCTGGGACCAGAAGGCCGCCGAGGACATCGTCCGCGCCGGCAACGTACCGATGGAGGCGAAGGTAGGCACCTTGTCCGGCGGGCAGCGCACCCGGGTCGCCTTCGCCCTGGCCTTCGGCAAGCGTCCCGACCTGCTGATCCTGGACGAGCCGATGTCCGACCTCGACCCGCTGGTGCGCCACGAACTCGTCGGCACCCTGCTGGGCACGATCGCCGAGTACGGCACCACCGTGCTGATGTCCTCGCACATGCTGACCGAGATGGAGAACGTCTGCGACTACCTCATGGTCGTCGCGGACGGCGAACTGCGCATGGCGGGCGAGGTGGACGAACTGCTGGCGGCGCACGTCCTGCTCACCGGGGTCCAGAGCGGCGACGGCCCCGCGCCTTCCCTGGCCGCCCACACGGTCGTCGAGTCCCGGACCAGCGGGCGGCAGACGATCGCGCTGGTGCGCCCGAACGGACCCGTCGACGCCTCGTGGCAGAGCGACACCCCGAACTTGGAGGAGCTCATGCTCAGTTACCTGCGTGCGCCGGCGGTGCCGCCACTGATCACCGCCGACTCCCAGGTTCGCGAGGCGGGAACCACGGCGGTGGCGGCATGACGACACTCACCGAAGCCCCGGTCCCCGCGGCCGCGTCGGCGCCTGCCCGCCGTACCCGCCTGCGCGGTCTGAACTGGCTCGTCTGGCGCCAGCACCGAGCCGTGTTCTGGACGCTGATCGCCTGCACGGTGGTCTTCGCCGGCGCGATGGTCTACGAGCGTGCCCAGACCATGGACTATCTCAACGCCCATGGCTGGCCGCATCTGAAGAGCGGCTGGTCGGAACGGTACGGCGCGGGACCGATCACTCACGCCGCTTCCCTTCTCGGCTTCGTCCCCATTGTCGCCGGTGTGTTCGTCGGGGCGCCGCTGCTCGCCGGTGACCTGGAGAGCGGTACGGCGAAGCTGGTCGCCTCGCAGTCCGTGAGCCGGGTGAACTGGATCGCGAAGAAGCTCGGCATCACCGTGATCGTGGTCGCGGTGTGCAGTGCTGTGCTGTCCACGCTCTTCACCTGGTGGTGGTCACCGGTCAAGTCCGAGGCCACCGTCATCGAGTGGAGCGACGGCAGCGGGTTCGACAACTCGGGTCCCATGCTGGTGGCGCTGACCCTGCTCACCCTGGTCGGCGGCGTGGCGATCGGCCTGCTGCTGCGGCGCACACTGTCCGCGATGGTGGTGACCTTCGCCTTCTCCGCCGTCGTCCAACTCGTCTGGTCCGAGGTCCGGCTGAGCTTCGGGAGCGTGGTGACCGCGACCACCCACAAGGGCGTCCTCGGTGACACCTTCCCGCATCTGCCGGCGGCGGCCGACGTCCTCGACCAGTCGTACCTGACCGGTTCCGGAAAGCTCATCGGTTACAGCACCTGCGTCCACGAAGCGACGGAGAAGGCACAGGCCGCATGTCTGCAGAAGGCGGACGTCGTCGGCTGGTCGGTCAAGTACCTTCCCCTGTCGGGCATGTCGACGATGCAGTGGCTCGGAGCGGGGACGCTGCTGGTCCTGACGGCGGCCATCGCCGTGTTCGTCATCCAGCGCGCCCGCAAGCGCGTCCTCTGACGCCGGGCCGCCCGCCGGAAGTGGTTGGGGGACTGGAGGGGGCGGCTATGCGCCGGCTTCCTTCACCTGGACGACGCGGGCGCGGACCACGTACGGCCGGGAGGCGGCGGTGACGGCTACCGAAACCGCCGCTACGACGGTCATCGTGGCGCCAGGGGTGAGGTGTTGTGCGAGGCCGCCTGCGATCGCGGCTCCGATGCCCTGCCAGGTCATCCGGCCGGCGGACTCGACGCCCTGGACCTGGCCCCGGACCGGATCCGGGGTCAGTTCGAGAAGCTGCTCCTGTAGCGGCAGCGTGGCGGCGAACCCGGCGCTGGCGGCGAACACCGCGGCTGCCGCGAGCAGCAGGGGCGGGTGGATCGCGAACAGCAGGTAGGGAGCGGCGAGCAACAGCCGCAAGGCGAAGGCCCAGCGCCGCCGTTGGGCGCCGGTGAGCAGCCGTCCGACGGTCAGGTCGCCAAGGAGCATGCCAGCGGATCCGGCCGCCAGCAGGGTGCCCGCGTGCTGCGGGGAGTACGAGATGAACAGGGCCTCGCAGCCGACGATCAGGCCGTTGGGGACCCACAGGTTGAGCAGCAGCGCCCGCTGTCCGGAGTGGGAGAAGAGCGCGACGTTGGTGGTCCAGGTCCGGCGCAGTCCCGGGCGGCGGGTCGGACGGATCGAGTGTTCCCGTACGGTGGCCGCCACCACGGCGAGCCCGACCACGGTCAGCAGCGCGGAGACGAGGAAGACATCTCGCGGAGTCAGGTGGCGCAGCAGGACGGCGCCGATGGCGTAGCCGAGGATCGACATGCCGCCCGAGGTGATGTTCATCAGGGAACGCGCCAGCGCGTAGGCGGTGAGCGGTACGACTTCGGCGAGAAGCCCCATCCGCGCACCGGTTCCCAGCGACTGGAAGAACCCCAGCAGCAGGAGCAGTCCGAACCGGGCCCCCAACGGCAGTCCGGGGACCGCCTGGGCGGCGACTCCCGCCAGCGAGAGGCACTGGAGGACGACGATGATGCGGCGAGGGCGGCGTCCGTCGGCGACCGACATCAGCGTCAGCGCGCCGAGCACGGCGGCGAACGCGGCGCCGTACATGCTGACGGCGGTCAGGAACGGTGAGTGCGTCTGGTCGTTGACCAGTGTGCCGAGTGCGAAACCCGACAGGGTGCTCGCGGCGACCGTCAGTGTGAAGCTGGCGTAGAGGCCGGTGAACTCGCGGTTGCGGAGCAGGTCGCGGTAGCTGGTGGTGGCGGGCCCCATGGGCGGTGGTGTGGGAGTAGGCATGAAAAAAGCCTCCGGACGCCCGAATTGGGCACGCCGAAGGCCAGCGCGTTCATTTTAGCAGCCCGCTTTTGGCAGCCTGCCTGCTGCCGGGCTCGCTGCAAGGGGTAGCGGCAGCGGGCAGGTGGCAGCGGCAGGTGGCAGCGGCAGGTGGCAGTGGCAGGCGGCAGTGGCAGACCGCCCGGCTCACTGCTCCGGGCGGAGCAGTGACGTGCTCAGGGCCCTCGCCGGTTCGCTCCATTCGGCGGGGCGGAGCGTCGTACGGTCCAGGCGGATCACGGTGCGGATGCCCTGGGCGTACGTCCCGCTGCCGTCGGGCGCGCAGACGCGGAAGCCGTAGGTCATGGAGGTGCGGCCGAGGCGGTCCACCCAGAAGTGCACGCCGTACGCGCCGGGGCGGTCGATGGGGGTCTCGTAGACGATCCGCAGCTCCTTGGCGACGTTGAAGCCGTCGTCGAGCATGACCCAGTCCTTCGAGAAGGGGATCTCCCGCTTCTGCCAGTACGTGACCCAGGCGCGCTCGGCCAGCACTCCGTAGTGGCTGTTGTGGAGCATGCCGAACGAGTCGAGGTCGTCGAAGTAGACGTCCACCGGGACGAGGACTCCGTAGGTGAGTGTGCCGGGCGTGGCGGGACTGGTGGGCGTACCGGTGTTCACAGCGATGCTCCCCGAGTGGGACAAATGACTACAAAGGGATCGTAGCGGTGACCTGTGGCGACGGTGCCTCCGACCGCACCGGGTGTGGGGTTTCGGTGCGGTACGAGTGGCCGAGTTCCGGGCTCCAGCCAGCGGTCAACGTCCGCACCATCTCTCGCGGTTCGGCGCCGCCCAGGCTTTCCAGTGCTCGGTCCTTGCGGAAACCTCCCGCTTGGCGGCGAAGGTCGAGAACGCGTACGGCTGAGTGTTGTCGAAGAGGGCGCCGTTCGGTGAAGAAGCTGAACTCGTTCCCGTTCCCGTTCCCGTTCCCGCCCCCGGCCGCCGGGACGCGCGCCGGGGTGGAACGGTCCGGCCACAGCATGGTCGTCGACCCCTGGGGCGAGGTGCTGGCGGGGGCGGGGAACGATGAGGAGATCCTTACGGTGGGGCTGGGGCTGGACCTGGCCTGGGGCTGGACCTGGACCTGGACCCGGCGAAGGTGGCGAAGCGTGCGAACAGTTCCCGGTGCTGAAGGACAGGCTGCTGGGAATGCCGGGGGTGGGGGTGCTCGGTGCTTGCTGTTTGTCGTTGTCTGCGGGTTCGGGCGGGCGGTCGGGGTGGGCCGGTGCGGTGTTGGTGAGGGTCGGGCCGCCCCTTCATCTTCATTTTTGCGGTTCCGGGGTGGGCGTCAAGGGCGCTCCTGCGTCGCGTCGCTGCGCGATGGGCTACGCCCACCCTTGACACCCACCCCTCCACCGCAACTGCAGATGAGGGGGCCGCCCCCAGGGGGAGACTCCCCGGCACCACTTGCTTGTTCTGCACCTTTGCTGCCGAGTGCGGACTGCTTGCCCTGCGGGGCACGCACGAAGGGATCACTGCATGCCACTTCGCTGCTTAGCGGCGAACTCCTGCCTGTGGTGACGGGGAGGGTCGGTTGGGGAGGCGTAGTGACCGCCGACAGACGGAGCAGGGTGCGCGGCTGCTGGCCGATTGGACGACATGCACCTCGGAGAGTCCCTGACGTGATGGCCTGGGACGGGTGTGACTGGGTGTGAGGCATGTGGGTGGGAAAAGGGAGGTGGGAGGCTGGCAGGCCTGTCTTCCGTGTCCATCGACGCAGAAGTGGTTGTCACAGACCATCCCACCCCCACCAACCTCCCAAATGGGCGATATGCACCATTTTAGGGGGTGTTGTGGTGAGGAGAAGCCGC
>NZ_JTHL01000001.1:4229352-4256996 GCF_000818195.1 Streptomyces sp. 150FB | reverse complement strand
AAAATCAAGAGAAAGGGGCGGCCCGACCCTCACCAACACCGCACCGGCCCACCCCGACCGCCCCGCCCGAACCCGCAGACAACGACAAACAGCACCCCACCCCACCCCATGCCGTCGAAAGCGCGCACAGCTCCGGCCCTCAAGGTGCTGCCGGAACCGGCGGATCTGCCCGAGGCGCTGTCCGAGGCGCGATCGAGGACCTGCGGCTGGAGAAGGTGCTGGGCGCGCTGAGTGACCCGCCGCGCCTGCGGATCGTGCGTCAACTCCTGCTGGATTCGGAGCAGTTCGACCACTCCTGCGGCTGGTTCGGCCTCGAACGCCGCAGTCATGTGCGTGTCGACGACCTGAACGTCCGCTTCCCCGGACTCCTGGAGCTGGTCACTGACTGGACGCCGGACTCGGCCGTCCTGAGGTGACGCGCCCGCCCTACGAGGTGATGGAGGCCCGGAAGTGGTAGCGGTCGCCCCGGTAGATCGCCAGGGTGAGTTCGAGCGGGCGGCCGTCCTGGTTGAAGGCGAGCTGGTGCGCGAGAAGCACCGGTGTGGCGTCGGTGATCTCCAGGAGCTCGCGTTCGGCGGCGTCAGGCTGCCGCGCCTCCACCGAGTAGTCGGCGACGCGGGGGAGTTGAGGCGGTTCCGCGTTGCGCAAGGTCGCGAAGAGCGATGCCTCGGTGAAGTCGGTCTCGGCGAGCGCGGGGCACAGCGCCAGCGGCACTCGGTTGTGTTCCACCACGACCACCTGGTCGTCGAGGAAACGTAGCCGCCGCATCTCGAACAGAGTGGCCCCCGGGCCGACGCGCAGCGTCTCCGCCTCACTGACGGTCGCGGGCCGGACGGTGGAATTCAGCACCCGGCTGTGGGTGACCAGGCCGTGCTTGGCCGCGTAGTCCGCGAAGCCCTCGACGGTGTGCGCGTCCCCACCGCGCTCGCCCGCGCCGTGACTGTCCCGCCCGCCGCCGGGGGCCGGCGATTCCTTCGGCCGCGCGACGAACCAGCCACGGGCCGCCGCCGACTCGACCATGTCCCTGGCCGCCAGATCCATGAGCGCCGCGCGCATGGTGACGCGCGACACCCCGTACCGCGCCGCGAGGGTGCGCTCCGACGGCAGCCGGTCTCCGGCCCTGGCGCCGTCGGCCGAGGCGTCGGCCCAGAGGCGCGCGGCGATCTGGGCGTACAGCGGGAGGGTGTCGTCGGCCAGCAGGCCCCGGGGGAGGGGAGAGGCTGATCCCGAGTCCCAGCCTGAGGCCGCGTCCGCGCCTGAGTCCGTGCCTGAGTCCGAAGGAGGCATACCAGAACAATACCAGAAGGAGACCGTTGACCCGCCAGTCATAAGACCAGTAGCGTTCCGTTCGAGCTACTCAGAACGTGGCAACCATGTGCGAGGAGGGAAGGAACGGACTGTGCGGCGCCGGCGACCCGAGCACCCGAACCACCACAAGGAGTACGTGTGACCTCCCCCTCCAGCACCCCGCCCACCGACGACGGCGCCGCCAACACCGTCCGCGAGATCGCTCAGCAGCCCCGCCTGTGGCGAGAGGTCGGCCAACTCGTCGCCGCCTCCCGGGATTCGCTGGACACCTTCCTGCGTCCGCTGACCGCGCGCGGCGACCTGCGCGTGGTGCTCACCGGCGCCGGCACCTCCGCGTACGCCGGCCAGGTGCTCCAGGCAGGGCTGGCTCGGCGTCTTGGACTGCGCGTCGACGCGGTCGCCACCACGGACCTTGTCGCCGACCCTCGCGGCTGCCTCGCCGAGGACGTCCCCACCCTGCTGGTGTCCTTCGCGAGGTCGGGTGACAGCCCCGAGAGCGTGGCTGCCGCCGACCTCGCCGACCAGGTGCTCACCGAGGTGCACCATCTCGTCATCACCTGCAACGAGCAGGGCGCATTGGCGCTGAACCACGCGGACCGGCCCACGTCCCACGTACTGCTCATGCCGGCCGCCGCCAACGACCAGGGCTTCGCCATGACGTCGAGCTTCACCTGCATGACGCTCGCCGCGCTGCTCGCGCTGGGCGGCGGCGCGTACGACGGGATCGCCGAACGCCTGGCGGACGCGGCCGAGTTGATCCTCAAGGACGGCGCCGCCGACCGTGCGATCGGCGACCTCGTGGGCCGCGCTCCCGAGCGCATCGTCTACCTGGGGAGCGGGGCGCTGAAGGGCCTCGCTGAGGAGTCGGCGCTGAAGGTGCTCGAACTCACGGGCGGAACGGTCGTGGCCGTCGCCGACTCGTCGATGGGATTCCGGCACGGGCCCAAGGCGGTGCTCAACGATCGTACGGTCGTGGTCGTGTACGTATCGAATGATCCGTACACCCGTCAGTACGACGAGGACATTGTCGCGGAACTGCGCGGGAACCTTCCCGGCGGGCGCGTCGTGACGGTCGCGGCGGGAGCCCTCCGGGCTTCCGCCACCGACCCCGAGGCAGGCGCAGACGTCGGCACCTGGCCGCTGCCGGGCCTCGATGATGTGGACGATGTCGCGCTGGCCCTGCCGGCCGTGGTGTACGCGCAGCTCATCGCCCTGCGTGCCTCGCTGGCCGGGGGGATCAGGCCGGACCAGCCGTTCCCGTCGGGCGAGGTCAACCGGGTGGTGCGGGGCGTGATCCTGCACCCCTTGGCCCGCTGAGACAGCCGGTTCAACGGCGTGGTGTGCGGACGGGCCGGACGGAGGGTGCGCGATGTTCCTGGGTGTGGACGGCGGTGGCACGAAGACGGCGTTCTGCCTGGTCGACCGGTCCGGTCGCGTGGTGGGGCGGGCGGCGGCGGGAAGTTCGTACTACTTCTCCGACGGCGTCGACCTTGTCGAGCGCGTCCTGCGCCAGGGCGTGGACGAGGTCTGCGCGGCGGCCGGGCTCACCCCGGCGGACATCGATCACGCCTTCTTCGGGCTGCCCGGTTACGGCGAGGTCGCAGGCGATCTGCCCGTGCTGGACGCCGCACCGCGCGCGGTGCTGGGGCATGACCGCTACGTGTGCGACAACGACATGGTGTGCGGCTGGGCCGGTTCGCTGGGCGCGGTCGACGGCATCAACGTGATCAGCGGTACGGGTTCGATGACGTACGGCGAGCGGCTCGGCCGGGGCGTACGCGTGGGCGGCTGGGGCGAGTTGTTCGGCGACGAGGGATCGGCGTACTGGATCGCGACCCGCGGCCTCAACGCCTTCGCGCGGATGAGCGACGGCCGACTGCCGGAAGGCCCGCTGGCCGGAGTGCTGCGCCGCCACCTGGACTCGGCGTCCGACCTCGACGCCATCGACATCGTCCACAACCGGTGGAAGGGCAGCCGTGGCCGGATCGCGGCACTCAGCCGCCAGGTCGCCGAGGCGGCGGCGCTCGGCGACGCGTCCGCGACGGCGATCCTGACCGAGGCCGGGCAGGAACTCGCGCTGCTCGTCGACACCACCCGCGTACGGCTGGAGTTCGGCCGGGACGAGACCGTACCGGTCTCCTACTCCGGCGGTACGTTCGCCGCCGGCGCGGTCCTGGAGGCGTTCACCGGCGCGCTGAAGGGCCGATACACCGGCTATGAGCTGCGACGGCCGCTGTACGAACCGGTCATCGGTGCCGCGCTGTACGCGGCGAAGCTCGCCGGAACCCCACTCGATCGGACCGCGCTCGACGCCCTGTGGTGACCGGCCCGGCTCCACGAAGCGCACCGACCGGAAGCGCGTCAAGCCGAAGCGCACCAAGCCGAAGCGCACCGACCACAGGAAGCGAGGGGACGTACCCATGTCCTTGGTGTCCACACGGGAACTCGTCACGAAGGCCGTCGCCGACGGGCGGGCCGTCCCGGCGTTCAACGTCATCACGCTGGAGTACGCCGAGGCGATCACCGCGGGCGCGGAGGCGGCCGGCGTGCCGGTGATCCTCCAGATCAGCGAGAACGCCGTACGGTTCCACGGCGGCCGGGTCGAGCCGATCGCGCGGGCCGCGGCCGAGGTCGCCCGCGTCTGCGGCGTCGACATCGCACTCCACCTGGACCACGTCACGGACGTCCGGCTGCTGCACGCGGCGGCCGAAGCGGGCTTCTCCTCAGCGATGTTCGACGCCGGGGCCCAGCCGTACGCCGAGAACCTCGCCGCCACTCGCGCCGCCACCCGCTGGGCCCACGGCGCCGGGCTGTGGCTCGAGGCCGAACTCGGTTACGTGGGCGGCAAATCCGGCGCCCCCGCGAGCGCGCACGCGACGGGCGTACGTACCGACCCGCAGGAGGCCGCGCGTTACGTGGCGGACACCGGTGTCGACGCGCTGGCCGTCGCGGTCGGCAGCAGCCACGCGATGACCGAGCGCTCGGCGTCCCTGGACCACGAGTTGATCGGACGGCTGCGGGGCGCCGTACCCGTTCCCCTTGTCCTGCACGGTTCATCGGGCGTCGGCGACGACGAACTGCGGCGCGCGGTCGGGGCAGGCATCGTCAAGGTCAACATCGGCACCGCGCTGGGCGTCGCCTTCACGCGCGCGCTCCGCGAAGCGCTGGCCGCCGCCCCGGACGCGACCGATCCTCGTCGCTACCTCGACAGCGGCCGGGACGCGATCGCGGAGACCGTACGCCAACTGTGCGCGGTCGTCAGCGGCTGAGGGACGGGAGAGGACGACTGAGGCCGGGATAGGACGGCTGAGGGTGGGGGACCGCGCCGTCGACCCGGGTTCAGGTAATCGTGCGCCAATGTTCAATTATCCCACTTCTCCGTCTTGCTCATTTATTGCAGAATGGCGGAGATGTCATTTTTCGGCAAGTATATCTTCCGAAATAACCCTTGCATCTCCCGCTTCCGCAGGATAATTTGAGGCCGCATCAGCCAAGAAATGCCGCAAGCCGGGGCTAATTGTTCACCCTCGTCGTGCGAAATGAAGGCGATGCTCCCTCCCCCCACATTTATCATTGAGGAGCCGGCGTGAGCAGCATGCTGTCACCGCGGAACACCGAAGAGCGGAACACCGAAGAGGCACCCCGTCCGAAGCGCCGCGGGAGGCTGAGCCGCTCCGCACTCACCAGCGCCCTCGGCGCGGTGGCCCTGGTCCTGGCGCTCCCGGCGAGCGCGCACGCCGACGTACTGCAAGCCCTGCCGCAGAACGCCGACGGCCTTGAGCAGACGTTCTCCCCGGCCTACGACTACGACGGCGACGGCTGCTACGCCACCGCCGCCATCAGCCCCGACGGCACCCTCAACCCCGGTCTGGCGCTCGGCGGCGACGTGAACGGCCACTGCCACGACGCCGCCCAACTCGCCAACTCCAACACGTACTCGCGCGAGAAGTGCAACAACGACTGGTGCGCGGTCGTCTACGCCAGCTACTTCGAGAAGGACCAGGCGACGCTCGGCCCGGCGGCCATCGGGCACCGGCACGACTGGGAGCACGTCGTGGTGTGGACGAACAACAACGCGGTGCAGTACGTCTCGGTCTCGCAGCACTCGGGCTACCAGGTGGTCCCCGCCTCGTCCCTGACCTTCGACGGGACGCACCCGAAGGTCGTCTACAACAAGGACGGCGTTTCGACCCACGACTTCCGCGTCGCCAACACCAACGACGAGCCGGCGGAGAACGCCACCGGCAATTGGTTCTACCCGCGCCTCGTCGGCTGGAACGGCTATCCGGCCGGCTTGCGCGACAAGCTCCTGAACGCCGATTTCGGCGATGCCACGATCAAAATAGATGACGGCGACTTCGAATACGCCCTCACCAACTCGATGCCGTCGGGAATCCCCTTCAACCCCAACGCGTGACCGCCCGGCACCCGGCTCCCCTTTCGGGGCGCCGGGTGCCGAGGACGGGGTGGAGCTGACGGCGACGCCCGCGCGCCTTAGGGTCGTTCGCGACGAAGGGGAGGCGGATGGCGACGCGGCAAGGCATCGCGGGCGGCGGCGGGACCGACGGGGTCAAGGCCATCGTCGTGAGAACGCTGAAAGCCGCGGGTTCCGCGACCCGGCAGCTCGACGGCGGGCTCGGCACGGCCCTGATGGCGCTGGGCGTGCTGGTCCTGCTGCTGGTGACGGCCGTGACGTCGCTGGTCGGCGTGGGCCTGCTCATGGCGCCACTCGCGCTCCGCGCACTGCACGGCCTTGCCGGGCGGGAACGCGTACGGCTCGCCCGCTGGGGTCCCGAGGTCATCGCGCCGGAACCTCCGCCCACCGCGCTGCGGCTCGCACTCGTCGACCCCACCACCCGGCGGCAGGCGCGCTGGCTGGTCCAACACGCCACCTCAGGGCTGCTCCTGGGCCTGATCGGCTTCTGGCTGCCGCTCCTCGCCGTACGCGACACGGCCTTTCCGCTGTACTGGCGGCTCGGGCCCGGCGACCCGACCGCCACCTCCCTGGGCGTGGGCACCGCGCACTCCTGGCCGGACGCCCTCGCGGTGAGTCTGCTCGGGGTGGGCTGGATCGCCATCATCCTGGGCCTCGCTCCCGGCATGGCGCGGCTCCAGGGCCGCCCCGGACGGCGCTTCCTCCAGGCGGGCCCCGACACCGATCTGTCGCTCCGCGTCGCGGAGTTGACCGCGACCCGCGCCGCAGCGCTGGACGCGCACGCCACCGAACTGCGCCGTATCGAGCGCGCACTCCACGACGGCACCCAGAACCGGCTCGTCTCGGTCAGCGTGCTGCTCGGCGCCGCCCGCCGCCAGGTGGCCCGCGATCCGTCGCTCGCCGACGACATCCTCGAACGCGCCCAGTCGGCCGCCGAACAGGCGCTGGCCGAGCTGCGCAGCGTCTCCCGCAGCATCCTGCCTCCGGTCCTGGACGACCGGGGGCTGGCAGGCGCGCTCTCCGGGCTCGCCGCGTACTGCGCGGTGCCCTGCCGGATCGACGTGGACGCACCCGAACGGTGCGCCGCCTCCGTCGAGGCGACCGCCTACTTCGTCGCGGCCGAGGCCCTGACCAACGTCGCCAAGCACAGCGCCGCCGCGCAGGCCGGCATCACGGTACGAACCCGCGGCGGACGCCTCCGCCTGACCGTCACCGACGACGGCAGGGGCGGTGCGGACGAGGACGGCGGCTCGGGGCTCACCGGCATCCGCCGCCGGGTGGCGGCGTACGACGGTACGCTCCGCCTCAGCAGCCCGCCCGGTGGCCCGACAGTTCTTGAAGTGGATCTTCCCTGTGGATCGTGACGTGCGGATCGTGATAGCCGAGGACGACGCGTTGCTGCGCGAGGGGCTCGCCCTGTTGCTGCGCGCGGAGTCTCTCGACGTGGTGGCCACGGCCGGAACCGCCGAAGACGCGCTGGGCGCCATCGACACACACCGGCCCGACATCGCCATCCTCGACGTACGGATGCCGCCCACCCACACCGACGAGGGCATTCGCGCGGCCGTCGAGGCCCGGCGCCGCCACCCCGGCCTGGCCGTCCTCGTCCTGTCCGCGTACGTGGAGCAGAGCTTCGCCACGGAACTCCTCACCGGCGGGGTCGGGGGCCTCGGCTATCTGCTCAAGGAACGGGTGGGCCGCGTCGAGGAGTTCCTCGACGTACTGCACCGGGTCGCCTCCGGCGGCACCGCCATCGACCCCGAGGTCGTCGCCCAACTCTTCACCCGCTCCCGCCAGGACACCAGGCTGGAACGCCTGAGCCCGCGCGAGCGCGACGTACTCGCCCTGATGGCGGAGGGGTTGGGGAACGGCGCCATCGCCGGACGGCTCGTCGTCTCCGAGGGCGCGGTGCACAAACACATCCGCAGCATCTTCGCCAAGCTCGACCTGTCCCCGGCGGACCAGACGGACCGGCGCGTGGCCGCCGTACTCCACTACCTGGAGGACGCGCGGCGGCGGGTCTAGGACAGGGCCTTGGTACAGCCTGCTGTACCGGGAGTTGGGGCACGTACGGGAATGATCCGCGGACGCGCGGCTGGTGTGCTGAACACATCACATCAGCGCCGTCCGAAGGAGCCCCGTGGTGCACGACCAAGCCGCTGCCACCGTCGAGACCCAACTACCCGCCACGAGCCGTGAGGACCGGGAGACGCGCCGGTTTTCCGGTCTGCGGGCGAGCTTCCGCCGCTCGCCGCTGATCTGGTTCTTCTCGCTGGCCTACCTGCTGAGTTGGCTGGCCTGGACACCGTACGTACTGTCCGAAAACGGCCTGGGTGTCCTGCACTTCGCCTTCCCCGCGATCGGTGGCACCACCCAACTGCTGGGCGTCCTTCCCGGCGCCTACCTCGGCCCGATCGCGTCCGCGCTCCTGGTGACCGGGGTGACGGAGGGACGTCACGGGCTGCGGGTCTGGCGCGGCCGGATGACCAAGTTCCGGGTCAGTTGGCGCTGGTACGTGGTGGTTCTCCTCTCGGTGCCCGCCGCGCTGATCATCGGCACGGCCGCGCTGAACGGCCGGAGCCCCCTCCTGCCGTCCGTCACGGTGCTGGCCGCGTACCTGCCCGGCCTCCTGCTCCAGATGGTCACCACCGGCCTCGCCGAGGAGCCCGGCTGGCGCGAGTTCGCCATGCCCCGTATGCAGCGCAAGTACCACCCCGCGAAGGCCACCCTCATCGTCGGCGTCCTGTGGGGCGTCTGGCACATGCCGCTGTTCCTGACGGAGTGGGGCGGCGGGCCGCACGTGGACCCGACGAGCCCGCTGGAGTTCCTGGGCACCGCGATCGCCTTCAGCTTCGTCATGACGTGGGTGTTCAACCGCTCCCGCGAGAGCATGCCGCTGGTCATGCTGCTGCACACCAGCGTCAACAACTTCTTCTCGGTGGCGGGCACGGACATGTTCCCGAGGCTGTCCATGGAGGACACCACGCACGCGTTCCTGCTGACCGCGACGGCGGCGGCCCTCATCGTGCTGATCGCCACCCGAGGCCGCCTGGGCCGCCCCAAGAACCCGGCGGCCGAGCACGGAGCGGGCGTGGGAGGGGAGTTGGTGGCTGGGTGACTTCTCGGCGACCTGGTGACCTGGCGGCCTGATGAGCCGGTCCCTGTCATAAGGTCACCGCGTACGGGAGCGGCGGCGCTGAGCAGGTCCGCCCGGCAGAAGGCATCCCAACCAGCATGTTCAGGAGTGCGGCATGAGCTTCATCAAGAAGATAGTCGACGTCACAGCGAAGGGCTTCGAGATGGGGGAGGAAGCCATCGAGGAGTACGCGGAGCACCGCCGTGCGGCGAAGCTCTTCCTCAAGCTCGGTGTCGCCGTCTACGCCGAGCAGCGGCTCGAAGGTTCGCATGACCCCGTGGAGCGCATCCTGCTCGCGCTTGACGGTCACGCGGCCGAGCACGGCGAGGTGGACCTCGATCACCTGGAGGCGGCCCGCGAAGTGCTCGGCGACGAGTTCATCGACGCGCACATCGCCGAGACCGAGGCGGAGGAAGCCGCTGCGGCTGCTGCGGCCGCGGCCGCTGTTGCTCCTGCGGCTGCCGCTCCGGCTGCGCCTCCTGTGGCCGCTGCTCCTGTTCCGGCCGCCGCTCCTGTCGCGGCTCCTCCCGTTCCGGCCGCTGCTCCTGCGGCGCCTGCCCCTGTCGCTCCTGTCGCGGCTGCCCCCGAGCAGGTCTAGCAGCGTTCACACCGAGCCGCGCAGGGCCCTGAATCGGCACCCGCCGACCGCCCCTGGGCGGCTTCGTGCTGCTTCGTGCTGCTTCGTGCTGCTTCGTGCTGCTTCGTGGTGCTTGTCCGGTGGCCGGGCCCGCCCGCCGGAGTGCGCGGGCCCGACGGCACCGGGTGCGTCAGCGTACGTGGATCGTCACCGTGACGGTCTTGAGGACCGCCGGCAACTTGGTCGTGTCGACCTTCAGGATCTCGCCGTTGTCGCTCTGGCCCGTGGGCGGCAGCACCTTCTGGTGGACGGTCCACTTGCCGTCGGGGTCGACCGCGATGGTGTCGATGCCGAAGTCGTCGTCGTTCGACAGGTACAGCGTCTTGCCGGCGTTCGCTGTGGCGACGCCCTCGATCTTGTCGTGCGCGAAGAACGCGCCGCTCGGGTCGAGTTGGCTCACCAGCGTCCCCACGTTGAGGTACGGCTGCTTCTGCGCGACCTGGACGCCGGCCCCGGTGAGGGCGGCGAGCGCGGCGTTGGTGCCGTCCGCGCCGACGAAGGCCTCGGGCGACTTGCCCGCGACCGTCAGGCCGCTGACATCGGTGGCGCCGTTGGTGTCGACCTCGTAGAGCGTCTTCTGGGCGAACGGCTCGAAGTTGCCGTCGCGTTCGTCGATCAGGAACTTCGTGCCGGACAGCGCGGTGATCTCGCTGTTGGCGTCACCCGTGGTCGCCGGATTGTCCAGCAGGTACAGGTACTGCTTGGTCTGGTGCGTGCTCAGGTTGATCGTGACGATACGGGTGGGCGAGACGTTGGCGGCCTTGGTGCTGCCGAGGTCCGGCTGCTGGAGCGCGGACTGCATGACACCCACCAGGGTCGAGCCGTCCGGCGTGACCGTCAGGCCTTCCATGCCCTTGTTCTTCACGCGGTCGGCGAGTTCGGCGGGCAGGTATCCAACGATCTTGTGGTGGGCGTTGTCGGGGCTGTTCCGGTACGGGGTCAGCCGGCCCAGCTCGTAGCCGTTCGCGTCGAAGTGCGTGATGTACGGGCCGTACTCGTCCGAGACCCAGAACGTACCGTCCGGCAGCGCCACCAGGCCCTCGGAGTCGTAGCCGTACGGGTCGGCGGCGACGGGCACGGGCTTGCCGCCGTTGGCGTTCGTCGCGGCGACGTCGTCGATCACCTCGCTCGTGTCGTGCGGCGGGCGGCCGCTGTACTTCACCCCGCCGAGGCTCTTCGGCCCCTTCAGGGTGACCTTCTTGAGCAGCTCGGCCTTGCCGTTGACGAGCTTGAACTTGCCTATCTCGGGCGTGAAGTCGAGGAACATCTCGGACTTGTCGCCGTCGGGAGCGTCGGCGTTCGGGCCGCGGTCGGTGAGTCCGTAGAAGGAGCCCGAGCTGCCCGGCGCCGGGGCGAGCGACGAGCCGAAGCCCTCGCCGGAGACCTGGGTGGTGGTACCGCCCGGACCTGCGACCTTCCCGAGCGGAGGCAAGGGATCCCCGTTCGGCTGGGCGTCCTTGAAGAGTTCCACCGCGTCGGTCGTGGTGTACGTGAAGGTGTCCGTGCCCTTGAAGCCGGACTTCGGTGTGTACGTGAACGTGCCGTCCGCGCCGACCGTCGCCGTGCCGTCGGACGGGGCGGTGTGCCGTACGACAGCGGTCGCGCCGGAGTCGTTCCGCAGAACGTTGCCCGTCACTTCGCCGTGGCCGGAGAAGGAGTCGGCGGCCGCGCGGAAGTCGTGCGACGGGGCCGACAGCCAGCCGGCGGCCTGGGCCGCGGCTGTGCCCGCGCCCGCCACGGCGACGGTGGTGGCGATCGCGACGGCGATCCGGGTGCGCTTGCGAGAGGAGTGTCTTTTAGCCATACCCCTGAACCTGTCGGTCGGTGGTGAACACTGGGCCGGGCTTCGGTGAACCCTCGGTTCACAACGAACCCGCTCCCCCGGCGTCACACCCTGAGCCCGGCGGCGATCGGGCGGTGGTCACTGGTGGTGGCCGGCAGACTCCAGGCATCGGTGGTGATCACACCCCGGGTGAGGATCTGATCGATCCGGACAAAGGGGAGCGCCGAGGGCCAGGTGAATCCGAAGCCGGCGCCGGCGGCATTCTGTACGGAACTCAGCCGGGATACGAGCGGCGCCAGACCGCGGTCGGCGGTGGAGCCGTTGAGGTCGCCCATCAGCACCACCTTCTTCAGCGGCTCGTGGTCGATACGGCTGTCCAGCGCGGCGACCGCCTGGTCGCGGCGGCCCGCGGTGAAGCCCCCGGGGCCGACCCGAACCGAGGCCAGATGGACGACGTACACGGCGAACGGACCGTCCGGGCCCTGGATTTCGACCCGCAGCGACCGATTCCAGCCGGGATCCAGCACGACCCGCTCCGAAGCGGTGATCGGGTGCCGGCTCCACACCGCCACCGTGCCGGTGTGGAAGGAGTACCTCAGACTCGGGTCCAGGACACGACGGTAGGAGGGAAACGCCTTGTCGGTGACCTCTTCCAGAGCGACGACATCGGGATGGGCGGCGAGCAGGTCGCGGGCCGTCGACGCCGGGTCGGGGTTGGCCGCATCGACGTTGTGGGTGACGACCGTCAGATTCGGCCTGGCGCCGGGAGCCGAACCGACGAACTGGCTCCCGAACATCGCGGCCCAGGTGGCGGCGAGCAGTAGCGTCGCCAGCGCCGCCGGTATGGAGCGCCGGATCAGCGCGGCCACCAGAAGGGGCGGGATGGCGAGGGCGGTCCAGGGCAGCAGGGTTTCCAGCAGACTGCCCATATTCCAGCCGGTGTTGGGTACGAGGGCGTGACCGACGAGCAGCAGGGCGCAGAGGACGGCGGCGATGGCGGGGACCAGTCCGCGGGGCCGATGCGCCGGGGCGGGGGGTGGTACGGGCGCCGGTGCGGGCGCCAGTGTGAGGAGCGGGTCCTGGAGCTGTGCCGGGGCCGAAGGATCGTGGAATCCACCACCGATGAAGGTGTCCGGATACGGCTCGTCACGCTGTTGCCTCATGGTCAGCCGGCCGCGTCGGTGAGCTGAGCCGGGCAGGTGCCGCCAGGTGTGGTGCGGAGCTCGAAGTGCCACATCTCGTTGGCGTACACCTGACACAGCCCGTAGTCCGCCCCATGCTGGATCAGCCAGTCGTCGGCGTCGGTCGGGCCGATGTCCACGGCCTTTCCGGATACGTGCGCCGACTGCTCGGGGGTGTTGACGAACGCACGCGCCTTTTCGAGCGTCCCGTACTTATGGATCGCGTCGTCGAGGAGGCTCTGCTGATGTTTCTTACTCCGCCAGCCCGACGTGACCTGGAAGGAGATGTTGACCCGCTTCGCGTCCTTGTCGGCCTTCCGCAAGGCTTTCAGCAGCGGCCCGTTCAGATTCCTGATCGCCGAGTACTGGCCGTCGGCCGGTGTGATGTCGCGGCCTTCCGGGAGATATCCGTCGACGTCATCCGTGGCCCCCGTCGAGCCCTCGGATTTCGGAGGCAGGCTCTTCGCTGGGACAGCCGCTTTCTGGGACCGTACCGTTCCGCTTTTTCCGCTGTTCCCACAGGCCGTCAAGGCCATGGCTGTCGCCAGCATGCCGGCTACGAGCTTTCGCATTCTCTCTCCGGTGATCGTCCATAGCCGTCGGGCACGGCAGGTTGGGGCTGAACCGACGGGCTGATCCGTTGAGTGAAATGCGGGCCACGTTGCATGACCGTCTCGATTTTTCGATACGTCCGCGATAGGCGGGCGCACGTACGCTGGAGCGGTGACAGCCGGCGCGCGCCGGGCGGCGCCGGGCGGTGTCGGACTGTGTCGGACTGTGTCGGACAAGGGGAGAGCGATGCGGGTGCTGGTGGTGGAGGACGAGCTCTATCTCGCCGAAGCGTTGCAGGCCGGTCTGCGTCTTGAAGCGATCGCCTCGGACATCGTCGGTGACGGCGACGCCGCCCTGGCCCAATTGGACGTGAACACGTACGACGTTGTGGTGCTCGACCGCGACATTCCAGGTACACACGGTGACGATGTGTGCCGGAACATTGTCGAGCGGCATCTAGGATGCCGAGTGCTGATGCTCACGGCGGCGAGTCACCTTCACGAGAAGGTCACCGGATTCGAACTCGGCGCCGACGACTATCTGACCAAACCGTTCGAACTGCCGGAACTCGTGGCGCGACTGCGCTCCCTTTTTCGCCGCCCCCCGCAGAGTAATCCTCCGATACTGGAATACGCTGGAATCCGCCTCGACCCGTTCCGTCGCGAGGTGTTCCGTTCGGGCCGCTATATCGCACTCACCCGAAAGCAGTTCGCTGTGCTGGAGGTTCTGATGGCCGCGAACGGCGGTGTGATCAGCGCGGAGAATCTTCTGCAAACCGCCTGGGACGAGAACGCCGACCCTTTCACCAACGCGGTGCGCATCACCGTATCCACGCTGCGTAAACGACTCGGCGATCCATGGGTCATCCAGACCGTTCCCGGCGTTGGATACCGCCTCGAAGAAATGGGCCCGGACCAGTGAGCGCTACGACAGCAGGCCGGCAGCGAGCGACTCCGGATACGAGGGACGCGGCGGAGACGGCGGATACGACGGGTGAGCAGGCACCGGCCTGGCGGCCCCGGCGGCTGACCGCGCGTATGCGACTCACCCTCAACTACGCGCTGTTCCTCGTCGTCGCCGGGGCGGTCGCCCTGGGGGCGATCTACCTGGGCATGCGCTACATCCCCAACTACCCGCTGATGGCGGCCAATCCGCGAGATCCGGCGCCCGCCGCCTCCCGTGAGCAGATCCTGCACGAGCTGTTCAAGGTGTCGGGTTACGCGCTTCTCCTGCTGGGGGGCGTCGGTGTCGGTGGCGGCTGGCTGCTCGCCGGCCGTGTGCTGCGTCCCTTGCAGGAGATCACCAGGGCGGCGAACCGCGCGGCGAACGGCTCGTTGGGCCACCGCATCGGCCTGCGCGGGCCCCGCGACGAGTTCACCGAACTGTCGGACGCGTTCGACCACATGCTGGGCCGTCTGCAGCACTCCTTCGAGTCCCGGCAGCGCTTCGCGGCGAACGCCTCGCACGAACTGCGCACCCCGCTCGCCATCACCCGCACCATGCTGCATGTCGCGACGTCCGACCCGGCCGGCCAGAACTACCCCCAACTGATCGCCCGGCTACGCGAAACCAATGAGCGCGGAATCGAGATCGTCGAAGCGCTGCTGCAACTGTCATCGCTCGGACACGAGCCGCTCAGCACCGGCCCGGTCGACCTGGCCGTCCCGGCCGCCGAGGCCGTCACCCTGGCGAGCGCCGAGGCCGAGGCCCGAGGCATCACCCTCAGCGCGGAATGGCGCCCTGCCCCGGTCACCGGCAACGATGTGCTGCTGCGCCAGCTCTCGGTCAACCTGTTGCAGAACGCGGTACGGCACAACCTGGCCACCGGCGGAACCGTGGCACTGACCACAGGACCCGATCCCGAGGGCGCAGGGCGCGCACTGCTGACCGTCACCAATACAGGGGCCGTTCTGCCCGACACGGTCGACGCCCTCGTTGAACCCTTCCTACGGGGCAACGGCCGTACGGTGGAGGCGAACTCCACCCGGAGGGGACACGGACTGGGCCTCTCGATCGTCGCGGCGATCGTCGCGGTCCACGGGGGCGACCTCCGACTGACCCCCAACCCTGAAGGCGGCCTGACCGTACGCGTCGCACTGCCGGGCCCGGCCTGAGACACCACGGCCCGAGGAGACCACGGAGCGCCACGGAAGCCGACTCGCGGGCGGGCGGGCGGCCGCTGTGGATGATGGCGGAGATGATCGCGGCCGTGCGCGAACCAGCCATCCACGCAATCAACTTGCTGGCAGATTCCCCTGACCGCGGCCTACGATCGCCCGGCCGCTCGGCTGCCAGTGAACATCCGGGGACGTAGCCGGGCATCTTCGGGAGGGGACCAATGAGAATGCTCAACCGCGCGAGACAGCGAGCCGTGCTCGTTTCCACTGCGGCTGCCGGCCTGGTGTTTGCCGCTGTGCCGTCCGCCGTGGCGGCGAGCGGGACGCCCACGACACCCACCGACCTCTTCAACGCCAATCACGCGTGCTCGACTCAAGTGGGCACCCCCACGTACGTCGGTGCGCGGGAAGGTGTTGTGGTGGAGGGCGTCCCCGGTTATACGGACAGCACCGGCAATCCCTCCCTCACCGCGCAGTATCGCGTTTGGCCGGTCGCCGATCCGACGCAGGCCACCATCCTGTCCCGCCAGCACGCGGCCCCGCGCTTCGAGGCACCAGTCACGGTGCCGGCCGACATCCTGGCTGACGGGCAGAGCTACGCGTGGCAGGCGCAGACGGTAGCGGGAAGCGATGCCTCGGACTGGTCGGTCCCCTGCTACTTCACGGTCGACAACACTGCTCCTTCGGCGGCGCCGAAGGTCACCTCCGCGAACTATCCGCAGGACGAGTGGGCCGAGCCCGGCGAGCCGGTCCACTTCATCTTCGATGCCAACGGCGTCGATGACGTCGCCGGCTTCGAGTTCACGTGGCTGAGAGACTTGCCCGTCATTGGGGTCCCCATCGGTGACTACGGGATTCCGCAGCCTGCCGACCCGTACGACGACGCCAAGTTCTTTGTGCGCGCAGACGAATTGGGCGGATCCGCCGAGCTGAACCTGGTCCCACCGGCGGGATTCGGGTCGAAGACCCTGGATGTGGTGAGTCTCGACCGCTCGTACCGCCAGTCCGCGAGGTCCACCTACAACTTCTTCCTCAATTCGGCGGAGCCGACGGTCACCCCTCGCTCGAAGCCGCAGTTCGACCAGCCCGCTACGTTCCTGCTTGCGCCGGACGCCGGGTTGCAGGCGAAGAGCCCGATCGTGAGTTACTCCGTGCAGACGTTCGGCGGCCAGAGCGACCGGACCATTCAGGTCAAGGCATCGTCCGACGGCACCGCTGAGTTGCGGCTGAGGCTCGACGGTGCCTCCGGTGAGTCCTTGGCGGTGAGCAGCACGAGTGCGAATGGCTGGGTCAGCGACGAGGCCCGGTGGGGCACCGCCTTCGACACGACGCCCATCGTGGGTTCGGACGTCTACGCTGAGAATGCGTCGAGCGGTGGCGTGGGCCTCCCGGGCACCTTCACCTTCGCGCCGAAGGTGGAAGGGGTCGTGAGCTACACGTATTCCTTCAACTGGGCCGACCCGGTGACCGTGCAGGCAGACAGTGACCATACGGCCCGCATCAACTGGGCGCCTACGGAAAGCGGATATACCGACCTCCAGGTCAACGCGACAACCGAGAGCGGCGCTGTCCTGGCGTCCTACGACTACTCATTCACCGTGAACTGAGCGTTTATTGACGGCGATTGGTCGCGCTGGTCGCAGCCGTCGGCACCGCCGAGAGCCAGGAGCGTGTGCCGATGGATGGTGGATGTGAGTTGCGCGGGCTGATGACGTCGCTGGCTCGGGAGGAGGGCGTCTTCGGCTCTGTGGCTTCTGAGGCGGATGGTCTGGTCGCAGAGCAGGTACGGCGTCTGGTCGTGGAGGCCGAGCACGCCTGGGCGCGGTACGTCATACCGGGGGCGAGTGGTCCGGACTCGTCGGCAGAGGTCGCGGAAGTACTCAGGGAGGTTGACTGCGAGCATGCTGTAGAACTCATGACGTACCTGGCTGTCGAAGATCTGGTGTTCCCCGAAAGGTAGCTGTGCAGCGCCCCTGAGTGCCGTACGACCAACAGCTCGAACGCCTCGGGCTCGCGTATCGAGCGTGCGAGTAGATCTTCGTCCGTTTCCACCGGACCTCCCATCGGCGCCACATGGACAGCGGCTCCACCCCGTACTTGTCGCCGAGGCCCCGGAGCGTTCGCCACTGCGCGGGAGTCCCGCCGCCGTACCCCGGCGAAACCATGGGCGCGCGCCACGGGCACGGGGAATCATGAAGCATGCGACCGGATGGCTGGTACCTCACCGAAGACGTCGACGACTTTCTCGCCCGGGCCGGAGAGTTCCTGCGCTCCCGCCCCGCCCTGCACACCACGCCGCTGACAGCGATCGAGAAACTGCGCACACGCGGGAGGGCGGCGCCCGGTGCCGAAGCCCCCGTCTTCGGCCGACTGGAGCGGGCGGGCGAGGTCCACGCCACGTTCCACCGCCGTACCCGGCACGGCCTGCTGGGCCTGACTCCGCTCGTACCCGAGGACGCCGACGCCCTCGCCGTCCACCTGGCTGGGCTCGGCCACACCATCCCCGGCGTGAGCGCGGCCCACGACACCGCCACCGCTTTCGCCGAGGCCTGGCAGCGGCACACCGGCGCGACACCGGTACTCCGCGTACGGCTCCGCCTGTACCGCCTCGGCACACTCACCCCACCGGAGCCGCGCCCCGAGGGCAGGGGCCGACTCGTGGGCGAGCAGGATCACGAGCAACTCATCCGCTGGCACCGCGAGTTCGCCGCCGACGTCGGCGAAGTCGTCTCCCTGGACGCCGACTCATGGGCAGGCACCCGCTTCGCCGACAAGCGCTATACGTTCTGGGAGACCCCGGACGGCACTCCGGTCTCCATGGCCGGCATGACCCCGATGGTCGGCGGCCAGATCCGGGTGGACCCCGTCTACACACCGGCCCACCTGCGGGGCCGCGGCTACGCGGGCGCTGTGACGGTCGAGGTGAGCCGGGCCGCGCTGGCCGCCGGCGCCAAGGAGGTCGTGCTGTACGCGGACCCCGCCAACCCGACCAGCAACGCCCTCTACCGGCGGATCGGGTATCTCCCGCTCAGCGACTGGGCCGTGTACGACTTCTCAGCCCAGGCAGAGTGACGTCGGGGCGGTGTCGAAGTTGCGGGGGAGCGGAACGCTGTGCAAGGTGGAAGAGACAGGGAGTGACCGTTTCACGCTCCGCGTTCGTCCGACGGTTCCACTCCGACACTTCCACCTGGTCGGTCCGAGGGCGTACGGGAGCACGGGAGGCCACCCGCGACGCGAGATGTTGTCCGACGCCGCCGAGCGGAGGGACCGCAATCATGGGGACGACGGACACCTTCCGGGCCGGGTCGGCCTGGCCGAGGCTGCGCGTCGACGATTGGGTCGAGACCCGCGAAACGCTGCACATGTGGACACAGATCGTGGGCAAGGTCCGGCTGGCGCACGCTCCGCTGCTCAACCACTGGTGGCAGGTCGTTCTCTACGTCAGTCCGCGCGGGCTGACCACCTCCGCCGTTCCCTACGGTGCCGGAGCCTTCGACATCGAGTTCGACTTCGTCGACCATCTGCTGCGTCTGCGCACCAGTGACGGCGGTACCCGCGGCATCGCCCTGGAGTCCATGCCGGTGGCCGACTTCCACGCCCGTGTGGGGCGAGCGCTGGAAGAGCTGGGCGTCCCCACCACCATCCAGGGCCATCCGAACGAGGTCGAGCCGGCGGTCTCGTTCGCCGCGGACTACGAGCACCACACCTACGACCCGCGTGCGGCGCAGCTCTTCTGGCGGCAACTCCTCCAGGCGAACCGCGTGTTGGGTGAGTTCCGCGGATCCTTCGTCGGCAAGGTCAGCCCGGTGCACCTCTTCTGGGGGGCCATGGACCTGGCGTGCACCCGGTTCTCCGGGCGCCGCGCCCCCAGGCATCCCGGGGGCGCGCCGAACTGCGGTGACTGGGTCATGGAGGAGGGGTACTCGCACGAGCTGAGCAGTTGCGGGTTCTGGCCCGGCGGCGGGGACGAGGGGGCCTTCTACTCGTACGCCTATCCCGAACCCCCCGGGTTCGCCGAGAGCCCGGTCACCCCCTCGGAGGCCTACTACAGCCGGCAGAACGGGCAGTTCCTGCTGCCGTACGAGGCGGTACGCACCGCCGACGATCCGGACCGGGCGCTCTCCGGCTTCCTGCACAGCACCTACGCGGCAGCGGCGGACGCGGCCGGATGGGACCGGGCGGCGCTGGAGACCGATCCGGAGCGCTGGGCCGACCGGTAAGTCCTGGGCCGACCGGTAAGTACACAAGCGGAAGGACAATCCCCATGAGCACCCGTGACGACTTGCCGACGCCCGCGCAGGGCCTCGTACTGACCCACTTCCTCACCGTGCGGGACGTCGCGACCTCGCGTCGCTTCTACGCCGACGTGTTCGGCGGTCAGGTGGTGCTGGAGGAGAACCCCTGCATCGTGAAGATCGCCAACGGCTGGATCATCATGAACCCCGGCGGCGGTCCCACACCCGACAAGCCTGACATCATCCTCACCGCCCCCGAACCCGGTGACCCCGTGTCGTCCTTTCTCAACGTACGGGTGGCCGACATCGCGGCCTTCTACGAGCAGGCGGTCGCCAAGGGCGCGCAGTTCCTCACCGAGCCTCTCGACCGCAAGGCCGAACTCCGCTGCTACGTCAGGGATCCGGACGGCTACCTGATCGAAGTCGGCCAGGCCACCGGCCTGTTGGAAGGCATCTACGCGGATCGCACCGACCCGCCGGGGGAGTAGGCGCGCCGCCTCCCCCGGCGTACGACGGGCTGTCGCCTGCGACGGGCTGTCGCCCCGGCACCGCCCGTCCCCCGGCACCGCCCGTCCCCCCGGCGCCGCGCCCTCACGTCACTTCGCGTCGCGCAGCCGGGCCAGCAAGGAGATCAGCGGCTGGGACTCCTCGCGGCGCCCCAGGGCGGTCAGGCGCGAGATCGCCGTGTCGAGGCGGGCGAGGGCGGGGGCGGGGCGCTTCAGGTAGATGCCCTCCACGGCAGCCGCGAGGCGGACACACTCGGCCCACTCACCCGGACTGTCCCCCTCGGGGCTCGGCTCGCCGAGCAGGGCGAGGGCCTTCTCCAGCGCGGCCAGGGCGTCCTCGTACTCACCGGCGTGCGCCTTGACCCGCCCGTATTCGTAGGCCAGAGCGGTGTCCAGCGAGCGGCCGCGGGCCTCGTACCCGGCGGCGCGCGCCTCGTCGGCGATCCTGTCCGCGTCGGCGAGGAAGGCGAGGGCGTCGGCCAGGACGTCGGGGTCCTCCCGCTGGGCCTGGAGGCGGGCGAGTTCGCGCAGGCAGTTGCTGAGCTGCTCGTAGCGCGGGGCCCGCGCGTGCGCGGCGAGTGCCTGGTCGATGACCTCGCGCGCCCGGCCGAACTCGCCGGACTCGCCGAGGACCGCGGCAGTCTCCGCGGCGATCATGGCATGGCTCCCCGGGTCGTCGTCCCAGCCGGCCGACTCGGCAGCCAGGGTGACGAACTCCGCCGTGGCGGCCTTGAGGTCCTCCCCGGCGTACAGCGCGCGGGCGCGGGTCAGACGTAGCTGAGCGGCGAGCCGGTCGTCCAGCTCTCCGGCGGCGATGCCCGGGTCGGCGAGGACGGAGTCGAGCAGCGCGATGCAGTCCTCGACACGGCCCAGGTCGAGGCTGAGCTGAGCCGCGTCGCTGTACGCGCGGAACGCGTCCGTCCGGCTGCCGCCGCGCAGCTCCAGCTCGGCGCCGCGCGTCAGGTGCCGCAGTGCCTCTTCGGGGCGGCTCAGGTGCATGCACGCCTCGGCCAGATCGCCGTGGAGGCGGGCGGAGCCGATCACGTCGGCCGGCCAGTCGGCGGTCAGCCGCAGTGCCTCGGCCAGGTCGGCGTGTGCCGCCCGCGCGTCGTGCAGGCCGAGCCGGAACCTGCCCCGCAGTCCGAGCGCGCGGGGCACGTGCCAGGCGGGGCCCCGCTCTTTGAGCAGGTCGAGGAGGGTATCGATCTCGGTGACAGCGGCGGGCAGGTCGCCGGAGATGGCGTACGTACTGGCCCGCAGCACCCGGGCGCCGGAGATCTGCCCGACGACCTCGTGCCGGGTGGCGAACGCGTCCAGCAGGTCCACCTCCGCGAACACCGGCGCGACGTGCTCCTCGCTCCCCGACACCTGTAGGCGCAGGCCGAGCGCGGTCGCCCGTAGCCGCAGGAGGCGTGCCTCCTGGTACGGGGTGAGGCCGGGCGTCTCCTCGTGCAGGCGGACCAGGGATTCGTGGGCTGCGGTCAGCGCGGCGGCCTTCGCCTCGGCCCAGTCGGCGCCCTCCGCGGCCTCCTCGGCCCGGGCTTCGGCGGCGGATTCGGCAGGAGCTTCGGCGCTGGCTTCGGCGGGGGTTTCGGCGGGGGCTTCGGCCGCGGCCAGCAGGGCGCACGCGCGCGCGAGCGCCGCGTGGCCCGGCGCCCCGGCTTCCTCGTACAGGCTCCTGGCCTCCTCGTGGAGTGCCCCGGCGACGGCGAACTCGTCCCTCTCGCGTGCCCCGTCCGCCTCGTCGTCCAGCAGGTCCGCGCGCAGTCGTACGAGCGGCCCCACGGCCGGGTCGTCGGGGTGGCTGTAGTCGGGGGCGGCGGCGAGGGTGCGCAGCCGCGCCCAGCACGCCTTCGCTTCCGGGTGCCCCTGCTCGTCCAACGCCCTTGCCCGGACGATGAGTTCAGGAAGCGACTCGGAGGCGGCGGCCGTACGGGCGGCGGCTGTGGCAGCGGTGGGCCTGACGGTGGCGCCGGCCGGGGCCACGTCGTCGAGGTCGCGGGTGCGCAGGGTCAGTTCCAACGCGTCCAGGAGCGGCGCACGGTCGAGGCGGGCCCTGCGGCGGTCGGCGTGGGCCGTGGTTCCGTTGCGGGCGTCGAAGCTGGCGGCGAGGTCGTCGGCGCGGCCCCGTACCTCGGCACGCAGACCCGCCACCGTCCACGTCCGGCCCGCGTACCCGGCTGCGGGCAGTTCGCCGTGGCCGAGGAGTTCGACGCGCTGGAGGAAAACCTCCACGCCGGTAAGGAAGTTGAACAGGTCCAGCGGCGAGTCCACCTCGTCGAACAGGTTCCGGTTCTCGGCGAGCAGCTCCAGGCCGCGTGCCTCGTTGCCGGTCAGCGCGCAGAACTCCAGGTGCCTGCCGACCTCCGGGGACATCGAGGGGTTGCGGCGGCAGCCGCGATAGCCGGCGAGGTGCAGTTCGCGGGCCTGGTCGGTGCGGCCGGTGCGCAGCAGGGGCAGCAGCGCGTACGAGATGGAGCGGCCCGGCTCCTCCTGGCAGGATTCCTTCCCGGCCAGAACGGGCTCCCACACGCGCAGCGCCCGCTCGTCGTCGCCCGCGGCGACGTGGAACAGCGCGCGCTCGCAGGTCTCGCACGCCTCGCAGTCGCTGAACGGGGTGCGGGTGCGGCCCGCCCACAACTCGTAGGCCAGGGCGGTGTCCTCGCCGAGATGGATGGCGAGCTGGTACGCCTGTCCGTAGTACGGCTGGAGGCCGAGGCCGGCCTTCTCGTACCGGCCGCGCATCTCCGTCAGCCACTGGCGCAGGCCGGTCAGCGGCATCTCGGGCAGCGAACGCAGGGCGTTGGCCACCCACTTGAACCGCCAGAACAGCAAGTGGCGTTGGCGCTCCTCGAAGACGTCGGGCTGCTCGTCGAAGAGGGTGAGCAGACGGGCGAAGACGACGGGCGACTTACGGGGTTCGGAGCCGTACGTGTACGCCTCCTGGAGTTCGAGCAGCGCGTGGATGAGCGGGACGGGCTCCGCGAACTGCTCGGCCGCCTCGACGAGTTCCTCGGCGGTGACGGTGCGGGTGCGGCCGTAGGGGCGGCGGTCGTTCTCCTGGAGCGCCTGGTACAGCTCGTCGGTGGTCCCGGGTGCCTGGCGTACGTCGTTGGTCGGCATCGTCAGATGTCCTTGCGGAGGGCGTGGGCGAGAAGGTCGAGGAAGGAACGGTTGATGAGGCTCGATTCGGCGGGCCTGAGCGGGCGCCGCGACAGCAACGCGGCCTGCCCGTACAGGGCTTCGGCGCTGGTGCGGGCCAGTTCGGGTTCGCCGATGGCGACGGCGGTGCGGACCAGCGGGTTGAGCTGGTTGAGGATCAGTTGGGCCCGCGGCGCCTCCTGGCGCAGCGCGCCGAGGATGTCGCCCCACAGGCCGCCCTCCTGCTCACGTGCGAGCTGGGAGCGGGTGCGCTCGTGCCGGGCCTCGCGGCTGTCCATGAGGAGGGCGGGGGCTGAGGCGGGCTGGAAGGTGCGCAGCGCGACGTCGCAGTCGAAGACGGCGAGGGCGTCGCGGGCCAGGGCGAGATAGGCCGCCGCGGCGAGTTCCGTCTCCCGGTCGACGGGGTCGAGATGGGCCGTGAGCGTCGCCGGGTCGAGGTCGGCGACGCTGGCCTCGGGCCTGATCTCGGGGAGCCGGTGGACGAGTTCACGGTCGTACGTGTAGCCGCCGTTGACGACGCCGAGCCCGGCGGCCGAGGCGATCGCGGCGACCTGCCGGAACTCCTCCACGCTCGACGTCACGAGCACCGTGCGGTGGGTGCGCGCGAACTCGTCGAGGGTGGTGTGCCCGTCGGTGGTCTCGAACGGCAGCCAGGGCAGCAGCATCCGCAGGATCTCGTCGTCGTGCACCGCGAGCGACTTCACGGCCAGGTGATGGGCCTGGAGGAAGCGGGCGAGCAGGTCCGGGTCGCTGGCGGCGGCCCGGGCGATCCACGCGCGAAGCCGGTCGGCGAGCGCGTCGCGTACGGCGGCGAGGGTGTCGTCCTCGTACAGCGACTCGCGGGACGCCGTCGGGCGCAGGCTCTCGGCGTCGATGACGCAGCGGACGAAGAACGCCCACTCGGGGAGGATCTCCGGGGCCTGCTCGGACAGCAGCATGCCCTTGACGTGCACGCGGTGGCCGTGGCGCCGCCCGGCAGGCACGGCCTCGGGCAGTACGCACGCGATGCCCTTCAGGCCCACGGCCGGGAGGTCCAGATCGATGGTGTCCAGCGGCGTGAAGCCGAAGACCTCCTCGCCGTACGCGGCCAGCGCGCGGGAGCGCGTGCCCGGTGTGGGGTACGTACGCGCCCAGGGCGCGGGCTCAGGGTTGACGGACGCGCCCGCGCCACCGCCGGTTTTGCCGTCGTCGAAGGTCACCGGGTGGCGCAGCAGGGAGCCGAAGTGCTGGGCCAGCGCCTGCACTTGGTCCGGCCGGGTCCACTCGCCGGCGTCGGCGCGCGGCGTCAGCGTGACGGTCGTACCGGGCCGGGGGCGGGCGGAGGCGGGCAGGGTGCGGACGGTGTAGCTGCCGTCGCCGCGTCCCCGCCACTCCACGGCGGGCGCGTCCGGTGTGCGGGCGGAGCGGCTCAGGACGTGGATCTCGTCGGCGACCAGGAAGCAGGAGAGCAGGCCGATTCCGAACTGGCCTATGAAGTCGTCGCGTTGCTCCGCGATCCGGTCGGCTCGCTTGCTGCTGCGGCCGATCGTGGCGAGGAAGGTGTGTACGTCGTCGGGGGTGAGACCGACACCGTCGTCCTCGACGCGTACCACCGTGCCGTCGGCGTACAGCCGGATGCCGAAGGCCTCGGCGGGGGCTCCGGCGGGGACTTCGGCCGGTGCGAGAGCGTGCCGGGCGGTCAGCGCGTCCACCGCGTTCTGCAGGAGTTCGCGCAGGTAGACGCGGGGGCTGGAGTAGAGGTGGTGGGAGAGGAGATCGACGAGGCCGCGCAGATCCACCTGGAAGGTGTGGTCGGCGGCGTCCGGGGTCGCGGTGGTGTCGGACAGAGTCATCGGGCAGTCCTGGGTGGGAGGGGCGACAGGTGGCGGACAGGACTGGAACGGCCTGCGCTCAGCCGCGGTGGTGGCGGGCGAACTGCTTTTCCGGCTCCGCGAACAACGTCCAGGGCCAGCTCGTGTAGGCGCCGTCGAGTTCCTTGAAGACGCGCCGGGCCGTGTGGCGCTCACCGGACAGCGACAGGGCCATCGCGAATATGTTGAAGTCGTGCTGCCAGCCCGGGCGCCGCGCGTAGGCGGGATGGAGGATGCTGTGATCGGCGGCCTCCCGCAACTCGGCCTGGACAGCGGGAGTCTCGATGCAGTCGCCGGTGTCCGACTCGACCCACTCCTCGATGTGCGCCATGGCGAGCACGCAGCCGAGCCGGTGTCCCTGGGGGGCGCGGGCGAACGCGTCGCGGGCGAACGCCAGGGCCTCACCCGGCTCGCCGCTCCAACGGGGCTGCAAGTACGACACCCACTCGATGTGGATCTCCAGGTCCAGCGGGTCGCGGCGCAGGGCGGCGTCGAGCCGGGTTTCGTTGACGGCGGCGCCCAGCGTCGTGCCGCGGCCGGAGGTGAGGAGGCGGCGCCACGGGGTGACCCATTCCGGCCGCGACTCGGCGGCTTCGAGCAACTGCTCCTCGCCGATGCGCAGTCGCTCGTGGAAGACCCGCCACTGGTCCCGCGTGACGTTCGTGGCACGCGCGTCGGTGCGCGCCTCCCAGCCCCATTTGACGTGGCGCGTCCCGGATATCAGCAGGGCTGTCGCCCGGTGCTCCTTGTCCTCCTCGACGGCCTGCCCGATCCAGTCCTCCACGCCGGACAAGTCGCCGAGTTCAGCGAGGACTTGGTGGTCCCGGCCCAGGTCGAAGGGGGCCAGCGCCGCCTTGACCGCGTCCCAGTCACCCGCGTCGGCCGCCTCCACCAGCGTCAGGACCCGCTCGTCCCCGAGCGCGCGCAGCGTGTACATCCCGTTCTTCTGCCTGCGGGGGACGGGAAGGGCGTACGGATCCGCCGCCGGTCTCTCCCCGCCCCTGCCGAACAGCTTGCCGAACATGACGCGCCCTCCCCTGGTCCCGCGTGATCGTCCGGTGAAGCATAAGTGGACCCACTGACATCGCTTCCACAGGGTGTTCACGAGTGCTTCACGGTTCCGGTCCTGGTCGCCCTGCTCAGGAACTTCCCCTGGACGGCCGGGACGCGGTGCGGGCGCGGGCGCGGGCCGACCCGGGGCACGAGCCGGGCCGGCCGTCACCACACGGGTGGGAGTGGCTCAGCGCTTTCCGTCGGACCGCTTGCGGTGGAGGGTGAACTTCTCGAACACGGAGAGGTCGCCGTTCGGCTTGTTCACGTTGTAGTACGTGACGTGCAGGGTCGTGGTGTCTCCGGCGTGCCGGCCGGGGTCGACGGTGAACGCCGCGAAGCCGTAGGGGTGATCGACGTCCCGTACGCCCATCCAGACCGCGTCCTCCTTGACGTACGTCGAAGTGCGCTTGGAGCCGGCGGGCGCAGACGCCGACACAGCGGTGATGACCTTGCCGGTGCCGTCCTTGAAGAACGACTGGTTGGTGGTCCCGGAGACACCGCCGCCGCCGAGGACCATGTGCACGGTGCCGTGTGTGGTGTCGATGTTGTCGGTGGCGCCGGAGACCGGGTTGGGGGTGAGTGTCTCGCTGCCCCTGACGACGCCGCGGACCGCCAGCGACCGCTCGTAGTTGTGCTCGTGTCCGCAGAGGACCAGATCTACGCCGTACTTGTCGAAGAGCGGCCCGTACTTCTCGCGCAGCCCGAGGTCGGCGCCGTTGGCGTCGGTCGAGCTGACCATCACCTGGTGCATGGCGACGACCACCCAGTCGATGTCGCGCGAGGAGCGTGCCGCCCGCAACTCCTTCTCAAGGAAGGCGAGTTGGCGGCCACCGGAGTAGCCGTTGACATAGACGTCGCCGCCGTCCTGGAGCGCGTTGTCGTCGTTCTGGAGCACGATCACCCGTACCGAACCGGCGGTGAACGCGTACCAGAGGTTGTCGAGTTCGGCGTCCGTCTCGGTGGAGGGCAGCTCGAAGTACGTCTGGTAGGCGCCCAGTCCGATCGGGCCGTTGGCCGCCTCGATCTCATGGTTGCCGGCCGCCGGCATCCAGGCCCTGAACCGCGCCGAACGGGTGTTGTTGGTGAAGAAGTTGTTCCAGGTGCGGACCCGGTCGACATCGAGGTTCGCGTAACAGAGGTCGCCGTTGAGCAGGTGGAAGAGCGGGGCGACCTGCTCGATGCCGGTGACGATGTCCTTGGTCGCCGGGGTCGAGTTGGCGTCCATGATGCTCGTGCCGTCGGCCGACCAGGTCACCTGCGGCGCGGACTGGTCGCCGAAGCTGGTGAAGGTCAGCGGGGCCCGGCCGCGCGGTGCGGTTCTGAACACGGCGCTGTCCGGGGTGGCTCCGTCGTGCGTCGCCAAGTACACATAGTCCGTACCGGCCTTGAGGCGCGAGAGCGCCGCGTGGTGGACGTGGACCGTGCGGCCCGACTTGCCGTCGGTGTAGGTACGGGTGTGCGCCGCGGCGCTGGAGCCGAGGCCGTGCTCCAGCGTCCCGTACATCACGCGGGGGCGCTTCACCGGGCCGTCCGTCAGCCAGGAGACGACCATCTGACTGCTCGGGTCGGCGCCGAACGTCAGGTGCAGGCCCTGGACCGGCGGCGCGCCGCCCGAGTCGGCCGTCGGGTGGAAGGCGGGGGAGCCGAGGGCCGGTGCGGCGGCGGCGGGGGTCGCGCCCAGCAGCGGGA
>NZ_JTHL01000001.1:4215768-4229190 GCF_000818195.1 Streptomyces sp. 150FB | reverse complement strand
CTGTGCCCAGCAGGCCGAGCGCGTGACGGCGGCTCAGCCCGTCGGTCGTTTCCGCCGTATCGTTCGTTGTGGCCATGGTTGTTCCTTTCGCGGGTCTTCGGAGAGCACGCGAACCTTCGTCCATCTCCGCGACCACCCGATGAACGCGACCTTGCGCCGGCACGGCCAGAGGGCCCCAAGCTGTCCAAGCCGCCCCGGGCCCGGAGCGGTTCACCGGGTTGTGCGGCTCCGCGGATCTCCGGGCGTCCCCGGCCAACCGACCTTGTTGGCCTTGTTGGCCTCGTTGACCTTGTTGACGGTGGTGTCGTCGGCGTCGAGTCGCCGCCCGTCCGCGGCGTAGACCTCCAGCGCGCGCAAGGGACGTCCCTGCCGGCGGTCGGTCATCTCCGAGTGGGGCTCGTCGGGGGCGAAGAGGTTCTGCTCGCCCCACTGTCGCAGCGCGACGATGACAGGGAACAGGCCCTTGCCCTTCGGTGTCAGTACGTACTCGTGGTACGCGCTGCCGTCCGAGGCGGGGACGGTGTCGAGGACTCCGGCGACGACCAGTTCGCGGAGGCGCGCGGCGAGGATGTTCTTCGCGACGCCGAGGCTGTGCTGGAACTCGCCGAAGCGGCGGCTGCCGTCGAAGGCGTCCCGCACGATCAGCAAGGACCACCGGTCGCCGATCGCGTCGACGGATCGCGCGACGGGACAGTCGCTGTCGTTGAAGCGTGTCCGCTCGACCATGTCGCCCTCCAGTCCATCACACCGGTTGCAACACGCTACCAGGGCGGGCTACCGTCCCACTGGTAGCAAGATGCAACCAAATGCGTCAGGCGCAATCAGTCGTGAAAGGGCTTCGCATGGGAAGAGACCGCAAGGTCATGGCAGCAGAGGTCGTGGCGCTGAGTGCGAGGACGTCCGGGTTCACACTGTCCAGAGGGGTCACCCTGCTCTTCGCCGTGGCCTGTGGAACGGCTGTGGCCAATGTCTACTTCGCGCAGCCACTCCTCGTCACACTGGGCCGCGACTTCTCGATCGGCACAGCGACAGTCGGCGTAGTCGTGACCCTGACCCAGATCGGTTACGGGCTGGGGCTCTTCTTTCTCGTACCGCTGGGAGACATGGTCGACCGCAGACGTCTCGTCGCGGCGCAACTCCTCCTCCTGGCGGCGGCGTTGACGGCGGTCGGCACCGCAGGCAGCGCGGCGCTCCTCCTGGTGGGCCTCGGGGCCGTGGGGCTGCTCGCGGTGGTCACCCAGACGCTGGTGGCCTTCGCCGCGTCCCTCGCTCCACCCGAGGAGCGCGGACGGGTCGTCGGTCTGGTGACCAGCGGCGTGGTCACCGGCATCCTGCTCGCCCGCACCGTGTCCGGCCTCCTGGCCGACCTCGCCGGCTGGCGCTCCGTCTACCTTTCTTCGGCGGTCCTCACCTGCGTACTCGCCCTGGCGCTCCACCGCGTGCTGCCGCCGGCCCGCGAGAGTGTCACGCCGACGGCCAGGGCGTACGGGCGGCTGCTGCGCTCCACCGTCACGCTGTTCGCGCGCGAGCGCCTCCTCCGCGTGCGGGCCCTGCTCGCTCTGCTGATCTTCGCCGCCTTCAGTGTGCTGTGGAGCAGTGTCGCCCTGCCGCTCAGCGCACCCCCAATTTCCTTGTCCCACACCGAAATCGGAGCGTTCGGACTGGCCGGAGCGGCGGGCGCCCTCGCCGCCACCGCGGCCGGCCGGCTCAACGACCGCGGCCTCGCCCAGCGAACCACCGGCATCGGCTTGGCCCTGCTGACCGTCTCCTGGCTGCCGCTGGCCTTCACCCGGCACTCGCTCTGGGCCCTGGCGGCCGGCGTGATCGTCCTCGATCTCGCCGTACAGGCGGTCCACGTCACCAACCAGACCCTGATCTACGCGCTGCACCCGGAGGCGGGAAGCCGACTGATCGGGGGGTACATGGTCTTCTATTCGATCGGCAGCGCGTCGGGTGCTTTCGCCGCGACCATGCTTTACGCGGTGGCGGGCTGGACAGCCGTATGCGCACTCGGTGCCGGAATCAGCTTGCTCGCACTTCTTCTGTGGGCGGTCACGCGACGTGCGACGGTCGATTCGGTTACTCCTGGTGCTTCAAGTGCTTCAAGTCCTTCATAGTCATCTCGGCGATGGATGCCTACATCTGCGGATTCGATCACGAATTACCGATGCGACAGTTTCATTCACCCGCCGGAAGCCCCTCCGAGGGGTGCTGCATTCCGTCGGCGATGCGTGAGGATTTGTCTGTCGCCGCTAAGGGGGATGGAATTACTCGCCGGGCTGACCAGCGCTATCGTGAGTGCGAGGTCATGCCTAACGGAAACTGGCCGGTCGTTTCCGTGGTAGAGTATTAATGAATTCATAGGACGCCACGAAAAAAGGGGAATGGCGTGAATACCGAGAAGGTTACGGCTCGACGTCTTACGGCCGGCGAGATTGCAGAGTTGGGCCGCCAGGACGGAATTTTCGTCTCGGCAGAGATGGATGGCCTTCCTCTCGACTGCTACGCCCCGGCATTCCTTACGGAGCCGGGTAAGAATTTTGAGGGAGGTTCCTTCACCGCGAAGACTGTCTTCGGTGAGGAAGTCCACGTTCTCCCGGACAATGCCGAAGAGCGCGGGATCTGGATTGCCGACAAGGCGGGGGAGGAAATCGAGGTTCTCCAGAGTGCCGGTGTCCTCCTGAACCTCGCCCTCTTCGTGCCCAACGGGAACAAGGAAGCTCTGGAGTCGCTCTACTCCGCCGCGCGGGACGCGTTCGGCGTGGGGATCGTTCAGCGCTGGAGCGAGGAAGTCGTCGCGGTCCCGGACGTCAAGGTCGACCTGTTCGAGGAGCCGGCCCGGGGGCGGAAGAACACGAGCAACCAGAACCGCGACCGCCGCGCCCTGGACATCTACCCGACCCGCGTGCGGTTCATGGAGCCCAGCGACGGCTGGAAGTTCATCGTCGAACCGCACAAGGAAGTCGTCGACGAGACACCGACGATCTGACCTGATGGCGGCCTAGACACCTGATGGTGGCCTGGGCAGGCCTGAGACATCAGACAAAACGCTCGGCTGGGGTTCTCCCAGCCGAGCGTTTCGCGTGTGCGGTGTGCGGTGTGCGGTGGACGGTGGGCGGTCGTCTCAGTCGTCGAAGCCCTCGTCCATCAGCTCCAGGTCCGGCGGCACCAGTGTGGTCGACTCCACGAGCCCGGTCAGCAGGTTGTGCAGGAGGTTGTTGTCCCAGGGGGCACCCGCGTCGGCGTCGTGCGCGAGCGGGTACGGGAACCCGGCACCCCCGAGCCGCTGGCGCAGCGCCGCGATCTTGTACTCGATCCTGCGCTCGTTCCAGTTGCCGTCCGGCTGGAGGGACGCCAGCAGTTGGGCTGTCTGACGGTACGTCAGGGGGCGTGCGCCGCGCTCGTACAGCAGGTAGTGCTGCCCCATGACGACGAGCAACAGCCGCTCGTCGTCCCGCAGCGGCCAGATCTTCGGCGGCAGCGTGGCGGCCTCGCGGCGCGGTACGGCGGCCGACTCGTCGGGACCCGACACGTACAGCTCGACGAGGTGCTCCCGGTAGCCCGACCCCTTCACGAACAGCGGGGTGTAGCCCGTGGCGAGCGGAAGGGGATCGGTGCTCATGTGCATGAGGCCGTGCGGCAGGCGTACGAGCTGTTGCCCCGTGTTCCGCAGCCACCAGGTGCCCTTGCGGTACGTGAGTTCACCGTGGCTGCGGCTGACCCGCATGTCGTTCTCGCCGACCGGCAGATCGACGTCGGGCCGCTCACCGCGTCCGAACCGGACCGTCCGTCCCGCCTGCGGCGCGATCTTGATGCCGCCGGTGACGGACCGCGCGTGGAGGGTGCCCGGTACGGCGGGCAGGGCGCCGCGCGCCAGAGTGTAAGGGTTGTTCACCATCGGGTCTCCTTGCCTGCACTGGCGAGCGCATGGTCGAGGGGTGCGAGGGTGCCCGGTCCCCTGTGCCGAGCACCCTCCAACGACTGTGCCGCACCCGCGCGGGACCCCTCCCAGAGCCGGATCGCGCGGCTATGGCCGGCTGCCTCGTACGGGGGGTCTCACAGCGCGCGGGCCACCGAGGTGGCGAGCCCGGTCGCCAGGGAACGCAGCTCCGAGTCCGACCGCGACGACCCGCCGACCACCACCTCGACCATCTCGTGGATCGCGTCGCCGCCCGTGCCGTCGGTGCGGGCGACCACCTGGACGAGCGCCGTGTGGTCCCCCTCCTCGTTCGGCGGCGCGACGAAGACGCGGTGACCGCCGAGCCTGGTGGGAGTGCCGTTGGCCGCCGTCAGCGGATCGCCTCTGTCGAAGTACACGTCCACATAGGTGTCGCTGGTGGTGCTGCCCCACGAGCAGTCCCAGTTGCCGAAGCCGATGTCCGGGTCGGTGGCGTTGATGCCGGGCACCGTCTCCAACGCCTTCGCGTCGAGCAGTGTGCAGGCGTCCTGGTGCACCAGCGAGCCGTCGGGCAGCGGCGGGGACCGGCGGACGATCGCCCCGCCCGAGGGCACCGCGTTGACGGCGGATACGGCGTCGGCCGCGGCCACGTCGGCCATGCGGCACAGCAGGGACGTGGCCGGGCTGCCGCCGTCGGCGGGTTTGGCGGTGACGGTCGCGTGGACGTGGTCCCGTCCGGGCAGGAGCAGCGTACGGTCGCACTCGCCGCCGTCGGGCTCCTCCTTGATGAGGCGTACGGGGCCCTCGGTCGTGGAGGGGCCCGTGATGTCGCTGGTGGGTCCGTTGTCCAACTCGACCTCGACGTCCACGGAGCCACTGTCGGTCTGCACGATGGTGTCGCACCGGTTGAAACCGCCGTACGCGGGGTCGCGGCTGGGATCGCCGAACGAGGTGAGCTTCGAAGGCTTCGTCAGGGCACAGGGGTCGGCCGTGCGGTGGTCGCCGATGACGGAGACCGCGGCCCGTCCGGGCGGTGCCGCGTCCCCCGGCCCAGCGGGGCCCGGGTCGCCGCCGCCGCCGGTGAGCGCCCAGATCCCGACGCCCGCGAGGGCCGCGACCACCACGGCCAGGGCTGTCACCGCTCCCACGTGGCGGCGCAGGAACGGCACGCCGGGCAGTTCGGGTTCGGGAAGCGTGGCGGCCATGCGGTCCGGGAGGGTCGGCGCGTCTTCCTCAGGTCCGGCGAGCGCGGCGAGCGCCTCGCGGGCGGCGGCCGTCGTGGGCCTGGCGCCCGGATCGCGCGCGAGCATGGCCTCCAGCGTCTTACGCAGCGGGCCGGTCGCCTCGTCGACCTCGACGGTGCCGCGGGCCGCCTCCCGGGCGGCGAGGTACGCGGTGGCCTCGTCGTTGGGGTCGTCGTTGGCGTCGTCGTTGGCGTCTGCCCTCGCGTTCGCGTCCTTCCCCGCGGCGCCCGCGCGGCGGGGCGGGTGCCCGGCGGCCAGCGCGTGGACGGTGGCGCCGAGCGAGAAGACGTCCGAGGCCGGTTCGGGCTGACCTCTGAGCACCTCGGGGGCGGCGTAGCCGGGGGTGTAGCTGACCGCGGTGTTCGGTGTGATCGTCTCCTGGCCGCCCACCCGGTGGGCGGCGCCGAAGTCGGCCAGCTTGACGGTGCCGTCCCGGGTGATGAGGAGGTTGCCCGGTTTGATGTCGCCGTGCACGATGCCCTTGCCGTGCAGCGCGTGGAGCGCGTCGGCGACTTGGGCGCCGATCCGTGCGGCGGCCTGGGGCCGCATGGCGGGTCTGTTGTCGAGGCTGCCGCCGGCGACGTACTCCATGACCAGCCAGGACGTGGGGCGCCAGCGGTTCCCCGCCCGTACCGCGTCGTACAGCGTGACCACATGCGGATGGCTGAAGCGCGCCAGGGCGCGTGCCTCGGCGCGCAGCCAGTCGAAGCCGGCGGCTCCGTCGTTGCCCGGGACGCGCTTGAGGACGACGTCCCGGTGAAGTTCCTCGTCGTGGGCGAACCAGACCTCGCCGCTCCCGCCACGCACCGGCCCCTTGACCAGCCGATAGCGTCGGCCGACCCTCGTTCCCAGGCGCACAGCGACTCCCTCTCCCCTCGCTCGGCTCCGCCGCGGTCGTGACCCGGCCCGACGGCACGCACACGGAAACCTAATCGCAAGGAGGGGGGTGCGCGCAGGGCTTCAGGGCGGCGAGGTGGCCGCGCACCCCTGGTTTCACACGGTCTTCACGCCCGGCCGCCGTTCGCCGGGCCTCCTTCCCCGGCCGTCCCTACCTGGGCAGCACGGCCTTTCCAGCTCACCCAGGCACGGCGCCCGGTCGGCGACACTGGAGCAGCAGGCGAACAAATCACGGAATTACGCAAGTGCGGTGGGCCGGGGCGCTGACCAACTGAGCGCGTTCCACAACACGTCCGAGACGAAGACGCTCTCCGACGAGCAAGGTCCGACGTACAAGGTCCGACGTACGACGGTGTCCCTCACACACATGCGTTCCCTGTCCGCCGGGGCACGGTCCCGCGGCGGCCGGATCGTGCCCGACGACGAGACGCGTCCAGGTGAGACGGGCGGCGCCTTCGACGCGGTGGTGGCGGTGCTGTCCTCCGCGGCAGACGTCGGTCAACTCGCTGTGGCCTACGCGGCGTGGCGAGGTTCCCGGCGTCCGCCGCCCCCTCCGGTGGGTGCGCCGGGCGATCAAGGATCGCCTTCGTCGCTGCTTGTTCACCGGCCACGGATCGGGCGCGGAATCGGGCGAGGGAGGCGAGGGTGACATGGCGGTGCCTGTGGCGAGCGTGCGTCCGGTCTCCGAACTGAGTCGGGCCGGGTCCCGATGACGGAACCCGGCCCGACTGGGGGACAGCGCGACCGCACGACCTGCGCGACAGCGCGACCCGCCCGCCTCAGGCGAACTGGTTGCCCTCCGCGCGGAGCTTCCTGCGCAGGATCTTCCCGTTCCCGTTCCGGGGCAACGCGTCCAGCCATACGACGTCGTTCGGGACCTTGTACCAGGACAGGCGGGCTCGGGCGAGGTCGACCAACTCGGCGGCCAGGGCGTCGGTGTCGGCGACTTCGCCGGACCCGGGCGCGGGGGTGCTCACCACGTAGGCGCGCAGGCTGGTGTCCCCGGCCGAGCGCCGTACGGCGCTGACCGCGGCTTCGAGCACCTGCGGGTGGCTCTCGATGAGTTGCTCTATCTCGCCGGGCACCACGTTCTGCCCGCCGATCACCTCGACGTCGTCGAGCCGGCCGTGCGCGTGCACGATCCCGTCCTCGCCGATCGACGCCAGGTCCCCGGTGGGCCACCAGACATCGGTCACCTGGTCGGGGCCGAGACTGCCCTTCACCACGCCGCGCGAGGCGAAGGGCACCCGTATGTACAACTCACCCCGCCCGCCCACGGGGAGCGTCTCCCCGTCGGCGTCGACGACGCGCACCGGCCTGTCGTCGTAGGGCGTCCCGACCGCCGATGGCGTGTCGTACGCGGCCGGCCGGCCGATGGCGATGCCGCCAATCTCGGTCGCGCCGTACACGTTGATCAGCCGCTCCCCGAGGATGGGCACCAGCCGCTCGCGCATCCGGGCGGAGAGCACCTCTCCCGCGCATGTCACCTGCGTAAGTCGTCCGAGCACCTCGGTGTGACCGGGTTCGAGGAGCAGTCGGGCCAAGAAGCTCGGCTGCGCGAACAGGCGTGTGACCTGGTGACGGCGCATGAGCTCGATCGCCGCGGCCGGGGTCGCACGCGGGCGCGAGAGCACGGAGATCTGTCCGGTTCCGAGCGTGGCGAACAACGAGGCGCTCAGGCCGCCGAGGAAGTACATGCGCGACACCGACAGCCCGACAGCGCCGAGCTGCCCGGCCGTGCTCGGCCGGCGGCGCGAGCCACCGACGTCGCGGTGGAGGAAGAAGCACATTTTCGGAGTGCCCGTGGTGCCGGATGTGAAGAGGGCGAGGGCCGGCTCTTCAGCGCCGCCGACGAATCGGGTGTCCGGCTCGTCCGCGAGCAGCGGCTTGACCTCGGTGGTCGGGGCGAGCCCCGCGGTGTCGAGCCAACCGACGGTGTCCGGGTCGACCACGATCAGCGCCGGCTCGGCGGTGGTGATGTCTCTGGTCAGATCCTCCTGGCTCATCTGCACGTTGACGGGCACAGCGACGAGACCGGCCTGCCAGGCTCCGAGCAGGCACCAGACCATTTCCACGCTGTCGGGTAAGGCCAGCAGGACCCGGTCCCCAGGGTTCAGACCGGCATTCCGGTAACCGCTCGCGACCCGCGCGGCACCGTCGAAGACTTGCTTGAACGTCCAGGCTTCATCGTCTGTCAGGAAGGCGGTTCTGTCGTCCCACCCTTCGTCACGGACGTGCTCGGCCAGACTCTGCGTCAGGTTGTCGGACATGCTTGGAGACGACTCCTTCATGGGCAGCTTTCCGCGCGTCGCTCGCCGCCGCAGTGTCAACTCGCAGGCCACAAGCGCGGTTCGTACCTTAACGACAAGTCGGCGGGGTACGGCAGAGGCACGGCGCCCTTGAGCGCGCCGTGGACGCCCGACCTCAACCGCACCCCAGCCAGGGCGAGTCTGAGCGAGGCCTGGGCCGAGCCCGGCCGACCGCGAGGGGCGATTCCCGACGGGGGGCCCGGTGGCGTTCCGCTTGGGCCACGCGGAGGACGGATGACGAGAGCCGAACTCGCCCTCCGAGCCCGGGAATCGACGAACACGTGATCGCCGGGCAGGGCTCCAGCCACCAACTCGCCCTTCTTGTCTCGGGCCTGGGGACCCACACCGGCAGCGACGCCCTCTTGCGGCGCTATATTTACGGGCGTAGCCTTTCATGCGTAAGTACACGCTCGATACCGCATCGGACGGAGCGGTGTCCGATGCGGTGTCGGCCCATGACAATGAGAGAAGGAAGACGTTGATCACCACACGACGCAGGCTCGTGAAGGGCATCAGTGCCGCCGCCCTCGGCGCGACAGTGGCTCTGGCCGCCCAGCCGGCCGCGATGGCGAACGAGGCGCGGCCGCATGCCCGGACCTACCAGGAGTGCCGGGGCGTGACCGTCGACAAGGGCGCCCCCGTGATCAGCAAGGTCAGCGTCTTCATCAAGGCGCCGCAGAAGACTGTCTGGCGTCTGCACACGGATATCGACAACTGGGCCAGTTGGATACCGGAGATCACCCCGGCACAGAAGAAGACCCCGGGCCCGCTGCGGCCGGGCTCGGTTTTCGAATGGTCCCCGCAGGACATGCACATCACGTCAACGGTCAAGACGGTCAAGCCACTTCGGTGCACGGCATGGGGTGCGCCGGTGAACGGCATCGACGGTGTGCACCTGTTCACCTTCAAACCGGTCAAGGGCGGCGTGCTCGCCACGACCGAGGAGTCGTGGGCGGGTCCTCCGGTCGACGCCGACATCCCGGGAAGTCAGAGCACCCTCGACACGGGTCTCAAGGACTGGATGAACCGCCTCAAGGAAACGGCCGAGGCGGGGAGCGCCCGCCCCTGACCGGGCGATCGGCCTCCTCGTATCCTGAAGCCGGCTGATGAGAGATGGGGGCAGCCGATGGCGGTTCGGGCGATGGCTCACAGCACGGGCAGGCCGGCGAAGAAGGACGGTGCCGGCCGGCAGTCGCCGGGCCGGACGCGGTTCGGGGGCGCACTGCTGATCCTGCTGTCCCTGATGTTCGCGGTGCTCTGCTACCTCGCGTTCGCTGTGTGGCTGCCCTCCGAAGGCGCGCACTACCGCGACTACCAGGCAGCCGAGTCGTGCCCCGCTCGCGCGACGGCGCGGGCGCGGGAGGACTGTCTGAGTACGCCGCGCCTCACCGTGGCGAGGACGGCGATCGAGGACACCGGGAAAACCCACAAGTACGAGGTGACCCTGAAGGACGAGGACCCCCGGCCGGTAGTCGTGGACTTCGAAGACCCGGGGCCGCTCTTCGAGCGGTTGAAGGCGGGCGACCACGTCACCGCCACCGTCTGGCACCGCGACATCGTGGTGCTGGACAAGAGTGGCGTTCGGCAGAACACCGACGAAGCACCCCGGGACTCGCTCCAGTTGGTCGCCGCTTACGGCACGCTCGCAGGGCTCTTCGCGGCTCAGGCGATGGTGTTCGGCGCGGTGCGCCTTGTCAGGCCTGGTTCGTACAAGCTTTTCGCCTGGAACCCGTACGGCGGGTGGATGTTCGCCATCATTCTCGTCACCGGCCTGGTGGTGGGAGTCGGGGCGAGGTTCATCGGCATCCCGTGGTGGTACGTGCCTCCCGCCGTGCCCGTCGTGGCGTACCTCTTCACATGGTGGGCGGGGCTGACGTATCCGCGCTTGCGGCGCAGGCCCCGGGGGCCGAGTGCCACGGCCCAGCAGTAGATCCTCCGCGCGTGGCACTCCGTTCCGCCCACCTGCCGCGAACCCCGTCGCCGCCGCGGCCGGCGCGGTGGACGGTTCGAATGGGACTGACAGATCCACACCGTGGTGCCTATGATGCCGGGGATGAAGACCTACTCCTCGTACGGATCGGGGGAATCGTTCGCGCAAGGTGATTGCTGATGGCACATCACTTCGCGAATGAGATTCCGCCCCACCTGTTGATGTGGCAGCGCGTGCGCGAGTACGCCGTGCCACCGTCCATGATCGAGACCGCGACCGCACGGCGTGCGGTGGGTGACTGGGCCGGGGCGTGCGCTGCCGCCCGGGTCGACATCGATCTCGATCTGCGCGCCGTGCGTGACCGCTACGGCACTGATCTCCTCAGCCGTCTTCGTGCGGATTTGCGCCGACTGGCTCCGGATCTGCTCCGCTGGCACCTGCCCCGGATCGCCCCCGACGGGCGGCTCCGCGCCGGCCTCACCATCTCCCTTGCTCGTTACGGGAGTTCCGGCGCCAAGCCACCGCACCTCGTGGTGCGGACACCGCCGGCCCGGGCGGACGCCGGACAGCGGATGTCCCTGGCCCTGTGGGAGGGGTCCGGGAACGGCGCCCCGAGGCACCATCCGCACCCGCATCCCGACCGGCGTTTCCGGCTCGACCTGCACCGGCATCTCTGGGACGCCGAGCGGAGCGGCGAACTGGCCTGGCGGTGCGGGCCGTTCGGGCAGACCGGGCCGTTCGGTACGGACGAGGCGCCGTCCCTTCCGCATCGGGCCGCCATCCACGATCACTCGTGGGCGTCGGAACGGTGGGCCGCCGAGGCCGAGTTGCTGTTGCGGGCCGAGGGTTGCCCTCGCGGGGCGTTCACCGTACGGCTCGGTACGCGAAGCCGCGCCGTGCTCGAACTCGTCGCTCCCGACGAGGGCCATGCTCCGACGTTCCGGCCGTTGCGGGAGACGCTGCCGCCGCAGGAGGTCGCGGCGCTTCCGGTGTTGCCGGAGGCGGCGGCCCGGGTCCTTCCGGATCTGGAGCTGCTGCGGGCCGGACTGGTCGGCACCGATCGGCTGCATCCGCTCGTCGCCCCGGCGTTGGCGGCGTTGGCGACGTTCGGCTCGGTGGCGTCGTCCAGTGCGGGACCGGCGACCGGCCCCGTCTCCCGGACCGGTGATCCGCACCGGGTGGAGTGCCGGGGTGAGGTCCACCGGATAGCGCTGCGGGACGGGGTGCTGACGGCGATCGATCACGACGCGGCACAACTGCGCAGGGAGGACCTGCTGGTGGCGCTCGGCGGGCCCGCGCTGCCCTGTCTGCGGGCCATCGACGAGGTGCACCGTGACCCGGAGGCGTTGCCCGCGGTCCGGGAGCGGTTGGGCCATGGTGACGTCGTCGGGGCGTTGGCCGTGGTCGAGAGGCTGCTCGGTCCGGGTGCGGTCCTGCGCGACGGGCCGCTGCGGGAGGAACTGGAGTCCGCTGCGGCCCGCCGCGTCGAACACGGTCTCTTCCGCTCGGGGTTGGTCGACGTGCACCCCGGGGCCGGTGCGGCGGGGGCCGGGAAAGCCTCGGACCTGGGGTACGCGGAGGCGCGTCACCGCCCCCGACTGGATCGCCGTACGCCTCCCGTACTGCGCCTCAAGCGGAGCACCCGGGCCCGGCCCCGTACCGGCCTGACCTGAGAACGACCTGACCTGAGAACCAGTCTGGCCTGACTGCCGGTTGACCGGCGGTTCCGCCTGACCAGGTGCCCCGCCCAAGTCCCGTGCGCGTACCGCGTGTTCCGTGCCGTACGCCCACTACCTCCGGGACGGGCTGTCCCGTTCCCACATCCCACCCAAGGTGATGCCCATGACCTCCAGTACTCTCCTGCCCACCCCCGCCGGCCGATCCGCGACCGGCACCCAACTCGCTGTCGCCAACGCCCTCCTGACCCTCCTGCGGACCACCACCACCGAGCCGCGCCCCGACGAGCAGCTCGAAGCGCTCACTCTGGCCGTCGCGGCCGACCTGCCCGTGCTGCTCTGGGGCGAGCCGGGCATCGGCAAGACGGCTGCCCTGACGCAACTCGCCGCTTCCCTCAACCTGCCGCTGACCACCGTCATCGCCAGCGTCCACGAGCCGACCGACTTCTCCGGGCTGCCCATCGTCGGCGACGACCCGGCGGTGCAGGGGGTGCCGATGGCACCGCCGCAGTGGGCCGTGGAACTCGTACGGGCAGGGCGGGGGTTGCTCTTCCTGGACGAGCTCTCCACCGCCACACCGGCCGTGCAGGCCGCGCTGCTCCGGGTGGTCCTGGAGCGGAGGGTCGGTGCGCTCCAACTGCCGCCGGAGGTACGGATCGTGGCCGCGGCCAATCCGAGCGCGTCGGCGGCGGACGGGTGGGAGCTGAGCCCGCCGCTGGCCAACAGGTTCGTGCATCTGTACTGGGTGCACGACCGGGAGGTGGTGGTGCGCGGGCTCGGGGGAGTCTGGCCCCGCGCGGAGCTGCCCCGGCTGGTACCGGAACGGTTGCCGGAGGCGGTCGCTTTCGCCCGGCGCGCGGTCTGTGGATTCCTGGAAGCCCGGCCGACGTTGATCCACCGGCTGCCCACTACGGAGACGCGGCGCGGCGGTGCCTGGCCCTCGCCCCGGAGTTGGGAGGCCGCGTTGGCCCTGCTCGCCTTCGGCACCGCGGCCTCCGTCTCCCGGGAGGTACTGGCGCTGCTGGTGCGGGGCACAGTGGGGGACGGCCCTGGGCTCGAACTCCTCGCCCATCTCGACCGGATGGATCTGCCGGACCCGGAGTCGCTGCTCGCCGATCCGGCCTCCGCCGAACTGCCGGTGCGGGGCGATCTACGTCAGGCCGCGCTGGAGGGGGTGGTGGCCGCCGTAGGGGCGCGGCCCGATCGGGCGAGGTGGGAGGCGGGCTGGGCGGTACTGGCCCGGGCGCTGGAGACCGGCGCCCCGGACCTGCTGGTCGCCCCCGCGACAACGCTGGCCTCGCTGCGGCGCGACGACTGGGAGGTGCCGGCGACGGTGGAGCGGCTGGTCGGGGTGATCGGTCTCGCCCGACGGGCGGACCGGTCGGTGGGACGGGTCGCGGCGACGGCCGACGCCGGGCGCGCGACGGGCGTACGCCGATGACGGCGGGCGCGAAGCACCCGCGGGTAC
>NZ_JTHL01000001.1:4154403-4215742 GCF_000818195.1 Streptomyces sp. 150FB | reverse complement strand
CCTCTGCCGCGCCCGATGGCCCGGCCCGCGCCGCCGCGTCCGGTGCGGGCCACCGTACCGACGCCGCCGGCCGACTCCGGGACGGCGTACGGCCGGCCCGGACTCCCGCTGGACATGGAGAAGTTGCTGGCCGCTCGGCTGCACGCGGTGAAGGTACGTCCCTACCTGGCCGGCGCACTCTTCGCGCTGCATGTGGTGGAGGACCGGTCGGTACCGACGATGGCGGTGGACGCGCACTGGCGCTGCTACGTATCGCCCGGCTTCGTGGCGCGCACCCCGGTCGAGGAGTTGGCGGGCGTCTGGGTGCACGAGGTCTCGCATCTGCTCCGGGACCATCATGCGCGGGGCGAGCGGTATGCGCGGGAGCACGAGGAGTACGGGCCGGGCGAGCGGCTGCGGCGCAACATCGCCGCCGACTTCGAGATCAACGACGACATCTACGGTGAAGGGCTGCTGCTGCCCACCGGGGCGGTGCTGCCGTCTCTGCTGCGGCTGCCCTTCGGGCTGCTGATGGAGGAGTACCTGCGGACGGCGTCGATGTCAGGGCTCACCGCGGACTTGGCCTGGCTGGACTGCGGTAGTGGTGCCGACGGGCAGGGCCGGCCGTGGGAGTTGGGGCCCGACGGCGCACACGGGCTGAGCGAGCAGCAGCGGGACGCGGTCCGTTTCCGGGTCGCCGAAGGGATCAGGGGCCGGCCGGGCGCCGCTCCGGAGGGATGGCGCCGGTGGGCCGACGAGGCGTTCCAACCGCCGCAGCCGTGGGCGCGTTTGCTGGGGGCGGCGATGCGCTCCGCGGCGAGTGCGCCGGGGGTGGGCGAGAACCACAGCTACCGGCGCCCGTCCCGGCGCTCGGCCAGTGTCCCCGGAGTGCTGCTGCCGAGCCTGCGCCGTATGCCGCCCCGGGTCTGCGTCGTGATCGACACCTCCGGATCGGTGAGCGACGCCGAGCTGGGCAGCGCGCTGCTGGAGGTGGCGGCGATCTCGCGTGCGGTGGGCGGGCGGCGTGACCTGGTCTCGGTGATCTCGTGCGACGCGGCGGCCGGGATCGCCATCCCGCTCTGCCGTGCGGAGAACATCGAACTGGTCGGTGGCGGCGGTACGGATCTGCGCTCCGGTTTCGCCCGGGCACTCCGCTCCCGGCCGCGTCCGGACGTGATCGTCGCCCTGACGGACGGCCAGACACCCTGGCCCTCCGCGCGACCGCCCTGCCGCACCGTCGTCGGTCTCTTTCCTCGTCCCGTCCGCGTTGCGGAAAGGAACCCCGATTACGTCCCGGGCACCCCGCCGTCCTGGGCGCGTGTCGTCACCATCGGCTGAGGCGGAGCTGCGAAGCGGCCGGGAGACCTACCGTACGCACGACATGCCAGGGTCAGGGCTTGAACGGGGGGCAGGTGCCGGATTCGAAGCCGAGGCTGTTGATGGTGGCGTTGTCGCGGGAGTCGCCCACGTAGTTGTACTGGTTGGTGCAGCGCTGGTCGGGGTCGGCGGGTCCGGGGGGTGCGGGCCGGTCTTCGGCCTGCGACGACTGGTCCGGCACTACCGGGGGGCAGGTGCCTGTGTCGGAACCGATGCTGTTGATGGTGGCGTTGTCGCGGGAGTCGCCCGCGTAGCTGTACTGGTTGGTGCACCTCAGGTCCGGATCCGCCGGCCCGGGGGGCACGGGCAGCCCGCCCGCCTTCGACGACTGCTGCGCTGCCGGGGGTGTGGCCGCGGTTGTTCGGCTCGATGCGGTCGAGCCGGACCCGCCGGAGGAGGAGACGGACGCGGAGACCGAATCACCGGGGTCACACGCGGTCAACGCCAGGCCCGCGGCCACGAGCAGCGAAGCCGACACACTCCAACGAACAGTACGCGTACGCATCATGTCCCTCTTTTACTTCTTGATGTATGTAGTCCTGCATCCAGTGGCAAAGACCCCGTTCACCCCCCGGGTGCTCACACGGCCACCGGCGACAGCGATGACTCTGGCACGCATAACGGCCCAGGTCAGCGCCTGTTACAGGCGCATGACACGACGCCAATGAACTGACGACTTCGCAACACCGTTGGCCGCGACGCGTCGGTGGCCCATGCGCGAAGAGGCACCGGCTCCGGAACAACTGCTCCCCGCGCCTGCGGGGATGGCGCGCCCGCCACAGCGTCCGGGCGTTCCTTTCGCAGCCTCGGGTCCCCGTACAGTCTCGCGTCCGTTACGACGGTGCGCGCAGCGCGTCCACCGGTTCCATTCGGGCGGCGCGCAGCGAGGGGTACAGGCCGGCGAGCAGGCCGACGAGGGCTCCGGCGAGTGGCGCGCCGAGAGCCAGGCGCAGGTCGAGCACCGGGGTCCACTGCTTGGTGACGGCGACGCACACCACGACGGCGATGCCGAGGGCCGCGCCGACGATGCCGCCGAGCAGGCCGATGGTCGTCGACTCCAGCAGGAACTGGCCGGCCACCTGCCGACGTGAGGCGCCCAGGGCGCGGCGGAGTCCGATCTCGCCGACCCGTTCCATCACGGTCACCAGGGTGACGTTGGCGATGCCGATCGCGCCGACCACGAGCGAGACCAGGCCGAGGACGAGGAAGAGACCGTTGACGTCGTTCTGGACGCCGTCGCGGGCCTTGGACAGGTCGGCCGGCGCGACGACGGTGAGGGAGTCCCCGTGGCCGGGCGCCAGGGCGATCGGTGTCTGGTGCGCGACCTGCTGGGCCGCGCCGAGGGCGGTGTTGACCAGTACGCGCGTGACGTCCTTCAGGCCGAGGCGGTCCGCGGCGGTGGTGGGCGGGAGCATCACAGCGGTGGACAGGCGCTGTTCGCGCTTGATGCCGCCCAGAATGCCGATGACGGTGTACGACTGGCCCTGGAAGAAGATCGCCGGGGCGTCCTGCACGTGACTGATGCCGAGGAGACGGGCGGCCTGGTCGCCGAGCACCGCGACCTGGTCGCGCCGGGCGATGTCGCCGGCGTCGTAGAACCGTCCCGCGCTCATCGCACCGTGTACGGCGGCGGGCAGCCCGGCCGAGGCGGCGACCACTGCCAGGGTCTGGCCGGAGAGGTCGCCGGGCGCGTTCACGTCGTTGGAACGTACCTGAACGCTGTTCGTCGGGGTGGAGTCGGCGAGGGCGGCGACCGAGTCCACGCCGGCCAGCCGCCGTACCGCGTCGGTCCCCGACCAACTCACCAGCGGCGCCGAGTCGGTGGTGACGCCGGCGGCCTCGGGCGGCACCACCACGGTCACCGAGGTCGCGGTGAGCGCGTCGAACCGGCCGACGATCTGGTTTCCGGCGGTGGACGCCACCCCGATGGTGATGACGAGCGTGGTGATGCCGAGCACCGTGCCGAGCGTGGTCAACGCGGACCGTACCGGGCGCGCCATGACGCCCGCGAGGGCTTCCGTCCAGAGGTCGCGGGGGTCCATCCAGGGGCGTTCGATACGTACCCCCGCCGATGACGCCCTTGTCGCGCGTTTCACTCGGTCTCCAGGGTGAGGCGGCCATCGGTGATCCGTACGCGCTGTCCCGCCCGGCGGCTGACCGCTTCGTCGTGGGTGATCAGCACCAGGGTCATGCCCTGGGCGCAGAGGTCGTCGAAGAGTTCCAGCACGGAGAGTGTGTTTTCGCTGTCGAGGTTGCCGGTGGGCTCGTCGCAGAGCAGCAGGGCGGGATCGCTGATCAACGCCCTTGCGATGGCGACCCGTTGGCGCTCTCCGCCGGACAGCCGGTCGGGCCTGAAGCCCGACCGGTGCCCGAGCCCCACGCGGTCCAGCGTCTGGCGGGCGCGGGCGAGGCGGCCCGCCCGGCCGAGACCGGGGCGGGGTCTGCGGTACGCCTCCGCCAGCATGACGTTCTCGTCCACGGTCCGGTACGGCAACAGGTGGAAGGACTGGAAGACGAACCCGATCCGGCTGCCGCGCAGCGCGGTGCGTTCGAGGTCTCCGAGCCCGGTGGTCTCCACCCCGTCCAGCCGGTACGAGCCGGCGGTGGGCCGGTCGAGCAGGCCGAGCGTGTTGAGCAGCGTCGACTTCCCGGAGCCCGAAGGGCCGACGACGGAGAGGTGTTCGCCGCGTCGTACGGTCAGGTTCACACCGCGCAGCGCGCGCACGGGCGGTTGGGAGTCGAAGGTCCGCTCCACATCGGTGAGTTCGATGACGGCGTCCGGGCCGGCACCGCCGTTGTCCGGCCCGGGCCGGTCGGTTGTCGCAACAGTGGTGGCAGAGGTGGGAGCAGGGGTGGGGCCGGTGGTCATTCGCCCACCACCACTTCGTCGGCCTGTTTCAGTGTGCCGCTGGTCGGCTTGACCTCGACGAGCCCGGCCGCGGAGAGCCCGACGGTGACCTGTACGTCGGTCAGCTTGCCGTCGCGCTGGACCTGCACCCGGGCCTGCCCGTCGGACGAGGTACGGATCGCGGCGACCGGTACGGTCAGCACCTTGCCGTCCGAGGCGCCGATCTTGATGCTCACCTTCACGGAGGCTTCGGCCTGGCCGGCCAGCGGGCCTGGTTCGGTTATGGAGATACGCAACTGCTTCGGGGCCGAGGCGTCGGTGGCGGAGGTGTCGGATGCGCCGGAGGTACCCGCGGAGGTGCCGGCGGCTGCGGGGCCGGTGTCTTCCGACGTCGTCCCGGCAGATCCGTCGCCGCTGCCCGCCGAAGTGGAGGGCGTCGTGGAGGACGTGGCGTCGGCGCCGAGTGCGGACACGGTGCCCTCCGCCTTCTTGCCCTCGGTGGTCGTCAGTTCGACCGCCATGCCCTTCCGGAGCAGTTTGGCGTCCGAACCCGGGACGACGGCCTGCACCACCAGGTCGGAGCTGGTCACCGTGCCGATCTGGTCGGACACGCTGTCCCCTGCCTTCACGGTCACCTTGTCCAGCCGTACGGGCAGCTTCGGGAAGAAGACGACCTCGCCGGCCGGGACCTTGGTCCCGTAAGTGGCCTGGAAGGTGCTGAGCGCGGCGTTCGCCATGTCCAGCGCCTTGTGCGCGGAATCGAGCTGTAGCTGATGAACCTGCGTGTCCGTGCTGGACTTCGGGCTCGGCGAACTCGGCGAACTCGGCGAGTCCGTGCCGCCGTGTGTGCCCGTCTCCGTTGTGGCGGTGCTGTCACCGGTGCTGCTGTCACCGGTGCTGCTGTCACCGGTGCTGCTGTCACCGGTGCTGCTGTCACCGGTGCTGCTGTCACCGGTGGTGAGGAGCGTCTCCTGGGCGGCGGACACCGCCTGTTGCAGTTGGCCCAGCTTCTGCTGGTCGTCGGCGCTCGGCTGCTGCGCTTCGTATCCCTCGTGCTTGTAGAAGTTGGTGACCGCCGTCGCGGTGCCCTGGCCGTAAGTTCCGCTGATCGCCCCGGGGTCGAAGCCGAGCCCCCGCAAGTCCTTCTGGAGCTGCTTCACATCGTCGCCGGAGGTGCCGGGGCCCAGCGCGCGGTACATCGGTACGGATCCGCTCAGCGCGATCACCGGGCGGCCGTTGACCGTCATCAGTACGTCGCCCTCCTTGACCTTGGCACCGACGACCGGTGCTTTGGTGACCCGCTGCTCGGCTCCCTCGCCGTCCGCGGCCGCTGTCGCCCCGGTGCCGACGGAGCCGGCCAGCGAGAGCGGCTTGGGCGAGGCGAACTCGACGGACCCAGTCGTGACCACGGTCGCTGTGAGCGACCGCAGTTGGACCGCTACGGTCACAGGACCGGCCTTCGGCGCGCGGTGCGCGGCGGCGGCGTCGGCCGGGGAACGCACCTGCGTACCGGCGAACCAGCCACCCGCGCCGACCAGGATCACCGCGCCCACCAGGGCGCCCAGTTGCTTGCGGCTGCTGAGAGGGTTCACGCGTCCTCGCCGTAGTACGGGTGGGCCTTCTCCTTCGGGAAGTACGCGGCCCGGAACTTCCTGCCGCACTCCAAGTCCTTGAGGGAGATGTCGATTTCCTTGGTCAGCAGGGGCAGCGCGGCCTCCTTGCTCATGCCGAAGTGGTTCTCCGGCACGTCCTGGTCCAGCCGCACCATGTCGACCATGCCGGTGGGCTGGGTGGTGCTGACCTCGATGCCCTGGGCCGTCAGGCACGCGGCGAACTGCTGGGCGAGTTGGACCAGTTGGGTATCGCCGTTGAGCTCAAGACCGTTCGCACGGTTCTGCTCGGTCTGCGCGTCCTCTTTCTTCTTCTCCGCGGCGGCGCTCAGCGGCGGTCCGTACGCCGCGGCACGTGCCGTCGCCTCGCATCCGCCGATCTTCTCCTCCCACTTGCTCTTGGCCGGAGGGCCGCTCAGCGCGACCTCGTAAGCCTTCAACTGAGCGGGGGTGAAGCCCTTCTCGTCGTCGTCGGAGGTGAAGCCGGCCTTTCCCGACACCCTTCCCGACGCTCTGCTGAAGGGAGCGTTCGGATCGTCGGGATAGACGGCGGGTGCGTAATTGCCGAACCCGTACTTCTGTCGGGACTTCTTCGCCAGCGCGTAGTCCTCACCGTCGGCCCAGCCGGCGGAGTCGCCCGTTTCCGCCGTCGCCACGTGTGGTGTGTAGGTGAAACCCTTCTTCTTCATGCAGGACGCGAGGGTGTTCTCGACGATGTACGTCTGCTTGGTCGCCTCATCCGCGCCGTCCGGGACGGTGAGTTGCGCCACCCCGTCGGCTGTCTTCGTGGTGCCGGCGGTGCCGGCAGCGCCGGCCGTCCCTGAGGCGGACGTGGAAGCCGTACTCGCCGTGTTACCGCCACAGGCGGCGAGGAGTGGCAGCAGAGCGACTGCCACGGCGGTAACGGTGGGAATGCGGAGGTTTTTGGGTAGGTTCATGGCATTTTCTCGTTTCCGGGGCCGGGACGCGCGGTCATGGTGGTTCAGGCTGGGCCCGCGGTGTGATGGGACCTGGCCCGGAGTGTGATGAGACGGCAACAGCCGTCTCGCCGCCCGGGGGCGCGCCTCGGCGCCCGTCACCGGGCTCGCGCGCATGTGATCATCTGGTAACAGGGCCGGGTCCGGCCCGGTCTGCTGTGGATACTGAGCACATGCCGCGTGTCCTGCTCATCGAAGACGACCGTGCTGTCCGTGAAGGCGTCCAGCTCGCCCTGCGCTATCAGGGGCACGACGTCGCCTCCGCCGGGACGGGCGAGGACGGGCTGGAACAGCTCAAGTCGTTCCGGCCGGACGTCGTGGTGCTCGATCTGATGCTGCCCGGCATGTCCGGGCTGGAGGTGTGCCGACGTATCCGCGCGGCCGACGACCTGGTTCCGATCATCATGGCGACCGCCCGGGGCGAGGACGTGGACATCGTGATCGGGCTCGAAGTGGGAGCCGACGACTACGTCGTGAAACCCGTACAGGCCCGGGTGCTCGAAGCCCGCATCCGCGCGGTCCTGCGCCGGGTCGGCGGCGCACCCGCCGACGGATCCGTACCGAAGACCGAGACGTACGGTGAACACGGCGAACTGGCCATCGACCGGGCCGGACTGACCGTCACCCGCCGGGGCGATCCCGTCGCGCTCGCCCCGTCCGAGTTGCGTCTCCTGCTCACCCTGTCCGCCTCGCCCGGCCAGGTGTTCAGCCGGCAGCAGTTGCTCGAAGCGGTGTGGGAGCACAGCTACCACGGCGACTCACGGCTGGTGGACGCCTGCGTCAAGCGGCTGCGCACCAAGATGGGCGAGGTACCCGGACAGCCGCGCTTCATCCAGACCGTGCGCGGGTTCGGCTACCGGTTCACGTCCCGGTGAAAGCCCCACCGCTGCTGCGCGGTCTGCGCGGCCGGCTGCTGACGGCCTTCCTGCTGGTCGCCGCCGTCGCCACCCTGACCACCGGCGCCCTGACGTTCCGGGAAGCGCGTACCGGCGTACTCCAGCAGAGCCAGGACACCGTGATCGGGCAGTTCCGGGATCACGTCAACGACCTCGCGGCCGGCCTCAGCTTTCCTCCGAACCAGGCCCAACTGGCCGCCCTCGCCACCGATGTGGCCCGCTCCGAACCGTCGGGGAACTGGCGCGTCATGGCCACCTACGACCACCTGAGCGCCACCTCCTCACCGAAGGACCCGTTCGACGAGTTGAGGCCCGCCATGCGCACGGCCGTACGCTCCCGGACAGCCACCGTCTTCCAACGTGTGACGACGAACGGCCGCCCCGCACTCGTCATCGGCCTGCCGGTCACCTTCGGCACGTCGCTGCCGAACGTGTCCGAACCCTCCGGCCTCGCGGTCTTCCTGACGGTGCCGCAGACCACCGAACTCTCCTACGTCCAGGCCCTGGTCCCCGCCGTCGAGCGGGCCACCGTACCCGCCCTGGTTCTGGCCGTCCTGCTCGCGCTGCTCGCCGCCCGTGGCGTACTGCGGCCGGTACGAGCGCTGCGCGGCGCCACCCGCAGCATCGCCGAAGGCCACCTGGACACCCGGCTCGCCGTCAACGGCACCGACGAACTCGCCGACCTGTCACGCACGTTCAACGAGACAGCCGCGGCCCTGGAGGGCACCGTGGCCGAGTTGCGGCGCATGGAGGCACGTGCCCGCCGCTTCGCCGCCGACGTATCGCACGAACTGCGCACCCCGCTGGCAGCCACCCTGGCGGTCACCGACATCCTCGACCAGAACGCGGCCCACCTCGATCCCAACACCGCCACCGCGGTGCGCCTCATCAGCGAGGAAACCGTCAAGCTGGCCCGCCTGGTCGAAGACCTGATGGAGATCTCCCGTTTCGACGCGGGCGCTGCCGGCCTGAACCTGGACGACATCGACCTCGCCGAATCCGTCCGGCGTACGCTCACCAACCGCGCCTGGCTGGAGACGGTGGACACCCAACTGCCCCTGCCCGGCGCGCTCCGCGGCCGCGTCGACCCGCGCCGCCTCGATGTGATCGTCGCGAACCTGGTCGGAAACGCGCTGCGCCACGGCGAACTCCCCGTACGGCTGCGCCTGTCCGTGGAGGACCACCCCGGGACCGGGGGACGGCAGGCGGTCATCGAGGTGCTGGACAGCGGGCCGGGCATCCCGGACAGCGTCCTGCCCCACGTCTTCGACCGTTTCTACAAATCGGACACCGCCCGGACCAGAACCGAGGGCAGCGGTCTTGGACTTGCCATCACAGCGGAGAACGTCCACCTGCACGGCGGCACCATCCGCGCGGCGAACGGTCCGGAAGGCGGCGCCGTCTTCACCGTCGAACTCCCTCTGGGACAGGGCGAGTCGGATCCCGAACCAGCGATGGAGAGCCACCCATGAGACCTGCCCACCGGAGGGCCCGGCCCGCACTGCTGGTCGCGGCGGGGCTCCTGCTCTCCGCCTGCGGCATCCCCACCACCGGTGTGGTCGAGTCAGGAGCGCCCGCCACGGGTATCCAGTCGCCCACCCTGATCTACTTCGTCAGGGACGGCGTTCTGATCCCGGTCCCCCGTAAAACGGGTCGCGAAGCAGACGCGGTGACGGCCATGCACATGCTCCTTCAGGGGCCGAACGGCGATGAACAGCAAGCCGGCGTGAAAACCGAGATACCACCGCTGACGGGCCAGCCGAAAATCTGGAACAGAGGCAAAACCGGGCTGTCGATCCAACTGCCCCCGGTCACCGGGCCGCTGAGCATCGCCGCTCTCAACCAACTGATCTGCACGACCGCCCACGCTCACCACACCCAAGACCCACACGTGAACGCGGTGCAGGTGACCGTCACCTACTCCTCGGGCGACTCCGGAGTCTGGCGCACCGACACAGCCAACGGAGGCTGCTCCCTGGCGACCTCCAGCGATGCCGTCCGCCCCTCCACCCAGCCGACGTGGAACGGTTCGGAACGTCCCGCATTGGGTGGAGCAACGGAATCTCCCCCCGACCAGGGGTGAGTCGAACCGGAGGATACGGCGAACTCATCCGCCGAAACCCCTGCCGAAACCCCGCCGGAACCCCTGCCGCGTCCCGCCTGCGGCCGGCGCCGGTGCCCGGGGGGAGAGACTGGCAGGTATGAACGAGAGCGGAGCGCGGGCCCTGGTCGTCCAGCACACCGAGCGGGGCGGCCCGGACCGCTGGACAGGGTGGCTCGCCGAGGGCGGACTGGCCCTGGACGTGGTGCGCCCGTACGAAGGGGAGACCGTGCCCGGGAAGCTGGAGCGGGACGCGCTGATCGTGCTGGGCGGCGGTTACCTGCCGGACGACGACGCGAGGGCGCCCTGGCTCGCCGGCACCAGGGCCCTGATGGGGCAAGCGCTGGAGCGCGGCGTACCGGTGTTCGGGATCTGCCTGGGCGGGCAGATGCTGGCGCAGGTCGGGGGCGGGGAGGTGCGCGGGGAGTACGGGGCACCGGAGTTCGGCAGTACGGCGCTGCGGTTGCGGGCGGAGGCGGACGAGGACCCGCTGTTCCGTGACCTGCCCGCGCGGCCGACGGCGGTGGAGAACCACGTGGACCGCATTGTCCGCCTCCCGGACGGTGCCCACTGGCTCGCCGAGAGCGACGCGTGCCCGTACCAGGCGTTCCGGCTCGGGGAACGGGCGTGGGGCGTGCAGTTCCACCCGGAGGCGAGCGCGGAGAGGATTCTGCGCTGGGACCCCGCGCGGCTTTCCCGCCACGGCGCGGCCGACCGTACCGCCCTCCATACCCGCGCCCGCCTCGACGAACCTGCCGCGTCCGCCGTCTGGCGAAAGCTGGCCCACCGCTTCGCGGCACAGGTTCGGACCCACTGAGCCCCCGACGTACCTCGGGGAGGCCGTGTTTACGAGGCCGTCGCGACCCCCTCGTCTGTCGCGGAAGCCCTGCGTTTGTCGCCGGCCCCCTGCGGGTTTGTCCTTGATCGGTAACACGGGTGTCCTGTGCGGGCGTTCGTATGTCCTGATGGGTGCACGGCATCGGCGGAGACAGCAAAGGGGCGGGCGGACATGGCGAGGCACAAGCGACTTGGGTGGCACGGCCGGGTTCTCGCGGCGGCGCTCGGGGTGACAGCGGTGGCCGTTGCCACATCCATGTGGACCGTGCAGGCCGCCCCCGCCGACGGGCGGCAGCCGCAAGCGGGTGCCTCAGCGCCGTCCGCCCGGCCCCAGGACCAGACAGTGGCCAAGGTGGCGGCGGACATCGCGCACGCCTCGGACCGCGGCGCCCGGGGCGTCAACATCACCATCGACGACGGACCGGACCCGACCTGGACGCCGCAGGTGCTGCGACTGCTGAAGGACAGCGGTGTGAAGGCGACGTTCTGCATGGTGGGCACGCAGGCCCAGGCGTACCCGGACCTGGTCAAGGCGGTCGTGGCGGGCGGGCACCGGCTGTGCGACCACACGATCTCGCACGACACCACCATGGACAAGAAGTCCGAGGCCTATCAGTCCAAGGAGATCCTGGATGCCGAACGCATGATCACCAAGGCGTCCGGAGGCGTCCGGCCGCAGTATTACCGAGCCCCGGGCGGTGCTTTCACCCCGTACAGCCGGCAGCTCGCCGCGTCCCGGGGAATGCGGCCGCTGGGCTGGAACGTCGACTCCAAGGACTTCGAGCGTCCCGGCGTGGAGACCATCGTCGCCACCGTCAAGAGTGAACTCCCCAACGGTCCGACCATCCTGTTCCACGACGCGGGAGGGGACCGCTCCGAGACCTTGGCCGCTCTGCGCGAGGTGCTGCCGTGGCTGAAGGAGCAGGGGTACTCCTTCGGCTTCCCCGTGCGATGAGCGAGGTTCGCCCGCACGGACAGGGATGCCCTTCCGAGTACTTGCCAGGGCATCGGAGTGGTCCGACACCTCTCCTTCTACGTCGGCAGGTCGAGTCGCCTACTCACCGGCGCGGGCCACGAGCAGCGGCTGGAAGAAGCCCGTCTCCTGCGGCATCCGCCACTGGGGGCCGACAAACCCGGCCTCGGCTGCGAGGCCGGTCAGCCGGTCCCGGGCGAGTGCCCAGTAAGTAGTACGGCGGACCTGGACGCGCCATTCTTCCCCTGCCGGAAGGAGCTGGAAGTGCTCCAGGTCGTAGTGCTCGCCGTCGTCATGCCAGTGCCAGAGCTGGAAGGTGACGGTTCTTTCTTCACCGTGGGCGCGGTCGACGTTCCTGTGGACCTGCGGAGGCGTCGAAGCCGGGCGGTCGCGCAGCAGGTCGTCGTAATCGCGTGTGCTGACCAGGAGCATGCCGTCGGGACGCAGTACGCGGTACATCTCGGCCAGGGCGGCGCGCACATCCTGCTCGGTCAGCAGGTGAGGCAGCGAGTTGTCGGCGCAGACGACCGTGTCGAACCGGCCATCAGGAAACGGAAGACGCCGCATGTCGGCAGCGGCCGTGGGCAGGCTCAGGTTCCGGCGGGCGGCCTCACGGGCGGCGCGGGCGGCGGCGCGGGGGCTGAGGTCGGTGCCAGTGACCCGGTGTCCGCGCAGCGCCAGGCCGATGGCCTGTGTGCCGATGCCGCAGGAACAGTCGAGGGCCGCCGCGCGATCTTGGCCGATCAGGGCGTCCAGGGCGACCCCTTGCCGACGGATGCTCGCGTCCCAGTCCGCGTAGATCAGGTGGTAGTCGTCAGCCAGGTCGTCGTAGAAACGCGCCACCGATGTCTCGGGCATGGCCCGAGATTACCGGGCCTCATTCCCCGGAGGCGCCGGTCATGCGCATGATCGGCGCGACGCCTCACTGCCGGCAGCACTGTCACCACGGGAAGCCGCGCACTCAGAGCTGACGCAGCCCGATCAGCACCCTCTCCATCAGCGTCGGGCTCGCGGCGCCGTCCTCGTCGTTCGCTGTCCCGTGGACAACGATCAGTCCTTGGTCCGCCATGTCACCGAGGAGGACCATGGCCACCCCGAGGGGCATCGCGAGCAGCGCCGCCACCTCGGCCACCGACCTCGGTTCCTGGCACAGCCCGAGCACCGCGCGGTGTGGCTGGGTGTCAGCGTTGCTGCTCGGTTCGGCGGCGGTGACCAGGGTCTCGATCTCGAAGTGATGGCGTGACCTGGTCCGGCCGCCCGTCCACACGTAGGCGCGGACGGATGCGGCCGGCGCTTCCCCCTCGGCGTCCTCGGGTTCCCAGGTGGCCAACTGGTCGTCCACCGTGGGCGCCTGCCCGTACGACTCGTAGGCAGGCGCCGGCGACGCCTCCTCTTTCTCGTGCTGCGGCACGTCACGCGGCGTGCCACGCGTACCGGACGCCTTTCGCCTGCGTCGCGCGTTGCCGAAACTGAACGCGTTGAGCACGTCGGCGAAGGTCTGTTCGTCGTCCGCGTCCTGATCTCTTCGAGGCCCGGACGGGCCTCCACCGGTGCTCATGTTCTTCTCGTCCGCGCTATCGGACGGCAGTCTGGCGGGATTGCTGCAGCTCGGTACGGAGTTCCGGCGTCAGCATCTCGCCGACCTGGTCGACGAGCACGGACATCTCGTAGGCGATCTGGCCGATTTCACAGTCCGGGGCTGCCAGGGCGACCAGGCACGAGCCGTCCCGGATCGACATCATCAGCATGTTGCCGTGCTCCATCTGAACCACCGTGCTCCGCACATCCCCGGTGTCGATACAGCGGGCAGCGGCATGGATCAGGCTGATCGCACCGGCCGCGATGGTGGAGAGTTGCTCGGCACGTTCGTCTGCCAGCCCGTCCGACGCGGTGAGCAGCAGTCCGTCGGCTGAGATCACCACGATGTGCGACACGTTGGGGACTCGTTCGGTGAAGTTGGTGACCAGCCATCCGAACTGGCTCACATCCTCGGAGTTGGGTGATGTCATGGCTTTTTCCTGCCTGTAGCCGATGGATTCTGTGTCTGCTCGGGTCGCGCCCGACGGAGGCCCGACTGGTAGCTGCTGAGGAAGCTGTGGGCGCGGCCGGCGTCCAAGCCCGTAGTAGATGCCCCGTCTCCGGCGGGGGGCCGCTCAACCCGGGCCGGTGGGGTGGATCGCGTAGGCGGAAGCCTTCTGGGCAACCCGGCCTGCGTGAGGTCGGCCGGCGCGTCGGGCTTCCGCGCCGCTCGCGCGGCCGGGCGCCGGACAGGAAGCGCGGGCGCCGGTCCGTCCGGTGTCGGTTCCCCGCCGCCGGGGGGATGGGGCCGGGACGACGTGACAGGTACGGGCGACACCGGAGGTACGGGCTTCACCACGGGTACGGGCGTCACCGCCTCGGCGGGCGCCACCGGGGTGTCCGCCGCGCTTCCCGTGCCGGGGGCGGCCGTTGTCGTCACCGATGCCGACGCGGTCTTCGCGAACCACGGCTGGCCGACGGGCTGACGAGGGGCGTGTTTGGCGACCTGGGCGGGCCTTTGGCCGGTGTCGGTGAGCGGCCGCCGCGGAAGCGAGGCTGTCCTACCGTCGTTGATCCGGCCGTCGCTGGTCCGGCCGCCGCCCGCCCGCCTCGGAAGCCTCGCGGCGGTCGTGGCAGTCGCGGCGTTCGCAGCACTGGCAGCAGCCGGTCGTCCGGTGAGCGCGCCCCGCTGCCCCGCCTGGCTCGATGCCTGCGCGCCGACCAGCGTTCCCGGTATACGTACCCGGGCCCGCAGCCCCCTGCGGTTCGGCTGCGAGCTCAAGTTGACCGCGATGCCGTGCCGATCGGCCAGGCGGCCGACCACCAGCAGTCCGAGCTGCCGGGACGCGGGCGTATCCGTGGCGGCTTCCACCGCCATGCGCTGGTTGGCCGCGGCGAGGTCGCTCTCGCTCATCCCGATTCCCTCGTCCTGGATCTCGATCAGGGCCGAGCCGTCGGGCTCCCGGGTGCAGCCGATGATCACCTGGGTCTGCGGCGGGGAGAACGCCGTCGCGTTGTCGAGCAGTTCGGCGACAAGCCGCCCCAGGTCACCGGCCGCGTACCCGATCACGTCGACGGGAGCGCCGGGCAGGACGCGTACCCGTTGGTAGCGCTCGATCTCGGAGACAGCACCTCTCAGCACGGTGTCCAGCGCCACTCGCTGATGGGATGAGCGCACCAGTGTGCCGCCGCACAGGACCATCATGTTCTCGTTGTTGCGCCGCATGCGTGTCGCCAGGTGATCGAGCGTGAAGAGGCTGCCGAGTTGGTCCGGGTCCTCCTCGCGCCGCTCGAGCTGTTCCATCAGCAGCAGCAGGCGGTCCACCAGGCTCTGGCTGCGCCGGGAGAGGTTGACCAGTGTGTTCCTGAGGTCACCGCGCAGCCCGGCCTGCTCCGCCGCCAGCAGTACGGCCTGAGAGTGCACCGTGTCGAACGCCCTGGCGAGCTGGCCGAACTCCTCCGTGGTGTGGACCGGTACGACGTCGACCGCGGCGTCCGTCACCTGCCCGTCGAGAATGCGCGCGACCGCGGCGGGCAGCCGGCGCTCCGCCACGTCAAGTGCCGTCGTCCGCAGGACAGTCAGCGACCGCAGCAGATGCCGGCCGATCGCGAAACCGATGGCAAGAGCGAGCAGCAGCACCGCGAAGACGATCAGGGACGCCACGCCTGCGCGGTTGCTCGACTGGTCCTGCAGCTCGGCCGATGTGGTGTGCAACGTGTGGGTGAGGTCGTCCGCCACCTTGATGACGAGCATGCCGGTGTTTTCCGAGTCGTGGTTCCACTTCTCGACCGAGACCGGCAGCGAGACGGGCGGCGAGTCCGGCGGCGAGTCCGGCGGCGAGCTGGCGGCACTCTGCTGTGCGTCCGGTCCGGTGGGCGCGGCCAGCGCGGCGCTCACCGCTTGTGCACGCCGGCTGACGGCCGAGCCGGTGACCGTACGCTGGTAGTCGCCCAGCTCCGCAGGGGTGGCCACGGTCCGGAAGGCGTCGAGTCCGTCCCGCATGCGGATGTCGGATTCCTGTAGGGCCCTCATCAGCGTTGGGTTCATCGAGTGGCCGTGGCCGACCGCTTGCAGCACCAGCACGTGCTGGAGGTGGATCTGCTCCTCCACCGCCTCCAGGTCGTACAACGTCGTTGCCGACCTGGACAGTTGGGGAACGCTGAACGGGCTGAAGAGCGCTTGGTCCAGATTGAGCAGCCCTTTGATGATCGTGCTGTAGTCGTTGAGCGCGGTCCAGGAGGCGATGTGGCCGGACGCCACCTTCGCGCGCAGGGCGGGCAGGCGGGTCAGGAGGCCGGCGGCGTCCCGATAGCGGTTCGCCGCGACACCCGCAAGGGAGACTTCCTGCTCGCTGGTGTTCGAGACAGCGGTCCGGGCACGGTCGACGAGCCGCGTCTGCTCCCGCAGAGCGGAGGGATCAGCGGGAACGCTGTCGCCGAGCTGTTCGACGGTCATCGTGCGTTCCATCTGCAGGGTTTCCAGCAGCGTCCGCAGCTCGCTACGCATGGTGACCAGCCGTTGCATGTCCGCGTACGAGTTGGCGCGCGCGACATCGCCCTGGATCTGGACGACGCCCAGGGCGACGGCGAGCAGGGCCGGCACCATCAGCACCGCCGCCAGCTTTACCAGCAGCGGCCAGTTCCACCACTGCACGAGCGGGGCCCACCACGAGGGCCGAACCGGCCGCATGGCCGCGTGCCTCGCCCCGGTCACGAGCCGAGCCCCGTCGTCGTAACAACTTGCTCACAGGGACCTGTCACGGTGCGGTTTCTCCTGGGTTTCCCCTGAACAGAATATGGAATGCCCGGCAGCGGAGGGCGAGGTCGGCGAACGCGACTACCCGCGGTCACGCCGCTGTGCGCGAACCCAAGGGCGGGCATATGCCAGGCCGGTGGAGAAGCATCTCAAGAGATGAGGGAAGGTTCGGCCAAGGGGTTCCGGCCGACCAGGCGACGCGGGCGCTGTCCCCCAGGAAATCCATTGATTGCTTCATCTCCCACTTCTCGGCTCCGACCTATTGCCGCCCATTATGTGTCTGCTCGTCAAGTATTGGGTAGCGCGGGCGAGTTTGAAGCAGGCAACAGAACGGTAACAAGCTGGGGCCCCGCGCCCAGATGTCCGATATGGTAAGTACTCAACAAACGGAAGGCCAAGCCTTCCTCAATTCGGGAACCCCTCAAAGCTTTGAGTCGTCAAGTGACGCAAGGCCGGGGCGCGGTAGGGGCGTGGTGCAGATATTGTGCGTATCGTGTGAGTGGTGGGGCATTGTTTGACGGCGCGCGGCGTCTCACTACACTTTCCACCGCTCAGCGGACCACGGCTCACCCCTTCCCGTCTCTCCCTCCAGGGGCACCAGTTGACCGTCCTGCCCGAATGCCCCAGGAGAGAAACATGACCAAACCGGTACGGTCGCCGACCGCCGAATCCTCCGCGCGCCCTGCCGTACGTGAGTTCATCGACGCCCGTGACGAAGCCGGGCCCGACTACCACGCGATTCAGCAGAGCCCGGAGTTCTCGCGGCTGCGCAGACGACTTCGGCTGTTCGTCTTTCCGATGAGCGCCGCCTTCCTCTTGTGGTATCTGGCGTTCGCTCTTCTCTCCGCCTACGCGCACGCGTTCATGAGTCACAAGCTGATAGGTGAAATCAACACCGGAACCGTCCTCGGCCTGGCGCAGTTCGCATCCACCATCGCGATCGTCCTGGCGTACCAGCGTTTCGCCCGGAAGGAACTTGATCCGGAGGTGCGGAGGATCAACGAACTGGCAGGAGTCGGCAAGGAATGACATCGCAGCTCGCGGTCTCGGCGACCGGTAGTCCCACACTCAATCTGAGCGTGTTCCTGATATTTGTCTTCATTACTCTGTTCATCGTCTACAAGGTCACCAACAGAAACCAGACGACGGCCGACTACTACGCCGCCGGCAGCGCCTTCACCGGTATGCAGAACGGCGTCGCGATGTCCGGTGACTTCCTCTCCGCCGCTTCCTTCCTGGGCATTTCCGGAGCGATCGCGGTCCATGGCTACGACGGATTCCTCTACTCCGTCGGATGGCTGGTCGCCTGGCTGGTCGCCCTTTTGCTCGTCGGTGAGAGAGTGCGCAACACCGGACGATTCACCATGGGCGACGTGATGGCCTTCCGCATGAAGGAGCGCCCGGTGCGGGCCGCGGCGGCCAACTCCACCCTGGTGATCACGTTCTTCTACATGCTGGCCCAGATGGCCGGGGCGGGCGGGTTGATCGCTCTGCTGCTGGACGTGCACACCAGGGCCGGGCAGGCGCTCCTCATCACGGTGGTGGGGATCGTCATGGTCCTCTACGTCCTGGTGGGCGGGATGAAGGGCACCACCTGGGTGCAGATCATCAAGGCCGGTCTGCTGCTGGTCTGCGTGACCTTCATCAGCGTGTTCCTCATTGGCAAGTTCGGATTCAACTTCTCCGCGCTCCTGCAACAGGCCACGCAGCACAGCCCGTTGGGCGAGCGACTGCTTCAGCCGGGCAACTCCTACGGCACGGACGCCAAGAGCCAACTCGACTTCGTCTCGCTGGCTCTGTCGCTCGTTCTCGGCATCTCCAGCCTGCCGCACGTGTTGATGCGCTTCTACACCGTGCCCAGCGCCAAGGAGGCGCGCAGCTCGGTGGTGTGGTGCTCCTGGTCGATGTTCGTCTTCTACCTGGGAATCCTGGTCGTCGGTTACAGCGCGACGGCCCTGGTCGGTTCCGACGCCATCGCTCACGCCCCGGGCGGGGAGAACTCAGCGGCGCCTCTACTGGCCTTCCGTATCGGTGGAGTCGTGCTCCTGGGAATTGTCGCGGCGGTGGCCTTCGCGACGATCCTCGCGGTCGTGGCCGGCCTGACCCTGGCCGCTTCGGCGTCCTTCGCCCATGACGTCTACGCCAACGTGATACGGCGCGGGAAGGCCGATCCCCGGTCCGAGATACGCGTTGCCCGCCTGACGGCGATCGTGATCGGTTTCCTGGCCATCATCGGCGGCATTGTGGCCGAGGGGCAGAACGTCGCCTTCCTCGTATCGCTGGCCCTGGCGCTCGCCGCGTCCGCCAACTTGCCTACGATGCTCTACACGTTGTACTGGAAACGCTTCAACACCTCGGGAACGCTGTGGAGCATCTACGGCGGTCTGGCCTCCTGCCTCGTACTCATTCTCTTCTCGCCGGCGGTTTCGGGCACCCCCACGTCGATCATCACGAGCGTCGACTTCCACTGGTTCCCGCTCTCCAATCCGGGCGTCGTGTCGATTCCGCTCTCCTTCGTGTGCGGATACCTCGGCACGGTGTTCAGCAGGCATCCCGCGGATCCCGACAAGCAGGCGGAGATGGAAGTCCGCGCGCTGACCGGGATCGGTGCCGATCTGTAGGCGACGGCGGGAGCGGGGGAACCGGGGCGCCTACGGGAGAAGCTGAGCGGCCGTCAGCCGGCGGCCCTCAGCCGTCAGCCGGCCGCCGACAACCGGTGCCGCACGGGACCGCGGCACCCACGTACCCGTCCTGTTGGGCACTGCCACGCCGTCGTCGACGTTGAACCGGGCATGACGGTCTACGGCGATGACGCGACGGCAAGCAATATCCTGACCAACACCGGAGACACCTGGGCAGTGGTCGGCCTGTCCAGCAACCCCGAACGGGCCGCCTACCGCGTGGCCGACAAACTGCGCCGCATCGGCAAGAAGGTGGTGCCCGTGCACCCCAAGGCCGAAGCGGTGGGAGGCGAACAGGGCTACGCCTCCCTGGCGGACATCCCCTTCCCGGTGGATGTGGTGAACGTATTCGTCAACTCCGACCTCGCCGGCGCCATCGCCGACCAGGCGGTGACGCTCGGCGCCAAAGCGGTCTGGTTCCAACTCGAAGTCATAGACGAGGCCGCGTACGAGCGAACACGCGCGGCGGGCCTCCAGATGGTGATGGACCGCTCGGCAGGACGGGAGATCACCCGACTGGGACTGCTCTGACAGAGGTCGAAGACACCGACCTGGGTGCTGTGTCCAGGAGTTTGACGACGGATCGCGTTGTGGGTTGGCCCTGAACGAGTGAGGGCCCTCAGGGTCCGGCCTTCCGGGTCCGGTGTGGGTGGCGACATCGGCGACATCCACACCGGACGATCGGAAGGCCCTCATGCCCCACCGTGACGCACCCCTGACCGAGCGGGGACGTCAGATCGTGCCGTCCTGCCACCACCAGGCCCGGCCGAGGTCGGCCCGGCTGTCGACGTGCTGGTGGTCCTCGGTGTACGTCTCCAGGCCGGAGAAGCCGCAGGTCTCGGCCTTCTGGTAGACGGTCCGGTTGGCTACGCCGGGTACGCCCAGGTCCGCCGCGGTGCCGTAGAGGTGCATGCTGTCGCTGGCGCCGCCTACCTGCGAGTTGTGCGCGATGCTGCGGAAGCCGGAGTTGACTGTGATGGGTACGTTGCCCAGCTTCTTGCGCAGGGCTTCGAGCTTGTACATCGCGCGCCGGGCGTTCTCCTTGGTGGCGGCGGTGCTCAGCTTGCCGCCGGCGAAGGTACCGCTGACCCGGTCGGTGAACTCGCTGAAGTCGAAGTGCGCCGTCGAGCCGTCCGACTGCTCAAGGGCGTTGAGCTGCGCATGCGTCGCGGGACCGGCGACGCCGTCGGCGCCGAGACCGTAGGCCGCCTGGAACCGGCGTACCGCAGCGGTGGTGGCGGGGCCGAAGTTCCCGTCGATGCCGACGAGGCTGTGGCTCGCGCTGTCCGCTGCCCAGCCGGCGATCCTGATCTGCAGTTCGGTCACGTCCGCGCCGCTGGCTCCCTGGCTGAGTGTGCGCGACCAGGTGTACGCCTGGGCGACGCCCGACAGCAGCGTCGGAACGAGCACGGCACCAACACCGGCGGCCAGCGCACCCCGTACAACGGTACGGCGGTCCAAAGAGCGGGAAGAGTTCATCTTCGTCCTCTCACAAGCAGATCCATCAGGTCCATGAACGGAGCACGGGTCGGTGGAGCTCGACCCGCGCCAGTGTCATGGGTACGCGGTCCGCGCGGAAGAGGGCGCAGGGCCCGGCTTCCCCGCAGGGGGAGTGGGGAGCGCGATATCCGGCCGGGGAGGTCGACGCCCCCCCCTCTGCCGGCCTCTGCCGGAGACGCCCAACGGGTCCAGGAGGGGAGCGCAGCAGCGCGCCTTCAGATCACCGGGCGACGCCAAGTACGCCGCAGAGATCAAGAAGGCCATCGAGAACGAGACCTTGCGCTACGTTCTCGTCCAGGCAACCGAGAACACCGGTAGGTACGCAGGGGCCGAGCTCAAGTACTTCAAGCTCTTCTAAGGAGAACCACGTTGGTCTCGGCCATCCTCCGCCACTCCTTTCCCGCGGAGAACGCGGAAGCGGGCCTGGCCTTGCTCCAGGAGAACGCGCAGGAGCTGATCGACGGGCTGGAGGAACGCTCCACCAGGCTGGGTGATGCCATGGGCACCACGCTCACCCTCGCCAAGGCGCACTGCCTGATGGACCCGAGGGGATCGATTTTCCCCACCTGGGATGCCTGGGTGAACGCGATGCAGGTTGGGACCGCCGTTTTCGCCGCGGCGACCACGGCCGAGGACCACGTGCAGTGCCGCATCGCGCACAAGGACCGGATACTCCAGGCCACCGGCCCGCAGTGGTATGTGCACCCGAACGCCTGGCTCACCGCCTTCTACTTGGCCGTGGTGTGCAGGGAACGGGACAAGATCACGGCGCTGTGCCGGGTGCCGCTGTCTCTGCTTCGCGAGAACGGTTCGCGCTACGACGAGTTCTTCTACGCCTGGATCGACACCCTCCATGAAGCAGGACACCGAGCCGTACCTGCGGACCATCATCGCCGAGATGCAGCATCGGCCGGCGCTGCAGGTGACCGATGCCTCGGGCAAGATATGGGCGAACGCGGACGTTGCCGAGGGGCTCAAGTCGGCCTTGGGCGGCGGCGCTAAATACGCTGGGGCCGTCCTCGAATTCTTCAAGATCTGACAGAGGAGACAGCGTCCGTGATCGTGCTGCGCCAGGACTATCCGAAGGACGCGATGGCGGCGGTAGTTCCCGTCATGGAGGAGTCACTGTCCGATTCGCTGCAGGAGATCGAGACCTCGCACAACTCCAGGTCGAGCGCGGTCACGGAGTCGATGAACGTCGCCCTGGTCCGTTGTGTCGGCGACCCCGGCGCGGTCATGCTGGAGACCTGGGAGTCCTGGCTGCTGGCCATGCAGGTGCATTCGGCTGTCTTCGCCGCCGCCGTTCCCGACGGGGAAGCGGTCACCTGCAAGATCCGTCAGGAGGAGCGCCGCCTCGCCACCACCGGGCCGCAGACCTATCTCAACGCGGACGCGTGGCTCGATGCCTTCTACCTCTCTGTCATCTGTCGTGAAGGAGCCCGCCTCGACATGCTGGCGCGGGTCCCGGTGTCCCTGCTGCGCGACTTCGGCGGCACGCTGGACGAGTACGCCTACGCCTGGGTGGAGACCCTCCAGAGTTTCTGGCTCCGCCGTGACGACCTGCGCACGCACCTGGTGCGCGCCGTGGACCTGAGCGCCCCCGAGCAGGCCCGCGTCCTCGACGCGGAGACCATGACCAAGCTCCGGTACCCGCCGATCATGATGCTCTACCGCTACCTGCGCAACGACGCCGCCGGCTTCAACGAGGCTTTTGCCGATGCCGTCCGCTGGCACAAGGAGTACTGGACAGCGGACGAGGACCGCGCCCTGAACATCCAGGGGGTCGTGGCCCTCGCTCCGCTGGCGATCGCCTGTCTGGCAAAGGCCAATGGCATCCCGGTCGAGGTCGAGTCCGGCTACCTGCCCGAGGCCCTCCTCGACTTCGCCTGGCGCGGCGAGTTCGACGCGTAACGCCGTACCGCGCGCGAGGCACACACATGACCATCACCCTCCCCCGCCACGTTTGGGGCAGTTAGGGCACGCGGAGAGCGCGGGCTGCGCCGAGAGGTCCAGGCGACTTACACCCCCAGTCACTGACCTGGGGGTTTGTCGTTGAGCGGGTGACAAGCATCGAACTCGCGCTCTGAGCTCGGGCATCAACGGCGCCCACGAATACCGTAGGGATCTGAGCAGGGATCCGACCAGGGATTCCCGGGGCCCGCGAGCTGTGCTGGAGCCCGTCCGATTGACCGTCTTCCGACCTTGGTATACCGCATCGAAGGGTTATTTCCACAAGACCAACGATCATGCTGAAATCGGTATCGAGAGGATTTGATGACCGTGATGTCCGACCAGCGGGGACCCCAGCGGCGGCCGACCTTCGAGCGGGCCGCAGGTGAGGACGGGGCCAGAGATACCGAACTGTTCGACTACGACGCGGAGTTGCGGCTGCACAACGAGCACTTCCGCGCCGCCGCCCGCGTCGGCTCCCGCGACCGTGTGCTCGACATCGGCTGCGGTACGGGCCAGACCACGCGCGAGGCCGCCCGCGGCGCCGTCGCCGGAAGCGCGCTGGGCGTCGACATCTCCGCGCCGATGCTCGAACGGGCCCGCCGGCTCAGCGACGACCAGGGACCGCCCAACGTCACGTACCAACAGGCGGATGCCCAGGTTCACCGCTTCTCACCGACGCATTTCGACCTCTGTATCAGCCGGTTCGGAACGATGTTCTTCGCCGACCCGGTCGCCGCGTTCACCAACATCGGGCGCGCTCTGCGCCCCACGGCGCGCCTTGTGCTGCTGGTCTGGCAGGACCGCGACCGCAATGAGTGGGCCTCCGCGATCCGCCGGAGTCTCACCGGCGGAACAGCCACACCCACAGCGACACCCACACCCACACCCCCCGCCCCCGGCCCGGACGCGTTCTCCCTCGCCGACCCGAGCATCACGGAAGGCATCCTGGCGGCGGCGGGCTTCACGGACGTCAGCTTCACCGACGTACACGAACCCGTCTACTACGGCCCGGACAGCGCCACCGCCTTCGACAACGTGCTCCGCCTGCTGAAATTCCAGGACCTGCTCGCCGACCTCGACGCCGCGACGGCCGAGCAGGCACGCACACGGCTACGCGCCACCCTCGCCGCCCACGACACCGGCAGCGGCGTGTACTTCGACTCGCGCGCCTGGATCGTCACAGCCCGCCGCCACTGACCAGCACGCCCGGACGAGGAGCCACCGCCTTACGGGTGTTACACCCGCGCGTGCCTCGTAGCGTGCGGATCCCCTCGATCGGCCGCGACGCAGCGTGCTTTCAGCGTGCTCCCAGCGTGCTCTCAGTCTTCTCGCCGCGCCGCCGCCTCCTGCAAGTACGCGGAGATCATGGCGAGGTCGTTGCCAATATCGAGCACACCGTTGACGTCAGTTGTCGGGGTGGAGGCGCCGTTCACGCCGGCGAAGAAGACGTCGAAGCGGCCGTTGCCCCTGTCCAGGTAGCCGGCGATCGTGATGGCGCCGACGGCCAGGCGATTGTTGAGTGCGTCGAGCCCGACGGCGGCGCCGGTCTTGGCGAACACCTTTCCGCGCGCCGGGCAGTTGGTGCAGTTGTCGGCCAGCAGGCCGTCGACGCCGAGGATGGGCAGCGCGTTCCGGAAGACCTCCGCCTCGGGGGTGCGGTGCCAGTACGTCAGCAACCGCACCACGGCCTTGGGCGTGGTCCGGTCGACGGGGTTTCCGCCACGGCCGTCCAGGAGTTGGACCTGCTTGCGGTCGACGCCCGCGCGTTCCAGGAAGTCGGCCAGCACCGGGAAGCCGTCCATGCAGTCCTTGCTGCCGGCCGCGACCGCCATCAGACAGATGGCGAGGTTGCCGCCCAGGTTGTGGCTGACCTTGAAGATGAGCTTGGCGTACTGGGCGTACGGCGGGGAGGTGTACAGCGCCACGCGCGCCCGGCCCGCGTACGAACCGGGGAGTTGGCCGACCGGGTTGGCACCGGTCGGATTCGCGGTCACCTTCACCCCGGCCCGCCCCAGCGCCTCGATCAGCGCGGTACGTCCGAAGGCCGCCGGATCGGCGATGGGCGACACCTTCAGAGCCGGTTCGGAGTCGGCCGCGATGGTGCCGGACAGACGGATCCGGGTGCCGTTGTCGGAGGTCGTCACCTCGATGTCGGTCGGCTCACCCGCCGCGACCGTCCGCACGGTCGACGTGACGCGGTACGGGGCGACTTTCGGCCGCCAGTCCAGTCGCGCGGGTGCGCCGGCGCGGGCGCCAGGGGTGGTCAGCAGGTCGATGAGATTGTCGTTGATGATCAGGGGGGTCGGGACGGGGACGAAGACCGGCTCGGGCTGGAAGAGCCGGTTGTCGACGATCACGTTCCCGTCGACGCGGGTGATGCCGGAACGCCGCACCTGCTGCGCGATCCGGGTGATCCCGGCGAGCGGGTTCTGCGGCGTGAGCGTGGCGCCGGGGAAGTCGTTGGCGTACGTGTGGTCGAGGTCCGTGTAGTCGACCGTGCCGTCGGGACGGGTCCTGCCGCCCATGGTGAGGTCACCTTGGGCGACAAGGTCGAGATCGCCGTCCAGTGTGCTTCCGCTGCGCTCGCCGACCGCGTAGACCGGCGTCTTGAAGCGGTGGTCGCCGCCGAGGGTGTTCCACGCCCCGGAGGTGCCGAACAGCTTGGCCACCGACCCGGGGATGAAGAACTGCTCGGCGAACCGGCTGTGGACGACCCGCCCGCTGTCCGGGTCCTGCTGGAGCAGCCCCCACTGGGCGTTGGGGTAGTCCGGCTTCCGCATGATCTCCGTGATGCGCGGGTCAAGCCGGTTTGAACCGCCGTCGTCGGGCCACGAGGCGGCCTGGGCTGCCGCGCCCGACGTCAGGGCCAGGAGCAGCAGGGCACAGCATCCGGCGACAACGCGATGCCGAAGGGATCCGTAATTCTCTCCTCGCACTGCGACACGCACCGTTCGTCTCGGCGGTTTCCAGTTCATGGGGTCAGGTATGAACCCCGATGGGCGCCGGATACGGGCGGCGCGAACGGTTGTCACCCGAACGGCACGGCGCATTCGTCGCAATGCGCGGCGAACGCCCGGCCAGAACGCCCGGCCGCCGCGGGCCGAATATCGCGCGCCTTCGACAGTTCACCGCGAGGTCCAACTCTGTTGGGGGCGATACCACCCTGCGTGCATACGATCTGCCAGCCGTAGTGAGGCGCTCCGCATTACTACGGATCGGAGCCCCGACGGCACAGAAGTTCAGAACCTGTGGGGGGTTTCCTTGAAGTCGACTTCGCGCCGCAATCTCGCGGCGCTCATATCCGTCTCCGCACTGGCGGCCGGCGCGCTCGCCGTCACCATGCCCGGCGCCGGGGCCACGACCATCAACGCCCAGGGCGGAGTGATCGGTCTGTCGGGCGGCTCCGGCTCGCACCTGTTCACGATCAAGCCGGACGGCACCGGACTCACCTCCGTACCCTCCATCGCCGACAACGGCATCACCCCGGGCTGGGCGCCCGACGGTACCCGCGTGGTGGCCGGCTCCACGGAGCAGTTGGTCACCGGGCGGACCACCGGCACGACGTCGCTGGTCCAGTTGCCGGGAGCCAACGGCGGCGCCGCCGGACCGGGCTTCACCGGCCCCGTCTACTGGATGGACGGCGCCTACGTCATCTCCGGCTCGGGCGGCGAACTCTTCTACGGGCCTTCCGACGGCGCCTTCGCCCCGGTGCCACTGCTGACCGGTACTCAGCATCCGGCCGGAGTCACCGACGACAATCCCACGACGAGCCCGACCGGCCAGGTCGCCTTCGACCGGGTCACGGTCGGCAGCGACGCCGCCCCGGACGTGTGGACGTTCGACCCGGTCAGCGGGAACCTGTCGAAGACGATCAGCGACGCCTCGTCGCCGGTGTTCTCGGCCGACGGCAGCACGCTGGTCTTCGTACGGGTGGTGGACGGCCACCGTCAGCTCTTCACCGCGGCGGCCGACGGCACCGGCATCACGCAGGTGACCACCGACGCGGCCGACCACCTGCACCCGACCTGGGACCCGGCCGGCGGCAGGATCGCGTACGACGTCGCCGGCGCCGACTCGACCACGGTCGAGATGCTCACGCTGTCCGACGGCTCGGTCAGCACGGTCAGCACGACAGGCTCCAACCCCTCGTGGCAGCCGCTGCGCAAGAACACCTTCTCCTGGGTGTACGCGAGCGGATCGGTCACCATCGATCAGGCCGCCTCGCGCTGGGCGTTCGACACCGTGGGCAAGCCGCACGTGCCGGGGCTGATCCCGGCCAGGTCGGCGGTCCTGGTCAACAAGGCGATGTCGACCTACTCGTCGCCGGCGATCTCGCTGGCCGCCGAGAAGCAGGGCCCGGTCATCATGTCCTCGGGTACGTCGCTGGACACGACCGCCTCCGCCGAGCTGAAGCGCGGCCTGCCCAAGGGCAGCACCGTCTACCTGGTCGGCGGCACCAATCTGATCAACGACTCGGTGGCGAACACCGTCACGGCGCTGGGCTACAAGGTCCTCCGGCTCGGCGGCGCGGACCTCACGGCCGTGTCGGCGAGGGTCGCCCTGCAGATCACCAGCGCACCCGAATGGGTCTTCCTCGCGGACGGCACCGACTACCACGACCCCATGTCGGCCTCGGCCGCCGCGGGCGCGCTGGGCTACAAGGGCCGAGGAGTGGTGCTGCTGACCCACGGCACCACGCCCACCAGCTCGGTGACCAACTTCCTCAACTCGCTCGACCCGGCCACAACCAACCTGGTGACGGTCGGTCGCAACGCCAGGACGGCGCTGGGCACGATGCCGTTGACCAAGGACTGGGAGTACTGGGCGATCGACGGTGGTTCGACCGACCAGACCGCCGTCGACCTGGCGCGCTTCTGGTGGGCCGCCCCGTACGAGGCCGTCGTCCAGGACACCTGGACCTGGCAGAACGCCGCCGTGGGCAACGCGAGCAACGCCACCTACGGACCGGTTCTGTGGTCCACCGAGGCGCTGCTGTCGCCGTCGGCCAAGGAATACCTGACGCAGGAGTCGGCGAGCGTGCAGAGCGTCCAGATGTTCGGGCCGAACGCCTCGTACTCGGTGAACATGCGGACCGAGCTGGCCAACGCGGTCGCCAACGGCAACTCCTGGGTCGACACCCACTGGGTCGCGGGCGGCGTACTCCCGGCGGCGAAAGCCGATGTCCACGCGGCGGCCCTCACGCCGGCGTTCTCCGCTCCCGCGGCGACGCCGGTCGGCGGCCTCGACAAGGCCGCCACGGTACTCCCGGGCCGGCACCCGCTGGACGCGCCCCGCCACACGACTCGCTGACACCGCCGCGGGCGGAGCCACGTCCGCAAGGCGTCCACAAGGCGTCCACAAGGCACGGACACACACCACCGCCGCGCGACCCACCGGTACGAGTCGCGCGGCGGTGGCTACGAAGGGCCCGACCACCCGGGCAGGCCGGCTTACTTCTTCAGGCCGGCTTACTTCTTCTGCCAGCCGATCAACTCGGGCCGGCCGATGACGCCGTAGTTGCCGTAGAACTGGGCCGCCCCGTAGTTGGCGAGACCCTTCTTGACGGCCCAGATGGTGGGACCGTTGTGGGTCGGCATGATGCCGTAGGTCTCCATGGCCTTCAGCTCGACCGCGTTGCCCGCGGCGAGCTGCTGATCCAGGGTCGGCAGGTTGGTGACGGCCTTGGTCTGCGCGTCCATGCTCTTCGGCACCGAGCGGGAGACGTTGAGAGTGGAGTCGGAGCAGTACATCTGGCAGATGTAGAGCATTCCGTTCGGGTCGCTCGACGTGAAGCCCATCCCGAAGATGTCGAAGGACCGCTGGGTGAACACCTTGTTGAAGTCGGCGGAGGGGTGCGCCTTGACGTCCAGCTTGACGCCGATGTCCTTCATCATCTGGGCGAGGGCGGTGGCACGGGCCTTGGTGGTGGACCTGTCACCGATGGTGGGGAAGGTCAGTTCCAGCTTCTGGCCGCCCTTGGCGCGCACACCGTCCGAGCCGGCCTTCCAGCCCGCGGCGTCCAGGTCCTTCTTCGCCTGCGCACCGCTGAACTTCACGAGCTTGCCGAAGTTGTCCTGGTATCCCTTCTGGAAGGGGTAGAGGTTGAAGGACCCAGGCAGCGGCTCGGTGTAGCCGAGCCCCTGGAACGTGATCTTCGCGAGTTGAGAACGGTCGATTCCCTCCATCAGTGCCTTGCGCACCGCTGGATCCTTCAACTGCGGCGAGGTGCTGTTGAAGACCAGGAGGTTGTTGGAGGTGGTCGTGCCGCGGCGAAGATCGGCCCCCGTCACCGACTTCACCTGGTTGAGCTGCTCGGCGTCCTTCACCTCTGTCGCGTCGATCTGGCCGTTCTTGAAGGCGTTGGCGGAGGCGCTCTCCTCCATCTGTACGAAGGTGAACTCGTCCAGATGCGCCTTGTCGCCCCACCACTTGGGGTTGGGCTTGTAGGAGACGGTGCCGCCCTTGGCGTCGAACTTCGAGATGGTGTACGGGCCGGCACCCCACTCCGGGTGGGGCTTGCTCACGTAGGCGCTGTTGAAGGCACCGGACTTGGCGATGTGCGGGTTGACGACCTGGGAGAAGATGGACTTCCAGTACACGAACGGGCCGTCGAAGGTGACTATCGCCTGCTTGGCGTCCTTACCCTGCTTGACCGAGGCGATGCTGGAGTAGCCGTCGGTGGAGCCGACGACGTAGTCCTTGTCCTTCCCGTTGAGCGCGTTCCAGGTGTCCCGGAACATCGTCCAGTCCATGTCCTGGCCGTCGTTCCACTTGGCCTTCGGGTTGATGTCGTAGGTGACCTGGGTCTTGCCGCCGACCGTCGTCTGCTTGACGTCGGTGAGGTAGTCCTTGTTGTAGGTGATGTTGCCCTTGGGGTCGTTGAAGGACAGTTGCGGCTGGTAGAACCAGGCGATCTTCGACGTGTAGACCGACCCGTTGCCGTTCAGGGGGTTGAGCTGATCGGGGATCTCCACGATGGGAAGCGTCATCTTGCCCCCCTGCTGCAGGTTGCTCGCAGGCTGGGGGTTGTACGAGGTCAGCACCTCGCTCTCCGAGGTGGCGCCCTTGGAGGTCTTCTGTCCGGAGTTGTCGGTGTTCCCACCGCTGCATCCGCAGAGGGCGAGGGAAGCGGCGGCGGCGAACGCCAGCCCGCTCAGAGCGATTCTTCTCATGACAGCCTTTCAGTTCAGTTGTCGACAGACGTGACGGACGTGACGGACGTGATCGTGTCCGCGAAATGGCATGCGTCGCGGTGGTCCGGGTCTCCCCTCCCGGTGAGCTGCGGAGTGACGCCGCGGCACTGCTCCTTCTGCGGCTCCGACAGCGTCAGGTGGAGCGGACACCTGGTGACGAATCGGCAGCCCGGCTGATCGTCCGTCGGACTGGGAAGGTCGCCCTTGAGCAGGACTCGTTCGCGGCTGCGTTCCGCGACCGGATCGGGCAGCGGGATCGCGGAGAGGAGCGCCTTGGTGTACGGGTGCCTGGGGTCGTCGAATACGGAGTCGATGGTGCCGATCTCGACGATCCGCCCCAGGTACATCACCGCCACCCGGTCGGAGATGTGGCGCACCACCGACAGGTCGTGGGCGACGAAGAGGTAGGACAGGCCCAGCTCGGCCTTGAGGTCGTTGAGCAGGTTGATGACGCCTGCCTGCACCGAGACGTCGAGAGCCGAGACCGGCTCGTCGAGAACCAGCAGCTTCGGCTTGGTGGCGAGCGCCCGGGCGATGCCGATACGTTGCCGCTGCCCGCCGGAGAAGGCCGCGGGGAAGCGGTCGCGGTGCTCGGGGTCGAGTCCCACCAGCTCCATCAGTTCCGCCACCTGGGTGTCGAGCGCCTTTTTGTCGCGTTCACCTACCGCGCGGAGGGGCTCGGCGAGGATGTCGAAGACCGTCATGCGGGGGTCCAGTGCCCCCATGGGGTCCTGGAACATCATCTGGATGTCGCGGCGGACGGAGCTGATGTCCTGCTTCCGCTTCAGGTCCGCGGTGTCCTTGCCGCAGACGGCGATGCTGCCCTGCTCGGGCACCTTCAGCCTCATGACCTCCAGCAGTGTGGTGGTCTTGCCGCACCCCGACTCGCCGACGAGTCCGAGCGTCTCCCCCTCGCGGATGTCCAGGTCGATGCCGTTGACGGCGAAGACGGTGCCCACCTTGCGTTTGAGCAGGCCGCCCCTGGTGAGCGGGAAGGTCTTGGTGAGACCGGAGAGTTCGAGGACCTTCGGCCGGTCCTCGCGGGGGACGGCCGTGGCTTGGCTCTCCCTGGAGACCGGTACGGGGTAGATCGGCTCGCCGCCGATGCCGCCGTCGTTGATCTCCGCGGCACGTCGACAGGCGGCCGAGTGCTCGTCGCCGGGGTCGCTCCCGGCGATCGTCAGCAGGGGCGGTTCGGTCTCCCGGCAGGCGTCCTGCACCACGGGGCAACGGGCCGCGAAGGGACAGGCGTCGGGAAGGTCCACCAGGAGCGGCGGAGTCCCCGGCACCGGGATCAGGGCGCCCCTGGCGCGGTCGTCCAGGCGGGGAATCGCACTCATCAGGCCGATGGTGTACGGCATGCGCGGTCGCGAGAAGAGTTCGTCCACCCCGGCACGTTCGACCGGGCGACCGGCGTACATCACCATGACGTCGTCGGCCGATCCTGCCACCACCCCGAGGTCGTGGGTGATCATGATGACCGCTGCCCCGGTCTCGCGCTGGGCGGTCTTGAGAACATCGAGGATCTGCGCCTGCACGGTGACGTCGAGAGCGGTCGTCGGCTCGTCGGCGATGATCAGGTCGGGGTCGTTCGCGATCGCCATGGCGATGACGGCCCGCTGCCGCATGCCGCCTGAGAACTCGTGCGGGAATCCCTTGGCGCGGCGGTCGGGGTTGGGGATGCCGACCAGGTCCAGCAGTTCGACGGCCCGTTTCCAGGCGGCCGAGGACGAGATGTCCTGGTGGATCTGGAGGGCCTCGACGATCTGGGCTCCGATGCTGAAGATCGGAGTGAGCGACGAGAGCGGGTCCTGGAAGATCATGCCGATGCGCCGACCGCGCACCCTCGACATCTTTCGGTCGTCGAGGTCGAGGAGGTTCTCCCCGCCGAGCACGACTTCGCCGGTGACCGCGGCGTAGTCGGGCAGCAGCCCCATGACGGCCATGGACGTGACGGACTTGCCCGACCCCGATTCGCCCACGATGCCCAGGGTCTTGCCGCGGTGCAGGTCGAAGGAGACGCCGCGGACGGCGTCCACCCGGCCTGCTTCCGACGGGAAGGCCACCTTCAGATCACGCACGGACAGCAGGGGCTGCCGGGTGTCGGGCTCGGTCGTGACAGCGCGCTGCTCGATCATGCGCGGCCTCCAGATTGCGAGGTGGGGTCGAGGGCGTCCCGCAGACCGTCGCCGATGAGCGCCATCGCCACGGTGAGCAGCACGACCATGGCCGCGGGCAGGTAGAACAGCCAGGGAGCGGTGGACAGGGTGTTCTGCCCGTCGGCGAGCATGGAGCCCAGCGATACGTCGGGCTGCTTGACGCCGAAACCGATGAAGGAGAGCGCCGTCTCGGCCTGCACGGTCGAGGCGACACCGAGGGTGAACGTCACGATGAGCAGGGACCCGATGTTCGGTACCAGGTGGCGGACGATGGTGCGCATCGGGCTGACCCCCATGAAGCGGGCAGCCATCACGTACTCCCGCTCCCGCAGGGAGGTGGCGAGAGACCAGATCACCCGGGCGGTGAGCATCCAGCCGAACAGCGTGAGGACAACGACCAGAACCTGCCACTCGCCGCGGAAGTGCGTACCGACCAGGGCGATGATGAGGAACGAGGGCAGGATGAGCAGGAAGTGCACAAGACCGAGCATCGCCCGCTCGACCTTGCCGCCGAAGTAGGCGGCGGTGGTGCCGAACAGCCCGGCTATGGCGGTGGTCAGCAGCGACACCGTCACGGCGATGATCAGCGATCTGCCGAGTCCGTGCACGAGTTGCGCGTAGACGTCGTTGCCCGCGCCGTTGGTGCCCAGCAGGTGGCCGCCGACCCCGGGGGAGACAGTGAGCGCGGTGAAGTCCGCCTCCTCGTAGTCCCAGTGGGTGAGGTATCGGCCGAACAGCGAGAAGAATACGAGGAGGGCGAAGAGGACCAGACCGCCGAGCGCCGCCTTGTTGCGCGCGAAGCGCCGCATGTAGAGCCTGGACGGGGAGAGGCGCTTGCCGGCGGGGCCGGTCTTCCCGGCTTCCCGCGCGCCGGCCTCGTCGGGGCGCAGCTCTCCGGTGTCGGGTCCGACACCGGGCATGTTGATGGCCACGTCAGCTCACCCTGATCCTGGGGTCGAGGGCCACGATGACGAGGTCGGCGAGAATCGCACCGATGGCCGTCATGAGGGCACCGAAGGCTGCGACAGCGACGACGCCGTGCACGTCGTTCGTGCTGATGGTCTTGGTGAAGTACTCACCCATTCCGTGCCAGGCGAAGACCGTCTCCGTGATCACCGCGCCGGTGAACAGCGCCGGCATCGCGAACGCGACCTGAGTGGCGACGGGAATGATCGAGGTCCGCAGCCCGTGCCGGTAGATGGCCTGCTTCCGCGTCAGCCCCTTGGACCGCGCCGTACGGACGTAGTCGGAGTTGATGTGATCCAGCAGCAGCGATCGCTGCAACAGGTGGTATCCGGCGTAGGAGATGAACGTGAGCGAGATCGTGGGCAGGATCGCGTGCGTCGCTCTGGACCCGAGGACCGACCAGAACCCGGCGACGTCGGGGCTCTGCGCACCGGCGACAGGGAGCAGCGTGCTGCCCAGGGCCTGGTTCAGCGCGATGGCCACGAGCACCACCCCGAGGGAGGCCACCGCGGAGGGCGTGTTGAAGGAGAGCACGGAGAGTCCCTGCCACACCCGGTCGGCGGCCTTGTACTGGCGCGACGCGGTGTAAACACCCAGCCCGACTCCGATGATGATGGAGAGGATCGTCGACCCCAGGACCAACTGGCCGCTGACGAAAATCCGGTAGGCGACCTCGTCGTTGACGCTGCCCCCGGTCGGCGACTGGCCCCAGTCGAAGTGAGTCACGATCTGAGATATCCAGTGCCACCACCGATCCACGATCGGTTTGTCTGGATTGAGGTTGTAAAGCGCCAGCGAATGGTTGATCTGGGCTGGAGTTCGAGGCGGTCGCAACGCGGTGTAGTTCGACGCAGGCTTGAGGAACGCGTTAGCGAGGAAGTACGTGAGATTCGTCGCGATGGTGATCATCAAAAACCAGCCGACTGCTTTGCGGGCGATGTAACGCAGCACTGTTAGCCGGCCTTTCGTGCTATGGGGCCTATCAGCCCATAAATCCGTTGGGTGACTGGACTCTTGGCCGCGTTGACCGGGCGCCGGTTCGCGAGCGCTCGGACAGGACGTGCGGATCCTCGGTTGGCCAGAAAATGAATGGCGCGCCACTGCTCCCGTATGCGAGCCTGTGGTGTGCTGACGGAGCCGCCGCACGGGCAGGCGAAGCAGGAGTGAGTAGTGCGCCGGGCATGAAGCCACAACCTCGCGTGTGAGTCAGCCAGTTCTAGGCGACCGCACGAGTCGGCAGCGCCGCTGTTGACGATTGCAACTGCCCGTGTGCACGTCAAGGCTGCCCAGGTCGCGATCTGATCAAATCGAAGCCGCATATCGGTCATTGGCCGCGAAAGTTTTCAACGTCGTGGTGGACGCGCGTTGAACGCGAAGCTTCGGGGCGTCGCTGACCCTTCACGCGCATGAGGCGCGGTTCGCCGTCCGGACCGAGTACAAGTACGGGGACGGGCCGGGTACGGGCCGGGTACGGGAGCGGGCCGGGAACCTGTCACGCCGACGCGCTCGTCATCGCGCGGCTCGACAGCTTCCAGCCGGGACGCGACCACGAGCGCGTGAGCGTCCCGTGCGCCGGTGCTGGAGAAGCCCGGACCACCGCCGCAGCGGCCGTCGTCGGCCCCATCTGTGGTCAAATCCTTCGCTGTTCGCGTCGGTAGGGCACCGCCCACAATTGGAGTTATTGCCTCCGCAGCTCTGTTCCTGGCACCCTAAAACATCACCGGTACGGTTCTGTTGATAATGCTTTAATAGGGGGGCGGTGACTTCGCTCGTGGGGGAGGGGAGCCGCGTGCCTTCGATTCAGCGAAGGCATAGCAGAGGTCAAGAGCGGATCGGCCCGCACGCACACCTTTCCGTGTACGTGCCCGTGTTGCTGGAGTCGATCTTGCTGATCAGTCGGCTGGTTTCCGCGCCGCTGATGGCCATGGGTCGATTGTTGACTTGGCCGCTGGGCGCGGCCCTCGCGCTGTTGACCGGGGTCGCGGCAGGCGACGTGCCGACGGCCGGCGCCCTGGGCGCGCCAGGTGGAGTGATCGCCGAAGCGGGCCTGCTGGGTCTTGTCGGGGGTGTGGCCTTCTGCTGTGCCCACCGGTTCACCGGCTGGATGCTCGGCGTGGCGTGTGAGTGGGGACCAGATCCGTCACGCCGCACGTATGTCGCGCGAGCGCGGCTGGATCTGAGAGCGATCCCGGCCTTCACGGCCCAGGAACAGCCCCACGCGCGAGTTTCACCTGCTGAGTTCGCGACTAATAGGAGGGCAGTTCGACTGGGGTATGTGCGTGAATCCCAAATGGCAAATTCAAGGAAAAGGAGAAGTGACCAAGATGGGACGCCCGGAGACCCGCGTAGATCCTTCCGAGGGGCCACTACAGAGATTCGCATACGCGCTCAGAGCACTCCGAAGATCTGTGGGTAACCCTTCTTATCGCGAACTGGCGAGCCGTGCGAACTTTTCGGGGACGACTCTGTCGGAGGCAGCTCGGGGGCTCAGCCTCCCCAGCCTGGAGGTGACTCTGGCCTACGTCAGGTCATGCGACGGCGACGTCGCGTTCTGGAGGAGGTACTGGACGCAGACCGATGCCGACCTACGCGCCTCCGGCACTCCTGGCCTACGTGTCTTGGGAGTTCTTCCCGAACCAGTCCCCGCGCACTCGGACATGCCCGACCCCGTCGACCTGCCGAGAGCCACTTCCCACCGCTTACGCGAGCAGGAACTGAAGGTGATCCTGCCCGCCCTCGCGGGACTCGCCGGAGCCACAGCCGGTCTGGTCGGTGGCAAGCCGAATGCGGCGGCGCTCACCTTGGTGGCAGGAACCTGCATAGTGTCTGGTTTCTGGCTCGGAAGGAGCCTGAGAAATGCATGACCACACCGCTCCTGAATCCGTTGAAACGGGATCGGCGGCCCGCCGGTCCTGGACGCGGTGGACGGGCGCCATGCTGCGGGACTTGGGCAACTGGGTGGCTCGCAGGCCGGTGACGCTGCCCGAGGGACAGCGGATCCCCCACTCCTCGGACGTACGGATGATCGTCTGGGCGTTCGTCGGTACCGACCTGGTCACCGGGTTCGTCATCGACGCGATGATCCCGCCGGCCGGTCGAGCGATCCATCTCCTGTGGATGGTGTTCTCCCTCGTTGTCTCGCTGGGCTTCTGCGCGATGACCGCCCGCGCACCTCACCTGCTGGACAGCAGGAATCTGCGCCTGTGTACCGGAGCGTTCGGTGAGTTGACGATCCCGGTGGACGCGCTCGCATCCGTACGCGTCGCGCACGGTTCCACCCAGGGGCACGGACTGCGCAGGGTCCCGGACGAGGAGGGCGCGGTGGCCTGCACCGTCAGCGCCGGGACCAACTTCGTCATCGACCTCGAAGAGCCGGTGCTGGTGCGGTTGCGGAAGGGCGAACCGGTGCTGGCGAGGCGGATCTATGCCGCCGCTGACCAACCAGGAGAGGCGGCACGCCTGATCGGCCGTTCGGTCGCCAGGAGGGCCAAGCCGTGACCGACGCGACCACGGACACCCTTGACGAGTACTCCGAAGTGCAGGCCCTTCTGACCCGCTCGGGGTTCGGATCTCTGGCCGGGCAGGCTGACGTCAGGAAACTGCCCGGCCGCAATCACAATTGGATCGGCACCACCGACACCGGGGAGCGCGTCTTCGTCAAGAAACTCGAGGGGCCGACCGAAGCATCGGCGGCGCGGATTCGGCAGTGCGTCACTTTCGACCGGATACTGAGAAGTGGCTCGGCCTCCGAGTTGCTCTCTCCTCGGCTTCTCGCCACAGATGCCGAAGCGAGCGTGCTGGTCTTCGCCTGTGTGGACGAATCGAGGACCGCGGCAGAGGTGGCACGCGAGGAACGGCTCACCTCCGACCTCGCGTATTCCCTCGGGCACACGGTCGGGCTGCTGCACAACCTCCCGGTCGAAGAGATCGTGAATGACAAGGGAGCCAGCCCTCTGCTTCCTTCCGAGGAACTGCTCGAAGCCCTCCCCATCGCTCTTTTCGAGGCCTCGTCCGCGGCGGAATTGCAGGCGTGGAGCATTCTGCAGAACGATGTCGCTCTCGGGGAAGCCCTGCGTCAGCTCCTTCACCAGGAGCGGCTCGCGGATCGTGTGGCCGCGCACTGCGATCTGCGACTCGACCAGTTCCTGGTCGTCGACGGCGCGGTTGACGGCACGGTGTACCTCACCGACTTCGAGGAGTTCCAGGCCGGCGACGCGGCTCGCGATCTCGGGGGCGTGGTCGGCGATCTGCTGCATCGCGCTCTGCTGGACGCGGCCACGAGTGACGGGGCAGCGTCGGAATCCCCGTCCCACGCCCGGATGCTGGCCCAGTTGACGGACGGCATCGGCAGCGTACGTCCACGGATCACCGCTTTCTGGAGCGGCTACCGCGATACCAGGCCGAGCGGTGACAGCCACCTGGCCGAGCGGGTCGCCGCCTTCGCCGGCTGGCATCTCCTCGACAGATTGCTGGCCGGGGCGCGCACAGCGCCTCGTCTCGCGGCCCTCCCCCGTGCGATGGCCGGTATCGGGAGGAAGGCTCTGCTTACTCCGGAGGCCTTCATTCCCACCCTCGGACTGCTGGAGGCCCACGCATGACGGAGACAGCCACGGACGTCCTGTCCGCGCGGCTCGAAGCGGTGCTGTCCGAAGTGCGTGTTCGGCCCGACCGCCTGAGCGCGACCGTACAGGGAAGGACGGTGACCGCCGACTCCCCCCGAGCCCTCACCGGTCAACTCGCCACCGCCCTCTACACAGTGGCCCACGTCGGCCGGCCGGCGACGGAGCCGGCAACCGCACGGAACCTGTCGGGCGCACGCGACTTGGAGGCAGGGCTCGCCCGGGGCGTCCCTCATGAGCACACCCGCCATCGAGGGTCCGTCCTGAGCGACCGAGGAGATGGGGGACTTGTCGTCGGCCTCTCGGGCATACGTGTCCGTGTTCCCCGTGAGCGGATCACCGTTACGCACGAACGCGTCGCCGGAGCAGCCCACGCTGAGGGACCGACCGCCCGGAACGCGCCTGTCCGCCCGAAAGGGGCGCACGAAGAGACGGACGTACTCGTCGCCGCGGCTCGCCCGTCGCTCTCTCCGGGATTCTTCCTGGTTGACGGCTCACAGCCATTGACCGGCCAGGACCCGATTCTGCGGGTGTACCTGCATGTCAGAACAGCCGACGCCGCTCTCGAAGCCTGGGGCAGAACGCTGCGCTGCCTGGAGGGACTTGGTGTTCCCTTTCGTGCCAAGGCCGCCTCTTCCGCCCACGCCCTGCCGCGACGCGACGGCGTCGTGGTCTACCTGGGGAGTGGGGACCAACACGTACTGCCGTGCCTGGTCGAAGAGTTGAAGGGGGCCGTCCTGGGCTCCGAAGCCTCTCCCTTCACGCGGCCTCTCGCTCCTGGCGTCGCCGTGGCCTGGGAGCCGGACGATTCGAGGCCGGGCATGCGCAACACCAGCTTCGGTGAGCACAGGTCGCGGGCGCTTGCGGCAGGTCTGATCCGCCACGTCACCCAACACCCCGCCGAAGCCGACGGGCCACACCCGAACCGGTCGGGGTGTGTACGCGAGGCTCTGTTGGAGGCCGGCGTCGACCCGCTGGATCCGGCGCGCAATCTCTCCTCTCCGCCCTGTTCCGCCACCGATTCCTGACGGGTGGAATTCAAGGTTCCTCGCAACACCGTGGCCGGTTGATCAGGTCGCGAACGGTTCAGACAGACGCTCGGCCGGGGTCTCCCGGCCGAGCGTTTTACGTGGGGGTTTCCTCGCACTCCACCGTGCCCTGTGAGCTGGGATGTTGCGACGAGCACGAGGACTTACGTGCGTGCCCGCCGGGAGGTTGATGTCCGGTGGCACGCCCAACAACCTTTCAACAAGGAGACCTTGCCCGGCCCTTCCGAGTCGAACTAGTTTTCTGGATGTCGCAGGGAAGAGGTCGATGAATTCGGATTCTTTCCCTTGTGGCTTGGTTGCCTACTTTCAACGAATAAAGGAGAAGGATATGAACGACATCGAGCTGGCCACCGGCTTCGACACCTACGCGGATGTCATCGAGATGGCGGACGAGGTCACCCCGGACGAGGCCCCCTCGCCGCAGACCATCGTTTCGCTGAGCGTCGTCGCCAGCATCAAGTGGGGCTGCTGACAACCCAGCTCAAGTAATGTCTCCGTGCGGTCGGCGGCTCTGCCGCCGGCCGCGCGGTTGTCCAGCCCGGAAACCAGGAGCCAGGGGGCGGCACCGAGAAATGAGCACGTCGATTCTCCTTCCTTTCATGCCGGTATCCGGCGAGCAACTGTTGCCGTTCGCGGACATCGTTCGGAAAGGAGACGCGGAGCGGCTGTGGACCGGTCAGTCGCTCCTGATCGAGCCGCATTCCGCGCTCGCCCACGCAGCCGGTGCCGGCGCCCGGATCCCCATGGGCACGAGCGTGACCCTCATGCCCCTGCGCCATCCTTTCCAGACCGCTCTCCAGGCGCGCTCCCTCGCGGCCTTGACCGGACAGCCGTTCGTCGCGGGGCTCGGCACCGGGCCGGAACCGTTCGTCCGCTCACTGCGCGGGCAGGGCTACGCGAGCCCGCTCACCGCGGTGCGCGAGTACGCCACGATCGTCCGGGATCTCCTGGCAGGGGAGGTCGTCGAACTCGTCGGCGAGTACCACGCGATGGGAGGAGCCCTCGTGGCCATGGACACCCCGCGCGTCGAACTGGGTCTGGGGGTGCTCAGGCGCAAGATGGCCGAGCTGGCCGGAGAGCTCGCGGACGTCGCCATCACCTGGCTCGCGCCACCGAGTTACCTCGCGGAGGTGATCGTACCGGCGCTGGCCAGGGGAGCGGAGCGCGCGGATCGTCCCCGCCCGCGGGTGGCCGCCGTCGTCCACGTCTCGCTCGATGCCCCGGGACGCGACCACGAGCGGATCGTGCTCGAAGCCTCGAAGGCACACCTTCAGGCCCCGCACTACGCCGACATGCTCCGCCGCGCCGGAATCGAGGTCGACCCGCGGGATCTGCCGAAGACCGTGGCCCGGCTGCTCGACAGCGGTACGGCGGCGGTGGGCGGCGCCGACGACATCCTCCGCGCGGTCGAGGCGTACCGGGAGGCCGGGGCGGACGAGGTGGTGCTCAGCACCATCGGCATCCAAACCGTCGACGGGACACGTGCGTCGCTGGACGCGCTCCGCACCATCACCGCGGCGCGGAGGAGCGTGCGATGACCAACGGCGACCGTTCGGCACCCTCCGACCTCAGCTTCCGCCGCCTGCTCCTGGTGGGGACCGGTGCGCTCGGGGTCTCTTCTCTCCCGGGCTGGCTCGGCTGGCTGCGCGAGAGCTACCCCCACATCGATACGAAGGTGGTGCTCACCCGTCAGGCCACCACGTTCGTCGCGCCTGCCGCGCTCACCGCGATCGGGGGCAAACCCCTGGTTCACGACGTATGGCCCACTGAACCGCAGGTGACTGCCCCGCATGTGGAACTCGCGGACTGGCCCGAGGCGGTGGCCGTCTTTCCCGCCACCTTCCACTTCGTCAGCCGACTGGCCCTCGGGCTCGCCGACACCCCCGTGATGCTGGCGCTCCAGTGCACCACCGCGCCGATCGGACTGGCCCCGGCCCTCCCGCCGGGCGGATACCAGAGTCACGCCTTCCGCTCCCACCTGGCTGCCCTGCGCGCACGCCCGCAAGTGGTCGTGGCAGAGCCTGAGTTGGGACGCAGTGTGACCACGGGACGTGTCGAGCGGTCCACCGCCGCCCCGCTGCCGACCCTCCTCGATCTCATCGAGCAGCGCCACAGGGAGCTTGCGGCCGCGCGGGGCGAAGGCGATGAGGGATGACCGGGGGAACCGTGGTGGCCGAGTACGGGAGCGCACTCGTACGCACCAGAGTGCTGGCCGATGAGCGAGGCGACCGCTTCACCTGGATCCGTACCCCGGGGGCGGCTCGCTCCGGACCGCTGCCACAACCGCCTCCCTCCCTCCTGGCCGCGTTGACACCGCTGGAACTCGACGGGGCCACCGACGGCCGCCCCGGCGTCCGATGTGTCCTTCCACGGGCGCACGGCAGTGCCGGGGGGCTGCGTTATCCGCTGCCCGGACGCAGATCCCTGGCCGAGCTGCTGCTGCCCGGCGATCCTCCGAGCGCGCCGTACGACGCGTCGTACCCGCGGGAGGTGCTGTACGGCTTCGGTCGCCTGCTCCGCGCACTCCACGCGGCGCCGCTGCCGGCGGTGGACGAGGCCGACGCGCACGCACTGCCGGGCACATGGCGCAGACTGCGTTCCTGGGCCGACTCGCCCGCATCCGGCCCCGCCGCCCAACTGCACCGTTCTCTGCGGGAGTTGATCGGAGCCTCACATTGGGCCAGGGTCGAGAAGTGGTTGAGCGAGCTGCCTGAGGCCGCGCCGCGCACGCTGGTCCACGGTGCTCCCGGTCTCGGACTGCTCGTGCCCGCCGAAGTCCGCGACACCGCAAATGGGTTGATCACGGGTGAGGACGTCGGTGTCGCACCCTGGCAGTGGGACGTCGGCTGGGTCCTCGCCGAGCTTCGGGAACTCCGCTTCTTCTCGGCCAGGCTGCGTCGCCCCGAGACCGCATGGGAGTGGCTGGAGCAGTCCTTCCTCAGCGGTTACGGGCGACCCCGCGACCCCTTGGTCCAGCGCTCCATCGTGCTGCGTTCGCTCCTGCACCTCCATGACTTCTCCGTTTACGTCGCCTGGGACGAAGCGGAGGTCCGCCGGTACGCCGCCCTGCTCGCGGACGCCGTGGAAGCCGCGGACCTCACGGACGGACAGGGAGACCAACAGGAAGGTGTCCGATGACCCGCCTGCGACACCCGGCGGCGCGCCGCCAGGATGTGGTGGACCAACTCTTCGATCACCGGATCGCCGACCCGTACCGATGGCTGGAGCGGGGCGACAGCGCGGAGACCCTGGAGTGGCTCGTCGCGCAGGACGCGCTGCGTCACTCCGCCCTCGACAACGTGCGGGGGCGGGAGTGGTTGCGCGGCCGGATGGAAGAACTGCTGTCCCTCGGCGTGACCGGTCCTCCGGTGTGGCGGGGGGCACGACGGTTCTTCATGCGGCGCCGCCCGGGACAGGAGCACGCCGTCCTGCACGTCGTGGACCCGGACGGTACCGAACGGGTCCTTCTCGACCCGATGGCTCTCGACGCGACCGGACGCACCACGCTGGACACTTGGTACCCCGACCGGGAAGGCCGCCGGCTCGTTTACCAGGTGTCGTCCGGGGGAGACGACGGAAGCCTGCTGTACGTCCTGGACATCGGCTCGGGCGCTCTGCTCGACGGCCCGATCTCCCGGTGCCGGCACTCCCCGATCGCCTGGCTGCCCGGCGGAGAGTGCTTCTACTACGTACGACGCCTGCCCGCCGACGCCGTACCGCCCGCTGAGGAGCGCTACCACCGGCGGGTAAATCTGCATCGCGTGGGAACGGACGCCGACACGGAGGACCGGCTCGTCTTCGGGCATGACGGTCCCAAGACGGCCTCGTACACGGTCGGTGTCAGCGCCGACGGCTGCTGGCTCACCGTGGCGCGCGCCGTCGGTGCGGTACGCCGCAACGACATATGGATCGCGGACATCACGAAGCACGGACACGAGGCGCCCGTGTTCGTACCGGTACGGACAGGCATCGACGCCCATACGAACGCGGTCGTCGGCCCGCAGGAGACCCTCTACCTGCACACCGACCATGACGCGCCCCGCGGCCGGCTGATGGCCGTCGACCTCGAAGAACTCGACGCCTCGGGCGCGCTGTCGCCCGAAACGTGGAAGGAACTCCTTCCCGAGGACCCGCAGGCCCGGCTCGACCACTTCGCTCTCCTGGACGGCCCGGCCCTGGACCGAACGCTGCTCCTGGTCGTCCGGAGCCGCCACGCCGTCAGCGAGATCACCGTGCACGACCTGGAGACCGGGACACTGCTGGAGACCATTCCGACGCCGGGGCTGGGAACGGTGGGTGAGATCCGGGGAGCAGGCCACGAGGCCTGGTTCACGTACACCGACCCGTTCACTCCGGTGACCGTCTTCCGGTGGGACGCCACGGACCGTACGACGACTGTATGGGCGACCCCGCCGGGACACCGGCCCGAACCTGCCCACCGGACCGGCGGCACGATGCGACAGATCACGTGCACGTCAGCGGACGGCACACCCGTACGCATCACGGTCCTCGCACCGCACGGCGAGGACACACACGGCAGGACCCGACAACCGCGCCCGACCATCCTTTACGGCTACGGCGGGTTCGGCTTGTCCTACACCCCCGTGTACAACCCGGAGGTCATCGCCTGGGTCGAGGCCGGCGGTGTCTACGCGGTCGCCCACGTACGAGGCGGGGGCGAGGAAGGGGCCGACTGGCACCGATCGGGTACCCGGGCCAACAAGCAGAAGGCGGTCGACGACTTCCGCGCAGCCGCCGAGGCCCTCTGCCAACAGGGCTGGACCACCCCCTCCGAGCTGGTCATCAGCGGCGAGTCGAATGGTGGTCTGCTGGTCGGAGCGGCACTGACCCAGTTCCCGGATCTCTGCCGAGCGGTGGTGTGCGCGGCACCGGTCCTGGACATGACGCGCTACGAACACTCCGGTCTCGGCGCGTCCTGGACCACGGAATACGGCTCCGCGACGGTGCCCGAGGAACTGGCCTGGCTCCTCGGCTACTCCCCCTATCACCACGTCGACGAGGGAACCGACTACCCGGCGGTCTTCCTGACGGTTTCCGAGGGGGACACCGTGGTGGACCCCCTCCATGCTCGCAAGATGTGCGCGGCGCTTCAGCATGCCGCCGGTACGTCCCCGGCCGAGGACGGAAGGGGCCTGACCCTTCTGCGCGTCGAGCCCGGCGTCGGCCACGGCGCACGCGCCATGACTCGCATCGTCGATCTCGCGGTGGACCAACTGTCCTTCGCTGCCTGGCAGTCGGGGCTGGTTCTCCCGGAGAGTAGGGCGTCAGAGAGCACAGCAGGGGGGTCCCGGCCGTCGCCGGTCAGCAGAAGGCCCACGGCCTGAGCCGGTCCCGCCAACTCGTCACGCGGTGGCGCGGAGTCCGGGTGGTGGGCCCGCCACCACGCGTTGAGTCAGGGATGAAACCGCCACCGGCCTTCAGAAATGACATCCACCTCGCCGTCCCTGACGCGAACGGCCGTCTCGTCGTCGATGAAGTAGATCGGGAAGTCCGCGCGCACAGCGATGCGATCAGCCCAGGCGTCGTCCCGCTCGGGGAAATCCGGCGAGTACAGGTGGGGCTTGAGATACCAGTCGAAGAGGCCGAACGGCGGCTCCACGGTCGTCGCGCCGAGGACGTGGAGGTCCGCGGTGTCCCCGATGACGTCGGCGGAGTGTCCGGTGAGATGACGGCTGAAGATCATTGATCCGGCGCTGACCCCCACATAGACCCGGTTCTCCAGCGCCTCCAGAAAGCCGTCGGCCAGGCCGTTGCCGGTGATGCTGCGCGCGAGGTGGTAGTGGCTGCCGCCCTCGACGTAGATGACGTCGGCGTGGAGCAGCCGGTCGAGCACCATCTGCCGGGGCAGGCCGTTCAGCTCCAGGACGTCGAACTCCCGCCAGCCGAGGCCGTGCAGCCGGTTCATGTCCGCGACGAACCACCCGTGGTCCCCTGGCTCGGCGACTGATGCGGTGGGAACGTACACGACGTTCGCCGACCCGAACGGCTTTCCCAGCATGTCCCGCAGCGCATCCCGCAGCGTCTCGTTGCGCAGGCCACTCGCCGTCAGCAGAAAGTTCATCGGGCGAGCGAAGCACGGCTGCCGGGCGCGCGCAACGAACCCAGGATCCACCAATACCGTCGTGGCGTGGCATTGGCCGTGGCCGTGGCCGTATCAGGAACAGGCACGCACGCCGTCGGGCCATCCAGCGACCTTCACCGAGTCCCGGACGCGGCGGTGCCGTCATCTGGCATTGGCATCCGTACCTCTGCTGATTACCAAGCGCCTCGTCGCCGCACCGGCTGGAGGCCGCGTCGACGCGGCCTGGACACGGCTCCTGTGTCGCGGGGCCCGGGAGGGGTGGTGTCAGAGGGGCATGCCAGAGTCCGCACATGCTTGAGATCGTGGTGAAGACGGACAGGCGGGAGCGGCACGTTCGAGTGTCCGCCGAAGGTATGGCCGGGCTGGTCCGGCGAATCGGCGGTGAAGGTGATCAATTCCTGGTGGTCCAGCGGATACCCGATCTGCCCGACGTCTTCGCCCAGGTCTGGCACAAGGCCGGCGGGGACTACACGCTGGAGTACCGCGACGGTGCCGCCGACCGGCACTTCCAGGTGATGGTCGACGGTCCCGAGGCGGTGATCGCGGCGCTGACCGGTTGGGCCCATCAGGAGTCCGGTTGGGACACCGGCCTCGACTGGACGCTGCTGGACATGGACCCCGTCCGTGAGGTGCCACCGCTCGATCTGGACGAGGGCGAGCGCCGGGAGTTGGAGGAGCGCGTCCGCGAGGTGCTGGTCGGTGGCTACGTCTCCCGCGCCGAACTGGCGGAGATCGCTGAGGACTACCTGGTCACCGCGGACCGTCGGCCTGTGTCGCGCGACCAGGCAGAGATGCTGGTCGACCGGATGTGGCTGGAGCGTGTCGCGGAGCAGGCCGACTGGCAGGACGAGACCGATCCCGAGCGGCTCACGCGCGCGTTCGCCGCCCTGCAGCGGGCCGGTATCACCGCCCGCGAGAACTTCACCTGCTGTCGCGGTTGCGGCCAGTCCGAGATCGGCGGCGAAGGCGGTCCCGACGCCCGTGGCTTCGTCTATTTCCACAGGCAGTGCACGGACTCCGCCGCGGCCGGCCATGGACTGACGCTGCTCTTCGGTGGTTTCGACGGCTCGGTCGAGACCACGGCGGCCGTCGGCCAGGAGGTCGTGGCAGCCCTCGAAGCGGCCGGTCTCCCCGTGGAGTGGGACCGTGATCCCGGCCGGGCCATCACCATCACCCCTCTGGGCTGGCGCCGCCGCCTTGTCGGTTAGGAATCCTCTTCCGAGGGCTGAGCACGGCGAACGCGCGACCACCGGCCCCCACCGCGGGGGCCCGCCCGCCTCTGACCTGGGGAGACGCGTCCCCGGGAGCGTGCCGCTGTGGCTTTGTTCGGGCCCTTGCTGACCGCTGTTCACCGTCCCGACTGGCACGTGATGGCACGCCCATCCCCGGGTGGTCGGCCGAGAGCTGAGCGGGAGCGGCCGCGTTCGGTACGGGGGGCGCGGCCCCCGTACGGCAGCGGGGCCCGGACCGTGCGTGGCGGCCCTGGCCCCGCACCCCCGTACGGTGCCTCCCCGCGACAGTGGCGCGTCAGCTCTGTGCGGTGTCGTCGCCCGTCTGCCCGGCGCCCTCGGCTGCGGCCTCGGCTGCGCCTGCCTTCTCGCGGATCTTGCGCACCAGCTCCGCCTTCCGGTCGGCGGCGACCTTGCGGTCGAGGTTGCGGTGCGGACCATTATTCTGCCGTTCGGCGCGGGACAGCCGCTTGCGCTTGCCGCCGCCCATGCCCACAGGGTTGTTGATGTTCTTGCTCACGGTCATGGGTTCTCCCGGAATGATGTGAAGTGATCTACGGATTCATCGGTGATCGGTGATCGGTGGGGGACGGGCGCGGCGACGTCGAGGGACGTCGGCAGGGCCCCATCACGCTCTCACTCGGAAATCGGCGTCCTGTCCTTCGGCCGAGTATGCGCCGTGCACGGACATGCTGGTCGTCATGTATCAGTGCAAGCGCGAGACATCGATCCCGAACTCCCCGATCGCCCGCGCCCCGACCGTGCCCGCCATGGTCTCCAGCCGGAGGGCGGGTGCCCGGCCGGGCCGCAGGACAGGGCCGCGGAACGGCTGGCGCGAGGCCCGCGCTGGTAAGATTGGCTCACGCTTGCAGAGAGCCTGGGCCCGTGCCGGACAAGGTACGGGCCCCGGTCCGTTCAGGGCGTCGAAACGAGGAACCCCATGAAGGCGAAGCAGCCGGCCTCCGGCCGCTCCGGACCCGGCAGGTCCGACCAGGGGAGGGCCCCGCGGGGCGAGCTCTCGGTGCCGGCGACAGTGGCACCCGGCCTCCCGCCGGCCGGGTCATTCGCGGAGCTGGAACTACCGGTCGAGCTGATGGGGGTGCTGGCGGGGCTCGGGGTACGGGAGCCGTTCCCGATCCAGGCGGCCACCCTGCCGAGCGCGCTGGCCGGCCGGGACATCCTCGGCCGCGCGCGGACCGGCTCGGGAAAGACCCTCGCCTTCGGGCTTGCTCTCCTCGCACGTACGGCGGGCCGGCGCGCCGAACCGAAGCGCCCTCTCGCGCTGGTCCTGGTGCCGACAAGGGAACTCGCGCAGCAGGTGAGCGAGGCGCTGGCTCCCTACGCGGAGGCGCTCGGGCTACGCTCGGTGACTGTGGTCGGCGGGCTGGCGATCAACCGGCAGGTGGCGGCGCTCCGGGCGGGTGCCGAGGTCGTGGTGGCGACGCCGGGACGGCTGACCGATCTCGTCGCCCGGCGGGACTGTCACCTGGACCGGGTGCGGATCGCGGTGCTGGACGAGGCGGACCAGATGTGCGACATGGGTTTCCTGCCGCAGGTCTCGGAGACCCTGGACCTGACGCCCCCCGGCGGGCAGCGGATGCTGTTCTCCGCGACGCTCGACCGCAACGTCGATCAACTGGTCAGGCAATATCTGAGTGAGCCGGTGTTCGCCGCGGTCGACCGGGCGGAGAACTCGGTCGCGACGATGGAGCACCACGTACTGAACGTCCATCCCGCCGACAAGTACGCGACAGCCACCGAGATCGCGGCTCGCGACGGGCGGGTGCTGATGTTCCTGGACACCAAGCACGGTGTGGACCAGTTCACCCGCCACCTGCGGAGCAGCGGCATACAGGCGGGTGCTCTGCACAGCGGGAAGTCGCAGCCGCAGCGCACGCACACGCTGGCCCAGTTCAAGGACGGCGAGATCACGGTGCTGGTGGCCACCAACGTCGCTGCCCGTGGCATCCACATCGAGCACCTGGACCTCGTCGTCAACGTGGATCCGCCCGCCGACCCCAAGGACTACCTCCACCGCGGCGGGCGCACCGCGCGTGCCGGGGAGTCCGGCAGCGTGGTCACGCTGGTCACGCCCGGCCAGCGCCGGGACGTGAACCGGATGATGTCGGAGGCCGGGATCCGGCCCACGGTCGCTCAGATTCGCTCCGGCGAGGAGAAGCTGACCAGCATCACAGGCGCGAAGCGCCCGCCGGTGCAGGACGCTGCCAAGACCGGCAACGCGGCGTTCCGGGGTCTGGGCACCCGCGCGGGCCGCCCGCCGAAGGAATCCCGCAAGGCTGCGGAGGCGCGCACGATGGCGGAGGCCCGCAAGGCCGCCCGAGCGCGCAAGGCCCACTGACGGGCGGTACGACGGGCGGTACGGCCGCTGCGGTCGGGAGACACAAGGAGGCACTGCCGATGGCAAACAGGGTCCAACAACCCCAGGAGGAAGCCGAGTTCGAGTTCATCCTGGCGAGGGCGGACGTGCCGGTGCTCGCGTACTTCCACGGGGTGTGGCCCAAGGCCGCGGCAGCATGCAAGGAAATGGATCCCCTGGTCCGGGAGGTGGCCGACGCCTACGAGGGCCGACTGATCGTCATGCGGGCCGACATCGCAAGGTGCCCCGGCCCCGTACGGCGGTACGGCGTCACCGGCGCGCCCTCCTTCGTACTGATCGATCGGGGCGAGCCCATGGCGGACAGGAGCGGTCCGATGTCCAGGACAGCGCTCGGGGAGTTCCTGAACGCCCACCTGTGAGCAGGCCGCGTCGAGCTGGCGCCCAGTCTCTCCAACATCGATGAGACGGTTGAAGCACTGGTCCAGGCACTGCGATCAAAAGGAATGGATCTGAAGTGACCGGCCATATGTCTTCCGCCATGCTGAATCGTCTTCGCGCGGTGGAGTGGATCGGTGATTGGGGCTATGCGTTCGGGCATGTCAGGTCGCGCCGTGTGCTGATGCGTGAGTATCTGCGTCGGGCCGCTCAGTGGACGCAGGCCTGCTCTGCGGAGAGCGAGTGGCCATTCTTCGACGTTACAGATCATGTGGATCCTGATTTCCGTCTTCCCCCCGAAATCTCCTTGGAACTCGACGAATACCTCGGCCAAGTGCCCGGCGAAAGCCTTAGGCGTACCTGTGCGGGTGCGGTGCGCATGGCGGAACTCCGGGCACGGCGCCCGTCCGTACTTCCCGACCTCCCTGATCTCTACGAGCCGCTGGTCCGCTTCTACGAACGAGGCGGGGAGTTCTTCCGTGACAACGCTGGTTTCCTTGATCTGACAGGTGTGTCTTTCCGGCCTGGAACTCTGCGAGGGCACCTCGGGACCCCGCGCCTCAGTACGCTCAGCGAGGCCATGCTCGATGCCGTGGACGCAGAGGGCAGAATCTCGTATTACGCGGCGTCTACCGGTACCGGGCCTCTGTTGAGGCGTCGTGACCTGCGGGATGAGCGGCATGACGAGGTGTTCGGTCAGGGCCCGTACTGGGAGCCGACGGACTTGCTGCCGTCCTCGGAAGAGGAAGTGAAGGAAGCAGGATGGGTCCGGCTGGACGAGATCGATGCGGCCGAGCTCATCGGGACGGCTGTGGCACGCGCGTCCCGACAGCGGGGGTGAGAGCGGCGCGAGTCGGCAGCGACCGCACGACAGAACATCCGCCCGACCGAACCTGCACGCTTCCGGTCCCGTTGGCGGACACCTGCCGACCGTTGGGCAGCACAACCGGGGGCCGGGGCACCTTTGCCCGCTCGCGCCCCGCTGTCGGCGCAGGCGCCCCGGACGGGTCGCCCGGGCGAGGTGATGACGTTCTTGGATGATCCGTACCGCTGGTAGCGGTACGGATCATCCCCAGGCGTCAGATCGAGGTCGGCTGAGACCGGCGGGCAGCGTCCGCCCGGAGAAGGGTGGGTTCGGAGCAGCCGCTCGGACGTCTTGCTCCGAACCCACGGGCTGGTCAGTTGACGGCCAGGACCGCCGTGTTGTTCGTGAGATCCGGGTCGAAATCGAAGGGGTACTCGCCGAACTCGCCGAACGAGGGGTGGATGCTCACCGCTCCGGTCACGCCGGGCACCACGGTGTCGACGCGCACGGAGAACGCGAACGTGCGCTGGGTGTCCTCCAGCACCCAGTACGGCAAGGTGCAGTCGTAGCGAGGGGCACCCGTCTGCCCCGGGTAGTAGCCGCCTTCGAGGGTGTGCGGGTTGCAGCCGGACGGTACGCCCGTGACCTCGGTGCCCTCGGGCACGATCAGCCGGACCTTGGCGACCGGTTCGCCGGAGCCGAGGTTGCCGAACCAGGCCGGGCCGTTGTTCTTGAACGTGAGCTCGGCCGTGGCCGTCTCGCCCGCCACGCCTGTGATGGCGTCACCGGTCACGGAGAAGTCCGCGGTGTTTTCCGCGCCGATCTGGAGGGCCACGTAGTCGTTCTCGGAGTCGATGTCCTGGACGCCGTCGGTCGGCTCGACGTCGATGTCGAGCCGCTCGTTCAGCGCGTGCGGGGCGAGTCGGACCGTCAGCGGCTCGGGCAGCTCGAAGGAGTCGCCCGGCGCCAGCACCTGGTCGAACGTACAGACCGCGTTGGTCGACGGCGGGTAGTTGTCGCCGTCCGTCGTGGTGTAGTCGCAGGCGTCGTACCGGGTCAGATCCGTCAGGCCGTACGAGGGGTTCAGCTTGACGGTGAACCCGTTCGCGCTCTCGTTGCCGTTGTTGGTGACCTTGAACGGGATCGTCCGCTCGTCGCCGGGCTGAGCGCCCTCGATGTCGGCGATGGGGTCGATGGCGAGGTCGGGGCCGGCGCCGACGGTGAGCGTGGTGTCGAAGCTCTCGTGCGGTGCGGTGAGCGTGCCCTTGGGTCCGACGGTGGCTGTCGCCTCGTAGGTGATCCTGCCCTGCGCGCCGGCTTTGGCGCCGTCGGCCGCGCGCACCGTCAGGAACACCTGATCCTCGTAGTCTTCCCCGATCGTGGGCACCACGGGGACGTCGCACACCGCGCTCGTGCCGCTCGGCGTGCAGTTGTCGGGCCAGGTCACCTCGGCGACCCCGGTGAGGTCGGAGACGTCGACGGTGAGCCTGCCGTCGGTCACCGTGAAGTTCTCGTTGTCGTGGTACATGCCGACGCCGAGGGTGCGGGACTGTGGCTGATCGCCGTCGGTGCCGAGCGGAAGCGTCTGCTCGTACGGCTCGTTGATCCACAACTGGTCGCTCTGCCGCGGCTGGTCGTCAGCGAACGCCGGCGCTGCGAGGCCGGCGGTCAGCAGACCGGCCGCCATCGCCACGACGGCGCCGGATCTGAGACGTACCGGGCGTCCAGCAGAGAACAGTCTCATTGCTACCCCCCAGGGCGTGGTACTCGACTGACGCGCCGGCAGCCCCGGCGCACCGGAAGGATCATCACACGGCAGGGATCTCGCCGTGCCCTGGTTTTCCGGCCCTCTTGGAGCAGATGGGGTGGGACGACGCCGCTTCCTGGGTGGCGTCGAGTGAGCCGACTGCCGCCACCGTGGTTCACCGCCCCAGCGGGCACGCAGCGGGCACGGCGATCACTCGTACACGACTGCGGTGCTCAGACGCGAGTGCACAGCGTCTGTGACCCGTTCTAGCGCAGCCCGATCCTGTATCAGGCGAATGTAGAACGGGTTGGGCCAGAGCCTGTCCTCCACCGGCAAGCCAGAACTTTGATCGCTGCGGCCAGGCGGGCGAGCGGAGAGTCGTGACCGTCCAAGATCAGCCCGAGTTCATTCGGCCGGAGCAACTGGCCCTCTGGAGCGACGCGGACGAGTAGCAGCGGATGCCGCGCGACCGCAGTCAACGGGAGGCTCCGATCGCCCAAACCGAAGCCAACATGTACGCGCGAAGCACGGCCGGGATCGTCGACGCACACGACGACACGTTGCGAGCCTGACGGCACCAAGCCCGTGACCCACCGGGTGAGGTTCTCCACGTCGGCCACGCATACCCGCGACCCCTCTACGTTCAGCACCCCGTCGAAGACGACGTCTCCAATGACAGGCATAGCGCAGTTCCAGATCGATACCCGAATGAGCGCGGTCTGCCCGCGAGTCTGGACGACGATGTGTTTGCCGTCGCTACAAGCCGGCGCGTTGTCCCAGTCCAGCTCCGGAGGATCGCTGGATCCGATGAGGAGCACCGGATGATTCGCGTAGAAGTCCACAGCCCCAACCAGCATGACACCCCACCTGATCTGCTGAGATGCGCAGGGAGTATCGCCGCGCGAGGGGGAGGCCGCGGAGTCTCGACGACTCAGGCCAGGCCTGCCCCGATGGCGCGGCGCACGGCGTCGGCGCGGTCCTTGATGTCCGCCTTGGCGAAGAGGTTGTTGATGTGCGTCTTCACCGTGGCCTCGCTGATGAAGAGCTTCTCGGCGATGGCACGGTTCGGCAGGCCCTGGCCGATCAGGGTGAGGACCTCGCGCTCGCGCGGGGTGATGTCGCCGGGCAGCGGCTGTCCGGGGGCCGGGGGCTTGGTGCGGACCGCCTCCAGAAGGCGGTTCTGGACTTCGCGGTCGAGGACGGACTGCCCCGCGGCGGCGGCGCGGATGGCGCGGGTGATGTCCTGGCGTCCCGCGTTCTTGGTGAGGTAGCCGATGGCGCCGGCGCTCAGTGCGGCCAGGATGGAGTCGTCGTCGGCGAACGTGGTCAGGATGACCACGGCGACCTCGGGGTGCTCCTCGGTGAGCCGCCGGGTCGCCTCGGTGCCGTCCATCCCCGGCATCCGTAGGTCCATCAGGACCACGTCGACCGGGCCTGCGGCGACTGCGGCGAGCACTTCGTTGCCGTCGGCGGCCGAGGCGACGACGTCGATGTCCTCGGCCAGACCGAGGACCGCGGCCAGCGGCTCCCGTACGGCAGCCTGGTCGTCGGCGACGATCACGCGCAGCCGCTGGGGATTCCGCGTCGGTTCACTCATCCCGGTATCACTGCCTCCACTTGCCAGCCGCCTTCGTCCGGTCCTTCGGCGACCGGGCCCGCTGTGATCGTGCCACCCAGCAGGGCGACCCGTTCCCGCATGCCGATCAGCCCCATTCCGCTGCCGACGCCCGCGCGCACCGCACGGGTCGCCGCGCTGTTGCGGATCCTCAGTGTCGTCGATGCGGCATCGAACGTCAGCTCCACGTGGACCTCGCCGCCGGGCGCGTGCCGGACGGCGTTGGTCAGCGACTCCTGCGCGATCCGCAGCAGGTTCTGCGTGACCTGGGACGGCACTTCGCGCGCGGTGCCGGTGACGGTGAGGGCGTCGCGGTGGCCGGACGAGTCGAGCATCGCGGTCAGGCTGCCCACCAGCGGCAGGGAGTCCTCACGGAGCGCGTGCACGGTCCACTGGGCCTGCTTCAGGCTCTCCTTGACCATGCTGTGCGCCTTCTGGTTCGCCTCGCGGACCTTCTCCAGGTCACCGGTTTCGATCAGGGCGTCCGCCAGTTCCAACTGCATGTTGATGCCTGCGAGGGAGTGGGCCAGGACGTCGTGCACGTCGCGGGCGATCCGTCCCCGCTCGGTGAGGACGGCGGCCTGGGCCTCGGCGCGGGCAGCCCGTTCGGCGGACTCCGCGGCCTCCATCATCGCCTGGACGGCGCGCCGGCGGCTGCGGTTGATGATGCCGATGACGACCGGGGTGCCGGCGGCCAGACCGACCGCCCAGGGCAGCAGTAGGTGGCCGGGGCCGATGTGGAAGTACAGGACTCCGCCGCACAGCAGGCTGCAGAACGCCGCGAGGGTCAGGGCCGGCTTGGGCTGCAGCCGGTATCCGGCGTGGCCGACGATGAAGAACGCGAAGAGGTAGCTCGATCCGCTGCGGCTGACGGCGATCAGGGCGGCCGCGGCGACGATGCCGAGGGTCAGCCAGACCAGGGCGACGCGGGGCGGGACCCTGCGCTCGGGCAGGTGCCGGGCGAGGAGGGCGAGCGAGTTGACGACGATGAGCGCGGTGACCACGAGGCCCCGGCCGCTGAGGCCGATCGGCCGCACCGTGATGAACGCGGAGCCGATGACGCAGAGGGTCAGGACCCAGGCCACGCGAGGATCGTGACCTGTGAAGGTCAGGGGGCCGGACGCCCGGTACGGGGCCGAGCCCGTATCGGGCGCGCTCTGCTCCGCGGGGGTGCTCTGCTTTTCTGGGACGCTCTGTGCTTCGGGCACGGCGTGACCATAGTCCACGGTCAGGCCGTGCGGTCGAGAGACGGCGCCAGGTGCGTCGCCGCGGTCGTCCGCGCCTGCCGGCCGTTCACCATCCGGCCCCGGATGAAGATCGTCGCGAGTCGTGTGACGACCTCGGTGAGTGCCATCAGGACGAAGGCCGCGACCCAGGCCTGGTCGGTGGTGATGTGGTGGGCGATGCTGAACCGCCCGACGTTGTCGGCGCCGCCGTGCGAGACCCAGAACTGGAAGCCCATGCGGGCGCCCATGCCGAGCACCCAAAGGATCGCGGAGACCGCGCCGGCCTTGATCAGCAGGTGCTCGCCCGCAACCCGGATGCGGGTGTAGACGCCGCCCGCGATGCCGAGCGCCGCGCCGACGGCCATGAGCGCGCCGATCAGCACCAGGTCGTTGCCCGCGGTAGGCACGCTGTCGAGGTATGTATGGGCCACGAAGGCCACGATCCCCAGCGGGATCAGGAAGGTCTTGAGGTCGAGACGGCCTTCCCGTAGCTGCCGGAAGACGATCAGGACGAGGGCGATGTCGGTGATCCACTCGGTCGTTGTCATGCCCTCAAGACTGCTGGCGTAGGGCCTCGCGCACCTGGACCCATGGGTGGAACGACAGGTGGAGATCGTCGTCCCGCACTCATCCACCCCACCTGCCTGCGCCTCTCCGCCGTACCGCTCGGCGAGGTCCGAGGCGAACTCGGAGAGGCAGGTGCACAGATCCATCACAGCGGCCGCGTGCTCGGGGTCGGCAGCGGTGGCATGGGTCGGCACGACATGCCCCGTGAGGCGGGGCGGTGGCAGAGGCGGCTCCGGCGCCGCGACGAGTGCCGCCGGGCGAGGCCGGCGCCGTACGGAAGTACCCCCACGAGGAGCACTCGGGCTGAGCTGGTGCCGGCCTCACCTGCGGGGCACACAGCGGGTGACGAGAATCGAACTCGCGCTCTGAGCTTGGGAATCACGGGTGCCTTCGTGGTTCCTCCGCTGGTCGGAGGGCTTTGGTGTCCGGTGGTGAGCGGGTCGGCGATGCTTCGTCTGACCGTGACTGACGGCAGGATGCCGCTGTGGATGGTGCGGAAGTGGTGGGTCGCTGGGAAGCCTGTAGGTCACCCGGGCTGCTCCCCGCGCCTACGGGGACGGACCCTCTTCCTGCCCGTCAGAGGTCGTGCAGGCGGCTGCGAGACGCTTGGGTCGCTGGTGTGGACAGCGCGGCGGCGGCTGCTTCGACGTCGACGTCGGCCTGGACTCGGCGGAACTGTTCGAGGGTCTCGAGTTCCTGGTTCGTGAAGCCGCCTTCGCTCAGACGAATGGCCTCCGCGATGAGCTGGATGGTTTGCCCGATGCGAACAGCATCTTCCGCAGCGCCACGGTGGAGCGACCGGTAGGACTTCGCAGTGGGACCCCGCCAGCCGGTCTCGATGCCGTCGACGATCTCGTCCATGCGCTTGACTTGTTCGCCGAGATACTCCTGCATGTCATCCATATCGTCCGCCAGTTTCTTCAACTGTGACGACGTGTAGGCGAGTTTGGGTTCATCGCCCATGCCGGTCCCCCGCATTCGAATGTGTATTACAAACCACCCTAGCAACGCGGACGCGCCTCCGCAGGCATGCGATGTCACACACCGCAGGGCACGCCCCTCCAGCGGAACACGGCCCACACCTCCCCGTGGCGGCCGTCTCACCACCACCACCACCCTCCTCCACCCCTCCATCCCCCAGGGGCGGGCACCGGATGGGACAGTTACACGGTCGTCATGCTTGACCCGGTGCCCGCACCCGATCCCGCTCAGCCGATGAGCGGCATCGGGGACGTCTGAACCGAGGGGGATCAGCACCATGCCGGAGGAAGATCGGATCACCGTCGATTTCGCCACCCTGCAGCGCCTTTCGCACGATCTCGAGGCGATACTCCGCGTCCTCAACGAGAAGCTGGACACGTTGTACGAGCGGGCCACCAAAGCCGTTCTGAGTTGGGACGGTGAGACACGCGAGGCCTTCATCGACGAGCTGGACAAGTGGAGCCACTCCGCCGACGACCTCAAGGCCACCCAGGCCTGGCTCCACGAGGTAGTGGTGAAAGGGCACCTGAACTACGCCGCGGCCAACAGGTCCGTACTCGAGGGCTGGGGAGGCGGCGCCTGATGGCCGGATCCTCCACACCCGCCCAGCCGCCGGGCGGCAGCGGCACCATTGACGTCAAGCCGAGCGACCTCTGGTCGGTCTCCGGCCGGGTCGCCGTGCAACAGGATTACCTGGTACGCGGCGCCAAAACACTTCTTGAGGAGCTGGGCAAGTACCCCGATGCAGGAGGCGCCGGCCCAGAGGCCCGGAAGTTCGCCCAGTCGTACATGAAGATCGGCAACCGCTGGCTGGAGGTCTGGGGCCGCTCCGTGCTCAGCGTCGGCGGCGTAGCAGTCGGGTTCACCGAGACGGCCAACGCCTACACCAGGGCAGACGCGGCGGCTCACCCCAAGCCCGGGAAGACGGCCGAACAGCGGCCCCGGCCGGCGGTCATCGACAAGGCCCCGAACTTAGGCTCGGTGCCCGACATCAAGTGGGGCGACGACGACGGCGGCGATGATTTCCTGCGCGGTCTGATGGAGGGCATTCCTGAGTTCGTTCGGGATATCCTCCAGCCGCTGTGCAAGAACGTGTTCCGGATCGGAAGAGTGGCGGACGTCCATCCCTTCCCACAGCAGCATTACCTCAATTCCCTTTGTCACAGTTGGATGGACGTCTCCATGGCCGCCTCGGCAGGGGCAGACCAGCTCACCCAGGCCGTCGGTGCCATCACCAATCCCCAGCAGGCTGACTGGGAAGCCGCGATGCGGACCTTCTGCAGCGCCCTGTGGGGAGGGACGGCATGGGGGCAGCAGCGGCTTGGCTACCAGTGGGGGCAGACCGCCAATTCCGGTGCGGGTACGCCTCGTGTTCCCACGGGCAGCGAGCCAGTCCTGGCCGTACTGAAGGACACGGCCGACGACATCGCCACCATTCTCCGCGAGTACGCCGAGGCCGCCGTCGACCTCAACCGCGACGTCGCGGCCGAACTCCACCGCGCCATGTGGAAGGCCGCCGAGGAGATCATCGAGGACCTTGCCAAGCCCAAGGACGCCAAGAGCATCCTCGGCAACGTCACCTCCGTGATCGGCAAGGGCGCGGGCCTGATCCTGTCGTTCGACGTCAAAACGGTGCTGAACATCGACACGGGCAAGCTGAACGGGATCGTCGATAAGTACACCGGCATCCTGGAGGGCCTGACCCCCCGACTGGAGGCGCTGAGGGAGTCGCTGGACGAGGCGTACCGCAGCGCCCCCAAGTTCGAGGCCGGCGTCGCCCGTGCGCACGGCTTCGGTACGCGAGCCCTGGAAGAGTTCAAGGACTCACAGGTCTGGCTGAAGGTCGACTCGAACGGCACGTACGACCTGAACCTGGCCGCCAACGAGTATCTGGGGAACGGCCACACCCTGGACAAGCACGTCGGTAAGACGGACGAGCAGCTCGCGCAGCGCCTGCGTGACCAGCAGTCGAACGGCCCGACGCCGGCCTGGCCGCACGGCAAGCCGGGGATCGGCAGCTCTTCGGCCTTTCCGAGCTACCAGCGGGCGGAGGACCTGACCGAGTACACCCTCAACAAGAACAAGGCCGGCATCGAGGCGTGGATCAAGGGCCCGCCCCCGCTTGTCGACGGAGACGTCGAGAAGTTCCGTTCGACCGCGCCGGACGGTGAGACCAGCGGCCGCAGCGTGTTCAAGCAACCGGTGGACCCGAACGACCCGCTGTCCGGGTACAAGCAGGGCGGGCCCAACGCCAAGGCGTACGACGTGAACGGCATTGAGACGCGCCTCAGGTACGACAGCAGCCGCAACCCGCCGTTCACGGTCATGACGTCGATGCCCTCCAAGTCCTAGCGCCCCGCTGAGAAAGGCCAGCACCATGCCCGTCGACCAGACGTCCTGGGAAGCCGCTGTACGCCACCTGTACGGGGACGCGTACCCGTACGACGCCACGGGCCCACGCCGCCACGAGGACTGGGTCCTCGACGTCCTCGCGCTGATGGCCCGGGTTCCGGACCCCCGCGGCTGGGCCGGTCTGGACGACGCGGCCCAGAACCCGGAGCGCGAGGCGTCCCCCACGTACCCCTTCGTCGCTCACCCCCCGGAGTACATTGCGAGGCGTCTCCAGGAGATCGACCGGGACAGCGCCGAGAACCTGCTCCTGGCCCTCACGGACGACCGCTGCACACTGTCCAACCTGAGTCGCTTCACGGAAGGCGAGGAGCAACTGCGGGCGATGGCGCGGACGATCCTCGCGCGCTACGGGGACGAGGCCACCTACCACACCAACGTCAGCAAGCGCGGCAGCGCGTCCGGCACACTCGACTTCACGCTGGACAGCTTGGGGTACAGCCCGCTGAGCGTTTACTCGGAGGACTGCGGCCTCGTCATCGTCTCGGACACCGAGGTGGGCCTGTTCTGGACCTTCGCTGACTACTGATCCGCCTGCGGATCCTGCTGCCGATCCCGTACGAGCGCAGCTCCGAGCAGGTGATTTGAGAGGATGCCCCCGTGCTGACCCGTTCCGCTTCCTATCCCGACCGGGAGACCGCCCAATGGGCCACCCAGCAGGTGGTGACCGCCAACGAGCAGGCCATCCACCGCTGGCTCGCGCAGAACTCGCGGGCCCGCCTCACTGTCGAGGCCGCCTGGCCCTCCCGCGAGGAGCCCGTGGGCCGGGTCCAGTTGGAGGCCGAGCTGCTGGCTGGCCGCGGCCCCGTCGATGTCCGCGCGGCACGCGTGGTGCTGCGCCGCGAGCCGTCGAGCCCGCACGGTTTCATCGTCCACACGACCGTCCCGTTCTACCTGTAGAGGGCGCACGCACATGTCCATGAAGCCGCTCGAACACGACCGCCGGTACGGCGAGTTGGACCAGGTGATGCGCGCGTACCTGGGGCAGCCGGCCGACGACACCGCGGGTCGGCGCAGCCGCGCGCTGGAAGCGTATCTCCGTCACACCTGGCACACCCGCCCCTCGGCCATCGCGGAGGCGGAGCGCCAACTGCGTGAGTACAGCCGCAATCCTCCGGGCCGCATCCGGCAGGGCCTGGGCGAGTTCTACGCGATCCCGGACACCGGGATTCCCCAGTCGCAGATCGGCGAGTGGCTGATGGTGCTGGCCGACCACCTGAAGAAGAGCATCGAGGAAGGCGACGTCCCTGAACCGTCGTCCCCGCAGACTTACTGGGAGTGGCACGCGCGCTTCCCGGAAACCGCGCAACTGCTCGGCGGCTGGCTCTCGCAGGACATCGTCGACGAATTCCCCGACCACGACGCCGCCGTCGCCGACTACGCCACCACCACCGACCCCCATCTGGTCGCACGCCTCGTGGGCGAACTCCACGAGCTGCTCGCGCTTCCCCTGGACGAGGGGGACTACGCCCTTGCCGCCGCCGAACTCGGCATGGAGGTGAGCCCGCCCGAGCCGTTCTCGCACGGTGCCTGGTTCCAGTCGGTGGCGACGGCGCTGTCCGCCATCTGATCCGGGTCGGCGGCCGGAAACCGGGCACCTCGTGACGCCGGGCTGAGCTTTACGGTCTCCGCCGAGATCCGCGCGGGCCGTTCAGGGGCTGCGCATCAGGCCCCGGAGGCTGGCGACGAGGGCTGCGACATCGTGTCGCCCCGTCCCGGGACCACCGTGCCGGGCGATTCTGGCTTCACGTGCACGGTACGTGTACCGGCCGATTATGGAGGGCGGGCATGCCTGATTCGGCGTCGAGGGATGGGGTTCCTCCACACATGCGGTGGTCCCGGGATGGGGCGGTCGCCCTGATTACGGCGAGTTGGTGGCTGTGGAGGCGTCCCGTGGCGATGCCGGTGGCGTGGTTGTCATCACTGCGGAATTGCTCGTAGAAGGCCGTGCTCGTCTATGACACGAGGCGGGAGACGAGGGCAAGCACCGCGAGAACCCCTATGGCTACTGTCGCGATCTGCCACGTTCTCCGGAGGGACGGGAGGATGAGCACCTGCGGGGAGTCCGGCCCCGGTAAGACGTAGTAGACGCGGTGCCGATGATGAGGGATGACGACTCGCGCCAGCAGCAGATATCGAAAGGTGGCCCTGCGCGCGACCTCGTTATCTTTTGGTGCCAGTCGGATTTGCAGGAGTCGACGATGGTCCGGATCGATGTCGTCGGGAACAGGGGAATCACCGACCAGGTTCGCCTTGCGCCAGTTGCTACGCTCCCGTGCGTGCTGACGGGCGAGGAAGGGAAGCCCTGTCGTCGGCCAGTTCAGTTTCTCGACCGTTGGCTCCCGCTGGATGACGCCCTCGACCCATGTCACGGTTGTGCCGGTGCCGTTGCATCGTGTGTGGGGCGTCGTGCCGGGTCCGCCGCAGTTCGGACAGGTTCGAGTCCCTGTTCCGGTGCAGATCGGGCAGGTCACGTGTCCGCGCCCGCGGCAGACCGCGCAGGCCGCGTCCATGGCTCCGCACTTCCTGCAGACGACCCGATTATCCTCTTCCCTTCCGCAGTGCTCAGGGACGTCAGGGACGGTCTTGCCGCGGTGGCCCGTGCCCTCGCACCGCAGGCACGCGTCGATGCCGTGGCAGTCGGTGCAGGATGTGGTAACGGCGCAGTCCAGGTCCCCGCGCCCGCTACAACGTGGGCAGGCCCATAACCCGTTGCCGCAGTCACAAGACCTCTGCTGCACGGATCCTTTCCGTACCAGTGTCAGTGTGCTTGCGACAGCGGGGTCCCGTGGAGGTGCTATCGCATGGTGTGCGAGTGAGGTGTAGACCGGGTGCTCTGAAAGGTTTTTCGGGCCGGCGTGAAAGTGTTTCTTCTCCTCTCGGGTCTCGATCGATCGTACGATTTCTCCTTCAAGGAGCGGAATCCAGGTGACGTTCGCGCTCCCTGAATGGCCCTCTGTCCAATTTTCCCCGCCTTCTTCGAGGTGCCGCCGTACAGCCTCCCGGACACCCTTCTCACTCAACATCCGCTGCTCCCACCCCTTGGTTCGGTGTCATCGACCTCGTTGCTGTCGGCTCGGTGCGCTCCGATCTGCGTCAGGACAGTAGCGAAGGAGGCTTCGGGGGAGGGGGGTCTCACGACTTCCCGTAGGTCTCCATCGAGGATGCGGCCACTTTTATGACGCGAATTCGCGCATTCGGCGTGCACGGGACGGCAGGCCACCGAAACGTCTCTTGTGCTTTGAGGTGCCGTCTTGCCGAGACGGTCGCACAGGGCGTCACCGCGTGAGATGGCACCTGACATAGCACGGGAGGAATCTGAATGGTCTAGACAATAGAGAAGCCCCGGGCCGCTGACCTGGGGTTTGTCGTAGAGCGGGTGACGAGAATCG
>NZ_JTHL01000001.1:4107963-4153859 GCF_000818195.1 Streptomyces sp. 150FB | reverse complement strand
CCCGGGCCGCTGACCTGGGGTTTGTCGTAGAGCGGGTGACGAGAATCGAACTCGCGCTCTGAGCTTGGGAATCACGGGTGCCTTCGTGGTTCCTTCGCTGGTCGGAGGGCTTTGGTGTCCGGTGGTGAGCGGGTCGGCGATGCTTCGTCTGACAGTCTGCTCCCCGCGCCTGCGGGGATGGACCACAACGACGATTCCGGCCACAACAACGGGGGTTCTGCTCCCCGCGCCTGCGGGGATGGACCCGACATGGCACGGAACAGCACTCGTTCGACGGCCTGCTCCCCGCGCCTGCGGGGAAGGACTCGCCTACTTCACTACCGGGACTCCCCACGAAGCCTGCTCCCCGTGCCTGCGGGGATGGACGCCGGCTGTACGGCCGCCAGAAATCCGGTGGCCACCCTGGTGGAGGCCCCTGACCCCCGTTCCCGACCGCGCCCACCAGGCTCTGCTCGCCGCGACTGCACCACCGGATCGGCGCGGCGCCTCGGAGCCGGTCGTCGTGCGCGACGACGGCCGTCTTCTGGAACCGAGGAACTCAGCAGGCGCTTCGCAGCGCACCGAGTGACACTCGTCTCTGTACCGCACAGACCTCCGCGCATGACCTTGGGCCTACTCGGTCGCGTCCGGAGGCAGGAAGCCGTGCTCGGACAGGTCAAACCAGTTTCCCTCCGGGTCGATCGCCCGGTACTCGGCGAACGGCCGGTCGCCGCCGCGCAACACGGGCCGAGCGACCCCATGGTTCGTCATCCGGTCCGCGACGCGGGCGACATCCGGCACCTCGAACCCGAAGTGGTTGAACCCGGCCGGCACATCCCCGTCCAGACGCTGCTGGATGAGCGCCAGGTTGATGTAGCCGTCGGTCACGAACCGACTGCCGTCGGGGTCCTGGTGGAACTCCTCCATCTGGAGTGTCTCGCGATAGAAGGCGGCAGCGGCGGCGGCGTCCTGGACGACGAGGGCTACATGCCTGAGGCGGGGCCGGTTCACTTCTGTCCCTCCCGGGGAGCTGTGACGGTCATGTTGTGGAAGGCCACGATGCGGTGGCCTGACTCGTCACCGGCCACCACCGCCTGCGCGTGCGTGGCGGGTCCGTCCGGCTCGATCGTGGTCACCGCGTGGACCAGCGTCAGTCCACCGCTGACCGGACGGACCAGCCGGATGTCGGGAATCAGCCGGGTGTTCCTGAGGGGACCGGCGAAGAGGCGGGCGTGTCCGGCCACCACCGCGGCGCGCCCCCGCAGTTCCTCACCGCGCACAGTCACGAATTCGACGTCCTCGTCGAAGACCGCGCCGAACGCCTCGGCGTCACCGCGGCGCCACCCGTCGGCCATCGACCGCCACAGGGCGCGTACACCGTCCATGTCGTCGTCAGCCATTGTCGCCTCCGCCTTCCGGCAGGGCGCTCTCCACCAGCCGGTGCACGCGCAGCGCCAGCCGCCGGCACTCCGCGTCCCACGCCGACAGGGCGTAACCGTGCGCCCCATGTCGACGCTCCACGTAACAGACGGCGTTGACCGGCCAGCCGCTACTGCGAAACACGTATCGGTCCATCTCGGTGGGGCACTCGTCCAGCGGTTGAGTACGGGCCTGCGCGGGGCCGAGCCGGTGCCAGTCGGGGTGCATGTGGACCGAACCCAGGACATCCAGGCCCCGGCGGTCGGCATCGCGCGTGATGCGGAGCAGGTCCGCCGGGTCCAGCCACCACGCGCGGACCGCGTTCTCGTAGGCCGCTCCGAAGCGCGGCACGATCGTCGTTGTGAATTCCTGGCGCGCGCTCGGGTCGGTGGTGCGGACGTTGCGCCCGAACGCCACGTCGTGTACCAGCCAGTCACCATCCGCCGCCGTTCCCAGCAACACGGCGAAACACGGCACCGGATCGTTCTCGGTGATGTTCGCGTATTCGCGTACGGCCGCCGTGAGAAAGCGGTTCAGCGCGGACTCGGAGAATAGTACGGAGGAACTCTCAGGTAAGCGTGCGATTTTGTCACTCGTGGTCCTGGTATGCGTCAGCATGTAACTCACCTAAACGGAAATCGGCTCTTTGGAGGTTGGTCTCCGACCGTGTCACCGGAAGCGGAGGCGCGGCAACAGACAGTTGGCCGGGTAGGCGCCCGAAGGGCCGCAATTATCGACCACTGTCCCGTTTCGGAGCCCTATCGCATTCGGCGATAACACTTCTGTCCCCGCAGCCCGCGGCAGCCGTACGATCCAGCCATGCGTCTGGACATACGGCATTTGGAACTGGTCCTCGCCATCGCCGAGGCGGGCAGCCTGCGACGCGCCGCCGCCCGCCTGCACCTCTCCCAGCCCGCGGTGAGCGCGCAACTCAAACGCATCGAACAGCACGTGGGGGGCGAACTCTTTGTTCGCCTCCCGGACGGTGTGGTGCCCACCCTCGCCGGCACCCTCTTCGTTCGCGACGGCACCCGCATCAGGACGGACCTGGAGGAGCTGACCCGCACGGTCCGCCGCGCCCTCCACGCCGACGCGGCCACGCCGGTGCGCGTCGGCGGAGTGCCTGCGCAGCAGTTCAGCCTGCTGATCAGGGCACTCGGTGTCCTGCTGCCCGAACGCGGCACGACCAGCCGTACGGTGCGGCGCACCGATACCGTCACCGGGCTGCTCGCCTCCGGTGAACTCGACGTGGCGGTGCTGCGCAGGTTTCCCGGCACATCCGTGACGCTGCCGCCCGGAATAGCGCACCGGGTCCTGCTCACGGAGCCGATCTTCGTCGGGGTGTCCCTGGACCACCGCCTGTCCGGTGCTCGGCGGATAGCCCTGAACGACCTGGCGGACGACGTCTGGGTGATGCCGCACCCGGACGACAGCGGCATGAACGGCTACGTGGCCGATACCTGCCGACGTACGGGGTTCGAACAGCGCGTCGGGCACATCACCGACGAGGCGCACGTCGCCTTCGCGCTGACCGCGGCCGGTGACGCGGTATGCGTGCTCTACCCCCTGGGCAGCGCGCGCGAGTCGCTGGCCACTCTCACCCTGGCCGGTGACCCGCTGGTCCGCGACCTCGTGCTGGCCTGGCGCACCGACTCCCCGGTCGCCCCCGCCGTGGACGCGCTGTGCGCGCACATCTCGGAGGGTTACCTCGCCCTTGTTGAGGCCGATGACGTGTATGCACAATGGTGGCAACAAGGCGGGGCTGAACTGGCTGTGCCGTAGGAGGATTTCGGAGGAATTCCGGTGCCGGTCCGAGGACTCAATCACGCGGTGCTGTGGGTGCGCGACGCGGACGCCAGCACCCGTTTCTACACAGAAACCCTCGGACTCCGGGTGGTCGCCGAATCCGGAGACGCCCCTCGGAAGGCGGTTTTTCTCCGGGCGCCGGAATCCGACAATGACCACGATCTCGGCCTGTTCGGCATCGGCGCACAAGCCGAAGAGACGAGGGCCGGGCGCGACGAGACCGGCCTTTACCACCTCGCCTGGGAGGTCCCGACACTTGGCGACCTGCGCACCGTCGCCGAGCGGTTGTCCAAACGCGGGGCCCTGGTCGGCGCCACCGACCACGGCACCACCAAGGGCGTCTACGCCAAAGACCCGGACGGCCTGGAGCTGGAGGTCTGCTGGCTGGTACCTCCGCACCTCGTCGACGACGAGGCCCGCGCCCGGCGTGGCGAACTCGACATCGACGCCGAGATCGTCCGCTACGGCGCCACCACACAAGGCGCCTGTGCCCGTGCTGCCCTCCGCACACCCATCCCACCGGGCGTCGCCTGACGGGCTGCCCCGGAGTCCTGTTCCACCGGAGCCGGGACAACCCTCAGCTCGACGCGAGCTGGTTGGCGATCTCCTTCTGCCACTTCTCGGTATCGGCGCGGTCGTTCAGGGACCGCGCCCACGTGTCCGCCGTCATCTTCAGGTCTGCGGGGCCTGCCTTCAGCGCGACGAGCAGTTCCCGGGCCGAGGCACGCAACTGGGGCGAGGTCTTCTGACCGGCCGGGACATCGGGGCCTGCGGCGAGGCCGTAGAGGGTGCGCGCCATGGCATCGCGCTTGCTGTGTTCGGCCTTCTTCCAGAACTTCAGCGCTTCCTTGAGGGCGTCCGAGCGGGAGGTGGGCTCGCGGGCGGCCGGGCCACTCCCTTCCGTGGGTGGGGCCCAGCGGTCGGGATGGCGGGCGCCCTCGTAGCGCTTCTGGCCGCCGCGCCCGGCCTTGTACGCGGTGACCGAGAGCAGCAGCCCTGCCGCTGTCGCGGCCAGGCCCCAGCCGACCGGGTTGCTCGCCAGCGCCCCCGAGGCGGCCGCTGCGACCGTCACCGCGCCGCCGGCCGACCTCACGCCGTCTCCGACCGCGCCGACCCCCTGCTTCCAGAGCTTGTTGCGTTGCTTTGCCAGGGCGTAGTCCCGGGTGGTGCTGAGGCCGTTGGTGTCCTGCGCGCGCTGGACGTCCCCGGCGGCCTTCTCGATGGTCGAGAAGGCGTGACTGGCACGGTCCAGGGCGGCGCTCAGCCGATCCGAGAGGCCGTTCCCGTCGCCGTCGTGGGCGCGCTCCAACGCGGCATAGGCATTCGCGAGCGCCCAGTGGCTCTCCATCTCCGCCTCGCGGAGCCGAGTGAGCTCGTGGTCGTCCACCGGCGCGGGCACCTCGATCCTCTTGACGGCCCGGTACTTGCGCGTCGTCAGCCCGACCCGACGTGCCGCACGGACGCTCTTGACGCCCGCGACGGCGCCGATCACCCCGCCCCCGGCCTCAGCGAGACTCGCTGACGTCACGACAGCCCCCGCGTGCAGGGAGTTCTTGGCGACGCCGATGACGTCGGAGCTGTAAGTCGCCAGGTTCTGGATCGCGTCGAGCGTCTTGGAGGGGAACTTCTTGCGTGGGGCGTGGGAGGAGGGACCCGTCGGGTTCTCCTTGGATTCCTTACGCGCCTTGCGTGCGTCGAGGACGTTGTTGACCGCCGTAACCCCGTCGGTGACACCCATCTCGGCGCCGGCCGCGGCGGAGGACGCGCCGACCTGCTCCGACAGTCGCGTGTCGGAGTTCTGGGACGCCCCCCAGTTCATCTCTGCGTTGGCCGGGACCAGACCGCGCAGGACGAGGGTGTCGAGGACGTCGAGGTGCTTGTTGGCCCGCTCCAGCGCACTGGCGATCCTCTCTCGGATGTTCAGCCCGCTACGGGACGCCCTCACCTCCGGCTTGCCCGTCTCGTCACCGGACGCCTTCGCGCCGCTGCCGGACGCCTTCGCCCCGCTGCCGGACGCCTTCGCCCCGCTTTTCGCCGCAAGACGCTGGACAACGGCGGACGCGGCCCTGTTGCCGGCGAGCGCCTGTATCGACCCCATCAGCGGTCCGACGCCGCGGAGGTGCGGCACCCCCGCCAGCTTTTCCGCGCCGCGTGAAACAGACCGGGGCCGTGGAACGGTCGGCTGCCGCGTACGGTTGCCAAAAGCAGTAGTACCCACCGGTGTCCTTTCTGCTCGCGCTGACACCGGGTGTGTGGCAAGTCGAGCCATCCCGCGGGGTCTTGCTTTCTTCACAGTATCGACCGCCTTCCGACCCTCGGGGAAGGCATTTCTCGACTCACATCGGTTCTGTGCGCCGGTTCGTGGGCGTCGGACCGCCGCTCAGGCCGTGCCGGTGCCGGTGCGTCGGTGGCGGCCGCGTCACCCGCCCTCCTGCCAGGGCCGGCCGGGTGACCCCGGTGAACGGCCGACCGCCGGAACCTGTTGGCCGACCACGGCGGTTTCCGTTGCGCCGTCCGTGCCGGCTGTGAAGACGTTGTCATCGAGGCGGCGTTGGCGTTTTCCTGCGTCAGGGCCCGCGTGGCCAGGACCGCGCCCAGTAGGTTCGTGCTCATCTCGCGCCGGGCCCCTTGCGGATCTCGGAGTTGTCGTAGCAACGAGGTGCGCAGGAGGCCCTGATGTCGCAGGTGCGCCGGATCTACCGGTCGAGTCCAGTCCGTACGCTCGCTCGTGTGACTGCCTCGCGCACAGGTTCGGCAACGCGGCGGATCAGCCGGACCGGGCACCGGTGTACGACACGGATCTGACGGGTGAACAGTGGGCACAGGCCGACGCCGACCAGTCGGGCAGGAGCGCTGCCCCGGACGGAGACGCCCGCTGCCCAGGGCGGAACGAGACTGTCGCACCTGTGTCGGCGTCAGTGGCAACGGCTTCGGGATGCGCCTGCGCTGACTGAGCGGAACGGTTACTCCTCGTCCGACACGACCTCCTCGCGGCGTCCTGGGCGTACGGGGTAGCGGGCCCCGACGGTGAGGGCAGGGCCCGGAGGCGGCATCGGCTGCTCAAGGCGGTGCGTCGCCCTCTGCTCGTGAATTCGTGAATCTCCATAGGCAGGACTGGCGCCGCGGCACTACCCCGGTGCGGCGCCAGCCGTCAGGACCCCGTTGCCGCCTTGACCACGTCAGCCGTGAAGGGCATCGTGCGGAGCCGCACGCCAGTGGCGTCGAAGATGGCGCTGGAGATGGCGGACGGCATTACGTTGACGGCCGGTTCGCCGACTCCGGAGGGAGCTATTCCGGGGTTGGGGACAAGAACGGTGTTGATCGTCGGCGTCTCGTCCATCCGGAGCAGCGGGTAGCTTTCCCAGTCGGCGGTGGTGATGTTGGCGGTATCGAACTTCACCTCCTCGTGGAGGACCCGGCTCGCGGTCTGGAGCACGCAGCTCGAGATCTGGTGCTCGATGGCGCGAGGGTTGATCATCTGACCCTGGTCCTGCGCCACGGTCACCTCCGTGAGCAGCACCTGACCCGTCGCGGGAGTCACCTCCAGCTTGACCACTCCGGCAGCGTAGGTGCCGTCGCGGACGACGAACGCGACGCCCTGCCCCGTAACCGTGCCGTTGCTTGTGCTCGCGTCTTTCTTGGGCGAGGGCCGCGACTCCCACTTGGCGGCCTTCGCAGCCGCTTGCAGGACGGCGATCGCCCGCGTGTCGGAGAGGAGCTTCAGGCGGAACCGGAGCGGGTCCTGTCCGGTCTTGGCAGCGATCTCGTCGACGAAGGCCTCCTGCGCGAAGGTGATCTGGTACTGGCCGGGTGACCGCAGGAATGTGGTGCGGATCCCGAACGGGTAGGCCGAGGTGTCGGCGCCCAGCTCCGGTATCTGGTGCGCGAGTTCCAAGAGGTTCGGGAACTGGTAGAGGTCGGGGCCGGTCCAGCTCCCGACCGGTTTCCGTTGGTTCGGCATCTGCACGCCGACCAGGAGGGGTCCGAGCATGGTGCTGTCGTTGTTGGGCGCCATGAACGCATCGTGCTTCCAGGCGATGACGTCGCCGGACTCGTCGAACCCGGCTGCCATGTCGTGCAGCGTGCCCGGGCCATGGGGTTCCCAGATGTGCTCGTCCTCCCTGCTCCACTGCACGCGTACCGGCTTCCCCAGCTTCTGGGAGAGGAACACCGCCTCCGACGCCGCGTCGTCGTAGTTGGCGCTGAGGCGCCCGTAGGGGCCGGAACCGTCAAACCACAGCACCTCGACCTGCTGGGGGGAGATGTTCAGCATCTGCGCGACGCCGTTCCGCAGACCCTGCGGGTACTGGGTGGCGGACCAGACAGTCACGCTGTCCTCAGAGCGCACGTCGGCGACGGCGCAACTCGGCCCGATCATTCCGTGGTTCTCGAACGGGGTCTGGTACGTCGCCGCCAGAGTGGCGGCGGCGGAGGCGAAGGCGCTGTCGAAGTCGCCCTGGCTGGCGTGCGTCATGACGTTCGACGGTATGGCGCGCATGGCGGCCGGCCAGTCCTCGGTCGTGGGCAGGCCGTTCCAGTCCGACCAGGTGACCGGGAGGTTGGCTGCTCCCTTGACCGCGTCCCACTCGTGCTCAGCGACCACCGCGATCAGGTTGCCCAGTTGGACCACCTGCGCATTGCTCCCGGAGGGGAGCCGGCCCACCGAGACCACGGTGGAGCCGATCCCCTTGGGGTGGACGATCCGGGCGTGGAGCATGTCCGGGACCCTGACGTCGTGGACGAACACGGTCTTCTGGCTGACCTTGTCCACGATGTCGACCCGGGGGACGGACCGGCCGACCAGCGTGTATTCGGTGAACGACTTGGGCGTGGCCCCGACGTGTGTGCCCTGGCCGTCGATCACGATCGGTGTCACCGCCGTGAGCGCCTTGCCATGGACCAACTGGCCGTAGCTCACTTTCTTCGAACCGTGGCGGACCACGCCGTTCTCCACCGTGAGTTCGTCCGCCGGAACGCGCAGCCGCTTGGAGGCCAGGGAGAGCAGTGTGGCCCGGGCCTCGGCGGCGATCAGCCGGGCCTGCACTCCTGCTCTGGCGATCGTGCTGCTGGCGGCCGTGACACCCTGGTCCGGGGTGACGTCGGTGTTGCCCATCACCAGTGTGACCTTGTCGAACGCGACATCGAGTTCTTCGGCGACCATCTGCGCAAGGGCGGTCCTGTTCCCCTGCCCCAGCTCGACGTGTCCGGTGCGCCAGGTGACGATGCCGTCGGCGCGCACCGTCAGCCACGTGGAGAGGTCGGTGAGCTCGGGGGAGGGGAAGGGCATACCCGTGGCTGCTGCTTCCGCGACCGACGTACGCAGAGCTGCCGGCACTGCTGCCGACATCACGACCAAGGCCCCTCCCGCCTTGAGGAGGCTGCGCCGGCTGAGCTTCCCGGGTTCTTCTGTGATGCTCATGGTCGGCTCCTCAGGCCATCAGCTCGGCGGCCCGCTGTACCGCCTTGATGATCTTGTCGTAGGTGCCGCACCGACACAGGTGGGGCGAAGGACCCGAGGTGCTGAACGCTGCCATGATCTCGCTCACCGAGGGGTTCGCGTTGCCGGCGAGCAGGTTGGCGGCCGTGATCATCATCCCGTTCTGGCAGTAGCCGCACTGCGGGACCTGCTCTTCGATCCAGGCCTGCTGGATGGGGTGCAGGTCCACGTGCCGGATCTTCTTGTCCGTCGCCCAGAGGGCGGGCAGTCCCTCCACTGTCGTGATGCTCTGCCCCTCGAAGTCCGAAACGGGCTTCACACACGTGCGTCTCGCGCCGTCGTCCGCGAGCACCGAACAGGAGCCGCATTGCTCCAGGCCGCAGCCGAATTTCGGTCCCGACAAGCCGAGCTCTCCGCGCAGCACGTAGAGCAGCGGTGTATCAGGTGACGAGGTTACTTCCGCTTTCTTGCTATTGACGAACAGCTCGATTGTCATGCAAAACCTCCGTCGGGAAGGGAAGTGGCCAAACCCTTTCGTGCATTTCTCGTGCGGTGACCCGGCGATGAAAGGTCAGTGGTGGGACAGTGGCGGTTACGCCGGATTTCGGCAGGCTTCTTCTTCGCTCCTTCTCATGACGGCGTACACCCAGTTCGGAACTCTGGGGCTCCAGAGGCCTTCGGCACGCGGGACGCCTGAGACCCCGTACGAGCACCCCAACGCTGACCAATGGTGGGCGTTTTCGTCAATCGATCGGAACGAGACTGGCGGGAATTCGACACCGTTGAGTCGGATGACAGGTTTTTACGTAGTACCTAAGGGCCTGTCATGTCGCTTACCCGCTTGGGCGGCTGCCCTCAATGCTCTTCGGGGGACAAGCGCGGCGAAAATGCCCGGCGATGTCAAACTGCCCGGCAGGCCACGAACATCCCATTCCACCCACGCTCTCGTTCCACGCCACACCTGGGAGAACCGCGGACGGTGCTACCGGCGCCTCTCCGGAGACCTGGCCGTGTCGGGTATCAAATCCGGTCGGAGGGCTCGGTGTTGCCACAGGGCGAGCGCTCGCGTTGCGTCCTGCTCGCCTGCCTGCTGACCCTGCCCAACGTGTTCGCGGTGTCGCGGCTGCTCCCGATGAGCGTTCAGGAATGAACGCGGAGCCTCCTCTCACCCACCCCCACCAGCCATGCTCTGTTCGGCGTCGTGCCTGACGGAATCAGGACAGAGAACAACAAGACCGGTGGCACGAATTGTGGAGTTTGGGGGGAGAAGCGGAGCTGTGTGACCCGTGTGACGGCGGAGTCCGTGTGTGAGAAAGGCCATTCGGCAGACCGGTAAGCCCTGTCAGAGGTCTGCGTTGATCGGCTACTCGCGCTGCCAGGACCATCGTGACTGGACGCCCGAGCGGAAGAGGAAGGCCAAGAAGCGCGCTGAGCCATCTTGCCGCGCGGGGCATGAGAGACCGGCTTGGCGGGTTGCCGGCGAACGGGGGCCGGGACGCCTCCGGGCGGCAAGCTCTCTGCTGAGGGGTCACCGATCGGGTCCCCCGTGGGAAGCCGGCAGTCGCCGCCCTTGGTCAATTAGAGTAAAAAGATCATATGGTGCGTTTCGGGCGTTGGCTTCGCCTCCGGCCGGAACCTGCGGCCTCGCGCAGGCCCGGGGGCGGTCGGGGCGGTCGGGGCGGTCTCGGGTCCGCGCTGAGCGTGCACAGCGTGGTCGGCCAGATGTTTCTGCTGCAGATCACGGTGGTGCTGCTCATCGCCGTCGGCGCCTCCGCCGTCCTCGTACTGACGGTGCGGCGCGAGGCCGACCGCGAGGCCGCCAACCGCTCACTCGCGGTCGCCGAGAGCTTTGCCCATGCTCCGGGCATCGAGGCCGCCCTGAAGTCCGCCGATCCCGCGTCGGTGCTGCAGGAGCGGACCCTGGAGGCGGCGAAAAGGGCCGACGTCGATTTCATCGTCATCGTGGACCGGGAGGGAATCCGCCTGACCTCCTCGACCCCGAGCCTCATCGGCAAGCGCACCACGCAGGACATGGCTCCCCTGCTGGCCGGCCGGACGGCCAGGGACAAGACCACCGGCACACTCGGTCCCCAGATCCGGGCGTTCGTCCCCGTCAAGGACGCGCACGGTGGTGTGATCGGCGCGGTCGGGGCCGGCATCACGATCGGGAGCGTCAGCGGCACGGTCGACCGTCAGTTGCCCGTCCTGTTGGGCGGCGCCGCCGGCGCGGTGGCTCTCACCACGGGCGGGGCCGCCTTGGTCAGTAGACGGCTGTCGCGCCAGACCCACGGGCTCGGACCGGCCGAGATCACACGTATGTTCGAGCATCACGACGCTGTCCTGCACGCCGTCAGGGAAGGGATCCTCATCATCGACGGGGGTGGGCGGATCCTCCTGGCCAACGACGAGGCGCGGCGGCTGCTCGGTCTCCCACCGGATGCCGAAGGACGCCACGTGAGAGAACTGGGGCTGGCTCCGCAGACCGCCGAACTGCTGGCCTCGAACCGGGAGGCCACGGACGAGATGCATCTGTCGGGAGGCCGGGTGCTCGCCGTCAACCAACGGCACATCGACAAGCACGGCGGGCCGCCGGGCAACGTCGTGACCTTCCGCGACTCCACCGAGCTCCAGGCGCTCTCCGGCAGGGCCGAGGAGGCGGGCCGACGTCTCAAGCTGCTGTACGACGCGACCGTGGGGATCGGTACCACCCTCGACGTGACGCGAACGGCCGAGGAACTGGCCGAAGTGGCGGTGCCGCAGTTCGCCGACCACGTCACTGTCGACCTCGCGGAGCCCGTCCTGCGCGGGGAGGAGGCCGTCGGAACGCAGAAGGTGCTCCGTCGCACCGCCACCGCCGGCATCCGGCTGGGGCACCCGCTCCTCCCCACGGGCACGCCGATCAAGTTCTCCGCCACCGGGCCCCGGCTGAGGGGCGTCGGCACCGGTCGGGCGGTCATCGAACCCGATCTGCACCAGGCCGTCGAGTGGCAGACGCAGGACGTGCGGCGAGCCGAACAGGTGCTCGCCTACGGAATCCACTCCCTCATCTCCGCCCCGCTGTCCGCCAGGGGCTCGTTCCTGGGGGTGGCGAACTTCTGGCGTTCGGGGAACTCCGAGACCTTCCGGGACGACGACCTGGCTCTTGCCGAGGAACTGTGCGCCCGCGCCGCCGTCTCCATCGACAACGCCCGGCGGTACACCCGGGAGCACGACATGGCGGTGACGCTCCAGCGCAGCCTGCTCCCCAGCAGTCTGCCCGCGCAGAACGCCCTCGACGTCGCCTACCGCTATCTGCCCGCGCAGAAGAACGTCGGCGGCGACTGGTTCGACGTGATCCCGTTGCCGGGCACACGGGTCGCCCTGGTGGTGGGCGACGTGGTGGGGCACGGCATGCACGCCGCGATCACCATGGGCCGGCTGCGTGCCGCCGTCCACACCTTCTCCGCGCTCGACCTGCAGCCCGGCGAGGTGCTCGCCCACCTCGACGAGCTGGTCGACGTCCTCGACCGCAGCGAGGAGACGGCGGAGTCCGCCGGTGCGATCGCCGGAGCCACATGTCTGTACGCCATCTACGATCCGGTCGACCGGCGCTGCACCATGGCCAGAGCCGGTCACCCGCCGCCGGCGATCGTCTACCCCGACGGGACCGTCGAGTTCCTCGAACTCCCCGCGGGGCCGCCTCTCGGCGTGGGCGGTCTGCCGTTCGAGACCGCGGAAGTGGTGGTGCCCGAGGGCAGCAGGCTGGTGCTCTACACGGATGGCCTGATCGAGAACAGGGGCCGGGACATCGACGAGGGGCTCGACAAGCTGGCCCGCACTCTCGGCCTCGCGGGGGAAGATCCCGAGCGGATGTGCGAAGCGGTGCTCGACGCGATGCCGCCCGCGCATGCCACGGACGACATCGCTCTGCTCGTCGCACGCACCAGGTCGCTCCCTTCGGACCGCGTGTCGCGCTGGGACGTACCGTCCGACCCGTCGGCTGTCGGGCCGCTACGCACCGCCGTCGCGAACAAGCTCGCCGAGTGGGACCTCGAGGAGACCAGCTTCGTCACGGAACTGATCCTCAGCGAGCTGATCACCAATGCCATCCGCTACGCCTCGGGTCCGATCCGAGTCCGGCTGCTGCTTGACCGCCAGCTCACCTGCGAAGTCTCCGACGGCAGCAGCACCTCTCCCCACCTCAGCTACGCGACCGCGACGGACGAGGGGGGACGCGGCCTGTTCCTGGTTGCCCAGATGGCGGATCGCTGGGGTACCCGCTACACCCCGGAGGGCAAGGTCATCTGGTCGGAGCAGCCCCTTCCTGAGGGGTACGCGGCGGGGGCCGGCTGAGAGGCTGTCAGGCGGCCTTCGACCGGAAGCGGCGTGCCGGGGCGCCTGCCCGGTCAGCGGTCACCCGACAGCCTCTGGGCGGGACGGGCGCCTCAACGCCGCAGCCCGGACACCGTGCGCGTGCGGGGGCGCCCACCCGCGTTCATGGCAAGCCGGCTTCTGGCAGTGGGGTCGGTCCAGCATCCCCTGAACGGCCGTGAACGGAGCTGACAAGACGGAAACGGAGACGATCCGACCGTCAGATGTCAGCAGCGGGTGCCCGCCCCGCCTTGACGAGCTGGTGCGTACCGAGCGGAGCGAGCCCGACAAGGCATCGGCTGCGGCCTCCGGTTCCGGCCTGGCGCAAGGCGCTACGAGAGGTCTGGACAACAACGAAGCCCCGGGCCACTGGCCTGGGGCTTTCATGTGGAGCGGGTGACGAGAATCGAACTCGCGCTCTGAGCTTGGGAATCACGGGGGCCTTGTTAGCATTCACGCTGGTCAGCGACGCGTTCGGCTCTGAAGTGCCCACCCGACTGGTGTTGTTGGTGACCGTGACTGACCGCTCGGTACCGCTGGGCGTGGTGCGGAAGTGGTGCGATGGGCAAGTCTTACCGATCATTTAGGACGGTGGGCTGGGTGACGCGTGCGACGGTAAGCAATTCGTCAAGGTTCTTGTAGTTGTTGGGGTTGCTGGTGAAGGAGGGCCCTACGCCGTTCGGTGCGCGCACTGCTGTCGGTGCCGCCCAGTACGGTGGCCCTACGTGCGACCGAGCACGGGGTGTAGCCGCGGAGTCGTCCGACCGGCGGGGCAAGGGGGAATTGATGGCACCGAGGCCGGGTGGGGAGACGGACAAGTTTGGCAATCGCTACGAGGGTGCCTGGACGATCAGGCACGCCTTGTACGTTCTAAGTGGGAACGGCGATTGGCTCACGGTCGAACCGAACGGAACCCTCGGGGAAGGTACCGAGTTCGCCTACCGCCACCTCGATCGCACCGAGGTGCACCAAGTCAAACGACAAAACCGCAATGCCAATGGTTGGAACGTGGCGTCCCTGGAGGCGAAGGGGATCTGGCGGCACCTACGCACCCACGCCGAAGCGGGGCACGACTTCCACTTCGTCTCCATGGTGCCGGCCCGGACGCTTCAGGAACTCGTTGACCGCGCCCGCCGCTCCGACGACTTCCCCTCTTTCGTGCGTGACTGGCTGACGGACGAACTCCGTGTGCCCTTCGATGAACTCGCGGCCCCCCGCATCTACGGCGAACCGGAAACGGCGTGGCGCATGCTCCGCGCCCTGTGGGTGGAGTGGCCCGATGAGCGCGACGTGGTCGCCGTCAATGCAGCCCTGGCCGAACAAGTCCTGGCCGGGGCTTCCGGCCGCTTGGCAGCCCTCGCCTTGGGCGACCTCCTCCTCAACTCCCTGGGCACGCGCCTGGACGCAGCGGCGTTGACCGCCCGACTCCCGCAGTACGGGCTGCGGCGTGCGAGCCCGCCGGAGGGCGACGCCATGGCACCGTCGGCGGACGGGGTCGCCCAGGCCACTTCCGGCCGAGCTGCAGAAAGGACTGCCCCCGCCCTCTCGGGACTGCCCGCCCCGTCCGGCACGTTCACCGGCAGGGAGGCAGCCGTGACCAGGCTGCTCTCACTGCTGGACCCGGGTGCCATCAGCGAGCCGCCGACGGTCCATGTGGTCGCCGGGCTCCCCGGCGTCGGAAAGACCGAGTTGGTGCGGCAGGTTGCCCATCGCGCCCATGGCCGGGACGGATGGTTCACCGGTGTCCTAGCCGTCGAGCTACACGGATACGACCCCGCCCGCCGTCAGGGCCCCGATGAGGCGCTCGCCTCCATGCTTCAGGGGCTGGGTATCGACCATGAACACATGCCCGTGAGTCTTGAAGACCGCGCGCGACTGTACCGATCGACGCTGCGCAGCCGAGCCGATCAGGGCCAGCGCACCCTGATCGTCCTCGACGACGCCATGGACAGCGAGCAGGTCCGGCCCCTCCTCCCGGGTGACGTGCGCAACCCCGTGCTGATCACCTCCCGACACATGCTGTCCGACCTGGACGCCCGCCTGCACGACTTGACCGTTCTAGATCCTGTGGACTCCGTTGACTTGATCCGCCTTGTCCTGCGAGCAAGCCGGGGCGAGGGGGACACGCGAGTCGACGACGCCCCGGACGCGGCTGAGGCCATCGCCCGGCAGTGTGGGTACCTCCCACTGGCGCTCCGAATTGTCGCCGCCCTCTTGGCAGACCAGCCGACCCGGCCGTTGTCCTCGATGGCCCGGGCTCTAGACGACGAGCATCGCCGCCTGCGTCGGTTGAGCCGAGGGAACCTCGCAGTAAGAGCCGCCTTTGAACTGTCCTACCGGCACTTGCCGCCGGACCAGGCACGGCTCTTCCGGCTCCTCGCGCTCAACCCCGGCCCAGATGTCTCCACCGAGTCCGCAGCCCAGCTCTGCGATGTCGATTCCGACATGGCCGAGGAACTTCTGGAGGCCTTGGGGCGCGGCCATCTGGTTCAGAGCACGGCCACCTACGGCCGGTGGGGCATGCACGACCTGATCCGGCTCTACGCGGACGAGATCGGACGGACGGAGCACGCCGCCGACGATCGATCCGACGCATTGGACCGGCTGCTCCGCCATTACGCGGACCGCTTGACCGAGGCGCACGACCACCTCGTCCCGGGTCTACCTTCAGCGGCCCGGTTCGCCGATCGGAGCGCCGCGCTCTACTGGCTGGACGAAGAACGAGCGAACCTCGTTGCGGCCATCACCGCAACGCCCCGCACACACGACCCCTACGTCATCCTGGAGATGGCGGGACGTATTGGCGACTACCTCAAACTGCGTAGAGGTTTCGTCGAGTTGACCGCCGTATACGACAGCGCACTGGAACACTGCTCTGGAAGCACCCCTACCGCTTTCCGTGCCGCGTTCCTCGACGCACGAGCATGCGCTCTCAGAGGACTGGCCCGGTTCCCTGAAGCGGTTGCCGCACACGAGGAGGCTCTCCGTATGCACAGGGAGGATGGTTCAATTCTGGGTGAAGCGGAGGTATTGACTAACCTCGGTTACACCCTGCACGAAATGCGTGAAATCGAGCGGGCCGTGCTCGTGCTGCAAAAGGCCGTTGTCCTACAGGACAAGGCGGGAAATCGCCGTGGTGAAGCCGCCGCACTCAACAACCTCGGACGTTCTCTGGACGAGTTGGGCCGCTATGAGGAAGCGGTGAACGTGTACCGGCGGGACATCGAGATCTGCCGCTTTGTTGGTGACTGGCACGGTGAGGCGGTTACCCAGAATAATCTCGGCCTGGTTCTCAGGGTATTGGGACGGTTCGGTGAGGCCGCAGCCGCGCATGCGGCTGCACGGGACGCGTTCCACGCGGCCGATGATCGCCACGGCGTTGCTATGGCCCTTACCAATCTGAGTACAGCGCTGCGTGAGGGCAGATTCGGCGACGGGGCGGACATCCTTGAGGAGGCTGTGGCCCTCTGTCACGAACTCGGGGATAAGCGCGGCGAAGGCATCGCCCTGACGAACCTCGGGACCAGCCGGAGTGAGGCGGGCGCGTCGGCCGAGGCCGCCCGGATGCTGAGCAGGGCCAGCGACCTGCTTGAGGAGGTCGGCGACGCCCACGCGCAAGCCAAGGCGCTGATGAACCTGAGCAAAGTGTGCGCGGTGCTGGAACTCCTCGACCGGGCCATCGAAGCAGTTCGTGAGGCGAGCGTGCTTTTCCGGACAGCCCGGGATCGCCATGGGGAGGGGAACGCGCTCTTCCTGCTCTCGTCGGCCCTCTGGGCGACAGATCCAGAAGAGGCCATCTCGCTCGGTATGGCAGCAGTCGCCGCTCTTGGCGAGACAGACGATAAGGCGCTGACCGAACAGGCGACGGCGCTTGTGGCCGCGATGCGGGAATCCGTCGACGGCGACGAACTCCCCGCGGGTACCGGCGGCGGCGTTCCGGACGAGGGCTAAGGGCTCGCAGAGAATCAACACGCGGTTTTGATCTTCGTTAGGGGGGTGGGTACTGGTCGAGGTAGGCGGCCACATCAGTCTGGGTGCGGAATCTGGCCGTTGAGGGGTGGATCGCGTAGTCGTGCTCGGCCAGTAGCGGGCGTGCTTCTTGGATGGCCCGTGTGAGAGTGCTTTCCGGTGGCGCCGAAGAGCCGGGCGAGCAGGTCTGGGTGCCGATCTTGCGGATGCAGAGCACGGTGGCGAGGATCCGGCTGCGTCGGACAGCGGATGTGATTGGGGCTTGGAGCCGTGCCACGCTCATCTGAACACCCGCTTCGGCCCGAGCGGTGGCAACAAGAGTGGCGTAGCCCCCATGCCCGGACAACGCTGACCCCATGACGCGGACACGGCCACCAGGCCCGATGCACCTCATTGTGTTAGCTGTTGTTAGGGCGTGCAGATCTTTAACTCGTCTTTTTGACCTTGGTCTGGGTGGAGTCGGGAGCCAGGAACGTCGCGACGTCGGCTGGTGTGCGAAGTCGGGCGGTAGAAGTGTTGATGTGGTGGCCGTGTGCTTCCAGGAGTGGGCGGACCTCCTGTTTGGCGCGGCTGATGGTCATGGCGGTGACGTCGAAGAGTTGACCGAGGAGGTCCATGGTCGCGAGCTTGCGCAGGTGGAGCACGGTGACCAGGATCCGGTCGGCTGGGGTGAGCTTGGCTTTGGCACCTGTGCCAGTGGCCACCAGGCGCTCGTGACCGCGACGTGTGCGGAGCACTTGCTCGCGTTGAACCTCCAGCGCTGGAGTCAGTGCGTCGATGAGCTCGCTGAGCTGTTGGCGGGTCATCCCGGTCAGTTCTGGGTTCTGCAGCGAACGCCGCGTGAGGCGAAGCGGTCTGCTCGCCGGGGCGGGGTCTGACGTGCTGTCGGTCGTCTCCGCGTCCATCGGATGCTGGGAGTGGAGGGTGTAGTTCCAGTCGCCGTGGAAGCGGTGGCGGGTGATCGGCAGGGCGGCGATCTCGTCGTCGCTGACCTGGATGCCGGTGGGGTACGAGCTGGTGTCGAGTTCGGCGTGCACGGTCAGGCCGGTTTTGGTGGTGGTCGCCGCGATGCTCTCGACGATGACTTCGTGGCTGGTCAGGGGTCTTCCGCTTCCACTTCGAAGTGCCCGGAGGCAGGTGGCAGACGGTTACCGCCAGGCCGGCCTCAGCGGCGAACCGGGCGAGTTCGGTCTTCCAGGTGCGGGTGCGATACCCGTTGGAGCCGCCCGCATCGGCGGTGATCAGCAGTCGGGCGGCCCTCGGGTAAGTGGCCCGCCCGGCTCCGTTCCACCAGCGGCGGATCGACTCGACGGCGAACGCGGCGGTGTCGTGGTCGGTGCCCACGTTGACCCAGCCGGTGTTCGCGGCGACGTCGTAGATGCCGTAGGGCACCGCTCTGCCCAGCTCGCGGTCGGGGAAGTCGTGGGTGTCGACTCGCACCGGCTCGCCTCTCGGCGCCCATTCACGGCCGTTGTTCTTGAACGGGCCGACCAGTTCCTTCTTCTTCGTGTCCACGCTGATCACCGGAGCCCCGCCATCCTGGTGGTCGCGGACCTGTTCGTTGAGGTGGTGGAACTGTGCCTCCCGGTCGGGGTGTTGCTTGCCTTCCAGGGTCTTGGCGTTGCTCTGCAGGCTGAAGCCCTCCTCCCGCAGGAGGTCGCCCACCGTATCCGCGCAGATCGTATGGCCCTGCCGGGTCAACTGCTCGGCGAGCTTGCGGGTGGATTTGGTGGTCCAGCGCAGCGGCGACATCGGGTCCCCGCGGACGTCGGGCTCGACCAGCATGAGGAGTGCCTCTCGAACGGCTGGGTTCTGGTCGACGACGCGTTTGCGGCCAGCGCCGGGCCGTCGAATGCGTCCCAACGGGGCCTCTCCGGAGTCGAGTTCCCGCACTCCGGCCGACACAGTGGCCTCACGGACACCGGCGGCGCGGGCGACTGCTCTGATCCCGCCGTGGCCGAGAGACTGGGCCTCCGCCCCTATCAGCAGACGACGCTGCCGCTCGTCGAGGTGCGGCAGAATCGCCTCGAACTTGCCCGCCAGCACGGCCCCTTGCCCATCCAACCCGCTCATGCCAGACCAACGAACCACCGCACGGAAAGCCACGAGTTAAAGATCTGCACGCCCTTAGCCGACCGTCACCGTGAACCCGTGGATCATCATGATCAAGGCGCCTACGACCACGCCGACCACGATCAAGACGGCGATCAAGCGTGTCGTACGGCGCTCCTCCGCGATGGCGAATCGAACTGTCCGCCACCACTCCTTGTCGAGCTTCATGCTCCCCACCTCTCAATCTGTGTTGGTGAGTTGAGGTTCCTAGGCGCCTCTAGGAGATGTTTCGCGGCGGTACGCTGTGAGGCACAAAGAATCGTGGTGAATCGTGGTGAACCGAGCCCTCGGCTCCACGGCGGGGGAGGGGCGCGGTGCCTGGTTCAGCAAGCAGAGCGGTAGAGATTCCTGACTCGATCCCGCAGGGACCTCTCCGGGTGTGGCTGGAGTGGTTGAAAGAGCTGCGCAGGAGGGCAGGAACGCCTTCCCTATCGCTGATCGCAGAGGGAGCCACAGATCGTGGGCAGAAGGTCAGCACAGCCACGGTGCGCCGTTTGCTGGTGGGAGGTACGTGCAGCGAGGGTCCCGCGACAGCTGTGGCCTACACGCTAGCGGAGATGGACAGCCGCCCCGTGGCCGGCAAGCCCTCAGATAATTGGGACGCGTTCGACGAAATGCTGACAGCGCGATTGAGGGCGGTGCAATCGGGCGAAACACGCCCCGGAGCAACTGCGCTGCTCGGGGGCCTCGGCATAAGCTTGGAACGTGTAGTAGAAAAACTCAGCGAAGAGCCAGCCAGTACGCGCCGTATATCTGAGCGCGAGGTCTGGATCGGACGCAGCCTGCCCAAGGATGACACCACTTGGCCTGACTGGGTGTACATCTTGATGCAGCTCGCAGCTACTCCCGCCCTGCACGAGATAGCCGAAGAGGCGTCACGGTTTTCCGGGATCCCGTATTCGCGCGAGAAGATTCGGCTGATCCTCAAGGGCGGAGGTCGAGTTAGTGCCGCGCGCGACACCGCTCGCGCCCTAATCTACAGGGCTATGCGGCTACGTGAATTCAATGCAACCTCCGAAGTCCTTGACCAGGTCGGTGATGCCGCAGAACTTCTGTTCAGACGTCAGTCCGACTACGACGGGGAGACACTCGCGCGGAATCGAGTCGTTGGAGAGTACTTACGGGGCCTGTCGTCTTCAGGTGCTGTTGCGCACACGCTAATGAACGATGAGCGCCTTAAGGTAGCCTCGTACGCCGAAAATGACGCTCTGGCAGAGCTGAGAGAATTCTTCCAGCCGAACGAGAGCTTCCGGCATCAAGTCACAGTGCTTGCCGCTGGGGCAGCACCAAAGGCTGAGATGAGAGGAATTTCGCCGACGAAGTATATGTTTGCTCTCTTTGACGACGTTCTTGACCTTGACGAGCGTACTACGGATTTGATGCCTAGGGCAGGCAGGCGAGGTCATCCCTGGTCCTTGGTAGATAGTCTCCCAGCGTTCGAGGTGGGCGTACTCCTGATCACTGGACTGAACGGCACAATCGGGATTGATGCCATCAAGTATCTTCCGTGGCCGCCAGAAACAACTGCGGTTGTGGCGATCTCTACATGCGGTGCCGCAGAGGAGTTAATCCAATCCCTAAAAAGGATCGCCGCCCGTCTGCGTCAAGGCGTCTACGGCCCCCAGTTGTTCGACATGGCAGCGCGCGAACTAGAGCAGTCAGACAACTCTATCGGGCGAGCTTGGTTCCAGGATCACATGCGCAAGGCTTGGCGCGATCACGCGCTTGACCCCTTGCCTTGTCCGCGGCGTGAAAAACACAATGCGATGCCATGCCCACTTTGCGAGGAGACCCAGGGTGCGGCCACCCTAGTATTTGACAAGCTAAACCATCGCGGGATTCTACCTCGGTCGCACGGAAAGCTATTCCACGTCCATCCCGAGGCAAAGCGAGTATTTGCTGAGACGCTAAATGCAATGTTCCACTCGTTGGACGTGAGTCCATCTGAATTTGCGCGCAGGGGAGGCTGGGAGGCCGCCAGTGTCGACATCTGGATCACTGGTGTTCTGATCCCTCCGCGTAAATTCATCGATCTTGTCGTAGAGGCCTATGAGGAAAAACACGGCTCACTTGGCGAGAAGGCGCGCACTCACCTTTTGGCACTGTACGTGGAAGCCTATGAGGCCAACCAGTCTGAGAGGACATAGAGTAACTGCCTTCATAGATTACGTACGTGTCCTCTGCGGGGCGGCGGCACCTTGGACGACGTCACCCAGCTCCTGCCCCTACTCGATGCGATCCCATCCATCGGCGATCGGATCGGTCACGCCCGGCACAAGCCGACGACGCGATCGGTATCCGCTGGCTGTTCATGGTCTACCTCGGCGCGTACGACCCGATGCGCCCCGAAGAGCTGGCCGGCCTGCGCCGCCGGGACGTCGCCCTCGACAACCTGGTGATCCGAGTGCGTGTCGCCGAACCGGAGCGGCCCAATGGCAAACGCGCCCCGGGAGAGTCCAAGTCCGACGTCGGTGTCCGTGCCGATTTTCTCCACAAGGAGGTGAAACAGCACCTCGCATGGTTCGCCGAGAAGGAATCCGACGGTCTGCTCTTCGTCGGCGAGAATGGCGCACACGTCCTTCGGTCGAAAGTGGAGCCGCGCCCGCACCGCCGTCGGTCTCCCGGACGGCTTCCGGTTCTACGACCTTCGCCACACGGGGCACACGCTCTCGACCCGTTTGGGCGACACGATGGTCCGCGCCGGGTAGTCGTCGAGAAGACCGCGCTGATCTATCAGCACCCCGACGAGGAGCGTCAGCGGGACCTCGCGGCTGGCCTCGACGAACTTGGTCCGCTCCGAGCGTGCGAAGCACACAAGGGCAAGGATCACGACCCCACGCACCACAGCTCCTTCCCAACCAAGGTCCAGTACTATGCGCCTAGTTGACCCGATTGAGGGGGTGGGTCGTCGTGGAAGGCGTGCCGAACATCAGTATCAAGCCGCAGGACCGGTACCGTCTCAGCGCTCGACCTCTAGGTCGTGGCAGTTACGCCGAGGTATTTCACGCCGTCCACAAAGAAACCGGCAAAGAGGTGGCACTGAAACGCGCCCATCTTCGCCAAGAGGCCAGAGATAGGACCAAACGGGAGATACAGGACCAGAAGCGCCTGGCTCATCCAAACATCATGCCGATTTTTGATCACGACCCGGGGTTTGCGTGGTACACAATGCCTCTCGCGCTTGGCAGCCTTAAGGATCTTCGAAAAGGCCCAGACGAGGAGGAGTTGGCATCAATTCTTTTCGCGCTCGGGCAAGCCCTTGACGTGGCTCACCGCCTCGGCTTGGTGCATCGCGATATATCCCCACCGAACATTCTTGCCCTCCCTGGCGAGAGCGGCGCAAAGTACCGGTGGGTAGTGGCAGATTGGGGCATGGTCCGCCGCCCGCCTGGGGAGGCTTCTCGGGCTCTCACACGAACCGGGCAAGGGATGGGAACCCCAGGTTTCGACGCCCCCGAGCTCAGTGTGGACCCACGCCAAGCTACGCCAGCAGTCGATGTGTACAGCCTCGGGCGGATTGCCGCTTGGTACCTTACGGGAAAAATGCCTACGAGTGGGGTACGGCTGCTACCTGACGCAGAGTTTCTACATTGGCGCCTATTTGTCAATTCCTCCACGCAACAAGATGTTCAGCTGAGAATTAAGACGATGTCTAAGTTGCAACAGATGGTGCAGGCAGCTCTTGACGATCGTGACGAACCCGTCCTAACTAGGGCGCGTAGGCTGGTGGAAGAAGTCGTGCTTGGGCAGGAAGAAAGCCTAGAAGCGTTGGTACGTCTAGTTGATGCCCACCAAGATGACGCTGACCTTTATTTCGATTATTTTGCGCAAATACCGAGTGTGCGGTCACGTGCGTGGGCTCACTCTGATCCAGAGCGGGCCGCTTCTTTGGCGGGAATCCTGGCAAGACACCTCGTAAAGGACTCTTGGGGTGACCGCGACAGAGAATATGTCAGCACGCCGTTAGCGTTCCTGCACACGATCTTGCAGGCGTTGGTGAGCAACAACAACCTTGGGCACGCCCAGGACCTCGCAGCAGACTTTTTCGCTGCGGATGTTTACTGGCGGGATCAGGAGCAACGCCAGCGCAGTTTACAATGGTTGGCTGACATCCAGGCGCCAGCCGACCGTATGCTTGCGCCGGTCTTGAGTGCCCGGCCCGATGTCATGGAGTACTACAAGGAACCTGGTTGGCAGGCTCGCAGCTTGGTTCTCGGCACGATCCTTACTGGCGGATGAACTTATCCCGCACCACCGTGGTGGTGAGGCGCGCCACCGTGGTGCAATAGGTCAATGTTGACAAGCGACAACTCCAGGCCGGCGACGCAAGGTACGGTCCTCAAGAAAGAGTCACAGGTGCACGAGCCCACCTCAGGACGGGGACGCCGGCATGGCACCAGCCGAAGCGATCCCTTCGATCGCTGGTTTCGCTACCCCGCGGGCTTCGCCTCTGACTATGCCTCCTTGCTGCTGAATCAGCTGCAATTGCCCACCGCTGGACTCGTGGTTGACCCCTTTACTGGATCTGGAGTCACAGGCACAGCCGCTAGACGAGCCGGTCATTCGTTCTTCGGTGTCGAGGCACATCCGCTGATAGCTGAGCTTGCAGCCCTCAAGCTCGGTCGTCCCGTGGGAGACCCCGGCGGACTCCTAGCAGCTGCACGTGGAATCGCGGAGCGAGTTGAAACCACCAAAAGCAGCATCGACCTCAGCGGTGAGGCCGAATTGACGCTCCGTAGCTTTGATCCCACTACGCTCACTGTTCTCATAAAATTGCGCAATTCGATCCGAAAACAACATGAGCATGAGTGGAATCTGTATTTGAAATGGGCATTGCTCGCAACACTGCGAGACGTTGCCTCCGTCCGTGTCGGTTGGCCCTATCAGCGGCCCGGCTCTCAACGGCAGCCCACGTTCGCTGATCCGATTTCACGTTTCCTTCAACGAGTCACGTGGATAGCCGATGACATTCGATCGATCAGAGAGGTTGAGTCGAATTCATTGACGTTTCGGGTTAAGCAAGGTGATTCGCGCGAGGCGAGGAACTGGGCCGAAATAGGGGAGGGCGTTGCGCACGGATGCCTTACTTCGCCACCATACTTGAATAACTTCGACTACGCAGACGCGACGCGACTTGAACTCTACTTCTGGGGTGACGTGACCAGTTGGTCGCAAATGTGCTCAGAAGTGCGTTCCGACATGCTGACGGCAACAACTCAGCAGACCAGTGTTGGAGCTGCACGCGACGCTAGACTTTCGTTGCAGAGGTACGGATCAGTCGGACCGCTAATCAATGACCTCGCTGACCAGCTACAAAAGGAGAGAGGTAACCGAACGCGGGGCAAGGAGTATGACCGAGTGCTTCCGGACTATTTTGTTGCGATCGGCCGCATTCTGGAAAATCTTGCCACTGTATTGTCTCCGGGTGCCCCCACGGTCCTGTTGGTAGGTGACAGCGCACCTTACGGTGTCTACGTTGACACACCTGGTTTGATAGCAAAAATGGCGACGGAGCTGGGATTCACTCTCGAGGAAGATGTCATTCTTCGCCGCCGAGGACAACGCTGGGTAGGGAATGCTACCCGTCATAACGTGGATCTTGCAGAACGCTCTGTGTTGCTGCGCAGGAACTAGGACAGGGTATGGCGTCTTCCTCGACGGGCGTGGTTCAGTCTCCAGAGGAAGACGCCACCCTTTGAATTTCCGTTGCTGATGGTCTATTCGAATGAGTGCCGTGCCTCTGTAAATTCTCGGAGTAGGTCTTCCTTGAGTGAGCGAGTATCAGTCGAGCGCTCAAAAATCATTCCGCGATGAGCGAGTTGACCGGCAGCTCCCCGATAGGCAGAAACCAGTAGATCGAACGCTGAAGCAAGGGCAGACTCCGTTAGTCGAGGACGCCTCGCTAGGTCCCGGCCGAGGAAGGCGATGACGTATTGTCTTTGCGGGGAGGGGATATACAATAGCTCACCATTGTTCTTGCTATCAGGGGTCACCATCAGGCGATCAGCCAAACGTCGACGCGCCTCGCTCAGTGCATAACCTCCCTTCAGCCGCTGTTCTCCTGCTGCCCGACTGCTACGACTGCGGGATACTGCAGCAGCGAACGCCTCGGCCCCCGAGAAGATCGCACTATCTACTTGTTCGCCGTCCACTGTCCAATGATCCGACTTGGCTACGGCCCTATCTTCGGTGTCTGACCTGTTAACGAGAAGCGCGATCACAATGCCCACCGAGATGGCCTGCATTACTTCGCTTCCCTGGCCTCGCCTCAGAGCGACCACCTGATTCAACCTTGCCATCGACCACGTTCTGTAGATCTGCATCGCCGTGCCTTCTGCTGTTGCTACATCGGACGGCGTAATTACTACGTGATCTTCGCCGACGGGATACTTTTCCAACAATGCCAGCGTCAGACGTGCCTCTATGCCTACTAGCAGAACTCTATCCCCCGCTTGCACCCCAAGCGGTTCCCCATGCTGACTAATGCGACGAAGCAAGTCTGCCGGCGTGTCAGGCAATTTGCCCAAACGATCACGCAAGGAATGCCCACGTGCCAAAGGGTCGAAGAATCGCTTACACAGGGCTAGATCTGCTTCCAATTCTCCCGGCGCCGCGCCATACGTGAGATGCCAAAGTTGAGTAAGGTCTCTAATCAATGTCACACACTCGCCTCCCGTCAAGATGGCAGGGATTCCGAACACACGTCGAACGGGCATAATCATAGGTAAAAGGCCTCTGCGAAATATCCGCGCTGCCTAAGCGCGCTAACTCGCTCGTCGGTGCTCCCGTTCAGCGATGCCATCGAGGGAGAAATTTCGAGCGGTAGAACGACAAGGACTTGGTCGTTCGGTGCTTGCGCCTGGCGTGCCTGGAGATACTTAGCCAAGGCTGCCATGTTTTTAGCATCGATGAATGAGCCGAACTCATCAAGAGCAATAAGCCGATTTGATGCAGCATTCTCATCTTTGTCAAGGTTCGCAACTTGAGCCTGAGTGTAGGCGAACGCTTGTTGTCCGCTTGAGAATGCAGCGAGCGGGCGTTCATTCAACTCACCGTCGGCGGCCGTCCACGAGAGTTGAAGACTGTCTGGGTCTAGCTTGACGTCTTGTCCGCCATCGAAAAGTGCCGCTCTTACGACTTCACTGTCAAACCATTGGCGAACTTCATCTGCTAGCCATAGCTTGGCGGCCCTATCGGATGCGGTCTCTGTGCCTCTTTTCCCATCAGGTTCGGCAATACTGGTACCAAGCCGCCCAAAAGCTGTCTCGATGCCGCGGAGCGAAGAGTAGGTGGACGCCAACGTGTCGCGCGCCCTATCAATCACCGAGGCTACTTTTAGCAAGATCTCAGCCTGCTTATTAGGACTGAGCGCCGGCAGGGAAGAGATTTCGGGGACCGCGCGTCTAAGCCAGGGGATATCAGGAGACTCGCTCAAGAAGTGTGCAGTCGATGTTACGTCGGAAACGCGATCCTCGGATGTGCGCCGCGCGAGAGCCGATTGCTGGGATGCTTGGGCTTCTCTACGCGTCAAGTTCTCCAACTCGACTTGCTCTTTTTCGCGATGCCCCCTAAGGCGCGCAACCTCGACGTCGACTTCGCGACAGAGCTGCACCAATTCTGCTGCCAAGGCCTCCTCAGTTTTTCCACCGCCGAGAAGTTCGCGTGCGTGACACAGTCTTGCGTGATCCCCCTGAACAGTGCGACTCTCCTGGTCTAAAGCATTGCGAGCCTGCATCAGGTCTTCGAGAGTCTGTGCAGTTTGCGCGGGAAGGCCCTGCGTAGCCTTACGAAGGCGATACTCTGCCTTACCGAGAGATGTTTGAGCCGCCTCTAGTTCTTCCAGCACGCCTTCCGCCTGCGTGATTGCATCCAGTCGGCTTCGCGTCTTTTCGATCTCATCTGTCAGCTGTTCGGCATCTGCAGAAGGGGTCTCCTCGCCGAGGAGTTCAGCCTGATGCTGAAACGCTTCCCTCAGAGCGGTGACGGTCCAAAATGAACCTTCCTGATCAGCGCCGATGAGGATCGTTTTACCCAGATCCTCTTGCTCTGCGGATTGCAGGCTAAAGATTAGACTGTTGAGGAGGTTTACTAGAATCGGAGTAGCGTGAATGCGCGGAAGTTTCTCCAGCAATGCATTGAGATGTTGGCTAAGGTCACTCCTGGCCGCAGTAAGTTCATCGTCCGAAGGCTCGACGCTCGCTGCTGCAGCAAGGTGCTGGAGGTGACTCCGCAGAGTCCGAAAGGTTTTATCTTGCCGAATTAGATGCTTCTGGGCATTGTCGAATTCTTTCTCTGCTTTTTCGCTTAGATGCTTTTGGGTGCTTGCTTTTGCTATTTGTCCATCCAGTTCCTGTCGCTGCTCATCGAAGCTTTCGAGGCGAGCGGCTAGCTCCTGAATCTTCTGATCCATTTCAGGTCCGCGTCCTCGAACCTGGGTAAGCTGCGTGGCTACTTCTACGGCCTTGTCCAGGAGTTTGATGCGTTCGCGCGCTGCTTCCAGTTGCCTCGTAAGGCTGTCAGCCAGTTTGTCAGCCTCGGCTGTAACAGTGAGGTCGTGCGCTAGTTGTGCGGGTGTGCATCCGGTGATCTTGTGCTGCAGTTCGCCTAGGGCAAGTTCAATTTCTTCCTGGCGTTGTCCTCCGACTTCTACGTCCCACGCTCTAATTCTCTTCTGTGCAGTGCTGATTCTGTCTGTAAGCACGCTGACGGGGGTATCGGCGGCCATGACGTGATGCACACTGAGAAGTGGGGAAATGTCGCGTGGGCGGGCAGCCTTTCCATCAATTCGGATGGACCCGATTAGCTCGCCAAGGGGCTCGGCAACATTAGGCCATCGACTGGAATCGATCAGCCACTCTATCTCTTGTGCGCCATTTAGCTCCTTAATTATGACCCGCGCGCTCTTCAGTTGGCTACGAAACGTCTTCCAAGAGTGGTCGTTGCCGATAAAGGGTTGGGCACCCGTGCACAAGCGCAGGAGTTTGATGGCATTGGTCTTTCCGATTCCGTTGTAGCCTTCAATTCGACAAAGCGGGATATCGGGAATTTCTCCGATAATTCGAAGGCCGCGACGAGACTCGGTTTCAATCCTGATGTGCATCTGCGATCAACCTTTCGAGGACAAGGTGAGGGTCGAACGTTTCTGATGCAAGTAGGTTCAGGAGTGAGATGTCAACTCCGTGCGCAGCAACCTGACCAGTGGTTACTTGACGGTTCTCATGTCGCCGAAGCGCCACGTCTATGTCGCGAACTACTGCGATCATTTGTTGCCCAGTATCTGACATTGCAGTCCCCCTGCCTGTCGCGAGAAGCCGGACCTATCCAGCTCCTGATGCTCCCACAGTCGTGATGCCCGTAAGCCTACTTACTGATCGTTTCAGAATGAAGTTCGCTGTAGGGCTTGGCAGTTGGATGGTGTGTTGGCCGGATTCGTTGGGTGTCTGCTGATCTTGTGCCTGATGACCTGTGGGAACGCGTGGTGCCGCTGTTGCCTCCACGGCCGCCCAGGCGGCATCGGTATCCCGGTCGGCTGCGCGCGGATGACCGGGCTGCGCTGCGGGGCATCGTTTACGTGCTGTGCAAGGGCGTGAGCTGGCGGGATGTCCCCACGGAACAGATCGGCTGCAGCGGGGTGACGGCCTGGAGGCGTTTGCGGGACTGGACGGAAGCTGGTGTCTGGCCGCAGCTCCACGAAGTGCTTCTTGCTGAGTTGCGGGCCGTCGGCCTGCTGGAGATCGACGACGCCGCGATCGACGGTTCGCACGTCAGGGCCCTCAAAGGGGGGCTCACACCGGACCTTCGCCGGTTGACCGGGCCCGGCCCGGCAGCAAGCACCACCTGATCGTCGACCGGCAGGGAACTCCGCTCGCCGTCTCTCTGACCAGCGGAAACCGTCACGACGTCACTCAGCTCATGTCTTTGCTGGACGCCATACCCCGCATCCGTGGCCTGCGCGGCCGGCCACGCCACCGGCCACGGCGACTGTTCGCCGACCGCGGGTACGACTACGACAAGTACAGGCGTCTCATCCGCGCACGTGGGATCACACCCCACATCGCCCGCCGCGGCAGCCCACACGGCTCGGGACTGGGCAAAACCCGGTGGGTCGTCGAGCGGACCTTCGCCTGGCTCCACCAGTTCAAACGACTCCGCATCCGCTACGAGATACGAGCCGACCTCCACCTCGGACTGCTCCAACTCGCCTGCAGCATCATCTGCTTGAGACGACTCCGGACCTCATTTTGAAATGATCAGTTAAGGCGGAGCGGGTTTGGCCGGTGTCCTGCCCGGGTTGGGGTCGAGCATTGTCAGGGGGCCGTACGCTGGCTGGCTACTCGGGCAGGCTGTGATCCTGCCAGAAATTTGGACGAGTGGCGCCGGGCGCAGACCATTCAGGATCGCATCGAGGACGGCACGTACCCGCCCGGCTCGCGTGTACCCAGTGAGAACCAGCTCGTGCAGTCCTTCGGGATGTCTTGGCCGACTGTCGTCCGGGCGCTGGAGCTTCTCAACCGTGACGGCTGGCTGGAGTCGCGACGGGCTTCGGGGAGCATCGTGCGTGGGCGCCCGGAAATCGCCGAGCAGCGGGACCGTCGTGGCCGAGTCGCGTTGGAGCGTGATGAGTCTCAGTGAGGGGATCCCCCGGTTTCGCGGCTGAGTTGCTCGGCTTCTTCGACTGTCGCGCTCGATGCGGCGGCGCAGGCGGCGCCTGTCTGCGTCTCCGTTGCCTCGGGGGACCAGACCAGAACGGGAAGCGGACCGGTGCTGCGTTGACGCACGCCGAATCGGGTCAGCGACTGGCGCGGATCATTACGGTGAGGACCGGCGAGGCCGGTGACGGTTGGCTCTGGCCAATGTCCGCGTAGCCCCACAACTTGTAGAGCGCGTGGACCTTTCCGTCGCCTGCGGCTGGGTTACCCATGAGGGTGACGTACGGCTCCTCGCGGGTGGTGAGGGAGGAGTCGTGGATACGGCGGGCGGTGCCGGTCTTTCGCCAGGGCGTCCGGACGCCGATTTCCTTCAGGGATACGGCCGCACGCTCGGTGTACTTTGCCGCCGGTTCCGGGTTGGTGCGCTGCCAGTAGCGGTCGCCGTGTTCGATGGTGGTGCCGTAGGCGTAGCCGACCGGTTGCCCGTCGGCGTACGCGAGCACGGCCGCGAAGCCCAACTCGGCGCCGTGGCGGTCCAGGCGTTCGCCGAATGTGGTGACCGCGTAGTTCGACCCTATGAGGCTGGCTCGCTGCCACGGAGGCCGAGCTGATAGCCGTCGTCGGCCAGGCGAAGGAGACCGTGGAAGGCACTGCCGACGACCGGCGGAAGAGACGACTACAGTGGGACGGCCGCTGCGTATAGGAACCGCCTGCATGCTCGGGGGCCGCGGCTACCCCACAGCGAGCTTCAACAGGAAGTCGGCGTTCGTGGTCACGTCGTGCCCCATTACCACCGAGTGGTGTTGCAACGTGGCGAGCCGCTCGGCGACTTCGCGGCGGGACTTGGCGGTGCCGCCGCCATTGACCCGGGCTAGCTCGAACACGTCCGGGTATCGGTCTTCGGACTTTTCGCTCATGAAGTCGTGTTCACCCAGCCCCCGGCAGCCCTGGGACATTGCCGGAGTGGCGCCTGCCTACATACGCGGGAAGAGCAGGGCGGCTGCTTGTCCGCCGGTCGCCAGATTCAGACTGAACCAGTGGGTGAACTGGTCCGGGAACACTTGCGTTTGGACCTCGCGCCCGCCGTCCCATAGCGGTTCGCGCCGGCTGGCCTGCAGGGAGTCCGTCACCCGCTGGTCTTGGGTGGAGTGCAGGGAATCGCCGCCCTCGAGTCGCTCCCGCGTCACCTCGAACCAGCCGATCGCTCTCCGAAACTGACGGATGCCAACCTGATATGCCTCGCGGTCGCCCAGGCGTTGCTGGGCTATATCCCGGCCCGTCACTGGATGGCTTACGCAGTGAGGCCGGCGCGTTCGGCCATGGCCAGGAGGTCGGGGCGGGCGCGCTGGTTCATGATGAACAGCACGCGCAGAACCTCGCGGCTCATCGGGTGGATCTCTGCCATCTGCGGTGATACCCGGAAGGCTGCCTTGAGTGCTTCCTCGGCTCCTGGCGCGTCCTTCATCGCCAGTCGGGCCCGCGAGAGGTCGATGAAGAGTCGGCCGAGCCGGTTGGGTTTCAGTCCGGCCGGGGGCTGCGCGACGAGGGCCGTCGACATCTCCACCGCCTTGTTCGGTTGGTCCAGTTCTACGTGTGCCGCCAGTTCGTACAGGGCGGTGTTGCCCGCGCCGAAGGTTAGGTTGTGCATCAGCACGTCGCCATCGAGCCTTGTGGCGTAGCGCTTGGCGTGCTGAAGGTGGGATTCGGTCGCGTTCTTGTCCCGGTGTCGTGACGCGAGGACGACTCCACGCAGATGCAGTGATCCGAGGATGACGATCGATTCGGGCCCGTCGCTGCGGCTGCCCTGGTACTGGCTGATGGCCCGCTCGACGATGGCCAGGCCGTCGTCGTATGCGCCGGCGCTCTGGTGCGTCCCCGCCTCGTTCCAGGCGGCGGCTGCCTCGGCCGCCGGATTCCAGGTACTCTGTGCCGCCCACTGCTGCCGGGCAACGATCATGTCTGCCAGGTCCGGCTGAACGAAGCGGTGCGTCACGGCGTACGCACAGCCGTAGAGGTTGGCGAGCTGTCTCCAGGCGAGCGCGTCGCTCCCGGCGTCGAGCGCCGTAGCTGTGGCCTGACCGAGAAGGGCCGGCAGTTCCCGAAGGAGTTCGAGGTACTTCGTGTCGGACCGCAGGCGAGCGGCTTTTTGTAGTCGGCTCGTCAACTCGTCGGGAGCGGGGGCGTCTTCTCTGGGCAGGGTGTGGCGTCGAACGGCGTCTCGAAGGTCATTGAGCAGGTCGGCTTGTTCGGTGAGGCCGAGAAAGGGTTGTCCGTAGATCCGCGCGGTGGATACACGCAGCGGCTTGGCGAGCGCGGCGACGACGGGGGGCGTTGCCGGGCGGTCGCCGTTCTCGATCTTGCTCAGGTAGGAGACAGAGATGCCGGACAGCCGGGCCAGTTTCGTCTGCCCCATTCCACGAGCCTTGCGCAGTACCGAGATGTTCTCACCGGCGGCAGGTGTGCTGTCCATGGTTCCCACTGTTCCAGGCCGCGGGTGGACGGCGGTCGCTTGTGCGAGTTTTGTGTGAACTGATCTTGGTGCAAGGCGAGTTCACTGACTGTCTCAGCTACGTGACACCGGGTAGAGCCACGTTGCAGGGGATGCCGGCGGTCTTGATGTTTTTGAGCCCGTGGCAGTTCTCGTGCAACCGACTGCAACCCGTTCGGCATCGGAGGTCAGCATGGCACTACGGTTCGTCGGGAAGGACCCGGAGTCCGGGGACCACGGCTCCCCGGCCGTCTGGGTGGACGAGGACGCCAAGGACTTGCTGTTCCAGGGCGTGAAGGTCGATCTCCAGACGGAGGCGACCTGCAACAAGGATGTCGCGATGCCCTCCTACGAGGGGATCGTCCGAGTACCGAAGCGGATGATCCCGCTTCTCAGGGAGGCGCTTGATGTCGCAGAGCTTGAGTAGCTTCGCCGACCTGCTCCGTGCCGTCGAGCACTCAGCGGTTCACCTGGAGCTCCGCGACGTCTACGACATGGGGAACGAGACGGCGGGCTTCGAAGCCTGGAAGCAGGGGCACCGGCTCGATCCCGCTGACCGTGCTTCATGGTGGCGCCCGTGGCTCGACCTGGTGCAGGAGGTGTCGGCGAAGGGTGTGCTGATTCGCCGCGCCCGGGTGATCTGCGAGCCCCCGAGCGAGTACATCCGCTACGAGCACTCCTTCACATTCACCAACGTGACCGCGGGCGAAGAAGTCCGCTGGCTGCCGAGGAGCAGCGCGGCGGAGATGGTCCTCCCGGAGCACGACTTCTGGCTCTTCGACGGCCGTCTCGTCCAGTTCAACATCTTCGACGATGCCGGCCGCTGGATTCGGACCGACCAGACCGAAGATCAGACTGCCGTCGCCCAGTGCGCCACGGCATTCGAAGACGTGTGGGAGCGCGCCGTCCCGCACGAGAAGTACAGCATCTGACGGCGGACGATCAGCCAGCTCATGCCCACGTCACCCCTCTCGTCAGCTCGGGCAGCTCGCGCGAAGATCGCCGAACGCCTGAAACAGGCAATGCTCGATGCCGGCTTGAACGGGCTGGAGCTGGCTGATCGCTGCGGCTGGCACAAGTCGAAGTCGTCGCGCATCGCACGAGGCGTAACGCCGCCCTCGGACGACGACATTCGCGCCTGGTGCGGCGCATGCTCCGTCCCCGAACTGGCAGCGGACCTCATCGCGGCGTCCAGGACGGCCGAATCGATGTACGTCGAGTGGCGCCAGCTCCACCGTGACGGCATGCGCCGGGTGCACGAGAAGACCACACCGCTCTACCAGCGGACCCGCACCTTCCGCGTGTACGCGTCCAATCTCGTACCGGGAATGCTCCAGATCGGTGAGTACGCGACGGGATTGCTGCGCTCGATCACGACCTTCCAGGGCACCCCCGATGACGTCGAGCAAGCAGTGGCCGCCCGCCTCGCCCGCTCTCGCGTCATCTTCGAAGGGGACCACCGCTTCTCTCTCCTGCTCGAAGAGACTGTGCTCTACTACCGCGTCTGCGACGACGCCGCTATGGCCGCCCAGCTCGGATCACTCCTGTCCGTCATGGCCAGGCCGAACGTGTCCCTCGGGATCATTCCCTTCGAGGCCAGGCGTACGGTCTGGCCGCTGGAGGCGTTCTACGCCTTCGACGACGCCCAGGTGGCCGTTGAGACGCTGACGGCTGAGATCAACGTGAGCGGTCCGGGCGAGATCCAGACCTATCTTCGGGCGTTCAATCAGCTTTCTCAGCACGCCTTGCGAGGGGCCGAAGCCCGCAGCCGCATCACGCGGGCGATCGATGCCCTCAATGCCCATGGATGAAATCGTGCAACCGCGTGCAACCGAGTGGACCTCCAACTTCGCTATTTCCTAGCTTCGTTGGTACGCACCGGATGGCTCGCGGCCCTGTCGCGGGTTCCAGCACTCGGAGGGGACCTATGGCTTCGCCCATGGCAGGCACGGGGCTGAATCTGTGGCAGTGCAACGACGCGCTCGCCGGGGTGAGCGCGGTCAAAGCGTTCAAGCCCCACAACAAGTCCGTGGGTGAAGCTCGCGCCTTCACACGAGACGCTCTTGCCGACGCGGACCTCCCTGTCGGCGATATCGAGGACATCGTGGTGTGCGTCTCCGAACTCGCCACCAATGCCATTCAGCACGGCACTCCGCGCGACGGCAGCTTTCAACTGGACATCCGCGTCGACCGGTTCAAGGTCCGGGTCGAGTGCCATGACCCAGTACGCAAGAGGCCCAGGCTTCGGGAACCCTCCCTTGCTGGAGAAGGAGGTCGAGGGCTCTTCCTCGTGAAGGCGCTGACCTCTCGGTGGGGTGTCGGCTTCCTCCCCTTCGGCAAGTTCGTCTGGTTTGAAGTCGACAGCAGGGTGACTGATCTGCCAGAGCGCGACCGGGCCAACGGGGAGGGGTGACTCGTGAGCGTTGTGGACAGCGATGTCGCGAAGGAACTGAACGGGTACCTGCATCTCCACCCTGACGAGACGATGAAGCTGATGCCGCTGTATGACGCGACCCAGGACCACGCGCGGCGCGGTCGGTGTCTCCACGAGAGTCGGTGCCCGGTCGTCAAGGCGGGCGCCGTGGTCCTGGACGACCAGGATCGAGTCCTCGTCTTGAGGAACGGTCGTCAGTGGGCCTTCGCGGAGGGCACTCCGGAGGCGGAAGACGAGTCCCTGCCCCGGACGGCTCTCCGTGTCTTGGAAGAGTTCGCAGGCGTCTACGACGTGTGGTTGTCGCCCGGCGAGCAGACGCCGCTCGTAGTCGATGTGTCGCCGGCCGCCCCGGAAGACGGGCTCCGACTCCGCGTGGGTTTCCGCTACTTCTACCGCGTTCACTCCGGCGCGCTTCCGCCCGGCATGGTCGAACGGGGAGAGGCGAACTGGCTTCGGCTGGCATCCATCGGCGACCCCCTCCTCCTGGAGCGGATCGAATCGCGGCTCAGGACCGTCGTATGAGCCCACGGGCCCGGCAAGTCACCTATGTCCTGGCCCTTGTGGTCGTTGGCTCAGGACTCGTAGCAGGGATCTGGAGAAGCTGATGCACAAGCCCGCGAAAACCACATCCGCTCTGCCTCCGGCCCCGTTGGGGACACGGGGCGTGGAGCGTCTGCCGAGCGACGTGCGGATCGGCGATTACGTCCTCGTTGGCGGACTCCACCACAAAATCGTCGACATGCGAGCCGGCGCCGGTCACAGACACAAGGTGCTGATCTTCTCGACGGGCGCCGTATGGACGATGGACTCCCCTCGCATGGTGTACCGGCCGATTGTGGAGGGCGGACATGGCTGACCCGGCGTCGCGGGATGGACTGCTTGGCACGCGCTGGTTCCGCATCTTCCTCGGGCGGGCCCCGGCGGAGACGGTGAGCCACTGGCGGCGTCTTTGATCGACAAGCGCGGTGGTGCGGGCCGGAGAGTTGGCCTACTTGCCCGGCTGGATGGCCTTCGACAAGGCCGAACACGTCGCCGTCCATCGGTACTTCGGCCTGGCTGTGAAGCTCGCGGCGCCTGTCGGCGATCCGCCTCCGGCTGGTCCCATCCTGCGTGCGATGGCGTGCCAGACCATAGACCTCGGGTTCAACACATAACGGGCGCGGGCGTGGAGGAAGCGTTGCGCAATGTGGGCAGCGTTCTGGGCGCGATGGAGGAGGGCATCTACTCCGGCCGTGCGCGGCAGGCGGTGGTGGACATGCGTCATCTCGTCTCCCTGTACCGGCGCCGGGGGATCCCGGTCGTCGCCGAGTTGGACGCCCGGGCTGCCGCGTATCTCGCGCGAGTAGATTGACCCCGTCGCCACGCAGGCGCGAAGGGGAGTGCGGATCGCATGACGAAGTCGCTGGAGATCAAGTCCATCGCCACCGTGATCGGCGGTCGCACCGAGCCCGTCGACGACCACTGGACCGGCACGGCGATCATCCGCCTGAACCCGGACTTCCCCGTTGAGGTCGTCCAGGGTCTGGAGGAGTTCTCCCACCTTGTTGTCGTATGGCACTTTCACCAGGCGTCCCCGGACGACGTGGCTCTCCACGCACGCAGTCCTCGCAACAACCCGGAGTGGCCGGCCTCGGGGACGTTCGTCCACCGCAACCACCGGCGGCCCAATCAGCTTGCCCAGTCTTTCCCCCGACTGCTGAAGGTCGACGGCCTGGACCTGCACGTCACGGACCTGGACGCGATCGACGGGAGCCCCGTCTTCGATCTCGCGCCCTACTTCAGGGAGATGGGTCCGCGCGGGGAAGTACGGGAGCCCGCTTGGCCGGGCGAGATGCTTACGGACTACTGGGCCGGACCGCAGGACTGACAACACCGCCTCTGTCGGGGTGCGTTCATTCTTACGGCCGTTCAGGAACGGGCCAGTGTGCGGGCGCAGAGTCCGCTGAAGCGAGTGCTGGGATGGCGGTGTTGTTCTCATGTCTTGAGCCAGACACCGACCTTCATTTCGATGCGGAGGCCGTCATCCGTCTGCACGTCGAGGTTGGTCCACTCCTGCTGGGGCCCGTTCGGGCCGACCGCTTGATGGAGAGGGAACCATTTGATCCGGCGCCATGTCGACTGCGCAGATGAGGCGGCGATTCCGAATTCTGGTTGAGGTGTCGTAGACCGCGCCATCGCTCTTCTGCGCATGTAGGTCACAGATCCGTCACTTCCGGAGGATTCGCTTCACCCAGCTCCTGACCGGGCCGTTACGGTCATGTCTCCACGAACCACCCTCGGGGGACGAATGAGTTGGAACACCCAGAACCAGCCGCAGTGGGGTCACCCTCCAGTGCAGCCACCGACACCGCCCAAGACAGGGCCCGGCTGGGCGCGGAAGCGAGTTGTCGTCCCTTCTGCGTTCGGTCTGTTCTTCATCGGCGTCATCACCGGTAGCGCGGGGAGCAGTGGCGTGGAAACCGCCAGCAGCGCGGGACCTGGCCCCAAAGCGACGGTCACTGTTACGGCTGAGCCCAAGCAGGCCGACAAATCCGACGACAAGCCGGCTGAGCCGAAAGAGAAAGCGAAGCCCTCCGCGGAGGACAGTGGCGAGGAGGCGCCCGTACCGAACTTCGCCGGCATGGGGCTTCAGTCCGCGCAGGATGCGGCCCAGGCCAAGGGCTTCTATGGTCTGTCGTCGCACGACAGCTTGGGCCGGGGCCGGCTGCAAGCCCTTGATCGGGACTGGAAGGTCTGCTCGCAGAACATCAAGGCAGGCAAGACGGTTGCCACGGAAAGCAAGTTGGACTTCGGCGCGGTGAAACTCGAAGAGGACTGCTCTGTCAACGACGAGGGACCTCTGGAAGCAGGGGGTAGCAAGATGCCGAATCTTGCTGGGAAGTCGGTGAAGGCCGCCCGCGGGGCCCTCGACTCAGGTGTGTCGGTCACCGTGACGGATGCTGCCGAGGACCGCATGGTGCTGGTGGAGAGCAACTGGAAGGTGTGCACTCAGACGCCGAGTCCAGGAACGGAGCTGAAGGGGCAGCCGGCCGAGATTACCGCAGTGAAGTTCGAAGAGGACTGCCCGTAGCGCAGCACGGAACCTCGACGGGATTGTGCATCGGGCGCGGACCTGGACGCAGTGGTGTGATCATCCTCTTGAGGCTGGCGAACAGGGGCACTTGGGCTGCTTCAAGGGCGGATGAAAGAGCGCGCCCACCAATCTGATGCTCTAGACAACAAAGAACCCCCCGGTTGCTGGCCTGGGGGTTCGTCGAGGAGCGAGTGACGCGATCGAACTCGTGGTCTGAGTTTAGGAATCACCGGTGCTTTTGTCGTTTCCCGTTGGTGGAGCGGGCTTGGCGTCCAGTGTGGCGAGCGCTTCGGAGATGCTTTTCTGGCCCGGGATGTCGTTGTGCGTGGTGGGGAAGCGGTGCGGTGGAAGGGAGCGTGGGTAGCCGGTGCGGTCGAGGTTCGGTATCTCCCATCCGGCCAACTCGGACTGCGTGAAGCTTTCAGGTCCTCGGGTGCGGAGACTGAAGGGGGCTTGTTGGTGGCCGTACTCTGTTCGCTGGAGAGTTCTGCGCGGTTCCGTGGGCGGTTTTTCCTTTTTGCTGCTTTCTCTGCAGTTGGTTCAAAGTGGCCTTGCTTGCTAGGAAACCTGCAGGTCACGCAGACTGCTCCCCGCGCCCCCGCGCCTGCGGGGATGGACCCATCACTCGCTCTACCGGGCCGAGCACCCGAACCTGCTCCCCGCGCCTGCGGGGATGAACCCGCGGGCTTGATCGCGTTGTTCCACAGCCACACTTGCTCCCCGCGCTTGCGAGGATGGACCCATGCTGTGCCGTACGGTCAGGCGCTCGGCGGTCTGCTCCCCGCGCCTGCGGGGATGTACCCCGCCTTGCGGTGGACCTTGATCGGAGCCCCGCCATGCGCGGCTCGCCTCCACGGCTGTTGTGTCAGCGGGCTCGGCCTCCGGGGGAGCTGGGCTGTATGAGCGGGGGCGGAGGGGTGTAGTTGGGCGGCTGGGTGGCGGTAGTGGTTTGGGGGCGGGGCGTGCTGCGTTTTGCGGGCGGTGTTGCGGCGGCGGGAAGTTTGCCGTTGTGGCGAAGGCGCCAGATGAGGACGTCGCTGAGGGAGCCGGCTGTGTCCAGTTCCCTTGTTCCAGCGGCCTGGTGGAGGAGGGCGGTGGTGTCCTGTCCGGCGCGCTCGGCTTCGGTGAGGGTGGCCGCGAGAGCGGGCCAGTTCGGCTCTTTCTGGATGCGGGCGGCGTGGTTGGGGAGGACAGCGCGGAGGGTGTCAGCGTGGCGGGCCTGCGTGTGGGGTGGGAGGTTCTGGCCCTGGGCGCGCATGTTGGTCATCGGGGTCTGTGCGGCTGTTCGGTAGGCGGCACGGAGGTGGTGGGCGGCTTGCTTGGCTGCGGCGGCTTGTTGGGCGTGGCCCCGGGCGGCGTGCCAGTGGGCGGCGGCGATGATGACGAAGATCAGCGTGTCGATGATCATGGCGCTGCTGGCCCCGTCCTCGCCTCGGCCCAGGGCGGGGCCGGCGTGGACGATGGCGCGGGCGGCTTGGCGCAGAGCGCGGTGATGGGCGTGTTGGGCATGGACGTGGGAGCGGGTGGTGTGTTCGAAGGCGCGGGCCGCTTCTCGTAGTTCGGCACGGATGTGGACCGGGGAGGTCTGGGCGAGGGCGTCGAGGAGTTCTCCGGTGCCGATCAGTTGGGCGGCCGCTGCTCCGTCGTCGTCGCTTTTCAGTACGCCCATGGCGCGGTCGGCCGGGGTGATGGCGTTGCGGCGCGCGTGTGAGGGCGTGTGTTGGGGCGGCGGCGTGGTGCTGGTTTTTTCGCCATGTTGGAGGCGTTGGCGGATGTGGGGGAGTGAGAGGTCGGGGGCGAGTTTGGCGCCGGAGAACCAGATGGGTTCGTTGTCGGCGTTGCGGTCGCCGACGATGGCGACGGAGTAGCCGATGGCGTCGCCTGAGGGTGCGATGCGCCTTTTGACGCGTACCCCTTCGTCTGCGAGGCGGGCGAAGAACTCGTCTTCGTGGGCAGCCCCGGCCAGGGCGGTGCGTACGTGTTCGCGCAGGCGCTCGCGGGCGGTGCGCCGGTGTCCCGTGCGGGCGGCTTTTTCTTTCTCCGCGCGGGTGGGGCGTTTGGCGGCGGTGTGGTTTCCGCGCTCGGCCTGGAACAGGCCGAGTTCGGTCTCGATGGCGATGAGTTCTTTGTTGACGCGTCGGTAGTCGTTCCAGTTTCGCGCGGGGGTGAGATCGCCTCGGACCTTGGTGGCGACGATGTGGATGTGGTCGTCGGCGTGCCGTACGGCGATCCAGCGGCATCCGTCCGGGTCGCTGTCGGGGGCGATGCCTGCGGCTGCGACGACTCGGCGCGCGATGGCGGCCCACTCGGTGTCGGTGAGGGTGCGGTCGGTGGGGGCGGCGCGTATCGAGCAGTGCCAGACGTGGCCTTCCGGTGCCCGCTCGCCGGCTTGTTTGACGCGTAGGTCCATGGCTTTCGCGAGTTGGGCGCGGGTGGCGTTTTCGTCGGTCGAGCGTCCTGGGTCGGGGGCGAATCCGTCCCAGGAAGCGACCAGGTGGGGATCGGTGTGTTCGTTGGCCCGGCCAGGGCCGTATAGGTAGTTGATGACGCCGCGCGTGTTGCGGCCGGGCTTGACGATGTTCGCGATCACCTATGCCGCCTTCGCGGACACCGCTCGATCGGCGATGTCGTCGAGATCGTTCAGCGTGGCGCGGACCTGCGTCAGGGTGTGCTCGGCCTGGGCGAGGACGGCTGTGTCCACAGGGTGTGTGGAACCGTCCGAGTTGAGGCGGTGGGCGATCTGGTTGACGTTGGTGCCGAGCTTGGCGACCTGGGTGCGTAGAGCTGCCAGCTCGTCGATGTAGTCGTCTATGACGGTTCGCTGGGTGGGTAGTTGGAGGTTGCCGTCGATGTGGGCCATTACGGCGGCCCAGACGTAGTGGGCGCCGGCGATGTTCAGGGAACGGGCCGCGGTCAGGATGCTGGACTTCTCGGCGACGCTGTAGCGGGCATCGACACGCTCTTTGCGCTGGCTCGTGTCGCGCTTGCGTCGGCGGGCGACGCGGTGGAACGCGGCTTCGTCTGCGGCGCGCGGCAGCGACGCGATGGCACTGGCGCGGGGCTTCTCCTCCTCGGGCACCCCCTGGTGCCCGAGTTCCTCCGCCACCCCCGGGGCGGAGGTTGCGCTGGACCGGCCGGTGGACGGTCCAGCGCCATTCCTTGCTCCGTCTGAAGGTGGGTTGTTCTGTATCGGGTGGGGCTGGGGAACAGTTTCGTGGTGCTGCTCGGACATCGTCGGCTCGTTTCCTCGGGTTTCGTGGGGTGTGGCTGCTCGTCGTTCGGTTCTCGGCGGGCCTCGGAGCGCTGCTTGTTGTTTGCGAGGGCCGGGAAAGGCGGACCGCAGCCTTTTCGTGTAGGCGTTTCGCTGGAGTCGCTCTGGCTCCCGGTCCGTTGACCGGGAGGGCGGACCGGAGTGACCGGTCCGCCCGTGGCCTGCGGAGACTTCCGGTCAGTGGCCGTCCTGCTCGGGCCGCAGGGTGGTCATGACCTGGGTGAGGCGGTCTTCGCTGAGGCTGTGGCCGGCGGACCGTACGGCTTCGCGGACCAGTGAGCGCGTCGGGCTTTCGTGCGCGGCGAACACGGGGCGTGCCAGGTCGAGGAGTTCGTCGAGTTCCGCACTGGGCGGCCTGCCGATCCGGCGGAGGCGGACCGGACTGGATTCGCTGCCCGCCGGCGTCGTATCCGGGCGGGTGCGCTGGATCTCCTGCTCGGGGCGGGCCGGTGTCTGAGGTCGGTGTTCGGCAGCATCGTGGCCGGTGTCGGCGGTCGGCGGCCGAGTGTTTGCGCGGGTGATGAGGATGTGGAGGTGGACGGCGCCCGCGAGGGCGAGTGGGGCGATCGTGGACAGGAGGCCGACCGTGGTGTCGCCGAGGTGCAACCCGGTGGTGCGGGTTTGCTGGTTGAGACGGACGGCGTGCAGGGCGTTGGCCCAGACGCTGGCCGTGGTCGCGGTGGCGAAGAGGGTCCAGACGTAGAAGCGGGCGCGGAAAGGGGCGTTGCGCAGAACGAGGAGGGCGCGGACGCCGTACGCGATGAAGCCGTCGATGACCAGGGGGAAGAGATAGGTCAGGACGGGGCGTATGTGGAGGGCGACGGCTATCTGCTGGAGCGCGTCGTAGGACAGGGTGCATCCGGCGGCGCCGAGCAGGGTGACGGCGGCGCGGTCCCAGGCGGTGGCCCGGTGGGGCGTGAGGGCAGTGGTCGGGGGCATGCGGGGATCTCCGGTGTGCGTTCTCTTCCGCGCGCGGGCAGGCGTCAGCGGACGACTGGGACGGCGGGGTGGCCTGGGGCTGGTTCGCGGTGGGCGCGGTAGCCAGTTATCCGGCGGGGTGCCTTCTGCGGTCGCGGCCGGTGAGGATGACGCGTTCGGTCATCTCGGAGAGGCGGGAGGCGACGCGGTCGCCGACGGCGTCGCGGAGTTCGGCGACAGGCAGGTTGGTGGTGACCAAGGTCGGCAGGAGCTGGTTGTAGCGGTGGTTGACCAGGCGGTACGTCAGCTCTTCGGTCCACTGCGACTGTTTGGCCGCGCCGAGGTCGTCAAGAAGCAGCAGCGGGCTGCGGGCCAGGCGCCAGAGCTGCTGTTCGGGGTCGGTTCCGTGTTGCGGGCGTTGGGCGGCGTAGAGGTCGGCGAGGGTGGTCGCTTCCCAGCGCAGCCGTACGCCCTCGCCGAGGAGGCCGCGGATCGCACCGTAGGCGTGGTGGGTCTTGCCTGTGCCGGTGGGTCCCGCGATCAGCAGGGACGGGCCGGTTGCGATGCCGGGTACGCCGCCGGGGCCTGATCGTCCGGTGCTGGCGATCTCGGCGATCCATGCTGTGACGCGCGGGTGGTTGGGGAGAGCGTGGCGGTAGCGGGGCGGGATCCGGGCGTCGGCCAGGTCCAGGGCCGTCACCTGTTCGGGGACCGGGTTCGCGGCGGTGCCCGCGTTCGGGTTGATGCCCCGGGCGGAGAGGATGGCGCCGATCCGGCTCACCGCGCCTGCGGCAGCGCGGGGTTCGCGGGTGGCGGTGGTCACAGGTCACCCCCGTAGGCGGCCTCGACGTCGGCGGGATTGGTCCAGGGCCGGTGCGGCGGGCGGGCGCCGGCCCCCGTGGGGGTGGCGTTCATGGCCTCGTTGACCAGGCTCGGCAGGACGCTGGGGCTCAGGCCCTTGGTCCGCAGGCGGTCCAGCCCGGCGCGGAGGTGGCCGACGGCGATGCCTTCGCGGAGGAGCTGGTGGACTTCACGGCCGAGGTGCCCGAGGACTTTCTCCGGTGGACGGTGTGCGCACGCGGCGACGTACTCGGCGAGGAGGTGCTTGGCCGAGGCGGTGGCGTCGGGCGCCGGGGCGCTTGCGGCCCCCGAAGGTATTGATCCTAGATCCAGGATCCTAGGTCCTAGATCCGGACCGTGAAGGCTCGGCGAGGGTTCACCGAGACCTCCGTGAGCCTTCAGTGAGGGGGTAGTGAAACGGCCTTGGCCTGCGGCTTTCTGGATTTCGCCGGTCGGCCGTGAGACCTCGGCGGGTTGTCCGTGAGGGCTCGGTGAGTCCTCACTGAGGGTTCGCTGAGCCTGCCGTGCGGGTTCACTGTTACCGGTGGCGTCGTGATCGGGGCAGGCTGGTGCCCGGATGCCGCTGGGGCGGTTGATCTTCTGGTGGCGGTGCCAGGTGACGATGTGCAGGTACTGCTTCCCGTCCTCGCCCTGGTAGCGGCAGATCAGGTCGGCTGCGGCGAGTTGGGTGAGGTCGTCCTCGACGCCGAGGGGGCCGTGGTCGGGACGCAGGGACCACAGCAGACCGGCGATGACGGCGGGCTGGTCGCGGAATCGGCCGTGGTCGTCGGCCTGGGTGAGCAGGCCGAAGAAGGTCCGCTCGGCGGACAGGGAGACCGCCGCCAAGGACTCGGAGGCGAAGGCTTCGGGCTTGATGGTGCGTATGCGGGCCATCACTCACCACCCCGTCTTCGGGGCGGGCGGGCGGTTGAGGGATGCGTGGACGGCGGCCAGGGCCGTACGCTGGTACACAGAAGTTCCTCTCGCGGCGGGCTCTGGGGCGGCAACCCCTTGCCAGTGCCGGTTGTGGTCGTTCAGGGATGGGCGGTCGTTTGAGGGTTCTGCTTCAGCCTCCCGGCGTGTCAGCGCCGGGGGGCTTTGTCGTTTCCGGGGGTCGGTGGGCAAGGTGCGGCGGTAGTTAAAACGATACCACAGCTATGCGGATAGCAGTGAGTGCTTGCAAGCGGCAGAATGACGTGTACTCTTGTAGTAATGCCGATTGCAGGAGTCCACTACGAATGGAAGGGGGTCCAGTCGTGCCCGACGACGAGGACACGCCCGGACCGAGCATCAGCCAGCTCGCCGGCGAGGAGAACATCGCGGTTCGCATCAAGCTCGAACGCAACGCCCGTGGTTGGAGCACCAACGCCGTGTCGGACCGGCTGAACGCCGCCGGCTACGAGATGAACCCCTCGGCGGTCTGGCGGATCGAGAACGGTCAGCGTCGGGTCACCGTCGACGACGCCCTGGGCTTCGCCGAGGTCTTCGGCATCTCCTTGGCCAACCTCGTCGGCCCGCCCAGACTCGCCTCCCATGCCAGGGCCATGGAGCTGGTCGAGGACATCCGCCGCGCCTACCGCGCGTCACACATGGCCAACCTCGCCGCATCCCAGGCCCGCGACGCCCTCGACGCCTACCTCGACGAACACCCCGACGTCCGCGAAGAAGCCGAGGCCGCCGCCTCCCTCGCCGTCGCCGAAGAACTCACCGGCCTGCCCCAGCCCTACCAGCAGCACGCCCGCCCGGCTCCCGGCCAGGGGAAGACCGAATAGCCCCCGCCCGCTGCTCCAACCCCGAACCGCCCATCCCTGAACCGCCACACCGGCAGGCCCACGGAGTTGCCGCTCCCGCGCCCGTCAGAAGAGGATCCCTCGTGCATCACCTCGCCATGCCCTCCACCTCCCATGCCCCTTCGCTGATGGAGGAGGTGGAGGCCCATGCCTGAACGCCTCCTCAACGTCGCCCAAGCCGCCGAGTTTCTCGGCACCGGAGAGCGCTTCGTCCGCCGTCTCATATCCGAGCGGCGGATCGCCTTCGTCAAGGTCGGCCGCCATGTGCGTCTCTCCGAGAAGGCGTTGGACGCGTACGTCGTGGCGAACACCGTTCAGCCGGCCACCCGCCGCCGGTCCCGTGCGTACTACGGGAAGGCCGCCTGATGCCTGCGGCGAAGGGTGTCAAGCGCCGCTTCGGGGCGGTCCGGCAGTACCGCTCCGGCCGCTGGGCCGCCAGCTACCTCGATCCCGCCGGTCTCCGCCGCCACGCGGCGGAGACGTTCCCGACAAAGACCGACGCCGAGGTCTGGCTCTCTCAGATCGAGGCAGATCTGACGCGGGGCGACTGGACGGACCCGGACGCGGGAGCGGTCAACTTCGAGGAGTACGCGCTGCGCTGGGTGGAGGAGCGGAATCTCGCCCCGACCAGCGACGAGTTGTACCGGAGGCTGCTTCGGCTGCACGTCCTGCCGACATTCCACTCTGTCGATCTCGACGAGATCACCTCCGGCCGCGTCCGGGGCTGGCGTGCCGAAAGGCTGGAGGCGACAGGAGCGACGACGGTCGCCAAGAGCTACCGCCTCTTGAAGGCCATCATGGAGACCGCCACCGACGACGAACTCATCCGCCGAAATCCCTGCCGTATCAAGGGGGCAGGCAAGGAGGAGGCCGAAGAACGCCCCATCGCCGACGTCGAGCAGGTCGACGCCGTGGCCGAGGCGATGGGACCGCGCTGGAGGCTGATGGTCTACTTCGCCGCGTACGGCAGCCTCCGACCGGAGGAGCAGGCCGAACTGCGCAGGTCCGACGTGACCCTGCCCGACGAGCCGGATGAGCTGAAGCGACGACGGGACATATCCCGGGAGCCCGTGCTGCTCAGGATCGTCCGGGCGTCACCGGAACTCACCACGGGGCGGCGCGCGACCGGCGACCCCAAATCCCGCGCGGGCAGGCGCGTCGTCGTCCTGCCGGGATTCCTGACCGTGGATGTGCGACGCCACCTCGACTGGTTCGCGGCAAAGGAAGAGGACGGCCTGCTTTTCGTCGGAGAGCGCGGGGCGCCATTCCGGCGTTCCACCTTCGGGCGCAAGTGGCGGAAGGCCCGTGCGGAAGTCGGCCTGCCCGAGGGCTTCCGCTTCTACGACCTCCGCCACACCGGG
>NZ_JTHL01000001.1:4093574-4107904 GCF_000818195.1 Streptomyces sp. 150FB | reverse complement strand
TGACGTGGCCGACGGCGAGGCAAGTGGTGCGGCCGGCCTGACGCCGGATTGACCGACCGTTCGGGGGCTGACGTGACGCGGCGTCAGCCCCCGAACCGGGTATCGCCACGTAGAGTGCTCGGTTCCGTCCGCCCGGCGGCGAGGCTGGGGTGACCCCAAAATAGCTTCCCAGCAGCGGTGTTGGGTGCATGCGGATACATGTGCCGCGATCAAGAGTCGCGACGGTCAGTGATGTCGGAATGGCCAAAGATGTGGCGCACATCACAGGAAGTCGATCTCAGGATTCGAGATTGTGCTCGAACGGGCATTCGCCAGGTCTCTGAGGCTCGCGCCATTGCGCCAATTGACCGCCAGATGTGGTGCACAAGTGTGCGTGGTCCCCAAATTGGACTAGACAACAAGCAACCCCCGGGCCATTGACCTGGGGGGTTTGTCGTGGAGCGGGTGACGAGAATCGAACTCGCGCTCTGAGCTTGGGAATTACCCAGTACTGCGTAGGCTTGCCCGCTTCTGACCTGGGGAAAGGTGCCTCTGAGGGTGTGCCCCAGTGGCTTCGTTCGGGCCCCTGCTGACCGCTGTTCATCGTCCTGACTGGCACGTAGTGGCACGCCCGCCCCCCCCGGGTGGTCGCCATCCCCAGGTGGTCGGCTGAGGCGCTGGTGGTCGGCCGAGTGCTGAGCGGGGGCGGCCGCGTTCGGTACGGCTGCGGACGCCGGTACGGCAGCGGGGCCCGGACCGTGCGTCGCGGCGCTGGTCCTGGCCCGTGCGGTGCTGCCCTGCGGACAGTGGTGCGTCGGCTCTGTGCGGTGTCGTCGCCCGTCTGCCCGTCTGCCCGTCTGCCCGTCTGCCCGTCTGCCCGTCTGCCCGGCGCCCTCGGCTGCGCCTGCCTTCTCGCGGATCTTGCGCACCAGCTCCGCCTTCCGGTCGGCGGCGGCCTTGCGGTCGAGGTTGCGGTGCGGACCGTTGTTCTGCCGTTCGGCGCGGGACGGCCTCTTGCGCTGGCCGCCCATGCCCACGGGGTTGTTGATGTTCTTGCTCACGGTCATGGGTTCTCCCGGAGTGGTCGCGAGCAACACTGACGGCATTGAGCACCGGATCCGTGAAACCCGGTGCACACCGACGCGCCAGCCGGGTCATCGGCCCACGCATAACCGACCCGACAAACGAAACGGACGGCCGAAGAACCCGACGGACCGTCACGAAAGATCAAGCGAGGCCGGCATTCCGCACCACGAGTCCGTGCAATGGCACCAGACTTCTTGTTGATCGACTTGATGCTCGCCTCGCCCGGTCAGGTGCACGGGAAGGCGTCGACGCGGTTGTCGGTACCGAGTTGCCGTGGGTGGCGTCCTGGGCGGCCGGCGCCTTCATGCCGTGCTCCACGACCATGTCGTCGACCGCCGACTCGGCGGCGGCTTCCTGGGACTGCCCCGCGGCGGCGACGAAGGCCCGGACAGTGTCGACGTCCATGCCGATCCACAGTGACTCCGAGGGCGCCAGAGTCGCACCCGCGAAGGGGGCACCCCAAAAGCCTCCAACAAGTGTTCCCCAATCCTGAACAACGCATGCCTAGCTTGAAATGATCTTTGGATTTCTTGCGAAGATCTGGTCGATGCGTGGAGGAGTCGTGGTGATTGCGTTGCTCTGATGATGATCCATACCTGTCAAGATTCAGAGTTGAAGCTGTGGGCCCGGTCGCTGGGCCTCGGGAACTGCGGGGCCTGAAGGCTCCTTTGGGGTGGGGTAGTTGCAGAAGTCAAAGGGGTCCGGTAGACGCGTGCCCGCACGTCTCACCTTCCTGGTGTCTACTGCGCTCGCAGTGCAGTTCCTGGGTGGCGTCACTGCGGGAGACGCGGTTGCGGACCCACACGCGGTTGCGAACCAAGTAGGTTCCTCGGCTGGTGACTTGTCGCCGGAGGCAGCAGCTTCTGCGAAGTCCTTGCAGACCGGTGCGTCAGTGGATGTGGCGGCGGAGACGACGCCTACTCAGTTGGTGACGGCACATCCCGATGGAACCTTCACTTTGGATGCGAGTACGACGCCGGTGCGTGCCAAGTCCGGGTCGGGGTGGGTGCCGGTCGATACGACGTTGCGGGCGGACCCCGGTGGGCAGGTTGTTCCGCAGGCAGCGGCCGCTGACCTCGTGTTCTCGGGTGGAGGCTCTTCGGCGCCGCTCGCGCAGATCGCGCGGGGTGGGAAGTCCTACAGCATCGCGTCGCCGTGGACGCTTCCCGTGCCAACGTTGTCAGGATCCAGCGCGACGTACTCCTCGGTGCTCCCGGGCGTGGACTTGGTCGTCTCGGCCATGCCCGACGGGTTCACCGAGAACCTGGTGGTCAAAACCCGTGAGGCGGCGCAGAATCCAGCGCTGTCGACGGTGCGTTTCCCGGTGACGACGGACGGGGTGACCCTGACGGCGGAGCCGTCCGGCGAGGCGGCGCTGCTCGACGCCGAAGGACGCCCGGTGTTCTCGACAGGTACGGCACTGATGTGGGACTCCTCACCAACTCCCGTATCCGCGTCGGGTACGCCTGCCGCCACAACTGCTGTCGAGGCCCCTCATCTTTCGGTTACTGCGGACGCGACTACCGGTGACGCTCCGGGGACCGGTGCGAGGACTGCGGTCATGGATGTCTCCGTTGAGGGTGGCGCCTTGTCGGTGTCGCCGGACCAGGCGTTCTTGGATGACCCGGACACGCAGTATCCGGTGGTGTTGGACCCGCAGACGACAAGTTCGTCGCTGGCGGGGTGGACGTCACTGTGGTCGGGGGAGCCGTCGACGTCGTTCTGGAAGACGTCCCATTCTTTGGGCGCAGGATACGACTCGTGGGACGACAGCAAGATCGTCCAGTCGCTGTACCAGTTCGACACCCACACAGTGGGTGGGAAGAAGGTTCTGTCAGCGACGTTCACCGCCTTGGAAGTGTGGTCGGCGAACTGCTCGGCTCAGCCGGTCGATCTGTGGCACGCGGGTGCCATCACCTCGTCGACGACTTGGAAAAAACCACCCGCGTGGATGTCGAAGATCGACACGGTGTCTACGGCGAAGGGATATTCGTCTGCGTGTCCGGGTGGAAATGTGTCCTTCGATGCCACGAGCGCGGTGGCTTACGGGGCTGTGCGCTCGGGGGCGACGACCACGCTGGGTCTGCGCGCGGGCAGTGAGTCAGAGTCCGACGACATCCAGTGGAAGCAGTTCGCCTCGCCTTCCGACCACAAGCCGACCCTGTCGGTGACGTTTGTCTCCGCACCATCCCTCCCGACGGCGCTCAAGCTGGCCAGCCCGAGTCTGGCCTGCGGCGTCGACAAGGCGTCGGCAGCGGTCATCCGCGACCTGACGCCCACGCTCTCTGCCGCGCCGAAGTCCGCGGACGGTTCGCAGGCGACACTGCGTCCGAACTTCGAGGTGCACAAGTACGACGCCAGCGTCGCTGACCCTCTGGTGGGTTCCGGCAGTCCGTCCGCCTGGACCACGTCCGGGAAAGCAGGCACCTGGACGTCGCCGAGCCTGGTGAACGGGCAGACGTACTGGTTCAGATCACGCAGTCAGTATCAGTATTCCTTCAACGGCACTACGGGTTCGATGTACTCGGCCTGGACGGCCGGCTGCTGGTTCAGGATCGATACGACCGCACCGGTTCCCCCGGATGTTGATGCCACTGTCTACCAGGAGTGTGCTACTCCGGACGATCCTGACACCTGCGCGGCGTCCGGCGGCGTAGGGGCACCGGACACGTTCACGCTGAAGGCGAACGGAGCCGCCGATGTCGTGAGCTACAAGTTCACGCTGAACAGCGGCAGGCAGAACTCCAAGACCTTCGCCTCACCCACATCGAGTACATCCGTGTCCCTGGCTCCTGACGAGCGGGGGGTGAACTCGCTCACGGTGCAGACCGCGGACGCCGCCGGGAACACGTCGGCCAGCTACACGTACTACTTCAAAGCGGCACCCGGAACTCCGCCTACAGGCGTCTGGTCCTTCGACGAGGGCACCGGCACGACAGCGGCCGACAGTACGGGTTCGCATCCGGCGGCACTGGCGGGCGGGGCCGGATGGACCGACCACGCGCGGCTCGGCAAGGCCCTCACGACGGACGGCACGACCGGATACGCGTCAGCGGCCGGCACCGGGCTGGACACGTCGAAGTCGTTCACGGTGTCCGGCTGGGCCAGACTGACCGGTAAGACCCACAATGCTGTGCTGACGGCGCAGGCCGGTACGAAAGGCTCGTCCTTCGCGCTCTACTACTCCACGGCCGCTGATGCCTGGATCTTCAACCGGTACACCGCCGACTCGGCCACGCCGACGATCGTCCGGTCCACCGCAACGACCACTCCGCTGCTGAATGTCTGGACCCATTTGACGGGTGTCTACGACGCCCAGGCGCAGACGCTTCAGCTGTATATCAACGGCTTGGCACAAGGTGATCCGGTGCCATTCACAACGCCGTGGAAGGCGAGCGGAGCCGTGCAGATGGGGCGGGGTCAGTACGGGGCCGTGTTCACCGACTACTTCCCCGGCCAGATCGACGACATTGAGATGTGGAACCGGGTCCTGGCGCCCGAGGAGGCAGCTGACCTGGAGGCCGAGGCGGACCCCGTCACCGGGATGCCACAGCCCGCTGTGGCATCGGACTGGGCGATGGGGGAGAGCTCGGGAACGAGTGCGGCTGACTCGTCCGGTTACGGCCATACGGCTGCTCTCGGGGCGGGAGGTGCCTGGGCCTCGGACACGGACGGCGGCAAGGGCGATGTCATCTCCCTGAACGGCACCGCCGCCGGTAATGCGTCAGCGCCTGGCCCGATCATCGACTCGCAAGGCGACTTCACCCTTTCAGTCTGGGCCCGGCTCGATGCGGGGTCCCTGTCGGACACCTCGGTGGCGCACACGGTGGCGATCGCCGGACAGTCCGGCACCGTCCGGGACTCCTGGGGCCTGTGGTACTCCCAGCCGGCCGGATCGACTGAGGGAGCATGGGTGTTCGGCCGTACCGGGAGCGATACGTCCAGCGCGGCGGTGGTCTCGGCTCCGGCGGATACGGCATCCGCGCACCTGGTCGATCCAGGCGAGTGGACGATGCTGACGGGTGTCTACGACGGTGCTCACCATCAGCTGTTCCTCTACGTCAACGGCGTGCGCCAGGCCTCTTTGGGTGATGTGGACACCGGTGAAAGCACGGGCGACGGGGTTGCCTTCAGCGATCCCTGGCAGGCGAGTGGTGCGTTCTCCGTCGGTCGCGGCCGCACGAGCAGCGGTGCCTACGGCAACTACGCCACCGGCCTCATCGATGACGTGCGGGTGTGGACCGGAGTGATGGCCTCCGAGGACATCAATCAGTCCTACCTCGATGAACTGCCCATACCGCTGTAAGCGACGGGCCGGCGCACAGAAGACAGCAGTGAGACCCGCACGGACCGTGCGGCACCGGTTCGGCGTGGTCTTTTCACAGATGGGGAGTGCGGGCATGCGCAGCACAGGGGTGGGACTGTTCGGCAGACGGCGCGGCCGTCGGGCCAGAGGGTGGCTCATCGCCCTGACGGCCAGTGCGATCGCCGCAACGGGGCTGAGCGCCGCGCCGGCCACGTGGGCGGCGCAGCCCCACGGCCACCACGTGGTGCAGGCTCCGAAAACCAAAAGCGGGACCGCGGTCCCCTTCAAGGCCGCCGTCAGCAGGAAGAAGGACCCAGCAGCCACCGCGGCCCAGCAGACCGCCAAGACACTGAGGAAGGCGGTCATCTGGCCTGCCGCAGCAACCTCCACCCTGACGGTCACCGCGAAGAGCACGGCAGACAAGCCCACCTCTGTCGGGCATGTGCCGCTCGCCGTGCGCGCATCGGCCATGGGGAAGAGCAAGCAGCCGGTGGCTGCGCCGGCCAAGGTGTCGGTACGGACGGCGGCACACACCGTCGCGGTGGCCGCCGGCGTTCACGGCGCCCTGCTGTCCCTCATACGTGCGGACGGCAGCCATCTCGCTGCCAGTACCGACCTGAGCTTGGACTATTCCGGCTTCGCCGGTGCCTACGGCGGTGACTACGCCTCCAGGCTGAGCCTGGTGCGGATGCCCGCGTGTGCGCTGACGACACCCGACGTCGCGAAATGCCAGACGAAAAGCCCGCTGGCGACGCACAACGACCTCAAGCACCACACGCTGACCGCGACCGTCCCTCTCGCCGCCCAAGCTCCGACCACTGCACGAGCGTCGTCGGCGGCGACGACCGGGGTGACAGTGCTCGCGGCGACGGCGGACTCCCAGTCGGGTGCGGGCACTTACCAGGCGACTCCGCTGAACCCGTCAGCTTCTTGGACAGCGGGCGGCTCGAGTGGTGACTTCGACTGGTCGTATCCGCTGGCAGTGCCGCCTTCCGCCGGCGGTCCGGCCCCCAGCCTGGCGCTCACCTACGATGCCCAGTCGGTCGACGGGCGGCTGCCCTCGACGAACAACCAGCCCTCGTGGGTAGGTGAGGGCTTCGACCTGACCACCTCCTTCATCGAGCGGTCCTACGACTCCTGCGACGACGACGGGCAGAGTGGCAAGCACGACGAGTGCTGGGCCAATGACAATGCCGTCCTGACGCTGGGCGGCAAGTCCTCTCCACTGATCAAGGACAAGTCCACCGGCGAGTGGCACCCGAAGGACGATGACGGGGAGCGCGTCACTCACTCCACCGGTGCGAGCAACGGCGACAACGACGGCGAGTACTGGACCGTTACCACCACTGACGGCACCAGTTACGTCTTCGGAAAGAACCGCCTGCCCGGCTGGACTACCGACAGTCCCGAAACCAACTCCGCCTTCACAGCGCCCATCTTCGGCGACGACACGGGCGAGCCTTGCCACGCCTCGACGTTCACCGCAAGCTCCTGCACGCAAGCCTGGCGGTGGAACCTCGACTACGTCGTGGACGCACACGGCAACGCCATGTCGTACTGGTACACCAAGGAGACCAACAACTACGCCAAGAACGGCGTCACCGCCCCCACCACCGGCTACGACCGGGGCGGTTACCTGAACAGGATCGACTACGGCATCACCGACTCGACCGTGTTCGGCACGGCGCCGGAGCAAGTCTCCTTCGACACAGCCGAACGCTGCCTGATCACCTCCACCGAGACCTGCGGCACCCCGACGACGGCGACCGCCAAGGACTGGCCCGACGTCCCCTTCGACCAGATCTGCTCCTCGACGGCGGCGTGTACCGGCAACACCGGCCCGACATTCTTCTCCCGTAAGCGTCTGACCGGTGTCTCCACCCAGGTGTGGGACGCGTCGTTGGCGAAGCCCGCGTACCGCCCGGTCGATTCCTGGGCCCTCGACCAGTCCTTCCCGGATCCGGGCGACGGGACGTCGGCGGGACTGTGGCTGAAGTCCATCACCCGCACCGGCATGGACGGCGGCACGGTCGCCATGCCCCCGGTCACCTTCGCGGGCATCCAGTTGTTCAACCGTGTCGACACCACCCACGACGACATCGCAGCCCTCGTCAAATGGCGCATCCGCACCATCACTTCGGAAACCGGTTCGGTGCTGACGGTCAACTACGACGACAATCAGTGCATCGCGGGCAAGACCATGCCAAGCGCCCCCGACGCCGACACGATGCGCTGTTTCCCGTCTTTCTGGCAGCCGCCCTTCACTGCTGACGTGCAACTGGACTGGTTCCACAAGTACGTGGTCAAACAGGTCAATCAGTCCGACCCGACGGGCGGATCGCCGATCAAGGAAACGGACTACACCTACAACGGAAATCCGGCCTGGCACTACAACACGGACGACGTCACATCCCCGGCGAAACGCAAGACATGGTCGGTCTGGCGCGGTTACCCAAGCGTCACCACCACCACAGGAAACGACCAGTCGACCCGCACCAAAACAGTCGACACGTACTTCCAGGGCATGGACGGCGACAAGCAAGCCGACGGCACCACCCGCAGCCACAAGGTCACCGACTCCACCGGAACCTCCGTCACCGACGCCGACGAACTGGCGGGCAACGTACGCGAGTCGATCACCTACAACGGCAGCGCCGAAGTCTCTGGCACCATCACCGACCAGTGGATCCACACCACCGCCGGCGACGGTACCCGCACCGCCTCCTACACCGCCCCCTCGGCCGTCCACGACCGGACCGACCTCGCCGGTGGCGGCCTGCGCACCACCACTGCCACCACCACCTACGATCCGGCCACCGGTGCGGTGACACAGGTCGACGACACCGGTGACGACAAGGTCAATGGCGACGAGCAGTGCACGCGCACCACTCTGGTCAACAACACGACCGCATGGCTGATGGCCGTCCCCACCCGCGTCGAGACCGTCGACGTCGCCTGCGACGTGACACCCTCGCGTCCCGGCGACGTGATATCCGACGTACGGACCCTCTACGACGGACAGCCCTTCGGTACCGCCCCCACCACCGGGGCACAGGTCGTCTCCCAACGCCTGTCCTCCTACAGCGGAACGACACCCAGCTACCAGACGGTGTCCACCACGACAAACGACACCCAGGGCCGCGTCCTGTCGGTCACCGACGCCGCCGGACATGTGACCAGCACCACTTACACACCCGCCGCCGGCGGGCCCCTCACCAGTACCAACACCTTCGACGCCAAGCAGTACAAGACCACCACCACCTACGACCCCGCCCGCGGAGTCGCCACCTCCGTCGTCGACCCCAACAACCGGCGAACCGACTACGCCTACGACGCCCTCGGCCGGCTCACCGGCCTGTGGCTGGCCAACCGGGTCAAGTCCGTCGGCCAGACCGCCAGCTTGATCTACACCTACAAACTGTCCAACACCGCCGCTTCCGTCGTCACCACCGGCAAACTCAACAACGACGGCAGCACCTACGACAACACCTACGCTCTTTACGACGCCCTGCTGCGTCCCCGGCAGTCACAGATCACGGCGCCCGGCGGAGGCCGGATCATCACGCAGTCGGTGTACGACAGCCGCGGCCTGGAGGCCGAGTCGGACACCGGTTACACCGATGCCACCGCTCCCTCCGGCACCCTCGCCAACATCACGTCCGCCATCCCCTCCCAGACCCTGACCACCTTCGACGGAGCGGGCCGTCCCACTGCGGGCGACTTCTACGCCAACGGCACCAAGAAGTGGACGACGACCACGGCATACGGAGGCGACCGAGTCACCACCACCCCGCCCAACGGCGGGACGGTCACGACAACGCTGACGGACACGCTGGGCCGCACGACGCAGACCTGGCAGTACGACTCGGCCAGCCAGCCCGCGGGCCCGCACTCGACGATCACCTACAGCTACGACGCGAAAAGCCGGCTCTCTCACGTCAAGGACAACGACGGAGACACCTGGTCCTACGGTTATGACCTGATGGGCCGCCAGACCACCTCCAGCGACCCGGACGCCGGCACCACCACGACCGCGTACAACGACCTCGACCAAGTGGCCTCCACCACCGATGGCCGAGGCAAGACCCTCAGCTACACCTACGACGTACTCGGCCGCCAGACCGGCACCTACGACGGCGCCGCCCAGGACGCCGACCACCAGCTCACCGCGTCGACCTACGACTCAATCGCCAAGGGCCAACCGACCTCCTCGATCCGCTACGTCGGAGGATCAGGCACCACCGGCAAGGCATACATCAGCCAAGTCGGCGGCTACGACGAGCTGTACCGGCCGACCGTGAACCGCACCACCATCCCCTCCGTTCCCGGGGAGGAGGGCCTGGCTGGCTCCTACACGTCCAGCACCGGCTACAACCTGGACGGCACGGTCCAGGTGACCTCCCTGCCCAAGGCAGGAGGACTGCCTTCCGAGTCCCTGGAGTACGGCTACAACAGCCTCGGCATGCCGACCACCCTGCAAGGAGCGACCGGCCTCGTCCAGAACACCGGGTACACCAGCCAGGGCGACGTCCAGCAGATCACCCTCGGCGTGTCCAGTTCCGCGAAGTGGCTGCAGATCAACAACAGCTACGAGGACGGCACCCGCCGACTCTCCCGGCAACTGGTGACCGACGACACCAGCACCGCCCCGGTCCAGGACACCCACTACAGCTACGACGACGCCGGCAACCCCACCCAGATCGCCACCCACGCCGACGGCACCGACGACGTCCAGTGCTACCGCTACGACGGACACGACCACCTCACCCAGGCATGGACCGCCACCAACGCCTGCGCCACCGACCCCTCCACAGCGGTCCTCGGCGGCCCGGCCCCGTACTGGCAGACCTACAGCTACGACGCTCTGGGCAACCGAAAGACCGCCGTCGACCACTCGACGACAGCGGGTACCGGGGACACGACGACCGGCTACACCTACCCCACTCCCGGAAGCGACCAGCCGCACACGCTCAGCACTTCCTCCACCACCAAGGCGGACGGCACGACCTCCGACACCGCCTACACCTACGACACCGCGGGCAACACCCATACACGAACGGTGGACGGCAAGACCCAAACCCTGGACTGGGACGACGAAGGCCACCTGAGCAAGGCGACCAACGCGGACGGAACCTCCGTCTCCTACCTCTACGACGCCACCGGCAACCGCCTCCTGTCCAGAGACGACTCGGGCACCACCCTCTACCTCGGCACCGACGAGATACACCTCGCCAAGGGCGCCACCACCCCGACCGGAACCCGCTACTACTCCTGGGGCGGCCAGAGCATCGCAGTCCGCTCCAGCACCGGAACCCTCCAATGGCAACTCACCGACGGCCACAACACCGCCGAAACAGCCGTTGACGCCACCACCCAGACCATCACCCGCCGCTACCTCGACCCCTTCGGCAACAACCGCGGAGACCAGAACGACCCATCCACCTGGCTAGGCGACAAGGGCTTCGTCAACGGCACCAACGACCCGGTGACCGGCTACACCCACCTCGGCGCACGCGAATACGACCCCACCAACGGCCGCTTCATCTCCCTCGACCCCATCCTCGAACTCACCGACCCCAACCAGATCAACGGCTACACCTACGCCGCCGACAACCCCATCACAGGAGCCGACCCAGACGGCCTCATGATGGAGATGGCCGGCGGCGGCGGCTACTGCAACGCCGAATGCACACAACTCCTCACCGATCTCAACGGCGGCGGCGGAGGTGGTGGTGGTGGCGGTAAGCACGGTAGCGGCCACTCTGGCGGTGGAGGTGGAGGTGGAGGTGGCGGTGGCGGTGGAAGTACCACGCACCACAGCTGTGGCTGGGACCTGTTCTGCCACGCCTCAAGTGTCGCCCATAAGGCATACCAAGAGGTAAAAAAGCACCCCGTTATCGCCGCAGCAGTCGCTGTTCTGGTTGTTGCGACAGTTGCCGTCGCATGCGCAGCCTGCCTACTGGCGGCGGCTCCCGGAGTCGCAGCAGCCTTCACCGAAGCAGCGGCAGCCGGCGCCAGCGTCGGGGTAGCCACCGCCTCAGCGGCAGTGGCAGGAACCGCGGAACTAGGCGCGTCCACTGTCATCGCCGCAGCAGGCGCGGGAGCGGTAGCAGAAGCCGCTGTCGTCGCGGACAAAGCCGAGGCCGGGGCGGCGGCGAGCGCGCAAGCGGCGAAGGCGACCGCAGAAGACACAGCCGTCTCCGGCGCAGCCAAATCCAGCGCACGCTCAGAAGAAGCCGCCCCCAAGAGCGGCGCCAGCTCCACTGGCTGTAAGCACAGCTTCCTGCCCGCAACTCCGGTCCTGATGGCGGACGGCAAAGCAAAACCCATCAAGGATGTCAAAGCCGGCGACGAAGTCAAGGCCACAGATCCCAAAACGGGCAAGTCCCAGGACAGGACCGTCGAAAAGCTCATCACCACCAAGGACGACAAGGACTTCGCCACCGTCACGATCCAAGACGGAAAGAAGACCAGTAGGATCACCGCCACAGTGACCCATCCCTTCTGGGTCACCACCGCCCATCAATGGGTCGACGCAGGCAAACTCAAGCCCCACATGCGCCTGCGCACCGCCACAGGCGCGGCGGTCGCCATCCAGACCATCCACATCTGGCACCAGCAACACCTCACCCACGACCTCACCGTCAGCACCACCCACACGTACTATGTGCTGGCCGGGTCGACGCCGATTCTTGTCCACAATTGCTCGGCTTCCGTGCAGGAACTGCACATGGCGACGCCTGCGCATGGTACAGAAGAGTCGCTTCTCAAGCCGCTTCGCGATCTGTCCGATGAGGAATTTCTCAATGCCGTCAATAGTCCGCGTAATGGAGAACATGTAACCCTCAATGATCGCAACACCGTGGTTCAGGGGAACCATCGAGTAGCTGAACTCGCCCGACGGGCAGATGATCCCAATAGCTCAATTCAATGGGATACGCGTGTTAGCGTTCAGCGCTATCAGAGAGATATGAGCATGTTTGACGATTTTGATGGTGGCGGTGGAGGTGGCGGCAAGAGTGTGGATGATCTATGGAACAGTCTGGACTGGTGAAAAACATGTCTGCCCAGGTCGGCCCGCACGAGTACGGAGTGATGGTCGCTTCATATGCGGAACTCCTAGAAATTCGCGATGACCCACAAAATGTGTGTTTGAATGCTCGACTGGATCCTCTGATCTCTGCTGGTCGCGTGGATAGAGACGGACTTCACATCTTCATGCCCATGCTTGAGAACGGGTTGCGTGAGGGCGTAGAAGGAAAGTCTTTCAGGTGCTACCTGTGGTTTCTTGAATCAGGGAAGGCGCTGCGGTCATGCGTGCTGATTGACGTTCCTCAGAATCGGCTTTCGGCGCTCAGAAGACTCGGTCAAGAAGCATTGGAGAAGGTAGTTCTAAATCTTTTCGGAGAGTTGCCGATCGAGATGCTCTCGTGAAATTCAGAAGCCCCGCCGGAGTTAATCCGGTGGGGCTTCTGGGGTGTTTGACGGCAGTGGTTGACGGCAACGTCAGTGGACGGGCGCCGCACGAGGCGGCGAGTCGTCGCCGTCGTCGTGCTCGGTAGCGGTGTCGGCGAGGTTGCCGAGGGCGTGTCCGAGGAGGTCGAGGGCCTGGCGCTGGAGGCGGAGGCGGACGTGGGCGTACAGCGTAGCGGTCACGCCGATGTGGGCATGGCCCAACAGCTCCTTGATAACGACGAGTTCGACGCCCTGTTCCAGGATGAGGGTGGCCGCCGAGTGGCGGAGTTCGTGAAAGCGGATGCGGCGGAGCGTGGCCTGGCGGAGCAGGGTGTTGGAGTGCCGAGTGAGGGTTGCTCCCTCGATCGGGCTGCCGTCGAGCCGAGTGAAGACATAGCCATCTGCCTTCCAGTCTGCCCCCGCCGCTTCGCGCTCCAGGCGCTGCCGGTCGCGGTGCTGTTCGAGGAAGTGCAGCACTCGGTGGGCAGGGCGATGCGCCGCTCCGAGCTTTGGGTCTTGGTCGGCAGGGCGGTCAGGCCACTGGAATTGGTGCGCTGGAGGGTGCGTCGGATGCTGGCGGTTGCGCCGGCCAGGTCGAGGTCTTCCCAGCGCAGGCCGAGGAGTTGCCCTTGCGCAGTCCGGTGCGCAGGGCGAGTTCGAACAGCGCGCTCAGCCGGTGACCGTTCGTGGCGGTGAGGAACGCGCCTGCCTCCTCGGTTGTGAGGGGTTCGAAGTAGGCGGGGCCTTGGCGTGCCCATGCGGACGTTGCGGGCGACGTTGCGGGGGGATCTCCTCCTCGCGGACGGCGTGCTCCAAGGCGGACTTGAGGACGGAGTGGGCGTAGGCCAGGGTCAGCGGCGAGAGTGAAACTTTCCCCTGGATCACGGACACCTGGAGACTGAGATCTGAGGTTCCAGAGGAAGCAGAGCCAGGTGGGAAGCAACTACTAGAAGCGGTATTCCGATGAGTACAAGCGCGATGCGATCGAGCTCGGGGTCGGCCGGGCGGACGGTGACCGACGTCGCCCGCGAACTCGGGATCAGCTCGGAGAATCTGCGTGAGTGGGTGAAGAGGACCCGGGCCGCCGAGGCCATACCAGCGGCCGAACTCGTCGTCGAAGTCCTCAACATGGCCGCGAACTCGGCCGCCTGCAGCCCCACTGCGTGATCCATTCGGATCGCGGATCGGAATGCACGTCGACACAACTACGGGGCAAAAACAGGAGAGTTGAACGATCGGCAGAGCACCGGGATTTGCTACGACAATGCTGCGGCCGACAGCTTTTGGGTCGCCCTCAAGGAAGAGATCGGCACCCGCTTCTGGCCCGACCGGGCCACCGCCCGAGTCGAGATCTTCACGTTCATCGAGACCTATTACAAACGCCACAAACTACGCAAACACATCAATTGGGACTACCTCGCGCCTCACGAGACACGCCTGCGCTACCAACAGGACCAGACCCTCGCGGCATAAATGAACGTGCCCAAGATCACGGGGAAACTTC
>NZ_JTHL01000001.1:4086161-4093528 GCF_000818195.1 Streptomyces sp. 150FB | reverse complement strand
GGACGGGGCCCGCGACGAGGCAAGTGGTGCGGAAGTGGTGCGCCGGGCCTGACGCCGGATTGACCGACCGTTCGGGGGCTGCCGTGACGCGGCGTCAGCCCCCGAACCGGAGTATCGCCACGTAGCGTGCTCGGCTCCGTTCGTCTGGCGGCGGGGCTGGGGCGGCCTGAAACGGCTTCTCAGTAGCGGTGTTGGCTGCATGAAGATACTGTGCCGCGATCAAGAGTCGCGACGGTCAGTGATGTCGGGGCGGTCACACGTATGGCGCACGTCACACGAAGTCGGTCTCAGGATTCGAGAATGTGCTCGAACGGATATTCGGCAGGTCTCTGAGGCTTCGCACCGTTGCGCCGATTGACCGCCAGATGTGGTGCGCAAGTGGTGCGCGGCTCTCGAATTGGACTAGACAACAAACAACCCCCGGGCCGCTGGCCTGGGGGTTTGTCGTGGAGCGGGTGACGAGAATCGAACTCGCGCTCTGAGCTTGGGAAGCTCATGTTCTACCATTAAACTACACCCGCGCTGTGAGCCTCTGGGGGCTCGTAGCGGTTCATACTCTACCTCATCGCAGGCCCCGGGATCCGTTGTGACCCTCGGGGTCTGTTCTGTGTTCTGGGGGCGATGTGGGGGGTGGGGGCGGGAGTTGGGGCGTAGCGTGGGCGACGGAGTGCCGGGTGGGGTGGGGTTTCGTTGATCCCCTAATGTGGGCTTTCGTCCGCGTTTGCTTGGGGAAGGGACCCGATGGACTTGATGGCTCGCACCGTCGTCCGATGTGCCGAAGGGCATGTGTTCAGTACTACGTCGTTCCCGATGCAGCAGCTCGACGCCGGGCGGATCGGGCCCGGGCGGCTCATTCGGTGTCCGCGGTGTGCTCGGTTGCGGAGTGCCGTGCCCGTGGAGAGTGTGCAGGGTGTGGAGGTCCGGCGGGGTTGATCCTGGGTAGGGCGTGCGGGCCTGCCCGGTTCAGGTGGGCCCGTGCGTTCTGCGTAAGCTCGGGGCGTGCTTCTCTCTGACAACGACATCCGGGCCGAGCTCGATTCCGGACGCGTGCGCCTCGAACCGTACGACGAGTCGATGGTGCAGCCCTCCAGCATCGACGTGCGGCTCGACCGGTTTTTTCGCGTGTTCGAGAACCACCTCTATCCGCACATCGACCCCGCCGTCGAGCAGGTCGATCTGACGCGGCTCGTCGAGCCCGAGGGCGACGACGCGTTCATCCTGCATCCCGGGGAGTTCGTGCTGGCGTCGACGTACGAGGTCATCTCGCTGCCCGACGATGTCGCCTCCCGGCTGGAGGGCAAGTCCTCGCTGGGGCGCCTCGGGCTGGTGACGCACTCCACCGCCGGCTTCATCGATCCCGGGTTCTCCGGGCATGTGACGCTTGAGCTGTCGAACATGGCGACGCTGCCCATCAAGCTCTGGCCCGGTATGAAGATCGGGCAGTTGTGCCTGTTCCGGCTCAGCTCGCCGGCGCAGTTCCCGTACGGCTCCGAGCGGTACGGGTCGCGCTATCAGGGACAGCGCGGGCCCACGGCGTCGCGGTCGTATCTGAATTTCCACCGGACTCAGGTGTGATGCCGCGATGAACGACGCACGGGAGAATCTTTCGTACGGTACGTTCGGCCGCGCCGTCCGTGAGCTGGCGCAGGCCATCGCCGACGACGGGTACGAGCCGGACGTGGTGCTCAGCATCGCGCGCGGCGGGGTCTTTGTCGCCGGCGGGCTCGCGTACGCGCTGGACTGCAAGAACATCCACCTGGTGAACGTCGAGTTCTACACCGGTGTCGGGACCACGCTGGAGATGCCGGTCATGCTGGCGCCCGTGCCGAACGCCATCGACTTCTCCAACAAGAAGGTCCTCATCGCCGACGACGTCGCCGACACCGGCCGGACGCTGAAGCTGGTGCACGACTTCTGCCGTGAGGAGGTCGCCGAGGTGCGCAGCGCCGTCATATATGAGAAGACGCAGTCGCTCGTGAAGTGCGAGTACGTCTGGAAGCGCACCGACGACTGGATCAACTTCCCCTGGAGCGCCGAGCAGCCCGTCGTGCGGCGGGGGTAGGCGGGAGGGACCGATGTGCCCCTCCCACCCTCGGTCGGAACGCCTCGGTCAGAACGCGCCCAGTTTCAGCAGCGACAGGATCGCGATCAACTGGATCGCCGAAGCGCCCAGCGCCTTCGGCCACGGCAGGTCGTGCGACTTGCTCACCATGGACGTGAACAGCGCCGCCATCCCCGCCCAGGTGATCCAGCCCAGCACCTGCACCAGCGTGTTGTCGCCGCCCAGGAAGACCGCGAAGATCAGGCGCGGGGCGTCCGTGATCGACATGATCAGCATCGACAGGCCCACGGTCGGCTGCCATGCGCCGTCGCCGCCCAACTGGCGGGCGAGCGTGTGGGTCACCACACCCAGGATCAGGCTGCCGATGATGAAGGCCACGGCCGTCGTCAGCATGTACGGGATCGTCGTCGAGAGTGTCGCGTCGATCGCCTGTTCGCGCGCCGTGTCGAAGCCGAACAGCGCCAGCAGGCCGTACACGAACATCACGGTCAGCGCCGGGAGCCAGACCGGGTAGTCGCGCATCCGCAGGAACGTCGCGTTAGGGCGCATGACGATGCCGCTCAGCAGGTCCTTCCAGCCGAGCCGCGGTCCGGTCGGCACCGCGGCCGCACCGGCGTGGTACGTGGCGCCGTCGCCGTACGCGTCCTCGTCGATGCTGAACGCCTGCGTGTTGCCCGGGTTGTCGGCGGCGTACGGGTCGGCCCGCGGCGCAGCGCCCTGGGAGGGGCCGTGCGACTGCTGCGGGTAGGGGTCGCCGAAGTACTCCGGCTCGCCCTGTCCGGCGTACGGGCCGCCGCCCTGTCCGGCGCCGCCCTGGCCGCCGCTCGTGGGCGGCCACTGCTGCTGCCCGTACGGCGACGGGGCGGGGGCAGGGGCCGGCGCCGGGTATCCGGTCCGGCCGTTGCCGCCGTTGCCGCCGTAGCCCGGGGGCGACGCCGGCCGTCCGTACGGCTGCGGTTGCTGCTGCTGCCGTTGCGGGTGTTGTTGCGGGTCGCGGTTGTCCCGGCCGCGTCCGTTCCTGAATCCAGCCACGTCATCGAACGTACCCGCTCCTGACGGGCCGTACGGCAACGGTGGGGGAACGCCAGTGCCTTTGCGGCCGAGCTGTGACATCCCCTAGGGGATCAGTGGGCGAAGTTCGAGCCGAACGCGTCGCCCGGCGCGGATCGCTGTCCCAGCGCCCCCCTGCCGAAGAAGGCGGGGTGCGCCGTGTCGAGACCCGCCGGCGAGCCGCTCAGGATCCGGACGTTGCGGTCGGACGGGCTTTGAGACCCGGCACTCAGGACGAGTTCGTCGGCGCCGTCCCCGTTCGTGTCCAGTTGGGTGGTGCGGACCGCGGCCGCCGTGCCGAAGCCGTCGGCGCCCGGGATCTGCTGGACGCCGTCCGCCGTCAGGCCTTTCGCGCCGCCCCGCAGCACCAGCTCCGTGTACCGCGCGTCCGCCGCGACGCCCGCGGTCTTCAGCGCCGCCCCGAAGGCGACATCGCCGTATCCGTCACCGTTCACGTCGCCCACGCTCGGCGTCCAGCCGAAGGCGCAGTACGCGGTCTCCGCCGAGGCGAGACCCTTCGGCATCCCCGGTGTCCTGTCGTTGATCGTCGTCGGCTTCCTCGTGGTGCTCATCCCGGCGCGGCCTCCGTAGGAGACCGCGATCCGGCCGCCGCCCTCCGGGGTGAAATCCGCTTCCCCGGAGCGCGCGCAGGGCAGTCCGATCACGACGTCCGCGTAGCCGTCCTTGTCCACGTCGGTGGTGAGGGTGTTGTCGCCGTACAAGTCCTCGCCTCGCGCGTCCTTCAGCCACGCCCCCTCGGCCGGTACGCCCGACGCCGTGCCCGGGTACAGGACCGTCGCCTGGGGTACCGGTTCCTCGTCGCTGAAGATGTGCGACAGCGTCACGACGAGATCGTCCTTGCCGTCGCCGGTGACGTCCCCCACACCGGTGACGGCCGCGCTGTAGAACTGCGCCCGGTTGTCCGGCGTGAGGTCGAGCTTCGCCGTACGGCTCGGCTCGCCCGACCGGCTGAGGGGGCCGTACGAGATGACCGCCCCGCTCGGCTCCTCCGGGACGCCCGACCTCTTCACCATCGCCACCAGGTCGGTCTTCCCGTCGCCGTCGAAGTCGCCGGTGAACGGAGCCGTGCCGGTCAGCCTCGCGCCGCCGGACAGCTTGTCCCTGCCGCCCCAGACGACGAAGACCGCGTTGCTGCCCGCCTGCGTGACGAGGTCCGCGTACCCGTCGCCGTCGAGGTCGCCGGTCACGGCGTGCAGGCCGAAGCCCGCGGCCTGCCCGGCCTTACCGAGGCCCAGGCTGTTCTGGGTGATGATCTGGTGCCGGGTGGTGTCCGGGCCTTCGGCGGAACCGGGCAGGACGGCCATGTAACCGGAGGCGTGCACGCCGTCGATCGTGGCCGACGTGTCCGTCACGACCAGGTCGGGCAGCCCGTCGCCGTTGAAGTCGGAGCGGACTCCCGGATGCGCGGGGGCGGCGGGGGCCGGGCGCGGCGAGTGGGCCGTCGACGCCGGGGGTCCGTCGTGGCTGCCTTCCGGCGCTTCCGGCGCCGAGCAGGCCGTCAGGCCCGCCAGAAGCGCCGGGAGCAGCAGGACGGTGCCGATGGTCAGTCGTTTCGCCGAAGTCCCCATAGGGGTTCGACCACCGGCCCGTCCGCATGGTTGTACGAGACGTACGTACCGCGCCCTACTTCACCGGCTCGGGCTCCGGCTGCTGCTCCGACTCCTCCGTGCTCCCCGGGTCCGCCGGTGTCCGTACGGAGTCCAGCAGGAGCTGCGCCACATCCACGACCTGGAGCGACTCCTTCGCCTGGCCGTCGCCCTTCTTGGCGTTGACGGAGTCGGTCAGCATCACCAGGCAGAACGGGCAGGCCGTCGACACGATGTCCGGGTTCAGCGAGAGCGCCTCGTCCACCCGCTCGTTGTTGACGCGCTTGCCGATCCGCTCCTCCATCCACATCCGGGCGCCGCCGGCGCCGCAGCAGAAGCCCCGCTCCTTGTGGCGGTGCATCTCCTCGCTCCGCAGGCCGGGCACGCTCGCGATGATCTCGCGGGGCGGGGTGTAGATCTTGTTGTGCCGGCCCAGGTAGCAGGGGTCGTGGTACGTGATCAGGCCCTCGACCGGGGTGACGGGTACGAGCTTGCCCTCGTCCACCAGGTGCTGGAGCAACTGCGTGTGGTGGATCACCTCGTACTCGCCGCCGAGCTGCGGGTACTCGTTCGCGATCGTGTTGAAGCAGTGCGGGCAGGTCGCGACGATCTTCTTCGACGCCTTGGGCTTCTTCGTCGAGGGGTCCTCGTCATCCTCGCCGTACGCCATGTTCAGCATCGCGACGTTCTCCTGGCCGAGCTGCTGGAACAGCGGTTCGTTGCCGAGCCGCCGGGCCGAGTCGCCCGTGCACTTCTCGTCGCCGCCCATGATCGCGAACTTCACGCCGGCGATGTGCAGCAGTTCGGCGAAGGCCTTGGTGGTCTTCTTCGCGCGGTCTTCGAGGGCGCCCGCGCAGCCGACCCAGTACAGGTAGTCGACCTCGGTGAGGTCCTCGATGTCCTGGCCGACGACCGGCACCTCGAAGTCGACGTCCTTCGTCCACTCCAGGCGCTGCTTCTTCTGCAGCCCCCAGGGGTTGCCCTTCTTCTCCAGGTTCTTGAGCATCGTCCCCGCCTCGCTGGGGAAGGCGCTCTCGATCATCACCTGGTAGCGGCGCATGTCGACGATGTGGTCGATGTGCTCGATGTCGACCGGGCACTGCTCCACGCACGCGCCGCAGGTGGTGCAGGACCACAGCACGTCCGGGTCGATGACCCCGTTCTCCTCCAGCGTCCCGATCAGCGGGCGCTCGGCCTCGGCGAGCGCGGCGGCGGGGACCTGCGCGAGCTGTTCGGGTGTCGCCTTCTCCTCGCCCTCGGCGTTCTTGCCGCCGCCGGCCAGCAGGTACGGCGCCTTGGCGTGCGCGTGGTCGCGCAGCGACATGATCAGCAGCTTCGGGGAGAGCGGCTTGCCGGTGTTCCAGGCGGGGCACTGCGACTGGCAGCGACCGCACTCGGTGCAGGTCGAGAAGTCGAGGAGGCCCTTCCAGGAGAAGTGCTCGATCTGGGAGACGCCGAAGACGTCGTCCTCACCCGGGTCCTCGAAGTCGATCTCCTTGCCGCCGCTCACCATCGGCAGCAGCGGGCCCAGCGCCGTACCGCCGGTGGCGTCGCGCTTGAACCAGATGTTCGGGAAGGCGAGGAAGCGGTGCCAGGCCACGCCCATGTCCGTCTTGAGCGCGACCGTGATCATCCAGATGAAGGACGTACCGATCTTGATCAGCGCGATCAGGTAGACCAGGTTCTGGACGGTGGGGGTGCTGAGCCCCCGGAAGGCGGCGACCAGCGGGTACGAGATGAGGTACGCGGCGCCGTACGCGTCCTGGTGGTGCAGCGCGCCTTCGAGGCCGCGCAGCAGCAGGATGCACAGGCCGATGACGAGGATGACGGCCTCGACGAAGTACGCCTGGCCGAAGTTGGAGCCGGCGAAGCGGGACTTGCGGCCCGCCCGGGTCGGCAGTGAGAGCTGGCGGATGACGATCAGCGTCAGGATGCCGAGCGTCGTCAGTACGCCGATCAGCTCGACGAACACCTCGTACGGCACCCAGTCGCCGATGACCGGCAGCAGCCAGTCGGCCTGGAAGAGCTGGCCGAAGGCGTTGATCAGGGTCAGTACGAGCGTGAAGAAGCCGACGGCGACGAACCAGTGGGCGACGCCGACGACTCCCCACCTGTTCATACGGGTGTGGCCGAGGAACTCCTTGGCGACCGTCAGGGTGCGCTGCGCGGGTTCGTCCGTGCGGGCGCCGGCGGGGACGTCCTGGCCGAGCCGTACGAAGCGGTAGATCTGGGCGACGGCTCGGGCGAACAGCGCTACGCCGACGACGCCGAGTACCAGCGACACGATGATCGCGGCGAGTTGCATGGGGTGGCTCCTCGGGCCTGCGTACTTACCTGCGTACAACCGGGCGTACTAAGCGGTAACTTAAGCGTTCTGTGCTGAGGGTACCCACTTGTCTCGCAGCAATGTAACGGCGCTGTCGGTGATCTGTGTCGCTCAGGGCCACCGGACGTGCCCGGCGGAGCGCGGCCACGGCCCGCAGGACCGCCGGGCGGATGTGCGCGAGGTGCACGGCCGGGAGGGTGCCGGCCAGGATCGCCAGGTCCATGCCGATCCAGTGGTGCTCCACGTAGTGCTGGTCCAGCAGCGCCGCCTCGTCCCACGGCAGCCGCGAGCGCCCCCGCACCTGCGCGAGCCCGGTCAGCCC
>NZ_JTHL01000001.1:4068686-4085945 GCF_000818195.1 Streptomyces sp. 150FB | reverse complement strand
CCGCCGAGCGGCAGTGGCGCGGGACCGACCAGCGACAGGTCGCCGCGTACGACATGGGGCAGCCGGGACAGCAGGTCGAGCCGCAGCCGCCGGGTGCGCAGGGAGCGCAGGATGAAGGGGTGGCCGTGGCGCCCGCAGCGGTATTCACGTACGAGAACGCCGCCGGTCCCTCCCGACAGCGCGAGGACGAGCGCGGTGACGGCAAGGAGCGGCGCGGCCGGAACCATCAGGGCGGTGCCGAGCGTTAGATCGACGAGACGCTTTGGGTCGACCGGTTCGAAGCGGCGCTTCGGGCGCCATCGGTTCCAGAGCCTCAGTGCCCGGCTCCGGGTGCGCGGCGCCGAGCGGCCGAGCTGTTCGTACACGCGTCTGTGTCGGCCGTAGTGGCTGTGGTGGCCGTGATGGCGGTATCCGTGGTTCGTGTCCACGCGCCGTTCCTCCTGCCCGCTTCGCACCATTTGTCATTGGTGTGACAGAACGATCGCACGGCGCGGCGCGATGGCCCGGCAGGTGCTCCCACCAGGCGCGTTCGGGCCCCCACGGTGCGCCCGGCGACCCCCGGGCGTGGAGGACCGGCACAATAGTTGAGCCCCATCGGCTCATGCTCTTTGACGCACCGGGATCTGTGATGCATCCTTGAGCCTGTTCCACTCAAGTCAGTTGGAGGAATCGAAATGGCACGTGCGGTCGGCATCGACCTGGGCACGACTAACTCCGTCGTCAGCGTTCTCGAAGGCGGCGAGCCCACCGTCATCACCAACGCCGAGGGTGCCAGGACCACGCCGTCCGTCGTCGCCTTCGCCAAGAACGGCGAGGTGCTCGTCGGAGAGGTCGCGAAGCGCCAGGCGGTCACGAACGTCGACAGGACCATCCGGTCGGTCAAGCGCCACATGGGCACTGACTGGAAGATGAACCTGGACGGCAAGGACTTCAACCCGCAGCAGATCTCGGCCTTCGTGCTGCAGAAGCTGAAGCGGGACGCCGAGTCGTACCTGGGAGAGAAGATCACCGACGCGGTGATCACTGTCCCCGCGTACTTCAACGACTCGGAGCGCCAGGCGACCAAGGAGGCCGGCGAGATCGCGGGCCTGAACGTCCTGCGTATCGTCAACGAGCCGACGGCGGCAGCCCTGGCCTACGGCCTCGACAAGGACGACCAGACGATCCTGGTCTTCGACCTCGGTGGTGGCACCTTCGACGTGTCGCTGCTGGAGATCGGTGACGGCGTCGTCGAGGTGAAGGCCACCAACGGTGACAACCAGCTCGGTGGTGACGACTGGGACCAGCGGGTCGTCGACTTCCTGGTGAAGCAGTTCGCCAACGGCCACGGCGTGGACCTGTCCAAGGACAAGATGGCTCTCCAGCGTCTCCGCGAGGCGGCGGAGAAGGCGAAGATCGAGCTGTCTTCCTCGACGGAGACCACGATCAACCTGCCGTACATCACGGCGTCCGCCGAGGGGCCGCTGCACCTCGACGAGAAGGTCACCCGGTCGCAGTTCCAGCAGCTCACGTCCGACCTGCTCGACCGCTGCAAGGGCCCCTTCCACAACGTCATCAAGGACGCGGGCATCCAGCTCTCCGAGATCGACCACGTGGTGCTCGTCGGCGGTTCGACGCGTATGCCCGCCGTCGCCGAGCTCGTCAAGGAGCTGACCGGCGGCCGTGACGCCAACAAGGGCGTCAACCCGGACGAGGTCGTCGCCATCGGCGCCGCTCTCCAGGCCGGTGTGCTCAAGGGTGAGGTCAAGGACGTCCTGCTCCTCGACGTGACCCCGCTGTCCCTGGGTATCGAGACCAAGGGCGGCATCATGACCAAGCTCATCGAGCGGAACACCACGATTCCGACGAAGCGCTCCGAGATCTTCACGACGGCCGAGGACAACCAGCCGTCCGTGCAGATCCAGGTCTACCAGGGCGAGCGCGAGATCGCCGCGTACAACAAGAAGCTCGGAATGTTCGAGCTGACCGGTCTGCCGCCCGCCCCGCGCGGTGTGCCGCAGATCGAGGTCGCCTTCGACATCGACGCCAACGGCATCATGCACGTGGCCGCGAAGGACCTCGGCACCGGCAAGGAGCAGAAGATGACCGTCACCGGTGGCTCCTCGCTGCCGAAGGACGAGGTCAACCGGATGCGCGAAGAGGCCGAGCAGTACGCGGACGAGGACCACAAGCGCCGCGAGGCCGCCGAGACGCGCAACCAGGCCGAACAGCTCGTCTACCAGACGGAGAAGTTCCTCAAGGACAACGAGGACAAGGTCCCGGGCGACGTCAAGACCGAGGTGGAGGAGTCCATCGCCGAGCTGAAGGAAAAGCTCAAGGGCGAGGACACCGCCGAGATCCGTACGTCGACGGAGAAGGTCGCCGCCGTCTCGCAGAAGCTCGGCCAGGCCATGTACGCCAACGCGCAGGCCGACGGCGCCACCCCCGGTGCCGACGGCGGTCCGGGTGGACCGGACGCCGGCCAGCAGTCCAAGGCGGACGACGACGTCGTCGACGCCGAGATCGTGGACGACGAGCGTGACGCGAAGGGCGGTGCCGCGTGACCGAGGAGACCCCGGGCTTCGAGGAGGAGCCCGACGTCCCCTCCGGCGCGACCCCCGAAGACGCCGCGCCGAAGGCCGCCGCGCCCGGCTCCGACAAGGAGCCGGGCCCGGCGGCCCCGGCCGGGGACGTACAGGACGTAGCCCTGACAGCCCAACTGGATCAGGTCCGGATGGCGCTCGGTGAGCGCACGGCGGACCTCCAGCGGCTCCAGGCCGAGTACCAGAACTACCGCCGTCGGGTGGAGCGGGACCGCGTCACGGTCAAGGAGCTGGCGATCGCCAAGCTGCTGACCGAGCTGCTGCCCGTGCTCGACGACATCGGGCGCGCACGCGAGCACGACGAACTGGTCGGCGGATTCAAATCCGTTGGCGAGTCGCTGGAGACGGTCGCGGCGAAGATGGGCCTTCAGCAGTTCGGCAAGGAGGGCGAGCCCTTCGATCCGACGATCCACGAGGCCCTGATGCACTCGTATGCGCCGGATGTCACCGAAGACACGTGCGTCGCGATCCTTCAGCCTGGGTACCGGTTCGGCGAGCGGACCATCAGGCCCGCCCGCGTCGCGGTGGCGGAGCCCCAGCCGGGGGCCCAGCCCAAGGCGGCGGACGAGAGCGAGCAGGCCAAGGAAGAGGAGAGCGGTGGCCCGGACGAGGGCTGACGCCAGGACAGGCGCCGTCACGGAGGTCATTATTACGGCATCCGTGACAGGCGCCACGTCGGGCACAGAGCAGTGACAGGCGGAGAGGAGGGACGTCGGGAATGAGCACCAAGGACTTCGTGGAGAAGGATTACTACAAGGTTCTCGGCGTCCCCAAGGACGCCACGGAAGCCGAGATCAAGAAGTCGTACCGGAAGCTCGCCCGCGAGTTCCACCCGGACGCCAACAAGGGCGACGCCAAGGCCGAGGAGCGCTTCAAGGAGATCTCCGAGGCGAACGACGTGCTCGGCGACCCCAAACGGCGCAAGGAGTACGACGAGGCGCGCAGCCTCTTCGGGAACGGCGGCTACCGCCCCGGACCCGGCGCGGGCGGCGGCTCGTTCAACTTCGACCTCGGCGACCTCTTCGGGGGCGGCGCCCAGGGCGGCACGGGCCAGCAACAGGGCGCGGGCGGCTTCGGCGGCGGTCTCGGGGACGTGTTCGGCGGCCTCTTCAACAGGGGCGGCGCCGGCACCACCCGTACCCAGCCACGCCGCGGCCAGGACATCGAGTCCGAGGTGACGCTCAGCTTCACCGAGGCGGTCGACGGGGCCACGGTCCCGCTGCGGATGTCCAGCCAGGCGCCCTGCAAGGCCTGTTCGGGCACGGGCGACAAGAACGGCACACCGCGGGTCTGCCCGACCTGCGTCGGCACGGGACAGGTCTCGCGCGGCACCGGCGGCGGCTTCTCGCTCACCGATCCCTGCGTGGACTGCAAGGGCCGCGGGCTCATCGCCCAGGACCCCTGCGACGTCTGCAAGGGCTCGGGGCGCGCCAAGTCGTCGCGGACCATGCAGGTCCGTATCCCGGCCGGAGTCAGCGACAACCAGCGGATCAGGTTGCGCGGCAAGGGCACCCCCGGGGAGCGCGGCGGCCCGGCGGGCGACCTGTACGTGGTCGTCCATGTCGACGCGCACCCCGTTTTCGGCCGCAGGGACGACAACCTCACCGTCACCGTGCCCGTCACCTTCACGGAGGCGGCGCTCGGCGGCGAGGTGAAGGTCCCGACACTGGGCGGCCCGCCGGTCACCCTGAAGCTGCCGGCCGGCACACCCAACGGCCGTACGATGCGCGCCCGTGGCAAGGGCGCCGTACGCAAGGACGGCACGCGCGGCGACCTCCTGGTCACCGTCGAGGTGGTCGTCCCCAAGGACCTCGGCGAGTCGGCGCGTGACGCGCTGGAGGTCTACCGGAAGGCGACCGCGGACGACGATCCGCGGGCGGAGTTGTTCCAGGCCGCGAAGGGAGCATGATCCCCATGGACAGGGCGGACAGGGACGGACGGCGCAGACAGTCGGCCGCGTCGTTCGGCAGGGCGTACGAACTGACCGAGGAGACCCCGGTCTACGTCATCTCCGTGGCGGCGCAGCTCTCCGGGCTGCACCCGCAGACCCTGCGGCAGTACGATCGCCTGGGCCTGGTCTCGCCGGACCGTACGGCCGGCCGGGGGCGCCGGTACTCGGCCCGCGACATCGAGCTGCTCCGTACGGTGCAGGCGCTGTCGCAGGACGAGGGCATCAACCTGGCGGGCATCAAGCGGATCATCGAGCTGGAGGACGAGGTCGCCGCGCTCCGGGCGACGGTCGCCGAGCTGTCGGCCGCCGTGGACGGCGCCGCGGCGGCGATGCGCCAGCGCGAGGCGCAGGTGCACGCGTCGTACCGCCGTGATCTGGTGCCGTACCAGGACATGCAGCAGACGAGTGCGCTGGTGGTGTGGCGGCCGAAGCGGTCGTCGGACTGAGCGGCGTCCCGTATCGGGCGCCGCGGTGCTGTGCCTCTGCGGCCCCTTGAAAGGTCCCTCACCCCGCCGGGTGGAGGGGCCTTTTCGCGCCCGCGTGCTCAGATCTCCTGCTTGAGGATCCCCGAGAGCGCGATGAGGTACCCGAGCTGGGCACGGCTGCCGCTCCCGAGCGCCGTGGCGAGCTTGGCGATGTGGGCGCGGCAGGTGCGTACGTTCATGCCGAGGCGCCGCGCGATGGCCTCGTCGACGTACCCCTCCACGAGGAGCCTGGCGATCGAGCGCTGGACGCCCGTGATGCCGTCGGGGGTCCGTTCGTACGTGACCTGCTGGGTGAGCGGTGTGGCGCGCTGCCAGAGCTGCTCGAAGACCTGGGCCAGGTAGTCGACGAGCCCCGGGTGGCGCAGCTCCAGCGCCACCTGCCGGTCCGAGCGCGCGGGGATGTACGCGACGGTCCTGTCGAAGATGATCAGCCGCTCGATCAGCTCTTCGAGCGTACGGATCTCGACCTTGTCCTCGGCCATCCGGTCCGCGTACGCGAGCGTGCCCTGGCTGTGCCGGACGGTGTGCTGGTAGAGCGTGCGGATACGGACCCCCCGGTCCACGACGGCACGGCCGCGCTCCAGGCCCTCGCTGAGCGCGCTCTCGCTCCTGCTGCCGGGCTGGACGGTGAGCACCTCGATCTGGCACTCGGCGGTGGCCCTGTCCAGAGCCGCGTTGATCCGGCTGACGCCCTCAAGAACGGTGATCGCGTGGGTGATCGGCGGGTCCTGCGCGCTGATGCTCATGAACGGCTCGAAAGATTCGGTCAGTTCGACAGCGAAGTGCCGTCGCTGCTGGATCTCCCGCTCGATGGGATGCAGTCGCTGCGCGAGGGCCGCGGACGGTGTGACGGGCCGCAACCAGCTCGGGTCGTCCGGATCGGGGTGCAGAAGCGCGAACTCCATGAGGCATGGAGCGACAGCGGCCTCGCTCCGGCTGATGCGGCCGGAACGAATCGCGCTGGCGTAAAGCCGCCTGCCTTCACCGCAGAAGTCGGTGATGGCATGGGGATGTGCCGGTTGTGTGCCGTTTGCTGGCAAATCTCCACCCCCCAGGGTCCTGTACATACAAGAACATGATGCATCGACCCGGTGGTGTCGATGTGCCAGGGTGCGACATTGTCTACAGGGCGGGGGAGAGAAAATCCATCAAGTGAGGACGAAGCCGACTATGCACAAGAGAATGCTTCGCGCAGTGGCAGTCGCTGCTTTCTCTGCGGCTCTGGCCTGTGGCTCTCTGGCCGCTGTGGGGGAGATCAGTTGGACCAGCTCGCCGGCTGGGTCTCACTCCCGGAGCGCGCAGGCCGACGAGATCAGTTGGACCCTCGCGCCGGAAGGGATCAGGCTGACGTCAGCTCCGGCCGCCGCGGGCGCATGACTGTTCCGCCGGACGACCGGGTTTTCCGCCGCGAGATGGCGATGGCTTACAGATCGGGTTGGCACTTCATCGACCTGGTGACCGCGATCCCCCATCGTGGTGACTCGTTGATGGTGACCCTGTTCGGACAGCCGATCGTCGTGGTGCGCGAGGAAGATGAGGACGTCCGTGCATACCGGTGCCTGCGGAAGCCCAGGGGGGCGCCGCAACCCGTCCGGTGTGCCGTCAGATACGACATGATTTTCGTCAACCTCGACCGCCGTGACCACGAGCTGGTCGAGGCACAGACCACAACTGCCACCCCCCGCAGTGCCTGAGCGATTCCCCCGTCGTTGTAGATCGCTCGGGCACTTCCCCCACACAGCGGCGCCATCGTGGACCTGAAACACGATGGCGCCGCTGTGCTTTTCCCGTTCGGGGCCCCGGTGACTCAGGCTGCGGCTCAGGCGGGCTGCGTCCCGGGTCGGCCGGGTGTCGGTGAGCCGGCCGCCCCGAGCCCGCGGCCGAGCGCCCGTTCGACGGCGATCTCGATGACCACGCGGTCCGGGTTGTCCGCCGGCGTACGTCCGTAGCGCTCCGCGTAACGGCCCACCGCGTCCGCGACGGCCTCCGCCTCCGTACGGATCCTCGCGCGGCCCTCCAGCGTCGCCCAGCGGGCCCGTTCGACCTGGCAGACGGCGACGCGCGCCCCGTCGGGACCGGCCGCGAGTATGTGGGCGACCTTCCTGCTGGCCTTGTTGGCGATGACGCGGGCGAGCCCGGCCTCCGGGTCATACGTCACTCCCACCGGCACCAGGTGCGGACTGCCGTCCGGGCGCGTGGTGGTCAGGGTGCAGACGTGGCGCTCGCGCCAGAACGCGAGAAACTCGGGGGTGGGGTTGCGTATGTCGGTGGCCATGCGGCAAGCGTAGTGGCGCACATCCCGTGCGTGGGGGGTCGCCCGTTTCAGGCTTGAGTGGAATAGACTCAACTTTGCGCACGTTGTTCGGGTCAGACCGGGCGTGACGAGTCCGCGTGACGAATGAGTCCGTGAACCAACTCCCGAACATCACGAACAAGCGTGCAGACGGAGAGATCCGCGCAAGGAGGAGAGAGCGCACGTGGACGCCGAGCTGACCAACAAGAGCCGGGACGCCATCAACGCGGCCACCAGCCGGGCCGTGGAAGCGGGCCATCCCGATCTGACCCCCGCCCACCTGCTGCTGGCGCTGCTCGCGGGCGAGGACAACGAGAACGTGACGGACCTGCTGGCCGCCGTAGGCGCCGACGAGGCCGTCGTACGGTCCGGGGCCGAGCGGCTGCTGAGCGCGCAGCCCAAGGTGACCGGCTCCACCGTCGCGCCCCCGCAGCCCAACCGGGAACTGCTCGCCGCCATCGGCGACGCGGGCCGGCGTGCCAAGGAGCTGGGGGACGACTACCTCTCCACCGAGCATCTGCTCATCGGCATCGCCGCACAGGGCGGCCAGACCGGCGAACTCCTGGACAAGCAGGGGGCCGGCGCGAAGAACCTGCTGGAAGCATTCGAGACATCAAGGGGAGGGCGCCGGGTGACCACACCCGACCCGGAGGGCCAGTACAAGGCCCTGGAGAAGTTCGGTACCGATTTCACCGCCGCCGCACGCGAGGGCAAGCTCGACCCGGTCATCGGCCGGGACCAGGAGATCCGGCGCGTGGTGCAGGTGTTGTCGCGCCGTACGAAGAACAACCCGGTGCTGATCGGTGAGCCCGGCGTCGGCAAGACGGCCGTCGTCGAGGGGCTCGCGCAGCGCATCGTCAAGGGCGACGTGCCGGAGTCGCTGAAGAACAAGCGGCTGGTGTCGCTGGACCTCGGCGCGATGGTCGCCGGCGCCAAGTACCGGGGCGAGTTCGAGGAGCGCCTCAAGACCGTCCTCTCCGAGATCAAGGAGAGCGGCGGACAGGTCATCACCTTCATCGACGAGCTGCACACGGTCGTCGGCGCGGGCGCCGGCGGCGACTCGGCCATGGACGCGGGCAACATGCTCAAGCCGATGCTGGCCCGCGGTGAGCTGCGGATGGTCGGTGCGACCACGCTGGACGAGTACCGCGAGCGGATCGAGAAGGACGCGGCGCTGGAGCGGCGCTTCCAGCAGGTGCTGGTCGCCGAGCCGTCCGTCGAGGACACGATCGCGATCCTGCGCGGGCTCAAGGGCCGTTACGAGGCCCACCACAAGGTCCAGATCGCCGACACGGCCCTGGTGGCTGCCGCGGCTCTCTCCGACCGCTACATCACCTCGCGCTTCCTGCCCGACAAGGCCATCGACCTCGTCGACGAGGCCGCGTCCCGGCTCCGGATGGAGATCGACTCCTCGCCGGTCGAGATCGACGAGTTGCAGCGTTCCGTCGACCGCCTCCGTATGGAGGAGCTGGCGCTCGACACCGAGTCCGACCCCGGCTCCAGACAGCGCCTGGAGAAGCTGCGCCGTGACCTCGCCGACCGCGAGGAGGAGCTGCGCGGCCTCAACGCCCGCTGGGAGAAGGAGAAGGAGGGCCTCAACCGCGTCGGTGAGCTGAAGGAACAGCTCGACGACCTGCGCGGCCAGGCCGAGCGTGCCCAGCGCGACGGCGACTTCGACACCGCTTCCAAGCTGCTGTACGGGGAGATCCCCAACCTGGAACGCGAGCTGGAGGAGGCCGCCGAGGAGGAGCAGGAGGCCGCCAAGGACACCATGGTCAAGGAGGGGGTCGGCCCGGACGACATCGCCGACGTCGTCGGCTCCTGGACCGGCATCCCCGCCGGCCGGCTGCTGGAGGGCGAGACGCAGAAGCTGCTGCGCATGGAGCAGGAGCTGGGCAAGCGGCTGATCGGCCAGGGCGAGGCGGTCGGCGCGGTGTCCGACGCCGTACGCCGTACCCGCGCCGGTATCGCCGACCCCGACAGGCCCACAGGATCGTTCCTCTTCCTGGGCCCGACCGGCGTCGGCAAGACCGAACTGGCCAAGGCGCTCGCCGACTTCCTCTTCGACGACGAGCGGGCCATGATCCGCATCGACATGAGCGAGTACGGCGAGAAGCACTCGGTGGCCCGGCTGGTCGGCGCTCCTCCCGGCTACGTCGGCTACGAGGAGGGCGGCCAGCTCACCGAGGCCGTACGGCGCCGCCCGTACAGCGTGGTGCTCCTGGACGAGGTGGAGAAGGCCCACCCCGAGGTCTTCGACATCCTGCTCCAGGTGCTGGACGACGGGCGCCTGACGGACGGCCAGGGCCGCACGGTGGACTTCCGCAACACCATCCTGGTCCTGACGTCGAACCTCGGCAGTCAGTACCTGGTGGACCCGCTGTCGTCGGACGAGACGAAGAAGCAGCAGGTGCTGGAGACCGTACGGTCCTCGTTCAAGCCGGAGTTCCTGAACCGCCTGGACGACCTGGTGGTCTTCTCGACCCTGTCGAAGACGGAACTGGCCCGCATCGCGGCGCTCCAGATCGACCGCCTCGCGAAGCGCCTGGCGGAGCGCCGGCTCACGCTGGAGGTCACCCCGGCGGCCCTGGAGTGGCTGGCGGTGGAGGGTAATGACCCCGCGTACGGGGCGCGCCCGCTGCGCCGCCTGGTGCAGACGTCGATCGGCGACCAGCTCGCGAAGGAGATCCTGGCGGGCGAGGTCACGGACGGGGACACGGTACGGGTGGACAGGTTCGGCGAGGGCCTGATCGTGGGGGCGGGGACGGCGGAGCCGTCGGAGTCCGCGCCGGTGGAGCAGGACTCGACGGAGCCGGGGCCGACGGCGAAGACGCTGTAGCGCCCGCCGTAGGCGCGGTCGGAGCAGGGGCGGGAGAGGCCGTTCATCCATCTGGATGGACGGCCTGTCCACGTTCATGGACAGGCCTCTACTATCGACTCAGCGCCCATGGTGCGAATCACTTGTTCACAAGGCTATCTGGGGGTGTCGTCACGTGCTGCTGAGTTTTCGGGTCGCCAACCATGGCTCCATCCGTGAGCCGCAGGAGCTGAATTTCGTACCGGTGTACGAGGACGACGAGCGGCCCGCGGTGACGGTGGTGGCGATCTACGGCGCCAACGCGTCGGGCAAATCCACGGTCGTCGACGCGTTCATGTTCTTCATCGGTGCTGTGACCCATTCACAGGCGCGATGGCTGCCCGGCGCCCCGGTGCCGCGCATGCCTTTCCTCCTCGACCATACGAGCCGGGGCGAGCCGTCGTCGTACGCCGTGGACCTCCTGCTGGAGGGGGTGCGCCATGTGTACGGCTTCAGCGTCACCGACGCCGAGGTCCGCGAGGAGTGGCTCTACGTCTATCCCAAGGGCCGCAGGCGTGTGCTCTTCGAGCGTGACGGTATGGCCATGACCTACGGCGCGACGCTCACCGGTGAGCGAGTGGCCGCCGAGCGGATGATGCGGCCGAACAGCCTGTATCTCTCGGCGGCGGCCCAGTCCTCTCATCCGAGGCTGGGACAGGTGTGGGAGGCGGTCGGAGGGGCGCTCGTCACCCAGGACGCCACCCGGCAGGCTCTGACGGATTCCGGCGCGTTCGCCGTCCTGGCGTACGAGACGATGGCCTCGGCGGGTCTGCCGAGCGCCGGCGACGTGCTGGCCGCCGCTGACCTGGGCGTGCACGGAATCCGGCGCAGGGCGCAGGCCGCCGGCATTCCCGCATCCGTCGATCCGCCGGCCGAGGAAAGCTGGCGTGACATGACGGCGGGGGTGCTGGACTTCGTCCACCAGGTCGGCGACGAAGAGTTCGTCCTTTCGGTGGAGGACGAGTCGGCCGGTACCAAGATCTGGCTGGACATGGCCACTTCGGCGCTCACCCGCATCACCAACGGCAGTGCGATGTGGGTCGACGAGCTCGATGTCAGCCTCCACCCGATGCTCACCGGCAAGCTGGTCAAGCTGTTCCAGGATCCCGAACTGAATCCGCTCGGCGCCCAGTTGATCTTCACCACGCATGACGCGTCGCTCCTCGGCACCATGCTCGGCGAACAGGTGCTGCGCCGTGACCAGATCTGGTTCGTCGAGAAGGACCTGGGGACCGGGGCCTCCGAACTCTTTCCACTGAGCGATTTCAAGCCCCGCAAGGGCGAGAACTTCGAGCGCCGCTACCTGGCGGGCAGCTACGGGGCGGTGCCTCTCGTACCGGAGACAGCCTTCGAGGACATGCTCAAGACCTACTGGGGGGTTCATGGCGAGGTCGTTTCCACGTGAAGGGTCCGGGCGGCGCCGTGGTCCCGTCCGGCGCTCCTCGCGCACGATGCTGATCGTCTGCGGCAGCAAAGAGACCGAGCGCCAGTACCTCCAGGGGTTACGCGACCACCTCCGTAACCCCGCCGTTTCCGTCGTCGTACGCGGCAAGGCGTGCTCCCCGACGCAGCTCGTCGCGTACGCGCGCGTCCAGCGGGACCTGAACCGGGACGGGTACGACGAGGTCTGGTGCGTCTTCGACGTCGACGAATATCCGGACGTGGCGGAAGCGGCCCTCGCCGCCCGGCGCGCCGGCATCGAGATCGCCGTCTCCAACCCCTGCTTCGAGCTGTGGCTGCTGCTTCACTTCGCGGATCAGCGCGGCCATGTGGACAGCTACCGGAAGCTGCTGCCCCTACTGCTGAAGCATGTACCCGGCTACGACAAGACCAAGGTCGACTTCGCGAAGTACAGGGACTGCGTGCCGGAGGCCGGGGAGCGGGCCCGGGGGCTCGATCCGTCCGGTGTCGAGCATGAACGCAACCCCTCCACCGGGGTCTGGCGGCTCACCGGGCGGATGGTGGATTCGTGACCGGTCGCGGGGTCTCGTGTGCATCCTCTCGGGTGGTGTGGGCATGGGACAGGTAACAGGCCTCGTCCGGCACGGGCCGGGCTTGGCACGTGCCGCCTGCTATGGGGGAGGATGGCGGGAACCGTACGAAGGGAAATACAGGGTGAGCATCGATCCGTCCTCGATTCCGAGTTTCGGGGGCCAGCCCCAGCCGCAGGGTGCAGGACCGGCGGGCCCCGTCGTCCCAGACCAGGACCTGGTCAAGCAGCTCCTCGACCAGATGGAGCTGAAGTACGTCGTCGACGACGAGGGTGACCTCGCGGCGCCGTGGGAGGAATTCCGTACGTACTTCATGTTCCGCGGCGAGGACGACCAGCAGGTCTTCTCCGTGCGGACGTTCTACGACCGGCCGCACGACATCGAGGAGAAGACCAGAATCCTCGAAACGATCGACGACTGGAACCGCCGCACTCTGTGGCCGAAGGTCTACAGCCACATCCACGAGGAGGACGACGGTCCTCCCACCGTCCGGCTCATCGGCGAGGCGCAGATGCTGATCGGTACGGGTGTCAGCCTCGACCACTTCGTGTCGTCCACCGTGAGCTGGGTGCGCGCGTCGATCGAGTTCGACAAGTGGCTTCTGGAGCAGTTCGGCCTGGAGCCGGGGGACGAGAAGCCCGAGGACGTCTGAGTCGTTCTCCGGCGCCTTCCGAAGCTTCGTGCTTGGGAGGCTTGATCGAGACAGCAGCCCGGCGGGGCGTCGTGGTCCGTTCGCGGTCACGGCCCCCGGCCGGGCTTCCCCATGTCCGTGGGCCGTGCCGGAGGCGGCGCCTATCGTGAACGGCGGACCACTGGCTGACGGACTCGGGAAAGCGGGATCGATCGTATGGAGGACACGCGAGAGGCGGCCGGCTGGCGCGCCGCCGGGCGGGTGCACGGCATGGGCACCTCGATCTTCACGGAGATGACGGAGCTGGCCCGCAGCACCGGGGCGCTCAACCTCGGCCAGGGCGTGCCCGAGCTGGCCAGTCCGCCGGAGCTGCTCCAGGACGTGGCGGACGCGGTGCTCGCCGGGCACAACCAGTACCCGCCCGCCGTCGGCTTCCCGGCGCTGCGCGAGGCGGTCGCGGCGCATCAGCTCCGGCGGTACGGGCTCACGTACGACCCCGTCGGCGAGGTGCTGGTCACGACCGGCGCGACCGAGGCGCTGGCGGCCGCCGTGCTCGCGTTCTGCGATCCGGGCGACGAGATCATCGCCTTCGATCCCTGCTACGACGCGTACGCGGCCGACGCCAGGCTCGCCGGTGCCCGGCTCGTCGCCGTACCCCTGACTCTCGACGGTGACACCTTCGCGCTCGACGCCGACGCGCTGCGCGCCGCGCTCTCCCCCCGTACGCGCGTGCTGCTCCTCAACACCCCGCACAACCCGACGGGCAAGGTGTTCACCCCGGCCGAACTGGCCGAGATCGCCGACATCTGCCGCGAGCACGCGCTGACGGTGATCACCGACGAGGTCTACGAACACCTCGTGTACCAGGACGGCGCGCGGCATCTCACGATCGCGGCGCTGCCCGGTATGCGGGAGCGGACCGTGGTCGTCTCGTCGGCCGGCAAGACCTTCAATACGACGGGTTGGAAGGTCGGTTGGGTCTGCGGCCCGGCGCCGCTGGTGAGCGCCGTCGGCGCGGCGAAGCAGTTCCTCACGTACGCCTCGGGGACCCCGTACCAGGAAGCGCTGGCCCGTGCGCTCGGCTCGGTGGAGAAGTGGGCGGAGGAGCTGCGCGGCACGCTGCGCGACCACCGCGACCTGTTGAGCGCGGGTCTGGAACGGGCGGGGCTGCGGCCTTTCCGGGCGGACGCCGGCTACTTCGTACAGGCCGACGTACGGCCCTCGGGGTACGCGGACGGCGTGGAGTTCTGCCGGGAGTTGCCCGCGCTGGCGGGTGTGGTCGCCATCCCCACCTCGGCCTTCTACGTGAGTGAGGGCGCGCCCCGCTGGCTGGTGCGGTTCTCGTTCTGCAAGCGGCGGGACGTGCTGGAGGAGGCCGTCGAGCGGCTGATGGTCCTCGCGACGCGCGCCGAGGGCGGGGCGGGTTCGGCGGGTTCGGCGGGTTCGGTGGACGCGGCGGGGCCTGTGGGGGCTGCGGGGTCAAAAGGCTGAACGTGTGCGGGAATCGGGCGCCCTTCCTTCCCAAACGGACCCGCAACCTCTGGAGTTGCTCAATTCTGCTTTGGTGCTCTCCGCCCCGGGGGACATCCCAGTCATGCAAGGGCCGGTGTCGTACGGAGCCGGTCATCTGGCGGCGCGGGGGCGTCGATTCGGGGGAATGGAAGGACGGTGAGCGCGATGTCGATTCTGGTACTGGTGGCCCTGGTACTGATCGTGGTGTTGTTCGTCTGGGCCGTGTCGAGGCGCGCGCGACGCGACGCGGCGATGCGGCGACGGGTGCACGGCACATCGCTGAGGAAAGGCTCGAACAACTCCAACACCGAAGGTAGCTGGTGGGCGGGTGGCGCTGTCATAGGCGACGGCGGGCAGTCCGGAGGGCATTCCGGGGGGCACTCGGGCGGTCACTCCTGCGGTGGCGGCGGCCACTCGTCGTGCGGTGGGGGTGGTTCCTCGTGCGGCGGAGGTTCGTCGTGCGGTGGAGGCGGGGGATGCGGCGGAGGCAGCTAACACGGGGTAGCTGGTCCGTGGCGAACAGAGGTGCCCGGTGAGAACGAACTCTCGCCGGGCACCTTCGCGTTGGATATGTGGTTGGCACTCTCAACTGATTTCTGTTGAACAGGTGAACCGTGCAGCCCCCGAGGGGATGGAAACCCCGTCAAGTTGGGTAAAAACGCTGTGAGCGCGCCGTACTTCGTGATTCCCTCGCAGTGAGAGCTTCCAGTGCCCTCGGACCTCATTCTCCGGGCCGAGCAGGCGATTTCCTCGCAAGTTCTCTCGCTCAGCCTCCGGGACGCCCCCGGTCCACCGTCAAGCGTGTTTGCGGAGCCGACCCATGCTCACGACCCTGAATACGGCCTATACCGATACCCGAGCCGCCGATCTGGCCTGGGCATTAGGCCGGGAACCGCTCCCTGCTCTGGCCGTCCTCGACCTCGATCTCTCCGGCGCCCGGCTCCAGTTGAGGCTGCTCGGCGCCTCTCATCAGGTACTTCTTGAGGAGGAGCAGGGCACGTGTTCCGAGACCGTCGCCTGTATCCCCGGGAGCAGCACGCCGCTGCCGCTCGGTGTCTCGAAGCGCCTCGGTCGCTGGGAGTACGAATTCGCCGCGCGGGTGGAGACGCTGTCGCACGGTTCCTTCGCCGGGCGCGCACAGGAGCTGCTCGCGCTGGTGGCCGACCATCCGAACGGGCTTGCGGGTACGTTTCCGGGGTCCCCGCACGCGTTCACGGCGATGCTCGCGCAGCGCGACGAGGGGCGGGTGCGGTGGCGAACCTGGCACGCGTACCCCCAGGAGGGCCGGCTCGTGGTGACGCGTACATGTGTCGGCGTTCGGATGCCCGCCGCGCTCTAGCCGTGCGCTCCAGTCGTGCGCTCCGGTTGGCGGAGGGCTGGGGCTTGGTGTGGCTGATTCACCCTTGTGGGTGACAAGCGGTACAGGTTTCGTGACGTAGCGTTACCAACATGATCGAGCAGACCATGTCCGTGTCCGTGCCACGCCAGGGCGCGGGGCCCTCGCCCCCCGCGCAGCCCGGGGGGTCCGACGGTTCGTACGGCGCCCCGGGGCCGCCTGTCCGCGCGGACAGGCGGCGTTTCCTGATCCTCGCCGTCGTCTTCGTCTGCGCCGCCTGCGGTCTGGTGTACGAGCTGGAGCTGGTCGCGCTCGCCTCGTACCTGATCGGCGACTCGGTCACCCAGGCGTCGGTCGTGCTGTCGCTGATGGTCTTCGCGATGGGCATCGGTTCGCTGCTCGCCAAGCGGCTGCGCTGCCGTGCGGCGGTCGGATTCGCCCTGCTGGAGGCGGCTCTCGCGCTCTTCGGCGGCTGCTCGGCGCTCGTGCTCTACGCCAGTTTCGTGTGGACGGGGGAGCCGCGGTTCGCGCTGGTCGGCTTCTCGCTCGCCATCGGCATGCTCATCGGCGCGGAGATACCCCTGCTGATGACGCTCATCCAGCGGGTCTCCCGGCAGGACGCCGGCGGGGCCGTCGCCGACCTGTTCGCCGCCGACTACGTGGGCGCGCTGGTGGGCGGGCTCGCGTTCCCGTTCCTGCTGCTGCCGTGGCTGGGCCAGCTCACCGGCGCGCTGGTGACCGGCGGGGTCAATGTGCTGGCGGGTGGCGCGCTGGTGCTGTGGGTCTTCGGGCGCGATCTCACGCGGCGCTCCCGCTGTCTGCTACTCACGGTCAACATCGTGGTGCTTTCCGTGCTGGCCACGGCCACCGTTCTGGTCGACGACTTCGAACGGGCGGCCCGGCGCGCGGTGTACGGGGAGGGGGTGCGGGTCGCCGTCCATACGGACGTCCAGGAGGTCGTCCTCACCGGCGGGCGGCGCGGGCCGCTCGACCTGTATCTGGACGGACGGCTGCGGGTCAGCGGACGCGACGAGTTCCGCTACCACGAGGCGCTGGTGCACCCTGCGATGCGCGGGCCGCACCGGCGGGTGCTGATCATGGGCGGCGGCGACGGCCTGGTGGCGCGCGAGGTCCTGCGGTACGCGGATGTCAGCTCGGTGACCGTGGTCGAGCTGGACCCCGGGGTCGTCAAGCTGGCGCGTACGGACCCGGCGCTGAGCGCGCTGAACGGACACGCCTTCCGCGATCCGAGGGTCCACCCGGTGTACGCGGACGTGTTCACCTGGCTGCGCGGCATACGGCACCCGGCGTACGACGTGATCATCGCGGATCTGCCGAACCCCGGGATCACCGCCAGCACCAAGCTGTACTCGGAGGAGTTCTACGGCCTCACCGGGCGCGTACTGGCTCCCGGCGGACGGCTGGCGGTGCACGCGGGGTCGCTCACGTCCCAGCGGCGCGAGTTCTGGACGGTCGACGCGACGCTGCACGCGGCCGGGTTCAGGACCAGTCCGTATCTCGCGACGGCGCGCCGCTCGGGATTCACGGCGGGCCCGGACCGGGCCAGGGACGGCACGCCGGCCGTGAGCGACTGGGGCTTCGAACTCGCGGCCCGGAGCAG
>NZ_JTHL01000001.1:4067202-4068419 GCF_000818195.1 Streptomyces sp. 150FB | reverse complement strand
TGGGGCTTCGAACTCGCGGCCCGGAGCAGCCGGCCGCCGCCGCTCGGACTCGCGACCGACACGCCGCCACTGCGCTCGCTGGCCGCGCCGGTGCTGGCGGCCGACGAGCGCAGCGCCGAGCGCACCCGGATACCGGACCTGCCGCCGTCGACCCTGGTGCATCCGCGCTACGGGGGCTGATCCGGGTCGGTCGGGGCGGGGCCGTGCGAGGGGGTTCGTGCGAAGGGGTGCGTGCGAAGGGGGGCCGTGCGAGGGGAACCCGCTCCGGTACGACCATGATCTGTGCCGGTTCCGCCCAGGAGGGCGCCTGAGCGGCGTCGGCTGAGTAGGCTCGTTGTTCATGGAGCATGAGGTGTTCATTCCGGTATCGGCAGAGACCCTCCGGCAGACCCTGCGGGACCCCCAGCGGGTGGCCCGCTGCGTTCCGGGACTCCAGCAGGACGCGGACGCGGAAGCGTCCCCGCTCTCGGGGCGCCTCAAGGTCCGGATCGGCGGCCACTCGATCACCTATCGCGGGACGCTGACGCTGGTCGAGCGGAAGGGTGTCTTCACTGCGGAGGGGGAGGGCGCGGAGGCGCGCGGCAGGGGGATGGCCGGGCTGAAGGTCACGCTGCGGCTGAAGAAGACGCGCGGCGGCACGACGCTGGTCTTCACGGCCGAGTCGCGGGCGGAAGGCCGCCTGGCCGATGTCCAGGCGGAGACGGCGACGGCGGCGGCGCACCGGCTGCTGGACCGGTTCGCGGCCCGGCTGAAAGAAGAGTCGTCCGCCTCGGGCCTCGCGGACACGTCGGACGAGCCCGCACAGCCGGACAGCGCGGACGCGGCGTCGGACCCGCTGCCGGTTGAGCCGGCGCCTAAGGTGCCTGACGTGGAGGCCACCGACAACGGCGTTCACGGTGCCGGTGCCGACGCTGATGGTGGTGACGATGTTGACGCGGGGGCCGACCTCTCCGACGCCGCCGCCGACGGGCCCGACGCCGATGAGTCCGACGAGTCCGACTCCGACTCCGTCTCCGACCCCGCCGTCCCCTCGCCCTCGCTGCGCGGGGAGACGGCTTCGGCCGAGGGTGACTTCCTCGTACCCGACGATCCTGCCGAGCCGCCCGCCGAGGCCGCGCACGCCCGGCGCACCATGATCGGCCGCAGCGCGGAAGAGGTCGATCACGCGCCGCCGCGCGGGCGGTACGCGCCCGTACCGGCGCCGGAGGCCGCCGGCG
>NZ_JTHL01000001.1:4057596-4066947 GCF_000818195.1 Streptomyces sp. 150FB | reverse complement strand
GCCGGGGCCACGCTCCGCTGGGTCGCGCCGGCGGCGGCACTGGCGCTCGCCTCTGCCGTGGTGGTCGGTCGTGCGCTGCGCCGCCGCAAGTAATCTCATCCCGTGACCAGCAGCGAAGAGAGCATCCGACTGGCGGCGGGCAACGCCGAGTTGACCATCAATCCGGTGAACGGCTGCCGGATCAGCAGTTTCCGCGTCGGCGGCACCGAAATGCTGCGGCAGGGGGAGCGTTACGGCTGCTTCCCGATGGTGCCGTGGGCCGGGCGGATCGAGAACGGGCAGTTCAGCAACGGCGGGGTGACCCACCAGATGCCGCGGAACGCCCCGCCGCACGCCATGCACGGCACCGGGCGGAACACGGCCTGGCGCCGCGCCCCCGCCGGTGTGAACGCGGAGGACCATCCGCAGAAGGTGGCGTTCACGTACGACCTCGCGGACCCCTGGCCGTACACCGGCCGGGTCACCCAGACCTTCGAGCTGACCCCGAGCACGCTCTCCCTGGCGATGGCCGTGGAGACGTACGACACCTCCTTCCCGGCGCAGGCCGGCTGGCATCCGTGGTTCCGGCGGAATCTCGGGGGCGGCGGCTCCGACGTACAGGTCGACTTCGCCCCCGCCTGGCAGGAGGAGCGCGGCGACGACCATCTGCCCACCGGCCGCCGTATCCCGCCGCGCCCCGGGCCGTGGGACGACTGTTTCGGGATGCCCGACGGCGTCGATGTGACCCTCACCTGGCCGGAGCAGCTCGAACTGAAGGTCGCCAGCCGCGCCGAGTGGGCCGTGATCTACGACGAGCAGGACGACTGGGTCTGTGTCGAGCCGCAGTCGGGCCCGCCGAACGGGCTGAACACCGTGCCGCAGCTCGTCACCCCGCTCGAACCGCTGGAGATGGCCGCGACCTGGAGCTGGCGGCGGCTCTGAGCGATCGCGTGCGCGCCCCGGGGCCGGGCGCCCGCGCATGCCGCATGCCGCATGCCGCGTGCTGCGTGCTGCGTGCGGTGGCCGGGAAGCGGGAGCATGCTGGGGACGTACCGTACCGAATCCGGCGCGTCCGACGGAGTCCGTTCGATGACATCGCAGAGCCAGTCCGGCAGGCCCGCGCACTTCGACCTCTCCGGTCAGCGCCTCCACGAGGTCAACGACCTGCTGCGCGCCCAAGGCCCCGCGACGCCCGTGGAGCTTCCGGGGGGCGTCGTCGCGTGGTCCGTCACCCGTTACGACGTGATGCGGCGGCTCGCCGACGACCCGCGTGTCTCGCGTGACGCGAAGCGGCACTGGCCGGCGTTCGCGGGCCTGTCCGCCGACTGGCCGCTGGCCTCCTTCGTGTCGCTGCCCGCGGTCCTGAACGCGTACGGCGAAGACCACCGGCGGCTGCGGAGCCTGATCGAACCTGCCTTCTCCCCGGCGCGTACGGAGGCGCTGCGCGCGATGGTCCAGGGCCGGGTGCGCAGGCTGGTGAACGAACTCGGCCAGGCCGCCGGGGCCGGGGGCGTGGTGGATCTCCGTAACGGCTACGCGTACGTCATCTCCGCCGAGACGCTCTGCGACCTCTTCGGCGTGCCGGACGGGCTGCGCGAGAAGACCCGCCGCGCCATCGACGCCCTCAGCGACCCGTCCGACAGCCCCGAGCAGTCGGCGGCCGACATGGGGGCGCTGCTCGGCACCATGGGCGACCTGGTCGCGGAGAAGTCGACGCACCCCGGGCCCGACATGGTCAGCGACCTCATCGCCGCCCGCGTGGGCGACGGCGACGGGCTCGGCGCCGAGGAGGTCGTCACCACCCTGCTGCTGACGATCGGCGCCGGCGGACCCACCACCGCCGACCTCATCGCCAACGCCGCCTACGCGCTCCTCGCCGATCCCGACCAGCGCGAACTGGTCACCGGCGGCCTCGTCGGCTGGCCGGACGTCATCGAGGAGACCCTGCGCGCCGAGGCGCCGGTCCAGCACATGCCGCTGCGCTACGCGGTCGAGGACATCGACCTCGGTGACGGTCTGGTCATCGAGCGGGGACAGCCGATCCTGCTCGGCTTCGGCGCGTCGGGCCGGGACCCCTCCCTCAACCCCGAGGGCGGCCCCGAGGACTTCGACGTCACGCGCCCCGCCAAGGCGCACCTGGCCTTCGGCCACGGCGTGCACCACTGCATCGGCGCGCCTCTCGCCCGTATGCAGGCGCACATCGCGCTGTCCGCGCTCTTCGAGCGGTTCCCGCGCATGGAACTGGCGGTGGAGCCGGACCAGTTGCGCCCCCAGCCGACGTTCCTCTTCAACGGTCTGATGGAACTGCCTGTCAGGCTCGGCACGGACCCCGCCTAAGCTCAGGGGTATGACTGACGTACGGGCTGAGCTGCTCCAACTGATCAAGGACATCGCCGTCGTGCACGGCCGCGTGACCCTCTCCTCGGGCCTTGAGGCCGACTGGTACATCGACCTGCGCCGGATCACCCTGGACGGGCACGCGGCCCCCCTGGTCGGACAGGCCATGCTCGACGCCACCGCCGAGCTGGACTTCGACTGTGTCGGCGGGCTGACGCTCGGCGCCGACCCGGTGGCGACCTCGATGCTGCACGCGTCGGCGGCGCGCGGGAAGCGGCTCGACGCGTTCGTGGTGCGGAAGGCGCAGAAGGCGCACGGTATGCAGCGCCGGATCGAAGGTACGGACGTCAAGGGGCGCCGCTGTCTGGTCGTGGAGGACACCTCGACCACCGGCGGCTCGCCGCTGACGGCCGTCGAGGCCGTACGGGAGGCGGGCGGCGAGGTCGTCGCCGTCGCCGTGATCGTGGACCGGGGCGCGGCCGGGGCCATCGCCGAGGCGGGGCTTCCGTACGTGCAGGTCTACTCGGCCGCCGATCTCGACCTCGACCTCGCCGGGAACGACTAGGCCCTGTCCGGTGGACAGGACCTGGCGGGACCGCTGACCTGCGGGCCTGGCCGTTTCACGTGAAACAGCCAGGCCGTACCGCCGTGTCCGGCGCCGTGTCCGCCGGTGCGCACAGCGGTGCCCGTGGCGGAGTCTGGAAAGATGGGGGCGACGATGACGTCGCCCCCAGGTCAGGGACAAGTAGCTCACACCCGCACATCGCATAGGAGCGGCCCGATGCCCATCGCAACCCCCGAGGTCTACAACGAGATGCTCGACCGGGCGAAGGCAGGCAAGTTTGCCTACCCGGCCATCAACGTGACGTCGACCCAGACGCTGCACGCCGCACTGCGCGGCTTCGCGGAGGCCGAGAGCGACGGCATCATTCAGATGTCCACCGGTGGTGCGGAGTTCCTGGGCGGTCAGTACAACAAGGACATGGTGAGCGGCTCCGTCGCGCTGGCCGAGTTCGCCCACATCGTCGCCGAGAAGTACGACATCAACGTCGCGCTGCACACCGACCACTGCCCCAAGGACAAGCTGGACGGGTACGTGCGCCCGCTGCTCGCCATCTCGGCGGAGCGCGTCAAGGCCGGCCGTAACCCGCTCTTCCAGTCGCACATGTGGGACGGCTCGGCCGAGACACTGGCCGACAACCTGACCATCGGCGAGGAGCTGCTCGCCCAGGCCGCCGCCGCGAAGATCATCCTTGAGGTCGAGATCACCCCGACCGGCGGCGAGGAGGACGGCGTCAGTCACGAGATCAACGACTCGCTCTACACCACGGTCGACGACGCGCTCCGAACCGCCGAGGCCCTCGGCCTGGGCGAGAAGGGCCGCTACCTGCTGGCCGCGTCCTTCGGCAACGTCCACGGCGTCTACAAGCCGGGCAACGTCGTGCTCCGCCCCGAGCTGCTCAAGGACCTCCAGGCGGGCGTCTCGGCCAAGTACGGCAAGCCGGCCGGCAGCCAGCCGTTCGACTTCGTCTTCCACGGCGGCTCGGGCTCCTCCGCCGAGGAGATCGCCACGGCGCTGGAGAACGGCATCGTGAAGATGAACCTCGACACCGACACCCAGTACGCCTTCACCCGCCCGATCGCGGACCACGTCTTCCGCAACTACGACGGCGTGCTGAAGGTCGACGGCGACGTCGGCAACAAGAAGACGTACGACCCGCGCACCTGGGGCAAGCTGGCCGAGGCCGGCATGGCGAAGCGCGTCACCGAGGCGTGCGCGGCGCTGCGCTCCACGGGCACCAAGATCAAGTAGCAGGCAAGTAGCAGGTACGTACGTCGGCAGGTACGTACGTCGGTAGGTACGCGCGTGCGCGTACGACCGCCGGGCCCGGTGTCTCGCGACGCCGGGCCCGCGCCGTTCCACGCGCCGGGCCCGCGTCCATTCCCGTACCCGATTGATGCGTCAGTCGGCTCGCTCCCCGGCCGCCGGACGGGGGATGATCCCCCGTATGGACATCAAGCTGTCCTCGGCCAAGGGCCGCTGGGTCATTTTCACGACGGTGCTCGGTTCCAGCATGGCCTTGCTGGACTCCACCATCGTCAACGTCGCGCTGCCGCACATCGGCGACGACCTCCACACCAAGCTGTCGGACCTTCAGTGGACCGTCAACGCCTACACGCTCACGCTGGCCGCCCTGATCCTTCTCGGCGGTTCGCTCGGCGACCGCTACGGCCGGCGGCGCATCTTCGTCCTGGGGGTGGTGTGGTTCGCGCTCGGCTCGCTGCTCTGCGGGGTCGCGCCGAGTGCGTCGCTGCTCGTCGTCGCGCGCGCGTTCCAGGGTGTGGGCGGCGCGCTGCTCGTGCCGGGTTCGCTCGCGATCATCCAGTCGAGCTTCCATCCCGACGACCGGGCGCGCGCCGTCGGTGTGTGGTCGGGGCTCGGCGGGGTCGGCGCGGCGGTCGGCCCGTTCCTCGGCGGCTGGTTGGTCGACGGGCCCGGGTGGCGCTGGGTGTTCCTGATCAACGTGCCACTGGCCGCGCTGTGTGTGCCGGTGGCGCTGCGGCACGTACCGGAGTCGAGAGATCCGGCGCACCACGGCAGTTTCGACGCGACGGGCGCGGCGCTCGGGGCGTTCTCGCTCGGTCTGGTGACGTACGCGCTGATCTCCAAGGCGCTGTGGGCGGGGGGCCTCGGCGTGCTGGTCGGCATCGCCTTCGTGGTGCTGGAGAAGCGCAGGGCCGACCCGATGCTGCCCCTGTCGATCTTCAGATCGCGGCTGTTCACCTCGGTGAACGTGGTGACGCTGTGCGTGTACGCCGCCTTCGGCGGGTTCTTCTTCCTCGCCTCGCTCCAGCTCCAGGTCGTCGTCGGCTACTCGGCGCTCGGCGCCGGGGCCGCGCTGCTGCCGACGACCGTGCTGATGCTGCTGCTGTCGGCCCGCTCGGGCGCGCTCGCCGAGCGGATCGGCCCGCGCATCCCGCTGACGGTCGGGCCGCTGCTCTGCGCGTCGGGGATGCTGCTGATGCTGCGCGTCGGCCGGGGCTCCTCGTACCTCCCCGATGTGCTGCCCGCGCTGGTGGTGCAGGGGATGGGCATGGTGGCGCTGGTCGCACCGCTGACGGCGACGGTGCTCGGCTCGGTGGACAACTCCCGGGCCGGGCTGGCGAGCGGCATCAACAACGCGGCGGCGCGCGCGGCCGGTCTCCTCGCCGTGGCGGCGCTGCCGCTGCTCGCCGGGATGGGCCCCGATGCCTTCCGCTCGGCGACGCAGTTCGGTGCGGCCTTCGACCGGGCGATGCCGATGTGCGCGGGGGTGCTGGTGCTGGGGTCGCTGATCGCGTTCTTCAGCGTCCGGAAGCCGGTCGGGCGGCCGGTGGCCCCGCTGCAGGCCGAATCCAAGATCAACTGCACTCTGTCGGCGCCGCCGCTGGAGTCGGGGGTGACGGAGCGGACGACGGATCCCTGAGCGGGCGGCGCCGGGGCGGCGCCCGGGGGGAGCGTACGGCGGACGCCGGCGTACGCGGGCGCGGATCCGTACGTACATCCGCTTTCGCCCGGGTGGCGGTGGCCCCGGGGGCGGCAAGGCAGACTGTAGGTATGGCCATCCACGAAAACCTTCTGGGGGGACCGCCCCCCACCGAACTGCCCGACGATCCCGAGCCGCGCGAGCTGCTCGCGAACGGTACGCCGCCGGCCGAGGTCGCCGCCAAGTACCCGACCTCCTCGCTGGCCTGGGCGCAGCTCGCCGATGTCGCCTTCGAGAACGGGTCGGTCGTCGAGTCGTACGCCTATGCGCGCACCGGCTACCACCGGGGACTCGACTCACTGCGCCGCAGCGGCTGGAAGGGCCACGGCCCGGTGCCCTGGGAGCACGAGCCGAACCGCGGCTTCCTGCGCGCCCTGCACGCCCTCGCGCGCGCCGCGCACTCGATCGGGGAGCAGGAGGAGTACGAGCGCTGTGCCGCGTTCCTGCGCGACTCCTCACCGGCCGCCGCCGACACCCTGGGCTAGGTCCCGCCCGCACCATGCTTCCCGAAGGCCCCGCCCGTACCACCGGGCGGGGCCTTCGGCCCGTACGGCGGTCCTGTCCGCCCCGGATTACCATTCCCGCAGGGGACCGGAGCTCCGAAGCCAGCAGGAAGGGGCGGACCGCTACCCGGTAGCGATACCGAGGAGACAGTGATGTCGTACGACCCCGAGGGCCCGGGCCGCCAGGAGCACGAACCGTCCGAGACGTCCAGGGCATCCGAGACGTCCAGTACGTCCGGGACGGACGTGAAGGCGGACGCCGGCGCCGAGGCCGAGGCGCCGCATCTCGACTTCGCGGGGACCACCCCGTACGAGGACTACGTCCAGGCCGACGTCCTCACCCATCTGCAGCACCCCCTCTCCGACGACCCCGGCGAGATGGTCTTCCTCGTGACCACCCAGGTCATGGAGCTGTGGTTCACCGTGATCGTCCACGAGTGGGAGACCGCGGCACGCGCGCTGCGCGACGACCGGATCCAGGGCGCCATCGACGCGCTCAAGCGGTCCCTGCGCGAACTGGAGGCGCTCAACGCCTCCTGGCGGCCGCTCGCCCACCTCACACCCGCGCAGTTCAACTCGTACCGCAGCGCGCTCGGCGACGGCTCCGGATTCCAGTCGGCGATGTACCGGCGCCTCGAATTCCTGCTCGGCGACAAGTCGGCGTCGATGCTCGTGCCGCACCGCGGGGCCCCGCGTGTCCACGCCGAGCTGGAGAAGGCGCTCCAGGAGCCCAGCCTGTACGACGAGGTGCTGCGGCTCCTCGCGCGGCGCGGGCTGCCGGTGCCCGAGGCCGTGCTCGGCCGGGATCTCGCGCGGAAGTACGAGCCGTCGGCCGAGGTCGAGGAGGTCTGGACCGGTATCTACGCCGACCCGGACCAGCACACCGAGCTGATCCGCCTCGGCGAGGCGATGACGGACGTCGGCGAGCTGGTGTGGCGCTGGCGCAACGACCACCTCGCCGCGACCCGCCGCGCGATGGGGTCCAAGACCGGGACGGGCGGCTCGGCGGGCGTCGCCTGGCTGGAGAAGCGGGCGACGAAGAGTGTGTTCCCCGAGCTGTGGACGGCTCGCGGCCATGTCTGACACCACCGGGACGGGTACGACGGACCCCACAGGCATAGCGAACACAACGAGCGCAACGAACACAACGGATGCGACAGGTACGACGGACATGACAGACCCGACAGACCCGACAGGTGCGCGCGCCGGCGCGCCCACACCGCTGGCGGCGAAGGCCGCCGCGCTCGACGCCGCCGACGAACTCGCCGCGCGGCGCGAGCTGTTCGCCTTCGACGACGACAACACCGTCTATCTCGACGGGAATTCACTCGGCGCGCTGCCCCGGCACGTTCCCGCCGTGCTGCACGACATCGTCACGCGCCAGTGGGGCCAACTGCGCATCCGCTCCTGGGACGAGAGCGGCTGGTGGACGGCGCCCGAGCGGATCGGCGACCGTATCGCGCCCCTCGTCGGCGCGGGCCCAGGCCGGATCGTCGTCGGCGACTCCACCAGCGTCAATGTGTTCAAGGCGGTGGTGGCGGCCGTCCGGCTCCTCGACCCCACCGACCCGGCCAGGGACGAGATCCTGGTCGACGCCACGACCTTCCCCACCGACGGCTACATCGCGCGCTCCGCCGCCCGGCTGACCGGCAAGCCCCTCGTCCCGGTCGACCCCGCCGAACTGCTCGGCACACTCGGACCGCGTACGGCGGTCGTGCTGATGAACCACGCGGACTTCCGTACGGGCCGCCTCCACGACCTCCCGGGGATCACCGCGGCCGTGCACGAGGCGGGCGGCATCGTGGTCTGGGACCTGTGCCACAGCGCGGGCGCGCTGCCGGTCGGTCTTGACGCGCACGGGGTGGATCTCGCGGTGGGCTGCACGTACAAGTTCCTCAATGGCGGGCCAGGCGCGCCCGCCTTCCTCTACATCGCCGAGCGCCACCAGGACCGCTTCGACTCCCCGCTGCCCGGCTGGAACTCGCACGCCGACCCCTTCGCCATGGACAGCGGCTTCGCCGCCGCCGACGGCGCGGTACGCGGCCGGGTCGGCACCCCGGACATCCTCTCCATGCTGGCCCTTGAGGCGGCGCTCGACGTGTGGGACGGCGTGAGCGTCGAGTCCGTACGGGCGAAGAGCCTGGCGCTCACGGACTTCTTCCTGGAGTGCGTGAGCGCGTACGCCCCGGAGGGCAGGGTCAGTTCACTGACCCCGGCGGCGCACCCGGAGCGCGCCAGCCAGGTCGCGCTGCGCTGCGCCGAGGCGCCGGCCGTGATGGAACGGCTCGTCGCCCGGGGCGTCGTCGGCGATCTGCGCCGTCCTGACGTACTGCGTTTTGGTTTCACACCGCTGTATGTGCGCTTCGCCGACGCCGAAAGAGCGGCCAGGGTGCTCGGCGAGGTGCTGGCTGAGGTGCCTCCGGGGGCGCCGTCGGAGGCGCCCCGGGGGACCGATGAGCGAGCGGCGAGGTACCGAGGGGTGTTCGAGGGGTGATTCGGTCCCCGCGAGGCTGGTAGCGTCCCCGCTGATCAGGTCAATTCGGCCCCCGTACCGAAAGGTTGGAGCAGCATGCCGGACCCCGCCGCGCCCGACGCAGTCCTTCGTGACGCCGGGGAGATGGAATCGGCCTTCGCGCACCCGGCCGTCCGGCCTGATGTCACCGCCGCGTACGGCGAACACCCCGATCAGGTGATCGACTTCTACGCGCCCCGGGGCGATCAGCGGCATGTGCCGCTCGTCGTGCTGCTGCACGGCGGTGCCTGGCGCATGAAGAACGACCGTACGCATGTCACCCCCTTCGCCGACTTCCTGGCGCGGCGCGGGTTCGCCGTCGCCAATGTGGAGTACCGGAGGGGCAACGGCGGCGCCGACGCCGGGCGTTGGCCCGAGACCTTCGACGACGTGGCGGCGGCGATGGACCTGCTGCCCGCCCTGGTCGCGGACGCCCTGCCGGCGGCGGACGCGCGGCGGACCGTCGTGGCCGGGCACTCGGCCGGCGGGCACC
>NZ_JTHL01000001.1:4050914-4057417 GCF_000818195.1 Streptomyces sp. 150FB | reverse complement strand
TGCCCGCCCCGCCACCGCTGCGCGGTGTGGTGGCGCTCGCGCCGATCGCCGACCTCGCCTCCGCCGACGAACTGGGGGTGTGCGGCGGCGCCGTACGCCAACTGCTCGGCGACACCGTGGAGTTCAAGCAGCGCATGGCGAGCGCCGACCCGGCGGCGCTGCTGCCCACCGGGATCGCCACGGCGCTGGTGCAGGGCCGCACCGACCTCACCGTGCCGGTGGCGGTCTCGGAGGCCTTCGTGGACGCGGCGGCCAAGGCGGGCGAGACGGTCGGCTGGACGCTGCTCGAAGACGTCGGGCACTTCCCGCTGATCGACCCGTCCGCCGACGCGTGCGCCGTGGTGGCGGAGGAGATCGCCCAGCTCGCCTGGTGAGCGCGCCCGGCTGGAGCCGGGGGGAGAGAGGCCGAGGCCGTCTCCATGCCAAGGGGGGCGGGCGAGGGTTACGTAGTACCTGGGGCGGACGGCGAAGGATCCGCTTCGCTGGTGACGCCCCCGGTTGCCGTCGCCCCCTACCGTGGCCATGTGACCGAGACAGATACCGGGAAGACCCGGAGCCCCGAGTTCCGTCTGGCCGTGGACTCCCTCGGGGGCCTGCGCCAGGATCTCTTCCGCGATGCCTTCGCCTACCGTCCGCTGAGGCAGATGCGTACCGACGGACCGATCACCCGCAGGCTGCCGGGCCGGATACGCGACTTCGCCGCCTGGACGCCGCACGCGCTCATCGTGGTGGGAGCGTTCATCGCGCTCTGCGCCGGCTACTTCGACTACGGGCTGCTCGCCAGCCTCCTCGCGGCCGGACCCGTGCTCCTGGTCATGGTCAGGCCGGTCGGGGCGTGGTGGCTGTGCCTGTTCTGCTCCGGCTTCGTCGCCCTCTTCGGCGGCAGGAGCGAAGGCGTCCCCTGGGCGGCAGGCTCCTTCACCGCCTACCTCATCGTGATCACCGTGGTCGCTGTCCGCAGCCGGCCGCGCACCGCCGCCTGGCTCTGGGTGCTCACCGCGGTCTACGCGCTGGTCAGCGAGAACGTCCTGTCCATCGGCGACAACCCGTCGACCAGCGCCGCCATGCTGTTCGTCTCCGCGCTGGTGCTGCTCACGGTGACCGCGCTGAACATCCGCCGTACGGCGAAGCAGGAGGTCGCCGCGCAGCAGAACGTCACCGCCTTCGAACGCGACCGGCGCACGCTCCTGGAGGAGCGCACCACCATCGCCCGCGAGCTGCACGACGTGGTCGCGCACCACATGTCGGTCGTCGCGATCCAGGCGGAGGCCGCCCCGTACCGCGTCGAGAATCCGCCGCCCGAGCTGGAGCAGGCGTTCATCACGATCCGCGAGAACGCCGTCGCCGCGCTGACCGAGCTGCGGCGCGTGCTCGGCGTCGTACGGGCGGAGGACTACCAGGCGCCCGACGCCCCGCAGCCCACCCTCGCCGACCTCGAAGGGCTCCTCAGCAACGTCAGGGACGCGGGCCTGACCGTGGAGAAGACGGTCACCGGCGCGGTGCGCGAGCTGCCGCAGGGCGTGGAGCTGTCGGCGTACCGCATCGTCCAGGAGGCGCTGAGCAACGCGCTCCGGCACGCGCCGGGCGCGACGGCGGGCGTCGAGATCTCGTACGTCCTCGGTGGCATTGGCCTGCGGGTCGTCAACACCGCGCCGCGGGGCCTGGTCAAGCCGTCGCCGGGGGCCGGCCACGGGATCACCGGGATGCGGGAGCGTGTGACGATGCTGAACGGCGAGATGACGGCGGAGCCGACGGAGAGCGGCGGTTACGAGGTGGCCGCCTTCATCCCGGTCAGCACGGTCCAGGACGAGAAGCGCGACAGCGCGGCCGACAGGGAGAAGAAGGCGTGACGATCAGAGTCCTCATCGTCGACGACCAGGTGATGGTCCGCGAAGGCTTCTCGGTACTGCTGAACGCGATGCCGGACATCGAGGTGGTGGGCGAGGCGGTGAACGGCCGCGAGGCCGTCACCCAGGTCGCCGTCCTGCGCCCGGACGTCGTGCTGATGGACATCCGGATGCCGGAACTCAACGGCATCGAGGCGACCCGCGAGATCGTCGCCGCCGACGCCACGGCGAAGGTGCTGGTCCTGACCACCTTCGACCTCGACGAGTACGTCTACCAGGCGCTGCGCGCCGGAGCGTCCGGCTTCCTGCTGAAGGACGCGTCGGCGCGCCAACTGGCCGACGGGGTACGGGTGGTCGCCTCCGGCGAGGCACTGCTCGCGCCGACCGTCACGAAGCGGCTGATCACGGAGTTCTCCAAACTCTCCGAGACCCCGCGCGCACCCGCCCTCGCCCGGATAGGTGATCTCACGGAGCGCGAGACGGAGGTCCTGGTGCTGATCGCACAGGGCCTGTCGAACGCGGAGATCGCGGAGCAACTGGTGGTGGCGGAGTCGACGATCAAGACGCATGTGAGCCGCGTCCTGGTGAAACTGGGGCTCCGGGACCGCACGCAGGCGGCGGTGTTCGCGTACGAGGCGCGGCTGGTCACGCCGGGCTAGGCACGCCCGGGGCCGGTGATCACTCGCATGAGTGATCGCGCACCGGTATGCCGTACGGACGCGCCCCGGCTCGGTCAGGCTGGTGTCCCCCTGACAGGAGGTGCACCATGACAACCATGGTGGAGCGCGGTTCGCAAATGACGGTGGACGAGTTCGAGAGGTTCGCCGCCGTGGAGTCCGAGACCGTCAGGCTGGAGTTCATCGGCGGGCGGATCGGAGTCAAGAAGGTGACGGACGGGGATCACGGCGCGATCACCATGTGGCTGGTTCGCCAGTGCATGCAGGCGCGCCCGGAGCTTGATCTGGACCCCACGCAGGGGCTCAAGATCGACAGGTACCGCCAGGGCCGTGCCCGTCCGGACGGCACACTGGCACCCGTCGCGCACTTCGCCGGACACGGGGACTGGGCCGACCCGGCGGGTGTGCTGATGACTGTCGAGATCACGTCGTACGACTCCGACACCGGCAAGCGCGACCGTGAGGAAAAGCCGTTCGCCTACGCTGCCGCCGGCATCCCGGTCTACTTGCTGATCGACCGCGACGCCGGCACCGTGACCGCGCACAGCACCCCTGACCCGGTCGCGGGGGCCTACCGGGACCAGCACATGGTCCCGTTCGGCGAGCGGATCACCATCCCGGATCCGGTCGGCATCGAACTCGACACGGAGATCCTCAAGAACTACGCACGCTGAATCAGGTCCGTGGGAAGGCCGGTCTTGTCCACAGCCTGTGGACAAGACCGGCCACCCGCCTCCGCTCAGCTCAGCATCGACCGCCGACGCAGCCCCGCCAGGCCCCCCGCCACCAGCGCGACCGCGATCCCCGTCAGCACCAGCGCCGGCGTCCACGCCATCTCCCCGCCCGGCAGCTTCGGCAGGTGGCCGAACGGCGACAGGTCCATCAGCGCCTGCGGCAGATTCAGCGCGGGCCCGATCCAGCCGAGGGCCAACGCCAGCCCCGCCACCGCCCAGCCGGCCACCGCCGCCCTGGGGTACGCCCCGTACAGCAGGACCACCAGCGCGCCCAGTACCCAGACCGCGGGGAGTTGCACCAGGGCGGCGCCGAGGATTCCCGGCAGATTGTGGCCGTAGCCGAGGAACAGGCCCAGGCCGCCCAGCACCATGATCAGTACGGCGCCGCCGAACGCGATCACCAGGTACCCGGCCGCCCAGCGCAGCCGGCCGACCGCGCCCGCGAGTACCGGCTCGGCGCGCCCCGAGGTCTCCTCGCCGTACAGCCGCAGCACCGAGGCGACCACGTACAGCGCGGCGACCATGCCGAGCATGCCGGTCATCGCGGCGAGGAACGAGTCGGTCAGGCCCTGCTGCCCGCCCATCCGCTCGATGATCTGTCTGGTCTGCTCGTTCCCGCCGACCAACTCCGTCGCGCCGTCCGTGATCCCGCCGAACACCGCCCCGGCGGCCAGGAAGCCGATCCCCCACCCGAACAGGCTGCCCCGCTGCAACCGCCACGCGAGACCGGCCGCCGAGCCGAGCCTTCCCTCCGCCGGTCCCGGCCTCGCGGACAGGAAGCTCATGCCGATGTCGCGGCGGCCCGTCAGTGTGTACGCCACGCAGGCCTGGACGGCGACCGCCGCGGCCATCACCAGCAGCACCCACCACCGCTCGTCGGCGTACGCGCGTACGTTCTCGGCCCAGCCGAGCGGCGACAGCCAGGTCAGTACGGACGAACCGTCGGCCTCCCCGGCGTCGCCCGCCGCCTTCAGGATGAACGCCGCGCCGACGACCGCGGCGGTCAGGCCCTTCGCGAGCCGCGCGCTCTCGGTGATCTGCGCGACGATCGCCGCCGTACACGCGAACAGCATGCCGACCCCGGCCACCGCGAGCCCCATCGCCAGCGAACCCGTCCCGCCCAGCCCGGAGTTGGCGAGTGCGCCCATGGTGGCCACCGCCACCGCCGCGTTGGCTATGAGCGCCGCCAGCAGCGCGGCGGTCAGTGGCGCCCCGCGCCCCACCATCGCCGACGACAACAGCTCCTGGCGGCCGGTCTCTTCTTCCTCCCGGGTGTGCCGTACGACGATCAGCAGGCTCATCACCGCCGCGAACGCGGCGCCGAACGCGACCACGCGCCAGGACGTGAGCCCCCCGATGGAGTTGCTGAACATCGGTCCGTACAGCGCCCGCAGCGAACCGTTCGCCGTCATCGTCCGCTGGAGCTCGGCGCGTTCGGCCACGGTGTCGTACAGCGAGCCGAACGACGAGGCCACCGAGGCGAACGAACCGCCCACCACCACCGCCCACACCGGGATCATGACCCGGTCCCGCCGCAGGGCCAGCCTCAACAGCGGCCCGGTTCCGGCGAGTCGGCGCGATCCGCCCGTACGGGCCACCGGCATCGCACCGGCCGTCGTCGCGGTCATCGCGCCCCCACCTCGTCGGCGGCGTAGTGACGCATGAACAGCTCCTCCAGCGTCGGCGGCGTACTGGTCAGCGACCGGATCCCCGACTCCGACAACGAACGCAGCACCGCGTCCAGTTGGTCCGTGTCCACCTGCAACGAGATCCGCTTCCCCTGCACGTCCAGGTCATGGACGCCGGGCAGCCGCGCCAACCCGCGCTCCTCGCCCACCAGTTCGGCCCTCACGCTGGTACGTGTGAGATGGCGCAGCTCGGCCAGCGACCCCGACTCGACGGTCACGCCCTTACGGATGATGCTCACCCGGTCGCACAACGCCTCGACCTCGCTCAGCACATGGCTGGACAGCAGCACGGTCCGTCCCCGCCGGCGCTCCTCGATCACGCACTCCTGGAAGACCTCCTCCATCAGCGGATCGAGCCCCGACGTCGGCTCGTCGAGGATCAGCAGATCCACGTCCGAGGCGAAAGCGGCGACCAGGGCGACCTTCTGGCGGTTGCCCTTGGAGTACGTACGCCCCTTCTTCGTGGGGTCCAGCTCGAACCGCTCCACGAGCTCGGCCCGCCGCGCCTTGTCGAGCCCGCCGCGCAGCCGCCCGTACAGGTCGATGACCTCGCCCCCCGACAGGTTCCGCCACAGCGTCACGTCCCCCGGGACATAGGCGATCCGCCGGTGCAGCTCGACCGCGTCCCGCCACGGGTCCCGGCCCAGCAACTGCGTCGCGCCCGAATCGGCGCGCAGGAGCCCGAGCAGCACCCGGATCGCAGTGGACTTGCCGGCCCCGTTGGGCCCCAGAAACCCATGGACCTCACCAGCCTCGACGGCCAGGTCAAGACCGTCCAACGCGTGCGTCCGCCCGAACGACTTGTGCAGTTGGGCGACGGTGATTGCCTTCATGTTTCTGAACGTACGCTACTTTCACTAATGTGTGAAGTTAAGGAAGCGTCAAAAGCCGTCGGTTAAGATCGGTGGCGAGTACCACGAGCAGGGGAGACGATGGGCCGATGAGCAACCCGCCGCAGGACCCGGAAGCGGTGTCGCGCTTCGTCGAGCGGTTCGCGGGCGAGCTGGTGGAAGGCGGCATGCAGAGGGCTGCCGCCAGGGTCTTCGCGGCTCTGCTGTCCTCGAACGACGCGAGCATGACGTCGGCGGAGCTGAGCGAACAGCTCAAGATCAGCCCGGCGGCCGTATCAGGCGCGATCCGCTACCTCAGCCAGGCCGGCATGGTCAGCCGCGAACGCGACCCGGGCTCCCGCCGTGACCGCTACCGCCTCCAGAGCGAGCTGTGGTACTCGACCTTCACGAGCCGCGACTCCCTGCTGCTCCGCTGGGAACGCGTCCTGCGCGACGGCGCGGAATCACTGGGCCCGGACACCCCTGCGGGCGCGCGGCTGGCGGACACGCAGGCGTTCTTCGAGTTCGTCCACGCCGAACTGGAAGCACTGATGGTCCGCTGGCGAGCCCAGCGGGGAGCGATGCCCTAAGTTGTGGCCGGGTCGTGGTTGCGCTTGTTGGTCGTGTGCCGGGCGCGGTGTGCCTCGCGGCGGGCGGCCGTGGGTTTGGGCGGTGCGGTGGTTGCGGCCGGGTCTTGGTTGCGGTCGCGGTTTCGGTGCCGGGCGCC
>NZ_JTHL01000001.1:4044582-4049777 GCF_000818195.1 Streptomyces sp. 150FB | reverse complement strand
GCGAGGCGACCGGCTACCCCCACCCGTACCCCGTCTCCCGCCCCCGCGCCCTGTCGTCCGCTCGCGCCGCCGGCACCGTCAGGCCCCACGCTCCCGGCCGCAGCGTCCACGTGCGCGTCCGCACCGGCCCCGTCACCCGCGTGTCAGCGCGATAGCGGAAGTCCGCGCCCGAGACCGTCACCGACAGCGCGCTCGCGCGCATCGGCTCCGCCGGTGCCGAGAAGCGGACCACCACCTCCGCGCGCCCGCCGCGCGACCGTACCGTCACGCCCTCGACCGGCGAGTCCAGGTCGCTCAGGAGCACCCCGTCCGCCTCCACCCGCAACCGGTGCGTCCGCGAGGCGACCGCGTTCGCGGGGACCGGCCGCACCAACGTCCGTACCAGCGACCGGCACGCGCCCCACACGGACGCCGAACCGGAACCCCCGGAAGCAGGATCCTCGGAACCAGGAACCCCGGAAACCCCGGCGCCGGCCGGAATGCGCAAGTCGTCCAGCACCACCCCGTCACTGTCGTCCACCAGCAGATCCAGCCGCCGCACCACCCCGTCCAGCACCGCGCGGGCCGCCGCAACCGCCCCTGTGGGGACGCCCAGTGAGTGCGCGAGGTCCACGGACGCCCCCACCGGTACGAGCGACAGCGCCCCCGTGGCCAGATCCCGTTCCCGGTGGAGCAGGGCGACCATCCGCAGCAGCGCACAGTCGTCGCCGATCAGCACAGGCCGGCGGTTGCCGCGTCTCGCGAGCGCGCGGGCGAGTTCCTCGGGGCCCTCGGGGAGGCAGATCTTGACCGACGCACCCCCGCTCAGCACGTCCTTCGCGATACGTACGGATTCGCCGTCGGTCCGGCGGGCGCCCGGGTCGATGACCACCAGAAGCTGCTGCGCGCCGTTTTCGGCGGGCTCCGGAGCCGACACCTCGGTCCTTCCTCGGGTAGCATCTTTGTGCAAGAGCCCCTTGCGCTATTGCGCCAGGGGCTTCGTCTATTCCGGGGCAACCGGTTCGACGGTTCGGGCTGTGTCGTACAACGTGGTGCGATGTCATACGGCGCACAGGCGGCGTATGGACGGCGTATGTGCGCCCCCCTGACCTTGGACATGCCCCGCCCGGAAGGGGTGTACGCCTGTGCCCGCACTTGTGCTGCTCGGTGCTCAGTGGGGTGACGAGGGCAAGGGGAAGGCCACCGACCTGCTCGGTGGGTCTGTTGACTATGTCGTGCGCTATCAGGGCGGCAACAACGCCGGCCACACGGTCGTCGTCGGCGACCAGAAATACGCGCTGCATCTCCTCCCCTCCGGGATCCTTTCGCCGGACTGTGTCCCGGTGATCGGCAACGGAGTCGTCATCGACCCGGCCGTCCTCTTCTCCGAGCTGCGCGGTCTCGGCGAGCGCGGCGTTGACACGTCCAAGCTCCTGGTCAGCGGAAACGCTCACTTGATCACCTCGTACCACACCACGATGGACAAGGTGACGGAACGCTTCCTGGGCTCGCGCAAGATCGGCACGACGGGCCGTGGCATCGGTCCGACGTATGCCGACAAGATCAACCGCGTGGGGATCAGGGTCCAGGACCTGTACGACGAGTCGATCCTGCTCCAGAAGGTCGAGGCGGCTCTCGACTTCAAGAACCAGATCCTCGCCAAGCTCTACAACCGGCGCGCGGTCGACGCCCGCCAGATCGTGGAGGAGTTGCTCACCTACGCGGAGCAGTTGAAGCCGTACGTGGCCGACACGGCCCTGGTGCTCAACAACGCGATCGACGCGGGCAAGGTCGTCCTCTTCGAGGGCGGCCAGGGCACGCTGTTGGACGTTGATCACGGTACGTATCCCTTTGTCACTTCCTCCAACCCGACGGCGGGCGGCGCCTGTACGGGCTCCGGCGTCGGCCCGACGAAGATCAACCGGGTCATCGGCATCCTCAAGGCCTATACGACGCGGGTGGGCGCCGGACCGTTCCCGACGGAGCTGTTCGACGACGACGGCGAGGCGCTGCGCCGTATCGGCGCCGAGCGCGGCGTCACCACGGGCCGTGACCGGCGGTGCGGCTGGTTCGACGCGGTGATCGCACGGTACGCGACCCGGGTCAACGGCCTGACGGACTTCTTCCTCACCAAGCTGGACGTGCTGACCGGCTGGGAGCAGATCCCGGTGTGTGTCGCGTACGAGATCGACGGCAAGCGCGTCGAGGAACTCCCCTACAGCCAGACCGACTTCCACCACGCGAAGCCGATCTACGAGTACCTGCCCGGCTGGTCGGAGGACATCACGAAGGCGAAGACCTTCGCCGACCTGCCGAAGAACGCGCAGGCGTACGTGAAGTCGCTGGAGGAGATGTCGGGAGCGCCGATCTCGGCGATCGGGGTCGGCCCCGGCCGTACGGAGACCATCCAGGTCAACTCCTTCCTCTGACGGGCGCGTTGGCGCGGTGTCGGTGCCCCGGTCGCGGTTCGGGGCGTCGCGCCGCGCGGTCAGTCGACCCTGACCAGGTCGACCGGGTCCGCGCCGGTCGAGGCCGGGTAGGTGACCCGCAGTCCCTCGTCGGTCCTGGTGTACGTGTGTGTGTACATGGGGGTGTGGCACGCGGGATTCGTGGCGGCGGAGCCGACCCACTGGTTGGGGCCGAGCAGCAGCGACTTGTCCGACACCATGACGAGTACGGACTCGGACGCGCAGCGGCTGCCCCCGAGGACGGACGTCGAGCGGGCGACTCGCGTACCGACAGGGCCCTGTTTGATCACGACCCGGGTCTGGTCGCCGCCGTCATGGGTGTCGGCGAGCCGCCATGTGCCGAGGTACGCCTCGGAGATGGGTACCTTTCCGGTGACGGCGGGCCGGAGCGTGGCGGACAGCTCCCCGGCGCGCCAGTTGAGCGTCGGTACGTCCTCCCCCGTCGTACCGCCCGCGCTCCCGCCGCCGATGCCTCCGCCGATGCCTCCGCCGATGTCTCCGCCGGTGCCGGAGCCGGCGTCGATGATCTGCTGGGCGGGCGGCGCGCAGGCTCCCTGGGGTGCGCCCGGCGGCACGTTGCTGGTCGTCGTACCGGGGCTGAGCACCAGGGTGTCCGCCGTCCTGGAGACGAGGGTGGACGTGCCCTGGCACATCATCTTCGCGTCCACGAAGAGGAAGTCGGCGGCCTTCTCGCCGACATGGGCGTTCGTGATGACGAGCCGCCCGAAGGTTTCCGAGGCACGGTCGGTGCTGTTCTTGACGGGGCCCTCCCACTCCCCGGCGAAGCTCACGGGAGCGGGCCGTCCGACACCGCCGGGGCCCGAGCCCGATCCGGCGTCGTCGGTGGGCACGGGCGCCGCTCCGCCCCCTGGGGCTCTCCGTTCGGGGAGGAGGATCAGCGTGCCGGTGACGGCGACAGCGGCGACGGCCACGGTCACCACGACGAGCGCCGCGCGGCGCCGGGTGGACGGCCGCGGGGTGAGGAGCCGCACGGGCGGGATCTGCGTCGGGTCCAGGAACAGACCCGGTTCCGGGCCCCGGACCAGGACGACGTCGTGGCCGGTCCCCGGCTGCGGGTGGCCGGCAGGGGGCGGTGTGTGGGACGCGGAGCCCGCGTCGGCGTGCGGTTCCGGCTGCGTCGGCGACTCGTAGTCCAGCAGGTCGGCGGCCTGCCGCCCGAGCAGGGCGAGCAGCTCACCGGGCAGCCAGGGATCGACGGCGTTCTCCCGCGTCCGGGCGATCAGTTCGTCCGGGGTCGGCCGGTCGCCCGGCAGCTTCGCCAGACACTCCCGTACGAGCGCGCCGATGCCGTCGGGACCCTCCGGCAGCCCGTAGAGGTCCGGCGCCTCCTCGGCGACCCGGAACATCACCGCGTGCAGACCGCTGTTCATGGTCCCGAACGGTGGCCGCCCGGTCGCCGCGTAGGCCAGCACCGCCCCCACGCAGAACACGTCCGAGGCCGGGGTGACCTGTAATCCCCGTACCTGTTCCGGCGACATGAACCCCGGCGAGCCGACCACCGCGCCCGTACGGGTCCGGAAACTGTCGGTCGCCGTCTCCAGCGCGCGTGCGATCCCGAAGTCGATCACACGCGGGCCGTCGATGGTGAGCAGGACGTTGGACGGTTTGAGGTCGCGGTGGATCAGCCCGGCGCCGTGGACCGCCTTGAGGGCCTGGGCGAGACCGTTCGCGAGCACCTGTACGGAGGCGGCGGGCAGCGGCCCGTACTCCACGTCGACGACACCCTGGAGCGAGGGGCCCGGGATGTACGCGGTGGCCACCCAGGGCGTGTCGGCCTCGGTGTCCGAGTCGAGGACGGGCGCCGTCCACGCTCCGCCGACCCGGCGCGCGGCGGCCACTTCCTGCGCGAACCGTTGGCGAAACTCGTCCTCCTGGGCGAGTTCGGACTGTACGAGCTTGACGGCGACCGTCCGTCCGCCCTCGGACCGCGCGAGGTAGACCCGTCCCATGCCGCCCGCACCCAGCCTGCCGATCAGGTGGTAAGGGCCGATGTGGTGCGGGTCGTCCGTGCTCAGGGTGTCCACAAGGACAAGTCTGCCGAGGCGGGGGGTCCGCAGTCGAGGGCGATGTTGCTTCACCGCCCGACTGGGTCCTGGCTGGGGCGAAATCGTGATGCGGGGGCGGTTTGTGTGGATTCCAGTGCCGTTCGGATGCCCTTCTTTCGGCTGTCATTTCGGATATTCATTCGTGTGATTGCACGTGCGTTCGTGTGTTGATGTGCGGCGCCGAACGTCCTCAGCTCTCGTCCGTGATGACGGTCATGTCGATCCGGCTCAGCCGCTCGGGGTCGGACAGGATGTTGATCTCCACGATCCGGCCGCCGCTGATCGTCACGCCGGCGACCGAGAACGGCCGGCCCGCCGGGGCGCTGATCAGTCCCGGGCCGCCGTTGACCAGCACCGGTTGCGTGGACTCGGCCAGCCGCTGGAACGACATCGCCTGCTCGGCCACCGCGCGCGCACCGCGGATCACCCCGGAAGGACCGCCCACCGACAGCGGGCCGGTGTCGGCGCGCAGCACGACATCCGGGTCGAGCAGGGCGAGCAGAGCCTCGAACTCACCCTCGCGCGCCGCGGTGAGGAACGCGTCGACGATCTCCCGCTGCCGGCCGGCGTCCGCCTCCGGATCCGGCGCTTTGCCCTGTACGCGGCGGCGCGCCCGGCTCGCGAGCTGCCGTGCGGCGGCCGGGGTGCGGTCCACGATCGGGGCGATCTCTTCGAAGGGGAC
>NZ_JTHL01000001.1:4036918-4044557 GCF_000818195.1 Streptomyces sp. 150FB | reverse complement strand
TTCGAAGGGGACGGCGAACATGTCGTGCAGGACGAACGCGAGCCGCTCGGCGGGCGGCAGCGTTTCGAGTACGACGAGCAGCGCGAGCCCGACCGAGTCGGCGATGAGCGCCTCGTGCTCCGGGTCGGATCCGGCGGTGCCGTCGGCGCGACTGACGACGGGATCGGGCACGTACGTGTCCAGCGGATCCTCGCGCCGTGACGCCCGGGTGCGCAGCATGTCCAGACACACCCGCCCGACGACCGTGGTGAGCCACCCGCCCAGGTTCACCACGGCTTCGGCGTCGGAGCGGCTGAGCCGCAGCCATGACTCCTGCACGGCGTCGTCGGCCTCGCTGAGTGAGCCGAGCATCCGGTAGGCGACCGCCCGCAGGTGCGAGCGGTGCGCCTCGAAGCGTTCCGCCAGGAACTCGTGGTCGTGGTCGTGGTGGTCGTGGCCGTCCATACGCCGCATACTCCCCGCCGGGTCGTTGTCCCGCTGGTCGTCGTCGGGTGGTGGTAGGTGCTCCTACCGCACTGACGGACCGCGAGGGGAGAATGTGACAGCCCGGACGGCGGGCCCGGCGGGGGACCCGGCCGCTATCCCGCCGACTTCTTGTACGTCACCGCCTCGCCGGCCGCCGTGACCCGCTGGAGATCACCGTTGGCGAGGACGGTCAGTGTGGTCGGTGTGCCCGGTGTGCAGGAGGTCATCGGCTCCCCGGTGGTGACTGTCGACGGACCGATCTGGAGTGCGGCGCCCGGGGCCGGCTTCGACGCCAGAGGGGCGTCGAAGACGCAGTGGTAGCCGACCTTCGCTCCGCCGGGGCCGTCCGCCGTGAGGATGAGGATGGTGTCGCCCACCTCGCCCTGCTTGATGACGAGTTTGCGGGGGCTGAAGCCCGAAGCGGTGGACACGCCACCCGTCCAGGTGCCGATGAAGTTCGACGGCACCGCGCCGTCCTCGGCCGACGGTGACGGCGACGGCGAACCGGACGGGGAAGCGGACGGCGAAGGAGCCGAGTCCGAGGGGGCCAGGTCATTCGCCGGGGGCGCGCTGGTCCCCTGGGACGCCTTGTCGTCCTTGGGGCTGTCGCTGCCCATGAGGGCGTACACCGAGCCTCCGGCGCCCAGCGCGACGACCACAGCCACGGCGATCAGGGCGATGGTGGCCTTGGAGCTGCGGCCCTTCGGCGGCTCGGGCGCGGGGGGCTGGGTCTGGGTGTAGAGGGGCGCGGGGCCGGTGTGCGGGTAGCCGTAACCGCCCTGGCCGGAGCCGGGGCCGGAGCCGGAGCCGGGGCCCGGGTAGCCGTAACCCGAACCGGGGCCCGGGTAGCCGTATCCGGATCCGGGGACCGCTCCGGCACCGGGGGCGCCCGACCCTGGCTGCGGGTAGCCGTAACCGGGCGCCGATCCGGGCCCCGGGTAGCCGTACCCCGGCTGCGGATAGCCGTACCCCGGCGGCGTCTGGGACGGGGTCTGGGGCGGCACCTGCGGTGATACGTGCGGCGGTGCCTGCGGTGATACGTGCGGCGGTGCCTGCGGTGAAACGTGGGCCGGTGCCTGCGCCGGTGTGGGCGTCGTCGGTCCGGGTGTGGGCAGCACTGGGCCCGGCACCTGTTGTGGTGTCCCGGGCCGCTTCAGTGGCGCCGTGATCGGGCGCAGTGTCATGGTGTCGGTCGTCGCCCGCGGCGGTGTCGCCTTCGGCTTCGCCGCTGCCTCGGCCAGTTCGGTCCGCTCCGTGCGGATCAGGCCCGTCGGGTCCTCGTACTCCAGCAACTGCACGGCGTGCTGGCCCAGTTGTGCCAACAGGCCACCCGGCAGCCACGGTTCGCTCCCCGGGCCTGTGACCTTGTCCGGGGTCTCGTCCAGTTTCGCCAGGATGTCCTTGGTGGTCGGCCGCCTCGCCGGGTCCTTGAGCAGGCAGCCCTGCACCAACTGCATAAGGCCCTGCGGGAGTTGGCTGAGGTCCGGCTCCTCCTGCGTGATCCGGTACATCAGGGCGTGCACGCCGCTGTCGGACGTGCCGAACGGCAGCCGTCCCGTCGCCGCGTACGCCAGCACCGAGCCCAGGCAGAACACGTCGCAGGCCGCCGTCACCCGGTCGCCGCGCACCTGTTCGGGCGCCATGAAGCCCGGTGACCCCACCATGTCGCCGGCCCGTGTCAGGCCTTCCTCGGTGACGGTCTCCAGCGCACGGGCTATCCCGAAGTCGATGACGCGCGGTCCGTCGATCGTCACCAGGACGTTGGACGGCTTCAGGTCGCGGTGGATCAGACCGGCCGCGTGGATGTCCTGGAGCGCGTGCGCGAGGCCGGAGGCGAGGATGCGTACGGAACGCTCAGGCAGCGGCCCGTGCCGGTAGGAGGGGCCGCCGGAAGGCCCTGCGGACGAGGCGTCGGCGCCCGCGCCCGTACCCGTACCTGTGCCCGCGTCCGTACCCGTACCCGGCTCGTCGCCGTTCGCGCCCGGTCTGCTTCCGCCGCCCGAGACCACCTCGTGCAGCGAGGGCCCCGCCACGTACCCCGTTGCCAGCCACGGGACTTCGGCCTCCGTGTCCGCGTCCAGCACCGGCGCCGTCCACGCGCCGCCGACCCGCCGTGCGGCGGCGACCTCCTGGCGGAAGCGGCTCCGGAACCGTTCCCGTTCCGCCAGGTCCTTGCGGACCAGCTTGACCGCGACCGTACGGCCCCGGTCGGAGCGTGCCAGGAAGACCTGTCCCATGCCTCCCGTGCCCAGGCGCGCCAGCAGCCGGTAGGCGCCGATGCGTTGTGGATCTCCTGCTGCCAGCTTCTCCATGGCCCTGCGGCCCTCCCCGTACCTCGGAACAGGTCACGAACTGACCCGGTGAGCGTCCAACGCCGGCCATCCGCACACGACGGCGGCCGACTCCGCACGAGGAGACTAGCCATGTCCGTCCAACCGGTTCCGACGGCTGTACCGCTCCACCCGTCACGGACCTGGATCATCTCGCAACGCGCCGCCGGGGACAGGGTAGGGCGGATTCGCGGCGACAACACACAACGGCGCCTCGGTGAACAGGAGTTCACCGAGGCGCCGCCGCATACGGCCCGCTTGCTCCGGGTAATCCGGTTACTCCGGCCAGGCCGACTTCTCGATCACGTCCACGAAGTCGGTCCGTACGAACCCCGGCGAGAAGTGCGCCAGCACGTCCGCGTTCACGTTCCCGAACGTCGACTCCGGGCGGTGGACGTTCCCCTCGGTGAACGCCGCCAGGATGCGCCGCTTGAAGTCCGGCCTCGGGTGCGCGGCGACCACCTCGTCCCGGACCGTCGTCGGTACGCAGTCGATGCCCATCCCCAGCACGTCGAACTCCACCCCGGCCGTCACCAGCGCCACCTCGGGCTCCATGCGGCCCGGTACCCCGGGCGTGGTGTGCAGCGCGATCGACGTCCAGACGATGCGCGCGCTCTCCTCCGAGAGGCCGTGGCGCCGCACGAAGTCCCGCGCCGCGTCGGCGCCGTCGAGCTCGAAGCGCTGCTGCGAGGTGCGGTAGCCCTCGGTCAGGCCCATGTCGTGGAACATCGCGCCGATGTAGAGCAGCTCGGGGTCGTACGCCAGTTCGAGCCTGCGTCCCTGGAGCGAGCCGAAGAGGAAGACCCGGCGCGAGTGCGCGTACAGCAGCGGTCCTGTTGTGTCCCTGATCAGCTCGGTGGCCTCGTTCGCGAGGCCGCTGTCGGGGATCTCGATACCGGCGATGCGCTCTGTCATGGCGGGGGTCCTTTCAGGGGCAGACGCGTGGTGTGACGTCTCCCACTCTCTGTGCGGACGCCCCACTCCCGCCATGTCTATCTGGACCTGAACCCCACACATCCGGCCATCGATCCGCGCTACCGTCCAGGTATGGAGCGCGGAGTGCGGGCAGCACACAAGGACATCACGGTCTTCGTCTATGACGGCGTTCGGCTGATGGACGTGGCCGCGCCGCTGGAGGTGTTCGGTACGGCCTCGGGCCTCGGCGCCGCGTACACCCAGACGGTGTGCTCGGCCGACGGCGGCCCGGTCATCACCTCCACCGGCACCCGGCTGGGCGCCGACGCCGCCGTGTCCGACGTCGCCGCGACGCACACGCTCGTGGTCCCCGGGTCCGACGACCTGCCGCACCGGCCGCCGCCCGCCGGGCTCCTGGAGGCGGTCGAGGCCCTGGCAGGCCGTTCCTCCCGTACCGCTTCCGTCTGCACCGGTGCCTTCGCGCTCGCCGCCGTGGGGCTGCTCGACGGCCGGCGCGCGACCACGCACTGGCGGCACGCCGCCGCCCTGGCCAGGCGCTATCCGAAGGTGACCGTCGAGCCGGACGCGATCTTCGTACGGGACGGGGACGGCCGTACGTACACCTCGGCCGGTGTCACCGCGGGCATCGACCTCGCGCTCGCGCTGGTCGAGGACGACGAGGGCGCCGCGCTCGCCCGCGAGGTCGCCCGTGACCTGGTGGTGTTCATGCGCAGGCCCGGCGGCCAGTCGCAGTTCTCGGTCGCGGCACGCACCCCGAGCCCGCAGCACGACGCGCTGCGGGCGCTGCTGAGCGAGGTCGGCGCCGACCCGGCCGCCGACCACTCGCTGCACGCCCTGGCGCGGCGCGGCGGGCTGAGCGCGCGCCACCTGACCCGGCTCTTCAACGAGCAGGTCGGCAGTACGCCGGCCGTGTACGTCGAGTCCGTACGGCTGGAGGCGGCGCAGGCGCTGCTGGAGGCGGGGGAGAGCGTGACGGGGGCGGCCCGGCGCAGCGGGCTCGGCAGTGACGAGTCGCTGCGGCGGGTCTTCCTGCGGCATCTCGGGGTGACGCCGTCGACGTACCGGGCGCGGTTCCGTACGACGGCGGCGCCCGCGTCGGCGCCGGCCCGCTGAGCCTCCGCGCTGGACGGGATGCGCCGGGCCTCCGCGCGCGCCCCGCCCGTACGCCCCGCGCGCCCCCGACACCCTGCCGATCAAAGTGGCCCAAGCCATACAGGATGGCCATACCGCCCCCACCAGCCCCTCCCTACCCTGGGGCCCATGACCCCTCATGTCGCCCCCGACCCCGAGGCCGGCGCCGCCGTCAAGGCCGCCGACCGTGCGCACGTGTTCCACTCCTGGTCGGCCCAGGAACTGATCGACCCGCTCGCCGTCGCGGGCGCCGACGGCTCGTACTTCTGGGACTACGACGGCAACCGCTACCTCGACTTCACCAGCGGCCTCGTCTTCACCAACATCGGCTACCAGCACCCCAAGGTCGTCGCCGCGATCCAGGAGCAGGCGGCCAAACTCACCACCTTCGCGCCCGCCTTCGCCATCGACGTACGCTCCGAGGCCGCACGCCTCATCGCCGAGCGCACGCCGGGCGACCTCGACAAGATCTTCTTCACCAACGGCGGCGCCGAGGCGATCGAAAACGCCATCCGCATGGCGCGCGTCCACACGGGCCGCCCGAAGGTGCTCTCCGCGTACCGCTCTTACCACGGCGGTACGTACACCGCGATCAACGCCACCGGGGACCCGCGCCGTTGGGGTTCCGACACGGGCACGGCCGGGGTCGTACGGTTCTGGGCGCCGTTCCTCTACCGCTCGCCGTTCTACGCCTCCACGGAGGCCGAGGAGTGCGCCCGCGCGCTGGAGCACCTCGAATCGACCATCGCCTTCGAGGGGCCCGCCACCATCGCCGCGATCGTCCTGGAGACGATCCCCGGCACGGCCGGCATCATGACGCCGCCGCCCGGCTACCTCGCCGGTGTGCGCGAGATCTGCGACCGGCACGGCATCGTCTTCGTCCTGGACGAGGTGATGGCGGGGTTCGGGCGCACGGGCAAGTGGTTCGCCTCCGAGCACTACGACGTGGTGCCGGATCTGCTGACCTTCGCCAAGGGCGTCAACTCCGGGTACGTGCCGCTCGGCGGCGTCGCCATCTCCGCCGCCATCGCCGACACCTTCGCCACCCGCCCCTACCCGGGCGGACTGACGTATTCCGGCCATCCGCTGGCCTGCGCCGCCGCCGTCGCCACCCTCACGGCGATGGCCGACGAGAAGATCGTCGAGCACGCGGCGCACATCGGCGAGGACGTCCTCGGCCCCGGGCTGCGGGAACTCGCCGACCGCCACGCGAGTGTGGGCGAGGTGCGCGGTACGGGGGTCTTCTGGGCCCTGGACCTGGTCAGGAACAAGGAGACGCGCGAGCCGCTGGTGCCGTACAACGCCACCGGCGAGGCGAACGCGCCGATGGCCGCCTTCGCCGCCGCCTGCAAGAAGGGCGGGCTGTGGCCGTTCGTGAACATGAACCGTACGCACGCGGTCCCGGCCTGCACCATCACCGAGGCCGAGGCGAAGGAGGGGCTCTCGATCCTCGACGACGCGCTCTCCGTCGCCGACCGGCACACGGTGTGACCCCGAGGGCCGGGTGGTGTGACACCGGCCACATGGTGTGACGCGAGCCCCGTGGTGTGACACGCGCGCGACTGCCCGCCGGTGACGGCCTGGCGGCCGGAACGTGGCCCAGGGCGCCCCAGGAGGCGGGCCGGATCCGGCCCGCCTCACGCGTCGCGCCCGCCGTCGTCACCGGCCGGTGCGACCCCAGGTCGTAAGGTGTCCCGAACCGGACACCGGAGCCGGACGAGGGGACGGAACACCATGCCCGCCAGCGGAGCTGTGACCCGCCATACGCTGCGGCAGCAGATCGCGGACGCGCTGCGTGACGAGGTGCTGGCAGGGCGTCTGCTGCCGCTCCAGGAGTTCACCGTCAAACAGATCGCCGAGCAGTACGGCGTCTCGGCGACCCCGGTCAGGGAGGCGCTGGTCGACCTCTCCGCGCAGGGTTTACTCGACTCGGACCAGCACCGCGGCTTCCGTGTCCACCAGTTCTCGGTCGAGGACTACCGGGGCATGGTCGAGGCGCGCTCGCTGATAGTGGACGGTGTGTTCCGCAAGCTGGAGGGCGACGGCCTCGCGGTCCGCGCGCACGGCGCCGCGCTGGTGTCCGTACGGCGCAGGGCCGAGGAGGCGGCGCGTGCCGCGCGCGGCGGCGACCTGGACATACTCATCGGCTACGACCTGCGCTTCTGGCGGGAGTTGGGGAGCCTGGTGGCCAATCGCTACATCGCCGACTTCCTGCACCGGATGCGCGTCCAGGCGTGGGTGTTCTCCGTACCGTTCCTGCGGGACGATCCCGAGGGGAACGAGTGGTTGTGGGGCGGACACGGGCAGTTGGTCGACGCGCTGACGCTCGGTGACGCGGCGGGGGTGCGTGCGGTGATCGGTGAGTACAACGACCACTCCGTCAAGTGGGCGGAGCGACTGGAGAGTTCACCCCGGTGAGAGCGGACAGGGCGCGTATGGCGGCCGGAAGCGCTTCCGAGGCCGAGCCAGGGGCCGAGACAGAGGCCGAGGCAGAGGCCGAGGCAGAGGCCCCGTCGGAGGCTGAATCAGGGGCCGCGTCGGAGGTGGCGTCCGACGCCGCGACATCCGACGCCGCGCCATCCGGTGCCGGGCCAACCGGTGCGAGTACGGCCGTACTTGACCTGACCGTCGTGGTGCCCGCCTACAACGAGGAGCGCCGACTCCGCCCCACCCTCGACGCCATCCGCGCGTACCTGTGCGCGGACCCCGACCGCTGGGGTGACTGGGAGCTGATCGTCGTCGACGACGGCTCGACCGACGGTACGGCCGCGATCGCC
>NZ_JTHL01000001.1:4020442-4036893 GCF_000818195.1 Streptomyces sp. 150FB | reverse complement strand
GCCGCGCGTACGGCTGCTCACCGGCGGTGCCGACGGGGACGGCGGGGCCGCCGGGGACACGGCCGACGGCGGCAACCACGGCAAGGGACACGCCCTGCGCCGGGGCGTGCTCGCCTCGCGCGGCCGGCGCGTGCTGCTGACCGACGCCGACCTCGCCACCCCCATCGCCGAACTCGACCTGCTCGACACCCGGCTCACCGAAGAAGGCGGCAGCGGCGCCGCGATCGGCTCGCGCGCCCACCCCGACGCCCGCATCGAGGTGCACCAGCGCAAGGCGCGCGAGTGGCTCGGACGACTCGGCAACGGACTGATACGGCTGGTCGCCGTCAAGGGCATCAGCGACACCCAGTGCGGCTTCAAGCTCTTCGACGGCGACCAGGCGCGCGCCGCCTTCGCCGACTCCCGGCTGGACGGCTGGGGGATAGACGTCGAGATCCTGCGGTTCTTCCGGCGCTCGGGCTGGCAGGTGACCGAGGTCCCGGTGCGCTGGGCGCACCAAGCGGGGTCGAAAGTACGGCCGTTGGACTACCTCGGGGTGCTGCTGGAGCTGGTGCGGCTCAGGGCGCGGTTCTCGCTGCGCGGGCGCGTGCACCGCGGCGACCTCGCCGTACTCGGTGTGTTCCTGCTCGGTTCCGTCCTCCTCTACAAGGGGCTGTGGACGGATCTCGACCACGCGTACCTCGCGGATTCGGGCGCGGACCAGAACCAGTGGGAGTGGTTCTTCGCCGTCACCGCCGACAACGTGCACCACCTCCGCAATCCGCTCTTCACCACGCTCCAGAACTTCCCCGACGGTGTGAACCTGATGGCGAACACCGTCATGCTCGGGCTCTCCGTCCCCCTCACCCCGCTGACGCTCACCCTCGGGCCGAACGTCACCTGGGCGCTCGTCCTGACGCTCGGTCTGACGGCGACGGCCGGTACGTGGTACCGGCTGTTCCTGCGCCGCCTGGTGAGCGACCGGCGGGCCGCCGCCGTGGGCGCGGCGCTCGCGGCCTTCGCGCCGCCGATGATGTCGCACGCCAACGCGCACCCGAACTTCGTCGTTCTCTTCATGATCCCGCTGATCATCGACCGGGCGCTGACGCTCTGCCGGCGGGGCCTGGGGGACGAGGAGGACCGGGGCCGGAGTGTCGCCAGGGACGGGACGGTGCTCGGGCTGCTCCTGACGTACCAGATCTTCCTGGGCGAGGAGCCGCTGCTGCTCGCGGTGGTGGGGATGCTGCTCTTCGCCGTCTTCTACGCGGTGGTACGCCCGGCGCGTGCGCGGGCGGCTCTGTGGCCGCTGCTGCGCGGGCTCGCGTACGCGGCGCAGATCGCCGTACCGCTGCTGGTCTTCCCGCTCTACTGGCAGTTTCTCGGGCCGGGGAGCTACCACAGCGTGCTGCACGGCACGAATGCCGGCAACAGCCCGCTGTCCTTCCTCCAGTTCTCCGGGCGCGCGCTGTTCGGCGACGAGACGACGGCCGACCGGCTCGCGATGAACCGCACCGAGCAGAACGCGTTCTACGGCTGGCCGCTGATCGCCGCCGCCTTCGGGATGCTGGTGTGGCTGTGGCGGCTGGCCGTCGTACGGGTGCTGGCGCTCACCGCGGTGGCCGCCGCCGTGCTGTCCATGGGCGCGAAGATCCGCCTCCCGTACACCCATGTGGTCGTGCCGGGGCCCTGGCGGCTGCTCGCCCACCAGCCGCTGTTCGAGTCGGTCATCGAGTCGAGGGTCGGGATGATCTGCGCGCCGGCGCTCGGCGCGCTGCTGGCGCTGACGGTGGACCGGCTGCTGGTACGCGCCCCCGGGGGCGAAGGCGCCGTCGGGCGTCCGACCCGGGTCGTCGGGCTGCTCGCGCTGGCCGCCGCGCTGATCCCGATCATCCCGACGCCGATGCCGGTACGGGAGCGCGCGGAGGTCCCCGCGTTCATCGCCGACGGCACGTACCGCTCGTACATCTCGAAGGGCCAGTCGGTCCTGCCCGTACCGCTGCCCATGCCCGGCAGCGCCGACGCGCTGAGCTGGCAGTCGGCGTCGGTGACGGGTCGGGGCATCGGATTCCCGCTGCCCGGCGGCTACTTCAACGGACCGTGGGGCCCGGACCGGATGGGCATCTACGGCGCGGCGCCGCGCTACACGTCGAACCTGTTCATGGATGTCCGCAACAGCGGTCAGGTCCCGGACATCAACGCGAACTGGAAGGCGCAGGCGCGTTACGACTTCGCCTTCTGGAAGGCGGGCGTGGTGGTGCTGGCCCCGCAGCCGAACGACTCGGCGCTCTACGACGTACTGGAGAAGCTGCTCGGGCGGCCGGGGAAGCGGGTGGGCGGCGCCTGGATCTGGGACCTGCCGGGCTGAGCGGGAGCGGCGGTGGGGGTGGCGGGAGGAGACGCGCGCCGGGGGAGAACGTTCATGGAAAGGGCTCCCGGAGGCGTTCACCGGCCCCTTTCGGGGCACCCTCTCGTCGATACGTACGAGACGCACTACTTCGCTGAACGTGCCCGCCGCATTACGCTGGCCCGACCATCGCGACCATCGCGCGGACGCGTACGAACTGGTTGGAGAGCGAGCCTCCCTTGGCCTGTGACCTGTGGTTGGTCCCCCTCGTCGATGTGCTGTGCCACAGCCCCGACAATCCCTTCGCCGAAGAGATCGCCATCTACGACAAGGCGCTGGGCGACGCCGGGCTGCCGTCCGTCCCCGTCTTCGCCTACATGCCGGGCCTCTCGGGGGACGTCGCCCCCGTCGCCGGCTTCGACTACGACGCGCTGCACTTCCTGCGGCGCGCGTACCTGCTCCAGATCTGCGGCCTGGCGGTGACGCCCGTGGGCGAGCTGGGCGGTGACTACGAACAGCTCCTGGAGATGTTCGAGTCGACGGCCCAGCAGTCACATCTCGTCTGGCACTACGACCACGCGGGCGCCTACGTACCGGTGGACTACGCCGCGCCCCTCTCGAACGAGGAACTCCTCGCGGGCGGCGGCCCGCTGGGCTCCACCCAGGGCCTGCTGCGCGAACTCGAAGTCGTCGCGCCGGCGATCGGAATCGACCCGGCCAACCCCCCGGCGCCCCCGACCCCGCCGGAACGCCCCACCTCGCTGGAGGAACCAGCGGCGAACCCGATCCCCTACGACGACAGCCCGTTCGCCCGCGAACGGCACGTATGGCTGGGCCTGCACGCGGCTGCCACCCGCAGCCTCGGCCAGGGCTCAATGATCATCTTTAGCTGACCCACCCCGGAGACACACCCCGGAGATTCATCCCGGAGACAGAGCCGGCGCGGCGCGCGCCGGCTCTGTCGTGCGCGCCCCGCAACGGATGTTTGACAAGCGGTCCGCGACGGAAGCAAACTGGACCGAGTGGTCCAATGGACCGTACGGTCCATTCGTCTCGGGCCGAACAGCCGGGCAGTCGGACCAGCCCGAACAGCCGGAACAGCGAGGAAGAACCGATGGATCTACAGCTCAAGGGCAAGCGCGCCCTCGTCACCGGATCGAGCGGCGGGCTCGGCGAAACGCTGGTCAAGGCGCTGGCCGCCGAGGGCGCCGCCGTCGTGGTCCACGGCCGGGACGAGGCACGGACCCTCGCGGTGGCCACGTACGTACGGGAGAACGGCGGCGACGCCTCGGTCGCCGTCGGAGACCTCGGTACGGACGCGGGCGCCGACGAGGTCGCCGCAGCGGCCCTCGGCGACGGTCCGGTCGACATCCTCGTCAACAACGCCGGCAGGTACGACCCGATGGCCGGCTGGACCACCACCTCGTCCCAGGAATGGGCGGACATCTACAACATCAACGTCATCTCCGGCGTGCGGATGACGCACCGCCTCGTGCCCGCGATGCGGGAGCGCGGCTGGGGGCGGGTCATCCAGATCGGCAGTGTGACCGGCCAGTTGCCGCAGGCGAGTCAGCCGCACTACGCGGCGACCAACGCGGCCCGGAGCAACCTCGCCGCGTCTCTCGCGCATGAGCTGAAGGGCTCGGGTGTGACGTCGAACGCCGTCTCGGCGGGCGGCATCCTCACCCCCGGGATCCAGGACTTCCTGACGGGAATCGGCGCCCAGCACGGCTGGGGGGAGTCGTGGGAGGAGATGGAGTCGAAGGTCGTCGACACGCTCGCGCCCAACGACGTCGGCCGCGTCGGCAGGCGGGAGGAGTACGCCGACGTCGTCGCGTTCCTGGCCAGCCCGAGGTCGGGCTACATCACCGGTACGACGCTCAGGGTCGACGGCGGCTGGTACGACGCGGCCTGAGCGGCGCGGGCAGTCTGAGCGGCGCGGGCAGTACTGACGGCGCGCGCGGACGGCGCTGACGGCACGCGCGGACCGAAGCCTCCGCACGCCGCCCGGGTCAGGTCACCGCCGCCCGGGTCACCGCGGCTCCGGCGGCCTCTGCCGTGGCATGTTCGGCCGCATCCCCGGCGGCAGCGGGAAGCGCCCCGGCATCCCCCCGGCGCCCTCCGGCCGTCCCGCCCCCATCGGCAGCGACTGCATCACCAGCGGCGCGTGGCCCGAGTGGAACTCCGTCATCCAGTCCGCCGTCTCGGCGCGCACCAGCTCGGTCATCTCCTCGGTGAACTTCCGCAGCACCCCCAAGCACCGTTCGGCCGCCTCGCTCGCCGTGCCCTCCGTCGGGCCGAGCACCTCCCGTACGCACTCCGAGGCCCAGTCGAACTGGAGCGTCTGCAACCGCCGCTGCACCGCCTGCGCCGTCGCGACCGCTCGCATCCAGCCCGACGTGAGCCCGAAGTACTTGTCGCACCCGAGGCACGCGGCGCCGAGCAGCAGCGAGACGTACCCCCACCCCGCCGCTCCCGGTGCCGCCCCGATCAGGTCGACCAGCGGCACCGCGGCCCCCGCGACCATCCCGAGCGCGGTGCCGGCCCGCAGGACGCGGGCGTAACGCCGCTTGCGCGCCCGCTCCGCGAGATACCAGGTCACCGTGCGCAGCGCCCCTGTCTCGACCCACTGGTACAACTCGTCGAGGCGTACGGCCGGCTCGCCCCAGTCGCCGAGCGGGAACGGCCCGCCGGTCAGATCGCCGCTCGGCGGCCCGCCCTCGCCGTATGCGGCTCCGGTGCCGGAGCTGGTGCCCGACGACGAGGCACCCTCTTCCCGGGCGGGGCCTCCGGGCTGCATCTCCGGCTGGCTCACCGGGGCACTCCTCTACGTTGTGCTGTGACTCTGCGTGGACCATGTGCGGATTCTGCGTGAGCTTCGTGGGACGGGCGGCGGGTGATCTGCGTCCCGGAAGCGGTGCGCCTCCGGGCTGCCGGCGTGTACGTAAACGCGCATGCACTTCCTACCGCCAAATGGTGGGCTTGATGCCCCGGTATCCGCTAACTCCGCCCATACGGGCGCCGTGATCAGGTAGAGGAGCCGTCGGGCTCTCACTCGAAAGAGTTGGTCCCGGCCGGGTAGGGCGAGGTGCGCGGGGAACACGTAGGCTCGCCTTACAGGAAACTCGCCCTAGAGGAAACTCGTCTACGAAATGCCAGGAGTGACCGTGATTCCCGGTGGTGGCCAGCCCAACATGCAAGAGCTGCTCCAGCAGGCCCAGAAGATGCAGCAGGACCTCGCGCGGGCGCAGGAGGAGCTGGCGGCGACCGAGGTCGACGGCCAGGCGGGCGGAGGCCTCGTGAAGGCCACCGTCAACGGCTCCGGTGAGCTGCGCGGCCTTGTCATCGACCCGAAGGCCGTCGATCCCGAAGACACCGAGACGCTCGCGGATCTGGTCGTCGCGGCGGTGCAGGCGGCGAACGAGAACGCGCAGCAGTTGCAGCAGGAGAAGCTGGGCCCGCTGGCCCAGGGACTGGGCGGGATGCCGGGTCTGCCCTTCTAGGCCCCCGCAGGGGGCGGAGCCCCTACCGTACGTACGGGGTACGCACCGGCGCACCCCGCGCGCACCGCCCCCGTACGTACCAGTGCGACGCACCCCACCACACAGCACCGTCGGCATTCCAGGAAGGCAATCCGTTGTACGAAGGCGTGGTCCAGGACCTCATCGACGAACTGGGCAGGCTGCCCGGCGTCGGTCCCAAGAGCGCGCAACGTATCGCCTTCCACATCCTCCAGGCCGAGCCCACCGACGTACGCCGCCTCGCCCAGATCCTCCTCGAGGTCAAGGACAAGGTCAGGTTCTGCGTCGTGTGCGGCAATGTCGCCCAGGAGGAGCTGTGCGGTATCTGCCGTGACGCGCGCCGCGACCTGACGGTGATCTGCGTCGTGGAGGAGCCGAAGGACGTCGTCGCGGTCGAGCGCACCCGAGAGTTCCGCGGGAAGTACCACGTGCTCGGCGGCGCGATCAGCCCCATCGAGGGCGTCGGACCCGACGACCTGCGGATCCGCGAACTGCTCACCCGTCTCGCCGACGGCACGGTCACCGAGCTGATCCTCGCGACGGACCCCAACCTGGAGGGCGAGGCCACAGCGACGTACCTCGCCCGCATGATCAAACCGATGGGTTTGAAGGTCACACGCCTGGCCAGTGGCCTCCCCGTAGGGGGGGACCTGGAATATGCCGACGAGGTCACGCTCGGGCGTGCCTTCGAGGGGAGACGACTTCTCGATGTCTGACGCAACGCTGCACGACACCGCTCAGGATCCGAACGACTTCGCCGTTCAGATCGCCGACCAGATGGAGAGCTTCATCGTCGCCGTCACCGAGGTGGCGAAGGGCGATGAGCCCGACAGCGCTGTTCCGTTCCTGCTGCTCGAATTCTCCCAGCTCATGCTGGCCGGGGGGCGTCTCGGCGCGCACGAGGACATCCTGCCCGCCGACCGGTACGAGCCGGACCTCGGCCCGGAGCCGGACACCGACGAGCTGCGCGAGCGCTTCGCCGCGATCCTGGAGCCGATCGACATCTACTCCGAGGTCTTCGACCCGTACGAGCCGCGCAAGGCGCCCGTACCGTCTCGGATCTCCGACGACATCGCCGGCGTGGTCACGGACCTCCGCCACGGCCTGGCCCACTACCGCGCGGGCCGGATCACCGAGGCGCTGTGGTGGTGGCAGTTCTCGTACTTCTCCAACTGGGGCTCCACCGCCTCGGCGACCCTCCGCGCCCTCCAGTCCCTGGTGGCCCACGTCCGCCTCGACCAGCCGCTCCCGGCGCTGGACGGCCTGGACACGGACCAGGACCTGACCGAGGACGCGGAAGACGTGCTGGCGGAGGAGGCGGGCAAGGTGATGGCGGAAGAGATCGCGGGCCCCCTGGGCCTCCGCACGGCCCGCACCCGCTGAGCACCCATGCGCTGAGTCACCCCGCACCCGCTGACCATCCCATTCGTCGACCACCCCGGCGGGCGCGACGCGCGCGGCGCCGCCAGGGCTCCTCAGTGATCTGGTCGGTGCCGCGTGATACGCCGGTCGGCGTGACGTGGACCACGTTAGGCGTGGTCCACGCCGTCGGGGGCATGGATCCCCACCGAGCGGGCGTGAACGGCGTCCGCTGGTCGCTGAGTGAGCGGGACATCTCACGATGCGGTATCAGCGGGCCGCCGTGCGGCCGCTCGTTAAACTGATCCGACCGCGGTAATGAACTGATCGAGGAGCGCACGTGGGCCTTGTCGTGCAGAAGTACGGAGGCTCCTCCGTAGCCGATGCCGAAGGCATCAAGCGGGTCGCCAAGCGCATCGTGGATGCCAAGAAGACCGGCCATCAAGTGGTCGTCGTGGTATCGGCGATGGGCGACACGACGGACGAGTTGATCGATCTTGCCGAGCAGGTGTCCCCGATCCCCGCGGGACGCGAGTTCGACATGCTGCTGACCGCCGGAGAGCGGATCTCCATGGCGCTGCTGGCCATGGCGATCAAAAACCTGGGCCATGAGGCCCAGTCGTTCACCGGCAGCCAGGCCGGTGTCATAACCGACTCGGTCCACAACAAAGCGCGCATCATCGATGTCACGCCGGGCCGTATCCGTACGGCGCTCGACGAGGGCAACATCGCCATCGTCGCCGGGTTCCAGGGTGTGTCCCAGGACAAGAAGGACATCACCACGCTCGGCCGTGGCGGCTCCGACACCACCGCTGTGGCGCTCGCCGCCGCGCTGGACGCCGAGGTCTGTGAGATCTACACGGATGTGGACGGAGTGTTCACCGCCGACCCGCGGGTGGTCCCGAACGCGCGGAAGATTGACTGGATCTCCTTCGGTGACATGCTGGAGCTAGCCAGTTCGGGCTCCAAGGTGCTGCTGCACCGGTGCGTGGAGTACGCACGCCGATACAACATTCCGATCCATGTCCGGTCCTCGTTCTCGGGGCTTCAGGGCACCTGGGTCAGTAACGAACCACAAGGGGACCGCAAGGTGGAGCAGGCCATCATCTCCGGTGTCGCCCACGACACCTCCGAGGCGAAGATCACCGTCGTCGGTGTCCCCGACAAGCCGGGCGAGGCCGCGACGATCTTCCGGGCCATCGCGGACAACGAGATCAACATCGACATGGTCGTGCAGAACGTGTCCGCCGCCTCGACCGGGCTGACGGACATCTCCTTCACGCTGCCCAAGACCGAGGGTCGCAAGGCGGTCGACGCGCTGGAGAAGACCAAGCCGAAGATCGGCTTCCACTCCCTGCGCTACGACGACCAGATCGCCAAGATCTCGCTGGTCGGCGCCGGCATGAAGACGAATCCGGGCGTGACCGCCGGCTTCTTCGAGGCCCTGTCGAACGCGGGCGTCAACATCGAGCTGATCTCGACATCCGAGATCCGTATCTCGGTGGTCACCCGTGCCGACGAGGTGAACGAGGCCGTGCGCGCCGTACACACCGCCTTCGGGCTCGACAGCGACTCCGACGAGGCCGTTGTCTACGGAGGCAGCGGACGATGACCGGCGGCCCGACACTCGCGGTCGTCGGTGCGACCGGTGCTGTCGGCGCCGTCATGCTCCAGATCCTGTCGCAGCACGCGGATGTGTGGGGCGACATCAGGCTGATCGCCTCGCCGCGTACGGACGGCCGCAAGCTGTCCGTACGCGGTGAGGAGACCGAGGTCGTCGGGCTCTCCGAAGAGGCCCTGGACGGCGTCGACGTCGCGCTGTTCCTCGTACCGGACGAGGTGTCCACCAAGTGGGCACCCATCGCCGCGGCCAGGGGCGCGGTCGTCGTGGACAATTCGGCCGCGTTCCGGATGGACCCCGATGTGCCGCTGGTCGTGCCGGAGCTGAACCCGCACGCCGTACGGTCGCGCCCGCGCTCCATCATCGCGAGCCCGTGCTCCCTCACGCTGTCGATGATCGTCGCGGTGGGCGCGCTGCACGCCGAGTTCGGGGTGCGCGAGCTGGTGGTGTCCTCGTACCAGGCGGTCAGCGGCGCCGGACAGGACGGCGTCACCGCGCTGCGCGACCAGCTCTCCCTGGTCGCCGGTACGGAGCTGGGCGCGAAGCCCGGCGATGTGCGCCGCGCCGTCGGCGACACCACGGGCCCCTTCCCCGGGCCGCTGGCGCTCAATGTCGTGCCCTGGTCCGGGTCGCTCCAGGAGGGCGGCTGGTCCTCCGAGGAGATGGCGATCCGTCAGGAGACCAGGAAGATCCTCGAACTGCCCGACCTGCGGGTCGCCGCCACCTGCGTCCATGTCCCCGTCATCACCACGCACTCGCTCGCCGTGCACGCGCGCTTCGAGCACGAGGTGACGGTCGACCGGGCGCACGAGATCCTCGCGACCTCGCCCGGCGTGGTGCTGTTCGACAACCCGGCCGCCGGCGACTTCCCCACGCCGGCCGACGTGGTGGGTACGGACCCGACCTGGGTGGGGCGCGTACGGCGCTCGCTGGACGACCCCAGGGCGCTGGAGCTGTTCGTCTGCGGCGACAACCTCCGTAAGGGCGCGGCCCTCAACTCCGCGCAGATCGCCGAGGCCGTCGCCGCCGAGCTGTCGGCGTAACGCCTGCCGTAACTCCCGCCGTAACTCTCGTGGATGCGTGCTGCGGTGAGGCTTTACCTCATCTGTGCGTGATCCGTGAATTTCCTGTGAGCAAATCGCTGGTCTGTACCACTTGAACTGGTGTGTCGTCATGCCCGACGATCAAATCTGACTTTCCGCGGAAGACGCGCAACCGCCGGTCGGCCGGAGAGCGTCTACGCGGTAGCCCCCGTGCGTGCGACGCATATCGGGGCAATGGGGAGATCGGTTACGCATGAGGGTAATTGGTGCAACGTCAAATGCGACGGCGTGCGCGTACAACCCTGACGGGGAGAAGCGTGTCCAACAGGCGTGGCAGAGGTTCTGGATATCACAGCGATCGTCCCGGTACGTGGCGCTACGGTGCGCCCCGTCCGGCGGCCCCGTACGCCTGGCGGGATGCCGGTGATCGCCCCGGTACCCGCCGCCCGCCCCGCCCGCCTGGCGTCCCAGCGCGAGGGTGCTGAGGACACCATGGCAGCGGGCACCACCGTCGACCACCTGACCGAGACCTACCGCGCCCACTACCGCTCGCTGCTCGGCCTCGCGGCGCTCCTGCTGGACGACACCGCCTCCTGCGAGGACGTCGTGCAGGAGGCGTTCATACGGGTGCACTCGGCCCGGGGCCGCGTGCGGGAGCCCGAGAAGACCCTCGCCTACCTGCGGCAGACCGTGGTGAACCTGTCCCGGTCCGCCCTGCGCCGCCGCATACTCGGCCTGAAGCTGCTGTCGAAGCCGATGCCGGACATGGCGAGCGCCGAGGAGGGCGCGTACGACCAGTTGGAGCGGGACGCGCTGATCAAGGCGATGCGCGGGCTCCAGCGCAGGCAGCGCGAGGTGCTGGTGCTGCGGTACTTCGCCGATATGACGGAGGCGCAGGTCGCCGACACCCTGGGCATATCACTGGGTTCGGTGAAGGCGTACGGCTCGCGCGGCATAGCGGCGCTGCGTGTCGTGATGGAGGCCAACTCATGACCTGGCGCGCCGGCAAGGACCGGTACCGGAACGAGCCGGACGAGCCGAGCGAGCACAATGGGCACAACGCGCAGGACGCGCCGCTGAATGACCTGACTGGAAACGGAATCGTGAACAACGGGCCGGACAACGAGCTGAGCGGACTCGGCAGTGACGAGTTGGCGCTCCGGCGGTTGCTGCACAACGCCGTGGACGACCTTGAGCCGGCGGACGGCGTCCTGGATCATCTGCACAGGGCCGTTCCGGTACGGCGGGCCAGGAAGCGCCAGGCGCTCGTCGGCGTGGCGGCCGCAGCTCTCCTCTTCGGGACGGCGATCCCCGCCTTCGTGCATGTCGCCAACTCCGGCGGTACGGCCGACAACCGGGCCGTCAACACGGGATCCGGCCGGACGGCGCCGGGCGACACCGACGGTGACCAGGGAAAGGGCGCGGGCGGGAAGAACTCCGGCGCCCCCTCGGACCCGGCGACCGACGGCCCGGGCGCCCCCGACCGTACGAAGGGACCGGGCGGCTCGGGGAAGGGCGGCTCCGGCGGCATCACCGGCGGCGACGTCGAGGGCTCGGCCGGTACGTACGACCTCGCGACGGCCTGTGACCCCGCTCAGCTCGACGCCAGCACGGTCGCCGACACCCCGGACGCGTCGGGCACGGTGTACGGCACCTTCCGCGTCGCCAACGTCTCGTCCACCGACTGTTCGGTCACCAGCCCGGGAGCGGTCTCCTTCCAGGCCATGGGCGCCGCCGACCCGAGCCAGATCAAGGTCGTGGACCATGTGCCGGGAGACCCGGCGACCGGGCTGCCCGACCCGTCCCAGGCGAGCGCTGAGCTGCTCCTGAAGCCGAATGCCGCGTACGAGGTGAAGTTCGCCTGGGTGCCCTCGGAGACCTGCCCCACCGGCGGCGAGTCCCCCGACCCCAGCCCGTCGGACGGCGGGACGGGCGTGTCGGGCGGCGGCACCGACGGTGGTACGAGCGGTGGCTCGGGTCCCGACGCGGGCGCTTCGTCCGGCTCGGACTCCACGGACACGTCGACCCAGCTCCTGCGGGACGGCGGTACGGAAGAGGGCAGCGTCTCCGTCTCGCACATCCCCGAGCCGGGCGCCCCGACGACGGCGGCGACCATCCCCAACGCCTGCGCCGGCACCATCTACCGGACGGGCGTACTCAGCGCCTCCTGACGCCGGTGCGCCGGGCAGTATGCCTTTTGCCGGGTCAGGCGGCGGTTTCGAGTCCCAACGCGCGGTCCCTGACGGCTTCGGCCTCGCGCCGCACGAGCCTGAACCACATGAAGACCACAAAGCCGGCGAAGACGAACCACTCACCGGTGTATCCGAGGTTCTGGAACGCCTTGAGGTCGAGCCCGGTGTTCTGCGGGGCCTCGGCGGGTACGACCCGCAGCCCGGACTGCGCCTTGCTGACGGTGACCCACGCGTCGTAGACGTCGTAGGGCACGAGGTTGACCAGCGAAGCGGCACTGATCATGCCGAGCTGTCCCGCGGGCAGCCCGCCGTTCGAATGCACCACACCGTCGCTCTCGGACGTCTCGGACGCCTGGAGCGCTCCGGCCACGGTGACCTCGCCCTTCGGCGGCGCCGGAGGCTTCTCGCCCGACGGCAGCCAGCCGCGTACGACGGGCAGCGCCTTGCCGCCCGCTGTGCGCAGCATCGTCAGGACGTACGAACCGTTCTTGCCGTCCAGCTCCCGGTCGGGCACGAGGAACTGCGCGCCGTACCGCCCGCTGGCCTCCGTGTGCCGACCGGAGGTCTGCGTGTCGACGGGCAGCAGTTCGCTCAGGGGCGCGGCGGCCCGCTGCGCGGGATCGGGCTGCTTGTCGGCGGCCGTCTGCGTCTGGACACGTTCCTCGAAGCGGCCGAGCTGCCAGGTCCCCATGAAGATGCAGACGGGGATCGCCAGCACGACGAAGACATTGATTCCCCACCAGCGCGGAGTCACCAGAAACCGGTACACGCTCCCACGGTACGGAACCCCGGGACGCGTCGTGGCCCCGGGTCCCCGTCTCCCGGACCGAACCCGCTCCACGCGCGCCCGGTCCGGGCCCCGCGCCGACCGCCGTCTCACCCGATGGAGGTCGGGCGGTCAAGCGGCCAGGCGGTCGCGTGGTCGGGCGATCAGGTGGTCACCGCCCGAGATGCCGGGCGGCGAAGTCCAGCTCCAGTTGGACCTGCTTGATCCGCTCCTCCACCACCAGCGAGCCATGGCCCGCGTCGTACCGGTAGACCTCGTGGGTCGCGCCGCGCGCGGCGAGGCGGTCCACGTAGTTCTCGACCTGCTGGATCGGGCAGCGCGGGTCGTTGAGCCCCGCCGAGATGTAGACCGGCGCCCGCACGGCGTCGACGTACGTCAGCGGGGACGAGGCCTCGAACCGCTCGGGCACCTCCTCGGGCGTACCGCCGAGCAGCGTGCGGTCCATCGCCTTGAGCGCCTCCATCTCGTCGTGGTAGGCGGTGACGTAGTCGGCGACCGGTACGGCGGCGAGCCCGACCGCCCACGCCTCGGGCTGCACGCCGAGCCCGAGCAGGGTCAGATAGCCGCCCCACGAGCCGCCCGACAGCACGAGCTTCGCCGGGTCGGCGAGGCCCGAGGAGACCGCCCATTCGCGGACGGCGGCGATGTCCTCCAGTTCGATCAGCCCGACCCGGTGCTTGAGGGCGTCCGTCCACTCCCGCCCGTAACCGGTGGAGCCGCGGTAGTTGACCCGCACGACCGCGTATCCGTGGTCGACCCAGGCCGCCGGGCCGGCGGCGAACGCGTCGCTGTCGTGCCAGGTCGGACCGCCGTGGATCTCGAAGACCGTCGGGAACGGGCCCTCACCGGCCGGCCGCTGCACCAGCGCGTGGACCCGCCCGCCGGGGCTCTCCACCCAGGCGTCCTCGACGGGCACGGAGCCGGGGGCCTTGAGACCGGGCGGGTCGAGGACGACCCCGCCGGCCGTGGACCGTACCTCCGAGGGGCTGGCGGCCGAGGACCAGAGATACTCCACCGTCCCGTCGGGCCGGGCCGTCGCCCCCGAGACCGTCCCCGCCGGGGTGTCGACCTGGATCAGGGCGCTCTTGGCGAAGTCGTACCGCCACAGCTCGCTGCGGGCCTCGAAGCTGTGCGCGACCAGCAGCCCCGAACCGTCCGCATACCACTCGGCGTTGACATCGCCCGGCAGCTCGATCGCCAGCTCGGTCTGCTCGCCGGTCAGCGGGTTCCAGACGATCGGCTCCCACCTGCCGCGCCGCTGGTGCCCGATGAGCAGCCGGCTGTCGCCCTCGACCGGCGCGAAGCCCAGCACTTCGAGGCCCAGCTCCTTGGTGCCGCCCTCGGTGTCGTCGAGCTCGGCCACCGTCGAGCCGTCGAGCCGCAGCACCCGCACCGCCGAGTGCATCGCGTCGCCGTGCTCGGTGTGCTCGATCGCGAGCAGTGTGCCGTCGTGCGACAGGTCCCCGACGCCGGCCGACTCGCGGTGCCGGTAGATCACGACGGGCTCCTCGCCCGGCCGTACGACATGGAGCGACGAGCCGTCCTCGTCGGTCGACCGGCCGACGATCGCCGTACCGTCCCGGCCCAGCGCGAGACCGGCCGGATACGAGGGGGCAAGCCCGGGGGCCCCGGGCTCGTCGACCGCCTTCTCCGACCCGGCCCCGGACCCGGACCCGCTCTCCGTCCCCGCTCCCGCGAACGGCTGCCGCATCCAGATCCCGAACTCGTCCCCGTCCGTGTCCGAGAACCACCAGATCGACTCGCCGTCCGGTGACAGCACGCCGTCCGTCGTCCCGTTCGGCCGGTCCGTGGCCTGCCGCTGGACGCCGGTCGCGCGGTCCCATGCGTACAGCTCGTACGTCCCTGTCGCGTTCGACACGAACAGCGCGTGGTCCGGCGCGTCCTCCGCCCAGTCGGGCAGCGAAACCCGCGGCGCCCGGAACCGCTTCTCCCAGTCGGGCATCTCCGGCCTCGACGCCGACAACGAACCGTTGATCTCAGTCATGCCCCCTATTCTGCGCCCGTCCCCCGACAATGTGTCAGGGTCTCCCTCAGCCTGTGGATAACTTTGGCGGAGGCGCCCCCGACGCCTGCCCCAGGGGCCTGCCGTCGCTCCGCCGCCGCCCCTGTCATCCCGCCTTGACCAGCAGTTTCGTGGCCACGGACGTCAGCTCCACCTCGGCCTCGTCCCACGACCACCCGCAGTCGTCCACGAGCGTGCGCCACGCGCCGAGCCCGAGGCAGAACCACAACAGGTCCGCACACTTCTCGATGTCCGCCCCCGGCCCCAGGGCGCCGAGGCTGTCGAGGTGGGCCGCGGCGTCGCGCAGGGCGTCGCGGTACGCGGCGGTGCCCTCCTCCCAGAAGGCCTCCGCGCTCTCGTGCACCGGCAGGGCGCTGTAGAGGATGGCGATGGCCACGCGATTGGCCTCGTTGCCGAGGCGCGTGCCGTGCGCGAGCGCGGCGACTGCCGAAGCGGCGTCGGTGGTCTCCCGTACCCGCTCGACGGTCTCCCGCGCTCCCGAGCCGGTCACGGCGCTGCCGACTATCTCGCTCAGGATCTCCGCCTTGCCGCCGGCGCTGGCATACACGGTCTTCACCGCTGTCCCCGCCGCGCGGGCGATGTCGGACACGGTGACCTGCGCGTAGCCGCGGTCCAGGAAGAGCTGCCTGGCCGCGTCGATGATGTCGCGGCGGGTGGCGGCGGCGGTGAGCGCGCGGCGTGGCGAGTTGTACGGGCGGGCGTCAGACATGTCGGCAGTTTACGGTAGGCATTAGATGCCGTACCGTTGATTTCATTGCACGCAGCATTACCCGAACCTGAGGTACACACGATGTCTGCCGCTTCCTCCGCCCCGCACACACCGCAGCCGCACGGCCAGCAGGGCTTGCGTATATACGACGAGCTGATCGCCGTCCACGCGATCATGCGCCGTGGCGCCCCGCTCGTCACCGCGTCCTTCGCGCGCCTCGCCGGGGGCGAGCCCGTCGATGTGAAGGCCCTGGTCGGTACGGCGCGCTGGCTGATCGAGTTCGTCCACCATCACCACCAGAGCGAGGACGAACTGTTCTGGCCGGTGCTGCGCGACCTCTTCCCGGCGGCGGTCGGCGAACTCGACCGCCTGACGCGTGAGCACGAGGCGCTCGATGCCGAGCTGGAGACGCTGAGCGCGGCCGTGGACGCCATAGCGGCCCCCGCGTCGAGGGCGGACCGAGCGAAGATGTTGGAGATCGTCGGTCGCGCCGCGCTGACCGCGCTGCCGTCGGCGGAACGGGTGGACACCATCCTCACCGCGCACCTGGACGAGGAGGAGCCGGTCCTGCTGGACCTGTTCCCGCAGGTCCCCGACGAGGACATCGTGCGGCTGCGCAAGGCGATCGTGCGTGGAGCGCCGCGTACGGGTCCGCACCTGGTGCTGGGTCTGATGGAGGATCCGGACCAGGCCCAGGGGTACGCCCACATGATGAGCAACTTCCCTGCCCCGGTGCGCTGGCTGAAGCCGGTCCTGCTGGGCCGCTACCGTGCGACGAAGCGAGCGCTCGGCGAGCCCGCGGCCTGAGCCTGCGTCAGGTCTGCTGCTCCAGGCCTTTCAGGCGGGTGCGGT
>NZ_JTHL01000001.1:4003172-4019516 GCF_000818195.1 Streptomyces sp. 150FB | reverse complement strand
TGGGACCCAGTGGGGGGCGAGGGCCCAGTGGCCGCCGGCTTTCAGGAGTGCGGCCAAGTCGTCTGTGTCGGGGCGGGGCTTGGGGTGCGGGGGGTCGGGGCGCATGGGGTTGGAGGGCACAGTCCGCTCCTCTCAGTAGCGATACCGTTACCGGGAGCATTGAGATTGGCCTAGAGTGAGGAGTCCTTCAACTGGCTGGGAGCGAAGGAAGGGTTGAGTGACGCATGGTCAACCGCAAGGAACTGAAGCCTGAGAGCAGTCCGCGCGCGGCCTTCGGAGCCCGTATCCGTAGGTTCCGCGAGAAGCGCGGCTGGAACCAGGAGGAGCTGGCCAGGAGATTGGAATATTCCAGCCAGCATATTTCGGCTGTGGAAACTAATCGGAAGCCCCCAACCCTTCCGTTCTCGCGCAAAGTCGATCTCGTCTTCGGCGTCGCAGGTTCCTCCGATTCGTTCGAGCGCGAGTGGCGCGAGATCCGGCACGGCAGCCTGCTGGAAGGCTTCCCGGAGTACGTCAGTTGCGAGAGCCGGGCAGTGGAGATCCGGTTGTTCGAAGTCGGGATCATCCCGGGGCCATTGCAGACACCGGAGTACGCGCGGGCGATCGCGGACAGCGCCGTACGGCGGGGGGCGAGTACGCCCGAGCAGGCTGACGAGCGAGTCGCGTTCCTGGCGGAGCGTCAAGCCGCTCTGGTGCGGCCCAATCCGCCCATGGTGATCGTGGTGATGGACGAGAGTTGCATCCGCCGGCCTGTGGGTGGTCCCCAGGTCATGGGTGGGCAGCTTGACTGGCTGGTGGAGTTCGCCGCGCTCCCCAACACCATGGTTCAGGTAGCCCCGTACGACATCGGCGAACACCGCCCATTCAACGGGCTGGTTAACCTTCTGACGCTCGCCGACCGGTCCGTCGTGTCTTACGTGGAGTCCGAAACGCAGGGACACTTGGACCGCGAAACCACCTCTGTGGCGCGCATGTTTATGGCCTACCATCAGCTACAAGCCGTGGCAGCGTCGCAGGCGGCATCCGTGGCCATGATCACGCAAGTACGAAAGGGCAATCCGTGACGACCGAATCCCCCTCTCTCCGTTGGGTCAAGTCCTCCTACAGCGCCAACGGTGGCTCATGCGTCGAGTGGGCACCTGAGCACGCCGTGACCACAGGTGAGGTCCTGGTCCGTGACAGCAAGGATCCGTTCGGCCCGCACCTCTCACTGACCACCGGAAGCTTCGCCGGGCTCGTAGAGTTCGCCCGCCGCTTCGACGCGTAGCCCGTGCGCCTGTCTCGTCTGAGCCCCGCCATGCCTCCCCCTCGGAGCGGCGGGGCTCTTCGCTGCGCCGGCTGTCGGCGGGTCTTGCCGATGCCACCGGTCTGACCACCGCCTCCTCACTCGCGCTCAGGCCACTGCGGCCGCGCCTGGTGCCCGCCTGTCATGGCCGAAGGATCAACTTGCCGCGCGCGTGGCCGGCTTCGTTCAGTTCCTCGGCCTCGGCGGCGTCGGTGAGGGGAAGACTCCGGTCGATACGTATGGACAGCCGGCCGTCGGCGGCGAGTTGGGCGTAGTCCGCCAGCTCCGCCGCGAACGGGCCGGGCGTGCCCATGAAGAATTCGACGCCCAGTTCGGCGGCGCGCTGGTCAGCGATGGTGACAACGCGGTCGGTGGTGCCGCCGCGCAGTTCGACAGAGGCTGTCAGCGCGTCGTACCCCGTGGCGTCGTACACGGCGTCGATGCCCTGGGGTGCGACGGCACGAACCCGGTCGACAAGTCCGTCGCCGTACGTGACAGGGACGGCCCCCAGGGACCGCAGGTAGTCGTGGTTGGCCTCGGACGCGGTACCGATGACGGTGACGCCACGGGCGACGGCGAGCTGGACACCGGCGGAGCCGACAACGCCGGCGGCCCCGTGCAGCAGGAGCGTCTCACCGCGAGTCACCTTCAGGACGTCCAGCACTCCGTGGGAGGTCTGGACGCCGACGGGCAGCGCGGCGGCCGACTCCCAGTCGAGCGCGGCCGGTTTGAGCGCCACGTCCGTGGCCAGGGCGTACTGGGCGTAACAGCCGGTCGTGGTCATGCCCATCACCTCGTCCCCCACCGAGACACCCGTGACACCGTCGCCGACCTCGTCGACGACGCCGGCCGCTTCCATCCCCGGAATGACGGGGAAGGTCACGGGAAACTCGTGCTGCAACCAGCCGTGGCGGATCTTGTAGTCCAGGCCGTTGACCCCGACAGCCACGACCTTCATCCGGATCTGGCCCGGACCGGCGTGCGGCTCCTCGACCTCGGCGAGCCGCAGGACCTCGGAGCCGCCGTAGTTCTCGTAGACGATCGCCTTCATGTCTGTCACTCCCTGTCGCATGCGTCGCCGCCCTGACGGCGGATCACTGAGCGCCTCCATCCTCAGCGGGGACGGTCCCGCTCCCGCTGTCCTTTCGTACGGTCATGGCTGGCTGAAAGGACAGCGGGAGCACTGCGCGGGCTGGATACGGTGGGGGCCATGGACCCGATGGCACCGCTCGACGTGATCCAGGCGCCCCTGATCGACACTCTGCCGCGCCTGTCCGCCGCCCTGACCGAGACGATTCCGCACCGTGGGCTCGCGGATCTCTCCGCCAACTGTCCCTACGCCCCGTTCAAGGTCTACGGGGAGTCCCCAGGTGACCCGGGCTCGGCCATCACCACCACCGAGATGCACGCGCTGCGGCCCCTGGTACCGGCCGGAGGGAACTGGCAGGGGTTGGCCCGACTGGCGGGCGCCAGCGTTCCGATCGTGGCTCTGGCCAGCGGAATCAGCGAACCCTGTGCGCTGCTGGTCGTCGTACGGACCGCGGACACCCCGCTGCCGCGGGAACGTCTGGCGCCCGCCCAGGCGTTGTGGGACCTACTGACCGCGCACCGGGAAGGCATGCGGACCGAGATCGTCCCCGGGACACTGGCCGTGTCACGCGCCGCGTCAGCCGCCCGCACCCGCGCCATCTCCGAACTCGGCGGCGCGCATGGAGCCGCGCTCAGCGCGTTGCTGGGCGTCCTGCGTGACCGTGGCCTGGACGACACGACTGCGCGGACCCGCGCCGTTGACCTCGCAATCACCGCCCTGGCGGAACTGCGTTCGCAGGCGGAGCTCGATCAGGAATTGGTGGAGGAGCGGGCCGCGGACGCCCTTGAGCGGCTCGCCGACTCGCTGCGCCGGATACTGCGTGCCCGCAACATACGGCTGGACCTCGGCACACCCGGCGTGGAGGAGGGTGGGGACCGGCTGTTGCCCGGCGATGTCGTCGATACGGCCTCGGCGGCGGTCCGGGCCACCGTGCATGCGTCGCTGGAGGACCAGGGACGCGGGCCGGACGGCGCTCGGCTGAGCCGGATCCACATCGGCTGGAAGGTGAACTCTGCCCGGCTGCGCGCCACGGTGCGGGACGACGGTCCCGGGGCACGGTCCCGGGATTCCTTCGACACACACCGGATCGCGGAACGGCTGACGCCGCTCGGCGGGCAGATCGAGGTGGACGCGGTACCGGGGTGGGGCACGACGGTGATCATCGACATTCCCCTCGCACCGCCGGACGCCTCACGCCGGGACCCGCTGACCGGGTTGGGAACAAGGGAGTTGGAGGTGCTCCAGCATCTGGCTCTCGGGCGGCGCAACCGGGACATCGCCCAAGAACTGCACATCACTGAATCGACGGTGAAGTTCCACATCGCGAAGATCTTCGACAAGCTGGGCGTCAACTCCCGCGGCGCGGCGGCCGCTCTGGCCCATGGGCGGCGCGCCGCCTAGCGGGCCTCGCTGTTTCGGTTGAGGTTTCGGTTGAGATGAGGCCGGAAGCGGGGGAGAGCGCCGGCTTCTGCCGCTTCCCCTCCCGCCGCGGACGCCGCCTCAGCCCAACCGAAACGGCTAGGCTAGAGGCCGAGCACGGTCCGAAGTAGCTTCTGCGGAAGGGCACTTGTGATGACCGAATCCCCGCGCTGGTTCACGTCCTCGTACAGCAACAACGGCGGCACCTGCGTCGAAGCTGCCACCAACCTCGCCGCCGCCCACGGCATCGTCCCCGTCCGGGACTCCAAGAACCCGAGCGGTCCCGTTCTGGGCCTCTCCACCACCGCGTTCGCCACCTTCGTGGCGCACGTCAAGGCAGGCGAGTTCCTCGCCCTCTGAGGGGCCTTCGGGCCTTCCGCCCGTTGTCGCGGTGTGACAGTGTCGTGGGCTGAGAACGACTCGGCGCTCCCTCTCTCACCACGGACTGGTCGAGAGCGGCGGCTTGAGGCACGAGTAGAGAGTGGAAGGGCCCGGGGTTGAGGGAACAAGAACGGCAGCAGAGACCCGGGGGCGTGCCGAGTCGGCCGGCCCGACCTGCTGCGACGCGTGGTATGTCGCCGGCCGAGAGCTTCGCCGGGATCAGCGCAGGGGCGACCCCCGCACCGCGCGAGATGATGGCCCTCCAGCGGTTGGCCGGCAATGCGGGCACCGCCAGGCTGCTGGCGCAGCAGGGCCGGCGGGCGGTTTCCGGTCGCGCGCCCCGGAGTGCGGAAGTGCCGGTTCAACGGCGCCCCGCGCGGGAAGCCGGCGCCGAGGCCCAGGCCCGTACGACCGGGGGACGAGCGGGCGCCGGCGTGCCCGCTGCCACCCAGGCCGTACAGCGGGTGCCCTGGCCCGACCCGGCAGCGGCCCACCGGAACATGCTGGAGCGGGGTTGGCAGCCGACCGGGGACGGCGGGTACACCAGGGCCCCGCAGCCGGAGGCAGGAGAGTCGTCCGGTGGCCAACAACCCGAGGCCGCGAAGCAGGAGCAGGCGGCGGGTGGGGACGACACCGTCACGCTTCGCGTGATGGTGCGGAAGAACGCCAGTTTCCGTGACGAGGACTACCTCCAGCGGGTCGGTCACTCCTGGGTGGCGTTCTACAAGGACAACAAGTTCCAGTCCTCCGCGGGCTTTTATCCCAAGGGCGGGCAGATCAACCAGGACGCACCGCACCGGAGCGTGCCCGGCGAGGTGCGGATGAACCACGACGACCCGAAGGACGCGACCACCGAACTGTCCGTCACCCTCACTCAGAAGCAGCTCTCGAAAGCCCAGAAGTACATTCAGACGAACCTGAACCGCGAATACAACGTGTTCCGCTACAACTGCTCCGACTTCGTGATCGGGGTACACAAGGCCGCCACCGGCCACAGTCCTCCCGGCCGCAACCTGCTGTTGCCGAACAACCCCAACGACCTGCACTCCGGCATCAAGAAGCACAACAACAGCAAGGAGGAGGCGGGGGCCAGGTAGGAGCCGGGCGCCGCCCGTTCTTCGGAGTCCGGCGGCTGCGCCATCATCTTCCGGTACCTCCCCGCCCTTTCGAGCGGGGAGGGGTGGGACCGCCGCAGGCGGCCTTACCGGGAAAGACAACCCAGATTCTTGAGGCCCGTACCGCTCACCGCATCGCCGCCGACATGTTCGCCGCCCACTGCCACGGCGCCGCCGTGCCGCCCGGGTCCGAGTTGAAGTACTCCCATCCGGCGACGCCGCCGAAGTCCGCGTAGCGGGAGGAGAGCGCGGACACGGTCGACTTGAGGGTGTCCATCGGGACGTAACCGCTTCCGCAGTTCGCCGCGTTGGTCAGGGTGCCGGCGACGACCTTCGAGGCGGGTACCACTCCGTGGTTGATGACACCGTCGTACCCGCTGGTGTTCGAGAGCGAGCCCCAGCCGCAGTAGAACTGCGCGTTGAACCAGGCGATGGACGACGCCCGGTCGCGGTAGAGCGCGTCGTAGCTGAAGCCGGAGAGATTGCCCCCGCCGTTGAGCGCCGTCGCGACGGGCGCCAGTGTGACGAGGAAGCCCGAGCCGAAGTCGGTGTGGAGCTGGTCGATGAGCCGCTCGACGCCCGGCAGGGACATCTGCTCCTCGACGTCGAGGTCCACACCGTCGAGGTGGTGGGTGGAGATGACGTTCTTCAACATCGGGTAGTACGTGTCGAATTGGCTGTCCAGCCGCTGGAAGCTGCCCTGCGCGGCGCCGCCGAGCATGCCGAGGACATGGACGCCCTTGCCCTGCATGGCGCCGAGGTCGCTCCACATCTGGTCGAACTTGGCGTCGTCCGGCGGGTTGTCGTTCAGTGTGACGATGCCGTCGCCGTTGAGGTGGATGGCGCCGACGAGTACGTCGGTGACGCCGGTCGCGTTGTCGGTGAGCGGGCGCGGCGAGACGTAGGTGCCGTTGCTGTACTGGGTCTGGTAGTAGACGACAACTCGCCTGTTCTCGGCGGCACTCGCGGGCGCGGCCGCGGCGAGCGGCGCCGCCAGCCCGACGGCGGCGAGAGTCAGTGTGGTGAGCAACTTCCGCAGGCGCATGGTGCGCTCCTTGTGTGGGGGGTGCCTGTAATGAAAGCGCTGTCCCACACGTCCCACAAGGCTGCGCCGTCCAGCCGAATTCGCGCATGTGGCGGACCAGTTGTGTATTTGATCACTCTTTACCCGTCATTCTCTGCTAATCCTGTGACACGCGATCCGGGCTACGGCCTGTAACGGCGCCGATACGCGGACGTCGTCGCCGTCGCCGTCGCTGTCATGAGGGGGGAACGCATGGGCGGTACTTCAGAAGACGCACATAGAGCACAAGGCGCACGGGACATGATCATCGCGATCGAGCAGAAGGCGGTCGACCGCGCGTACGACTGCTACGAGGCGCGCCTCGCCGAGATGACGGCCACGTCACCCGCCTCGGCGTCGGCGAGCGGCAAGGACGGGATCGCCGCGCGCGCCGAGGCCGAGGTCAGGGCCGAGGAGTACGGTGGCCTGGGCGGCGAGTCGCTGGTGGTCAGCCGGGTCGACGTACACGAGAAGAACGAGCCGGGGCCCGAGACCTGGTACATCGGGCGGCGGAGTGTGTTCGACGTCGACACCCGCGACCAGGTGGTGGTCTCCTGGACGAATCCGCTGGCCGTACGGTGGCACAACGCGCAGCCGGAGACCCCCGGAGAGGTGTTGCTGCGGCGGCAGTTGCGGTGTGTCGAGCGCAGGGTCGAGGACTACCTGGACGAGATCGCTCCGGTCGTCGTACCCGGGGTGCCCGCCGAGGCCCAGCAGGACGCGCTCCTACCGGAGACCACCACCGGCGCCGCCGATACCACCGCCGACGCGGCCGATACCGCTACCGACACCACCGAGCAGCACCCCGCCCCGCCGCTCGCCCCGTCCCCCCGCGACATCCCGCGCAGGCGCGCGAGGAAGCCGCAGCCCGTGGACGAGTTCCTGCTCAGGGAGTTGCGCAGATCCCGCAGCGGACGGATGCGCGACATCGTGGAGACTATCCGGCGCGACCAGTTGGCACTGGTCACCGGCTCACCGGCGGATGTGCTCGTGGTCCAGGGCGGTCCCGGCACGGGAAAGTCGGCGGTCGGTCTGCACCGCGTGACCTGGCTCGTCAACAACGACCACTTCCGCCCGCAGGACATCCTGGTGGTGGGTCCGCACCAGAGCTTCCTTGAGTACGTGGGGCGCGTGCTGCCCACCCTCGGCACCCGCAACGTCAACGCCGTTCAGCTCTCCCGGCTCTGGCAGGGCGACCTGCGCGGCGCCGACTCCGCCGAGGCGCGGCTCGTCAAGTCCGACGACCGGATGGCGGCCGTCCTGCGGCGGCGCGTGGAGAGCGAGTGCCGGCCCGAGGCGGTCGACGCACTGATCACACCGTCCTCGGACGACACCGACGAGCCGGCCTTCGCCGTCACCATCGGCAGTACGTCGCTGCGGCTGCCGCGCTCGGAGGTGCTCGGCCTGCTGCGTGAGGCCCGTGAGGGGCCCGGCGCCTACCGCGTACGCAGGAACCGCTTCCGGGACCTGGTGGTCGACCGGCTGCTGGCCGAGCTGGCACGGATCGCACCGCGCCGGGGCCGCGACACCGACCTGCGCCGGGATCTGGAGCGCCACCGGCAGGTCACCGCTCTCGCCGACCGGACCTGGCCGGCGCTGAGCCCCGAGGAGGCCCTGCGGAGCCTGCTCAACTCGCCCGGGAAGCTGCGGGAATGCGCGGCCCAGGTGCTCGGCGACAGCGAACAGGCCGCGTTGCAGCGGCCGAAGGCCGAGAGCGCCGCCGAAGAGCCTTGGACCATCGACGACTTGGTCTGTCTGGAGGAGCTGCGCTTCCTCATCGCGGGGGAGACCCCGCTGCGGTACCGGCACATCGTCCTTGACGAGGCCCAGGACCTCACACCGATGCAGGCGAGGTCCCTGAGGCGACGGTGCCCGACCGGCTCGATGACCGTACTCGGCGACCTGGCACAGGCCACGGGCCCGCACACGTACGACGACTGGAGCCGGCTGGGCGGCCTGCTGGCCGACGGCGGCGACTGGCGGGTGGCGGAGCTGAACACCAGCTACCGGGTGCCCGCCGAGATCATGGAGTTCGTCGCCCCGCTCGCCAGGGCGGTCGCACCGGCGCTGCCCTACCCGGTGGCCGTACGCCGCGCAGGCGACGACGCCGTACGGCTTGTCCCCACGAAACCCTGGGAGTTGCTGGACGAGGCCGTGTCCCGCGCGGCCCGTCTCGTCGGCACCGACGGGCGGTCCCTGCGGTCGATCGCCGTCATCGTCCCCGACGACTCGCACTGGCTGGACGAGGTCCGGCGGCGCGTCGACCGGGCCGAGGGCATGAGCCCGGAGGCGCGCGCCACCGTATCCGTACTGGCTGCCGCCCAGGCCAGGGGCATGGAGTTCGACCATGTCCTGGTCCTGGACCCGACGACCATCGCCGAGGGCGGGCCCGCCGGGCTGCGTCAGCTCTATGTGGCGCTGACCCGCAGCACCCAGACCCTGACCGTCCTCCACACGTCCCCGCTGCCGGAGGCGCTCATCGGCTCGGAGCCGGAGCCGGAGCACCTCGGGGTGGGCGGCGATGTGCGGTTCCGGGTGCTGGGGGCGAGGAAGGGCTCCCACTGGCGGGTCCAGGCGCTCTCCCCGGCCACGGACCGCACCCTGCTCCTTGTCGTACGGCATGACGCGCCGCCGCCGGCGGTCGGCGCGGAACTGGACGGCTGGGTGATGCACAACGAGGGGCGGATAAGTTTCGTCTCGGCCAGCGACTTCGGCCGTAAGCCCATCTCGCCGGGTATGGCGGCCCGTTACGCGACCGCGCTCGGCGTCCTGGCGGAGTTCACCGGCGCCCCCGACACCGTCCCGCCGGAGGCGGGGGCCCGGCTGTCGGAGCTGAAGGGGATGGCGAACCGCTGCCTGCGCAGGGACCGGGCCGACTGGCTGAGCGTATGGCGGCTGCTCGGTTCCCCCGACACGGAGCGGCTGACCGCGCTGCGCGACCTGGCGCAGAGCGCACGGGACGCCGTGACCTCGGGCGAGACCTCGGGCGACGCGGGTCTCGGCGCGCGGCTGGTGTCCGACCCGGTGTGCGGTGATTGGCAGGGCGCGCTGACCAAGGCCCATACGCAACTGACGAGTTCGCGGGAGAAGGAAGCCGAGCGGTCGGCGGAACCGCCGACTAAACCACCGACGGAACAGCCAACCGAGCAGCCGACCGAGCAGCCGATCGAGCCCCCGACTGAACTGCCGACCGAGGACGAAGTGACGCCCCCCGAAACCGAGTTGGCCCCTGCCCTCGCCACCGCCCACAGCGAGGACTTCCCACTCCTGCTGGAGGCCGAGGCGAGGACCGACCGGGACTGTCACACGCACGAGGCGGTTCGGTTCGAGTTGGCAGCCGCTCTCCACCGCGCCGGCCTGCGCCCGTCGCTCGAATCGCCGCTGGTGGACCTCAGTTGTGTCGGCGCGGAGGGCCTGTTCGTGTACGAGGTCCTGGGCGCCGGGCGGTCGGCGTACGCGGACGTACGCGCCGGGGCCGCCCGGCTGCTGGAGGTCGACCACACCCTGCCGCGCCGGGCCGAACGCCTCTACCTGGTCCTCTCCGAACCCCCGGCCGACGCCTGGGCGGTGGACACCGTACGAGAGGTCTTCGGCGTCCGGCTCCTGTGGCAGACGTCGGACGGCTGGGGCGGCCAGGAGAGCGCGACCGCGCTGGGCCGGGCGCCCGAGCAGCCGCCCGTAACGGCACCCGAGCAGTGACGACCCCCGGGGCGGGCCGGCGAACAGCCGCCCGCCCCGAGGGGAGTTGGTCAACGCGCCTTGCGGCAGGGCGCGTCGCCACAGCGCACGCTGCTACAGCGTGCGTTCCAGCCGGTCCGCCATCAGCTTGATGAAGCGCGAGGGATCGCTCAGCTCTCCGCCGTCGGCGAGCAGGGCCATCCCGTAGAGGAGTTCGGCCGCCTCGCCGAGCCCGGTCCCCGTCTCACCCGTGGAGTGGGCCTTGCGTAGCCCGCTGACCAGCGGGTGCGTGGGGTTGAGTTCGAGGATGCGCTTGACGTCCGGCACCTCCTGGCCCATGGCGCGGTACATGTTCGCCAGGGCCGGGCTCAACTCGTTGGTGTCCCCGACGATGCAGGCGGGCGAGACGGTGAGCCGCGACGACAGCCGTACCTCCTTCACGTCCTCGCTCAGCTCCGACGTCATCCAGGTCAGCAGGTCGGCGTAGTCCTGGCGCTGCCGCTCGCGCTCCGCCTCGACCTCCTTCTTGTCCTCGTCGGTGTCGAGGTCGACCTCGCCCTTGGCGATCGACTGCAACTGCTTGCCGTCGAACTCCGGGACCGACTGCACCCACACCTCGTCGACCGGGTCGGTCAGCAGCAGCACCTCGAAGCCCTTGGCCTGGAAGGCTTCCATGTGGGGCGAGCTTTCGATCGCCGTCCGCGACTCGCCCGTCATGTAGAAGATGTGCTGCTGCCCCTCCTTCATGCGCTCGACGTATTCCTTGAGGGTGGTCAGCCGCTCCTCGTCCTGCGTCGAGGCGAAGGACGAGATCCCGAGAATGCTGTCGCGGTTCTCGTAGTCGCTGAGAAGCCCTTCCTTGATGACCCGCCCGAATTCCTTCCAGAGCGTGAGGTAGCGGTCGGGGTTGCCGGACATCATGTCCTTGACCGTCGACAGCACCTTCTTCACCAGGCGGCGGTGCATCAACTGGATCTGGCGGTCCTGCTGGAGAATCTCGCGGGACACATTCAGCGAGAGGTCCTGTGCGTCGACCACGCCCTTGACGAAGCGGAGGTATTCCGGCATGAGCGCTTCGCAGTCGTCCATGATGAATACGCGCTTGACGTAGAGCTGGACCCCGCGCTTATGGCCCTGACTGAAAAGATCCTGCGCCGCACGGGAGGGGATGAAGAGCAGCGCCTGATATTCGAAGGTGCCCTCCGCCTGCATGCGGATGATTTCGAGCGGGTCGGTCCAGTCGTGGCTGATGTGCTTGTACAGCTCGTGGTACTCGTCGTCGGTCACCTCGTCCCGGGACCGGGCCCACAGCGCCTTCATCGAGTTGACGGTCTCGACCTCGGCCTCGGCGGGCGCCTCGGCGCCGTCCTCGGCGTCGTCGGCATCCTCGCCGGTCGTGCCGCTCTTGCCGGCCGTCTCGGAGACCATCCTGATGGGCCAGGTGATGAAGTCCGAGTACCGCTTGACGATTTCGCGGACCTTCCAGCTCGACGTGTAGTCGAAGAGCTGGTCCTCGGTGTCCTCCGGCTTGAGGCGCAGCGTCACCGAGGTGCCCTGCGGCGCCTCGTCGATCGTCTCGACCGAGTACGTTCCCTCACCGTCGGACGACCAGCGCGTCCCCTGGCTCTCCCCGGCACGCCGGGTCAGCAGCGTGACCTCGTCGGCCACCATGAAGCTCGAATAGAACCCGACACCGAACTGCCCGATCAGCTCTTCCGAAGCCGTCGATCCCTGGGCTTCCTTCAATTCCTTCAGGAACTTCGCAGTGCCGGAGTTGGCGATCGTCCCGATGAGCTGGACCACTTCGTCGTGCGACATCCCGATGCCGTTGTCACGTACGGTGAGTGTGCGCAGCTCCTTGTCGAGATCGAGGCGGATATGAAGGTCCGACACGTCTTCCCGCAACTCGCTGTCGCGGAGAGCCTCCAGCCGCAACTTGTCCAGCGCGTCTGAGGCGTTGGAGATGAGTTCCCGCAGAAAGACGTCCTTGTTCGAGTAGATCGAATGGATCATCATCTGGAGGAGCTGGCGCGCTTCCACCTGGAACTCAAAAGTCTCGGTCGGCATAGGTGCGAATTCCCTTTCCTGGACAATCTTCGGCATCAATACAGCAAGCGACCCACCCCATATGATAACCAGCGCCCACACCGGGCCGGATCGGCTTCAGTCGAACCAGACGACAAGCCGTACGTGTTCCGCGCCGTGCAGCGTCCCGAGCGTTCTCATCACGTCCCAGACCGGCCCCCAGTGCGTGCCGTCGCCCGCGACGGAGCGCCGGGTGTGTGTGGCCTCGACGCGCCCCGTCGGGTGGGCCGGCGAGCCGTCTCCGGCGCTGACATTTGTCTCGTTCATGCCATGCAAACGGCGCCCAGGGCCGTGTTTCGGCGGCCCGGATGTGCCCCGACAGACAGTCACTATGCCCTCGGCACCACTCGGCAGCGGGGGTGGCCCCGGTGTACGCATGGGTAGGGCGAGCCGGGAGGCGGTTCGCCGGGCGTCGAGGAGCCAGGGAGCGGCCGGTGTACGCAGTCGGGGAGCCGTCTCCGTACCCTTCGGTATGTTGGCGTGACGGACGGGATCCTGCCCCGTGGCCGCATGTGACAGGGCCGGTCGGTGGCAAAGGTGCGCCGATCTGCCGGGTCGTGGTGTAACCGGGCGCCGCAAAGGGAGGAATTTCGGGGCGAGATCGACAAAACACACCCGGCCGTCACCCGTTCGGGCATCCGGAAGCCTGGCGTCCTTGGCCCTTCCGGGCGCGACGGGCTGCCCTTTGGGGCATGGGACCGGAAGCGGAACTGCCCCCGGTCAGGCACCTGAGGACGTTTCGGTGCCGGGTGTCGACCGGACATGTTGAATCAGTCCCGTCTCGTACCCCGAGGAGAGCAGCGCATGCCGTCGTACTTGTCACCTGGCGTATATGTCGAGGAGGTGGCCAGCGGTGCGCGTCCCATCGAGGGAGTGGGCACCTCGGTGGCCGCCTTTGTCGGCCTCGCCCCGAACGGACCGCTCAACGAGCCGACACTGGTGACCAACTGGTCCCAGTACGTCGCGTCCTTCGGTGACTTCACCGACGGTTACTACCTCGCGCACTCTGTCTACGGCTTCTTCAACAACGGCGGTTCCGCCGCGTACGTCGTCCGCGTCGGCGGAGTGACGGGCGGCGCGTCCGGTGCGGGCTCCCGGACCCCGGCCGCCGTGACCGGTGGCCGCGACTCCGCCCCGGCCGCGCTGCCCGCCGGTGAGGCGAAGCAGCTCGGTACGTTCAAGGTGTCGGCCATCGCGCCCGGCGAGGCCGGCGGGATCACCGTCGAGGTCGCCGACGCCGAGGGCGAAGGCCCCGCCGACCGCTTCCGGCTGGTCGTCAAGGACGGCGAGAAGACGGCCGAGACCTTCGACGTCACCGCCAAGAAGACCAACCGGAACTACGTCGTCACGCAGGTCAAGGAACGCTCCAAGCTGATCACGGTCACGGAGGCCGCCCCGGTCGGGCAGCTCGCCCGGCCGGAGAACCAGTCGGTCGCGCTCCCTGCGCCTTCCGCCTCCTCCCCGGTTCCCGTGGACGACGGCAGCGACCAGGTCGGCATCCGCGAGTACGTGGGTGACTCCGCGGACCGCACCGGCTTCGGTGGTCTGGAAGCCGTCGACCAGATCTCGATGGTCGCCGTCCCCGACCTGATGGCCGCCTACCAGCGCGGTGCGATCGACCTGGAGGCCGTGAAGGCCGTACAGCTCGGACTCATCGCGCACTGCGAGCTGATGGGCGACCGGCTGGCCGTCATCGACCCCCCGCCGGGCCTCAACGCCCGTCAGATCCAGGTCTGGCGCCAGGAAACCGCCGGCTACGACTCCAAGTACGCGGCGCTGTACTACCCCTGGATCAAGGTCTTCGACCCGGCCAGCGGCCAGACGCAGATGGTCCCGCCGAGCGGTCACGTGGCCGGTATCTGGGCCCGTAACGACTTCGAGCGCGGCGTGCACAAGGCTCCGGCCAACGAGGTCGTGCGCGGCGCCGTGGACCTGGAGATGCAGATCACCCGGGGTGAGCACGACCTGCTCAACCCGCTGGGCATCAACTGCATCCGGGCCTTCCCGGGCCGGGGTATCCGGATCTGGGGTGCGCGCACCCTGTCCTCCGACCCGGCCTGGCGCTACCTGAACGTCCGCCGGTACTTCAACTACCTCGAAGAGTCGATCCTGATCGGCACCCAGTGGGTGGTCTTCGAGCCGAACGACCAGGCGCTGTGGGCCCGCATCAGGCGGAACATCTCCGCGTTCCTGGTGACCGAGTGGCGCAGCGGCGCCCTGTTCGGCGCCACCGCGGACGATGCCTACTACGTGAAGTGTGACGCCGAGACCAACCCGCCGGAGTCGGTGGACCTCGGCCGTGTGATCTGTGAGATCGGCGTCTCGCCGGTCAAGCCCGCCGAGTTCGTGGTCTTCCGGCTGGCCCAGTTCAACAGCGGCGGCGGCGAGTTGGACGAGTAGCCGACAGCCGGGGAAGAACGTCGGGCCGGTGACCGGCCCGACATCCCCGTGCGAGAAGCTGCCCAGCACGACCGGTACGAGCAGAAAGAGCAGGTCCCATGAGTCTTCAGCCGGGTGAGTCGCTCACCACACACAGGTTCGGCATCCAGATCGATGGTGTCGGCCTTGAGTACCTCCAGTCGATCAGCGGTTACAAGACAACTCAGGACGTCATCGAGTTGAAGCAGAACTCGGCCAACGGCAAGCCGGTCATCAAGAAGATGCCCGGTGGACAGCAGGCCGGCGAAGTGACCGTCGTCTACGGTGTGACGTCGAGCAGGGCCTTCTACGAGTGGCACAAGCTCTCGCAGAACGGCAACATGGGCGCGGCCCGCAAGAACGCCACTGTCATCTTCTACGACAGCCTCGGCGCTCCGGTGAAGCGCTACCACCTGACGCAGGCCTGGTGCAGCAATGTCACCCCCGGCGACGTGCGGGCCGGCGAGGCGAGCGCGCTCACCGAGACCGCCACCATCGTCTACGAAGACCTGGTACCCGAGTGATGCGTCGCGGACCGGCCACCAGGACCTCGGCCTTCGCGGAGGCCGAGGCCCTGGTGGGATCTGCGGGACCGGCGGCAGGGGCGGCAACGGCCGCCCCGGCCGCGGCCCCGGCCCCGGCGCCCGAACCGGCGCCTGCACGACAGAAGTTGCAGACCGAGTTCGCGTTCGAGCTGCCGCGCGGGTACGTGGACGACGCCGGTGTCCTGCACCGCAACGGGATCATGCGCCTGGCGACCGCCAGGGACGAGCTGATCCCGCTCCAGGACCGGCGGGTGCGGGAGAATCCGGCGTTCCTGTCGGTGGTTCTGCTCGGGCTGGTGATCACTCAGCTCGGCACGGTGGAGTACGTGCACGACGGTGTGGTCGAGAAGATGTTCGCCTCCGACCTGGCCTTCTTGCAGGACTTCTACCGTCAGATCAATGCCGAGGGTCACACACGGGCCGGGGTCACCTGCCCGCACTGCGAGCAGCCGTTCGAGGTTGAGCTCGGCGGGAGCCGCCTGGGGGAATCGTGACGTACGCGACCGACCGTATCCACGAGGAGATCGCGTACATCGCTTACCACTTCCACTGGAGCCTGGAGGACATCCTGGACCTCGAACACCACCAGCGCCGTGGGTACGCCGAGCAGATCGCCTCGCTCGTGACCCGCGCCACGGCCGAGCGGTGAGGGGACGGGTGTAGGCATGGGAATCCTTGATCGACTGCGGGGACGTACGGGTGCGGCCGGTGCGCCGGGCGCGACAGGTACGCCGGGCACGGCGGGTACGACAGCTACGTCAGGTGCGCCGGGTACGGGTGTGAGCGGCCCGTCGGCTGCGAGCCCGTCGGCTGCGGCGGCTTCCGTGGCCGCTTCCGGGGCGGCTTCCGCTTCCGGAACGCCCGTTGCGGCTAACGGCGTTGGGGGTGGTGGCGGCTGGTCCGCCCTGCCGCCGATCCAGCGCGCGATGGCACAACCGACCGGGTACACCGTCGCGTCCGCGAACTTCGCGAGCACGCTGACGACTTGGCAGAACCCCTCCTTCAGCGGGACCTTGTCGCACGCCGTCCTCGACGGCGCGCCGACCGGCCTGATCCGAGACGTACTGAAGCCCGCCGGTACGCCCGGGGGCCGGTCCGGACGGCTCGGCGAGCCCGCCCTGTCCCTGCCCGTCGCGGTGGAAGCGCCGGACGAGCCGGAGGAGGCGGGCGAGGTGGCCGGCATACCGGTGCAGCGCGCCGTGTCGGCCGCTCTCGCGACGGGGCCGCAGGTCGCGCCGGTACGGCCACGGGCCGCTCAGCCCGCT
>NZ_JTHL01000001.1:4001252-4002695 GCF_000818195.1 Streptomyces sp. 150FB | reverse complement strand
TCGCGTCCCGAGCCTGCCGCCCGCGCGGCGGCGGCGTTGCAGGCCGCGGTGCAGAGGGCAATGACGCAGGAAACGACGGCTACCACGACGCCGAGTCCGGCAGAAGCTGACGCATCGTCAACTTCCGCTCCCGCCAACGGATCCGAGGGAACACCCGGCTCGACACCGCCCGCGGTGACGCACTCGCCCAGCACGCCGTCCGTACCGCTGTCCCCGCCGGCCGTTCCCGGCGCGAGTGCTCCGGCGGACAGCCTTCCCGTGCAGCGGCAGGTCTCCGGTACGCCCGCGAGCCCGGAGCCCGCGAGCCCGGGGGAGCCTTCAGCATTCGCCGAGCCGACGGTGTCGGCGCCGGTACACAGCAGTCCTTCTCCGGTGGTTCCGGTGTCAGCTCCGGTGCCGTCCTCCGGCGGTGGCGCGCTGCCGGTGCAGCGGTCCGCGTCGGCCGGTGACGCCCCGGTGCGCCGGGCCCCGGCTCCCAGTGCGCCGGACGTCCCGCTGGTCGGTTCCGCACAGCCGTTGGTCGCCACCGACACGGCCGCGCCCCGGACCGGGGAGCGCGCGGCGGCGGGCACACTGCCGGTGCAGCGATCGGCCGTGGCACCCGGTGCGTCCGCCGTCCCGGTCGTACGGTCGGCCGCGAGCGTCCCCGGGCCCGGCGCTGCGCCCGCCGTACCACTGGTGCGGCGAACCAACCCGGTCGGCGGCGGTGTCGGTTCGGGTCAGTCCCGGACGGCCTCCGGCGCGGTCGGGCCCGAGGCGTGGCCCTCGGCCCCGGAGTCGTCCGCTCCTGGTCATCTGCCCGACGCCGTAGGCCCGTTGGTCAGCCCGTTGGTCACGACCCGGACCTTGGCGGAGCGCCCGCCGCTCCTGTCGGCCGCCGTCCCGCAGCACACCCCGCACACCCCGCGCACATCGAGCGCGTCGAGTACGGCGTCGCCGAGCCACACCACACCCGCGTCCGCGCCGGTGCAGCGGCTCATGGGCCGTACCACTCCGGCCGTTCCGGCCGCTACGACAGGTATCAGCGCCCCGGCGGCGCCGGCCGGCATAGCCGTACAGCGCCTCGTCGCCCTGCCCGGCTCCTCCGCCGCTCGCGGCTCAGGCACCGGAACCGGCTCCGCGAAGCGACAGGGCGCGACGGCCGCGTTCGCGGGAACGGGAACGCCGGTCACCGCCACCGGACTTGTGACCGGCGCGTCCGGATCCGTACCTGTGCCCGGCCCCACACCCCTCGGCGCACCCGCCCCGGCGGCGTACCAGTCCGAAGCCTCGCCCGAAGCCTGGCCCGCCGCTCAGCCCGTCGCCCCGCACGACCTCGCCCCGGTCCAACGCAGCACCGACGGCGTCCGGTTCAGCCCTGTGGCGCAGACGGAAGCCTTCCCCGTGCAGCGCGCGGTCCCGGCCGCCGGCGCGTCCCCGGCGCCGGGCTCACCGTACGCACCC
>NZ_JTHL01000001.1:3993398-4000609 GCF_000818195.1 Streptomyces sp. 150FB | reverse complement strand
GTGCAGCCCATCCCGCTGCCGGTGCAGCGGGTGCCGTCGACCCCGTCCGTGGCGAAAGCGATGAGCGGGTTGAACGCGTTCCTCTCCCCGGCCCGCGCCGCCGCACCCGTGGTGACCCCTGTCGTGGCCCACCGCAGTACGAACGGCGGCGGGAGCGGCAAGAGCGGCGGCAGCTCCGGCGGCCGGAACGACCCCCCGCCCCCGTACAGCGCGATCGCCGGCCAGACGCACAAAGCGAGCGACAGCACCCCCGCCACCACCGGCTTCGACGCCCGGAAGCTGAAGGACGAACAGGTCGACGAGCTGACCCACAAGCTGATCGGACCGCTGACCAGGCTGCTCCGTACCGAGCTGCGGCTCGACCGGGAGCGGATCGGCAGGCTGCGTGATCCTCGCCGCTGAATCGCCGACGCCATGCCGCACCACCTCGACCCACCCGCAGGAAGGCCGCATCGATGCCCCAGGATCTGGATCCCGGTTCCACCATCTACTTTGACCTGACCATCGACGGTCAGGGCCTGGGACGCTTCAACACCTGCGACGGACTCGCCGCCAATGTGGAGATCCACCAGCACCAGGAGGGCGGCAACAACGGGTTCGTGTGGCAACTGCCCTCCCGGGTCACTTTCTCCAACATCACGTTGACCCGCCCTCTCACCCCCGAGACGGTGAAGGTCGGGACCTGGATCAGTTCCATCACCACCGGCATCACCCGTCCCACCGGGCTGATCGCGGCGAAGCGCGCCGACGGCTCGATCGTCGCCCGCTGGGGGCTGATAGAAGTGCTCCCGGTGAGCTGGAACGGGCCGGGGTTCAATCCGGAGAACCCGGCCGTGGCTGTCGAGACCTTGGTGATCACGCACCACGGCTTCACCGATGCGGGGGCGGCATAAGATGGCGGGCAAAGGCGCCGGCAAGAGCCTGACACGGGCGACGCTGGCCATTCACGAACCACCCATCGGCTTCAGCACCACACCCGGTTCGCTGATCAGCACTCTGCGCTTCGACTACAACCCGTCCCAGCTCACGCTGAGCCGCCAGGCCCAGTGGAAGACCACCCCGAGCGCCGCCGTGCGTTCCGGCGCCGTTCCTGAGTTCATGGGTCCCGTGCCTCGCAACATGACGGTGGACATCCTGCTGGACCGCTCCGAGAAGCCGGACAGCAACGACGTGCTCAAGAACGTCGAACTGCTCTTCTCCTGCTGCGAGACGACCACCGCCAGCATCGCTGCGAAGCAGCCCTCGCCCCCCTGGGTGGTCTTCAACTGGGGCGGCAACTCCACCGTCCGGTTCACCGCTTACGTGAGCTCGGTGAACGTGCAGCAGGTGCAGATGAGTTCCACCGGGGTGCCGACCCGCGCCCTCTGCCAGGTGGAGCTGAACGAGATCCCGACCAAGACCGCCGGCCAGAACCCCACCTCCGGCGCGCTCACCGCCCGGCGGGTGCACCGGGTCGTCGCGGGCGACTCGCTCCAGCACCTCGCCTGGCGCGAGTACGGGGACGCCACCGCCTGGCGTACCATCGCCGAGGCCAACGGCATTGACGATCCGGCGCAGTTGCGGCCCGGCACGGAACTCATGCTCCCCGCCGCTGAAGAGGTCGGTTTCTGATGAGTCAGGTCAGTTACTCCAATATTTTCCATGTCACCTTCGACGGACGGAAGTTGACGGACGACATCGCCCCGCTGCTCACATCGGGCTGGGTCGACTTCGGTGCCGGGGTGCCAGGATCGTTCCAGCTCGACTTCCGCGACCCCGACCGGCTGGTGCTCGCCAAGGCCAACATCAAGATCGGCACGAAGGTGATGCTCGCCCCGGTCGCCGCCAGCCAGGGCGCCCAGTTCCCGCTGCTCACCGGTGAGGTCACGGGCCTGGAGAGCGACTACGACGGCACCGGCAGCTTCACCGTCGTACGCGGTTACGACCTCGGCCACCGGATGCTGAGGCAGCGCCGGGTGACGGCGTACCGCAACATGACCGCCTCCGACATCGCGCGCCAGTTGGCGGGCAAGGACAAGGTCCCGATCGGCAGCATCGGCCGGACCACGACCGTCTACGAGTTCATCACCCAGGCCAACGTCACCGACTGGGACTTCCTCAGCCGTCTCGCCGACGAGAACGAGATGGTGATGTCCCTGAACGCGCGAGGCAAGTTCACCTTCGTAAAGCGCGACCCGGCGTCCGGCGCGCCCGCTTCGAGCGCTCTGGTCAACACCAGCCCGCAGGTCCTCGCCCGCGAGAACATCCGGCGCTGCCGGGCCGCCGTCACCTCGGCCGACCAGGTGTCCCAGGTCCGGGCGCGCGGCTGGGACGTGACGACCAAGAAGGCCCTCGTCGGCCAGTCGCCCGCCGCCACCAGCCCGGCCATCGCGATCGGCACCTCCCCGGCCAAGGCCGTCACCGCCTTCGGGACCGCCACGCTGGTCGAGACCGACACCCCCTACGACAAGCAGGGGGAGGTGAAGAACGCCGCCTCGGCGCTCGCCGACGACGTCACCGCCTCGTTCGCCGAGCTGGAGGTGACCGCCACCGGCAACCCCAAGCTGCGACCCGGCGTCCCCGTCAGTCTCAGCGGGATCGGCGACCCCTTCGAGGGCAAGTACACGGTGACCGGCGCCCGCCACAGCTTCGGGTCCGGCGGGGGCGGCTACGAGACGTTCCTGACCGTCAGCGGACGCCAGTGGCGTTCGCTGTACGGCCTCACCTCGGGCGGCGCGGGCGGCATGCCCCGGCTGCCCAGCGTCGCCAACGCCCTGGTCACCGACATCAAGGACCCGCTCAGGCAGGGCCGGGTCAAGCTCCGGTTCCCCTGGCTCGACGACACGTACGTCAGCGACTGGACCCGTACGGTGCAGGCCGGCGGTGTGAAGGGCGGCGGGCTGATCGGCCTGGACGTGGACGACGAGGTGCTGGTGACGTTCGACCGGGGCGCCCTGGACCACCCGTTCGTCATCGGCGGCCTCTACAACGGCCGGGACAAGCCCGGCGTGGTCGACGTACAGCCGTACGACGCCACCAGCGGCAAGACCGTACGTCGTACCCTCGCCGACCGCAGCGGGAACCGTCTCGACCTGCTGGACCAGCGCACCGGAGGCAAGCAGGGGGTGCGGCTCAACACCGGTGACAACAGACTCACCATCAACCTGGACCGCACCAAGACCGAGATCACCATCGACAGCAAGGGCAGCGTGACCATCTCGGGCACCCGGAAGGTGTCCGTCGAGGCGGCGGACATCTCGCTGGACGCACGCGCCAAGCTGTCGATCAACAGCGGCGGAACCCTGTCGATCACGGGGAAGGCCGTCAGCGTCAAGGCCGCGGCCGCGCTCAGCCTGACCGGGCTGGAGACGACCGTGACCGGCACGACCATGCTGAATCTCGACTCGGCGATGGCCCTCAACCTGAAGAGCCTCAACATCCAACTGGCAGGCATCATCAAGATGCTGGGAGAGGCCACCCTCGACGGGTTGCAAGTCATGGTGATTCCCTGATGCCCGAGCAATTCGTCGGTACCGGATGGGCGTTCCCGATCCGCATCGGCCCCACCGGCGGTATCGCCATGGTCAGCGGTGTGCGCGAAGTCGAGGAGGCCATGCGCCTCGTGCTGGCCACCGCGCCGGGCGAGCGGCCGATGCGGCCCGAATTCGGCTGCGGCATCCACGACATGGTCTTCGCCCCCATCAACGAGGCCACGGCGGGCCGCATCCAGCACGAGGTCCGCACCAGCCTGGACCGCTGGGAGCCGCGCATCGAGGTCGAGGACGTCGAGGTGAGCACCGGGGACGAGCAGGGCGTGCTCTTCATCGACGTCCGCTACTCGATCCGCGGCACCAACAACCCGCGCAGCCTGGTCTTCCCGTTCTACGTCATCCCCTCCCACGACGAGCCGTCCTCAGATCTCGGACCGGCCACCGAAAGCGACCGCTGATGGCACTGCCCTCCCCCAATCTCGACGACCGCCGCTTCCAGCAGTTCGTGGACGACGCCAAGCGCTACATCCAGCAGCGCGCGCCGGAGTGGACCGACCACAACGTGTCCGACCCCGGCGTCACACTTGTCGAGACGGTCGCGCACATGGCCGACCAGATCGTGTACCGGCTGAACCGCGTGCCCGAGAAGAACCACCTGGCCTTCCTCGACCTCATAGGGATCACCCTCTTCCCGCCCTCGGCCTCGCGCGCCGACGTCACCTTCTGGCTGTCGGCGCCGCTGGAGGAGGTGGTACGGCTGCCGGTCGGCACCGAGGTCGCCACCACCCGTACCGAGAGCGAGGAGGCGGTGGTCTTCGCCACCGAGCGCGAACTCAGCGTCGTCCCCAGCGCGTTGGGCTTCCTCGTCGTGCAGCAGAGCGGGGAGGCGGTCGTCGACCGTACGTCGGACCTCGCCGAGGGCAAGGACCTGCACTGCTTCGCCGAGTCGCCGCGGCCCGGTGACTGCCTGATGTTCGGGCTCACCGCCGCCGTACCGCACTGCGCCGTGGCGCTCACGCTCGACAGCCGCGTCGACGGTGTCGGTGTCGACCCCCGGCAGCCGCCGCTGGTCTGGGAGGCCTGGACCGAGGACGGCTGGACGCTGTGCGAGGTCGACAGGGACGAGACCGGCGGGCTCAACCGTCCGGGCGAGGTCGTGCTGCACGTACCCGGCGGCCATGTCCTGTCCCGCACCGGACGGCGCGAGGCGGGCTGGCTGCGCTGCCGCGTCACCGAGCCGCTGCCCAACCAGCCCTTCTACGCGACCTCGCCCACCGTGCGGTCGGCCGAGGTGTTCACGATCGGCGGCACCACCGGCGCCGTACACGCCGAGACGGTGGGCGACGAGGCGCTGGGGGAGTCGACCGGGCTGCCCGGACAGCGGCTGCGACTGGCCAACGCGCCCGTCGTCGGCGACGTACCCCCGCTGCACCTCCAGGTCGCGGCCGACGAGGGGTGGACCGACTGGGAGGCCGTCCCGCACTTCGCCGCCTCCGGCCCCGACGACCGCCACTTCACCCTCGACGCGGCCACCGGCGAGATAGCCTTCGGCACCGCCGTACGCGAACCCGACGGGAGCCTGCGCCAGTACGGCGCCGTGCCGCCCAAGGGCTCCGTCATCCGCGCCCGTCAGTACCGCACCGGCGGGGGCAGGGCGGGGAACGTCGCACGCGGCGCCATCCAGGTGGTGCGCAACTCGGTCCCGTACGTCTCCGAAGTGATCAACCGCGAGGCCGCGACGGGCGGGGTGGACGCCGAGACCGTCGACGAGGCGAAGGCCCGCGCCCCGATCACCCTGCGCGCCCAGGACCGCGCCGTGACCCTGCGGGACTACGAGGAGCTGGCCCGGCGCGCGGCGCCCGAGACCGCCCGTATCACCTGCATCGAGGGCGACCCGGACGAGCACGGCGCCCACGCGGTACGGGTGCTGGTCGTCCCGCAGGCGGTCGCCGACCCCGGTGGGCGGCTGCGCTTCGAGCAACTCGTCCCCGGGGACGGGCTGTTGGGGCGGATCACCCACTACCTCGACGACCGCAGACTGATCGGCACCCGGCTGGCCGTGGGCCCGCCCTACTACCAGGGCGTCACCGTCGTCGCCACCGTGCACGCCTTCCGGGGCACCGACGCCGACCGGGTCCGGCGGCAGGCGCACGACGCCCTCTACCAGCACCTCGACCCGCTGGCCGGCGGAAGCGGCGGCACCGGCTGGTCGTTCGGGCGGCCGGTGCAGTCCGGTGAGATCTTCGCCGTGCTGCAACGCGTACCCGGTGTCGAACTCGTCGACCAGGTGCTGCTCCACCCCGCCGACCCGCTGACCGGCAAGCGAGGCGACCCGACCGACCGGATCGACCTCGACGCCGCCGCCCTGGTCTTCTCCTTCGACCACCGGGTCCGCGTCATCGGGGACCCGTCGTGAGGGGCTCCGTCGACGGCCTGGGCACCTCGTCGCCGCTGGGCCTGATGCTGCCCGCCGTCTTCGCGGACGACGACATGGCGCAGCGCTTCGTCGCCGGGCTCGACGAGGTGCTCGCGCCGCTGCACAACGTGCTCGACTGCCTTGAGGCCTACTTCAGCCCCTCGCTGGCCCCCGTCGACTTCGTCCGCTGGCTCAGCGACTGGGTCGGCGCGGAGACCGAGGGCACGGAGGACGAAGGGCTGCTGCGCGCCGCGGTCGCCTCAGCCGCGCACCTGCACCGCATCAGGGGAACCCGGCGCGGCCTGTCCGAGGCGGTACGGCTCGCCTTCGGCGTCGAGCCGGAGATCACCGAGAGCGGTGCGGCGACCTGGGACGCCCGGCCGCTCGGGCCGGTCCCCGGCGACCGCCGGCCGAGGCTGCACGTGGCCCTCACGCTGCCCGACCCGTCCCCCATGGACCGGCACCGGCTGGAAACCCTGGTGGCCGCGGCCCGTCCTGCCCACATGCCGTACACGGTCCAGGTGACCGCAGCCGAGAGGACCCTTGACAGGTGACCAGACAGACCGCGGACGCGGACCGGGGACAGAGCGCGCCGGCGTGCTCCGTGTGCGGTACGCCGCCGAGCCCGGGGCAGTCCTTCTGCGAAAGCTGCGGTGCGGTGCTCAGTTGGACGCCGGCCCCGGCGCGGCGGCCCGAGCCGGCGTCGGTCGGCAATGACGACACGCCGTGGCAGGGGATTCCTGGGGCTGGGGTTGGAACTGGGCCTGAGCATGGGCCTGGGGCTGGACCTGCGCCTGGGCCTGGGCATGGGCCCGGGGCTGGCTTCGGATCCGTCCCCGACGCCGGTATTCCTGACGACGTCGACACCGCGCGCTCCGGCCGGACGGCGGGCGGGAGCGGTGGCGGTGGCGGTTGGCCGCAGGGCGCGTCGCCCGCGCCGGAACCGGCGCACCCGGGCGTTCCCTCTCCGTACCCCTCGCACACCGCCGGGGCCGGGGCCGGGCAGGGGTACGGGAGCGGGCAGGGCAACGACAACGGACCCTGGGCCGCCGCCCCCGTGGCACCCGACTACACCTATCCGGAGACCGCCGACACCGCGGCCACCGCGCGCTCGCGCGCCGCGGCGCCCGGTAACCCGGGCGCCGAACCGGCCCCCGGTGCCGGTGCCGCTCCCGCGAACGATCCCCTCGCCACGGAACGGGCCAGGGCCCTGCTCATACCCGTCGCCGATCCCGGCCGGGCGGCGGCGCCGCCGTCCGTGGCCCCGGTGCAGCCGGGCCGCCCGATCACCGCGCGACCGCAGGTCCAGGCCCCGCACGGGCAGG
>NZ_JTHL01000001.1:3904173-3993020 GCF_000818195.1 Streptomyces sp. 150FB | reverse complement strand
ACCGCCACTTCTGCCGCCGTTGCGCCCTGTCCATGGTCGGCCGTCCGGACGAGCCCGGCCGCAGGCTGCCGTGGTGGCGCCGGCTGCCGGGGCTCGGTGAGCGGCGGGTGCCGTGGGCCGGTGAGAGGCCCCGTCTGCGCCGTGGCCTGGGCCGCATCTGGACCTGGGTGGTCGGCGCGGTGGTGCTCGCGTTGGTGGTGACCGCCGCGCTCAACGTCGGTACGGCGGTGCAGGCGGTGCGCGACCACTTCACCAAGCGCGCGCCGATCGCTGCCAATTCGTACAAGGCCTCGCACTCGTGGCCCGGACATGGCCCCGCGCTCGCCTTCGACAAGATCAACAACACCTGGTGGGGTTCCGGCAAGAACCAGTCCGGTGCCGGGGAGTGGGTCGAGGCCGACTTCGACCAGCCGACCCATCTGCTCGACATCGTCTTCACCTCGGGCGAGTCGGCCCAGCCGATGGATCTCTCGAAGTCCGCTCTTCCGCAGCGTATTGAAGCGGTCGTCACCACGGCGGACGGCAAGAAGCAGAGCCGTTTCGTCACGCTGGACGGGGCCAGCGGCGGGCAGGCCCGTGCTTTCCGGGTCCAGGATGTCACCTCCGTCCGCTTCATCCTGCGTTCGGCCTTCGGTGCTACGGCCGACAAGCAAGTGGCCATCGCGGAGATCGAGTTCTTCGGGCCTTCCAGCTCAGGCAGCTCGTAGCGGCACACGGGGGCGGGGGCCATGGCATAGGTCGGCTCGGCGTACGGCCGGCTCGGCGTAGGCACCGCCGGCCGGCCGGTCCAGGTTCCGTTTGCGGACCGCGCCGGGCCCCTCCGTACGGCGTCGCTGAACTCGGTGACACCGACCCGACACCGCCTTTCCAGGCGGGAGAAGGTCGGTGTCACCGGGGCCCGGGTCGCATGGTGGGCCACACCCTCGAACGGCCCTTCGATCACAGGAGAGTAGGCTTGTTCCACATGCCTATGACGGGATATTGGGGTGCGGCCGTGCGAACGTCTTCCGGAGTTTCGGCGCCCGTAACCACCATCCCGGTCGCGGTGCACGCGCCGGACCCCGTCTCGCTGGCCGGAGTGAAGAGCCAACTCTGCCATCAGCCGTCGATCGAGCTGGTCGACGAGGTGAGTGGCCGGCCCGGTGCGGTGGCTGTTCTGGTGGCGGCCGACGCGCTGGACGAGCCCACTCTGTCGTCGCTGCGGCGGCTGATACGGACCGAGGGCACCCGTGGGGTGCTGGTCGCCAGCTCGATCCGGGAAGCGGATCTGCTCCAGGTGATCGAATGCGGGGTCGGCGCCATAGTGTGGCGGCACGAGGCCACCGGACACCGGCTCCAGCAGGCGGTGGTGGCCGCGTCCCGTGGTGACGGAGACCTTCCCGCCGACCTGTTAGGGCGGCTGATCGCCCAGGTCGGCACCATGCAACGCGGGGTCGCCGGCTCGTCCGACGCTCCCATGCACGGCCTCGCGCCGCGCGAGGTCGATGTGCTCAGGCTGGTCGCCGAGGGAATGGACACCGGCGAGATCGCGAGCAAGCTCTCGTACTCCGAACGCACCGTGAAGAACGTGATGCACGGCCTGACGACCCGGCTGCGGCTCCGTAACCGGGCGCATGCCGTGGCGTACGCCCTGCGTGAGGGCTACATCTGACGGTCCGTTCGGATCTTCGCCGGGGACGCTGGGGAGCGACGGGAGCTGCTCCTGTACGGTCCCCGGCGCGTTTGCCGGGGAAGTGCTCCCGGCGAGGCAGGAATGGCCACCGGGTGCGCCGTACCGAGCGGCGGACCCGTTTCCCGAGACAGTGAAGGGTGCGGCGGGTGATCCACGAGGTGGACGAGGTCCTCAAGGGACTGCTGTCCGGAGGCGCGCTGACGGGCACCGGCGTGGAGATCGCCTTCGAAGCGCCGACCCGGGACTGGGCGGCCCGGCGCAACGCCCCGACCATCGACGCGTACCTGTACGACATCCGCGAGGATGCCAAGCGGCGCGAGAGCGGGATGACAGAGGTCAAGGACGAGCGGGGAGTGGTGCTGCGCCGGCGTCTGCCGCCGCGCTGGTTCCGGCTCGCGTACCTCGTCACCGCCTGGACCAAACGCCCGCAGGACGAGCACCGGATGCTCGCTGCCGTACTCGCCACACTGCTGCCCCACGAACTGCTCCAGCCGGCCCAACTGACGGGCTCACTGGCCGCGCTCGGCCTCACCGTGCCCCTGACCGTGGCCGGGAACCTGGACGCCCGCTCCAGCGCCGAGGTCTGGTCGGCGCTCGGCGGTGAACTCAAGCCGTCCATCGACGTCGTGATCACTGTGCCCATTCCGTCCTTCCCGGAGTACGACGCCGGGCCTCCGGTCATCGAGCTCGGGGTGCGGGTGCGCACGAACGACGGGAGTGTGGGCGACTCACCCGAGCGGTACTACCCGCGGCCGCTGGCCGGCGCGGTGACCGAGGCGGGCCAGGCAGGTCAGGCGGTGCCGGAGTGAGTACGTCCGCCTGGGCGCTGCTCGGACGGCTCGCCCAACTGCGCGACAGGGTCGCGGAGTTGGTGGAGCGGCGCAGCGCCGACGACCCGACGGCCGCCGACCCGCTGCGCGGCCTGTACCTGTCCGAGGAGGCGGTGCGGTACGCGCTGCGTCCTGCGGACGACGAGGCGGGGGCGGAGGACGAGGCGGTCCCGGCGGCGGACGACGCGGTCCCGGCGGGGGACTTCCCGGCGGGGGACTTCGCTGAGGGCGACGGCCCGGCGGATGACTTCGTGGCGGGCGACGTCTCGGCGGGCGACGTCTCGGCGGGCGACGTCTCGGCGGGCGACGGCCCGGCGGATGACGGCAGCGACCGGCTGTACGCGCTCGCCGTCCGGCTCGGCCTCACCGCTCTCGACGTCGACGTCCTGCTGCTCGCGCTCGCTCCCGACCTCGACCGCACCTTCGAGCCGCTGTACGGCTACCTCAACGACGACGTCAGCCGCCGCCGCGCGACCGTCGGCCTCGCCCTCGAACTCTGCGGCCTGCCCGCGTACTCGACCGAGGCACGGGCCTGTTTCCATCCGTCGGCGGCGCTCCCCGCGCTGGGCCTGATCCGCGTGGAGGAATCCGAACGGCCCTTCCTCAGCCGTTCGTTGAGCGTCCCCGACCGGGTCGTGTCCCATCTGCTCGGCGACGACACGCAGGACTCCGTACTCGACGGCTACGCCGGTCCGCTTCCGCCGCTCGGGACCCAGGTGCAGTTCGACACGCTGACACAGCGGCTGGCGAAGCGCCTGGCGGCCGGTCCGCTCACGGTCTACCTGCGCCAACTCCGCGACGGCGACGGGCTCGCGTGCGCCGCCGCCGCCCTCGAAGCGGCCGGCCTGGAGGCGCTGCACTTCACCCCCGCCACCCCCAACAGGCCCGTGCTCGCCGGTGATTCGGGCAACGGCGAGCAGGCCGGCGGCGATACGGGGAGCGGCGAGCGCGACCACGACCCGATCCCCGAACTGCTCCGTGAGGCGCGGCTGCGCGGCTGTGCCATCGTGGTGACCCCCCTGCCGGAACGCCCCGGGCCCCTGGTGCGCGCGCTGGCGGTGGCTGACGTACCCGTACTGCTGGTGGGCTCCCGCCCGTACGACCCGGACTGGTGCGACCGTCACCGCGAACCACTCGTACTCGACGCGCCCCGGCAGCGCTCGGGCGACCTCGACGCCTGGTCGGCAGCCATCGGGGAGGCGGCCGGGGAGCCCGGGTTCGACCTGGCGCCGGTGGTGGCGCCGTACCGGCTCGGCGGCGACCGGATCCGGCGCGCGGCCCGCGCCGCACGGGAGTTGGCGGCGTTCGAGGGCAGCCCGCTCTCCGGTGCGCATCTGCGGCTCGCCGCCCGGCAGCAGTCGGCGTCCGGCCTCGAACAGCACGCCCGCCGCATCAGCCCGGCCGTGACCTGGGACGATCTTGTCCTGCCCGAGAAGCCCCTGACCCACCTCCACGAACTCGCCCTGCGGGCCAGGCACCGCGACCAGGTGCTCGGCGACTGGCGGTTGAGCGCCGGCGGCGGCCGGGGGCGGGGTGTCATGGCGCTCTTCGCGGGCGAGTCCGGCACCGGCAAGACGCTCTCGGCCGAGGTGGTCGCCGCCGAACTCGGCCTGGATCTCTATGTCGTACAGCTCTCCTCGATCGTCGACAAGTACGTCGGCGAGACCGAGAAGAACCTGGAACGGATCTTCACCGAGGCCGACCGTACCGACGCCGTGCTGCTCTTCGACGAGGCCGATGCCGTCTTCGGCAGGCGCTCGGAGGTCAAGGACTCACACGACCGCTACGCCAACCTGGAGAGCGCGTACCTGCTCCAGCGGCTGGAGTCCTTCGACGGCATCGCCCTGCTGACGACCAACCTGCGGTCCAACATCGACGACGCGTTCACCCGACGGCTGGACCTGGTGGTCGACTTCCCGTTCCCCGACCCGGCCCAGCGCCTGGCGCTGTGGCGGCACAGCCTGGCCTCGGTGCCCTGCGCGCCGGACATCGACCCGGGCCCGTGCGCCCAGGAGTTCGAACTGGCCGGAGGCTCCATCCGCAGCGCCGTGGTCACGGCGGCCTACGCAGCCGCCGGCCGGGGCGACCCGGTCACGACGGCGGACCTGCTGGCGGGCGCGCAGCGCGAGTACCGCAAGGCCGGGCGGCTGGTGCTGGACGACGGCGGCTGGTGAACCGGGCGTTGCTGCCCGGCGGTTGGTGACCGGCGGTTGGTGACCGACGGCTGGTCACCCGGGTTCGGTCCCCGGGCACCAGCCGCCGTACAGCGCCTAGTTGTCCACGCCGTCCATGTTGTCCATCTTGAGCTGGAAGGCTTCGAGGTGGAGTGTCTTGCCCGTGACTCCGACGCTGATCCACTTGCCCGAGCCCCCCGGGTGGTCACACTGCTTACCCAGCCATTGGTCCTTCTCGATGAACGCGTTGCCGCAGATGACACCGTCACTGAGGCTCATCACGAGCTGGTCCAACTGCTGCCCCGAACCGGGCTTTCCGACGGTCATGTCGGCCTTCTCCTTGGCGGCCTTCCAGGGACCCGGGAAACCGACGCCCTCGATGAACGCGTTGGCCGATGTGGCCCTGCTGCCGGACACGGCGATGTTGATGGCCTCGATGGCGCGGCCCTCGTTCTGCGTGCCGGCTATGTCGCCGTCGCACACCGAATGCTGCCAGCCGATGTCGGCCACGTAGGCCCGGTAACAGACGTGCCTGCCCGGATCCTTGTCGTTCAGCTTGGTGACGGCGACCGAAGCGGTGTCCGGCTTGGGCTTCGCCTTCGGCTTGGACGGTGCTCCTCCACCGCCTCCGGCCTCGGCCTGCGTCTCGGTCGGTGACGGGGACGGCGTCTCGCTCGGCGTCGCGGACGGCTGAGCGGGCGGCGAGGGGAGGGTGGTGACGACGGGCTGCGAGGCCTGCGGGGTGGCCTGGCTGGTGACAGCGGCCGCCTTGGTGAACCAGAGGGCAAGGAAGATGAGGGCGAGCATGAGCAGCAGGCTGAGCAGCGTGGCGAGCCAGCGGGGGAGGAATCCGCGCTGGATGTACGTGCCGTCGATGTCGAGCGGCGTGGTGCCGGAACGGCGTACGGCCAGGCGGTAGGGCCGCTGCTGCTTGTGCCCGAACCAGATGAGCTGGCGTGGCCTGAGCGTCGCGTTGACGAACGCGGCGCGCCCGGGCTCGATCTGGACGTTGGCGGGGTGGACGTCGTACGAGAGTTCGTCGCCGTTGTCGTTGCCCGTGATCGAGGCGGTGAGCGTGGTGTTGCCGACGTTGTCGATGGCGAGCTTGGGCCGTCCCCGGAAGCGGCCCTTGACGGTGTGCGGGACGAGTTCGGCCCGTATCTCGGTGAACGGCGTGATGGTGAGGTTGCCCTCGGGGACCGTGGTCGCCTCGGGGTGCTCCGTCGGGATGATCTGCACGGCGTACGGGTTGGGCCCGGCGGTGGCGTCCGGGGTACGCGGCGGCGCGAAGGTGAGTTGGACGGTTCCGGTGGTTCCCGGGTAGAGCCTGAGGGTCTGCGGCTCCACAGTGACGTAGGGCGCGATCTCACCGACGGGGACGAAGCGGTACTCGTCAACCACGTCGCCGGTGTTGCGAAGCCGTAGTCGCACGGTGGCTGCACTGCCCGCGTCTACGGTGGTTGACGCCGGCTCAAGGGAAGTCCATAGGCTCACCGTACGAAAATACCGGCAGAATACGTGTTTGGTCAGCAGGCAGGGGGACATAGTCAGTGTCCCAACAGACGCGCGCGGCTGCCCTCAGCGGGCGGCGGCGGTGCCCTTGTTCCCCTTCCGCCGGGGCCTGTTGATCGCGTACGTATGGTGGGGACCCTTGGTGTTCCTCACCTCCCTCGTGTTCCTCGGAAAGGCTCGTCGTATGCGCGCGCAGGACCAGGGCAAGGCAACAGACGAGGCGAAGCCGCGCCGTTCCGCGTCCCGTACGGCCTCCCGTACGCCTTCGCCGGCCCCGAGCCCCGCACCGTTCGGCAGGGTCGGCACCACGCCGGCCGCGATCCACGCGCTCCAGCGGAGCATCGGCAACGCGGCGGTGGTCCGCGTACTCCAGCGGGAAGCACACCAGCACAACGCCGGCTGCGGCCACGGTGAGGACCCCGCCGCCAGCATCCAGCGCGAAGCCGTGGGCAAGATCCTCGGATCCCGCGGCCGCCCGCTCCCCGAGCCGGTCCAGCGGGAAGCGGAAGGCAGGCTGAAGGTCCCCGAGGGCAGCTACCGGTCCGTCGAGATCCTCGACCGCACGAAGGACCTGGAGGTGGCGCGGGATCTGGGCGCGATCGCTTTCACGACGGGCAGGAAGATCGTAGGAGATGTCTCGAACAAGAAGACGCTGCTGCACGAGCTGATCCACGTCGGCCAGCAGGCGAAGGGATCGGTGCCGGGCACCGACATGGGGAACGGCCTGAAGGTCTCCGACAAGAACGACGAAAAGGAACGCGAGGCAGAAGCGGGAGCGACCCAGGCCCTCGCAACTCCCCTCCCGCTGAGCCCGGTCAAGGCAAAGCCCCGCTCCTGAGGGCGGGCCGGGCCCCGGGCACATTCCGCGGCGGCACGGGCAGGTGAGGATCAACAGCGGCCGGACGACGGGGAGATGCCCCCGAACCCGAGAAGACGCTGGCCGGCGTCGGGCCAGGGCCCGAGGTAGGCGGCCTCCTCGTCGGTCACGTCGTCCTCCTCCCACCAGCCGGTCCCGTCCAGCCAGGACAGCAGCCACCGGGCAAGGGTCGGCGAGTCCTTGAACCAGGCGTCGGCCCAGTCGTCACCCACGGCGTCGGGCTCGAAGAGAAGGACGGGCGCGCCGGGAACGAGACAGTCGACGGCGGCGTACATGCCACAACCCCAGTCGAGGATCGGCAGGACCCCGCGAGGCCAGCACGCGGAAGGACCCGCACGGAGAGCCTCGTACTCCCCGACAGCGGACCGCCCGCCGCCGATCAACGGCAGCAGACAGTACTCGGGCCCGAACCCGCCATTGGCAACAGACCGGTACAACCCCCCGAGCACAGGCGGCAGAACGAACCCAAGGGCACGCTCAGCCTCCCCGACCTCCCGCCCACTGAGGCACACCGGCAGGCTCGCCACCTGCTGCTCGGCCCGATGACGAACGCGCAGAAGAAGCTCAGAAACCCCGGTCAAAAGACCACCTCCGGGACGAGTTTCCGCCCAGGCTACCGGCGAAACCGAAACCAGGGGGACAGCCCCCTCGCACCCTGAACGCCCGCAGGAGCCAGCCCTCTGCAACGTACTTGAGCTGTCGTTCGCCGCGGCAGGCAGCGGTGAGAAACCGGATCGGGGTGCCGGGTGAACCGAGAACGCCTCAGAGAGGCAACCGCTCTTCAGTGGGCGCCGGTGAGTGAGTTTCGGGGTAGTCCTCATCGGCCATCTCGGTGCCGGCGTCGGAGCAGTCGATGACGCCTTGGACCTTCACTGTGCAGACCACGTAGAGCGAGTCACGCAAACGCCCGGACGGCGAAGATCCGATCGCGGGGAAGGACGCCGGCACGTAGAAAGCTCGGGCGGGACTGGTGAAGGCTGCCGAAAAGCACGGTGGAGCGCTGCCTGGTGAAGCCACCGCGCATCAACACACTGCAGAGCTCGTTGGTCAACAGCACGGTGCGGTGCAGGAGTTCGACACGGACCATAGTGACAGGCACCGACAGTGACATGTCGTCCTACAGGCCGCGAAGTGTCTCGTAGAGATTGTCGTAGATGCTTCAGCAGGTAATGCTGACCTCATCGTTCACGGCGCCCAGGTACCAGAGGTCGTCGTTGAAGGTCTTTAATGTGCAGAGTTCGTGGAACCCCAAGACGAGATCCGGGTGGAGCCGTTCGTCTTGTCCCGGCCAACCCGTCGCGACACGGTCGGTGTCGAGTGGGGTGGCCTCTCGGTCGCCGAAGACGGTGCGGATCTCCTCCAGAATCCAACCTCGCGGAAGCTGTTTACCTGTCGTCATCATCGTCGGTCGACGATGATGACCGCCACCGCTTTGGGAGCGTGAGGCGAGGCGAGTTGAGGTCTGACCTGCGGGATACTGACTCCTACGGACGCTGTTGGCTGCTCCTGCCTGTCGCTGGAGCTGCGCCCGGTTCCCCGTTATGTTCTCCGTGGTCCTGCAAGAGGGCCGCTGGCCTCCGGGCCCGGCATGACTGTGTCCCCCTGTCGAAGGCATGACCTGGGGGGTGGTGTCACCGGGCGCGGGAGGTGCCGTCGGAGACGCTGATGAGAGGTCCGGCCACCGTCCGGTCCGGTGCAATGCCGGGCAGTTCGCGGGCGGCAGGTCTGCATAACGTGGATGCGCGAGAACGACACCGATGCCAAGGCCGGCCGCACCAGAGGAGTTGAAAGCACGATGTTCGACACCGGCGACGTTGGCGTGTTCCTCGGCCTGGACGTCGGCAAGACCGCCCATCACGGCCACGGACTCACCCCGGCCGGCAAGAAGGTCTTCGACAAGCTGCTGCCCAACAGCGAACCCAAGCTGCGGGCCGTCTTCGACAAGCTGGCCGCCAAGTTCGGCACCGTACTGCTGATCGTGGACCAGCCGGCCTCGATCGGCGCCCTGCCGCTCACGGTCGCCCGGGACGCGGGCTGCGAGGTCGCCTACCTTCCAGGGCTGGCGATGCGGCGGATCGCCGACCTCTACCCCGGCGAGGCCAAGACCGACGCGAAGGACGCCGCCGTGATCGCGGACGCCGCCCGCACCATGCCGCACACCCTGCGCTCGCTGGAACTCACTGACGAGATCACCGCCGAACTCACGGTCCTTGTCGGCTTCGACCAGGACCTCGCGGCCGAAGCCACCCGCACGTCCAACCGGATACGCGGCCTGCTCACCCAGTTCCACCCCAGCCTGGAACGCGTCCTGGGCCCCCGCCTGGACCACCAGGCCGTCACCTGGCTCCTGGAGCGTCACGGCTCCCCGTCCGCCCTGCGCAAGGCCGGCCGCCGCAGGCTCGTGGAGCTGATCCGTCCGAAGGCCCCCCGCATGGCCCACCGGTTGATCGACGATGTCTTCGACGCTCTCGATGAACAGACCGTCATCGTCCCCGGCACCGGCACCCTCGACATCGTCATCCCCTCTCTGGCCGCCTCCCTGGCCGCCGTCCACACCCAGCGCCGGGCGATGGAAGCCCAGATCAACGCCCTGCTGGAGGCTCACCCTCTTTCCCCGGTCCTGACGTCGATGCCCGGCGTCGGCGTCAGGACCGCCGCCGTCCTCCTGGTCACCGTCGGCGACGGCACCAGCTTCCCCACCGCCGCCCACCTCGCCTCCTACGCCGGACTCGCCCCGACCACGAAGCAGTCCGGGACCTCGATCCACGGCGAACACGCACCCCGAGGCGGCAACCGGCAGCTCAAACGCGCGATGTTCCTGTCCGCCTTCGCCTGCATGAACGCCGACCCCGCCTCCCGCACCTACTACGACAAGCAACGGGCACGCGGCAAAACCCACACCCAGGCCCTCCTCAGACTCGCCCGCCAACGCATCAGCGTCCTATTCGCCATGCTCCGCGACGGCACCTTCTATGAATCCCGGACACCGAAAGACGTCGAACTCGCCGCATAACCCAACAACCCCGAACCACCCCAAACCCAACAGAGGCGCCTTGACGAAAGACATAGAGGCACCCCCCCCGGATCTGGCACGGTTGCGGCACGTTCGGATCCTCTCGATGCGGACTGTCGGCGGGGACGGTCTGTCGTCGAATTGCGCTCCGTGCCCACTGCCCGGGCATCCGTCCAGGCGCTGACGTTCGCCTCAGGTCGGAGCCGGTACTCCAGATGGTGGAGGGGGCATCCATGCGGGCCCGCATCGTCGTGTCACTGCTGATCGGTGCCCCGGCCGAGGAACCGTGTGCTCGTCAACGGGCTTCGCCCTCGGGGCTGCTGGAATTGTGCAGCGAGAGTGTGAAGTGCGGAGTCTACGAACCCCCAGCCCGGTGTTCAGGCACACGTCTGCTCCTGACCCGGGATGGAGATGACTGTGCTGCAGGGTCAACCACTGTGTCGGGCCAACAAGGATTCCGGAATGCCAGACAGGATGGCGGGCTCTTGGGGGCCCCGGTGAGCGAAGTGGAGATCCTCGCGGGCGCGAGTACACAGCACGAAGAAGTTAAGGCGCGCGTCAGCGCGGGTCGGGTCCTCTGCGTACGCGTCCAGGTCCGGAACGAAGACGCTGTCGAACTCCAGGCCCTTCATGCTGGCCGTGCTCACGATCCGGATGGGGCGCGTTGAGAAGTCGACGGTGTCCCGGTCTCGATCGCCGTGCACATAGGCCTGGGTGTGCTTTGCAAGTCCTAGATGCCTGAGTTCGCTCTGGACGTCCCGCAGTGCATGCGTCGATCTACAGATAATTCCGATGCTCCGCTTCGGATGCGCGTTGAAGTATTGGGCAACCCCGGCGAGGAGATACGTCAAGGAGGGCACTTTCAGGACAGTGGGGGTACGTCCGACGCGTATCGGTATGGGCATCTCGTCCCGAGCTTCGTGACGGAACTGGGCTGCCAGCCTGGCGATCTCTCGACTGTTCCGGTGGTTGTCGCCCAGCACCAGCGGATCGGCCTGTGTGCCGAGGAAGCGGCATATTTCGGCCACGGTGCTCTCTTCGTCATCGATCCGCTGGTTCCCGTCTGCAAAGACGGTGATGCCGACACCGAGAATGCGGCACAACTGATAGAAGGCGACAGGCAGATTCTGTCCCTCGTCGATCACCAGATGCGCGGTCGACCTGACCTCCTGCAGGATGCAGTCCCGCTGCATCTCGATCCAGTCGTATCTCCAACCATCCTGGTCGGTCTGTGGGGGATCGGTTTTGAAGCGCCCGCGCCAGAAATTTCTGATCCATCGATGGTAGGTGGTGACGTTGAGAGTATTCGTGAGGCTCGGTGCCATTTGGGCCAGGTACTGATGGAGCAGATTGGAGCGCGTGAAGAGCACGACATCTCGCCCAGCGGTTGCCAGCGCCCACGCGCGGTAGACGGCCATCACGGTCTTTCCGGCGCCAGGTATCCCGGTGATGACGTGGCTTCCGTAGAATGGAAGATCGAGGACGGCGTGCTGCTCGATCTCAAGATCCAGGAGGGAAGGAATTCTCATGGCAGATCGACGGCTTCGGCCGATTCCTCGAGAGCGGCCTGGATGACTCGCCGAAAGAATCCCGGGACCTTGCCGTCACCGATCAACAGCGTCCTGTCCAAGAGGGAATTGTCGATCTCGCAGCACGTCTCCGGAAGAAGCGTGCATGCGTGGCAGGCGGCACGGTTGAGGTTGGCTAGAGATCTGCCTGTCGAGTCGGCGCACAACGGGTCCTGAGAGCACCACTGTGCCGATTCGAGCAGTCGGATCAGAGTCTCGACGAGGTTTGGTGGTTGCCCCTGACGGACGAGTCCGCCCAGCGTCCCTTCTGTATCTCCGGCGGCTGTGTAGATGAACACGCCGGCTTGAGCGGGAAGTTCACTGCCTGGGGCGTGGCTTCTGGCGTAGACGCGTTCTCTCAGTGAGGCTGCGTTGTACCCGCTGTCATACGACAGTTGGCGAATGAATTGATGGGCCAGGGTGTGCAGCATCACGAATCGAGGTAGAAGTTCAGGACCCGTTTTGCTTCTCAGGCGGTCGGCTTTGAAAGAGGCGTCCAAGTTCCGCTCGATCCGTCGCGTCCAGTCGCGCACTGCCGGCAGCTTCTCCCAAGTGCTCACACGCTCCTCTTCGACGGCGATGAAGATGCCTTCGCCGTACGTCTCTATGGCGGGCAGCCATTGCGCGCGGGCGTTCGTGTTGACCGACACGACGTGTCCGCCCTCGCCCTCTTCTCTGTCGCCGGAACTGGGTTCGTACCGCGAGAAGCCTTCGAGCGCGCGGACCTCGCGTACTCGGTCTGCGACAACGACCGCGGAGATGCCTGAATCCAGCTCCTGCATCGATTTCGGATTATCATGGCTGATCCCGAGATGGGTCCGGCGTACGGAGAAGGTCTTTGAATCAGCGACGGATTCAGGAACGGAAAAGGCCGCCCATTCGGCGATACTGAGATCACCGTCCGAATCAACTCTCGAGGGCATCCACGAAACCTCTTCGGTGTATCGGCGTCGGACGGCCTCGACGAACTCCTCCGTGACCTCGCATTGGTTCGCGATCACAGTTCTGAAGGCATCGGAAATTGGGCTGCCATTTGCGCTGTTGAAGTCCGGCCACAGGGTGTGGTTGACGACCTTCTGGGTCAATTCGTCTTCCTCGGGCAGTCCCGCAGGTTCTGGGATGTCGATCGCCGAGTGCGTGATGGGGAAATATACATTTGAGGCGCCGCGCTGTACTGCTTGCGGTGTCTCTTCGCAGGTGTCCGCCTCATCAGTCTCGGATTGCCAGGGGTGGGTGCCAGGGCAAGGCAATCCGATCTGCTTAAGAATGTTCTTCTGGCTGATTCCCGCCAGATCACGCCCGGCTCGGCAGGCGACGCAGATGACGCGCAAGGCATCCAGCCCAGAGGATTCGGGACTGGCAACGAACCGAAGCCGGCGAAGCTGACATTGGCGCTGAGCATGCCCCTCACTCTTGGAGTGAGCCCATCGATGCCAGTCGATGTCGGCCATATGGCCGGCCCTGCACACTTGGATGAAGCGCATCGGAGCCAGCTGCGACTTTCCGGCGCAATGTCCGCAGGTCGGCTGCTTGTCCCGTACCTCGAGATCTGAGTGCCAGCGCTTCATTTCTCTGCACTGAGGGCAGAAGAGCCACTTGGGGAATCGTACATAAACCGGCCCGATACGGGCAGCGTAGGCGGCTTTCCCGGAGGGGATTACGGGGGCCGACCGGAAGCCCTGAACGCCCAATTTCGCTGCAAGTCGGGGTGATTCGACGCGCTCGCCGTTCACTGCCCAACTACGAATATCGGCCGCCACGAAGGACTCGCCTCGAAGGTCGATGATCCCGCCTACGCCGAAGGGAACGATCGTCTGTGACCTGCGGACCTTACGCCGAACGTCCTTCATGGATTTTACGTTCCTCTCACGGCGATGAGGCATTCGCGGTCGACGTTGCGCATCGACTGCGCTGTCTCCCACCGACCGCCTTGCTTGCCGAAGTCGGTCAAGAGCGATGTGTTCAAGCGCCCCTGAGGCTGGTAAAAGAGGCGGCTGCCTTCGCCATGCGCGATTTCGGCCTCTTGTCGCCATTCCTCGATCAGCTGGTCGAGCTGTTCCGTGGCGGCATCGGACTCCTCCGGGTCGGCTCGTTGCACGTGGTCCACGATGAGATCACGGATCCGTGCGACTCCATCCTCATGGTCGAGGATGTCCCCCGCCTTGTTCTCGGCGTTCAGGCCGATTCCGTGACGGACGAGGATGACGAGTACGGCATGCAGAGCTCGCTTACGAGAGGGCATGGACCACGGTGTGACGCTGGTGGGTTCCACATGACGGTAGAGGGAACGGTGGTAGACACCGAACGACTCGTAGTGGGACCGGTCGCGAGGTTTGGTCGAGCGAAAGAGCGTGACGACCAAGCCGGGTACATGGCGACGGCCGACACGGCTGGTGGCCTGAATGTACTCCGATGTCGTTTTGGGCTGTCCGTTCATGAGCATGAGGCCGAGTCGCGGAACGTCGACACCCACGGAGAGCATGTTGGTCGTGGCGAGAAAGGAGACGCTGCCACGTTCTTTGAAGTGTTTCCCCAGGCGCTCGAGGAGCCGTGGTTGAGCGGCGCGCGGGATATTACTGGTGAGTTCGACCACCGAGTCGTCACCGAGTTCGCGGCGCCGGGTGTCGTCCTTCGTCAGATGCGCGAGACGCGCAGGGATGTCGTCCCGTGCGATCGTTACGGTTCGGCCAAGTTCGCGCAGGCTGTTGTGATAGGCGACCACTGTCCAGTAGGCATCACGATAGGCGTCGTCGTCGCAGATCTCCTTCGGAGCCTGCAAGGCGGCGGCACCCACGTGAACGGTCGAGGTCGAGGCGGTGTGCCCCTGTGCCATGACACCCACGTACAAACGCCCGGGCTTGTCCTCGTCCGGCGAAGCGAAGTAGGAGTGGCCAGCCTTGATCCCCGGCGGCGGGAAAAGCTGCGTGGGCCGGCCGTAGAGGCTACGGATCTGGTCCTGTGAACGTCGGATGGTCGCTGTCGATGCGATGACCTTCGGTACGGTGCCGTGCCAGGCACACAGTTCGAGGATGGCGGATTCGTACAGGCCGACCGTTGTTCCCAAGGGGCCTGCGAGCAAGTGGAGTTCGTCTTGAATCACCAGTGAGGGTGCTCGCTTGCCGTTCTTTCCGAAGAGGTTGCCGGCCTCCGGCTCCCACGCGAGTCGCGCGAATTTGTCCACAGTGCCGAGTACGAACGTCGGCGGTGCCTTATAGATCTGCTCGTCCACCACGGAGACCGGAAGTCGCTCATGGAAGACGCAGGTGTTGCGCGGACAGAAGAACGAGGTGGTGACTCCGTCCGCCCTGATGCCGAAGTCCTGTGTTTGCCCGTGTCGTTCCGGAACGATTTCTGTACCGCACCACGGACAGCGTTCCAGCAGAAACCGATCGTCGGGCTCGTTCATCTGCATCAGGACATCCAGTTCGTCCTGCGCGGCGGAGATCTTGTTGGGCGTCGTCTCCTTGCCCACCCAGAGTCCGATCGAGATGGGCTCCTCCCCCAGATCGTGGGGTAGCGGTCCGTCCTCTCCCTTCCTTATGTATTCCAGAGCGCAGATCGCCGTTGCAGTGCGCTGGAATTGCTGCGTGGTGAGCAGGCTCAGCGTGTATCGGCTCAGAACGGCCGTGCCACCTCCGGCAGCGCCGAATCTCAGTCGGCGCCAGAGGATCTCGAAGCAGGCGGTGAGAAGGTATGCCTCCGTCTTTCCTCCACCTGTAGGGAACCAGATCAGGTCGACCGTCTTACGGTCCTTGTGCTCGGGGTTCATCATGCCCTCGACCACGAGTAGAAAGTAGGCGAGTTGGAACGGATGCCATGTGTAGTCGCCACCAGGCTCGCTCAGTTCCAGTACTCCGCTGTTTCTGCGGCGTCGGCTGCCTGCCAGCTCCGGCCGGCTGTGAAGCATTTGGAGCGCCATGGCGCGATTGGCCACTCGAAATGCCTGACGTGCCTTGGCTCCTGATGGGGTCGATGCGGTGAGTGCCTCTACCCCTGACGTCATGCGGTCGAGAGCGGTCCTGATGCGGTCGAGGATACGGCCGGCAGGCGCGTCGGCCCAGAGCGGCAGGGTCTTCGTCGACTGCTGGGTTTCGAACCACTTGTGATATCCCAGGACAAATGAATGCAGTTCCGCCCGGAGATCATCTGCGGAGAGCCCGGGCTGTGACAGGTGCGCGAGATTGAGCACCGGCAGATCTTTGGGCCCGTCAGGCTTGATGTGCTCGACCACCTGCTGAGGCAGGACCTGTGTACGCAAGGTGGTGACCTGGTGGGACTCGTCGTCCCACTCGACAGCACATCCGTGCCCCACGGCCCTCGTCACAATATGCCGGTACTGGAGACGCAGCTCTTGCTCCTCCTCGTCGCGGCTGTTGAGTCGGGTACTCGGATACTCGAGGATCTTTCCGCCGAGTGTCGTCGCCTGCAGATCAACCTGAAAGAGCATCAGGTCCCGGTCCTTGTGGGTGCTCTCCTCTTCGTCATGTGCGTTGGCAAGTACGCACGTGACGAGATGTCCGGACGCGAAAGGACGCCAACGGATATGGAGTCGAGCATGACCGTCCAGGACGGAGACCGGCATCGTTTGTTCCAGAGCAACGGTTTCCGTTGTGGAGAGCCGCGGCTGGCGTCGCCAGCTGCGACGCCCGCCTTCGCGATGTGTCACATACCGTGAGGCTTCACACGTCACCTGGATGTTGCGGGCATCGGTGAAGAAGGAGAAGCCGAGGGATGACGGAAGCCATGCATTCGCTTCGGCCACCGGATCATCCGCGAAGTTGTCCTCTTCTCCGCTTCCGGCCTGTGATTCGTTGAAATCCAACTCACCGTCGTCCTGCGAGTGCTCCAGCAAGGAGGCTCCACGCGGATACAAGGTGCCCATCAGGTAGCGCCTGTCAGGCGGGTCGACAAGGGTCTCGTCCTCGGCGACGGCCGGGCCGACCAACTGACGGGCGAGGTACTTCACGAAGTCAGCGCGGTGCTCGGAGAGCCGTGATTCGGAGACGTTCACTTGAGATGCCCCTCCCGTGTCAGAACAGCAATGCCCAGGTCCTTCAGGATCCGGCGGGTACCGGGCCGGCAAGCGACCCACAGCTGGGCGCGGGCTCTCGTCCAGGCGACGTAGAGGGCATCGAGACGGCCTTCGAGGTGTTCAGGCTCGAGGTCGATAAGACAGACGACATGGTTCTCGTGACCCTTGAAGTCGGAGATGGAGGACCAGGTGAGCCGATGCTTCGTACGGTCGCTTCCGACTACATCGGCGAATCGCTCTATCTTCGAGGCTCGCTGTGACAGGCGGGCCGAGCTCGCTTCCCAGTCCCCGGAGGCGGACAGCAGCGTGATGTTCCGCGGTGACACTTCCTCTTGCACAAGTTCGTTCACGTAGGTGTCGAGAACATTGGCCTCCTCCTGCGCGTCATGCACGTCGGCGAAGCGGACCGGTTCGCCCTCACCGGCGGAGGCGATGCCAAGATCGGCGCCCGTGTACAAGCGGACCTGTTTGACGATCTGAACAGTGTTGCGACAGTTGCGCCTCATGGGCCCGCAGACGGAACCCAGCGGGCGCAAGTACTCCCAGGCGTCGGGATCATATTCGTTCGGGGTCAGTACCTGGTTGTTCTGGTCCAGCATGAAGATCCATCGGCCCTCGGCGAGGCCACCCGAGACCAGAGCCTCCAGGGTGTCGAGGCTCTCGAAGGTCATCAGGTCCTGCGCCTCGTCCACGATCAATTGGTCGAAGACGCGTCCCTGAACTTCGTCCAGACGGTCGAACGGCAGGACGGTGATCCCGTCGTCGGTAAGAATGCGGCCCACATGGGTCGCCAGCGTGGTGCTCGCGCAGGTGAACAGAACGCTGCCGCGAGCGGATTTGCGACGGGCCGCCTCGGCGGCGAGGAAGGTCTTGCCAGTGCCTGCGCCACCGGTCCAGATAAGGCGTGGATTGGACTCCAACTCGTCCAGCCTGTCGAACTGTTCGGTGGTGAGGCGTTCGAAGGCGACTTCGAGGTTGGTCAGTCTGGACCGGAGATTGGGTACGAGGTCGAAATCGGGGCGGACAGCCTCAAGCATCTGCTTGCGCAGGGTGGCCGAGACGGGGGTGCGGGCCCACCTGTTCCTTGTCAGCCAGAAGCGGGTGGCGCGTTCGATGCCCTTGGACAGACCGCGTCCGCCGTCGTACGCCGTGGTGCCGAGATACTGTTCAGGCTCGAACTCGGTAGTGCGTGGGATGTCGACGTCCGTGGTGATCACGAGGTATCCGCTGGGAACGCCGTGGTCTCGCAAGTTACCGACCAGCGCGCCGATCTCCCGCTCGAACTCGTGCATACCCCCGTTGGCCTGTGCAAAGGGGCTCTCCTTCGGACCCTCCTCGCGGCCGGGCGGACCGTAATACCATCTCCCATCGCGCTGGTGGACCCGACCGCCCTTGACCTCGATGAAGAGCAGGACGTCGGGCATGATGACGACGAAGTCGATCTCGCCGACACGCTTCCTGTGGTGCTGAGGGAGATGAACCGTGTGCAGCGCGATGCTCCGGTCATCGGGAATCGCCTTGAGCGCCGCGAACACGCTCCGTTCGGCCTGGCTCTTGGTGCTGCTCGAGATCTCGCTCGGAATGATCCGCATCTACTCTTCCCCTTGGTCACGCCAACACGGTCCCAAAGTACCGAGTGATGGACCCTCTCGGGCGCCGGTTGTGCGAGGAAGTGCCAGCAGAGGCGGCCCGATGTGATGAACTACGAGGGGACAAACGTAGCGCGGGTGCAGGGGGCGCGATGACCACGGAGCGGGGCGATGCATCCAGCGAGTATGAAGCTGGTTGGCATCTGCTCGTCGGGCTCATGCACCGGTTCACGGCCGAGGGAGTTGAACGCCGCACGGCTCTGAGGCAAGTCATGAGGGCTGCACGCCTCGACGCCCAAGAGACCCAGGCCTTGTATGAAGCCGTGACGACCGTGGAGGTAGAAGAGGAACGCGTACAAGAGGTATCGGCCTTCCCGCGGAGTGTGACTTCCGATGGCGGGGCTGGTCTTGACGAGGCTCTCGATGAATTTGATTCCTTCGAGGAGGAGGAAGTCCCGGATTTCGAGTCTCTTCGGGGGATGGTGCGGGTCGATGACATGGAAGCGGCTCGTCGTACCGCCCAAAACCTGCTTGAGATCGATCGGAGGAGAGGGAATCCCCACCGGCGACTGCTGACCGCCGAGGAAGAAGTCGGGCTCTGCCTTCTCTACCGAGCTGGCAAGAAGCCGTCGGAGTCGTTGCCCGATGGCTACCTGGCGACGCTTCCGCGAGACGGGGAGGCACACAGGGCGCTGTCTGCAATGGTCATCCACAATCAGCGACTTGTTTACAAGATCCTGCGCGGTTTGGGGCACTGGCCAGGTAGTCCCATGTACGAGGATCTCGCGCAACACGGAATGATCGGGCTTGTTCGCGCCGTTGAGAAATTCGACGTTTCCATGGGTTGTAAGTTTTCCACCTACGCCACCTGGTGGATTCGGCAGCGTATTACTCGGGCCGTGGTCAACGAAGGGGCATCCATTCGACTCCCGGTCCATATGTGGACCGATGTGCAGAAGGTACGGAAGACGGAGCGTGCGTTTCTCGACCGGGGAAGAAAACCGAATGTGGATGACCTTTCCTTGGCGTGTGAGCTCAGCCCCGAGAAGGTGGTGGAGTGTCTGAGATTGGGGCGTCGGGTAGTTCTGTCGCTCGAGCAACCCGTCGGCGAGAACACGTCTCTCGGGGAACTGGTTGCGGATCAGTTTCGGCCGGTGCCCGGGCCGGAACAAGTGTTGTGGTCCGAATTTGAGCGCCAGGAACTACTCCAGCGATTCGATGCATCCGTATTCACGGAAAGGACTCGCAGAGTTCTTCTCCTGCGATATGGGTTTATTGATGGAACACCTTGGACCCTCGAGGAAATTGGTAAGCATGTCGGGGTCACGCGCGAGCGTATTCGGCAGATCGAGAAGAGTGCACTGAAGGACCTGAGGATCCAAATGGGGCTGGATCCCGATGACTCCGACTCGGAACGGCGTCGCCTGAAAGCCGCTCCAAAAGTCGCTCGGGAGGTCGCTGAGAGGGCGGCATTTCGTAAGCGCAGCCCGGAGGGGCGAGAGGGTACGAGGGGCGGCGAGTCACTTCCGAAGGAGAGAGCTGGCGCGCCGAAGACGGAGAGCGGTTTCGACGAAAGAGAGGAACTGGTGGCCTCGAAGGGGTCTGAGTTCGGTCGTTGGTTGGCCGAGCGGATGCAAGGAAAAGGGACAGACGAAAGTGAACTGGCACACCTGCTGGGGGAGCAGCAGGTGATGATCGAGGATTGGCTGGAGTTCCGCTCTGTGCCTGACTCGGACGTCTTGTCCAGGGTGCGGGAGATCCTTGGCGTCGGGGACGAGGTAGGGCAGGGCACTTTGGTTGGTCCGGAATCGCAGGGCGAACCCGCAGTTGTGTGGTACCACCGTCCCGAACACGACGATGGTGGACGGGAATTCGGAAACGCGGCGGCCTTCGCCTTCGAGGCTGATCTGGAGGTCATGGCCCGTGAGGCGACTCAGAACAGTCTGGACGAGCGCGACAGGAGGAATGACCGCCCTGTCAGGATCCGTTACACCTTGCATGAACTGACCGGCGACACTCTGGCCCGGTTCCGTACGGCAATCCGCTGGCACGACCTCGAACCGCACTATAAGGCGGCCGCCGCGCAGGACCAGAAGGTCGGACGCGTCATCGGTGCTGGTCTACGGGAGATGTTCGAGCGGGACCGGCTGATTCTTCTTCGCGTCGACGACTACAACGCCAACGGGCTTACCGGTGACGACTACGAGGACGGACGATTTGCCGCCGTGGTGCGACGCCAACTCGAAAGCCTCAAGTCGGATACGTCGGCCGGCGGTTCGTACGGTCTCGGAAAGGCGACTCTCTGGGCGACGAGCCGTCTGGGGCTTGTCCTCATGAACTCCACGCTCTCCGAACCCCATGAGGGACATACTGCGCGGCGGCTGATCGGACGCCTCGATCTGCCCTGGCGGGAGGTGAAGGGCAGGAGATTCGCAGGTCCCGCTTGGCTGGGCCAGCCGGATGCTGAGGCGGACAACCCAGAGGTCGTTCGTTCTTGGTGGGCTGACGAAGAGACGGTCGCGAACCTGCACCTGACCCGCGTGGGCGATGACCCTGGCACATCCTTCTTGATCGTCGGAGCACACGACGTTGCCTGCCTTGCCGAGGCCGGGCGGGACCAAGACGGCGACGTAGGAGACGACGAGGACACTTTGGAGCGCATGCACCAGAGGTTGGTTCGCGCTCTCGGACGTAACTTCTGGGCGGCGATGACAGCAGGAGGCGACTGCCGGCCACTACTGGAGGCGTCGGTGCGGACGTTGCGCAACGACGTGGTCTGTCTCGAGGAGGAGTGGGTCGACCCAGAGGTGCATCAACCCGCGCGTTCGCGTGCTCTTCAGGCCTTCCTGAGCGGTACCACGGTGAGCCGCCTTACCGAGGCCGGTCAAGTGGCCCTCAGCACCGTGCTGTTGAAGGTACCCGAGAGGGACGGCCTCCCGGGAACAGCCGGCGAGCACAGAGCAGTGCTCCTCCTTACCGAGGCCACGGACGCCGATGGCAGGATCAACCAGGTGACCGCGATGCGTGGCAATCGCATGACGGTCAAGACCAGTTGGGTTCCCGGCCTTCCTGTGGGAACAAACCCGTTCCAGGCGGTTCTGCTCGCGGGTCGAGCCGCAGGAGATGCTGCGCCGTTCGCGGCTGAGGCCGAGGCGTTTCTGCGCTCCTCCGAGCCGCCGGAACACAACAAATGGGGGCAGACCGAGGAGTTGAGGATGCGCTACTCACCTTCGGCTCATCGAAGGATTGCGGCGTTGAAGTCGGAGACCAACAAGGCCGTGCACGAACTTGTGGCGATCCTGAAGGAGAAGACGCCGAGCGGCACGAGCAAGGTGAGCAAGCGGCTAAAGATCTCGGGCAGGCCCACCAACAAGGCCAGAGGGACGGTGACTCCTCCGAAACTGGACGATCTGAAGGCAGTGATCGCCCCTTCCGGCGCTTGGCAGATCACTGCCGAGGTCAAGGTGCCGCCTGGGGCTGAGCCCTGGCCTATGAGACCCGTTGCCAAGCTCGAGGTTCGCTCAGGCCCCCGGCCCGTGGTCAAGTGGGCAGAGGTCGTCGCTGTCAGTAACTGTGAATTGCTCGACGGCGTACTGCATTTCACTCCGGGGGCCCGGCGTGCTGTCTTTCGAGGCGTCACCGATGTTTCCACACACCCGGTGCGAGCCGGGCTGAGTGGTCTCGTGGTCGAGCTCCAGGAGAGCAAGGGAGGTGTCGCGTGAGGGTCTATCCGTACCCTCGGCTGACCGGAGCGGTGATGGCGCGAGTCACGGCGGTGCGGCTGCGTGGCCCCGGAGACAATCGAGAGCAGTTGGACAGCAGGGGATACTCCGTCGTTGAGCAGGTCGTGGCACTTGGTAGGGCTGAGCGCGACGACTGGCAGACTGCGAGGCTGGCCCTGACAGCGACCGTACCGGCTCGTGAGATCGGGACGAAGGGTCACTGGTCCGACGTCGCGGTAGTCGCCGTTCTGACGGAGGGGGCCACCAATACGCGCACTGTTACCCGCTTGGAACTCGTTGGGGAAGGCAGCGGGGACTGGACCGGGGAGATCGAGCTCGACCGGGACGACCACCTGGATCGTGCGTCTCTCACGGTGCACGTGGTGGCCAAGGTGGGGGGGATAGCGGGTCGGATCATCGGCTCCACCAACCAGGAGTGGTTGGTCGACGTGAGGGCCGACGCGCCTCTGCGAGATCGCCAACTCGAGGTCAGCACCGTCAGTTTTGCCCGTGGCGCCGAGTGGTTGCGGAATTTCAGAGACGCACCGTGGGTGGTGGATACCTCGGGCCGGATGCCCACCGTCCGCCTGAACTCGGACTTCGAGGGCCTCGTGGCGCTTGTGGAAGGCCAGGGCTCCAAAGTTGAAAGCGTGGTGGGCGAGATGCTGCTCGCCCAGATGTGTGCGCTGATGTTTGGACCGCAGTCTTCCACACCGCCATTGGTGACCTGGAGGTTGAGGAGGACGGGACTCCGCTCTTCCCGCCCGACTGGCGCGGTGCGGTGCTCCGGGAGATGCTCCCGGACATCGTCCTCGGTCGGTCGGCGGAAGACGCTCTCCGAGAGGTACACATCCGGCGTACTGACGGGGGCAGTTGGACGGATCTGCAACCGCGTATTCAGTACGCCGCTGCCCGTCGTGCCGAGGTCCCCAAAGCCTTGGCTACTACTGTCCGCAACATCGAACGACTCGACCAGGAGACTCACGCGTGACTTCCCGCCCCGAGCACCTGCCGGAACAGCTGGCCTTGATCTCCGATGTACAGGCTGCGGAGTACATCTCCATAGGACTGCTCGAGGGTCGCGACGACATCCCTTCGATCGCACTCAATAAGATTGCCGAGCCGTTCCCGTATGACGACGCGCGACTGCGGCTTCACCGAGTCCGGGATTTGATTGACTACGTCCTGGACAAGTTTCGGGAAACACGCCCGACGGCAGCGGATGCGTGGCTGGCTCCGCGTCTGCACGAGACCCTTCGGCTGACCCGTCGAGAGGCGGCCGAGAAAGGGCTCTGGACCTATTTGGCCCTTGGTGTGGCGCCGGACTATGTCATCTGGCGGCACCTGTCCGAACCGAAGGCAGACGGTTCGCCCGGGCGCGTGGCCCGCGACAGGTTCGTCGGCCCTCACTACAAGCAGACATTCGCCCGGCTCTGGTGGGCGGCCGAGCTCTTCCGCGACGGATCGGACTACCGACCCGTCGTAGTGGCTTGCGGCAATCAGGACATTCTCAACTCCGCTCTTCGGCTGGATATCATCGACCATCGCCCTACCGCTCTTGCTCTCGTCGAGCTGATGGAGCGGGGAACTGTGCGCACTGGTCGGGAAGTTAACGCCATGACGCCTGCGATCAACGTTGCTGCGGCGACCCTCATGTACGACCTCATCGCTCCGGACGTGGAACGTGACGGGGAGCCGCTGCGCGACTGGATCGCGGGTGCCGAATCGTCCCTTCCATCACCCAGGAACACTCTGCCCCAGGGGCCCGAGGAGGAGCGCGCCCCGGAGGAGGCGGTTGGGAGACTGGTCGGACACTTCGAGGAACTGTTCGCGGAGGCGCAGGTCAGAGGACGGACTTCTGACGTGAGCGAATGACGTTGTGTGACTTCGGAGGGCATTGACCCCGATCACCGCAGCCTAGGCGCCGGAGTCCATCCGTCGTGGCCTGGGACACGCTGGGCCAAGTGTTCGCGTTTGCAAGCTCCTCGTCCGATGGGGCGTTCCCGCACAGTGCCTTGCCGAGTATGTGCATGCCCAGTCGTGGGGGTACGGCATTGCCTACTTGCTGAGCCTGGTCTTTTCCCGACCACGGGAAGTTGTGCGGAAAAGTTTGGAGAACTCCGGATTCCGGAATGGTGAAACGGTCGGATTGGCCGGCCTCGTATTCCGCGATGCTCTTGTAGACCTTGTTTCGAGAGATCTTCCCTGTGACCGTGAAAGCGGGCTCGGAGGACTGGCGCCGGCCTCGGTTCTTCGGGTCGCCTCCGGAGCCGTAGTTCGACACGATGAAGAACTTCATCCTGCCTCCCGTCCGAAGCCGGGACACATCCACGGGGGAGTCCTTGAGTTTGCTCGCCGCGTCGAGGGCCTCTGCCATGGAGATCCAGCGTTTCTTGGTCCCAGTAGGCGCTGAATCGGTCGGGAGAGTATCCGCCTGAGTAGCGTTCCGTTTCCTCCGATGCAGGTCAAAGGGCAGGTGAGTTGTTTCGAGTGGTTCGATAGCCCCATGCCCGGGGAGCCGAGCGACGAGTACGGCGCGTGTGCGTGTCTGTGGCACCCCGAACTGCTCGGTCTTCAATTCCCAGTATTCCGCCTCATACTTGACGCCCTCGAGTCGTCCTTCGCCGCCGCGCAGAAGCTTCGCGTAGATCTCCCAGAGGGGCAGGACCGCGGGCACCTGCTCCAGAATGATTACTTTGTACGGTTCACGACCCTCTGTTTCGATCGCTTTGATGAGCCAGCGGAAAGGTTCGAGGACCAGGGCGGTGCGTGGGTCGCTGAGGGCACGCAAATCCTCGTCGATCTGAGCTTCGTCCTCCCCGTCCACGAGACGGTGGATGAACTCCTTCACCGTGTTGAGCGCTCGGCGTCCGGCTCCGTTACCTGCGACGGAGAAGGACTGACAGGGGGGTCCGCCGGCGAGGACGTCGACCGTTTTCGGAATCTCGTCGAAGCGGGTCTCGCGCATGAGGCTCACATCGGCATGGATCGTTGGTAGCCCCGCCGCGTAGCGCGTCTCGCACGCGTTCCGGTCCCACTCGATTCCGATGCTCTTGAAGCCCAGGAAGTGCGCTGCCACGTCGAGCCCACCAGGACCTGCGAAGAGGTCCAGGATGCGGACACCCTCGAGATGGCGAACTTGTGTTACCGGGCTGTTCATGGGGTTGAAGTGTAGCCGGCGAGGGAGGCTGCGGGGCCCACTGGTTGACCGCTCTGGCTGCTAACCGTATAACTCGGACGAAATCGACACGGTGCCCCTGTCACGGCAAGGTCTACGTCTTCCGTGGACAGCCGTGCAGCGGGCACCGGTGACCACCAGGGAGTGAAGCTGTTCGACGTCGCACGCCGTGCGGAGGTCTCGGCTCCCAAATGGCTCCCAAAACGACTCAGGGGCTTGATCCACTAAGTGGATCAAGCCCCTGAGCTGGTACTTCTCTGTCGGGGTGGCGGGATTTGAACCCACGACCTCTTCGTCCCGAATGAGGGTCGGTTACTGATCTAGCCAGTGCGGATGGCGTTTGCCCTGGTCAGAGCGTCGGTCTGTCGTGGTCTCGGGTGGTCTCGAAGGGGCTTGGGGAGCGGGTTGGCTCCCAGATGGCTCCCAGCGAGACCTCAGGCAACGGCTGCTGAGTCCGCGTTTCGCGCCGTCCACGGAGGCCGACGAGGCGAGGAGTTCGACATTCGGCTGAGCCACGCGAAGCTGGCCCAGCATTCTGCAGCAGGCGACCACGCGACATACGGCGCATGGAACAATCTTGTCAGCCCCTGACCCTCCCTGGACCGGGGTCTGCGCTATGTCCGTTAACCTTGATACGCGAACCAGCAGAACTTCAGATCGATGACGACGGCCGTGTGTCCCTGCCGCTGGGGCTCCTCGCGGAGGCGGCCCTGGATGCAGGCGGCCGGATCCTGGCGTTCAGCGATGGCGACGGGCGCATCGTGCTGCAGCGAGAGGTAGACGCCTTCAAGGCACTACTGCAGGACGGGACTCTGTGAGTGGAGATCCCGCTGCCGCGAGGCCACTCCCGTTGCAGCGGTCGGGGATCGTCGGTGCGCGGCCGCGTGGGGTCCGCGGGTGCGAGGTTTGCGACCGTCCGCCCTCGCCACAGGAAAGCGCCGAGAATAGAGCTGGACGGACAGGAACGGGTCCTCGCCAGGTGGGACGCCCCGGAGGAAGCTCTCTCTGAGCTGCTGGAGATATGAGCGAGCAAGAACTACCAGAAGCGCCGACCGAGCAGTGGACACCGCCGGAGGGGTCGTGGGCGTCGTCGGCCGCGACCCGGCGGAGCATGGTTGGCAACCGGAGTCGTGATACCGCGCCCGAGCTGCTCCTCCGCTCTCTTGTCCACGCCGCTGGACTGCGCTACCGGGTAGCGGCAAAGCCGCTCCCGAAGATGCGCCGAACAGCCGACATGGTCTTCCGCCCTGTGAAAGTCGCAGTCTTCATCGACGGCTGTTTCTGGCACGGCTGCCAGGAGCACTTCGTGATGCCCAAGACGAACCAGCCGTACTGGGAAGAAAAGATCGGCCGGAACATCCAGCGCGACCGGGACACAGACGACCGCCTCGCGGAGGCTGGCTGGCTGGTGCTCCGTTTCTGGGAACACCTCGAACCAGAGGCGTGTGCTGCCACTGTCATCAAGGCAGTGGCAGCTCGGCGACAGAAAGTCCAAGTCTCGAAGCATCCGAAAAAGACCTCCTGACCGTCGCGTCGCTGGCGACAGTGGTCAGCTGAACTCCGCCGGGTTCAGCGAGAAGAGCTCGTACCCGGGTGGCCTTCTTGGCCTCTGCGAGATGGAGTTGATCAAATATGGCGGGACCTGGTCAGCTCCCGTCGTAGGCCACCTGCAGTCGTGTGGTGCTCTTAGCCGTGTGCAGAAAGGCGTCGCCCTGTCCGGCCAGAGCTTCGGCTCCAGTCTCGTCCAGAATGATGCGGCTGTCGGTCGCTGTCTTGACGCGCAGGGCGAGTTGGGCAGGGAAGTTGGAACGGATGGTCGTAGAGATAACGTCCGCACTCGGTCGCTGTGTGGCTGTGATGACGTGGATGCCCGCAGCGCGGGCCTTCTGCGTCAGGCGCTTGAGCAGCGTTTCGATCTGCTTCTTCTCTTCAGGATCGCTGGTGAGATCGGCGTACTCGTCCAGGACGATGACGATCCAGGGCTTCCGATCTGCTTTGTCGACCTTGGCGTTGTACTCGACGAGCTTGCGCGTGCGGATCGCCTTCATGTCCGTGTAGCGCACGGCCATCTCTTCGACGGTTTCCTCAAGAATCTTGATGGCGTCAGCAGCATCCATACCGATCACCCCGTCGAGGTGCGGGTCGTCCTCGAAGTCGACAAGTTCGGTGCCCTTGGGATCAACGAGACGCAGTCGCAGGCTGCTCTTGTCGTACCGAACCAGGCCCTTGAGGATCGTGTCCAGCGCGATGGACTTTCCTGATCCGGTAGTGCCGGCCACCAGCAGGTGTGGTGAGTCTGCGGAGGACAGGTCAACGGTGACCGGGTTGCCTTCGATGTCGGCGCCTAGTGGGGCAATGAGGCTTTCGGGATCGGCCGGGCACCGCTGCCACAGCGCCTTGGCGTCAACCCCGTACTTCTCGTCGTCGACCTTGGGGATCTCGAAGAGCACGGAGCCGCGGTCGCTGCGGGTCCGAATGCTGAACCCGGAGGGGAGCGCCAGGGCCAGGAAGATCTCGTCGCGTCGGTTGGTCAGCTTGTCCACGGTGACCCCAGGATTGGGGATGAACCGGAAGATATAGAAGCCGGGTCCCTCCTGCCACTTGCCGACCTCCGGTGCGGTGACCGCGACCTTGTGGCGGGCAAAAACGTCAACGATCTTGTTGTATCGAGCCGCCAGCTCCTCCTCGGAGAGCCCACCGCGGGAAGCCTTCAGAGGTGCAGGACCTGCCTCTGCAGCAGGGTGACGCGCAAGTACCGCTCCTGGCGTAGCTGTTAGAGCGGCCGCCCCGCCGGCCTCGGCAGATGCCGTTGTTTCTTCCAGAGTGGGCGGTTCGGCGGAAAGGCCCACAGAGGAGGTTTTGACGGCAGTGTCAGCGGCCTTCACGGTCCCGCTGAGGTCTCCAGAGACAACAAGGGGATCGGCGTTGGTGGGGTCCTCCTTGGCGCGTAGAGCGCCGATGAGGTTCAGCAGTTCCCGTTTGTTCAACCTCACCAGGGTGTGCCTGCCGAGGCTTCCGACCGCGGGTGCCGGCTGATCGTCCTCTGCCGAGATAGCCACGGCAACGCCAGTGACGTGGCCGAGCTGGACATCCTCGGAGCGTAGGGCGTCAAGGACCTTGGCCTCGACCTGGCGGTGGTCGTCATTACCGATCAGGGTGCGAGCTGGAAGGTCTTCGGCCTGCGTGGTCTTTCCACTGGTCTGAGCGATCGCGGCAGCAAGCTCGTCCAGCCAGAAGGGACGGTCGTGGCGAGCTTCGCCGTCCGAACGGAAGGCATCCCTACACAGGTCGGTGGTGCGGTTGAGCTGTTCCTCAGCCGAACCGACGTCGAAGGTCTGGCGGAACTTGGACTCGGCGACCAGGACATCCAGGCGAACAGTGCCGTCGTCCTGGACCGCCAGCACAAACCTGCCGAGGTCGGCACGGGTCTTGTGCCCGCGGCCGAACCAGCGGTGGTGCTCGTCGAAGCTGATCCACGTGACCAGGCTCGTGCCCTGCCTAGAGACGGGAAACTGCTGGTCGATGACAAAGCGCGTGGCTACCAGGCCGACGACTTCGTTGACCGTAGTGCCAATGCCGAGGGAGCGCAGCACGGCGCCAGGGGCCACGTTGCGGCCGACCTCGTAGATTCGTTTAGCGGTGCTTTCCGAGTCCTGCGGGGTGACGACACCGATCTGCTCAAGGCGGCGGCACAGTCGCTGGACGACGAACTGCCGACCGGTCTGCGAGCTGACAATAAGGGTGTAGGACTCGTTCTTGCCGACGCTGGGCTTGACGAGGATGACGTCAGGGCGGTTGCGCAGGGCGTCGATTTGCTCACGGCCGATGAAGCTGTCAAGAGTGACGACCCAGTGGGCCACACGGTGCAGGGTCTCGAACAGGTTCTGGTGCTGGTCGAACTGCACCTGCATCTCGAAGTAGTCGATGCCGTCGACACTCTCCCGGGAGACCGGGGAACGGCGGTCGTAGCGCACGCACAAGGTCGACCAGGACTCAAGAGTCTCGTCGGCGGTCTCAGGCAACAGCGCTCTCACGACGTTCTCGCTGGTCTGAGCCAGGTTGTGTGAGGCTGGGTGCTTCCAGGGGTTGAAGTAGCCCGACAAGGACTCCTTCTTGGTGCTCTCCTTCATACTGGTCTGCGTGCCGAACAGTGCCGGCGCCAGAGCGAGGTCGATGGTGTCCTCCAGCCCTGACAGGTCTGCTTCCTGGTCGGGCTCCCATGCCTGAAGGATCAGTTGGACGTCGGGCAGGAAGCTGTCGTCGGACATCTCCGCACCGGAGAACTGCAGGTCGAAACCCTGGATGATCTCGTGGTGGGTGGCCTGCGGAGCCAGTACAACCAGATCAACTTTCAGACGAGGGTTCTTGGCCCGCATCTGCTTGGCCACGCGCATCGGCAGGACAGGGTCGCCGTTGCGGTCCAGAAGCAGTACGCGCAGCCCATCAAGCTTGTGGGGGTAGGTCGTCAGGTAGTCGGTGATGACGCGGACCATCTCGTCGATCGCGGTCTCGTCGACGCTGGAGAGCCAGTCCTTGGACTCGTTTCCGCCGTAGCGGACCGGTGCGTACTCCTCGTGCCCGGCCGACTCCCGCATCGGAATGGCAATCGTGCCGCCGGGACCGACGAGGACCGCCGGTGTCCCGTGTGGGGAGATACGGTCAATGGCGTCGAAGAAGAGCTCCTCGTTTTCCTGGTTGAGGCTCAGACCTCCCTCCTTGTTCAGGGCGGTCTTGATGCTGTCAGCAGCCTCCTCGTAGTTCTTTGCCAGCCAGCGCAGCTTCAGCGGGTGAGTGGCCAGCATCATCATGCGGTGGTCGGCAAGCCCGACAACATCGGTCAGGACGACAGCCTCGAGGTCTGCGTTCGGAGCGTTGTCGGGAACCAGGGTGGTGCGAGCTTCGCGGAGCACGCCTTCCCACTCGCGTACGTAATCGTTGATCTTCCCGGCGTCAAGCCCGTCGCAGAACCGGCTGAAATGCTCCAGCCTGAGGCGCTCCAGCTGACTGGCAAACTGCAATTCGGAAACAGGCAAGGGTTCGTCGGCCTGCCACTGCCGGGGGTCATTGAACCTCTCGAGGAAGGTGTCAAAGGTCAACTTACCGGTATGGCCAGGGGGAGTTCGCCAGCCGTGTATGAGAGCCGCCAGCGCGATCTGCCCCGGGATGCCAAGAGGGTCCCAGCGAAAGCGTCGCTGGGCGCCGTCCATCTCGACCAGGATGCGCAGCGGGGCCCACTCCGTGTTCGGATCGAACGGCTCGTCCTCCTCCGGCAGGGGCGGCTTGGTCAGGTCCAACAGGCACTTCTTGACGTCCAGAGTCAGGCGAAGACCGGTGGATTCCCGGACGTCATCCAGGGTGTTGGCGTACAGGAAAGCAAAGAGCCAGCGGCTCCACCGCCCAACTTCCTGGTTGCCTTCCAGCCCGACGATGACGGAGCCTTCCTCTTCATCGGAAAAGTAGGTCAGCTCGCGCAGCAGGGCACGCAGTGGGTCCTGGACGAACTGAGAGTCCGGAAAGGCAAGCTTCTCGACTTTGCGGCGCGACCGCTTGGACAGCAGGTCGGCCAGAGGCTCCGCCCCGCCGATAGGAGCCTCGTCAAGGAAACGCTGTGCGGCTTCCTGATCTCCGAGGTCGAGTGCATCTTCGATCACCATGGCGTCGAACTCGTCGACCCGATCTGCGTCGGCCTTCTCGATCTCCTGACGGACCTGCTGGCCCAGGCCGATCTTCTTGGACTTCTGCTCGAAGACTTCCAGCCAGAGGGTCAGGTCCTGCTCGCGGCGCAACTGACGAGAATCCTGCGGAGTGGAGCCACTGCGATTGAGGTTGAGTACGAGGCTGCGCATGAGCTCCTTGGCAGTCTCGGAGTCCGTGCCGACGTGGTCCAGGGACTCATCGCTGAACTCGGTCGCGCTTATGCGGTCTATCAGGTCGTCCTCGGTGATCTCCTTGCCCGTGGGCTGCTTGAAGGCACTGACCGAGACGTTCTTCTTGATCCGGGTGGGCAGCGCGGCGGGCTTGATGAAGAGTCCTCGGTCTGGGAAGAGATCAAGAGCCGGCAGGGCAGCAGAGATCTCCGGGTAGACCACGTCAGGGGTGCGGACCTGAGTTGCTGCGACCTTCTGCGCAGTGTCGACCAGGAAGGCTGCCCAGCGGTGCAAGGACCGGGGCTCCTCATCCGTGACGGCACCCCAGATCGCCAGCAGAACGGTGCCCATCGCGGCTGGAACAGTGCCGATACCCCCCGCCTCCCGCCATGCTTCCGCCATGAATCTGTCGAACCCGCGCTCGCCGGATAGGTCACGGTAGTTGCCCAGGATCGTGGCATCGTTCAGGGCGTTCATAGCTGCCAGCCCCTGTGCGTCCGGAGACTGCCCCCACTCGAAGAGCAACACCGCTCTGCCCTGTCCCGAATTTCGCCACTTGGTCAGCTGGTCCTGCGGCCCCAACAGGTAGTCAGCAGGGACACCTTCGATTGGCTCTGAGGTGCCGACCTTGACGACAACCTGACGGTCCGGCGAGCCCAACAGCTGCCGGGCAGTGTGGCGGAGAGCCTCGGCCACGGTCGGTCGGTCGAAGCCGCTGACCCGTAGGACGGCGCGGGCCCCGTTGGCCTCAGTGACCTTGCGGAGTGCTTCGTCGGCGACGAACCGACCGAGCGCTCGGATGCTGCTGTCGGTCACCGGGGCTCCCCTCGAACCATGCTGGTTGCATCTGAATATTGAGTGAGCAGACCAATAGCGGCGAGTTTCTCCCGGAACGCCTTGCCGTTGTGGTCAAGGACCGATGGGTCGACCTCGTAGGCCAACGGGCTCGTTGCCGCGACCTTGTCCTCCATCACAAGCCCATACCTCTCGTACAGCAGCGTGCAGAACTTGTCGAACTCCATCTCCGCTTCCTGAGCGACGGTGGCAGAGACCAGAGCCTCGAGCATCGGGGGCTTCATGGTGAAGTGTCGTCGCCCGGCCGTCGCGTTCAAGGCTCCGACAGCGGCGAGGGTCTCGCTGAAGAACGCTCGGGGTGAGGCGACCGCGGTGCCGCCTTCCTTCATGAATCTCTCGTAGCGGCGTCTTTTACTCTCGTCGCCTTCGGCTTCGCCGATCATTACCTGGGCCTGGACGTTGATCGCTTTGACGATGTCGTTGCGGAAGCCAGCGAGGTTCTTCTGCGATTCCCTGCGCAGCGGGGTTGCCTCGTTGCCGAAGTCCAACAGGATCGACTCACGGTTGGTGGCACCGAGCTTGGTGCGTGCGAGGTGGAGCTGATGGCGTGCCAAACAGTAGGGGACCCAGTGCATGAGGCTCTCCGTGCGCTTGGCCCTCGGGACCGTAGCGATCCGACTGACGATGTTGCAGGTCCCCTCCCTCAACAGATCAGGCCAGGGGCTGAGCTCCTCATACAGCTCGATTCCTGTGTCTGAGCCCTCCACGGGAGCTTCGTCGTAGTCGAAGTCGTGCGCGCTGAGGGCCTTGGCGAGATTGCCCAGCGGCGTTTCGCTGTCCTGCACGAGGTCGCTCAGGCCCTGCCGGGTCGCGTCCTTGCGGTCAGGATCGAAGTCGGCACGAAGGGCCTTGTAGGCCCAACTCCCACCATCGCGGAAGAGGTAGCGCTCGATAGTAGGAGCGTTGATGCCGACATCGACTTTGGTGGCCTGCTTGCGCTTCTTAGCGCTCTTCTTGGCATCGATCTGCTTGACTCGTCGTTCGACTGCGTCGTAGTGGATGAGCTCACCGACGAACGGATAGATGTGCGCGCCGAACCAGCTGGGCTGGCTACGCCGCCCTGGGATCTCAACCAACAGCGAAGAGAACAGGGCGTGGAGCGTTTCCATCGTCTCGGGAGAGTCCAGCTCGACGGCCTTGCCGAGTTCTTCATCGCCCTCGACTATGCGGGTCTTGGTCGCGATTCGCCGGGCCAGGTCGTGCGAGGTTCTCTTGTAAGCCGTGCCGGCTCCGTTGTCCAGGAGCCCTGCGAACTGCTCCGGGTCCTCCTGATGTGCTAGGTAGACGCCGCGGGCGATCGCGAGCATCTCAAGCGAGATGTAGAAACCGCGGCCCTGCTGTTCGAGGTTTACCCCAAAGAGGCGAAGGACGACCTCGGCCTTGGAACGATCAGCCATTACGCACGCACCGACCTGATCTTGTCGCCGACGTCGATCATGAGTTTTCGCATGACGTTGCCCACCAGTACCTGGATCTCGTCGTCCTTGTCCGACGAGTCAGCCAGCTCAGCCAGGGTTCCACTCAGGCCGCGGATCTCTGCCTCGTGCTGCACCTCGCTGCGCAGGCCCGCGGCCCACCGCGTCAACAACTCGAAACGCAAGAGGTCCGCTTCCACCGAGACTGCGTCCTGGTCAGGGGCGACGGCTGGGATACGGATGTAGATGGCCCGGTTGAGCCACTCGACGGCACTCCGCATCTCGGGGGTGGTGCTCGTGCCGGCTTCCCTTTGCCACTGGGTGACCTGGTCGACCACCTCGACGCCCTTGCTGGGCACTCGCCGGGAGACCACGGCCGCGCGGGCGCGGTGTGTGAAGAAGGCGGGGTCAAGTACGAAGAAGTCAGGGTTGCTCGCTGCCCGGTGAATGCCCTGGACGGCCTCCAGGCCCTTGAGAAATAGGTCTCGCACTCTGGTGTCTGCCGGGTCCCGGTTCTTGTCCTGGACACGCACAAAGTCGTCTCCGGCCTGCAGACCCATGCGGGCGAAACGGTCCGTATCGTCGTCACTGTTGAAGAAGTCGGCTCGCCGCAGGAACGCGTACACGCCCCGCAACTGTTCGGCCTGTTTCAGGGCGTCCCGACTCGTGCGGACCTTCTGCAGGTAGCTGCTGGCGTCCGCGGGAGGGAAGTCGCCCGCCGTGTCTGGGTCCAGTCGGTCGTCGACCTGTCGACGGGAGACCCGGCCCGGGTCCAACTTCCGTAGCGCGAAGAAGGCAGGAACCAGGTGACGCTGTTGCTGACTCAACCGGTCGCCGAAGAGCGCTTGATGGTACAGGTGGGGAGCTTGCCACTGCCGGTTCGAATGCGATCGCTGGTACCTGGCGTGGACGTCATCGCAGGACAGGCCGCCGGTGAGCATGTAGCTGGTGACCGACAGCGCCTGACGTGTCGTGATTACGGCCCCGGTCCGCTCGGCCGCAGCGAACATGTCCCGGATCGCGGCCCGCCGCTGAGGCCCGCGGGTGGGATCACTCAGTTCGTTGCGGTTGGCCAGAATCGGGCAGACCGTGCGCGCATCACAGGTCTCGCACCGCTTCCACCGCGATGACTGGGTCGTTGTCCACTGCTTCAGGACCCAAGGGATGAGCCCGCCGTTGGAACCGTCCGCCGCTACGGACTGGTAGTTGAGGTTGATGACGGTCACAGCACCATCAGAATCACTGACCTGCCCGCGAACTATGCCTTCCGTGAGGGTCTGCACCAGAACCTTGGCACGTCCCGTGCCGGCTTTGCCAAGGTTGTCATCCTCGGCGACGCACTTGCGTAGTTGGCCCTCGTTCGCGCAGATGATCGCGATGCCTTTGTCCGGAGGGTCGAGAAGCTCCACGAGCTTGTGAGCACCGGCCTGCGGGCTGAGCTCGCTCAGATCGCTGAGGATGTACAGCGGGCGTCCGCTACGGGTCCGGCCGACAGGGCGGCTCGCGCCTTTTGCCTCGGACAGGCCGAGGAAGACCGCCTTCCGGACATCTGGCGTGATCGGCTCGTCACCGGCCCGCAGTTTGGCCAGAAGGCTGGCGCACAGGCTCGTCTTGCCATGCCCGGCGTCTCCGGTGAGAACGATGGTCTTCGTGGCCTGTCGCTCGATGGCGCTCAGTAGGTAGTCCAGTGTCACGACGGGGAACTGTGGCTGTGTCCAGTCTGCCTGCGTCTCATAGACCATCTCAGAGGTGGCGACGTCGAACGGCTGGTAACGACGAATCCGTTCGACGTGCTTGTTGACCTCTAGCGGCATGCTGCTGTCCTTCGTCGACCGAGCCCAGGGCTGCAGAATTTTAGCTGCCAGCGGGCCTGACGGTAGATCAAATGTTGCGACACGGCGCGAAAATGCTCCTGGCTTGACTCTGGTCCCCTTGAAGTAACGCAGGCGTCGATCTCGTCGACGCCGCAGGAGCAACAGGGGCGCAGGGCGATGGTCGTTGACGAGCTTGTTCAGGGGGCGCGAACCCGACGTGATCGGCACGTCAGCCGATGGGTAGGTGCCCGTCTGCAGCGCGTGATCAACCTTGATCGAGTACGATGACCGCTCGTTCCGCCGGTTCTACGAGCAAGTGCAGATGGGGGTCACACGTGGGTGAGCGACACCCCTTGCGGGCCAAGCGTCGGCCGAAGTTTGAGGAGGGTGTCGGTTCCCTGCGAGTCGTGGACCTCTTCGCCGGCTGTGGTGGCCTCACCCTCGGTATTGCCCAGGCGGCGCACAGGCTTGACGTCTCGCTCGACGTTCGTCTCGCGGTTGACTTTGAGGCGGCTCCCACCAAAGTCTTCAAGGCTAACTTTCCCAAGGCCAACGTCCAACAGGGGAGCGTCGAATCCTTCTTCGATGGTGACCTTGGCGCCACGTTGACCGCTCAGGAGGAGAAGACTCTATCCGCGGTGGGTGAGGTGGAGCTCCTGATCGGTGGGCCACCGTGTCAGGGGCACAGTAACCTTAACAACCACACCCGCCGCGATGATCCCAAGAACCGGCTGTACCTGCGTATGGCTCGTGCCGCAGAGGTTCTGCGCCCCAGTGCAGTCGTCATTGAGAACGTGCTGGCCGTTGTCAACGACAAGCAGCAGGTGGTCTCCCGCGCCATCGTTCACCTCAAGAGGCTTGGATATGATGTCGCCACTGGTCGTATCGACCTGCTCAAGCTCGGGGTCGCTCAGACACGCAAGCGCCACATACTACTGGCCATCCGCGAAGACGCGCTGCCTTTTGGGTTCTCGGCTGCTGACTTGCTGAAGGTCGAGGACCGCATTGCCGTACCGCATGACCTGCGGTGGGCGATCGGTGACCTGCTCGGCGTTCCCGCCAAATCATTCTTCGATGAAGCTGCTATACCCAACGCGGACAACCAACGGCGTATGAAGTATCTCTTCGAGAATGACGAGCACAATCTGCCGAACGAAGAGCGCCCCGAGTGCCATCGCGGCGAGCACAATTATACCGCCATGTATGGCCGTCTATGGTGGGATCGTCCGTCTCAGACCATTACCAGTGGATTTGCGACGATGGGGCGCGGACGCTTTGTTCACCCTGCTGTTCCTCGATGTCTAACCGCCCATGAGGCCGCGCGCATCCAGGGCTTCCCGGACTACTTCAAGTTCGTCGATGAGAGGGTCAAGCCTCGCTACGAGCTGACTCGCACCGAGGTTCAGGTCATCATTGGCAACGCCGTACCCCCACCCCTGACAGAGGCGCTGACCTCCAGACTCTTCGATGCTGAAGTTCTGCAGGCGAAGAACGACGCGTCTCGGCAGCGCGATGACGGCTTCGCTACCGCTGCCGTAGATCTCGCCTGCTGAGCCTCCGACGAACTGATGTCCGTCCGAGGACGTTGAGGCGGGCCAATTGCCCGCTGGTGGCCTAGTAAGTCCCTCGCCAGGTTCGCGTAGCTTTCCTGTTGTGCGTTTGGTGAGCCCTCCATGGCTGGCCTTTGAGTTGCGGTCGCTAATCAATGGTCATGCCGTGAGCTCGGTTTCAGCGGTCTATTTGAGTGTTGACCCTAAGTGATTTCCATGACGACGGAGCGGTCCGTCCACCGGTCATGGAGACTCTGATTGCAAGCCCGTCGCACCATAGGGGAGAAGGGCACCTTCGACCTCCACCGAATTCACCTTGGGCTGTGGAACCACGGTGTATCTCTGTTGTCGCTCGGCGCGCTGAAAGGGGCAAGGCGACCGGCGGCATCAGGAGCGACGAAATGGTGTACGAATAGGAGTCGAGGGCGGCCGGGGAAAACGACAGGGTGGGGAGAGGCGGAGTGGTTCAGGGCGGGTGCCCGGCGTCGGTACCCTGGAGCACATGTCTACTGCCCCGGTTCGCGTTCGTTTCGCCCCGTCTCCGACCGGCATGTTCCATGTTGGTGGCGCACGGTCCGCTCTCTACAACTGGGCCGTGGCACGACAGTCCGGCGGCACGTTCGTCCTGCGGATCGAGGACACCGACGCGGCCCGGAACAAGCAGGAGTGGATCGACGGCATCGTCAGCGCTCTCGCGGCGATCGGTATCCATGGCGAGGACGCGGCCTTTGAGGGGCCGTACTTCCAGTCGCACAACGCGGCCCGGCACAGCGAGGCCGCCCAGCAGCTGTACTCGGCGGGCAAGGCGTATTACTGCGACTGCACCCGGGAGCAGCTGAAGGAGCGTACCGGGTCGGAGCACCTCGGGTACGACGGGTTCTGTCGGGCCCGCGGGCTGGCCTTCGAGGAGGGCCGGGCACTGCGGTTCCAGACACCGGACGAGGGCGAGACCGTCGTGGTCGACCTCATCCGCGGGGAGCCGGCGTTCCCGAACAGCGCGATCGAGGACTTCGTGATCGCCCGCGGTGACGGGTCCCCCGTCTTCCTGATCGCGAACGTGGTCGATGACCTGGACGAGGGCATTACCCAGGTCATCCGCGGCGAGGAGCACCTCTCGAACACGCCGAAGCAGCAGCTGCTGTGGGAGGCGCTCGGTGCCCAGCCGCCGGTGTGGGCGCACCTGCCGGTGATTGTGAACGAGAAGCGGCAGAAGCTGTCCAAGCGTCGCGACAAGGTCGCGCTGGAGGACTACCTCGCCGACGGCTTCCTTCCCGAGGCGATGGTGAACTACCTGATGCTCCTCGGCTGGGGCCCCGGCGGTGACCGGGAGCTCATGCCGTACGAGGAGCTGGAGCGGCTCTTCCGAATCGAGGACGTCAACACCGCCCCGGCGTTCTTCGACGTGAAGAAGCTGACGGCGTTCAACGGGGACTACATCCGTGCCCTGGCGCCCGCGCAGTTCGCAGCTGCCTGCGGGCCGTGGCTCGTCGCCCCGTACGCGCCGTGGCAGCCGGAGGCGTTCGACCAGGCCGTCTTCGAGACGGTGGCACCGCTGGCCCAGACCCGGCTGGCGTTGCTGTCCGAGATCACCAACAACGTGGACTTCCTGTTCCTCGACTCGCCTGTCGAGGACGAGGCGTCGTGGAACAAGGCGATGAAGGCGGGTGCCGATGGCATCCTGGCCGATGTCCGCGCCGAGTTCGCCACCGTCTCGGACTGGGAAACGGACGGCCTGAAGGCCGTCACGCTCGCCGTGGGAGAGAAGCACGGGCTGAAGCTGGGCAAGGCCCAGGCGCCCATCCGGGTCGCGGTCACCGGCCGAACGATCGGGCTCCCGCTGTTCGAGTCCATGGAACTGCTTGGCCGGGACCGCGTCCTGGCCCGTCTGGACGCCGCGGCCGAGAAGCTGGCCGCGCAGGTATAGGCGTCCCCGGTCAGGAGACCTGCGCGAGAAGGTCGCCCCAGGCGTTTCCGAAGTAGTGCAGGTCGAACTGGGCCAGGGCCTCGTACGCGGCCTTGGCTTCGGTTCGGCGCGCCGTAGCGTGTTCCCGGACCTGCGCCGACAGACGGTCGAGGTCTGGCGCCGGCTGGCCGGTCAGGGCCGCGAGATCGCCGAGGCCCGCGACCGGTCGGATCAGGCAGGGCAGCCCGAGCAGCAGTGCCTCGGCTGCGCAGCGGCTCCAGCCCTCCCGCATCCGGGGCAGGAAGACGCCGACGTCGCATGCCCGCAGCAGCCGCAGGTATCGCTCGCGCTCCACGTCGTAGTGCGCACCGCCGAAGCCGATGGTGTTGCTGCCGCTGGTGATCACTTGAAGCCCGGGTGCGCCGGCCAGGGCCGCGGCGACCTCCGCGGTGCCCTTCCAGTGAACGGCCTTGCCCGCGTACACGCCGATCGTGTCTGCGGCCAGGTCGAATTCGGCGCGGCACTCAGCCCGGTCAAGGGCGCGTGCCCGTTCGATCTCGGTCATGTCGAAGGCGTTGTAGATCACCCGAACGTTGTGGACACCGCGGGACCGGAGGAAGTCAGCCCAGTACGGGGATACGCACACCACGGCCGCACACTGCGGCAGCACCCGGAACAGCCGCTCCCAGAGCATGGCCTCCACGGGAGTGGAGTCGTGCTGCAACGGCTCGTAGTGGTGCAGGAGGAACACCGTGCGGGCCCGCATCTCCTGTGTGAAGAGCAGCAGGCTGAGGTCGTCCCACACGAAGGTGCCGGTGGCGGCGGAACTCAGCGCCCGGACGGTCGGGGCCAGTCGGGCGAGGTGGCGGAGCTTCCGCCAGCGGCGGACGTGGTAGGTGCGCTTGTGGTCCGGAACCGTGCGCCACTCGACATCGTCGGCGGTCGCCTCGTGAAGCATCCGGAGGTAGACCCGGCCGCCAGTCCGACCGACCGGCTCCATCGAGTACACGATCCGTCTCACGGGCGTATCTCCTGTTGGCGGTGGATGTACTCGGCGTTGAGCAGCGTGTGTGCGGCTTCCAGGTGAGGGCTGAGGCGGCGTGCGGCGGCGGCCAGGGGGAGGTGGAAGTCTGTGAGGTTCCGTACGAACTTCCGCCGGCGTTCTTGGTTCGGCGAGGCGGCCAGGTCGCGCAGGTTGTGGATGCGGTCGGCCAGCCGTATCAGGAGCTCCTCTGCGGGGAGGGCCGCTGTCTTCACGCGCCATCGGGTCTCGTCGCCCGGGACCTTGGGCCGGCGTTCGAGCCGATGGTCGGGCGTCATCGCGCGTAGGCGTTCAGCGAAGGCTGCCCCCAGCTGGTGGGTGACGAGAGCCTCTGAGCCCGGATCGACCTCCAGTGCGTCGTGCAAAAGGCCGAGGAGGAGGGTTTCGGGATGTGTAACGCCGAGCTCGGACCGCAGAACCGTGACGACGGCGAGCGGATGCTGGACGTACGGGGTGCCCTGATCTCGGGTATGCCCGGCGTAGATCGCGAGGGCCAGACCGGCAGCCACACGGGCGCGGGAACGGTCCCCGACGGCCCATGTGCTGGTGGCGAGTGTGGTCAGGATGTGAGGCAGATTGACAACGGCCATTTCCGTCACCCCTCTCGTAAGGATGGCTGGGGTAGAGCCCGGGGGTCGGGGACGTGGTCGGCGATCAGAAGGGTGTCTCCGACGGCGAGGGCGTCGAGTCCGAGGCCGGCTGCCGCCTGTACGGCCTGCTCGGCGGATCGCAGGATCGGCGTGCCTTTGAGGTTGAAGGAGGTGTTCAACAGCAGCGGCAGGCCGGTGTGCTCGTGGAACCGCTGCAGGAGCTCGTGCAGGCCCTGATGGTCTGGGGCCACGGATTGGACGCGCGCGGTGCCGTCGTGGTGGGTGACCGCGGCTATGCGGTCGGCTCGGCACCGGCGGACGTGGGCGACGCGGTTCATGAAGGGGTCGCCCGCCGACATGAACCACTCCGTGGCGTGCTCGGCGAGGACGGCCGGGGCGAACGGGCGGTACGCAGCTCGTTGCTTGATCGCGTTGAGTCGGTCCCGCGTGGCGGCGTGGCCCGGGTGGGCGAGGATCGAGCGGTGCCCGAGGGCCCGGGGCCCGAATTCGAGCGGTCCCTGTACCCAGCCGACAATGCGGTGCTGAGCGAGCAGCGCTGCCGCCGCCGGTGCCAGGTCCGCCCCCAGGCCGGTCAGAGCGCGGTACCCGGATGGCATCGCACCCGCTTTCAGAGTGCCCGGGTTAGGGCCCCAGGCCGCGTCGGTCGGCACCTGGAGACGTTCCTGCCCGAGCTGGTAGTGCCAGGCGTACAAGGCGGCGCCCACAGCGGTGCCCGCGTCGTGTGGTGCCGGCGCCACGAAGAGGGTGTCGAAGCCGCTGTCGTCGGCCAGTCGGCCGTTGAGGTGGGAGTTCAGGGCGCACCCACCCGAGAACACCAGCGCCGAGGCTCTTGTGAGCCGTTGCAGATGGCGTGCGATGTGGATGACCGACTCGGAGAAGACCTCCTGGACTGTGGCGGCCAGGTCGGCCCGTTCCGAGTCGGTTTGCTCCACGACGTTGTCAGCGGTCCAGACGCGGCCACGGAGTAGCAGCGGTGTGCTGTTATCCGCCGAGCCCCAGGGGTGGCCGATGCTGACCTCGCCGTCGTCGCCGAGGAGTACGAGCTCGCGGATCTGCGAACTGTAACGCTGGGGGTCGCCGAACGCGGCAAGCGCCATCATGCTGCCCTCGGGTTCGTCGCCCGGCGGGATCACTCTGCGGGCCAGGTTTCGGTAGAAGTGCCCGAGGGAGGAGTGGACGCGCCGAGGGCCGACAGGGCCTGGGACCACCGTCGGCATGCTCTGGTGGACGCGGTCGATGCGATCCGGCCGCAGGTCGTAGCCGGTGATGCGTTCCCGCCCCGGACCGAAGTCGGAGCCGAGGGAGGAGCCGCCGGCGTCAATGACGAGGCCCGCCGCGTGGTCGTGTCCGGAGAGCAGGTACCCGGAGAGCACATGGGCGGTGTGGTGGGAGAGGAGGCGGAGATGGCCACCGAGCGGGGCAGGTAAGAGAGCGGCGAGTTCGTCCCGCTCCTCGGTGAGCCACCAGCCGGCGGCAGGATTGGGACGCATGGAGGCGGCCCAGACGGCGTCGACGTCTTGCGGTTCGATGCCGGCGGCCTCCAGACACCACTGAAGGGCACGGACCGGCGCGGCGAGCGTGCCCTTGCGGGTGGGGTGGTTGTGCTTGACGCCGCTCCAGCGTTCCTCTTCTGCCGCGTAGAGGCGGCCGTCGACGATCAAGGCGGCGGCGGTGTCGTGGTGGAAGTTCAGCCCGAGGACTGCGGGCATGGTCGTGTACCTCCGGTCTGGAGTCATGCGGTCGGAATGCGGGCAGGCAGGAGAGCGGCGCCTGAGTCCGTGTACTCGTGGCAGCGCAGGCAGAACCGGAAGTGATGGCCGCGGGGGGCGAACACCTTGGCCCCGAAGTCCTCGTCCCAGATGCTGAACTCGCTGTCGTCCTTCGCCATGGCGTTGAAGCAGCGGTAGCAGGACCCGTCCATCTCGATCATCAGGTGCTGGTCGAGGTAGCGGTCGCAGATGCCGCGCAGCTTGTTCGACGGCTGGCCGACATCGACGTGGTGCACGTGGTTGGTGACGTGGATCGCGCCGTACGTGTCGCACAGCCTCGCGAGCTCCACGAGCCGGGAGGAACTGATGCCTTCCAGCACGCTGTTGACGACCACGGTCTTGCCGGCTTCGCGGAGACGGGGCACGGCGGCGTGTACTTCGGCGTAGTTCTCGTGCTCGTCGTCGCAGCCGATGAGGATCTGGTCGTACGAGCGGAGCGTGGCTTCCATGATCCGCTGGTTGCGGGCCAGCGTGATGGCGTTCGTGCCCAGAACCATGACCTTGTCCGGCAGGCGTGTCCGGGCGGCTTCGCTGAGAGCGGGGAAGTCCCGGTGCACGGTGGGTTCGCCGCCGTTGATGTGCAACTGCTGGAAAGGGATGGTCTCCAGCCGGGTCAGGATGGTGGAGAACAGGTCTGGGGCCATGTTCTCGCCCTGGGCGCCGTCGGCGAAGATGCAGAAGTCGCAGGACCGGTTGCACTTCGTCGTGATCTTGATCTTCGCCGTTTTCAGGGTGCGGGGCTGGGACGCACGCGCGGGCATGGCGAGGCTCCTTGTGTCAGGGGTGGATGGCACCGGGCGGGAGGCTGAGGAAGTCCTGCACCGTGGACCTCTGCCGGTGCCAGAGCGCGAGGGTGGTGCGCAGGGTGTCGGGAGTCGTCGGTCCGGTGGGGATCAGCCCGGCCATTCGGGCGGCCAGGCGTTGGGCGGGAGTGACCCCGTCCTCCGCGAGCGCGTTCAGGGTCTGCGCGGCGGAACGGAGTTCCTTCGCCTCCCGCTGGATCAGGTACTCGGTCGCGACACCGGGCGGCGGATCGAGGTAGTACAGCCAGCGGGCGACACGTACGCGAAGCATTCCGGCGGTCATTACCCAGTCGGTGGCAGCGGACTCCTTGCCCTTGTCGGGAGGGCGGCTTGCCTGAGGAATGCGGCGCATGGCCGTTTCCAGGGAGACGTGTGCCGCGCGGAGCAGGTGGCGCGGGCTACGACGTCGCCTGTCGGGTCCGCCTTCGGAGTGTCGGAGGAACAGCTCGGCGTACGCGTCCAGCCCGTCCGGGCGCCACTGGGTGAGCGCGGCCGTCTTGCCGGGGCAGCGGGTCCGTGTCGCGAGTGCGGCGGCGGCGAACCAGCAGGGGGCGAGGTAGTGCCAGGCCACGCAGTGACGCCGGTACGCGGTGATGTCCTCGACCACGTTGTCGGTACTGTCCGCCGCCAACTGGTACCGGCCTCCGACCCGTGCCTGGAGGATTCCCCGGTAGAAGCGTTCGTCGACCTCGCACCAGGGCGCCATCTGGGCCTGGGACTTCCAGCGTTGGAAGTCCCGGGCGCTCCCGCTGATCAGCGACCAGGTCGCGAGCTCGGGTGCGGAGACGAACCGTCCGTCCGCCTCGGTCACGGTGAACGCGAATCCGGGCGGATGCTCCAGAAGCCGCCTGTGGGAGACCTCCCGGCGGACCGCGGACTTATGCGCGGCGGCCAGACGGTGATTCCACTCCTCCCAGTTCGCGGGTGCCTCGGGCAGGAGGACGCGCACGTCGATGTCGGAGTGGGGAGCCAGTAAATCGGCCGGCTGCCACTTGTGGGTGAGCATCATGGCCCCGACCCCGTAGGCGTCCAACTCGCCTTCGTACAGCGTTCCGAGACCCGGGTACAGCGGCGGCGCTTCGGCCGCGACCATCACCGCTCTCCGGTGGAGGCTCGGGTGCACGAGGGCTGAGCCGCGTCCGAGGGGAGGACGGGGAGCAGAGGCAGCAGGACCGGGGTGCCCTCGGGACGCTCCATCCGGTCCCAGCGAAGGTCGTAGTCGACGTAATGGAAGCCCTGCCAGGCGTCGTTCGTGTTGCGGTCGAGCATGGCCTGGAAGAGGTGGGCGAAGGCATCGCCGAGGGTGCTGTCGGCGAGGTGGGGCTTCAGGGGGATGTCACGGTTGTGGAGGATGCAGGGGCGGGCCACCCCAGTGGGTGTGATCTTGATGCGGTTGGCGTCGGAGCATGTGGCACAGCTGGAGTTGGAGATGAAGCCGATTGAGCCCGCCCAGCCGTCGGGACGGAGATACCGCCCGGGGCTACGGACCCCGAGCTGTTCACGAGAGACCTCCCCCGCACCCGCGAACCATTCGTGGAGACGATTGCGGACGTCCGCCTCGTTGATGAACTCGGTGTCGAACAGCGCCTGTGCGGGCCCGATGTTCTGGAGTTCGATGAGGCGGACGGCGATAGGCAGGTCGCGGGCCAGCTCGGCCACGGCGAAGGCGTCGTCCAGGTAGGTGCGCTGGAGGACGCAGTTGATCTTCACTCGCAGGCCGAGGGAGAGGGCGTCATCGAGGGTGCGCAGAGTCGTGCGCGGGTCGCCGCCGCCCATGATGGTGGCGGATCGCGTCGGGTCGAGGCTGTGTAGGCTGAGGTTGAGGTACGTCAGTCCGGCGCGGTGCAGCTTCTCCACGCTCAGCCCGCGGCGTAGGTTGCCGTGGCTCGTCATGCCGATCGCGGCGTCGGACCCGAGGCCGTCGGCGAGGCCCTCGATCACGTCGAGGATGTCCGCCCGCAGGGTCGGTTCGCCGCCGGAGCAGTGCGCCTTCCGGATCTTCCAAATCCCGGCCTCGGCGGCGATGGCCGCGTAGTCGGCGGTGGTCAGGGGGCGGTCTTTGTGCCCGTAGTCCGGCATGCAGCGGGGCTTGCAGAACACGCAGTCCAGGTTGCACAACGAGTTCAGGGTGAAGGCCAGGTAGGGGTGGTTGCGGCCGGTAGCCGCGAAGGCTGCGATCAGGTCACGGTGGCGGGTGGTGGGCATGGGTCAGCCTCCTGCGAGGGGGGAATGGGCGTCGGGTACTTCGGCCAGGCCGTTGAGCGGCTGGCCAGCAAGGAATCGGCGCAGGTTCTCGGCGAAGAACGCGACCGCCCCGTCCATGTACGTGTGGCAGAGCGTCGAACTCTTCGGCGTGAGCACGACCCGGGGGTGGAGCCGCAGCGGATGGCGAGCGGGCAGGGGCCTCGGGTCGGATACGTCCAGCGCGGCGCCCCGCAGGTGGCCGGTATTGAGGGCGGCCAGGAGGGCCGACTGGTCGACGGTTGTCGCACGGCCGAGATTGAGGAAGACGGCTCCCGGCTTACAGGCCGCGAAGAGGCCGTGGTCGAAGAGATGGTTCGTGGCCCGGGTGGCCGGCAGCAGGTCGACCACCACGTCGGCGATGGCGACGGCCTGGTGCACCGCCGAGGCGTGCATCCAGGTGATCCCGTCCCCCGCCGCCACAGGCGGTGTCCGTCGTACTCCGATCACGTCCGTACCGAAGGCGCGCGCGGTACGGGCCAGATGGCCACCGATGCTGCCGCAGCCGACGATGGTCATCGTCGACCCGGCCAGGTCGAAGAACTCCTCGGCGAGGTCGTCCTTCCACCAGGTCCGGTTCCGCTGGACGCGCTGGCTCGTGAACAACCCGCGAGAGAAGCCCAGGACCAGCCCCATGGCGTGCTCGGCCATGGGGCGGCCGTGAAACCCGTACGAGCGGGTCAGGGCCACCCCGGCGGAGTGCGCCTCGGCAACGGGCAGATGGTCGGTACCGGCGGCCGGGGATGCGATCCAGTTCAGATGCGGCGCGCCGACCAGCCACGATGGTTCGAACCGCCAGCCGAAGTAGATGCTGACTTCCGCCAGCCGGTACGGCACGTCCTCCTCGGCGGCCGTACGGAAATCCACACCCGGGAAAGAAGCACGTAGGAAACGCTCGTGCTCGGCGGACAACCGCCAGAAGGAGTGCGGGGATTCCAGGCTGATGAGCACCACCGGCCAGCTCATCGGCCCCTGCTTTCCCCTGTGGGCGACGGAGCCAGAGCCCATGGGGCGATGCTGCCGATGGCGGAGCCGATGCTGGCCTCGTAGTCGTGGCGTGAACGCACTAGAGCCGCACCGGCGTTCCGGAGCCGTTCGCGTTCTCGGGGCAGGGTGGTCAGGGCTCGGCGCAGGGCGGAGGCCAGAGACTGGGAGTCCCCGGGTGCGGCGGTGAATCCGGTCTCGCCTTCGATGACGGTCTGGGCCAGTCCGCCGGCGCTGGTCGCGACGACCGGCCCCGCTCCCGCCGCGAACGCCTCCAGAGGTATCCGTCCGAAGGGTTCCTCGCGCGAGGGAACGACGACCGCGCGCAGCGCGGGACTGTGCAGCCAGGAGCGGATGGAGGGGGTGAAGCGGGGGATCAGCGTCGCGGACAAGTCGTAGGCGCGGATACCTGCCGCCAGGTGCCTCTGGTACGAGGTCAGGTGCTCGTGATCATCCGACGTGACGGCGGCCAGGAGCAGGTGCGGCAGACGGACTCCTCGGCCCTTCAGAACGTGCAGCGCCTTCAGGAGGTCTTCGAACCCCTTGATGGGCACAGCGCGCCCCATCGCAAGCACGAAGCCGGCTCGAGCCTTGAAGGGCAGGGGCCGAACATGCGTTGGCCTGGCCATCTCCTCTCGGATCAGCCCGTTCGGGATGTTCACGATGCCCGCCCGCGGGATGGAACAGTTCGTGACGAGGTGGTCTCGCATGTGGGTGGAGATGGCCCCGATACGACCGCCCTGGGCGGTCGCCGCCCGCAGGCCCTCACGTTCCCAGCGGATTCGGGACAGGTCTCCAGGCCGCGTCAGGGCCGCTGCAGAGCGGGGGACGAGCAGCAGGTCTGTGGTCGGTGGCGTGTAAGCCGCGAGGCCGAGGAAGGGAACGTCGAGGCCGACGAGCAGGCAGCGGCTCGTGCGATCGGCGACGCGTGCGGCAGCCTTCCCCGCCAGGCCGCACAGGTGGGTGGAGCCGCGGACCGACCCCGGGGGCATCTGGACCTCGGGAATCGTGATCACCTCGGCCTCCGCCTCCTCCAGCATCAGCTGGACCTCGCAGCTCCACCGCCGATCGTGCGCGACCGCTGTTTCAGAGACGGGTGGGGAGACCACGGAGAGGCGGCCCGTCGGCAGGAGGCGGGCGAGTGCCGTGAGGAAGGCACGGTTACTGAAGCCGGTGCCCGACTCGGCGCCGTAGAGGCCTTCGTGAAGGGCGACAACTACGCGAGGATGGCGGATGGCCCTGGCCGCGTCGGTGAACGGGGACGGCGGGGCCGCATGGTCGATGCGCACCGTGTGGTGCCTCCTTCGAAGACAGGATCTTGCGGGCGCGGGTATCAGAGCGTTCTCGCAGGCGAAGAGCTGGACGTGCGCGTCAGCCGGCACCAGGCGCGGGTGCCGTCGGCGCCGGTCGTCAGGGACCAGGCGTCGGCCAGTGCCTCGACGAGGACCAGGCCCCGCCCCGATTCGGCCTGCTCCTCGGGCGCCGGGTGAGAGGTAGGTGGGGGTCGAAGGCAGCCACCGTCGGTCACGGTGATCTCGACCTCCAGGCCACCGACGACCGGGTTCCTACGGTCCACACACAGGACCAGGGGCGGGTTCCCCGAAGCGAACGCATTCGTTGCGAGTTCCGAACCGATCAGTCGGGCGTCGTCGAGCAGGTCCGCCTCGGTGCCGTGGAGCGCTACAGCGACGGCTTCCCGAGCGACCGCGGCCGCCCTCGGCCCGTACGGCAGGTCCGTGATCAGCGTGGTCGTACCGCCGCCATCGGCGTACCCGAGCGATGGCGCGGAGACCGGTCTCCCGGAGTCACGCTCCAGCACACTGCCCGGACGGTCTCGGGAGGTGCTCGTGTGGTTTCTCAAGGCCCACCTCTTTCTCCGCCGGCGTCGAAGGCGGCGCCTTCCGCCGTGACTCAAGAACACCGGAGGAGACCGGTCGTACAGCACCCGATCAGTCGGTCAACTCGGTCAACTTCCTTGATAGGCAGGAGATCCGGCAGCTGCCTGCCTCACCATGGGGAGCGCGAAGTGGTCGACGAACCGCTGGGACGTGAGGTGGTCGCACGTGGCACAGCAGGCAGGGGGGCCGAACGCCGTGCTGTCGGGGTGCCTCGACGAACTCGGATGGAGCCCCAAGGCGCTGGCTCGCAAGCTCAACCGGGTGTTCGGAGCGGGCACCGTAGCCGAGTCGGCGCCGTACCACTGGAGGGATGGCGGTTCCCTTCCGCGTTCGCCGTTGCCGATGATGGCTGCCTACGTGCTCTCCCAGGAGCTGGGCAGAGCCATCTCGGTGGCCGAACTGTGGCAAGGCCGCGCGGGCGACTCGTCGGCGCTCGTACCGGCGGACACGGATCTCGCACGGCCCTGGACCGTGCAGGGCATGGAGGCGATCGTGGAGGACTGGGTGATGGGAGGGCTCGTCGACCGACGCCGATTCCTCGCGATTTCAGGCGCGGGACTCCTCGCGATCGTCGCCCAGTACCTTGACGGAACGGCAGGGCGAGGCCAGTACGCGCCCCGGATAGCTCCGTCGAACGGCGCCGATCCACTCGTCGACCAGGTTGAGCAGCACCTGCCCATGCTCCAGTTGCTTGACGACGAGCACGGCGGGGCGCGACATCTCCCTTACGTAGGCGCTCAGTTCCGCGCGGTGGGACTACTCATTCACGATGGCGGTCACTCGCCCGTCGTCACGAGCAGACTCATCCGCGCGCTCGCGGAGATCGGCCAGCTTGCCGGCTGGATGGCCTTCGACGCCGCCGATCATGGCCTGGCGCAGCGCTACTTCGCCACGGCACTGCGAGCCGCGCATCAGGCCAACGACCTTCCCCTGTGCGCCCATATCCTCGGCGACCTCTCCTTCCAGGCAGCGAGCCGAGGACACCCAGCGGACGCAATCGCCCTGGGCGAGGCCGCCCGCCGCGCCAGCGAAGCCGCTCCGCCCGCCGCCCGGGCATCCGTCCTTTCCCGGCTCGCCTACGCGTATGCCGCCGCCGGCCGTGACAACGACTTCGCACACACCCGGGGCTCTGCCCGAGAACTGATCGCAAGTCGGGACGGCAGCCAGGAGGAGCCCCGGTGGATGTACTTCCTGACCGGCAACCACCTGGACTGCCAAGCCGGCTACGGCTTCATTCACATGGGGCGCGCGCGGCAGAAGGCCGACGGCGGCACGATGGCCCGACGATTCCTCGCGCAGGGGACCGAGATGCTCCTGTCCGGGGCATACGACGTTCCGCGTGGCGATCCCAGCCAACGTAGGGCCATGTTCGAGGGAGCATGGCTGGCCTTGGGGCACAGCGCTCACGGAGACCTGGAGGCGGCCTGCGAGATCGGACAGATCGCGGCTGACCGCCTTGACGTTGTGCGTTCACCGAGGAGCGCGGCCCTACTGCACCAGCTCGCCGCGGACCTCCGCCGCCGCCAGCGCAACCCGCACGTCCGCAGCTTCTTGCCGGTCCTCGAAGACGCCCTCGCCCGACATGCTCCATCGACGCCACCCGGCCGTTAATGTCGAGATCATGAACGCAGGGGAGTGTGTTGTCGTTGTCGGGGCTGGGGTGGCAGGACTGACCACCGCCGTCGTTCTCGCCGAGGCCGGGGCATTGGTACAGGTGGTCGCCGAGCAGGCGCCCGGTGCCACCTCGCTGGCCGCTGGGGCGATGTGGGGCCCGTACCTGGTCGAGCCGAAGGACAAGGTCGACCGGTGGGGGCAGCGGTCCCTGGAGGTCTTCCGGGAGCTGGCCGAGGACCAGGCCACAGGCGTCCGGCTCACCAGCGGCATTGAGGCATCGCGTACTGCCGAGTCTCCACCGGACTGGGCTACGACCCTGCCGGGGTTCCGGCCGTGCGAGCCGACCGAACTTCCGACCGGGTTCACCGCCGGGTACCGGTTCACAGTGCCGCTGATGGACATGCCCGCATATCTCGACTACCTCCTGCGCCGTTTGCATACGGCCGGCGCAACGGTCGAGCAGCGACGTCTGACTTCGCTCGCGGACCTCGGTCCGGTCCCTGTGATCGTCAATTGCGCGGGCTTGGGAGCCCGCGAGCTGGTCCTGGATCCAGAACTTCGGCCGATTCGCGGCCAGCACGTAGTCGTCACCAACCCGGGGCTCACCGAGTTCTTCTCCGAGGACACCGGTACTTCACCGGATCTGCTGTGCTTCTATCCCCACGGCGGGACCGTCGTCCTGGGCGGCACAGCCATCGACGGCGAAGGCGGCCTCGCTCCAGACGACGGGGCGGCGGCCGGCATTCTGGCTCGATGCGCCAAGGTCGAACCCCGCCTCGCCCGCGCCCGTGTCCTGGAGCACCGCATCGGCGCTAGGCCGACCCGTACTACGGTCCGCGTGGAGGCGGAGCGGGGGGAGGGCGGTGCGCTGGTCGTGCACAACTACGGTCACGGGGGTGCCGGTGTCACTCTGTCGTGGGGGTGCGCCGAGGAGGTTCGGGAATTGCTTGCTCCGAACTGACTCTGGATCCGCGGCCGCCATATCTTTCGCTTCGTGCGGCCCTCTTGGAGGGAAGACGTGACGCAACTGAACGCGAGGCAGAGACCAGGCATCGCCGCGGCGATCGTCGTCCACGAGGGGCGGGTCCTCATGGTGCGCCGTCGGGTCAATGAGGGACAGCTGTCCTGGCAGTTCCCTGCCGGCGAGGTTGAGCCCGGCGAGTCATGCGAGGGCGCCGCTGTGCGCGAAACCCGGGAGGAGACGGGCCTGACCGTCTCCGCAGCGAAGCTGCTCGGCGAGCGGGTCCACCCGAAGACGGGTCGGCTGATGTCATACACAGCCTGCGACGTGCTGAGCGGTACCGCCTACGTCGCAGACACCGAGGAGCTGGCCGAGCTCGCTTGGGTGGCCCACGGCGAGATCGTGCAGTACGTACCGTATGGGCTGTTCGAGCCCGTACAGGCTTACCTCGACGCAGCACTGCTGTAAAAGGTTGGCGCGCGGGCCCGGAAGCTGGTCGTATACGCGCCATGAGCCGTTTGAGTGAGTCCGTCACCAGTGTCATGCACATCCTCGATGGAGCGGACCTGGGCGCGGACTATACGGTCTCGCAGCTGCTCGACGAGACAACAGCCCGGCGCTCCCTGGATCTCTCCGACCTCTCTCCTCAGGAGCAGTCCGCGCTGGTAGAGGGACGCGCCATCAACCTGATCCCCTCGGCCGGGGTACTCGCCGAGAAGATCGAGGCCGCGCGGTCGGAGGGGCGCCAGTTCGTCATCAAGTACGGCATCGACCCGACCTCACCCGATGTTCACCTCGGCCACGCGGTGCCGATCATCATCGCCAGCCGGCTGCAGCGCATGGGCCACCACGTCGTCTTCATCATCGGCGACGTGACGGCGAAGATCGGTGACCCCTCGGGACGCTCCTCCGAACGGCCGACTCTTACCGACGAGGACATCGCCCGCAACCTGAGCACGTACCAGCAGCAGGTCACACCGTTCATCGACTTCGAGCGTGCCGACCTGCGCTTCAACGGTGAGTGGCTGAACAAGGTGAGCCTCCCGCAGCTCGTAGAAATCCTCGCCCGAGTACCCGTCTCCATGTCGCTCCAGCGTGAGGACTTCCGTACCCGGATCGCTGAGGGACAGGGTCTGTCCCTCGCCGAGTTCGTCTACTCCGTCGTCATGGCGATGGACTCGGTGGCCATCACAGCTGACGTCGAGTTGGGCGGAGTCGACCAGCTGCTGAACCTTCAGATGTGCCGCAAGGTCATGGAGATCTCGGAGCAGACGCCCGAGGTCGTCATCACCACTCCGCTGATCGAAGGGACCGACGGCACGGGCTCCAAGATGAGCAAGAGCAAGGGCAACTACGTCGGTCTGACGGCAACGCCCGATGATGTCTACGGTCGGCTGATGTCGATCCCCGACCACCTGACCGAGCCGTACCTGCAGCTCCTCACCGAGTGGACGGACGACGAGATCCGCGTGGTGACCAAGCGTCTGGAGGCGGGGACCGCGCACCCGATGGCCGTCAAGCGGATCCTCGCCGGTGAGGTGGTGGCCGCTCTCCACGGCCCGCACGTCGCAGCCGCCGCCCGCGCGGAGTTCACAGCTCGCTTCTCCAAGCGGTCCTTCGGGGACACCCAGAACCTCCCAGTCGTATCCATGAAGGAGCACGGCGAGGACACTCTGGGTGCCCTGATCAGCCGCACGCTGGACTTCGCGCCCAGCATCTCCGCCGTGCGCCGTGTAGCTCAGCAGAAGGGTCTGCGTCTCATCCGTGAGGCAGACGGAGAGCAGCAGACCACTCAGCTCACGGAGGCTTCCGTCCAGCAGGCGCTCGGCGCAGTGGTGAGCGAGATCGGGGCAGGCGACGGCGTCGAGTTGTACCTCAAGGTGGGTCGCAAGGTGGCCCGTATCGACGCCTGAGATCGAGAACCAGCGCCGGCCCACATCGGTGGGTCGGCGCCGTCTTGCTCAGCCTCCGTGTGACGCCGTGTGGCAGAGCTGTACGTGTGCGATGCACGACCACTCCATTGCGGGCCTGCCGCCCTGCGGCGACCTCGTTCATGGAGTTCCACCGCGCTTGTAGCCGACCCACAAACGACCGCCGACCTGCCCCAGCACCTCGTCCACCACTGCCGCGAGGGGCTCCGTCCGGCCCGCCAGGACCTCAGCAAGGCCATCGTGCAGGTGCATGCTGAGCCCCGGGGATGTGGTCTCAAGACGGCGGGCCAGCCACTTCCCGCCCCCGTTCCAGGATCCGCCAGCGGTCAGCGCCAACTCGCCCGTTCGGCGGACCAGTTCGGTGGCAATGAACAACCGTTCGCTCTGGTCCGCGCTCCCCGCGAGGTCGTCGAGGAGGTCCGTGATCGCGTAGCGGCGGTCATCGACCTCTTCGGCCGACACCGCCGGTGGTCCGGTAGCGGTCAACTTCCGTGCCTCAGCGGCGAGGTGCGCCCCGACTCCATCGTTGTCGAAGAGCAGGATTCCGTCGGCACACATCCAGAGCAGCGGTGACCGGCGTTTACGTACCTCCCGTTGGACGTACGCGTGCCACGTCGCTTCGGTGTGCACGAACATCTCCACCGGCCACTCACCGCTCCGAAGGCTTGCCCGGTACGGGGCTGGGGATCCACGGAGGAGCACCACGATGTCGAGGTCCGACATCGCCGTGCGGCGGCCCGTCACGACACTGCCTCCCAAGAACGCAGCCCGAGCGTCAGAGTGATGTTCCTCTACGACGGCACGTGCAGCATCAATCGCATCCATGTAGCAACTATCAGCACTCCGCCTACCGTGCGCACGAGGTTTCTTCGGGGACGCCGCAGTGCTGTGCTCCCGAGATTGGCTGCCGCTGCATATGGCACGTCCCTAGAACGGACGTCACCTGCCGGCGAACGACAGGGCGGCGAGCGATCTCAGACGATGGTCTTGGCCTCCGTCGGCGGTGACATCGACTCGGCTCACTTTGCTGTGCAGAGGGGTTCGGCTTGGGAGGAAATCTCCTATGCCGTGGTTCCGACGGCGAAGGGAGAGCAGCCCGTTCGCCGGGGGCAGACAGGAAAGAGTCGCGAAAGACTGGCCAGCGGGTGCAGAGGGATGTCAACGTAGACGAATCCTAGAAACCCCCAGCTCAGAGAGATGATCGCCGTGACCGTGGCACCCATGAGTCCCGGCTTCTCCACCATCGCGAAGGCCCTGAAAGTGCCCGACTGGCAGCTTGGCCCGGGTCAGCCCACGCTTGTGATGGATCAGTTCGCCGCAGAGGAATTCCACATGGTTGTGGACGACCGCGCCGACGTGCACGTCAACTCAAAGGACGGCCGGTTCCGCTTGGGCTGGTCGTCGGCTCGGCTGTCCGGGGACTGAGGACAAAGGATGGAAGATCGCGTCACCGGTACCGCGACGGTGCCTGGGTACAGCATCTCCTTCGACACCGAGATGCCGGTCGATATTGTCGCCGCCCCGGTGACGCGCGTGCTGGAAACCACCTGTCCTCGATGAGATACGTCTGCCGGCGTCGGCTGACTCGGTGCGGACAGAGCCCACGCTCACCGAAGGGGGCGGTCCTCCGCGTCTGTCAGCCCGCTGCCCAGAGCAATGACGGTTGCCCCAGAGGCTTCGGGAATGACCGTCGGTGATGTCGTCGCGAAAGTCTGTGGCGAGATCAGACGGCCTGTCGTCAGTCTGGCTGAGGGGCGGGACCGGGACAGGCGGCCCACGGGCACCTGCCGCCCGAGGTGGCTGGCACTTTGAACTGGCAGGCTCCCGTCCGGGCGCCGCCGCCCTTGCCGCGTTGCTGGCGGCAAGTAGATCCGCATCTAAGCCTTGGAGGCGCTCCTGTATCCCGACTCTCCGCTAGACTCGTCGACTCCAAACCGGGGAGCTCTGCCTGCGTACTGGGTCGGTCCCCGGCACCTGGCTGGTGATGACGGACGTCTCTACGATGCCGTCGCTGACACGCTCGCCGGCCTCGGCTGGACCAGCCTCGTGATCGTCCGCGGACGGGAGCATAACGAGGGCCCGGAGGACCGGCAGGTAGTGCGCAGCACCGTCCTCCACATTAGCCCCGACACTCTTCGGTGGGCCCAATGGGTGCTGCCGGATGAGCCGTTTTACCTGGGTGAGCTGCCTATCGCCTGGCAGATTTCTGCCCGAGAGCATCCAGACAGCCCGCTCGCGCGGTGGTCGGCCTACTTCACCCCTGGCATCCCGGGTGAGGTCCTCTGCGACTTTCTCCTCGCGCTTGACGCCCGCGACCAGCCCACCACGGAGCTCATGGGCCCAGAGCTCGTTCTGGACGTTGTCGCGGAGCACGGCTGGCTCCGCGATGTCGACCAGCCCTACTCGGTGGCGATGCACCCCACCTTTACCTCTCATCTCAGCTTCGGTGAGGTCCCACCCCTCATCCAGGACACCGATCCCCGCGCCCTGAGCGTCGAGGCGCAGGAGCCAGGGGCGACTGGCTGGCAGGCGTGGGCTGAGCCGGTTATGGGCGCCGCATATCTGTGGGCTGCGTCGTTTAGCGCGAGCGTGCCGCACAATCTTGCCGCCGCGTTCGCCTCCTCGCTCAGCTCCACCGCGCCGGTTCTACGCCAGGTGCTGCCGGAGAGCACACGGGACCGTCTCCTGCGTGCCCCGGCCAGCTGAGCAGGAGCCCGACGTTATGAAGCCGGGCCCCGTTCGGGGGCCCGGCCCCTACGAGACCACGAGTTCAGCCTCAGTAACCGACGATCGTCGGCTATGTTCCGGCTCGTTGACCGATCAGTGCGGACGGCTGGGGTAGTTCGATGCCCTGGCCGTCGAGGGTGCCGCAGGTGCTGGGGGCAGGGTGCGCCGGCTGTCTCGGGTGGGTGTGGCCTGGGGGTTTGCAGGTGCGGCGGGCAGGTGGGCGCTGCGGCGCAGGCGCCAGACGAGGATGTCACTGATGGAGTCGGCAGTGTCGAGCTCGCGACGTCGTGTGGCTTCGGCGAGCAGTGCGGCCGGGTCGTGGCCTGCCTGCTGGGAGTCGGCGAGGGTGGCGGCCAGAGCAGGCCAGCCTGGCTCGGCCTGGATTCGTTCGGCGAGTTCTGGCACCGCCCGGTGCAGGAGATCGGCCTGCCGTTGCTGAGAATGCGGTGCCAGACGCTGGCCTCGCCGACGGAGGGCGGCCAAGGGGCGGGCCGCGGCGCCCTGGTAGGCGGTGCGTAGATGCTCGGCGGCTTGCTGGGCTGCGGCTGCCTGCTGACGGTGGTGCCTTTCGTCGTGCCAGTTGGCCGCAGTGATGACGAGGAAGAAGACCATGTCGATGACCATCGCTGTGGTGGCTCCGTCTTCGCCGCGCCCGAGGGCGGGGCCGCTGTGGACGAGGTCGTGGGCGGCCTGCCGTAGGGCGTGGTCATGCCCACGTACGGCACGCACGTGGGAGCGGCTGGCCCGCTCGAACACGAAGGCCGCCTGCCGGAGTTCAGCACGGGTGTGGTCAGCAGAGGTCTTGGCGAGCGCGTCCAGGACCTCACCTGCTGCGGCGATCTGCGCTGCTGCCACGCCATCGTCGCCGTGATCAATGATCAACAAAGCCTGCCAGGTGGCAGCGGCAGCCCGGCGCCGGGCGAACGCGGGATGGGTCACCGGCGGCGGGGCGGGCCGCACCGGCTCATGCCCGCCCTCGGAGTCCGCCTCTGCGTGAAGGGACCAGCGTTCGCGGATGCGGGGCAGGGACAGGTCGGGTGCGAGGGTGGAGCCGGCATAGAAGACCGGCTCGTCGTCCTTGTTGCGGTCACCGGGCAGCGCGACCTTGTAGCCGAGGAGTTCGCCCGAGGGTGCGATCCGCTTGCGGATCAGAAGGCCTTCGGCGGCCAGACGGTCGAAGAACTCATCTGTGGAGGCGGCGCCGGCTGACGCGCCGCGCACGGTCTCGCGCAGCCCCTCCCGCACCGTGCGCTCTCGCCCTTGGCGTTCGGCTTTGTGGCGCTCGGCGCTGGTGGGGCGTTTGGCCGCGGTGCCGTCGCCGGGGGTAACGCGGTGCAGGTCGTAGTCGGCTTCGATGAGCCGGGCTTCGGCTTGGGCGCGTTGGCCGGAGCGGTGGTGGTCGGGGCGGCGGCCGTCCTCGCGTACGAGGGTGGCGATGATGTGGATGTGGTCGTTGGCGTGACGGACGGCGGCCCACCGGCACCCGGCGTCGTCCGGGCCGCCGGAGTCGATGCCGGTGGCGGCCACGATGCGGCGGGCGATGTCGCCCCACTCCTCGTCGCTCAGGATGCGGTCGGTGCGTGCCGCGCGGACGGAGCAGTGCCACACGTGCTGGTCGGGCCGCTGGTCTGCGTCAAGGAGGTGCAGTGGCTGGTCGAGAAGCCGCTGGAGGTCTTCCTTCGTCGCGGAGGGGTCGCGGCCGGGGTCAGGCGCCATGTCGTCGAAGGAGGCGACCAGGTGCGGGTCGACGTGCTCTTCGCGGGTGCCCTTGCCGTAGAGGTAGTTGAGCAGGCCGCGGGTGCTGCTGCCTTGCTTGTGGATGCGGGGAATCAAGCGGCCTCGTTCATCTGGCGGTTGTTGATCCGCTCAACGGCCGCCCTGGTGGCGGTGGCCGCTCGGCGGACATAGGCAAGGGTTTCCTCGATGCGGGCGCCGTCGATTTCGCCGCCCGAGTTGAGTGTCTTGGTCATCTGGTTGAGGTTGCTGCTGGCCCAGCCGAGCTTGCGGCCGGTGGCGAAGAGCTCGGTGAGGACGTCGTGGTCGGCGGCGATGCTGGCGGCCGTGCGGGTCTGGTCGCGGGCGGCGGCCAGGGCGGAGTGGGCGAGGAATCCGGCGATACTCATGCCGACGGCATCGGCGCCGTCCTGGATGAGGGTGCGTTCGCGTTCGTTGAGTCGGACGCTGTGGGCGGGGCGCTGCTTCTTGTCGCGCGGGCGGGATTTCCCCCTGGTCAGGCGCGTGTGGCCGGCCGTACTTGGCTGCGAACCGCCCTCGGTCGCAGCCCTCCCGTCCGGCGCCCCCTGGCGCTGGTCGGGCCCCGCCACCCCTGGGGTGGGGTCGGGTTCGGGCGCTCCCCCTGCGGGGGAGTGTCCGAACCTCCAACTTGCTGCGCTGGTGGTTGGGGTGGTGGGCACCTCCTGTTGACGGGTGCCGAGGCGTTCATTGTGTCGTTCGTGCACGTGCGGTTCTCCGGGGTGTGTTCGGGTGGGGGAGCTGAACTGCCAAGGCGCCGATTGACCAGGGGTGGGGCAGCTCTTGGGCTGTTGCGGGACGAGATCTGGGACGGGCTGTTGAGGTAGGGCCGTCGGGCCGAGAGTCGTGGTCGAAGGACGTGCGCCGGTGACCGGTTCCCCGGCGTGCGGGCGGCGGTGCACGGTCCCCAGACGGTTCGGGGCAGTGACGAGATGCTCATCGGGGACGGTCCCCGTGACACGTCGTCAGGGGGACCGTCCCGTCCTGCTGGACTGCGGGGACCGGTCCCCAACCGCGTGCGCCGATGCGGGATCGGTCCCCGTCATAGGGGGACGCTCTGGAGACCAACCAGATAGCCCGTCTGAGCTGCAGTTTCCGGGGGACCGGTCCCGAGTCGGTCCCCAGTTCGGTGGAGTCACGGTCCCCGATTCCGACGCGTGGTGTTCCCGCACATGACGGTCCCCGCCAAGGGGTGACCGTGATCGCGGGGACCGTCGGGGACCGAGATCCGGTCCCCGAACTTCGCAGGCTCGGTCCCCGGGACGTGGTCCCCAAGGTGCTCATCGAGACGTCCTCGTCCGTCGGGTCCTACTGATCCGGGACCCGACGGCTGTGGGACTACGAAGCTACGGTGAGGAGCGAGGCTGGCCCGCGTCACGCAGTCCGCTGTCGGTCCATCCGGGCAGTCGCTAGGTCGATGCGTGACGGGTGGGGAGTCGCACGTACCGCGTTGCCCTTGGCGGTGCCGTCCGGGCTTGCCCGCCGTTGTCGGCACGGGGTGCCCGCAGGCGCGTGACACCACTCGCACCGGACACTGAGGGCGTCGGGGACACCTGCGGTGACGGCGTCCTCGCGTGCGGCGCGGGTTGGTCGGTAGCGGGTCAGCTCGGTGCGGACGGCCGGCGGGATGTATGACCCGATGGCGCGCAGGTGCTCCTCGATGTCGCGTTGCGGGTCACCGCCGGTGATCTGCCGGTGTGTGGAAGGCGGGGCCACGCCGGCCGCGACGGCGTGGCGGGCGCGGAGCAACTCGGCTCGCCAAGCGGCAGGATCGTCCGGGTCGGCAGTCGGTGTGGGGTCGGTGTGCCGGTCGAGGCGGTCGCGCCGATGGGCCCGCCATCTGCGGGCGACGTCCACGGGCAGGATCGGGTACGGGGAGTCGAGGACGTGTGCCCGTATTGCCTCCCGGACGTCCCAGCCGTGGTTCGTGGCGAAGGGCACGTCGTCGAGCGACTCCTGCCACTGGGTGATCTGGTCACGGGCTTCGCCCGTGCCGGTGCGGATGGTGCGGGGGTCGAGGCGACCGGTGTAGGCGAGGACAGCGGCGACTTCGCGTGGGTCCAAGGGCGGGTTACTCCGTTCCGGTCGGTTCGTCGAGGGCGGCGAGCAGGGCGGCCATGTGCTGCTCGGAGCGCGTCATGCCAGGGGCCCGGGTGGGCGTGCCGCCGGGCAGGGCGTAGAGGTTCGGGCGGCCTGGGGTGGGGGTGTGCTCCCGGGCGATCCAAGCGCGCCAGTCGGCAGCCCAGGCGGCTGCGGTACGGGGAGGCCACGTGACCCGGTAGACGCGCCACTTCTCGTCGGCCGATCGGACGGCTTGCTCGCCGAGGCGGTCGAGATGGCCGTGCTGTTGCAACCAGGTCCGGGTGCCGTCGTCGATCTGCCACTGGTCGGCGGAGATGAGTGGGGCAGAGCTGCTGCTCTTACCGTTCACCTTTGGTTCTCTACCGTTCTGGGGGTCGGAATCCGTGCCCCCGACGGGTCGGAATCCGGACCCTCCCGGGGTCGGATTCCGTTGCCCAGGGCCGGATTCCGGCCCCTCTTCGAAAGGATCGGAAGGGTCGGATTCCGGCACCCCGAGGGTCGGAATCCGATCTCCCGGAAGGGCCGGTTCCCGGTCCCCTTCAACGGCGTGTTCGGCGAGGAACCGGGCGGCTTCCGGGAGGTGGTAGTACGTCTCTCCCCGTGGCCCCTTGCGGTCACCGAGCGCCACGAGCTCGCCGTCGGCGATCAGCTTGGCCAGGGCGTCGCGTACGGCGGTACGGGAGGCGTTCGCTCGCTTCATCAGGGTGGGGACGGAGGCGTACGCGACGCAGTTCCGGTCGCGGCAGCGGTCGGCGATCAACGCGAGCACCATGCGGGCGGTGCCCTTGCTTCGGCTGTGGTCCCACACCCACTCTCGGGCGTCGAGGCTCATGGGTCGGCGGCTCCTGGGTCAGGTCGGGCAGGTGGAGGTGCGCGCCCTTGTCGGGCGGTGCGCGGGGAGGGTGGCGGTACGGCCCCGGCCCGAGGGGCGTGGGGGTTGGTGGCTTCGCCTAGCCAAGACAGCCACATCAACGCCGCAGAAGTCCAGCATTCCGCCGAGAATTCAGACAGCTGACGGCGAACGCATGCTCCGGGTCATTACCTAAATGATAATCCCAGACTGCCGGTTGCCGAAATTGGTTGCCCACGGGACTGAGCCAGAAGGATCACATCGGGAGGCCGTTGACCTCCGTCGGAGCGCAAGCTACAACACAACATCCCATGTCAGAGCACCCGTCCGACCGATGCAGCCATCACCCGCCGGCTGCCCGGAACCCAACCCGCAGCAACTCCCCTTGCCCGGCCGGGCGCAACATAGCCGACGATCGCCGGTTTACCAAACCGGCGAATGCGAGTTCCAATTGGAGCTATGGCAGCACGATCCCTGGAAATCGGTCCGGCCGGAATACGGACCGCCCGCACCATCGAAGTCCTCCGTACCGAACGCGGTCTCGCCCAAGGAGAGTTGGCCGCCCGTGTCACCGCCCTCGGCCGCCCGATGTCCAACACGATGCTGTCCCGCATCGAATGTGCCGAACGCCGCTGCGACATCGACGACCTCGTCGCCCTCGCCCAGGCCCTCCACGTCTCGCCCCTCGTGCTGCTGCAGAGACCGAGCGCCATGTGACGAAGGCCGCCCAGCACTGCTGAGTGAGCAGGCCCCCAACCGAGTTAGGACCCACTCTTCTTGCACCACTCCGAGATACCCCCTGCCCTCGTACGCCGCCTTCCTAGCACCGAGGGCGGAGCTTCCTTGCCCCGTCTCTACCGCCCCGAAGAAATCGCCGAAGCCCTCGGCTGTTCCGCCTGGTGGGTCAAGGACCGTGCTCGGCGCGGCCTCATCCCGCACACCCGCGTCGGTCGCGCCTACCGCTTCACCGCCGTACACCTCGCCGAGATCGTCCGCCTCCACGAAGAGCGCCCGAAGCAATCCTTCAGCAGTGCGCCGGCCGGTCCAGCAGTAACAAGTCCTCCCGCTGCACGAACTCGCGCCGCCCAGTCTCCTCGGCCGACTACGGACGCGACGACGGGGCATCTGCGGGCCCGGCCGCCGCGCCGTACCCAGTACGAGACCGTCGCGTAGCGCGCCCGCACCCAGCCACGAGCCAAGAGCAAGGAGGAAGACGGAAGTTGGGTTTCGCGGAGAAGCGTGGGAACTACTGGCGCGGCAGATACAAGACCGCGCCCGGCATGCACCTCACGGTCGCCGACGAGAACGGCAAGGCGATCCGGTTCGCCACCAAGGGCGAGGCCCAGCGCGCCGCGAGCGAGGCCGAGAACAAGTACCGGCGCGGTGACTGGCGCGACCCGTCGCTTGGCCAGGAGACCTTCGGCGAGTACGCGAACCGCTGGTACGCGGCCCAGGACCTGGCCGCCTCGACCATGCAGAATTACAAGCGTCACATCGAGGAGCACCTGCTCCCCGACTTCGAGGACAAAGGGCTCGCCGGCGTCCTGCGCACGGACGTCGATCTGTGGGAGAAGAAGGAGAAGGCCGTGTACGCGGCCTCCAGCGTCAAGACCTGGCGCTCGACGCTCCACCTGATCTTCGAGGACGCGATCGACGAGGGCTTGATCACGTCCAACCCGGCGGCCAGGCGGCGCGGACGCGGTAAGCGCGCCGGCCGCTCCCGCTACCGCGGCCCGGAGAAGGTCATCACTGACCCGCTCGGCATCCTGCTGACCGCCGAACGGGCCGCCCTGCTCTCCGGCCGCGATGATGAGTTCGTCGCTGTCGTCCTCAAGGGATACACCGGTATGCGCTGGGGCGAAATCGTCGGCCTGGACACGGAGTTCGCCCGCCCAGGCTCCATCCGCGTCGAGTGGCAGCTGTACGAACTCGACACGGGCGAGCTGGTGCGCTGTCCGCCCAAGGACGACAGCTACCGCAAGATCGATGCGATGGACTGGCTGTCGGCCCTGGTTGCCAACCACGTCGCCCGAACGAAGCCGAAAGCCTGCCCGTGTCACGGCAAGACCTACGTCTTCCAGGGACAGGGCGCGGCCCGCACCGGCGGCCACCAGGGCGCGAAGCTCATCGACGTCGCACGCCGTGCCGAAGTCTCCACGGGCACGGTGTCCAACGTCCTCAACCACCCCGACCGCGTCACCGAGGCGAAGCGGGTGAGGGTGGAGCAGGCCATCGTGGACCTGGGATTCGTGCGGGGCGGCGTGGTGGCGCAGCACGCAGCCCACTGGCGCCGAAACGGCTTTGCGACATGGCTGTTCACCCCGGCGGTCTCCGGCTGGTACCCGAGGAAGGCACCACAGGAGGCCCGTCCCGTACCGCTGCTCGGCGAGCCGTGGCCCGGCGTCCCGGCCCGAGGACGCGGCGCAAGCGACCGAGCCGACGCCTGCTGGCTCCCGATCGCCAAGGGCCTTACGCCCCACGGCCTTCGCCACACCCACCGGACCGTGATGGAGGATCTCGGCACCGAGAAGGTCCTCATGGACGAACGCATGGGCCACATCGACGGCTCAGTCTCCGCTCGCTACGCCCACGTCACCCCCGGCATGCGCAGGCGCCTCATGGTCGGGCTGACCGAACAATGGGAGACGGCACTCGACGCCCGCCTGGCGATGAGCCCCACGTCACCAGTCCGTGTACTCGGCGATCTCCTACGGGCACGCAGAGAGTCGCATGCGCTTGAAGAGCCCCAACGGTGAATGCTGCTGTGCTCCTGGCGGTCACCGCCAGGAGCACAGCCATCTCCCGCGATGCCTCACCGGCCCAGCGTCAACATGGAGCGGTCAGCTCGCTCCGGCAGTTACGGCAAATACCCAGTGGCGGGGCCAACAGACCTGGCTCAATGGGCACATGGAGATTGGCGAACACTGGGCCTACCGCGCCAAGCCGAAGGATCTGGGTAGCGCGGTTCGCCAGGTGGAGATCATTCGAGTGGGCGGCCCTGGCAGGTCTGGCTGGATCCACGTGCGGTTTCTCGAAGGTGATGCCGTTGGCCTGCAGGAGTGGGTCAGTTCCGGCTCTCTCGTAGCACCGTGGGCGGATGTCGATACGTTCCGCGCGGACGACGCGGCGGAGCTGGCACTGGTGGAGTCCTCCCGCCACGTCCGGGGCAGCACGGAGTTCGAGGCCGCCCGCATGATCCTTGGGTTCGTCCGCCCGAAGAACAGGCTGCGCCTACGCCGAACCGTGGCGGACGCAGGGGTTCTGGAGCTGAGCCGCCTCGACGAGACGGCACCACTCACAGGCATCGACGCGGCCGAGCTCCGTAGCGACGCCATGGTGTACGAGAACCGCCACGGCATGTGCCTTGCCGGGTGGTCGATCACCGAGCGCATCGCCCGCCACGTGGCCGGCCGACTCGCCGACGAGATCCTTCCGGAGGTGGACCGCAAGCAGCAGAACATCGAGCAGGAGCGTGCCCAGCCCTCCTGGTACTCCTACAACCGGCGGGACGAGCGCAAGCTGGACGCGGAGGCGGCCGTCCTGCGAACCGTCCGGGCGTGGTGCGGCCAAGACAAGGCCGACCGCTACGACGAGTTGGTTGCCCTACGTGCCGAGGTCATCCGGATCGGAGAGCTGGTCGAGAAGGCGGTCAAGGCACTACGCGACCGTGGCCACGGCGTCATCGCCTCCACCATTGAGCGCGACCTTGGGGTCCATGTCGCCAGCCTTGATCCTGACGTGCGTCGATGAGACCGCGCCACGGATCTTGCTCCGCCTTGGGCGGCGCCGCCTGTGTAGCTGGCTTCTTCTCCTTCTCCGGCCGGTGTGGGTGCCAGCCGTCGAGGAACGGCCGCAGTTGATCTCCCGTCGGCTCCGCGTGGAAATTGAGAGAACCCAGGCCCCTGCCGCTCAGGGTGGGGTCGAGCCGGTCGGCCTCCGCCCTGCCCCAAGCCGACCACTCTCGCAGTCTCTCGGCTTCGAGGGCGTCCTCCGACGCGGCGGCGGCTTCATCCAGAGCGGCACAGAGCGTCCGGATCTCCCTGGCAGCCTGCCACTTCTCAAGGGCCGTACCGAAGTGCTCGGCCCGTACCGCGTGAACCGCCTTGATCGAAGCCCCGCTGACGGCGGCCTCCCACTCCCGCCGCTCGCGCTCCTCCCGCTCCGCTTCCAGGCGCTTGCGCTCGGCCTCCTGCCGCTCCCGCTCCTCTCGCAGGCGCTGCTGCTCCGCCTCACGTTCCAGTCGAGCCCGCTCCTGCTCCTCCGCGCGCGCCTTCAACGCCCGGAAGACTGAACCGATCTGCTCCTCCAACGGCTTCTTGGCGGTGTCGGCCCATTCCTTCTTGCAGCCGTAGCTGTAGTCCGACTGCTGGCCGACCAGCAGTTCCAGCTCGCCGGACGGCTCGGACTTCTGGGCCGGGGTGACACGTTGCCAGTCGTACGTACGGCGGCCCGGCTGCTTGGGGACGTACCTGACCGGCTTCTGCCGTTCGCGGAAGCTGACCTCATACGTCCTGCCGTGGACGGTGAGCAGCGGCCTCGGCTGCCTGCGCTTCTTCGACACCGCGATCTCACCGTGGCGTGAGAGGGCTTGCTCAGCAAGGAGCCGGAGCAGCGAGAGCACCCGGGGGAGGACATCCTCCGAGATCTCGAAGGCGCTGTGGTCCGCAGTGACCGCGGCGATCACGTCCTCGACATCGGTGATCACACGACTGCGCGCCAGCCGGATCCGGTTCCACTCGGTCTCGTCCTCGCCGGTCACCCTGAGCAGCCCGAGGAAGAAGTCCCCCTTCGCCCGCCCGCTGTACTTCAGGTGGTATCCCTCAGGGGCACAGTGCCGCGCTGCGTCGAACGCCCTGCGGTAGCGGGCCCGCTCCTCGGCGCTGGGATTCGGGATCCGGAGGAATCGCCCAGCCTGCTGTACCTCCGCGATCAAAGCGGCTCCGACTTCCGCCGGCAACGGCTGAGGGGGCTCCGCGGTGCGCTGCGGCGCCGGCTTCGTCGTGGACGGGGCTGTGGCTTGCTTCTGCGGTGAAGGTGCCGTTCGTGTCAGTTGCTCGGAACCCGCCGACCGCTGCTTGCGCTGAGCCGGTTCCGGCCGGTCCGGGTGGTGGCCGTGCTCCAGGTAGAAGCATCCCGCGTCAGTGATCTCCGCCTGCCACTTCCCACTCTGCTTGGGCATGGCGATCAGGCGCCGCTCCTTGAGCGCGCGGGCGGTAAGAGCGAGCTCGGGGCTGTCCGACGTGACGGGGTCGGTTCCGCCCCCGATGCGGGTGAGGAGCGCGAGCTGCCGGTCATTTAACGGAGACCATGGGTGCATGGCGATCGTCGTACCGTCTGCGGGCCCCTTGGCACAAGCCGTGGGGATGACTCTCCCGGGGTGCGCGCGGCGCACGGCTTGCTCAAAGGCGGAGAGCCACTCGCTGGGAGCCACCGGGAGCCGGATCCCGAAGATCACACCCAGTCGGCTCCCAAATGGCTCCCAAAATGGGCCCGCAACGCAAATCAGGGCCGGTGCTGATCTCTCAGCACCGGCCCTGACCTGCTGTTTTCACTGTCGGGGTGGCGGGATTTGAACCCACGACCTCTTCGTCCCGAACGAAGCGCGCTACCAAGCTGCGCTACACCCCGATCGCTGCCTCTTGCGGTGGCAACGAGGTTTACTTTAGCCCACCGGGGGCCGCACGCGAAATCCGGTTTCGTGGGCCCCGGTGGGGGGCGGGGGTTAGCGGTCCAGGGGGTTCGTCGTGATCCTGGTGGCGATGTTGTCGCGTGTGACCGCGGTGGCCGCCGTGCTGGTGGGTTTGCGTTCTGCCTGGTCGCGGAAGCAGGTCAGGAACTCGTCCGGCAGGCCCAGGCGGGGGTGGCGGCGCAGGACCTCGGTCCTGAACGTGGGGGTGAAGTCGTCCACGTTCCGGCCCGAGATGTCCACGCCGGTCGAGCGGGCCAGCAGGTGGCTCTCCGCGTCCGTCGTGACGGCCACCTCGTCCCACATGTGCCGGACGATCACCTCCGAGAGCCGCAGCCGGCGCGCCGCCGACCAGCCCGCGCCTGCCGCGAACACCCAGGCCACATGGCCGCCCGCTTCCTCGAAGGGGACCGTGTGGCTGTCGAACTCCGCCACCAGGCCCAGGTCGTGGAACAGCGCCGCCACGTAGAGGAGTTCCGCGTCGAAGGGGATGGCGTGCGCCGTGCCGTACGCGGCTGCCCACACGTAGGCGCGTACGGAGTGGTTCAGCAGGGCGGGGGAGCAGTAGGCGGCGGCCACCTCCGCCGCGGCGGCGCAGGCAGGGGTGGTCGGGATGATCAGGTCGTCGAGCTTCATGCCGGTGATTCTCCGTGACTCCGGAGGGGCCTCAGGCACGCGCGGTCAGGGTGAGGAGCGTCGCCTCGGGCGGGCAGGCGAAGCGGACCGGGGTGTAGCGGTTGGTGCCGCAGCCCGCCGATACGTGGAGATACGAGGTGTGGCCGGCCGAGCGGTGCGTGGAGAGGCCCTTCACCCGGTCCGTGTCCAGGTCGCAGTTGGTGACCAGGGCGCCGTAGAACGGGACGCAGAGCTGGCCGCCATGAGTGTGACCCGCAAGGATCAGCGGATAGCCGTCGGCGGTGAAGGCGTCCAGGCTCCGCAGGTACGGGGCGTGCACCAGGCCGATCGAGAGGTCCGCGTCCTGTTCGGGGCCGCCGGCGACCTCCTCGTACCTGTCCCGCTTGATGTGCGGGTCGTCCAGGCCGGTGAAGGCGACCTCGTGGCCGTCGAGCTTCAGCCGCCCCCGGGTGTTGCTGAGGCCGATCCAGCCGGCGGCGTCGAAGGCGTCGCGCATGGGCTCCCACGGGTTGTGCACCGCCGAGACGGCCGGTGCGTTGCCGTTGAGCCCGTGGCGGCCCTGGGCCTTCTCGAAGAGGTAGCGGGCCGGGTTGCGGAGTTTCGGGCCGTAGTAGTCGTTCGAGCCGAAGACGTAGACGCCCGGGAACTCCATCAGCGGGCCCAGCGCGTCCAGCACCTCGGGGACGCCCTCCGGGTCGGACAGGTTGTCGCCTGTGTTGACGACGAAATCCGGGCGCAGACCGGCCAGCGACTGGAGCCAGTGCCGTTTCTTGCGCTGGCCGCTCACCATGTGGATGTCGGCGACCTGGAGAACCCGCAGGTCGCGCATACCACGCGGCAGTACGGGTACGGTCACCCTCCGCAACCGGAACGAGCGGACTTCGAACGCGGCGGCGTAGGCGACGCCTGCCGCCCCTACAGCCGCGATGGACAGGGGTACTCCGTAGCGTGCGCGCATGCGCCCATGGTCGCAGACGAAATGCGGGGGCGGCCCCGCCGCGGCACCTGCCACACTTGGCCCATGACCAGCCTCAAGTCAAAGCTGCACGACGACCTCATGGACGCCATCAGGGCGCGCGACGAGCTGCGCTCCGCCACGCTCCGGCTGACCCTCACCGCGATCACGAAGGAGGAGGTCTCGGGCACCACGGCCCGTGAGCTCTCCGACGACGAGGTGCGGAAGGTGATCGCCAGGGAGGCGAAGAAGCGCCGTGAGGCGGCGGAGGCGTTCGAGCAGGGCGGGCGTACCGCGCAGGCCGAGCGTGAGCGGGCCGAGGGCGTGCTGCTGGACACGTATCTGCCCAAGCAGTTGTCCGACGACGAGCTGCGCGAGGTCGTCGCCCAGGCCGTCGGCGAGGCGAAGGCGGGCGGCGCCGAGGGGCCGCGCGCGATGGGCGCCGTCATGAAGATCGTGAACCCGAAGGTGGCGGGTCTGGCCGAGGGCGGCCGGGTCGCCGCCCTGGTCAAGCAGCTCCTCGCGCAGTAGACGGGACGGAGGGTCGCGTCCCTGGTGCCGTACGCGTCGCCGCGCGCCGCCCCGCGTCGTACGCCCCGCCCCGCCCCCCTCCCGGCACACGAAGGCGCCCGGCCAGTCGTTCCCCGGCCGGGCGCCTTCATCCGTGCGAGCGTGCGAACGCGGGTTACGGGAAGTTCCCGCCGCCCCCGCCTCCGCCACCGTTCTGATCACCGTTCTGGTCACCACCGCCGGGGAAGCCGGGCGGCAGCGAGAAGCCGCCGGGGAAGTTCCCGCCGTTCCCGCCGTCCTGCCCGCCGTTCTGACCGTTCCCGCCGTTGTCCCCGCCGCCGATGCTGCCGCCGTCGCCGTTCTGCCCGCCGTTGTTACCGGGCTTCCCGCCGTGGCGGCCGCCGTTCTGGCCGCCGTTGTCGCCCGGTTTGCCCTTGTCGCCGGGCTTCGGGGCGTCCGGGATGTCGACCGTGGTGAAGGGCGGCGCCGGCTGGCCCTCCAGCGCGCCCGTCATGGCGTCCTTCCAGATCGGCCCCGGCGTATCGGCCCCGAACACCTCGGAGTGGAAGACGCCGCCGATGGTGATGTCCGTCATGTGAACGTTCTGCTGAGCGCTGCCGACCCATACCGCGCCCGACAGGTTCGGGGTGTAGCCCACGAACCAGGCGTTGTAACGGCCGTCCGTCGTACCGGTCTTGCCCGCGTTGTCCCGGTCGGTCAGCCCGGCTTCCTTACCCGTACCGGAGTCGACCACACCCCGCAGCAGCGTGTTGATCGAGTCGGCGGTCTTCTTCGACATCGCCTGGCTGCACGAGGACTTCGGTACGGCGAGCTTCTTGCCGTCCGCGCCCGTGATGGACTCGATCGCGACGGGCGAGCAGTACGTACCCTCGTTGGCGAACGTCGCGTACGCCGTGGCCATCGTCAGCGGCGACAGGCCCAGGGCGCCCAGCGCGATCGACGGGACCTGCGGGAGCTTGTCGCCGTTCCCCTGGACGACATGGAGCTTGTCCGTCATCTTCTTGACCGGGCACAGCCCGACGTCGCCGACCATCTGGATGAAGTAGGTGTTGATGGAGAGGGCCATGGCCTTCTTGAGGTCGTACGGCCCGTGCTCCGTCTCGTTCTCGTTGGTGAGTTTGTCGTTCCCCGTGTTGACCCATGGCTTGCCGCACGTGCTCACGGTCGACGGGTACGGGAGCGCGTACGGGGCCGGGTAGACCTGCGTCGGCGGCGTCCCCTGCTCGATCGCGGCGGCGGCGACGAAGGGCTTGAAGGTCGAGCCGGTCGGGAAGCCGAAGTTCGAGCCGCCCATGCCCTTGTTGACCGAGTAGTTGATGACCGTCTCGTCCTTGCCGAAGCCGTACGGCTTGGACTGGGCCATCGCGACGACCTTGCCGGTCCCCGGCTGGACGAGTGTGGTGGCGGCGGCGACGCTGTCCGACTGGTTGACGTGGTTCTTCAGCGCGGCCTGCGCCGACTTCTGCGCCTTCGGGTCCAGCGTCGTGCGGATCGTCAGGCCGCCCTGGCTCCAGATCTTGTTGCGGTCCTCGCGCGTCTTGCCGAAGACCGGGTCGGAGAGGAACACCTCGCGCACGTAGTCACAGAAGAAGCCCGCGCCCTGGACCGCCGTGATGCAGCCGTTGTTGGGCTTGCTCACGTGGAGCTTGATCGGGGTCGCCTTGGCGCGGTCGGCCTCCGCCTTGGAGATGTCGTGGACCTCGTACATCCGCTGGAGGACGGTGTTGCGCCGCTCGGTCGCCTCCGCCCGGTCGTTGACGGGGTCGTAGCGGCTCGGTGACTGGACGATGCCGGCGAGCAGCGCCGCCTCCTCCAGCGTCAGGTCCTTGGACGACTTGGAGAAGTAGCGCTGGGCGGCGGCCTCGACGCCGTACGCCTGCTCACCGAAGAACGTGATGTTCAGGTAGTTCTCGAGGATCTTCTTCTTGCCCAGCTCGTCCTCGACCTGGATCGCGTACTTCAGCTCCTGGACCTTGCGGCCCAGCGTCTGCTGAGTGGCCTGGGCGACCTTGTCCGGGTCGTCACCGGCCTCCTCGATGAAGACGTTCTTCACGTACTGCTGGGTGAGGGTCGAAGCGCCCTCGGAGACGCCGCCCGTCTGGGCGTTGCGGTTCGCCGCGCGCAGTACGCCCTTCACGTCGATCGCCCCGTGGTCGAAGAAGCGCGAGTCCTCGATGGCTACGAGCGCCTTCTGCATGTACGGGGAGATGTCCTTGAGCGGCACGACCGTGCGGTCACGCGAGTAGACGGTGGCGAGGGTGCCGCCCTGCGCGTCGAGGATCGTGGTGCGCTGACTCAGGGGTGGGGTCTTGAGGTTGGCGGGGATCTCGTCGAATCCCTGGACCGTCCCCTTGGCCGCCAGACCGAGTGCTCCGGCGGCGGGCAGGGCGATGCCGGCCAGCACCGCTCCCGCGAGCACGCTGACACCGAGGAACTTCGCGGCCTGCTGGGTCCCGGACAGACCTCCACCCGAGCGCTTCTTTCGCATGAGGGCAGCCTACGTTCTCATTCGCCGGACAGGCGTCAAGGCTCTGGCCTAAGCTGTACTCAACTGTCACAGCGGCATGGTTGTGCACCAACGCCTGACCCGCGTCAGACCTGCCGCTCCGACTGGCTGTGCCGGACCCCCTCCCCCTCCGGCATCACCTTCCGGTCCACCCGAAGCTCCGGAAAGCGTTGCCTGAATTACACCCGTACGCCCTCTGATGTCCGTTGTGGTGCACGTTAATTGCCTGGCTATGCCGGGTTGGTTTGTTATGTCCTCGCGTCACTCCTCTGGGTGATCTGCCGCGTACGCATAGTCCGTTCGGGCCATTCAAGATTGGGCCCGAAGGGGGTGTTGCGCCGTGCGCACCTTCCGTAACGTCCTCAACTGGCAGCGGTGAATATGCCGCTGCCGCCGTGGGGGAGCCTCGATTCGGGAGAGGACGGCGCCGGCATGGGCTGGGTAACCGACTGGAGTGCGCAGGCAGCTTGCCGCACTACCGATCCGGATGAACTGTTTGTTCAAGGTGCAGCGCAGAACAGGGCCAAGGCGGTGTGCACGGGATGCCCGGTGCGGACCGAGTGCCTGGCTGACGCGCTGGACAACCACGTCGAATTCGGCGTGTGGGGTGGGATGACGGAGAGGGAGCGCCGCGCACTTCTGCGCAGGCGTCCCACAGTGACCTCGTGGCGCCGGCTGCTGGAGACCGCGCGCACGGAGTACGAGCGCAGCGTGGGCATTCTGCCCGTGGGCTTGGAGGACGACGAGACGTACGAGACGTACGCGGCGGCCGGGTAAGCCCCCGGGGTCGGGTTCGGTTCTGTCCGTTCCGGTTCGGTTCCGGCCCGGTGCGTACGGGGTACGGGCACGTCCCGTACCGATACGTCTCTCTGCCGGATCGGTTCTGCAAGATCGCGACGTCAACTGGCCTGCTGAGGCGGCTGATCGCCGACGCACCTGATCGCCGGGGCAAGTGGTCACAAGGTCACGTCACGCCTGTCCTTGTCCTCAGCCCTTGCCCTCAGCCCCTGTCGTACGTGCGTGCTGTACGCGCGTGCTGTGCGTACGCGCGCCTCGTACCCGTCACGTCTGGTCGGCCGCAGCCGAGAGGCGATCGCCGATGGCCCTGAGTCCCGCCAGGTCGTGCACATCCCCGGGCAGGGCGGGTACGTGCGCCACCGGCACCTCCGGGTGCAGCGACGTGAAGCGGTCACGCGTGCGCTGCTCGCGTGCGAGCACCTGCATGCGCTCGGCGTGCAGGCGCAGCAGACCCGCCGTCAGTTGTTCCACGGTTGTGACAGAGGTGGGCTCCGGCGTGGGGGCGGAAGCGGTCGCATCTGTCGCGGAAGCGGACGGGGCGGACGGGTCAGACAGATCAGGCGGATCGGTCGGAGCGGGCTGGTCGGACTTCGGCCGTGAGCGCCGGCTCTCGGGAACCTCGGGGGCTTCGGGAGAGGAGCCCGCCGGGGCAGCGGCGTCACCGACACCATTCCCGGGCTCCTGATCCACAATGCCGAGCTCTTCAAGATTTTCCGCGGCGGCGAGCGCCCGCTCGGCCGACAGCCGGGCGGCGCCGCTGCCGTGCACACGGTTGAGGACCAGGCCGGCGAGCGGCATCTCCTCAGCCGCGAGCCGCTCCACGAAGTACGCGGCCTCGCGCAGCGCGTCCCGCTCCGGCGCCGCGACCACCAGAAACGCGGTGCCGGGCGCCTGGAGCAGCCGGTACGTCGCGTCGGCGCGCGTACGGAACCCGCCGAACATCGTGTCCATCGCCGCCACGAACGTCTGCACATCACGCAGGAACTGCCCGCCGAGCAGCTTCCCCAGCGTGCCGGTCATCATCGACATACCGACATTCAGGAACTTCATCCCGGCCCGGCCGCCCATCTTCGCCGGTGCCATCAGCAGCCTGATGAACTTCCCGTCGAGGAACGACCCGAGTCGCTTCGGCGCGTCCAGGAAGTCCAGCGCCGACCGGGAGGGAGGCGTGTCGACGATGATCAGATCCCACTCGTCGCGCGACCTGAGCTGCCCCAGTTTCTCCATCGCCATGTACTCCTGCGTACCGGCGAAACCGGCGGACAGCGACTGGTAGAAAGGATTCTCCAGGATGGCGCGGGCCCGCTCCTTGTCCGCGTGCGCCTCGACGATCTCGTCGAAGGTCCGCTTCATGTCGAGCATCATGGCGTGGAGTTCGCCGGGGCCGTCGACGCCCTTCACCCGGCGCGGCGTGTTGTCGAGCGAGTCGATGCCCATCGACTGCGCGAGCCTGCGCGCCGGGTCGATGGTGAGGACGACCACCTTGCGGCCGCGCTCGGCCGCCCGTACGCCCAGAGCCGCGGCCGTTGTCGTCTTGCCGACCCCGCCCGACCCGCAGCACACGATGATGCGGGTGGCCGGGTCGTCGAGCAGCGGGTCGATCGCCAGCGGCGCTGCCGCTGGGTCGAGCTTCATGAGGTCTCCCCAAGGTGGCGTAGCTCCCGCGCGATGCGGTACAGACCGGCGAGGTCCATTCCCTCACCGAGCAGGGGGAGTTCGTACGTGGGCAGCCCCAGCTTCGCCAGGACGGCCCGCTGTGCGCGCTCCAGCTCGACGCGCTGCGCGTGCTCGGCGGCCTGGTCCATGAGCGGTCCCACCAGCTTCGTGGGCGCGGCGAGACCGGCCGCCGCCAGTGCTTTGGCGACCTCCTTGCGCTGGTCGCCGGCGGCCGCCCGGACCGCTGCCTCGTCGACGAGATGCGGCCGGACCATGTTGACGATGACCTTGCCGACCGGCAGTTCGGCGGCCCGCAGGTCGGCGACACCGTCGGCGGTCTCCTGGACCGGCATCTCCTCCAACTGCGTCACCAGGTGCACCGCCGTCTGCCGCGACTTCAGGACGCGCATCACGGCCTGTGCCTGGTTGTGTATCGGGCCGATCTTCGCCAGCCCGGCCACCTCGTCGTTCACATTCAGGAAGCGGGTGATACGGCCGGTGGGCGGCGCGTCCATCACCACGTAGTCGTACGCGAACCGCCCCTGCTTGTCCCGGCGGCGTACGGCTTCGCACGCCTTCCCCGTCAGCAGTACGTCCCTCACGCCCGGCGCGATGGTCGTGGCGAAGTCGATCGCGCCGATCTTCTTCAGCGCCCGGCCCGCGCTGCCGAGCTTGTAGAACATCTGGAGATAGTCGAGGAGGGCGCGCTCGGCGTCGATGGCCAGCGCGTACACCTCGCCGCCGCCCGAGGCGACGGCGATCTTGCGCTCCTCGTAAGGAAGAGCCTCCGTTTCGAAGAGCTGTGCGATGCCCTGTCTGCCCTCGACCTCGACGAGGAGGGTGCGCTTGCCCTCGGTCGCGAGGGCGAGCGCGAGGGCGGCGGCGACCGTCGTCTTACCGGTGCCGCCCTTGCCGCTGACGACCTGGAGCCTGCTCACACATTCGAGCCTAACCAGTAAGGCCACGGGCTACGCACGAGGCTGCCTCACGGGACGGATACAGTCGGCGCCATGACCAAGTGGGAATACGCAACTGTGCCGCTTCTTGTACACGCGACCAAGCAGATCCTGGACACCTGGGGCGAGGACGGCTGGGAGCTGATCCAGGTCGTCCCCGGCGCGAACAACCCCGAACAGTTGGTGGCGTATCTGAAGAGGGAGAAGACCGCGTGAGCGGGGCGGTCGAGGCCACGCTCGCCGAGCTGGGGCTGAGCCTGCCGGAGGTCGTACCGCCGCTGGCCTCCTACCAGCCCGCCGTACGGTCGGGGCGCTACGTCTACACCTCGGGCCAGCTCCCGATGGTGGAGGGCAAGCTTCCGCTGACCGGCAAGGTGGGCGCCGAGGTCACCCCCGAGGACGCCAAGAACCTCGCCCGTACCTGTGCGCTGAACGCTCTGGCCGCAGTGAAATCCGTCACGGGCGACCTGGACCGCATCGCGCGCGTCGTGAAGGTCGTGGGCTTTGTCGCATCGGCTCCCGACTTCACCGGACAGCCTGCGGTCGTCAACGGCGCGAGTGAGCTGCTCGGGCAGGTCCTCGGTGACAAGGGCGTGCACGCGCGCAGCGCCGTGGGCGTGGCGGTACTGCCGCTGGACGCGCCGGTCGAGGTCGAGATCCAGGTGGAGCTGACCGAGGACTGAGCCATGGTCCTGCTCCTCGGATCGTTCGGAGGCGCCGGGGCGGAGGCAGCGCCCGGGGGCCTCTCGAAGGGGCTCCCCGCAGGGGCCTCTCGCAGGGGCCTCTCGAACATCCGCGCGTCAGCGCATACGATCCGGCCATGTCGAATGGTCAGTGGTACCCGCCCGAATGGCCGGAGCGGATTCGCGCTCTGGCCGCCGGGCGGATCACGGCGGTGACACCGCGCCGGGCCGCGACGGTGATGCTGCTCCGGGACGACCCCGCGGGCTCGGTCGGTTCCGCCGGTTCGGCCCGTTCGGTCGGTCCCGCAGGTCCCGGTTCTGCGGGTCCCGGTTCTGCGGGTCCCGGTTCCGCAGGTCCCGGTCCCGCCGTGCACATGCTGCGCCGCCAGGCGTCCATGGCCTTCGCCGCCGGTGCGTACGTGTATCCCGGCGGCGGCGTCGATCCCCGGGACGACGACCGCCTCGTCGGCTGGGCCGGTCCCAGCCGTGACGTATGGGCCGGCCGCCTCGGCGTGGACCCCGCCTCGGCGCAGGCCATCGTGTGCGCGGCGGTCAGGGAGACGTTCGAGGAAGCCGGCGTCCTGCTCGCCGGGGAGAGCGCCGAAACGGTTGTCGGCGACACCACCGGCGACGACTGGGAGGCCGACCGGCTGGCACTCGTCGGCCACGAGCTGTCCTTCGCGGACTTCCTGGACCGGCGGCGCCTGGTGCTGCGCAGCGACCTGCTCGGCGCGTGGGCCCGCTGGATCACCCCGGAGTTCGAACCGCGCCGCTACGACACCTGGTTCTTCGTGGCCGCGCTGCCCGCGGGACAGCGCACCAGGAACGCGTCGACCGAGGCCGACCGTACGGTCTGGATCAGGCCCGCCGAAGCGACGGCGGCGTACGACAGGGGCGAGCTGCTGATGATGCCGCCGACCGTCTCGACGCTGCGCGGGCTTGAGGCGTACGGCTCGGCGGCCGAGGCGCTCGCCGCCGCCGGCGACCGCGACATGACGCCCGTTCTGGCGACGGCCGGGCTGGAGGACGGGGAGATCGTGCTGAGCTGGCCGGGCCATGAAGAGTTCACCAAGCGGGTCGGTCCCGCGGGCCGTCCTGAGGGAGGCTCCCGATGACCGAGGCCGCCGCTCTTCCCGGTCAGCCGCGCGGCGGGGTGCTGTCCGGGCCCGCCACGGCGCGCGCGGTCAACGTCCTCGCGCCGAACGCCTCGGCGATGACCCTCGACGGCACCAACACCTGGATCGTCTCCGAGCCGGACTCGGACCTCGCGGTCGTCATCGACCCGGGGCCGCTGGACGACGTACACCTCAAGGCGGTCATCGCGACGGCCGAGAGGGCGGGCAAGCGGATCGCGCAGACCCTGCTCACCCATGGCCACCCGGACCACGCGGAGGGCGCCACGCGCTTCGCCCGGCTGACGCGTACGCCGGTCAGGGCCCTCGACCCGGCGCTGCGCCTCGGTGACGAGGGGCTCGCCGCCGGGGACGTGGTGACGACGGGCGGCCTGGAGCTGCGGGTCGTACCCACCCCCGGCCACACCGGCGACTCGCTCAGCTTTCACCTGCCGGCCGACCGGGCGGTGCTGACCGGCGACACGATCCTGGGCCGGGGCACCACGCTCGTCGCACACCCGGACGGCCGCCTCGGAGACTACCTGGACTCACTGCGCCGGCTGCGCTCGCTCGCGGTCGACGACGGTGTCCATACGGTGCTGCCGGGCCACGGGCCCGTTCTGGAGGACGCCCAGGGCGCCGTGGAGTTCTACCTCGCCCACCGGGCCAACCGCCTCGCGCAGGTGGAGACGGCGGTCGAGAACGGCCACCGCACCGCGCCGGAGGTGGTGGCGCAGGTCTACGCGGCGGTGGACAGGTCGCTGTGGCCGGCGGCGGAGCTGTCGGTGCGGGCGCAGTTGGAGTACCTGCGGGAACACGGGCTGATCTAGCCCCGGCCGATCCGGACGGTACGCGCGCGAGGGAGCCCTCGCGCGCGACGTACCCGTCCTCGTCCGGACCGGAGGGCTCGTCCGAACCGGAATGTTCGTCCGAACCGGAATGTTCGTCCGAACCGGCAGGCCGGGCGGACAGGTGGCACGGGCGGACAGCTCAGCGCGAGCGCTTCGCGAGGCGCTCCACGTCCAGCAGGATCACCGCGCGCGCCTCCAGCCGGAGCCAGCCGCGCTGTGCGAAGTCGGCCAGTGCCTTGTTGACCGTCTCGCGGGAGGCGCCGACGAGCTGGGCGAGCTCTTCCTGCGTCAGGTCGTGGACGACATGGATGCCCTCCTCCGACTGCACGCCGAAGCGGCGCGACAGGTCGAGGAGCGCGCGGGCCACCCGGCCCGGCACGTCGGAGAAGACCAGGTCGGACATCTGGTCGTTGGTCTTGCGGAGCCTGCGGGCGACCGCGCGCAGCAGGGCCGTCGCGACCTCGGGCCGCGCGTTCAGCCAGGGCTGGAGGTCACCGTGGCCCAGGCCGAGGAGCTTGACCTCGGTGAGCGCGCTCGCCGTGGCGGTGCGTGGGCCCGGGTCGAACAGCGACAGCTCGCCGATCAGCTCACCGGGGCCGAGGACCGCGAGCATGTTCTCGCGCCCGTCGGGGGATGTGCGGTGGAGTTTGACCTTGCCGTCGGTGACTACATAAAGACGGTCGCCGGGGTCGCCCTCGTGGAAGAGAGCGTCGCCGCGGGCGAGCGTTGTCTCACTCATCGAGGCGCGGAGCTCACTTGCCTGCTCGTCATCGAGCGCCGCGAAGAGCGGGGCACGCCGCAGAACGTCGTCCACGTGTTCTCTCCTTGTCGAGCTGCTCATGGGGACCGTGGCCCCCATGATGCCGTACGTGCCGCAACTTCTCGGATGGCTCGGCTTCACACGGCCTCATTGCCGCCCGCCGGACCTCCGGTTGCCTGGCGCGATAACCGGCTGTTGAAACTATTCGATCAGTCACAAGTTTGACGTATGAGAGTGCTCAAGCGTGCCCGGGGGCCGGTTCGAGTGGTGATCGGCCGGGGCCGGGGCGGATGTCGGTGCGGGGCTTTACGCTGGCCGGGTGTCCAACTCGCGGGAGACAGCGCAGGCCAAGGGGGCCGGAAGAGTGTCCGCAAAGCGTAATTCCGCTGTGGGCGAACAGCCCTCGGCGAAACCGAAAAAAGCCGCAAAAGGTCCAACGGCGGTGCCGCCCACCACTGTGCCCGCTCGCACGTCCGGCTCCGGCGGCAAGCCCGAATCGAGACTGTCCATGGTCCGCCGGGCCCGCCGGATCAACCGGGAGCTGGCCGAGGTCTACCCGTACGCCCATCCGGAGCTCGACTTCCGGGATCCCTTCGAACTGCTCGTCGCGACGGTCCTCTCCGCCCAGACGACCGATCTCCGCGTCAACCAGACGACGCCCGCGCTCTTCGCCGCGTATCCGACCCCGGAGGACATGGCCGCGGCCGTGCCCGAGGAGCTGGAGCAGATCATCCGGCCGACCGGCTTCTTCCGTGCCAAGGCGAAGTCCCTGATCGGCCTGTCCACCGCGCTCCGGGACAACTTCGGCGGCGAGGTGCCGGGCCGGCTGGTGGATCTGGTGACTCTGCCGGGCGTCGGCCGCAAGACGGCGAACGTGGTGCTCGGCAACGCGTTCGGTGTCCCCGGCATCACCGTGGACACGCACTTCGGCAGGCTGGTGCGCCGCTGGAAGTGGACCGAGCAGGAGGATCCGGAGAAGGTCGAGGCGGAGATCGCCGAGATCTTCCCCAAGAGCGAGTGGACGATGCTCTCGCACCGGGTGGTCTTCCACGGCCGCCGTATCTGCCACTCCCGTAAACCCGCGTGCGGCGCGTGCCCGATCGCACACCTGTGCCCGTCGTACGGGGAGGGCGAGACGGATCCCGAGAAGGCGAAGAAACTGCTCAAGTACGAGATGGGCGGCCAGCCCGGCCAGCGGCTGAGCCCGCCCCCGGACTACCCGGGCGCGCCGGCGCAGCCGCTGGGCGCCTGACGTCCTGCCGGACGAGCGGGGCGGCCGCGGGCCGGTGAGCGTACGAACCGCACGAAGCGAACCGCACGAAGCACGAAGCACATGAGGGTGAGCACCCGAGGGAGTAGCGCCGTATCAACACACGCAAGAGTGGTGCGGAACAGGTCCGGAACGATCCGGCCGACGGCAGGCGTTGTACGACAGGGGTGCCTATGACGTGCGCTGGAAAGACCTACGACGACTCGACGGCAGAGGTCACCGTCACCACGGACGGCCTGCCCGACTGGCTCCTGCCTGTCGTGCACGCCGTTCGGATCGTGGAGCCCGAGCAGCTCAGCCGCTTCCTGCCGCCCAAGGGCGGCGGCGGGCGGCAGTCCGCCGTGCTCATCCTTTTCGGCGAGGGCGAGCGCGGACCCGAGTTGCTCCTCATGGAGCGTGCCAGCAGCCTCCGTTCGCATCCGGGTCAGCCCTCGTTCCCCGGTGGTTCCATCGACCCCGAGGACGGCGACCCCGCCACCACGGGCCCGCTGCGCGCCGCGCTGCGCGAGGCGCAGGAGGAGACGGGCCTCGACCCGTCCGGTGTCCAGCTCTTCGGCGTGCTCCCGAAGCTGTACATCCCGGTCAGCAGCTTCGTGGTGACGCCCGTACTCGGCTGGTGGCACACCCCCAGCCCGGTCGGCGCCGTCGACCTGGCGGAGACGGCCCGGGTGTTCACCGCGCCCGTGGCCGATCTCACGGATCCGGCCAACCGGCTGACCACCGTCCATCCCAGCGGCTATCACGGCCCCGGTTTCCTTGTCGCCTCCGCCCTGGTCTGGGGGTTCACGGCCGGGGTCATCGACCGGATCCTGCACTTCGCCGGCTGGGAGCGGCCGTGGGACCCGTCAAGACAGGTCCCGTTCGACTGGCGTGCATGACAGGCTGACCCAGCGCTATCGCGTCCCCGGCAGGGCGGGACGACCGGAGACGAATCTGCGAGGCAACTGACGGTGAACGTGCTGGACATCCTGCTGCTGCTCGCCGCCGTATGGTTCGCGATCGTCGGCTACCGCCAGGGATTCGTCGTCGGCATCCTGTCGGTGATCGGTTTCCTCGGCGGCGGCCTGGTCGCCGTCTACCTCCTGCCCGTGGTCTGGGACCAGCTCACCGAGGACGCGAATGTCTCCACCACGGCGGCCGTTGTCGCCGTGGTCATCGTCATCGTCTGCGCCTCGGTCGGCCAGGCCTTCACGACGCACCTCGGCAACAAGCTGCGCCGCTTCATCACCTGGTCACCCGCGCGCGCCCTCGACGCGACGGGCGGCGCCCTCGTCAACGTCGTGGCGATGCTGCTGGTCGCCTGGCTCATCGGCTCGGCGCTCGCCGGGACCTCCCTGCCGACCCTCGGTAAGGAGGTCCGGAACTCCAAGGTGCTGCTCGGGGTCTCGCAGGTGATACCCAGTCAGGCATCCACGTGGTTCACGGACTTCTCCGCCGTGCTCGCCCAGAACGGCTTCCCGCAGGTCTTCAGCCCGTTCGCCAACGAGCCGATCACCGCCGTGAAGCCGCCGGACCCGAAGCTCGCCGGCAGCCCGGTCGCCGCCCGCGCGCAGAAGTCGATCGTCAAGGTCGTCGGTACGGCCTCCGGGTGCAGCAAGGTCCTTGAGGGCTCGGGCTTCGTCTTCGCCGACCGCCGCGTGATGACCAACGCCCATGTGGTCGGCGGCGTGGACGAGCCCACCGTCCAGATCGGCGGCGAGGGAAAGCTGTACGACGCGAAGGTCGTCCTGTACGACTGGCACCGCGACATCGCCGTACTGGACGTGCCGGGCCTGCCCGCGAGCCCGCTCCACTTCACCGACTCCGACGCGAGCAGCGGCGACAGTGCGATCGTGGCCGGCTTCCCGGAGAACGGCGGGTACGACGTACGCTCCGCGCGCGTCCGTGGCCGTATCAACGCCAACGGCCCCGACATCTACCACCGCGGCGAGATCAGCCGCGATGTCTACTCGCTCTTCGCGACCGTCCGCCAGGGCAACTCCGGAGGACCGCTCCTGACCCCCGACGGCAAGGTGTACGGGGTCATCTTCGCCAGGTCGCTCGACGACCCCGACACCGGCTACGCCCTGACGGCGGACGAGATCCGCGACGACATCAACGCCGGCCGCACCGCTAACCAGCAGGTCGACAGCGAGGGGTGCGCGCTCTGACGGCGCCTGCGGGGGCGGCGCCCGCCGGGTCGGCGTCAGCCACGCGTATGACGGAGCCTGGCCGAGACCCAGCGGGCCCTGCGGCGGAGGATGAGAGGAATGCCAAGCCGGGGATCATGGCCCTGATCTTCGGGTCCGCCCTTGTCGTGAATGGTCGGCGCAGAGGCCGAGCGGCGGTTGCGTGCTGCGTCACCGTAGTCGTGCGTCCAGCCCATACCCCGACGTGTGCCCGTGCCCGAAGGTCGGTAATCGCGCGAGAGACGGCCAATTGGCCTATGCGTGAGGCAATTGGCTGTTGGTAGGACTGATGTTCTGCGGGACCGCTTTTGGTTCGAATCTGACGGGGCCGACGGACGTCCGGCGTTCGTCCGACGCGTCCGCCGGCGGTTCGACGGCCGGCCCCCGGCAGCCTTTCGGGCGGGTCCCGCGACCGCCCGTCACGCCACCGTCAGCGGTCCGGTTCCGGGTCCTGCAACCAGTTGATCAGCTCGGTGGAGAACGCCAGCGGGTCCTCCTCGTGCGGGAAGTGCCCGAGGCCGTCGAACAGCCGCCACCGGTAGGGCGCTTCCACGTACGCCGCCGACCCCGCCGTGCTGCGTGTCCGGATGGCCGAATCGAGCGACCCGTGGAGCTGGAGCGTCGGTACCCGCACCGGACGCTTCATCCGCCGGTTGAACTGCATCCCGTCCGGGCGAGCCATCGACCGCACCATCCAGCGGTACGGCTCGATCGAGCAGTGCGCCGTCGACGGAATGGTCATCGCGCGCCGGTAGACCTCGATCGACTTGTCGTCGGGCAGGCCGGGCCCGGACCACTCCCGGATCAACTGCCCGACCAGCGCCGCGTCATCGGCGACGAGTTGACGCTCGGGGATCCACGGCCGCTGGAAGCCCCAGACGTACGACCCGGCCCTGCTCTGCGCGAAGTCGGAGAGCATCGACGAGCGCCAGCGGCGCGGATGCGGCATCGAGGACACCGCGAGCCTGCGCACCAGCTTCGGCCGCATCACCGCCGCGGTCCAGGCGAGGTATCCGCCCAGGTCGTGCCCGACGAGCGCGGCATCGGGCTCACCGAGCGAACGCACCACACCGGTGATGTCGAGGGCGAGGTTCGCGGGGTCGTACCCCCTGGGCGTACGGTCGCTGCCGCCCACGCCCCGCAGGTCCATGGCCACAGCGCGGAAACCGGCGTCGGCCAGCGCGGTGAGCTGGTGCCGCCAGGTCCACCAGAACTGCGGGAAGCCGTGCAGCAGCAGTACCAGCGGCCCGTCGCCCGCCTCGGCGATATGGAAACGCGCGCCGTTGGCCGCCACATCACGGTGGGTCCAGGGCCCGTCGAGCCGTACGGCTGAGGCAACCGTCGCGCCGGGCGTCGAACCGGAGCCGAAATCAGGGGCGGTCATGCAGACGAGCGTGCCACAGACTCGACGTCCGCTCCGACCGGTCCGACCGCTCCGACCGGTCCGGCCGCTCCGACCGCTCGGGGGTGGGGCTTCACGTTCTGGAGAACGGCCGCCGTCTGCTTCGCCGAGGCGATGCTCTTCTCCGGCGGCTTGACCTTCTTGAACTTCGACAGGGCGAGCAGCGCGAGAATCCCGGCCAGCACGAGGAACGCGCCGCCCACGATCAGGAACGACCAGGCGAGGCCGAGGCCCAGGTTGTGGATTCCGTACGCCGCGGCGAAGCTCAGCACCGGCAGCGAGAAGAGGGCGAACACCCCCGCGATGCTGATGGCGGCGCCGCCCATCGCGCCGCGCTTGACGTCCTGGCGCAGCTCGGCCTTGGCGAGCGCGATCTCGTCGTGCACCAGCGCGGACAGCTCGGCGGTCGCGCCGGCGACGAGCTGGCCGATGCTGCGGTCGGCACTGATGGGTCCGACGACTGTGCCGGTCCGCACCGTATCGGCAACGTGCTTGCCGGGGTCGCTCATCCGTGACTCCCTTTTCGTTACTACGTGTGTAGGCGTGTACGGGTCCCGTACGTGTCCATGGATCCGTTGTCAGATCATGCCGGACGACGGCCGTCCTCGCGCGCTGCCCCCGCGTGTTCGGCCCGCCGTCCGCCGTTCCGGCTCCTGTTGGGCTCCGGTCGGTCTCCTGCCCACAACGCGGAGGGGCACCCGGACTCTGCCGGGTGCCCCTCCGCTTCGTACGAGTCCGGGGGTCTCAGTCCTCGCTGGACGCGCTCGGGAGCTGACTCTGGATGAGTTCCATCACGGAGGAGTCGGTGAGCGTCGAGACGTCGCCCAGCTCACGGTTCTCCGCGATGTCCCTGAGCAGCCGTCGCATGATCTTGCCGGAGCGGGTCTTGGGCAGCTCCTGGACCGGCAGGATCCGCTTGGGCTTGGCGATCGGCCCCAGCGTCGTACCCACGTGGTTACGCAGCTCGGCGACCAGACCGTCGTCCACGGACGCGGTGCCGCGCAGGATCACGAACGCCACGATGGCCTGGCCCGTCGTCTCGTCCGTCGCGCCGACCACGGCCGCTTCCGCGATCTTGGGGTGCGCGACGAGCGCCGACTCGACCTCCGTGGTGGAGATGTTGTGACCGGAGATCAGCATCACATCGTCCACCCGGCCGAGCAGCCAGATGTCGCCGTCGTCGTCCTTCTTGGCGCCGTCGCCCGCGAAGTACTTCCCCTCGAAGCGGGACCAGTACGTGTCGATGAACCGCTGGTCGTCGCCCCAGATCGTCCGCAGCATCGAAGGCCACGGCTCGGTCAGCACCAGATAGCCGCCGCCTCCGTCGGGGACCTCGTTGGCCTCGTCGTCGACGACCGTGGCCGAGATCCCGGGCAGCGCGCGCTGCGCCGACCCCGGCTTGGTGTCGGTCACCCCGGGCAGCGGGGAGATCATCATGGCGCCGGTCTCGGTCTGCCACCAGGTGTCCACGATCGGGGCCTTGCCGGCGCCGATGTTCTCCCGGTACCACATCCAGGCCTCCGGGTTGATCGGCTCGCCGACCGAACCCAGCACCCGCAGGGACGACAGGTCGAAGCGGGCCGGGATGTCGTCGCCCCACTTCATGAACGTACGGATCGCCGTCGGCGCCGCGTAGAGGATCGTGACGCCGTACTTCTGGACGATCTCCCAGAAGCGGCCCTGGTGCGGGGTGTCGGGGGTGCCCTCGTACATCACCTGCGTCGCGCCGTTGGCGAGCGGCCCGTACACGATGTACGAGTGGCCGGTCACCCAGCCGACGTCCGCCGTGCACCAGTAGACGTCGCTCTCCGGCTTGAGGTCGAAGACCGCGTGGTGCGTGTACGCCACCTGGGTGAGGTAGCCGCCGGAGGTGTGCAGGATGCCCTTGGGCTTCCCCGTCGTGCCGGACGTGTACAGGATGAAGAGCGGGTGCTCAGCGCCGAACGCCTCGGGTGTGTGTTCGGGGGACTGGCGGCCCACGATCTCGTGCCACCAGACGTCCCGGCTGTCGTCGAACGCGGTGTCCTGGCCGGTGCGCCGGACCACCAGTACGTGCTCGACCTGCGGACACTTCGCGACGGCGTCATCGATGGCGGGCTTCAGCGCGTTCGGCTTGCCGCGGCGGTAGCCGCCGTCGGCCGTGATCACGATCTTGGCGTCGGCGTCCTGGATACGGGAAGCGACGGCGTCGGCCGAGAAGCCGCCGAAGACCACGGAGTGCGCCGCTCCGATCCGGGCGCACGCCAGCATCGAGATGGCGGCCTCGGGAATCATCGGCAGGTACACAGCGACCCGGTCGCCCTTGCGTACGCCCAGCTCCGTCAGCGCGTTCGCCGCGCGGGACACCTCGTCCTTGAGATCGGCGTACGTGAGGGTACGGCTGTCGCCCGGCTCACCCTCGAACTGGATCGCCACCCGGTCGCCGTGGCCGGCCTCCACATGACGGTCCACGCAGTTGTACGCGACGTTCAGCTCGCCGTCGGCGAACCACTTGGCGAACGGCGGATTCGACCAGTCCAGTGTCTCGGTCGGCTCGGTGACCCAAGTGAGCCGCTTCGCCTGCTCGGCCCAGAAGCCAAGCCTGTCCGCCGCGGCCTGCTCGTACGCCTCCGCCGTCACATTGGCGTGCGCGGCCAGCTCCGCCGGCGGTGAAAATCGCCGGTTCTCCTGGAGCAGGTTGGCCAGGCTTTCGTTGCTCACGACATCTCCCTTTCCCAGGGCGTCCTATGTGTCCCCGGCCTAGCTCATCAGGCAGAAGCCCGGGTGACAAGGGCCTTCAGGAAATTGGTTTAGACCTATGCGTCTCTGTATTGCGGATCGCCTGATGCGGTGCCCCACGACTTATCACGCGGGGACGGCGAACGAAGAACGGCCCGCTTCCCCAGGGCGGTGGGGAAGGGGCCACTCACACTCACGGACGTGGCACGGGAACGGTTCATATGAAGGCCGGACTGCCGTGTCACGCGCCGCTGTTGGTACGTGGTGCCGCGCCCCGCGCACGCCCGCCGGGCCGTCCCCGGCGTCTGCCGCGTGGTCCTGAGATTTTTTCAGGTCCGCGCTCCGTCGAGCACGGTCGGGGCGGTGGCCGGCACGCGGTCGAACACCTCCTCCGAGCCCCCGGACGCGGTGCCCGCCTCCGCGGCGTCCGCGAGGAGATACGCCTGTGCCTCGCCGACATGGAAGTACATGCCGTGCAGTTCGAGCCGGCCGTCGGCGATCCGCCGCGCCACCGCCTCATGCGCCCGCAGATGCTCCAACTGCTGGACCACATTGGTCAGGCAGAGCTGCTCGACCGCGTCCGTCGGCAGGCGCCCGGAGATCCTGGCCCAGGGATGACTGGGGCTCTCCATCCGCTCCAGGCTCGGCTTCCCGTGTCGCAGCCAGCGGCGCAGCGGTGTTGCCGGCCCGGCCGCGTCCGGCGGGGAGTTCAGCAGGGCCTGCATCGCACCGCAGCCGGAGTGCCCGCAGACAGTGATGGACTCCACGTTCAGCACGCCGACGGCGTACTCGATCGCCGCCGCCACCGAGTCGTCGCCGCAGTCGGCCCCGGGCAGGGGCACCAGGTTGCCGACGTTCCTCACGGTGAAGAGGTCGCCCGGGCCGCTGGACGTGATCATGCTGGTGACCAGCCGTGAGTCGGCGCAGGTGAGGAAGAGCTGGGACGGGCGCTGCCCTTCACGCGCGAGCCGCGCCAGCTCATTCCGTACGAGCGGGGCCGTGTTGCGCTGGAAGGAGCTGAGCCCGCTGGCGAGTTGACTGCTGCTCGGCCTGCGTACGTCGGCCGGACCGAACGGGGAAGGGCTGGAGCGCGGGGCCCCGCCGATCGGTTGTCCCGTGCCCGTACCCGTACCCGTGCCCGTGTCCCTGCCCGTGTCGGTGCCCGCTCCCGCGCCTGCTCGCTCTGCTGAGGAGGCTCCTTGAGCCTGCTGTGTCCGCTCTTCCACCGGGCGCTCGCCACAGTGGTGGTTACGCCAGGGTGTCCAGGGCCGGCAGCAGGCATGCGTCTCCGTGGCGGGCTCGGCGATCCGCCCGCCGCTCCGGCCGGTGAACTCGGCTGTGCCGCCCCGCGCGGTGTGCGCGGTCTGCCACTCGTGCAGTGCCTCGTACGCCGCGTGGTCCATGAAGGAGCCGTCCAGCTCGACGACGCAGATGGCGCCCTCCGGCACCTGGTGCAGGACCCGGATCAGCCTGGGCACGGCCAGGAACGTCAACTGGCCGCGCGCCCGCACCCGGTGGCGCCCGTCCTCCTTCTCCACGGTGATCCGGGTCCTGGCCAGCCGGTGCAGCGCGACCGCGACCGCCACGGCGATGCCGATGAGTACGCCGTACAGGACGCCGAGGACGACCACCCCGGCCACCGTCGTCCCGTACACCAGGAACTCGCGGTGCTTGTGGACGTTACGGATGTGGGCGAAGGACACCATCTGGATGCCGACCATCATCACCAGGGCGCCTAGCGCGGCCAGCGGGATCCACTCCAGTACGGGGACGAGCAGCCAGGCGGCCAGCAGCACCCAGGCGCCGTGCAGGACGGTGGAAGCGCGGCCGGTCGCCCCCGCCCGTACGTTCGCCGAGCCGCGCACCGCGCCGCCGGACACCGCCAGGCCGCCGAGCAGCCCCGACAGCACGTTGGCGATGCCCTGCCCGCGCAGCTCGCGGTCCAGGTCGGAGCGTCTCCTGCCGGATGAGCGGGCCCGGTCGCCGGCCAGCTTGTCCACGGCCACCGCGGAGAGCAGCGACTCAAGACCGGCCACGAGCGTCATGGTGAGCACGGCGGCGACGAGCGGCAGGACGGCGCCGCGGGGCGCCTCGGGCAGCACATGCGTACTCCACGACGGCAGGTCAACCCGCGTGATCCCGGGCGTGGCGACGGCGGCCACGCCCGTGGCGATCACCACGCACGCGAGCGCGGCCGGGATGGTGCGCAGAGCGCGGCCCGTACGCCCCGGAAGCCGGGGCCAGAGCATGAGTACGGCGATGGTGAGCGCGCCCACGAGCGGCGCCTCCGGTCCGATCCTGCCGATCTGCTCGGGCAGGGCGAGGGCGTTGTCGACGGCGGAGCTGCCCGGGGATCCGCCGAGGACGACGTGCAGTTGGGCGAGGGCGATGGCGACACCGATGCCGGCGAGTGTGCCGTGCACGATGGCGGGGCTGACGGCGAGGGCGGACCGGGCGGCCCTGAGCGAGCCCAGGGCGATCTGCACGAGACCGGCGCAGACGGTGATGGCGCAGGTGGTGCGCCAGCCGTACCGCTGGATCAACTCGGCGGTGACGACGGTCAGTCCGGCGGAGGGACCGCTCACCTGGAACGGCGAGCCGCCGAGGAGCCCGGCGACGATCCCGCCGACGGCGGCAGCGATCAGGCCCGCCTCCAGAGGGGCGTCCATGGCGACGGCGAGGCCGAGCGACATCGGGACGGCGATCAGGAAGACGGTGATGGAGGCGGACAGGTCTCCGCCGGTGATCCGGGGCCGGCGCCTGGGCGGCGGCGGGCCCTGGGCGGGGGGATCGGTGCGAGTGGGGACGTAGGCAGATACAGACATGTTTCCCGTCTCCTCCGGGGCGGCGCGGTCGCGGAAATGGGGATCGCGGCCGTGAGTCACGGTGTGCAGCGGCGGGATGCTCAGCTCCACTCTCGGTAAATGAATCGTAATGGAGAGTAAAGACAGGTAAAGACTCTGGCACTAATTTGTGGGCAATCGGGGCAATCTTTCACCCTTAATGGTGATTAGTATTTTTTTACGGCTTGTCATACTTTCGTATTTTTCCCAGTGATGCGACGTTGTCGGCGCTCGGCGCCGTGCCGACGAAGTGATCTGAGGGAAGAGGTGGGCGGATGCTGGCCGCCACAAAGAGGACCGCCTTCGGCGCAGCCGCCATGGCGGTTGCCGTAGGACTCTCCGGCTGTTCGCTGACCGGCGAGCCGGAAGAGATGCCGCGGAGCAAACAGGGGGCGGGACCGGGGGCCGCCAAGGGCGCACCCGGAACACACAAGAACGCCCTACAGCTCATCGGGGACGGCTCGACCGCCTTCACCGGAGCCCAGCCGGGCCAGATCAGGCCGCAGCGGCTGAAGCCCGGTGAAAAACCCCCGCAGTTCGTGGTGTTCTCCTGGGACGGCGCGGGCGAGGACAGCCAGAAACTCTTCTCGCACTTCCGGAGCGTCGGCAAGAAGTACGGCGCGAACATGACGTACTTCCTGAGCGGCGTCTACCTGCTCCCCGAGGACAAGTCCAAGCAGTACGACCCGCCGCACCACATCGTCGGCGCCTCGGACATCGGCTTCAACGACGCCAAGGGAATCAAGGACACCCTGCGGGAGTTGCGCGGCGCCTGGAAGGACGGCAACGAGATCGGCACCCACTTCAACGGTCACTTCTGCGGCGCGAACGGCGGCGTGGGCACCTGGTCCGTCGACGAGTGGAAGAGCGAGATCGCGCAGGCCAAGTCCTTCGTCAAGACGTGGAAGGGCAACTCGGGCCTCAAGGACGAGGCCCCGCTGCCCTTCGACTACGACAGGGAACTCATCGGCGGCCGCGCGCCCTGCCTGGAAGGGCAGAAGAACCTGATGCGGGCCGCGAGCGACATGGGCTTCCGCTACGACTCGAGCGGCACCGGCACACAGGTCTGGCCCAGCAAGATCGACGGCCTGTGGAACATGCCGCTGCAGTCCGTCCCGGTCCCGGGCCGCGCCTTCGAGACGCTGTCGATGGACTACAACTTCATGTTCAACCAGTCCAGGACGACCAACGGCGACCCCTCCCAGCACGAGTACTGGGGCAACCAGATGCGCGACGGCCTCGTCAAGGCCTTCGACCGCGCCTACCAGGGCAACCGCGCCCCGCTGATCATCGGCAACCACTTCGAGTCCTGGAACGGCGGCACGTACATGCGCGCCGTCGAGGACACGATCAAGACGGTCTGCGGGCAGCAGGACGTGCGGTGCGTGTCCTTCCGGCAACTCGCCGACTGGCTGGACGCCCAGGACCCGGTCACCCTGGACAAACTGCGCGCCCTGGAGGTCGGCCAGGCGCCGGCCGG
>NZ_JTHL01000001.1:3898039-3904148 GCF_000818195.1 Streptomyces sp. 150FB | reverse complement strand
TACCTGCCGGCCGCCGTCCCGGCCGCCGCCGTCGCGCCGGGCGGCAGCCCCGCGAAGCGCTGACGCCGGCGCCCGCGTTCGGATCAGGACCGCTGGGGTACGGCGAGCGGTTCGCCGAGGACGAAGTCGGGATCGACCTGCGCCGTGAGGTCGGTCCCGGTCTTCGCACTGCCCCAGCTCTCCGCGTTCCTGAGGTGGAAGTGGACCATCTGGCGCGTGTACCGCTCCCAGTCCCGCAGCGCGTACGAGTCCTCCGCCGCGTCCTGAAGGGTCTGGAGCGCGCAGCGGTTGTCCGTTTCGAGCAGTTCGAAACGCGCGGGACGGCCCTTCTCCATCGACCGCACCCAGTCGGAGTGGCCGACCGAGACCAGCAGGTCGTCACCGACCTCGTCGCGCAGGAAGTCCAGGTCGTCCCGGCCCTGCACCTTGTTGCCGACGACCTTCAGCGCGACGCCGAAGTCCTGTGCGTACTCCTTGTACTGGCGGTAGACGGACACACCCTTACGCGTCGGCTCGGCCACCAGGAACGTCATGTCGAAACGCGTGAACATCCCGGAAGCGAACGAGTCGGAGCCCGCCGTCATGTCGACGACCACATACTCCTCGGGGCCGTCGACAAGGTGGTTGAGACAGAGTTCGACGGCGCCCACCTTGGAGTGGTAGCAGGCCACGCCCAGGTCGGACTCGGTGAAGGGGCCGGTGGCCATCAGCCGGATCTCGCCGTCGTCCAGCCGGACGGGGCGGGCGCAGGCGTCGTACACCGGGTTGTCCTCGCCGACCCGCAGCAGCCGGGAACCCTCACCGGGCGGGGTTGTCTTGATCATCGCCTCGGCGGAGGTGATCCGCGGATTGCTGCCGCGCAGATAGTCCTTGATCAGGGGGAGGTGCGCGCCCATGGCGGGCAGCGCGGCGCTCTGCGCGTCGTCGAGGCCGAGCGCGGCCCCGAGGTGCTGGTTGATATCGGCGTCCACCGCGATCACGGGGGCCTCGTTGGCGGTCAGATGGCGGATGAAAAGCGAGGACAGCGTGGTCTTGCCGCTGCCGCCCTTGCCTACGAAAGCGATCTTCATGTTCACGTAGGGTAGTGGCATGGTCGCGCCTTGTATTCGGATTCCGTGAAGAAGACCACTCCAACGTGGGGTACCGCGGCCCGGCGCGTAGCCTCGCTAGTTATGAGTACGACAGCCTCCGCCACCTCCTCCGCGCCCCGGCCGGAGGATCCCCTGGCCGCTCTGGCCTCCCTCCCGGGGGTCCCCGAGGCGGTGGACTCCGTACGCAGAGCCGTCGACCGTGTCTACGGGCACCGCGTCATGCGGCGGCGCGCCGGGGAGGTCACCTCGGAGGCCGCGCTGCGCGCCGCGCGCGGCTCGGCGGCGCTGTCCGGCGCCGACTGGGCGCTCGAAGAGGTACGCAGGCGGAGCGACTTCGGCGCCGAGGCGCAGGCCCGCACGGTCGGCGCCGCGCTGCGGCTGACGGCGGAGGCCGGGCAACTCCTCTCGATCTGGCGGCAGTCGCCGGTGCGGGTGCTGGCGAGGCTGCATCTGCTCGCCGCCGGCCAGGCGGGCGTCCCGGACGGGCCGGTGGGACGGCCCCGGCTCGACGGGGAACCGGTCGCCGAAATGCCGGGGGCGCCGGAAAGCGACATCCACGGGCCGCTGACCGAGGCGCCGCTGCCCGGCGCGGCCGAGGTCGCGGGCCGGCTGGACGGACTGTCCGGCCTGATCCTCGGCGCGACCGAGGCGCCGGCGCTGGTGACGGCCGCCGTGGTGCACGGCGAGCTGCTGGCGCTGCGCCCCTTCGGCTCGTACAACGGCCTGGTGGCGCGGGCCGCCGAACGGATCGCGCTGGTCGGCAGCGGGCTCGACCCGAAGGCGATCTGCCCGGCGGAGGTCGGGCACGCCGAGCTGGGGCGGGCGGTGTACGCGGCCGCGTTCGAGGGCTACCTGTCCGGGACCCCCGCCGGGATGGCGAGGTGGATCGCGCACTGCGGGCGTGCGGTCGAACTGGGTGTCAGGGAGTCGACCGCGGTCTGCGAGGCGCTTCAGCGCGGGGCGGCCTGAGCAGAGTTCCTGGGCAGTTCCTGAACAGAGTTCCTGAACAGAGTTGCGGCGGCGCCGTGTCGGCGCCGCCGCTGACATGTCCACCGAGTTACCAGGCGTCCTCGTAATTTCGCCCATCAGGTCGGGAACGCGCCCGTCACCTGGTGCGGCTGGCCCGTAATCGACGGGTCGACGTCGCGTGGGTGCTCGGCTTCCATGCTCGGTCCGTGGGGCCTTGTGCGTGTAAAGGTGATCCTCTCGGATGTCCTTGGTCTCGCGGGCCGTTGATTCCTTTGTACTCCGGTCCGCGGGGAACGGAAACCCCTGGCCCGCTTCTTTACTTTTACTCTCAAGTAAGCCCAAAGGGGTGCGAAGCGGGCGCGGGGCGGTTTCTGTCAGGCTGTCGCCGACTGGCGGCGCCTGCTCGCGTACCAGACCAGCCCGGCGGTGGCGGCGGCCGCGCCCACGGCGGCCGCGGTCACGAGCGCGGGACGGTTCGGCATCGAGAAGCCGGGAAGGCGCTTCTTGAGCCGAACAGGGCGGTTGAAGACGAGAATCGGCCAGTCGCGCGCCGTCGCCTCGCGGCGCAGCGCGCGGTCGGGGTTGACCGCGTACGGATGGCCGACGGCCTGGAGCATCGGAACGTCGGTGATGGAATCGCTGTACGCGTAGCAACGGGGCAGGTCGTAGCCCTCGGACTCGGCGAGCGCCCTGATCGCCTCGGCCTTGGTCGGGCCGTACGCGTAGTACTCCACCTCGCCGGTGAAGCAGCCGTCGGCGCCCACGGCCAGGCGGGTCGCCACCACCCGGTCGGCGCCCAGCAGTTCGCCGATCGGCTCGACGACCTCGGCCCCGGAGGTCGAGACGATCACGACGTCACGTCCGGCGGTGTGATGCTCCTCGATGAGGGAGGCGGCCTCGTCGTAGATGATCGGATCGATCAGGTCGTGCAGGGTCTCGGCGACGATATCTTTGACCTGCTGGACATTCCAGCCCTTGGAGAGCGCGGAGAGGTACTCGCGCATACGCTCCATCTGGTCGTGATCGGCGCCCCCGGCGAGGAAGACGAACTGCGCGTAAGCGGTCCGTAGTACGGCGCGGCGGTTGATCAGACCGCCTTGGTAGAAGGACCTGCTGAAGGTCAACGTCGATGACTTCGCAATGACCGTCTTGTCCAGGTCAAAGAAGGCTGCTGTGCGCGGCAAGTAGTGGTTTTCCACAACGTCGAGCATATGCGCCCACCATTCGGCGTAAGGTAACCTGCGGTGGTTTGCCTCAGAAGACTCTCGGGTACACCATGGAAGTCACGGATCGTTCGCGACCGTGCATAACCCGGTCCGGCTCCTCCCCCCCCGAGTCGGCCGTGGGGACGACCCCCGCTCTCCCCCCCGGCGGGGGTCGTCGCATGTCCGGACGCGTTTTCGTCTCTCGGAACCAAGCGTCCCCCTCCTCGACGGCCCGGTGTGCGCTGTCGCTCTCTCCAGTCATACGCCTCACGGTGCGTAGTGGTTCCGGCGCTCTCGGGAAGTCACTGGTATGAGCTACGGGGATATTCACAACCCTTAAGTTGTCCACAGTTTTCCATCAAGATCCACATCATTTCCCGTTTGTGCCGCACGGTGATTCCGGCCGCGAAGTTCGCGGATTGCCGGAATGCCGGATACCGGATGTGTGCGGGACCGCTGGAACAAGCCCCCGCCGCGCCCGGATCCAGGCAGACATAAGGGGGCGGAGATCGTGGCTGGATCCATCACTTCAGATCGGTCGCGGGTAGCCGGAGAGCGACCGACGGGACCGCTCATCGTGACCGGGGACGCGGAGTTGCTCGACGATCTGCTGAGGCTTTGCGCAGCGGCGGGCACCGAGCCGCAGGTGCACCGCTCGGTGCCCGAGCGGAAGGGGAGTTGGGAGGAGGCGTCCCTCGTCCTGGTGGGGGACGACGCGGCGGAACGCTGTCGCGGGGCCACGCGCAGACGCGGCGTGATGCTCGTGGGGCGGGACCAGGACGACCCGGACGTATGGCAGCGGGCGGTGGAGATCGGCGCCGACTGCGTGCTGCGCCTGCCCGACGCGGAGAGCTGGCTCGTCGATCGCATCGCCGACGCCGCCGAAGGCGTGGGCAGACCGGCACTCACGGTCGGGGTGATCGGCGGCAGGGGCGGCGCCGGTGCGTCGACGCTGGCCTGCGCGCTGGCGGTCACCGCGGCACGCGCCGGCCGGCGCACCATGCTCGTCGACGGCGATCCGCTCGGCGGCGGTCTCGACGTCCTGCTCGGCGGAGAGCAGACGGAGGGCAGGAGGTGGCCGGATTTCGCCGCTTCGAAAGGGCGCGTCGCGGGAGGCGCGCTGGAGGAATCGCTGCCCCGGCTGCATGACTTACGGGTGTTGAGCTGGGACCGGGGCGACTCGGTGGTGATCCGGCCGGAGGCCATGCGCTCGGTCCTCGCGGCCGCCCGCAGACGCGGTGGTGTGGTGGTCGTGGACCTTCCGCGCCGGGTCGACGAAGGGGTGGCGGAGGCGCTGGCGCAGCTCGATGTGGGGCTGCTGGTGGTGCCGGCGGAGCTGCGGGCCGTGGCCGCCGCGGGGCGGGTGGCCTCGCTGGTCTCCATGGTGCTGAGGGACCTGAGAGCGGTGGTCAGGGGACCGTACGCGACGGGGCTCGACGACCGGTGGATCGCCGACGCGCTCGGGCTTCCCCTGGTCGGCGAGCTGCCCTCCGAGCCCGGGCTCTCCCAGGCGCTGGACGGCGCGGCGCCACCGGGGTCCCGGACGCGTGGCCCGCTGGCCGCGTTCTGTACGGCCTTCTGGGACCGGGCGTTCGCGGGTGAGGGGAGCGTGGCGTCATGAGCGGGTTGCCGTGGGAGAGGGCGGCGGAGAGCGGTGTGGCCGGTGGCGGTGCGGCGGGTGACGGGGGGTTGCTCGATGCCGTGCGGCGGCGGCTCGCCGAGAGTGGGGCCGAGCCGACCCCGGCGCGGGTGGCGGCCGCTCTGCGTGCTCAGGGGCGGCTGCTCGGGGACGCCGAAGTGCTGGGCGCGGCGGAGGAGTTGCGATGTGAGCTGGTGGGCACGGGGCCGCTGGAGCCGCTGCTCGCGGACGCGTCGGTGACGGATGTGCTGGTCTCGGCGCCCGACCGGGTCTGGGTGGACCGGGGCGGCGGGCTGGAGCTGACGGCCGTGTCGTTCCCCGACGCCGCTTCCGTACGGAGGCTGGCGCAGCGGCTGGCGGCCGTGGCCGGACGCAGGCTGGACGATGCCAGGCCCTGGGCGGACGCCCGGCTGCCCGACGGGACACGGATGCACGCCGTGCTGCCACCGGTGGCGGTCGACTCCACGTGTCTGTCGCTCCGGGTGGTGCGCCCGAAGGCCTTCTCGCTGACGGAACTGACGGCGGCCGGCACCGTACCGCCGGGCGGGGAGCGGCTGCTCCGGGCGCTGATGGAGGCCCGGCTGTCGTTCCTGATCAGCGGCGGCACTGGTACGGGAAAGACCACACTGCTGTCCACCCTGCTGGGTCTGGTGGGCCCGCGTGAGCGGATCGTGCTCGCCGAGGACTCCGCCGAACTGCGGCCCGACCACCCGCATCTGGTGCGGCTGGAGTCCCGTCCGGCGAATCAGGAGGGCGCCGGTCTGGTGACGCTGGAGGATCTCGTCAGACAGGCCCTGCGGATGCGACCCGACCGGCTGGTGGTGGGAGAGGTGCGGGGGGCCGAGGTCTCGGCGCTGCTGGCCGCTCTCAACACCGGCCACGAAGGTGGCTGCGGGACGGTGCACGCGAACACCGCCTCGGACGTGCCCGCGCGCCTGGAGGCACTCGGGACGGCCGCAGGCCTGGACAGGGCGGCGCTGCACAGCCAGCTCGCCGCCGCGCTCTCGGTGGTGATCCATCTGGTGCGGGACCGGACCGGGCGGCGGCGGATCGCCGAGGTGCATGTGCTGGAGCGGGACGCGGCGGGGCTGGTGGTGCCCGTGCCGGCGCTGCGCTGGGGCGCGGAGGCGTTCGCGTACGAGCGGGGCTGGCCGCGGCTGCTGACCCTGATCGGGGGCCTGCCATGACGGCGCCGGTCATGTCGG
>NZ_JTHL01000001.1:3895836-3896777 GCF_000818195.1 Streptomyces sp. 150FB | reverse complement strand
CCGGCCGACGCGTGGGGGCGGCTCGCCGAGATACCGGGCGCCGCGGATCTGGCCCGCTGTCTGGAGCGGTCCTGGTCCACGGGAGCGCCGGCGGCGGAGCCGGTGGCGAGGCTGGCAGGGACCCTCAGGGCCGAGCGGGCCCGGAGGGCCGCCGCCGGTGCCCAGCGGGCCCAGGTGCTGATCACAGGGCCGGTCGGGCTGTGCTTCCTGCCCGCGTTCCTGGCGCTGGGTGTGGCGCCGGTGGTGATCGGTCTGGCGGGCGGCCTGCTGAACGGCGCCTGAGCGGTTTTCAGCGACAAGCGACAAGCGACAAGTGACGAGCGACAAGTGACCAGTGATCTCACGGGAGATCGACAGGGAGGGTGTCATGAGGAACGCCATGCAGGCCGGCACGAAGGCCGCAGCGGAGGCCGGGATGTGGGTGCGGGCGCGGGCGGCGGTGCGGCGGGCGAAGCGGACGTGGACGCGCCGGCTGCGGGAGGACGCCGGGATGGCCACGGCGGAATACGCGGTGGCGACGGTCGCGGCCTGCGCGTTCGCGGCGCTGCTCTACAAGGTGGTCACGAGCGACCAGGTCTCGGCGGCGCTGGAGTCGATGATCGGCAAGGCCCTCAATGTTTCCTTCTGAGGAAAGGGAACGTGGTTCCGTGACGGCGGAGACGGCCGTGGCGGTCCCCGCGCTGGTGCTGTTCGCCATGGCGCTGGTCTGGGCCCTTATGGCGGCCTCGGCGCAGATCCGGTGCGTCGACGCGGCACGAGCGGGAGCGCGGGCGGCGGCGAGATCCGAGCCCAGGGCGGTGGCCGTCGAGGCGGCCGAGTCGGCGGCGCCCGGCGGGGCGCTCGTCACGGTGGCCCGGTCGGACGAGCTGTGGCGGGTCAGGGTGGAGGCCCCGACGCCGGGCCCCGGCGCGCTGGCTCTGACGCTCACGGCGGAGGCGGTC
>NZ_JTHL01000001.1:3874380-3895811 GCF_000818195.1 Streptomyces sp. 150FB | reverse complement strand
GTGGCGCGCTGCGCGCTGAGCGGGGAGGTCGCCGACGTCACGGCCCGAGCGCGCTTCGGGCCGTACACGCCGGCCGTCAGAGCACGGGCGGGGCCGCCGCTGCCGCCGGCTCGGCCGGGTCCGCCTGTGCCGGGTCCGCCCGCTCCGGGTCCGTCTGCTCCGGGCCTGGCTGCGCCGGGATCTCCGATACCGGCTCCGTCTCCCCCGGCGCGCCCCTGAGCAGCTCGGCGAGCAGCCGTACGGCGCCTCGCTTGTGCAAGGGCTCGTTGCCGTTGCCGCACTTCGGCGACTGGATGCAGGAGGGGCAGCCCGCCTCGCATTCGCAGGAGGCGATCGCCTCGCGGGTGGCGGCGAGCCACTCGCGGGCCGTCTGGAAGGCACGTTCGGCGAATCCGGCGCCGCCGGGGTGGCCGTCGTACACGAAGACAGTCGGCAGCAGGGTGTCCGGATGAAGCGGTACGGACACGCCGCCGATGTCCCAGCGGTCGCAGGTGGCGAAGAGCGGGAGCATCCCGATGGAGGCGTGCTCAGCGGCGTGCAGGGCGCCGCCCAACTGCTCGGGATTGACCCGGGCCGCGTCGAGCTGGCTCTCGGTGACCGTCCACCACACGGCGCGGGTGCGCAGCGTCCTCGGCGGCAGATCGAGTTTGGTCTCACCGAGCACCTCGCCGGTGATGAGCCTGCGGCGCAGGAAGGAGACGACCTGGTTGGTGACCTCGACGGAGCCGTAGCAGAGGCGGCCCTCGCCCCAGGGGATCTCGGTGTCGGTCTCCAGCACGGAGATGGCGGTGGTGTCACGGGCGGTGGTGGAGTACGGCGGGCCCGCCTCCTCCACGAGCGCGACCGAGTCCGTCAGGTCCAGCTTCCGGACCAGGTAGGTCCGGCCCTGGTGGAGGTGGACGGCGCCCTCGTGGACGGCGGTGTGGGAGGCCGCTTCGTCGACGGTGCCCAGCAGCCGTCCGGTCGCAGCCTCGACGATCTGGACGGGCCTGCCGCCCTCGCCCCGGATGTCCGCGAGATCGGCGGCGCGCTCGCGGCGGGTCCAGTACCAGCCGGAGGAGCGGCGCCGCAGCAGGCCGGCTTTCTCCAGTTGCGGGAGCAGGTCGGGTACGGCGGGGCCGAAGAGCGCCAGATCGGATTCGGTGAGGGGGAGTTCCGCTGCGGCGGCGCACAGATGGGGGGCGAGGACGTACGGGTTGTCCGGGTCGAGGACGGTCGACTCGACGGGCTGCTGGAACAGCGCCTCCGGGTGGTGGACGAGGAAGGTGTCCAGCGGGTCGTCCCTGGCGATCAGGACGGCGAGCGCGCCATGGCCCGAGCGCCCCGCCCGGCCGGCCTGCTGCCAGAGGGAGGCGCGGGTGCCGGGGTAGCCGGCGATCAGGACGGCGTCCAGGCCCGAGACGTCGATGCCCAGCTCCAGGGCGGTGGTCGCGGCGAGGCCGAGAAGCTCGCCGGAGTGCAGGGCCCGCTCCAGGGCGCGGCGCTCCTCGGGGAGATAGCCGCCCCGGTAGGCGGCGACCCGGTGCGGCAGGGAGCGGTCCACCTCGGCCAGGCGTTCCTTGGCGATCACGGAGATGAGTTCGGCGCCGCGGCGGGAGCGTACGAAGGCGACCGTACGGACGCCCTGGACGGTCAGGTCGGTCAGCAGGTCGGCGGTCTCGGCGGTGGCCGAGCGGCGGACGGGGGCGCCCTTCTCGCCGTGCAGCTCGGTGAGCGGCGGCTCCCAGAGGGCGAAGACCAGTTCGCCGCGCGGTGAGGCGTCGTCGGCGATCTCCCGTACCGGCAGGCCGGTGAGGCGTCCCGCTGCGAGGGCCGGTCTCGCCGCGGTCGCCGAGGCGAGGAGGAAGACCGGGTTCGCGCCGTAGCGGGCGCATATCCGGCGCAGTCGGCGCAGCACCTGGGCGACGTGCGAGCCGAAGACGCCGCGATACGTGTGGCACTCGTCGATGACGACATAGCGCAGCGCGCGCAGGAAGGAGGACCAGCGGGGGTGGGACGGGAGTATCCCCTGGTGCAGCATGTCCGGATTGGTCAGTACGTAATTCGCGTACTGACGGACCCACTCGCGCTCCTCGACCGGTGTGTCGCCGTCGTAGACGGCGGGTCGTACGGCGTTGCCGAGCGGCCCGGCGAGTTCTTTGACCGAGCGGCGCTGGTCGGCGGCGAGGGCCTTGGTGGGGGCGAGGTAGAGGGCGGTCGCGCCCCGTCCGTTCGGGGCTTCGGAGCCGTCGAGGAGGGCGGAGAGCACGGGCGCGAGGTAGGCGAGGGACTTGCCGGAAGCGGTGCCGGTGGCGATGACGACGGATTCGCCGTCCAGCGCGTGTTCGGCGGCGGCCGCCTGGTGGGCCCACGGATGGTCGATCCCGGCCTGCTGGATGGCGTTGATCACTTCGGCGCGGATGCGATCGGGCCAGACTGCATGACGACCGGCGCGCGGGGGCAAGTGCTCCGTATGGGTGATGCGCGCAGCACGGCCCGCCCCTGCGGCGAGCCGGTCGAGGACCGTACCGGGGGAGGGGCGGTTGTCCCCGCTCTCGGGGGGTCCACTGGGGCGGTGATTCTTGGCCATCGGCATCGAGTGTGTCACTGGCATGACGGACAATGGCCCCAAGGCGTCGTGCGTGGCCACCTGTAAGTGATTGAATGCCATGGCGGCTGGCGATACGTCCCCTGGCTCCGTCGGGGAGACCCGAGGGGCGACCGCTCGATAGCAAGGTGCTGGAGGATCCGTGGACCTGTCTCTGTCGACTCGCAATGTGTCCGGCCCTGGTGGCGACCGTACGGTCGTCGAGGTCGGTGGCGAGATTGATGTGTATACCGCGCCCAAGCTGCGCGAGCAGTTGGTCGAGTTGGTGAATGACGGCAGCTATCACCTGGTTGTCGACATGGAAGGCGTGGACTTCCTCGACTCGACCGGCCTGGGCGTCCTGGTGGGTGGCCTGAAGCGGGTGCGTGCCCACGAGGGCTCGCTGCGCCTGGTCTGCAACCAGGAGCGCATTCTCAAGATCTTCCGGATCACCGGTCTGACCAAGGTGTTCCCGATCCACACCACGGTCGACGAAGCCGTGGCGGCCACCGACTGAGGTCGGTCGCAGGCTTCCGGAGGAAGGGCGGAGGCACCGGGCGTCCTGCCCGGGTGCCCGCGTCCCTTGAGTTTCCATGCTCGTACGTCCGAGGGGGATCGCATGGCCACCGTTGAACTCCGCTTCAGCGCTCAGCCTGAACATGTCAGGACGGCCCGTCTGGTGGCGGCCGCCGTGGCACGCAGGGCCGGGGTCGATGAAGCTGTGTTGGACGAGGTCAGACTCGCGGTCGGTGAGGCATGCAGCCGTGCGGTCGGGCTGCATCGCAGTCATGGCATCACCGCACCGGTCAAAGTCGTGCTCACCGAGGAGGAGAAGAGTTTCTCCATCGAGGTCGGCGACGAGGTGCCTCCCGCAGGCGGTGGAGCGGGCGCCGAAGCGCAAGAGCGCGACGGTGCGTCCTCCGGCGATCAGCCTGACGCCGATACCGACGCCGACGGTGAGGACGAGATGGGCCTCGCGGTGATCAGCGGGCTCGTCGACGATGTCGAAGTCCTCTCGAACGAGGACGGCGGCGTCATCCGGATGACCTGGCCGACCACCCCCGCCGTCGTGCTGCCGTGATCGGCCACCACAACCACTGCCGTGATCGTCGCGGTAAGCACTTCTGATCACACTCGCCTGTATGCGTGATCTTATGCCGTGATCTTATCCGTGATCATAAAGCGGCTGTGAATTCTTGATCCATTCGGTAAGAGGGGCCCCACACGGCGGGGCCCCTCTTGCTTTTTGTTTTCCAGCCAAGGTCAATTGTTGTGTTGCGCACCCCTGTTTTGATCGTCTGATGCTCCCTACAATCCGTCCATCTTGAACGCTGAGCGTCAAGGAGGACGAATGGCGGGGCAACTCCAACCACAACTGTCCGAACACCCCATTTCTCTCGCAGCCGCGGTGCTCACGAATGACAATCGCGTCATCGTGATCGTTGTCGCGGTCGTCGCGCTGGCGGCGCTGTTGCTGGCCCTGGTCCTGGTGCGCCAGGTGCTGTCGGCCGACGAGGGCACCGAGTCCATGAAGAAGATCGCGGCGGCTGTACAAGAAGGCGCGAATGCCTATCTCTCCCGGCAGTTGCGCACTCTCGGGATCTTTGCCGGCGTGGTCTTTTTCCTGCTGTTGCTGCTTCCGGCCGACGACTGGTCGGGACGTGCGGGCCGTTCCGTGTTTTTCCTGGTGGGCGCGCTTTTCTCGGCGGGCACCGGATACATCGGTATGCGCCTCGCCGTACGCAGCAATGTACGGGTGGCCGCGGCCGCACGTGAGGCGACCCCCGCGGAAGGCGGTCCTGAGAAAGACCTGACGGCTGTTTCGCACAGAGCGATGAAGATCGCATTCCGTACGGGCGGCGTGGTCGGAATGTTCACGGTGGGCCTCGGCCTGCTCGGTGCCTCCTGCGTGGTCCTCGTCTACGCGGCCGACGCGCCCAAGGTGCTGGAGGGCTTCGGCCTGGGGGCCGCCCTGATCGCGATGTTCATGCGGGTCGGCGGCGGGATCTTCACCAAGGCCGCCGACGTCGGCGCGGACCTGGTCGGAAAGGTCGAGAAGGGCATCCCCGAGGACGACCCCCGTAACGCGGCCACCATCGCCGACAACGTGGGCGACAACGTCGGGGACTGCGCCGGCATGGCCGCCGACCTGTTCGAGTCGTACGCCGTGACGCTCGTCGCCGCCCTCATCCTCGGCAAGGCGGCCTTCGGCGACTCCGGCCTAGCCTTCCCGCTGATCGTCCCGGCGATCGGCGTGATCACCGCGATGATCGGCATCTTCGCGGTCGCCCCGCGCCGCAGGGACCGCAGCGGAATGAGCGCCATCAACCGGGGATTCTTCATCTCGGCGGTGATCTCGCTGGTGCTGGTCGCCGTCGCGGTCTTCGTCTACCTGCCGTCCTCGTACGCCGATCTCGACGGCGTCACCGAGCGGTCGATCCTCACCCACAGCGGCGACCCCCGGGTCCTCGCGCTGGTCGCCGTCGCCATCGGCATCGTGCTGGCCGCCCTGATCCAGCAGCTCACCGGCTACTTCACCGAGACCACCCGGCGGCCCGTCAGGGACATCGGCAAGTCGTCCCTGACCGGCGCGGCGACCGTCGTACTCACCGGGATCGCCATCGGCCTGGAGTCGGCGGTCTACACGGCGTTGCTGATCGGCCTCGCGGTGTACGGGGCGTTCCTGCTCGGCGGTACGTCGATCATGCTCGCCCTGTTCGCTGTGGCCCTCGCGGGCACCGGACTGCTCACCACCGTGGGCGTCATCGTCGCCATGGACACCTTCGGCCCGGTCTCCGACAACGCGCAGGGCATCGCCGAGATGTCCGGCGACGTCCAGGGCGCCGGTGCCCAGGTGCTCACCGACCTCGACGCCGTCGGCAACACCACGAAGGCGATCACGAAGGGCATCGCCATCGCGACGGCCGTACTCGCCGCGGCCGCGCTCTTCGGTTCGTACCGCGACGCGATCGCCACCGCCGTGGCCGACGTGGGGGCCAAGGCGGGTGAGATGACTCTCAGTCTGGACATCTCCCAGCCCAACAATCTGGTCGGGCTGATCCTCGGCGCCGCCGTCGTCTTCCTGTTCTCCGGGCTGGCGATCAACGCGGTGTCGCGGTCGGCCGGTTCGGTGGTCTACGAGGTGCGGCGGCAGTTCCGCGAGCACCCCGGGATCATGGACTACACCGAACAGCCCGAGTACGGACGAGTCGTCGACATCTGTACCAAGGACGCGTTGCGCGAGCTGACGACGCCGGGTCTGCTCGCCGTCCTCACCCCGATAGCCGTGGGCTTCTCGCTCGGCGTCGGGGCGCTCGGCTCGTTCCTCGCCGGGGCGATCGGCACCGGCACCCTCATGGCCGTGTTCCTGGCCAACTCCGGCGGCGCCTGGGACAACGCCAAAAAGCTCGTCGAGGACGGTCACCACGGCGGGAAGGGCAGCGAGGCGCACGCGGCGACGGTGATCGGGGACACGGTCGGCGACCCGTTCAAGGACACGGCGGGCCCCGCCATCAACCCGCTGCTGAAGGTGATGAACCTGGTGGCACTGCTGATCGCACCCGCGGTCGTGCAGTTCAGTTACGGGGACGACGCCAGCGCCGGCGTTCGCGCGGTGGTGGCGACCCTCGCCATCGTCGTCATCGTCGGAGCCGTCTACATCTCCAAACGGCGCTCCGTCACCGTGGACGACGGAGGCGGCTCCGCCGGAGGTACGGCGGGGACCCCCGACCCGGTCACCACCGCGTGAACCGGCGTGAACCGGCGCGCCACCTCGTAATACTGCGTAACCCCTGACCAGGACGGTCAAAGGGCGGACGGCCGATGTTTCCTGACGTCCCGTCCGCCCGCCTGCCGCCCCCGCGCCGCCCGGCGCGCCGGGCGTGCGCGCCCCGGAGCGTGAGGTGTCTCTCCCTTGGTGCGAATGGTCGCAAGCCCGGATGTACCGGACGTCCGGTGTGTGGCCGTGACCCGCCCGGCGTGTATGTTCCGGGGCCGAGAGCCTTGGAAGGGACCGAACCGGTGAACAAGAAACTCGCAGCCGCGCTGTCAGGCGCTGCGGTGCTGGTCGTCACGCTGTCCGCCTGTAGCGATGACGGCGAGAGCAAGGCGAACGCCTGGGCCAAACAGGTCTGCGACAAGGTCCAGCCGCAGCGTAAGAAGATCGACGCCGCCAACGCCTCGATGAAGAGCCTGTCCTCGGAGAAGGACAAGCCGGCCGACGTCCGCAACACGGATCTGGCCGCCTTCCAGTCCACCTCGGACGCGTTCGGCGCGCTGGCGACGGCCGTGGAGCAGGCGGGCCCGCCGCCCTCCGACGAGGGCGGGAAGAAGCAGAAGCAGCTCGTCAGCGAACTCAAGTCCACCTCGGCGTCCTACGCCGACCTCAGGAAGACGGTCGAGGGGTTCGACACCAAGGACCAGGGGAAGTTCGCCGACAATCTGTTCGACCTCTCGGGGAAGATGCTGACCGACGGCCAGAGCGCCGACCGGGTGCTGGCCAAGCTCCAGACCGGCGCGGTCGAGAAGGCGACGGCCGACCAGGCCGGCTGCCGGCCCCCGCAGCCGTCGGCCGGAACGGGATCGGCCTCCCCGACGGCGTAACCCGCGCGCACGGCCCGCGCTCCCCGCACGGGGGTACGGGCCGTTGTCAGTGGCAGCCCCCACAATGGTGCCGTGAGTACGACCAGCCTTCCCGCGCCCGACCACTCGCCCCGACTCCGTGCTGCCCTGCTCGCCGCCGACTTCACCGCCGACGGCCTGCTCGACCTCCTCGGCGCCTCCGCCTACGCCGCGCTGGCCCGCAGCGAGACCGTGCCCGCTCTGCGTGCCACCCGTGGTGACTCCCCGCTCGAATCGCTCGTACGGCTCTTCCTGCTCCAGCGGTCCGTGCCCGAGGAGCGGGTGGGTACCGCACTGCCGCTGGACGAGGTGCTGGCCGACGGCTGGGTCGTACGGGACGGGGCCGGCGGGATCAGCGCCGCCGTCGATGTCCGTCCGTACGGCGGGCCCGAGGGCCAGGACTGGTTCATCGTCTCCGACCTGGGCTGCTCCGTCGGCGGGGCGAGCGGTGCCAGCGGGCACGACGAGGGCGTGGTGCTCGGGGTCGGCGGCGCTTCGACGACCCTCGCCGGACTGACCGTACGGACCCCCGTCGAGACGGCCCTCGACCTCGGCACCGGCTCAGGGATCCAGGCGCTGCACGCGTCCCAGTACGCCACCCGCGTGAGCGCGACCGACCTCAACCCGCGCGCCCTCGGCTTCGCGCGGCTGACCCTGGCGCTCTCCGGCGCGCCCGCCGCCGACCTGCGCGAGGGCTCGCTGTACGAACCGGTCGCCGGCGAGACGTACGACCTGATCGTCTCCAACCCGCCGTTCGTCATCTCGCCCAGCTCCCGGCTCACCTACCGGGACGGCGGCATGGGCGGGGACGAGCTGTGCCGCACGCTCGTCCAGCAGGCGGGGGAGCGGCTGGCCGACGGCGGGTACGCGCACTTCCTCGCCAACTGGCAGCACGTGGAGTCCGAGGAGTGGCAGGACCGGCTGCGCTCCTGGGTCCCGGCCGGCTGCGACGCGTGGATCGTGCAGCGCGAGGTCCAGGACGTGACGCAGTACGCGGAGCTGTGGCTGCGCGACAGCGGGGACCACCGCGGCGATCCGGAGGCGTACGCGGCGGCGTACGACGCGTGGCTCGACGAGTTCGAGGCCCGTAAGACCAAGGCGGTCGGCTTTGGCTGGATCACGCTCCGGAAATCGGGCGCCGAGCAGCCGTCGATCGTGGTGGAGGAGTGGCCGCACCCCGTGGAGCAGCCGCTCGGGGACACCGTACGGGCGCACTTCGAACGCCAGGACTATTTGCGGACGCATGACGACGCCGCGCTGCTCGCCGGCCACTTCGTACTGGCGCCGGAAGTGGTGCAGGAGCAGGTCGGGCTGCCCGGCGCCGAGGACCCCGAGCATGTGGTGCTCCGCCAGCACCGGGGCATGCGGCGGGCCACCGAGGTCGACACGGTCGGTGCGGGCTTCGCCGGGGTCTGCGACGGGACGCTGAGCGCGGGCCGGATCCTGGACGCGATCGCGCAGCTCGTCGGGGAGGACGCGGTGCTGCTCCGGGACCGTACGCCGCAGTCGATCCGGCTGCTGGTGGAGGAGGGCTTCCTGGAGCCGGTCGCGACCCCGGCCGCCCCGGCCGACCCCGAAACGATCCTGGAGTGAGCCCTGCGGTGGCCGCGTGACGGCGCGAGGGAGCGGGCGTGGGAATCCGCGCCCGCCGTTCACCCCGAATTCGCACACCTGACGCCCCGGGGTGCCAGCCTCTGCCTCCTGCGACCACAGGACCCTGCGACCAACAGGACAGGGTCAGGACAGGGCGGGGTGTACGGAGATGGAGAGCGGACCGGCGATCTTCGCGGGAGCGGCCTTCGCGCTGTTCGGTGCCGGGCTGCTGCTGTGGACGGCGACCCGCGTCCTGCACGGCGAGCCGGTGGCGCACGGGGTGCGCCCTGCGGCGTCCGTCACTGTCGCGACACTCTCGGGCGTGGTCTTTCTGGCCCTCGGCGTGTGGTGCTTCAGCCGTATCTGAGCCGGGTTTCCTGACGCCGGACCGGAACCCGCCGCGGGGCGCCGCGCGGGCACCCGCCGGGTGCCGGAAGGCCGCCGGACCTGCACCGGATGCCGCGCCACCCCCCTCCGTACGACCGTCACCCACCCCCCTGCGGAACGACCGCTTCCGGGTCGCCGGCGCGGCGGACGACCGGCGGACAACCGGGTCCGGTCGGCACGAATGTCCGGAGTCGGGTTACGGTTCGAGTGGCTGTTGCGGGCTTTTGCCGTTTGACACGGGGGCGGGTTGTACCGTCACACTCCGCAGCGAAGCAGCGTCGAAGCGAGGCCGCGCCCAGTCGCGCCAAGCCCAGCGACACGACGTTGCCGCCGTACTGGCGTACTGCCGGACGGGCCACCAAGCGTCGACCGGAGAGAAGAGCGAAGTTGTCCCCGACAAGCGAAGCCGCACACGGCGGCCGCCGACTCGTCATCGTCGAGTCGCCTGCCAAGGCGAAGACGATCAAGGGCTACCTCGGCCCCGGCTACGTCGTCGAGGCGAGCGTCGGGCACATCCGCGACCTCCCGAACGGCGCCGCCGAGGTACCCGAGAAGTACACCGGCGAGGTGCGCCGCCTCGGCGTGGACGTGGAGAACGACTTCGCGCCGATCTACGTCGTCAACGCCGACAAGAAGTCGCAGGTCAGGAAGCTCAAGGAGCTGCTGGCCGAATCCGACGAGCTCTACCTCGCCACAGATGAGGACCGCGAGGGCGAAGCCATCGCGTGGCACCTCCAGGAAGTACTCAAGCCCAAGGTCCCCGTCCACCGGATGGTCTTCCACGAGATCACCAAGGACGCGATCCGCGCCGCCGTCGCCAACCCGCGCGAGCTGAACACGCGCATGGTCGACGCCCAGGAGACCCGCCGGATCCTCGACCGCCTCTACGGCTACGAGGTCTCGCCCGTCCTCTGGAAGAAGGTCATGCGCGGCCTGTCGGCGGGCCGCGTCCAGTCCGTCGCCACCCGCCTGGTCGTCGAGCGCGAGCGCGAGCGCATCGCGTTCAGCTCCGCCGAGTACTGGGACCTGACCGGCACCTTCTCCACCGGCCGCGCCGGTGACGCCTCCGACCCGTCCTCCCTGATCGCCCGGCTGAGCTCCGTCGACGGCCGGCGCGTGGCGCAGGGCCGCGACTTCGGCTCGGACGGCCGGCTCAAGTCCGACCAGGTGCTGCACCTGGACGAGGAGAACGCGCGAGCGCTCGCCGCCGCGCTGGAGAACTCGTCCTTCGCCGTCCGGTCGGTCGAGTCCAAGCCGTACCGCCGCTCCCCGTACGCGCCCTTCCGTACGACGACGCTCCAGCAGGAGGCCTCGCGCAAGCTGGGCTTCGGCGCGAAGTCGACGATGCAGGTCGCGCAGAAGCTGTACGAGAACGGCTTCATCACCTACATGCGTACCGACTCGACCACCCTCTCCGACACCGCCATCTCGGCGGCGAGGGCGCAGGTCACGCAGTTGTACGGGGCGAGCTACCTGCCGGACAAGCCGCGCACGTACGCCGGCAAGGTCAAGAACGCGCAGGAGGCGCACGAGGCGATCCGCCCCTCCGGCGACCGCTTCCGCACCCCGGCGGAGACCGGGCTGCGCGGCGACCAGTTCCGGCTGTACGAGCTGATCTGGAAGCGGACCGTCGCCTCCCAGATGAAGGACGCGGTCGGCAACAGCGTCACCGTCAAGATCGGCGGCAGGTCCGCCGACGGCCGGGACGCCGAGTTCTCCGCGTCCGGCAAGACGATCACCTTCCACGGCTTCATGAAGGCGTACGTCGAAGGCGCCGACGACCCGAACGCCGAGCTGGACGACCGCGAGCGCAGGCTGCCGCAGGTCGCCGAGGGCGACGCGCTCTCCGCCGAGGAGGTGTCGGTCGACGGCCACGCCACCAAGCCGCCGGCCCGCTACACCGAGGCCTCGCTGGTCAAGGAGCTGGAAGAGCGCGAGATCGGCCGCCCGTCCACGTACGCCTCGATCATCGGCACCATCCTCGACCGCGGCTATGTCTTCAAGAAGGGCACGGCGCTCGTCCCGTCCTTCCTCTCGTTCGCCGTGGTCAATCTGCTGGAGACGCACTTCGGCAGGCTCGTCGACTACGACTTCACCGCGCGGATGGAGGACGACCTCGACCGCATCGCGCGGGGCGAGGCGCACTCCGTACCGTGGCTGAAGCGCTTCTACTTCGGTGAGGGCGGCGACGACGCGGGCGCCGCCTCCGGCGCGGGCAACGGCGACGGCGACCACCTCGGCGGTCTCAAGGAACTGGTCACGGACCTCGGCGCGATCGACGCCCGGGAGATCTCGTCCTTCCCCATCGGGGACGGCATCATGCTGCGCGTCGGCCGCTACGGCCCGTACGTCGAGCGCGGCGAGAAGGACGAGGAGAACCACCAGCGCGCCGATGTGCCGGAGGACATGGCACCGGACGAGCTGACGGTCGGGTACGCGGAGGAGCTGCTCGCCAAGCCGAGTGGCGACTTCGAGCTGGGCCTCGACCCGGTGAGCGGTCATCAGATCGTGGCGAAGGACGGCCGGTACGGTCCGTACGTCACCGAGGTCCTCCCCGAGGACACTCCGAAGACCGGCAAGAACGCGGTCAAGCCGCGTACCGCCTCCCTCTTCAAGTCCATGTCCCTGGACACGGTCACCATCGACGACGCCCTCAAGCTGATGTCGCTGCCGAGGGTGGTCGGGCAGGACGCCGAGGGCGTCGAGATCACCGCGCAGAACGGCCGCTACGGCCCGTATCTGAAGAAGGGCACGGACTCGCGGTCGCTCCAGACCGAGGACCAGCTCTTCGGCATCACGCTCGAAGAGGCGCTGGCGATCTACGCGCAGCCCAAGCAGCGCGGCCGGGCCGCGGCCAAGCCGCCGCTGAAGGAGCTGGGTACGGACCCGGTGAGCGGGAGCCCGGTGGTGGTGAAGGACGGCAGGTTCGGCGCTTATGTGACGGACGGCGAGACGAACGCGACGTTGCGTACGGACGACAGCGTCGAGGAGATCACGCCCGAGCGCGGTTACGAGCTGCTCGCCGAGAAGCGGGCCAAGGGGCCCGCCAAGAAGACGGCGAAGAAGTCGGCGGCCAAGAAGGCGCCGGCGAAGAAGGCGACGACCGCGAAGAAGGCCGTGGCGAAGAAGACGACGGCGAAGAAGACCACGTCGTCGTCGGCCACGGCGAAGAAGGCTCCGGCGAAGAAGACGGCGTCGCGGGCTTCGGGCTCCTCGAAGACGGACGAGTGACGACGTACGAGTGTGACGACGGGCGAGTGTGACGGCGTACGAGTGTGACAACGGGCGTACGAGTGTGACGACGGCCGAGTAGTTGGTGGACGGCCCCCGGTGACGCGTACGCGGCCCGGACCAATGGGTCGAACTGAGGGCCGAACGGGACGCGCTGTCTCCTGTTCGGCCCTCAGTTCGGACGGGGCCTCCGAGTAGTCAGTGGCTCCGGCTAGGCTGGGCGGATGACGCGAGCCGAGCAGCCAACGGTCGTGAGCCCCACCTCCGACCCCGACTCCGACGCACTTGCCGCAGACTCACGAGAGCGCGCCGTACGATCACTGTTGCGCATCCCCCCGCTCCGGCGGTTGTGGAGCGCCCAGCTCGTCGGCAGCATCGGCGACACACTCGCCGTGCTCGTACTTCTGCTGCTTTCGTTGCAGGCGGCGATCGCCGAGGGCTCGTTCGGTGCTGGATACCGGGGGGCGGCCTTCGCGGTCGCAGCCGTGTTCGGTGCCCGGATCCTTGCCACAGTGTTGTTCGGGACGGTCCTCCTCGGACCGCTCTCGACACTGATGGCGCCCGGCAGTGACGACAGGTCGAAGAGGCCCACGCCCTCCACGTCCTCCACGGACGGAGCGGGAGTCTCCCGAACCTCCCGGACCTCCCTGATCAAGGACGACGCCGGGCCCGCACCCGACACCAGGCCCACGCTCGACGGGGGTTCGACCGGATCGGCCGGATCGAGCAAGGCGGCCAAGCCCGCCAAGGCGGCGAAGTCGTCGCGTGACGGCGGTCCGCTGGACCGCCGCTGGACGATGATGGTCTCGGACGGCCTGCGCCTCGCGCTCCTGATCGTCGCGCCGCTCTGGCTCGACTGGACGCCGGACCGCGCCCTTCCGATCCTTCTCTCCACGGTCTTCGTGGTCGGTGTCGCCGAGCGGTTCTGGACGGTCGCCAAGGAGAGCGCCGCCCCCGCCCTGCTGCCGCCCCCGCCGCTCGAAGGCGCCGCCGTACGCCCGCTGCCCGACCATCTCGAAGCGCTGCGCCGGCTGTCCCTGCGTACGACGTTCCTGGCCATCCCGGCCGCTGCCGCCGCCCTGCTGGTCGCGACGCTGATCGGCGCTCTGCTCGGTACGGGCATCGACTGGTTCTCGCTGCACCAGGCGGCCCTCGGTTCGTATGTCGCTGCGGGAATGTTCGCCGCTTCCGTGTCGACCCTGTTCTTCCTCGAACTTCCCGGCGGCCGTACGCCGAGGCCGCGTTCGCCGCTCGAAGGCCTGCGCAGGCCGACGGCGGGCACCTCGTCCGACGCGGACGGCAGCCTCGCCAAGGGCCGTACGGGCGCGGTCCCGCTGCTCGTCCTCGCCTGCGGGGCCGTCGCGGCCGCCATCGCGTCCGCCGTGGCCGTCTCCGTACTCCAGGCGAAGGACCTCGGCGGCGGTCCCATCGCCTTCTCCCTGCTGGTGCTCGCGCTCATGGGCGGCACCGCGCTCGGCATCCGTGGAGCGGCGAAGGTGCTGCCTCCGCTGTCGCGCCGCCGGCTGTTCTCGATCGCGGTCGCCGTCACCGGCATCGCGCTGCTGCTGATGGGGCTCGTCCCTGACACGGCGACGGTGCTGTTCCTGGCGCTGCTCGCCGGCGTCAGCGCCGGTGTCGCCGCCAACACGGGCCACACGCTCATCGATCTGGAGGCCGAGGAGTTCCGCCGGGCCCGGATCACCGAGCACCTGGGCACCGTCGTACGGATATTCATCGCGCTCGGTGTGATCATCGCCCCGCTGGTCGCCGCGGCCATCGGCCCGCACCGGCTCGCCAGCGGCGACTTCGTCTTCGCCCACGACGGCGCCGCGTTCACCCTGATGCTGGTCGGCGCGCTGCTGCTGCCGGTGGCCGCCGTCGTCCTCGCCAAGACCGACGACCGCTCGGGTGTGCCGCTGCGCCGCGATCTGCGTGACGCGCTGCGCGGCGGGGCCGACCCCGCGCAGGCTCCGGCCCCGGGCGGCTTCTTCCTCGCGATAGAGGGCGGCGACGGCGCCGGCAAGACGACGCAGGTCGAGGCGCTCGCCGAGTGGATCCGCGCCAAGGGCCACGAGGTTGTCGTCACCCGCGAGCCGGGCGCCACCCCGGTCGGCAAGCGGCTGCGTACGATCCTGCTGGACGTGTCGAGCGCCGGCCTGTCGAACCGCGCCGAGGCGCTGCTGTACGCGGCCGACCGCGCCGAGCACGTCGACTCGGTGGTACGGCCCGCGCTTGAGCGCGGCGCTGTTGTCATCTCGGACCGTTACATCGACTCGTCCGTGGCCTACCAGGGCGCCGGCCGCGACCTGTCGCCGACCGAGGTCGCCCGTATCTCGCGCTGGGCGACGGACGGTCTCGTACCGCATCTGACGGTGCTGCTCGACGTCTCTCCCGAGACGGCGCGCGAGCGCTTCACGGAGGCGCCCGACCGGCTGGAGTCGGAGCCCGCCGAGTTCCACCAGCGGGTACGGTCCGGCTTCCTGACGCTCGCCGCCGCTGACCCCGGGCGGTACCTCGTGGTGGACGCGGGCCAGGACCCGGAGTCCGTCACGACCGTCGTACGCCACCGTCTCGACCAGCTCCTGCCGCTCTCCGACGCGGAGGTGCGCGCGCAGGAGGAGGCGCGCAGGGCCGCTGTCGAGGAGGCCAGGCGCAGGGCCGAGGAGGAGGCGGCGCGCAAGGCCGAGGAGGAGCGCCTCGAGCGCGAGCGGCAGGCGCAGCTCGCCAAGCTGCGCGCCGAGGAGGAGGAGCGCAAGCGCCGCGAGCTGGAGGAGGCGCGGGAGCGCGAGGCCGAACGGCAGGCGGAGGAGGCCAGGCAGCGCGCCGAGGAGGCGCGGGTGCGGGCCGAGGCTGAGCGCAAGCGTCGCGAGGCCGAGGAGCGGGCGTACGAGGCGGAGCAGGCGCGGCTCAAGAGGCAGGCCGAGGAAGAGGCCAGGGAGCGCGCGGAGGCCGAGGAGCGGCGCCGCGAGAAGGAGCGCAAGGCGGAGGCGGCGCTGCTGAGGGCCGAGGAGGCCAGGCGGCGCGAGCAGGAGGCGGCGGAGGCCGCGGCCGCTGCCGCCGCCGCGGAGGCGGGGGTCTCGCCGAACGAGATCACCGTGCCCACGCCGGTCGTTCATCCGCCACGGGACCAGGCGCGGCTGGCGGCTCCGGACGATGTGACGCAGGAGGTGCCGGCGGTACGGCCGGACCGTGCGGATCGCTCGGACCGTTCTGATCGCCCGGATCGCCCCAATCCTTCGGACGCTTCGGATCGTTCGGCGGGTACGGGCAGTCCGGACCGTTCGGTGGACGAGACGACCAAGCTCCCGCCCGTACGGGACGCGCGCCCGGCGGACCGGTTCCCGGCGGACTACTTCCGTAAGGACGACCCCGCGCCGCCCCCGGCGCAGACGCCGCCCGCGGAGAGCCCGAACGAGCGCACCCGCGAGCTGCCGCAGATCAACCCGGAGGACGCGGCGGACCGTGAGGCGCGAGACCGGCCGCGCCGCCGTTCCGACTGGGCGGAGGAGACTCCGCTGGACGATCTGCCGACCCTGGCGGACGAGCTGCTCGGCCCGCACGACGACGAGGACGACGACCGCAACGGGGGGCGCGGCGGGCGCCGCTGACGCGGGCGGGTTGTCGCAGGTGGGGCCGGTTGTCAGACACCGGCCCCACAATGGTTCTCAGAGCGGACCGGTTGCACGGGACCTGCCGCACGGGACCGGACACACCGGATACAGAAGAGCGACCACGCGACCACGCACGGAGGCGGTGACGGCGCATGACCGTATGGGGTGACCGCGCATGACCGTATGGGACGACATGGTCGGGCAGGACCGTGTCAGGGAGACGCTCACCGCCGCGGCCCGTGACGCCGACGCGCGCGTCACGGCGGAGGCCGAGGGCAAAGAGCCGCCCGCCGCGTCGAGGATGACGCACGCGTGGCTGTTCACCGGACCGCCGGGCTCGGGCCGTTCGACAGCGGCCCGCGCCTTCGCCGCCGCCCTCCAGTGCACGAGCCCGGACAGGGCGCTCGGGGGGGAGCCGGGCTGCGGGTTCTGCGACGGCTGTCATACGAGCCTGATCGGCACCCACGCCGACGTCGACATCATCCGCACCGACCTGCTCTCGATCGGCGTCAAGGAGACCCGTGAGCTGATCCGCCGAGGGGGGCTCTCGCCGGCCGGCGGGCGCTGGCAGGTCAACATCCTGGAGGACGCCGACCGCCTCACCGAGGGCGCGGGCAACGTTCTGCTGAAGGGCGTCGAGGAGCCCGCGCCCCGTACGGTGTGGATGCTCTGCGCGCCCTCGTTGGAGGACGTGCTGCCCACGATCCGCTCCCGCTGCCGCCACCTCGTCCTGCGCACCCCTCCGGTGGAGGCCGTCGCCGACGTCCTGATCAGGCGTGACGGCATCGAGCCCGAGGCCGCGCACGCCGCCGCGCGCGCCACCCAGGGACACATCGGCCGCGCCCGCCGCCTCGCCACCGACGAGCGGGCGCGCGCCCGCCGTACGACCGTGCTCAAGATGCCGCTGCGGGTGGAGGACATCGGCGGCTGCCTCAGGGCCGCCCAGGAGCTGATCGACGCGGCGACGGAGGACGCGAAACAGGTCGCCGAGGACGTCGACGTCAAGGAGACCGAGGACATGAAGGCGGCCCTCGGCGCCTCGGCGGCGGGCCGGATGCCCCGGGGCACCGCGGGCGCGATGAAGGACCTGGCGGACCGTCAGAAGCGGCGCTCCACCCGTACGCAGCGCGACAGCCTGGACCTCGCCCTCACCGATCTGACCGGCTTCTACCGCGACGTACTGGTCCTCCAGATGGGCTCCGGGGTCGCGCTCGCCAACGAGGACGTACGCGACGCGGTCGACCGGATCGCCCGCGCCTCGACCCCCGCGCGTACGCTGCGCCGGATCGAGGCGGTGGTCGCCTGCCGCCAGGCGCTTGACCGCAATGTGGCGCCGCTGCTCGCCGTCGAGTCGATGGCGGTGGCGCTGCGCGCGGGCTGAGGGGCGCCGCCAGGGGCTCACCCGTATGAGGACTCACCCGTACGGGCGTCGGCCCGGCGGCGCGCCTGCCTCGGCGGCTAGGCTCCTGAAATGGACATCAGGCGCCTGCTCCGCATCCCCGCCTCCGCCCTCGTGGCGGTCGGCCTGCTCGTCTCCGGCTGTAGCGCGGACACAGCGTCCGGTTCGTCGGCGAGTTCGGGATCGGACTCGTCCCTGAAGGACTTCTACGGACAGAAGCTCGACTGGCGCGCGTGCGGCGTCCCCGGCTTCCAGTGCGCCACCCTGAAGGCCCCGCTGGACTACGCGAAGCCCGACGGCGCCCGGATCAACCTGGCCGTCGCCCGCAAGAAGGCCACGGGCCCCGGCAAGCGCCTCGGCTCCCTCCTCGTCAACCCGGGCGGTCCCGGCGGCTCGGCCATCGACTACCTCCAGGGCTACGCGGCCATCGGCTACCCCGCCCCGGTCCGCGCCCGGTACGACATGGCGGCCATCGACCCGCGCGGCGTCGGGCGCAGCGAGCCCGTCGAGTGCCTCACGGGCAAGGAGATGGACGCGTACACACAGGTCGACCAGACCCCCGACGACCAGGGCGAGACCACGGCCCTGGCGACGGCGTTCAAGAAGTTCGCACAGGGCTGCGGGCAGCGCTCGGCCAAGATCCTCCCGCATGTCTCCACCGTCGACTCGGCCCGCGACATGGACATCTTCCGCGAGGCCCTGGGCGACAAGAAGCTGTCGTACGTGGGCGCTTCGTACGGCACGTTCCTCGGCGCCACCTACGCCGGCCTCTTCCCGCAGCGCACGGGCCGTCTCGTCCTCGACGGCGCGATGGACCCGTCCCTGTCGTCGCGCGAACAGAACCGCGACCAGACGGCGGGCTTCGAGACGGCCTTCAAGTCGTTCGCCGCCGACTGCGTCAAGCAGGCGGACTGCCCCCTCGGCACGGAGTCGGTCGCTGACGTCTCCACCCGCATGAAAGCCTTCTTCACCTCGCTGGACAGCAAGCCGATCCCGACGGGCCAGCCGCGCCGACTCGGCGAGGCGCTCGCCACGACCGGTGTGATCGCCGCCATGTACGACGAGGCGGGCTGGCCCCAGCTCCGCGAGGCCCTCACCAGGGCGATGGCCGGCGACGGCGCGTCTCTCCTGGCGCTCGCCGACTCCTACTACGAACGCCAGAACGACGGCACGTACGCCAACCTGATGTACGCCAACTCCGCGGTGAACTGCCTTGACCTCCCACCCGCCTTCAAGGACCCGGCCGAGGTCAGGACAGCCCTCCCGTCCTTCGAAAAGGCCTCCCCGGTCTTCGGCGACGGCCTGGCCTGGGCCTCCCTGAACTGCACGTACTGGCCCACCAAGGCCACGGGCTCCCCGCACCGCATCGAGGCCAAGGGCGCGGCCCCGATCGTGGTGGTGGGCACCACCCGCGACCCGGCGACCCCGTACAAATGGGCCCAGTCCCTGGCAGCCCAGCTCTCCTCGGGCCGCCTCCTCACCTACGAGGGCGACGGCCACACGGCGTACGGCCGGGGCAGCGACTGCATCGACACGGCGATCAACACGTACCTCGTGGAAGGCACACCCCCCACCAAGGCCAAAAAGTGCACCTGACCTGCACAAAAGCCCCGCCCAAGCCCCTGTACGGACCACCCCCCGAAACTGTGTAGACTTGGCGTCGCCGCTGACCGCACCATGGGTCCAGACGGCGCGCCGCCTTAGCTCAGTTGGCCAGAGCAACGCACTCGTAATGCGTAGGTCTCGGGTTCGAATCCCGAAGGCGGCTCTGTGGAAGCCCCAGGACATCTCGCCATGACCTGGGGCTTTTGCTATTCCTTGACGCTTGATGGGTTCATCCGGCTCGGCCGGTGAGGTTTCCCCGAGGGCCAGGGGAGCGCGAGGGGAGCGCATCCGGGCAGGCGGAGGACATGGGGCTCTTCCCGGGGAGCGCGCGGTGCGCGCGGTGGAAGCCCTTTCGGGAACCTGCTTCCGTGTCGGTCCGGCATAGGCGGTAGGTGTTCTGGAGTGTTCGGCGGGTGGACCCGCGTGCCCGGATGACCGGCGTGCGGCGTACTTACCGGAGTTGTGGCGTCCCGACAAGATTCGGCCCGTGGGCTGAAGAGATGGCGGACGTCGAGCAGAGCGTGGACTTCAAGGCGATCGTCGCCCGGACGAGCGCGGTGCTGTTGACGCGCGGCGTCGAGGTCGAGCCGGTGGCCGGCTGCCAGACGGCTTCGGGGGAGGCCCGGGTGGTCTCGCGCGCGTCGGCGACCGTGGCCGCGGAGCGGATGGTCGTGGCGTCGACGCACATCGTGTCCATCAGGCTCACCCTGGTCCCTGGCTTGTCAGTGCCTGGTGTTGCCTATCCGGCCCCTTCTGCCCCGCCCAGCGCCCCCCTTAACCCGACAGGGCTCGATTACCTCACCGTTCGACGCGCGGAAATCTATGACGGCCGGAGTAGACATTGAGCGGCGGTGTGGTTATGGTTTCTCTCGTAGCCGAGATCAGCAAGGCCCGGCAGGGACGAACTGCCGGGCAGCAGTACAGCAGTTGCAGTGCGCAGGACGGTGCGGTGGTGGAGTTCCGAAGCCAGGCTTGATGCAGGACGGTGACGGGACTGACGACCGGACCGGGTGGCCCGCAGTGATCAGGGGCCGCCGTGAGCAGGACCGCAGTCAGCAGTACCCAGCAGTGAAGTCAGTGAGCAGTACCTCGGTGAAGGCGTCGGCTGCGGACGCGCGCACCGGGAGGATCGGCAGTGGGGTTCTAAGCCAGAGCAGACGCAGGACGGGCGACGGGGCTGGCTGCCGATGAGTGGCGCTGTCACAGGCCACCAGCAGTTCGCAGTATCGGTAGTACAAGCAGTACGCAGTCCCCCGTTGGTAGTAGTTGATCAAGAGGGAAGAACGGAGGAGTTGAGCGCCATCAGGATCGCCCGGGCGGAATCGCTGAGCCCGGGTACCGCAGGACATCGATAGTGAGGTGGTCTCCGGTCAAGCAACTGCGATCCCCGCACTCCCGACAGCATTTTGGTCGGGTCTGCGGACACAGAACGCCGGCGCAGTTCCAGGGTCGGCAGATGGTGTAGCAGTTCCTTCGGGGCCTTGGTGCCATACGGCACCAAGGCCCCTCCACGCGTTCCACAGAGAGGTGCAGATGACCGCAGACGACTCGTTCGGCCGTCTCGACGACGACGATTACCCCGCCTACACCATGGGCCGGGCAGCCGAGATGCTCAACACCACCCCCAACTTCCTGCGCGCCCTCGGCGAGGCCCGCCTTGTCACCCCGCTCCGCTCCGAGGGCGGCCACCGCCGCTACTCCCGCTACCAGCTACGCATCGCGGCCCGCGCCCGCGAACTCGTCGACCAGGGCACCCCCATCGAGGCCGCCTGCCGCATCATCATCCTCGAAGACCAGCTCGAAGAAGCCCAGCGCATCAACGCCGAATACCGCCGCGCCGACGAATCATCGGACCCGACGGCCGCAGCCTGAGACGGCGGAGACCCGCGGCTTTCCCGGCAGCTTCGTCGCGCCCGGGTCGGCGAGATGCTGCCCCGGGCCCGAAGTGACGCGATCACTTACGCACTCTGGCTGTCGTCTTCTTCGTTGTCGCCTGTGGAGCGCTTCGGTTGGGCCGGCCCGACCAGGCCGACGACCCGTCCGGCCGGCACGCCCAGGGTGCGGTCCGACAGCGCCCAACGCCGCCGGTATCAGCGGCGGATGGTCACCCTGAACTGCCTGACGACGTCGGCCGCAGGCCCCACGTCTGCAGGGCATAGGGCCGTCCCTTCTCCTCCCCCTCGATCAACGGCACGTCAAGCAGGCTGAAGCCCGCCTTGGTGGCCACGGCGACGCTGGCGGTGTTTTCGGCCTCCAGCTCCAGGATCACTTGTCCCACGCCCAGTTGCTCGAAGGCATATGCGGCCATCACCCGCACCGCCCGTGCGGCCAGTCCCTGGCCGCGGTACGCCGGGCCGACCGCGTAGCCGATCTCTGTGCCCTCGGGAGCGCGCCGCAGCATCACCTCGCCGAGCGGCGT
>NZ_JTHL01000001.1:3850190-3874145 GCF_000818195.1 Streptomyces sp. 150FB | reverse complement strand
GCGGCCGTCAACGGTGATGGCGAGCAGGATGGTCGTGCCCTCCGCCCGCATCCGCCGGTCCCGGTCCAGCCGTGCGCGAGCGGCCGCTTCGTCGAAGGGGGAGACGATCGGCGTCCAGTACGCGATGTCGGGATGGTCGAACAAATCCGGCATCGCGGCCAGGTCCGCTTCCGTCCAGTCACGCAGGACGAGCCCTTCCCCTGCGAGCTCGATCCGATCGGAGAACGGTAACGTGCCGCTGCTCATGGTGCGGAACCTCCCTGGCCTGTAGGGCGAGCCAGCATAACGGTGCAGTCATCGGCTCACCACATTTTCTGGGGGCTCTCACACCTGAGCCCCCACCACGCCATGGCACTCCGGTTGTGCCGAACGGAACGCCCGCTGCGCTCCCGTCGACAACGCGCGCGTGCCGCGCCCGGTCCACTCGGTCAGCGTGCCGGCCAGGACGGTCAACACGCAGGAAGAACGACCGTGGTCGTGCGGCCCGCTGCCCTGCCCCGGCAGCCAGGACAGCAGCCATGCTTCGTAGCCCGGGCCGGTACGCGGCGGGAGCCCGACGCGCTCATCGGGCAGTTCGGGGTCGATGGGCGGGTACGCGGCACCGGCGGCGAGGATGCCGAGGGCGGCGGCGCACTGTTCCCAGCCCTTCTCCATCACCACGGCGACCAGGTCGTTGGGGCGTACGTCAAGATCGGTGAGACGGCGGGCGATGCCACCGGCCCGGGCGGCGAGTTCCCCGTAGCTGAGCGTGCGGCCCGGGGTGACGACGGCAGCATGCCCTCCCGGCAGGCCCAGTTGGCCGCATCCCGCGCGGCGGTCACCCGCATGGCCGCCGATCGCGCCCCGTACCGCTCCGCCAACGGTGAGCGCCTGCTAGGCATGGACGCCATCCAAAACCGGCTCGAACGCCTGTGCCGCACCGCCCACACCGAGATCATCGGCGTCCAACCCGGCATCCAGAGCCCCGACGACCTCAACGCCGGACGCGGCCACGACCTTGCCGCCCTCGGCCGTGGCGTCACCTTGCGCGCCCTGTACCAGGAACACGCCCGCCGCCACACCCACACCGCCGCCTACGCCCACACGCTGCTCAGCCACGGCGGAGAAGTCTGCACCGACCCCACCGTCCCCCAGCGCATGGTCATCGTCGACCGCGCCCGCCGGGGCAGCGGGGCGTACGCGTGTGGGCACGTGTGTGTGCGGAACCCGGGGTCGGTGCGCCGGGTTCGCGGGGGTGTTATTCGGTGGCTTGGACGCCTCGTGGGGTCAGCCAGTTGCGGATTGTGCCGAACAGGGCGTCCGCCGCCAGTGCCAGGGCGGCTACCCATAGGGCCGCGGCTACTACGCCGGAGAGGCCGTACGAGACCTGGTTCAGGATGATGTCGCCCAGGCCGCCGCCGCCCGCCACCGCTGCCAGGGTCGCGCTGGAGATCACGTATACCGCCGCGATCCTGATGCCCGTGAAGAGGACGGGGAGGGCCAGGGGCAGTTCGATGCGGGTGAGGATCTGCCATTCGGTCAGGCCCATGCCGCGGCCGGCCCGTACCAGGTCCTGGTCTATCTGCTCCACCGACAGGTAGGCGTGGGTCAGGATCGGCGGGATCGCCATGATGACCAGGGCCGTCATGACGTTCAGGAAGCCGATGCCCAGCAGGCCCAGGAAGATCGCGATCAGGGCCAGCGAGGGCAGCGCGCGGCCGACGTTGGAGATGCTGACCGTGAGGAAAGAGCCGCGGCCCCGGTGGCCCAGCCAGACACCGAGCGGCAGTCCGATCACCAGGGCGACGCCGACGGCGGCGGCGGAGAGCAGCAGGTGCTCGCCCGTTCGGTTGAGCAGCAGGCCGAAGTGGCTTCCCATGAAGGTGAAGCAGGAGAGGAAGGCGTGCATCAGACGATCCTCCTTGTGGCGGCCCACGGGGTGAGCAGCCGGCCGACGAGCACCAGCAGCCCGTCGGCCGCGAGGGCCAGTGCGACGGCGAGTACGCCGGCCCCGATGAACTGGGTGTTGAACGGTGACTGGAGCCCCTGGATGATGGGCGCGCCGAGGCCCTCGTTGATGATGAAGGCGGCCACCTCGACCACACTGATCGTGGTCACCGTGGCCACCCGGAGTCCGCCCACGATCGCGGGCAGCGCGAGGGGCAGTTCGATGCGGACGAGGATCTCGCGGCGGGTCAGCCCCATGCCCTCGCCGGCTCTGCGCACCTCCTTCGGCACCTCGCCGAGGCCGGTGAGCGTCGATTTGAAGAGAACCATCAACGTGTACCCCACCAGCGCGATCTCGGCGGTGAGCACCGACAGGCCGGTCACCGGTACGAGCAGGGTGAACAGCGCCAGCGGCGGGATCGTGTAGAGGAACGACGTGAGTCCGCCGAGCGGTCGTACGAGCCAGTGCTTGAAGTGGGCGACCAGCGCGAGGGCGAAGGCCAGTACGAAGCCGATGCCGAGCGCCGTCACCGTGAGCTCGATGTGCTGGACGAGCGCGGGCCAGAACACGCTCGACCAGTTCTGGCCGAACCAGTCCGCGCAGAAGAGCCCGTTGTCGCGCACGCAGGAACTGACCGTGCCGAAGTCCGGAATCACCGGACCCGCGGCGCTCACGCGGCTTCCCTGATCAGGTCCACGGTGACGCTGCCGACGGTACGGCCGTCCTCGTCGGTGACGGGGAGCCGCTCGGTTCCCGCCGCCAGCAGCGCCGACAGCGCGGTACGCAGTGAGTCAACGGTCCGGAGAGGGCCGCCCACGGCCCCGCCGGTCCCGTCCTCCGCTGCCCCGCTCCCCGCCTCGTCCAGCCCCGCCGGGGCCAGCGTGAGATCCGACAGGCGCCGCAGCGTCAGCACCTTCAGGCCGCGGTCCGCGCCCACGAAGCGGGCCACGAACTCGTCGGCCGGCTGGCGCAGGATTCGCTCCGGCGTGTCGTACTGGAGGAGCTTGCCGCCCTTGGCGAGGACCGCGATCCGGTCGCCCATGCGGACCGCCTCGTCGATGTCGTGACTGACGAAGAGCGTGGTCTTGCGGACCAGTTCGTGCAGCCTCAGGAACTCGTCCTGCATGCGCTCGCGGGTGACGGGGTCCAGGGCGCCGAACGGCTCGTCCATCAGCAGGATGGGCGGGTCGGCCGCCAGCGCGCGGGCGATGCCGACGCGCTGGCGCTGGCCGCCCGACAACTGACCCGGGTAGCGGTCGCCGTACTCGCCGTGCGGCAGGCCGACCAGTTCGAGGAGTTCGCGCACGCGCTCCGTGACCCGTGGCTTCGCCCAGCCGAGCACCTCGGGGACGGTGGCGATGTTCTGCGCGATCGTCATGTGGGGGAAGAGCCCGGCCTGCTGGATGACGTAGCCGATGCCCCGGCGCAGTTCGATGACGTCCTGCTCGCGGATGCTCGTACCGGCGATACGGATGTCGCCGCCGGTGAGTTCGGTCAGCCGGTTGACGAGGGTGAGCGCCGTGGTCTTCCCGCAGCCCGAGGGGCCGAGCAGGACGCAGATCTCACCGGCCGGGACGGTCAGGGACAGGGACTCGACCGCGGGCTGGGACGCACCCCGGTAGTTCTTGGTCGCCTCGGCGAAGACGATGTCGGCGGCACTGTTCATCTGGGCTGGCTCCGGGTTCATATGAGTTTGTTGGCGCGCAGGAAGCGGTCGGCGACATTGGCCGGGCTCAGCCGCATGATCGAGGCGGCCTCGTTGAGCGCCTGCATGGCGCCGTCGGTGAGCAGGGCGTCGATCTCGTCGAGTGGCCGCGTGAGCCGTTGGCCGTGCTGCTCGACGAGCGAGCGGCTCAGGACAGGGGCGACGTTCTGGAAGCCGAAGACGGCCTGGTCGTCGTCCAGGATGGTGAAGTCGTAGCGGCGCAGTTGAGGGTCGGTGGTGAACACGTCGGCGGCGTCGACGTCGCCGTTCTTCAGCGCCGGGTACTGGAGGCCGATGTTGAGGGGCCGTACGGACATCTGCTTCAGCCCGTAGGCCTTGACGATCGCGTCGTACCCCAGCGGGCCCGTGATGTTGTCCGGGTACTCGGCGTACGAGATCTTCCCGAGCTTGTTCAGGTCGGCGATGGTCTTCAGGCCGTGCTTGCGCGCGTCGGACGTCCGGACGGCGACGGCGTTGCGGTTCTGGAAGGGGGTGGCCTTCAGAAGGGTCAGGCCCCGCGTCTCCTCGAACTTCTTCGCCGCCAGATAGGTGGCGCCCGCGGTCTTCGGGAGGTGCTTGGGCAGGGCGAACGTCTGGAGGATGACGCCCGTGTACTCCGGGTACAGGTCTATCTGGCCGCTGCGGATCGCCCGGTCGACGAGGTTGGCGCTGCCGACGTTCAGTTTGAGGTCCACCCGGAAGCCCCGGGCGGTGAGCAACTGGGAGTACATCTCCGCCATCACCCAGGACTCGGTGAACTCCTTGGATCCGATGGTGATGACGGGCCCCGAGCCCGCCACCGAGCGGGTGGCGGCGGCGACTCCGGCCGCGCCGAGGGCGGCCAGTCCGCCGGTGAGAAGGGTGCGACGGCGCATGGTCACACGCCCCGGCGGGGTATCGCACAGTCCGTGGTGCGGTGGAACACGCGGGTGTCTCCCTCATAGGCGGTAACGGTGTTGCTGACGGCGAACGACGTCGCGTCGCACGTCATGCGGCTGTAGGTGACGACCTTGGTACGCCAGTCGCCGCGGCCCAGCTCCTCGACGCGTTCGCACTCGACGAGCGCGGAGAGCGGGTCGCCCTCGGTGAGGGTGAAGCGGTCGACGGCGTCCGTACGGCGCCAGGACCCGTCACTCAGATCGGTGAAGTGCCCGTCGTCGACGGACAGGGTGACGACGCTCGTGCCGGACACGGGGTCCTGCTCGATACGCCGGCCCGTCGCGCCCCGGCTCTGGCTCAGTTGCGCGGGCAGATCGGGCAGGGGTGGTCCGTACGGTCGAAGCGCGGCGTCCTCCGCGCGCTCGGGCCGTACCGGCAGGCGCAGCTCGCAGGGCCCGCCGGGCAGCAGCGTGACCGTGACGGGCTCGGGGGAGGGCCAGGCCAGCGGCCAGTACGAGGACGAGACGGCGACCCGGATCCGGTGGCCGGGGGCGAAGGCGTGGGCGGTGGCCGGCAGGGGGACCGTCACGTCGTACGCCCGGCCGGGCTCCAGCGGGAGGGGCGTCTCGTGGCCCTCGCGGTGGGTGAGGTTGAGCAGCCCGCGCGTGATCAGTCGGGAGCTGCCGTCGGGGGCGACGTCGGTGAGCCGCACCGCGAGCTGCGCCGCCGGACGGTCCGCGCTGACCCGGAGCGCGACCGACGGAGCCCCGAGTATTTCCTTGCGTACGGTGAGCGGCGCGGTGGTGAAGGTGTGGGACAGGCCGTCGTCGCCGCCCTGCGGCCCCGGCTGCCCGGCGGCGTCGCCGAACTGGAGCCAACTGCCACCGGCCAGGCCGATGACCCGGGTGCTGTCGAGCGGTGCGGGCAGCGAGTCGGGGAGCGATGCGGAGAACGGGTCGGGCGGTGAGGCGTGGATCGATTCGGAGAGCGAATCGGGAAGTGGTCCGGGCTGCGGGTCGGCGAGCGGTGCGGGGAGTGGTCCGGGCTGTGGGTCGGCGAGCGGTCCGGTGAGCGGGACCACCCACTCCTCGATGCGGCGCGAAGGCCACTGCTCCTCCGCGACCCAGCGGCCGGGACGGATCTCCCGGTCGGTGCCGGGCGCCGCCCACTCGGGCATCCACGCGCGCAGTGCCGGATCGTCCTCGGCGCCCGTGTCGACGCCGCGCATCCACTGGTCGAACCAGCGGACGACCTCCGCGTGGAAGTCGATGGCTGGACCCGGCTCCGCCTGGTGCGGATAGGTGTGCGCCCAGGGGCCCACCAGGGCCCTGACCGGCGCTTCGAGCCCTTCGAGCAGTCGCAGTACGGCCCCGCAGTACGGGTCGGACCAGCCGCCCACGGCCAGCACGGGGGCCTGTATCGAGGCGTAGTCCTCGCAGACCGAGCCGTGCTTCCAGTAGGCGTCGCGGGTCTGGTGGGCGAGCCACTCCTCCACGTAAGCGGGAGTGTCCGCCAGGCGGCCGAGCCACTGCTCGCGCCACCCGTCGCCGACGACGTCAGGGTCGGCGGGGCGTGCGTTGTAGGCGAGCATGGTGGACGCCCAGGGCAGCATCTCGGAGGCGATGAGGGAGCCGCCCGTGTAGTGCACGTCGTCGGCGTAGCGGTCGTCCGTGGAGCAGACGGTGACGACGGCCTTGAGGGCCGGCGGGCGCAGGGCCGCGATCTGGAGCCCGTTGAAGCCGCCCCAGGACTTGCCGATCATGCCGACGCCGCCGTCGCACCACGGCTGGCCCGCCAGCCACTCGATGACCTCGACGCCGTCGGCCAGCTCGATCGGTGCGTACTCGTCGAGCATCAGCCCGTCGGAGTCGCCGGTGCCGCGCGAGTCGACGCGTACGGCGACGTAGCCGGCCTGGGCGAAACGGGCGTGCAGGCTGTTGTCGCGGGCGGCCGTGGCGTCGTTCTTGCGGTACGGGATGTATTCGAGGACGGCCGGAGCCGGTTCGGTCAGGGCGCTCTCGGGAAGCCAGACGCGGGCGGAGAGTCTGGTGCCGTCGGCGAGGTGGATCCACTGGTGCCGAAGGACACGGACGGTTCGGGACACGGGAGGAACTCCTGATGTGCGGGGTCGCAACGGTTCGGTCGGCCGGGCTGCTGCCCGGCCCCCGCCTTACGCCGTTGCGACTACTGACCGGGGGGTCAGCAGTGCGGAGGGAGGAGTCCCGCTCGCGTATGCCTTTCGTACTGAGGGGTCACGGCGCCTCGATGGAGGCCAGACCGGCTGCGCCTGCCCCGAATTCTCGATCTCAATCCCGTTGTCCCTGCATTTTGCTTCGACGGTCGTCATCGCAGGCATCAACGAGTGGCTGTGACCAGCCCATGCGAACGGACCCTCCTCCAGACTCCGGTGTGCCTCATGAAGCACGCGCGTCGTCTCTCTGTTCGAGGATGCCGGCGCCGTGAGACCGCTGACTGGCTGCCGCCGGTGCGGTCGAGATCGTCGTGTTCTCGTCGGCTTTCAGCGCTGGGCGGAGGTCTGGTCGGCTTTTCGCCGATAGGTGTAGAGAATGAACCCCTTGCGGAACTTGCCCACTTTGTCGTACAGCGCGCGAGCTGGGGTGTCTTCCAGCGTGTTCCAGTAAAGTCCTGGGGCGCCGTGCTCCTCGGCGTCCCGCGCCACCCACTCGATCAATGCCGTCGCGACACCCTGGCGTCGGACGTCCGGGTCAACGAACAGGTCCGCCAAGTAGCATTTTCCGGCGTACCAGACGCTGGCGTGGAACAGGTAGTGCGCGACGCCGACCATCTTGTCGTCCAGCCAAGCCGCGATCCCGCGTATCTGCTCGTCGTCGAGCAGGCGCCGCCACGTCCGTTCGTAGCTGTCGTCGTTGCGTTCAACACCGAAGAATTCGTCCTTACCGCGCGCCAGCACTTCCCAGGAGTCGCGGTCGGATTCGGTCAGGAAGCCGATCTCCACCATGGTGCCCATCCTGCCCTGCGGCCGGGTCGGCGGCGGGCGCGTGCCAGGAAACTGGTCGAGGCCGCGTCGAACGTGGCGGCTGGGTCCTCGCGTCAACCGTCCGCACGGAAAACTCGTGGAGTCCGGCCGTGATCAATTCTAGGATCGGCGATCATGGTTGATTTCTATCCTCCGACGAGCCCCTACGACCATGGTTTTCTCCAGACCGGCGACGGCAACCGCATCTACTACGAACAACTCGGCAACCCCGAAGGCAAGCCCGCCCTGAACGTCCACGGCGGCCCGGGATCGGGGGCGCCGCGGCGGCCGACGAGGGCTTGGGACCCCGAGCGCTACCGCGTCATCCGCTTCGACCAGCGGAACTGCGGCCGTAGTACCCCGCACGCCAGTGACCCGGCGGCGGACATGAGTCTGAACACCACGCGGCACCTGATCGACGACATGGAGATGCTGCGCGAACACCTCGGCATCGAGAGGTGGTTGCTGAACGGCGGCTCCTGGGGCGTGACGCTCAGCCTGGCCTACGCGCAGCAACACCCCGCGCGGGTCAGTGAGATCGTCGTCGCGTCCGTGATGGCGAGCAGCCGCTCCGAGATCGACTGGCTCTACCGGGGCGCCGGGCGGTTCTACCCCGAGGCATGGGACCGGTTCCGTGACGGCCTGCCCGAGGAGGAGCGGAACGGCGACGTGCTGGCGGGCTATGCGCGGCTGATGGAGAACCCGGACCGGGCCGTTCGGGAGAAGGCCGCCGCCGACTGGCTCGCCTGGGAGGACGCGGTCGTCTCGGACGAGCCCAACGGCGCCCCCGGCATGTACAGCGATCGCGAGATCGACGAGCAGATCGCGTTCGTACGGATCTGCGCCCACTACTTCAGCAACGGCGCGTGGCTGGAGGAGGACCAACTGCTGCGCGACGCCCACAAACTGGCCGGGATCCCGGGCGTGCTGGTCCATGGTCGGCACGACATGGGCTGCCCGGTGCAGACGGCGTGGGAACTCGCCAAGGCGTGGCCGGGCGCGCGGCTCCACATCAGCGAGGACTCCGGGCACGCGGGGAGTGACGCGTCGCAGGAGATGGTCCGGGCGGCCATCGAGGAGTTCAAGTACCGCTGATCGAGGCCCCGGTGGGGCGCCGATTCGGCGCCGCGTGGCCGGGCCCAGCCCCAACTACCATTTCCTGCCCGCCCCATGCGCGGCGTCGAGCACCAACTCCAGCAAACGCTCGGGTTGTTCGGCGTCCGCGCCGTGGGTCGTGGACAGGGCGATTCCCACGACGAGTTGTACCAGGTCGCCCGCGGTCAGGTCGGTACGAGCCGTGCCCAGCCGCTGAGCCCGGGTGAGCAGACCGGTCGCCGCGTCCAGGATCTGCTGATGGCAGTCGACGCCCAGCGCGTCAGGCCCCTCGGGCCCCTCGATCATCAAGGCGCTGCCCATGCCCTGGTTGACACGGGCATGCGTCAGGAACGCGCGCAGCCATCGCGCCAGCGCCTCGTCTGCCGAGTCCGCGGTGAGCAGTTCCTCCGCCTGCCCGCACAGCGTCTCGATCCGGTCCCTGAGTACGGCGGTCAGCAGGGTCTGGCGGTTCGGGAAGTGGCGGTACAGAGTGCCGGGGCCCACGCCGGCCCGGCGGGCGATCTCGTTCAGGGACGCTCCGGGGCCGGATTCGGCGAACACCTCCCGCGCCGTGACAACCAGCCGCTCCCGGTTGAGCCGTGCGTCCGCGCGCCGCGTCATCGTCCTGCCCTTCGATCGTCTCCGTGGACAGCCAAGCCTGGGTCAACCAAGCCGGGGATAGCCAAACGGAGAGCATCTCCGTATCGTAGCCGACCTCAACCGGAGACCCTCTCCGGAACACTTGTCTGAGGAGTACGGATGACAGACGACTCGCGGGGCGCGCTCGGCCGCGTCGGGATCTGGACCTTCGCCCACGAAGGACAGCCCGCCGGACGCGTGCGCGAATCGGCCGCAGAGGTCGAGGAGTTGGGGTACGGGGCCATCTGGTACGGGGAGGCGTTCGGCCGCGACACGGTGGGCCAGGCGTGGCTGCTGCTGTCGGCGACCCGTCGTATCGCTGTCGCGTCCGGCATCGCCAACATCGCCTTCCGCGACCCCATTGCCACCGCCACAGCGACACGTACGCTCGGTGAGGCCTTTCCCGGGCGCTACGTACTCGGCCTGGGCGGCCACCGGGTCGACGACACCGTTCACAAGGTCGACGGCTATCCCATGCCGGCCCGTGGCAGGGCGGCGGCCACGATGCGCGCGTACCTGGATTCGATGGACGCGGTACCCGCCCACGGCCCGGTGCCCGACCCGGCTCCCCGCCGCGTACTGGCCGCCCTCGGCCCGAAGATGCTGGAACTGGCCGCCGAACGCACCTGGGGCGCGCACCCCTACTTCGTACCCGTCGAACACACCGCGCTGGCACGCCGGATCATGGGACCGGACGCGTTTCTCGGTGTCGAGCAGGCCGTCGTACTCGACACCGACCTCGGCCGGGCCAGGGAGCTGGCCACGGCGCACGTCGCCGGGTACGTCTCCGCTGCGGCACACCAGGAAGCGAGCATGCGACGGCTCGGCTTCGGCGACGGGGACATCATCGGCGGCCCGAGTCGCCGACTGGTGGACGCGATCGTCGCGTACGGAAGCGTGGACGCGATCCGCCGACGCGTCCAGCAGCACTTCGACGCGGGGGCCGACCACGTCTGCGTACAAGTACTGACCGCCGATCCGGCCGCCCTGCCCGAGCGCGAGTGGCGCGAACTCGCTCCCGCTCTTGTGTCTCCTCAGCCTCGGGAGGCGGCTACTCCGCAGACAGCGCGCTGACCAGTTCGTCCAGTCCGCCGAACTGCCCGTCGAAGGTGTCGGAGCCGGTCGGCGGATCACCGGCGGGTCGGTGCACGTACGCGGTCCGCATGCCGCTCGCCTGGGCTCCGCGCAGGTCCCAGGCGTGGGCGGCGACCATGAGCACGCGTTCCGGCGGGCACCCGGCGGTGTCGATGGCGAGCCGGTAGACCGCCGGGGACGGCTTGTAGGCCAGGGCGGTTTCGGCGGACAGGGCCTGGTGCCAGCGCAGCCCGGCATGGGCGTTGAGTCGCAGCAGGGCGGTGCGGGCGGCGTTGGAGAGCGCGAGTACGGGGAAGTGCCGCGCGAGCCGTTCGAGACCGGCGGCGGCGTCGGCCCAGGCCGGCGGGCGCTGACCCGCCGTCGCCAGCCGGGCGATGGTCGCCGGATCGGTGATTCCGGCGTGGTCGGCCACCCGTCGCGCGGCCTCCGCGTCGAGGGTCTCGCTGTTGGCGTACGCGCGCTGCCCTCGCTCGATGCGTTGCTGCTCGCGTGCGAGATGCCGCTGCCACAGGGTGAGCAGCTCGTCGACAGACGCGTCGTCGGGCGCGGGCAGCGCGTCGCGGATTTCCGCTCGGAGCCCGCCGTGTTCGTCGACCAGTGTGCCGAGGACGTCGAAGACGACGGCCTCGATGTCGCGGATCTTGAGCGTCTCGGTTACCTCGGGCACAGGTCCCCTCCTCGGGTGGGTGTCACCGGTTCAACAGGTGACGACCTTGCCCGCAATCGCGTCACCGGTCAAGATGGTGACGTGAATTTCGCATTCGTGAGCGGCAACCCGGCCCTCGACCTGGCCGGCACCGTGGGATCTCGCCGGGACGAGCCCGTCGACGTCCTGGCCACGCCCCGGGACCTTGAGCGGTGGGTGGCCCAGTGTGACGAGCTTCCCGACCGGGTCACGGCCGACCTCGCGACCTTCGAGTCCGCGCTGTCGCTGCGGGAGGCGGTCTATCGGCTGGCTCTCGATCGCGTGCTCGATCGGCCCTTCGATCCGGGCAGCCTCCGGATCGTCAACGACATGGCCGCCGGTCCCGTGCCCACCATCGCGCTCAGCGACGCGGGGCTGCGGAGGTCGGGAGACCTCCCCGCTGCGCTCTCCCACCTGGCCCGCAGCGCTGTCGCCGTACTCGCCGATTCCGACGCCTGTCTCAAGGAGTGCGGTCGCGGTCGCTGCACGCGCATCTATCTCGACCGCTCGCGCGGCGCCCGGCGTACCTGGTGCGGGATGGACGAGTGCGGCAACCGCGTCAAGGCCGCGGCCTACCGGGCCCGCAGACGAGCCTCGACCACAGCCGAGGACCCCGGCTGACGGGCCGCCGTCGCTGGTTCCCCGGAGGGAGCCGCTGGTTCCCCGGTCCTTCGCAGGCGCGGAACGAACAGTACGAGGCCGCTCGCCAGGGTCAGGGCGGCGAAGGTCCACCAGACGTGGTGGTACGCGGAGATGGCGGAGGCGCCCGTGGAAGCGCCGATGATCGCCACGAAGACGCTGATGCCCAGGACCGATCCCACCTGGCGGAAGCTGGTCGCGACCGCCGATCCCAGTGCCAGCCGCGCGGGGGGCAGCGAGGCGACGGCCGCGCCCGACTGGACCGGCAGCGTCAGGCCGATGCCCAGGCCGATGATCAGGCTGGCGGGGAGCCAGTGCGTGGCCCAGTGCGGGGAACCGTCCACGAAGACCGCGAACAGCGTCGCTCCGACCGCCCAGGCGATGGCGCCGGCGAGGAGTACCGGGCGGTGTCCGATCCGGGCCGCCAGTTTGCTCGCCGGGCGGGCTGTCGCGACGACCACCAGCGGGGCGGGGGTGGCGCCGAGCGCGGCGCGCAGCACGGAGTAGTGCCACTCGTTCTGGAGGAAGAGTGTGTTGCTGAGGAGCATTCCGTAGAAGGCGGTCGCGAACAGCAGGGTGGCCGCGTTGACCAGGCTGAACTGGCGGACCTTGAACAGCGCGAGGTCCATCACCGGCCGCGCCGCCGTCGCGGAACGCCAGACGAAGACGGGCAGCAGCGCCGCTGAGAGCACAAAGGCGGTGATGACACGCGGGTCGGCCCAGCCCCAGGAGGGCCCTTCGATGATGGCGAAACTCAGGAAGGCGGGTACGGCGGCCACGAGGAGCGCGCCGATCGGGTCGGGAAGGCCCGCGGACCGGGGTTCCCGGGACTCGCGCAGCAGACGGAGTCCGAAGAAGATCATGGCGGCGCAGATCGGGACGTTGATCAGGAAGATCCAGCGCCACGACGCGTACTCGGTGAGCAGCGCCCCGAGCGTCGGGCCGAGGGCGGCGGCCGCCGCCCCCATCGCGCCCCAGGTGCCGATCGCGACATGGCGCCGAGCGGCAGGGAACTCCGGCAGGACCAGCGCCAGCGAACTCGGTACGACCAGCGCGGCGAAGGCTCCTTGCAGCGCGCGTGCGGCGATCAGCAGGCCGACGTTCGGGGCCACTCCGCAGACCGCGCTGAACAGGGCGAAGCCGGCCAGGCCGATCAGGAAGACGCGCTTGCGGCCGTAACGGTCGGCCATCCGTCCGGCGGGTATGAGTGCGGCGGCGAAGACCAGGCTGTAGGCGTTGAGGACCCAGGACAGATGCCCGGTGGTCGTGTCGAAGCTGCGGCTGATCGTCTCGAAGGCGACGTTGACGATCGTGGTGTCGAGAAACACGACGAACACGCCGAGGCTGCCGAGAGCGAGTACGCGCGCCGCGTGCTTCCGCGCCGCGGGTTCGTCCGCGTCCGGGGGTGCGACGGGCGGCGGCGCGTTCTCCGCCCGTATCGAGTGCGCCACGGGCGGGGCGGGTTCCTGGGTGGGCATGGCGCGTGCTCCAGTGTGTGGTGAGTGTGTTGTGGTCTCCAACCGACTGGGGGAGCGTAGCGGTACTCTGTTGGAAATCACAACCGACTCGAATCGAGGCACGGAGATGGGCGGAGACGGAGACGGCGACGGGGAGCGGTTCGTCATGGCTGACCAGCCGCTCGCGGTGAGGCCGTGCTCGGTCGCCGCCGCGCTGGAGATCCTGGGCGAGCGATGGGCCCTGCTCGCCATCCGGGAGATGAACTACGGCGTACACCGCTTCGCCCGGATCGCCGCCTACACCGGCGCCTCGCGCGACATCCTCGCCGACCGGCTGCGCAAGCTGGAGAGCGCCGGAGTCGTCGAACGGCGCCAGTACAGCGAGCACCCGCCGCGCTACGAGTACCACCTCACCGACGCGGGGCGGGACGTACTCCCTGTCATGCAGGCGCTCCGGGAGTGGGGTGACAGGTGGGCCGTCGACGAGCCCGCCGTGGAACTCCGGCACGACTGCGGGCAGCCGTTGCGGGTCGACCGTACGTGCCACCACTGCGGGGGCCTGGCGACGGGCGAGAGCGTCCATGCCGTACCCCGGAGGAGGGCCAGGCCATGAGAGCGGGCGACGAGGACCGCGCTATGAGGGCCGGGCCAGTTCGTCCGGGGGGACCCGGTCCAGGCCCCGGCGCTCGTAGTAGCGGGTGATCCCGAAGCCGAACAGCAGCGCAGCCACCACGGCGACACAGAGCCAGAGCCAGGCCCGTTCCAGGCCGGCGTCGCCCCGGGCGTCGAAGTAGATGATCGCCCGGACCCCGCCGGCGATCTGCCGCATCGGCTCGAACCAGCCCAGGCCCCGGTAGAAGCCGGGCACCGCTTCGAGGGGAATCGTGGCGCCCGCCGAGGGAAGGGCAAGGGCCACGAAGACGAACATGCTGACGAGCTGTCCGAGGCTGCCGAACGCGGCGGTGATCGCCTGTACGCCCAGTCCCACCGCGGCTCCGGCGCAGACCGAGAACACCCAGAGCTGGAACAGGTGCGGCATGTCCAGCCGTACGATCACGGCCGTCGCCAGCACCACCGCACTCGCGGTCACCACGGACAGCGCCACCGACATCGCCATCTTGGCGGCCAGGGTCTGGGTACGGCTGATGGGCAGCGGCTTACGCATCCGGCGCAGCGGTCCGAACTCGCTGGGCGCGTAGCCGAGAGCCCCGTCCACACCGTTGCTGATGATGGTGGCGCCGAGGAAGCCGGCCAGGACGATCACCAGGGTGTAGTAGAAGGCGGTCAGGCCCAGACCGGTGCGCGGGCCGATGGTGTGGCCGGGGGCGGTGGTCGTGGTGACCGGGTTTTCGAGCAGCATCCGCTGGCTGGTGGTCGGCCTGGCTCCGGTGCTGGTCAACCGCGCCAGCAGGCCGGCACCGATCCGCCGGGAGGCGGCGGGCACCGCCACCTGCTCGGCAGTCGTGGCGAGCGAGGCGGCGAGGCTGCCGGCGCCCTGGTTGGTGAGCAGGGTGACGTGGGGCTGCCTGATGTTCGCGGCGGGGGTGCCGGGCCGGATGATCGCGTCGAGGGAGGCGGTGAAGTCCGGGGGGACGACGACGGCGCCGTACAACCGTCCTGAGTCGAAGCGGTCCTTGGCCTCGGCGGGGCTCAGTACCTTCCAGGAGATGTGGTGCCTGGGGTCCGGCGCTGCGGCGATGCCCTGGACGAACCGCCCGCCGGTCGGTCCCGTGTCCTCGTTCACCAGGGCGATCGGCAGACGGTAGGCCGAGGCCCGGGGGTCGGCGACACCGCCCGAGTAGATCAGCGCGAGCAGGAAGGCCACCAGGGTCACCAGGACGGAGGGGAGTGCCCAGACGGGCCACTTGCCGAGGATCTGCCGTGCGGTGATGCCCGGGGGCAGGGGCGTTCGCGGTGGTTCAGGTGGTTCGGCGTCGTCGTTCGAGGGCTCAGGCTGATCGTTCGGCACGGGCCGCCCTCCTGTTCTCTCCGGCGTCGGGCGTGGGGTGTCGGGCGCCTGGCAGCCGCATCCGCCGTCGCGGGCACCGGACAGGTGCGGAGCTGTCACGAAGGGTGTAACCCGTTCTGGGTCCGATGCCCCATCGGTTGGGCCGGCCGGGTGAGCATGCCCGTCCCGGTCAGTCCTTGTCCGCCCCGCCGATGAGAGCCCGTGCGACGGCGCGTCCTGACGAGCCGTTGACCCCCGGTGCCGGCCAGGTCGCCGCGCCGATCAGCCAGGCCCCCGGTACGGAGGTGCGGTAGCCGCCTCCGTGAGCCGGTATGGGGCTCTGGGTGAACGCCTGCTCAAGGGCGTTCGACCCCGCCGCGTGGTCTCCGAGGCCCGCGTTGGGGCTCTGGGCCGCCAGGTCGGCCGGTGTCGTGAGGTGACGTTCCACCACAAGGGAACTGAGCCCGGGAAGGTGCTCCTCGGCCTCGGCCAGAATGCGGTCGGCGAACGCCTCGGCTGTGTCCGCGTCCCACCCGTCCGCGCCGAACTCCGTGCCCGCCGCGTCGCCGGAGGGGCGGAGCGGGGCATCGAGAACCTGGAGCCGGGCGATCGCGTGCCCCGCCGGCGCGCGCGTCGGGTCGACCGCGGTCGGCTCGTGCCAGGCGATGGAGGGGTGTTGGGGCAGCAGCCCCGCCTCCGCCTGCCGTACGGAGGTGACCAGGGCGTCGAGACCGCGGCCGATGTTGATGGAGCCTCCGGCGTCGAGCCGGCCGTCGCGGAAGTGCGGCCGGGCGGACAGCGCCAGGCTCAACTGGAAGCAGCCTCGCCGGTAGCGGTAGTTCCGCGCCTGCTCGCGTACGCCTGCCGGTACGTCGGGTGCGTTCCTCAGCAGCCGGCCGTAGAGCTGGTCGGGGGTCGCCGAGGCGACGACGGCCTCGGTCGCGCGGATGGTCGCTCCGTCCGCCGTACGGACGCCCCCGGCCCGTCCGTCGCGTACGAGGATCTCGTCGACGTCCGTGCCGGTGCGGATGTCGCCGCCGCGTTCGGTGACCAGGCCCACCAGCGCGTCGGTGAGACGTCCGCTGCCGCCCACCGGCGTGGGCGTTCCCGCGCTCAGCGAGGCCAGTGTGAACGCCGCCCAGAAGCCGCTTGCCGGGTCTTCGGGGCTCGCGCCCAGGTGCAGCGGCCACGGCGCGGCGAGCGAGTGCAGTTCCTCTGTGGCGAAGTAGTGCCGTACGAGGTCGGCGGCGCTGCTGGTCAGCAACGAGCCGAGCGGCAGGGCGCTTTGGCGGCTCTGCTCGGTCAACGCGGTGAAAGCGGCCCGGGTGTCGGGGGCGTCGAGGCCGTCGCCCAGGAGGCCGAGGAGGGGCTTGAGGAGGGGGCCGGTTTCGGCGAAGAGCCGGTTCCAGCCCTCGGTCTCCTTCAGCCGTTCGAGCTCCTCGCCGAAGGCCGACTGGTCCACCGGGACCACCGCCGCCCGTCCGTCGGGGAGCGAGGAGCCGATGGCCACCGGTGCGGTGATGTACTCCAGGCCGTGCCGCTGGAGGTGCGGCCCCAGTTCGGCCCACGCCGGACCGCTCACGAACCCCGGGTGCAGGGCCGACCACCGGTCGTGGAGATAACCGGGGGCACCCAGCTCCGTCGTCCTGACCCAGCCGCCCGGCTCCGACATCTGGTCGATCAGGCACACGCTCCGTCCGGCATCGAGGAGGAAGGAGGCCGCGACGAGGGCGTTGTGGCCCGCTCCCACGAAAATGACATCCGCTTCTTCGGGAAATTGACTCATGACGGCAACGCTAGGAAGCGAAGGGCGCAGGGCGCGTGCCGATGACCGCTGAGTGGTCATCGCCGGAGGATTCCCTGCCGCGATGACCGCTGAGTGGTCCCATTCATAGATGAATGGGACAATTTTCCGATGGATGCGACGAGCCGGAGCGGGGACAGCGAGCCGCCCCGGTCGGTCCTCGGTGAGGCGTTCGCGCTGCTCGGGTGCTTGCGCCGGCTCGGGTCCGGCCGGGTGAGCGAGGTGCAGCACGAGTGCGGGCTGCCCCGCACCACCGTGAGCCGTCTCCTCGTTCAGCTTGAGCAGGCCGGCGCCGTGGAGCGTACCGGCGGCCGCTGGCGGCTCGGGCCCACAGTCATGGAGCTGGGATCCGAGGTCCCCGCCGAGCCCCGGCTGCGCGCGGTGGCGCAGCGGCCCCTGGTGGAACTGGCCAAGGCGACCGGCGGCCTGGTGGCACTGAGCGTCGACATCGCGGGCCGGGGGCTGGTGGTCGACGTACTCCCCGGCAACCACCCCATCGCCGTCGAACCGCGCCCCGGCATGACGCTGTACGAGGACGGTCTCGCCGCGACGGGCCTGCGCGCGGGACGGCTCGCCGCCGTACGCGCCCACGTACAGGCGCACACCGGTGACATGCGCCCCGTGATCGACGCCGGGGGCGCCGATCCGCGCGTGAACTGCGTCGCCGCGCCCCTGCGCCTGTCCCGGTCCGACACCGGCGCGGTCTGGCTGATGCTGCCTGTGGAGCAGGGCATCGCCGAGCACGTGGTGAGCGCGACACGGCGAACCGCCGGCCGGATCGCCACCGAACTGTCGAAGCCGCCGGTCCCCTGAACGCGTCCCTTAACCGCGGCCCACGGGGACGGTGGACCAGCAGGCGGGGGTGCCGGGGAGGGCGGCCCGTCGGAGGCGAGAGTGGTGCGGTCGGCGATGGGTGTGTGGGGGTGAGCGTGCGCGGGCGGCGGCCTGACCACTTCGGATTCAGTCCGGCCGCCGAATCGCTCAGCGCGGCTCTCTCCATCCACGCGGACACACTCAGGGCTGCCCTCGACGCAACGGTCAGGTACACGAAGAAAAAGCGGGTTGCAGATGAAGATCGTGACGCGGATGCTTCCACCATGAAGATGCACCCCAACCAGCTCACGGTGTCACCTGAGACTGTGCGTACGTTGGTGGATCAGCAGTTTCCTGAGTGGCGGAGCCTGCCCGTCAGGAGCATCACTGCGCAGGGCACGGTCAACGCCATCTTCCGCATTGGCGATCGGCTCGCAGCTCGATTCCCTCTTGAGTCCGCAGACGTCGAGTCGACGCGGCGCCGGCTGAAGGCCGAAGTGGAAGCGGCTCGCGAGCTGGTGGGCCGAACGCGTTGCCCCACGCCCGAGCCGGTCGCGCTTGGTGAACCCGGGGCAGGCTTCCCGCTTCCGTGGTCGGTGCAGACGTGGCTGCCCGGAATCGTGGCCGTCAACGAGGACCCAGGTGAATCGTACGCGTTTGCCCGCGAACTGGCCGATTTCATCGGCGACCTACGCGCGATCGACACGCGTGGCCGCACGTTCGCCGGCACAGGTCGGGGAGGCGAGCTTCAATCCCATGACGCGTGGATGGAGACCTGTTTCAGGCACAGTGAGCAACTCCTGGACGTCCCTCGGCTTCGCCGCGTCTGGGCAACATCGCGCGATCTGCCGCGAGGTGCGGCCCAGGACGTCATGGCCCATGGTGATCTGATTCCTGGCAACGTGCTCGTGTCCGCTGGTCGGATTACCGGGATTCTTGACGTTGGCGGCTTCGGGCCTGCTGACCCTTCTCTGGATCTCGTGAGCGCGTGGCATTTGCTTGAGGCTGGGCCGCGACAGGCGCTCCGCGATCACCTGGGTTGCGACGACCTTGAATGGGAGCGAGGCAAGGCGTGGGCTTTCGTTCAAGCGATGGGGTTGGTCTGGTACTACGTCGAAAGCAACCCGGCCATGAGTCGGATGGGTCAACGATCCTTGGAACGTGTCCTGGCGGACTCATCGCTCGCGTGACCTGTTCACCGAGCCACTCGGTGCTGCCGGGCCCGGCGCCGGTGCAGATCGCGGTGATCTGCTCGTCTGTCACGGTGCCGTCGGCGAGCAGTCCGCGCCGTCCGGCCTCCCAGAGCGGTGTGACCTGGTCGATGGGTTCGCTGCGGTGGTGCGGTGCGTTGAGCCAGGCGACCGTGTCGATGGTGGTCGGCTGGTCGGTGAGGGCGGCCAGGAGGAGCCGTTCGTTGTCCGCGGTGGTCTGGGCCTCGGCCGGGGCCGGGGGGCCAGCCGGTCTGCGGGAGGAGGCACGAGCAGCGCGCTGTCGGTTGGCCTCGATCGTCGCCCGCCCCATGTGACCCGGATCACGACTTGGTGTTGTTCCTCCTCACATGATGTCAGGCCATAGCGTCGAGTGCATGGTTCAGACAGGGCTGCGGGACTCAAACAGGCGGGTATTGCTCGCCAGCTTCATCGTCGGGGCTTTCGCCCTGGGCACGAGTGAGAATGTGGTCGCGGGAATTCTTCCCGACATCGCTCGCGGTATTCATGTGTCCGAGGGCTCCGCCGGGCTGCTGGTGACCGCCTATGCCGGAACCGTGATGGTGGCCGGGCCGTTTATGACGATGTTTCTCGACGGCATCAGGGCCAAAAGGCTGCTGATCGGTTCGATCGCCGTGTATCTCGCCGGATCGATTCTCGCGGCGGTCAGTACGACCTTCGTCGAGGCGCTCGTCGCGCGCGTCCTCACCGGGCTCGTGCACACCACCGTACTGGTCATCTTCATGACCACGGCGATGCGGCTGTCACCCCCGGAGAAACAGGCTTCGGCGGCGGCGACCATCACCCTCGGGCTGTCCGTCGCCACCGTGCTCGGCGTGCCCATCGGGGTGTTCCTCGGCCAGCATGTCGGCTGGCAGGCGGCGTTCGCGCTGGTCGCCGTGTTGTCTGCGATCAGTCTTACGGCGGTCGTCGTGACCTTCCCCGCGGAGGCCGAGCCTCCCGTCCGGGCGGCCGGTGGCCGACTGCGGAGCCTGCGTGGACTCGGGCGCCCCCAGGTCGTGTTCGGGGTCGTCACGACCGCGCTCACCGGCATGGCGGCGCTGACGGTGGTGACGTACGTCGCTCCGTTCCTCACCGACGGCGCGGGCCTCGACCCCTCGCTGATCGTCTGGGTCATGCTCGCCTACGGCGTCGGCTGCATCCTCGGCAACACGATCGGCGGCCGGCTCGCCAACCAGCGGCTCATCAGGGCCATGGCGATCACGGTCACGGCGACGCTCGTGGTGCTGGCGGCGCTGTCGCTCAAGCCCGGGAACGCCGTCGCCTCCGTCGTACTGATGGTGCTCGTCGGCCTCGCCTACTTCTCCACCTTCCCCGCCCTGAACACCTGGATCGCCAAGAACTCCGAGGACGTGTCGCCGAATCTGGCCCTGGCGGTCAACAGTTCGGCGTTCAACGTGGGCATCGCCCTTGCCGGCTGGGCCGGTTCGGCCTATCTGAACTCCGGCAACCCGGTGGAGCGGCTCCCGCTGCTGGCGCTGCCGCCGGCCGTTGTCGCCTCACTCGTCGCCTGGCTGCTGTTCGCCGCCTACGGCCGTACCCGCGCAACGAAGCCGGGCACGGCCGACCCGGAGGCTCTCGTCGGAGAGCCGACCCGGAGCGCATGACCGAATCGCGAAGAGACGCGTGGCCGAATTCAGGAAGATCTGAATTCAGGCTTCGGAGTCACGGAGGAAGCAATGATACTTTCTGCGAACTATCGGCACGGTTTGGGACGCGAGTCCAAAGGTAGCTGGACCGTTGACGCCGTCAAACAGGTCAGTTACGACGTCCTTGTCCGCCGGGATCTCCTCAAGACCGGTGACCCGTTTCTCGCCGAGGCCCTGCGCGGCTGTGTCGCCGCCGCCGGGAATTCCAGTGACCGCCGTCTCCTCGTTGTCGACGAAGTGGTCGACACGATATACGGCTCCGAGATCGACGCCTATTTCTCCGCGCACGGATTCCACACCTCCAAGCTGGTCATCGACGCGCACGAACAGGTCAAGAACTGGGCCAGCGTCGACGCCGTACTCGCCGCCATGGACGGCTTCGGCGTCGACCGCCGCCGCGAACCGGTGATCGCCATCGGCGGCGGGGTGCTGTGCGACGTGGTCGGCTTCGCCGCCAGCATCTACCGGCGCGGCACCCCCTACGTACGTATCCCGACCACGCTCATCGGCCTGGTCGACGCGGGCGTCGGGGTCAAGACGGGCGTCAACCACCGCGCGGCCAAGAACCGCATCGGCACCTACGCCCAGCCCCTGCTGAGCCTGCTCGACACCCGCTTCCTCACCTCGCTGCCGGTGCGCCATCTCGGCAACGGCATGGCGGAGATCCTGAAGGTGGCGCTGGTGAAGTCGCGCCCCCTCTTCGAGTACGTCGAGCAGGCCTCGCTCTGCGACCTGAAGGTCCTCTTCGAGGAGCACAAGCACACCGACGTCGCCGACTACGTCATCGAGGAGTCCATCCACCTGATGCTGGAGGAGCTCCAGCCCAACCTGTGGGAAGGCACCCTGGAGCGCTGCGTCGACTACGGGCACACCTTCAGCCCCACCATCGAGATGCACGCCGTCTCCGAGCTGCTGCACGGGGAAGCCGTGGCCATCGACATGGCGCTCACCACCGGGATCGCCCTCGACCGCGGGCTCATGCGGGAGGCCGAAGCGGTGCGGGTGCTCGATGTGATCACCGGGCTCGGCCTCCAGCCGTGGAACGACGTACTGAAGAAGCAGGACCTGCTCGTTGCCGCGCTGGAGGACACCGTGCGCCACCGGGACGGCCTCCAGCGGCTGCCGCTCACCAGCGGCATCGGGGAGCACGTATTCGTCAACGACGTGTCGGCGGCGCAGATGGCGGCCGGAGCCGCCTTCGTGGAGTCGTACGCCGGCGATCTCGCCGGGTGGCAGGAGTCAGCGGCATGACCGGGGTGGCCGGAGAGGCGAACGGGTACGTCGCACCCGGATTCGAAGCGGTCCGTGAGTGCTTCGAGACCAATCTCCAGGAGGTCGAGGCGGGCGCCGCCTTCGCGGTCCACCTGCGTGGCCGGACCGTCGTGGACCTCTGGGGCGGACAGGCGGACGTCACCACCGGCGAACCCTGGAAGGAACACACCAGGGCGCAGATATTCAGCGGCTCGAAGGGTGTGGTCGCCACCACGCTCCTGCGGCTCTGCGACGCGGGCGTGCTCGAACTCGACCAGCCCGTCGCCAGGTACTGGCCGGAGTTCGCCGCGCACGGCAAGTCCGGCGTCACGGTGGGCGATTGCGTCACGTACACCGGCGGCCTGCCCGCCGTCACCGGCCGGACGCTCGATCAGGACCTGCTCGCCGACGCCCGGACGATGGCCGCGTTCCTCGCCGACCAGGAGCCGATCGTCACGCCCCGGCTCATCTACGGCCCGTTCACCATGGGCTGGATCATCGAGGAACTGACCCTGCGGACAACGGGTCTGACCCTCCGGGATTTCTTCCGCAAAGAGGTCGCGCAGCCGAACGGCCTCGACATCGACTGGTGCGCGTGGTCTCCACAAGAGGTCGCCACCGTTACCTACGACGATGATTTCACCTCGCAGTACGACCGTTTCAACACCAGCGGGGACGCACTCGTACGAGCGATATGGGCGAACCCCATCCCGTTCCCGCGAGGTGAAATCATCTGGAACACCCCCGGCAGGCGCGGAGCGTACATACCGGCGGCCAATGTCGCGGGTACCGCGCGCGACATCGCCCGGATGTACGGGCTGATCATCGAAGACCTGCACCGGGAGGGCGGCGGCCGGGGCAACATCGCCCGGCAGTCGACCGTACGGAACGCGATCAGCCTCTACGTACGGCAGGAAGACCCCACCCTCGGCTTCCCCTTCGCGTACGGCCGGGGCGGGTTCCGGCTCAAGGGGACGCCGCGCGAGGGCATCGACGGCGACATGTTCGGCCACGACGGAGGCGGCGGCTCGGCGCACTTCGCGTGGCCCGGGAGCGGCATCTCCCTTTCCTACACACCGAATCGGCTGCTCGACATCGGTAACAACGATCATCGCGCCGGGTCGTTGATCAGAGCGTTGAAATCCTCGATGCACGAACTGGAGAACGCGGCAGTCTCATGAAGATCAGCATCTCGATTTTTCAGACCGCCGATACGGCGCCTGTGCAGGAACTGGCCCGGTATCTCGAAGACGCGAACTACGACGCGCTGTACTTCTGCGAACACACGCATCAGTCGCTGCGGTTCGCCGCCCAGGCCCCGACGCTCGAACCGCGATTCCGGGAGACGTTCGACCCGTTCGTGGCCGCGCAGGCCGCCGCGTCCGTCACCGAGCGGCTGCGGGTCGGCTCGGCGGTGACGCTGCTCGCGCAGCACGAGCCGATCGCCATGGCGAAGCGGCTGGCGACGCTGGACCGGGTCATCGGCGGGCGGCTCGACGTGGGGGTGGGCGCGGGGTGGATCGAGGACGAGATGCGGCGGCACGGCGTCGACCCCCGGCGCCGTAACGCCCGTCTCACGGAACACGCGACGGCGATCAAGGCGTTGTGGTCGGGACTGCCGACGACCGTCTCGTCCGAGCATGTCTCCTTCGAGGACGTCGTGGTGCTGCCCACTCCGCTCCAGAACCCCGACCCGCCGATCTACGTCGGCGGGGCGGGGCCGCGCGCGCTGGACCGCGTCCGGGCGTTCGGTGACGGCTGGATGCCCGACTACGGGTCGGTCGAGCCGGCCCAGCTCTTCGCGCGGATCGGTGAACTGCGGGCGCTGGAGGCGGAGTTGGGGCGCTCGGTGCCGGTCGTCGTGATGGGCGTACCGCACGAGGCCGCCGTCATCGAGGCGCTGGACGAAGCGGGGGTGGACCAGATCGCGACGCTCGCGCCTTCGGTGGGGCTGGCCGAACTGCGGGAGTTCCTGGCCCCGTACGAGCGGAGCGTCGGATCGGCGCTCGGCGTGAGCACCGAGGTATAGGGATGTCCGACAGAGCGCCCGGACACATAGGCCCCGGACACAGAGCGCCCGAATGCACAGAGCATGCGGCTCCCGAACGCGTGGCGCCCGAACGCGTGGCGCCTGGCCAGGTG
>NZ_JTHL01000001.1:3848166-3850050 GCF_000818195.1 Streptomyces sp. 150FB | reverse complement strand
CGGGCGGCGGCCCCGCCGGGAACCGCGCCCGCGGCGTCCCGTACGGCGGTGGCCACCGTGCCGGTCGTACGGGAGGGCGCCGACCCGCAGTTCGACTCGCTGCGCGTCGGCTACAACCGCCGCTTCGACATACACCCCGACGAGATACTGACCCCGCGCACCGCCGCCGAGGCCCTCGCCGGCGTACAGCGGGCGCTCGACGCGCGGGCGCGGTTCACCGTCTACGGCGGCGGACACTGCTTCGAGGACTTCGTCCTCTCCCCGGACGTCCGCTGCCTGATCAACATGAACTCGCTGGACAGCATCGGCTTCGACGAGGCGCGCGGCGTCTACTCGGTGGGCGCCGGCGCCCGGCTGCTGAACGTCTACGACACCCTCTACCGGGAGCACGGCGTCGCCATACCCGGCGGTGTCTGCTACTCGGTCGGCGTCGGCGGCCATGTACTCGGCGGCGGCTACGGACTGCTGTCCCGGCTGCACGGCCTCACGGTGGACCACCTCGACGGCGTCGAGGTCGTGACGGTCGACCGGCGGGGCAAGGCCTCCCTGACGTACTGCCGCCGCGACAGCACCGGCGCGCTCGGCGAGCTGTTCTGGGCCCATACGGGCGGAGGCGGCGGCAACTTCGGCCTGGTCACCCGCTTCGACTTCCGTACGCCGGGAGCCGCGCGCTCGCTGATCTCGCCGCCGGCCACCGTGGGGATAGTGACCTGCGACTGGCCCTGGGAAGGGGGCGGCCCCGAGCGGTTCGGCGCGTTCCTCACCGTCTTCGCCGACTGGTGCGCGCGCCACCACCCGAGCAGTCCAGGATCGAACGCGGTCTTCCCCTGGCTGACGATCCGGCACCGGGACAACGGCGGCATCGGCATGGTCATGCAGATCTCCGACCCGGCGTCGGCGGCCATCGGCGACGACCTCGTGGACCGGCTCGGCGCGGCGCTCGGCCTGGACGGCGGTGCCTCGTACGTCACGCGCGAGTGGATGCCGTGGCTCAACTCCGTACGTCTCATCGGCACGGCGAGCGCCGAGAACAGCAATCCGAACCGCCGGGGAAAGCAGGGATCGGCCAACTTCCGGGGGCAGTTCACCGAGGTGCAGAAGGCCGAGATGTACCGGGCGCTGAACGAGTCGGTCGACGGATCGGTCTCCGCCGGTATCGACGTCGCCGCGCTCGGCGGGGCGATCTCCGTACCGGGACCGGCCGACACGGCGGTCTTCCAGCGGGACGCGACGATGAAGCTGCTGGTGCAGACGTTCTGGGAGGACGCGCGGTACGACGCGCCGAACATCGCCTGGCTGCGCCGCGCTTACCACGGGGTGTTCAGCGAGACCGGCGGCGCGCCCGTCTACAACGGGGTGACGGCGGGCAGTTACGTCAACTACCCGAACGCCGACCTGTCCGATCCCGCGTACAACACCTCCGGTGCCACGGCGGGGGAGCTGTACTACGGGCAGAACTACGAGCGGCTCCGCCGGGTCAAACGCCAGTGGGATCCCACCGGTGTGTTCCGGCACGCGCAGTCGGTCGAGCGGTGAGGCGTATGCGTACGTCTTTCGTGTCCGCCGCTGTCCTCTTCGACATGGACGGCACACTGATCGACTCGGCCGCCTCGATCGAGCGCGTCTGGACCGACTTCGCCCTGAGCCGGGGGCTGCCGGTCGCCGAGGTGATCGCGGCGCTGCCCGGGCGTACCGCGCGGGACATCCTGGGCGGCTTTCTCTCCTCGCCGGAGGACGTACGCGCCGAGGCGCAGCGCATCCGGCGGGCGCAGTGCCGGTCCGTCGGGGGCGTCGAACCGATCCCCGGCGCACGGGAGTTGGTCGCCGCGCTGCCGCCCGCGGGCTGGGCGGTCGTCACCTCGGCGCCCGGCGAGGTCGCGCGGG
>NZ_JTHL01000001.1:3832430-3847853 GCF_000818195.1 Streptomyces sp. 150FB | reverse complement strand
GGCTGCCGACCGGGGCGCCGCTGGGGGAGCCTCTGCGGGCGCCGCTCGGGGAGCCGTTGGGGGAGCCGTCATGAGCGCCGGTACGAGTACGGCGCTCGGGGACGGCACGGTCGGTGTCGATGTGGGCGGTACGTGGCTCAGGGTGCGCACCGGCGACGTCACCGAGCGCCGCACCGCGCCGAGCCTGCTCAACCACCCGGGGCTGTCGACGTCCGAACTGACCGACCTGCTTCTCGACGAGCTGCTGCTCGTCGCGGAGCCGGGCGGACGGGTCGTGGTGTCGCTGGGCGCCGCCATGAACGACCTCACCTCGCGGGTCTACGGTTCGGCGCCGCTGTGGGGCGACGCACGGCTGCGCCGCGACCTGGTCGGAGAGCTGCGCCTGCGGCGTCCCGACACCGGCTGGTGTGTCCACAACGATGTGACCTGCGCGCTGGCGGACTTCGCCGCCTCGGTGGCGAACGAGGGCCACCGGCACGTCGGTTACCTCACCGTGAGCAGCGGCATCGCGCTGAAGGTGGCCGACCTGCCCGCTCGTCGCATCGTGGTCGACGGCAACGGCCTCCAGGGTGAGGTGGGGCATATGAAGACGCCGGTCCCGGCCGACGTCCCATACCTGCTCGGGCTGGACTGCGACTGCGGAGGCACCGGCCACCTCGCCTCCATCTCCGCCGGTCCCGCCATCCCGAGAGTGGCGAAGGCGCTGGGCATGAGCGGCTTCGAACCCGGCACGTTCGCGGCCAGGTTGTCGGCGAACGACCCGGAGGCCGCCGCGCTCCTGCGGGTGGTCACGTACCCCGTCGCCGAGATGATCCGCTGGCTCTGGGCGACGCAGCCGCTGCTCGACCTGCTGGGCATCGGTGGCGGCGTAGCCGAAGGGCTCACCGAGCACTTCGAGCACGCGCTCCATGAGCACCTCGAAGCGGAGACCAACTACTCCGACGCAGGTGGAGTACGCGGCCGGAGTGCGATACGGGTGCTGCGGCCCGGCGCGGTGGACCCGATCAGGGGCGCGGAGCGCATGGCCGACGGATTTCTCACCGTCGTCACATCCTGAACCCGACACCCGACACCCGACACCCCACACCCGACACTCGATCGAGGGAGCCCCGCACCCCATGGACCACATCGCGATCCAACGCGTCGGCGGCCACAGCGAGTTGGCGGCGCGAGCCACGCCGTCGCCGGGCCCGGGAGAGGTCCTGCTCGCCCCCGAGGCCGTCAGCCTCTGCGGCACCGACATCCAGATGCTGCGCGGCCTGCGGGACGACCCGTCCCCGGTCCTCGGCCACGAGGGCGCGTGCAGGGTGGTGGCCGTCGGGGCGGGCGTGACCCGCGTACGGAGCGGGGACCGTGTGGTGGTCAACCCGACGCATCCCGGGGACCCCTCGTTCCTGCTCGGCCACAATGTCGACGGGCTGTTCCAGCAGCGGGTGCGGATCGCCGAATCGGCGGTGTCGGCGGGCCTGTTGGTCCCGATCGGGCCCACGCTCGGCTCCGGCACGGCGACCCTGGTCGAACCGCTGGCCGTGGTGACGTACGCGGCGCAGTGCCTGGCGCGGTCGTCCCACGAGGAGTTGGTGATCGTCGGCGACGGGCTGATCGGCAATCTCGCCGCACTGCGGGCGGCGCTCTCCGGCGGCGTACGGGTGACACTCGTCCACGGCGGTGACGCGGGCCTCGACTGGTCGGCGAAGCACCTGGCGGGCCACGGCATCCGCCACGTCCGGGCCGACGAGCTGGAGACCCTGGCGGGCGAGGGGGAGGGCCGTCCGGTGGCCGTGCTGGTCGGGACGCACCGGGACCGTACGGTCGACGGCATCGATCTGGCGCGGGGGGCGTTCGGCGGGGCCGTACGCGCGATGCATGTGATCGGCGGGGTGTATCCGGACTCGGTGAGCCGGCACTTCCCCGGGATCGACCTCGCGGGCGTCCGCGCGGCGAACACCGGTGGCCCGCTTCCCCCGTACAGCGTGAGCTGGTCCGACGGCTCGGCGGCGGCTGTCCGGTTCACCGGCAACCGTGGGGTGACCGGACGGGCGCTGGCGGAGGCGGCGGGCGAACTGGAGCGGGCCGGGGGCCGGTACGACGTTCTCCTCACCCACCGGCGGTCGCTGGGGGACGGTGTCGATCTGATGAACCGGATGATCGCGACGCGCGGCCGGGTGGTGGACGACGAACTGGTGGTGCGGCTCGTCATCGACATGAACGAAGACCTGCTGAACGACCGCTGACCACACCACACCACACACACGGAGGAAGCACATGACACGACGAGTCGCCCTGGTGACAGGCGCCAGTTCGGGCATCGGGCGGGCCGCGGCGCTGGAACTGGGCCGGGCCGGATTCGATGTCGTGGTGGGTTACGGGAACAACAAGTCGGCGGCCCAGGAAGTCGTCGACGCGCTGACCGAGGGCGAGAGCGATGGAGAAGGCGTCCGCGCCTGGTCGGTCCAACTGCCCCTGGCCGTACCTGAGTCGGCGGTGGCCGCGCTGCGCGGGGCGATCGACGAGGCCGGCGGCGTGGACGTGTTCGTCAACAACGCCGGGGTGAACCGGCGCGCTTCCTTCCTGGACGAGACCCACGACGACTGGGCGCGGGTGCTGGCCGTCGACCTCACCAGCCCCTTCCTGCTGGCCCAGGAGGCGGCGCGCGCGATGGTACGGAGGGGACGCGGTGGCAGGATCATCAATGTGACGAGTGTGCACGAGCACATCCCGATCGCCGGAGGAAGCGCCTACTGCGCGGCGAAGAGCGCCCTGGGCATGCTCACCAAGACGATGGCTCTGGAGCTGGGTGTGCACGGCATCTCGGTGAACTCCGTGGCGCCGGGAGAGACCGTGACACCGATGAACGGCCATGCCGCGACGGTGGATCCCCGGTCCCTCGCACGGCCGGTCGTCCCGCTGGGAAGGCCCGGCGCCTCGGGTGAGGTCGCCGGGCTCATCCGCTATCTCGCGTCGGACGGCGCCGCCTACGCGACCGGCCAGTCGTTCGTGATCGACGGGGGTCTCTCGCTCATCGCCGCGGACGCCAATGTCCGCTCGGTGACCGAGGCGCGGCCCGAGAGGACAGCGATATAACGGCGGGTCAGCTCCAGCGACTCGATCTCCCGGGAAATGCGCTCGAATTCGCGATCGAGAGTGTCGTCCAACTCGTCACATATCCTGGACAGATCCATTCCTTCATGGATGCAGTCCATCAGGAGCTGAATGTTCTTCGTGCTGATTCCGCCGTCGAGCAGCAGCCGGATCAGCCGGATACGCGAGATGTCATTCGTCCGGTAGACGCGGTGACCTTGCTGGGTACGGCTCGGCTTCAGCAGACCCCGGCTCTCGTAATAGCGCAGCAGCCGCTCACTGACCCCCGTCCGGTCGACCATCTCACCGATGCGCAGGGTGCTCTCCGTGTCGCGGGGAACGGTGCGGGACAGGTGCTTCGACTCGGTCTCGTACGTGGTGGTTCTGGGCACGGGTCACGTCCAGGGGCAGCTCGTGGTGGCGAGAATGGTCCAGGTCGCTGATGTGAGCGTGGGCGGTGGGGGGCGCCGGCCCCGTCGGCGGCGCCCCGGAGAGCAGTCGATGTCCAGCGGAATGCATGATCTTCCCCCGATTGTCCGGCCAGGTATGCCGGTCTCCGGCCGTCTCCGGCCACCTCAGTTTCTAGCATGCGGATCGGGTCCCCGGAGGGCGTGTCCGACGGCCCCCACCGGGCGATCGCACATGCCCGTGGAATATTCGAATCGGAGTTTCCCTGGTGAACGGCTGCTCATCGTCCACGTCCTGGGGACGGTCTCGCCATTGAGACCTGTGGGGCGAGGGGCAATTCACAAGAACGTAATCCCACGCCTTGAGCACGGAAACGGATGTGGCCCTCGCCCGGGTTCTTCATCGCGCGCAATGGAACCTGGCATGGATAGCACAACGCACACATGTCGCTCCGTCAAGTCATGACCGGTGGCGGGGGCGGGGTGGTTGGCCGAAAAGGCAGCTTTTTGGCCGGAGGAGATGAGGTCCCCGCTGCGGGCCGCCGCCACGGGCGTCGGACGGGCCCGGGCGAGGTGCCGGAGCCCATGGGGCCGGGCCGATCGGGGGCGGACCGCCGCGGTGTTTCCGCCGGTCAATGCCCACGCGTTACAAAGGCGTTGCCGGAATGAACAATATTCAGCGCCGCCCGCCGCGACGGGAGATGCCCCCTAAGCTCCTTCCCGCGCATGTCAAGGAATGTGCGGCCCACGTCAGAGGAATGTCAAATCTCGCTTTCGGATGGGATCCCAGGCATTCTGGGAAGGCGGCCTGACCAGCCGCTCCAGTACAACGATCGGGACGGATCGAGCGACATCGGGGGAGAGCCGACAGATGCAGACGGGTGGCATAACGGGCCGAGTGCTCGGCCCGGTGGAACTGACGGGTCCGAAGGGGACGTTGTCTCCCAGCGCCGGAAAGCAACGGGTGCTGCTCGGCGGACTGCTGCTGCACAGCGGCCGTGTCGTACCCACCGACGAACTCATCGAGTGGCTGTGGGCACAGACCCCTCCTCCGACGGCGAAGGAGACGCTGTACGTCTACCTCATGCGCCTGCGCAACCTGATGAAGGAGCGGGTCGGGGAGACGGCCCGGCTGAGTACGGTGTCCGGCGGCTTCCGCCTCGACCTGTCTCCCGGAAGGGTGGACGTCGAGGCGTACCGCACGGCGGTGGCGCGGGCGCGCGAGGCGGAAAGGGCAGGCGACGCCGTCACCGCCGTCGCCGTGTTCCGCGCGGCCGAGGAGCTGTGGCGTGGCCCGGCGCTGGCCGACGTACCGTCGGAGCGCCTCCAGCGCAGGGAGGCCGCACGGCTCACAGAGGAGCACAGCCGGGCGGTGGAGGACCGTACGGACCTGGAGCTGTCCCTCGGCCTCCACGGCGACCTGCTCGGGGAGCTGCGCGCCCTGTCGGCGCGGCACCCGCTGCGGGAGCGCACCTGGGCCCAGTTGATGCGCGCCCTCCACCAGGACGGCCGGCAGGCGGAGGCGCTGGACTGTTACCAGCAGGCGCGCACGCTGCTGCTCGATGCCTGCGGTCTTGAGCCCGGCGAGGAGCTGCGCGCCGTCCAGCAGAACATCCTCAGGGGCGAGATGCCGTCGGTGGCCGGACGCGCGTCCCCCGGCTGCGCCCCGCCCGGCGAGATTTGGGTCACTCAGCGCCAACTCCCGCCGGACACGCCGGGGTTCGTCGGGCGGGCCGACGAGATCGAGGCCATCGAGCGGACCCTCGTACCGCCGCCGGATCACGCCCACCCAGGTATGGGCACCACCGGCACCGCGACCGCGACTGCCACCGCCACCGTGCCGCTCGTGCTGCTCTCCGGGGCCCCGGGCAGCGGCAAGACCGCCCTGGCCGTGCATGTGGCACACCGGCTGCACGAGCGGTTCCCCGACGGCCTCTGGTACGTGGACCTGGGGCCCCGGGCACCGGGCGGGCCGATCGCCGACCGGATCAGCGATCTGCTCAGGCTCTCCGGCCTGCCGCCCGCTTCCCCGCCCCTGACCCCGGAGGCCGCGGCGGTCGCGCTGCGGGCCCGGCTGGCGGGCCGGCGTGTGCTGCTGCTCGTGGACGGCGCCGCCGATCCGGGGCAGATACGGGCGCTGCTGCCGGACACCCCCGGCTGCGCGGTCCTGGTCACCGGCCGGACCGCGATCGCCGGACCGCCCGGCGCCCGTCACCTGCGCCTGGAGGCGCTCACCGACGAGGACGCCGAGCGGGCCTTCGCGTTGCTGACCAGACGCCGGTTCGAGGAGGACGCGGAGTTCGCGCGCCAGATCGCCGCGCTGTGCGGCAGGCCCGCCCTCGCCCCGCCCGCCGCCGGGTCCAAGGCCCGGCCCGACAGTGGCGAGGCGGCCGGTCCCGGTCAGGAACCGGTGCGTACGCCACCACCGAAGGACCGGCCGGGCACGACGGCCTGGTCGCTCGTACGGATGGCGCGCGCGCAGCTCGACCGGGGTGCGGTGACCGCCGCCGCCGAGTCCGCTGGCCGGGCGTGGCGGATCTTCGCCGAGGCCGGTGACCACGAGGGTTCCTCGGTGGTCTCCCAGCTCCTGCGCCGGGTCCATATGACCATCTGAACGCTTCGGAGCCCCCCTGCGCGGGAACAGCCATCCATGAGGCAGCCGACACGCTCCCGGTGAACATCCGTGCGCGACCGGCTCCGTACGGATGGACTGCCTCGGTACCGCCACGCCGTTCGCGCGACCCGGGCAGTGTCTGTCACCACACGGGCGCCGGAGGAAAGGTAGTGGGGCATGCGTGGAGCGCACGGAGAGCTGACACGGATGACCGGCCAGGTCCGCCGGTTCGATCGATTCCCGTCCGTGGACGCCGCGTTACGGGCGATCCACGGCGAGGCGGTGACCGGACGCGGGAGCGTCCGCCGGATCGGGGTGACGCGCGCGGGTGAGCCGCTGGAACTGGTCACTGTCGGCTCCGGCCCCAGGAACATCCTCGTTGTCGCCGGCCCGCACCCGAACGAACCCGTCGGCCTGCTGACGGCCTGGGAACTCGTACGCCTCGTCGGCGCGGCGATCCGTGCACAGGACCCGGCCGTCGCCCCGTTCACCTGGCATGTCCTGCCGTGCTGGGACCTCGACGGGGCCCGGCTCAACGAGGGCTGGTACGCCGGGCCGCCCGGCGTCGAGGCGTACCACCGGAACTTCTACCGGCCCGGACTCGCCGCCCAGCCGGAGTGGACCTTCCCTCTCGACGTGCCCGGGGGCCGCTTCGACCGGCCGCTGCCGGAGACCAGGGCCGTCATGGAGGTGATCGACACGCTGCGTCCGCTGGTGCTGTGTTCCCTGCACAACAGCGATGTGGGCGGCGCCTTCTCCATTATCGACCAGGACGATCCGACGCTCGCCGGGGAACTGGCGCGGATCCCGGCGGCTCACGGACTCCCGGTCGACGCCGTCTCCATGGACACCGTCGGCTGGCCCTGCTCGGCCCCCGGCGTGCACATCCTGCCCGGAGCCGGCGAACTGCACCCCGACACCGGGGCTCCCCGGAGTGCCCCGGGCCACGGCACCTGCAGCCTCCACTACGCCCAGCGGTACGGCACGCGGGGGGTCATCGCCGAGGTCCCCCGGTGGGAGGTGCGCAGACCGGCCGTGCCGTCCTCGCCCGAGGCGTGGGCGGTGGCGGTCGCCGGGCAGGCCGAACACCTGATGCGCGCGGTGGCGCCCGTCGAGGAGGCTCTCGGCGCCGCGCTACGGGCGGCGCCGGAGGGCCCTTTCGGGCCCGCCGTACAGGACACCATCCGTCTCGCCCGTGCTTCGGCGACCGTCTGGCGTACGAAGATCGGCCTCCCGCGGGACCCGGAGGCGGCCGAGGGGCTCTGGCACGCGGTGCACGACACGGCGAGGCTGCTGCCGCTGCGCACGCTCGGTATGTGGCAGCGCATGTTCCCCGACCCGTCCGACGTGCGTGCCGTCGCCGGCCCCGCCGGTGAGCACGACAGCGCGCTCCTCGCCCGCTCCACCGCGTACGCCCACCGGACCTTCGGCGCGCTGTGCGAGGCCTTCGACGCGGAGTGCCGCCCCACGGCGTATCCCCTCGGCTCGCTGGTCGCCGCTCAGCTCTCCGCCGTTCTCACGGCCTCGGCGATCGGTGATGGCGCCATCACGCCTTGTCGCCCTTCCTGACATCGACTTGACGTTTTATCAGGCTTGGCGCTAGGAGGCGCGCTAGGTCCCCCCTCATATCCTTGGATGTGCAGCTTCAAGGCTTTCACGGGGGGTTAAGCATGAAGTTCACATCGTCTTTCCTGAATTCATTCCTGGACCGGAACGAGGAATTCTCCGAGGGCACGAAGGAAAGCGGATCCGGTCGGATCGATTCCACCGTCCCGGTGGCTCCACAGGAATTCCCGCAGGTCGCCGGCGCCGAGCAGAGCCGGCAACTCGCCTACTGGAGCGAAACGCTCAGCGGTCTTCCCGAGCAGTTAACGCTTCCCTTCGACCGTCCGAGGACCCGGACCACGGAGAGTCGCGCCGACACCGTCCGGGTGCGGACAGCCGCTGAGACGCACGCGCGCCTCGCCGCGCTCGCCCGGAGCGCCGGTACGAGCACCTTCACCGCGTTCCACGCGGGCGTCGCCGCTCTGCTCAGCCGCCTCGGCGCCGGAACCGACCTGCCGGTCGGCGTCGCCGTCGACGGCCCCACGGCCGAGGCGGTCGTCCTGCGCACGGATGTCTCCGGCGACCCCACCTTCCGCGAACTCCTCGCCCGGGTCAGGGACACCGGCCGGGACGCGTACGCGCACCAGGACGTGCCGTTCGGCCGCCTCGTGGCGGTGCTCGCGCCCGACAGCCCCGGCACCTTCCACCCGCTCTTCCAGGTCGCGCTGGCGCACCGTTCCACCACCGGGGCGCCGGAAGGACCCTGGGCCCGGCACACGGACACCGGTGTCCCGGGTTGTGACCTGCTGTTCGAGGCGACCGAGCGCGAGGACGCCGACGGCCGCCCGGGCGGCGGCCTGGACATCGGCGTCGAGTTCAGCACGGACCTCTTCGAGCGCACCACGGCCGAGGCCCTCGCCGCTCGTCTCGAACGCCTGCTGCGAGCCGCGCTCGCCGACCCCGACACTCCCGTCAGCCGCCTGGACATCCTCAGCTCCGAGGAGCGGACCCTGCTCATCGAAGGGTTCAACGACACCGAGCGGGACCTCCCGGTGGTCACCCTGCCCGAACTGTTCGCGCGCCGGGTGGGCCGTGACCCCGCTGCGCCCGCCGTCATCTTCGCCGGCGGACAGCTCACCGCGGCCGAACTCGACGCCCGTTCCAGCCGGTTGGCGCACCACCTCGTCGCCCTCGGTGTCGTACCGGAGAGTCTGGTCGCCCTCGCGCTGCCGCGCTCGGTGGACCTGCCGGTGGCGGCGCTCGCGGTGTGGAAGGCGGGCGCCGGATACATCCCGGTGGACCCCGACTACCCGGCCGACCGCATCGCGTACATGCTCGACGACTCCCGCCCGGCGCTCATCCTGACGACCGGCGCGATCACCGGACGGATGCCGGGCTCGGCGCCCCGCGTCCTGCTCGACACCCTGGACCTCGGAGCCCTGCCGGACACCGCGCCCGAGGTGGCGCTGCTCCCCGCGCACCCGGCGTACGTCATCTACACGTCCGGTTCCACCGGCCGCCCCAAGGGGGTTGTCGTCTCCCACACCGGTGTGTCCAGCCTGACCGCCACCCACGAGGAGAAGTTCGGGATCGGCCCGGGCAGCAGGGTGCTCCAGTTCTCCTCGCCCAGCTTCGACGCCGCGTTCTGGGAGCTGACCATGGGCCTGCTCTCGGGCGCCGCCCTCGTCGTCTCCGACGCCGACAGCCTGCTCCCCGGCGACCCGCTGGCCGGGACCATCAAGCGGCACGGCGTCACCCATGTCATGCTGCCGCCCGCCGCGCTGGCCGCCCTGGAGCCCACGGACGACCTGCTGCCCGGCGGCACCGTCATCTCCGGCGGGGAGGCGCTCTCCGCCGCACTGGTCGGACGCTGGTCCCCGGGGCGCAGTGTGTTCAACGCCTACGGTCCCACCGAGTCGACCGTCGCCGTCTCCTTCAGTGACCGGCTCACCGACTCGACCACGGCCCCGCCCATCGGCAGCCCGGTCGCCAACACCCGTCTGTACGTGCTCGACGAGCACCTCCAGCCGGTCCCCATCGGTGTGCCCGGCGAGCTGTACGCGGCCGGCCGGGGCCTGGCGCGCGGCTACCTCAACCGGCCCGCCCTCACCGACGAGCGCTTCATCTCCGACCCGTTCGGCGCCCCGGGCGAGCGTATGTACCGGACCGGCGACATCGCACGCCGGCGCCCCGACGGGCAGCTCCACCACCTCGGGCGCGCCGACGACCAGGTCAAGATACGCGGCTTCCGCATCGAACTCGGTGAGATCGAGGCGGCCCTCATCCGCCACGAGGACGTACGCCAAGCGGTCGTCGCCGTCCACGAGGCCCAGGGCCTCAAGCAACTCGTCGGGTACGCGGTGCCGAGCACCGGCCGGTCCCTCGACCCGGCGCACCTGCGGGCCCGGGTGGCTCAGGCGCTGCCCGGCCATATGGTCCCGGCCGCGGTCCTGGTGCTGGACACGCTGCCCCTGACCCCGAACGGCAAGGTCGACCGACGGGCCCTGCCCGCGCCCGACTTCGGCGCCGCGACCACCGGGCGTACGCCTCGCACACCCCGCGAGGAGATCATCGCCGGGCTCTTCGCCGAAGTGCTGGGCCTGCCCGCCGTATCCATCGACGACAGCTTCTTCGACCTCGGCGGACACTCCCTCCTCGCGACCCGGCTCACCAGCCGTGTGGGCACCACCCTCTCCACCGAGATCACCATCCGCGATCTCTTCAACCACCCCACCGTCGCCCGGCTCACCGAACTGGTGGAGTCCGGCGACTCGCAGGACCCCTTCGAGGTCCTGCTGCCGCTCCGGCCGACGGGGGAGCGGCCGCCCCTGTTCTGCATCCACCCGGGGTTCGGATTCGGCTGGCCCTACTCGGCGTTGCTGAGCGTCACGGGCAACGACCAGCCCCTGTACGCCGTCCAGGCCCGCAGCCTCAGCACACCGGGGCTGCGCCCGCCGAGTGTGGAGCACATGGCGCGGGACTACGTCGAGCAGATACGTACGGTGCAGCCGACCGGTCCGTACCACCTCCTCGGCTGGTCCTTCGGCGGCACGGTGGTCCACGCGATGGCCGTGGAGCTGCAACGGCAGGGCGAGGAGGTCGCCTTCCTCACCATTCTCGACACCTATCCAGGTGACGAGTACGACTTCGGGACCGAGCGGGTGGCGGAGAATCTGGCCCTCGCGCGCCTCCTGGCGGACCTCGGCTACGAGGTGGGGGAGGCGGATCTGGCCTCCCTCGACCGCGACCGGTTCGCCGAGATCATCCACGACCAGGTCGAGTCGGTGCGGTTCATGGGCGTCGAGCGGGTCAGGCACCTGGCGGACACCTGGGTCAACAACGTCGAGTTGGTGCGGGTGTTCCGGCCCGGCACGTTCAAGGGCGACGTCGTGCTCTTCACCGCCGCCGAAGGGCGTACGGACTCCTCGCCCAGCCGCGACAGTTGGGACCCGTACGTCGACGGCCAGGTCCGCAAGATCGATGTCGCCTGCGCACACCGGGACATGATGCGTGCCGGGCCCGCCGCCGAGATCGGCCGTGTCATCGCCGCCGAGCTGGCGCCCCGGCCCGCCTGAGGCCCGGCGGTTCCTCGTTCCCGTACCACGCGGTACTCCCCCACAGTGAAGGAACACCGAGAGACCATGCCGAACCCCGATTCCATGGTGAATCCCACCCGAGATCCCGGCGGGACGAGCCCGCACGCGCCCGAGGAGGGAGCCTCCCCCCGGCGGTGGATCGTCCTGGCCGTGCTGTGCCTCGTCGTCACCGTGGTGGAGGTGGACGCGACCGTCGTCAACATCGCGCTGCCGTCCCTCGCGGTGGACCTCTCGGCCTCCAGCAGCGACCTGGCCTGGATCAACGACTCGTACATCCTGACCTTCGCCGCCCTGATGCTCATAGGCGGCCGGCTGGGCGACCAACTCGGCCACAAAAGGCTGCTGATGGGCAGCCTGACGCTCTTCGGCATCGCCTCGGCGCTGTGCATGCTGGCGACCGGCACCGGGCAACTGGTCGCGTGGCGCGCGCTGCTCGGTGTGGGCGGAGCGGGCATTCTGCCCGCTTCGCTCGCGCTGGTCACAGTCAGCTTCCCCAAGGGCGAGCGGGGCAAGGCGATCGGCATCCTCAGCGCCATGACCGTCCTTGGGCTGCCGCTCGGGCCGGTACTCGGCGGCTATCTGCTCAACCACTTCTGGTGGGGTTCGGTCTTCCTGATCAACATCCCGCTGGTGGTCGTCACACTGATCTGCGGGCAGCTCTTCATCAGGCACCAGCGGCCCGAGCCGGCCGGCCGGGGGCTGGACCTGCCGGGTGTCGTGCTCTCCACACTCGGTACGGGCGGCCTGCTGTTCGCCGTGATCGAGGGACCGCACCGGGGCTGGACATCGCCGATCACACTGGGCGCGGGTGTGCTGGGCATCGTGCTGCTCGTGGTCTTCATCCAGTCCCAACGGCGGGTCCGGGCTCCGGTGTTCGACCTCCGGCTGCTGCGGAAGCGGCTGTTCGTGCTGGGGTCGCTCGCGACCTCGCTGAGTTTCTTCGTCTTCAGCGGCATCATGTTCGTCCTGACCCAGTACCTCCAGGGCGTGCTGGGCTACCAGCCGCTCGACGCCGGCCTCGGACTCGTACCGCTGGCCGTGCTGTTCACGGCGTCCAGTGTGATCGCGGGACCCGTGGCCGCCAAGCTGGGCAGCCGGGGAGTGATCGCGCTCGGCCTCGCGTTCGTCGGTGCCGGCATGCTGACACTCCTCGGTGCCGACGCCTCGTCGTCGTACACCGTCATCGGCGTCAGCCTCGGACTCATCGGATTCGGCGCCGGGCTCAACGTCGGGCAGGCCATCGCCGTGAGCCTGAGCGAGATCCCCATGGAGCTGGCCGGGGTGGCGAGCGGGGCGAGCCACTGGGTGCGGCAGAGCGCGGGCGCGCTCGGCATCGGCCTGCTGGGCAGTGTGCTCGCCTCGGTGTACGCGAGCGGGCTCCGGCCCCATCTGGGCGAGCTGTCCGGCGCCGAGGCGCAGCGGGCGACCGACTCCGTCGGCGCGGTCGGCCGTACGGCGGCCTCGCTCGGGACCGACAAGGCAGCCGAACTCGTACGGGCGGCCGGGGCCGCGTTCGTCGACGGCATGCACACCGCCATGGTCGTCGGCGCGGTGCTGAGCTTCGCCAGCGCCGTACTGGTCTTCGCCCTGCTCCCCAAGGGAAATCTGGCCCGGGGCGCCGAAGAGGGCGTCTGAACCCCACGGTCGCGCATAACGGTTGCTGCTCGGGGCGAGAAGATCTGGCTATTGGACAGGTGATCGAAATCTGTGCTGCCATTGATATCACCTGTGCGCGATCCCTGCCGTAGTCAACTCTGCCTATATCAAGGAGATTTCGGATGGAAAGTGTCGAGACGACGGAAGAGATGCACAGCCTCTTCAACAGAACTGCCGAGGTGTACGACCAGAGTGGCGTCGCGTTCTTTGTCCCGATCGGTCAACGGCTCGTCCACATCGCGGGTCTGACTCCCGGCGATTCCGTTCTGGATGTCGGATGCGGCCGTGGCGCGGCGCTCTTCTCGGCCGCCGAGACCGTCGGTGAGAAGGGTGAGGTCGTCGGCATCGACATCTCGGAGGAGATGGCGAAGTACGCCGCACAGGCCGCCGGGGCCCGTGGCCTGTCCCAGGTGTCCGTCTCCGTGATGAACGGACAGGCCCCGGAGTTCCCGGCGGGCAGGTTCGACGCGGTGGTCGGCAGTCTCAGTCTTTTCATCTGGACCCGCGAGGCTTCGGACCTCAGCCCCTACCTGACACTCCTGCGGCCCGGAGGCACATTCGCGCTCAGCGCCCCTTCCTTCTTCCCGACCGCCGAGGGCCGCTGGGGGCTCCTGCCTTCGAGCGTCCACGACCTGCTCATTCCGTATATGACACGGCAGGGAAAGAGCGAAGGGCCTGACTATCCCTTCGCGAATTACGCGGACAACTGGCTGGTGACACCGGAATCGATCGAAAAGACCCTGACCGGGGCCGGATTCACCGATGTGGTGGCCCGTGAGGAGATATTCCCGCTGGTGGCCGAGTCGGGTGCGCAGTGGGTCGAGTGGACCCGGACAACCGGGATGCGCAGGTTGTGGGAGCGCATCGAGCAGGCGGACGGCGACGGGGTCGCGCGGGAAGTGGCCCGGCGGCTGGACGCGCTGAAGAGCGAGAAGGGAACGATCACCACGCCGGTACCTGTCATGTACATCAGTGCGAGTGCGCCGGTGGCCTGACCGGCAGACCGGAATGGTTCGGCGCCATGGAACACGGGGGAAACAGAAATGGCGGCAGAAAAAGTTGACGACGTGCTTGTCTCCTCACGGGAGACGGAACTCGCCCACATCGAGCGGTCATGGGAGAGAGGTGCGGGCGCTCTCCTGACCGGTGCGCCCGGCGTCGGCAGGACCACGCTCCTGGACGCGGCCCTGGCCCGGGCGGAGCGGCGCGGCGCGAAGGTCGTACGGCTCGGAGATCCGACCGCGCTCGCACCGGTGCTCCCGCTCCAGCACAGCCGGGTGCCGGCGCAGCGCGCCGCGCCGCGCGGTGAGCCTTTCCCGTTACGTCCGGGCGGAGGCGAGGACAGACCGGTGATCGGGGTCGACGACATTCATCTCATCGGCCCTCGCGCGCTGGAACAGGTCCACCGGCTCGCCGGCAGCGGCCGGGCCGTTCTGGTGGCCACCGCTTCGTCCGTGGCGCCGCTGCCCGACGGCGTACGGCACCTGCTGCTGAGGCAGTCGCTGCGGCGGATCGAGGTCGGCGCCTTCGACAGATCGGGCTCGGTCAAGGTCCTGACGGCCCGGCTCGGGGGAGCCGTCGCCGCGGGCACTGCCGAGAAGTTCTGGGACCTCGCCCGGGGAAATGCCCGCGCCTTGCGGGAGTTGACGGATTCCGCGCTGGAGGACGGCACGCTGCGCAAGGTACGGGGAAGGTGGCAGTGGCCCGGGCTGGGCGGGACGCCCGACGGCCGTCTCGTCGCGCTGAGCGAGCTCTTCCTCGGCCCGCTGAGCGCGGAGGAGAGGGAACTCGTCAGCATGCTCGCCGTCGCGGGATCCTTCGAGGCCGGGCTGGACTTCGCCGCCGAACTCGGCGTCGCCGCTGAGTCGTTGAACCAGCGGGGGGTCGTCGTGGCCGAACGCCGCGGCTTCGGTCTGCTGTTGCGGCTGGCGCACCCCTTGTGCGCGGCTGTCCTGCGCGGGACGCTGCCCGAACTGACCACCCGCCGACTCCGGTTGGTGATCGCCGAGGGGCTGGAACACGCCGGGGTACGGAGCGCAGACGACGCGGCGCGTATCTCCCGGCTCCGGCTGGGGTCCGGCTGGATACCGGAAGCCGCGCAGGCCAGCGAGGCAGCGGAAGGCGCGCTGCGCTGCCAGGACTTCGCCCTCGCCGAGGACCTGTGCCGCGCCGTTCTGCCGCCCGGTGGCGCTCCCGATACGGACCTGGCCGTGCTGCTGGCCGGCTCACTGGCCGGGCAGCGCCGGCATGGCGAGGCGGAAGCCCTCTACGCCGAGGCGGCGGAGCCGGTCACGGGCCGGGCGGCGCCCTCGGGGCTGGTCGGGGCGCGGGCACTGAACATGGCGTTCGGCCTGGGGCGTCCGGTGGACGCCGAGGCACTGGTGGACGTCGCGGCGGCCGGGACACCGGGGGACGGCGGCGCGCTCGCGGGCGCGCGGTCCGTCCTGCGGCTCGTGGCCGACCGGATCGGCGAGTTGTGCTCCGCCCCGGAGCCCGCCCTGGGGCCCGGGCCGTTCGCCTCCGG
>NZ_JTHL01000001.1:3825170-3832405 GCF_000818195.1 Streptomyces sp. 150FB | reverse complement strand
GCAGGCCCTGGCCGTACGCGCGCTCGCCCGACACGAGTCCGGCGACAGCGAGGGCGCGCTCGCCCTGCTGGCGGCAGGCCGCGCGACGCCGGCCGGCAGGGACGAGGACGTCGAGCTGGACCATCTGCTGGTACGAGGGCGGATCGCGCTCCAGGCGCGGGGCGTGGCCGGCGCGGCAGACCTGCTCGACGAGATGCGGACGTGCGCGGGCGAGGACAGCCCGCGCCGGCGGCTCCACCTGACCCTGTTCGAGGCGCGGATCCACCGGAGCGCGGGCCGGGGCGCCGAGGCCGTCGAACTCCTGCGGGAGGCCGCCGCGTACCAGGGCCCGGGGGAGTGGCTCAGCACGGAAGAGGAACGGCTCGCCGAACTCGCCGGCGCGCTGGCCGAGACCGGCGAGACGGCGGAGGCCATGTCCCTGCTGGACGAGGCGTGTCACAGCGGGCGCGGCGAGCTGCCGTACCCCATGGCGCGGGATGCGGCCGCGCTGGAACAGGCGCTGGTCCGCGCCTGTCTCGGCGACCGTACGGCGGCGGCACGCGAGGCGCTGAAGCTCGCGGAACGCGCCACGGCCGCCGGGCGTGGCGCCCAGGCACTCGCCGCCCTGCATCTGGCCGCCAGGGCCGGTGCGGCCGGCAGGGCCGCTGCCATGCTGGGGCGCGAGCACCCCGACGCGGGACTCCCCGCCGCCAGGGCGCGTCATGTGCGCGCTCTGGCCGGCAACGACGGCGACGCCCTCGCCGGGGTCGCGACGCGATTCGAGTCGCTGGGGTTCCTGCCGCTGGCCGCGGAGGCGTTCGCGCAGGCGGCCCTGGCGCACCAGGCGGCCGGTGGCCTCCGCAAGAGCCGCGCCTGTCGTGTCACCAGCGGGGAGCTGGCCGCGCGCTGCGCCGGTCTGTCGCACTGGGCTGTGGTGAGCGGGGGTCGGCGTGAGATGCCGCGCGGCCCCGAACTCACGCTGCGGGAAAGGGAAGTGGTGTCCCTGGCGGTCTCGCAGTTGACCAACCAGGAGATCGCGCACCATCTCGTTCTCTCCGTACGTACGGTGGAGAACCACCTCTACCGCGCCTACGCGAAGCTGGGCGTCACGACCCGCGCCGAGCTTGCCAGGCGCCTGGGCGCCCCCCTGGTGGCCGCCGGGTCGGCGGCCACCGCCGCGATCGGGCCCTGAGACCCGGATGATGTGACGGTGGGACGCCGTTGGCGCCCGTACCCCCGGCGGGGTACGGGCGCCGACGCGTTGTCAGCTTCCCGAGCCGGTGTCGCGGGCCGCCAGTGCCTCGGTGAGCCGCTCGTTCCACGCCGAGTAGGTGGGGGTCCGGGCCATCTCACCGAAGGTCACCGGGATGTCGGCACGGCGCCACTTGGTGATGAGGCGCATCACGTGCAGGGATTCGAGTCCGAGACGGATGAGGTTGTCGTCGTCGGCGATCTCCGCGGGGGAGATGCCGATCAGCTCGGCCAGATAGGCCTTCAGGTCGTCGCCCACGAGAGGCGTGTCGGGGGTGATGCCGGGGGTGATGTCGGTGGGGTTCATGCTCCGTCCTCCGGGCTGCTGATGATCTCGACGATGGCGCAGCCGGCCTCGAAGCCGGGACTGCCGGTGAAGATCAGCACCTTGTCCCCGGGGCCCACCAGGCGGCTGCGCCACACGTATTCGAGGCCGATGAACACGTCCGCCGAAGCGATGTGCCCGACCCGCTTGGTGTGTTCCCAGATACCACGCTCCAGGTCGATCCCGAGGGGATCGAGGAACTGGTCCCGCAGCGCGCCGCGCGCCGCACTCGGGTGGCACACCCTGGCGATGTCGTCCAGGTGCAGACCGGCGTCCTTGAGCCCCTTGTCCAGGGCCTGTTGGAGAACCTCGCCAGGGTGCTCCATCGGCGGGACGTTGCCCTTGGCCCACTCGTCCATCCAGAACTTGACCCGGGCCTCGTAGTCCATCTCGCGGCCCACCGTCACCGCGGGCGGGAACAGCGGCTCGCCGCCCCGGTGGAGCGCCTCCATCCCGGGTGCCGAGTGCGTACCGACGGAGAGCAGCCGTGCGAACCCGCCGACGCGGGAGACCACGACGGCGGCCGCTCCGTCGCCGAGGATGGACAGCCGCGAGGTACGCCAGCGATCCACCAGCGGGGTCGAGTAGTTGTCGGCGCCGGTGATGAGGACCGCCGACTTGTCCGGCTCGTAAGCGAGGCGGTGCGCGGCCATCGCGACGCCGGAGAGCATGCCCTGACAGCCCTGCCGGATCTCCAGCGCCGTGATGGGCTGCCGCAGTGTGTTCTGGAGGATGTAGTGCTGCGACGACCAGCCGTCCGGGCCCTGGTGGTACGCCGCGCTGTGCATCAGCGCGCCGAAATCCTCCGGAGTGTGAGGCGAACGCCCCAGAGCGGCCCGGGCTGCCAGCACCGCCATGTCCGGGGCTGCCATGTCGCTGATCGCGACGGACTCCAGACCGGAGGTCTCCCGGGTCTCGGCGTCATACCAGCCGGATCGCACGGCGTGTTCCGTCGTTACAAGATCGGGAACATATGTTCCTATGCTCGACAGATAGATGCCCTCTGCTTTCACCGCTGATCCCCTTTCGCACCCGCGCTCGAAGCCGGGCCCCCCCGCAGTGCATATGGCTGGATTCGGATATCAGCCGACCACGTGGGAGTGGGGAGATGCCTGAGTAATGAGTACTCAGATCGCGTGTGAGAGAGCCGACCCCGGAAAACGAGGGCTTTGCCCTGCCATTGCCGTATTGAGAGGATGTCTCGCGCGGTCTCCGACGCGCGCCCCGGCAAGATGGCTCTCCATGGGTACTGATCTGTCGCGAGGGCTGGTTCCTGAAGGCCTGTGGGATCTTGCCGAGCCGTTGCTTCCTTCGCTCGCGCCACGCCAACAGGGCGGCGGCACCGGGCCGGTGGACGAGCGGACGGTGTTCGCGGCGGTGGTGTATGTGCTGGCCAGCGGGTGTGCGTGGCGGCATCTGCCACCCGCGTTCGGCGTCTCGCAGGCCACCGCGCGCCGCCGCTTCACGGCCTGGACGGAGGCTGGTTTATGGCGTCGGCTGTACGAGGCGATCCTCGGCGAACCAGCCGCGCGGGGCGAGTTGGAGTGGGCTTCGACGATCGTCGGAGCGGCCTGTGCGCGGGCGGAGAGCGCCCGTCCATCGGCCGAAGTCACCACATGAGACAGCCCCTTAGGGGAATACCGATAGCGGAACTCGGGGTTGGTTTCCCCCGCGACTCCCTCGGCTCAGAGGACCTCCCGGGAATGTTTGTTACGCTGCCCGAGCCTGAATCGGGGAGGGCGCGCTTCGTTGCCGCGTCTTGGGCAGTGGTATGTCATCGGCCGGATTTGTTCGATGCCGAACGATGACACGTGTGCGCTCCCTGTAGGTCAGAAGCTCTTTGAGTGGACCGATGGATGGGGGAACAGTGACAACAGCGCACACGAGGAGCAGCCGTATAGCGAGGGTGCCGGCGCGGCGGGGGCCGCTGCAGGGTGGCATGGCGGCAGTACCGAAGCGGTCGGTCGGTGAAGCCACGTACGAGGCCTGGCGCGTGCTCGTGGTCGAGAGTGACGCCGGGGAGGCGGGCTTACTGGCGCGGGACCTTCAGCGGCACGGACACGAGGTCGACCATGTCGACACCGGTCTCGCCGCCCTGGTGGCGTACGAGCGCGCCGATGTCGTGCTGCTCGACGTCGACCTGCCGGACCTCGACGGCCTCGAGGTCTGCCGGCGGATCCGCTCGGTCAGTACGACTCCGGTCATCGCGGTCACCGCGAGAGGAACCGAGCTGGACCGGGTGCTTGGACTCCACGCCGGCGCCGACGACTACCTGGTGAAGCCCTACGGGTTCCGGGAGTTGATCGCGCGGATGGAGGCGGTCATGCGCCGTGCGCAGCCGGTTGCCGCTCCCGCCTCGTCCGTCATCTCACACGGATCCCTGAGCATCGACGCGACCAGACGGCAGGTCACCGTGGACGGGCGGAGCGTGGAGGTGACGCGCAAGGAGTTCGACCTGCTGCACCTGCTCGCCTCCCATCCCGACACGGTCGTCGCGCGCAAGCGGATCATGCAGCAGGTCTGGGGCGACGTCTGGTCGCGCCGGACCATCGACACGCATGTGAGCAGCCTCCGCAAGAAGCTCGGGGCGCGCGGCTGGATCGTCACGGTGCGCGGAGTGGGATTCCAGCTCGGGCGTCCCTGAATTCTCCGTGTGACACGAATCCGGCGAGGAGTGGGACCGGTCGACGACGTGAAAGGCCTCACATCGAGAACCGCTCCCACTCTCCGTACCGCATCTCACCTTCGGGGTTCCGTCGGGGGTAACGGACCTCTTGTGCGAGCTGCGGACGCTTTCTCAACCGATGCTGCGGCGAAGCGATGTTAACCGATCATTCTCCGAATGGGCCACTCGGCCTTACCCGGGTTTTGGTGCCGAGTTCCGGAGGAAGTCATTCCATGACCGGACTGTTCCTTCTGTAGGGCCAACTCGCCCTGGGACGCGATGTGCTGGCCACCATACACCGGCACTGGCCAGCACATACGCTACAGCAACGATCATGCTTGTCGCTTCCGCGCCTGCGGGAATGTCACCGGACCTGACAATGTCTGACCTCGATCTGAACTTGTCCCCCTTGCGCCGGAAGTCCTCAGTGGAAAAGCTTGAGGTGCCAAGGTCCGCACGCTTCTTCGTGCCGGCCCCGTGCCCCGGATCAGCCGGTCGGCACGGAAGGAATCCGTATTCCTTTTCCCCATCCGCCTCTTTTCGCTGAGGAGACAGGTATGTCCGAAGTCGTTCAGTCTCAAGGCTTTTCCGACGAGGCCGAGTCGCGCCGTCTCAACCGGGCGACGGTCGAGAAGTACATGGCAAGCACCGGCGAGGATCGGCTCCGGCGGCATCTGCTGTTCACGGAGGACGGCAGGGGCGGTCTGTGGACCACCGACACCGGCGCGCCCATCAGCATCAACGGCAGGGACCGGCTGGGCGAGCACGCGGTCTGGTCGCTGAAGACCTTCCCCGACTGGGAGTGGTACAACGTCGAGATCTTCGAGACCCAGGACCCCGGCCGCTTCTGGGTCGAGTGCGACGGGCACGGCGCGATCCGCTTCGCCGACTACCCCGAGGGCTACTACGAGAACCACTTCCTGCACTCGTTCGAGCTGGTGAACGGGAAGATCACACTCCAGCGGGAGTTCATGAACCCGTTCGAGCAGCTCCGTTCGCTCGGAATCCCCGTCCCCGAGATCAAGCGCGCGGGCATACCCACCTGACCGGCAGTGCCGATCGCTCCATTGGAGACGCTTGTGGACGACGTCTTGCGCGGTATCCGCATCCGCGAGGCTTTGCAACAACCCGACTGGGCGGACGCGGCGCAGGTGGAGCGCGTCGCAGAGGTGCTGGCCGCCCGGCCCGCGCTGGTCCGGCCCGAGGATCTGCGCCTGCTGCGCCGCCAGTTGGCCGGTGTGGCCGACGGCGAGACGCTCGTCGTACAGGCAGGTGACTGCGCGGAGGACCCCGACGAGTGCGCCTTCACCGATGTGGCGCGGAAGGCCGCGCTGCTCGACCTGCTCGCGGGAACGCTGCGGATGAACGTGCACAAGCCCGTCATCCGGGTGGGGCGTATCGCCGGCCAGTTCGCCAAGCCCCGCTCCAGCGGTACCGAGACCGTGCACGGCGCGGTGCTGCCCACCTTCCGCGGTCACATGGTCAACGGACCCGAGCCGACGCATGAGGCCAGGCGCCCCGACCCGCTGCGCATCCTGGCCGGTTACATGGCCGCCGGCGACATCATGGAGCACCTGGGCTGGCGCGGGAGGGCGGCGGGGCACGAGCCCGTCGGACCGCTGGTGTGGACGAGCCACGAGGCGCTGCTGCTCGACTACGAGATCCCCATGCTCCGCGCCGACGACGCCGGCAAGCTGTATCTCGGCTCCACCCACTGGCCCTGGATCGGTGAGCGCACCCGGCATCTCGACGGCGCCCATGTGGCACTGCTCGCCCAGGTGAGCAACCCGGTGGGGTGCAAGGTCGGGCCCGCGATGGAGCCCGGCGAACTGCTGGCCCTGTGCGAGCGGCTGGACCCGGCCAGGGAGCCGGGACGGCTCACCCTCATCGCCCGGATGGGAGCGGGGCTGATCAGCGAACGGCTGCCCGGTCTGGTGGCGGCGGTCGCAGGGGCGGGCCATCCCGTCATCTGGCTGACCGATCCCATGCACGGGAACACGGTCACGGCGCCGGACGGGAACAAGACCCGGCTCCTCGGGACCGTCTCGCGCGAGGTGGCCCTGTTCCAGGAGGCCGTCACCGCCGCCGGCGGCGTCCCCGGCGGACTGCACCTGGAGACCACTCCCGACGATGTCACCGAGTGCGCCCACGGCGCTGCCGACCTGGCACGCGTCGGCGACAAGTACCTGACCTTCTGCGACCCGAGGCTCAACCCCCAGCAGGCCATCGCGGTGGCCGCCGGCTGGGGCGCCTGACCTCGGGCGTGCGAGACCGCGACAGGCAGAGGAAGGCGAGACCATGCCCGGCATACCCCCCATCGAGCCCTACACCTTTCCGACCGCGAGCGAACTGCCCCACAACACCGCCGCATGGTCCCCGGACCCGGACAGAGCCGTCCTGCTCGTCCACGACATGCAGCGCTACTTCCTGGCACCCTTCCCCGACGGGGTGCGCCGGGAGCTGATCTCCAACGCCGCCGCACTGCGCGACCGCTGCGCCGGCCTCGGCGTACCGGTCGCTTACACCGCGCAGCCCGGCGGGATGGACGACGAACAGCGCGGTCTGCTCAAGGACTTCTGGGGGCCCGGCATGCGGACGGACCCGGCCGACCGCGAGGTCGTGGACGAGCTGGCGCCCGCCGAGGGCGACTGGAATCTGACCAAGTGGCGCTACAGCGCCTTCTTCAAGTCGCCGCTGCTGGAACGGATGCGTGCGACCGGCCGCGACCAGTTGATCCTGTGCGGGGTCTACGCACACGTCGGGGTCCTGATGACCGCCGTGGAGGCGTTCACCAACGACATCCAGGCGTTCTTCGTCGCCGACGCCGTCGCCGACTTCTCCGAGCAGCACCACCGACTGGCCGTCACCTACGCCGCCGAGCGGTGCGCGATGGTCGTCACGGCGAAGGAGGTCTTCGCGTGAACGGGCAGCCTGCCACGGACGGGCCCGATGCGGACAGGGCCGTCACCGGGGTCGCCGACGACCTGCTCGGCCGTGTCCTGGCGGACCGGCCGG
>NZ_JTHL01000001.1:3807900-3825124 GCF_000818195.1 Streptomyces sp. 150FB | reverse complement strand
GCCGGCCGCCTTCGCCCTGCTGCACCGGCCCGAGTCCGCGGGCGCCGACACCCTGGACGTACTCGTCGGGGACGTGACGGCCCCGGCGACGCTCGCCGCCCTGCCGCTGCCGGAAGCGCCGGCGGCGGACGGCGCCCGGCACGAGGTGCTCACCCTCGTCCCGTACCGGCAGATGGCCGAGCGCGGATACGCGGTCCCCGACGACGGCGCGCCGCTGCTGGCGCTGACCGTCACCGACCAGCAGCGGATGCGCCTCAGCGACGCGCTGCCGCGCCTCCCGCAGGTGTCCACAACGCTGCGCGGCGGCCACTTCGACGTGGACGACGACGCGTACCGGGACATCGTCCGGCGAGTCGTCGACGATGTGATCGGCCGGGGAGAGGGCGCGAACTTCGTCATCAAGCGTTCCTTCGTCGCCGACATCACCGACTACGGTCCCCACAGCGCGCTCTCCTTCTTCTCCCGGCTCCTCACCCAGGAGGTCGGCGCCTACTGGACGTTCCTCGTCCACGTCGGCGACCGCACCTTCGTCGGTGCCTCGCCCGAGCGGCATGTCAGCCTCGACGGGGGCTTGGCCGTGATGAACCCCGTCAGCGGCACGTACCGCTATCCGGCCGGCGGCCCCACCCTGCCCGAGGTCATGGACTTCCTCGCCGATCGCAAGGAAGCCGACGAGCTGTACATGGTCGTCGACGAGGAACTGAAGATGATGGCGCGGATCTGCCCGTCCGGCGGCCGTGTCGTCGGTCCCCATCTCAAGGAGATGGCCCGGCTCGCGCACACCGAGTACTTCATCGAGGGGCACACGGACCGCGACGTACGCGACATCCTGCGCGAGACGATGTTCGCGCCGACGGTGACCGGTTCGCCGCTGGAGAGCGCCTGCCGGGTCATCAACACGTACGAGCCGGCGGGGCGCGGCTACTACAGCGGCGTTGTCGCCCTCATCGGGCGTGACGGACACGGCGGTCGCGCCATGGACTCGGCCATCCTCATCCGCACCGCGGACATCGACAGCGGAGGCCGGCTGAGCGTCGGGGTCGGCGCCACCCTCGTACGCCACTCGGACCCCGCCTCGGAGGCCGCCGAGACGCGCGCCAAGGCGTCCGCACTGGTGGCCGCACTGGAGTCGGGCAACACCGGGCGCTTCGCCGCCCACCCGCGGGTGCTGGCCGCCCTGGAGCGGCGCAACGACTCCGTCGCGGACTTCTGGCTGAGCGACAGCGAGAACCGCACAGCGCCGGTGCCAGTACTCGCCGGGCGCCGTGTCCTCGTCATCGACGCCGAGGACACGTTCACCTCCATGATCGAACGCCAACTGAGCTCCCTGGGACTTGAGGTGACCGTCCGGCGCTTCGACCAGCCGTACTCCTTCGACGACGGCCACGACCTCGTCGTGATGGGGCCGGGCCCCGGCGACCCGACGGCGACCGGCGAGCCGAAAATGCGGCACCTGCACGCGGCGGTGCGGACACTGCTGCGTCGGGGCGGGCCGTTCCTCGCCGTATGCCTGAGCCACCAGGTGCTCTCGCTGGAGCTCGGTCTTCCCATAGAGCGGCTGCCGGCCCCCAACCAGGGCCTCCGGAAGGAGATCGACCTCTTCGGCAACGCCGAGCACGTCGGCTTCTACAACACGTTCGCCGCCCGCAGTCACGCCGACAAGCACGAGGTCGACGAGGTCGGTCCGGTGGAGGTGTGCCGGGATCCGGCGACCGGCGAGGTGCACGCGCTGCGCGGACCTCACTTCATGTCCATGCAGTTCCACGCCGAGTCGGTCCTGACCCAGGACGGCCCGCGCATCCTCGCCACCGCCGTACGCACGGTGCTGGGCGTATGACCACGGACCAGAGGGAGAACCAGATGTATCCGTATGTTGTCGTCGACGCCTTCGCGCGAGAGGCACTCAAGGGCAATCCGGTCGCCGTGTACTTCGACTGCGACGACCTGACGGGCAGTCAGATGCAGCGCATCGCACGGGAGATGAACCTCTCAGAGACCACCTTCGTGCTCAGCCCCGAGCAGGGCGGCGACGCCCACGTCAGGGTCTTCACCCCCGTCAACGAACTGCCGTTCGCCGGGCATCCGCTGCTCGGCACCGCCATCGCCCTGGGCAACCGACGCCCGGGGGACGAGCTGAAGCTCGAAACCGGCATGGGACTCATCCCCTTCTCGCTGGTCCGTGACGACGGAGTGGTCACCGCTGCCTGGATGCGGCAGCCCGTTCCGTCCTGGGAGCCCTTCGAGCAGCGCGAGGAACTACTGGCGGCCCTCGGGGTGTCCGAGCCCGTCCTGCCGGTGGACGTCTACCGCAACGGTCCCCGGCATGTCCTGATCGCGCTGGGCAGCGTCGAGGAGCTGTCGGCCCTCACGCCCGACCACCGGGCGCTCGGCGCGTTCCCCGACATGGCGGCCAACTGCTTCGCCGGGGCCGGGGCGCTGTGGCGCAGCCGTATGTTCTCGCCGGCGTACGGCGTGGTCGAGGACGCCGCCACCGGCTCGGCGGCGGGGCCCATCGCGATCCATCTCGCCCGCCACGGGCTCGCGGCGTACGGGCGGCGCGTCCGGATCACCCAGGGTGTCGAGATGGGCCGCCCCTCCCCGATGCACGCGCTCGTCGAGGGCGACGGGGAGTTGGTGCACTCGGTCGAGGTGGGCGGCGACGGCGTTGTGGTGATCGAGGGAACGCTGCGGCTGTGACCCGACGAGGCCATGTCCCCGGGCAAGTCCCCTGAGACGTCCGCCGGAGAGTCCAAGACCCGCGGTCCGCTCGTACCCGCTCATCCCGTATACGGAGACGCTCATGAACAGCACCAGGTCGGAATCGCTCACCGGAACCGTGGAGGTCGGCTTCCCGCAGTTCCGCACCCCGCCGCCGGAGCCGATGGGTCTGCTGCGGGAATGGCTCGACGGTGCGGCACACCAAGAGGTACGCGAACCATGCGCGTTGGCGCTCGCCACCTCCGGCGCCGACGGCCGGACCTCGTCCAGGATCGTCGTGTTGAACAAGCTCACGGAGACCGGGCTGCTCTTCGCCACCCACAGCGGCAGCCGCAAGGGCACCGAACTCGCCGCCAACCCCTGGGCGTCCGGCGTTCTGTACTGGCGCGAGACCAGCCGGCAGATCACCGTCGCTGGTCCGGTCGTACGGCTGCGGGACGCCGAGGCCGACGCGCTGTGGGCCGCCCGCGCGGTGTTCACCCACGCCATGTCGTCGGCGTCCCGCCAGAGTGAGCCGCTGGAGGATCTCGACCAGGTGGCGGCGCTGCGGATACGGGCCGGGGAGCTGGGGGAGCGCGGGGCGCTGCCCCGGCCCGCCGGCTTCGCCGCGTACGAACTGCGGCCCGAGCGGGTCGAGTTCTGGGCCAACGGCACCGACCGGCTGCATGAGCGGCTGTATTACGAGCGGTCCGGCGGCAACTGGAGCGTCGGCCGGCTCCAGCCGTGAGGCGCGTACGAGAGAGCGTGACGACACCGACACCCGCACCGACACCCGCACCGACACCGATACACGCACCGACACCGATCGCGAGAACACGATGCAGGATTCCGGCCCTCCCTCCGCTCCGAGCGGCTTCCTCCACAGCGGTTTCCACACCAGTGCGCGGCGCTTCCCCGGCCGGCCCGCGCTGATCCTGGGCGGACACACCTGGACGTACGAGGAACTCGACGGTGTGGTCCGCCGCTGGGCCACCGCGCTCAGCCGTGCCGGCGGTCCGCCGAGGCGGGTGGGGATCCTCGGCCATCGCAGCCTGGTCACCTACGCCGGCTTCCTGGCGGGGCTCTACGCGGGCGCGACCGTGGTGCCGCTCAACAAGAAGTACCCCGTGTCCCGCAACAAGGACATCGCCGAACGTGCGGGCCTGGACGTCATCCTGGCCGATGACGGCTCGCTCGGACAGCTCCGTCAACTGCTGAACTCGCTGGACAAGGCCCCCGCCGTCCTTCTCCCCGAGACGGACAAGGCGCCCGCGGGCCTGCCGGGTGAGGTCTCCGTACTCAGCCGTGCCGAGGTCGGGCGCTGCGCGCCGCTCGCCGAGCCGGTGTTCGCCGACCCCGACGCCGTCGCGTACCTGCTGTTCACCTCGGGATCGACGGGACGCCCCAAGGGCGTGCCGATCTCGCACGCCAATGTGCACTGGTTCCTGTGCGCCAACGACGAGCGGTACGGGTTCACCGAGGTCGACCGGTTCGCGCACACCGCCGACCAGACCTTCGACCTGTCGATCTTCGATCCGTTCATGGCCTGGGGCAGCGGGGCGTGCCTGCTGCCCATGGACGCCTTCGAGTTGCTGGCGCCCCTCGACTTCATCCGCGAACAGCGGCTCACCGTCTGGCTGTCGGTCCCCTCGGTGGCGGCGCTGCAACACCGTAACGGCCTGCTGGAGCCGGGCAGTCTGCCAACTCTCCGGCACAGCCTGTTCTGTGGCGAGGCGCTCCCGGCCCCGGTGGCGCGGGCGTGGGCGGAGGCGGCGGACAACTCCGTGCTGGAGAATCTCTACGGGCCCACCGAGGCGACCGTCGCGTGCCTGGTGCACCGCTGGGACCCCGGGACCTCGCCGGAGCGCTCACTGAACGGGATCGTGCCGATCGGGGCGCCGTACCCGGGCATGGAGGTCGCCGTCCTGGCCGGGGACGGTACGCCGGTGGGCGACGGCGAGGTGGGGGAACTGTGCCTGAGCGGCCCCCAGGTGTTCAAGGGCTACTGGGAGGCTCCGGACCTCACAGCGGCTGCCTTCCACATCGCGGCGCGGGAGGACGGCGAGCCACGCGGGTGGTATCGGACGGGCGACCTCGGCCGTGCGATCGGACACGGGGAGTACGGATACCTCGGCCGGCTCGACACGCAGGTCAAGATCCTCGGCCACCGGATCGAGACGGCCGAGGTGGAGGCGCGTCTGCTGAGCCAGGAAGGGGTGGACGGGGCCGTGGTGATCGCTGTCGCGGACGCCGAGGAGGGCACGATGATGCTCGCCGCGATCCTCTCCGGCGCCGCACTCGACGTCGAGGCGGTCGACAAGGGACTGCGCGCCACTCTGCCCCCGTACATGATCCCGCTGAGCTACCACCCGTTGGAGGTCTTCCCGCTGAACACCAACGGGAAGGTCGACCGCAAGGTGCTGCGCGAGCGGGTGGCATCGGGGGAACTGGAGCCGTTCCCGCTCTGAGCACGCCAACTCGCACGACCGAGAGGAACGTTCACATGAACGGCGCCCCAGCGGCGGACGGGCCGGCGCACGTCGGCCTCTTGCGGAAAGAACTGCCGGACGCGGTGCTCGCGCCGGGCGACGACGGGTTCGACGCCGCGTGCGCGGGCTTCCAGACCGCCTACCGGCACCGTCCGTCGGCCGTCGTGCGGGCGGACGGGAGCGAGACGGTGGCGGCGGCCGTCGCGCACGCGGCGGACCACGGCCTGTCCGTGGCGGTGCAGGCGACCGGCCACGGCCTGTCGGTCCCCGCCGAAGGCGGCGTACTCATCAGCACCGCGGGTTTACGGGGGGTCACGGTGGACGCCGGGGCCCGGACCGCGCGGATCGCGCCGGGGACCCGCTTCAGCGAGATCATCGAGGCGGCGGCGCGCTACGGGCTCGCGCCGCTGAACGGCTCGGCCCCGGACGTGGGCGCTGTCGGTTACGTGCTCGGCGGCGGACTCGGCCTGCTCGGGCGGCAGTTCGGCTACGCGGCCGACCATGTGACGTCCGTCGACGTCGTCACGGCCGACGCCCGCGTACGGCATGTCACGGCTGACAGCGACGCCGATCTGTTCTGGGCGCTGCGCGGTGCCGGGACGAACTTCGGTGTGGTGACCGGGATGGAGATCGGCCTGGTGCCGGTCAGCCGGATGTACGGAGGTGAGCTGGTCTTCGACCTGGCACGTGTCCCCGGCATCCTGGAGGTCTACCGGCAGTGGACCGGGACGCTCCCCGAGGAGCTGACGTCCTCGGTGTCGCTGGTGGCCTACCCGGATCTGCCCATGCTCCCCGACCGGCTGCGCGGCCGGCACCTCGCCCAGGTGCGGATCGCGTACACCGGGGACTCCCGGCGGGGCGAGGAGCTGACGGCGCCGCTGCGGGAGGCGGGGCCGAGGCAGTCGGACAGCGTCGCCGAGATGCCGTACACGGAGTGCGGCTCCATCCACGACGACCCGCCTCTGCCGCACGCGTACCTGGGCGACAACGTGCTCCTGCGGGAGTTCGGCGCCGAGGACGCCGCCGCTGTCCTGAGGGGCGCCGGACCCGGCTCCGGAGTGCCGTGCGTGGTCGAGATACGCCACCTCGGCGGAGCGCTCGGCCGCGCGCCCCTGGTGCCGAACGCGGTGGGCCACCGCGACGCCCACTACCTCCTGCGCACGCTGACACCTCTCCAGTTCGCGGATCCTGACGAGGCACGCGCGGCCCACCGGCAGCTCCTCGGGGCCGTCGGCGGGGTCAGGGAGGCGTCGGTGGGCCGGTTCCACAACTTCGTCTACGGCGGGTGCGAGGACGGCGGCGCCCACCGCCCCGCCGACGACCTCTGGGAGCCGGCGGACCACGGCAGGCTCAGCGAGCTGAAGGCCGCGCTGGACCCCGCCAACATGTTCCGCTGCAACCGCAACGTGCGGCTCGCATAGGGAGGTTGGCGGGGGGTTCATGCGTCAGGCCCCGCCGGGTCAGGCGAGGTCAGGCCAGGTCACGCTGCTGACGTGACCGCCGGCCGGCCGAGATGCCGCGCGAAGAAGCGGACCGCGCTGTCGGCCTCGAACCTGGGCAGCTCCTTGTGGCGGCCCGCGTTGGCGTGCAACGTCTTCTCCTTCGAGGCGAAGGCGTCGAACAACGCGAGGCCGGACGGGCGCGGAATGTGCTCGTCGTCCCACTGGAGGGTGAACTCGACCGGAATGGTGATCCGCTTCGCCGTCTCGGCCAGCGAGTCGTGCCAGAACAGACCGAAGACCGCGGCCGTGATGCGGGGATCGATCGCCGTCAGCGGCACGCCGATGGCCGTACCCATGTTCAGGCCGAGGTAGCCGACCGGCCCTTCGTGGCCTATCTCCGGCAGTTCCTGGAGCGCGTCCAGCGTCGCCAGCCACTCGGGCACGGCGCGCTCGGCGAGGTGGGCGTTGTAGCGGACGACGATCGGGCCTTCCGGCTCGCCCGCCGCCCTCGCGCGGAACAGCTCGGCGATTTCCCGCTCGTCGTGCGCCGTGCGCGGCCGGTCGCCGTGCCCGGGCGCGTCGATGACGGCGACGTGGAAACCGCAGCCGGTCACGAGACGGTGTGCGCGGCCGGACATGGCCGGTGCCTTCTTGTGCGTTCCGCCACCGTGCCCCATCAGCACCAGGGGCGCGCGGCCGGAGCCGGAAGCGGGCGACCAGAGCACGCCGGGGACCTCTCCCAGGGTGAAGTCGCGTTCGATGACACCGTCCGACGATGTCTCCGCGGTGAAATGCATTGAGTTCATGAGGTGTTGCCTTTCGGGGAGCCTTGTTGTCGAGGGGCTCCTCGGCGACACCTACGTCAATCGCCCGGCCGTGACGAGCAGGGGGAGCACCCACACAGATACAGCGTTCATGGGTCTCACCTCCTCGCACGACGTCACGGTCCCTCGGACGCTAGCAACCGAACGCGGTCCCGGCCAACACCTTTTCAGGTCGACGCCCGCTCCGGCTCCCGGCATCTGATCACCCCACCCGGCAGCCCGGGAGGGCGTGAAATATCAGACGCGCGGACGAAATAATCGGCGGCGGCCCACCGGAGTCAGAGCGACCATCGCATTCCCGGCGCGGCTCAGTCCAGGGCCAGGCCGAGACCCGCGAGGGACGGCAGTGTGTGTGCTCCCTCGACCGTGGCCTCGACGTCGAACCACTCCCTGAACTCCAGCGGGTAGCCGATCAGTTCACCGGCACTGCGGGGCAGGTCGGCCTTCTTCGCGGCCTCTTCGGACTCCCAGATCATCACCGCGCCCCAGCGGCTCTTCTCCGGATCGGAGACCCACACCTTCAGGAGCAGGCCGGGGATGTCCGACCAGTGTTGTTCGGCCTCCTCGCGGAGGAAGTCGCGCAGTGTCTCGGCGGTGTGTTCGGACTCGGTGAGATCCCACCAGGCGATCATTGCCTTCATCGCTCCAGTGTATGGACCGAAGCAGTGGTGAAAGCCGCCTTTCCACTCAAATCCCCGAGACCGGCGCGGAGTTGAGTAGCCACCACTCATGTGCCTGTTCTCCCTGGATGATCGGATAACGGACATACGACCATCCAGCGCCGGGCCCGATCAGCGGGGCCGGCCGGCCATGCCACCACAGCCGGCCGTTGTTGAAGGAGGACGAGTGGCGCGTGCAGAGCTGTCGATCCTGGACTTGCCCCACGACGCGAGCCCGGACCCCGACGAACTCGTGTCGAGCGCGATGGACTGGCACTTCAGCCCCGGGACGGGATCCCCGTTCTGGCTGCGGCGGGCCGAGACGCTGGACTTCAACCCCCTGGCGGACGTCAAGAGTTACGACGACCTGAGGCTGTTCCCCAATGTCGCCAACGAACTGCGGGACGTGCCGGCGGCCGACCTCGTACCGCGAGGCTACGGAGACAACCCCGGCCTTGTCGGTGTGTTCGAGAGCGGCGGCACCACCGGCGCTCCCAAGCGGGTGGTCTGTCCGGGTGACTGGATGGACAAGCTCGTCGCCTGGAGCAACGCCAACCTGGACGTGCACGGCTTCCCGCGCGGGGTCGACTGGCTCGGCATCACCCCGTCGGGCCCGCACATCGTCGGTGAGATCTTCCGCCGCTCGGCCCTGACCCACGGCCGGTACGGCTTCCAGGTCGATCTCGATCCGCGCTGGGTCAAGCGGCTCATCGCCGAGGGCAAGGGCGGCCAGGCGGACGCGTACGCCGAGCATGTCGTGGACCAGGCCGCACACATCCTGCGTACCCAGCCCATCGGCGTGATGACGGTGACCCCGCCCCTGCTGGAGCGCATGACACAGCGCGACGAACTGGTCGACCTCATCAACAAGAAGGTGCGAGCGATCCGTTGGGGCGGCACCCAGATGGACGCCGACACCGCGCAGCTCTACCGCACCGAGATCTTCCCCGGGACCACGCTCTACGGTCACTACGGCAGCACGATGATCCTCGGCATCGCCGGCGAGCGGCACGGCACCCCGGCGCTGGAGCCGTGTGTCTTCGACACCTTCTCGCCCTACATCACCTTCCAGGTCGTGGACGCGGGCACCGGCGACCCCGTCCCGTACGGGCAGCGCGGGCAGGTCGTCATGCACCACGTCAGCAAGGCCCTGCTGCTGCCCAACAACCTGGAGCGCGACACCGCCGTCCGGGTACCGGCGCGGGAAGGCCGGATCGGCGACGCGGCCGCCGGCATCGCCCCGGTGGAGCGCTTCGACAACGAGACCGTCATCGAGGGGGTCTACTGATGGGGACGCCGAACAGGGAGACCCCCGGAACCGCCGCCTCCGACCTGCCCGTGGTGGACGCGCTGGGGCCCTCGGGCCCGTACCGCGCGAGCAACCGTCAGCAGGTCACCGATGTCACCGGCGCCGTCATGGCCGAACTCAGCCTTGTCCCCGTGCTGTTCGTCAACCGCACCATGAAGGCGCTGCGCGCCGCGGCGCCGCTGCCCGCCACCGAGCGGGCCGCGGCACTGGCGCGGGCCGCCGAACTGTTCAGGACCGCGACGCTGGGCGGCCTGACACCCGAGGAGTACGAGAGGGCCGTCACCGCGGTCTCCGGGCTCCCGATCGGGGTCGTGCGTACCGCGACCCGGACCTGCGCCGACCGCATCGCGCACTCCTACCGGAGCGTTCAACTCGCGGGCCCCCGGGGCAGTGTGTCCGACTGGCGTGATCCGCTGGCCCGCACCGGGCAGGCGGTGTGGACGCGCAGGGGCGAGGTGCTCGCCGTACACGTGCCGGGCAACCACCCCGGCACCCACGGCTTCTGGCCGGAGGCGCTGGCGGTCGGCTACCGGGTGGCCGTACGCCCCTCCCGCCGGGAGCCGTTCACCGCGCAGCGGCTGGTGCTCGCGCTGCGCGAGGCGGGGTTCGGCGACGACCGGGTGGCGCTGCTGCCCTGCGGCCACGACGCGGCCGACGCACTGGTGCGGAGCGCCGACCTGGCGTACGGCGGCGACGAGGTCATCCGGCAGTACGCCGACGACCCGGGGGTGCTCTCCCTCCAGCCGGGCCGCTCGAAGATCCTGCTGACCGCCGGAACCGACTGGCGCGAACACATCGACATGATCGTCGACTCCGTCAGCCGTCACGCCGGCAGCGGTTGCGTCAACGCCACGGCGATCCTGGTGGAGGGAGACCCCGCGCCGGTCGCCGGCGCCGTCGCCGAGCGGCTGGCCGCCCTGCCGAGCCTCCCGCCGTACGACGAGAAAGCGTGTCTGCCCGTCCAGCAGGAGAAGGCCGCCCGAGCCACCGAGACGTACGTTCTCGAACGGGCCAGGGGCACCCGCGCCTGGCTCGGCGGCACCGGTTTCGTCGACGAACTGGGCGACGGCAGCGCCGTGTTGCGCCCGACGGTTCACCAGGTGGACTCGGCGGACGCGCCGCAGGTGGGCGCCGAACTGCCCTTCCCCTGTGTGTGGGTCGCCCCCTGGAGCCGCGCCGACGGCATCGCACCGCTGCGCGACACACTCGTGCTGACGGTCGTCACCGGCGACGGGGAACTCGTCGACGCCCTGGTCGCCGAACCGACGATCAGCAATGTGCATGTGGGCAGCCGGGCTACGCACTGGCACCGGCCGGGACTGCCGCACGACGGCTATCTCGGCGAGTTCCTGATGCGCAGCAAGACGGTGGTCCACCTCTGACCGGCCGGGCGGCGTCTCCCCCGATCGCCGTCCGGTACGTACGAGGGCCGGCTCAGGACCGAAAGGTCCCGGGCCGGCCTTCGCGCGTGCCGGGCCCGGTGTTCCGGGCCGTCCCCATAAAGGAACGTTCTGCCCGCCAAGGAAAGTATTTATTGGACATCTAATTGCGGGTCGCGGATGATTTATCCATCGCACACATCACACATGTTCAAGAGGGGGAGTGGAGTGGATCACGCAGCCCGTCCGGAATCGGAACAAGGCAGACCCCTCGCTTCGGTGCAGGATTCCGTTCGGAATTCCTTACCGAATTCAGTATCGCATTCAGTACCGCATTCCACGGAACACGCGCGGGACCGGGAAACTGTCGATGTCATCTCCGAGATCTGGTGCGAGGTGCTCGACCTGCCCGAGGTCGGGATCGAGGACAACTTCTTCGACGCCGGCGGGCACTCCATCCTTCTGCGGTTGGTGCAGGACCGGGTGTGGCAGCGCCTCGGACGGCGGATCGAGCTCATCGATCTCTTCAACCATCCGACGGTCTTCTCCCTCGCACGGCACCTGGAGAGCGGCCCTGTGCCCACGGACACCGTGGGCGGCGGCGCCGGACGCGGCACGACACGCCGGGTCAGGGGTGCCGGGCTGCTCGGCAGGCGCCGGGGACAACTGGGCGGACAGGACGTCGCCGGCTCCCCGGTGGCCGGGGAGGAATTCGATGACTGACGCCGAGCGCGTGAACGCCGAACTCCAGGAAGGAAGCGACGGGTTCATCGCCGTCATCGGCATGGCCGGGCGTTTCCCGGGCGCCAGGGATCTCGACGAGTTCTGGGGAAATCTGTCGGAAGGAGTCGACACGATCAGCCGGGAACCCGCCAGGCAGGTCCCCGACAGCGAAAGCGCGACGGGATTCCTGGAGTACACCCCGGCGCGTGGACGCCTGGACGGCGCCGAGTGGTTCGACGCCGAGTACTTCGGATATTCGGCGAAGGAAGCCTTCCTGATCGATCCGCAGCACCGGGTCTTTCTGGAATGCGCGGTCGAGGCACTTGAGGACGCGGGCCAGGATCCCGACCGTTTTCCCGGAGCGATCGGCGTCTACGGCGGCTCCACCGAAACGCGGTACGCGGAGACCCTCCTGGCGCGGCGCGGCCAACTGCCCGGCGTGACCGAGGATGACGTCCTGCTGGGTACGGCACCGGACTTCCTGGTGTCACGCACCGCACAGCGGCTCGGGCTGCGCGGCCCGGCGATCGCCGTTCAGGCCGCCTGCGCCACCGCTCTGGTGGCCCTGCACACGGCCGGCCGGGGACTGCTCGCGGGCGACTGCGACCTGGCCCTCGCGGGCGGTGTCGCCGTACACGTGCCGCCGAAGAACATCGTCTGGACCGGCGCCGACGGCACCCTGGCGCCGGACGGCGTCTGCCGCGCCTTCGACGCACGCGGCGCCGGAACGGTCGCGGGCAACGGCGTGGGCATCGTCGTACTCAAGCGCCTGTCCGACGCCCTGGCCGACGGAGATCACATCCGGGCCGTGGTGCGCGGTTCAGCGGTGACCAACGACGGTGCGGCGCGCATCGGATTCAGCGCCCCCAGCGTGGAGGGACAGGCCGCAGCGGTGCGCGAGGCCCAGCTCGCCGCCGGTACCGACGCCAGAACCATCACGTACGTGGAGGCGCACGGCACGGCCACCCCGCTGGGCGACCCCATCGAAATGGCCGCGCTGACCCAGGCGTTCAGGTCCGACACCGACGACAAGGGCTTCTGTTCCGTCGGATCCGTGAAGACCAACATCGGACACGCCGACGCCGCCGCCGGAGCGGCCGGGCTCATCAAGACCGTGCTCGCGATGGAGCACGCGATGATCCCGCCGAGCCTCCACCACACCGAGCCCAACCCGGCGATCGACTTCGATTCGAGCCCGTTCCGCGTGGCGACCCGCCTCCAGGAGTGGGAGCCGTACGGTCCGGTGCGCCGGGCCGGTGTCAGCTCCTTCGCCGTGGGCGGCGTCAACGCACATGTCGTACTGGAGCAGGCGCCGCGCCGTACCGGCGGCGGGGACGCGCGCCCGGCCCAGCTCCTCGTCCTCTCCGCACGGACCAGGTCCGCCCTGCGAGCGCGGATCCGCCAGATCACCGGACACCTCGACGGGGACCCCGCACCCGTACTCGCCGACGTCGCGTGGACTCTCCAGACGGGCCGGCGGGAGCACGAGCACCGCGCGTTCGTCGTCGTCGGTGAGGAGCTGACGCGGGGACTGAGCCTCGGCGAGGCCTGCGCGGCGCGGGTGGTCCTCGGTGAACAGCCGCCGCGCGGCCGGCCCGTTGTCTTCTTCTTCCCCGGCGAGCCGGGCCCGGCGGAGGCCTGGCGCCTGCACGCGTCGGAGCCCGCGTTCCAGGGCGCGTTCGATGCCTGTCTGGAGACGGTCGGCCCCGAACTGGCGGGCGCCGTACGGCGCGTGGCGCGCGGAGCCGCGTTCCCCGCCGACCGGACCGCACGCGACGTCTACGTCTTCGCGCTGGAGTACGCGCTCGCCGCGCTCTGGCAGCACTGGGGCGTCCGCCCGGCCGCCGTCCACGGGAGCGGGGTGGGAGCGCTGGTCGCCGCCGCGACGGCAGGGGCGTTCACCCTCCCGGACGTGCTGCGGCTGGTGGCCGAACGCGCCGGAGGCGGCGCGGGCGAGGCCCCGCCCGCGGGCCCCGTCCGGATACCGGTCGTGCTCGGCGTCGGCCACGACGGTGGCGACGGGCACTGGTACGGCGCGGGCACGGTCATCGGCGCCGACCAGTGGGCCGCCGAGTCCGGCGGGACACCCGCGCCGGACGCGGCGCTCGGCACCCTGGTGGAGGATCCCGAACGGATCCTGCTCCAGGTCGGGTTCGGTTCGGCGCTGATCAAGCGCGCGGAGCGATACGGGGCGGAGCAGCACCACCCGGCAACACCGGGTCCCCTGCTGCTTGCCGCCTTCCCGAACGGCGAACTGGCCGACGCCGGCGCCCTGTCGACGCTGTACACCGCGCTCGGAAAGCTCTGGCTGGCGGGCACAGCGATCTCCTGGGCCGCTGTGCACGACGGGGAACGCCGGTTCAGGACTCCGCTCCCCGGCTATCCCTTCGAGCGGCTGCCCTATCTGCTGAGGCACCCGGCGGAGGAGACGGCGGCGGGCGCCGACATACGTACGCGAGTGGCGCCGGCCACCGAGCAGTCGGAGCACGAGCGGTCGGAGCACGAGCGGTCGGAGCACGAGCGGTCTCCGGGAACCGCACCGCTCGGAGACCTGACGGCGGACGCGGGCCCGGTGACCGGGGGCAGGCCGGCCGACGACACCCCTCTGGCCCTTGTGCTGCGGCTCTTCTCCGACGCCCTCGGCCTGGCGGACATCGAGCCCGACGAAAGCTTCTTCGACCTCGGCGGGGACTCCCTGGTCGCCGCCAAACTGCTCGCTGAGATCCGTGAGGTCTACCCGGTGAAGATCGAGGCCCGGTCGCTGTTCACCACGCCCACGGCCGCCGGACTCGCCGAGCTGGTCGAGAGCCGGCTGGCCCAGCGGGGACATCAGCACAGCACCGACGAGGAGGCCTCGTGACCGCGACGGTGGACCGTGCGCCCGGAGCGCTCGGCGCGCTGGAGCAGCGCTGGCTGTCCAGCCGGAGGCAGAAGACCGGCACCACGCTGGATCTGTACTGCTTCGCCCACGCGGGTGGCTCCGGGGGCGAGTTCGTACGGTGGTCCGACGGGCTGCCCGGCATCAAGCTCTGGGCCGTACGCATGCCGGGCCGGGCGCCGCGCGAAACCGAGGCTCCGTACACCCGGTTGACCGATCTGGTCACCGATCTGGTCGAGCAGATCGACTTCGGCCGCAGGGACTTCGCGTTCTTCGGGCACAGCCTGGGCGCGCTGGTGGCGTTCGAGGTGACCCGCGAACTCCGGCGCGCCGGACGCCGACTGCCGCGACGGCTCCTGCTCTCCTCCATGCAGCCGCCGCCGATCACCACCCGGAAGTCCGTGCACCGGCTCTCCGACGACCAGCTCCTCGCCGAGATCGAGGGGCGCTGGGGCGCGCTTCCGCGGCCGATCCACGACGACGCGGAGATCCGGTCCATCGTGCTCGGCCATCTGCGCGCGGACGCGGAGATCGCCGACACCTACGCGTACGTGCCTCAGGATCCGCTTCCCGTCCCCGTCACCGCGTTCTGCGGCGACCAGGAGGACAGCGCCCAGCTCGGCTGGGACGTGCACACCAGGGCGGAGTTCGACTCCCACGTACTGCCGGGAGGCCATTTCTACTTCCGTGACCCGGACCGGCAGCGGGAGCTGACTTCTCTCATCAGCCAATCCCTCAGCCGATCCCCCGGCACCGAGAACTAGGGGCACATGACGATGCGTTACACCACCTTCGGCCGCCACACCGGCCTGCGGGTCTCCGAATACGCCCTGGGCACCGCCAACTTCGGCACCCTGTGGGGCGGAGGGGCGGGCCGGGCGGACGCGCGCAAGATATTCGACCGGTTCGCGGAGGCCGGCGGCACGCTGATCGACACGGCCGACAACTACCAGATCGGTGAGTCGGAGAAGCTCCTCGGCGAGTTCCTGGAGTCCGACCGCGACCACTTCGTGGTGACCACGAAATTCTCCCTGGGCGCGGGAAGGCCCCGGGTGTCCAGCACCGGCAACAGCCGCAAGAACATCAGGAAGTCCGTCGAGGCGAGCCTGAAGCGCCTGCGCACCGACCACATCGACCTGTACTGGGCCCATCTCCCGGATTCGGTGACCCCGGTCGAGGAGATCCTGACGGCCCTCGACGACCTGGTCCACGAAGGCAAGATCCTGCATGCCGGGCTCTCCAACTTCCCCGCCTGGCGGGTGAGCAGGGCCGGCGCCATCGCCGAACTGCGGGGCTGGACACCGCTGGTGGGAGTCCAGTTCGAGTACAGCCTCGCGGAGCGCGGTGCCGACCGCGAACTGCTGCCCATGGCCGAGGCGCTGGGCCTCGGCGCATGCCTGTGGGCGCCCCTCGGCGGTGGGCTGCTCACCGGCAAGTACCGCGAGAGCCGGAGCGGAAGGCTGAGCGACTGGGACGGACTCGCCATCCGTACGGAGGACAGCGAGCAGCGCACCGAGACCCTCGACGCGGTCCTCGCGATCGCGGCGGAGAGCGGTCTGTCCCCGGCGCAGGTGGCGACCGCCTGGGTACGGGCGCGCGCCGCGCGGTCGGGTACGGCGCTGGTGCCCGTCATCGGTCCCCGCACGGTCGAGCAGCTCGACGAGTACCTCGGTGCGCTCGATCTCACCCTCGACGAGGCGCAGATCGCGCGGCTGGACCAGGTCAGCGCGCCGCGACTCGGCCAGCCCTACGAGCTGATGGCCGGGCACCTCGAGTCGGTGCTCGGCGTCGAGAGGGACCGCTTCGTCGGTCCGAACACACCGGTGGCGTGAACGGACCGCAGCCCGAAACACACCGCAGCCCGAACACGCCGCTGCCGAAACACACCGCGCGAGCCGAGGCCGAGAACGTGAACCAGGAGGGGCGGACCGGCATGACCACATTCGAACCGGAGGCCGACGAAACGGAGATCGCCGTCGTCGGGATCGCGGCCCGCTTCGGGCAGGCCGCCGATCTCGACGCGTACAGGGGGCGGGTCACCGACCCCGCTCCCGCCCCCGGACAGCCGGGTGCCGGCCGGGGCCTGCGCGATCCCTACGCGTTCGACCACGCCTTCTTCGGCATCTCCCCCCGGGAAGCCGTCATCATGGACCCGCAGCAGCGGATGCTGCTGGAATGCGCGCACCACGCGCTGGAGGACGCGGCCCACGACCCGGCCGGCGACGGCGCGGTCATCGGGATCTACGCGGGCGGCGGCAGCACCGGCCACGCCGCCGCGCTGCGCCGGGGAGCCGGCGGGCCGGCGCACCTGGACGACCGGCAGATCAGGGTCGGCACCGGAGCCGACTTCCTCGCCTCCCGGGTCGCGTACAAGCTGGGCTCCACCGGGCCCGCGGTGACGGTCCAGGCGGCGGGCGCGACGGGGCTGGTGGCCGTGCACAGCGCGGTGCAGGCGCTGTTGGGCGGCGAGTGCGACCTCGCGCTGGCCGGGGCCGTCACCGTGGAGGCGGAGAGGGCGACCGGCGGCTGCGGCGTCCTCGTACTGAAGCTCCTGCGCGCCGCCAGGGAGGACGGCGACCGCGTCCACGCGCTCCTGCGGGCCACGGCCGTCGGCACGGCGGGCCGGGACGAGTCGCCGGGCGCCGCCCGCGACCGGGTCGTCAGGGACGCGCACGCGGCGGGCGGGGTGGCGGCCGACAGTGTCGTCACACTGCCTGTCACCTCGGGCGACCGGGTCACCGACACCGTGCCCGCCATGGCCGCGCTCGTCGACGCCGTCCTCGCGGTCCAGGACGGCAAGCTGCCCGGCACCGGCGGCGGCCCG
>NZ_JTHL01000001.1:3787112-3807875 GCF_000818195.1 Streptomyces sp. 150FB | reverse complement strand
TGCCGCCGCCGCATGGCCGGGCGCGACCGGCCGCCGGCGCGCCGCACTGAGCGTCTCCGCGCCCTTCGGTACGCACGCTCACGCCGTGGTCGAGCAGGCACCGCAGGACCGCGGCGGGACCGCCGACGAGGGCTGGCACCTGCTGCCACTGTCGGCCAAGTTTCCTGACGCGGTGCGGGAGATGACCTCGCGGCTGAGCCAACACCTCGCGGCCGCCGCCCCCGCCGCCCCCGTCCTGGGCGACGTTGCGTGGACGCTCCAGACCGGGCGCAGGGCGTATCCGCACCGGCGGTTCGTCCTGGCGCGCGGCACCGACGAGGCCGTCGCCGAGCTCGACGGGCTGAAAGACCCCAAGCGGTCGTCCTCCAAGCCCCGCAGCGAGCCGCCGCCCGTGGTCTTCACCTTCCCCGGGCACGGCGGCCAGCACGCCGGCATGGCACGGGACCTGTATCTGACGGACCCGCTGTTCCGGGCGGACATCGACGGCTGCTCCGAGCAGGTGCTGGAGCAGCAGGGCCTGGACCCGCGCGACGTCATCAACCCGGTGGGCGAGGAGGTCCGGGCCGAGATCCAGCGCGCACTGGCCTTCGGCGCGATAGCCCAGACCGCCGTGTTTGTCGTGGAGTACGCCCTGGCACGGGCCTTCGGACGGTGGGGTGTGCGTCCCGCCGCGGTCCTCGGGCACAGTCTCGGTGCGTACGCCGCCGCCTGCACGGCCGGTGTGTTCTCGTTCTCCGACGGGGTCGCGCTGGTGGTGGAGCGTACGCGGCTGCTCACCGGGCTTCCGCCGGGCGCCATGGCCGCCGTACGCCTCTCCGAGGCCGAACTGCTCCCGCTGCTGCCCCCGGGCGTGGACATCGGGGCCATCTCAGGACCCGACCAGGTGTCCATCTCCGGGCCGAAGGACCTGGTGGAGAAGTTCGTCGAGGAGGCCCCGGGGAAGGGCCTGGAGGCGCGGCTGCTGAAGATCCCGGGCGCCGGGCACTCGTCGATCGTCGAGCCGGTCCTCGACGAGTTCGAGGCGTACGTCGGGACCGTCGGCCTCCATGAGCCGGTCATCCCGGTCATCTCCGACACCACCGGCACCTGGGCCCGGCCCGAGGACGTCGCCACACCGGCCTACTGGCGGGACCACATGCGCGAAACGGTGCGCTACGACGGTGTGCTCGACACACTCGCGGCCATCCCCCACAGCGCGCTGGTCGAGGTGGGGCCGGGATCGACCCTCTCGGCACTGGCCCGCCGCCACCCGCGGTTGCGGGGCGAGCACGAGATCCTCCAGGCGCTGCCGCATCCGACGGATCCCACATCCGACGTGAAGATCCTGCTGGGCGCCCTCGGCGCGCTGTGGGCGGCGGGGGCCGGCATCGACTGGCCGGCGCTCCATCCCCAGCGGGAGCCGAGGCGCACCGGGCTGCCCGGCTACCCCTTCAGGCGCACCGAACACCGCCTCCCCACGGGCTGAAGACGTCCAGGTGCCTCACGTCCTTCCAGGCGCCTCCACGTGCGGTCGGAGCGCGAGACCGCCGCCACATCCGAAGCAGCACATCCGAAACAGAAGGGTGACCACCATGGGGAAGCAGTTGTACGAGATCGGCGAGGCGCCGCCGCTCGGCCACGTACCCGAGCGGATGTACGCGTCCGTGATCCGCCCCGACCGCTACGGCGAGCCCGCGAAGGCCTTCGCCACCGAGATCATCGATGTGCCCGAACCCGGTCCCGGCCAGGTGCTGGTCTGGGTGATGGCCGCGGGCATCAACTACAACAACGTCTGGGCCGCGCTCGGTTACCCGCTCGACGTCGTGGCCGCCCGCCGCAAGCGCGGCGAGCCCGAGAATTTCCACATCGGCGGTTCCGAAGGCGCGGGTGTCGTCTACGCCGTGGGCGACGACGTGGCGGGCGTCCGCGTCGGGGATCACGTCATGCTCTCCGGAGGGCAGTGGGACGAGCGCGGCGAGGACATCCGGATGGGCGCCGACCCGACGTTCTCATCGAGCCTGCGGGCCTGGGGGTACGAGTCCAACTACGGTTCCTTCGCCCAGTTCGCCCTGGTGCAGGACTTCCAGTGCCACCCGAAGCCCAAGAACCTGACCTGGGAGGCCGCGGCGGCCTTCATCCTGACCGGCGCCACCGCCTACCGTCAGCTCTTCGGCTGGGAGGGCAACACCGTCAAGCCCGGGGACCCGGTCCTCATCTGGGGCGGTGCGGGCGGCCTCGGATCCATCGCGATCCAGCTCGTACGCAATGCCGGCGGTATCCCGATCGCGGTGGTCTCCAGCGAGGAACGGGCGGAGTACTGTCGCGGGCTCGGCGCCGCGGGCGTGATCGACCGGACGCGGTTCGACCACTGGGGCAGGATGCCCGACCTCCAGGACCAGGCGGCCTACGGCGCCTGGATGACCGGCGTACGCGCCTTCGGCCGGAGCTTCTGGGAGGCGCTCGGCGAGCGGCGCGCGCCGAAGATCGTCTTCGAGCACAGCGGCCAGGACACCATCCCCACCTCGATGTACCTCTGCGAGAACGGCGGCATGGTCGTCATCTGCGGTGGCACCTCCGGCTACGCGGCCGACGTCGACCTGCGTTTCCTCTGGATGCGTCAGAAGCGCCTCCAGGGGTCCCACGGATTCAACCCCTCCCAGTGCCGCGCCGTGATCCAGCTCGTGTCGTCCGGGCTGATCGACCCCTGCCTCTCGGACCTGGTCGGCTTCGAACAGATCGGGGAGGCCCACCAGATGATGCACGAGAACCGCCAGCCGCCCGGCAACATGGCGGCGCTCGTCAACGCTCCCCGGGCCGGCCTCACCGAGTTGGCCTGACGCCGCGGGTCCGCCCCGCGCGGCCCGTCGAGGAAGCCCGTCGTCACCATCGAAGAACGGACGGCAATGAGTACTCCATCCAGAGCTGAACGACGCCCGTTACCTCTCCCCGACCTGCTCGCCCTGCGTGCGGGGGAGACGCCGGGCCAGGTCGCGTACACCTACCTCACCGACGGCGAGGAACCGGGCGAGGCGACCACGTACGGCGAGCTGCACGTGGCGGTACGTGCCAGGGCCGCCGCACTCGGGGCGCTCCGCGGCGAGGCGCGCGGCGCTGTGCTCGCGTACCCCACCGGCCTTGAGTTCATCCGGAGTTGGCTGGCGTGCGCCTCGGCCGGGATCGCGGCGGCGCCCCTCCAGGTCCCCACCCGGCGGCATGCCGTACGACGGCTGCGGGGGATCGCCGACGACATCGGCACCACCCTGGTGCTCACGACCCGGGCCGTCCGCGACCGGCTGCTCGCCGACTTCGGCGGGCTGCCCGAGCTGGAAGGGCTCGACCTGGTCGCGACCGACGAACTGCCTCCGGCCGCCGAGGGCGTTGTGCGGCACCAGGCGGCGCTGCCGGACGTGGCGCTGCCGGACGTGGCGCTGCTCCAGTACACCTCCGGGTCCACCGGCGCGCCCAGGGGCGTGATGGTCACCCACGCCAACTTCTGGGCCAACGCGGCGGAGACCGACGCACTGTGGCCCGTCAGGGACGACGGTGTCATCGTGTCCTGGCTGCCGTTCTTCCACGACATGGGGCTGATGCTCGGTGTGGTGCTCCCGCTGTGGGCGGCGCGCCCGGCCTACCTGATGGGTCCCGAGGCGTTCATCCGGCGCCCCGCCCGGTGGCTGGAGGCGCTGTCACGGTTCGGCGGCACCCATACGGCCGCGCCGAACTTCGCCTACGACCTGTGCCTTCAGGGGGCCGGGCCGCAGGGACCTGTCGACCTGTCGCGCTGGCGGGTGGGGATCAACGGCGCTGAGCCGGTACGGGCGGACACGGTGGCCGAGTTCACCGGGAAGTTCGCCCCGTACGGTCTGGGGCCCGACACGCTCGTGCCCGCCTACGGCCTCGCCGAGAACACCCTGAAGGTCAGCGGGACGCCGCCGGGGACCGGTGCGCGCGCACTGCGCCTGGACGCCGAGGAGTTGGGGCTGGGCAGGGTCGTCCCGGCGACCGGCGAGCCGGATGCCGCGGCGGGGGCGGCATCGGGTGTGCCGGTGATGAGCTGCGGCGTACCCGTGGGCGACACCAGCGTGCGCATCGTGGATCCGCGCACCCTGCGGGCGGCGGCCGACGACGAGGTCGGCGAGATCTGGGTCTCGGGACCGTGCGTGGCCGCCGGCTACGCGGGCCGCGAGGAGGAGAGCGAACGGACCTTCCGGGCGCGGATCCAGGGCGATCCGGACAGCGGATCGTTCCTGCGCACCGGTGACACGGGGTTCGTCAGGGACGGCGAGGTGTATGTCACCGGCCGGCTCAAGGACCTGCTCATCATCAAGGGCCGTAACCACTATCCGCAGGACATCGAGTACACGGCGGAGAGCAGCCATCCGCTGCTGCGCCCCGCGTCCGCCGCCGCTTTCCCGGTCGACACCGGGCGGAGCGAGGGCCTGGTGCTGGTGGTCGAGGCCGACAGCCGGGTGCTGCGGTACGCGGGCGAGGCCGAGGTGGTGGCCGCGGTGCGCGAGGCCGTACGCCGCGACCACCGGATCGACGCGCACGACGTGGTGCTGATACGCCGCGGCACCCTGCCGAAGACCACAAGCGGCAAGGTGCGGCGCACCGCCTGCCGTGAGAGTTATGAGACCGGCACGCTGCACCCTCTCGGCGCGGCCCCCGACCGGGTCGGGGTGTGACAGCTTGCCCGGACCGTGAACGGCGCCCGTTCCCCCGCTGCCGCGCGGGTGCGGGGCCGTTCCGGTCAGCTCCACCGCTCTTTATGTCAACTCGATGTCAAGAAACGCCGGTTGATGTCTTCTGCCGCTTACGCTCGTGGCATGGAAATGCGTCAGTTGGAGTACCTCGTCGCTGTTGCCGAAGAGGGTAGCTTCACAAAGGCCGCGGCCCGTGTCTATGTGACGCAGCCGTGCGTGAGCGCGCAAATCAGGCGACTCGAAAAAGAGTTGGGGCAGGACCTGCTCGACAGAGGCGGCCGGTCGGTGCAGTTGACCGATGTGGGCGCGGCGGCGCTTCCGCATGCCCGCGCCGTACTCACCGCGGTGAACAGTCTGCGGAATTCCGTCGACGACCTGACCGGTCTGGTACGCGGGCAGGTCGCTGTCGGTTCCGTTGCCTCCTCCATGTCCCTCAGCCTTCCCGAACTCATCGCGGACTTCAGCGAGAAGTACCCCTCCGTGGAGATATCCCTTTCCGAGGGCGGATCCGACCAGCTCATAGCCGACGCCCGGTCCGGCAGGATCGATGTCGCCGTCATCGGGGTGTCGGCCGAGCCGCCGGGCGGCCTCGACGTACAGATCATCGCCGACGAACCCCTGATCGGCGCCGTCAGCCACGACCATCCGCTGGCCAGGCGGAGCAGTGTCGGCGCCGAGGAGATCGCGTCCCATGCGCTGATGTGCCTGCCCGTCGGCAGTGGGCTGCGCGCCGCCTCCGACGCGGCGTGGGCCGCGGCCGGCATCAAGCCCCGCGTCGCGTACGAGGCGAGCGACCCGCGCGTACTGGCGCAGCTCGCCGCGCGCGGGCTCGGCGTGGCTATCCTCCCCGAACCCTTCGTCGGGGCCAACACCGAGCACCTCCACCCCCTCGACATCCAGGTCCCGCACCTGCGCGGACGCCTCGCGCTCGCCTGGCGGGCCAGCGGTCCCATCAGCCCGGCGGCCGTGGCACTGGTGGAGTACGCACGCACCGTGCTGGTGTGACGCACCGCTTCCAGAAGCGCTCAGCCGGCTCAGCTATGGGAGAGACCGATCCATGGACGAAGTGGACTTCGCACGCCTGCAGTTCGCCACGACAGCGACACTGCACTTCTTGTTCGTGGCCCTTACCCTGGGGCTTGTCACCGTCGTCGCCTGCATGCAGACACGTGCCGTGCGCACCCGGGACGAGGAGACGCGCGCGACGCGGATGCGGCGGGTCCGTTTCTGGGGCGGGCTCTACGTCATCAATTACGCGCTCGGCATCATCAGCGGAATCGTCCAGGAGTTTCAGTTCGGGCTGAACTGGTCGGGCCTTTCCCATGTCATGGGGAACGTGGTCGGCGCACCGCTGGCTCTGGAGAGCATCGTCGCCTTCTTTCTGGAGTCGACGTTTCTCGGACTGTGGGCATTCGGCTTCCACCGCATTCCCGACCGGCTGCACGCGGCCCTCATCTGGCTGGTGGCACTGACGGCCTGTGCGTCCGCCTTCTGGATCATGGTGGTCAACGGCTTTATGCAGCATCCGGTCGGCTACATGATGCGCGGCGGCACTGCCGAGGTCACCGACTGGCTCGCCATCTTCTCCAACGAGGCCACCTGGTACGGGGTGTTCCATATCGCGGGTGTGGTGGCGCTGCTCGCCGGAATGTTCCTCGCCGCCGTCAGCGCCCACCACATTCTCCGTGACAACGAGATCGCGTTCTTCCGCCCCACCCTGGTGCAGGGCTCCGTCACGGCTGGGATCGGCGCGCTGGTGACGGTCGTCGCAGGCCTCGTCCACATGGGCGCGCTGAGCGACTACCAGCCCGAGAAACTCGCCGTCATGGCCGGCGTGAGCGGGGCCGAGCTGGCGGACGTACGGGCCGACGCCGCCGCCGCGTTCGGCCCGGGCGACTGGCTGCCGCCCGCCTGGCTGGAGTGGACCTCCTCGGTCATGATCCTGCTCGGCGTGGTGCTGCTGGTCCTCGCCTGGATCCCGGCCACCGCGGTGCGCGGCACGGAAGTACCGCTGTCCCGGAAGCGGCTGCGGCTGCGGCTGGCCGTCGTACTGCTGCCCTTCGGCTTCCTCGCCCTGATCAGCGGCTGGCTCACCCGGGAGATCGGGCGGCAGCCGTGGATGGTCACCGGCGAACTCACCGTCCAGCAGGCCGTGTCCGGTGTCCCGCTCACGGGGATGGCCGTCTCGTTCATCGTCTTCACCGCCCTCCTGCTCCTCCTGGCCGCCGTCGACTGGTCGCTGATCAGCCACTACGCCCGGCGCGGGCCCGATGCGGGTCTCGTCGGTGACGCCGACCTGTTCCCCGCGCGGCGACGGTCGTCGGAGACGGAAGTGGCCGACACGGATGTACGCCCCTCCTACTGACCCACTGCCACTGACCCGGCCCACCTCAGGACAGTTGAGGAACCCCCGCCATGGACATCTTCTGGTACGCCCTGACCGGCCTGCTTCTCGTCGGCTACTTGACGCTGGAGAGCATGGACTTCGGCGTCGGCATGCTCTTCTTCTTCGGCCGCTCCGACGCGGAACGTGAGCGGCTGCGCCGCACCGTCGTACCGCTGTTCCTCGCGAACGAGGTGTGGCTGATCGCCTTCGCGGGCCTTCTCTTCGGCGCGCTGCCGCTCCTGGAGGAGGGGCTGGTCTCCGGGCTGCGGTCACCGGTCGTCGTGCTGGTGTGCCTCTGGTGCCTGCGCGACGCGGGCCTGTGGTTCAGGCCCGCGCTCCCAGGAACCGGCTGGCGAAGGGCCTGGGACGTGGTGATCCCCGTCAGCAGCCTACTGCTCGCGGCCGGCTGGGGAGCCGTACTGGCCGTGCTGGTACGGGGGTTGTCCAGCACGGGCGACGGCGTGGCCACCGCTACGGCCGGAGACCTGCTGCACCCGTACGCGTTGGCGTCGGCGGCCGTGTTCGTGGTGGCGAGCCTGCGGCAGGGCCTGTTCCTCACCGTACGGAACGCACCCGGCGGGGTTCCGCCCGTCGCCCGTACGGATCAGTTCGGGCGCCGGCTCACCTGGACGCTGCTCGGGCTGATCCTCGTCACCGCCGTCCTGGGCCTGGTCTTCGCCGGCTCACCGGTGGCCGTCGCGATCAACGCGCTGCTCCCCGCCGTCGCCGTCCTCGGCTCCGGCCGTGACCACGGCGCCGGCCGCAGTACCAGGGCGCTGGTACGGGGTACGGCTCCGCTGATCGCGCTCCCCGTCACGGTCGCCGTCGCGCACGGGACGACCGTGCTGGCCACCCGCTCCGGCGACGGCGGACTCGCGCTCGGCGACGTGATCGCCGACTCCTCGACGCTCGGCCTGCTGGCGGCGATCGTGCTGCCGGTGCTGGTCGCCGTGGGCTTCGCGCAGGTGTGGATGTGGCGTGTGTTCGGCCGGGCGGCCGACCGGGCCGACCTGTCCGACCGGGAGCCCCGGCCGGCGGTGTGAGGGGGGCGGTCGAGGGAGGGGCGCGCGGCAAAGCCGCGCTGCCCGTGCCGGGGGAGTGTGGCACGGACAGCGCGGAGTGGGGGTGGGATGTCGCCGTGCGTCGTGCGTCAGGTGTCCCGCTTCAGGCGGCGACGAAGCGGTTGGACCGCTCGCCGCTCAGCCGGCCCGCCGGCAGCTTGCGGCCGTAGAGCACCAGCAGCAGATCCTGCGCCGCACCGGTCACGGGTGTGCCGGCGCCGAAGCTCCAGTCGGTGTCGTCGGCGCGCAGTTCGATGCCGTCGACGTCGGCCCCGAAGCGCTTGAGCGTGCCGGGACCGACCTTGTCGAGCAGGACGCGTACCCGCTCCAGCGGCACCCGGCGGTCCAGGCCCAGCGGGACCGTGATGTCGAGACCGTGGATCACGTCGTGACCCAGTGCCCCCTCGAACCCGCCGACCGGCGGCTTCCAGGGGTGGTCGGCGTTGTCCCGCAGGAGCGCGGCCACCTGAGCCGTGGTGAAGGCCGCCGCGTCCCTGCGGGCGCACCGGTCGGTCATCCGGTGGAGATTGCCCTTGGCCTTGGCGACTTCGAGCGCCATCTTGGGGACCGAGTAGCGGAATCCCATCGACATGTGGGTCGCGACCTCGCGTACCCGCCATCCGGCGCACAGTGTGGGCGCGTCCCACGCGGCGGCCGGCAGTCCGTCGAGCACGGCGGCCAGCTCCCGGCGTTCGGCCGCGATCGCGCTGTGGATGTCCATGGCTGTTCTCCTGTCGTCGTCGCGGGTGGTCAGGCGTTCGCTCCTGGGCGGATGTTGCGGTTGAAGCGGAAGAGGTTCCGCGGGTCGTGGACCTGCTTGAGCGCGGCGAGCCTGTCGTACGTTCCCGGCTCGTAACCAGCCCTGGTCTGGGCCTCGTCGGCGTGCTCGCCGTCCCCGTACAGGAAGCCGAGGCTGTGGCCGAGCGTCCACGGCGCCAGGGACTCGCGTACGAGCGCGTGCCGCTCCCTGATCGCGTCGGGCCCGATGCCGCCGAGCCCGGGCGAGGACAGCACCCGTACGACGAACTCGGCCTTCCTGTGGTCCAGTACGGCGTCGGAAGGACCCGGCGTGCGCAGGGCGCCGCCGAGCTGGCGGATGTCCACGAGGCACGGGACCGGCGAGCCGGGGCCCGCCGTGCCGAGCAGCACGCGCAGCACCTGCGGGGTGAGTTCGCCGAGCAGCGCGTTCGTCGCGGTGTACGGGTGAGGGCTGTCGGGCTCGCTGTGGATGGTGTGGGTCTCGGTGTACGGCATGCTCCGCAGGTCGTCCTTGATCCGCGGGCCGACGTCACGCAGTGCGGCGACAAGGCGCTCGCCCTCCTCCTGCGGGCCGTTGTAGGCGATACGGAAGGAGGCGACGTAGTGGCCGCGCAGCGGGGCCGGGATCACCGGGATGTCCGGGTAGCCCATCAGGGTGACGGAGGTGGTCACCTCGTCGGGAGCATCGGCGCTCCAGCGCCGCCAGGTCTCCAGCGCGGTGTCCACCAGCGGTGTGTCGAAGACCAACTGGCCTCCGTAGACGGTCTCGACGGGGACGAGGTCCACGTCCAGAGCGGTCACCACGCCGAAGTTGCCGCCGCTGCCGAGCACTGCCCCGAACAGCTCGTCGCCCGGCTCCAGATGGCGGAGCGAGCCGTCGGCCGTGACGATCTCGATGGAGCGCACATGGTCCGCCGCGTACCCGAACTGCCGGGCCAGCAGGCCGATTCCACCGCCCAGGGTGTAACCGACGACACCGACGGAGGGCGCGGAACCGTTGAGCGGTGCCAGCCCGTGGGCCGCCGCCGCCTCGATGAGCGCGCCGCCCAGGACCCCGGCCTCCACACGGGCGGTCCTGGCCGGTGCGTCGATCCGGATCCCCGTCAGGCGCCGTGTGCTGATCAGCACGCCGCCGTCGGTCGCCACGGAGAGACCGTGGCCGGTCGCCTGCACGGCCACCGGCACGTCCCGCGCCGCCCCGTAGCCGACCGCGGTGCGGACGTCCTCGGCGTCGGCGGCGCCGACGACCAGAGCGGGCCGGTGGGTGTACGCGGCCTGAAAGCCGGAGACCTCCTCGTCGAAGCCGTCGTCACCGGGGTGGAAGACCGGACCGGTGAAAGTGGGCACGTCCTGGAGCCTTTGGTTCGTGTTGTTCCCCATGGCTTCAAAGCTGCCAGCAATTCAACGATAAGTCTAATATCTTGAATGTCTCGATGCTAGAATCAACAGTTATGGAGCATCGTCAGTTGCAGTACTTCGTAGCTGTGGTCGAGGAGGCCAACTTCACCCGTGCGGCAGCCCGGTTGCGCCTCGCGCAGCCGGGCGTGAGCGCGCAGATCCGGCGGCTCGAAAAGGAGTTGGGGCAGCCACTGCTGGACCGTTCGGGCCGGTCGGTGACCACGACGGAGGTGGGCGAGGCCGTACTGCCGTACGCACGCGCCGCCCTCGCCGCCGCCGAGGCCGTACGGCAGACGGTGGACGAGTTCACCGGGATGCTGCGCGGGCACGTCACGATCGGCCTTGTCTCCGGCGCCGCCACCAATGAACTCGACGTGGCGTCGGTCATCGCCGATTTCCACGACGACCACCGCGAGGTGGAGATCGCCCTCGGCGAGACCACCTCGGAGCAGATGCTCGCCGCTCTGCAGTGCGGCGAACTCGACATAGCCCTCATCGGGTTGACGGACGAGGACCCGCCGCCCGGGATCTGCTGGCAGGTCGTGATCGACGTCCCTCTGGTGGCCGTCGTCGCCCCCGGGGATCCGCTGCTCCGTCCCGCGGGCCGCAGGAGTATCCCGCTGGAGGCGCTCCGCGACCGTCCGCTGATCAGCCTGCCGCGCGGTACCGGACTGCGCGGCGTCCTCGACCGGGCGTTCGCCGAGGCGGGCATCGAGCCGCGCTTCGCCTTCGAGGCGGCCTCCCCGGCCCTGCTGGCCCAACTCGCCGTCCGTGGGCTCGGCGTGGCCGTCCTGCCGGCCCTTCCCCCGGGTACCGCCGAGTCACTCAGCCTGCGGACGCTGGACATCACCGACCCGCGGCCACGCGCCCGTATCGCGCTGGCCTGGCGCGCCGACGGCCCGTCGGGGCCGGCTGCCAGGGCGCTCCTGGACCGGCTGCGGAAGGCTCTGGTCACGCCGGAGACCGACAGCTACCGAGGGGGCGGCGACCCGCGCGCGGTCTGACCGCGCGGGCGGCCCTCCGCCGGGGGCCACTCGTACGGCGGCGGCGCGCTCACCGCGCGCTCCCAGGACGCTCACAGGTGCACGAGCAGCCCCGCCGGGACCATGACGTTGATGCTCGGTTCGTACGTGACGGCCTGGTCCGGTACGAGGCGCAGCCCCGGATGATGCCGCATCAGCACATCGAGCCCGGCGCGCGCGACGGTCCGCGCGAGATACGCGCCGAGGCAGTAGTGCAGCCCCTGCGAGAAGTGGAGGCCACCGGCGAGGTTCGGCCGGTGCGGGTCGAAGACCTCCGGGTCGGGGAAGCGGCTGTCGTCATGGTTGGCGGACGCCACCAGCACCCAGAGCACGGCCCCCCGGGGGACCGGGACGCCCGCCACCTCCACGTCGGTGGTCGCCTGGCGGAAGACGCCGAGCGCCATCCCCGAGTGGCGCAGCGACTCGTTGAAGGCGCTGTCGAAGAGGTCGGGGTCCGCGCGCAGGCCCTCCCAGTGCCGGGGGTCGCGCAGCAGCGCCCGGCACAGGTTGACGATGACGTACCCGGCCGGGCGGATGCCGGCGGCGATGATGTCGAAGCTGATCAGGCTGATCAACTCCGCTGTGCTGTAGTGGGCCTCGCCCTTGTCCATCAGGCCGAGCAGGTAGCTGATCAGGCCTTCCCTCGGGGCGATCCGCTGCTCCTCGATGACGCCGGCGAGGTACGTCTCCAGCTCGCGGACGTCCCGTGCGTATCCGAGCTGCCTGTCCAGCGGCGGCTTGCCGAAGAAGAAGGCGTTGACCGCCTCGTGGTAGCGCATGATCCGGTCGTGGTCCTCGAGGGGAAGCCCGGCGAGATCGATGACGACCCGGTTGGCGACGGGCCGTGCGAACGACTCCACGAGGTCGACCGGTGAACCGGCCGGTATGTTCGCGTGGACCTCGGCCACGATCTCGCCGATCCGGGGAGCGCGCCGGTTCATGGCCTTGGCCGAGAAGTACTTCGCGACCGGCCCGCGCAGGCGGTCGTGGGCGGGCTGCCCGTCGAAGCCGAGATTGGGCGCGGAGAAGGTGTGCGTACGCTCCAGGACGGCCCTGACCTCGTCCGGAAAGCTCGCCATGATGATGGGTCTGGTGGACGACGAGAAGCGCTCGGCGTCCTTGAGTATCTTCAGGGCGTCGTCGTACCGCGTGACGATCCACATGCGGAACTGTTCGCTGAAGAAGACCGGTGATTCGTTGCGCGCCGTCTCCAACTGGGCATACAAGTCGGCGTAGTCGGGTGAGGCGAACGGGTTGAAGTCCCGGCCTCCCGGTCCGAAGGGGCAGCCCCCGGTCGGGGGCGCGGGGTCGGCGTGCGGAGTGCTCTGGCCTGTTTCGGACATGCTGAAGTCTCTTTCCGGCGAACTGGCGAACTGGCGAACTGGCGAACTGGCGAACTGGAGAACTGGCGAACTGGCGAACTGGAGAACTGGAGAACTGGCGAAATGGCGAAATGGGGGAACTGGCGAACGGCGAGCTGGCGAGTCGGCGAGTTGGCGAGTCGGCGAGTTGGGCTGCCCCGTCGCGACGCTTTCCGGGGCCTGCCGTGCGGCGGGGTCCCCGTCAGCCGAAGATCTCGGCGAACCGGCTTTCCCACGCGGCCTGTTGCTCCACCTTGACGCGCTCGGGGACATGCAGAATCCCGCGGTGGTCGTCGGCGTGGGCGGGCAGATCGGGGCGGCGCAGCAGGGCGGGAATCCCGGCCGCCGGATGGACGGGCATGACTCCGAGCCGCCGGCACCAGTCCTGCTGGACGTCGGGCCGGAGCGCGAAAGCGATGTACCGCGCCGCGAGGTCCGCCACCTCCTCCGGTACGCCACGCGGGATCCACAGGGCGTCCACGGTGTCGGCCGTTCCCTCGTCCGGCACGCTCCAGCCGACGGGCAGGCCCTCCTGGAAGGCGAGGACGTTGGGCAGCGCCCGGAAACACAGGTCGAGCTGCCTGCCGCGCAGCCGCTCCTCCATGCCGATGCTGTATTCGAGTTCGGCGATCCGCGGCCGTAGCCGGCCCAGGAACCTCCAGCACGCCTCCATGTCGGCGGGGATGTCGGCCACCTTGCCTCCCCCCATGGCCTGCGCGATCGCGTGCAGACCGTTCCCGTGCGGGTAGAGGGCGATCCTGCCCCGGTACCGCTCGTCGAGCAGGACGTCCCAGGAGCGGGGCGGCCCGGCCGGGAAGGCCTCCTTGTGGTAGCCCAGCACGTAGTACACGACGTACGGGTGGACGACCGACCGGGCAGCCTCACCCTCGGGCCTGGCCCGCCCGCGCAGCTCCGTCAGGACCGGCATACGGACCGGATCCAGCGGGAGAGTCCGGCCGGCCTCGGCGGCGCGCAGCGCGGGTACCGAGTTCGACCAGACGACGTCGACGGGCGGACGTTCCCCGGCTTCGAGCGCCGACAGCAGGGCGGGCGGCAGCGGGAGACCGATGTGCGGCTCGTGCCGTACCCGTACTCCGGTGGCCTCCTCGAAGGGCCCGGAGACCGCCGCGCGCAGCGCCTCGCCCCAGCGGCCGCCCCAGGTGTGGACGCGCAGCGCGCCGGCACGCGGCCGTGGTTCGGTCCGCACCGTCACACCTCTCGGCCGGCTCGCGGGCCGGGCAGCAGGGGGAGCAGGCCCCCTGCCCGCCAGACGCGCTGGACGAACTGCCCCGGCGGGTCGAGTGCGATCGTGTCCCCGGTGTCCGATGTCATCCGGCCTTCGCCGGCGTCGATCTCGACCACCTGATGGCGGCGCAGCAGGTCCAGGTCCCCGGGGTCGGTCGGAGTGAGGCAGGGGATGCCGTTGTTCGTGCAGTTCCGGAAGAAGATCCTCGCGAAGTCCACGGCGACGATCGCCCCGATCCCGTTCAGCTTCAGCGACCGTATCGACGTCTCGCGGCTGGAGCCGCAGCCGAAGTTGCGGCCACCGACGAGGATGTCCCCGGGGAGCAGACCCGGCTGGATGTCGGGGTCGAGCCCGTGGAACAGCCCCCGTTTGACCTTCGCCTCGTCGAGGCTGAAGAACTGCGGCGGGTGGATGACGTCGGTGTTGAGGTTGTCGCCGAACAGCCATACCCGGCCGGTGATCGGCGGTATGGCCGGTGGCACGGTCGATGTCATGATCCGGGGCTCCCCTCGTCGTACAGCTCGGGACCGATGTGCCCGGCGAGTGCGGCACGCGCGACGGTGCGGGCGCTCGCCAGATAGGTGCGGCTCTCCCAATGGCCCATCCGGCCGCGGAAGTTGCGGTTGGAGGTGGAGACGCAGACGTCGTCCGCGCCCAGGACGCCCTTGTCGATGCCTCCGCAGGGGCCGCAGCTCGAATGGTTGAAGCTGGCCCCGGCGTCGGTGAGGGTGGCGACGTAACCCGCCCGCAGCGCCTCCTTGAACACCTCGACCGAGGCGGGAATGACGACGAACCTGACCTCCGGGTGGATGGTCCTGCCCTTGACCTCCTCGGCGGCGTCGCGGATGTCGGTGATACGGCCGCTGGAACAGGACCCGAGGAAGGCGACCGACACCGGCTTCCGCTCGATCTCCGTGACCGGCACCACATTTCCGGGCGACCACGGCTTGGCGATGAGAGGGGCCAGCGCGGACAGGTCGACGTCCACGGTCCGTTCGTAGTGCGCGTCCTCGTCCGGTACGACGAGTGAGGACGGCGGCTGCCCGTCGCGCTCGGCGCAGTACGCGGCCGTCACCCGGTCGGGTACGAACACACCGAATTTCGCGCCCAGTTCGACGGCCATGTTGGAGATCGCGAACCGGTCGTCCTGTTCCAGCGGGGGGTCGGCGAGGTCGTGGAACTCCAGCGAACGGTACTGCGCGCCGGCTTCGCCCAGCAGCCGCAGGAGTTCGAGGATGACGTCCCGGCCGTTGCAGTGCGGTGTGAGCGCCCCGTGGAATCTGACGCGTACGGTCTCGGGACGCCGCATCCACGTTCTGCCGGTGGCCAGTGTGTAGAGGATGTCGGTCGAGCCCATCCCGGTGGCGCAGGCGCCGACGCCGCCCCCCATGACCGTGTGGCTGTCCGCCCCGACGATCAGACTCCCCGGTGCGCACAGCGGGCTCTCGACGAGCAGTTGGTGGCAGATACCCCGGTCGAGCATGAGGTGCGTGACGTTCTTCTCCCGCGCGAAACGCAGGAACTTGTTGGAGATGTCCGCGCGTTCGATGGTGGCGGGCGGCGAGAAGTGGTCGTTGGTGAAGATCACCCGGTCGCGGTCCCAGATCTCCAGACCACGCCGCTCGAACTCGTCCACCAGCAGCGCGATGGTGGCGTCATGGCCGAGCAGCGCGTCGACGTACACCTCGCGGTGGAGCGCGTCCTCGCTGCCGTCGACGGTGTGCGCGTCGATGATCTTGTCGCTGATCGTGCGTCCGTGCCCGCTCATCGCGCCACCTGTCCGTCGGTCCGTTCCGCGACCTGTCCTCCGGAGGAGGGGCGGCGGTCGCGGTGGCGCTCGGTGAACCTCGCCTGGTCATGGCCGCCCAGCAGCGCCCGGTTGGCCGCTCCGGCGGCCGCGTGGGCCGTCCTGTGCCCGGCCTTGTCGCTCCGCTCGATCTCCTCCTTCACCTCGGCCAGCGCGGTGACCAGCAGGTCGTCGTCGCACGCGATGCCCGCCGAGGTGAGGATGTGGCGCACCAGCGAGGTGCCGCTGTGTTTCCCGAGGACGAACTCGGTGCTCCTGCCCACCCAGGCGGCGGGCAGGAACTCGTAACTCCGTGTGTCCTTGAGCATGCCGTCGACGTGCACACCCGACTCGTGCCGGAAGACGTTGAAGCCGGTCACGGGCTTGATCGGACTGGTGTGTATGCCGCTCGCCCGCTCGACGGCGGCTGACAGCGCGGGCAGCGCCAGTGGGTCGATGCCGTGCCGTACCCCGTAGAGATGGGTCATGGCCGCCACACACTCGGCCAGGTCCGCGTTCCCGGCGCGTTCGCCGATCCCGTTGACCGTGCAGGTGATGGCCTTCGCCCCGCCGCCGACCGCCGCCAGTGTGTTCGCGACGGCCAGCCCGAAGTCGTTGTGGTTGTGGGTGCAGAGGGTGATCTCGTGGTCCAGCGCGTCGTCGAGACGGCGGATCAGGCGCTGCATGCTCGCCGGGTGGGCGCATCCGACGGTGTCTGCCAGGATCAGCCGGCTGATCGGCACGTGCTCCCGCAATTCGGCTGCTGTGTCGATCAGTTGGCGTGGATCGGTGCGCGTCGCGTCCTCGAACACCAGGTTGATGCCCAGCCCGCCCGCGGCGGCGGCCTCCGCGCCCGACCGGAAGACGGCGGTGGCCTTGTCGCGGGTGGTGCCGAGTGTCTCCTTCAGCCGCAGATCGCTGGTCGGCATGAAGAGAAACACCTCGTCCGCCCGCGCCTTCACAGCGGCGGCGACATCGCCGGGGAGCGGGCGGGCGGTGGCTCCTATGGAAGCGTTCAGCTTGAGGTCCCGCATGGCCTGCAAGGCTTCCAGTTCGCCGGGGGACGAGGCGGGGAAGCCGGCGTCGAGGACGGTGACGCCCGCGTTCGACAAGGCGGTGGCCAGGTCGAGTTTCTCCTCCAGTGTGAACCAGACGCCCGGCGCCTGTTCGCCGTCGCGCAGTGTGCAGTCGATGACCTCCACGGATGCGGGGAGGTGCGGGTGAAGGTCTCTGGCAGTGGTGGTCGCTGTCTCGGTCATGGTCGGCTCCCTCATCCTTGGCCACGGAACGCTGTTGTGGACGGCCGCGCTTCCCGGTGCATCTCGATGTCGCACCAGCGCAGCAGTTGTGCCAGGCACGGCATGCCGTCATGCCGCCAGATCACACTGGGACTCGCCATCCGGCCCGGCTCGCTGATACGGCAGGCGCCGAGGCGTGCGAGTTCGGCGGCCAGCGACCGGAACTCGTCGCCGACCGCGCCCAGCCCGATGTTCTGTACATGGGTCCCGAGCGGGCGCAGTTCGGTCACGACACCACGCGCGTCGTCCACCGGTATCACGCTGATCACGCGGTTGCCCGTGCCGTGCACCGGGACCGGGCCGTGGGCGAGCGTGACCGTCCAGTCCAGGCCCGGCGAGCGCCAGAAGCCGTACCGCCCGGGGTCGCCGGCCGCAGTCCACGCGGCGGCGGCACGGCGCATCTGGAGGGCCGCCGCGTCCGCGGGCGGTACGGAGCCCAGCGGGCACCCGGCGGCGTACTCGGCCATGGCGTGTGCGAGCGCCTCGGCGAAGTCGCGTGCGCCCACCTCGCCGCGCTCCACCAGGTAGGCCTGTGGGGCGATGCACGCGTGCTGGTTGAACGTCGACACGTCCTCGGCGGCGCGCCGGGCCACCTCGGGCAGCCCGACGGCCCCCAGATAGCCCTGGGTCACCACGCCGACCGAGACCTTGTGGCCGTGCTCGACGTACCGCTGGTGCGGGCCCGTACAGGCGCGTACGGCGGCGCAGGCCGTGTCGCTCCCGTAGGCGATCACGGCGTCCGCACAGTCCACGGCGGCGCGCAGCGCGTGCTCGTCGGTGCTTCTCCAGTAGGTGACGACAACGGCGTCGGCGAGCAGCGGACGCACCTCGGCGAGGGTGCGGAGGAAGTGCGCGGTGAACGACGGCTCGCCGCTTGCGACCTTGATCAGCACCGCCGACTTGACGAGCAGCGCGCGTACGACGGACAGCGCGGGCAGCCCCGGCACGTTTCCGCTGCACACCACCGTGGTCACCCGGGGCCCGACGGCGACCGTACTGCCGTCCAGTTCGGTGTCCGGCCGGAAGCCGTCCAGGACCCGGGGGTCGCCGAGTTCGCGGCGCAGGACCCTGTTCAGCGTCTGGGCACGGTAGTTGCCGAGTTCGACGTCGAGACTGCGGTCGACGGCCTCGGGTGAGAATCCGGTGGCGGCCACGATGTCCCGCCGCGCCGCGACGCGGTGCACGTGATCGCGGTCGGCCCAGCGGACGCACGTCTCGTCCAGGGCGGCGACGATGTCGGCGACCGGCAGCGCCCGCAGTGCTTCGTGCGCCGTACGCAGCCCCTCGGCCAGTGGGTGCCACTCCCCGTCGCGGGGCCGCAGGCCGTAGTGGTGGACGGCCGCGTTGTCGTCGCTGTCGACAGTCGCGCGAACCAGTTCTTCGGCGTCGAGCCAGGTCGGAAGCCAGGAGACGCAGCGGAGTTCAGGCATCGTTCCCCCGGTCGGTGGTGATCGCGTCGAGGGCCAGTGAGCAGCCGCGCGGTCGGCCCTGCGCCACCCGGCCGACGATCGCCGTGCCGTCGGGTCCGGCGATCCCCCAGTCGCCGGTGAGGACCGCGCAGGGGCGATCGATGACGCACAGGTCGATCACTTCCAGCAGCCCGGTGCCGCGTGCGAGGGGCGTCAGGTCGACGGGGGAGCGGACCAGGGTGCGTACGAACGGCTCGGAGGCCTTGGGCCGTTCGCCCGCGGGTCCGGCTGCGACGTCGGCCCCCTCGCTGTCGCCGTCGTAGAGCTGGCTGGCCAGCTCCGTCATGCCGAACAGGTTGCGGTGGCCGCCCGGACCGATCCCGAAGATCTCGGCCGCCGCCGCCCGTATCTCGTCCACGGTGACCCGCCGGGCCAGCTTGTGGCCGCCGGCGTCCACCAGGCGCGATCCCGGCGGCAGTTCCCAGGACTGTCCCAGCTCCCGCAGGGTCCGGCAGAGGTTGGTGAAGACCGAGGTGGCCCCGATGATCACCACGGGCCGACGCTCGGCGACCGCACCGTCCAGAAGGCGCTTGAGCGCCTCGTGGTCCACACCGCGCGCGCCCAGCACACAGCCGCTGAGGCGCGGGTCGCCGAACCGGCGGGCGATCAGCTCCATCCCGTACGCCATGACCATGCCGGGGGCCGCCGCCTCCGGGGGGACCAGCCTGATCACGGCCGGTTTGTCGAGTCCCCGCATGATGTGGTGGCGCGCGTTGCCCACGATGGACAGGTCCATCAGCTCCATGCCACGCGCGCTGTACGCGACTTCGCCCGACCGGGTGCCGGTGGTCATGCTGGTCCGGAAGGTGCGAACGCGCTCCTGCTCCGGAAAAAGGTAGGGCGGATTCGTCTTGTAGGCGCTGTCGGGAATACCCAGGCCGTCCTCGTGGGAAATCCAGTAGGCGGCCGTCTCCTCGGAATTGGTCCGGGCGAGAATGCGAAGACGGGATTCCACTTCTTTCGCGTCCGGGGCGTCCGGGGCGTCCGGGGCGTTCGGGGTGTCGTGGGTGTGCGGGGGGTCTCCGGTGATGAGCCGGCCGATGTCCTCGTACAGCTCGGACACGAATGGGTCACCGTAGCCGATTCGGGCTGGTCCGCTGCGTGTTGTCATGGCGGCTGCGCGCACTCCTTCGTCCGGTCGTCGAGACGGCTGATGCGTTTTCCGTACGACTGGTCACTGACCCGAAAGGAGCGCGTTCGGATGCGGCGGGATGCGGTGGGACGCGGTGGGATTCTCCAGACTGACCAGGTGCCCATGGCAGCATGGGAAAAGGAAAGCTGTCCAATAGCAATGCCTTCTTTCTGCGGTTGGCGATCGTTATGAGGGAACACTCGCAGAGCCCTCCGGGGACCGCTCAGGTGTCTCCGCCACCTCGTCCGGCACCGTGGCTTCCCGGCGTGGCCGGGCCAGTGCGGCGGCGACGGCCAGCGCGCCGACCGCGCACACGGCGGCCGTTCCGTACAGCGCGAGGTGCGGGGCGTGGGTGAACGCGGCGGCCTGCGCGGTGGTGTCGTCGCCGGACAGGTCACCCGCGGCGATCCGCGCGGCCAGTTCGGGGGAGTCGACGCGGGTGCCGATCAGGCTGACCAGGGCCGCGCCGAACACGGCGATGACGATGGCCTCGCTGCCTATGCGCATCGTGTTGAGGAACCCGGTGGCCATCCCGGCGCGTTCGGGCGCGACGAGGCTCGGCGGTGGGGGTGGAGGGGCCGATCACGGTGAGCCACGCGTTCCCGCCGGCGAACATCGCCAGCGACATCGTGATCAACAGGCGCGCCGACACACCCCGGTTGACGAGTCCCCCGGCCGGCGGCGGGGCCAGCAGAACCGGTGCGGTCATCAACAGCAGTACTGTGCCCGCGCGTTGGGCGGAGAAGCCGCCCGCGCCCACCGGATAGGTGGGCAGGTAGGTCAGCAGTGTCACAAAGCCGAAAGTCGTCACCACCGGCACCATGGACAGCGCCAGGAACCGGCGGTTCCGTACCAGCGACAGGTCCAGCAGCGGGGCGGCGGAGCGCGACTGGGTGACGGTGAAAACCGCCAACAGCCCAGCGCCGACGGCCAGTAGCGCCAGCACACCGGCGCTCGCCCAGCCCCACTCCGGGCCCTGCACCGTACCCAGGACCAGCGCGCCCAGCCCGGCGACGCACACCACCGCGCCGGCCACATCCAGCTTGGGGCGCTGCTGAGCGCGGGACTCGGCGACGAATCCGACGCCGGCCAGCGCCAGAACCAGCAGGACGGCAGGCAGCGCGAAGGTGGCGCGCCAGCCCACCCCGCCGACCAGCCAGCCC
>NZ_JTHL01000001.1:3772493-3787087 GCF_000818195.1 Streptomyces sp. 150FB | reverse complement strand
CAGGCCGAGCCGGCCGCGCTGCCGAGGGCGGCGAACGCGCGCGTACGCGCGGCGCCTTCGAAGGTGGTGGCCAGGATCGCGCCACCGCTGGCGAACACCCCCGCGGCGCCGATGCCGGCCACGGCGCGGGCGATGTCCAGCAGGACGATGCCGGGCGCGGCAGCGGCGGCGACGCCACCACGTTGGACGACCTGTGCGATGTGGTGGAGGTGTCCAAGCGCACCTTCTTCCGGAACTACCGTTCCAAGGAGGACGTCGCGCTCGGCGCGGACAGCGATCTGTGGTCCTCGTATCTCGGCCATGTGGCCACCCTGGAGATGAACGGCCCGCTGCTGGAGGCCCTCCGGGTGGCACTGAACACCACGCTGGGCACCATGGACCCGGACTGGGACCGCCGCTTCCTTGTCACCCGTGAGCTGTCGGAAGCCGTCCCCGCGCTGGCGGCGAACAGTCTGGGCTACTGCCAGGACACCACGCGGGCCCTGATCGAAGCGGTGAACGGGCGTGCCGGTGACGACGTCAACGAGACGCGCCTCCGGCTGACCGTGGAGATCTTCGTGGCCGCCTGGCGCACGGCTTCGCTGCGCTGGACGGCGCGGGGCGGCGACGGGGGCCGCGAAGGCCTGACGAACCTCGTCGATGAGACCTTCGCCGAGCTTCCCGCCGCACTCACCTGCACCGCCTGACGGTCGCCCCCGCGCCGGCCCGTGAGTCGGCCTCGTTTTCGTACGGCTGCCGCCGGAGGCGGGTGTGAAGCACTCGTTCGGGCCAGCCTGGGCGCGCGGCTGCCGGGAAGGCTCCGGGTGTCCTTTCGCTCTTTCCTCTCACAGCAGGGATTCACCCATGCGTCGTCTCGTTCTCGCGTTCGCCACCCTGACGCTCGCCGCCGCCTGGCCGCTCGCCCTGGCCGCCCCGGCCGGGGCCGACGCCCCTGCCACGCACGCCCGTTCGTCGGCTTCCGCGCCGGTGCTTCACGTAGCGGCCAAGGTGCCCCTCTGCTGCGAGTCTGTGTCCGTGAACGGGACGGGGCTGGGCTGCGTCAAGAACCGCAACGGCGACCCGACCCAGTGCGTCGGCGTGCCCGCCGAATGCGACAGCCTCATGGCGACCGTGGGCAGGGGATGCGTCCCGGTCGACCCCTCCCTCGCCGCCCGGGACACCCAGGCCTGAGCGGGGCCCCGCCGGTCGGGACCGTACCCCTTCACGGTGTCGGCGCGGGGGCCGCCGAAAGCGGGTCCGACGGGGGCGCGCTCAGCCGTCGAGCGTGGCGAGGGCCCGGCGTGTGACCTCGGGCGGAGCCGCCGTGATGACCTCGTCGAGCGCGCTCAACGAGGTCTGGAGATCGGTGATGGACCGGCTGATGCGGTCGCGCTCGCGGTGCAGGTCGGTGACGAGGTCCGGGCAGGTGGGGATCAGGCGCTCGCCGGTGTCCCGCAGACACGGAAGGATCGTGGCGATGGTGCTGGTGTTCAGGCCGGCGGCCAGCAGGCTCCGGATGCGCCGGACGGTGGCGATGTCCTCGTCCGCGTACTCGCGGTAGCCTCTCGGGCGCCGCCGCGGGTGGAGGAGATCCTGCTCCTCGTAGTAGCGCAGCAGGCGCTCGTGAACCCCGGTCCGCCGCGACAGTTCACCGATGCGCATCTGTCCGTCCTCCCCCGTCACTTGTCCCTCGTCCCGGCCGTGCCTCGCCGCGACTTGACTCTGACATCCATGTGAGACTCTACGGTCCCTCGCATGAGAAAGAGCTTCGCGACGCTCGCCGCCCTCTGCGCGAGCGTCTTCGTTGTCGGTACGTCGGAGTACCTGATCGGCGGACTGCTGCCCCAGGTCGGGTCGGATCTGAAAGTGTCCGAGAGCACGGCGGGGCAAGCGGTGACCGCTTACGCGCTCGGCGTGGTGGTGGGCGGGCCCGTCATGGCCGTGCTGACGGCGCGGCTGCCCCGCAAGGGGCTCGCCCTCGGGCTGATGCTGCTGTTCGCGGTGGGCAGCGCGATCTGCGCGCTGGCACCGTCGTACGAGCTGCTCCTCGTGGGCCGCGTGGTCTCCTCCTTCAGCCACGCCGCCTTCCTGGCTCTGGCGTTGGTGATGGCGACCCGCGTGGTTCCGGCGGAGAAGACGGGTACGGCGATCGCCACCGTCGCCTCCGGTTTCACCGTGGCGACCCTGCTGGGCGTGCCCCTTGGCGCGCTGCTCGGTGAACGGGCCGGGTGGCGGGCGCCGTTCGCCGTACTGACCGTGCTGGCGGTGGCCGGCATCGCCCTGCTCGCCGCCGTACTGCCGAAACAGCCGGCCCCCGCCACGCGGCTGCGGGACGAGATACGGGTCGTGACCCGCCGCCCTGTTCTGCTGGCCATCGCCACCACGGCGGTGGGGTTCTCGGGTGTCGCCACGGTGTACACGTACATCGCCCCGCTGCTGACCCGTATCTCCGGCTTCTCGCCGGCGGCCGTCTCGGGGCTGCTGCTGACGTACGGAGCGGGCAGCTTCCTCGGCAATCTGCTGGCCGGACGGCTGACGGACAGGTACCTGAGCGCCACCGTGCGCGGTGTCTTCGGCGGGCTGGCGGGCGTGCTGCTGCTCATCCCGTTCGCCGTCGTGTGGCAACCCGGCGCCGTGGCCGCGGTGTTGGTGCTCGGCCTGCTCGCCACCGCCACCATCGCCCCGTTGCAGGGGCTGATCCTGCGCCACGCCGGCAGCGCCCCGACCCTGGCCGTCTCGGCGAATGTGGGCGCCTTCAACCTGGGGGCCGCAGCCGGCTCCGTCATCGGCGGCGCCATCGTCGCGGCGGGTGCCCTGCGCTGGACCGGCCTGGCGGGCGCGGGGCTGAGCCTGCTCGGGCTGGCACTGACGTACGCGGTCCTGCCCCGCTCCTCACGGGTCGCGCACGACGCGGGCGCCGACCGCCCGGCGGCCGCTGCCTGATACGCCCGCCACGACGCGCTCCGCCGCCCGAGTCCCAGGCGTCCCGTCCCGCCGGGCCCCCGCGTACGTATCCTCAGGCGCCCTTCAAGTGCCGCATCAGCCGTTCGAAGTCCGCCCAGCCCGACAGGTCCGACGGGTCACCGGGCAGCGGGTAGTACATCGCGGAGCGGGTCTTCGGGCCGAGGGGGATCGGCGGCTGGGCGAGCGGGGTGCGGCGGGCGCGGTCGCCCGGCATCTCGCGGACCTCCTCGGCGCCGAGCACGAACGCCATCGGCACGCCGGGCCCCTCGAAGCGCGGCGGCACCGCCAGGTCGCGGCGGGCCTTGCGGATCTGGACCAGCATCGACTGGAGGTGGTGCCGGGTGGCGAGCACCTCGGCGGCCCTCGGCAGGGCGTCCAGCGGCGGTTCCTCGCCGGCGCCGTAGCCGAACGCCAGCGTGACGTCCTCCTCGACGCCGCCCGTCGTACGGCTGATCCGGACCGTGGCGAGCCCCGGCCGGTCCTGGCTCCCGACCACCACGAGCCAGGTCGGCTCCGGGGACCTCTCGAAGGCGACATCGGTCAGCCTCCGCAGCGACCAGGGCAGGTTGGCGGGCTCCGCCGTACCCCAGCCAGCCGGGGCCTCGCCGGTCAGCTCGCGCCACAGCGACTCCAGCGCCCCGCCGAGCACCAGCCGGTCGTCGGCCGGGTGGACCGTACGGAAGGAGACGGCCAGTTGGCGTTCGCCGGTGTCGGCGATCTCCTGGAAGGCGGCGGCCACCGGGGTGCGCGGGTCGTCGGGGGTCGCGTCCGCCGCCTCGACCGGGGCGAACAGGCCGTTCTGCCAGCGCAGTACGGCGCCGGACAGCCCGTCGTAATACCCGTCCCGCTCGTCCTGCACGACCCAGCGCGAGGGCCAGCCGCTGAGGCTGTTGCGTACGGCGGGGGAGAGCGTGACCCCCGGCGAGGTGACGATCTGGAGCCCCAACTCGGCGTTGGCGGCGGCCCGGAACGCGTCCGAGAGCCACGCCGTCATGGCGACGACCGGCCGGTCCTGGATGACCACGGCGACCTTGTCGGTCAGCGCGTCGACGGCGGGCTGCGCCGCGGCGGGCGTGGGCGCGACGCTCACGCCCTCGCTCTTCACCACGGCCAGCGAGCGTGCCGCCTCCGGCGGCCAGGCTGAACCGCCCGCCAGGGAGGCGACCCGCGCGGCGAAGGTGCCTGCCAGCAGCTCGGCCTCCTCGATGCCGGTGGTGGCGCGCGCCTCGGTCCACCAGTACGGCACGGACGGCGGCGTGGCGCCGAGCAGCCGCTCGGCCTCGCCCGCCACCTGCACGAGCAGCGGCGCCTCGACGGACACGAGCGGCCGGCCCTCGTCGTCGCAGAGCTGCACGACGGCGTTCTCCCCGGCCATCCCGACCAGCTTGTCGGGGCCGCCGGAGAGGAGACCGGCGAGCACGGTCAGCGGGTCGGGCATGCGCTGGGTGAGGGCGATGACGTCCTTGGTCATGTGGTCGTCCTGTCCTTCGTCCGTGGTGCGTGGCGTGCGTGCTGTGCGTCGCGTGCGTGCTGGGCGTGGTGTCCGTGGTGCGGTTGTCGCGTCACTCGGCGGTGTACACCGTCTGGATCAGCCGGTTCGACTGCCCCCTGCGGATCAGCACGCCGCGCCCCGCCGGCTGCTGGGTGGCGTACACCCCGGGGAAGAGCTGTCCCTCGCTCCGGTCGCCCGTCATCAGGACCGCCGAAGCGCCCGACTCGCGCAGCCCGAGCATCAGCGGCTCGTACATCCCGCGCGAGGCGCCCGCGACGCGGCGCGTCAGGACGAAGTGGAGCCCGATGTCGGCCGCCGAGGGGATGTACGGCAGGAACGGTTCGAGCGGTGCCTGTCCCGCCGTGGTCAGTACGTCGTAGTCGTCGACGAGCACCACGATCCGGGGACCGCCGCCCCAGCTCCCCGGCTCCAGGTCCTCGGTGTCCGCCGTGTCGTCGGGCAGCCGCTGTTCGAGCTGGCCCGCGACACCGTGCGCGAGAGCGGCGCACATCTTGGGGTTGTACGCGTAACCGCCCCTGAACTCCTCGGGGATGGCGCCGCGCAGACCGCGCCGGGGGTCCATCACGGCGAAGACGAGTTCCTCCTCGCCGTAGCGCTCGATGAGGCCGTTCGCGATGGTCTTCAGGAGGTTCGTCTTGCCGCACTCGCTGTCGCCCAGCACCAGCAGATGCTGGTCGTGCCGGAACAGGTCGAGCATGACGGGCGCCAGCGCCGTCTGGTCCAGGCCGATCGGCACCCGCTTCGGCTCGGCGACCGGGCCCGGCAGCAGGTGCGGCTCCAGGACGCGCGGCAACACCCGTACCGGCTGGGCGACTTCACCGCTCCAGGTGGCGCGGATCGTACGGGCCGTGTGCTCCAGGACGGCCCCGAGGTCCGTGGTGTCGGTGAGGCTGTCCGTACGCGGCAGCGCGATCTGCGCGAAGAGCTTGCCGTCGGTGAGGATGCGTCCCGGCTCGTCGGGCGACAGGGTCTGGGCGAGCTTGCGCTCGATGCTGGACTCGCTGGGATCGTTGAGCCGCAGTTCCACGCGGGTACCGAAGTTGGACTGGGTGGCGATCCGGACGTCGTTCCAGCGGAGCATGCCGGCCACGACATGGATGCCGTACCCGCCGCCGCGCTTGAGGATGTCGACGACGGCGTCGTCCAGCTCCTCGAAGTCGTCGCGCAGCGCGCCGAATCCGTCGATGATCAGCACGATCTCGGCGGAGGCGAGCTGCGGCAGCCTGCCCGCCGCGTGCAGTTGGCGGAGCTGCTCGACGGAGTCGATGCCGTGCTCCCGGAAGAGCTCCTCGCGGGCGGCGAGGGTGCCGCGTACCTCTTCGACGGTACGTCCGGCGCGCTCGCGGTCCGCGCGCCCGGCGACCCCGCCGACGTGCGGCAGGCCCGCCAGCGCCTGGAGGCCGCCGCCCACCAGGTCGAGGCCGTAGATGCCGACCTCCTGCGGGGTGTGGGTCAGCGCGAGCGAGAGGGCGAGGGTGCGCAGCAGTGTCGTCTTGCCGGCCTGCGGGCCGCCGATGACGGCGGCGTGGCCGCCCGCCACCGTGAGGTCCAGATACCACTGGCCCTGCCACTGCTTGGTCGGGTCGTCGAGCAGACCGAGCGGCACCTGGAGCGAGCCGCGCCGCGCGGCGAGCTGCATTCCGCGCGACGTGACGTTGACCGGTCCCGCCGCCTTGTCCAGTGCGATCGCGCTGGGCAGCGGGGGCAGCCAGATGCGGCGCACCGGACCGGCCGCCTGCTCCAACTGCCCGACGACGACGCCCATTTCGGTCGGCCCGGTCTCGCGGCGCCGGCTGGACTGCTCCCGTTCGCCCGAACTCTCCGGCTCGGCCAGGGTGTTGAAGGCCTGGTACTCCAGCGCGAGCGGCCCGGTCTCCTCGTCCTCGGCGCGCTGCACGGGCCCCCGGTAGCCGCCGGAGACGTAACTCGCCTTGAAGCGCTCGTAATGGCTGGTGTCGACCTTGAGGTAGCCGAAGCCCGGCAGCGGCGGCAGGTGGAAGGCGTCGGTGGTGTCCAGGACCGTACGGGACTCGTCGGCGGAGAACGTACGCAGCCCGAGCCGGTACGACAGGTAGGTGTCGAGGCCCTTCAGCTTGCCGCCCTCGATGCGCTGGCTGGACAGCAGCAGGTGCACCCCGATGGACCGGCCGATGCGCCCGATGGACAGGAACAGGTCGATGAAGTCCGGCTTGGCGGTGAGGAGTTCACCGAACTCGTCGATGACGACGAACAGGTGCGGCAGCGGGTCGAGGTCGGGCCGCTTCTCGGAGCGCAGCGCCGCGTAGTCACCGATGTCGGCGACGTTGCCCGCGTCCTTCAGCACCTGCTGCCGGCGCTTGACCTCACCGGCGAGCGAGGCGTGGACGCGCTCGACGAGGCCCGCCTGATTCTCCAGGTTGGTGATGACACCGGCGACATGCGGGAGGTTCGCGAACGGCGCGAAGGTCGCACCACCCTTGTAGTCGACGAGGACCAGCGCGAGATCCTCCGGCGGGTGCGTGGCGACCAGCGCGAGGACCAGGGTGCGCAGCAGCTCCGACTTGCCGGAGCCGGTGGCGCCGACGCACAGCCCGTGCGGGCCCATGCCCAGCTCGGACGACTCCTTCAGGTCGAGCAGCACCGGCTCGTGCGAGTCGCTGATGCCGATCGGCACCCGCAGGAAGGCGCGTTCACCGCGCGGCGCCCACAGCCGCGAGAGGTCGAGCCGCGCCACGTCGTCGATGCCGAGCAGGTCGGCGAAGTCGACGGGCCCGGACAGCGGGGCGTCGACGAGCGATTCGGCGGACAGCCGCATCGGCGCGAGCATCCGGGCCAGCCCCTCGGCGAACGGGATGCTGACCTCGTCCACGGTGCCGTGCGCGCTGATCGGTTCCTGCTCGCGCAGGTCCTCGATGACGATCTGGTCGCCGTCGACCGTGATCCGTACGCTGACCTGCCCCGGCTCCTGCACCCGCTTGTCGAGCAGGTGCAGCACGGTGACCCCCATCTCGCGCAGCCCGACGGCGTCGTCGGGGCGCGGCAGGTCCACCGCGTCCTCGCCGTGCCCGTCCGACACGACGAGCAGCCGCGAGGTCATCGACAGGGCGTCCTTGCCGGACAGACCCCGGCGCACCTCGGCGGCGTACGAGGCGCGCCGCCGCAGCTCCGACCCGATCTGCCGGGCGAGCTGGGACGGCGAGGGCGCGATACGGCGGGCGGCGACAGGGCCGTCGAACTGCTCGGTGTCGAGCAGGTGCGGCATCCACTTGGCCCACTCCCAGTCGGCGAGCCGGTCGCCGGGCACGGCGAGCGCCATCGCCACGTCGTCCGGCGCGTGGGTGGCCGCCGTCTGGACGAGCAGGGCGCGCGCGACCCGCAGGCAGTCCTCGCGCGGGCCGATGACGCTGATGTTGCCGACCCGGTCGAGGGGGACGGTGAGCGGGAGTTCGGTGCCGGTGCGGAAGCGCACCATCAGCGCCGACACCTCGTTGAGCATGAAGCGGTCGGGCGGGGTGAGGACCGACGAGCCCTGCTGTGCGACCTTCAGGTCGCGTACGGGCATCTCGCCGGTCCCGACGCGTACCCGCAGGAAGTCCCCGTCCATGCGGCGCCGCTCCCACAGCCGGGCCGGGGCGCGCACGATGTCGTACAGCGCGTCCGGCGGCGGGTTGAGGACATCGGCCAGCTCGCGCCGCTCGCGCTCCTCGCCGGACAGCTCCTCGCGCAGCTCCTCCAGATAGGTGAGATAGCCCTCGCGCTGGGTGCGGCGGGTGCGCTGCGCCTTGCCGCGCTGCGAGAACAGCATGCCGATGGAGCCGATGATGGTGACGACGACGATGATCGCGCCGACCCCGGCGAACTGGCTGTTGCGCACCATCGTCATCATCACGACCGACGACAGCACACCGACGACGGGCAGCAGCGACGTCGCGATGTTGCCCGACTTCCCCTCGGGGAGGTTGGGCGGGGACTCTATGGTGCGGGCCTCGGAGGGAACCGGCGGCCGCGTGGTCCTGGCCGGGCGGTGGATCAGTCGGGTGCTCATCGTCGTCGTCCGTCACTCACGGTCGGGCTCGGCATCTTGGTCACGGTCTCGGACACGGCTTCGGCCACGCTCTGGGCCACGGTCCTGGACACGGTCGGACTCGGCATCGGCGGTCAGTGCCGCTGCTGGGAGAGCCGGAACACATCGGCGGCGAGGCGGGTGGCTGCTTCCCTGGTCTCGTGGGCGAGGAGTTCGGTACGGATCGCGCCGCCGGCCGCCAGGTGCCGGTCGTACGGCATGACCTGGACGCTCGCCCCGGTGGACGTGAGCTTCTGGGCGGCCTTGGCGACGTCGAGCCCGGCGTGCGGCACGAGTTCGGTCAGGACGACGACCGTACCGGCGATCACGTGCGGCGGCAGCCCCTGCATCCACTGGAGCACCGCGTACGTACTGGTGATGCCCTCCAGGGTGGCGGGGGCGGCCAGGATGCGGGCCTGCGAGGCGGACAGCGCGACGCGGGCGACCTCGGCGGGCAGGGTCTCGCAGTCGATGACGGTCATACCGAAGTAGCGGCGCAGCGAGATCATGACCCGCTCGTACGCCTTGCTGTCCAGCATCGCGCCGATCTGGCCCTGACTGCCGGGCAGCAGCCAGGCGTTGCCGGGGAGCTGCACGAGATAGCCGGTCACGTCGAGCAGCGACATCTGCGGCTCGACGATGTCCGCCAGGTCGCCGGTGGTCCAGCGCAGCGTCTCGGCGCCGAGCCGCAGCGGCAGCGAGCCGAGCGCGGGGTCGGCCTCGACGACGAGGACGGGGTCCTGCCGGTAGTGCGCGTACGTCGTGCCGAGCAGCGCGGCGAGGGTCGACTTGCCTGCCCCGCCCCGGATGGACGTGACGGCGATCTGCCGGCCCGTCGTCACCGGCTGCTGGAGGATCTCGGCGATCGCGGTCGTCTCGGCGACCTCACGCGCCGCCGACGAGGAGACCGTACGGCGCAGCCCGCGCAGGGCGCGCGAGGCCATTCCCTCGCCGTGCCGGGGCTTGCGCCCGGCGGCGGCCAGGCCCTTGTCGAGGACGGGCCGGGAGTCGGGGGTGCGGTGCGGCCGGGTGCCGGGGGTGTAACCGCCCTGCTGGGGCGGGGCGTAGGCCTGGGGGGCCTGGGAGGCGGCCTCGTAGGCGGGGCCGTCCTGGCGTACGTACGGCTGCTGTTGCTGTTGTTGCTGCCGCTGCTGTTGTTGCGGCTGTTGGTGTTGCTGCGGTGGTTGTTGCTGCTGCTGATACGGCTGCTGTTGTACGGGGAAGCCCTGCGCGGGGTCGCCCTGTTGCGGGTAGCCCTGGGCGGCGTACTCCTGCCCCTGGTACTCCTGAGCTTGGTACTCCCGCGCCTGGTACTCCTGCCCGGGTTGGCCCTGCTGCGGCTGGTGTCCGGCCTCGGGACCGCCGGGCGGCTCCCCGGCAGGCCCCTGCTGCGGCGCCCCTTGTGGCGTGGTGCCACCTCGCAGGGAACGCAGCACATCCCCCTGCCAGTTGTCTCCGTTCGGCATGTCAGCCCTTCTATTCCGCCCTGCTGCCCCGCTCGGAGCGCCTGCGCGTTGCCGTCAGAACTTGTTGAGTAGCTGTCCGTACACACCGAAGGCACCGACGGCGAGCGGGAAGAGCCCCACGACGCCGATGGATTCGACCAGGTCGGCCATGCGCCGCAGCCGCACCTGCACATGCTCGGGCGGCCGTACGGCCAGGACGAGCAGCGGCAGTACGGCGGCCGCGCACAGCACGATCAGCGGTCCGGCGCTGCCGCCGTGCCGCATCCACAGCATCACGAGACGTACGACGAGGACCGCGGCGGCGGCCAGCAGCGCCACGACCTCGGCGACCAGCGGGAAGGCCCGCGCCCGGGAGAGCAGCACGAGCGCCACCAGGGAAGGCAGCGCCACGGTCCACACGGTCGGCTTGTCGGCCAGGGTGAGCAGCCAGCTCCCGGCCGCCGCCGAGACGGCGGTGACGATCGTCGCGAGGGCGAGCCCCCGGTGGGTGGCTGCGAGCGCGTTGCCCACCTCGTGCCGGCTGACGGAGATGCCGCCGGAGCGGCGGTCGTCGAGCGCGGTGAGCCCGGAGGCCATCAGCGCGAGTCGCGGCAGCAGGCCGAGCAGGATCACCGAGAAGACGGCCATCACGGCGCCGAGCCGAGACGGGTCGCTCTGCGCGGCGGCGACGCCCTCCCACACCAGCGCGATCACGACGATCGCGGCGGCGCAGATGAGCCCGCCACGGCCGAGCGGTGAGAAGTAGCCGAGCATGACGAGCATCAGCACGAGGGAGGCGGCGAGTGCGGCGAGACGCGCGGTCCAGGACCAGTCGTACGCGTCGGCCGCCGTCCACGCGGTGAGGATGCCGAGCCCGCCGGAGGCGAGCAACAGCGCCGTCGCGAGGCCCCGGTTGCCTTCGCCGATCTTGGCGACGAGGGCGCCGACCGCGAGGAGAACGAGGGTGACGGCGACGAACACACCGGTGAGAGCGGTCAGCGAGAACTCGGAGCGCGCCAGCACCGCGGTGATCACCGCGAAGCTGACGGTCGCCACCCCCGCGCTGGCCCGGCGCGCCGACGGGCGCCAGCGCCAGGCCTGGAGGTCGAGGTCGTCGGCCATCAGGTCGGTGACGTCGTGTACGACCGGGGCGGGCGGCGCCGAATGGGCTCGTACGAGCCGCAGTACGGCGCCGTCGGCGATCTGGGCCGACGACAGCGTGCTGTCGTGCGGCAGCGCCGAACCGTCGGAGGTGATCAACTGCCGGGTCAGGGGGCGCGAGGCGGCCCGGTCGTCCAGCAACTGGAGGATGTCCGGAAGCAGTTGCCCGATCGGAGTGTCGGACGGCAGGACGATGTCGGCCCGGCGCCGCTCGCCGACCAGGGTCACCCGGCTGAGCTGCGCCTGGGAGGTCGTTGCTGTGCTCACCACTTACGGGAACCTATCATCGCGACGTCAAGGACTCTCGGGCCAATTGGCGTGCCCATGCTACTAGCGCTCTCTCCCCATTACACGTGAGAAGCAACTCTTCCCACATATGGACGAGTTACGGATAACTGTTCATGGATTTCACCGATTTCACCGGTCAACCAGATTTCGCCGGTTTCGGAGAATTTGTCGGCTGCGGGAACTGCTGGTCCTGCTGCTGTTGTTGTTTCTGCTGCTCGGCCTTCTGCGTCGCCAGCGTGTGCTGGAGGAAGGACCACCCGACGCACCCCGCGCACAGGACGGCCGCGATGGCTATCCCCGCGAACACCTTGCCGAGCCGCTCGTCCGCCGTACGCCGCGCCCGCTGCGCGCCGAACAACAGCGCGTCCCTCAACCGGCGTCGGCGTACCGCCACCGACTCCAGAAGCTGACTGTCGTAATCCCGTGCCATTCGTCGTCCGTCGCCTCAGTCGTCCCGTGTGCCTCAGTTGCCTCAGTCGGGCGTTGCGCTGGTCATGATCGCCGGCCGGTCGGTCGCGGCTGCTGTGTCTGTGGCATACGGCCCCCTGTTTTGCCTCTGCAAGATAGAGCATGGGCGAGCGAGCGGTACACCCTTCGGGGGGCGCCGTCCGAGAGCCCGAAGGCCGGCCCGGCTCACGCGTCCTCGTACCAGGCGAGCAGCGATACGGCCACGGCGTCGACGAGCCCGTCCCGCGCCGCTTGGGCGATGGTCCCGTCCGAGAAACGCTCGCCGCGCACGACGGCCGTGGCCGCGCGTACGGCGTCGGCCGGGCTCAGGCTGCCGTCGGCCGACATGGCGGGCATCGGGTTGTCCTGCCAGAGATAGGCGGGCGTCACGGCGCCGACAGCGGGCAGTGCGCGCACGACCTGGTTGAGCCGGTCGCTGTAGAGCGGGTAGCCCATCAGGTACTTGCCGTCCGGCTGTTTCCCACTGGCGGACCAGGTGACGTCACGGTCCTCGTCGGTCAGCGCGGCGAGACCGTCGCGCAACTGCCGCCAGGCATCCGCGTTCCCACGGTCGAGCTGGGCCAGCAGTCGCCGGTCGTCGGCCTCGGTGACCACGTGGGCCAGTTGCTCGACGGCGGTCAGATCCGGCGCCGTGGTCAGGGAGCCGGGCACCACATGACTGGGGTGCCTCGGGTCCGAGCCGCGTACCAGCTCGGCGAGAGCGGCCGTGGGCAGCAGCCCGCGCGCCCTGGCGTCGTCCAGCTTCTTGGACCACTCCAGTCCCTGGCTGAGCCCGGCGGAGTCACCTTTCGGCCGCAGGCACCATCCGGCGGCGTCGTCCTCGTCGTTGGCCCACAGGTAGCCCATCGCCTCACCGCGCGGGTTGGCGACGGTGACGTGATGGACGGGCTTGTCGGTCTCACGCCGGTAGTGCTGGGTGTCCGGTCGGTCGGTCATGATCCGCTCTCGCTGTGGGCACGCGCCCGAGGGCACAGCCCGGGGCTCTCATCCTGGTCCGACACCTCGATCATCTCCGCGAGAGCACCAGGGACCCGCGCTTGTCCATTTTCCGCAAAGACACCTGGCACTTTGTTCCGCATCGCGCAAGCCACTCCAGAAAGGCTGCCGCTTGTTCTCCGAATACGCCCACGCGATCTCATCAATTCAGTTTTCGCGAGCCAATGCCCTGAGGATCTCGACGTCCGGGATCTCTGTCAGAGAACCCGGAACCACACGGCTGTTGGCGCCGTCGACGGTCGAAGCGCGCATCAACTCCGCCAGGGCCTCCGACGGCGCGATGCCGCGCGCCTTGGCGTCGCGCAGCCACAGCGTCCACAACATCCCCTCGTTGTACGAGGCGGGGCTGATGTCCTTGCGGTCGAGCCAGCTTGCGGCGTCGTCCTCGTCGTTGGCCCACACATAGCCGATCGCTGTACCTGTGAGGTCGGCGACGGTGATGTACTGGACCGGCTTGTCGGTTGTGGAGTTGTAGCGCAGCGGACCGCCCGGCTTTGCCTCGAATCGCAAATCCTCGTTCAGACGAGGATTGATCGGCTTTTCGTTTGTCACTTGGAACGCGCTCCCTTACACCCTGGGCAGGACTTCCCCATACACCTGAATCTGGCCCATCGTATCCTTGAAGACGCGACTCACTTTGAACTCGGTACCACGCGCCAGCAGGAGTTCGCGCTCACTCACGTCGAATTTGCTGACCCGTTCCAGCCAGAGCGCCGGTGTCCCCTTGGGGAGGCGGAGGCGCAGGATCGCTTCCTTCCCCTCGAAGCTTGAGACCGGATGATCGCCGAGAGAGGTCGACGTGTATCCCTTGTCCGGGTACGTCTGCCCCAACATGTCGGACCAGTGGTCCAGCTTCAGGTAACCGAGGCCGGTACCGCGCACCACCATGATGTCGTCGGGAACGGGCCGCGAGGACATGACGCGGTCCATCTCCGAGATGTCGTGCGCCACCTCGGGCCGCAGGACCGTGTTGTCCGCGTCCCGCAAGTACCCGTTCATGTCGTGGTACGAGGGGAACGTCTCCCCGGTGTAGTCGTTGAGCGCCTGCTTCGCTGACGGGTCCAGGTTGTCGACGTAGTCGTTCCAGCGGTCCCGGCCGTACGAGATCGCCGCCTTGTCGTCGACGAAGGGCTTTGTCCCGTCGGACAGTTCGGCTGCCGCCACCGCGTGCTTCTCGGCGTCGGACAACCTCGCGAAGTCCGCTTCCGACATGTGCGGCTTGTACTCGAACTCGTGCGCGCCGCCGGTACCGGCGGGGTCGCCGTGGTGGCCGGGCGTGGCCGGATCGTGGGCGGGGTCGTGCGCCGGGTCGTGGACCGGGTCATGGGCCGGATCGTGGGCCGGGTCGTGGCCGCCGTGGTGCGGGGTGTCGTGTCCGTGCGATCCGGGTCCGTCGTGGATCGGGTCGTGCCCGGGGCCGTGCGTACCGGCGGGCGGTCCGTCGTGACCCGGCGTGTGCGTGCCCGGGAAGTCGTGCCCCGCGCCGCCCGGCACATGTCCGGGTACGTGGGAACCCGTGCCGACCGGGGCGTGGTCGAGCGGGCTGAGCGGAGGCGCGTAGGACGCCGCCGGGATGTGACTGCCGGGTACGTGACTGCCCGGCACGTGGCTGTCAGGCACGTGACCACCAGGCACATGGCCGCCGGGTACATGCCCGCCCGGTACGTGGTCGAAGCTGGCCGGCGGGGGTCCGAAGGAGCCCGCCGGTGTGTGTGCGGGTGTGCCGCCGGGTACGTGG
>NZ_JTHL01000001.1:3764968-3770374 GCF_000818195.1 Streptomyces sp. 150FB | reverse complement strand
AAAAATCACTCCCCGTAAGATCCGAACACCCTGTAGCGGGCCCTACCCGCCGGCCACCGAAGGACCGGCACCATCAGCTCGGCCAAGCCGCCTCGGCCAAGACATGGGTCAGCGGCCGGAGAAACGGGCCGCGTCGAAGTTGGCAGCGCCCATGTTCGACCGGGCGTTGTCGCCCTGCTCCTGGTCACCGGAGCCGAACGCCGACTCCATGCCCGACTGGCCGCCGAGGATCGACGACAGCGCGCTGTTCAGCGACGAGGTGATCTCGTCGGAGCGCGACTTGAAGGAGTCGAAGGCGACCTTGCCGGACCCGTTGAACTTGCCTTCCAACGGCTGTGCCGCCTGCACGAGTTGACGGATCAGCGTCCCGAGGTCATCACTCGACCCACGCGACTTCGACGTCAGCGTCGTCAGGACCTGCGCTCCCATGTCGAACTTCATCTGGCTCCCCCTGCCTGGCTCAATGGTCGTACGTCATCCATCTGTATCAACACCAGGGTCTTTGGTGCAATAAATGTCGCACGCCTGTGACCAACGTCGGTTGGGCCGACGCGATCCGTACCGCCTCATGGGGAAGGTTTGGTGGCGTCTTGGTGGAATGCGGGAGAGTGGACCGACCGTCATGAAGAGCGGACTCCCCGTCATACGGAAAAGCCCATTCCGCTTTTCATGACTTCGCGACAGGACCGCGACAACACCGCGACGAATTCTTCACGCGGTCCGCACGAAGCGGGAAGGTCGTCGGGGGTCCTGCCGTCGGCCCGCCGCCCACGCTGTCAGGGCGTACGGAGTGTGTCCACCCGGCGGAACCCCGCAGGGGACCTCGGTGCGGGGTGCGAGCCGGGGCGGGTGTTGTCGGTTTTCTTGCGTGGTCCGATCGGTAATGTGTGTTTCGTTTTCGTTGAAGAAAGTTCCGGGCAGGTCGGGCCCTCATCCGCGCCCGCCGGATGCGAATGGAATATGCAATTCCGCTGATCGATCAAAGAGCCGACTCGCATCTGAACTGCCGTTACCCGGCACGCTCGACGGCGGCGGAGAAGTGATCATTTCAGCGGCTGTCCGGGCCCGTTGACAAGCGGGGAGGGCACTCCTAGGGTCGCCAGCATTGACCAAGCGCACGACAGCTCGCTTCTGGGGGATTCGTGAACAGCTCTGGTGAGACGACCCGCGGCAACACCGGGACAGCCGAAAACGGCAGGGACTTACTTCCCCTCGTAAATCTCGATCAAGCGCATTCACCGCAGAAAGTCATGGCGCACGGAGACCTCTTGCGCAAGTTTGTGGCAGGGGAAGAGTTCAAGCCCATCCATATGCGCATCGGCATCATGGGCGCCTGCAACATGCGGTGCAACTTCTGCAACTTCCACTCGCCGAACGAAGAGCAGTTCTACGACCTGTTCTCGTTCAAGGATTCCCTGGCCACCGGTAAAGCGGTCACCCTCCTCACCGAGTTCGCCGCCAACGACGGCCGGGCCGTGACCTTCTGCGGCAGCGGTGAGTGCACGATCCACCCGGGGTACGCCGAGATCTGCCGGGCCGGGCACGACGCCGGACTGCGTATCGGGCTGATCACCAACGGCTCGCGGCTCGGCCGTCCCGCCATCGCCGAGTGTGTCGCCGCCACCCACACCTGGGTACGCATCGGCCTCAACGCGGGCACCGAGGCCACGTTCAACAGCATCACCCGGGATCGCGAACACACCTTCGCCTCGTTCATCGGCGCTGTGGGACGGCTGCGCGAGGCCGCGGTCGCCCCGGACTTCCGCATCGGCTTCAACTACGTGATCACCGCGCAGAATTACCGCGAGATCCTGGAAGCCGCCCGGGTCGCCCGCGAGTCGGGGGCGCACTACGTACGGTTCGAGCCGGAGTTCTACAGCGCGCTCGGCCACGAGACCATCGAGACCGTGATGTCCGAGGTCGCGGAGTCGCTCACCGAGGCCGCCGCGCTCTCCACGGACGCGTTCGAGGTGTCGATCCCCAAGCTGGACCGCGGCCCGATGGACCAGGTGGAGACCGTCGAGGGCGACTTCGAGCGCTGCCACTACAGCCGCTTCGTCACGGCGGTGGGCGCCGACGGCAACCTCTACCCCTGCCCGCAGGTTCACCTCAACAGCCGCTATCTGATCGGCAATGTGGTCGAGCAGGGGTACGAAGAGGTGCTCGACGGCGGTCCCCGCGCAGCGTGGGAGGCCTCCAACCCGCGCAGGACCGACCTGTGCAAGTCCTGCTTCTACCGCCCGCAGAACGAGTTGCTCGAACTCCTCCACCGTGGGCAGGTCAAGCTCGACGAGGCACTCGGCGCATACGCGCTCGAAGTTCCCAGCACCCTGCACGCAGATTTCATCTGACCGCTGATGCAGACCACTCACCTACGCGGACTGCTCGCCACCGAGCCGGCCCTCCGCTTCCCCGCGGACGCCGTCACCTCAGACGCGTCCGATCCCTGCGCCCCGTCCGAACACGCCCGCTGGTCGCGCCGGATCCGCTCCGTGGTGCAGCGGCTCGCGCGCGTCGACGCCGAGCCGCTCGACGTCACCGAGGTCACCGTCTCGGTACGCGAAGGACTCCGGTGCGAGCGGCTGACCCTCAACTCCCTTACGCGCGGGCCCTTCCGGGGCACCCTGCTCACCTGCGAGGGGGCGGCGCCCGGCCCGGGAATCCTGGTGCTCGGCGGCCGGAACGCGCGCCTCGACCAACTCACCGGCGACGAGGCGCCCGACCACCCGGACCGCAATGTCGCCGAGCACCTCGCCCGCGCCGGCTTCACCACCCTGACCGTCGAGCACGGCATCGGCGGCGGCCTCGACGCCGAACGGCTGGCCGGACGCGACGAAGGGGCCCTGCTGGCCCACGCGTTCGCCCTGACTGGCCGCTCCCTCCTGGGCGCCCTGGTGGGTGACGCGCTCGGCGCCCTCGACGTACTCCGCGCCCACCCCTCCGTCGACCCCGAGCGGACCGGACTGTTCGGGCACAGCCTGGGCGCCGCCGTGGCCCTGCACACCGCGCTGCTGGCCGAACTGCCGCTCCCGGTCTGCGCGGCCAGCCACCTCGGCAGCTATCCGACGCTCTACGAACGGCTGTTGACCGGATACGAGGGAGCCGTCCTCCCGGGCGTCCTCGAATACGCCGACCTGCCCGACCTGTTCGGGGCCCTCGCCCCCGCGCCGCTCCAGTTGCAGTACGGGACGGCCGACGCCTATCTCGACGCGGCCGGCGCCCGCGCGGCGGGTGAGCAGGTCCGCCAGGCGTACGCGACGGCCGCCGCGAAGGACGCACTGGACGTGCTGGAACTCCCCATGGGGCACGGCACCCACGTCGACCACGCGGTGGACTTCTTCCGCCGTGAGCTGTCCGGGCCGCCGCCCGCGCCCGCCGCCGTACCCGCGCAGCGCATCCACTTCGACGTCGCCGACCGGCGGACCGTACTGGACCGGGTCGACGCGGCACTCGCCTCGGGCGTGCTCACCCAGGGCCCGCTGGTGGCCGGGTTCGAAGAGCTGTCACGCGGCTGGACCGGGACACCGGGCGTCGCCGTGGCCTCAGGGTCGGCGGCCCTGGAGATCGCGCTGCGCGTCATCGGCGTGGCCGGGCGCACCGTACTCGTACCGGTCAACACCTTCTTCGCGACAGCGGCGGCAGCGGTACGCGCCGGGGCCGGTGTGCGGTTCGTCGACCTGGAACCCGACGGTCTCGGCATGGACCCGGACCGCCTGCGGGACGCGCTCGACCGCCACCCGGACACGGCGGCCGTGGTGCCGGTGCACATCGGCGGCATCGTCTCGCCCGCGCTCGACGGGGTGCTGGACCACTGCCGTACGCGGGGCATCCCCGTACTGGAGGACGCGGCGCACGCGTTCGGCAGCACGCTGGGCGGACGCCCGGCCGGCAGCTTCGGGCGGTTCGGCGCGTTCTCGTTCTTCCCCACGAAGGTGGCGATCAGCGGCGAGGGCGGGCTGCTCACCGGTGCGCGGCCCGAGGACCTGGAAGACGTACGGCGCTGGCGCGACCACGGCAAGAGCGCGGCCGGCTCGACCTTGCACGACCGGCCGGGCAGCAACTGGCGGTTGAGCGAACTGCACGCTGCCGTGGGCACCACCGACCTGGAGCGGTTCGCGGCGACCCTGGCCGCCCGCCGCCGACTCGCCGCTCGTTACGACGACTTGCTCGGCGGAGTCTCCGGTCTGCGGGCACACCCCCAACCTCCGGGAACGGAGGGCAACTTCTACAAGTACCTGGTCCACCTGGACGGTTCAGTCGACCGCGACGCGCTGCGCCGTCGGCTGCGCGAGCGCCACGGGGTCAGTCTCGCGGGTGAGGTGTACGACCGACTCCTCAGCGATCACCCGTACTTCGCGGGGTCCGGGGAGGATGCGGAAGCCACGGAGGCTGGGGGCGAGGCGTACCCGCGAGGCCGCTGGTTCGCCGACCACCACATCGCCCTTCCCCTCTATCCGTCCCTCACCGAGGCCGCGCAGATACGGGTGGTCTCCGCTCTCCGGAGCGAGCTGTCATGACGCGGCAGAGACCCCCGACGCCTCCGACACCGGAGAGACGCCCGACACCGCCCGCACCACCGCTTGTCCCCGCGTTCCGCAGGGGTGCCTGGCAGCCGTCGCTGGACACGGTGCCGCTGCCGGGCGCCACCGGGACCCGCCTCGCCCTCGTCCCGGAGATCGTGGCGGCGGCCGACCGCCGCTGGTGGGACGCCACAGCCCCGACGCTGCCCGCTGCTCCCGTACCCCACGACCGGCGCGAACTGCTGCTGCGCGCACTGGATTTGTACGAGAAGGGCGATCTCACCCTCGGTCCCTTCGGCCCACAGAGCGGCGACGACTTCCGCGCGGCGCTGTGGGAGAGCGCCGGGCTCCCCGCGCCGCTGGTCGACCGCTGGTGCGCGATGCTGCGTACGGGACTGCTCACGCGTGAAGTCCCGGAGCCCGACGAGGCGTTGGCGCTGGTATCCCTGCCCGGCAACACCTTCACCTGCCTGGGCGCCGTGCTGGAACAGGCCGAGCGCTCGGCCGGTGTCTGGGTACGGCCCAGCCGCCGCGAACCGCTCTCGGCGGCCCGGCTGGTCGCCGCGCTCGTCGCCGCGGGCTGGCCGGAGGCCCGGATCGGGTTCTACCCGGGCGACCAGCGCACCCTGCACGGCCTGACCCGGCTCACCGACCGCCACATCGTCTTCGGCGGCGCCGGCCTCGCCGCATCCGTACGGGCCTCCACCGCCCTCACCGTGCACGGGCCCGGACGCGGCTGCGCGCTGGTGCCCGCGGACATGGGCGTCGCCGAGGCGGTCGACTGGCTGCTGCCGCTGATCGCCGCCGACTCGGGCCGGTTCTGCTCCAACGTCCGTACGGTCGCCTGCGCGGGCCCGACGCAGCCGCTCGCGACCGCCCTGGCCTC
>NZ_JTHL01000001.1:3752044-3764943 GCF_000818195.1 Streptomyces sp. 150FB | reverse complement strand
GCAGCCGCTCGCGACCGCCCTGGCCTCGGCGCTCGACGCGATCCGGCCGGAACCGGTGGACCCCGTACGGCCGCTCACCGCCTTCCGCGAACCGGGCGCCGCCGAGCGCGCCGCCGCTTCGGTCACCGACCGGATGCGCCCCGGCGACCGGCTGCTGACCCGGAGGGCTCCTGTCCTCCATGGAGCCTCCGGTGCGTACGCGCTTCCTCAACTCGTCCTGATCGGGGCCGAGTTCGAGAAACCCGAGAACCATCCGCTGGTCGGGCACGAGGTGCTGTTCCCGTTCGCCGCCGTGCTGGGCTCCGACGGTGGCAGCAACAGCGGCGAAGGACCGGCCGCCGCCGCGATCGCCGCCGGCTCCCTGTTCGTGTACCGCCCGCCGATGAACGTGGCGAACGTGGCGAACCCGGTGAGCCCGGTGAGCCCGGTGAGCCCGGTGAGCCCGGTGAGCCCGGTGAAGAGGAGAACCCCGTGACGACGACCACCCCCTTCGACACCATGCGCCGCCGCGTCCCCGAACTCGCCCTCGGCCTCGACGAGTGGACCCGCCGGATGATGCGCTGGCACTTCTCGGCGGAGACGGGCTCCCCCTTCTGGGTCTCGCGCCGCCCCTCCCTCGGCTTCGACCCGGAGAAGGACGTCGACTGCTTCGCCGCGCTGGAGCTGTTCGGCCTCTTCGACAAGGCCGAACTGCGCGCCGCGCACGCCAGGGACCTCCGCCCGCGCGGCTACGCCGACCGCCCGTTCCGGGTCTTCGAGACCGGGGGTACGACCGGTGCGCCCTGCCGGATCGTCAACGTCACCCGGCTCGCGTACGACGTCGAGATCTACCGCACCATGCTGGAGGTACGCGGTGTGGCCGGCGGCGACATCCTCGCGATGACCCCGGCCGGGCCGCACGCGTACGGGCACTTCGTGGAGGGGCTCGCCGACAGTTGGAACGGCGCTGTGCACGCCATCGACTTCGACCCGCGCTGGGTAAAGGTCGCGCTCCGGAAGGAGGGCGAGGCGGACGCGTACACCGAACACCTCGTGGCGCAGACGCTCCACCTGCTGACCGCCGAGCGTCCCTCGCTGCTCTTCACCACACCGCGCCTGCTGGTCGAACTCGCCATGCGGCTGCCGCGCCCGCTGGACACCTACGGCATCCGGGCCGTCTGCACCGGCGGCACCTCGCTCACCGCCGCCGAGGCGGACTTCCTGCGCACCGAACACCTGCGGGACGTGCGGTGGATCGACACGTACGGGAACACCCTGGCCGGCCACGCACTCCAGGCCGACCCGGTCCAGGGCGGCCCCCAACTGCCGGACGGCGCGGGCCACTCGTACCATCTGCCGCCGCCCTTCGCCGTGCTGACGATCGTCGATCCGGCGGACCCCTGGCGGGAGTTGGCGGTGGGCGAGCGCGGACGGGTGCGGATCACCACGCTGTTGGAGGACCTCTTCCTGCCCAATCTGCTGGAGCGGGACAGCGCGGTGCGGACCGGGCCGCATCCGTGGTTCCCGTGGGACGGGGTGGCGGCGGTCCGGCCCTTCATGGACGACGCGGGGGAGCCGGTGGAGGGCGTCTACTGACCGGCCCCCGCCCCCGCCCCCGTCGTTCGCCGCTGCTCGTCGCCCCCTCCGCTGACCGCTGACCGCTGACACGACACCGAAGGACCCCCTGTGAAGCTGTCCTCAAACGGTATGGCGCTTGCTTTCTCGCCCGAGCTGTTCGCGCCGCTGAGCCCCGCCACGCACCTGCTCGCCGACTCCGCCGCGTTACGGAAGCGCCTGTTCGCCGACGGCTATCTGTATCTGCCGGGCGTACTGGACCGGGCCGAGGTGCTGCGGCTGCGCGGCGATTACTTCTCGCTCTTCGAGCCCGGCATCCTGGCCGAGGGCACCACCCCCGAGCAGGGCGTGTTCTCCGGGAGTCTGCCGCCGGATCTGCCGGAGTACGGGGTGGCAGGGCACCCCGCGTACGACTTCGTACGGTCGGCCGTCTTCGAGCGGTTCGTGGGCAACCCGCTGCTCGCGCGGATCGCCGAGACCCTGCTCGGCGGCGCGGTCGAGATGCTGCCCCGCCGTATCCTGCGCCACTTCCACCGGGGTTCGGGCCGCGCCTCGCGCGCCCATGTCGACCTCGACTACATGGACGCGGGCTCACCGAGGGTGGTGACGATGTGGATCCCGGTGGGCGACTGCCCGCCGAGGACCGGCTCGCTGGTGTATCTGGAGGGCTCGCACACGCTGTCGTCCGAGGAGTACGCCCCGCTGCGCGAGACCGGCGACCGCTCGTCCGACCGGCGCGCGATCTCGCACGATCTGGAGCTGACGGCCCGGGACCTGGGCCGCCGCTGGCTGTGGGCCGACTTCGCCGCCGGGGACGTCATGATCCACGTCCCCCGGATCATCCATGCCTCGCTCGACACGAGGACCGACGCCATGCGCCTGTCCGCCGACGTCAGGTTCGTCCGTACGGGAGACACGCACGACCCGCGCTGGCTCACGCCCTGGTCGGCGGACGACGGAGCATGACCGCACGACGACCAGCCCCGACCGGAGGACGACGCACGTGACCGAGCCCGAGCCCGAGCCGCCCGAGCAGGACATCGCCTCGCTCGCCCAGCGCCTTACCGCTTACGCCGTACTGGCCCACGATCCGGCGGTGCCCGACATCGCCGCCGACTACTGGGAGTTGAGGGAGGCCCACTACCGCACGGTCGACAGCGCGCTCGCCGCGTTCGTGGCCGGAACAGCCGGGCCCCTGACCGCGTACGAAGCGGTCCTCGCCGCTCCCACCGCCGCCGCCCCGCAGCACGTACTGCGCGAGCACCTCACCGCGCTGCTCGCCGCGCGTCCCGCCGAACGCGCCCGGCTGGCCGCCGCCGTGACCGAGGCCGACCGGCACATCTGGATCGACCACCACCTCGGCGCTCGGTACGGAACGACGACGCCCACCGTGCCCGCCACGCCCACCGCCCCCGCCACGCTCACCGCGCCGCCCACGCCACCCGCGCGCCCCCACGTACGCCCTGAGCCCGCCGGCGTCCATGTCGTCATCCCCTTCCGGGACCGCGAGAGCGGCCTCCGGACCCGGAATCTGCTCGCCTGCCTGCGCGCACTCGCCGACCAGGGGGCCGCCCGCCCCGCCCACCGAGTCACCGTGGTGGAGACGGACAGCTCAGCGCGCTCGCGCGACCTGCTGGAACCTCTCGTCGACGACTACGTGTTCGCCCGCAAGGACGGCCTGTTCAACAAGGCGTGGGCGGTGAACGTCGGCGTCGTCACCGCGGCGGCCACCGACGACGCCCGGCTCCTCTGCGTCCTGGACGCCGACATCCTCGTCGACCGTTTTTTCGTCGCCCGGAACGCCGAGCGGCTGCGCGACGGCGGCCACGGCACCCACCTGCCGTTCCGCTGGTCGCTCTCCCTCGACGAGCCGTCCACCCTGCTGGCCATCGGCCTGCGCGACGGCGGCTCCGCCGACGTCCCCGACGACCTGCTGCGCGGCATGCTGCTGCGGGAGCCGCCGGGCGGCTGCGTCTGGTCGACCATGGAGGTCTACCGCGTCGGTGGCTTTGACGAGCGGTACGAAGGATGGGGCGGCGAGGACGACGACCTTGTCGCCAGGCTGACGGCCGCCACCTCGCTGCGCCGCTACGACGACGCGCTGCTGCACCTCAACCACCCACGGCCCGAGATGACGACGACCGCCGGTCAGCCCTTCAACGCCCATATCGAGCCCATGAGTTGGACATCAGACCACGGATACGGCGACCCGGAGAAGTTCACTCCGGCCAGGGCCTGACCGGGGCTCCGCCCACGGCGTCCGAGCGGCCGGCCGCCACGATGACGTCATCCACGAGGACGGCCTCGGCCACCGGGCACGACGGGGGCCGCCCGGCCGCCGACGCGGCGACGAAGTCGGCGATCAGCGCGCGGTGCGGGTTGGCGTCCGGCGCGTACCGTACCCGCCGCCGGCCCTCCGGCCCCGTGTGCGGCAACTGCCCGGAGTCCAGCGGGTCGAGGGCCAGCGCCCGCCCGCCGCCCCGGAGCGTGAGGCTGTCGACCGGCGGCGCCTCTCCCCACTCCAGCAGGCAGTGCGCGCGGAGCCCCGAGGGCCAGCGGAGGGCGACCTCGGCCCGGCGCTCGGCTCCGGCGGGGAAGCGGTCGCCGAGCCGGGCCCGTACCTCGTCGGGGCGCCCGAACAGCGTCAGCAGCAGATCGAGCCGGTGGCTCCCGGCGTCGGCGAGGACCCCTCCGCCCGACACCGCCGGGTCGGTGCGCCAGCGCATCGGATCGTCCGGGCCCGGCGCGAAGGCGCACCGGAACCGTACGTCCACGCGCTCCGGCGACCAGTCCGCCAACTCGCCGCGCAGCGCGCGCACCACCGGCGCGAGCCTGCGGTAGTACGCGACTCCGGCGCAGGGCGCACCCGCCGCGCCCGCCGTGAGCCCGTCGCTCCCTGCCCGTACCGCCCCGGCCAGCGGCTTCTCGATCAGCACATGCAGCCCGGCGTCCAACGCCCGTACCGCCCAGGGCACATGACCCACGACAGGCGTCGCCACATAGAGCGCGTCCAGCCCGGCCGGCAGCGCGGCCCGCTCGCCGCCGCCGGACGCGGGGATGCCGTACGCGTCGGCCGTACGCGCGGCCCGCCCCGGATCGCGTCCCCACAGATACACCGGCTCCTCGCCCAGGTCGCGCAGCGCGGGCAGCACCCGGCGCACCACGATGTCGCCGTACCCGGCGATGCCCCACTTCACGGAAGCCTCACGCCTCACGCTGACCACGGACGGGGTCGCGGCGTCACGGCCGGATCGCCACCTTCAGCGTCCTGGCGGGCGGGCCGTCGTACGGCGCCTGCTCGCCGTCCGGGTACAGGTCGCGGTTGGCCGAGAGCAGCTCCATGGCCTTGGGCAGCTCCTCAAGTGCGTAGGTGTGCGTGAGGAGTTCGGGCAGGCGCAGCTCGGCCGTACGGGTGTGGGCGAGCCGTTCGGCGACGCCGAGCGCCCACGCCCGCGCGGTGTCCACCGGCTCGGCTGAGCTGTGCACCCGGAGCCCCTTGCGCTCCCAGGTGACCAGGTCGACGGTGACATGGGTGTCCACGTGGTGGGTGCCGAGCATGACCACGAGCCCGTTCTGACGCACCAGCCGTACACAGGCGTTGAGCGTGGTCGGCGTACCCACGGCGTCGATGGCGACATCGAACTCGGCCCCGGGCTCCTGGAGTCCGTCCGGGCCCCCGTCGACCTGGTGCACCGCGTCGGCACCGAAGCGCGCCGAGCGCGCCAGCCGCCAGTCGTCGAGGTCGAAGGCGGTGATCCGCGAGGCTCCGCGCAGCGCGGCCATCCGCAGCGCCAGCAGACCGACCGGGCCCTGGCCCACGACGGCGACGCGATCGCCGAGTTCCACGCCCCGGGTGGCGTGCACGGCCAGTGGCAGCAGTTGCAGGATCGCGCCCTGCTCGAAGGGCACGGTGTCGGGCAGGGCGCCGACGGCCACCTCGCGCGCCAGCGCGAATTCCGCGTACCCGGTGGTGAGCGGCGTACGGACGAACACGCGCTGTCCGGGCGTGACGCGGGTGACTCCCGGTCCCGTCACCTCGACCACACCGGCGATCTCATGGCCGAACGTGCCGGTGGCGCAGTGCTCGCGCAGCCCGTAATAGTGGTAGTAGGCGAGGTCGCTGCGGTTGCAGACGGTGCAGGCGTGCACCCGGATCAGCACCTCAAGGGGGCCGGGCGCCGGTACCGGGGCGTCGGTGTCCAGCCGGATGTCGCGGCGGCCGACAAGCTCGTAGCGTCGCATGGCCTTCTCCTCCGTACGGGGATCCGCCCGGTGGTCGCACGGGCGGGCGGACAGGCGCCGTGGCGGCCGGGTTTGTTCCGGCTCCACGAGCGGTCGCGCTTTTCCCCGGTCCGGACAGTTCTGAGAAGAATCCCCAGGAGGCTTCCACAGCCCGTTCGGGTACGTCAATCAGAGCGGGAGGACGGTTCAACTCCGTTTGTCCGCTACGGAAACGACACGTTTCCCACCGCTCTGGACTCCTTGACACCCCTATTGGTCTAAGCCAACATCACGTTGGACTGTACCAAGCTCGTTGGACTGTACCAATTGTGTCGCCGGTCTGACCGCCTGTCCCCGCACCTGCGCCTCCGGAGGTCCCGTCATGGAATCGAGCAGCCACCCCGAACTCACGCGTCTGGCGAACTCCGTGCTTCAGCCAGGATTCGTGGGGACAACCGCGGCGCCGGACTGGCTCCGTCGCAAGATCGCTGAGGGCCTCACTTCCGTGGTGCTGTTCGGCCGGAACATCGAGACCCCTGAGCAGGTGGCCACGCTCACCGCTTCGCTGCGCGCCGAGAACCCCGATCTCATCATCGCCATCGACGAGGAAGCCGGCGATGTGACCCGGATCGAGGCCAGGACCGGGGCCTCCCGGCCCGGCAACCTCGCCCTCGGCACCGTCGACGACGTCGACCTCACCGAGCAGGTGGCGCGCGACATCGGCCGCGAGCTGCACAACGCCGGGATCTCGCTGAACTACGCGCCGAGCGCCGACGTCAACTCCAACCCGATGAACCCGGTGATCGGCGTCCGCTCCTTCGGCATGCGCACCGATGTGGCAGCCCGCCACACGGCGGCCTGGATCAGGGGCCTCCAGTCCGCCGGTGTCGCGGCCTGCGCCAAGCACTTCCCGGGCCACGGGGACACCGCGGTCGACTCGCACCACGGCCTGCCCCGGGTGCCGGGCACCGCCGAGGAGGTGGCGCGTACGGCCTTCCCGCCGTTCATCGCGGCGATGGAGGCGGGCGTACGTACGGTCATGACCGCCCACCTGCTCGTCCCCGCCTACGACACCGAGCTGCCCGCCACGCTCAGCCACCGCATCCTGGTCGAACTCCTCCGTGGCGAGCTGGGCTTCAACGGCATGGTGGTCACCGACGGCATCGAGATGGGCGCCGTCGCCGACCGTTACGGGATCGACGGGGCGACCCTCCGCGCGGTGGCCGGCGGTGTCGACGCGGTGTGCGTCGGCGGCGAGAGCGCGAGCGACTCCATCGTGGACCTGCTCTCCGGCGCGCTGGTGCGGGGTGTCCTGGACGGGACGCTGCCCGAGGAGCGCCTCGCCGAAGCGAGCGGCCGCGTACAGGAGTTCGCCCGCTGGTCGGGGAAGCTCTCGCAGACGGTGAAGCGCGACGGGCAGAAGTCCGACATCGGCCTGGTCGCCGCCAGGCGCGCTGTGCGCGTACGGCGGAACCTCGACGGGGCCCCCAACGCCACCTTCCCGCTGGTCGAGGACCCGCATGTGGTGGAGCTGTCCCCGACGATGAACCTCGCCATCGACGGATCGACGCCGTGGGGCGTGGCCGATCCGCTGCGCGCGCTGCGGCCCGGAGTCACCTCGGTGCGGCTCGGCGAAGCCGAACTCGCCGACGGCGAAGACCTGTTGAACAGGGTCGCGCTCACCCCGGCGGCCGGCCGCGCGCTGGTCGTGGTGGTCAGGGACGCCGCCAGGCACCGCTGGATGTCGGACGCGCTGGCCAGCCTCGTACGCAGCCGGCCCGACGCGCTCGTGGTCGAGATGGGCGTACCGGCCAACGACCGCCAGGGAGCGGTGCATCTGACGACACACGGCGCGACCCGCGTCTCGGGCATCGCGGCGGCGGAGGTACTGGTCGGCGCCAACTGACGGGCGCCAACTGGCAGGTGCCGACCGGAAGTCCGCCGCCGGACGCGCGACCGGAAGTCCGCCGTCGCGCAGTCGCGCCGTCAGACGACACGCCCGATGCCCGCGTACATGTTGACGTCGTCGTCGGACGTGCTGTCGCCCGGCTCCGGCTTCCAGCGGTTCATCGGCACCACACCGGGGTCGACCATGTCGAGCCCGGTGAACAGCCCCTCGACCTCGCTCAGCGTCCGCAGATACATCGGCACGTCGCGCCGGGTGTACTCCTCGGCCATGGTGGTCACCTCACCGCCGGGCGTGAGATCGGCGGTGGCCGTGGTCAGCGCCAGATAGCTGCCGGAGGGCAGCGCCGCCGTCAACTCCCGTACGAGGGTGTGCGCGTCCTCGACGAACTGGAGCATCGCGATGAGGGTGACCCCGATGGGCCGGTCCAGATCGAGGGTCTCCAGCAGGTCCGGCGAGCGGAGCACCTTCTGCGGGGTACGCATGTCGGCGTCGATGTAGGCCGTACGCCCCTCGGGCCGGCTCGTGAGCAGCGCGCGGGCGTGGGCGAGCACGATCGGGTCGTTGTCGACGTACACGACACGGCTCCGGGGCGCGACATCCTGCACGACCTCGTGCAGATTGGGCTCGACGGGCAGCCCGGTCCCGATGTCGAGGAACTGCCGGATCCCACCCTCGGTGGCCAGCCACTGCCCCATCCGCCTCATCGTGGCCCGATTGATCCGCATGCTGGTGGCAAGCTTGGGCCAGGCGGCCAGCAGGGCGTCGGCGGCTTCGACATCGACCGGGTAGTTGTCCTTGCCGCCAAGGATGTGGTTGTAGACCCGGGCCGAGTGAGCCTTGCTCGTGTCGATCCGGGGAGCCCTCGGCGCTGATGACTCGGTGCCGTGGTCCATGAAGCCTCCTGGGGGTGAGGTGCGGCGACGCCGCCGAGCGGACGAATGCGGTCCGGCAACGACATCCTTTCGCCAGGGATTCGCACATCGACACGGTATCCCCACCAACGAGTTACCCACGGCCCGGCACACCCCCGCCACCACCGCACGCCCCCTCACTCGCGCGCCCCGACCGGCTCGCACGGCCGTCCGACGGCTACTGAGACTGAGGCAACTAGCCTCCGGACTCCGGCGTCTTGAGCCCCTGGTAAGCCTCCCGGAGGTCCGGGGCTTCCGGCAGTTTCCTCGTCTCCACGGCCTTGACGACTTCCAGCGCTCGCCAGTGGTTCGAAGGGACGACGCGACCGGAGAGAATCGCCCGTTGAGCGGAATTGCACGCTTCATCCAGGCGGTCACCACGAAGCAACGCCAACGCCAGATCGATATTCGCGGAGGCGACCCGGCGCGGCCACTTGCGGATATCTTCCGAGGGGGAAAGCCTGGAAATTACCTCCCGCGCGAAGATCTCTGCGGCAGGGTCTCCGATCCACGCCAGCGTTGTCGCCTTGTATGCCAGCGATTTACTGGGGTCGTACTGGAAGTGATGTTGGGTATCCTTTTGGGATACGAGCGCAGTCGACATGCGCTGAACTTGCTCTATGGCGGCATAAGTTCCTTTTGCCTCACCCAGGCGCGCTCGCGCCCTGCCTTCTTGGGCGGTTGCTTGAATGGCTACCGAGCTTCCACTCGGGGCCAATCTCTGTGCGACTTGGGCAAGTGAAAGAGCGCGACCATATTCTCCGTCCGTCAGGACTCGCCAAGCGTCAGTCTCGTAGCACCACGCTTGGATCTCGGAGTGTTCTGCGTGTTGGGCGAGCGTGGCAGCCGTCCGTAACCGTGCGGTGGCCGCATGCTCCTGGTTGAGGTCAATGTGAAGCGTCGCACCCAATAGCTGAAACCAGCCGCCGACTACGAACAAGCGCCGCTGCTCGCCAAGGGTCATGCGGGCATCCATCAGTTTTGTCACATACGCGGAGTGTTTCCTCACGCGTTCCAGAAGGTCTCGTGGCGGAGATGTCGGATAGTTGGCGGCGAGTTCGTCAAAGGCGCCTTCGAGTCGACTGAGGGTTTCCGACCCCACGTCACTTGCCACCACTCGACGAGCTAATTCGAGCGTTTCGAATTCGTCGTCCGTGCTAGGAGTGGAAATGGCGAGCCATTCGTTGGCGGATCGCTGGGGGGTGTGTCCATCCGGATCGAGAAGCGCGTCAAGCTCTTTGGCTGTGACACCCAAAGCCTTGGCGATCTTTGGCCTCTGCCACGGCTGAGGACCGTGGTCGCCCTTTTCCCAACGTTGGACCGTGGAGCGGTCCACGCCAACTTTCTCGGCGAGTTGTTCTTGGTTGAGCCCACGGGCTTTCCGGCACGCCGCGAACTTCTGCCGCCTGCTGATCATCGTGCCCGCCTTCTCCATCCTGGGACCATCCGCCCCGGTCAGCGTAGCCAGCGCGGCCAGGGTGCGGCAAAGGTGCGGCCTTTCTGCTGTGGTGCCCGGCAGAGTATCCCGCTTGTCTGGAGCCAACGCCTGCGGGCAACAGCGGACTTGACGGGGCACCAGGAGGCTGACCATGACAAAGGACTTACCGAAGTGGTTACCCCGCGAGGGCGCGGGGAAGTTGGAGCGGCCGTTATCCGCCATCGACTACCCCAGCCACGGTGAACCCCCGATCAGGTCAGCGTTGACTTTCCCGTCCTGCGACTGCCGTCGTTGCCGTGCTGAGCGTTCCGCCCGCCTGGCCGCCGAGCTGAAACAGCAGATGCGCGGCCGGGCGGACGACCGGTCTTTCAGCCCGACCATGCAACGCCTTCGACCTCTGATCGAGAAGGCCAACGAACGGACACAGGCGGGGTGGCTCTAGTGGGAGCCGCTCACCCTGTCGCGAAACCACCCCGCAGTACCTGGCTCCGCTCCTCTTTCGGCACGGTGCATGAGCTAAAAGTCGGAGCAGTCGTTTTCGATCGGGACTACGAGATGCCCGGCGTGGTCAGAACCGTTGACGCTCCGTTCGTTGAGATATACCGCCCGACCGGTCTTCTGTGGCGGGTCCATTTCCGAAGACTCCGTCCCGCTTCGGATTGGGAGCGGCGGCAACTGGTAGCCATCGGCAAGCTTCACCAGATGCGGCTGAAGGGCATCGCCACTCGATGACTCCCGTCCCCGCGGGGACCATCCGTACCCGCTTCCTCGCCTCTGTCGGGCTCTCCATGCCGGACCCCCCTCACTCGCGCGCCCCGGCCTGCTCGACCGGCCGTATACGCAGCAGCGCGAGCGCGGGCAGTACGGCGGCCGTGACAGCCAGTGCGGCGCTTGCCGCCAGTACCGTGCCGAGCGTTTCCCAGGGCACGGCCAGCGGCGACCGTACCCGGAGCAGGGCCAGCGCGGTTCTGAGGCCGAGTAGGTTCAGTCCGGCCACCGCGGCCCCGAGTATCGCGCCTACCGTGACCACCGCCAGCGCCTCCGCCGCCAACGCCCCTAGGACCTGCGGCTTTGTCGCGCCGCTCAGCCGGAGTACGGCGAGATCGCGTGTCCGGTCGGCCGTGGCCATGACGAGTGTGTTGGCCAGTGCGATGCCCGTGTACAGCAGCGCGATGCCCAGGATCAGCAGCAGCCCGAGGCGGGTGCTCTCGCTGGAGCGCGGGTAGTGCGCGGCGATCCACGCGTCCTTCGTCAGCACCGGTGTGTGCGCCACGCGTCCCGCCGCACGCAGTCGCGCCCCGACGGCCGCCGCGTCGGCGCCGGGCGCCACCCGTACGTCGATCCGGTCGACGGCCGCTCCGGCGGCGTTCTTCGGCGTTACGTAGACACCGTTGCCGCCGGTGCCGACCCGTAGGACCGCGGCGATGCGCAGCGAGACCTTCCGGCCGTCGCCGAGCCATACGCTCACCCGCCGGCCGACGGTCCTGGTGTGCCACTCCTCGTTGACGACGATGCTCGTGTCGTCGAGGTCCGCGAGCCGCCCGGCGACCACCGGAAGCGTTGCCAGCGCGGTCAGTTGGCTCGGGTCCACGGCCTTCGCTTCGGACCTGATGAGTGCGGTGTCCTCCTCAAGGACGGTGACGGCGGTGGAGCGCGAGACGCTCGCGACCGCGCCGGGCAGGGAGCTGACCTCCGCCACGAAGCGGGGGTCGAGCGGCCCGTCCCCGCTCGCCGAGGTGATCACACAGTCGGCGCGCGTCGAGGCGGCGGCTTCGGCGGACTTGGCCGCGTTGACCGTGGCCGTCGTACCCATCAGGGATGCGGCCAGCGCCACGGTGATGATGACGGGCGCGGCGACGGCAGCGGTACGGCGGACGGCGGCGACCGCGCTCTCCCGCGCCAGCAGTCCTGTGGCGCCCGGCAGTTGGGCGGGCAGCCAGGTCACGACGCGGACCAGTGGCCGCACCAGCACCGGGGCGAACAGCGCGAACCCGACGATCAGCACCATCGGTTGCGTGATGTAGGTCTTGCGCTTCAGCAGGCCGCCCGGGTCGGTGCCGAGCGTCCACACCAGCAGTCCGAGCCCGGTGAGCAGGACGGCCGCGCCCACCAGCCGCCGGCTCAGCGGCATCGTCCGGCTGTCCACGGCGGACTCGCGCAGCGCTTCGACGGGGCCGATCCGCCCCGCCCGGTGCGAGGCGGCGATCACACCGAGCAGTGCCACTCCGAGACCGGTCCAGAAGGCGGTGTGCAGCGGCCAGGTCTGGTCGCCGACGGCGAACCAGGCGGGCGCGATCCCCGTACGCACCAGCCAGTTGGCGAGCACGGGCGCGCCCGCCCGGCCCAGCAGGCAGCCCGCCGCCGAGGCGAGGGCACCGACGACGGCCGCCTCGGTGAGGAGCATGCGGCGGACCTGGCCGGGTGTGGCGCCCGCCGTACGCAACAGGCCGAACTCGCGCCTGCGTTGGGCCACGGTGAACGAGAACGTGGACGCCACAACGAAGACCGAGACAAAGCCGGTGATGCCGGCCGCCGTGCCCAGCAGGGAGTTGACCGAGGTCAGCGCCTCGCTGTCGCGGTCGGGGTCCGGATCGGCCAGCCGCCGGCCGTCGCCGGTGAGGACCACAAAACCGGCCCGGCCGCCGACCACCCTCCGTACCGCCGCCGGGTCCGCGTGCACCGCGACAGCGTCGACCGGCGGCGAAATCCTGGCGGCCTCGGCGTCGCTGAAGAACACGGCCGTCTCGAAGTCCGCGCGCGGCACGGTCCCGACGACCGTACGGACGCCGGCACCGGCGGGCGTGCCGATCTCGATACGGCCACCGGGCCGCGCGCCGGACCCGTCCGGTACGACCACCTCGCCGGG
>NZ_JTHL01000001.1:3739895-3751489 GCF_000818195.1 Streptomyces sp. 150FB | reverse complement strand
CCGCAGCGTGCCGGACGCCTCGACCACGACGGGGGCGGCGGCGAACCGCTCGGGCCCCCGGTGCGGCGCGCCGAACGTCGCCGCGAGCGCCAGACCCGTGGCCGCGATCAGCCCCACCCCCAGCGCCAGCGCGACGAACGAGCCGACGAACGTGACCCAGCGGGTCCGCACGCCGCGCAGCGCCAGGCTCAGCACGGGACCACCGACAGCCGCGTCATCCGCGCGGCGATCCGCTCGGCGGACGGGTCCTGCAACTCGTCCCGCAGCGAGCCGTCGGCAAGGAACAGCACCCGGTCCGCGTACGACGCGGCGACCGGGTCGTGCGTCACCATGATCACCGTCTGGCCCTGGTCGACCATCTCCCGCAGCAGCGCCAGCACTTCACGCCCCGTCGTCGAGTCGAGCGCGCCGGTCGGTTCGTCGCCGAAGAGCACATCGGGCCGGGTGACCAGCGCCCTGGCCAGCGCGACCCGCTGCTGCTGACCGCCGGACAGCTCGCCGGGCCGGTGCCGGGCCCGGTCGCGCAGCCCCACCCGTTCCAGTACGTCGAGTACGTGGGCGCGCGCCGGCCGCCGTCCCGCCAGGCGCAGCGGGAGCGCCACGTTCTGCTCGGCGGTGAGCGCGGGCAGCAGGTTGAAGGCCTGGAACACAAAGCCGATACGGTCGCGGCGCAGCAGCGTCAGCTTCGACTCGCTGAGCCGCGTCAGCTCGGTGTCGCCCAGGAACACCTGCCCGCCGGTCGGCCGGTCAAGACCCGCGGCGCACTGGAGCAGGGTCGACTTGCCGGAGCCCGACGGGCCCATGACGGCGGTGAACGTGGCCGGAGGGATGGAGAGCGTCACCTTGTCGAGGGCGGTCAGGGCGTCGGCCCCACCACCGTAGGAACGGCTGACCGAACTGAGCCGGACCGCCGGGAGTTGGACCGCCGGGAGGCCAACGGCTGGGACCCGGGCTGCTGGTTGCTTCATGCCTCCCACCCCACCGCCTCCGCGCCTCCCGCACATCGCCGCCAGCGGGCATCCGTGAGGTGAGGCAGCACCCGTCCGAAGGTGGAGCCAGGTGGGTGGTCCGCCCCCGGCCCGGTCTCCTACCGTGCGGTCATGGACTCCGTCGGCCCCCGCACTCTCCAACAGGCACTGCGCACGCCTCGCTATCTCCTCAGCGGCTGGCCGTGGCGCGCGGCCCTCTACCTGCTGAGCAGTGTGCCGATCGGGCTCGGCGTCCTGGTGTCGCTGCTACTCCTGACGGTCTCCGGAGCCGCCCTCGCCGTGCTGCTCATCGGGATCCCGCTGCTGCTGACCCTCGCGCTGCTGGGCATTCCGGTGGCCTCGCTGGAGCGCCGCAGGCTGCGCCTGATCGACCCGGCGCCGATCGGCGGAGCGCACCGGGACCCGGAGCGCACCGGCCCCGCCGCGTGGGCGCGCACCCGGTTCGGGGAGCCGTCCACCTGGGGGGAGTTGGGGTACGCGGTGCTCTTCGCCCTCGTGCTGTGGCCGCTGGAGGGGCTGGTCGTCGGGGCGGTGGCCGCGCTCTCCGGCGGGCTGCTGGCCGCACCTGTGCTGCTGGCCACGGCCGGCGGCGGCGAGGAGGTCCGCGTCCTGAAGATCTGGGTGGCGCATTCGTATCCGCAGGCGTTCGCCGCCGCGCTCCTCGGACTGCTGCTTCTGCCGCTGCTGGCCTATGTGCTGGGCGGCGCGGCTGTGGTGCGCGGTCGGCTGACCCGCCGGCTGCTCTCCCCCCGGCACGCAGAACTCGACACCCGCATACGGGAGTTGGGCCGCTCCCGGATGCGATTGGTGGACGCCTTCGAGGCGGAGCGCCGCCGTATCGAGCGTGATCTGCACGACGGCGCCCAACAGCGGCTCGTCGCCCTCTCCATGACGCTGGGCCTGGCCGGACTTGAGCACCCGGCCGAGCCGTTGGGCGGCCTGCTGTCCCGGGCGCGGGAGGAGGCGGGGGCGGCGCTGCTGGAGATCAGGGAGCTGATCAGGGGCATCCACCCGCAGGTGCTCACCGACCGCGGTCTCGGCGCGGCCGTCGAGGACATCGCCGACCGGTCGGCGATCCCGGTGGATGTGGACTTCGAGTTGCCGGAACGTCCCGCCGAGCCGATCGAGACCGCCGTGTACTTCGCCGTCTGTGAGGCGCTGGCGAATGTGGCCAAGCACAGCGGCGCGACCCGCGCCCGGGTGACCGGCCGGATCGACAAGGGACACCTGCTGGTCGAGGTCGGCGACAACGGCCGCGGCGGGGCGACTACGGCCGCCGGCACCGGACTTCAGGGGGTGGCCGACCGTATCTCGGTGCTCGACGGCCACCTGCTACTGTCCAGCCCGCCGGGCGGCCCGACCGTGTTCCGCCTGAGGGTTCCGTGCGCTCCCGACGCTCCCGGCGCTCGGCGCGCTCCCCGAAAGCCCCTCGCTCCCGCCCGAAGGAGTCTCTAGTGCCGCGCATCGTGCTGGCCGAGGACAGTGTGCTGTTGCGCGAGGGCCTCGTCTCGCTGCTGGAGCGCTTCGGGCACCAGGTCGTGGCCGCAGTGGGCACCGCCACCGAACTGACCGACGCGGTCGACGAGTTCACCCCGGACATCGTGGTGACCGATGTCCGGATGCCGCCCGGATTCTCCGACGAGGGCCTGCGTGCCGCCGTCGCGCTGCGCGAACGCCGGCCCGGCCTGCCCATCCTCGTACTCAGCCAGTACGTGCAGCGCGCCTACGCCGAGGAGTTGCTCGACTCCTCGGACGGTACGGGCGTCGGCTACCTCCTCAAGGAACGCGTCGGGAACGTCGAGGAGTTCATGGACGCCCTCCAACGGGTCGCCGACGGCGGGACGGTGGTGGACCCCGAGGTCGTACGCCAACTGCTCAGGCACCGGCGCGATCCGCTGTCCCGGCTCACCGTCCGCGAGCAGGAAGTCCTCGCGCTGATGGCGCAGGGCAAGTCCAACGCGTCGGTGGCCGAAGGGCTGCGGATCAGCGAGGGCACGGTCAGCAAGCACTTCGGCAGCATCCTCACCAAGCTCGACCTGTCGCTGACCGAGTCCACCAACCGCCGCGTGCTCGCGGTCCTGACGTACCTGCGGGGTTGAGGGCTCTCGTGAACCCCCGGATCCATGTGACGTAGACCTCACCGGGCAACCCGATCCGGCTCCCACCTGGTTGGCACAGGATGTGAGGGAGAAGTCATGGACAGGGGTGCGATGGCAAGGGCGCGGTGGTGACGGTACCGGCGCAGGGCTTCGAGGAGTTCGTCGCCGCGCGCGGGCCTCGGTTGCTGCGGGTGGCCTGGCTGTTGACGGGCGACGCCCACCTGGCCGAGGACCTGTTGCAGACGGTGCTGGCCAAGGTGTGGCCCAAGTGGCACCGCATCGCGGACGAGAACCCGGAGGCGTACGTACGCAAGGCCCTCGTCAACACCTCCGCCTCGTGGCGGCACCGGCGCTGGTGGGGCGAGGTGCCTCACGAGCGGCTGCCGGACCTGAGCGTGGCCGACGCCTTCGACGCCGTCGATCTGGAGCGTTCGCTCGCCGCCGAGATACGCCGGCTGCCGCCGCGCCAGCGCGCGGTCGTCGTCCTGCGGTACTTCGAGGACCTCAGCGTCGAGGAGACGGCCAAGGTGCTCGACTGCCGTCCCGGCACCGTCAAGAGCCAGGCGTCCAAGGCGATACGCGCGCTGCGCGGCCGGCTGGGTGCGCCGCAGGCTCCCGTCGCCGCGGTGACCGATCAGCGGCACTGACGACGCGAGATCCGGGCCTCGCACGCCACACCCCCCTCATACGCGACAACCCGCGTCTGCCACCACAGCGGTGGCAGACGCGGGTCGCGGATACGGAACGGCTGTGCGCCGCGTCCGTACGGGGCGTCAGATCCCGGTGACCGGTGCGCGTCCTGGCTCCGGGGTCTTCTCCGTCGGCAGGAAGCGGCCGACCAGGACGCGGTACATGCCCGCGCCGACCAGTCCGCCGACCAGGGGCCCGACGATCGGTACCCAGAAATAGATGTCGCCGTACTGATCTCGCCACGCGTGCCGGTACCCGGTGATGAAGCTCGCCAGCCGGGGGCCGAAGTCACGGGCCGGGTTGATGGCGTATCCGGCGTCGGTACCCCAGGCCATCCCGATGGCCACCACCAGCAGACCGGTGATCAGCGCTCCGAGGTTGGCCCCGGGGGGCGTGTTCAGCAGGTCGGTGATGGCGAAGATGACAAAGAGCAGGATGGCGGTGCCGATGATCTGGTCGCGCAGCGCTCCCCACTCACTCACCGGCAGCGTGCCGTTTCCCGGGAGGGTGGAGAACACGGTCTGGGTCTTCGTGGTGTGGCCCGGGTCGGCCTTGGCCAGCACTTCGGTGTAGTTCCAGCGCACCAGCAGGGCGGCCACGAATGCCCCGAGGGTCTGGGCGGCCCAGTAGGGGACCACCTTCTTCCAGGAGAAGCCCCGGAAGGTCGCGAGCGCCAGGGTCACCGCGGGGTTGATATGGGCACCGCTGAGGCGGGCGGCGACGTACACACCGAGTGTCACGCCGAGGCCCCAGGCCCAGGCGATGCTGTCGTGGTCACCGAGCTGTGCGGCCGACACCTGAGCGACCACTCCGCATCCGAAGAGGATGAGGATCATCGTGCCGGCGAACTCGGCGGACATTTCACCGATCAGACCGCTGTTTTTCAAGCCCTTTGCCATGAGCACCTGCCTCCAGTACATCCCTGACTATTTCCCCTGACAATAGGGCGAAAAGGGTACAGTGACCGTTCTCTGAACGGGTCGCCGCGCGTCGGAGTGTGACGGTTGTAGGCCAAGGGGGTGAGTGAGACGTTCCGGCCCGGTGGTGCGCCCCGGCGGTACGGCCCGTCTTGTAGGGCTTCAGGGCTTCAGGGCTTCAGCGAGTCGAGCGCGGCCAGCCGCTCGCGGACCACTGTCCGCAGCCCGTCGTCGTCCAGATCGCCCGGCTCGGTGAGGGCCGGTTCGGCGGCGTAGTCCTCCAGCGCGTGGAAGACCCCGTCGAGGATGTGCTCGAACTCCGCCCGCAGCCGTTCCCGCCGGGCGTGGGAGCGCCGGCGGGCGGCGTGCCAGGACCGCGCGAAGGCCGGCCCGCTGATCCGCGCGCCGGCGAACTGCTCCATCAGGGAGACCTGTTCGGCGGTGCCGGATCCGGCCGTCGGTTCGCGCTTCGACGCCCAGGCCGTCTGCCGTATCCGGAAGGCGCCCGCCGCCTCGGCCATCGCGGGATCGGCGCGGTCGCCGAGGTGTCTCACATACCGCTTGAAGTCGATGACGGCCCGGTCGTGCCCCTCGGGCACGCAGAGCCGCAGGATCGCGTCTCCCCCCGCCATCAGGGCGTAGCCGTGATCCGTCACGAGCAGCGCCGCCGACCGGTCGGGCAGCCCGGCCAGCCAGCTCTCGCCGCGTGGACGCATCGCCCGGAGCCCTCGGAGCATGCCCTCCGGGTCGGCGGGGACGCGGACCGTCCGAACCCCGGGGGGCCCGGCGCCCGGAGTGCAGGCGATCACATGGTCATGGCCGGTGCCCCGCGCGCCGGAGCTGAGCCGCCTCGCCAGTCGCGCTTCGCCGCCGTCCGGGGTGGCGGGGTCGATGAGCGGGACGACCTGCTTGTCGCCTTCCGCCAGCCATGCTTTTCTGAACGAGACGTGATCGGCGAGCAGTTGATCCGCCCACGCGCACGCCGACGCACCGCTCGGGGGCTCCGGCGGTCCCTCGGGCATGGCGGTCTCACGCTCCCGTCTCGTCCGCTTCGTTGGGCTCGTCCGTCTCCTCGGACTCCGACTCCGCTGCCTCGTCGGCCACTTGGCGCAGCGTACGGCCGGAGAGCGCCGACCGGGCCCGCCGGGGATCGGGTGTGCCGCTCGCCGCGGTCTTCGCCGCCGGTCTCCCCTTCTCCTTGCGCTCCTTCTCCTTGACGAGCAGCCAGGCCTCCCGCTCGCCGTCCTTGCCGCTCCGGATGCGGGTGAGGGCGTAACCGCCGTGCAGCTTCGCGCCGTTGAGGGTGAAGGAGGCGTGGCCGCGCTCCAGTGCCCGGGCGAACGCGTCAGGGCCGTCGCTGTGGTGCGGGCGGTACGTGCCCCTGTCCCAGACGATGACGGCCCCGGCGCCGTACTGGCCGCCGGGGATGACCCCCTCGTACTCCTGGTACTCCAGCGGATGGTCCTCCGTGGGCACCGCCAGGCGCTTGTCGTTCGGGTCGGTGGACGGCCCCTTCGGCACCGACCAGGACTTCAGTAGCCCGTCCACCTCCAGCCGGAAGTCGAAGTGCGTGGTGCTCGCCTCATGGATCTGGATCACGAACGACGGTTCGTCGCCGGGCGGGGACTCCGCGCCCCGGGGCTCGCCCGTGGTGTCGAAGTGCCGCTTGCCGCGGTACAGCTTCAGCCGGTCCTCGTCGCCGTCGCCCACAGCAGGCTCCTCTCGCACGCCCTGTTTGTACCCTTACGATACGGTTCGACACAGATTCGGGCCGCGAACAGGGCTCAGGCCGCGAACAGGACTCAGGCCGCGAACAAGGCTCAGGCCGTGAACACCTCGACCAGCGACCAGATCGCCAGGCCCAGCATGCACAGGCCGCCGATGCGCTGAACGGTCTTCAGCGGTACGCGCTTCGCGATGAAGCGCCCAGCGATCAGCGCCAGCGCGGAGACGGACATCAGGGCCGCCGCCGAACCGATCGCCGTGGACCAGGTGCCGTTCGTGGCGGCCAGGTTGGCGGTGGTGATCTGGGTGAGGTCGCCCCACTCGCCGATGAACACGGCCATGAAGGCGGTCGAGAAGACCGGCCAGAAACCGGTGACCGCTGTCCCGGCCGCGTCGTCACCCTCGTCCCCGCTGCCGGCCCGCAGCAGCATGAAGGCGCCGAAGCCGAAGAGGATCGCGGAGACGAGCTTGACGCTCCAGCCCGGCAGCAGGCCGATCAGGCTGCCCGCGCCGATCGCGATCGCGACATGCACGATGAACGCGGTCGAGGTGCCGAACCACACGTACAGCGGGCGCATGCGCGTACCCATGGCCAGCGAGGCGAACATGGTCTTGTCGGGAAGCTCCGCGAGGAAGATCAGCCCGAAGGCGGTCAGGACCGCCACGAGGTCGAGGTTCATTCCAGGGCTTTCGTTAAGGACCGGGCCCGGGGATCTTCGCGATACGCACCAGGGCGCCGGGAGGACCACTCGGCCCGGCACGACGGCGCACCCGTGCGACCACGGGTACGTCAAATGCCTGACCGAAGGTCTCGTCCACCACCGCTCGCGCGGTGGCCCGGAGGCCGGGCCACCCAGACAGCGGGTGGCCAGTATGTCGACCGGCCGGTATTGCGGGACTACTCCCCTTCGCCGTCATCGTACCGGGTGTCCGCCCGCCGGAATCCGCCGCCCGGCCCCTGTTTGCCCAAGACCTGGTTGGCCTCCGGGCCCCGCCCGCTCAGTCGCCGAGCAGCAGCCGCTCCAGCGCCGTACGGGCCTGGGCGTCCGAGCGCGCCCGTACGGCCACGGCCTCGGCGAGCCTGCGCGTCCACTCCTCCAGCGGCACCGGCGTACGGGACAGCACGACGCCCCGCACCACCTTGGCGACCTCGCTCGTCGTACGCCCGTGTGCCAGGGTCAGGATCAGCCGCTGGTCGTCCAGCGTGATCTCGACCCGCTCCACCCTGCCCTCCCGGCCGGCGAGCCGGTCGCCCATGCTGCGCCTGCGTTCCAGCGCGACGGCGTCCCGTGGCAGCGCCTCGGCCAGCGAACCGCTCAGGACCTGGGCGTACAGCTCCAGGTCGGCGGCGTCCCTGCGGAGCGCCGAGGCCAGGGCGTCGACGGACTCGACGGATCCGGACCCCGGGGCCCCGGACCGCTCGCCCCCGGCCTGTTCGCTCAGGTCGTTCGAGTCCGCCGGTTCCAGCTCGCCGTCGCTCATCGGGGCTCCCCTTCGTCATCCATCGCACCCTCCACAGCCCAGGCTGTCACCCGTCCAGGCTGAGCACCATGGTCGGCCGCTCGATCTCGTGATCCGGACGCAGCGGCCTGACCGCCGTACCGATCGAGAAGAACTCCGTGGTGTGGCCGCCCCAGCGGTGGTTGTGCGCGTTGAGCTGGACGCCGACGACGCCCTCGGCGTCCAGTTCCTCGGCCTCCGCCTGCATCCGGGCCATGGCCAGCTCACGCGCGTCGTAGAGCGCCTGGGTGAACTGCTCGATCTCGACGTTCTTGCCGAAGTTGGCGAAAGCGGCGCCCATCCGCTGGTGCGCGATGTGGTAGACGCACGTACCCATGACCATGCCGAGCGGCGCGTAACCGGCCCGGATCAGCGTCCAGAAGTCCTGCCCCGACAGGTCCGAGGTGAACGGCTGGCCCTTGTTGTTGCGCCAGATGCCCCCGCCGGGCGGCGGCTGATCGGCCTTGACCGCCGTACCGATGGCGATGAACTCGGCGATGTCGTTGCCGAACTCGCGCGCCTCCACACTCAGCCGTACGCCCACGATCCCGTCGGCGCCGAGCTGCGCGGCCTCGGCCTCCATCCGGGTCATCGCCAGCTCACGGGCGTGGTACATCGCCTGGCTGAGCGTGTCCAGCTCCTGGTTCTTGCTCCAGCGGCCGATCTGGATGCCGACGTGGTAGATCGAACTGCCGAGAACCAGCCCGATCGGCCGGAAGCCCGCCTCCCTGACCAGCAGGAACTCGTTCACCGACAGGTCGCTGGTGAAGATCGACCCCGCCTTGCCCGGCTCCAGGTCCGCCAGCCGGCGCATGGCGTCGGCGGGCACTCCCTGATCGTTCGGGCCGCTGTTCTTGCCTTTGCCGTCGCCGCTCACTTCGCCACCTCTGTTCTCGTTCCCGCGTAGTTGCCGGTCCCTGCGTGCCTGCTCGTCCCCGCGTACCTGCTCGTCCCCGCGTGCCTGCTGGTCTCCGGTTGCCTGCTCCCGGAGTACGTCATCCCTGGTCGCCCAGTTCGATCAGTTCGAGGGCGATCCTGCGGCGCTCGGCCGGATCACCGTACGGACTGGACTCCACGGCGGCGAGCCTGCGGCGCAGCCGCTCCCCGCGCTTGCCCAGCGGCATCACGGCGAGGGTCGGCGGGCGCCGCGTACCCGCCTCGAAGCGGGCGATCGTCGTGCCGACCATCGTCGCCTCGGCCACATGGTCCTCGCCCTCGGACCCGAAACGGGAGGCCCGGATGCAGGACTCCCGCCAGATCCGCAGGTCACCGCTGGCCAGGATCACACCGTCGCCGCCACGCCGCAGACCTTGCAGTTCGAGCTGGTGCCTGGCGTCGCCGCGTACGTCGGTGACCAGCTCGCTCCACGCGTTGACCTCCGTATTGCCCCAGGACATCGCCTGCGAGCGGGTGCCGAAGTCGTCGTGGCGCACCCCGATCGACATGCCGACCAGCAGCTCCACCGGAATCCAGCCGGCCGTGACCAGCTTGGCGAACCCCTGGCCGTCGAGGTGGCAGGTGAAGGGCTGCGGCGACCGTACGTCCCCGTGGGCCCGCACGGCCGTGCCGATCACCTTGAACTCCAGGCAGTTCGGCTGCGAGGGGAAGGGCGCCATGGTCATCTCGGCCGCCACCACACCGTCGCCGCCCAGCGCGGTGCACTCGGCGGCCAGCCGTCCCAGTGCCGTACGGCGCGCGTCGTCGAAGACCTGGACGAGCGAGCTGGACGGCGCGCCGTTCCCGGAGAGCGCGACCGGCCCCGGCGCGGTCGACATCGTGAAGCCGGCGCCGTAGTAGAGACAGTCGTAGTAACCCCAGTACCGGCCGGAGCGCCCTACGTGGTAGACGGCCGAGCCCATCGCCTGGCCGACCGGTTCGAAGCCCACCGAGCGGATCGCGGTGAACTCGCCGGTCGACAGCGCGGACGACCACGTACCGCTCCGCCGCGCCTCTGTGATGCGTTCCTGCGCCGCCGGCGGCAGGCCGCTGCCGCTCCATGGCACCGACACCGGTCCCACCCCCTGTCACGAGGTTCGAGGATTCGTGAATTCGTCAATTCTTCGGTGATGCGAGGACTGTCCACACGTGTCCCGTCTCTCCGCACCATAATCGAGGTGTCTGACGGTGCGGCAGACGGCCACGCTCGACGTCCTGAGACGAGTCACACAGATCACTCCTCTCACCGCTCTTGTCGCCGGACTTGTCGCCGCTCTTCCTCCGCTCTTCCTCCGGATCCTCCCCGGGGCTCCGCCCGGGCGTGGTGGTGCAGGCACCACCACGGTTCGGGTGCGCAGGCCGATACCCAGGTCCGGCCGCTCCGGTCACACTGGGACGAGGTCCGGGGCGCCCGGACCTCGGAGGAGAGGGACCCACCATGAACGCGACGAAGGCGCGCGACGCTGCTCCGGCAGCCGCGCAGGGCCTGGCGCTGGCCCTGATGTCCCTCGCCGGCTCGATCACGGTCTTCGTCCTGGCAGTCGTCTCGATCGCCCTGGTCGTCGCCGGAGTGGGCCTGTTCTCCACCCCCGCCGTCCTGACCCTGGTCAGAGCGCACGCCAATCAGCGCAGGCTGCTGGCCGCGCAGTGGACCGGGACGCGGATAGAGGTGCCGTACCGCCCCTTCCCGAGCGATCTGCGGACCGGGGTCACGGGGCAGGTCGAGCGCTGCATGCTGATGCTGAAGGACCCGGCGACCTGGCGGGATCTGCGCTGGCTGCTCACCGACATGACGGCGGGCGCCACCATCGGGATCACGCCGGCGGCGCTGTTCGCCGAGGGTGTGTACGGGGTACTGCTCAGCCTCGGGCTGTGGCTGCCGATCCATGGCGGGGTGGGGCAGTTCTGGTACCTCTTCGTGCCGGTCGACGGCTGGCCGACCGCGATCGTCGCCGGAGTGGTGGGCGTCGGGGCCTTCCTGCTCTGCGCCCAGTTCGGCAGGCGACTGCTCAAGGCGCACTTCCTGCTCGCGAAGGCGTCCCTCGCCCCCACGAAGAAGGCCGAACTCGCCCAGCGCATCAACCGGCTGACCGAGACCCGGCACGAGGCCGTCGACGCCTCGGCCACCGAACTGCGCCGCATCGAGCGGGATCTGCACGACGGCGCGCAGGCCAGGTTGGTCGCCATGGGGATGCACCTGGGCACCATCGAGGCGCTGATAGAGAAGGACCCCGCGCGGGCCAAACAGCTCATCGGGATCGCCCGCAGGTCGTCCGCCGAGGCGCTGACCGAACTGCGCGACCTGGTACGGGGCATCCACCCGCCGGTCCTCGCCGAACGCGGCCTCCCCGACGCCGTACGGGCGCTGGCGCTGCGCGTACCCATCGCGACCGAGGTCGAGGTGGACCTCCGGGGCCGCGCCGAGGCCCCCGTCGAGTCGGCGGCGTACTTCGCAGTCAGCGAGAGCCTGACGAACGTCGTGAAGCACTCGGGCGCCGACCGCATCTGGGTGGACATGCACCACGCGGACGGCATGCTGCGGGTGGCGGTGAGCGACAACGGCAAGGGCGGCGCCTCGATCGGCGCGGGCTCGGGGCTGAGCGGGATCGAGCGCAGGCTCGGCACGTTCGACGGGATCCTCGCGGTCAGCAGCCCGGTGGGCGGCCCGACGATGGTGACGATGGAGATCCCCTGCCAACTCGCGTGAGCGGGGGGGTGTGGTGGCGGGGAGGGGTGGC
>NZ_JTHL01000001.1:3721921-3737670 GCF_000818195.1 Streptomyces sp. 150FB | reverse complement strand
GGGCCCCGGACAGGGCCAGGGCCGGACAGGGCCAGGGCCGGACAGGGCCTAGTCGCCGGTGGCCCCGTCGGTCCGCTCGCGCAGTAGGTCGGCGTGGCCGTTGTGGCGGGCGTACTCCTGGATCAGGACCGTGTAGACCCAGCGCAGGCCGAGGGTGACGCCGCGCGACGACACGAACGTCTCGTCGAGACCGTGCCCGGCCGCCACGGCGTCGCACGCACTGGTCTCGGCCACGTACGCGGCGAAGTCTTCCTCGGCGCGGGCCGCGTCGACCCCCTCCAGGCCTTCGTCGCCGTCCGAAGGCCCGGTGAAGACGTCACCGATCTCCTCACCCGCGAAGCTCCGCCGGAACCACGAGCGCTCCACCTCCGCCAGGTGCCGGACCAGTCCGAGGAGCGTGAGGCTGGACGGTTCGACGGCCGCCCGCGCCAACTGCTCTCCGTCGAGTCCCGCGCACTTGGCGAGCAGGGTCTCCCGGTGCCAGTTCAGCCATCCTTCGAGTGTCGCGCGCTCTGATACGGCGGTCAGGTCGGCCAGCGCCGTGGTGCGCTCGACCGGCGGCGCGATCCATGTCATGCGCACAGTCTGCCGCTCTGCCGCTCTGCCGTGCGGCCGATCGCGGGGCGCCGGAATATCTCCATCCGGTCCTCGGTTGTGCAGTACGTGGCTGCGGAGGGGACAGTGTCCCCGGGCCTCACCTATAGCCCATGGGGAAGATCGTTCGGCTGAAGCCCCATGGAGCCTTTCGCCGCGAGGCGACCGCCCTCCGTGACCACGTTGAGCGGCCCCGGCTGGTCCCCCCCGTCCAGCCGGGGCCTTCTGTCTTGTCGGCGTCTTGTCGGCCTGTCGTGTCGGCCGCGTCCGGTCAGCGGCGGGCGAAGCGCCTCGCGACGATCAGGGACACGGCCATCGAGACGAGTGAGGTGGCGATGCCGTACGTGTTGCCCTCGATGATCCAGAAGATCGTGAGCCCGCCCAGGATGTATACGCCCAGCAGGCCCGGGTTCTCGAAGGCGGACTCAGCGGCGGACCCGGCCCACAGGCGGGCCCGGGCGAGGAACGTCGTGCTTTCGCTGTCCATACCTCCATCATCCTCCTCCGGCGTCCCCTGTGCGGCTTCCGCCGGCCCGTCCGTAATATTCACGTCATGACGTCGACTATGACGATCCGGCGTGCGACGGCGCGTGACGCCAAGCGGCTCACCAGGCTCGTACGGGCTTCCAGCGCCTACGAGGGCCCGTACGCGCCGATGATCGCCGGATACCGGGTGGGCCCCGACTACATCGAGACCCACCAGGTCTTCCTGGCCGTCGACCCGGGCAACCGGGTGCTCGGCTTCTACGCCCTCGTGCTCGACCCGCCCGAGCTGGACCTGCTGTTCGTCGCCGACGATCTCCAGGGCTGCGGCATCGGGCGGCTGCTCGTCGCGCATATGACGGACCGGGCGCGCGCCGCCGGGGTGGACGGTGTGCGGGTGGTCTCGCATCCGCCGGCGGAGGGCTTCTACCGCAGCGTCGGCGCCCGGTACACCGGGACCGACGCCGCCCATCCGCCCGCCGTGATGTGGGACCGGCCGGAGTTCGTCCTGCCGACCGGCCCTGTCGGCTCCACCGCTCTCACCCCTCCCGCCGCTCAGCCCGCGTAGACGTCCTCCACGTACCGGCCCCCGGCCACCAGCGCCTGGAGCCAGTCGCCCGCGCCCGCGCCGTCGGCTCCCGGGGTGCGCTCCGCGTACATCGTCAGGAAGGCCTCCCGGACGGCCGGTGCCATCCTGGCGCCGTCGCCGCACACGTACACCCGCGCCCCCTGGTCGAGCAGCTTCCACAACTCCTCGGCGTCGGCGGCGATCCGGTGCTGTACGTACCGCGCGCCGTCGACGGGCGCCCGGCTGAACGCCGGCCGCATCGTCACCGCGCCCGCCTGCTCCGCCGCCCGGAACTCACCCGCGTGCAGATAGTCCGCGTCCGGTGCGTTGCAGCCGAAGTAGCAGAGGGCAGGGGCCAGTTGGACGCCCCGGGCGGCGAGGGTGACGCGGTCCTCGACCACGCCCCTGAAGGGTGCGAGGCCGGTTCCGGCCGAGATCATGATGATCGGCGACTCGTCCTCGTGGGAGATGCGGAACGCCTCACGGCACGGCTGGATCCGCACCAGAACGGTGTCACCGGCCCGCACCGCGTTCAGATAGCCGGAGCCCGCTCCCCTGAAGTCGCCGCGCCCGCACCGCGCGGGCTCGTCCACCAGCGAGACCATCAGGTCGACATGGCCGGGATCGGTCATCGGCGAGGACGAGATCGAGTACAGCCGGGACCTCATCGGCGGGAGCAGCTCCAGCAGTTGGGGCCAGGTCAGCGTCTCGCGCAGCGCCGGGTGGTCCTCGATCAGGTCGAGGAGCGTGCGCCAGTCGGCCTCCCGCGCCTCGTCGTCCTGGGCGAGTACGGCGAGCGCGACCTTCTCGGGGTAGCAGGGGTTGAGTTCGGCCAGCGCCGCGAACTGCGCCGCCGTCGGCTGGTCCTGCAACTCGACGTACCGGCTGAGGAGTTCGCGTACGGTCAGCGGCCGGTCCACGGCCAGGCCGTCCCGCCGGGCCCTGGTGGGGGTGATGTTGAGGACGGTGTCGGGATCGACCCGCAGCAGCGCGGTCGCCCGGGCGACCAGCGCCGGGTCGTTGACCGGCAGGACCGCTATGTGGTCGGCCGTACGGTACGACGCGCCCTCCGGCAGCGCCAGCCGCACATAGCGCTTGACCTTGGGGTGCCCCGCGCGCGTGAGGTCGGCGGCCTCGACCACGGTCGTACGCACCATCTCGTGGTGCCCCGCCAGCGCGTCGAGCGGATCGCCGCCGGTGATCTCCGTGACGGTGTACGCCGGGCCCGCGTCCGACGGTGTGACGGCGCCGACCGAGTCGGGGTCGCCGTACTCCGTCAGCAGTACGGTGCGCAGCCCGGCGGTGAACTCGGTTACGGCGCCGGTGAGATCGCCCGAGGCGTCGGCCTCGGCGCGCTCCAGCAGCCGGGTGCCGCCCAGCGCGGCGAGCCGGTCGTCGATCCAGGTGGGCATGTGCTGGTACGTCGCCGCCCAGTTGCGGTCGCCCACACCGAGGACCGCGTACGTGACCCCGTCGGCCGCGCCCGGTTCCGCGTCGGTGAGCCAGCCGGCGAAGGCGATGGCGTCGTCGGTGGGCTGGCCGTTGTAGGAGGCGGTGGTGATGACGACGGGCCGGTCGGTGGGCAGCCCCGAGGCGTACGCGTCGAGCGGCGCCACCTCCGTGTCGCAGCCCAACTCGGACGCGAAGTCGGACAGTTGGGCGGCGAACCCCTTGCAGGTGCCGTAGTTGCTGCCGTGCAGGAACAGCGCGCCGGTGGACCGCTGTACGCGCGTCGGCAGCGAGGAGTCGGCGGCGGAGAGTTCATCGGTGGCGGCCGAGGTGCCGAACGCGGGCAGCGCCGCGGTGTTCGCCGTACGGTCGGCCGACGTGCGCGCCTGAGGTGTGAGGGTGAGGCCCTCCGGCTTGAGGGTGAGGGTCTCCTTCACCGACAGTTGGTAGTCGTCCTGGTCGATCAGCCGGAAGCGGTGGGCCAGCAGCGCGAGCAGCATCGTCGCCTCGTGGAGCGCGAACTGCCGCCCGATACAGGCGCGTTCGCCCGTACCGAACGGCTTGAACGCGTGCGGCGAGCGGGCCGCCGCGGCCTCGGCGGTGAAGCGGGCCGGGTCGAACAGCTCGGGGTTGTCGCCCCACACCGGCTGCCGGTGCAGCATCGGCGTCAGGATCACCACGTCCTGCCCGGCGCTCACCTCGATACGGCCGCCGAGCAAGGTGTCCTCGCGCGGCGAACGGCTGAAGGCGGCGGCGGTCGGCCACAGCCGCAGCGCCTCGTTGAGCACCTGGCGGGTGTACGTGAGCCTGCCGATGTCCTCGTACGCCGGGTCGGGGTCGGCGACATCGCCCCACAGCTCGTCGGCCTCGCGCTGCACCAGACGCAGCAGGGACGGCTGCTTCAGCAGGTAGTAGAGGGAGAACGACAGCGCGCCCGACGTCGTCTCGTGTCCGGCTATCAGGAAGGTGATGACCTGGTTGCGGATGTTCTCCGTGTCCAGCGTGGTGCCGTCCCCGGGGTGGCGCGCCTGGAGCATCAGGCCGAGCAGGTCGTCGGTCGAGGTGTCGCCGGAGGCGACCCGCGCCGAGATCACCTCGTCGACGACCGAGGCCAGGTAGTCGGCGTCGGCGCGGAACGCCTCGTCGCGCTCGGAGTGGTCCTCGCCCGGCTTGTCCATGATCTTCGCCATCGACCAGTTCAGGCCGCGGACCAGGGCGGAGATGAAGGGATGCGGCTCGTCGCTCTCGAAGGAGCCGAAGTCGTAGCCGAAGCCGGAGAGGCCGATCGTGTCCAGCGTCATGCGGGTCATGTCGGCGGGTACGTCGACGGGGGTGCCGTCGGCCGCGTGCCGGTCCCAGGCGGCGATCAGGCGCCGGGAGACCTCCAGCATCGCCGGGTGGTACGTACGCATCGAGCCGAGCGCGAACGCCGGCATGAGGATGTCGTGCGCCTTGGCCCAGTTCGGCTCGTCGTTGTACGCGGTGAACAGGCCGTCGGCGGTGATCGCGCGCACGTTGTCCAGCGCCGGGTTGATGTGCTTGGCGAACCGCTGGTCGTCGGCGAGTTCGGTGACCAGGCCGAGGTCGCCGACGAAGAGCGTGTCGCGGCCGTGCCGCCTGCGCCGGACCACCGGGCCGTGCTCCCGGAGGAGGTCCATCGCGTCCTGGATCGGCCTGCGGGAGGGCGGCCGGGTGGACACGTCGACGAGCGGCACGCCGTCGTCGGGGGCGGTCTCGGGCCGGACGGGGGACGGCGTGGGGTCTGACATGGGGGGAGAACTGCCTTTCGCGGGACGAGCGTTGCCTGAGTGCAAGCCTCACTTGTCATACGTACGGCGACGGCGGACGGCGCTACATGATCCTGTAGTGGCCATCGGTGGTTCATGCTTGTTCCCGCGAGGCCCTTGTGGCAGCGCGGAGAGGGAGGGGGAGCGGTACGTGGGCGAGCCACCGGAACACCCGGAACGGCCGGAACGCGCGGAACACCCGCAACACGCACGGACGCCGGACCTGCCGGACCTGCCGGACCTGCCGGCCTTCCCCGACGACGCGCACGGCGACGCCGTCGTATGGCGCAACCGCGCCCTGGCCCTGTTCGACCGGGTCCCGGTGCCCGCCACCGTATGCCGCACCGACGGCACCATCCTGCTGGCGAACCCGGCGATGGCCCAGGAGTGGGGGACGGTCCCGGGCCGGCTGCGCGGCCGTAACGTACTCGGCCTGCTGCGCCCCACGTCGGCGACGCAGGTGGACCGGATCACCGAGGCGCTGCGGCGCGGCCACCGCTCCCGCTACCCGATCGAGGTGAGCTGGGAGGCGGCCGGGGGAGGCGACCGTTACGGAGAGCTGTCGGTCGACCCGATGAGTGACTCCCCGGGCGCGCCGCAGGGCCTGTTGGTGCTGCTGCGCGTACGCGGCGGGCAGGAGCGTCCTCCGGCGCGGCTCGTCAAGGAGCGCGAGCCCGCGAGCCCGGTGGAGACGAGACTGCTGGCGCTGGCGGCGGCGGGAGCGACCACCGAGGCGATCGCGCGCGCCGTCGGCATGACCGCCGACGGCGTCAACTACCACTTCGGACGGCTCGCGCGGCTCTGGGGCGTGCCCGGGCGTACGGCGCTGGTGGCGCGGGCGTACGTGCTCGGGGTGCTGGACGGCGAGGCCTGGCCGCCGGCGGCTCCGTAGTACACACGGAGCGCCGACGGCTTCAGCTCGCGGCTCCCCGGACTCGTACGGCGAGCCCGGAGCCGGAACCGGCCTCGGAGTCGCCGACGGAATCAGGGACGGGACTGGCTGTGGGCAGGGCGACTTGGGCCCCCGACTGCCTGGACCACCGGCCCGCGATCACCGCGCACACCATCAACTGCGTCTGGTGGTACAGCATCAGCGGCAGGATCACCGGCCCTGCGGCGCCCCCGAACAGCACGGCGGCCATCGGAAGCCCGGTGGCGAGGCTCTTGTTGGAGCCGCAGAAGACGATCGCGACGCGGTCCTCCCTGCTGAACCCGAGCCGCGTCGCGGCGAACGACGTGAGCCCGAGCGCCAGCGCGAGCAGCGCGCCGGACAGGCCGAGCAGGATGGCCAGCCGCCCCGGGGTGACCTGGTGCCAGATGCCCTCGGTCATGCCTCTGCTGAACGCGGTGTAGACGACGAGAAGGATGGAGAAGCGGTCCAGCAGGCCGAGTTTCTTCTTGTGGCGGCCGATGAAGGGCGCGATCCAGCGGCGCAGCACCTGCCCGGCGAGGAACGGCAGCAGCAGTTGCGTACCGATGGTCAGCAGACCGTGGGCCGAGAAACCGACCGTGGAACCGATCAGCCAGGCGGCGAGCAGCGGGGTGGCGACCATCCCGACGAGGCTGGAGTACGTGCCCGCGCAGATCGCCGCAGGGACGTTGCCCCGGGCCGTCGACGTGAGCGCGATGGACGACTGGACGGTTGAGGGGACGATGCAGAGGAACAGCAGGCCCGTGTAGAGCCGGTCGCTGAGGAGGGAGGGGACGAGGCCGCTCGCGGCCAGCCCCAGCAGCGGGAAGAGGACGAAGGTGCTCGCGCCCACGACGAGGTGCAGCTTCCACTGCCGGAGACCGGCCAGCGCCTCGGAGGCGGAGAGCCGGGCGCCGTAGAGGAAGAAGAGCAGACCGATGGCGACATCGGCGGCGCCGCCCACCGCCACGGCCGTACGGCCGGAGGCCGGCAGCAGCGCGGCGAGGGCGACCGTGCCAAGGAGGGCGGCGACATAGGGGTCGACCGCCCTCCCCAGACGGCCTGGCCAGGATTTCGGCCAGGACAGCGAACTCACATCAATCCCCGTCCTCGCCGGATTCGGCGGATCCCGTGCCTGAGCCGGAGCCCGAGTGATCTCCGATACGCATGTCGATCGCGCCGCCGCCACCGTCGTGGTCGCTGCCGGCGGTGCCCTTGCTGCCGATCAGTGTGTTGAGCGTCCGGTCCACCTCAAGCCAGGAGTCGGCCGAGGAGTTGTCGACCACGAGGAGGCCGATGTGCCGGCCACCGCCGCGCTGGGGCTCGTCGCACTCGTCGCAGTCGGCGCCCGTGACGCCCACCGGCTGCGGGGGAGCCGTGGTGGCGGCGTGTGCGAGGCCGCCGCCGCAGAGGGCGCCGGCGACACTCGCTGTGGCCGCCACGACGACGCCCGTTGTGGACGCGTACGTGCGGAGGGACCGGCTCAGGCGCCGGGGAATCAGGTTCGTTCTCACACCGACGCCGGCTGGTGGGTCACGTGGTGCCTGCTCATGTTCTTCTCCAGCAGCCGGGTGGATCCGGCGACGCCGACAGCGCCGGTCTCCGCCGTGTCGGGCAGCCGTCCGTCGGCCTGCTTCAGATCGACGAGTGCGCCGTCGATCGCGCCGTGCGCGGCGAAGAGACATGGAGTGCTGTAGATGGCGATATTGACGCCGAGATCGGAGAGTTCGGTCAGGGAAAGTCTCGGTGATTTACCGCCGGCGATCTGGTTGAAGAGCAGCGGCTTGGAGCCGGTGACGGAACGGATCCTACGAATCCATTCCACGCTCCGCACGCCGTCGACGAGGACGACATCGGCGTCCGTCTCCGCCAACGCCTGGGCCCTGCGCATGATCTCGGATTCCTCCGTCGCGTCCGTACGCGCCACCACGAGAAGGTCTTCTCTGCTGCTGAGCACCAGATTCAACTTCTCGAGGTACTCGTCCAGCGGGAGGATGATTTTGCCGTCCGCGTGTCCGCATCTGCGCGGTCGCTTCTGGTCCTCCAGGATCACACCGGAAGCGCCGGCGCGCTCCAGCCGCTGCACCACATGGCACGCGACCTCGGGATCGACGTATCCGTCGTCGATGTCAACGAGCAGGTGGTGCTGGGGGAAGGCGAGGCGCAGCCGCTCGGCGAAGGCCACCATGTCGGGCCAGGCGATGAAGCCGATGTCCGGAAGCCCGTAGTGCGAGGCGGCGAACCCGAATCCGGAGACGAAGAAGCCGTTGTAGTGCTGAGCGGCGATGGACGCCGAGTACATGTCATAGATACCGATGAGCGGTGTGGTGCGGGGGGATTCAACCGCTTCGCGTAAGGCGTCGCCGTAGCGCATGTTCTCTCCTTGTGCCGGAACTCGCGTGCAGGCGAATTCCCTTCGAGGTACTGATGGGCACAGATTTACAGAAAACCAAGAAGTGGTAAAACGACACACCGAATCTTTTCAGGATTTGGCAATGTTCGAGTCATGTTGCCGGGCATGGCCCTCCGCACCCGGATGGGTGCCCGGCGCGGCTGAATGTCTCCCCTGACGTACGGGGGGCGCCTGAAGCGTTGGGGGGCGTGAAGGTGGTGCGCGGAGGTGATCGCGCGACGACTTCCTTCTGTGGGGCGCCTGATGCTCGATTCGGTAAATACCCGAACATCAGACCTATCTGACGATTCCTCAGACTTTGCCTGATACTGACCGAGGCGCGTTATTCGCGACTTGGAGAGTACGGAGAGGGAGACGCATGAGGAAACACACCGCACGCGCGATGCTGATTGCCGGGGCGATGACACTGACCACACTCGCCACCGCCACGCCTTCGCAGGCCGCACCCGGCTGCGCGGCCAACGCGGTCTGTCTCTGGACCAAGGCGAACGGGGGAGGTCAGCTCTACACGTGGAAGGGCGGGTACGTCGACCTGCCGTCCCAATTCACGGACCACGTCGGCTCGTTCCGGGCCAACAGAAGTGCCGGCTTCATCGACTGGAAGGGCGGCACCAAGGCGTGCCGTACGGTGCGCGCGGGCGACTACGCCGACAACTACCAGAAGTCGTTCGGCAAGTTGATCGACGCGGTCGGGGACAAGTGCTGAAGTTCCGCCGCTCGTCGGGTGCATGAGTGAAGAGCGGTGCCCGGGGCCTCGGCCCCGGGCACCGTCCCTTTGACTCATCGCGTTCAGCGGCGCGGCGCCAGCACCTGCTGGAGCACCTCGTGCACATACGTGTTGGGGTGCTCGCCCGTGAAGCGGTCCGACAGCGGTCCGCTCGCCGTCACCGGCACGTTCACGCTGGAGTGGCCGGACGTCGTCCAGTCGATGTAGAAGGACTTGTCGCTGCCGCGGATCGTGAAGGGGCCGTCCTCGGCCGAGATGCCGTCGCCGGACTCGTCGGTGGTGTCGGCCTCCTCGACGGCGAGCCCGCCGGTCTCGTGGTCACCGGTCACGACCAGCAGGGTGTCGGGGTGCGTCGCCACGTACGCGCGGGCGACCGCGACCGTCTTCTCCAACTGCTGCATCGACTGGAGCACCCGGGTGCCGTTGTTGTTGTGCGCGAACTCGTCGACGCCTTCCTCCTCGACCATGAGGAAGAAGCCCTTCTTGTTGTTGTCCAGGCTGCTCAGGGCCTTGGTCGTCATGGTGGGCAGGTCGACCACCGGGCTGTACACATCGCCCTGACCCTCGGCGCGCTGCTGGAACATCTCCTCGTTGCTGAACAGCCCGAGGATCTTGCCGTCCTTCGCCTTGTCGAGCTGCTTGGCGCTGGAGACGTACGAGTAACCGGCCTTCTTGGCCTTGTTGATCAGGTTGCCCTTGGTGCCGACGCTGCCTTCGGCCGTGTCCTCGGCCGGCTTGTCCTTGAACGCGCCGGGCGTGCCCTTGGGCAGCCACCAGTCCTCGCCGCCGCCAAGGATCACGTCGGGCTTGCTGACTTCGAGGTACTGGCGGGCGATCTCGTCCTGCTTGGCGCGGTCCGCGGTGTTGGCGAAGAACGCCGCCGGGGACGCGTCGGTGACCTGCGCGGTCGTCACCAGACCGGTGGCCTTGCCGGCGGCCTTGGCCTGCTGGCCCAGCGTCGCCAGCGGGTTGCCGTCGACGTCGACGCTGATCGCGCCGTTGTACGTCTTCTCGCCGGTGGCCCACGCGGTGGCGGCGGCGGCCGAGTCCGTTATGACGGCCTTCGGGTCGTGCGGGCTCGTGGTGAGCTGGCCCGAGGCGGCGAGCTTGTCCATCGCCAACTGGCTGTCGAGACCGGCCTGGTTGAGCCGGGCGGCCTCGCGTGCCGCGGCGCCCATGCCGTCACCGTTGATGAAGATGACGTTCTTCGCGACCGGGGCCTTCGCCTTCGGCGCGGCCTGAGGCGCACTCGCCGACGCGCCGAACGTCGGGTTGATGACCATCGTCGCCACTGCGGCGGCGGCAGCCGCCGCTACGGGCGCGGCCCACGTCCGTGCACTACGCACGCGTCTTTTCACAACAGCTCCTAGCGAATCTTTGTGTGGCTTTGCCAAGCTTTCACCGGGACCATAGGCGCTGATGGGGTACGGCAGTGTGAACGGGAAGTGTCCATTGCCCGAAGGTGCGAGCCGGTGAAACGCGTGAGGCCGGCATAAGGAAAGCTGGTGCTGTGGGCAGGCCGCTCGGAGCGGTAGCCGCGGGGGGACAGAGCAACGCGGAACGAGGAGAGCACCCTTGCACGACCATCAGCCCGAACCGGTCCGGCCGCGGTCGCACAGACGGAACACGCGACGGACGATCCAGGCGATCATCGCGGGCGGCGCGATCGCCGCCGGATGCGTGGCGCTCGTGTCGGCGGCCACCGCACAGGCGACCCAGACCGGTCAACCGGCCTCCGCCGACCGCCAGTCGGACTTCGCGGCGGCCGCCGCGGAGTTCCACGTACCCGAGTCGGTGCTGCTCGGTGTGGCGTATCAGGAGTCCCTCTGGGACGCGCACACCGGCGGCTACAACACCAGCGGTGGCTACGGCCCCATGAACCTCACCGATGTGACCCCCGCCATGGTGGCCGGGGGTGAAGCGGGCGCGGCGGGCCGTGGCGACCTCGCCACCTTCGCCGCCGACCCGTCCCTGCACACCCTCACAGCGGCGGCGAAGCTCACCGGGCTCCCCGCCGAGCGGCTGCGCGGCGGCGGGCGCGACAACATCCGGGGCGGCGCGGCGCTGCTCGCCTCGTACGAACGCTCCCTGACAGGCGGTACGTCGGCGGACCCGGCGGACTGGTACGGCGCCGTCGCCCGCTACAGCGCGTCACCGGACGCGAAGGCGGCGGGGACGTTCGCCGACCGCGTGTACGGCACGCTGCGGAGCGGCGCCCGGCGGAAGACCGCCGAGGGGCAGCTCGTACAACTGACCGCGCAGCCCTCCGTAAGGCCGGCCACCGGGCAGTTGGGGCAGCTCGGACTGCGCGCAGCGAAGGCGGCCGGCACGGAGTGCCCGGCCACCGTGGACTGCACCTTCCTGGCCGCCGCACCCTCCAACGGCCAGGTGGCGAACCGTCCGGCCGACGGTGTGGACATCAAGTACATCGTCCTCCACGACACCGAGTCGTCCTACGACTCGGCCATCAAGACCTTCCAGACGGCCGGCAGCGGGGACGCCTCGCAGTACCTGATGCGCGCCTCCGACGGCGCGGTGACGCAGATGGTGGCCAACAAGGACATCGCGTTCCACGCGGGCAACTACTGGTTCAACATGCACTCGATCGGGATCGAGCACGAGGGCTTCGCCGCGCAGGGCGCCACCTGGTACTCGCAGACGCAGTACCGCGCGACGGCGGACCTCGTGAAGTACCTCGCCGCGCGCTACGACATCCCGCTGGACCGCGAGCACATCATCGGACACGACAACGTGCCCGGCCCGCAGGACAGTTACGTCGCGGGGATGCACTGGGACCCGGGCCCGTACTGGGACTGGTCCGGGTTCATGCGGATGCTGGGGACCGGCCTCAAGAAGCCGGCCCACCACGGCGGAGCGCCGGTCGGGTCCGCGGTGACGATCACCCCCGACTTCGCGAGCAACCTCCAGAGCACCACCGTCTGCCCGGCGGACGACCCGAGCGGCGCCACCCCGGCCTGCGCCGTCAAGTCGGCGCCGTCCAACTCCCTCTACGTACGTACGGCGCCGAGCGCGACGGCTCCGCTCTTCGGCGACCAGGCGGTCCATCCGAACGCGCCCGAGGGCGGCACGGACTCGATCCACGACTGGGGCAACACCATCTCCGACGGCCAGCAGTTCGTGGTCGCCGGGCAGAGCGGCACCTGGACGGCGATCTGGTTCAGCGGCCAGAAGGTGTGGTTCGACAACCCGGGCGGCAGGAACACCACACCGGCCACCGGGGTGCGGATCGTCAGGGCGGCGGCCTCGACGTCGGCCCCCCTCTACGGTTCGGGTTATCCGCAGCCGTCGGAGTACCCGGCGGGCCTCTCGCCGTCGACGCAGACACCCTTCACCCTCTACACACTGCCGGCCGGCCAGGCGTACGTGGCCACCCAACCGGCCGTCCCCACGGACGACTTCTTCCCCACCGGCGACACGCTGGTGACGGGGGCGGACCGTCTGTACACCATTCAGTACAACCACCGGGTGGCGCTCGTGAGCGCGGGCGACGTGAGGTAAGGACACGGTGCGCCGCGAAGCCGAGGCCGGCGGCGCGGTACCTTCGCCGCACAGGTAACGGATGCGGATCGGCCCCCTGGACCGGTGCGGCGGAGAGAGTGGAGTCACAGCGTGAGCGTCACGACGAGCGAGGGGGCCGACCCGTTCGGAACGGCGCGGCTGCGGCGCGGAGTGCTCGACGCGTGGGCCGCGAGTCCCGCGCGGTTCCGGGAGGACGCCAACGCCGAGGAGGATCTCGCGCTCGGCGGCTACCGTGACCGGCTGGTCGTGGAGCTGGCGCAGAACGCGGCCGACGCGGCGGCCAGGGCCGGGGTGCGGGGCAGCTTCAAGCTGACCCTGCGCCCCGGCACCGAGGAGGGCCCCGCTGTCCTCGTGGCTGCCAACACCGGGGCGCCGCTCGACGCCGCGGGGGTCGAGTCGCTCTCCACCCTGCGCGCCTCGGCCAAGCGCGACGAGCAGGAGACCGCGGTCGGGCGCTTCGGTGTGGGTTTCGCCGCCGTGCTCGCCGTCAGTGACGAGCCCGCCGTTGTCGGGCGGCACGGCGGTGTCCGGTGGTCGCTCGGCGAGGCGCGCGATCTCGCCCGGCAGGTGGCGGAGGCCGAATCCACGGAGTCCCCGGGTTCCACCGGTTCCACGGAATCCACGGGTTCGGCCTCGGCCGCCGGCCTCGCCGACGAGCTGCGCCGCCGTGACGGCCACGTCCCTCTGTTGCGTCTGCCGCTGCCCGCCGAGGGCAGCGCCCCCGAGGGGTACGACACCGTCGTCATCCTTCCGCTGCGGGACGGCACCGCCCTCGACCTGGTCGAGCGGCTGCTCGCCGCCATCGACGACGCGCTGCTGCTGACCCTGCCGGGCCTCGCCCGCATCGTGGTCGAAACCCCTGAAGGCGAACGGGTGTTGCGGCGGTCCACGGACGGTCCCTACGTCCACGTCGACGACAGCGCGGGCGGTGGGGACATCCATCGCTGGCGGGTCGTCAGCCACAGCGGTACGACCGCCCCCGCGCTGCTCGAAGGGCGGCCCGTCGAGGAGCGGCTGCGCCCTTACTGGTCCATCACCTGGGCCGTGCCCGTGGACGGCGAGGGCGCGCCCGCCCGGCCGCGTACCGCGCCCGTCGTCCACGCGCCGACCCCCACCGACGAGCCGCTCGGCGTGCCCGCGCTGCTGATCGCCTCGTTCCCGCTGGACACCACACGCAGGCACCCGGCGCCGGGACCGCTCACCGACTTTCTCGTCGGCCGGGCCGCCGACGCGTACGCCGAACTGCTCGGCGCCTGGGAGCCCGTCTCCACCGGCACCATCGACCTCGTCCCTGGACCGCTCGGCAAGGGCGAGCTGGACGGGCGGCTGCGCGCCGCGATCCTGGAACGCCTGCCCCGCGTCGCCTTCCTCGCGCCCGCCTCGCCGAGCGAGGAGATGAAGGCGCTGCGGCCCTTCGAGGCCGAGGTCGTCGAGGGCGCGGGCGCCGACACCGTACAGGTGCTGGCCGAGGTGCTGCCGACGCTGCTCCCCGCCGGATTCGAGCGGCGCACGGAGCTGCGCACGCTGGGCGTCGGCCGGCTGCCGCTCGGTGACGCCATCGAGCGGATCGCGGGCGCCGAGCGTCCGCCGCTCTGGTGGCGGCAGTTGTACGAGTCGCTCGCCGGCGTCGACCCCGACCGGCTGTCCGGGCTGCCCGTACCGCTGGCCGACGGCCGTACGACCATCGGCCCCCGGCACATCCTGCTGCCGCTGCCCGACACCGAGGCGCCCGCCGACCTGGCCAGGCTCGGGCTGAAGGTCGCGCACCCCGACGCCGCGCATCCGCTGCTGGAGAAGCTGGGCGCGCTGCCCGCCACGCCGCGCGCCGTGCTGACAACCCCCCAGGTGCGGGCGGCCGTTGCCGCCTCGCTCGACGTGGGGGACATCTGGGACGAGGACGCGAACGCGCCCGACGCCGAGGAGCTGGCCGAGACCGTGCTGAGGCTCGTACGGGATGCGGGACTTGAGCCCGGTGACGAGCCGTGGCTCGGGGCACTCGCACTGACCGACGAGGACGGTGAGCTGGCACCGGCCGGTGAACTCGTGCTGCCGGGCAGCCCGTTCGCCGCCGTCATGCGCGAGGACGAACTCGCCCTCTGTGACGCGGGGCTGGCCGAGCGCTGGGGTGAGCAGCCGCTCGCCGCGTGCGGGGTGCTGGCGAACTTCGCGCTCGTACGCGCCCATGACGTCGTGCTCGAACCCGACGAACTGGAGCCCCGCGAAGGCGACTTCGCCGAGCCCGACGACGCGGGTCTGCTCGACGCCGTCGACGTGTGGTGCGAGGACGTACTCGACCGGCTGCCGGAGACCCCGGTACCGCCGGTCGCCACCGAGATCGTCGCCGTGCGGGACCTGGACCTCGTGGACGACGACGCGTGGCCCCAGGCGCTGGCGCTGCTGGCGCGGCCGCCGCTGCGGGACGCGCTGACCGCGCCCGTACGGGTCCTGCTGCCGGACGGCACGACGGAGTCGGTGCGTTCGTACACCGCGTGGTGGCTGCGCGACCACCCCGTCCTTGACGGGCGGCGTCCGGCGGGTCTGCGGTCGGCGGGCGGCGATCCGCTGCTGGCGGGGCTCTACGACTCGGTGGACGCGTCGGGCTTTGACGACGCGCAGGTGCTGCGCGCGCTGGGCGTACGGACGACCGTCGCCGCGCTGCTGGACGAGCCCGGTGGCGCCGCCGAACTGCTCGGCCGTCTCGCCGACCCCGAACGGCCGGTCCGCCCGCAGCAGTTGCACGCCCTCTACACGGCGCTCGCCTACCTCGACCCCGAGCAGGTGACCCTGCCGGACGAGCTGCGTGCCGTCGTCGACGGTGAACTGCGCGTCGTGGAGGCGGCGGACGCGGTGATCGCCGACGCACCGGACCTGCTGCCGCTGGCCGACGGCCTTCCGTTGCTGCCCGTGGCGCCCGCCAGGGCCGCCGAGTTGGCGGAGCTGCTCCAGGTGCGGCGGCTCAGCGAGACGGTGGTCGCCGAGGTGACCACGGAGGGCGAGGAGCACGCCGTACCGGAAGCGGTACGGGTGCTGCTGGGCCCCGGCGCGCCGGAGACATACATCGAACACGAGGAACTCACCGCGGGCGGCACGGAGTTGGACTGGCGCCGGACCCCGGACGGCGTCCTGCACGCGGCGACGCTGGAGGGGGTGGCCGCGGGGCTGGCCTGGGCGGCCGGGCAGTGGCCGCGGCGGTTCGAGGTGGCGGCGCTGCTGGAGGACCCCTCGCGGACGGCTGAGCTGGAGCGGGACCGCTGGTTCGACTGAGCCGGCGGCCGGCC
>NZ_JTHL01000001.1:3676266-3721687 GCF_000818195.1 Streptomyces sp. 150FB | reverse complement strand
CGGCTGGGCGCGCGGCTGGTCGGGCGGCTTGGTCGGGTCGAGTCGGGCGGAGTCGGGCCGTCACGTCCTCGCGACGTGCCGGTCCACCCACCGCCACGCCACCTCCACCAGCACCGAGGCGGCCGCGGCGATCGCCACCGCCGTCCACGGCATCATCGTGCCCTCCAGCCGCAGCGCGAAGAAGGTCTGGAGCGCGGGCACCCCCAGCACGACCAGGAACGCCGCCGCCATCGCCACGACCAGCAGAAGACGCCACCAGGTGTAGGGGCGGGCGATGATCGCCAGGACCCAGATCGAGACCAGGAACAGGGTCAGCGTCGCCGCGCTCGTCTCCGCGCCCAGCGCCCCCGGGCCGCTGTAGTGGTGGCGGGCGAGCAGATACGTGACGAACGTCGCGGCGCCCGCGATGATCCCGCTCGGGATCGAGTAGCGCATCACCCGGTGCACGAAGTGCGGGCGGGCGCGCTCCTTGTTCGGCGCGAGGGCCAGGAAGAACGCCGGGATGCCGATCGTCAGCGTCGACAGCAGCGTGAGGTGCCTCGGCAGGAACGGGTACTCCACCTGGAAGCACACCACCAGGATCGCCAGCAGCACCGAGTAGACCGTCTTCGTCAGGAAGAGCGTCGCCACGCGCGTGATGTTGCCGATGACCCTGCGGCCCTCGGCCACCACGTACGGCAGGGTGGCGAAGCTGTTGTCGAGCAGGACGATCTGGGCGACGGCCCGGGTCGCCTCCGAGCCTGAGCCCATCGAGACGCCGATGTCGGCGTCCTTCAGCGCCAGTACGTCGTTGACGCCGTCCCCCGTCATCGCGACCGTGTGCCCGCGCGACTGGAGCGCTGCGACCATCTGGCGCTTCTGCCGGGGGGTGACCCGGCCGAAGACGGAGCCGTTGTCGAGTGCTTCAGCCAGCTCGCCGGGGTCGGTGGGGAGCCGGCGCGCGTCGATCGTACGGTCGGCTCCGGCGAGGCCCAGTTTCGCGGCGACGGCACCGACCGATACGGCGTTGTCGCCGGAGATGACCTTGGCGGCGACGCCCTGGGCGGCGAAGTACGCGAGGGTGTCGGCGGCGTCTGGCCGCAGCCGCTGTTCCAGGACGACGAGGGCCGTGGCCTCCGCTCCCTCAGCGGCGTCGGGCGCGCCGAGAGCACCGCTCACCCGCGCGAGCAGCAGGACGCGCAGGCCCTGCTCGTTGAGCCGGTCGATCTCGGCGAGCACCGGATGATCCTCCGGCAGCAGCACGTCCGGCGCTCCGAGCAGCCAGCCGGAGGAGCTGGTCCGACCGCCCTCGCCCCCGCCGGCTTCCCCCTTGCCGGCGTCCTTGCCTGCGACTTCGCCTGCGACCTCGCCGCCGTCCTCGGCGAACGCCGCGCCGCTGTACTTGCGCGCCGAGGAGAAGGGGAGCGCGTCCGTGATCCGCCAGGCCCCGGCGGCGGGGGCGGCTTCCGCACCCGGCCCTGTCGCGCCGGTGCCGTACGCGTCGATGACCGCCCGGAGGCTCGCGTTCGGGCGCGGGTCCGACGACCCGATCGCGGCGAGGACCCTCCGTACGTACGGCTCGTCAGCACCGCCCAGCGTCCGCAGCTCGCTGACGTCCATCCCGCCCTCCGTCAGCGTGCCCGTCTTGTCGAGGCAGACCACATCCACCCGGGCGAGGCCCTCGATGGCCGGCAGCTCCTGCACCAGACACTGCCGGCTCCCGAGCCTGATGACACCGATCGCGAAGGCGACGGACGTCAGCAGCACCAGGCCCTCGGGGATCATCGGGGTGATGCCGCCGATGGTCCGGGCGACCGAGTCCTTGAAGTCGTTGTTCTTGACGACGAGCTGGCTGATGATCAGGCCGACAGCGGTCGGGATCATCATCCAGGTCACGTACTTGAGGATGGTGCTGATGCCGTTGCGCAGCTCCGAGTCGACGAGCGTGAAGCGTGCCGCCTCCTCGGCGAGCCGCGCGGCGTACGCCTCGCGGCCGACCTTCGTCGCCCGGAACGCGCCGCTGCCCGCGACCACGAAGCTCCCCGACATCAGCGCGTCGCCGGGGTGCTTCAGCACCGGGTCGGCCTCGCCGGTGAGCAGCGACTCGTCCATCTCCAGGTTCTCGGCCTCGACCATCTCGCCGTCGACCACGACCTTGTCGCCGGGGCCGAGTTCGATGAGGTCGCCGAGGACGATCTCGGCGGTGGGGACGGCGGTGGCGGCGCCGTCCCGCCGTACGGTCGGCCTCGCCTCCCCGATCACGGCGAGACCGTCGAGGGTCCTCTTGGCGCGCAGCTCCTGGACGATGCCGATGCCGGTGTTGGCGATGATCACGTAGCCGAAGAGGCTGTCCTGGACCGGGGCGACGAAGAGCACGATCAGCCAGAGGATTCCGATGATCGCGTTGAAGCGGGTGAAGACGTTGCTGCGGACGATCTCGGCGCCGGAGCGGCTGCTGCGGACGGGTACGTCGTTGACCTCACCGCGCGCGACCCGTTCCGCCACCTCGGTGGCGGTCAGCCCGGTGGCACGGCCACGGCCGGCCTCGGCCCGACCGGCGGCGTCGAGCTTCGGCCACTGAGTCATGGTCCGACGGTAAGCGCGGCAGGGCGACTTCACCCGCTGAGCAGGCGGTTGAGCGAGTGGTCGGGCGGATGGCCGAGGGGGAGGGGCGGCGGGATCAGACGGTGGGCGCGTCGCCCGACGAGCCGCTGCCGCTGCCGGTGCCAGTTCCGCTGCCGGTGTCGTCCCCGCCGTCGGTCCCGGCCTCCTTCGCCGCGGCCGCGCGCTTGAGTGCCGCGTCCCTGCCCCGTACGTACCAGATGCCGATCAGACCGAGTCCGCCGCCGGCCAGGCAGGTCCAGATCCACCAGGTGTGTCCGTGGTCGCTGAACCAGCCGTAGAACGGAAGCTGTACGAAGAAGAGGACGAACCAGAGGATGGTGCCGCCCACGATGGTGCCGACGACCGGCCCCTCCAGGGGCTGGGGCGCCTCTCGCTGGGGGGTTTTCGTCAGGGATCCGGTCATGGGGCTCAGTCTATGCGGGGGCGGTGAGGGGGACGGGTGAGAGGTCCCGGGAGTGCGCGAGGGCAGTCCGCCCAGGGGTCTACGCGCGGAGATAGCGTTCTCGGACCGATCTGTTCATACTGAAACGGTTTCTGTCTGACTGGTTTTGTTCGATCAAGGGTCCGAATCTGACCGGACCTCACCCCTCGTACGACGACTGAGGTTCCGCATGCCCTCCTCGGCCACCGGCCTGGACCGCTACTTCAAGATCTCGGAGCGCGGCTCCTCGGTCGCCCGTGAGGTGCGCGGCGGCTTCGCCACCTTCTTCGCGATGGCCTACATCATCGTGCTGAACCCGATCATCCTCGGCAGCGCGAAGGACATCTACGGTCACCACCTCAACAGTGGCCAGCTCGTCACCGCCACCGTGCTGAGCGCCGCCTTCACCACCCTCCTGATGGGCGTCATCGGCAATGTGCCGATCGCGCTGGCGGCCGGCCTCGGTGTCAACAGCGTCGTCGCGCTCCAGCTCGCCCCCAGGATGAGCTGGCCCGACGCGATGGGCATGGTCGTACTCGCCGGGCTCGTGGTGATGCTGCTGGTGGCGACGGGGCTGCGGGAGCGGGTGATGAACGCGGTGCCGACCGGTCTCCGCAAGGGCATCGCCATCGGGATCGGCCTCTTCATCCTGCTGATCGGCCTGGTCGACTCGGGCTTTGTCTCGCGCATCCCGGACGCGGCCCAGACCACGGTGCCGCTCCAGCTCGGCGCGAACGGCCATCTCGACGGCTGGCCGGTCCTGGTCTTCGCCCTCGGCGCCCTTCTCACGCTCATACTGATCATACGTAAGGTGCCGGGCGCGATCCTGATCTCCATCGTGGTGATGACGGTCGTCGCGATCATCATCAACCTGGTGGCGCACGTGCCGAGCTGGGGCCTGACCACCCCGAAGTGGCCCGGCAACCCGGTCGCGACCCCCGACTTCGGGCTCATCGGCCACTTCAGTCTCTTCGGCGGCTTCCACAAGGTCGGGATACTGACCGGGGTCCTCTTCGTCTTCACCGTGCTGCTGTCCTGCTTCTTCGACGCGATGGGCACGATCCTCGGCGTCGGCGACGAGGCCGGGCTGATGGACGCCGAGGGCAAGTTCCCCGGGATCAACAAGGTCCTCTTCGTCGACGGCATAGCGGTGGCGGCGGGCGGCGCCAGCTCGTCGTCCGCGAGCACGTGCTTCGTGGAGTCCACGGCCGGCGTCGGCGAGGGCGCGAGGACCGGTCTGGCCTCGATCGTGACGGGCGTCCTCTTCGCTGTGGCGCTGTTCCTCACGCCGCTCGCGACGATGGTCCCGTCCCAGGCCGCGACGCCGGCGCTGCTCGCGGTCGGCTTCATGATCCTGGCGGGCTCGGTGCGTGACATCGACTGGAGCGACTACACCGTCGCCGTGCCGGCCTTCCTGGCGATGGTGCTGATGCCCTTCACCTACTCGATCACGAACGGCATCGGCATCGGCTTCATCAGCTTCTGCGTGCTGCGGCTGGCGGCGGGGAGGGGCCGCCAGGTCCCGGTGCCGATGTACGCGGTGTCGGCGGTGTTCGTCTTCTACTACGCGATGCCGGCGCTGGGCCTCGCCAGGTAGGCGACGCGGTACGCACGCAGCACGTACGCACGCAGCACGTACGCACGTACGCACGTACGCGGACGCGTGCGGTACGGGTACGCGCCCCCGCGCGCGGGCTCCGCGCCTACTGCACGCCGTAGAACTTCTCCGTGGCGTCCACCGCCGACTTGAACCGCTCGTCGAAGTCGTCGCGTACGAGCGTCTGGACGACGTAGTCCTGGACGCTCATCCCTCGTATGGCGGCATGCCGCCTGAGCCGGTCGAGCAGCTCACCGTCTATCCGCAGGCTGAGCACTGTCGATCCCATGCCGTTCAGGGTCGCGGGCGTACGCCGCGCGCCGGAAGGCTTTTCGGGGCATTCTCACTCGTACGAGTGATCTATCCGTCTCGCTACCTGGTGTATTTAGGTAGAGTAATGAGTTACGCTAAATACATGCCTGACCTGTCCCACGGCGACGAGAACGACGCCGCCGTGAATGCTCTCCGATCCGCCGTCATGCGGCTGGGCCGGCGTCTGAAGCACCAACGTGTCGACGAGTCGCTGAGCCCCACCGAGATGTCGGTGCTGGGCACGCTCGCCCGCTGTGGCCACGCCACCCCGGGCGAACTCGCGCGCAAGGAGCATGTGCAGCCGCCGTCGATGACCCGCATCGTGGCGCTGCTCGAAGCCAAGGGGCTGGTCAGACTCGAGCCGCACCCCGACGACCGTCGGCAGAAGGTGGTCAGCCAGACAGAACAAGCGGAGGCGATGCTCGAAGAGAGCCGCCGCAAGCGCAACGTCTGGCTGACGTCCCTCGCCGAGGGCCTGGACGAGGACGAGTGGGCGAAGCTGCGCGCTGCCGCCCCCGTGCTGGAGAAGCTCGCCCACCTGTAATCCGCGCGCCGTAAGGAGGCGAACCCACTTTGAGTACGGGATCCGGAGCAGACTCCGCCCCCGCACCTATATCCACCCACGACAGCACGGCCGGCGACACCGGCACAGCGGATGAGCCAGAGGCCCCGGACGTCATACCGGAGGCCATGTCCGAAGTCGTACCGGAAGCCATACCGGAAGACACGACACGTAACGGGATCGACAAGTCTGACAAGACAGAAACCACCGGCGGCGGGATGTTCGCGTCGCTGAAGATCCGCAACTACCGGTTGTTCGCGACGGGTGCCGTCGTCTCCAACATCGGTACGTGGATGTCCCGGGTCACCCAGGACTGGCTGGTCCTCAGCCTCACCCACTCTTCGGCGGCCGTCGGCATCACGACGGCCCTCCAGTTCCTGCCCATGCTGCTCTTCGGGCTGTACGGCGGAGTCATAGCCGACCGCTATCCCAAGCGGCAGATCCTGCTGATCAGCCAGAGCCTGATGGGCATGTGCGGGCTGGCCCTCGCCGTGCTGACGCTCAGCGGGCACGTGGAGGTCTGGCACGTCTACCTGATCGCCTTCCTGCTCGGCATGGTGACGGTCGTCGACAACCCGACCCGTCAGTCCTTCGTCTCCGAGATCGTCGGACGCGACCAGCTCCGCAACGCGGTCAGCCTCAACTCGGCCAACTTCCAGACCGCCCGGCTCGTCGGCCCCGCCGTCGCGGGTGTTCTGATCACCTCGGTCGGCAGCGGCTGGGCGTTCCTGCTGAACGGTCTGTCGTTCCTGGCGCCGCTCACCGGCCTGTTGATGGTGCGCGTCAGCGACCTGCACAAGGGTGTGCTCGTGCCGCGCGCCAAGGGCCAGCTCAGGGAGGGGCTGCGGTACGTACGCGGCAAGCCCGAGCTGATCGGCCCGATCGTCCTGGTCGGCTTCATCGGCACGTTCGGGTTCAACTTCCCGATCTGGCTGACGGCCTTCGCGAACGGCGTCTTCCACGGCGGCGCCGGGATGTACGCCTTCTTCAACATCCTGATGGCGGCCGGCTCCCTGGCGGGCGCGCTGCTCGCCGCCCGGCGCCGCTCCACGCGGCTGCGGCTGCTGCTCGTCGCGGCGATGGGGTTCGGTCTGCTGGAGGTGCTGGTGTCGTTCGCACCGTCCGTCTGGCTGTTCTCGCTGCTGCTCCTGCCGATCGGCGTGCTGGGCATGACGACCAACATCAGCGCGAACACGAGCGTCCAGATGGGGGCGGAACCGGCCATGCGCGGCCGGGTGATGAGCCTCTACATGATGGTCTTCGTCGGCGGCACCCCGGTCGGCGGCCCACTGCTCGGCTGGGTCACCGACACCTTCGGGGCCCGGATCGGCTTCGCGGCGGGAGGCGCCGTGTCGCTGATCGCCGCGGCGGTGATCGCGTTCGTCCTGTCCCGGGTGGTCGGCGTACGGCTCAGGATCGGGATACGTGACGGGCGGCCCCGGATGGAGTTCGTGCCGCGAGAGGCACAGCTCACGACGGCCGCGTAAGCGACTGCGGGGGCGGTGGCCCTGCCCGGCGGCGGAGACCGCGGGGCGGGGCCACCGGTGTGTGCGGTATGCCGCGTGCCGCGTCAGCCGCGGGGGAACTCGTCGGTCTTGATGGTCAGCCCTGCCTCGGTACCGGTCAGATCGATCTCCTCGCCGAAGGCGACGGTCCGGTCGACCGTGTACTCGCCGTTCTTCGGTTCGGAGAAGACGCGGCACCGGCCGGTGTACGGGTCCACGATCAGGTAGACGGGAACGTCGGCGATCGCGTAGGCGGCCTTCTTCGGGCCGTAGTCGTTGGTGGCCGTGGTCTTGGCGATCACCTCGGCGATGAACTCCACGTCCTCGTACCGCCAGCGCCCGTCGGCCTTGTTGGCGTTGGCGCTCAACTTGACCACATCCGGCGCGAACCCGTTCAACTGGCCGGGAAAGTCGATCCTCACATCTGACAGGACCCGTACGTCCATGCCGAACCTGTCTTGCAGCGCTCGTACGATCCGCCGGATGATCTCCCAGTGCGTGTCCCGTTGCGGCGACATGAAGACGTTCCCCCCGACGATCTCAGCCTTGAACCCCTCGGGGACGGGCAACTCCTCAAGCCACTCGAACATCCTGTCCAGAGTCAGCTCTAGGCTCTCGTCGCTCTCGCCGGCCATGTCGATCCCGTCGGTCTCCATGACGGTCATCGTGGCGCTCCTCCCCGCCGCCGTGGTCATTTCGGCGGCCGAAGCGGTACAACGATACGCACGGCGCCCCGGTCACGCTGGGTATCTGGGGCAGACTCCACAGCATGAGTATGAGACTGTTCGCCGCCGTTCTGCCGCCCGAGCAAGCCGCCGATGAACTGAGCCGGGCCGTCGTCGGGCTGCGCGACGGGTCCCGTGACCTGCGCTGGACCGACCGCGACGGGTGGCATTTCACCCTCGCCTTCATGGGCGAGGTCGAGGAAGCGCTGCTTCCGGAGCTGACCGAACGGCTGGATCAGGCCGCTCACCGTACGGAACCGTTTCCGCTCCGGATCCAGAGCGCCGGGCAGTTCGCCGGCGCCGCGCTGTGGGCGGGGGCCGCCGGCGGGGTGGACGAGCTGCGGATCTTCGCCGAGCGCGTCAACGCCACCGTGCGCCGTGCCGGGGTGCCGCTCGACCAGCACCACCCGTATCAGGCGCATCTCACGCTCGCCCGCAGCGGCGCGCGCCCCCGGATGGACCTCAGTCCGTATGTGAAGGCGCTGGACGGCTTCGTCGGTACGCCGTGGGAGGTGGCCGATCTGGCGCTCGTACGCAGCAACCTGCCGGTGGACGGTGTCCCCGCCGAACAGCCCCGCTACGAGGTGATCGCCCGCTCCCCGCTGGGCGGCCCCGCGCCGGGCCACCCCAAGCCCGGCCGTTAACCTCCAGAGGTGGACCCTAAGACCCGGAACCGGATCATGGCCGGTGTGCTTGTGCTGATGTTCGTGATCGTGGCCGTGGCGGCCGCGGTCGGATAGGCCGGCCGGCGACAGGCCCCGGCCGGCCGCCGGAGGCGCGGATCGCGCCCCCGGCAGCGGCGGGGACAGCGGCTCGGGCCGATGTAACCCGGTCACCCGGTCACCCGGTCACCTGGTCACCAGGCGAAAGCCTCCGGCGAGGGACCCGTGCCCGGGAAGATCTCGTCGAGCGACGCCAGAACCTCGTCCGAGAGCTCCAGCTCCACCGCCCGCAGCGCCGATTCGAGCTGCTCGATCGTCCGGGGTCCGGTGATCGGGCCGGTCACCCCGGGGCGGGTGAGCAGCCAGGCGAGCGCTGCCTCGCCCGGGTCGATGCCGTGCTTGTCGAGCAGGTCCTCGTACGACTGGATCTGCGTCCGGAGCGCCGTGTTGGCGAGGCGCTCGGTGGTGCGGCCGCCGGTCGCGCCCTCGCGCTCCTTGCGGATCGCGCCGCCCAGCAGACCGCCCTGGAGCGGCGACCACGGGATCACACCGAGGCCGTACTCCTGCGCGGCAGGGATGACCTCCATCTCGGCCCGGCGCTCGGCCAGGTTGTACAGGCACTGCTCGCTGACCAGGCCGTACGAGCCGACGCGGCGCGCGTTCTCGTTGGTCTGGGCGATCTTCCAGCCGGGGAAGTTGGACGAGCCCGCGTAAAGGATCTTGCCCTGTGCGATCAGGGTGTCGATCGCCTGCCAGATCTCCTCGACCGGGGTGGCGCGGTCGATGTGGTGGAACTGGTAGAGGTCGATGTAGTCCGTCTGGAGGCGCTTGAGGCTGGCCTCGACCCCACGGCGGATGTTGAGTGCGGACAGCTTGTCGTGGTTGGGCCACGCCTGGCCGTCGCCGCCCATGTTTCCGTTGACCTTGGTGGCGAGGACGACCTTGTCGCGCCGCTCGCCGCCCTTCGCGAACCAGGTGCCGAGGATCTCCTCGGTACGGCCCTTGCCCGCGTCACGGCCGTACACATTCGCCGTGTCGAAGAAGTTGACTCCCGCGTCGAGCGCGGCGTCCATGATGGTGTGGCTGTCGGCCTCGTTGGTGAGGGGACCGAAGTTCATCGTCCCGAGCACGATTCGGCTGACCTTGAGTCCGGTGCGTCCGAGCTGTGTGTACTTCATGACTCCCCACCCAACGCGTTGGAGCGCACTCGAAGCAAGCCCCCCTCGGCGGCCGACCGGTGTTATCAGCCGTCCTGTCGGCCGGGCTGGGCTTCGGTGCCGGTGTGGGCGGCGGCGAAACCGTCCAGGGCCGCGACCACCTCCGCACTCACCGTCGCGCTGCCCTTGTGGCCCGCGTCCTCGACCACGACCAGCCGGGCGGCCTTCCAGACGCGCGCGAGCTCCCAGGGGGTGATGAGCGGGCCGCCCAGGTCGTGCCGGCCGTGGATCAGGACCGCCGGGATCCCGGCCAGCCGCCCCGCGTCCCGCAGCAGCGCGCCCTCCTCCAGCCAGGCACCGTGCGAGAAGTAGTGCGCGCAGATGCGTACGAGCGCCCGGCGGGCGGCCGAGGGGCGGTCGCCGTACGGATGGGCCGAGCCGTTCGGTTCGGCGGAGAGTACGGCGTCCTCCCACGCGCACCAGTCGGCCGTGGCCCGTTCCCGTACGGCGGGATCGGGGCTCTCCGTCAGCCGGGAGTAGGCCGCCAGCAGCGCCAACAGGTCCTCGGCGCTGTTCAGTTCGGCCGGGCGCTCGGCTACGGGAACGCCGTCGCGGAAGCGCTCCCACTCCTCGGGGAAGATCCGGCCGACGCCTCGGTAGAGCCAGTCGGTCTCCGAGCGCCGGGTCATGGTGACGGACGGGACGACGATCTCGGAGACCCGCTCCGGATGGGTCTCGGCGTACGCGAGGATCAGCGTCGAGCCCCAGGACCCGCCGTACAGCAGCCAGCGGTCGATGCCGAGATGGACGCGCAGCCGCTCCATGTCGGCGATGAGGTGGTGGGTGGTGTTGTGCCGTAGGTCGACGGCCGGGTCGCTCGCGTGCGGGGTGCTGCGCCCGCAGTTGCGCTGGTCGAAGAGGACGGTGCGGTAGCGCGCCGGGTCGAAGGCCTCCCGCATGCGCGGATGGCACCCGGATCCTGGACCGCCGTGGACGACGAGGGCGGGTTTGCCGTCCGGATTGCCGCAGACCTCCCAGTGGACGAGATCGCCGTCCCCGACGTCGAGCATGCCCTGCTCGTACGGCTCGACGGGCGGGTACGAGGTGCGCGGCGCGGCGCTCGTGGCGGCGGTGGTCGCGTGGTTCATCGGGGCCCCTGGGGTGAGTTGAGGGATGCGGGAGGCCCGACCCTAGCAATACAACAGCGCTGTTACATTGGATCGCATGACATCTGATGAGGGCGAGGACGCGGGCGGGGACGCGGCGGCGGCGCCCGGCCCCGAACTGCTCGGTACGCGGCTGCGCCATCTCCTCGACCGGCTGGACACGGACGTCGCCGCTGTCTACGCGGACCTCGGCCTGACCGGTTTCCGCCCCCGCTACGCCCCGGTCGTACGGGAGATCGCCGCCGCCCCGGGCCGCCGCGCCTCGATCAGCGACCTGGCGCTGGCGACCGGGGTCACGCACTCGGCGGCGAGCCAGACCGTGGCCCGGATGACCAGGGACGGCCTGGTCGTCCTGGCCCCCGACGAGGACGACGCGCGGCGTCGGGTGGTGCGCCTGACCCCGAAGGCGGAGGAGCTGCTCCCGGCGGTCGACACCGAGTGGCGGGCGACGCTGGCGGCGGCGCGGGCGCTGGAGGCTGAGCTGCCGTACTCGCTGAGCCGGCTGGTCGGCGAGACGCTGGCCGCGCTGGACCGCCGTCCGATGCGGCAGCGCATCGCGGATGTGGCCCCCGAGTCGCGGGTGGTGGCGCCCGCGCGGGGGCGGGACGAGGGTGGCGAACCGCCCTGCATGCTGGACCAGGTCTGCCCGGCCTGCGGCCGTATCGGCGAGAGCCAGGATCCCGCGCGCTGCGGGCACTGCGGCGAGGCGTTTCCCGCCGCGTGAGTGGCGCCGGCCGGGCGGCGCCGGGGCCTCAGCGGGTCTCCTGAGCGCCGGTACCGGACTCGCCGGCGCGGTGGCTGAGGACATTGACCACGCGGCCGTTCGGGTCGCGTACGAAGAAGCGCCGTACGCCCCACTCCTCGTCCCGCAGCGGATACACGATCTGCGCACCGCTCGCCAGGACGGCAGCGTGGACCGCGTCCACGTCGTCCACCTCCACGCTGATGTCGGCGACGACGGGCGCGGTCAGGTCGGCGGTCAGAAAGCTGACCTGCGCGGACGCGGGGTGGGAGGGCGAGGCGACGGTGGTGATCCAGCCGAGGTTCATGACCTCCTCGAAACCCAGCAGGCCGTAGAACTCGGCGCTCCGCCCGCTCTGTTCGGCCGTGCCCGTCCGGATGTTGGGGACGACGCGCCGGACGCTCATCGGTGGCTCCTTCGTACGTGGAGGTGTCCGTCCACGGGGTACGAGGGCGGCGCCGCGGGCAGCAGCGCCTCGAAGACGTAGCCGGTCTTCTCGGCGACCCGGCACGAGGCGGGGTTGTCCACCTGGTGCAGCAGTTCCAGCCGGTCGACACCGCCGACACGGCCGACACCGCCGGAGCCGCCGAACGTCTCGAAGGCCCACGTCGTGAGCACCTCCAGGGCGCGCGGTGCCACCCCGTGGCCGCGCGCGGCGGCAGCCGTCCAGTAGCCGACCTCGGCCGTCGGCGCCCCGGGGTCGTCGCGCTTGAGCACGACATGACCCACCAGCCCGCCGTCGGTCGAAGCCTTCCCCGAGCCGTCCGCCGAAGCGTTCCCCGAGCCGGTCCCCGAACCGCCCGCCGAACGGATCTCCGCCGGCTCCTCGAAGACCGCGAAGGACACCCGGTCCCCGCTCGCCCATCCGCGCTCGTGCACATCCACCCACCGCGCGGCGTCCTCGGGGCTGGCCACCGGCATCCTGGTCTGCTCGCGCAGCAGCGGATCGCGGTACACCTCGATCAGCGCCTCGGCGTCCCGCCGCTCCCAGGGCCGTAGCAGCAGAGCGGGCTCGGCGGCTGTCGCCTCCGCGCGCAGAGTTGTGGTCGGTACAGCCGTCATCCGCGTCCCCGCTGTCCGTGGTCCCGCCATGGACGCGCCGACGTTCCGGCGTGGTCCCGCCATGGCCTTGCCGTGATCACTCCGTACGCTCGAGGAGCGTGCGGGCCGCCGTCAAGAATAGTGCGCAGACGTCGTCGGCCGCCGCTCCCGCGAGCGGTTCCATCCGGCTCACATCGCGTACGACACCGATCCCGACCAGCCACGCCAGGACCAGTTGCGCGCGGAGCGCGGCGTCGGGCGAGTCCGTGAGCGTGGCGAGCGCGCTCGCGTACTCGTCGCCGAGCTGATGGGCGATGTCGGCGGCGGGCCCCTCGCTGCCCAGCGAGCGCAGCAGGGTCACCATCGTGTGGTCGCGGCGGTGCCCCGGCTCCTCGCGGAGTATCGCGCGCAGCGAGGAGTCCAGCAGTTTCTCCATCGGGGTGCAGTCGAGCTGCTCGCGCCCCTCCCGGGCCGCGACCGCTTCGAAGACGGCCGCTTTCGAGCCGAAGTAGCGGAAAAGCAACGACTGGTTCGCCCCGGCCCGGTCGGCGATGTCCCGCACGGTGGTACGAGCGAAGCCGCGCTCGGCGAACAGATCAGCGGCGGCGTCGAGCAGCGCCAGCCTCGTCGCGGCCGAGTCCCTGCGCCGGGGTTCCCCGGCGCGGCGGGGCTCGTGCGGCTGACGGATTTCGGCCATGTTCCCTCCCGCGCACACCGTAGCGCCCGGAGCCGGGGACCCGGCCGTCTTGACGCCTTCTGAGGCTCTGCCTAGCGTTGTAAGCGCCTGCTTGCATACTCCGGGCGCTGCTTCCCCGCGCGCACCACACGCACCATCTGAGTGGGAGTCACCTTGACGAGCACCACACCCCCCGCACCCGTCGCCTACCCCTTCAACAACCAGGTCGGCCTCGACATGCACGAGGCGTACGCGGCCTCACAGGACGCCGAAGGCATGATCCGCGTCCAGATGCCGCACGGCGAACCCGCCTGGCTCGCCACGCGCTACGCCGATGTCCGCCTCGTCCTCGGCGACCTCCGCTTCTCCCGGGCGATGGCGTTGCAGAAGGACGAACCCCGCCACCGGTCGATGCCCAACAGCGAGAGCATCCTCTCCATGGACCCGCCCCACCACACCCGGCTGCGCACGCTGGTCTCGCGCGCGTTCACCAAGCACCAGGTGAACGGATTGCAGCCCTGGGTACGGAAGTTGACCGAGGATCTGGTCGACGGGCTGATCGCGAAGGGCGGTCCGGCCGACCTCGTCGAGGACTTCGCGCTGCCGCTCCCCGTCGCCGTCATCTGCGAACTGCTCGGTGTCCCGGCCGGCGACCGGCCGAAGTTCCGGGTCTGGAGCGACGCGGCCATGTCGACCAGCAACCTCACCCCGGAGCAGCAGCGGGACAACGTCGAGGGGCTGCGCTCGTACATCGCGGAGCATGTCGCCGTACGCAGGGCCGAGCCGCAGGACGACCTGATGTCGGCGCTGATCGAGGCCAGGGACGCCAAGGACAGGCTCACCGAGCTGGAGCTCGTGAACCTGTGCATCGCCATCCTCATCGCCGGACACGAGACAACGGCCTCCCAGATCCCGAACTTCGTCACGGTCCTCCTCGAACACCCCGACGAGTGGCAGCGGTTGGTGGACGACCCCGAGCTGATCCCCAGCGCGGTCGAGGAGTTGACGCGGTTCGTCCCGCTGGGCGTGGGCGGCGGATTCGCCCGGTACGCCACGGAGGACGTGGAGGTCGGCGGCGTACTCGTCAAGAAGGGCGAGCCGGTGCTCGTCGCCGTCGGAGCCGCCAACCGGGACCCGCGCAAGTTCGACGACCCGGACGAGATCCGTTTCGACCGCGAGGCCAACCAGCATCTCGGCTTCGGGCATGGTGTACACCACTGTCTGGGCGCGCAGTTGGCCCGGCTCGAACTGCATGAGGCGCTGCGCGCTCTGGTGACGAAGATGCCGGAGCTGCGGGTCGCCGGAGAGGTCGAGTGGAAGGACGAGATGCTCGTACGGGCGCCCAGCAGGATGCCCGTCACCTGGTGAACGGGTGCGCGACGGCCCGGCGGGTGACGAGTGACGAGTGACGCACGGTGAACGGCGTTCGTGAACGACGTTCCGTGAACGGCGAATGGGGATCAACGGTATGACCTGGCATCTGGAAGTGGACGAGCACGCCTGTATCGGCTCCGGCATGTGCGTCGCGCTGGCGCCCGAGCGGTTCGCGCTCGACCGCGCCACGGCGAACGTGGTCCCGGGGGCGGAGGACTCCGAGCCTCAGGAGGTACTGCTCGACGCCGCCGACTCGTGTCCCGCCGAGGCCATCACGGTGACGGACGCGTCATCGGGGAAGGTGCTGGGGCCCCGCCCCTGACCACCCGGCAGCGGCCCTGACCCCGGCGCACGCCGGGGTCAGGGCCGCGCCGCGTCCGTACCGCCGTTCTTCTCCGGGGCATCACCGTCGGCACCCCGGCACAGAGTCCGCTCGGCGGTCGTGATCAGCGTCAGCGCGACGCTGTCGGCCGGCCGGGCCTTCCCCGTGTACAGCAGGTCGAAGCTGTCGAAGCTCGTCAGCAGCCAGAGCAGGTCCGCCGCTTGCCCCTTGCTGACCTCCGGGAGCAACAGGCCCTGGTCGGCGAGGCGTTGGGCGAGCCCGGTCATCCCGCACGACCTGCCCTCCTCCATCCGCTGGACCGCCCCTCCCACCGCGGCCGCGTCGAGGAGCGCCATCGAGGTCAGTACGCGCAGCACGTCCCGGTGCGCCGCGTACATCTCGACCACTCCCCGGATGCCGCGGCGCAGGCTGTCCCGGGCGTCGGAGGCGTACGCCGACTCCAGCACGCGTGCGAAGCCGCCGCGATCCAGGAGATCGGCCCCGACCGCGTCGAACAGCCCGGCGCGTGAGCCGAAGACCAGGTAGACGGTGGGGCGGGCCACGCAGGCCTGCCGGGCGATGTGGTCGATGCTGACCGGCTCCGACGGCGCCTCGCCGATCCGGTCGTAGACCGCGTCGAGAATGCGGCGCCGGGTCTCTCCCGCCGCTTCGGCGCGGCGCCTCTGCTCGTATTTACGGGGGGCCATGCGTCGCATCCTATTTCGTTTGACAGACTGAAGTCTGAAATACAGGCTGACTCCGCGAATGACGCGGTCCCCACGCCGGTCAGTCCCCCCGCTGTGACCACGCCGTCCGTCGGCGACGCCGCCCGGCCTCCCTGACGTAGGCGCTTCCCGAAAGGCACCACTCGCATGAGTCTCGCAGCCGAACAGGCCACCAGCACCGCCGTGTTGAAGGTGGCGATCATCGTGGGCACCACACGTCCCGGCCGGAAGGCCGACGCCGTGGCCCAGTGGGTCAAGGGCATAGCCGAAGCGCGCACGGACGCGGCCTTCGAGGTCGTGGACATCGCCGACTACGCGCTGCCCCACATGGACGAGCCCGTACCGCCGCGCGGCGCCCAGGGGTACAGCCAGCCGCACACCCGCGCGTGGGCCGAGAAGATCGGCTCGTTCGACGCGTACGTCTTCGTCACCCCGGAGTACAACGGATCGTTCCCCGGTGTGCTCAAGGACGCCGTGGACTTCCTCTTCACCGAGTGGAGCGGCAAGGCCGCGGGCTTCGTCGGTTACGGCTTCGGCGGCGGCGCCCGCTCCGTCGCGCACCTCCGGCAGGTCCTGACCAGTGTCGAGATCACGGGCGTGCCCTCGGCGGTCGAGCTGAACTTCAACGGCGACTTCGAGGAGATGACCCGGTTCACCCCGCGCGACTCCCAGGAGAAGAGCGTTGTCGTCATGCTGGACGAGCTGGTGGCGAAGGGTGCGGAGCTGAAGGGCTGAGCAAGCCGGTAAGCCCGTACGCCGGGGGCCGGTCGCGCTGAGGCAAGCCGCTACGCGCTGAGCAAGCCCGTACGCCGGTACGCACGGAGGGCGGCTCGCGGGGCCCCGTTACGCTCGCAGGTATGAGCCCCGCGCCCGTTCCCCTCCCCACCGACGCCTTCGACCCGTGGCTGCCGTCCTTCGTGGCCGACCCGTACCCGGCCTACGCGGAGCTGCGCTCGCACGGGCGCGCGCTCTATTTCGACCGGTCCGACCAGTGGCTCGTCCCGCACTACGAGGACGTCCGCGCCCTGCTGCGCGACCGCCGCCTCGGCCGTACGTACCTGCACCGCTTCAGCCACGAGGAGTTCGGGCGCCCGGCGCCGCCGCCCGCGCACGAGCCGTTCACCACCCTCAACGGTCACGGTCTGCTCGACCTCGAAGCGCCCGACCACACCCGTATCCGCCGCCTGGTCTCCATGGCGTTCACGCCGCGCACGGTCGAGCGGCTGGCCCCGACGGTCACCCGGCTCGCCGAGGACCTGGTGGAGCGCTTCGTCGCCGACGGGGGCGGCGACCTCGTCGCCTCGGTGGCCGAGCCGCTGCCCGTCGCCGTGATCGCCGAGATGCTGGGTGTCCCCGAGGCGGACCGCGCGCTGCTGCGGCCCTGGTCGTCGGCGATCGTCGGGATGTTCGAGCTGAACCCGGGGGAGGAGGCGGCCCGCCGTGCGGTCGAGGCCTCGGTGGAGTTCAGCGCGTATCTGCGCGGGCTGATCGAGGAGCGCCGCCGGTCGCCGGGCGACGACCTGATCACCGCGCTGACGATCGCCCACGACGACGAGGACCGGCTGACCGAGCAGGAGATGATCTCCACCTGCGTGCTGCTGCTCAACGCGGGGCACGAGGCCACCGTCAACACCACCTCCAACGGCTGGCTGACCCTCTTCCGCCACCCCGCCGAACTGGCGAGGCTGCGCGCCGCGCCCGAGGCGCTTCTGCCCACGGCCGTCGAGGAGTTGCTGCGCTTCGACACCCCGCTCCAGATGTTCGAGCGCTGGGTGCTCGACGACATCGAGGTCGGCGGTACGGTCATCCCGCGCGGCAGCGAGGTGGCCCTGCTCTTCGGCTCGGCGCACCGGGACCCGGCCCGCTTCGACCGTCCCGACCTGCTGGACCTCGGGCGCCCGGAGAACCCGCATCTGGCGTTCGGCGCGGGCATCCACTACTGCCTGGGCGCACCGCTCGCCCGGCTCGAACTCGGCGCGTCCTTCGGGGCGTTGCTGCGCCGTGCGCCGGAGCTGCGGCTGACGGAGGAGCCGGAGTGGAACGAGGGGTACGTGATCAGGGGGCCGCGCGAACTGCGGGTCGAGGTCTGAGCGAGGGCTGAGCGAGGTCCGATGAGGCCGCGTTGATCGTCAACGACGGGTTGACGATTCCCTATCGTCAACCTATGGTTGACGCATGAGTGACGCGACCGAACCGACGCGCATGACCAATCCCGTACGCCTCGACGACCTGATCGAGGCCATCAAGAAGGCCCATACGGACGCCCTCGACCAGCTCACCGACGCGATGCTCGCCGCCGACCACCTGGGCGACGTCGCCGACCATCTCATCGGCCACTTCGTGGACCAGGCGAGGCGCTCCGGCGCCTCCTGGACGGACATCGGCAAGAGCATGGGCGTCAGCAAGCAGGCGGCCCAGAAACGCTTCGTCATCAAGGACGGGCAGCAGCCCGACCTCGATCCCAACCAGGGGTTCAGCCGCTACACGCACCGGGCCCGCAACGTCGTCATGTCCGCGCAGAACGAGGCCCGCGCGGCGAGCAACGCCGAGATCCGCCCCGAGCACCTGGTGCTCGGACTCCTCTCCGAGCCCGAGGGCCTGGCGGCCAAGGAAATCGTCGCGCAGGGAGTGGAGTTGGCGGCCGTCAGGCAGGCGGCGACGGCGGTCCTGCCGCCCGCCGCCGACTCGGTCGCAGACCTCATCCCCTTCGACGCGGCGGCGAAGAAGGCGCTGGAGCTGACCTTCCGGGAGGCGCTGCGGCTCGGCCACAACTACGTCGGGACGGAGCATCTGCTTCTCGCGCTCCTGGAGTTGGAGGACGGTACGGGGGTGCTGACCGGCCTCGGCATCGACAAGGCGGCCGCCGAGGCGCACATCAGCGTCCTGATCGCTGAACTGGTCGCCGAACACCAGGGGAAGTAGCCGGCGAGGGGGGCCTCCGGGGGGTGGTGCGGTGCCTGCCGTACCACGCTTGCCGTTCCTGCCACCTGTGATCAGCGGCCGGGCGGTGCCATCGTCCGCAGGTCCGACTCCAGGGCGTGCAGGCGCTCCGCCCCCAGCGCGGAGGCCCAGCCGGCGCGCGCCTGCTCGAAGACCGCCGTTGAACGGTCGAGCGCGTCCAGCCCCCTGGGCGTGAGGAGGACCAGTTTGCGGCGGGCGTCGGCGGGGTCCGCGGTGCGTTCCACGTACCCCAGGGACTCCAGGCGGCCGACCGCCTTGGCCGCCGCCTGATGGGAGACCCCGAGGCGCCGCGCGATGCCGGCCGCTGTCGCGCCGCCGGGGCCGATGGCCCGCAGGGCGAAGCCGTACAGGGGGCGGATGCCGGGATGGCCGAGCCGCGCCAGCTCGGCGCACGACTGGTCCATGAGGGACCGGAACCCCGCGAAGAGGAGCAGCGGCAGCTCGTAGCCGGCCGTGTGCCCTGTGTCGTCAGCCATCGTCTTCACCTTAGGTCGTGCGGGGCGGTTCCTCCCGGGGATTGATCATTGGCGGCTCGTGGACCGTCACGCTTCGTCCCCTTACGCGTTGGACAGCCATGCATGCGAATTTCTCCTCCGCCGAGCTGGCTCTGTCGGCCGAGCCGGTGTTCAGCTTCCGTCCCCTCCACGTCGCACAGCTCTCCCGTGGCTGGGCCGTCGATGTGCGCGCCTCCGACCTCGCGCCGCTCGCCGCTTCGGCCGACGCCGCGCGCCACCTCGGGGCCGGCCGGGGATACCTCCACGACAGCGAGCAGAACCACGGGCTCGCCCGGATGCTGCGGGAGCGGCCCGAGGACTTCGGCGCCGCGAGCCATATCGTCCTCGGCGCCGACGAGGTGGAACTCTTCACGGAACCGGGCACGTTCGCCGATCTCGTGCACATCATCGGCCCCGAATGCATCGACGGCATGCAGCGCCTGAAGGTCATCGCCCATGTCGCGGGGGAACTGTCGCGCGAGCACCTCGACCGCTCCGTCGTACGGCTGGAGATCGTCTGTGGTCCTGAGCGCGAGCGGGCGCGCCGCGTGTACGACGTCGCCGAGCGCTACGTCAACGCGTCCACGGCGCAGGACAAGCTCATCCGGTGCCGCCACATCGTCCGGCTCATGGACTGCGACTGGGAGGGGGACGGCTTCTTCTGCCCGCGCCGGGGGATGGCGACGGGGCCGGGCGGACCGCTCTTCTCCATGGCCGACGTGACGCGCGCGCTCGCCTGTCTGTCGGTCGCACCCCGCCCGTACGCCGCCCATCTCGCTTCCACGGAGGAGGGGTTGGACGCCCTGTGGAGCGATTTCAGCTCCCCGCACTACAAGGGCCTCTTCCACGGCACGATGGCTCCCGTCGGTGTGATGCGCGCGCTGGAGGCGTGGCGGGCGGCCCGCGACGCCCTGTCCGCCATGCCGAAGCGGTGCAGTGAGCGGCACGGCCATCTCATCGCGTACGCACCCGAGTTGATCTGCTGGGCGGCCTGCCGGAAGCTCTTCCCCCTCGCCGAACTGCACGATCAGCGGTCCGGCTACGCGTGGGACCAGGTCATCCGCCACCAACTCCCGGGCGAGACCGTGCGCATGGCAGAGCGTCTGGTGGAGTACTACCGCCTCGGCCGCCCCAAGGACGGCAAGGGCGACCGTTCGTACAAGGCGAAGGCGCCCGAGCTGGAACTGTGGCTGGAACTCCTGGACATGGCCGGCGTCTGACTACGTTCCCGCGACATTCCATTGTTGACATGTCTTGCCCGGAGGTTCTAACTTCGACATGTCGAGCCTGGTGCGTGTCCAGGCTCCTGTGGAGGAGATCGGCGTGAGCTATCTGCGTGGCTTCATCCCCTGGATCGTTTTCGCGGTCGCCGGGTCCTGGGACTGGCGTTGGGCTGCCGTCGCCGCGCTCCTGACCGGTGCCGCTCTGCTGCTCCAGGACCGCAGAGCCGGAATCCCCGCCGACGCCCAGGTCCTTGAGGTCAGCACCGTGGTGTACTTCGCCGGGCTCGCCGTCCTCGCCTTCGCCTTCCCGCAGTCGCCGCTGAAGACGTACGACGACGTCGCGTCCTTCGGCTGGCTCGCACTGACCGCCTGGGGGAGCCTCGCCGGGGGCAGGCCCTTCACGCTCGGGATAGCGCGGCGCCGGACCCCGCCCGAGTACTGGGAACGGCCCGAGTTCCTGCGGATCAACGCCATCATCACGGCCGCCTGGGCGAGTTCGTTCACCCTGCTCGGCCTCGCGCTCGCCGTCTGCGTCCTGACCGGCGCACCGGTCTGGCTCACCATCGCCTGCCATGTCGTCGGCCTCGCCGCCCCGATGGTCTTCACCGCGCGCTACCCGGCCCGCGTGCAGGCCCGCCTCGCCGCCGTCGCCGGTTCTGCCTCCGCCTCCCCCTCTGGTCCCGTCTCCGCGTCCGCCTGATCCCGACCGGTCAAGCCGGGGGAGCGGCTGCGGGTACGAGGCCGCCCGCCCCGGCCCGCTGCCGTGCCTCCAGCGACTCCACGCGCGCCGCCTGGTCCTCGGTCAGCACGTCACAGACCCAGTCCCAGTGCAGCGCCACCCGGTCACCCGGCCGTACCCCGTCGATCAGCGACCTGCCGCCGGTCGACCAGCGGACCAACTCCTGGCCGGGCTCCCCGGGCACCATCTCCCGCCCGTCCCACCGCAGCGGACGGGATTCGACCGTCGCAGACTCCCCGTCGACCCCGAGGACCAGGCCCGTCCGGATACGGCACCGGTCGAGCACCGACAGGGCCGTCGGGTTGCCGGTCGTCCGCAGCATCGCGGCCCACGGGTACACGTCGAAGACCTGGAAGCTGTGGTGGGCGACCGCCCTGCTCCCCGCCTCCCGCCAGGTGCCGCCGAGCTGGCCCCGGAAGCGGTCCCGCATCCTGTCCAGCAGGGCGGCGGGATCGACCCGGTCCAGGAGGTCGCTGCCGATCCAGTACGCCTCGACCACCCGCTCGTCGAGCGGGTCGGGGAGCCCGGCCGACTCCGCGAGGAATTCGAGGTAGCACCAGGCGCCCTCAAACTGCCGGGCCCGGCGCTCGACGCCGTCCGCCGTGCCGGCCGTGAGCAGCGCGGAGGCGTCGGCGGGGCCGCAGTAACCCAGTTCGTTGGGCGGGTAGGCGTAGCGCGCGAAGAGGAGGGCGCCTTGTTCGCTCACTCAGCAGATCCTCGGTAGTTGTTCGCCGATGGGGAGGCCGACCACCCGGGTCCCGCCAAGTCCGGTCCTGGCGACGACCATTCCTCGGTGGTCGGGTACGCAGGTGCCGATCCTGCGCGCCGCCCGCCCGAGCGGATGGGCCTGGAGGGCGGCCAGCACCTGGTCAGCCGCTTCCTCCGGCACGATCGCGAGCAGCTTGCCCTCGTTCGCCACCTGGAGGGGATCGAGCCCGAGCAGGCTGCACGCGTCCCGTACGGTCTCGGGCACCGGCAACTCCCGCTCCACCAGCTCGATCCCGACGTCGGAGGCGCGGGCGATCTCGTTGAGCGACGCCGAGACCCCGCCTCGGGTCGGGTCGCGCAGGACGCGCACGTCGGCGCCGGTGGCGAGCATGCCGGCGACCAGCCCATGGAGGGGGGCCGTGTCGCTCTCGACCGTCGTGCCGAACTCCAGGCCTTCCCGGCAGCTCATCACGGCGACCCCGTGCACCCCGATGTCGCCGCTGATCAGCACGGCGTCACCGGGGCGGGCGCGGCGCGGGCCGATGTCGACGCCGTCGGGGATCACCCCGATGCCGGAGGTGTTGATGTAGACGCCGTCGCCGCTCTCACGGTCGACGACCTTGGTGTCCCCGGTGACCAGCCGTACGCCGGCGGCCCGCGCAGCGGCACCCAACGCCTCCGCGATCCGGCCGAGTTGGGAAAGCTCGGTGCCTTCCTGAAGGATGAAGGCGGTGGAGAGGAAGAGCGGCGCCGCGCCGGACATCGCGAGGTCGTTGACCGTTCCGTTCACCGCCAGATCGCCGATCGACCCGCCGGGGAAGAACATCGGCTTCACCACGAACGAGTCGGTGGAGAAGGCGAGCCGGGTCCCCTCACCGACGGTGAGTACCGCCGAATCGCCCAACTCGGCCGACGCGGCGGCGCCGTAAGCGGGCAGGAAGAGATGCTCGACGAGTTCACCGGACATCGCGCCGCCGCCGCCGTGGCCCATCACGATGGACGGGGTCTCCCGCAGCGGCACCGGACAGACCCAGCTCTCGAAGTCGAGACCGGCCAGGCCGGCGGCGCGGGTCGCGGGGACCGTGTCGGTCACATCAGTCGCATGAGTCAGGTCGGTCACTTCGCACCGACCAGTTCGAGCCGTCGATACGTGTGGTATGCGGCGCACGCGCCCTCGGAGGACACCATCGTCGCGCCCAGCGGATTGCGCGGCGTGCACTCCTTGCCGAACGCGGCGCACTCGTGCGGCTTGATCAGCCCCTGGAGCACCTCGCCCGATCTGCACAGCGCCGATTCCGCCGTCCGGATGCCGGTCACGTCGAACCGCAGCTCGGCGTCGAACTCCGCGTACGCCTCGGAGAGCCGCCAGCCGCTCAGCGGGATCATCCCGATGCCGCGCCAGGTCCGGTCGGTCACCTCGAAGACGTCGCGCAGCATCTCCATGGCGGGGACGTTGCCCTCGTCGCGTACGGCGCGCGGATAGGCGTTCTCCAACTCGTGGCGCCCCTCTTCGAGTTGGATGACCGTCCGGCGCACGCCCTCCAGGATGTCCAGCGGCTCGAAGCCGGTGACAACGATCGGCACCTTGTACTTCTCGGCCAGCGGCGGGTATTCGGAGGTGCCCATCACGCTGCACACATGCCCGGCGGCGAGGAACGCCTGCACCCGGCAGGTGGACGACTCCATGATGGCGGCCATCGCGGGCGGCACCAGGACGTGCGACACCAGCAGGGAGAAGTTCCGTACGCCGAGGCGCTTGGCCTGGTGGACGGTCATCGCGTTGGCGGGCGCCGTCGTCTCGAACCCGATGCCGAAGAAGACAACTTCCTTGTCCGGGTTCTGCCTTGCCACCTTCAGCGCGTCGAGCGGCGAGTACACCACCCGCACATCGCCGCCGGCGCTCTTGACGGAGAACAGGTCCTGGCTGCTGCCGGGCACCCGCAGCATGTCCCCGAAGGAGCAGAAGATCACCCCGGGACGGGCCGCGATCGCCAGCGCGCGGTCGATGATCTCCAGCGGTGTCACACAGACCGGACACCCGGGACCGTGGATCATCTCCACGCCGTCGGGCAGCAGTTGGTCGATGCCGTGCCGGATGATCGAATGCGTCTGACCGCCGCAGACCTCCATCATGGCCCACGGCCGGGTGGTGGCGGCGTGGATCTGGTCGATCAGCTTCTTCGCCAGGTCGGGGTCGCTGAACTCGTCGAGGTACTTCATCGTGTGGCTCCTTCGGGCAACTCGTCGGCGTGATCTTCCTGCTTGGCCTTGGCCGCGCGCTCGAACCCGTCCCCGAACTCCTCCTCCAGGATGCCGAGCTTCTCGAAGTTGGCCAGTGTCTCCAGCGCCGACCGTTCGTCGAGCCGCTGGATGGCGAATCCGACGTGCACGACGACGTATTCACCTTTTCTCACGTCGGGGATGTACTGGAGGCACACCTCCTTGCGCACTCCGCCGAAGTCCACATCGGCCATCAAGGTGCCGTCGACTGCGACGGTGCTGAGGACACGTCCCGGAACTGCCAGACACATGGTCCCTCTTCCTTTTTTCGGGTTCCTTCTCGGTGCATCCCCGGACGGTCAGCCCGAGGCGGCGATCAGGAGCTGGCCGAGGGCGATCCCGCCGTCGTTCGGCGGGAGCAGCCTCGGCCGCAGGACGGTGAAACCGCGCTCGGTCAGGGCGCGTTGGCCGGCCCCGAGCAGTACGGCGTTCTGGAAGACGCCGCCGCCGAGCGCGACCACGTCGAGGCCGGTCCGCCCCCTGGCGATCTCGGCGAGGTCGGCGACGAGCGCGGCGACGCAGGCGTGGAAGCGGGCGGCGATCACTTCCTTGACGACACCCGCGCGCAGATCGGCCACCACGGCGCGGATGACAGGACCGGGATCGGCGACCACGGGTGCCTCCACGTCGCCCCGCTCGTCCGGCAGTCGCACACCGAAGGCGTACGCGCCGCCGTCAGCGCCTTCCGGCCCCGCGGACTCCGCGGCTCCCGCCGGCGCCGCCGACCGGGCCAGCCCCTCCAGTTCGATGGCCGCCTCCGCCTCGTAGTCCACCTGGTGCCGGACCCCGATCAGCGAGGCGACCGCGTCGAAGAGCCGTCCCATGCTGGACGTCGGCACACAGCCGAACCCCGTCCCGAACTGGTGGCGCAGCACGCCCTGTTCCTTGGGCGGGCAGGCCCGCACCGGCGGCAGGTCGTCGTCCCAGGCGACCCCGGCCGCGTGGAGATGGGCGAGCGCCATCCGGTACGGACGGAGCACACTCGCGTCGCCGCCGGCCAGCGGCACGTACCCGAGATGCGCGGCCCGCTCGAAGGACTTGTACCCGGCGATCAGCACCTCGCCGCCCCACGCCGCGCCGTCGGCGCCGTAACCGGTGCCGTCGAAGGCGACCCCGATCACGCTCTCGCCGGGGGCGAGCCCGTGCTCCCCCATGACCGAGGCGATATGGGCGTGGTGGTGCTGCACGGTCCGCACCGCGCGTCCGCGCGCATGGGTACGGGCCCAGCCGGCCGAGCGGTAGCCGGGGTGCCTGTCTCCCACCAACTGGGCGGGCTCGACGCCGGTGAGGCGCTCAAGGTGTTCCTCGGTCCGGGTCAGCGCCTCGACGGTGGACAGGCCGTCCATGTCGCCGATGTGCTGGCTGAGCCAGGCGTACCGGCCCTCGCCCAGCGCGAAGGTGTTCTTCAGATCGGCGCCGACTGCGAGCATCGGCGGTACGTCGAAGGGCAGCGCGAGCGGCAGCGGCGCGTACCCGCGTGACCTGCGGATCGGCAGCTCGGCGCCCGCGACGAACCGGCTGACCGAGTCGTCGCACGGCACCTGGATCGTACGGTCGTGCCGCAGCCAGCCGTCGACCAGCGGCGCCAACTCGGTCAGGGCGAGGGCGTCGTCGGTCACGATCGGCTCACCGGACGCGTTGGCAGAGGTCGCCACCAGCGCGTCGGGCCCCGGCAGATCGTCCCCGATCCCGAAGAGCAGGACGTGCAGCGGGGTGTAGGGGAGCATCACCCCGAGATCGGGGTTCCCGGGCGCGACGGCCGACGCGACGGCCGATGCCACGGCCGGTGCTCCGGCCGGTGCTCCCGCGCGGCGCGGCAGGAGCACGATCGGCTTACGGGCGCCGGTGAGCAGCGCCTCCTCGTCGGCGGTCATCGTCACGAGTTCCCTGGCCACACCGAGGTCGGAGACCATCACGGCGAAGGGTTTCCCACCGCGCCGCTTGCGCCGCCGCAGCTCGGCGACGGCGGCGAGGTTACGGGCGTCGCACATCAGGTGGTAGCCGCCGAGCCCCTTGACGGCGAGGATGCGTCCTTCGGCGAGCATCTCGCGCGCCGCACGCAGCGCCTCGGCGCCGCTCGCAGGGGCGGCGGCCGTCCCCGCGTCCGTCCCGGCCAGGATCAGTTCGAGCCGCGGTCCACAGGCGTGACAGGCGATCGGCTGGGCGTGGAAGCGCCGGTCGCGCGGATCCTCGTACTCCGCCCGGCACGCGTCGCACATCTCGAACGCCGCCATGGTGGTGGCCGCCCTGTCGTAGGGCATACCGGTGACGATGGTGAAGCGCGGGCCGCAGTGGGTGCAGGTGATGAAGGGGTGGCGATAGCGGCGGTCGCCCGGGTCGCACATCTCGGCCAGGCAGTCCGCGCAGGTCGCGACGTCGGGCGAGACGAGCGTACGGGCCCGGCCCCCGGCGCTGGAGACCTCGATGGTGAACTCCGTACCGCCCAGGGTCGGCCGGTCGCTCTCCCGCACGTCTTCCAGCACCGCGAGCGGCGGGGCCTCGGCGCGCAGCCGCCGTCCGAACTCCTCGACGGCGTCGCTCTCGCCCTCGACCTCGGCGATCACACCGGCGCCGGTGTTCACGACCGACCCCGTGAGCGCCAGCTCCGAGGCAGTGACATAGACGAACGGGCGGAACCCCACGCCCTGGACGACGCCGGACACCTCGTACCGCCGCCGGATACGCTCCGGGCGCCCGCGCCCCATCATCTCCAGACCCGACAGCGCCTCGCGCGCCTTGGCCGCGTCGATGATCTCCACGGCGAAGCCCATATGGAGCAGCACCCAGTCGTCCGGGGCGGGCGGCGCGTCGAGCATGCCGATGTTGACGCGCCGCCGCGCGCCCTCGACATCGACGAGGGCGAGCTGGCCGGCGTACCCGTCCACGATCTCCACGACTCGCCCCGGAATGCCAAGGCACATGGTCAGGTCCTCCGGATGCGGGCGGGCTGTACGGGGTGTGGTTCTACCGGTCTTGGTTCTACGGGCTGTTCGGGCTGTTCGTGCTGTACGGGCTGAGGGCCCACGGGCCGGGGCGGCCCCTCCGGCAGGATTCGCCGGACCAGCGCGCGCACCGCTTCCATCGCCTCAGGTACGGCGGCCAGAACCGCTTCGCTGAGCCCGATGCCCTCCTCGACGTCGGCCGGGGTGCAGCCGACGACGTAGGTGAGCGGAAGAGTACCGCCCAGTTGGTCCAGATTTGCGAGTACTGCCACCGGATTCATCCCGTGTGCGTCGAATTCACCCGTGCCGAGGTCGTCGGCGCCGACTTCGAGCACGGTCAGCTCACCGGGCGGGCCGCCGCCGGGGTACGCGTCGACCAGCACCAGCGCCTCGTACCCGTCGAGCAGGTCGTACGCGAGGTGCATGCCCCGGATGCCGTAGTCGGTCAGCCGGACCGGCGGTGGCAGGTCGCCGGACGCGGCGAGCCGGCGGACGACTTCGGGGCCGAAGCCGTCGTCGCCGAGGAAGAGATTGCCGATGCCCGCCACGAGCACGCGACCGGTCACGTCAGCCGGCGGGCCGGCGGTCACTTCAGCGGTCACGTCAGGACTGGTCCTCGGCGCGTGGGGGCGCCGGCGTGGCGCCGGTTCGGGGCGTTCGTCATCGTGCTCCTGCGGTGGGGAAGTGGAGAAGTGGGGAGGTGGGGATGGCGGGCGCCGGGTGCGGCTCAGCCGCCGCCGGACTGGAGGTCGGGCGCGTCCGGGTCCTGGGGCTTGCCGGGCTTGATCGAGGTGTCGGACGTGGGATGGGCACCGCCGGCGGGGCGGCCGGCCGGGCCGCCCGAGGGCTTGTCCGAGCCGGTGTCGCGGGAGCCCTTGGGACCCCGTACCGCCTGCGGCTCCTCCTCGATGTCGTCGCCCGAGCGGGCCCGCATGCCCGAGGAGCCCGATACGCGTGACGCCCCTGACCTGTCTGACTTATCTGGTCTGCTGGACATGTGATTGACTCCCTCGCTCACATCGAACGGATCTTCAGATACCGGCGGATGTCGGGGATCGACATCACGCCGACGACCACGGCGACCGCCGCCACTGCCGCTGCGACTCCTGTGGTGATCATTCCCAGAGTCCTCACGATGGGTTCTCCTCTCGGTGCTGTTCCGGGGGTCGGGGGTCCTCGACGGGCAGGGGTTCCAGCTCGTCGGGCGCGAAGTAGAAGTAGCGGCCGTACCAGTCGTGCATGTCGGACGCCGGGTCGTCGACGAGGACCAGCGCCACATGTGTCCCGCCGTCGACGTCCGAGAGCACGGCCGTCACCCGCGCCACCTGGCCGGCGAAGAAGATGTCCTGCGCGTCGGCGCGGCGGGACGGATGTACGCGGACCAGGCTTCCCTTGGACACGCTGACACCGCCGATCACGACGGCGTCGGACTCCGGGCGCACACTCGCGTCTGCCGCCGGGTCCCACCAGGGCGCGCCGCCCGTGTCGAAGGCGGGGGGCTCGGCGTCGCGCAGATCGGCGTAACCGGGAGCGGCCGACGGCAGTGGCGCGGTCATGGGTGGCGAGAGTGACGGCGACGGCGACGGCGCGTGCGGGTCGCGGAGGAGGCCGTGGAGCTGTTGCAGATCGGCGGCCGACATCTGGTCGCAGCGGTCGATGATCTCCCGGGCCCGTGGATCGGTGGCCCGCGCCTCCGCCTTCTCCTCCTCCGTCATCGTCATCACCCGCAGCGTCAGGATCTCGTCGATCTCGGTGGAGTCGAAGAGGGCGCCCGGGCTCTGCTCGGAGATCTCCGGATGGTCGTACAGGATGATCGGCGCGCCGAGCACGGTGTCGGTCGTCCCCTTCGCACCGGCCAGTACGGGCCAGCAGCGCCGCTGCCGGCAGCGGCCGGCCGCTCCCTCCGCGCCCTCGGGAGGGTCGAGGAGCGAGACGAAGTCCGCCCCGTGCGCCTGGAGGATGAGGTGCGAGCCGATCAGCGAGACGCGGATCGCCGCGTCCTTGTCGGCGGCCGTCCCGGCGTGTTCGTTGTCGACGGACACGGTCAGCCGGAGGAAGCCGTCGTCGAGGTCCGTACGCGTACGGATACGCGCCGCCAGCGGCTCGCGGCGGCGCACGATACGGCCCACCGGGGCGCCCTCCGCGTCCGTCAGCGGCTCGATCTCCTCGCTGCCGGGGATGTGGTGCAGTGTGTCGGTCGGCCCGGCCAGCGAGACGGAGGGCAGCACGATCTCCTGCTCCACCGCCTCGTCCCAGCTCAGCACGGATACGCCGGACACGGTGAGGCTGTCGACCGGGGTGTCGGTGCCGTCCTCGTTCCGCCGCCGTACCTCGCGGACCTGGAGCTGGAGGAAGCGCAGATGGATCGTGACCGCCGCCGGGGTGTCGGACGGGGTGGCCGTGAGCAGGCACCGCATCGCCATGCCGGGCTCCTCGCCGAAGCTCGCGGGCGAGGCGGCGGGCGGACCGAGGACGCCGAACTGCCAGCGTGACTGGTTCTTGTGCGAGCTGGCCCGGTAGGGGTAGAGCAGGTACCCCTCGTACAGCACGGCGTCGGCGATCGTACGGACGTGGTCGATGGGACTCACGGAACCCACCGAACCCACCGAACCCACCGAATCGACGGAACTCACGGGACCACCACCTCACCGATGTCGGCCAGCAGGGTACGTACCGTCTCGTCCCAGCCGATCAGCCCGCGCCGCGACCGGAAGTCGGCGATCTGGTCGAGCACGTCCTGATCCAGCCTGATCCAGCCGGAGTTGGGGAAGTGGGACTCGATCATCCGTCGCCAGACGGCGACCGGCATCAGATGCCGGGCCTCGCAGTCCCAGGGCACCTGGCGCACCCCGAAGCCCGCGCTGCCCTTGGTGAACACCGTCCCCGAGAACAGCAGTGTGAGCGGCACATGGCCGTCGCCGAGCGCGTGCAGATAGCGGGAGCCAATCACGTCGAAGTCGTAGGTGCAGGGCAGCGCGAGGCTCACCTCGGTGGCACCGGTGAAGCCCTGGACCGTGGCGTTGCACTGCATCCAGAGGAACGGCTTCAGGGTGTCGGACCACCGGTCGCGCTCGCCGAACAGGCCGCGCAGGCCGTCCCGTTCGGTGTCGTCGTAGTGTCTGCGCTGCGGTTCGATACGGACCTGACAGCGCAGCACGATCGCGTGGACGCGTTCGCCGGAGCCGTCCTCGATCCGCAGCCGGGCGGTCAACTGCGGTGCCACGGTGTACGGCTCGGCGAACACGTCGAGTACGGAGAAGCTGAGGTCGTCGCTCACCAGGACCCGCCCACGCCGCTTACGCCACCCACGCCGGCAACCTTCGCCGCCGGCCGGCTGCGCTCCTTGACCTGCGCGAAGAAGGCGTCCATCGCGGCGTGCGCCTCCCGGCCGCCGTCGAAGCCGCGCCACAACGTCCGTAGCCTGCCCACCAGTTCGTAACAGGCGTCGATGGGAACCAGGTGACACACCTCGTCCGTGCTCTCGGTGGCTCCGGCCTCCCGAGTACGCCGTACGAGCAGCGCCTCCACATCGGCCCGCAGGACGCCGAGTTCGGGGTGGGCGGTGACGATGGTGTCCCAGGCATCAAGAGGCAGTTCGGACTCGGTGGCACCGGCCGGGCCCGGATAGAACGCGATGGTGCGGTCCTGCACCGAGTTGCGGAACAGGAAAGCGAGTCCCACCGGGATCTGCAACTCGTCCCAGGTCCGTTCGTCGAGGGCGAGGCCCGAGAAGTGCAGATACCGCTCCGGGACCGCCCGGTAGTGGAGGTTCGCGCCCTCGTCGGTGAACAGCAGATAGCAGGCCCGGCAACTGCACATCAGGGCGCGGCTGTCCAGATTCACCACATGCGCGTGCTCGCCGCCGATCTGCTCGGCGCACATCTCGCAGCGCTCCCCGACGACCGGCGCCGGACGGTTACGGGTGACCCGCAGCAGCGCCGCCACCGGGGAGGCCGCATGCCGACCGGTGCTCATGTCGCCACCGCCACCGCTGCCGCAGCGGTCGCCGTCGCCGTCGCCGTCGCCGGGGTGGGTACGGCGACCGAGGCCGTGACCCCGTCGGCGAGCACGGGCAGCGGATCCAGGTGCAGCCCGTCCTCGTCGAGGCAGGCGCCCGCCCGACGTACGTCGTAGTGCGCGTGGCAACCGGGGCACCGCAGCACCGCGTCACCGGAGGCGCCGCCGAGCCGCCTGGCAAGCGCCGCGCCCTTCAGCGAACGGTCGCAGCGGGCGCACCGGTCCAGGAAGGCGAACAGGTCGGCGCCGATCCGGCAGGCCAGCACCGGCACTTCACCCGCGGTGAAGTGCGTGACGGCGCCGGACTCCAGGCCCGCGGGGTCGGGGAACGGCTGCCAGGAGGAGCCCGCCGGGCCGTCGCCGACGCCATCGCCGGCGCCGGCGGCTTGCGCGGTCTCATGAAGCCGCGAGAACAGCGCGTCCACCGGGACCATCGGCCCGGACGCCCCCGCCGTCCCCGACGCGTCCTCGCCCGGGGTCTCGACCTCGATCGTGGTGATCTCCGGGGCCGCCGCCTCGACGGCGCCCTGGACGGCGAGCTTGAGCGTGGCCGACGACGAGGGGCAGCCGTCGCAGCTCCCCAGCAGCCGTAGCCCGACGACACCGTCGTCGCTGACGCCGAGCAGCTCCACATCGCCGCCGTGCGAGCCGAGGTAGGGCCGGACGCTCTCCAGCGCCTTCTCGACCCGGGTCTCGACGCTGTACGGATGCAGCCCGTGCACCAGCAGCAGGCTGGCGACCAGGTCGTCGGCGGCGATGGCGGCGAGCAGGTCGTCGCCCAGGCGGCCCTGCTCGTAGAGGAGGTCCAGCAGCCGTTCGAGACCGGCACCGTAGAAATCGGTGACGAGCCTGACCAGCTCCTCGCTCCGCTCGCGGGCGATCGCGCCGCCCGAGGCGCTGGCGGCGATCAGGGTGTCGATACGCTCCCCGGTCGCACGCCAGTCGGACCCGCCGGCCGCAGCGCCCGCCGTACGTCCTGCCGTGTCCATGACTGTCTCGCTGATTGCCACATCACTCTCCGCCACGTCATTCACTGCCGGCGGACTGAGTGGGCGAGTGGAGCAGTTCCAGCTTCTTGCCCTCGCCGAGATACATGTGCACGCCGCAGGGCAGACAGGGGTCGAAGCTGCGCACCGTACGCATGATGTCGATGCCCTTGAAGTGCTCCCGGTCGTTCTCCTCGAAGATCGGCTGGCCCTGCACCGCGTCCTCGTAGGGCCCCGGCGTCCCGTACGTGTCGCGCGGGCTCGCGTTCCACGGGGTCGGCGGGTACGGGTGGTAGTTGGCGATCTTGCCGTCCCTGATCACCATGTGGTGCGAGAGGACACCGCGTACGGCCTCGGTGAAGCCGCAGCCCACGCCCTCCTCGGGGACCTCGAACTTCTCCCAGGTCTTGGTCCGCCCGGCCCGGATCTCCACGAGCGCCTTCTCGGCGAAGTGCAGCGCGCAGGCGGCGGCGTAGGCCTGGAAGTAGGTGCGTGCCCGGTTGCGTTCGATGGTGTTGCTCCACTGAGGGACGTGCCACTCCAGCTCGACCGGGCCCTTGAGGGCGGTCTTGGGGAGGTTGATCTTCACGCTGTTGCCGGTGGCCTGGATGTAGCCGATGTCGACCAGACCGGCCAGCGCCGTGACCCAGAGCCGGGCCAGCGGGCCGCCGCCGGTGTCGAGGGCCAGGTAGTCCTTGCCGTCGAACCAGCGGGGGGACATCACCCAGCTGTATTTGTCGTCCAGGTCGCGCTTCTGCGGCTGCGGGTTCGTGTGCTGGTTCCACGGGTGCCGCCGGTCGACCGGGTTGCCGAGCGGGTCGTGGGTCACGAACATCTCCTGCTCGTCCCAGTCGTTGTAGTACGACGAGCCGAGCAGGATGCGGATGCCGAGGTTGATCTTCACGAGGTCGGTGGTGACGAGTTTCCCGTCCACGACCACGCCGGGGGTCACGTACATCTTCCGACCCCAGTCGGTCATGTCCTTGTACTCGAAGTTGCAGTGCTCGGGGTCCTGGAACGAGCCCCAACAGCCCAGCAGGATGCGCCGGTTGCCGACCTGCTCGTAGCCGGGCAGCGCCTCGTAGAAGAAGTCGAAGAGGTCGTCGTGCATCGGCACGACCTTCTTCATGAACTCCACGTAGCGCTGGAGCCGGGTGATGTAGTCGGTCATGAGCTGGATGGTGGCCACGGTGCCGACGCCGCCCGGGTAGAGCGTGGAGGGGTGCACATGGCGCCCCTCCATCAGGCAGAACATCTCCCGCGTCATACGGCTGACCTGGAGCGCCTCACGGTAGAACTCACCGGTGAAGGGGTTCAGCGAGCGCATGATGTCGCCGATGGTCTTGTACCCATGGGCCTCGGCGTGCGGGGAGGACGTCCGGTTGGCCTGCTCCAGCACCCCGGGATTGGTCTCGGCGACCATTTTCTCGCAGTAGTCGACCCCGACCAGATTCTCCTGGAAGATGTTGTGGTCGAACATGTACTCGGCGGCCTCACCGAGATTGACGATCCATTCGCCGAGGTGCGGCGGCTTCACACCGTAGGCCATGTTCTGCGCGTAGCAGGAACAGGTGGCGTGGTTGTCACCGCAGATACCGCAGATCCGGCTGGTGATGAAGTGCGCGTCCCGCGGGTCCTTGCCCTTCATGAAGACCGAATAGCCGCGGAAGATGGAGCTGGTGCTGTGGCACTCGGCGACCACCTTCTGCTTGAAGTCGATCTTTGTGTAGATGCCGAGGCTGCCGACGATACGGGTGATGGGGTCCCAGGCCATCTCCACCAGTTCGTCTTTGCCCTGTTTCCCGCCGGCACCCTTGTGCTGCGTCGCGGTCATTGCGCCGCTCCCTCATCTTTCTTTTGTCGCCGTGAGTTGCTCGTCGAGTGCGCGTCGAGATACGCGGTGAGTCGCGCGTAGAGATACGCGGTGAGTCGCGCGCCGGTCTACCAGGTGCGGGCGGCGCCGGTGGTGAGACGATTTCCGGGTTTACGCCACTTGGGCTCGCGGTCGAGAGTGTGCGTGGTGATGTGGCGCAGCCGCCGCATCGTCGATCCGTACACGCCGACCGAGTTGGTGGAGAGTTTCCCGCCGGGGGGCTCGTCCATGAAGGGCATGAACTTGTCCGGGAATCCGGGCATGGTGCAGCCGATACAGATTCCGCCGACGTTGGGGCAGCCGCCGATTCCGTTCATCCAGCCGCGTTTCGGCACATTGCATTTGACGGTGGGACCCCAGCAGCCCAGTTTGACGATGCATTTGGGCGAGCCGTACTCCGTCGCGAAGTCGCCCTGCTCGTAGTAGCCGGCCCGGTCGCAGCCCTCGTGGACGGTCTGGCCGAACAGCCAGGTCGGCCGCAGCGCGTCGTCGAGCGGGATCATCGGGGCCTGGTCGGTGGCCATGTAGAGCAGGTACGTGAGGGTCTCCGACAGGTTGTCGGGCTGGATCGGGCAGCCGGGGACGCACACGATCGGGATGCCGGCCTTGGACTTCCAGTCCCAGCCCAGGTAGTCGGGCACACCCATGGCGCCGGTCGGGTTGCCGGCCATGGCGTGGATACCGCCGTACGTGGCACAGGTGCCGACCGCGACGACCGCGGTGGCCTTGGGCGCGAGCCGGTCGAGCCACTCGCTGGTGGTCATCGGCTGGCCGGTGGCCGGGTCGTTCCCGAAGCCGCACCAGTAGCCCTCTTCGTGCAGTTTCTCGTTGGGGATCGACCCCTCGACGACGAGGACGAACGGTTCCAGTTCGCCTCTGTCCGCCTTGAAGAACCACTCAAGGAAGTCGTCGGCGCCGCCGTTCGGGCCGCACTCGAAATCGATGAGGGGCCAATGCACGGCCACCTGGGGAAGTCCGGGCAACGCGCCGAGCGCGATCTCCTCGATGCTGGGCTGGGTGGCTGCGGTCAGTGAGACCGAATCGCCGTCACAACTGAGACCCGCATTGATCCACAGCACGTGGATAAGCGTGTCCTCGGCCTTTACTGCTTCCTTTGTCGGCATAGCGCCGCCGCCTTCATGAGTGTGGTGTCGCTCACATTGCTACCATCTAGGCGCCGCCTCAGTGCTCTGTCAACACGAGGAAAAGGTGTGCGCTGACAGGTGCGCACTGGACCGGCCGGGTGATTCGGCGGAGCGGAAACCGATGTGGGAACGAGGCAGTGATGCATGAATTGTCGATCACGCAGAGCGTCGTGGACGCGGTGTGCGAACGTGCCGCGGGACGGCCGGTTCATACGGTCAGCGTGCGGGTCGGCATGCTTACGGCGGTAGTGGCCGACTCCATGCGATTCTGCTTCGACCTGATCACCGAGGGAACGGTGGCCGAGGGCGCACGACTCGAAATCGACCAGCCGCCGGGAAACGGTCACTGCCGTGAATGCGACACCGATTTCACCCTGACCGATCCCGTATTGCTGTGTCCGTGCGGCAGCGCCGACGTGGACATCACGTCGGGACGGGAGCTACAGATCATTTCGATGAGAGTGGGTTGACGTATGTGCGGTACGTGCGGTTGTGACGAAGCGGGCGGCGCGGGCGGAGCGGGCGCGGGAACGAGGATCGCGAAGCCGCCGTCCGGGCTAACGGAGGGCCACCCCCACCCCCATACGCACCCGCACCCGCACGCGCGCCCGGGCGAAGCCACCGAGACGATCACGCTGGAACAGCGAGTGCTGGCCAAGAACGAGACCGTGGCCGCGCACAACCGCGTCTGGCTGGCCGACCGGGGCATCGTCGCGGTGAACATGATGAGCTCCCCGGGCGCTGGCAAGACCACGCTGCTCGAACGCACCATCAGAGACCTCGGCGGCCGCCGCCCGGTCGCGGTCATCGAGGGCGACCAGGAGACGATGCTCGACGCCGAGCGGATCAAGCGGGCCGGCTGCGCGGTGGTACAGGTGAACACCGGTGCGGGCTGCCATCTGGACGCGGAGATGATGCAGGGCGCCCTCACCACCCTGTCCCCGGAGCCGGGCTCGCTGATCCTGGTCGAGAACGTCGGCAACCTGGTGTGCCCGGCCCTCTTCGACCTGGGGGAGCGCAGCAAGGTAGTGATCATCTCGGTCACCGAGGGCACGGACAAGCCGCTGAAGTACCCCTACATGTTCGCCGCGGCCGACCTGGTGGTCATCAACAAGATCGACCTGCTGCCGTACGTCGACTTCGACCCCGACGGCTGCGAGAAGTACGCACGCTCGGTGAACCCGGACGTCCGGGTCCTGACCGTATCGGCGACGACGGGCGAGGGCATGAACGACTGGTACGACTGGGTGGCCGACCAGTACTGACTCATCCCGTCCGGATCACCGGCCTACCGGCGCGGTCACTTCCCGGTCTCGGGTCCGTACCACTGGAGGGCCTGCCCGGTCACAGCCGCGATGCATTCGAAGTCGTGATCGTGATGCAGCAGGGTCAGGCCCTGTAGTTCGGCCGTCGCCGCGACGACGAGATCAACAGGACCGGCGCTCCGGTGCAGGCCCCGTGCGGTCAGTGCTTCCTGGACGCGCCATGCCTGGTCGTAGGCGCGGTCGTCCACAGGCACCCATCCGAAGAGCATCCGCATGTCGTCGATGCCGCGCTCGCGGTCTTCTGAGGAGCGCGCGCTGTAGAAGAATTCGAGTTCGGTGACGGGGCATGTCGCGATGAGCCCCGCCGTTGCCGCCTGGTCCCAGCCATACTGCTCGGCGCCAGGATGCATGAATCGCGCGAGTGCGCTGGTGTCGATCAGAAATTGTGCGGCACTCACCGACGGTAGTTCCTCTTGTCTTCAAGCAGTTCAAGATCGAACGCGCCGTCGTTGGCCGTGGCCCGCAGACGAGTCAGTGCCATTGCGCGGCGCCGGTTGTCCAGAACCTCGCGCAGCGCGGTGTTGACCGTCTCCTTCTTCGTGCCCGTGCCGAGCGCCTGTGCCACGTCGGCGAGCAGTTCGTCGTCAAGATCGATCACGGTCCGGCTCATGCATGCACCTCCGATGATATCAACTCGTGTAGAAAGTATATCTCGGCTACGGGACCTGGCTCACCGTCGACGGGGACTCCGTCCGGCGCCGGCGGACTGTTCAGCCTCCGGGACACGGGAGCGGCGCGGGCTGGCAGGGTGGGGGGATGCGTTTGTCTTCGCGTCATCCTGGTTCGCGTTCCCTCGGTGTCCTCGCGGTGGTCGGCGCCGCGTTTCTCGCGGTGGCCGGGCCTGTCTCCGGCGCTTTCGCCGACGGGGGCAAGGCCGATCAGACCTTCACCATCAAGGACCCCCGGATAACGGAGTCCAGTGGGCTGGCCGCCAGCCATCTGCATCCGGGGATCTACTGGACGCACAACGACAGCGACGACGGGCCGTACGTCTACGCCGTCGACTCGCGTACCGGTGAGACCGTCGCGACGATCACCATGACGGGCGTCGGCGAGCCCCGGGACGTGGAGGCCATCTCCATCGGGCCCGACGGTGATGTGTACGTCGGTGACATCGGCGACAACCTCGGCGGTAGCTGGGACCACGTGTGGATCTACCGGTTCCCCGAGCCCGCGCGGCTCAAGGACGCGACGGTGCGGGCGACGCAGTACACGGTGAAGTACGCCGACGGGCCGCGTAACGCCGAGTCGTTGATGGTCGACCCGAAGACCGGGCGGGTCTACATCGCCTCGAAGAACGAGGACGGCGGCGGGCTCTACGAAGGCCCGGCGACGCTCACCTCGTCAGGGACGAACGTCTTCCGGCGGATCGGGGACGTGCCGTGGGTGACCGACGGCGCGTTCTCGCCGGACGGCAAGCACCTCGTCCTGCGCTCGTACTTGGGCGCCACGTCGTACGTGTGGAAGAACGGCGAGCTGGGGGCGAGCGAGGCGGTGGGCGCGCCGTTCCAGGGGCAGTCCGAGTCGGTGACGTACACGGCGGACGGCAGGGCGCTGATGTTCGGCTCCGAGGGCAAGGAGAGCCAGGTCGAGCGGCTGGACGTGGAGCCGGAACCGGGTGCCAAAGCCCCGTCGGACAAAGGGAGTTCGGCGTCCGGGGCGAGTGGGTCGGCCGACGGCGGGGACAGTGGCGGGAACGGGGGCATGTCGCTCGGTGCCGTCGTACTGGTCGGCGCCGCCGTGCTGTTCTTCGGCTTCAAGGGGCTGCGCAAGAAGAAGTGACCCCGCCCGCAAGTAGGGCGCCGCGCACGCCTATTCGCCGGTGCGGGTGGTGGCCGTGGCTTCTGTGGCGTCCAGTTGGATGACCGGGAAGGCGCGGGACGTGTGTGTCTCGTACTCCCGGAAGTCCGGCCAGTAGTCCACCATCACGGCGTACAGCCGGTCCCGCTCCGGGCCTTCGCGCCACACCGTGGGCTTCGCCCTCAGTGTGCGTTCGCCGACCTCGATGGTGACCTCGGACATGGCCTCCAGGTTCGACACGAGCAGCGGTTCCTTGTCGGCGCCGCCGTTCGATGCGCTCGTGAGGAAGCTGCCGCTGTCGGTCGTGTACACCATCGGATTGATGTACTCCTTGCCCGAGCGCCTGCCGACGGTGTGCAGGAGCAGCAGGTGCTTGCCTTCGAAGTGACCGCCGACGACTCCGCCGTTCGCGCGGAACTCCGCGATGACAGGTGCGTTCATATCACTCATATGGCCATGCTAAGCCGCGCCGGCGATGGCTGCGCGCGCTCGCGCGGGCCCGGAGCGCAGTGCGCTCCGGGCCCGCGGTGAGATCAAGAAGTTCTTGAAGCCTCTGAAATCCCTGAATCTGTCAGAGGTGATCGATCACGTAGTCGACGCACGCCGTCAGCGCCTCGATGTCCGCCGGGTCGACCGCCGGGAACATCGCGACACGGAGCTGGTTGCGGCCCAGCTTGCGGTACGGCTCGGTGTCCACGATGCCGTTCGCGCGCAGCACCTTGGCGACGGCCGCCGCGTCGATCTCGTCCGAGAAGTCGATCGTCCCGATGACCTGCGAGCGCTTCGCCGGGTCGGTGACGAACGGCGTCGCGTGCTTGGACGCCTCGGCCCAGCCGTACAGCGTCCCGGACGAGGTGGCCGTACGCTGTACCGCCCAGTCCAGGCCGCCCTGCGAGTTGAACCAGGTGAGCTGCTCGTTCAGCAGGAACAGCGTGGCCAGCGCGGGGGTGTTGTACGTCTGGTTCTTCACCGAGTTGTCGATCGCGGTCGGCAGCGAGAAGAACTCGGGTACGTGGCGCCCCGAGGCGTGCACGCGCGCCGCGCGTTCGAGCGCGGTCGGCGAGAAGACCGCCACCCACAGGCCGCCGTCGGAGGCGAAGGACTTCTGCGGGGCGAAGTAGTAGACGTCCGTCTCGGCGATGTCGACCGGCAGGCCGCCGGCGCCGGAGGTGGCGTCCACGACGACCAGGGAGCCTTCGTCGGCGCCCGCGACGCGCTTGACCGGCGCGGCCACGCCCGTCGACGTCTCGTTGTGGGTGAGCGCGTAGACGTCGACGCCTGACTCGGCCACCGGGTCGGGGTGCGAGCCCGGGTCGGCGGAGATCACGGTCGGGTCGGCCAGCCAGGGGGCGAGCTTCGCGGCCTTGGCGAACTTCGACGAGAACTCACCGAAGGTGAGGTGCTGCGACTTGTTCTCGATCAGACCGTGGGTCGCGACGTCCCAGAAGGCGGTGGAGCCGCCGTTGCCGAGAATCACCTCGTAACCCTCGGGGAGCTGGAAGAGGTCCCGTACGCCGTCACGTACGGCGCCGACCAGGTTCTTGACCGGGGCCTGGCGGTGCGACGTACCGAGGAGAGACGTGCCGGTCGCCGCGAGGGCGTCCACCGCCTCCGTACGAACCTTGGAGGGGCCCGCGCCGAAACGGCCGTCGGCGGGCTTGATGTCGAGAGGAATCTGGATATCGGCCACGGAGCGGAGCCTATCCGTTCCATGGAGTTCGGCGGAAGCGCGTCCGTCGGATGAGATGCCCGGGCGGACGGCCGGAATCTCAGCCCGCGGTGCCCAGCGCGGGCGTCGGCGTGAAGACCACCGGCAGTTCCGAGAGGCCGCGCAGCCAGGGGGACGGGCGCCTGGTGAGCTGATCGGCGGGCACGGCCAGATCGAGGTCGGGCAGCCGGTCGAGCAGCACCTCGATGGCGGCGCGGGCGATGATCTCGGCGATCTCCTGGGCGGGGAAGGGGCAGCGGTGCTCGCCGTGGCCGAAGGAGAGGTGGGCGTGGTTGCCGCCGGTGAGCGCCGAGCCGTCCGTACGGACCTGGGGGTCGTAGTTGGCACCGGCGAGGCTCAGTACGAGCAGGTCCCCGGCCCGGATGTCGCGGTCGCCGAGCCGGGTGTCGCGGGTGGCCCAGCGGCCCGCCACGTTCTGGTTGGGGGTGTCCTCCCAGAGGACCTCGTTCATCGCCTCGGCGACGCTGTGCCGGCCGCCGGACAGGGAGGCGGCGAACCGTTCGTCGGTGAGCATCAGCCGCAGCGAATTGCCGATCCAGTCGGCGGTGGAGCCGTGCCCCGCAGCCACGATCACCATCATGTCCTGGAAGACCTCCTCGTCCGAGAAGCCCGCGGTGTTCCGCAGCATCCGGGAGACGACGTCCTGGCCGGGTACGGCGCGCCGCTCGGCGAGCAGGCTCCGCATGCCGGCGAGGTGGCCGAGACCGGCGAGGGCCGGCTCACCGCCGTCGACGATGTCGTTGAGCGCGGCGACGATGCCGGGGCCCTGCGCGTCGGGGAAGCCGAAGAGCCTGGCGAGGACCCGTACGGGGAGACGCATCGCGTACTCGCCGACGATGTCCGTGCCGCCCTGGGTGCAGAACGCGTCGATCAGCTCGTCCGCGTATCGCTCGGCGTACTGCTTGATCGTGAACGGCTCCATGACCTCCAGCGCGTCACTGACCATCGCGGCGCGCTCCCGGTGCCGCTCGCCGACGGTGTTGAGGATGCACTGCTGCCGGTGCGGGAACATCGGCAGCAGCGGCCAGTCGTCGGGGATGGAGTCCCACTGGTTCCAGATGTCGGGGTCGCGGCTGAAGAGCGCCGGGTCGGCGGTGATCTGGAGCACCTCGCGGTAGCCGACGACCAGCCAGGCCGGGATGTCACCGTCGAGGAGTACGGGGGCCACGGCGCCGTGGTCGCGCCGGATGTCCCGGTAGAGCTGGTGGGGCTCGCCCCTGAAGTACGGGCCTGCCATGGATATGGCGCCCACCGGGCAGCCGTTCTGCTCACCGGGTGCGGGGACCGGCGTGGGTGCGGGGGCGGGTGTGGGAATCGGCGGTGTCACTGTGTGCTCTCCGAGGACAGGGTGTGGAGGTACTCGACCAGCGTGATCAGTACGTACTTGCTGGACGACCGGTCCCGCGCGTCGCACTCCATCAGCGGGACCTCCGGTGACAGGTCGAGCGCCTCGCGGATCTGCTGCTCGGTGTGGACGGGCCCGCCGAAGTCGTTGCAGGCCACGATGAACGGGGTGCCGTGCTGCTCGAGCCGGTCGATGGCGTACCAGGAGTCGGAGAGCCGCCGGGTGTCGACCAGGACGACGGCGCCGAGCGTGCCGGAGAAGAGCCGCTCCCAGAGGAACCAGAAGCGCTCCTGGCCGGGCGCCCCGAACAGGTAGAGCACCGAGCGCTCGTCGAGCGAGATTCGGCCGAAGTCGAACGCGACGGTCGTCGACGTCTTCGTACGGAGCCCGTCGTGGTCGCCGAGTTCGTCGATGCCCTCGCCGGCCTGGGTCATCGTCTCCTCGGTGTTGAGGGGACGGATCTCGCTGACGGAGCGGACCATGGTCGTCTTGCCGACGCCGAAGCCGCCGACGATGACGATCTTCAGGCCGTTGTCGGCCGTACTGGCGAGCGACGGCCCGCCGGAGCCGGGGCGGGGGTGCGGTGCGGCCCGCCGTTCAAAGGTTACGGAGTCCAACGAGCACCTGCTCCAGGATGTCGGGATGGGGAAGCCCGTCGGCCGCGCGGGCCGTACGGGGGTGGCGGGCGCTGATCCGGCCGGTGTCGAGCAGGTCGCCGAGCATGATGCGCACGATGCTGCCGGGCAGCCCCAGCTCGGCGGCGATCTCGACCACGGCCGTCGGGCGGACGCACATACGCAGGATCGCCGCGTGCTCCGACTGCATGCCGGGGGTGGGGTCGCACTCCGCCACGATCAGGGTCACCAGGTCGAAGGTGGCGGAGTCGGACCGGCTGCGGCCGCCGGTGAGGGTGTACAGCCTGTCCGGACTGTCGTCGCGGCCGGGGCCGCCCAGGGCGTGCGGGCGGTCGGGGGTGCCCGGCCCGCCGGGGGTGCCTGGTCGGTCGGGGGTGCCCGGCCCGCCCGGCAGGCTCATACCCGTACGTCGCCTTCTTCTGGCGTACGGGGTGGCGCGCTGAGGTGGTCTCCCAACTGCTCGACGAGTTCGGTCATGTTGTGCCCGACGAGGCCGACGTCGGAGTCCTCGGAGGCGACCAGGGCGAGGTGCGCGCCGTGGCCCGCCTCGACGATCAGCAGCAGCCCGCCGTAGAACTCGGCCATGGCGGACCGTACGCCGCCCCGGCCGTCGCCGAACTCGACGGAGGCGCCGTGCGCGAGGCTCTGGATACCGGCGGCTATGGCGGCGAGTTGGTCGGCCTGGTCGATGCTGAGTTCGGGCGTACGGCAGAGCTTGAGGCCGTCCCTGGACAGCACGAGCGCGTGGCGGGCACCGGGGGTGCGCTGGAGCAGGCTCTCCAGCAGCCAGTTCAGCTTCTCGTCGGTGGCGGTGGAAATGCCGGTCATCTGGTCTTGCCCTCCGGGGCTGTGGAGTTGGCGGAGTCGGCGGGGCCGGCCGGTCGCGGGGAGGCGGCCTCTTGCGGGGAGCCTGCCGGTTGCGTGGAGGCGGCCCCCTGCGGGGAGGTGGCGCGTACGGCCTGGCGGAAGTCGGCGAACCTGAGCGGCCGGGTGGCGGGAGCGGCGGGCACGGTCGCGGGCGACGAGGCTGTCGCGGTCGCTGTGGTGGCTTCGGCCTTGCGTTTCCTGGTCTCGCCCATCCGGCGCCGGGCGGCGGCGAGCGTACGGCCACGGCGGCGCTTGGGAAGCCCGGACTCGCCGAACTCGGGGTGCTCGGCGGTGGTGTCGGCGCCGTCGGCGCTGTCTGTGCCGTCTGTGGGGTCCGCGCTGTCTGCCGCGTCGGCGGCCCCGGGCGTCTCCGGCGGGAGTTCGGCGCGTGCGGGGGAGAGCGCCGGGGCTGTCTCACGTACCGCCCCGGCCGCGGCGGGCTCGGGCGCGGCGGGCTCGGAGATCGGCTCTTCGGCAACGGCAGGCTCGGCAACCGCCACTGCCGTAACCGCCACCGCCACCTCCGCCACCGGCGGATGCACCGCCGCCGGTGTCGCCACGTCCGTGCCCGCCCGCGTCAGCACCTCCTGCGGCAGCATCATCAACGCGCCGGTGCCGCCGCGCGCCGACGGCCGGAAGGAGACCGTCAGGCCGTGCTTCCGCGCGAGGCGTCCGACGACCGACAGCCCGAGACGCGAGCCGTAGGCGGAGGCAAAGCCCTCCTCCTCGGCCGTCACCGCCTGCTCGGCGCGGCGCAGTTGGACCTCGCTCATCACCAGCCCGCTGTCCTCGACGGTGATGACGACCCCGGCCGGGACCTCCTCGACGTACACATGCACTTCGGCGGTCAGCGGCGAGAAGTTCGCGGCGTTGTCGAGGAGTTCGGCGAGCGCGTGCATCACGCCCTCGGCGGCGTGGCCGGCCACCGCGACCTCGCTGGTCGAGTGGAGCCGTACGCGCTGGTAGCCGCTGATCCGGCCCATCGCGCCGCGCAGGATCGACTCCATCACGATCGGCCTCGCCCAGCGCCTGCCCGAACGTGCCCCGGTCAGTACGGCGAAGGAGTCGGCCAGCCGTCCCGCCTGGGCGGTGCGGTGGTCGAGGTGCAGCAGGTCGCCGAGGACCTCCTCGTCGGCGTGCCGGTCCTCCATGTCACGCAGGTCGGCGAGCATGCCCGTCATGAGGGCCTGCATCCGCCCGGCCGCGTTGGCGTTGGCCGCGGCGGCCGAGGCGCGGACGATGTCGGAGCGGGCGGCGGCCTCGTGGGCGCGCTGCGCCTCGGTGGTGGCGGTCCTGACGTTCTCCGCCGCGCGCAGTACCTCGGCGGAGAGTTTCCCGGCGCGCTCGGTGAGGAGGTCGTTCTGCCTGCGGAGCTGCCGGTTGCTCCACAGCGCGCTCGCGGCGAGGGTGACGGCCGCCGTCAGCAGCACGGCTCCGGCGCCCGAGCCCCAGGCCAGCGGGGTACGTACGGAGGACGGGGCGCTGGACACCGCCCAGCCGCACAGGAGACCGCTCACGGCGGCCGATATCAGCAGGGCCGGTGCGGTCGGCCGGAGTGAGAGGCGCAAATTCGGCTACCTAGGCTGACTAGTGGAAGAGTGGAACAGTGGACGAGTGGGGCGAATATCCCCGAAAGGGTTAATGGCAGACACGCGCTAATTTTGTTGCTTCCTGACTCAAACGGTCGACACTATAGGAGAGTTGGCGAACCGTTTGTGAGGTTCTTGTTCCTTTTTTTCCGAGGTCGGTCACACATCACAATCCGCCGTTTCATACGAGGATCCGTTGTGAACGCGCCGAACCGGAGCGGCGCGTGGTGCGGATGCATCCTGGACGTATGGCTGAGCAGCGAGAGCAGAAGCGGGACGTGCGGAGCGAGAGGCCCGGCGGCCCGCGGGGTGGCGGTCCCGGCGGCACGCGGCGGGAGACGACGGAGCTGGCGCGCGCGCTCGCGACCGCCGTGCGCGGTGAGGTCGACTTCAGCGCGGCGGCGCGCGCCCTGAACACGATGGACGCGTCCAACTACCGGCGCGTACCGGTCGGTGTCTTCGCGCCGCGCGACGCCAGAGACGTGGCGGCGGGGCTGGCGGTGTGCCGGGACCACCGGGTGCCGGTGCTGGCGCGCGGCGCCGGGACGTCGATCGCCGGACAGGCGACCGGTGTGGGTGTTGTGTTCGATCTCACGCGCCATATGCGCTCGATCGTCTCCGTGGACGCCGAGGCGCGGACGGCCGTCGTCCAGCCGGGCGTCGTACTGGACGACCTGCGCGACGCCGTACGCCCCCACGGGCTGACCTTCGGCCCGGACCCCTCCACGCACAACCGCTGCACGATGGGCGGCATGATCGGCAACAACTCGTGCGGCTCGCACTCGGTGGCGTGGGGCACGACGGCCGACAACGTGTCGCAGGTGTCGGTCGTCAGGTACGGCGGCGGCGCGCCACTGCGGCTCGGCCGGGGCTGGGGCGAGGCTCCCCGGGGACTGCGCGAACTCATCGACGCGAACCTCGCGTTGCTGCGCACCGGCTTCCCCGCCGGGCTGCCGCGGCTCATCTCCGGATACGCGCTGGACGCGCTGCTCCCCGAGTCCGGCACCGACCTCGCCCGCGCCTTCTGCGGCAGCGAGGGCACGCTGGGCGTGCTGACCGAGGCGACCGTACGGCTGGTCGAGTCCCCGCCGGCCCGCGCGCTCGCCATCCTCGGGTACGCGGACGAGAGCGCGGCCGCCGAGGCCGCCGCCGGGCTGCTGCCGTACGGCCCG
>NZ_JTHL01000001.1:3664441-3675869 GCF_000818195.1 Streptomyces sp. 150FB | reverse complement strand
GCTGCCGTACGGCCCGCTGACCGTCGAGGGCATGGCCGAGGATCTCGTACGCGGCGGACACGACCTGCCGCGCGGCGGGGCCTGGCTCTTCGTGGAGGCGGGCGGCGCGACACCGGGCGAGGCGCGCGCCCGCGCCGGGGCCATCCTGCGGGCCTCCGACGCCCTGGACGGCACGGTCGTGGACGACCCGGCCGGGCAGCGGGCACTCTGGCGGGTACGGGAGGACGCGGCCGGGACGGCGACGCGCTCGCCCGACGGCAGCGAGGCGTGGCCGGGCTGGGAGGACTGCGCGGTGCCGCCGGCCAGGCTGGGCACGTATCTGCGGGAGTTCCGGCGGCTGTTGGCCGAGCACGGGCTGCACGGCACGCCGTACGGGCACTTCGGGGACGGCTGTATCCACGTCCGTATCGACTTCGACCTCTCCAGCGAGGACGGGGTGCGCCGCTTCCGGCGCTTCTCCGAGGAGACGGCGGAACTCGTCGTCGCGCACGGCGGATCGCTGTCGGGCGAGCACGGCGACGGGCTGGCGCGCGCCGAGCTGCTGCCGAAGATGTACGGCGACGAACTGGTCGGTCTCTTCAGCCGGTTCAAGGACGTCTGGGACCCGGAGGGCGGTATGAACCCGGGCGTGCTGGCCAGGCCCGCGAAGCTGGACGAGAACCTGCGATTCTCCGTGCTGCCGCGCGAGCGCGTCGAGGTGGAGTTCGGCTACCCGCACGACGGCCCGGACGGGGGAGGGGACTTCTCGGCGGCGGTCCGGCGGTGCGTGGGCGTCGCCAAGTGCCGGGTGGCAGGACCGAACGAGGGCTCGGGGGTGATGTGCCCGTCGTTCCGCGCGACGGGCGAGGAGCAGCACTCGACGCGCGGGCGGGCGCGCCTGCTGCACGAGATGCTCGCGGGCGAAGCGGGCGGAGTCGTCACGGGCGGCTGGCGTTCCACCGAGGTAAGGGACGCACTCGACCTCTGCCTGTCCTGCAAGGGCTGCCGCAGCGACTGCCCGGTGGGCGTCGACATGGCCACGTACAAGGCGGAGTTCCTGCACCACCACTACGAGGGGCGGCGGCGCCCCGCATCCCACTACGCGATGGGGCGGCTGCCGCAGTGGCTGCTGCTCGCGGCGCCCTTCGCGCGGCTGCTCAACGCGGCAGCGCGCGTACGGCTGTTGGCGACGCTCGCGAAGCGGCTCGGCGGGATCGCGCGGGAGCGGACGATCCCGAAACTGGCGCCGCGCACCTTCGACCGGTTGTGGGACGCCGAGTTCAAGGGCACCAGGGGGACCAGGGCCATCGCCGCCACCGAACGCGGCCGGACGGCGATCCTGTGGCCCGACACGTTCACGCAGTATCTGTCGCCGTCGGTCGGAGTGGCAGCGGGCCGGGTGATGAAAGCGGCGGGCATCGGGGTCGTGGCACCGCGCGGCCGGGTGTGCTGCGGTCTGACGTATGTCTCCACGGGCCAACTCGACCAGGCGCGCGCGGTGATGCGCCGGACGCTGGACCGGATGGAGCCGCTCTGCTTCGCGGCGGAGGGCCCGGAGCACGACCTGCCGGTGGTGGTCCTGGAGCCGAGCTGCGCCGCCACGCTCAGGACGGACCTGCCGGAACTGCTGGGCGACGACCCGCGCGCGGCCCGGCTGGCGGCCGCGGTCCGTACGTTCGCCGAGGTGCTGGAGGAGCGCGCCCCGGAGTGGGAACCGCCGAGGCTGGACCGCCCGGTGGCCGGTCAGACGCACTGCCACCAGCACGCCGTACTCGGCGAGGCTGCGGACCGGCGGCTACGCGAACGGGCGGGCCTGACGGGCGAGTTGAGCGGCGGCTGCTGCGGCCTGGCGGGCAACTTCGGTTTCGAGGCGGGCCATTACGACGTATCGGTGGCCTGCGCCGAGGACCAGCTCCTGCCGTCGGTACGCGGGGCAGCCGAGGGGACCGAACTGCTCGCCGACGGGTTCTCCTGCCGGACCCAGCTCGACCAGCTCGGGCCTTACAAGGCGCGGCACTTGGCGGAGGTGCTGGCGGAGGGGCTGGCGTCTTCAGAAGGGGCTCCGGAAGCGGGAGGCCCCGGGAAGTGACGCCAGGTGGCAGGGAGTCAGGGAGTTGACGGCCCCGGAAAGCGCTGAGCGCCGGGGGAGGGACCTGTGACGGTCTTCCCGCGGCGCTCCGGCTCCATGTCGTGCCGTCCTTACTTCGCCTCGCTCTCGGCGGGATCCTTCGTGAAGGCGGCCGCCGTCGTACGCAGCGGGACCTCCTTGATGAAGAAGGCCAGGATGAAGGCGACGACCAGCACCACGGCGCCGACCAGGAAGGCGACCGTGACCGCGTTCGTGAAGCCGACCTTGAAGGGGTGCGCGAGGACCGGGTCGAGGCGGCTCAGGAACGAGGTGTCGTTGAGCGTGCCCGCCGATCCGGAGGACGCCGACTGGAGCGTCTTGAGCTGATCGGGGTGGGCCTTGGCCGCGGCCTGGAACGCCGCTGTGCCCTGTACGTCGGCGAAGGCGGAGGTGATCTTGCTGCCCACGATCGAGTAGACGATCGACAGGAAGACGGCGACACCCGCCGTACCGCCCATCTGCCGGAAGAAGGTGGTGGACGAGGTGGCGACGCCGATGTCGCGCGGCGGTACCGCGTTCTGCATGGCCAGCACGATGGTCTGCATGTTCAGACCCAGCCCGGCGCCGACGACGAACATCGAGATGTCGGTGTAGACGAGACCGGTGTCGGCCTTCAGCCGCCACAGCATGAGCATGCCGATGACGAGCAGTCCGCCACCGATGATCGGGAAGATCTTGTACCGGCCGGTGCGCGAGGTGACCTGACCGGCGACGACCGAGAGCGCCATGATGCCCAGCACCAGCGGGAGGGTCAGCAGACCGGCCTTGGTCGGGGAGTTGCCCTTGACGAGCTGGAGGTAGAGCGGCAGCAGGGTGATGCCACCGAACATGCCGATACCGATGATCATCGACTGGGCGGCCCCGACGGCGAACACACCGTTACGGAAGAGCCGCATCGGCAGCAGCGCGTCGTCGCCGGCGCGGCGCTCGGCGAACAGGAAGCTCACGATGCCGAGTGCGCCGATGACGTAGCAGGCGAGCGAGGAGGTCGAACCCCAGCCCCAGGTCCTGCCCTGTTCGGCGACGATCAGCAGCGGCACCAGCGCGACCACGAGCGAGATGGCGCCGGCGAAGTCGACGCGGTGCTCGCGCCGGTTGTGCTCCAGGTGGAGGACCTTGGCCACAACGATCAGTGCCACAACGCCGATCGGGACGTTGATCAGGAAGATCCAGCGCCAGCCGTCGATGCCGAGCAGGGTGTTCTGGCCCGCCAGCGCACCGCCGACGACCGGGCCCAGCACGCTGGACGTACCGAAGACGGCCATGAAGTAACCCTGGTACTTGGCACGTTCACGCGGCGCGATGATGTCGCCGATGATCGCGAAGGCCAGGGAGAACAGACCGCCGGCGCCTATGCCCTGGAAGGCACGGAACCCGGCGAGCATGTACATCGAGTTGGAGAGGGTGCACAGTGCCGATCCGGTGATGAACACCGCGATGGCGAAGAGGAAGAAGGGCTTGCGTCCGTACTGGTCGGACAGCTTGCCGTACAGCGGGGTGGCGATCGTCGAGGTGATCAGGAACGCGGTGGTCACCCATGCCTGGGCGGTGAGCCCGTTGAGGCTTTCACCGATCTTGTAGATCGCCGTCGAGACGACGGTCTGGTCCAGGGCTGCCAGGAACATCCCGAGCAGCAGACCGGACAGGATCACCATGATCTGCCGGTGGGTGTAACCCGTTCTTGGCGCCTCCCCTGTTGTGCCCGAACCGATATCGGCGGACGCGGCGCTGGTGGAACTCATGCGGAGGTCTCCTCTCGACTCGCCGCCGGACTGAAGTTCTTCCAGTCCTTGGCGGCGAGTACGGTTTTGTACGTTTCGAAATCGTCGATAAATCGCACCAGCAGTCCGGCCAGCCGCTCGCGGTCGTGGTCGTCCCAGTCGTGGAGCATTTCCTCGAAGTGCACGTCGCGTGACCGTGTCCGCTCGGCGACGGCGTGCCGGGCCTTGTCTGTGGCCACCAACTGGCAGGCGCGCCCGTCATCCGCATCGGCGCGGCGCTCGAGGAAGCCGTCACGTACGAGCTGTGCCACGTGACGGCTCACAGTGGAGGGGTCGGACTCGACCAGCTCGGCCAGCTTCTTGACGCGCATGGGTCCCTGTTTGACCAGTACGCCCATCAGGATCTGGACCGACCAGTCGATGTCGTCGCGTGCCCGGTCCAGCAACTGCGCACGGGTACGGATGAACATCCGCATGAGGCGGTCGACGCCCTCGGCGAGTTGCCGGATGGGTTCACGGGCGCCGGACTCCCCGGGTGACGTGCTGTGATCCCCTTCCGGGGGCAGATCGCCCATGCCCACACCTCCCCTGACTTTACCAAACAGTTGCATGTGTCACACAACTATATATCGTCCGAGGGGGTGCGACGGTCGGGGGTGGATGCGCTACGCCGTTCGAGGGGTGAGAGAGTGCATTATCTTGAACTGTCAGTGCGTTCAAGTGGACGATGACGCTCGGGAGGGCCGGAGCGGAGTCGTGCGCAGACATGCGGAGTCTTCCGGAGCCGTGCGGAGTCGTCCGGAAGAGCTGGAGTAGTAGTCGAGAGCGGGGTGGACCGTCATGGAGGAGTCACGCGGCGCCGCGGCGGCGGCCGCCGCCGGTGCGGTCGCGGTGCCGGAGGCCGTGGGGGCGGCGGTCGCTTCGGCGGGTGGTCCGGGTGGTCCGGGTGGTCCGGGTGGTCCGGGTGGTGCCGGTGGTCCTGATCCGGGCGGCTCGGGTGTGCGCTCCCGGAGCGCACTCGGTTCGGTCGCGCTGGTGCTCTCCGGCGGGGTCTCCGTCCAGTTCGGCGCCGCCCTCGCCGTCCTGCTGATGCCGCGCGCCGGGGTTCTCGGCATCGTGTCGCTGCGGCTCGCGCTCGCCGCCGTCGTACTGCTTCTGGCCTGCCGGCCGACCCTGCGCGGGTACCGGCGCTCCGACTGGGGCACGATCCTTGTCTTCGGCGCCGCGATGGCCGCCATGAACTGCCTGTTCTACGAGGCCGTCGACCGCATTCCGCTCGGCGCGGGGGTGACCCTGGAGGTCCTCGGGCCGCTCGTGCTCTCCGTGGTCGCGTCCCGGAGGCTGGTCAGCGTCGTGTGGGCGGTCTGCGCCCTGGGCGGTGTCGTCCTGCTGAGCGGAGGCGGCTTCGACCGGCTCGATCCGCTCGGTACGGTCTTCGGGCTCGGCGCCGGCGCCATGTGGGCCACGTACATCCTCCTCAGCGCCCGCACCGGACGCCGCTTCCCGCAGGCCGACGGGCTGGCGCTCGCCATGGCGGTGGGCGCGGTGCTCGCGCTGCCGCTGGGCATCGTCGACGCGGGGACGAAGATGCTGGTGCCCTCGACGGTCGGGCTGACGCTGGGGGTGGCGGTGATGTCCTCCGTCCTCCCGTACACCTTCGAACTGCTCGCGCTGCGTTCGCTGCCCGCCTCGACGTTCTCCGTACTGATGAGCCTGGAGCCGGCCATAGCGGCGGTGGCCGGGGTGCTCATCCTGCACCAGGTGCTGTCGCTCGTCGACGCTGCGGCGATCACGCTGGTGGTCGTGGCGAGCATGGGGGCGATAGCGACACAGATCGGGATCCGGTCCTGGCGGCGCGAGTCGCGCAGGGCCGCCCGGGCCGAGCGGGGTTTGAGCGGAAAGTAAAGCAAGCATGCTTGCTTGTTTCTACTCCCGCTGCCATGCTCCGGGACACGCACACCGCCGTGTCCCCAGGGAGCGCACCTGTGTCCGACCCCACCGCAGTGCTCGACGATCTCTACGCCGAGAGTGCTGAACTCGACGGGATCGTCAGCGGTTTCGGCCTCGACCGCTGGAGCCTGGCCACCCCCGCGCCCGGGTGGACCGTCGCCCATCAGATAGCCCATCTCACCTGGACCGACGCCGTCGCGCTGCTGGCGGCGACCGACCGGGGCGCCTTCGCCGCCGAGACGGAGAAGGCCGCCGCGCACCCGGACTCCTTCGCCGACGAGGGTGCCGCAGTCGGCGCCGCGCTCCCGCCCGCCGACCTGCTCGCCCGCTGGCGCGACGGCCGCGAGCGGCTCCAACTCGCCCTGCGCGCGGCGGAGCCCGGCGCCCGCTTCCCCTGGTACGGGCCGCCGATGAGCGTCGCCTCGATGGCGACGGCCCGGCTGATGGAGACCTGGGCGCACGGCCAGGACATCGCCGACGCCCTAGGGGTACGGCGCGAGCCGACCACGCGGCTGCGCCATGTGGCCTGGATCGGGGTACGGGCCAGGGACTACGCGTACGCCGTCCGCGGGCTGCGAGCGCCCCCCGAGCAGTTCCGCGTCGAACTGACAGGGCCGGAGGGCGAGTTGTGGACGTACGGCCCCGAGGACGCGGCCCAGCGCCTGACCGGTCCCGCGCTCGACTTCTGCCTGCTCGTGACCCGGCGGGCGCACCGCGCCGACCTGGCCGTGGTGGCGAGCGGCCCCGACGCCGACCACTGGCTGGACATCGCGCAGGCCTTCGCAGGCCCGCCCGGAGCGGGACGCCCACCGAAGACCACCCCAAAGCCGGACCCGGAGGAGGACCGGTGACCTCCGAGATCCTGCGCATCGGCAACGCGTCCGGCTTCTACGGCGACCGCTTCGACGCGCTGCGCGAGATGCTCACCGGCGGCCCGCTCGACGTGCTCACCGGCGACTACCTCGCCGAGCTGACCATGCTCATCCTCGGCAGGGACAGGCTCAAGGCGCCGGACACCGGTTACGCGAAGACCTATCTGCGCCAGTTGGAGGAGGGCCTCGGCCTCGCGCACGAGCGCGGAGTACGGCTGGTCACCAACGCGGGCGGCCTGAACCCCGCCGGACTCGCCGCCGCCATAAGGGACTTGGCCAAGCGCCTCGGCGTACCGGTACGGGTCGCCCATGTCGAGGGCGACGACCTGCTGGCGCGGGGCCCCGGGCCGGGCGGCTGGGGCGAAGGGGTCCTCACCGCCAACGCGTACCTCGGCGGGGCCGGGATCGCCGCCTGCCTGCGCGCCGGGGCCGATGTCGTGGTGACCGGCCGGGTCAGCGACGCCGCCCTGGTCACCGGTCCCGCCGCCGCGCACTTCGGCTGGGGCGCCGAGGATCTCGACGCGCTCGCCGGCGCCGTCGTCGCCGGGCATGTGCTGGAGTGCGGGACGCAGGCGACCGGTGGGAACTACGCCTTCTTCGCCGACCACGACCCCCACCTGCTGCGCCGCCCCGGCTTCCCGATCGCCGAGATCCACCCCGACGGGACCTCGGTCATCACCAAGCACGACGGCACGGGAGGCGTGGTGGGCATCGGCACCGTCACCGCCCAACTCCTGTACGAGACGGGCGGCGCCCGGTACGCGGGCCCCGACGTGACCGCCCGTATCGACACCGCCCGGCTGGCACAGGACGGGCCCGACCGGGTGAGGATCTCCGGGGTACGGGGCGAGGAGCCGCCCCCGACGCTCAAGGTCGGGCTCAACCGGATCGGCGGCTGGCGCAACGAGGTCGTCTTTGTCCTGACCGGCCTCGACATCGAGGCGAAGGCGCGTCTCGTCGAGGAACAGTTGGCGGAGGCCTTCGCCGCCTCCCCTCCGGCTGAGGTCCGTTGGGAGCTGTCCCGGACCGACCGGGCCGACGCCGATACGGAGGAGACGGCGAGCGCCCTGCTGCGGCTCGTGGTGCGCGACAGCGATCCGGCGGCGGTGGGCAGGGTGGTGAGCGGCGCCGCGATCGAGCTGGCGCTCGGCAGCTACCCCGGTTTCCATGTCACTGCGCCACCCGGCAAGGGCGCGCCGTACGGCGTCTTCGAGGCCGCTCACATCGACCGGGCCGATGTGCCGCACACGGCGGTGCTGCCCGACGGCAGCCGCCTGCCGGTGCCCCCTCCCGTACGTACGCGGGCGCTTGAGCCCGTCGCCACCCCCGCCCTGCCCGATCCTGGGCCCCCGGGACCCACCCGCCGGGCGCCGCTCGGCCGTGTCGCCGGAGCCCGCAGCGGCGACAAGGGCGGCGACGCGAACATCGGGGTCTGGGTCAGGACCGACGAGGAGTGGCGCTGGCTCGCGCATGAGCTGACGGTGGAGCGGCTGCGTGAACTCCTCCCGGAGACCGCCCCCTTGCCGGTGACCCGCCATCTGCTGCCCAACCTCCGCGCCCTCAACTTCACGGTCGAGGGCATCCTCGGCGCGGGCGTGGCCGACCGGGCCCGCTTCGACCCGCAGGCCAAGGCGCTCGGCGAGTGGCTGCGCTCCCGGTACACCGACATCCCGGAGGTACTGCTGTGACCGTGTTCCCGTCGGCGCTCGACGTCACCGCCCCCGACTACGCGGCCCACCGCGCGGCGATGCTGGAGAAGCTCGCGCTGCTCGACGCCGAGCACGCCAAGGCGCTCGCGGGCGGCGGCGCCAAGTACGTCGCCCGGCACCGTAAGCGCGGCAAGCTCCTCGCGCGCGAGCGGATCGAGCTGCTGGTGGACCAGGACACCCCGTTCCTGGAGCTGTCGCCGCTCGCCGCCTGGGGCAGCGACTACCCGCTCGGCGCCTCGATGGTGACCGGTATCGGGGTGGTCGAGGGGGTCGAGTGCGTGATCACCGCCAACGACCCGACGGTGCGCGGCGGTTCGTCGAACCCGTGGACGCTGAAGAAGGCGCTGCGCGCCAACGAGATCGCGCGCGCCAACCGTCTGCCGCTCATCAGCCTCGTCGAGTCCGGTGGCGCCGATCTCCCCTCCCAGAAGGAGATCTTCATCCCCGGCGGCGCGCTCTTCCGCGACCTCACGCGCCTCTCGGCGGCCGGAATCCCCACCGTCGCCGTGGTGTTCGGCAACTCGACGGCGGGCGGCGCCTATGTGCCGGGCATGTCCGACCACACCGTGATGATCAAGGAGCGGTCGAAGGTCTTCCTCGGCGGACCGCCGCTGGTGAAGATGGCCACCGGCGAGGAGAGCGACGACGAGTCGCTCGGCGGCGCCGAGATGCACGCGCGCAGGTCCGGACTCGCAGACCACTACGCGATCGACGAGCAGGACGCGCTCCGGCGGGCCCGGCGGATCGTCGCCCGGCTCAACTGGCGCAAGGCGTACGCCGATCCGGGCCCCGCCGAGCCGCCGCTGTACGACCAGGACGAGCTGCTCGGCATCGTCCCGGGCGATCTGAAGATCCCCTTCGACCCCCGTGAGGTCGTGGCGCGGATCGTCGACGGCTCGGACTTCGACGAGTTCAAACCGCTGTACGGGCCGAGCCTGGTGACGGGTTGGGCGCGCCTCCACGGCTTCCCCGTGGGGGTGTTGGCGAACGCGCAGGGAGTGCTGTTCTCGGCGGAGTCGCAGAAGGCGGCGCAGTTCGTCCAACTCGCCAACCAGCGCGACATTCCACTGGTCTTCCTGCACAACACGACCGGCTATGTCGTCGGCAAGGAGTACGAGCAGGGCGGCATCATCAAGCACGGCGCGATGATGATCAACGCGGTGTCGAACTCCACGGTCCCGCATCTCTCGGTGCTGATGGGCGCCTCCTACGGCGCCGGGCACTACGGCATGTGCGGCCGGGCCTACGACCCGCGCTTCCTCTTCGCCTGGCCGAGCGCCAAGTCGGCGGTGATGGGCCCCCAGCAGCTCGCCGGGGTGATGTCGATCGTCGCGCGCGCCTCGGCCGCGGCGAAGGGCGAGGCGTACGACGACGACGGCGACGCGGCGCTGCGCGCCATGGTGGAGCGGCAGATCGAGGCGGAGTCGCTGCCGATGTTCCTGTCCGGGCGGCTGTACGACGACGGGGTCATCGACCCGCGCGACACCCGCACGGTGCTCGGCCTGTGCCTGTCCGCCATCCACACCGCCCCGGTCGAAGGCGCCAGGGGCGGCTTCGGCGTCTTCCGGATGTGAGGGACCTGATGATCGCTTCTGTGCTGGTCGCCAACCGCGGCGAGATCGCCTGCCGCGTCTTCCGCACCTGCCGCGCGCTGGGCATCGAGACGGTCGCGGTGTTCTCCGACCCGGACGCCGGAGCGCTGCACGTCAGGGAGGCCGACTCGGCGGTACGGCTGCCGGGCGCGGCCCCGGCCGACACGTATCTGCGCGGCGACCTGATCGTACGGGCGGCGCTGGCGGCGGGAGCCGACGCCGTGCATCCCGGGTACGGATTCCTGTCCGAGAACGCCGAGTTCGCGCGGGCGGTGCTGGACGCCGGCCTGGTGTGGATCGGTCCGCCGCCCGAGGCCATCGAGGCGATGGCGTCGAAGACGCGCGCCAAGAAGCTGATGGGTGCCGCCGGTGTGCCGCTGCCCGCGCCGCTGGACCCGGCGCGCGTGGGCGGGGCCGACCTGCCGCTGCTGCTGAAGGCGGCGGCCGGGGGCGGCGGCAGAGGCATCCGGATCGTCCGCGAACTCGCGTCTCTTGAGGAGGAGTTGGCGGCGGCATCGGCGGAGGCGATGTCCGCGTTCGGGGAGCGCGAGGTGTTCGCCGAGCCGTACGTGGAGGGCGGCAGGCATGTCGAGGTGCAGGTCCTCTGCGACGCGCACGGGACGGTGTGGGCGCTCGGGACGCGCGACTGCTCGCTGCAACGCAGGCACCAGAAGGTGATCGAGGAGTCCCCGGCGCCGAACCTCCCCGACGAGCTGCGTACGACGCTGCGCGACGCCGCCGTGGCCGCGGCGCGCGCGGTCGGCTACCGGGGGGCCGGCACCGTCGAGTTCCTCGTATCGGCCGAAGGACACCCGTACTTCCTGGAGATGAACACCCGCCTCCAGGTCGAACACCCGGTCACCGAGGAGGTGTTCGGCGGCCTGGACCTGGTGGCGCTGCAACTGCTCGTCGCCCAGGGCGATCCACTGCCGCCACGGCCACCGGAGGAGCGCGGCCACGCCGTCGAGGCACGGCTGTACGCGGAGGACCCGGCGGCCCACTGGGCGCCGCAGACGGGCGTGCTGCACCGGCTGGAGATCCCGGGCGGGGGCGCGGACACCCGTACGGCACCTGGGGCGGCACCCGGATCGGCACCCGGAGTTTCCGCCCCGCGCCTCCGCGTCGACACCGGCTACACGCACGGCGACACCATCGGCATCCACTACGACCCCATGCTCGCCAAGGTCATCGCCTGGGCGCCCACCCGCGCCGAAGCACTCCGGCTCCTGCGGGGCGCGCTGCGCCGGGCCAGGATCCACGGCCCGGTCACCAACCGGGAGTTGCTCGTACGCTCCCTGGACCACCCGGACGTGCGATCGGGCCGGCCCGACACCGGCTTCTACGACCGGCACCTCGCCGCGCTCACCGAACCGGCCCCCGGTGAGGCATCCGGCGAGCGGTACGCGGCCCTCGCCGCCGCCCTCGCCGCCGCGGCCTCGCGGCGCGGCGACGGGACCGTACCCGGCCGCCTCGGCGG
>NZ_JTHL01000001.1:3649154-3663945 GCF_000818195.1 Streptomyces sp. 150FB | reverse complement strand
GCTGGCGCAACGTCCCCTCGCAGCCGCACACCAAGACCTACGGCGCACACGAGGTCCGCTACCGGACCACCCGCGAGGGGCTCAGCGCCGAGGACGACGGCGTACGGGTCGTCTCGGCCGCACCCGACCGCGTCAGCCTCGAAGTGGACGGCGTCGTACGGCATTTCGACGTCGGCGTCTACGCAGAGCAGGTCCACGTGGACACCGCGCGCGGCTCGTACCGTCTCATCCTCGTGCCCCGCTTCCCCGACCCCCGGCAGCAGGCCGAACCGGGATCGCTGCTGGCCCCCATGCCGGGGACCGTCGTCCGTATCGCCGACGGGCTCGTCGAGGGCGCTCAGGTCACCGCCGGGCAGCCGCTGATCTGGCTGGAGGCGATGAAGATGGAACACCGGGTCACCGCTCCCGCCTCCGGCACGCTCACCGCACTGCACGCCGCACCGGGCCGCCAGGTCGAGGCGGGCGCCCTGCTCGCGGTCGTGGCCGCGCCGCCCGCGTAACCCGTACCCGTACCACCCGCGTAACCCGTACCGCCCGCCGTACCCGCGCCGCTCCCGTAACCCGTACCGCCGCCGTAGTCGTACAGGAGGAACCATGAGCCGCAGTGTCATCGAGACCGACGAACACACCGCACTCCGCTCCGCCGTCTCCGCCCTCGGCCAGCGCCATGGCAGGACCTTCGACCGCGAGCGCCTCTGGGCCGAGGCCGGCAAGCTCGGTTATCTCGGCGTCAACCTCCCCGAGGAGTACGGCGGTGGTGGCGGGGGCATCGCCGAACTCTCCATTGTCCTCGAAGAGTTGGGCACGGCGGGCTGCCCGCTGCTGCTCCTGATCGTGTCGCCCGCCATCTGCGGCACCGTCATCGCCAGGTTCGGTACGGACGAGCAGAAGCGGCAGTGGCTGCCCGGCCTCGCCGACGGCTCGCTGACCATGGCCTTCGGCATCACCGAGCCCGACGCCGGGTCCAACTCCCACCGGATCACCACAACGGCGCGCCGGGCGCCCGATGGCTGGACCCTGCGCGGGCGCAAGGTGTTCGTCTCCGGGGTCGACATCGCCGACGCGACCCTGATCGTCGGCCGCACCGAGGACGCCAGGACCGGGAGCCTGAAACCCTGCCTCTTCATCGTCCCGCGCGACGCCCCCGGCTTCCACCGCTCGCGGATCGACATGGAACTCCAGGCCGTGGAGAAGCAGTTCGAGCTGGTCCTCGACGATGTGCGGCTCCCCGCCGACGCGTTGATCGGCGACGAGGACGCCGGGCTGCTCCAGCTCTTCGCCGGGCTCAACCCCGAGCGGATCATGACCGCCGCCTTCGCCATCGGCATGGGCAGGTACGCCCTCGCCAAGGCCGTCGACTACGCGAGGACCCGCCAGGTGTGGAAGGAGCCGATCGGCGCCCACCAGGCCATCGCGCACCCGCTCGCCCAGGCGCACATCGAACTCGAACTCGCCCGCCTGATGATGCAGAAGGCCGCCCGGCTGTACGACGCGGGCGAGGACGCCGCCGCCGGGGAAGCGGCCAACATGGCCAAGTACGCGGCGGCGGAGGCCTGTGTGCACGCCGTCGACCAGTCGGTGCACACGCTCGGCGGCAACGGGCTCACCCGGGAGTACGGCCTCGCCTCGCTCGTCACCGCCTCCCGCGTCGCCAGGATCGCGCCCGTCAGCCGCGAAATGATTCTGAACTACGTATCCCATCAGTCCCTGGGTCTCCCCAAGTCGTACTGATACGCGCGACTCTGGCCGTCCGCATCGTCCACATCGCAGCGCTGCGACATGTGTCGAAGGGGTCCCTCATGGTCTTCGTCTTCCACAGTGAGTACGCGGATGTCCCGGCCGTCGAACTGCCCATCCACGAAGCCGTGCTCGGCCGCGCCGCCGAGTTCGGGGACACCGTCGCCCTCGTGGACGGCACGACCGGGGCGAGTGTCACGTACGCCCAACTCGACGCCTCCCACCGCCGTCTCGCCGCTGCCTTCACCGACGCCGGGGTGAGGAAGGGCGATGTCCTCGCCCTGCACAGCCCCAACACCATCGCCTACCCGACGGTGTTCTACGCGGCGACCCGGGCCGGGGCCGCCGTCACCACCTCCCATGCCCTGTGCACGGCCGAGGAGTTGGCGACCCAACTGCGCGACGCCGCCGCACGCTGGATCGTCACCGTCGCCTCCCTGCTCGAAGTGGCCCGCCGATCCGCCGAGATCGTCGGCGGGATCGAGGAGATCTTCGTCTGCGACCGGGCCGAGGGGCACCGCTCAATCCTCGACATGGCGCTGTCCGCCCTGCCGGAACACCCGGTCGACCTCGACCCCGCCGAGGACGTCGCCGTGCTGCCGTACTCCTCGGGGACCACCGGGGTACCGAAGGGCGTGATGCTCACGCACCGTTCGATCGCCACGAACCTCGCGCAGCTCGAACCGCTCACCCCGATGGGGCCGGGTCACCGCATTCTGGCCGTGCTGCCCTTTTTCCACATCTACGGGCTCACCGCCCTGATGAACGGGCCGCTGCGGCGCGGCGCCACCGTCGTTGTCCTGCCGCGCTTCGAGCTGGAGCAGTTCCTGTCGGCAATCCAGACACACCGCGTGAACGGGCTGTACGTGGCGCCGCCGATCGTCCTCGCCCTGACAAAGCACCCGGCGGTGACGCGGTACGACCTGTCCTCGCTGGAGTACGTCATGTGCGGCGCGGCGCCGCTCGACGCCCGCCTCTCCGCGGCCTGTTCGGAGCGCCTCGGCCTGCCGCCGTTACGCCAGGGGTACGGCATGACCGAACTCTCGCCCGCCACCCACCTCGTACCGCTGACGGACCCGAACCCGCCGCCGGGCGCGGTGGGCCAACTGCTGCCGAGCACGGAGATGCGTATCGTCGCGCTCGACGACCCGGGCACGGATGTGGGCCCCGAAGTCGACGGCGAGATCCTCATCCGGGGCCCGCAGGTCATGAAGGGCTACCTCGGCAGGCCGGAGGCGACCGCGGCGATGATCGACGCCGACGGCTGGGTCCACACCGGCGATGTGGGCCGGGTCGACGCCGACGGCTGGCTCTTTGTGGTCGACCGGCTCAAGGAGCTGATCAAGTACAAGGGCTTCCAGGTCGCCCCCGCCGAACTGGAGGCCCTGCTGCTCACCCACGACGCGATAGCGGACGCGGCCGTCATCGGTGTGTACGACGACAACGGCAACGAAGTCCCGAAGGCGTACGTTGTCCGACGATCCGGTGCGGCGCCGCTGACCGAGGACGACGTGATGGCCTATGTCGCCGAACGCGTCGCCCCGTACAAGAGAGTCCGCCGGGTCGCGTTCATCGGAGGTGTGCCACGTGCCGCCTCCGGCAAGATCCTCAGACGCGAACTACGCGGCCCGAGGGACGGCAAGGAGAACACGTGACGGAAAACGCGACAGAACACGCGGCCGGTCGACCGGCCGAGCACCCGAAAGCCCCCGGGCCGCTGGTCGCCTCGGCGCACGAGCGCGGCATCACCACCCTGACCCTGGACTCGCCGGCGAACCGCAACGCCCTGTCGGCGCGGCTCGTCGGCGCCCTCGGCGACGCGCTCACGGCCTGCGCGAAGGACCCGGCCGTACGCGCCGTCGTCCTCACCCACACCGGCAACACCTTCAGCGCCGGAGCCGACCTCAAGGCGCCGGCCAACCCGTACACCTTCGTGGCGCTGATGCGGCAGATCATCGAGCTGCCCAAGCCCGTCGTGGCGCGGGTCACCGGCCATGTCAGGGCGGGCGGGCTCGGCCTGCTCGGCGCCTGCGACCTGGCGTTCGCCGACCGTACGGGGTCCGACTTCGCGTTCACCGAGGTACGCATCGGAGTGGCGCCGGCGGTGATCTCGCTGCCGCTCCTGCCCCGCGTCGAACCGCGCGCCGCTGCCCGTTACTACCTGACGGGCGAGCGCTTCGACGCGGCGGCCGCGGCCGCCGCGGGCCTGATCACCGAGGCGTCCGACGATGTGGACGCGGCGCTCGTACCCGTACTCGACGGCCTGCGCAGAGCCTCGCCGCAGGGGCTCGCCGAGTCGAAGAAGCTGCTCACCGTCGAGGTGCTGAAGGCCTTCGACGAGCACGCCGAGGACCTCGTCCAGCGCTCGGCCTCGCTCTTCACCACGCTGGAGGCGAGGGAGGGCATCGCGGCGTTCCGCGAACGACGGGACGCCGCATGGGTGCGGTAGCCGCGCCCAAGCAGGACCGCAGCCGCGCCACCCGCCTCCGGTTGCTGGAGGCCGCCGTCGCCTGCCTCGCCGAACGCGGCTGGGCGGGCTCCACCGTCTCCGTCGTCGCCGAGCGCGCCGGGGTCTCGCGCGGCGCGGCGCAGCACCACTTCCCCACCCGCGAGGACCTGTTCACGGCGGCCGTCGAGTACGTCGCGGAGGAGCGGTCCAGCGCCCTGCGCGCGCTCGTGCCCGGGGGCCCCGCGCACCGCCGCGAGGCGGTCGAGGGCATCGTCGCCCTCTACACCGGGACGCTGTTCCGCGCCGCGCTGCACCTGTGGGTCGCGGCCTCCGACGAGGCGCCGCTACGCCGCCGGGTCACCGAACTGGAGGCGCGCGTCGGGCGCGAGGCGCACCGCATCGCCGTGGAGCTGCTGGGCGCCGACGAGTCCGTACCCGGCGTACGGGAGACCGTGCAGGGGCTGCTCGACATGGCGCGCGGCCTGGGCCTCGCGACGCTGCTGACGGACGATTCGGCGCGGCGGGGGCGGGTGGTGGCCGAGTGGGCACGGATCCTGGACGAGGCGCTGAGCTGACGCGTACGTACGCGGGCACCGACGCGTGCGTGCGTACGTACGCACGCACGCACCGCGCACGCCGACGGCGCCGCACCTGTACGCACAACAGACGCGGCGCCGCCGTGGCGCGATCACCTGAACACCGTCACCCGAGGTCGGCGAACCCGTCGATCTCCTGCGGGTCGCGCGTCCCCGGTCCCACATAGCGGGCCGACGGACGCACCAGACGCCCCGTGCGCTTCTGCTCCAGGATGTGCGCCGACCAGCCCGCCGTACGGGCGCAGGTGAACATCGACGTGAACATGTGCGCGGGGACCTCGGCGAAGTCCAGCACGATCGCGGCCCAGAACTCCACGTTCGTCGCCAGCACCCGGTCGGGCCTGCGCGCGTGCAGTTCCTCCAGCGCGGCCTTCTCCAGCGCCTCGGCCACCTCGAAGCGCGGCGCGGCCAGCTCCTTCGCCGTACGCCGCAGCACCCGTGCGCGCGGATCCTCGGCGCGGTAGACGCGGTGCCCGAAGCCCATCAGCCGGTCGCCCCGGTCCAGGGCCTGCTTCACATACGCCGTCGCGTCGCCCGTACGTTCGATCTCCTCGATCATGCCGAGGACCCGCGAAGGGGCGCCGCCGTGCAGCGGCCCCGACATCGCCCCGACGGCCCCGGAGAGGGCGGCGGCGACATCGGCGCCCGTGGAGGCGATCACGCGCGCCGTGAACGTCGACGCGTTCATGCCGTGCTCGGCGGCTGACGTCCAGTACGCGTCGACGGCCGCCACATGCCGGGGGTCGGGCTCGCCGCGCCAGCGGACCATGAAGCGCTCCACGACTGACTGCGCCTTGTCGATCTCGCGCTGCGGCACCATCGCGACGCCCTGGCCGCGCGCCGACTGGGCGACGTACGACAGGGCCATCACCGCGGCCCGCGCGAGGTTGTCGCGCGCGGTCGCCTCGTCGATGTCCAGCAGGGGCTTCAGACCCCAGACGGGCGCGAGCATCGCCAGCGCCGACTGCACGTCGACCCGGACGTCGCCGGAGTGGATCGGGATGGGGAACGGTTCGGCGGCCGGCAGACCGGGGTTGAACGCCCCGTCGACCAGCAGACCCCAGACGTTCCCGAACGAGACCTTGCCCACCAGGTTCTCGATGTCGACGCCCCGGTAGCGGAGCGAGCCGCCCTCCTTGTCCGGTTCGGCGATCTCGGTCTCGAAGGCGATGACTCCTTCGAGTCCAGGTACGAAGTCGGACATCAGGCGGCTCCTCATGATGTGTGCGACGAGTTTCGGAAAGGTTGAGAACTGAGAGTTGCGCGTGGAGTTGCGGTGCGTGGCGCGTCGCGGGGTGTGCCCGGGGTCGGATCAACCTGCCCGGGAGCCAGGAACGATATCCCGTGGTGTATGAAGGCCACAGTGTCCTGTCATTGGATTTTGGCGGGTTCCTCTGATGCGGGGAAGCGTGATAACCGGCACACTGCCGCATTCCCTCCGCGGAGGATTGGCGGCACTCCGTGCCGGGCACACTGGCTCCTACGGCAGGATGACCCCCGTGTCCCACGAGATTTCCGATCCCGCCGCCATGCGCGAGCAGTACCGTTCCACTCCGCTTCTGGAGAAGGACCTCGCGACCGCGCCCATGGAGCAGTTCGCCCGCTGGTTCGAGACCGTCGCGCTCTGCGGACTGCATGAACCCAACGCGATGGTGGTGTCGACAGCAGCCGCCGACGGACGGCCGACGTCCCGTACGGTCCTGCTGAAGCGCCACGACCAGCGCGGCTTTGTCTTCTTCACGAACTACACGTCCCGCAAGGGGCGCGAGATCGAGGCCAACCGGTACGTCTCGCTGCTCTTCCCGTGGCACGCGCTGGCCCGCCAGGTCATCGTGACCGGCACGGCGGGACGGATCGGCCGCGACGAGACGGCGGCGTACTTCCGTACCCGCCCGCACGGCTCCCAGCTCGGCGCGTGGGCGAGCGACCAGTCCACGCCGATCGCCACCCGCGAGGAACTGCTCCACCGCTACGAGGAACTCGCGGCGCGCTACCCGGAGGGCGAGCAGGTGCCGGTGCCGCCGCAGTGGGGCGGATTCCGGGTCGTGCCGGAGACGGTCGAGTTCTGGCAGGGCCACGAGAACCGGCTGCACGACCGGCTGCGGTACGTGAGCGAGGGGAACAACGACTGGCGGGTGGAGCGCCTCTGCCCGTAGGCGCGGGGAGGCCCCGTACACGCCGGAGGCCCCGTACACGCAGACGACCCGCGAACCATGGTCTCTCCGGGGAGAGAGCCGGCCGGACATACCGGCGGTTCGCGGGTCGGGTGACTGCTTGGGATTTCGGCCGTCGACCGGCCGAGTACTGCTGAGAGCGGCAGGCCGTTAGCCCGCAGCCACCTCACTTGTCCGGACTGAATGCATCTTCCGGATCACCTCCTTTCGGTGTGAGCAACACGCTAGGCGTCCCTCGCGGACCGTTCAAGTGAATTACGCGGATTTTGACGGAGCGCCCTTCGCCCCGGATCGGGCTGGGCCGGGTGGGCGGCCTGAAACCGCTGATCGGGGTGCGACCGGGGGCAGTACGTTCGAACAACTGCCGGGGAAAGATTGTTGAACGCGGCGAAATCAGGGAACCTTGTGTGTGCTGAGTCACGTTCCGGTTCAATGAGGCCCCGGGCGTACATCAGCACAGGTGGACGCGCGTCAGCACAGGCGGAGCCGTCCTTCAGGGGGTGCCAGCATGAGTGCTTCTCGGAGCGAGACCACCAGTGCGCCCGGGCCGGACGAGCCGGAGCCCGTGACGCCGTCCGAGGCCGAGCGGGAGGGCCCGGGGTCCGACCTGCTCGCCGCGCTGCTCGACGGGATGGACGCGGCGCTCTGCGCCTTCGACGCGGACGGCGCGATAACCCACTGGAACCGCGAGGCGGAGCGGATTCTCGGCTGGTCGGCCGGGGAGGCCGTCGGGCGCATGGGCTTCGCCGGATGGGCCGTGCGGACCGCCGACGCGGGCGAGGTGCACGCGCGCCTCATGGCGGCGATGGGCGCGCCGGGCCGGCAGGTGCATGAGTTCGCGCTGCTGCGCAAGGACGGCGGCCGGGTGCTGGTACGCACCCAGTCGGCCGGGGTGCGCGGCACCGACGGGAAGCCGGCCGGGGTCTACTGCGCCTTCAGCGAGGTGCACGCGCAGATCGACCTGGAGCGGTCGATCGCCCTGAGCGAGGCGCTCTTCGAGGACGCGTCGTGGGGCGTGGTCCTCGTCGACGTCGATCTGCGGCCGACCGTCGTCAACGCGTACGCGGCGCGCGCGCTCGGCTCCGGGCGTACGACGGTGCTCGGGCGGCCGCTGGGTGAGTTGGTCGTCCAGGGCGTCGACGAGATCGAGGCGGCGTTCCACCATGTGCTCGCCGAGGGGGCGCCCAGGGCGCTCGCCGAGCTGTGGGTGACCGTCCGGACGGCGGAGGGGGAGCGCCGGCGCTGCTGGCGCAGCGGCTTCCTGCGGCTGGCGTCGCCGCTCGCCGAGGAGCCGGTCCCGCTGGGTGTGGGGTGGCTGTTCACCGATGTGACGGAAGCGAAGCTGGCCGTGCTGGAGGCGGACCGGTCGCGCTTCCGCTCCACCCAGTCGCATCGCGCCGCGCGGGCCGCAGCGGAGTGCGAGGACCCGATGGAGGCGGCGACGGTCCACCTGGACTTCGCGCTGGCGGGCTTCGCCGACCACGCCCTGATCGACCTGGTCGTGCCGGAACGTCAGGACGTGGTGCGCTCCTCGCGGCTGGACCTGCCCGTACGGCTGGTACGGGCGGCGGCGACGCCGTCCGGCGGCTCGGGGCCGAGCATGCAGGTGGCGGCGGGCGGCATTCCCGTGCGGTACATGGACGGGCACCCGGCGCTCCAGGCGATGGACAGGACAGGCGCGGTCCGCGCGAGCGCCCCGGTCGACGGCTCGTCGAGATCCGGCGTGCCGGGATCAGGGCCCCGCGGTGGCGCGGGAAGCAGCCACGGCGGCGGCGGGGCGTCCCCGTCACCGACGTGGGCGGTGTCCCGGCAGTGGCCGGCCGATTCGGTGCACGCGCTGTGCACGGTGCTGCGCAACAGGGGCAGGTCGCTGGGCGTGGTGACGTTCCTGCGAGGGCCCGGCCGGCCCGCGTTCGAGCGCCAGGACGCCGTGTACGCGGAGGATGTGACGCTCCGGATGGCGGCCTCGCTGGACCTCTCCGGCCTCCTCGCCGACCGGTCGTCCGCCGGATAACAGCCGCCGGCCAACAGCCCACGATCAACAGCCGCCGGCCAACGGGTGCCGGGTGGCACCGTCAGGGCCGCCGAAGACCCTGACGGCTGTCACCCCAAGGCCTCAGAGCTCAGCGCCTCGGGGCCTCATCACGTCACCGCGGTACGCCGGTCGCGCTGTCCCCCTTCTCGCCGGGCCTGGCCGTCGAACCGGAGGCCGCCACCGGCGGCAGCAGTCTGACCGGCTCCGTCTCCGCGTTGTTGTGGCGCAGCGCCCAGCTCTCCAGGGCGATACGGCACGCGTGGTCGAGGTGACGCAGCCCGGACAGGTCGAGCTCTATGGGGCGGTCCTGCGGGAGGATCTCCAACTGTTCCATTATCCGGGGCAGTCGCAGGAACGTCGCGTTGCCCGTCACCGCCACCACCAGCCGGCCGCCCGTGAGCGCGGTGACCTCGACCTGGATGTGGGACGTCTCCCACGCCGTCTTGACGACGGCGAGCAGCAGCCCGAGGAGCACCCCCTCGAAGAGGTTCGTGACGACGACCGCGCCCGTGGTGATGACCAGTACGACGGCCTCGCCCCGGTGCTCCCGCCACAGCGGCACCATCTCCTTCACCGGCACCAGCTTGCAGCCGGCGTGCACGAGGACACCGGCGAGCGCCGCGACCGGGATGACCCCGATCGCCGACGGCAGCAGCGCGGCGAACAGCAGCAGCCAGGCGCCGTGCAGGACCCGCGAGAGCGAGGTGCGCGCCCCCGCCTGGACGTTGGCGGCGCTGCGCACGATGACGGCGGTCATCGGCAGCGCGCCGAGCACTCCGCAGACGGTGTTGCCCACGCCCTGCGCCATCAGCTCCTTGTTGTAGTCGGTGCGCGGCCCGTCGTGCATCCGGTCGACAGCCGCCGCGCTGAACAGGCTCTCGGCCGAGGCGATCAGGGTGAAGGCGAGGACGGTCCCGATGGCCGCCACACTGCCGAGCTGCCCGAGGTCTTCGAGGCCGGGCGGCTGTACGGACGCGAGCAGCCCGTGCACCTCGACCTTGGCGATCGGCAGGTCGAACAGCAGGACGACCCCGGTGGCGAGCGCCACCGCGGCCAGCGGTCCGGGGACCACCCGCACCTTCGCGGGCAGCTTCGGCCACAGCGCCAGGACGGCGACCGTCCCCCCGCCTATGAGGAACGCGGTCAGCGGCGTACCGCCGGAGAGGATCGTCCCGGCGAGCCCGGGCAGTGCGCCGATCTTGTGGAGACCGTCGGCGGGCGCCGGAAGGTCGGCCATCGCGTACACCTGTCCGAGGACGAGTACGAGGCCGATGCCGGCCAGCATGCCCTGCACCACGGCGACGGAGATGGCCCGGAACCAGCGGCCGAAGCCGAGCGCCCCGAGTGTCAGTTGCAGCAGCCCCGAGACGAGCACGATGGCGCCGAGCGCGCCCACGCCGTACTCCTGGACGGCGCCGTAGACGAGGACGGTCAGGCCTGCGGCGGGTCCGCTGACCTGGAGGGACGAGCCGGGCAGACAGCCGACGACCAGTCCGCCGACGATGCCGGTGATCAAGCCCAGTTCGGCGGGGACGCCGGAGGCTATCGCCACCCCCACGCACAGGGGGAGGGCGACCAGGAAGACGACGAAGGACGCGAGTACGTCACGCCGCAGAGCGGGCGGACGCTTCAAGAGATCAAGCATGTCGCGAGTCCTAGCTGTGCGGTCCGCGGGCGGACGAGGAGTGGGGCGCGGCGGTGCTGGAGCCGCGTTCACAGCGGTCCGAACTCCCCGCCGGGTCCTGGCCGGTGCGCGCTGATCGCGCCGGTGTCCACTTCGTAGTACCAAGCGTGCAACGAGAGACGGCCCTCGGCGATGCGCTCGCGGACGACGGGATACCCGTGGAGCGTGTCGAGCTGCGCCACCGCGTGGTGCCGTACGGCGCGTCCGAGATCGCCGAACGCGGGCAGCTCGGGGACGCCCAGCCCGAGCCAGTCGCGGACGCTGGGGACGCCCGACAGGTCGTCACCCCGCACCAGCGCGCCGACGGCGCCGCAGTGCGAGTGCCCGCAGATGACGATGTCCCTGACGTCGAGCACGCGCAGCGCGTACTCGATGGTGGCGGCCTCCGCGCTCGGCCGTTCGGTGTCGTGGCGCGGCACGATGTTGCCGGCCGTGCGGAGTTCGAAAAGTTCACCCGGGCGGGCGCCCGTGATGAGGGAGGGGATGACGCGGGAGTCCGAACAGGTGATGAACAACGCCTGGGGCGTCTGCCCTGCCGCGAGTTCTCGGAACTCTTGCCGGCGCTCCGCCACCTGGACGGAGAACGATCGGGCGTGGTCGATGAGTGACTTCATGTCGGCCTGCCTCCTGCACCCGGGTCGTGCCGGGGCGCGGTGTGGTCGGGTCAGCGGGGGGTGTTCCGTTCCGACGGTGCGGCACCGGAGCTTCGGCCACTTTGCCAGGCCATTACCTTCACGTGAAAGATCAAAATTGCGCCAAGAGGCAGGCGAGTGACGCAAAGTAGTGGCTCGATGTGTGCGCACAGCGAAGGCCTCCGGGATGATTCCCGCAGGCCTAGGCGGTGTGTTCGGTTTTCTATGGCTTGTTCGAGTCGCTGGATCTCTCGCGTGGAATGAACGTTCAGTGCTGGTAGAAGATCCGGTCGCCGTACTCGGCCATGACCCGGACGTTCCACTCCGTACCGCCGTCGACATTCCCCGACCTGAGCAGCGGGGGCGCGATGCCGCGCGCCACGAGCTGTTCGGCCGCCGAGGCCATCGCCGCCTGCATCAGCGAACTCGTGACGATCGTGGAGGCCGGGGCGAACGGCGCGTCGATGCCGTCCGCGGTCAGCTCCGCGTCACCGATCGCGATCTTGCTGTCGAGCACGATGTCGCAGTGGTCCTTGAGGAAGGTGCCGGAAGCGTTGCTGGACGTGGTTCCCGCCGCGTACGCCACCGAGGTGACCCCGATCACCTTGAGCCCCAGCTCCCGCGCGTGCCGCGCCATCTCCACGGGCAGGGTGTTGCGCCCGGAGAGCGAGACGACGATCAGCACGTCACCCGCCTCGGCCGGCGAGCAGTTGAGCACCGTGGTCGCGAGCCCGTCCACCCGCTCCAGCGCCGAACCGAGCGTGGCCGGCATGACGTCCACCCCGACCATCCCCGGCACGGTCAGCAGATTCATCAGCGCGAAACCGCCCGCCCGGTAGACGACGTCCTGCGCGGCCAGTGAGGAGTGCCCGGCGCCGAAGGCGAAGAGCCGGCCGCCGGAGGCGACGGTGTCGGCGATCGCGCCGCCGGCCGCGACGATGCTCGCGCCCTCCTCGTCCCGTACGCGCTCCAGCAGGCCGATCGCCGCGTCGAAGAACTGTCCGGCCAGCTTGCTGTCGCTCATCGCTGAGACCTTCCGGGGCGGGTACACGGGGGGTACGGGAATGTCTGTGTAGCCGATCACGTTGAGGTCTGGACCATTGCTCTGTCAATACACATCCCTTCCGCTTCTGCGGTCACCGCTGTCCCGCCCTGCTCCCGTGCGGCACGGTTGTCGGCGGTATGCGTCAGAATTGGGGTCAGGGCCAGCGCACGATTTATCGAGGGGCACGTCATGTCCGGACTGATCGACACCACGGAGATGTATCTCCGCACCATCCTCGAACTCGAAGAGGAAGGTGTTGTTCCCATGCGCGCCCGTATCGCGGAGCGCCTCGACCAGAGCGGTCCGACGGTCAGCCAGACAGTGGCCAGGATGGAGCGCGACGGTCTGGTCCAGGTGGCCAGCGACCGGCACCTGGACCTGACCGACGAAGGGCGCAGGCTGGCGACGCGCGTCATGCGCAAGCACCGTCTCGCCGAATGTCTCCTGGTCGACGTGATCGGGCTGGAGTGGGAGCAGGTGCACGCGGAAGCCTGCCGCTGGGAGCACGTGATGAGCGAGGCGGTGGAGCTGCGCGTGCTGGAGCTGCTGCGCCACCCGACGGAGTCGCCGTACGGCAACCCGATCCCGGGCCTGGAGGAGCTGGGCGAGAAGGCCGAGGCCGACCCGTTCCTGGACGCCGGCATGGTCAGCCTGGCCGAGCTGGACCCGGGCACCGAGGGCAAGACCGTGGTCGTACGCCGGATCGGCGAGCCGATCCAGATGGACGCCCAGCTCATGTACACACTGCGGCGCGCGGGCGTGCAGCCCGGCTCTGTGGTGAGTGTCACCGAGTCGCCCGGCGGAGTGCTCGTCGGCAGCAGCGGCGAGGCCGCCGAGCTGGGGGCCGAAGTGGCCTCGCACGTCTTCGTGGCCAAGCGCTGACAGGCCTCCCGCCTGACGGCCCCCGTCCCGGTCCGTCCGCCCTCCGGCGACCGGTGACACTGACATAAAGCGTGCCGGAGGCGAACCGAGCCCCAAAAAAGGGGGCGGAATGGCAGCGGTCGGGCGAATCGCGTGCCAGGCTGTCTTTCAGGCATATGCGTATGCCCCCGGGGAGGGGAGCTGGCGGTGTGGCGAGTCGTTCGTGGAGGCGGCTCCGGCGCCTTGCGGCACCGGAGCCTGACCTCCCCCGCGCTGACCCGGAGCCCCGAGCTCCCAGGGTCAGCTCCCGCGGCCCGTCATCCCCGAGCGGTCCGCCTCCCGGAGAAGATCTCCCCTTGGCCGCGACTGCCAATCCTTGAGCGTGGTCACTCGAACGAGCGGTGTTGCGCGGCGAAAGCGTGTTTTCGAATGGGAGTTCGATAATCTGCCGTCATGGGGATGAGGGCTCGACAACGAAGGGGGTGCCACGACATATGGAGCGACGCACAGAAGTGACCGGAGCGGACGGCGTGAGCCTCGCTGCCTGGGAGTTCGCCGACTCACCCGGGCGGCGCGGGGACGCCTCCGCCGTCTTACTGCTCCACGGACTCATGGGCCGCGCCGCGCACTGGGCCCCCAGCGCGCGCCTGCTGGCCGAACGGCACCGCACGGTCGCACTGGACCAGCGGGGCCACGGCGTCAGCGGCAAACCCGAGGAAGGCCCCTTCGCCCGCGAGGCGTACGTGGCCGACGCGGAAGCCGCGATAGAACAACTCGGCCTCGCCCCCGTCACCCTCGTCGGCCACGCCATGGGCGCGCTGACCGCCTGGCAACTCGCTGCGAAGCGCCCCGACCTGGTCCAGGCGCTGATCATCTGCGACATGCGCGCGTCCGCGCTCGGCGCCGCGTCCCAGCGGATGTGGGAAGACTGGTTCCGCTCCTGGCCGCTCCCCTTCGCGTCGCTCACCGACGTACGGAAGTGGTTCGCCGAGGACGACCCCTGGCTGGACGGCCCGAACCCCTCACGCGGCGAGTTCTTCGCCGAGGTCATGGAGGAACGCGCGGACGGCTGGTACCCGGTCTTCTCCCGCCGCCAGATGCTCATGACCCGCGAGACCTGGGTCCACGACGCGCACTGGGAGGAACTGGCCCAGGTCCAGTGCCCGACCCTCGTGGTACGCGGCCTGGACGGCGAACTGGGCCGGGCGGAGGCGCAGGAGATGGTCCGCGTCCTGCCACGCGGCCAGTACGCGGAAGTAGCGGACGCGGGCCACCTGATGCACTTCGACCAGCCGACCGCCTGGAGAGCAGCGATCGAACCGTTCCTGGACGGCATCCTCACCAGCTAGCCTCCCGGCCGGGGGTCGTGGTTGTGGCCTTGCGTGGTCGCCGGGTCCGTTTCGCGGCCGGGTCCGTGGTCACCGGCGTTGGCCGAGGTTGTTGTCGGGTGTCGCTCCGGGGCGATATCCGGGATGCACGATTTACGGCGCGTGCGGGCGGTCGTCCAGCTAACGCGGCCCTGCGCCGCAAATCACGCGTTAGTATCCCGGACACCACCCCTGCGCGCCCCACCCTTCA
>NZ_JTHL01000001.1:3647749-3649129 GCF_000818195.1 Streptomyces sp. 150FB | reverse complement strand
AGGTGTTGTCGGGTGTCGCTCCGGGGCGATATCCGGGATGCACGATTTACGGCGCGTGCGGGCGGTCGTCCAGCTAACGCGGCCCTGCGCCGCAAATCACGCGTTAGTATCCCGGACACCACCCCTGCGCGCCCCCCCTTCACCTGCGGGAACGCCGCACTGACCGCCCCCGGGCGCGGCGTTACGGGTCTGCCCACGGGCGACGGAGGGTGACGGGGTCGCAGGAGGTACGTGTCCGGACGCTAACGTGAGATTTGTGGCGCACGACCGCCTCAGGCAATACGTCCGGGGTGACGACGCCGTAAATCACACGTCCGGACATGTGCCTCCGGAGGCCCCGGCGCCCGGCACACGAACAACCGGCCGCAACCAAGCGCACCGCCCCAGACCACGGCCGCCCGCCGCGAGGCGACTAGCCCTTGCTGACCGCCACCAAGATCTCCGGCAGCCGCGCAGCGGTCCGCGGCGCCGCCACCCGCAGCCCCGCCCAGCCGATCAGCCCCCCGTACACCGCCCCCACCGGCAACAACAGCCACGTCACACCCGTCGCGTCCGCCACGTGGATCCAGATCAGCAGGGCCAGCACCGGCGCGCACAGGATCGCCGCGCTCACCATTCCGCCCAGGATCGAGATCCACGCGAGCCCCGCCTGCCCCGGCGCCACGTTCTTGTAGCCGCTGCCCTGCGGGATCGAGTACGGGAAGCGCGCCGACGCCACCGCGCCCGTCGCCAGCATCGCGCCCAGCAGCGCGAAGGAGAGCCCGAGCGCCTCGGGCAGACCGCGCCAGTTGCCCAGCAGCGCCGCCGTCAGGGTGGTGACCAGCGCCGCGTACGGCAGCGTGATGAGCAGCAGGGCGAACGCGCGCGCCCGCAGCTCCAGGTACGCGTCGTGCGTCGAGGAGATCGTCAGGGCCACCATCCAGAACGCCGAGGTGTCCTGGCCGAACTGGTTGTACATCTGGATGCCCAGCATGCCGGCGGCAAAGCACGAGAGGTAGATCGTCCCGGTGCCCTGGAGCGCGTTGAAGAGCGGCACGATCAGGCCGACCACGAGCGACGTCACCCACGCCGCCTTGGTCTTGGGGTCGCGCCAGATGTAGCGGAGGCCGCGCTGCATCACCGTGCTCGTCCGGCCCTCGGGCAGCAGCCCGCCGAAGCCCTGGGAGGACTCCTTGCGGGTGGGCTCGGCCGCGGCGAGGGTCGAGCCGTCCGGGGCCGTCATGAGCTTCACCAGCGAGCGCTGCCAGGCGTACAGGAGCGCGCCGAGGGCCGCGGCCGTCAGCAGGAGCTGGAGCGCGGCCCGCCCGTACGCGCCCTCGCTCGCCGAGGCCACCGCGCCGATCGCGGACGCGGGCGGCAGCCACCGTACGACGTCGGCGG
>NZ_JTHL01000001.1:3642701-3647680 GCF_000818195.1 Streptomyces sp. 150FB | reverse complement strand
GCAGCCACCGTACGACGTCGGCGGCCGGGTCGAGGGCGGCGAGGCTGCCCGAGCCGGTGAGGCGTTGCGCGCCGAAGTTGACGAGTTGGGCGCCCACCGCGACCACCAGCCCGCTCAGCACGGCGAGATCGCGGCCCTTGCGGGAGGTCAGCAGCCGGATGTTGGCCGTCGCGACGGCGCGCGCGAGCGCCAGGCACACCGCGAGGACGAGCGGTACGGCGATGACGGCGGCGACCACGGCCGCCGGGCCGTGCGCCACGGCCAGCACCGAACCGAGCAGCAGGCAGAGCGTGAACAGCGGCCCGACGCCGACCAGCGACGCCACGAGCAGCGCGCCGACCAGCGGGCGCGGGCGCAGCGGCAGCATCACCAGGCGGCTGGGGTCCAGGGTCTCGTCGCCGGTGGGGAAGAAGAGCGGCATGAACGCCCAGCCCACCGTGAGCAGTCCGGTGAGCAGGACGAGCGGCGAGTCGGCGTGCGCGGTGCCGCGCAGCAGGATCAGGCCGAAGAGGAGCAGCGCGGCGAGCAGGACGGTGACGACGGCGGAGGCGACGAACGCGGCAGCGCGGCCCGAGGACTGCCGCAGCCCGTTGCGCAGGAGGGAGAGCTTCAGCCGTACGAAGACGGGCGTGAGGGCGGCCGTGTTCACCGGGCGCCGCCCAGCCAGTCCAGGGACTCGCCCGTGTCGCGCCCCTGCGCGCCGACGAGTTCGAGGAAGGCGCTCTGGAGGGAGGGCGCTTCGCCCCGTACGTGTGCGAGGGTGCCCTGCGCGCGGATCCGGCCGGCGGCCAGCACCGCGACCCAGTCGCAGAGCGACTCGACCAGCTCCATCACATGGCTGGAGAAGACGACGGTCGCGCCGGAGGCCGTGTAGCGCTCCAGGACGCCGCGGATGGTCTGTGCCGAGACGGGGTCGACGCCTTCGAACGGCTCGTCCAGGAACAGCACTTCGGGGTTGTGGAGGAGCGCGGAGGCGAGGCCGATCTTCTTCCGCATGCCGGTGGAGTAGTCGACGACGAGTTTGTGCTGCGCGCCCGCCAGGTCGAGTACGTCGAGGAGTTGGGTGGCCCGCTTGTCGACCTCGGCGCCGGGCAGCCCCCGCAGCCGTCCGGTGTAGCCGAGGAGTTCGCGCCCCGAGAGGCGCTCGAAGAGCCGCAGCCCCTCGGGAAGTACGCCGATACGGGTCTTGACCTCGACGGGGTCGCGCCAGACGTCGTGCCCCGCCACCTCAACGCGCCCCTGATCGGGGCGCAGGAGGCCCGTCACCATGGAGAGTGTGGTGGTCTTGCCGGCGCCGTTCGGCCCGACGAGACCGACGAACTGCCCCGCCGGCAGTTCGAGATCGATGCCGGCGACGGCGACCTGTTCGCCGAAGCGCTTCCACAGCCCTTCGATCCGTACGGCGGGCGGCGCTTCGCGCGCCCCGCCCGCCTCTGTCGACGTCTGTTCCGGTACCTGTTCCCGCATGGCGCACTGCCTTTCGGAGCTCCCGTTTCGCCAACGGGTTCCACCATAGGGGTGCGTTTCAGGACCGGCGGGGCCTTCGGCCGGACGCCTCCTGCCCGCAGGCGTACGCGAGCGGGCTGATCAGCTCCTCCACGTCCGGCAGCCAGCGGTTCGCCGGCGTCGGCCTGCGCGCCCACTGCACGGCGCCGCCGCCGGTCCTGGTCGGCGGGGCCGCCACGTAATGGCCTTCGCCGAGCGCGGTCAGGTCGAGCGTCTCCGGCGCCCAGCCCAGGTTCCGTACGAGGCCGGCGATCCTCGGCGCGGCTCCGGGCAGGACGAAGAAGACCATCCGCCGGGTCGGGGTACGGGTGACGGGGCCGACCGCGAGGTTCAGCCGCTCCATCCTGGCGAGCGCCAGGAAACCGGCCGACTCCGGTACGTCGAGGGCGTCGAAGGTGCGTCCCGTCGGCAGCAGGACCGAGGCCCTGGGCTGTCTCGACCACAGGGTACGGGCGGCCACCGCGCTGCCCGTCGCCCGCGCCGCCCAGTCGGGCCCGGTGGCGTGCGCGCCGGGCAGCGCACAGGGGGCGCCGCAGGAGCACGCCTCTCTGCTCTCGACCGCCTCCAGCCAGGTGCCGGGAAATACGTCCCAGTGCCGCTCTTCCGTGTACCGCACAGCGCTGTCGAGCAGCAGGTCACCGCGCTGTGCGGGGATCTGCCCGGCGGCCTTCACTCCGATGGTCTCTTCCACGAACAGCTCAACTGCCGTCGCCACCAGGGGTTACGGGCGGCGCGCGCGGCGCCCCCGGAGCATCGATCCCGCCGCCGGGGCGCACCGATGCATAGGCGGGGGCGCGCGCGAGGGAGTGGGTTCAAGGTGGGTAGCCAAGGGCGGGGGGCAGCGAACAGGACGTCTTATGACCGCATATGGGCTTCTCGTAGGGACTCTGTGGTCAAAAGTGATCGTGTTTACCAGAGATCCTCGAAAATCCACAATATTGCCGAACATACGCATTCTCTCGATATCTGCCGGGCAGTGATCACAGCGCTGAACACTGCGGCTACAGGGGGTATTCATGGCAGCCAGACCTCTCGTCGCGCGCCAGCCGAACGAACGGCTCCAAGCGCTCATCCAGGAAGCCGGTTGTTCGAATGCCGGGCTCGCGCGACGAGTCAACATGGTGGGGTCCGAGCGCGGACTCGACCTCCGCTACGACAAGACATCGGTCGCCCGCTGGTTACGTGGCCAGCAGCCGCGCGGGCGCGCCCCGGGGATCATCGCCGAGGCGCTCGGGCGCAAGCTCGCCCGTACGGTCACGATCGACGAGATCGGCATGGCGAACGGCAAGAACCTGGCGTCCGGCGTCGGCCTCCAGTTCTCGCCCACCGTGCTCGGCGCGATCGAGCAGGTCTGCGAGTTGTGGCGCAGCGACGTGGGCCGCCGTGACTTCCTCTCGGGTTCCGCCGTCGCCTCGTCGGCGCTCGTGGAGCCCAGCAGGGACTGGCTGATCACGGGCGCGGACGGCGCGGTCGCGCGGACCACCGGGGCGCGGGTGGGGGATTCGGACGTCGAGGCGGTCCGCGCCATGACCAGTGCGCTCACGGACCTCGACCACCGCTTCGGCAGCGGCCATGTCCGCCCGGTCCTGGTCCACTACCTGAACAGCGTGGTCTCGGGGCTGCTCTCGGGGGCCTACCGGGAGTCGGTCGGCCGCAGGCTCTTCGGCGCGGTCTCCCGGCTGACGGAGCTGGCCGGTTACATGGCGATCGACACCGGGCAGCCGGGCCTCGCCCAGCGCTACTACATCCAGGCGCTGCGGCTCGCCCAGGCGTCGGGCGACCGCGGGTACGGCGGATATGTGCTGGCGGCCTCCATGAGCCACCTGGCGGCGCAGCTCGGAAACCCCCGCGAGATCGCCCAGTTGGCGCGGGCCGCCCAGGAGGGTTCGCGCGGGCATGTGCCGCCCCGCGCGCAGGCCATGTTCTACGCGGCGGAGGCGCGCGGCCACGCGCTGATGGGCGACGCCCGCACCTGTCAGGCGGTGGCGGGCCGGGCGCTGACCGCGCTGGAGCACGCCGGCGACGAGACCGGTGACGACCCGGACTGGATCGCGCACTTCGACCACGCTTATCTGGCCGACGAGTTGGCGCACTGCTACCGCGATCTGGGCCAGCCGGAGGCAGCGGCCCGGCATGCGACGGACTCGCTGGAGGGCCATCCGGAGAGCCGCGCCAGGCGGCGGGCGATCGGCTACGTCCTGCTGGCCACGGCGCAGATCCAGCAGCGCGAGGTGGAGGAGGCCTGCCGTACGGGCACGCGCGCCGTGGAGTTGCTGGGCACCCTCCGCTCCAGCAGGGGCGCGGAGTACCTGGACGACCTCCAGCAGCGTCTTGAGCCGTACGGGAGCGAACCCGCGGTACGGGAGTTCGGCGCGCGGCTGGAGGTCCAGGCGGCCTGAGGGGGCACGGGGCCCCGAAGGGGGGCGTGTTGGCGGCATCGTGACGCGGGCGTGAGTGTGATCCCGTGCGCGCGGACCGGGTGAATTCATGCCTAATAGCCGCGTCTTGAGGGGGCTTGGTGTGAGTGGATCGACGTGCGTGGCCGAGGTCGCGATTCACCCGGTAGCGTGAACCGACGATTGCGAAGGTCCACACGTTCCACACGTAGGAGTCCTGGTGACGCACAGCGGACATGGGGATGAGCGGCATCCCGCCGCGCGCCCCGCGCACGAAGGCGTCGTGCTGCCCGGCGACGGCAGCGAGCCCTGGATACCCGGCTCCACGCCGGAACAGGCCGCGCCGGCCGGCGGGCAGCCGTGGGGACAGCCCTGGGGGCCCCAGGGGGGCCATCAGGGCGGTCAGCAGGACCAGCGGCAGGATCAGCCGGGCCAGGGCGAGCAGCAGGGGTACGGTGACGCCCAGCAGGGCGGCCAGGGCTCCTACGGTCACCAGGACACCTCGCAGTACGGGCAGGGCCCTTCGTACGGCCTGCCCGAGGCCCCCTCCTACGGCGAGGGCGCTTCGTACGGCGGGGGCGGCTCGTACGGCTACCCGCAGCAGGACTACGGCCAGCAGCAGCACCAACTGCCGGAACAGCACCAGCAGCAGCACCAGCAGCACCAACTGCCGGAGCAGCCCGATCAGTACCAGCTCCCGCAGCAGTATCAGCAGCCGCAGCAGCCCCAGCCGTTGCCGCTGCCCTCGGATCCGTCCGCGCACGGCGGCGCGCACGGCGCGGCCGACGCCACGCAGTATCTGCCGCTGCCGCCCGCGCAGAGCCTGTCCGGGATGCCGGGAACGCACGGGATGCCGCCCGGCGGGGACGCGGACGCCACCCAGTTCATCGCGCCGGTCCCCGGCGGCCCCGGGCCCGGCATGCTGCCGCCCGAACACGGCGCCGGCCCCGGGCAGTTCCAGGGCCCCGGGCACGGATCCGACGCGGACGCCACGCAGTTCATCGCCCCGGTCCCGTCCCAGGACCTGCCCCCGGCCGCCGGGCAGTACGGCCTCAGGCCGGGCGCTCCCGAGGACCG
>NZ_JTHL01000001.1:3628008-3642414 GCF_000818195.1 Streptomyces sp. 150FB | reverse complement strand
CGGCCGCCGTAAGTCCTCGCGCCTTCCGCTGATCGTGCTCGGCGTGGTCGCCATCGCCGCCATCGGGCTCGGCGCCGGCGCGCTGATGAGCGGCGGCGACGACACGGACAAGGACCACAGCGGGACGGTCGCCTCCACCGCGTCACCCGGCGAAGGCGCCTCGGCGCAGCCCGGCGAGGACCCGGCGAAGCCGCAGGCCGAGGCGCTCGACAAGCTGCTCGCCGACAGCAACAACAGCCGCTCGGCCGTCATCGGCGCCGTCAACAACATCAAGTCGTGCGACAAGCTCGACTCGGCGGCCGACGATCTGCACGGCGCGGCCAAGCAGCGCCGCGATCTGGTCAGCCGGCTGAAGGAGCTGAAGACAGACAAGCTGCCCGACAGCGCCGAGCTGGCGTCCTCCCTCACCACGGCCTGGCAGGCCTCGGCATCCGCCGACGACCACTACGCCCAGTGGGCGACCCAGGCCAAGAGCGGCAAGGTCTGCAAGGGCGGCCACCCGCGCCGGACCCAGGCGGCGGCCGAGGGCGACAAGTCGAGCGGCGACGCCACGGCGGCGAAGAACAAGGCGTCGAAGCTGTGGAACGCCATCGCCACGAAGTACGGCCTGACAAAGCGGGCCACGACGCAGCTCTAGACAGACGGCGCGCCCGGCACCGGCGCCCGGCACCCGGTACGGCCCGCTACGACCACGGCCGCCGGGAGCCGGGTGCCGGTGCCGCGGCAGCACCCGTACAACAGCGGTCAGGAGCCGTCAGAAGCCGTCGGCGGTGTTCTGGAGCGTCGCGCCCACGTTCACGAACCCCTTCCGCTCCGCCACCAGCCGCCCGCCGCGCACCACCTGGAAGGTCACGTCCCGGTTGACGATCCTCGGGAACCCGGACGCCCCCAGCATGTCCTGGAAGCGCCAGCGCAGCGGCGGCGTGAGACCACCCGTGTCCACCGTCACCCCCCGGTCGATGGTGTCCACGATCTTGCCCGCCGTGACGGTGTTGTCGTGGATCGCCGAGACGATCTCCCGCAGGGCCGTGTACGCGATCCAGGTGGTCTGCACCCCGGGGTTGTCCGGGTCCACGTCGTCGTCCCCGAAGGCGTACTTGTCGATCACCTTGCGCATCGGCTGCCACGCCGGATCGCTCGACTCCGGGTACCACCCGGTGACGTACGCGCCCTCGAAGGGCCCGTCGGCGCCGCCCGTACGGTCGATGAGGGGCTGGTCGACGCTGCCGACCACGGACGAGACCCGGATGTCCCTGCCGTCCTGGGGGAGCCGCCGGTACGAGTCGTAGAACGTCTGGGTGTGGTCGCCGAGCACCGCCGTCACACAGCCGCCGTCACCGGCGCTGGAGCGCGCCTCGACGGCCTGCTCGGTGTAGTCCGTCGCGTCCTCCGCCGCCCGGATGTCGGTGGCCTGGTCGCGCTTGCCCTGGGTGAGCCCCGCGTCGAGCAGGTCGGGGAGATCGTCACCGGCGACGGTGTCGGGCCGTACGAGCGCGGTCTTCTCACAATTGCGCGCGAGCTGCCTGCCGTCGCCGGCGAGCAGGGCCGCCTGGCCGCCGTTGACCGGATACGAGAGGTAGGAGCTGAACTCCTCCTCGGAGAGGCCGTATCCACCCAGATAGGGGATCGCGGCGGCCTCCAGCGGGGCCATGAACTCCTGGCCGAACTGACTGTACGAACCGACGACCGCGTCCACGTCCTCGTCCACCGCCCGGCGGGCGCAGGTCGCCGCGCCCGAGGGATCGTTCCGCTCGTTGCAGGTCAGGACGCGCAGCTTGTGGCCGTCGAGTCCGCCCGAGGCGTTCACGTAGTTGGCGAAGGCCTTGGCCATGGCCGGCACGCCGGGCATGTTCGTGGCGTTCGTGCCGATCGGGGCCCAGGTCATGACGGTGATGGTGTCCCGCGCGCTCCCCGTGCCAGGGATGGCACCACAGCCGCCGGCCAGCAGGGCGAGTGCGGCCAGCGTGGCTCCTGCCACCGCCGCTCGGGAGGAGCGGACCCTGACGGTCCGGCGCGGGCGGTGGGATGATGAGCGTCGCCGTCCAGTCATAGGTAGGCACGCTTCCGCTCCCTGGGGAACGGCGCAGTGGGTGTACCTCAATGGAAGGTGACGGTGAGGTGAATTACCGGGGTCCGGCGCAGCGCATCCGGTCGTAACGTACGAGGAACGCACAAGGAACGTACGATCGACCATCGTGCAGCAAGCTTCTGAGAACTCTTCGAACCCTTCCCGTCGGGCCCGTCACTCCTCCACCATGGGTGTCATGCCCGTCAATGACATGCCGTGGTGGCGCTGGCGCAGCAATGTGCGCTCGGCGCTGCACATGCTTTCCGATACGAGGTTCCACCAGGAGTTCTGGCTCGCCGGCCGCGAGGGGTACGGGGACGTCACCGACGCCGTGTACCGGCTGGTGGAGGACACCTGGCTGGACAACTGGTCGGCCGAGAAATACGTCGGCACGATATTCAGGGACTCGGGCGAGGCCGCGCTGGTCGACGTCGCGGTGCTGCGCGTGCTGCGCATCATGCACCAGGTCGGCGCCGACGCGCCCGTCTCGGCCTACCTGGAGCACCACGGCTGGCCGGAGGCGGTACGGGCGGCGCGCGAGGCGCACGTACGGCTCGCGGCGAGCGACGGGGACGACCCGGACGTGGAGCCGCGCTCGCTGGACCTGCTGCGGATCATGACGCGCTCGGCCTGAGCGGGAGCCGCTGTGGGATCCTCTGAGGTCATGAACACCGCCGCCGCCACCGCGATCAGCACCAGCACCAGCACCAGCGCCAGCGGCACCGCCGGCGCCGCCGCCCAGGGGTACGTCCTGACGCTGTCCTGCCCGGACAAGCAGGGGATCGTGCACGCCGTGTCGAGTTCCCTCTTCATCACCGGCTGCAACATCGTGGACAGCCAGCAGTTCGGGGACCACGACACCGGCCTGTTCTTCATGCGCGTGCACTTCTCCGCCGACTCCCCGGTGACCCTGGAGAAGCTGCGGGCGAGCTTCGGGGCGGTCGGCGACGCCTTCGCGATGGACTGGGAGATCCACCGCGCCGAGGAGCGGATGCGGATCGTCCTGCTGGTCAGCAAGTTCGGCCACTGCCTGAACGACCTGCTCTTCAGGGCCAGGACGGGCGCCCTGCCGGTGGACATCGCGGCCGTCGTCTCGAACCACGAGGACTTCGCCGGGCTGACCGCCTCGTACGGCATCCCCTTCCACCACATCCCGGTGACGAAGGACACAAAGGAAGCCGCCGAGGCCGAGCTGCTGGAGCTGGTCGAGGCCGAGCGGGTCGAGCTGGTGGTGCTCGCCCGTTACATGCAGGTCGTCTCGGACGATCTGTGCAAGCGGCTGAACGGCAGGATCATCAACATCCACCACTCGTTCCTGCCGAGCTTCAAGGGCGCGAAGCCGTACCACCAGGCGCACGCGCGCGGTGTGAAGCTGATCGGCGCGACGGCGCACTATGTGACGGCCGAGCTCGACGAGGGCCCGATCATCGAGCAGGAGGTCGAGCGCGTCGGCCACGGGGTCACGCCGGAACAGCTCGTGGCGATCGGCCGCGACGTGGAGTGCCGGGCGCTGGCGCGCGCGGTGAAGTGGCACGCGGAACACCGCATCCTGCTCAACGGCCACCGCACGGTGGTTTTCGCCTAGAACCCGAGCCCGGGGCCCCGGGCAGCGGCTGACGGGCTACTGACCGGCCGCGATCCCGGCCAGGACGAGGTCGACGCCGGCGAGGAACTCCTCGCGGTCGTCGTGCTCGCGCACGTGACCCGCGATGTTCCGGATGAACGCGTACTCGTCGGGATCGAGCTCCGCCCATGCGGCCGAGACGCTGCGGAGGAACTCGGTCCGGTTCGCCTCCGGCCGGGGCGCGCGGGCGTTGGCGGCGTTCTGGTTGCTCACTCCGAGGATGTAGTGCAACAGCGCGGACGCCGAGGTGAATTGGGCGGCTTCGGCCACTCCGAGCGCCTGCACCTGGCGTCCGAGGCGTTCCAGAAGGCCCAGCATCGGCGACTGCCACGACACGCGGGCGAGCTGGGTGCCGACCCAGGGATGGGCGTCGATCGCGTCGAAGACGCCGAGCGCGAGGGCGTGGACGGCCTCCCGGGGCGTCGCGTCGGCGGCGGCCGTGGTCATGGTGCCGGCGACGACGGCCTCGGTGGCCGCACCGAGCAGCTCGTCCTTGCCCGTGACATGCCAGTAGATCGCTCCGGGTCCGGTGCTGAGTCGTTCCGCCAGCGCGCGGAAGGTGAGCCCGCTCTCACCGGCGCTGTCGAGGAGTCCGACCGCCGCCTCGACGATGCGCTCCCGGGAGAGCGGTTCCTCTCGTCGCTCCGTCCGGCGCGTTCTGGTTGCCATGCGGCCATCCTGACATACCTGGAACGCCGTTCCAGCTTGACAGGAGTGGAACGCTGTTCCAGTCTGTCATTGGAACAACGTTCCACAGGTGACCTGCCGGGTGTCCGCCCGGCGGCCTGCGAGGGGAGGGAAGGCACCATGACCACTCCAGTCACGATCATCGGCGCGGGCCTCGGCGGACTCGTACTCGCCCGCGTCCTGCACGTCCACGGGATCCCGGTCACGGTCCACGAGGCGGAGCCCTCACCGGCGGCGCGGTCGCAGGGCGGGATGCTCGACATCCACGAACACAACGGGCAGCTCGCCATCGAGGCGGCCGGCCTGACGGACGAGTTCCGTGCCCTCATCCTGGAGGGCCGCCAGGCGATGCGGATCCTCGACCGGGACGGCACCGTGTTCTTCGACCAGCCCGACGACGGTACGGGCGGACGCCCCGAGGTGCAGCGCGGCGAGCTGCGGCGGATCCTGCTCGACGCGCTCCCGGCCGGCACGGTCCGGTGGGGTCACAAGGTCAGCGCCACCCGCGGCCTCGGTGAGGGCCGCCACGAGGTGACCTTCGCCGACGGCGCCACCGTCACCACGAGCCTGCTGGTCGGCGCGGACGGCGCGTGGTCACGGGTCCGGCCGCTGCTCTCCGACGCCACCCCCGCCTACCTCGGCATGTCCTACGTCGAGACCTACCTCTTCGACGGCGCCACCCGGCACCCTGCCGCCGCGAAGGCGGTCGGCGGCGGGGCGCTGGCCGCCCTCGCACCGGGGAAGGGGATCACGGCTCACCGCGAGAGCGGCGACACCCTCCACACGTATGTGGCGCTGTCGAAGCCGCAGGACTGGTTCGCCGCCATCGACTTCACCGATGCGGCGGCGGCCACCGCGCGCATCGTGCGGGAGTTCGACGGCTGGGCCCCCGAACTGACCGCCCTGATCACCGAGAGCGACACCGCGCCGGTCCTGCGCCCCCTCAACGAGCTGCCGATCGGGCACCGTTGGGGCCGGGTGCCGGGGGTGACCCTGGTCGGCGACGCCGCCCACCTCGCTGCCCCGAACGGCGAGGGCGCCAACCTCGCCATGTACGACGGCGCCGAACTCGGCACGGCCCTCGCCGCGCGCCCCGACGACGTCGAGGCCGTGCTCGCCGCGTACGAGCAGGCCATGTTCGCCCGGGGCGCCGAAGCCGCCTCCGACGGCGCCGAACTCCACACGCTCATGTTCGGCGACAACGCCCCCCAGAGCCTGATCGCCATGTTCACCGGAGACGAGCAGGCCGGGTGAGCGACGCCCGCGCCCAAGAAGTCATCTCATGTGGTGCTGGGGGCGCGAGATATCTTCGCGGCCATGGGTGAACTGATCCTGATCAGGCACGGCCAGACCGAGTGGAGCCTGTCGGGCCGGCACGCCGGCCGCACCGACATTCCACTGACACACGCGGGCGAGGAAGCGGCGAAGGCGCTCGCTCCGAGGTTGGCCGGACGCCGTCGACCGCCGTGTTCAGCAGCCCGCTGAGCCGCGCTGTGCGGACGGCCGAGCTGGCGGGCCTGACAGGCTTCAGGCCCGATCCTGACCTGCTGGAGTGGGACTACGGCGGCTACGAGGGCCTCACCGCGGTTCAGATCCGGGAGACGAAGCGGGGCTGGGACCTGTGGCGGGACGGCGTGGTTCCGGGCGACGCCGACCATCCCGGCGAGCAGTTGCGACAGGTGGCCGCGCGCACGGACGCGGTACTGAGCCGAATCCGGCCGCTGTTGAAGGACGGTGACGTCGCCGTCGTCGCTCACGGTCATCTGGCGCGCGTGCTCGCCGTGCGCTGGGTCGGTCTCGACGCGTCAGCCGCCCGACTGCTCGGCCATCCGCGTCCCGGCAGTCTCAGCTTCCTGACCGCCGAGGGCGAGCAGCCGTTCATCTCCGCCTGGAACGTCCCCTGAGGGCGGACCGGACGCTTCATGCCCGCCGGCGGTGGAGCTCGGCCTCTACGGCGTGACCGTCGGGCGTTGGCACAGGGTGCTCAGGAAGAACGCGCCGTCGTCCTGCTGTAGTTGACGCTCCGCCTCCAACTGTTCGAGCAGACTGCTGAGCAACTTCTCGTCCCGCGGTCTCTCCAGGAACTCCAGCACCGCCCGCTGGAAGGCCACCCGCAGGGTCGGCGGCATCGAGTCGGACGCGTCGAAGCAGATCCGGCTCGCGCCGTCGAGCAGTTTCAGCGCGGCCGCTGTCGCCTTCGTCTGCGGCCTGTCGCCGAGCACCATGTCACCGGCGAAGAACGGCTGTTCCTCCGGTCTCGCGGCGGCGGTCCAGTCCGCGCGGGTCTTGTCCGAGGTGAGCTGGGCCATCAACTCCCAGGCCGCGTCACTCTCCTTGAAGACCGCCGCGAGGTCTCCCGAGACCTCGAACTGGTTGAGGGGTTTCACGCCCGGGAGATACGCGGAGGTCGGTTCGGGCAGGATGTCGTCCTGGTAGTGCCTGCGTATGAAGGCCGCCGCGTGCTCATGCGTGCAGTCGCCGGTGTTCAGCAGGCCGTAGTGGCCGCCGCCGATGGACTCGAACGAGGTGGACAGCGCGCGCTGACCCGCTTTCGGGTCCAGCGCGGTGACCATCTTCCCCCACTCCTGCCAGGCGGTCCGCACCTTGGAGTCGGTCCACGGCAGTCCGCCGGTCGCCCAGTCGTCGTACACCGCGTAGCCCTGGCGCTGGAGCAGCAGGTCCTCGATCCAGTCCGTGCCCGGCCAGCCGGACGTCGGACCCGAGGCCATGCCGAGGCACCACACCGGTGCCTTGTCCGGTGCCTTCTTCGGTCCCCCGGCCGCCGCGGGGGCCTCCGGGCGGCTCCATACGATGCTCTTCAGGTCGACCCGCACCGGCACGGCGTACGCGTGGTCCGCCGCCTCGCCGCTCGCGTCCGGGACCGTGAAGCGCGGCGCCCACGGCCGGAGTGCCCGCTGCGCGATCTCGTCCGGCAGCGGCTTGGCGTCCCCGTCCTGGGCGTACCCCGCCAGGTCGCCGAGGCTGTTGAGCAGCGCCACATCGGGCGGCGCTCCCGCCCGTAACTGGGCGACGAGGGTCTCCCGCAGCGACCGGGTGCCCTCGTACGCGTAATGCCGGCCCGTGCGTTCGCCGATCTTCGCCAGCGCAGCCACGAAGGGCTTCTCCTCGCCGTCCGTCCACGGGCCGAGGACGACCAGCGTCCTGTCCTCCCCGGCGGAGCAGCCCGCCGTCACACCGACGGTCGCGAGCAGCGCGCCCGCCAGCAGCGCGCCCACCCAACCGGCCTTCGCCCGGCGGCGCTTGGTGCTTGTGCGAGGGCCTCTCACGGGTGCGACCTCCAGTGGATCTCAAGGTGCCTGCGGCCGTAGTGGAAGAGCGTCACACCGCAGGCGAGCGCGCCCGCGGTTCCGACGGCCAGCGCCAGCGCCCCGGCGAGCGCCCACTCGCCGGGATGCGACCGTTCGAGGCCGTCCGACAGCCGGCCGGACAGCGTCTCGATGGCGGAGTCCGAGGTGGTGTCCGCGTCGACCCGGGTGAGGTCGGTGACGGTCTCGCCCACCCGCTGCTGGGCACTGTGCTCGGTGACGCCGCCGAACGACAGCAGGATCAGCGCCAGCAGGACCGGTGCCAGGCATGTCGCCAACATCAGGCTGCGCAGGGAGAGTTTGCGCCGGATGAAGTCGAGCGTGCCGATGAGCGCGAAGGCGAGGACCAGGGCCGCCAGCACCGCGGTCGCCTCCATCGCGAAGGACAGCGTGCCCCAGCCCGACAAGTGCTCTGTCTCCAGGCGGAGTTGCTTCTCCAGCTCGTCGATGCGGTTGAGTACGGCGGTCGGCTTCTGGTCCGGGACGTTGTCGCGCAGCAGGCTCCTGGCGTACGCCAGACCCGACTCGCGCAACTGTCTGCTCTCGTGGTGGCGGTCGGCCCAGCCGATCCAGTCGTTGTAGGAGACGACGAGCCCGGACACCACATGCAGGTCCTGCTCCTGCGACTTCCGGAAAGCCGCCGTCTGCGCCGCGCGGTTGAGGCTCTGCGAGACCTGCGTCATCAGCGCGGGGTACTTCTCGCCGAGCCCGACCAGGTCGGTCTGCGGGAGCTGCTTGCCGTTCTTGTCGGAGCCGAGGCGGCGCGTGGCCTCCGTATGCGCCAGTTCCAGTGAGGTCCGCGCGTGGGCCAGGTCGATGAGGGCGGGGGCGTAGCGGTCGCGGAGCTGCTGCGTACGGTCGTGGACGTCGAAGTACGCCGCCCCCGAGAGGGCGAGGATCGACAGGGCGAGGGCGGGGAGCAGCAGGATACGGGCGAGGACGAACTGCGCCGTGTCCTTCCTGCCGCCGGACTCCAGCCCGCCGCGGGCCCACCGCCACAGCGCCGGAAAGAGCCTCGCCGCCCGCGAGGGGCGCGCACGCGCCTGGTCGCCCGTTTCGGCATCTGTACCGCCATCGGCGTACGCGTCGGCATCGGCGTACGCGTCCGCATCCGCGTCCGCGTCGCTGAACGTGCTCATGACCCGTCCCCTTTCCGCTCGTGCCGGCGGCGACGGCCGTGCTGCCGGCTGGTCGGACGCGTGCTGTAGGCGTTGTCGACGAGCGCCTTGGCGAGCGCCTTCTGCTCGTCACGACCCGTCTTCGGCACCTGCTCCCGGAGCAGCAGGTAGCTCTTGTACAGCTCGTTGCGCAACTCCCGTTCGGACAGCGGTACGTCGATCTCGTCCGGCAGCTCCGCGCGCAGCGCCTCCAGCGGGTCCGGCTGTCCGCGCCTGGCGGCCGAGACGACCAGCGTGAGCAGCAGCTCCCGCAGATCGGTGGTGAGCCGCTCCTTCGCCTGCCCGTCGGTGAGCCCGTCGTGCCGGTCGAGCCGGTGCAGCGCCTGATACGCCTGCTTGGCTGCGGCCACTGTCGGCGCGGCGCCGTCCTTCGGCAGGCCGGCGTGGATGCGGACCATGGCCGTACGGGCGGCGGTACGGTGCCGCGAGTCGGCCGGTACGGCTTCGAGCGAGTCGAGGGCGCGCGCCGGGTTGTCCCGGTCGAGGTGGATCCGGGCGAGGCCGAACGCGGCGCTGCCGAGCGCGTGGTTACGGTGCCAGACCGCCTCGTAGAACTCCATCGCCTGCCGGCCGTGGCCCAGCCACTCGTGGCAGTAGCCGAGGGCGAGCTTGGGCGCGAACTCGCCGGGGATCGCCGCGTAGACCCGGTCGAAGGAGTCGAGCGCCGGCTCCACCCGGTTCGCGGCCAGATGGAGCAGCCCTTCGTGCCAGTGCACCCGCCAGTCGTGCGCGGCCAGCGCGCCTATCTCCCGCCGCGCCTGCTCCAACTCCCGTACGGCCGCGACCATATGGGTACGGGAATCGGGGCCCTGGTCGCGCGCGGTCTCCAGGTGGAGCCGGCAGCGCAGCAGCGCCAGCTCCGGCGACCGCGACCACTCGTCGCTGAGCTGGAGCAGGCCCGCCGGGTCGTCGTACGAAGTGCGGTGCAGCTCTTTCCAGTTGAGGTCCTTACGGTCCGGCTTCGGCACCGGCAGCCCCACCGCGACCTCGGCCGGCTTCGGCGGCCGTACGACCAGCGGCCGCTTGCGCGCGCCGCCCGTCAGCCACTGGGTCAGCGCGGGGGCCTTGCCCAGCTCCCCGTCGAGAGCCGCGGCGGCGGGCGAGAAGAGCGGCGACGGCTCGAAGGTCTCCTCACCGAGCCGCAGCGAGCGCAACTCCCGCAGCACGCCACGGAGTTGTACGGACATCTCGGCCGCGTCCGCGAACCGCTCCTCCGGCCGGTCGGCGGTCGCCCGCAGGAGCGCCCGCTCCAGGGACTTCGTACCGAGGTCCGAGGGGTGCGCGGGGACATGGCTGAGCAACTCCTTCAGGACGGCGCCCACGCCGTACAGGTCGCCCGCGATGGTCATGGCGGTGGACGCGTCCAGCTCCGGCGGACGGTAGGTCACCGGGCCCGAGGAGCCGATCCGCCGGACGCCGGCGACGTCGATGAGCTTGATGCCCTTGCCGCAGTGGATGACATTGGTGAGGGAGAGATCGCCGTAGACGAGGTGCTCCACCTCGTGCAGATAGGTGAGCGCGTGCAGGATGAGCAGTCCGTACGCGACGATGAATTCGTGGACCCGGAAGCCGGCGAACGGCGGAACACTGCGCGCGATGCGCTCGGCGACCCATTCGAGAGATGCCCCGTCGGCGAACTCCATCACGATGAACTCGGCCTTGTTGGCCGGGTGATCGGGGTGCCGCGCGTAGTTGATGACCCGGATGACCGACGGGTGGTTGAGGCTGACGAGACGCAGCCGCTCCTGTTCGGCGAGGCGCAGCGCCGCGGGGTCGTCGCGGTCCCGCACCCCCTTGAGCGCCACGGGCCGTTTGACCAGCAGCAGATCGCGGGCGAGGTAGACCTGCCCGTAACTGCCCTGGCCGAGCCTGCCGACCACCTTGTACTGCCGGTGCAGTTCGTCGCCGGGCCGCAGGCCGGCGCCCTCGTCACCCGGGCGGCCGTCGGGAGGTTCGGGCTCGGGCTCGACGAGCACGTCGGGATCGCTGACGGTTATCACGGGCAGATCGGTCAGCTCGTCGCCCGGCGGATCGACGGTGTACCTGCTCGGCCGCTCGGGCCGGTTGAACCGCTGTACGGCCGCCACCGCGCGCAGCAGGGCGTCCTCGACGGCGATGTCCAGCCGGAACAGGTCGTACGGGAGGGAGTCGGCGGGGGCGGGAGCCTCGGAGGTGCCGTTAGTACCCGAAGCGGCCGAGGCGCCGGAAGCGCCCGCAGCGCCCGACAAGCCTGAGGCGCCCGACAAGCCCGAGGCTCCCGAGGCCGCCGGCCCTTGCAGGGCGCCGCTCGCACGCAGCGCGTCCAGCTCCGCCCTGAGCTGCCGGCCGCGCGGCTCGGGAGGCGCGTCCGGGGCGCGCGAGCCGAAGCTGTTGCCGCCGCTTCCCGGGGGGTTCTTCCGTAGCTGCCTCAACCGCTCCTCGATGTCGGTCAGTTCGGCCAGCCGGGCGGCGATGGCCTTGGCCCGGCGCTCGGCCCAGTGCGGGTCGAGCAGCTCGGCGACAACCTTGGCGAGCAGCGGCGAGCGCTGGTCACGGAAGACGAGCAGCAGCCGGCTGAGGCCGCGCCCGCGCAGCGCCCGCAACAGCGGCATCGCGTCCTCACCGGACGGGATCGTGCGGTCGACGGACAGGAACGCGGCGGACAGCGGCGGCCCTTCCTCGGCGATCCGGTCGAGCAGCGACCCGATGTGCGCCGCGTCGGCCGCGCTGCCCGGCGCGTCCGGGCTGTCCAGGCCGATCCGGTCGGCGGTACGGGTGACGAGCTGCGCGGCCGTACGTCCCGTGGCGTCGACGGCGATGTCGATCGTCCCCGCCCCCGGCTCGTCGGCGTCGCCACGCGAGACCGCGCGGGGGTTCTGCTCGCGGTCGGCGAGGGTGAGGGTGGAGTGGATGGCGTGCAGCGCGTCGTGTTCGCCGTCCCTGGCGAAGATCACCTCCACCGGGTCGGCGCCTGCCGTGCCCCCCGCTTCCGCTACCGCCGCCACCGCGGCGGCGGCGCCCTCCTCCAGCCAGCGCGTCACCTTGCGGCGCAGCCCGGGCGCGCGGCTCGTATCGGTCCTGCGGGGAGCGACGGCGATACCGCGCGAGACGGCGCGCGTCCCCGTCACCGTCAACCCGAGGAGTTCCGGCGGGAGATGCTTGAGGATGCTCTCGGTCGGGATCATGTAGGCGTGCCCGACGGGGACCTTGTGCTCCTCGGTCCCGTACTGATCGACCACGATCCCGATCACGCGGCGCGAGCGGCTGTGGACCACTCCGCTGCCGCTGAAGCCGGGCCGGATCGCGTACGGCGAACGCACCGGGTCGAGCTGTACCCACTCGGGCCCGGGGCCGCCGCGCCCCTTGAGCTCGGCGTCGATGTCCTCGCCGCCCCAGAGGTCCTGGGGATAACCGACCGTGTGCACCCGTTCGTCGCGCGCGGGTATCTGCCGGTGCAGCTTCGCCGGGGGGATGTCGGGTATCTCCGCCAGCTCCAGCAGGGCGATGTCACCGCTGAAGTACGTGGTGAGCGGCCGCAGATACTCCCGCATCACTTTGGCGCGCACGGGTCGCACGGCCCCTCGGGGCACCCCTGACCGTCCGGCCGCGGCGGCGGCGCGGGCGCCGGGGAACTCCGCGAACAACCGTTCCAGCGGGACGCGCTCGGCGGAGTGCCGCTGCCCGCCGTCCTGTCCCGGGCCCGGTCCTGGCTGTACGTGAGGCCCTGCGCCCCGGCCGTCGTCCGGCGTGTGCAGGACGACATGGGCGCAGGTCAGGACGAGACCGCCGGGAAGAAGTACGCCGGCGCCCAGTGGCTGTGCCCTGCCGTTGTCCCCCTGGAACAGCCGCACCCGCCAACCGCCTTCCTCCGCGGGATCATGGGAAGTGCGTGTGGGCTCCGTCATACTCGTCAACAATAACCACGGGGGGTGACAACTGCGCCCCACTCCGTGGTGATTGAGGGGGGTGAGTCGCATGGGCAGAAGTGAGGCGCGTGACGACGCGGACACCGTAGAACTGTCGGCCGTCATCGGCCGCATACGCCAGGAGCTGGAACAGGCTCAGTCCGAAGGCGCGCACAGTTCGATGAAGTTCCTCGTCGAGAAGGTGAGCGTCGAATTCGCCGTGCAGATTCGGCGCGAGGCCAACGCCAAGGCGGGGCTGCGGATCGGGGTGGTCACGGCCGACGGCGGCGGCTCGGCGTCCCGTGACACCACCCACCGCATCTCCGTCGAACTGAAGCCGCATGACGGTACGGTCAGGCCGGAAGGCCCGCATGTGAGCGTGGGCGGCGCCAATCAGCCGCAACTCCCGTACGTGTACCCGCCTCCGGAGCCGTCCCCGGAGCCGCAGGAGCCGTAGGAGCCGTAGGACGTGGCACTCTCTGCTCAGAGCCGGCTCAGCGACGCGGCGGCGAACAGCACATCCCTGATCGCCTCGCGGTCCCCCTCCTGCCCGGCTGCCGCTTCCTCCGGCGGCACATGACCGGCCACCAGTTGGCAGAACTCGACGCCGTCCAGGGCGACTTGAGCGACCGACCGTTCACGGGTGCCGATCGCGGCGGGGGAGTCGAGCGAGATGTACCAGTTGCCGCCGCCCGGACCCTCGACCTCCAGATGCAGCGAACGCCCGGGAGATCCCGCCGCCACGAGCTGCCGCGCGGGGGAGGCGAGCCCGGCGCGGCGGCGCGCCGCCAGGGCGGCGGGCAGCAACCGCGCGGCCAGGTCGATCATCTCGTGCAGATGGGCGCCGCTCGGATTGGTGTACGGATAGTCCACCGCGTCCGCGATGTCGCCGCCGTGCACCCAGCATTCGAAGGCCCGGTCGAGCAGCGCGTCCCGCAGCGGCAGGCTGAAGTCGCCGTACGGCACGGAGAGATCGGCCACCCCGCGCCCCGCGAAGGAGACCGTCCGGATGAGGGTGTGGTTCTGCTCGCGCCAGGGTCCGTGGAGGACACCGGTGGGCGGGAGGGCCGAGGCGCGCCAGTAGCTCTCCGTACGCCCGGTGGGCGCCGCCGGTGCGTCGGCGCCGAGCGGATCGTCGAGGCCGAGCGCCGCGCCCACCAGGCCGTCGACGATCAGCAGATGTCCGATGACACCGGCGACCGTGGTCTTCCGCGAGGTCATCTTCTCGTTCTCGAACCACCTGAGCCGTACGGGCGCCTGCCAGTCCGTCTCCCCGATGTCGCGCAGCAGCGCGTCGAGCCGTGCCGTCTCCGCGTCGTAAGGACCGGCCCAGTCCGGCACGGGGATCCGGGCGGGCCTGCGGTTCAGGCAGTTCTCCAGCACCCGGGAGCGCAGCCGGGGATTCAGGTCGAGGGTGTGGTCGGTGTGCAACAGTTCCACGGCGTCGCGCAGCCGCAGGGCCTCCTCGGCGCAGGAGGCGCACTCGGTGAGGTGGTCCTCGACGAGCGTGATCTCCTTGGCGGAACAGGCCGAGAGCGCCCACGCCCCGAGGAGCGACTTCAGCACCTTGTGCGAGAGCGGCGGAGCGGGCGGGACGCCGCCGGCGCCCGCGCCGGGGCCGGAGGCGGGCGGCTGCGGC
>NZ_JTHL01000001.1:3614433-3627710 GCF_000818195.1 Streptomyces sp. 150FB | reverse complement strand
CGGGACCCGAGGTCTCGACCGCGCGGTCCCACACCTCGAAGTCGAAGTCGAAGTCGGAGTCCGGGACGTCGTCGTCGGAGCCGGACGCGTCGGCAGGGCCGGGCGCCGTGCCGGAGCCGGGCGGCGGATCGAGGCGCGGCGGCGGGTCCATGTCGTCGCCCGCCGCGCGCGGGCCAGGTATCCGGGGGAAGCCACCGGGCCGTTCGGGGGCTTCGGGCCGTTCGGAGTCGTCGTCGCCGCCGTCTCCGCCGCCGCCGTCACGGCCGTCGCGGCCGCCGTCGAGCGGGCCCGTCACAGGGATCGTCCGTTTCCGGGCGGGGAGGAGCCTTCCAGCGCCTGTGTGTTGGCCGTGGAGAGAAGTTGCAGGCCGAGCCGGAGCCTGCGACGCGCCTCGTCGGCGGTGACCCCCAGGTCCTCGGCGGTCTGCCGGTAGTCACGGCGCTGGTGGTACGCCAGCTCCAGCGCCTCGCGCAGCGGTGCGGGCATCGACGTGACGATGTAGTCGGCGCGGGCCACGGCGGCGGCTCTGCGTACCTTCCGCTCCAGCTCCTCGGCCTCCTCCGCGCCGACGGCGCCGCTCGCCTCGTACGCCTCGGTCTCCGTCTCGCGGAACCGTCGCACGGCCTGCTGGCGTGTGACTTTCGCCACCCACGAGCTGATCGAGCCCTGCTTGGGGTCGTAGGTGTCGGGGTTCTCCCAGACGTGCCCGAAGACCTCGCGGGTGATCCGGTCGGCTGCGTCGTCGTCGTCGAAGACGCGGTTGGCGATGCTGTGTACGAGCGACGCGTAGCGGTCGTACAACTCGCCGAGCGCGGCGGCCTCACCCCGCGCGAGCCGCTGCTGCATCCTGCGGTCCCAGCGGGCCGGTGTGTCCTTCGTCATACGACTCCCAGCCTTCCCCGGCCTTGCCGCCCCGTGCCTGCCCTGGTTCTCCGTGTGCCGTGCGGTGCTGTGCCCTGCTGTGCGGCGCTGTGCGACGCGTATCGCTGGTGCTCACGGGTGCTCCCCGGCGTTCCCAGGTCCGCTGTGGAAGGCCGCCCCTTCCATCGAATGTAGTGGGCAGAACCGACAACGCACGCCCCTTTGCCTCAAGTGCGCCCCCAGAGCCGCCAGTCGCGCTATGGAGTACGTCACGGTGAGGAGTCCGTATGGTGAGGGACCGGTGACCGTTCTCTCAACGTGTTTGGTGGGAGTGGGGTCGGGCAGCGGCGAAGGAAGGGCGACTTCCGGATCGCCTCCGCATCGGCACGAGGAAAGGTCCAGGCGAGTGACGCTCAAGGTGGACGAGGCCGAGGACGGCGCGTGGACCGTACTGCGCATCACGGGCGAACTGGACATCATGACGTCGCCCGAAGTGCGCCAGCGGGTGCATGAAGCCGTGGCCGGAGGCCGTCGTGAGCTGGTGCTCGACCTGTCCGAGGTGTTCTTCTGCGACTCCAGCGGCGTGGGTGTGCTGATCGCCGCTCGCCGCCTGCTGCGCTCCTGCCAGGGCCGACTGCATCTGATCCTGCCCGCCGGGGGCTCGGAGGACGGCTCGCACGTCAACCGGGTACTGGCGGCGCTGGGCGTGCGCAGGCTGTTCGAGATCTACCCGGATGTGCCGACAGCCGTGGACGAGACCTGCCGGCCCCTTTCCGCGTAAGGCGCGCTCCGGCCAAGGACGGGCACCGGGCATTAACGGCTGATCTGTACGCAACAGGCCACACGGCCGGTGTCCGTCGTCGTACGCTCCGGGGCATGGACAGCGCAGAGTACGAGGCCAAGATCGCGTCCCGGTTCGCAGCCTTCGACCAGGACGGCAACGGCTACATCGACCGCGAGGACTTCAGTGGTGCGGCGGCGGCACTGCTCGCCGAGTTCGGTACGACGGCCAGGTCCGACAAGGGGCAGGCGCTCTACAGCGGCGCCGAGGCGTTCTGGCAGGGCATGGCCGGGATCGCCGACGTGGACGGGGACCAGCGCGTCAGCCGGCAGGAATTCATCATGGGCGCGGCGAAGCGGCTGCGTGACAGCCCCCAGCGCTTCGCCGAGATCGCCCGGCCGTTCCTGCACGCGGTGATCGCCATCGCCGACGAGGACGGCAGCGGGGTGACCCCGGCCGCCGCCGAGCGCGCGCTGCGGGTGCTCGGCGCTGCCCCGGACGTGGCGACACAGGCCGCTGCGAGCCTCGACGGGGACGGCGACGGCCGGATCACCGAGGAAGAAATCCTGACGTCCTTCGCCGCCTACTACGTCACGCCGGAGCCGTAGACCCGACGGCGACCCGACCGCGATCCGACGGCCCGGCCCGGCGGCGGCGCACGCGGCATGGCAAGACAAGGTCCGCACGCTTCCCGGCCTCACAACTCACCGTCGCGCGACGAGCGTTGCATCAGAAACGTAAGTCCTGGCCCCGGCCAGCCGGAGAGTAACTGAGCGTGTCGAGCGGACGGTTCCCCGGACGGCCCTCCGGTCGATACCGGGTTGTGTCCTAAGGACGTGCTGTCACGGGCCGGAGTCGCGTGACAGCTCCGGTACGCTCCGTCAGGTGCGAGAAGTTCTGAGGCGGGGCGGTCGCGGAGTTGCCGGTAGGGCGATTCCGGGAACCCGGATGTATCCCGCCCCCACGGGACAAAGGCACTTCGCGTGCCCATGGTTCGACCCCTCGCGACGGGCGTCGCACAGTATGCGGTACGCATACTCATTCGCGCTGGAATATGCCCGAAGCGCTTGTTGCGGTGACTGTACGTCAACCATGCTGTCTCGCAAGGGAGTCACGTTCTGTGACCCTGTTGAGGACCCTGTCGAGGTGCGAGGCGATGTGTCCGCCGGTTCGGATGGTGTGAGCGGTGCAGGTGCTTCAGGTTCAACTGGACGTAGGGGCCGACCCCGCGGAGGTGGGGCGTGCCCGTCGATGGGCCCGTTCGAGGCTCGTCGGTCATGGGATGGACGAGGATGAGCCGGCGGCCGAGACGGCGATCGTGCTCATCTCCGAGCTGATCACCAACGCCGTGGTGCACACGTGCCGTCCGGCCGTGCTGCGACTGCTCTTCGGCTCGGGCCCCGGCTCGGGTGCGGGGCCCGGTTCCGGCTCGGGTGCGGGCTCCGGCGCTGACGCGGCCGGTACGGCGGTGGGTGCCGCGGTCCGTACGGTACGGATCGAGGTCGCCGACGCCAGCGCCTCCCCGCCGCGCCCGCGCCACGCGGACGGCGACGACACCAACGGCCGCGGCCTGGAGTTGGTGGAGGTGCTCGCCGACCGGTGGGGGTGGCAGCCGGAGGGCAGGGGCAAGCGCGTCTGGTGCGAGGTGGACCGGACGGCGCCGGGCACGGTGACGGCGTACGAGCCGTGCGCGAGCGCCGGCGCGAACGTCAGCGCCAACACCACCGCCGGCACCGGCACCAGCGCCACTCATCGAGCCGCTCCCCGTGCCCGTGGCGGTGCCCGAGCGGGCGTCTGCGGGGCGATCTACGGCGCGACCCACAGATATTGAGCCCGGACCCACCCGTTCGGCGTGCGTTACGGCATTTTGTCAGCATGAGGGAGTGGCCAGACTCGCTCGTGCACAGGCTGTGGAAAACTTTCGCGGCAATTACCTGCCGGCCCCGGCGCGAAACGTGCGCCGGTAGACCGTCGGCGGGACACCCAGCACCGACTGAAGGTGCTGTCGCATCGACTGCGCCGTACCGAACCCCGCGTCGCGCGCCACCTGGTCGATCGAGAGATCCGTGGACTCCAGCAGTTGCCTGGCCCGTTCGACCCGCTGAAAGGTCAGCCACTGGCCGGGGCTGACGCCGACCTCCTCGCGGAACCGCCGCGTGAACGTCCGTACGGACATGGACTCCTGTCCGGCCATGTCGCGAAGCTGGATCGGCTCGTGCAGCCGGTCGAGCGCCCACGCGCGCGCGGCGGTGGTGGTCGCCAACTGCGGTTCGGGGATGGGCCGCTCGATGTACTGCGCCTGGCCGCCCTCGCGGTACGGCGGGACGACGGTGAGCCGCGCCACCTCGTTCGCCGTGGCTGTGCCGTGGTCGCGCCGCACGATGTGCAGACAGAGGTCGATCCCGGCGGCGACCCCCGCCGACGTCAGCATGTCGCCGTCGTCGACGAACAGCACCCCGGCGTCGACCTTGACGCGCGGGAACAGCCGCTGGAAGCGGTCGGTGGACGACCAGTGGGTGGTGGCGGGCCGGCCGTCCAGCAGCCCGGCGGCGGCCAGGACGAAGCTGCCGGTGCAGATCGAGACCATCCGGGTGCCGGGCCGCACCAGGGCGAGGGCGGCGGCGAGTTCGCCGGTGAGCCGGCCTTCGGTGTAGACGGGGCCGAGTTCGTACGAGGCCGGAATGATCACCGTGTCGGCGGTCGCGAGCGCCTCGGGACCGTGCTCGGCGAGGATCACGTAGTCGGCGTCGGTACGTACGGGGCCCGGCGGCCGGACCGAGCAGGTGACGACCTCGTACAGCTTCTCGCCCCCGGGGCCGCGCGGGCGGCCGAAGATCCGGTGGGGGATGCCGAGTTCGAAGGGGATGACTCCGTCGAGGGCGAGCACGGCGACGCGGTGCGCGGGCGTGTGTCCGGCGGCCGTGTGCCGGGCGGCCGTACGCCGGGCATCCGGCTGGGGGGATGTGAGCGCCATGGCCCGATTGTAGCGAACACTGGCTGTCGGGCCACTCGTATGGTCGCGCCGCGCTCACGGATGCTTTCTGACGTGACCCAGACAACCGAACACCGCCCAGCGGAGGACGCTCCCGAGCCCCGTGCCACCCCGGCCCCGGTCCGGGCGCCACGTCGGGCTGCTCGGGCGCCGCGCCCGCCGGGCCGGATCCACCGGGCGTGGTTCGTCGCCGCCGTCACCTTCGTGACGATCATCGGCGCCGCGGCCTTCTCCTCGATGCCCGGCCTGCTGATCGACCCGCTGCACGACGAGTTCCGCTGGTCGCGCGGCACGATCGGCTTCGCCGTGTCGGTGAATCTCGCGCTGTACGGACTGACGGCGCCGTTCGCCGCCGCGCTGATGGACCGCTTCGGTATCCGCAGGGTCGTCGCCGTCGCCCTCACCCTGATAGCGGTCGGCGCCGGACTGACCGTGGTCATGACGGCGTCCTGGCAACTCGTCCTGTACTGGGGGCTCCTGGTCGGCCTGGGCAGCGGCTCGATGGCGCTGGTCTTCGCCGCGACCGTCACCAACCGCTGGTTCGTCGCCCGGCGCGGCCTGGTCACCGGCATCCTCACGGCGGCCGGCGCCTCGGGCCAACTGGTCTTCCTCCCGCTGCTGTCCTGGCTGGTGGAGCACCACGGCTGGCGCCCGGCCTCGATCACGGTCGCGCTGGCCGCGCTGGCGGTGGTCCCGTTCGTCTGGCTGCTGATGCGCGACCACCCGGCGGACGTGGGCCTGTCGGCGTACGGGGCCGAGGAGTTCACGCCGAAGCCGGCGCCGATGATGGGCGCTGCGCGGCGTACGGTCACCGTGCTCTTCTCGGCGGCGCGCACCGGCCCCTTCTGGCTGCTGGTCGGCAGCTTCGCGATCTGCGGGGCGTCGACGAACGGCCTGGTCAGGACCCACTTCGTACCGGCCGCCCACGACCACGGGCTGCCGGTCACCACGGCGGCCTCGCTGCTCGCCGTGGTCGGCGTCTTCGACGTGGTGGGGACGATCGCCTCGGGCTGGTTCACCGACCGCTTCGACGCGCGGCGGCTGCTGGCGGTCTACTACGCGCTGCGCGGGATCTCGCTGCTCTTCCTGCCGATGCTGCTGGCGCCGTCGGTCCACCCGCCGATGCTGTTCTTCATCGTCTTCTACGGCCTCGACTGGGTCGCGACGGTCCCGCCGACGATCGCCCTGTGCCGCGACCACTACGGCGCCGACAGCCCGATCGTCTTCGGCTGGGTCTTCGCCTCACACCAGGTGGGTGCGGCGATCGTCGCGTTCGCCGGGGGACTCGCGCGTGATGTCTTCGGCTCGTACGACGTGGTCTGGTACGCGTCGGGCGCGCTGTGCGCGGCGGCGGCGCTGATGGCGCTGGTGATCAGGCACCGGCCGGCGGTCGCGGTGGCCTCACCGGCCTGACCCATTTCCGGGAGAGGATTCCGCGCCGGGGGCTCACCTCCGGCGCGTACACCGGTGTTCATGCCGTGATGGAACGACTCCGAATGCCCGCAACGAGTGAACATCGCGGCAAAAAGGGTGGCCCCCGGCGGGTCGTGGGCAGCATTGCGAAGCGACCGGCGCCGGACAGCCGAACCCGTCCCGGGCGCGACGAGTACTTCGGCCGTGACCACCACGGAGACTGCCGACGCGCCGAACGCGGCGGGACGGGACCAGGGTTGTCCTCGGCCGATGGGCCCCCCGCTCCCCCGGGGGGCCGCCCACCACGCCCGGCAGCCGCCCCGCAAGTCACCCAACCCGGACCACCCAACCCCCTTACCGCGAAAGCGCCTTCGCGATGCGGTAGGCGTCTCTCCTCAGTTCCCGGAGTGCGCCGCTGATCGGATTGGTGAAGCCCGTGAAGTACAGGCCAGGGGCCTGCTTCGGGGCCCGCCGGCCGTGGGTCGCCGGACGGCCCCGCTCGTCCAGTACGTCCAGGCCGCCCAACAGGCCCTCCAGACCGCGCTCGTAGCCCGTGGCAGCGATCACCACGTCGGGCGAGATCCGGCTGCCGTCCGCCAGGACGACCTTGTTGTCCTCGAAGGATTCGACCGCGGCCACCGGTTCGATCAGCCCCTTGCGTACGGCCTTGAGCAGCCCCACGTCCTGGACCGGGATCGCGCCCTCGCGCACCCGGGAGTAGAGGCCCGTCTCCGGGCGCGGCAGGCCCTTGGACGAGAGGTCCGGCACGGAGATCCGGGACAGGACCGCCGCCGCCCTGTCGACCAGCCGCGTGGGCAGCCGCCGTACGAGGATGGCCGTCGACTGCGCGGGCCAGCCCAGCGTGGAGCGGCGCACGATGTGGGGAGCCGTGCGGACGGCCAGCCGTACCCGCGCCGCGCCGCCCTCCGTCAGGTCGACCGCGATCTCGGCGCCCGTGTTGCCGACACCGACGACGAGCACGTCCTTACCGGCGTACGGTCCCGCTTCGCGGTACGCGCTCGCGTGCAGCAGTTCGCCCGCGTACGAGTCCCTCCCCGGCCAGGACGGGATGCGCGGCGTGTGGTTGTAGCCGGTGGCGACGACGACGGCGCGACCGGTCAACTCCCGGCCCCCGGAGGCGTGCAGCAGCCAGCCGGACCCGTCGGCGGTGCGCTCGATCCCGGTGACCTCCACGCCGGTGACGACGTCGAGTTCGTGGTACTCCGCGTACTTCTCCAGATAGCGCACCACGTTGTCGCGGGCGACCCAGCGCCCGAAGGAGCGCGGCATCGGCAGCCCGGGCAGGGCGGACTTCTTGCGGGTGGTGTGCAGGTGCAGCCGGTCGTAGTGACGACGCCAGGAGTCTCCGACGGCTGGGGACTTCTCCAGGACGACGGCGCGTACGCCCCGTTCCCGCAGTACGGCGGCGACGGCGAGCCCGCCGGGCCCGCCGCCGATGACGTACACCGGGTGGTCGTTCGTGGGGGTGGTCTCAGCGGGCATGAAAACTCAGCGTAATCGCGCTGACACTTGTTGGGTCTCGGTCAAGATGGGAATCGGTTGCGAATAGGTCACGTACGGGTGTGGATCGTGTGCGCACCCCCTCTCTCCATGCCGGGCACACATCGTTGTTGAATGAACGGATGACCGAATCTCCACGTCTCCACCTCCCGGCTCCCACCGACATACGTGGTTACGGGCTGCGCCTGCGCGCCTGGCGCGCCGACGACGCGAGCGACCTGACCGCGATGCTGCGCGGCGTCACCGACCCCGACTTCCTGCGCTGGAACACCCCGCTGGTGCCGGTCACCACCGAGGCCGACGCGGCGCAGGCCGTCCGGGCGCGGGCGGAGGGGTGGGAGCGCGGCGAGATGGCGCACTTCTGCGTCACGGAGGACGCGACGGGCGCGACAGGCGCGACGGGCCCGGCCGAGGGGCCGGTCGTCGGGCACATCGGGCTCGGGATGATCGATCTGCGGATGCGTACCGGACGCGTCGGTTACTGGGTGCTGCCCGAGGCCCGGGGCCGCGGGGTCGCCCGCCGCGCGCTGGAACTCTGCACGCGCTGGGCCTTCGAGAGCGCCGGGCTCCACCGCATCGACCTGGGCCACGCCATAGGCCACGACGCCTCCTGCCGCATCGCCGTGCGCTGCGGCTACCTCGCCGAAGGGGCGCTGCGGGACGCGATGTTCGACTCGGGCCGGATGGACGTCTTCCGCGACGTGCACCTGCACGCCCGCCTCTCCAGCGACGCGGCGCCACTCGACATCGAGTAGGGATGCCAGGATCGCGCACCTCAGGCGCGTGCGGGGCTGCCGGCGGTGGGCGGCCTGGGCCGGCCCTTCTGCCCACCGCTTGCTGGCCGATGCCGCCCACCGGACAGCGGCCGAGCCGGACCCGTTACCCGGGCTGGACTTCGCGGTACGGGCGTGCGTGGACGAGATCCGCGAGGTTGCCCGCACCGCCGCCGCGGACGCCCAGCTCGCCGCCTCGGTCGGCATCGACCTGCACAACCCCTTCCTCGATCCGGTCGTGGTGGACGCCGTGCTGAGCTGTCCGCTCGACCGCAGACCAGCGCTGTACACCTACAAGCCCCAACTGGCACGCGCGATGGCCGACTTGCTGCCGCCGCAGACCGCCGCGCGCACCACCAAGGGCAGCTTTGCGGCCGACCACTACACCGGGATGCGGGCCAACCTGCGCGAGCTGTCCGCTCTCGCGGACGGCTACCTCGCCGACCTTGGTCTCCTCGACCCCGGCCGATTCCGCCGGCACTTGTACGAGGCCGCCGCCGGCCTTCCGGTGCCGCTCGCCACCCTCGAACAAGCCCTTGCCGCCGAAGCGTGGTTGACCGCTCACCACCGCGATCCCGCCCCGAACTGGACCCGTACCCCGGCGAGGAGCGAGTCTCGTGCCTGACCTCGATCTTCTCGCTCAGCCTGCGCACGTCCGCGCTGCCGACTTCGGGCACGTCCTGGTCCTCGTCTCCTACCGCACCGGCCAGGTGCGGGGCCTGTTGCCGGCCGCCGCCGTTCGCTTCCGCGAGGCAGCCCGCACCGGCCGGTCAACTTCGCTGCCCGGTGCGCTGTCCGCTCAGCTCCTGGGCGCGGGACTGCTCGCCCCTTCTCCGGCGGCCCGGCCGTGGCCACTGATCAAGGCCACGACCACGACCGCGAGTTGGGGCAGCACCGAACACCCTGGCGGCACCGCCCGCCCCGAACCCGTCCCGCGGCGGGCTCTGCTCGGCGCCGCGGCAGCGCTCGCCTCGGTCGCCGCAGTCGAGAAAGCAGGGAGCCGCCGCACCACGATGCTCCGGGTGATCCGCGCCGTCCACCGCGCCACGTCAACCTGCCGCCGCCCGGCCACGCCCGGACAAGCCACGGCTGCCGTACTCGCCGTCCGGGCCGCCGGATGGCATTCTCCCGTTCGGACCGCCTGTCTGGAGGAGTCCGCCGCCGCCGTACTGCTGCTGGCCGCCCGGCGCCTGTCCGTCACCTGGTGCCACGGTATCGCCGCCGACCCCGTCCGGCTGCACGCCTGGGTGCAGACTGAAGGCGGCCAGGTCGCCGAACCGGACTCGACACTCGCCTACACGCCCGTCCTCACCATCGGAGCCCGTCATCACCGTCAGCCCTGAGCCCGCCATCTGGGTCCGCGACGCAACCTGCGGCCTCGGCCCCTACCGCGCTGATCTCGTCGAGACGTACTGGCGGTGGGAACAGGACCCCGCCCTTCTCGTCGGCTTCGGCCAGCAGCGACCGGAGTCGCTGGAGTCCCGTACCGAGGGCATCACCCACCAACTCCGCGGCGCAAACGTGCGCTTCACCATCTACGACCTCACTGGCGAGACCCCCGTCCCGGTCGGCGTCACCACCATGCTTCCCGACCCGGCCGTCCGCACCGCCGAATACATCGTGATGCTCGCCCCTGAGGCCCGCGGCAAGGGCCTCGGGACCGCCGCCACCCGGCTGACCCTCGACTACGCCTTCCACGTCACCAACCTGCGAATGGTCTGGCTGAAGGTGCTCGCGCCCAACAAACCCGGCATCCGTGCCTACGAGAAGGCCGGTTTCCGTGCCGCCGGTGCCCTCCGCGAGGCCGGCTACTGGCTCGGCCAGAGCTGCGATGAGCTGATCATGGATGCCCTCGCCAGCGAGTTCACCGGCCCCTCAGTGATCACCCCGCTGCGGTGACCGAGCCCAGGCGCTCACACGCTCTGCCGGTCCGGGCCTACGGCCAGAGCAGCTCCCGTGCCCACTCGTCCTTCGCCAGCCGGTAGCGCAGCCGCACATGGCGCCTGTGCGCGTCGCCCTGGAAGAACTCCACCTCGTCGGGGGCCAGGACGTACAGCGTCCACGACGCCGCCTCCGCCTCCGGCTCGCGTCGCGCCCTGTCCCAGGCTGCGTCGCTCTCCGCCGCCAGTTCCCCGGCCGACTCCAGTACGTCGCTCTGCCGCCCCACCAGCGCGGAGGCCAGCGCCCCCGTCGAGTGCGCGTGCAGGTCGGCGCTGCTCTCCGCGGGTCCGGCGGGGACGACCCGGCCACGGAGGCGTACGGCACGGCCCTGTGACGGCCAGTAGAAGTTCAGCGCGGCCTCGGCCCGTACGGCGAGCTGGCGGCCCTTGCGGCTGGTCGCGTGCGAGGCGAAGTGCCAGCCGCGCGGATCGGCGTCATGCAGCATCAGGGTCCGTACGTCCGGCCGGCCGTCGGCGTCGGCGGTCGCCAGCGTCATCGTGTGCGGCTCGGGCTGCCCGGCCGCCACGGCCTCGCCGAACCACCGGTGGAACAGCGGCAGCGGCTCGTCCGGCGCGCCGTCCGGATCGAAGGCGGGCAGCTCGATGTCCCAGACCCGCTGCGCGTGCAGCAGAGTCCGGAAGGCGTCCTGCGGGTCTTGGGGGTCCCCCGGGGGGTTCCGGTGTTCGGTGCCGTCGGCTGCGTTCATCCCGCCATTCAACCGGGCGGTGGAGCCGTGCGCCGCTCGCGTCCGTCGGTCCGCGTCCCGGGGACGGGAACGCCGGTGGGGATCAGCTCGGTGATCCCCACCGGCGTGACAGGACGGAGGAGGAGGGGCACGCCCGTAACGGGCCCGCCGGCTTGGTGCGCCGGTCTGTTTTCACGGTTACTTCGTGGGCTTTTTGCCGGTGATGCCCAGGTGCACCAGGAGAGCCAGATTCGGCTTCAGCTCGGCCTGCTTCACACCCCAGGTCTGGAAACCCTTCTGGTGCGAGGCCACTCCGGCGAGCATCACGACCAGCGAACCGGCGAGGGCCGCCGGATTGACGTCCTTGTCGACGCGGCCCTTCGACTGAAGCTCCTTCACGGATTCCGTAAGGGAGTTCGTGACGGTGTTGAGGATCCTCATACGGATCTTGTAGAACCGTTTATCCCCTTCTGCCGCACCGAGATCGACGACGCGGAGGATCGCGTCGTGCTTGCGCCAGAAGTCGAGGAATCCCTCGACAAGTCCTTCGGCGGACTGCCAGCCGGCCTTGCCGACCCAGGAGCGTCCGGAGACCAACTCGGTCAACCCGGATCCCTCCTTGGCCATTTCCTCGGCGATCTCGAGGACGGCGCCCTCGACATCTGGGAAATACTGGTAGAAGGTCGCGGGTGAAGTCCCCGCCTTCCGGGCCACGTCAATGACTTTGACGTCCCGGTACGGCGAGGAGCTGAGCATCTCGCTGAGGCAGTCGAGCAGCTTCTGCCGCGTCGCCTGGCCTCGCCGACCAGCCACGCGGCCGTCGACCGTGCGTACTTGTCCTGTCATGACGTCAGCTTACCGACGGGTGATCGGAGCGCGATTTGGCCGACTGCAAATGGGGAACCGGCCACTCCGCGCAGGGCCCGGGCCGCCAGGCCGCCCCGCAATAGTGTTATCAACAGCCTGTGGACAACTTAGGTGGACAAGTCCAGGTGGTGCCCGCCCCGTATTGGGATAATGAGGGCACATGTTCTATTTTCATCCGCTGCGCCTCGGCCCATGGGCCATTAGCTTGGCTTTACGAGGGGGCGCAGGGGGGTGAAGGAAGGACCCGCTCATGGTCGCATTCGCTGACGGCACACCCTGCTGGCTGGACGTGGCGCTCCCCGATCTCGAAGCGGGCAAGCGCTTCTACGGCGAGCTGTTCGGCTGGACCTTCGGCGACGACGGCGACGACAGCGGTGCGGGCGTCGCGGGCGGCGGTGCGGGTTATGGGCAATACACCGAGGCCTTCAGCGACGGGAAACGGGTGGGGGGCCTGACCGCCAAGCGGGACGGCCGTATGCCCACCGTATGGAGCATCTATTTCGCGGTTTCCGACGCCAACGCCACCAGCCGGAAGATCCGGGAAGCGGGCGGGCTGCTGGTACGGGAGCCGATTCCGCTGGGCCGGTTCGGTGTCGTGGCGCTGGGGGCGGACCCGGCGGGCGCGGTATTCGGGCTTCTGGAAGCGGGCGAGGACACCGGATTCGAGAAAACGGGCCTGCCGGGATCTTTCTGCTGGACAGAGGTCTATACGAGGGACGCGGCGGCGGTCGACCCGTTCTACGAGTCGGTTTTCGGCTTCAGAGGCACGGACGTCACGGACGAGGACACCGCCGCGCCCGGCCCGACCGCGTACCGCGTGTGGTCCCCGGCCGGCACCATCCCGCGCCGGAACACCGCGGTGGCCGGCCGCAGCGTCATCACCGACGCGTTCCCGGCGGAGCTGCCGGGCCACTTCCTCAGCTACTTCGCTGTCACCGACTGCGACGCGACCGCCACCACGGTCACCCGCCTGGGCGGCCGGGTGACGGGCCCGCCGTACGACATCGAGACGGGCCGGATGGCGGTCTTCGTGGACAACCAGGGAGCGTCCTTCGCGGTCCTGGCGGAGCGACCTACCGGGGCGGGTTGACGGTCGGTGTCGCCGGGTCGCCTCGCGGCGGGCGGCCGTGGGTCTGGCGTTGCGGTGCGCGCCGCGTGCGTTTCGCGGACGCGGTTGGGGTGCGCGGCCGTTGGTTGCGGTTGTTGTCGGGTGTCGCTCCGGGGTGGCATCCGGGATGCACAATTTACGGCGCGTGCGGGCGGATGCCAGGTGTACGCGGCCCTCCGCCGCAAATCACGCGTGAGTATCCCGGACACCACCCCTGCGCGCCCCCCTTCACCTGCGGGAACCGCGAACTGACCGCCCCGGACGAGCCGTTACGGGCCGAGCGACCGGCGACGGAGGGTGACGGGGTCGCAGGAGGTACGTGTCCGGACGCTAAC
>NZ_JTHL01000001.1:3612801-3613948 GCF_000818195.1 Streptomyces sp. 150FB | reverse complement strand
GGCGCCCGGCACCAGACACACGCACCGCAACCACGAACCGACCCAGACCACAGCCCCAGCCGCGTGGCGCACGTGCGAAGTCCGGGCAGAAACAGGGCAGATACCGAGCAGATCGGGACCGCCCCGGTAGCGCGTCGGGAGGGATCCCTGAGCAGACCGGGAAGAGTGTCCGTATAGGGGTAGGACACTCCGATCCGCCCCCGGTTTCGCAACCGCCGCCCCTGGCAGGAAGAATCAGGGGGGCAGGGGGCCGTACCTTTGTGGCCCGTACGGGGAGGTGGCAGGCAAGTGGAGCAGCTTACGCAGCATGATCCGAGGCGCATCGGCCCTTTTGAGGTGCTCGGGCGGCTCGGAGCCGGCGGCATGGGGCTGGTCTACCTCGCGCGCTCGGCATCGGGCCGCCGGGTGGCGATCAAGACGGTACGTACGGAGCTTGCCGAGGACCAGTTGTTCCGGGTCCGCTTCACGCGTGAGGTGGAGGCCGCCCGCGCCGTCAGCGGGTTCTACACCGCCGCCGTCGTCGACGCCGACCCCCGCGCCGCCGTGCCCTGGCTGGCCACCGCGTACGTACCCGCGCCCTCCCTGGAGGAGATGGTCAACGAGTGCGGCCCGATGCCGGCCCAGGCCGTGCGCTGGCTGGCCGCCGGGATCGCCGAGGCGCTCCAGTCCATCCACGGCGCGAGCCTCGTCCACCGCGACCTGAAGCCGTCCAACGTGCTGGTGGTGGAGGACGGCCCGCGCGTCATCGACTTCGGTATCGCGTCGGGGGTCTCGAACACCCGGCTGACCATGACCAATGTCGCGGTGGGCACCCCCGCGTACATGTCGCCCGAGCAGGCGCGCGACTCGCGCAGTGTGACGGGCGCGAGCGATGTCTTCTCGCTCGGGTCGACCCTGATCTTCGCCGCCACCGGCCACGCCCCCTTCCACGGCGCGAACCCCGTCGAGACCGTCTTCATGCTGCTGCGCGAGGGCCCCGACACGGAAGGTCTGCCCAACGAGCTGAGGCCGCTCATCGAGGCCTGTATGCAGATGGACGCCACCCGCAGGCCCTCGCCCGCCGACCTCCAGGCCCAGCTCTCCCCGCACCTCTTCGACACCGGCAGCGACGACAGCGGTACGGCGTCCGCCTGGCTGCCCGAGCGCG
>NZ_JTHL01000001.1:3605970-3612094 GCF_000818195.1 Streptomyces sp. 150FB | reverse complement strand
GGGCTGCTCGCCGCCGCCGCCGAGCAGCCGACCAACGCCGTGACCTCGCCCATGGCACCCCCGGTGGCCCCGCCCGCGGGGCCCCCGGACGGCGCGGGACCCGCGCACTGGCGGCCCTGGCGGTTCCGGATGTCCAACGACGTCTGGGGCACCCCGGTCGTCGACGGCGACCTGCTCTACGTCACGTCCTTCGAGGTGCACGCCCTCGATGTGGGCAGTGGCCGCCGCCAGTTCAAGACGCGGGACGTCGCCTGGGCGATGGCCGTCGCCGACGGCCGTATCCACGCCTCCGACGGGCCCACGCTGTACGCGCTCGACGGAGCCGACGGCAGCGAGCGCTGGCGCCTCCAGACCGACGCCTGGGTGTACTCCCTGAAGGTCGACCGGGGCACGGTCGTCACCGGCACCCGGGGCGGCGGCGTGCAGGCCTGGGAGGCGTCCACCGGCGAGAAGCTGTGGGAGACGAGCGGCGCGCAGACCGACTTCGAGACGCCGGAGGCGGGCCCCGCGCTCTTCGACGGCACGGTGTACGTGTGGAAGGACGCCCGGCTGCTGGCGCTCGACGCGCGCTCCGGCGCCGAGCGCTGGTCGTACCCCATCGGTGACGGCGCCTCGTGCGGCGGTGTTCCGATACGCATGATGCCCGCGCCCGACGGGCAGTTGTACGTCTCGGCGGGCACCCGTGTGCTGTCCGCCGACATCGCGACCGGCCATGTGCGCTGGCACTTCGAGGCACCCGCCGTCTTCCTCTCCGCGCCGGCCTTCGCGCCGGGCGCCGCAGTGACGGGCGGCGGGGTCTATCTCGCCGACTACCTCGGCACGGTGTACGCGCTCGACGCCGCGACCGGCAAGGACCGCTGGCGTATCGCCACCGAGTCCCGCCAGTCCACCGAACCGGTGCTCGTCGCCGACGGCAACGTCCATGTCGGCAGCGGCAGCGCGCTGTACACGCTGGACGCGGTGACCGGCACGCCCAAGTGGCGCTTCGCCGCCGGGGGCGAGGTCATCGGCGCGCCGGTCGTCGCCGACGGCCGGCTGCACTTCGGCTCGGCCGACCACGTGCTGTACACACTGGACGCGAGCGGCGGCCAGTTGCGCTGGAAGCTGGCCACGGGCGGCGAGATCACGGGCTCGCCCGTGGTGCGGCGCGGCGTGGTGTACGCGTGCAGCAAGGACCGGTGCGTGTACGCGCTGGACGCGGTGAAGGGTACGGCGACGGGGCGCGGCCGCTGAGCGGTCGCCAGGTCGCCCGGCCGTTACCGGCGCGGGTCGTCCGGGCCGCCGGAGGGCGGCGGGTCCTCGTCCCAGGGCGGCTGCTGCCGCGGGGTGCCGAACGACTGGGTGTCACCGTCGTGCGGCCGCCCCGGATTGCGGGGCTCGTTCGGGTCCTGCGGAGCCTGGGGGTCCTGCGGGGCCTGGGGGGTCTGGGGATCGCCCGGCTGCTGACCGTACTGCTGCTCCGGCTCGTCCCACGACTGCCCGTACTGCGGAGGCTGCCCGTACTGCTGCTGCTCGCCGTACTGCTGTTCGCCGTACTGGGGCGGCTGGGGCTGCTGCCCGTACGCCGACGGTTCCTGGTAGGCGGACGGCTCCCCGTACGGCGATGAGCCGTGCGGATCCCCGGTCCCCTGCGGCTCCCAGTTGCGCGGCAGCACGTCGTCGTGGGTCCGCCGCACGCGCCGCTGCCTGCCGGTCATCACCGCGGCGGCGATGAAGAGCAGGAACGATCCGCCGACGGCGCTCGCCACCCCCCAGCCCAGCCCGGAGCCGTCGCGCGCGATGGCGAGCCCGTTGGCCGCCTGCCCCTGGCGGACCATCCACAGCACGGTGAAGCCGAGGACGATGATCGCGGCGCACAGCACCAGCAGCCGCGAGCGCAGCAGCACCCCGGCCAGGGTGACCAGGGCGGCGAAGAGGAAGGGCAGCATGATCGATTCCCAGTCGCCGCTGCCGTTGTTCGAGATGCCGTTGAACAGGTCGGCGATACGGATGTCACTGCCTTCCCGGCCGTTGAACCAGGAACGGAAAGGGCTGTACACGGCGGCCGCCGCTCCGATGAGAGCGAGGATCGAGCCGATGATGTTGCGGACCATCCCCGGCCTCCTTGGTGTAGGTGGCGTACCTGTTGCTCCAACGGCCGACGCTACGCCCGGTAGCCGCCCCGCGCCATGCGGCGACAAGCGCGCGTAAGGGGACCGGTGGGGACCGGTAGGAGCCGGTGGGAGTCGGTGGGAGCCGTGAGGAAGGCGGCGTGGGCTGTGGGGCCATCCGGGGCCGGGCCGATAATCTCGTCCGCACGATTCGTACGATCAGGTTTTTTTCACAACGGGGGAGAGGCGCTGTTTTGTTGCGTCAACGTCTGAAACTGGTGCTCGTCGCGGCTGGAGTGGGGCTGGCCCTTACGGGGTTCTCGTCGTCACACGGGCACGGCCACAGCCATGGGAGCGGTGGGAGCGGCGGTGGCGGGGGCTGCTCCAGTTCGAGCACGAAGAACGGCACGTACCACGACACGGACTACGACAGTGACGACGACTACGACGATTACGACGACGACGTCAGCTCGTCGTCAGGTGGTACGTACACGGATGATCCGGCCACCGAGAGCCCGTCGGCGACGGGCGACGCGCTCTTCCCGGACGCGCGCGTCATCCACTGCGTGAGTCCCAAGAAGGGCAGCCGCAAGGCCGTCACGTACGCCACGATCGAGGTGACGGGGGACCCGGCGGCCGGGATCGGGCAGCAGTACGAGGTCGACCTGACGGTCCTGGGCAGGGACGGCACCTCGATCGACAGCGGCAGCACGCGGATCGTCCTGGACGGGGACGAGACCAAGACCGTGAAGGTGAAGATGGGCGATCCTGGCCGGGTGTCGCGCGCGAAGAGCTGCGAGGCGATCGCCATGGCGGTCTGACCACCGCCTGACACCGCACCACGCGACAGCAGGGGCCGAGCGATACTCGCTCGGCCCCTGCTGTGCACCCCTCGGTCGCGGCGGCTCCCCCTCCGCGCCGCCGCGACCGGTCCCCGTCCGTAGTGGTCTGTTGTGTCAGTCGCGCTCAGACAGTCTCGCCCGACGCGTGCTCGTCGTTGGGAGTCACCGTCACCGGCTCGCCACTCGCGTGCTCGTCCTTGACCGTCACCGGCTCGCTGCTCGCGTGCTCGTCCTGCGGCTTCACGGTGCCGGGCTTCGTGATCTTCTCGCTCATCGCTCATCAACTCCGTAGACCATGCGTGGTTCGTGAGGCGGAACTGCCCACCCCGGAGGCTCCCCCGATCGTGCCCCCGAGGTGGTGTGTATCGGGCGATTCACCATACGCGGCGACACCCAGCGATCCGTTTGCCCCCCGAGGCGACGGGTCGATATCGATGAGAGTGACGTCTCGGAATAAACAAACGATGAACGCGCCGTTGAGCCGATGATGAGCGACCTCACCGGCCCCACGGGCCCCACGCGCCTCCGTGGAGCCACCCCACGCGCCCCCGCGAAGGGAGCCCGTCGGACAGGACCAGGACCAGGACCGCGCCCGGGGCCGCTACGCCGCAGCCGCAGGCGCCAGCAGCGCGCGTACCTCGTCCGCCTCCGACGACCCCAACTGCTCGTAGATCGACAGCGCTTCGCGCCAGCACGTCTCGGCCCGCACACTCTGCGAGATCGCCGCAAGCGCCCTGCCCAGCACGGTCAGGATCGTCCCGCGCCGCCACTCACCGCCGATTCCCTTGAGCGCCAGGGCCTGTTCGGCATGGGCCGCCGCCTGCACCGGGCGGCTCATGGTGAGATGCGCCTCGGCCAGCCGGAAGTGCGCCATGCCCTCCCACAGCGGTTGCCTGCTCTCGCCGAACGAGTCCAGCGCGGCCGTGAGTTGGTCCAGCGCCTCGCGGGGCCGGCCCGCCGCGGTGAGCGCGAGGCCCAGCGCGTACTTGCCGTTCGCGAGCCGGAACGTCGCTCCCAGCCCGTGGTAGATGGCGACCCCCTGCATGGCCAGGTCCACCGCGCTGGAGGTCTGCCCGAGCTGGAGGTGGACCCGGGAGAGGTTGCAGAGCGCGCTCGCCTCCCCCGGTCGGTTGTGGTCGGCGCGGAAGGCGTCGATGGCCTGCCGGAAGTGGGTCTCGGCGTCCTCGTACCTGTGCTCGTACAGCGCGATGATGCCGCGCTGGTTGGGCGCGCGGCCGATGGACACCGGGTCGTCGGCCGTCAGGCCGATCTCCAGGGCGCGCCGCGCCTCGTCGTCGGCCTCGGCGAACTTGCCGGTGAGGCTCTGCACATGGGCGAGGAAGGTCCGTGCCCGGCCCTCGGCCCCGGTGTCGCCCGCTGCCTGCGCCGCCACGCAGATGGTCGCCGCGGTGACCTCGTACCGGCGCGCGTTCGCGCCCGATTCGGCCAGGTCCATCGACGCCATCAGAAGGTCGGCCGCGCGCCGCAGTGTGTCGCCGCTGTCCACGAGCGGCCTCGTGGCTGAGCTGTGCGCGCACGCGAGCAGGCAGTCGGCCTCGGTGAACAGCCAGTCCAGCGCGGCGTGCCGGTCGGGGAAGTCCAGGCCCGGCCTGACCGTCGGCTCCAGGTGGTCCACCAGCCGGTCGCCGGGCCGCTCCAGCGCGTACACCCGGGCCGCCGTCGCCAGGTAGAAGTCCAGCAGCCGCGACAGCGCCGACTCCCTCTCGGACGAGGGCTGTTCGTCGCGTTCGGCGCAGGAGCGCGCGTAGAGGCGTACGAGGTCGTGGTAGCGGTAGCGGCCGGGCGCCGCCGACTCCAGGAACGACGTGTCGACCAGCGCCTCCAGCATGTCTTCCGTGTCCTGGTGCGACAGGTCGAGCAGGGCGGCGGCCGCGGCCACCGACATGTCGGGCCCGTCAGCGAGGCCGAGGAGCCGGAACGCGCGTGCCTGGGCCGGTTCGAGCTGGCCGTATCCCAGCTCGAAGGTGGCCTTCACGGCGAGGTCGCCCGCCTGGAGTTCGTCCAGCCTGCGCCGCTCGTCGGCGAGTTTGGCCGCGAGGATCGACACCGTCCAGGTGCGCCGCGCGGCGAGGCGGGAAGCGGCGATCCGGATGGCGAGCGGCAGGAAACCGCAGGAAGCGACGGTGTCCAGCGCCGCTTTGCGCTCCGAGGTGACCCGCTCCCTGCCGACGATACGGGTGAACAACTGGAGGGCTTCCTCCGGTGACATCACATCGAGGTCGACCAGGTGCGCGCCCGCGAGGTCGACCATCCGTACCCGGCTGGTGACCAGCGTCGCGCAGCCCGCCGTGCCCGGCAGCAGCGGCCGGATCTGCGCCGCGTCGCGCGCGTTGTCGAGCAGGACGAGGATGCGGCGGCCGTCGAGCGTCGACCGGTAGAGCGCGGAGCGCTCGGCGAGCGAGTCGGGGATCGCGGTGTCGGGTGTGCCGAGTGCGCGCAGGAAGGCGCCGAGTACGGTCTCCGGCTCGGCGGCGCGCGAGTCGGCCCCCTGGAGGTCGATGTACAACTGCCCGTCGGGGAAGTGCGGTCGGGCCTCGTGCGCGACCTTCACGGCGAGCGTCGTCTTCCCGACCCCGCCGATGCCGGCGAGCGCCGAGACGGCCATCACCGACCCCTCGGCGGCTGCGAGCCGTTGGCCCAGGTCGCGGACGAAGGCCGCGCGCCCGGTGAAGTCCGGTACGGCCGCCGGGAGTTGGGCGGGCTGGGTGAAGGCGAGGACTTGCGCCGCCTCCTCGACGGGGAGTGCGAGGTCCGAGTCGGCCTGGAGGATGCGCTGTTGGAGCCGTCCCAGCTCGGGGCGCGGGTCGACGCCGAGTTCGTCGGCGAGCAGCCGGCGGGTGTCCGCGTACACGGCGAGCGCTTCCGCCTGCCGGCCGCTGCGGTAGAGCGCCACCATCAGGAGTTCGCGCAGCCGTTCGCGCAGCGGGTGCGCGGCGGTGAGGGCGGTGAGTTCGGAGACGGCCTCGGCGTGGGCGCCGAGTTCCAGGTCGAGGTCGAGGCGCGCCTCGGTCAACTGGAGGCGCCACTCGTCGAGACGGGCGCGCTGTGTCTCGGCGTACGGACCGGGTACGGAGGCGAGCGGCTCGCCGTCCCACAGTCCCAGCGACTTGTTGATCAGTATGCGGGCGCCGGCGCGGTCCCCGGCGCTGCGGGTCTTCTCGGCGTCGGCGG
>NZ_JTHL01000001.1:3599254-3605591 GCF_000818195.1 Streptomyces sp. 150FB | reverse complement strand
ACTTGTTGATCAGTATGCGGGCGCCGGCGCGGTCCCCGGCGCTGCGGGTCTTCTCGGCGTCGGCGGCGAGGTCCTGGGCGACGGCGAGATCGAGCGCCTCGGGCGCGACGCGCAGCGCGTAACCGCCGGACTCGGTGACCAGGACCCCGGGGGTGAGGACCTTGCGGAGCCGGGAGGCGTACGTACGGAGCGCGGCGAGCGCCTGCGGCGGCGGCGCCTCGCCCCAGAGGGCGTCGATGAGTTCGGGGGCGGTCGCCGTACGGCCTTCGCGCAGGAGCAGGACGGCGAGCAGTGCGCGCTGCTGCGGCGAACCGGGAGCGAGGGCCTTGCCGGCGCGCCAGGCTCGTACGGGTCCGAGAACGCTGAAGCGCAGATCGGCGGGGTCCGGGATGTTCGGGGTGACGGTGCTCGCTGAGGCGGATTCGGTGTGCGTGTCGGTGCTGCTGTTCACGGTGCCCGTCGTGCTCGTCGTACGCGTCGCGCTCGCCCCGCTTGTGCCTGTGTCCGTGCCCGTGCCAGTGCTTCCGGGTCCGACCGGAGGCCCTTGATCCGTGTTACGCGGCCCGTTGTCACGGTCCATAGCTCCCCCTGCCCCCGCAGTGCCGGTATCGCCGTCGACAGTCTGCCTTGTCGGGGGCGGCTTCGTCAGCCGTGGGTGACGGTCTGCACAAGGCCTTGACAGGACTTATGCCGAGAAACCGTCCGGAGCCCGAGGAGAGGAACGGGGCGGCGCGGAGCGGAGTCCGCTGAACGGGACGTAGCACGACCGGCATGGCGGGCACATCAGGGCGCGCCGACGAGAGCCGGGGCGGTTTCGAGTACGGCGTCGCGCAGGCCGGGGAAGCAGGAATCCAGCTCGTCACGGCGGAGGCTGAGTATGCGTCGGGCCCCGTTCACCCGGACCTGGATCACGCCGGCTTCGCGCAGTACGCGTTGGTGGTGGGAGAAGGCCGACCGGGTGGGCTTGCTTTCGCATGGCCGTCTGGCGCTCCGCGCACTGGCGATGGACCGCGTCTCCCCCAGAGGTCAGCCGAAGGCGGTTCTCAGTGTCGAGCGCGAGCAAGTCCCGGTCGAGGAGGGCGTCGATCTCCGCGAGCGCGGCGCGGTTCCGGAAAGTCCGTGAATGCTTGCCGGCTGTGCACGAGCAACTCGCGCACCGAGGGATTGTGCGTGTTCTTCCAGATCAGGGCGAGCACTACTGGTGTCTCGACATCGACGATGGTGCGGACGGTGAGCCTGTCGCGGTAGTTCTCGGCCATCGAGTGGCTCAGGATGGCGACGCCGAGTCCGCGGGCGGCGAGGCCGGCAATGGCATCCGCAGCGCTGGCTTGCAGCGCGATCGCGGGTCGGAGGCCCTGTGCGGCACAAGCCTGGTCGAATAGCGCGCGCAGGCCGGTGCCGGGTGGCATACACACGATCGGGTAGGCGACCAGGTCGCGCAGGGCGACCCGCCCCAGTTTCGCCAGGGGATGCCCGACCGGGACCGCCGCGATGAGCCGTTCGCTGATGATTGTCAGCGCGTCCAGTCCGTCGGGGGTGGCGGTTCCAGCGCCGATGAGTCCCAAGTCGATGGCGCCGGTACGCACCCCTTCGATGAGCCGGTCGGAGCTGTCCTCCAGCAGCGAGATCTCCACACCGGGATGTGCCTCGTGGAATGAGGCGAGGGCGTCGAACAGGGGGGTGAGGGTGCAGCCGATGACCATCCCGACGGTGAGCCGTCCCTGGATCAGGTCGGTCACCTCCCCCACCGCCTGGCCGATCGCCCCGGCTGCGGCGAGTGTGGCACGGGCGTGTTCGAGCGCGGCCTTCCCCGCGACGGTGAGGGTGACGGTGCGGGCGGACCGGTCGAACAGCTCGGCACCCAGCTCCCGTTCGAGCTGGCGGATCTGGGCGCTGACGCCGGACTGGCTGATGTGCACCCGCTCGGCCGCACGGGTGAAGTTGCGCTCTTCGGCGACTGCGATGAAGTACTCAAGCTGCCTCAGCTCCATGACTGCACATTCTAGTTCCCAGAAAATCCATCTGTTGGACTTCTGGTCGACGGGCGGCCACGCTGAGAGCGCCAGAGCCCGACATCAGGAGGAACCCATGCCGGAGTACGAGCAGGCCATGCGGCCCGAAGACATCACCCGCTTGTTCGTCGAGCGATCCAACGCCGGTGACGCGGCGGGGGTCGCCGCGCTGTACGAAGAGGACGCAGTAATCGCCTACCCGCCCGGCGAACTGACAGTGGGGCGGAAGGCGATCCACGCGCTATGGGAGAAGGTGCTGGCCAACGCTCCCCGCTTTGAGCAGGAACCACCCCTGCCGACGCTGGTCAGCGGCGACATCGCTCTCACCTCGACCCCACCGAAGGACGGGGCCGGCGCACGGGCGCAGGTCGTCCGGCGCCAGCCGGATGGAAGCTGGCTGCGCCTGCTCGACCAGCCCGAGTTCGTCCCACCCACTCGCTGACTCCCTCGCCTCCCGGAGTTCGCGGAAACGGGGGTGGAGTGAGGCTTTGAGGGGCCACCTGCCGACGTCCGCGGGTCGCCCCTCAAGATCGTGGTGATTCCAGGGGCCGCTCCAGCAGAGCCCGTGCGGCGATCTGGGCGCCTCGCTCACCCGCTGACCGACCTGGGACATCAACTTCGAGGCGGTGTGGTTCCGGGCGGTCGGAGCGAACTTCCGGCAGGTTGCCGGATCGCCGCCCCAGTCGGTGAACAACGTCCCCTGCGCCCTTGCGCCCTTGCGGGCTTGCGCGGGCCAAGAGGCAGGCGCGCGGCCTGTTCACGCGTTCGCCAGGCTCCTGTTCCAGTCTCGCGGTGGCAGCCCCAGCACGGCCAGATGTGCCGTCAGGCGTCCGGGGCCGCACCCCAGGTCCGCGATCGGCCCCTGACCGGCCGTCCGCACCAGTTCGGCACACCCCGCCGGCGTCGTCTCCGGTCACGGCACTAGCCCAAGTCCGACCAGGTGACGGGAAGTTCGTGGACCCCGTAGATGTTCATGTCGGTCTTGAGCCTCACCTCGCCCGCCGGGACGGCGAGTTCGAGGGTCGGGAAGCGGCGCAGCAGTCCGTCGAAACCGGCGCGCATCTCGATGCGGGCCAGTTGCTGGCCGAGGCACTGGTGGATGCCGTGGCCGAAGGACAGGTGACCGCGGGCGTTGCGGTGGATGTCCAGGGTGTCGGGGTTGTCGAAGTGCCGGGGGTCGTGGTTGGCGGCCAGCAAGGAGACAACGACCGTCGACCCCTTGGTGATTGTCTCGCCGCCGAGTTCGATGTCTTCCGTGGCGTATCGGTAGAAGATGTCGGCGATGGTGAGGTAGCGCAGGAGTTCCTCGACGGCACCCGGCAACAGCTCCGGGTCGGCCCGCAGTTCGGCCGCCTGCTCGGGGTTCTCCAGGAGCGCGAAGGTGCCCAGTGCCAGCATGTTGGCGGTGGTCTCGTGGCCCGCGAGCAGCAGCAGGAACGCGCTGCCGGTCAACTCCTCGATGGTGAGGTCGTCATGGCGGGCCAGGTCGGAGAGTATGTCGTCGCCGGGGGCGGCGCGCTTGCGTGTGACCAGTTCGGAGAGGTACGAGGTCAGCGCGGTGTACGCGGCGATCTTCTCGTCCAGCGACTGGTCCTTGACCAGGAACTGGGCCGAGTTGGCCTGGAAGTTCTCCCGGTCCTCGTAGGGGACACCGAGCAGTTCGCAGATCACCAGCGAGGGCACCGGCAGCGCGAACTCCTTGACCAGGTCCACCGTCGGGGTGAGGCAGGCCAGTTCGTCCAACTGCCGCTCCACGATCTCGACGATGTGCTCTTCGAGCCTCTTCATGCGCTTGACGGTGAAGGCGCCGGTGAGCCTGCGCCGCAGCCGGGTGTGGTCCGGGGGGTCCATCGCGATGAACACACCAGGGATCTGCGGGGACGGTTCGGTGGCGGCGGGCATGCCGGGGGTGGCGTACGCCTCGTGGAGGGGGCCGATGTCCTGCCGGGAGCTGAACCGGGTGTCGGCCATGAGTTGGCGGACCTCGTCGTAGCCGGTGACGAACCAGCCCTCGTGACCGTCGGGGAAGAGCAGCGGACTGACAGGGCGGGCGTCGCGCAGCCGGCTGATCTGGCTGGGCGGGTCGAAGGGGCTCGCATCGCGCTCCGTGGGGAGGCCCTGCGGGACGGGAGTTGTCTGGCTCATCGGATGGGTCCTTCCGTGGCGGGTTGTTTCGACCACGCTCGCCGACGGAGCTGACACACCCCTGACACGGCTCTGACACGGGGCGCCGGGCACCGGCCACCGGGCACCGGGCACCGGGCGCGGCCGGATGCGAGCGTGACCCTCGACGTCGGACCGAGCCGTCGGACCGAGCCGTCAGGAGATCACTCCCCGCCTGCCGTCACCCGCCAGCTTGTACGTCAGGGGCTTGTGCGTGTGGAACCGCCTGATGAGCAGGTGGTGGACCGAGGCCCCGAGGACCGCCCCCAGGATCGGCGCGACCAGGTAGATCCACAGATCGACGGTCCGGCCGGAGAGCCGGCCGAACCTCCACGGGCGTCGCATGCCCACGCCGCGCAAGCGCGGACCGGCGCCAACATCGGCGCCGGCGCCGACCGATCCCGCCTCGGAGTGCTCGCGGACCGGCTCCTCTTCGCCGTACAGCGTTTGGCAGCGAACCCAGTCGTTCAGGCTTCCTCGTCGGCGAACTGGTCGCTCTTCGGTCCGATGCCTTTGATCCTGGTCGGCGTTCCGTCCGGGGCGAACGAGTGGTGGAAGGTGAAGGCGTGCGGCGCTGAGCCGTGTTCGTGGAGGTGTTCCAGCCTGGAAACCCCGTCCTGCCAGGTGGGTATCGCGCCGTCGGTGACCCACCAGAACACGTAACCCGGGTGTCCTGTCCTCTCGAACCAGTCGTGACGCCTGGTGAGCGCCGCGCGGTGCAGACTGGTGTAGATGGCGTCGAAGGCGGGGCGCGGGCCGGTCCAGAGGGAGAGGGTCGCGGCCAGGGCGGTGGTCTCCGCAGTACGGCCTTTTCCGTACCAGGCCGGAACGGCGAACTCTCCCCACGCACCCCAGTCCGCGTCGAAGTCCGTCCGTGCGCCCAGGCTGCGATCCGTCGCTTCAGCACGAGCGATATGTCCGGGGTGCCGGCTGATCTCCCGGTAGACGGCCTCACCGCTCTCGTGGAACTCCCGCGTGAGAGGTGCGGGATCGGCGAGAGGCGACTTCAGGACGCCGAATGTGTACAGCGCGAGATGGGGCATGCGTCGCTCCCTGGTCGGGGGTGCCGCGACCGTGGGCGATCGCCGAGGACCAGGTGAAGGTAGCCGCCTCCGCGGACCCTGTCGAAGTTGCGTTTTCCCTGTACAAGTGGCCTCTCGCACCGGTTCTCGGGGCTGTCGGGACCCCCGTCTCGCTGGAAACGCGGATATCAGGAGGCGCGGTCGGCCGGAGGTCCGGCGGACAGGGCCTAGCGACCCTCCCGCGTCCACGGCCGCAGCTTCTCCGGGTTGCGGACCGCCCAGATCCGGGTGACGCGGCCGTCCGTGACATCGAACGAGGCCACAGTCATGACAACTCCGGCCCGCAGCGCCACCAGGCCCGGGGCGCCGTTGACCGAGCGCTCCAGGAGTTCGAGCCCCGGCGCCTTGTCGGCGATGGCGACCATGTACTGGGCGATGCGCGCGCCGCCTTCGATCGGGCGCAGGACGGTACCGACCAGGCCGCCGCCGTCGGCGGTCATCACGGCCGCCGGGTCGAGGAGGTCGACGAGGGCAGCGATGTCCTTCGTCTCCCAGGCCTTCTTGACCCGCCGCACCGCGTCCGCCTGCCCGGCCGCCGTCACCGGAGCGCGCGCGTCGCCCACCCGCCGCCGGGCGGAGGCCGCGAGTTGCTTGCAGGCCGCGGGCGTACGGCCGAGAACGCCGGCGATCTCGGCGAAGGGGTAGCGGAAGACGTCGTGCAGGACGAACGCCACCCGCTCGGCGGGCGTCATCGACTCCAGTACGACGAGAAAGGCCATGGTCACCGATTCGTCCAGGACCAACTGGTCGGCCGGGTCGGCGCCTTGGCCGTGGCTCCACTCGGCGCTGTCGGGCAGCGGCTCGGGCAGCCACGCGCCGACATAGCGTTCCCGCCGGGCCCGCGCCGAGCCGAGTACGTCCAGGCAGATCCGGCCGGTCACCGTCGTCAGCCAGGCGCCGGGGGACACGATCTCGTCCCGCCTGCTTCGCGGCAGCGCGTACCAGCGCGCGTACGCCTCCTGTACGGCGTCCTCGGCCTCGGCCAGCGAACTGAGCAACCGGTAGGCCACATTGATCAGTTGGCGCCGCTCACCGAATACTCCGCCGGCTGTCCCATCGGTGCCAGCCCCCGCCGCCCCC
>NZ_JTHL01000001.1:3597163-3598260 GCF_000818195.1 Streptomyces sp. 150FB | reverse complement strand
CGCCCCCGCCGTCCCCATGCCCCCGCCGCCCCCATGCCTTGCCGTCCCCCCGCCCCCGACGGCCGCCCGCCCCGGACCCCTTACCTTTCGCGGGCCCGCGTCGTCGGACTGGTGAGACCTTATCGATCCACCGCCCCCGGGCGGAACAGGAGGACTGTGACATGGCCACCCCGGCAGGGACACAGCGCGGCTACTCGTTTCTGCGGACAGCGATCGCCCTGCAAACGCTGACCATCTTCCTCCAAGCGGTCACCGCAGGACTGCTGCTGACCTCCTCCTACGGAGAGACGCTGCACAGCGTCGGAGCCCGCGTGATGTACGGGGCGTCGATGCTGTACGTGCTCGCGGCGGTGCTGGCGTGGAAGCCCGGCGGCGGCTCGCCCCGGCCCATCTGGCAGGCGACCGGCTTCCTCGTCCTCGCCTCGGTCCAGGTCGTACTGGGCATCGCGCACATACCGTCGGTCCATCTCCCCCTGGGCGTCCTGATGTTCGGGCTGAGCGTGCTGGCGCTGGCGCGGATTTTGGCCAAAAGCCCCCAGAACAGATCCGACGGGGTCTGATCGGCGCCTTGCGGCAGGAACGCGGCGTACATCGCGGTACAGCGGGGTACATCGCGGTACATACGGCAGGGTGTCGATGTCCGGGACGGGAAACGTCCCCTCATGGCCTCTACGTCTGTCACGCCTCCCGCTGCCGTCGATCTGCGGGTCCGGCGGGTGCCGCCGCCGCTGACGCCGCGGGCGGTGCGGCGCAGTTCGGCGTCGTACTCCAGAGGCCGGACGGGACCCGCGTAGAAGCCTTCGTAGAACCCCGAGTCGCACACCATGATGCCCTGGCCGTTGTTGACCAGCTTCTTCCCGCCGCCGTCGACGCGTTCGTCCGACAAATCCGCTATCCGGCGGCCGGAGCGCCGTGATACACAACCGACGTGCGAAACATCTTGGAGTTCCCCGAGGTCCTGCGGCTGATCCAAGACCGCTCGGCCGCGTTCCGCGCCGCGATCGCGTCCGCCCCCGACCTTGACGCCCAGGTCCCGACCTGCCCGGACTGGACACTGCGCGAACTGGCGCAGCACCTCGGCGACGGCCGCCGCCGCC
>NZ_JTHL01000001.1:3520105-3596390 GCF_000818195.1 Streptomyces sp. 150FB | reverse complement strand
GGCCGCCATCGTCGCGGCGGGCCCGGGCGCTGAGCCCCCGGCGAGGACGGACCCGAAGGGCGCCCCGACCGCGCCCCGCGACCGCGAAGCCCTGGACGCCTGGCTCGCCGAGTCGAGCCAGCTCATGCTCGACGCGATGCGCGAGGCCGGCCCGGACCGCGGCTGCTGGACCTGGTGGGGCCGCTCGCAGGCCCCGGAGACCAGCGGAGCCGTGGCCCGGCACCAGATCCAGGAGATCGCCGTCCACACCTACGACGCGCAGCTCACCCAGGGGGCCGCACAGCCGCTGCCGACTGACGTCGCGGTCGAGGGCGTCGACGAGTTCCTGACGACCGTCTCGGCGACGACCGTCCCCTGGCCGTTCACGCCGGCGACCATCGACCTGCACACGACCGAGGGCCGCTCCTGGCGCCTGACCCTCAACGCCGACGGCGTCCGCTGCGACGACCTCGCCGCCGACGCTGAGCCGGGCGACATGGCGATGCGAGGCGCAGCGAGCGAACTGATCCTCTACTTCTACGAGCGCGTCCCGCTCGACGGCCTGGAGACCACCGGCGACACCGAGCCGATGGAACAGCTCGCAGACTGGGACCCGAACGCGTAAAACGCGCACGTGTGACGCGACTGTCGGTGGTGCGCGCGCTCCTGCGGGCGCCACTGGGCCCGGGGCTGCCGCCCAGCACTTCTACGGCCACCAGCAGGGGGGTCGGGCGCAACGGCGGCGCTTCGGTGGTCACTCATTGGATTGCTGCTCCTTTTGAAAGCACGGGCGGATGGACGCCAGGCGGCCTCAACCCGGCTGCCGGGAAAACGGATTCATGTCGCAAACACTCACCTGTCGCCATCACCTTCACAGCGGGCAAGAAGGCACTTCCGGCCCAGCCGTGAGACGAGGGGAAGGCGCGCAGGACGGCCGACGTCATCGGACCTGCCTGGATCAGCCGCCGCCCAGGCCCTTGTGGCGGAGCCTGTGGAGGGCGGCTATGGCGCGCAGTTGCCGCTGCTCGTACGGGGTGCCTTCGCGTACGGAGAACCACCGGCTCCGCCAGGTGAGCCCGGTGGGGCGGCTGAGGCAGACGAACGGGCCGACGAAGTCGTCCACGACAGCGACCATTTCGTTGGACTTGTCGTAGACGACCATGCCGACGCGCAGGCCGGGCGGCTTCATCGCGCGTCCCCGGCGCGGCGGTGCGGATGGTTCGACAACTCCTGGTTCGAGTGCCGCACCGTCAGGTTGTCGCCCGCCTTGCGCGCCTCCTCACGCTGCGCGATCAGCGCGGTACACACGTCGCACCCGGGCGCCACGTAGTCGGGACACCGGACCGCCCCGCATTCGCACGGCGGCCACCGCAGCCCGGACCCGGACGAGAAGTCCCCGTCCCCTTCCAGCATGCCGTTCACACCAGCTCCTTCAGGCCACGGAGCACACGGGAGAGCAAGGCGGCGGTCGCGGGGGCGTAGGCCGCGTACGTCGCGTACGGACGGCTCTCGGACGCCCGCCGCCAAAGGCCCCAGCCGTGGACCGTGACCCCAGGCTCGAACAAAGGTTCCAGGTGGGTCTGGTTCGGGGCTCGCTCACGCATGGGGGGTGCGCCTTCCGTTAGGACTCAATTACTGTCTGTGCCCTAAAGGTCGGTCCTCTTGGCTGCATTCCAACAGGGGGGCGGCGTTGACTTCTGGGGCTTTCAAGTGAAGGGGTTGGCCGCACATGTCGTACGCGGATGAGTTGGACCCGTCGGATTCCGTACTGGCGTTCTACGCAACGGACCTACGGCGAAAGCGTGAGATGGCGGGCATGACTCAACGCGCCCTGGCGCAGCAGGCGTTGATGGCCCCGTCGCTGCTCAACAAGATCGAGGCGGCGAAGCGGCTGCCGTCGGAGGACCTGTCGAAGGTCGCGGACAGGCTGTTCGGAACGGACGATCACTTCATCCGGCTCTGGCCCTTGACGATCAAGTACGCGTACCCGAAGTGGTTCAGGCCGTACGTGGAGCTTGAGGCCTCCGCGACGAAGATCCGCTCGTTCGAAGCGCAGGTCGTGCCGGGGTTGTTGCAGACGGAGGAGTACGCGCGAGCCGTGCTTTCCGCAGGTCGACCGGACGTTGACAAGGTCGAGGAACTGGTAGTCGGAAGGCTCGACCGGCAGCGCATCTTCGCGCGCAAGAACCGACCAGAGTTGTGGACGGTGCTGGATGAGTCTGTCATCCGTCGCAGCATGGGGAGCGTTGACATGATGCGTGGTCAACTTGAGGCGCTGCTGTCTGCGGCGCAAACGCCCAAGAATGTGCTCCAGATCATGCCGTACAGCGCGGGGTGCCACGCGGGTGTGGGCGGTCCGTTCTCTGCCCTCAACCTGGATGAGGGCAGGGACGTGGTGTACGTCGATGGCTTCCTGCAAGGGCAGATCCTCGCTGAACAGGAGCACATCGAGACAGCGGCACACACCTATGATTTGCTCAGGGCGGAAGCTCTTTCGCCCAACCAGTCAATCGACCTGATTGTCGACGCTTTGAAGGAACTGAGACCATGACCAGCGTGAGCAGTCAGCCCGGCGTCGAGTGGCGGAAGTCGAGTTACAGCAGCAACAACGGCGGCAACTGCGTCGAGGTCGCCTCCGGCGTTCCGGGCGTCGTCCCCGTGCGTGACTCGAAGGTCCCTGCCGGGCCGGCGCTCATGCTCACCCCTGCCGCCTGGTCCACCTTCGTTTCCGGTCTGCGTTCCTCACAGTCCTGACCCGCCCCCCGGAGGGGCAGGGTACGGCGGTGGAGGACGACGACCCCTAGAGCTGGATTCCGACGTCCATCGAGGAGACGCGGGCGCCTTGGATCTCACTGTCGGCGGCCACCTCGCTCAGGGTCCGGAGTGTCTCTGTGTCCAGCGATACCGCCGCCGCCGCGACGTTCTCCTCCAGGTGCCGGCGGGTGCGGGTTCCGGGAATGGCGAAGACGTCCTTCCCCTGCGCGATGACCCACGCCAGAGCGAGCTGTGTGCTGCTGATCCCGAGACCGGTGGCGATCTGCTCGACCTGCGCGAGCAGCGTCAGGTTGGCGTCGAAATTCTCCTTCTCGAAGCGGGGGTAAATCTGACGCAGGTCCTGTTCGGCGAGCGCGTCGGTGGAACGTACCGTCCCGGTCAGGAAGCCCCGGCCGAGCGGGGCGTAGGACACGAATCCGATCCCCAGTTCCCGCACGGTCTCCAGTACGCCGTTCGACTCGATGTCGCGCGCGAACAGTGAGTATTCGCTCTCCACCGCTGTCAACGGCGCGGTGGCGTGCGCCCTTCTGATGGTTTCGGGCCGCACCTCGCAGAGCCCGAGGTGGCGTACCTTTCCCGCGGCCACCAACTCTCCCAGCGCGCCGAAGGTTTCCTCCACCGGTACTCGGGGATCGACTCGGTGCTGGTAGTAGAGGTCGATGTGATCGGTGTCGAGATGACGCAAAGAGCGTTCGACGCTCGCGCGCACATACTCGGGACGCCCGTTGGCCGCACCGACCGTCCGTCCTTCGTCGTCCATTTCGGCCCCGCCGAATTTGCTGGCGATGGCGACGCCGTCGCGCCGGCCGGCCAACGCACGCCCCAGGATCTTCTCGCCGGAGAAGGCCCCGTAGTGATCGGCGGTGTCGAACATGGTCACGCCGAGTTCTACCGCCCGCTGAATGGTCTTGACGGATTCCAGGTCGTCCGCGGCTCCGTAGGATCCCGAAAGTCCCATGCAGCCCAGTCCCTCGGCGGAGGACACGAGCCCCTGGCTCCCCAGTGCGCGATTTTCCATGACTCCATCTTTCTGCGAGCAATAGCGGGATCGGTGGGGAAAGGGACGCATGCGAACGGCGCGGTACAAGCAGTGAAGATCACGCACCGAATCCCCGACCGGTCCCTGTTTCCTTGACATTTCAGCACATGCGGCCTCCTGAGTCGCGCGATCAGAGAGGCCGGGCGCTTCCTAGGAACGCGAGTGCTACCCCGAAACGAAGACGACGCTCTGCCCGTGATCACGGGAGTTCCACACGCTTCCGGACCACGTGGAACGGCTCTATTGGAAGGTGGTGCTGGGGCCACCCCTGTGGTGGTGCCGGACCGCTGGCCGGCCGAGCGGCCCGTCAATAGCGTCGTGTTCATGATGAATGCGACGAACGAAGAACGAAGAGGTTCCACCCGGCGGACGGCACTGCGTGGGCTGGGACTCGCGGTGGGGGGCATGGCACTGGCCACCGGGCTCGGAGCCTCGCCGGCCGCGGCGGACCCGCGTCGCGGGCCCACCACCTACGTACTGGTGCACGGCACCCACAGCGCCGGTGCGTTCTGGACGCCGATCGCGCGGGAGCTGACGTTGCGCGGTCACCGCGTCGTCACGGTGGACCAGCCGCGGCACGGCGCGGAGGCTTTCGTGCCGGAGTCGTATCAGCGGCAGGACCTCGAAGCGATGGCGGCCGAGCCTTCCCCGCTGAAGGGCCTCGCGCTGGAGGACTACGAGGCGCGCGTCACGGGCATCGTGCGGCGGGCGGCACGGAACGGCCCGGTGGTGCTGGTCGGGCACAGCCTGGGTGGCGTATCGGTCAGCCGTGTCGGCGACGCCGTCCCGCATCTGCTGCACCACATCTGCTACATGGCGGCCTTCTGTCCCAGCCGTGTCCTGCCCACGGCGGACGCCTGCACGGCGGCACCCGAGAACGCGAACGCCGTCAGCCCGGTCGAGCTGACGGTGGGTGACCCGGACCGGCTCGGTGTCCTGCGACTGAACTTCCGGACAGGTGACAGCGGTGAGCTGGCCCTCCTGAAGGAGATGATCTGTGCGGACTACCCCGACGCCGAATTCCGCCGGATCCTGGCCGGCATGCAGACCGACGAGCCCGTCGCCGCTTATGCGGGCCGGGCGGTCGGCCGGGCCGGTGGCTGGGGACGCGTTCCCCGTACCTACCTGCGTTTCGGCAGGGACCGGACGATCGCCACCGCACTCCAGGACAGGATGATCGCGGAAGCCGACGCGTTCACGCCCGGCAACCGCTTTCGCGTGCACGATTTTCCCGGGGCGTCACACGTCGGCCCGCTGGATCCCGTCCCGGTCGCGGAAATCCTGGACACGCTCGCGGCGCAGGGGGGATAGGGGGGGCAGGGGGATACGGGATAAGGGGGATAAGGGGATAAGGGGATGGGGCACTCGAAGAAATCGCGGGCCAAGAGGCCCTCTGCCCGGGAGCGGTGGCGGGCTGACCGCCGGGTGCTCGACGAGTCCTGGTCCGGTCAACCGCCGTGGTGGAGGCGGTAGTGCTGGGCGAGGAGGTCACGTCCGTAATCGTTGCCGTTGGGGGCCCGCACGATGGTGTGGACGTGGAAGCGGGCGGGCTCGGTGTTGGTGAGGAAGACGCCGGGATTGTTGTCGTACTCGACCAGAAGTACGGGTGAGTGGATCCGGTAGTAGAAGGCGGACTCGTCGTCGTGGCCGCCGCGCCAGGCGAATCGGGTCTCGTCGAAGTGCTCACGGACGAGCGCCAGGGTGTGCTCGGCCTGTGGCAGCGGGAGACGGTCGAGATAGACCCGGATCAGCTCCACCAGACCGTCACGCTGGTCGGCAGGCAGGCTTGCCCCGACGATCCCCTCGGGAGGCAGGACGAGGTTGTCACTGCCCGCGCCGGCGAGCTGCCGGCCGTTCGGGCCCGCGAGTTCGGGCGGAAGGTCCTCCGTGCGAAGCGAGGGCCCCATCAGGAACTCACCCTCACGGTCGGGGTCCAGGGTGCGGCGGAACGTCAGGGCGACCTCGGTCTCGTCGCCGAAGACTGTGACGCCCTCGAACCGTCCCGTCCCGGTCGTCGGCTCGGCACCGAGGAACACGGGGGCGAGCACCACCTGCCCTCCGACGAAGACGCAGTGCAGGTCCACGTGATGGCCCATCAGTTGCCATCCCCATGGGGAGTCGCCCGAAGGAGTCCCGAAGACGGTGAACCAGTAGGCGAACTCCGTGAGGGTGTCCCGGTGGTCGTCGATCAGCTCGCCCAGGTGCTCGTTGAGCGCCATCGCCGCACGCACCTGGGCGTACCCGGCCGGACTGAGGCTCGACTCGACGACGGCGAGTGCGCGGTCCCGGTCACCGTCGGCGAGACGCTCCAGGCGCATGCCCTTGGGGTGCCATGTCGGGATCGCGTTCGTCCACAACCGCCATTCCGGGGCGTCCATCGGCAGGGCGGCGACCACCCTCTGGTGGGGCGCCAGCCCGTCCAGGTAGGTCCGGGCCGCCAGGGCGGCGGTCTTCGGGGAGGCCACCGCGTGGTTGAGACGGTAGAGGCCGGGGCGCGGGGTGCCGTTCTCGGTGATGCCGACGTACGGCTCGCGATGGCGGCGTATGCCCGCGGTCAGCTCGAAGGCCGCCTCGGGCGGGATCAGGTCCTCGAAGAGATGGGAGTCGACGATCGGCAGATCGCTGCGAGTGGTCGGCAGGGGGAAGTCTTCCCGGCGTGGTCGGCGGGACATGTCTCTCCTTTACTCGGCCCTATGGCCGGCGGGGACAGCGAGGACGTCTTTACTCGGCGGGGACAGCGAGGACGTCGCTCGGTCCCGGACGCGGACCGGACCGACGTCCGCGATCCGTCGTCGTGTTCGGCGGATTCGCCGTGCGTGACTGATCTCCGGGCGCGGACCGGTCCGTCGCGGGAAGCGGTCTCAGTGGCTGAGGTTGACCTGTGCCCTGTGGTGGTCGTTCTTCTCGATCAGGTCGACGAACCCGAGGGCGTAGTCCGCGGCGGAGATCGCGCCGCCGTCCTCGGGCTGAACCGATACGTCGTCGCCGAGCCGATAGCGGCCGAGTCGATCGCCGGGCACATGCGCGCCGAACCTGAGCGCCGGGCTCACAAAGACCCAGTCGAGTGTCGCGGGCGTGGCCGGGAGGTCCTCGATGATCAGCGCCGCCCCGGCGCGGACCTCGTCGTGGAACTCCGGGGGGATGTCGCTGAGGTCGGTGACGAAGCGGTCCGCCCCGGGCGCGGGACGCAGCGACGAGGCGCCGCCGACGACGAACAGCCGCACGCCCGCCGCTTCGGCCAGACGCGCGAGGGTGCGGTGGACGTCGCGGAAGGTGCCGGTGCCGGCCAGCGGGCCGCGTGAGGCGAGTGCGCCCACGACGACGTCCGCGCCCTCGACGATTGCCGAGAGCGTCGCTTCGTCGGTGGCGTCGCCTTGGACATAGGCCACGTTCGGGACCGGCGATTCGGGGAGCGAGCGGCTCAGTGCGGTGACCTGGTGACCGCGGGCAGCGGCCTCCGCGACGATGGCCGAACCGGCATAGCCGGTGCCGCCGATGACTGTAATGCGGGACACGAGGTGCCTTCCTCCGGACGGATGCGCCGAACGACGCGATGCGATTACCGTAGGAGAGCAGCTCTCCAACGGGAAGAAGGCACTTTGTGGTAACCACTCAGGCCGAGTCGGTGCTCGGCGGCAGCCCCTACCGCGCTGACTGCCCGACTCGCCACATCCTGGATCGCATCGGCGACCGTTGGACGGTGCTCATAGTGGGGGCCCTCTGGGACGGCAGTGTCCGCTTCTCGGAGGTGCGCCGACGCGTTGAGGGCATCTCGCAGAAGATGCTCACCCAGACGCTCCGCGGGCTCGAACGGGACGGACTCGTGCACCGCACCGTCCACCCCGAAGTCCCGGTCCGCGTCGAGTACACGCTCACCGAGGCGGGCCGCACCCTGCGCGAGCCGCTGCGCGCGCTGGAGCAATGGGCGATCGCGAACCTCGGCAACGTGTCAGCGTCGCAGGACGCCTACGACCGGGGACCGACCTCCTCCTGACTCCCCGGATCGCCGGAGGTGGCCGCGCTATCGAGCTACGGGGCGTTCCTTCGCAGCCGGTACCGGACGACCCCGGCGACGACGACCCCCAGGGCGACATGGAACCAGCGCAGTCCGGACGTGCCGGTGCTGTTGAGGGAGGACGTCGAGAGGGCGACGGCGCCGGCCACCGCCGCGGCCTGGGCCCACGGGGAAACGCGCCTCCGCGTGCCCTGGCGAGCGCGGATGCCAGCGATCAGCGCATAGGCGCCGAGGGCGAGGACGAGGCTGATGAGGGAAGCCGTCAGGCCCGGCATGCCGTCGTCGGGAGCCTGAAGGACCACGGCAGCCCCGAACATGACCGCGCACACCGGCGGCGCCCAGAGGGGCAGGGGCGGGCGCGCCGAATCACGGTGGGACCAGCGGGCTTGTCCGAGGCTGCTCCCGGTTTCTGCTGCGTCCATGCCGGCCATTGTGGCAGCCAACCGCCGGCGCCCCCCATCCGCCGTCACCCTCAACGCGAACACCCGGGCAGGGCCCGCGACATGCAGCTTCACCCGGAAAGTGCTCTTCCCCTCGCGGCGGGAGGCTAACGAGATGTGGGTGGGGCGGCCGGTCGGCCCAGGGCACCGTCGACGCAGCCCGCCATCCACTGCTGGGACGTTTCCACTTCCAGTGCCTCCGCGTGCTCGTCGCACTCCGACTTCGCCGCGCCGGTGTTGTCGAAAGAAGTGGGATCGCCGAGATGTCCCGCAGGTCCGCCTTGGCCGAAGCGATAGCCCTTCTCGTACTGCTGCGCGTAAACGCCCTTGCACCCGGATACAAGCAGCAGCGGAGAGAGCAGGAGCGCGACCACGTAACTCTTCACATGCTTGGTGAAGCCCCGACGGCCACACCACCCGACCGCCCCGGTCTCATCCTTGACGTGAAGAACGGGGAGGGCTTTCTCGTCCATGTGGCTGATCCTCCCAGAGCACTCCCGGCAGGGCGAACGTCGCCTGACGCGGCACTGGTTCGGCACACGGCCAGCACGACGGTGCCGTACACCAGCGGCGAACAGGCTTGCGGAACAGGCCAGTTGGAGGACGATCCGCCGGCAGTCACGCATTGACGGCAGTTTCGGGACCGGTCCCGAAACACATGCGGGACTGTGGGGCGGGGCGGAATCCACCGCCGTGTCGGGCTTGAAGTGGGCGAGGGAAGAGGAGCGGGAACTCATGGTCACTCAGTCGGTGGCGGAGCGTATGCCCGGGGGCGTCAAGGCCGTAATGGTGGGGGTGTGGGTCCAGGCTGTACTCAACGGCCTCGCCGGATTACTCCTCCTGAGTCTGATGAACGACCGTTTGGATCATGGTCAGGAGGTCGCGGATCTCGGCCTGGTCCGGTTCTCCGTATACGCCTCCCTTTGCGCGTCGGTCGGTCTCCTCCTCTCCGGCGTCTTCGCGTGGAAGCGGTTCGGCTGGGTACGGGGCACCGTTCTTGTCATTGAGTGCGCGATCGTGCTGGTCTCACTGATCAATGTCTTCGTCGAAGGAGTTCCTTCCGCAGGCGTCGGGCTGGTGATCGCCGTCCTCATGTTGCGGACGATGCTCAGCGAACCGGCACAGAACTGGTTCAGCCGTTAATCGGCCCGGTCCCGGCGCGGCGCCCGGGTGAGCGAGGAGCGGCAAGACCGGACACGGCTACACCGCTCGTACACCCGAACCATCGCAGTGATGCCGGCCGGGTCACGCCGGCACCAGTGCCGCCCCGCGTTGGTCCTACGGGGGGTCGCTGGGCGGACGAAGGCGTGTATTTCAACCGCCGAGGGTCACTTGCTGTCCAGCCGCCCCAGCGCGTGGGCGTCGGCGAGGACGGACCGGGCCATCTGCCAGTCGGTGTGGTCGATACCGGTGATGTGGCGTAGGTAGGCGAGGGTGACCTGCTGGACGAGGGCGACGCGGCTGGGGTCCTCGTCGGTGGTCTCTGCTGCCCGGTAGCCGGAGATGCCGCCGAGGAAGTGCTCGCCGCCGTAGACGGTGAGCAGGCTCTTGTCACCGCGGCTGAGGGTGTAGGGGTCGCTTGTCCAGGCGGGTCCTCGGGTGGTGAGCGGGAGGTCGTCCTTGTCGCCGGCGACCACCAGTCCGGGGGCGGTGATGTGGGAGAAGTCCTGGTCGCGGAGCCAGGGAAGGTTCTCGTGGGCGAAGGGGGTCAGTTCGTCGCCGCCCTTGCCGGCCGTGGCCAACTGGATGCAGGCCATGACCCGGGAGTCGGACAGGTCGTCGGCGGTGCCGGTCTGGGGGTTGGTGACGCGCAGACCCACCAGGAGGCCCGCGGTCTGGCCTCCGAAGGAGTGGCCCGCTGCGACGATGCTGCTGTGGTCGACCCGGCCGGTCAGGCCGGGCACGGATGCCTCCAGCGGCTTGAGCTCATCCAGGATGCGCTTCATGTCCTGCACGCGGTAGCGCCACAGGTGGGGCCTGCGGGGGTCGTCCGCGGCGATGGCGACCCGCTTGGAGTCGAGATGCGTGGCTTGGATCACCACGAAGCCATGAGAGGCCCAGTGGTCGACCAGCGGTGCGTAGCCGTCCAGGTCGGAGCCGAATCCGTGTGCGAAGAGCACGATCGGCAGGCGTGTGCCAGTGAGCGGTGCGGAAACGCGTACGTGCAGGTCCTGGCCGCGCTGGGGTGCGGGCAGCGCGATCGGCTTGACCGTTACGGTCGGGGTGGGAGCGGGGCCGGTCAGGCCGGTCGTCTGATGGGTGGTCATGTGCGTGCTTCTTTCCGGTGTGGTGCGGGTGGCGGGTCAGGTGGTCTTGAGGCTGAGGATGCGTTCGGCGTTGAGGTGACCGAGCTTCGCCCTGCCCTGCTCGTCGAGGGGGGCGGTGTCGACGAAGGCGCGGGCGCCGCCGGGGCCGGCGAATGAGCCGCGGGAGTCGACGCCTCCCAGGCCCGCTGTAGGCGGCGTCGAAGATTTTCCTGGGCGGCAGGGCCGGGTGTATGTACAGCGGCACGCCGAGGTGGGCAGCGGCCTCGAACACAGGCCGGAAGCTGTCGTGGTCCAGGAACCTCTCGCCCGTGCGCGGGAAGAGCATCGCGCCGACGTGTCCCATCCCGGTGACGGCGCGATCCAGTTCGGTAGCGGCTGCCCGCGGGTCAGACATGGGTAGCGTGGCGAAGGCGGCGAGCGGTCGGGGTGGCGCCGCACGGCGTCCGCGAGCACGTCATTGGCTTTCCGTGCGAGTGGGATCGCCGCCCGTGCAGGCAGGGGCTGAGTCCCGGGGGTGGTGATGGACAGGACCTCCATGTCCACACCACTGGCATCCATCCGCGCCAGACGCTCCTCACCGACGTCGAGCAGCCGCCGGCTCACCTCGCCGCGGCTGCTCAGCTTGTTGACGGTCTGGTCGCCGCCCCACTTCGGCAGGGCCTTACGCAGTTCGGGTGTCCAGGCGTGCTCTTCGACGCCGATCACTCGCCGGGCCTGGACGATGTCCTCACTCATGGCAAGCTCCATTTCGTACACGCGGCCCGGGGCGTATCGGGCGAAAACCTCGGGGGCATGTCGGCTACGCTAAAACTTGACGTCGACGTCAAAGGCAAGTCGTTATGGCGTAGATCACATGGAGCTCGGAATGCGCATTGGGGAACTCGCCCGCCGCACAGGCGTCAGCACCCGGGCCCTGCGGTACTACGAGGAGCAGAACCTGCTCACCGCCGGGCGCAGCAACACCGGCCAGCGTCACTACCCGGAAACTGCGGTCGCCCGGATCCTCCTGGTCCGGGAGCTGTTCACCGCCGGCCTGTCGAGCAAGACCATCGCCGAGCTCACGCCCTGCGTCCTCGACGGCAAGGCCACACCCGAACTCCTGGACCGCCTGGCTGTGGAGCGCGGTCACCTCGACCAGCACATCGCCGATCTCACGCACACCCGAGACCGGCTCGACTCGGTCATCGCCAGTGCCTCCGCATCCATGGACACCGGGACCCCCTGCCGGCCCGACCCGGCATCGACCGCTCCGGCGTAGGTCAGCGGTGCCACCCTCCGTGGTGGTGATCAAGAAGCTCGGGAAGGTGGGGGGATGACGTCGTCCAGTCCGTTCGCGGTGCTCTGGAACAGTGACCAGCTCGCGCTGTTACGAGAACTGGCGAGCTCGCGAACGGCGCCGCTGCGGCGGGTGCGGCGAGCGCATGTCGCCCTGGCCTGCGCACAGGGCACCGCGAACGCCGTCATCGCCGGACGTCCGCACCGGGCAGGTCCTGGGCGAGGACATCACGCGCAACGACCCGGTCACCTTCATCGCCTTCCCGCGATTGCTGGAGCACGCCGTCCCAGCGGATTCGACGATCCACCTGATCCTGGACAACGGCTCCTCGCACACCTCGAAGGCGACCCGGTCCTGGCCGGCCAAGCCCCCGCGCTTCGTCGTCCACCACCCCCCAAGCACGCCTCCTGACGAGTTCGACTCCCACCAGGACCTCGTCGAGCAGATCCGCGAATTCACCCTCGCCTACGACGACCCGGCGCGACCATTTGGCCCGGGAGTCGGCTCCGGCTCCGGGGCCGACGTTCCGCCCGGTGGCGCCGTTGCTGTCATTGCAGTCCCTCCGCGACGCGCCGAGACTGCCCTTCCCGCCTCCGCCTCCGCTCAACTGCCCTGATGCGTAGGGCAGTTCATCGCGTCTGTCCCCAGAAGCCTCCGCGTGCCTGTCTACTCAGCCGACGCCGATCTGTCCACCTCGCCGCACGCTTCACGCCTCCTCCATCCCCCCGGGGGTTACCAGGGAAGGACGCCCTCGGCGTCGAAGAACCCACCGGTGGGGCCGTCGGGGCCCACCTGCGCCATGCGCACGATGATCTCGACGCCCTCCTCCACGGTCTGGATCCCGCTGTGCCCGTTCAGGTCGGTCGCGGTGAAGCCGGGCTCCACCGCGTTGATCCGCATCTCCGGGTACGCCTTCGCGTACTGCACGGTGACCATGTTGACCGCGCTCTTCGACGCCGGGTAGGCGACGCCCGGGTACGCGTACGTGTGGGTGCCCGGGGTGGCGACCCGCGTCAGCGAGGCCAGGCCGCTGCTGATGTTGACCACGACCGGAGCGGCCGAGCGCGCCAGCAGCGGGAGGAAGGCGTGGAGGACGCGCACGGTACCGAAGACGTTCGTCTCGAAGGTGGTCCGCATCATGTCGGCGGTCGTGTCGGCGGCGCCGCTCGCGACGTTGGCTTCGTTCATCTCCGCCTGGATGCCCGCGTTGTTGATCAGTACGTCGAGCCCGCCGTCGGCCTCGATGACCTTCGCCGCCGCCTCCACGGACGCGTCGTCGGTGACGTCGAGCTGCACCGTGCGCGCGCCCAGGCGCTCGGCGGCGCTGCGTCCGCGTTCGGCGTCGCGGCTGCCGACGTACACGGTGTGGCCCTCGGCGATGAGCCGGCGGGCGGTCTCGAAGCCGAGACCCTTGTTCGCTCCGGTGATCAGTGTTGTTGTCATGCCTTCACGATGCGGTGGAGCCGGGCGGGGCAGCCAGGAGTCCCGTTTTCCTGGGACTGCCAGTACCAGGAAGTTCCGGCCAATCCGGTGCACAGTGGTCTCATGGCAGGCACAGAGTTCGGGCATACGGTGCGGCGCTGGCGCGACCGGGTCTCCCCGGAGGCGGCCGGGCTGCCCGTCGGCGGCCATCGGCGTGCGGCCGGGCTGCGCCGGGAGGAGTTGGCGCTGCTGGCCGGGATCTCGGTCGACTACGTCACCCGCCTCGAACAGGGCCGGGCGGCCAACCCGTCGGAACAGGTCGTCGAGGCCCTGGGCCGGGCCCTGCGCCTGTCGGGGGCGGAGCGCGCGCACCTCTTCAACGTCGCCGGGCTCGTACCGCCGGGGCAGGGCACCGTACCCGCGTACATCACGCCGAGCGTGCAGCGGATGCTGGACAGGCTGACCGAGACGCCCGTCGCGGTGTCCGACGCGACCTGGACGCTGCTGCTGGCCAACCCGCTGTACGTGGCGTTGATGGGGGAGCGGCGCGGCAAGGAACGCAACGCGGTGTGGCGGGACTTCCTCGGCTCGGGCAGCCGCGTCCGCCACACGCCGGAGTCGCGGCGCAACGTCGAGACCGCGCAGGTCGCCGGGGTGCGTACGGCGGCGAACCGGTATCCGGCTGACCAGCGGCTGCGGCGCCTGGTGGCCGAACTGCGCGCCAACAGTGAGCGGTTCGCCGAGCTGTGGGACTCCGGAACGGTGGGCGACGGACTCCAGCCGTCACGCAAGACCATCGACCACCCGCAGGTGGGCGCCTTGACGCTGGACTGCGACCTGCTCAGCGTCGAGGGCAGCGACCTGCGGATCATGATCTACACGGCCGAGCCCGGCACCGAGGACGCGGAACGGCTCGCGCTGCTGGGTGTCCTCGGCACGCAGAGCCTGGTGGGATAACGGCGGGGTACGGGGGTCAGCGGAAGGCCCCGGGCAGGGGGGCGGTCCCCGTTACGGACAGGTGCTTGATGGCCGCTGCGAACGAATAGCAGTCGAAAAGCGCGGAATGCTCACGCCCTGCGGCGGGTTTGGGCAGGCCGAGCACTTCCCACAGGCGCCCCACATTGGCCGACGCCGTTTCGGGAACGGCGGAATTCAGCCACGGTCGGACATTCGAGAAACTGGTACCGAGAAATCCGTGCTTCACCTCTTCCCCCCGGGCTCGCGCCCAGCCCAGGTTCTCCCCGATGACGACCATGTCGTTGCCGTAGGAGAGGGCGGACTGTCCCTGACAGAAACCGAGGAAATCCCCGAGCGCCTGAGCTGGGGCGATGCCTTCCCGGTCCACCATTTCCTGAGTCACGCCGGTGAGGTCGGTGAAGTAGGGGGACAGCTCCGGATTGACGACCGGGCGGACCAGGACTTCGTACTCCTCGACAACGGAATAATCGTCTCCGATGCGCAGGGCGCCGATCTGTACGATCTCGCGAAGCTGGCCCGGTGCAGACCAGCCCTGTTCAAGTGCGCCCGCCCACGAAGTGAATTCAAGGTCGAACAGAACAAAGGTTGACAAGATGTTCTCTCTCGCGAGGGGCGGGGTGTCGCGTACGGTCTCGGTGAGGGTACTGCGTGGACGAAGAGCCGTCGGATCGATCAGGTCGTGGCGCCGGTCGTGGTGTGTGTCGCGGTACGGGCGTCGGTGCGGGCGGCCGTGTAGACGACCGTGAGCCTCGGGTCTTCCACGGTGCCGCCGGGCTCGCTGTCGATGAGCGCGCCGAGCCGGGTCAGGAACTGCTCGCGGGCGGGCGGGGCGAGTTCCACGATGTTCGGGAAGGTCGACCACAGCGCACGAGCGGTTCGCGCGGTCAGGGTCTGGTTCCATTCGATGACCTCGACGGAGACATCGGCGAACCAGCCGCCGCCGGTGATCTGTTGCCGCCAACGGTCGCTGTCGAGCGCGGTCGACCGGCTCTGGAGGTAGCCCGGTTCGGCGGGGAGCAGGTCGCGGTATACGTCGTCCAGCCGGTCGCGGAACAGTGTGGGCCGGTTGGTGTCCCCGAACTCGTTCCACCAGGCGGCCAGCCACCCGCCGGGCCGGACCAGGCCGGCGATCTTCTCGGTCGAGGTGACGGGGTCGAGCCAGTGCAGCGCGGTCGCCGCGACCGCGAGATCGAACCCGCCGGGCAGCTCGGCGGTCTCGAAGTCGGCGACCGTGACATCGAGCCGGTCGCCCGCGTGGGTCGCGGCGAGGAGTGCGGCGAGGTTCGCGCCTGGTTCGACGGCGACGACGTGCGCCCCGGCGGCCAGGAGCGGCCCGGTCGCGAGCCCCGTACCGGCGCCGATCTCCAGAACGCGCGCGCCGGGCCGTAGCCCACAGCGCTCGGCCAGCAGGTCGAAGACCGCGTCCGGGTACGGCGGGCGCCCCTGTCGGTAGGTCTCGGCGGCGCCGTTGAACGACATCCGCCGGGTCTGGAGAGTCGCGTCGGGAGTGCCCGAGTCGGGAGTGCCCGAGTCGGGCGTGCCGGAGTCGGGCGTGCTGCGGTTGGTCCTGCCAGGGGCTTGCTGCGGGTCATCCACCCGCCCAGCCTGCCGTCGGAGACACCCCTCGGCAACGACATTTCCACCGTGGTCCCCGGCGTTGTCGGCTCGGGGCTCAAGTGCCGGATGGGCGGGACACGGGAGAGGGTTTTTCCGGGGCGGTCTGCGGCTTTTGGGAGGCTGCGTTCGGCCCGAAGCTCAAGTGCCGTGCTTCGAGCCCTGCTTGAGCGGAATGGGAGGGAAGTCTTTCCCACCCACCCTCCCCACCTGGCATGTTGACGCCAAGTGATCGGCTTGCCACGTTGGGTGGTGACGGTTTAGCTTGCCCACAGAGACGTAAACGGCCCCCGCAGGTGTATCGAGCACCTGAGAGGGCCTGACCGACGAGATCGCTCCCCAGAGAGCGATCCAATTCCGACTAGAGAGTGATCCCGTGGCTGACAGCCAGTTTAGTGATGTGCCCCGTCCCGCGCACGCAGCAACGCACCCGATGGCCAGCCCGGGTTACGGCAAGCGTTCGACTTCCAGTCAACCCGCCCCCGCCGCAGCCGACTTCTCGCTTCTTCCGGCGCGCGAGGCGGCCGTCGCCGGATACATCGACAGGCTTCCCGACGGCGCTGACATCTCGGTAAAGGCGCTGGCCAAAGTGCTTCCGTACGGGCAGTGCGCCATGCGGACCGCGCTGCGCCTCATTCAGCGGGCCGGGTTCTTACGTCGGGGCCGTGAGCATCTCGTAACCGAACACGCGGCGCGCTGGGTCACTCATACGTGGTTCTCGCGTACGGCGATGAGTGAGGCGTCGTGGGCCGCGTACCTGACCGGTGACGATCAAGGTGTGCGGGCGCCTTCGGCTGCTTCCGGCGAACCTGTGGCGGTGGATGAACCCGGGCCCGAGCCCGAGTCCGAGCCTGAGCCCGAGTCCGACCCCCGCGAGGTTGAGACCGTCGGCTCGCGGCTTCCGGCCCGGCTCCCCGAGCGTTCGCCCGCGTACGCCGCGCTCGCCGCGCTCGGTCACCGTAAGCCGGACCTGTCGTTGTCCGCCGCCGAGTGCGCGGCGCTGGAGCCGCTCGCCGCCGCGTGGTTCGAGCGGGGCGCCACCGAGGAGATGGTGCTGCGGGCGCTCACCGACCGGCTTCCCGTGGCCGTGCAGCACCCGGCCGGATTCATCCGGCAGCGGCTGACGGCCAAGCTGCCGCCCGCGTACGTACCGCCCGCCGCGCGCCCGCCGATGCGTCTCATGGAGTGCTCCACGTGCGGGGCCCCCGGCCGTCCCGAGACGCTCCAGGACGGCGACTGCGGTACCTGCCGGGGCGAGCGCGCACGGCCTGAAGCGTCCGCTGCGTCCTCTCCGTACCTTCCGCCCGAGACGGTGCGAGCCAGGGTCGCCGAAGCGCGCGCGGCGGCCCGACCTACACTGACGGCCAAGTAAACGACCAGTTAGAAGCACTGCAAGAGCCAATTGCAAGAGTCAGCAGAGGAAGTCGGCCTCGTATGGATCTCCAGCTCGCAGGGAAGCGCGCGATCGTCACAGGAGCGAGCAGGGGCATCGGGTACGCCGTCGCCCGCGCACTGGCCGCCGAAGGCGCCGCCGTCGTGCTGGCCGCCAGGGGGCAGGACGCGCTCGACGCGGCAGCCGCCCGTATAGCCGCCGACGGGGGCCGGGCGCTCGCCGTGGTGACGGACACCACGGACGAAGCGTCGGTACGGGGACTGGTGCGGCGCGCGGCCGGCGAGTTCGGGGGAGTGGACATACTCGTCAACTCCGCCGCTACGCCCGCCACTTCGGGGTTCTCCAGTGCGCTCGCCGACGTGGACGACGACCGGCTGCGACACGAGGTGGAGACGAAGGTCCTCGGCTATCTGCGCTGCGCGCGGGCCGTCGCGCCCCTGATGGCGGCGCAGGGCTGGGGGCGCGTCATCAATGTGAGCGGGCTGGCCGCGCGGCAGACCGGATCGGTGATCGGCTCCATACGTAATGTCGCGGTGGCGGCGATGACGAAGAACCTCGGGGACGAACTCGGCCCTCAGGGGATCAACGTCACGGTCGTCCACCCGGGCGCGACGATCACCGAGGCGTCCCCGGCGACGTTCGCCGCGATGGCGGAGGCGCAGGGGGTCGAGGAAGCGGAGATCGTACGGCGCTTCGCCTCCGGGATCAGCATCGGCCGGCTGGTCACGGCGGAGGAGATCGCGCACACCGTCGTCTTCCTGGCCTCACCGCTGAGCGTGGCGATCAACGGAGAGGCGATCGCCGTCGGCGGCGGGCAGATCGGGCCGATCCACTACTGAGCAGCAGCCCTGGTGCGTCGCTGTCCGCGTTGCTGTCCGCATGGCTGTCCGCGTCGCTGTCTGCCGAGGGCAGAACGCTCCTCCCTTCCCGTCGGGCGCGACGCTCCTATCCTGGGGAGGTGACCAGCCACGCGCCGAACCAAGCCCGCGTCATTCCCCTGCGCCCGGTCGCGACCCCGGTCGCGGCGGCGCCCACGGTGAGAGAGCCGCTGTGGCGGGACATCGTCGGCGATGTGCTGCGCCGCGAACGCCTCGCGCAGGAACGTACGCTCAAGGACGTCGCCGACGAGGCGCGCATCTCGGTGCCGTACCTCTCCGAGGTGGAGCGCGGGCGCAAGGAGGCCTCGTCGGAGGTGCTCGCCGCCGCCGCTCACGCACTGGGCCTCGGCCTCATGGACCTGTTGTCGCTGGCTCAGGACGAGTTGGTCCGCATCCACGCGGTGGGGCAGAGCCGGAGGCGTGACGCCCGTACGTCGTCGGTCACGTCTGTTACGTCGGTCACCTCGGTCACCTCTGACATCTCGGCCGCCGCGCGCCGTGACCTCAACTCGGGACGTACGACGCGCGAGTTCGAGGCGCGCCTCGCCGCCTGACGATTCCGGCCCCCTGTCTTGGTGCGACTTCCCGCCAAAGGGGGGACTTTCGGACTAGCATCCCCCTGGATATGATGCCGGCGCTCGTCCGGCACCATGAGACACGGGGAAAGAGGCCACGCATGGCGTGGGAGGAGTGGGAGCAGCTCAAGTCCGAGGCGGCCCGGCGTAGTTCGGCGAAGATGGGGCTCGACCATGTCGCGCCGGAGCCCGGCGGGGGCGGTGGCCCCGGGACGCTCAACCACACGGACGGACCCTGGACCCATGCGGCGGCGGTGGCCGGCACCTTGCGAACGGGCCTGAACACCGCGAAGCGGGATCTGGACATCGCCGTGGGAAAGGCGCCGACCGGTGTTGAAGGGCTGACCAGCCTGAGCGCGCTCACGGAGGTCCACACCTCCTGGGACGAGCGGCTCACCGCCGTCGGGCGCGAATGCGGCAGCCTGGGACCGAAGTTGACCGATGTCGCCGCCATCATGGGCGAGGTCGACACGGACACCGGTGCGCAGTCGGACGCCGTGCATGTCCCGAGTGCCTGGAAAGAGGGGCAGTGACCGCCGGGCTGACGTGGCAGCAGCTTCGCGATGTGAAGCTCAGCGGTCTGGACGATGTCGCCGACGGGTGGGGCACGGTGAGCAGCCGCGCTGGCGCGGCGCACGACCAGGTCCAGTCGGAGATGACCGGGGCGCTGAAGAAGACCCAGGAGAGCGAGTCGGCGACGGCCGCCGTGTCGCGTATCCAGCGGCTTGAGCGCAACTTCCAGTACACACAGACCGAATGCGGCCTGGTCCGTACTCTGTTGAACGGCCTCGCCTCCGAACTCGCCGCCCCGCAGCGCAAACTCAAGGACGCGCTGGCGGATGCCGAGAGCCTCAAGTTCACGGTGGAGAGCGACGGTTCGGTCACCTACACGCACACCCCCGCGGTTCCCTTCGCGCCCGGCAGGGGGACGGCCACCCCCGGCGCCCCGGTCCCGCTGCTGCCGGGAGTGGCGGAGGGCGGCGCCGACATCAACAAGGGCAAGGCCGAGGACATAGCCCAGCGCATAGCCGACGCGCTCAGCGAGGCGGGCGTGACGGACGCGCGTTACGCGAGTGCGCTCCGTAAACTCAAGGCGCCCCCCGGCATCGACGTCACCGACGCCATGCTGACCGACGCGGCGAGCGACACGGCGGCGGTGGCGAAGGCGACGTCGGAGTTCCTCGACAAGAACAGCATCCCGCACGGCAAGTCCCCGGCGGAGAACAAGAAGTGGTGGGACAGCCTCACGCCGGAGCAGCAGGACGAGTACAGCACGGTGTATCCGCACGAGATAGGCGCGCTGGACGGGATACCCAGCACGGTGCGGGACGACGCCAACCGGATGGTGCTCGCGGAGACGCACGCCAAGGTGCGGCAGCAACTCGACAGCCTGGGCAAAGAGCCGCCGAAGATGATCGCCAACCCGTACGGCTCGTACCCGGTGGCCATCACCAACCCCGCGTGGCAGACGTGGCACGACGGGGGCGGCGACAAGCTCAGAACCCAGCTCAAGGGCATGGACGCCATCCAGTCCCGCTTCGACAAGACGGGCGAGAACGGCCTGCCGGACGCGTACCTCCTGGGCTTCGACCTGGACGGGAACGGCCACGCGATCCTCGCCAACGGAAACCCGGACACGGCGCAGAACACGGCGGTGTATGTGCCGGGGACCTCGTCGAAGCTGGAGAGTTTCGGTGGTGACGTCAGCCGTATGTTGGCCATTTGGAGAGAAGGGCACGCCAAAGACCCGGGGGAGTCGCTCTCGACCATTACCTGGCTGGGATACGACGCTCCGCAGAACATCGTGACGGACTCGCCGCAGAAGCACTTCGCATACGACGGGGCCCCCAAGCTCAACCAGTTCCTGGACGGGCTCCAGAGCGCCCAGGGCGGGGCCGACGCCAGCCACACCACGGTCATCGGGCACAGTTACGGCACGACCACGATCGGCGCGGCGGCCCAGAAGGGCGATCTGGCCGCCGACGACCTTGTGGTGGTGGGAAGTCCGGGGATGCTGGTCGGCAACGCGGACGATCTCGACGTGGGCAAGGACCATGTGTGGTCGGAGGCGGGACGGACCGACCCGGTTCCGCTGCTGGGCAAGAGCGTCGGCCTCGGAGGTTACGAATGGGGTGTCTCGAAGTGGAACGGAATCCCGTACGACGCGGGTTACATCCAGAACATTCCCTCGGACGAGGCCTTCGGCGCCCACCGTATGGATGTTGACACCAGTGGTCATAGCGATTACTGGAATAACGGGACCGAGAGCCTCAAGAACCAGGCCTTCGTCGTTGTGGGCCAATACAGCAGGGTGAGTGAGGACTAGTGAATGTGGCCGTCGGCAAGGCCAAGTACCGTGGGCGCGGTCTCGCCATGGCGGCGACGGCCATCGCCTTTTCCCTCGCAGCGACAGGATGTTCCAAGACAGTGGACGATCTTGACTACACCCCCACCACGCTGGCGGTCGCCAAGGCCAAGGACAAAACAGGGTCGGTATCCAGCCAGATTCTCAACATGATCGGGATCAAGGGCGGCAAGGTGACGGAGCCAGGTCCTGGAGTCTCGCCGTGCGACGAGGACCCGGAGCACCTGTACCGGACGCTGCATCCGTGGTCGGTGTACCAGGTCTCCGAGGACGAATTGAAGCAGGGCTTTCAGCGCCTCAGGGAGGCACTTCCCAAGAACGACTGGAAGATCGTCGAATACGGGCCCAACAAGAGCAAGGACAAAACTCTGGAAATGACGGCGGATTACAAGAAGGAGCGCTTCTCCGTCAACGCTGAGTTGCACATCTCCACCGCGTCGACCAAGGAGAAGACACCGTTGATCCTGATCAACGTCGTCTCGGCCTGCTTCCGCGCCCCGGCCGGCACCAAGCTGGACCAGGAGTTCTGAGCCGGATCACCAGGCCCGGTCCTCGGTGGGCACAGGCACCGTCACGGCTCCCACCGCCCGTTCCCGGCGCGGCAGCAGCAGTGGTGTGATCAGGGTCAGGACGCCGGCGACGGCGATGGCGGTGCGGGGGCCCGTAACCGCCGCGAGCAGCCCCCAGCACACCGTCAGCAGCGCGATGGTCGCGCTGCTCGTGACCGACCACGCCGACAGGGTCCGGGCGACCCGGTCGGTCGCTGTGTGTTCCAGCCGGTAGGTGGCGAACACCGGGTTGAAGACGCCCATGCAGGTGATCAGGCCGAACTCGATCGCCATGACGAGCACCAGCCCCCAGATGCCCGGCCGTACGAAGGCCAGCCCCAGCAGCCAGCACGCCCGCAGCGCACCGCTCGCCAGCAGCACCCGGTGCTGCCCGAACCTCGCCACCAGCGGCCGCGCGAGCCGCGAGCCGACGAGGCCGCCGACGCACGGCACGCCGAAGGCGAGACCGTACCGCAAGGGCGAGAAGCCCAGGTCGCGCAGGAGCAGTACCGCCATCAGCGGCGCGGTCGCCATGATCAGGCCGTTCACCAGGCTGGTGTTGAGGAACAGCGGTCGCAGACGCGGGTGGCGCAGGATGTAGCGCCAGCCCTCCATGATGTCGCCCGCGCCGAAGAGCTTCGCTGCTCTGGTCGGCGGCTCCGGCTCCTGGCCGCCGATCGCGCGGATGCCGAGCGCTGAGAGCACGTACGTGGCCGCGTCCAGCACCACCGTCGTCAGCGGCCCGAACACCCCGATGGCGGCGCCGCCCAGCGGCGGACCGACGGCGGTCGCCGTCCAGGTGGTCGTCTCGAACCTGCCGTTGGCCACCAGCAGATCCTCCGGGGCCACCAACGCCTTCAGGCACGCGCCGCTCGCCGCGGTGAACACGATGTTGGCGGCGGCCACGATCACCGACACGACGACAAGTTGAACGAAGTTCAGCCAACCCGCCGCATACGCGGCGGGTACGGACATCAGCGCCAGGAACCGCAGCACATCCATCGTGATCATGACCGGCCGTTTACGCCGGAACTCCACCCAGGGCCCGAGCGGCACCGCGATCAGCGCCCCCACGGCCAGACCCGCAGCCGACAGGACGGACACCTGGGTCGCGCTGCTGTGCAGTACGAGAATCGCGATGAGCGGGAACGCGTCGAGGGCGAACCAGGTGCCGACCGTACTGGCCGCGTACGCGCCCCACAGCCACCCGAAGTCCCGGCCCAGCGACGGTCTCGGCTGCCGCTGTTTCCGCTGCCGCTGCTTCGGCTGCCTGTTCGTCGTGCCCGCCGCATCTGTCACATCCGCCACGTCTGTCACATCTGCCATGTCCGCCCACGCCCCGCTCGATCCGAACAGCCCTTGGTCCTGTCGGCCCAGATCAAACAGCGAGGAGCGGCCCGTCATCAAACAACCGGACCCCGGCCCGGAACAACCGGAAGTTGTGCCGGTCGGCATACCCGAAGGTGCTCGTGACCTGGGGTGGTTAGGGTGTCGGGATGGACCTCGACGCGGTGCGTACGGTGGTCGTCGCCGCCGAACAGGGGCAGTTCCGCGAGGCGGCAGCCGAACTGGCCATCACCCAGCAGGCGGTCTCCAAACGGATCGCGGCCCTCGAATCGGAGCTGGGCGTACGGCTGTTCACGCGGACCGCGCGCGGCGCCCGGCTCACGGTCGACGGGCAGGCGTTCCTGCCGCACGCCCGGGCCCTGCTCGAAGCGGCCCGGCGCGCGACCGAGTCCGTACGGCCGGGGCGGCGCGCCCTGCGAGTGGACGTCCTCGGCCGGCATCTCGCGTCGGCGGCGCTGCTCCAGGACTTCCACCGCAAGCATCCGGGGACCGAACTCGACGTCGTGACGCTCCCGAACGCGGAGGCCGCCACGGCGGCCGTCCACGCGGGAACGATCGACGCGGCGTTCTGCACCCAGCGGATTCCGCCGGACCGGCTGCCCGGCACCGTACGGACCGTGCGCGTCCTGGACGAACCGATCGAGCTGCTGACCGGTCCCGCCCACGCCCTCGCCTCGGCGCGCACGACCACTCTGGCCGAACTCGCCCGGCACGGGATCTGGATGCCCGGCATTGTCCCCGGTTCCGAATGGGGCGCCTACTACGCGGAACTCGCCGCCGCCTTCGGCCTCTCCATCGACGCCAAGGGCCCCAACTTCGGCGTGGAGCACCTGTTGCAAGTGGTGAGCGAGTCGGCGTCACTCGCCACCTTCGTCGGCGCCCGGACCCACCTGGTCTGGACGGCGCGGCAGGACCTCAGAAGGATCGTGGTGCGCGAGCCGATGCCGGTCTACCCGCACTCCCTGATCTGGCGAACCGACAACCCGCACCCGGCCCTCACGGCCCTGCGGAAACACCTCGCGCGCGGCCCGAGAGGCCCCCGGAACACCGATGTCTGGACACCGAGTTGGGCGTAGGCCGCACTCGCGAGTATTCCGGTATTACTTTCTTGGCTTTCTATTTGTGTTATTGACGAGGGTGCCGGGCGCCGAGATGCTTGTTCAGCACGACAGCACCCACGGTGGTGGTGAAGTGCGCTCCCGATTCGATATTCGAGTTAAGGAGAACAAGTGATCTCAAAAACGAAGAGAGCCGTACGCTCCGTGGCCGTGGCCTTCGCCGCAGCCGCCACGTTCACGATGATCGTGCCGACCAGCTCCGCGTACGCCATCGACCACGTGGAATGTCGCGGCGGGGAAAACTTCCTGAAGATCTGGTCGCACAACGGCGGGAAGCAGAGCGTGGACTGCTACGCGAACCGTGGCAGGACCAACTTCGGCGGGTGGTGGGTCGACAAGATCTCCACGGGGAACAACGACTTAATCTATTTCGACGCCAATGGCGATTCGGTGAAAATCGCACGGTGGCACGAGATCTCCTTCCCGAACCGCCCGCCGAAGGTGAACGCGATCGAAATCCTGTAACGAGTTGGCCGTTCCGATCGGCCGTTCCGATCAGCCGATCGGAACGGCCGCCGCGGCGTTCACGCACCGTTGCGGGCGCGCTTCAGCCGGAGTGCCGAAATGAGGAAGAAGACGCCTCCGAGGAAGGCGTAGCCGGCGAGGTTTCCCAGCGTGGGGTCGTCGCTGCCGGCCTGGAGGAAGAACGATGTGCCGGCGAACGCTGAGATGGCACCGCTGATGATCATCGCCCACTGGCCGCCCAACGCCCGGCGGACCGTACCGGCGACGAGCTGGACGATTCCCGAAGCGACGGCCCAGACTCCCCAGATCCGCAGGACGTCCGGGATCCCGGACGTGGCGGCGAGGGCCAGGCCGATGACGGCCAGCGAGCTGATCGCGATGTTCACGTAGAGCGCCGGAGCCGTATCGCCGTTCGCCTTGGCCGACCGGACGTCGACGATCGCGGCTGCCACGTCGAACAGGGGATAGATCACCAGGAGGGCCACGCTGAGCGGCCCCAGTGTGTCGGCGGTCGTGAACAGCAGAGCGGCCCACACGGCGGCGAAGGCGAAGCGCAGGAAGTACAGCTTGCGCAGAGTCAGGGGAACGCTGGGGGAAGTGGTGCTCAGGAGAGTGTCCACGGGGGGTGCCTTTCGGTTGGCTTCTGCCATCAGGTGTGTGTCCGTGCCGGGCCGTGCGGGTGTCGATCCGGTCGCCATGAGGGAGAACGTTCGGTCGCATGGAATTAGAGAGGGCTGGCGCGACCCTTGTCAATACCGAACGTTCTCCCTCAGCGGTTTGGTACTCTGGTGGCATGAGCCGAAGTCCAGAGAGCGGTAGGGCGTCCGAAGCGCGAGCGCGGCTGCTGAGCACGGCGATGAGGCTCTTCTACGCGGAGGGCATTCACTCCGTCGGCATCGACCGCGTCACCGCGGAGGCGGAGGTGACCCGGGCCACGCTGTACCGGCACTTCGCGGGCAAGGAAGAGCTGGTCCTCGCCTACCTCGATCAAGCCGACCAGGGGATCCGAGGACAGGTCGCCACGGCGCAGGCGAGCAGCCAGGCGGCGGCGGACAGGGTCCGGGCCGTCGGCAGGTCCATCACCGAAGGCATCCGGTCGCCCGGTTTCCGCGGCTGCGCCTTCCTCAACGCGGTGGCCGAGTATCCGGACCCCACCCACCCGGTCCACCAGGCCGTCCTGGTTCACCGGCAGTGGTTCCTGAACACCGTCACGGACGAGCTGGCAGGGGTCGGCGACGCGCCCGCCGGGCCGGCCGCCCGGCACCTCGTCATGCTCAGGGACGGCGCCATGGCGGCCGGCTGTCTCTTCGACCCCAAAATGGTCTCCGAGACCTTCCTGCTGGGCATCGAAGGAATCCTTCAGGCGCGCGCCGACTCAGCGCCCACGCCCGGCGCCGCCATCTCCGGCACGGGCATGGTTCGCTGAGCGCTCGCGTTCAGCGCGTCGGGGCGTGGCGGCGGCTCAGGACCTCGTCGGCCAGGCCGTAGGACACCGCTTCCTCCGCCGTGAAGATCTTGTCGCGGTCCATGTCGGCGCGCAGCGTCGCCACGTCGTGGTGGGTGTGGCGGGACAGGACCGTTTCGACCTCGGAGCGGATGCGGAGCATCTCCTTCGCCTGGAGGCTGAGGTCCGACACCGTCCCCTGCCGGCCGCCGCTCGCCGGCTGGCCCAGCAGCACCCGGGCGTGCTCCAGGACGAAGCGTCGGCCCGGATCGCCGCCGGCCAGCAGTACCGCGGCGGTCGACGCCGCCTGGCCGACGCACCACGTCGAGATCGGTGAGCCGACGAAGGTCATCGTGTCGTAGATCGCCATGAGTGAAGTGACCGAGCCGCCGGGGGAGTTGATGTAGATCGCGATCTCGCTGCCCGGGCTGGACGATTCCAGGTGGAGGAGTTGCGCGATGACGACGTTCGCGACGCCGTCATCGATCTCGGTGCCGAGGAAGATGACCCGTTCGGCCAGCAGCCGGCTGTAGATGTCGTACGCGCGCTCGCCTTGCGGGGTGCGCTCGACCACGGTCGGGATCGTGTACTGGCTCATGTCAGAGGCCCAGCCTGCGCTGCGAACCCGCCGGGCGTACGTCGGCCAGCGACTCCAGGACGCGGTCCACCATGCCGTACTCCTTGGCCTGTTCGGCCGTGAACCACCGGTCGCGGTCGCCGTCGCGGGAGATCGTCTCCTGGCTCTGGCCTGTGTGCTCCGCGGTGATGCGCTCGACGGCCTTCTTGGTGAATTCGAGGTTCTCCGCCTGGATCGCGATGTCGGCGGCCGTTCCGCCGATGCCGGCCGACGGCTGGTGCATCATGATCCGCGCGTTCGGCAGCGCGTGGCGCTTTCCTCCGGCGCCCACCGTGAGCAGGAACTGCCCCATGCTCGCGGCGAATCCCATGGCGAGCGTCGACACGTCGTTGGGGATCAGCCGCATCGTGTCGTAGATCGCCAGACCGGCTGTCACCGACCCGCCGGGGCTGTTGATGTAGAGGCTGATGTCGGTCTTCGGGTCCTCCGCCGACAGGAGCAGGAGCTGCGCGCAGACACGGTTCGCCGACACCTCGTCGACCTGCGTACCGAGGAAGACGATGCGCTGGTGCAGGAGTTGGGCGGCGAGATGGTCGTCGAACCGGGTCGAGGGGGTGTCGTCCTCGGTCGCGCGTACCGCGGGTGGCAGGGGCGGGGTCATGGGAGGAGCCTCCTTGGTGGGCGGGGCGGTGGCGGCTCTCGTACGCCGCCCGTCTCTCCACCTTCGGCCCGATCGCGGTGCTACGTCCGGATTCTCGGCCCTCAGCAGATTCGCCCCCGGCAGAGACCTCCGGGCCCCGCCCCCCAACGCCCCGCCCCCCCAAGCGCCGCGGGTCAGTTGTGCGGCTGCTCCCCGAGAAACACCGGGTTCGTGAAGGCGGCGGGCGCGCCGGGCAGTCCCGGGACCGTCGGGGCGTGCCTGACCTCGGCCCGTACGTACGCGGCGTACGACGCGGTGGTCGTCCACTCCACCGTGCCCGAGCCGGACTCGGGGAGCGGCGCCGTGTACAGCGTGCCCTGGTCGGTGACGAACTGGGCCGTGCAGCCGGGCGCTCCGGTCACTTCAAGGCGTACGGTCACCGCGTCGTCCTTGTCCACCCGCAGCCGCTCACCGATCCCGGCGTGCGCCGCCCGGCCGCCCGTCGCGCCGAACGTCAGCGAGACCTTGGCCGACTCGGCGATGTAGCTGTGGCCCGCCCGGATGCCGGCGAGGATCGCCTGACGCGTCAAGTCGTCGGCCAGCACCACCGTTTGGGGTGTGCCGATCGCGTCGGGGTCCTTGTGCGCGTCGCTGTTGCCCATCGCCGGGGTCCAGGCCATGCCCGAACGCGCCGACGCCACCAGGCTGTTGTCCCAGTCGGCGAGCGAGACCTCGTCGTCGGCGGTCCAGGGGCCGTTCCACACCTCGACCGCGTCGGCGTCGCCGAAGCCGAACTTCCAGTTGCAGCCGATGCAGGTGGAGTGCGGATGCGCGGGGACCACCAGGCCGCCGGCCTTGCGGACCTCGCGCGCGTAGTGGCCGAAGCGGTTGTCGCGTGCGCGGTAGCGCCAGTCGATCCAGGTGCCGGGGTCGGTGGAGATCGCCAGGACATGGCCGTTACGGGTGGTGATCTCCTCGCCGACGAGGATCAGCAGGTCGTCGCTCCACAGGCCGTCCCACGCGCGGTGCGCTGACGACGTGTTGTGGTCGCTGCTGTGCATGAAGTCGAGCCCGGCGGCCCTGGCCAGCGCGGCGACCTCGGCCGGGGTGCGCTTGCCGTCGGAGTGGAGGGTGTGGAGGTGGCAGTCGCCGCGGTACCAGGACCTGCCGCGCCCCTTGGCGCGCTCCGGCGGGTACGACGGCTTCGGGACGGTGCCCGTCGGGCCGTACGTGAGGGTGATGGTGACCTCGTACGTGAGGCCCTCGGGCGCCACGGTGTAGGGGCCCAGCATGATGTTCCAGGTGCCCGCGCGCACCGGGCCCCTGAGGTAGCCGGGGGTCGCGTCGTCCGCCCGTACGAAGAACTCCGTCCGCGCGCCGCCCGACCAGCCACGGAAGCCGGGGCCGCCGAGGGCGGTGCCGCGCTCGTCGAAGAGGCCGATGTCGAGGGCGTTGCCCTGGGTGCCGGCCGGGACCGTGGGGCGTTCGTACGTGTACGAGACGCGCAGCTCGCTCACTCCGCACGGCACCTCCACCGGCAGGTGGACGAAGTCGGGGGCGCCGGGCGGCAGGGTGCCGCGCACCGTCCGGGTCTCGGTGCGGGCGGTGCCGCTGCTGCCCGCACCGGCACCGGGGTCGGCCGATGCCGCGTTCGCGAAGCTCACACTTCCCAACGTAAGCGCCGCCGCCGCTCCCGTCACCAGCAGTCCGCGTCTGCCCATCCGGCCACCCGCACCCGCGTGGTCCGTGCCCGCCGCGCCGTCGGTGGTGCCTGCCGCGTGCTCCTCGCACATGGTCGCTCTCCCTCTTCCGTCCGGTTTCGGTCTGTTCCGTTTCCGGTTGTTTTGTTCCGTCATGTGGGCGTGTCGTGCCCGGCGACTGTCCGCCCCAGGCGTGAACCGGCGTGGAAGGGAAGGGAGATGGAGGGTTGCGAGGCGCGGCATAGTCTGGGCCGCCGGTCTGTTCCCCCTGTGCTCACCCATGGCCGACACGCACCCGCAACCACCCCCACGGAGGTACGTCCATGCGCATCGCCACCGGTATTTTCCTCACCGACGAGACGATCACTCCGGTACGCCTCGCCCGCGAGCTGGAGGAGCGCGGCTTCGCCGGCCTCTACGTTCCCGAGCACTCCCACATACCCGTCGAGCGGACCACCCCGTACCCGGCCGGGGGCGAACTGCCGCGCGAGTACGGCCGTACGCTCGACCCGTTCGTGGCCCTGGCCCAGGCCGCCGCCGTGACCGAGCGGCTGGGCCTCGGCACCGGCATCACGCTCGTACCGCAGCACGACCCGATCGACCTCGCCAAGCAGATAGCGACCCTCGACCACCTCTCGGGCGGGCGCTTCACGCTCGGTGTCGGCTACGGCTGGAACAAGGAGGAGGCCACCGATCACGGTGTGGAGTGGAGCACGCGCCGCGAGCTGGCCAAGGACGACCTGGAGGTGATGCGGGCGCTGTGGGCGCCGAAGCCGACGGCGTACAAGGGCGTTCACCGGTCCGTGCTCGCCAGCGACGCGTACCCGAAGCCGGTGAACGGCAAGCCGCGCATCCTGATCGGCGGTGCGCTCGGGCCGAAGCAGATCGAGCAGATCACCACCTACGCGGACGGCTGGCTGCCGATCGGCGGCCAGGGTCTCGCGGAGACGGCGCCCCGGCTGCGTACGGCGTGGGAGGCGGCGGGGCGGGAGCCCGGCGCGTTGCGGATCGTGCCGTACTCGGTGCGGCCGAGCGACGGGAAGCTGGCGCACTACGCGGACCTGGGGATCGAGGAGGTCGTGGTGCAGTTGCCGTCCGCCGGGGAGGCCGAGGTGCTGACCGCGCTGGACGCTCTCGCGGCGTACCTCTGACTCCCGCGCGTCCTCCTGTATCCCGGGCTTCTGATCGCGTACGTCTGATGACCTGGGACATCGCGGAATACCTGGGTGCTCCCGTACGTATGCTCAAAGTATGACGACGAGCGCGCCTGAGGAACCCGGGACCGGACGACCGACCGCCAACGCGATGCGGCGTGCGCTGAAGCGCGCGCGGGACGGCGTCGCGCTGGATGTCACCGAGGCCGCGGTCCTTCTCCAGGCGCGCGGCGACGACCTGAAGGACCTCGCCGGTTCGGCGGCCCGGGTGCGGGACGCCGGACTGGCGGCGGTGGGCCGGCCGGGAGTCATCACGTACTCCCGCAAGGTCTTCATCCCGCTGACGCGGCTCTGCCGTGACAAGTGCCACTACTGCACCTTCGTGACCGTGCCCGGCAAGCTCCGCCGGGCCGGTCACGGCATGTTCCTCTCGCCCGACGAGGTCATCGACATCGCGCGCAAGGGCGCCGAGATGGGCTGCAAGGAAGCCCTGTTCACGCTCGGCGACCGGCCCGAGGACCGGTGGCCCGAGGCGAAGGAGTGGCTGGAGGCCGAGGGGTACGACGACACGCTGTCGTACGTACGGGCCATGGCGATCCGGGTCCTCGAAGAGACCGGCCTGCTGCCCCACCTGAACCCGGGTGTGATGTCGTGGACCGACCTCCAGCGGCTGAAGCCCGTCGCGCCGTCCATGGGCATGATGCTGGAGACGACGGCGACCCGGCTGTGGTCCGAGCCCGGCGGCCCGCACCACGGCTCGCCGGACAAGGAGCCCGCCGTACGGCTGCGGGTGCTGGAGGACGCGGGCCGCTCCAACGTCCCGTTCACGACCGGTGTGCTGATCGGCATCGGCGAGTCGTACGACGAGCGCGCCGACGCCTTCTTCGAACTGCGCAGGACCGCCCGCGCCTACCACGGCATCCAGGAAGTCATCGTGCAGAACTTCCGCGCCAAGCCGGACACGGCGATGCGCGGCATGCCGGACGCCGAACTGGAGGAGCTGGCGGCGGCGATCGCCGTGGCCCGGCACCTGCTCGGCCCCTCGGCGCGTATCCAGGCGCCGCCGAACCTCGTGGACGCGGAGTACGCGCTGCTGATCGGCGCCGGCATCGACGACTGGGGCGGCGTCTCGCCGCTCACGCCCGACCACGTCAACCCCGAACGCCCCTGGCCGCAGATCGAGGAGCTGTCGGCGCGGACCGCCGACGCGGGCTTCGAGCTGCGTGAACGCCTCACGATCTACCCGGAGTTCATCCAGCGCGGCGAACCCTGGCTGGACCCGCGCCTGATGCCGCACGTACGGGCGCTGGCCGACGAGGAGACCGGGCTCGCGCGCGAGGGGGTGAAGCCGTCGGGGCTGCCGTGGCAGGAGCCCGACGAGGGGTTCACCGCGACCGGCCGTACCGATCTGCACCGCACCATCGACACCGAGGGCCGCACCTCCGACCGGCGCGACGACTTCGAGGACGTGTACGGCGACTGGGAGGCCCTGCGTGAGGCGGCGGCGCCCGGCATGGTGCCCTCGCGGATCGACGGCGACATCAAGCAGGCGCTGGCGCAGGCCGCAGACGACCCGACGAAGCTCACCGACGACGAGGCGCTCGCCCTGCTGCACGCCGACGGCCCGGCGCTGGACGCGCTGACGCGGATCGCGGACGAGCTGCGGCGCGACGTGGTCGGCGACGACGTCACGTACATCGTCACGCGCAACATCAACTTCACCAACGTCTGTTACACCGGCTGCCGCTTCTGCGCCTTCGCGCAGCGCCGTACGGACGCGGACGCCTACACGCTCTCGCTCAGCCAGGTCGCCGACCGCGCCGAGCAGGCGTGGGAGGTCGGCGCGACCGAGGTCTGCATGCAGGGCGGCATCCACCCGGACCTGCCGGGCGATGCGTACTTCGACATCGCGCGCGCCGTGAAGGAACGCGTCCCCGGCATGCACGTGCACGCCTTCTCCCCGATGGAGGTCGTCAACGGCGCCTCCCGCACCGGGCTTTCGATCCGCGAGTGGCTGACGGCGGCGAAGGAGGCGGGACTCGACTCGATCCCCGGCACGGCGGCGGAGATCCTCGACGACGAGGTGCGCTGGATCCTGACCAAGGGCAAGCTGCCCACGGCGACCTGGATCGAGGTCATCAAGACCGCGCACGACCTGGGCATCAGGTCCAGCTCCACGATGATGTACGGCCATGTCGACCAGCCGCGCCACTGGCTCGGGCACTTCCGCACCCTCGCGAACATCCAGCAGGAGACGGGCGGTTTCACGGAGTTCGTGACGCTGCCCTTCATCCACACCAACGCCCCCGTCTACCTGGCGGGCATCGCGCGGCCGGGGCCGACGGACCGCGACAACCGCGCGGTGATGGCGATGGCGCGGCTGCTGCTGCACCCGTACATCCCCAACATCCAGACCAGTTGGGTGAAGCTCGGCACGGAGGGCGCGGCGGAGATGCTGCGCTCGGGCGCGAACGACCTGGGCGGGACGCTGATGGAGGAGACCATCTCCCGTATGGCGGGCTCCAGTTACGGCTCGTACCGGTCGGTCAAGGACCTGGTGGCGATCGCGGAGGCGGCGGGACGGCCGGCGAAGCCGCGTACGACGCTGTACGGCGAGGTGCCCGAGGAGCGGGTACGGGCGGCGGCTGCGTCGGACGGGCATCTGCCGGAGCTGCTGCCGCTGCTCTGACGCGGGAGCCGCTGCCGCTCTGATGCCGGGGCTGCCGCCGCTGCTCCGACCGGGACCGCCGTCGTGCCAGACGGCCTCCGTGCCCACCTGTGAATGAACCGTGATCCTCTGCCCCTGCCCCTGACGAGCTGCCAGACTGAGGCGGCCCCGGGGGGCAGGGGGCCAGGGGTGGAGTCACGGGGAAACCGGGTACGGGAGGAACGATGGCGCAGCGGCGGTCGGGGCCGTCCATGGCCGAGCTGATCCAGCGGCACGCGCGTACCCGCTTTGTCGGGCGCGGCGGCGAACTGGCGTCGTTCCGGGCGAACTTCGACATCCCGCACGACGACCCGGGGCACCGCTTCCTCTTCCATCTGCACGGCAGCGCGGGCGTCGGGAAGACGTATCTCGTCCGGGAGATGCGGCGGGCCGCCGAGGAGCGGGGCGCGCTCACCGCGTACCTCGACGAGTCGGTGGGCAGCGTCCCGGAGGCGCTGGCCTCGATCAGCGAGCAGTTCGCCAGAAAGGGACATCCGCTCGCGCGGCTGGACAGGATGCTCGCGACCTACCGGGAGCGCAGGCACGAGGCCGTGCTGGCTTCGCTGCCCGGGGACGTGCACCCTCCCGCCGGTCCTTCGGCCGGTGGCCGGGCGGTCGCCGTCGCCTCGCTGGTCGGACTCGGCGCCGTCCCCGGGCTCGGCGCGCTCACCGGGGTCATCGACGCCGGACAACTCGCGGGCGCCGCCGACCAGGTGTGGGCCTCGCTGTCCTCGCGCTTCCGCAACCCGGACGACGTACGGCTGGTGTTGGCGCCGCAGCAGGTGCTCACCCCCGTACTGACACGGGAGTTGGCCGAGGTCGCCGCCGAAGTCCCCTGGATCGCGCTGTTCTTCGACACGTACGAGCGCACCGCGCCCTTCCTCGACACCTGGCTCCGCGACCTGATGACCACCGAGGAGTACGGCGGGCTCACGCCCCGGGCCGTGGTGACGGTCGCCGGCCAACGCCCCTTCGACAGCGCCTGCTGGGGCGGACGGCCCTACTTCATGGCGGACGTGCGGCTGGAGCCGTTCACGGACGGGGAAGCGCGCGAGCTGCTGGCGGCGAAGCAGGTGACCGACGAGGGGGTGGTCACCGAGATCCTGCGGCTCTCGCGGGGGCTGCCCGTCCTCGTCTCCACTCTCGCGGAGAACCAGCCCACCGACCCCGGCGACGTGGGCGATCCGAGCGCGACCGCGGTCGAGCGCTTCCTGAAGTGGGAGCGGGACCCGGTGCGGCGGGCGGCCGCGCTGGCGTGCGCGCTGCCGCGACGGCTGAACGAGGACATCTTCCTGGCGGCGGTGGGGGAGGAGGCGGCCGGGCTGTACGGGTGGCTGTGCGACCTGCCGTTCGCCACGCCCAAGGACGGCGGCATCGGCTACCACGACGTCGTACGCGTCCCCATGCTGCGCCTCCAGCACACCCGTTCGCCGCACCGCTGGCGTGAGCAGCACGCGGCTCTCGCGCGTACGTTCGCGGGCTGGCGCGCGGAGGCCGAGGACGGTGTCCGGCCCGACAAGCTCTGGGAGAGCGCGGCGTGGCGGGCGCTGCGCCTGGAGGAGACGTACCACGAGCTGTGCGCGTCGCCGCACGCCGCGCTCCCCGGGGCGCTGGCCACCGTCGTCGACGCCTGCCGCGAGGGCCGGACGGCGGCCCGCAGGTGCGCGCGGGTGCTGGCGGAGGCGGGGGAGGACACGGACGACCGGGAGGTACGGGACTGGGGGTCCCGGCTGCGCGCCGCGCTCTCCGGTGCCGGTGCCGGTGCCGATGGCGATGGCGATCTTCATGCCGACGCCGGGGGCGGTGAAGGCGGCGGGATACGCGCCGCGCTCGGGCTGCTCATCGACGGTACGGGCCTGGACACGGCGGGCCGGGCGGCCGCGCACGAGGTGCGGGGCCGCGAGCTGTACAACGCGGGCGAGAACGAGGCGGCGCTCGCCGAGTACGACCGGTCCCTCGCGCTCGACCCCGGCAGTTACCTCGCGTACGCGGGGCGCGGCGTCAACCACGTGGAGCTGCACGACTACGCCGCCGCCGTGGCCGATCTGCGCCGCGCCGACGAACTGGCCCCCGGCACACCGTGGGTGCTCGGCTGGTACGCGGAGGCGCTGCGCCGCTCGGGCCGGGTCGAGGAGGCCGTCGGCGTACTCGACCGCGCGCTGGCGCTCGACCCGGCGAACGCGTTCCTGCTGGCGTGCCGGGGTGTGTGCCGGCACCTGCTCGCCGCGTACACCGAGGCGCTCGCCGACTTCGACCGCGCCCTGGAGCTGGACGGCGACTACCTCTGGGCGCTGGTACGCAGGGGCCGGCTGCTGCGCGCGACGGGCCGCGACGACCGGGGCTTCGCCGATCTGGACCGGGCCGTCGAGATCGCTCCCGACAGCGACTGGATCGCCTCCGAGCGGGGCGACGCCTACCGCGTCGCCGGGCGTTACGAGGACGCGGAGCGCGAGTTGAGCCGCGCCCTGTCGCTGCGGCCCGACCACGCGTCGGCGCTCGCGGGACGGGGGAACGTCCGCCACCGGATGGGGCGGCACACCGAGGCGCTCGCCGACCTCGACAGGGCGGTGGCGCTGCGGCCGGCGTACGGCTGGGCGCTGACGCACCGGGCCGTCGTCAACCGGGCGCTCCGCCGTCACCGGGAATCTCTCGCCGACGCGGACCGGGCCCTGGAGCTGGGGTCGCAGGGGGCGTGGGCGTACGAACAGCGGGCCAGGACCGCGCTGGCCATGGGCCGTGTCAACAGCGCGCTGGCCGACCTCGAACGATGCGCGGCGCTCACCGACCGGGCCGACCGGGCCGACCGGGCCGACCAGACCGGCGTACCGCTGTACGCGGCGGCCAGGGCGCACCTGCTCGCCGGTGACCCGGAAGCGGCCCTCGGCGCGCTGGACCGGCTGACGCCCGCCTTCGCCGGGGGCGCGTCCGCCGGCGGCATCCTCCTGCTGAGGTGCGACGCGCTGCGCCGTGCGGGCCGCAGCGCCGAAGCCCTGGCCGCCGCCGAGCAGTTGCGCGTCACGAACCCGCTGCGTGGCGCCTTCGCTTACGCCCTGGCGGTGACGGCGACGGACGGCGCCTGGGCCGCCGGACCGGCCTGGCGGGAGGTGGCCGAGCGCCTGGCGGCGGTGGACTTCGGGGCGGGCAAGCGCGCGTTCTGGTCGGTGACCTGCGCCGCCGCACTCGGCGACGGGCCCCTGCTGGACGCCTCGCTGGACACGGTGCTCGCCGCCGAATGCGGCTGGGACGAACTGGCCGAGCTGACCGGCTACCTGACCGAACTGACCGCCGCCCCCGGCACGGACACTGCCCCCGGCACGGACACTGCCCCCGGCACGGACACCGACACCGAGTACCTCGCCCCGGCCCTCGCACGCCTGACCGCCGCACGCGACGCGACGGCCGCGCGATGGGAGTAGGCCCCGCGAAGTCTCCCCCGGCGCTCTCCGCGCCCCGGAACCGCTGGTCACGTTCGATTACAGTGCTGCGCAGTTCGCTGGGCAGGCCGAGGAGAAGGAGGGCGCGTGAGTACACCGTCCGGGGCCATCTGGGGCCGTGCCGAGCAGCAGGACTTCCGTAGCCGGGTACGGGGCTGCCTGCTGGGCGGGGCCATCGGGGACGCGCTGGGCGCGGGGGTCGCCACGCTCACCCTGGAGGAGATGCGGGCCGCGCACGGCATGGACGCCGTGGTCGACTTCGTCCCGTTCATGGGCCGCCGCGGAACCGTCACAGCGGCCACGCAGTTGACCCTGTTCAGCGTCGACGGGCTGATCCGCGCCCAGGTGCGCAGGGACACCGGCGCCTGGCATCCGCCCACCGACGTGCACCGCGCCTATCTGCGCTGGGCGGCGACCCAGCGCGACTGGGGCCCCGACGAGCGCCGCAAGGACAACGGCTGGCTCGGCCTTGAGGAGTGGCTGTACGCGCGCCGCGATCCGGCCGCCGCCTGCCTGACCGGGCTCGGCGACGACACGATGGGCACGCTCGACGCCCCCAAGAACCCGACGGCGTCCGACGCGGGCGCTGTCGTGAGGTCGGCGCCGTTCGGGCTGCTCGTGGGCTGGGAGCCGCAGTTGGTGTGCCAGCTCGCGGTGGAGTGCGCCGCCCAGACGCACGGCCACCCCGCCGCGTACCTCTCGGCCGGTGCCTTCGCCGTGATCGTGCACGGCCTCGCGCGCGGCGAGAGCCTGGATCCGGCGGTCCAGCGGGCGCTGGCGCTGCTCGCGCCCCGGCCGGGCCACCAGCCGGTCACGGACGCGCTCCAACAGGCGCTGGGCGCCGTACGGCAGGGCATTCCGGGACCGGCGAGGATCGCCACGCTGGGCGAGGGGAGTACGGCGCAGGAGGCGCTGGCGGTCGCCGTGTACTGCGCGCTGGTGTGCGAGGACGTACGCCACGGCCTGCGGCTCTCCGTCAACCACGACGGGCCCTCGGGGGTGACGGGCACGCTCTGCGGGGCGCTGCTCGGCGCGCTGCACGGGGAGACGGCGCTGCCGCCCGCGTGGCTCGCCGAGGTGGAGGGGCGGCCCACGCTGCTGGAGCTGTCCGACGACTTCGCGATGGAGATGACGCAGGGCCCGGCGCTGCACAGCCCGGCGATCAACTCCTCGGCCTGGCTGGCCCGTTACCCGCGCGGCTGACGGTGCGGGCCGCTGACGGAGCAGGCGGCTGACGCGGCACGCGGGCCCGGCTCCGGATGCCTCCCGGAGCCGGGCCCGCGCGGTTCACGCCGTACGCGTACGTATACGCGCGACGTACGGGTGGTGCGTCAGCCGTCCTTGCCGTCGCGTCCGCCCAGCACCTTCGCGTCGCTCGGCCCCGCCTGTCCCGGCAGGTCGAGCGAGGCGGCGGTGATGTCCGAACCGTCGCCGTCGCCCTGCCCGTTGATCCGGGCCAGCAGCACGTCGCGGGCCGGGGTCGCCTCCGGCTTCAGGTAGCCGATCACGATGAACAGGATCAGCGAGACGACGAGCGGCACCGAGACCTGGTATTCGAGGCCGACACCGCCGTCGACGTGCGAGTCGATCGGGTAGTTGACCAGATAGAACGCGAAAAGTCCGGCCGCCCAGCTCACGAGCGCCGCGGTCGGGCCCGACTTGCGGAACGTCTTGAGCAGACCGAGCATGAACGGGATCGCGATCGGCCCCATCAGTCCGGCCACCCACTTGATGACGACGGTGATGATGTCCTTGAAGGTCGGCGAGTTGACCTGGGTGGCGACCGCCATCGACAGCGCCAGGAACGAGATCGTCGACACCCGGGCCGCCAGCAGCCCGGCCTTCTCGGACCAACTGCGCGCCGACTTGGCGAGCACCGGCGCGATGTCGCGGGTGAAGACCGCCGAGATCGCGTTGGCGTCCGAGGAGCACATGGCCATGGTGTGCGAGAAGAAGCCGACGACGACCAGGCCCAGCAGACCGTGCGGCAGGAGCTGTTCGGTCATCAGGGCGTACGAGTCGGAAGCGTCCGCCTTCTGCGCGTGGACGAGCAGCGGCGCGCACCACATCGGGAAGAACAGGACCGTCGGCCAGACCAGCCAGAGGATGGCGGAGAGCCGCGCCGAGCGGGTGGCCTCGTGGGCGTTGGCCGTGGCCATGTAGCGCTGGGCCTGGTTCCACATGCCGCCGTTGTACTCGAAGGTCTTGATGAAGAGGAACGCCACCAGGAACGTCACCGTGTACGGGCCGGCCGTGGGGTCGGCGTGGCCGTCGGGGAGCTTGTCCCACACGGTCCACAGCGCGCTGAAGCCGCCGAGCTTGGCCATCACGGCGACGAGCATCGCGACACCGGCGAGGAGCTGGATGATGAACTGCCCCAGCTCGGTGAGGGCGTCGGCCCACAGGCCGCCGACCGTGCAGTAGACGGCGGTGATCACACCGGTGATCAGGATGCCCTGGTTGAGGGAGATCCCGGTGAAGACGGAGAGCAGGGTGGAGACCGCCGCCCACTTGGCGCCGACGTCGACGATCTTCAGGAGCAGCCCCGACCAGGCGAGCGCCTGCTGCGTCTTCACGTCGTAGCGGTTCTTCAGGTATTCGAGCGGCGAGGAGACGTGCAGCCGCGAGCGCAGCCGGTTGAGGCGCGGCGCGAAGAGCTTGGCGCCGATCCCGATGCCGATGGCGATGGGCAGCGACCAGGTCACGAACGAGGTGACGCCGAACTGGTACGCGATGCCCGCGTACCCGGTGAACATCACCGCGCTGTAGCCGGACATGTGGTGCGAGATGCCGGACAGCCACCACGGCATCTTGCCGCCGGCGGTGAAGAAGTCGCTGACATTGTCCACGCGCTTGTGCGACCAGACACCGATCGCGATCATCACACCGAAGTACGCGATGAGCACGATCCAGTCGAGGCTGTTCATGTGCCCCCTCCAGGGGTCCGCCTTGTGAACGTCGTTGGCGCTTCGTCAGTGCGTCCGATCAGCGGCAGCCCCGTGCGGGAGTGGGGACTTGGGGGATTGAACCGCTTCGTACGGTGGCGGGTCAAGGGTTCTCGAGGTCATGAGTGTGAACGACAGTCAGAAAGCCGAACGATTTTACGCTTTCTTGACCTGAAGGGTTGTTGTCGTGAACGTGACGACAGCCACACGATGAGCGGACACTTCGTCAGGACTCCGGCCATGGCTGAGGCCAGAAACGCGAAACCGCCCGGGATGCGGGTCCCGAGCGGCTGGGAAGGGGAGGCAAACGGAACGGCGAGAGAAGGTGCCGGGCACGGCTGGGGTGCGGCCGGGCATGGCCGAGCCCCCTCGGCCAGGACGGCGGACCGGTCGAGAGGGCTCTGTCTGTGATGCGTACGTGCTGAAATCAATGGCTATTCGTGCGCAAGAGCAGAATGCCGGTCGAGCGTCGGCTGTTTCAGCCGAGGTCGAAAGCGCCCGTGTTCATCTCGCGCACGAACGCGTTCCACGAGGCGGGGACAAAAGAAATCGAAGGTCCCTCGGGGGCCTTTGAATCCCGCACGGCGACGAGCCGTACTTCGGGGGACTTCACTTCTACGCATGCCCCGTTCCCGCCCGAGTACGAAGATTTGGTCCACGCGTCCGTGGCGCCCTGGAGAATTGCCATGTTCACTCCGGTTCAGCAAGTGGTCTGAAATCCCGCCAACGTCCTGCTGGCATGATCGACGCTACTCGCCTGGCTCGTTGTGTGGGTCAGCCATTCACTCATCCGGATGACCTCTCCCGGGCGGGCCTTACAGGTGGGGGCAGTTGAGCTGTATCATGCCCCCACCCGTCAATCAGGCGTGGCTATTCCCGGCAAACCGGACGGCTCCCGTCCGCAGCTCCTGTTCGGTGCCGGCGGGATCTCCCGGTCGCCTCAGCGGGCGTACCCCTTGGCGATATCGGCGATGAAGTCCCGCGTCTGATCGACGTTATGGGCCTGGGCGCGCAGGTGCTCGTACATCACGCTGTACCGCTGCACGTCATTCGCCTTCTCCAGGTAAAGGTCGCTCGTGACGCCCTCGATATAGACGACGCTGGAGTCGGAGGCGTCCGGGAATTCGAGAACCGCGTAGTGCCCGGTGATTCCCGGGTGCGCTCCCATTTCGAAGGGCAGTACCTGCACGGTGACATGCGGCAACTTCGACTGCTCGACGAGGTGTTCCAACTGCTCGCGCATCAACTGCCTGCTGCCCACCACCCGGCGCAGCGCCGCCTCGTCCACCACGGCCCACAGCCGCAGCGGGTCTTCGTCCCCGGTGATCCGGTCCTGGCGCCTGAGCCGTACCCCGACGCGCTTCTCGACGTCGGACACGGTCGATTCGGGCAGCGCGCCGTTGATCAGCGCCTCCGCGTACGCCCGCGTCTGGAGCAGCCCGGGGATCACCTGGGGCTCGTACACCCGCAGCGAGGCGGCGTCCGTCTCCAGACCGATGTAGACGCTGTACGGGATGTCGCCGAAGGCGTGCCACCAGCCCTGCTGGCGGGAGTCCTTGGCCATTTGCATCAGCGAGTCGACGATGCGGTGATCCTCGACCTCGTACACCCCGCACAGGTCGCGGACGTCACGCTGGCTGATCGACCGGCGGCCGTTCTCCAGGCGGCTGATCTTCGACTGCGAGACCAGCAGGCGCTCCGCCACCTCCTCGGCAGTCATGCCTCTGAGCTCGCGGAGCCGGCGCAACTCCTGGCCCAATCGGCGTCGCCTGACGGTGGGGTTGACGTTGGACGCCACGGGAAACTGCACCTCCGGCTGCGTAGCTGTACGTATCTACTGCTCAGCAGACTGCCACCAATGATCCCGGCCGCGCTGGGAAATGGCGACAGAGGGCGTACGCCGGGCCGCTGGGGGCCGGACGCGACGCGCGGGGCAGCCGATGGTGCCTGGCTGCCCCGCGCGTCTCTGTGCGGCTCCCGGACCGGCTTTGGGGACGTCGGTGCGGCGGACTGCTGGGTGGTGCGGTCTGCTGGTCGTGCTCTGTGCTGCGTGTACTGCGTGTGCTGCGTGACGACGGTGATGTCGGTGCTGCTGTCGGTGCGGTTCAGATGGCGCGGGCCATGCTTCCGTGGTGCTGTGGCTGCATCGGCACGCCCCCCTGCCGTCCGACAGGGGCGCTCTGCGGGCTCTGGGCGCCCTGGGTGGGGTTACGGCGCGGCTGTGCGGCCACACCGTTCTGAACGTCCATCACGGCGTGCGCCACGAGACCGCCCATGGGGTCGTGTCTGATCAGATCCCGGAGCCTTGAGCGCGATGAGCGCCCCTCGTTCCCGGGGTACAGGTGCTTGCCGAGTCCGACCGCGTGGGCCAGGGCGGCGAGCGCCGCGGTCCGCGGGTCCGGCGGTACGCCGGTGCGGATCGCACTGTCCAGCCGGGACCTGATTTCCCGGCTGATTGCCGTCTCCGTCGCCTGGTAGCGCGTCGTCGGCAGCACCCCGCACATCTGACCCGCCACGGCATGCACCATGCCGCACCGCTCCAGATGCGAGAGGTAAGTCTGGCGCAGCCCCAGGCGGGGCCCGCCAATCCAGTGGACCGCCCGAACCGGGCTGCCGCGTCTGCGCAGCAGTTCCAGCGCGGAGTCCAGAGTCGGATCTCCGGTCGGCCGTGGCATCACCACGGCGATACGATCCCCGTCAGGGGCTATCCGTCCTGCCAGCGCCAGCTCCACTAGCTGTGCTCCGGCCAGGCCGAGGTCGAGCGACTGCGGCTGCGCTGTGGTACCCGTGGCCGGGTCCAGAGCGAGCAACAGGAGCTCCTCCGGGATACTTCTGCGGCTCTTGCCCATCCATGCCTCCCCGCGTGGATGAATGACAGGGTGACCCCTCTCACATTGGTCTGTCGAGGGTGCCTGGGTGCTTTGTGCGGGAACCGTTATGTATGTCGTTCTCGTCTAGCACGTAGGTCGCGCTCTCAGACGCGAAACTGAGAGATGGTTCGGACAGCGCGGTACGGCGCTGCGATGCGAAGGAGACACGGTGGCGGGCGAGTCCCCCGGCAAGGCGGAACAACGGCAGTCGTCGGGGGAGACGACCCGGGCGAAGGGGGATCCGAGACTCGCGGTCTTCCGGGAATCGGCGGTGGCCGCCGACCGGGACGCGGAATCCTCGGCGCGTGCCGGGACCGAGAGCGATACGGATCGTGGGGCGTCTCCCGAGCCCGGGGCCGGGACCGAAGCGGAAGCGGGTACGGGGTCGGGCAAGGGGCCGGGCAAGGGGTCGGGTACGGAGCCCGAGGCGGCGTCGGCAGAGGTCGCAACCGCAAAGCCGGGCGGCGATCCGGAAGGGTCCGAGGAGCCGGAGGAGCCGGGTAAGCCGGACGCGGTGACCGACGGGACGGACTCGGCGGAGCCGCCGGCCGCCGATGCCGATACCGACGCGGACGCGGATGCGGATGCGGATGAACCGTCCGGCGACGAAGAGCGCGCCGCGTCGTCGGAGCCGTCCGAGCCGTCCGAGCCGTCCGAGCCGTCCGAGCCGTCCGAGCCGTCCGAGCCGTCCGAGCCGTCCGAGCCGTCCGAGCCGGACAGCGCGAAGGACGCGCCGGACGCGAAGGCCGCCGAGGCCGCCGAGGCCGCCGAGAAGACCGAGGCCGCCGAGGACACGAAAGACGCGAAGGCCGCACCGCCCGTCGAAGGTCGTAAAACGCCTTCCTGGGCCGCCGGTCCCACCGACGCGCCCAAGGACGCCAAAAGCCCCTCGGCGGACGCCGGCAGCGACGCCACGGACACGAGCGACGGCAGCGACGACAGCGACGACCGTCCGCAGGTGGACAGCCCCACCACCACCCTCAAGGCGCGCCCCCGCCCCGTGGTCGACCGGCCCACCACCGCACTCAAGAAGCCCAAGCCCGCGGAGCTGGACGGGAGTACGGGCACGGGCACAGGCACCGGCACGGCCGCCGGCGCCGACCGCGGCAGCACGTTCGTACCGCTGCGCCGCGACGACACCCCGTCGGACTTCGGCGCGGGCTTCGGCACCACCACCGCCCCGAAGCCCGAGCCCTCCGTACCGGCGCCCGCGCCCGCCTCGCTCAGCGGCGCCGAGCGCACCCGGCAGCAGCCCATGCCGCCCAAGCCGCCGCTCGACCTGCTCGCCGAGCTGACCAACACCCCGCCCCCGCGCGAGACTCCGGTCCGCACGACCGTGCGGCGCGTCAAGATCTGGACCCCGCTGGTCCTGCTCCTGCTGATCGTCTTCGGTGTCGTCCAGGTCCTGCGCCCGCTCCCGGCGCCGACTCTCGCGGGATCCGGCTCGCCCACGTTCACCTTCGACGGCGACACGCTCGCCATGCCGTTCCCCACGGAGGGCCAGGGCGCCGTCGAGGTCGACGGCGTCGGCACCATCGGTACGTACGGCCCGCAGAAGCCCGCGCCCATCGCGAGCGTCGCCAAGACGATGACGGCGTACGTGATCCTCAAGGCGCACCCGATCACGGGCGACCAGAACGGCCCGAAGATCACGGTCGACAAGCAGGCGGGCGACGAGTCCAACCGTCCCGACGAGTCCACCGCGCCGATCAAGGAGGGGCAGCAGTACACGGAGCGTCAGATGCTCCAGCTCCTGATGATCCCCTCGGGCAACAACGCGGCCCGGCTGCTGGCCCGCTGGGACGCGGGCGCCGAGCCGGCCTTCGTCAAGAAGATGAACGACGCCGCCAAGCAGCTCGGGATGGCGCACACCACGTACACCGACCCGAGCGGCCTGACGCCCACCACTGTCTCGACCCCCGTCGACCAGCTCAAACTGGCGAAGGCGGTCATGGCGAACAGCGTCTTCCGCGACATCGTGAACACCCCGCAGGCCGAGATCCCCGGCATAGACAAAACGATCTACAACAACAACTCGATCCTGCTCCAGGACGGTGTGAGCGGCATCAAGACCGGTTCGTCGACCCCGGCCGGCGGCAATCTGCTCTGGGCCGCCAACACGGTCGTCGACGGCAAGGACCGCCGTGTGGTCGGCATGGTCATGGGGATCCAGAACGCCTCTCTGCTCTCGCAGAAACTGGAGCTGGCGAACCAGGACAGCCTCAAGCTGATCAAGGCCGCCCAGGCAGGCGTCACCTCGGGCACCGTCGCGAAGAAGGGCCAGGTCGTCGGTTACGTCGACGACGGACTCGGCACCAGGACCCCGATCGTCGTCACCAAGGACCTCAAGGCGGTCGGCTGGGGCGGCCTCAAGGTCCGGCTCGACTTCAGCGACAACGGCAAGTCGCTCCCGCACTCGGCGAAGGCGGGCACCGTCGTCGGCAGCATGTCCGTCGGCAGGGGCTCCGGCCAGGTCACGGTGCCCGTCGCTCTCCAGAAGGCTCTGGCCGAGCCCGGTTTCGGCGCGAAGCTGGGAAATTTCTGACCTGATCGGCTCTTCCGCGACAGCGGGGACGTGTCACCCGGACCGGTGACCGTCCCCGCTGTCGTTGTCACGTGCTAGCGTCACGAAACGGACAGCCAGCGGAACAACAGGCAACCGTCGGGCGCCGGAACGGTGACTCGCTCGCGCCGGGGGACGGCACACCAGGAACGCGGAGAGCCGCAGTGACGACCACTGAGCCGAGGCGGACGAACCACGGCGCCATCCCGGCGGGCGCCCGAATACAAGCGCCGCAGCGCACCGGCGCCCGCGCTTTCCTGGAGGACCACCCGGTTCTCTTCACCACCGTCGTCGCCGCGCTGGTCCATCTCCTCTGGTTCTTCTTCTTCGCCAACAGCGGCGGCGACATCGCGGCGCAGGACGCCTGGGCCGAGTTCGTCGGCCGCCACCCCGACTCCGCGTACAACCTCGCCTGGTACGGCGGGATGCACCCGGTCTCGTACAGCGTGGTGTCCCCATACCTGATGTCGGTGCTCGGCGTCCGTACGACGATGATGCTCGCCGGGACGCTCTCCGCCGGCCTGACCGCGCTGGTCCTGGTGCGGGTCCGCGCTGTCCGCAATCCGGTCGCCTGCTCGATGGCCGGGGTGTTCGCGTTCCTGTGCAACGCGCTGTCGGGGCGCGTCACGTTCGGCCTGGGCATGCTGTTCGCGCTCGGCGCGGTCGCCGCGGTGTTCTGCTGGCCGTACCGCTGGCGTAGGCGACGCTGGGCCAAGGCCTGGGTCGCCGCGCCCCTCGCCGGACTCGCGACAGCGGCGAGCCCGGTGGCCGGGCTGTTCCTCGGCGTGGTCGCCGCCGCGCTGTTCCTCAACAAGCGCCGCCCTGGGGCGTACGCGCTGGGCCTTGCCCCCCTCCTGGTCGTGCTGCTCTCGGCCTGGCTGTTCCCCTTCTCGGGTACGCAGCCGATGTCGATCGGGTCGGCCTCACTGCCGTTCATCTTCGCTGTGGCGGTGTTCGTGCTGGTGCCGGCCAAGTGGCGCACGGTCCGCACCGCCACCGCGGTCTACGGCATCGGTGTGCTGCTGACCTGGGTCATCGACTCGCAGATCGGCTCCAACGTCTCGCGCCTCGTGATGGTCTTCGGCGGCGTGGTACTGCTCGCCGCGCTCCCGTACGCGGCGCCCCGCACGTACCGCTGGTACGCCGTGCTGATCGCGCTGGCCGGCCTCAACGTGTGGATCGGCTTCAAGGGCGTCGACGACATGGTCGCGACCGCGCCTACGGCGTCCTGGACCAGGGAGCTGGCGCCGCTCGTCAACCAGTTGCAGCGGGTGAACGCCGAGAAGGGCCGCGTCGAGGTGGTGCCGCCCCGGAGCCACCGCGAATCCTCCGCGCTCACGCCGTACGTCAACCTCGCCCGCGGCTGGAACCGGCAGGCGGACATCGGGCGCAACCCGATCTTCTACGACGACACCCTGACGGCCGACAACTACCGCACCTGGCTGGACCGCTGGGCCGTGCGGTACGTGGTGCTGCCGACGGGCCGGCCGGACTCGGGCGCGGAGCGCGAGGCGCAGCTCGTACGGGCGGGCCTGCCGTACCTCAAGCACGTCTGGACCGACGCGAACTGGCAGTTGTACTCCGTCGACGACCCGAGGCCGCTGGCGGACCCGCCGGCGACGGTGGACCTGGCGGGCGCCGACGAACTGACGATCCATGTGAAGTCGGCGGGCCGGGTGCTGATCCGTATCCCGTATTCGCCGTGGCTCGGGCTGGTCGACAAGGACGGCAAGAGCGTGGTGCCGCCGCAGGAGACCGAGCAGTCCAAGGCGGACCCGTCGGACCACGTCAGGGCGTACACGAACCCGAGCGGCTGCCTGATCAAGGCGGTGAAGGACGCGGACGGCGACGAGTGGACGCAATTGCTGGCGCCCCGGGCAGGGGTGTACCGGCTGGCCGCGCCGTACCGGCTGCCACGGGGCACGGCGTGCCCGGCGGAGTTGCGTTAGGGCCTGACGCGGGCGGGGATCCTGGAATCCGAAGGCGCCGATTCCGAGATGTGCGTTCGCTCCCGTACCGGCTGCGCAGTTCCCGAGCCGCCGTGCGGGGTGCAGCACCACCGGCCGACCGGGGACAGAGTCCCGCTGTGCCCGCTGAACAGGACAGCGCTGGTTCCAGTGCTGACGGTCCAGGGCAGGACAGACATCCGTCCCCACAGGATCGGCTGTCCGCTATGGTCAAGACATGTGCTGCTGCGCTCCCATGACTACAACCGCTGCTTAACGGCGGTACCGCGGTCGCTGTAACCGCGGCCATTGCCTGCTCCCCCCGCGGGGCAGTGCCAGGACGTACCGCCGGGTCAGTGTCCTGCCGGCAGTCACTCGTATTCCTGTGACGCCGGGTCATCCCGCCTGATCAGGGAAGTCATGTCTCAGTCGCAGCGTTTCGATTCACAGCACCCGCATGCAGCCACCCTGTTCCTGATGGTCGGGCTCCCCGGGGCTGGAAAAACCACCCGTGCCGAGGAGCTCGCCGCAACCCACCGGGCGCTGCGGCTGACCCCAGATCACTGGATGATCCCGCTGTTCGGCGATTCGACGGCCGACGGCAAGCGCTGGGTGCTCGAAGGGCGGCTGATCTCGGTCGCCCTACAGGCGCTGCGGCTGGGGACCAGCGTCGTACTCGACTACGGGCTCTGGAGCCGCGATGAACGGTCGGCACTGCGCTGGCTGGCCCGGTCGGTCGGGGCATCGTGCCAGGTGGTCTACCTGCCCGTGGACAAGGACGTCCAGCTCGCCCGCATCGCGCACCGCCAGGAAACGGCACCGCATCAGACGTTCCCGATGGGCGAGGCCGACCTGGATGCCTGGCGGGAGCGGTTCCAGGTGCCCGACGCCGCCGAACTCGACGGCGGCGAGATTCCCACCCCACCGGCGGGGTGGCCGAGCTGGCCGGAGTGGGCGGTGGACACATGGCCGTCGTGCACCGACAGCTAATCCGGACGGCTCGCCCATCGGTCTCCAACCTTCCGGCGCTCTGCGCCGCGGACCGCTCGGTCACGGTGCGGGGCGGACTGTCCGGTCACGGTGCGGGCCGAGCTGTCCGGTCACGGTGCGGGTCGGACGAGGGGCAGGAAGATCGTGTCCACGATTTCCTCGATGCCGTCGTCCGGCATCGGCTGGAACGTCAGAAAGACGTGGTGGCGCAGGAGGTCGACCGGCAGGGACCGGATGCGTGAGGTCAGCCGTTCGGGGTCGGCTTCGCCGCGCTCGACCGCGGCGCCGAGGATCCGGTCGAGTACCGCGTCCTCGCCGCTGAGCAGGACATCGCGGAGGTAGGACAGTGACGTGCCGGTCTCCTGGTAGTAGCCGCCGAGTTGCACACCCAGCACGGTCGCGAGGTCGAGGCGGGACGCGTTCAGCTCGCGCAGCAGGGCGATCAGATCACCGCGCAGGCTTCCGGTGTCGGGTGTCGGGGACGGTTGCCTCGCGCCGATGTGCGCGATGGTCGCGTGCAGCAGGTCGTGCCGGCCGGCCCAGCGGCGGGCGATGACCGGTCGGCTGGTGCCTGCCCGGCCGGCCACGGCGTCCAGGGTGAATCCGGCATAGCCGTTGTCGCGCAGCACCTCCCACGCCGCTGTGAGCAGGGCCTCTTCCAGCGCCGCGCCGCGTCGACGCCGTCCCTGTGCCGTCTGAGCCGCCGGCTGGGCTGTCGACTGAGCTGTTGAGTGAGCTTCTTTAGGATGCACTTGCGCATCTTAACAGGGTGCCCTACGGTGAGTCTCACAAGATGCAGTTCTGCATCTTACTGGTTCGGAAAAGGGGCTGGAATGGTTACGGACAACGCCAAGGCGACCGTGCAGGGCGATGCGGATGTCTTCATGTCGACGGCCGGTCTGCCGCGGCGCTTCGGGTCGAACTTCGACTTCCAACTGGCGCTCGCCCTGGGGTCCGCGGACAACGGCGGCGCCGCCGTCGGCGAGTGCTACGCGACCGCTTCGAAGATCACGGACGGCGACCTCGCCGGGTGGTACGACGCGTGGTCGGAAACGGCGCGGCGGGTGGAGGGCATCGCGACGGAAAGCCTCGCCAAGGGGCATGAGGTCAGCGCGAGCGAGGCGTACCTGCGCGCTTCGACGTACTGGCGCGCGGCCGGCATGTTCCTGGAGCGGGCCGACGACACGAGGATTCCCACCTGGGAGAGGAACCGTCACTGCTTCCGGACGGGCATGACTCTCTCCGGGATTCCGTTCGAGACGGTGGAAGTCCCGTACGAGAACGGCGCGGTTCTCCCGGGGTACTTCGTGAAGCCGAGCGGTCCGGTGGAGCCGCGCGCCACGGCGATCATCATCGGCGGAGGCGACATGACCGCCGAGGAGCTGTACTTCTTCACCGGCGCCGCCGCCGTCCGCCGGGGCTACAACGCGTTCATCGTCGAACTCCCCGGTCAGCGCGGGGCGTACTACTCCAACCCCGAGCTGACGTTCCGGCCCGACCTCGACGTCCAGATCGGTTACGTCGTCGACCACGCCCTGAGCCGGACGGATGTCGATCCGGAACGTCTCTCGCTCACCGGATACAGCATGGGCGGCCTGTTCGTCCCCCGGGCCGTCGCCACCGAGAAGCGGATCAAGGCGGTGGTGACCAGTACTCTCACGCCGTCGTTCCGGCCCGCGATCCTCAACCTGATCGGGATCAAGGAGAACGAGTCGTACGCCGAGATCGACGATCTCGAATCGCGGGTCGACCTGTCGTCGCCGATGGCGCGGCTGCTCCTCGGGGATGTGCGGGAGCGTTTCGGCATGCTCGACCGCCCGATCAAGGACTACATCGACTACCTCGGTGAGTTCGACATCTGGGGGCTGGAGGACAGGATCACCTGCCCGCTGCTGAACATCGGCGGCGCCGGGGAGGGTTCGCTGGCGAGCGACGGCCATAGGTTCTACGAGCGGCTGTCCTGCGTGAAGGCCGAGCGCTTCATCGAGGAGTTCGAGGGCGGCGAGGCGCACTGTGCGGTGAACAACCGGGGGCTGGCCAACCAGATCGAGTTCGACTTCCTGGACGAGGTGTTCGCGAAGAGCGAGTGACCCGCAGCGGTTCGTCGTGGTCCGCAGCGATCCGCAGCGATCCGCAGCGGTCCGTCGGACAAGAGCTACTCGGCGCCGAGCCGGGCCAGCGCCCGCAGCCGGGCCGCCGACTCCGAGGCCGGGCCGACCGCGAAGATGTTGATCATCAGGTCCGGGTCGTCCGGGAAGATCAGCGTCTCGCAGTCGAAGACCAGGTCGCCCACGACCGGGTGGCGGGCGTGCTTCACGCGGTACGTGTCGTAGTGCACGTCGTACGCCGCCCACCAGGTACGGAAGTCCGCGTCCTGGACGGACAGTTCACCGACCAGCTCGGCCAGCCGGGGGTCGTGCGGGAAGCGGCCGCTGTAGCGGCGCAGGTTGGCCACCGTGTCCGCCGCCATGTCGTCCCACTCGGTGAAGCGCTCGCGCGCTGTGGGGTCGAGGAAGATGTACCGCGCGAAGTTGCGCGTACGCGCCGGCTGCGCCTCGAAGTCCGTCAGCAGCGCGTGCGCCAGGTGGTTCGAGGCGAGGACGTCCATCCGGTGGCCGATGACGAACACCGGCAGATGGTCGAGGCCGGCGAGCAGGTTGGTCAGCCCGGGCCGGATCCGCTGCGCGGCCGGCGCGCTGCGGCGGGGGCGGCCGGTGGGGCGGCGGGCCAGCCGGTAGAGGTGGGCGCGTTCGGTGTCGACCAGGCGCAGGGCGCCGGCGAGGGCGTCCAGGATCCCGTCGGAGACGTTGAGGTCGCGGCCCTGTTCCAGCCGCGCGTAGTAGTCGGTGCTGACGCCGGCGAGAAGCGCCAGCTCCTCGCGCCGCAGGCCCGGGACGCGGCGCGGACCCGGGTGCGGCCGGATGCCGGCCTGCTCCGGGGTGATCCTGGCGCGCCGGCTGCGCAGGAAGTCGCGCAGCTCCGCGTTCTGCTCCACGCCGTCGACTCTACGGCCGCCGCGACGGGTGCGGCGGCCTGAGGGTAGGTCCCTGGGACCTCGGTCCGGTGAGGCGCGGCTGAGGTGGTGTGGGGGGTACCGCGCGGTGGTTGTGTGGAGAGGGAAGCGGGGCGGATCGGGTCCGTAGCCGCGGAGTCGCCGGATCTCTCGTCCACGAACGTCCACGAACGTCCACGAACAAGGAACACCGCCATGACGCAAGTGCCCACGACACAGCTCGGCGACGGGCTGACGGTCAGCGCGATCGGTTACGGAGCGATGGGCCTCTCCGACGTCTACGGCCCGGTGGAGGAGGCCGAGTCCCTGGCCACCCTGCGGCACGCGGTCGACCGGGGCGTGACCCTGATCGACACGGCGGACGCGTACGGCGAAGGAGGCAACGAACGCCTCGTCGGGCGGCTGCTGAAGGAGCGGCCGGGCGAGGTGACCGTGGCCACCAAGTTCGGGATCGTCCTCGGCGACGAGGCGGACAACGGCCGGATGTCGACGCGCAACGACCCCGACCACGTACGCGCGGCCTGCGAGGCGAGCCTGCGGCGGCTCGGCGTCGACACCATCGACCTGTACTACCTGCACCGCCGCCAGCTCGCGGTCCCCGTCGAGGAGACCGTGGGCGCCATGGCGGAGCTGGTCCGGCAGGGCAAGGTCCGTCACCTCGGACTGTCCGAGGTGACCGCCGACGAACTGCGCCGCGCGCACGGAGTCCACCCGATCGCCGCAGTGCAGAGCGAGTGGTCGGTGTGGAGCAGGGACGTCGAGCGGGCGGTGGTGCCGGCGGCGGTCGAGCTGGGCGTGGGCTTCGTGCCGTACGCGCCGCTCGGGCGCGGCTTCCTCACCGGTACGCTCACCGACCCCGCCGTCCTGGCCGGTGACTGGCGCGCGGGTCTCGCCCGCTTCTCGGGTGCGGCTTTCGACCGCAACCAGGCCGTCGTACGGGCCATCCAGGGCATCGCGGCCGAACTGCGGGCGACCCCGGCGCAGGTGGCGCTCGCCTGGCTCCGGGTGCGGGGGCGGCAGTTCGGGCTGCCGGTCGTACCGATCCCGGGTACGCGGCGCGCGGCGCGCGTCGACGAGAACATCGGGTCCCTGGACGTCGCTCTCGACGCGGAGCGGATGGCGCTGCTCGACGAACTGGCGCTGGGTGTGGTCGGCGGGCGTTCCGACAACAGGGAGGACCCCGACTGGGTCTCCGACACCCGCGAAGACCCCGCTTGAGCCCCGTACCGAAGCCCGTACTGAAGCCCGTGACGAAGGCCGTGACGAAGGCCGTGACGAAGGCCGCATTGAAGGAGAACAGTTGTGAGTGGACGTGGACGCGGACGGCTTGACGGCACTGTGGCGCTGGTGACCGGCGCGAGCAGTGGTATCGGCGAGGCCGCCGCGCTGTCGCTGGCCGCCGAGGGCGCGGCGGTTGCCGTGGTGGCGCGCCGGAAGGACCGGCTCGACGGTGTGGTGACCCGTATCCGCGAGGAGGGCGGCAGCGCGCACGCCTTCGACGCCGACCTCGCGGCGCCGGGGGAGGCGGCCGCCGTGGTGGGCCGGGTCGTGGAGGCCCTCGGCCGGCTGGACACCGTGGTGAACAGCGCGGGCGTCATGCTGATCGGCCCCGCGATCGGTACGCCGGTCGAGGAGTGGCTGCGGACGGTCGACATCAACGTGTCCGCACTGCTCCAGGTGGCGCACGCGGCGCTGCCGCACCTGGTCGAGGCGGCGGCCGAAGGCCCGCGCGGAGTGGCCGACCTGGTGAACATCAGCTCGGTCGCGGGGCGGGTCGCGGGCCCCGGCGCGGCTGCCTACAACCTGTCGAAGTTCGGTGTGACGGGGCTGAGCGAGGCGCTGCGCCAGGAGTTCGCCGGCAAGTACGTACGCGTGAGCGTGGTCGAGCCCGGCGCGGTGGCGACGGAGCTGACGGACCACATCCAGCCGGGCGTCCGCGAGAACATCCGGGCCTGGTACGGAAGCATGGAGAACCTCACCGCCGAGGACGTCGGGGAGGCGGTCGGCTACATCGTGACCAGGCCGCGCCGGATGGCTGTCAACGAGATGGTCGTCAGGCCGACGGTCCAGGAGAGCTGAGCGAAGCGGTCCGCCCGGACGGCCCTTCCGCGAAAGGGGTGTTCTAGGGATACGGGGATACGGACCGGAATGTTCAAGCATCCGGGGGCGTGAAGCATCACATTGACTTCCACTTAGGTGTGCCTAACCTAAGTCGTGTCCCCTGACTCATTCCCCGAACGGACACGCCTGTGACCACCACCCAGCCCCACGCCGTCCCCGCCACCGGGTCCGCCACCTCGCCCGCACTCCGCCGGCTGCACGGCGCGGCGGTGGTACGGATCGCCTTCGGCGTCCTCTGGGCCGTCGACGCGATCTTCAAATGGCTCCCCGGCTTCATCCACGGCCAGACCCTCGGCGACGAACTCGGCAAGGCCGCCGACGTACAGACCCCGGTGATCCACCAGTGGCTGTCGATGTGGCACTCGATCGGTACGTCAAGTCCCGGCGCTTTCGCGGTCGGTACCGCGATCATCGAGACGCTGATCGCGCTCGGCCTGATCTTCGGGGTGTTCAGCAACGCCGTCTTCATCGGCAGCGCGATCTTCTCGTTCGGCATCTGGTCCTCGGCCGAGGGCTTCCACCTGCCGTGGAAGTCGGGCATGACCGACCTCGGCCCCTCGGTCGGCTACATCTTCGCTTCGCTGGCCCTCTACTACGCCTTCGCCGGGGCGACTTGGAGCCTGGACACCAAGCTGCGCCCGAAGCTCGGCTCGTACGGCTGGCTGAGCAGCCGCCGCGCTTCGGAGATCGGTCAGTAGCCTCCGGGGTCTTGAGATTGGTGCCGCGTCCCGTCCCGTGGTGGCCCGGCCGGTCGTGGTCCGGCCGGTCGTGGTCCGGGCCGGTCTGGTCCGGCCCACCGGCCGGAAGCTCCGGGGCCGGGCGGCGTAAACTCGCGCCCGGCCTCGTCGCACCCGCCGACGACACAGCACACCGGAGTTCTCCGTGACGGCACGCATCCCCAAGTCCCAGGTCGACACCAGCAAGCCGCACCCGGCGCGCATCTACGACTACCTCCTTGGCGGCAAGGACAACTACCCCGTCGACCGCGAAGTGGGCGAGCGGCTCTCGCAGGAGGCGCGGCGCGGGGCACAGCACAACCGGGCCTTCATGAACCGTGCGATCGCCTGGGTGGCGCGTACCGGCGTCGACCAGTTCCTCGACATCGGCACCGGAATCCCCACCGAGCCGAACCTGCACCAGATCGTCCAGCAGATCGAGCCCAAGTCCCGGATCGTCTACACGGACAACGACCCCATCGTGCTGCGCCATGCCGAGGCCCTGCTGATCAGCAGGCCCGAGGGCGCCACCGACTACATCCAGGCCGACGTTCGCGAGCCCGCCGCGATCCTCGAACACGCCCGTACCTTCCTGGACTTCAGCCGGCCGGTCGCGCTGTCGCTGGTCGCGCTCATGCACTTCGTACCCGAGGAGGAGGCGTACACCGTCGTCCGCACCCTCGTCGACGCGCTGCCGTCCGGCAGCTATCTGGTGCTGTCGCACGCCACCGAGGACTTCCTGACACCCGAGCAGGTGCGGCGAGTTGTCGGGACGTACAAGACCAGCGGAATCCCGCTGCGGAACCGGACCCGTGCCGAGGTCCTGCGGTTCTTCGAGGGACTCGACCTGGTCGACCCGGGCTTGGTGACCAGCCCGCAGTGGTTCAAGGACACACCGGCGCCGAAGGACGAGGAGAGCGTCGTGTATGCGGCGGTCGCCCGCATCCCGTAGCCGGCTGCGGAAACGCACGGACGGCGGCCCCGGGGAGTGATTCCCCGGGGCCGCCGCGCCATCGCGCCGCGTACAGCCGGGAGTTACTCCTCCAGGATGATGGCGAGGGCGGGACAGACGGCGGCGGCGTGCCGGACGTCTTCCGCGCCGGACGCGGGCGGTGTGGCGTCGAGGAGTACGGCGATGCCGTCCTCGTCCCGCTGGTCGAACACGTCAGGGGCGGCTACGACACACTGGCCGGAGGCAACGCATTTGTCCTGGTCCAGAAGTACTTTCACGGTGCTCCTTCAAGAAAGCGGCGTTCGGGTGGGGCGGCCTGGGCGGCGCGTTGTGGCGGGGGAGAGTGCTGGGTGGCGCGTACGCCGGGGGCTGGGCCCGTTCACCAGGTGACGGGCAGCTCGTACACGCCGTAGACGGCCCCGTCGTGCTTGAAGGGGAGGTCCTTGATGTCCGCCGCGAGCCGCAGGGAGGGGATCCGGCGGTACAGGGTGGAGTAGACGACCTGGAGTTCCATCCGGGCCAGCGGCTGTCCGAGGCACTGGTGGACGCCGAAGCCGAAGGCGACGTGGCGCCGGGCGTCGCGGCTGATGTCCAGGTCGTCGGGGTCGGAGAAGACGGCGGGGTCGCGGTTGGCGATGTCGTTGGCGAGGACCAGTCCTTCGCCGGCCTTGATGGTCTGCCCGGCGATCTCGATGTCCTCAAGCGCCACCCGGCGGCGCCCGCTGTGCGTGATGTTCAGGTAGCGCAGCAGCTCCTCGACCGCCGAGGAGACGAGCGCCGGGCTCTCCGTCTCGCGGAGCGCGGTCAGTTGCTCGGGGTGTTCGAGCAGGGCGAGCGTGCCGAGCGCGATCATGTTCGCGGTCGTCTCGTGCCCGGCGATCAGCAGCAGTACGCCGATCCGGGCCGCCTCGTCCCTGGGCAGCTCCCCGGCCGTGACCCGCTCGGCGAGACCGGACAGCAGGTCGTCCTCGGGGGACTCCAGCTTCTGCCCGATCAGCTTGTCCAGGTACTCGGCCAGGTGCCCGAGAGCGGCGCTGCGCGCCTCGGTCGTGGCCTCCCTGTTGATGATCGTCTTGCTGTTCTCCTGGAAGAAGTCGTGGTCCGTGTAGGGCACGCCCAGCAGTTCGCAGATGACGAGCGAGGGCACCGGCAGCGCGAACGCCTGGACCAGGTCCACCGGCTTGGGCCCGGCGAGCAGGTCGTCGATGAGGTCGTCCACGATCTTCTGCACGCGGGGGCGCATCGCCTCGACCCGCTTGATCGTGAAGGGCGCCGTCACCATGCGCCGCAGGCGGGCGTGTTCGGGGTCGTCCATCAGGATGAAGCCGATGCTGTTGCCGACGACGGGAGCCCCGCTGGGGTAGCCGGGCTTGGTGACGTCGGCGCTGACCCGGGGGTCGGCCAGCAGGGCGCGCTGCTCGGTGTAGTGGCTCACGAGCCACGGTGTGGTGCCGTCCCAGAGCTTGACCCTGGTGAGGGGCCCCTGCTCCTGCTGCTCCCGCAGGGCCGGCGGCGGGTCGAAGGGGCAGGTGGCCGCGCGGGGCATCGGGAACTCGGGTATCTCGGCGGACTGTTCTTCGGCCGGGGACAGGGTGTTGGTCATGGTGTCCTTTCGTACGCCGCGCCGCGCCTGGACCGGCTCGGTGCGGGGTGGGGGGTCAGGTGCGGGCGCTGCCGACCTGTGCGACGGGCGTGACGGAGGTGAGGGGCGTGACGGAGGTGACGGGCGTGATGGGCGCGAGCCAGAGGCCGGCGATCGCGTCGATGAGCCCGGTCGCGTACGCGGGCCAGTCGGGGCGGGCGGTGTGGGTGCCTTCGGCCAGGGCGCGTTCGCGTTCGGCGAGCATGTGCACCATCAGGTTGCGTGCCATGTCGCCGCGCTCGATCCGTACGGGCAGGGGGAGTTCGGGCAGGCAGCGGTTGAGTCCGTCGAGGGTCCGCCGGATCGGGGGACCGAAGGTCTCGTCGAGCATCAGCTCGCGCAGCACCGGGTCGGTCATCAACTGGGCGCCGAAGCGGGCGTACCAGGTGGGGCTGCCCAGTTCGGCCAGATGCTCGGTGGCGGGACACACCAGACAGGCCACCCAGTCCCGTACGGAGGTGGAGTCGCCGACCTGCGCCAGCATGTGGTCGCGCAGTGTGCCGATGGGCTCGCTGTGCCTGCGTACGATCGCCCGCAACAGGTCCGTCTTTGTGCCGAAGTGGTAGCCGACGGCGGCGTTGTTGCCCTGCCCGGCGGCCTCGCTGATCTGCCGGTTCGACACGGCGAACACCCCGTGTTCGGCGAACAGCCGCTCGGCGACCGTGAGGATCACCTCTCTGGTCCCGACGGCCCGGCCGGAGCGGGCGGACGGATGGGTCATCGGGGTCCCCTCTCGCCTGACGTACCAACGTGCCTGACGTACCGACGTATCTGACGTACCGACGTGTCTGACGTGCCTGGCGCAGATGATCAGTGAACGCCGGGTACCTACATACGTCAAGCGACTGACTTAAATCAGCCATGCGACCGCTGAACACGCTTTCTGCCCGCCTCCGGTGGCCGGACGATGACCAAGGGGCAGTATCGCGGCGAACCATCTCTCTGGGTATCCGATTGGTTCCCAACCGTCACCACCGCCTCAATAGGCTGCGATGGCCGCTCCACGTGCCGCGCCGGCGGTCCGAGGAGAGGAGCGGCGGGGGTGTGAAGCGTGAGGAAGGCCGGCGGACGGCGCGTAAAGGGTCGTACGGCGGGCGCGCCCACACGTCATTCGCGCACCTCGTCACCGGAAGTTGCCTGAGGGCGCCTCTCGTTCGGACAACGGTGCAGGCGCCGCCCTCTGCCCGCGTATCCGCCCGTACACCGACCCGCCCGTCCACCCGTACATGCAACAGGCCGCACGGGTCTCCCACGCCTGCGCGTTCTTCCTGGGCGGCCCAGGGCACCCCAGGAGTCAGAACCGAACACGGCGACACCCACGCGATGTTCACCCCCCCAAGACACCCGAATCGCGGACTACGTAAACGGCCGCTTCGGCTGACCGGCCCGCGCCGCGGTCACACCGAGCAGGCCCTCCAGTGCGGCGACCGTATCTGCCTCGTGAGTCGCGAGGACGGGAGTGATACCGAGCGCCTTGGCGGGCGGAAGGTTCACCGAGTGGTCATCAACGAATACGCATGCCTCCCCGGAAAGGCCGAGACGGTCCAACGTCAGTTGGTAGATGGCCGGGTCCGGCTTCGCCATGCCGACCACTTCGGATATGACATGCACGTCGAACAGATCCCAGATGTCGGCGTGTTCATAGGGATTGAAAGGATCCAGGCCGAAGCTGTTGGACAGCAGAGCGAGTTGGTATCCCGCTTCCTTGGCAGCACGGGCGAGCGCGGCCATCTGCCGTGCCGCGGGCACGGCGGACCAGGCCCGGCCCATCAGGTTCGCCGGATCGACATGTGCACCGAGCAGGGTGGCTGTTCCCGCATTCCACTCGGCTTGGCCGATCAGCCCGACCTCCAACGCCGAGTACAGCCGCCGCCCTTCAGGATCGCCACCAAGGGCGGCACCCCACGCGTCAGCGTGAAGTCCCTCGGATTCCGCCCACGCGCGATGCGCGGGACGCGGATCAGCGGTCAACACCCCGGCAAAGTCCAGGATGAGCCCCCGCAGAACGTGCTGACCGGCACTACAGGTGCGCTGCGGCATAGCTGCGTACCCCCCATTCCGAGTGTGCGTACCACGTCGTCGCGCTACTCGCTGGTCAGCTCAGGCTCGGCCACGTCTGCCGCCTGTCCGGTGCTGGTTGGCCAGGCTCTGTCTCGCACGCTTCCCGCGGCCTTTCGTCGGTGGTGGACGCGGTCTGCAGACACCAGTCCTGGCATGCGACGGCCCCGGCCTTTCGTCTCTGCCTTGTCCACTGCGCGACGGACGGTCCCGGTACCTACCCCAACCTCACCGTGCCTACGCGGATGGACGCACGGATCACAGGAAACGCTACGAACGATCCCCAGAGCCTCGGTGAGGCCGACGCGTCCGTGCCGGATGATGCCGAGCCGCGTGGCGGTATCCGGGAGATCAACTTCCCGTCCGCTCACGGACCGCTCACGCAAACGGCCCCGGACGATGAGTCCGAGGCCGAGTAGCGTGCCTTCCTGGGGGAGAAACCCCAGGTCAGCGGCTTAACGTGCTGTGCCCTCGGCAGGATTCGAACCTGCGACACCCGCTTTAGGAGAGCGGTGCTCTATCCCCTGAGCTACGAAGGCAGTCTTGTGCTGGTGCGGGCCGTTGGAGCCTGCGCCACGGCCCATAGTGTAGCGGGTGGTGCGTGGGGGCGGCTCAGGCGTTTCGGTGGGGGCGGGGTGGCGGTGGTGGGGGGTGGGATTCGATGAGTACCGTCAGGCCGTCCAGCGTTGAGCTCAGGCCGATCTCGAACAGTTCGTCCAGGCGCAGGTCGTAGCCCGTCGTGCCGAGGGAGCTGACCACCCTGGTGAACGTGGGGTAGTCGCCGGATTCCGTGATCGCCGCCAGGGCCGGGGTCTGGGTGTCCAGCCACTGGTCGTCCGTCAGGCCCGTGACGTCGACGGCCTGTGCTTCTCGTTCGAGCTGGGCCGCCAGGCCCTGGACGTGGCTGTAGAGCAGCACGTTCAGGTTGAGCATCGTTGTGGCGTCGAGGCCGTGGCCGTCCAGGGCGCTCAGCATCCACTCCGAGTACCTCATCAGGTTCGGGAGTACCAGCGGGCGGGTGAGGGGGCCGGTCTGTGTCAGCCACGGGTGGGCGCGGTGCAGTGACCAGAGTGAGCGGGCGCCCCACTCCAGGCGGGCCCGCCAGTGCGCCGGGGGGTCACTCGGATAGGTGATCTCGGCGGCGACGGTGTCGGCCATCAAGGACACCAGGTCGTCCTTGCCGGTCACATGGCGGTACGGGGACATCGCCGCGACGCCCAGGCGCGCCGCGACCCCGCGCATGGACAGGGCCGCCAGTCCCTCCGTGTCGGCGATCTCGATGGCCGCGTGGACGATACGTTCGCGGGTCAGTTCCTGGTCCGGGGCGGTGGGTGGGGTACGGGGCTGGGCGGCCCCGGTGGCCTGGGCCGGGCGGTGGCGTGGCGCTGCCACCACGGTGCCGACGCGGGCGCGTGCCCGTACGAGGCCCTCCTGCCGCAGGGCCGTCAGCGCCTTTGTCGCGGTGGCCGTCGCGACGTTCCATTCCTCGGCGATCCGGCGGATGGACGGGACCCGGTCGCCGGGCGCGAGTTCGCCTTCGGCGATGCGTCGGCGGATCTCGGCGACGATGCGCAGATAGGGCGGAACGTCGCGTTCGCCGACCATCCGGGGCCTCCCTCTATTTCGTAAATCTTTTCGGCTGTACTAGCACAGAGGCTATCAGCGGAAAGTGGGGAAAGAGCCTCTCTGGGCTAGTACAGGATGGCCGTAACCGCACTTGGGGGCACTGTGCGTACGGCGTATATTCACGGCGTGCGCTCCTGTGCGTACACCGTTGGAAGGGAAAGCCCATGAAGACCGTGCTCATCTCCGGCGCCAGCGTCGCCGGCCTCACACTCGCCCACTGGCTGCGCCGTCGCGGCTACGCGCCGACCGTCGTCGAGCGCGCCCCCGCGCTGCGTCCCGGCGGGCAGGCGCTCGACGTCCGGGGTGTCGCGCTCGACGTCATCGACCGGATGGGGCTCCTGGCGGAGGCGCGGGCCGTCCGTACCCGCATGGGCGGCATGACCATGCTCGACGGCGACGGCAAGGAGGTCTGGCGCTCCACGGAGATGACTCTCAGCAGCGGACGACTCGACAGCGACGACATCGAGTTGCTGCGCGACGACCTCACCGAGCTGCTGTACGGGCGGACGCGCGAGGGCGTCGAGTACCTCTTCGGTGACTCCATCGCCACGCTCGACAACGATGAGGATGAGGACGGGGAGGGTGAGGGGGGCGGGGGCGGGGCCGGCGTACGCGTGAGCTTCGAGCGCGCCCCCGCCCGTACCTTCGACCTCGTGATCGGCGCCGACGGGCTGCGCTCGAAGGTGCGGCAGCTCGCCTTCGGCGACGAGGGGTGTGACGACGGGCGGTACCTCCGTCCGCTCGGTCCCCATGTGGCCGTCTTCAGTACCGACAACTTCGTCAATCTCGACAACTGGCAGGTGTGGCTCGACGACGGCACCGCGACCTACTGCCTCTATCCGGTGCGCGACAACTCGGAGATCAGGGCCACCCTCGGTTTCAGGTCGGAGCCGCCCGCCTACGACCACCGGGACATCGAGCAGCAGAAGGCGCTCGTCGCCGGCGGCCTCGGCCATCTCGGCGGCGACACACCGCAGTTGCTGAAGGGCATGTGGGCGGCGTCCGACTTCTACTTCGACGCGGTGGCCCAGGTCCGGATGGACCACTGGTCGCGTGGCAGGTGCGCGCTGGTCGGCGACGCGGGCTACAGTCCGTCGCTGCTCTCCGGGCAGGGTACGAGTGTGGCCCTGGTGGGGGCCTACGTGCTCGCCGACGAACTCGGCAAGGTCCTGGAGGGTGCGGGAGGGGGCGTGGGTGTGGGGCACCGGGCGGCTTTCGCCCGTTACGAGGAGCGCCTGCGGCCGTTCGTCGAGCTCAACCAGGAGCTCGCCATCGAGAATTCGGGCAGTCGCGCCGCCGAGGAATCCATCGAGCGGGCCAAGAACGCGATTTCGCTGGACAGTTGAGGGTTTCCGGGCTGCGACCGGTCATCCCGGCGGCCTTCGCCATGATGGTCCATACCAAAGCCTTGACAGGGGGTTGGTTCACTTCTTTACTCAGCGAGAGGGTTGTCATATGCACGACAGTGTGACCGCCTCACCCCCCACGTAGGCAGAGGAAGGGACCATCCCGGATGGCCAGGAACAAAGCCCGTGTGAGACAGATCGGCCTGGGACTGCTCGCGATGCTGGGCCTGTTGCTCGGCCTGACCGCCGCTCCCGCCTCGGGCGCCGTCGCGGCACCGGCGGCGCCGGCGGCCGCGGCGTTCAAGGTGCTCGCCTTCTACAGCGGCACCTACGACGCCGCCCACATCGACTTCGTCAAAGAAGCGAACGAGTGGTTCCCCAAGACCGCGGCGGCCAACAACTTCTCGTACGAGGCCACCAACAACTGGGACAGGCTGTCGAACGTCTCAGACCTGAAGCAGTACCAAGTGATCCTCTTCCTGGACGACGCGCCGCACGGCGCCGCCCAGCGGAGCGGGTTCGAGCAGTACATGCGGGGCGGCGGCGGCTGGATGGGCTTCCATGTGTCCGCCTTCACCACCAACGCCGGTGAATGGCCCTGGTATTACAACGACTTCCTGGGATCCGGGAACTTCCAGACCAACACCTGGGGCCCCGAGGCCGCCACGCTGAAGGTCGAGGACCACTCCCTGCCCAACACCGCGAACCTGCCGGCGACTTTCACGTCCGCTGTCAGCGAGTGGTACAGCTGGAGCAACGACCTCAGGCAGAACCCGAACATCAAGATCCTGGCCTCGGTCGACCCGGTGAGCTTCCCGCTCGGTACGGACCCCAACCAGGACTGGACCAGCGGCTATTACCCGATCCTGTGGACCAACACCCAGTACAAGATGGTCTACAACAACTTCGGGCACAACGACATGAACTACAGCAACAACACCCGCCTGTCGTCGACGTTCGCCAGCGAGACCCAGAACCGCTACCTGATCGACAGCCTGAAGTGGCTCGGCACCGGCCAGGTCGGTGACGGTGGCGGTACGCCGCCGGGCGGCCCGATCTCCGAGACCGCGTGGTACACGCTCGCCAACAGCGCCAACGGCAAGTGCGTCGACGCCAAGGCCGCCGCCACGGCGAACGGCACCGACATCACCCAGTACGCCTGCAACGGCACCGGCGCCCAGCAGTACCAGATCCGTGCGACGGACGGCGGCTTCTCCCGCATCGGGATACGGGCGAACCCGCAGCAGGTCGTCGACGTACGGGACGTCTCGCTCGCCGACAACGCCGCGCTCCAGCTCTGGAGTTATACGGGCGGCACGAACCAGCAGTGGAAGGCGGTCGCCGAGACCTCCGGCCGCTACCACTTCACGGCCAGGCACAGCGGGAAGTGCCTGAGCGCACCCGCCAACACGACGGACGGCGCGCAGCTCGTACAGAGCGCCTGCAACGGCTCGGCCGCGCAGTCCTTCCAGCTCACCCAGCAGCCGTAGGGGCCAGTAGCCCTCCCTGCCGGTCTGATCAGCCGTATCAGCCGTATCAGCCGTAAAAGTCTCCCGGTGCGCACCATGCGCGCCGGGAGACTTTCGTGTGTGGCGGGGCGGGATGCTTCCGGTTGATTGATAAGTCTATTGTTACTAAATATGAACGAGATCGGAGCCGCGTCCGACGACGCGGAACAGGCCGGAGCGGCGATACGACTGGCCGTCGCCCGCATCGCCCGCCGACTGCGGCAGACACACGCCGTCGGTGACGTGACCCTCTCCGAGGTGTCCGTCCTGGCGCGCCTCAGCCGCGACGGCGCCGACTCGCCCGGCGCGCTGGCCGAGCTGGAACGCGTACGCCCGCAGGCCATGGCCACCACCCTCGCGGCCCTCGAAGAACGCGGCCTGGTGCGCCGGCGGCAGGACAGCGCCGACGGGCGGCGGGCAGTGATGACCGTCACCGAGGCGGGGCGTCAGGTGCTGATGGACCGGCGGTCGGAGTCCGTCCAGCGGCTCACCACCGTGCTCGACGAGGAGTTCACCGCGGCGGAGCGCCGCAAGCTCGTGGCGGTGCTGCCGCTGCTCGACAGGTTGGCGGAGCGGCTGTGAGTTTCGGCAAGGACGGCAAGCAGGGCGCCAACAAAAACACCCTCGCGCGCAGGGACTCCCCGGTCGGCGACCGCTACAAGTGGGTCGCCCTCTCCAACACCACCCTCGGTGTGCTGATCGCCTCCGTCGACAGCTCGATCGTGATCATCTCGCTGCCCGCCATCTTCCGCGGCATCGGCCTCGACCCGCTCGCCCCCGGCAACATCGGCTATCTGCTCTGGATGATCCTGGGCTATCTGCTGGTGTCCGCCGTGCTGGTGGTCGCGCTGGGCCGGCTCGGCGACATGTTCGGCCGGGTCCGGATGTACAACATAGGCTTCGCGATCTTCGCCGCCGCCTCGCTCGCCCTCTCCCTCGACCCGTTCAAGGGCGGCTCCGGCGCGGTATGGCTGATCGGCTGGCGCATCGTGCAGGCCTTCGGCGGCGCGATGCTGACCGCGAACTCCGCCGCCATCCTCACCGACGCCTTCCCCGCCAGACAGCGCGGCATGGCGCTCGGCGTCAACCAGATCACCGCGCTCGCCGGACAGTTCCTCGGGCTGCTCGCCGGCGGGCTGCTGGCCGTCATCGACTGGCGCGCGGTGTTCTGGGTCAGCGTCCCGATCGGTGTGATCGGCACCATCTGGTCGTACCGCAGCCTGCGCGAGACGGGCACCCGCAGGCCCGGGCGTATCGACTGGGTCGGCAACATAACGTTCACGCTCGGTACGGGGGCGATCCTCGCGGCCATCACGTACGGCATCCAGCCGTACGGCGACGACCCGACCGGCTGGTCGAACCCCGTGGTGCTGGGCGGCCTCGGCGCCGGCGTGCTGCTGCTCGTCGTGTTCTGCGTGGCGGAGACGCGGATCGCCGAACCGATGTTCAAGCTGGGGCTCTTCCGGGTCAGGGCGTTCGCCGCGGGCAATCTGGCGGCGCTGCTCACCGCGATCGCGCGCGGCGGGCTCCAGTTCATGCTGATCATCTGGCTCCAGGGGATCTGGCTCCCGCTGCACGGGTACGACTTCGAGCGCACCCCGCTGTGGGCGGGCATCTTCATGCTGCCGCTGACCGTCGGCTTCCTGATCGCCGGTCCGCTGTCCGGCTATCTGTCCGACCGCTTCGGCGCCCGGCTGTTCGCCACCGGCGGGCTCTGCCTGGTGGCGCTGTCGTTCGTCGGCCTGCTGAGCCTGCCGGTGGACTTCTCGTATCCCGAGTTCGCCGGACTGCTGCTGCTGAGCGGGCTCGGACAGGGGATGTTCTCCGCGCCGAACACCTCGGCGATCATGGGAAGCGTGCCGCCGGAGCAGCGCGGGGTCGCGTCAGGGATGCGCTCGACGTTCCAGAACTCGGGTACGGCCCTGTCGATCGGCGTGTTCTTCTCGCTGATGATCTCCGGCCTGGCCACCCGGCTGCCGCACGCGCTGACCAGCGGGTTGCAGGCGCAGGGGGTGCCGGCGAGTACGGCGGACCAGGTGGCGGGGCTGCCGCCGGTGAGCACGCTGTTCGCCACGTTCCTCGGCAACAACCCGATCAGCCACCTGCTGGAGCCGAGCGGTGTGCTGAGGACGGTGTCGCCCGGCCAGGCGAAGACGCTGACCGGGAAGGAGTTCTTCCCCGAGCTGGTCTCTGGGCCCTTCCACCACGGTCTCGTTGTCGTCTTCACCGTCGCCGCCGGGATGGCGGTGGTCGCTGCGATCGCCTCGGTCCTGCGCGGCCGGCACTACAAGGCCGAGTCGGCGCGGTAGCGGTAGCACAAAGCGGGCGCGACAGCGCCGCAAGACCCGCAAGACCGCAAGACCGCAAGACCGCAAGAACGACAAGAACGACAAGAACGACAAGAACGATCAGCAAAGCGAAAGGACCGTACGCATGGGCAACACCGCCCTCCTCGTGATGGACGTCCAGCGAGGCATCGTCGACCGCTTCATCGCCGAGGACCCCGAGTACCTGACGCGCCTGCGCCGGGCCATCGACGCCGCACGCGTCGCCGGCGTACCGGTGATCTACGTCGTGGTCGGCTTCCGCGCCGGACACCCCGAGATCAGCGCCCGCAACAAGAGCTTCGGCGCGATCGCGGGCAGCGCCCCGGCGGGCGGCGGGTTCGCAGACGGTGACCCCCTCGCCGAGATCCACCCCGACGCCGCGCCCCGGCCCGGTGAGCTGGTGGTGACGAAGAAGCGCGTCAGCGCGTTCGCGGGCAGCGACCTCGACATGGTGCTGCGCGCCGGTGAAGTGGACACGCTCGTCCTGACGGGCATCGCCACCAGCGGTGTCGTCCTGTCCACCCTGCGTCAGGCCTCCGACCTGGACTTCCGCCTCACGGTGCTGGAGGACGGCTGCCTGGACTCCGACCCCGAGGTGCACCGCGTACTCACCGAGAAGGTGTTCCCGAGGCAGGCGGACATCGTGACCGTCGACGAATGGGTCGCGGCCATCGGCAAGTGAGCCGCGCCGGGGCGCCCGCGCCCGGCAGCCCGGCGCACCGGCGGAAGGCCCCTGACGGCAGGACATCGCTCCCGCCGTCAGGGGCCTTCCGCTGTCGCTTTTCTGTCCCGCGGGCGATGAGTTCGGCGGGTTCCGCCGGTCGTAGGGCCTGGCGGAGCGTACGTTCCGTCAACGGGCCCGAGCCACAGCCCGAGCGACAGACCCGAGCTACAGCCCGAGGGACAGAGGGGACAGCCTGCATGCTTCTCAAGGACAGGACCGCGGTGATCTACGGCGGTGGCGGCTCGATCGGCGGCGCCGTCGCGCGCGCCTACGCGAACGAAGGGGCGCACGTCTTCCTCGCCGGCCGTACGCCGGAGCCGCTGGAGCGGGTGGCCTCCGACATCGACTCGGACGGCGGGCGGGTCGAGACCGCCGTGGTCGACGCGCTCGACGAGGGGGCGGTGGACGCGCACGCCGACGACGTGGTGGCACGCACCGGTTCGATCGACATCTCGTTCAATCTGATCTCGCACAACGTCGTGCAGGGCACCCCGCTCGCCGAGTTGGCGCTGGCCGACTTCGAGCAGCCCGTCGTCACGGCGCTGCGGACCAACTTCCTGACCACACGCGCCGCCGCGCGCCAGATGATCCGGCAGCGCTCCGGCGTACTCCTCTTCTTCGGCGGGTACGGTGACCCGCTGCTCGGCTCCAGCCTCGGCGGCCTCCAGGTCGGTCTCCAGGCGCTCGACACCCTGCGCAGGCAGCTCGCCGGCGAGCTGGGCGGGTACGGCATCCGCGCGCTCACCCTCCAGACCGCCGGCATCCTGGAGGCGATCCCGCCGGGTGTCGACACCGCCTGGCGGAAGACCATCGTCGAGGAGACCGAGGCGCGGACCATGCTGAAGCGGGCGGCCTCGCTGGCGGACGTGGCGAATGTCGCGGTCTTCGCCGCCTCCGACCACGCCAGGTCGCTGACCGGCACCGCGCTCAACATCACGTGCGGCGCGCAGGCCGACTGACCGCCCGCGTCGGGTGATGGGCGCGGGGCGGGCGCCGCGGCCCGTTGTTGACCCGGCCCGACGCCCCGGCATAGCGTCGGCCGCGCACGGAGAACCTGAGCAAGCGCTTGGAAAGTCGGAGAGGTGGACAGGACCGGATGATGGTGGAGCCGCCGGACGATCCCGCCGTACGCGCCGAGGCCGCGCTGACCGCGCCCGGGGCGCCGTACGCAGTCGTACGCGCCGAGGACGGCTCGCTGGTCTACGCGAACGGTCCGCGCACCCTCCGCGAGTTCGTCGAGACGACCTGGGCCTACGGCGACCGGCCCTTCCTGGTCGCCGAGAGCCGCTCGTACACCTACGGCGAGTTCTTCGCCGCCGCCTCCGCGCTCGCCGTGCGCCTGGTCGACACGTACGGGCTGCGCCCCGGCGACCGCGCCGTGATCGCCATGCGCAACCACCCCGAGTGGCAGATCGCCTTCTGGGGCGCCCAGCTCGCCGGGCTCGTCGCCGTACCGCTCAACGCCTGGTGGACCGACGAGGAGTTCACGTATGCGCTGGACGACAGCGCGCCGCGCGTGCTGCTCGTGGACGGCGAGCGGCTGCCGCGCGTGGCGCGCTGGGCCGAGCGGGAACGGGTGCGGATCATGACGTTCCACCACCACGGTGCGACAGCAACCGGAAGCACCGAGCGGTCCATCGAGCGGTACATCGAACGCTACGAGGACCTGCCCGCGCCCGACCCCGCCGCCGCACCGCCCGACGTCGAGGTGCGCCCCGAGGACGACGCCACCGTCATCTACACCTCAGGCACCACCGGCCGCCCCAAGGGCGCCGTCGCCACCCACCTCGCCCAGGCGGGCGCCGCGATGAACCCGGGCTACTTCTCGTCGGCCGCCGCGCTCTGCCGCGGGGACATCCCCGGGCGGGCACCGGCGCCCGTCACGCTGATGACGTTCCCGTTCTTCCATGTGGCCGCGTTCACCAGCCTCTACGGTGTGATGGCCGCCGGCGGCACGCTCGTCCTGACGCACAAGTGGAACGCGCGCCGGGCGCTGGAGCTGATCGCCGAGCACCGGGTGACGACGTTCTCGGGTGTGCCGACCACCGCCCTCCAGCTCCTGGACGCCGCGACCGAGTCCGGCGACGAACTGCCCTCGCTCACCATGCTCAACACCGGCGGCGCCGCGGCCCCGCCCGACCTGGTCCGCCGGCTCACCGCGCGCCACGGCGAGCGCGTCGAGCCGCGCAACGGCTACGGCCTCACCGAGACCTCCGGCGGCGTGCTGGCCAACTTCGGCGCCGCCTACCGGGCCTTCCCCGACAGCGTGGGCCGGCCGACGCCCGCCACCGAGGTACGGATCGCCGGGCGCGGGGGCCGGGCGCTGCCCGAGGGCGAGGTGGGCGAACTGTGGCTGCGCGGCCAGGCGCTCGTACGCGGCTACTGGCAGGACCCGGCCGGGACTGCGGAGGCGTTCAGCGACGGCTGGTTCAGGACCGGGGACCTGGCGACCGTACGGGAAGGGCGCGTCACCGTCGTCGACCGGATCAAGGACATGGTCGTACGCGGCGGCGAGAACGTGTACTGCGTCGAGGTCGAAGCCGTCCTGCACGACCACCCGGACGTGGCCGACGCCGCGGTGCTCGGCGTACCGCACCCGGTCCTGGGCGAGGAGGTCGCCGCGGTCGTACGGCTCAGGCCGGGCGCCACGGCGGACGCCGGGGAGCTGCGGGCGCACGTCGGCGCGAGCCTGGCGGCCTTCAAGGTGCCGGCGCATGTGCTCGTACGGGACGAGCCGCTGCCCAGGAACTCCACGGGCAAGGTGCTCAAGCGCGAGCTGCGCGGGCCGGTACAGGCACACATCCGGGCCCGCGCGAACGCGGACGCGGACGGCCGTGCGTGACCGTCAGGCCCGTCAGGAGCGCTCCACCCGTACCCGGAACTGCCCCTCGCCCGTCTCCGAGACCACGCTGATCCTGACGCCGTTCGCGCGGTCGGCGAAGAACTGCCCCGGCCGGTACGGCGCGTCCGACAGCTCCGCGTGCACATTGGGCCGCCGCGTACAGCCGCCGCTGTTCTTGGCGCTGTCCGAGACCGTGACAGGTCCGCGCCCGGTGTCGACCCCGGAGTCCACGCGGTAGATCAGCACGCCGGGCTCGCAGACCGCCTCGTCGTTGCCGGCGCGGGTCCGTACCTCCACCGCGTACCCGGACTCCGCCGTGAGCGGTATGAAGATCATCTTTGGCCCGCCGGTCGTCGCCAGCGGCTCCAGCACCTGTTCGCTGGTGCCCCGCCCTGGGGCGCAGCGGATCTGGCTGTCGTCGAGCCAGCCGAGCTTCCACTTGTGCCAGCCCAGCAGGTCGTTGTTGACGCCCCAGTCCTCGGACATGATGTCCCAGTGTCCGACGGCGCCGCCCCCGCTCATGGTGTAGAGGTCGGGAAGGCCGAAGACATGGCCGTTCTCGTGCGGCAGCACGCGGTAGCCGGTGCTGGTGTACGAGCCGGAGCCGTCGTCCTGGCGGCTGTAGACGAAGGACGTGTTGGCGAGCGGTACGCCGTCCGCCCGCGGGGCGTCGTGGTTGCCGGAGAAGGTCACGGACAGGACGGTGTCCAGCGCGGAAGGTCCCGCGTTCGGGGTGACGAGGACGTTGATCAGGTCGTAGGAGCCGAAGTCGACCTTGGGGTCGGCGGCGGCCACGATGTCGTCGACGAGGCCGCGGTAGCCGGGCTCGTACGGTGAGCCGCGCTCTATCCCGTACTCGGAGAAGCGTTTCGGCATGCGGAGCCAGTTCTTCAGCGGCGCCTCGGGGCGGTAGTCGAGACGCCCGTACGAACTGGTCCTGAACCACTCGGAGGTCTGCGGGAAGAACTCGGCGAGACGGTTCAGCGCCGTCCCCGAGCCTCGCGCGTCCGGGAAGTCGATCATGAGGTTGAGGGCCCGGACGGTGCCGGTGGAGGGGGAGTAGCCGGCCCCGGTCGGCACGCCTTCCGACATCTGTACGGCGGTGGCCGAGGCGATACGGCAGGGGTTGAGGGCCGAGTCCCCGTAGGCGGCGACCGGTCCCGCCGAGGCCCGCGAGGGGGCCTGGAGCGTGGTGCTCGCCGTGGTGAGGGCCGCGAAGGTGAGGGCGGCGAGGCCCGCGAGCGCACCGGCTCTGCGGGGGCGCCGGTGCTTGGGGGACCGGGGCCGGGCTCCGGAGCTACGGGACGTACGCGCCGCGTGTGAGGCGTGGGACGCGTGGGCTGTGTGAGAAGCGGTGGACTCGCTGGGCTTTCGAGGGGTTCCGGCGCTGCCGGACTCGCGTATCCGACGGGTCTGCCGCATGCGGTCGCCTTCCGGGTACGCGGCAGCCGGCGGTCCGGCCGCGCTCTGTTCGATCACCCTCCGTCCATCGGCGTGTCGGCGCTCGCTGGGTGCGCCGATCGTGGTGACCCGCGTGCGCGGCGGACATACCCGGCGGAGACCCGAAGTGGGCATGTGACTCAGGTCACTGGCGTCCGGTGAAATAACCGGGGATGCCATCCCCGTTTGCACCTGTGTCCCGCGAAAGCGGGGAGGGGGTCCCCGCTTATGTACGGCTCATGAACCGGTTATGTCCGGCTTGTAAACCGTTCGTCAGCAATGACGTGGGCGATCAGGACCCCGAGCAGCTAAACCCATCAACTCTCACGACCGTTCGCGCACAGTGCGTGCAACGGCTCGCACAACAGAGGGAAGGCCCGACGTGACCACCGCCACCGAACCCGAGGCGCGCCGTGTCGCACGGCCGCGCGCGGACGCTCTGCGTAACCGGGAGCGGATCGTGGCGGCGGCGCGTGAGATCTTCGTGGAGTACGGCCCCGAGGCCCCGCTCGACGAGATCGCCCGCAGGGCCGGCATCGGCAATGCCACGCTGTACCGGCACTTCGCCGACCGGACCTCCCTCATCCACGACGTCGTCCTCTCCGTGATGGCCCGTACGGCGGACCTTGCCGAGAGCGGCGCCGCGGAGGAGGGCGACCCCTTCACCGCGCTGCGCCACTTCGTGCACGCCGCCGCCGACGAGCGGATCGGGGCCCTGTGCCCCATGCTCTCCGGCGACTTCACCGTCGACCGGCCCGATCTCGACGCGGCCCGCGTACGCCTCGAAGGCGCCGTGGAAGCGCTGATGGAGCGGGCCCGGCAGGCGGGACGGCTGCGTGACGACGTCGCCGTGGGCGACCTGATGGTGGCGCTGTCCCAGCTCACCCGACCACTTCCGGGTACGGGGTGTCTGAATATGGACCGGTTCACCCACCGGCATCTCCAGTTGTTCCTCGACGGCCTGGAGGCACCGGCCCGGTCCCGACTGTCCGGCTCTGCCGCGACTCTGGAGGATCTGCGCCGCGCCGCTCCGTGACGCGCCCATGAACCCATGACTTCCGGCTACGGCCCCCGCCCGGACAGGACCGCCAGGTCACGACTGTCAGGTCAAGACCGCCAGGTCACGACCGCCCGGGCCGGTGCCGTACAGCCCACCCCGTAGGACCCGATCCAGCTCCGTCCGTCCACCACGTCGTCACTTCCACGTCGTCACTTCCTCAACCCGGCGGCTCAACACCCGGGTGATTCCAGACCTTGCGGGTCCGGCAGCGTCGCCGGCACCTGCGTACCTTTTCGCCTTTTCGCACCCTTAGGTGGATCCCTCCATGCCAAAAACAGCAGAAGTCCGATCGGATATCGGACACACCGACCCCAAGCGCTGGACGGCGCTGGTGTTCATCGCGCTCGCCCAGTTGATGGTCGTGCTCGATGCGACGATCGTGAACATCGCACTGCCGCACGCACAGACCGACCTCCACATATCCGACGCCAACAAGCAGTGGGTCATCACGGCCTACGCGCTGGCCTTCGGTGGTCTGCTCCTCTTCGGTGGCCGCATCGGCGACCTGTGGGGCCGTAAGCGCGCGTTCGTCATCGGCCTGCTCGGCTTCGCGGCCGCCTCCGCCGTCGGTGGCGCCGCCGGCAACGAGGCGATGCTGCTCACCTCCCGTGCCGCTCAGGGCCTCTTCGGCGCGCTGCTCGCGCCGGCCGCGCTCTCGCTGCTCGCCGTGACCTTCACCGACGCCAAGGAGCGCGCGAAGGCGTTCGGCATCTTCGGTGCGATCGCCGGTGGCGGTGGCGCCGTCGGTCTGCTCCTCGGTGGATTCCTGACCGAGTACCTGAACTGGCGCTGGACGTTCTTCGTCAACATCCCGTTCGCGATCATCGCCGCCCTCGGCGCGTTCTTCGTGATCAGGGAGCCCGCGGGCGGCCGTAACCGCTCGCCGCTGGACGTCCCCGGTGTGGTGCTCTCCACCCTGGGCCTGGTCTCGCTGGTGTACGGGTTCACCCGCGCCGCCTCCGACGGCTGGTCCGACCCGGTGACGATCGGCCTGTTCGTCGCGACCGTCGTGCTGCTCGCCGCGTTCGCCCTCGTCGAGTCGAAGGTCAAGGCGCCGCTGCTGCCGCTGCGGGTGGTCACCAACCGCAACCGCGCCGGCATCTACATGTCGCTGGGCCTCGCCATCATCGGGATGTTCGGTCTCTTCCTCTTCCTGACCTACTACCTCCAGGTCGTCCAGGGGTACTCGTCGGTCAAGACCGGCTTCGCGTTCCTGCCGATGGTCGCCGCCATGGTCACGGGCTCGACGCAGGTCGGCGCCCGCCTGATGAACCGCGTCCCGGCCCGCCTGCTGATGGGCCCGGGCTTCGCCCTCGCCGCCGTCGGCATGCTGCTGCTGACGCGGCTGGAGGTCGGTTCGCCGTACGCCAGCGTGATCCTGCCCGGCATGGTGCTGCTCGGCCTCGGTATGGGTACGGCGTTCATGCCGGCCATGTCGCTCGCCACGCACGGCATCGAGCCGCGGGACGCGGGTGTCGCCTCGGCGATGGTCAACACCTCGCAGCAGGTGGGCGGTGCGATCGGTACGGCACTGCTGAACACGATCGCCGCCTCCGCCACCACGGCGTACGTCGCCGGGCACACGCTGGCCGCCGCCGCCGGCGGCAACCAGAAGCTGTTCCAGGCACAGGCCCTGGTGCACGGCTACACGAGCGCCATCTGGTGGGCGGTCGGCATCCTGGTCGTCGCCTCGGCGATCGCGCTGACGTTCATCAACGCCGGACGGCCCGGTGCCTCGAAGGTCTCCTCTTCGGAGACGCAGGGGGCCGACGGGGACGAGGACGAGCTCAGGATCCCGGTGGCGATGCACTGACGGGACGCGCTGACGCCGCCGCTGCGACGCGGCGACGCCGCAGCGGCGGTACGGCCGTACTGCCTGTCCGTACCGCCGTTCCGCCCGCTCCACCGCTCCACCGCTCCACCGCTCCACCAAGGATCTGCCCTGGTGCCGCCGCGACTCAGCGGCGCCAGGGCAGATCCGCGCCCGTACCCTCCGGCTGGAGCCCCTCCGCCATGACCCGCATGATCTCGCCGAGCTGCCCGACCTGCTCGGGGGTGAGCCGGTCGAAGATCGCCTGCCGTACGGCGGCGACATGCGCGGGCGCCGACCGCCGCAGCACGTCCTCGCCCTTCCGCGTCAGGATCGCGTTCTGCCCGCGCTTGTCGGACGGGCAGTCCTCGCGCTCGACCCAGCCGTGGTTCTCCAGCCGGGTGACCGCGTGGGAGAGCCGCGAGCGGGTGATCTTGGCGGTCATGGCCAGCTCGGTCATCCGCATCCGGCGCCGGGGCGCCCTGGAGAGGTGGACGAGCAGGGCGTAGTAGATGTGCGGCATTCCGGCGTCGCGCTGGAGCTGACGGTCGAGATGGTCCTCCAGCAGGTGCGTGGCCTGGAGGTACGCCTGCCAGACGCGCTGTTCCTCGCCGCTGAGCCAGCGTGGCTCGCCCGGCTCGCCCGGCTCGCCCGGCTCACTCGGCTCGCGTGGCTCCTCGTCCTTACTGCCGTCGGTCATGGACCCCACTCCACTTGGTCGGCCCGCGGGTCGTTTCCCGCAGGTTGTCTTGCTTGTCAGATTGTCGGATTTTCTTGAATGTTGAACTAGATCAGGTTAAGGTATGCCCTGAAGCGAATGCTTGATGATTCAAGTAAGCCGGGAGATGTCATGCGCGAAGTCGCGGAGCGGATGCCCGCCCTCTATCTGTCCCATGGCGCCCCGCCCCTCGCCGACGATCCCCTCTGGCCCCGCGAGCTGGCCGACTGGTCGGCGAAGCTCCCCCGTCCCAAGGCGATCCTGATGGTCTCCGCTCACTGGGAAGAGGCTCCGCTGGCGCTCGGAGCGACCGAGACCGTGCCGCTCGTGCACGATTTCTGGGGCTTTCCCGAGCACTATTACGCTGTACGGTACGCCGCTCCCGGAGCGCCCGAACTAGCGCAATCCGTCCGGAAGTTGCTGCGCGGCGCGGGTACGCCCGTACAGGACGTGCCGGACCGGGGGCTCGACCACGGCGCCTATGTGCCCCTGGTGGAGATGTTCCCCGAGGCTGACATTCCCGTTCTCCAGGTCTCCATGCCGACGCTCGACCCGCGGAAGCTGCTGGAGATCGGGCGCAGGCTGGCGCCGCTGCGGGACGAGGGTGTACTTATCGTGGGCAGCGGCTTCTTCACGCACAACCTGGCCGCCCTGCGGCAGGCGGCGGGCGGTGTGCCAGGCTGGTCGGCGGAGTTCGACGACTGGGGTACGCGGGCGCTGCTGGCGCAGGACGTGGACGCGCTGCTGGACTTCGAGAACAAGGCTCCGGCGGGCCGCCTCGCGCACCCGCGTACGGAGCACTTCGCCCCGCTGTTCGTGACGCTCGGCGCCTCTGAGGGCGAGCTGGACAGCGGGCGGAGCATGATCGACGGCTTCTGGATGGGCCTGGCGAAACGGTCCGTCCAGTTCGGCTGATCCGAACCGGCCGACCGGCCCTGAGCGGCGCCGGCCGGCGCGGGGGCGGGGTGGAAGTAGGGGCTTCCACTCGGGGGTTGGGGCCTCCGGACCCGCCCCCATGGGGCCCTCGCGGGTCAGGGCCGCGTCCCGGGCGGCGGCGGGGCGACCGGTGTGGGCGAGTCGAGGTTCTTCTCGTACCAGTCGACGTCCCAGTACCGGCCGAACTTCCGCCCGACCTCGCCGTACGTCCCCAAGTACTGGAAGCCGAAGCGTTTGTGCAGCCGCTCCGACGCCTCGTTGGGCTGGGTGATGCCGGCGTAGGCGCGGTGGACGTCCTCGCCCTCAAGCGCCTCGAAGAGCGACCTGTAGAGCAGCGTCCCCACGCCGCGCCCGACGGCCTCGGCGGCGCAGTAGACGCTCACCTCCACGGAGGTGGAGTACGCGGCCTTCGGGCGGAACGGGCTGCTGGTCGCGTACCCGAGAATGCGGGCAGACGGGACATCCTGAGCAACCAAAAGCCGGTGCGGCCCGTCTTCACGGTGGGAACGCAGCCACGGCAACCGGTTCTCGGGGGTGAGCGCGACGGTGTCGAACGTGATGGCGGTCTCACGGATGTAGTGGTTGTAAAGATCCGTGAGCGGGCCGATATCGGCCTCCACTCCCGCTCTGACCTCGGTGTCTGTCGTCGTCTGCGGCATTGTGCCTCCCCGTGGCGCCGCAACAGGGTACTGCATCAGCCCGAAAATCAACGCAGGCCCGGGGAATTCTGTCCGGATTCCAGTCGTTCTTACCAACGGATGCAGGGCACCCGGGAGGGTGTCGCGACCTACTCATTCCAGTAAGGGAGCTCGCATGGCAACCCGTGCCGTCGCCCGTCGTACCACCACTTCCGGTGGGACGAAAGCGGCAAGCAGTGTTCGCGCCGTAGGCGGGGAGATCGCCGACCGCGACCTGGTCGGCATGTACCTCGACGAGATCGCACGTACGCCGCTGCTCGACGCCGCAAAGGAAGTCGAGCTGTCCCAGACCATTGAAGCAGGTGTGTACGCCCGCCATATCCTCGACGGTGAGGTGGAGAGCGACGCCGGGGGCGCCTCGCGCGAGGAGCTCGAAGCGCTGTTCGCGGCGGGTGAGCGCGCGAAGGACGTCTTCATCCGCTCCAACCTCCGCCTGGTGGTGGCGGTCGCCCGCCGCTACCCGCGCAGCGGACTGCCGCTGCTGGACCTGATCCAGGAGGGGAACGCGGGCCTGGTGCGCGCGGTGGAGAAGTTCGACTACGCCAAGGGCTTCAAGTTCTCGACGTACGCGACGTGGTGGATCCGTCAGGCCATCACCCGCTCCATAGCCGACCAGTCCCGGACCATCCGGCTGCCCGTCCACCTGGTGGAGGAGCTGGGCAGGATCCGGCGTGTGCAGCGCGAGTTCAATCGCGAGAACGGCCGTGATCCGGAGCACGCGGAGGTCGCCAAGGAGCTGGGTTCCACCTCCGAACGTGTTACCGATGTTCTCGACTGGGCACGTGACCCGGTCAGCCTGAACATGTCGGTGGACGACGAGGGGGACACGCAGTTCGGTGACCTGCTCGAAGACACCTCGGCGGTGTCGCCGGAGCAGTCCGTGATGACGCTGCTGCGCAGCGAGGAGCTGGAAGACCTGATCAGCAGGCTCGACCAGCGAACGGCGTCCATAATCAAGATGCGTTACGGCATCGAGGACGGCCGCGAGCGCACGCTGACCGAGGTCGGCAAGGAGCACGGCCTGACTCGTGAGCGCATCCGGCAGATCGAGAAGCACGCGCTCATGGAGCTGAAGAAAATGGCTCGCGACACAGGTTTCGACGCGGCGGCGTGACGCAGCCGCTCCGCAGCCGTAGTGTCACCCGTATCCGCACAGCTTGTTTGTGCGTAGCGGCCGATTCGTCGGCCCCCTCAGACGAGCCCCGGCACCAACCCCCCCCAGGTGCCGGGGCTCACCTGTGTCCGGGGGCGGGGGCGTAGGGCTTGTGGGCCGGGGTCGCGGGG
>NZ_JTHL01000001.1:3513244-3519932 GCF_000818195.1 Streptomyces sp. 150FB | reverse complement strand
GGGCTGCCGGCGCCGAGGCGCGACTCGCTCGTCAGTCGCCGAGGGCCTCCGCCATGCGGTCGAGGTCGGCGAGGAGCGCGGCCAGGCGCCGTGGCGGTACGGCGTCGATCATCTGCCGTTCGATGGCGTAGACGGCTGAGCGGGCCGCGTGGAGGCGGCCCCGGCCGTCCTCGGTGAGGTGGGCGGGGAGAGCGCGGCCGTGGTCGGTGGTGGCCGGCCGGGAGATCAGCCCCGCCTCCTGGAGGCCATGAAGGACGACGTTCATGGACTGCCGGGTGACGAAGGTGCCACGGGCGAGTTCCGCGTTGGACAGGCCCGGCCGCTCGTCGAGGAGTTCCAGGCAGGAGTACTGCGGCACGGTCAGGCCGTGCTCGCGCAGTGCCCTGTCCATGGCGCCGCGCAGCGCGGACGCGGCGCGTTTGAGGCGGTATCCCACGTGTTCGGTGACGTCCTGGGCGGGGTGGGGCGGTTCCACGGGTTTCCGATCTTCCATGTCAGGATTTTGACATGCCCAACCGCCCCGCGTACAGTTTCTTATGTCAAAGTCCTGACATTGAGAACCGGGAGAACCCATGACCCCCACCGTCGACGGTCCTGACTTCATCGCGCTACAGGTGCGCGATGTCGAGGCTGCGGCCGCCTTTTACGAGAAGCACCTCGGCCTCCGCCGAGCGCCGGCCTCCCCGCCGGGCGCGGTGGTGTTCGCCACCGAGCCGGTCCCGTTCGCGGTCCGCGAGCCGCTGCCGGGGGTGGATCTCGACGGCGCGGCCCGGCCCGGTCTCGGGGTGGCGCTGTGGTTCCGTACCGCCGACGCCCAGGGGCTGCACGACCAGCTCGCCGCCGCCGGGGTGCTTATCGCGGACCCGCCGCGGGAGAGCCCCTTCGGCCGTATGTTCACCTTCATCGGCCCCGAGGGCTACGCCATCACGGCGCACGGGGGCTGACCATGACCACGGTTGCCTCGGCTGCCTTCGCTCCGTCCGGCCCCTTCTCGCTCGCGGCGAGTGCCAGGTTCCTGGAGGACTTCACCCCCGCGAGCTACGACGAAGCGGCGGACGGGACGCTGCGGCTGGCTTTTCCCGCCGACGACGGCCACTCGACGGTGGCTGCCGCCGTGCGCCAGGAGGCGGCCTCCGGCGCCCGTACGGGCACGGTACGGGCCGAGTTCACCGTCCGCCCGGGCAGCGCCTCCGGTGACCAGCAGGCGGCCCCGGCGTCCGACAGCGCGGTCCGGGCGCAGCTCGCCCGCATCCTCTCCCTCGATGTCGACGGCAGCGGCTTTCCCGGACTCGCCGACGCCGATCCGGTGGTGGCCGGGCTGATGGCGGACTCTCCGGGGCTTCGGCCGGTGTGTTTCCACTCGCCCTACGAGGCGGCCGTGTGGTCGGTCATCGGCCGGCGCATCCGCATGACGCAGGCCGCCACCATCAAGGTCCGCTTTGCCGAGCGGTACGGAGAACGCCTCCAGATCGCGGACCGGACGCTGTACGCCTTCCCCACCCCGCCGGTGCTGAGCACGGTCACCCTCGCGCCCGGGCTCACCGGCCTGAAGCTCGAACAACTGCACGCGCTGGCCGAGGCGGCCACCGCCGGTGAACTCGACGCCGCGCGATTGCGCGCGATGCCGGCGGACGACGCTCTCGCGTCGCTGCGCACCCTTCCCGGCATCGGCCCCTTCTCCGCCGAACTCATCCTCATCCGGGGCGCCGGACACCCCGACGTCTTCCCGCTCCACGAACGGCGGCTGCACGCGTCCATGGCCGACGCGTACGGCCTCGGCGAGAGCGACTCCGGGGACATGCGCCGACTGACGGAGATCGCCGACCGCTGGAAGCCCTACCGCAGTTGGGTCGGGCTCCTGCTTCGCGTCCGCGCCGAACAGAAGGCCCAGACGGACTGAGGCCCGCGAAGGACCGGCTGTTCGCCTGCCTGCCTGCCTGGTTGCTTACCTTCCCGCCTGTTCACCTGCCGGGCCGCCCGGGATCAGGACCGATCCCGGGCGGCCCGGTGAACGTGTGTCAGCGAACCCGCGCGCGGATCTCCATCGCGGCGCGGGCCGCGCGCTCCGACTCGTACATCTCGCACATGTGGCGACCGTCGGGCGTCGCTGTGTGCTCGACCTCCCACACGCTCGTCTCCGTGCCGTCGATGAGCAGGAACGCGTGCTCGTAGAGCATGAATCCGGCGTCCTTGCCCTCGACCTGGCACTGCCGGCCGAAGACCTGGGTGATGTGGTGGGCGAAAGCCGTACGCAGCAGCCGCGCGGTCTCCTCGCCCGGCCGGTCGGCGTTCTCCGCGCGGCGCAGCACGCGGCGGGCGTGGTCGGCCGAGTTGTCCGGGACATACATCCGGGTCTTGGGGAGCGGAGCCGGGGGCGCTGCCAGAAGGCTGCTGAAGAGGGTGAAGTCGCTCTCGATGTCGCTGCCGCGGCCGGCTTCCAGTTCGGACATCAGGCCGGCGGTGAGGTCGTCGAACGAAGGGCTCGGGAAGGGGCCCGCGAACGGACCCGACGGGCTGACGGGCGGTTGCGCCGCTAACCACGGCGCTCCGTACGCACCGCGCGCCTCGGGGGCGTCGAGAGGCTCGGAGAGGTCGAAGTGACCGGGAACGTCGAAGGGGCCGGAGATCTCCGAACCCGCGCCCAGGCGCGGCGCCTGAAGACCGTCGGGGTGGTACAGCCTGGACACGGCGAGCTGTGCCTCGGCCTCGTCCGCGTACAGCTCGTGCAGTTGTGCGCCGTCGCGGCCGGTGTTGTGCACCAGCTCCCACAGGGTGAGTGTGCCGCCGTCCGTGAACAGGTACGTGTGGCGGTACATCTCACGGTGCAGCCCCGCGCTGTGATGGGCGGAGCAGAGGGAACTGGCGTGCGCCAGCGCGGAATCGAGCCGCTCGACCAACGTGTCGGGCAGATCGAAGGAGTTGAGCGCCCGACCCAGGAGCCGCTTGGTGTGCGCCTCTGTTGTCTCGTACGGATCGTTCAAGATGGGTCTCCAGGCCGTCGCCACATGTCACTTGGTGATTGCATAACGTAGCCCCTAGGGGTGACATTGCGTCCCCGGTTCGAGAAAACGAATGGGGCGCGCGTGAAGTTTCCGTACGCCCCCCGGCCAACCAGGCTGCTCACACCGTCAGTCCCGCCCGTACAACTGCCGGTAGGAGGGAAACATTCCACCAGGTCCTTCCACAGTTTCGGCCGTATCGACGGCTCGGACGATTGCCCTGGTCAGAACATCGGCACCGGCCGCGAGGATCTCGTTGAGCGCGAGCGGACCCGCGTCGGCGAGGGCGTGTCGGCCGGTCGCCAGGGCGAAAACGCTGTCGCCGTCATTGAGCAGATGCACGGGACGGACGGCGCGCGCGATGCCGTCGTGCGCCGTACCCGCGAGCTTCTGCGCCTGGGCACGGGTGAGTTCGGCGTCGGTGGCGACCACGGCGAGCGTGGTGTTCAGCGGGAGTGGCGCGGCCTGCTCGCGCAACTCCCCGAGGCGCCGCCGCGCCGCCTCGTGGACCTCCGCCGCCGGGTACGCCGGACGCCCTTCGAGATACCGCCCGTACAGCACGCCCGTCAGCGGATCGACCACCGAACCCGCCGCGTTGGCCACCACCAGCGCGGCGACGGTGATACCTGACTCCAGGACGGCACTCGCCGTGCCGATACCGCCCTTGAGGAGTCCGACGACCGCCCCCGTCCCCGCCCCCACGCCGCCCTCGGCGACCGGCGCGCCCAACTCCGTACGGTCCGCCGCCTCCACGGCGGCGCGGCCCGTCGCCGCGTCCGGGCGCAGCCGCCAGTCGCCGCCCCGGCCCAGGTCGAAGATGCCGGCCGCCGGCACGACCGGCACGACCTGCGAAGGGTCGGGGCCCACCCGTACACCCCGTCCCCGCTCCTCCAGCCAGGCCATGACGCCGGAAGCCGAGTCAAGACCGAAGGCACTGCCGCCCGTCAGAACGACGGCCTCGACACGCTGGACCAGATTGCGCGGGTCGAGCGCGTCCGTCTCCTTGGTGGCCGGCCCGCCGCCGCGTACGTCCACGGCGGCGATCACGCCACCCACCGGGGCGAGCACGACTGTGGTGCCGGTGAGGGCCCGGTCGCCCGCCACCCGCGCGTGGCCCACCCGGAGACCCGACACATCGGTCAGTGCGTCATTCATCGCCATGGACCCCAACTCTGCCTCAGGTCGGGTGCGCGGGCGAGGAAGGTCGCCCGGCGAGTATCACCCCCACCGTCACCGTCGCGGCGGCGACCAGGCCGGCGGCGAGGACCGCCAAGGACCCCACGAACGTGCAGGCGGCTATCGCCGCCGCCGAGACCGGCAGGACGAGCTGCTGCGCCGTACCGGTCTTGAAGTGGCGTGCGTGCAGCAGCCATACGGTGAGCAGGAAGAGCGCGGCGGGGACGGTCACGGCGGCCGAAGCGGCGACGGTCGAGATGTGCGCGTGCTCCACCGCGTGCTCCACCGCGACCTCAAGACCCGCGCCGATCGCGGCGGCCGACGCGAAGATCACGAAGTGGCCGTAACCCCAGGGAATGGCCTGCCGGTTACCGGTCAGCCGCTGGTGCGCGGGTGCGGCGAAGTAGATCCACCAGGCGGCGAAAATGATGAGGATCCCGCCACCGGCGATGGGCAGCAACTCGCCGAGCGCCCGGTGCTCGTCGAGCGCCGACTTCACGGCGACGGTCGCCGCCGACATCGTCTCGCCCAGCACGATCAGCGTGAACAGGCCGTAGCGCTCCTCGATATGGTGCGGATGCCACGGCGTCTCCCCGACCCGCTCGGCGACGACGGGCACCAGCATCTCGGCCACGACCACGATCAGGAAGAGCCAGCGCTTCATGCCGTCCGGCGCCGCCAGCAAGGCCACCCAGGCACACTGGCAGATCACCAGACCTGTCGCGTACCGCACATTCGTACGCCGGGCCCCACTGCCCGCCTCCGCCGTCGCCGCCGCCCGCAGCCACTGAGCGGTCAGCGCCACCCGCATCACCAGATACCCGACGACAGCGACCGTCCAGTCGTTGTCGACGAAGGCGCGCTCCACGCCGGCGGCGTAGATCAGCACACCGCAGATCTGCACCAGGGTCGCGATCCGGTACGGCACGTCGTCACAGTCGTAGGCGGAGGCGAACCAGGAGAAATTCATCCAGGCCCACCACACCCCCCAGAAGACGAAGAGGTAACCGATGATTCCGGTGGCCGGATGTCCCCCGGCGAGCGCGTGGACGAGCTGAAGCCCGGCCTGGGCGACAGCGACCACAAAACACAGGTCGAAGAGGAGCTCCAGCGGCGTCGAGGCGCGGTGCTCCTCGCCGCGGCTGCGAGCGGTCATACGGCGCAGGGGACCGGCCCCTTCGGTCGTCGTCATGATCCCAGCACAGCACAACGGGTCGCGCGGACACCGCACGCCGGACGCCGGACGTACGCTGGGACCATGAGTACCGCCCCCGTCCCCGACGAGCAGCCCCGCCCGAATCCGGCGCTGATCTTCGACGACCCGCTGGACCAGCAGTCGTCGGACGACACGGACCGAGGCTGGGGAGAGCGGCCGGCCACCGGCGCCGACAGCGCCGCCGACCTCGCGCGCTTCCTCGACGAGAAGCCGCCCCACCACATCTGAGACGACCTCCCTGAGGACACCGAAGCCATGGGGACAAGGGGGATACGGCGGACGGGAGCTAGGGAGTCTCGCGCCCAGGGCCGCGCTGTCCGGTGATGCCGAGCTGTCCGGGGCCGCGCTGCGCCACCAGGGCGTCCCTGATCTCCTTCAGCACCTCCAGCTCGCTGACGTCCACGACCTCCCGCACTTCTTCCGTGACCGCCTGTTGCCTGGCCCGCCTGGCCAGGTACCTGGACATCGGCAGCACCATCAGGAAGTACACGACGGCCGCCGTGATCAGGAAGGTCAGGGTCGCGCTGAGCACCGATCCCCAGAGGATCTGAATGCCGTGGACCTTGCCACTGGCGTCCGTCGTGCAGGTGCTCTCGAAGCACGAGCTGTACTTGTCCAGGTCCTGCGTGCCGAAGGCGCCCACCACGGGATTGATGACGCCCTTGACGATCGCGTTCACGATGTTGGTGAAAGCGGCGCCGATGACGACTGCGACCGCGAGGTCGATCACATTGCCGCGCATCAGGAAGGCTTTGAAGCCCGCCAGCACGCTTTCCTTCTCCTTGCTCACAAGTGAGCCTTTCTTTACAGGTGCGATAGAGGTGGCAAACAGTCTCGCAACCTACATCGGTGCCTGTCACGGCGGTCCAATCCGCAGACGCCATCGGGTGACTTGGGGGTGAGTATGTGCGACTCAGCACCAGGACACCGCCAGTTGGGAGGTCGCGCTCGCCCCTGCCAGCGCGGTGGCTGTGGGGCGTGGCACGGACAGCACGATCAGTGCCCCGGAACCCGAAGAGACCTGACCTTCCCGGGGGATTGAGGCCACCCGGGCGCCTGGTGCGACGATCCGCGGCGCCTCCCCTTCTCTCTCGCCCACGCGCGAAGGGACGCTGGAGGACGCGGGGGAGGCGATGACATCGACCCGGTCGCCCGGGTGCAGGAGCCGGACGGTCGACGCGTCGGCGATCCGGACCGGGGCCGACACCATCACGACAGGATCGCGCCCCGGCGGCGCGGCCCCCGCCACGGCGGTCGCGGCGGCCCGGACCCGGGCATCGGTGTCCGACGCACCTGC
>NZ_JTHL01000001.1:3499263-3512724 GCF_000818195.1 Streptomyces sp. 150FB | reverse complement strand
GGCCAGCGTGGCAGCCGTCACAGCCAGGGCCGCGGCGATCGAGCGCCGCCGCCTGAGCAGCGCCCGGCGCAGCCGGTCGCGCGAACCGCGCACCCGCAGCGGATCGAAGGACGGCACTCCGCACGGCTCGGGCGCCGTCGAAGCGGAGACAGGAGTGGGGAAGCGGGGGTGCGGCGGCACCGACGGGTCGGGGGCGTGGGGGACGAAGGAACGGGACATGGCAACCACCAGCGGTCGTGAGGAGTTCTGCGGTCGCTCCTCACGATCCACGTTCCGCGAACATCCCGCCGGAGCCTGTGGATGAGCGAGCGATTGTGGATAACTTCCTCACCCGCGAGGGTGGTTACCCGGCCGCTTCGCTCGGTCCGCGCATGGCCCGCCGAGGCTCAGGGCAGTGTGATTCCAGTGTCGATTCCATCCAGCGCGTGGGAGCAGAGACAGTCCCGCGTCTCGCTCGGCTGGAGCTTGCTCACCGCGTCGAAGAGCACGGTGCGCAGGCGGTCGACATTGGAAGCGAAGACCCTGAGCACCTCTTCGTGGGAGACGCCCTCACCCGTCTCGGCTCCCGCGTCCAGGTCCGTCACCAGAGTCATGGAGGTGTAGCAGAGACCCAGTTCACGAGCGAGTACGGCCTCGGGGTGACCGGTCATCCCGACCACCGACCAGCCCGCCGCCGCATGCCACCGCGACTCGGCCCGGGTCGAGAAGCGAGGCCCTTCGACGACCACGAGTGTCCCGCCGTCCACCGGCTCCCAGTCCCGCCCGCGCGCCGCGGCGAGCGTGGACTTGCGCCCCTCGGGGCAGTACGGATCGGCGAGCGAGATATGGACGACCTTCGACGCGCTTCCGTCCGGCAGCGGCAGACCGTCGTAGAACGTCTGCTCGCGTGCCTTCGTCCGGTCCACCAACTGGTCGGGGACGAGGAGCGTGCCCGGGCCGTATTCGGGCCGGAGTCCACCCACCGCGCAGGGACCGAGCACCTGGCGCACGCCCACGGAGCGCAGGGCCCACAGATTGGCGCGGTAGTTGATGCGGTGCGGCGGAAGGTCGTGGGAGCGTCCGTGCCGGGGCAGGAAGGCCACCCGCCGGCCGGCGACCTCTCCGAGGAAGAGGGAGTCGCTGGGAGGCCCGTACGGGGTCTCCACTTGAACCTCGGTCACGTCCTCAAGAAAGGAGTAGAAGCCCGAGCCACCGATGACACCGATCTCTGCGTTCGACATGCCGAGAAGACTAGACGAGCCATGGCAAGCACCAAGGCCCCAGCCGTGGAGTACGGCGGGGCCCTGGAGAGACGAAGGAGACGCGAAATCAGGCGGCGGAAGAGCCGCTGGATCCGCTTGAGCTGCTCGACGAGCTCGAACTCGAACCCGATCCCGAGCTTGATCCCGAGCCGGAGCCCGACGAACCCGAGGAGGAGTTCGACGACGAGGACGAAGACGAGCTCGACGCCGGAGTCTTGGAATCCGACGACGAAGCCTTCGTACCCGAGGTGGTCGAGCCCGCGGTGGCCGGCGCGCTGCTCGAAGAAGAGCCGCGGCTGTCATTGCGGTAGAACCCGGAACCCTTGAAGACGATGCCGACCGCTGAGAACACCTTCTTCAGGCGTCCCTCGCAATTGGGGCACACGGTGAGGGCGTCATCGGTGAACTTCTGCACCGCCTCAAGGCCCTCGCCACATTTGGTGCACTGGTACTGGTAGGTCGGCACTTGCTCCTCCTGGCACTCTCACTCAATGAGTGCTAACGACGCTCCATACTGACGTATTCCGAGCGATCAGTCCACTGTCACCGGCACGCGGTGACCCATTCCACGCGCGGCTATACGCCCCGAGTCCGTCGGAGCCAGCCGTGAGCGCAGGGTCAGAAGGGTCGCCAGTGCCAGGGCGGTGCCCGCCAGCGGCACCATGAATCCGGCGCTCGCCCCATGCGCGTCGGCCAGTTGTCCGGCGACGGTGACCGCCGCCGCCTGTCCCAGGGCCACCGCTCCGGTCAGCCAGGTGAAGGCCTCGGTGCGGGCAGAGGCCGGCACCAGCGATTCGACCAGCGTGTAGGCGGTGATCAGCGCGGGCGCGATACAGAGCCCGACCAGCAGCCCCAGCCCGGCGAGCAGCGGCACGGAGTGCACGACCCAGAGAACGGAGGTGGCCAGCGTCAGACCCGTATACCCGACCAGCAGCCTGCGGCGCGGGCCGGTCTTCCAGGCGACGGCACCGCACACCAGCCCGGCGAGCATGTTGCCGGCGGCGAAGATCCCGTACAGCAGACCGTTCGCACCCGGGCTGCCGATCTCCTCGGCGAAGGCGGTCAGCGAGACCTGCATACCGCCGAAGACCGTGCCGATGCCGAGGAAGGCCACGGCCAGCACCCGTACGCCCGGTTCGGACAGGGCGGACGCGCGCGGGGACGCGGGCCCGGAGCCCTTGCCACGGGTGTGGCTCGGCTGCGGCTGGGTAGCCCGCTGAGCTGCGAAGAGCAGCCCGCCGCCCAGCGTCAGCACCGCCTCGGCGACCAGCCCGGCCGCCGGATGCACCCCCGTACACAGTGCGGTCGCGATCACCGGACCGATGACAAAGGTGAATTCGTCCGTCACGGACTCGAAGGCGGCAGCCGTGCCGAGCAGCGGTGAGGCGCCCTCCGGTCCACGGCGGTCGCCCAGCGTGGCGGCCCAGCGCGCCCGCACCATCGGGCCGATCTGCGGGACCGAGGCGCCGGTCGGCACCGCGGAGGCGAACAGCGCCCACAGCGGGGCGCCCGCCAGCGCCATCGTGATCAGCGTCACCACGGACACCGTGTGCAGCAGCACGCCGGGCACCAGCACCGTCCGCTGACCGAAGCGGTCGGCGAGCTTGCCGCCCTGGGGTGCGCACAGCGCCATGGAGACGCCGATGACGGCGGCGACCGCGCCGGCGCTCCCGTACGAGCCGGTGGTGTGCTGGACCAGCAGCACCGTGCCGATCGTCAGCATGGCGAAAGGCTGCCGGGCGGCGAAGCCGGGCAGCAGGAACGTCCAGGCCCGGGGCGTACGCAGCAGTTGGCCGTAACCCGCGCGGGCGGCTCCGGCCCCCGAGGTGTCCCCGGTGGTGTCGACCGTGTTGTGGGACACGGTCCTTGCCTTTCTGCCGCCTGGTAGCGCGCCCCGGTGTGCGGGGGCAGCCGAGAGCTGTCCTCTTGCGCGGAACTGCGGTAGATGCCGGGCCCTCACGGGGCGCCACGGCCGCCATACGGTCGCGCCAGCTCTGCGTCAGGCAGAGTTGGTCATCGGTTGGTCGTCAGTTGTTCGTCACTGGTGATCATCAGTGACCTTCATCGTACAGGCACGTGCGTGACGAAGCCTGGGAAACACCAAGGCTTCGTCACCGAGCCCTGCGATTGCTAGACGCCCGCGCCCGTGTTCGTGTTCGAGTTCCGCGTATTCGCGCTGGTGCCCAGCCAGCCCGCCAGCTTTCCGCCCTGCGCGACGGCCCGCAGACGCTTCTCCGCCGCGTCGCGTACCGGATCGGTCGTCACGACCAGCAGTTCGTCGCCCCGGTGCAGCACGGTCGACGGCAGCGGTACGAAGCTCCTCTGGTCGCGTACGACCAGGGTCACCGCGGCCCCGGCCGGCAGCCGCAGCTCGCCGACCTCCACCCCGTGCATCTTCGACCGCTGGGGGATCGCCACGGACAGCAGATGGCCGCGCAGCCGTTCGAGTGGCGCCGACTCGATGCCCAGATCGGCGGCCTCGGAGGCGTTGCCGAGCCGCAGCGCCTTCGCCAGCCAGGGCAGCGTGGGCCCCTGCACCAGCGTGTAGACCACGACCAGGACAAAGACGATGTTGAAGATCCGGCGGCTGCCCTCGACGTCCGACACCATGGGAATGGTCGCCAGGATGATGGGCACGGCCCCGCGCAGCCCGGCCCAGGACATCAGCGCCTGTTCCTGCCAGGGGATCCGGAAGGGCAGCAGGCTGATCAGTACCGCGAGTGGCCGCGCGACAGCCGTCAGGACAAGGCCCACGATCACCGCCGGCCAGAAGTCGTCGCCGAGCTCGTGCGGGGTCACCAGCAGCCCGAGCATGACGAACATGCCGATCTGGGCGATCCAGCCGAGTCCTTCGGCGAATCCGCGGTTGGCGGGTGCGTGCGGAAGCTTGGAGTTCCCGAGCACCATCGCCGCGATGTAGACCGCGAGGAAGCCGCTGCCGTGCACCGTGGCGCCGACCGCGTACGCCGACACGGCGATGGCCATGACGGCGATCGGGTAGAGGCCGGAGGCCGGCAGCGCCACATGGCGCAGGCCGAAGGCGCCCAGCCAGCCCACGATCAGCCCGACGAAGACGCCGATCAGCAGTTCCAGCGCGATCTCGCCGACCAGCACGTACCAGTGCTCCACCGGCCCCGAGGCCGAGAGCGCGACGACCATGATCACCACAGGGGCGTCGTTGAACCCGGACTCCGCCTCCAGGGCGCCGGTCACCCGGGACGGCAGCGGCACCTTGCGCAGTACGGAGAAGACGGCCGCTGCGTCCGTCGACGAGACGACGGCGCCGACGATCAGTGCCTGTCGCCATTCGAGATTGACCAGGTAGTGCGCGGCGGCTGCCGTGACCCCGACGCTGACCCCGACCCCGACGGTCGAGAGCGCGATCGCGGCGGGCAGCGCCGGTCTCGCCTCTTTCCACTTCGCGCCGAGGCCGCCCTCGGCCAGGATGACCACAAGCGCGGCGTAACCGATGACCTGCGTCAGTTCCACATTGTCGAACTTGACGTTGAAGATGCCGTCCTGGCCTATCGCGACCCCGATACCGAGGTAGAGCAGCAGGCTGGGAAGCCCGCTCCTTGATGAGACCCGTACTGCGACGACGGCGATCAGCAGCACGAGTGAGCCGATGAGCAGGAGTTCATTGAGCTGGTGGACAGTCAGCGGCCGATCCTCTCCCTCGCGCTTGCCGGATCGTTCCTCCGGCAGCGGTTACTTCGTTACCTTACCTAATCTTTAACGTTTTCTTGACGCGTTCGATCGTCAGTGCGACCGAAGTGACCGAAATGTGCGCAAGGTGTGACGATCGTCTCCGCAGTCCAGCGCGATTCGCTGCTTCATCGCCCTCTCGCGACCTCGTTGCCGCCCCGCCGCTGCCCAGTCCCCGCCCGGTCGCCGCCGCGCCGTCGCCGTGGAGCGGCTCAGTGATCGTCCGCAGGACCGCACTACGTGACACCGCGTCCGTACGGGGGAAGCGCTGCGCCTATGGTTGCTCCAGCATTCCCAGGACCACCCTGCCCCTCGAAGGACAGCGATGCCCGCCAACACACCCCCACCTTCCGGCAAGAAGAAGGGGCGACGCGCCCGTCTGATCGTCATCGTGCTCGTGCTGGCGCTTGTCGCGGGTGTCGGCTACGGCGCGTACTGGGGGGTCAGCACCGTACGCGCCTCCCTGCCCCAGACCACCGGGTCGCTCCAGCTCAAGGGCCTCTCGGGCCCCGTCGACGTCAGACGCGACAGCTACGGCGTCCCGCAGATCTACGCCAACACCGATCAGGACCTCTTCCGGGCCCAGGGCTTCGTACAAGCGCAGGACCGCTTCTACGAGATGGACGTCCGGCGTCATATGACCTCGGGCCGGCTCTCCGAGATGTTCGGCAAGAGCCAGGTCGACACGGACGCCTTCCTGCGCACCCTCGGCTGGCGTCAGACGGCGCAGAAGGAGTACGACACCGAGCTGTCGGCCCAGACGAAGAAGAACCTCCAGTCGTACTCGGACGGCGTCAACGCCTATCTCGAGGGCCGTGACGGCAAGGACATCTCCGTCGAGTACGCGGCGCTGAACTTCACCAACGACTACAAGCCCGCGAAGTGGACGCCGGTCGACTCGGTGGCCTGGCTCAAGGCGATGGCCTGGGACCTGCGCGGCAACATGCAGGACGAGATAGACCGTTCGCTGATGACCAGTCGGCTCAGCCAGAAGCAGATCGACCAGCTCTACCCGGCGTACCCGTACGACAGGAACAAGACCGTCGTACAGGAGGGCGGGGTCAACGAGGCGACCGGGAAGTTCGACCCGGACACCGTGCCCTCTGACAACGCGGGCAGCGGTGCGGGAGCGGATACCGGCGACGGTACGGGCACAGGCACCGGCGGCTCGGACACCGGCTCGGACACAGGCACAGGCACAGGCGCCGGCACCGGAGCAGGCACGGGTGCGGGAACAGAAACCGGCACCGGGATAGGCACGGACTCCGCCGGCACCGAGACCACGGGCGGCGTCACCGCCTCCGACGCCACCCAGAACCTGGACTCCCAGCTCACCTCCCTCTCCAACACCGTCGACGACATCCCCCAGATCTTCGGCCCGGCCGGCAGCGGCGTCGGCTCGAACTCCTGGGTCGTCTCCGGCAACCTCACCACCACCGGCAAGCCGTTGCTCGCCAACGACCCGCACCTCGCACCCCAGTTGCCCTCCATCTGGTACCAGATGGGTCTGCACTGCCGCAGCGTCTCGCCGACCTGCCAGTACGACGTGGCGGGCTACACCTTCTCCGGGATGCCGGGCGTCATAATCGGGCACAACCAGGACATCGCCTGGGGCTTCACCAACCTCGGCGCCGACGTCACCGACCTCTACCTCGAGAAGGTCGACGGCGACTTCTACCAGTACGGCAAGGGCAAGAAGCGCTTCACCGTCCGCAACGAGACCATCAAGGTCGCGGGCGGCCCCAGCAAGAAGATCGTCGTACGGTCCACCAATCACGGCCCCGTCGTCTCCGACAGAAACTCCGAGCTGGCGAAGGTCGGCGACAAGGCGCCCGTCGACAACGCGGCCCCCGACCGCGGCGACGGTTACGCCGTATCCCTGGAGTGGACCGCGCTCCAGCCGGGCAAGACCATGGACTCGGTCTTCGAGCTGGACAGAGCCTCGGACTTCACGTCCTTCCGCAAGGCGGCACGCGACTTCGACGTCCCCTCGCAGAACCTCATCTATGCCGACACCAAGAACAACATCGGCTACCAGGCGCCGGGCAAGATCCCCGTACGCGCCGAGGGCGACGGCTCGATGCCGGCCCCCGGCTGGGACCCGAAGTACAAGTGGTCGGGGTACATCCCGTTCGACAAGATGCCGTACGAGTACAACCCGAAGCGCGGCTACATCGTCACCGCCAACCAGGCGGTCGTGGACCCGAAGGCCGAGCCGGACCTCCTGACGACCGACTGGGGGTACGGCACCCGCAGCCAGCGGATCACCGATCTCATAGAGTCGAAGACCAAGGACGGCGGGAAGATCTCGACCGACGACATGCAGACCATGCAGATGGACAACAGCAGCGAGATCGCCAAGGTGCTGATGCCCTATCTGCTGAAGATCGATGTCTCGGATCCGGCCGTCCGCGAGGCCCAGAAGCTGCTCGAAGGCTGGGACTACACCCAGGAACCCGACTCGGCGGCCGCCGGATACTTCAACGGGGTCTGGCGCAATGTCCTCAAGCTCGCCTTCGGCAACAAACTGCCCAAGGAGCTGCGGGCCAAGGGCGACTGCCTGAACGTGCCGCGCGCCGACGACACGGGCCCCCTCGACGACCAGGGCCAACTGGTACGGGAGTGCGGCGAGCGGGACCCCGACTCGGCGCAGCCGGACGGCGGTGACCGCTGGTTCGAGGTGGTGCGCGACATCGTCAAGGACCCGGACAACGCCTGGTGGACCAGCGCGCCCGACCGTAACGACGGCGCGACCAAGACCCGCGACCAGCTTCTGCTGCGGGCCATGAAGGACGCGCGCTGGGAGCTGACGGCCAAGCTCGGCAAGGACGTCTCCACCTGGAGCTGGGGCCGGATGCACCAGTTGGAGCTGACGAACCAGACCCTCGGCACCAGCGGACCCGGCTTCCTGAAGACCATGCTCAACCGCGGACCGTGGAATCTCGGCGGCGGCGAGGCGGCGGTCGACGCGACCGGCTGGAACGCGGCGGGCGGGTACGACGTGATCTGGGTTCCGTCGATGCGGATGGTCGTCAACGTCGGTGACTGGGACAAGTCCCGCTGGATAAATCTGACGGGCGCCTCGGGGCACGCGTACAGCGCGCACTACACCGACCAGACCGACAAGTGGGCGAAGGGCGAGCTGTTCACCTGGTCCTTCAGCCCCAACGCGGTGGAGCGCAGCACGACGGACACGCTGCAACTGAAACCCTGAGCGGTCCGGTCCGGTTCGATCCGGGGGCGGGTGTGATGGGGGCGCGCGCCCCCACCACACCCGCCCCCGGCGTATTACGGCCGCTCAAGCCCCTCTGGCTCGCCTGGCGCCTCTGGGTACCCGCCGAAGCGCCGGACGCCCGCAGGGGTCACCACCGCCCGTACGGGCCGGTCGTGCGGCTCCTCGGGGACCCGCTCGACCACCTCGTGGTCGTACAGCAGGACGGCGAGGGCGGGCGTGGCGCCCGCCGCCTCCAGCCGGCCGAGCACCCGGTCGTAGGAGCCACCGCCGCGCCCGAGCCGCATCCCCCGGCCGTCCACGGCGAGTCCGGGCAGCAGGACGGCCTCGGCGTCCAGTACGGCGTCCACGCCGAGCCGTTTGCCGTCCGGCTCCAGCAGGCCGCGCTTGGCTGGTACGAGGTGGCCGGGGCCCTCGTACACCGCCCAGTCGAGGTCGTCGTCCGCCCGCAGCACCGGCAGCAGGACGCGTACGCCGCGCGCCCGCAGCGCGTCGAGCAGCGCGCGGGTGCCGGGCTCGCGTCCTACGGATACGTAGGCGGCGACCGTACGGGCGTTCACCAGCTCCGGCAGGCCGAGCGCCCGCCCGGCGAGAGCGGCCTCGGCCTCCCGCGCCTCTTCACCGGACAGCAGGCTTCTGGCGGTGATGAGTTCACGCCGCGCCATGGTTTTATCGGTCATCTCTTCCCTCACCGGGCATTCCGAACCTCTTGCGGGGAGGCGGTGGTTGGACGAGGAGCGCACCGCACTCCGGGTGACATTTCGCTACTTATGGTAATTTTTGTCTCGCGCCGCGTGACTGCTGGGGGCGGGAGCACCTCCCGGGAACGGACCCGGAAAGACCCGGAACCACTCGGGAGCACGGGTCACTGTCAGACTCGCATGCGAACGTGAAGACCGGGTGCCGGACTTCCGGACCTGGCTCCGCAGTGACGTCACCGAGGAGATGTAGCACTTTGAGCAGCACGGCAGAATCGGCACCGGCCTCGGACCAGGATCAGCTCTGGACGGTCGAGGGTCACCTCGCGGACATCCTCGCCGCCGTCCGTCCGCTCGCCCCCATCGCGCTGCAACTGCCCGACGCGCAGGGCTGCGTCCTGGTCGAGGACGTCACGGTGGCGGTGTCGCTGCCGCCGTTCGACAACAGTTCCATGGACGGTTACGCGGTCCGTACGGCCGATGTCGCGGGCGCCACCGAGGAGTTCCCCGCCGTGCTGACCGTCATCGGCGACGTGGCGGCGGGCTCGGGCGCGCTGCCCGAGGTCGGCCCGGGGGAGGCGGCCCGGATCATGACCGGCGCGCCGCTGCCGCCCGGCGCCGAGGCCGTCGTGCCCGTCGAGTGGACCGACGGGGGTACGGGGGAGGGCCCGGCGACGACGATGCGGCCGGCCGGTGAGAGCCTCGCCGGTTCGAGCGGCGAGGTCCGGGTCTACCGCTCGGCGCAGGCGCGCGCCCATGTCCGCGCGCGCGGCAGCGACGTGCAGGCGGGCGACCTGGCCCTGGAGGCGGGCACAGTGCTGGGCCCGCCGCAGATCGGGCTGCTCGCCGCCATCGGGCGGGGCACGGTGCGGGTACGCCCGCGCCCGCGCGTGGTCGTCCTGTCCACCGGCAGCGAACTGGTCCAGCCCGGCGAGGAGCTGGGGGAGGGCCAGATCTACGACTCCAACAGCTTCGCGCTCACGGCGGCCGCGCGGGACGCGGGCGCCATCGCGTACCGCGTGGGGGCGGTCACCGACGACGCCGAAACGCTCCGCGCGACCATCGAGGACCAGCTCATCCGCGCCGACCTGGTCGTCACCACCGGAGGCGTGAGCGTCGGGGCGTACGACGTGGTCAAGGAGGCGCTGTCGTCCGTGGGCGACGCGGACGAGGAGGGCGGCGGCGTCGACTTCCGTAAACTCGCGATGCAGCCGGGCAAGCCGCAGGGCTTCGGCTCGATCGGCCCCGAGCACACCCCGCTGCTGGCGCTGCCGGGCAATCCGGTCTCGTCGTACGTGTCGTTCGAGCTGTTCGTACGGCCCGCGATCCGCGCCCTGATGGGCATGGAGAAGGTCAACCGCCCGACGGCCAGGGCGAGACTGGTGTGCGACAAGGCGCTGTCGTCGCCGGCGGGCAGGCGCCAGTTCATGCGGGGCAGGTACGACGCGGCGGCGGGCACCATCAGCCCGGTCGGCGGCGCCGGATCGCACCTCGTGGCGGCCCTCGCGCACGCGGATTCGCTCATCGTCATCCCCGAGGAGGACACCACGATCGAGCCCGGCACGGAACTCGACGTGGTCCTGATCGGCTGATCATCACGGGGTGGCGGTACCGTGTCTGCCCACACAGGCCCGGCAGGGCCCGGATCGGGAGCGCCACAGCAATGACTGTGTTTTCCCGGGGGGAAACCCCCGGACACCCTCAGCAAACCAGCCTGACGCATATCGACGAGTCGGGCGCGGCACGCATGGTCGACGTCTCGGCGAAGGACGTCACGGCGCGTACCGCGCGGGCGAGCGGGCGGGTGCTGGTGTCGCCGCGCGTGATCGAACTGCTCAGGGGCGGGGGAGTGCCCAAGGGGGACGCCCTCGCCACGGCCCGTATCGCGGGCATCATGGGCGCGAAGCGGACCCCGGACCTGATCCCGCTCTGCCACCCGCTCGCGGTCTCCGGTGTCACGCTCGACCTCGCCGTCGCGGACGACGCGGTGGAGATCCTGGCGACGGTGAAGACGACGGACCGCACCGGGGTCGAGATGGAGGCGCTGACCGCTGTCTCGGTGGCGGCGCTCACCGTGGTCGACATGGTGAAGGCCGTCGACAAGGGAGCGGTCATCACGGACGTACGGGTCGAGGAGAAGACCGGCGGGAAGTCGGGCACGTGGACCCGCGACACGGCGGGGGGCACCGAATGAGCGCCGCTCCGGCGGGCGGCCAGGGTTCGGGCGGCCCGGGTTCGAGCGGTTCGGCTGCTCCGGGTTCGAGCGGCTCGTCCGGCGGCTCCGGCCCGTATCGCGCCCTGGTCGTCACCGCCTCGAACCGCGCAGCCGCGGGCGTCTACTCCGACACGGGCGGTCCGATCCTGGTCGAGGGCCTCACCGCGCTCGGATTCGAGACCGAGGGACCCGAGGTGGTCCCGGACGGCGACCCGGTCGAGCGGGTCCTGCGCGCGGGGGTGGCCGCCGCGTACGACGTCATCCTGACGACCGGCGGCACCGGCATCTCGCCCACGGACCTCACCCCCGAGGTCACCGGACGCGTGATCGACTACCAGATCCCCGGCATCCCGGAGGCGATCCGCGCCGAGGGAGCGGCCAAGGTCCCCACGGCCGCCCTCTCCAGGGGCCTGGCCGGTGTGGCGGGACGGACCCTGATCGTGAACCTGCCGGGCTCCTCCGGCGGGGTACGCGACGGGCTCGCCGTACTCGGCCGGCTGCTCGTCCACGCTGTGGACCAGCTCCACGGCGGCGATCACACCCGTACCTCCGGATGACCCCCGCCTGGCCGGTGGCGCTCGTGGACGGCGATGTCGTCCTGCGCCCGATAAGACTGCGCGACCAGAACGCGTGGCGCGATGTGAACCGGCGCAACCGCGACTGGCTGCGCCCCTGGGAAGCGACCATTCCACCCCCCGCGCCCGGCGCGCCGCCCGCGCGCCGTCCCACGTACCGCCAGATGGTCCGCCATCTGCGGGCGGAGGCCCACGCCGGGCGGATGCTGCCGTTCGTCATCGAGTACCAGGGGCGGCTCGTCGGGCAGTTGACCGTCGCCGGGATCACCTGGGGCTCGATGTGCGCCGGGCACGTCGGCTACTGGGTCGACCGCGAGGTCGCAGGCCGGGGCGTGATGCCGACGGCGGTGGCGCTTGCCGTGGACCACTGTTTCCGCAGGGTGGGACTGCACCGCATCGAGATCTGCATTCGCCCCGAGAACGGCCCGAGCCGCCGGGTCGTCGAGAAACTGGGATTCCGCGAGGAGGGGCTGCGGCCCCGCTATCTCCACATCGACGGCGCCTGGCGGGATCATCTGATCTTCGTTCTGACGGCGGAGGACGTGCCGGAGGGGCTGGTCCGCCGCTGGCACCAGGCGCGACCCGGAACGAGCAGAAAATAAAATAAGTGTTCGAAATTGATCGGCGTATGACCATCACCTGATCCGATCAGTCACAAAAAAAGTCCTTGATATCAGCCAGATCGTGCGACACACCGGCTCAATTGGCCGATGCGCTCGCGCCAACCCCTCTACGGTGTGAACCGTGAGCAGCAGCGGCCTGATCTACGCAGTCATCGTCGGGGCCTGGGCCGCCTATTTGGTGCCGATGTGGCTCCGCAGGCAGGACGAGCTCAATGAGGCACGCCCGACGGAACGCTTCAGCACCGCCATCCGGCTGCTGTCCGGAAGGGCGGCCATGGAGCGTCGTTACGCCAAGGAGCTACAGGAACGCGCCCCCCAGGAGGCGGGGTCCGACGCCGGACCGGACGTGCGCACGGAGTCGATGAGCTCCGTCGACGTCCGGGGTTTCGCCGCGTCCAAGGCCCTGACCGAGGCGCGGATGGAGATCCCCGCCCCGGCCCTCCCCGACACCCCCGCCGGTGGACTGCCCCAGGCGTCCGCCCCGGACGCGCCCCGCCCCGCGCGCCGGCGCCAGAACCCGGAACGCCCCCGTACGGCCCGGCCCACCCGCGCCGCGGCCGAACGCGCCCGGCGCGCACAGCGCTCGCAGGTCCTAGCGCGCCGTAGGCGTACGACGGTGATCCTCTTCCTGGCCTTCACGCTGGGCGCGGTCGTGGCGGCCGTCGGCGGCCTCGGCCTGCTCTGGGCCCCGGCGGCCCCTGCCGTGCTGCTCAGCGCGTACATCGTGCACCTGCGCGCCAAGGAACGGCACCGCTTCGCCTTCACCATGGACCGCCGCAGGGCGGAGGCGGCCGCCCAGCGGCTCCGTGAGAACCGCCCGCGCCGCCACCAGCCCTCGACGCCCGCCACGGCGGACCAGGACGACGACCCCGAACCCCACCCCGAGCCGGAACCGGTCCCTTCGGTCTCCCCGCAGGAGGCCGGCCGCCGCGCCCTGGTCGAGCAGACGGACCACGCGGAGTGGGTCGACCAGCAGCGCGAGCACGGCCCGACACGCGGCGACAGTTGGGAGCCCGTCCCCGTACCGCTCCCGACGTACGTCACGGCCCCGGTGGCCCCCCGGGCCACGAGCGGCGTCGAGGTGAGCGACCCGGAGACCTGGAGCGCCTCCCGCTCCTCCACGGCCGAACCCACCCCGCCCCCGCCGACGGCGACCCCCACCCCGCCGGCCC
>NZ_JTHL01000001.1:3464253-3499238 GCF_000818195.1 Streptomyces sp. 150FB | reverse complement strand
GCCGACGGCGACCCCCACCCCGCCGGCCCAGCGCTCGGCCCCGCCCCGCCGCCCCCGCGAGCGGGGCAGGACGCCGCTGTTCGACCAGTACGACGAACAGGACCGCCCCCGCGCCGCCAACGAATAACCCCACTGACCCAGGCCAACGCCCCGCAACGGATTTCCGGCCACCCGCCCGGTGGTGCTAAGGTTTCACTCGTTGCAAGGGCCTGTGGCGCAGACTGGTAGCGCACCTCGTTCGCATCGAGGGGGTCAGGGGTTCAAATCCCCTCAGGTCCACAACAACAAGGGCCGTTCACGGGTTCACCCCGGAACGGTTCACGAGATCCCGGTCAGACGGTCACCGTCTGACCGGGATCTCGTCGTTTGCGCTCCTGCTTGTGTGAAAGTCAGCCTGCCGGGCCGCCGGGAAGCGCGGCGGCCCGCGTCGGAACGGACCGGGGGTCGGGATGCGGACATGCCGCGGGGACCGCAAGCGTGGAGGCAGACTCCTGCGGTCTCGCGACGTGTCGATCTTCAATTAGGGGATGTGCGCCGGCTCACGGGCTGCGGCTGAGACTTCGGGGGAGGGGTGTGGCTGTCTGCCTGGCCGTTGGGTAGGGCAGGGGGACTTCGCCCGGCTCGGGGGCAAGGCCGGTAATGGCGCTCTTCTTGCTGGCGACCAGTACGGCTTGAGCTTCTTGATGTTGTGGACCATGACGGTGATGGCCAACAGAAGCGTCCGGGCGACACGGCCACGGGGCTGACGCCTCTCACGGGCGTGCAAGGCGGTGTCGACGGACTTCAGTCGTCCGTTGCCGCCTTCGATGTGTGCGCGGGAGCATCTGGTAGGCCAGGGCCCAGGAGGGCGTCTGCCAGGGCAGTTCCGGCCGCGTCCGGGGCATGACGTGAGCCCGCACAGTCGCTGAGGACTGGCGGCAGCACTTGGGGCGTTCGTCGAGGGGCGGATCGGGGGCTCGACGCCGGGCCGGGCGGCGGGGTGCGCAGCGCGCTCCCGGTGGACGTCAAGGTTGATGACGACTGGCACTGGACCCTTCTTCTTGGGGGTGCCGCGGTCTTCACGCTCTTTGGCCCAGGGGCAGTTGAGTTTGGTGATGGGGCAGGCCTACCGCTCGGTGTCGCGTTCGTCGAAGGTGTCCTTCTTCCAGGTCAGAGCCAGTTTGGCGCAACCAGGCACTGTGATTCCCAAGCTCAGAAAGTGAATTCGATTCTCGTCAGCCGCTCCAATGCCAAGCCCCAGGCCGGCAACCTGGGGCTTTATGCAGTCTTGGCTTCACTGGCCTCCAGACCCCAAGGACTGAAGTGGGCCCTCAATGGCCACGCCACCCACGGAGAGAAGCCAGTTGTCATAGATGTAGTCACTGAAGATCTCCAGCACTCGGCCATCTCTCATCAGCAAGGCGATGTCGAGTGTATTGAAGCGCGACTGAGGCTGGACGTCGACGATCTGCGATCCGACGAGCGAGCGGACCTTGCCCGCCATATCCGAGGTGGCCTCTGTGTCTCTCGACGCCTCGATCACGTTCTGCGTAGTCAGCCGCCACGGCCCCGACACGCGCAGACGCCATTCGGAACCGCTGAGAAAGAGCGTGTCCGATTCGGGGTCCTGGTGACAGTCCTCCACCGCCAGTGGAAGGTGGGTCGAGATTTCTCGAAATACATCGTTGTTCATCAGTAGAGTTCCACATGGGTGCGTTCGCGGATGTATTGACGGGCAATTGCGCCCTTCATGCCTCTTGGCGCTTGAGGTTGCCGCCCGGTGAACGGACTGACAGCTTGACCATTGGCTCCTTCAAACGATGCCCGCAATGGGGCGCTTCCCGCTGACTGCATAACACGGATGGTCTCGCCGTTCGGTAGCTGGTATCCGATGCCTGCGGATCTGGTCTGGAAGGTGGCGAAGCCGGGCTCGCCCGAGTCGACTGCCCGTTGGAGCCCATCCTCCAGCATCTTCTGGCTGGTCGGAACGACGGTTCCGTGCTGATCGGCTACGAAGGCCGGACGGGTGGGTTTAGTCGGGCAAGGGCTCAGTCCGAGCGGATCCGACAAGATGTGAGGGTTATGGATGTACGTGCTGGGATTGGGTGCGGGAGAAAGACCGAATGGATCCGCCGTGGTGTACCGCGCGGTTTCCGGGTCGTAATAGCGTTGATAGTTGTAATGGAGACCGGTTTCGGAGTCTGCATACTGGCCTGGGAAGCTCAGTGGGCAGTCTGCGCGTGTCGCGTCCTCGGAGGCGGGGAGAGGTGTGCCCCAGAGTGTGGTGCGGTGTTGCCAGGCGAGGTCGCCGGCCGCGGTGACGAGTTCGGTCGGGGTGCCGACCGTGTCCGTGATGACCGCGTGAAACCGGGTGGCGTGCTCGGTCGTTCTGTTCTCGGCCAGTTGGGCGAGGACTGATGTACCCGCTTCCCTGATCAGCGGTCGGTGAGTGATCTGGGTAAGAGGCCGATGAGTGCCTGGGGAGTAGTCCCACGTTGTCGTGTTCCCCCCCCGGCTGCTTTCTCTTCCGCCAGGCGTGTCGCGTCCCAGGCGAAGTCTGTGCGGTCCACAATCGCGCTGTCGTTGGCCAATCGCTGTTTGGCGATGCGCCGACCCACAGGATCGTAGAGGTACTGCCATGTTTCCCCGGTCGGGGTCAGGGCCGCGGTGAGGCGGTCTTCCGCGTTCCACGTGTACGACCAGGTCCGCTTCTGCCCGTTGAGGAGTTTGCGTGTCTTGCGGGTCAGACGGCCTTGTCCGTCATGTTCGTACGTGGTGCTGCCGGCTCTGCGGACGAGGGTGCCGTCGAAGGTGCGTTCACCCGGTGTTTCGTGTGCGGGGGCTGCGGCGTGGGTGAGGTTGCCCGTTGTGTCGTAGACGTACGTCTCGGTCCAGCCGTACGCATGGACGCCGGTGACGCGGCCGGTGCTGTCGAGGCGGAACCGGCGTGTACCCGAGGTGAGTTCACGGATTTCGGTGACGTAGCCGTCTTCGCGGTGTGCATAGGCGCGGTGTTGGAGGAGACGGTCCGCGTGCGGTGCACGCTTGGCCAGGGACTGCGTGGTCAGGCGGTCATTCGCGTCCCAGGTCTGGGTGAGGGCTGTCCCGTTCCCGATGCGGCGCTCGGTCTCGCGGCCCGCGGCGTCGTGGGTGAAAGTCAGCGTGCCTGCGTCGGATCGTAGTTCGGTGGGCCGGCCTGCCGCGTCGTACGCCCATTGCGAGCGTAGTCCCGACGGGGTGGTCCGCCGGGTCCGACGGCCAAGGATGTCGTACGTGTAGCTCGTCGTGCGGCCGTTGACCGTCTCCGTGAGGGTGCGGCCGAGGGCATCGCGCTCCAGGACGACTTCCGCGTCCGTGTTGGCCGTACGGATCAGGCCGCCCGATTTCGCTGCGCCGGAGGCTGTGGAGCCCGTGTGCGGTGCGCGGGTGCTGGGACATGAGGGGGCCTGTCTCCTTTCACGGCAGGGAGATCCGGGACCGCGGACGCGGTCCCGGTCCCGGTGGAGTCACTGCGCCTTGCGGGCCGGAGCGAGGGACGACCGGTCAGGAATGCGCGGCCTGCTCGCGGTTCCGGAGGAAGACCGCGGCGATGAGCACACCGACCAGGACGAGGGCCGCGTTGACGGCGATGGCGGTGGTGACGCCGTGCAGGATGGCACCCGCGGTGACGGCTCCCGCGGTGGCGGCGGTGACGACGGCCGACATGACCGGGGTGCCCATCGTGATGCCGATCTGCTGGGACATGGTGGCAAGGCCGGTGGCCAGGCCCTGCTCGGCGTCCGGGAGGCCGGAGGTGGCGGTGACCATGAAGCCGACGATGACCAGCATGTTGCCGATGCCGCCGAAGAAGGTGGCGGGCAGCAGCAGCCACATGGATGCGGTGTCCGGGCCTATCAGGAGCATGATCCCGGTGAAGGCGGCCTGGATCAGGCCGCCCGCGACCAGCGCGGTCAAGGTCGAGGTCCTGATGATGACGCGGGAGGCGAGCATGCCGCCGACGACGGTCCCGAGTCCGAGGACGCCGAAGGAGATACCGGCGGTCAGGGGAGAGAAGCCCAGCGACTCCTGCATGTACAGGGTGAGCAGGTAGACCAGAGAGGTTTCGGTGACAAAGGCGAGCAGGCCGAGGACGTTCCCCCAGGCCACGGCGGGCCGCTTCAGGATCCGCAGCGGAACCAGCGGCTCGGCGACCTTGCCCTCGATGAACCAGAAGGCGACCAGGAGCGCGGCGCCGACGAGCAGGCTGCCGAGGGCGGTGGGGTGGCCGAAGCCGTGCTCGCCGGCCTGGGTCAGGCCGTAGACGATGCCGAGCAGGCCGACGGTGACGGACAGCGCGCCGGGCAGATCCAGGCGCGGGCGCCGTTCGGGGCGGGACTCCTTGATGACGGCGGGGGCGATCAGGAGCACCGCGATCGCGACCGGCACGTTGATGAAGAAGGACCAGCGCCAGGAGAGCAGGTCGGTCAGGATGCCGCCGAGTATGGCGCCGGTGGTGAAACCGGCCGACATCAGGGCGCCGTTGAGGCCGAGGGCCTTCTGCCGGAGCGGCCCTTCGGGGAAGGCGGTGGTGAGCAGGGACAGTCCGGCCGGGGTGACGGCGGCGGTGGCCAGGCCCTGGGCGACGCGGGCCGCGATCAGGATCGCGGGGGTGGTGGCGAGGCCACCTGTCAGGGAGGACAGGCCGAGTACGGCGAGGCCGCCGAGGAAGATCTTCTTGCGGCCGACGAGGTCACCGATGCGGCCGAAGAAGAGGGTGAAGCCGGCCGCGGAGAGCGCGAAGGCGGTGGCGATCCACTGCAGGTCGGAGAGGGAGAAGCCGAGCCCGTCGCCGATCGCGGGCAGGGCCACGTTCAGGATCGAGAAGTCGACGGCCAGCATGAACTGGGCGACGAGGAGTACGGCGAGGATCACCTTGAGGCGGCCGGTGAGTCGCTGCGGTTCCGGCTCGGGAACGGCTGCTGCCCGGGCGGACTTCCGGGGCGCAGATCGGGTCGTGGACATGACAGGGCATTCCTTTCGGAGCCGCCGTCCGGGCGGCGATGCGAGGAGGTACGCGGAAACGGTCGCCGGGAAATCCGGGGCGAGAGGTCTAAACGGTTCCGATGTTCCGTTACGGTGGAGACCGTAGCACCCGATCCGCCGTAATGGAACTGGAGACCCGATATGAAGTCCGACGGCGAGACCGCCCCGGCCCCGACTCCGGCCTCGACTCCGGCCTCGACTCCGGCCCCGGCCCCGGCCCCGGGCAGCGTCCGCCCCGGCGGCCGTACCGCACGCGTCCGCGAAGCCGTACTGAAGGCGGCTGGTGACACCCTCGCCGAACAGGGCTTCGACGGCCTGGACCTCGCCGAGGTCGCCCGCCTCGCCGGCGTCGGCAAGACCACCGTCTACCGCCGCTGGTCCACCCCCGCGCTCCTCGCCGCCGACCTCCTGGAGGACATGGCCGAACAGTCGCTCCCCCGCGCCCACACCGGCAGTCTGGAGGAGGACCTGCGCACCAACGCCCGTCTGGTTGTCCGTACCCTCACCGACCCCCGCCAGGGCCGGCTCTTCCGCGCCCTGATCGCCGCCGCCCTTTGCGACTCCCGGGCCCAGCAAGCGCTCCACCGCTTCTACGCGATCCGGATCGACGAATGGGCGGGCTGCGTCACCGAGGCCGAGAGGCGCGGCGAAGTCCCCGAAGGCACCGACGCCACCGCGGTCATCGCGGCCGTCTCCGCCCCGCTCTACTACGCGATGCTCAACACCGGAGCCCCCCTCGACGAGGCCCACGCCGACCGCGCGGCCGCCGCGGCCTGCGCGGCGGCACGCGCCGGCGCCTACGCCGGCGCGAACGCGCGGTAGGCGGCCGGTCGCGGTCCCGGGATCCCCGGCCGGTGAACGCCGCTCATGCCCGGGGAACGATCACACACTCATCTGGGAAAGACCTTTGAGGACCCGACCCGCCAGGTCGCGGGCGGTGGCGCTGAGGCTCCGGGACAGTGGCTCGCTCGACGATGTGTGGGCGGAAGGCGGGCGGGGTGGAAGCAGGTGCGTCTTGACGAGGGCAGGTGGGAAGCCTGGGTGAATGACTGACATCGAGATCAGGCGGACCCGACCGGGAGATGGTGCGGCGTGCGCCGAAATGTGGCGAGAGGCCGGTAGCTTCTTCGCCGGGATCAACCCACATACCTTCCAGGTGCCCGCTGTTGAAGGCCTGGCCGAGTGGTTCGAAGAGATCAACGCCACGCTTCGTGGCCACAAGACCATGGTGCATCTGGTCGCAGAGGTCGATGGTGTTCTCGCCGGTAGCGTGTCGGCATCCCTTGTCGAGCCGCTCGATACCGCCGAGCGCCAACTCCAGACCGACCTGTCACGCCGGAGGCTGCACGTGGACAGTCTGGGTGTGACGGAAGCCCATGGGCGAGGTGGAGTCGGTACCGCCCTGCTACAGGCTGTGGAGGAGTGGGGACGCTCTCGGGGCGCTGAAGTCGTTGTCCTAGAGACAGAGTCCAACAACCCCATGTCCGTACCGTTCTACGAACAACGGATGGGATTCAGCGCGCAGGCCGTGGTGTTCCGCAAGGTGCTCCAGGCCCCGCGAGGCAGCGGGGAGCCGTGACAAGGTGCCGGCCGGCGCCCTCTGAGGGCCAGATGAGGTTCACCTGGCCTGCGGCGCTGTCCAGGCATCTCCCACACATCCCTCGTCGAAGTCCCACCAACCCTCGTCCGATCCGCGCCACAACAACTCCTGTACGGCTGCCAGATCGACGTGGGCCGGTATGTCCATAGCCACCAGGCCGAACTGACCGAGGCCCTCTCCCGTGACTCCGAGAGGAGCGAACAGGTCTATCACTGGTGTCAGTTGACCCTCAAGCCGTCCGTCTTCGAACGGGATCACACGCACCGTGCAATGTCCGGACCACTTGATCTTCTCGATCGCCCTCAGTTCACCGTCAGCGTCCTCGCGGACACGGACCACGTCGCCGCAAGCGATGTTGGTGACGAACCAGGGTGTGTTGTCGATCCGGACCAGGTCCTCGCCCAGTTGGACGGCCCACAGGCCTTCAATGCTGACCGGTGGCCACCCGTCTTCGTCCTGATCGAGGGAGAACAGCACCTTCACATGCTTACCTGTCGTATCCGCCATGTCGTCAGCATCCCCGATGCGCTCATGTCGTACGACTGGTCGTCGGCGTGCGCGATTCCCCGAACCTCTTGCCTTCCGACGGGGGACGTCAGTGGCCGTCAGTGGAGACCTGGAGCTTGGGACGAGAACCGATACGGCGAAGTCAGTCGCCGAGGACCCGCTCCCACAACAGCGCGTCCCGCCAGCCTCCGTCGAGAAAGATCGAGGAGTGCGCGACGCCGTAGGGGCTGAACCCGTTGCGGCGCAGCACCCGCTGCGACGGCAGATTCTCCAGATTGGTGGACGCCTCCGCGCGGTGCAACCCGAGTTCGTCTGTCATCACCCCGAGTGCAAGCCCGACCGCGTGCCCGGCATGCCCTTGATTCTGGGCGACGCCGGCGATCCAGTATCCGACGGAGCCGCGGCGCAGGTGCGGTTGCGGCAAGATGCCTCCGACGGTGACCTGCCCGATCACCTGGTCGTCGGCGAGCACCACGCCCGGCCAGACCGCGCCGGCCCTGTATCCGGCCAGCAGCCTGTCGATCCGCTCCGCCTGGCCCTCCGGGGTGAAGAAGTCGGCCGGCTGGTCCGGTTCCCACGGCCGGAAAGCCTCGAAGTCCCGCACCCGATGAGCGGCGATCGGGGCGGCGTCGGTGGGCTCTATCAGACGGATCCGGGTGCTGTTGCGCATGGGCTGATCCTTGTCACGGTGCTCGCATGAGACGGCCAGCCTATGCAAGGGCCCCCGCGCCGCCGCGCCCTACGCCCTACGCCCGCCGGAGGATCGAGTCGATCGCGCGGGTCGTGATCTCGATACCTGCACGCGGGAAGCGCCTTCCGCTTGGACCGGCAGAACCCCTGGACAAGGTTTATCGTGCCGGCTCAGAACGCTCTTTCGTATGTACTCCCCGCTTCCGGTCTCACCTCAACCGAAACAGCGAGGTCAGGGCGGTCAGGCGGGTCGGCGGGTCGGCGGGTCCAGGAAGTAATGTCATGGACATCCTGTCTGATCATTCTGATCGGGCGGGATCTCGTCGTTGGAGGTAATACCCGGTGTCCGCTCTTCCGCCCCCGCAAGCCCCGATAGAGCCCGCCAAGTACGCCAAATACAACATGCGCGCGAATATGAGTGCCGACGAGCGTCTCAGGCGCGGGCGGCTTGTTCTGCTGGGGCTGGTCGTTGTCGTCGTGGGGCTGGTCGCGTTCTCCGTCTTCGGGCCGCACGACCAGAAGGACGGCGCTCCGGTCCTGAAGGCCGGGGACTGTTTTCAGAACACCGGCACCGACAAGGAACCCGAGGCCAAGAAGCTGGCCTGCGGCGACTCCGCCGCGCAGTACAAGGTGCTGAAGAGCATCAAGGGCGGCGTCACCTCCCTCGCCTGCTCCGACGTCGCGGGCACGACGGGGGCGCTCACCCAGGTCGGTGCCGAGTCGTTCGTCGTCTGCTTCGAGGCGAATCAGTAATACGAGAGACCCGCCACCCCGCACGTCTGGATTGAGACAGACCCCGCGCGGCTCGCCCCCGTGCGTGGCGCCACGCCCGGGCGTACGTGTCACGCCCGGTGCGCGGCGTGCGTCCCGTCGGCGGGTCTTCGCGTACGGCGGGACAGCGCGCGCGGTGAGGAGGCCGGTACGGCTACGCGATACCTGCCGGCGCCCGCGTCACTCCCGCATCGATATTCCGCTTCAATTGTCACACGAGCCTCAAAAGTCCCAGGGGAAACAGTAGTTACCTGGAATGACCTGCGACGGAGTGATTGTCGTGGGAGTTCCGTGACGACAAGGTGTGGCCGGGAAATGACCTCCGGTTATCCCCGTCGGATATACGATCTCCCAACAATGTCTGGTGTAGAGGTAGTTCGCCCCGTGGATATGGTGCTCGGCTGCGGCGATGCGGTCGGGACCTCCATATCGATATGCCCGCGCCCCGCGGGCGCCTAGACCTCCGCACCCTCGACGCTGCCCGTGAAAACTGCCGGGTGGCATCCGTAAGACATCGATTTTCAGCCAACTCAAAGGTTTCCCATGGCCCGTTCCTCCGTGCCCGCCACCACGCCCCGCAGGGGGCAGCGCCTCTGGCCTACGGCGCTGATACTCGCTTTCGTCCTGGCCGCGGTGGCGGTGGAACCTGTGGCGCGCCTCAGCCCCGGTGCGGCCCTGGTGTATGCCGTGGCCGCGGTCGCGCTGCTCGGTTTCCTCGTTCACCTGCGTAAGCAGCACCGTGACATCACCGCCGACGCCCTCAGGCGCGGCGGCGAGATCCGGGAGCGGAAGGCGGAGAGCGCCCGCCGCGAGGCGCACTGGCACGTCAACGTCGAGGCGCAGGCGGAACTCATCCGTGAGGAGGTCGAGTTCGTCGTACGACAGCGACTTCCGGCCGCGCTCACCAAGGCGGAGATCCCGCCGTCCCTGCACACCAGGGAGGAGTTGGGCGAGGGCCTCGCCGACTGGCTCGACCGGCTGCTGACCGTGGTCGCCGAGTCGGTCGCCAACCGCGAGGAGTCGCAGCGCCTCTCGCTGGTCGAACTGGCCAGCCGGGTCCAGACCTCGGCGCACCGGATCCAGGCGTCGGCGACCGGCATGGCCGACCGCTACCCGAACGACGCCGACCTGCTCGAGTCCACCATGCGCGTCGACCACGCCGCGACCCAGCAGGCCAGGCACGCCCAGAGCCTCAAGGTGCTCTGCGACGAATGGCCCGGCCAGCAGTGGCAGAAGCCGCTGGCGCTGGTGGATGTCGTCAGGGCCGCGTCCGGACGCATCGTGTCCTTCAAGCGCGTGGAGGTCAGCGGCGACCCCGACGTGGGGGTCATCCCCTCCGTCGTCGAACCCCTGATCCACCTGATGGCCGAGTTGCTCGCCAACGCCACGGAGTACTCGCCGCCCAAGACGGGCGTGCCGGTGACGGTACGTACGGTGCAGCGCGGCGCGGTCATCGAGGTGGACGACGGCGGCCTGGGCCTCGACGAGTACCGGCTGGCCGAGGCGCGCGAGATCGTGTCCGCGCGCCGGCTGCTCGGCGTCGGCGACGTAGGCGAGATCCCGCAGACCGGGTTCGCCGTCGTGGGGCGCTTCGCCGACCGCCACGGCTTCAGCGTCGACCTGGGCCCTTCGCCGTACGGCGGGGTCCGCGCGGTCGTCCTGGTGCCCGTGGACGTGCTCCAGACGGTCGCGCCCGCCGGTACGCCCGGAGGCCGGGTCCTGCCCGCCGCCCAGCCCGTCCCACCGACCGGGCACGCCAAGGAGGCCGCCCAGGAAGCGGTACGGGCGGCCGCCTCCGGGGCGCCCAGAGAAGCGGGCAGAGACGCGGGCAGAGAAGCGGCCGGGGACGCCGCGCCCGCACCCGAGCCGGTCGCTGTCACGGCTCCCGCCCCCGTTCCCGTACCTGTCCCCGCGTCGGCCTCCGTCGGCGCGGGGACTCACGTATCCGCGTCCGCCGAGGGCCCCGGCCCCGTACCCGCCTCCGTACCTCTGTCCGCGCCCGCGCCCGAGACCCGCGCGCAGACGCATCCACAGATGCAGGCACAGGCACAGCCGCAGGCGCAGTCCCAGTCACAGCCGCAGGCGCAGGCCTCCTCCGTGCCCCACGCACCCGAACCGGCCCTCCCCCAGCGGGCGATCCCCGCGCAGAAGCCCACCGAGGCGGCGGGCCCACCGGCCCTCCCGTCCGGCGACACCCACCACACGCACACCCGCCCCCACACGCCCAGGACCGGCAGCAGGCTGCCGCAGCGTCGTTCGCGTCGCGACGAATTCGCTCCCGCGGTCGAAGCCGCGCCGACCGCCGTCACACCTCCCGGGTCCCCGGAGGAAGCCGGCGACTGGATGGAGCAGTTCTTCGAAGGCGGCAGGGTCGTACCGCCCTCCGCCTTCACCCCCGACTCCTCAGAAGGACAGACGTGAGCATGAGTTATGTGGAGAACCCGGAGCAGCGGGGCTGGATGATCGCCGAGGTGGCAGCAGTGCCAGGGGTGCGGCAGGTCATCGTCTTCAGCGCCGACGGACTGCTGCTGGCCAGCTCGGAGGGGATGGACCGCGATTCGGCCGACCGGTTGTCGGCGAACTGCTCGGGCCTCCAGTCCCTCGGGCGCAGCCTCGGCCGTGAGTTCGGCGAGGACGGCGGAGCCGTGCACCAGCAGATGGTGGAGTTCAACGGCGGCTTCCTCTTCATGCGCAGTGCCGCCGGAGCCCACCTCGCCGTGGTGGCAGGCCCTGTCGTCGACCCGAAGCTGGTCGCGCGGCAGATGCAGGCGCAGGTCATGAGGATGGGCGCCGGCAACCTCAGCAGCCCGCCGAGACTGGACTCGCCGCCCAAGGTGGGCTCCAGCTCGCCCAGACAGTCGTCGGCGCCCAGGCAGGGACCCCCACCACGGCAGGGCACACCTCCTAGGCAGGGGGCCGTATGAGCGGGCCGGGAGAGGAGGAGTACTCGGACGGTGCGGTGCGCCCGTACGTGATCACCAGAGGGCGCTCCCGGCCCACCCGTAACACCATCAGTGTCGAGACCCTCCTCGTGGCGGTAGAACCTCCGCGCGCCCTTCCGGTCTCAGCGACCAGGGAGGAGCTCGCGCTGGTTCGGATGTGTGAGCGCCTGCTGTCCCTGGTGGAGGCCGCCGCACATCTCCAACTGCCGGTCAGCCTTGTGAAGGTGCTGGCATCCGATCTGGTGGACAGCGGTCAGTTGTCCGCACGCTCAGGCATCCCGCAAGCCGCACTGCCCGACTCGCAACTGCTTCAGGAGGTACTGGATGGGCTACGTCGGCTCCGCTGACCGCTACTTGCCCGACACTGTCCAGCAGGCCGTCAAGATCCTCGTCGTGGGCGCCTTCGGCGTCGGGAAGACCACCCTGGTCGGATCCGTCAGCGAGATCGAACCACTTCGTACCGAAGAGGTGATGACCCAGGCGAGCGTCGGTGTGGACGATCTGGCCGGCATGGACGGCAAGACGACCACGACCGTCGCGATGGACTTCGGGCGGATCACACTCAGCTCCCGGCTGGTGCTCTACCTGTTCGGTACGCCGGGACAGCGGCGCTTCTGGGACCTGTGGGAGGGGCTCGCCGAGGGCGCCATCGGTGTGCTCGTCCTGGTCGACACCCGCAGGCTCCAGGACAGCTTCGACGTACTGGAACAACTGGAGTTACGCGGGCTGCCGTTCGCCGTCGCCGTCAACCGCTTCCCGGACAGCGAGCGGCACAGCGCCGAAGAACTGCGCGGCGCCCTCGACCTGTTGGACGAGACGCCTGTCGTGACGTGCGACGCGCGCGACACCATCTCGTCGGTCGACTCGCTGATCAGCCTTGTCGAATACGTGTCTGCCACCTTCGCGGTGCGCACCCCGGAGACTGCCTCATGAGCACCGCTTCCCCGCACCTTCCGTCCCCGGCCCCGGGGGCCCAACTCCCCCCGTACGGGCAGGAGCCCCCGCCCAACTGCCCGGCGCACGCCGCCGTCCCGGCGCAGGCGTCCGCGCCCACCGTCATGCAGGCCGTACCACCCGCGGCACCCACCGCCGCACCCGCACCCGTGCAGGCGCCCGCTCAGACGCCCTCACCCTCACCCTCACCCTCACCCGACAGCGACGGTACGGGCCTGCTCCTGCTGCCCGGCATCGTCGGCTCGGCCGATCCCCGCTCCATCTACCGCAAGCTGCGCGAGGATTGGGGCAATGTCGCCAAGGTGGAGCTGGAGCCAGGCGTGCCCGCCTGGCTCGTCATGGGCTACCGCGAGCTGCTCACCATCACCCGCCAGGAGCAGATCTACTCGCGGGACAGCCGCAATTGGCGCCATATGTACGACGGCGTCGTCTCGCCGGACTCCGGCCTGCTGACGATGATGGGCTGGCGCACCAGCAGCGTCATCGGCAGCGACGGCGCCGAACACCGGCGGCTGCGGCGGCCGTTGGAGGACGGCATCGCACGCATCGACCAGCGCAGGGTGCGCCGCCACGTCGAGGAGCTGTCGACGGAACTGATCGCAGGGTTCTCCGAGCGCGGCCGGGCGGACATGGTGACGGAGTACGCCACGATCGTGCCGATGCTCTCCCTCGCCTCGCTGTTCGGCCTGGACAGCGTCGAGAGCCAGGAGTTGCTCGACTCGCTCATCGACCTGTTCGGCAGCGCCCCGACGCGCAGATCGGCGGCCGCCACTTCGAGCAGATCATCCTCGACCTGGTCCGCGACCGGCAGCAGAATCCGACCGACGACATGACGACGGTCTTCATCAACCACCCGAATCTGCTGACCGAGGCGGAGCGGCTCCAGTCGATCGTGGTGACGATCTCGGCGGGGAACGAGACGGTCACGGCCTGGATCTCGCACACCTTGCGGCTGATGCTCACCGACCCCCGCTTCGCCGCGCGGCTGCACGGCGGGAGGCTCGGGGTGGACGACGCCCTCGACGCGGCGCTGTGGCGCGACCCGCCGATGAACAACATGCCCGCCAGGTACGCGCTGCACGACACCGAGCTGGGCGGCCGGCTCATCCAGCGCGGCGACTGCCTCATCCTCGGCCACGCGGCCGCCAACGACGATCCGGTGATCCGCCCCGAGGAGGGCGACGAGGAGTGGGGCAACCGCGCCCATCTCGCCTTCTCCGCGGGGCCGCACATGTGCCCGGCGCAGGTCCCGGCCCGTCTCATCACGCGTACGGCGGTGAACACCGCGCTGCATCTGCTGCCCGACATGCGGCTCAGCATCCCCGCCGATCAGCTCACCTGGCGCTACTCGCCCTGGTCGCGGGTGCCGGTGGCGCTGCCCGCCGAGTTCTCGGCGGCCCGTATCCCGACCCGGAGCTCCCGGTGACATGACGGAGCCGACGGAACCGAGAGAGCTGACGGAGCTGACGGAGCCGACGGAGCCGACCCGCACCGAAGTGCCGCTGACGGGCGGCCGGATCACCACAGGGGTGGTCCGCGTCGGCGACACGGTCCGCAGGCCGGTCAGCGACGCCTCACGGTTCGTGGCCGACCTGCTCGGAGCGCTCGCCCGGTCGGGATTCGCGGGTGCGCCGCGCCATCTCGGCCTGGACGAGAAGGGCCGCGACACCTTCGGCTATCTGCCGGGTCGGGTACCTCCGCGCTTCCGGCGCTGGAGCGATCCGCAAGTGGCAGCCGCCGCGGCGCTGTTGAGGTCGTTCCACGACGCCACCCGGGAGAGCGGTCTGACGGGGGGACAGCCGGTCGTCTGCCACCACGACCCCGGACCGAACAACACCGTGTTCGGCGACGAGGACGAACTCCCTTTCGCCTTCATCGACTTCGACATGGCGGCGCCGGGCGATCCGCTGGAGGACCTCGGGTATCTGGCGTGGACCTGGTGTGTCTCGTCCAGGAGCACAGCGCCGCCCGTCCGCGAACAGGCCGTCCAGGTAAGGATCGTGGCGCAGGCGTACGGCGGGCGGGACGCGGGCGGACGACACGGTTCGTACGGCGCCGAGCTGGTCGACGCGATGCTGGACCGGCAGGCGCGCAACGCCCGTTGGTGGCGCCACCGCGTCGCCGAAGACAGCGCGGCGGTCGAACGTATCGCCTGGTCGGAGCGCGAGTACGCCTTCACCGCCGCGCACCGTACGGTCTTCGCCGACGCGCTGAGCCGGGACCCGTCCGGCTGACCGGGTCCGGGTCCGGGCCCGCAGCGGCGGGTGGCGCGCGGCGCGCGGCGCGTCTCAGCCGATGGAGTCCATGAAGCTCAGCATCCGCCCGTTGGCCTCCTCCGCGTGTTCGATGTTCGGACCGTGCCCGGCGTTGCTGAAGATCTCGGCGCGGGCGCCCGGCACCAGGCGCGGGACGCGCTCCCGCTGACGCTCCGGGTGCAGGATCAAGCTCCGTGCCCCCATCAGCAGATAGAGCGGGGTACGGATGGTGCGCAGCTCGTCCTCGGTCAGCGGAAGCGGAGCGGGGCGCCGCAGGCGGAACGCGCGGGCGCCGAGCATGACCATCCTGTACAGCTCCGGCACCACCAGGACCGGCTGGTTCAACCAGGCCGCCAGCCGCGGCCGTAGCGCTTTCGGCGCGATGCCCGCCAGCGCGCTGAGGTATATCCAGGCGAAGAACCGCGCCCCCACCTTCTCCAGACCCCCGGGGTCGAGCAGCGTGGCCGAGGCCAGCCGGCCGGGTGCCCGGTGCGCCTGGTTCAGCGCGAGCCATCCGCCGTACGAGGACCCGACGAGGTGGACCCGTTCGAGCCCCAGCCCCGCGAGCACCTCGTCCAGCCACCGCGCGGCGCGGTCGGGCTGGTGGATGGGTTCGCGCTGCACGCTGCGGCCCGGATCGCCGATCGTGTCGATCGCGTAGACCGTGCGGTCGGCGCTGAGGGCGGCGACATTCGGGTACCACTGGGAGGAGTTGCCGCCCGAGCCGTGCACCAGCACCACCGGGGTACGCGACGCTCCACCCGGGTCCGTGGCGCCGGGACCGTACACGTACACATGCGTGGTCCCGAAACGGGTCTCCACCTCCGCCTCGGCGCGCGCGGCCGGACCCAGCGCGTAGACCGCGTCGCAGGCGGCGAAGTACCGGTCGCGCAGTGCGGTGTTGACATAGCTGTTGATGGCCACGGTCGGGCACCTCCGGGGGTCGCTTTTCGTGATACGACCGTACCATGTTGATGATACGGATGTACCATGAAGAGCCGCCGACCAGGGCGCGGCAGAGGAACTGAAGAGCGGAGAAGCGGCCGATGCCGAAGCGTGTGGACCACGAGGAGCGACGCGTCCAGATCGCCGAGGCGCTCGTCCGGGTCGCCGGGCGGCGCGGACTGCACGGGGTGGGGATGCGTGATGTGGCCGCCGAGGCGGGTGTGTCGCTCAGGCTGGTGCAGTACTACTTCCAGACCAAGGAGAAGCTGCTGCTGTACGGGCTGCGGCACCTGGCCGCCGGACTCACGGCCCGGGTCACCGCCCGGGTCCAGGCCGCCGGCGCCGACCCGGGCCCGCGCGCGGTCATCGACGCGCTGCTGATGACGTCGCTGCCCACCGACGAGGAGAGCCGGGTCTTCCACCTCGTCTACACCTCGTACGCGGTGCTCGCCGTGACGGACGAGGCGCTCGCCGCCCAGCCCTTCATCGAGAACCCCGACGCCGCCGAGGACGTCGTGACCGGCCTGCTCCAGCAGGCGCGCGACGCGCGCCTCACCGCGCCCGGTCTTGACGTACGTACGGAGGCGATCAGCCTGCTCGCCATGTCGGCCGGGCTCGGCACCAGCGTCCTGGTCGGTCAGCGCGACCCCGACACCGCCACCGCGGTCCTGCGCCACCACCTCGACCGGATCTTCCAGGCGGCGGGCCCGGCAACTGAGGCCCCCCGCAACTGAGGTCCCCGCAACTGAGGCCCCGGGGAAGCGCGTTACGGCTTGACCTGGATGAGCGCGTGCGTGCCGCTCGTACGCCACTCCTGGCCGCCGCCTTCGAGGTTCGCGAGGACGTCCGGGTCGAGGCCGGCGACGACATCGCACTTCAGGGTGCGCAGGGCCGCCACCGGCCCCGGGAAGTACGAGGTCAGCTCGGCGAACGGAGTTGTCCCCGGCCAGCGTCGGTCGCCCACCAGGCGTCGGTAGTTGAGGTCGCCCTTCACCAACGTCAGGGTGGCGCAAGCCAGTTCGCCGCGCAGACCGTCGGGCATCGCGCTGTACGGGAATGGTGCGCAGAAGAACTCATGCGTACGCACAGCGAGTTGGCCGCTCCCCATCGCCTCCCGGAGCCGCCCACCCGTCTCCCCGGCGCTCCCGGAGGCTTCCCCGAGCCGGCGCACGCAGTCGACGAGGTCGGCCGTCGTGGCGTCAGAGACGTAGTACGGGTGCGGCTTGACGTACAGGACGGCCCGCGCGGCGCGCCCGGTCGTGAGCAGGTGGTCGATGAGCACCAGGTCCGGGATCAGCTCCCGGCCCGCGTTGTCGGCGATGAGATGCACGCTGTCGGAGCCCATGGGCAGCAGTGACCAGAGCAGCGCGCTGTCGTCGGAGACGAGACGCGACACCGCGTCCCCGGGGCCCGTACCCGGGTCGGTGTCCATACGGAACCCGAGATCGGCCCGGTTCCCCCAGAGCGAGCCCCGCAGCAGCGCCGTCGCCTGCTCCTCCGACGTCAGCCGCCCGAGATCATCCAGCGCGGCCAACTCCTCGGCGACCGCGTCACCGTGCAACTCGGCCCGCTTGAACGGCCCGAAGGGATCGATGCCCTGCCAGGGCCCGGGGCCGAAGTACCCGACGGCGGACAGGAGTCTGCGGTAGAAGTAGCTCTCCACCCACAGGAACGGCGCGTCGAACCAGCTCCGCCCGACGTACTCCCGCCCCCACTCCTCCCACTGGGCCCGGTCGTGGTCGTCACCGGGCGCGAGCGGCTCGATCACACCGTCGGTGATCTCCCGGAGCAGCGCGTCGAGGCGCCGGTGCTGGGTTGGTGCGTACGGGAAGGCGCCCCGCACCTGCTCGATGAGCGCGGGATGGCGCCTGACAAGCACGCCCCAGGCGAAGGAGCCCGGCGGGTTGCCCAGGATCACGGGCGCGTCCCTCGTGTCCCTGGCGTCTCGCATGTCGTCGGCGTCTCGCATGTCGTCCGGCTCGTTCAACTCGTCAGTCCTGTTCCGGTTCCGGGTGGTGTGCGCACGGCGTCGAACGTACTCCGTCACCGGTGGTTCGGTTTCCCGGGGAACTCTCGTACAGGAATACGAAGTCGAAGGCGTGGCGGCCCGGTGGAATTCAGGCGCTCGCCCACACGGGTGAATCGGACTCACGGACATTCCCCAAGGGCCGCTACTGTGCCGCTACATGAGCCCTACCAACACCGCTGCCTACACCCCTCTGCTGGGCACCCTCTCGGTGATTCCCTGGACCATCGATCCCTCGGAGAGCAATCGCGAGGTGCCTTACCTGCTCGCCTATTCGCTCGGTGACGGCCGAGAAGGGCCCGAGACCGGCACGCGGACCATGCAGGCCGTATTGAGCGAGATCGGGCTCCGTCCCGGCGCCGAGGTCGTCGATCTCTCGCAGATCCCCAATGTGGGAATCAAACTGCTGGTGCAGGCGGGCCGGGCCGTGCTGACGATGCCGTATCTGAACGCGCAATGCCCGGTCCCACCGGAATGGGAGCAGGACGCGCGCGCCTTCGGCAAGGTGTATTTCATGGTCGCCACCCGGCCGTGGGCCGACGGGACTCCGGGAAAGCCGGTCACGGAGGAGCGGCTGCGCGCCTTTGTCGGTGACAGCGACATGCTGATGACCGCGGCGCACTGCCTGGTACCGGTACGCAGCCTCACCGGCTGACCACGTCACCGGCCGGCCATGTCGCCCGCCGGCCATCCGACCGGTCGGCCGACATGACGGAGCGGCTGCGCGGAGCCCCAACTCCGCGCAGCCGCCCTCTCATTACCTGCGTACGAGCGTCACTTGTTGACGCAGACGTTGCCGAAGGCCGGGTTGAGCAGGCCGACCACGTCGATGGTGTTGCCGCAGACCTGGACCGGCACGTGCAGCGGGACCTGGACCACGTTGCCCGACAGGACGCCCGGCGAGCCGACAGCGGCACCCTCGGCGCCGGCGTCGGCGAAGGCGCTGCCGGAGGCCGCGCCGGCCGCGATACCGGCGGCGGCGATGACGAGGGCAGCCTTCTTGGAAGTCTTCATGTGAATAGCCTTTCGATTGGTTTTTCTTCAGTTTATGGATCGGCGCCCGGAGGGCTTTCGCTGATCCAGGTCAGTGGTGTGAGCCACGCATCGAACTACTTGCCGAGCGGGAGACCGCCGAGCAGCGACCCGCCCTTGCCCGACTTGTTGATTCCGTTCGCGGCTTCCGAGACGGCATTGACGAGAGAGCCTTTGTTCTCGGTGTCCAGCGCATTGGTGTGCAGCGGCTTCGCGTCGCGCAGGCCCTGGCTGGCGATGGTGTCGAGAGCGCCGTTCAGGCTCATCGGGCCAATGGGGTCCGCGGCAAAGGCCGGGGTGGCGGCACCCAGGGCCATCACGGAACCGGCGACGACGGCGGCAACCTTCATGGGCTTCATTCGGTGAATCCTTCTTTCAGCGGTGTCTGTTGCGGGCAACTCTCGCTTCGCACAGGCCTCTTGGAGGTTTCCTTTGCGTGGCCTCGTCATGAGTAACGATGAGGCGGCGCGGCGGAAACCCCATACGGAAGGAATTCTGGACAGGCCACCCGAATGAACAGGGTCGGTCTATTCTCGTATGAATACGTTGACGTACCTGTCGCCCAGGGGCACGGACGGCCAGGGCAGATGGCGAGCCGCCCCGGCCGTCCGTACACGCGTACGTCCGTACGTGCCGTGCTGGTGCGGTGTCAGCCGCCGAGCAGCGGCAGGGCGAGCAGCCCGCCGAGCGGCGAGGACGGCACCGAGGACGGCGATGACGACATCAGCGACTGCGCCTTGGGGGCGTTCGGCGTGATGAGGGGACCGCCCACGGTGGGCTGTGCCGCCGGCTTGCCGGTGGCCGGTGCGGTACCGGGCGCGGTGGCGGGGGCCGCCGCCGGGCCGCCGAGGATGGCGGTCAGCGCCGTCAGCAGGTTCTGGGTCTGAGCCGCCGCCGCCGTGATGTCCGCCGACTTGAGGGCGATGGCCAGAGCCTCGGTGATCTTATTCACCGCCGCTGTCAGTTGCGCCTTCTCCTCAGCCTTCGGGTCGGCCTTGGGGTCGGCCTTCGGGTCGACCGGCGTGGGAGCGGCGAGGGCGGCGAAGGAGGCCGCGTACTGCTGGGCGTACGTCTCGGCCGGGCCGGCACTGTGCGGCTGATCCGCGGTGGTGGCCGCGACAGCGGGAGCCGCGGTGCCGAGTGCTAGAGCGGCGCAGACAACAGCGGTTGCAGCGCGACGGGAAACCAGGGGACGCATGCGTGGTCCTTTCGGGACGCGTCGGGGGACGTTGTCCTCACCGTCGGTGGCCCGCGCGCGCCTCGCAACCGATCATGAGTGGCCCTGAAGCGGAGAGGCGCGGTCGTACCCGTCCTGACCTGCGACGGGCCGTCAGATCTGACGATCTGTCCGGTAGTGGGCCACCCGCGCTACCGCGCCGCCGAAAGGGTGCCCCCGGGGGCACGTACGGCAGGACAGCAGCAGAGCCGCCCTCCCCATGAGAGGGGAGAGCGGCTCTGCCGAGACGTCCTGGAGGACGGAGGAAGTGAAACGCCGTCAGTTGTTGACGCAGACGTTGCCGAAGGCCGGGTTGAGCAGACCGATGACGTCGATGGTGTTGCCGCAGACGTTGACCGGGAGGTGGATGGGGACCTGGACGACATTGCCGGACAGGACACCCGGGGAACCGATCGCCGCGCCCTGCGCGCCACTGTCGGCAAGAGCAACGCCGGAGGCACCGGCGACAGCGGCGACGGCCGCGGTGGACAGAACAACAGCCTTGGCGATACGCGACATGGGGTGGGGCTCCTCGTGCTGAAGGGGAAGACATGGCGGGCGCATTTACCCGACGTACCCATCAACGCCCTGGGCGCCGATCCGTTGCGCCCCCGAATGGGTGAAGCGGGCTCAGGCGTTCGCCGGCCGCGGGTCATGAACCGCTGTGCGGGCACATGAATCCTTTTGTACGTTCAGCTCGTTTTGGCGCGTCTGGCGTGATTTTCACTCCGCATTCTGTAAAGGTCCCTTCTGTTTTGGTCTTCGAGGCGGAGAGCCTGATATGCGGAATTCAGCGGGGCGCCGGGCCGGTCTCCTGACCGAACCTCAGCTCGATGGTCCGGCCCAGCGACAACCCTCTTATACGAACAACCGTGGCCGTGGTTCAGGCACGTTCGACCCCCGGGCCGCCGCGAAGCGCGTTGCGGCTCGACTTGTCGTTCGATTCGGTGCCGCGCGTTACTCCAACCGGGTCAATGCGTTTTTCGTGGGGGCAGCAGCGCGGTCCTGAAGATTCCGTGCGCCCTGTCGAGTCCGCTCGGCAGATCGCTTTCCCGCATATCCACGAGTGGAAAGAGTTGCGCGTGCATTCACCACGGCACCGGCCGGGACACGGCTTTACGGCGCTCCACCTCGTACAGCCCGTCGACGGCGGAGTGGCCCGAGTGGTCACCGATCTCGCCGGGGCCCAGGTGGACGCCGGAGTCCGCGTGGTTGTCGCCTGCCCCGAAGGGCCGCTCGCCGGAGCCGCCGCTGCGCGTGGCGCCGAGGTCAGGGTCTGGCGGGCGACCCGCGCCCCCGGACCGAACCTCAGGGACGAGGTCCGCCAGGTCGCGGGGCTGGTCGCCGATGTCCGCCCCGATCTCGTCCACGCCCACAGCGCGAAGGCGGGACTGGCGGGCCGGCTGGCCGTACGGGGCGCCGTACCGACCGTCTTCCAGCCGCACGCCTGGTCCTTCGAGGCGGTCGGCGGAGTGACGGAACACCTCGCGCGGCGCTGGGAGAGATGGGCGACGCGCTGGACCGACCGGGTCGTCTGCGTCAGCGAGGCCGAGCGGCGCACCGGCGAACGGGCCGGAGTCGACGCTTCCTGGTCCGTCGTCCACAACGGCGTGGACACCGCCCGCTTCAGGCCCGCCCCCGCGGGTCCGGCGCGCGCCGCGCTGCCGCTGCTCGCCGCCCTGCCCCCGACCGCCCAAGTGGTCCTCTGCGTCGGCCGGCTCTGCGGGCAGAAGGGGCAGGACCTGCTGCTGCGCGCCTGGGGGCCCATCGCCCGACAGTTGCCTCAGGCACGTCTTGTGCTCGTCGGCGACGGCCCCGACGCCGGCCAGTTGCGCGCCGCCGCCCCTCCCTCGGTGCTCTTCGCCGGGGCCGTGGCCGACACCGCCCCCTGGTACCGGGCGGCCGATCTGGTCGTCCTGCCCTCCCGCTGGGAGGGCATGGCGGTCGCGCCGCTCGAAGCGATGGCCAGTGGCCGCGCCGTCGTCCTCACCGATGTGGACGGCGCGCGCGAGAGCCTGCCGCCCGGCGGCGCCCTCCACTGCCTGACACCACCCGAGGACCCCGGGTCCCTCGCGGCGGCCGTGAGCGCGCTGTTGCGCGACGAGCCGCTGCGTGAGGCCCTCGGACGCCAGGGCCATCAGCACGTACTCAGCACCCATGACGTGCGGGGGACCGCCCAGGCCATCGCGGACGTGTACCGCGAGGTCGCCGCCGCTCCGCACCCCGAACGCAGGGAGCCGATTTCCCAGTGACCACGGAAAGCACCAGCGTTCCATCGCCGTCGGGGCCGGCGAAGCCGGCGGACCGGACCACCGGACGCCTCTCGCTCGCCCTTCCGCACGACCTGCCCGGTCGCGCGGCGACCGCGCCCCGCCGCCCCACCCGCCGTTCCGCCGGCGCCGCGCCGCGCCTCGGCCTGCCGCTGCTCGCCGTCGACTGGGCGGCAGCCCTGCTCTCCACCGCCGTGCTCAGCCAGGAGCAGCGCGGCGCCGTCCTCGTCGTACAGATCGTCGTCTGTGTGACGGTACTGAACGCACACGCCGGCCTGTACCGCCCGGGTGTCGGCGCCTCGGCGCTCGACCAACTCCCCGCGCTCGCCGCCCGTATCGCGGTGTCCTGGTGTGCGGCTGCGGCGGTCCTCGCCGCGCTCTTCCCTGAACAGGCCCTGGACCTGCGGGCGTTGGCGTGCGGCGCGGCCGTACAGCTCGCTGTGGCCTGCTGCTGTCGCCGGATCGTGTACGTATGGCGGCGCGCGGTCGTCCGGAGCCGCCGCAGTTCGGCGCTCCTCGTCGGTACGGTCGCCCCGGCGCGGCGGCTGGCCGCGCTGCTCTCCCAGCACCCCGAGTACGGCCTGCGGCCCGTCGGGATCGCCGACGCCGCTCCGGAGCGTGCGGACGGCCGGGACCCGCGGCAGGAACCCGGTGAGCGGGACGAGCGGGTCGAGCCGAAGGACGGCGCTGCCCTGCCGGTCCTGACCTCGCCCGAGGACGTCCACCGCGCCGTGATCCAGAACGGCGTACGGGAGGCGGTCTTCGTCGACTCCGGTGACGGCGCCGACCGTTCGGAGCTCGTCGCGCTGTTCCAGGAGTACGGCTGCGCCACCTGGTTCATCGGCGGCGGCCCCTGGCACACCGCGTCGGCAGGACCCTTCGCGCCCGCCCCCGGCTCCATGGCCGAGCACGTCTGGGGCTACTCCTGCCGGCGCCAGGACCCGCCCGCCGGACGCCGTCGCGGTACGGTCGCCAAGCGGCTCCTCGACGTACTCGTCACCGCGCCCGTCCTGGTCGCGGTCTCCCCGGTACTGCTGGGGTGCGCGCTCGCCGTCCGGTTCTGCGACGGCCCCGGAGTGCTGTTCAGACAGGAGCGCGTCGGCCAGGACGGCCGTCCCTTCACCCTGCTGAAGTTCCGCACCCTGCGCCCGGCCGACGACCACGAGGCCGCCACCCGCTGGAGCGTTGTCAACGACCACCGGATGAGCGTGGTGGGCAATGTGCTGCGCCGTACGTCGATGGACGAGCTGCCCCAGCTCTGGAACGTCCTGCGCGGCGACATGAGCCTGGTCGGCCCGCGCCCCGAACGCCCGTACTTCGTCGCCAACTTCAGCAAGACCACGCCCGGTTACGCGGCCCGGCACCGGATGCCCGTCGGCATCACCGGACTCGCCCAGGTGCACGGGCTGCGCGGTGACACCTCCATCGAGGACCGCTCCCGCTTCGACAACCACTACATCGACCACTGGTCGCTCTGGCAGGACGTGTGCATCCTGCTGCGCACCGCCGCCTCCCTCGTCCGTCCGGCGGGAAGCTGATGGCCACCGGCACCCTGATGCTGACGGGCCGCCCGCGGGTACGCCGTGACGTACGTCAGGTACGGCGGGCACGGCACCCCGGACGGCTGCGCGCCGAACTCCGCCGCTCCGCCCCCCTCCTGCCCGCCGTCGCCGTCATCGCCCTGCTCACCGTTCCCGCGAGCCCGGCGGCCGACGGTTCGGCCGGTACGGGGAACGTGGCCGACGCCGCCTCCGCGCTGCTCGTCCTGCACTGCCTGATCCGCGTCGCACGCGACCGCGCCCGCCCGCTCACCCGTACGGCGGCGGTCGTCCTCGGCCTGCCCGTCCTCGGCGTGAGCGTCGCCGCGATCACCGCCCACGACCCGGCGGCCGCGCTGCCCGGGGTCGCGCGCTACCTCCAGCTCTTCGTGCTGGTCCCGGCGGCGCTGCTGCTGCTCCTGCGCGACCGCCGGGACTTCCGAACCGTCGCGGGGGCCCTCGTCGCACTCGGCCTGGTCCAGGGCGGCGTCGGCGTCACCCAGTTCCTCACCGGCACCGGCGCCTCGTACATGGGGGAGGACATCCGCGCGGTCGGCACCTTCGGCCCGACCGATGTGATGGGCATGGCGACCGTCGTCTCCTACGGTCTGATCGCCGCCGTGGGACTCGCGCTCGGCGACGACCGCCGGGCGCCGCGCGCCCAGCGGACCGTCGCGCTGGTCTGCGCCGGGCTGCTGGCCGTACCGCTCCTGCTGTCCTTCAGCCGGGGCGCCTGGATCGCGACCACCTTCGCCCTCCTGCTCCAGCTCGTCCTGTCGGGACCGCGCAGGGCGGCCCGGGTCGTGCTCGTCGCCGGGGCGCTCGGTGTGGTCCTCGTCGGCGGGCTCGGCATCGGCTCGAAGGTGATCACCGACCGCGTCGACAGCATCACCCGGGTCACAGCGGCGCCCGACCAGTCCGTCACCGACCGGTACACGATGTGGGCGGCCGCCGCCGGCATGTGGCGTACGGACCCGGTCGACGGCGTCGGGCTCAAGGCCTTCCCCGCCTACCGCGACAGCAACTCGTCCATCGCGCTGTCCGCCGCCAGCGACACCGACGGCGCAGGCGCGAGCTTCCAGCGCCAGCCCCTGCTGTCCCCGCACAACATGTATCTGCTCATCCTCAGCGAGCAGGGGCTGCTCGGGGTGGTCACGCTGGTGGGGAGCTGGGCAGCGCTCCTGGTATGCGCGCTGCGCAGGCTGCCGGGCGCGCGGCGTGCCCGTACCGGATCCGACTGCGCCCTCGTCGTCGTCGGTCTGCTCGGCTGGCAGTTGGTGGACTTCGCGTACGCGGACATCGGCGGGCCCTCGACCGTGCTGACGGCCATGATGCTCGGCCTCTCGGCCTGGTGGGCGCTCCACCGTGGCGCGGCCGGCAGCGAGCGCACCGACAGGGGGGCCGTCGCGGCATGAACGACACCAGCGGCATGAGCGGCATCAGCGACACGAAACAGTCCCTACCCGCCGTACCGGGGCCCGCGAGGCCCGGCACGCCCGACACGGCACCCCCCGCGGACCCCCGGGGGCCCGGCTCCTCCGGCCGGTTCCTCGCCCGCGCCGCCTTCGTCACCGCCGCCCTCACCGCAGCCGGCGCGCTGCTCGGCCTGGTCCGCGACCAGATCATCGCCCACCTCTACGGCGCCGGCCCGGACACCGACGCGTTCCTCGTCGCGTGGACCGTGCCCGAGGCCGCCTCCACACTGCTCATCGAGGACGCCATGGCGCTGATCCTCGTACCGGCCTTCAGCCTGGCACTCGCGCGCAGGGCCGCCGGGGAGACACCCGGCCTGCCCGACCCCGTACGGGTCCTGATGCGCACCACCCTGCCCCGGCTCTTCCTCGCCCTCGGCGTGTGCGCCGCCCTGCTGGTCGCCCTGGCGCCACAGGTGGTCGCGGTCCTCGCGCCCGGCCTCTCCGAGCCCCGACTGGCCGTGGAATGCACGCGGTTGACCGCCACCTGTGCCTTCAGCTTCGGCCTCGCCGGATACATCAGCGCCGCGCTGCGGGCCCACGGCAGCTTCCTGGCACCCGCCGCGATCTACGCCGCCTACAACGTCGGCATCATCGCGACGACACTCGTGCTCGCTGACCGTTGGGGCGTACGGGCGGCGGCGGCCGGGGTCGCCGTCGGCGGCGTCCTGATGGTGATCGCCCAACTCCCCGCGCTCTGGCGCAGGTTGAAGGAGCGAAGCCCGGTCACCGGCGCCGCGGGCAAGAGCAGCGGTCCGCCCGTGGCGCTCGCGCTGCTCGCCCCCGTCATCGCCTTCGCCCTCAGCAGGCAGTCACAGGTCCTCATCGAACGGTTCCTGGCCGCGCCCCTCCCGGCCGGCGCCATCTCGCATCTCAACTACGCCCAGAAAGTGGCGCAGATGCCGATGGTCCTGTCCCTGATGCTCTGCACCGTCACCTTCCCTGTGGTCGCCCGCGCCATGGCGGCGGGCGACCGTGACATGGCACGGCGCAGGGTGGAGCGGGACCTCGCGCTCGCCGGCATCATCGTGCTCGCCGGTGCGGCGACGGTGGTCGCGTGCGCGCCCCAGATCATCCAAGTGCTGTTCCAGCGCGGCGCCTTCACCCCGGCCGACACGGCGGCCACCGCCTCCGTCATGCGGGTCTACGCCCTCGGCCTGCTCGGACAGACCCTGGTCGGCGCGCTCGTACGGTGCTACTTCTCGGCGGCTCGCCCGCTGTGGTTCCCGGCGCTCGCCATGGTGGCGGGACTCGCCGTCAACACCGTCGCGGGCGCCCTGCTGCTGCGCGTCTGGGGCGTCCTCGGCATCGCCGCCGCCAACGCGCTCGGCATCACCCTGACCGCCGCCCTGCTGCTGGCCGCCGTCGGCCGCCACAGCGTGCCGGTCAGGCTCGGCCCCACGGTGGGAGGGCTGGCCAAGCTCAGCGCCGCGGCCACCGGGGCCACCGGCGCCGGATGGCTCTGCGGAGCCCTCATCCCCTCACCCGTGGCGGGCGCGGGCACCGCCTGCGTGGTGGTCACCGCCGTGTTCCTCCTCATCGCGCACACCCTGCGCGCGCCCGAGATCGACACCGTCCTCCGTCCCGTCACACAAAGGCTCGCGCATGCACGCTGACACAGTGTTCGAAGGCGCACCGTCCCAAGGCAGAGCGTCTCAAGGCAGAGCGTCCGAAGGCGCAGCATCCCAAGGCGCACCTTCCGAAGGGCCCCTGCGGGCCCTCATGTACCACTCGGTCGCCGACACCAAGGACGACCCCTACAACATCACCGTCTCCCCGAAGCGGCTCGAACAGCAGTTACGGTGGCTGCGCCGGCACAGCCTCACCGGTGTCTCCATGGCCCAGCTCCTGCGCGCACGCGCCGACGGCAGGGCCACCGGACTCGTGGGCCTGACCTTCGACGACGGATACGCCGACTTCATCCACACGGCCGTGCCGATGCTGCGCCGCCACGCCTTCACCGCCACCGTCTACGTCCTGCCGGGGCGCCTCGGCGGCGAGAACTCCTGGGACCCGCGCGGCCCGCGCAAGCCCCTCATCACCGAGGACGGCATCCGCAGGGCCGCAGCCGCGGGCATGGAGATCGGCTCCCACGGGATGCACCACACCGACCTCGGCGGAGCCGACGCCACCCTGCTCGTCGAAGAGATCGAGCACAGCAGGAAGTTGCTGGGGGAGATCACCGGTACCGAGATCGCCGGCTTCTGCTACCCGTACGGCACGGTCGACGCACGCTCCCTCGACGCCGTACGCGCGGCAGGGTACGCGTACGGCGTCGGCATCAGCCCGGGGGAGCTCACCGGCCTGTTCGCCCTGCCCCGCATCCATGTCGGCGAGCGCGACACCAGCCTCCGGCTGAACGTGAAGTGGCGGCTGCACCACCGGCGCCGCCGGCCGGTGCCGTACGCGACCCAGCCGGGGCCCACGCCCGCCGGGAGGACGGTCCAGTGAAGGTGCTGCATGTCATCACCGGACTCGGCATCGGCGGCGCCGAGCAGCAACTGAGGCTTCTGCTCAGGGAGTTGCCGACCGACAGCGAGGTCGTCACACTCACCAACCCGGGGGCTGTCGCGCGCGGGATCGTCGCCGACGGTGTGTCCGTACGCGACCTCGCGATGACCGGCAACCGCGATCTCGGCGCGCTGCCCAGGCTCGCCGGGATCATCAGACACGGCAAGTACGACCTGGTGCACACCCACCTCTACCGGGCCTGCCTGTACGGCCGGTTCGCGGCCCGCATCGCGGGCGTACGGACCATCGTCGCCACCGAACACTCCCTCGGCGCCGTGCAGATCGAGGGCCGGCCGCTGTCCACCGGCGCCCGCGCGCTCTACCTCGCGGGCGAGCGCCTCGGCACGGCCACGGTCGCCGTCTCCAACACCGTCGCGCGCCGGCTGGAGCGCTGGGGGGTGCGCCGCGACCGTATCCATGTCGTCCCCAACGGCATCGAGGTGGCGCGCTTCGCGTACGACGAGAGCGCGCGGCGGGCCGCGCGCGAGCACCTCGGGCTGCCCCGCGACGCCTTTGTGGTCGGCGGTGTCGGACGCCTCACCGACAGCAAGCGCTTCGACGCGCTCGTACGGGCTGTCGCCGATCTCCCGGACGCCCGGCTGATCCTGGTCGGCGAGGGCGCCGAGCGTGAGGAGCTGCTGCGGCTGGCGCGAGACCGGGGCGCGGCGGAGCGGATTCTGCTCGTCGGCGCGTGCGAGGACCCGCCGCCACCCCCGCCCGCCGAGCAGGTCGCGTCCGCCGAGCCCGACCTGCCCGCGCTGCTCGCAGCGATGGACGTGTTCGTCTCCACCTCGCACGACGAGGCGTTCGGGCTGGCGATCATCGAGGCGCTCGCCGCCGGTCTCCCGGTCTTCCATGTGACCTGCCCGGCCCTCAACGACCTGCCGGCCGAGGCCGCGCCCGGCGCGCACCGGATCACCGGCTCCGTACCCGAACTGGTTGAGGAACTGCGGAAGTTGAAGGACGCGGGGCCGGTCAGGCAGCCGGTGCCCGCAGCCGCGCTGCACTACGGCATCGCGCACAGCGCGGGACAGCTCATGACCGTGTACGAGAAGGCGGTAAGCGGCCCGCACCCCACCCGAGAGGCGAGTTGGTCATGACCCAGGAATCGAGTCCGCCGGAGAGTTCGGCGGGGAGTTCGGGGGGGAGTTCGCCGGGGAGCGGGAACGGCAGGACCGCGCGCCTGCTCGCGCCGCTCCGGCGGCTGCCGCTCTGGCTGGTCGTCCCGGTGGCGGCCCTGCTCGGCGCGGGCGCCGGCGGTGCCTACGGGATGTCGGGCACCCCGCAGTACACGGCCACCAGCTTTGTCGTCGTCGTACCGACGGAGAAGTCCGACCCTGCGGCGGCGCTCGGCTTCGCCACGGCGTACGGACGGGTCGCCGCACAGGTCGCGGTCCTCGGCGACGCGCAGGTCTGGGCCGGTGTCTCGGCGAAGACCCTCAAGGACAGCGTCCAGACGGCCACATCGCCCGACGCCCCGATGATCTCCGTGACGGCCACGTCGAGCGTCCCCTCGACAGCCGTCAGCATGGCGGACGGAGTGGCGCGCGCCCTGGTGACCAACGGCTCGCATCTCCAGGGCAGTACGAACGTACGCGTCCTCCAGTTCTCCCGTGCCGTCAAGCCGACGAGCCCCGTCTCGCCGTCGACACCGCTCGCCGCCCTGGTCGGCGGCTGCGCGGGCGGGCTGCTCGGCGGGCTCGGCCTGCTGGTCCGCCCGAAGAGGCGGTACGGGGACGACCTCCACGCCCCCGTCCCGCACCCGGCGACGGCGGCCCACCCCCAGCAGCAGCCCCAGCCCGAACCTCAGCCCGAGCCCCGCCGGCAGGTCAAGCCCCAGGCCCAGCCCACAGAACCCGCGTCCGCACCCGCGGGGGCCGCCCCCTCCAAGCGGCAGCAGAAGCAGCAGCAGTCACCGCCGCAACGCCAACCGCAGCGCCGCTGGAAGTCCCAGCCCAAACGGGAAAAGGTGTGATGGCCACCGAAACCCCCTCCGCCCCGTCGGTCGCCCCCGTACCGGGGACCGCCCTCTCCGGGACCGCGCTCACCACCGAGGTGTGCCGCGACGCCGACCGCTTCGGCGAACTCGCCCCCGCCTGGAACGCGCTGCACCGCCGCTCCCGTACCGCCACCCCCTTCCAGAGCCACGCGTGGCTGCACTCCTGGTGGTTGTCGTACGGGGTCCGCGGCCGGCTCCGCGTCGTACTTGTCCGCCGTGGTGCGGAGGAGGGCGACGACAGCGGCCAACTGGTCGCGGCGGCGGCCCTGATGCTGGTGCGCCGCCCCTTTCCCGTCCTCGTACAGCTCGGCGGCGGCATCTCCGACTTCTCCGACGTGCTGCTCGACGACGACCGCGCCCCGGAGGCGGCCGAGGCCCTCGCGAAGGCGCTCGCCGGCATCGCCCACACAGCGGTGGTCGACCTGCGCGAGGTACGCCCCGGAGCCGCGGCCGAACAGCTCTACGCCTGCTGGGACGGGCCGCGCGAGCGGCTCACCGACTCCGTCTGCCTGGAGCTGCCCGCCGTACCCATGGACGACCTGCTCGGCCGCCTCGCCAGGGCCCGCGCCCAGCGCGCCCGCGCCAAGCTCCGCAAGCTGGACGCACTCGGCATCGAGGAGCACCTCGTACCCGTCGACGAGGTCTCGGCGGCGGTCGGACGGCTGCTCGCGCTGCACCGCCGGCAGTGGCAGGGCAGGGGAGTCACCCCCGAACACCTCAGCGTCCGCTTCTCCGAACACCTGACCAGGTCCGTCAGGGCGATGGTCGAAGGCGGCGAAGCGCGGCTCACCGAATTCAGCCTGGCCGGCGAGCTGGTCGCCTCCGACCTCACCCTGATGTCCGGTCAACTGGAGGGCGGCTATCTCTACGGAGCCGACCCGGCGCTGCGCGAGCGGAAGGTGGATGTCGCCACCATGCTGCTCCGGCACGGTGTGCGGCAGATCAACGCGAGCGACCGGACCACGCTGAGCATGCTGCGCGGCGACGAGTCCTACAAGCACCACTGGCGCCCGGACACCGTCCGCAACCAGCGGCTGCTGCTGGCGCGCGGCCATCTCGCGCCGTTCCTGCGGGTGCACGCGGCGCGCGCGGTGGGCCGGGACCGGGCGGCGGCGATCGTCAAGCGCGTGCGGCGGGGCGGCGGCGAGAAGGGATGACCTCGCCGCCGCCCCGGTGCCGCCGGGATCAGCGCTTGAAGGTGGACCAGTGCCTGGCGGCACAGACCGTCTTGCCCAGCCAGGACTCCAGCCACGAACCGAGATTAGCCGCGTCGCACTGCGAGGGGAGCGTCGGATCGGGTACGGCCGGCGGCACCGGCGGCTTTTCGGCCTCGGGAGGCGTGCCGCGCCCGTACAGCATGGAGCGGAAGATCTTCGACGATTTGGGATTCTCCTCGCACAGCCACACGCCGTGCGGACAATAGTCGGTCACGGTGCTGTAGAGAGGCTTTTGTTTGTCGATCCACTTGAGCATGCCGCTCATGTAGGCGGGGTTGTCACCGTTGCGGAAGAGGCCCCATTCGGGATAGGAGATGACCTTTCCGTGTTCAGTAGCGAAGTTCACATGGTCCTGGAGCCCATAGGGCTCATTCACCTGTTCGTCGAACGTCTCGCCGGGCGGCTGGTCGTATGAGTCCATACCCAGGATGTCCACGACGTCGTCACCGGGATAGCACTCGGTCCAGGCAATGGCGTCCTGTCCACGGTTCGGGGCGAAGTCGAACCGGAATTTCTGCCCCGGCACCGCGCGCATGGTGGTGACGATGCGGTTCCAGTACTTCTTCCAGGCCGTCGGATCGGGCTCGCAACGGTGCGTGTACGTCGTCCCGTTCATCTCCCAGCCGAGCACGATGACGGTGTCCTCGGCACCAAGGTCGACCAGCCGCTTCGCCAGCGTCGCGAAGTGGCTGTCGTACTCGCCCTCGGCGCCCTTGCCCAGCTCGGCGCGGACGACGGCGTCCGGGACATGGCCCTCGTTGTCCTCCAGCATCGGCACGTTGAGGATGAACAGCCGGTCCGCGCGCGCCTTGCGCCACTTGGCCCAGTTCGCCAGGAATCCCGGCGCGCCTTCGATGTTGGACCACACATCGCCGGGGAGATAGGTGTGCCCGACGCGAAGATCCGTACCCCCCAGCCACTTCTGCATCTCGGCGATGCGGCCCACACCTTCGGGGCCGTAATCGAGATAGGCGCCAAAAGCAGGATCGGGCGCCTTCAGTTCCGCCGGCATTTCCGGAGCCTGCTCAATTGCGGGTGCCGGACCGGGTGCCGGACCGGGAGCAGGATCGGGGGCCGGGTCGGAAGCCGGGTCGGGAGCGGGAGCAGCAGCCGGTGCCGGTGGCGGGGCCGGTGCCGGGGAAGGCAGTGCCGAACCTGTCGCGAGGAGACCGGCTGTCGCGACACCCAGGCAGGTACTCGTCAGCCTTCGACGTCGAGTGGACATGTCTGCTCCTTCGGAAGTGGACAGTTCCCTGGCCGCGAGACCGTAGTCACGCTGATTCAAAAGTATTTGTCATAAGCCGCTCGCGAACCTGGCCTGACGTTCTATTAGTCCGTACGAGAATTTCATCCCCCGCATGGGTCATCGAAATGAAGGACAGCACCGTGTCGAGCTTTGACAGCCGCGTCCCCGCCGTACTCCTCAGACTCGACCGGAATCCGTTTCACCACGGAACACTGGGCGCCGTACGGTCACTCGGCCGCGCCGGCATCGAGGTGCACGCGGTGGTCGAGGCGGCGAAGAGCCCCGTCAGCCGCTCCCGCTATCTGACCCGAACCCACCTACGGCCCGACGGGGGCCTCGATCTGGCGGGCATTCAGCGACTGCTGCTGTCCCTCGCCGACGAACTCTCCACGCCCGCCGTCCTGATCGCCATGGACGATCTGAGCGCGATCGCCATCAGCCGGCTGCGCCCCGAACTGACCGGCCGCTACCTGCTGCCTGACCAGCCGTCAGGACTGCCCGAGCGGGTCGCCGACAAGGCCGCGCTGGTCGAGATCTGCGAACGCCTCGCCATTCCCCATCCGCGTACGGTCATCCCCGGCAGCGCGGAGGAAGCGGCGGCGGCGGTCTGGTCGCTCGGGCTCCCGGTGGTCGCGAAGTGGAGCAGGCCCTGGCTGCTTCCCGAAGGGGCCGGGCTGCGCAGCACCCAGGTGATCCGCTCCCCGCAGGAGGCCAGGGAGTTGTACGGATGCGGCGCCGCCGCCGGAAGTCCGCTGCTCTTCCAGCGGTTCCTGCCGCCGGGGCGCGACCTCGACTGGTTCTTCCACGGGTACGCGGGGAACGACGGCGATCTGCTGGTCGGGGCGGCCGGGCGCAAGGAGCGATCCTGGCCCGTGGCGGCGGGCCTCACCGCGGTGGGGCGGTGGCTGCCCAACCCCGAGGTGGAGCGGACGGCCCGTCAGGTCGTGGGCGCGCTCGGCTACCGGGGGATCCTCGACCTCGACTTCCGGCTGGAGACCGCCACCGGCGCGTACCACCTGCTCGACTTCAACCCCAGACCCGGCGCGCAGTTCCGGCTCTTCACCGACCGGGCGGGCACGGATGTCGTGCGCGCGCTCCACCTGGACCTGACGGGACGGGCCGTGCCCGCCGGGGCCCCGGCGATCGGCCGGACCTTCCTGGTGGAGAACTACGCGCTGCTGTCCGTCCTGTCGGGGGGCCTGACCCGGCGGACGGACCGGAGTCCGGGCCAGCCCACCGCCCCCGCCGGACCGGCCAGGGGCGGCAGCGAGACCGCGTGGTTCGCGCTCGACGACCCGCTGCCCGCCTTCGCCATGGCCGTCGCTTGGGTGCTGCATGTGGCTCGCCGCGGCTGGCGGCGGCTGCGGCGCGCGGACGCGGGGGAGCGCCCGCGCGCGAACGCGCTGCGGCAGCGGCGCCGTACGCCACGGGAGACCGTGGAGGCCGATCGCAGCACTCCCGTGTCGAGTTGAACCCTCCCCATACCCCCGCACCTCCTCCTCACTCACAGAGAGCGGCACACACGATGTACGACCTGGTAGTTGTGGGCGCCGGCCCCTACGGACTCTCCATCGCCTCCCACGCGGCTGCGGCCGGCCTCGACCTGCGCGTGTTCGGCAGACCGATGGCGGCGTGGCGGGACAACATGCCGCCCGGGATGTTCCTGAAGTCGGAGCCCTGGGCGTCCAACCTCTCCGATCCGAAGGGCGCGTTCGACCTGGCGGCCTACGCGGCCGCCCAGGGGGTGGAGTCCAGACACGGCGTACCGCTGCCGGTCGGGTTCTTCGCCTCGTACGGGCTGTGGTTCGCCGACCGGGCGGTCCCGCTGGTCGACCACCGTACGATCACCGCCGTACGCCCCTGCCCCGGCGGTTTCCGCCTGACCACCGACGACGGCGAGGCCGTCCTCGCCCGTACGGTCGCGCTCGCGATCGGCGTCATGCCCTTCACCGACATCCCGGCCCCGTTGCGCGGGCTGCCTCCCGAGTCGGCGTCGCACAGCAGCCACCACGCGGACCTCTCGCGCTTCGTGGGCCGGGACGTGACGGTCATCGGCGCCGGCCAGGCCGCGCTGGAGACGGCGGCGCTCCTCGCCGAGCAGGGCACGTCCGTACGGGTGGTGGCGCGCTCCGGGCGGCTGAACTGGAACACCCTCCCGTCGCCGCTCGACCGTCCCGCCCACCAGGCGGCGCGCTCCCCGCACACCGGGCTCGGCTGCGGCTGGAAGAACGTGCTGTACGCGGAGACCCCCGGGCTCTTCCGCCGGCTGCCGGCTTCCGCACGGGCCCGGGTCTTCGACTCGGCGCTCGGCCCGGCCGGCGCGTGGTGGCTGCGGGACCGCTTCGAACCGGCGGTGGAGGTCAGGCTCGGCGAGCGGCTGGCCGCGGCGGCCGCGGTGCGAGGGCGCGTACGGCTGGACCTGGTCACGGCCTCGGGACGGCCGGACGTGCTGGAGACGGACCATGTCATCGCGGCCACCGGATTCACCCCCGGCCTCGACCGGCTCGGACTGCTGGACGACGAGCTGCGGGGGCGGATGCGTACGGTCGGCGCCACCAGCGCCCCCGAGGCGAGCGCCGCTTTCGAGTCGTCATATCCGGGGCTGTTCCTGGCGGGACTGCTGAGCGCGCCGTCGTTCGGCCCCTCGATGCGGTTCGTGTACGGGGCCTCGTACACGGCGGGCAGGCTGGTCGCGGGCGTACGGCGCCGGCTCGGCACGCGCGGCGGGTCGCTCGGCGCCGTACGGCAGCGGGGCACCGAGATCCGTACGGGCCGCCCGGCGCCGGCGGGCGG
>NZ_JTHL01000001.1:3428056-3464228 GCF_000818195.1 Streptomyces sp. 150FB | reverse complement strand
CTCCCGGCGGTACGGACGGAGGAGGTCAGACGCGGGCCCGCGCGCCGGAGCGGCGGTACAGGATCGCGCCGCCGACGATCAGCGCGGTGCTGATCCCGGCGGCACCGGCGAGGAGGTTCTGATCGGCGCCGGTGTGCGCCAGTTCGGCGCGCTGCGCCGGGATCTCGTGGACGGACTTCACGACGGGAAGCATCGGCTCCGGGTGGTTCGGCACCTGGTAGGGGGGCGGCGGGACGGCGCGGTCGTCGCCCGGCACGGTGTGCGCGGGGCTGTTGGGCGTGGGGTGGTGCGCGGGAGGTGAGTGCGGCGAGTGGGGCGCCGGCGGGGTGTGGTGGACGGAGGTGGCCTCGTCCGGGTTCACGGCGCAGTGGTTGCCGAAGACCGGGTTGAGCAGGCCCACGACGTCGACGCTGTTCCCGCAGAGGTTCACGGGGACGTCGACCGGCGCCTGGATGCCGTTGCCGGAGCCCACACCGGGGGATCCGACCATGCTGCCGTCGGCGTGCGAGCCGCCGCCGTGGTGGTCGTGGCCGCCGTATCCGCCGTGGTTGTTCTGGCTGCTCGGGCGGGAGTGCGGGGGCTGGTGCGAAGGGGGGTTCCCGTACGCGGAGGAGTCGTCGGACGCCGGACGCGGTGCCGGCGCCGTGTGCACCGCGGGGCCAGGACGGGGTGCCTGGTCCTGAGGCGTCGCGTGCGAGGGGTGCGAGGAGTGGTGCGGCGCGTGGGAGTTGTTGGCACAGCCGTTGCCGAAGGCGGGGTTGAGCAGGCCGACGACGTCGATGCTGTTTCCGCAGACATTGACGGGGACGTCCACGGGCGCCTGAATGGTATTGCCCGACAGCACCCCCGGTGATCCGACGGCCGCTCCGCTCGCGTCGGCCGCTTGGGCGTAATTGCCCATGGACAGCACACTGGTCGCGGCGGCGGCCGTGAGCAGCCCTTTGCTGATGAGGTCTCGCATGTGTGGTTCTCCTCCTGCCGGCAGGGTTCGGCCGGCAGATGTCTCTGGTGATATCGGAGTCAACTGAGGCCGGTCCCGGAGCGCGTTCGTTCACGCTCCGGGACCGGCCCGAGAACACCCAGCGGGGTGTCAGTGAGACGTCAGTTGTTGACGCAGACGTTACCGAAAGCGGGATTCAGCAGACCGATCACGTCAATGCTGTTGCCACAGACGTTGACGGGCACGTGGACAGGAATCTGAATGACATTCCCCGACAGAACACCGGGGGAACCGACAGCGGCACCCTCGGCTCCGGCGTCGGCGACGGCCGGGGAGGCGAAGCCCACGGCCATGATCAGTCCGGCGGTAATGGTGGCGGCCTTCTTGCAGTTCATTTGAGCCCTTTCCGCAGCGCCGATACGTCCGCACGGCTCTCGTGGTCCGCGAGCATCACATAGTCAGCTCACACGTTCGCTGCTGGAAGTCCAACGATGGCGGCAAACTGAAGAAACTGCCCGCTTTCGTGGCATACGGGTGTCACTCGATTGCCGTGGAGCGCCGAATTGAAACGCACGGGCCGGCAGAGGCGTCTTTGCTCCCGCCGGCCCTTCGCGCACAGATGCGTGGTGCGTCATACGCGTTCTGTTTGTGCCGCTGGTGTTACTTGTGGTGCTGGTAGGGCGAGTTGGGCTTCTTCCTAGTCGTTGCCCACGCCGTTGGCGGAGAGGACCGGGATGTCCTCCAGGATGTGCGACAGCGGCTCGTCGCCCTTCGCCTGGGTGGAGTTCTCCGCGCACTGCTGGTTCTGCGGGGAGGACAGGACCTGGACATCCTGGACCGCGACGTTGATGAGGCCGATGAGGGAGCCGGCGTTCGCCTTGACCGGCACGCCGAGGCAGAGCTTATTCAGCGAGCCCTGGATCAGCTCGGCCTGCGGGCTCATCTTGCCGCTCGTGGATGCGTTGCCGAACGCCTGCTCGGCGCCGTTCCCGCTGAGCGAGGTGGTGCCGGAGTCGTTGCCGACGGCGAGCGCCGTCGGCGCCGCCATGGCGGAGACGCCGACGACGGAGGCGGCGACAGCGGCGCCAGCCATAATCTTCCTGATCACGGTGGTTTTCCTTTTCTCGGAATGCAAGTCGTGCGACCTGTATCAACAGCGGCGCCGGAGTTTGGTTCCGGTCTGTCACTCGATCGGCTCGATGAACTCCGGTAATAGGCCGTTGGAGTGACGTGAGAGAACTAAACCGGCGGCGAGGAGTTGCTCAGTGTGCCCCGGGGACTTGGGGCATCCTTCAGAAGGGGACTCATCGTGATCAAGAAGGTTATGGCCGGCGCCGCTGTCGCCGCCTCCGTTGTCGGTATGTCGGCCGCCGCCGCTCCGCAGGCTCTCGCCGTCGGAAACGACGGTGGCACCACCTCGCTGAGTGGGAACGGCGCCATGCAGGCGTACGGAAACTCCGCGACCTACGGCAACATGAGCCCGCAGATGGCGCTTATCCAGGGTTCGCTGAACAAGCCGTGTATCGGCCTTCCGGCGAAGGCGAACCTCGGTTCCCTCGTCGGTCTCATCAACGTCGGTGTCCAGGACCTCAACGTCCTGTCGTCCCCGCAGAACCAGCAGTGTGTCGAGAACTCGACGCAGGCGAAGGGTGACGAGCCCCTGTCGCACATCCTGGACAACATCCCGGTCCTCTCGGCGAACGGCGCCGGAAACGGCTGATTGTTCCGCCGAAGGTAAGGCGGGGGTCGCCGGTGGTCATTCTTCGGCGGCTCGGCCTCCTTCGCCACGCCGGGGGATTAATAAGGTTTCCCGTCAAGATGAGCGTTGAGCCGTTCGGGGGAACGGCCACAACTATCCCCCCGTGTCCCAGTTGAACAAGTCGGAACTCCACCGGTGGAGTTCGACTTTCCGGAAAGGCATCAAAATGAAGAAGCTGTGGGCAACCGCTGCTGTAGCGGCATCGATCGTCGGCGCCTCGGCTGCGATCGCCACCCCGGCGATGGCGATCGGTAACGACTCCGGTACGACGTCGCTCAGTGGCAACGGTGCCGAGCAGTCCTTCGGCAACGCGTCGACTCACGGAGACTTGAGCCCGCAGTTGGGTCTGGTCCAGGGTTCGCTGAACAAGCCCTGCATCGGCCTCCCCGCCAAGGTGAACGCCGGCTCCCTCATCGGTCTCCTCAACGTCGCGGTCCAGGACGTCAACGTCCTGTCGTCCCCGCAGAACCAGCAGTGTGTCGAGAACTCGACGCAGGCGAAGGGTGACGAGCCCCTGTCGCACATCCTGGACAACATCCCGGTGCTCTCGGCGAACGGCGTCGGCAACGGCTGATCGTCCTGAAAGCCCGGTTCGACGGAAACGTCGAGCCGGGCTTTTTTCATGCCGAAGGGATAAGCCGGTTCCCTACTTTGGTAGGGGACATCATCTCCCGCCCAGACTTTTTACGGACGGTGCTACCGACTTTTCGCCGAAGTGGTCGAAGGTCGAAACTCCTAGCGTTCCAGGCAACAGCTTCCGTTGCCGTCGAGCGCTCTTGAAGCTGCCCCCCGCGGGGTTCACTTCAAGGAGAAAGCACCATGCCGAAACAGATATCAATGCCCGCGCGACCGGGCCGAGTTGCCGCGGGAGCCGTGGCGGCCGCCTTCATGGCCGCGGCGGTGAGCGCGTGCGGAGCTTCGTACCCCGTCACCTCTCCGGTCAAAGCCCGTGGCGCGGCCCCGAAATCGGCGAAGGTCGCCGGTGGTTCGGTCGACTGCCGCAAGGCCACGTGCGTGGCGCTCACCTTTGACGCGGGACCCAGTAAGTACACGCCGAAGCTGCTGGATGTCCTGAAGCAGCACGGCGCCCATGCGACCTTCATGATGCTCGGCAAGAACCACGTCATGAAGTTCCCCGACACCGTGCGCGAGATAGCCGCCGACGGCAATGAACTCGGCAACCACACCTGGACCCACCAGATACTCACCGACATCAAGCCCGCCGAGGCCCGCAAGGAGATGTCCCTCACCCAGGACGCGGTTCAGCGAATAACCGGCCGCAAGCCCGTCCTGATGCGCCCGCCGCAGGGCCGCACCAACGAGGACGTCTCAGGGGTCGCCAAGGACCTCGGACTCTCGCAGGTCCTGTGGAGCGTCACGGCCAAGGACTACAAGACCACCGACTCGGCCCTGATCCAGAAGCGTGTCCTCGACCAGACGCACAGGGACGGGATCATCCTGCTGCACGACATCTATCCCGGGACCGTCCCCGCCGTTCCCGGCATCCTGGACGCGCTGAAGAAGCGCGGCTACACGGTGGTGACCGTCTCCCAGCTCCTGGCGCCCGCGAAACCGGAACCCGGGATGGTCTATCGCCCGTGAGCCCCTCGCCGCCGGGCGGGTAGTGTGCCGGGGTGCTCACCGTGACCTCTGTGAATGTGAATGGACTGCGCGCCGCCGCCAAGAAGGGCTTCGTGGAGTGGCTGGCGCTGACCGCGGCCGATGTGGTCTGCCTGCAAGAGGTACGGGCCGAGCCCGGCCAGTTGCCCGAAGGCGTACGCGAGCCGGCCGGCTGGCACGCCGTGTACGCGCCGGCGGCCGCCAAGGGCCGCGCGGGTGTGGCGCTGCTCTCCCGGCAGGAGCCGGAGCGGGTGCGGATCGGTTTCGGGAGCGCGGAGTTCGACACGAGCGGCCGGTACGCCGAGATCGACCTGCCCGGTGTCACGGTCGCCAGCCTCTACCTGCCGTCGGGCGAGGTCGGCACCGACCGGCAGGACGAGAAGGTCCGCTTCATGGACGAGTTCCTGGCGTACCTGGAGGAGCTGAAGGTCCGCGCCGCCGCCGACGGCCGCGAGGTGCTGGTCTGCGGCGACTGGAACATCGCCCACCAGCGGGCCGACCTGAAGAACTGGCGGGCCAACCAGAAGTCGTCCGGTTTCCTGCCGGAGGAGCGCGCCTGGCTGAGCCGGGTCTTCGACGACGCGGGCTACACCGATGTCGTACGGGCCCAGCACCCGGAGCAGGACGGCCCGTACTCGTGGTGGTCGTACCGGGGGCGCGCCTTCGACAACGACACCGGGTGGCGCATCGACTACCACGTGGCGACTCCCGGGCTCGCCGCCCGTACGGTCAAGGCCTGGGTGGAGCGCGCGGCCACGCACGGCGAGCGCTGGAGCGACCACGCCCCGGTGACGGTCGCGTACGACGGCCTGGGCGCCGGGGTCTGACGGGTACGGGACGGTTGGGTACGACGGTCAGGCGCCGCCCGGGCGCCCCGTACCCCCCGTACGCAGCCGTCGGTCCAGCGCCATCGACAGCTCCGCCTCCACCACGCTCTTCGCCAGTGGCCGCAGCTCCTCCGCCGAGTCGTCCCCCACATAGGTCTCCATGACCGTGATGAACAACTCCGCCAGCGCGTCCGTGTGTTGCCGCGCCCTGCGCCCCGCCTCCAGGACCGCGGCGAGCGGCACGCCCTTGCGTACCAGCGCCGCCGACACGTCCAGCAGCCGCCGGCTGATGTGGACGATCTGGTCGCCGTCCACCGCCAGATAGCCGGAGTCGAGCGCCGCGGCGAGGTTCTCCGCGCTGACCTCGCCCTCGAAGTAGTCCGCGAGCTCCTCGGGGCTGAGCCGTACCGGTGTCTCCTCGCCGATCTCCGCGAGGCCGAGCACCTCGCTCATGTCCTTGCCGCTGTCGAACGCGGTGGCGAGGTCGGCGATGCCGTTGAGGGTGTGGCCGCGCTCCAGCAGGCCGGCGATCGTACGGAGCCTGGCCAGGTGGTGGTCGCTGTACCAGGCGATCCGGCCCTCCCGGCGCGGCGGCGGGATCAGGCCGCGTTCGCGGTAGAAGCGCACGGTGCGTGCGGTGATGCCGGCCGCATCGGCCAGCTCCTCCATGCGGTATTCACGTACGGCTTCCACATGGTCAGCCTATGTCGTACCGGCGGTAACTTGTTTCGTCCAACCCCTACCCACGAGTACGGCGCTGCTCTACTCTCCCAACCATGCCAGTGATCACTGGCATGGTTTCTGTGGGGCAGGAGGGCGGCGGCATGAGCGAGGGCACGGGACAGCGGGGGCAGGAACGGGAGCATGCGTACGAGCGGGAGCTGGAGCGGGAGCGGGAGAGCGAGCGCGAGTTCGAGCATGTACGCGTGGCAGTGATCGGGTCCGGATTCGGTGGCCTCGGCGCCGCCGTACGGCTGCGCCGCGAGGGGATCACCGATTTTGTCCTCCTGGAGCGCGGCGACTCGGTCGGCGGGACATGGCGTGACAATACCTACCCCGGCTGCGCCTGTGACATCCCCTCACACCTCTACTCCTTCTCCTTCGCGCCCAACCCGGAGTGGCCGCGCACCTTCTCCGGGCAGCCGTACATCAGGGCGTATCTCGAACATGTCGCCGACACCTTCGGGCTCCGCCCGCACCTGCGACTGGGCCGCGAGGTACGGCGGATGCGATGGGACGGCGAGGCGCTGCACTGGATCGTGGAGACCTCACACGGCACGCTGACCGCCGATGTGGTCGTCTCCGCGAGCGGCGCGCTCTCGGATCCGCGGATGCCGGAGATACCTGGGCTCGACGCGTTCCCCGGGAAGGTCTTCCACTCGGCGCGCTGGGACCACGGTTACGACCTGCGCGGCAAGCGCGTCGCCGTGGTCGGTACGGGCGCCTCCGCCATCCAGATCGTGCCCGCCGTACAGCCCGAGGTCGCGCGGCTCACGCTGTTCCAGCGGACCCCGGCCTGGGTGATGCCGCGCACCGACCGGGCGATCTCGCGGGCCGAGCGCGCGCTGCACCGCGCACTGCCCTTCACCGGGACGCTGCGCAGGCAGCTCCTCTGGGGCATCAGAGAGGCCCAGGTCCAGGCGTTCACCAAACACCCCGACCTGCTCGGGGTCGTCGAGAACCTCGCCAAGGCCAACATGGCGCTGGCCATCAAGGACCCCGCGCTACGGGCCAAGCTGACGCCGCCGTACCGCATCGGCTGCAAGCGCATCCTGCTCTCCAGCAACTACTACCCGGCGCTCGCCCGCCCCAATGTCGACGTCATCGCCTCCGGTCTCGCCGAGGTGGACGGATCGACGCTGGTCGCCGCCGACGGTACGCGGACCGAGGCCGACGCGATCATCCTCGGCACCGGCTTCCACGTCACCGACATGCCGATCGCCGAGCGCGTGGTGGGCGCCGACGGCATCACGCTCGCCGAGGCATGGAAGGACGGGATGCAGTCGCTGCGCGGCGCCTCGGCGGCCGGCTTCCCCAACTGGATGACGATCGTCGGACCCAACACGGGTCTCGGCAACTCGTCCATGGTTCTGATGATCGAGTCCCAGCTCAACTACATGGCCGATTACCTGAAGAAGCTGGACGGACTCGGCGGCCGGGCCGGCGGCGTGGCGCTCGCGGCGCGCCCCGCGGCCGTACGGGCCTGGAACGACCGGGTGCAGCAGCGGATGCTGCGGACCGTCTGGAACACCGGCGGCTGCACAAGCTGGTACACGGACGCGAGCGGCCGCAACACCACCCTGTGGCCCGGCACCACGACCGAGTTCCGCAGGGCGACGCGGCAGGTGAACCTCGCGGAGTACGAGGTGATCCGCGCGGCCGGCGGTGGTGGTGGTGACGGTGGTGACGCGCTGTCCGTGCCCGCGCAGCGGACCCGGACGGAGGTCGTCCGATGACGAGCGACCCCGCGCCCGCCGCGCCGTCCGGGAGGCCCGCCCCGCGCGAGCTGACCGTGGTCTCCGCCGACGGCTCGCGCCTGCACACCGAGGTGTACGGACCCGACGGCGCGCCCGCCGTCGTCCTCTCCCACGGCTGGACCTGCTCGATCGGCTTCTGGGCCGCGCAGATCGCCGACCTCGCCGCCGACCACCGCGTGATCGTCTACGACCAGCGCGGCCACGGCCGTACCGCGCCGCCCGCCGCCCGTACGGGACACACCACCGACGCGCTCGCCGACGACCTGGAGGCGGTGCTCGCCGCCACGCTGGAGGCCGGGGAGCAGGCGGTGCTCGCCGGGCATTCCATGGGCGGCATGACGCTGCTGGCCGCCTCCGGTCGGCCCGGCTTCCGGGAGCACGCCGCTGCCGCCGTGCTGTGCAGCACGGGCAGTTCGCGGCTGGTCGCCGAGTCGCTGGTGCTGCCGCTGCGCGCCGGACGCCTCCGGACCTGGCTCACCGGGAAGATCCTCGGCTCGCCCGCGCCGCTCGGCCCGGTCTCTCCGCTCTCGAAGCGGATGCTGCGCTACGGGACGATGGGCGCGGGCGCCGCACCGGAGCGCGTCCTCGCGTGCGTCCGGATGGTGCACGCCTGCCCCAGGGCGGTCCGGGTCGCCTGGTCCCATGTCCTCGCCGTGCTCGATCTCGACGCGGAGGTCGGGGAGTTGCGCGTACCCACCGCTGTGTTCGTCGGTACGGCCGACCGCCTCACCCCGCCCGTACAGGCACGGGCGCTCGCCGCCGCGCTGCCCGACTGCGCCGGTCTGGTGGAACTCCACGGGGTCGGGCACATGACGCCCGTCGAAGCCCCGGAAGCCGTCACCGCGCGCATACGCGAACTGGTGGTGACGTACGTGAACGCCAAGGAGGGTGCCGCGTGAGCAGCTACGGACACGAAGGACGCAACGCGGGTGCGAGCGCGGGAGAGGGCGCGGGACGCCTCGATGGCCGGGTGGCCGTCGTCACCGGCGCCGCCCGCGGCGTGGGCGAACTGCTCGCCCGCAAGCTCTCGGCACGCGGTGCCAAGGTCGCGCTCGTCGGCCTGGAGGAGGACGAGCTGAAGCGGGTCGCCGCCCGGCTGCACGCCGACTGCGACCACTGGTACGCGGACGTCACCGACCACGAGGCCATGGTCCGCGTCGCGAGGGAGGTCGAGGAGCGCTTCGGCCGGGTGGACATCGTCGTCGCCAACGCCGGGGTCGCGACCGGCGGCCCGTTCCTCGACTCCGACCCCGAAGCGTGGCGCCGGGTCGTCGAGGTCAACCTGATCGGCGGCGCCGTGACGGCGCGCGCCTTCCTGCCCGTGCTGCTGAGGAGCCGGGGCTACTTCCTCCAGATCGCCTCGCTCGCCGCGCTCACACCGGCGCCGATGATGACGGCGTACTGCGCGTCCAAGGCGGGCGCCGAGGCGTTCGCGCACAGCCTGCGCTCCGAGGTCGGCCACAAAGGCGTCAAGGTCGGCGTCGGCTATCTGTCCTGGACCGATACGGACATGGTGCGCGGCGCCGACCAGGACGAGGTGATGCGCGACCTGCGCCGGCGGCTGCCCTGGCCGTCGAACCGTACGTATCCGCTCGGCCCCGCCGTGGACCGGATCGTCGCCGGGATAGAGCGGCGCTCGGCGCATGTGTACGCGCAGTGGTGGCTGCGCGGGATGCAGTCCGTGCGGGGCTACCTGCCCGGCCTCGTCGCCACCGTCGGCGCGCGGGAGATGCGCCGGTTCGAACCCCGTCTGGCCGGGATACGCAAGGGACTTGTGGGCCTCGGCGGCGCCGCCGACGAGCAGGCGCGCGACGCGGGCGCTAGCGCCCGGTCGGGACGAACGTGACGTCGCTCATCGGCACCGCCGTGCCCCCGGGGGTGGTGAAGGAAACGTCGAGCAGCTCTCCCGTACTCCTGGTACGCCGCTCGGCCGACGGGCCCTCGGGGCGCGGGACGTGCTGGTCGCCCCACTGCTGGAGCGCGCCCAGCACTATCAGCGCCTGCCGGCCGGAGTCGGTGAGGTGGTAGCTGAAGCGCGTTCGCTCACCCGGCTCACGGTAGGACCGCTTTTCGAGCACGCCTGAATCGACGAGGGTGGTCAGGCGGGTGGTCAGCAGGTTCGGCGCTATGCCCAGGGACTGCCGGATCTCGGCGAATCTGGTCCTGCCCGCGTGTGTCTCGCGCAGGATGAGGCAGGTCCAGCGCTCGCCGAGAACCGTCAGGGCCCGTTCTATCGAACAGGTCGCGCCGGTGGCGGTGTCGGTGTCGGCGGCGGTGTCGGGGGAGGGCACGCCCGCCCGGGAACCATCACCCGCGGTCTGCTCCGGCTCACTCATGACGGAGAGGCTACGGCGGTGCTGTCGGCCTCTCCCTCGGAGGCCGGTGTGAGTTCGGCGACGGCCTGTCCCAGCCGCAGTTCGACCTCACCGCGCTGCTGGAGGCCGCGCTCGACCAGCAGGGCGCCCCGCTCCTGCGTCTCGGGCCGGCCGAAGGAGACCTCGAACGCCTTCGACGCCGCCGTGAACTCGGTGTCGGGCGGCAGCACCGCCTGGTGCACGAGCGCCTTCGTCTCAAGGATCCCCGCCTTCGGGAAACCGGCCACCCGGCGGGCGAAGGCGTCGACGAACGCGTCCAGTTCGGCGTCGGGGACGGACCGGTTGACGTATCCGTACCGCTCCGCGAGGTCCCCGTCGATGTCGTCGGCGCCGATCAGGACCTCCAGCGCACGTCCACGCCCGACCAGCCTGGCGAGCTGAGCCATCGGCGCGCCGCCGGGCACCGCCCCGACCCCGACCTCGAACTGCCCGAGCACGGTGTTCTCCCGGGAGGCGAACCGTACGTCCGTCGCGAGCGCGAACTCGCTGCCCGCGCCCCGCGCCCGGCCCCGGAGCGCCGAGATCGTCAGCGCGCGCACCTTGCCCAGCCGCGACAGCGTTCCCGCCCATGCCGACATGTCGTCCGGCTCCGGCGGGAGGGCCGCGAGCGGGGACGGGTCCTTGAGGATGTCCCAGTGCGCGAGGAAGTACTCGGGGTCCGCGCTCCGGAACACGACCACGCGCACCTCGGGGTCGCGGTTCAGGGTGTCGATCAGTTTCCGCAGGTCGAGGACTGTGCCGTAGTCGATCAGGTTGATCGGGGGGTTGCCGAAGGTGACCACCCAGTACGCGGGCGACTTCTTCTCGACCGTCAGTTGCTCGTATTCGCTCATGTCTCCGACCCTACAGGGCTGGATATAAAAATTATACTTAGGCTTGTAGGTCGAAATGCACTGAATGTCAGGTCGTGTCAGTCTGGTCGAGCCCCACCCCCACACCTTCCAGGAGCGAAATTTCCATGGGCATTTCCGATCAGTTCAAGGACAAGGCCGACCAGCTCAAGAACGAGGCGCAGAAGCGCATGGCCGACAAGGACTCGGGCAACAAGTCCGCGGGCAACGCGGACAACAAGGGCGCCGGCAACAAGGACGACATGTCCGACCGCTCCTCCGACGCCAAGGACCGCGCCGGGAAGGGCCGTGAGCAGGGCGAGGGCCGTATGCGCGACGGTATGAAGGACGACATGCACAAGGACGACATGCACGACGACGACATGCACGACCGCGACGCCTGAGCTGTAAGAGCCAGCTGTACGAGAGGCGCACCCGGATCGGTTGCCGGGTGCGCCTCCCCGCGTCTCCCGTACCGCGAGGTCATGGGGTCAGGCCGGGGTCAGGCCGGCCCCTGCTCCGTACCCCTGGGCGGCAGCTCCGGCCTCCGCAGGTCCGGCACCGCCCCGTACCCCGGTGGCGGTACCGAGGCCGGGTGCGCGGCCAGCAGGTCGAGCGCCACCCACACCGCGTCGTCGAGCTGCGCGTGCCGCCCCTCCGCCCAGTCGAGCGGGGTGCGCAGCGCCTCGATGTCGGGCTCGACGCCGTGGTTCTCGACGGACCAGCCGTACGCGTCGAACCACGCGGCGTTCATCGGCACCGTGATCACCGTGCCGTCCCCGAGCCGGTGCCGGCCCGTCACCCCGACCACCCCGCCCCAGGTCCGCTGCCCGACGACGGGCCCGAGGCCGAGCAGCCGGAACGCCGCCGTGATCATGTCGCCGTCGGACGAGGTCGCCTCGTCGGCGAGCGCGACGACCGGCCCGCGCGGCGAGTTGGAGGCGTACGACACCGGCTGCGCGTTGCGTGTCAGGTCCCAGCCGAGGATGCGGCGGGTCAGCTTCTCGACGACCAACTCGCTGATGTGGCCGCCCGCGTTGCCCCGTACGTCCACGATCAGCGCGGGCCGCGAGACCTCAAGACGCAGGTCCCTGTTGAACTGCGCCCAGCCCGAGCCGCCCATGTCGGGGATGTGCAGATAGCCGCACCTGCCGCCGCTGATCTCGCGCACGACCTCCCGGCGCTTGGCCACCCAGTCCTGGTAGCGCAGCGGCCGTTCGTCGATGAGCGGTACGACGGCCACCCGGCGCGAGGCGTCGCGGCCCGCCGTCCGGAACGTCAGCTCCACGGTGGTGCCGCCGGCCGCCGACAGCAGCGGGTAGGGGCCGGCCACCGGGTCGACGGGCCGCCCGTCGACATGGGTGAGGACGGCGCCCTCGCGGATGCCCGTACCGGCCAGCGGTGAACGGGCCTTGGAGTCCGACGAGTCGCCGGGCAGGATCCGCTTGATCATCCAATCCCCGTCCCTGCACACGAGGTTGGCGCCGAGCAGGCCCATCGGGCGCTGGTAGTGGCGGGGTCCCTCGTTGCGCCTGGCCGGGGTCACATACGCGTGTGACGTACCCAGTTCGCCCATGACCTCGCGGAGCAGATCCGCGAACTCGTCGGGTGAGGCGACGCGTTCGACCAGCGGACGGTACTGCGCGAGCACCCCGTCCCAGTCGATCCCGCACATGTCCGGCTCCCAGAAGTACGCGCGGATGATGCGGCCCGCCTCGTCGTACGCCTGGCGCCACTCGGCCGCCGGATCGACCTCGTGCAGCACCCGGCGCAGGTCGACATGGACGGTCGAGTCGCCGTCGCCGGGCTCGGTGGCGGGTACGGCGCTCAACTCGTCGTCGTCCACCACGACCAGACGGCTGCCGTCGCCGCTCGGCGCGAACCAGTCGAGATGGCTGACCAGTTCACTCCTGCGCGCCTTCGCGATGTCGAAGTGTTCGAGCGTGGGACGGCCCGACATGTCGGCGGGGTTGGCGAAGGTCTCGCCGAGGGCGCCCGAGATCGGCCAGCGCAGCCAGACGAGCCCGCCGCCGCTGACCGGACGGAGTGTGGAGTACTTCGAAGCCGTCACGGGGAAGGGCGTGACCCGGTCGGCGAGCCCCTCGACCTCGACCAGGACCGTACCGTCGCCCGAGTCGCTGACCGTCGGATCGAGCCCCCCGGCGGCCGGCCGGCCTTCCGCCGTCAGCGCGAAGGGGGAGGGCGTCGCGGACGACAGCGGTACGAGGTACGGCCGGCAGCCCAGCGGGAAGGACAGGTCGCCGGTGTGCACGTCGTACACCGGGTCGAAGCCGCGCCAGGACAGGAACGCGAGATAGCGGCCGTCACTGGTGAAGACGGGGTTCTCGTCCTCGAAGCGCCCGTTGGTGACGTCGACGACCGTGTGCGCGAAGCTTCCCGCGATCTTGGCGATCTTGATCTGCCGCAGCGAACGCCCTATGCCGGGGTGGGACCAGGTCAGCCAGTCGCCGTCGGGTGAGAACGCCAGGTCGGCCACCGGGCCGTTGATCGACCGGATCAGCTCGGTGACCTGGCCCGCCTCGCTCGCGACCTCACCGCTCGCCTTGCCGGTGGACTCCTCCGCCGCCTCCTCCGTCACATCGAGGAGCAGCAGCCGCCCGTCGTTCGAGGCGATTGCGATCCGGCGCCCCTCCGGGTCCGCCACCATCTCGTGCACCCGGCCGAGATGCCCGGAAGCGAGCCTGCGCGGCTCGCGGTGGCCGCTCGCCCGGGGCAGGTAGGCGATCTCGACGGCGTCCTCGCCGTCGGCGTCCGTGATGTACGCGACCTGGCCGCCGCTGCCGAGCATCTCGGGCGCCCTGACCCGTACGCCGGGGGTGCCGGCGATCAGCCGGGCCGGGCCGTCACGGTGCGTGAGCCAGTAGAGGCTGCCGCGTACGGAGACGGCGCTCGCGCGCCCTGTCGTGTCCACGGACATCGACCGGAGGTGGCTGGAAGCGGGCACCTGGTACACGCGGCGCCCGGCGCGCTGCCCACCGAGGCGTATCTCCAGCTTGCGCGGCTGCGAATCCGGGGTCAGCCCGTCGACCAGCCACAGGTCGCCCGCGCACTGGTAGACGACCCGGCGGCCGTCGGACGAGGCGTGCCGGGCGTAGAAGGCGTCGTGGTCGGTGTGCCGGCGCAGATCCGTGGAGTCGGGCAGGCAGGAGTAGAGATTGCCGACGCCCTCGTGGTCGGAGAGGAAGGCGACCCGTCCGTCGACGAGCATCGGGCAGTCGATATGGCCGCCCACGTCCGGCAGCAGCCGCTCGCCGTGCAGCCACAGCCGGCCCATCGCGCCGCCCCGGTAGCGCTTCCACGCTGCGGGCTCGTGCGGCGGCTTTCCGGTGAGCAGCAGCGTACGGCGCTCACCGTCGATGTCGCCGACCGCGAGGTCGGCGACCGGGCCCCAGGGCAGCGGACCACCGGGGGAGCCGTCCGTGGGGACGGTGTAGGACCAGGAGAAGTACGAGAAGGGCTGGCCGTGCGAGGAGACGGCGAGGATCTGGGCGCCGCCCGCGTCCAGGCCGTCCGTTTCCGCGCCCGCGCTGCCGTCCACGGCTCCGTTCGCGCTGCCGTTCGCGCTGCCGTTCGTGGTCTCCGGCGGGTTCCAGCCGCAGACGCGCGTGTCCGTGGAGCCCCAGTAGGTGAGCCGGCGGGCCGGCCCGCCGTCCACCGGGGCCAGGTAGATCTCCGGATCGAGGCTGCGCCAGGTCGTATAGGCGATATGCCGGCCGTCCGGCGAGAAGCGCGGATGGCCGACCCTGGTGCGGTCGACCGTCACGCGCCAGGCGCGCTCGGGGCGGTGCCCGGCCGGCGCGAGGGGAGCGACCCAGAGGTCGTCCTCGGCTGCGAAGCACAGCAAGTCGTCGTGCAGGTGCGGGAAGCGGAGATACGCGACGTCGTCACTCACCCCCCAATGCTTTCCACGTGGGATGGGCGCGGCAACTTCAGAACCGGCGCTTTTTCGAACGGACCCGTTGCCGGACGCGTCGGAGCCGGTGCCGGACCCGTGGGCCCCGGTGCCGGACCCGTGGGCCCCGGTGCCGGACTCGTAGCCCCCGGTGTCCGTCGCCACCCCGGACCGTCGGGGTCCTGCCCTGCTCAGGAGCCGGGCGGCAGAGCCGTACCGCTGCCGCTCGCGTTCAGCAACCGGCCGAGACCCTGCTCGACCTGCATCTCCTGCTGCTCCTCACCGGCCGGGACCATGTCGTACGAGCTCCTCAGGAAGCGGCGCAGCGGCGCGCTGTCGAACTGCACGACGGCCACTCCGTCCGGTGAACGGAACTCCAGCACGGCCTGTGCCCTGCCGGAGGGCCATACGTGCACATCCCCGTCGCCGGAGGGTTCGCGCAGGCCGGATTCGAGGAGATCGCGGGCGAAGGCCCAGATCACCTCGTCGCTGTCGAGCGAGACCTCCGGGGGGAAGACGATGCGCATGGCGAGCGGATCGGAGCTGTCGTAGCGGAGGGTGACGGGGACGGTCTTGTGGTCGGGGCCGTCCGTGATCAGACAGGCCTTGGTGGATTGCTCGACGACGGGAGGCATCGTTCAGCTCCTCTGCGGCTCGCGCGGGCGGTACGGATCCCAGCCATACCTGGGGCTTAAGTCCCTAATAGTACAAACCATACCAATATGAGCAACAGTGTCGGTCTTCGCGCGGTGGGCGCACGGTCGACGCAAGGCCGTGCGCAAGGTCGGCGCAAGCCCGGCGCGAGGTGGCGGCCTGCTCGCGCCGCCCTCGCGGTCATCAATCCGTCGTATTGCGAAAAAAGTACTTTCGCGGAGCGCACATCTATTGGTCTGTCTCGTTTGTCTCTCTGTCGGGCGGCTCACCGTATGGCCGCCCTGTAGGGGCATTTGGAGAATTCACCGTGACAACTGGCGTTACCGGCTTGACTGGCTTTACGAAAATCAAGGGCATTCACCGCGTCCTCGCGGTCGTTGTCACCACGGGAACGGTCCTGGGCGCCGGAGCCCTCGCCTCCCCGGCGCAGGCCGCCGTACCCAAGGCGCCCGCGATCGCGGCCAAGGGCGGCTTCGTGATGAACAACGGCACGGCAAGGGCGCTCTTCGCCAAGGCCGCCGACACGCGCCGCTCCACCGGGTCGACCACGAAGATCATGACGGCCCAGGTGGTGCTCGGGCAGAAGAACCTCAACCTCAATTCCAAGGTCACGATCCAGAAGGCGTACAGCGACTACATCGTCGCGAAGACCGCGTCGTCGGCCCGCCTGATCGTCGGCGACAAGGTCACCGTCCGCCAGCTCCTGTACGGGCTGATGCTCCCGTCGGGCTGCGACGCCGCGTACGCGCTGGCCGACAAGTTCGGCACGGGGTCCACGCGCGCGGCGCGGGTGAAGTCATTCATCGGCAAGATGAACTCCACGGCCAAGAGCCTCGGCCTGAAGAACACCCGCTTCGACTCGTTCGACGGCATCGGCGCCAAGTCGAACTACTCGACCCCCCGCGACCTGACCAAACTCGCCAGCAACGCGATGAAGAACGCCACATTCCGTACGGTCGTCAAGACCAGGTCCACCAAGCAGAAGGTCACCACGCGCAACGGCGGCTACCGCTACATGTCGTGGACCAACACCAATACCCTGCTGGGCGGTTACTCGGGAACGATCGGCGTGAAGACGGGCTCGGGCCCCCAGGCCAAGTACTGCCTGGTCTTCGCCGCCACCCGCAAGGGCAAGACGGTCATCGGCACGGTCCTGGCAGCACCCTCCGAGGTCAAGCGCACGGCGGACGCGAAGAAGCTGATGGACTACGGCTTCAAGAAGTAACCACCCCTGAACGACACGAGGGGCCGCCCCCGGCACCCAGCCGCGAGCGGCCCCTCCGCCGTCGTACCTCCCCCACTGATCACGGACGGTCGCCCGGGACAGATGGGGGCTCCTCACGGCCCGCGAGCCGGTCCCACTCCCACTCCCGCTCCCGCTCACGGATGCGTTCGCGCACCGTGTCGGCCCAGAAGTCGTCGAAGGCGGCGAGCGACGCGAGAGCCTCCGCCGAACACCGTCGTGCTTCACCCGACTTCCCCGCCTGATCGAACGCGGCGGCAAGACCGTCCAAGGCCAGAGCGAGCTGCCAGCGATCGCCCAGCTCTCGATGGACCACCGCGGCGTCGCGGCAGAACCCGGCCGACTTCTCGAACTCCCCAAGCCTCGCAAGGGCCTTCCCCGAACCGAACCACGCCTGCGCTTCACGCGATCGGTCACCGAGCTCGCGCTGCAACGCCCCGGATCGCCCGAAGGACGCGAGGGCATCCGTCGCCCGGCCGGAGGCCAGTTGGCTTCTGCCCAAGCTGAGCAGCCAGTACCCCTCCCACATGCGATTACGGTGGCTACGGGCAATGTCCACGGCGTCTTCGGCGCACCGCCGGGCCTCGTCGTACGCTCCGAGCCGCCCCCGCACTTCGCTGAGGATCCGGAGGGCGTTGCCCTCACCTCCACGATTGGCCAGTTCACGGTGGGCCTCCAACGCCTCACGCGCGAGGCCGAATGCCTCGTCGAACCGGCCCAACTGGTACATGGTTTCGGCGAGGTTGGCCGTGAGGACGGCGCCCCAGTGAGGAGCGTCGATCTCTCGAAAGATATCTCTGCTTGTGCTGAAAAGGTCTCCGGCCTCGGCAAGGCGGCGCTCTCGCAGATACAGCAGTCCCAAGTCGTTGAGCGAGAGCGCCTCGCCCGAGCGGTCACCCATGTCCCGGCGCAGGGACAGCGCCGCTCGGTGATACGTGGCGGCTTCGGTCAGACGATGTGACTGCGTGTGCGCCATGCCGAGGCTCTCCAGCAGCTCGGTCTCCCCCTGGCGGTCACCCAGTCGACGCGCCGCACGCAGACCGATGTCCCCCATGGTCAGCCACTCCTCGAAGGGATTGACGAGCATGTGCACACTGCGCAGCACCGCCGGCAGTTGCCAGGCGACGCGGTCTTCTCCGGCAGTCTCCGCCGCACGAGCGGCAGCCAGGAGGTTGGCCCGTTCCAGCTCGTACCAGTTCATCGCCTCCTCGTAGGAGGAGAAGGCGGCCGGACGGACTCCGACAGCCGGTGCGTCGAGCTCCACGTGGGCTTCCTGCGGATTGATCCAGGTCTGCGCGGCGTCGGCCGAGTGCAGGTACCAGGAGAGGACTCGACGCATCGCCGCCGCGCGGTTCTCAGAACTCTCCTCGTGCTGGACCCGGTCGACCGCGTAGGCGCGCAGCAGGTCGTGAAATCCGTAGCGGTCGGGCTCGTTCTGTTCCAGAAGATGCGCGCCCGTAAGAATGTCCAACTGGTTCCTGGCCTGGCCAATTGTCGCGCCGGCGACCGCTGCCGCTGCCTCCGCGCCGAAATCCGGCCCTGAGTGAAGACCGAGCAGCCTGAACAGCCGTGCCGCTTCGGATGGCAGTGCTCTGTACGACCAGGCGAACACGGTTCGCACGGCGCTTTCTCCCTCGTCGTCAGGAATGGTGAGCGCGTCCCAAGGGCCCGATGCGTCACTCAAATTCCGTATCAGCTCGTCCAACCGCATGTACGGGCGACTGGCGGCCCTCTCCGCGGCGATCCTCAGGGCCAGCGGCAGCCGAGCACACAGCCGAGCCAGCTCAGCCAACTGCCGAGTGTCGTCCTTGGCCCGATAACCGGCGGTGACCGTGCTGAGGAGACCCACCGCATCCGTCTCCGTCAAAGGCTCCAAAGTCAGCCTCCGGGCGCCGTCGCGGATACTGAGCCCGGACAGTCTGCTGCGGCTTGTGACAAGGACGAGGCAGGATGCCGAGCCCGGGAGCAGCGGACGGACCTGCCCCGCGGTGGCGGCGTTGTCCAGGAACACCAGCATCTTCCGGCCTGCGGAGAGCGACCGGTACAGCGCGGCGGCAGCCTCCAGCTCCACAGGGATGGCCGGGGCAGGAACGCTGAGGGCAGACAGGAAACTGCGCAGAATCTCGCTCGCCGTGGCCGGCGGGTCGGAGTCGTAGCCGCGGAGATTCGCGTAGAGCTGACCGTCCGGGAAGTGGTTCAGGAGGCGGTGCGCCCAGTGCAGCGCGAAAGACGTCTTTCCTACTCCGGCCGTGCCCGCGATGAAGTGGACACTGGTGGAACGTGGTTCGTGGGCCTCAACTCTGAATACGGCGTCGAGCTCGTCCGTCTCCCGGCTTCGATTGACGAAGATCCTCGCGTCACGTGGAAGCTGTCGTGGCACCCCGGGCGGCAGAGCGCCGTCGCCACGGAAGCCGTTGCCGTGGAAATGGACATCACCGTTGATATCGCGGGCTTGTACAACCTCCCTGGCGGTCCCGGACATCTCCGAGTGCGTGCTGCCGCTCTGCCTGCCGTCTACGATTTCCTACTCCGGTGGTGGGAGATGCCTGACTTCACGGTCGAAGTAAGCGGACAAGTCCTCGCCCGTGTCGTAGAGATCTCGGATGAAATCCCCCCAGTCCGCGGCGACTTGGGGATCAGTGAACCGCACGGCGCCGTCCAGCGCTCCCTGCTCGGTGTATTGGATACGGTAGGTCACCTCACCGAGGGTGAGGATTTCCGGCAGCAGCCGGGCGGACTCCAGGCCACTGATGGCCTCAGGGCCCACGACTCTGATCTTCTCGCCGCACTCCGCCCGCAGCCGCAGCAGGTGCAACTCCCAGTGCAGATAGGCAGACAGAGGCTTCTCCACCACCCGCACCCGGAAGAGATCAGTTCCGCGTGCCGCGTTCTTCGCCGAGAAGTCCCGGAGATAGTCGCGTTCACCCTCGATGAGGCGCAACGCCTCGTCCCAGTGCCCCAGCGAGAACGCTTCCCAGCTCTCGAAGCCAGGCTCCTGGAAACTCTGTCCACGTTCGAGTTTCCAGGAGTCCTGGCCCGCGATGGTCCACTGCCGTTCCTGGAAATCGCTCCGGTAGGCCGCCAGAGCCAGCCGCTCGCCCGGAGCGTGATCCAGATCGACCAGCCTGAGGTGGTCAGAGCCCGGCATCGGCGATATCCGGTTTCGCGGCGGCCAGAGTGATGCCGGGGATGACGATCAGACGTTCGTCCGATGCGATGCTGGCGCCCTGCGGGAGACGCGAGAGGTAGTGCGCTGTCAGATCCCGCCCGATCACTGCGATGTCGCCGTTGTCCAGTTGCCAGATGTCAGGGCACCCGTCCCGGCCGCCCGTCGTCCCGAGCTCTGCGGCGGACTTGCCCAACCGCCGCACCAGTGAGGCGGTTGGATCTGCTTCCCACTCGCGCGCCGTTTCGTCCTCGCGCTTTCGTAAGGCCATAACTACGGAGTGTATTTGCCACCGTCACACTCGACAACGGGGTCGGGTACGGGGCGAAGGTTTCAGGACGGCCGTCGGCACAGGGCCGGGGCGCGGGACTGTGCGGGGGAGAGACCGCGCCCGCCCTCGGGGAGCCGGTTCGCTGCTCCGGGCGCCCGGGAGGGTCAGGCCCCGCGTTCTGTCGGTCGGTCGACGTAGCGGGCTTGCTGCCCAGTTTCTCCTTGTAGTCGCACGCTTATGCGGTGTTATTGCTTCCCATTAGGGTGTCGAGGGCAGTGCGTGCGTTCGGTTTTCGTGAGTGTGCAGTGCAACGGGGGAGGGGCGGGGATGGGTTACACGATCCCAGGGTGGCTGGACGAGGTCCTGGACTTCATCGGAATCAACTTTCCGAATGTGGACGAGGATGACTATCGCGACATGGCTGACGCCATGCGGGAGTTCGCGGAGCGGTTCGAGGACCACGGCGGCGACGCACACGCGGCGTTCTCGCGCATCCTGTCCTCTTCCGAGGGCTGGGCTGTCGATGCCATGGAGAAGCACTGGAACCGGATCAAGGCCAGCCATCTGGAGAAACTTCCCAAACTCGCCCGACTGTTCGCGGATGCCTGCGACGTGCTCGCGGACATCATCTTCGGCATGAAGACCAAGGCCGAAGCCGAACTTGCCATCATGGCCGGGTCGGTGGGTCTCTCGATCGGGCTCTCCTTCGTCACCGGTGGGCTGTCCGCAGTGCTCGGCGCGGCCGAGGTGGCGGCGATGCGTCAGGTGATCAAGAGAATCCTCGACGAGGCCGTAGACCGAATCGTTGAAGAGGTCCTCGCCAAGATTACCGAGCCGATCAACGCCAAGCTGGAGGCGATGGTCGAAGACACGGTGCTCGACCTGGTCGAGGGGGCGGTCTCCATGCCCTCCGGCGGAGGTGGACACGGTGGGGCAAGCGGACACGGCGGGATGCAGATCGCCTCGGCCGGCGGCTCCGGCGGTACCGGCACCGGAGGCACTCAGAAAGCCACCAAGATCGATCACTTCGAGTTCGAGGACGGTGCGGGCAAGGTCTCACATCACGGTGGTGAGCTGCACCTGGCTGCGGGCTCGCCCCTTTCCAGGGCGAAGGGGGCGTTCGGGCGCAGCAAGGGCCGCGATCCGTTCACGCAGGCTTTCGACAGTGTGCTGCATGGCGCGCTCGAAGGCTCGGAGAAGGCCCTGGGCAAGGTAGCCAAACACATCACCGATACGGTCCCGGACCGGGTGAAAGACACCTCCCGGTTGTACAAGGGTATCGACGTGGACATCCGTGACCGAGTTCACGACATCCGCATCACGAAGTCCGATGAAGGCGGCAGCTCGGGGCACAGCGGCAACGCTCCTGCATCCGGCCGCAACGGCTTGAAGATCGACTCGGTAAAACTGTCCCAGCGCGCCCGTTCGCTGGAGGCCAAGGAGACATGCGGCGACCCGATCGACATGGCCACCGGCCAGATGATCCTCGCTCAGATTGATGTGGAACTGCCCGGCGTGCTTCCACTGTTATTGCGCCGTACCCATCTGTCCGGCTACTCCGCCGGGCGCTCCTTCGGACCCTCCTGGGCCTGCACGCTCGACGAACGCCTGGAGAGAGACAGCTCCTCAGGCTGCTACTGGTGGTACCGCGAGGACGGCTCGGCCCTCGCTTACCCGCGGCTGCCGGATCTGCCCGGCGACCGGGTGAGCCCTGCGGAGGGGATGCGACTGCCGCTCACCTACGTCACGCGCGGCACCAGCTATGTGCTGACGGTGGAGGATCCATACGTCGGGCTCACACGCCACTTCGAGACCGCAGGTTCGCAAGACGACGCGTGGTGGCTGGTCAGTGTGGAGGACCGCAACGGCAACACCGTCACGGTGGAGCGCGATGAGCACGACGTTCCGCTCAGCGTCACGCACACCAGCGGCTGTCGCATCCAGGTCCACACTGATCCCGGACACGGCAGGATCACCGGCCTGTTCGCGCTCACCGACAGTGCCCCGGTCCGGATGCGTGCCTTCAGCTACGACGCCGCCGGGGACCTGACCGGGGTACGCAACGCGGTCGACGCCACGACGCGCTTCACTTACGACGGCGCGCATCGCATCACCGGCTGGTCGGACTCCAACGGCACCGAGTTCACCTATCTGTACGACACCGTCGGCCGCGTGGTCGAAACCCGCGGAACCGATGGGATCCTCAACTCACAGGTTACTTACGGGGGCACACAGGAGGACGGCAGCAGCACCGTCACCTACACCGACTCACTCGGGCACGCCACGGTCTACCGCGCCGGCCCGTACGGCCAGATCGTCGCCGTCACCGACCCGCTCGGTCACACCAGCACCCAGCAGTGGGACCGCCACGACCACCTGCTCACCCGCGCTGACCCACTCGGCCGAACCACTCGCTGGGAGTGGGACGCCTCCGGTGACCTTGTCGCCGTCACCGCGCCCGACGGCGCCATCAGCCACATCGAATATAACGACCTGCACCTGCCCATACGGTGGACGGGCCCGGACGGTTCACAGATCCATCAGCAATTCGACATACGCGGTAACCGCACCTCGGTGATCGTTCCGGACGGCTCCGTCACCCGTTACACCCACCACTCAACGGGCGCCCCCGCCACCATGACCGGCGCGTTGGGGGCGGTGCTGACGATCGAGGCTGATCCGGCCGGACTGCCGCTGGCCCTCACCGACGCTCACGGCGCTCGCACCGTGAGCCGGCGCGACATCTTCGGCAGAGTCGTCTCCCTGACCGACGCGCTCGGTGCGACCACGACCCTGATCTGGGATGCGGAGGGCCGCCTCCTTGAACGTACCGCCGCCGACGGTACGCGCGAGACGTGGCTGTGGGACGGCGAGGGCAACTGTCTGCAACACGCTGACGCACTCGGCGTATCCACCGGATACACGTTCAGTTCCTTCGATCTGCCGCACTCCAGCTCGCTGCCGGACGGCTCCACCTACTCCTTCAGCCATGACACCGAGCAACGGCTCACCGCTGTCACCGATCCGCGGGGCCTGACGTGGAACCTTCGCTACGACAAACGCGGTGATCTCGTCGCGGAGACAGATTTTGACGGCCGCAGCATCACCAGTGTCTTCGATGCTGCCGGACAACTGTCCTCGCGCCGGATGCCGGACGGCCACACGTGGACGTTCACCTATGACGAGATCGGCCGACTCGTCACCAAGGACGTGAACGGGGCGTGCACCAACTACTCCTACGACGCCGCCGGGCGACTGGAGCACGCCAGCACCGCCACCTCGGAGCTCTCCCTCACCTACGACACAGCCGGGCGTGTCATAGCTGAGACTGTCGATGGACGCACCATGCGCTACGCCTATGACGCCCTCGGACAGCGCACGGGACGCACCACTCCTACCGGAGCGGTCAGTGAGGAGACCTGGGACGCCGTCGGCAACCGTATCGGCCTGCGGCTGGGCCGGGAGCGGGCGTTGGCCTTCGAACATGACGTCCTGGGCCGAGAGATTCAGCGCATCCTCAGCCCGCACGCTGCAATCACCTCGCAGTGGGACCGCATGGGCCGGCAGACCGGCCAGACTCTGCGCGCCGGCGACCACCGAATACGCGACCGTCGCTTCGACTACCGCGCCGACGGACTGCTGACAGGCATCAGCGACTTCGCCACCGGCCGCGCCACACACTTCCAGATCGACCCGCTGGGCCGTCCCCTGTCTGCCGAGACTGGTTCACGGCAGACAGAGACATACCGCTACGACGCGGCGGGCAACCAGAGCTTCGCCGACTGGCCCGGCAGCCCTGCCGCACCGGACTCCGTGGGTGAACGCTCCCTGGACGTCACCCGGATGTCGACCGCGGGACGCACCACCTATCACTGTGACGGAGCGGGCCGGGTGGTCGAGCGCCGCAAAAGGCGCCTCTCACATAAGCCGGATATCTGGCGCTACACCTGGGACCCGGAAGGCCGGCTCACCGCCTGCATCACCCCTGACGGCACCGTCTGGCGCTACCGTTACGACCCTCTGGGACGCCGCACCGCCAAATGCCGGTTCACGGCCGACGGCCAGGTTGCCGAAGAAATCCACTTCAGTTGGGACGGCACCCGGCTGGCCGAAGAAGCCAACACCATCACCGGCACCCTCGTGTCCTGGGAATGCGACGGATACCGCCCCCTGGCCCAGTACGAACGCAAGCCCCGCACCCAGAACGAGTTCGACACCCGATTCTTCGCCATCGTCACCGACCTGATCGGCACGCCCACCGAACTCGTCGACGAACAAGACCACATCGCCTGGCAAACCCGTACCACCGTGTGGGGCACCACCGCGTGGAACACCGACGCCACCGCGTACACCCCTTTACGATTCCCCGGCCAGTACGCCGACCCGGAAACCGGTCTGTACTACAACTACTTCCGCCACTACGATCCCGAGACTGCCCGCTACGCCGCCCCTGACCCCCTCGGCTTAGCTCCCGCGCCCAATCCCGTCGCCTATGTGGGCAACCCTCACACGCAATTCGATCCACTCGGCCTCGCGCCCTGCGACGAAAAAGACGTCACTTGGGGTGGTCGTGTCCACTACCGCCGGCTCGGCCCCGGCGGACGGGCTCAGGGTGTCACCGCCACTCTCACCCGCAGCATGATGGGGGGAACGACCAACCCCAGCGTCGACCCGGCCGGATGGGAGAGCGACAAGGGATACAACCGGGCCCATCTCCTGGGCGCCCAGATCGGGGGTTCCAACAAGGACCCACGGAACTTCGTCACCATGCACGCCTACGCCAACAGCCCCATAATGAGGCGCTACGAGGGCCAGGTACGCAAGGCTGTGGACAAGGGCGAGGTGATTGAATACTCCGCCACCCCCGTCTACCAAGGAGACAGTGTCATCCCCGAAGGTGTCTGGCTGGAGGCACAAGGCAGTGACGGATTCCAGTTCATGCCCAAGGGCGCGACCACCGGCACCAACCGGGTCTACATACCGAACGAACCCAAGAGCTGAAACACAAAGGGCAGATCGCGTGAACGAGCATGCACGTCGTCTCATCGAAGTTCTGGGGACAGAAACGACGCCCCCGCAGCAACAGGACTGGTCCGGCATCGAGTCGGAACTCCAGGTGCGGCTCCCCGACGACTACAAGGAATTCATCGAGCACGTAGGCGGCGGAAGGGTCGACGGCTACCTGTACATCCTCGCGCCGTCCTCTCTGAATCAGCATTACGACCTGGCCAAGTCGGCCGCCGAGCGGGTAGAGGTGTACGAGGAAATCTTCGAATTCGAGGATAAGCCCGCCCAGCTCGAACCGGACGGAAGCCGCATCATCCCATGGGGCACCACCGACAACGGCGAGTGGCTCTTCTGGCGGATCCTTCCCGGCCAAGGACCTGCCGAATTCGCCGTACTGATCAACGAAGCGCGCGGTGAACGCTGGGAGTTCCAGAAAATCGGATTCGCCGAGTACCTGACTGGGGTACTGCAAGGAGAGATCCAGTCAGAGATCCTGTCATCGGCTTTTCCCGCCGGCTCACATGACTTCCGTAAGTTCACGCACACCCCGTAGATGGCCGGGGTAGGGCCGCCCGTGGCCGTTCAGTAGCGGGTGGTGCTCTGCAACAGCGGTGGGTACACCGCGGATTCCTCGCCGTCCACCGTGGTTCCCGCGAACTGGAGCATCGCGCGCGGGGCGCCGTGCATGGGGGCCGGGTAGTTGAGTGTCGGGGCCGAGACCTCGTCCAGGGTGCGGAGGTGTTCCGGGCTCAGTGTCACGTCGAGCGCCGCCAGGTTGTTCGTCAGGTGTTCCACGCGCCGGGCTCCCAGGATCGGTACGACCGTGCCCTCGCGGGCCCGCAGCCAGGCGAGGGACACCGCGGCCGAACTCGTGCCGAGTTCGTCGGCGACGGCGGCGACCGCGTCGATGACCGTGTACTCGTCGTCGCTGGGACCGCCGACAAAGGCGGCGCGGGCCGAGTCGACGGCCTCGGCGGAGCCGCGGCGGTACTTGCCGGACAGGAAGCCGTTCTTCAGCGGGCTCCAGGGCACCAGAGACAATCCCTGGTCCCGCGCCAGCGGGGCGATTTCGCCCTCCACGGTGCGGGCCAGCAGGGAGTACTCGACCTGGAGCGCGATCAGCGGGGTCCAGCCCTTGAGCTGCGCCATGGTCTGCGCCTGGGCGGTGACCCAGGCCGGGGTGTTGGAGAACCCCACGTAACGGATCTTGCCGGCCCGTACCAGGTCGTCGAGGGTGCGTAGGGTCTCCTCGATGGGGGTGTTGCGGTCCCAGTTGTGCATCCAGTACAGGTCCAGGTAGTCGGTGCCCAGGCGGCGCAGCGACTCGTCGAGCTGGGAGATGATCGAACCCCGGCCCGCGCCACCGCCGTTGGGGTCCCCCGGGAACATGTTGAAGAAGAACTTCGAGGCCAGCACCGTGTGCGAACGCAGGCCCGGGTGTGCGGCGAAGTAGTCGGCGAGGATCTTCTCCGAGTGGCCGTTGGTGTAGAAGTTGGCCGTGTCGATGAAGTTCCCGCCCCCGTCGAGGTAGTTGGCGAGGATTTTCTCCGACTCCTCCACGCTGCACCCCGCGCCCCCGGGGTCCTCCCCGAAGGTCATGGCGCCGAGGGCGAACGGGCTGACGCGCAGTCCCGAGCGGCCCAGGGTTACGTACTGATCGAGTGACATGAGTCCGCCTTCTTGATGGCTGGCTGGCTGGATGGCTACGCGAACGAACACCTCCAGCACACCTCACAGCCGGTCCGCCCGGGTAGACCGATCCGCGCTCGCTCTTGCACGATCCTGCCTAGTTCGCCCGGATCGGGCTTGCCCCGGTCCACCGGGAGTGCTTTCGTGAGGTGTATGTCCACCACCACTCCGCAGCTCGACGAACTCAGGACGCTGATCGCCGCCCACGCTCGTCCGGACGGCGGTACGACGATCAGCGGGCTTCTGCTGTCCCGGGTCGAGACCGTCGAGCCGGACCACTCCCTGACCGAGCCGCTCCTGGTGGTCATGGCGCAGGGCGGCAAGCGGCTCCTGCTGGGGGACGAGGTGTACGAGTACCGCGCGGGCCAGTGCCTGATCGTCACCGCTGATCTGCCGGTGACCGGCCACTTCCTCGGCGCCACCCCCGACCGCCCGGCCCTCGGGCTGGGGCTCGTACTACGGCCGGGCGCCATCGCGCCGCTGCTGCTGGAGGGCACGGCCCCGCGCGGTGCGCGCGGGGCCGCCGTACCGTCGGCGATCGCCACCGGGGAAGCGGATCCCGACCTGCTCGACGCCGTGATCCGGCTGGTGCGGCTGCTCGACCACCCCGCCGACGCGCCCGTGCTCGCGCCGCTGATCGAGCGGGAGATCCTCTGGCGACTGCTCTCAGGACCGCACGGCGGCATGATCCGCCAGATCGGCCTGCCCGACAGCAACCTGACCCATGTCAACCGCGCGATTCAGTGGATCCGCGACAACTACGCCGAACCTCTGCGCATCGAAGACCTCGCGCGGCTGGCCGGAATGAGCACCTCGGCGTTCCACCGGCACTTCCGCGCCATCACCGCGACCAGCCCGTTGCAGTTCCAGAAACGCATCCGCCTCCAGGAGGCCCGCTCGCTGCTGCTCGCGCGTCCCGACGACGTCGCGGCGGCCGGGCACCTCGTCGGGTACGACAGCCAGTCCCAGTTCACGCGCGAGTACCGCCGCCTCTTCGGCGCCCCGCCCGGCCGCGACGCCGCCCGCCTGTACGCCGCCGCCGACCCTCTCGAAGGCCGGCGCCTGCCCTGAGGCTTGAGGTTGCGGCGGCCGGCCGCGCTACGCGTCGGGGTCGCGGAGGCCGACCGCGTCATGCCGCCAGAACGGCTCCGCGTAGACCAGCGTCCCCGTCATCCACGGCTCGTACTCCGGGAGCCTGATGGCCTGGAAGGCGCCGTCCGGAATGCGCAGGGACGGTTTTCGGAAACCCAGGTCGTCGCCGGGCGTGAAGCCGAAACGCGAGTAATAGCCCGGATCACCCTCCAGGAAGACGACGGGGACAGCCCGTTCGCTGAGGGCCTTCAGCCCATGACGGACCAGGGCCGAGCCGATACCGCGGTTATGGAACCCCGGCAGCACGGCCAACGGACTGAGCACGTGCACCTCGATCAGCCGCCGAGGGGCATCGAGCAGACTGCGAGTGAACAAGACGTGCCCGACGCTCTCCCCCTCGTGCTCGGCGACCAGCGAGAGACCGCTCTCGGGCGAGACGGTGTCCCGCAGGCTGTCGACCAGGTCGGCCACGACGGGACCGTGGTCACCGAACGCCCGGAGGTGAATGTCCCGCAGGGCCTGTCTGTCGCTCGGGCGTTCTTCGCGCAGATCCATGGCCGGAGGGTAGGGCTCCCGCAGGCCGCTCGCACATGGTTTTGGAGCCCGAAGTACGCGGACAGGGGCGGCCGTTCGCACATCGGACGAGCAGTCACGGCTTCGATGCGCCTCGGGACCCGTCCCGCCTGTAGCGTGGCAACCTTCCGTGACGCCCGTGCTACGAGGAGGTCTCATGTCCGCGCCGTCCGACCCCAACCCGTATTACAAAGATCCGAACTCCGCCCCGCCCCAACCGGGCGCTCCGGTGCCGCCCTTTCCGTACCAAATGCCGCCGCAGGGAGGTTGGCCCGCTTACCCGCCCGGCTACGCACCACCACCTCGGACCAACGGACTGGCCATCGCCGCCATGGTGTTGGGCATCGTGTGGATCTACTGGATCGGCAGCATCCTCGCGTTGATCTTCGGGTACAAGGCCCGCAAGCAGATCAGGGAGCGCAACGAAAGCGGTGGTGGCATGGCCACCGCCGGAATCGTGCTCGGCTGGGTGGGCGTCGGGACGGCGACGCTCTTCCTGCTCGGCGGTCTCATCTCATACATCTCGTCCTGAATCACGAGGCGTCCTGAATCACGGGGCGTTGTGAATCGCGGAGCGTCGTTCCAGGGATTTCATGGATCGCGGACCGTTACGATCCCCCGATGAACGCTACGTGGGAGCCCGGAACCCCCGGTCTGCTGGAGCTGCCGTCCGGGCGGTTCGTACGCGGGCGGGGGCTGCGGCGGGCCCTTCCCGGCGGGCCCCTGCCGCAGTTCGGGCTGTATCTGCTGGGCCGCCGGCCGGCCCCCGTGGACTGGGAATCCCGGTGGCTTCGCTGGCCCGACTTCCGGCTGCCCTCCGACCGTACGGATGCCGCCGACGCGCTGCGTACGGTGCTGGCGCGGGCCGGGGACGAGCGGGTCGAGGTCGCGTGCGGTGGCGGGCGCGGGCGTACGGGGACGGCGCTGGCCTGTATCGCCGTACTGGACGGGGTGCCGGGCGGCGAAGCGGTCGCGTACGTCCGTGAGCATTACGACGCGCACGCGGTGGAGACGCCCTGGCAACGGCGGTTCGTCTCCCGTTTCGAGCGCTTCGGGGGTTTCGAGCGCTTCGAGCGGTGACCGCGTGGATCAGCTCTGCGCCGTGGGGCGGACGATGACCTCGCCGACGTCGATGTCGGCCGGCTGCTCGATCGCGAACGCGACAGCGCGGGCGATCGCGCTCGGCGGCATGGCGAACCCGGCCACGGACGCTTCGAGTTGGGCCCTCATTTCCGGGCTCGTCACGTTCACGCCGAAATCGGTACGGGTGTAGCCGGGCGAAATGATCGTCACGCGCAGCTTGTCGCCGGCCTCCTGGCGCAACCCCTCGGAAATGGCCCGCACGGCGAACTTCGTTCCTGCGTAGACGGACTGGTTCGGCACGATGCGATGCGCCGACGTCGACGCCGTGTTCACGAAGTGCCCGAAACCCTGCTCGCGGAAGACGGGCAGCGCCGCCGCGATGCCGTACAGAACTCCCTTGAGGTTGACGTCGACCATCGCCTCCCAGTCCTCGACGCGCAGGTCGTCGAGCGGGGAGACCGGCATGACGCCGGCATTGCTGAAGAGGACGTCGAGCCTCCCGAAGCGTTCGCGCGCCAGCTCGACGAGGTCGGACAGATCCGCGCGGCTGGTCACGTCCGTACGTACGGAGACGGCCTCGCCGCCCGCCTCTTTGATGCGGGCCACCAGAGCGTCGAGGCGCTCCGCCCGGCGCGCGCCGAGGACGACCTTCGCGCCGCGTTCGGCGAGCAGGAGGGCGGTCGCCTCGCCGATTCCGCTGCTGGCGCCTGTGATGGCGACGACCTTGTTCTGGATCTTGTCCTCAGTCCTGTTGTCGGTCCTGTTGTGGGTCTTGTTGTCGATTTCCGGCATGAAGGTTCCTCTGCTGGGCGGGCTCGCTGACTCCTCCAATGTATGACCCCTCATACATAGAAGCAAGTGCCACCCCGACTACATTGGAGGGACGACGATCAGGGCCGGGCCGAGAGGAATTTCGTGGGCAAGGGCGGTAGCTACCACCACGGCGACCTGCGTGCGGCCCTCGTCGAGGCCTCCCTCGCGCTGATCGCCGAGCGTGGCGTCGACGCACTGTCCGTGGCGGAGGCCGCCCGGCGTACGGGGGTGAGCCCGCGGGCGCCGTACCGGCACTTCGCCACCCGCCTGGACCTGCTGAGCGCCACCGCGACCCGTGCGGCCGAACTCCTGGCCGCCGACCTGCGTACCGCCCTCGCGAACGACACGACCGGTGATCCGGGGGAGGCGCTCGCGGTGACGGCGGAGGTGTACGTGCGCTTCGTCGCGCGCCATCACGCCGGTTTCGACCTGATCTACTCGGAACAACTGGAGAACCACCGCGACGCCGACCTCAGCGCGGCGGGCCGTGCCGTGATGGACATCCTGCTGCCGATCGCGATGGACATCGCAGGACACGACCCCGAGGCGGCGCTCGACCTACTGGAAAAGCACAGCGCGGCCGCCCATGGCTACGCTGTGCTTCTCCATCTGAGCGGCTTCCTGCACCGCGCCCGCACCGTCGGGCTCGACGCCATCGCGACCGGGGCCGCCGAGGTCAGCCGTACGCTCGCTGCCGCCGCCGCCACGGCTGCCGCGGCGCGCTGAGCGAGCCTCAGCCCGCCCCCGAGCCTCAACCGAGCGTCACCCGAACCTCAACCGAACAGATCCGTACGCTTCGACGCCAGCGCGATCAGGCCCCCCGCGTCCAGCATCTCCACCAGGAACGGGTCGGCCGGCTCGCCGGTCAGGGTGGCGCCGGTCGTCACGTTCGTCACCGTGCCCGTCGTGAGGTCCACGCGCAGCGGGGCGCCGGCCGTGGCCAGCGTGGTGATGCCCTTGACCTCCAGCGCCGGCAGGCCGACCTCGAAGCAGTTGCGGTAGAAGGTCCGCGCGAAGGTCTCCGCAACCACGCAGCCGATGCCGGTGGCCTTGAGCGCCTTCGTGGCGATCGCGCGGCCCGAGGACTGGCCGAAGTGCTTGCCCGCCACCACGATGTCTCCCGGCTGGACCCGCAGCGGGAACTCCGGATCGAGATCCTCCAGGACGTGTTTGGCCATGACCTCCATCGGCTCGAAGACGTACTGCGACTTCACCAGACGGTCGGTGGGGATGTTGTCGCCGAACTTCCAGCAGCGGCCCTCGAACTTCATTTGCTGCTCCCGTCGTTCCGGCCGGCCTGTCCGGCGCTCTTCCCGGCGCGCTCCGAAGCCCGCTCCGGGGCGATCTCTCCGGCGATCGCGGACGCGGCCACCGTCGCCGCCGACGCGAGATACATTTCGGCTTCGCTGCTGCCGTTGCGGCCCGGGAAGTTCCGGGAGTGGGTCGAGATCATCGCCTCGCCCGACGCCATCGCGCCCATGTTGATGGCCTGGTTGGAGCCGGTGCTCGGCGGGAAGAAGTTCGCGCCCGCCTCGTGCAGTTCCAGGACCAGGCCCTCGCGCAGCGCCTCGGCGAAGACCTCGCGGCTGGAGGGGACGATGTTGAAGCGGGTGCCCGGGTGGACGCGGTGGCCGGAGAGGATCTTCGCCGCCACCCTGATGTCCTCCAGGCGCCCGCCGCCGTGGCCGCCCAACTCCGCCCACAGCACGGGCTTTCCGGCCACCTCGTCCACCGGCTTGATGTTGCCGACGGTGGGCGGGCACGCCACGAGCGGGACCACGTCACCGACGTCGTACCGCAGGACGGTCGCCGCCTCCCTGCCGTCGCCGTCCCCGCGCGGCAGCTCCTCGGGCAGACCGCCGGGGAGGGTACGGACGAAGGCCTCCGTGACCTCGTCCGGCTCCACGTAGCTGCACTTGGCGCCCAGGTCCACACAGAGCAGCGGGAACAGCCAACGGTCCCAGAAGTCCGACCCCTTGATGTAGGGGCCCGCGAACTCGACCGCCGCGTAGTTGAGTTCGCCCTCGCCGATCTCGGCCACCAGCCAGAGCGCGATGTCGCGCGCGGTGGTGCCGGGGCGCGGGGTGCCGTGGAGTTCGATCCGTACGGTCTCCGGGACCTTGAACCAGGCCTTGCCGTACGGGAGTACGGTCCCCGCGTGCGAGTCGTTGCCCAGCGCCATCGCCAGCGCGCCCAGCGCCCCGTGCACCGGGGTGTGGCTGTCGGAGCCCACCACGATCATGCCCGGCTTGATGAAGCCGTTGCGTACGGCGGCGTGGTGGAGGTTGCCGTTGCCGCAGTCGAAGAGGTTGATGCCGTGCTTGCGCGCCCACGCCCGGTTGGCCTTCAGCACCTCGGCCTGGCGCTCGGTCGGCGGTGAGAAGTGGTGGTCGAAGACCATCACGGCCCGCTCCGGGTGCGGGATCGGTCGGCCGACCCTCTTCTCGTACACCTCGCCGGTCAGATAGCCGCTGAGGTCGTGCATCAGCAGCCGGTCCACATTCGCGATCACGATCTCACCGGGCTCGACGCTCTTGCGTCCGCTCGCCTTCGCGAGGATCTTCTCAGCGAGGTTCATGCGACCGCCGCCCCTTCGCCCGTCATGACGTCCGCCGGATTGGTGATGACGCCCCTGATCGCCGACGCCGCCGCCGTCGCGGGGCTGCTCAGGTAGATGCTCGACTGGTAACTGCCCATCCGGCCCTGGAAGTTGCGGTTCGCCGTGGAGAGGGTCACCTCGCCGTCGGCCATCGCGCCGCCGTTGCCGGCGCAGGCGCCGCAGCCCGCGTTGGTGATCATCGCGCCCGCCTCGATCAGGGTGGCCAGTACGCCGGTGGTGGAGGCCTTCGCCATCACGGCGGCCGAGGCCGGGGTGACCACCAGACGTACGCCCTTCGCGATCCGGTGGCCCGCCAGCACCTCGGCGGCGATCGCCAGATCGTCGTACTTCGCGTTGGCGCAGGAGCCGATGAAGACCTGGTCGAGCTTGGTGCCCGCCACCTCGTCGACACCGACCACGTTGTCCACGGTGTGCGGCACGGCGATCTGCGGCATGAGCTTCGATCCGTCCAGGTGCACGGTCTCGCGGTAGGCGGCCCCGGCGTCCGGCAGCAGCACCTCGTACCCGTCGGCCGCGACGCCCGCCTCCTCCAGATAGCGCCGTGTCTCGCCGTCGGGCGCGACGAACGCGTTCTTCGCGCCCATCTCCATGGCCAGATTGCAGAAGGTCATCCGCTCCGACACCGAACGGGACTCCACGTACGAACCGGTGAACTCGGCGGAGCAGTACGTCAGTCCGTCGGCGCCGAGGTCGCCGATCAGCTTGAGCATCACGTCCTTGGCGTAACTGCCCACCGGAAGCTCGCCGTCGATCCGGACGCGGACCGACTCTGGGACTTTGACCCACAGCTTGCCGGTGACCCACGCGGCGGTGATCTCGCTGAATCCGACACCCGTGCCGAACGCGCCCAGCGCGCCGTAGATGGTGGAGTGCGAGTCGGTGCCGATGACGAACTGCCCCGGCTTGATCAGGCCGTTCTCCATCAGGACGATATGCGCGATGCCTGCGTTGACGTCGTAGAAGTTCTTGATGCCCATCCGGTCGGCGAACTCGCGGCACAGTTGGTGGTCGGCCGCTGTCTTGGCGTTCATCGCGGGGGAGATGTGGTCCATGACCATGGCGACGCGATCGCGGTCGTACAGCTCGCTGACGCCCATCTTCTCCAGCGTGCGGATGCACCGCCAGCTCGCCGTGTGGCTCATGTACACGTCGGGGAAGGCGTCGACGATCTGCCCCGGGACGAGGTCGTGCTCGCCCGAAGCCCGCTCGATCGCCTTCTGCGCGAAGGTCTTCGCGGCTGTGGCTGTGGGTGTGGCTGTGGTCATGTCGAGGCGCCTCGCATCAGGTGAGCTATCAGGCCGCCGTCCTCCAGGATGTCCAGCAGCCCCTGGGGGTACGGCGCGAAGGTGAAGGTCTGTCCGGCCGTCTCGACCGTGCCCGCGTGGTAGTCCACCCACATCTCGCCCTGGGCGCCCTCGCCGCCCTCGTCGCTCCGTGCGCTCTGCGCGCGCAGGGCCTCCACGGCGTCCGGGCATTCGATCGCCGGCAGACCGGTGTTGATCGCGTTGCGGAAGAAGACCCGCGAGAACGAACTCGCGACGACGGCCTTGATGCCCGCGCCGATCAGGCAGGTCGCCGCCTGTTCGCGGGCGCTGCCGCAGCCGAAGTTGCGGCCCGCAACGACGACGGAACTGGCCCGCAGGTGGCGCTGGACCTCGGGGCCCAGTGGCTCGAAGGCGTGCTCGGCGAGTTCGGCCGGGTCGATGCTGACCAGATACCGGCCCGGAATGATGACGTCGGTGTTGACGCTCTCCCCGAAGGTGATCGTCGCGCCGCCGACGCGATGTTCGGCTTCCATGTGCTGCAACTCCCTGATTGGCTGCGCTGGTTGTCGTGCGGGGCCGCTTACGGGCCACTCACGGGCCGCTTACGGGCTCGTCTCCTCCAGGAACCAGTCCGTCGGTACGACATGGCCCAGACCGCGTTCCTCGGCGAGTTCCAGCGCCCGCGCGCAGACAGCGGCGAACTGGACGCCCATACCGGTGTTGTTGGCGAAGACCGTCACCTCGTCCCGTGACGTACGCCCCGGCGCGTCGCCGAGCAGCACCTCGCCCAGCTCCCTGATGTCCTCCCAGGCGAGGCGGCCGCGCTCCACCGGGCCGAGGATGTCGTACTGCTTGTCGTGGTGGACCTGTTCGCGCGAGAGCACCACGATCCGGTCGGCCCGGTCGAAGGTCGCGTCGTCCAGCTCCCGGCGCGTCGCCGTGCCGTCGGGGGAGGTGATGGCCGTGATGTGGGTGCCGGGCTCGATCCAGGAGCCGTCGAAGCACGGTTCCATGGTGGCGGTCGCGCAGGTGATGATCTGGCAGCCGGTCACCGCGTCGCGCGGCTCCGAGACGGGGACGATCCGGCGTCCGGTGCGCTCGCTCCACACCTCGGCGAACTTCTCGCGGTGCTCGGCGGTCGGGCTGAAGACCCGTACCTCCTCGATCCCCGGACGCACCAGCAGCAGCGTCTCCAGATGGGCTTCCGCCTGCCACCCGGAGCCGAACATGCCGGCCACTGTGGCGTCCTGGGCGGCCATCGCGTCGATGCCGAGCGCCGAGGTCGCGCCGACGCGCATCTTCTGCACGAAGCTGTCGTGCAGCATGGCGAGCGGCTCCAGCGTCGTCAGGCTGTAGAGCGTGACGAGGCCGACGTACTTGCCACCGGGCGCCGCCGGGATCAGCCGGCGCCGCTGTCCGCCGCTCGGCAGTGTCTCGACGCCCGCGAGGTCGGAGGTGATCCGCAGCGCCCACACGCCGCTGGAGACATTGCCGCCCTCCTGCGATTTGAAGCGGTAGCCGAAGCCGGGGTAGCGGTCGTCCTTCACGGGGAAGTACGTGTGGTTGCGCGGGCGGTTGGCGCCCTGGCCGCGGGTCAGCTCGCCGTACGCCGTACGGAGTGTGGCGAGGCATTCGTCGGCGGTCAGTACCTGCTCGATGTCGCTGTTCGACAGGATCCTCACTTCGACGACCTCCCTTCGGTGGTGCCGGTGGTGCCGGTGGTACCGGTTGTGGTGGTGAGGGTGGCCGGTGCGCCCGCGGTGATGAGGACGGTGTCGGCGACCGCGGCGTACCCGCCGTCGGCGAACAGCACGTCCACCGTGATGGCCACGACGGACCCCTCCTTCAGGTGCTCGGCGCGGCTGCGGTACTCCCCGCCGGACGACAGGTCCGCCTGGTTCACCCAGCTCACCTGGGCGTTCGTGCCCTCCGGGAGCCGGGAGACGGCGGTCCCC
>NZ_JTHL01000001.1:3405714-3427966 GCF_000818195.1 Streptomyces sp. 150FB | reverse complement strand
TGGCGGCCGACACCGCGGCGTCGAGCGCCTCGCGCAGCGCCGTGGTCCAGGGGGCGTCAGGGGCGGCCGTCAGGCGGGACGCGTGCAGCCAGCCGGTCCGGAACTGGCCGGTGACCTGCACACACTCCACGCCGTCCGACGTCGCGGCCGTGTTGACCTGTACGTCGAGGAAGCCCGCGCCGCGTACCAGGCGCTCGACCACGGACACCCGCTCGAACGTGGAGAGTTCGCCCCGTACGGCCTCGTCGGCGGCGCCTGCCACGACCTCGGCGCCCTGGCGGAGCAGCGCGAGTTCGTTCGTGGAAGCGACGACGCGCCGCTCGCGTACCAGGCCGTCCAGCTCGCGCACCTGCCAGCCCGGCAGGGCAGCGCGTATCTCTTCCACGACGGACGCGGGCCACAGCGCGGCGTCCACGAGACCCACCGTGCCGGCCGGGAGTTCACCGAGGAGCTTCGTGGCGAGCGCGCCGAAGCTCTTGCCGCTCTCGATCCGGGTGACCGTGGAGATGCGTTTCATCCAGGGCTGCACACGGGGCGAGAGCTTGGTGAGGAACACCGGATCGGCGGCGGCGGGGACGGCGAGCACGCCCTCGTTCCAGTAGATGCAGAGATTGGTGAGGTAGGCGATGTCGTCGGAGGCGTACACGTCTCCGTAGACGAGCGCGATGTCGATCCCCCCGGCGGTCAGGGCCTGCTGGAGCGCCTCGACCCTGCCCCGCCATTCGCTCTCCGGCACCTCGGCCGGATCGAGTACGACCAGTCCGCGCTTCATGCGGCGACTCCCTTGCTGCCGGTGGTTCCGCTGATTCCCCTGGTGGAGTGGAAGAGCTTGCGCTCGGTGTCGATGAGCACCTCGCAGCCGTCCTTCGTCACGCGCACCGGGTCGCCCAGCACGTGGTAACCGGCAAGCGGCGTATAGGTGTTGGGGTGGATGATGAAGACGGAGTTCTCGGGCAGCACGGTCTCGTTGCCCTCGATGATCGGCGTCTCGTCCAGGTGCAGGCCGTGGCCGTGGCCGCGTACCCGGGTGTACTGGCTCGTGCAGTACTCGCCGTACCCGTACTTACGGAAGACGTCGTTCTGCGCCTTCGCGACCTCGTGCGCCGTGATGCCGGGGCGTACGACGGACATCCCGGCCTCGACCGACTCGTTGAACAGGTCGAAGGACTTGCGCTGCCCGTCGCTGGGCTCACCGACGACGGCGGAGCGGCAGATCTGGAGCCAGTAGCCGTCCATCCGGGGCGTCAGCTCCGTACGCACCATGTCGCCGACCTCCAGGAGGCGCGGGGTCGGCGCGGTCATGCCGCGTACCTCGTCCTTGCCGGAAGCGATGAGCATGAAGTTGTCCTCGGCGCCGAGCTTCTTGATCGCGGCCTCGACCTCGGCGACGATCCGGTACTCGGGGAGCCCCGGCTCCAGCGCGTCGACGAACGCCTCCCATCCGGCGGCGCACACGGTGGCGCTGCGGCGCATCCTGGCCAGCTCCCAGTCGCTCTTGACCAGGCGGACCCGGTCCATGAGCGAGGTCGCCGACACGATCTCGGCGTCGGGCAGCGCCGTACGCAGGGCCTCGGACAGCACGACGGGCAGCAACTCGCCGTGTGCGACGCCGACCCTGCGCGGACGCAGGTCACGGAGCTTGTCGGTCAGCGCCACCGGGTCGTACACGTCCAGCAGCGCGGCCTCCCTGACCCAACCGGGGCGGGTCAGTTCGGGCAGGTCGCTGCGGCGGGTGGAGAAGGCGGACGGGTCGCCGGTGGCGGGGAAAAGGACGAGGGAGGCGGTGCCCGTGAGGCCGGCGTCGGTGAAATACCGTACGTTCTCCCTGCGCCAGCCGGGCGCGAAAGCGATCACCAGATCGAGGCCTTCGTCGGCCATGGCGGCGCGTACGCGTGTCTGCCGCAGAGTCAATTCCGCGAGATCCCCGGGGTCTTGCCGTGTTGTCGATGTGGACGCGCTCATCCTTCACCTGCCTGTTCTTTTTCGTATGCGGTGCCGAACTCCGGGACAGGCGAGCGCGAGACGCGGGCCTGCCTGCTCAGTTCGGCCGATATCTGCTCGATGGTCCTGCCGCGCGTCTCGAAGGTGGCGACCAGCCCGGATATTCCGGCCAGTACGGAGATCACGGCGAACAGGACGAAGAAGAGGAAGTTCGACGAATGGACGGCGATCACCCAGCCGATGACGGTCGGAATGATGAGTCCGCCGACTTTCTGGAAGGCGGCGGCCCAGCCCAGACCGGTGGCCCGGTTGATCGTCGGGTACAGCTCACTCGCGTAGACGAAAAGGGTGCTTCCGGCGAACCCGCTGCCGAAGAATGTGGCCAGCGAGCCGAGGACGAGTACGGCGGTGGTCGAGGAGACGCTTCCCCAGCCGAGACAGAGGACTCCGCTCAGCAGGAACGAGAAACCGATCGTCGTTCTGCGGCCCACTCGATTGACGATGTGGCCCGCGATGATCGCTCCGACCACGCCGGACGCGGTGATGATGGCCGTGTAGGTGAAACTCCCCACCACGCTGACGCCCTTTTTCTCCAGGATGGAGGGAAGCCAGGTGGACAGTCCGTAGAGAAAGGCGCCCGCGCATATCTCCATGAACCAGAGCGACACGGTGTAGCGCAGGCGCGAGGCGTCGAGCAGTTTGCGTACGGAGCCGGCGGACTTCTGGTGAATGTCCGGCTCGGGGGTGGGTGTGGATACGGCGGGGGCGACGGGCGCCGTCCGCTCGGCCGAAACCGCGGTCGATCCTGCGGGTGAAACCGGGGCCGATCCGGCGGGTGACGCGACGGCGAGTCCACCGACGACCTTCCGCGCCGCTTCATGCCGTCCCGTCCGCAGCAGATACCGCACGGATTCGGGCAGGGTCGCCATCATGACGACGCTCACCACCACCGGCACCGTGCCGATGACGAACATCGCGCGCCAGGTGAGCGAGGGGACGACGGCCGTACCGACCAGCGCCGCCACCGGCAGGCCGATCAGCCAGGCGGCGGTCGCCGTCGTGACCAGCGGGGCACGGTGGCGGGACGGGACGAACTCGGTGATGTAGGGGAGGACGACGGCTATTTCGGCCCCGAGGCCGACGCCCTGGCAGATCCGGGCCGTCACCAGCGACGAGTAGTCCCAGGAGAAGGCGGCGAGCAGGGAGAACGCGGCGAAGACGAGCAGGCACACCGCGAGCGGGAACTTACGGCCCAGCCGGTCCGAGACCAGCCCGGCCACCGCGGCGCCCACCAGCATGCCGAGGAAGAGGGCGGAGCTGAGGAAGCCGGCCTGCTGAGTGGAGATGTGGAAGGTCTTGACGACACCCGGCAGGACCACGCCCGTCAGATTGATGACGAACCCGTCGAGGAAATGGCCCGCGAGGAGCGTTCCGTAGATCACCGCATGACGCCGGGTGAAAAGCGATTGGTCGAGCTTGCTCAGTAGATCGGTCGGGTCGGTCGGGTCGTTTGGATCGGCCGGCTCGGCCGGATCGGTGATGTTCGGGTGTGGATTTATCATGAACACCTCGCTGTGTTCTGACTCCCCCGTTCGAGCCCCCTCGGCCGAGACGTCACGCCTCTCGGCCCGCTATCGAGCGTCCAGATTTCCCTGGACGTCGACGTATAGCTGATTCAGCGCCGGGAGAATCTGGTCCTGAAGCTCCTGTGGCAGCCCCGCTGTGAGTTCCGAAGTGAACTTCTCCAGCGCCCGGTCTCCCGATTCCAGGGCGAGTTTCCCGGCCCGGGTGAGGGAGAGACGCATGGTCCGGCGGCTGGTGTCGGAGACACCGCGGGTCAGCAGTCCCTGTGTGACTAGTTTGTCGACGCTCTGCGACATCGTGGACGGATTTCTGTGTGCCAGCTTGCACAACGCTGTCAATGACGTATGTCCACTGTCGACCCTGGAGAGGATCCGGTACTGCCGAATCGTCAGGGATGGATCAAGGTTTGCCAGAATCTCGGTCTGCAATCGGGTCAGACGCCCGCCGAGTGACAGCAGAACCTCGCCAAGAGTGCCTTCGAAGCCGGACGGAGCCGCGGATTCCGTGTTCTCGCTCATTGCTTAGGTCTCCGTACTGTCCGGTGCCCGAAGTATCGACTGATGGGAAGCTACAACTACTTCTCCGGGCCCGGCAAGAGGTCGGCCGAAGATATTTCGGAAGCCGGTGTTCACGGGCCGTTGACGAACCCGAAACGGGTGTCTAGCTTTTCGACCACAGCCCGGGGGCGTCCGAAGGAGAGCCGTATGACAGCCGAGAGCCCGGCCGGCGCCGGGTCGGTGACCAGCCGAGCACTGCGGGTGCTTGAGGCCTTCTCTACGGATACGCCCGTGCTGAAGCTCACCGACATCTCCCGCCACTCCGGCCTGCCCCTGACCACCACGCACCGGCTGGTCGGCGAACTGACGCAGTGGGGCGCGCTGGAGCGCGAGACCGGCGGCGGGTATCGCATCGGGCTGCGGCTCTGGGAGATCGCCTCGCTGGCGCCGCGCGGACTCGGCCTGCGTGAACTGGCCCTGCCCTCCCTCTCCGACCTCGCCCATGTGACGCGCGAGAACGTGCAGTTGGCCGTACGCGAGGACCTGGAAGTGGTCTATGTGGAGCGCCTCGCCGGACGCGGGGCCGTGCCGGTACTCACCCGCGTCGGCGGGCGTTTCGCGCTCACACCGACCGGGGTCGGCCGGGTACTGCTGGCCTTCGCACCGGCGGATTTCCAGGAGTACGCGCTGTCGCAGCCGCTGGCCCGCTGTACCGAGGAGACCGTCACCGACCCCGAGCGGATCAGGCAGGCGCTGGCGGAGGTACGGCACACCGGCGTCGCGGTGTGCGAGCGCCAAGTGACCCTGGACAGCCTGTCGGTGGCCGCGCCGGTGTACGGGCCGCTGAGCGAGGTGGTGGCCGCCGTCTCGGTCGTCGCCCATGTGGACTCCGTACAGCCGCACACACTGGTGCCACTGGTGCAGGTGGCGGCACGCAGCATCTCGCGCGCGCTCGGCGACCCGTCACAGCCGCCGCTCACTCCCACGGGCGTTACGGGTGTTACGGGTGCGGGCACCACGGGCGTTACAGGTCGAGGATCAGCCTCCCGGAGCGGCAGCGCGAGACGCAGATGAACATCACGTCCCCCACGGCCTGTTCGTCGGCGGTGAGCAGCGAGTCCCGGTGGTCGGGTACGCCGCCGAGCACCCCGGTCTCGCAGGTGCCGCAGGTGCCTTCCCGGCAGGAGGACAGGACGGGTACGCCCGCCTCCTCGACCACTTCGAGCACGGACCGGCCGGGCGGGACCGTCAGGGTCATGCCCGACTGCGCCAACTCGACCTCGAAGGGGGCCTCGACGGCCTGGGCGGCATCGACGGCGCCGGCCGCTTCGGTGACCTTCGGCGCGAACCGCTCGGTGTGCAGGGACCCCGGTGGCCAGGACGTACACCGCTCCTCGACGGCCGCGAGCAGCGGTTCCGGTCCGCAGCAGTAGACCGCCGTGTCGTCGCGCGGAACGCCCAACAGGCCTTCCAGGTCGAGGAGTCCGCTCTCGTCCTGCGGACACAGCTCCACCCGGTCCGGCCATCGCGCGGTGAGTTCGGCGGCGAACGCCATGGAGGCGCGGGTGCGGCCCCCGTAGACGAGCCGCCAGTCGGCGCCGCGCGCGTCCGCCTCGGCGATCATCGGCAGGACGGGGGTGATGCCGATGCCTCCGGCGATGAAGAGATAGCCGGGCGACTCGGCCAGGGCGAAGTGGTTGCGCGGCCCGCGTGCCTGGAGCGTGGCGCCCTCGGTGAGCTTGTCGTGCACGTACTGCGAGCCGCCACGGCCCGCCGGCTCCCGCAGGACGGACACCTGGAGGGCGGAGGTGTCGCCCGGGTCCCCGCAGAGCGAGTACTGCCGTTCGAGCCCCGGAGCGAGCAGCAGGTCGATGTGCGCGCCGGGGGCCCAGGCGGGCAGCGGGCGGCCGTCGGCGGGGGTGAGCGTCAGCCGTACGACACCGTCGGCGACCGTCTCCGTACGCGTCACCGTCAAGGGCAGGGTGGCTGTGGGTTCGGGTGTCGGGGCGGGCGTCATGGTGTGTGCTCCGGGTGCGCGAGCAGCCAGTCCCAGAGCACCACCGGATCCTCGAACTCCCGCTCGGCGCCGCAGAAACAGACGGCGTGCAGCCGGTCCGTGCCCGGGACCCAGTGGACGCGGTAGACCCCGCTCATCGGGTGGCCTCCTCGGCCAGCCGCTTGAGGATACGGCGGGCGGCGAGCCCGCCCGTGTCGATGTTGATGCTCAACTCCTGGTAGCGGTCCCGCTCGGCGGCCACCGCCTTCTCCAACACGTCGAGGGCTACGACGTCTTGGAGGACGACGGTGCGGTTGTTGTCGTGCAGGAAGCCGGTGACCTTCTCGTCGTCGAGGGCGAAGTCCCGTGCGACGGCCCAGAAGTCGTGCGTGCTGTTCTCCGTCTCCGGCGTGATGGCGTACACCACCTCCACATGGAACGCGTCGGGGTCGGCGCCGGTCACCTCGTCCGGCGGCGGGGTGCCGACCGGGGCGATCCGGCTGTGCAGCAAGTACAGGCAGGGCGCGTGGTATTCGATGTCCTGCCAGCGGGTGATGCGGCCGGTGATACCGGTGGACTCGGCGTAGAACGGCGGACACGCGGCGTCGTCCATATGGCGGCTGACCCGTACGATCCCGGCCTCCTCGTCGACCTCCGTGGTGATCGGGGTCTCGGCGACCTCGGGGGTGCCGATGTAACCGCCGTGCAGATACGTCTCGTGGGAGAGGTCGAGCAGGTTGTCGACGAGCAGCCCGTAGCGCGCGGCGAGCGGCTCCATGCCGGAGACCGACGTGTATCCGCTCTGGTCGAGCCAGGGCGCGCGCGGGATCAACTTCGGGTCGGCCAGGTCGCGTTCGCCGATCCAGACCCAGACGAACGAGTCCTGCTCGACGGCCGGGTACGAGGTGAGCCGCGCGGTACGCGGGACCCGCGCCTGCCCCGGGACGCTGACACACACGCCGTCGGCGCCGTACGTGAAGCCGTGGTAGCCGCAGACCACCCGGTCGCCGTCCAGCCGGCTGGGCGGCTGGGAGAGCGGGAAGCGCCGGTGGACGCAGCGGTCCGACATGGCGGTCACCTCGCCGGACTCCGTACGCCAGAACAGGATCGGTTCGCCGCACACCGTACGGGAGAACAGCTCGCGGCCGACCTCACGGCCGTAGGCGGCGACATACCACTGGTCGCGGACGAAAGGCGGCTGCGTTGACGTCTCGGACGTCTCTGTCGTCGGCATCGTTCCTCCTGCTGCTGAAGGTGGCTCGCTGGGCGGGGATCCCAGAGTGCTCCCCCACGGGGGCGGCGACCAGAGCGGTTTCCGACCAGCGGAAGGAAGAGCGCGGGGCTGACCGTACAGCGACTGCGTATGCCACGCTCTTGCAAACGATTCGCAAAAGGGCAATATTGTCAGGTGGTTCACTCCCTGGCCCGTACCGCCCGAGCAGGAAGCGGAGACCCGCCATGCATGTCCCCGACGGCTTCATCGATGTCCCCGTCTCGGTCGCCACCGGCGTTGTCGCCGCGGGCGCCGTCGCGGTGAGCCTGCGCGGCGCGCGCCGCGAACTGGACGAGCGCACGGCGCCGCTCGCCGGCCTGGTCGCCGCGTTCATCTTCGCCGTACAGATGCTCAACTTCCCGGTCGCGGCTGGGACGAGCGGCCACCTGCTGGGCGGCGCGCTGGCGGCGATACTCGTCGGCCCCTACACCGGCGTGCTCTGTGTGTCCGTCGTCCTGCTGATGCAGGGCATCCTCTTCGCCGACGGCGGGCTCACCGCGCTCGGTGTGAACGTCACCGACATGGCGCTGGTGACGACCGTCGTCGCGTACGCGCTCTTCCGCGCGCTGGTCAAAATCCTGCCGCGCACGCGCCGTTCGGTGACGGTGTCGTCCTTCGTCGCCGCGCTCGTCTCCGTACCGGCCGCCGCCCTCGCCTTCACCCTGATCTACGCGCTGGGCGGTACGACGGACATCCCGCTCGGCGACGTGCTGACCGCGATGGTCGGCGTGCATGTGCTCATCGGGATCGGCGAGGCAGCGATCACCGCGCTGACGGTGGGCGCCGTGATCGCCGTACGGCCCGACCTGGTCCACGGCGCGCGAGGCCTGACCGCGCCGCTCAAGCTGCGCGTCGGCGGCGAACTGGTCGATGCGGCATCGGCCTCGGCCCCCGTATCGGCCCCCGCGCCCGTGCGGGTCGGCGCTCGCTCCACCCGTACGGTCTGGGTGACCGGCCTGGTCACCGCGGTCGTCCTGGCGGGCTTTGTCTCCTTCTACGCCTCGGCGTCCCCCGACGGCCTGGAGAAGGTCGCCGCCGACCAGGGCATCGACCGCACCGCGCGGGAACACGCCAACGCGGACTCGCCGCTCGCCGACTACGGCGTCAAGGACGTCGCCGACCCCCGGATCTCGGGCGGACTCGCCGGGGTGATCGGCGTGGGCGCGACGGTCGTCGCCGGCAGCGGGATCTTCTGGGTGGTGCGCCGGGGCCGTCGCCAGGGCGGGGACGGGGACGGGAGCGGGCGGACCGGCTCGTTCGCCGCCGGCGGGAACGCCTGACATGGGCGCCGGGCACGCGCACAAGCTCTACCGGCACGCGCATTCACCGGTCCACGACCTGCCTCCGCACTGCAAACTCGCCGCCGTCTTCTGCTTCGTGGTGGTCGTGGTCTCCACACCGCGCGAGGCGGTCTGGGCGTTCGCGCTGTACGCGGTGCTGCTCGCGGCGGTCGCCGCCGTCGCCCGTATCCCCGCCGGTTTCCTGCTGCGGCGGATGCTGATCGAGATCCCGTTCGTCGCGTTCGCCGTCCTGATGCCGTTCGTCGTCCCCGGCGACCAGGTCCGCTTCCTCGGCGTCCCGCTGAGTGTGCCGGGGCTCTGGGACGCCTGGAACGTGCTCGCCAAAGGCACCCTGGGCGTCGGCGCCTCCGTGATCCTCGCCTCCACGACCGAACTGCGCTCCCTGCTGCTCGGACTCCAGCGGCTCAGACTGCCGCCGATGCTGGTGCAGATCGCGTCCTTCATGATCCGGTACGGCGATGTCATCACGGACGAGATGCGCCGGATGTCGATCGCGCGCCGCTCGCGCGGGTTCGAGGCGCGGGGCGTACGCCAGTGGGGAGTGCTCGGCAAGTCGGCCGGGGCGCTGTTCATCCGCTCCTACGAGCGCGGGGAGCGCGTACATCTGGCGATGGTGAGCCGGGGGTACACCGGGACGATGCCGGTGATCGACGAGGTGACCGCGTCGCGGGCGCAGTGGACGTACGCCGCCGCGCTCCCCGTATCGGCGCTCGCGGTCTGTCTGCTTGGCTGGACCCTATGACGCCGGACCCTGTGACAACGGACCCTGTGACAACGGACCCTGTGACTTCCCTCGGCCAGTCCCCGCCCGCCTCCCTTGAGGTGCGCGGTCTCGCGTACGCCTATCCCGACGGGCATCAGGCGCTGTTCGGCGTCGACCTGACCGTGCGGCGCGGTGAGCGGGTGGCGCTGCTCGGCCCCAACGGCGCGGGCAAGACCACCCTCGTCCTGCATCTGAACGGCATCCTGACGGCGGGCGCCGGTACGGTCACGGTCGCCGGACTGCCCGTCGAGAAGCGGCACCTCGCCGAGATCCGCCGCCGGGTCGGCATCGTCTTCCAGGACCCGGACGACCAGTTGTTCATGCCGACGGTGCGCGAGGACGTGGCGTTCGGGCCTGCGGCCGGGGGCCTGCGCGGCGCCGAACTGGAGTCGAGGGTCCACGCCGCGCTGACCCAGGTGGGGATGGCGGAGTACGCGGACCGTCCGCCGCACCACCTCTCGTTCGGCCAGCGCAGGCGCGTCGCCGTGGCGACCGTGCTGGCGATGCAGCCGGAGATCCTCGTGCTCGACGAGCCCTCCTCAAACCTGGACCCGGCGTCCCGGCGTGAACTCGCCGACATCCTGCGGTCGCTGGACATCACGGTGCTCATGGTCACGCACGATCTGCCGTACGCTCTCGAACTCTGCCCCCGCGCGGTGATCCTCACCGAGGGGGCCATCGCGGCCGACGGACCCACCCATGAGTTGCTCGGCGACGAGGAGCTGATGAGGGCCCACCGGCTGGAGCTGCCGTTCGGTTTCGACCCCCGCTCGGTGGCGCCCGGGCGTGTCGCGCCCTGAGCGCGTTGCACCATAGAGGGGTCGCGCCGACCGGGCGCGGCGGCAGGGGCCGCAGCGGCACGAGCGGGTGCGGCGAGCGGTGGTGGGACGAATGAGCGGGAGTGCGGGCGTGGACGTCCAGGGCACGGTGGCGGCGGGCTTCGAGCCGGTCAGGGACGCATTCGCAAGGAATTTCGAACGGCTCGGTGAACGCGGCGCCGCGGTCACCGTCTACCGCGACGGCCACAAGGTCGTCGACCTGTGGGCGGGCACACGGGACGTGGACGGACCCGAGCCGTGGGCACTGGACACCGCGCAGATCGTACGGTCGGCCACCAAGGGCGTCGCGGCCGCCGTGCCGCTGCTGCTGCACCAGCGCGGTCATATCGATCTCGACGCGCCGGTCGGCACGTACTGGCCCGAGTTCAAGGCGGCGGGCAAGGAGCGGGTGCTCGTACGGCACCTGCTCTCGCACCGGGCCGGGGTGCCGGTGCTCGACCGTCCGCTGACCCCGGCGCAGGCCATCGACGGGGAGTCGGGCGCGCGGGCGCTGGCCGCCCAGCGGCCCGTGTGGGAGCCGGGCACCGACCACGGCTACCACGCGCACACCTACGGTTGGCTGATCGCCGAGCTGGTCAGGCGCGTGACCGGGCGGACCATCGGGCGGTGGATCGCCGAGGAGATCGCCCGGCCGCTGGGTCTCGACTTCTGGGTCGGACTGCCCGCCGAGGAGGCGCACCGGGTGGGGCGGATCGGCGTGGCCAAGGAGCCTTCGCCGGCCGCCGGCGGCGAGCTGAGGCTGCGGCCCAAGCGGTCGGTGGCCGAGGCGTACGCGGATCCGTCGTCGCTGACCCGCCGCGCCTTCGGCGTGATCGACCCGCTGCCCGACGAGAACGATCCGGCGTACCGCGCGGCCGAGTTGCCCGCCGCAGCCGGGATCTCGACCGCGCGGGCGCTGGCGCGGGTGTACGCGGCGATGCTCGGCCCGGTCGACGGGCACAGGCTCTTCGCGCCGGCGACGCTCACGCTGGCCCGTACGGAGGAGTCGGCGGGCCCGGACCGGGTGCTGGTCGTCGCGACGCGGTTCGGTCTTGGCTACATGCTGCACGGGCCCGCCGCTCCGCTGCTCGGCCCTGGCTCCTTCGGGCATCCGGGGCGCGGCGGGTCGCTCGGCTTCGCCGATCCGGAGTCGGGGATCGCGTTCGGGTACGTGACCAACGGCATGCGCAAGGGAGTTACGGCGGACCCGCGCGCACAGGCTCTGGTGCGGGCGGTGCGGTCGGCGACATGATCGCCGGATGAGCATGATGGGTGGACGCGATGGACAAGGCGGATCCGGTGGGTACGAGAAGCGGTTCGAGGGCTACGGCGTACTGATCACGGGGGCGGGTCGCGGCATCGGAGCGGCGACGGCCCGCCGGCTCGCCGCCGAGGGGGCGCGGGTCCTGGTCAGCGACCTGGACGAGGAACGGGCCGCGAGAACGGCGGAGTCGATCCCGGGCGCGCTGGCGTACGGCTGCGACGTGGGGGACAGGTCGGCGGTCGAGGCGGCGGTGGCGTACGCGGTCGAGAGCTTCGGCTCGCTCGACGTCCTGGTCAACAACGCGTACGCCTGCACGCCCGACGCACCCCTCTTTGAGGACGAGCCGGACGACGCCTGGGCGCGGGACCTCGACGCGACCCTGACCGGCGCCTTCCGCTGCGCCCGGGCGGCGCTGCCGCACCTGGTGGCGTCGGGGCGGGGCGCGATCGTCTCGATCGGGTCGGTCAACGGCGAGCAGGACTTCGGCAACCACGCGTACAGCGCGGCGAAGGCGGGGCTCGCGAGCCTCACCCGCACGCTCTCCGGCCACGCGGCGCCCCGGGGCGTACGGGTCAACCTCGTCGCGCCCGGCACCATCCACACCGAGGGGTGGGCGGGGCGCGAGGACTCGCTGGAGCGGGCCGTCGAGCACTACCCGATGGGGAGGGTGGGGACGCCGGACGACATCGCGGCGGCGGTGGCTTTTCTCGCGTCGCGGGACGCTTCCTGGATCACGGGGGTGACGCTGCCGGTGGACGGCGGGATCCTGACGAGCAACGTGGGGCTGCGGCGGTCGCTGCGGGGGCCGGCGTAGGCGCCGTGGCGGCCGTTCGCGTTCAGGGCAGGTCGCGGACACGAGATCGCCCGCCGCGCGGGCATCGGCGACGCCACGATGTACCGGCACTTCCCGACGCGCTGCGAGCTGATCATCGCTGTGTACGCGGACGAGGTGGCCGCGCTCTGCGCCGAGGGCGAGGCGCTGTTGGAGGACGAGGAGCCCGGTGACGCGCTGTTCCGCTGGCTCCGGGTCTTCGTCGCGCATGTGGCGGCGAGGCGGGAACTGGCGCTGGCCATCCCGAACGATCAGGGCGGCCGGCGCTCGGAGCTGTTCGAGGGCTGGCACGGCGCGATGCACTCGACCGCGTCGAGGCTGTTGACGCGCGCGCAGGGCGTCGGCGCCGCCGACAAGGACCTCGATCCGGCCGATCTGCTCGTACTGGCAGGCGGGATCGCTGTGGCCGGCAGTGGCGCCGAACAGGCCGAGCGGTGCCTGATGTTGCTTCGGCGCGGCATCGGCCCTTAAGGACGACGACGGCTGAGGCTCCCCGGCTGGACGTCCTTGACGTAGTACGTGACCCCAACTAATTTAGTTTGTGTCGCGTACTAACCCTGCCCGGTGGGCCGGGCAAGCGGGCCCGCCGGGCGACCGAGGAGCCACCATGCATGCCGCCGTCGTCCGCTCGTTCGACCATCCGCCCCGCTACGAGGAGTTCCCCGCCCCGCGGCCGGCCGAGGGGCAGGTGCTGGTCGATGTGCTCGCGGCGGGACTGCACCCCCGCGTACGCTCCGGCGCCAACGGCACCCACTACACGAGCGACGGGCGCCTCCCGCTGATCCCGGGTGTGGACGGCGTGGCACGGCTGCCCGACGGGCGGCGCGTGTACTTCGTGGCCGACGACGACGCGCCCGGAACCATGGCCGAGCAGGCGCTGCTCGACCCGCGCAGGGCCGTCGCCCTGCCGGACGACGCCGACCCGGTCGTCATCGCGGCGGGGATGAACCCGGCGATGTCCTCCTGGGTGGCGCTGCGCCGCAGGATCGCCTTCCGGCCGGGACAGGGTGTGCTGATCCTCGGCGCGACCGGCAACGCGGGCCGGATGGCCGTCCAGATCGCCCGCCACCTCGGCGCCGCAGGCATCGTCGCCGCCGGACGCGATCCGCACCGCCTCGGCCTGCTGACCGATCTCGGCGCCACCGAGGTCGTCTCGCTGGCGGGCGATCCCGTACGGGCCTCCGAACGGCTCGGCAGGGCGGCCGGGGACGTCGATGTCGTCCTCGACTACACCTGGGGCACCCCCACCGAGCGGGCGATCCCCGCCCTGCTCGCCCACCGCACCGAACGCGCCACGCCTTTCGACTGGATCCAGATCGGCTCGACGGCGGGGCCGGACATCGCGCTGCCGTCCGCCGCACTCCGTGCGGCCAACCTGCGGATCATGGGCAGCGGGCAGGGATCTGTCACCGCCGTCGGCATCGTCGCCGAACTGCCCTCTCTGATCGAGCAGTTCTGCGCGGGCACTCTGACCGCCGGCGCGCTGCCGGTGCCACTGGCCGAGGTCGAACATGCCTGGACCGCGCCCGCCGACTCCGGTCGGCGTGTCGTGCTGACCGCTTCCGTCTGACGCCGAGGCTCGTCGGCGCCTGTCCGCCGCATTTACGGCTCGGGACGGCGGACCCGCCTCACATTTGCAAGTGTCGACACTTTGTCATCGGTGTTCTGTGCGTCCCGGGATTGGCCCGCAGGTGGCGGATGCGAGCTTCGCGCGGTCCCGAAGGGGTCGAGAGGCGTTTCCGGAGGGCGGTAGCCGCAGGTCGAGCCGCTTTCGGTGCGTTCGGGCCGTCCGTCCGGCCTTCCTGATCTCGCTGTGTGAAGCGCCGTGTCTGGATGGTTTTGTCAGCATTTCATGCGAGGGAATCAGCCATTGGATTCTGCCCAACTCACTGTGGGCCGGGGGTGGCGGGCCGATCGGCCGCTGTGTCGCGGAAGCGTGCGCATGTGCCCGCGCACCTCAGGATGAAACAACCCTGACGTGTGGTCGTCACCCCCTGGACATTGAGTTGAGGTGCTGCTTGAATCCGAGTGTCGACACTTTGCGACGGGTTGCAGTGATCGGCTTCCCATCGAGGAGGTATCCGTGAACCATCCGCGTCAGAAATTGGTCGTAGACGACCTCAAGCTCGGCCACTGGTCGCGCCGCTCCGATTCGTTCTCCCTCGCATGCGACGGGCTGACGTTCGATGTCGCCGAGAACGAGTTCGTGGCGATCGTCGGACCGAGCGGCTGCGGGAAGACGACGTTCCTGACGGCGCTGGCGGGGCTGACCCCGGTGGCCTCCGGGCGGCTGGAGCTGAACGGCGAACAGATAGCCGGGGCCGCTCCTGACCGTTCGCTGGTCTTCCAGCAGGCCTCGCTCTTTCCGTGGCGCAATGTCGTGGCCAACATCGGGTTCGGCCTCAAGGCCCAGAAGCGGCTGGACGAGCGGGGCAGGGCCCGGGTCGCCGAGCTGGTGGAGCTGGTGGGTCTCGCGGGCAAGGAGGACAAGTACCCGCGCGAGCTGTCGGGCGGTATGAGCCAGCGGGTCAATCTGGCCCGTGCGCTCGCCACCGATCCCGATCTGCTCCTGCTTGACGAGCCGTTCTCGGCGCTCGACGCGCAGACCCGCGAGGTGATGCAGGAAGAGCTGACCCGTATCTGGCAGTCGGACGGCGCGGGGACGGGCAATACGGCGGTCTTCGTCACGCATGACGTACCGGAGGCGGTGTTCCTCGCCGACCGCGTCGTGGTCTTCTCCGCCGGCCCCGCCCATCTCGTCGAGATAGTCGAGGTCGACCTGCCCCGCCCCCGGAACGCGGAGATCAAGCGGACGGCCGAATTCCAGGAGATCAACGACTACATCCTCAGGCTCGTGATGAGCCAGACCCAACCAGGTCGAAGGGCGATAGACCATGACAGCAACGCAACTGTCGTCGGATAGGGTGCGCACCCCTGTCCGGATGGTGAAGCAGAGGGGCCGGCAGAACCCGGCGAGCCGCCATCTCAATCTGATCCTCGGCGCCGTCGGGCTGGTCGTGGTGCTCGCCGTCTGGCAGATCTGCGCCTCGACGGGAATCGTCGACTCGAACTTCAGCAGCTCACCGATAGGCGCGTTCGGCGCACTCGTTGACTCCATCAGGACGGGCACGGTCTGGTCCCCGCTCGGCTCGACGCTCTCCATCGTGGCGCTGGGGATGGCCATTTCGATCGTCGTGGGGATTCCGGCCGGCCTGCTGATCGGACGCAGCAAGATCTTCTACGGGCTGACCGACCCGATCATCAGCATCATGTACTCGGTCCCCTATGTGGTCTTCCTGCCGATGCTGATCTTCTGGTTCGGCATAGGGATCAACGCCCGGATCGTCATCGTGGTGTGGAGCGCGCTGTTCCCGCTGCTGATCAATGTCATCGCGGGCTCCCGCAATCTCGATCCCGCCCATATGCAGGTGTCGAAGGTCTTCTGTGCCTCGCGGCTGATGACGCTGCGGTCCGTCGCCTTCCCGGCGACGCTCCCCTACATACTCGCCGGCATCCGGCAGGCGGTCGGCCGCGCCCTCATCGGTGCCATCGTCGCCGAGCTGTTCATGGGCTCCGCCGGGCTCGGCTACCAGGTCCAGCTCCAGACGTCGAACTTCGAGATGGACGACGCCATGGCCTCGATCGCCGTGATCGCCGTGGTGGCCATCGTCCTCACGCGCGGCGTCGGCTATCTGGAGCGCCGCTTCACCTTCTGGTCAGGCACGGACTGATGGGTCGCACCATGCGCATGCGTTTCGCCAAACCGCTCTACGTCCCGCTGGGCGTCGCCCTCGCGCTGACCGTCTCCGGCTGCGCGGTGACGTCCTCCGCGTCCACACCGCCCACCACCATGAAGATGACGATCGGCTACACCGCGATCGGCGCCGCCTACTCGGACCTCTACATCTGCCAGGACCAGGGGATCTTCAAGAAGAACGGGCTCGACGTCAAGATCACCCTCCTCAACAGCTCCTCCCAGCTCGTGGCCGCCCTCATGAGCAACAGCGTGCAGATCGGGGTCGGAGCGACCACCTCGACGGCCGCCGGCGCCATGAACCTCAAGGGCGTCGACCTGCGCTACATAGCGCTGCCGATCAACCGCTACTACCTGGAGATGTGGGGCAAGAAGTCCGTCGAGCCGGGCGACGGCCTCAAGGGCAAGAAGATCGGACTCAGTTCGCCGGGATCGCTGGGCGACGCGGCCGTCGACTCCTACGTCAAGAGCAAGGGCTGGTCGGAGGACGACGTCCAGAAGATCTTCCTCAAGTCGACCCCGGCCGAGGTGTCCGCCCTGGAGAACGGCGCGGTGGACGCGATCGTCACCCAGCCCCCGACCGGCACGAAGACCCGGGAGAAGGGCTTCAAGAAGGTCATGGACTTCACGGACCTGCCGGCGGCGGCCAACGCCTACACCGTCAAGTCCAACTACCTCGACGCGAACAAGAAGGCCGTGAGCGCCTTCACCAAGTCCGAGGCCCAGTGCCTGGCCCTGCTGCACAACAACAAGGCCCTGGCGGTCAAAAGCATCATGAAACACAGCGGTGTCGACAACAAGGCGCTCGCCGAGTACTCGTACGACTTCTTCAACCCGCTGTGGGCCAAGACGCCGACGGTCGATCCCGCGCTGGTCCACGACGCGTTCGCCGCCACCGTCGCCAAGGGCGTCGGCACGATGCCCAAGAACACATCCGAGTTCGTCGACAACTCCTACGTCGACAAGCTGACGAAGTCGGGCTTCATCAACTCGCTCTACCACTGAGCCACTGAGCCACTGAGCCACTGAGCACAACGACCAAGGAGGTGAGTGGCGTGGGGTCACTTGACGACATCAATGATCTGCGCGGCTGGCTGGAGCTCGCCGAGAAGCTCGGCGAAGTCAGGACCATCACCGGTGCCCACTGGGACAAGGAGATCGGCGCCGCTTCCGAGGTGAACTACAAACGCCCGTCGCCGCCGGCGCTGCTCTTCGACGACATCGTCGGATACGGCACAGGGCAGCGGGTCCTCACGGCCTCCATGGCCAACGCGCGCAGGCTCGGCATGACGCTGCGGCTCGGCACCGACCTCGACGACCGGGGCCTGGTCGAGGCGCTGCGCACCCGCCCGGGCGAGTGGGCGGCCAACGCCTCGCGCTACCCGGTCCGGGTGGTCGAGACCGGCCCGGTCCGCGAGAACGTGTTCGCCGCCGGGGAGGCCGGTCTGCTGGACTTCCCCGTACCCCAGTGGCACGAGGGGGACGGCGGTCGCTACATCGGCACCGGCTGCGCCGTCTTCACCACCGATCCGGAGACCGGCGTCCTGAACGCCGGGGCGTACCGCATGCAGGTGCAGAACGACGGCAGGGCCGCCAGCATCAACATCGAGGCGGGCAAGCACGGCGCCGCCCACGTCCGGGAGTGGTTCAAGAGGGAAGGACGCGCCCCCGTCACCGCCTCCCTCGGCCACGACCCGCTGCTGCTGGTCGTCGCCGGCACCGAAGTCCCCGGCGGCGTCTCCGAGTTGGAGTACGCGGGCGCCGTGCTGGGCCGCCCGGTCGAGGTGATCCTCGGCGAGGTCACCGGCCTGCCCATCCCGGCCACCGCCGAGATCGCCGTCGAGGGCTGGCTCTACCCCGACAGGAAGGAACAGGAAGGCCCGTTCGGGGAGTGGACCGGCTACTACAGCGGCGGCACCGAAGCCGTGCTCACGATGGACATCGAGCGCATCTACCACCGCGACAACCCCATCCAGCTCGGGGCGCCTCCCGGGAAGCCGCCGCACGACTACTCGTACATGCGCAGCGTCATGAAGTCGGCCATGATCCAGGACGCCCTGATCAGGACGGGTCTGCCGGGCGTCGAAGGGGTCTGGGCCCATGAGGCGGGCGGCGGAAGGCAGTTGCTCGCCGTCGCCATCAACCAGCAGTACGCGGGCCACGCGCGCCAGGCCGGCTACCTCACCTCGCAGCTCCCGGCCGCCGCGTACATGAACAAGTTCGTGGTCGTCGTGGACGCCGATGTCGATCCGCGCAGCCTCAACGACGTGGTGTGGGCGATGTGCACCCGCACGGACCCGGCCGAGGACATCGAGACGATGCGCCAGACCTGGGGCAGCCGCGTCGACCCGCTGCGTGAGAAAGGTGTACCGCCTTTCAACACCCGCGCCGTGATCGACGCCTGCCGCCCGTACACCCGGCTCGCCGACTTCCCGAAGGTCGCCGAGGCGAGCAGGGAACTCATCGACCAGGTGCTCAGGCGCTGGCCGGACGTGCTGGGCGGATCATGGTGAGCGCGGACACGGCACCGGCGACCAGGCCAGGACACCCCTCGGTGTACCCGTCCATCGCGGAGGGCGGACGCCGGCTCGAAGTGACCCGGATGCTCGGCAGAGGCATCGCGGGGCACAGCATCGCCGACGAGATAGCGCTGGCCGTGGCCACCGAGATCATCGAGGGGCGGCTGTCGCCGGGTGACGACCTGAACTCGGTCGAGCTGGCCAGGACCTTCAACAGCAGCAGGACCCCGGTCCGCGAGGCGCTCCTCGTACTGGAGCGGGAAGGGTTCGTGGAGATCACGGCCCGGCGCAGGCCCCGGGTCGCCCGGCTGCTGCTGAGCGAGGTGCGCGAGCTGTACAGCCTGCGCGCCGAGCTGTACGCGGTGGTGAGCCGCGCCGTCGTCCGGGTCGCCACGGAGGCCGACCTGGAGATGCTGCGCGGCCATCAGCGGGCGCTGGAGGCGGCCGTCGCCGACGGTGACGTCGACCGGTACTTCTGGGTCAACGTGCAGTTCAGGAACACCGAGGCGGACATAGCCCGGGACGCGACCCTGCGCCGGGTGCTGGACACGCTGGCGCTGCGCGCGCTGCAACTCCGCCACCTCAGCCTGTCGCAGCCCGGCCGGCTCGGCCCCTCGGCCGACGACCACGCCCGGCTGCTCAAGGCGTACGAGGACAGGGACGCGGATCTCGCCTCGGCCCTGACCCGGTCGCTGGTCCGGGCCGGCTTCGCCGCCATAGAGCGCTCGGGCTGGACCGGGGAGGAGACATGACCGGCGGGCGGGAGGCCGCCGCAGGCGAGTCAGGCACCACCAACGACGCAAGGAGGAGTGGGGCGATGTCGGTTCCGCTGAGTTTCCGGCTCAATCAAGAGGACGTGGAGATCCACGTCCAGGACCCGAGTGCGACCCTGCTCGACGTCCTGCGCCACGACCTGGGCCTCACCGGCACCAAATCCGGCTGCGCGGTCGGCTACTGCGGTGCCTGCACCGTCATCGTCGACGGCGAGGCGGTCCCCTCCTGCCTCCAGATGGTCGGCCTCCTCGAAGGACGCGACGTGCGCACCGTCGAGGACCTGAACGGCCCGGACGGACTCGACCCCGTACAGAGCGCGTTCGTGAAGTGCGCCGGACTCCAGTGCGGCTTCTGCACCCCCGGCCATGTGATGGCGCTGCGCGCCCTGCTCGACCAGGAACCCGAACCGACCGAGGAGCGGATACAGCAGACCGTCGACGGCAACTACTGCCGCTGCACGGGCTATGTGAAGATCCTCGACTCGGCGCGTGAGGCCGTCGTCCTGGAGCGGGCCCGCACCACGCGAACGACCCCCGAGGAGGCGCACTGATGTCGACCACCGAACTCCCCACCACCGGCCCGGCGACGGGAATGCACCTGGGACACGCCGTACTGCCGCCGCTGATCGGCAGCGCCGTCGAGCGGATCGACGGGGTGGAGAAGGTCACGGGCCGTTCCGTGTACGCGGGCGACACCCGGCTGCCCCGCATGCTGCACGGCGCCGTCGTCCGCTCCCCGCACGCCAGCGCCCGGATCTTGTCGATCGACACCTCGCGCGCCGAGCGGCTGCCCGGCGTCCACGCGGTGATCACCGCCGCCGACACGGCGAAGGTCAAGTGGGGCGCATTCCGCCCCGACCTGTACCCGCTCGCCGTCGAACGCGTGCGGTACGTGGGTGACGAGGTCGCCGCCGTCGCCGCCCGCGACCCTGAGACCGCCCGCCGGGCGGCCGAACTGGTGCGGGTGGAATACGAGATCCTGCCCGCCGTACTGAGCCTGGACGAGGCGCTCGCCGAGGGCGCGCCCCTGGTCCACGACGACGCGCCCGGCAACCTCGCGCACGAGTTCGGCTTCGACCGGGGCGGTGTCGATGACTGGTTCGAGCGCAGCGATGTGATCGTCGAGGGTGTCTGGCAGAGCGCCCGCCAGTGGCACGCGTCGATCGAGACGATCGGCTGCACCGCCGAGTGGTCCCAGGACCGGGTGTCGATGTGGGTCAACACCCAGACACCGTTCCTGGCCCGCCAGCGGTACGCGACCGCGCTCGGGCTGCCCCTGCGCGCCGTACGGGTCGTCCAGACCGAGGTCGGCGGCGGCTTCGGCGGCAAGTCCGGCGACGACAACACCTCGGTGATCTGCGCGATCCTCGCGCGCAGGACAGGACGCCCCGTCCAGCTCGTCAACACACGCGAGGAGGAGTTCCTCGCGAGCCGCCCCCGTATCCCGATGCGCTACAAGGTACGGCTCGGCTTCACGAACGACGGTCTGGTGACCGCGAAGGACATCGAGGTCATCGCCGACAACGGCGCCTACACCGGCAAGGCTCAGGCGGTCCTCGGCGCGGCGACCGTGCGCCATGACGCGCTGTTCAACTACCGCGCGGTGCGCGCGCATTCGCGCCTCGTCTACACGAATCTCGTGCCCACCGGCGCGTTCCGCGGCTTCGGCAACCCGTCGGCCGACTGGGCGGTGGGCCAGGCCTGGGACCTCGCGGCCGACAAGCTCGGCATCGAGGTGCCCGACCTGTTCCTGCGCAACGCCGTGGAGGCGGGCAGCGTCTCCCCGCACAACCACCGGATCAACAGTTGCGAGCTGAAGCAGTGCATCAGCAAGGCGGCCAAGGCGATCGACTGGGAAGCGAAGCGCGCCGCTCCCAAGCCGAACCGCGGCCTCGCGATGGGCGTCAGCGTCCATGTCTCAGGACGGCGCAGCTTCGGTGACTACGACGGGAGTTCGGCGATCGTCCGGCTCACGGAGGACGGCCGCGCCACCGTCATCGTCGGCGAGGGCGAGATCGGTACCGGAGCCCGCACGACCCTCGGACAGATCGCCGCCGCGGAGTTGGGGCTCCCGGCGGCCGATGTATCCGTCTCACGCCCCGACACCGATCTGACCACCCATGCGCTGGGCGCTCTCGCCAGCCGGGTGACGTATGTCGCGGGCAACGCGGTGAAGCGTGCCGCCGAGCACGCGTGCGAGGCGCTTCTGATGGCCGCCGCGCGCCAGCTCGACCGGCCCGCCTCACAGTTGTGGGTCGAGGACGGCGTGGTGCACGGCCCGGCGGGCCCGGCAGGTGAGGGCCCCGTCAAGGCGCCGGTCGGCGTGATCGTACGGGCCGAGCTGTACCGGCCGGACGGTGAACCGATCGTGGGACTCGGCTCGTTCGACAACCCCTCGGAGTTCCCCGACCAGTCCCGCTACGGCAACGAATCGGGCGCCTACAACTTCGTCGCCGAGGCGGCGGAGGTCGAGGTCGACCCGGCGACCGGCGCCGTGACCGTCACGGAACTCGCGGCGGTCGTCGACTGCGGCACGGTCCTCAACCCGCCGCTCGCCGAGGGCCAGGTGGAGGGCGCCATCGCCCAGGGCATCGGGATGGCGATCACGGAGCGCTTCGACTGGGACTCCGGCGCCCCGACCCGGCCCAATTTCTCCGACTACAAGCTGCCGACGGCCGGGATCATGCCGGAGAAGCTCCACATCGAGTTCGCCGATTCGTACGAGCCGACCGGCCCGTTCGGTGCGAAGGGCGTCGGCGAGATCGCCCTCGACCCGGTGCCCTCGATCCTCGCCAGCGCGGTGGCCGACGCCGTCGGTGTACGCGTCCACGAACTGCCGATCACCGCCGAGAAGATCTTCTGGGGCATGGAGTTCGGCGAGTCGGCGCCGGTCGCACCCGGTGCGTCCGCCGGGGCCCCTGCCGCCCCGTCCCGCCG
>NZ_JTHL01000001.1:3397613-3405439 GCF_000818195.1 Streptomyces sp. 150FB | reverse complement strand
AGGAAGGTGATCACCGATGACCACGCTCGACTCCGGTACCGCACCCGTCGAGGCGCCCCGCGCCCCGGTCGCCGTGCTGACCCCGCACTCCGTCGACGAGGCCCTGCGGCTGCTGGCCGCCGACGGCGCGGCCGTGCTCGGCGGCGGCGTCGGCCACACCCTCCGGCGCCACGACCGGGGCCCCGCCACCACGCCGACCACCCTGGTCTCCGTCCGCTCCCTGCCAGGACTCACCTCCATCTCCTGGTCACCCGACCACGTCACCATCGGCGCCGGCGTCCGGCTCAGCGTCTGCGCGGCGGACGAACGGCTTGCCCAGGTCTGGCCGGTGGTCACGGAGGCGGCCGGCTCCGTCGCCACCGGACGCATCCGGCGGATGGTCACGCTCGGCGGCAACATCGCGGCCCGCGACGACAGCCACGACCCGCCCGTCGCCCTCACCGCAGTCGGCGCCACGCTGCTGGTGCGCGGCCCCGAAGGCAGCAGGACGACGACCATCGGCGACCTCGGCTCCTTGCGCGGTGACGAACTCGTCGAGCACATCACGCTGCCGCTCCCCGCCGCCCCTTCCCCGGGGCAGGCAGCGGTCCGCACCGGCTCCGCGTACGAGAAGTTCCTGGTGCGCGGCGTGTGGGAGTACGCCTGCGTCAATGTCGCGGCCGTCGTCGGACTCGACCCCGAAGGGACGGCACAGCGGCTCTCGCTGGCCGTCGGCTCGGTGGCCGGAGGCCCCGTCGCCGTCGATCTGTCCGGTCTGCTCGGTACACCCCTCGACCGTGGCCTGATCGAGGAGGCGGCCGGCATCGCCGCCGCGACGACCCGCCCGTACAGCGACGTCAAGGGCTCGGCGGAGTACAAGACCCGCATGATCGCGGAGTTCTCGCGCCGAGCGCTGCGCGCCGCGGTCCGCCGCGCCGAACAGGACCCGTCCGTCTCAGGAGGAGAGCGATGACCGGCACAGCCATCGAAGGGGAGGCACGCGCCAGGGACGGTGTGACCCTGTCGTACACCCGCCACCCGGCGCCGGAGGACGCCCCGAGGATCGCCTTCGTGCACAGCCTGGCCCTGGACAGGTCCCTGTGGTCCGGGGTGACGGCCGCGCTCGAAGGACAGGCCGAGATGGTGACGTACGACGCCCGTGGGCACGGCCGTTCGGGCCGCCCGGCGGGGCCGTACAGCACGGACCAGTTCGCCGACGACCTCGCCGATCTGCTCGACCACCTCGGCTGGACCGAGACCGTCGTCGCCGGCTGCTCCATGGGCGGCTGTGTGGCACAGGCCTTCGCCGCCGGATACGCCGACCGCACCCGGGCGGCGCTCTTCATCGACACCACCGCCTGGTACGGGCCGACGGCGCCCGAGGACTGGGCGGGCCGGGCCGCGGCAGCCGGCGAGAAGGGACTTGACTCGCTGATCCCCTTCCAGCTCACGCGCTGGTTCGGTGACGCGTTCCGCGCGGCGGAGCCGGAGCTGATGGAGCGACTGACGGGGATCTTCACGGCGAACGACGTCGCCTGCTACGAGGCCACCTGCGCGATGCTTGGCGCCGCCGACCTGCGCGCCTCGGCACCCAGAATCCCGCACCCGGCCGCCGTGCTGGTGGGGGAGGACGACAAGGCGACCCCGCCGGCGATGGCGGAGGCCCTCGCCGGACTCATCGGGGACGGGCCCGCCACGGTGGTACGGGGGACCAGGCACCTGACGCCCCTGGAGAACCCGGCCGTCGTGGTGGACGCGCTGACCGGCCTGGTCCGGCGCTCGGACACAGCGGGGAGCCGGTCATGAACGGGCCGAAGACGAACGGACCGGCTGTCGTCGATGTGCACGCCCACCACGTCGGGGCGTACGCGATCGAGCGCATCCGTGAGGAGGGCGAGGCTCACGGCGTCCGGCTGGTCACGGCCGAGGTGGCGGGCAGGCCCGTCACCGGCGTCGAGGTGGCCGGCCGGCCGAGCGGACTGCCGCTCGTCCCGCCGCTCAGCGATGTGGCCGCCCGGCTGGCGTGGATGGACGCGGCCGGTGTGGACGTCCAACTCGTCGCGCCCTGGATGGACCTCGCCGGGTACGAGCTGGACGGCGAGGACGGACTCTGGCTCTCCCAGGTCCAGAACGACTCGGCGGCCCGGCTGCGCGCCGCGCACCCCGACCGGTTCCGGACCGCCGCCGCGGTCCCCCTCCAGCGACCCGACCTCGCGGTCAAGGAGTTGCACAGGGCGGTCACCGAACTGGGCCACGAGGCCGTGCAGATAGGCGCCCGCGTGGGCGAACTCGGCCTGGACGACCCGGGTCTGGACGTCTTCTGGACCGCCGCCGAGGAGCTGGACGTACCTGTCGTCGTCCACCCGGCGGAGCTGGACGTGCCGGAGCGCAGCAGGCGGCTGTTCCTGCACATCCTGGTCGGCAACCCGTCGGAGACGACCTTCGCCGCGGCGGCGCTGCTGCTGGGCGGGGTGCTGGAGAACCACCCGGGGCTGCGGGTGCTGCTGGTGCACGGAGGCGGCTTCGTCCCGTACCAGATAGGCAGGCTGGAGCGCGGATTCAGCGCGGCGCCGCCCGCTTTCAGGTCGAAGGCGACGCGCAGTCCCCGGCAGTCGCTCGGCCAGCTCTGGTTCGACTCCGTACTGCACGACGACGGAGCGCTGCAACACCTGGTGGACTTCGTCGGCGCGAGCCGGGTGGTCCTCGGCAGCGACTACCCGTTCCCGATGCGCCTCGACCCGCCGGTCAGGGCGCTCGACGCGGCCGGGCTCGACGCGGCCGGCCGGAGCGCGGTGCTGGGCGCGGGAGGCCTGTTCGGCGCCCGGACCGGCACGGGCCGCGCGGGCGGGGTCAGTGCGCGAAACCCGTCCAGCCCGAGCGCTCCACCGCCGCGAGACCCCGGTGCACGATGGACCGGGTGAGGGCGGCGGCGAGCTGGGCCTCGCGGTCCTCGTACGCCTGGACAAGCCGCCGGTGGTCGGTGACGGACGTGCCGATGCGCCCCGGCAGCGAGAGGCTGAGGTGGCGCAGTTGGAGGGTCCGGATACCGACGGAGTCGAGGACGGCCCGTACGGTCTCGTTGGCGGCGAGGCGCGCCTCGGTGTTGCGGAACTCGACGTTGGCCCAGAAGTACCGGTCGAGGTCCTCGGCGGCAGCCGCCTCCTCCAGCTCCGCCTGGACCTCGCGCAGCCGGTCGAGGTCGTCGTCCGAGCAGTTCTCGACGATGCGCCGGCTCACCAGGCCGTACAGCTCGCCCCGCAGCTCGTATATCTCGCGGACCTCCTCGATCCCGAGCGCGCGCACCCGGGGCCGCTTGCGGGCGGCGATCTCGACCAGGCCCTCCCGTTCGAGGGTCGCCAGAGCCTCCCGTACGGGGGTGCGGCTGCTGCTGAACCGGCGGGCCAGCTCGACCGAGTTGAGGTCGTCGCCCGGCTTCAGCCTGCCCTCGATGATCGCGGCGCCGACCGACAGGAGGATCTGGGCGCCGACGCTGTCCGGGTCCTCCGACCGGCCGAGGACACGCAGGATCTCCCGTTCGCCCGCCGTCAGCCCCGGCGTCGCGAGCACCGCACGCGACTGTTCCGCCGGAGACCGGTCCGCCTCGTCCACCGCCACCGCCGTGCACCGCCTCATCGCCGTACCGTGAAAGGTCCCGTCATGGATCACCACCACCAAACCACACCCAGGAAGCCCTGGGTGGTCGGTATCACCGGGGCGAGCGGGACACCGTACGCGGCGGCGGTCCTGCGCGGGCTGCTGGACGCGGGAGAGTCCGTCGACCTCGTCGTCAGCAAGGCCGCCAGGCTGACCATGCTCGACGAGACCGGACTCACCTTCCGCGAGGCGCGGTGGCGGACGGACATGAAGGCGTTCCTCGGGCGGGACACCGGCGACATGGTGGTGTGGAAGGAGAACGACTTCACGGCGGGACCGGCCAGCGGCAGCTATCCGGCGCACGGCATGGTGATCGTGCCCGCGACGACGGCGGTGGTCGCCGGGGTCGCGACGGGGATGAGCAAAGACCTGATCCAGCGGGCGGCCGACGTCACGCTCAAGGAGCGCAGGCGGCTGGTGATCGTGCCCCGCGAGGCACCGATGCGGCGCGTCACCCTCCAGCAACTGGCCGACCTGTCGGGCGAGGGCGCCGTGGTCCTTCCCGCGTCACCCGGCTTCTACGCGGGCGGGCAGGACATCCAGCAGCTCATCGACTTCGTGGCGGGGAAGGTGCTGGATGTGATCGATGTGCCGCACACCCTCTACACACGCTGGACCGGCCGTCTCGGCGCCGCGCGCACCGAGATGTCGTACGAGTCGCATGAACCGCATGAGTCGCATGAGTCCGAAGAGGGTGATGACGATGCGTGAGATCGTGCCGCAACTGCGTGAACTGCTCGACGCGGGAGAGCCGTTCGCGCTGGCCACAGTCGTGGGCGTACGCGGCAGCGCACCGCGCGGCCCCGGCGCCGTCATGGCCGTCGGCGCCGACGGACGGGTGATCGGCAGCGTCTCGGGCGGCTGCGTGGAGAGCGCGGTGTACGAGGCGGCGACGGAGGTGCTGGCGTCGGGCGAGGCGCGGTCGCAGACGTACGGCATCAGCGACGGTGACGCCTTCGCGGTGGGACTGACCTGCGGCGGCACGCTGGAGATCCTGATCAAGGCGTACGGGGCGACCGAGCCCGGGGGCCCGAGCCTGCCGGAGCTGCTGGACGCCGTCGAGGGCGGAAGCCCGGTCGCCGTGGCCACCGTCACCGGGGGCGCGGCCCCGCTGGGCGCCCAGCTCGTCGTCGGGTCCGACCGGACCGACGGATCGCTCGGGCACCCCTGGCTCGACAGCGCGGCGGCCGACGACGCCCGGGGCCTGCTCGCGCAGGGCGTCACGGCCGGGCGCCACTACGGTGCGCGCGGGCAGCGCCGGATGGACGAGGTGTCGGTCTTCGTCCAGGCCTTCAGGCCCCCGGCCCGGATGCTGGTCTTCGGCGCGATCGACTACGCGTCGGCGACGGCCGGGATGGGCGCCTTCCTCGGCTATCACGTGACGGTCTGCGACGCGCGGCCCGCCTTCGCCACCCGCGCCCGCTTCCCGGCGGCGGACGAGGTAGTACGGGCCTGGCCGCACGAGTACCTGGCGGCCACCGACGTGGACGAGCGGACCGTGGTGTGCGTACTCACCCACGACCCGAAGTTCGACATACCGCTCCTGCTGGCGGCGCTGCGCACCCCCGCGCGCTACATAGGCGTGATGGGCAGCCGCCGTACGCACGACGACCGCATGGCCCGGCTGCGGGAGGAGGGCGTGACGGAGGCCGACCTGGCCCGGCTGGCGTCCCCCATCGGCCTGGACCTGGGCGCCCGTACCCCGGAGGAGACGGCGGTGTCGATCGCCGCGGAGATCATCTCCACCCGGTGGGGCGGCACCGGCAGCCGTCTGTCGGAGCTGCCGGGAGCCGACATTCACCGCTCGGGGCGGGCGTCGGTGGTCGGCGGCTGAGGGGCGGGCGGCGGCGCGGGCGGGAGTCTTCTCCTCAGCAGGCGCGTGACGACGGATCCCGCGATTCCGCTGAAGACCAGCAGACCGATCAGGATGTCCGGCCCACGGCCCGGGAAGGCGTACCCCGCCGGGATGACCAGCACGAGGGCGACGAGGTCGAACCACAGCTCGAACCTCTCCGGGTGGGGCGGCGGCCGGACGACCGAGGGCGGCTGGTGCGTGCGGACCACATGGCGGATCACCAGGAGGCACACGCAGGCGATGACGTTCACCCCGCCGTAGAGGGCGACCACGATGCCGCCCTCCCTGCCGTACGTGGCCAGCAGGTTGGTCACGAACGGCAGGGAGCTGACCATCAGCAACAGGAACATGGTCGGCCGTACCAGCGCGATGCCACTGGCGTGGATGAGGTGGGTCTCGCTCCGGTGGCGCCGCCAGTAGCCCGCGATCACATAGAAGCTGATGAGGAAGGAGAGATAGCGCGAGGACTGGTCGGCGAGCGCGTGGCGGAGCGCGCCGTCGCTCGGTTTGTCACCGAGTGAGGGCACCCGGAGATCGAGCGCGAGCAGCGTCATGGCGATGGCGAACACGCCGTCGCTCAGCGTGAACAGGCGCCTGGTGGCGTGCTCCTCGACGGCGGCTTCGGCCGCGCCGCTCCACGCGGGGGACGAGGGGACATCGGGAACAGCCACCTGACGAGTGGGCCACGAATCCCCGCGCCGGTGTGAAAGCCACGCCGTGGGGCCGGGCGCGCGGGCGCGTTGACGTGGTGCCGCCGGTCGGTACGGGGCGAGGGGAGCGGGGCACGTGTTCAACAGTCCGAGCAACAGCGCGATTCCCTCACCGGCCGCAACGCGGGCGACTCCGAGGCGCTGAGCGGGTGGGGCGTTCCGATGGCCACCGACATCGCGTTCGCCGGGGCGGTGGCCGGTCTCGCCGTCTTCGGGTATCTCCAGAACGGGCGCGGCGGCCCGGCGAAGGTGGTGCGGGAGCGGGTCCCCGCCTGGGTGGTGTATCCGCCGCAGGCTGCTGGTGGCCGAGCTGTCGTACACCGATACGGCGCGGCTCACCGATGCCGTCCCTGCTGGCCGCGTGGTCCTGGGCGTCCGGAACCGGCACTACCGCCGCCTCCTTGCTAACCGGAGTGACCTCCGTTAATCTGGACTTAACGGAGGTTCCTCCGCTTCGAAGTCTCGGGAGGGACAGGATCATGAGCGCGGAACGTATAACCACCCCCTTCGGGGCGCAGTCGACGGCCGCCGACACCATCGCCGGCGTCGATCTCGGCGGTCGGCGTGCGACCGTCACCGGCGGCGCCTCCGGCCTCGGCCTCGAGACCGCCCGCGCCCTCGCGAGCGCGGGCGCCGAAGTGACCCTGGCCGTACGGAACGTGGAAGCCGGCGAGCGTACGGCCGAGGACATCACGGCCACCACCGGCAACAAGAACATCCTGGTCGCGCCGCTCGACCTGGCTGACCAGGCGTCGGTCGCCGCGTTCGTCGCCGACTGGCGCGGCCCCCTGGACATCCTGGTCGCCAACGCCGGGATCATGGCCTCGCCGGAACTGCGGACGGCTGAGGGCTGGGAGACGCAGTTCGCCACAAACCATCTCGGCCACTTCGCGCTGATCACCGGCCTGCACGACGCACTCGCCGCCGGTGCTGTCGCCAGTGCCAGTGCCAGTGCCAGTGCCACTGCCGGCACCGGTACCGGCGGGGCGCGGGTCGTCATGGTGAGTTCGGTCGGGCACCTGAACGGCGATGTCCTCTTCGACGACATCCACTTCGAGCGGCACCCGTACGACCGGTGGAAGGCGTACAGCCAGTCCAAGACGGCCAACATCCTCTTCGCCGTCGAGGCGGCGAAGCGCTGGGCGCCCGACGGGATCACCGTGAACGCGCTGACGCCCGGCCGTATCCGCACCAACCTGATGCGCTTCATCGGCGACGAGCACAACCCGGCGGCCCCCGCCGCGTTCGAGGGCACCAGTACGGCGATCCGGTGGAAGACGATCGAGCAGGGCGCGGCCACCTCCGTGCTGCTCGCCGCCTCCCCGCTGGTGGCGGGCGTCAGCGGTCGCTACTTCGAGGACTGCGAAGAGGCCCTGCCCGCCGAGCCCGGGGTCCGGCGCGGTGTGGCGCCGTACGCGGTAGACCCGGAGGCGGCGGCCCGGCTGTGGCAGGTGTCGGTCGACACTCTCGCGGGTGCCCGCCACTGACCGGTCGGCGAACGGACGGACCGGCCGGGGGCGGTGTCGGTGCCGCCGGTTAGATTGGCCGGATGCTCGACTACGACGGCGAAGCCCAGGTGTACGACGCGTCCCGCGGCGGCGAGGAGCGCGCCGCCGCTGCCGCCGAGG
>NZ_JTHL01000001.1:3378856-3397588 GCF_000818195.1 Streptomyces sp. 150FB | reverse complement strand
TGCTGCCCGCCGGTACCCGGACCCTCGTGGATGTCGCGTGCGGCACCGGCATCGTGACCAGGCGGCTGCGAGGCCCCGGCCGTAGGGTGCTCGGGGCCGACCGTTCGCCGGGCATGCTCGCCATGGCCTCGGGCCGGCTGCCGAACGCCGTCGTGACCGGCGACGCGACGCGCCTGCCGGTCGGGTCCGGCAGCGTCGACGCCGTTGTCCTCATCTGGCTGCTGCATCTGCTCCCCGAGGCGGCTCCGGTGCTCGCCGAGGCCGCGCGGGTGCTGCGGCCCGGGGGCGTGCTGATCACCACCGTGGACAAGACGTCGGCGGCTTTCCGAACCGACGGCGACGACGGCGACAACAGCGACCTCGCCGCGCTGGTGGCGCCCGTACTCCGTCCGTATCGGGAGACCGCGACCGACCGCTTCGACTCCGTGGTCGAGCTGGGCGCCCGGTACGGACTCCGGCCGGTCGGTGAAACCGTCTTCTGGGGGGTCGGGCAGGGCCGGAGCCCCCGTCACTGGCGCGAGCAGATACGCACCGGCCGTGACGCGTGGACGCGGCGGGCCGATCCGGCACAGGTCGCCCGGCTCTGCGATGACCTGGCGGAGCTGCCGGACCAGGAGACCGCCAGGCCGGATCCGCTCTACCGGCTCGTCGCGCTGGGCCGGACCTCGTAACACCCGGGACCGCCAGCACCCCCCGGACCCCGGGCAGCCGCGCCGGGCGCGCTCAACTCGTATGCAGCATCAGGCCGATGCCCACCACCAGCAGCCCGGCGGCGGCGATCCTCGGCTTCCCGAAGCGCTCCTTGAAAAACACCGAGCCAATCGCGGCGCCGACCACGATGGACGACTCACGCAGGGCGGCGACCGGCGCGAGCGCGGCGCGGGTCTGGGCCCACAGGACCAGCCCGTACGCCAGCATGGACAGCGCGGCGCCGAGCAGCCCCAGCGGTGCGTGCGGCCGGAGTTGGGCCACCAGCCGACCGCGTCGCGTGTACACCGCGTACGCCGGGATCAGCAGCCCCTCCAGGATCATCAGCCACGCGATATAGCCGAGCGACGTGCCCGAGTTCCGTACGCCCACCCCGTCCGTCACGGTGTACGCGGCGATCGACAGACCGGTCGCGAGCGCGGCGGCCAGGGCGGGCCAGTGCGGCTTCGTTCCGGCGGCCTTGAGGCCCCACAGCGCGACACCGACGAGCCCCGCCGAAGCGACGGCGACGCCCGCCATCTGCCAGGCGTCCGGCAGTTCGCCGACGAACACGGCGGCCAGCACGGTCACGACCAGGGGAGCCGTACCGCGCGCGATCGGGTACATCTGCCCGAAGTCACCCAGGCTGAACGAGCGCATCAGCAGCACCTGGTAACCGACGTGCAGCAGCGCGGAGACGAGCAGATACGGCCAGGCCTCCCCGCGCGGCAGCGAGGTGAAACAGGCGAGTACGGCGCCGATCGCCGCGCCGCCCCCGGAGATCAGCGTGAAGGCGACGAGCTGATCCTTGATGGTGTGCGCGATCGCGTTCCAGGAGGCGTGTGTGAGAGCGGCGAAGAGGACGGCGGCGGCGATGAGCGGTGTCACGAGGCGCGCTTCCGTACAGCCACCGCCGAGCGGCGGCTGCGTGCGGTGCCGTCATCGCCGTCGCCGTCATCCGGGCCGGAGGTTCCTGAAAAGGTCATGACCCGCACGCTAGCCGCAGCCACCGGCCCGGCCGAAACCTATGCCGCGCAGAACTCGTTGCCCTCCGGGTCCCGCATGATCCACCAGTGCCCGGCCGGCCCCTGGTCCACCTCCCGTACGCGGGACGCGCCCAGTTCCTCCAGCCGGGCCACCAGCGCGTCGAGGCCGCCGGGCTCACCGTGGACGTCGAGGTGCAGCCGGTTCTTGCCGGACTTGCTCTCCGGTACCTCCTGGAAGAGCAGCCGGCGCCCCTGTCCGACACCGCTGGTCGCGTCGAACGGGTCGTCGGGGTGCCGGATCGCCGCATAGCCGCGGAAGATCTTCCGGCCGCCGTGCTCGGTGACCGCCTCGTCGCCGATCTGACCGGCGGCCAGCAGCCGCCCGACGAGCGCGCTGGGGTCCTCCACCTCGTACCCCAGCGCGGCGGCCCAGAAGTCCGCCTGGGCGGGCGCGTTCGTGCTGTCGATGACCAGTTTCCAACTGAGTGTCATGAGGCCATTTCTATGGTCGCGGGGAATCCGCCGCAACAACGAGGGCCGCTCACACCGCGCGCGCTTTCAGCCCGCCCTCAGTACAGAGGCGACCAGCGGCCCCGCAGCGTCGGCGCCGTGTCCGCCCGAATCGACGACGGCGGCCGCCGCCATGTCGTCCTGGAACGCGGTGAACCAACTGTTGTTCTTCGACTGGTTGTCGACCTCGGCCGTGCCGGTCTTCGCGCCCTTGTCGCCGCCGAGCCCGGCCATCGCCTGCGCCGCAGTGCCGCTCGTCGCCGTCAGCCGCATCATGTCGCGCAGCCCCTGGGCGACGGAGTACGGCAGCGAGCGCTGAGCCGTGGCGACCGTACGTCCGTCGAGCGACTTCGGCACCAGGTTGGGCTGCTTGAAGCTGCCCGACTTGGCGGTCGCGGTGATGGACGCCATGTTGAGGGCGCTCATCTGCACCGTGCCCTGGCCTATGTACTGAGCCGCGGCCTCGCCGCCGACGGCGTCCGGCACGCTGCCGTCGGAGGACGGGATGCCGATCTGCCAGTCGAGGCCGATGCCGAAGACCTGCCTGGCCTCCTTGGGGAGGGCCGAGTCGTCCTTCGCGTCGTCGATCAGCTTGATGAACGCGGTGTTGCAGGACTGGGCGAAAGCCTGCGAGAAGGGCTGGTTCGTCAGCGAGAACCCGCCCTCGTTGACGAACGTACGGCCCTCGTAGAGCACGTTCTTCGGGCACGGCGTCACCCGGTTCGGTGCGGCGAGGCCCTTCTCCATCAGCATCGCGGCCGTCACGATCTTCATCGTGGAGCCGGGCGCCTGCCGGCCGAGCACGGCCGCGTTCCAGGCACCCGAGCCGTTGTTGGCGACGGCGAGGATGTCGCCGGTGCTCGGCTTGACGGCGGCGACCGACGCCTGGCCGAACTGCTTCACCGCCTTCTCGGCCGCCGCCTGGACGTTCGCGTCGATCGTCGTACGCAGCGTGCCCGGCTTGCCCTTGGCGAGCGTGAGCAGCGTCTTGTCGGCGGCGGGAGCGGCCTCGGCGGCGCCACCTGTCGCGTCCGTGCCGTCCGTACCCTCGGCGCCGGTCGCCGCCGTGCCGTCGCTGCTGATGGTCAGCTCGATGCCGCTCTTGCCGCCGGCCGTACCGCCGTACTTCTTGCGCAGCTCGTCCAGTACGGGCGCGAGCGACGGGTACGTCTCGCCGGTCAGCACCTTGCCGTTACGGTCCAGCGCCTCGATCGGCGCGGCGGCCGATTCGGACGTCACGAGGTGCGTGCCCGCCGTCAGTTGCGGATGGATCACCGTCGGCGCCCAGTCCACCAGCGGACTCCCGGTGGTGAGCCCGCGCACCACGGTGAGCTTCGTCGCGTACGACAGGGGCTTGGTCACGCCCCCGAGGCTCACCTTGGCCTTGACGGTGTACGGCACGGTCGCGCCCACCGCCCTGCCCGGTGTGATCACCGCATCGGTGATGTGGGCCTCGTCGTGGAAGCCGGCGATGGCGGTCTCCGCCACGGCCGCGTTGTTGGTCAAGTGCGCTGCCTCGGACGGTTCGTCACCCGACGCCCACGCCTTCAGGAAGTCCTTCGCCGTCGAGTCGATCTCCTCGGCGCTGAGCGGCCCGGTCTTCTTGGCCTCCGGCTCGCTGCGCGCGACGGCCGAGGTGTCCGTACCGTCCCCGCCACCACCGGTGCCGCCGGTGAGCCCGTTGTAGACGTTGTAGCCCCCGTACCCCACCCCGCAGGCGACCACGACGAACACCCCGCCGATCACCGAGACCTTCACTCCACTGCGCATCTGTGCAGTCCCCCTCCCCAGGAGCGCTCTTTGAACATGTTCAAAGAGGCGTCGTTCAGCACTCTACGCGACGGGTGTGACACAGGGGAGAGCTGTTATCGGACTGGGACGCCCGTCACATCCGGGCCGTGTCACATCCGGGCCGCCCGTCGCGTCGGGAGCCTTCCGGGGACCACTCGCGGCAGTTACACCCAGGTGTCCAGCCACATCCTGTGCTGCCAGTCCGTGAGTGGGATCGGGGTGCCGGTGTAGATGGGCCAGAAGTAGATGAAGTTCCAGATGATGAGCAGCACGAGCACACCGGCCGAGACCGCGCCGATCGTCCGGCGTCTCTCGTCCGAGCCCGCTGGGCCGATCATCGCCCCGACCATCATCGACACGGCCAGACACAGGAACGGCACGAAGACGACGGCGTAGAAGAAGAAGATCGTCCGCTCCTGGTACAGGAACCAGGGCGCCCAGCCCGCCGCCACACCGCACGCGATCGCGCCCGCCCGCCAGTCGCGGCGGAAGACCCAGCGCCACAGGATGAAGCAGAGCGCGAAGCACGCGGCCCACCACAGGAGCGGGGTGCCGAGCGCCAGCACCTCGCTGGCGCACTTGGTGCCCGCCGCCGCGTGGCAGCCGTCCGTACCGGCCGCCGGGGACTCGTAGTAGTACGAGACGGGCCGGCCGAGGACGATCCAGCTCCACGGGTTCGACTGGTAGGTGTGGCCCGACGTCAGGTTGACGTGGAACTGGTAGACCTCGTACTCGTAGTGCCACAGGCTCCGGATCGGATCCGGGATCCAGGTCCAGTTGCCGCCCTTGCCCGGTCCCGTCGACGCCCAGTCCCTGAAGTAGCCCTTGTCGGTGAGGAACCAGCCGCTCCACGAGACGACGTACGTGGCGATCGCGACCGGCACCGTCGAGACGAAGGCCGGCACCAGGTCCCTGCGGAACACCGCGGAGTACGGCCGGACCGCGCCCGCCGTACGCCGCGCGCCCACGTCCCACAGCACGGACATCAGCGCGAAGGCGGCCAGGATGTAGAGGCCGTTCCACTTCGTCCCGAAGGCCAGGCCCAGCATCAGCCCGGCCAGCAGCCGCCAGGGGCGCCAGCCGAGCCGCAGCGTCTCGGCGATCCGTACGTCGGGCCGCAGCACGCCTTCCTCGTCCACCGGCAGCGCGTCGGCGAGTCTGCGCCGTGCCCAGTCGCGGTCGATCACCAGGCAGCCGAAGGCGGCGAGGACGAAGAACATCAGCACCGTGTCGAGGAGCGCGGTACGGCTCATCACGAAGTGCAGGCCGTCGACGGTGAGCAGGGTGCCCGCCAGGCACCCGAGGAACGTCGAACGGAACATCCGGCGCCCGATCCGGCACAGCAGCAGCACCGACAGCGTGCCGAGCACCGCCGTCATGAAGCGCCAGCCGAAGGGCGTGAAGCCGAAGAAGTGCTCGCCGAGGCCGATGACCCACTTGCCCACCGGCGGATGGACCACATAGCCCGGGTCGCTCGGCACGGGCACGGACGACGGGTCGATCAGGATCTTCTTGTCGATGTCCTTGGGCCAGTTGCCCTCGTACCCCTGGTGGATGAGGGCCCAGGCGTCCTTGGCGTAGTACGTCTCGTCGAATATCACCGCCTTGGGCTGCCCGAGGTGCCAGAACCGCAGCAGCCCGGCCACCAGCGTCACCAGCAGCGGCCCCACCCAGGCGGCGGAGCGCGTCAGGAGGCCCGCCACGGCGGGTGGCACACCGAACACGGCCCACAGCCGGTCCGAGGGGCGGGTGTACGGCGGCACCAGCCGTTCGCGCAGCCCGGGCACCTCCCGGGGCACATAGCCGAATCGGCGTAGCCGCTGAGGCCATGGGGGCGGCTTGTCGCCGGCGTCGTGCCCCTGAAGGGCCTTGGGCGCAGTACTGGTCACCGCGCCATCGTAGGGAACGCCGCTGTGCGAGGGGTGGCGGTGCCCCTGCGAGGATGGCGGATGTGAACGGAACGCCGGAAGTCAGCGGAGCGCCGGAAGGCGACGGGGTCGACGGAGTCGACGGGACCGAGGGGCCTGAGGGGCCCGGGGGGACCGGTACGGACGACTGGACGGACGACGGTGCGGACGACTGGGCGGGTGACTGGCCGGGCGGCCGGGACGCGGCAGGCACAGGAGCCACGGGCGGCGCGGCGGCCACGGGCGGCGCGGCGGTCGCGGCAGGCACGCTGGTCCTCGCCGGGACCCCCATCGGCGACACGTCCGACGCGCCCCCGCGCCTCGCCACCGAGCTGGAGACCGCCGACGTGGTGGCCGCCGAGGACACCCGGCGGCTGCGCCGGCTCACGCAGGCGCTCGGGGTACGTACCCGCGGGCGCGTCGTGTCGTACTTCGAGGGCAACGAGTCGGCCCGCACCCCGGACCTCGTCGAGGCGCTGACCGGCGGCGCGCGTGTGCTGCTGGTCACGGACGCCGGCATGCCGTCCGTCTCCGACCCCGGCTACCGGCTCGTCGCCGCCGCCGTCGAAAAGGGCATCAGGGTCACGGCCGTGCCGGGACCGTCCGCCGTACTGACCGCTCTCGCCCTCTCGGGACTGCCCGTCGACCGCTTCTGCTTCGAGGGCTTCCTGCCCCGCAAGGCCGGCGAACGCCTCGGCCGGCTCCGGGAGAACGAGCGCGAGCGTCGCACGCTCGTCTACTTCGAGGCGCCGCACCGCCTCGACGACACCCTCGCCGCGATGGCCGAGGTCTTCGGCGCCGAGCGCAGGGCCGCTGTTTGCCGAGAGTTGACCAAGACGTACGAAGAGGTGAAGCGCGGCGGCCTCGGCGAACTCGCCGCGTGGGCGGCGGACGGCGTACGCGGCGAGATCACCGTCGTCGTCGAAGGCGCGCCCGCCAAGAGCGGCGAGGATCTCGACCCGGCCGAACTGGTGCGCAGGGTGCGGGTGAGGGAGGAGGCGGGGGAGCGGCGCAAGGAGGCGATCGCCGCCGTCGCCACGGATTCGGGGCTGCCCAAACGTGTGGTGTTCGACGCGGTCGTCGCGGCGAAGAACGCCGACCGAACCGCGCGATAAGCAAAGCGAAGACCACCTCTCCGGCCCTTTGGGCATGAGAAGGCCAAGAGCAATCCATTAATCGACATCCCTGATGCACTCCCGCCGTCAAAGGCGTCCACTGGAGCGGTGGAGAGGAGTTGGCATGAGTGAGATTACGGGCACAGCCGTCGCCCACGAGGCATATGCCTTTGCGTGCATGCGTTGCGGGCACGGCTGGGAGAACGCTTTCGACATAGAGCACCACGTCGATGGCACAGGCCACAATTTCGTCGTGTACAAGTGCGAGGGGGTGCGGGTTCCTTCCCCGCTCTCCAGTCCGTCCTGCACCAACTGTGGCGGGCACGTCGTACGCATCATGCGTTCCGGACAGGTCTCGTCCATACGGGCGTTGACGGCGGAACAGAACTACCCGTCCCGGGTCATGGACAAGAGCAAGGGCGCCGAAGGCACCGCGGGCACGGACGGGACAGCGGGTACGGGGGACACGACGGCGGGGCAGCTCCCGGAGGGCGCGATGAACTCCGGCAAGCCCGTGCACCACTGGCATCTCGCCGACCTCCTGCACGCGTTCCAGCACCACAAGTGAGCCACCGCCAGCGACAGCACGGCGGCACCGGTGGCGGCCGGTGGTCCTTCGGCAGCGGCGGCTCGGGGTCCTGGGCGCGATCCTCGTAGGATCGGAGCCCATGAGTACGAAACAGGCCGCCCCGCCGCTGCCCGAACCCCTGCGCGTACCGGTCGCCGACTCGCACACCCACCTGGACATGCAGACCGGTTCCACGGTCGAGGAAGCCCTGGCCAAGGCCGCTTCCGTCGGGGTGACGACGCTGGTGCAGGTCGGCTGCGACCTCAAGGGGTCGCACTGGGCGGCACGGACGGCGGCCGCGCACGACGGCGTGCACGCGGCGGTCGCCCTGCACCCCAACGAAGCGCCGCGCATCGTACTCGGCGACCCCGACGGCTGGTCGCGGCAGGACGGGCGCGAGCCGGGCGGTGACACCGCGCTGGACGACGCGCTGGCCGAGATCGACGCGCTGGCCGCGCTCCCGCACGTACGGGCCGTGGGTGAGACCGGCCTCGACTACTTCCGGACAGGTCCCGAGGGCGTGGCGGCGCAGGAGCGTTCGTTCCGCGCCCATATCGAGATCGCCAAACGGCGTGGCAAGACACTCGTCATCCATGACCGCGAGGCGCACGCCGATGTGTTGCGTATCCTCGCCGAGGAAGGCGCTCCGGAACGCACGGTGTTCCACTGTTATTCCGGTGATGCGGAAATGGCTGAAGTGTGTGCTGCGGCGGGCTATTACATGTCCTTTGCAGGCAACGTCACATTCAAGAACGCTCAGCCGTTGCGTGACGCGCTCACAGTAGCGCCATTGGGGCTCGTACTTGTCGAGACGGATGCGCCATTTCTCACACCGGCGCCCTACCGAGGACGGCCTAATGCGCCGTATCTCATTCCGGTCACGCTGCGCGCCATGGCGGACGTCAAGGGGATCGGTGAAGACGCCATGGCTGAGGCGATCTCGCGTAACACGGCACATGCGTTTGGTTACTGAAGGATCACGGAATGGGTGCTGTCGGCCGGTGGTGCGGGGTAGCGTGGCTACCCTGCGTCGCCGAGTCGCTTTGGAGAGTTACGTCCGCTCCGCTACTGTCCCGGCTCGCAGCGCATTCGCGCCTCGTCGCAGCGTGCCGGACCGGATCTTGTGGAGCGTCGTGAGCCATTCGCAGGGCAGTCACCGAGCGGTACGGGGCGGGCGCCACGGCGCCAGGACCGCGGAACCGCCGCCGTACGAGCAGCCGTTGTACCAACCGTACGGAGAGTACGAGGCGCCCGGGAGCCACGAGCCGTATCCGCCGTACGCGGGGCCGTCCGGATACGAGCCGAATCCGTACCAGTCGAACCCGTACCAGCAGGGCAACCCGTACCAGTCGAACCCGTATCAGCAGAACAGCGCGCACCAGCAGAACAGCCCGTACCAGCAGAGCCTTTACCAGCAGAACCCGTACCAGCAGAATCCGTACCAGCCGTACGTGGCGCCGGCGCCGTTCCTCCCGCGCCAGCAAGGCACGGCAGGCGCCGCCCCGTTCATCGGCCACCCCGTCGTCGCCCCGCCCGTCATGAGCCCGCCCGTCGTCGCTCCACCCGTCATCCCACCCGTCATCAGTCCCTCCGGCCACGCCTCCTCCCGCCGCCGCACCCCCGCGCCGTCCCCCGAGGCCCTGCGCCGCCTCGTCCCGCAGGCGCTCGTCGTCGCCTTCCTGGCCGGCGGCACCTCCGCCTTCGTCGCGAGCGACAAGGCCGTCGAGCTGAACGTCGACGGCGTCCCGCGCACGCTCCACACCTTCGCCGACGGCGTCGACGAACTGCTCGCCGAGGAGGGCGTCAGCATCGGCGCGCACGACGTCGTCACGCCCGGACACGGCGACGACCTCAGCGACGGAGACACGGTCGCCGTCGGCTACGGACGTCCCCTCCGCCTCACCCTTGACGGCCGGCACCAGCTCGTGTGGACGACGGCACGCACCGTCGAGGGCGCACTCCGGCAGTTCGGGGTGCGCGTCGAGGGCGCGTTCGTCTCTGTCCCGCGCGCCTCCGCCATCGCGCGCTCCGGTCTCGCGCTCGACGTACGCACCGAACGGTCGGTGACCTTCATGGCCGACGGCGGCGAGCACACGGTCCGTACCAACGTGGCGACCGTCGCCGAGGCGCTGACCAGGGCCGGGATCGTGCTGGGCGCGCAGGACACCACCTCCGTGGGGCTCGGCAGCTTCCCGCGCGACGGCCAGACCATCACGGTCATGCGCATCACAGCGCACGAGGTGGTGCGCGACGAGCCCATCCCGTACGACACCGTGAGAACGCGGGACTCGTCGCTCTTCCAGGGGACCGAGGTCGTCGTACGCCAGGGCGCGCGCGGCGTACGCCGGGTCACGTACTCGCTGCGCACCGTCAACGGCGTCAAGCAGAAGCCGCGCGAGCTCCGCGGAGAGGTGGTGCGGCAGCCCGTCACCGAGCGGATCAGTGTCGGTACGCGGGTGCGGCCGACCTCCGTCGCCGGAGCCGACGGGCTGAACTGGAGCGGGCTCGCCGTCTGCGAGTCCGGCGGCCGGGCGGGCGCCGTCGACGCTTCGGGGAATTACGGCGGGCTCTACCAGTTCGACACCGGGACCTGGCGCGCCCTCGGCGGCAGCGGCCGCCCGCAGGACGCCTCAGGACAGGAGCAGACGTTCCGCGCGAAGAAGCTCTACGTGCAGCGGGGGGCGAGTCCCTGGCCCCACTGCGGCCGTAGGCTTACCGGGTGAGCACCACTGAGCCCGACGCCCTGCTGGGCCCTGCCGACATCCGCGAACTGGCCGCAGCGCTGGGCGTACGCCCCACCAAGCAGCGCGGCCAGAACTTCGTGATCGACGCCAACACCGTCCGCAAGATCGTCCGTACGGCGGAAGTACGCCCGGACGACTGCGTCGTGGAGATCGGCCCCGGGCTCGGGTCGCTGACCCTGGCACTCCTGGAGGCGGCCGGCCATGTGACGGCCGTGGAGATCGACGACACCCTCGCCGCCGCGCTGCCGAAGACGATCGAGGCGCGCGCGCCGGCGCGCGCCGGGCGCTTCTCGCTGGTGCACTCGGACGCGATGCAGGTACGCGAGCTGCCGGGACCGCCGCCGACCGCGATGGTCGCGAACCTCCCGTACAACGTGGCCGTGCCGGTCCTGCTGCACATGCTCGAACACTTCCCGACCATCGAGCGGACCCTGATCATGGTCCAGGCCGAGGTCGCCGACCGGCTGGCGGCCGCCCCGGGTAACAAGGTCTACGGAGTGCCGTCGGTGAAGGCCAACTGGTACGCGGACGTCAAGCGGGCCGGCGCCATCGGCCGTACGGTCTTCTGGCCGGCGCCCAACGTCGACTCGGGCCTCGTCTCGCTCGTCCGCCGCACGGAACCGCTGCGGACGACGGCCTCCCGGCTCGAAGTCTTCGCGGTCGTGGACGCGGCCTTCGCGCAGCGCCGCAAGACCCTGCGCGCGGCGCTCGCCGGCTGGGCGGGCTCGGCGCCCGCGGCCGAGGCGGCGCTCGTGGCCGCCGGGGTCTCGCCGCAGGCGCGCGGCGAATCACTGACGGTCGACGAGTTCGCACGGATCGCGGAGTCGAAGGGAGCGGGTGCGTGAGCGGGTCCACAGAGGTACGGGTACGGGTACGGGTGCCGGCCAAGGTCAACGTCCAGTTGGCGGTGGGCGCGGCGCGCGCCGACGGCTTCCACGACCTGGCCAACGTCTTCCTGGCCGTCGGCCTCTACGACGAGATCACCGTGACGCCCTCGGACACCCTGCGCATCACCTGCGAGGGCCCGGACGTGTCCCAAGTCCCCCTGGACGGTACGAACCTGGCCGCGCGCGCGGCCGTCGCACTGGCCGAGCGCCATGGCATCGACCCGCGTGTGCACCTCCATATCGCCAAGGACATCCCGGTAGCCGGCGGCATGGCGGGCGGCAGCGCGGACGGCGCCGGCGCGCTGCTGGCCTGCGACACGCTCTGGAAGCTGGACTCCAGCCAGGCCGAACTGCTCGACATCTGCGCCGAGTTGGGCAGCGACGTGCCGTTCAGCCTGCTGGGCGGCGCGGCGCTGGGCGTCGGCAGGGGCGAACAGCTCACCCCCATCGACGTCGGCGGCGGCTTCCACTGGGTCTTCGCGATCGCCGACGGCGGACTCTCAACTCCCTCCGTGTTCAGGGAGTTCGACCGGCTGGCGGAAGGTACGGCGGTCCCCACCCCGGTCGCCGACCCGGCTCTGCTCGCGGCCCTGCGTACGGGCGACGCCGTGGCACTGGCCTCCGCACTGACCAACGACCTCCAGCCGGCGGCCCTTTCGCTGCGCCCGTCCCTCGCCGACACCCTCGCTGCGGGCACGACCGCGGGCGCCCTGGCGTCCCTGGTCTCCGGCTCGGGCCCGACGACGGCGTTCCTGACGAAGGACGCGGAGACGGCGCAGCAGGTCGCCGAAGCGCTGCTGGCCTCGGGTACCTGCCGTACGGCCCGAGTGGCCCCGGCACCGGCGCCGGGCGCGACGGTCGTGGAGCGGAGCGCACGGTGAGCGACTCCGGGCGGCGGAGCGCGTTATGCGTGGCACTGGCCACCACGGCGCTCACCGCGACGGCGTGTGCGGCACCGCCTCCGGCGCCCCGCGCGGCGCCGGAGGCCGCGCTGCGGGTGTGCACGACGGGTGACTACAAACCCGCCACCTACCGCGACCCCAGGACCGGCCGGTACGGCGGGATCGACATCGAGATGGCCAGAAGCCTCGGCGCGTACCTGAAGCGCGAGGTGACGTTCGTCCCCACCACCTGGCCCACGCTCATGAAGGACCTGGCCACCAAGGGGAAGTGCGAGATCACGATGGGCGGCGTCTCGATCACCCCCGAGCGCCGCAAGAGCGCCGACTTCACCCGGCCGTACCTCAACGCGGGCAAGATCCCGCTGAACACGACCGCCCGGGCACCGCACCTGCGGACACTGGACCAGATCGACCGCAAGGGCGTCCGGGTCATCGTCAACCCCGGTGGCACCAACGAGGAGTTCGTGAAGAAGCACTTCTCGAAGGCCACCGTCGTCGCCTGGCCGGACAATGTGACGATCTTCGACCAGCTCCTCGCGGGCAAGGCGGACGTGATGATCACGGACGCGCTGGAAGCGGAGTACCAGGCCGAGCTGCACCCGGGCCTGACGGCCGTGAACCCGGACAAGCCCTTCAACGAGGACCAGAAGGCCTACATGCTGCCGAAGGGCAGCAGGCTCACGGTGAAGGCCGACCAGTGGCTGGAACAAGCACTCAAGGACGGCACCTTCCAGCGCTTTTACACGACATGGATGAACCACTGACCCTGAGATGAGCGACGGGCCGGGAACGGGAGGAGGCCGCCCGTATTCTCACCGCGCCCGTTCCGGTGCTGATGTGCCCCGGAAACCACGACGTCCGGGCGCCTACCGCAAGGGTCTGCGGGGCGAACCGGCGGCCGACGGGCCCATCAACGAGGCGTTGCATGTCGCCGGCACCACGATCCTCATGTGCGACGCGACCATTCCGGGCCGGGACGAAGGGCGCCTCGACGCCGAGACCTTGGCGTGGATGGCTGCCACGCTCGACGAACTGGAGCCGGAGTCAACGCCGTTGATCGCCTTCCACCAGCCTCCGGTCGAACTGCACCACCCGCTGCCCAACGGGTACCGCCTCGAACAGCCGGGGAATCTGGCCGCGTTGCTCGCCGCGTACCCTCGCGTCGCCGCCGTCATCACGGGCCACGCGCACACCCTCGCTTCCTCCACCTTCGGCGGCCTGCCGCTGGTGGCCGGACCCGCGGTGACCTGGACCCTGCGGATGCCCTGGGAGGGCGACAGCGCGGCCGACCGGGAGCAGCCGCCCGGGCCGGCCTTCCATGTCCTGGACGACGAGCGGCGGTTGACCGCGCACTTCCGCGTTGTGCTCTGAACTCTCAGCTCCGCTCGGCGGAGGCGAACTGCTCGAACTGGGCGAACTGGGCGAGCAGGCCCTTCGGCGCGTCGTCGCTGAAGCAGATGGCGAGATTGGTGGCGGACTCCGCCGCTGACGCCTCGCTGCGCGGGAAGAGCGCCAACTCGTAGGCGGCGAGGGCGGCTTCGGCGTCACCGGGGTGCGCGGCGATGGCCCGGCCGAGTTCGGCGCCGTCGAGCATCGCGAGGTTGGCGCCCTCCCCGGCGAACGGGGACATCAGGTGCGCGGCGTCGCCCAGCAGCGTGACGCCCGGCACCCGATCCCAGCGATGGCCGACCGGCAGGGCGTGGATCTGCCGGGGGACCAGCGCGCTGTCGGCGTCGGCGACGAGCGCGCGCAGGCTCTGGTCCCAGTCGGAGAAATGCTCCAGTACGGCGGCCTTGGCGGCTTCCGCGCCCAAGGCCCTGATGCCGGAGATCCAGCCCTCCGGAGTCGCGAGCCCGGCGTAGACATGCAGGGTGCCGTCGGTCTCACGGTGGGCCATGAAGCCCTTGCCGTCGCTGAGCGCGAAGAGCATTCCGCCGCCGATGACGGCCGCGCTGTCGGGGTGCCGGGCGTCCGCGTCCAGCAAATCGGCCTCGACGAACGACAGACCGGTATAGACGGGGGTGGCGTCGGAGACCAGGGGACGGATCCGCGACCAGGCCCCGTCCGCGCCGATCAGCAGGTCGGTGGTGAAGGCGGAGCCGTCGGCGAGGCTCACCTCGTGCCGGCCGTCGCCGAGCGACCGCGCGGCGGTCACCTTGGCCCCCCAGCGGACCGTGCCTTCGGGCAGCGAGCCGAGCAGCAGATCACGCAACTGCCCCCGGTTCACCTCGGGTCGGCCGCCTTCGCCGTCGTCGGCCTCCTCCGTATGGACCACGGCGTGCTTGTCGAGGACGCGCATCGCCTCGCCGCCGGGGAGGACGAGCGCGCGGAACTCGTCGTACAGACCGGCCGCCCGCAGCGCGGCCTGGCCGGAATCCTCGTGGATGTCGAGCATGCCGCCCTGGGTGCGGACGGTCGGCGCGGGTTCGGCCTCATGGACGACGGTCTCGATGCCGTGCACGTGCAGAACGCGGGCGAGTACGAGGCCGCCGAGACCGGCGCCGACGATCGCGACGGGGTGGTGGTCGCTGGTCATGTTGTTCTCTCTTTCGCAGAGGTCGAGGGAGGTCAGGGGGCGCGGGGTTCACAGGGCCGGGGGCAGCGGGGTGCGCAGAATGCCGTCGATCAGGACGCGGAACCCCCACGACAGCCGCTGCTCCGGGGTGCCGGAGAGCAACTGCGCGCCGACAGCGTCGAGATGGGGGCGGGTCAGCGGCGAGAAGGCAGGCGAGCGGGTGAAGGAGTCCCACTCCTCCTGGCCGTCGGGGTGCTGTTCGCCGGTGGAGTGCTCGGCGGCCGTGGTGGTGGCGAGCTGCAACAGCACATTCACGCCCCAGGCGGCCTGCCCGGGCGGCACGCCCCCCTCGTCCAGCAGCGCCAGCAGCGTTTCGATCAGGTCGAGGTAGTGCGGGCCGCTGGGCCGGGCGACCAGCGCCGAGCGGGCGAGGCTGGGGTGCTCGAAGAGCATGAGCGTGTACGAGGTGAGCACCGCCTCCAGCCGCTCGCGCCAGGAGGCCCCGGCCGGGTTCACCCCGAGGGTCTCGGCCCCGGTCCCGGTCGCGACCGTCCCGAGGGTCTCGGTCCCGGTCGCGACCGTCCCGTCCGCGACGGTCCCCAGCAGCTCGTCCAGGATCGCCGCGTGCAGCTCGGCGGTGTTGCTGACGTACACGTACAGCGAGGCCGGACCGGTGTCCAGCTCCTGCGCCAGCCGCCGCATGGTGACCTTCGGCAGGCCCTCGGCCCGCATGATCCCGATGGCGGTGGCCACGATCCCGTCCCTGCTCAGGGCGGGTTTGGCCGGTCGTTCACGGCGGCTTCTCGGGGTGGCGGCGGAGTCACTCATGACTCTGACGATAACGAACATGTTCGCTCAGAACAAGTTCGTCACGAACATGTTCGTTCCGCCGGGATGGCTTCCCCGAACGCCGTACGGAACCCGCACACCGTGCGCGAAGCCCGTACACTTCGCCCGTCAAAAACCGACCCAGGAGGAGACCCGCATGCCGGCCGACAAGCAGCAGGAGCCGTTCCCCTCCGTGTGGACCCGTCCGCAGCGGCAGCGGCGCGAGCAGCCGGCGCTGAGCCGGAACCAGATCGTGGCCGTCGCGCTCCAGTTGCTGGACGCGGACGGGATCGGTGCCCTGAGCATGCGCAAACTCGGCAGCCGCCTGAACGCCGGCGCCACCTCGATGTACTCGCACGTCGCCAACAAGGACGAGCTGATCGAACTGGTCGTGGACGAGGTCTACGGCGAGGTCGACGTACCCGCCCCCGGCGACCCCGCGCAGTGGCGTTCCAACGCCGTCCACTGCGCCCGGAGCCTGCGCTCGGCGCTCCTGCGGCACCCCTGGATCGTCTCCGTGCTGGGCGAGGCGGGGGTGGCCTATCTGGGGCCGAACCTGATGCGCGTCACCGAGGGGCTGATCGCCGTGTTCGAGCGCGCGGGTTTCTCGCTGGAGGAGGCAGACAAGGCCGTCAACACGGTCGTCGCGTACGTCATCGGAATCTCCATCGGCGAGGCCGCCTGGCTGACCACGCTGGCGCGCAGCGGGCGGAGCGAGGAGGAGTGGCTGCGGCAGCTCTGGCCGGCCGCCGAACTGGCGGTACGCGCCCACCCGCGCCTGCGCGAGCTGTACACGGCCCAGCGCGACCAGCCCCCGGCCGCCGACCGGGACGACAGCTTCGAGGACGGACTCGCCTGCGTACTCGACGGCCTGGAGTTCCGCCTGACCCGCGCCGCCGGAAACTAGCGGCCGGAAACCAGGCCCTGTCCGGCGCCCTCCGCGGCCGGGAAGCGCCACCAGCCCCCCTCCGGACCCGCCCCGCCGACCACCGACCGGTCCGGCAGGGCGGGCGGTCCTGTGTGGCGACTACGCTGGGACGTCGATAGATCCCCCCGTACAGGAGTGAAATGGCCGTCAATCTCGTCAATGTCGAGACAGTCACCAAGGTGTACGGCACCCGTGCGCTGCTCGACGGTGTCTCACTCGGCGTCTCCGAGGGAGACAGGATCGGGGTCGTCGGCCGTAACGGTGACGGCAAGACGACCCTCATCCGGCTGCTGGCGAAGCTGGAGGAAGCCGACCTCGGGCGTGTCACGCACAGTGGCGGGCTGCGGCTCGGCGTGCTCACCCAGCACGACTCGCTCGACCCCACGGCCACCGTCCGGCACGAGGTCATCGGTGACCTCGCCGACCACGAGTGGGCCGGCAACGCCAAGGTGCGTGACGTGCTCACCGGGCTCTTCGGCGGGCTTGACCTGCCGGGCTTCCCCGAGGGGCTCGACACCGTGATCGGGCCGCTCTCCGGTGGCGAGCGGCGCCGGATCGCACTCGCCAAGCTGCTCATCGCCGAGCAGGACCTGATCGTGCTCGACGAGCCCACCAACCACCTCGACGTGGAGGGCATCGCCTGGCTGGCGCAGCATCTGCGGACCCGGCGTTCGGCGCTGGTGGTCGTGACGCACGACCGGTGGTTCCTCGACCAGGTGTGTACGCGGATGTGGGACGTCCAGGGCGGTTACGTCCACGAGTACGAAGGCGGCTACTCGGACTACGTCTTCGCCCGCGCCGAGCGCGAGCGCATCGCGGCGACCGAGGAGGTCAAGCGCAAGAACCTGGTCCGCAAGGAGCTGGCGTGGCTGCGGCGCGGGGCTCCCGCCCGTACGTCCAAGCCGCGCTTCCGGATCGAGGCGGCCAACGAGCTGATCGCCGACGTGCCGCCGCCGCGCGACACGTCCGAGCTGATGAAGTTCGCCAACGCGCGGCTCGGCAAGACCGTCTTCGACCTGGAGGACGTGACGATCCAGGCGGGCCCGAAGGTCCTGCTGACCCACCTCACCTGGCAGCTCGGCCCCGGCGACCGGATCGGTCTGGTCGGGGTCAACGGCGCGGGCAAGACCTCGCTGCTGGCCGCGCTCACCGAGGCCGCCCGTACGCAGGGCGACGTACAGCCCACCGCGGGGAAGGTGATCGTCGGCCGGACCGTGAAGCTGGCGTACCTCTCCCAGGAGGTCACCGAACTCAAGCCCACGCTACGGGTGTTGGAGGCCGTCCAGCAGGTACGCGACCGCGTCGACCTCGGCAAGGGCCGGGAGATGACAGCGGGCCAGCTCTGCGAGCAGTTCGGCTTCACCAAGGAGAAGCAGTGGACGCCGGTCGGTGATCTGTCCGGCGGGGAGCGGCGCAGGCTCCAACTGCTGCGGCTGCTGATGGACGAGCCGAACGTCCTCTTCCTCGACGAGCCCACCAACGACCTCGACATCGAGACGCTCAACCAGTTGGAGGACCTGCTCGACAGTTGGCCCGGGTCGATGGTGGTCATCTCGCACGACAGGTTCTTCATCGAGCGGACCACCGACAAGGTGATGGCGCTGCTCGGCGACCGGACGCTGCGGATGCTGCCGCGCGGCATCGACGAGTACCTGGAGCGCCGCAGGAAGCTCGCGCAGTCCGGGGTCCCGGCCGCCCCCGCCGCTTCCGGTCCTTCGGCGTCCTCCGCCGCCTGGGCGGCCGGGCAGGCAGGGGCCGCGGGCGCTGCCGCCGCTTCCTCCGGCGCACCGGCCTCCGCCAAGGACGGCCGCGCCGCGAAGAAGGAACTGCAGAAGATCGAGCGTCAACTCGACAAGTCCTCCACCCGCGAGACGTCCCTGCACCAGCAGATCGCCGAGAACGCCACAGACTTCGAAAAGGTGGCGAAACTGGACACGGAACTCCGCCAACTCGTCTCCGATCGCGAGGAGTTGGAGATGCGTTGGATGGAGCTGGCAGAGGATGCGTAGAGACGCTGTGCAGAGCGCATAACAGGTGCGTCACGGGCCGGTCCACCCTTGGAAACAGGGGCGGACCGGCCCCTGCCGTACGTGGGTTCGGGTGATAGAAAGAAGGCCCGCTCGGCTGATATGACGATGCGGGATCCATGTCCGGATCTGTTCGCTCACTCCTTCCGTGATGTCGGGGGCCCGGGGTTCCGGAGTTCCGTACGTCGGAACCGGGACGCGAACGACCACGCCATGGGCCGTACTTCAAGGGGGAAAAGCGCTGATGACTCAGCCACCTGGCCAGCAACCGCCACAGGGGGGCTTCGGCGCCCCGCAGGATCCGGGCAACTCCCCGCAGGACGCGCCGCCGCCGCAG
>NZ_JTHL01000001.1:3376507-3378538 GCF_000818195.1 Streptomyces sp. 150FB | reverse complement strand
GCCGCAGCCGCCGGGCCCGCCGCAGATGCCGCCGCAACCGCCCCAGGTCCCGCCGACCCCGCCCGCGGGGCAGCCCCCCATGGGCCAACCGCCGCTGGGACAGCCGCCCGTGGGGCAGCCCGGTTACGGCTATCCGCAGCAGCCCGGCCCGTACGGTGCCCAGCCCGGCCCGTACAACCAGCCGGGCCCCTACGGCCAGCAGCCCGGCCCCTACAACCAGCCCGGCCCGTACGGTCCCCAGCCCGGGGCCTACCAGCAGCCGGGGCCTTACGGTGCCCAGCCAGGCCCGTACGGCGGCGGCTACCCGCCCCAGCAGTTCCCGGGGGGCCCGACCCCGCCCCCCGGCGGCGGTGGCAAGAAGTTCTTCTCCGGCAAGCCCGGCCTCATCACCGCGGCCGTGGTCGCGGGACTGCTCGTCATCGGCGGCGGTACGTGGTTCGCGCTCAGCGGTGACGACGGCAAGGACGAGCCGGCCGTGGCCAAGACCACGCCTCCCGGGCCCGACGACTCCGCCACGGCCAGCCCCGACGACGGTGACGGCAGCGGCGGCCGGCCGGCCGAGGACGACCTCAACGCGGGCCGTAAAGCAGGGGAGTCGAAGGTCTGGGTCGCGACCAACGATGTGGACCTGCCCTCCCTCGGATCCCACGCCTTCGGACCGTGGTTCGCCGGCGACACCGTCATCAAGGCCATGTACAAGAAGATCCAGGCCTACTCCGTCACCGACGGCAAGCCCAAGTGGTCGCTGCCCGTGGCGGGTGAGGTGTGCGGCGCTCCCAAGGCGCCCACCACCGACGGCAAGATAGTTCTCGCGTACATGAACGGCACCGATGACAGGGCCGACTGCAACCAGTTGCAGATGATCGACCTCAACACCGGTAAGGCCGGCTGGAAGAAGGAGATCGCCCAGCACGGCGACTTCGACCTCTTCAGCGATGTGACCCTCGCCATCAGCGGCAACACGCTGGCGGTGGGCCGGACCAGCAACGCCGACGGCTACCAGGTCAGCGACGGCAAGCACCTCTTCGGCAATGTGCCCGGCGACTGCCAGCCGACCGGATTCACCAGCGGTCCCCAGTTGTACGCCGCCGAGCTGTGCCCCGACGGCGCCAACACGCCGCAGGGCCAGTTCCAGCAGATCGACCCGCTCACCGGCAAGGCCAAGTGGACGTACAAGCTTCCGAAGGACTGGAAGGTCGACAAGGTCTATTCGGCCAACCCGCTCGTCATCTCCATCCGGAACTACGACGACGACAAGAAGTGGAACGTCCTCGCGCTCAACGCGAACGGCACGCTGCGCTCGCACATGGCCGGCGGCAAGGACACGTTCACGGTCAACTGCGGGGGCACCTTCACCTTGCAGGACAAGACACTTGAGGACTGCATCGGCATGACAGCCGACGCCAACACCTTCTACATGTCGACCGCTGCGAGCAACGACTCGACGTCCGCCACCAACGAGGTCATCGCCTACAACCTCAACACCGGTAAGGCGAAGTGGCGTTCGAAGTCTCCGGCGGGCCGGACGATGGACCCGCTGCGGATGGACGGCGGAAAGATCGTCGTCTACATGCCTGCGGGTTACGACACGGGCGGCGAGGTCGGGACGATCGCGGCGACCGGCGGCGCTCCCGCCATCGTGCAGAAGCACTCCAGCTCCACGGCCGAGATCGAGAGCACCTTTTTCTCCGGCACCATGGCGTACCAGGACGGCCGTTACTACCTGATGGAGACCTTCCTGGCCGGGGGCAAGGACGACTCGGAACTGAAGGAGAAGACCATGATGGTCTTCAGCAACTGACGTCTCCCGTACCGGTCTTCGCCCTTTCGCTCCGTCCCAGTCCCGCAGACCTGTCTGTCTCCCGAGCCTTCTTCGAGGTACGTACGTCATGACGCAGCCGCCACCTCCGCCGCCCCCCAACGAGCCCCCGAGGCCGCCCCAGCAGCCTCCGGAGCCCCCGCAGCAGCCGCAGCAACCCCCTCAGCAACCCCCGGGGCAGCAGGGCGCTTTCGGCGCCCCGCAGGACCCGC
>NZ_JTHL01000001.1:3361504-3376215 GCF_000818195.1 Streptomyces sp. 150FB | reverse complement strand
GCTACCCGACGCAGGGCCCGCCCCCGCCGGCGTACGGCCAGCAGCCCGCGTACGGCCAACAGCCCCCCTACGGCCAGCAGCCGCCCGGCTACGGCTACCCCACCGCGCCCCAGTACCCCGGCCAGGGACAGCAGCAGTACCCCGGACAGCCCGGGTACGGCTACCCGACCCAGCCCCAGTACGGCGGCCCCCAGCAGCCCCCGCCCGGCGGCGGCAAGAAGCTGAGCAACCAGACGCAGATCATCATCGCCGCTGTCATCGCCGTGGTGTTGATCGTCGGCGGTGGCATCTGGTTCGTCTCATCCGGCGACGACACCAAGAAGAACGACTCGAAGGGCGACTCGGGCGGAGCCACGGCCGGAACGACGGGCGGCAGCAAGGACACCGGTGGCGGCGGCAAGGAGAAGCCGCCGGCCGACACCAAGTCCAGGGTGGCGTTCAAGCTCCCCGTGCCCAAGGTCGCCGATGTCACCGATGTCAGCGGCTCCTGGCTCACGGACACCGCCTTCGTGAAGACGGGTCTCAACAGCGTCGTCGGCTACGACCGGGACAAGGGCACCCAGCTCTGGTCGATCCCGCTCCCCGGCCAGGTGTGCGCCGCCACCGACCACGTCACCAAGGACAACAAGACGGCGATCCTCTTCGCCGCCGCCAAGACGGACGCCAAGGGCAAGTACCAGCCGTGCACACGGGTCGGGGTCATCGACCTGAACGCCGGCAAGCTGCTGTGGAGCAAGGGCGTCAAGAGCGAGACGAGCGGCGACGAGGACACCACGTTCGACGAGGTCACGCTCAGCGGCTCGACCGTCGCCGCCGGCGGCCTGCGCGGCGGCGCCGCTTTCGACATCAACACACAGGCGGTCCTCTGGAAGCCCGAGGCCGACACCAACAACTGCTACGACATGGGGTACGGCGGCGGTGACGCGCTCGTCGCCGCGCGCAAGTGCGGTAACTACGACAACCCGCAGGTCAGCATCGAGCCGCTGAACCCGAAGACGGGCGCGCCGCTCTCCACGTTCAAGATGCCGGAGGGCGTCGAGTACGCGCACGTCGTCTCGTCCAGTCCGCTGGTGGTCGCCGCCGACGTCGGTGACACGGCGGGCGACGGCAGCGGCATCTCGGACTTCTTCGTGATCGACGCGAAGACCGGCAAGCTGACCACCAAGATCGCGGCGGACGGCGACACATACGCGGCGTCCTGCGATTCGACCGAGGTCGAGAGCTGCCGGGCGCTGGCGGTAGGCAACGGCAGGCTGTACCTGCCGACCGAGGAGCACGACGGCACGGGCGAGGAGCAGATCGCCCAGACCAACGAGATCGTCTCCTTCGACCTCGCCACCGGCAAGACCACGTCCGACCGGATCGACGCGGGCAACCGGCACACGCTGGTCCCGCTCAGGATGGACGGGAACAACGTGCTCGCGTACCGGACGGCGGTGTACGACGGCGGCGGGCAGATCATCTCCATCAACGGCGCCACCGCCAAGAAGACGATCCTCATGGAGAACCCGTCCGACGAGGACACCCGGGGGTACGAGAACAGGTTCGTCGACGACGCCGCCGAGTTCCGCTACGCGGACGGCCGGCTGTACATCTCCAACAACCTGGTGAGCAAGCCGTCGGCCGGCGATTCGACGCTGGACGACAAGGTCCTGCTCAGCCTGGCGTTCACGACGCACTGAGGAAAAACCAGAACGATACAGCGGGGCCCCGGTCGTGGAGGAACATCCACGACCGGGGCCCCGCTGTCCTGTTACCGGCCCCGGCGGTGTCCTGTTCCGGTACCCCTGAGCCGCCGCCCGGGCCTGAACAGGCTGCTTTTCGGCAATCCGGGGGGCTTCTCGCCGGTTAGGGGCGCGCGACGTCGAACAAGCGTGTAGCTTGCCGGGTCAGAGTAGGCCGGGGGGCCACGTTGCGGCGGCGGGGATGGGGATTGCTGGATGGGCGTGCGGCTCATGGTGGTCGATGACCACAGACTCCTGGCCGAGGCGCTCGCCTCGGCGCTGAAACTGCGGGGGCACCGCGTGCTCGCGGCGGCGGCGCCGACCGCGGGCGTGGCGGATCTGGTGGTGAGCAGGGCGCCCGAAGTGTGCCTGATGGGTACGGCGAACCCCGCCGGGCCCGGGGTCTTCGACCCGATCGTACGGATCAAGCGGGAGCGCCCGCAGGTGGCGGTCGTGGTCCTCGGACCCGTACCGAGCCCGCGCGGTATCGCGGCCGCCTTCGCCGCGGGCGCGTCCGGTTACGTACGCCACGACGAGCGCATCGAGGGCGTGGAGCGCGCCATGGTCAAGGCGCGCGCGGGGGAGGCGGCGGTCGCGCCGCTGCTGCTCCAGGGCGCCTTCGCCGAGTTACTCAACCCGGTGGCCCAACCGGACGACGAGGGCCAGCGGTTGCTGCGGATGCTCACCCCGCGCGAGATCGAGGTGCTCGTCCGGGTCGCCGAGGGCGAGGACACCCGGCTGATCGCGGCCGGCATGAACATCGCGCCCAGCACGGCCCGTACGCATGTGCAGCGCGTGCTGATGAAGCTCGGCGTCGGTTCCCGGCTGGAGGCGGCGGCGCTCGCCGCGCGTACGGGGCTGCTCGACCGTGCGGTGCTGAGCGCGGGGCCGGGGCGGGCACCGGGCCGCACGGGCAGCGGCAACGGTAATGACAACGGCAGCGGCAGCGGCAACGACGGCTGAACGCCGAAGGGGGCCGGACCACCGCGACGTACGGTGAAGTCCGGCCCCCTGGGCCCGCGTTGCCTGCGTGTCGGCGCTACTCGGCCGGCGGCGTGGGCTCCGGCGTGGGCGGCGCTGTCGGCCGCAGCTTCAGCCATATCAGGAAGAAGAGGCCGAGGACGAGCATGGCCAGGCCCGTCCACAGGTTGATGTTGATGCCCTGTGCCTTCTTCAGATCGGCGTCGGACGGATTGATCCCGGCGATCGTCACGATGATCCCGTAGACCACGAACAGTCCGCCGATGATCCGGCGTACGTCGAAGAGGTGGGCCGCCGAGGCGGACTTGGCCTCCAGCTCCTCGACATCGTTCTGGTAGTCGCTCATGGTGTGTGCGTTCCTCGCAGACCGGGTCAGAGGGAGAAGGGGATGTAGCAGAGGGCAGCCAGGACGACCGCACCCCAGCCCAGCAGGGCGGGCCTGCGGTACCAGGCGCCGTCACCCTCCGCGGGCAGCTCGTCCATGCCGGGCGAGCGGGTGCCGTACACGAGGCCCTGGAGCTTCTCGACCGGCCTGGGCTTGGTCGCGTAGGAGACGATCACCATCACCACGGCGCCGACGACGAAGGCGACGATCGAGGAGACGAAGTTCGCGCCCTGGTCGGAGGGGATCGAGATGACCCCGCCCTTGTAGAGCCAGAAGTAGTTCAGCATCGCGGCGACCGTGCCGGAGAGCAGCCCCCAGAAACCGGCCGCGGCTGTCGTCCGCTTCCAGAACATGCCGATGATGAAGACCACGAACAGCGGGACGTTGAAGAACGAGAACAGCGTCTGGAGGTAGTTCATGATGTTGCTGAAGCTGCCCGCGATGAACGCCGTACCCATACCGATCAGCACACCGACCGCCGTCACGACGCGCCCTGTGTTCAGGTAGTACGAGTCGGGGCGGTCCTTCTTCACATACGCGCTCCAGATGTCGTACGTGAAGACCGTGTTGAACGACGAGACGTTGGCCGCCATGCCCGCCATGAAGGCGGCCAGCAGACCGGTCACCGCGATGCCGAGCACACCGTTCGGCAGCAGGTCACGCATCAGGACCGGGATGGCGTCGTTGTACGGGAGGTTCTTCACCTTGCCGAGCTGCGGCTCCATCACCAGCGCGATCAGACCCGGGACGACCACGACGAGCGGGATGAAGATCTTCGGGAAGGCGGCGATCAGCGGGGTGCGCTTGGCCGCCGACAGGTTCTTCGCCGACAGGGCGCGCTGCACCTCGGCGAAGTTCGTCGTCCAGTAGCCGAAGCTCATCACGAAGCCGAGGCCCAGCACGATCGTCAGCCAGTTGGCGCCGAGCGGGTTCACCGAGCCGATGCCGGTGCCCTTCCAGGCGGTGAGGAACGCGCTGCCGTGCGAGTCGCTGAGGGAGTGCGTGATGCCGCTCCAGCCGCCGACCCGCTTGAGGCCGACGATGGTCAGCGGTATCAGTGCGGCGAGGATCACGAAGAACTGGAGGACCTCGTTGTAGATCGCCGAGGACAGCCCGCCGACGGTGATGTACGCCAGCACGAAGAGGCCGGCGACCACGATGGCGACCCACTGCTGCCAGCCCAGCAGCGCTTCCAGCACGAGCGCCATCGCGTAGAGGTTGACGCCCGCGATCAGTACGGCGGACACCGCGAAGATGATCGAGGAGAGCAGGTGGGACGAGCGCCCGAACCTGTGCAGCAGGAACTCCGGTACGGAGCGCACCTTCGAGCCGTAGTAGAACGGCATCATCACCAGGCCGAGGAAGACCATGGCGGGGATGGCGCCGATCCAGTACCAGTGCACGGTGTACACGCCGTACTGCGCGCCGTTGGCCGCCATACCGAGGATCTCGGTGGCGCCCAGGTTGGCGGAGACGAAGGCGAGACCCGTCACCCAGGCCGGGAGCGAACGCCCGGAGAGGAAGAAGTCGAGGCTGGTCTTGATGCTGCTCCGGGCGGCGAACCCGATGCCGAGGACCACTACGAAATAGATGGCCAGGATGGTGTAGTCGAGACCGTTTGTGGGGAGCCGGAGCCCTTCGGCCAATGAATTCATGGGGGACATGGGGGTACCCGCTTCGTCTCAAGAAAATAACTCACCGGTAACCTACGCTCCTGTGTTCGAGAAATGAACCGTTGTGTTGGCGTTCTTTGTTCGATCGTGATCGGAGCGTTGCCGTGACGATAAGTGGCGGGACGAGCGCGGTACGGCCCGGCTTCCGCTAGTACCCGGCCCCCACCCGCCGTACACCCCCACTTCTGGCCATCCGTGCCGCCGTCTGCCCGCGCCTGCGGCGGTCTGCACCGGCGTTGACGTGGCTGTTTACTTGTGCTTTGTTATGTTCGATTCTGTTTGGTGTGTGGGTGGGGCCGCCGGGAGGCAACCGATGAAGAAGACGGTGACAAGGCTTGCCGACGGCCGGGAGCTGATCTATTACGACTCCGACTCCCCCCGCCCGGGCGAGGAGGACGTCGTACGCGACGCCGTCGACCGCAGGCCGCTCGGCCCGGTCGCCACCACCTCCGAGATCCGCAGCGACCCGCTGCTCGGGGACGCGGTCGCCATCGCCTCGCACCGCCAGGGCCGTACGTACCACCCGCCCGCCGACGAGTGCCCCCTCTGCCCCTCGCGCGAAGGCCGGCTCAGCGAGATCCCCGACTCGTCGTACGACGTCGCCGTCTTCGAGAACCGCTTCCCCTCCCTCGCCGGCGACTCCGGGCGCTGCGAGGTCGTCTGCTTCACCTCCGACCACGACGCGTCCTTCGCCGACCTCACCGAGGAACAGGCCGCGCTGGTGCTCGACGCCTGGACCGACCGGACCACCGAACTGGCCCGGCTCCCGCAGGTCGAGCAGGTCTTCCCGTTCGAGAACCGCGGCGAGGAGATCGGCGTCACGCTCGGCCACCCGCACGGCCAGATCTACGCGTACCCCTTCGTCACCCCGCGCACCGCGCTGATGCTCCGCTCCGCCGAGCGGCACCGAGCCGAGACCGGCCGCAACCTCTTCGACGACGTGGTCGCACGCGAACTCGCCGAGAGCCCCGAGCGCACGCGGGTGGTACTGGAGGGGGAGCACTGGGTGGCCTTCGTGCCGTACGCGGCGCACTGGCCGTACGAGGTCCACCTCTACCCCCGGCGCCGGGTGCCCGACCTGCGGGCACTGGACGACGCGCAGCGCGCCGAGTTCCCCCGGCTCTACCTGGAGCTGCTGCGCCGCTTCGACCGGATCTTCGGCGAGGGGCAGCCGCGTACGCCGTACATCTCCGCCTGGCACCAGGCGCCCTTCAGCGCTCCGGGGCGCGATGACTACGCCCTTCACCTTGAGCTTTTCACCATCCGCCGCACATCCGGCAAACTGAAGTTCCTCGCGGGTTCGGAATCCGGCATGAGTGTGTTCATCAACGACGTGCCGCCGGAGGCCGCGGCAGGACGACTGCGAGAGGTAGCGAGCGAGTGAGCAAGAAATACCTGGTCACGGGTGGCGCGGGATATGTCGGCAGCGTGGTGGCGGCGCATCTCCTGGAGGCCGGGCACGAGGTGACCGTGCTCGACGACCTCTCCACCGGATTCCGGGAGGGGGTGCCGGGCGGCGCGCGGTTCATCGAGGGCCGGGTCCAGGACGCCGCCAGGTGGCTTGATTCCTCCTACGACGCGGTGCTGCACTTCGCCGCCTCCTCACAGGTCGGCGAGTCCGTCGCCAAGCCCGAGAAGTACTGGGACAACAACGTCGGCGGATCGATGGCGCTGCTCGGCGCGATGCGCGGCGCCGGCGTGCGTACGCTCGTCTTCTCGTCCACGGCCGCGACCTACGGCGAACCCGTCTCCACCCCCATCACGGAGACCGACCCGACCGCGCCCACCAGCCCGTACGGCGCGACCAAGCTCGCCGTCGACCACATGATCAGCGGCGAGTGCGCCGCGCACGGCCTCGCCGCAGTCTCGCTCCGCTACTTCAACGTCGCGGGCGCGTACGGCAGTCGGGGCGAGCGGCACGACCCCGAGTCGCACCTCATCCCGCTGGTCCTCCAAGTCGCCCTCGGCAAGCGCGAGTCGATCCTGGTCTTCGGCGAGGACTACCCGACCCCGGACGGCACCTGCGTACGCGACTACATCCATGTCGCGGACCTCGCCGAGGCCCATCTGCGGGCGCTGGACGCGGCGTCGGCGGGCGAACACCTGATCTGCAACCTCGGCAACGGCACCGGGTTCTCCGTCCGCGAGGTCATCGAGACCGTACGGAAGGTCACCGGGCACCCGGTCCCCGAACTGCTGGCCGCGCGCAGGGACGGCGACCCGGCCGTACTGGTCGCCTCGGCGCGCCGGGCGCACGAGCGGCTGGCCTGGACACCGAACCGCCCCGACCTGGCGGGGATCGTCGAGGACGCGTGGGCGTTCGCGCGGGAGAAGGAGAACGAGGCGTGAGCGAAGCCCGGCACCCCCGAGCCACGGGATCCACGGGATCCACCGGATCCACCGGAGACACCGCCGACGCGAACATCGAGGACGCGTTCGAGGCGCTGTACGGCGCCCGGCCCGAGGGCGTCTGGGCCGCGCCGGGCCGGGTCAACCTCATCGGCGAGTACACCGACTTCAACGACGGCTTCGTGATGCCGCTCGCGCTGCCCCACACCGCCGTCGCCGCCGTCTCACGGCGCACGGACGGCGCCCTGCGGCTGCACTCGGCCGACGTGCCGGGCGGCGTGGTCCACCTCGACACCGCCGCTCTCGAACCGCTCTCCGACACCAACTGGGCCGCGTACCCGGCGGGTGTCGTCTGGGCGCTGCGGGAAGCGGGCCACCCGGTCACCGGCGCCGACATCCACCTGGCGTCGACGGTCCCGACCGGGGCCGGCCTCTCCTCGTCGGCGGCGCTGGAGGTCGTCACGGCGACCGCGCTCAACGACCTCTACGAACTCGGCCTGACCGCGTCCGAATTGGCGGTCCTCGCGCAGCACGCCGAGAACGACTTCGTCGGCGTCCCGTGCGGGATCATGGACCAGATGGCGTCGGCGTGCTGCGCCGAGGGAAACGCGCTGTACCTGGACACCCGCGATCTCTCGCAGCGCCAGGTGCCGTTCGACCTGGCGGCCCGGCAACTGCGGCTGCTCGTCGTGGACACCCGCGTCAAGCACGCGCTGGGCGACGGGGCTTACGCGGAGCGGCGCGCGGGCTGCGAGGCGGGAGCGCGGGCGCTCGGTGTCGGCGCGCTGCGCGACATCCCGTACGCCGAACTGCCGGCGGCCCTCGAACGGCTGGCCGGGGAGCCCGAGAACGTACGCCGCTACGTCCGTCATGTGGTGAGCGACGACCACCGCGTGGAGCAGGTCATCGCCCTGCTGGACGCGGGGGACGTGCGTGCCGTGGGTCCCGTCCTGGTCGAGGGGCATGCCTCGCTCCGCGACGATCTGCGGGTCTCCTGCCCGGAGTTGGACCTCGTGGTCGGCGCGGCCACGGCGGCCGGAGCGCTCGGCGCGAGGATGACGGGCGGCGGCTTCGGCGGCTCCGCGATCGTCCTGGTCGAGGAGACCGAGGCCGAGGCGGTCTCGAAGGCGGTCACGGAGGCCTTCGCCGAGGCGGGACACACGACGCCCCGGATCTTCCCGGCCGTACCGTCGAGGGGCGCCCACCGGCTGGTGTGACGCCGCTCCCGGAGCGTTCCGGGATACCGAAGGCGCCGCCGAGGACATCGGCGGCGCCTTGGTCGTCCGGACGGCGTCACTCCGTCCCCGGCCCTCGCTTCGCTCAGCCGTTCGCCTCGTACTGGCCCACTTCGATGAAGTGGCGTAGCGCCTCGGGGGTGCCGTCGGTCAGCGCCTGCTGCGCCGCGGCCCATACCGCCGGGCTCGTCTTGGGATCCGCCAGGATGCGGAAGATGGCGAACCGGTCGTCCTCCGCCTGGGCGAGGCGCAGGCCCGTCTCCAAGAAGGCGCGCAGGGCCTCGGGCGTACCGTCACCGAGCGCCTTCTCGGCCGCGTCGTGGACCCCCCGGCCGGTGTCCGGGTCCCCGAGGATGCTGAAGATGGCGAAGCGGTCGTCCTCCGCCTGGGCGAGCCGGTACTCCGTGTCGAGGAAGCGGATCAGGCTCTCGCGGGTGTTCTCGTCCAGCGCCTTGCTCGCCGCCGCGTAGACCGCCTCGCCGGAGTCCGGGTCCGCCAGGGCGCGGAAGACCGCCACCCGGAGGTCGTCGTCGCTCCGCGGATCGTCCGCGGGGTCGTCAGCGGCCGTCACGGTCGACGCGGTCGTCGCGGTGGCGCCGGCCCCGGACGGCGTCGCGGCGTAAGAAGGTGCGGTGAGCAGGAGTGCGGGCGCCAGGACCAGCGCGGTCACAACCACGGATCCCCGTATCGCTTTCACGAATAAACCATCCTTTGGTCACAGGAAGTTCAGACGTGCGACAGCGTAACTCCAGTTCAGGCGAGCATCACCTGTGATCCACGGCATAGCCGTCAAGGACCCGTCAAGGGTCCGCCGTCCGCCCGGTTCAGACCGCCGTGAGGGGTCGTCAGGACCTACCTGAGCGCCTTGACGAGAGTGAATTCCGTGACGCCCGGCGGGTAGTCGGCGACCTGTCCCGCGATCTCGTATCCCTGCTTCTGGTAGAAGGCGGGCGCCTGGAAGTCCCAGGTCTCCACGCGGGCGCGGGCGCAGGACCGTTCCTTGCGGGCCAGTCGCTCCGCCTCCGAGAGGAGACCGGCGCCGACGCGGGAGCCGCGGTGGCGGGGGTCGACCCAGAGGAGGTCGACATGGAGCCAGCGCGCCCAGGTACGGCCCGTGAGGCCGCCGACCAGTTCGCCCGTCGACTCCTCCAGCATCCAGATGTGGAGGGGCAGTTCATGGTCGAGGGAGCTGTCCCGCAGCGCGCGCATCATCGGTGAGCGCTCCGTGTTGCTCTCCCGCAGCCGCTCGCCGAGCACAGCACGTCGTTCTTTGTCGACTTCTGTCTCAATACGAAACATGAGACCCACCCTAAACACACCTCAAACACCACCCCCACCGTGTCGGCGGACCAGTTCTGCGATTTGCCTTCCGCTCGCGGCCCTCGCCCGTACCCTGATGCTCAGCACCGGTGGGGGCCGGTGCTGTTTCAGGGGTGGAGACAGGACGGGTACGACGCCCGGGGTGGGGTAAGGGTCATCACACGGCGGCGGCCGTGCCACTGACGTATCACCCGCATCCCGGGCGCCGTATCCGTGTGGTCCGCTCCCCGCCATTTGGGGGTGTCCATTGGTACGTATTCGGGTTCTGGTCGTGGACGACCACCGTATTTTCGCAGAGTCGCTCGCGGCTGCCCTGGCGGCCGAGCCTGATGTGGACGTGGCGGCAGCCGGCAGTGCTCCGGCGGCGTTGCGGTGTCTGGACAGGGCGGCGGCCGACGGCCGCAGATTCGATGTGATGCTCGTCGACGCCGACCTCGGCACGGTCGCGGGGTCGGCTCAGGTGCCGGTCGCGCGCGCCGTGCCCGACAACGGCGACATCACGCTCGTCGACGGCATCTCGCTGGTCGCCGGGGTCCGTTCGGGCCAGCCGTCGGTCCGTACGGTCGTGCTCGCCGAGAAGGACGACCAGCGCCGTGCGGCGCTGGCGTTGCAGGCGGGAGCCTCGGGCTGGGTCGCCAAGGACTGCTCGTTGCAGCGGCTGCTCGCCGTGATCCGGGGTGTCCTGCGGGACGAGACGCATCTGCCGGCCGCCCTGCTCACGGGCGTCCTGCGGGAGTTGACGGCCGCGCGCAGGGACCGTACGGAGAGCGAGAGACTCGTCGACTCGCTCACGCCTCGCGAGCGTGAGGTCCTGCGCTGCATGGTCGCCGGGCTCGGGCGCAAGGCAGTCGCCGAGCGGCTGTTCCTCTCCCCGCACACCGTGCGCACGCACATGCAGAACGTGCTGGGGAAGCTGAGCGTGCACTCCACGCTGGCCGCTGTCGCCCTGGCCCGCAAAGCCGGTGTCGGTCCCGCCGACCTAGCCGGGGACGTTGTCGAACGGGGCGGTCAACTGGCGTAGCAGCGCGGCCAGTTCAGCACGTTGCGCATGGGACAGTTCCGCGAGGATCGCGCGCTCCTGGGTCAACAGCCCGGCGAGCGCCTGGTCCGCGCGGTCCTGTCCCTCGACCGTGAGGCGTACGAGCACCCCGCGCCGGTCGCTGGGGTCGGGCAGCCGCTCGACGAGGCCCTTCTTCGCCAGCCTGTCGATGCGGTTGGTCATGGTGCCGGAGGTGACCAGCGTCTGGGTCAGGAGCTGGCCCGGCGAGAGCTGGTACGGCGCTCCCGCGCGCCTCAGCGAGGTCAGTACGTCGAACTCCCACGGCTCCAGGCTGTGCTCGGCGAACGCGAGCCGCCGGGCGCGGTCGAGGTGGCGGGCCAGCCTGCTGACGCGGCTGAGGACCTCAAGTGGCTCCACGTCGAGGTCGGGGCGCTCACGGCGCCATGCTGAAACCAGTCGGTCGACCTCATCCTCCATAGCGATCAGTGTAGAGGGTCCCTCGACATGAAGTCTCTTGATGTCGAGTCTCTTGACATCGAGAGATAACCGCGGGCAGGCTGGATTCCGGCCGGGCGGGAAGCGGGCGCACGGCCGTACCGTCGGTCCACTGTTCCACGTACCCGCGAGGGAGCCCATACATGAACGACACCGCGACCCCGGCCTCGAACTGGGATCCGAGCCAGTACCTCAGGCACGCGGGCCACCGCACCCGGCCTTTCCTGGACCTGCTCGCCCGGATCCCCGAACTGCCGACGACGAGCGGCGCGAGCGCTGAGGGCGGGGCCAGTGCTGCGGGCGGGGGCAGGGGCGCCACGGCCCGGCGGCCCGCCAGGATCGCCGACATCGGCTGCGGAGCCGGCAATGTCACCGTCCTGCTCACCGACCGCTGGCCGGACGCCCACATCACCGGCCTCGACACCTCGCGGGAGATGCTCGAAGCGGCCCGCGACGGGTACGGAGGCCCGACGCCCGGCGGCGGGCTGCTGGAGTTCGTCACCGGCGACGCCAGGACCTGGACGCCGGAGGAACCGTACGACCTGATCGTCTCCAACGCGGCCCTCCAGTGGGTCCCCGGCCACCTCGGCTCCTTCCCTGCCTGGGTCGAAGGCCTGGCACCCGGGGGGACGTTCGCCTTCCAGGTCCCCGGAAACTTCGCCTGCCCCAGCCACCTCCTGCTGGACGACCTGCGGCAGAGCCCCCGGTGGCGCGAGCGGCTCGGCGCCGGCGCGGGACGTCTCGCCGGCATGATCGAACCCGCCGAGTACCTGGCGACGCTCGAAGACCTCGGCTGCGTGGCGGACGTCTGGGAGACCACCTACCTCCAGCTCCTGACCGGCGAGGACCCGGTCCTCGACTGGACCAAGGGCACCGCGCTCCGGCCCGTCCTCACGGCGCTCGCCGACGATCCCGAGGCGGCGGCGGACTTCACCCGCGAATACCGCGACCTGCTGCGCGAGGCCTACCCGCCGGGCCCGCACGGCACGGTCTTCCCCTTCCGCCGCATCTTCGCCGTCGCACACAAGGGATCCTGATGCTGACGGCCGTCGACCACGTCCAACTGGCCGCGCCCGAGGGCTCCGAGGACGCGCTGCGCGCCTACTACGCGGACGTCCTCGGCATGGACGAGATCCCCAAACCGCCGGTGCTGGCCGCCCGGGGCGGCTGCTGGTTCCGGGCCGGGACCGTACAGCTCCACCTCGGGATCGACAGCGACTTCCGCCCGGCGAGGAAGGCGCACCCGGGCCTGCGGGTCACCGGCATCGAAGCGTACGCGGAGCGGCTTGAACGCCTCGGCGCGGCCGTGACCTGGGACGACGCGCTCCCGGGCCACCGCCGCTTCTACTCCGACGACCCGGTGGGCAACCGGCTGGAATTCCTGGAACCGCTGAGCTGACCCGCCGCGGTCACGGCGCCGCACCTGTGCATGTCATGGCGCGTCGAAGAATTCACGCAGCGCCTCGCCCACGCGCTTCGGATCCCCGTCGTCGTCCGGGCCGGAGTGCCCCAAGCCGGGGAAGGTGATGCGCCGAGCGTCCGGGAGCACCGCGGAGAGTGCTTCCAGGGCGACACCTAAATACGCCGGGCTCTTCGCTCCGTCGAGCAGCAGAACCCGCGCTTCGAGCGCCGCACAGTCCGTCACGCTGTCGGCCATCTCTTCGATGATCCTCAGGTCGAAGTGTTGTGTGGGGACGAGCGCCGCGAGCGGCACGTCGTCTCCGGGTGACTCACGTCGCACGCGAGAGGCGACCGCCATGAGCGGCGCGAGCACGAATCGCGGGATGCGCCCGAGCGCGGGTTCCGTACCCAGCCCGCGTAGGGCCGTGAGCAGCGCGGCGGCGATTTTGCCTGCGGCGATCTCACGGTCGAAACGCGGGAGCCAGCCCGTCGGGACCGAGCCGCCGACCGACAGTGGCGGCTCGTACAGGGCGATCCGGTCGAGCTGGGGGACGGCCAGGGCCGTGCGCAGCACGGCGAGCGCTCCCGAACTCAGGCCGAAGATCCGCGAAGTGCCGGTCGCCGCGGCCAGCGCCCGCAGATCCTCGACCTCGCGCCTGACGCCGAAGCCTTCACCGTGGGGCCCGCTGAGCCCGCGGCCACGCCGATCAGGCACATAGACGGTGAAGTCGGCCGACAGGGTCTCGGCAAGCCCGGTGAGGTGCTGCGATGCTTGCATTCCGCCGTGTACGAGGATCAATCCGGGGCCGCGGCCGCGCTGCCTGTAGCCGATCGTCGTCCCGTCGTCCGACCGGACCTGGCCCTTGAGGTAGTCGCGCGCTGCGACCGGCCGGCCGGTCACGGCGCCCCCTCGGCCGCCGCTGTCAGCCGGCTGAGCCCCGCTCCGGTCACCGACGCCCGTGCCGCTCCGCGTTCGATCATTCGGTTCCTCCACCGCCCAGCTAGGTGAACAACGTTCACGTGTACATTGTTCACATCGACGGACCGGAACTGTCAAGACACCGGGAGGGGCTATGGGGCAGCGGCGCGCCCAAGTGCTCCAAGCCGCGATCGAGTTGCTGGACGAGGCCGGCCTGGACGCTCTCACCATGCGGCTGCTGGCAGCCCGGCTCGGCGTGCGCCCAAGCGCGCTGTACCGGCACTACCCCAGCAAGCAGGCCCTGCTGGACGCCATGGTCACGCGTCTGGCCACTCCGCCCGGAGGCGGCGCCCCCCTCCCCGACGGCCCCTGGGACGAGCGGCTGCGCGCCGTCGCGACCGGCACGCGCGAGGTCATGCTGGCCCATCGCGACGGCGCTCGGCTCATGTCCACCTTCCACGACCCGGGCGCCGAGCCCGTTGCCGTCTTCCAGGGCCTCGTGACGGCCCTGGCCGCCACGGGCGCCCCCGCCGAGACCGCCGCCATCGCCGTGGATACCGTCCTCGCCTACGTCAACGGTTACACGATCGAGGAACAGGCCCGCTCCACCAGCGCCGACGCCCGGCCCCAAGAACGCCGGGACCAGGCCTTCCTCGAAGGCCTGGAGCTCATCATCACCGGCGTCAGGACATCTCTGTCGCTCTCCTGAAGGTCCCGCACCCGTCAGGCGCCGGGGACCCGGTCGAGAAACCCGCTGACGAAGCGGATGCGTCCGTCCTCCGCGAGAAGGGCCACATCGGAGCCGGCGGCGGGCGCCGATCCGTCCGCCGAGGACACCAGGTCCCAGGTGAAACGGACGAGGTTGTGATGCCCGTCGGGGGTGCCGGTGAGGGTGAACTCGAAGCCGGGGAACTGCTCGTGGGCCCCCGCGATCGCGGCGGCGATCCCGTCGTGGCCCTGTACGTCCGCCAGCGGATCGGTGTACGTCGCGTTCTCGGTGAACGTGGCGGCCACGGCCTTGGCGAGATCCTCGGCGCCGGTCGTGTTCCAGGCGGTGAAGTAGCGCCGGACGGCGTCGTCGTATGCGGTCATCGTGCTGTCCTCTCCTTGTGCTTCCCGTGCCGGCGGTGCCGACAACGGGAACGATGTCGCACAGCCCGGCGGCGGTCGATTACCTGCCAGGTAATCGACGGCCGCCGGACCGACAGCACGACGGCGCCGGAGGGCAA
>NZ_JTHL01000001.1:3343533-3360509 GCF_000818195.1 Streptomyces sp. 150FB | reverse complement strand
CAAGATCTGCCGCTACTGCTCACGCATCTCCGAACCAGGTCACTAGCCGTTACGGCGCGGGGCGCAGCCGCGAATGCTGCGCTCGATCGCCCCCGCCATGGCCTGGTGTCCCAGGGCGTTGGGGTGCGCCGGGGCGGCCGCGGTGGTGGGGACGACCGGCTCGATCCAACGCTCACCGGCCGGCTCGCACATGTCGTGACCGACGGTGGGCTTGTACGTGTCCACATACCGGGCGCCGCCGAGCGCGGCCTGCCGGACGAGCATCGAGTTGAGGGCCTTCTCCGAGTCGCGCAGGTAGGCGAAGTCGCCTGCCGCGAACGGGACGGCGGCGCTGGTGCAGGAGGAGCCGTCGTCGGGGAACAGGTCGGGATATCCGATGACGAACACCCTTGCGTGCGGGGCGCGTTGGTGGATACCGGCCAGCGTCGCCGCGACCTTCGGCGCCGCGTTGGCGATGTTCGTACGGAGAAGGTCCGAACCGGTCGAGTTGAAGAAGTCCCGGCACGGGCCGCCGGCCAGGTCGGACGCGCTCAACTGGGCGCAGGTGGTGATGATCGACGTGAAGCCCGCACCGTCCACGCCTATGTTGTTGACGCCGATGCTGAGGGTGACGAGGTCGGTGTCCCGGTTGAGAGCGTCGAACTGGGGGGCGGCGGTGCCCTGAGGCGCCGTCATGTTGACCGTGGAGGCGCCGGAGCAGCTCACGTCGGTCAGCCGCGCGCCACTGGCGGCGGCGATGAGCGAGGGGTAATTGCTGTTGGAGCGCGCGCAGTTGGCGTCGACCTGGGTCGGTATCCCGGGGCCGGAGGCCAGCGAGTCGCCCAGGGCGACATAGTCGGTGCCATGGCGGCCGGACACACCGGCGGACCCGGCCGTACCGGCCGAGGCGGGCGCCGCGACGGCGGCGGTGAGCGCCAGCGCGCTTCCGAGGGTCGCGGCACCGAGCGCGAGGGAACGGCGCAGGAGGGGGCGTCTCGTTTTGTTGTTGTCCATCAGTCCTGTTCCCACATTCGCGGACCGGCCGTCCCGGTCGCGTCTCCTGCTCAACGCATGTGACGGCGGATCGGTTCACTCCTGTGGGTGGATAGCGATGACGATCGCCCGGTTCATCGCTCTTTCTGATGATCAAGGTGTCTTTCGGGGCACAGGGACACTCTGGATTCGTGGCAGACCGTGTCTCCTACGGCACGGACGCGATCATCCCGGACGGTCCCGCGAAGGGGTTCCTCATCGGCGAGTCGATCACCCGGCCCTGACTGGCCGTACCCCGGCGGCCAGGAATCGCGGGTCCTGCCGAACGGTGGAAACCTGAGGGCATGGTTACCGAGATCGCTCTGATCGATGTGCTGTCGGGCAAGGAACAGGCGTTCACCGAGGCCTACCGGGAGGCCCGCAAGATCCTGCTCGGTACGCCGGGCTGCCTGAGCGCCAGAATGGTCAGGGGCGTCGAAACTCCCACGCGGTTCGTCGGCGTGGTCGAGTGGGAGTCCCGGCAACACCACCTGGAGAACTTCCGCGGAACCGACAGGTACACGCGCTACGGCGGTCTGCTGGGCCCTTTCCTGGCGGTGCCACCGGTGGTGGAGCACTTCAACGACGTCGAGTAACCCGTGCGAGCTACCCGGCGGGTACGAGCGTCATTGGCGCCGTTTCACTGCCTCCAAGCTGATGTCGAGATCGATGGTGAAGGGGACGCTGGTCTTCAGGCGGTCGCGATGGATGCCTGTCAGCGCGTACACCTTCGTCAGCGGGTCCAGCTCGTAGACGTGTACCACCGCCGTCTCATCGGACCTGCCCATTTCCACCAGCCAGAAGTTCGGGATACCGGCTGCCGCGTACTTCTGCGGTTTGCTACTTCTGTCGCGCGCTTCCGAATCAGGTGATACCACCTCCACGGCCAGCAGGACATCAGCGACGGGAAAACTGGTTTGGTCGAGTCCGGTGATCGCGGTGGCGCGTACGACGGAGACGTCGGGTTCCGGACCGTTGCGATGGTCCAGCACCACAGTCATCTCGCGCTCGATCTCCAGGTCGTCGGGTGCCATCCGGCCTAGACCTGTGACCAACAAATCGATCATGCGGGCGTGGAAACGGCGTTGCGGACTCACGAAGACGAGGCTCCCGTCGATCAACTCGGTATGAGGCGGGAGATCCGGCAGGGTGAACAGGTCGTCCACGGTGTAGCCGTCCTGCGGGGGCACAGGCCACTTGCTTGAGGCCTTGACTGGCTCGGCGGTCATGATTCCTCCCATGAACGGAATTCTGGGCCCTGCACCATCACCGTAGCGTCCATAATCCGCTTATGTCATCACAATGAGTGACCATTCCCGGCGGGAGTGACGAGAAGCGGGCGTTCCTCAGAACCTGCGGTGCCCTATCAGCCGCGGCTTCGCCTCCAGATTGCCCAGGCCGTGCCACGCCAGGTTCACCAGATGCGCCGCCACCTCGGACTTCTTCGGCCTGCGGGCGTCCACCCACCACTGGCCCGTCAGCGCCACCATGCCCACCAGCGCGTGCGCGTACAGCGGGGCCAGCTTCGGGTCGAAGCCGCGGGCCTCGAATTCCAGGCCGAGAATGTCCTCCACCTGTGTCGCTATGTCACTGATCAGGGACGCGAACGTACCCGTCGACTGCGCCACCGGTGAGTCGCGAACCAGGATGCGGAAACCGTCCGTGTACGTCTCGATGTAGTCCAGCAGCGCGAACGCGGCCTGTTCCAGCAGCTCTCGGGGGTGACCGGCGGTCAGTGCGCCGGTCACCATGTCCAGGAGCTGGCGCATCTCGCGGTCCACGACCACCGCGTACAGGCCCTCCTTGCCGCCGAAGTGCTCGTAGACCACCGGCTTGGAGACCCCGGCCTTCGCCGCGATCTCCTCCACCGACGTGCCTTCGAAGCCCTTCTCGGCGAAGACCGTACGACCGATGTCCAGCAGTTGCTCGCGGCGCTCCGCCCCGGTCATCCGGACCCGGCGCGCACGCCGGACCTCCGTGGGGCGGGCCTTTCCGGCGCCGCTCGTGCCGGCCATGTTGGTCGTAGGGTCGTCGATCGCCACGATGCCTATCATTCCGCGTTGAGTGGTGCGCCTGTCGTTTTTTTATGACGCCTGGATTCGATACGGGTGGCGCTGGGCCAGCGCACGTCCGACGCCCAGCCGAACTGCTCGAACCAGCGGATCAGCCTGGCACTGGAGTCGACCTGCCCCTTCAGCACGCCGTGCCGCGCGCTGGTCGGATCCGCGTGGTGCAGGTTGTGCCACGACTCGCCGCAGGACAGGACGGCCAGCCACCACACATTGCCCGAACGGTCGCGGGACTTGAAAGGACGCTTGCCGACCGCATGGCAGATCGAGTTGATCGACCACGTCACGTGGTGCAGCAGAGCCACCCGAACCAGTGAACCCCAGAAGAAGGCGGTGAAGGCTCCCCACCACGACATCGTGACCAGACCGCCTACAACCGGCGGAAGCATCAACGAGACGACCGTCCACAGCGCGAACTGGCGCGAGACCGCCCTGATCGCCGGATCGCTGATCAGATCCGGTGCGTACTTCTGCTGCGAGGTCTGCTCCTCGTCGAAGAGCCAGCCGATGTGCGCCCACCACAGGCCCTTCATCAGCGCGGGCAGCGTCTCGCCGAAGCGCCACGGCGAGTGGGGATCGCCGTCCGCGTCGGAGAACTTGTGGTGCTTGCGGTGGTCCGCCACCCAGCGGACCAGCGGCCCCTCGACGGCGAGCGAGCCCATGACGGCCAGCGCGATACGCAGCGGGCGTTTCGCCTTGAAGGAGCCATGGGTGAAGTAGCGGTGGAAACCGATCGTGATGCCGTGGCAGCCGACGAAGTACATGGCCACCATCAGCCCGAGATCGAGCCAGCTCACACCGCCCCACACGAACGCCAGCGGCACGGCGGCGACCAGGGCGACGAAGGGCAGCGCGATGAAGAGCAGCAGAGCGAGCTGCTCGATGGAACGCTTGTTGTCCCCGCCGAGCGTGGCGGAGGGCAGTACGGGGGAGAGCGGCGCGCCGTCGGAGTGTGAATCGCCGGACGACGGGGGATACGGGGTCGAATCTTCGATCAGGTCGGGGCTTGTTGTCATGGGGAGTCCCCTGAGGTGAGGAATACGGCAGATGCCCGGATACGGGTGCGTAACCTACGGCATCGTAAGTATGGCAGCGCCCAACGGCGCGACAAGAGGCCTGTGGATAACGTCAGGCGAAGGCCACCTATCCTTGACGTTGTCGGACAGCGCGGTCCGCGAAGCCTCCAGATCCACTCCAGACGTGCTCGAACACTGCAAGGAGCCGCACCTGTGAGCAGTGCCGACCAGACCCCGACCTCGACCTCGATCCAGGCCCCGACTCCCACGCCCACTCCCAGTACGGCGCCGGGTACAGTCCCGGACTCCGCCGCCCGCCCGGGTTCCGGAGCTGAACTGCGCTCCGACATCCGCCGCCTGGGTGACCTGCTGGGCGAGACCCTCGTCCGCCAGGAGGGCCCCGACCTCCTCGAACTCGTCGAGCGCGTCCGCGCGCTCACCCGCGAGGACGGCGAAGCCGCCGCCGAACTGCTCGGCGCCACCGACCTGGAGACGGCGGCCAAGCTGGTACGCGCGTTCTCCACCTACTTCCACCTCGCCAACGTCACCGAACAGGTGCACCGAGGCCGGGAAATGCGCGACCGCCGCGCCGCCGAGGGCGGGCTGCTCGCCCGTACCGCCGACCGGCTCAAGGACGCAGACCCCGAACACCTGCGCGAGACCGTCAAGAACCTGAACGTCCGGCCCGTCTTCACCGCGCACCCCACCGAAGCGGCCCGCCGTTCCGTACTGAACAAGCTCCGCCGGATCGCCGAACTCCTCGAAACCCCGGTCATCGCCGCCGACAGGCGCCGCCACGACCTGCGACTCGCCGAGTCCATCGACCTCATCTGGCAGACGGACGAACTGCGCGTCGTACGGCCCGAACCCGCCGACGAGGCGCGCAACGCCATCTACTACCTCGACGAACTCCACGTCGGCGCCGTCGGTGACGTGCTCGAAGACCTCGCCGCCGAACTGGAGCGCGTCGGCGTCCAACTGCCGCCCGGCACCCGTCCGCTCAGCTTCGGCACCTGGATCGGCGGCGACCGCGACGGCAACCCGAACGTCACCCCCGACGTCACCCGCGAAGTGCTGATACTCCAGCACGAGCACGGCATCACGGACGCCCTCGAACAAATCGACTACCTCCGGGGCCTGCTCTCCAACTCCATCCGCTACACCGGTGCCACCGACGAGCTGCTCGACTCGCTCCAGGACGACCTGGTGCGGCTCCCCGAGATCAGCCCCCGCTACAAGCGCCTCAACGCCGAAGAGCCCTACCGCCTCAAGGTGACCTGCATCCGGCAGAAGCTCGTCAACACCCGCGAGCGCCTCGCCAGGAACACCCCCCACGAGAACGGCCGCGACTACCTCGGCACCGCCGAACTCCTCGCCGACCTCACCCTGATCCAGGCCTCGCTGCGCCAGCACAGGGGCGGCCTCTTCGCCGACGGCCGCATGGACCGTACGATCCGTACGCTCGCCGCCTTCGGACTCCAGCTCGCCACCATGGACGTACGGGAACACGCCGACGCCCACCACCACGCCCTCGGCCAGCTCTTCGACCGGCTCGGCGAGGAATCCTGGCGCTACAGCGACATGCCGCGCGAATACCGGCAGAAGCTGCTCGCCAAGGAGCTGCGCTCCCGCCGCCCGCTGGCCCCCACCCCCGCACCCCTCGACGCGGCCGGCGAGAAGACCCTCGGCGTCTTCCACACCGTCCGCCAGGCCTTCGAACGCTTCGGCCCCGAAGTCATCGAGTCCTACATCATCTCGATGTGCCAGGGCGCCGACGACGTCTTCGCCGCAGCCGTACTCGCCCGCGAGGCAGGCCTGCTCGACCTGCACGGCGGCTGGGCGAAGATCGGCATCGTGCCGCTGCTGGAAACCACCGACGAGCTGCGCGCGGCCGACGTCATCCTCAACGAGATGCTCGCCGACCCCTCGTACCGCCGGCTCGTCTCCCTCAGGGGCGACGTGCAGGAAGTGATGCTCGGCTACTCCGACTCGTCCAAGTTCGGCGGGATCACCACCTCCCAGTGGGAGATCCACCGCGCCCAGCGCCGACTGCGCGACGTCGCGCACCGGCACGGCGTACGGCTCCGGCTCTTCCACGGCCGCGGCGGTACGGTCGGCCGCGGCGGCGGCCCCTCGCACGACGCGATCCTCGCGCAGCCCTGGGGCACCCTCGAAGGCGAGATCAAGGTGACCGAGCAGGGCGAGGTCATCTCCGACAAGTACCTGATCCCCTCCCTCGCCAGGGAGAACCTGGAACTGACCGTCGCTGCCACCCTCCAGGCCTCGGCCCTGCACACCGCGCCCCGCCAGTCCGACGAGGCGCTCGCCCGCTGGGACGCCGCGATGGACACCGTCTCGGACGCCGCGCACCGGACATACCGGGGACTCGTCGAGGACCCCGACCTGCCCGCGTACTTCTTCGCCTCCACACCCGTGGACCAGCTCGCCGACCTGCACCTCGGCTCCCGGCCCTCCCGCCGCCCCGACTCGGGCGCCGGACTCGACGGCCTCCGGGCCATCCCGTGGGTCTTCGGCTGGACCCAGTCCCGGCAGATCGTCCCCGGCTGGTACGGCGTCGGCTCCGGCCTCAAGGCGCTGCGCGAAGCCGGACTCGACACCGTGCTCGACGAGATGTACGAGCACTGGCACTTCTTCCAGAACTTCCTCTCGAACGTCGAGATGACGCTCGCCAAGACCGACCTGCGGATCGCCAGGCACTACGTCGACACCCTCGTGCCCGACGAGCTGAAGCACGTCTTCGCCGACATCGAGGCCGAACACGAGCTGACCGTCCGGGAAGTACTGCGGATCACCGGAGGCGAGAAGCTCCTCGACTCCAACCCGGCGCTCCAGCAGACCTTCGCCATCCGCGACGCCTACCTCGACCCGATCTCCTACCTCCAGGTCTCGCTGCTCGCACGCCAGCGCGCGGCGGCGGAACGGGACGAGGCACCGGACCCGCTGCTCGCGCGGGCCCTGCTGCTCACGGTCAACGGAGTCGCCGCCGGACTGCGCAACACCGGCTGACCCGGCCCCTCACCCCATACGTACGGCGGCTGCTCCGGCAGCCGCCGTACGTGCGTTCCGGCTCAGAGGGCCAGGAACGAGGCGAACAGCAGGACCGCGCCCGCCACCGCCGTACCCCAGGCCATACGCGTCAGCCGCATACCGCCGCCGATCACCAGCGACGCCAGCAGCAGCGCGCCGCCGAGCGGCACCCACGCGTGCAGCAGACCGGCCAGGCCCGTACGCACCATCTCGTGACTGTCGGGCTTCACCACGACGGGAAAGTGCTCGCCCTTCTTGACGGCGACCGACTCCTCGATCGTCATACCGCCACGCGGACCCGCCGCGCCATCAGGGTCGTAAGGACCCGTGCAGACCTTGTCGGCGCAGCTCACCACCGTAAGAGTGCCGTGCTCACGGCCCTTGGCGAGCATCACGTGCTGCGCGGTGTCCCAGGAGGCCCAGATCCCGCCGATCAGCAGCAGGAGAGCGACAACGGCCGTCGCGGCCGTACGGCCGAACGACAGGGCGGGGTGGGACGGGCTCGGCATGGCGCGATCCTTGGCCATGCGGACGTACTCGGTCAACTTCGAGCCCGACAACGACCATGAGATGCAAGCAAATGTCAGGAGTTGTACGCGGTCTGCGCGCGCTCCAGACCCTCGGTGATCAATGCCTCGACAGCGTCCGCCGCGCGGTCCACGAAGTACGCCAACTCCTTGCGCTCCGCCGACGAGAAGTCCTTCAGGACGAAGTCCGCCACCTGCATCCGGCCCGGCGGCCTGCCGATCCCGAACCTCACCCGGTGGTACTCGGGCCCCATCGCCTTCGTCATCGACTTCAGACCGTTGTGGCCGTTGTCGCCGCCGCCCAGCTTCACCCGCAGCGCGCCGTAATCGATGTCCAGCTCGTCATGGACGGCCACGATGTTCGCCGTCTCCACCTTGTAGAAGTCCCGCAGCCCGGCGACCGGACCGCCGGAGAGATTCATGTACGAAGCGGGCTTGGCCAGCACCACCCGGCGGCTCGCCGGACCCGGCGCGCCCATCCGCCCCTCGATCACCTGCGCCCCCGCCTTCTGCGCCCGCTTGAACGAGCCGCCGATCCGCTCGGCGAGGAGGTCGGCGACCATGAACCCGACGTTGTGGCGGTTGGCGGCGTACTCGGGTCCTGGATTGCCCAGGCCGACGATCAGCCAGGGGGCGGCGGCATCCGTCGTCATCCGAACTCAGATCTCCTCGCGTACGGGTAAGGCAGAACAGAGAGATGGGGTGGCGGGCCGTGAAGCCCGCCACCCCAGGAGGCGCGTCCGGCGAACCCGGAAGATCAGGCCTCGCTGCTCTCGGCGGCGGCGTCGCTGACCTCGGCGGCCGTCGGCTCCTCGGCCTGGGCGGCCAGGACCTGGATGACAACGGCGTCCTCGTCGGTGACCAGCGCGGTGCCGGCCGGCAGCGGGACATCCTTGGCGTGGATCGCCGCACCGGCGGACAGGCCCTCGATGGAGACCGTCACCGAGGTCGGGATGTTGGTGGCCTCGGCCTCGACGGTGAGGGTGTTGAGGACGTTCTCCAGCAGGTTGGCACCCGGCGCCAGCTCGCCGTCGGTGTGCACGGCGACCTCGACGGTGACCTTCTCGCCGCGCTTCACAGCGAGCAGGTCGACGTGCTCGATGTGACCCCGGATCGGGTTACGGACGACAGCCTTCGGGATGACCAGCTCGCTGCGGCCCTCGACGTCCAGGTCGATCAGCACGTTCGCGGTCTTGAGCGCCATCATCAGGTCGTGACCCGGCAGGGTCACGTGGACGGTGTCGGCGCCGTGGCCGTAAATGACCGCGGGGACCTTGTTGGCACGGCGGGTACGCCGGGCGGCACCCTTGCCGAACTCGCTGCGGATCTCGGCGGTGAGCTTCAGCTCGGCCATGAGTGCACTCCTCGTAGTGGTACTTGATGTACTGGGTGTTCCGGATGACAAAAAAGGTGGTCACCCGGCCACGACAGGCCTGCTACGAAGAGCGCGTCGATAACGGACAGCCGCACACAGGTGCGGCCTCCCTCGCCGAGCAACTCACTGAGTCTACCCGGCGGGGAGGCCGCCCTCTAAATCGATCTTGTCGCGGGGTTACGCCTGCTCCTCGAAGAGGCTCGTGACCGAGCCGTCCTCGAAGACCTCACGTACGGCACGCGCGAGCGTCGGCGCGATCGACAGCACCGTGATCTTGTCGACCTCGAGATCACCGGGATCGGGCAGAGTGTTCGTGAAGACGAACTCGCTGACCTTCGAATTCTTCAGACGATCGGCGGCGGGACCCGAAAGCACCCCGTGGGTCGCCGTCACGATGACGTCCTCGGCGCCGTGCGCGAACAGCGCGTCCGCAGCGGCGCAGATCGTGCCGCCGGTGTCGATCATGTCGTCGACCAGCACACAGACCCGGCCCGCCACATTGCCCACGACCTCGTGGACCGTGACCTGATTGGCGACATCCTTGTCGCGGCGCTTGTGGACGATGGCCAGCGGCGCCCCGAGACGGTCGCACCAGCGGTCGGCGACCCGTACCCGCCCGGCGTCCGGCGACACCACGGTCAGCTTGTCGCGGTCGACCTTGCTCGCCACGTAGTCCGCGAGGACCGGCAGTGCGAAGAGGTGATCGACAGGGCCGTCGAAGAAGCCCTGGATCTGGTCCGTGTGCAGGTCCACCGTCAGGATCCGGTCGGCGCCCGCCGTCTTCATCAGGTCGGCCACCAGCCGCGCCGAGATCGGCTCACGCCCGCGGTGCTTCTTGTCCTGCCTGGCATAGCCGTAGAACGGCACGATCACGGTGATGCTCCTGGCCGAAGCCCGCTTCAGAGCATCAATCATGATCAACTGCTCCATGATCCACTTATTGATCGGAGCAGTGTGGCTCTGTATCAGGAAGCAGTCAGCGCCGCGAGCCGACTCCTGGTAGCGGACGTAGATCTCACCGTTGGCGAAATCGAATGCCTTCGTCGGCACGATCCCGACCCCCAACTGGGTGGCGACCTCCTCCGCCAGCTCGGGGTGGGCGCGGCCGGAGAAGAGCATCAGCTTCTTCTCGCCGGTCGTCTTGATCCCGGTCACAGCACTGTCTCCTCAGACGTGTCGACTGCCGCGCACCCGCGTGTACCTGCGAGCCGGCGAGGCGTTGCGAATATCACGGTACGCCGAGATCGACGCATCGGTTTCCGGTCAGTTTTCATCCGCCACCTTCCGGGACGCCGACTCGGCGGCCTGCGCCGCGGCGCTTCCCGGACGTTTCCGCTCCACCCACCCTTCGATATTCCTTTGCTGGCCCCGCGCGACGGCCAGTGCGCCGGCCGGCACGTTCTTCGTGATCACGGACCCGGCCGCGGTGTAGACACCGTCCTCGAGCGTGACCGGTGCCACAAACATGTTGTCCGAGCCTGTCCGGCAGTGGGACCCGATCGTCGTGTGGTGCTTGTTCACGCCGTCGTAGTTCACAAAGACGCTCGCCGCGCCGATGTTGGTGAAGTCGCCGATCGTCGCGTCCCCGACGTAGGAGAGGTGCGGCACCTTCGTGCCCTCGCCGATCGTCGCGTTCTTCATCTCCACGTACGTGCCGGCCTTGGCCTTCGTACCGAGGCGCGTCCCCGGCCGCAGATACGCGTACGGGCCGACCGAAGCGCCCGTGCCGACCTCGGCGCTGTCCGCCACGGTGTTGTCCAGCCGCGCGCCGGCACCGACCTTCGTGTCCTTCAGCCGCGAGTTGGGCCCGACCTCGCTGCCCTCGCCGAGATGCGTGCTGCCGAGGAGCTGGGTGGCCGGGTGGACGACCGCGTCCTCCTCGAACGTCACCGTCACATCGATCTGCACCGACGCCGGGTCGACCACGGTCACACCGGCCAGCATCGCGCGCTCCAGCAGCCGTTCGTTCAGCAGACGGCGCGCCTCGGCGAGCTGGACGCGGTTGTTGATGCCCAGGATCTCCCGGTGGTCGGCGGCGACGGAGGCCCCGACGCGGTGGCCGGACTCCCGCAGGATGCCGAGCACGTCGGTGAGGTACTCCTCGCCCTGGCTGTTGTCGCTGCGCACCTTGCCGAGCGCGTCGGCGAGGAGCTGGCCGTCGAACGCGAACACCCCGGAGTTGATCTCCCGGATCGCCCGCTCGGCGGCGGTGGCGTCCTTGTGCTCCACGATGGCCGTCACGGCGCCGCTGTCCCCGTCCCGGACGATCCGCCCGTACCCGCTCGCGTCCGGCACCTCGGCGGTCAGCACGGTGACGGCGTTGCCGCCGGTGCGGTGCGTCTCGGTGAGGGCCCGCAGCGTGTCGACGGAGAGCAGGGGCGTGTCGCCGCAGACGACGACCACGGTCCCGTCCGGCGTACTCCCCAGCTCCTGGAGGGCGGTCCTGACGGCGTGGCCGGTGCCGTTCTGCTCGGCCTGGAAGGCGGTGCGCACGCCCTCGTACGCGGTGGAGAGGTGGCCCTCGACGAGGTCACGGGCGTGGCCCACGACCACGATGAGTTGTTCGGGGGTCAGATCCTGGGCGGCGGACACGACATGTCCGACGAGCGAGCGCCCGCAGATCTCATGCAGGACCTTGGGGGTCCTCGACTTCATACGGGTGCCTTCACCCGCTGCGAGGACGACGACGGCTGCCGGGCGGTTGGCGCTCACGGGAATGCCCTTCGGCTTCGGGTGATGGACATCCGCAGGATACCGGGGGGTTTCGGGCGGGAAACGAGTGCGGGTCCTGACCGTGAAGGTCAGGACCCGCATTGTGAAGCTCCCCCGCCAGGACTCGAACCTGGACAGATGGCACCAAAAGCCACAGTGCTGCCAATTACACCACGGGGGAATATTGTCGGTCGAGCCGGACATTGCGTCAGGCTGCCGGATCGGCACCCAACACTATGCCGTACCAAGCCCCCTCCATGCGACGGTAGAGGTCGGCGCTCTTGGTGACATAGACGATCAGGCAGCCCTTGTACGCGTCGGCGGTGTTCTTCCTGACGGTCTTCGGGTTGTGCTTCTTGAGCGTCGTCCGGTGGAACGACGAGGAGTCGGCGCCCACCAGGTCGGCCCAGTACCTCTCGGCTCCCGCCACGTCCGCCGACTCGTGGATGCTGAGCCGGAAGCGCAGCCGCTCGGGTCCGACCCCGAGGAGTTCGAGCCAGCGCAGATAGAGCCGGATGACGTCGGGATCGCTGTTGATGAAGAGCAGGCTCTCGCGGCGCTTGTACGGCTTGTCCTTGGCGCCCTCCGCCCAGTACAGCCCCACCCCGACCAGGAACAGCTCGCGGTCCGTCAGCTTCCCGATCTCCTCCGCCGCCCTGCGCTTGGTCTCCCCGCGCTCCACCTCCCGCCGCTGGAGCGTCGCCTCCCAGCCGCGGCGCGCGATCGCCGACGCCTCCTCCGGGGTGCGCTTCGGCGGTTTCGGCAGGTCGCGCACCCAGAGCGAGATCGAACTCTTCGAGCAGCCCAGCTCCACCTGGATCTGGTCGTACGTGAGGCCGCGCAGGCGCAGGGCGCGGGCCTCCTCCCGTAAGTCGTCCTTCGCGTTCGGGCGCCTGGTCCATTCCGGTGGCGGCTCGCCCTCCAGGAGGCGGTTGAGGAGGTCGTTGTTGTCGACGAACAGGCGGTCCCTGATCTGGCGGCGGCTCAGGCCCTCGCCGCGCAGGGCGATCGCCCGGGCGCGGAGTCCCTCGAAGTCGGCATATTTGCCGGTGATCTGCGTCATACGGGTGATCGTCACCCGGAATGCGCGCCTCCGGCTCGAATGCACGGGCGATTCGCCAGTTCGAGTGATTGATGCGTGTTCTGATCGAACACGTGCCCGTTTTGGGCTGGCGTGGCCGCCTTAAAATGCGTCGCGCCCGCCCTTAGTCTGGAAGACATGACCACAACGGGGGCACACCGGGACGGTGCGGGCAGGACCGCCCGCCGTTACTGGTGGTGGGTGCGTCGGCGGAGTGTCGTGCTCGATGTGGGGCTGGCCGCCGTGTCGGCCCTGGAGTGCGGGGTGGAGGGCGTCCGGTTCGCCGGCACGGCCGCGCTGCCGTCGGCGATGGGGGCCGTCTTCGGCGTACTGGCGGGGGCCGTCCTGGTGCTGCGGCGCCGCTGGCCGTTCGCCGTCGTGCTCGTCTCGATCGCCGTCACGCCCGCCGAGTTGGGCTTCCTGATGGGGATCGTCGGGCTCTACACCCTCGCCGCCTCCGAGGCGCCGCGCCGGATCATCGGGGCGCTGGCCGGGATGTCGCTGGCGGCGACGCTGATCGTGACGTTCGTACGGACGCGGCAGAACGTCTCGTACGAGCAGCTCGGCTCGTACGGCTGGTACGTCCCGCTCATCGCGGTCCTGATGTCCCTCGGACTCACCGCGCCGCCCGTGCTCTTCGGGCTCTACGTCGGGGCGCGGCGCCGGCTGATGGAGAGCCTGCGGGAGCGAGCCGACAGCCTGGAGCAGGAGCTGTCGCTGCTCGCCGACCGCGCGGAGCAGCGCGCCGAGTGGGCGCGTACGGAGGAACGCACCCGGATCGCCCGCGAGATGCACGACGTGGTGGCGCACCGGGTGAGCCTGATGGTGGTGCACGCGGCCGCTTTGCAGGCGGTGGCGCTGAAGGATCCGCCCAAGGCGGTGAAGAACGCGGCGCTGGTCGGGGACCTGGGCCGGCAGGCGCTGACCGAGCTGCGGGAGATGCTCGGGGTGCTGCGTACGGGGGAGCAGGTCGCGGCTCTCAAGGCCGCCGACCGGGCTCTCATACCGGTGCGGGCGCCGCTCGCCGCGGTGGGTGTGGCGGCTGCCGCGGCGGCAGCGGCGGCGGCCGAGGACGGTCCGGGTATGGAGGACATAGAGACGCTGGTGGGGGAGTCCCGGGAGGCCGGGATGGTGGTGGAGCTGGCGGTGCACGGTCCCGTACGGGCGTACCCGCCGGCGGTGGAGCAGACGGCGTACCGCGTGGTGCAGGAGGCGCTGACGAACGTCCACAAGCACGCCGCCGGGTCGAAGGTCATGGTGCGGCTCGCGCACCGGTCCGCCGAGGTGGCGATGCAGGTGGAGAACGGGCCTTCGGACGGTGGCGCCGAGGACGCGCATCTGCCGAGCGGCGGGAACGGTCTGCTGGGGATGCGGGAGCGGGTCACGGCGCTGGGCGGGGTGTTCGTGTCGGGGGAGACGGACACGGGGGGTTTCCGGGTGTCGGCGGTGCTGCCGGACCGGGGCGCGGCGTAGGGACGTTCGGTCTGTCGGAGCTGCTCGGAGCCGCTCAGACCGAAGCGAGCCGCTCGGACTTCAGACCGACGTGAGCCGCGTCGGCGTCATGCCCGTGACCAGCGAGCCGAGCGCCCTGTCGATGGTCGGCCCCAGATACCAGTCGCCGGTGTGGTCGATGCTGTAGACGCGCCCCGCCGTGTCGATGGCGAGCACGGCCTGCCCTTCGCCCTCCTCGCCGAGCGGGCTGATCTCGGTGTCCAGCGACCGTCCGAGGTCCGAGAGCGTACGCGCGAGGTGGATCCCGGCGAGCGGGTCGATCCGTACGGTCGCGGGAGCGATCTGGCGGCCCGGTCCCTGGCCGGTGATGCGCAGCCCGCCGAATTCGGCCCAGGCCTCGACGGCGGCGGGGAAGACCGTGTGCAGGTGGCCGGCCGGGGTGATGTGGGCGCGCAGCGCGTCGGCCCATTCCTCCGCACGCACTATGTCCCAGCGTCCCGGCTGCCAGCCCGCGTCGCGCAGCGCCGCGTCGACGGGGACGGGGAATCGGGTGGTGTTGAGGTCGGGCATGGTTCCGTGCTCAGCCGTTCTCGGTGGGGTCGACGGGCCGTACGCCGAACTGGGCGAGCATCGGTGTACAGGACAGGCAGGGCGGCGCGTAGCTGCCGTGGAGCGGGTCGCCGTCCTCGCGGATCCGGCGGGCGGTCAGCTTGGCGTGCTTGAAGGCGCGGCGGGCCTCGCCGTGCGTGAGGGGTTTGCGTCTCGCGCGTTTGGAGCGGGCCTCGTCGGTCGCGGCGAGGTGGCGCGAGAGCAGGATCGCCTCGGGGCAGCGGCCGGTGAAACGTTCGCGCTGGCCGCTTGTGAGGGTGTCGAGGAAATCCTGTACGAGGGGGTGCAGGGCGGGTGGTTGGTCGCCCTTGCCCGCGGTGCAGGTGAGGGTCTCGCCGCGGACGGAGAGCGCGGCGGCGACGGCGGGCAGGATGCCGTCCCTGCGCTGCCGCAGCTCGGGTGCGCCGTGGGGTTCTACGCTGCTCCAACTGAGGCGTGGGTCGCCTTGTGCGTCGGCTGGTGCGGTGTGCAAAGTGCTGTTCCCTCCCCGTGTCCGCGACGGTCGCCGCTGGTCTCACGCCCCCTGGTTGTGATGACAGCCTGCCAAATGCGCGGGGTGATCCGGTAGCTGGGGCGTGAATCCTGGCGTGGCGTCGGCGCTGGGTCACCCGGGTGTGACCGTTTGTCACCGGAATTGGTCGGGAAAGGAGCATCGAAACTCCGTATTGCTTCACCGCATAGGCTGTGCGGAACCGTCCAGCAGTGCAGCAGCAAGGGGCAACCGCCATGACGACAGGTCGGCTCGGGCAGCAAGCCGCGCCACCGAATGCGGCCTATGCCGGGCAGGTCGTGAACTTCCCGGACCCTGTCCGGGCCTCTCGCCACCCCAGGGGTGTGCGCGTGGACGACGACGGCTATCCGGTTTTCGCACCGTACGCCCGTGCGGCCGCCGAAATCGCCGAGCCCCCTGAGGGGTTCGGTGTTGACGAGTTGCGGCTTACGGACTACGTATCGGCGAACGCCGCCCTGGCCGCCTCGGGGCACGAACTGTGGAACACGATCCCGGCGGTCGCGACGCCGCACGGCTGGACCTGGCACCACGAGCCGGCCTCGCGCCGGATGGTGCTGGTACCGGTCGAGGTGAAGGCGCTGCTGCGCCACCACGGCGGTCTGGCGACGGCGCCGGTGGACCATGCCAAGCGGGGCACGCGCCCGCTCCAGGAGACCCGGCCCTCGCACTTCGGGCTGCCGAAGGGGTCCTTGACGGTCACCGAGCAGCAGGTGCTGGGCGTCGAGGAGGACCTCGGCTACCGGCTGCCCGGCGCCTACCGTTCGTTCCTGAAGGCTGCGGGCGGCTGCGCGCCGGTGGGCGCCGCGCTGGACGCGGAGTTGGGGCTGCTGGTGGACCAGCCGTTCTTCACGGTCCGTGATCAGGCGGCGGTCAACGACCTGTTGTACGTCAACAAGTGTCTGCGCGACCATATGACCAAGGACTACCTGGGTGTCGGCTTCGTCCAGGGCGGCATCCTCGCGGTCAAGGTCCGGGGCGAGCGGATCGGCACCGTCTGGTTCTGCCCGTACGACGACGCCCGTGACCACGACGGTCTGGGCGTGCAGGAGAGGGTGGATCGCTTGCTGCTGCCGTGCGGTGACGACTTCGACGACTTCCTGCGGCGTCTCGCCGGCAATCCGCCGGAGCTGGAGACTGTGGCGAATCTGATGGTGGACGGCGGCTTCGCTCGCGTCGTCCCGGTGGAGGGATGAGCGCGATGGTGACCTTCGCGCAGGCGCAGGAGCGGGCGGAAGAGTGGGCCAACAGGGACGTGCCCGCCTACCAGCAACGTGAGGTGCGGGTACGGGAGTTCGAGCTGGGGTTCGTCGTGTGGGCGGAGGACCGGGAGAACGGTCCGGTGTCCGACGGCGGCGAGCAGCGCCTGGTGATCGCCAGGGACAGCGGCGAGTCGACGCTGTGGCCGGGGCTGCCGGTGGGTGAGGTGATCCGGCGGTACGAGGAGGAGTACGGCGTTCGCGAGGCGGACGCGGCCGCTCCTGCGGCGCCGCAGCGGATCGATCTGAATCAGACGTCGTTCCTGCTGACTCCGCCGGAGTGGTTGCAGGACGCCGCTGACAAGTTGG
>NZ_JTHL01000001.1:3342738-3343508 GCF_000818195.1 Streptomyces sp. 150FB | reverse complement strand
CCTGCGGCGCCGCAGCGGATCGATCTGAATCAGACGTCGTTCCTGCTGACTCCGCCGGAGTGGTTGCAGGACGCCGCTGACAAGTTGGGGATTCCGGACCGGCGGTCGGGGGCGAACGCTTCGGCGGCCTCTGGGGCTTCGGGGGCTTCAGGGGCTTCAGGGGCGGGCGCTTCGGCTGCGACGCCGACGCCTCCGGGTGCGCCGTCCGGGCAGGCCGGGCCTCCCGATGCCACTCCCTGGGCGGGGACGGACACCAACGGCATCGGGGACAACATCGGTTCCGTGGCGCTGCCGGAGACCGTCTTCTCGCCGCCGCTCTCCGGGACGGACGACGAGGATGTCCCGCCGCCCGTGGTGGGCGCGGACACGCCCACGGCGTTGATGTCCGGCGGCAGCCAACTGCCGCGCACCTCCCTCGCTTCCCTCAACGACCCGCCGTCCCCGATCCCGTCGGGCCCGGCTCCGTCCGCCCCGACTCCCTCGGCCCCGGTCCCGCCGAGCCCGCGGGCCGGTGACATCGCTGACGCGGCGACCAGCAAGGCCTCGGCGCCGATCCGCCGCGGGGGCGGCGCCACGACTCCGCCGCCGCCCGGCGCTCCCGGTGTTCCGGGAGCCGGGATGCCCGGTGGCCCGGTGGGCGGGTACGCGCCGACCCAACTGGCGGCGAACGTCCCCGCGGCGCCTCAGCCTCCCGGGCCTCCCGGGCCCCCCGGACCGCCGAGCCCGCCCGGACCTCCCGGGCCGCCCGGACCCCCGGGACCTCCCGGTGG
>NZ_JTHL01000001.1:3235672-3342395 GCF_000818195.1 Streptomyces sp. 150FB | reverse complement strand
CGGTCCTCCCGGCGCGCCCGTTGGCGGTCCTCCGGGACCTCCGGGACCTCCTCCGGGCCCGCCCGGTCCCCCCGCCGCGCCCGTCGGCCCAGGCCCCGGTACGCCTCCCGGCGGAGTGCACCACGCGGCGACGATGCTCGCCGGCCCGAACGTGGTCGGCCCTCCGCCGCAGGTTCCTGGCCGGCCCGGCCCGCCCGGTCCTCCCGGTATGCCGCCGGGCATGCCGCCCGGGCCCGGGATGCCGGGTGGCGCCGTACAGCAGCCCTCGTACGGTTATCCGCCCGCCGGTCTCCCGACCGTCGGGCCCGGATACCAGGCCGTCCTGCGCTACCGCGCGCCCGACGGTTCCGAGGCGCAGCTCATCCGCCGTTCGGCGCCCGGCACTCCGCACCCCGAGTGGCAGATCCTGCATGAGCTGCGTGCCATGAACGTGCCGCCGCAGCAGGTGCTCGAACTGCACACGGAGCTGGAGTCGTGCGAGCTGCCCGGCGGTTACTGCGCGCGGATGATCCGGGAGACCTGGCCGCAGGTACGGATCACCAGCGTCGCCCCGTACGGTCAGGATCACGCGAGCCGTCAGCAGGGCATGCAGCATCTGCTCACCCACCAGGGCGAGTTGCACCAGGTGGCCGACGGTCCCGCGCGCCCGGCGCCGATGCGCGCGCCGATCCCGCCGATGCCGCCGGCCCCGCCGATCCCGCCCGAGGGGATCGCGCAGGAGCTGCTGGGCGCTTTCGGGCCGCAGGGCATCTGCCGGTTCGACCAGCGGGCGGTGTCGCGTCAGGGGGTGCCGGAGATCGTGGCGCGCACGCTGGTGTGGGCGGGTCTGCCGGCCGACTTCGGTCCGTTCTTCTGGGCGCAGCCGGCGCAGCCCGTGGTGCCGACGCTCGGTGAACTTGCCGCGCAGCGACAGGTACGGGCGGCGCCGGACGCCGGCTCGTACCTGGTGATGGGTACGGACTTCGGCCGCGCGATCTGCGTCCAGTACGGAACGGCGCACATCATGGCCGTACCGGTCGAGGCGGGCCCCGGTGGGCAGGCGGTGCCACCGCAGTTCGTGAACAGCGGGCTGCCGGAGTTCGCCAGGTGCCTGGGGCTGCTCGGCCGTATGTGGCGGCTCAGGTTCGGGCTCAACCCCGAGCAGGCGGGCCGCTGGACGGTCGACTTCCAGGCGCAGCTCGCCGCGCTCGACCCGGCGGCGCTGTCGTCGCCGGAGAGCTGGTGGTCGGTGCTGCTGGAACAGATGTGGGACGGGTTGCTCTGACCTCGAACTGATCGGACGAGTCACACGGACGGGTCACACGGACGGGTCACACGGACGAGTCACGAGGACGGGTACGGACGGGGCTGAGGCGTCCCCTGCGCTGCGCGGGGGGCGCCTCAGCCGTTTCATGGCGCATCCTTGGACGGGACGGGCGGGCGGAGTGCCACATTCCGCGCAATGTGCCCCATCCCAGCAGGATGTGCGCCGGATCGCGTTGTGCGTTGCGTGTCGGAGGAGGGCTTCAAGGATGAGTGTTGAACCGTTGTCGGCTCATGGCTTCATGCCCGCGAAGGGCCGTGGTTACGACCCCGAGCAGGTCGACAGGCGGCTCGTCGAGCTGTCCCAGGACCGCGACGCGGCGGTGGAACGCGCGGCGCAGCTCACCGGCCTCGTCCGGCGGACGGAGGGCGACGCCGAGCAGTTGCGGGAGCGTGTCGCTTCGCTCGCGCCGCAGACGTACAAGGCGTTGAGCCCGCGCGCGCAGCAGATCCTCGCGCTGGCCGCCGAGGAGAGCGGGGCCATGCGGAGCGAGGCGCGCGACGCTTCGAGCGCCCTGCGCGACGCCGGCGAGGCTCTCGACAGGCAGACGCGTGACGCGGCGCGTGAGGGGGCCGACGCGCGCAGGGACGAGGCGGAGGCGTACGCGCAGGAGGTGCTGCTCGCCGCCAGGACCACGGCCGAGGCGGAGCGTGTCGCGGCGCGCGAGGACGCGAACGACCGGCGTGGAGAGGCACTTGCCGCGCTCACGGAGGTCCGGGGGCGCACGACGGCGCTGATCGACGACCTGGAGAAGACCCACTCCGAGCGGCTGACGGCGGCGGAGCGTGACATCACGGGGCGGGAGTCCGCCTCGGAGGTGGCGTACGCGGAGCGCACGGCGTACGCGACGGTGCAGTTGGAGGAGGCGAAGCGGGCGTTCGCCGAGACCGGTGAGCAGGCGCGGCACAGCCTGGAGGACGCGCAGGCCAGGGCCGCGGAGTTGGTCTCGCTGGCGGAGGTGGGCGCCGAGCGGGTGAAGCGGGACGCCGAGCGGGTGGTGCGGGAGCAGACGGAGGCGCGCGAGGAGATGAACGCGCACATGACGCACGTACGCAACAGCCTGGCGGCGCTGACGGGCCGCGCGACGGTGGACGGCTGAGGAAGCCCGGCAGCGTCCGTACCGAGGAAGCCCGGCCGCTTCCGTACAGGGTCGCGTCCCCTCACTCGTCCGGCGACGTGTCCTGGATGACCGGGAAGCGGCGGGGTGCGATGAACAGCAGCACCAGGAGCGCGATCGCCGCCGCCACTGTCGCGCCCAGAAACACGTTGTCGACCGCGGCGTCCACCGCGCGCCGCAGATAGTCGGCCGCGTGCGCGGTGAGGGTGGCGGGGTTCTCCAGGGCGGTCGAGACGGAGTCGAGGTCGCCGGGGAGCCCGGGAGCCTTGGCGAGGCGCGCCGCCAGGACGCCGTTGGCCACGGCCCCGAACAGCGCGGCTCCGACGCTCTGCCCGACCTGGCGGCAGAACAGGATGGAAGCGGTGGCCGTTCCGCGCTCCGACCAGCCGACGGTGGACTGCACCCCGATGATCAGGGGGAGTTGGAAGAGCCCGAGCGCGCCGCCGAGTATCAGCATGATCAGCGCCGGCTGCCAGGCCTGTCCGGGGAAGGGCAGGAACGGGAAGACCAGCAGCGTGACCAGCGCGCAGGACATGCCGATCACCGCGGTGAAGCGGAAACCTATCCGGTTGTAGACGCGGTTGGAGAGGGCGGCGCTGACCGGCCAGCTCAGGGTCATCGTGGAGAGGACGAAGCCGGCGGCGATCGGGCCGAGGCCCAGGACCGACTGGGCGTACGTCGGTACGAAGACGGTCGGGGCGACCATCAGCAGGCCCATCGCGCCGAGGGCCAGGTTGACGGACGCGATCGTACGGCGCCGCCACACCCAGCCGGGGATGATCGGCTCGGCGGCCCGCCTCTCGATGACGACGGTGACCGCGGCGAGGATCAGCGCGGCGCCGAAGAAGGCGAAGGAGGGCGCCGAGAACCAGGGCCAGGCCACCCCGCCCTGGACCAGGCCCGTCAGCAGCAGCGCCCCGGTGGCGAAGACCCCGAGGGCGCCCTGCCAGTCGACCCGTACGTGCCGCCGCACCGTCGCACGGTGCGGCTCCCGCAGGTGACGGACGATCAGCAGCAGCGCGACCGCGCCCACCGGCAGGTTGATGAGGAAGATCCACCGCCAGTCCAGGTATCCGGCGAACAGCCCCCCGATGGCGGGGCCCGCCACCGACGAGGTGGCCCAGACGGTGGACAGCTTGGCCTGGATCTTGGGGCGTTCCTTGAGCGGGTACAGGTCGGCGGCGACGGTCTGCACCGTGCCCTGGAGCGCGCCGCCGCCGAGGCCCTGGATGACGCGGAAGGCGATGAGGGCCGCCATGTTCCAGGCCGTGGCGCAGAGCAGAGAGCCGATGACGAAGAGGATGATGCCGGTGACCAGGACGGGTTTGCGGCCGAAGGTGTCGGAGAGCTTCCCGTACACGGGCAGCGTGACGGTCACGGCGAGGAGATAGCCGGAGAACAGCCAGGAGAAGACCGAGAACCCGCCGAGGTCGCCGACGATCTGCGGAACGGCCGTGGAGACGATGGTCCCGTCCAGCGCGGCGAGCGCCATGCTCAGCATGAGCGCGGCGACCACGGGTCCCCGCCCGGGCGGTGCGACGGCTTTGGGCGGAGTGCCGGATATCGCCCCGGCCACCGCCTCGGGTATCGCTCCGGGTATCGCCTCGGTCGAACCGGAGTCCTCAGTGCCGCTCACGAGATCCCTTCCCTGTGCACGTATTTCCGGGACCACCTTCTCATCCGCGCTTCACGTGCCGGGGCGAGCCGCCCGCGCCCACCGTCGGAACGGCGGTGTCCGGGCCGAGGGTGAGGGCCGGCAGGCGTACGAGGCCACCAAAAACGCGGCCTGGGCGGGGAGTCGTTCTCTGTGCACAAGCGCGGGGCCGGCTGCGCCACAGATCCCAATTCAGGCTGACCGCACGGTATTTGATCAGCGGAATGAATGTCTCAGACACAGAAAAGGGGGATCACATTGCCCGACAGCCCCGACAGCGGTATCGCCGTCACCGACCAGTCCGATCAGTCCGACCCGCACGAGTGGTCGAGCGGCCGGCGAGGCGCGCGCCCGACTCGGGGGTGAGTGTCGGAGGAAGGAACTCAGGCATCGGGGATGTCCGCTTTCGCGGCGCTCAGCATGTTGCCGGGGATCACTACGAGCCGTTCGTCGGGTGACAGGGTGACTCTGGCCGGAAGGTGTCCCGAATAGGCCGCCGTGAGGTCGCGTCCTATGACCGCGATGTCTCCGTTGTCGAGCTGCCAGATGTCCGGGCAGTCGTCGTCGTCCCGGGAGTTTCCGAGCTCCTGTGCTGTTCTGCCGAGGCGCCGCTCGAACAACGCGGTTGAATCCGCTTCCCACGGGCGTGTCATCCGTACCTCCGGGTGAGCTGTTCGGGCGGGCGCGGGATGTCGCACATCGTACGAGGCGTGGTTACGCAGAGCAATAGTCGGTGTGATCGCCTTCGCGCCATCCTCGGGCCCCACGGCCGCCCCGGCCCCGTCCCGCCCCCGCGGCCGTCCCCGCCCCCGCACCGCCCCGGCGCCCGGTGTCCGTGGGGCGTCGTACTCTGGAAACCCCCGGCCCGTGAGACGTGTCGGGTCCTTCGCGTTGCACGCGCCCCTCACGGCCCTCCTGTACCTGTACCTGCTTATCCGGACGGAAACCCTCTTCATGAGCCTGCACGGTCTGCTCGACGCCGTCACCAAGGACCCGGCACTCGCCGAAGCGGTGAAGGCCGCCGCCGACGGTCACCGTATGCATGTCGACCTCGTCGGGCCGCCGGCCGCGCGGCCCTTCGCCGTCGCCGCGCTCGCCCGGGAGGCCGGGCGGCCCGTGCTGGCCGTGACCGCTACCGGGCGGGAGGCCGAGGACCTCGCGGCGGCTCTGCGCACGCTGCTCGATCCCGACACCGTCGTGGAGTACCCGTCGTGGGAGACGCTGCCGCACGAGCGGCTCTCGCCGCGCTCCGACACCGTCGGCCGCCGGATCGCCGTGCTGCGGCGGCTCGCGCACCCCGCCATGGACGATCCGTCGGCCGGGCCGGTCAGCGTGGTCGTTTCGCCCGTACGGTCCGTGCTCCAGCCGCAGGTCAAGGGGCTCGGGGACCTGGAGCCGGTGGCGCTGCGCAGTGGGCAGAGCGCGGATCTGAACGAGATCACCGAGGCGCTCGCCGCCGCCGCGTACTCCCGCGTGGAGCTGGTCGAGAAGCGGGGCGAGTTCGCCGTACGCGGTGGGATCCTCGACGTCTTCCCGCCCACCGAGGAGCACCCCCTGCGGGTGGAGTTCTGGGGTGACGACGTCGAGGAGATCCGTTACTTCAAGATCGCCGACCAGCGCTCGCTCGAAGTCGCCGAGCACGGCCTGTGGGCCCCGCCCTGCCGGGAGCTGCTGCTCACGCCCCAGGTACGGGAGCGGGCCGCCGCGCTCGCGGTCGAACACCCCGAGCTGGGGGAACTGCTCAACAAGATCGCCGAGGGGATCGCCGTCGAGGGCATGGAGTCCCTCGCGCCCGTCCTCGTGGACGACATGGAGCTGCTGCTCGACGTGCTGCCCAAGAACGCCATGGCGCTGGTCTGCGAGCCCGAGCGGGTACGGACCAGGGCCGCCGACCTCGTCGCCACCAGCCAGGAGTTCCTGCAGGCCTCCTGGGCCGCCAGCGCCGAGGGCGGCCAGGCGCCCATCGACGTCGGGGCCGCCTCCCTGTGGGGCATCGCCGACGTACGGGAGCGGGCCCGCGAGCTGGGCATGATGTGGTGGTCCGTCTCGCCGTTCGCGGTGGACGAGGAGCTGTCGCCGGAGACGATCACGCTGGGGATGCACGCCCCCGAGTCGTACCGCGGCGACACCGCCCGCGCACTCGCCGACACCAAGGGCTGGCTCGCCGACGGCTGGCGCACCGTCTTCGTCACCGAGGGTCAGGGCACCGCGGCCCGTACGGTCGAGGTCCTCGGCGGCGAGGGCATCCCCGCCCGGCTCGACACCCCGGAGGCCGGTGACGGCCGGGGGCTCGTCGACCTCTCGCCGTCCGTCGTGCATGTGGCGCGCGGCTCGATCGACTACGGCTTCGTCGACCCGGCGCTGAAGCTCGCCGTCCTGACGGAGACCGACCTGTCGGGCCAGAAGGCGGCGGGCAAGGACGGCGTACGGATGCCGACCAAGCGCCGCAAGAGCATCGACCCGCTCACGCTGGAGGCGGGCGACTACATCGTCCACGAGCAGCACGGCGTCGGCCGGTACGTCGAGATGGTGCAGCGCACCGTCCAGGGCGCGACCCGCGAATACCTGCTGGTCGAGTACGCGCCCGCCAAGCGCGGCCAGCCCGGCGACCGCCTCTACATCCCCACCGACCAGCTCGAACAGGTCACCAAGTACGTCGGCGGCGAGGCCCCCACCCTGCACCGCCTCGGCGGCGCCGACTGGACGAAGACCAAGCAGCGCGCCAAGAAGGCCGTCAAGGAGATCGCCGCCGACCTGATCAAGCTCTACTCGGCGCGCATGGCGGCCCCAGGACACGCCTTCGGCCCCGACACGCCCTGGCAGCGCGAGCTGGAGGACGCCTTCCCGTACGTGGAGACGCCCGACCAGCTCTCCACCATCGCCGAGGTCAAGGAGGACATGGAGAAGACGGTCCCGATGGACCGGCTGGTCTGCGGCGACGTCGGTTACGGCAAGACGGAGATCGCCGTACGGGCCGCCTTCAAGGCCGTCCAGGACGGGAAGCAGGTCGCGGTCCTCGTACCGACGACGCTGCTGGTGCAGCAGCACTTCGGTACGTTCTCGGAGCGATACGCGCAGTTCCCCGTCGTCGTCAAGTCGCTGTCCCGCTTCCAGTCGGACGCCGAGGCGAAGGCGACGCTCCAGGGGCTCCGCGAGGGCTCGGTCGACCTGGTCATCGGCACGCACCGGCTGTTCTCATCCGAGACGAAGTTCAAGGACCTCGGGCTGGTCATCGTCGACGAGGAGCAGCGCTTCGGCGTCGAGCACAAGGAGCAGCTCAAGAAGCTCCGCGCCAACGTCGACGTGCTGACGATGTCGGCGACCCCCATCCCCCGTACGCTCGAAATGGCCGTCACCGGCATCCGCGAGATGTCGACGATCACCACCCCGCCGGAGGAGCGCCACCCGGTGCTGACCTTCGTCGGTCCTTACGAGCAGAAGCAGATCGGCGCCGCCATCCGCCGTGAACTGCTGCGCGAGGGCCAGGTCTTCTACATCCACAACCGCGTCGAGTCGATCGACCGCGCGGCGGCCCGGCTGCGCGAGATCGTCCCTGAGGCCCGGATCGCCACCGCGCACGGCCAGATGGGCGAGAGCGCGCTGGAGCAGGTCGTGGTGGACTTCTGGGAGAAGAGGTTCGACGTGCTCGTCTCCACGACGATCGTGGAGTCCGGCATCGACATCTCCAACGCCAACACCCTGATCGTGGAGCGCGGCGACAACTTCGGCCTCTCGCAGCTCCACCAGCTCCGCGGCCGGGTGGGCCGCGGCCGGGACCGCGGCTACGCGTACTTCCTCTACCCGCCGGAGAAGCCGCTCACCGAGACCGCGCACGAGCGTCTCGCGACGATCGCGCAGCACACGGAGATGGGCGCCGGCATGTACGTCGCCATGAAGGACCTGGAGATCCGGGGCGCCGGCAATCTGCTGGGCGGCGAGCAGTCCGGGCACATCGCGGGCGTCGGATTCGACCTGTACGTACGGATGGTGGGCGAGGCCGTCGCCGACTACCGCGCCGCCGTCGACGGCGGGGTGGAGGAAGTGGCGCCGCTGGAGGTCAAGATCGAGCTGCCGGTCGACGCGCACGTCCCGCACGACTACGCGCCGGGCGAGCGGCTGCGCCTCCAGGCGTACCGCTCCATCGCCTCCGCCAACACGGAGGACGACATCAGGGCCGTACGGGAGGAGCTGGTCGACCGGTACGGCAAGCTGCCGGAGCCGGTGGAGAACCTGCTGCTGGTGGCGGGCCTGCGGATGCTGGCGCGCGCGTGCGGTGTCGGCGAGATCGTGCTCCAGGGCGCGAACATCCGCTTCGCGCCGGTGGAGTTGCGCGAGTCGCAGGAGCTGCGGCTGACGCGGCTGCATCCGCGTACGGTCATCAAGCCGGCCGCGCACCAGATCCTCGTACCGCGTCCGACGGCGGGCAAGATCGGCGGCAAGCCGGTGGTCGGGCGTGAACTGCTGTCGTGGACGGGGGAGTTCCTCACCACGATCCTCGGCTCCTGACGAATCGCGATCGCCAGGGCTGCCGGGATCGCCAAGGCCGCCGAGGGGGGCCGTCGCGGAGCCGCCGGGCCCCTGCGGCGGTCCTCGTGCGTGCGTGTCATGTCCGTGACGTGTTCACCATGATCCAGCAAAAACTGGGTCAAACGCATAACCGCAGGTGAACGTATGTATGTGCGTGATGTGGTCCCATCCTGTCGCTTTCCGGACATCTTGGGTTTGCTCCGACCCCCTTGAGTGGAGCAGCGGTTCAACCGCCTGGGGGGCGGCTTCGAGGTCTGTGCCCGGCCACTCGACAGAGGCGGGCCGGGCGGCCTCGCGTGCCCTTTGCTGACTGCTGACCGCCGGTGGCTGACGCCGATCCATGACGGCTGTCGCTCGCCGGCGCCGCCGGCGGTCCCGGACAGAGGCTCCAGGGCCAGATGGGCGAGACGACACCACATGGATCAGACGTTGAGCGGGGAGCAGTCCGAGACGACTGTCCCCCTGAGGATCCCGAGCTGGAAGCAGCGCGCCGCACCGGAAGGCCGGATATCGGCCGCGATACCGGGCCCGAGGACGCAAGACCCGAGGACGCAAGACCCGAGGACGCCGACGACGGCCACCACCGGTGCGGGCGGCGACAGGACCCGCAAGAGAAGCAGGCTGTACGTCATCGACGGGCTGCGCCTCGTGGCCGCCCTGATGGTGGCGCTCCACCACTACGCGGGCACGGCGCGCGTCGACCAGCCGGGCAACGTCATCTGGGGACGTTCCGTCTCGGACATCTTCCCGAACGTCTTCCAGGCCGCCACCTACGGCTGGCTCGGCGTCGAGTTCTTCTTCGTCATCAGCGGCTTCGTCATCTGCATGTCCTCCTGGGGGAGGCGGCCCAGGGACTTCTTCGTGTCCCGGGTGATCCGGCTCTACCCGGCGTACTGGTTCGGCGTACTGTTCACGACCCTCGTCCTGACGCTCCTGCCCGCGGTCTTCCGGCCGCTGAAGCCCACCCAGGTGATCCTCAACTTCTCCATGCTCCAGGCGGGCCTGGGGGCGCCGCACGTCGACGGCGTGTACTGGACGCTCTGGTCCGAACTGCGCTTCTACCTGATCTTCCTGATCGTGGTGGCCACCGGTCTGACCTACCGCAAGGTCGTCGTCTTCTGCTGTGTCTGGGGCGCGGCTGCGGCGTTCGCCGCGAAGTCGGGCATCCCGCTGCTGGTGACGGTCGTCAACCCCGACTCCGCGTGGTTCTTCATCGCCGGTCTCTCCCTCTACCTGATGCACCGCTTCGGCCAGGACCTGCTGCTCTGGTGCGTCTTGGGGCTGTCCCTGGTGATGTCGCAGCACGACGTGCTGACGCGGGTCACCACTGAGCAGGTTTCGACCTGGACCGGCTCGGTGGTCCTCTACACGGCGTTCCTGCTCGTGATGGTGGCGATCGCGCTGGGTCTGACGGACCGGATCCAGTGGAAGTGGCTGACGGTCGCCGGCTCACTGACGTATCCGTTCTATCTGGTGCACTACGCCGTCGGCGTCACCGCGATCCACTACCTGCACGACCGGGTGGACGCCCGTCTGCTGGTCGTCGGACTGATCGCGGCGTCCCTGCTGTTGAGCTGGTTCATCCACCGGCTGGTCGAGCGGCCCCTCTCGCGATGGCTCAAGAAGGGCCTGGGCGGGGTGTTTTCGCGGCTGAGCGCCGACCCCGGGCGCTGAGCCGCGCGCCACGGGGCATACATCTTGTAGTCGGGCCCGGCCAGGACCGGGACATGACACAGGAGACGCGCGGTACGTGGCGCGGGACATGGGGCGGGTAAGTGCACGGACTTGGGGATCGGTTCACGCGTACGTTGCTGGGCGGCGGGGCGCTCGCGCTCTCCGTATGCCTGCTGGCCGGCTGCAAGGCGGAGCCCGGCGGCCTGTCCGGCGCGCCCGGGGCGTCGGGGACGTCCGGCGCGGACACAGACACGGGCGCGGGCGCGGACGCGGACGCGCCGAGCGGTACGTACGGTGTCAGCCCGCTGGACAACCCGGACGGTACGAAGCGGGGCCTCGCGCCCCTCACCTCGGCCGCCGACCAGCAGGCCGGGCGCCGGATCATCGACAAGGTGCGGACGGCGGGGCGCGGCCCCAAGACGGGTTACGAGCGCGACAAGTTCGGCTACGCCTGGAAGGACGGCATAGACAAGGTGCCGCTGGCCAGGAACGGCTGCGACACGCGGAACGACGTGCTGAAGAGGGACGGGCAGAGCGTGACGTTCCGCTCGGGGTCCGACTGCGTACTCGCCTCGATGACCCTGCACGACCCGTACACGGCCAAGACGATCGAGTGGAAGAAGGCCAAGGCCACGGCCGTGCAGATCGACCATGTGATGCCGCTGTCGTACGACTGGCAGATGGGCGCGGCGCACTGGAACGAGTCGAAGCGCGAGCAGATCGCCAACGACCCGCTGAACCTGCTGCCCGTCGACGGCTCGACCAACGGCTCCAAGAGCGACTCGGGCCCGGCGTCCTGGCTGCCGCCGAACAAGCAGATCCGCTGCTCGTACGCGGTGCGGTTCGCGCAGGTCTCGCTGAAGTACGGACTGCCGGTGACGGCGCCGGACAAGAAGATGATGCTCAGCCTCTGCGGCGGCTGAGGAAGCTGAGGAAGCTGAGGAAGCTGAGGAAGGGGACAGGGCGAACGCGGAAAGCCGCCCCCTGACGGGCGGCTTCCGTGGTGCGGACGGCGGCGGGGGCGGGGGGACAGGAGGCCGCCGGCCGGTGTGAGATCAGAGCTTGAGATCCCATTCGATCTCGTCGTGCAGGATGTCGGGGCTCACCGACACGTCGAGCGTCTTGGACGCCGGCGGGGTGTCGTAGGCGAGCGTGACCGTCACCGTCTTGCCGGGCAGGATATGCCCGCTCGGGCTCCCGCCGACCTTGCCGTCGATGATCTCTTCCGCCTTGGTCCCCTTCGCTCCGGCCCGTGCGTCGGTGGTGAAGAGCGTGGTGTCGGCCTTCTTCTTGCCGGTGTTCTCCAGGGTGACCGTGACCTGGTACGCGACGTTGCCCGCGGTGTGGCCGACGGCCGTGTCGCTGGGGGAGTACTTCTTCGGCGCGGAGACCGTGACGCTCAGGCCGTCGTCGTAGACGGCGGTGTCCCCGGCGGCGAGCGGCTTGCCGACGGGGCCCTGCTTCGGCGTCGAGGACTTGGCGACGTCCTTCACCACATCGCCCACGAACATGAACGTGAGGATGACGCCGACCACCGAGAGGATCAGGCCGAGAACGCCGAGGATCGCCCCGGTGACGGCCACGCCCTTGTTGGTCGCGTCCCCGCGCTTCGCACGGCTCCGGCCCACCAGGCCGAGGATCAGGGCGAGCAGACCGAGTGTGCCGGCCAGCCAGAAGAGGAACGGAACGATGCCCGAAAGGGCACCGATGATCCCGAGGATGAGGGAAGCGACGCCCAGGCCGTTGCGGGCCTGCCGTACGGGGGCTCCCGGCATGTCGGGCGCCGGGAACTGGTCCGGGCTCTGCGGGTACTGCGGCGGTTGCGTGTGCTGAGACATGGTTGGGTCCCCCCTTCGACGGGACTTCGAGAGCGCCCCGTGCGGTGATGTGTTCATAACAGCAGAGCCTGTGAACCGAGTCAACAGCAATATGATTGGACGACCTCAATCCTTGTGTGAACATCTGTGAACCGATGGCGTCTGCATGCGTCTGTATGCTCGGCAGCGCGGCGGCGCGGAAGCCGACGTGGTGACGGCAGGGCGACGGCGGGGCCAATTTTCAGTGGCCGCAGGGTGGCCGCAGGGTGACGGTGGGCCGGTGCGGCAAGCGCAGTCGTTGGCCGGTCGTGCGGTGGTCGTGCAGTGAGGGAGGCAGTCGACGGTGCCCGAGAACATGCCAGAGGTGACGGCTGCCGGAATCGCCAGACTCGCGGGCGTGGGACGCGCCGCGGTCAGCAACTGGCGGCGCCGGCACGCCGATTTCCCCAAGCCCGTCGGGGGTACGGAGGCCAGCCCGTCCTTCGCGCTCGGCGAGGTCGAGCTGTGGCTGCGCGATCAGGGGAAGCTCGCCGAGGTGCCGCTGCGCGAGCGCGTCTGGCAACAGGTCCTCGGCGATCCGGCGGGCTCCGCCACCGCCCTCGCGCGGGCGGGCTGCGTGCTGCTCCTCGTACGCGAACGGCACAGGCACTGGCTGGAGTTGGCGGCGGCGACGGACGAACGCCTCGCCCAGCTCCTCCCCTCCGCCGTCGGCGACGTACTGACCGCCCGGTTCGGCGCGGAGCCGGAGAGGGCTGTTCACCCGCCCGGCGCCGAGGAGTTGCTGCCCTCCGTCGCGCTGCTGCGCGGCGTCGCCGAGCTGGCCGCCGAACTGGGCGCTGGGCAGGCCTTCGAGTTCCTGCTCGGCCGGTATCTCGACGCCAACCCCCGGCAGTACACGCTCACTCCGCCCGAGGCCGCCACGCTGATGGCCGCCGTCGCCGACGCCTCCGCCGGGGATGTCACCGTCCTCGACCCGGCCTCCGGCGCCGGCACCCTGCTGCGCGCGGTCCCGAGGGCCGGGGCGCTGTACGCGCAGGACGCCTCGCCCGAACTCGCCGCGCTCACCGGGCTCCGGCTCGCCCTCCACACGGGCGCCGAGGTCAGGGTGCGCGCCGGTGACACGCTGCGCGCCGACGCGTTCCCCCGGCTCGCTGTCGACGCCGTGCTGTGCCACCCGCCGTTCAACGAGCGGAACTGGGGCCATGACGAGCTGGCGTACGACCCGCGCTGGGAGTACGGCTTCCCCGCCCGTACCGAATCAGAACTGGCCTGGGTCCAGCACGCGTTGGCCCGGCTACGCCCCGGCGGCACCGCCGTCCTGCTGATGCCGCCCGCCGTCGCCTCCCGCCGCTCGGGCCGTCGTGTACGGGCGGATCTGCTGCGCCGGGGCGCGCTGCGCGCCGTGATCGCCCTGCCCGCCGGGGCTGCGCCGCCGTACGGCGTTCCGCTGCACCTCTGGGTCCTGCGCAAGCCGGACGCGGGTTCGGGCGGCGGCGGCGCGGGCGGCGCGGCGGGGGCGGGTACGGGAACCCGGCTCTCGCCCGAGCTGCTGCTCGTCGACACCGCCGAACTCTCCCAGGGCGGCGGGCGCGACGGCCTCGACTGGGAGGCCGTGCACAGCACGGTCCTCGACGCCTGGGGGCCCTTCGACCGGCACGGTACGGCCGAGGAACGCCCCGGCGTCAGCCGCGCCGTCCCCGTCATCGACCTCCTGGACGACGACGTGGACCTGGCCCCGGCCCGGCACCTGCCGCCACCGGCCGCCGAGGGAGGCGTGGCCGAACTGGGCCGCGTACGCGAGAGCTTGACCGAGACGCTGCGCCGCACGGTCGAACTCACGCCGGCCGTCAACGGACTTGAGGGCATCGCGGGCGTCCCGGGCGTCGCGGGCATCAAGGGCGTCGAGGGCCTCGCGGCATCCCGGGGATCCGGGGGATCCGAGGGCGCGACGATCGCCGCACGCAGGCTCACCACCGTCGGTGAACTCGTCCGCGCCGGAGCCCTGGAACTGCACGCCGGCGGTTCGGGAACGGCCCACGGCGGTGCCTCCGGCGGCGTCCTCACCGAGCACGACGTCTTCACGGGTGGCCCTCCCTCAGGCACCCTCCCCGACGGCCACAGCCACGGCCACAGTTCGGGTCAGGCCGAGGAGCCCGTCGTGGTCCGGACCGGCGACGTGATCGTCCCCGTACTCGGCGGCGGCTCAGCCGTCCGCGTCGTCGACGAGACCACGGCCGGCGCCGCCCTCGGCCGTAACCTCCAGCTTCTGCGTCCCGATCCGGCCGTGCTCGACCCGTGGTTCCTCACCGGATTCCTGCGCGGCACCGCCAACAACCGCCAGGCCAGCAGCTACGCGTCCACGGCGACGCGCCTCGACGTACGCCGTTTGCAGCTCCCCAGGATCCCGCTCGAAGACCAGCGAAGGTACGGTGAACTCTTCCACGGGCTCGCCGCGTTCGAGGGGGCGCTGCGTCTCGCGGGGCGGCAGGGCGAGCAGTTGGTCCAAGGGCTGTACGACGGGCTGACGGACGGCACCGTTCCGATGTGATCGACGGATGTGATCAGGTCCACAACGGTTCGGCACAACCCGGGGCCGGGTGTCCGTGTCGGTGTATACGCTCATCGGTGTTCGCACCCATGTTCACCGACTCGTCGAATCCACCGGGTTCGCTGAGTTCGTCGAGTTCGCTGATTCACCGAGTTCACCAGGCATTCAGGAGCAGCCATGTACGGCCCCGGCCCCGGCCCAGCGTCGAGGACCCCGCAGCAGCCGAGCACCGGCGCGCTCGTCGCGCTGCGCGTGCTGTTCGTGGCCATCACGGTCTGCACCTGCGGTTTCGGCGGCTGGGCGGCGACGCTGCGGATCGCCGTCGTGCGCCGCAGGACGCTGGACTGGGTGCTCTTCGGCTTCACTCTCCTTGTGCCCATCGTCGTGGTGATGATCATCGGTTCGGGCGACACGAACGAGCCGTCGGACAGCGACACGTATCTCGTCGGGGTGCTCTTCGCCCTGGCGCCGCTGATCGTCCTCTACTACCTGGTAGTTGACATCAGGCACTTCTCCGCCACCAGCAGGCCGCTGATCGCCCACGGCCCGTACGCGTCTCCTGTGCCGCCGGGAGCCACGCCCCCGCGGCCGTACGGGTACGGCTACCCGCCTGGACCGGCCAACGCTCCCACGCACACACCGACCCACACGCCCACCCACACTCCGCCGCCCATGGCGCCGCCGGTGACCCCCGACCAGAGCCACCCCCGTATCGACCAGGTACGCGCCGAACTCGACGAGTTGAGCGACCTCCTGCGCAAGAACTCGGACCAGGGCCACGCACCGGACCACGGCCACGGCGGCCCTGACGGCGGCTCCGGCTCCGGCTCGGGCACAGGGCAGGGCAGCAGATGAACGGCCGTGTGATCGCGAGCCGTTACGAGCTGTCCAGCATCATCGGCCAGGGCGGCATGGGCCAGGTCTGGACGGCGTACGACCAGCGCCTCGACCGCCGCGTCGCCGTCAAGCTGCTGCGCCCCGACCGGATGGCAGCGGCGACCGGCGCCGACGAGATGCGCCGCCGCTTCGTCCGCGAGTGCCGGGTGACGGCCCAGGTCGACCATCCGGGGCTGGTCACCGTCCATGACGCGGGCAGTGACGACGAGGACCTCTACCTGGTCATGCAGTACGTCGAGGGCGCGGACCTCGCCGACCACCTCGCCGAGCACGACCCGTACCCCTGGCCCTGGGCGGTCTCCGTCGCCGCTCAACTGTGCGCGGTGCTCGCCGCCGTACACGCCGTCCCCATCGTTCACCGCGACCTCAAACCACGGAACGTGATGGTGAAGCCGGACGGCACACTCACCGTCCTCGACCTCGGCGTCGCCTCCGTCATCGACATGGACACCACCCGCCTCACCCACACCGGCTCGCCCATCGGAAGCCCGGCGTACATGGCGCCCGAACAGGCGATGGGCGGCGCTGTCGGCCCGTACACCGACATCTACGCGCTCGGCGTGCTGCTCCACGAACTCCTCAGCGGGAACGTCCCGTTCGCCGGCTCGACCGCTCTCGGGGTCCTGCACCGCCATCTGTACGAGGCGCCCGCCCGGCTGCGCGGTTTCCGGCCCGAGATCCCGGAGCAGCTCGAAGAGCTGGTGCTGCGGATGCTGGCGAAGGACCCGCAGGACCGGCCGGCCGGCGCGCAGGAGGTGTACGGGCAGCTCGCCCCGCTGCTGCCGGCCAGGGGAGGCGACGCCGGGCCGCTCGACCCGACGCGGCCCTTCCGCCGGCCGCACGCGCCCTGGCCGGACCGGGCGACGTCGCCGGCCTCCGTTCCGCGGATGCCGCAGCACGCCCCGGACCCGGGTCACGACACGCGGAACCCGTACGCCGCACCGACGGCACCGGGCACACCCGGGACACCGGGCACACCCGGGACACCGGGCACACCCGGGACACCGGGCACACCCGGGACACCGGGCACACCCGCGGCCCGGACCACCCACAGCCGCCAGGACGACCCGGGCAGCCGGGCCACCCCGCCCGGCAGCCACGCCCAGCAGACGCAGCAGACCCCCGTCCCCGCCGCGAACCGCACGGATGTCGCCGCCGCCGTCGACGAGGTGAAGCGCCTCCTGGGGGAGGGCAGCATCACCCAGGCCGTCGACATCCTCGGCTCCATCCTGCCCACGGCGGCCAGGGAGCACGGGGAGCGGTCGCCCGTCGTCCGTATCCTGCGCAAGCAGTACGCGTCGACGCTGATGGACGACGGCCAGTACCGCCGCGCCCTCCCCGAACTGCGCAGGCTCGCCGACGACAGGGCGGCGGAGGCGGGGCCCGGCGACACGCAGACGCTGGAGTTCCGTTACGACGCCGCGCTCTGCCTGGAGCAGCTCGGCGACGCGGCGGCCGCCGTCGCCGAGTACCGCGCGGTCCTCCCGTACTACGAGAATCCGCAGTGGCCGGGCGCCGACCGTTCACGGGCCTTCGACATCCGGCACCGCATCGGGCACCTGCTGCTCGCCATGGGCGATCACGCGGCGGCGCACCAGCAGTTGCAGGCGCTGCTGTACGACACCGAGCTGGTCTACGGTCCCTACCACCCGCTCCCCGTCGAGCTGCGCAGAGGTCTTGAGCGCCGGCGGCAGTTCAGGGGAGCCTGACGCATGCGCCCGACGATAACGGCCAAGGGCCAGGTGATCAGCGGGCAGATGGTGCGGTTCGCCATGGTGGGCGCGGTCAACACGGGGACGTACTACGTCTGTTACCTGCTGCTGCTGACGCGGCTCTCGTATGTGGTCGCGCATGTGGTGGCGTTCCTGCTGAGCATGACGGGGTCCTTCTTCCTGCACAGCAGGTTCACCTACCGGACCCGCCCCACGCTCCGTAAGTTCCTGCTCTTCCCGCTCAGCAATGCCGCGAACTTCCTGATCACCACCGGGGGCGTCTATCTGCTGGTGCATGTGATGCGCCTCAGCAGCCACTACGCGCCGCTGATCGCGGCGGTCGTCGCCATCCCGATCACTTTCGTGCTCTCCCGCGCGATCATGCTGCGACCGGAACGCCCCGCCCCCCTGGAAGAGGACGAGCGCCCGGCCACCACCATGGAAGACCCGGCCCCGGTGTCCTGACGGCCGACCGCCGCCCCGGACAGCCCACCCCGTACAGCCTTGCCCACCGCTCAACTCCCTCGCCCCACCCGGTAATCGGGACCATGTCCTCCCTCGGTGCATCTGTGTGTAGCGTGAAGTTACTCAGCGCGATTCTTGGATGGCGAACACCGGGGAGGGAACCTTCATGACGTGGGACCACTGGGAACAGCTCAAGGCCGATGCGGCTCAGAAGCACTTGGACCACATGCAGCTCAATCACTTACCGCCGGACGGGACAGGCGGGGGCGACGGGGGCCAACAGGGTGACCTGACGGCCAACCAGCAGGATCTGGCCGCCGTCGGGGACAGCGCGTTCAAGCTGTTCGAGAGCCTCGGCCGGTACGGGCGGGACGCCTGGTCCAGCAGCCAGACGGCCGCCAGGGACCTCACCACGCAGAAGTTCGAGACCGGGGGCGGGCTCCATGTCGTGCAGGCGCAGTGGGAGATACAACTGAAATCGCTGCTGGACGCGTGCGCGCACATATCGAACCACATGGATTTCACCAAAAAGATCCACCAGGGGGACGAGTACTTCATCAGCGACACCGTCAGCAGCATTTCGACCCTGGACAAGGGATTCGAAAGTGACGGGCGTAAGAGCTGATGGAATTCGAAACATTGCAGTCCGCGAACTTCGCTTCACTGGCCGAGAACATCAGGGACTGGGCCTCGGTGGTCAAGAGTCTCACCCGGCTCGCAAAGGACGCACGTGACGACATGAAGGCCAAGGCCGACAAGGCCAGTTGGTCGGGTGTCAACGCCACTGTGTCCAGGGAGTTCATCGGCAAGACGGCGGTCGAGTTCAGTGATGCCGTGCTTCAGGCCACCTCCATCCACGACCTGTTGAACGACACGCGTGACCAACTGATCGAGCAGCGGAAACAGTTGATAGCAGCGGTGGACGAGGCGGTAAAGAATAACATCTACATCACCGCGCAAGGCAAAGCCATCGTCACCGTGCCGTCCGGAGCCGCCGCAGGCGATGCGAAGATCCCTCAGCCGAAGGAAGAGGAACTGGGGGTCGCGGAGCGGAATATCGCGCGTATCCTCGCGCAGGCCGACGAGGTGGACCGTATCGCCGACCGTGCTCTCCGCTCGCTGGCAAAGGGGAAGTACGGATTCTCCGACCAGGGCCCCACCAGCCTGAAGGAGGCCGACCGCCGGCAAGGCCAGGAAGACGCGGCGAAGTGGAGCAAGAAGATAGCTCAGGGAGATGTCGACAAGTGGAGCGACAAGGAACTGGCTGCCTTCAACGAGACTCTCGAGAATCAGCACGACAACCCCGCCTTCACCGAGACCCTGGCCACCACACTGGGGCCCGACGGGACCCTCCAGTTCTGGCGCGACCTCTCGGATCCCGGACAGGGAAGAACTCCGGAGGGAGACAGGGCGAAACTCCTGGGCCAGGTTCAGGACAACCTGAGCATGTCGCTCGCCAATGCCACGCACAGCCGTACACCGGAGATGGAGGCGTGGAAGAAGGGCGTCATCGCCGACGGCGGCAAGCAGTTCGGACATGAGGGCGTCCTGCTCAAGCCGTTCGGCTTCCAGATCATGAGCAGCCTGATGGGGAAGGGGGATTTTGACACGAAGTTCCTCGACTCCTACGGCAACAAGCTGGTGAATTTCGAGCGGGATTACACCGAGCACAGCGGAAGGGCGGACGAGGGTGGCCTCTGGGGCCAGACCCTGCGGAACAGCCAACTGAATTACCCGCCCAACCCTGACGGTGTGAACGACCCCATGGCCGGCTTCATGGAGGCGCTCGGCCACAACCCTGAGGCGTCGCTGGAGTTCTTCGACGACTCGACGGGCACGGGCGATGACAGGCTGAGCAACTTCGACTACCTGATCAGCGACGACGACAGCGCCCGCAAGTGGCCGACGGACGAGGGACAGAAGAAGGACCTCTACGGCAGCGTGGGCCACGCCCTGGAATCCGCGACCCGCGGCGTCCCGTACGACAGCGACGCCCTCCCGGGAAAGCACAGCGCCGCCAGCGCCCTGCTGGTGCAGGAGATCGTCAACAAAATGGGATCCGACCCCAAACTCATCGACGAGTACCCGATGAGCACCAGCCTGGGCAATATCACCGCCGAATACATGCGTGATGTCCAGGACGGCCTGAACGGCGAGCGAGTACTCCCGACGTTCGGCAGCAACGCGATGCTGGGCGAAGACCCTGCGGCGCTGCATAATTTCCTGGCAGGAGTGGGCAGGGACCCCGACGCCTACGGCGCCATCCTCAACTCCCAACAGGCGGTCACGACTGAGCTCATCAACGAGACCTTTGTGAATAGGGAAAAATACGACGAACTTTCTGCCGAGGTGGCCGACATGGTGGCTCCCGGGGGAGAGATATCCGGAATCATGGCTGAGTCCCGCGCCCAGGCTGTATACGATGAAAAGATAAAGTCGGACACCGATTTTAACGAAGGAATCAATAGGGCGGACAAGTGGGTGGGATTCGCCATCGACAAGGGAATCGGAAAGATTCCCGTGGGCGGAGATATCGTCAGCAGTGTTACGGGTGAAATCAGGGAGGCCGTTGTCGCCCATTATACTCGGGATTCCAGCGAAGACGCCGCGATGGATAAGGGGGAATTCCTCGCTCAGCAACGAAAGGGTTCGGCCGGTGCTGCCTATGATGCAACACATGAAGCCGCAAGGCTTGCCGGGATAAGCTCTCCCAACGCGGATAGTCTTGCTAATACTGCCAGCAATGCGGTTCATGACAGTTATGGCCAGGGGCGACAGTAGGTGGAAGCGTAATGCCAATGAAATCCTCCATATCGGCGGACCGGAACGTATCTAGAAGTAGGGTGTGGGTCGTATCTGCCGTCGTGGCAGCACTCGTGGCAGGCGGGCTTGCTGCCTGGCAGTTATGGCCTTCCGAAGGACCGCCTCCGGTCGCCGTGCCTCGGTTCGTGTGCGCGGAGAAGATCCCGGGGAAGTTGGTTTCTGATCTGCTTCCCAGAACTGGGAAGGCTTTTCACGAGGATGTCGACTACAGATTCGAGCCGACACCCAGCGGCCAAGGTCCCTCATGTCTCCTCAGTGCAGGCGGTCGAGGTATCACAATTAACTATTTCAGGCTTTTGGGTGAAGAGTTCCTAACTGACTTGCCGTCGAAGTATGAACAGCGGTCAAAACAGCCTGGGTTCCGTCCCCTGGACCTCGGGAACGCGCACGGATATTCCGGATCACACAGCGCCGGAATCACCTTGGATTGCTCGACATCGAAATTGCCGGGGATTGTTGTGGTCAGTGTTGATGGGAGGGGATTCCCCGAGGAGGAGCAGGAGGGTGTTCGTAGCGGGTTTACCGACCTGGTGGCGGACTCCTTGCGCGTAGCTCGGGCCACCATGAAGTGTGCGGACTCGGAAGAGGTGCATGCACAAGGGTGAGGCGAAGACCCCCGGAATGGCTGGCGGGTGGCGCCGGCGGCTCCGGCCATCTGTGGTCGGGCATCGACTTCGTCCGGTGGAAGGGCTCGGTGTACCAGTGGAACGACGGAAGAATCGATCCGCACTGGCACACCGTGACCCACCTGTGGGCAACCTGCTGGGGCTGACGCGCCGGCAGACGACCGGCAGACGGACGGGAGACGGAGGCCGCTCGTACCGCCTACAGGGTTCGCAGGCGGGTGGACTGGAGTTTCATCGTTCGTTTGAGGCGGGGGCCGAACGGCCGCTCCACGAAGCGGTGGATGAACCAGGCCAGTATCAGCATCGTGGCGATCGTCACGACCAGCGTCAGCCACGGGTTCAGGCCGAACTTCCGGTGGTAGATGTCGATCGCGAACCAGCCGAGGTGTTCGTGCACCAGGTAGAAGGGGTACGTGAGCGCGCCCGCGATCGGCAGCCAGCGCCACTTCGCCCAGCTCAGCCAGCCCAGGGCCACGGCGGCCACCGCCGCGAACGCGAAGGTGACGAACAGCAGGATCACGTACGGCGAGCGGTGGTAGAAGACGTTGCCGGCGTGCGGGCTCCACAGGGCGATCGTCGAGTAGTGCTGGCCGAGCAGCCAGCTCGTGGCGACGATGCCCCAGAGCAGCAGGTCGCTGCCGTACTTGTGGATCAGGTAGAGGGCGAGGCCGCCGATGAAGAACGGTGCGCTGTCCTGCATCACTATCTCGGTCAGCAGCGAGTTGTCGGCGACCTGCGCGAGGCCCGTGGCCACCGTCCACAGGCAGCAGAAGATGACAACACGGCGGTAGGTGACGCCCCGCCATACGACGAAGAGCGCGAACAGCAGGTAGAAGCGGGCCTCGATCCACAGCGTCCAGCACACGCCGAGCACGCGGTTCACACCGGTCGGCTGCTGGAGCATGGTGAAGTTCACCAGGATCTCGTGCAGCCGCAGCGGCTGACTGACCGAGGGAAGTACGACACACGCGGCCGTCACGATCACGATCGCCACCCAGTACGCCGGGTACAGGCGCGAGACACGGGAGCGGAAGAAGTCCCCGAGCGTGCGGCCCCAGCTACTCATGCAGATGACGAAACCGCTGATGACGAAGAAGAGTTGCACCCCCAGGCAGCCGTACGAGGCGATGGCCGAGAGGCCGGGGAACAGCTCCCTCGGTGACTCGCCCCAGGAGTTGGTGATCTGGCCGCCCCGTCCCGAGTAGTGGTAGAGGCAGACCATCAGGGCGGCCAACAGGCGCAGCCCGTCCAGGGCCCGGAGGCGGGTGTGCTTCTGGGCGGGCGCCGCCGCGGCGGCAGGGCTCTCCGGCACAGGCTCGGGGAGAGGCTCCGGTGGGCGGGCCAGGGTCGCTTGAGTCATTCCGTTCGTTCCGATCGTTCCTGCTACGGCGGGATGGCGGATGGCGGATGAGGCCGGTGGGATTACGGGAGCGCGTTCGGGTTCGCGTGGTCAGGGACGTGGTCGCGGACGCACAGCGGTAGCAGCCTCCAGTAAAAAGACGCTAGGAGGCGGCCGGTGAACGACCTGGCATCCGAACGGTGAACAAGGGTTCGGCTGAGGTGGCTGTCGGATGAACTACCGGTGTGGGCAAGGCTTTGAGCCCATCCGCGGGACCTCGGCCGGACCTCCGGCAGCCCCGTACGGCACCCCCGTAGCGCCCCCTCGGCACCCGTACCGGGGCCTCCGCCGACGATCATGAAATGCGCCGAGACCTCAACTGGGCGCGAATCGTTGGTCGAATCAGTGGCCCAGGCCACTCCGACTGCCTAACATCGATCATTGCAAGGCCTTGTGCATCGCCGCACAATCACGCCGGGAGGCTCCCTTTGCACCGCCGCCGTCGCACCGCGCTCTCCATCTCCGTCGCGCTCCTCGCCGGGGCACCCCTCCTCACCGCCTGCGGCGGCGAAGCCCATCCGGGAGCCGCCGCGGTCGTCGGCGGCCAGCGGATCGAGGTGACCACGCTCCAGACGCAGGTACGGCAGGTCCGCACCGCGCAGGAGGCCTCCCCGGACGCCGCCCAGCTCATCAAGAACACCGGCCAGCTCAGCCAGGACAAGCTGAACAACCTGGTCTTCGACCGGGTCCTCCAGAAGGCCGCCGACAACAACGACGTCAAGGTCAGCCGCAAGGAGGTCCAGACCGCGCGGACGCAGGCCGCAGCGCAGTCGGGCGGCGAGAAGCAGTTCGCCGCGCTGCTGCTCCAGCAGCGCGCGATCACACCGGGCCAGATCGATGACGCGATCCGCAGGGACGTGCTGCTGGCCAAGGTCGCGCAGGCGGTCGGCGGCGACATCTCGACGCCGGCCGGCCAGCAGAAGATCCTCGCCGAGCTGTCCAAGACGTCGAAGCAGCTCCATGTCGACGTGAACCCGCGCTACGGCTCGTGGGACGACAAGCAGGTCACCCTCGGCGCGACCAAGACCCCCTGGATCACCCAGGTCACCCAGCAGGTACCGCAGCAGGAGCCCTCCGACGTCTGACCCCTCCCGCCCCCGACCCCCTGATCTCGGCGCCCGCCGGACCGCCCCGGCAGCGGTTCGGCGCCCCGGGTAGGTTCGAAGGGTGACTGATGAAGCTCCCGCCGCCACCGGCCGTATCGTTCTGCTGACCGCCAGCCACCGGGTCGCCCCCGGCCTCCTGTCGTGGCCCGCCTGGCAGACGCTGCACGCCGCCGACCGTGTCCTGTGCGCCGACCCCGGCCACCCGCAGCTTCCGTACCTGCGGGAGGCCGGCATCACCGTGGAGCAGGCGGCGCCCCCGGCCGAAGAGCTGGTCGAGGCGTGCGCCGGAGGCCGTACGGTCGTGGTCGTCCCCGCCGCCGACGGCGACGGCACCGACGCGGCCCTCACCGACGGCTTGGCCCGGCTGGCAGGATCGGGCCGTGTCGAGATGCCGGACCTGGAGCTGCTCCCGGGCTCGTACGACCTGCCGGGCGCCCGCCTCCTCGACCTCGTCCAGGTCATGGACCGCATCCGCGCCGAGTGCCCCTGGTCGTCCGTCCAGACGCACGAAGGTCTCGCCAAGTACGCCATCGAGGAGGCGTACGAGCTGGTCGAGGCGATCGAGGACGGCGACGAGGACGACCTCCGCGAGGAGCTGGGCGACGTACTCCTCCAGGTCGTCTTCCACGCGCGGATCGCCCAGGACGGGCTTGACGAGGACCGGGAGCCGTTCTCCATCGACGACGTGGCAGGCACCATCGTCGACAAGCTCATCCACCGCCACCCGCATGTCTTCGGCGACGAGAAGGCCGAGACCGCCGAGGAGGTCAAGGCGCACTGGCTGCGCACCAAGGCGGAGGAGAAGCAGCGCGACTCGGTGACGGACGGCGTCCCCCTCGGCCAGCCGGGCCTGGCCCTCGCGTCGAAGCTCGCGAGCCGCGTACGGACGGCGGGCCTCGATGTGGCCCCGCCGCCGGGCGAGGGCATCGGCCACGAACTGCTGGCGACGGCGGTACGGGCGGAGAAAACCGGCGTAGACCCGGAAACCGCCCTGCGCGCCACAGCCCGCGCCTACCGCGACGCGATCAAAGCGGCGGAGGCGGACCGGCGCGCGGGCGGGAACGCGAAGTAGAACCACCCGACCCGCCGACCCGCCGACTCCACCTCGCCGTTCTCGGGTCCCTGGCCCCGATGACGGGGCATCATGAATCCGTATCCAGGGGGGTGGGGTTGTGGCTGCTGTGCGGAGGCCGTCCCGGCAGGAGATCAACCGGCGGGGCGGCCGTACGGGGTTGGTGGGCCGGCGCGGTGAACTGGCCCTGTTCCGGGAGACGTTCGCGCGCGACCCGGAAGATGTCGATTTCCCCTTCCTGTTCCATGTGCACGGCAACGGCGGGGTCGGGAAGTCGACGCTCGTGCGGCAGTGGGAGGCCACGGCGCGCGAGCAGGCCTCGGTGGTGACGGCGTTCCTGGACGACGAAGTGCATGACGCGCTTGAGGCGATGGAGACGGTGAGTGCTCGGCTCGGCCGGCAGGGGCATCCGCTGAAGAAGTTCGACAAGCAGTTGTCGACCTACCGCCAGCGCCGCCATCAGGCCGAAAGCACGGTCCCCGCACAGCAGTCGGCCCCAGGCGAGCCGGGTACGGCGGAGCCCCCTTCGGCATCGCCCGCCAGCACCGTGGTGACGCAGGTCGGGCTGGCCGGGCTGGCGATGGTGCCCGGTGTGGGGCCGTTCGTCCAGGCGGTCAATCCGCAGCAGGCCGCGCTGGGTACGGACCGGATGGTGCGGGCCATGCTGAACATGCGGCTGGGCAGCCCCGACGACGTACAACTGGTGATGAATCCGGTGGCGTATCTGACACCGGTGTTCCTCGACGACCTCGCCGAGGTGGCGGCGCGGTGCGAGCGGGTGGTGCTGTTCTTCGACGTGTACGAGCGGACAGGGCCGGTGCTCGACGCGTGGCTCCAGAGCATCATCTTCACCGAGGATCACGGGAGTCTCCCGGTCAACGTGCAGATCGTGCTGTCGGGTCAGCTACGTCTCAACGCCCGCGTTTGGGGCGACTGGTCGGGTCAGGTCACCACGGTGGGTCTGGACGTGTTCACCGAGGAGGAGGCTCGTACGCTGCTCGCTTCCCACGGCGTCACCGACGGGCAGCGGGTCGAGGAGATCCTGCGCCTGTCCGGGCGGCTCCCGCTTCTGGTGGACATGCTCGCCCGGAGCGAGCCGGGCACCGGCGAGGGCATCGAGGACCCCTCCGAGACCGCGGTCGAGCGTTTCCTCAAATGGGTGCCGGACTCCCATCGCCGCGAGGCGGCGCAAGCCTGCGCGCTCCCCATGCAGTTGAACGAGGACATCTACCGCACCGTCGTTCCGGAAGAGGCCGCCGACGACTACGCGTGGCTGCGGACCTTGGCGTTCGTGTCGCAGCAGGCCGGGCGCTGCCGTTACCACGACGTCGTCCGGGGCACGATGCTGCGTTTGCAGCGCACCAGGTCGCCCGCGCGGTGGCAGCGAGAGCACACACGCCTCGCCGACACCTTCCAGCAGTGGGCGGAGGACGTCGAAGCGGGACTGGGCACCCGCGAGGACGACTACTGGGATGACGGGACGTGGCGCGAACACCGGCTCAACGAGACGTACCACCGCCTGTGCGCGGATCCTCGCGCCGCTCTGCCCGACGCCCTTCTACGAGCGGTGCACGCGACCGACCACGACATGGCCACCCTGCGCCGTTGGGCCCAGGTCCTGAGCCAGGCAGGCCGCGATACCGACACGGCTGCCCTCACCTCCTGGGGCGTGCGCCTGGAAGCCACGGGAGAGCAGAGCGGTGAAGAGGAGGCCGCGAGTATCGCCGTACTGGCGCTGCTCCTGACCGCACCCGAACTCGGCACCGCCGCCCGAGCCTTGGCCTACACCGTCCGCGCCCGCGACCACCGGTTCGTGGGCAACTACGAGGCCGCTCTGGCCGACTACGCGACAGTCGCCCGAATGGCTCCGGAAGCGGCACGAGGACACGTGGGCCGGGGGGAAACCTACCGGCTCATGGGTCGTCACGATGAAGCCCTCGCCGATTTCGATCGTGGGATCGAAATCGACCCCGACGACTCCTGGGCCATCGCCAGTCGCGGGCAGACCTATCAGGCGATGGGCCGTTACGACGAGGCTCTCGCCGACTACAGCCGGGCCCTTCAGATCGGTCCCGAATACGTCTGGGCGATGATCGGCCGTGGCCGGGTCCATGAGGTGATGGGCCGTAACGAGGAGGCCCTCGCCGATTACAGCCGCGCTGTGCAGCTCTCGCCCGATGATGCCTGGCCCCTTGCCAGCCGTGGCCGGGTCCATGAGGCAATGGAGCGTTACGACGAGGCGCTCGCCGATTACAGCCGCGCCGTCCAGCTCTCCCCCCATGACTCCTGGCCTCTTACCTGCCGTGGAGGGGCCTATCAGGCGGCGGGCCGTCTCGAGGAGGCTCTCGCCGACTACAACCGCTCCCTCCGGATCGACGCCGATGACTCCTGGACCCTCGCCAGCCGTGGAGAGGCCTATCGGGCGATGGGCCGTTTCGAGGAGGCTCTCGCCGACTACGACCACGCCCTCCGGATCGACGCCGATGACTCCTGGACCCTCGCCAGCCGTGGAGTGGCCTACCAGGCGGTGGGCCGTTTCGAGGAGGCTCTCGCGGACTACAACCGCGCCATCGAGATCGATCCCACCTACGTCTGGGCCATGGTCCGCCGCGGACGAAACCATGAGGCGGCGGATCGGCTTGAGGAGGCTCTTACGGACTACACCCACGCGGTCGAGATCGAACCGCGGAACGCCTGGGCCCTCGCCAGCCGGGGGGATGTCTGTCGTCTCATGGGCCGGTACGAGGAGGCCCTTTCCGATTTCTCCTCCGCGATCGAGATCGACTCGGAGTACGCCTGGGCCATCGGCAGCCGCGGACAGGCCTACCGGTTCCTGAACCGCCCCGACGAGTCCCTCGTCGACCTCAGTCGGGCCCTGGAATTGGCCCCTGATGTGGCCTGGACGCACTACGAGATGGCAGTGGTCCTGCGTGCTCTGGGGAATCCGGGCTATGAAGATCATCTGACGCGCGCTGTCGCGCTGATCACGTCCGCTCTCGCCGGGACAGACACGGAGAAGGAGACGGAGAAGGAACAGGCCTTCTTTCTCGCTCATTGTCTGATGTCGCGCTGGGAAGAGGCTGAACAGTGCCTGTCGGGCTTCCTGAGCAGCGGTCCGAGCCGTGGAGATATCGACGAAATGATCTCCGAAACGGGAAGCCTGATCACCCTTTTCCCCTCGGCCGAGCAGCACCTGCTCCCCTTCCGCCGCCGACTCGAAGACACCCGCCCCCAGTAGTCCCCGCCGGACCACGCCGGCCGTCGTTGCCCTACCGCCGGCGTGGTCCGTCGTCAGGTGGGCCGGTGGTTCAGGGGCGTACGGTGCACAGCGCCAGTAGGCAGAGGTTGAAGCCCTGGGTGTTGCTGGGGCCCGTCGAGCCGCTCGCGTTGTCCGACGTGCCGACCGTGCAGCGGGACAGCAGGCAGAGATTTCCTCCCTGGACACCGTGGTAATCGCCTATCGACCAGGCTGGTTGCGCCGCGGGAACGGGTGCGGGCGCTGCGGTACGGGTGGTCGCCCCCGCGCTCGTGGCGGCCGAGGCCAGCAGCGCGGCGGCGATGGCTGTGGCCGCGCCCCAGCGGGTCAGTGAAACGGGAATCCTCAAGGCGTCTCCAAGTCTCGTACGGCACAGGAGTGTCGCCCTGCTTTCGGAGCCGTCCGGCTCGCGGATTGGTGGCAACTCGCGATGTGGCGCGAGCCGCTCCGCGTGCGATTGCGAAGTGTGAAGAAGGCGTGCGCATCGCTTGTGTGCTGGGTCACATGGGCAATCCGTGCGTGCTCTCACTTCGAATGGCTTCCCAGAGCGGCCTATTTGGGGCCGAGTCGTTATCGGAGGCGGTATCCGTGGATTTCGGCGGCGTACGGTGCGGTTCGCGAACGCGACGGCTGGAACAGGGCCCCCGGGGTGATGTGGCGTGACCGGGACCGCGCACGGCCCGGCGCCGCTCCGGGTTCTTCCGCTGACGGCGGCGCAACGGGGCCTGTGGTTCGCCCAATTGATCGATCCCGGGAACCCTTCCTACAACATCGCCGAATTCGCCGACATCCACGGCAGGCTGGACCCCGCCCAACTCACCGAAGCCGTACGGCGGACCGCGACGGAGATGGAAGCGCTGCGCGTCACGTTCGGGGAGCGCGACGGGATACCCGTGCAGCATGTGCGCGCCGACACCGAGATCGGTGTGCCGCTGATCGATCTCTCCGGCCATGAGGACCCGTACGGCGAGGCCGTACGCCGTATGGAGCGCCACCTCGCCCGGCCCGCCGACGTCAGCGCGGGGCCGCTGGTCCAACTGACCCTGTACCGCCTCGCGGAGGACCGTCACCTCTTCCACCAGCAGGTGCACCACCTCGCGCTCGACGGATACGGCGCCGCGCTCGCCCTCGCCCGGATCGCCGAGATCTACACCGAGTCCGTGCTGCCGCCCCCCGCCGGTCCCACGGCACCGCGTGACCTCCCGTTCGGCCCCCTCGGACCGGTCATCGAGGAGGACGCGGCCTATCAGGCGTCCGCCCAGCACACCGCCGACCGCGCGTTCTGGACGGACTATCTGGCCGGCGCCCCCGCCCCCACCGGCCTGACGCCGACCCCGATCCCGACCCCGGCCGGCGACACCGAGGGCCCGGCGGGCCCGGGCCGGACCGGGCGCGGATTCCACTCCGTACGGCGGGAGTTCACCCCGGCCGATACGGAGCGGCTCCGCGCGTCCGCCAAACGGGCCGGGGTGGCGTGGCCCACGTTCTTCATGGCCGCCATGGGCGTCTATCTGCACCGCGCCACCGGCCTCGGTGAAGTCCTGCTCGGGCTCCCCGTCACCGGACGGCGTACGCCGGTGGCGCGCGCCACGCCCGCCATGCTCTCCAACGTCCTGCCGATGCGGCTGGAGATCTCGCCCTCCGACCGGGTCGCCGATGTGGCCAAACGCGCCTCGGCGCAGGCCAGGAAGGTGCTGCGGCACCAGCGTTACCCGTCGGAGGACCTGCGCCGCGACCTCGGGATCGCCGAAGTGGGGGAGCCGCTGGCCGGGCCCTCCGTCAATGTGCTCGCCTTCGACGACCGGCTCAGCTTCGGCGCGCACACGGCGACGCTGCACAACCTGTCGGTCGGTCCCGTCGAGGACCTGGCCGTGGCCGTTCACGCCTCGTACGCCGACGGCGGGCTGCGCGTCGACCTCCTTGGCAACCCGGCCCGCCACACCCGGCCCGAGCTGGTGCGGCACCACGAGCATCTCTGCCGCCTGATCGAGGCGTTCGCCGCCGACCCCGACCAACTCATCGGCTCGCTGCGGATCGTCGGCGACGACGAACAGCGCCGGATCATCGGGCTCGGCGCGGGAAGCGCGCCGCGCGGCGACGAGGCCGACCGGGCGCTCACCCTTCCCGAACAGCTCAGCCGCCAGGCCCGCCGTACGCCCCACGCCACCGCCGTGGTCTCCGGCGCCGACCGGCTGACGTTCGCCCGGCTCGACGAGCGGGTCACCGCGCTCGCCTCCGTGCTCGCCGACCGGGGCGCCGGGCCCGGCGAACGGGTGGCCGTCGGGCTGCCCCGCTCCACCGACCTGGTCGTCGCGATGCTCGCCGCGATGCGTACGGGGGCCGCCTACCTGCCGGTCGACCCCTCGTACCCCGCCGACCGCGTGGCCTACATGGTCGAGGACTCACGCCCCGCCGTCCTGGTCGCCACCCCGGAGACCGCACCCCGGATGGACCCCACCGGCGCTCTCCCACTCGTTGACCCGGCACTCGTTGACCCGGCACTCGTAGATCCGGCGCTGGTCGATCCCGCCGCCGTACGATCCGGGCCCGGCACCGGGCCTCGTACGCGACCCCGCACCCAACTCCCCGCACACCCCGGCCCCCGCGACGCCGCCTACGTCATCTACACCTCCGGCTCCACAGGCGTGCCCAAGGGCGTCGTCGTGGAACACCGTTCGCTGAGCAACCTCCTCGACCACCACCGCCAGGAGGCGTACGCGCTCGCCGAGCGCTCGCTCGGCCGGGGCCTCAAGGTCGCCCTCACCGCCGCCACCTCCTTCGACGCGTCCTGGGACCCGGTCCTGTGGATGGTCGCCGGACATGAACTCCACATCGTCGGCGACGACACCCGCCGCGACCCCGAGGCGCTGGTCGAGTACCTCGTTGACTGGCGCATCGACGCCATCGAGACCACCCCCACCTACCTGCGGCAGATGCTCGCCGCCGGACTCCTCGACTCTCCCGCCCACCGCCCCCGGGTCATCGCCCTCGGCGGCGAGGCGGTCGACGACGCGCTGTGGCACGAACTCGCCGCCCACCCCGACCTGTTGGTCTTCAACTTCTACGGGCCCACGGAAGCCACCGTCGACGCGGTCACCACCCGCGTCACCGGCTCCGCCCCCTCCATCGGCCGGCCCGTCTCCGGCGCGCACGCCTACGTACTCGACCCCGCGCTGCACCCGATGCCCCAGGGCGGCGCCGGTGAGCTGTACCTGTCGGGCGAAGGCGTGGCCCGTGGGTACGCCGGGCAGCCGGGACTGACCGCCGAACGCTTCCTGCCCGACCCGTTCGGGCTTCCCGGCACCCGCATGTACCGCACGGGCGATCTGGCGCGCTGGAGCGAGGAAGGCGCGCTGGAGTTCCTCGGTCGCGGCGACCGGCAGATCAAGGTCCGGGGCTACCGCGTCGAGACCGCCGAGATCGAGGCCGTCCTGCGCTCCCTGCCGGGCATCGCGGGAGCCGCCGTCGTACTCACCCCCGGGCCCGACGGTACGCCGCGGCTCGCCGCGTACCTCGTATCGGCGACGGACACCGACCCCGCCGCCGTACGCGACGCCCTCGCGGCCGCCCTCCCCGAGCACATGGTGCCCACGGCCTACGCGACGGTCGAGAGCCTGCCGCTCACCCCCAACGGCAAGCTGGACACCGGCCAACTCCCGGAAGCCCGGCCCGTCTCGGCCTCCGGCGGGGAGCCGCGTACGGCCGAAGAAGAGCTGATGTGTTCGGTCTTCGCCGCGTGCCTCGGGGTGCCGCGCGTCGGCCGCGACGACAACTTCTTTCTGCTGGGCGGCCATTCACTGCTGGCTACGCAACTGGTCAGCCGGATACGCGGCGCGTTCGGCGCCGAGATCACCATCCGCTCGCTCTTCGCGTCCCCGACCCCGGCTGGGCTGGTGCCCCTCCTCGCCGCCGCCTCACCCGCCCGCCCGCGCGTCGACGCGGTCGTGCCCCGGCCGGAGCGGATACCGCTCTCCTCCGGCCAGCGCGGACTGTGGCTGCTGGAGACCATGGGCGAAGCCGGCACCGCCTACCACCTGCCGATCGCGCTGCGCCTGTCGGGCCCCCTCGATCGGGACGCGCTCGGTGCCGCGCTGAGTGACCTCGTCGGGCGTCACGAGATCCTGCGTACGGTCATCGCCGAGGACGAGGAGGGCGCTCACCAGCGCGTTCTGCCCCCGGAGACGGCCATGGTGCCGCTGGTGGTCAGGGCGGCGACCGGGGGCCGGCCGGTACGGCCCGACACCGCGCCCTTCGCGCTCGACCGCGATCTGCCGCTGCGCGCCGAGCTGTTCCCCGCCCACGACCAGGACCACACCGACCACGCCGCCCAGGCCGACCCCGGCGAGTACGCCGACCACGCCGAGCACGTTCTCGTGCTGACGCTCCATCACATAGCCGTCGACGGCTGGTCGCTGGCCCCCCTGATGCGCGACCTCTCCCACGCCTACGCCGCGAGAACCCGCCACGGCGCGGCCCCCGCCTGGGAGCCGCTCCCCGTGCAGTACGCCGACTACGCGCTCTGGCAGCGCGCCCTGTTGGGGGACCCGAGCCATCCCGACAGCCTGTCCGGCCGCCAACTCGCCCACTGGGCAGGCGCACTCGACGGCCTGCCGCCCGAGGTGACCTTCCCCGCCGACCATCCGCGCCCCGCCCGGCACTCGGGCCGTGGCGACACCGTGCCGCTGCGGATCGGCGCGCCCGCCCACCGGGCGCTGGCGAAACTCGCCGGGCGGACCGGGGCCAGCGGCTTCATGGTGCTGCACGCCGCGCTCGCCGCCCTGATGGCCCGGCTCGGTGCCGGTGACGACATCGCCATCGGCACCCCCGTGGCGGGCCGGGGCGACGAGAGCCTGGCCGATGTGGTCGGCTACTTCGTCAACACCCTTGTGCTGCGCGCCGATACGGCCGGTGCCCCCGGCTTCCGTGAGCTGGTCGAGCGGGTACGTGACGCCGACCTGGCCGCGTACGCCCACCAGGAGCTGCCCTTCGAGCAGGTCGTGGAGGAGCTGGCGCCCTCCCGTTCGCTCTCCCGGCACCCGCTCTTCCAGGTCATGCTCAGCCTCAACAACACCCCTGCTCCGCACGGGGCGTTCACCGGACTCACCGTCCGCCACGACCCGACCGTCGGCCGCTCGGGAGCCAAGTTCGACCTCACCTGGGACCTCACCGAGCACCATGACGGCGCCGGTGCGCCCACCGGCATCAGCGGCGAACTGGAGTTCAGCCAGGATCTCTTCGACCGTGCGACGGCCGAGCGGTTCACCGAGCACTTCGGACGGCTGCTGACCGCCCTGCTCGCGGATCCCGAACAACCCTTCACCGACGCGGACTTCCTCACCACCGACCAGCGCCGGGGCGCACTGGACGAGCTGCCCAGCGTCCTCCCCACCAAAGCGCTCCCCGCCGCATCGGGCCCCACCCCCGGCCGCCCCGACTGGACCATCGTGGACGTCCTGACGACCCGCGCCATCGTCACCCCCGGCCGCACCGCCGTCGTCGCCCCCGACGGCCGGCTGACCTTCGGCGACCTGCTGGAGCGCGCCGAACGCCTGGCCGCCGTCCTGGCGGGATCCGGCGTCCGCCGGGGCGACCGGGTCGCCGTCGCGCTGCCCCGTACGTCGCTGCATGTCGTCGCGATCCTCGGCGTGCTGCGCGCCGGAGCCGTCTACGTACCGCTCGACCCCTCCCACCCGCGCGCCCGCAACGAACTCATCCTCGACAGCGCCGCACCCCGCCTCGTCCTCACCACGGCCGGGGCCAAGGAGTCCCTGCCCCCGCTCGGCGGCGAACTCACCCTCGACGAACTCACCCTCCAGGAAAGCCCCCCGGCCGAATCCACACCGGACGAACTCCCCGACCCGCCGCACGCCCACGAAGCCGCCTACGTCCTCTACACCTCGGGATCCACCGGCCGCCCCAAGGGAGTCGTGGTCGAGCACCGCGCCCTCGCGAACCTCTACAGCAGCCACAGCGAGAAGATGATGGCCCCCGCCGAGGCCGGCAACAACGGTCTGCCGCTGCGCGTCGCCCTGACCGCCGCCACCACCTTCGACGCGTCCTGGGACCCGCTGCTCTGGATGGTCGGCGGCCATGAACTCCACCTGGTCGACAACGAGACCCGGCGCGACCCGGAAGCCCTCACGGCCTTCCTGCACCGGCACGCCGTCGACGTCGTCGAAACCACCCCGTCCTTCCTCGACCAACTGCGCGCCTGCGGCCTCCTCGCCCCCGGACGCCCGCGCCCCCGGGTGCTCGCGCTCGGCGGCGAACCGCTCAACGAGACGCTGTGGAAGGAACTCGGCGCACTGAGCGACATCGCCGTGTGGAATCTGTACGGGCCGACAGAAGTCACCGTCGACAGCGTCATGGGCCGCGTCACCCCCGGCACCCGCCCGCACCTCGGCCGCGCGGTGTCCGCCACCCGCGCCCGCGTCCTCGACGCCAGGCTGCTGCCCGCCGCCCCCGGCGCGACCGGTGAGCTGTACCTCTCCGGCGCCGGACTCGCCCGTGGTTACGAGAACCGCACCTCGGCGACAGCGGCTCGCTTCCTGCCCGATCCGTACGGCACGCCCGGCACCCGGATGTACCGCACCGGCGACCTCGTCCGGCGCAGGGAAGGCCGCCTGGAGTACGTCGGGCGCGCGGACGGGCAGATCAAGGTACGCGGCTTCCGCGTCGAGACCGGCGAGGTCGAGGCGGCCCTGACCGGCCACCCCGACGTGGTCCAGGCCGCCGTCGCCGTACGGCCCGACACCGAGGGCGCCGGGAAACTCGTCGCCTGGGTGGTCGCCTGCGACGGACAGGTACTGTCCGTCCCCTCGGTCCGCGCCTTCGCCGCCGACCGGCTGCCCGGCTACATGGTCCCCTCGACGGTCGTCCCCGTCGCGCGCATCCCGCTCACCGTGCACGGCAAGGTGGACTTCGACTCGCTGCCCCTGTCGGCGGATCCCGCGCCGGGCGGCGGTACGCGGGACAGCGCCGGGGACCCGCCCAGGTCGGCCCGCGAGGAGATCCTCTGCGCGCTGTTCGCCGAGAGCCTCGGGCACGAACGGGTCGCCCGTACCGGCGACTTCTTCGAACTCGGCGGGCACTCGCTGCTCGCCACCCGGCTGGTCGGCCGGATCAGGGCCGCTTTCGGCGTGGAACTGCCGGTCCGCACCCTCTTCGAGTCGACCACCCCCGCAGCCCTCGCCGAGCGCCTCGACGAGGCAGCGGCCGGGCGCCCCGCGCTCCGCCGTACGACCCGGCCCGCGCGCCCGCCGCTCTCGGCGGCGCAGCAGCGGCTCTGGTTCCTGCACCGGATGGACCCGGACGACGCTGCCTATCACATCCCCATCGCCGTCGAACTGACCGGCGACCTCGACCAGTACGCGCTGCACAGCGCCCTCGCCGACGTGGTCGCCCGGCACGAGAGCCTGCGCACGCTGATCCAGGAGAGCGGCGACGAGCCGTTCCAGGCCGTACTGGACCCGGGCGACGCCCGCCCCGAACTACCCGTGTCCCGCGTCGAGGAGAGTGACCTCGCGCAGGTGCTGCGCACCGCCGCCACCGTTACGTTCGACCTGGCCCGGCAGTTGCCCCTGCGCGCCGAGCTGTTCCAACTCGCCTCGGACCGGCACGTGTTGCTCGTCACCGTGCACCACATCGCCGCCGACGGCTGGTCCATGGGACCGCTCGCGCAGGATCTCGCCGGGGCCTATACGGCGCGCAGCGCGGGCCGCGCGCCCAACTGGTCGCCGCTGCCTGTCCAGTACGCCGACTACGCGCAGTGGCAGGCCGGCCTGCTCGGGCCCGAGGACAGCGCCGACTCCCTCGCCGCCCGCCAACTCGCCTACTGGCGCGCCCAGATGGCGGGCGCCCCCGAGGAGACCCCGCTGCCGGCCGACCGGCCGCGCCCCGCCGTCTCCACCGGCCGGGGCGGCACGGTCGCGCTCCATCTGCCCGCCGAAACGGCAGCAGCCCTCGGGCGGCTCGCCAGGGAGTCGGCCACCAGCACCTTCATGGTGCTCCACACCGCGCTCGTCGCGCTCCTGCACCGCACGGGCTCCGGCGACGACATCACCCTCGGCACCCCGGTCGCCGGGCGCACGGACGAGGCCCTCGACGGGCTCGTCGGCTTCTTCGTCAACACCCTCGCGCTGCGCGTCGACACGACGGGCGACCCGGCCTTCCGTGACCTGCTGGCGCGGGTACGGGAGACGGACCTCGCCGCGTACGCCCACCAGGAGCTGCCCTTCGAACGGCTCGTGGAGGCGCTCCAGCCGGCCAGGTCGCTGAGCCGCCACCCGCTCTTCCAGGTGATGCTGACCCTCAACAACACCCGGGGGCCCCGGCTCGACCTGCCCGGACTGCACGCGCGGCTCGACGGCGTGGACACCGGAGGAGCCAAGTTCGACCTGTCGTTCAGCTTCACCGAACACGCCGAAGCGCACCACGCCAACCGGCCCCACCACGCCCAAGGCATCGACGGCACCCTGGAGTTCAGCCAGGACCTCTTCGACACCGCCACCGCGCACCGGATCGTGGACTGGTTCGGCCGGCTCATCACCCGGGCCGTCACCGAACCCGGTACGCCCCTCTCGCGCCTGCCCCTGCTCGGTCCCGACGACGAGGCCCGGATCCTTGAACTCGGCGACGGCGGCCAGACCGCGGGCGGACAGAGCGCGGTGGGACACGCCACCGTCCTCGACCGCTTCGCCGAAACCGTCGCCGGGGCCCGCAGCGGTGACATCGCGGTCACCGCGCCCGACGGCCCGTACGTCCGGCGGCTGTCCTTCGCCGAACTCGACCTGCGCTCCGACCACATCGCCGCCCTCCTCGCCGCCTCCGGCACCCGGCCCGGCGAGACCGTCGCCGTCCTGCTGCCCCGCTCCACCGACTCGATCGCCGCGATCCTCGGCGTACTGAAGGCGGGCGCCGTCTACGCGCCCCTGGACGAGAGCCTGCCCGACGCGAGGATCGCCGCGATCCTCGCCGACGCCCGCCCCCGGGTCGTCATCACCGCGCGGGCCACCGCCACCCGCATCCCCGGCGACCGGCCGACACTGGTCCTGGACGGCTCCGACGCGACGGCGCCCCCGGAGATCCCGGGCGTGATACCGCTGTCGGCGTCGCCCCAGGCCCGGCGGCCGGGCGCCGCCGACGCCGCCTATCTCCTGCACACCTCGGGTTCCACAGGCCGGCCCAAGGGCGTCCTCGTCGGCCACCGTTCGCTGGCGCGGCTGCTCGACCACCACCGCCGGGCGCTCTTCGCCCCCGCCGTACGCGACACCGGCCGGCGGCGGCTGACCGTCGCCCTGACGGCCGCGCTGTCCTTCGACGCGTCCCTCGACCCGTTCCTCTGGATGATCGACGGACACCACCTGCACCTTGTGGACGACCTCACCCGGCGCGACCCCGAGGCCCTGGTGGAACGGGTACGCGAGCAGCGCGTCGACGTCGTGGAGACCACCCCGACGCACGCCGCCCAACTCCTCGACGCGGGCCTTCTCGACGCCGGGCTCCTCGACGCCGGCCCGCCGGACCCGGAGACCTCGGGGGTGACATCCGGCCCCGGAACCCCGCACCGCCCCGCCGTCCTCCTCCTCGGCGGCGAGGCCGTCCCCGCAGCGCTCTGGACCGCGCTCCGCGCCGTCCCCGCCGTCCGCTGCTGGAACCTCTACGGCCCCACCGAAGCGACCGTCGACACCCTCGAAGCGTCCCTCGACGCCACGGACCGCCCGGTGCTCGGCGCACCCGTCACCGGCACGCGCGCCTACGTCCTCGACGCGGCACTGCGCCCGGTCCCGCTGGGCGTGACCGGTGACCTGTATCTCGCCGGTGACAGCCTGGCCCTCGGCTACCACGGCCGGCCGGGGGAGACGGCGGACTCGTTCCTCCCGGACCCGTACGGGCCGCCAGGACAGCGGATGTACCGCACCGGCGACCGGGCCCGCCGCGCCTCCGACGGTGCCCTCGAATTCGCCGGCCGGTCCGACGGCCAGGTCAAGGTGCGCGGCTTCCGCGTCGAACTCGACGAGATCGCCGCCGTCCTCGAAACCCATCCGGCGGTCGGCCGGGCCGCCGTCGTCGCGCACGACCCCGACGGCACGGGTACGCGCCTCACGGCGTACGTCGTCCCGGCGCCGGGACACACCGGCGGCCGCACCGACCCCGGCCGCACCGACCCCGGACACACCGCCCCCGGCCCCGACGACCTCGCGTCCCTGCGCGACCACGCGGCCCGCCAACTCCCCGCGTACATGGTCCCGTCCGGGATCCGCGCCCTGGACCGGATCCCGCTCACCCCCAGCGGCAAACTCGACCGGGCCGCGCTGCCCGACCCGGGCCAGGACCCGGACCTGACACCGCGATCCGGCACCGCCCGGCCCGGCGGACGCGCACCCCGTAACCCGCGCGAGGACGTGCTCTGCACACTGTTCGCCGACGTCCTCGGGGTCGCCCAGATCCGCATCGACGACGACTTCTTCGCGCTCGGCGGCCACTCCCTGCTCGCCACCCGCCTCATCGGACGCATCCGCGCGGCCCTCGGCGTGGACGTCAGCATCAGGGCCCTCTTCGAGGCACCGACCGTCGCCGCGCTGGCCGAACGGCTCCTCGACGGCGCCGACGACAACGCGCTGTCGACGCTCCTCCCGCTGCGCACCAGCGGCGACAAACCCCCGCTGTTCTGTGTCCACCCGGCCGGCGGCCTCGCCTGGTCGTACGCGGGCCTGCTGCCCCATCTCGACAACGATCAGCCGATGTACGGCCTCCAGACCCCGAACCTCGACGGCTCGGCGCCCTTCCCCGACTCCATCGAGGCGATGGCCGCGATCTACGTCGCCGAGCTGCGCACCGTCCAACCGCACGGCCCCTACCACCTGTTCGGCTGGTCGTTCGGCGGCAACGTCGTGCAGGAGGTGGCGGTCCAGCTCCAGGAGGCCGGGGAGAGCGTCGCCCTGCTCACCATCCTCGACGCGTTCCCCGTCGCCCCGCTGGACGACCTGGACAGCGCGGACCGCGACACGGTGTTCCGCGCGCTGCTCTCCAACAGGGGTGTTGCAGGCGGGATTCTGGACGGCGAGGCGCCCGTCGACGCCACGACGGCCCGCGACGAGTTCCGCCGGAACGGCAGCCCCCTCGGCTCCCTGGAGCCCGCCACCATCGACGCGATGGTGGACAACTTCGCGGGCCAGGCACGGCTGATGAGGGCGTACACCCCCCGTACGTTCCAGGGCCCCGCGCTCTTCTTCACCGCCGCCGAGGGCCGCCCCGCCGACACGTTCACGCCCGCGATGTGGTCCCCGTACATCACCGGACACATCGAGAACCACGAAGTCGCCTGCGCGCACGCCCAGATGATGCAGCCGCCCGCCAGGGCGCTGATCGGCGCCACCGTGGCGGCGGCCCTGCGCGCCATCCATCACACGACAGCCCAAGGAGATCCCTCATGACCAACCCCTTCGACGACCCCAGGACCCAGCACCGCGTGGTCGTCAACGACGAGGACCAGCACGCCCTGTGGCCCTCCTTCGCCGAGATCCCGGCCGGCTGGAGCGAGGTCTTCGGCCCCGCCGACCACGGCTCCTGCCTGGAGTACGTCGACCGCAACTGGACGGACCTCACCCCCAGGAGCGCCCGCATCGCGGTGAGTTGAGCCGACGACAACAGGCCGCCAGACAGGGGAGAGGAAGACGCAGTGACGACAACCGCAGAGCGCGACACCTTCGCGATACGCGCCGAAGGACTCACCAAGCGATTCGGTGACAAGCAGGCCCTGGCCGGGATCGACCTCGAAGCGCGCCCCGGCACCGTGCTCGGGCTGCTCGGCCCCAACGGCGCGGGCAAGACCACGGCGGTCCGGGTGCTCTCCACGCTGCTGCGGCCGGACAGCGGTCGGGCGTGGGTGGCCGGGCACGACGTGGCGGCCGACCCCGAAGGGGTACGGAGCAACCTCGGCCTCTCCGGCCAGTACGCGGCGGTCGACGAGAAGCTCACCGGACGCGAGAACCTGTATCTGGTCGCCCGCCTCTACGGCATGGGACGCCACGCCGCCCGCCGCCGGGCCGCACAGCTCCTGGAGAGCTTCCAACTCGAAGACGCCGCCGACCGGTTGAGCAGGACGTACTCCGGCGGGATGCGCCGCAGGCTGGACCTGGCGGGCGCGCTCGTCGCCCGGCCGCCCGTCGTCGTCCTGGACGAGCCCACCACCGGCCTCGACCCGCGCGGCAGGGCCGACACCTGGCGGTCCATCCAGGAACTGGTGGCGGCGGGCACCACCGTCCTGCTGACCACGCAGTACCTCGAAGAGGCCGACCAACTGGCCGACACCATCGTCGTCATCGACCACGGCAGTGTGATCGCCCGTGGTTCGGCGGCCGAACTGAAGGCGCGCGTCGGCGGCGAGCGCCTCGCCCTGACCGTGCGCGACCCGGAGGCCCACCGCTTCGCCCTCGACCTGCTGAACGGTCTCGGCCCGCACACCCCCGACCTGGACCTCCGTACCGGCCGGATCACCGTCACCACCGACGACGGCGCCGAAACCCTCGAATACGCGCTGAGCCGCTTCCGGATGGCGGGGGTCGCCGTGCACGACGTGGAACTCGCGCCGCCCACGCTCGACGACGCCTTCCTGGCCCTCACCGGACAGCCGGAGCGGCGCCAGGAGCAAGGGCCGCGCCGCGAGCGGCCCCAGGAGTCACCGGTACGTGAGGCCGCATGACCTCCGTCAAGCGCGTGGCCCGCGACGCCTCCATCATCGCCTGGCGCAACCTGCTCAACCTCCGCCGCACACCCGGCTCCGTGATCACCGCGCTCGTCCAGCCGGTGATGTTCGTGCTCCTGCTGGCCTACGTCTTCGGAGGCAGCCTCGGCGGTGGCGCCTACCGCACGTTCCTGATGGGCGGGATCTTCGCGCAGGCCGTCACGTTCAACGCCGCCTTCACCGCGCTGGGCCTCGCCAACGACATGGACAAGGGCATCATCGACCGGTTCCGCTCACTGCCCATGCCGAGGATGGCGGTGATCCTCGGCCGCACCCTCTCCGACCTGATCATGAGTATGGTCACGCTGCTCACCACCTCCCTGTGCGGGCTGCTGGTCGGCTGGCGCATCGGCACATCCGCGGGGGAGGCCGTCCTCGCCTACCTCCTCATCCTGCTGTTCGCCTTCGCCATGTCCTGGGTCGGAGCGGCGATCGGTCTGCTCGCGCGCAGCGTCGAAGTCGCCCAGAGCGCCGGGCTGATCTGGCTCTTCCCCGTCACCTTCATCTCGTCCGCCTTCGTGTCGACGGCCACGATGCCGGGTCCGCTCCGGGCGGTCGCCGAATGGAACCCCGTATCGGCCACGGCGACAGCCGTACGCCACCTCCTCGGCAACCCGCCGCCCGGCGGCATCGCCGTGGGGAACGCGTGGCCGGTCGTCCACGCGCTGCCGTACGCGTCGCTCTGCGCGGTGGTCATCACCGGCGTCTTCATGGCACTGGCGCTCCGCCGGTTCCGGCATGTCACGGTGGGGTGAGCCCCAACGGCACCTCCGCGACGGCACATCCGCGCCCGCCGGGCTTTTACACGGGCAGGCGCTGGGCACACGGAACAACATCATCATCGCAAGGATGATCAACTCGGAGGTGCACAGTGCCGACTGGAACGTACGGCGAATGGGGCAAGCCCGCCGGCGGCCCGTGGTGGCGCTTCGTCCCGAAGTCGCCCGCGCTGGGCTACCTCGAACTCTTCCTGGGAATCTTCTTCATCGTCCAGGAGATCGTCTACCTGGCCATCGGCGCCGACCGCAGCACGGCCCAGGCCGTGCTTCAGGCCATTCTCGCCGTGGTGGGCATCGCGGCCGTCATCCGCTCGATCGACGGACTCCGCATACTCCGCGCACGGCGGTCGGGGGCGCGAGTCTGACCTCGGCGCTCCCCGCCCGCCCCGCGTGGTGCACGATGACTACGGCTGGGCGGGCTTGCCCGTGCCGTAGATCCACGTACGGAACAGCGGCCCGAGGTTGTCCCCCGACACGTGCTCACTGAGCGCGATGAACTGGGCGGTGGTGCCGGTCTCATGGCGGTGCTGCCGCGCCCAGGTGCGCAGGATGGTGAAGAAGTCCCGGTCACCGACGGCCGTACGGAGCTTCTGCAGCGCCATCGCGCCCCGCGTGTAGACCGGCGAGGCGAAGATGTTGGCACCACTTCCGGGGTTGGCCGTCGGGAACGCCCAGACACCGTTCGTCGCGGGAAGCGCGTAGTAGTGGTCGAATTCGGCCTGCGCGGTCGTTCCGCCGTGCTGCTCCTCCCACAGCCACTCGGCGTACGTCGCGAAGCCCTCGTTCAGCCAGATGTCCTTCCAACTGGTCAGGCTCACCGAGTCACCGAACCACTGGTGCGCCATCTCATGCACCACTGTGCCGACGCTCGGCGCCGAGTCGTACAGCGGCCGCGTCTGCGTCTCCAGCGCGTAGCCCACATCCGGCGCGTGGTCGACGATCGCGCCCGTCGCCGAGAACGGGTACGGCCCGAAGAGCTGCGTCTCCCAGGCGAGAATGTCGGGGATCTTCGCCAGCGCGGGAGCGGCCTTCGCGGCCTCGCGCGGGTCCACGGCGGTGTAGACCGGAACTCCCGAAGGCGTCCTGTACGTCTGGACGTCGAACTTCCCGATCGTGGCGGTGGCGAGGTACGAGGCCATCGGCTGCGCCTGGTCCCAGCGGAACGTCGTCTTCCCGTGGCTCGTCCGCTGCGCCTTCAGCACACCGTTCGACACGGCGGTGTACCCCTTGGGCACGGTGATCTCGAAGGAGTAAGAAGCCTTGTCGGCCGGGTAGTTGTCGGCGGGGAACCACGACATGGCGCCCTGCGGCTCCCCGGCTACGAACGCGCCGTCGTCCGTGGCGATCCACCCGTCGGGCGATCCGTCGGGGTCGGTCACCTCCTGCGGGACACCGCCGTACGCGATCTCCACCCGGAAGGCCGCGCCCTTGCGCAGCGCCTTCTTCGGCGTGATGACCAACTCCTGGCCCTCGCGGCTCCAGCGCGCCGATCTCCCGTCCACGCGCACGCTGTTGACCGTCAGCCCTGACAGGTCGAGGTCGAAGCTCGCCAGACTCTGGGTGGTACGCGCGGACACGACCGCGTTGCCGGCCAGCTTCCGGGAGACGGGGTCGTAGGAGAGGCCGAGATCGTAGTGCCGTACGTCGTATCCGCCGTTGCCCGCGAGAGGGAAGTACGGATCACCTGCCCCCGACGAGCCCCGGTGCTGACCGGCCACGGCCGCGGCGGCGCTGCCGTCGGTCGTCACGGTGACAGCGGCCAGCGCGAGGAGCGCGGCGCCGGTGCGGAGGAAAACGGAACGGACGGGCAGGCGGCGAGAGGGCATGTGCGCTCCTGGAAGAGGCGTCCAACTCCGGAAACGGAGATCGTGCGAACCGCGCGTCAGCGTATGGCGCGCCTCACTGGATCGACAAGAGCCAACTATGGCGCCAGGAGCCCCATATGGGGAGAGCGAGCAGTGTGACCGAGCGGGGCAAAGGCCCGCCCGGTTCGCACTGGTGGTACTGACGGGCAGTACTTACCCCTGGGCGTGGGTGGCGGCGAAGGTGACGAAGCCGGTCCAGGCGGTGGGGGTGAGGAGGAGGGCGGGTCCGGTGGGCACTTTGCTGTCGCGGACGGGGATGACGCCGGGGTAGCCGTCGGCTACTTCGACGCACTGGCCTCCGTCGCCGTTGCTGTAGCTGGACTTGCGCCACTGCGCGGCGTTGAGGTCCGGGCGCTGGTCAGCCATGGGCGTGGGTGGCGGCGAAGGTGACGAAGCCGGTCCAAGCGGTCGGGGTGAGGAAGAGGGCCGGTCCGGCAGGCACTTTGCTGTCGCGGACGGGGACGACGTCGGCGTAGCCGTCAGCTACCTCGACGCACTGGCCCCCTTCTGAGTTGCTGTAGCTGGACTTGCGCCACTGCGCGGCGCGCAGATCGGGTCGGGAGCGCATTCTCTGCCGTCCTCCAACAATCGCTCGATGAACGCCACGGAGTCCCGGGGCGAAAGGGCTTGGTCCCTCATTAGATCGTAGGCCAGGCGTAGATCGTCGACGTCTGCCGCGCTCTCGATCAACTGGCCCGAGTGCTGGTCTTCTGTGTACGCGACAGACGTGCCGTCCGGAAGCCACAGGATCGTGAGCGAGGTGCCCATGAGACAGTGCGGCCCTGCGCTAAAAGGCAACACCTGAAGCGTGACGTTTGGCAACTCGCTTACCGCCAGCAGATGTTCCAGTTGTCCTTCCCACACCTTCGGATCGTGCGCTCCGCGCCGCAGTACGGATTCGTCAAGGACGGCGCGGAAGTGCGGCGGGTCATCCCGTCGCAGGATTTCCTGCCGTCCGAGCCGCGCCGCGACCTGCTCTTCGAGATCGTGTTCGTCGCGGCCGCGCTCGACCTTAAGCACTTCACGTGCATACCCCTCGGTCTGAAGCAGACCGTGAATGGGCCCGACCGAGTACGCGTACTGGACGGTGGCCGTGGGCTCCAGCTTCATGAACCGCTTGTACTTGTCGGGAAACGCGTCATTCCGCGCCATCTCCCACAGCATCTCCAACTGGCCACCGGTCTTGTACACGGCCTCCAGCGCCGCGATCACCGCCGGTGACCCAATGCGTCCTCCCGTCTCCAACTTGTGCAGGTAGGCCCGGTCGTACGTTGTGTCCTCGCCGAGTGCGGCCAGCGTCTTACCGGACTGCTCCCGGAGTCGCGTCAGCTCGCGGGCGAGCATCTGACGCGCCGAGGGTTTTGGCCCGGAAACTGCCTTGCGTGTTGCCACTGCCAGCTCCTGGTGGTCCGTCAATGGTCGACTACGGCCCGCCCCTTTTGGACAGGCGCCGTCGCGCCGATTCTTGAACACAGACAGTAATTGAGACCTGACGGAAGGCACACCCCCCATGTGCGAACGAGCCCCGAACCAGACCTTCCCTGCACCTTTGTTCGAACCTGGGGGCACCGTCCACGGGTGGGGCGTCTGGCGGGCGCCGTCAGGTATCAGCCACTACGCGACGTACGCCCCGGCGACCGGCGAGCTGTTGTCGCGGGTGCTTCGTGGCCTGAAGGAGTTGGTATGAGCGAGAAGCGGGAGTGGGAGGGCGACTCCGCCGCCGGGTCGGCGCTGCGGTGGCCGCCGTGCACGTGCGGGGCGGTCAAGTGTCCTGACTACGTGGCGCCCGAGTGTGACGTATGTACGGCCCTGGTCGCACAGCGGGAGGAGGCGCGGCGGGCGGGGGACAGTCTGACGGTGCGGTACTCGAACCGGGAGCTGTCGAACCATCCACACCGTCGTTCCGGGGACGCGCGGTGAAGCCGCCCGGTCTCTGCGTCGGCATGGTCGTCTATGACAAGACGTACGAGATGGTCGGCGTCGTTGATGCCTTTGTCGGCCAACTGGTGTACCTGAGCCGCCCCACGGGGCTCACCTGGCAGACCCGGTGGTTCTCGGTACGGCAGGGAACCCCGTACGAGCAGCGCCAGTTGCGCGCCATAGGCGCTCTGCACAGACTCCGCCGGAAAGGGCTGGCCGAGGATCTGGCTTCCCGCCGAGCGCGCTGACACCGGAAGCGTGGGGCCGGCGGGCGGGGGCGCCCGACCGGGGCGCCCGGCCCGGTGTGGGCGGGAGGGCTCTCGACGCACCGGACGTGCTGACCCGACCTTTTCGGCGATATGGGGTAGAAGTATCCGTAGGTTGCTGATATGCGTTCATATTATGCGTATCGGGCAGCGCAGGTCGCCACTCCTAATGTCCGCTCGTGAAGGAGCCATCCCGTGGGCCCCACAATGATCAACGGCCTCCCGGCCCATGTGCTGATCTTGCACTTCGTCGTCGTGGCGGTGCCGCTCGCCGCGATCGCGCTGGTGGTCTGCGTTGTGTCGACCACGTGGCTCCGCAGGCTGGGTGTGGTGCTGCCGCTGTTCGCCCTGCTCACTCTGATCACCGTGCCGATCACCACCCACGCCGGTGAGTGGCTGCAGGACCGCGTCGCCGATACCCCTCTGGTCGTGAAGCACACGAACCTCGGGGACACCCTGCTGCCCTGGGTGGCCGCGTTGTTCGCCGTCACTGTGGTGGTGTGGTGGTTCGGCCGCCGAGCCATGTTGAAGTCCGCGGCGGAGGTGCGCACGGGCGGGCACGGGGGCCGGCCCCCGGTTCGGGGCTCCATCGCTCTGGGCACGCCGGTGCGGACGGTCGCGATCGTGCTGTCCGTCGTGGTGGCCGCGGGTTCCATCGTGACGCTTGTCCGGATCGGTGACTCGGGTGCGAAGGCGGCCTGGACCGGGCAGTTCTCGGAGAAGCCCGTCAGCCAGGGGTCCGCCGACCGCTGACGCCCCCTCGCGCTTGCGTGCACCTGGCGAACACGGCGCACTTCGCGCCCCCCTCGCGCCTCCCCCAGTGACTCCATTTCCCCCTTCCGCACGGTTGATCGGATGACTGTGAAGGACAGAATCGCCATGACCAGTCGTTTCGAGGGAGGGCACTCATGGCAGCGAAGCACGATGGCGGTAACGGCGACGGCCAGGGCGGACAACAGCAGGACGACAGCAACTCCGGCGCCAAGCACGGCGGCGGAGGTTCCGGAGACGGGTCCGTCGGCCGCGACGACACGAAGGACCCCGCCAAGTGAGGGCACGGCATGAAGGGGAGGCCGGCCCGGAAGGGCTGGCCTCCCTGCTCGTCGAGCAGGGTGCCTTGACGTCCGAGTGGATCTCCGCCTATTACGCCGTGCCCCGCGAGGACTTCGTTCCCGACGTCATGTGGCCGGGCGTCACCCGGAGCGGCGGGTCGGTCCGGGCAGTCGATCGTCGGGCCGACCCGGGCTCATGGCTCCGAGCCGTGTACTCGGATGTGTCACTCACCACCCAGTGGGACGACGGAACCCATACCGGACCCGGCACGGGTACCAATCCGACATGCTCCAACTCCCAGCCCTCCATGGTGTTCTCCATGCTGGCGGCCCTGGATGTGCAGCCGGGGTCAACTGTCCTGGAGGTGGGGACAGGGACGGGTTGGAACGCGGCGCTGCTCTCCGAGCGGGTTGGCTCCGCCAACGTGGTGACCGTCGAGTTCGACCCGGAGAACGCGGCCACCGCTCGCTCGCGGCTGGACGCGGCGGGATACGACCCGGTCACCGTCGTCGGGGACGGATCTCAGGGCTGGAAGGACGGCGCCCCTTATGACAGGGCGATCGTCACGGCCTCGCTGCGCGAGATCCCGGCGGAGATCATCCGCCAGACCCGCGCCGGGGGAGTCATCGTCTCGCCGTACGCCACCACGTACGGAGGAGAAGGCATCGTCCGGCTGACCGTGGCCGAGGACGGGGGCGCGGCGGGCCCGTTCGTCGGGTCCTCCGCCTTTATGCGGCTTCGGCAGCAGCGCTCGTACCAACGGCACACCAGGGAGTACCTCGGCGGAAAGCCGTGGCCCGCGAACGGCCGCAGGACGCTCACTACGCTGTCCCCGGAGGAAGTGGGCGGCTGGCTCCCCATGTTCGCCATCGGCCTCCAGACGCACGGGATGTTCCCCTGGGCGGAGCGGTACGCGGACGGTTCGTACACCCTCTGGCTCCGGGACACGGAGGTGACCTCCTGGGCCACGGCGGACTTTGTGCCGGGAGCCAGGGAATTCGAGGTCTGTACGTCGGGTCCGCGCGATCTGTGGGGCGAACTCGTGGCCGCTCATCGCTGGTGGGAGGAGCAGGGGCGGCCCGGATTCGAGCGATTCGGTCTCAGCGTGACCCCCGAGGGCGTTCACCGGGCGTGGCTGGACACTCCGGAGTGCTGCGTGCCCGCGGTGGGCTGAGGTCCGCAGGCGCCCTTCCCGCTATGTCCCGTGTACAGGGGTACAGGGGGAGAGACATGGGAGAGAGGGGACGGGCGGCGCGACGGTTACTGTCGGGACATGCCCGACCAGCACCCCGCCGTCCCCACCCCTGCCCCCGCCCCCGGCACCGCGCCCACCGCACCGGAACTCTTCACGTGGGAGTTCGCGACCGACCCCTACCCCGCGTACGCGTGGCTGCGCGAGCACTCACCCGTACACCGGACCGCGCTCCCCAGCGGTGTGGAAGCGTGGCTTGTGACGCGGTACGCGGACGCGAAGGTCGCTCTCGCCGACGCGCGGCTCTCCAAGAACCCGGTGAACCACGCCGGGTCCGCGCACGCGAAGGGCAAGACCGGGATCCCCGGCGAGCGCGGGGCGGATCTGATGACGCATCTCCTGAACATCGATCCGCCGGACCACACCCGGCTGCGCCGGCTCGTGTCCAAGGCGTTCACGCCCCGGCGTATCGCCGAGTTCGCGCCCCGCGTACAGGAGCTGACCGACCGTCTGATCGACAACTTCGCCGCCGACGGCACGGCCGACCTGATCCACGATTTCGCGTTCCCTCTCCCTATCTATGCGATCTGCGACCTGCTCGGGGTACCGAGCGAGGACCAGGACGACTTCCGGGACTGGGCGGGGATGATGATCCGCCACGGCGGCGGTCCGCGCGGCGGGGTCGGGCGGTCGGTGAAGAAGATACGGACGTACCTCGCCGACCTCATCCACCGCAAGCGGCTGCGGCCCGGCGACGACCTGATCTCCGGGCTGATCAGGGCCAGTGACGACGGGGAACACCTCAGCGAGAACGAGGCCGCCGCCATGGCCTTCATCATTCTGTTCGCGGGGTTCGAAACGACCGTCAATCTGGTCGGTAACGGGACGTACACCCTCATGCGGAACCCGGAGCAGCGCGCCCTCCTGCAAGCCTCACTCGCCGCGAGGGAGACGGATCTGCTGGCGACGGGCGTCGAGGAACTCCTGCGCTACGACGGGCCGGTGGAGCTGGCGACCTGGCGGTACGCCACCGAGCCGCTGACCCTGGGCGGGCAGCGGATCGCGACCGGCGAGCCGGTTCTCGTCGTACTGGCGGCGGCGGACAGGGACCCCGAACGCTTCACCGGGCCCGACACCCTCGACCTCGCTCGGCGTGACAATCAACACCTCGGGTACGGGCACGGAATCCACTACTGCCTCGGCGCGCCGCTCGCGCGCCTCGAAGGACAGATCGCGCTGGGCACGCTTCTGACGCGGCTTCCGGATGTGCGGCTTGCGCAAGATCCTGCCGATTTGCGCTGGCGTGGAGGGCTCATCATGCGTGGATTGCGCACGCTTCCGGTGCAGTTCACGCCCCCGGGAGCCGACCGCGTACCTGACGGATCGTCAGTAATGTGACTTTCACGTGATCTCCGCTGCATCGACTTGTGACAAGCGTTCTTGTACCGCTACCTTCACCGACAACTCAGCAGCCACACGCTGTAGCCGATCTCACGTTTCATGCGTGGCGCCTCCCGCGTCACGCATCACACGGAAGGCAAACGCATTTGTCCGCCAACGGTCGACACCGCCGCCCCCGCCAGGCCCCCGCTCTCATCGTCGCGGCAGGGGTGACCGGATCGGCCCTCGCCATCCCGCTGTTCGCCGCCTCGGGCGCCAGCGCAGCCGATGCCTCCACCTGGGACAGCGTCGCCGAGTGCGAGAGCGGTGGCGTGTGGAGCGCCGACCTCGGCAACGGGTTCTACGGCGGGTTGCAGCTTTCGCAGATCGTCTGGGACCAGTACGGCGGTGACGACTACGCGCCGCGCCCCGACCTCGCGAGCCGCTCGCAGCAGATCGCGATCGCCGAGAAGGTGCTCGACTCGCAGGGTCCCGGTGTGTGGTCGAGCTGCGCGCCGATCGCCGGACTGACGGACGGCGGGCCCGCGCCGGACGTCGACCCCGGTGGGCCGGTGAAGAGTGGCGGTGACACGTCGGCGAAGCCGTCGCACGCGTCTCCGTCGCACACGTCACCGTCGTCCTCGCCCTCTTCGTCCCCCTCGCCGTCGTCCTCCGCGTCGGCTCCGGGGAGTTCGGACGCGCCGGACCCCGGTCCGGACGGTGACGGGGCGGACAGCGGCCAGGCCGGGCCCGGCACGGACACCGGCGAGGGTGCGGGTGCGCCGTCCGGCACCCCCTCCGGCGACCCGTCCGCCTCACCCTCCTCGTCCGACACCTCCACCACACCGGCCCCCGGCGCCTCGGCGTCCACCGACCCGGTCACGGGCAAGCACCGCGGCGGAGTTGACCCGGCGGACACGGCGCACGCCGGAGCGGACGCGGACCGGGACTCCGGCCGCCACGCCTCGCGCAGCGACGGGCCCGAGCCCCGCTCGGGTGACGTCGCCGGAGACGCGGGTGGGGCGGGCGGTACGGACGCGGCACACGACGCGTACAAGGTCCGGCCCGGCGACAACCTCTGGGACATCGCTGAGACCCATCACGTCGCCGGCGGTTGGAATTCGATCTACGAGGCCAACAAGGCGACCGTCGGCTCCGACCCCGATCTCATCCTTCCTGGCCAGAGCCTGGATCTGAGCGCCAAGTAGGCGCTCTCGCGGGGCGGTTCGGCGCCGTATGTCCACATCTGTTCAAGTGAGACAAGCGTCTCTTTGCCTCAAGTGACGCACTTTGCCCGTCAGGTTCGTCCCTTTCGCCTCTCACCTGCGGAAATAGGCCCGTTGGAAGGGGCGGAAGGGGCGTATTCCTCCAATGCGCCCCTTTGAACTCAGGGGATGACTGTGGTTACGGTCTGAGCCGCTCGCACCGCGGGCCCCGTCGATCGTCACGCCGAATCCTGCCGTCGGTCGCCGGGAAAGTCGTCGCGTAAAGCGCCGAAGGCAGGAGCGGGGGACCCAAGGTAAGCGCCGTTCCCGGCCGTCGAGAGACGGCTGACGACCGGCTGGGGTGGAGCCACGTGCCAAGCGCGCGTGGCCGGGCAACTCACTTGGCCCGAACCCGACAGCTCACCTCGTAGGCGTCGGTGAGGAGATGCTCCATGCTGCGTTCGAACAAGCACAAGCACCGTCGCCCGTCCAAGGCCGTCCGCTACGCCACGCTCGCCGGAGTCACCGGTGCGGCCGTGGCCGTACCGCTGCTGAGCGCGACGTCCGCGTCCGCCGCTTCCAGCTCCGAGTGGGACCAGGTCGCCCAGTGCGAGTCCGGCGGCAACTGGCAGATCGACACCGGCAACGGCTTCTACGGCGGCCTCCAGTTCACCAACTCGACCTGGGCCGCTTACGGCGGCACCGCGTACGCCCCGCAGGCGAACCAGGCCTCCAAGTCCCAGCAGATATCGGTCGCCGAGAAGGTCCTGGCGGGTCAGGGCAAGGGCGCCTGGCCGAGCTGTGGCGTGAACCTGTCCGGCGCGTCCTCGTCCAGCGGCGGCGGCTCCAGCACCCCGCAGCAGTCCCAGCCGCAGCAGGCTCAGCCGTCGCGGTCCCAGGCCCAGCCGTCGCAGTCGCAGTCGCGGCCGTCGGGGTCCTCGCGCAGCGGCGAGCAGCACGCCTCGCGCGGCGAGACCCGCTCCGCCCCGGTCAAGAAGGGTGACGGAGAGTACAAGGTCAAGGCCGGCGACTCCCTTTCGAAGATCGCCACCGCCCACCACGTCAAGGGTGGCTGGAAGAAGGTCTTCTCCCTGAACAAGGACATCGTCCGCGACGCCGATGTGATCTTCCCGGGCCAGCAGCTCCACCTGAGCTGACCGACGCGTCCCCGACGCGTCCCTGACCCATCCCCGGCCCGTTCGCGGGCAGGGGCATCTCCGTGCCGGATCGGCCGACCGCCCCGTCGGCCGATCCGGCCAGGACCACCCCGGTCCGGCGCGCTCCCCCGTACGCGCCGGGCCGGGGTTCTGTCCGTACAAAAGGCGTGACGGCGGAGGTGAGGGCGGGGGGCGGGCAGGGATCGGCCGGTGTTCCGTCGCCATTCCGTCCCAGGAAGCGGGCGCGGGGCGGGTCGAGCGCCGGGAGCCGGTTAGGCTCAGGGCGCAAGGCCAATAAGACCCTGCGTTCCAAGCGTCACATCCCAGAAGGAGATGCTCGTGCCGTCCATCGACGTCGTCGTAGCCCGGGAAATCCTCGACTCCCGAGGCAACCCAACGGTCGAGGTCGAGGTCGGCCTCGACGACGGCAGCACGGGTCGTGCTGCTGTCCCCTCCGGTGCCTCCACCGGTGCGTTCGAGGCCCTTGAGCTCCGCGACGGTGACCAGAACCGCTACCAGGGCAAGGGTGTCGAGAAGGCCGTCCTCGCCGTCATCGAGCAGATCGGCCCCGAGCTGGTCGGCTACGACGCCACCGAGCAGCGCCTGATCGACCAGGCGATGTTCGACCTGGACGCCACGCCGGACAAGTCGTCGCTGGGTGCCAATGCCATCCTCGGCGTCTCCCTCGCGGTGGCGCACGCCGCCTCGGAGGCCTCCGACCTGCCGCTGTTCCGCTACCTCGGCGGCCCGAACGCGCACCTGCTGCCCGTTCCGATGATGAACATCCTGAACGGCGGCTCGCACGCCGACTCCAACGTGGACATCCAGGAGTTCATGATCGCCCCGATCGGCGCGGAGTCCTTCTCCGAGGCGCTGCGCTGGGGCGCCGAGATCTACCACACGCTCAAGAAGGTCCTGAAGGAGAAGGGTCTCTCGACCGGCCTGGGCGACGAGGGCGGCTTCGCGCCGAACCTGGACTCGAACCGCGCCGCGCTCGACCTGATCCTGGTGGCCATCAAGGAAGCGGGCTATGTGCCCGGCCGCGACATCGCGCTCGCGCTGGACGTCGCCGCCTCCGAGTTCTACAAGGACGGCAAGTACGAGTTCGAGGGCAAGTCGCTCTCGGCCGCCGAGCTGACCGAGTACTACGAGGAGCTTGTCGCCGCGTACCCGCTGGTCTCCATCGAGGACCCGCTGTACGAGGACGACTGGGCGGGCTGGAAGGTCCTCACCGACAAGCTGGGCAGCCAGGTGCAGATCGTCGGCGACGACCTGTTCGTCACCAACCCGGAGCGCCTCGCGCGCGGCATCGAGGAGGGCGCCGCCAACGCGCTGCTCGTCAAGGTCAACCAGATCGGGTCGCTGACCGAGACGCTGGACGCCGTCGAGCTGGCGCAGCGCAGCGGCTTCAAGTGCATGATGTCCCACCGCTCGGGCGAGACCGAGGACGTCACCATCGCGGACCTCGCCGTCGCCACCAACTGCGGCCAGATCAAGACCGGCGCCCCGGCCCGGTCCGAGCGCGTCGCGAAGTACAACCAGCTCCTGCGCATCGAGGAGATCCTCGACGACGCGGCGGTGTACGCGGGGCGCAGCGCGTTCCCGCGCTTCCGCTCGGCCGAGTAGGGCCGGGCACGGCCGGACCGAGCAGGCCGGCCAGCCCGTCGTACGTACGTCCTCGTCCCCGGTCCCGTACCGTGTTCGGGGACGTACGTACGTGACGGCGCGGCGGACAGGCGTGCCGGGGAGACGTACCGGACCAGACGTACCGGGAACGGGACAGCGGAGGCGAGAGCGATGGCCGGGAACCGGGACCGGTTCTCCACTTCGACCAGGCTGCGGCTGCTCGGCGAGCAGACCGCCGCCAGGGTCTACCGCTCGCAGAGCCGCAGGCAGGCCCGCCGCTCCCGGCTCACCGGCCGCGCCGCCTTCCTCGCGCTGATCGTCTGCACACTGGTCGTGGCGCTCGCGTACCCGATGCGGCAGTACGTGTCGCAGCGCAACGACATCGCCGACCAGGAGCGGACGGCGCGCGACGCGAAGCAGCGGGTCGAGCAGTTGCGCGACGAGAAGGCGCGGCTCCAGGACGACGTCTACATCGAGCGGCTGGCGCGCGAGCATCTGCACTACGTGAAGCCGGGGGAGACCGGCTACACCATGATCGATCCGGGTGCGCGGAAGCAGACCAAGGACGACGAGGGGGCGGCGGACCGCGCCTGGTACTCGAACCTGATGGACGGCGTGGACAACGCGGACCGCCCGGACAAGTAGCGACAGGAACACCCAACTTCCGCCCCGAACCTTCGCCCCGAACTTTTCGAACGGCAGAACCAAGGCAGGCATGGACACGCCCCCTCCCCAGACCGAGCGCACAGAGCCCACCGAGGCGGACGTCGCGGCCTTCAAGCAACAGCTCGGCCGCCCGCCGCGCGGGCTGCGCGCCATCGCGCACCGCTGCCCGTGCGGCGAGCCGGACGTGGTGGAGACCGCGCCCCGGCTCCCCGACTCGACGCCCTTCCCGACGCTGTACTACCTGACCTGCCCGCGCGCGGCCTCGGCCATCGGCACGCTGGAGGCGAACGGCGTCATGAAGGAGATGACGGAACGCCTCGCGACCGACCCCGAGCTGGCCGCCGCGTACCGCAAGGCGCACGAGGACTACATCGCGCGCCGTGACGCCATCGAGGTGCTGGCCGGTTTCCCGAGCGCGGGCGGGATGCCGGACCGGGTGAAGTGCCTGCACGTCCTCGTCGGCCACTCGCTGGCCGCCGGGCCCGGGGTGAACCCGCTGGGTGACGAGGCGTTGGCGATGCTGCCGGAGTGGTGGCGCAAGGGTGCGTGTGTGACTCCGTTCACAAAGGAAGGCGCCGAATGACCAGGGTCGCTGCTGTTGACTGCGGTACGAACTCCATCCGTCTCCTGGTCGCGGACGTGGACCTCGCCACGGGCGAACTGGTCGACCTCGACCGGCGGATGAAGATCGTCAGGCTGGGCCAGGGCGTGGACAGGACGGGCCGGCTGGCGCCGGAGGCGCTGGAGCGTACGTTCGCCGCGTGCCGCGAGTACGCGGAGATCATCGCGTCCCACGGGGTGCGGGCGCCGGACAACCTGTTGTTCGTCGCGACCTCCGCCACGCGTGACGCGGAGAACCGCGACGAGTTCGTGCGGGGGGTCGTGGAGATCCTGGGCGTGGAGCCCGAGGTGATCAGCGGCGACCAGGAGGCGGAACTCTCCTTCACGGGCGCGACGAAGGAACTCCCGGGGCACGACAGCTATCTGGTGGTGGACATCGGGGGCGGCTCGACGGAGTTCGTCGTCGGTGAGGACGAGGTCAGGGCCGGCAAGTCGGTGAACATCGGCTGCGTACGCCTGACGGAACGCCACCTGCTGCACGACGGCGTCCTCACCGACCCGCCGACCCCGGAACAGGTCACCGCGGTCCGGCTGGACATCGAAGCGGCGCTGGACCTGGCGGAGGAGACGGTCCCGCTGCGCGAGTCGCGCACGCTGGTGGGCCTGGCGGGCACGGTGACGACGGTGGCGGGGATCGCGCTGGACCTGGGGACGTACGACTCGGAGGCCATCCACCACAGCCGGATCCCGCTGGAACGGGTGAGGGAGATCACCGGCCGCCTGCTGATGGCCACACACGCGGAGCGGGCGGCGATCCCGATCATGCACCCGGGGCGGGTGGACGTGATCGGGGTGGGGTCCCTGATACTGCTCGCGATCATGGAGCGGACGGGCGCGAACGAGGTCGTGGTGAGCGAGCACGACATCCTGGACGGCATCGCGTGGCAGGCGGCACGCGACGCCGGGTGAGGTCCGCGCCGTGACCGGAACCGGCGCGTCACTTCGCGTCGTTGGCGGGCTCGGCGAACAGGCCCCCAGTAGCTCGGCCATGCTCACGGTGGGGCCGTCCGCCGCAAGTACCGCTTCCGCCTCCCGGGCCGGCAACCGGTCTGCTGCCTCCTCCAGGGCCACGAAGTCCGCGATCGGCACCAGGGCGGCCACCTGCACGCCGTCGCGGGTGATCACGGTGGGCCTGCCCTGCTCGGCGTGGTCGATGTGGTCGGCCAGGTGTGCGCGGGCTTCCCGGGCGGTCGCGACGCTCTCAGCCACACAGAGAGTGTGCACGACATCGCTTACAGCGGTGGCCAAGTACGGGCGTGTGGCCTTCGGGGGATCAGGCCGCTTCCTCGTTCAGTACGCCCCTGAGCAGCAGATCCGTCAGCCTTTCGATCGCTGACGACGCCCGCTCGGCCGGGAGCGCCCGGAAAGAGGTGATCGCCAGCAGGGCCACGCGCGCGTCAGTGACCGATACGTCGTCCCGGAGGGCGCCGGCCTCGCGGGCGCGGCGTACCAGCAGGGCGAACGCCTCGGCGTGCGCGCGGCGTTCGTCGGCGAAGGCCGCTCCCGCGCTGTGCGAACCGAGCAGCGCTTCGTTGATGGCCCGGTCGCGCGTCTGCCGCTCGCTGAAGCGGCGGATGGTGCCGCGCAGCGCGCGCCGCGCGTCCGGGTCGGCGAGGGCCGCCCGCATCTCCGCCCCGCACCGGGCGACATGCTCGGCGAGTACGGCCGAGATGAGGTCCTGACGCGACGGGAAGTGCCGGTAGACCGTGGCGACGCCCATACCGGCGCGCCGCGCGATCTCACGTACCGGCAGCTCAAGACCGTCCGCGGCGAACGCGGCCCGCGCCACTCCGAGGATGTGCCGGTGGTTGTCCTCGGCATCCGTACGGCGCTTCCGAGTCACTCTGCCCCGCCCCTCTCTCGCTTCGCCGTTGTCCGGAACGGCCGTTCCTAGTCTGCCTCTGTGCCAAGGCGCACGGTCATGTCGTCCAGCTTGTCGTCCAGGTCAGAGGGGTCATCGTGTTCGCAGTCCAGTTCGACCGGTTCGGTCCTCCCGAGGTGCTCACCGTCGGTCCGTATCCCGAGCCGCACGCGGGCCGGGGGGACATACGCATCGCGGTCAGAGCCGCCGGAGTCTCGCCGGTCGATGTCGTGCTCCGCGCCGGAGAGTCCCCGTCGGCCGCGAAGATCGCCCTGCCGCATGTCCCGGGCGTCGACGCGGCCGGGGTGGTCGACGAAGTGGGGCCGGACGTCACCGGTGTCGCGGTCGGGGACGAGGTGTTCGGCGCGGTCGATGTCTCGCTGCTCGGCGGGGCGAGCGCCGAGTTCGCCGTTCTGCGGTTCTGGGCCCCTAAACCGGCGTCGATGCCCTGGGACGAGGCCGGCGCGGGCGGTACGAGCATCGAGACGGCGACCCGGGTGCTCGACCTGCTCGACGTACGCGTAGGAACGACCCTGCTGATCGACGGCGCCGCGGGCGGCGTCGGCAGCGTCGCCGTGCAGCTCGCGATCGCGCGGGGCGCACGTGTGATCGGGACGGGCGGCCCGGAGAACCAGACCTTCCTCGCCGGGCTCGGCGCGATCCCCACCACGTACGGCGAGGGGCTGCCCGAGCGGGTCGGCGCGCTTCACGCCGGGCGGGTCGACCGCGCGCTCGACGTCGCCGGTGCCGGCTCGCTGTCCGAACTCGTCGCGCTCACCGGCACGGCGGACTCAGTCGTCACCATCGCGGACTTCACAGGCCCCGGACGCGGCGTCCGCCTCTCGGTCGGCGACCTCGGCGGCCAACCGCATGGACGCCACGGCCTCGCCGTCGCTGCCGCGCTCTTCGAACAGGGCCGCTTCCGCGTCCCCTTGCGGCAGGTGTTCCCCATGGAACAGGCGGACCGCGCCCACGCGTTGGCCGCGCGAGGCCCACGGCGCGGAAAGATCGCCCTGACCGCCGCGGGCCGCCGCCCGGGCGTCGCCGGGTAGGCGGGACTTTCACGACGGACGCGGTCAGGACTGGGCGTCGTCGTCCATGAAGTCCGGTACGTCGGCGGACAGCAGGTGTTCGGCGCCGCCTTCGAGGACGTGGGCCATCTCGGCGGAGCGGGGAAGCATGGTCTTCTCGTAGACGCGGACGGCGTCATCGAGAGTGGCCGCGTTCGCGAGAGCGAGGGCGAGTTCGGCGGCGTCGAGCATGGCGAGGTTGACGCCGACGCCGAGCGGGGGCATGAGGTGGGCGGCGTCGCCGACCAGGGTCACCGTCGGGTTGTGTTCCCAGGTGTGCGGGACCGGGAGGGCGAGGATGGGCCGGTCGACGTAGAGGCCGTCGTTGTCGGCGATCATCCGGCGCAGCCGGGGCGACCAGTGGGCGTACTCGTCGAGGAGCAGGGCGCGGATGCCGTCGGTGTCGTCGGGGGTGAGGCCGTTCTTGGTGATCCAGTCGACCGGGACACGTCGGATGATGTGGACGCGCAGGTGATTTCCGCTGTTGCGCTGGGCGAACAGGCCGCGGTCGCCGTCGGCCGCGGCGGCGCTGCCGGGGCCGACCAGCTTGGCGAGGTCGGGGTGTTGGTTCTCGACGTCGGAGAACCACGCTTCCAGGAAGCTCACGCCGGTGTACTCGGGAACGGCGGGCGACACGGCCGGTCGTACCCGGGAGAAGGCGCCGTCCGCGCCGATGACCAGATCGGTCTCGACGGTCGTGCCGTCGGCGAAGTGCAACCGCCGTGGACCGTCGGCGGGCCCGCTGATCTTGTCGAGGGTGCGGCCCCACCGTACGGTTCCCGGCTCCAGGGAGTCGAGCAGCAGGCCGCGCAGTTGGCCGCGGTCGATTTCCGGCTTGAAGCGCTCGCCGGCCTCCGGGACTTTGTGGGACATGACCTTGCCGGTCGGATCCATCCAGCGCATTTCCTGGCCTTCGGGGCGGGCCAGCTCGAAGAACTCGTCGAGCAGGCCGGCTTCGCGCAAGGCGATCTGGCCGTTGTCGGCGTGCAGGTCGAGGGTGCCGCCCTGATCGCGCGCGTCGGGGCCCGGGTCGCGGTCGTGGACGGTGACCGCGATGCCGCGCCGCTGAAGGATGCGGGCGCAGGTCAGTCCGCCGGGTCCGGCGCCGATGACGCTGATTCTGGCGCGGGCGGGTGCTGGGGAGTTCATGGTTGTTCCTTCGCTGACGAAGAGAGAGCGCATGGGGCGCGCAGTTGGAACACTCGGACGAAAAGCAGAGTAGGTAGAAAAGTAGAACGAGTCAACTTAGATATTGATGCAACTAGGATGTTGATGCAACTGTCGGATATGGTCACCTCATGACCACGCCCCCTGTCGGCCGCCGCGAACGCAAGAAGGCGGCCACTCGCCAAGCGATCGCCGACGCCGCACTGCGGCTCTTCCTGGAACACGGCTACGACCGGGTGAGCATCCGTGACATCGCCGACGCGGCCGACGTGTCGGCCGCCACGGTGTTCAAGCACTTCACCGGCAAGGAAGCGCTGGTGTTCGACCAGGACGAGGACCGCGAGTCGGAACTGATCGCCGCGGTACGGCAGCGAGCCGCCGGTCGGAGCATTCTCGATGCCCTCCGGCAGCACGTCCTCGACATCTGGCTGCCGCTCGCGGCGCACCCACAGATGGCCGACTACACCAACCTGGTGGACTCCACGCCGGAGCTACGCGCGTACGCGGAACGCAGGTGGACCCGGCACACCGAGGGTCTCAGCGCGGCCATCGCCGACGAGACGGGCGTGGAACACGACAACTTCGCGTGTGTGGCCCTTGCCCGGTTCGTGCTTGAGATCCCGACTCTCGCTCGCGGCCGGGAGGACCGCCGAGCCGCCGTCGAGGCGGTCTTCGACATCCTCACGAACGGCTGGGAACCGCCGGGCGGGCCGACCGCGCGGTGAGACGCGCGCTGAGGTCGCTTACCGGGGGGAAGCCGCGTACTGCGGCCGGTCATTGCTCCAGGTAGGCGGCGAGGTTCGCCAGCGAGGAGGCGAGACCGGCGGCGTGGTCCTCCGCCGAGACACCGGCGGGGACGTCCTCGGCGCGGATCTCCACGCGCGTCCCCGTGTCGGCCGGACCGACCTCCCAGGTCATCGTCATCGTGCCGGCGTAGGCCGGGTCCGCGGAGACGAAGTCCACGGCCTGCACGACGCGCACGCCAGGGACGAGGTCGACGAAGCGCGCCTCGACGATGTCGGAATCCGCTGTGGCCTTGCCCGGCGCCTTCGAGGCGTCCGCGTAGGTCAGGACCAGCCGGTACGACCCGCCGGGCCGCGCGTCGTACCGTTCGAATCGGCCACTCATGCCGTCCGGTGGCAGCCATGCCGCGAGCGCGTCCGGATCGACGAGGGCCGCGTAGACACGGTCAGTTGAGGCCGCGATCACCCGGGAAGCTGTGTCCGTCCGTGCCATCGGGCCACCCTAGCCAACCTCCGCGGACAGAACAGTCAGTGCGGAATGCTCGCGATGATCCGGTCGGCGCCCTGCCGCAGCAGGTCGTCGCAGACGCGGCGGCCGAGCGCCTCGCCGGAGTGGTCCGGGTCCTCGCTCACCAGGTGCGACGCCACGAAGGCCGAGCCGTCCGCGTCGAAGACGATCCCGCGCAGGCTGAGCCGCCCGTCGGGAAGGGTGTGGCAGTGCCCGGCGATCGGGCTGTTGCAGTGCCCGCGCAGACCACGCAGCATGGCGCGCTCGGCACCGACCTCGGTGGTGGTGCGCTCGTCGTCGAGGAGGGCGAGCAGAGCGGCGGTCGGCCGGTCGTCCGTGCGGCATTCGAGCCCGAGCGCGCCCGCGCCGACGGCGGGCAGCAGCTCGTCGAGCGAGAAGATGTGCCGGCCGCGGTCCTGGATGCCGAGCCGTTCGAGCCCGGAGACGGCGAGGACCATCGCGTCGGGCGCCGGGTCGGCAGGCCTTCTGCCGTCGAGCTTTTCCACCCGGCTGCCCACGGCGCCCCGGACACGAACCACCGAGAGATCCGGCCGTACCCGCTTGAGCTGCGCCTTCCGCCGCACGGCGGAGGTCGCGACGACGGCGCCCCGGGGCAGGTCGTCCAGCTTCCGCCGGGTCGAACTTTCGGGGAAGAGCAGGACGTCGCGCACATCGTCCCGGGGGAGATGGGCGGCGAAGAACAGCCCGTCGGGCATGGGTACGTCGCCGGGGACGTCCTTGACGCAGTGCACCGCCAGGTCGACGTCGCCGCGCTGCACCATCCGGTCGATCTGCTTGACGAACGACCCCTTGCCGTCCAGCTCGCTCAGATCGCCCTGCCAGAGGTCGGCCTCGGTCGTGACGGGCACCACCTCGATCCGCAGCTCGGGCTCGTGCTTACGGAGCAGCGCCGAGACCCGCTCGACCTGGGCGAGCGCCATGGGCGAGCTGCGCGTACCGATACGGAGGCGACGCGCGGGCCCGCCGGGTGCGGCCGGTGTGGGGGGAAGGCTGGTCATGGAGTCCTTTCCGTTCCCGTCTCACGGTAACGGACGGCGCGGCTCTGTCCCCGGCCCGCTCCTGGCGTACCCGCTCCTGTCGTATCCGTGGTTGTCGTATCCGCTGTTGTCGTACCCGCCGTCTAGGTTGGCGGGTGTGAACCGTACTGATCGTCTCTATGCCCTGGTCGAGGAGTTGCGGGCGGTCGCCCCCCGTCCGTGCAGCGCGCGCCGGCTGGCCGGCCGCTTCGAGGTCAGTGTGCGCACGGTCGAGCGGGACATCAGCGCCTTGCAGCAGTCGGGGGTGCCGATCTACGCCGAGCCGGGCCGCACGGGCGGCTACTGCCTCGACAAGGCGCGCACGCTGCCGCCGGTCAATCTCACGCCGGGCGAGGCCGTCGCGATGGCGGTGGCGCTGCGGGGGCTGGAGGGCACGCCGTTCCGGGCGACGGCCGGCACGGCGCTGCGCAAGCTGCTCGCCGCCATGCAGGGGGACGATGCCGCAGCCGCCCAGGCCTTGGCGGGCCGCATCCTCCTGCTCGACGACGACGACGACGAGGGCGGCAAGGGCGGCAAGGGCGGCGGCCTGCCGCCGATGCCGCGCATGGTGGCCGACGCGCTGGACACCCGCCGGGTCCTGCGTATCGGCTACGGCGACCGCGAGGGCGTCACCACGACGCGAGAGATCGAGCCGCTCGGCTACGCCGGCTCGCCGTACCACTGGTACCTGATGGCCTGGTGCCGGCTGCGCGACGGCCTGCGCGCCTTCCGTACCGACCGGATCACCTCGGTCTCGGTCACCGCCGAGGTGCCCGTACCGCGCTCGCTGCGCGAGGAGGATCTCCACATCCCGCAGGGGGTCCTCCGCCAACTCACCCTGAGCTGACGGCCGGACCCCCTCCGGCGCGATGACTCAGGTCCGGGCGAACGGCGGCTTGAACACCGCGAAGTGGTTACCGGCCGGGTCGAGCAGGTGGGCGAAGGTCACCCCCGCCGGGTTGACCTGCGGCGGGCGCTGGACCTGGCCGCCCGCCTCTTCGGCCCGTCGGCACGCGGCCTCGACGTCCTCGACCAGCACGGTGAAGACCGCGTAGTCGGGCATCCTTCCCTCGGTCGCGAAGAGCCCGCCGCGCAGTCCCTCCGGGTCACCCGTGGTGAAGATCTGGTACGCCGGGTCGGTGCTCTTCGTGTCGTCGTGCGCGACCGACCAGCCGAACACGTCTCCGTAGAAGCGCTCGGCGGCCGCCGGGTCGGCGGTGCCGATCTCGAACCAGCCGATGCCGTTGAATCCAGGCATGTCGTCCCTCTCGTGTCGCGCTCGTGTCGCCGCCGGGAGCGTCCCGGCGCTTCACCACCTTCGAGGGCGCCGGCGACAACCCCCTGTCGGTGTTTCCGCGCGTATCCGCGACCGCGAACAGGCCGTGTGCCGACCGAGGTTCCGGACCGAGCGTGACGGGGGCGCCGGCAGGGGACGGTGGAGCGGGGTGACGGGAGTGTTCTCGTCCCTGCCCCCTGAAAAGGGCTTCGCGGGGGGCCCTCCACCGCCGCGCCGACGACCCCTCCGGAACCTCCTCCGGAACCCCTCCGGACCCCCTCTCGGGGCCCCCGCCGGGCCCTCCCGCGCACCCCTCGCGGGAAACTTCGTGAACTTCTTCACAAGGAAAATGGCCCGCTTGGGTCCGGTCGTTGTAAGACCGTCTCCTCAGAGGGCTCAGACGGTCTCCGGGGGTGCTCACCCGGGCAGTTCCGGGGGCGTTACGGGGGTGTGAACCCCGTAAGTGGTCCACCCGGGGTGCTGAGGTTGAGTGCCAGCTCACAGGGGGTGGGAGGGGGGTTCTTCCGGCGACTGGTCTCCTTGATCGACCACCCTCGGCCCGAAGAGCGCCGGGCAGTATAACACCACGTGCCCAAGTTCTTGTGAAGGGGCTCACTAGGACCCCCTCCCCAAGGGGTGGATACTCGATCTCATGAGCACCACGGAGCGTCCCAGGATCCTCGTTGTAGGCGGTGGGTACGTAGGCCTGTACGCAGCTCGTCGCATTCTGAAGAAGATGCGCTACGGGGAGGCGACCGTCACGGTTGTCGACCCTCGCTCGTACATGACGTACCAACCCTTCCTCCCCGAAGCTGCTGCCGGCAGCATCTCGCCTCGGCATGTCGTCGTCCCGCTGCGACGCGTACTGCCCAGGGCCGAGGTTCTCACCGGCCGGGTCACGACCATCGACCAGGACCGCAAGGTCGCCACGGTCGCGCCGCTCGTCGGCGAGGCCTACGAGCTGCCTTTCGACTACCTCGTCGTCGCGCTCGGCGCGGTCTCCCGTACCTTCCCGATCCCCGGCCTCGCCGAGCAGGGCATCGGTATGAAGGGCATCGAGGAGGCCATCGGCCTGCGCAACCACGTCCTTGAGCAGCTCGACAAGGCCGACTCGACGACCGACGAGGACGTCCGCCGCAAGGCGTTGACCTTCGTCTTCGTCGGTGGTGGCTTCGCGGGCGCCGAGACCATCGGTGAGGTCGAGGACCTGGCGCGGGACGCCGCCAAGTACTACACGAACGTCAAGCGCGAGGACATGCGCTTCGTCCTCGTCGACGTCGCCGACAAGATCCTCCCCGAGGTCGGCCCGAAGCTGGGCGCCTGGGGCAAGGAGCACCTTGAGGGCCGCGGTGTCGAGGTCTACCTGAAGACCGGCATGGACTCCTGCGTCGACGGTCACGTGAAGCTCAACAACGGCCTTGAGGTCGACTCCAACACGATCGTCTGGACCGCCGGCGTCAAGCCGAACCCGGCGCTCGCCCGCTACGGTCTGCCGCTCGGCCCGCGCGGTCACGTGGACACCAGCGAGAAGCTCCAGGTGCAGGGCACCGACTACATCTGGGCCGCCGGCGACAACGCCCAGGTCCCGGACATGGCCGCCCGCAAGGCCGGCGTCGAGAACGCCTGGTGCCCGCCGAACGCCCAGCACGCGCTGCGCCAGGCCAAGGTCCTCGGCGACAACGTGATGTCCGGCATGCGGGGCTTCCCGCAGAAGGAATACAGCCACGCGAACAAGGGTGCGGTCGCCGGTCTGGGCCTGCACAAGGGCGTCGCGATGATCGTCATGGGCAAGATGAAGATCAGGCTCAAGGGCCGTCTCGCCTGGTACGCCCACCGCGGCTACCACGGCATGGCGATGCCGACCTTCAACCGCAAGATCCGCGTCTTCGCCGACTGGACCCTCGCGATGTTCCTCAAGCGTGAGGTCGTCTCGCTCGGTGCCATGGAGACGCCGCGCGAGGAGTTCTACGAGGCCGCCAGGCCGCCCCGTCCGGCCGCCGCCGTGGTCGCCCAGGCGGAGCCGCGGCACGAGCCCGAGAAGGCCAAGGCTTCCTGACCGCACGACGGCTTGACCGCACGACTGCTTGACCGGCCGACCGGCCGACGGCCTGATCGCCTCATCCCGGGCCGCTCGGCCGCGCACGACCCGTACGTCCCGAGAGGGCCGCCCGCCATCCGTGGTGCGGGCGGCCCTCTCGTCTGCGTAGGCCCACTACGTACCCGCGTATCCGCACCGAACGCCGTCGCCCTGACGGCTCAACAGGTCACGGTGCGTTGTGCGCCTTTGGCGGCCCGTGGCACTGCTCGCGGGCCACCGTCGCCGACCCCCGGAGCTGAAGCTTCCGCAGGGGAGAGATGGGCCACCTGGAAGCCAAAATGCGTGGTGGATGCAGGTATTTTGCCGTACCGTTGCGCGCCGTCGGGACTGCATCACGACCCGCCGGGTGTTTACGTGGTGCTGAGCATTCTGGGATTCACCATTGACGGAGGTGTGCGCCATGGCCGACGCCGCGCTGCGGCTGACCACTCTTGCCGAAGAGCTGCTGGGGGCCCCGCTCCCGGTGCGACTTCGCGCCTGGGACGGTAGCGAATCGGGTCCTCCGGACGCGCCGACCCTGATCATCCGCAACCGTCGTGCCCTGCGCCGCCTCCTGTGGAAGCCCGGCGAACTCGGCCTCGCGCGCGCCTGGGTGGCCGGTGAGATCGACGTCGAGGGCGACCTCTACGCCGTGCTCGACCGCCTCGCCGCCCTCATCTGGGAGCGCGGCGACCCGGGCAAGGAGGCGGTGCACCCCGTACTCGACCCCCGTATGCGCGCCGTCGCGCGCGGGATCGCCCAGATCGCGGGACCCTGGCCGCCCCCGGCTCCGCCCGCCGAGGAGATCAGGCGCCGGACCGGCGCGCTGCACACCAGGCGCCGCGACAAGCAGGCCATCAGCCACCACTACGACGTCGGCAACGACTTCTACGAGATGGTGCTCGGCCCCTCCATGGTCTACTCGTGCGCCTACTGGGACGACGCCTCCGGCTTCAGTCTGGAGGACGCCCAGCGCGACAAGCTCGACCTCGTCTGCCGCAAGCTCGCCCTCAAGGAGGGCGACCGGCTCCTCGACGTCGGATGCGGCTGGGGCTCGATGGCCATGCACGCCGCCCGCGAGTACGGGGTGAGCGTCACCGGTGTCACGCTCTCGCGCGAGCAGGCCGCGTACGCCCGTAAGCGGATCGCCGAGGAAGGCCTCACCGACCGGATCGAGATCCGGGTCCAGGACTACCGCGACGTCAGGGACGGACCGTACGACGCGATCTCGTCCATCGGCATGGCCGAGCACGTCGGCTCCGTCCGGTACCGGGAGTACGCGGACGATCTGTACGCCCTGCTCAAGCCCGGCGGCCGGCTGCTGAACCACCAGATCGCCCGGCGCCCCGAGAAGGACGAGGACGCGTACAAGATCGACGACTTCATCGACGCGTACGTCTTCCCGGACGGCGAACTGGCCCCGCTCGGCCGGACCGTCGCCACGCTGGAGGAGGCGGGCTTCGAGGCCAGGGACGTCGAGTCGATCAGGGAGCACTACGCGCTGACCCTGCGCCGCTGGGTGGCGAACCTGGAGGCCCACTGGACCGAGGCGGTACGGGCGACCTCGCCCGGGCGCGCCCGCGTGTGGCGGCTCTACATGGCGGCGTCCGCGCTCTCCTTCGAACGCAACCGGATCGGCGTCAACCAGATCCTGGCCGTGAAGACCCCGGAGGGCGGCGGGTCGGGGGTCCCGCTGCGCGCCCGCGACTGGCGCTGAGGTGAACTGAACGCGGCGTGGGCCCCGTAACCGCATCGGTTACGGGGCCCACGCCGCGTCCTGCTGTCCCCTCACGCTGTCACTCGGTCACTCCGTCTTGATCGCGGTCAGCATGTTCAGCCGCGCCGCGCTCCGCGCCGGCCACATCGCGGCCAGCACCCCCACCAGCCCCGCCAGCACCAGGAAGACCGCGATCCGGTCCCACGGGATGACCAGTACGTACTGCGGGATCTGCGTCCTCAGCGTCTGGCCGATCGCCCAGGCCAGGAACGTGCCGAGCGCCACCCCGACCACCGCTCCGAAGAGCGAGATGACCACCGCTTCGAGCCGGATCATCCGCTTGACCTTCCCGCGGTCGAGGCCGATCGCCCGCAGCATGCCGATCTCCTGCTGCCGCTCGAAGACGGACATCGCGAGCGTGTTGACGACCCCGAGGACCGCGATGAGCAGGGCCATCGCCAGCAGGCCGTACATGATGTTCAGCGCGGTGTTGATGGTGCCGCCGTAGGTGTTCCTGATGTCCTGCTGATCGCTGACGCTGACCGCCGGGTTGTCGCCCAGCGCGTCCACCAGGGCCTGTTCCCTGACCTGGCTCGGGCCGCCGTCCGCCTTCACGAACACCTGGGGGATGTACGCCTTCGCCTCGTGCGGGGCGATCACGTCCGTGGAGACCACCAGGGGCGACAGGAACTCGTTGTCCTGGTAGGTGGCGCCGACCTTCAGCCGGCCCTGCTTCCCGTCGTCGTAGGTCACTTCGATGACGTCGCCGACCTTCCACTTGTTGGAAGCGGCGGTCTTCTCGGCGACGGCGAGCTGCCCCTTGCCGAGCGAGTCCAGCGATCCCGTGACCGTCCTGAAGCTGAGCACCTTCGCCACATCGCCGGGGGTGACCCCGGAGGCGGAGTGGAACTCCCCCTTGACCCGGATGCTCGCGTCCTGCTGCGGGGAGACCGCGGTCATGCCGGGCGCCTTCTCCAGCGCCTCCAGCGCCGAGGTGTCGAGACCGTCGCCGCTCGCCATCGTGACCATGTAGTCGGCCTTGATGTTGTCGGTGGTCGACTTGTCGACGGCCTGGCCGATGGTGACGCCGAGCACCGTGAGACCGGTGACGAGGGTGAGACCGATGGCCAGCGCGGAAGCGGTGGCTCCGGTACGCCGCGGATTGCGCACCGCGTTCTGTCCCGCCAGCTTGCCCGCCACCCCGAAGACCCGCTCCAGCAGCGGACGTACGAGCGCGATGGCCGGGCGCGACAGCAGCGGGATCAGCACGATGATGCCGACCAGCGCCAGGAAGGCGCCGGCCGCGATCATCACCCGGCCGTTGTCGCCGCCGGCCGAGGCGCCCCCGACGATGAGGGCGGCGCCCGCGAGCGTCAGGACGGCGCCGATCGAGTTCCGTACGACGAGGGACTTGACGGTGGCCAGACCGTGCACGCTGCTCATCGCGGCGATCGGCGGGATCTTCGCGGCGCGGCGCGCGGGCAGCCAGGCGGCGATGACGGTGATCAGCACGCCGACACCGAAGGCGGCACCCACCGCGGTCGGCGAGACGATCAGCGGTCCCGCGGGCATCTTGGCGCCGAACGAGCCGATCGCCGAACGCAGCCCCGTCGCGAGTCCGACACCGAGGACGAAGCCGATGAGCGAGGCGATGACCCCGACCACGGCGGCCTCGGTCAGCACCGAGCGCTTGATCTGGCGCCGGGAGGCGCCGACGGCGCGCAGCAGCGCCAGTTCCCTGGTGCGCTGGGCGACCAGCATGGTGAACGTGTTGGAGATCAGGAAGACCCCGACGAACAGGGCGATTCCCGCGAAGGCGAGCAGCATCTCGTTGAGACCCGAGAGACCGGCCTCGATGTCCTTGGCCTGCTTGTCGGCGAGTTGCCTGCCGGTCCGCGCGTCCGCGTTCTCCGGCAGCACCTTCTTGACGTCGGTGAGGATCGCGGCGTCGGAGCGCGCTGAGCCGGGCGCCGCCACTACCGTGACGTCCTGGAAGTAGCCGGGCTGGAGGAAGAGCTTCTGCGCGGTCGGCGTGTCGAAGAGGACCAGGCTGCCGCCGGAGTTGACCGACCCCTCTTCGGTGCTGAAGATCCCGGTCAGGGTGTACGTCTTCACCGGGCCGTTGGTCGCCACGCGCACCCGGTCACCGACCTTGTACGCGCCCTTGGCCGCCGAGTCCTTGTCGAGCGCGATCTGTCCGGCCCTCGCGGGCCCGGAGCCAGCGGTGAACGCGTACGAGAGGTCCTTGCCGTCCTTGCCCGGCGCGAAGTTGCCGCCCCTGGTGGACCAGCCCTCGCCGATCAGCTTGCCCTTACGGTCGGCGACACCGGCGAAGCCGTCGACGCGTCCGGTGACCGAGGCGACGCCTTGGACTGCGGCGATCCGGTCGAAGGTCGGCTTGTCGATGCCGGGTGACGGCTTCTTGGCGCCGGCGGCGTCCTTTCCGTCGCCCGTACCCGTACCGGAGTTCACGGTGTTCGCGGGGTTCAGGGTCTCGTCGTAGGACGACACGGCGACGGCGACGTCCTTGTAGCTCTTCTCCGACTGGTTGTGGAAGGCGTTGCCCAGGGTGTCGGTGAAGACCAGGGTGCCGGAGACGAAGGCGACGCCGAGCATGACGGCGAGCACGGTCATCAGCAGCCTGGCCTTGTGCGCGAGCACCGTGCGCAGGGCGGTACGGAACATGGTGGGAGTCCTGGGGTGGTGGGTGGGGTGGCGGCAGGGGGTGCGCGGCGCGGCGGCTGCCGTCAGCTCGTGCGGCCCCTGGCGTCGAAGGCCTTCATCCGGTCGAACACCCCGTCGGCGGTCGGGCCGACCATCTCGTCGACGATCCGGCCGTCGGCGAGGAAGATCACCCGGTCCGCGTACGCGGCGGCCGTCGCGTCGTGCGTCACCATCACGACGGTCTGCCCCAGCTCGCGTACGGAGTTGCGCAGGAAGCCGAGCACCTCGGCCCCGGCGCGCGAGTCCAGGTTCCCGGTCGGCTCGTCACCGAAGATGATCTCGGGACGGGAGGCGAGGGCGCGGGCCACGGCCACCCGCTGCTGCTGCCCGCCCGAGAGCTGCGTCGGCCGGTGGCTGAGCCGGTCGGAGAGGCCGATGAGGGAGATGACCTGCTCCAGCCACTCCTTGTCGGGCTTACGGCCCGCTATGTCCATGGGCAGCGTGATGTTCTCCAGGGCCGACAGCGTCGGGAGCAGGTTGAAGGCCTGGAAGATGAAGCCGATCTTGTCGCGGCGCAACTGCGTGAGCTGCTTGTCCTTCAGCGAGCCCAGCTCGGTGTCGCCGAGCTGTACGGAGCCGCTGCTGAAGCTGTCCAGGCCCGCCACGCAGTGCATCAGGGTCGACTTGCCGGACCCCGAAGGGCCCATGATCGCGGTGAACTCCCCCCGCCGGAAGTCCACGGAGACGCGGTCGAGGGCGACCACCTGGGTCTCGCCCTGTCCGTAGACCTTCGACAGTTCGTGGGCGCGGGCCGCCACCCCGGTCGTGGGGGTGCGGCGGACGATCGGGGTGATGGTGGTCACGGGTGGGTGCTCCTGTCGGACGTACGCGGCTCACGCGGCGTACGGGAGAGGTACGGGGGGACGGCCTCATCGTTCATCCCGGGGGCCACCTGAGTCGTCACTCCCGCTGCCCGTTCGCGGGGCCCTCTTGGGGCTGACCGGAGGGCCCCGCTCTCCTCCTCCGGTATGACGGGCGCCGCCGAGGGGATGACCGCCGCCGGAGCCGCCGCCGCGCCACCCCGCGGGCCACCCCGCGAGCCACCCCGGGGGGCGGGAAAGAGGGCTGGAAGAGGGAGTGAAGGTCCGGATGCGTGATCGGACGGCGACTTTTCGTCATTCCTGTACCACTCGGTACAGCGCCACGGCCCGCCTCCGGCATGTGCCGATGGCGTCCCCCGAGTGCTGACGACCCCTCAGACGCCAATAAAATAAGACAACATCGGGTTACACCGCCGCTGTTGGGGAGGCGCGTCCCGATAGGCTCGTGTGCCAACGCGGAGCCGCGCGCCACGCCCGGATGGTGGAATGCAGACACGGCGAGCTTAAACCTCGCTGCCCTTAGCGGGCGTGCCGGTTCAAGTCCGGCTCCGGGCACATATTGCTGCACACATGTCGACAGCGGAAACGACCGTTTCTCGCTTTCGCTTTCTGTCTGCGTGGATACGTCGTGGGTGCGCGGCCCCGTCGCCGCTGGGTCACCGACCCCGTCAATCCGGGACCGTCACCGGTTCCTGCCCCAGGGGGCGTTGTCGGTGGGCCTGGATAGGCTTCCCGCCTTCGGACCAGTGGTCCCGCCGAGAAGGCGGCACGGTGGTGCCCTGCTCCGGATCATGTCTCCGGAACCGTCCGGGGCGCGGCACAAGGGGAGAAGCGCGTGGAGTTCGAGAACGTTGACGCACCGGGACCGGTCGGTGCGCCGGAGGAGGACCGCGCGGGGGCGGCGGACCTGCTGCTCGACGTCCGCCACCTCGAGGAGCTGTACGGGCTGCCCGTGCATACCGTCGGGGACGAACCGCTGGCGGATCTCGAGCTGCCCCGGTCCGGCTCGGTCGCGTGGCGGCTGGATGCCGGGTGGCAGGAAGACCGACCCTTCCCCATGGTGTGGGGCGAGTTCGTCGAGGCCGTCGACACGGCGGAGGTTCGTGCGCTGATCATCGGGCCCTGGTGGGAAGACGAATACGAGGACATAGAAGCGACGCTGCGGCTGATCGTCGCGGACGCGGATCGTTTCCCGGGCCTGCGCGCGCTGTTCATCGCCGACGTGATCAGCGAGGAATGTGAGTTGTCCTGGCTCGAAATGAGTGACATCACCCCCGTGTTGAAGGCCTTCCCGTTGCTGGAGGAACTGGGCGTCCGGGGCGGTGGCCACTACGAAGACGCCGGTCTGCGGTTGAGTCCGGTGCGCCACGACCATCTGCGGGTGCTGCGTTTCGAGTCGGGCGGACTGCCGCGCGGCGTGGTCCAGGCGGTGGGGGCGAGCGAACTGCCCGCCCTGGAGCACCTGGAGCTCTGGCTCGGTATCGACGAGTACGGCGGTGACTCCACCATCGAGGATCTCGCTCCTCTGCTGTCCGGGGACCGCTTCCCCCGGCTCCGCCATCTGGGCCTCCAGAACAGCGCGTCACAGGACGCGATAGCCGCCGCGGTCGCCGCCGCGCCCGTTGTCGCGCGGCTCGAATCGCTGTCGCTCTCCATGGGGTTGCTGACCGACGCCGGCGCGGAATCCCTCCGCGACGGCGAGTCGCTGACCCATCTGGCCCTGCTCGACCTGCGCCACAACTACCTGACCGCCCCGGTCGAGGAACAGCTCCGGAGCGCACTGGAGCCCAACGGGGTGCGGATCGAGTCGGCGCGGGGCGAATCATGGACGGACTCGGGCGGCGCGGAGCACTTCTATGTCGCGGTCTCGGAATAGTCCCGGTGCGTCACGATCCTGGAAAGATCCTCCCCGAGCACTAGGGTCTTCCCTTTGCGCCCGCATTACTCTTTACCCAAGGCCGCGCAGGGTGGCCATGGAGGAGTGAGATGAGGAGCAGCAACCCGGTCTTCTCGCGACGGGGCTTCAGCCGCGACAACGGTTACGCGGGCTTCAACGCGGCGCCACAGGCCGGGGGCCCCGCCGTTGGTACCGCAGGGGCCAACCCGTACGCGACGAACCCGTACGCGCCGCAGCAGGGCGCTCCGCAGGCGCCGGCGCGCGGCGGAGCGATGACGATCGACGACGTCGTCTCACGCACGGCTCTCACGCTCGGCACGGTCGTGGTGACCGCTGTCCTGTCGTGGGTGCTGCTGCCGGTCGACCAGGCCAACCTGGGCAAGTCGTACGGCATCGCCGTCGGCGCCGCGCTGGTGGCGTTCGTCTTCGCGATGATCCAGTCCTTCAAGCGCAAGCCCGTACCCGCGCTGATCCTGGCGTACGCGGCCTTCGAGGGCGTTTTCCTCGGCACGCTCAGCAACACCGTCAGCACCTACATCTCGCCCGGTGTGGTGGTGCAGGCGGTGCTCGGCACGATGGCGGTGTTCGCCGGTGTGCTGATCGCGTACAAGATGCGCTGGATCCGCGTGACCCGTCGCTTCTACGGCTTCGTGATGGCAGCGGCGATGGGCTTCGTCCTGCTGATGGCGGTCAACCTGCTCTTCGCGGTCTTCGGCGGCGGCGACGGCCTCGGCTTCCGCAGCGGCGGGCTCGGCATCCTCTTCGGTGTCATCGGGATCGTGCTCGGCGCGTGCTTCCTGGCGCTCGACTTCAAGCAGGTCGAGGACGGCGTGGCGTACGGCGCTCCGCGCGAGCAGTCCTGGCTCGCCGCCTTCGGGCTCACGGTGACCCTGGTCTGGATCTACACCGAGGTGCTGCGTCTGCTCTCGCTCCTCCAGGGCAACAACTGACCTGACCCCCGGCCGGGGTGACCCGGCGGGGCGGTGCGCGAACGCGAAGGGGTCCGTGGGCGGTCAGCCCACGGACCCCTTCGGCGTGCCGGGCCGCGTCGTGCGGGTGGCGGAGGGTGGCCTGCTGCCGGCGCTCAGCCGAGCCGGCGCGCGGCGCGCCTCAGGTCGTACTCGTGGACGATGGCTTTCGCGTGGCCGTACGCGAGGTCGTACTCGCTCCTCAGCCAACTGACCTTGTCCTCGAAGCGGAGGAGGCCGGGGCCGTCATCGACGGCGCGGAGCCAGTCGGAGATCTCACGACCGGTGCGTTTCGGGATTCGGGAGAGCAGATTGCGATGGGTCTCCTCGGAGAAGACAAGGGACATCGGCGCCTCCGGACATATGTCGCGCGTACTGGTCCTTCCCGCCACCGTGCATCAGCGTCGGCCCGTTGGCAACAGTCACGGACAGGCGCGTAGGGTCGCGGCGTGCTCGATACAACGCCTCTGACGGCCGCCGTGGACCGACTCGCCGACCGGCTGCGGGGCGCCCCGCAGAGCAAGCTCCAGCGGGGCGTGGCGGCGCAGGCGCTGGCGCTGGCCAGGGAACTTTCCGTACGGGCCCAGCGGCTGGAGGCGGCCGACACCGCGAGTGGTGGGGGCGGCGCGAGCGCTTCGGACGGCGAGCCGCGGATCATGCCGGACGCGGGGGTCTTCGCCGTCGCCGACCAGCTCACCGTCGCGGCCGTCGATCTGGCCGAGGCACTGCGAACGGCCCCGTCCGTGGTGGAACTGGACGAGGCCGTCAGATCGGTCGAGCGGGTCGCGACTACATCGAGGCTATGACGCGGTCGGCGAGGATGTAGACGTGCTCGCCGCTGCCTGAGCCCGGGTCGGCCGCGCTGTCGTCGGCGTCGGCTCCGGTGCCGGTCGCGGCGTCGCCGCCGCACGCGAAGGTCAGCGTGTACGCGCCCGAGACACCGGATCCGCCCAGCAGGTACGGCGCGCCGCCCTCGCGCAGGGCCTCGGCGAGCCGCTCGGCGGTCTCGCGGTGGCCGGGGGTCATGCAGAGCGTCGTGCCGTCGGCGAAGACGTACACGTCGAGCGTGCCCAGCGGGCCGGGACGCACGTCGGAGAGTGTCGTACGGGTCTCGGCCAGCTCTTCGAGGCGCGCGACCGTACGCTCGTGGTCGGTGACGACCGGCGTCCGGACCGGCACGAAGTCCGGGTGCGAGGGGTGGCGGCGGCGGGCGGCGGCCAGTTCGGGCGAGTCCTCGGCGAACTCGTTGACCTCACTGACCTCGCCGGTCTCGGAGATCTCGGAGGCATCTGAGGCCTCGCTCCTGATCTCGCTCACCTCACTGACCTCGGAGAGGTCGGGAAGCGTGGCGAAGTCGTCGTAGCCGTCGATCCCGTCGTAGCCGTCGGTCCCGTCGTGCCCGTTGAAGGCCAGCGCCTCGAAGCCGGCGAAGTCCGCCTGGCGCGGCACGTAGAACGGGCCCTCGTCGACACCGGGTGCGCCGAGGCCGCCCAGCAGCGACGGGGTGTCCGCCGCGTCACGGGCTTCCTGGGCGGCCCAGAAGGCGCGCGCCTCGGCCAGCTCCCGCTCGCGCTCCTCGGCGAGTGCCTCGGAGACGGCGATGCGTATTTCCTCGGTCTGCGAGGCGTTTCTGGCGCCCGGTACGGCGGCGGTGACGCCGCTCGGGTTCGCCGCGGCCAGTTCGCTGCGCAGTGCGCTGACCTGCGTACGCAGCCCGTGAGCGGCGTGCAGGGCAGCGGCGCCCACGGCCGTGGCGGCGGCCGTGGTCAGCAGCAGGGCAAGAGACATGGCGCTCACTGACTACTCCCGATTGCATTTCGATCCCCCGACTTCCTACCTCAGCTTGTCGCGGGCGCGCGCCTGCCGTCAGTGCATTACGTCATGAATTGGACAGGTCTTTCGACCTTAGGTTTTTCGTCGCAACGGCTTGACCTGGGCAAACGAATCTCCCCCTGGTTGAGGTCACATCCTGGGGGAGATTCAGTCACGACTGGAGATCGGAAGGGTTAACTTCGGCTACGGGCGGTTACCGTCCACCCTTCGGGTCGGCCGGTCTGTGCCGGTCCGCCCCAACCGGGCCTGGTGCGGGCTGATTTGGTCGAGTCGCGTGCGGTGCGGTGCGGTGAGGTGCGGCTCGGGTCCGCAGGCCGCCGCGCGGCTCAGCTCAGGCGTTCGATCACCATCGCCATGCCCTGGCCGCCGCCGACGCACATCGTTTCGAGGCCGAACTGCTTGTCGTGGAACTGGAGGCTGTTGATCAGCGTGCCGGTGATCCGCGCGCCGGTCATGCCGAAGGGGTGGCCGACCGCGATCGCGCCGCCGTTGACGTTCAGCTTCTCCAGCGGGATGTTCAGGTCCCGGTAGGACGGGATGACCTGCGCGGCGAACGCCTCGTTGATCTCGACGAGGTCGATGTCGTCGATCGTCAGACCGGCGCGCGAGAGCGCCTGCCGTGACGCCTCGACGGGGCCGTAGCCCATGATCTCCGGCGAGAGGGCGGTCACGCCGGTGGAGACGATCCGCGCCAGCGGGGTCAGGCCCAGCTCCCGCGCCTTGGTGTCGGACATGATCACGAGCGCGGCGGCGCCGTCGTTCAACGGGCAGCAGTTGCCCGCCGTCACCAGACCGTCGGGGCGGAAGACGGGCTTGAGGCCCTCCACACCCTCCATGGTGACCCCCGCACGCGGTCCGTCGTCCTTGGCGACCACCGTGCCGTCCGGGGTCGTCACGGGAGTGATCTCGCGCTCCCAGAAGCCGTTCTTGATGGCTTCCTCGGCGAGGTTCTGGGAACGTACGCCGAACTCGTCCATGTCCCGGCGCGTGACGCCCTTGAGCCGGGCCAGGTTCTCGGCGGTCTGCCCCATCGCGATGTACGCGTCGGGCAGCAGCCCGTCCTCGCGCGGGTCGTGCCAGCCCGCGCCCTCGCTCGTCGCGACGGCGGCGGTACGCGCCTCCGCGTCGGCGAAGACCGGGTTGTGGGTGTCGGGCATGCCGTCGCTCGACCCCTTGGTCTGGCGGGACACCATCTCGACACCGGCCGAGATGAAGACGTCACCCTCGCCCGCCTTGATGGCATGCAGTGCCATCCGGGAGGTCTGGAGCGACGAGGAACAGTAACGGGTGATGGTGCAGCCGGGGAGGTGGTCCATCCCCATCTGCACGGCGACGATCCGGCCGAGGTTGTGGCCCTGCTCTCCGCCGGGCAGGCCGCAGCCGAGCATCAGGTCCTCGATGTCGGCGGGGTCGAGGGCGGGGATCTTGTCGAGCGCGGCCTGAATGATCGTGGCAGTCAGGTCGTCGGGGCGCAGCTCCTTGAGGGAGCCCTTGAAGGCCCGGCCGATGGGGGAGCGGGCGGCTGAGACGATCACGGCTTCGGGCATCACGGCTCCAAGAGGCTGAGGTGAGGCGGGTGCGGAACGGGTGCGGAACGGGTGTGGTGGGGACAGGACTCCCTGGGAAGTTACCCGCACGTAGCGCCTGGGTCACCGGGCCCGACGTGTGATGCGGGCCTCTATTCTAAGCGCTTGCTCATCGCGGGTGCGGGGTACGGCGGACCCCGTCCCGCGTAGTGCCCCCGTCGTATCGCCCCCGTACCCCCGCGCCTGCCGTCCGCCGTCCGCCGTCAGATCTGGTGCGCCTCCGACGGGGTGGCCTCCCCCGACTCGCCCGTCTCGCCCGGCACGGGGTGCCTGCGCCTGCGGTGCTTGAGGAGCGCCCAGGGCGCCCGCGCGGCGGAGACCTCCGTACCCGGCTCGGAAGCGGCGGCCGAAGCGGCCTTCGCGACCGGCAGCATGTCCTCGTCGCGCGACACGTCCAGGTGGTCCGTCTCCGGCCACAGGCCGAGCGCCGCGCAGAGCGTCGGCAGGACCGCCATCGCCGCCGTCGCGTACCCCTCGACCGAGGGGTGGTAGTTGTCGGGCCCGAACAGTTCCCTCGGATGCGCCTCGAACTCGGGCCCCAGCAGGTCGCCGAGCGAGATCGTACGGCCGCCCTGCTCCACCGTGACGATCGTCTGCGCGGCGGCGAGCTGCCGGCTCGTACGCCGGGCCAGCCAGCGCAGCGGCTGGTACACGGGCTCGATCGTGCCCAGGTCGGGACAGGTCGCCACGATCACCTCGGCGCCCGCCGTCCGTAGCCTGCGCACGGCGGACGAGAGGCAGCGCACGGATTCGGTGGCCGGCATCCGGTGGGTGACATCGTTGGCACCGATCATGATCGCGCAGACGTCGGGCGTACGGCCGGACTCCGCCAGCAGGAGCGTCACCTGCCGGTCCAGGTCGTCGGAGGTGGCGCCGGGCAGCGCCACGTTCCGCAGGTCGACGGGGCGCTCGGCGACCGCGGCGAGTCCCGAGGCGAGCAGCGCGCCCGGGGTCTGGCCCGTACGGCGTACTCCCTGTCCTGCGGCGAGTGAATCGCCGAGCATGCCCATGCGCAGTGGTTCCGTACGGCCGAAGGCCAGGCCGTACCATCCGTCCCCGTTGGGTGGCACCGGCGCGTCGCCGTTGCCCACCGACCGCTTCGCGAGCTGGACCTCGGCCAGCAGAATGCCGACGCCCGCAGCCCCGATCAGGCCGATGCTCCCCCCGCCGTACGCGGCACCCGCCGCGATCCGGCGTGCCACCCTCGCTCTCGACACAGTCCGAGCCACCTCCTCCTAGCCGTACGTCCGCGCCGCGCAGTGCGTCCCCGCGTACACGAGCTAACTGCCCCGAAAGGACTGTCACCCAATCTTGCCCGGTTACGCATACGCTGACCGGACCATCACGGAGACCCCGGAGACATACGGTGCAATTCCACGACTCGATGATCAGCCTCGTCGGCAACACCCCGCTGCTGAAGCTGAACAATGTGACCGCGGGCATCCAGGCGACAGTCCTGGCCAAGGTCGAATATTTCAACCCCGGCGGTTCGGTGAAGGACCGGATCGCGCTGCGCATGATCGAGGCGGCCGAGGAGAGCGGTGAACTGCGCCCCGGCGGCACGATCGTCGAACCGACGAGCGGGAACACCGGGGTCGGCCTCGCGATCGTGGCGCAGCAGAAGGGCTACAAGTGCCTCTTCGTCTGCCCCGACAAGGTCTCGACCGACAAGATCAATGTGCTGCGCGCCTACGGCGCCGAGGTCGTGGTCTGCCCGACCGCCGTCGACCCCGACCACCCGGACTCGTACTACAACGTGTCCGACCGGCTGGTGCGTGAGACGCCGGGCGCCTGGAAGCCGGACCAGTACAGCAACCCGAACAACCCGCGCTCGCACTACGAGACGACCGGTCCCGAGTTGTGGGAGCAGACGGACGGGAAGATCACCCACTTCGTGGCGGGCATCGGCACCGGCGGCACCATCTCGGGCACCGGCCGCTATCTGAAGGACGTCAGCGACGGGCGGGTACGGGTGGTGGGCGCCGACCCCGAGGGGTCGGTCTACTCGGGCGGTTCGGGTCGGCCGTACCTGGTCGAGGGCGTCGGCGAGGACTTCTGGCCGACGGCGTACGACGCCACGGTCACGGACGACATCGTCGCCGTGTCCGACAAGGACTCGTTCCGGATGACGCGCCGGCTCGCCAAGGAGGAGGGGCTGCTCGTCGGCGGCTCCTGCGGGATGGCGGTGATGGCGGCGCTGAAGGTCGCCGAGGGGCTCGGCCCCGACGACGTGGTCGTGGTGCTGCTGCCGGACAGCGGACGCGGCTACCTCAGCAAGATCTTCAACGACGAGTGGATGAACGACTACGGCTTCCTGGACCACGGCGGCGACGCGGCGGCGGTCATCGACGTGCTGAAGCACAAGGAGGGCGGCACCATGCCGCACCTTGTCCATATGCACCCGGAGGAGACCGTCGGCGAGGCCATCGACGTCCTGCGCGAGTACGGCGTGTCCCAGATGCCGATCGTGAAGCCGGGCGCGGGACACCCGGACGTGATGGCGGCCGAGGTCACCGGATCGGTCGTGGAGCGCGAACTGCTGGACGCGCTCTTCAGCGGGCGCGCCTCGCTCACCGACTCGCTGGAGAAGCACATGTCGGCCCCGCTGCCGCAGGTCGGTTCGGGGGAGCCGGTGGCGGATCTGATGACGGCGCTGAGTGGTCCTGGCGGGGCGGACGCGGCGATCGTACTGATCGAGGGCAAGCCGACGGGTGTGGTGAGCAGGCAGGATCTGCTGGCGTTCCTGTCGACGGGCGTGAAGCAGGTTCGTACGACGGCGTGAGCCGGCGCGTGGTGGTGTGCGGGGTGGTGGCATGACGGTGGCATGGTCGCTGAGGGCCGCCGGGGGCCGCCGGTCGTGGTTTCGCCGATTCGTGAAAGTGGTACGAGGGCGACACGTCGACGCAGCACACGCTTAACACGCGTCAGGCACATTGGTTGTTGTCGGCGTCACGGACAACGGAGCGGCTCCCGGACCTCCATTGACGCCCAGGACACGCAAGCCGGCCCTGACCCGGAACGTGTCTCTCGCGGGGACCGCCGTCGTCCCGCCCCCCGGAAACGGGGGTGCGGCGGTCCCCGCGACTTTTCTGTGTTCCGCCGGACAGGGCCCTGAAAGGCTTCGCCCGTCCAAGCCTTCCAGGGGGACGTCCTCGGCCGGCGTCAGTGTCGAGCGAACCGGCGCAGGGCGTCGAGTACGGGCGGCGCGAGCGTGTCCGGGTGGTCGGCGTCGTGCAGCAGATGGTCCACTCCCGGCAGCGTCACTCGGCCCGGTCCACCGGCATGCGCGTGACGCAGGGCGGTCGTCAGGGCGTTCGTTGTGACGCAGGGGACCTGCGCGTCGTTCGTGCCGCATGTCAGCAGCACCTTGGTTCCCGGCCGGAGTGCGGCGGCGGTGTCCGGTGGGTAGACGGCGTCGTCGCTCAGCACGAACCGGCCGTTGGGGCCTTGGAACGCCTCGAAGAGCTGGGCGACCGCGGGGGGCAGGTCGGTGGTGTCGACCGGTCGGTGTTCGCGCAGGGAGGTGACGGCAGCGTCGACGGCCGTGTTGACCGCGCGTTGCTGCTCCGGTGTCAACTGGCCCTGCCGTGTCGCTTCGGCGATCTGGGCCTTGAGTTGGAGCGTGACCAGGTCCAGCATGCGGATCGCCTGCGGTTGCAGAAGCGCCACGCCGGCCGGGCGCGGGCGGACGGTGCCACCCAGCAGCAGTGCCGTCATCGCGCCCTCGCTGTGCCCGACGAGCAGCAGCCCGCGCGGGTCGGTCTCCGGCTGATCGCGCAACGATTCGTAGGCGGCCCGTGCCTGGCGGACGAATGCTGGGTAGTCGAGTCCTTCCGGGTGGTCCTGGTAGGCGCCGAGTCCGGTGCGGCCGGTGCCGTACTTGTCGAACCGCAGCGTGGCGATTTTGTCCCCGTCGAGCGCGTCGGCCACCTGTGCCAGGGTGCCCGGTGTGGACGCGGGCGGTTGGTTCCCGTCGCGGTCGGTGGGTCCGCTGCCGGGCAGCAGCAGTGCCGCCCGAAGCCGTTGCCCGGCACGATGCTCGGGAACGTGCAGGGTGCCGTACACGGTCGTACCGTCGGCCGTGAAGACGATCTCGCGGTCGGCGGCAGGGACGAGACCGGGCGTCGCCGCGGCCGGGGTGGCGGTGACGACGGCCAGTGCCATCAGAGCCGCTGCCAAGTGGCGAAACATTGGGCTACCTCCTTTCAGGCAAGGGCGTTTTCGACCAGGGCGACAGTGGCGCGCGGGTCGTCGACCTGGAGGACGAGGCGTGAGTACGTCTCGTCGGCGAGTTCCACCACGACAGCCTTCGATGGATCTCTGACGTCCCAGAAGACCTTTTCGCCATCCTGATGGAAGGTGCCGGCGGTGATCACACGGGGTACGTGGGAGCCCGGCGCGCGGATTCCCTTGGGGTCGGCGGCGATACCGGGGTCGGCGGTCGCGCCACGGACGTTGGCCAGCGGGATGGTCAGGCTGCCCTTGAAGGACCAGAGCTTGTCGAGACCCTCGATCACGACGACGAGGTCCTCGCCGTCGATACGTATCAGTGCCATGTCGGTCTCCGTCTCAGGGGAGTGGGTCGAGGTGTCGGCTCAGCGCGGTGGTGGCGTTGTCGGGGTTGCCACGCAGGAGGATGCCCAGCGCGGCGGCGGTGAGGGCGGCGGCCAGGTCGGCGGGAACGCCGAGGGCGTCGGCGATCGCCTGGTCGACGGCGGCCAACGCGGCCTTCACCTCGCAGGCGACCTCCTCGTCGGCCGGTGCGCGTTCGATCGCCGCGAGCAGCAGCAGGCGGAGGTCGGCCGACGTGACGAGCCGCAGCGCGGCCGCGGCATCCGATGCGCCGGCGAGGGCGTCGAGCAAAGGGCGGACGTCGTCGGTGAGGTGGCGGCGCAGAGCGATCAGGTAGAGGCCGCGCTTGCTGCCGAACGTCTTGTACAGGCTGTTGCGGTGCACGCCGAGGTGGCTGACGAGATCGTCAACGGACACACCGTCATACGCGCGTCCGCCGAACAGATCCACAGCGGCACGCACTGCTTCGTCCTCGTCAAATGCTCTTGGCCTGCCCATGGCCACTAGAGTAGACAGTTAAGGAACGACCAGTCAAGAACGATCGTTCCTCAATCTCCCACCCTCTTCGAGGCACGGTCTTCCAGTAGTTGCGGGACAGCCTCAAGGCTGCTGCGCCGCCTCAAGCCGCCTGCGGGAACTCTTCCTCGTTCGATTGAGGCATGGTTGGGCGGGTGCCACCCCTGGTCGGTCTGAGCACACCGACAGGTCGGCCACCGCACCCTCCAGCGGTCGGAACGGATGTCACCATCCAACCGACCAGCCCTCCAACCCGGCGAACCCATCCGGTCAGAGCACTAGGTCCTGTCCGGCGGATCACTGAGAGAGCTCCCGCCGACGACAGAGGCAACTATCCTTTTGTTGTGAACAGTCACGCGTTCGAGCTGATGTGGGGAGGTGTCGCTCTCGTGGGTGGGGGGCTCCTGGCTGCCAATGTCCGAGGGGCAGCCGACCGGTTCCAGGCGATGTCCTACGCCTACCGATCATGGCCTGGGAGTGTCATGACGTGCAGAGTGATGGGGGGCGTTTTCGCTCTCGTCGGGGCGGGGAGCCTTGTTTTCGCCGGACTCTGAACCGCACGCGGTGAGGCGGCGCCTGCGCTGTTCCATGACCTTGATGGTCAGGGCCTGAGCCAGAGCCGAATCGCCGCGGCCGCGACGGTGCCGTGGAAGATGTAGACCCTCTTGTCGTAGCGGGTAGCGACGGCCCGGAAGTTCTTGAGCCGGTTGATCGTACGCTCGACTTCGTTGCGGCGCTTGTATTTCGCGCTGTCGAAACTGGTGGGCCGACCACCCTTGCTGCCGCGTCGTTTACGGTTGGCTCGCTGGTCCTTCGGCTCGGGGATGGTGTGCTTGATCTTCCGTCTTCGCAGGTAGCGGCGGTTACGACGTGAGCTGTATGCCTTATCGCCGCCCAGGTGGTCGGGTCGAGTCCGGGGGTGACCGCCCTCCGGGCGGGGAACGCGGATGCGTTCGATGACGCCGATCATCTGCGGCGCGTCGCCCCATTGGCCGGGCGTGATCAGGAAGGCCATGGGTCGGCATCCGCCCTCACCGGCAAGGTGGATCTTGCACGTCAGGCCGCCACGGGATCGTCCGAGTCCTTCGTCGGGTCGATGGTGACGGGGCGTTGTCCTTTTTTTCGGAACACTCGGCTTTTTCTTCCGGGCGCCGGCCGCGTGCTGATGGGCCCGGCAGGATGTCGAGTCGACGCTGACCATACTCCAGTCGATCCGCCCCGCAAGGTCAGCGTCGGCTTGGACGGCCCGCAGGATCCGGTCCCACGTGGCGTCCGCTGACCAGCGTCGATGCCGTTCATAGACGGTCTTCCATCTGCCGAAACGCTTCGGAAGATCCCGCCACGGTATGCCCGTCCGGACCCGGAACAAGATGCCGTTGATCACCTTGCGGTGGTCGTTCCACCGTCCGCCACGCTGTCCAGACGCCGGCAAGTACGGCTCCAGCCGGACCCACTCGGCATGCGTCAGATCACCCCGCCCCATGCTGTGTATAACGAGCTGGCAGTCCGACAGCCACGTGATCCGCCGGACAGGCCCTAGCCGGCCGGGGCCGCCGACCAGCTCCCCAGCACGGCGATCCGCTCGGCCGTCGCCGATCCCGGCTCCGGGGTGTAGACCACAAGGTGCTGGTCCGGGTCTCCGGGCAGCGTGAGCGTCTCGTACGGCAGGACCAGCGCGCCGACCACCGGATGGGCTATGCGCTTGACGCCGTACGACTTCTCCTTGACCTCGTGATCGGCCCACAGCCGCCCGAAATCCTCGTCCTTCGGCGACAGTTCGCCGACGAGCGCGTTACGGACGAGCGGTCGGTGGCCGCCGTGGCGGCGCGGGTGCGCGAGGCGTACGGGCCGGTCGACCTGGTGGTCAAGTCGGCGGGCGTGATGCTGCCGAACCCCATCGAGGACGGTCGTACCGACGAGTGGGCGCGCATGATCGACACCAATGTGACCGGGGCGCTGCGCGTCATCCGCGCCTTCGTTCCCGACCTGCTGGCCGCCGCCGACGGGGGCGGGAGGGCCGACCTGGTCAACATCTCCTCGATCGGCGCGCACCGGATCTTCCCGAACTACGCGGTGTACGGCGCGACCAAGGCGGCGCTCACGTTCCTCTCGGAGTCACTGCGCAGCGAGCTGGGTGCCCGCGACGTACGGGTGACGAACATCGAACCGGGCCTCACCGAGAGCGAGTTGGCCCAACACGTCGACAACTCCGACCTGACGGCACAACTGGACGGCATGGTCGCGGCCACGGGCGCCCCGGCCTCGGAGGAGATCGCCGACCTCATCGCGTACACGACGAGCCGCGCGCGCCACATCAACCTGCGCCAGGTGGTCGTACTGCCCACCAGGCAGGCCTGATTGAGGCCGGGCGGTAGTGGGCCCGCGTGGGCCCGGGCGGGAGTGGGTTCAGCTCTCCCAGTCGGACGCGGCCTCGCGGGCCGAGCGGCGGGCGGACCAGGGCCAGTATCTGGCCGCGTGGACGGCGTTGACGCCGACGACGCCCACCCAGCAGACGAGCAGTCCGGCGAAGTTGGTCTGGGTGGCGGCGATGGCCGAGAGCGGGATGGCGAGGATCAGGGAGATGATCCCGAACCCGAAGCGCTCCCCGAACCCCTCGGCCCCGGCCGGGCCGTCGGCGCCGCGGGCGATGATCATCTGCTGTTCGGCGAGCTGACGGCGCAGGCGGCGGTCAACCGTGACGTCCAGGCGCTGTTCGACCTTTTCCAGGAACGATTCGATGAGTGCGGACTCGTACTCCGCGCCCAGTTCGCTGCGGGCCTTCAGTGTGGCGTCGAGGTCTTTCTTGAGCTCAGGGTCACGGGCTTCCATGCGCGTAACGGTACGAAGGGGGCCGCGCCGCGGACATTGGTGCTAGCCCCCCTCTTTGCGACTCGTGACGTGTACGACTCCTGAGGAAATGATCTTCGAGGCGGTCGGATCACTCCGGTCACTCCGGGACCGGTGATCCGAAGGTACGGGCTCAGATGCGGACCACGATCTTCCCCCGGGTGTGTCCCTGCTCGGCGTACGCGTGCGCTTCCGCGATCTGTTCGAAGGGGTAGGCCCGCTCGACGCGCGGTGTGTAGCGGCCCTGCCGGCCGAGTTCGCCCGCTTCGGCGAGGAGCGTGGAGTCGTTCTCCGCGTTGACCAGACGCACACCCAGCCGCTGCGCGTTGGTGTGGTCGGCGATGGTCGACACGTGAGCGGGGTCGCCCACGATCGCGACGAGGTCGGCCAGGGAAGCGGAGGCCGCGGTGTCGAGCGCGATGTCGACACCGTCCGGAGCCAGGGTGGCGAGACGCTCAGCGAGGCCGGTGCCGTAGGTGGTGGGAGTGGCTCCGAGAGAGCTGAGGGACCCGTGGTTGCGCTCGCCGGCCGTCCCGATCACGGTGGCGCCCTGAGCCACCGCGATCTCGACCGACCGGCTCGACAACGTGATCGCCATCGCGCGGAACCCTGATTCCGACTGCTCCGACATGCGGTGATGACTGCCGGCGCGACGACTTCTGGCGTCGCCGGCGGATGAGTGCGCATCCGAGGTCGCCCGGCACCACGTCCGGGCGGCGGAACACCGGCCGGTCCGGATGCCGCTTGCGCCCGGGGGTGCTCAGCGCGGCTGTGTGGCCTCGCTCATGTCCGGCTCCGGACGCGGGGCGGCGGCGAGGATCGTCGTGTCCGGGATGTGGCTGGTGTCGCGGCGGCCCAGCAGCCAGTACAGCAGGGCCGGCAGCGCCAGGCCGATCATCCAGGAGATGTCGGCGCCGCCCAGCACCCCGACCATCGGGCCCGTGTAGAAGTCCGAGGAAAGGAAGGGCAGTTGGGCGAGTACGCCGACCACGTACACCACGAGCGCGTCCCACCGCCAGGCGCCGTAGCGGCCGTTCGGGTCCGACAGCGCGGGGATGTCGTAGCGCTCGCGCGACACCAGGTAGTAGTCGACCAGGTTGATCGCCGACCACGGGGTGAAGAAGGTCAGCAGGAAGAGCAGGAAGTCCGCGAACGAGGAGAGGAAGCTGTCCTTGCCGAGCAGCGCCACGACCGTGCCGGCCACCATGATGCCCGCGATGTAGAACCCCCGGCCGCGCTGCGACAGCACCTTCTGGCCACGGAAGCCGCTGACGCTCGTCACCATCGACATGAAGCCGCCGTACGTGTTGAGCACATTGATCGTGAGCTTGCCGAGGGCGATCACGAAGTACAGGAACGACGCGATCAGCCCCACCCCGCCGAGCGAGACGACGTACCCGACCTGGTTGTCCAGAAACGCGCCGCCCGCCGTGGCCGCCACCAGGACGCCGAACACCATCGACCACTGCGAGCCGATCGCGGTGCCGCCGAGCGTCCACCAGAAGGTCGCGCGGGCGCTGGTCGTACGGGGCAGATAGCGGGAGTAGTCCGCCACGTACGGGCCGAAGGCGAGCTGCCAGGACGCGGCGAGCGACATGGCCAGCAGGAACATCGGCAGGTCGAAGGCGCGGTCGTGGAAGACGGTGCCGAGGTCGATGCGGTCCAGCAGCCGGACACCCAGATAGATGAACGCCAGGGCGCAGACGACGCTCGCGAACCGGCCGAGGGTGTGGATGACCCGGTAGCCGATCGCCGCCGTGACCGCGGTGACCACCGCGAAGATCACGATCCCCGTCGTGTCACCGAGATGGGTGAGATCGCCGACCGCCTGACCGGCCAGCACGCTGCCGCTGGCGAAGAAGCCGACGTACATCACGACGACCAGCACCAGCGGTACGACCGCGCCCCTGACGCCGAACTGGGCCCGGGACTGGATCATCTGCGGCAGCCCGAGGCGCGGCCCCTGCGCGGAGTGCAGCGCCATCACGGCGCCGCCGACCAGATTGCCGAGCGCCAGAGCCACCACCGACCAGAAGGCGCCGCCGCCGAGGACGACCGCGAGCGCGCCCGTCACCACGGCGGTGATCTGGAGGTTCGCGCCGAGCCAGAGCGTGAACTGGCTGAAGGCGGTGCCGTGCCGCTCGCTGTCGGGTACGACGTCGATGGACCGGCGTTCGATCAGGGACTCCGCCATGCTGCTGCCTTCCTTCCACTGCCTTCTCGCGCCTGTCACGTCTTCTCGCGCTACTCGCGCACGGAACCTGCCGGTCTGTCCCTGGCGCTCTTGCATATAGTCATGCAGAGTTCTGGGTAATTGAATAGATTGTCAATGGTCTGGCGTAAAACACTCGTTACGGATGGTCGAGGAGCGGCATGGAGTGTCTGGATGGCGGGGGTACGGGTGGTATGTCGTCCCGCATGGTGGACCCCCTGCCCGACGGGCGGTCCTGGGACCCCTCCGCTGCACGGATCATGGATCGGACCAGCGACCGCAGCACCATCACCGAATCGATGAGGGGGATCGCATGAGCGACAGCCCTGCCGCCCGGCTCCAGCGGCTTTTCGAGGGGCACCGGCTCACCCCCACCCAGCGGCGCATCGCGCACAGCATGGTGCGCCGCGCCGCCGACGCGCCGTTCCTGTCCAGCGTCGAGCTGGCCGAACTCGCCGGGGTGAGCCAGCCGTCCGTCACCCGCTTCGCCGTGGCCCTCGGCTTCGACGGCTACCCGGCGCTGCGCAAGCACTTGCGTGAGGTCGCGCCCGGCGGCGCGGCGGCGGGGGAGGAGTCCGCGCTCAACGAGTACCAGCAGGCCGTACTCGGCGAGATCGAGAACCTGCGGCAGCTCGCCGAACTGCTCGCCGACCCCGCCCCCGTCGAACGGGCCGGGCGGCTGCTCGCCGCCTCCCGCCCGCTGCCCGTCCTCGGACTGCGCGCCGCTTCCTCGCAGGCGCGCGGCTTCGCGTACTTCGCCGCCAAGGTGCACCCCGACGTACGGCTGCTCGACGAGGGCGGCACCATGCTCGCCGACCGCGTCGACGCCGCCCGGCGGGCCGGCGCGAGTGCCCTGCTCTGCTTCGCGCTGCCCCGGCATCCCCGGGAGGTCGTGGACGGGCTGGCGTACGCGCGGTCCTGCGGGCTGACCGTGGTGACCGTCGCCGACTCCGCCTTCGCGCCCGTCGCCGCCCACAGTGATCTGCTGCTCCCGGCCGCCGTCGGTACGGGGCTCGCCTTCGACACGGTGTGCGCGCCGATGCTGCTGGGGCGGGTGCTGCTGGAGGCCATGTGCGACGACCTGCCGGACGCGCAGGCCCGGTTGGAGGAGTTCGACGCGGGGGCGGTGGCGCGGGGGCTGTTCGTGGAGTGACCTCGCGGGTGCGGTGACCTTCGGGGTGCGGGGCTTGCGCGGCGGAGGGCCCCGCCTGGGGCGGGGCCCTGCCGAGAACCGTTCACTCGCGCGCTCACGCGCCGTTGGGGGATTTCTCCGCCGGATCCCGAGCCGGATCCAGATCCTGCTTCTCGGCCTGCTCCCTGCGGTGCGCCTCGCCGGTCTGCCGTGAGTCGTCGACGATGCGTTGCAGGGCGGCCACGTGATTGCCCAACGCCTCGCGCCCCGACTCGCTCAGGTTCAGCCAGGTACGCGGCCGCTTGCCCACGTACCCCTTCCTGACCTCCACGTACCCCTGCTTGTCCAGGGTCGCTACCTGCTTGGAGAGGGCCGAGTCCGAGACGCTCACCGAGTCCCTCACCCAACCGAACTCGGCCCAGTCCGTGGCCGCGAGCAGTGACACCACCGACAGGCGCGTGGGGTCCAGCAGGAGGGGGTCGAAGTCAGCGTGTGCCATGGAGGCTGCCGGTGCGGTCGTCACGGCTGTACCTGGCGAGGTGCAGAAGGGAGTTCTGGAGCTGCCGGCCGAAGAAGATCAGCAGCAGGCCCAGCACAGCGCCCGTGGCGGTGCCCCAGTACGAGAAGCCCAGGTCCGGGTGGGGCACGAAGAGGCCGACCAGGCCGACCGCTGCGACCGCGAGGATCACCAGCCGCGCGTAGCGGGCGAACTTCCGGGGTACGGCCGCCGGGCGCACCTTGGCGGGACGGCCCAGCATCGCGGCCCCTCGCCGCGTACGCAGCATCACGGCGTACCCGACAACCAGCACCGTGAATCCCAGGGATGTCCAGGTCGAGGCGTCGGCGCCGAGGAAGTCGGGTGCCGCGAGGAAGGCGAAGATCACGATCCCGAAGACCACGTGGACCCAGCGGGAGTCGCGTACGGAGTCGAGGGCCTGGTCTTCGCGCCGGCCGACGCTGTCGAGTGCGCGGGCCGCCTCGGCGGGCGTCGGGCGAGTGGGTTGAGTGGACACAGTCGACCTCCTTGAGCCTTTGCCCCTTCGAGGCAAGAGCTTTTCTCGGTAGAACTACTTTCCTGTAAGGAAAGTAGTTGCCTGAGGTGCTCGGGTCAAGGGGGGCCTGGAAGTGGCCCGATGTCCGCCAGCGCCGGGATGCTCTCGGGGTGCTCTCAGGAAAAGTTCAGAGAGCGCTATTACTCTCCCGCCCAACACGCAGGCGGAGCTGCCGGACCCGGACACGGGCGGTACGCCGTACACAGGGGTGAGGAGGCGGGTCGTGGGGCGCGGTGGGCAGTCTCTGGCTCGGGTGGCAGTGATCGTGCGGGCCGGTGCGGTTCCGTTGTGGTGGCTCGGGGTGCTCGCGGCCGCCATCGGGGCGCTGGTCCCGGGACTTACGGGGCGCAGGATCGGCGCGTACGCCGGAGTGGTGCTGTTCGTGGTGTCCGCCGCCGTGGTCGCGCTCGCGCGCCGCCGCCGCTATACGGCGTGGGCGGACGCGGCTTCGCGCGCGGGCAAGTTCGACTTCCTCCAGGACCGGTCCCTGACGACGCGCAACTGGCGCAGGGCGCACCGCTGGTGGCTGCTGGCGGGGTTCGTCGTGGCCGTGGCGAGTTCGTTCGCGATGCCGGGGGCGGGCGGCGCCGTACTGGCGGGCGCCGGCGCCGGGCTGTGGCTGAAGGCCGTGTGGCTGGGCCGCCGGGAGCACCGCGACGAGGTGCTGCTGTGGGTACGGACGGACTGGGCCGGGACCGGACGGCCGGTCGGCAAGCAGATCAAGGGGTACCGGACGACCGGGACCGGGGCCGGCGACGCCGTGCCCGGCGGGGCACGGCGCCGCCGGAGCCTGAGCGGCAGCGCGAGCGGTCGCTGAGGGGCGGGCAGACGGGCGGGACGGGCCCGGCTGCTCCCGTGCCTCTTGCTTCCGCTGCTCCTCAGACCTCCAACTCACCCTCGATCTTCGAGAGCTGATGGCGTGCCATCGCCAGGTTCGCCCGCGCCTTGTCCAGCGCCACGTACAGGAACAGACCGTTGTTCCCGCGCCCCTTGAGCAGCCGGATCAGGTGGTACTGGGAGCCGAGGGTGATCAGGATGTCCTCGATCTCGTCCTTCAGACCGAGCATCTCCATCGTGCGGACCTTCGCTCTGACCACGTCGGTGTTGCCCGCCGCCGCGACCGTCAGATCGAGGTCCTTGCCGCCGCCGACCGTGCCCAGCGCCATGCCGCTGGTGTAGTCGACGAGGGCGGCCCCGATGGCACCGTCGATGAGGGTCGTTGCTTCCTTGAGAGCCGCTTCGGTGTTGGCCATGAATGTCGCACTTCCTTTTCGTCTCGTTGATGCCCTGGGGGAGCGGGCGGTGCGTGGAGAGGACGGCGGGGGTGGCGCGGGTGACAGAGGTGGCTGGTTCATGGGTCAGGCGCTCTCCGATCGGTCGAGGGCGCTGTCGACCAGTTCGCCGATGCGCGTGCTGGAGCGACGGGCCTCCAGATGGAGCCGGCCGACATTGATCCGGGGCTCGGCCAGCAGGGTCAGTACGGCCGACGAGCCCGCCGCGTACGTCGCGACATAGCCCGACTCGCCCCGTACCAGCAGCTCCATGAACCCGCCCTGCCCGGTGACGTCCGTCAGCCGCTGCGCGACCCCCAGCGCCGCCGCCGTGAGCGCGGCGACCGACTCGGTCTCGGCGCCCGCGGTGTCCTGCGCGAGGACGAGACCGTCGGCGCTGGCCGCGAGCGCGCCGGTGAGCTGGGGCAACCGGGCCCGCAGCCGCCTGAGTTCACTGAGTACGCCGGCTTCCGCCGTCATGAGCTGTCTCCTCTCGGCGCGCTGCCGCAGAGCGCGTCTCATGACGCCGTGGGGAGTGCCGGGCGGATGGCCGTACGGGTGGCCGTACGGGTGGCCGGGCGGCGGTCCCGGCGGGTGGCCGGGCGGCGGTCCGCCCGGCGCGGAAAACGGGCTGTCACAGACTTGCCTCCAGTGCGTCGCGGAGCCGGCGCAGCAGGGCGATGTCCGGATCGGCCGCGACCGTCGCGATCCAGGAGGGGACCGCGCCCGACGTGACAGCCGGCGGCTCCTGGGGTGTCTCGACCAATCCGGCGGCGGCCAGCCGCCGGATGTCGAGGAGGGTGTGGAAGGCCGGGCGGCCGAGCGCCCAGGCGATGCCGGCGGGGGTCCTCGTACCGTCGGCCGAGGCGAGCAGGGCGCGCTGTCTGCGGGTGAGGGTCTGACCGGCGGCGGGCGGGCGCGCCACCACGGGCGCGGTGTCGACGGCGGCGTACGGCCAGACATGGTCGAGCAGTGCGCGGCGGCGCCGCGTCTCCCGTTCGACGGCGGCTGCGGACACGGGGCGTACGGGGCCTATCCAGTGCCCCACGCCGTAGCGGAAGCGGGTGGGGCCGCTGCCCGGTGCCAGCGCGAAGAACGCGGCGTCGAACAGCGCGCCGAGGTGGCATATCTCCAGCTCCCCGTCGGCCATCCCGCCGCTGTCGACCAGATACCGGCCGACCTCACGGCGCGCCCCCGCCCGGTCGACGGCCTCCTCCCAGCCCGCGCGCTCCAGCCGGCCGCTCGCGGTCAGCAGTACGTCGAGTCCCGGCGCGGCCGGGCTCTCGGCGTGCACGACGCGTCCCTCGGCGAGGTAGAGCGTGCCGTGGTCGCGCAGCAGTGCGCCGGTGGCGCGCTCCGCCGCCAGCCGTACGAGCATCGGGGAGACGGCGGGGGGCCCGGCAGGGGCCGGCGGTATGCCTGAGGGCGGCGGTGGGACTGTGGTCATCCGAGCACCAGTCGTTCGGCGAGCTGCCGCAGCCGCAGCCGGGCGAGCGCGAGATTGCCGGTGTCGCGGGCGAGCCACAGGTGCAGGAAGACGCTGCTGTCGAAGGTCGTCTCGACGAAGCACAGGATGTGGTAGTCGGTACGGGTGGTGACGATGAGGTCCTCGACGGGCGGGCGCTTCTCTGCGTCCCCGGCGCCCCCGTCGGCGCTGTCCGTGTGGCCGGTGCTGTCGGCGCCCGCGCCGAACCCCTCGTACTCCGCGGCGGCCCGCGCCAGCTCCGCAGTCTCCGCCGCCGCCGTCTCGTGATCGCCGCTCGGTGACTCGCCCGCCGTGCCGAGGGCGAGTCCGCTCGTCCAGTCGACGATCGCCGCTCCACGCGCTCCCGGTAGGGCCATGGCCTCCTGGAGGCAGGCGTCGATACCGGGCACGCGGACTCCCCTCCCACCAGCCGGGTGTGCGGATGCTGCACGGTTGTGCGGCGGTGAGCGAGAGGCTACGTAAGGTTCGGTGGCCGGCGGAGGCTCTGGCATGTTCCAGCGGAACATGCCCGGTAGTGACAGATTCGCAGCCTCAAAATGACCGGCTGTGTCCGTTCGCGATCGGGCGGGGAGTCGATCGGGCGGGGAGTCAGACGGGCGGGGAGTCGGACGGGCGGGGAGTCAGACGTTCAGCTTCAGCAGCCCGTCCGCCAGGCCGCCGCCGGATTCGGTGACGATCTCCTCGACGGTTCCCGGCGCCCGTACCGTCGCGAAACGCACCCGGTCCCCGTCTCCCGTACCGGCCGAGAAGCCGTGGATGCCGGGCCGCACCAGGCTGTTGTACGCGTAGTGGTTGGAGAAGTAGTACGCGCCGGTGTCCAGCGCGGCCACGACATCGCCCTGCTCGATCAGCGGCAGCGTCCGGTTCTCGGCGAGCAGGTCACCGGCGAAGCAGGCGGGTCCCGCGACGTCCTGGGCGATCCCGGGGCCGGTCCTCGGCCGGCCTTCGGCGTCGTACGGCGCGATGCGCAGCGGCCAGGACGCGGGGTCGTAGACCGTACGGGTCGCCACCTGCGCGCCCGCGTGCGTCACCGCGATCGGCCGGCCGCCGGAGACCTTGGTGTACTCCACCCGGGCGAGGATCGTGCCGTGCTTGGCGAGCAGCGAGCGGCCGAACTCGGTGACCAGGCCGTAGCGCCCGTCGAGCAGCCCCGGAACGGTCTCCTTGAGCAGCGCGGCATACGCCGCGTACGTCGGGGAATGGTCGTCCGAAGCGAAGTTGACCGGGAGCCCGCCGCCGATGTCGATCGTGTCGATCTGCCGGTGGCCGACGGCCGCGTTGATCTCCTCGGCCAGCTCGTACACCTCGCGCACCCCCTCGGCCATCAGCGCGAGCGGGAGGCCCTGGGAGCCGGAGTGGGTGTGCAGCCGGGTCAGCCAGGGGCGGTCCAGATACGCCTGTACGACCCAGGCCCTGGCGCCCTCGTCGCGCAGCGCCACACCGAACTTGGAGGTCGCCGTCGCGGTCGACAGCGCCCCGATCGAGCCGCCGCCGATCTGCGGGTTGACCCGCAGCCCGAGCGGGGAACGGCTCGCCGCCGACCGGATCAGGGCGTCGATCCGGTGCAGCTCCTGCGGATTGTCCGCGTTGACGGAGACCCCGAGGGCCAGTGCCTCGCGCAGCTCGGCCGCGGTCTTGGCGGGCGAGTCGAGGACGGTGTACTCGGGGCGTACGCCGGCGGCGCGCGCGAGCGCCGATTCGCCCGGGCTCGCGACCTCGGCGCCGATGCCCTGGGCGTAGAGCAGCCGCAGTACGGGTACGAGCGACGCCGCCTTCACCGCGAACGCGTGCAGGACGGCCGTCCCCGGCGGGGTGACCTCGGCGAAGGCGGCGCGCAGCTCGGCCGCCGAGGAACGGATGCCGGCCACGTCCAGCAGGCCGACGACCGGCCGCGCCTCGCTGATCAGGCCCTGCTCGACGGCCGCGCGTACGGCCTGGTCCCGCCGCGCCCCCGCGTGCCTGGCTGTTTCGCTCACTGTGTCCCCGGCTCCTGTGTCCCCGGTTTCCGCGTTCCCGGTTCCGCTGGTTCCTGTGCTTCCTGGCTTTCCGGCGTTCTCCGTGCTCACCATGCGTACCAGCCAATCACCCTCGAACGGCCGGGGTGCGGCCACCCAGTGGTTGACTAGTTCTATTCATCAAGTCAGGATGTGAATAGATTCCCCAACACTGCCGAGGAGGCTCCGCCATGTCAGGACCCCGCCCCGTACGGGCACCGCGCGGTACGGAACTGAGCGCCCTGGGATGGCAGCAGGAAGCCGCCCTGCGCATGCTCCAGAACAACCTGGACCCCGAGGTCGCCGAACACCCCGACAAGCTGGTCGTCTACGGCGGCACCGGCAAGGCGGCGCGTGACTGGCGCTCGTTCGACGCCATGGTCCGTACGCTGCGCACCCTCAAGCAGGACGAGACGATGCTCGTCCAGTCCGGCCGGCCCGTCGGTGTGATGCAGACCCACGAGTGGGCGCCGCGCGTGCTGCTCGCCAACTCCAACCTGGTGGGCGACTGGGCGAACTGGGAGGAGTTCCGGCGGCTGGAGGCCCTCGGCCTGACCATGTACGGCCAGATGACCGCCGGCTCCTGGATCTACATCGGCACGCAGGGCATCCTCCAGGGCACGTACGAGACGTTCGCCGCCGTGGCCGCCAAGAAGTTCGGCGGAACGCTGGCCGGGACCATCACCCTCACCGCCGGGCTCGGCGGGATGGGCGGCGCGCAGCCGCTCGCCGTGACGATGAACGACGGCGTGGCGATCTGTATCGACTGCGACCCGCGCGCGATCGAGCGCCGGATCGAGCATCGCTTCCTCGATGTGCGCGCCGACAGCCTGGAGCACGCGCTGCGCCTCGCGGTCGAGGCGCGCGACGCGCGCCGTCCGCTGTCGATCGGGCTGCTCGGCAACGCAGCCGAACTCCTGCCGCGCATGCTCGCCGAGGGCGCGCCGGTCGACATCGTCACCGACCAGACGTCCGCGCACGATCCGCTCGCCTACCTGCCGCTGGGCGTCGACTTCGACGACATGGCGTCGTACGCGGCCGAGAAGCCCGCCGACTTCACGCTGCGCGCGCGGGAGGCGATGGCGCGGCACGTCGAGGCGATGGTCGGCTTCATGGACGCGGGCGCCGAGGTCTTCGACTACGGCAACTCGATCCGGGGCGAGGCCCAACTCGCCGGGTACGAGCGGGCGTTCGACTTCCCCGGCTTTGTGCCCGCGTACATCAGGCCGCTGTTCTCGGAGGGGAAGGGGCCGTTCCGCTGGGCGGCGCTGTCCGGCGAGGCGTCCGACATCCACAAGACGGACAAGGCGATCCTCGAACTCTTCCCGGAGAACGAGTCATTGCACCGGTGGATCAAGATGGCCGGCGAACGCGTCCACTTCCAGGGCCTGCCGGCCCGTATCTGCTGGCTCGGTTACGGCGAGCGCGACAAGGCGGGCGACCGCTTCAACGACATGGTGGCGAGCGGCGAACTGGCCGCGCCGCTGGTCATCGGGCGTGACCACCTGGACGCGGGGTCGGTGGCGTCCCCGTACCGCGAGACGGAGGCGATGCTCGACGGCTCCGACGCGATCGCCGACTGGCCGCTGCTGAACGCCATGGTCAACGTCGCTTCCGGTGCCTCATGGGTCTCGATCCACCACGGCGGCGGGGTCGGCATGGGCCGCTCGATCCACGCGGGGCAGGTGACGGTGGCCGACGGCACGAAGCTGGCGGGCGAGAAGATCCGCCGCGTACTGACGAACGACCCCGGGATGGGCGTCATCCGCCATGTCGACGCGGGCTACGAGATCGCGGAGAACGTGGCGGCGGAGCGCGGGGTGCGGGTGCCGATGCGGGAGGGCGAGGAGAAGCCCGAAGGTACGGGAACGGGTACGGGCGCCGGTACGGGTACGGGTACGGGTACGGGCGCGGGCGGTGCGGCGTGACGGCGACCGAGGACTCCCGGCCGGCCGCGCGCACGGGTTCGGTGTCGTTCCACGAGATGTGGCGCGATCTCGGACCCGTCGGGCGCGACGCGCGCACCCAGGGCTACCGCCGCTACGCCTGGACGGCCGCCGACTCCGACTGCCGCGCCTGGTTCCGCGCGCAGGCCGAGACCCGGGGGCTGGCCTACGAGGTCGACCGCAACGGCAACCAGTGGGCCTGGCTCGGCGACCCCCTCGCCGGTGACGCCGTCGTCTCCGGGTCGCACCTGGACTCCGTACCCGACGGCGGGGCCTTCGACGGACCTCTGGGCATCGTGTCGTCCTTCGCGGCGCTCGACGAACTGCGCCGCAGGGGAGCGCGGTTCACCAAGCCCTTCGCCATCAGCAACTTCGGCGACGAGGAGGGCGCCCGCTTCGGTCTCGCGTGCGTCGGCTCCCGGCTGGCCTCGGGACAGCTCACGGCCGACCGGGCGCGCGAACTGCGCGACGGCGACGGCGTCTCGCTGCCCCAGGCGATGGAGGCGGCCGGCCACGACCCGGCCGCCATCGGCCCCGACCCCGAACGCCTCGCGCGCATCGGCGCCTTCGTCGAACTCCACGTCGAGCAGGGCCGCGCCCTCGACCTGTCCGGCGACGCCGTCGGCATCGCGTCCGCGATCTGGCCGCACGGCCGCTGGCGGTTCGACTTCCAGGGCGAGGCCAACCACGCCGGCACCACCCGTCTCGCCGACCGCCGCGACCCGATGCTCACCTACGCCGAGACCGTCCTCGCCGCCCGCCGCGAGGCCGAACTCGCCGGTGCTCTCGCCACCTTCGGCAAGATCTCCGTCGAGCCCAACGGCGTCAACGCCATCCCATCCCTCGTCCGTGGCTGGCTGGACTCACGGGCCGCCGACCAGACCTCCCTGGACACCGTGGTCTCCGCGATCGAGGCAGCGGCCACCGAGCGCGGCGAGCGCGACGGCGTCGATGTGCGGGTCGTACGCGAATCGTTCACCCCCGTGGTCGAGTTCCAGCACGCCCTGCGCGACGAAGTGGCCGGCATCCTGTCGGCCGGAAGCGACGGTCACCGGGTCCCCGTGCTCGGCACCGGCGCCGGCCATGACGCGGGTATTTTGTCCGCCTCCATCCCCACCGCCATGATGTTCGTACGGAACCCCACCGGCATCTCGCACTCCCCGGCCGAATCCGCCGCCGAGGACGACTGCGTGGCGGGGATCCTGGCACTCGCCGACGTACTGGAAGGGCTGGCGTGCGCATGACCGAGGGCGCGGACCGTGCGGACCGCACGTACTGGCTGGAGCACGCCTGGCTCGGCACCCACGTCGAGCCCGGCGTGGCCGTAGAGGTCACGGGCGAGCGCGTCAGCGCCGTCCGCACCGAGGTGCCGACCCCGCCGCCCGGGGCGACGACCCTGCGCGGCCTCACCCTCCCCGGCCTGGCGAACGCGCACTCGCACGCCTTCCACCGGGCCCTGCGCTCCACCGTCCAGCTCGGCTCCGGCACTTTCTGGACCTGGCGCGACGTCATGTACCGCGTCGCCTCCCAGCTCACCCCCGACTCGTACCACGACCTCGCCCGCGCCACCTACGCCGAGATGGCACTCGCAGGGATCACCTCCGTCGGTGAGTTCCACTATCTGCACCACGCGCCCGGCGGGGTGCCCTACGCGAATCCGAACGCGATGGGCGAAGCCCTGATCTCCGCGGCGGCCGAGGCCGGGATCAGGATCACCCTCCTCGACACCGCCTATCTGGCCTCCGGCATCTCCGACCGCCCCGGCGGCGCCCCGCCCGACCGGCACCAGGTCCGCTTCTCCGACGGCTCGGCCCAGGCCTGGGCCGAACGCGTCTCGGCGCTCAAGGAGAGCCCCCACGCCCGGATCGGCGCCGCCATCCACTCCGTACGCGCCGTGCCGGCCGATCAGCTCACCACCGTCGCCGAATGGGCCGAGGCCCGCCACGCCCCCCTCCATGTGCACCTCTCCGAACAGACCGCCGAGAACGACGCCTGTCTCGCCGTCCACGGCCGCACCCCCACCCGCCTCCTCGCCGACCACGGTGTCCTGGGCGCCCGCGCCACCGGCGTCCACAACACGCACCTCACCGACGACGACATCGCCCTGCTGGGCTCCACCCGTACCGGCACGTGCATGTGCCCCACCACGGAACGCGATCTCGCCGACGGCATCGGCCCGGCCACCCGCCTCCAGAAGGCGGGCTCCCCGCTGTCGCTCGGCAGCGACAGCCACGCCGTGATCGACATCCTCGAAGAGGCCCGCGCCATGGAACTCGACGAACGGCTGCGCTCTCGCACCCGGGGCCACTGGACCGCCGCAGCGCTGCTCCACGCGGCGTCCGCCGCGGGTCACGAGGCGCTCGGCCGCCCCGACGCCGGCCGGATCGAGCAGGGCGCGCTCGCCGACCTCGTCACGATCGCCCTCGACTCCGTCAGAACAGCGGGACCGCTGCCCCGGCTCGGAGCCGAGACCGCCGTATTCGCCGCCTCGGCAGCGGATGTGCGGCACACCGTCGTCGGCGGCCGTCATGTCGTACGCGACGGGGTCCATACCCTGGTCCCCGATGTCCCCGCCGCACTCGCCGACTCGATCGGTGCCCTGCGCGGCTGACGCCGCCACCCCCACCGCCCCCGCCCGCGCGGCTGAAGGAGAGCACCCCAGCGATGACCGCGAACGCGAGCAGCACGAACGCACGCAGCACGAACGCGACCACTGTCCTCACCAACATCGCCGCTCTGGTCACCAACGACCCCTCCCTCGGTGACGGATCCCCCATCGGTCTGATCCAGGACGCGGCCGTCGTCATCGACGGCGACCGCATCGCCTGGGTCGGTGAATCAAGCAAAGCACCCGCCACTGACAACGCCGTCGACGCGGGCGGCAGAGCCGCGATCCCCGGCTTCGTCGACTCCCACTCCCACCTCATCTTCGCCGGTGACAGGACCCAGGAGTTCAACGCCCGGATGTCGGGCCGCTCCTACTCGGCCGGTGGCATCCGCACCACCGTCGCCGCCACCCGCGCGGCGACCGACGCCGAGCTGAGCGCCAACGTGGCGCGCTACATGGCCGAGGCGCTGAGCCAGGGCACCACCACCCTGGAGACCAAGTCGGGTTACGGCCTGACCACCGCCGACGAGGCCCGCGCCCTGCGTATCGCGCGCGAGCACACCGACGAGGTCACCTACCTCGGCGCGCACATCGTCCCGCCCGAGCACGCCGCCGACCCGGCCGCCTATGTCGCCCTGGTCACCGGCGAGATGCTCGACGCCGCCGCCCCGTACGCCCGTTGGATCGACGTCTTCTGCGAGAAGGGCGCCTTCGACGGGGACCAGGCCCGCGCGATCCTCACCGCGGGCAAGGCCAGGGGCCTGCACCCCCGGATCCACGCCAACCAGCTCTCGTACGGCCCCGGCGTGCGGCTCGCCGTCGAACTCGACGCGGCCTCCGCCGACCACTGCACCCACCTCGCCGACGCCGACGTCGACGCGCTGGCCCAGGGCCGTACGGTGGCCACGCTGCTGCCCGGCGCGGAGTTCTCCACCCGCGCCGAGTGGCCCGACGCCCGCCGCCTCCTCGACGCGGGCGCGACCGTCGCGCTGTCCACCGACTGCAACCCCGGCTCGTCCTTCACCTCGTCGATGCCGTTCTGTATCGCCCTCGCCGTACGGGACATGGGCATGACCCCCGACGAGGCGATCTGGTCGGCGACGGCGGGCGGCGCCGAGGCCCTGCGCCGCGACGACATCGGCCGGATCACCCCGGGCGCGCGCGCCGACCTCGCGCTCATCGACGCCCCGAGCCATGTCCACCTCGCCTACCGCCCCGGGGTCCCGCTGGTCTCGGCGGTCTGGAGGGGCGGCGAGCGCGTGCGCTGAGCTGAGCAGAGCCGAGCCGATGTGCGTGGGCGTGCGCCGAAATGATCGGGCGATGGCCCCCGGCGCGCGTTACGGTTCCGGCCATGTCCCCCTCAGCACAAGCCCAGCCGGCCCCCGTCACCCCTGACGACCTCGACCGGGCGGTCCAGCTCGCCGTCGCCACGCTCGGCGAGGCGCCCCCGGACGCCTGGGACCGAAAGGCCGGTTCGCTGGAGTGGGACTGCTGGGAGACCGTCGAGCACCTCAGTGACGACTTGTTCGCGTACGCGGCCCAACTCGGCCCGAGGACCCCGCCGCTGACCGGCGAAGTCCCGTTCGTCTGGGAGAGCAGACGGCCGGGCGGCCCGGCGAACGCCATCCACGCCGACCGCGCCGCGGGCCCCGCCGGGCTGTTGCGGGTGCTCGAAGCGAGCGGCGCGCTGCTGGTCGCCATGGCGCGTACGACACCGGCGCGGGTCCGCGCGTACCACAGCTACGGCGTGTCGGACCCCGAGGGCTTCGCGGCGATGGGCATCGTCGAGACCCTGGTGCACACCCACGACCTGGCCGGAGGACTCAGCCTCCGCTGGGCCCCGCCCCCGGACATCTGCGCGCGGGTGCTCGGGCGTCTCTTCCCTGATGCCCCTGACGGGACGGACCCCTGGGCCACGCTGCTGTGGGCCACCGGACGCGCCGACCTGCCGGGACACCCCCGGCTCACGACCTGGCGCTGGTACGGCGCCCCTCGTGGCGCATAGAGACCCGGGTACCGCCGCCGCGTCGGCCCGAGGCCGATTGTCAGACCCCCGCGCTACCTTCTCGCCCATGACTGAATTCGTACTGGTGGCGGGGGCATGGCTCGGAGCGCGGGCGTGGGACGAGGTGGTGCCCGAGCTGCGTGCGGCCGGGCACGGCGCCCACCCGCTGACGCTGTCCGGCCTCGCCGAGAAAGGCAACGTGCCGGCGGGCCAGGGGACCCACGTACAGGACATCGTGGGCGAGATCGAGCGCCTCGACCTGCGGGATGTCGTCCTGGTCGGGCACAGCTACGCGGGCATCCCGACCGGTCAGGCCGCCGAGCGGATCGGCGACCGGCTGGCGCGCGTGGTGTTCGTCGACTCCAACGTCCCGGCCGACGGCGAGTCGTTCGTCTCGGCCTGGCCGTCAGGCCGGGCGATGGCGGAGGCGGCCATAGCCGAGAACGACGGCCGCTGGCCGCCCCTGGCCGCGGACGACTTCGCGGGCCAGGGCCTCACCGACGAGCAGATCACCCGGCTCGTGAACGGTTCGACGCCGCACCCCGGTGCCTCGCTGACCGAGCCCGCGAAGCTGGCCGGCTCGCTCGCCGACCTTCCGGCGACGTACATCAAGTGCCTGCTCGACGGGGACGAACCCGCCGAGGACGTGGCCGAGTTGCTGAAGGGCGAGCGGTGGCGGCTGGTCGAGATGGACACCGGCCACTGGCCGATGTTCTCCCAGCCGCGCGAGCTGGCGCGGATCCTGGTCCGGGAAGGGACGGAATCCTGAGCGGGCGATCCGCGAACTCAGGACTGGTTCTTGTCACCTGAAGGCCCGAAGCCCTGAGGGGTGTCCGGGTGGTCCGGTCGCCGCGCCCTGCGCGACAGGATCGAGGCGGTCGTCTCGTCCGTCGGGAGGAACGCCTCCAGCTTCAGTTCGGCCAGGGTGATGTCGACGGCGGTGGCGAAGGTCGTGATGGTCGTGATGAGGTTCAGCTCGCCCTCCGCCGAGCGGAGCCGCAGCGGGACGGCGAAGCCGAGATGGCCGGGGTCCAGCGGGCGGTCCGGCACGTACTCCCTGAGTTCGGCGTGGAGGGCGGCGAGCCGCTCGTCGGGGTTGCGCAGGATCTCGGCGTGGAGCCGCTCAAGGACGTGCTGCGCCCACTCGCCGAAGTTCACGATCCGTGGCGCCAGACCCCTGGGGTGCAGCGCGAGGCGGTAGACGTTCACCGGCGGTTCGAGCAGATCGGGCGCCGCGCCGTCGGTGACGACGCCGAACGCCGCGTTGGCGGCGACCAGGTCGCCATGGCGGTCGACGACGACCGCCGGATAGGGCAGGTGCCCCGCCAGGACGTGCCGCAGTGCGGTCCCTACGGGCGCCAGCGCCGGGTCGTTCAGCGGGGTCCGCGGGTAGGCGGGAGCGTAACCGGCGGCGAGCAGCAGGCTGTTGCGCTCCCGCAGCGGCAGGTCCAGCGACTCCGCCAGGCGTACGACGATCGCCCGGCCGGGCTCCGACCGGCCGCTCTCCAGGAAGCTGACATGCCGCTGGGTGGTACCGGCTCGCAGCGCGAGGTCGAGCTGGCTGAGCCGGCGGCGGGTCCGGCGCTCCCGGAGAGCCTGGGGGAAGTCCACCCGGCCTGTTCTACCCCCGCCGTCCGGGCTCGGCCATTCCCTGGAGGGAATGGTCGCCGTCCGCCGGGGAGATCGGCCAGGATGGAGGTCATGTTCACTGCCTCCGCCTGCGCCGCCGACGATCCCGAGCTGCTGTCGTTGATCGAGGCGATGACCGTGGAAGTGGTCGCGCTCTACGAGCTGGGGCCCGAGGCGCGGCTCTCGCCGCTCGCCCCCGGCGCCCGGTATCTGCTGGCCCGGCGCGCGGGGCAGGCCGTCGGCTGCTGCGCCGTACAGCCCATACGCGACACCGGACGCGACGGCCTCTGGGAGCTGAATCGCATGTACGTGTCCCCGGCCGGCCGGGGCGCGCGCATCGCCACCGGGCTGCTGGCGCGCGCCGAGGACCTCGTACGGAGTCTCGGCGGGACGTCCATGCGGCTGGAGACGGGCATCAGGCAGACGGCCGCGATCCGGATGTACGAGGGAGCCGGCTATCAGCCGATCCCGATCTACCCGCCGCACGACCAGGACAAGTACGCCCTCTGCTACCAGAAGGCCCTGACCGGCGCCTCCTCGTAGCGCTCCCGCTCCTTCCGCCTCCTCCGCCGCCCCGCAGGTCCGACGCGCCCTGTCCCGGAGCGTTTTGGGCCGGTACCGTCCTGTCGAGCGCGTGGATTGACCGGGGGGTCGAGTTGAGTGATGTACGCGAGTCCGCCCGCATCCGGGTCGTCGCACCGGGGGAGTTGACTGAAGCGGAGACCGAGGCCTGGCGGGAGCTGCGGGCGACGTCAGGGGCGCCGGCGAACGCCTTCATGGAGCCGGAGTTCACCCGCGCCGTCGGCCTCGTACGTCCCAGGGCGCGCGTCGCCGTCGTGCGGGACGGCCGGGCCGGCGAGCACGAGCCGGTCGGCTTCTTTCCTTATGAGGCAGGCCCGTTGGGGCACGGCAGGGCGATCGGCCTCGGCGTGTCCGACAGCCAGGGCGCGGTGCTCCGCACCGGATCGCGGCTCACGGCGCGGGAGCTGCTGAAGGCCTGCGCGCTGTCCTCCTGGGAGTTCGACAATCTGGAGTCGGGGCAGAAGCTCTTCGTCCCGGCCGCCGCCGAGAAGTTCGCCTCCCCGGTCATCGACGTGGGGGAGGGGTACGAGGCGTATGTGGCGGCTCTGCGCGAGCGCTCGCCGAAGTTCCTGAGGACGACAACGGCCAAGGAGCGCAAGCTCGGACGCCAGGCCGGCGAGGTGCGCTTCGTCTTCGACGAACGCGATCCGGCCGCGCTGAGCACGCTCATGGAGTGGAAGTCCGCGCAGTACCGGCGTACGGGCCGCAGCGACCGGTTCGCCAAGCCGTGGATCCGGGCGCTGGTACGGCAGTTGGCGGCGACGCGCACGCCGGGGTGCTCGGGCGTGCTCTCCGTGCTGTACGTCGCCGACCGGCCCGTCGCCGCGCATTTCGGGTTGCGCTCCCGCACGGTCCTGTCCTGCTGGTTCCCCGCGTACGAACCGGAGTTCGCCAAGTTCTCACCGGGCCTGATCCTGCATCTGCGGATGGCCGAGTCGGCTGCGGCGGCAGGGATCGGCATGCTCGATCTCGGGCGCGGGGCCGCCGAGTACAAGGACTCGCTGAAGACCGGCGATCTGGCGGTGTACGAGGGCACGGCGATACGTCCGGGCGCGCGCGGCGCGCTCTACCGGGCGAGCCGCGAGCCGAGCCGCAGGGCCCACAGTTTCGTACGGGACCGGCCGAGGCTGGCGGGGCTCGCGCAGCGGACGCTCAGCACGGTGGGGCGGCTGCGCGTCGGCAAGTGACGTGGCGGGTGGGGGGCGGCCGGAGTCGGCGGTGAGTGGGGGGAAGGCTGATGGTGGACGCGGGAGCAGCGACAGGTACGGAAGCGCACCAGGGGGAACCGTTACGGGCCGAAGCCATCGGCATCGCCCAACTCGACCTCGAAGAAGGCGAGGACGGGGCGGTGCTCTCGCTCACGCCCGCGCCCGGAGGGCCGCCCCTCGGCCCGGCTGATCCCGGCCGTTCGCGGGTCGTCTTCGCGCTGATACGGCTCCGGGGCCGGCCGGTGGCCACCGTGCTCGGCACGGTCGGACCGGACGAGGAGCCCGCCGAGGTGCTCGCCGAGGCCTTCCGCGCACAGAACGCTTCAGCGCGGGAACCGGCCGTCGCACCCGTCGCACCCGTCGCCCCCGTCGACGCCACGACTCCGCCCCGTACGACGGTCGTTGTCGCCTCCCGCGAACGCGCCGGCCAACTCGCCCGCGCCCTCGACTCGCTCCTCGCCCAGGACCACCCCGACTTCCGCGTGGTCGTCGTGGACAACGCACCCGTCACGACCGCGACCCGCGACCTCGTCGAAGGCCGCTACGGAGGCCGCGTCGCGTACGTCCCCGAACCCATGCCCGGTCTCGCCACCGCCCACAACCGGGGGGTGGAGGCGGCAGGCGAGGACGGGATCGTCGCGTTCACCGACGACGACGTCATCGCCGATCCGCACTGGCTCACCGCCCTGACCTCGCCCTTCGCGACCGATCCCGGCCTCGGCTGCGTCACGGGCCTGATCCTGCCTGCCCGGCTGACAACCCCCGCGCAGATCCTGCTGGAGAGCCACGGAGGCTTCGCCAAAGGCTTTCGGCCACGGGTGTACGACCCGGCGCAACCACCCGCCGACGAGCCGCTCTTCCCGTTCACGGCAGGGAGTTTCGGCTCCGGCGCCAACATGGCGTTCCGCGTCGGAGCCCTGCGCGCCGTCGGCGGCTTCGACCCCGCCACCGGCACCGGCACCCCGGCCAAGGGCGGCGACGACCTCTACGCCTTCGTCCGGATCCTGGCCGGGGGACACCGGCTGCGGTACGCGCCGGAGGCGCTGGTCTGGCACCACCACCGCGAGACGTGGCAGGACCTGCGGAACCAGGCGTACGGATACGGCGCCGGCCTGACCGCGTACCTCACCGCCATCCTCGTCCGCCGCCCCGCGCTGCTGCCCGCCCTGCTCAGAAGGCTGCCGGCCGGTCTCGCCCGCGCCCGCGCGATCACGGAGCACCGCCCGGAAGACTCGGACGCCCCCGGGGCACCCCAGACACCAGGGACACCGGGGGCACATGGCGCCCAGACCTACCCCTGGCCGCGCAGCCTCTCCCGGCTGGAACGGCGCGGGATGCTCTACGGACCGCTCGGATACGCCAGGGCCCGGCTCCGGGTACGCCGTGGCCGCGCGGCGGGAGCCGGGCCACAGGGGTCGGAGGGGGCACAGGCGTCGGAGGGCGGTACGTCACGGGGAGGCCGGCCATGACGTCGGACCCGCCAGTGCCCGTCCTCCTCTACCACGCCGTGATGGACGACCCACCGGCCTGGATCGCCGAATTCACCGTCACACCAAGGGACTTCGAGGCCCAGCTCGACGCCGTCGTGGCCGGCGGGCGCACCGCGATCCCGATCAGCGCCCTTGTCGACCATCTCGCCGGCGGCGCCCCGCTGCCGCCTCGGCCCGTCGTTCTCACCTTCGACGACGGCTTCGCCGACCTGCCCCGCTCGACGGCGGCCGCGCTCGCCGCGCGCGGGCTGCCCGCCACGGCGTATCTGACCACCGGAGCCATCACCCCCGGCCGTACCAGCCTGTTGCCGCCCGCCCCGATGATGACGCTGGCGCAGGCAGGCCAACTGGAGGCGTACGGCATCGAGGTGGGCGCCCACACCGTCACCCATCCGCAGCTCGACACCCTCCCGGCCCGGGCGCTCCGTGCCGAACTCCACGAGTCCAAAGCGGTGTTGGAGGACGTGCTCGGCCACGAGGTGGCGCATCTCGCCTATCCGCACGGCTACAACAACCGTGCGGTACGCCGGGCCGCGGCGGCGGCCGGATACGCCTCGGCCGCCGCTGTCCGGCACGCGTTCAGCTCGGCGGCGGACGACACGTACCGCATCGCGCGGCTCATCCTGCGCCGTGGCCACACCGTGGCGGACGTCGAGGCATGGATGCGGGGGGAACGGGCCAAGGTCGCCCCGTTCCCGGACGCGCTGCCCACGGTGGGGTGGCGGTTGCTGCGCAGGGCGCGGGCCCGCGTACGCGGCACCGAGTTCGCCGGATAGGAGCGGCGGGAGCGGTGGGTATCGGCCAGGGCCGGTCATGGCGTAACTCCCTTATGCAACAGAGGTGTACGAGAGCAACGCAAACACGACGAGATTTCTTATACTTCGCTTCAGGGGACAGCGGCGTGACGGCCGCGACCACATATGTGGGGGGAGTCGCACGGTGCAGCAGCGTATGCCCACGCCGGTCACGGAGAGCGGCGAACCACCGGCCGTGCGTGAGGCAGCGGACGGGACCGGCGCCCGGACCGAGGGCGCGGAGGTGGACGAGGCGCCGGACGACGCCTCGGGGCCCGCGCGCCGCCGAGCCGGACCCCTCTCGCTCCTGAGACCCCAACTGCTCTTCTGCTGGCTGCCGTTGGTGGTGGCGGGAGCACTCTGGGGCTGGTCGTTACCGAGGATCGGGTTCCGTGACATCGGGGAGTACGGACTCCTCGACCGCTTCCCGATCGCCTTCTACGCCGCGCTGATCGTCCTTCTCGCCGGCTTCCTCGTCACCCTCCGCCGCGCGGGCACCGCCCCGTGGTGGCCCCTGACCTACTGCGTCGCCATGCTGCTCGCGCTCAAGGCGCCACCGGCGCTGCTGTACGACTCCGTGCGCTACGCCTGGGCCTCGAAGCACGACGACGTGATCGCGCGACTGCTGTCGGAGGGGACCGTACATCCCCATCTCACCCTGTCCGGCGGCATGTCGGCGTACGACCAGTGGCCCGGCTTCTTCTCGTTGAACGCCGCGCTGATCAGGGCCTTCGGGATCGAGGGCGCGTTCGTCTACACCAACTGGGCGCCCGTCGCCTTCGGTCTGCTGATGCTGCCGGTCCTGGTGCTGATCTACCGCACCTTCACCGACGACTGGCGCCTCGTCTGGACCGCCGTCTGGATCTTCCAGCTCGCCAACTGGGTGGGGCAGGACTACCTCGCCCCGCAGGCCTTCGCCTATCTGGTCTTCCTGGCCGTATTCGCCGTGCTGGTACGGCACTTCGTGCGCCCCGGCTCCGCCGGACGGCTGCGCGAGCGGGCGATGCTCGACCCGGCGGCCGCCGCCGTGCCGCCGTCGACCCGGCGCTGGCAGCGGGCGGTCGGGGTGGCGGTCCTCGCTCCGCTCATCGCGGCCATCAACGCCTCGCACCAACTGACCCCCGTCATGCTCTGCATGACGCTGATGGCGCTCTGCCTCACCCGCCGCTACCGCAATATCGGGCTGCTGGTGGTCACCGGCATCATCATGATCATCTGGGATCTGACGATGGGGCGTGTGCTGTTCCTGGACACGCTCGGCACCCTGCGGAACTCGCTCGGCGACCTGCTCCAGAACTCCCGCCCCGGATTCGCCGGCAACCCCTCCGGGCCGGGGCCCGAGTTGGTGGGGCACGCCAACATCCTGATGGTCGCGGTCCTCGGGGTGCTGGCGGGCGCCGCCGTCCTGCTCCGGCGCAGGCTCACCCACAGCGCGCTGCCGCTGCTGCTGGCCGCGGTGGCGCCCGTACCGCTGTTCGCCGTCAACGACTACGGCGGCGAAATGCTGTTCCGCGTCTACCTGTTCGGGCTTCCCGGCACGGCGTTCTTCGCCGCAGCCGCGCTCGTACCGGCCGTTGCGCGGGCGGGCCGCGCGCGGCGCCTCGCCCGGCTGGCCGCACCGCT
>NZ_JTHL01000001.1:3229725-3235372 GCF_000818195.1 Streptomyces sp. 150FB | reverse complement strand
GGCGGGCTTCCTGCCCTCGTACTACGGCAAGGAAGGCATGCAGTACGCGCCGCCCGGCGAGATCGCGCTGGTCAAGCGGGCGTACGACCGGGCACCGGACGGTTCGCTGATCATGGCGACCACCGGGTCGTTCGCCGGTGCGTACTACCGCTACGACCACTTCGAGCGCTGGTTCTTCACCGAGCAGGAAGTGCCGGAGAACCTCAAGATGCTGAAGGATCCCGCCGGTTACCTCGACGCGGGCATCCCGGACGGCCGTCCGGCGTATGTGATCCTCACGCCCACCCAGGAGAAGGCCACGATCGGCGAGGGATATCTGCCGCCGGGCGGCTTCGCGCGGCTGACGGCGGCGCTGAAGAGTTCGCCGCACTTCCATGTCGTGGAGGAGAGCGCGTACGGGCTGGTGCTGGAACACGTACCGGACTCCGACCAGGCCCCGGAGCCACCGACCGCCGCCACGCCCGACGCACCAGCCACGCCCAACTCGCCGACCACGCCCAACTCACCAGCCACGCCCGCCACATCCGGCACGCCCGCCACTCCCGACCGATGATGAGGATGACCCGGAGGTACGTCGCGCCATGCAACGCACACAGGCACAGCTTCTCAGGGCGGTACTCGCGCTCTCCGGATGGCTGGCGCTGGCGGTGACCGTGCTGCCCGGCGGCTCCCCGCTGCGGTGGATACCGATCCTGCTCTTCGTGACCTTCTGCCCCGGACTCGCACTGCTCCACCCCCGGCCACGGGGGGCGCGGAACGGCGCGGGGCTGGAGACGGTCGCGCTGGCGGCCCCGCTGAGCCTGTCGCTCGCCGTGCTCGCCTCCACCGCTCTCTTTCTCGTCCAGGGCTTCTCGGCGACGGTCTTCCTGGTCTCGTTGGCCACCTTCTGCACGGTCACCGCCGTGCTGCCGGGGCTGCCGCTGCCGGTCGCGATCAGGGGCGCGCGCAGGGAAACCGCGACCGAGGCGGGTCCCGAGGCCGATGCACAGGCCGATGCACAGGCCGACGCCGGGGCCGATGTCGCCGGGCAGGCACAGTGACCACCTCCCGGCGGGACACGTACCTGATCCTCGCCCTGGCCCTCGTGGCCGCCCTGCTCGCCGGCCTGGGCGTCTGGATCTCCGGTCAGGGGCAGCCCGAAGGCAGCGGCCCGAACGGTGCGGAGAGCGGTAACGGCTCCCCCGGCAGGACCGCTTCGGGGGCGAGGGCGGGGAAGTCGTGCGCGCCGACCGTGTCGCTGGAGCCGCCGTGCGGGGCCTGGTGGGGCGCGTACGTCCCGTACGCGAAGAACGGCTCGCTCAAGGACCCGATCCACGACCTGGAGAAGAAGATCGGGCGCAAGCTCGACCTCGTCTACACGTACCACGACATGTCCAACACCCCGGCCGACGGCATGCTGCTCACCCCCGACGAGAAGGAGTTGGGCAAGGACCGGATGCTGATGATCGCCTGGGAGTCCACCGTGTGGACCGAGCCGCACCACAAGAACTGGACGGAGAAACAACTCGGTTGGCGCGACATCGCCGCCGGGAAGTACGACGCCGAGATCATCGACCCGCAGGCGCGGCGCCTCAAGGCGTACGGCAAGCGCGTCTTCTTCTCCTTCGACCAGGAGACCGACTTCCGTACGCCGGACGCGGGCACGCCCGCCGAGTTCGTCGCCGCGTACCGCCACATACACGACCGGTTCGAGCAACTCGGGGTGGACAACCTGGTGTGGGTGTGGACGGTGTCCGGCTATCTGGGGCACGAGAAGTCCATGAAGGAGCTGTATCCGGGCGACGACTATGTCGACTGGGTCGGCATGGACCAGTACAACTACTTCCTCTGCCACGACTCGAAGACCTGGCTGGACTTCGACCGGAGCGTGCGGCCGTCGTACGTATGGCTGCGCGAGAACATCTCGGCGACCAAGCCGTTCATGCTCTCCGAGTTCAGTACGGCGCCGGATCCGGCGCAGCCGGACCGGCAGCGGAGCTGGTACTCCGACATTCCGGAGCAGGCGAAGGGGATGCCGGAGGTGAAGGCGCTGGTGCAGTGGAACCAGCCCATCGAGGGGAAGGACTGCGACCTCACCGTCAACAAGGGCCCCGCGCTTGACGGTTACCGGCAGGCGGGCCGGGACGACTACTTCAACCAGCCGGTGCCGTCACGGTGATACGGGTCCGCCGGCCTGCGTTCCCGCTCGCGTTCCGGCTTCGCCCGGCGCCTCCGGGCACCGAACGCCGCCCCGCACACGGCGCCCAGCCCGACGGGCAGGCCCACGAGCACCGCGGGCCCCGCCGTGGCGAACGCGTGCTGCGCCGCCCAGCCGGCCACCATCAGCAGCCACAGCACGCCCACGGTGACCCGGCCGTCCGCGCGTAGCGCCACCCCGAGCGTCACGGCGACCAGCACCAGACAGAGCGACTGGACGGCGACGGGAGCGACCGGGACCGGCACGCCCAGCAGCGGCGCCGCCGAGTGCAGCGCGGCGAAGGTGATCAGCAGGGTGAGGTAGGGCAGCGCCGGGCGCGGCCGTACGAGCGACGCGGCGGCGCACTGTACGACGACCAGCAGGATCCCGGCGGCCAGGGTCAACGGGGGCAGCGCGGCGAGGAGTTCGCCGCCGGTGAGGGACGGGCGCCCGATGGTGGGGCCGGTGCGCAGGAGCGGGACCCAGAACAGCCCGGCGCCGAGACCGAAGAGCAGCCACAGCAGGGTGACGGCCCAGCTCTCGGGTACGTCGTCGCCCGGGGCCGCCGGACCCTGGGCGGTGCGCTCGGCCCAGCCGGTGCCGTACGACCGGGCGGCGCGCGCCGGGACAGCCGTACGGACACGCGTACGCCGTACCTCCCCGCGCGACGGCCGCCCGCTCAGCGCGGCGCGCAGCCCCGGCGCCGCGAACAGCGCGATCACGGTCATGGACAGCACCATCGAGATGCCGGCGCCCGAGATGCCGGCGGGCCCGAGCAGCAGGACCGTACTGCCCAGGACGAGCGCGCACATGGAGCCCTGGAGGACGGCGAGCATGCCCGTACGCCCCTGGACCCGCAGCACCCCGATGTACAGCTCGACGATCACGCGCGGCAGGGTGGCGGCGGCGAGCAGGCGCAGCACCGTGGTGCCGTGCTCGGCGTAGTCGCCGCCGAACGGCGCGAGGACCAGCGGCGCGAACACCACCAGCACCAGAACCACCGGCACCAGCAGAACGGCCATCCGCCGCAGCGCCCCCCGCACCCCTTCCGCCAGCCGCTCGGGGCTGTACGAGGCGTGGGCGGTGAGTGAGGAGGCCATGTTGATGGCCATGAACTCCATCGTGCCGCCGACGGTGTACGCGGTGTAGAAGAAGGCGTTGTGCGCCGCGTCGAAGCGGACGGCGACGATGACCGGCAGCAGATTGATCATCGCGAGGCTGAACAGAGACCCGACCGAATCGCCCGCCAGGAACCGGCCGATGTCCCGCGTCCTCAGCGGTTCACGGTCGCGGTCGGCCGCCGCCTGGCGGGGGATGAGCCTGCGGAAGACGAGCCAGCCGAGCGGTACGACGGACAGCGCGATGGCGGCGGCCCAGGAGACGAAGACGCCGAGGACCGGCATCGCCGTCGCGAACGCCGCGAGCAGCAGCAGCTTGCCGAGCGAGAAGACGGCGTTGCCGACAGGCACCCAGACGGCTTTGCGCAGGCCGGTCAGCACCCCGTCCTGGAGCGTCAGGACGGCCCAGCCGATACAGGACGCCGTGAAGACGACTCCGGCGGTGAGCCCGCCGAGCGGCGCGTACGAGGGGCCCCACAGGCCGAGCGTCAGCAGGAAGACGACACAGGCGACGCAGACGACGACCGAACTGATGGCGTACGCACGCCACACCAGCGAACCCGTCGCCCGCCCGGCGCGCGGCACATAGCGCACCACGGCGCCGATCATGGTGGTGGCGGTGATCGAGGCGAGGAGGCGCATGGCGGCGATGGCCGCCGAGCCCTGCCCGACGGCGTCCTCGGTGTAGTAGCGCGCGGCGACCAGCCAGAAGCCGAGGCCGAGCGCGGCGGAGACACCGGTGGAGAGCATCAGGGCGTAGGCGTTGCGGAACATGGAATCGCCGCTGGCCCCTGCGGCCTCGCCGGGCTCCACCGCCCCGGCCGGCTCTCTCGGCAACCTGCTCCCGGCCGTGTCGACCGTCTCAGCCGTCTCAGCCGCGTCAGCCGTGTCGGCCACCGCTACCGGAGCCCTTCACGCCGGGCCGGGCGCGCGCCCGACGCCGTGAGGACGGCGATCACCTCTTCGGCGCGGCACGGATCGACGGGCAGCGCGTGCCGCGCGAACCAGGCGGCGGGCTCGGGGGCGGGGGAGGGGTCGGTGAAGGCCTCGCCCGCGTAGGCGTCGAGCGGCGGGTCGTAGAGATAACCGACGGTGATACGCCGCCGCGCGAGGGCGGCGAGGGCCGCGTGCCGGTCCTGGACGAGCAGCGGCACCCGGAAGAGCGGCTGTACGGGCTCAGGGCCGGAGGCCCCCGCACCCGGAGCGGCCCATGGCGTGCGTAACAGCCGCTCCGTGCCTGCCAGATGGGCGTCGAGCCGCGCGTCGAGCCCGGCGAGCAGCCGCTCGGTACGCCGCAGCCGCACCCTCCCGGGCGAGAGCCGGTAGGCGTGCATGTCCACCTTGACCCAGGAGTTGAAGTCCCCGAGCCCGGGCGCGCGGGTCAGGGCCTGCTCCAACTCGCCCGCGCGCAACGGCATCCGGATCTCCTCGCGCTCCTCCATGCCGAGCAGCCGCATGGTGGCGCGAGCGGCCCGTACGAGACGCAGCCCGCGCACCCCGGCCTCCGCGTACGGCCGTACGCCGTAGGCGATTTCGGCGCCGAGCCCGGACGGCTCCAGCAGCGCGTCGCGCGCCGCCTCCAGCTCCGTACGCAACCTGGGGTCGGCGACCGCCAGGAACCCGCCGGTCTTGGCGCCGACATGCTTCGAGAGGCTGAAGACGGACGCGTCGCCGAAGGTCCCGACCGGGCGTCCGCCGACGCGGCTGCCGATGGCGTGGGCGGCGTCCTCGATCAGCGGGATCCCCAACGCGTCGCAGCGGGAGCGCAGTTCGGGCGCCCGGTCGGGGTTCCCGTACAGGTTGGTGGTGAGTACGGCGGACAGCCCGCGCCACGCGGCCTCCGGCATGCCCGCCAGGTCGATGGATCCGTCCAGCGGGTTCAACGGCGCCTGGACCGGCCGTAGTCCGGCGGCGAGTACCACGAAGAAGATCACGTCGTCGTTGACCGGCGACATCAACACCCGCCCACCGGGCGGACACCAGTGCCGCAGGGCGACGTACAGCCCGAGCCGGCACGACGGCACGTACAGACATTCCCTGCCGAGGCGGTGGCGCATCAGCGTCTCCAGCCCGGAGTACGCCGAGCCTCCCGCCGGGCAGCTCTCCCCAAGATCCCCAAGAGCCATACCGCTTCCCCCCTGCCCCCGGGCTCAATGTGTCCCATACCGGACGGGACGTCAATGAGGCCTGGGAGGCGGGGGAGAGGGGCGGTCGGGTTCCGGCCAGGAGAGGCGCGAGGCCACCGGCACAGTCAAGGGAGCCACAGCGGAACCCCGGGAAAGGGAGCGGCGCCCCTACTCCTCCAGCGTCAGACCCTTCCTGAGCTTGACCAGGGTCCGCGACAGCAGCCGGG
>NZ_JTHL01000001.1:3205162-3229427 GCF_000818195.1 Streptomyces sp. 150FB | reverse complement strand
GGAACCCCGGGAAAGGGAGCGGCGCCCCTACTCCTCCAGCGTCAGACCCTTCCTGAGCTTGACCAGGGTCCGCGACAGCAGCCGGGACACATGCATCTGGGAGATGCCCAGTTCCTCGCCGATCTCCGACTGCGTCATGTTGGCGACGAAGCGCAACGACAGGATCTGCCGGTCGCGCGCCGGGAGGATCGCGATGAGCGGCTTCAGCGACTCGACGTACTCGATGCCTTCGAGGCCGTGGTCCTCGTAGCCGATCCGGTCCGAGAGCGAGCCCTCGGTGTCGTCCTCCTCGGGCTGCGCGTCCAGGGAACTGGCGGTGTACGCGTTGCTCGCCGCCATGCCCTCGACGACCTCGTCGTTGGTGAGGCCGAGCCGGTGGGCGAGTTCGTCGACGGTGGGCGCGCGGTCGAATCGCTGCGCCAGCTCGTCCGTGGCCTTCGCCAGGTCGAGGCGGAGCTCCTGGAGTCTGCGCGGTACGCGCACCGACCACGACGTGTCGCGGAAGAAACGCTTGATCTCGCCGATGATCGTCGGCATCGCGAAGGTGGGGAACTCGACGCCGCGGCTCAGTTCGAAGCGGTCGATGGACTTGATCAGGCCGATCGTGCCGACCTGGACGATGTCCTCCATCGGTTCGCTGCGGGAGCGGAAGCGGGAGGCCGCGAACTTCACCAGGGCGAGATTCAGCTCGACCAGGGTGTTCCGTACGTAAGCGTGCTCGTGCGTGCCCTCCGGGAGGGACTCCAGTCGCGCGAAGAGCGTCTTCGACAGGGCCCGCGCGTCCAGCGCTCCCACCTCGTCGAAGGGCGGGATCTCGGGCAGGTCCTCCAGGCCCTCGGTGCCGGGCGCGTATGTGACGCCGGTCTCGTCAGGTGCGGACGGTTTTGTCGACGCCGCGATCCGGGTACGCGTCTCGTCGAGCCGGGGTGACATGGGTGTCCTCCATCGTTTTCGGCATATGGCTGCCGATGCCAATACGTGTTGCTACGGTTTGCCGCGCCTCCAGAGCCGGCCGTGTTCGGATGTGTCCCTCTAGGCCTACCCGGTAGGCCCCGATAGTTGCAAGTGTTAATTGTTTCATATGTCCATATTGTGGGGGACTTTGGCTACCGGTTGCCGTTTGAAAGGCGTAATGTTCGAGCGGCGTCAACGGCATATGGAGACAGTTGGCCGGTGACACCGGGTGACACGAGTTGATGTTGACAAACGACGCAGGACACGGCGAAGAGGGACGGACGGGCATGGACCGCCAGACGGTCGGCAGCGCGAACCGGGGCCGGCTTCGGGTCGAGGTTCGGACCGAGGGCCGGAGCGAGGTCGTGACAGCGGCCGGTGAGTTGGATCACCACACGGCTGATTTGTTGCGCGCACCATTGGACGACGCGCTCGAACAGGGGCGGTCACGCTTGGTGGTCGACTGCTCGCAGCTCGAATTCTGCGACTCCACCGGACTCAATGTGCTGCTCGGGGCGCGCCTGAAGGCCGACGCCGCCGGAGGCGGGGTCCATCTGGCCGGCATGCTGCCCGTGGTGGCGAGGGTCTTCGAGATCACCGGGGCGGATGCCGTCTTCACCCTCCACGACTCGCTCGAAGACGCTCTCGCGGATTGACCCGGATGCCTGCTGAGCAGGCCCCGGACGCACCGGTTGTCGCCTGTGCCACGACTTCCGCGAGGTGAAGTGGGTGTTGTCACGATTCGGAGGGGCAGAAGACCTCCCGCAGGCAGCTTGAAACCCGGCACCACCCGCGTACGAACCCGCACAACCGCACGAGCCCACATTCTCGGCATTGACGGCATTGATGGCATTTGATGGATCCATGTACTGGCACTTTGGTGAATCGGTGAGGTGAAGCGCTGATGAGCACCACCCGGCAGCCTCCGCCGGGCGACCTCGGCCCAGAGCCGGACGGCGCCGGACCCCCCTCCGCGACGGACGACGACACGTCCGAGACGCCCACGTCGGCGACGGTGACCCCCGAAGGGCGGGTACGCACGCTCGCGCTGTCCAGCGCCAGCGGCGTCGTCCCGCTCGCCCGGGATTTCACCCGACAGGCGCTCTACGACTGGGGCTGGCTCCCCGCGTCGACCGCGGACCGACGAGCCGCGGCCGAGGACGTCCTGCTGGTCGTCTCCGAGCTGGTCACCAACGCCTGTCTGCACGCCGAGGGCCCCGAGGGGCTCCGCGTCTCGTGCGCGACGAAGGTACTGCGGCTCGAAGTCACCGACCGGGGCCCAGGTCAGCCCGAGCCCCGTAACCCGCACCGGGCCGGACGGCCCGGCGGGCACGGAATGTTTATCGTGCAGCGGCTCTGCCTCGACTGGGGCGTCGTACGGGCACCCGACGGCACCGGCAAGACGGTCTGGGCCGAACTGGCCGCACCCGGCTAGGACCCGGGCCCGGCCAGGACCCGGGCCCGGCTGGGGGACTCAGCCCCCGGCCACTCGCCCGGGGCGGCGCCGCCGCCCCGGACCCACCCTGTGAGCACGCCGTACGGCGTGCTTTTCAGTGTGTGCGGGTGTTAAGCGGCGCCGGGGCGCCGGGCCGGTTCAGCGGACGTCGCCCATCAGCCCCTTGACCCTCTTGCGGTACATGAACACCGCCACGCCCGCGAGCGCCGCCAGCGTCGCCTCCAGGGCCACCACACCCGTACGGCTCAGATCCACCCCGCCGATCGACAGCAGCCCGGTGACGGAGTCGCCCGCGGTGACGGCGAGGAACCACACACCCATCATCTGACTCGCGTACTTCGCCGGCGCCATCTTCGTCGTCACCGACAGGCCGACCGGCGAGAGGCACAGTTCGCCGACGGTCTGGATCAGATAGATCCCCACCAGCCAGAGCGGACTGACGAGCGTCCCGCCGGCCGCCATGCCCAGCGGGAGCAGGAAGAAGAAGAACGAGACGCCGACCAGGAACAGCCCGACCGCGAACTTCACGACCGTGCTCGGCTCCCTGCCCCCGCGGTTCAGCCACAGCCAGAACCAGGCGATGACCGGTGCCAGCGCCATGATGAACACGGGGTTCAGCGACTGGTACCAGCTCGATGGGAAGGTGATGCCGAAGACGCTGTCCGCCGCCTTCGTCGTGCCGAAGGCCTGGATCGTCGAGCCGCCCTGGTCGTAGATCATCCAGAAGACGGCGGCCGCCACGAAGAACCAGATGTACCCGGACATCTTGTTCTGCTCGGTGCCGGACAGTTCCTTGTCACGCTTTATCCGCACCAGCACGACGGCCGGGATGATCAGACCGGCCAGAGTCAGCGGGATCATCGCCCAGTTGAGGGTGAAGTGACCGGTGAGGCCGACGATGCCGTAGAAGGCGGCGGCGACCAGCAGCCAGCTCATGCCCTTGCGCAGCCACGACAGACGCTCCTCGCGGGAGAGCGGGGTGGGGACGCGGCTGGACTCCGGGCTCAGGTGCTTCGTACCGATCAGGAACTGGATCAGGCCGAACAGCATGCCGACGGCGGCCAGGGCGAAGCCCAGGTGCCAGTTGTACTTCTCGCCCACCGTGCCGATGGTCAGCGGCGCGAAGAAGGCACCGATGTTGATGCCCATGTAGAAGATGGTGAAGCCGCCGTCGCGGCGTGGGTCGTTCACGCCCTTGTACAGATGCCCGACCATCGTCGAGATGTTGGCCTTCAGCAGACCCGAGCCGAGCGCCACCAGACCGAGACCGGCGAAGAACGTCCCCTGTCCCGGCACGGCCAGCGTGAGGTGGCCCACCACGATCGTGGCGGCCGCGATCGCGACGGTCTTGCGGGGCCCCCAGAGCCGGTCGCCGAGCCAGCCGCCCGGCAGCGCCAGCAGATAGACCATCGACAGATAGACGGAGTAGATGGCCGTGGTGGTGGCCAGGTTCATCCCGAGCCCGCCGCTCTGGAGCCCCTTGGTGGCGTCGGGGCCGCCGGAGATCAGGTAGATCGTCAGCAGGGCGCGCATGCCGTAGAAGCTGAAGCGCTCCCAGGTCTCGGTCATGAAGAGCGTGGCCAGGCCCCGCGGGTGGCCGAAGAAGGTCTTCTCGGAACCGGAACCGGACGGTCCTGGGGTCTCGGCCGGCGGTTCCTTGGTGAGGCTGGAGGCCATGGTCGATCCTTGCTGCTCAGGACGCGGCGCTCGGCGAGCGGCGGCACGCCCGTGGGGGGAGGTGTGCGGCGCATGAAAAGGACCTTTGGCTTTTCGCGTGCCAAAGGTCCACAAGTGGTACTGCAAGGCGTCCGAACACCATACGGCACAACAGAGCACCATATGGAAGGACTTGAGAGATGGATCACAGGTGAGCGGGGATCTTCCCGATCCATTCGAAGGTAATTCATCTGATCGCAGCCCATAGCCGCAGGCATCGTCGATCACTGCCCGAGGCATGCCCGGCGCGGACTACCATCAGTCCATGACCCGTGTACTGCTCGCCGAGGACGACGCTTCCATCTCGGAGCCGCTGGCTCGCGCCCTGCGTCGGGAGGGTTACGAGGTCGAGGTCCGCGAAGACGGCCCGACCGCCTTGGACGCCGGGCTCCAGGGCGCCGTCGACCTGGTCGTACTCGACCTGGGCCTGCCCGGAATGGACGGCCTGGAGGTCGCCCGCAGGCTGCGCGCCGAGGGCCACACCGTGCCGATCCTCGTACTCACCGCGCGCGCCGACGAGGTGGACACCGTGGTCGGCCTCGACGCCGGCGCCGACGACTACGTGACCAAGCCCTTCCGGCTGGCCGAACTGCTCGCCCGGGTACGCGCCCTGCTGCGGCGCGGCGCCACCGAGCCCTCGCCCGCCCCCGCCACCCACGGCGTACGGATCGACGTCGAGTCGCACCGCGCCTGGATGGGCGACGAGGAGCTCCAGCTCACCGCCAAGGAGTTCGACCTGCTGCGTGTCCTGGTCCGCGACGCCGGCCGGGTCGTCACCCGCGACCAGCTCATGCGCGAGGTCTGGGACACCACGTGGTGGTCGTCCACCAAGACCCTCGACATGCACATCTCCTGGCTCCGCAAGAAGCTCGGGGACGACGCGGCGAACCCGCGCTACATCGCCACCGTACGAGGCGTCGGCTTCCGCTTCGAGAAGAGCTAGCGCACCTTGCGACGCCGTTTGATCCAGTCCACGCTCGCCGTGGTGCTCGTCGTCATCGCGGTGTTCGGTGTGTCACTCGTCATCGTCGAGACCCGCACCATCACCAGCAGCGCCCAGGAGAGCGTGGACTCCGAGGCGCTGCGGCTCGTGAGCATCGTCGACAGCAGGCTGCTCGGCGGCGAGCACATCACCTCCGGCGTCCTGTCGAAGCAGATCGGCGCCGACCGGTACGCCCGTATCGAGATGCCGGGCCGCCCGACCGTCGAGATCGGCACCCACCCCACGGGCAGTGTGATCCGGGGCACGGCCACCGGCGAGGAGAACGAGACCGTCACCGTCGAGGCCCGGCACTCGTCCGTGACCCGCGAGGTCGGCCGCACCCTGCTGATCATCGGCGCCGTCGCGCTGCTGGCCGTCATCGCCGCCGTGCTGCTCGCCGTACGCCAGGCCAACCGGCTCGCCTCGCCGCTCACCGACCTCGCCGAGACGGCGGAGCGCCTCGGCTCCGGCGACCCGCGCCCCCGGCACAAGCGGTACGCGGTCCCCGAGCTGGACCGGGTCGCCGACGTCCTCGACTCCAGCGCCGAACGCATCGCACGGATGCTCACCGCCGAGCGGCGGCTCGCCGCCGACGCCTCGCACCAGCTCCGTACGCCCCTCACGGCGCTCTCCATGCGGCTGGAGGAGATCACCGTCACCGACGACCTGGAAACCGTCAGGGAGGAGGCGACGATCGCGCTGACGCAGGTGGAGCGGCTGACCGACGTGGTGGAGCGGCTGCTGACGAACGCGCGCGACCCCCGTACCGGCTCCGCCGTCGCCTTCGACCTCGACGAGGTCGTCAAGCAGCAGATCGAGGAGTGGCGCCCCGCCTACCGCAGCGCCGGGCGGGCCATCGTCTGCTCGGGGCGGCCCGAGATGCGGGCCGTCGCCACCCCGGGCGCGGTCGCGCAGGTGCTCGCGGCGCTGATCGAGAATTCACTGATGCACGGCGGCGGTACGGTCGCCCTGCGCACCCGTGTCACCGGCAACCAGGCCGTCATCGAGGTCACCGACGAGGGCCCGGGTGTGCCCGCCGACCTCGGGGCGCGGATCTTCGAGCGGTCCATCAGCGGCCGCAACTCCACCGGGATCGGCCTCGCCGTGGCCCGTGACCTGGCCGAGGCGGACGGCGGGCGGCTGGAGCTGCTCCAGCAGCATCCGCCGGTCTTCGCGCTCTTCCTCAGCCGGGAGGCGCGTACCCGCAAGGACGTGAAGCCGCCGGAGCGGCCTGTCCGCTGACGTGCTGCTGTCAGCGGGCCGGGGGGCGCGCGGGCTGCGGCTCCAGGAACGTTTCGGCAACGATCGTCGGCGCCGCCTCCGAGGGCGGCTCGGCTATGGGCGGGGGCGTCTCGGCTATGGGCGGAGGCGTCTCGGCCGCAGGCGGCAGCGCCCGGAAGACCCAGGAGCGGTAGGACCAGAAGCGGAAGAGCGTCCCGATACCGATGCCGACGAACTTGAACACATTGCTCTGGAGCGGGGTGTCCCAGCCGAACCCGTAGGTCGCCGTATACAGAATCCCGTTCTCGATCACCAGGCCCGCCGCGCTGAACAGCAGGAAGAGCCCCATCTCCTTGGTACGGCGGCTCTTGTCGCGCTCCCGGTAGGTGAAGTACCGGAAGCCGATGTAGTTGAAGGCGATCGCGACCACGGTGGCCAGCACGCTGGCCCGCACCACCGGGAGCCCGGTGACGTGCCGTACGAGGTTGAACACCAGCAGATTGACCAGCAGACCCGCGCCACCCACCGCACCGAACTTGGCGGCTTCGCGCGCGAACCGGATCAGTCGCACACGCAGTGCGCCCCGTTCGCTCATATGCCTGTCAGCCCCGTCCGGTCGGTGTCATGTCCACTTCGTTAACACGTGTGTCGCACCCCTCATGCTAACCAGCGCCCCGCGCGGGGCGCCGTGCGGATCCGGTTGCCCCAGGTGGCGGATACCCTGGAAATGTGACGTTCCCGGTAGTCGGCATGGTCGGCGGCGGTCAGCTCGCCCGTATGACCCACGAGGCGGGCATCCCCCTCGGCCTCAGATTCAAGCTCCTCAGTGACACCGCGCAGGACTCGGCGGCGCAGGTGGTCAGCGATGTCGTCGTCGGCGACTATCGCGACTACGACACCCTGCGCGCCTTCGCACGCGGCTGCGACGTGATCACTTTCGACCACGAGCACGTGCCGATCGAGCACCTGCGCGCCCTGGAGGCGGACGGCGTTCTCGTCAGACCCGGGCCCGACGCGCTCGTGCACGCCCAGGACAAGGGGGTGATGCGCGCGAAGCTCACCGAGCTGGGCGCGCCCTGCCCGCGCCACCGCATAGTCAGCGATCCGGCGGACGTCGCCGCGTTCGCCGCCGAGGTGGGCGGCTACCCCGTCATCCTGAAGACCGTGCGCGGCGGCTACGACGGCAAGGGCGTCTGGTTCGTACGCTCCGAGAAGGACGCCGAAGAACCCTTCAGGGCCGGTGTCCCCGTCCTCGCCGAGGAGAAGGTCGACTTCGTACGCGAACTCGCCGCGAACGTCGTACGCTCCCCGCACGGCCAGGCCGTCGTCTACCCCGTCGTGGAGTCCCAGCAGGTCGACGGCGTCTGCGACACGGTCATCGCTCCGGCCCCCGGCCTCTCCGACGAACTGGCCGGCGAGGCCCAGCGGCTCGCGCTGCGGCTCGCCTCGGAACTCGGCGTCGTCGGCCACCTCGCCGTCGAACTCTTCGAGATCCGCTCGGACGACGGCACGCCCGGCATCCTGGTCAACGAACTCGCCATGCGCCCGCACAACTCGGGCCACTGGACGCAGGACGGCGCCGGCACCTCGCAGTTCGCCAACCACGTACGGGCCGTGCTCGACCTGCCCCTCGGGGACCCGCGCCCGCGCGCGACCTGGACGGTCATGTGCAACGTCCTCGGCGGCGACTACCCCGACATGTACGCGGCGTACCTGCACTGCATGGCCAGGGACCCGCAGTTGAAGATCCACATGTACGGAAAGGACGTGAAGCCCGGACGCAAGGTGGGCCACGTCAACACCTACGGCGACGACCTGGGCGACGTGCTGGAGCGCGCCCGTCACGCAGCCGGCTATCTCCGAGGAACGATCACAGAATGACCTTCCCCCTCATCGGCATCGTCATGGGCTCCGACTCCGACTGGCCGGTCATGGAGGCGGCGGCGCAGGCCCTCGGCGAGTTCGAGATCCCCTACGAGGTCGACGTCGTCTCCGCCCACCGGATGCCGCGCGAGATGCTCGCGTACGGCGAGGACGCGGCCGGCCGGGGCCTCAAGGTGATCATCGCGGGCGCGGGTGGCGCCGCGCACCTGCCCGGCATGCTCGCCTCCGTCACCCCGCTGCCGGTGATCGGCGTCCCCGTACCGCTGAAGTACCTCGACGGCATGGACTCGCTGCTCTCCATCGTCCAGATGCCGGCGGGCGTCCCGGTCGCCACGGTCTCGGTCGGCGGCGCCCGCAACGCGGGCCTGCTGGCGGCCCGTATCCTCGCGGCCCACGACCAGGTGCTCCAGGACCGGATGCGGGACTTCCAGCACGACCTGAACGAACAGGCCCAGGACAAGGGCAGGCGCCTGCGCGCCAAGACAGAGGGCGCGGACCAGTTCGGATTCGGGAAGTGAGCGCCATGGAGCACCTCGAAGAGGCCCGCGCGCTCCTCGCCGACTTCCCGGTCGTCGACGGGCACAACGACCTGCCGTGGGCGCTGCGCGAGAACGCGGATTATGACCTGGACAAGCTCGACATCGCCGAGGACCTGACGGGCCGGCTGCACACGGACATCCGGCGGCTGCGGAAGGGCGGTGTCGGCGGCCAGTTCTGGTCCGTGTACGTACGGGCCGACCTGGCGGGCGACGACGCCGTCAGCGCGACCCTGGAACAGATCGACGTCGTCGGCCGGCTCCTCGCGCGCTACCCGGACGACCTGGCGCGCGCCCTGACCGCGGACGACATGGAGAAGGCGCGCGCCGAGGGCCGTATCGCCTCGCTCATGGGCGCCGAGGGCGGCCACTCCATCAACAACTCCCTCGCCACGCTGCGCGCGTTCCACACCCTGGGCGTCCGCTACATGACGCTGACCCACAACTCCAATCTGAGCTGGGCCGACTCCGCGACGGACGAGCCCGGCGTGGGCGGGCTCTCGGACTTCGGGCGCGAGGTGGTCCGCGAGATGAACCGCTGCGGCATGCTCGTCGACCTCTCGCACGTCGCCGCCACCACGATGCGCGACGCGCTCGCGGTGACCGAGGCGCCGGTGATCTTCTCGCACTCCTCGTCCCGCGCGGTCTGCGACCACCCGCGCAACATCCCGGACGACGTCCTGGAGTCGCTGCCCTCCAACGGAGGCGTCGCGATGGCGACGTTCGTACCGAAGTTCATCCTCCCCGAGGCGGGCGCGTGGACCCAGGCGGCGGACGACAACCTGCGCGCGCACGGGCTGCACCACCTCGACACCACACCCGAGGCGATGCAGATCCACGAGGCGTTCGAGGCGGGCACGCCGCGCCCGGTCGCGACGGCGTCGACGGTGGCGGACCACCTGGACCACATGCGGGAGGTCGCGGGCATCGAACACGTGGGAATCGGCGGCGACTTCGACGGGACGGCGTTCACGCCGGCGGACCTGTCGGACGTGGCGGGCTACCCGAACCTGATCGCGGAACTGCTGTCGCGGAAGTGGTCGAAGGAAGACCTGTCCAAGCTGACGTGGCGAAACGCCGTACGGGTCCTGAGGTCGGCCGAAGAGGTGTCCGCGTCGTACCGCTGACGCGGTTTGGGCGGGCGGCTCCTGGCTGGTCTCGCAGCCAGGGGCCGCCCGTCCGTCCCCCGGTCAGGAGAAGACGACCGACCGGAGTTTCAGGAGGGGCCCGGCCGATCCGCCGGGCCGGAGGCTGTAGTGATCCCCGTCGCAGTCTCGGCTGGTGAAGACCGTCGCCGTGGCGTTGGTGCGGTTACGAGGGGAGTGGGCAGGCGGCACGTACTCGCCGGCCGCCTCCACGAGCGTGATGCACTCCCGGCTCTTGGGGTGTGTCAGCGTCCCGGTCTGCGGGCTTCCGTGCATGTCCGTGTACACGTAGGTGAATTCACCCACGGCGGCCGAGGCCGAGCCGGGGACGGAGACGATCAGGGCGAGAGCGCCGACGGCGGCTGCCACGGTGGTACGGAAGCGCATGGGGAACCCCTTGGTCTTGTGCGGTGACGCCCGGCACCTATGGTTCGGGCACCCCGACGCTGCCCGCCCGCACCCCGTGTAGGCCCGATGTCACCCGTACGCAGCACACAAAACGTCCATCCGTCACCCATGAGGGCGACCGGGGCGTCTCCCGCATGGACTCCGGTGCCGACGTCTCCGACGCGAAGGTGTGGAAACCGCCATTACGCGAAGAGATTGGATTTGGTGGCACTTCTACTTGTCGCAGAGCGCGCGAGAGCGCTCGGAGGTCTGTCGTGCAATCGAATTCAACTGATAAGAGGAAAGCAAGGGGGCGATTTTTGCCACTTGTTCATCAACTCTCCCGGAGTGCATCGATGGATACTCATTCAACACCTCATTCCAAGTGGCGCATGCTGCCTCCAGGTGACCGACTTCAAGTTGTCTCTCGGCGAGCAGTGAACTGAAAATAAGCTTGGTCCGCTGCATGTCTGTGGAATCCCGGAGGCGGAAGTGATCGTGAAGAGATTCGATGCTTCCCTTCGTGTCGCCCAGAGCGTGCCGAACCTCCGCCGTGGAGTATGCCAAAGTCGCCGAGCTGTAACCGCCGAATGTCCCGGGTTGGCTTTCCGCCTGATTTACGGCGCGCTCCGCCTCGCGCAAACTGTCCAGCGCGTTTACCTTTTCGCCGGCCAGGGCGTACGCGTGTGCCTGCTGCCCGGCCATAAAGGCGCGCATCCGAGGACCGGAATCGGGTGATGCCTCTGCGGCGGCGTTCGCGAGCCGTACCGCCGGGGTGCCGTGGCCCAGATTCGCGGCTTGTACTGACATGCCGCGCAGGACATGGCAGTAGGTCATGTGGTCGCCACTCGCGCCCGCGAGTTCCAGACTCTTTACGTAATATTCCTGTGCTCGACCGTGTGCGCCCTCGTCCACTGCCATCCATCCCGTCAGATAGCAGAGAAAAGAGGCGGCAGACATCATCGATTTGCGGGTGTCGCTTGATGCGCTGGATTTCAAGTAAGGGGCGACCGTGTTAACCAGGAAAGCCGCAGCCATGGGGCGTGCGTAACGCCCGCCGAATTCGTCGTCAAGGTCCGACAGTCGGTCGGTCATCGCCCTTACGGCCTGAACCTCCGGTTGTCCGATGCGCCGCTGCGGATCGGTCTTTATGGCATCCAGTCGCCCTATCACATCGGGCCAACCGGGAATGGTGAGCGCCACAGAGAAAAGCCCCGCCCCGAGAACGGACCGGCGAGACGGATCCATGTCTTCCCTCCCCAAATCGAACAACCCCTCCACGGTACTGGCGGGTTGTTTCGACTGATCGGGCGACGGGGGAAAACCCGCTTCTCTGGACGTGACGGGCCGATGGAGCCTTCGGGACAGCGCTTCGAGAACGAGCGGCCGGGCGGATTCCTTGGGCAGATGGCCCTTCAGCCACTGGTGGACTGATGGCTGCTGGTACTTGAGAGGGGTTCCGTGTTCGGTACCGATGCGGTTCACCGCTTGGGCGAACTGCCGCAGGGTCCATCCGCTCTGGCGGTACAGCCGCTCAAGATCCGCGTTTGATTTCGGTGTCGTCACTGGCCCCAACTCCCGTGTTCGCGCCGCTTAACGCACTTAACTGCCCGCCTCTTACCAACAGTACCGCTGTGTGTGACCGCGCTGTTGCCTAGAGCGAACAGCCTGTAACGAAGCGGAAGGGCTCGGCATGGCGGATTTCGTACGCACAGCGCCTCAACGGTCTGACATGGATGGCGACACCGGGACCACCCACGGATGGGGCGACTATTTCCCGCCGCCCGACTCCCGGTCCGGCCGGTACGCCCCGGTTACCGGAGAACTGCTTGAGCGCGTCCTGCTCGGGCTGGAAAGACTGGCCGTGAGGCGCGAAGCGCGGGTCTCGGCGGTCGTCGTCCAGGCCCTGGCTGAGGGCGTTCCGCCGAGGCGCTGCGGAGTCTGCGTCGCGTTGACCGCGCAACGCGACGCGGCGAGGGCGGCCGGCGACGACTGGACGGCGCGCGATCGGGAGCGCGAACTCGGTAACTGTCCCCACCGGCGGGCAACCGACCTACGGCCGGAGATGAACGAATGAGGCGCTTCGCGCCACGGCCGGGCCCGGGAGGCCTGTCGGTCGGCATGGTCGTTTACGACCGCACGTACGACATGGTCGCGACGGTCGACGGATTCACGGGCCCCATGGTCAACCTTTCGCGTCCCACGGGCCTTACGTGGCAGAGCCGTTGGACATCCGTACGGCAGGGCACCGCATACGAGCAGCGACAGTTACGCGCGCTCGGTGCCCTGCACCGGGTACGGCACAAGGGGTTGAGCACGTGAGAAGGCTCAGGACCCGGATCGGTCGCCCGGATCAGTCGCCCGGATCAGTCGACGCAGAGGCAGAAGGGGTGTCCGGCGGGGTCGCTGTAGACCCGCCACTTCCGCGTGGGGTCGCCCGTGTCCAGCAGCGTCGCGCCGAGCGCGAGCACCTGCGCCTCGGCCGTGTCCAGGTCCTCGACGGTCAGGTCCAGATGGAGCTGCTGCGAGCCGTCGGTCGACGGCCAGACGGGCGGTACGTGTCCCGGCGCGGCCTGGAACGCGAGTGACGTCCCCTCATGGCCCTCCAGGTCGATCCAGCGCCCGGTCTCGTCCTCCGCCTCGGGTTCGCCGCCCAGGATCGCCGCGTAGAAGCGGGCGAGCGCGAGCGGGTCCGGACAGTCCAGTGCGACGGCGCGCAGTGTGGCGATGGGCATGGGTGACCTCTTTCTTTCCGAGCTTTCCGAGCTTTCCGGGTGACAGAACAGATGGGCGAGGCGGGTGCCGGTGACTGTTATCGCATGCTCTCGCCCGGGAGTCGATCAGTTTGCTACGCGCAGCCCGGCGATGAGGAGGCCGACCAGCCCGCGCGCGTCGTAGTCCGGATCGCTCTCCGCGCCGATGCAGAGATTCCCGACACCGCGCATGAGTACGTACGCCTTCAGGTCGGTCCGAATCTCCCCGGCAGCGGCCGCGGCGTCGAGCAGTTGGGTGCACACGGGGACGAGGCGGTCGAGAAAGTACGCGTGCAGCGCCTCGAAGCCGGCGCTGTCGGACCGCAGCACGGCGGCGAGCCCGTGTTTGGTGACGAGGAAATCGACGAAGAGGTTGATCCACTGCCTCAGCGCCGCGTGCGGGGTCGTGCCGGCCGCCAGCAGGGCGGGACCTGCCTCGGCACAGGCTTCGACCTGGTGCCGGTAGACCGCGATGATCAGGTCCGCCCGGGTCGGGAAGTGGCGGTAGATCGTGCCCATCCCCACGCCGGCCCTGGCCGCGATGTCGCGTACCGGCGCCTCCACGCCTGAAGCGACGAAGGCCGCGGCGGCCGCGTCGAGCAGGGTCTTCTCGTTACGCCGGGCATCCGCCCGCCTGGACCGGGTTCCGTGTCCCGCGCCCTCGCCGCTGACGTTCACCGCGTCGTCCCTTCCGCTCTGTCGTCCTTCGTCGCCCGTTCTTGCAATGCGGAACGCCGTTCCGTATCGTTAGCGGAGCGAGGTTCCGTTTGCCCATGATGTCAGAGCACGGGCCCGTCGACCAAACCGCGCACGGTCGTCATGTGCTGCTGCCCTCACACAGCGTCACCACGCCGCCGTCACCGCACCACGTCATCACACTTCGCCCACGATGGAGGAACACCGCCATGCAGTACCGCACCCTGGGCCGCACCGGGATACAGGTCAGCTCACTCGCGCTCGGTGCCATGAACTTCGGCGCCGTCGGGCGCACCACCCAGGACGACGTCACCGCCCTCGTCGACGCCGCGCTTGAGGGCGGGATCAATGTCATCGACACCGCCGACATGTACAGCGGCGGCGAGTCGGAGGAGATGGTCGGCAAGGCCATCGCCGGCCGCCGCGACGACATCGTGCTGGCCACGAAGGCGGGCCTGCCCATGGGCGACGAGCCCAACCGTACGGGCAGTTCGCGCCGCTGGCTGGTCACCGAGCTGGACAACAGCCTGCGCCGGCTCGGTGTCGACCACGTCGACCTCTACCAGATCCACCGGTGGGACCCGAACACCGGCGACGAGGAGACCCTGGCGGCCCTGACCGACCTCCAGCGCGCCGGAAAGATCCGCCACTTCGGCTCGTCGACCTTCCCCGCGTACCGCATCGTGCAGGCGCAGTGGGCCGCCCGCGAGCATCATCTGAGCCGTTACGTCACCGAACAGCCCAGCTACTCGATCCTGCAACGCGGGATCGAGACCCACGTACTGCCGGTGACCGAGGAGTACGGACTCGGGGTGCTGGTGTGGAGCCCGCTGGCCTCGGGCTGGCTGTCGGGCGCGATCCGCGAGGGCCAGGCCGTCACCACCAGCCGCTCGGTGCTCATGCCGGGGCGCTTCGACACCGCCGTGCCCGCCAACCGGGCCCGGCTCGATGCCGTCGAGCGGTTGGCCGAGGTCGCCGCCGAGGCGGGCCTGACCCTGATCCAGCTCGCGCTCGGATTCGTGACCGCGCACCCCGGCGTGACCAGCGCGCTCATCGGCCCTCGCACGCCGGCCCACCTGGACTCGCAACTCGCCGCCGCCGACACGGTGCTGTCCGCCGACGTACTCGACGCGATCGACGCGATCGTCGCTCCCGGCACCGACCTCGCCCCGGACGAGAAGAACGACACCCCGCCCGCGCTGCTCGACCCGGCACTGCGGCGCCGCTGACACGCGTACCGGCCGGCTGCCCGTACCACCGGCTGCCCGTACCGAATCGAATCGAAAGGATCAACAGCCCATGCCCCCTTCACCTCCGCCTCCGCCTTCGTCCTCGCCCTCGTCCCGGCCTCGGTTCGGGATCATGACCGCACCCACCGGGGTCGACTACCTCGACGTCCTGCGGGTCTGGCGCGAGGCGGACGCGATCCCGGAGATCGAGCACGCGTGGTTGTTCGACCACCTCATGCCGATCAGCGGCGACCTGGACGGCCCGGCCTTCGAGGGCTGGACCCTGCTCTCCGCCCTCGCCGCCCAGACGCGGAGGCTGCGGCTCGGCCTGATGGTGACCAGCAACCGGTTCCGGCCGCCCGCGATGCTGGCCAAGATCGCCACGACCGTCGACATCGTCTCCGGCGGACGGCTCGACTTCGGCATCGGCGTCGGCTCACGCCCCGACCACCCGCTGGCGCGGCGTGAGTACGCGGCGCACGGCCTCCCCTTCCACGACACCGCGCACGCCGTGGGGAGCCTCGCCGAAGCCTGTACGGTCATTCGGCGGCTGTGGACCGAGGAGGAACCGTTCGACTTCCACGGCACCCACCACGACCTCACCGGAGCGTTCGGCAACCCCAAACCGGTCCAGCGCCCCCATCCGCCGATCCTCATCGGCGGACGCGCGGCCTCGACGCTGCGGGTGGTCGCCGAGCACGCCGACCTGTGGAACATCCCCGGCGGTGACATCGACGACGCCGTCAGCCGGAGCGCACTGCTGGACCGCTACTGCGCCGAGATCGGCCGGGACCCCGCGTCCATCACCCGCTCGATCGTGCTGCCCGTCTCGTACGACCGGCCCGGCGTCACGCGGGACGCGATCAGGGAGGCGATCGACGCCGGTTTCCCGCACGTCGTCCTCACGCTGCCGACGCCCTATCCCGCCGACGTCGCACGGTGGGTGACGGACGAGCTGATCAACCCGGCGTCGTAGGCGAGGGGGTGGCGCGGGCGCCCCGCGGAGGGCCCGACGTCGTCGGCGTCTGACGCCGGGCCCGAAGCCCGGCCCCGCGTCAGGCGCGCGGGCGTCCCATCGCGCGGTACGTCCAGCCAGCCGCGCGCCACTTCTCCGGGTCCAGCGCGTTGCGCCCGTCCAGGATCAGCCGCCGCGACGTCGCCTCGCCCAGTATCGCCGGGTCCAGGTCGCGGAACTCGCGCCATTCGGTCAGGTGCAGGACGACGTCCGCGCCGCGCACCGCGTCCACCGCCGACTCCGCGTACCCGAGGGTCGGGAACAGCCGCTTGGCGTTCTCCATGCCCTTCGGGTCGTACACCGTGACCTGCCCGCCCTGGAGGTGGATCTGTCCGGCGACATTGAGCGCGGGGGAGTCCCGTACGTCGTCGGAGTCCGGCTTGAAGGTCGCGCCCAGCACGGCGACCCTCTTCCCGAGGAACGACGAGTCACCGCCCACCGCCTCGCGCGCCAGCTCCACCATGTGGCCGCGGCGGCGCATGTTGATCGAGTCGACCTCGCGCAGGAACGTCAGCGCCTGGTCGGCGCCCAGCTCGCCCGCGCGCGCCATGAACGCCCGGATGTCCTTCGGCAGACAGCCCCCGCCGAAACCGATCCCGGCCCGCAGGAACTTCTTCCCGATCCGGTCGTCGTGCCCGAGCGCCTCGGCCAGCTTCGCCACATCGCCGCCGGCCGCCTCGCACACCTCGGCCATCGCGTTGATGAAGGAGATCTTGGTGGCGAGGAACGAGTTCGCCGCCGTCTTCACCAGCTCCGCCGTCGGGAAGTCCGTCACCACGAACGGCGAGCCTTCCGCGAGAGGCGTCGCGTACACCTCGCGCAGGATCCGTTCGGCGCGCTCGCTGCGTACGCCGACCACGATCCGGTCCGGGTGGAGCGTGTCCTGCACGGCGAAGCCCTCGCGCAGGAACTCCGGGTTCCACGCCAGCTCGATCTCGCCGCCGGCCGGTGCCAGCTCCGCGATACGGGCGGCCAGCCGCTCGGCGCTGCCCACCGGTACGGTCGACTTGCCGACGACCAGCGCGGGCCTCGACAGGTGCTTGGCGAGGCTCTCCACGGCGGAGTCGACGTAACTCATGTCGCAGGCGTACTCGCCGTGCTTCTGCGGGGTGTTGACGCACACGAAGTGCACATCGCCGAACTCGGCCAGCTCCGCCCAGTCCATCGTGAAGCGCAGCCGCCCCGTCGAGCCCTCGATGCCGGCGACATGTTTGTGCAGCAGTTCCTCGAGCCCTGGCTCGTACATCGGCACCCGGCCCGCCGAGAGCATCTCGATCTTCTCCGGGACGACATCGAGCCCGAGCACGTCGAAGCCCAGCTCCGCCATGGCCGCTGCGTGCGTGGCACCGAGGTAGCCGGTGCCGATCACGGTGATCTTGAGGGCCATGGGTACTCCAGGGGGATGCGGGCGGGGTGCGGGCCCGAGCATAGCCGCGCGCCACCTGCCCCTCACAGGCGTACGTCTCCGGCCCCCGCCGGCACCCGGTGCCGCCTGCCGTGCGGCTGTCGGCAAACTCACCTATCCCGCTCGCCCACCCGCCCACTAAGCTCGGGTTACTTAACGGTAGTTAGCATCCTGGGGAGTGAGTGACCGTGGCCGGATCGGCTGATTTCGACCTGTACCGCCCGTCCGAGGAGCACGACATGCTCCGCGAAACCGTACGGGCGCTCGCCGAGGCGAAGATCGGCCCGTTCGCCGCCGCCGTGGACGAGGAGGCCCGCTTCCCGCAGGAGGCCCTGGACGCCCTCGTCAGCTCCGACCTGCACGCCATCCATGTCCCCGAGGAGTACGGCGGTACGGGCGCCGACGCCCTCGCCACCGTGATCGTCATCGAGGAGGTCGCGCGGGTCTGCGCGTCCTCGTCGCTGATCCCGGCCGTGAACAAGCTCGGCTCGCTGCCCGTCATCCTCTCCGGCAGCGAGGAGATGAAGGCGAAGTACCTGGCGCCGCTGGCCAAGGGCGACGCGATGTTCTCGTACTGCCTCTCCGAGCCGGACGCCGGGTCGGACGCGGGCGGCATGAAGACCAGGGCGGTACGGGACGGCGACGACTACGTACTCAACGGCGTGAAGCGCTGGATCACCAACGCGGGCGTCTCCGAGTACTACACGGTGATGGCCGTCACCGACCCCGACAAGCGGACGAAGGGCATCTCGGCGTTCGTCGTCGAGAAGTCCGACGAGGGTGTCTCCTTCGGCGCCCCGGAGAAGAAGCTCGGCATCAAGGGCTCCCCGACCCGCGAGGTCTACCTCGACAACGTACGTATCCCGGCGAGCCGCCTGATCGGCGCCGAGGGCACGGGCTTCGCCACGGCGATGCAGACCCTGGACCACACCCGCATCACGATCGCGGCACAGGCGCTCGGGATCGCGCAGGGCGCCCTGGACTACGCGAAGGGGTACGTCCAGGAGCGCAAGCAGTTCGGCAAGCCGATCGGCGACTTCCAGGGCGTGCAGTTCATGCTGGCGGACATGGCGATGAAGCTGGAAGCCGCACGCCAGCTCACCTACGCGGCGGCGGCCCGGTCGGAGCGCGTCACGCTGGGCGCGTCGTCGGGCAAGGGCAAGGAGGACCTGACGTTCTTCGGCGCCGCCGCGAAGTGCTACGCCTCCGACGCCGCGATGGAGATCACGACGGACGCGGTCCAGTTGCTCGGCGGCTACGGCTACACGCGGGACTACCCGGTGGAGCGCATGATGCGCGACGCCAAGATCACCCAGATCTACGAGGGCACGAACCAGGTCCAGCGCATCGTGATGGCGAGGAACCTTCCGTAGCGGGGCTTTCTCAGGTCGGAAGTCTCCTGGAGAGAACAGCTCCGGCCGATCGGCCGGAGCTGTTCTCGTTCATTCGGGCCGCGGCCGGTCGATGAGGCGACGGGGGTCGTCCAGCCACACCCGCTGACCGTTCCCCTCCACCGAAAGACCGAAGCGCGACCGTTCCGGCTTCCCCAGGTCATGCCACCACAGGAAAGCGTTGCGTACCTCGTCCCGGAGTGCCCGGGGGCCGTACTGCTCCACCTCGTACGCCTCCGCGTCCGGGACGTACTCGACCGTAGCCCACGACCTGCCGTCGTCAGCGAAGAACCACAAGGTGGCCTCTCCGCTGTCGTCGTCCGCTTCGCACCACCGGAACCACGCATCGGTCACGCTCAGCGCGACGAAGAACGCCGGATCATCCTGGATGACATTCTGAGGAGCGATGTCAGTCGTCCCCTTTTCCCCTTCTTCCTCGTGGTACAGGTCTGAGATGCGCCCGGCCCCGCCGCGATGGGCGCGGTCCCACATGAAGGCGGGAAACCCGGAGAACGTGCCCTGCGCCTTGCCGTCCGAGACGTCCAGCGTGGCGAACGAACCGCTGAAGAAGCTGCTGCCCCACGGGGTGACCATCCGCCCGTTCGGGCATTGCTCCAACCATGCTTGCGGTACGTCCCGCATGGTGCAGGTGCATATGATCCGCTCGTAGGGTGCGCGAGGATGGTGACCGTCCCGGCCGTTGCCGAGAATCGCCGTCGGGTGGAACCCCGCCCGTTTCAGGTTCTCGTTCGCCAGGGCCAGTACTGTCTCGTCCAACTCCACGCTGGTCACGTTGGCCTCGCCAAGGCGGTGGGAGAGCCACGCGGCGTTGTACCCGGTTCCGGTACCGATCTCCAGAACCCGATGGCCGTCACGCACATCCAGCAGTCCGAGCATCTCAAGCATGATCGACGGCATGGACGATGACGACGTGTGCAGCCGGAAAGCGTCGCCCACCGTGGGTTTCCCGTCGTTGACCTGCGTCACGACCGGACCGTCCGCGTAGACGATTCGCAACCACTGTTCCGGGTCCTCGGTGAAGTCACCGCCCACGATCACCTCAGGGATGAACAGGGCCCGGTCCACCGACGCGACGGCGTCCTGCCACTCGAGCGGCAGCGCGCCCTTTGCCAGCAAGCTTTGAAGGAGCCGCCGCTGTGTCGTCATCCGGACTCAGTTCTTCTTCGGCGGAGGCTCGTAGGGACGGGTCGGGCCCGGCGGTTTGTCCCGATGGCCGTCGCTGCCGGAGGTGTCCGGCTTGCCGGAGTGGCTTCCGCCGCCCTTCTTGCCCATCTCAGACCCACTTCCTGTTGATCGCGGAACACGACGTGACGGATCGGAAGCCGCCCCGTACGCGGGCGTTCTCGCGCCCACGCTGCTCAAGACCGGGGAAACGCCCGTTCGCAACCTTCTGGGAGCTTCGCCATCCGTCATGCCAAGACGCTACGAACTAAGGAACATGCCGGTCCACGTTCTTGCACGAGATTGCATGCGACTAGCCGAGCGACGTAATCGCATCCGAGATCAGAGCCCGGGCGGCAGCACCGTACACAGCGAGCTCGGACAGCTCGGAGAACGCCCTGGCGTACGTGGCGACCTCACTGGGCGCGGTGACGTTCACCGCGGCCGTCAGCAGTTCCACGCTCGCTTGACGACCGTCGAACAGATAGAAGGCCTCCAGGGGCCAGACAAGGCGCTTGGCCGTGAACGGGATCACCCCGAGGCTCACGTTCGGAAGCGCCATGACGGCCAACAGGTACCCAAGCTGCCCGGCCATGGCGGCATCGTCGCCAATGCGGTAGCGGAGCACCGTTTCTTCCAGCAGCAGAGCGAAGCGGTGGTCGCCGTCGTGGAGTACGCGCGAGCGCTCGACGCGGGATGCTGCCGCTGTCCGCGAGTCGTCAGGGGTGCCTTGAAAGGCGGCGATGGTCGCTAGCAGGGCTGCCGCGTACGCCTCGGTCTGGAGCATGCCCGGCACTATGTTCGAGCAGTACACGCGGAAGCGGTGTGTCTCCTCGTACAGGGGGACAACTTCCTCCTGCGCTCGGCGCATGCCGTGTCGGTGCAGCTTTTGCCAGTGGACGTACATCTGGTCGGCCTGGCGGTTGGCCGCGATCAAGTCGTCTGTCTGGTCCTTTGCCCCGCACGCTTTGCACCAAGCGCGGATGTCGGCGGCTGATGCAGGAGTCTTGCCCCGCTCGATGCGTGATGACTTCGCGGGACTCCAGCCACACCGAAGAGCCAACTCATGCCCGGTCAGCTCCGCGTCTTTGCGTAGCCCCCCGAGACGGGCGGCGACGGCTTCGCGGGCCGCCTGGGCGCTGGACGAGGGGGATGCGGACATGGGTGGGGGCTCTTCGTCTTCCGTCAGGTCAGACCGTGTACTTCTCGTGCGGGATACCGCGCTCCCAGACTGCCTCGAACGCGGCTGAGGCCATTCGTGCCACGGCGGGTTCGGAACGAACCTCCCAGCCGGGCTCGGACCAGTTCCCATCCCCGGAGAAGTGATTGAAGAGCGCGATCTCTCCGTCGAACACCCAGCAGTCGTTTCCGGGAAGCGCGATGTCCGAAGCCTGTCGCCTGGGCAGCCAGCGGACCTGTTCCCCGGCGTGAAGGTTGACCACGGTGCCGGCGTGCTCGTACCGGATGTAGTTCGTTACCGGTTCCGATACGACGCGGGCGCGGCGGACGGCCACACCTCGGGCGACGGTGCTGCGAACCAAATCAACCCACGGCGCCCAGTAGGCGGATGCCGGGTCAACGTCGCGTCGGCCCGTGCGCTTCCAGGTCTCGAAGTCCTCGGCCTCATCTCCGACGCCGTACGAGTCGCGCAGCTCCAGGTGCATCGCCGAGTGCTTGGCTGCGGCCAGCAGCTCGTCAAAGCCCGGCTCGTTCTGCGACATCGCAAGCCTTCCTGAGCATCGGCACCATACGGGCCGGAATCCTGACCACGGCTTCGTGTGGAGGGATGCCAGGAGCGTGGCCGGGCACCTCGAACGCGGCGCACTCCGCCTCCAGCTTTCCGTCTGGCCTCCAGCCCTGAAGCACCAGCTCCCCCTTCTCCTCGTCCACCCATACGGTGGGGGAGCCCTGCTGCCCGGTGTCTGGATCAATCCCGATGAACCGTAGTGCCATGAGTGCCTCCGGTTTCGAGTGCTTACGCCACCTTGCACGAGTGTCATACCTGCTCCCTAGAGCGTCAAGTCGATGAGGGGGCCGCCTGAGCGCCGGAGGATGGACGGCCGGCAGGCCCGGAGTGGCCTGACCTGGGGAGACAAAAAAGGTGATCATGGTGGAACCCTGGGGATGATCTCTACATAGAGGGCATCCGTGCGGATCGGCATCAGATGCTTCATAAAGCACCCAGATCTATGAGGGAACGAACCGGTCCAGCGGTCGCTATGGCCAGGAACCTTCCGTAACTCCCGACTCCGTGAGACCTGCTGAACGCGCGGCCCCCCGCATCCGTATGCACGGGTGCGGGGGGCCGTACGTACCAGTCAAGCAAGGGACGAGACATGTGGGTTCGCGGCATTGTGGGAGTCGTTCTGATCGTCCTCGGCGGTGTCTGGATCGCGCAGGGCACCGGAGCGATGAAGGGTTCGATGATGTCGGGCCACGGTCAGTACACGGCGCTGGGCGTCATCGTGGCCCTGGTCGGCATCGCCTGCCTGTTCTGGTCCTGGCGGGTACGGGGGCAGGACAAGATCGCCCCGTGAGGCCTGGCCGCGCGGTTCGGTGAGCACGTCACCAGGGCGACGCTGAGGAACAGCGGCCGGCCGAGGTAATGCCCGAGGGACACATCCCCGCCCTGGCCGAGCCGCGCATGCGGCGACCCGAACCGCTCGGTATAAACCCTGAGTTGCTCCCCGGCGGTCGGTGGCGATGTTCCGCATCGGTCTTTCCTCCGCCTTGCGACGCACGGCACCGGACCCGCTCACTCATCCGGCAAGACCCCAACCCCAGCCCTCAGTTGCCGCCCCGTGAGCGGGACGGTTGGGGGGTTCTGGCCCACTGGGGGGTGGGGCGGGCGGCGTCCTGGGTCGGTACTCGGGACGGTTCCGGGGTGTCCTCCGGTACGGGGGGCGCGGACGCCGCCAGTAGTTTCAGCTTCGGGGGCGGGGGCTTGCGGTGTTTCGGGCCCGCCGTTCGCGGGATTATGGCCAGGTCGTGCAGCAGTTGGCGCAGGTGGATCAGGGGCAGCGTCACCGGGGGCAGCGGGGTCGGGGACTCCGGGCGGTGGTGCAGGAGCGCCGCCTCCGCCGTCGAGAGGTGGTACTCCACCTCCGCCGTGGCGGTCGCCGAGCGTTCCGGGTGCGCGGCCAGGTCGTCGGCCGCTGCCGCCAGCGAGTGGCTCACCGCGGCCAGGCCGGCGACCGACTCCGGGTCGGTGACCCGCTGGGGTGCCATGGCCAGGGCGCGGCTGCGGCGGGCCACCGCCGCGTACAGGGTCAGGCGGTGGCGTACGAGCCGGGGGTCGTTGCCCCAGAGCAGCCGGCGGGTCAGTGGCGTGGACACCATGGCGAGGCTGTGCAGTTGGTTGTCGACGGTACGGGCCAGCGCGTCCAGGTCCGCGGCGGGCGCGCTTCCGTCCAGGTGGCCGGCCACGCCCCGCAGCAGCGCGCCCACGGCGGTGAAGAAGCCGCTGCGCGCGCTGTGGACCGTGTCCCTCGTGCTGGTCGGCAGCACGAAGAGGGCCACCAGAATCCCGACCGCCGCCCCCGCCGCTGTCTCCTGGAGGCGCAGGACGAGCAGGCCGACCGAGAACTCGTTGAGCACGCTGTAGAGCTGCGACACCATGATCGTGACGAAGAAGATCATGAGCGCGTACGAGATCCGTACGAGGTAGAAACCGCACGACATGCTGAGGATGATCACGGCCAGTACGGTCAGCGTGTGACCGGCGGTCAGATGCGCGAGCCCGACCCCCGCGACGAGCCCGACCAGCGTCCCCACCACGCGGTTGGTGGCCTTGATGAACGTCTCCGAACGGGTCGCCGTACCGCTGAAGGCGATGAACGCGGCGATCACGGCCCAGTAGTAGCGGGCCTCCGATATCTCACGTCCGACGACGATCGCGATCGCCCCGGCCACGGCGACCTGGACCGCCTGGCGGGTGTTCAGCTTCAGCCGTGACAGCGGGTTCCAGTGATGGCCGCGCGCGGCCACCGCGCCCGCGACGGACGCGGATCCCGGCAGATTCCCCATCGCGAGGCTCACGGCCGGTGCGAACGCGTCGTCCATCGGGAGCGTTTCGGGCGGTACGGCGGCCCTGCGGGCGAGGTCCACGTACTCCATCGCGGCGGCGGCCAGATGCTGCGCGGCCCAGGGCCCCTCACCGGCCGCCGGGACGAAGGCCGCGCTCAGCAGGGGGCGGGCCTCGCGTTCCACGCCGTCGTGGTCCCGCCGCGCCACCTCCCGCGCGACCCGCGCCGCCGCGTCCATCTGCGACCCTTGCGACGCCTGCGATGCCTGTGACATCTGCGGAGCCGTTT
>NZ_JTHL01000001.1:3192045-3205137 GCF_000818195.1 Streptomyces sp. 150FB | reverse complement strand
GCCGCAGCGCGGCCGCCGACCAGCCCTCGGGCAGCGCCCCCGGCTCCGCCGACCACGCCTCGATCATCAGGGCGGCCTCGGCCAGTTTGAGCTGGCGCCCGTGCAGCCGCCGCCGCAGCCGCGCCACCCGCGCCGGATCCCCCGCCGTCAGCAGGTCGGCGCAGGCATCGGCCACGGCGCGGGCGCGGGCGCCGAAGGCGCGCTGGATACGGCGCAGGGTGCGGCGGGAGTTCGTACGCAGCACGGTGACGGACAGCAGCAGCACCCAGAGGGTGGAGATCCCGACGGCTTCGAGCAGCGTGGGCAGCGTACTGAGTGTGGGGTGCAGGAACGCGGCGAAGAAGAAGCCCATCCAGCCCATGAACCCGTAGAAGAAGAACGGCGGCCCGAAGCGGCGGACGAAGACCGCGAGGAACATCACCAGGACGAACACGCTCAGCATCAGCGTCGTGTTGGAACCCACCAGGATTCCGGCGGTCAGACCCACGCCGATCGCCACGGGGAAGAAGACAGCGGTACGGACCTTGCGCCAGAAGCCGGACCCGGTCAGGGCCATCGACCCCATCATCGCGATGACCGTACCGAGCATCATCGCCACGAGCGTGCCCTGGAAACCGGCGTGCGTGGCCTGTCCGAAGCCGTACTCGATCGCCATCGAGCCGGCCATCGCCACGGCGGCCGAGACCGCCGACGTCAGCCTGCTCAGTCCCGGGTCGGAGGAGGTGATCCGGTCCCGTATCTCGGATGCTCGGCCGCGCGTTCGCTCTGCCATCAAGCCCCTTTCCTCGGGCGTCCGTACTCGTCCCCAAATGCATGTACGATACAAATAATAGCAGGTATCGTACCGATAACGGTGGTGGAGCCATGGGAGCGGTGACCGGGGCGATCGGCGTCGTCGAGCAGCAGACGGCCCTGCTCAACAGGAACTTCGAGCTGCTCTACCGGCGTACGGAGGTCCACGACGTCCTCGACCGCGCCGAGTACCTGCTGCTGCGCACCCTCGGCGACAACGGCCCGATGGACATCACCTCGCTGGCCGCCACCCTCGGCCTCGACCCGTCGACGGCGGGCCGACAGGTCGCGGGCGCGCGCCGCGCCGGACTGGTGGAGTGTGCCCCGGCGCCCGGCGACCGGCGGCGCAGCGTCATCACACCGAGCGCCGAGGGACTGGCGCGCGCCGAGTCCGTACGGGTACGGCGTACGGAGGGCTTCGCCGAACTGCTCGGGGACTGGAGCGAGGACGACCTGCGCACGCTGGGGGAGATGTTCGAGCGGTACAACCGCGCGGTGGCCCGGCGCTACCTGACGGCGGACAAGGCCGGGGTCCAGGCCGGGGCCGGGGCCGAGACCGACCAGCCCACACCCCTCGGCGCCTGAACACGGCTCAGGGGCACCCCGCCCGCGGAGTGCCCCTGAAACCGGCGATGTGACGCGGTCAAACCGGTCAGTCGCTCGTGACCGTGACCTTCTCGTCGTTGTTGAGCTGGTTCACCAGCTCCTTGACCTTCGCCTTGTCCCACACCAGGTTGCCGTTGACGCTGCCCGAGATCGGCATGTTCATCGACACCCCGTCGCCCCCGGTGACGCCCTTCATCGCGAAGAACATCGATCCGAGCGAAGTCAGCGACATGTCCTTGTCCACGATCAGTGTGTTCAGACCCGCGCTCATCGTCGGGAAGAGCGTGAACGGGTTGAGTATCGTGCCCGGCGTCGCCGTCTGCGAGGCCAGCGCCGCGAGGAACTTCTGCTGGTTCTTCGTACGCTCCAGGTCGCTCGCGGCGAAGGCGTGCCGGGTCCGTACGAAGGCCAGCGCCTGCTGCCCGTTCAGGGTCTGCTTGCCCGCCTTGAAGTCGGCGCCGGAGTACTTGTCCTTGAACCCCTGCGGGAGGTTCATCTCCACCCCGCCGATCGCGTCCACGATCTTGGCGAAGCCCGCGAAGCCGATCTCGACGTAGTGGTCGATGCGCAGGCCCATGTTGGCCTCGATGGTCCGTACGAGCAGCGTCGGGCCGTCGACGGCGTAGGCCGCGTTCAGCTTCTCCTGCTTGCCCTCGGCCGGGAAGAGCTTGCCGGACTCCGAGCCCCGGAAGGAGGGGACCGTGACATTGGAATCGCGGGGCAGCGAGATGAGCGTCGGGCCGTTGGAGCCGTCGTGCAGGATCATCATCGAGTCGGTGCGCTTGCCCTCGGCCGACCCGGTGTGGAGTTCCTTCTTCTCGGCGGCCGACATGCCCTCGCGGCTGTCCGAACCGACGATCAGATAGTTCGTGCCGTCCCCCTCGGCCGGGCGGTCGATGACCTTCGAGAGGTCGACCTCCTGCCGGGGCGTGAGCTTGGAGTCGGCCCAGAAGTAGATGCCGATGGAGTAGGCCAGGACCACGACGACCAGGACCGAGACGCCGATCTTGATGCGGCGGCCCCAGTTGGGCGCTTCGACGGGTCCGGAGGCGTTACTGCCCGGCGGCCGGCCGCCGGGGCCGCCGCCGTGGTGCGAGCCGTAGACCTGGCCGGTGTTGTAGCCGTCGCCGCTTCCGGGGCCCTGGTCGTACCCCCCCGACTGCTGCGGGGGTACGCCGTACCCCTGCTGCTGCGGCGGCTGCCGCGGTACGCCTCTCCCGCGCGGTACATGAGGCATCGCGCGAGCGCTCTCGGGCTGCGGGCCCGCGCTGCCGCGCCCGTAGCGCTCCGCGCGGTCGCCGGTCGGTCCATCGGGCCAATCACTCATGCGAACCAGTGTGCCGGGCGCGAGGGCGACCCATGCCGGGAGGTACGGAATCGGGGCGCGGCTGTTGCCAAGCTGATGCAATGAGACGGTACGTGAACCCCGCATATGGTGGGGCACATGACAGATCAGGCTCACCGCCCGGAGGGTGAGATTCCAGGTAAGCCGACCTCGGCGTCCAGGACCACGCTCAGCTACATCATGACCGGCAGTGACACCAATCTCCTCGGTACGGTGCACGGTGGCGTGATCATGAAACTGGTCGACGACGCGGCCGGCGCGGTCGCCGGGCGGCACTCCGGCGGGCCGGCGGTCACCGCCTCGATGGACGAGATGGTGTTCCTGGAGCCGGTGCGGGTGGGCGATCTCGTGCACGCCAAGGCTCAGATCAACTGGGTCGGCCGGTCCTCGATGGAGGTGGGCGTCCGGGTCATGGCCGAGCGCTGGAACGAGTCGACCCCGGCCACCCAGGTCGCCAGCGCCTATCTGGTCTTCGCCGCCGTCGACGCGGACGGCAGGCCGCGCCCCGTACCGCAGGTGCTCCCCGAGACGGAGCGGGACCGGCGCCGCTACCAGGAGGCGCAGATCCGGCGCACGCACCGGCTCGCCAGGCGGCGCGCCATCAAGGAACTGCGGGAGAAGCGCGCGGCCGACGGCATGGTCGACGAGGTCTCCGGCTAGTACGCGGAGTGCGCGGAGTACGCGGCGGCCGGTGCCGAGTTCGCGTCAGCCGGGCCGTACGCGCGAACGCCGCCCGTACCCGTCCGCCGACGGGCACGAGCGGCGCGCTCGGTGGGCCGGGGCCCACGGGGATAGGTACGCGCGGCGGACCGGGCGCGTTCAGCGTTGACGGGGCGGTTTTCAGCCTTCCTGAGCGGCTGTTTCACGCCAGAGGTCGGCACCAGGGGATACCGCACGCCCTCCTCAGGGACAGACCACCTGGTCCCCGGTCACCGCGCCGAACTGCCCCGCCGAAGCGGTCACCTCGGCGCGTACGGGCGTCACCGCCCTGAAGTCCGTCCCCGCGATCACCTTCATCGTGCCGCCCTGCCCCGCCACCGGCCGCAGCTCGCTCCCCGGCAGCGCCGCCGCCAGCGACTTCGCCGAGCGGTCCCAGCCCGGGTCGTACATCACGACGGTCCGCCGCACATTCCCCACGCGCGAGGTCAGCGGCGCCCCGCCGGACCGGAAGCCGGCCGCGCGCAGCGCGTCGTCCACGCGCTTGCCGAGCCCGTTCGAGCGGGTCCCGTTGTAGACCCGCACCGTGATGTCCTGCGGCTTCACCTCGACGACGGTCGCCTTGGCCGCCGCCTTCGGACCCGGCGCCGGGCGGTGCGGCGCGGTGAGCGGCCTGTCCTCGCGCAGCGCCGTGAAGAGGCGCTGCGCCTTCACCGGGTCCCACTTCACGGTCGAGCCGAGCCCCTTGACCATCACACCGGATCCGGACCCCGTCAGCGGTACGGAGGTGAACTCCGACGACGAGGGCGAGAAGCCGCGCATCGCCTCGTTGACCCGCAGGAGCTGTTCCGTACCGAAGCCCGGGTCGGCGCGCACCGAGCCGAGCACGGCCGAGGTGACATGGCGGAACTTCACCGGGTTCAGCAGCACCCCACTGCCGGTCGCCTTGTTGATCAGCGCGGCGACAAACCGCTGCTGGCGCTGCATCCTGCCCAGGTCGGAGGCCGCGTCGAGATGGCGGGAGCGTACGTACTGCAACGCCTCGCCGCCGTCCAGGTTGTGCGTGCCCGGCGACAGGTCGAGTCCGGTGTACGAGTCCTTCAGCGGCTTCGGCGTGCAGATGTCCACCCCGCCCAGCGCGTCCACCGTCTTCATGAAGCTGGTGAAGTCGATCTCCAGATAGTGGCTGATCTTCACGCCCGTCATGTGTTCCACGGTCCTGACCGTGAGCCCGGGCCCGCCCTCCGCGTACGCCGCGTTGATCTTCACCGCGTGCGGCTTGTGGCCCTTGCCGGTGGTCTCGTCGGTGTGCTCGGGCAGCTCCGCGTAACTGTCGCGCGGCAGGCTCACGACGCTCGCGCGCCGGCCGTCCTCCGAGAGGTGGACCAGCATGATCGTGTCCGTGCAGTGGCAGGGGGCGCCGCCGAGCCGGTACTTCGCCTTCTCCGCCGCCGTGATCTTGTCGCGGCCGTCGGTGCCGACGAGCAGGAAGTTCATGCCGTGGCCCGCGTCCGGCCGGTTCTTCATGTCCTTGAAGAGGTCGACCCGGTCGATACCCGTGTCGAGACTCGTCACCAGCGCGTGGCCGATGCCGCCGGCGCCGAGCACGACGACGGAGACCGTCGTCGCCACCCGCATGCCCCAGCGGGGCCGCTCGTCCTGCCTGCCGGGGCGCTGCCGGGGGCGCGCGACCGGGCGTGCGTATCCCGTGGGACGCGGAGGACGGGGAGAGGGGGAGGGGCGGGGCGATCGGGAGGAGCGTGGCGGCGTGGGCACGGGGGACACCTCCGCGGTGACAGGGGAAATGCGGGCACAGTAGGCCCATACGATCAGCGGCAGCCCGCTGCGACCGGGCGGCGCGCTTCGCTGTCCCCCGTTCGCGGTAACGTGACGCGGAAAGCTCGCTGTGACACACAAAAGCTGTGACACGCAAAACTTGACGCCGGCACCCGCGCCGCCGCGTGGCGTGGATGAGCGGCGCCGACCTCCGTCTCCCGAAGGCTCCGAAGGACCACATGTCTGCCCTGCCGCCCGCGGTCTCCGTGATCATGCCGGTGCTCAACGAGGAACGTCATCTCAGGAACTCCGTCCAGCACATCCTGGAGCAGGAGTACGACGGGGAGATGGAGGTGGTGATCGCACTCGGCCCCTCCACCGACCGCACCGACGAGATCGCCGCCGAGCTGGTACGGGAGACCGCACACGACGAGCGCGCCCGTGTGCACACCGTCCCCAACCCGACGGGCCGCACCCCCGCCGCGCTGAACGCAGCGATCAAGGCGTCCAAGCACCCCGTCGTGGTACGGGTCGACGGCCACGGCATGCTCTCCTCGAACTACATCTCCACCGCCGTCAGGCTCCTGGAGGAGACCGGCGCGCAGAACGTCGGCGGCGTCATGCACGCCGAGGGCGAGAACGACTGGGAGGACGCCGTCGCCGCCGCGATGACCTCGAAGATCGGCGTCGGCAACGCCGCCTTCCACACGGGTGGTCAGGCGGGACCCGCCGAAACCGTCTATCTGGGCGTCTTCCGGCGCGATGCCCTCGAACAACAGGGCGGCTACAACGAGGAGTTCATCCGCGCCCAGGACTGGGAGCTGAACTTCCGCATCCGCGAGGCCGGCGGCGGGATCTGGTTCTCGCCCGAGCTGCGCGTCCAGTACCGGCCGCGCCCCTCCGTCCGGGCGCTCGCCAAGCAGTACAAGGACTACGGCCGTTGGCGCCATGTGGTCGCGCGCTACCACTCGGGCTCGATCAACCTCCGCTATCTCGCGCCTCCGACGGCGGTGTGTGTCATAGCCGCGAGCATCGTCGTCGGCATCGCGCTCACACCGTGGGCCTTCCTCGTCCCTGCCGCCTACCTGGTCGCGATCGCGGCGGGCTCGGTCCCGGCAGGCAAGGGCCTGCCGCTGAAGTCACGGCTCCAGATCCCGCTGGCGCTCGCCACCATGCACATGTCGTGGGGGTACGGCTTCCTGACCAGCCCGCGCTCACTGGCGCGCAAGGTCATCGCCAGCCGCAGGCCGGCCGCCCGGCCGGTCGACGCGTAACACCGCTCCAGCGGGCTCGACTTGTACGTACGTACGTGAGCGCCGCCCGGGAAGGACAGCCGGGCGGCGCTCACGTATGTAACCAACAGGCGCTACGGGCCCGGGCGTTGTTACACCTGCGGCCAGACGTACGGCGCGTACACGTCCATACAGGCCTTGGTGTCCGAGCCGTTGATGGCGTCCGACGTGTCCGGGATGCCGCCCGCCTTCGGCTTCTCCTGCTTCGGGTACGTGGAGCCGCTGCGCCAGTCGGCGCCCACCACGAGGGTGACCCCCGACACGTCCGTCGACCTCTTGACCGAAGTCAGCGGAATCCCCAGGGACTTGGCGACCTGCTGCGCGTCACCCTCCAGATCCGCGCTGGGGAAGGTGACGGTGGTCGACTTCTCCGAGACGGGCCGCGTGTCGGACTTCGCCAGGGTGTAGCCCTTGCCGGTCAGCAGATCGGCGACCACGCCGGCCCGCCCCGACACCGGGGCCTCGGCGCCGCCACCCGTGCCGTTGAGCACGGTGACGCCGGTCTCCGACGGCTTGGCGGCCGGGTCCTTGGACACCGGCTCGGCGGGCGTCTTCTTCCCCTCGTCCTTGGCGCCGTTGGCGTCGAGCGCCACGTCGTCCCGCAGGAACGTCCACAGCTTGTCCGTGTCCGCCTGGTTGGCCACCAGGTGGTTGTCGGGGTCCTGCGGGTCCGGCAGCGTCGGCATGGTCACCGAGGTGAGGCGGTCGGTCGGCACGCTCTTGAGCTGCATGGCCAGGTCGTACAGCTTCTTGACCGTACCGATCTCCTTCGAGACCTCCAGCGACTTGGTCGCCGCCTCGGCGAGACCGGTGAGCCGTCCCGTGTCGGTGAAGACGCTCTGCGACTTCAGCTCGCGGATCATCGAATTCAGGTACATGTGCTGCGCCTTGGCGCGCAGCGGGTCGCTGCCCCAGGCGTGCCGGGTACGCAGCCACTGGAGGGCCTGCTCGCCCTGCACCTTGGTGGTGCCCTTCTTGAGCTTGAGCCCCGAGCCGCCGCCGACGGTACCGATCGGCCGGTCCCAGAGGCCCTGCTTGACGCAGACGTCGACGCCGCCTATCGCGTCGGCCATCGCCACCACACCGGCGAAGTCGATCGTCATCCAGTGGTCGATGTAGATGCCGGTGAGGTTCTCCCAGGTGCTCAGGGTGCAGCCCGGACCGCCGCGCGCCAGCGTCTCGTTGATGATGCCGTTGGTCTTCGGGTAGACCTGACCCGTTTTGGCGTCCTTGCACTCCGGTATGTCGACCCGGGTGTCACGGGGTACGGACACGACCGAGGCGTTCTTCCGGTCGGCGGATATGTGGATCAGCATCTGTACGTCGGCCAGCGGCGGGTTGTCCGCGTTCTCCTTGCTGCCGCCGAGCTTGACGTTCGCCGCCGAGGCGCGGCTGTCGGAGCCGATCATCAGGATGTTCAGCGGCGTCTGTCCCGCCGCGTTGGCGCCGGGTTTCCTGACCCCGCTGGAGCCGCCGCTACGCGCGTCACTGCGGATGTTTCCGTTGAGATGCTCGTAATACAGATAACCGGCGCCTGCCGTCGCGAGGATCAGGAACGAGAGCGTGCCCGCGCTCCAGCGCAGGACGCGCTTGCCCCGGGCGGTGACGCGGGGCGGCGAACCGGCCCCGCGCGCGGCCTTGGACTGCTTCTTCCCGGCGCTTCCCGCGGCTGGCTCGCCGGGGCCGTCCTGCCCCGACGGGGTCGCAGGACCGGGGACGCTCGCGCCCCGCCCCGGGGCGCCGGCCCCCGGCCGCGCCTGCTCACCCTCGTACAGGCTGTCGTCCCAGCCCAGTTCGCGGGCGTGCGGGACGCCTCCCCGCATGCCCGTACTCTCCCGGCGCGCGCTGCTGTGGACCACCCGATCCCCCTCGTTCAGGCCGTCTGCACGAGCCGGCGCTCCGCCGTCACTTGGCACAGACCTGCTTGTCTGCTTCGACCTTCTGTACGCCGTCCGGCACCTTCGCCGGCCCTGTGATGGGCACTCCCGCGCCCTTGAAGTCCTTGCCGAGAGTCAGCTTCATCGCTTCGAGCCCCACGGCGTCCTTCGTGCCCTTCTTCAGTGCGGAGCCGGGCAGCCCCATCCAGGCGGCGACCGTACGTGCCTGGTCGGCCTGGTTCGGCGCGTACTCCAGAGTTGTCGTGGCCACGTTCGCGGGCGCGTTGCCCTTGTTGGTGGTCTTCGGCGCCTGCTTGTCGTTCTGAAGCCAGGCGAGGGTCTCCTGCGCCGAGCCCTGCGGCCCGCCGCCGTTGTACACGTCGATCCGTACGTCGTCGGCGGCGGCCTTGCTGCCCTTGAGCAGGTCGTCCTGCTTGCTCTTGGCGGCGGCCTCCTTCTTCTTGACCGCCGTGAGCGAGGTGTCGCTCTGGAGCATCGAGAACAGCGGGTCCGCCTGGGTCTTGTTGACGACCACCGTGATGTGCTGCGGGTACTCGGCCGGGTTGTCGACCACGGGCAGCGTCGTGAACGTGATGTTCTTCGGGTTGATGTTCTTGAGCTGCATGGCGAGGTCGGTCAGCTTCGACACCGTTCCGATGCCGGAGTCGACCGTGAGCGCCTTGGTGCCCGCCTCGGCCAGATCGAGCATCTTGCTCGGGCTCGTCAGCGTTCCCTTGGACTGGATCTTGCGCATCAGCGAAGCCATGAACTGCTGCTGCACCTTGATCCGGTCGAGGTCGCCCTCGTTGCCGAAGCTGTGCCGCGTCCGTACGAAGGCCAGCGCCTGCTCGCCCTGCACGTTGTGGGTACCGGCCGACAGGTTGAGGTGTGAGTCCGGGTCGTTCACCGCGTGGGCGAGACAGATGTCCACTCCGCCCACCGCCGTCGTCAGCGTCTTGACGGCGTTGAAGTCGGCCATCAGGAAGTGGTCGACGGTGAGCCCGGTCAGCTCCTTGACGGTGGCCATCGTGCAGCCCGGGTCACGGCCGTCCTGGCCGAGGCTCGTGTTGAAGCGCGGGTTCGAACCCTCCGCCTGGGTGCCCGGGATGACCTTCATGCTGCCGTCCGGCTGCTTCGTCTCGCAGTCGGGGATGCTGGTGATCAGGTCACGGGGGATGGAGAGCGCCGTGGCGTTCGTACGGTCCTTGGAGATGTGCAGCAGGAAGTTCGTGTCGGCGTGACCGACGCTGCCCTTGTCGCCGTAGCCCTCGTTGCCCGCACCGGTGCGCTTGTCCGTACCGATGATCAGGATGTTGAGCGGCTTGTCGTTCGCGATGCCCTTGTCGCCCGTCCCCACGTCGACGGCCGTGATGTTGCTGTTGAGGTGCTGGTAGTACAGGTATCCGGTGGATGAGCCGGCGACGATCAGGAACGCCACCACCCCGCCCGTCCAGAGCAGCGCCTTCTTCTTGCCGGCCTTCTTGGCCTTGCGCTTACGGCGTCCGGCGGCCGTGGCCGCCTCTGCGGGCTGGCCCTTGCCCGCTCTGCGGCTGCGCTGCGCCGGTACCTCGGCGCGCTGTCCGCTCCGGCTGCCGGAACGGGAGCCCGACCGTGATCCGGACCGCGCGTCGGCGCGCGACTCGGACCGGGAGCCGGTGCGTGAGCCCGGTACGGAGGCCGTGTCGGTGTCGGTGTCGCCGGGGGCGTCACCCTTGGCGCGGGTGCCGCGCCCCGAACCGCCTCGGGGCGCGCCCGATCTGGGTGCGCCACCGCGTGGCCGGGGAGAGTCCGGCTGCCCTGCGGAGTGGTCCAGTCGCAGCTCGTAGTTACCGGTCTGCGGGTTGAGGACCCACTGGTCGGCGGGGTCGATCTCGTCGCCCGCCCCTCCACGGCTATGCGCATCCACGGTTGCTTGAATCCTCCGTCGGTGCCAACGCGAGACGCCTTCCCCCGAAGACGTTCGGTCTTTCGATCCGGTCGTACGCGACCCCTTGGCGGACGGCCGCACCGGATCGCGTCACACTATCCGCCCAGTTCAACGTCCAGCGACGCGCCTGACAAATTCCACGCTCCTTACAACTGGGCATTACGCACAATCCGCCTTGAGTGCGGAACTTCCTTTGGCCATTGCTTTACTCGCACATGCCGTCGGCGGCGTTTGTCCCCGTGAAGGACGGGGCGGGACTGGGGCTCGCCGAGCTGGTGGAGCCCGGTGAACTCGACGCGTCCGGTGAACTCGTGGGGTCCGGTGTCCTGTCGGCCGACCCGTCCGGGTCCGCCGAGCCGTCGCCGTCCGGGGAGTCGCTTTTCGGACTGACCGAGACGGGCTTGTCGTCGCGCAACTGCTTGAAGAGTGTCTCGGCCGCGGACTTCACCAGCTCGTCGCGGTTCGGGTCCGCGCTGTACGGCTGCCTCGGCACGGTCAGGAACTGCACCTTGTCCGTGGGCACGTCGCGCATCGAGCCCGTCAGGTCGTAGAGGTCGGTCAGGCTCGCCAGCCCCGGGTCCGTGGTGATCGACTTCGTCGCCGCGTCGAGCACCGGGTAGAGCCGAGTCGGGTTGAGCAGTACCCCGTTGCTCTGCACCTTCTTGAACAGCGCTCCCAGGAACCGCTGTTGGCGGTCCATGCGCTGGGTGTCGCTGCCGTCGCCGATGCCGTGCCTGGCGCGTACGAAGCCGAGCGCCTGCTCGCCGTTCAACGTCTGGCGTCCCGCGGGCAGTTTGAGGTGGGCTTCCTTGTCGTCGACCGGTTCCTTCAGGCATATCTCGACCCCGTCGACGGCGTTCACCATGTCCTTGAAGCCGCTGAAGTCGATCACCATCTGGTGGTCTATCCGGACGCCGGTCAGCTTCTCGACCGTACGGATCGTGCAGGCCGTACCGCCGAACTCGTAGGCCCAGTTGAACTGTGCGAACTGCGCCTTGCTGCGCCCGCCGTCCGGCTTTCCGCAACTCGGTATGTCCACCATCAGGTCGCGCGGGACGGAGACGGCCGTCGCGCTCTTCCTGTCGGCGGCGAGGTGCAGCAGGATCGTGGTGTCCGAGCGGCTCGAACCGCCGTCGTCACGGCCGTACTTGCCGTTGCCCGCGCCGGAACGCGAGTCGGAGCCTATGAGCAGGATGTTCTCGGCGTCGAGCGCGACGGGCTTGGGCCGGTCCTTCTCGTACGTCTGCAACTCGGCGGCGGCGCCGGTGTCGCTGGTGATGTTGCCGTCGAGCTTGGTGTAGAACCACCAGCTCGTGCCGGCGGCGGCGAGGACGACGACGGCGGCGCCGAGCGCGGTCCAGCGCAGCCAGTGGCTCTTGCGTACGGGGGGCGGGGCGCCGGCGCCGGCGCTGGCGCCCGCGCCGGTGTCGTTCGTGTCCTCGCTCGCGCCGTCACTCACGTCGTCGCTGGTCGAGGCCACGGCATCGTTGTCTTCCGCGGCACCGGAGTCCGTATCCGCTTTTCGGCCATCCGCACTGACGCCGTCGTCAGGCTCAGCCGCACCGGTGGGCTCCTCGGCCTCGGCCGTTTCGCCGTCCGGGTCGCCGTGCGTGCCGGGCGTGCCGGCCATGTGGGTCACGTCTGCGTCCATCCTTCAAGGCGTCGGCGGCGCGCTGGGCCGCCGGTTGCTGGGGTAGACGGGCGAATCCCGCACTTGGTTGTGCGGTCGGCCACACATATCGCCGATCAAGTGCTAGAGGTGACACTCCGGTACGCGGGGGCCGTCCACGGTGCACCGCACCGCGTACTCCGGGTGGCTCGCCGTGATCTCGACGTGGCGCGTTTCACACCGCGCTGTCGGTGACCCGCTCGCTCTCGACCCGCTTGGCGAGCCCCTCCGCCGACAGTTGTCCGAGGTTACGGCAGAGCACGACGGACGCTCCCGCGACCAGCGGCGCGAACAGCCCCGCCGAGAGGCCGTCCCAGGTGTCGTACGGGAGTCCCGACAGCAGCCGCGACCCCGCCGCCAGACCGCGCTTGCCCGCGTCGACGGCGGCCCGCTCCACGACCTGGGCCGCCGTCAGCTCCGTACCGCCGACGGTGAGGGCGGTCGCCTCCGGGTCCACGGGTGCGAACGGCGCGAAGCGGTCGCCCTGGCCCGGCACCTCCACCGCGTAGTCGGCGAAGCCCGCCGGAGCCTGCGGGAACCTGCCGCCGAGGGGGCGCAGCGCGAGCGCGACCCGCTCGCCGCGGCAGGCGCGCGCGGCCTCCAGGGTGTCGGGTCCGCTGACGACGAGGTCAGCTTCTGCCGGGTCGCCGCCGATCTCGACGGCGACCCCGACCGAGGAGCAGGCGAGCAGCCAGACCGCGCTCTGCCAGTGCGCGGGCAGCAGCAGCGCGAGCCGGTCGCCCGGCTCAGCGGCGAGATCGCCCTGGAGCAGGTTGGCGGTCTTGTACACCCAATTGGCGAAGGTGGCCACGGACAATTCGACGCGTTCACCGGTGGCATCGTCGTAGAAGGTGACCAAGGGGCGGGCCGGGTCCGTCGTGAGAGCGGATCGCAGCAGGTCGGCAGGGGTGCGACGGATGGCGTTCACGCGGGAAAGCGTACGCCGGGCCGCCGGCTGCCCACTGCCGTACCGATGACGGCTGCCACCGGTTTGGCGGACCGGTTTTCCGACGGGCTGTCAGGGTGTCGGCGGGCGGGGGCCGGGGACGGCGCCGAGAGTGGGCCCCATGCGTGCCTTCCTAGCAACTTCGATCGGCGTCGCGTGTTCCGCCGCCCTGGTCCTTCCCCTCTCGCTGCCGACCGGCGCCGCC
>NZ_JTHL01000001.1:3174132-3191981 GCF_000818195.1 Streptomyces sp. 150FB | reverse complement strand
CGGGCCCGATGCGGTCCCCCGGGCCGCCGCCCCGGCTCCCCGCGCCGCCCCGGCCGCCGCTGTGCCGGGCTCCACCCAGTCGCTTCCCCTGGAGGCCCTGGGCAGCGACCGGTCCGGCGGACCGGCCACGGAACGGGGAGTGACCGGACGCGACGTCAGACCCTTCTCGATGCTCGGTGTCGTCTGGGACGACGCGAGCGCACCGCTCGACGGAAAGGTCCAGGTCCGTACCCGCGCGGCCGGAACACAGAACTGGTCCGGCTGGCAGGACCTCGAAACGCACAACGAGGACCACGGCGCCGACCCCGGTACGCGGGAGGGCGAAGCGACCGGGGTACACGGCTCCACGGCGCCGCTGTGGGTCGGCGCATCGGACGGCGCACAGGTACGGGTCCAGGGCGCTGCGCTGCCGAGCGGGCTGCGCCTCGACCTCGTGGACCCGGGCCCGGACGAGCCGGGAGGCCCGTCCGGATACGACCCCGACGGGCCGTACCAGGACTCCGGTGCCGGGCAGGGCGACCAGACGTACGAGCCCGGCGGCCCCGGCCGGCAGGACCAACAGGACCAACAGGATCAGCCGGACGGGATGTACCAGCCCGGCCAGGACGGCGAGTCGGGGCAGAGTACCCAGGCAGGGTCCTCGAAGTCGCACTCGGCGCCGCGCCCCCGCATCATCACCCGCAAGGGATGGGGGGCCGACGAGCGGATCCGTGAGAAGCGGTTCGGCTACACCAAGTCGGTCAAGGTGGTCTTCGTCCACCACAGCGCCACGGGCAACAACTACACCTGCAAGCAGGCGCCGTCGATCATCCGTGGCATCTACCGCTTCCACGTCAAGAGCAACGGCTGGCGCGACATCGGCTACAACTTCGCCGTCGACAAGTGCGGAAACATCTACGAGGGGCGCGCGGGGGGCGTGGCCAAAGCTGTGATGGGCGCCCACACGCTCGGTTTCAACACGAACAGCACGGGCATCGCCGTCCTTGGAACGTACAGCAACACCAACCCCTCGGCGGCCACGACCACTGCCCTCGCCAAGCTCTCCGCATGGAAGCTCGGGCTCTACGGAGGCAACCCCAAGAACAAGGTCAACGTCACCTCACAGGGAAGCAACAAGTACAAGAAGGGGAAGAAGGTCAAGCTCTACGCCGTCTCGGGGCACCGCGACGGATTCGTCACCGACTGCCCCGGAGGCCGTCTCTACAGCAAGCTCGGTTCCATCCGGACCTCGGCCGCCAAGTACCAGGGCCGATGAACCCGGACACACCGCCCCCACTGCATACACTGACCGGTCTTGCGTACGAACGTACGAGAGCCCGAAAGTGCGACATATCGGCCCCCGCAGGTACCCAGCAGGAAGCAGAGACGACAGGTGACAGAAGCGATCCTCCTGGTCGGCGGCAAGGGCACCCGGCTCAGGCCGCTCACGGTGCACACCCCGAAGCCGATGGTGCCTGCGGCCGGCGTCCCTTTCCTCACCCACCAACTGGCGCGGGCGCGGGCGGCGGGTGTCGAGCACGTGGTGCTGGCGACGTCGTATCTCGCGGAGGTCTTCGAGCCCTACTTTGGTGACGGTTCGTCACTCGGACTGTGTCTGGAGTACGTGACGGAGGAAGAGCCGCTGGGCACGGGAGGCGCGATCCGTAACGTCGCCTCCCGGCTGCGCTCGGGCCCCGACGAGCCGGTGCTGATCTTCAACGGCGACATACTGACCGGGCTCGACATACGGGCGCTGGTACGGACGCACGCCTCGTCCGGCGCCGATGTCTCGCTGCATCTCACCCGGGTCGAGGACCCCAGGGCGTTCGGCCTCGTACCGACGGACGCGGACGGCCGGGTCACGGCGTTCCTGGAGAAGCCGCAGACACCGGAGGAGATCGTCACCGATCAGATCAACGCGGGCGCCTACGTGTTCCGCAGATCGGTGATCGACTCCATCCCGGCGGACCGGCCGGTGTCGGTGGAGCGTGAGACGTTCCCCGACCTGCTGGCGGCCGGAGCGCACCTGCAAGGGATGGTCGACTCGACGTACTGGCTGGACCTGGGCACCCCGGCGGCGTTCGTCAGGGGCTCGGCGGACCTGGTCCTCGGCCGGGCGCCTTCGCCCGCGGTGCCGGGGCGGTGCGGCGACCGGCTGGTGCTGGAGACGGCCTCGGTGGCGCCGGACGCGAAGCTGACGGGCGGCACGGTGATCGGCGCCGGTGCGACGGTCGGCGAGGGCGCGCGGATCGCGGGCAGCACGGTGCTGGACGGCGCGGTGGTGGAGGCCGGAGCGCAGATCACCGACTCGCTGATCGGCGAGGGCGCGCGGGTCGGGGCGCGGACGGTGCTGTCGGGGGTGGTGGTCGGCGACGGCGCTGTGGTCGGCGCCGACAACGAACTGCGGGACGGGGTCAGGGTGTGGTGCGGGGCCGTGCTGCCGGACGCGGCGGTGAGGTTCTCGTCGGACGCGTGAGGCGTTCCGGGGACTGTGCGGGGCCTGTGTGCGTCCTCCTGTCCGGGCCGGTCAGGACCGGTCAGGGCCGGTTGGGAGGCGCCCGTACGTACCCCGTACGCTCTGCGGTGACTCCGACTCCGAGGAACCGCGCGTGGCAGGCCGCTTCATCCCCCGTACCCGTTCCAGCACGTCCGTCGCGGCTCCCGTCTCGGGGCTCCGCCGCCGGTGGGTGCCGCCGGAGGGGTCCTACGACCTGCGTCTGGCCCTGACGCCGCTGCGGCGCGGGCCCGCCGATCCGACGTACCGGGTACTGCCCGACGGTTCGGTCTGGCGGGCCTCCCGTACCCCGGCGGGGCCCGGCACACTCAGGATGTCCGCCGTCGGCGGCGCCGTGGACGCCGAGGCCTGGGGGTCCGGCGCCGAGTGGCTGCTCGACCGTCTGCCCGACCTGCTCGGCGCCTCCGACGACCCGGCGGCCTTCGTCCCGCGCCACCGCGTCGTGCTCGCCTCCCAGCACAACCACCCCGGACTGCGCCTGTGCCGTACCGGACTGGTGCTCGAATCGCTGATCCCCTCCGTACTGGAGCAGAAGGTCACCAGCATCGAGGCGTACCGCGCGTGGCGCTCCCTGGTGCGTAAGTACGGCGAGCCCGCGCCGGGCCCCGCCTGGCGGGGCCGCCCCGGCGACGGGCTCTATGTGATGCCGGACTTCAGGACCTGGGCGCTCATCCCGTCCTGGGAGTGGCACAAGGCGGGCGTCGACGCCAAGCGTTCGTCGACCATCCTGCGCGCCGTCCGGGTCGCGCGCCGGCTGGAGGAGGCCGCCGCGATGGAGCCCGAACAGGCCGCGGCCCGGCTGCGGCTGATCCAGGGCATCGGCCCCTGGACGGCGGCGGAGACCGTCCAGCGGTCGAACGGCGCCCCCGACGCCGTCACCGTCGGCGACCTGCACATCCCAGGCATCGTCGGGTACGCGCTGGCCGGTGAGCGGGACGCCGACGACGCGAGGATGCTCGAACTGCTGGAGCCGTACGCGGGACAACGCCACCGCGCGACCCGGCTGATCATGATGAGCGGCCGGATCCCGGCCCGCCGCGCGCCCCGGATGGAACTGCGGGACATCGCCAGCATCTGACCCGGGACCCGCACCGGTCTCGCTGTCGCGCGCTGTCAGCGCACCTCGATGAACGCCTCCGGTGACCGCTCGGGCCGGTCCTTCGGCGGGGCGGCGGCCCGGCCGACCGCCACCGCGCCCATCGGGTCCCAGTTCGCCGGGAGTTCGAGTACGTCCCGTACGACGTCCCGGCAGAACATCGTCGACGAGACCCACGCCGAACCGAGTTGCTCACCCGCCAGCGCCACCAGGAAGTTCTGCACGCCCGCGCCCATCGCGACCACGAACATCTCGCGCTCGGCCGCGTCGCGCCGCTCGTCGCCGTAGCTGTGCGCGCCGTCCGTCACCAGGCACGGCACGGCGAGGTACGGCGCCTTGCGCAGCACATCGCCGCGCCTGACCCGCTTGGCGATGGAGTCAGCCGACTTGGCGTCGCCGCGCAGGTCGGCGATCCACGCGTCGCGCATCGCGTCCAGCAGGCGCGTACGGGACTCGGCCGACTCCAGCAGGACGAACCGCCAGGGCGTCGTGTGGTGCGGGGCCGGCGCTGTGGCGGCGGCGGCGACCGCGCGCCGGACGGCGCCCGGGTCGACCGGCTCGTCGGTGAACTCGCGGACCGTACGGCGCTGGGTGACCGCTTCCCGTACCGCCTCGGACGTGCCGAGCCGGAACATGTCGTCGGCGGCGACCCGCACCATGGCCCGGGCGCCCTCGTCCAGCGGCTCGGGACCTGACGGGCCTGACGGCCCAGACGGAAGGACCAGGTGTGCCAGCCCGGTGACGACGGCCACCGGACGGCCCTCGGCCTTGCCCTTCACCAGGTCACCTGCGGAGGCCAGTTCGTCCGCGAGCGCGATGACCGTCGCGCTCAGCGGGTTGCCGTGGGCGTCCGTACCGCCGCGCAGGTCGTCCAGGACCTGTACGCCGGCGGCGCCGATCGCCACATCGGTGAGGCCGTTGCGCCAGGGCCGCCCGAAGGTGTCGGTGACGATCACTCCGACGTCCACGCCCAGCGCCTCGCGCACCCCGGCGCGGATCGCTCCGGCCGAGGCGTCGGCGTCCTCGGGGAGCAGCAGGACCGTGCCCGCGGGTGTGTTGGAGGCGTCGACCCCCGCTGCGGCCATCACCAGGCCCTGCTTGTTCTCGACGATCCGCAGCGAACCGCGCCGGGCGACGACCCGTACGGTCTCCGCGTCTATGGCCGCCTCACGGTCCGTCGCCTCGACGATCCGGCCCTCCGCCTTGGAGACGATCTTCGAGGTGACCAGCAGGATGTCGCCCTCGGCGAGCTCCGGTGCGGCGGCGACGATCAGCTTCGCCAGGTCGTCGCCGTGGCGGATCTCGGGAAGTCCCGGTACCGCACGCACGCTGTACGACGTCATGCCCGTACCTCCTCGGCCAGTCGCAGTGCCTCGCGGGCCATCGCCGTGGTGGCTTCCAGGTCCGTCATCATCAGCGGGATCGCGCGGCTGCGGACGCCCGCGCCCTCGATCTCACCGACGGCGGCGGCGTCCACGGTGTCGACGAGCCAGCCGTCGAGCAGCCCGGAGCCGTAGTGCCGGGCGACGGCCGCCGCTGTCGACTCGACGCCGATCGCTGCGAGCACCTTGTCGGCCATGCCGCGCACGGGCGCGTCCCCGACGATGGGGGAGAGGCCGACCACCGGCACGCCCGCGTCGGCGATGCCCTCGCGGATGCCGGGGACGGCCAGGATCGTGCCGATGCTGACGACGGGGTTCGACGGCGGGAAGAGGATCACGTCGGACGCGGCGATGGCCTCCAGCACGCCGGGCGCCGGCTTGGCCTGGTCGGCGCCGACGGGGACGACCGCCTGGGCGTCCACGGACGCCCGCATCTTGACCCAGTACTCCTGGAAGTGGATCGCCTTGCGCTCCCCGTCCACATCGACGGCGACATGCGTCTCGATCCGGTCGTCGGACATCGGCAGCAGCCGTACGCCCGGTTTCCAGCGGGCGCAGAGCGCCTCGGTGACGGCGCTCAGCGGGTAGCCGGCGCCGAGCATCTGCGTACGGACGATATGGGTGGCGAAGTCCCGGTCGCCGAGCCCGAACCACTCGGGCCCGACGCCGTACGCCGCCAGCTCGGCCTTGACCTGGAAGGTCTCGTCCGTACGCCCCCAGCCCTGCTCCTCGTTGATGCCACCGCCGAGGGTGTACATCACTGTGTCGAGGTCCGGGCAGACTTTGAGCCCGAACAGATGGATGTCGTCACCCGTATTGCCGATGACCGTGATGTCCGCGTCGGGCGCGGCCTGCTTGAGGCCGCGGAGGAAGCGGGCGCCACCGATACCGCCGGCGAGAACCACAATGCGCATAAAGACAGTCTGTCAGGTGGCGGCGGGGCACCGGGCAGGGCTCCGGCAGGGGTGGCCGGTACGGCTCAGGAAGGCATCGCTGGCACGGCGGGCACCGCGGGTACGGCAGGGACGGCGTCCTGGGCGGCGGGGGCGCCGAGGACGGCGCGCACCGGCATCTCTGTCAGACCCGGGTAGTAGACATGGAGGCTCACGGCCGGTTCCATCGCATCGTTCACGACCTCGTGGGCGTAACCGGGCGCGAAGATCCGCCGTGCCCCGGGCAGGAGGGTGTGCCGCCCGCCCGGGGTGTGCTCGGTCAGCGCGCCCCGGACCACGGTCAGTACGCCCGCCGACCGGCCGTGGTCGTGCGGACCGCTGCCCTGCCCCGGCAGCCAGGAGAGGAGCCACACCTCGTAGCCGGGCCCGGTGCGCAGCCGGTGGTACCAGCGGCTGGTCGCGTCGTACCGCACGAGCGGCGCCCAGTTCGCGCGGTCGGCGGCGAGTTCGCGGGCGAGGCCGGCGAAGTCGGCGACGGTCGCCGGGTGCTCGCTCGCGGGCTGGAGGAGATGGGCGACCTCGAGGAGGTCGCCGGCGATCTGGAGGTCGCTGTCGCTGTTCATGGGTGCGGTGGTTCCTCGGCAGGAAGGCAGGAAGCAGCCAGGCGTACGCGGAGTGACGCCCGGCGGTGCGGACCGGCAGATGTGGATCAGTGGATGTGCGTCAGCGGAGCGTGCTGGAGCTCAGGGGCTCAACAGCAGGAGAAGCGGCTTCCCCAACAACGACAACAACAGCGGGCCTGGGCAGCACTGCGGAAACCACGGATGTGGGTCGCGGGGCGCGGGGCGTTCGCTGGCATGTGGTCAAAGGTGGTCGACCCCGGTCCTGGATGTCAACTCAATGCCCGGTTTGGCGGCAATGTTTCACCTCATCCGGTTGTTCCCGCCGGTGAAAGGTTTGTGTGGTCCCGAGCCGGGAGACATGGCGCAGCAACTGTCTTCGTGCGGACGCCGCCCGCGCGTGACGCGTCGGACTGTGATCCGGGTCGCTTCTTTGGCCGGATTTCAACGGGACCGGGGTGGGTTACGTCTCTCCAGGAGGAGGCGTACGGAGCCCGGACGCGGGCAGGCCAGTGGCATGTGTCAGGTTTTTGGTGATTTGAACACTTTCCGCATAACCTTGGTTCCGCAGAGTGAATACCGGGCCCAATACCAGACCTCCGCTTGACTGGTCCGGATGCACACACTTGTAATTCCACTCGTGTCGTTCGGCCGAAATCGATAGTCGGCCACATCACGAGGACGCAAAGACAGACGAGGTGGCGCACATGACCGAGCTGTTCCAACAACTGCTGGTCGAGGACGCGGACGACGAACTCGGCTGGCAGGAGCGCGCCTTGTGCGCCCAGACAGATCCCGAGTCCTTCTTCCCCGAGAAGGGCGGTTCCACCCGCGAGGCCAAGAAGGTCTGCCTGGCCTGTGAAGTCCGTTCGGAATGCCTTGAGTACGCCCTGTCCAACGATGAAAGATTCGGTATCTGGGGCGGCCTGTCGGAGCGTGAGCGCCGCAGGCTCAAGAAAGCAGCGGTCTGACCAGGTCATCACCCGGACATCACAGATCTTCACCGGAGCGGATACCCGAGCCGCTTACCCGGTCGTATATCCGGGGCGCATATCCCAGCCGTATAGCCAACTGGCATGACCTGTACGCGATAAGACGTGAACGGTCCGCCGCCTGCACCATCCCCGCTGGCGGCGGACTGCCGCGTTCCGCGCCATACCCCAACTTCTCCGCCCGCCGGGCGGCATCCGGCCACCTCCGGCCTCCCGTATCGAGCGCTGCGCGGCGCCACTTATCCGTACCGTTAGTGTGGGGCCCCGTCCGAGACGCATCAACGCCCCTACGGGGCGACCCCCCGGCCGGAGGGCCCGTTACCTCAATGTCCGCCACCACTGCCGCGTTCGTTCCCGCCACCGCCCCCGAGTTCCCGCGGCACGTCGTGACCGCGGTCCTCGTCTCCCATGACGGTGCGCGCTGGCTGCCAGACGCCCTCGCCGGGCTGCTCGGCCAGGAACGCCCCGTACAGAACGTCGTCGCAGCCGACACCGGCAGCGCCGACGACTCAGCCCAGTTGCTCACCGAAGCGCTCGGCGCCGAGCGGGTCCTGCACCTCGCGCGCCGGTCCGGCTTCGGCACCGCCGTCGACGAGGCGGTCCGTACGGCGCCGGTGCTGACGCCCGACGACCTGCCGTACCTGAAGCGGCCGAGCGGCTGGGACCCGGTGAGCAGGAGCTGGCGGGACGACAACTACGACCTGCCCGAACTGCCCCACGGCGAACCGGTGCAGTGGCTGTGGCTGCTCCACGACGACAGCGCGCCCGACCCCGAGGCGCTCTCCGAGCTGCTGCGGGTCGTGGACTCCGACGAGCACGCCGTGATCGTCGGCCCCAAACTGCGCGGCTGGTACGACCGCAAGCAGCTCCTCGAAGTCGGCGTCACCATCGCCAACAGCGGACGCCGCTGGACCGGCCTCGACCGGCGCGAACAGGACCAGGGCCAGCACGACCAGGTCCGCACCGTCCTCTCCGTCTCCAGCGCCGGGATGCTCATCCGGCGCGACGTCTGGGACAGCCTCGGCGGCTTCGACCGCCGGCTGCCCCTGATGCGTGACGACGTCGACCTCTGCTGGCGCGCCCACGCGGCCGGACACCGGGTGCTCATCGCCCCCGACGCCGTCCTGCGGCACGCCGAGGCGGCCGCGCGCGAGCGCCGTACGGTCGACTGCGCGGGACGCTCCGTCGTCGACCCGCACCGGGTCGACAAGGCCGGCGCCGTCTACACGATGCTCGTCAACTCGCGCGGCGCCGTCCTCCCGTACGTCCTGCTGCGCCTCGTCGTCGGAACCCTGCTGCGCACACTCGCCTATCTGGTGGGCAAGGCCCCCGGACAGGCCGTCGACGAGGTCATGGGACTCTTCGGCATCCTGCTGCGGCCCGGCAGGATCATCAGCGGCCGTCAGCGGCGCGGCAAAGGCGTGGTCGAGCCGAGCGAACTGCGCCCGCTCTTCCCGCCGCCCGGCGCGACCATCAGAGCCACCTTCGAACAGGTCGCCGGAAGCCTCGGCGGCAGCGCCGAGGCGGAGGCCGCAGGCGGCTCCCGGCACGGCGCCGTCGAGTCGGGCCCCGGCGGTGACGACGCCGACTTCCTGGAGATCGAGCAGTTCGCCCGGCTCAAGAAACTCGCGCACAAGCCGGGACCCGTCCTCTTCGCCATCCTGCTCGTGGTCTCACTCGTCGCCTGCCGAGGCCTGCTCGGCAGCGGCTCACTGGCCGGCGGCGCGCTGCTGCCCGCGCCCCAGGACGTCTCCGACCTCTGGTCCAGGTACGCCGACAGTTGGCACCCGGTCGGCACGGGCGGTACGCAGACCGCGCCCCCCTATCTGGCCGTACTCGCCGCCCTGTCCGGGATCTTCCTGGGCTCCACCGGCTTCGCGCTGACCCTGCTGCTCGTCTGCTCGGTCCCGCTCGCCGGATTCACCGCCTACTTCGTATCGCGGCCGCTCACCGAATCCCGGATGCTGCGGGCCTGGGCGAGCGTCGCGTACGCCTTCCTGCCCGCCGCCACCGGCGCGCTGGCCACCGGACGGCTCGGCACCGCCGTCCTCGCCATACTGCTGCCGCTGATCGCCCGCGCCGCCGTCTCGGCGTACGGGCTGCGCGGCGGCCTCGGCCGGGATGGACGCGGGAGCTGGCGCGCCACCTGGGCGTTCGCCTTCCTGCTGACCTTCGCCACGGCCTTCACGCCCGTCGTCTGGCCGATGGCGCTGCTGCTCACCCTCGTGGTGCTCGGGCTGCGCCGCGACGACCTCGCCGCGTACGGACTGCGGCTGCTCGCGATCGTCGGCGCGCCGATCCTCCTCCTCGCGCCCTGGTCGCTGTCGCTGCTCAGCTCGCCCGCCTCCTTCTTCCAGGAGGCCGGACTGGAGTTCGGCAAGGGCTCGGCCTCGGCGCTCGACCTGCTCGGGATGAGCCCCGGCGGCCCCAAGGCCGTCGGCGGCATCCTGCTGATCGGGGTCGTGCTGGCGGCGCTGGCCGCCCTGCTGCGCGGCGAGCGCCAGTTCGCGGTCCGGATGGCCTGGGGCGCGGCCCTCGTCGCGCTGGTCTTCGCCGTACTCTCCAACAACTCCGCCTGGGCCGGGCCCGCCACGCTCGTCTACGGCATCGCGCTGATCGCGGCCGCCGTAGTCGGCGCCGAGGGCGCCAGGGAACGGGTCGCCAGCCAGAGCTTCGGCTGGCGGCAGCCCGTCGCCGGACTCATCGGCCTCGCCGCCGCCTTCGCGCCGCTGGTGGCCGCCGTCGGCTGGATGATCAGCGGAGCGGCCGGACCGCTGGAGCGCCAGGACCCGGTACAGGTCCCCGCGTTCGTCGCCGAGGAGAGCGACACCAGCGACCAGCCGCGCACCCTGGTGCTCGCCGGCACCTCGGCCGCCGAGGTCTCGTACTCGCTCGTACGCGGCTCGGGCGGGCGGCTCGGCGACGCCGAGCTGACCAGGACCGGCGGCAGCGACCCCCGGCTCGACAAGGTCGTGGCGAACCTCGTCGCCGGCTCCGGCGCCGACCAGACGACCCAGCTCAGCGGCTTCGCGATCCGCTACGTACTGGTACGGGACGGCGCGCCGCGCGCGATGAGCCGGGTGCTCGACGCGACGCCGGGGCTGAGCCGGCTCAGCCAGCTCGACGGCAGTGAACTGTGGCGCGTCGACCGGCAGGTCTCGCGGGCGACCATCGTGGACGGCGCGAACGGCGGGAGCGGCGGTCAGCCGGTCTCCGTCGCCGCCTCACCGGTCGAAGCGCATACGACGATCCCCGCGGGCGACGCCGGGCGGATCCTGCGGATCGCCGACCGGGCCGCCGACGGCTGGCAGGCCACGCTCGACGGCAAGGCGCTGCCGAAGACGACCGTCGACGGCTGGGCGCAGGGCTTCGAACTGCCCGCCGAGGGCGGCAAGCTCGACCTCACCTTCGACGAGCCGATCACGCACACCGCGTGGATCTGGGCGCAGTCGGCGCTGGTCGTGGTGCTGCTCGTGCTCGCCCTGCCGGGGCGGCGGCGCGAGATCGACGACGACCTGCCGGAGGAGGACGTCGACATCCCGGCGCAGCCGGTGGAGGGCGAGGGCCGCCGCGCACGCAGGCTGCGGGCGGCGGCGGGCACGGAGGGCGACGCCGAGGGGTTCCCGGGGGCGGGGGAGCCGTACGACACCGGGTCGATGGCGCCGGTGGACCAGCAGGACCAGCACGGCCGGCAGGATCCTCAGGGGCAGCACGACCTTCAGGATCAGCAGGATCCCCAGGGGCAGCCGGTTCAGGACGACGGGACCGGGCAGTACGCGACAGGGCCCTACGAGACGGGTCAGTTCGACACCGGTCAGTTCGACACGGGCCAGTTCGGAAGCGGTCAGTACGGCACCACAGGCACCGGTACGGGCGACGCCACCGGCGACTACGCCACGGCGGGGCAGGAGTCGGTCCCCGGGGCCGACCAGCAGCAGCCGTACGCGCCGGTGCCCCAGCAGCCGCAGTACGGCGAGTGGGACGAGCGGACCCAGACGTACGTGGGCGCCGACTACGGCCAGTACCAGGCCGACCAGTACCAGAACGACCCGTACCAGCAGGGCGTCCAGCCGGGCGCGCAGTACGGCGACGGCCAGTACCAGCAGCAGTCGTACCCGCAGCAGCCGCAACAGCCGCAGCAGCCTCAGCAGGGGCCGTATCAGCCGGAGGCGTACCAGGAAGGGCAGTACGACCCGGCACAGTACCCGTACGGATACGGCAATCAGCCCTACGCCGACGGCCAGGAGCCCGAGAACGAGCACCGTCCCGACGGGAGCAGCAACCAGTGAACCGTACGACCCTCTCCCTGATCGCGGCCACGACCGCCCTCGTCGCCGTCACCGGCTTCGCCGCCTTCTCGGCCCCCGACACCGGCGGGCAGGCCACCGGCACGGCCGCGCCCGCCCGGCTGCCCGTGGAGCGCACCAGCCTGCTCTGCCCGGCGCCGAGTACCTCGGAGGTCGCGGAGACGACGTACACCTCCGTCACGCCCCAGGGCACGGGCACGGGTGCGACCGGGTCGGCGGGAACGGCCGAGCTGAACAAGGCGGACGCCGTGCCCGCGACGGACGACACGACGCCGGCCGACCCGAAGAAGGACGACCCGAAGAAGGACACGAAGGACCCGAAGAAGGATCCCAAGAAGGACACGAAGAAGCCCCCGGCGCCGGCCAAGCCCGTCATCACCCTCAAGGAGCCGGGCACGCCCGTCTCCGAGACCGCGAGCGGCGGCGAGGCACCCGCACTCGTCGGCACGGCCACCGGACGGCTCGCCCCCGGCTGGACGGCTCAGCAGACCACCTCGCTGTCGGTAGGGGGCGCGCGCGGGCTGCTCGGCATGTCCTGCACCGCTCCCGACACCGACTTCTGGTTCCCGGGGGTGAGCACGGAGGCGTCACGGCAGGACTACGTCCATCTCACCAACCCCGACGACACCGCTGCCGTCGCCGACATCGAGCTGTACGGCAAGGACGGCAAGGTCGGCTCCGACGAGGGCGAGGGCATCCCGGTGCCCGCCAGGTCCAGCGTCCCCGTCCTGCTCTCCACCCTGACCGCCAAGCCCGCCGCCGGCCTCACCGCGCATGTCACCACCCGCTCGGGGCGGGTCGGCGCGGTGGTCGGCGTCGCCGACGAGAAGGCGGGCAGCGACTGGCTCGGGGCCTCGGCCGACCCGGCGGGCAGCCTGGTGCTGCCCGGCATCCCGGCGGACGCCACGGACGTGACGCTGGTGGCCTACGCGCCCGGCCAGGAGGACGCCGACCTGAAGGTGCAACTGGCGGGCGCCGAGGGCACGATCACCCCGGCGGGCCACGAGACCCTGCACGTCAAGGCAGGCATGACGGCATCCGTCGACCTCGCCGACGTCACCAAGGGCGAGGCGGGATCGCTGCTGCTCAGCCCGTCCCAGGCGGGGACCCCGACACCGGTGGTCGCCGCGCTGCGCGTCGTCCGGGGCAAGGGCGGCAAGCAGGAGATCGGCTTCATCCCGGCGACGGGACCCGTCGGGGCGCGCGCCAGCGTCGCAGACAACCGCGCCAAGGGCTCGACCCTCTCCGTCACAGCGCCGGGCGCCGCCGCGAACGTCAAGGTCACGGCGTCGGCCGGGACGAAGGGCGGCGAGCCGGTCACGAAGACGTACACGATCAAGGCCGGTACGACCCAGGCGATCACCCCGCCGGTGCCGACCGGGCTGAAGGGGTCGTACGCGCTGACCGTGGAGACCGTGTCGGGCGGCCCGGTGTACGCGGCACGCACGCTGGCGCTGACACAGGACGGCGTGGACGCGTTCACGATCCAGACGCTGCCGGACGACCGGGGGACGGTGCTCGTACCGAAGGCCAAGGAGGATCTCTCGATCCTGGACGCCAAGAAGTAACCGCCCGGGACTACTCCTGCCCGTACCGGGGATCGACCGACTCCGGCGCCAGCCCGAGCAGCTCGGCGACCTGTTCCACCACGACCTCGTGCACCAGCATCGCGCGCTCGTCGCGGTTCTTGGTACGGATCTCCACGGGCCGCCGGTAGACGAGGATCCGTGCGGGGCTGTCCTTGCCGGCGGCGAGCGAGCGCCCCAGCGGTACGGACTCCTCCTGCGTACCCGGCACGTCCATCACCAGGAACTCGACCTCGGCGAGCTGGGGCCAGCGCCGTTCGAGACGGTCGACGGAGTCCTGCACAAGATCGTTGAAGGACTCCGCCCGGCTGGCGGAGAGCGGTACCTGGGGCGGGGCGACCGGCCCGCGCATACCGCGGCCGTGGCGGTCGCGCCGACGCGGCCGTGGCTCGGGCGGGCGGGGCGGTACTGGACTGTCCATCACTGACGCAGGGTAGCTCTCCGCGCGCGATGGCGATCGTGGATGTGACCCGCGCGGACGCCATGTCGGTCTCCGTCACGTTCCGGGTCACGTTCGGGGTCACGTTCCGGAACATTCCGGCCAACCGCCGACGTGATTCCAGGCACGTCCGCGCCCGCCGCCCCACCTCTCTTGGAGTGATTTGCCCCCAAGTAATGGCCGGGTAACGGGCTGTCATGGCTCCGGCATCTCTCTTCCCGTGCAGGTCAGGGCAGTTGTCGGATGTCCGGTTGGGCCGGTTTTCACACCGCGACACGGTGGGGTGACCTGGTGGTGAGTCGTCGCGGCCCGCTCAAGAGTGCGGTACCGTCCAACGTCGTGAGCCCTGTACGTCGCTGTTCGCGCACCGCGTGCGGCCGCCCTGCTGTCGCGACACTGACGTACGTCTATGCCGACTCGACCGCGGTCCTCGGCCCGCTCGCCACCTACGCCGAGCCCCACTGCTACGACCTGTGCGCCGAGCACAGCGGCAGGCTGACCGCCCCGCGCGGGTGGGAGGTCGTGCGGCTGACGGACCCCTCGGCCCCCGCACACCCCAGCGGTGACGATCTCGAAGCGCTCGCCAACGCCGTACGCGAGGCCGCGCGGCCCCCGGAGCGCCCGGGCGGCGGCGGTGGCAAGGGATCGCGCGGTGCCGATCCGGTCGAGGTCGGGCGCCGTGGACATCTGCGGGTACTGCGCTCCCCGGAGTCCTGAGCCCGCCCCGAATCGGGGCTTCCTTCTCGCTTGCCTTCTGAGCTTCCCGCTGTGGGCTCTCTCCCGCCCCGGCAGGTTTCCGGTGCCGATCCTGCGCTGAGCATTGACCTGCCTTGTCGCGGACACGACCATTCCTCCACTGAGAGATCAGTTTCCGTATCGCGGAATCCGGAGGTCTGTTGTGTACGTGCAGGAACTGGAACCCGTCGCCGACTCGCTCGCCCTCTCCGCCCTGGTCGCCGCCCTCCCCCTGGCCGTCGTCCTGATCCTGCTCGGCGCCGTCCGTATGAAAGCCCACCTCGCCGGACTCATCGGCCTCGCCGTCGCGGTGCTGGTGGCGTGGTTCACGTACGGGATGCCGATCGGCCAGACCCTCTCGTCCGGCGTGCAGGGCGTGCTCTTCGGCGTCTTCCCGATCATGTGGATCGTCGTCAACGCCCTCTGGGTGTACCGGATGACGGTCCGCACCCACCACTTCGACATCCTGCGCCGCTCGTTCGGGCGCCTCTCCGACGACCCGCGCATCCAGGCACTCGTCATCGCGTTCTGCTTCGGCGCGCTGCTCGAAGCGCTCGCCGGTTTCGGGGCGCCGGTCGCGATCTGTTCGGTGATGCTCGTCGCGCTCGGCTTCGACCCGGTCAAGGCCGCCGTCGTGGCGCTCGTCGCCAACACCGCGCCGGTGGCCTTCGGCGCCATGGGCACGCCGGTGGTGACGCTCTCCCAGGTCACCGGGGTGCCGCTGGAGACCGTCGCCTCGGTCGTCGGCCGGCAGACACCGCTCCTCGCGCTCGTCGTACCGCTGGTGCTGATCTGGCTCGTCGACGGGCGGCGCGGGCTGCGGGAGACCTGGATGCCCGCGCTCGTCTGCGGAGTCGCCTTCGCGGCAGCGCAGTTCGCGGTCTCGAACTTCGTCTCCGCCCAACTCGCCGACATCGCGGCCGCGCTGGTCGGGGCCGCCGCCCTGATCGCCGTCCCCTCGGCACGCAAGCCGGCCGCCGAACCGGTACGGGCCGCCGTACTCACCGGAACCAGGAGCGCGGACCTAGACCAGGAGGACCCGCGCCGCGAAGTGGTGCGCGCCTACGCCCCGTACGCCCTGATCGTGCTGATCTTCTCGATCGCCCAGATCCCGCCGGTCAAGGACCTGTTCGCGAAGGCGACGCTGGCCTTCGACTGGCCGTTCCTCGATGTCGCCGACTCGGAGGGCAAACCCGTCGGCGCCAATGTCTTCTCCCTGCCGATCATCGCGACGGGCGGCACGCTGGTGCTGGTCGCCGGGGTGTTCACGGCCGCCGTGCTCGGCGTACGCGTGCTGGACTCCGTACGGGAATGGGGGGCGACCGTACACGAATTGCGGTACGCGATCCTCACCGTGACCTCCGTACTGGCGCTCGCCTACGTCATGAACCTGTCCGGACAGGCCGCCACCATCGGCTACTTCGTCGCGGCGGCGGGCGCGGGACTCGCCTTCCTGTCGCCGATGCTGGGGTGGTTCGGGGTCGCGGTCTCGGGCTCGGACACCTCGGCCAACGCGCTGTTCGGCGCGCTCCAGGTGACGGCGGCACACGAGTCGGGGCTGTCGCCGGCGCTGCTCGCCGCCGCCAACAGCTCCGGGGGAGTGCTCGGCAAGATGATCTCGCCGCAGAACCTGACGATCGCGTGCGCGGCGGTCGGACTCGCGGGGCGGGAGGGGGATCTGCTGCGTAAGGTGCTGCCGTGGAGTGCGGCGCTGCTGCTGGTGATGTGCCTGATCGTGATGGCGCAGAGCACGTCGGTGCTGGGCTGGATGCTTCCGTGAGGTGCCTTCCTGAGGTCCGTGCGGCGCGTGAGGTCGTCTTTTCGCGGCGCCGGGTAGTTTGAGGCGACCGAAGAACGGGGGCCGCGAGGCAGGGGCCCCGGAGGGACCTCAGGAGGCTGGCGTGGCCGATGTGTCGCAGATCGTGAAGGCGTACGACGTACGTGGGTTGTACCCGGAACAGCTCGACGACCGGCTCGCCGAGCTGTTCGGCGCGGCCTTCGTGGAGGTCACCGGCGCGAGGGCGGTCGTGGTCGGCCACGACATGCGCCCGTCCTCACCCGGCCTCGCCGCGCGCTTCGCCGAGGGCGCGTGCTCACGAGGGGCGGACGCCACGATCATCGGGCTCTGCTCCACGGACCAGCTCTACTTCGCGTCCGGCGATCTCGACCTGCCGGGCGCGATGTTCACGGCGTCGCACAACCCGGCGCGGTACAACGGCATCAAGATGTGCCGCGCCGGCGCGACGCCGGTGGGCCAGGAGACGGGCCTCGCCGACATCCAGGCGCTGATCGAGGGCTGGGAGGCGAAGGGCGCCCCGCGGCCGGTGGCCGAGCGGGGCGGCGTACGGCACCAGGACACCCTGAAGGACTACGCGGCGTATCTGCTGTCGCTGGTCGACGTCACGGCGATCCGCCCGCTGAAGGTCGTCGTGGACGCGGGCAACGGCATGGGCGGCCACACGGTGCCTACGGTCTTCGAGGGCCTGCCGCTGGATCTGGTGCCGCTCTACTTCGAACTGGACGGCACCTTCCCCAACCACGAGGCGAACCCGCTCGACCCGAAGAACCTCGTGGACCTCCAGGCACGGGTACTGGCGGAGGGCGCCGACCTGGGCCTCGCCTTCGACGGCGACGCCGACCGGTGCTTCGTCGTGGACGAGCGGGGCGCGGGGGTCTCCCCGTCGGCGATCACGGCGCTGGTCGCGGCACGCGAACTGTCGAGGCACCCGGGCAGCACCGTCATCCACAACCTGATCACGTCGTGGTCGGTCCCCGAGGTGGTACGCGAACACGGCGGCACGCCGGTCCGCACCAGGGTCGGGCACTCCTTCATCAAGCAGGAGATGGCACGCACGGGCGCGGTCTTCGGCGGTGAGCACTCGGCGCACTACTACTTCCGCGACTTCTGGAACGCGGACACGGGCATGCTGGCGGCGCTCCACGTCCTGGCGGCCCTGGGCGGCCAGGACGGCCCGCTGTCGGAACTGGTCGCGTCGTACGACCGCTACAGCGCCTCGGGCGAGATCAACTCGACGGTCGACGACCAGGCGGCCCGGACGGCGGCGGTACGGGCGGCGTTCGAGGACCGCGAGGGGGTCACCCTGGACGGCCTGGACGGCTTGACGGTGACGACGCGGGACTGGTGGTTCAACGTGCGCCCGTCGAACACGGAGCCGCTGCTGAGGCTGAACGTGGAGGCGCGGGAGGAGACGATGATGACGAAGGTGAGGGACGAGGCGCTGGCGCTGATCAGGGGGTAGGCGCGGGGGCGGGGATGCTGGCGCGCGCCGGGCGGCAGCGCGCGG
>NZ_JTHL01000001.1:3172448-3173712 GCF_000818195.1 Streptomyces sp. 150FB | reverse complement strand
GGCCCGGGGCGCACCCGCCGCCCGCCTCTCGGGGCCGGGGGCGCACGGGTTCGGGGCGCACCCGCGCCCGATCCGGCCCGCGCACCCGCATGCGCGCCCCAGGTGTCTCGTGGTGCTCCACTGCGAACTCGCCCCGCCCGACGATGCGTCCCCTCCGCGATTGAGCACTGCGTCGCCGGCGGGCCAGGCTGCGGAAGGTCGGCACCCCCCGCCTCCGCCCGCTGTTGGGCGCGCGGGCTGCGCCACCTCGTCCGATCCGCATAGGCAACTGCGCCTGGGGTTCTGGGGCGTCCGCGCGCCCGGGACCGTCGGCTCGGGGCGGACCCCACCTGCTTGCTCCGGCGCTGGGGCCGGGATGTCCCAGGCCCCACCCGGGGTGCACGGGTTCGGGGCGCACCAGCACTGCCCTCTGGGGGGCCGGGCCGGCCTCGGTTTCCGGAAAGGGCGGGGTGGGCCCCGGCCACTGGCGGGTCCGCGTAACGGATGCCCGTGCACCGCCTCGTACGATCCGCCGGTCCGCGCACCCGCCCCCCGCGGAACCGGGCCCCGCCTTCGGCGCCAGGGGCCCGGGGTGGGCCCCGGTTTCGGGAAGGGGCGGGGTGGGGGAGTTCCCGCCCTCGCCACGGCCGCGCTCGCGCAACGGGTGCCCGTGCACCACCCCGTACGATCCGCTCGGTCCGCGCGCGCCCCTGCGCGGGGACCCCGCCCCCGGCGCCCGGGGCCCGGGGCTGGCCCCGGTTTCGGGAAGGGGCGGGTAGGGGAAAAGCCCCCGCCCACAACGACCGCACCGCACCCCGCCCCCCAGCGGTAGGCTGGCCTGGCCCGATCCGCCTGTTCGAAGGAGCACCACCCATGCCGCTCGAAGCCGGCCTCCTGGAGATCCTCGCCTGCCCGGTCTGTCACGCGCCGCTCAGCGACCGCACCGCAGCCGAGACCCCCGAGTTGATCTGCACCGGCGAGGACTGCGGCCTGGCGTACCCGGTACGCGACGACATCCCGGTCCTCCTCGTCGACGAGGCACGCCGCCCCGCCTAGGACCTAGCGCCCAGCCCCTGCCACCGGCGACAGACCCGCGACGGCCCCGGCCAACGACCACTCACGCGCCGCGCCCCCCGCGCCCGGCGATGCGAAAGGCTCATCCTCATGCTCGACGAGTCGCTGCTGGACGCTCCGGACGCACTCGCCCGCGTCGACCGACGCGGCCTGCTCCGGGGCGCCGCCGAAGCCGGGGCGCGGGCGCGTATCGCGCTCCGCAACACCACTG
>NZ_JTHL01000001.1:3170327-3171978 GCF_000818195.1 Streptomyces sp. 150FB | reverse complement strand
CGTCGCCGACCTGATCACCGCCCTGGCCGGCACCGCCGCACCCGTCGCCCGGATCCACCCCACCGGCGTCGCCGCCGAGGCCGGCGCCCTGCGCTGGGCGCTCCCCGGCTGGGCCGGCCCGGTTGACCTGCTCCTCATCGCCACGACCGACGGCAGCGAACCGGGCCTCGGGATCCTCGCCGAACAGGCCTACCGCCGTGGCTGTACGGTCGTCGCCGTCGCCCCCGGCCGCTCCCCGCTGAGCGAGACCGTGGACGGGTCGCGCGGGCTCCTCGTCCCCATGGCGACGTCACCGAACCAGCACTCCTACGACTCCGCCGCCGAGAGCGGGGCCCGCGCTGCCGCGGACGGCCCCGGCGCGCTCTGGGCCCTCGGTGTCCCGCTGCTGGCGCTCCTCGACCGCGTACGCCTGCTCAACGCGCCCCCCGAGACCCTCCGGCGGGTCGCCGACCGGCTGGACAGCACCGCGACCCGCTGCGGGCCGGCGGTCGCCACGTACAGCAACCCGGCCAAGACGCTCGCCGTCGAACTCGCCGAGAGCCTCCCGCTGATCTGGACCGAGGGCGTGGGCGCGGCGCCCGTGGGGCGGCGGTTCGCCGCCGTACTCACCGAGCTGGCCGGCCGACCGGCCATCGCCGCCGAACTCCCCGAGGCACTCGCCGTCCACACCGCGCTCCTCTCCGGTGACCTCACCGGCGGCGAGCCGGACCCCGACGACTTCTTCCGTGACCGGGTCGACGACCCGCAGGCGCTGCACCCGCGCATCGTCCTGCTGCGCGACCGGCCGGCCGGCGGACTGACGGCGGCCCCGGCGGCCCGGGAACTCGCGCACATCCACGACAAGCCCATCAGCGAACTGGAGGCGGAGGAGGGCAGCGACATCGAAGCGGTCGCCGAACTCATCGCCGTCACCGACTTCGCCACCGTCTACCTGGCACTCGCGGCGACCACCGGCAGCCCCGAGTAAGCGCCGGACCCGCGCCCGCACCACCGCACCCAGCCCCGCCTCACACCCCCCACCGTCACCCGTCGTCGGCACAAGGAAGCTCACACCCCATGGACCGCCTCTCCAACACCGTGCGCCCCTACTCCTGGGGTTCCACGACCGCCATCCCGGAGCTGCTCGGCATCGCCCCCACCGGCGAGCCACAGGCCGAGATGTGGATGGGCGCCCACCCGGGGGCACCCTCCCGCATCGAACGTGACGGCTCCGAAAAAGCGCTCTCCGACGTGATCGCGGCGGCGCCGGAAGCGGAGCTGGGCGCCGCCGCCGTACGGAAGTTCGGCCCGCGCCTGCCCTTCCTCCTCAAGTTCCTCGCCGCGGGATCGCCGCTCTCGCTCCAGGTCCACCCCGACCGCGCCCAGGCCGAAGAGGGATACGCGGCGGAGGAGGCACGGGGCATCCCGATCGACGCCCCGTACCGCAACTACAAGGACACCAACCACAAGCCGGAACTGATCTGCGCCCTCACCCCCTTCGACGGCCTGTGCGGCTTCCGCTCCGAGGCCGAGGCCGCCGATCTGCTCGCCGGGCTGGACGTCGACTCGCTCAAGCCGTACGTGGACCTCCTCCACGCCCACCCCGAAGAGGCGGCGCTGCGCGAGGTCCTCACCGCCGTCCTCGCCGCCGCCCCGGACGAGATGGCCGCCA
>NZ_JTHL01000001.1:3162844-3169622 GCF_000818195.1 Streptomyces sp. 150FB | reverse complement strand
GGCCTCGGCCGCCGAGCGCCTCGGCGGCGCCTACGCCCCGTACGCCGCCATCGCGCGCCACTACCCCGGCGACCCGGGCGTCATCGCCGCCATGCTGCTCAACCACGTCCAACTCCAGCCGGGTGAAGCCCTCTTCCTCGGCGCCGGCGTCCCGCACGCCTACCTGGGCGGCCTGGGTGTCGAGATCATGGCCAACTCGGACAACGTCCTGCGCTGCGGTCTCACCCCCAAGCACGTGGACGTCGACGAGCTGCTCCGCATCGTGCGCTTCGAGGCAGCGGCACCCGACATCCTGCGCCCCGAGGCGGCCGCCTCGGGCGAGGAGATCTACGACACCCCCATCGACGAGTTCCGGCTCTCCCGCCACACCCTGGCACCGGGCGCAGCGCCGCGCGACCTGACCTCGGACGCGCCGCAGATCCTGGCCTGCACGGCCGGTGCGCCCCGCGCGAACGACCTGGCGCTGACCCCCGGTGGTTCGGTCTTCGTCCCGGCAGGCGAAAATGCCGAACTGACCGGCACGGGTACCGTTTTCCGGGCCACTGTGGTCGTCTGAACCAGCGGCACCACCGGCACCACCGACCGCGTCGGCGGCTGCGACAATGTGCGGCCGTACCCACGGCGTACGGCCGGAGCGCCGTACGCGCCCGTGACAGCCGTACGGCGAACAGAGCCGCCCGGCGACACGGCCGCAGTACCGGCGGCCGCAGCACCGACGACAGCAGCACCGAGGAAGGGACACCAGGCACCCATGAGCGCGTCCGGCGGAACAAAGGCGATCGTGGCGGCGCTCGGCGCCAACCTCGCGATCGCGGTGGCCAAGTTCGTGGCGTTCCTGTTCAGCGGTTCGTCGTCGATGCTCGCCGAGAGCGTGCACTCGCTCGCCGACTCGGGCAACCAGGGACTGCTGCTGCTCGGCGGCAAGAAGGCCGAGCGCGAGGCGACCCCGCAACACCCCTTCGGATACGGCCGCGAGCGCTACATCTACGCGTTCCTCGTCTCCATCGTCCTGTTCTCGGTCGGTGGCATGTTCGCGGTCTACGAGGGCTACGAGAAGATCAAGAACCCGCACCCCCTGGACTCCTGGTACTGGCCGGTCGCCGTGCTCGTCTTCGCGATAATCGCGGAGGGGTTCTCGTTCCGTACGGCCATCAAGGAATCCAACGTCACGCGCGGCAAGCTCTCCTGGAACGAGTTCATCCGCCGCGCCAAGGCCCCTGAGCTGCCCGTCGTACTCCTGGAGGACTTCGGCGCGCTCATCGGCCTGGTACTCGCGCTGCTGGGCGTCGGCCTGGCCATCGGCACCGGCAACGGCGTCTGGGACGGCATCGGCACGCTCTGCATCGGCATCCTCCTCATCGTGATCGCGCTGATCCTGGCGTCCGAGACGAAGTCCCTGCTGCTGGGTGAGGCGGCCGGTATCGACGACGTCGAGAAGATCAAGGCCGCGCTCGTCGACGGCGATGTGGTGACCGGCATCATCCACATGCGTACGCTGCACCTCGGCCCCGAGGAGCTGCTGGTCGCCGCGAAGATCGCGGTGCAGCACGACGACACGGCCGGCGAGGTCGCCGACGCGATCAACTCCGCCGAGACGCGCATCCGCGCGGCGGTCCCGATCGCCCGCGTCATCTACCTGGAGCCGGACATCTACAGCGCCGCGGCGGCCGAGGCCGGCACCAACCCGGCGAAGGGCCCGGGGGGAGACCTCGAACCCAGCCCCGCGACGGACCCCGCACACTGAGCACACGCAAAACCTTGTTGGCTGTGGGCCACCGGGCCCACCGGTGTAGATTCGTGACAGTGCCAGACGTCGCTGCTGATGGCGGTCGGGCGGCCCGCCCACGCGGACCGGCCGAGGGAGAGAGGGCCTCCGACGGACTGGGCCGCGAGTGCCCGGGCATTCCTGTGCCCGCCGCCGCAGAGCCAGCCGTACGTACCCACCCTCGACACCCCATTACGAGGAGCAGCACGCTATGACGACTGTCGCCAACCGACAGGACTTCAAGGTCGCCGATCTCTCGCTCGCCGAGTTCGGCCGCAAGGAGATCACTCTCGCCGAGCACGAGATGCCCGGTCTGATGTCGATCCGCAAGGAGTACTCGGCCACCCAGCCGCTCGCGGGCGCCCGCATCACCGGTTCGCTGCACATGACGGTGCAGACAGCGGTCCTGATCGAGACGCTGAGCGCGCTCGGCGCCGATGTCCGCTGGGCCTCCTGCAACATCTTCTCCACCCAGGACCACGCCGCCGCCGCGATCGCGGTCGGCCCCGAGGGCACCCCGGAGGCCCCCAAGGGCATCCCGGTGTTCGCCTGGAAGGGCGAGTCCCTCGAGGAGTACTGGTGGTGCACGGAGCAGGCGCTGACCTGGCCGAACACCCCGACCGGCGGCCCGAACATGATCCTGGACGACGGCGGTGACGCCACCCTCCTGGTGCACAAGGGCGTCGAGTTCGAGAAGGCCGGAGCGGCCCCGGACCCGGCGACGGCGGACAGCGAGGAGTACAGCTACATCCTCCGTCTGCTGAACCGCACCCTCACCGAGGACCCGCAGAAGTGGACGCGCCTGGCGTCCGAGATCCGCGGTGTCACCGAGGAGACCACGACCGGTGTCCACCGGCTGTACGAGATGCAGCGCGACGGCGCCCTCCTCTTCCCCGCGATCAACGTGAACGACGCGGTCACCAAGTCGAAGTTCGACAACAAGTACGGCTGCCGCCACTCGCTGATCGACGGCATCAACCGCGCCACCGATGTCCTCATCGGCGGAAAGGTCGCGGTCGTCTTCGGTTACGGCGATGTCGGCAAGGGCTGCGCCGAGTCCCTGCGGGGTCAGGGCGCGCGAGTGATCGTCACCGAGATCGACCCGATCTGCGCCCTCCAGGCGGCGATGGACGGCTACCAGGTCTCCACGCTCGACGACGTCGTCGGTATCGCGGACATCTTCGTCACCACGACGGGCAACAAGGACATCATCATGGCCTCCGACATGGCCAAGATGAAGCACCAGGCCATCGTGGGCAACATCGGTCACTTCGACAACGAGATCGACATGGCCGGCCTCGCGAAGATCGACGGCATCGTCAAGGACGAGGTCAAGCCCCAGGTCCACACCTGGACGTTCCCCGACGGCAAGACCCTCATCGTGCTGTCCGAGGGCCGGCTGCTGAACCTGGGCAACGCCACGGGCCACCCCTCCTTCGTGATGTCCAACTCCTTCTCGGACCAGACGCTGGCCCAGATCGAGCTGTTCACCAAGCAGGAGGAGTACCCGACCGACGTCTACGTGCTCCCCAAGCACCTCGACGAGAAGGTCGCCCGTCTCCACCTCGACGCGCTCGGCGTGAAGCTGACGACGCTCCGCCCCGAGCAGGCCGCGTACATCGGTGTCGACGTGACGGGCCCGTACAAGTCCGAGCAGTACCGCTACTGATCAACTGACGGGCCGCCGAGGTGAGGCACCGTCGATCGCTGCCGGCACTCCCGACAGCGCGACACCGCCTCGGCAGTCCGTGATCGGCGAGCGGTGATACGCACGCCCCGCACCGCGGTACAGATCAGGATCAGGCCCCCGCACCCCCGTGCCGGGGGCCTGTTCCGTCACCGCGCCGCGCCGGGCGCCCGTATCAACCCCAGAGGACCCGAAGGACCCCATGCCCCGCGGCCGTTATTCGCTCCACGATCCGCACGACCACACCCCCCTCGGTCAGGAACACTTCCACTGCGCGCCAGGCCCGTCCGGCTGGCGTTACGTCTCGCAGATCACCACCCCCTCCGGCGACCCCGCCGGCTCCGTCGACCTGGCCGTCGACGACCTCGGCCGCCCCATTCGCCTCGAACTCCACGCCGCGAGCTGGCAGATCCGCGCGGCGGCCATCGAAGGGGTCACGTGGGTGAGGACCGACCCCACCGGCGCCCACGCCACAGAGGGCAACGTCCGCGCTCATGCCTTCACCGGTACCTCCCCCGCGTTCCTCGTCGCCCTGACCCGTCTCCTGCGCCTCACCCCCGACTCGACCGCGACGCGCGTACGCCTCGTGGCCTTCACCGACCCGGTCCTCGCCCCCCGCACCCTGGACCAGTCCTGGGCGCTGGTGAACAGTGAAGCGCACGCCACTGACAACGGCCCCCTGACCGTGGACGAGTACCAGGTCAGCGCGTTGGACACCGGTGAACAGCACACGATCCACCTGGCCGGCGACGTGGTGCTCTCGGCCCCGGGTATCGAACTCGAAGACCTGGAAAGCCCGCCCTCGGTCCTGTCCTGAAGGGGTTAGGCGGGCGGCGCGAACCCGGAAGCGGGTCGGCGGTCGGCGTCAGGAACCTGCGGCGGCGCGACGGCGGGGGCGGCAACAGGCCCGGGAGCAGAGGCGGGCGCGGCAGGAGCCGGAGCGGCAGGAGCCGGAGCAGCAGTGGCAGGCGAAGCCACGTCGGGGGAGGGGCCACCGAAGGCCCGCCTGGCGTCCCGCGCCTGCCGTTCGCTCACCACAGCGGCCAAGTACGCGCCCGCCGGCACCCCTTGGGGCACCGGCACCCCCGTACGCGCCGCCAGGTCGTCAGCGAGGCGCCCGGCCATCGCCCAGCCCACCTTGGCGTCGAGCTGCCCCATGCGCGTCAGGTACTGACGTATCGCCAGCCACAGCTCGTCGGGCACCGCTGACAGATCCAGCCGGGCGAACTGCCCCGCGAGCCAGGGCGGCGGAGGCGGAACGGACGCCCTGCGCGCGGCGGGCACCCTCTCCCGTACGACCAGGGTCCCCGCGAAGACATCGCCGATCCGGCGGCCCCGCGCGGACACGAGCGACGCGATGCAGGCGATGACCCCGAACGACATCAGCAGTTCGATGACGCCGATCGCCCCGCGTACCAGCGCGTGCCGGAACCGGATGGGCCCGCCGTCGTCGCGTACGACACGCAGCCCGCACGCGAGCTTCCCGACCGAGCGCCCATGGGTGAGGGTCTCCACCGCTATCGGCCCGCCGACCAGGACGAGGACGAACGACGCGATCGTCAGCGCCGTGAACGCCGCCTCGTCGAGCGAACCGGCCCCCAGCACGATGCCGATCGTCACCAGGAGATAGACGAACCAGGCCACCACGATGTCGATCGCGAGGGCCAGTGCCCGGCTCGGCAGTTTCGCCGGAAGCACTCCGAGGACAACCGCGTCGCCCGTCACAAGCTCGTTCACTGGTGCGCACCCTTCTCCGGCCGTTCCCTGCCCTGCCCCTGAACGCCTCAGTCTGCCAAGCTGATCGGCATCGCGCTGTCGTCAGCCCGAGTAAGCCGTACGCACCCAGTGCCTGGAGCAGCAGCCGACCATGGATCTCGATGTCTTCGTGACGGCACACACCGCCGAGTGGGACCGCCTGGACCAGTTGCTCCGCCGCGGGCGCCGCCTCACGGGCACGGAGGCCGACGAACTCGTCGCTCTCTACCAGCGCACCGCCACGCACCTCTCGCTGATGCGGTCCAGCGCTCCGGACCCCGTGCTCGTGGGCCGCCTCACCCAGCTCGTCGCCCGTGCCAGGGCCACGGTCACGGGGACGCGCCGCGCGGGCTGGCGGGATGTGACCGGCTTCCTGACGGCGGGCTTTCCCGCCGCCGTGTACCGGGCCCGGCACTGGTGGGTGCCGACGGCACTGCTGTCGACGCTTCTCGTCGTGGTCATGGGGTGGTGGATCGGCGCGCACCCCGAGGTCCAGTCCTCGATCGGCGCCCCGGACGAACTCCGGCAGATGACACGGCCCGGCGGGGAGTACGAGACGTACTACTCGAGCCATCCGGCGGCCTCGTTCGCGGCGCAGGTCTGGACGAACAACGCCGAGGCCGCCGCCCTGTGCCTCGTCCTGGGAGCTTTCCTGTGCCTCCCGGTGATCTGGATCCTCTTCACCAATGTGCTGAACGTCGCCGCGGGCGCCGGGCTGATGTCGTCCGCCGGCCGCCTGGACACCTTCCTCGGCCTGATCCTGCCGCACGGCCTGCTCGAACTCACCGCGGTCTTCGTGGCCGCCGGTACGGGGCTGCGCCTCGGCTGGACGGTGATCGACCCCGGCCCCCTGTCACGCCGCGCCGCCCTCGCCCAGCAGGGGCGCGCCGCGATCGGCATGGCCATAGGTCTGGCGATGGTGCTCTTCGTGTCGGGCATGATCGAAGGCTTCGTGACCCCGTCCGGACTGCCCACCTGGGCCCGGATCGCCATCGGCGTGCTGGCCGAGACGGCCTTCCTGACGTACGTGTACGTCGTCGGCGGCCGGGCGGCCCGCGCGGGCGACACGGGTGACGTGGAAGCTGCCGACCGCAGCGCGGAGCTCCCGGTCGCGGCCTGATGTGCGCGGCACGTCTCTGACCTGTTAGTCTCCTCTTCGCCCCACGGAAACCATTGACATGGTTCGAGCGGGGAGGTAGATTTGAACGGTTGCCTCGAAAGCAGGTAGGTTCGAGTGCGGTTGGTGAACATCTAGCTGGCTCCCGACGGAAATCGAATTTCTGTGGAGCCCATCGATTCGACATCCGGATACACGAAGGCCGATGAAATCGGCCTCAATGATTCTGGTAATGTCGGGTCCGTCGAAAGACAAAAGGCCAGTCCGCAGGCCGTCAGAATCTGAAAAAGGTTCTGGTAGAGTCGGAAACGCAGGAAAGAGCGAGAACAGCAGTAAACAGCAGGAAAGAAAAACCTCCGCCGGCCGGGGGAAATCGGATACGAAAGCATCTGATAGAGTCGGAAATACAGAAACACGAAGGGAAGCGCCCGGAGGGCCCCGGAAGGGGAACAAA
>NZ_JTHL01000001.1:3148490-3158081 GCF_000818195.1 Streptomyces sp. 150FB | reverse complement strand
GGGGTCATTCAGATCAGAGATATCGGAGATAGCGGCGGTCGGCACCCCTTTGATTTCCGGTGCTGCCGCCGCACCCGCCTCAGAGCCGGCCCGCTGCCTTGAGCGCCAGATACGCGTCGGCCAGAGCCGGGGCGAGCTTCTCGGGAATCGCGTCCACGACTGTGACGCCGTGGCGTTGCAACTGCTCTGCCGTACGCCGACGTTGTGCCTGGGTCTGGGCGGCCGCCGCAGCCTCGTAGACGCCCTCCAGCGTGCCTCGTGCGGCGCTCATCTCTTCGATATGAGGGTCGGCGACCGCGGCGACCAGCACCGTGTGGCGCTGGGTGAGCTGCGGCAGTACCGGCAGCAGTCCCTCTTCGACAGCAGCGGCGTCGAGGCTCGTCAGCAGCACCACGAGAGAGCGGCGTGGGGCGTTCTTGAGCGTGGCGGACGCCAGGCCGCGTGCGTCCGTCTCCACCAGTTCGGGTTCGAGCAGCGCGAGCGCGTTCACCATCGCGGGCAGGACGTCGGCCGTGGTGCGGCGCTGGACCTGGGCGCGTGTGCGGCGGTCGTAGGCCAGCAGACCCACCCGGTCGCCGGCGCGTGAGGCGAGCGCGGTGAGCAGCAGCGAGGCGTCCATGGCGGCGTCGAGACGTGGGACGTCGCCCACCCGGCCCGCCGAGGTGCGGCCGGTGTCGAGCACGATGAGGATGTGCCGGTCGCGCTCCGGACGCCAGGTCCGCACGGCGACCGACGACTGGCGTGCCGTGGCCCGCCAGTCGATGGACCGTGTGTCGTCACCGGGCACGTATGCGCGGAGGCTGTCGAACTCGGTGCCTTCGCCCCGGAGCATGACGCTGGTACGGCCGTCCAACTCCCGTAGCCGGGCCAGCCGGGACGGCAGGTGCTTCCGGCTGGTGAACGGCGGGAGCACGCGCACGGTCCACGGCACCTCGTGGTTGCCCTGCCGGGCGGCCAGGCCCAGCGGTCCGAACGAGCGTACGGTGACGCGCTCCGCGTGGCGGTCGCCACGGCGGGTCGGACGGAGATGTGTGGTGAGGCGCCGGCGTTCACCCGGCGGAACGTCCAACTCGTGCCGTGACGCCCGCTGTTCGGTGCCCGCGTGCCAACTGCTCGGTGGCCAGGCGTCGCGGAGCCCGGCACGCAGGCGGCGTCCGGAGACGTTGGTGACGGTCAGATGGACGTCAGCGCTCTCGCCGAGTCGAACGGACGTATCACCAGTTCGGGTGAATTGGAGCTTTCGCACTGGCGCGGCCAGCGCGTAGTCGCACAGAATTACGACGACGAGCAGCCCGTCGACAGCGAAGATCCCCGTCCAGCTCGGGATGGAGATGCCGACGAGGAGAGAGCAGAGCGCGGCGACGAGCGCTGTTCGTCCGGTGAGGGCCACGGGGTGGTGTCAGCTCCTCATCGGGGCACGGGGACATGGGCGAGGATCGCGGTGATGACGGAGTCGGCGGTGACTCCCTCCATCTCCGCCTCGGGGCGCAGTTGGACGCGGTGGCGGAGTGTGGGCAGCGCCAGGGCCTTCACATCGTCAGGGGTGACGTAGTCGCGACCGGTGAGCCAGGCCCAGGCCCGTGCGGTGGAGAGCAGGGCCGTGGCGCCTCGCGGGGAGACGCCGAGGGTGAGCGAGGGGGAATCGCGAGTGGCACGACAGATATCGACGACATAGCCCGAGATCTCGGGCGAGACAGCGGTCTTCGCGACCGCGGCGCGAGCCGCCTCCAGATCGGCCGGCCCCGCGACGGGGCGTACCCCCGCGGCCCGGAGGTCACGCGGATCGAACCCGTCTGCGTGCCGGGACAGGACATTGATCTCGTCCTCGCGGGACGGCAGCGGGACGATCAACTTCAGCAGGAAGCGGTCGAGTTGGGCCTCGGGGAGGGGATAGGTGCCCTCGTACTCGACCGGGTTCTGCGTGGCGGCGACCAGGAACGGGTCGGGGAGCAGGCGAGGGGTGCCGTCGACGGTCACCTGTCGCTCTTCCATCGCCTCCAACAGCGATGACTGGGTCTTGGGCGGCGTGCGGTTGATCTCGTCGGCCAGCAGCAGATTGGTGAAGACAGGACCGGCCTGGAAGGAGAACTCAGCGGTCCGGGCGTCGTAGACGAGCGAGCCCGTGATGTCACTCGGCATCAGGTCAGGGGTGAACTGGACGCGCTTCGTGTCGAGTTCGAGAGAGGCGGCCAGTGCCCGCACCAGGAGGGTCTTCGCGACACCGGGGACTCCTTCGAGCAGGACATGGCCCCGGCAGAGGAGGGCGACAACGAGCCCCGTGACAGCGGAGTCCTGGCCGACCACCGCCTTCGCGATCTCGGTGCGCAGGGCCTCCAGGGAAGCGCGGGCGCTGTCCGAGTCCACAGCGGTCTCTGGGGTCGGGGCACTCATGAGGTGCGTACCTCTCTTTCGAGGGCGTCTAGGTGGTCCGCCAGGCGGATGAGAGCGGCGTCGTCGGCCGGGGCCGCGCCGAAAAGCAGGGTGGGGAGGTCACGTTCGGCGCCCGGGAGCCGCGCCGAGACAGCGGGGAGCAGGGTCTCGGGGGCGTGTGCCTGGGTGGGAGGTACGCCGAGGAGCGGTGCCAGCCGGTCGCGGGTGGCCGTGCGCAGAACATCGGCCGCGCGGTCCCTGGCGTTGGCCTTGCGGTAGAGCCTGGCGCGGCCCTCGGTGGACTCCGAGGCACGGACGGCGACCGGGAGCCGTTCCGTCACGAGCGGGCCGAGCCTGCGGGCGCGCCAGAGCGCCGCGAGCACCGCGGCGAGGAAGAGCTGCAACGTGCCCCAGAGCCAGCCGGGAGGGATCAGGGCGAAGAAGCCGCTCTGGCCGCTCTCGTCGGCGGCGGAGGCATCACTGAGCGAAGGGAGGTACCAGACAAGATGAGGACGGGAACCGAGAAGGCCGAGCGCCAGCGAGGCGTTGCCCTGTTTGGCGAGGCGTTCGTTGTAGAGGAGGTCGGGCGAGCCGAGCAGCACCGTGTCACCTGTGCTGCCGGCGACCCGGAGGAGGGTCGGTGCGTCCCCGCTCGGGTAACAGGCGTCGACGCCGGACGCATCGGTGCTGTACCGCTCGCCGCCGAGGTCTGCGGTGCCGGCCTCGCCCGCCGTGGCGAGGGAGCAGTGCGGCGCACGCGCGGCGACAGGCACCGGGCTCTCGGCCCGCACCCCGGGGGCCAGGGTGCTGACCGAGGGAGGTCCAGCGCCGAGGAGCACGGTGCGGCCTCCCGAGGAGACCATTGTGGCGCGCAGGGTGCGTTGCTGACTGGCGGTCAGCAGGTCGGGGGCGGTCACGAGGAGCGTGGTCCCCGGGCCTGCGGCGGAGGTGGCGCTGTCGAGTGTGGTGACGACATCGAGCGACACTCCGCTGTTCTTGAGCAGTTCGGCCACGGCGCGGCTGCCGATCGGGTCGGCGGAGCGCGGGTCGAGCCGGCCGTGCCGTTCCCCGGAGCCCAGAGCGGCCATGACGATCCCGGCGATCAGGAGCACAACGAGCACGAGCAGCGGACCTCGGAACCGGGTCCAGATCTGCCGGGCGGAGGGAGAGGTGGAGGTCGAGGCGGGGGTAGAGGCGGGGGTAGAGGCGGCGGTGGACACGGACGTCATCCGGGCTGTCCTCCGACCGTGGCGCTCAGCCGGGGTTTCGCGCGGCCCAGATCGAGGTCCAGCTCCCGCAGGCGCAGATATGTCCGCTGGTCCGCGGCCCGGCCCCCGTATGTGACGTCGTCGAACTCGTGCGCCGCGGCCCGCAGCCGAGCGGCCTGTTCGGGGAGAGGCAGGCCGGCTTCGGCGGCGGCCTCGGCCGCGGTGCGGCCGGGACGCGGGTCGAGCAGGGCCCGTTCCTCAAGGGAGCGGACGACGGCGCGCATCCGTTCCTGGACGGCCTCGTTCCAGCGGTGGGCCTCGGCGTGTGTCTCGGCGGCGGCCCGGTGCTCGGCCGCGCTGCGCGGACCTGTCTCGAAGAGCGAGCCCGCGACGGCGACCCCCGGGCGGCGCGGTGTGCCGAGTCGCCACCAGAGCACGGCGACCAGCGCCGCGATGATCAGGAGGGCGACCACGATCCCGAACACACCCCCGGGTGTGAGACCGGAGACGGAGCCGAGGAGGTCGCTGAACCACCGCATGAAGGCGTCGATGGCGCGCTGGAGGAGGTTCGGGTCGTGCTCGTGGTACATGGGCTTGGACAACTCCCGCTCCGCCGCCTCGCGGGCGGGTATGCGGGAGGTGTCCACCGGTATGTCGTCGCTGGTACGGATCATCAGCCGCGACATGGTCGCGCCCCCCGTGATGAACACCGCATCAGCTCCTGGAGACGTCGTCGCCGGGCGAGCCGGGGCCGTGGACCGGCACACCGGCGGCGCGCGCGAGGTCGAGGTCGAGGGCTTCCCGCCGGATGCGGCGGTCGATGTAGAGAAGGACGGTCACACCGGCGTTGATGGGAAGAGTGATCGAGGAGGCGATCACCGAGCCGATGCCCGTGATGATCAGGTAGACCCAGCCGTAGTCGGGTACGTCGCCCGAGAGCAGGCTGCTGAAGCTGAATCCGTCGGCCGCCATGGCGACGAGGCTGAAGGGCACCCCGATGATCAGCGTGACCAGCAGAGTGATCAGGTAGGCGAGGCAGAGGACGCCGAAGACCCTCCACCAGGAGCCCCGCACCAGCTTCGCGGAGCGGCGCAGGGACGCCATGACGCCTTGCCGTTCCAGCATCAGGGCCGGGGAGGCGAGGGCGAAGCGGATCATCAGCCACAGGACGACAACAAGGCCGCCCAACGCGCCCAGCGTGACGAGTCCGACTCCGGCGAGCGATCCCACGAGGATGCCAGGCAGTACGCAGACGGCCAGGATGGCGGCGGCCATCACCGGCAACAGCAGGGTCAGCCCCAGCAGTTGGGGGAGCCGGGGCTTGGCCTCCAGCCACGCCTCCTTCAGCGTCACGGGACGCCCCAGCACCGAGCGGCTGATCACCATGGTGAGGACCGCCGTGGTGAAGAGCGTGCCGATCAGTGTGATGAGCATGGTGGGGGCGAGAGAGAGAAGGCTCGACTGCATGGACCTGGCGGCCTGGTCCAGCGCCTCCGACGGGCCCGCGTTCGGATCGAGGTCCGGGGGTTCCGGGAGCAGGTAGCGCGTGACGAGCATCTGGCAGATCTGGGTGACCACGGAAACGCTGACGGTGACACCGAGCACCGTGCGCCAGTGGGCACGCATGGTGGAGACCGCGCCGTCGAGGATCTCGCCGATCCCCAGCGGGCGCAGCGGGATCACGCCGGGCTTGGCGGCCGGCGGCGGCCCCCAGCCCGGGCCCCTCTGACCTCCCCAGCCGGGCGCTCCGCCTCCGCCGGGGCCGCCGTACTGGCCGGGCGCCTGCCGTGGGGCCGGCGGTGCCGGCTGGGACCACTGTCCGGCCGGGGGCTGGGCCTTGGACCACTTGGAGGGAGAACCGGTCTCGTCGGCGGGGCCGGCGGGCCTGGGCACGCCGGCGTTGTTGTCCTGGCCGTCGGACGGGGCAGATCCGGGCGAGGCCCAGCCCGGAGTGTCGTTCACGGTGGTCCACCTCGTGGATTGGTTGCGGGGCCCGCTCGGCGAGTCGGCGCTTCGACAGCGTCTGTTCGGGGAGCGGTGCGGCGGGTCGGCAGCCATCGTGCCACGCGTTGCCCGGCGGTGGGCCTGGCCCTGTGCACAAATAGCACCATCGGTACCGCCGTCCGCACCGCGGTCCGTACCGGGGGCGGGGTCCGCCGGTCCGGGCGGGGGCGATATCTCCGTATCCGCCTTCTTCCCGCCTTCATTGTGGTGGCGGTAGCGGGCAGACTGGGCGGATGGCTGATCAGTACGTACAAACGCCTGTCGGCGCGGAGTCCTCGATGCTCCCCTCACTTCGCTGGGACGAGCCACCGGAGGGGCCGGTACTGGTCCTCCTCGACCAGACAAGGCTTCCTGCGGAGGAGGCCGAGTTCGTCTGCACCGATGTACCGGCGCTGGTGCAGGCGATCCGGACGCTTGTCGTACGCGGCGCCCCGCTGCTCGGCATCGCGGGTGCCTACGGGGTGGCCCTCGCCGCGGCGCGGGGCTTCGACGTCGAGGACGCGGCGGAGATCCTGGCCCAGGCGCGGCCCACCGCGGTGAACCTCGGCTACGGAGTGCGCAGGGCGCGTGACGCGTACCGCGCAGCCGCCGACGCGGGGGCGGATCTGGAGCAGGCGGCGGCCGCCGCGCTCGCCGAGGCCAAGGCGCTGCACAGGGAGGATGCCGAGGCCAGCGCGCAGATGGCCACGTTTGGGCTTACGCTCCTCGATGAACTGCTGCCTGGTGGCAACCATCGGATCCTGACCCACTGCAACACCGGGGCGCTCGTCTCCGGAGGGGAAGGCACCGCTTTCGCCGTGGCACTGTCGGCGCACCGCGCCGGCCGGCTGCGTCGTCTGTGGGTGGACGAGACCCGTCCGCTGCTCCAGGGCGCCAGACTGACGGCGTACGAGGCGGCTCGCAACGGGATGGCGTACACATTGCTCACGGACAACGCTGCTGGTTCGCTCTTCGCCGCGGGGGAGGTGGACGCCGTTTTCATCGGCGCCGACCGCATCGCGGCCGACGGGTCGGTGGCGAACAAGGTGGGAAGCTACCCGCTCGCCGTCCTCGCCAAGTATCACCATGTGCCGTTCGTCGTGGTGGCTCCCACCACGACGATCGACCTGAACACCCCCGACGGGGCGTCGATCGAAGTGGAGCAACGACCGGGGCAGGAGGTGACGGAGGTCACGGCACCGCAGATGGCGGTGGCCGGAATGGAGACGGGCAGTGGGATGCCGGTGGCGCCGCTGGGAACGCAGGCGTACAACCCGGCTTTTGACATCACGCCCCCAGAACTGGTGACGGCGATCGTCACCGAGTACGGCGCGCTGTCCCCGGTGACCGGGGACGGAATCGCGGCGCTGTGTGCCAGGTCACGCCAGGTAACGATTAGCTAATGGGATGATGTCGATATGAAGGGACGCGTCCTTGTCGTCGACGACGACACCGCACTGGCCGAGATGCTCGGGATTGTGCTGCGTGGTGAAGGGTTCGAGCCGTCGTTCGTCGCAGACGGCGACAAGGCACTTGCCGCCTTCCGTGAGGCCAAGCCGGATCTGGTTCTGCTGGATCTGATGCTTCCCGGCCGGGACGGTATCGAGGTGTGCCGGCTCATCAGGGCCGAGTCCGGAGTGCCCATCGTCATGCTCACGGCCAAGAGCGACACGGTCGACGTGGTGGTGGGTCTTGAGTCCGGGGCCGACGACTACATCGTCAAGCCGTTCAAGCCGAAGGAGCTGGTGGCCCGGATCCGGGCGCGGCTGCGGAGGTCGGAGGAGCCGACGCCGGAGCAGCTCGCCATCGGCGATCTGGTCATCGACGTGGCGGGTCACTCCGTCAAGCGTGAGGGGCAGTCGATCGCCCTGACGCCGCTCGAGTTCGATCTGCTTGTCGCGCTGGCGCGTAAGCCGTGGCAGGTGTTCACGCGTGAGGTGCTCCTGGAGCAGGTGTGGGGATACCGGCACGCGGCGGACACCCGGCTGGTCAACGTGCATGTCCAGCGGCTCCGCTCCAAGGTCGAGAAGGACCCCGAGCGGCCGGAGATCGTGGTGACCGTCCGTGGTGTCGGTTACAAGGCAGGACCGAGCTGACATGTCCGGCGGCAGCGCTGCTCCGAAGCCCGGGGAGCCGGGAGTCCGTGCGGGGCTGCCGGCCGGTTCCGGGCGTCCGTCCTCGTGGTTCAGCCGGCTGTTTCAGGGCGGTCGGCTGCTCCAGGACGGTACGCCCGGCGGTCCCGTCGTGCGCCTTGTCGTGCGGTGGGTGAGGCGTCCGCTGCTGCCGGCGGCACGGCTGTGGCGGCGGAACATCCAGCTCCGCGTGGTCGCCGCCACGCTGTTCCTGTCGCTCGGTGTGGTGCTGCTGCTGGGGTTCGTGGTCATCGGGCAGGTGCGCAACGGCCTGCTCGAAGCCAAGGAGAAGGCCGCGCAGAGCCAGGCGGCCGGCGGGTTCACCGTGGCCAAGGAGACGGCGGACGCCGCGGCCGCGCCCGGTGGGCAGGACGACGGCGGCGCGGGCGGCAGGCCCGGGCGTAACTCCTGGCGGACCGAGCTGGTCGAACAGCTCGCCAGCGGCGGGCCCGGCGCCTTCAACGTGGTGGCGCTGAGCGCCGACTCGCAGGAGGGGTCGTCCACCAAGCGCGCGCCCAGGGCCTCCGGCGGGGTCGACTTCACGAGCATTCCCGACGACCTGCGCTCGTCGGTCGCCGAGGGCACGGGCCAGTTCGAGACGTACGCCCAGATCCGGTACACCGATGCCACCGACGCCAGAGACCCGGAACCGGGTCTGATCATCGGCAAGCGGCTCAACGACGTCGACGGCAACGCGTACGAGCTGTACTACCTCTTCCCGCTGACGCAGGAGGAGCAGTCGCTCAACCTCGTCAAGGGCACGCTCGCCACGGCGGGACTCTTCGTGGTCGTGCTGTTCGGCGGCATCGCGTGGCTGGTGGTGCGGCAGGTCGTGACGCCCGTACGGATGGCCGCCGGGATCGCCGAGCGGCTGTCGACAGGGCGTCTCCAGGAGCGGATGAAGGTCACCGGCGAGGACGACATCGCGCGTCTCGGCGAGGCCTTCAACAAGATGGCGCAGAACCTCCAGCTCAAGATCCAGCAGCTCGAGGAGCTGTCCAGGATGCAGCGGCGCTTCGTCTCCGACGTCTCGCACGAGCTGCGGACGCCGCTGACGACCGTACGGATGGCCGCCGACGTCATCCATGAGGCGCGGGTCGACTTCGACCCCGTGACGGCCCGCTCGGCGGAGCTGCTCGGGGACCAGCTCGACCGCTTCGAGTCGCTGCTCTCGGATCTGCTGGAGATCAGCCGCTTCGACGCGGGGGCCGCCGCGCTGGAGGCCGAGCCGATCGACCTGCGGCAGGTCGTACGGCGGGTGATCGGCGGCGCCGAACCGCTGGCCGAGCGCAAGGGCACCCGGATCCGGGTCGTCGGGGACGAGCAGCCCGTCATAGCCGAGGCGGACTCGCGCCGGGTGGAGCGGGTGCTGCGCAATCTGGTGGTCAACGCCGTGGAGCACGGCGAGGGCCGGGATGTCGTCGTACGGATGGCGGTGGCGGGCGGGGCCGTCGCGATCGCGGTCCGCGACTACGGGGTGGGGCTCAAGCCCGGCGAGGCCACCCGGGTATTCAACCGCTTCTGGCGGGCCGATCCGGCGAGGGCGCGTACCACCGGCGGTACGGGGCTCGGCCTGTCGATCGCCGTCGAGGACGCGCGGCTGCACGGCGGCTGGCTCCAGGCCTGGGGCGAGCCGGGCGGCGGATCCCAGTTCCGGCTGACCCTGCCGCGTACGGCGGACGAGTCGCTGCGCGGTTCGCCGATACCGCTGGAGCCCGAGGATTCGCGGCGGGGCCGCGAGAGCCGGGCGTCGGGGGAGCTCATGGAGAACGCGCACCGGCTGGCGAGTGTGCCGGCCCAGCCGGGGACGGACCGTTCGGCGCTGCCGCCCCGGGCGCCCCTGCCGCCCCGTACGGCGCCCTCGGCGGGTGCGGTGGACCCGGCGGCCCTGCCGGGCA
>NZ_JTHL01000001.1:3145873-3148294 GCF_000818195.1 Streptomyces sp. 150FB | reverse complement strand
GCGGATACCCGCCGGCGACCGTGCCGACCGCCCTGACCGCCCCGGCCCCCATGACCCAGTACGCCAGGCTTCGGAGCGGGAGGACACGACTCGTGGGCGCTGACCGCCGTCGGTTCGGTGGAGGACGAGCGGTGCGGATGCCCGCTGTGCTGGCGATCGTGACGCTGCTGCTCGCGGGCTGCGCGTCCATCCCGGACACCGGCGACGTGGAGCTGGTCAAGGCGTCCCCGCACGGTGAGTCGCAGGTGCGGGTCTACGCCGTACCGCCGCCGGCGAAAGCCGAGCCCGACGAGATCGTCGACGGCTTCCTGGAGGCGATGACCAGCGAGGATCCCGACTTCGCCATGGCCAGGAAGTACCTGACGAAGCAGGCGTCGCGCACCTGGCGGCCGCAGGACAGCACCACCGTGCTGAGTGCGGCGCCCGACCCGGCGGCCCCCCAGGGCGGCCAGAGCGCGGCGGACCCCTCCGGCCTGAAATACCCGCTGTACGGCGAGCGGATCGCCGAGGTCGACGCCTCGCACGCCTACCAGCCGGCTGCCCCGGCCGCGTACCACGGGGAGATCCACCTGGCGCAGCAGAAGGCGGCCGACGGCACCGAGTGGCGTATCGACCGGCTGCCGCAGGGGCTGCTGCTGGGCGACTCCGACTTCGAGCGCAGCTACCGCTCGGTCAACAAGTACTACTTCGCCTCCGGGCAGAACTGGCTGGTGGCCGACCCGGTCTACATCCGTAAGCGGATAGACCCGACCACCCGGATGGACCCCGTCACCCAGGCCATCAGCGCGCTGCTCGGCGGTCCCACCAGGTGGCTGGGGCCCGCCGTCGACTCGATGTTCCCCGCGGGCACCCACCTGGCGACGAACACCAGATCACTGGAGTTCGACGACCGGAACGCGCTGAAGGTGCCGCTCAACGCGGCGGCGGCCAAGGCGGGTGGCACGCAGTGCAGGAAGATGGCCGCGCAACTGCTCTTCACCCTGCGGGACCTCACCTCCACCAAGATCGAACAGGTCGAGCTGACGGCGGGCGGCACCAGGCTCTGCGCACTCACCGGGGACCAGGCGGAGGGGTACGCGCCCGACCGTGCCACGGGCGCCGCCGACAGCCCGTACTTCATCGACAGCACCGGGAAACTCACCGAGCTGGACACCAGCAGCGGCGAGACCGCGGGCAAGACGCCCGTCATCGGGCCGTTCGGTGACGGCACGCTCAAGCTCGGTTCGGTCGCGGTGTCGCGTGACGAGAAGCGTGCGGCGGGCGTGGGAGAGGACGCCAAGTCGCTGTACGTCTCGTCGGTCATCTCCGCGAGCGACCCGGGGAACCCGCTGGTGACGAGCGCGGGCGGCGACCCCAAGGACCGGCTCTCCGCGCCGAGCTGGGACGGGCAGGGCGACCTCTGGGTCGCCGACCGGGACCCGCACAAACCACGCCTGCTGAGACTCCAGAACGGCGGCGGCCCCGCGCGGGAGGTCCCCGTGGACGGGCTCGGCGACGGGCGTATCGAGGCGCTGCGGGTGTCGGCCGACGGCGTCAGGATCGCCCTCCTGGTGAACGAGAAGGGCCGGACGACCCTGGAGGTGGGGCGGATCGAGCGGCACCGCGCCGGGGTGGAGCCCGAGGTGTCGGTGGCGGAACTCCAGTCGGTCGCACCGCAGATGGAGACGGTGACCGCGGTGTCCTGGGCCGGGCCCAGCAGGCTGGTGGTCGTCGGCAAGGAGGCCAGGGGCGTGCAGCAGGTGCGCTACATCCAGACCGACGGATCGACGTCGGCGGCGGGTGTGCTGCCGGGGCTGAACCAGGTGACGGCGATCGCCGCGGACGACGACGATCAGCAGCCGCTGGTGGCCGACTCGGGGGACGCCGGGATAGTACGGCTGCCCGCCGGGGGCAACTGGCAGACCATGGTCGGGTCGGGGTCGTCACCCGTCTATCCGGGCTGACAGTCGGGGCGGGCCCGGCCCGGGGGTCCGGGCGGGGTGTACGGGCTGCGGGGGCCGCCCCCAATCAGTTGTCCACAGGGGTGGCCGGGGGCTCGGGCGATTGGCAGAGTGGTGCTCATGCGGGGGTGGTGGCGAGAGATCACCGGCCTGGTGCTCCCGGTGACCTGTGGCGGCTGCGGCAGCCCCAGGACACCGCTCTGCGAGGACTGCGGCCGGGCGTTGTACGGGACATGGCCGTGCCGGGTGCGGCCGGTGCCTGAGCCTGCCGGGCTGCCGGTGGTGCACGCGGCGGCGCCGTACGAGGACGCCGTACGGGCGGTGCTGCTCGCGCACAAGGAACGCGGTGTGCTCGGGCTGGCCGGGCCGCTGGGCAGGGCGCTGGCGGGGGCCGTCCAGGCGGCGGTTCCGCCGGGTACGGGCGTGGGCCCGCTGCTGCTCGTCCCCGTACCCTCCACGCGGCGCGCCGTCGGGGCGCGCG
>NZ_JTHL01000001.1:3136607-3145724 GCF_000818195.1 Streptomyces sp. 150FB | reverse complement strand
GACCGCCGGGGTCGTTCCCGTACTGCGGCAGCGGCGCGCCGTGGCCGATCAGGCGGGGCTCGGCGCCCGTCAGCGGGCCGCGAACCTGTCGGGGGCGCTGGAGGTCGCCAACGGTGGCGCGCGGCTGCTGGAGGGCGGCCGGGTGGTGCTGGTGGACGATCTCATGACGACGGGAGCTTCGCTGGTCGAGGCGGCTCGCGCACTGCGTGCCACCCTGCGGCCGGGCTTTCCCGGATTCGTACAGGTGAGCGCGGCAGTTGTCTCCGCGCCGCCCCTCTCCTTCGAAATAAACCGGAACTGAGCCTCGATTTGCATCCTTGCAGGTAAAGCGGGAAGAGAAACACCTGAACGGACGTACCTGCTGGTAGCGGGTGCCGACACCCGTCCGGGGGAGCTATGTTCGGTTGTACGGAATGGCGAAAGCCGTGGCTCGCAGAATGCGTCGCGGTGCCCCGGCGTTTGTCACGGTGCTCCGGCGTTTTTCGAAACCTCGAAGTTCATGAGGGTGGGGACCACGTGGACGGGGGAGGAGGAGGTGAAAGTCGCCAAGTCCGAGGCTCCGGTGACTACTGGGGTCTGGTGCAACAGGGAGCATCTCCGCAACGAGGCGGAGTGATCCGGGAACGGAGTTCTGCGTGGACATCGTCGTCAAGGGCCGCAAAACAGAGGTGCCCGAGCGGTTCCGCAAGCACGTGGCCGAGAAGCTGAAGCTGGAGAAGATCCAGAAGCTCGACGGCAAGGTGATCAGCCTCGACGTCGAGGTGTCCAAGGAACACAACCCGCGTCAGGCCGACCGGTGCGACCGGGTGGAGATCACCCTTCGCTCACGGGGCCCCGTGATCCGGGCGGAGGCGGCGGCCGGTGACCCGTACGCCGCGCTCGACCTGGCAACCGGCAAGTTGGAGGCCCGGCTGCGCAAGCAGCACGAGAAGCGCTACAACCGCCGTGGCAACGGCCGTCTCTCGGCCGCGGAGGTCGTCGAAGTCATCCCCGACGTGGCCGAGTTGAACGCGAACGGCGAGACCGCGGCGGAAGAGGCGGCGGCCGTACCCACCACCAAGATGGGTTCGGTGGACGTCCAGGGTGACGGACCACTGGTGGTCAGGGAGAAGAACCACGTCGCCGCGCCGATGACGCTGGACCAGGCTCTTGAGGAGATGGAACTGGTCGGGCACGACTTCTACCTGTTCGTCGACTCCGACACCAAGGAACCGAGCGTCGTCTACCGTCGTCACGCGTACGACTACGGGGTGATTCACCTCAGGACGGATCCGCTGGCGGATTCGGGAACGGGTGGCGCCGGCGGCGCCCTCGGCGGCTGAGACGGCCGAAGACGGCTGTGGCGCCCGGAGTTGGCCGCGAGAGCGGCGACGGCCCCGGCGGCGCTCGCGCCGAACACAGCCGATTACGGCCTGAATTCGGCTGAGTACAGCCTGTATTTCGGCTGATATCCGTCCCTGAATGGTGCCCCTGAGTGCTCCGGAACGCCCTTTTGAGCCCTCAGGGGCACCCTCGTGCGACCACGGGATCACCGTTCTGAGGCCCAGGCGTGAAATCATGGCGGCGTAAGCCAACAGCCGGTCGCCGAACTGCGATTGGCAGGCTCATGTGAACTCGGGGCCATGGCCTTCAGGGGGAGGAACGATGGCGGACCACTTCGGGCCGGTGCATCACTCAAGGGATGCTCATGAGGCGCGCCACATCGACGATGCGGAGAGACGCGCCGGTTGCGAATCCGGGCCGGATACGGGCGGTTCGTCCCGCCAGGAGCCGATCCGGGTGCTCGTCGTGGACGACCACGCGCTGTTCCGCCGCGGTCTGGAGATCGTCCTCGCCCAGGAGGAGGACATCCAGGTGGTCGGTGAGGCGGGCGACGGCGCCGAGGCCGTCGACAAGGCCGCCGATCTGCTGCCCGACATCGTGCTGATGGACGTACGGATGCCCAAGCGCGGCGGGATCGAAGCCTGCACCGCCATCAAGGAAGTGGCTCCCAGCGCCAAGATCATCATGCTGACGATGAGCGACGAGGAGGCCGATCTCTACGACGCCATCAAGGCGGGCGCCACCGGCTATCTCCTCAAGGAGATCTCCACGGACGAGGTGGCCACCGCGATCCGCGCCGTCGCCGACGGCCAGTCCCAGATCAGCCCGTCCATGGCGTCCAAGCTGCTGACCGAGTTCAAGTCGATGATCCAGCGCACCGACGAACGCAGACTGGTGCCGGCGCCGCGCCTGACCGAGCGCGAACTCGAAGTCCTCAAGCTGGTCGCCACCGGAATGAACAACCGCGACATCGCCAAAGAGCTGTTCATCTCGGAGAACACCGTGAAGAACCACGTCCGCAACATCCTGGAGAAGCTCCAACTGCACTCCAGGATGGAGGCCGTGGTCTACGCGATGCGGGAGAAGATCCTCGAAATCCGCTGACCGCGACCGCTCGTCGGTGACCGCGGGCCGGTGACCGCTGACTGGCGCCCGCCGACCGGGGGTACGGGCACGGGCGCGCGCTCAGCCGGCGGTGAGCGCCTTCGCCAGGGCGTCGCGCAGGTCGGGCGCGTCGACGCGCTCCACCCGTACGTCCGTGCAACCGACCCACTCGGCGGCCTCCCGCAGCGCCTCGGCCATCGGCGCGACCGCTTTGGGGCCGTGCAGGGACACCTGCTTGGCCACCAGCGTCTTCCCCTCCCGCGCCGGATCGACCCGGCCGAGCAGGCGGCCGCCGGAGAGCAGCGGCATCGCGAAGTAGCCGTACACCCGCTTCGGCTTGGGGACGTACGCCTCCAGGCGGTGGGTGAAGCCGAAGATCCGCTCGGTCCTGGCCCGCTCCCAGATCAACGAGTCGAACGGTGACAGCAGCGTCGTACGGTGGCGTCCGCGCGGCACGCTCGCCAGCGCCTCGGGGTCGGCCCACGCCGGCTTCCCCCAGCCCTCGACGCTCACCGGCACCAGCCCCGAGTCCGCGACCACGGCGTCGAACTGCTCGCCCCTGACGCGGTGGTAGTCGGCGATGTCGGCGCGGGTGCCGACTCCGAGGGCCCGGCCCGCCAGCCGTACGAGCCTGCGCAGGCACTCGGCGTCGTCGAAGCTGTCGTGCAGGAGATCGTCCGGAATGGCGCGCTCAGCGAGGTCGTAGACCCGCTTCCAGCTCCGCCGCCCGGTGCACACGACCTCGCCGAACATCAGCGCGCGCTCGACGGCGACCTTGGCCTCGGACCAGTCCCACCACAGTCCGCCGTTCTTGGCGCCGCCCAGCTCCGTGGCGGTCAGCGGCCCTTCCGTGCGCAGTTGCTTGATCACTGTGTCGTAGGCGCCGTCCGTCAGGTCGTGGGACCACTGCGGGCGGGCCCGGTAGGCGCGGCGCCTGAACGCGAAGTGCGGCCACTCCTCGACGGGCAGGACGCACGCGGCGTGGGACCAGTACTCGAAGGCGTGCGGCCGGGGAGCCGCGGCCGGGGCCATGGCCTCCGTGGATGCCGACGGTGCCGCCGGCGCAGGCGTCCAGTAGGCGTCCTCGCAGGCCTTACGGCCCACTGCCCCGAGCCGCGCGTACGGAATCAGCTCGTGCGAACGCGCCAGCACCGAGATCGTGTCGAGCTGGACGGCGCCAAGGTGCCGCAGCACTCCCCGGACACCGCCCCGCCGGTCCGGCGCGCCGAGGAATCCCTGGGCGCGCAGCGCCATACGGCGTGCTTCGTCGGCGGACAGCTCGATGGCGGCGGGCGGCACAATCGTCATGCGTCGAACGATAGACGCAGCCACTGACAGCCCCGGCCTGCTGCCCCGGGGCCGCCGAGTAGGGTGCTGCGATACACATGGTCATGTCATGTGGCCGGGTTGTAGCCGGACGACGGGGGCGGATATGGCGATGCGGCGTTGGATCAAGGTGACAGTGGCGGCCGCGGCGGTCCTCGGTGTGGGCGGTTACATAGCCCAGCCCTACGCGAAGGACTGGGTACTGACCGGGCAGGCGTGCGACGGGGCGCTGCCCCGCGACGTGACGGGGCAGCTCGTACCCGACGGCGCGCACCTGACCGAGGAGCGGTCCCAGCAGATCGACGGACTGGGCTCCTACGGATGCGACCTCCGTTTCGAGGGTGACGGCGACGCGGTGGGGCACATCGTCCTGGACGCGTACACCCGGCGGGACGACCAGGACGCGGAGTTCATGACGCTCTTCCCCGAAGGCGGACAGTCGACGGTGGAGGCGCTGCCGGACGGGCTGCCCGGCTTTGTCGACGAGTACCGCGGCATGCATTTTCTGGTGCCGTGCCCGGATCTCGGCAAGGACGCCGACGGTAGGCAGCGGAAGCTGCTGACGCGCGTCTCCCTGCAACGGCGGGTCGACGCCGGAGTGCCAGGAGCCGCTTACCGGATGGCTGTCTCGCTCACCAACGCGGCCTCGGACCGGCTCGGCTGCGGTGCGAAGCCGCTCTCGCCTCCCAAGAAGGACGTTCCGCTCGCCGATCCCGAGAAGAGCAGCGAGGAGGCGCGCGGTGTCCCGCTGGCCGAGGCCAAGGACACCGCCTGCGGGTGGGCGGCCGGCGCCGGGCTGCCGGAGCCCGCGACCTGGCGCGCCTTGGGCAGCGCGAACGAGAACTCACCCGTCGCGAGTTGTGTCCTTCTCACCGGGGACCCGGACTCGGAGGACGGGTCCCGGATGTACTTCAGAGCCTGGTACGGCGACTGGAGCAGGCGCCTGACCAAGGAGTACGACGACCGCGTCCCCGTATCGGCCACCGCACGCTGCGACGGCGAGGCAGCCACCTTCGCGCCCGCGTTCAGCGACGACATCCCGGGCGTCGACAAGGGGGACGAACAGCGGATCTTCAAGCTGTTCGCGGAGGACCAGGTGCGTCGGCACGGTTGCTCCGACCTGCGGCTCCCGTTCTGAGACCCCTGCTGAGTGAGACCGCCTGAGACCCCGGACGGCCCCGGCGGGTCTCAGTACGCGATCAGCCACAGCCCGTCGACGTACCACTCGTCCATCAACTGCTTGATGTCGGCCAGGCGCCGCGCCGGTACGCCGCGTTCCTTCGCCCACCCGTCCAGCACCGTGAACAGTTGGTGCCGTCCGTCCATCAGCGTGCTGTCCATCGGTCCGGCGGCCGGGCGGTCCGCTATGTCACCCATCGGGGGACGGGTGTCCAGCTGCCCGGAGGCGGGGCGGAAGGCGCCGCGCGTGTGTTTGCGTACGGAGGCGTCGAAGGCGGCGAGATCGGGAATGGTGCCGTCCCTGGCGTACGAGGCCCTGAGCTTCATCAGCCGGCCGACGTCCTCCGCCAGGTGCCGGAGGTCGAAGTCCGGCAGATCGGTCGGCTGGTTCCAGCCGGACTTGCTGTGGTTGGGGCGCTCGTCGGGGTCCCCGGCCTGACTGGTCAGCCGCTCCAGGTAGTACGCGAGATACGCGCGGTAGGTGTCGTAGAGGACGGCGAACGCCTCGGGGTCGGCGGCGAGGCTGTTGACCAGCCGCTCGGGGTCGGCCTCCTCGTCCGGGGCGCCTCCGCTGTAACCGAAGTCGACATGCGCCTCCCGCGGGTCGAGGAAGCGGCCGAACGGCGTGTAGCCGTTCTTGTCGGGCCTGGTCATGCTCGGCGGTACGGCGGCGGCGGTGGCCCGCTTGTCCGCACCGCTGTAGGCGCTCGCGTCCACCACGTAGTCCGCCAGCATCCTGGCCACGCCCGGCGCCATTCCGACGGGTACGTGCCTGTCGTCGAGCGCAACGGCCACCGCGTACGCGCTGCGGGCCTGCGCCATCGTGTGGGCCTTGCCCGCGCCGGTGGCAAGGGTGGCCGCCTCCACGACACGGCCCAGTATCCGGGCGTCGGCGGCGCACACGTTCGCGTTCGCGGGTACGAGGAGCTTCGCCGCGCGGTCGGTGTCGGCGGCGTAGTCGCCCGGGTCGAGCGCCCGGGTGGCCGCTGCCGGGTCCTTGGCGAGGGCGGCCGTCGACGCGGGCAGCCGCCAGCAGGGTTTCGCGTCGTCGGAACCGGTCAGGATCAGCGGGACCGTCACCGCCGCCGCCAGCACCACCACGGCGACCGCCGAGGCGAGCAGCGGGTGCTTTCTCAGCGGGCGGAACCGGCCTACGGGCGGTTCCGCCTCCTCGGCGGGCGGGGCCGTGAGTCCGCCGTCGGTCGCTTCGGTGCCACCCGCACTGTCCGTGGTATTCATGCCGCCCGTGTCATTCATGTCGCCCCCCGCAGTCCCCGTCGTGCCTGCCCCGCGCCTGGTTCCCCCATCACGCGTCCGGGCAGACTAGCGACTGTCGGTGTTCATGACACGGCTGGGGCTGGACATGACAGGTCTGTCAGCCGGCGCCGGTCCCTGTCCCCGCAGGCTCCGTCCACGTCGGCTCCGTCCGCGCCGGCAGGTACGGGTAGGCGCCGGGCAGGCCCACGTCGGACGGCAGCAGCGCCCCGACCCAGCAGTCACGCACGGTGTCCTTGTTGAGCAGCCCGGCGCGCAGGACGCCCTCGACCACCATTCCGGCCTTCTCGGCCACGGCGCGTGAGCCCTGGTTGCCGACCTCGGCGCGCCACTCCAGACGTATGGTGTCCAGCGCCGTGAAGGCCCAGCGGGCCACGGCTGTCACGGCCTCCGTCATGTAGCCGCGCCCCCGGTGCTCCTTCGCCGTCCAGTAGCCGACCTCCCAGGTGCCGGAGCGCGGGTGGTGCAGGCTGATCGCGGCGAGCAGGGTGTCGTCGTCGCGGGGGCGGACGGCGAAGGTGTACTCGCTGTCGTACCGCCAGCCGTCGGGGACCATCCTTTGGATGAACTGTTCGGCATGCTCCCGTCCGTACGGAGAGGGGATCGTCGTCCAGCGCTGGATGTCGGGGTCCTGGCAGGCCGCGTAGGCGGCCTCCGTGTCCTCGGGCGTGAAGGCGCACAGCCGCAGGCGCTCGGTGCTGAGGGTGACAGGTTTCATGACGGGATTCTGCTGCGCGCGGATGTGTGGCGCGAGCACTTTTCGTTTCCGCACCGGCACCTTCCGTGCCTTCCGTGCGTTCTCATGGAGGGTGACAGCGCCCGCGCGTGACAGCGACCCTCCCGGCGCGGGCCGGTCCTCGCTTACGATGGCCGTTGCGGTGGGGCCCGCCCGCCGTGCCCGCGCCCGTGTCCGTATACGACCCAGTGCCAGGCCCGACCGGCAAGGAGACCACCCTCAGTGTCCGTCTTCAACAAGCTCATGCGTGCAGGCGAAGGCAAGATCCTGCGCAAACTGCACCGCATCGCGGACCAGGTCAACTCCATCGAAGAGGACTTCGTCAACCTCTCCGACGCCGAGTTGAAGGCGCTCACCGCGGAGTACAGGGAGCGGTTCGCCGAGGGCGAGAGCCTGGACGACCTGCTCCCCGAGGCCTTCGCGACCGTCCGAGAAGCGGCCAAGCGCGTGCTCGGCCAGCGTCCGTACGACGTCCAGCTCATGGGCGGTGCGGCGCTGCATCTCGGCCATGTCTCCGAGATGAAGACCGGTGAGGGCAAGACCCTCGTCGGCACGCTGCCCGCGTACCTCAACGCGCTGTCCGGCAAGGGCGTCCACCTGATCACGGTGAACGACTACCTGGCCGAGCGCGACTCCGAGATGATGGGCCGCGTCCACAAGTTCCTGGGCCTCTCCGTCGGCTGCATCCTGGCCAACATGTCGCCCGCGCAGCGCCGCGAGCAGTACAACTGCGACATCACGTACGGCACGAACAACGAATTCGGCTTCGACTACCTCCGCGACAACATGGCGTGGTCGCAGGACGAGCTGGTGCAGCGCGGTCACAACTACGCGATCGTCGACGAGGTCGACTCGATCCTGGTGGACGAGGCCCGTACGCCGCTGATCATCTCCGGCCCCGCCGACCAGGCCACCAAGTGGTACGGCGACTTCGCGAAGCTCGTCACCCGGCTGACCAGGGGCGAGCCCGGCAACCAGCTCAAGGGCATCGAGGAGACCGGCGACTACGAGGTCGACGAGAAGAAGCGCACCGTCGCGATCCACGAGCCCGGTGTCTCGAAGGTCGAGGACTGGCTGGGAATCGACAATCTGTACGAGTCGGTGAACACCCCGCTCGTCGGTTACCTGAACAACGCGATCAAGGCCAAGGAACTCTTCAAGAACGACAAGGACTACGTCGTCATCGACGGCGAAGTCATGATCGTCGACGAGCACACCGGCCGTATCCTCGCCGGCCGCCGTTACAACGAGGGCATGCACCAGGCGATCGAGGCGAAGGAAGGGGTGGACATCAAGGACGAGAACCAGACCCTTGCCACGATCACCCTCCAGAACTTCTTCCGCCTGTACGACAAGCTCTCCGGCATGACCGGTACGGCCATGACCGAGGCGGCCGAGTTCCACCAGATCTACAAGCTGGGCGTCGTCCCGATCCCGACGAACCGGCCGATGGTCAGGGTGAACCAGCCCGACCTGATCTACCGCACCGAGGTCGCCAAGTTCTCGGCGGTCGTGGACGACATCGCGGAGAAGCACGAGAAGGGGCAGCCGATCCTGGTCGGCACCACCTCGGTCGAGAAGTCCGAGTACCTCTCGCAGCAGCTCAGCAAGCGCGGCGTGCAGCACGAGGTGCTCAACGCCAAGCAGCACGACCGGGAGGCGACGATCATCGCCCAGGCCGGCCGCAAGGGCGCCGTCACCGTCGCCACCAACATGGCCGGACGTGGTACGGACATCAAGCTCGGCGGCAACCCCGACGACCTCGCCGAGGCGGAGCTGCGCCAGCGCGGACTCGACCCGGTCGAGCACGTCGAGGAGTGGGCCGCCGCCCTGCCCGCGGCGCTGGAGAAGGCCGAGCAGGCGGTCAAGGCGGAGTTCGAAGAGGTCAAGGAGCTGGGCGGGCTCTACGTCCTCGGCACCGAGCGCCACGAGTCGCGCCGTATCGACAACCAGCTCCGCGGCCGTTCAGGACGTCAGGGCGACCCGGGCGAGTCCCGCTTCTACCTGTCCCTCGGTGACGACCTGATGCGGCTGTTCAAGGCGCAGATGGTCGAGCGCGTCATGTCGATGGCCAACGTCCCGGACGACGTCCCCATCGAGAACAAGATGGTCACCCGCGCCATCGCCTCGGCGCAGTCGCAGGTCGAGCAGCAGAACTTCGAGACGCGTAAGAA
>NZ_JTHL01000001.1:3113885-3136582 GCF_000818195.1 Streptomyces sp. 150FB | reverse complement strand
TCGAGAACAAGATGGTCACCCCGCGCCATCGCCTCGGCGCAGTCGCAGGTCGAGCAGCAGAACTTCGAGACGCGTAAGAACGTCCTGAAGTACGACGAGGTCCTCAACCGGCAGCGTCAGGTCATCTACGGGGAGCGCCGCCGCGTCCTGGAGGGCGAGGACCTGCACGAGCAGGTGCGCCACTTCATGGACGACACGATCGACGCGTACATCCAGGCGGAGACCGTCGAGGGCTTCGCCGAGGAGTGGGACCTCGACCGGCTGTGGGGCGCCTTCAAGCAGCTCTACCCGGTGAAGGTCACCGTGGAGGAGCTGGAGGACGCCGCGGGCGACCGCGCGGGGATCACCTCCGACTTCATCGCCGAGTCCATCAAGGACGACATCCACGAGCAGTACGAGGACCGCGAGAACCAGCTCAGCTCGGACATCATGCGCGAGCTGGAGCGGCGCGTGGTGCTGTCGGTCCTGGACCGCAAGTGGCGTGAGCACCTCTACGAGATGGACTATCTCCAGGAGGGCATCGGCCTGCGCGCGATGGCCCAGAAGGACCCGCTGATCGAGTATCAGCGTGAGGGCTTCGACATGTTCAACGCCATGATGGACGGCATCAAGGAGGAGTCCGTCGGCTACCTGTTCAACCTGGAGGTCCAGGTCGAGCAGCAGGTCGAGGAGGTTCCGGTGCAGGACGCGGCCGAGCCCACCACCTCGCTCGCCAAGGAGGGCGCGGTGCCCGCGGGCGCCTCGGCCGGCGGTGCGCGTACGGAGATCCGCGCCAAGGGGCTGGAGGCCCCGCAGCGCAACGAGAGGCTGCACTTCTCGGCGCCCTCCGTGGACGGCGAGGGCGGTGTCGTCGAGGGCGAGTTCGAGGGTGACTACCAGAGCGCGGACGGGCCGACCCGCTCCACGTCGGACGGTATGACGCGGGCCGAGCGCCGCAAGGCCGCGCAGAAGAGCGGCGGTCGCCGCCGCAAGAAGTAGTCCGGGAATCCTGGAGCCTCCCTTCGGGGGCTTCGGCGCTCCGGGACACTGTCGGCCGGTACGGGCCGGGGCGCGCACTTTCACGGTGCGCGCCCCGGCCCGTACGCGTTGAGCAGCCCCGTACGCGTTCAGTCGTTCTGTTCCCACCGGTCCCAGCGCAGGACCTGCTCGCGCGGAATCCGGCGGACCGCCGGCTTGAAGTCGGTGCCGATCGTGTGGGCGAGCGGGATGAGCGCGGCCGGCATGAAACTCCACACGGCAGGCAGGATCGATCCCCAGGCCCCCGCCTGCACGGTCAACCGGGGCGTGGTCGGTGCGTCCTTCCACCGCGGATATGACGAACGCGGGGACCCGGTGGATGTTCTCGGTCACCGACTCCGGCCGGGAGCTGCTCGCCCGGGCCGAAGGTGCCGTCCCCGCGTTCCTGGACGGCACCTTCCAGGCCCTCACCCCCGCCGAACGCACGCAGCTCTCCGCTCTGCTCGGCAAGCTGCTGCACCCCCGGTCCTGACGCGGATTCGACCCGCCTAGGACTCGGCGGCCGGGTCGGCATCCACGGCGCCCTCCGCGCCTCCTGCCGCTCCGGCGCGGTCTCCGCCGATCTCCACCGCCGCGCACCGCCAGCGCAGGTCGGCGCCCTGCTCCAGCCGGAACGCCATGGCGCGTACCTGGTCGCCCGCCGCGATGCTGGCCGCCGCCTCCACCACACCGGGCCCGGGGCGGAAGTAGCGGCAGGCGCGGACGACGGGGTCGGTGCCCCTGGCCCTGAGCGGGGTGCCCGGGGCGAGCCGGACGAGTTGCTCGTACGCCACCCCGACGGTCTGGCCGAGCATCCAGTGGACGGGGCGGCGGCCGCTGAGGACGGCCCGCAGCCGTTCGGCGAAGAGTTCGTGCGGCTGGGTGGCGCCAGGCCGCCGCAGGGGGCGCCCGGAGCCGGGACCGGGTCCCCGCCGGTCGCCTCGACCCGGTGGCCGCCGGGTCCGGGCCGCGGAGGTGACGGACGTGCCGGACCTCACGGACGTGCTGGACGTGCTGGATGTGCTGGACGTGGTGGTGCCGGTCGTCTTCACGCAGATCGCCCCCGTTCACGCCGCCGGGATCCGGATACCCGGCGGTAACTTCGTTGGGGACCTTCTACGGGCCGGTACAGCGGCCCCGCAAGGGCCGTCCGTGGACGCCCGTGCCGCGATCGCGATCACCTATCCGGGTGGAGAACAGACCGTCCCGTGCCCGGGAGAGGCGGTGGGACGCGGTACGCGGTGGACGCCCGCAGGCTCCCCCGGCGTCATCCCGAAGAGCGATCGCCGCACGTATCCTTAGGTGCTCTTCCGACTACGAAAGCGACCCCCTCATGCGCGTCTATGTGCCCTTGACTCTTCCCGGTCTCGCGGAGGCGTACAAGACGGGCGAGCTGGGTCCCGGCCCCCTGACCGCCTACGCGGTGACACCGGGCCTGCGCGAGTGGTACGTCTCCGACGACATCGAGGAGCTGGAGTACGCGGCCCTCAACCGCGCCGCAGCCGCCTCGCTGCGGCTGCTCGCCGCCCTGCCGGACGCGGTGCGCCGCCGGGTGGTCGTCGCGGTCGACGTACCGGACAGGGAAGCGGTCTCCGACCCCGACCGGGGGCTCGACTCCGGCGCGCTCGGCGAGGTGCGGCTCGCCTCGGCGGTGCCGCTGACCAAGGCGGCGGCCGTGCATGTCGACGCCGAGGACGCCGACGCCGATGTGTCGGCCGCCGCGGCGGCGCTGGGAGCCGCCGACCACGGTGACGACGACGCGCAGTTCACCGTGGACGGCGCCGAGGACCACGAACTGCTCTGGTACGACGCCCAGGAGATCCCGCACCTGGTGGGCTGAACGGCCCGGCGAAGAGGCCCCGCACCTCCGTTGTCAGACCCGGCCGGTACCGTTTTCGCATGGCGAAGCACACCACGCATCTGGTCTGGGACTGGAACGGCACACTGCTCGACGACATACACGCCGTCATCGCGGCGACCAACGCCTCCTTCGCCGAGATCGGCCATGAGCCGATCACGCTGGAGCGCTACCGCGAGCTGTACTGCGTGCCGATCCCGCTGTTCTACGAGCGCCTGATGAACCGCGCGCCGACCGCCGCCGAATGGCAGATACTCGACGCGTCCTTCCACCGCCACTACACCGAACAGCGCGTCAACTGCGCGCTGACGGAGGGCGTCGAGGAGCTGCTCACGCAGTGGGCGCTGGCCGGGAGCAGCCAGTCACTGCTGAGCATGTACGGACACGACGAACTGGTCCCGGTGGTGCGGGGCTACGGGATCGAACCCCACTTCGTCCGCGTCGACGGCCGTACGGGCCCTTCGGGCGGCAGCAAGGCGCTGCACATGGAGCGCCATCTGACCGCGCTGGCGGCGACGGGCTCGATATCCCCGTTGCGTACGGTGGTGATCGGCGACGCGGTCGACGACGCGGTCGCCGCGGCACATGTGGGCGCGCGGGCCGTGCTGTACACCGGTGGTTCGAACAGCAGGGCCAGCCTGGAGGCGGTCGGGGTGCCGGTGGTGGACAGCCTCGCCGAGGCGGTGGAGATGGCGCGCTCTCTCGGGGACTGAGGGCGCGCTCTCCCGGGGACTGAGGGACAGGGGTTGCTGACGGGCCGTTACGCGGGGGACCGTCTCTGTCCGAACCGTCAAACTTCCCCCGCTCCTTTTGTGCCGTGCGGCTAATGACGGAGGCTCTGTCGGAGATACCCTGGGGTCCGTGATCAGCGCGATACGTGGAGGGGGCAGTGCAGCCCCCGGCCTGCGCCCGGAGTGCCACAGCGCTCGGGCGATCGCCGATCTCCCGTACCCGGACCGGCTGAAAAAAGCCAATAGAGCTCCGGAGATCTCTCCCTGCGGCATAACGTCGTCCTTGACAGGAAAACCCGCGTCGTGGCGTTGCCGCATCCCTCACCTACGTCACGCAACGGCGCGCGACAGGAGCCAGAGAAGAACATGCAGACCAAGCTGGACGAAGCCAAGGCTGAGCTGCTCGCACGGGCGGCCCGGGTCGCTGAGACCGGGTCGGAAAGCGAGGGACGTCCCGACAAGGACGTGCTTCTCGCCTACCTCCAGCGCTACTACCTGCACACCGCGACGGAGGACCTGAGCGGCCGCGATCCCGTCGACATCTTCGGCCCGGCGCTGTCGCATTTCCGCTTGGCCGCGAATCGGCCGCAGGGCACGGCCAACGTGCGCGTCTACACCCCGACGGTCGAGGAGAACGGGTGGACGTGCAGCCACTCCGTCGTCGAGGTCGTGACGGACGACATGCCGTTCCTCGTGGACTCCGTCACCAACGAACTCTCGCGTCAGGGCCGCGGCATCCACGCGGTGATCCACCCGCAGATCTTCGTCCGCCGGGACATCACCGGCAAGCTGATCGAAGTGCTCCCCGACGGTCCCGGCGACGACGCGGACCGCGCGCACGACACCCTCGCCGAGAGCTGGATCCACGTAGAGGTGGACCGCGAGTCCGACCGCTCCGACCTCAAGCAGATCACCTTGGACCTGCTGCGCGTCCTGTCCGACGTACGCGAGACCGTCGAGGACTGGGACAAGATGCGCGGCTCCGCGCTGCGCATCGCCGACGAGCTGCCCACCGAGCCGACCGCGCCCGACCTGAGCGACGAGGAGCTGGAGGAGGCCCGTGAGCTGCTGCGCTGGCTCGCCGGCGACCACTTCACCTTCCTCGGCTACCGCGAGTACGAGCTGACGGACAACGACTCCCTGACCGCCGTGCCCGGCACCGGTCTGGGCATCCTCCGCGCCGACCCGCACCACAGCGAGGACGAGGACCACCCGGCCAGCCCCTCCTTCAGCAGGCTGCCCGCCGACGCCCGCGCCAAGGCCCGTGAGCACAAGCTGCTCGTCCTCACCAAGGCCAACAGCCGCTCCACCGTCCACCGGCCGAGCTACCTCGACTACGTGGGCGTCAAGAAGTTCGACGACAAGGGCACCGTCATCGGGGAGCGCCGCTTCCTCGGGCTCTTCTCCTCCGCCGCCTACACCGAGTCCGTACGCCGGGTGCCCGTGGTCCGCCGCAAGGTCGCCGAGGTCCTCGAAGGCGCCGGCGTCTCGCCCAACAGCCACGACGGCCGCGACCTGATGCAGATCCTGGAGACGTACCCGCGCGACGAGCTGTTCCAGACGCCGCCCGACCAGCTCCGTACGATCGTCACCAGCGTGCTCTACCTCCAGGAGCGCAGGCGGCTGCGGCTCTACCTGCGCCAGGACGAGTACGGGCGCTACTACTCCGCCCTCGTCTACCTGCCGCGTGACCGCTACACCACCGGCGTCCGGCTGCGGCTGGTCGACATCCTCAAGGAGGAGCTGGGCGGCACCAGCGTCGACTTCACCGCCTGGAACACAGAATCGGTTCTCTCCAGGCTCCACTTCGTCGTACGCGTCCCGACCGGCACCGAGCTGACCCAGTTGACCGACGCCGACACCGAGCGGATCGAGGCCAGGCTCGTCGAGGCCGCGCGCTCCTGGGCCGACGGCTTCGGCGAGGCGCTCAACGCCGAATTCGGCGAGGAGCGCGCCGCCGAGCTGCTGCGCCGTTACGGCAACGCCTTCCCCGAGGGCTACAAGGCCGACCACAGCGCCAGGTCCGCCGTCGCCGACCTCGTCCACCTCGAAGCGCTCGACGCCACGGACAAGGACTTCGCGCTCTCGCTGTACGAGCCCGTCGGCGCCGGACCCGACGAGCGCCGCTTCAAGATCTACCGCGCGGGCGAGCAGGTCTCGCTCTCGGCCGTGCTGCCGGTGCTCCAGCGGCTCGGCTGCGAGGTCGTCGACGAGCGGCCGTACGAGCTGCGCTGCGCCGACCGTACCCACGCGTGGATCTACGACTTCGGCCTGCGCATGCCCAAGGGCGTGACCGGCGGCGGCGGTTACCCGGCCGACGACGCGCGCGAACGCTTCCAGGACGCCTTCGCCGCCGTCTGGACCGGCGCCGCCGAGAACGACGGCTTCAACTCCCTCGTCCTGCGGGCCGGGCTGAGCTGGCGTCAGGCGATGGTGCTCCGCGCGTACGCCAAGTACCTGCGCCAGTCGGGTTCGACCTTCAGCCAGGACTACATGGAGGACACCCTCCGTACCAACGTCCACACCGCCAGGCTGCTGGTCTCGCTCTTCGAGGCCAGGATGTCGCCGGGCCGCCAGCGCGCCGGCACGGAGCTGACCGACGGACTGCTGGAGGAGCTGGACGGGGCGCTCGACCAGGTCGCGAGCCTCGACGAGGACCGCATCCTGCGCTCCTTCCTCACCCTGATCAAGGCCACGCTGCGCACCAACTTCTTCCAGCAGGCCGACAGCGGGGACCAGCACAGCTACGTGTCGATGAAGTTCGACCCGCAGGCCATCCCCGACCTGCCGGCGCCCCGTCCCGCGTACGAGATCTGGGTCTACTCCCCGCGCCTGGAGGGTGTGCACCTGCGCTTCGGCAAGGTCGCGCGCGGCGGGCTGCGCTGGTCCGACCGGCGTGAGGACTTCCGTACGGAGATCCTCGGCCTGGTCAAGGCGCAGATGGTCAAGAACACCGTGATCGTGCCGGTCGGCGCCAAGGGCGGCTTCGTCGCCAAGCAGCTCCCCGACCCGGCCGCCGACCGCGACGCCTGGCTCGCCGAGGGCATCGCGTCGTACAAGATCTTCATCTCGGCGCTGCTCGACATCACGGACAACCTGGTGGCGGGCGAGGTCGTGCCGCCGAAGGACGTGGTCCGCCACGACGAGGACGACACGTATCTCGTCGTCGCCGCCGACAAGGGCACAGCGACCTTCTCCGACATCGCGAACGACGTCGCCGTCGCCTACAACTTCTGGATGGGCGACGCCTTCGCCTCCGGCGGCAGCGCCGGTTACGACCACAAGGGCATGGGCATCACGGCGCGCGGCGCCTGGGAGTCCGTCGAGCGGCACTTCCGCGAGCTGGACCACGACACCCAGACCGAGGACTTCACGGTCGTCGGCGTCGGTGACATGTCCGGTGACGTCTTCGGCAACGGCATGCTGCTCTCCGAGCACATCAGGCTCGTCGCCGCCTTCGACCACCGGCACATCTTCATCGACCCGGAGCCGAACGCGGCGACCTCGTATCCGGAGCGCCGCCGGCTGTTCGACCTGCCGCGCTCCTCGTGGGCCGACTACGACAAGAAGCTGCTCTCGCCGGGCGGTGGCATCCACCCCCGTACGGCCAAGTCGATCGCGGTCAACGCGCATGTGCGCGAGGCGCTCGGCATCGAGCCCGGAGTCAGCAAGCTGACACCGGCCGACCTGATGAAGGCGATCCTCGGCGCCCCGGTCGACCTGCTGTGGAACGGCGGCATCGGTACGTACGTCAAGGCGTCCACCGAGTCGAACGCCGACGTCGGCGACAAGGCCAACGACGCGATCCGGGTCAACGGCGAGGACGTCAGGGCCAAGGTCGTCGGCGAGGGCGGCAACCTGGGCCTGACCCAGCTCGGCCGTATCGAGTTCGCCAGGCGCGGCGCGGGCGGCGAAGGCGGCAGGATCAACACCGACGCCATCGACAACAGCGCGGGCGTCGACACCTCCGACCACGAGGTGAACATCAAGATCCTGCTCAACGGCCTGGTCACCAGCGGTGACATGACCGTCAAGCAGCGCAACAAGCTGCTCCTCGCGATGACCGACGAGGTCGGCACGCTGGTGCTGCGCAACAACTACGCGCAGAACACCGCCCTCGCCAACGCCGTCACGCAGGCCCCTTCGCTGCTCCACGCACACCAGCGCTACATGCGCCGTCTGGTGCGCGACGGGCACCTCGACCGGGCGCTGGAGTTCCTGCCGACCGACCGGCAGGTCCGCGACCTGCTGAACAGCGGCAAGGGCCTGTCCCAGCCCGAGCTGGCCGTGCTGCTCGCCTACACGAAGATCACGGTCGCCGAAGAACTGATCCACACGGACCTGCCCGACGACCCCTACCTGATCAAGCTGCTGCACGCGTACTTCCCGGCGCCGCTGCGCGAGAAGTACGCCGAGCAGATCGACACGCACGCGCTGCGCCGCGAGATCATCACCACGGTGCTGGTCAACGACACGGTGAACGCGGGCGGTTCGACCTTCCTGCACCGGCTGCGCGAGGAGACAGGGGCGTCGATCGAGGAGATCGTACGGGCGCACACGGCGGCCCGGGGGATCTTCGGACTCAGCGAGTGCTGGGACGCCGTCGAGGCCCTGGACAACAAGGTCTCGGCCGCCGTCCAGACCCGGATCAGGCTGCACTCGCGCCGTCTGGTCGAGCGCGGTACACGCTGGCTGCTCGGCAACCGCCCGCAGCCGATCGAGATCGCCGGGACCATCAAGTTCTTCGCCGCCGGTGTGGAGGAGGTCTCGGCGCAGATGCCGACGATGCTGCTCGGCGCCGAACTGGCGTGGTACCAGCGCCTGGTGAAGGAGCTGACCGACGCGGGCGCTCCCGAGGAGCTGGCCGTACGGGTCGCCGGATTCTCGTCGGCCTTCTCGACGCTGGACATCGTCGCGATCGCCGACCGTACGGCGCAGGGCCCGCTGAGGGTCGCCGAGGTGTACTACGACCTCGGTGACCGGCTGAAGATCAGCCAGCTCATGGACCGCATCGTCGAACTGCCGCGCGCCGACCGCTGGCAGTCCATGGCGCGCGCGTCGATCCGCGAGGACCTGTACGCGGCGCACGCGGCGCTGACGTCCGACGTACTGGCCGTCGGGGACGACAACTCGACGCCCGAGGAGCGGTACAGGGCCTGGGAGCAGAAGAACGCGGCGATCCTCGGACGCTCGCGCGCGACGCTGGAGGAGATCCAGAGCTCGGACTCCTTCGACCTGGCGAACCTGTCGGTCGCGATGCGCACGATGAGGACGCTGCTGCGTACGCATAGCTGACGGCGCGCCTGAAACGCGCCTGATGAACGCCTGAACGAGAGAGGGGCGCCCGGCTCACCGCCGGGCGCCCCTCTTCCGCGTACGCGGCCTCAACTTGTCGTCCATTGAATCCACCACAACGCGTTTCGTGCCATCCGTGAAGAATCCCCCCGCTGTACCCCTTCTGTTAGAGGCGCCTGGCTACTCTCCACTCGCCCTGGTCCGGCACAGGAGAGGTACGTCCATGAGCACCCCGGTCCGCCGTACCTCACCTCGGCAGTCGGTGGCTGCCCTGACGCCGGTCCGGCAGCGCCCGGACCGGAGCCGGTCCGGGAGTCCGTCGAAAAACCCGGTGGAGCGCGCCCTCGTCGAGATCCAGTCCAGCGCCGGCAACCGAGCCGCGACCGCGGCGGTGCAGCGCGCCAGGGGCACGGCGAAGGGAAAGGCACCGGGGAACGGCAACGCGGCCACCGGATCCACCGGAGCGAAGAGTTATCGCGACCGGATCGCCGCGGTCCTCGACAAGCTCAAGAAGAATCTCGAATTCATCGACACCTTCGTCAAGGGCGTCCATGTCCCCGCCAACGCGGGCTTCTCCCAGCAGGCCTCCGCCACGGTCAGCGACGGCCTCAAACACTCCACCGGCTCCTCGGGGACCGCCGCCGCTTCGGAGAACCTCGTCACGGAGACCGCCGGCGCCGTACTCAGTGGCATGGAGGCGGCCAAGGCCAAGAAGGACGCCAAGAAGTACAAGAGCGGGGCCGCCTTCCACGGAGCGGACAAGAAGTCCAACTCCAAAACGGCCGACGCGGTCGTCAGCGCGGCCGGCGCGGGAAACTACGCCCTCGGTATCGCCAAGGAACTGACCAAGGCCCAGAAGGCCGCGCACGCCATGGCGGCGGGCGAGGCGAGCGGTATCGGCTCCAGCGCTGTCGGCGCGGTGAAGGGCGCCCGTGCGGCGGGCCGCTTCGGCCTGACGGCCCGCAAATACAGTGCGCTGAAAGGGCTGGGAAAGCCCGGCCGCACCGAGGACGGGGCACTGGCCCGGCTGAACCAGGGCCGGGAGCAGGCCGAATGGGCCGCGGCCGAGGCGTACGTCGCACTGGACGCCCACTGGGGCCACGAGGGCGATGACCGGCTGGAGCGCGTATCCGAGGCCATCGACGCGGCCTGGGCGGCGATGGGCGGCGCCCGTGACGCCGCCAGAGACGTCCGGCGCGCCGAAGACGTGAACACGATGGACACGGTGCACACGTACGCGCTCGGCAAGCAGCGCAACAAGATGGGCAAGCAGGCCCTCACCGCTGTGGGCGAGTCCACCAAGGCCGCGGGCGGCATCGTGACGGCGGTCGCTGCCACGGCGGGAGGAGCCGGACTGGCGAGCAACCCGGTCGGCTGGGGCCTCGCCGCGGGCGCGGCCGGCCTCATCCTCGGGGTCACCGCCTACCGGGCGGGCCGCGCGGGCAAGAAGCGCTACGACGGGGCCCGCCACCCCGAGCGCTGGGCGGCGGCGGACGAGACCCCGGCGGAGCCCGCCTCACGGGAGGACGCGCTGAAGGAGGCCCTGAAGTTCTGGAAGAAGGTGGCGAACGGTGAACGCCAGGCGATGGCGCGCAAACTGTACGGATTGGCGGCTGGCGCGGACATCAAGGGGAGCGGCGACACAACGGCCGAGATGCGGGACTCGGCCAGAGTCCTTCTCATCGCTCTCAAGGCAGGCCCCGCCAAGCACCGGCTGACCCCGGACGAGTGGGCGAACTCCCTCAACGACCCGGCGAAGAGCGCCGCTTGGGTCAAGGAGATAGCAGAACAACTGTCCTCGGCCTGAGGCTGTCGTTATCGCGAGCCGCATTCGACCTCGGTCCGTGAACGACAAGGTCAGGAACCGTTTTCCAGTGGTCGGGGTCTCTTCTCGCCGTGCACGGCGGTGTATTCGGCGGCGAGCCAGGGTCCCAGGTCGTCGATGAGTGTGCTGAGTACCGCCGGATCGGCCGAGGGGGTGCGGCCGATGGTCGCCGCGGTACGCATCTGCTCTCCGCGCTCGGGGTAATAGCGGCCGAAGAGTTCGGCGGATTCATTGAGGTCGCTGGTCCAGCCGCCCCAGCGGGGCATGACCAGAGTGAATCCTGTGCGCACGATGCGCCGTGCGGCCACGCGGCTGAGGGCCCGGCGATCGGCGTCAGTGACGGCTTCGGCGGCCCGGATGCGCCAGCGTTTCAGCGCGAGGGCGAGGTCGCCGTTCGTTTCGCGGGCGAGCAGGGTGGTGGGGCGGTAGCGGGGAAGCCGTTCAGCGAGGTCGGGGCCGAGCAGCGGGGTGCACAAGCAGGCGAGGAAGAACCCGGCGTCGTGGCGTTCGAGATCGCTGAGCAGAGCGTGTGTGCTGGTCAGCAGGGTGCCGACGCCATCGATCTGGGGGTAAGCGTGGTCGAGTGCGGCCTCGATCGCCCTGGCGTCGGCGTGGTCGGCTTCGGTGGGCTCGTGGTGAAGGGCGAGTTGAAGGTCGAGGTCGGAGACTCCGGGGATGGCGGTGCCCCGAGGGATGCTGCCGTAGACATAGGCGCTGTGCAGCCGCCCGCCGTCGAACGTCTCGGCGATCCGCGTGCGAGCGGCGTCCACGACGGGGGCGAACGCCGCCGGCACTCGGTCCAGTGCGCCTTCGCGTGCGATCGTTCCGTCGTGGGCCAGCCCTGATTCGCTCATGAGGTCACTGTGCCTGTTCCACTGCGTGCTGCCGAGCCGATTTCCGAGGAGCCGAGGTCCGAGGGGCCGAGGCTCGGGAGAGCGGCTTCTTACGAGGGCCCGGGGGAGAGCCGCTCGGGGGCCAGGGCTCGCTCCAGGATGTCGAGGGCGTCGTTCAGTCTGGCGCGGTGGTCGTCGGCCAGGTCGTCGGCGTGCTCGCCGGCGAGCAACCTTCGGGCGGTGGTGAGGTAGACCGAGCGGTATGAGGCGATCGCCAGGGCCGCTACGAGGTGGGCGTCGGCCGGTGGCAGGCCCGTCTCCGCCAGCGCGGTTTCGACCGCGCGCTCCACCTCGTCGACGCCCTCGCGCGCCCGCGCCCGGAGAGCGGGCGAGTCGATGACGATCTGCCAGAAGCCGGTGAACCTGTCAGCCACCCCCGACAGCGGGTGCCTTTCGTCGAGGAGTGCCAGCAGCATGCGGCGCAGCGCGGCGAGCGGTGATTCGTCGTGCTGCCGGTCGCGTACGGCTGTCGAGAACATCTCGATCGCCTCGGGGATCCGGTCGAGGAACAGGTCCTCCTTGCGCGCGAAGTGGTTGAAGACCGTCATGGCCGAGACGTTCGCGACGTCGGCCACCTCGGCGACCGTCACCTGGTCGAAGCCGCGCGCGGCGAACAGGGTTGTCGCCACGTCGGAGATCCGCTGCCGGGTCTCCCGCTTCTTGCGTTCCCGCAGGGTGAGCCGCTCGGGCTGGGTCCTGGGTTCGGGCTCGGGTTTCCGGGCGGGGGTTTCGTCGGTCACAAGGTCAGTGTAGCGAGCCTAAAGTTTTAGTGAGTATAGTGAAATGCATGAACGCGGACGCACGCACAGACGTGGATGTGGTGGTGGTCGGGGGCGGTCCCGTGGGGCTGATGCTCGCCTGTGAACTCCGGTTGGGCGGGGCCCGGGTGACCGTCCTGGAGCGGCTCACCGAGGTGGACCCGACGATCAAGGCGGGGTCGATCACGACCCCCACGGCCGAGGCCTTCTACCGGCGCGGGATGCTGCCCGCGCTCGCCGAGGTGCAGGAGGAGGCCCTCCGGCAGTTCCGGGCGTTCCGGTGGAAGCAGGAGGAGAACGCGGACCCGGAGGAGGCCGACCGGAGCCGGAGCGAGGCCCAGGCCCCGCCGCCCAGGTTCGCCGGGCACTTCGCCGGGATCATGCTGCGCGCGGACCGGTTCGACGACTCGGACCCCGTCTTCCGGAGCGCGGGGCCGGCCGGCGACGTCGGTTTCGTCTCGCAGCAGGAGATCGAACGCGTGCTCGCTGAGCGGGCGGAGCTGCTGGGCGTCGAACTGCGCAGGGGCGTCGAGCTGACGGGCTTCGAAGCCGGGGACGACGGGGTCACCGTGCGACTCGCTCGCGCGGACGGCGGCGAGGCGCTCGCGCCGCTGCGCGCGAGCTGGCTCGTGGGCTGCGACGGCGGCCGCAGTCTGGTCCGGAAGCTCGCCGGTTTCGATTTCCCGGGAACGCCTCCGCTGATCACCGGCCACCAGGCGATCGTCGAGATGACGGGCACCGAGGAGCTGAAGCCGGGCTGGAACTGGACCAGGACGGGTACGTACGCGAACGGTCCCGGGCCCCGTGTCCTCACCGTCGAGTTCGACGGACCGCCCGCCGATCGTGAAGCGCCTGTCACCGCGGAGGAGTTGCAGGCCGGCATGCGGGCGGTATCGGGCGTGGACGTCACGGTCACCAAGGTGCACACGGCGACCCGGTTCACCGACAACGCCCGGCAGGTCACCGACTACCGTGCAGGCCGGGTGCTGCTCGCCGGCGACGCGGCGCACGTCCACGCGCCCTTCGGCGGTCAGGGGCTGAATCTGGGCGTGGGGGACGCGATGAACCTCGGCTGGAAGCTCGCCGCCGTGGTACGCGGCCGGGCGCCGGAAGGGCTGCTGGACTCGTACACGGCCGAGCGGCACCCGATCGGTGCGTGGGTGCTCGACTGGACCCGGGCCCAGGTCGCGCTGATGCGCCCAGAACCGCATACGCACGCCCTGCGCGACGTGGTGGCAGGGCTGACGGATACGACGGAGGGCACCACGTATCTCGTCAAGCGCATCTCCGGGGTGCTCCAGCGGTACGACCTGCCCGGCGACCACGAGCTGATCGGACGCAGCGCGCCGGATCTCGAAGTGAAGGCGCTTGAAGCCGATGGTGGCTCGGACGGCCGGCTCGCCGGACTGCTGGGCGCCGGCCGCGGGCTGCTGCTCGACCTCGCGGGCGACCCCGCGCTCAGGGCGCGTACGACGGGGTACGGCGACCGCGTCGACACCGTCACGGCCGCCTGCCCCGACCGGCCGGAGCTGGCCGCGCTACTCGTACGCCCGGACGGGATCACCGCGTGGGCGGCCGACGCGGATCGTACGGACGCCTCGGAAGCCGCCCTCGACGCGCTCACCGAAGCTCTGACCCGCTGGTTCGGCGCCCCCGCCCAAGCCCAAGCCCAGGCCCCGACCCCAGCCCCCGCTACTTCTTCTTCCCCGTGAACTCCTCGTAGGCGGCGACCACCTCGGCGGCCGGCCCGTCCATCCGCAGCGTCCCCGACTCCAGCCACAGCGCCCGCTCACACGTCTCGGTGATGGTGCCGTTGCTGTGGCTGACGAGGAAGACGGTGCCGGCCTCCGCGCGCAGTTCGTTGATCCGTTCCTTGCTGCGGAGCTGGAACTTGGCGTCGCCCGTGGACAGCGCCTCGTCGATCAGCAGGACGTCGTGGGTCTTGGCCGCGGCGATCGAGAACCGCAGCCGGGCGCCCATGCCCGAGGAGTACGTCCGCATCGGCAGCGAGATGAAGTCACCCTTGTCGTTGATGCCGGAGAACTCCACGATCCCGTCGTAGCGCTCCCGGATCTGCTCGCGGGACATGCCCATCGCGAGCCCGCCGAGGATGACGTTGCGCTCGCCGGTCAGATCGCCCATCAGCGCCGCGTTGACGCCGAGGAGCGAGGGCTGCCCCCGTGTGAAGATCCTGCCCTGCGTCGGCGGCAGCAGCCCGGCGACGGCCTTGAGCAGCGTCGACTTGCCCGATCCGTTCGATCCGATCAGGCCGATGGCCTCGCCCCGGTACGCGGCGAAGCTGACGCCCTTCACGGCGTGCACCTCGCGTATCCCGGGGGCGGCCTTGCGGGTCACCATCCGGCTGAGCGCGGAAGTGGCACTGCCCTTCCCGCCCTTCGTGCCATGGACCTTGTAGGTGATGTGCACACCGTCGGCGACGACGGTGGGGGTGGGGGTGTTGTCAGCCACGTCCGTACTTCTCCTCCGCCTGCCAGAAGAAAACAAATCCGCCGATGCCCACGACCACGGCCCAGGCGAACGCGACGGGCCAGACGTGCGGGGGCAGTTGCTTGCTGGTGAAGCTCGAAATGAGGGCGTAGCGCATCAGGTCGATGAAGAGGCCCGCCGGGTTGTACTGGAGGGCCAGCACCACGATGTGCGGCAGATGACTGCCCTTGGTCAGCTTGTCGATGGACCACATCACGCCCGAGATGTACATCCAGGTGCGCAGGATGAACGGCGTCAACTGCGCGATGTCCGGCGTCTCCGCGCCCAGCCGCGCCACGAACAGCGAGAGACCGGTGCCGAAGAGGAACTGGAGCAGCAGCGCCGGGATCGCGAGCAGCCAGCTCGGGGTGGGGTACTGCCCGAAGGCGACCAGGATCACCGCCAGCGCGCCCAGCGAGAACAGCAACTGCTGGAGCTGCTGGAGGGCGAGCGAGATCGGCAGGGCGGCACGTGGGAAGTGCAGGGCCCGTACGAGGCCGAGGTTGGCGGAGATCGCCCGGGTGCCCGCCATGACGGCGCTCTGGGTGAACGTCCAGATGAAGACGCCCGTCACCAGGAACGGGATGAAGTCCGGCACATTCCGCTTGGTGCCGAGCAGCACCCCGAAGATGAAGTAGTAGACCGTCGCGTTCAGCAGCGGGGTCATGATCTGCCAGACCTGGCCCAGCTTCGCCTGGCTGTACTGGGCGGTCAGCCGGGCGGTCGCGAACGCGGTGATGAAGTGCCTGCGCGACCAGAGCTGGCGTATGTAGGCGGGCAGCGAGGGACGGGCGCCGCTCACGGTGAGGCCGTGGCCGGCGGCGAGGGCCGCCAAGTCGGTCCCGTGGGGCGTGGTGGTCCGGTCCGGGGGTGTCGGTGCGATCGTCTGGCTCACGGGTGTCGCTTTCGCCGGTGGCTGGATCGGTTGGGGGGTGGATCCGCGCTGACGATGGGACGGGTCCGTATCGTCGCTACGGCGAGCGTACGAGTACGAGCGTCGCAACGCAACCGTTTCGTCGTGACGTGATCGAAGCGCCGTCACTACGTGTGACGGTATGCTGCTCTCCTATGACTACGGACCCGCGCACCGCCCGCCGCGTCCCCGCAGGAGCCGCCGTGCTCCGGGAGGACGTGACCGACGCCATCCGTGCGGCGGTCTTCGAGGAACTGGCCGCTGTGGGGTTCGCCCGGATGTCCATCGAGGGCATCGCGCGCCGGGCCGGGGTCGGCAAGACGGCGGTCTACCGGCGCTGGAAGTCCAAGCTCGCGCTCGTTCTCGACCTGCTGTCGGTCTTCGCCGCGCAGGGACTGCCCGCGCCGGCCACCGGGTCGCTGTACGGGGACGTACGGGCGCTGCTGGAGGTGGCCTCGCACGCGCTGCGCCATCCGGTCGCCTCGCAGGTGATCCCGGATCTGCTGGTGGAGGCGGCGCGGCACCCGGAGATCTCGGACGCGATCAAGGCGGCGCTGCTGGACGGACAGCAGGGGATCGCCGCGGTCATCGTGCGGGAGGCGGTGGCGCGGGGCGAGCTGCCCGAGGGGACCGATCCCGACCGGGCGCTGGATCTGACGGTGGGGCCGCTGTACTGGCGGCTGGTGGTCGTACGCAACGACCTGCCGAAGGGGTACCTGGACGACCTGGCGGCCTCGGCGGTGGCGGCGCTGAGCCGCTGAGCCGCTGAGACCGACGCCGGCGGGGCGCGCCCCACGCGAGGAACGACGACGGGCACGCCGTACCCACGGCGTGCCCGGCACCTGACTGACTGCTCCTGCCTACCTCACTACTTGCCTATCTCACTACTTGACGGCTCCCGCCATCACCCCGGCGACGAACTGCCGCTGGAAGATGAAGAACACCGCCAGCGGAATCACCATCGACACGAAGGCGCCCGGCGCCAGCACGTCGACGTTGTTGCCGAACTGCCGTACCTGCTGCTGGAGCGCCACGGTGATCGGCGGGTTCTTCGAGTCGGCGAAGACCAGCGCCACCAGCATGTCGTTCCAGACCCAGAGGAACTGGAAGATCCCGAGCGAAGCGATCGCCGGACCGCCCAGCGGCATCACGACCCGGGTGAACAGCCGGATCTCGCCCGCTCCGTCCAGCCGCGCCGCCTCCAGGAGTTCCTTCGGGATCTCCGCGAAGAAGTTCCGCAACAGGAAGATCGCGAAGGGCAGTCCGAAGGCGACATGGAAGATGACCACGCCGAAGGTCGTCTCGAAGATGCCGATCGCGCCGAACAGCTTCGACACCGGCACCAGCGCGACCTGTACGGGCACCACCAGGAGCCCCACGACCACCAGGAACCACCAGTCCCGGCCGGGGAAGTCCATCCACGCGAAGGCGTATCCGGCGAGCGAGCCGATCACCACGACCAGCAGCGTCGCCGGGACGGTGATCTCGATCGTGGAGAGCAGCGAGTGCGTGATGGTGTTGTTGTCCAGCAGCCGCGAGTAGTTCTCGCCCGTCAACTGGGCGGGCGCGGTGAAGATCTTCCACCAGCCGCTCGCGTTGATGTCCGCGGAGTCCCGCAGCGAGGAGAGGAAGAGCCCGATCGTCGGCATCAGCCAGAACAGGCCGACGAGCACCAGGAAGACACGCATCAGCGTGCCTCCCGTACGGGCGGCGATCCGGGCTCCCAGGGACATTTTCGCCTTGACCACACCGTCGTTCATGGTCATCGGCGCGTCTCCTTTCGCATTCTGCGTACGTTGAAGAGCATCACCGGGATCACCAGCAGGAGCAGCAGTACGGCGATCGCGCTGCCGACGCCGAGGTCGGCGTCCGTGCCGAAGGACGAGCGGTAGAGCTGGAGGGCCAGCACGTTCGCGTCGTCCTGCGACGAGCCGGGCGCGATGATGAAGACCAGGTCGAAGATCTTCAACACATTGATCATGAGGGTGACCATGACGACCGCGAGGACCGGTGCCAGCAGGGGCACGGTGATTCTGCGGAAGACCTGCCACTCGGAGGCGCCGTCGACCCGTGCGGCTTCGAGGAGTTCACGGGGCATGCCCGCGAGTCCCGCCGCGATCAGCACCATCGCGAAGCCGGCCCACATCCACAGGTAGCTGCCGATGATGGCGGGCGTCACGAGGTTGGGGCCGAGCCATTCGACGCCGTTGTACGGCTCCCTGAAGTTCGCCTCCGGGAGCCGCAGTTGGGCGCCGTCCGCCGAGGCGGGGAGGCTGAACGTACCGTCGTCGCCCGCCGTCGTGGAGGCGACGACCTTGCCGGCCTTGACCGCCTCCACCTTGATGCCGCGCAGGCCCAGCTCCTTCGGGTCGATGACGTTCGGTTTCCCGCCGCCGCCCGGGGTGAAGTCGAGCCAGGCCGTGCCGTTGACCGTGCCGTCGCCCGGCGCCGCCGCCTTCGCGGGCTTCGCGGCGGACGGCATCTTCGCCGGTGCGACACCGACCAGCGGGAGGCTGACCGCCGTACCCGCGTGGACCGGTGTCTTCGTGATGAAGGCGCCGCCGCCCGCCGGCTTCAGCGGATGGACCGGCAGCGGATGCGCCTTGGGGAAGCCGGCCGACTCGGCGAAGGTGTCGTGCACCCCGACCCAGACGGCGTTGGCGATGCCGCGCTCCGGGTCCTGCTCGTACACCAGCCGGAAGATGATGCCCGAAGCGAGCATCGAGATCGCCATCGGCATGAAGACGACCATCTTGAAGGCCGTGCCCCAGCGCACGCGTTCGGTCAGTACGGCGAATATCAGCCCGAGCGCCGTGGCGACCACGGGCGCCACGATCACCCAGATCACATTGTTCTTGACGGCGGTCAGGATGGTGTCGTCGGTGAAGATCTCGACGTAGTTGTCGAGCCCGGCGAAGGTCCCTCCCGACTTGTCGAAGAAGGAACGGTAGACGGAGAACCCGATGGGGTAGACCACGAGCGCGCCCAGCAGCACGAGCGCGGGCAGCAGGAAGCCGACCGCGATGGTTTTACGTGTGCCTGTCACGCTCTTACGTTTTTTACTGACAGAGGGCACCGGTGGTGCGGCGCCCTCTGTCATCGTCGACGTCATATCACTCAGCCCGTGAACGCCTTGGCGGCGTCGGCCTCGAGCTGCTTCTGGGCCCCCGCGACGTCCTTCGGGTTCTTCAGGAAGTCCTGGAGGTCCTTCCACTCACCCTTGCCGGGCGTACCGCCGAACGACTGCGGCATCTGGTCCGACATGTCGAAGCGGAAGTCGTCGCCCGCGCTGATCAGCGCCTTCGCGATGTCACGCTGCACGTCGTTCGGGTAGGCGGCGACGTCCAGGGACTTGTTCGGGGAGATGAAGCCGCCCGCCTCGGCCGAGATCTTCGCCGCGTCCGCGGAAGCGAGGAAGGTCAGCAGCGCCTGGGCGCCCTTGCTGTCCTTCAGGGCCACGGCGGCGTCGCCGCCGGTGACCACGGGGGCTGCGCTGCCGACCGCGGGGAACGGGAAGATCTTCGCGTCCGTACCGACCTTGGCCTTCGCCTCGGTGACGTTCGTCCCCGCGAAGTCGGCCGCGGCGACCATGGCCGCCTTGGGGGCGTCGCCGCCGGTGAACGTCTGGGTGACGGACGCCGGGAACTCCGTCTGGAGCGCGCCGTCGGCGCCGCCCGCGATCAGGTCCGGCTTGCCGAAGAGCTGGCCGAGCGTGGTCAGCGCGTCCTTCACGGACGGGTCCGTCCACTTGATCTTGTGCTGGGCGAGCTGGTCGTACTTCTCGGGACCGGCCTGGGAGAGATAGACGTTCTCGAACCAGTCGGTGAGTGTCCAGCCGTCGGCGCCGCCGATCGAGACCGGGGTCACGCCGGAGGCCGAAATGGTCTCCGCCGTCGCCAGGAAGTCCTTCCAGGTCTTCGGGGCGGTCGCGCCCGCGTTCTGGAACGCGGCGTTGTTGTACCAGACCAGCGACTTGTTGGCGGCCTTGAAGTACACGCCGTACTGCGTGCCGTCCACGGCGCCGAGATCCTGCCAGGCCTGGCTGTAGTTCTTCGCCAGCTCCGCCTTGACCTGCGCGTTCACCGGCTTGACCCACTTCTTGGCCACGGCCTGCTGGATCGCGCCGACCTGCGGGAGCATCGCCACGTCGGGCGGGCTGCCGCCGGCGATCTTCGTACCGAGGAAGTTGACGATCGGGTCCTGCGCCGGGACGAAGGTGACGGTGGCGCCCGTGCGCTTCTCGAACTCGGTGAGGACCTTGGTGAAGTTGGTCTGCTCGGGTCCGGTCCAGACGGCCGCGACCTCGATCTTCTCGCCGTTCAGTTTGGGCAGTTGGACGCTGGAGGCGGCCGGCTTGTCGGTGGACTTGCCCGGCTCGGTGTCGTCGTCCGAGCCGCCGCCGCACGCGGTCAGGGCCAGGGCCCCCACGGCGACGAGCGCCATCGCGGCCTTCTGTGATCCACGTGCGTGGTGTGCTCTGCGAGTTGTGCGCTTCACTGGTGCCCCGTCTCTCCCGTGCGCGTATGGATCTACGCATACGGACCGGCGGCGCCGTGACGTAGCAGCGCCGCTCTCGTCCGTGCGGACAGTCCTACGCCCGGTCTACAGGGGCCGCAATAGCGTTTTGCGCCTCAACTCGTCGATCGTGATGGGCTCGTGACGTGGCGCGATGCCCGTACGGACCTTTGTGCGGACCTTTGTACGCACCTGGGTACGGACCTGTGTACGGGCCATCAGATGTGCGCCGGGGCTTCAGGGACGGGCGGGGCTCAGCGGGGCCACAGGGACGGCGTCGACCGAACGGGCCGCGCGCTCCAACGCGCTGGCGAGCAGAGCGAGATCGGTCGGTCCGTTGCCCAGCTCACGGACCGGCCGGCGGGTCGGCGGATCGCCCATCCGGTCCCACTCCAGGGGCACCACCGTGGGACGCAGCGTGGACGTACGGGGAATACGGCCGGTGACGCGGCCGCCCTGGAAGGGCGTCGCACCGCCCTCAGGGCGCCCCAGCCTGCCGCGCCCCGGCGCCGGGTCCTCCGGGGTGGGCGCGGTCGGCGGAGCGTCCAGGACGACCCGCAGCCGGGCTCCCTGGGCCAGCTCCGTGTCGGCGGTGCGGTTCGGGCAGGCGGAGGTCGCCACGAGGTGTACGCCGAGGCGCTCACCGTCCCTGGCGACGGCCTCCAGCGCCCGTACGACCGAACCGGCGGCGGGCCGCCCCGGGCTGCCCAGCGCCGGCGCGACCAGCGCGTCGTAGTCGTCCACCAGCACCACGAGCCGTGGCAGCGGGGCAGGTTCGGGCCCGGTGGCGGGCGTCAGCGGGCGGAGCCTGAGCGTGGAGCCGGTCGCCGGGTCCTGGCTGTCACGCTGGTCGGCGGGTACCCCGGTCATCCGGGGGTCGCCCCTGCGCGCCGCGCGCTGCTCGGCCGCGCTCGGCGCGCGCCGGCCGACCATCCGGTCGGCCACCTCACGCCCGCTGTGCCACTCGGCGAAGCCGACGCTGCCGAGCAGTTCGGCGCGCCGCTTCAGCTCGGCGCCCAGCGCTTGGGCGAACTCCCGCATCCGCACCGGGTCGTTGGCGACGAGGTGTTCCGTGACGTGCGGCAACTCCGTACAGACGCCGAGGCCTTCGCCGCGCTCGCCGCCCGCGCCGTCGACCAGCAGCAGCCCGAGCCGGTCCGGCCGGCCGGCCGCCGCCAGGGAGGCGGCCACCGAACGCAGCAGTTCCGTACGGCCGCTGCCGGCCGGGCCCTCGATCAGCAGATGCGGGCCCTCCTCGACGAGGTCGACGCTCACCGGGCCCCGGGGCCCGGCGCCGAGCACCGCGGTGCAGTCGCCCGTACGGTCGGCGGCCGACGCCCAACGGGCCATCAGCGACGCCGGGGTGGCCCGCGCGAGGCCCAACTCGTCCAGGAGACGCGCCGATTGCGGCAGCGCCGTGGCCCTGCCGTGGCCGCCGCCGGTGGCGGCCGTACGCAGCGGCGCGAGCGCGCGGCCGAACCGCTCGGCCCAGGCGGGCGACACCGCGTCCACCACGGCGAGCGTGCCGTGTCCCGCGGGCTGCCCCACCGAGGTGCGCAACAGCCGCAGCGCGGTGGCCACATCGCCGCTCAGCAGCGCCACGGCGCCGCACTCGCGGAAGGGCAGTGACGCGGCGCACGCCGACTCGTACGTCGCCGCCACCGGCGAGAGCGGCGAGGCCGCGGGGGTCTCGGCGAGACACAGCACATGGATACCGGCGGACGAGCCCGCTGCCGCCAGCCGCGCCGTCGTCTCGCGCAGCGCCGCCGAACCGGGGTCGCCGTCGACGATCACCACCGTGTGCGGACCGGTGTGCCGGGCTGCGGCCGCCGCGACCGTCGCGTGGTCCGCCGAGGCCCAGCCGGGGCCGAGCGGTCCTTCGTCGATCCGGCGCGTCAGCTCCGCCGTCCTGGCGGCGGCCTGGTCACGGTCGAAGGCGAGCAGCAGCCGGCAGTCCTGGCCGTGCGCGGGGCGTACGTGCGGCAGCCAGCCGAGCCACTGCCATTCCTGTCTGCGCTGCTCGGGGCCGGTCATCCGGTCCGTGCTGATCAGCACGATCTCCAGGTCGGTGGGCGAGTGCAGCGCGGCGAGCTGGGCCACCACGGATCTCGCCAGCCCGGTCAGCCGCTCCCTCGGGCCCGCCAGCCCCAGCGAACCCGCCTCACGCAGGCCCACGGTCACCGGCACCGACAGCAGCGGGGCCGCTCCCGGGGACGCCGGGCGGTCGGCGGTGCCGAGCCGGACGACGAGCGCCTCGGCGTGGGCGCTGTCGCGCTCCCAGAGCCGGGGGCCGGGGCCGAGCGCGGTCAGCAGGATCTCGGCGGCGTCGGGCCAGGTCTCGGCGCGGGGGGCGGCCGCGGACATCCCGGCGGGGCGCTGGGGGCCCGGACCGCTCTCGGTGTACTCGGGGGACCCGTCGTCCTCGC
>NZ_JTHL01000001.1:3110838-3113599 GCF_000818195.1 Streptomyces sp. 150FB | reverse complement strand
GAGCCGCCGCGCCCACGCGCCTATCCCGCCACGCCGGGCGGCCGAGGCGTCCGGGCGCGGTGTCCCGCGCATCGGTGTGCCCTGCCTGCGGGAACCGGCGCCGCCGTCGTGCGGCTGCGCGCCGTCCACCGGGTCGGGCGCGGCCGCCCTGCTGTGCGCCGTGGTGTCGTACGGGGACTCGGCCGCGCCACGGGGTTCGGGGACGAGCGGGGTGCCGGCGCGGCCGCCGTACGCCTGGTCAGCGCCGTACGCGGCGGGGGTGCCGCGGCCGTGCGTCCGGGCCGACGGGTCCTGCGCGTCGGGGGCGGTTCTCGGGCGGGGGGTGCCGGGCACGGGTGGGCGGCCGGTGCCGTACGGGTCGTACTGATGACGCCCGTCGCGTTCGCCGCGTCCGTCACGTTCATCACGTTCGTCGTAGTGACGCGCGGCGGGGGCCGCGCCGTACCCGCTCGTACCGGGCGCCTGGCCGGTTGTCGCCCGCCCTGCGTCGGTCCTGCCGGCGTCCGCCGGGGCACCCGCGTCCGAAACGCCCGCACGGGTGATCCGCAGGTGGCCCTCGCCGTCCGGCGCGGTCGGCAGGGCCGCCGTCCGCTCACCTGCCATGACCCGCAGCGTGGACTCGCCGAGCCGCAGCAGCGCGCCCGGGGCCAGCGGCACCGGCAGGGGCCCGACCTCCACGCCTTCCAGCGTCGTGCCGTTCGTCGAGCCGAGATCGGCCACCGAGATTCGGCCATTCTCGGAAACCGTCACCGCGCAGTGCAGCCGGGAGACATCCGGATCGTCCAGCGGGACATCGGCCTCGGCCGAGCGGCCCACCCTGATCTGGCCGCCGTGCAGCAGATGTACCCCGCCCGCGTCCGGTCCCGCCACCACATGCAGCCGGGCGGGGACGTCCTCCGGGGGCGCGTCGACGGGTCCCGGGACCTGGAGCGAGAGCACGGCGCCGTCGATCAGCGGCGGCTCACCCAGGGCGCAGCGCGGCGCGCCCAGCCGCTCGCCACCCGCGTAGAGGACGACGGCGCCGGACGCGTCGGGGCCCGAGGCGGCCGTGGCGAGGCCGGAGGCGACGGCGGCGAGCGCCGTGCCTGCGGGGGCGGTGACGAGCACGTCACAGGCGCGCCCCGAGGCGTGGCCGCTGCGCGGCGCGAGGACGGTCAGCCGGATCTGCATCGCCGTCAGCGGTCCCTTCTGCGCGGGGTGCCCGGCAGGGGAACTGCCCTGTGATTCCCCCCACCACGCACGGACGCGTCGTCCGGTACAGGTCGGCACGGTCGGTGCGACCCCCGACTCCACACCTCACGTGCTGGGGGCATCCTCGCACCTGCCACTGACAACACGCCCGGGGACCGGCATCAAGTGATCTTGATTGGTCGGCTGTGGGTGTAAAAGTGCCTGCTTGGGCGCTGGTTGGACACGGCTTGAGATCATCCGTGACGTGGGGGGCGCACACATATCAGTCGGGGGGCGCACACGGATCGGCCCCGGACCGGGCGCTGACCGGCCGCTTCGATCGCGTCCGTACGGTCCCGCGACCGGCCCCGGACGGCGCACGATCCGCAACCATCCGTACGACGCGCGCGTCTTTCTTTCGGACGCGACCGGCGGAAGGCCGGAAGATGACAGGCCGGTGACCCGGTCGGTCGGACCGGCGACCCCCTAGAGTTGTGGCGGGGGAATCCCTGGGAGGACCAGGGGCACACGCAGGAGACCACGATCAGCAGGGAGCGGATGACGTGCGGCCGGTAGGCAGCAAATACCTGCTAGAAGAGCCGATCGGGCGCGGCGCCACGGGAACCGTGTGGCGGGCCCGCCAGCGGGAGACCGCCGGCGCGGAGGCAGCCGTGGCCGGCCAGCCCGGCGAGGCCGTCGCGATCAAGGTCCTCAAGGAAGAGCTGGCGAACGACGCCGACGTGGTGATGCGCTTCCTGCGGGAGCGCTCCGTCCTGCTCCGGCTGACCCACCCGAACATCGTGCGGACCCGCGACCTGGTCGTCGAGGGCGATCTCCTCGCCCTCGTCATGGACCTGGTCGACGGCCCCGACCTGCACCGCTACCTGCGCGAGAACGGCCCCTTCGGCCCGGTCTCCGCCGCGCTGCTCACGGCCCAGATCGCCGACGCGCTCGCCGCCAGCCACGCCGACGGGGTGGTGCACCGCGACCTCAAGCCGGCCAACGTCCTGCTCAAGGACGACGGCGAGACGCTGTACCCGATGCTCACCGACTTCGGCATCGCGCGCCTCGCCGACTCCCCGGGACTGACCCGTACGCACGAGTTCGTCGGCACACCGGCGTATGTCGCGCCGGAATCAGCCCAGGGGCGCCCGCAGACCTCCGCCGTCGACATCTACGGCGCCGGAATCCTGATGTACGAGCTGGTCACGGGACGCCCGCCGTTCGGCGGAGCGACCGCGCTGGAGGTGCTCCAGAGCCACCTCAGCGAGGAGCCGCGCCGTCCCAGCACCGTGCCCGAGCCGCTCTGGACGGTCATCGAGCGCTGCCTGCGCAAGGACCCCGACCAGCGGCCCAGCGCCGAGAACCTCGCACGGGCCCTGCGTACGGTCGCCTCCGGCGTGGGCGTGCACTCCACGTCCGCACAGATCGACGCGGCCATGGGCGTCGGCTCGCTGCTCGCGCCGGACCCCTCGCCCGCGACCGTGCCGCAGATGCCCGGCGCCTCGGCTCCGACCCAGGTCCTGCCGAGCAACGCGGGAGCGGCGGCGGCAGCCGCGGCAGGTGCTGCCGCGGGTGCGGCCGCAGCGAT
>NZ_JTHL01000001.1:3106995-3110560 GCF_000818195.1 Streptomyces sp. 150FB | reverse complement strand
GCGGCAGCAGCCGTACCCGCCGCAGCAGCAACAGCGCCCCCAGCAGCAGCGGTACGCACCGCCACCGCCGCCGCAACAGCAGTACGCCCCGCCCCAGCAGCAGTACGCGCCGCCGCAGCAGCCGGCGCCCCGCCAGGACCGCGCACCGCGCCAGCCGAGGCAGCGCAGCGCGAATCCCACGCACATCCCGGGGCTCGGCTGCCTGAAGGGCTGCCTGGTCACGATCGTGCTGCTCGTGGTCGCGAGCTGGCTCGTCTGGGAGTTCACCCCGCTCCAGGACTGGGTGGACCAGGGCAGGGGCTACTGGGACGCGATCGGCGACGGCATCGACAAGGTGTCGGGCTGGTTCGGCGGAACGCCCACCGGTCAGTAGCTCCCCGGGCCGGAGCGATAATCTCGGGCGAGGCGATGGCGACTCTGTGGTTATGTCGACTTCGCAGGGATGAATTCCCCCCAAGAAGTGAACGTGGACGCCAAGTGGGGCACTGAACACCCCGACAGCCGCGTACTTTGATGGGCATCGCCAGCCGCTGAGGGAGCAGTCTTGGCACGGAATATCGGCAGTCGGTACACCGCCCACCAGATTCTGGGGCGGGGCAGCGCCGGCACGGTGTGGCTCGGCGAAGGACCGGAAGGCCCTGTCGCCATCAAGCTGTTGCGCGAGGACCTCGCGTCCGACCAGGAGCTGGTCGGACGGTTCGTCCAGGAGCGCACCGCCCTGCTCGGTCTCGACCACCCCCGGGTGGTCGGCGTCCACGACCTCGTCGTCGACGGCAACGACCTGGCCCTGGTCATGGAGCTGGTACGCGGCACCGATCTGCGCACCCGCCTCGACCGCGAGCGCAGGCTCGCCCCCGAGGCCGCGGTCGCGATCATCGCCGACGTCGCCGACGGCCTCGCCGCCGCGCACAAGGCGGGCGTCGTCCACCGCGACGTCAAGCCGGAGAACATCCTGCTCGACATGGAGGGACCGCTCGGCCCCGGCGGCTCGCACCCCGCCCTGCTCACCGACTTCGGCGTGGCGAAGCTGATCGACACCCCGCGCCGCACCAAGGCGAGCCGGATCATCGGCACCCCGGACTACCTGGCGCCCGAGATCGTCGAGGGCCTGCCACCGCGGGCCGCCGTCGACATCTACGCCCTGGCCACCGTCCTGTACGAGCTGCTCGCCGGCTTCACCCCCTTCGGCGGCGGGCACCCCGGCGCCGTACTGCGCCGCCATGTCACCGAGACCGTGGTCCCGCTCCCCGGCATCCCCGAGGAGCTGTGGCAGCTCCTCGTCCAGTGCCTCGCGAAGGCGCCGGCCTCCCGCCTGCGCGCCTCCGAGCTGGCGGCCCGGCTGCGTGAGCAGTTGCCGGGACTCGCCGGGATCCCGCCGCTGGACGTCGACGAGCCGGACGCCGAGCCGACGGAGCAGCAGCCCTACGAGGAACAACCGGTCCGGGACACCTCGGAGGAGCCGCGCAGGCGCGGTTCCGTACCGCTCGTGCCCGGCGCGGCCCCCGACTCCAACCGGGACACCCATACGAGCATGCGCGTGCCAGGAGCCGACGAGCTGGCGGGCGGCGCGCGCGGCACGGCCCGGGCGCCGAGGTCGGCGGCCCAGCGCAGGCCCGGATCCGCCCGTCACAAGGCGGAGGCGGTGCGCAAGCGCCGTATCACCTTCGGCGTGATCGCCCTGCTGGTCGTCGCCGTCCTCGGCGTGGGCGGCTGGCTGGCGACGAACAGCGAGGGCGCGAGCCGCGACGACTCCCGGCAGACGACGGCGCCCGCGCCGTAGGGCGCCGTAGGGCGGCCCCGGCCCGGGAACGACCCGGAGGCGGCCCGGAGACGGGACCGGGAACGGCGGTGGGACGGCGGTGGGGGAAAGGGTTCTTCCGGACAGCCGTTACGCTGGGCCTGTGGCAGTCGTCGATGTATCCGAAGAGCTGAAGTCCCTCTCCTCGACCATGGGGTCGATCGAGGCCGTCCTGGACCTCGACAAGCTGAGGGCCGAGATCGCCGTCCTCGAGGAGCAGGCCGCGGCCCCGTCCCTGTGGGACGACCCGGAGGCGGCGCAGAAGATCACCAGCAAGCTTTCGCATCTGCAGGCCGAGGTCCGGAAGACCGAGACGCTGCGCGGGCGGATCGACGACCTGGAGATCCTCTTCGAGCTGGCCGACTCCGAGGGCGACGCCGACGCGCGCGCCGAGGCCGAGTCCGAGCTCGAGTCCGTGCGCAAGGCGCTGGACGAGATGGAGGTCCGTACCCTCCTCTCCGGCCAGTACGACGAGCGCTCGGCGCTCGTCAACATCCGCGCCGAGGCGGGCGGTGTCGACGCCGCCGACTTCGCCGAGCAGTTGCAGCGGATGTATCTGCGCTGGGCCGAGCGACACAATTACGCCACCGAGGTCTACGAGACGTCGTTCGCCGAAGAGGCCGGCATCAAGTCGACCACCTTCGTGGTGAAGGTCCCGTACGCCTACGGCACGCTCTCCGTCGAGCAGGGCACCCACCGGCTGGTCCGTATCTCGCCCTTCGACAACCAGGGCCGCCGCCAGACGTCGTTCGCCGGCGTCGAGGTGCTCCCCGTCGTCGAGTCCAGCGACCATGTCGAGATCGACGAGTCCGAGCTGCGCGTGGACGTGTACCGCGCTTCGGGCCCCGGCGGGCAGGGCGTCAACACCACGGACTCCGCCGTCCGGATCACGCACATCCCGACCGGCATCGTGGTCTCCTGCCAGAACGAGCGCTCGCAGATCCAGAACAAGGCGAGCGCGATGAACGTCCTCCAGGCGAAGCTGCTCGAACGCCGCCGCCAGGAGGAGCAGGCCGAGATGGACGCGCTCAAGGGCGACGGCGGCAACTCCTGGGGAAACCAGATGCGTTCGTACGTCCTGCACCCTTACCAAATGGTCAAGGACCTGCGCACGGACTTCGAAGTGGGTAACCCGCAGGCGGTACTTGACGGAGAGATCGACGGCTTCCTGGAAGCCGGAATTCGCTGGCGCAAGCAGACAGAGAAGTAAATTCACGCTTTGTCGACAAGGGAACTGCCGCCTGAGGGGCGGCAGTTCCCTTTTATGTCACAGTTGCATCCCCACACGCCGGACAACTGACGCGATTCAGGTCATCGCGCGCGCAACCTCCTTGACGCGTATATGAAAAGTAGGAAAGCTGACGCGTGGCATGCGTATTTCTGGGGCGCGTGTGACCGGGGGCACACCGTACGGACCCCGAGAGGCAGTTGCCCCGGACGCTGCACCAATGACGAATGAGCTACTGGGGGTAGCAGCCAGATGACCAAGAAGACGCGGATCCGCGTGGCCCGTATAGCGGCCGGCGCGATCATCGCGGCGGGCGCATCACTGACCGCGGCGGGCGCAGCACAGGCCGCAGGTATCGGCCTTGGTGTCGAGGTCAACGACGCCGGTCTCGGTATCCAGGCCAACATCGCGGGGGACGACCCGACGGACGAGCCGACGGACGAGCCGACCGGCATCCCCGACCCGACCGACGACCCGGGCCAGCCGACCGACGACCCGGGCCAGCCCACGGACGACCCGGGCCAGCCGACCGACGACCC
>NZ_JTHL01000001.1:3099927-3106970 GCF_000818195.1 Streptomyces sp. 150FB | reverse complement strand
GACCCGGGCCAGCCGACCGACGACCCCGGTCAGCCCACGGACGACCCGGGCCAGCCCACGGACGACCCCGGTCAGCCGACCGACGACCCGGGCCAGCCCACGGACGACCCGGGCCAGCCGACCGGCGACCCGGGCCAGCCCTCCGACCCGAGCACGTCGGCGCCCGGTACGCCGGGCACCGGCGGTGGCAACGGCGGTGGTGAGAACCCCGACGGTGGCGGCGTCATCATCGGCGACGACAACAACAACGCCAACCCCGACAGCGGCGGCTCGCAGCCGGTGCAGCAGGGTGCGGCCAAGGACGAGCTGGCCGAGACCGGTGCGGCCGAGACCTCGTTCCTGCTCATCGGCGCCGCGACCATGATCGTGGGTGGCATCGGTTTCCGGATGCTGCCGCGTCTGGTCAACGGTGGCCGTACCGCCGCCTGACACAAGGCGGCGGGTGCGTCCGTACGAGCCGTACCCGTACGAGACGTAGGTCACCCGGCAGGTGAAAGCGCGTAACAGAAGGGCCCGGACGCTTTTTCGGCGTCCGGGCCCTTCTCTTCGTTCAGCTCACTCACATCAGGCGGTCTGGTGCACCGCCACCAGCGCCACCGCGGCGACCACGAGCAGTGCCAACAGCGTCAGCAGCGCCGCCGGCGTCAGGCCGGCCAAGGGGCCCTCCTGCTGGAGGCGCTCCCTGTTGGCACGGCATACGCGGCACCTGCCCTCGCTCACGGGTCCCGCGCAGTTGGCGCACACCAATCGGTCGTAGGTCATGCGCTTTCCTCCTCACCGCGCGGCGGAGCCGCAGCCAGTGTCACTCCGTCCAACGCTCAGGGAAACGCCACCGTTCCCCGTACCACTCTGCCAGTTCCCGGCCGTTTCGGCGCGGTCGGCCGGAATTCGACCCCGCGTGGCCGGTGGCGGCTCCCGGGCATCCGTGATAATTCGCCCAACCCAGGACGCGGACTGCGCGGCCCTGTGCGCTTCGCGTAAGGTCACGCTCACCTACTCCCGGCCGACCGTGGTGCATACCCGTGATCCGATTCGACAATGTCTCCAAGACCTATCCGAAACAGAACCGTCCCGCTCTGCGTGATGTCTCGCTAGAGATCGAGAAGGGCGAGTTCGTCTTCCTCGTCGGCTCGTCCGGTTCCGGCAAGTCGACCTTTCTGCGGCTCGTCCTGCGCGAGGAGCGCACCAGCCACGGCATGGTGCACGTCCTCGGCAAGGACCTCGCACGCCTGTCGAACTGGAAGGTGCCGCAGATGCGCCGCCAGCTCGGCACGGTCTTCCAGGACTTCCGGCTGCTGCCGAACAAGACCGTCGCCGAGAACGTGGCGTTCGCCCAGGAAGTCATCGGCAAGCCCCGCGGCGAGATCCGCAAGGCCGTGCCCCAGGTCCTCGACCTCGTGGGCCTCGGCGGCAAGGAGGACCGGATGCCCGGCGAGCTCTCCGGTGGTGAGCAGCAGCGCGTGGCGATCGCGCGGGCCTTCGTCAACCGGCCCATGCTGCTGATCGCCGACGAGCCGACCGGCAACCTCGACCCGCAGACCTCCGTGGGCATCATGAAGCTCCTCGACCGCATCAACCGCACCGGTACGACGGTGCTGATGGCCACGCACGACCAGAACATCGTCGACCAGATGCGCAAGCGCGTGATCGAGCTGGAGAAGGGCCGCCTGGTGCGTGACCAGGCACGTGGCGTCTACGGCTACCAGCACTGATCCCCGGTCACCACACCGTGTGAAGCACGAAGCGTGAAGCACGAAGTACGAAGCACCGAAAGCTGAAAGGACGCCATGCGCGCCCAGTTCGTCCTCTCGGAGATCGGCGTCGGTCTCCGCCGTAATCTCACGATGACCTTCGCTGTCATCGTCTCCGTAGCCCTGTCGCTCGCCCTGTTCGGCGGCGCGCTGCTGATGCGTGAGCAGGTCAGCACGATGAAGGACTACTGGTACGACAAGGTCAATGTCTCCATCTTCCTGTGCAACAAGAGTGACGCGACGAGTGACCCCGCGTGCGCCAAGGGCGCGGTCACGACCGAGCAGAAGAACCAGATCCAGGCAGATCTGAAGAAGATGACCATTGTCCAGACCGTCATCCACGAGTCCTCCGACGAGGCGTACAAGCATTACCGGGAGCAGTACGGCGACACCTCCATCGCCTCCGCCATCACCCCGGACCAGATGCCGGAGTCCTTCCGCGTCAAGCTCAAGGACCCCGAGAAGTACGCGGTGGTGGCGACGGCGTTCGCCGGGCGGGACGGCGTGCAGTCCGTCCAGGACCAGCGCAGCATTCTGCAGAATCTCTTCGACCTGATGAACGGCATGAACGTCGCCGCGCTCGGGGTGATGGCGCTGATGCTTGTCATCGCGCTGATGCTGATCGTCAACACCGTGCGGGTGTCGGCGTTCAGCCGCAGACGCGAGACCGGCATCATGCGGCTCGTCGGCGCCTCCAGCTTCTACATCCAGATGCCGTTCATCATGGAGGCCGCCTTCGCCGGACTGATCGGCGGTGTGGTCGCCTGCGCCATGCTGATGTTCGGCCGTTACTTCCTCATCGACGCCGGGCTCAACCTGGGCTCCAAGATGGAGCTGGTGAACTTCATCGGCTGGGACGCGGTCCTCTCCAAGCTCCCGCTGGTGCTCGCGATCGGGCTGCTGATGCCTGCCCTGGCTGCTTTTGTCGCGCTGCGCAAGTACCTCAGGGTGTGACAAGCGCCCCTGGCGTGGTGTCGCCAAGCTCCCGACGGTCGCCTTTCGTTGTCCTAGACTCAACGCCATGTCAGGCTCCGAGTTGCACCACAGCCCCCGCGCTTTCCGCCGCGGGGCGACCCTGACATTCGTCTTCGCGAGCGTGCTCGCCACCGCGGCGGCGACCAACTCGCTGCCCGGCGAGGCCCATAGGACGCGGCACGCCGCGACGCGCTCGGTGGCCTCCACGGTCGACGCCGCGCTGGTCGCGAAGGCGGCCGCGGAGGCCATGGCCGACGGCAAGTCAGGGACGGAGGCGGCCGAGGAGGTCGTCAGCCGCAGCGGCGACCGCTGGGGCGCCGTCTACGACAAGGGTGAGTACGAGGAGTTCGAGCAGGCGCTCGACGGCACGTACACCGGTGTCGGGCTCTGGGCCAGGCGTACGGCCGAGGGGCTGGTGGAGGTCACCCGGGTCCAGCCCGGCGGCCCCGCGGCCCGGGCCGGCGTCCGGGCCGGGGACACCGTCACGGACATCGACGGCAGCAGCGTCGCGAAGCGGCCCGTCACCGAGGTCATGGGAATGCTGCGCGGCGACTCCAGGGGCCCGGGGGCGCCGGCGGGTGGAGCGGCCGGCAGCTCCGTCACCGTGAGCCTCGACCGGGCGGGACACCACTGGACGGAGCATCTGCGCCGCGCCGAGCTGTCCACCGAGTCCGTCACGGTCGGCACCCTCACCGGCGGCGCGCGGCTGATCAAGGTCGACTCGTTCACCAAGGGGACGGGCGAGCGGGTGAAGGAAGCGGTGCGGTCGGCCCCGAAGGGCGCCGGAGTCCTCCTGGACCTGCGCGGCAACGGCGGAGGGCTGGTCGCCGAGGCGGTCACCGCCGCCTCCGCCTTCCTCGACGGCGGCCTGGTCGCCACGTACGACATAAAAGGCGAGCAGCGCGCGTTGTACGCGTCCGGGGGCGGCGACACGGGCCGACCCCTGGTGGTGCTGGTGGACAGCGGCACGATGAGCGCGGCCGAGCTGCTCACCGGGGCCCTCCAGGACCGTGGCCGGGCGGTCACCGTGGGTGCGCGTACGTTCGGCAAGGGCTCCGTACAGATGCCCAGCAAGCTCCCCGACGGCTCCGTCGCCGAGCTGACCGTGGGCCACTACCGCACGCCGAGCGGGCACGCGGTGGACGGCCGGGGCATCACCCCGGACGTCGCGGTCACCGACCGGGCCCAGCAGCGGGCCGAGACGGTGCTCAGCGGCCTCGGCGGCACGGCGTAAAGAAGTTGCGGCCTAGTGCGAAAATGGCAGGACTATGGCTAAGGAAACCGGACGCAAACTGATCGCGCAGAACAAGAAGGCGCGGCACGACTACCTCATCATCGACACCTATGAGTGCGGTCTTGTCCTGAACGGCACCGAGGTGAAATCGCTCCGCCAGGGGCGTGCCTCGCTGGTTGACGGATTTGTCCAGATCGACGGACATGAGGCATGGCTGCACAACGTGCATGTGCCCGAGTACACGCAGGGCACCTGGACCAACCACGCGGCCCGGCGTAAGCGGAAGCTGCTCATGCACCGGCTGGAGATCGACAAGCTGGAGTCCAAGTCGCAGGAGTCGGGTCACACGATCGTGCCCCTGGCCCTGTACTTCAAGGACGGCCGGGCCAAGATCGAGATCGCGCTGGCGAAGGGCAAGAAGGAGTACGACAAGCGCCAGACGCTGCGCGAGAAGCAGGACCTGCGCGAGACGAACCGCGCGATCTCGGCGGTCAAGCGGAAGCAGCGCGCCTGACCCGGCCGGGCCCGCGGGCGGAATACGGTGGCCCGGTCGGACGCTGACACCGTATGATGGGCGTGTACCCACGGCAGTACGGGTACGCGTAGTACGAGCCCAAGCAGTACTCGTTGAGCTCGTAGCTAATTGAACAGTGTGAAGCATGGGGATGATCGGTTTCGACAGCGGATGTCGAAGCAGGTGAAGCGAGCCGAGGAAGCGGCAATGATCTCGTTAACCATATGTCGCAAACAATAATCGCCACTTCTAAGCGCGATTCCTCCGCCTTCGCTCTCGCTGCCTAATTAGCAGCTAGCGAAGACTCCGCGGAGTGTCAGCCCGGGGCTGTTCCCGACCCGGATCCTGGCATCAGCTAGGGGACTAAACCTGTAAGTCCGGTCACGGGACGTGCAGGGAAACCAAACAGTGACTGAGCCCGTCGGAGACTTGTCTGCGTGATCTCCGGGGCCGAGAAAAGCGAAGCAGACTGCGCTCGGAGAAGCCCTGGTTCCGCACCGTTGGACGCGGGTTCGATTCCCGCCATCTCCACCACCCCATGTTGAGACAGAGGCCCCGCCGTCCCAGTGACGACGGGGCCTCTGTCATGTGTCATGTGCCTTTTATCGGCGGCTGCGGAAATGCGCGAACAGCCGGGCGAACGGGCCCGGGCCGGCCGCGCGTCGGCGTCGGCGCTCGCGCTCGGGGGCCGTCCGGGACGCCAGCACCAGGGTGCTGCCTGTGACGGTCATCAGCGGGGGCAGTGAGGTGTGGTCGGTATCGGTGCGATGCGGCATGACTTCACCCTCGCGCCAGGGCGTCTCAGTGGTCCAACACCTGATCAGTGGCCATTCACGCATCTGTGTTGTTGAATGCGCGGCGTGCCCCGAGACATCGAACCCCGGCTGCTCCGAGCCTTCGCCGCCGTCGCCGACGAACTGCACTTCACCCGTGCCGCCGCCCGCCTCTACCTGGCGCAGCAGGCCCTCAGTCGCGATATCCGCAGGCTGGAGCGGGAGTTGGGCACCGATCTGTTCGTCAGGACCACCCGGCAGGTGACGCTGACGGCCGACGGCGAGCGACTGCTGCCGTACGCCCTGCGGGTGCTCGGGGCCCAGGACGAGCTGCTCGCCGCTTCGGCGGGTGAAGCGGCGGCGCTGCTCGTCGACCTCAACACCGAGGGCATGGTAGGCGGCCGGGTGCTCGCGCGGGCGCGTGAACTCGCGCCGGGGCGCGAGCTGATGGCGCGCTTCGCCAGCGGTCTCACCGGCGCCTCCGCCGACATCGCCGCCGGCCGGCTCGACGCCTCCTTCGGCTACTTCGAGGGGCTCGATCCCGCGCTGCGTGCCGGTCTCTCGCGCCAACTGGTGCGCTACGAGCCGCTGGCCGTGCTGCTGCCGTCCGGCCACCGGCTCGCGGCCCGGGAGGCACTGACGCTCGGCGACCTCGCGGGGGAGGTCGTCTACGCGGGGCACGGTAATCCGCTGACCAGGGAATGGACGGATCTCGCGCGTCAACTCTTCGCGGGACACGCCATCGAGATCGCACCTCCTGCTCCCATGGCCGTAGGAAGAACGGAATTCCAACGGGTCATGACCAGAAATCGAAGTCTTGTTCTCGCCGTTGTCGATTTCCCGGAGATGCCGGATACCGTACTGCGCCCGCTGGTCGCCCCCGTACCCCTGGCACCGTTGTCATTGGTGTGGCGCAAGGGGCGGAAGGATCCGGGAATCGAGGCAATGCGGGCCGCTGCCAAGGAACTTACCGATGAGGAACATTGGCTCGAACGAATTCCCGATAGTTGGATTCCTCCGCTGTCACCGCACTGATACGGAAGAACTCGTCAAGTGGAAGTACGACAGTCGGTTCTGTGCGCTACATTCGTCGTCCGGGTGCAGCGCGACAGGGGGGCGCTCGGTCAGGTGGGGGCCTGACCGACGGCATATCCGGCCTTGCCCCGTGCGCACCCAAGAACATCTGTGGGGGATGTGCACACGTGGAAAAATGGCGAGAAGACGCCCAAAACGGGCGCATGCATGAGCCGAATGACGTCACCATCGAACTGGACGGTCTGGGACGGCAGCTCTCCGAGTTGCCGTCGGGACCCCGTCCCGCACAGGAGTCAGGTCCTGCGCGGGAGTCACAAGCGGAAGGCGCCGACAAGCCGGTTTTCGTCGATGCCAGCGGGAGGCGGGGCAAGAAATTCCGCCGGGCCGGCTGGATCATCGCGATTGCCTGCGCGTGTTACGCGGTCACGCTGGGGGCCGCCCTCATCGGCGGCAGTTCCAGCGCACCCTGGCTGAATCTGCCGGGAATACCGGGCATCGCCGAGGACAAGAAGCAGGGCACGGTCCAGGTGGGTCCCGGCCCGTCGAACGGCGCCTCTTCGGGGGTGGCGCCGGGTGGCGTGAGCGCCGTACCGACGGCGACGGACTCCGACGGCAATCCCATACCTCAGCCTTCGGGCAGCACGACCGCGGGAAAAACGGACGCACCCGGGCCGGGTACGTCGAATGCAGTACCGACCGGCAAGCCGCCGGCCGGCGGTGGCGCAGGCGGAGCGGCCGGCGGGACCACCACCGGTCCCGGC
>NZ_JTHL01000001.1:3074155-3099902 GCF_000818195.1 Streptomyces sp. 150FB | reverse complement strand
AGCGGCGGCGGCGAGGTACCGCCGGTCGATCCCGGTACGCCGCCGCCCACCGATCCGGGCCCGCCCACCGATCCGGTCACCGAACCGGCCACCGGACCTTCGGCGCTCGAAGGCGGCTCCCAACCGGCATCGGAAGGCGTCTGAGACATGGCTGTCACCGGTCGCCGCGCCCGTAGCCGAAAGGCGGAGCGCGGCGGAGGACGCAGGCTGCCCATGCGGTACCTGCTGCCCTCACTCATCCTTCTCGCGCTGGTCGCGATGCTGATGCTGCGCGGCTATGTGCACAGCGAGATCCTCGCCGACCACCGCGTACGCCCGCCCGCCGCCACCGACCAGGTGCCCGAACGGATCCTGGACGGCGGTCCGATCATCGACGCGCGGGGCGGAACCCCGCCCAAGTCGCGGTCCATCCCGAAGCACAAGATCGTCCTCACCTTCGACGACGGTCCCGACCCGGTCTGGACCCCCAAGGTTCTCGACATCCTCAAGGAGCACCACGCGCACGCGACGTTCTTTGTCACCGGCACGATGACGTCCCGCTACCCGGGCCTGGTCAAACGGATGGTGGACGAGGGCCATGAGGTCGGCGTACACACCTTCGACCACCCCGACCTCTCGTACCAGTCCAAGGCGCGTATCGACTGGGAGCTGTCGCAGAACCAGCTCGCGCTGGCCGGCGCCGCCGGGATACGCACCTCGCTCTTCAGGCCGCCGTACTCGTCGTTCGCGGACGCCATGGACAACAAGTCGTGGCCGGTCACCGAGTACGTCGGCAGCCTCGGCTACATCACGGTCCTCGACAGCACCGACAGCGAGGACTGGAAGCGCCCCGGCGTCGCTGCGATCAACCGGAACGCCAGCCCGAAACACGGCGACGGCGCCGTCGTCCTGATGCACGACTCCGGAGGCGACCGCTCGCAGACCGTCGCCGCACTCGCGCACTTCCTGCCGAAGGAGCAGGACAAGGGGTACGAGTTCGACACCGTCAGCGAGGCGCTCGGCGCGCCCAGCGCCCATACGCCGGTCACCGGCCTGGACCGCTGGAAGGGCAAGGCCTTCGTCGGCGCCGTGGCGTTCTCCGACAATGTCACCGACGTCCTGATCGTGGGCCTGTCGGTGATCGGTGTGCTGGTCATCGTGCGCTTCGGGCTGATGCTGGTGCTGTCCTTCGCGCACGCCCGCAAGGTCCGCCGCCGCGGCTTCCGCTGGGGCGAGCGGCCCGTCACCGAGCCGGTCACCGTGCTGGTGCCCGCCTTCAACGAGCGGGAGTGCATAGCCAATACGGTCCGCTCCTTGACGGAGAGCGACCAGCGCATCGAGGTCATCGTCATCGACGACGGCTCGACCGACGGCACCGCCGGCATCGTCGAGGGGATGTGGCTGGGAGGTGTCCGCGTCGTACGCCAGGAGAACGCGGGCAAGCCCGCCGCGCTCAACAACGGCATCGCGCACGCCAGTCACGACCTGATCGTGATGATGGACGGCGACACCGTCTTCGAGGCGTCCACCGTGCGCGAACTGGTCCAGCCCTTCGCCGATCCGCGCGTCGGCGCCGTCGCCGGCAACGCGAAGGTCGGCAACCGCGACACCCTCATCGGCGCCTGGCAGCACATCGAGTACGTGATGGGTTTCAACCTCGACCGCCGGATGTACGACGTACTGGGCTGCATGCCCACCATCCCGGGGGCGGTCGGCGCCTTCCGCCGTACGGCCCTGGAGCGCGTCGGCGGGATGAGCGAGGACACCCTCGCCGAGGACACCGACATCACCATGGCCATGCACCGGGACGGCTGGCGGGTCGTCTACGCCGAGCGTGCCCGCGCCTGGACCGAGGCGCCGGAGTCCGTCCAGCAGTTGTGGTCGCAGCGCTACCGCTGGAGCTACGGCACGATGCAGGCGATCTGGAAGCACCGCCGCGCGGTCGTCGAGAGCGGGCCCTCGGGCCGCTTCGGCCGGGTGGGGCTGCCGCTGGTCTCGCTCTTCATGGTGCTGTTCCCGCTGCTGGCGCCGCTGATCGACGTGTTCCTGCTGTACGGCCTGGTCTTCGGGCCAACCGAGAGGACCGTCGTGGCGTGGCTGGGGGTCCTGCTGGTGCAGGCCGTCTGCGCCGCGTACGCCTTCCGGCTCGACGGCGAGCGCATGCTGCACCTGATCTCGCTGCCTCTTCAGCAGATCCTCTACCGGCAGCTCATGTACGTGGTGCTGCTCCAGTCCTGGATCACCGCGCTCACCGGCGGGCGGCTGCGCTGGCAGAAGCTGCGCCGTACGGGTGCGGTGGAGGCGCCGGGCTCGATCCCGGGTCCGCGCAGGGCGGCAGCCGATCGGAGGACGAGCGCGTGAGTACTCCCTTTGTGGGCGCCGACAGTGCTCCCGGGCCCGGCGTTCCCGGCCCCGACGGTCCTGGCGTCAACGGCGCGCGGCACCGGGCGGGTTCGGCGGGCGTCGGGGTGGAGTCGGGGCCCGGCACCGGGGTGGAGCAGCCGGCCGTACCCGGGGGACCCGGGCGCGACCGCTACCTCGACCTGCTCCGGGCGATCGCGCTCGTGCGGGTCGTGGTCTTCCACATCTTCGGCTGGGCCTGGCTGACGATCTTCTTCCCCTCCATGGGGGTGATGTTCGCGCTGGCGGGCTCGCTGATGGCGAGATCGCTGGCGCGGCGCGGCTCCTGGAGCGTCGTCCGGGGCCGGCTCCGCAGGCTGCTGCCGCCGATGTGGGTCTTCGGCCTGCTCGTCGTGCCGCTGATCTTCTTCACCGGATGGCAGCCGGCCAGGGACGAAGGCATCTGGGGCCTGGTCAAGCTGGCCGACTGGATCTTCCCGGTCGGCGCGCCGCCGTACCCCGACCCGAGCGGGACACTCAGCCATTTCCTGGACGAGACCTGGGCCGACCAGGCGGCAGGACCGCTCTGGTACATCCGCGCCTATCTGTGGTTCGTGCTCGCTTCGCCGCTGCTGCTCCGGGCGTTCCGCAGGGCTCCCTGGGCGACGCTGGCCTTCCCGGTCGCCCTGACGGCGGTCATCGGCACGGGCCTGCTGGAGATCCCCGGGGAGACCGGCCTGGCGCTGACCGACTTCGCGGTCTACGGGGCCTGCTGGGTGCTGGGCTTCGCGCACAACGACGGCCTGTTCAGCAAGGTTCCGCGCTACCTCACGGTCTCGCTGGCCGCGCTGGTGATGGCGTTCGGCCTGTGGTGGGCCTCGGGCCATCTCGGTTCCGAGGGCTGGAACTTCGACGAGATTCCGCTCGCGCAGGCGACCTGGTCGCTCGGCTTTGTCGCGATCCTCCTCCAGTACGCACCGTCCTGGCGGAAGCTCCCGGGAAAACTGGCCCAGTTCGACTCGCTGGTCACCCTCGCCAACAACCGCGCGGTGACGATCTATCTCTGGCACAACCTGCTGATCATGGCGACGGGCCCGATCATCGACCTGCTCTACAACGTGCCGGGGATGGACGGCTTCGACAGCGAGATCAGCGCCGCCTACTCGGCGTTGACGCTGATCCTGGTCTGGCCGCTGATCGGCCTGACGATCGTGTCGCTGGGCTGGGTGGAGGACATCGCGGCGAAACGGCGGCCGAGGCTCTGGCCGAACGGCGCGCCGGGGCGGCGCGGGACGCCGGGCCGGCGCGGGACATAGGGGAGGGGACATCAGGGCGTACGGAGGGGCAGCCGCCCGGGCGGCTGCCCCTCCCTACGCGCCTCGCTGCCGAAAGGTCCTCAGCGATCAGTGGGGTTGACGAATCGGAAGACTCCTGCCGCCGCCGCGCCTCCCAGCAGTGTGGCGACGAGATAGGTTCCGATCGATCCCCAGGCGAGCGAGTGGGACAGGGCACCGGCCAGCACGACCGCCGGGTTGAAGGCTCCGCCCGTGATCGGGCCGACGACCACGGCGCCGACCGTGACCGTCAGGCCGATGGCCAGCCCGTAGAAGCTGTTGTCCGGATGGCTCTTGCTGGTCGCGACGTTGAGCACGACATAGGCAAGGGCGAAGGTGAACAGCAGTTCGGCCGCGAGGATCTGGAGCGTGGGCGCGGCGAGAGGTTTGCCGCCGTCCGGCAGTCCGCCGGTGACGACGGACGCCAGGCCCACCCCCGCGAGACCGCCCAGCAGTTGGACCACGACGTACTGGGCCGCCCTCACCGGGGACAGCCGACCGCGCAGCCATACGGCGACAGTCACCGCCGGGTTGTAGTGGGCTCCCGATATATGTCCCCCCGCGAAGACCATCGCGGCCAGCACGCCACCGATCGCCAGCGGGGCCAGCGGCGCTTTCACGGCGCCCGCCGTGGTGATCACCAGGACCAGGAAGAGCGTTCCGACGAATTCAGTGAGGGGCGCGCGTAATTGGTCCCACACCGGAACGGGGCCGCCGGTGGCTGCGGAACCGTCCGGCCTGGCGGCGCCGGATGCGGTCAACTCGGCCTGGGTGGCCGGTACTTGGGTCACGGGAATCTCCTTGGGGCGCGGGTGTTCCTTTGCGCAGTTATACGGGGGGAATTCCCTCGAACACTCAATAAAGAAATGACGAAACGGGGACGTGCGTCCGCTCGCCGGTGTCCGGCTCCCGGTCGGGGAGCGGCGGCTCCCGCCGTACGGGACGCCTTCAAACAGGATCCATGTGAAAAACGGCGTCAACTCTGTGGCATGGCATCGGAAATGTGGGTCGAACGGGGAGGAAGGTGACCGGGTTGACCTTGACCTGCTTCTTGCCCGAAGTCACTGGCGCCGGGTAACTCCTGCTGCTACACGCCCTTGTGGCGTACAAGTTCTACGTGATACTCACTGTGTGATTCCCACATGATCTGACGTTAAAAACGCGTGGAAACCGCCTCGGGACCGGCGGGATCCACGCCCGACGAACGGACCAGTAGTCATGAGAACCAGCAGTGAGGCCGGCCTCGCCGGAGGAATCGGAAGACGGGCGGTGCTGGGCGCGTCAGGGACCGTCGCACTCGCCGTGGCCGCCGGCACCCTCTCGGCGGGCCGGGCACGGGCCGACGAGCGCTTCAGCGACAACCCCTTCACGCTCGGAGTCGCGTCCGGTGACCCATGGCCGGACGGCTTCGTCCTGTGGACCCGCCTCGCACCGCACCCGCTCGCCCCCGACGGCTTCGGCGGCATGCCGTCGCACTCGGTCGACGTTCGCTGGGAGATCGCCACGGACGACCGCTTCCGCAAGGTCGTACGCCGGGGGAAGACCCGCGCCGTCGCCGAACTCGCGCACTCCGTCCATGTCGAGGTGTCCGGGCTGCTGCCGGGCCGGGAGTACTTCTACCGGTTCCGCGCGGGCAACGCGCTCAGCCCCACCGGACGTACCCGCACAGCGCCCTCGCCGCGCAGCCGCCCCAAGGACCTGAAATTCGCCTTCGTCTCCTGCCAGGCGTGGTTCGAGGGCTTCTACACCGCCTACCGGCACCTGTCCGAGGAGGACGTCGACCTCGTCCTGCATGTCGGCGACTACATCTACGAGAACCCCATCGACGCGATGGGCGGCGTACGGAACACCCCGGTGGCCGCCGAGTTGCGGCCCGAGCCGATGAACCTCACCCAGTACCGCAACCGTTACGCCCTCCACCACTACGACGACGACCTCATCGCCGCCCACCAGGCGCACCCGTTCGCCGTCGTGTGGGACGACCACGAGGTCGAGGACAACTGGGCGGGCGACATCTCCGTCGTCGACAACGAGCCCGACCAGGACCCCGCGGTCTTCCGCAAGCGCGCCGCCTCGTCCTTCCAGGCGTACTACGAGCACCTGCCGCTGCGGCTGCCCCAGAAGCCCCGGGGCTTCGACGCCCGGCTCTACCGCAGCCTGCGCTACGGCGAGGTGGCCACCTTCCACATCCTCGACACCCGCCTCTTCCGCGACGACCAGCCCTGCGGGGACGGCACCAAGAGCGGCTGCGCCGAACGGCTCGACCCGGACCGCACGATGCTCGGGGCCGAACAGGAGCAGTGGCTCTACAACAGCCTCGGCCGCTCCGACGCGACCTGGAACGTCATCCCCCAGCAGATCGCCATGAACCAGGTCGACACCGACCCCGGCCCGGGACAGTCCTTCGTGATGGACTTCTGGGACGGCTACGTGAGTTCACGCAAGAAGCTGTTCGACCAGATCATCGCCAGGAACGTGAGCAATCCCGTCGTCGTGACCGGCGACATGCACCGCCACCTCGCCGCCGACCTCAAACAGGACTTCGACGACCCCGACTCGCCCACGATCGGCGTCGAGTTCGTCGGCACCTCCATCTCCACCAAGATGGACGGCATGGACCTCGACCCCTCGGGGGCCAACCTCCTCGCCGCGAACACGCACATCAAGTTCACCAACTACCAGCGCGGATACGTCCGGTGCGAACTCACCCCGGACACCTGCCGCGCCGACTTCCGGGTCCTCCCGTACGTCACCACACCAGGCGCTCCCGTCACCACCCGCGCCTCCTTCGTCACGGAGTCGGGCCGGCCGGGACTGCACCCGGCCTGAGCCGGGACAGCCCCTGAGCCCGGACAGTTCCTAAGCGCCGAGGCGCCGCTCCAGCCGGTTGAACCGCTGGAGCGTGCGCCGGTTCAGCCACACCAGCCAGCCGATGAAGACCACGGCGCCGGCCGCGGTGAGAGCCCCCTTGGTGTTCTCACCGGCCACGAACCACAGCACCGCCGATCCGACGCCGATCACGCCGAGGAGGGGGAAGGCCCACAGCCGGCCACGCGTGAGCTTCAGCTTGCGGCGCCGTACCAACTGCGCCATGGCCTGTCGCTCGGCGGCGTCCTCGGGAATGTCCTCGTGGCGTATGCGCCGCTCCAGCCCAGCCATCCGCGCGGGCTCCACACCGGCCGTGCGGGCGTCGTGCCTGCGTCGCCGGTTCGTCCACCAGGTGATCCACGCCGCGTACACGACTCCTCCGACCAGCGCTCCCGGCCAGGAGGACAGGCCGTTGACGGCCAGCCGGACCCCGACCCACAACACCAGCGCCACGGTGGCCACCACCCACCAGCGGTCGCGCTTGCGCTCCCGCGTCCCTCCGCCCGACCCGGCCGTGTCACCGCTCCCGGCCGTCCCCGCCGTGCTCCCCGTTTCCGCGGTCATCGCCCTGCCCTCCGGCCCGGGGGTGCGTCCGTCGCTCCCCGTCGTGCTCCGGTTACCCCGCTTCATCGTGCTGATGTGCCACCGCCGTTGAGCGGCGCCTGCCATGCCCTGACCTGGGCGGTATACCTTCGGAAGGGAGCGGCGGGGGCCGTCGCTCGATCGATCCCCGCGCTACACGGCGGCGTACGGCACGTACGAAGCAGCGGACAACAGAGTCGGGACGGGACAGCCATGCACGACCAACCACCCGGACCCCTCGCGGGCTTCACCGTCGGCGTCACCGCCGCCCGGCGCGCCGACGAACTGGGCGCACTCATCGAGCGCCGGGGCGGAGTCGTCCTGCACGCGCCCGCCCTGCGGACCATGCCGCTCGCCGACGACGCCGAACTGCTCGCCGCCACCAGGGAACTGATCGCCACCCCGCCCGACGTGGTCATCGCGACCACCGCCATCGGCTTCCGGGGCTGGATCGAGGCCGCCGGAGGCTGGGGCCACGGTGAGGCACTCCTCACCTGCCTGCGCGGCGTCGAACTGCTGGCGCGCGGGCCCAAGGTGAAGGGCGCCATCCGCGCCGCCGGGCTCACCGAGGCCTGGTCACCGGCGTCCGAGTCGATGGCCGAGGTCCTCGACCGGCTGCTCGGCGAGGGCGTCGAGCAGCGCAGGATCGCGCTGCAACTGCACGGCGAGCCGCTGCCCGACTTCGTCGGGGCGCTCGAACAGGGCGGCGCCGACGTCGTGGTCGTCCCCGTCTACCGCTGGATGCCGCCCGAGGACTTCGCACCGGTCGACCGCCTGATCGAGGCGACCGTGGCGCGCTCCCTCGACGCCGTGAGCTTCACCAGCGCCCCGGCCGCCGCCTCGCTGCTCTCCCGCGCCGAGCACCGGGGCCAGTTGGCCGAGCTGGTCGACGCCCTCCGGCACGACGTACTGGCGGCCTGCGTGGGACCCGTGACGGCGGGGCCCCTCCAGGCGCGCGGCATCGACACCGTCCAGCCGGAGCGCTTCCGGCTCGGCCCGCTCGTCCAGGCCATCTGCGCCGAGCTGCCGGCGCGCGCCGGGACGCTGCCGCTCGCCGGCCGCCGGGTGGAGATACGCGGGCACGCCGTGCTGGTCGACGGCGAGCTGAGGCCCGTACCACCGGCGGGAATGACACTGCTGCGGGCGCTGGCCAGGCGGCCGGGGTGGGTGGTGGCGCGGGCCGAACTGCTGCGGGCGCTGCCGGGCGCCGGGCGCGACGAGCACGCGGTGGAGACGGCGATGGCCCGGCTGCGGACCGCGCTGGGCACGCCCGAGCTGATCCAGACCGTCGTCAAGCGCGGCTACCGGCTGGCGCTCGACCCGGCGGCCGACTCCCCGTACGGGGACGGCTGACCGGCGTACACGGCCGGGGATCGGCAGCGGATCGACGCCGGATCGCGCCGGACCGGCCGGGGCGCGCGGTTACCGTACCCGGATGGCTGACCACTCCTCCCCGTACCGCTCCTCCCCGCGCCTGCGGCCCGCGCGACCGGACGACGCCGAGCCCCTCGCCGAGGCCCTGATACGCAACCGCGACCACATGCGTCCCTGGGAACCCCGCCGCCCCGACGACTTCTACACACCTCAGGCGCAGGCCGAGCGCCTCGCCAACCCCGCCGCCCGCGTCTGGCACCTCACCGACGGCGGGCGTGTCGTCGGGGCCTTCACCCTCTCCGGCATCGCGCTCGGCCCGTTCCGCAGCGCGAGCCTCGGCTACTGGGTCGACAGCGAGTACACCGGACGCGGCCTCGCCACCCGCTCGGTCGGCGAGGTCTGCGCCGCCGCCCGCGACGATCTGGGGCTGCACCGCGTCGAGGCCGCGACCGTGCTCGTCAACGCGGCGTCGCAGCGCGTCCTGACCAGAAGCGGCTTCGAGCGGATCGGGACGGCCCCCCGCTACCTCCACATCGACGGCACCTGGCGCGACCACCACCTGTTCCAGCGGATCCTGCACGACGGCCCGCCCGACCCGGCGGCGTGACCGCCGTCCTGACCTGGCAAGCTGGTCGGGTGCGCTGATCCAGGCGGACTGATCCGGTACCTCAGGTTGATTCCAAACTTTTTTCCCGGCTCATTGAGTGGATATTGGCGAGCTTCCGTAGTGAAGAAGGAGAAGCAGCCATACAGGTCTCGACCGGGGAGGTTCAGGTGCGCGAGGATGCCGCCGTGGCCGATGACCGTTCGCAACGGGCAGGACACCCGAGTGAGGATCCGCGCACCGACCTCTCCGTCCCCGACGAAGAGCTGATGCGTGCCCTCTACCGGGAACACGCCGGACCGTTGCTCGCCTACGTACTACGTCTTGTGTCCGGTGACCGACAGCGGGCCGAGGACGTCGTACAGGAAACGCTCATCCGCGCCTGGAAGAACGCCGGCCAGCTCAACCGGGCCACCGGCTCTGTACGACCCTGGCTGGTGACGGTAGCCCGACGTATCGTCATCGACGGCCACCGCAGCCGGCAGGCCCGGCCGCAGGAGGTCGATCCGTCACCGCTGGAGGTCATGCCCGCGGAGGACGAGATCGACAAGGCGTTGTGGCTGATGACGCTCTCTGATGCGCTCGAGGATTTGACCCCTGCCCACCGGGAAGTACTCGTCGAGACGTACTTCAAGGGACGTACGGTCAACGAAGCGGCGGAGACGCTCGGCATACCCAGCGGGACAGTGCGGTCACGGGTTTTCTACGCACTGCGTTCCATGAAGCTCGCGCTGGAGGAGAGGGGGGTCTCTGCATGAGTACGCACGAGCAGTACGGCAGTTCCGGTGGTCCGGGCGGCCCCGGCGGCTCCAGCGGCCCCGGTGGTCCGAGCGGACCCGGCAGGCCCGGCGGACCGGGCGGACCCAGCGATTCCGGCGGCGAGGGCACGGTGCACGACGCCGCGGGCGCGTACGTCCTCGGCATTCTCGACGAGGCCGAAGCCACGGCGTTCGAGGAGCACCTCGCCGAATGCGACATCTGTGCGATCCACCTGGAGGAGTTCTCCGGAATGGAGCCGATGCTCGCGATGCTGGCGGACGGCGCCGACCTCTTCGCACCACCCGCCTCGTCCACCCCGTCGGCGCCACCGGTGGTGCCCGCCCCGCGCCGTCTGAGCGCCGCGCCGCCGCCCGAAGGACCCTCCCCGGCACCGCCCCCGGCGGTGTCCGTACAGCCGAGCCCGGGGCTTCTCGACCGGCTGGTCGACGAGGTCGCGGTCAAGCGCGCCAAGCGCAAGCGCCGTGGCATCTATCTGGTCGCCGCTGCCGCCGCCCTGATCATCGGAGGTCCGACGGTCGCGGTCGTCGCCACGTCCGACGACAGTCCGGCGAGCAACCAGGCGATCAGCGTGCCGACGGACGACGCGTACCTGGACCACATGAAGCAGAAGTTCAGCGCGACGGACGCGGTCACGAAGGTCAGTGCGACCGTGGGTGTCGAGTCCAAGGGCTGGGGTACGAACGCGGTCCTGGAGCTGAGCAACGTCAAGGGTCCGCTCAAGTGCGAGCTGGTCGCCGTCTCCAAGACGGGTGACGAGCAGGTACTGAGCTCGTGGGCGGTGCCGGCCTGGGGGTACGGCATCACCGACAGCCCGCACGACGTGGCGAGGAAGCCGCTGTACGTCCACGGCGGCGCGGCCCTCGCGCCGTCGGACATCGATCACTTCGAGGTCCGTACGTTCGACGGCAAGCCACTGGTGAAAGTCGACGCCTGACATACCCGCCCCCTTCGCGTACGGTTGACGGCTGCCCGATGCACGTCACGAAGGGGGCCCCGGTGGCCGCGCAGGATGCCGCTGTTCAATCCGCTGGACCCGCCCTCGATCCCGGGCGCGGGACGGAGAACGACTCCGTACGCGCCCGTGAGATCGGCGTCGAACAGCTCCATCTGGACCAGGTGTACCGCCGCCTCGAGGAGAAGATCCACGAGGCGGAGTTCCTGATGAACGACGCCGCCAAACGGGGGCAGGTCGGCACGCCGGGCGCGCTCGCCGAGCGGGACGCCCAGGTCTTCAGGGCCGGCATCCACCTCAACCGGCTCAACAACGAGTTCGAGGATTTCCTCTTCGGCCGTATCGACCTGCTTCCCGGCAAGGACGGCAAGAAGGGCGCCGACGGCGCCTTCACCTCCGTCGAGCCGGACGACGACGCCGTACGCCCCGACAACACGGCCGACATCGCCGAGACGCTCCACATCGGCCGGATCGGCGTCCTGGACTCCACCTACTCGCCGCTGGTCATCGACTGGCGCGCGCCGGCGGCAGCGCCGTTCTACCGGGCGACGCCCGTCGACCCCGGCAGGGTCGTACGGCGCCGGGTCATCCGCTCCAAGGGCCGCAGGGTCCTCGGGGTCGAGGACGACCTGATGCGCCCCGAGGTGACGGCGACGCTCGACGGCGTCCCGCTGGCGGTCCTCGGCGACGGCGCGCTGATGGCGGCGCTCGGGCAGGCCCGCAGCCACACCATGCGGGACATCGTCTCGTCCATCCAGGCCGAGCAGGACATGGTCATCAGGGCGCCCGCGGCCTCCGTCACCGAGGTGGCCGGCGGTCCCGGCACCGGCAAGACCGCCGTCGCGCTGCACCGCGCCGCCTACCTGCTCTACCAGGACCGGCGCCGCTACGCGGGCGGCATCCTGGTCGTCTCGCCGACGCCGCTGCTCGTCGCGTACACCGAGGGCGTGCTGCCCTCGCTGGGCGAGGAGGGCCAGGTCGCGATCCGCGCGGTCGGCTCGCTGGTGGACGGCGCGGAGGCCACCGCGTACGACGAGCCGGCCGTCTCCCGGGTCAAGGGCTCGGCCCGGATGCTGAAAGTGCTGCGCAATGCCTCCAGGGGCGCTCTGGAGGCTTCGGCGGGCTCCGGTGGCCCCGGTGGCTCAGGGAGGCGGGGCAGGCGCCGTGGCGGCGCCCAGGCGGTCAGGACGGGGCAGCTCTCGTTCGGCGGTGAGAACGGCGCTGACCTCGGCGGGGACCACACGGCGGGTACCGGGGACGGCGCCCGCGCCACCGCGCCCGCGCCCTCGCCCGCCGACCGCCTCCGGGTCGTCGCTTTCGGCCGCCGACTGGAGCTGGAGGCCGACGAGCTGAACCGCATCAGGCAGTCCGTGCTCAGCGGCACCGCCCCCGTCAACCTGCTGCGCCCGCGCGCCCGCAGGCTGCTCCTGGACGCGCTGTGGGCGCGGTCCGGCTCAGCGGCGCGAGCCGGGGAGTACGTGTCGAGGGGCGACGCGGAACTGGCCGCCGAGCTGCGCGGCGGCTTCGACGAGGACGTCACGTCCGAGGACAGCTTCATCGAGTTCCTGGACGCCTGGTGGCCCGAGCTGACCCCGCGCGGGGTGCTCGCTGCCATGGGCGACGAGCGGCGCCTCGGCCGCTGGGCGCGCCGCATCCTCAACCAGGGCGAGATCCGCCGCCTGGCGCGCTCGCTGGCCCGGCTCGGCCCCGAGGGCAAGGGACCGCTCTCCGTGCACGACGTGGCGCTCCTGGACGAGCTGGAGAACCTGCTCGGCTCACCGCCGCGCCCCAAGCGGCGGCGCGACCTGGACCCGCTCGACCAGCTCACCGGACTCGACGAACTGATGCCGCAGCGCGAGGAGTCGCAGCGCGAGCGCGCCGAACGCCTTGCGGCGGAGCGTACGGAGTACGCGCACGTCATCGTCGACGAGGCGCAGGACCTCACCCCCATGCAGTGGCGGATGGTCGGCAGGCGGGGCAGGCAGGCCACCTGGACGGTGGTCGGCGACGCCGCGCAGTCGTCCTGGACGGACCCGGACGAGGCCGCGGAGGCGCGCGACGAGGCGCTCGGCAACCGCCCGCGCCGCCGCTTCACCCTGACCGTCAACTACCGCAACCCGGCGGAGATCGCGGACCTCGCGGCGAAGGTGCTGGCGATCGCCATGCCCGGGATGGAGTCGCCCTCGGCAGTGCGTTCCACCGGCGTACGCCCCCGCTTCAGCGTCGTGCGGGACGGCGATCTCGGCGCCGCCGTACGGTCCGAGGCCGCGCGGCTGCTCGACCGGGTGGACGGCACGATCGGCGTCGTCGTCGCGATGAACAGGCGTGAGCAGGCGGCCCGCTGGCTCGCCGGACTCGGCGACCGGGTGGTCGCGCTGGGCAGCCTGGAGGCGAAGGGCCTGGAGTACGACGCGACGGTGGTCGTCTCTCCCGCCGAGATCGCCGACGAGTCCCCGGCCGGATTGCGGGTGCTGTACGTGGCGCTGACCCGCGCGACCCAGCAGCTCACGGTGGTCTCGGGGGCCCGCGACGAGCCCGACTCCGAAGGGGTGCCGGACCTCCTGAGGGATTGACCACAAGTCAACACGCGGTGGAGGAATCACTTTCCGGAGTGGTTTGTTAGCCTGGAGGCGGCACCGACCCGATCCAAGCCCCCGGGCCCAACCTTCGTCGCCTAGAGCGACCTCTTGCCGCGAGGCGAGCATGGCGGGTCGGTGCCGCCTTTTCTTTGTTTTTTCCGTCGAGTCTGTCGAGTTTCGCGTCGACTTCTCGTCAACTTCACGTCGGCAGGCCGTCACCAGCAGTTGGTGGGGGCCTGTTTTCGTTGGTTCCGCCGCTGTTACGCTCCTCTCGCATGGTGGAAAACACTTTCCGATGCTTTCCCTAAGCGGGGGCCTTTACCTGCTACCCGCTGGTAGGTGCGACCATCGGAAAGCATCACTGGGCCAGCAGGCCCAAGGGTGCGGCAATGAGGCTCAGGGAAAGCAGAGGAACCGGTCATGGCAACGGCGCCAAGCGTCTCGTACTCGATGACGGTCAGGCTGGAGGTGCCGGCGAGTGGCACCGCGGTGTCCCAACTGACCACGGCTGTGGAGTCCTCCGGCGGCTCCGTGATCGGCCTGGACGTAACGGCTTCCGGCCACGAGAAGCTCCGGATCGACGTCACCATCGCCGCGACATCCACCGCGCACGCGGATCAGATCGTCGGCCAGTTGCGCGCCATCGTGGGCGTCGACATCGACAAGGTGTCGGACCGTACGTTCCTGATGCACCTCGGCGGCAAGATCGAGATGCAGTCGAAACACCCCATCCGCAACCGTGACGATCTCTCGATGATCTACACGCCGGGGGTGGCCCGGGTCTGCATGGCGATCGCCAAGAACCCCGAGGACGCCCGCCGGCTGACCATCAAGCGCAACTCGGTCGCCGTCGTCACCGACGGCTCGGCCGTGCTGGGCCTCGGCAACATCGGCCCCAAGGCCGCGCTGCCCGTCATGGAGGGCAAGGCGGCCCTCTTCAAGCGCTTCGCCGGCATCGACGCCTGGCCGCTCTGCCTGGACACCCAGGACACCGACGCCATCGTGGAGATCGTCAAGGCGATCGCCCCCGGCTTCGCCGGCATCAACCTGGAAGACATCTCGGCGCCCCGCTGCTTCGAGATCGAGGCCCGGCTGCGCGAGGCCCTGGACATCCCGGTCTTCCACGACGACCAGCACGGCACCGCGATCGTCGTGCTGGCCGCGCTCACCAACGCCCTGCGCGTGGTCGGCAAGGAGGTCGGCGACGTCCGCGTCGTCATGTCGGGCGCCGGAGCCGCCGGTACGGCCATCCTGAAGCTGCTGATCGCCTCCGGCGTGAAGTATGCGGTCGTCGCCGACATCCACGGCGTCGTGCACGCGGGCCGCGAGGACCTCGTGGAGGCCGCCCCGGAGTCCCCGCTGCGCTGGATCGCCGACAACACCAACCCCGAGGGCGTCACGGGCACCCTCAAGGAGGCCGTGGTCGGCGCGGACGTCTTCATCGGCGTCTCGGCCCCGAACGTGCTGGACGGCGACGACGTCGCCGCCATGGCCGACAAGGCGATCGTCTTCGCGCTGGCGAACCCGGACCCCGAGGTCGACCCCGCCATCGCCCGCGAGACGGCCGCCGTGGTCGCCACAGGGCGCTCGGACTTCCCGAACCAGATCAACAACGTGCTGGTCTTCCCCGGCGTCTTCAGGGGCCTGCTGGACGCCCAGTCCCGCACGGTCAACACGGAGATGATGCTGGCGGCGGCCGAGGCCCTCGCCGACGTCGTCACCAGGGACGAGCTGAACCCGAACTACATCGTGCCCTCGGTCTTCAACGACAAGGTCGCCGGAGCGGTCGCCGGGGCCGTACGGGACGCGGCCAAGGCCGCCGGTGTCACTGTGACGGCCCCCACGTCCGCATGACCTCCGGCGCGTCGCGATTCGCGGCGCCGCGAGGCCCCATCTAGGGTGGCGGACCATGAGCCCCCGCTGCTAGAGCGAGGTTTTTCAGGGCCTCCAGGGGGTTCAGGGCTCCCAGGCTCCAAGGAGTCTCCACAGGGTCCACGGAACGTCACGACGACGAGGCAGTGGCGCTTTTCGTGTGACTCCGGAGGGTGCCGGATTGGCTTTCCCGCCGCTGGTGGGGGCAGGATGCGTATTCGGGCGCGAGGGTCTGTCAGCAGACCCGGGTCCGGGGACTGTCCGAGGGCCCTGGCAGCATCGGCTTCGATCTCACGCCTTACAGGCAAGAAGAACACGGGAGTAACAACATGAACCGCAGTGAGCTGGTGGCCGCCCTGGCCGACCGCGCCGAGGTGACTCGCAAGGACGCCGACGCCGTGCTGGCCGCTCTCGCCGAGACCGTCGGCGAGATCGTCGCCAAGGGCGACGAGAAGGTCACCATCCCCGGCTTCCTGACCTTCGAGCGCACGCACCGTGCCGCTCGTACCGCTCGTAACCCCCAGACCGGCGACCCGATCCAGATCCCGGCCGGCTACAGCGTGAAGGTCTCCGCGGGCTCCAAGCTCAAGGAAGCCGCCAAGGGCAAGTAACACCCACAGGCACAGCGCAGGGGCGGCCACCCGGACCGGGTGGCCGCCCCTGTGTCCGAGGCCCGCAGACGGCCGTACGAAGCCGTCACGAAGGCCGCACAACGGACTGACGGCCCCCCTCCCACCGGAGGGGGGCCGTTCGGTGCCCGCGTGGTGCGGCGTGCTCAGGGGTGCGTCAGGGGCGCGTGGTGCCGGTCAGACGAGCGCGCCGTTCGGCAGCTCGACCTTCGCGCCCAGCTCGATCAGCTTCTCCATGAAGTTCTCGTAGCCCCGGTTGATCAGGTCGATGCCGTGCACACGAGAGGTGCCCTGCGCCGCCAGCGCGGCGATCAGGTACGAGAAGCCGCCGCGCAGGTCGGGGATGACCAGATCGGCGCCCTGGAGCTTCGTGGGGCCCGATACGACCGCCGAGTGCAGGAAGTTCCGCTGCCCGAACCGGCAGTCCGAGCCGCCCAGGCACTCCCGGTAGAGCTGGATGTGTGCACCCATCTGGTTGAGTGCGGAGGTGAATCCGAGCCGCGACTCGTACACCGTCTCGTGGACGATGGACAGCCCCGAGGCCTGCGTCAGCGCCACCACCAGCGGCTGCTGCCAGTCGGTCTGGAAACCGGGGTGTACGTCGGTCTCCAGCGCGATCGCGTTCAGCGAGCCGCCCGGGTGCCAGAAGCGGATGCCCTGGTCGTCGATCTGGAAGGCGCCGCCGACCTTGCGGTAGGTGTTGAGGAAGGTCATCATCGACCGCTGCTGCGCGCCGCGTACGTAGATGTCCCCCTCGGTCGCCAGCGCCGCGGACGCCCAGGAGGCGGCTTCGAGGCGGTCGGGAATGGCTCTGTGCGTATAGCCGTCGAGCTGGTCGACACCGGTGATCCGGATGGTCCGGTCGGTGTCCATGGAGATGATCGCGCCCATCTTCTGCAGTACGCAGATGAGGTCCTCGATCTCCGGCTCCACCGCCGCGTTCGACAGCTCGGTGACGCCCTCGGCCAGCACGGCCGTCAGCAGCACCTGCTCCGTCGAGCCCACCGACGGGTACGGCAGCGTGATCTTCGTGCCGCGCAGCCGCTGCGGGGCCTCCAGGTACTGGCCGTCGGCCCGCTTCTCGATGGTAGCGCCGAACCTGCGCAGCACGTCGAAGTGGAAGTCGATCGGCCGGCCGCCGATGTCACAGCCGCCGAGGCCCGGGATGAACGCGTGGCCGAGCCGGTGCAGCAGCGGGCCGCAGAACAGGATCGGGATGCGCGAGGAGCCCGCGTGGGCGTCGATGTCGGCCACATTGGCGCTCTCGACGTGCGTCGGGTCGAGGATCAGCTCGCCCGGTTCGTCGCCGGGGAGGACGGTCACCCCGTGGAGCTGGAGCAGTCCCCGTACGACCCGCACGTCGCGGATGTCCGGCACATTGCGCAGCCGGCTGGGACCACTCCCGAGAAGCGCGGCGACCATGGCCTTGGGCACCAGGTTCTTCGCGCCGCGGACGCGGATCTCGCCCTCCAGCGGGGTTCCACCGTGGACAAGCATTACATCGTCTTTGACGGTCATGAATCTCGCGTTCCGGAGTGGGCGGGCGGGTGGCCAAACAAAAGGGTAAGGGGCGCAAGGGCCCTGTAAGTAAGGCTGCGACGGCATCGGACGCGTAATGAATTGGGCATAATACGTTCTGTTGGCGCCGTTCGACGGAAAGTAACCATCAGTTTTCGCCAGGCCCGTGCGCTCCTGTTGCCGCGATGCGCCCTGAGCTGCATCCACACACACTCTCCCGCGCGGCCCCCGTGGAAGACGAAAATGGGGGACGATGGCTCCCATGACCGAGGTGTCCTCGCTCACAGGGCGGTTGCTCGTCGCCACACCTGCCCTGGCGGACCCGAATTTCGACCGCGCTGTCGTTCTGCTGCTCGACCACGACGCGCAGGGCACGCTCGGCGTGGTGCTCAACCGCCCCACCCCGGTGGGGGTCGGCGACATCCTGGAGCCGTGGGCCGGGCTCGCCGGCAACCCCGACGTCGTCTTCCAGGGCGGCCCCGTCTCCCTCGACTCGGCGCTCGGCCTCGCCGTCATCCCTGGGGACGAGGGGCCGCTCGGCTGGCGGCGGGTGCACGGCGCGATCGGCCTCGTCGATCTGGAGACCCCGCCGGAGCTGGTCGCCAAGGCCTTCGGCTCGCTGCGCATCTTCGCCGGGTACGCGGGCTGGGGGCCGGGGCAGCTCAAGAAGGAGCTGGACGACGGCGCGTGGTACGTGGTCGAGTCCGAGCCCGGCGACGTGTCGTCGCCGCGTCCCGAGGGGCTGTGGCGCGCGGTGCTGCGCAGGCAGCGGGGTCAGCTCGCGATGGTGGCGACCTACCCGGATGATCCCTCGCTCAACTGACGGCCGACTGACCGCTGACCGCCGGCCGACCGGCGGCGCCACTCCTCCGGCGCAGCGGACCGACGCATACGGGTGCCTCTTCGTGTGCGATTTATGCGCGATCTCCGCCCGATTTCCGCGCGATGCGTGAGCGAACGGCTGCGGAGTGCAGGGGCCCGGGGCCGCCACTCCCGTCCGGGCGTGGGTACCCTTGGCTGTTATGAGCACTCTTGAGCCCGAGCGCGGGGCAGGGACGGGCACCCTCGTGGAGCCGACACCACAGGTGTCGCACGGCGACGGCGACCACGAGCGCTTCGCCCACTACGTACAGAAGGACAAGATCATGGCGAGTGCCCTCGAGGGCACTCCCGTGGTGGCACTGTGCGGCAAGGTCTGGGTACCGGGGCGTGACCCCAAGAAGTACCCGGTCTGCCCGATGTGCAAGGAGATCTACGAGTCCATGGGCCCCGGCGGGGACAAGGACAAGGGCAAGGGCGGCAAGGACAGCAACAGCAAGAAGTAGCACCGGCCGGCCGCGGGTCCGGCCGGTACCACCAGGCCTGCCGGCTCTCCCGGCCGGCGGAACGGCCCCCGGGGCGCGCGCTCGTAGTCGCGCGCCCCGGGGGTCGTTCGCGTTGCACAGGGTGCTTCCTCTGGTCACAGATTGGTTCAGACCACTTGCTGTCATGTTCCAGGCAGCCTTAATCTCCTGCGAGTTGTGCAGCACGAAACGTCCGTTGCGCATGCTGCAACGCAGACCCGTAGGGATCCGGAATGAAGCTGTCTGCCCGAATAGCCGCCCCGGCCGCGGCACTTGTGCTCGCCGCGCTCACCGCCACCGCCTGCGCCCCCCAGACCTCCGACACCGGCGCGGTGAAGGACGAGAAGAGCGGCACGCTGCGCGTGTGGCTCTTCCAGGAGGTCAACAACAAGCCCAAGCAGCAGGTCATCGACGCGGCGACCGCCACGTTCCGCGCGGCGCACAAGGGCACCAAGGTCGAGATCGAGTACATCCCGGTGGAGACCAGGGCCGAGCGCATCAAGGCCGCGTTCAACGACCCGAAGAGCGCTCCGGACCTGATCGAGTACGGCAACACCGACACCGCCGGGTACGTCAAGGACGGCGGACTCGCCGACGTCACCGCCGAGTTCAACGCCTGGGACGAGGCCAAGGACACCAATCCGACAGCCAAGCAGTCCGTCACGGTCGGCGGCAAGATCTACGGAGCCCCGCTCTTCGTCGGCGTCCGGGCCCTCTACTACCGCACGGACGTCCTGAAGGACCTGGGCCTCGCCGCCCCCAAGTCCCAGGCGGAGCTGATATCCACCGCCAAGAAGATCCACAAGGCCAAGCCGGACCTGTACGGCCTCGCGGTCGGCGGCGCCTACACGTACGGCGCGCTGCCGTTCCTCTGGGCCAACGGCGGTGAACTCACCGCGGGGGACGACGCCCCGTTCAAGGCCGCCGTCAACACGCCCGCCGCCCGCAAGGGCATCGAGGCGTACACCTCCCTCTTCGGCGACGACAACTGTCCGGCCGCCAAGTGCGCCTCCATGGGCGGCAACGCCACCGTCACCGCCTTCGCCGGCGGCAAGGCGGCCATGGCCATCGGCGGTGACTTCAACCACCAGGCCGTGGAGGCCGGTTCGGTCAAGGGGAAGTACGCGGTCGTGCCGCTGCCGGGCCTCAAGGCCGGCTCCATCGCGCCCGCCTTCGCCGGCGGCAACAACATCGGCGTACTCAAGAGCAGCGCGCACCGCACCCTCGCCGTCGACCTGATGAAGGCGTACACCGGCAAGGAAACCCAGGGCAAGCTGTTCGACGCGATGGGCTTCCTGCCCACGTACACCGACGTGCTGGCCGACTCGGCGAAGAAGCAGCCGTTCATCACGCCCTTCGTGAAGACCCTCGGCGCCGGAGCCAAGTTCGTCCCCGCTTCACCCGGCTGGGCGCAGATCGACGCCTCGCTCGTGCTGCCGACGATGTACCAGGAGATCATCAGCGGCCGTAAGGACGTCGGCGCGGCCTCGGACGAGGCCGCCAAGAAGATGGACGCCGCCTTCACGTCCGCGGGCTGAGCACCATGACGAACCTCCTCACCGCCAAGGCGCCGGCCCGGCCCGCCCGGACCACCGCCCGGGGGCCCCGGCGGGCCGGGCAGGGCGGCTGGACGCCCTGGCTCTACCTCGCGCCCGCCCTGGTCGTCCTCGCGGCGCTGCTGGTCTACCCGATCTACCAACTCGGCCTGATCTCGTTCCTGGAGTACACCCAGGCGCAGGTCAGCGGCGGACAGCCGACCACCTTCCAGGGCTTCGGCAACTACGCCACGCTGTTCGGCGACAGCCAGTTCTGGCAGGTGCTGCTGGCGACCGTGCTCTTCGCGACCGCCTGCGTCGTCACCACGCTCGCCGTGGGCTGCGCCCTCGCCGTCCTGCTGACCCGCGTACGGGCGCTCCCGCGCCTCGCGCTGATGGCCGCCGCGCTCGGCGCCTGGGCGACTCCGGCGATCACCGGGTCCACCGTCTGGGTGTTTCTTTTCGACCCCGACTACGGCCCCGTCAACCGGGTGTTCGGGCTCGGCGACTACTCCTGGACGTACGGCCGCTTCAGCGCCTTCACGCTCGTCCTGCTCGAAGTGGTCTGGTGCTCGTTCCCGTTCGTCATGGTGACGGTCTACGCGGGCATCAGGGCGATCCCGGGCGAGGTCCTGGAGGCGGCGGCGCTCGACGGCGCCTCGCAGTGGAAGATCTGGCGGTCGGTCACAGCGCCGATGCTCCGGCCGATCCTGCTCGTCGTCACGATCCAGTCGATCATCTGGGACTTCAAGGTCTTCACCCAGATCTACGTGATGACGAACGGGGGCGGAATCGCCGGACAGAATCTCGTACTCAATGTGTACGCCTATCAGAAGGCGTTCGCCTCCTCCCAGTACAGCCTGGGCTCCGCGATCGGCGTCGTCATGCTGGTCATTCTGCTCGCCGTCTCTCTCGGCTATCTGCGGCTGCTGCGACGGCAGGGGGAAGAACTGTGAACGTGCTCCGCATCCGCCGGCCCTGGCGGCTCGCAGCCGAGGCATCCGCCCTCGTCATCGCGGTGATCGTGGCCTTCCCGCTCTACTGGATGGTGCTTTCCGCATTCAAACCGGCGAATGAGATCCAGTCGACGAAACCCCGCCCCTGGACTTTCTCGCCGTCGCTCGACTCGTTCCGCCGGGTCTTCGAACAGCAGCAATTCGGGCGGTACTTCCTCAACAGCCTGGTCGTCGCCTGCACGGTCGTGGTCATCTCCGCGCTCATCGCGTTTCTCGCCGCGACAGCGGTGACGCGATTCCGTTTCCGGTTCCGTACGACGCTGCTCATCCTTTTCCTCGTCGCGCAGATGGTGCCTGTCGAGGCGCTGACGATTCCGCTGTTCTTCCAGATGAGGGACTTCGGACTGCTCAACACCCTCGGTTCGCTGATCCTGCCGCACCTCGCTTTCTCGCTGCCCTTCGCGATCTGGATGCTGCGCGGATTCGTCAAAGCGGTGCCGGACGCGCTCGAAGAAGCCGCCTACATCGACGGCGCGAGCCGTACTCGGTTCCTCTGGCAGATCCTCTTCCCGCTGGTCTTCCCGGGACTTGTCGCGACGAGTGTCTTCTCGTTCATCTCGACCTGGAACGACTTCCTCTTCGCGAAGTCGTTCATCATCAGCGACACCTCCCAGTCGACGCTTCCCATGGCACTGCTGGTCTTCTTCAAACCCGACGACAACGACTGGGGAGGGATCATGGCGGCTTCCACCGTGATGACCGTCCCGGTCCTGGTCTTCTTCGTACTCGTACAGCGACGCCTGGTCTCCGGACTCGGCGGCGCCGTCAAGGATTAAGGACTGACGTCATGGATCTGATCCCCGACCCACGCCGGACCTGGCCGGTGAAACACGAGACGGGCGTCCACCACCTCGACGGCGAGACGCTGATCGACGCGGGCCCCGGCACTGAGGGCGTCGCCCGCTGGCTGCGTACGGCCGTCGGCGCCGCGACCGGGCTGCCGCTCGGTGACGCGGCGGGCGCCATCGGCTCCGGCGACGACGAGAACCGCGTCCTGCTGGAGATCAACCCCGCCCTGGAGAGCGAACTCGGCCCCGAGGCCTACCGGCTCACCGCCGACGGCCGCACGATCCGTATCGACGGCGGCAGCGCCGCAGGCGTCTTCTGGGGCGCGCAGACCCTCCGTCAGCTCCTCGGGCCCGACGCGTACCGCGCGGCGCCCGTGGCCCCCGGCCGCGAGTGGACCGTACCGACCGTCATCGTCGAGGACGCGCCGCGCTTCGGCTGGCGCGGCCTGATGCTCGACGTGGCACGCCACTTCATGCCCAAGGACGGGGTGCTGCGCTATCTGGATCTGCTCGCCGCGCACAAACTCAACGTCTTCCACTTCCACCTCACCGACGACCAGGGCTGGCGCGTCGAGATCAAGCGCTTCCCCAAGCTGACGGAGATCGGCGCCTGGCGCGACCGTACGAAATGGGGATTCCGCACCTCGGAGCTGTGGGACGAGAAACCGCACGGCGGTTACTACACCCAGGACGACATCCGCGAGATCGTCGCCTACGCCGCCGAACGGCATATCACCGTCGTCCCCGAAATCGACATCCCGGGCCATTCGCAGGCGGCCATCGCCGCGTACCCGGAACTCGGCAACAGCGATGTCGTCGACACGGCCGCGCTCAAAGTGTGGGACACCTGGGGCATCAACCCGAATTTGCTCGCCCCCACCGAGAACACCCTGCGCTTCTACGAAGGCGTCTTCGAGGAACTCCTCGAACTCTTCCCCGCCGCCACCTCGCCGTTCATCCATGTCGGCGGCGACGAGTGCCCCAAGGACCAGTGGCGTGAATCGCCGCTCGCCCAGGCCCGCATCGCCGAACTGGGCCTGGCCGACGAGGACGAACTCCAGTCCTGGTTCATCCGGCACTTCGACCGCTGGCTCACCGCGAGGGGCCGGCGCCTCATCGGCTGGGACGAGATCCTCGAAGGCGGCCTCGCCCCCGGCGCGACCGTCTCCTCGTGGCGCGGCTACGGCGGCGGGATCGCGGCGGCCAAGGCGGGCCACGACGTCGTCATGTGCCCCGAACAGCAGGTGTACCTGGACCACCGGCAGGCGGACGGCGACGACGAGCCGATGCCCATCGGGTACGTCAGGACCCTGGAGGACGTCTACCGCTTCGAACCCGTACCGCCGGAGCTGAGCGCCGAGGAGGCCGCCCATGTGCTCGGTACGCAGGCCAACACCTGGACGGAGGTGATGCAGGACCGTTCCCGCGTCGACTACCAGGTCTTCCCGAGGCTGGCCGCCTTCGCCGAGGTCGCATGGTCCTCCCTGCCGGCCCCCGGGGAGCGGGATTTCGCCGATTTCGAACAGCGGATGACGGAGCACTACCGGCGGCTGGACGCCCTGGGCGTCGAATACCGGCCGCCCGGCGGCCCGTTGGCCTGGCAGCGCCGTCCGGTGCCCAACGGCGACCCCGCGCGACTCGGACGTCCGATCGACGGGCCACCCCCAAACGTGTGACCGCGACGAGAGCCGACAGCCCGGGGACCCCGTCCCTGGGACTGTTGGGGCGTGAGGATAAGTCGCCCAACGCCCTCCGAAGAGTGGCATTCCGCATCTGACGGTGAAGTCATGCGAAAACGGATCTTTCCCCTGAGCGGGTACGGATCCGTCCTTCGTGGACCCACGCGTCGGCCGACCCCGAAGTTGTGCCAGAGTTGCCACGTCCGGGCTGTGAGCACGTACGGTACGGCTCACAGGCGGGAGCGCCGGGACACCGGAAAGGGGCAGCCAGGTTGAGCACGCACGCACCGCAGACGGCGCATTCCGTGACGCTGCCGACCTCGCTGAACGAGGCCGTGGCCGCACTCACCTCCATGCCGGCCGCCGTGCCCGTCGCCGGCGGAACAGACCTGATGGCTGCCGTCAACAGAGGCCTGTTGCGCCCGGCCGGGCTCGTCGGCCTCGGCCGGATCAGCGAGTTGCGCGGCTGGCACTACCAGGACGGTCATGCCCTCCTCGGGGCCGGTCTCACACATGCCCGGATGGGCAGGCCCGACTTCGCGGCCCTCATCCCCGCGCTCGCCGCGTCCGCGCGCGCGGCGGGCCCGCCCCAGATCCGAAACGCGGGAACGCTCGGCGGCAACATCGCCACGGCGGCCCCGACCGGCGACGCGCTGCCCGTACTCGCCGCCCTCGAAGCCGATCTGGTGGTGGCGGGCCCGGACGGCGCGCGCCGCGAGATCCCCGTCACGCACCTGCTCGCCGGCCGCGAGATGCTCGCGCCCGCCGAACTCATCGGTTTCGTACGCGTACCACTGCTGCACGCCCCCCAGGTCTTCCTCAAGGCCACCGGGCGGACCGGACCGGGCCGCGCCACCGCGTCCGTCGCCGTCGTGCTCGACCCGGCGCGCCGAGGCGTGCGCTGCGCGGTCGGCGCGATCGCGCCGATGCCGCTGCGCCCGCTGGAGGCGGAGCGCTGGATCGCTTCACTGATCGACTGGGACGGGGCGCGCGGACTCACCCAGGAGGCGCTGGCCGCCTTCGGCGAGTACGTGGCCGCCGCCTGCATCCCGGACCCCGCGCCGACGGCCGACGGGGGAGAGGTGCCGGTCCTGGCGCCCGCCGTACTGCATCTGCGGCGCACCGTCGCCGCGCTGGCCCGTCGGGCACTGGGGAGGGCGCTGTCGTGACCACCAACGAGAATTCCGGTCCAGGGCAGGGTCAGGGGCACGGCCAGGGTCCCGGCGACGAGCAGGGCCGCTGGCAGCCGGTCCCGCACGGCGGGGAGTACGACGCCGAGGCGACCGCCTTCGTGCAACTCCCGCCCGAGGACGTGATGGACGCGCCGCTCGCGGCGCCGGGACACGGCTACGTACCGCCGCAGATCGTGCCGCTGACGCCCGCCTCCGACCCGCAGGTCAGCAGTTGGGGCGCGATCCCGCACCAGCAGCAGCACCAGCCCGTCGCCGACGACCAGGGCGGCGTGCGGTGGCCGGAGCCGGGGGACCGGGGGCCGGGCGGACAGGACCACAGCCAGGGGCAGGGGCAGGCGTACTACGACGCGTATGTGGCCGAGCCGTGGAACTACGGGCCTGATCAGGGCCAGAGTCAGGGACAGGGGCAGGGGTTCGGCCAGGAGCACGGCCAGACTCAGGGCGGTCAGACTCTCGGCGGCCAGTCCCTGGGCGGTCAGTCCCTCGGTGGCCAGACATTGGGCGGCCAGGGCCACGGTCACTTTCCGGACGCCAACGGCGGAGCGGGAGCGGGAGCCGACACCGGCCGGCCCGGCGAGGCGTCCGCCGAACTGACCGGACAGTGGGCGATCCCGGTCGCTCCCGGGAACCTCCCCGAGGAGTCCGGCGAGTACAGCAGCGCGCTGCTGGCCTCCCCGTGGAGCGGCGGCACACCCCCGGCGACGCTGCCGGGCGGCGCGCCCGCGCCCTGGGCGACCGTGCCGGAGCCCGAACCCGAACCCGTGGCGGCCGAGCCGCCGCCC
>NZ_JTHL01000001.1:3068280-3070860 GCF_000818195.1 Streptomyces sp. 150FB | reverse complement strand
CGATCCGCCCCCAGGCCGCGGTGGCGGCGGCGCCCACCGCCTGACCCCGGACGTCGACCGCCCGACCGCAGGCACGTGCCGCCTGCCCCCGGGCACCCCGCCGCCCACGGCGTGTCCTGCCCGGGTGAAGCAGCCAGTAGGGTGCGCCGGGTGACTAACGCTTCCCCTCTCCCGCCCCTCCCGCGCTCCTTCCGCCTGATCGTCACGGGCGGCGGCACCGGAGGACACACCTATCCGGCCCTGACCGCGATCCGCACCCTGCAAGGCAGGCTCGCCGCGGACGGCGGAGCCCTGGACGTCCTGTGGATCGGCACCGCGGACGGCCTTGAGGCGCGGGTCGCCCCGGCGGAGGGCATCGCGTTCGCCACGGTCGCCACCGGCAAGATCCGCCGCTCCAGCAACCCGCTCAAGATGGTGTCGCCGGCGAACGTACGGGACATGGCCAGGGTGCCGCTCGGCGTGGCGCAGGCCCGGAAGATCGTCTCCGGCTTCCGTCCTGACGTCGTGCTCGCGACCGGCGGTTACGTCGCCGTTCCCGCCGGTCTGGCCGCCCGTATGTGCCACCGGCCGCTGGTCCTTCACGAGCAGACCGTGCGGCTCGGCCTGGCCAACAGGCGGCTCGCCAGTTCGGCGACGCGCATCGCCGTCTCGTCGGAGTCCTCGCTGCCGCTGCTGCCGGAAGCCGTGCGGCACCTGGGCGTGGTCACCGGCAACCCGATCCGGCCCGAGGTGCTGTCGGGGCACGCGGACAAGGCCGTCGACGCCCTGGGGCTGCGGGGCTTCGACCGGCGCCTCCCCACCGTGTACGTCACCGGTGGCGCCCAGGGTTCCCAGCAGATCAACGACGTCGTCCGCGAGGTGCTGCCGTGGCTGCTGGGCCACGCCAACGTCATCCACCAGTGCGGGCCCGCCAACGCCGAGGCCCTGCGGGAGAGCGCGGCGCTGCTCCCTCCGGAGCTGGCCGGGCGCTACCACCTCGCCGGGTTCGTCGGCCCGGAACTCCCGGACGTCCTGGCCCTGGCGGACGTGGTGATCTCCCGGAGCGGCGCCGGCACGCTGGCCGAGCTGACCGCCCTCGGCAAGCCCGCGGTGTTCATCCCGCTGGCCACCTCGGCGGGGAACGAACAGGCGCACAACGCCCGCCACCTGGAGAGCGCGGGCGCCGCCGTGGCGCTGATCGGCGAGGTGACCGGGGCGAGCCTGCGCGACGCGGTGAGCCCGCTCCTCACGGACCCCGCCCGGCGGGACGCGATGGCGAAGCAGGCCCGGGCACACGGCAGGCCCGACGCGGCGGACCGGCTCGTGGACGTGATCCTGTCCGCCGCCTCCGGGTGACCCGTACCGGGCGGCGGCTCCTCCGGCGTATCCGCCCTCACAGCACCGGCAGCGCCGTCAGGCCCACGTCCGTCATCACGAACACGCGGTTGCCGTCGGCCCTGAACCCCAGGACATCGCCGTCCAGGTCGCACGAGACGTACGTCCTGCCCTCCTCCATGTCGAGGGCCTCCACCGTCTCCACGGCGTCGTCGATGATCCAGGCGCAGGTGCCCTGGAGCAGGACCGGGCTGCGCGCGTCACCCATCGCAGCCTGGTCCCAAAGGGGGGTGCCCTTTCGCGCGTCGTACCGCTGGGCCGTTCCGCCCCGCATCGCGAAGACCGAACCGCCGCTCACGGTCGGCGGTGACCAGGTCTCCCGCTTGCCCTCGTAGTCCTTCTGTGACTCGGTCGCCCAGATCCGGGTGCCGTCGGAGATCCGGTGCGCCGTGAGGTCGGCGGCGCCGATGTAGACGCGGTCGCCCTGGATCGCCGGTTCCTGGACGATCGCTTCTGCGACGGAGAACTTCCAGACCTCGCGGCCGGTACGGGTGTCGACCCCGAGGATCGTTCCGTCGGCGGCGCACACCACCAGCCGTCCTGGCGCGGTCCTGCCCCGTGGCGGGACCTCCGTCCCCAGCTTCACCGAGGACGGCGCCGTCCAGCGGATCGTGGCGTCGGAGCGGTCGACGGCGCGTATCCGGTCGTCCGTGGTGACGACGTACACCGCGTCCGCGTCCGCGCCCAGGACGGACCGGGCTCCGGCCGGCGCGGTCCACTTGGGTTCCCCGGTGGAGGGGACGAACGTGACCAGCTTCCCGCCCGGGCCGACGGCGGCGACGAGCCGGTCGGACAGCGACACGTAACGGCCGGGCGCCGACACATCGGGCGCCGACCAGCGCTTCTTGCCGTTGACGACATCGAGGGCCGTCAGGCCGCCGCCCGAGGCGCCGAACACGATGACGTCGCGGATCGGAAGCGGCGGCGGGGAGGTGGTGGAGTTCAGGCCGGGAACCGTCCACAGCGGCTGGAGGCCCTTGCCGTCCCTGTTGTGGGTGCCCACCAGGATGTCGCCGGCGTCCGGGTCGAGCAGGGTCGCCTTGGGCGTCCGTACGGCGGCCGGGATCCGGAACGCCGGATCGACGCTCTCGCGCCCCCGCCGCCACCACCACGCGGCGCCGCCGCCCACCAGGACCACTCCGCCGCCGGCCGCCACCGTGAGCAGCCCGCGCCGGGAGAGCCCCCGGCCACCGCCCGACTGGCCGG
>NZ_JTHL01000001.1:3061964-3064257 GCF_000818195.1 Streptomyces sp. 150FB | reverse complement strand
GGTCTCGGCCAGTACGGCGCCCAGCGCGCGTACCGTCCGCTCGGGCAGCGGCCCTCCCTGGACGTCGAGCGCGGCGGCGAGCGGCAGAACGGGCAGATAGGGCGCCGCGTACCACGGTGGCTCCCCGGGCCCGGCCAGCTCGGCGGCCCCGGCGACCCAGGGCCCCGGCATCGCGCGCCCGTCCGCCGCCTCGGCGGCGAAGCGCACGGGGTCGGTGCCCGGCAGCGGCGTGGAGAGCAGCACCGTACGGGCGCCGTCGGCGGTGGACGCGATGAAACGGTGCTCGGGGACCGGCGGTCGGCCGGGCCCTGTCGGGTCGAGACGGGTGATCAGGTGGTACGGGCCGATGCCCCGGGAGCCCGCCGTACGGACCGGGTCCGGGCGTCGCTGCTCCATCTGTGAACCCCCCGTTGGCATGACCTCGACCAAGGGAGCTTACCCAGCCGGATACGCGGGGCGCTCGGGCGAGGTGAGGGGAGGCGGGGGGAGGTGGTGTGCGAGGCCGGGGTGGAAAGGCGGCGGGGTACGTTCCCTTTGTGGGACGTACCCCGCCGTGCCTGAGGCCGTGGGGAGAATCGAACTCCCGTAACTCGAGTTGCAGTCGAGTCCCTGAACCACTCGGGCACACGGCCGTGCTGTGCGACTCACCGAAGGTAGGCCCACCGGGGCCCGCCGCTCAAGGGCGCGGGGCGCGCCGCAACGCGACTGCCATACGGCGTTCATGAGCGGCGCCGCCGGACGTACGACCAAGGGACCAGTGCGGTCGGACCCTACGACAGGGCTCAACCGCGTCTACGCCCCTTACGCTGAAGCCATGACCGCCCTGGAACCAGGCGACGCCGATGTCGCCGCCGCCGACGGGTCCGCCGTACCGTCCCGGACCGCCGTCACCGGCGTCCCCGCGATACCCCCGCTCCAGGGCGACGGACGGTTCGACGGCCGGGACCACGGCCGGGACCACGGACGGGACCACGGCCGCGACGACGGCCGGCACGACCGACAGGCCGGAGCCGGGGTGCTCGGCCCCGTACACCGCGCCCTGTCCATCGGCATCGTCTCCGTCGTCCTGCTGATCGCCTTCGAGGCGACCGCTGTGGGCACGGCGATGCCGGTGGCCGCACGCGAGTTGCACGGCATCCCGCTCTACGCCTTCGCCTTCTCCGCGTACTTCACCACCAGCCTGCTCTCGATGGTCGTCTCCGGGCAGTGGGCCGACAGGTCGGGCCCGCTCGCCCCGCTCGCCACCGGCATCAGCGCCTTCGCCGCCGGGCTGCTGGTCGCCGGCACCGCCGGCACGATGTGGATCTTCATCCTCGGCCGCGCGGTCCAGGGGCTCGGCGGGGGACTGGTCATCGTCGCGCTGTACGTCGTCGTCAGCCGGGCCTACCCGGAGCGGCTGCGGCCCTCGATCATGGCCGCGTTCGCCGCGAGCTGGGTGGTGCCGTCCGTGGTCGGCCCGCTCGCCGCGGGGGCCGTCACCGAACACCTCGGCTGGCGCTGGGTGTTCCTCGGCATCCCGGTCCTGATCGCCGTGCCGCTTGCGCTCGCGCTGCCCGCGATACGGCGCATGGCGGCCGGGCCCGCCCATCCCGCCGCGCCCCGCGCATCGTTCGACCGGCGCAGGATCCGGCTCGCTTTCGCGATCTCGGTGGGCGCCGGACTGCTCCAGTACGCGGGTGAGGACCTGCGCCTGCTGTCCCTCGTCCCGGCCGTGGCCGGGGTGGCGCTCCTCGTACCCGCCGTCCTCGGGCTGCTCCCCGCCGGGACCTGGCGGGCGGCCAGGGGGCTGCCGTCCGTGGTGCTGCTGCGCGGTCTCGCCGCCGGGTCCTTCATCGCCGCCGAGAGCTTCGTACCGCTGATGCTGGTCACCCAGCGCGGCCTGTCGCCGACCATGGCGGGCCTCTCGCTCGCGGTCGGCGGCGCGACCTGGGCGCTCGGCTCGTACGTCCAGTCGAGGCCGCGCATGGAGCCCTACCGCGAGCGGCTGATGACGGGCGGCATGGTGCTGGTGACCGCGGCCGTCGCGACGGCGCCGAGCGTGCTGATCCAGTCCGTGCCGGTGTGGATCGTCGCGGTCGCCTGGGCGGTCGGCTGCCTCGGCATGGGCATGGTGATCGCGTCGACCAGTGTGATGCTGTTCAAGCTCTCCGCACCCGAGGAGGCGGGCGCGAACTCCGCCGCGCTCCAGATCTCCGACGGCCTGTCGAACGTGCTCCTGCTGGCGGTGGGCGGCGCCGCGTTCGCCGCGCTGGGCGGCGGCGCGGTGGGCCAGGCGGCCACGGCGGCGACGTCG
>NZ_JTHL01000001.1:3056603-3061939 GCF_000818195.1 Streptomyces sp. 150FB | reverse complement strand
GGTGTTCCTGCCGATGGCGGCGGTGGCGCTGGCGGGGGCGTGGGTGGCGACGCGGGTGCGGGTGCCGGTACAGGGCCCGGCGTGCGAAATGGCGTAGCACCGCTCGGTACCATGCGGTACCATTTTTTCATGGCTGGTCTGAATCTGCGGTTCACCGAGGAAGAGCTGGACGCACTGCGCGAGCGCGCCGAGGCGGAAGGCCGAAGTATGCAGGCGTTCGCTCACGAAGCGGTGGTCACTGCCATAAACGAACACTCGCGCCTCTTCAACGAGGCGGCGGATCATGTGCTCAAGGCGAGCGAGGAGCTCAACCGGAGGCTCGCCTGATGCAGTACCTGACACTCCCGGAGTTGCTCAATCTCGCCAAGCGCCTCGGGGCTGCCGAGGTGCGCGACTACGGGTTGCTGGAATCGGCACTGATGCGCCCGCAGGCGAGCGTGTTCGGCCAGGACGCCTATCCGGACGTCTGGCAGAAGGCCGCGGCTCTCATGGAGTCCCTCGCCCGCAATCGCGCGCTGATTGACGGCAACAAGCGCATCGCGTGGTATGCCACCTGGGTCTTCCTGCACCTGAACGGCCACCCCCTGCATCCCGATTTCGATGTGGACGAAGCTGAACAGTTCGTACTGAAGGTGTGCCAGGGCGAGTTGGAAATGCCGAAGGTCGCGGAGCTGCTTCCACGCTTCGCGCGATGAGGTGACCGCGCGGGTGTGACCACTGTCGCACCCGCGCGGCCACGCCCCCGTTCGTACCGGGATCATGTCGCGCCCCCGGTAGGGTGGCCCGGTTGTCGTACGTAACCGCACGCGCGGCCCTCGCGCACTCCCGCGCGTGACCACCCGCGCAACCCCACGTCCGAACCGGAGACCGTGACTACTTCCGCCTCCCACCACCTCTCACCCGCCTTCCCCGGCCGGGCCCCCTGGGGTACCGCCAACAAGCTGCGTGCCTGGCAGGAGCGGGCGCTGGAGCGGTATCTCCAGGAGCAGCCACGCGACTTCCTCGCCGTCGCGACCCCCGGAGCCGGAAAGACGACGTTCGCGCTGACGCTCGCCTCCTGGCTGCTGCACCACCATGTGGTCCAGCAGATCACCGTCGTCGCGCCGACCGAGCACCTCAAGAAGCAGTGGTCCGACGCCGCCCAGCGGGTCGGGATAAAGCTCGACCCCGACTACAGCGCGGGACCGCTGAGCAAGGAGTACGACGGCGTCGCCATCACCTACGCGGGTGTCGGCGTACGGCCCATGCTCCACCGCAACAAGTGCGAGCAGCGCAAGACCCTCGTCATCCTCGACGAGATCCACCACGCCGGTGACTCCAAGTCCTGGGGCGAGGCGTGCCTTGAGGCCTTCGAGCCCGCCACCCGCCGGCTCGCGCTCACCGGCACCCCCTTCAGGTCCGACACCAACCCCATCCCCTTCGTGGCGTACGAGGAGGGGAACGACGGCATCCGCCGCTCCTCCGCCGACTACACGTACGGCTACGGGAACGCGCTCGGCGACGGCGTCGTCCGCCCCGTCATCTTCCTCAGCTACAGCGGCAACATGCGCTGGCGCACCAAGGCCGGCGACGAGATCGAGGCCAAGCTCGGCGAGCCGATGACCAAGGACGCGATCTCGCAGGCCTGGCGCACCGCGCTCGACCCGCGCGGCGACTGGATGCCGAACGTGCTGCGCGCCGCCGACCAGCGGCTCAGCGAGGTACGCAAGGGCATCCCCGACGCGGGCGGCCTCGTCATCGCGACCGACCAGGACTCGGCGCGCGCGTACGCCAAGCTCCTGCGCGAGCTGACCGGAACCAAGCCGACCGTCGTGCTCTCCGACGACGGCGGCTCGTCGAAGCGGATCGACGACTTCAGCGCGAGCGAGGACCGCTGGATGGTCGCGGTCCGGATGGTCTCGGAGGGCGTCGACGTACCGCGCCTCGCCGTCGGCGTGTACGCCACCACCATCTCGACCCCGCTGTTCTTCGCGCAGGCCGTGGGCCGTTTCGTCCGGTCCAGGCGGCGCGGCGAGACCGCGTCCGTCTTCCTGCCCACCATCCCGAACCTCCTCGGCTTCGCCAACGAGATGGAGGTCGAGCGCGACCACGTACTCGACAAGCCGAAGAAGGCCGGCGAGGACGACCTCTACGCCGAGTCCGAGAAGGAGATGGCGGAGGCGGAGAAGGAGCAGGACGAGGACACCGAGGAGGAGCTGTTCTCCTTCGAGGCGCTGGAGTCCGACGCCGTCTTCGACCGGGTCCTCTACGACGGCGCCGAGTTCGGCATGCAGGCACGCCCGGGCAGCGAGGAGGAGCAGGACTACCTCGGCATCCCGGGGCTGCTCGAACCCGACCAGGTGCAGCTCCTGCTCCAGAAGCGGCAGGCGAGACAGATCGCGCACAGCCGCAAGAAGCCGGACGCGGAGGCGGATCTGCTGGAGATGCCGGCCGAGCGCCGGCCCGTCGTCTCCCACAAGGAACTCCTCGAACTGCGCAAGCAGCTCAACACGATGGTCGGCGCCTACGTGCACCAGAGCGGCAAGCCGCACGGCGTCCTCCACACGGAGCTGCGCCGGGTGTGCGGGGGGCCGCCGAGCGCCGAGGCGACGGCGGGACAGCTCAGGGAACGCATCAAGAAGGTCCAGGAGTGGGCCACCAGGATGCGGTGAACGGCTCCGGCTCACCCGGGCACGCACGGACCCGGCGCTTCGGCGGCCGGGTCCGCGCTGTTTCCGGCGCCTGCCCGTTCTCCGTCCGGCCGTTGTCCGTCCTCCGTCCGGGGTCCGCTCGGCCTCTGTCCGACCCGTGACCATCTGTCCGGGTCCGGCCGTTCAGTGCCCGACCGACATAGACGTAGTCGTCATCCGAAGTACTCGTTCGTACTTGTTCTGTCGGATTTAGCTTCTGAAGGAACGACAACTCGCCCCCTGTGCCCGGATTCTGGACGAGGCCTTCCGCTCAGCGGTGCCGATCGCTACTGTCCCCGGAAATAGGAACGTTCCGCAGCAATACCGCCGCGGAGCGCAGCCGGTGTGCCATGGCCAGCCGGCGGACTCGCCGAGCGGCGCCGAGGGACCGGCGTCGCCGACCAACGGCGCAGGACCGTCGTCACTCACTCCGAAGGAGGAGGGCGTCGTGACCGCGGAGACATCCCAGACGCTCGACCGGGGACTACGCGTCCTCAAACTGCTCGCCGACACCGACCACGGTCTGACGGTCACCGAGTTGTCCAACAGACTCGGTGTCAACAGGACCGTCGTCTACCGCCTACTCGCCACTCTCGAACAGCACACGCTGGTCCGGCGCGACCTCGGGGGCCGGGCCAGGGTCGGCCTCGGTGTGCTGCGCCTGGGCCGCCAGGTGCATCCCCTCGTACGGGAGGCCGCACTGCCGGCCCTGCGCTCGCTCGCCGAGGACATCGGCGCCACCGCGCACCTCACGCTGGTCGACGGCGCCGAGGCGCTGGCGGTCGCCGTGGTCGAGCCGACCTGGACCGACTACCACGTCGCCTACCGGGCCGGTTTCCGTCATCCGCTGGACCGGGGCGCGGCAGGCAGAGCGATCCTCGCCGCCCGCGCCGGTGCCAGCACGCTCACCGAGCCGCTCTGCACCCTCACCCACGGCGAGCTGGAGGCGGGCGCGGCAGGCGCTGCCGCCGCACTCGTCGGCGTGACCGGGATCGAGGGCAGTGTGGGGGTGGTGATGCTCGCCGACGCCGTACCCGAGCGCGTCGGACCGCGCGTCGTGGACGCCGCCCGCGAGGTGGCGGACGCCCTGCGCTGAGCACGCGCCGATGACGGGCTGAGCACGCACCGAGCACGGGCTGAGCACGGGCCGCGTACGGCGCCCGGAGCGGGCCCCCCGGCCCGCCGGAGGGGGCACCGGGACGGGGCGGATAGATTGGGCCGGTGTTCTCTCGTCTCTCGCGCCGCCTCAGCCTCGCCATCTGCGCCCTGCCCGTCGTCGCGCTGTTCGCCGTGGTCGGTGTGGCGCCGCTGCCGTACGCCGTGGCGCAGCCGGGTCTGACCGCGAACGTCCTCGGCTCCGACCAGGGCGAACCCGTCATCACGATCAAGAAGGCGACCACCAGGAAGACCGCGGGCCAGTTGCGGTTGACGACGATCATGGCGACGGTCCCCTCCGCCGACGTGGACTTCGGCGACGTGGTCGACGGCTGGTTCCGTACGGACCGCGCGGTGCTGCCGCACGACGCGGTGTATCCGCCAGGGGAGTCCGACACCGAGATCGAGAAGCACAACACCCAGGACATGGTGCAGTCGCAGAACGAGGCGGTCTCGGCGGCCCTCGGCTATCTGCACAGGGACCCGAAGTCGGTGGACGTCACCCTCCACCTCGCCGACGTCGGCGGCCCGAGTGCGGGGCTGCTCTTCGCCCTCGGCATCGTCGACAAGCTCGGCGGGGACGGCTCGGGCGGCGATCTGACCGGTGGCCGCTCCATCGCGGGTACGGGCACGATCACCGCCGGCGGCGCGGTCGGCGCGGTCGGCGGTGTCGCGCTCAAGACTCAGGCGGCGGGCCGGGACGGGGCGACGGTGTTCGTCGTACCGAAGGCGGAGTGCGGCGAGGCGAAGTCGGAGCTGCCGAAGGGAATGCGGCTGATTCCCGTCACGACGCTGAAGGGCGCGGTGTCGGCGCTGCGGGCGCTTGATAAGGGCGGCCGGGTTCCGAGCTGCTGATCTCCGGCGCCGCCGGTACGGGCCCCCGCCCGCGCTCCATGGCTCGCCAAGCAGGGAAGACCAGCGGACTCAGCGTCGCCAGCAGGTAGGCCCCGCCGACGGCCAGCATCGTGTGCCCGAGCCCCGCCCGCTCCACCAGGAACCCGGCGACGAGCCCGCCGAGCGGCATCGTCAGCTCGACGCCCGCCGTGGTCACCCCCGACACGCGGCTGCGCAGGCCGGTCGGCACCTGCTCGAAGATGACCGTGGTCAGGATCGGGTTGAGCACACCGGCGGCCAGACCGCCGGTCGCCATGGTCACGGCCAGCGGCAGCAGCCCGTCCGTCAGCCCCGCCACCACATACTGCGGCGCCCCGCAGATCAGGAAAGCGATCGCGAACACGGGGCGCCGGGGGAAGCGTTCGCCGTACGCCCCGTACAGCAGGGCGCCCACCAGCGCGCAGCCGCCGAACACGGCGGTGAGCAGCCCGAGATCGGCTGCGCCGCCCAGATGCTCCCGGGCATGGACCGGCAGCAGGACCGAACTCCAGCTCTGGCTCAGCCCGTTGGTGATCATCACCATCACGGTGATGCCGAGCAGCAGCCGGGTGCGGACCAGGAACGCGTAGCCCTCGCGCAGCTCCGTCCGGTAGGTCGCCATCGAGACGGGGGCGAGCC
>NZ_JTHL01000001.1:3048914-3056071 GCF_000818195.1 Streptomyces sp. 150FB | reverse complement strand
GGGGGGGGAGCCGCTGCGGCTCGGCGGCGCGGATCCCGCGCAGCCCGGCGGCGACCAGCGCGGCCGAGGCGGCGAAGGTCGCCGCGTCCAGCAGCAGGACGGTCTCGGCGCCGAGGAACGCGATCAGTACGCCGGCCACCGCCGCCCCGATCATGCGGGCGCCCCGCGAGGACGCGTCGATCAGGCTGGCCGCCCGGGCGATCGGCGTCCCCGCTCGCTCGGCGAGGTCGGGGACGAGGACGGAGCGGGCGGTGAGGCCGGGGGTGTGGACGAGTCCGCTGACGGCCATCAGCGCGCACAGCATCCAGAACTGCAGCACCCCGGCGAATCGCAGCAGCGGGATCGCCGTCACGGCGAGACCGCAGATCAGGTCGGAGACGACCGACACCCGGCGCCGGCCGAGACGGTCGATGACGGGCCCGCCGACCACGGCTGCCACCACCACCGGCAGGGTCGCGCAGAAGGCGACCACCCCGGCCTTGCCCGCGCTGCCGGTGGTCTGGAGGACGAACCAGGGCACCGCGATCAGCGTCAGTGAACTCCCGGCTATGGAAACGGTGTTGGCGGCAAGGACGGCCGCCAGCGGCCGCCGGTCGCGGCCGGCGGGCGGTATGTCGTACGTTCCCCCGTACGCGCTCATGCCGCCCGGGCCCCGCTCTGTGCGGGGCTGTTGACGAGCCGGAGCCCCAACTCGACCAGGCTCCAGCCCAGTTGGCTACGGAGGCCCGAGCGCGAGGATCTCGCCGCTCCCGGCGGCGGGGTGTGGCCCAGGGCCGCGTGTCCGGCGGCCTCGTGGCGGAGTTCGGCGGCGCGTGCGGTGTGCAGGTGCAGATGGATGTCGGAGTGCATGACTTGGGATCCCCCTCAGGCGTTGTTCTGCGGAAAGGCGTGCAGATGGACCCGGATCTGCGCCGTGTCGGCGTCGTCCGGCAGTGCGCGTTCGCGGTAGCTGTCGATGAGGTCGTGCACCTTGGTCTCCATCTCCTCCAGGAGTTCGGGCGTCAGGCGCAGGGTGAAGTCGCTGAAGTCGGCCGCCGTGGCCCACTGGGCCGGCCATTCGTGCCGCGTCCCCAGCCAGGTGCTCAGCTCCTGGCCGTGCATGGTCGCGATCTGGTTGACGAACGTGTTGAGCGCGCCCTGCACCTCGGGATCGGGGTCGAAGTACAGCTCCGGATTGAGGCTCACTCCCTGGTGGGCGGCCTTCCACCAGCGCTCCCGCCCCTTGCCGAGCTCCGGGTCGTCCTCGACGAAGCCGTGCGCCGCGAGCTGGCGCAGGTGGTAGCTGGTGGCCCCGCTGGACTCGCCCAGCCGGTCGGCCAGTTGGGAGGCGGTGGCGGGGCCGTGGTGCCGCAGGGCCGTCAGCAGGCGCATGCGCAGCGGGTGGGCGAGGCCGCGCAGTGAGCGCGGATCGAGCTCGCGGGCGTTCTCCTCGATGAATTCGGGCATGGCTCCACTCTAGAGTTGCAAAGAACATGTTGCAAGTACTTCTTTGCAACGTGTTCTTTGCGAGTGGAGGAGCTCCCGCTCACCCCTTGTCAGTGCTCGTCAGCGTTCGTCAGTGCTCCGCGCCGCCTGCTCCACCAGCGGGATGATCCGCAGCGGTACGGGGTTCTCCATCACGATCGCCGTCGACGCCCGCACGATGCCCTCGTAGCCGACCACCAGGTCGATCACCCGCTGGAGATCGGCGTTCGAGCGGGCGACCAGGCGGCACAGCATGTCGCCCTGGCCTGTCGTGGTGTGCAGTTCGAGGACCTCGGGCACGGTCGTCAGATGCGCCCGCACCTCGGCGCCCTGGCCCTGCTTGATCTCCAGCGTGGCGAAGGCCGTGACGGGGTAGCCCAGCGCGGCCGGGTCCACGGCCGGGCCGAATCCCCGGATGACGCCGCCCGACTGCAACCGGTCGAGCCGCGCCTGTACGGTCCCGCGCGCCACGCCCAGCCGCCGCGACGCCTCCAGTACCCCGATGCGCGGCTCCCGCGCCAGCAGCACGATGAGTTTGCCGTCGAGCCCGTCGATGCCCATGGAACGCCCTTCACCCGGATGGCCTGGTCATGCTGTGCAGATCGCCCCGTCATTCTGGCGAACCACTGTGCAGGTTGCCCAGTGAAATCCGGAAGTATTGCGCACCTTGTGGAACGGGGAGAGCCTGAGGCCATGGCTGACATCTCGACGCACCCCGCAACCGACGCCCCCGACACCGCCGCCACGGCCGACCCGTTCCCGGTCAAGGGCATGGACGCCGTCGTCTTCGCCGTGGGCAACGCCAAGCAGGCGGCCCACTACTACTCCACGGCCTTCGGCATGAAGCTCGTCGCGTACTCGGGCCCGGAGAACGGCAGCCGGGAGACCGCGAGTTACGTCCTGACCAACGGCGGCGCCCGCTTCGTGTTCACGTCCGTCATCAAGCCGTCCACCGAGTGGGGCACCTTCCTCGCCGACCATGTCGCCGAGCACGGTGACGGCGTGGTCGACCTCGCGATCGAGGTCCCCGACGCGCGCGCCGCGTACGCGTACGCCACCGGCCAGGGCGCGCGGGGCCTCACCGAGCCGTACGAACTCAAGGACGAGCACGGCACGGTGGTCGTCGCGGCGATCGCCACGTACGGCCGCACCCGGCACACCCTCGTCGAGCGCACCGGCTACGACGGGCCCTACCTGCCGGGCTTCGCCGCCGCCGAGCCGATCGTCGAGCCCGCCGCCAAGCGCACCTTCCAGGCCATCGACCACTGCGTGGGCAATGTCGAGCTGGGCCGGATGAACGACTGGGTGGGCTTCTACAACAAGGTCATGGGCTTCACGAACATGAAGGAGTTCGTGGGCGACGACATCGCCACCGAGTACTCCGCGCTCATGTCGAAGGTCGTCGCCGACGGCACGCTCAAGGTGAAGTTCCCGATCAACGAGCCCGCCGCCGGCAAGAAGAAGTCGCAGATCGACGAGTACCTGGAGTTCTACGGCGAGGCGGGCGTCCAGCACATCGCGCTCGCCACGAACGACATCGTCGCCTCGGTACGCGCGATGCGCGCCGCCGGCGTCCAGTTCCTGAACACGCCCGACTCGTACTACGACACGCTCGGCGAGTGGGCGGGCGAGACCCGGGTGCCGGTGGAGACCCTGCGCGAGCTGAAAATCCTCGTCGACCGGGACGAAGACGGCTACCTGCTACAGATCTTCACCAAGCCTGTCCAGGACCGACCGACAGTCTTCTTCGAAATGATCGAAAGGCACGGTTCCATGGGCTTCGGCAAGGGCAATTTCAAAGCGCTCTTCGAGGCGATCGAGCGTGAGCAGGAGAGGCGCGGGAATCTCTGACGCGTAGCCCCCGCTCGCGAACGGCTGCCGGACGGCCCCACGGAAACTGACCCGTGGGGCCGTAGCCGTGTCACGCCACCGGTGCCGGCTCCACGACCCCGGGCGCCTCCACGACCCCGGGCGGAGCCGGTACCTGACCCGCCGTACCGTCCCCCGCGTCCGGGGGCCCCTGGGCGCCGGCACCCGCACCCGCACTCCCACCCGTACCCGGCTGCCCCAGCGCGTCCAGCGCCTCCCGCGCGCGGGGCGCCAGCAGCGGCGAGAAGTTCGGATTGATCCGCACGGCCTCATCGATGTGGCGGCGGGCGGGCCCGGCCATCCCGAGCGTCCGCTCGATCTCGCCCCGGTGGTACGAGAACAGCGCGCTGCGCGGCCCCTGATCCGTCGCCCTCTTCGCGTACGTCAGCCCCTCCTCGGCCCGGCCCGACCGGTACAGCGCCCACCCCAGCGCGTCGGCGACCTCCACGCTCCTCCGGTGCCGCGCCCACTCGGCGGTCAGCCGCTGGGCGGCCGCCGCCGGATCGCCGTGGTCGGTCTCGAACCTCGCGAGCACCAACTCCTCGTTCACGCCCTGCCCCTGGGCGAGCGCGGCCTTCGCGGTGAGCGCCTCGTACTGGCTGTGCGCGTCCCCGTCCAGCCCCAGCGACTCGTACAACTCGCCCAGCTCAAGGGCGTATTCGGGCAGCGGAAGGTGCTGGAACGCCAACTGGTAGCCGGCGTAGGCCTCGTCGGTCCTGCCCAGCGCCGCCAGCGCCCTCGCCCGGCCGCCCATCGACGGCGAGTGGTCGGGCGCCGCCTGGAGCGCGGCGTCGAAGTGGCCGAGCGACTCCTTCGCGTCACCCCGCTCCCAGGCCAGATCGCCCAGCGTGTGCAGCGACGCCGCCTTCTCGGTGGGGGACCCGGCCCGCTGCGCCGCCTCGGCCGCCTTCTCCTCCGCGTCCTCGCTCCAGCCGCGCCCCCGGTAGACCTCGGAGGAGCGCGCCAGCACCGGGGCGCCCTTGCGCAGCTTGCGGTACCTGTCGAGGGCCTTGCCCGCCGACGCGTAGTCGCCGAGCCCGCTGTACGCCTCGATCAGCACCGGATACGCGGCCCACCCCTTGGGCCGGGCCGCGTGGGCCCGTTCGCCCCACTTCCTGGCGGTGGGGAAGTCGCTCCTGGCGTCGGCGAGCGCGGCCATCCCGATCATCGCCGCGGGATTCCCCCGGTCGGCGGGCAGCACGGAGAGTGAACGCCGCAGCGCCCGCTCGGCCTTCGGGAAGGACGCCCAGTCCGCCCGCCGGGCGCCCCGCTCCACGTACGCGGAGCCGAGTACCGCCCACGCCTGGTCGTCCTTGGGGTGCTTGCGTACCCACGCCTCCCGGTCGCCGATGAGCGCGGTCAGATCCGGCAGCGAGGCCGGTGCCCCGGAGTCGGCGGCGGTCATGGCACGGGACTCGGGGCCCGGTGCCGGGGCGGCCTCCCGGTCGCCGTCGGGTACGAACACGAGGGCGGCCGCGACCAGCAGGGCGCCCAGTCCGGCGGCGACCACCGCCCGTCTGATGTGCGTGATGTGCTCCGTCGTCATGGCGTTCATGATTATTACTGTGCGTCAATATGAAGAGCACATCTGTTCCTGGGCCGTGGATCGCAGACGGGTTCACACCGATGGCCCCCGGGTGCGACTCTGGGACCATGGATGACCTCCTCGCACAGCTCAGGGCGGCGCTGCCCGCCGAAGCCCTGATCACCGATCCGGACGTGACGGCCTCCTACGCGCACGACATGGCGAGCTTCTGCGAGGCGGGCACGCCCGCCGTGGTCGTCCTGCCGCGCACGGTCGAACAGGTGCAGCACGTGATGCGTACGGCGACCGCGCTGCGCGTCCCCGTCGTCCCGCAGGGCGCGCGTACGGGACTGTCCGGCGCGGCGAACGCCTCGGACGGCTGTGTCGTCCTCTCCCTCGTCAAGATGGACCGGATCCTGGAGATCAGCCCGGTCGACCGGATCGCCGTCGTCGAACCCGGCGTCATCAACGCCACCCTGTCGCGCGCGGTCGGCGAGCAGGGCCTCTACTACCCGCCGGACCCGTCGAGCTGGGAGATGTGCACCATCGGCGGCAACATCGGCACCGCGTCCGGCGGGCTGTGCTGCGTCAAGTACGGCGTCACAGCGGAGTACGTCCTCGGCCTCGACGTCGTCCTCGCCGACGGCCGGCTGCTCACCACCGGGCGCCGCACGGCCAAGGGGGTCGCCGGATACGACCTGACCCGGCTCTTCGTCGGCTCCGAGGGCAGCCTCGGCATCGTCGTCAAGGCCGTTCTCGCGCTGAAGCCGGCGCCGCCGCGACAGCTCGTGCTGGCCGCCGAGTTCGGCTCGTCGGAAGCCGCGTGCGACGCCGTCTGCCGGATCATGGAGCGCGGGCACACCCCCTCGCTCCTCGAACTCATGGACCGTACGACGGTCCGCGCCGTCAACGCGATGGCGAACATGGGCCTGCCCGAGACGACCGAGGCCCTGCTGCTCGCGGCCTTCGACACCGCCGACCCGGCGGCCGACCTGGCCGCGGTGGGGGAGCTGTGCACGGCGGCCGGAGCCACCGAAGTGGTCCCGGCCGACGACGCCGCCGAATCCGAACTCCTCCTCCAGGCACGGCGCCTGGCGCTCGTCGCGCTGGAGCAGGTCAAGGGCACGACGATGATCGACGACGTGTGCGTGCCCCGCTCCCGGCTCGGCGACCTGCTCGTCGGCATCGAGGCCATCGGCGAGAAGTACGACCTGACGATCGGCGTCTGCGCCCACGCCGGCGACGGCAACACGCACCCCACGGTCTGCTTCGACGCCGACGACCCCGACGAATCACGCCGGGCCCGCGAGTCGTTCGACGAGATCATGGCGCTCGGCCTGGAGCTGGGCGGCACAATCACCGGCGAACACGGCGTGGGCGTACTGAAGAAGGAGTGGCTGGCCCGCGAACTCGGCCCGGTGGGAATCGAGTTGCAGCGCGGGATCAAGCAGACGTTCGACCCGCTGGGGCTACTCAACCCCGGCAAGCTGTTCTGAGACGGCCAGCACCTCCCCGACCAAGGTGTCCAGGTCGGCCGTGGTGGTGAGGTAGTTGCAGATACAGGCGCGCAGGACCGTTTCACCGGAGTGTTCCACCGTCGCCAGATACGCGTGGCCACGCGCCTGGAGCCGGGCCGCCAGCGCGGCGTGATCCGTCCGGGGCCCCTCGCCGCTGTCCCTGACCCGGAAGCAGACCACCGGGAGAGGGCCCGAAGCGCACAGGTCGAGTCCGGGATGCTCACCGATCCGCTCGCGCAGATACGCCGCGAGGTCCTGGTAACGCTGGAGCAGTGAGACCACCCCGGAGCGGCCGAGGTGGCGCAGGGTGGCCCACAGCTTCAGCGCACGGGTGCCCGGCCTGGTGAGTTCGACGGTGTAGTCCGACATCCACGGCACGTCGTCCCCGCCCTCCAGGTACGAGGCCCGGAAGGAGAAGGCGGCACGCAGCCGGTCCGGGTCGCTCACCAGGGCCGCGCCACAACCCACCGGCACGGACAGCGACTTGTGCGGATCCACGGTCAGCGAGTCGAGACCGTCCATCCCCCGGTAGGCGGCGGCCAGTTCGGGCACGAGTGCGCCGAGTCCGCCCCAGGCGCCGTCGGCGTGGTGCCACATGCCGGTGCTCCGGCACAGCTCGGTGACCGGCTCCAGCGGGTCGACGGCGCCGCTGCCGGTCGTACCGAGCGTGGACACCACACAGAACGGAAGCAGCCCGGCGGCGCGGTCAGCGGCGACCGCCGCCCGCAGCGCGCCCGCGTCCATCCGCCGGTCGGCGGTGCTGGGTACCGTACGCAGCCGCC
>NZ_JTHL01000001.1:3043100-3047648 GCF_000818195.1 Streptomyces sp. 150FB | reverse complement strand
GCCGGTGGCCGGCCGGCATCGGCCGCGCGACCGGCCCGTCGGGAAGCCGCTCCAGGTACGCGGCGACCCACCGGCCCGCCGCCGCCAACTCGTCGCTGAACACCTTGGGATGCACGGCCAGGGGACCTGGCGCTGAGATCTGCGCTGACATCGGGGAGGGCTGCGCCTTCTCTCGGAGGGGCTCACGGCCGGACGGCCATGAGCCAAACGACCGGGACAGCGGCGGGTCACGCACGCGGGGCCGGTGGGTGACGCACGTGCGTGGCCCGGGGGGTCGACGCACGCACGTGCGCGACCCCCGCTCCGGCTCCCGGCCCGCCCCGGCGCATCCCGCCCGCTCAGGCCTCCTCCTCCGCCGACTCGTCCGACGGCCAGGGGTCCCGCAGCCACAGATCGTCCGCCGGGGTCGGGGACAGCAGCGCGGTCAGCCCCTCCTCCATACCGAGCTGCTTCATCTCCGCACCCGGCGGCACGATCCGCAGCGTCCGCTCCACCCAGGCCGAGACGGCGGACGCCGACACCTCCAGCAGCGCGTTCCCGTTGGGCGAACTGAGCGCGACACACAGGAGATTGCGCCCGCCGACCTTCGTCGGCCAGATCCGTACGTCACCGTGCCCGCACGGCCGGAACACGCCCTCGACGATCAGCTCGCGGGCGAAGGTCCAGTTCACGGGGGACTCGGAGCCGATGTGAAAGGTCATGTGCACGGCGTACGGATCGTCCGTGCGATAGACCAGCCGTGCCTGTACGGGAATGCTGGCCTCCGGGGACAGCACCAGATCGAGCTCCAGCTCGCGCTCCACCACGGTGTGCATAGCGGTACTTCCTCTCCTGGCGGGAGCCCACCGACGGGGCCTCGCGAGGAGAGAGGCCGCGACGGGCCGTTCATGACGCGACTTCCGCCATGATTTCTTGACGCAAGGCATCCGGCGGGTGACGCCGCGTGTGCGTGCCGTCCGGGCGGGCCCCGTGCGGACTGTCGGGCGAGGTGTGCGGGCGGCCGTGGCACCCGGCGGCGGCCGTGATGAAGTCCCTTTTACTGTGCGGCGGTTGGCGCCTTTGGTCGGGCCATTGGCAGATCGCCGTTTCTCTTGGCAGGGCGGTGTTCGGGTGCGCATCATGAGCTTCGGCTGTGTGTGACATGTACGCGACTTTTTCTCGCTTGTCAGGAGTGCACATGACGTCCGACCGCTACCCTGCCCGCCGTCGCCTGCTCACCGGCGCCGCCGCGCTCGCCGCCTCCCTCGCCCTCACCCCGTTGGCCACGGCCGCCGCCGCGCCGCGCGGCGGATCGCGGCGCGCCGTCGCGTACCCTCCCACCCCCTGGACTCCGGCCAGCACCTCCAACTACACGGCGGCCAACCGCCCGACCCAGTACCCGATCGAGCTGGTCGTGGTGCATGTGACGCAGGAGACCTTCGACGACACCATCAGACTCTTCAAGGACCCCACCCACGCCGCGGCCTCGCACTACGTGGTGCGCTCCGCCGACGGCTACATCGCGCAGTGCGTCCGCGAGCGGGACGTCGCCTGGCACGCCGGGAACTGGGACTACAACACCCGCAGCATCGGCATCGAGCACGAGGGCTGGGTCGACGAGCCGGAGTGGTTCACGGACACGATGTACCAGCAGTCGGCCAAGCTGACCGCCGCCGTCTGCGACCGGTACGGCATCCCCAAGGACCGTCAGCACATCATCGGCCACGTCGAGGTCCCCGGCGCCGACCACACCGACCCGGGGCCGCTGTGGGACTGGGAGCGCTACATGCGGCTGGTGGCCCTGGCCACCTGACGGCCCGTCGGGGGGCAGGCCGGTGCGGCCCGGCCGGTACGGTGCGGGGCGCCCCGCACCGTACCGGCCGGGTCCGGAGCGCTCAGCGCAGCCGGGAGGACGACAGGATCGAGGTCAGGTGGGCGACCACCATCGCCCAGGTGATGACGGCGATGGCGAGCACCACCCACCGCGTCGGCCCGATGTCCCCGACGACCAGGTCGACCACGGCCACCAGCAGCAGCACGAGCGACGCCTCGATGCCGTTGGTGATCCGGTGGATCTTGAAGGCGGACGCCAGCCGCCGGGCCGAGGCGAGGCCCGTCGAACGCGGCCTCGTCGCCTCGTCGTCCGCCACCGGCAGCCCGCGCCGCGCGCGGGCCACATCGACCAGGTCGGTCGACGCCTTGAGCAGGACGACGCCGAGCGCGGCGGCCAGGCCGACCGAGATCCACAGGTCGGAACCGCCACGCGCGGCGCGGAATCCGGCCCCGATCATCAGCGCCGCGTCGGCCAGATAGGCGCCCAGCCTGTCGACGTAGATGCCCGCCGCGCTGTTCTGCCCCTTCCACCGCGCGACCTCGCCGTCCACGCAGTCGAAGAGCAGGAACAACTGGAACAGCACGGCCGCCAGCACCGCCCCCGTCAGACCGGGTATGAGCAGGGCGACCCCGGCGGCTATCCCGCAGACCACCATCGTCCAGGTCAGGGCGTCAGGTGTGACCCGCGTACGGACGAGCTGGCGGGTGGCGTGCAGCGAGATTCTCCGCATGTACAGCCGGCCCGCCCAGTGTTCGCCGTTACGGCTCTCCAACTTCGCGTTCGGCTGGCAGACTTCGCGCAGCTCTCCCAGTGCCGGAGCAATCACCATCGATGTTCCCTGTACCTCTCCGCCTGTGCCGCCGACGGGCGTCGGCCCGGCAGCGATCAGCCCAAAGTAGAAGATCAGCACAGAGTAGAAGAGGACCGGCGGCCCGCCCGCCGCCGCCCCTTCACCTGGTGTTCGGCCGTACGTCCACCGGGAGTTCGGCCGTAGGTCGCCTTCTGCCGGTCACCCGCGTACCCGCTACTGGCTCACGTTCACCGCGAACCAGTCCACGCTCATCCCCGCGCCCGAGCTGATGTCGGCCGAAGGCGACGTGCAGCCGCAGACCTTGTTCGGGTACGAGCCGCCGATCGCCACGTCGAAGATGGCGAAGAAGCCGTGGTCCACCGCCGCCTGCCAGGTCGCCGCAGAGACCTCGTTCTGGTTCACGGCGAACGTCTGCGCGCCGTCCAGGTAGAAGCGCAACTGCTCGGCGGCGGCGTTCGTCCGGTCCACGATCACGGAGTACGTGTGGTAGCCGCTCTGGCAGCCGTCGCACGCCATCAGACCGCTGCTGATGCCGTCCGGGTCGTGGCACTCACCGGCCCACTGCCCGCAGTGGAAGGTCGTCGAGTGCTGGCTCAGCCCGTTGACGTCCTCCATGATGTCCAGCTCGCCGATGCTCGGCCAGTTGGTCGCCCCGGTCGGGCGGGCGTCGGCGCCCATGGCCCAGAAGGCCGGCCAGTAGCCGAGCGCGTTCGCGGGATCGGGCTGCTTGAGCGAGGCCGTGATCTCCACCTGGCCGCCGGCCGGCGCGCCGAAGTCGGTGCGCTGGGTCTCGACGCGGCCCGACGTCCACTGGCCGGCCGCGTCGCGGATCGGCTTGATCACCATGTGCCCGTCGCCGTCCTGGTAGACGTTGTCGGTCGAGTCGGTGGAGGTCTCGATCTCGCCGGTGCCCCAGTTCGCGGCGCCGCCGGGATAGCTGGTGCCCTTGTCGTACAGCCAGTCGGCGTCGTTCAGCCTGCTCCCTGCCGCGCCGTTGAAGTCGTCCCTGAACACCGTGGTCCACTCGGCGGCCGCGGTGGAGGGGGTGGCGCCGGCGGAGGCCGCCGTCACCCCGAGCAGCGCGGTCAGCGGAAGCGAGAGGGCGGCCAGCAGGGTCAAGACGCGTCGGTGGGGGCGACGCTCGGGACGGTTGTGCGAGGTTATTCCGTACATGGGGGGATTTCCTTCGCTAGTCCAATCTTATGAGAGCGCTCTCATCACCGACTGTCATGCACACCACATGGAGGGTCAACCCCTGTGTCCGTACTGGCATCCGGAGTTTCGTACGCATCGCCGACCCGCCCCCGTTCCTCGTGCGGCACGAATACGGTCTTTCCGTCGGTCACGTTCTTCCGGGCCCCGTGTTCTTCGTTACTGTCTCTCTTTGACAAGCGGTGTGGTGAGCGAACGGAGTTGGGGTCAGTGGCTACTCCTCCTGCCGACGGCGGGAACGTACCCAGGGAAGGGTTTTACCCGGACCCGTCGATTCCCGGATACGTCAGGTACTGGAACGGCGCCGCCTGGGTGCCCGGTACGAGCCGTCCCGCGCCTCCCGGCAGCGAGATGGTGCCCGCCGCACCCAACGCGCCCGCGGTCCCGGCGCCCGCTTCCCCCGCGTCCCACGCGTCCGTCCCGGTCGCGCCCGCGGTCGAGGAGACGGGGCCGATGTTCCTCGACGAGGTGCCGCCCGAGGGGATCCGGCAGGAACCGTCGACCGCGTGGCAGGCCGATGTCTCGCGCCAGACCGGCTTCGGCGGCGAGCGTGACCACCGGGTCTCGTGGGGCGCGCCCGGCCAGGACGGACGCGACGGACGCGACGGACGCGACCCCAGGGACCCGCGCGACCCCAGGGACACCTGGGACCCGCGTGTCCCCAACCCGTCGCTGCCCGGCGACACGTCCGGCGACCCCGCGCTCGGCGCGC
>NZ_JTHL01000001.1:3031724-3043075 GCF_000818195.1 Streptomyces sp. 150FB | reverse complement strand
GCTCGGCCCCGGACCGGGGACCGGCGACGGGCAGCCGCCGACGGACGGCACCATCGCCATCCGCGCCATGCGACGGGGCGTCACCCCCGGCCGTGGCGAGGGAATCGGGTCGGGTCTGGGATCAGGTACGGACCGCCCGGACGCCGGCCGGGCCCTTGGCGGCCCCGGGGCCCCCGGCGCCGGGACACCGCAGCCGCCCGTCGACAGCACCGTGACCATCCGCGCCCTGCGCGCGGCGCGCCGCGCCAAGGACGACGACAGCGGCGCCGAGAGCGCGGACCGTACGGCACAGCCCGACGGCACGCTCGCGATCCGCTCCCAGTCGAGCCCCACCCGTACGGGCGCCCCGGGGCCCGCCAGGCCCGCGCCCACCCCGCCGCAGCAGATCCCCGGGCAGACACAGCAGCCGCAACAACCCCAGCAGCCGCAGCAGTTCCAGCAGCCCCACCGCCCGGCCCCCGCCGTCGGCCCGGGCCCCGGCCCGACGCCATGGGCCCAGCAGCCCGTACAGCGGGAACGCCCCTTCGGGCAGGACCGGAACGACGCGCCGGACCAGCCCGTCGTGCCGTGGAAGCCCCCGGCCAACGACCCGTTCCTCGCGATGGCCGAGGCCCAGACGTCGGCGAGGCCCGCCGCCCTCGGCAAGCGGTTCGCCGCCCGGCTGATCGACACGGTCGTCCTCGGCGCGATCGTCGGCGCCGCGGCCCTGCCGCTGATCTCCAAGGTCAGGACCCATATCGACGGCAAGATCGACGCGGCCGAGCAGAGTGGCAGGACGGTCACCGTCTGGCTGCTCGACTCGACGAGCGCCGGCTGTCTCGGCGCCGTACTCGCCGCGTTGCTGATCGCCGGTGCGCTGTACGAGGCGCTGCCCACCGCCAAGTGGGGCCGCACGCTCGGCAAGAAGATCTGCGGGCTCGAAGTGCGGGACATCGAGTCCGGCCAGTCGCCGTCCATCGGCGCGGCGCTCCGCCGCTGGCTGCTCTACAGCGTGCTCGGGGTGCTCGTCGTGGGTGTCGTCAATGTGCTGTGGTGCCTGATCGACAAGCCCTGGCGGCAGTGCTGGCACGACAAGGTGGCGCGTACGTTCGTGGCCGGCTGACGCTCCCGGGCCCGCCGGACGTACCGGGGCCGGGGCGTTCCGCCGAACGGCGGGCGATCCGTTGCGGCCCCCTGTCCGGCGCGGTGCACTGCCCCCATGAGTAACGATCAGCCGCCGCCGGGGCAGCCGCCTCCGGAGGACGACGACCCCTTCCGCAAGAGGCCGCGAGGGCCGGGCGAACCCTTGCAGGACCCCGTGAACGGCTCCAGCGGGGCCCCCGGCCAGGGACCCGGCTCGGATCCCGGCCCTGGATCCGGTTCTGGTCCCGGCTCAGATCCCGGCCCTGGTGCCGGCCCTGGTCCCGGCTCGGGCCCAGGCTCTCCGTACGGCGACGGCCGCGGCAATCCGCCGCCCGCCCCGCCGTACGATCCGAACGCCTACGGAGGCGACCCCTACGGCGGCGGTACGGACCCCCTCGCCGGAATGCCGCCGCTCCCGACCTTCGCCAGACGGCTGCTGGCGCGGGTGATCGACGCGGTGGTCGTTTTCATCCCGCTGGTGATCATCTCCCTGATCTTCGGCGGCTTCCGGATGTCGGACAGCAACGACGAGTGGAACGGCTTCCCCGATCAGGTGAATACGGGATGGCAGTGGGGCTGGACGCTCATCTCGCTTGTCGCGTACGTCGGATACGACACCGTGATGATCAGTAAGAACGGTCAGACGCTCGGCAAGCGCTGGCTGGGTCTGCGCGTCGGGATGCTGAACAACGGCGCCGTACCCCCGACGAACGCCTCCCTGGTGCGCGCCGCCGTCCTGTGGGTGCCCGCGCTGCTGGTCTGCTACTGCGTCTGGTGGCTCGTCATCGCCGTGACGATCCTGGTCAGCCGCCCGTACAAACAGGGATGGCACGACAAAGCGGCGAGAACGGTCGTGGTCACGGCCCGCCGGTGATCCGTCAGCGGCGCAGCGAGGGCTGGCCGACCCGGGTTTCGGTGGCCGTGTGCGGGCGCTGTCCCGGCAGCCGGGCCGACTCCGGAGCCCCCATGGAGGCGGTGGTCCCCGGCTTCGTATCCGGTGTCCTTCGCCGTCCCGCCTTCGTCCTGCGTGGCATCGACACGGTCACGGCGACCAGCAGGCCCAGCGCGAGCGCCGCTATACCGATCACGGCGATCCCGAGGCCGGCGGTGGTGCCCGAGAGCAGCAGCATCACGAGGGTCGAACAGACGACCGTGGCGGAACCGTAGGCGAACTGTGCGGCAGTCGGACGCGGCATGGCGGATTCCGTCCCTCGGAACATCTGTACCGGTGTCGATATCGGGTGTCTCGCGTATCTCGCACGCAGGTCGCTCCGAGCGACCCTACGACGGGGGATGCCCGGGCCGCACCGGTAGTAAGCGTGGCCTAACCCACGGTGCCGGTGCACAGGGGGCGCATCGAGTCACGCGCCCCCTCCGGACAGCCGTTCGGTGCGCCGGTCGGCGGGCGGGCGAGTGGCCGGATCGGTCACCGGATCAGCGCGGATCGAGGTCCGGACCGGCCTCCGGGGAACCGGAATCGGCCGCTTCATAATGCAATTGCTATGTACAAGTCAAGACTGTCTTTTCTTCTTCAACTCCGGTCAAATAGCGCCACTTATGTCGCGCAACGCGCGTGGATCCCCATACCCCCGGTTCCGCGGACGGCGAGCGCGGGGGAAGGACAGCATCAAGTGATCAGAAATCGACGGGCGAAGAGAGTGTCCGCGGTGCTCGTGGCCCTTGCCGCGACCGCCGCGACGGCCTCCGCCTTCACATCGGCCCAGGCCGAGGACAACCACACGTCCGGCCATCCGGTCGTCGAGCGCCGCGATCCGGCGCCCGAGAAGGGCCAGGTCGACCATGACCTGGACGGCCCGTTCAGCAAGAAGCAGGCCGCTGAGCGCAAGGCGGCGCTGGAGCAGGTCGTCTCCGGCAAGGCCAAGATGGAGAAGCACGGCGGCTCCCAGGTGGTGAAGCTCGGCAACAAGAAGTACGTCGAGCTGGACCGGGAGAAGACCGACAAGATCTTCACCATCCTCGTGGAGTTCGGCGACCAGGTCGACGACACCACGATGTACGACCCGGACGGCCCCACCGGACCCAAGCCGCCGGTCAAGGAGTACGGCGGCACACCGGGCCCGCAGCACAACGAGATAGCGGAGCCCGACCGCAAGGTCGACAACTCCACGGACTGGCAGGCTGATTACAACCAGCAGCACTTCCAGGACCTCTACTTCGGTGAGGGCAAGGACAAGAAGGGCCAGCAGACCAACTCGCTGAAGACCTACTACGAGAAGGCGTCCTCCGGGCGCTACTCGGTCGACGGTGAGGTCAGCGCCTGGGTCAAGGTCCCCTACAACGAGGCCCGTTACGGCTCGAACTACTGCGGCGACACCAACTGCGTCAACGTCTGGGACACCGTCCGCGACGGCGTCACCGCCTGGGCCGCCGATCAGAAGGCGGCCGGCAAGACCGACGCCGAGATCAAGGCGGACCTCTCCGCGTACGACCAGTGGGACCGCTACGACTACGACGGTGACGGCAACTTCAACGAGCCCGACGGCTACATCGACCACTTCCAGCTCGTGCACGCGGGCGAGGACGAGTCGGCCGGCGGCGGCGTCGAGGGCGAGAACGCCCTGTGGGCGCACCGCTGGTACGCGTACGGCACGGACACCGGCAGTACGGGTCCCGCCGACAACAAGTCCGGCGGCACGCAGATCGGGAACACCGGCATCTGGGTCGGCGACTACACGATGCAGCCGGAGAACGGCGGCCTGGGTGTCTACGCCCATGAGTACGGTCACGACCTGGGCCTGCCCGACAACTACGACACCGCGGGCGGCGAGAACTCCACGTCCTTCTGGGACTTGATGTCCTCGGGCTCCTGGCTCGGCACCGGCAAGAACGCGATCGGCGACCTGCCGGGCGACATGACCGCCTGGGACAAGCTGCAACTGGGCTGGCTGAACTACGACACGGCCAAGGCGGGCACCAAGTCGACCGCCAAGCTGGGCGTTTCGGAGTACAACACCAAGAACCCGCAGGCACTCGTCGTCGACCTGCCCGCCAAGGAACAGACCACGACTGTGGTGAAGCCCGCCGAGGGCTCCCAGCAGTGGTGGAGCGGGATGGGCGACAACCTCAAGAACACACTGACCCGTTCCGTCGACCTGACCGGCAAGTCGAAGGCGTCGCTCGACCTCCAGGCCTGGTGGGAGATCGAGACCGGTTACGACTACCTGTACGCGGAGGTGTCGACCGACGGCTCCAACTGGACGCCGGTGGACGGCACGGTGGACGGCGCTCCCGTCCCGCGTGACGGCAGCGACAAGCCGGCGCTGACCGGCGACTCCGGTGCGTACAAGACGCTTTCGTACTCGCTGGACGCGTACGCGGGCAAGAAGGTCGACATCCGCTTCCGCTACCAGACGGACGGCGGCGCGGGCGGCAGGGGCTTCGCCGCCGACACCATCAGCGTGAACGCCGACGGCGCCCCGCTCTTCACCGACAACGCCGAGGTGGACGACGCGGGTTGGACCGCGAAGGGCTTCTCGCGCATCGGTGAGTCCTTCACCAAGGACTACGCGCAGTACTACATCGTCGAGAACCGGCAGTACGTCAGTTACGACACGACGCTCAAGACCGGCCCCTACAACTTCGGCTTCACGGAGCCGAAGGACGCGTGGGTCGAGCACTACCCGTACCAGAACGGCATGCTCGTCTGGCTCTGGGACACCTCGCAGAAGGACAACAACACGAGCGTCCACCCGGGCCAGGGTCTGATCCTGCCGGTCGACGCCCACGCCAAGCCGCTGAAGTGGGCGGACGGCACCGTGATGCGCAACAGGATCCAGGCGTTCGACTCGGCGTTCAGCCTGTGGCCGACGCCGTCGTTCACGCTGCACAACGCGGACGTCCCGACGCGCGTCAAGCCGCAGCTCGGCGCGGCCGCCTTCGATGATCACAAGGGCGTCTACTGGGACGCCGGCAACCCCGGCGGCAGCGTCAAGGTAACTGACACCCACACCAGGATCAGCATCGCCGACCAGCCGATCGACGGCTCGACGCTGACGGTCAAGGTGGGTCCCGCCGCCAAGTAATCGCACATTATCGCAGGTCAGCGCGGAATCGGCCGTCGCCCTCTAGCGGGCGGCGGCCGATCGTGTTTGAGTGCGTCCTACGATTCTCTTATTGACACGACGTCTCACGGGGGAGATGAACGACATGGCAGGTGGAGGCTTCAGCAAGCTCCCGAACGGCAAGGTGGTGGTCGCTGTGACCCTGCCGAGACCGGCGACCGAGGGCGGTACGGTCCGCGTCCTGGTCCTCGCCGCGAACCGGGCCCGCGCCCTGACCAGGCTGCGGAATCTGGGGCTGCGGGCGGTCTATCTCCGCGGCAACGCGGAGCCGCCGACACCGGACGAGGTGACGGCTGTCCTGCACCACCCGGACGGTCTGCTCTGGCGGACCACACCGGAGTGTGTGGAGGAGCTGTGGCAGCCGATACGGACGCTGCTGCGGCCCCGGAGTCCCGCCGGTGGAGCCGGGGCGCCGTGGGCACCCGGGACGCGCTCTGCCGGGCGTACACCGGGCCTCGCAAGGCCTCCGGGCCAGAGCTCCTGGTCGGGGCTGCGGGTCAGACCCGTCGGCCCGAGGTAGGTCCGACGTAGGCCCCAGGTAGGCCCGAGCGGTCCCGGGCTCCCGGGGGAGGCCCGGCGTGCCGGGAGCGTCCTGGGCGACGTACGTCACATTTCGCGCCTGTCACATCCCGCCGAGCTGTTCCGTCAGTGCTGTGTGACCAACGGCAACGACACCAGCGACAGCACGGCAGGGGAGCTCACCATGGACGCCCGTTTGAACCTCTTCGGCAACCAGGACGTGGCCAAGATCCTGGGCCACATCGCCTCGGCGGGCAGGATCGTCTCGAAGTCGGCGCTGCCGGCCGAGACGCAGGCACTGGTGGAGATCCGCGCCAGCCAGATCAACGGCTGCGGCTTCTGCACCGACATGCACACCAAGGAGGCCGCCCACGCCGGGGAGACCTCGGCGCGTCTCAACCTGATCGCGGCCTGGCGGGAGGCCACGGTCTTCACCGAGGCCGAGCGCGCCGCCCTGGAGCTGACCGAACAGGGCACGCGCATCGCCGACGCGGCCGGCGGCGTCTCGGACGAGGCCTGGGCGAACGCCGCCAAGCACTACGACGAGGAGCAGCTCGGCATCCTCGTCTCGCTCATCGGCCTGATCAACGTCTTCAACCGCGTGAACGTCATGGTCCGGCAGCCCGCCGGCGACTACCAGGTCGGCCAGTTCGGATAACCCGGTCACGAGGAGCAGCGGTCCGGACCCGGGGCGTGACACCCGATACGCCCCGGTCCGGCACCCGGCAGCGGGCGGGCTCGTTAGCCCCTGTCGGTGGAGGACGGTGACGAGGGCGCCGTGCCGTCGCCCGCCCTGCGGGGCGCCCGGAGGGTGGGGGCGGCACCGGCCGCCGGGAAGGGCGGCGGCACCTTGCCGGTCAGCTCGACGCCCGCCGCGCGCATCTCCTCCAGCGCGGCGGCCGTCGTCTCCACGGCGACACCCGCCGTCAGGTCGAGCGCCACCTCTGTGACAAATCCCTCACGGGCCGCGTCCAGCGCCGTCGCCCGTACGCAGTGGTCCGTCGCGAGACCGACCACGCGGACGTCGGTGATCCCGTGCTGCCGCAGCCAGTCGCCGAGCCCGACGCCGTTCTCGTCGAGGCCCTCGAAGCCGCTGTACGCCCCGGAGTACCCACCCTTGTCGAAGACGGCGTCGATCGCGCCCGAAGCGACGGCCGGCGCGAAGTTCGGGTGGAAGCCCGCGCCCTCCGTACCGGCGGCGCAGTGCACCGGCCAGGTGTGGACGTAGTCGGGGACGGCCGGCGGTCTCGCGAAGTGGTCGCCGGGGTCGATGTGGTGGTCGCGGGTGGCGACGACATGGCGGTACTCGCCGGCCGAGTGGCCTATCTGCTCGGTGATCGCGGCGGCGACATCGGCGCCACCCGACACCGCGAGGCTGCCGCCCTCGCAGAAATCGTTCTGAACGTCGACGACGATCAATGCGCGATACATGGCGGGACCCCTTCGAAAAGAGCGGCTGACGACTCGGTGGAGCGGTAGTCGGGGGATTTGTTGTGGTTTCGCGTGTAGATGGGATCAACCACCTTACGAGAGGGGGTATTTGACAGCTATGGGGTGCTGTGGATGCATTCCCGGGCGCCCCGCGTTCATGCGCGCCGGACATGCTCACCCGGGGGCCGGCCCCCCCACAGGTCACCGGGGCGCGCCCGGCCCGTCTTCAGATGTGGATCGCTCAGATGTACTCGGTCGGGATGACCGGTTCTCCCCGCGAGAGCTGGATCGCCGACATCGGCAGTCCGGCGCGGGCGGCGATGTGCCGGTCCCGTACGGCTTCCAGCGGCTCGCGCGCCACCACCTCGCCGCCCTTGACCAGCTCCACCAGGAGCTGCCGGTCCAGCAGTTCGGGCGGTACGGCGCCGGTACCGATCACCTCGGCCTCCGCGTGTCCGCTCGCGTCGAGCCGCCGCGCCGCCCACTTGCGGCCGCCGACCGACGTCTTCCCGCCGAGCGCCTTCTTCGCCACCGGCTGCAGCGGCGCCTTCGGATCGGCGGACTGCGCGCGGGCGACGACCTTGTAGACCATCGAGCAGGTCGGGTGACCGCTGCCGGTGACGAGCTGCGTACCCACGCCGTACGCGTCGACCGGCGCCGCCGCCAGCGAGGCGATGGCGTACTCGTCCAGGTCGGAGGTGACGATGATCCTGGTGTTGACGGCGCCCAGCTCGTCGAGCTGCTGGCGCACCCGGTGCGCGACCAGCAGCAGGTCACCCGAGTCGATCCGGACGGCGCCCAGATCCGGCCCCGCGACCTCCACCGCCGTCTTCACGGCCTCGGCCACGTCGTACGTGTCGATCAGCAGCGTCGTACCCCGGCCGAGCGAGTCGATCTGCGCCCGGAAGGCGTCGCGCTCGGTGTCGTGCAGCAGGGTGAAGGCGTGCGCGCTCGTGCCCACCGTGGGGATGCCGTAACGGAATCCGGCGGCCAGGTCGGAGGTCGTGTCGAAGCCCCCGACGTACGCGGCGCGCGAGGCGGCGACCGCCGCCAGCTCGTGGGTACGCCGCGCGCCCATCTCCATCAGCCCGCGCCCGCCCGCCGCCGCCGACATCCGGGATGCCGCGGCCGCGATGGCCGAGTCGTGGTTGAGGATGGAGAGAATCACGGTCTCCAGCAGGACGCACTCGGCGAAGCTGCCCTCGACGCGCAGGATCGGCGAGCCGGGGAAGTACACCTCGCCCTCCGGATACCCCCAGATGTCCCCGCTGAAGCGGTACGAGGCGAGCCAGGCGAGCGTCGCCTCGTCCACGACGGACTGCTCCCTGAGGAAGCCCAGCACGTCGGCGTCGAACCGGAAGTTCTCCACGGCGTCCAGTACGCGCCCGGTGCCCGCGACAACTCCGTATCGGCGCCCCTCGGGCAGCCGCCGGGTGAAGGCCTCGAAGACGCAGCGGCGATCGGCCGTGCCGGCCTGAAGTGCCGCCTGGAGCATGGTCAGCTCGTACTGGTCGGTGAAGAGCGCGGTCGACGGCACGTCCACCGGGAGCCCAAGGTCCGGAGTGTTCATATGAAAGATGCTACCCCCAATACTCGTCAGAGTGACGATTTCTAGGGGTCCGTTTGTGCGACGGGGCCCCACGGGTGGCAGCATGGTCCTGTGAAGCTGTGAAAACGCGGCGTACACAGCCCCGGGCCCCGGTAGAGAAGAAGGTCGTCCCGAACCGTGAGTGTTGCTCCGACTGAAGTCGAACGCCCCGAATCGGCCGAGGAGACGTATCTCGTCCCGGAGCCCGACGTCCCCTGGCTCACGATCGTGCACAACGACCCGGTCAACCTCATGAGCTACGTGGCGTACGTCTTCCAGACCTACTTCGGCTATTCGAAGGACAAGGCGAACAAACTGATGCTCGACGTCCATCACAAGGGCCGCGCCGTCGTCTCCAGCGGCAGCCGCGAGGAGATGGAACGCGACGTGCAGGCGATGCACGGCTTCGGGCTGTGGGCGACACTCACGCAGGACCGCGACTGATGGCCGGGCAGTTCGAGGCCGTCCCCGGCGGCGGCGCCGCCGTCGCGCTCGACGAGGTCGAGATCTCCATCCTCCGCTCCCTCGCCGTACAACTCCTGGAACTCATCGGCCCCGCCGACGAGCCGGCCAAGGGCGAGGACCCGCTCGCCGCGCTCTTCCCCTCCGACGGCCCCACCGAACCACCCGCCGACCCCGCCCTCGCCCGGCTCTTCCCGAACGCCTACGGCGACAGCGACGACGAGGAACTGCGCGACTACTCCTCGGAGTTCAGGCGCTTCACGGAGAACGACCTGCGCAGCCGCAAGCGCGAGGACGGCGTCGCCGTCGTCCGGAGCCTCGACCGGCTCTCCGCCGCGGACAAAGGCGGCGCCGTCCTCGAACTCACCCCCGACGACGCCCGCCACTGGCTCGGCGCGCTCAACGACCTGCGCCTGACCATCGGCACCCGCCTCGACGTCGCCGACGAGGACGAAAGCGGCGAACTCTACCGCCTGCCGGACTCCGACCCCCGCAAGCCGATGGTGATGGCGTACCTCTGGCTGGGCGCGCTCCAGGAGTCCCTGGTCGAAACCCTGACGCCCTGACAGGACCCCCGCGCCGAACCCCCGGACCTGGCCGTTCCCCGTGATACATGTGGGCCCGCGATGTCCCGGGGGGATCGGCGAAAGGGCGTACGAGCATGACCTCCCCACGGGTCGGGCAGCACCCGGCGGACGACGGAGCCTTTGACAGCAAGGCCGGGATCAAACCGCCCGAGGAGGGCTACGAGCGCGGGCTCGGCAGCCGCCAGATCCAGATGATCGCGATCGGCGGCGCGATCGGCGTCGGCCTCTTCATGGGCGCCGGGGCGAACATCGCCAAAGCAGGACCGAGCATCATCCTCATGTACGCCCTCGCCGGCGTCGTCATCTTCTTCATCATGCGCGCCCTCGGCGAACTGCTCCTCTACCGCCCGGTCGCCGGCTCCTTCGCCGACTACGCCCGCGAATTCCTCGGCCCGTTCTTCGGCTACGCCACCGGCTGGACGTACTGGCTGAACTGGGTCGTCACCGGCATGGCCGAACTGACGGCCGCCGCGATCTACATCCACTTCTGGTTCCCCGCCGTCCCGCAGTGGTTCAGCGCCCTGGTCTTCCTCGTCGCCCTCTTCGGCATCAACCTGATCTCGGTCAAGATCTTCGGCGAGGTCGAGTTCTGGTTCTCGATGGTCAAGGTCACCGCCATCATCGGCATGATCGTCATCGGCCTGGGCGTCCTCACCCTCGGCTTCTCAGCCGCGGGCCCCACCGCCACCCCCGCCAACCTCTGGGCCCACGACGGCTTCTTCCCCCGGGGCATCGGCTCCAGCCTGATGACCCTCCAGGGCGTGATGTTCGCCTACGTGGCCGTCGAACTGGTCGGCGTCACAGCGGGCGAGTCCACCAACCCCAAGAAGACCCTCCCCAAGGCCATCAACACACTGCCCTGGCGCATCGTCATCTTCTACGTGGGCGCGCTCACGGTGATCCTCGCAGTGGTGAAATGGACCGAATTCTCCGCGGGCACCAGCCCGTTCGTCTACGCCTTCCAGAAGATGGGCATCCCCCTGGCGGCCGGCATCGTCAACTTCGTCGTCCTCACCGCCGCGCTCTCCTCCTGCAACTCGGGCATGTACTCCACGGGCCGCATGCTCAGAGGCCTGGCCACCAACAAAGAAGCCCCAGCGGCCTTCGGCCGCCTCAACTCCCGCAAAACCCCGGCGCTCGGCATCCTCGTCTCAGCCACCCTCATGGGCACCGGCGTGGTCCTCAACTACTTCGTCCCCGAAAAGGCGTTCGCCTACGTCACCTCGGTGGCCACCACGGCGGGCATCTGGACCTGGATGACGATCCTGGCCAGCCACATCCAATACCGCCGAGCGGTAGTGGCGGGCCGCCTGAGAGCATCCTCGTTCCCGGCGCCCGGAGGCTCGGTGTGCAGTTGGATCGCGATGGCGTTCCTGCTCCTGGTCACAGTCCTGATCGCACTGGACCCGCAGACAAGGGTGAGCCTGTACGTATGGGCAATCTGGGCGACGGCGCTGACGCTGGGTTGGCAACAGGTAAAGCGACCGGTATCGGCGTAAACGGTCAGTTTCGCTGACGCGGTTGTGGTGCGCGGCCGTGGGTTGCGGTTGTCGCCGGGGG
>NZ_JTHL01000001.1:3014438-3031286 GCF_000818195.1 Streptomyces sp. 150FB | reverse complement strand
CCGCAAATCACGCTTTAGTATCCCGGACACCACCCCTGCGCGCCCCCCCCTTCACCCGCGGGAACCCCGCACCGACCGCCCCGGGCGCGGCGTTACGGGTCCGGCCACGGGCGACGGAGGGTGACGGGGTCGCAGGAGGTACGTGTCCGGACGCTAACGTGAGATTTGTGGCGCACAACCGCCTCAGGCAACGCGTTCCGCGGTGACGACGCCGTAAATCACACGTCCGGACATGTGCCTCCGGAGGCCCCGGCGCCCGGCACCGAAACCGCGACCGCAACCAAGACCCGGCCGCAACCACCGCACCGCCCAGACCACGGCCCCGCACGTTAACGCAACTGCTTGATCACCGCCGCGAACGCGGCCATGTGCGGCTCCAGCACGCTGATATAGCTGATGCCGAACTCCTCCCGGTACCGCACCAACTGGTCCGCGATCTCGCGCGGCGACCCCACCAGCACCCCCGGCAACTGCGTGAGCTGCTCGTCGCCCAGCCCGCTCGCATCGCGGATGATCTTGAGGTCCAGCTTGTCCACGCTGTCGCCCACCGCCGCGATGAACAGGTTCAGCTCGATGCTGCCGAAGCGGTCCCCGGCCGCCTCCCGCAGCAGCGTGACGCGGCGCGCGAGCGCGTCCTCCGGGGCCAGCCCCGCCGTCATCCCGGCCGCGATCGAGAAGCTGAAGATGTCGGCCTCGCGGGCGGCGAGACGCAGCATGCGGTCGCCCGCGCCGCCCAGCATGATCGGCGGCACCGGGCTGTCGTCCTCCGCGGCCAGCAGCGCACGCGTGGCCGCCAGCGTCGACTCCAGCTTGCGCAGCCGCTCCCCGGGCGTGCCGAACGGCACGCCGACCGCCTCGAACTCCGCCGGCACATACCCCGCGCCGAGCCCCAGCTCAAGCCGCCCGTCGGTGAGGCGGTGGACGTCGGCGACGTCCCGCGCCAGGTACGTGGGGGAGAGGATGCCCGCGTTGAGCACGAACGTGCCCAGCCGCATGCTCGTCACGTCGGCCGCCGCCACCAGCGCCGGGAACGGCGCGGCCAGGCCCAGGTGGTCGGCGACCTGGAGCACGTCGTACCCGAGGCTCTCCACCTCACGCACCCGTGCGCGCCAGGCCGACCGGGAGCCGACATTGAACAGACTGACGCCGAAACGGAACGGGAGGTTGGTCATGACAGTCCTTCGTGCTGAGCGGGTGAGCCGTTCTGGCTCTGGACATACCACGTGCGCCACCACTATTGCGTTCATTCCCCGTGGCAAATATCACCTTATGACCGCTTATGCATCAGCGAAAGTTCTGCCTGGTCCGAGAACAGCGACGGCGTCGTACCCAGGACCCCGGCCGGGGAGCGGTAGCGTCGCCCCATGAGCGATCCGTGGAACCTCTTCGGCACCACCCGCACCGCCGTCCTCACGACGCAGAAGCGCGACGGACGGCCCCAGTTGTCCAACATCGGGTACCAGTGGGACCCGGCCACCCGCGTCGCGCTGATCTCCGTCACCGACACCCGCGCCAAGACCCGCAACCTGCGCCGCGACCCCCGCGCCAGCCTCTACGTGACGACCTCGGACCTCGGCGCGTACGCCGTGGGTGAGGGCGACGCCGAGCTGACCGCCGTCTCCGCGGCGCCCGACGACGACGTCGTGGACCAACTCGTCGAGTACTACCGCGCCCTGGCCGGCGAACACCCGGACTGGGACGAGTACCGCCAGGCGATGGTCTCCGAGGGCAGGCTCCTCGTCAGGCTGCCGCTGACCCGCGCGTACGGCTGGGTCCCCGACGGCTCGTAGACGTCCGCGGTCCCGCCCGACGGCTCATGGACGTCCCCGCGGTCCACCCACCGGCCGTTTTATATTGGCGACCATGCTGACCATTACCCAGGACCTGCACGACCAGATCGTCGAGCACGCCCGCCGTGACCACCCCGACGAGGCCTGCGGTGTCATCGCGGGCCCCGCCGGCACCGGCCGGCCCGAGCGTTTCATCCCCATGCTCAACGCCGCACGCTCGCCCACCTTCTACGAGTTCGACTCGGCGGACCTGCTCAAGCTCTACCGCGAGCTGGACGACCGCGACGAGGACCCGGTGATCATCTACCACTCGCACACCGCCACCGAGGCCTATCCGTCGCGTACGGACATCACCTACGCCAACGAGCCGGGCGCCCACTACGTCCTCGTGTCCACCGCCGACACCGACGGCGCGGGCCCCTTCCAGTTCCGCTCGTACCGGATCGTGGAAGGCGAGGTCACGGAGGAGGACGTGCAGGTCGTCTGAGAGACTGGCGCCCACCCGAGGCGGCAGGCCCCAGGAAGCCGGTGCGATTCCGGCGCGGTCCCGCCACTGTGACCAAGCGTTCCGCTTGGCAGCCAGGAACTGACCTGCCGCCCTTCTCCCACCACCCAGGGGACGCGGAAATCCCCCGGAGGAGGCCCCAGCCGTGCCAGTCCTGCCCAGGCAGCTCCGTCGCCGTGCGCTCATAGCCGTCGCCGTGCCCGCCGTACTTCTCCCGTTCACCGCCTGCGGCGCCACGCCCCCGGCCCCCGACGCGAAGGCCGCACCCGCGAAGTCCGCGCCCGGCTTCCCGTACACCGTCACCAACTGCGGTGTGAAAACCACCTATCAGGCCCCTCCCCGGCGCGCGGTCACCCTGAACCAGCACGCCACCGAGGTCATGCTCGCGCTCGGCCTCCAGAAGTCCATGGTCGGCACCGCCTACCTGGACGACACGATCTCCCCCGCCTACGAGAAGGCGTACGGAAGCGTCCCCGTGCTCGCCAAGGAGTACCCCTCCAAGGAGAAGCTCCTCGCCGCCGATCCCGACTTCGTCTACGGCGGCTACTCCAGCGCCTTCGACGCCAAGGACGGCCGGGGCCGCGACGACCTCGCCGGATCCGGCATCGACACCCGGCTCAACCTGGAGAACTGCGCCAAGGGCACCATGGACGACGTCTACCAGGAGGTCGAAGAGGTCGGCAGGACCTTCGGCGTCCGTGACCGGGCCGACCGCTGGATCGCCCAGGCGCGCACCACCGTCGCCGACGCCGCCACCCGGCTGAAGAACGTCAAGCCGCTCTCCGTCTTCGTCTACGACAGCGGGGACAAGACCGCGTTCACGGCCGGCGGCACAGGCATCGGCAACGACCTGATCACCCGCGCCGGCGGCCGCAACGTCTTCGCCGACCTCGACAAGTCGTTCGGCGACGCCACCTGGGAACAGGTCGTCGCCCGGGAGCCCGACGCGATCGTCATCCTCGACTACGGCACGACCACCGTCGCCCAGAAGGAGAAGCGGCTCCTCGACGACTCGGTCCTCCAGGACGTACCGGCGATCAAGAACAAACGATTCGCCGTCCTGCCGCTCTCCAACGTCGTCCTCGGCGTCCGCGCCCCCGACGCCGTGGCGAAGCTCGCCGCCCAACTCCATCCCGGAACCGTGAAGTAAGCCGTGCCCGGCCCACCCCCGCCCGTCCACGGGCGGCTCAGGCACGCCCTCGTACTCGGCTGCCTCACCGCCGCACTCGCCGTCGCCGTCGTCGCGGGCCTCGCCCTCGGCTCCGTACGCGTCCCGCCCGCCGAAGTCGTCACCGTCCTCCTGGGACGCGCGGCGCCGAGCCCCTCGCGCACCATCGTGCTGGACGTACGGCTGCCACGCGTCCTGCTCGGCGCGATCGTCGGGGCCGGGCTCGCCGTCGTCGGCACCGTCCTCCAGGCCCTCGTACGCAACCGGCTCGCCGACCCCTTCCTCCTCGGCATCTCCTCAGGGGCCTCAGCCGGAGCCGTCCTGGTGCTGGTCCTCGGCATCGGCGGCGGCGTCACCACCACCGTCGCCATGCCCACCGCCGCCTTCCTCGGCTCACTCCTCGCACTCGCGCTGGTGTACGGCCTCGCCCGGCGCGGCGGCACCATGACCGGCGGCCGGCTCGTCCTCGCCGGGGTCGCCGTCTCGTACATCCTCTCCGCGCTCACCACCCTCGTCCTCGTGGTCTCGGCGCGGCCCGAACAGTTCCAGGAAGCCCTCTACTGGACGCTCGGCGGCCTCGGCAGCGCCCGCTGGGGCACCCTGATCCTGCCCGGCGCCGTCCTCACAGCCGGCACCATCCTGCTCATGGCCCTCGCCCGGCCGCTCGACCTGCTGCTGCTGGGAGAGGAAGGCGCGACCGTCCTCGGCCTCGACGCCGCCCGCTTCCGGGCCGCCGTCTTCGTCCTCGCCTCCCTCGTCACCGGCGTCATGGTCGCGGCGAGCGGCGCCGTCGGCTTCGTCGGACTGCTCGTACCGCACGCGGCCCGCATGGCCGTCGGCGCGCCCCACCGCCGGCTCCTGCCCGTCGCCGCCCTCGGCGGAGCCGTCGTACTCGTCGTCGCCGACCTCGCAGCCCGCACCGTCGCCGCCCCGCAGGACATCCCCGTCGGCATCCTCACCGCACTCATCGGCGGACCCGCCTTCCTGTGGATGATGCGCCGCCGCCCCGAAGGAGCACCGCTGTGACGGCCACACTCAGCGTCGAGGACCTCAGCTACGAGACGGCAGGCCGCCACCTCGTCAACCACGTCGACCTCACCGCCGCGCCCGGGGAGACCGTAGGACTCGTCGGCCCCAACGGCAGCGGCAAGACGACCCTCCTGCGCTGCGTCTACGGCGCGCTGCGCCCCACCCACGGCCGCGCCCTGCTCGACGGCGACGACCTGCACGCCATGACCCCCAGAACCCGCGCCCGGCGCCTCGCCACCGTCCCGCAGGACGGAGCGACCGACTTCGAACTCACCGTCCGCGAAGTCGTCGCCATGGGCCGCTCCCCGCACAAACGCTTCTGGGAAGCCGACACCGCCGCCGACACCGCCCTCGCCGACACCGCCCTCGCACGCGTCGGCATCACCACCCTCGCGAACCGCGCCTTCCCCTCCCTCTCCGGCGGCGAACGCCAACGCGCCCTCGTCGCCCGCGCCCTCGTACAAGAGCCGGCCCTGCTCGTACTCGACGAACCCACCAACCACCTCGACATCCGCTATCAGCTCGGCATCCTCACCCTCATCAGGAAATCCGGCACCACCAACCTCCTCGCCCTCCACGACCTCAACCTCGCCGCCTACTACTGCGACCGCATTTACGTCCTCCAGGAGGGCCGGATCGTCGCCTCCGGCACCCCACCAGAGGTCCTCACACCCGACCTCCTCAAGGCCGTCTACGGAGTGACCGCCGAGGTCAGCACACACCCCGCGACCGGCGCGCCCACCGTCACCTACCTGCCGCCGTCCGCCTGACGAACACGATCCGCCCAGCAGGCGAGACCGCATATCGGGATGTGAACCGGGAATCGATACGATGACCGCATGGTTTGCCAGGACGTGAGCGAGAAGACGCCGAGCACCCCGCTGCTCGTGGCGCGGCTGCACGTGGACCTGTGCCGCCTCGCAAGTGCGCTGTGAACGGCCGGCCAACGGCTTGAACGACCGCCCAGTCCGCACCACCCCCTAGCGCGGGGGCCCAGAGCCGCGCGCGAGCCAGCCCCCTCCCGACAGGAGCCCACGTCATGGCCATCGAGGTCCGCATCCCGACCATCCTCCGCACCTACACCGACGGCGCGAAGGCCGTCGAAGGCAGCGGCGACACCCTCGCCGACCTGTTCGCCGACCTCGAAACCCGCCACGCGGGCATCCGGGAGCGCCTGGTCGACCCGGCCAAGGACAACCAGTTGCGCCGCTTCGTGAACGTCTACCTCAACGACGAGGACGTGCGCTTCCTCGACGGCGTCACCACCAAACTCGCCGACGGCGACAGCGTCACGATCCTCCCGGCGGTAGCCGGCGGCGCTGTCTGATGCGGTACGACACCCCGCTGGCCGCGGTCGGCAACACCCCTCTGGTACGCCTCCCACGGCTCTCGCCGTCGGACGACGTCCGGATCTGGGCGAAGCTGGAGGACCGCAACCCCACCGGTTCGGTCAAGGACCGCCCCGCCCTCCACATGGTCGAACAGGCCGAGAAGGACGGCAGGCTCACCCCCGGCTGCACCATCCTGGAGCCGACCAGCGGCAACACCGGCATCTCACTGGCCATGGCGGCGAAGCTCAAGGGCTACAACATCGTCTGTGTCATGCCGGAGAACACCTCCCAGGAACGCCGCGACCTGCTCACCATGTGGGGCGCCGAGATCGTCTCGTCCCCGGCGGCCGGCGGCTCCAACACAGCGGTACGCGTCGCCAAGGAACTCGCGGCCGAGAACCCCTCCTGGGTGATGCTCTACCAGTACGGCAACCCCGACAACGCGGGCGCCCACTACGCCACCACGGGCCCCGAAATCCTCACCGACCTGCCGTCCATCACCCACTTCGTCGCGGGCCTGGGCACCACGGGCACCCTGATGGGCGTCGGCCGCTACCTGCGCGAACAGAAGCCCGACATCCGCATCGTCGCCGCCGAACCACGTTACGACGACGTGGTCTACGGCCTGCGCAACCTGGACGAGGGCTTCGTCCCCGAGCTCTACGACGCATCGGTCCTGACAACCCGCTTCTCGGTGGGCTCGGCGGACGCGATCACCCGCACCCGCGAACTCCTCCAACAGGAGGGCATCTTCGCGGGAATCTCCACAGGCGCCGCCCTGCACGCGGCCATAGGAGTGGGCAACAAGTCACTCAAGGCAGGGGACCCGGCCGACATCGTCTTCATAGTGGCGGACGGCGGCTGGAAGTACCTCTCAACGGGCGTCTACACAGCGCCAACCACAGAAGAGGCCATAGAAACGCTACAGGGCCAACTCTGGGCGTAGACGAAAGCCAAGGGCGACGGAAGAGCGGCGGAGGCCACCGGCGACGGAGGGGGACGGGGCCGCAGGAGGTACGTGTCCGGACGCTAACGTGAGATTTGTGGCGCATGACCGCCCCAGGCAGAACATCCGGGGTCACGACGCCGTAAATCACACGTCCGGACATGTGCCCCCGGAGGCCCCGGCCCCCGGCACCACGACCGCCGCACAGAACACACCGCCCCGCCCCTCGGCACCGCCCCGCACCGGCACGGTTCGGCACGGACCGCGACCACCACCACGGCCGCCCGCCGCGAGGCGACCGTCACCCCAGGTGCCGCACCCGCGACCACACCTCCGCGTCCGCCGCCCCCACCCGCCGCCGGAACTCCCGCACCCGCACCTCCCGCACCTCACCCGTCTCCAGAAAGCTCAACCGCCCCCGCGCGTCCCCCACCGCGCCCGCCGGCAGAGCGATCACCCCGTCCCGCCCGTCATGCTGCTTGGTCGTGATCTTCGCGACCCGCGCCGTACCACCCCGTACCGACAGCACCAGGCACGGTCGGTCCTTCGACCCGGGCCCGTCCTCGAACGGCACATTGGCCCACCAGATCTCCCCGGCCAGCGGCCTGCCCCTCGTACCGGTACGAGTACCCGTACCGCCCCGGCCCGCGCCGGCGTCCGTACCGCCCCGGCCCGCGCCCGCGCCCGTACCCCGCCCAGGACCCGCCCCCGCCCGACCCCCCGGCCCACGCCGACGCTTCGGCGGACGCGGGCTCCGCCCCCTGCCGTCCACCAGCGTCGCGATCAGCGCCAGCACCACCACGACGACCAGCGCGCCCCACCACCACGTGTCCATACGGTCGAACGTACCCGTCGCTTCCAGCCACCCCTACGCCCAAGGTCCATCCGAACCGGTGACAGCGCGGGTGAGTTCCCCCACAACAGACCGTTGTGGAGGGGCGACCAGCCGTTTCCCGCCTTAGGCTCGACAAACCTGCACGACCCCCGTCGCCCCCCTTCCACGCCACGGAGGTTCACGCTCCATGAAGCTCACCGTCGTCGGCTGCTCGGGCTCGTTCCCCGCCGTGGGATCGGCCTGCTCGAGCTACCTCGTCGAGGCCGACGGCTTCAGGCTGCTCCTCGACATGGGCAACGGCGCCCTGGGCGAGCTGCAGCGCCATGTCGGTCTCTACGACCTCGACGCCATCTTTCTGAGCCACCTCCACGCGGACCACTGCATTGACATGTGCGCGTACTTCGTCGCCCGGTACTACCGGTTCGAGGGCGGTCGCTGCGACGCGATCCCCGTATACGGCCCCGAAGGCACCGAGCAGCGGCTCACCACCGCGTACGCCGACACCCCCACGGACAAGTCCATGAGCGAGGTCTTCGACTTCCACACGCTCAAGCCGGGCTCGTTCGAGATCGGCCCCTTCTCGGTCCGTACGGAGAAGGTCGCGCACCCCGTCGACACCTTCGGCATCCGGGTCGAGCACGGCGGCCGTTCCCTCACGTACTCCGGTGACACCGGCGCCTGCGAGCCGCTGGTCGAGCTGGCCGAGGACACCGACCTGTTCCTCTGCGAAGCGGCCTTCACCTACGGCAAGGAAGACATCGCGGGCCTGCACCTCAACGGCCACGAGGCCGGCGAGCACGCCGTACGCGCGGGCGCGCGCCGGCTGGTCCTGACGCACGTCCCGCCGTGGACGGACGCGCAGCGCAATCTCGCCGACGCGCGCGCGGTGTACGACGGCCCTTCGGAGCTGGCCGCTCCCGGCGCCGTCTACGAGATCTGACGCGGCGCCAGCGGCGCCACGGCCCCGTACCCCTGGTCCGTAACAGCCGCGTGCCGCGCGGCAACCGGCGTGAATCACCGGTCGCCGCGCGGCACGCGCCACCTCGTACAGCTCCCCGTACGGCTACGCCTTCGTGAGGTCCTCGACCTCTTCCTCCGGCTCGCGGCCGGGGGTCTTCAGGTTGAACTTGACGATCGCGAAGCGGAAGACCACGTAGTAGATCACCCCGAACACAAGACCCACCGGGATGATGATCCATGGCTTGGTCGCGAGGTGCCAGTTCAGCAGATAGTCGATCAGCCCCGCGGAGAACGAGAAGCCCGCATGGACACCGAGCGCCCAGGTGACCGCCATGGATATCGCGGTGAGGACCGCGTGGATCACGTACAGCAGCGGCGCGATGAACATGAACGAGAACTCGATCGGCTCCGTCACACCCGTGACGAACGAGGTCAGCGCCAGCGAGATCATCATGCCCATGACGGCCTTGCGGCGCTCCGGGCGCGCGGTGTGCGCCATGGCGAGCGCGGCGGCGGGCAGACCGAACATCATGATCGGGAAGAAGCCGGACATGAACTGTCCGGCCGTCGGGTCGCCGGCGAAGAACCGGTTGAGGTCACCGTGCGAGACGACTCCGGCGGCGTTCGTGTAGTCACCGAGCTGGAACCACGACACGGTGTTGACGAACTGGTGCATGCCGATCGGGATCAGACCACGGTTGATCAGGCCGAACAGCCCGGCGCCCAGGGAGCCGAGACCGGTGATCCACTCGCCGAAGCTGGTGATCACATTGCCGATGGGGGCCCAGCCGAGTACGGCGATCACGCCGAGCGCCGTGCCCACGAAGGCCATGATGATCGGTACGAGCCGGCGGCCGTTGAAGAAGCCCAGCCAGTCGACGAGCCGGGTGCGGTGGAAGCGCTGCCACAGCACCGCGGTCAGCAGGCCGAGGATGATCCCGCCCAGCACACCCGGGTTCTGGAAGTCGGCAGAAGTGACCACGCTGCCCTTCTGCCAGGCCCCGCTGAGCAGCCCGGTGGATATGAAGGTCGCGCCCTCGTGTCCCTTGTCGATCGGGAACTGGTGGATCACGGCGTAATAAGTGAAGAATCCGACCACCGCGGCCAGCGCGGTCGAGCCGTCCGACTTCTTCGCGAAGCCGATCGCGACACCGATGCAGAAGAGCAGCGGCAGCCCGAGGGAGGCGTCCAGCAGCATGCCGCCGGCGCCCGCGAAGACCTTGGCAACGTTGTCCCAGCCCAGACCGTTGTCGCCGAAGACATCGGGCTGGCCGAGACGGTTCAGGATGCCCGCCGCCGGGAGAACGGCGATCGGGAGCTGAAGGCTGCGACCGACCTTCTGCAGACCTTGGAACACACCGGCACCCCGCTTCTTCGCGGGCGCCGCCTCCTGGGTGGTGGCCGTACTCATCAACTTCCTCCGGTAGGCACGGCGCCGCCTTGGCAGGGCACAGCAAAGGGGGGTGGCGGCGTCAGCAGAAAGGGACGCGGCGTGCACAACGCCACGTGGTCTACACCAATCGAGTGGTGTAGACCAGTTGTAGCACGGGGTGATGCGGATGAGGAACCTGCAAAAAGGCGGCTCCTGGACTTCGCGTCCAAAGCGTGACCAAGCCCCGGAAGCGGGGGAACGGGAGGGGTGTCCGTCGGGTTCCGGTTCGCGTTTTCCGACCGGGTCGACCATCAAGTTACGCCCTGAGGGCCGCCCCGCTCAATGCTGATCGGGTCTCTTCCGGTTCCCGCTCGGGGAGGGCCGGGACGGATGTCCGCTCCCGAACTGGTGTAGACCAGTTGGGGTAAGCTCAGGATGCCCGACGGCAGGCCGACAGCGGACAGGGTGCCAGGCCGGGGACAGAGCGGGTTGACAGAGCGGTTAAGAGAGTCAGGGAGAAAGACATGGCCACCAAGGCTGAGAAAATCGTCGCCGGGCTCGGCGGCCTCGAGAACATCGAAGAGGTCGAAGGCTGCATCACCCGCCTCCGCACCGAAGTCATCGACCCCTCCCTCGTCGACGAGGCCGCCCTCAAAGCCGCCGGAGCCCACGGCGTCGTCAAGATGGGCACCGCGATCCAGGTCGTCGTCGGCACCGACGCCGACCCGCTCGCCGCCGACATCGAAGACATGATGTAACCGGGCTGCCCGGCAGGGCAGCGGCCCGCATACCACGGTCCTCACCTGGCAGGGGCCCGATCCGTACCACCGGATCGGGCCCCCACCCATGTCCCGATAGGCTCAAGGGCATGTCTCGAATCGACGGCCGCACCCCCGAACAGCTCCGCCCGGTCACCATCGAACGCGGATGGAGCAAGCACGCCGAGGGCTCCGTCCTCATCGCCTTCGGCGACACCAAAGTCTTCTGCACCGCCTCCGTCACCGAAGGCGTCCCCCGCTGGCGCAAAGGCAGCGGCGAAGGCTGGGTCACCGCCGAATACTCGATGCTGCCCCGCGCCACCAACACCCGCGGCGACCGCGAATCCGTACGCGGCAAGATCGGCGGCCGCACCCACGAGATCAGCCGCCTCATCGGCCGGTCCCTGCGCGCCGTCATCGACTACAAGGCCCTCGGCGAGAACACCATCGTCCTCGACTGCGACGTACTCCAGGCCGACGGCGGCACCCGCACCGCCGCCATCACCGGCGCGTACGTCGCCCTCGCCGACGCCATCGTCTGGGCCCAGGGCAAGAAGATCGTCAGGGCCGGCCGCCAGCCCCTGACCGGCACGGTCGCCGCCGTCAGCGTCGGCATCGTCGACGGCGCGCCGCTCCTCGACCTCTGCTACGAGGAAGACGTCCGCGCCGAGACCGACATGAACGTCGTCTGCACCGGCGACGGCCGCTTCGTCGAGGTCCAGGGCACCGCCGAGGCCGAGCCGTTCGACCGCAAAGAGCTGAACGCGCTGCTCGACCTCGCCACCGCCGGCTGCGTCGACCTCGCCGAGATCCAGCGCGCCGCACTCGGCCAGACCCTCTGATCCAGCTCACGCGCAGGTAAAGAAGGAACCAAGAAACCCCCTCAGACGTCTCCATGGATACGGGCGTACGGGCCGAACCGTGCGCCCGTCCATATTCCAACTCCTGGGGAGGGACCGGTTCATGGCATCGCGCCCACGCACCGCGGCAGTCATCACCGCCACCTTGTTCGCGCTCACCACGGCCGTCGGCTGCGGAGCCCTCGACAAGGCGCTGGACTGCGTACAGACGGCCGACGCCATAGCGGGCAACGTCAACGACCTCCAGCAGGCCGTCTCCGACATTGGGAACGACCCCGGCCAGGTCGACCAGGCCCTCGGCAACATCGACACCGAACTGGGCCAGCTCCACGACAAGACGGACAACGCCGACCTCAGCAAGGCGGTCGACCGCCTGGACAAGGCCGTCGACAACGTCCGTACGTCGGTCGACAAGGGCGACGAAACCCCGGACCTGACACCGGTCACCGACGCGGCGGCGGAGATAGGCAAGATCTGCACACCCTGAGGCCCTGAGCCCGCTCCCCGGCACGCTCACCCGCGGCCGGATAATGGGCGCCATGACCCGCCTGATCCTCGCCACCCGCAACGCCGGGAAAATCACCGAACTGAACGCCATCCTCGCCGACGCGGGCCTGCCGCACGACCTCGTCGGCGCCGACGCGTACCCCGACATCCCGGACGTCAAGGAAACCGGGGTCACCTTCGCCGAGAACGCCCTGCTCAAGGCCCACGCCCTGGCCCGAGCCACCGGCCACCCGGCCGTCGCCGACGACTCGGGCCTCTGCGTCGACGTCCTCGGCGGCGCCCCCGGCATCTTCTCGGCCCGCTGGTCGGGCACCCACGGCAACGACCAGGCCAACCTCGACCTGCTCCTGGCCCAACTGTCCGACATCGACGCCCCGCACCGATCGGCCCACTTCGCCTGCGCGGCGGCACTGGCCCTCCCGGACGGCACGGAGAGGGTGGTCGAGGGCCAACTGCGCGGCGTACTACGCCACAAGCCCTCGGGCACCAACGGCTTCGGCTACGACCCGATCCTCCAGCCGAACGGCGAAACCCGCACCTGCGCGGAGCTGACCCCGGCCGAGAAGAACGCGATCAGCCACCGGGGCAAGGCGTTCCGCGCGCTGGTACCGGTGGTACGGGAGCTGCTGGGCTGACACGAAAGGGCGCGGCCCCACGCACCGCGCGGGGCCGCGCCCTCATCCGTTCTCGGTGCGGCCGGTGGGACTCGAACCCACACGGGATTTCTCCCATCTGACCCTAAATCAGACTCGGCTGCCAATTACGACACGGCCGCCCGCTTACACCTATGGTAGCGCTTCGCCGATCGGGGCGGCGGGCGGTCACGTGCCGGGCGGGGTCCGGGGGCGGCTGCGGCACCACGTGTCGGTGAGCGCGTGGCAGTTCGGGCACAGGTAACGGAGGTTCTCAACGCGGTTGTCGAGCTGGTCGCCGCTGACATGGTCGATCTGGAGCGTGATCGGCCGGCCGAGCAACTCACCGGTGTTGCCACACGACACGCAGCGTACGGGACGCCGATCTCCTGGAGTGCGCGGTGGAGCCGGACGCGGTTGGTACGCGGCGAGCCGTCGGGCGGTACGGCGAGAGTCTCCACGGCGACGGACTTCGGCGCGCGTTCCCGCGTCAACCCCCAGGGGTGGCGTTTGAAGTGGCCGGTGTCCAGGCCGAGTTCGGCGACCTTCTGCTGGAGGACGCGGCGCAGACCGCCGCTTTCGTTGAGGCCGAGGCGCCGTATCAGATCCGCCCACCCCACCGATTCGCTGACGGCGGCGGCCAGCCGGGACCGGTCGCAGCGCTCAGCGCCAGGCATCGCCTTCCCCGTCTCCGGCCGCGCGTTCGGGGCCTCGTACGGAGCAACGAACCGGCTGGGGGGAAGGTAACGTCCGGAATGCGGTGAGATGTGGAGTGAACCGTTCCGTATTCTCCGCATTCCGGACGCCCCGGCGGTCGCCGGATCCGCCGGATCCGCCCGATCTCAGAAGCGCGGTTCCGGCGCCTGCGCGTGCGCCAGTGCCGCCGCTTCCTCCCTCGTCTCCACCGAAGGCGGCGAGCCCTCCAGCGGCAGCCTGGCCGTCTCCTTCATGACCGCCACCGCGATCACGCCGACCAGCGCCGCCGCCATCGAGTAGAACGCCGGCATGAGGTTCGTACCGGCCAGGCTGATCAGGCCCGTGAGTACGAAGGGTGTCGTGCCGCCGAAGATGGACGCCGACAGGTTGTAGCCGACGGACAGCCCGCCGTACCTGGCCTCCGTCGGGAACAGCGCGGGCAGCGCCGCCGACATCGTGCCGAGCAGGCAGACCAGCGAGATTCCCAGCATCGCGAGGCCCACGATGACGGCCCAGATCGCGCCCTCCCTGAGCAGCAGGAACGCCGGGAGCGAGAGGACGAAGAAGCCGGTCATCCCCGCCATCAGCAGGGGTTTCCTGCCGTACCGGTCGCTCAGCACGCCCACCCGGTTGATGACCAGCATCTGGACGACCATGACGCCCAGCAGGACGACCAGGCCGTGGGTCGTGCTGTAGCCGAGTTCGTCCGACAGGTACGTCGGCATGTACGACAGCAGCATGTAGTCCGTGATGTTGTAGGCGCCGACCAGCGCGATACACAGGATCAGCGTCGGCCAGTACCGCCGGAAGATGTTCCCGAGGTCGCCCTTGGCGCTGGTCTCCACGGGGTCGGCGGCCTCCGAGGCGCGGACGTTCCCCGCTTCCAGCTTCTGGAACGCGGGTGTCTCGTCGAGCCGCAGCCGCAGATAGAGACCGACTATCCCGAGCGGCCCGCCCACCAGATAGGGGAGGCGCCACGCCCAGGAGTCCAGGCCGTCGGAGCCGACCAGTTCGGTGAGCAGCGTCACCAGGCCGGCCGCGCCGACGTAGCCGGCCAGGGTGCCCATCTCCAGGAAGCTGCCGAAGTAGCCGCGTCGCTTGTCGGGCGCGTACTCGGCGATGAACGTCGAGGCGCCCCCGTACTCGCCGCCGGTGGAGAAGCCCTGGATCAGGCGGAAGAGGATCAGCAGGACCGGGGCCCAGAAGCCGATCGTGTCGAACGACGGGATCAGTCCGATGCAGAAGGTGCCGATCGCCATCATCAGCATCGTCAGCGAGAGGATCTTCTTGCGGCCGATCTTGTCACCCATCGGGCCGAGGACCATGCCGCCGATCGGTCGTACGAAGAACGCGACCGCAAAGGTCGCGAACGACGAGAGCAACTGGACCGTGGGGCTCTCCGAGGGGAAGAACACGCGTCCGATGGTCGCGGCGAGGTAGGCGTAGATCCCGAAGTCGTACCACTCCATCGCGTTACCGAGCGCCGCCGCCTTGACGGCGCGTTTCACGGCGGCGTCGTCCGTCACGGTGATGTCGGACCTGCGCAGCTTGGGGTTCCTCCGCTGCCGGATCGTACGGAAGAGGGCGGGGTGACGCTTGACGGCTGCGGGGTCGGCGACCTCGTCGTGATCCGGGCCGGCCATGGCGTGGTTCCTTTCCTCGGCGACAAGCAGTCCAAAGAAACCTTCTGCGCAGCCATGGCGATCGCAAACCGAAGTCCCACCGAAATGGGACTTCGGTCACACAATCTGCTGACGTGCTCCGCTCGGGGTCTAGATTCCGAGATCTTTGATGATCTTGGCAACATGACCGGTCGCCCGCACGTTGTAGAGCGCGCGCTCGACGCGTCCCTCCGCGTCGACGATCACGGTGGACCGGATGACGCCGGTCACGGTCTTTCCGTACATCGTCTTCTCGCCGAACGCTCCGTACGCTTCGAGGACCTCCTTCGAGGAGTCGCCGACCAGCGTGACCTTGAGGTTCTCCTTCTCGCGGAACTTCGCGAGCTTCTCCGGCATGTCGGGCGACACACCGATGACGTCGTAGCCGGCGCCGGCCAGCAGGTCGAGGTTGTCCGTGAAGTCGCAGGCCTGCTTGGTGCATCCGGGGGTGAGCGCCGCCGGGTAGAAGTAGACGATGACCTTGCGGCCCTTGTGGTCGGCGAGCGATACGTCGTTGCCGTCCGCGTCGGGGAGGGTGAAGGCGGGTGCGGTGTCGCCGGGCTGGAGTCGCTCGCTCATGGTTCTCCGTACGTGGTGCGGTTGGATGGCAGGGGTTACGCAGCCTGAGCGTAATAGGGGGTGCCGTCGGGTGCGGGAGCGACAGAGCTGACAGACTGTCGACGAAGGTTTACCGGACACGACGACGGAGGCGGCGCGGTGTCGGATTCAAGGACCCCTGCGCAGATCGAGGCGGACATCGTCCGCAGGCGCGGGCAGCTTGCCGAGACGCTTGATGAGATCGGGGTGCGGGTGCACCCGAAGACGGTCGTCGGCGACGCGAAGGCCAAGGTGGCTTCGACGGTGGACCGCACGGCAGGCCGTGCGTTTGTGGCTGTGAACAGGACGCTGTCGGACGTGAAGGCGCAGTTCGTCGACGACGACGGGTCGCCGAGGCTGGAGCGTGTGGTGCCGGTGGCGCTGGTCGCCGTGGCCGTGGTGGGGCTGTTCGCGCTGTCGTCCCGGCGGCGCCGGAGCTGAGCCGGGCGTACGGGGGACGGAGCCGGCGTTACGACAGCCGGGGCGCCGGGTTCGATCCCGGTCGCCCCGGCTGTCGTGTCCTCACCTGCGTCTCCGGGTGCCCGGCCTCTCGACGCCCCCTGTGGCGTTCGGCGTGGCGGCGGGCAGGTAGTTTGAGCGCGTGAGCGAGAACACCCACGACAAGTTGCCCATCCGGATGCTTCACGACCGTGTGCTGGTCGCGATGGACGGCGCGGAGGGCGAGCGGCGCTCGTCCGGCGGCATCGTCATTCCGGCGACGGCCGCGGTCGGCCGCCGTCTGGCCTGGGCCGAGGTGGTGGCGGTGGGGCAGAACGTACGCACCGTGGAGCCCGGCGACCGGGTGCTGTACGACCCCGAGGACCGGGCCGAGGTCGAGGTGCGCGGTGCGACGTACCTGCTGATGCGGGAGCGCGATCTGCACGCGGTGGCCGCCGACCGTTTCGAGGGGTCCGAGGACTCCACCGGGCTGTATCTGTAGCTGTTCCGGCACGTACGCGAACGGGTGTGCCCGGCGGTTTTCGTCGCCGGGCCCACCCGTTCATCCGTTCATCCGTTCATGCGTTCACCCGCGGCTCGCTAGGTGAAGCTGGGGAGCCCGCCCGGCGCGTTGCCGCTGTTGGTGCCTCCGGAGCTCGACGTTCCGCCTCCCGGCCCGTTCCCGCCTGGGCCGCCGTTCGTGCCGCCGCCGATTCCGCCGTCGGTGCCGCCGCCTCCGTCGCCCGTACCGCTGCTGTTGCCG
>NZ_JTHL01000001.1:3001678-3014344 GCF_000818195.1 Streptomyces sp. 150FB | reverse complement strand
GCTGCTGTTGCCGCCGCCGGCGCCGCTCGCGTCGCCGCCGGTCGGGCCGCCCGTCGGGTCTCCGCTCTGGCCGCCGTTCTGGCCGCCGCCCTGGGTCGGGTTCTGGGTCTGGCCGCCGGTCGTGTCGTCGCCGCCGGTCTGCCCCTGGGTCTGGCCCTGTGTCTTGCCGCCCTGCTGTCCTTCGCTCTGGCCCTGCGAGGTGGCCGGGCTGCTCGGCGACTGGGAGTGCTGGGGGTCGTCAGGCTCGTCGGGTTCGTCGCTCTCCGAGGGCTCGATCTTGTCGGCGCCCTTCTGGACCTTCAGGTCGAAGTCCTTCGCCTTCGAGCCCTTGAGCGCGGCCTTGGTGTACTGCCCCCAGATCTCGGCGGACGGCCCGCCACCGTTGATCCTGGCCTGGCCGAGCGCCCCGTACAGCGATTTCTGCTTCGCGGTCACGGGGTCGGCGCCCATCATCGAGACGACGGTGGCCAGGTCGGGGGTGTAGCCGGCGAACCAGGCCGCCTTGTCGTCCTCGGCGGTGCCTGTCTTGCCCGCCGCGGGGCGGCCGGCCGACTGGGCCGCGGCGCCGGTGCCGCCGGGGCTCTCGACGACGCTGCGCAGCATGGACGTCGTGGTGTCGGCGGCCTGGCGGCTGATGGCCTGGGTGACCTTGCGCTGGGGCAGCGGGACGTCCTGGCCGTTCTTGCTGACCTGTATGACGAGGCTGTAGTTCCCGCGCTTGCCGTGGTTGGCGAGGGTCGCGTAGGCCTCGGCCATGTCGAGGACGCTCGCCGTGGAGGGGCCGAGGGCGATCGAGGGGGTCGCGGTCAGGTCCGGGGTGTTCTTGGGGATGCCGAGGGCGATGGCGGTGTTCTTGACCGTGGTCGGGCCGACGTCCTCGGCCATCTGCGCGTAGACGGCGTTGACGGACTTGTCGGTGGCGGTCCGTACGGTGATGTCGCCGTAGTCGACATCGTCCTCGTTCGACGGGGAGTAGCCGGTGGGTCCGTCGGGGCCCTCGACCATGCGCTGGTTGGTGCCGTCGTACTTGGTGTTGGGGGTGATCGTCTCGCCGTCCTGGGTCTGGGATCCGTTCTCGACGGCGGAGGCGAAGACGAACGGTTTGAAGGTGGAGCCGACCTGGTAGTCGCGCCGGGTCGCGTTGTTCACGAACTGCTTGGTGTAGTCGATGCCGCCGTACATGGCGACGACCTTGCCGGTCTTGGGGTCGACGGAGGCGCCGCCGACGCGGACGTTGCGGTCGGCCTTGCGGTCCTTGTCGAGCTTGGAGGTCACCTTGTCGTTCACGGCTTTGGCGAAGTCGTCCTGCTTCTTCTTCTGAAGCGTGGTGGTGATCCGGTAGCCGCGGGTCGCGAGGGTGTCCTCGGAGAGGATCTTGTTGCCGATGAGGTAGTCGTTGACCGCCTTGACGATGTAGCCGCGCTGGCCCGAGAGCCCGTTGGTGGTCGGCTTGATCGTGGTGGGTTCGGGGAAGGTCATCGCGGCGCGGTCGGCCGGGGTGAGCCACTTCTCCTTGACCATGCCGTCGAGTACGTAGTTCCAGCGGCTGGTCGCGGCGGGCTTGTTCTCGGGGTGGACCACCACGTCGAACTCGCTCGGCGCCTTGAGCAGCGACGCCAGGTAGGCGCCCTGCGCCGTGCTGATGTCCTGGATGTCCTTGCCGTAGTACGCCTGGGCCGCGGCCTGGATGCCGTAGGCGTTCCGGCCGAAGTAGCTGGTGTTCAGGTAGCCCTGGAGGATCTGTTCCTTGCTCTGCTCGCGGTTGAGCTTGATCGCGATGAAGAACTCCTTGCCCTTGCGGGCGACGGTCTGCTCCTGGCCGAGGTAGTAGTTCTTGACGTACTGCTGGGTGATCGTCGAGCCGCCCTGGGTGCCCTTGCCCGTGAGGGTGTTCCAGCCGGCGCGGACCATGCCGAGGGGGTCGATGGCGGGCTCGTTGTAGAAGCCGCGGTCCTCGGCGGCGAGTACGGCCCGCTGTACGTTCCTGGGGACCTGGGCGAGCCGGATGTTCTCGCGGTTGGTCTCGCCGTCGCGGGCGATCTGGGTGCCGTCCGCGTACAGGTACACGTTGGACTGGGCCGTCGCCGCGGCGTTGGCGGCCGGGATGTCGACGTACTGGTAGCCCACGACGAACCCGCCGATGACGATGAGCACCAGCAGCAGCAGTCCGCTCAGCAGAATCCGCCAGGTCGGGAAGAGGCGTCGCCAGCCCTTGCGCTTCGGGCGCTTGCCTTTTTTACCCTTCCCTCCCGTGGAGTCGGGTGTGACCTGTGTGGGGCCTGTGTCAGTCGGGTCCCGCGGGGTCCAGCCCGGCTGCTGTTGCTCTTCGCTCATATGGGTGAAGACTCCTCAACCGCCGCCGGAGGTTCGCTCTCCGGCATAACGGTGTCGTATCAGGCGATTCACAGTTCAGCCGCGTGAAACGCGTGCAGTTCCATGAAACACGGTCAGAAAGGGGGGACGGCCCCGCTCGGATATTCGGTCGCGGCGTCTGACTCCGTTGGACTACGGTCGGACGCTTTGGTGCCTGGCGGCGGGAGGGGGATGTTGTGCGGCTCTACGCCGTGGTGGCCGCGGGTGGGTTCCGGCGGTACGCGACGTATCGTGTGGCGACTTTCGCCGGGGTGTTCACCAACACCGTCTTCGGCTTCATCTTGGCGTACACCTATATCGCTCTCTGGGATGAACGGCCCCGGCTCGGTGGCTACGACCTGCCTCAGGCACTCAGCTATGTGTGGCTGGGGCAGGCGCTGCTGATGACCTGCGCCATGATGGGCGGCGGCTTCTCGGATGAGCTTATCGAGCGGATCCGCACCGGTGACATCGCAGTCGATCTTTACCGGCCGGCCGATCTCCAACTGTGGTGGCTGGCGGGGGATCTGGGGCGGGCCGCCTTCCACCTGCTGGGACGCGGCATCGTACCGATGGTGGTGGGTTCGTTCGCCTTCGATCTGGCGATCCCGTCGAATCCGCTGGTCTGGCTGGCGTTCCTGTTCTCCGTGGCGCTCGGGGTGGTGGTCAGCTTCGCTTTCCGCTATCTGGTGGCGCTCTCGGCGTTCTGGCTGATGGACGGTGCGGGGGTGGCCCAGATCGCGGGGCTGGCGGCGCTGTTCTTCTCCGGGATGCTGCTGCCGCTGACTCTCTTTCCCGGGGTGCTGGGCGAGGTGGCGCGGGTGTTGCCCTGGTCGTCGATGTTGCAGGTCCCGGCCGATGTCTTCCTCGGTAAGCGCACGGGATGGGACCTGGTCGGGGCGTACGCGTTCCAGGCGGGCTGGGCGGTGGTCCTGCTGGCCGCGGGGCGGGCGTTGCAGGTCGCGGCGACGAGGAGGGTGGTGGTCCAGGGTGGCTGACTCCAGGGTGGCTGACGGTGTGCTGTCACGGCTGCCGGGGGCCGCTGGGCCTTCGGGGTCCGGGGCGGATCCGGCGGCCGGATCGGGCCCAGGGGACGGCCTGTTCGGGCGGGCGACGCCCTGGGAGAGGCTGCGCGACGGGCTGCGGGCGTACCGGCTGATCGTGGCGATGTGGATCCGCTCCACGATGGCGTACCGCGCGTCTTTCCTGATGACGGCGCTCGGAAATTTCGCGGTGACCGGCTTCGACTTTGTGACGATCTTGTTGATGTTCTCCCATGTGGATGCGCTCGGCGGGTACTCGCTGCCCGAGATCGCGTTCCTGTACGGGACGTCCACGGCGGCCTTCGGCGTCGCCGATCTGGTGATGGGGTCGATGGACCGCCTCGGGGCCCGGGTGCGTGACGGCACGCTCGACACGCTGCTGGTGCGTCCCGTACCCGTCCTGGTGCAGGTCGCCGCCGACCGGTTCGCGCTGCGGCGGGCCGGGCGGCTCCTCCAGGGGCTGATGGTGCTGGGGTACGCGCTGGCGGCGCTGGACATCGACTGGACGGTCCTACGGGTGGTGCTGCTGCCGGTGATGGTGATCAGCGGGGCGGTGATCTTCTCGGCGGTGTTCGTGGCGGGCGCGGGGTTCCAGTTCTGGGCGCAGGACGCCTCCCAGGTCCAGAACTCCTTCACGTACGGCGGCACGACCCTGTTGCAGTACCCGCCGACGATCTTCGCGAAGGACCTGGTGCGCGGGGTGACGTTCGTGGTGCCGCTGGCCTTCGTCAACTGGCTGCCCGCGCTGTATGTGCTGGGCCGCGAGGACCCGTTGGGGCTGCCGTCGTGGGTGGCGTTCCTCTCGCCGGTGGTGGCTCTCGGGTGCTGTGTGCTGGCGGGGTGGGCGTGGCGGTCGGGGCTTCGGGCGTACCGCAGTACGGGGAGTTAGGCGCGCGTTCGTGAGCGGGACGTGCGTCAGCGGGTGTTCGTGAGCGGGACTGGTGTGGGCGGAACGGGACTGAAGAGGAGGGGAGCGGCGCATGAGTGTGGAGAGCGCGGATCCGGATTTCATCGTGGTCGACGAGATCGAGAAGGTCTTCGACGTCCGTCGGAAGGTGGGGCGGCTGCGCCGGGAGAAGCACCAGGTGAGGGCGGTCGACGGCATCAGCTTCCGGGTGCCGCGCGGCGAGATGGTCGGCTACATCGGCCCGAACGGCGCCGGGAAGTCCACCACCATCAAGATGCTGACGGGCATCCTCACACCGAGCGGTGGGAGGCTGCGGGTGGCGGGCATCGACCCGTCCAGGGAGCGTACGAGGCTGGCGCAGAACATCGGTGTGGTGTTCGGCCAGCGCACCACGCTCTGGTGGGACCTGCCGCTGATCGACTCGTACCGGCTGATGCACCGCATGTACCGCATCCCGGACGCCAGGTTCCGGGTGAACCTGGAGCGGTGCGTCGAACTCCTGGACCTGGGCGAGCTGTTGAACGTACCCGTACGCCAACTGTCCCTGGGGCAGCGGATGCGCGGCGATATCGCGGCGGCCCTGCTGCACGACCCCGAGGTGCTGTATCTGGACGAGCCGACGATCGGCCTCGATGTGGTCTCCAAGTCCAAGGTCCGTGATTTCCTGCGGGACCTGAACGCGGAGCGCGGGACGACGGTGCTGCTGACGACGCACGACCTGACGGATATCGAGCAGCTCTGCAAGCGGGTCATGGTCATCGACCACGGGCGGTTGCTGTACGACGGGGTGCTGGCCGGGCTGCACGAGGTGGGGGAGAGCGAGCGGACACTCGTCGTCGACCTGGAGCGCGAACTGCCGCCGATCGAGCTGCCGGAGGCCGTCGCCGGGGCGCGGGTGGTGAAGGTGGAGGGGCCGAGGCAGTGGCTGGCGTTCCCGGCGTCGGAGTCGGCGGCGCCGCTGGTGGCGCAGATCGCGGCGGCGTACCCGCTGGTCGATCTGTCGGTGCGGGAGCCGGACATCGAGACGGTGATCGCCAAGATGTACGCGGAGCGGTCGGCGGTGTGAGCGAGCGCTGTGAGGGCGTTGTGAACGGGCTCTGTGAACGGGCCTTGTGCGGGGGCGGCTTGCGGGGCAAAGGCATGGGCCGGAGGGTGACTCGTGGCTAGTCTGAGTTCATGACGAACGATTCGCCCGACACCCGCGCTTCCGACGCCGAGCGGGAACGGGTCGCCGAGTATCTGCGCGAGGCCGTCGCCGAGGGCCGGATCGACATGGACGAGTTCGGGGAGCGGCTGGAAGCCGCGTACAAGGCGCGTACGCATGGTGAGTTGGCGCCGCTGGTGAGTGACCTGCCGACGCCGGGCTCGACGGTGGATCTGATACCCGTCGCCGACTCACCTGCGAGTACGGGCCGTTGGGCGGACCGGATCGGCGCCGGCGGCGCGGTCTCCCGGATGGCGTTCGCGTTCATGGGCGGCTTCAGCCGTAAGGGCTCCTGGACCGTTCCGCGTGCCTTCACCTCCGTCACCTTCATGGGCGGCGGCGAAATCGACCTGCGCGAGGCGCGGTTCGAGGAACGCGATGTCGTGATCCGCTGCTTCGCGCTCATGGGCGGGGTCGGGATCATCGTGCCGACCGACATGGACGTGCACGTCAGGGGGTTCGGGTTCATGGGCGGCTTCGGCGAGCCGGCCGAGGCCGGCGAGGTCGGCCCGGGATCGCCTCGGGTGGTCGTCACCGGGTTCGCCGTCATGGGCGGGGTCGGGGTGGAGCGCAAGCTCCGGGAGTCGGAGAAGCGCCGCATCAAGGAGGAGCGCAAGCGGGAGAAGCTGGAGAAGAAGGCGGAGCGCAAGGAGCTGCGCTGAGCGGTTCGCGCGGCTCGCGGCGGCCCGCCCTCCCGGACGGCCCCCGATGGCTGAGGACCCCCGCCTCCGGGCTGCCCCCGATGGCTGAGGGCCCCGCCCCCGGACGGCTACAGCTCGGCCTTCGCCTTGCTCTCCAGCGTCCGCAGATCGAAGACGCGGGCCATCGCCGCGTACCCCGCGTCGCTCGGATGCAGACCGTCCCCGGAGTCGTACTCCGGAAGCAGCCGCTTCGGCGCGTACGGGTCGCGTACCGCCTTGTCGAAGTCGACGACCTGGTCGAAGATCCCGCCCGCCAGGATCTGCTGGTTGACCCGTTCGCGTACGGACTCCTGGGTGGCGGTGTATCCGAGGTGCGCGCCGAACGGCGTCAGTGTCGCCCCCACCACGCGCAGTCCGCGCGCGTGCGCCTGGCGGGTGAGCTCCTTCAGACCTGCTGTGATCTTGTTGGCGTGGGTCTGCCGACCGCGCAGGAGATCGTTGACACCGAGGTCGATGATGACGACCTTGACGCCCGACCGGTCGAGGACATCGCGCCGGAAGCGGTTCAGGCCGCTCGGGCCGCTCCTGGTCAGGGAGCCGTCCAGGAGGATCTGGTTTCCGCCGATGCCGGTGTTGACGACGCCGTACCCGCTGTCCCGCAGCCGCCGGGCGAGCTGGTCGGGCCAGCGGAGGTCCTTGTTCTTGCTGGAGCCCACGCCGTCGGTGATGGAGTCGCCGAACGCGACGATCGTGCCCTTCGCCTGCTGGTTGAGCACGTCGACCGCGGTCACGTACCGCCAGGCCGAGGTCGGCTCGGTGTACGCGGCGCCGTCGGTGTCCTCCGTACGGTCGCCGACGGCGAGGTACGAGGTCTGCTGGGCGTGCGTGTGGTACGTCACGGGGCCGCCGGCCATCGGCGTGTAGAGCGTCACCAGGAGATTGCTGTCGGCCGCGACGTTCAGCCGTACGGGATCGCTGATGATCTGGCCGCGCGCCGGTACGGCCACGGCCGGCCTGCGGGCGAACGTCAGCCGCCGCATGGTGCCGGGGACGGCGTTGGCGCGCCCCTCGTCGATCGCGACCGAGGCGTGGCCGATGACCAGCGCTCTGGGGCTGTAGAGGTTGGAGAAGGTGATGCGGGTGCCGGTGCCGCCGATGCTGAGGTGCACGACGTTACGGATGGAGCGCCCGGGGTAGCCCGTGGGCGCGTCGGCCTCGGCGCCGGCGGGGGCCGTGGCCCAGCTTCCGGTCCAGGCACCGGCCGAGGCGGTCTGGGCCCTCCCGGCGGGCGCGCGGGCCTGGGTACGTGTGCCGTGGGCCCCGTCGCCGCTCCCGGTGGCGACGGGATCCGAGTGCCGGCTGCCCGCGAGGGTGCTGTAGCCCGCGAATATGGCGGCGCACACGAGCACCACCACGCCTACGAGTCCCCCGAACAGGGCAAATCCGCGATGTCTGGTCATGGCCCCCGCGTCTCCTCACGCATATGTACAGATCACATCATCCGGCATGGCTGGGGAACTCGGCATGCGCCCCAGGAGTAGGTCAGGTAGGGACAATGCGTACGAGGGCGCTGGAGCACGCTACGTACGCGGACAGGTGGAGCGGATGGAACGCACAAATCCGGAGAAGGCGGCGGAAGCGGGTACCGCGCGGCAGGTCTCGGGGTCTGGGGGGCCTGCGGGATCCCCGGGGTCTACGGGGTCACCCGGGTCCACGGGGTCGACCGGTTCCGCCGGTTCTGCCGGGACGCCGTCCCCTCCCGAACCGCCCGGGAGGGGGTCCTTCCTGCCCTCCTTCTCGTACACGGCGGCCGACGCGGAGAAGCGGCGCGGTGTCCGCCGTATGAAAACGACGGCCACGGTCCTGTTGCTACTGGTCGCCGTGGTCTATGTGCTGACGACCTGGGCGAAGAATTCCGGGGCGGGGGGCTGGTCGGGTTACGTGGCCGCCGCGGCCGAGGCGGGCATGGTGGGCGCGCTGGCGGACTGGTTCGCCGTAACGGCGCTCTTCCGGCACCCGTTGGGCCTGCCCATCCCGCACACCGCGATCATCCCGAACAAGAAGGATCAGCTCGGCACCTCGCTCGGGTCGTTCGTCGGGGAGAACTTCCTCTCCACGGATGTCGTACGGGGGAGGCTGCGCGGCCTGGGTATCGGCGGCCGGCTGGGCGCCTGGCTCGCGGAGCCCGCCCACGCCGACCGGGTCACCGCCGAGCTGGCGACGGCGCTGCGCGGCGCGCTGACGGTCCTGCGGGACTCCGACGTGCAGGCGGTCGTGGGCGAGGCGATCACCCGGCGCGCCGACGCCGCCGAGGTGGCACCGGGCATCGGCAAGACCCTCGACCGGGTCGTCGCGGACGGCGCGCACCACCGGGCCGTCGACCTGATCTGCACGCGTGCGCACGACTGGCTCGTGGAGCACGGGGACTCGGTGATGGACGCGGTGCAGGGCGGCGCGCCCGGCTGGACGCCGAGGTTCGTCGACCGCAGGATCGGCGACCGCGTCTACAAGGAACTGCTGCGTTTCATCACGGAGATGCGCGACATGCCGACCCACCCGGCGCGCGGTGCCATCGACCGTTTCCTGACGGACTTCGCCTCGGATCTCCAGTCGGACACGGAGACCAGGGCGCGGGTCGAACGCCTGAAGTCGGACCTGCTGGCGCGGCCGGAGGTGCAGGACATCATCGCCTCGGCGTGGTCCTCCGTACGCACCATGATCATCTCGGCGGCGGAGGACGACCACAGCGAACTGCGGCTGCGGGCTCGCGCCTCGCTGCTGTCGCTGGGGGCGCGGCTGGCGACGGACGGGAATCTGCAGCGGAAGCTGGAGGGGTGGATCGAGGACGCTGCGGTGTACGTGGTCTCCACCTACCGGGGCGAGATCACTTCGCTGATCTCGGACACGGTGAAGGGGTGGGACGCGGGTGACACGTCGAAGAAGATCGAGGCGAACATCGGGCGTGACCTGCAGTTCATCCGGATCAACGGCACGGTGGTGGGCGCGCTGGCGGGTCTGCTGATCTACACCGTGTCGCGCGCGCTGGGCGCGTGACCTGGGTTCGGGGTCACGCGGCCGGCGCGGGCGGGGGAGCGGGAGGGCTGGGCCAGCGGGAGGGCGCGCGGCTCAGGCCGAACGTCGCGCTCGGGCCGAACGTCGAGCCCAGTCAGAACGCCGCGCTCAGGCCGAACGCCGCGTGACGGCCCAGGAAGCGACAGCGATCCCGCCCGCCACGCTGAAGACGGCGGGCCAGGCGCCGACCTTCTTGGCGAGGGGGTGCGACCCGGCGAAGGCGGCGACGTACGCCGTACTCAGCGCGACCGCGGCCTTCGTACCGCTCGCCTGCTGCCACTGCCGCGCGGCCACGGCTCCGGCGGCTGCGAGCGCCACTCCGCCGAGCGGCCGCTTCTTGGTCCACCGGGCGACGGCGTAACCGCCGACAAGCCCGCCCGCCGCGACGGCCGCTGCTGGAACCTGAACCATTGTTCCCAACCCCTCATACCGCATTGCTTGTTATGCGCACTTACGTACGTGCGCATATGTTCCGAACGGGACCGAGCCTAACGAGACGGTTGTGCCGTCGTGTGACGAGGTGTCCCGGCCCACCCTTGCTGAACGCAGCCGCCGACGCGAAAGTTCGTCACAGTCCGCCCTCGCGTGTCGGCTCCCGAACGCTGGTGGGCACAAACCCCTCATGCGTAGATCCACCACCGCCGACGTGGCTGCCATCGACCGTCTCTACCGTTCCCAGATGCGGCTGGCGACCTCCCGCCAGCTCCGGGCCACCGGCCTGTCGTCGAGCACCACCGCGCGCAGATGCGCCGGGACCGGTCCCTGGCAGCGCCCGTTACCGGGCGTCGTCCTGATACAGACAGGGGATCCGACCGTGCGGCAGCGGCTGCTCGCCGCCGTCCTGTACGCGTCCACCGAGGCGGAGGTGCAGTCCGGGACGACGGCCGTGCTGACGGGCGAGGCGGCCCTCGCTCTGTACGGGGTGCGCGGCGCGGGCACCGACCGCGCCGATGTGCTGGTCCGCCCGGGCCGGGGCCTCAGGGACGCCTCGTACGTCCACCTGCGCCGCACCACCCGCTGGCCGCCCACCTTGTTGGTCGACGGCATCCCCTGCGTACGCCCGGTGCGCGCCGCGTCCGACTTCGCGGCCCGGGAGCCGTCGGCCGAGCGGGTGCGCGCGCTCCTCGCGAGCACGGTCCAGAAGAGCAGTTGCCACCCGGAGGACCTGCGCGCCGAACTCCGCGCGTCGCACGCCCTGCGCAATCCGGCGGTGCGCGCGGTGATGGACGAGCTGCGGGTGGGCGTCAGTTCCATCGCGGAGGGCGAGGCCAGAGACATCCTCAGAGCGGCCGGCGTCCCGGACCCGCTCTGGAACCCGACGCTCCTCACGGAGTCCGGCGCCTTCCTCGCGAAGCCGGACGCCTACTGGCCGTTCGCGGGGGTGGCGCTGGAGGTCGACTCGGAGGAATTCCACCTGGGCATCGCCGAGTACCGCACGACACTGCGCCGTCGGATACGCCTGGAGGCTCACGGAGTCGACGTGGTGAGCGCGGTACCGGCCCTGATCCGGGACCACCCGCAGGAGTTGGTGAAGGCGGTCATGACCAAGATCCAGCGAGGCAAGGCCCGCCAGGACCTCCCCAAGGTGGTCATCCGCCCGTACCTCTGAATCTCTGCCGCCCGACCTTCCGACAGCGAACCGGCAGACGGTGACCACTTGGTAGCGTCGCTCTCTTCGCCCGGCGGAAGCCGGGCGGAGTCCTGGTGAGGTCCCGACCATGAACTCCACCGACGCCCGCCTCGCTGCGGCGCTTACCCGAGTGGCCGAGGTCTTCCGGGGCATGGTCGCGCACCCGGACGAGCACAACTGCGCCTGCCACTGGGGCACCGCCGAGGAAATCGTCCTGCTGAAGACCCCCGACGTCCCCCTCACCCCCGATCTGCTGTACCGCACCTGGTCGGTCGGGGACTGGGACGACCTGGCGTCCGTCTTCCGCCGGATCCTGCCGCAGCTCACGGTGGCCATGACGAACGCCACCCGCGGCCATCTGCCCACCCTGGGCGCACTGCTGCGCCGTACGGGCTGGCAGCAATGGCCCGAACAGCAATCGGAGGCCGTCACGGTCTTCCTGAACGCTTGGTGGGCCCACACCCTCCAGCAATCCGAACCGCCCACCCCGGCAAGGGCAGTGTTCGTCACCTGCGCGTCGGCCACGGGCACGGTGACCCCCTGGTTGGACGAATGGGAGAGACAGCGGCACCCGATCGCGGACCACCACCTGCGCCGGGCGGCGGAGGTCTGGATCACCGACCTGATAACCGACGAACTCCCCTGGCAGGACGCGGATGACAGAGAGCCCGAACTGACCGCCGAGCTGAACACCTGGCTGTCCCGACACGCCCCGGCCCGCCTGACAGCCCGGGGCGCCCCAGTCGGCCTGGTCCACGAGCTGCGCCAACTCGGCACCCCGATCCCGGCGAGGTGGGACATGGAGCGGAACTGAGAAGCACGGCACATACTTGAGCCATGTCAGTGGAGAATCAGCAGGTCCGGCTGGGTGTCATCGGTCTGGGCGTGATGGGGTCCAAGACCCTGGACGCCGCACGCTCGCACCCGGATTACGTCGTCCCGTTCGCAGCCGACCTCGGCGAGGCCGCCGTGGCGAGGGCGCGCGGGGCCCACCCCGATGTCGAGTTCGTCAGCCCGGCGGATGTCATCGCGGCCGATCTGGACGCGGTGTACATCGCCACCCCGCCCGCCTCGCACGCCGAGCTCGCGGTGGCGGCCATGCGCTCCGGCAAGGCGGTCTTCTGCGAGAAGCCGCTCGCCGTGAGCCTGGCCGACGGCCGCCTCATGCTGGAAGCGGCCGCCGAGACCGGCGCCGTCAACGCCGTGAACTTCCCCCTCTCCAGCACGCCGGCCACCGTCCACATCGAACAGAGCCTGCGGGCCGGCGAGGTCGGCGACGTACGCGGCATCGACATCCAACTGACCTTCCCGGTATGGCCCCGCCCGTTCCAGGCGCCCGCGGTCTGGGTCGGCGAACGAGCCGAGGGCGGCTTCGTCCGCGAGGTCCTCTCCCACTTCGCCTACCTGACGGACCGCCTGGCGGGCCCCCTGACCGCGGTCGACGTAAACCTGGAGTTCCCGGCCGACCCGAACACCAGCGAACGCACCGCCCACGGCCTCCTCACCGCCGGCGACACCCCGGTCCACATCTCGGGCCAAGCAGGCGTAGCCGCCCCGGAAACCTACGAATGGACCCTCTGGGGCACCCGCCGCTCCTACCTCCTCCGCGCCTGGCGCGACCTGTTCACCTCCGACGGCGGCCCCTGGACCCCGGTAGACCTGCCCCCCACCCCCACCCGCTCCGAATCCGCCCGCCTGACCTCCTTCGCCCAAGCGATCAGAGGCCTCCCGTACACCAACCTGGCCGACTTCGCGTCAGCCTTCCGCACCCAACAAGCAGTAGAGGCCTTCCACACCTCCTGACCCCATGAGTGGTG
>NZ_JTHL01000001.1:2987171-3000234 GCF_000818195.1 Streptomyces sp. 150FB | reverse complement strand
GGTGGCCCCGCCGACACGGGGACGTGGCCTGAGCAGGGAAAGAGAGTGCAACGTCTCAGCGAGCGGCCCGCACTCCGGCTGCAAGGGCCTGCACCTGCTCCGGCCAGCCGCAGCCGGACGAACGCGGCCCAGGCGTCGGAAGTCCATCGGTGAGGGCTCGTGCCGATGCTCGGTGGAAAGGAGAGGGGCCGCCAGATGGTGGGAACTGTCCTTTGCACCTCTTGATCGCGGGCGCCTATGTGACGGATCCGCGCGCGCGGGCCACGGCTTGTGCGACCTCGGCAGGACTCTCGTGCTCCCAGAAGCGCAGCACGGTCCAGCCCTGCGCTTCTAGATGCTTTGTGGTTTCCGTGTCGCGAGCCATGTTCTTGTCCAGCTTCGCCCGCCACCACTCGGCGTTGGCCTTCGGCTGCGTGGCATGTTCGGGGCATCCGTGCCAGAAGCAACCATCCATGAAGATCGCGATTTTGGCTCCACCGAAGACGATGTCGATGGTGCGCCGGGGCATGCCTGGAACCGGGACGTTCACGCGATAGCGGAGGCCTGCCCCGTGGAGCAATTTGCGGACGGCGATCTCGGGCGCTGTGTCGCGGGAGAGTTGTCGGCTCATGCGGGCCGAAACCGCGGCAGAGGAAGGAAGTGCGTCGGACATCATGGCATTGTGCCGGCGATCCCGGGTGAGGAGTCGTGAACCGTCCGACTCGTGAGTGGGACGGGTCGCGGCGGGAGGGACTCGGGGCCGCAACGACCCGGAGTCCCTCTGCTCACGAGCGGCGGTGGGTTGTTCGTCGATGGATGCGCGAAGGCCTTGAGAGCCGTGTCGCGCCCTACGCCACGCCGTGGCAGTCGCGGTACGCGTGGCCCGAGCCGCACCAGCAGGGGGCGTTGCGGGCCGGGGGCCAGGGGGTGGCTCGGCCTCGGGCTGCCAGGGTTGTGGCGTACTGGGGGAGCAGGTCCGGGTCGGAGGGGGGCGTGGCCTCCGAGGCGGCGAAGGCTTCGTACGAGGGGATCGTGCCCGTCACGATGCCCAGGTTCGGGGTGCCCGTGGCCGCCAGTTCGCGCAGGGACGTCTCCAGTTGGATCAGGTGGGCCTCGTGGGACGGGTACTCGCTCATGAGGGTGGGGTACGCGGCGAGGAGTTCGGTGAGTTCCCCGGCCGGCCAGTGCAGCACCGCCACCGGGAACGGGCGGGACAACGCCGTGCGGTACGAGCCCAGTTCGGCGCGCAGGCGGGTGATCTCCGCCTGGAGTTCCGCCGGGTTGTCGGAGCCCAGCGCCCAGAGGCGTTTCGGGTCGTGCAGTTCGTCCAGGGTGACGGAGGCCGGGTTGACGCGGTCGGCCAGGCCGTCCCAGTCGTCGTGCTCCAGGTTCAGCATCCGGCGGACGCGGTGGCGGCCGAGCAGCAGGGAGTGGGTCGGGTACGGGACCTCCTCGCCCGGGATCAGCAGGAGGTTCAGGCCGCTGGTGAAGGCGTTGTGGGCCGCTTCGAGTTCGTCGTGGGACTCAAGGGTCTCCGCCACGATCTCCCAGGGCGCCGGCTCCAGCGGGCCCGCCGCCCGCAGGCCGTCGATGATCGCGTGGGCCTCGGCCTCGTGGCCGTACTCCCACAGGTTCGCGGCCTTGAGCGCCTTCACCAGGTGAGGGTGTTCGGGCGAGGCCGCGAGGAGGGTGTCGTAGAGGCCGGTGGCACGGTCACGGGCGCCGGCCAGCTCCAGGTGGGCTGCGGCCTGGAGGAAGAGGGGCTCGTGATCCTCGGGATACCGGGCCGCTGTTCGCAGCAGGCGCTCGGCTTCCGTGGTGTGGTCGGCAGGCATGTCGGGGCGCATGGTCCACACCGTACTGCTGTGCGGGGGGCCGGGCGGAGGGGCGGTTCGTCTATGGTCCTGTCGTGTTCCGACAACGTCCGCACCTGCTCTGGCTGCTCGTCCCCTTCGTCCTGTTCCTCGTGGCGCCACCCTGGGTGAACCGGGTGGATCCCGTGGTCGTCGGACTGCCCTTCCTGGCCTTCTGGCTGCTCGTGTCGACGCTGGTGACGCCGGTCGCCGTGTGGCTCGCGTACCGGGGGGACCGGCGGCTGATGAAGCGCCGCGCGGAGGTGGCGAAGTGAACGCCGCCGTCGCCACCTCGATCTTCGGGGTCTTCATGATCGCCACGGTCGTCCTCGGGCTGCTCGCCGTACGCGGCAGGGGCGGGACGGCCGGGAAAGGCGGCGGCCTCGCCGAGTGGTCCGTCGGCGGGCGCAGTCTCGGCGCCGTCTTCATCTGGGTGCTGATGGCCGGGGAGAGCTACACCAGTTTCAGCTATCTGGGTGGTGCCGGATGGGGTTATGACTTCGGCGCGCCCGTGCTCTACGTGGTCGCGTACATGTCCTGCGGCTACGCCGTCGGTTACGTCGTCGGGCCGATGCTCTGGGGGTACGCCCGCCGCCACAACCTCGTCGGCATCACCGACATGATCGCCCACCGCTTCGGCCGCCCCTGGCTCGGCGCCCTCACCGCGGTGCTCGCGACCGTCTTCCTGCTGCCGTACATCCAGTTGCAGATCACCGGCATGGGCGTGGTCGTCTCGACCATCTCGTACGGCGCGATCAGCCTCAACTGGGCCTACTTCATCGGCTTCGCCGTCACCACCGGCTTCGTGGTCGTCAGCGGGCTGCGCGGCAGCGCCTGGGTGTCGGTGCTCAAGGACGTACTGGTGATCGGGACGTTGGCGTTCCTGGCCGTGTACGTTCCCTTTCACTATTTCGATGGATACGGGCCCCTTCTGCACCGGATCGTCGAGCAGAAGGGCGAGTGGCTGACCCTGCCGGGCCACGGCCACAGCGGCATGGGTACGGCGTGGTTCATCAGCACCTCGCTGCTCAACGGGATCACCGTGGTCATCTTCCCGACGACCGTCGCCGGCTACCTCGGCGCCCGCGACGCCGACGCGCTGCGCCGCAACGCGGTCTTCCTGCCCGCCTACAACGTGCTGCTCTTCGTACCGATGCTGCTCGGGCTGGCCGCGCTCTTCGTCGTCCCCGGTCTTCTCGGCGCCGACTCGAACCTCGCGCTCTTCAAACTGGTCGTCGACTCGCTGCCCGCCTGGTCGGTCGGGATCATCGGGGTGGCGGCCGCCCTCTCCTCGATCGTGCCGATGGCGGTGTTCATGCTGGTGATCGGGACGATGTGGGGGCGCAGCGTGCTCTCGCTCGTACCGCGCTGGCAGGCCAGCCAGAAGGGCGCCGCGCAGGTGGTCGTCGTGATCGCGGGCGCGCTGGCGCTGCTGCTGACGTACGCGGCGCCCAACACCCTCGTACGCCTCTCGCTCATCTCGTACGAGGGCATGGCGCAGCTCCTGCCCATGCTGCTGCTCGCTCTCGTGTGGCGGCGCCTCACTCTGGCCGGTGGACTGAGCGGGCTGGTGGTGGGGGTGGGACTGGTCTGCGTGCTGGTGTTCGGCGGGCACGATCCCGTCTGGGGAGTGAACGCCGGGATAGTGGCGCTCGTCGCGAATCTGGCAGTGGCGTTGGTCGTCACATATGTCGGTCCGTATATCGGACTGTCTGACGTATCCGGCAGGGGTGGCGACGACCGGCCCGACGCCGACGTACTCGCCGACGACGGTGTGACGAGAGGAGCCGGCGTGACGGAGGACGGCGACGACGAGGACGTCACGAGCCCGGTCGGCGCCCTCTGAGCGTACGGTCGCTCCGCGCCGCCTCGACCAGTTCCGTCGCCGCCGCGCGGTTCGGCACCTGGAGCTTGGCGAAGAGGTTGTTCGTGTGCGTCTTCACCGTGGCGACCGAGATGTAGAGCGCGTCGGCGATGGCGCGGTTGCTCCGCCGCTCGGCGAGCAGTTCCAGTACGCGCGTCTCCTGACCGGTGAGGGAATGCGCGGCAGCGACCGTTTCGAGCGCGGTACGCGCGGTCAGGCCCCGCATCACGGCCGTGGCGACCTCCGGGGCGAACGTACGGTGCCCGTCGGCGGTCGCCGTGATCGCGGAGACGATCTGCGGGCGCCCCGCGCTCTTGGTCAGATAACCGGCGGCCCCGGCCTGGAGCGCGGAGACGATCGACTCGTCGTCCGCGTACGTCGTCAGCACCAGGACCGCCACGGACGGCGCCCGCCGCGCGATCTCGCGCGTCGCCTCCACCCCGTCCATGCCCGGCATCCGCAGGTCCATCAGGACCACGGCCGGTACGAGACGGCAGGCCAGCTCCACGGCTTCTGCGCCGTCCTCGGCGGTGCCGACGACCACGACGCTCTCCTCGTGGTCGAGGATCGTGGTGAGACCGTCGCGTACGGCCGCCTGGTCGTCGGCGACGACCACCCGGATCACTCGGATCGGTGTCTCAGACATAGGGGATCTCGCATTCGACGGTCCAGGTGCCGGCTGCTTCAGCCACGGCAGCGCTCGCTGGATCGCCCGCGCCGTCGTCCCTCGCGCCGTCGCCGATGTGCAGCCTTCCGCCGACGATCTCGGCCCGTTCCCGCATACCTCTGATCCCGTGCCCCCCTGAAGCCGGAGCCCGCGGCGCCGGCGGGCCGCCCGTACGCGGACCCGTACGCGGATTCGAGACGCGCAGGAGTACGGACGTCCGCCCCGCCTCCAGGCGGACGCTCACCGGCGCCCCCGGCGCGTGCTTACGGGCATTGGTCAGCGTCTCCACCGTGATCGACGCCACAACATCGGCCACCGCCGCCGGTACCCGCTCCGGAGCGCCGAGCGACTCCGCGTCCACCTCCATACCGAGGGCGCGTGACTCGGCGACGATCCGGTCCAGCGCGGTGTCGACGCGTCCGGGGAAACCGCGCAGCGCGTCGACGGCCCGCTTGGCGTCCTCCAGGCCGTTCGCGGCAAGCGCGCGCGCTCCCCGTACCCGTTCCACCACATCCGTATCCGCCTGCCGGGCGAGCGTGACGGCCTCCAGGGCGTCGAGCTGGAGGACGAGCCCTCCGAGGGAGTGCGCCAGTACGTCGTGGATGTCCCGCGAGATCCTGGCCCGCTCCTCGAACACCGCGTTCTCGGCGCGCTGCTCGGTGACCCGGCGCTCGGCCTGCCGGTCCAGCGCGGAACGCCTGGTGAGCAGCCCGAAGCCGCCGCCGACGGCGCCGGTGAACCCCGCGAAGAACAGATCGGCACCCGGCGAGTCCGACCACCCCAGGAAGTACGCGACGAAGAATCCGGCCACCCCGAGCGCGAGCGTCGGTACGAGCCACACCGTGGGCGGCGCCATCCCCAGGATGATGAAGACCGCGACCCCGGCGACGATGGAAGCCCCGTCCACCGCCGCCCCCGTACCGACGGCGGACAGGACCAGCACCAGGCCCCACCCCAGCAGCAGGGTCCGCCGGGACAGCAGATCCCTGGCGCACGCCAGCACACCCCACACCACGAGTGGTACGGCGACCAGCAGCGACCAGCCCCCGCGCCGGTCGTGAGGGAGCAAGAAGGCGACCACGGCCACCAACGTGATGACAGCGCCGCTCAGGCAGAGGCTCAGTACGCGCGCCGAGGACGGCCGTCGTCGACCCGACGCCCAGGCCGACGACCAGGCCGCGGGCGCGCTCAGCTTCACCCTCGGTAGCTCCAGCACTCCACCATCATCCGCGCCGGACGACGCTTCAGGACCGGCGGAGGCCGCCGCTCCGGGATTTCCGCCCGGATCTCCACCCGAATCTCCAACCACGGGGAGGATCCGTGCCGCCGCCCGCCGCGACAGGCTTCATGTCATAGCCAGCCATGCCACCCACCCAGTCAGAAGGGCGTCGTCCGTGAACTCCTCCGGCTCGGTCAACCTCGCCGTAACCGCCCTCCTCCTGATCTGGCTGCTGAGCCGACAGCTCACCGCCCGCCCCCTGCGTGACACATCACGCATCGGCTTCGTCCTGGCCGCCGTCGGGATCGTCGGGACCGTCTCCTTCTTCTCCGACCGGCACCTGGGCGCCAAGGACGCAGGAGTGCTGGTCCTGACGCTGCTCCTCGGCGGGGTGCTCGCCGCTGTGCGCGCGTACACCGTGCGTCTCTGGAGCGAGAACGGACAGACCTATCGCAAGGGCGGCGTTCTGACAGCCGTGCTCTGGATCGCCGGCATCGGGCTCCATCTGCTGATCGACTCCCTGGTCACGCCCGGACTCGGCTCCGCCACGGTGCTGCTCTACTTCGGAGTCGTCCTCCTGGTGCAGCGGCAGGTGCTCACCGCCCGGGCCAATCGGCCCTTGCGTCAGCCGGTACCCCATCGTGTATAACGGCTGGAGAACGTACGAACGAGATGAGTGAGGCTCAGCGAGTCCGACGAGCGCGAGAGGGAGGCAGGACTTATGCGTGACGGTACGCGCCGCACAGCGGCCACCAGCGCGGCCCTGCGTCTCCTGCGCCCCGCCGGTCTGCTGCTCTTCATCCTCACCGAGGTTCTGCTCGTCGACGCGGGCAGCCTCTCCGCCGCCGTCGCGCTCGCCGCCACGGCCGCCGCCGGCTCCGCGCTGATCGCCTGCGCGGGCCTCAGCGCCCGCGCGGTGCCCGCCGTACCGCACCACCGGGTACGGACGGCCATGCGCGACCGCGAGCATCGCACCGCCTTCCTGCCGCAGAGAGATCCCGACGCCTCGGGACGTACGAGGCCCCGAGCACCGGGCCGTCGCCTGCCGACGGCCGCTTAGGGGACCCGAGGACCGCAGGAGCAGGCGTTTCGTCACACGATTCCGCCGCGCTTCCTCCGATTCCGGTGTTCGTCCTGACTCCGCTGATCTGCTGCCTGCTGATCTGTTGATCCGCTCATTCGCCGATCCGCTGATGTTCCGGACCCCCATGCGGGTTGTCATGCCGAGCTGCATCCACGCTGCCGTACCAGGCAGCCGCGTCCATCCGGCACGACGAGACCCACGGAGGGTTCTCCATGTCCGCGTTCCTCCTCGCGTTCGCCCACCTGGTCGGGAATTTCGCCGACCTGCTCCAGCCGTTCTTCCACAGCGGAGCCACTGCTGCGGCGATCGTCATCTTCACCGCCCTTGTACGGCTCGCCGTGCACCCGCTCTCACGGGCCTCGGCCCGGGGCCAGAAGGCCCGTACCAAGCTCGCGCCGCAGGTCGCCGAGCTGCGAAAGAAGCACGCCAAGAACCCTGAGCGCATGCAGAAAGCCATCATGGAACTGCATGCGGCCGAGAAGGTCTCGCCGCTCTCCGGCTGCCTGCCGAGCCTGCTCCAGCTCCCGGCGTTCTTCGTCCTGTACCACCTCTTCTCCAAGAGCTCGATCGGCGGGACGACGAACGGCCTGCTGAGCCACTCCCTCTTCTCGGCGCCGCTCGGAGGCCGCTGGTTCGACGTGTTCGCGCACGGCGGGCTGTTCGGCGGAGCGGGACTCGTGTACATCGGGCTCTTCGCGATCGTCGCCGCCGTTGCCACGTTCAACTACGGACGGGTGAAGAAGCAGATGGCGGAGAACCCCATGGCAGCCATGGGCGCGACCGGTGGCCCGCAGATGGCGGGCATGGGCGCGATGACGAAGCTGATGCCGCTGATGTCCTTCGCGACGCTGATCAGCGTGGCTGTGGTGCCGCTGGCCGCAGGGCTCTACCTGGTGACGAGCACCACATGGACGGCCGTCGAGCGGTACTTCCTCTACTACCGCGAGAAGCCTGAGACCAAGAACGAGACCAAGAACGAGAAGGCGAAGGGGCAGACCGCGCCGGTCGCCGATGTCGTGGATGACCGGGCCGACGAGGCTCCCGGCTCCGTCTCGATGGAGAAGGCGGAGGCGGAGGCGCAGGCGCCGGCCGCGAAGGCTCCGGTGGCCAGGGGGCCGGTGGCCAAGAAGGAGGCCGCGAAGAGGGAGGCCGCCAAGAAGACGGCCGCGCGGAGGGCGGGCACCAAGCGGCCCGCCGCGAAGACACCTCCCGCCAAGACACCTCCCGCGAAGACGCCCGCCGCCAAGACATCCCTTGCCAAGACACCCGCCGCCAAGATGACTCCCGCCAAGACGCCTTCCGGCAAGACGGCTCCCGCCCGGGGCGGGAAGCCCACGGAGGCTCCCGTCCCCGCCCAGGCCGGGATACGTACCCCCCGCGCCCGCGCCGGTCGGTCCAGGGTGTGAACTGGGTCTTGCACAGTGATCCGATGTCTTGGAGGATCAGCCGATCTCCCCGGTGGCCGTTCCCGTCGGTGAGGTCGTGCTCAGCCGGAGCCAGCGGGACACCCAGAGGGACAGAAGGAGTCAGACCATGAAGTTGCTGCGTGTCGGTACGGCGGGAGCGGAGCGCCCCGCGCTGCTCGACGAGGACGGGACGACCCTCAGGGACCTGTCCGCCCTGGTCAGCGACATCGACGGGGACCTGCTCGCCGACGACGCCGCGCTCGACAGGATCAGGGAGGCCGCCGCCTCCGGCGATCTGCCCGTGATCGACGCGGGCCTCCGGACGGGACCGCCGCTCGGCCGGATCGGGAAAATCGTCTGCATCGGGCTGAACTACCACGGCCACGCGACCGAGACGGGCGCGCCGATCCCGGCCGAGCCGATCATTTTCTTCAAGGCGCCGGACACAGTGGTCGGACCTGAGGACACGGTTCTGATCCCCAGGAAGAGCGTCAAGACCGACTGGGAGGTCGAGCTGGCGGTCGTCATCGGGCGCACGGCGCGCTACCTGGACTCGGCGGAGGAGGCCCTCGCGTACGTCGGCGGGTACGCCGTGTCGAACGACGTCTCCGAGCGCGAGTTCCAGAACGAGCGCGGCGGTCAGTGGGACAAGGGCAAGAACTGCGAGACGTTCAACCCGCTCGGTCCCTGGCTTGTGACGGCGGACGAGATACCCGATCCGCAGACGCTCGGGCTGAAGCTCAGCGTCAACGGCGAGCTGAAGCAGGACGGGACGACCGCCGACCAGATCTTCCCCGTGGGCGAAGTCGTGCACTACGTCAGCCAGTTCATGACCCTGTACCCGGGCGACGTCATCAACACCGGTACGCCGGCGGGTGTGGCGCTGGGGCAGCCCGAGCCCAAGCCGTACCTGCGGGCGGGGGATGTCGTGGAGCTGTCGATCGAGCGACTGGGGCACCAGCGCCAGGAGTTCAAGGACGCGTAACCACGCGCGTGACGCGTGACGGCCGGGACCACCTGATGGTCCCGGCCGTCACACGTCACGCCGTCGCCGACGCGCCGCGTCAGGTGCGCAGCGTGTGCTCCAGCGCCTCGACCACCATCGCGTGGTCCTCCACCTGGGGCAGACCCGAGACCGTGACGGTCCCGATGATCCCCGCGCCCTCGACGGCGATCGGGAACGAACCACCGTGCGCCGCATACGTGTCCACGTCCAGGCGCGACGACTCCTCGAACGTCGAGCCCTTCGCGCGGAAGCGGGCGCCGACCAGGAACGAGCTGGCGCCGTAGCGCTCGACCACTCGCCGCTTACGGTTGATCCACTCGTCGTTGTCGGCGGACGAGCCCGGCAGCGCGCAGTGGAAGAGCTGCTGCGCGCCCCGGCGGATGTCGATCGCCACAGGCGCCCTGCGCTCGCGCGCCAGCTCGACCAGCAGGTTGCCGAGCGCCCACGCGTCCTCGTACGTGAAGTGGGGAAGCACCAAACGGGCTTCCTGGGCCTCAAGTTCGGCCACCGTCGGGAAGGCGGCTCCCGTACGGGCGGTGGGCGCGCTCTCGCCGGCCGGGGCCGGGGTCGCGGCCGGCGGCGTGGGCGGGATCGGTGGGATCGGCGGACTCGACGGGTTCTGCGGGCTCTTCGGGTTCTGCGAGTTCGTCATGCTGTCGGCTCCATGGTGATCGTGATGCCCTCGCGCGCCGAACGGCGTGCCGCTTCGAGTACGTCCAGGGTCGCCGCCGCCTCGTACGCCGTGACCGGCGGCGCCGTACCGTCGCGCAGCGCCCCGGCGATCGCCGCGTAGAACGCCGGGTAGTCGCCGGGTTCGGTCTCCACCGGGTGGCCGCCGCCCGTCAGTGGCGACTCGCCGGAGCCCAGCCGGCCCCACAGCGCCTCGGGCTCGATGCCCCACGCGGTCCGCCCGTGTGGCCGCCTGCCGTCGCGCAGGTCCGCCTCCTGCGGGTCGAGACCGTACTTCACATAGCCGGCCGCCGAGCCGAGCACCCGGAAGCGCGGGCCGAGCTGGGCGGTGGTGGCGCTGGCGTAGAGGTGCGAGCGGACCCCGTTCGCGTGCGTGATCGCGATGAACGTGTCGTCGTCGGCGGCGGCTCCGGGGCGCCGTACGTCGGACTCCGCGTACACCCGTACCGCCGGGCCGAACAGTGTCAGCGCCTGGTCGACGACATGGCTGCCGAGGTCGTACAGCAGCCCGCCGATGTCCTCGGGATCGCCCGACTCGCGCCAGCCGCCCTTGAGTTGGGGCCGCCACCGCTCGAAGCGTGACTCAAAGCGCTGTACGTCGCCCAGGTCGCCGTTGCCGATGAGGTGGGCGAGCGTCAGGAAGTCGTTGTCCCAGCGGCGGTTCTGGAACACGGAGAGGAGCAGCCCGCGCTCCTCGGCGAGAGCGGCGAGTTCGCGCGCCTCGGCGGCCGTTCCGGCGATCGGCTTGTCCACGACCACCGGAAGCCCGGCCCCGAGGGCGGCCCTGGCGATCGGCACGTGCGTCTTGTTGGGGGAGGCGACGACGATCAGGTCGAGTTCGCCCGCGCGCTCCCACAACTCGTCGGCGGTAGAAGCGAATCGGACATCGGGAAACTCGGCACTCGCCTGCTTCCGGCGCTCGGCGTCGGTGGTGACGACCGTATCGAGGACGAGGCCCTCGGTGGCGGAGATCAGCGGGGCGTGGAAGACGGAGCCCGCCAGGCCGTAGCCCACGAGTCCTACACGCAGAGGCGGGTCAGCAGAGTCAGGCGTCCCGGTGGCAGTCATACCGTCCACTTAAGCAACGCTGTTGCCAAAGTGCAAGCAGGGGTGACAATGGGGTGTGAGCGACAGGAGCAACACAGGGGTCATGGGAGGCGTGGAAAGTACGGAACACACAAGGGATCCGGCCGGCGGTGCCAATCTGCCGGTGCTGCGCGGTCATAACGCGGCGCTCCTGCTCGACCTGCTGCGTGCGGCGGGCGAGGGCGGCATCAGCCGGCTGGAGCTGGCCGAGCGCACCGGCCTCACCCCGCAGGCCGTCAGCAAGATCACGGCCAGGCTGCGCGCGGAGGGTCTCGCCGAGGAGGCGGGCCGCCGCGCCTCCACCGGCGGCAAGCCCAGGACCGTACTGCGCCTCGTCCCTTCGGCGGCGCACGCCGTGGGGCTGCATCTGGATCGCGACGAGCTGACGGCGGTGCTGGTCGACCTCGCCGGGGTGCCGGTGGCCGTACGTACGGCCCCGCTCGACCTCGGCGCGGGCGCCGAGCAGGTCGTCGAGGCGGCGGCGCGCGAGGTGGAGGCCGTACGCGAGGCCGTGCACCAGGCCGTACGGGCGGACGCCCGCCCCTACCCGGGCGAGCCCCTGGGGGTCGGCGTCGCGATGCCCGGCCACCTCAACCATGTGGCGGGGGTGACGCGCCGGGTCACCGGCTTCCCCCGGTGGAACGGATTCCCGCTGCGCGCCGCCCTCGCCGAACGCCTCGGCCTGCCCGTCGCACTCGACAAGGACACCAACGCCGCCGCACTCGGCCTCGCGCTGCGCGGGCCGGGCGGTACGGGCGACTCCTTCGCCTACCTCCACCTCGGTACGGGCCTCGGCGCCGGGCTGGTGCTCGGCGGTGCGCTGCACCGCGGCAGCCGCACCGGGGCGGGCGAGTTCGGCCACCAGGTCATCCAGCTCGACGGCCCCCTGTGCCACTGCGGCAACCACGGCTGCGTCGAGGCGCTCTGCCTCGCCGCCGTGGGGCGCGGCGACCTGCCGGAAGCGGCGAGGGTGCTCGGGGTCGGGGCGGCGAACCTTGTCGCGCTGCTGGACATCGACCGGGTGCTGCTGGGCGGCCGGACGATCGCCGCCGCCGAGGAGTGCTTCGTACGGGGAGTGGGCGCCGTCGTCGCGGACTTCGCCGGCCGCTCGGGGAGCGCGGTGATCCCGGTGGCCCCGGCAGGGGGCGGAGCGCATGCTGTGGCGGAGGGCGCGGCGCAGCTCGTACTCGCACCGGTGTTCGGTCATCGTCGGGGGCAGGTGCTCGGACTGGGCCGGTAGGGGGTATTTGTCTTATTTTCGAGACGTGAGAGGTCGTAACGGTCCTGATGTCGCGTCCGCGCATGGCAGCGTCGTCAGCAGTTCCGCTCCTGAAGTCCTCGTCCTGAACGCTCGCTTCCGTGCGACACGTTCCGCGATCAGCAAAGGCGACCTCACTCATGCGACTGCGCCATGTCCTCGCCGTCGGGCTGACCACCGCCGCGACGATCACGCCCGCGTACGCGGCTGAGTCCCTGCCCCCGGCCGACCGGCCCCCGACCTGCGGCAAGGCGTCCGACCACGCGTTCCCGGTCAAGGCCCGTATCCACGACGGCCCCAAAACATATCGGGCAGGCGGCGGTCCCGGCGTCTGGTATCTCGATCTCACCAACACCACCCACGAGATCTGCCGCGACATCCACCCCGTGATCGTCCTGAGCGACCACGACCGGTCCCTTCCCACGACGCAGTTGCGACTGGAACTCGCCGACGACACGGGCCGCTGGCTGCCCCTGTCGCTGGAGCGGTCCGACGAGGACGAGACGATCGGCGTCCTCGACGACGGTTCTCCGGGCTACGCCCTGCCCGCCGGTGGCAAGGTCACCGTCCGCGCGCGGCTGGGCTTCGCCGCCGGCACCCACCCGAACAACGTCGTGCTCAGCGCGGCGACCGTGCAGCGACGCGGTGACGACGGCGACTGGGTGGGCGAGTCGAACCCGTACCGCTTCGCGGTCCTGGCCGCCCAGGCGGAGAGCGTGGCGGACACGGAGGACGCGGCCGGGGGCGAGGACGGCGGCGAGTGGCGGAGCGAGTGGGAGAACGAGTGGGGCAGCGAGTGGGGCAACGAGTGGGACGGTGACGCCGAGGGCGACGACACCGCGGCGGCCGACGCGGGCACGGACGCGGGCACGGATACGGACGCGGGCACGGACGCGGGCACGGACACGGGCACGACAGGGCTCGCCCACGGCCGTACGCAAGCCGCGGCCC
>NZ_JTHL01000001.1:2935960-2987091 GCF_000818195.1 Streptomyces sp. 150FB | reverse complement strand
CAGCCCCGCCCCCGCGCCCGCCCCGCGCACCAGCGCCCACCCCCTCCCCGAGCCCGACGCGAGCCGGAGCGCGGCCGCCAAGGACAAGCCCTCCGGCTCCCCGTCGCCCAGCGCCTCCCCGGCGAAGTCCGCCGCCCCCGAACTCGCCAACACCGGCTCCGCCGACCTCCTGGGATGGTCGGCAGCCATCGCCGCACTGCTCGCCGCCGGAGTCGCCCTGACCGCCGTGTTCCGCGGGCTGCGCCCCTGAGCGGGGCGAGGTCCACCGCTCCGCGCGGCCAGGGCCCGGCCCTGGTTAGGCTGGTCGTGTCGGACAGCGTGGTCGGACGGCCGGTACGTACAGCGCGTACGTACGGGCACGACCAGTGGCCCACCGCAGAGCGGAGAACAATCCAGTGGCAGAGCGCAAGCCGGTCGAATCCTGGCTCACCGACATGGACGGTGTCCTCATCCACGAGGGGGTTCCGATCCCGGGCGCCGCCGAGTTCATCAAGCGACTGAGGGATTCGGGCAAGCCCTTCCTGGTCCTCACGAACAACTCCATCTACACCCCGCGCGACCTCCAGGCCAGGCTGGCCAGGATGGGACTCCACGTACCGGCGGCGAACATCTGGACGTCGGCGCTCGCCACCGCCAAGTTCCTGGAGGACCAGCGGCCCGACGGTACGGCGTACGTCATCGGCGAGGCCGGCCTCACCACGGCGCTGCACGACATCGGGTACGTCCTCACCGACCACGAGCCGGACTACGTGGTGCTCGGCGAGACCCGTACGTACAGCTTCGAGGCGCTGACCAGGGCGATCCGCCTGATCAACGGCGGCGCGCGCTTCATCTGCACCAATCCGGACGAGACCGGCCCCTCGGCCGAGGGGCCGCTGCCGGCCACCGGCGCTGTCGCCGCGCTGATCACCAAGGCCACCGGCAAGGAGCCGTACTTCGCGGGCAAGCCGAACCCGCTGATGATGCGGACCGGCCTGAACGCCATCGGCGCGCACTCCGAGACCAGCGCGATGATCGGCGACCGGATGGACACCGACGTGCTGGCCGGGCTTGAGGCGGGCATGGAGACATTCCTCGTCCTGACCGGCCTGACGACCCCCGCCGACATCGACCGCTACCCCTTCCGCCCGTCCAGCGTCGTTGACTCGATCGCCGATCTGGTCGATCGCATCTGAGCAGGTCAGGCGGCACGGAGCGGCCCTGGCCCGCTGCTGCGGATGCGAGATCCTGACGTACGAGTGACTCTTCCTTTATCAGGAGGTTTCACGATGCGTTCAAGGCTGCTCGCATACCGTGCCGTCGGCGCGGTCGCTGTACTGGTGGTGACGCCGGCCGTCGGCGTCGCCGCCGCCCACGCCCACGATTCGGTGCGGGTCACCGTCACACCGTCGGCCATCGCCCCCGGTGGGGAGGTCGAACTCAGGGTCGACGGCTGCGACAGCGCCGACGGCCTGGCCACGTCCAACGCCTTTGTCACCAAGGCGGGGCTGTCGGGCGGCGAGGGCGGCCACTCGAAGTCGCCGCTCTTCGGCGATACGAGGGTCAAGTCGTCCGTCAAGGCGGGCAGTTACACCATCGACGTCCGGTGCGGCGGCCACCACCACCGCAAGGGCACCGGCACCTTCCAGGTCGTCCACAAGTCCCACCACCCGCACGCGGCCGAGTCGCCGATCGCACCGGTCCGGGCGGGCGGTGGCGGTACGGCGGCGCTGGCCGCCGAACAGCGGGAGCGGGCCGACGAGTCGGGCCCCGGCACCCCGCACGCGGTGATCGGCCTTGTCCTGGCGGGAGTCGCCGCTGTGGCGGTGGCGTGCCGGAGCGTACGGCGGCAGCGCGCGGCGCGGGACTCCGACTGACATGTCGCAGGAGAACCGCGCACGGCGTACGGACGACCCGGAACGCACCGGAACAGGGCGGCTGACGACGGCGGTTGCCTGGGCCGTGCTGCTGTTCGGCCTGTGGCTCTGGGGCCGCCACCTCACGGACGGCACCAGCGGTATGGGAGGCACGGGCGCCCCCAACTCCGCGCCGACAGTGGGCGATGTGTCCGCGGTGGGGCGCCCGCTGGGCGTGGCGCTGCCGAGCGCGCACGACCCGATGAAGCCGGCGGAGCCACGGCGGGTGGATGTGCCGTCGATAGGTGTCACGGCGCCGGTGGTGGCGCGTGGCCTGGACACCGGGGGAGCGGTGGACCCACCGCCGTACGACAGGCCGCAGACGGTGGGCTGGTACGGCGGCGGCGTCGAGCCGGGCGCCCCGGGCACGGCGCTGTTCGTCGGCCACGTCGACACCGAGACCAGACCGGCCGTCTTCTACGGGCTGAGCGCCACGCGGCCGGGCGCGCGGATCCGGGTGACCAGGGAGGACGGCTCGGTGGCGGTGTTCACCGTCGACGACGTGCAGGTCATCACCCGCGACCGCTTCGACGCCCGGAAGGTGTACGGGACGCGCGACGGATCGCGCGCCGAACTGCGGCTGATCACCTGCGGCGGCACGTTCGACCGGAAGACGCGGTCGTACACGGCGAACGTGGTGGTCTCGGCGTACCTGACGGGTGTCGCGGAAGCGGCGCCGGCACCGGCGGCGAAGAAGGAAACCAGGGCCAGTTGAGGCACGTTGAGTCCGGCTGAGGCCAAGGGGACGTGGATGTACGGGAGTTACCGCGCCCGTCGGCCGGGCGCCGCGACCGTGGCGCTGTCGCTGGCCGTGGTGCTGCTGACGGGCTGTTCGTCCGACGACGAGGGCGCCGGGCGCAGCGGCCGCATCGGCTCCCGAGACCAACCGCCCACGCGTCAGCGGGCGATGACTGACGTCCCGTACTGGGTGAACCCCGACGGCGGCGCCGCGCGGCAGGCCGCCGAGTACGCCAGGAAGGGCGACGCGAAGAGCGCCGGACTGCTCAGGCGGATCGCCGAGCAGCCCACGGCCGAATGGATCGGAACGGACAACCCGCTGGGGCAGACCGAGAGCCTCACGGTGGCCGCCACCTCCGCGGACCGGGAAGCGCTGTTGGTGCTCTACAACATTCCGCACCGCGACTGCGGCCAGTACTCCAGGGGCGGCGCGGCGGACGGCGACGCGTACCGGGAGTGGATCGACCGGGTGGCCCGGGGCATCGGCGACCGCCGGGCCACGGTGATCCTCGAACCGGACGCACTGCTGCACCTGGTGGACGGCTGCACGCCCGCCGCATTCCGCGAGGAACGGTTCGGCCTGCTCAGAGGCGCTGTCCGACGGCTGACACGACAACCGTCGACGACGGTCTATCTGGACGCGGGCAACGCCGGCTGGCACTCACCGGACGCGCTCTTCGAACCGCTCCAGCGGGCGGGCATCGCTGAGGCGGACGGCTTCTCGGTCAATGTGTCGAACTTCTACCCGACGGCGCGGAGCCTGGACTTCGGCGAGCGACTGTCGGCGAAGGTCAGCAACAAGCCCTTCGTGATCGACACCAGCCGGAACGGCAACGGTCCCTACACCGAAGGCAGCGACCCGGGCGAGAACTGGTGCAACCCGCCGGGCCGCGCCCTGGGCGAGCCGCCGACCACCAGGACGAACGACCCGCTGGTCAAGGCGTACCTCTGGATCAAGCGGCCGGGCGAGTCGGACGGCACCTGCCGGGGCGGCCCCGAGGCGGGCGAGTGGTATCCGGAGTACGCGCTCGAACTGGCGCGCAACACGAAGTAGGGGGGCGGCGCGGTGACGCGCCGTCAGGAACGTTCGGGGGAGAGGCGAATCCACGCCCGCTGATGAGGCGTCAGCCGTACCGGCACCCACGGACTCGGCGAACTTTACCCGATCGCCTCGTTTGTCCGGCTCATTTGCGAGGCGTTGCGGCCTGTCGAATGGTCGATTAATACCTTTGATCCGTCAAAATGCGATTTGTCCAGACAGTTGAGACACTGACGCCCGTGCACCAGCGTCGAAGGATCTTGATGAGTGTGGAGGGGATTCGCATGACCGTTCCGGTCTTCGAGGAGTACAAGCCCGCTCACGACTGCCCATGCGTCGGATGCGCCGCACAACGGCGTGAGCTGGCGAGAGGCCTGCCGTTGCGCGCCGGTGGTCACCCGGCCGCTCACGGCGCCCGTCGGGCGCTGGTCCTGTTCACCGCCGCGGGCGTCGCCCTCGGCGGTACGGGCGCGGCGGCGGCGTCAGCGGCATCAGCATCAGTGGCGGCGGCGTCAGCGGGAGCGGCGACCGCGGCCGTCGGCGGAGGTACGGGCGCCGTTCGGTCCCTGACCGCCGACCCCGTCCCCGTACCCGCCACGCCCCAAGGGGGCAGCGGTCCGCTGCATGGCGGACCGTCAGCCGGCCCCGGGCCGGGCAATTCTGGTTCTTCCCTGCGCGAGACCACCCGAGGCGACATCATCGAGCGCGCCAAGCAGTGGGTGGGCGCGCGGGTGCCGTACAGCATGAGCAGGTACTGGTCGGACGGTTACCGGCAGGACTGTTCGGGCTTCGTCTCCATGGCCTGGAACCTGGCGGGCAACGAGTGGACGGGCAGCCTCGCGCAGTACGGCGTGCGGATCGCCCGGGACGACCTCCAACCCGGCGACATCCTGCTCTTCCACAACCCCAGCAGTCCGAACAAGGGATCGCACGTCACGATCTTCGGCGGCTGGACCGACGACTCGCACTCCCGCTACATGGCCTACGAGCAGACTCCGCCGACCACCCGCGCGCAGCCGACCCCCATGGCGTACTGGAAGAACTCCGACCGTTATGTGCCCTACCGCTACAGGGGCCTGGTCGACGAGGGCAGCGGCGGGAGCGCGCCCGTCGGGGTGACCTCGTACCCCGGTACGAAGTCGTTCGGGCCGGGCGCCAACAACAAGTACGTGACCCGGCTCGGCGAGATGCTCATCCAGCGCGGCGGCAAGCGCTTCTACGCGGACGGCCCCGGGCCCCGCTGGAGCGACGCGGACCGGCGCGCCACCCAGGCGTTCCAGCAGGCACAGGGCTGGCGGGGCGCGGAGGCTGACGGGCTGCCAGGGCCCGACACCTGGGAGTACCTGGTGGACGGCCTCGGGAAGAACATCCCGGCGGCGGGCGCCGGCGGAAGCAGCGGATCACCGGCGAGCGCTGCGGCAAAGGCCCCCGCGTTCCCGGGGTCGCAGTACTTCCGGCCGGGCCAGTCCAACAAGTACGTCGAGCAGCTCGGCAGGCAGCTCGTGCGCAAGCACTACGGCAAGTACTACGCCTCAGGCCCGGGACCGCGCTGGACCGAGGCCGACAGGCGCAATGTCCAGGCGTTCCAGCTCTCCCTGGGCTGGCGCGGCAGTTCGGCCAACGGATACCCGGGTCCTGAGACGTGGCGGCGACTCTTCGCATGACGGAGGCAAGGATGACAACGACGACTTCGCAGGAGAACGCCGAGGGGGTTCCGCACGACCCGGACGGCGGGGACGGGCGGCCGCGGCCTGCCGTCGACCCGGGGGCGCCCTGGGTGGCGGCCCTGACCGGCTGGCCGCGCGAGAACGAGCGCGAGGCTGCCCCCGAGGCACCCGAGGCCACGGAAGCGGCCGTGGAAGCCTCCGCAGAAGTGGCCGTGGAATCCCCGGAGGCCGCTCGCGACGTCGAGGCGGAACGCGCGGCGGAGGAGATCGCGGAGGTCACCGAGGTCGCCGAAGTGCCGTCTCAGCACGTCCATCCACGCGAAGAAGCGCCGGTACCGGAGACGGCCGAGGACGAAGACGAGGGGGAGGCGCGGGCCGAAGGCGCGAAGGACGCGGAAGTTGCCGCCGGAGCGGACACAGAAGCGGAAACGGAAGCTGAAGCGGAATCAGAAACGGAGTCAGAAACGGAGTCGGACCATCGGCCCGCCCTGGCCTCGGGTCCCGTCCCCACTCCGGCCCCCGCCCCGTACCGGGTCGGCGGCTCCGCGCCCGTGCGGTACGGCCGTAACGCTTCCGCCGCCGGCTCCGGCGCTCCGCGCTGGAGCCCCCTCATCGTCGGCGAGAGCACCCAGGAAATCCCCGTCCATCTGCTCTTCAGGGACGAGACCGAGTCGTCCCCGGCGGCCCGCCGGGTCTCCATGCCGGTGCCGTTGTCCACGCGGCTGACCAAGCCCGCCGCGCCCGCCCCCACTTCCGCCACCGCGCCCGTACCCTCGCTCTCGCCCTCGCCCGCGCCCTCCGTACGGAGTGGATCGCGACCGGCCCCCCGTTCGGCCCCGCCCGTCGACGAGAAGTTCGCAGAGCGGCCAGGACCCGCGCTGCCCGGGTGGGCCGCTGCGGTCGTCGGGGTCTGCGCGCTCCTCGGGTGCCTGACGCTGCTGTGGTGGGTCGGGGCTGTGCCGGACCAACTGAGCGAGATGCTGCGCGTGCCGTCCCACCCGTACCTCGGCATCGCGCTCGGACAGTGGGCCCTGCTCGCTCTCGGCGTGATGGTCCTGCTCTTCGCCGTGGGCGGCCTCGGCCGTGGCCGGGTGGGCCATGCCTGGGTGCTGACGCTCTGCGGCGACTACCGGGGCAGTGTGCGCCGTACGGGACTGCTCTGGGTGAGCCCGCTGCTGCTGCGGCGCAGGGTCGACGTACGGCTGCGGCACTGGCGCAGCGAGCCGATCCCCGCCGTCGACGCGCAGGGCACCGCGCTGCGGGTCGTCGTGCTGGTGGTGTGGCGGGTCAGGGACAGCGCGCGCGCCGTTCTCGGGGTCCCGGACCACGAGGAGTACCTGCGCGAGCAGGTCGAGGCGGCGATGGCGCGGGTGGTCTCGCAGTTGCCCGCCGACGCCTTCCACGAGACCGCGCCCACCCTGCGCGACGCCGAGGCCGTGGGCGACGCGCTGACCCGCATGCTGTCGGCGGAGTGCAGGCCCGTGGGCCTGGACATCTTCTCGGCGCAGCCGACACGTATCGAGTACGCACCCGAGATCGCCGAGGCGATGCAGCGCAGCCAGATCGCGGCGCTCGACGCCCGGCACCGGGACAGCGTGCTGACCGCTCTGGTGGACGCGGTGGACGACACCGTGCATCGGCTTACGTCGCGTGGCCTTGTCGAACTGGACGACTACGAGCGTAAAGCCCTGGTCAAAGACCTCACCGTGGCCTTTTACACAGGTCGGCCCGGTGGTGGAGCAAGATTCTGATTGGTCTGTACCGCACTTGTTATGGACACGGTCAAGTTCCGTTAATACTCTGGGACTTGGTCTAGACCGCCGATTGCTCTACCTGCACGCGTGCAGCACAGCTCACCGAACTCCCCACGTTCTCTGGAGCCAAGCATGCGAAAGAAGATAGGCGCGGCCGTGGTCGGCCTCGCGATCGCCGCTGTTTCCGTGATCGCCGGCGGCAGCGCCAGCAGTCATGGCTACACCGACTCACCCATCAGCCGTCAGAAGCTCTGTGCCAACGGCACGGTCGCCAACTGCGGCAACATCCAGTGGGAGCCGCAGAGCGTCGAGGGGCCCAAGGGCTTCCCGGCGGCGGGTCCGGCCGACGGCAAGCTCTGCTCGGGCGGGCTCAGCCAGTTCGCGCAGCTCGACGACCCGCGCGGCGGCGCCTGGCCCACCACCAAGGTCTCCGGCGGGCAGAGTTACAACTTCCGCTGGCAGTTCACGGCCAGACACGCGACGACCGACTTCAAGTACTACATCACCAAGAACGGATGGAACTCGTCCCAGCCGCTCACCCGCGCGGCCCTGGACACCCAGCCGTTCCTGACGGTGCCGTACAACAACCAGCAGCCGCCGGCCACGCTCTCCCACTCGGGCGTCCTGCCCCAGCGGACCGGCCGGCACATGATTCTGGCTGTCTGGACGATCGCGGACACGTCGAACGCGTTCTACGCGTGCTCCGACGTTCAGTTCTGACGCACCGCAGGAACTGAACTCTGGGCCTCGGGGGGCGTGGATCCCGCTCCCCGGGGTACGTGGCTCGCGCCCGCCCGGGCGGGAGAAGAGAACGGGCGGAGTGGTGTCACACCCGGAGAATCCGTGCGAACAGCAGGCTCCGATTGTGGTCAACCAGGGCTGTTCGGGTGGCTGTTCGGCGTCGGAGGCATGGTGGCCCCGGGACGTTGGGCACGCTTCGGCCGTCAGTCATCGCGCGTAGACCCGCGCGACAGTACAGGCCGTCAGCCTGAGGGTGATCCCTGCCACCAGGTATGGGCGACCGACCGCTCCCCTCCGGAGGATTTCCCCATGCGCAGACGCCTGGCACTTCCGCTCGCAGCAGCCGTACTCACCCTCCCCGCAGCACTTCTGACCGCCGGACAGGCCAGCGCGGCCGCCCCGGCCGACAAGGCTCAGGTCCTCAGTGGCTGGACCCAGACGAGCGCCGCGAGCTACAACTCCTGGCTCGCCGCCCGCAACAACCAGGGCGCGTGGTCCGCGTACACCTTCGACTGGACCACGGACTACTGCTCCACGTCTCCGGACAACCCGCTGGGCTTCCCGTTCAAGACGGCGTGCGCCCGCCACGACTTCGGCTACCGCAACTACAAGAACGCCGGCACGTTCGACGCGAACAAGGCGCGGCTGGACTCGATGCTGTACGAGGACCTGAAGCGCGTCTGCAACGGCTACTCGGGCGCTTCGAAGACGGCCTGCGACGGCACGGCGTGGACGTACTACCACGCGGTCGACATCTTCGGCTTCTCGCCGGCGGTGGACGGGCACAAGTCCGCGGCCTGACCCCGGGGCACGACCGGGCACCACGGAGTCCGGACGCTCGTGCTCCGTCCCCCTCCCGGCGCACGAAGAAGGGCCCCTCGCTCTCGCGAGGGGCCCTTCCCCTGTCGGTGCGCCGCCAGGGACTCGAACCCCGGACCCGCTGATTAAGAGTCAGCTGCTCTAACCAACTGAGCTAGCGGCGCCTGCTGACTCGAAAATAATACCCGGTCCTCGGGGGTGCTCAGGACCACGTCCCGGGGCCGTCGTCGTTACGGTGTGAGCCGTCGCGGTTACAGCGTCAGTGACAGCGCCATGGGCGCCGCCCTGCGGTTCAGCGTGGCCGCCGCCTCGCGCAGCCGGTACGCGTGCTCGACCGGGAGTGACAGGGCCAGGCAGCCCACCGCCGAGCCCGCCGTCAGCGGGACCGCGGCGCAGACCGTGCCGACGGCGTACTCCTGGAGGTCCAGCACCGGGACGGTGGCCGGCTGGCTGTCCAGCCGGGAGAACAGCAGGCTCTGGCTCGTGATGGTGCGCGAGGTGAGGCGGGCGATCTTGTGCCGGGCGAGATGGTCCCTGCGGCCGTTCTGGTCGAGCTGGGTGAGCAGGCACTTGCCGATCGCGCTGGCGTGGGCCGAGGAGCGGAAGTCCACCCACTCCTTCACCGCGGGCGTGCGCGGTCCGTCGGCGATCTGAGTGATCTTGACCTCGCCGTCGATGTACCGGCTGAGGTAGACGGCGGCGCCCACCGAGTCGCGCAGATCGCTCAGCGTTTCCTGGAGCTTGGTCTCCAGTGCCTGCTGCCGCGTCGTGCCGGACCCGAGGAGGACGAGCGAGTCCCCGACGGCATAGGCGCCCTCCGAGATCTGCTCCACATACCCCTCGCGGCGCAGCATGATCAGCATCGGCGCGAGGTGTCCGGTGGGCAGTCCTGTCTCGCGGGCGATCTGGGCATCCGTAACGCCGCCCGGGTGCCGGGAGATGGCCTCCAGGACACGCAAGACGTAATGCACCGAGTGGAAAGGTGCTGTCGGCTCCGGCTTCAGCGCCACGGTTCCCCCTAGCAGGTTGTGACCGCAAGCTTTTGTCTTCACGATAGCCGCCAAAGCAGCCCTGCGGGACGGCTGTTGGGGGAAACGACGGCGCGGCCCAGGCCTGGGGACTGGGCCGCGCCACCCGTGGCATATGCCACAGTCATACTTGGTCCTGCTGTGTGCGGTCCTCACGTCATACCGAGAATTCCGTGGGCCCTTTGCTTTTCCCCGGTCCGCCGGGCGGTCGCCGCCGAAATTGGCGACTCATTCGTGGGTCCGAGCCGCACTGTGGTGTTGAGGCACATGGCGCCTTCCATGATATTCACGGAATAGGCAATCGCATCCGTGCTCTTTTCCGGAATGCGCGGGGCGAAGGATGTGCGCTTCTGCCAGGCCGCCGCCGGTCCGCCGCCCTCCCAGCACCGGGTTCTCCCCGTTCATGCGACTGCCCGGGCGGCGCACGGCCGCCGGTGCGCGCGTTCTTCACGCGTCCGCATCCCCGCAGGCGCGCCCCCGGCGGGCACCTTCTCCCGCAGCTCTCGCGGTATCTCCTGGTCTCTTGCGGCAGGAAGGTACCAGCGGCTCAGGCGTCGCGCCAGAGCCGATTCGAGCCTCTTTAAAGGACGGCGCTCAGGAATTCCTGAGTCCGTTTGTTCTCGGGCGCGGTGAATATTTTCTCCGGCGATCCGGACTCGACAATTCGCCCAGAGTCGAACATCAGTACCTGGTCCGAGACGTCCCGGGCGAAATTCATCTCATGGGTGACGCAGAGCATGGTGATGTTCGTCGTCCGCACGATCTCGCGCAGCAGATCGAGCACGCCGGCCACCAACTCGGGGTCGAGCGCCGACGTCACTTCGTCCAGGAGCAGGATCTCGGGCCGCATCGCAAGTGCGCGGGCGATCGCCACGCGCTGCTGCTGGCCGCCGGAGAGCTGGGAGGGATGCGCGTCGACCTTGTCGGCGAGACCGACCATGTCGAGGAGTTCGCGGGCGCGCGTCTCGGCCTCGTCGCGCTCAAGACCGAGGACGTTGACCGGTGCCTCGGTGATGTTCTGGAGCACCTTCATGTTCGGGAAAAGGTTGAACTGCTGGAAGACCATCCCGATCTTCTTGCGGGACTGCCGGAGTTGCTTCTCGCCGGCCTGCTTGAGGCCGCCGTTCGGCGTACGCATGTGCGACAGCGGTTCGCCGTCCACCCATATGACCCCGTCGCTCACCTTCTCCAGCGTCATCAGCAGCCGCAGGATGGTGGTCTTGCCGGAGCCGCTCGGCCCGATGAGGGTGACGTGCTCGCCGCGCCGTACGGCGAAGTCCAGCTCGTCGAGGACGACATGGTCGCCGTAGCGCTTGACGACCTTGTCGAAGCGGACGAGCGGCTGAGCGCCGGCGTCGGCCGGATCGGCGACGGGAGTGGCCGCCGTCGAAGCGGAAGGGGAAGCGGAGGCGGAAAGGGAAGCGGAGGCGGATACGGATACGGGGACCGCGTCCTCGGCAGGCGTCTTCCGCAGGGGGTCAGTGGCCAAGGCTCTTCTCCAGCTTTCTCATCAGCAGCGAGGTCGGGTAGCTCGCGATCAGGAAGATCACTCCGGCGAGCGTGAAGGCTTCGGTGTACAGGAAGTGGGCGTCCGCGTACTGCCGTGCCTCGAAGACCATTTCCTGGACCGTGATCACGGCGAGGAACGGCGTCTCCTTGAACATGGAGATCGCGTAGTTGCCCAGGGCGGGCAGCACATTGCGTACGGCCTGCGGCAGGATCACCGCCTGCCAGGTCCGCCTGGGCGACATCGACAGCGCGCGGCAGGCCTCCCACTGACCCTTCGGCACCCCGTCGATCCCGGCCCTGTACACCTCCGAGGTGTAGGTGGCGTAGTGGATGCCGAGCACCACGATGCCGATCGTCAGCGGCTCGACGGTGGAGAACACCGCGGCCGCGCCCACCAGTTGGACCAGCAGCGGGGTGGACCGGATGAACTCCATCACGACCCGCACCGGCACCGTCACGAACCGCGTGGGCGCCCGGCCGGCCACCGCGATGGCCAGCCCGAGCACGGCGGCGACCACCGTGCCGAGCACGGTGGCGAGCAGCGTGGTCTCGAATCCCTTGAGCAGCAGCGGCAGGACATCCCCCGCCGCGCCCCAGTTGAATACGCTCACTGAGCGGCACCTCCGGTGACCACGGGATCGGCGGCGCTGCGGCTGCGCAGCAGGCTCCGGGTCCCGGTGTGTTGCCCGAGCCTGGCCTTCGCCGTCCGTTCGAGCAGATTCATCAGCATGGTCAGGGCGTAGGCCAGGACGAAGTAGAAGACCAGCAGGGACGCGTACGCGGTGAGGGACTCACCCGTGCGGTCCCTGATCTGCTGGATCACCGTCATCAGGTCGGCCGCCGAGATCAGCCAGAGCAGCGGGGTCGCCTTGAGGAGCTGGATCAGCAGGTTGGTGAAGGACGGGATCATCTGGACCCACGCCTGCGGCATGATCACCCGCGTCATCCGCTTGTACGGGGTCATGTTCAGCGCGATCGCGGCCTCCCACTGCGCGGCCGGTACGGCGTTGATGCCGCCGCGCACGACCTCGGAGCCGTACGCGCCGAAGTTCAGCCCGAAGGCCACGACACCGCAGATCAACGGGGTGAGTTCGTACCCGGTGAGCTGGGGCATGGCGTAGTAGAGCCAGAAGAGCTGGACGTACAGCGAGGTCCCCCGGAAGAACTCGACGACGATCCGCGAGACCACGCGCACGAAGGACACGTCGCTGCCCGCCATCAGGCCGAGCACGAAGGACAGGACCAGGGCGAGGGCCGCGCCGAGCAGCGTGGCCTGGACTGTCACCCAGAGTCCCGAGAGGACCTGGGGCAGTTCGTCCGAGAAGGTCGAGAAGAAGTCACCCATGACGGCGTTTCCCCGTCAGGCCTTGCACAGATCTGCGGTCTTCAGCGTCGTCGGCGGGATCTCGGTCGCACCGAAGCCGTACGGCTGGAGCAGCCTCACATAGCGCGCCTTGTCGGCCGTGATCTTCTTGAGCTGGGTGTTGAAGGCGTCACGCAGCGCTTCGTTGCCCTTCTTGAAGACGGCGCCGCCGGGGCTGTACTGCGGCTTGCCCTTCAGCTCGGGCACGAACGCTTCGGTGACCTCGGTGCCGCTGTTGGTCTTGGCCAGCCAGCGCAGCGAGATGCCGGTGAGCAGGAACGCGTCGATACGGCCGCCGGTGACGGCGTCGGCGCCGTCCTGCGGCTTCTGGAGTGTCTTGATCTTGTCCTTGGCGATGCCGGCGCCCTCGGCGTACGAGCCCTCGACCGCACCCGCCATCACGCCGATGACCACGCCGGCCTTCTTGGCCGACGCGAGGTCGGTGATGTTCTTGGGGTTGCCCTTCTTCACCATCATCGCGGTGGGCGAGATGAACTCGGGCTCGGAGAACAGGGCGTTGGCGCAGCGGTCGGGCGTGATCGCCATTCCCGCGCTGACCACGTCGTACTTCCCGGCCTGGAGGCCCGGGATCAGGCCGTCGAACTCGGCGAGGGTCGGCTTCAGCGTGTCGACGCCGAGCGCCTTGAATATCTGCTGGTGGAGGGTGGGCGCCTCGCCCTTGAGCTTGCCGCCCTCGGTGTAGCCGTACGGGGCCTCGTTGGCGTACGCGACCCGTACGAAGCCCTGTTTGCGCAGTTTGTCGAGCGCTCCGGTGCCGGTGGTCGTGCCGCTGTCGGTTTTGCTGCACGCGGAGAGGAGACCCGGTACGACCAGCAGGCCACCGACGGCCGCGGAGCGGCTGAGGAAGCCCCGGCGGGACAGGTTCGGGAAGTCAGCCATGGATTCGCAATCTCCTCGGTGGGTGTTTGAACGAGTGGGCAATGGGACGCGCCTGCCCGATCGGGATGTTCTATGCCGTCCCAGCGGCGGGTGTAATAGAACGGTGTCCGGAGGGTGACCTTCCCGTGGCCTGAATCGATTGTCGGCGCCGGGGGGTGTGTGGTGTCTCCGACCCGGGCAGGCTGCGAGAATGACAGAGCGTTATGTGCAGGTATCGCTAGACAAGCGCGGCGTGCGGTGCACCGCGAAACTCCTCGACGACCGGGCTCCGGTCACCTGTGCGGCGGTGTGGGACGCGCTGCCGCTGGGCTCGGACGTCTATCACGCGAAGTACGCGCGGAATGAGATCTACGCGCTCTTCCCCGCGTTCGCGGAGAAGGAACCGCCGCTGGAGAACCCCACCATCACCCCCATTCCGGGTGATCTGTGTTATTTCACCTTCCCCGAGACGGAGTTGGCGAACACCTCGTACGGCTACGAGGAAGAGGCCTTCAGCGGTCGGCGGACCGTTGTCGACCTCGCCCTCTTCTACGAGCGCAACAACCTGCTGATCAACGGCGACATGGGCTGGATCCCCGGCATCGTCTGGGGCACCGTGGTCGACGGCCTCGACCAGATGGCCGAGGCCTGCCAGGACCTGTGGCGGGCCGGCGCGATCGGCGAGACCCTCAACTTCCGCCGGGTGTGACCCGGGCTTGCCAGATGTGAACCCGCCTCCGCCGGGCGGGCCGGGCTCTCAGCTTCCGGCGGGCATCGGGCTGCCCGCCGGTGCGGGAATCCGCGCCGTGCCCGACTCGTACAGCGCGTGCGCCGCGCGCATCACCAGCGTGTCCGCGTGCCGGGCCGCCACGATCTGCACCCCGATCGGCAGCCCGTCCTCGTCCACCCCGCAGGGCACGGTCGCCGCCGGCTGCTGCGTCAGATTGAACGGATAGGTGAACGGCGTCCACCCTGTCCAGCGCCGGTACCCCGCCCCCGCAGGCGTCTCGGCGCCCGCCTCGAACGCGGTGATCGGCAGCGTCGGCGTGACCAGCAGGTCGTACGAGCTGTGGAAGCGGCCCAGCCGCCGCCCCAGCTCCATCCGCGCGTCGACCGCCGCCAGATAGTCCAGCGCGCTCATCCGCTCACCCTCGGCGACGATCTCCCGCAGCCCGGGATCGAGCAGCGCGCGCTGCTCCCTGCTGTACGACTGCACCAGCCGGGCGGCGCCGCTGAACCACAGGGTGTGGAACGCCTCCACCGGATCGGTGATGTCCGGATCGGCCTCCTCGACGTACGCGCCCAGCTCGGCCAGCCTGGCCACAGCGCCGCGTACGGCTGAGGCCACCGAGGGCCGGACGGCGACCTGGCCGCCGAAGGACGGGGAGTACGCGACGCGCAGCCCCCGTACGCCCTCCGTGCCCCGCGCCAGCTCCGCGCTCATCCCGGCCGTCGGCGCGAGCTGCGACCAGTCCCGCGGGTCGGCGCCGCTGATCACATCCAGCAGCAGCGCGGCGTCGGCGGCGTCCCGCGCCATGGGCCCGGCGTGCGCCAGCGTGCCGAAGGGGCTCGACGGATAGAGCGGGATCCGGCCGTACGTCGGTTTCAGTCCGAAGATCCCGCAGAACGACGCCGGGATACGGACCGAGCCGCCGCCGTCCGTACCGATCGACAGCGGCGCCGCGCCCAGCGCCACGGCGGCCGCGCTGCCACCGCTGGACCCCCCGGACGTCCTGGACAGGTCGTACGGGTTGCGCGTCACCCCGTTCAGCGGCGAGTCGGTGACGCCCTTCCAGCCGAACTCGGGCGTGGTCGTCTTCCCGACCAGGACAGCGCCGTGCTCCCGCAGTCCGGCCACCGCTGGGGCGTCCTCGTCCCAGGCCGCCTCGGCGCGTACGGTCCTCGATCCGCGCAGCGTGGGGCTGCCGCGCTGGAGGAAGATGTCCTTGACCGAGACCGGTACGCCGTCGAGCAGCCCGCGCGGCTCCTTCCTGCGCCACCGCTCCGCCGACGCCTCGGCCTGGGCGAGCGCCGGCTCGGCGTCCACCCGTACGAAGGCGTTGACCAGCGGCTGGACCGCCTCGATCCGCTCCAGGACGGCGCGGGTCGCGTCGACGGGGGAGAAATCGCCGCTCCGGTAGCCGGTGAGGAGCTGCCGTGCGGTCAGGTCCGTGAGGAAAATTGGATCAGTCATGCATGGGGACGTACCCACGTTTCTTGTCGACCACGTTCGGCAGGGGCTTTCCGGCCGACCAAAGTTCATACAAGTCAACGAACTGTGCGCCGAGGCGGTCGCGCCAGCCGACCGTGTCGCCGCTCATGTGCGGGGACACGATCAGGCCGGGTACGTCCCACAGGCGGCTCTCCGGACGCAGCGGCTCATGCTCGAAGACATCCAGTGCGGCGCCCGCGATCCAGCGCTTGGAGACGGCGGCGACCAGGTCGTCCTCGACGACGAGCTGCCCGCGTCCCACGTTGATGAAGTGCGCCGACGGCTGCATCAGACCGAAGAGCCGCGCGTCGAACATGCCGCGTGTCGCATCCGTGAGTGGCGCGGCACTGATCACCCAGTCGGCCCCGGTCAGCAGCCGGTCGAGCTGGTCGGCGCCGTGCACGCCGGGGCGCGCCGTACGGCCGGTGACCGCCACGTGCACGCCGAGCGTCCTGAGCGTCTCGGCGACCGCCCGGCCGATCGGCCCGGCCCCGACCACGGTCGCCCGGCTGCCGGCGACCTGGAGCCCTTCGCGGTGCCGCCAGCGGCGCTGGCGCTGCAACTCCAGCGTTCCAGGAAGATCCTTTGCCATGGCGAGAACCAGTCCGGCCACATATTCGGCGATCGGCTTCTCGAAGATGCCCCGGGCGTTTGTCACACATGTTTCCGAATTGATCAGCTCGGGGGAGAGCAGCCGGTCCACTCCGGCGCTCGCCGTATGCACCCAGCGGGGCCGCGGACCCTCGCCCGGCCAGGCGAGACGTACCGCGTCCGAGAGGAAGTCCCAGACCAGCAGAACATCGGCAGAGGGTAGCTGAGCTGCGAGGTTGTGCTCGTCGGCGTACCGGACCGTGGCCCGGCCCGCCAGCCGGCCGAGCCGGGGAGGCGGGTCGGCTTCGAGGACGAGCAAGATCGGTGCGGTCATGGAATGAAGCCCTTCTGCGGGGGGTGCGCGGAGAGGGTTGAGTTTCAGCCAGGAAAACTCGATGAAACGGCTCACTTGTACGGATTGACCACGCTCGCATCGTGCTCCTACCTTCGTCAACAAGACGCTGAAAGCGTCCGACGTGAAAAGCGTTTTCTGGGGGCCAGTGTTGGAAGTCTCCTTTCTGGGTGGACCACAGCCGCAGCGTGGTGTCGGCGTGGTAGCTCCCTTCGATTTCGCGCTCGACCGCGAGCTGTGGCGCTGGGTGCCCGACGAGATCTCGTTGCGCCTGACCAGGACCCCGTACGTACCGGTGGAGGTCTCCCTCGACCTCGCCCGGCTGGTCAGCGAACACGAAACGCTGAGCGAGGCGGTCCAGGCGCTCGCGGCCTCCGAACCGGAGGTCATCGCCTACGCCTGCACGTCCGGCAGCTTCGTCGGCGGCCCCATCGGCGAGCGCGCGATGTGCGAGGCCATGACCCGGGCCGGCGAGGTGCCCTCGGTCACCACGACGGGGGCGCTGACAGAGGCCCTGGAGGAGCTCGGGATCAGCAGGCTCGCGCTGGTCACCCCGTACACGGAGTCCGTCACCCAGTCGCTGGAGGACTATCTCGGGGAGGTCGGGGTATCCGTCAGTGGTCGCGCTTTTCTGGGGCTGACCAGGGACATCTGGAAGGTGCCCTACCGGTCGGTCATGGATATGGCGCGGCAGGCCGTCGTAGGGGCGGCCGACGCGCTCTTCATCAGTTGCACGAATCTCGCCACCTATGACGCGATTCCGCAGCTCGAAGCCGAGCTGCGCATGCCGGTCCTGTCCGCGAACCAGGTCACCATGTGGGCCGCGCTCCGCAGGCTCGGCGCGCAGGCCGTCGGCCCGTACCAACGGCTGCTGATCGAGACAGCCCCCGCGCGGCCGGTGATCCTGCCGAGTCTGCCGACGTTGCCGGCGACGCCGGTGGTACCGCTGTTCCAGGACTTCTCCGTGGCACAGGACTTCCCCGTGTCACAGGATTTCCCGGGGCCGTCGGTCCCGTCGGTGCCACTGGATCCGATGCGGCCGATGGAACCGGCCTCAGCTCCGTCGGCGGAACCGGAGCCGGTCCTGGAATCGGTGTCGGACCCGGTGGATTCGGCGCAGATCCTGCCGCTCCCGGAGGCTCGGACGGACGAACAGGAAGGGTGGACATGACGACCGTCGGATTCCTCTACCCCGGATATTCAGCGGAGGACGACTACCCGCGCATCGAGATGATGATCGACACCGACATCAGGCTGCCCGTCGTCCACACGGACATCGGCGAGGACGCGCACCGCGTCGACGCGCTGCTGCGGATGGGCGCGGACGAGCGGCTCGCCGACGGTGTGGGAGAGCTGCGCCTCGCGGGCGCCGAGGCCGTCGTCTGGGCGTGTACGAGCGGCAGCTTCGTGTACGGCTGGGACGGCGCCAAGGAGCAGACCCGCAGCCTGGCGGGCTCGGCGGGCCTGCCGGCTTCGAGTACGTCGTTCGCCTTCGCCCACGCGGTGCAGGCGCTCGGCGCCCGGCGCGTCGCGGTGGCCGCCACGTACCCCGAGGACGTCACCGGGTACTTCACCACCTTCCTCAAGGCGGCGGGGATCGAGGTCGTGGCCGACCGCGCCAGCGGGATCATCACGGCGGCGGAGGTCGGGACCTGGGGCCGGGACGAGGTGCTCGCGCTCGCGCGGGCGGGCGACCATCCGGACGCGGAGGTCGTGCTCATGCCGGACACGGCCCTGCACACGGTGGCCTGGCTGCCGGAGCTGGAGGAGGCACTCGGAAAGCCGGTCCTCACAGCCAACCAGGTCACGGTCTGGGAAGGGCTGCGGCTGGTGGAACGCAAGGCCCGGGCGCCGAAGCTGGGGACGCTGTTCGCGACGCGTCACTAGGACCGACGCGTCCCTGGGCCTGAGTGGATCCCGGGTGGACCTGAGCGGGTCCGCGTGGGACCGCCCGGGGCCTGACCCGGGCTGGTCGGAGCCCGGGGGGGCAGGTCCCGGACAGGCGTCCCGGACAGGCCCTGTCCGGGAATAACCGGGGAGCCTCTCCTGTTGGTTGTGTGCTGTGTGGACAGCACGGAATCTTTTCGAAGCAGGAGGGTCTGACCGGTGGTAGACGCGAATTCGGGCGACGCGATCCGAGGCACGGCGATCGGCAGCGCGCCCGTCCCCCTGTCGGTACTCGACCTGGTCACGGTGGGCAGCGGCAGTACGGCGACCGAGGCCCTGCGTACGAGTGTCGAGATCGCGCGGCTCGCCGAGCGCAGGGGATACCACCGGCACTGGGTCGCCGAGCACCACTCCATGCCGGGCGTGGCCTCCTCGTCCCCGGCGGTGATCCTCTCCCACCTCGCCGCCCACACCGAGCGCATCAGGCTCGGCTCGGGCGGCGTGATGCTGCCCAACCACGCCCCGCTGGTCATCGCCGAGCAGTTCGGCACGCTGGAGGCGCTCGCCCCCGGCCGCGTCGACCTCGGCCTCGGCCGCGCGCCCGGGACGGACGGCGCCACGGCGGCCGCGCTGCGCCGCACCGACCGGCTGAACGAGGGCGCCGACGACTTCCCGCAGCAGCTCGCCGAGCTGACGCGGTTCCTGGACGACGACTTCCCCGACGGCCACCCGTACTCGCGTATCCACGCGGTCCCAGGACCGGTGCAGGGTCCGGCGGGCCGGCCGCCGGTCTGGCTGCTCGGCTCGTCCGGCTTCAGCGCGCGGCTGGCCGGCGTACTCGGTCTGCCTTTCGCCTTCGCGCACCACTTCTCGGCGCAGAACACCATTCCCGCCCTGGACCTCTACCGCGAGTCCTTCCGGCCGTCCGAGGTGCTCGACGCCCCGTACGCCCTGATCGGCGTCGCGGCGCTGGCGAGCGACGAGGAGGCCGAGGCGCGCCGCCAAGTCCTGTCAGGAGCACTGTCGATGGTGCGGCTGCGCACGGGACGGCCCGGGCTCGTGCCGACGCCCGAAGAGGCCGAGGCGCACCAATTCAGCCCGATGGAGAAGGAGTTCGTGGACGGCTGGCTCACCAACATCGTCCACGGCACGCCGGACGCGGTGCGCTCGGGCCTCGACGACCTCCAGAAGCGCACGGGCGCCGACGAGTTGATGATCACGGCGAACGCGCACGGCGGGGCGGCGCGGCTGCGGAGCTACGAGTTGATCGCTGACGCGTACGGGCTGCCGACGCTGTAGGCGCGGGGCACCGAGCGGTGCACTGGGCGGGGCACCGAGACGTGTGCGCGGAGGGCGTCGTTGAACGTTCTATACCTGTGCGAACATGGACATAGTGCCCAGTGATTCGGTGGTGTCGAGATGACGACTCTTCCCGAAACCGCGCGGGAGCGGCTGCGCCAGGTGCCGGAGATCCGGTCCGTTCAGGTGGGGGACCTGAAGGTCAGTTTCGTCCCCGACGGATTCATCAAGGTCAAGCCGCGCGGCCTGTTCCCGTCGACGACCGAGGACGACTGGAAGGCCCACTCCGCGTACCTGGACGACTCCGGTCTGCTGACGGCCGGACACGGCGGCCTGCTCGTCGAGCGCGATGAGCGGGCCGTACTGATCGACGCGGGGTTCGGGCCCTTCTCGGCCCCGATCCCGGCGGATCATCCGGTGTTCGTGAGCATGCAGGGCGGATCGCTCCTCGACGGCCTCGCGACGCTGGGGCGGAGCCCGGCCGACATCGAGGCCGTCGCCGTCACGCACCTGCATGTCGAGCACATCGGCTGGGCCTGGTACCCGGTCCCGAACGGCGAGCAGACCCCGACGTTCCCGGCTGCCGACATCCTGATCTCCGAGGCGGAGTGGTCGCAGCGGCGGGCCGATTTCGGTGTGACGGACATGATGCTGGACGCCCTGGCGCCCCGGGTCCGAGTGGTGGCCGACGGGCAGGAGATCTTCCCCGGCGTCCGCGTGCTGCTCACGCCCGGACACACACCGGGGCACACGGCGTACGTGATCGAGTCCGGCGGCGAGAGCCTGATCGCGTTCGGCGACGTCCTGCACTCGGCGATCCAGGTCGGCGACCCCGACTGGAACGCCGCCAAGGAACCGGACCCGGAGTCCGCCGCCCGCTCGCGCCGGCGCATGCTCGGCCGGCTCGGCGACACCGACACCATCGGCTTCGGCGCGCACTTCGCCGACGCCGTGTTCGGGCAGGTACGGCAGAGCGCGCGAGGGCTGGAGTGGCGGCCGTTGCCGTAGCCGCAGTCTCGCGCCGCGCCGTCTCCCGCCGCGCCGGATGGCCGGATCGCCGGGCCCGCTGGGCGGATCTTCTGTGCCGGCTCGGCCAACTGCCCGTAGATTCAAGCGATATGAGCGCCTCCTTCACCGCCCTCATCATCGGCATCGTCGGTGTCGCCGGCACGCTTGCCTCCGGTCTGCTCGCCCACCGCGGCGCACTGCGCACCAAGCGGATCGAGTTGGACCATGCCGAACTCCAAGTGAGGGAGGAGCGGCGGGAGTCGGACCGTCAGGCGTATCTGGCGGCGCGCAGGGCGACGTACGTCACGCTCAACCAGGGCCTGCGCAACTACCACTCCGCCCTGTGGGATCTCGCGCCCATGCTGCGGACGGGCGGCGGGTCCGGAGAGGCGCGCCAGGAGCAGGCGGACCGGGCGGGGCGGGCGCGGCAGGGGATGAGCGAGGCGTACGCCGAGGCCCAGATGCTGGTGTCCGACGACGTGCTGATCGTGGTGGGCGCTCTCACGCACCGCCTCCATCTCGTCTACAGGATACTGATGCAGCACCACGCGGGAGAGCCCGCCGACGAGGATCTGGACGCGCTGCACGAGCGGCTGCTGGGTACGTCGGAGGGGCTGTACGAGGCGCGCCAGACGATGCGCAAGGACCTGGGCATCACCAGCCTGCCGATCACCCGTCCCCCGGATCACGGCGCCCACTAGGTACGATCGAAATGACCAGGGGGGATCTGTGCGTACGCTCACCACATTCGCTCGTGTCTACGTCGACGCCATGGACACCGCGCTGCCCACGTTCCTGGCGCTGACCGGGGCGCAGCCGAAGCTGCGATTCGCGTACGGCGACCTGGAACTGGCCGCGATCGGCGGCTACTTGCTGATCGCGGGCACGGAAGAGGCGCTCGCGCCGTTTCGCGGGACCCACGCGACCACCGTCGTGGAGTCGATCGACGAGGCCCTCGCCCTCGCCGGCGAGCACGGGGGAGAGGTGCTCAGCGGCCCCAACGACGTGCCGACGGGCCGCAATCTGACCGTGCGGCATCCGGGCGGCGCGACGATCGAGTACGTGGAGTTCACGGCGGAGCTCGCGGCGAAGTTCGCGGCGCGGCCGTAAGACACGACAACTGGCCGGGGTCTCCCTGTGATCGACGTACCGGAAGCCTTCGCGCGGAGCACCGTCGCGCGGGAGGGACAGCGCGGACGCGAGTGGATCGACGGCCTGCCGCGCACCGTCGACGATCTGTTGGAGCGCTGGAACTGCGCCCCGGCGGGGCCCGTTTGGCACGGCGCGGTGGGCGTCGTCCTTCCCGTGACGGGTACGGATCTGCCGCCGGCCGTGCTCAAGGTGTCGTTCCCGCACCCGGGCAACGTCCATGAGCCCGACGCGTTCGCGGCCTGGGCCGGGCGCGGAGCCGTAACGCTGTACCGGCGCGACGACGCCCGCTTCGCGATGCTGCTGGAGCGCGCCGAACCCGGCACCCTGGCGGATGTCGCCGACACCGAACAGGCCGTGACCACCGCGGCCCGGCTCGCGCGGCGCCTCGCCGTACCCGCCCCCGCGGGTCTTCCCCGGCTGCGGGACCAGGCGCCGGGGTGGGAGGCCGCCCTCCGCGCCGACGCCGCGCACCTGGCCGATCCCCTGAGCGGGCGGGTGATGGGCGCGGCGATCGCGACCTTCCGGGAACTCGCCCCCGACCAGCCCGACACGCTCATCCACGGCGATCTGCACGACACCAACATCCTGCCGTCCGGGCGTGAGCCCTGGCTCGCGATCGACGCCAAGGGGTACGTGGGGGACTCCGCGTACGACGGCGTCACCCTGCTGCGTACCCGCCCCGAGGAGTACCGGGCCGCCGCCGACCCGGTGTCGGCCCTCCTCCGCCGCCTGGCCGTCTTCGCCGAGGCGGCGGAGGTGGACATCGAGCGGGCCGGCCGCTGGGCGCAGGCCCGCGCGACGGAGGCCGCGCTCTGGGGGCGGCGGTACGGCGACCCGCCCGAGATCGTCCAACTCAGCGATCTGATCGCGGAGACGTTCGCCTGAGGAAGCCGGGCCGCCGGGCCGCCAGGTCCCCCGGGCCGCCGGTTACGCCGGTTACGCCGGATTCTCCTCGGCGACGGCGACGGCGACGGCGACGGCGGCCGTGGATGCGAGAGCCTCGGCGCCCAAGGCCCGGACCTCGGCCAGCAGTTGGGCGTTGCTGACGCCCTTGACCAGGTATCCCGCGATGCCGACCGCGGCCATCTCGGAGCGTGCGCCCCGGTCGCCGTAGGCCGAGAATACCAGGACGCGTACGCCGGGGACCGCTTGGATGATCTGCTGAGCGGTGTACGGGCCGCCGCCGGGGAAGCGCAGGTCGAGCACCACGACGTGCGGCCGTCGGGCGACAGCGAGCTGGATCGCCTCGCCGGCGTCGGCCGCGCTGCCGGCCAGGGTGAGGTCGGGCTGCGCGTCGACGACCTCCGCCAGCACCGCGCGCAGCATGTCGTTGTCGTCGCAGATCAGCACCCGCAGGGGGCCGCCGGGTGTGGCGGGCCGGGTCACGGGGTTCCCTCAGCGGCGGTCCGGGAGTCGAAGCTGCCGCCGGGTGCGCCGGGCAGCGGTTCGTCCAGCCGGCCGGCCGGCAGGTCGGGCAGCCAGAACTCGACGGTGCTGCCGGTGCCCGGCTCGCTGCGCAGCGTCCACCAGCCGCCGGCGGTCTCGGCCCGCTCGCGCATCTCCATCAGCCCGAAGTGCTCGTGTGCCGTCGGGGCGACCGCCGGGCGCCCGGTGCCGTCGTCGGCCACCCGGACCAGCAGGCCGCCGTTCCCGGCGGCGACGCTGACTCGTACGGTGCGTGCCCGGGCGTGCTTGCGTACGTTCAGCAGCGCCTCCTGGACGATGCGGAAGATGGTGATCGCGGTCTCGGGGGCGGGTTCCTTCTCCAGGGTGTGTTCCAGCGACGGCTCAAGACCCCAGCCCGTGACCACGTCGTTGAGGTGCTGGGACAGCGACTCGACCAGCCCGTGCCGGTCGATGCCGGGCGGCTGGAGCCGGAAGGAGAGGTTGCGCAGGCGGCCCACCGCCTCGCGCACCGACGCGTCGAGCGTGGAGAGTTCACTCGCGTACGGCTCGCTCGCCCGGTCGGCGAGAAGCTCCAGCCGCATGCCGACAGCCACCATGGCCTGGATGGAGTCGTCGTGCACGTCCCAGGCGATACGCCGGCGTTCCAGCTCCTGGGCCTGCACCAGGTGGGCGAACAGGCGGCGGCGCTCGGTGAGCGCCTGCTCGGCGGCGCGGCGCTCGGTCATGTCCCGGGTGACCTTGCCGAAGCCGCGCAGTTCGCCGGTCTCGTCGAAGAGCGCGGTGATCACCACGTTCGCCCAGAAGCGGGTGCCGTCCTTGCGGATGCGCCAGCCCTCGTCCTCCAGCCGGCCGTCGGCGATGGCCGCCTCCAGCTCCAGGTGGGGTTTGCGGGCGGCGATGTCCTCGGGTGGGTAGAAGACCGAGAAGTGCTTGCCGATGATGTCCTCGGCGCGGTAGCCCTTGATCCGCTCGGCGCCGGCGTTCCAGGTGGAGACGTAGCCCTTGGGGTCGAGCATGAAGATGCCGTAGTCGAGAACGCTCTTGACCAGCAGGGTGAACGCCGTCTCGGTCGGGGCGGGGGTACGGCCCTGTTCGCCGGGGCTGTTCCCGGTCACCGGAGAAGGCCGGCGCGGCGGGCCACGGCGACCGCCTCCAGTTGGGAGCGGGCGCCGAGCTTCTCCAGGACCCGCTGGACGTGGTTCCTCGCGGTGTTGAGGGCGACACCGAGCCGTCGGCTGATCTCGGCGGTGCCCAGGCCGTCGCCGAGCAGGCCGAGGGTCTCGCGCTCGCGCGGGGTGAGGGTGGCGCCCAGGTCGACGGTCCGGCCGGTCAGCCGGTCCAGCGCCCCGCTGAGCAGGCCCTTGCTGTACGCCACTTCGCCCGCCGCCACCAGGCGTACCCCGTCCTGGAGTTCGCCCAGGTTGCCGACCTTGAGGATGAGTCCCGAACCGCCGGCCTCGGCGACGTCGGCGGCGACCGCCGGGGTCGCCTCGCCGGTCAGCACCAGCACCCGGGTGCCGGGCGCGGCGGCCCTGAGCGCGGGGATGGCGGTGATGCCGTCACCATCGGGCAGTCGCCGGTCCAGCACCATAACGGCGGGGCGCAGCCGGGCGGCGTCGGCCAGCGCGTCCTTCACGGACAGGCTGCGGCCGACCACCTCCAGGTCGTCGGTACGGTCCAGGGCGAGCCGGATCGCCTCGGCGACCATGTCGTGGTCCTCGACGAGCAGGATGGTGATGTGCGTACCGGCGGTGCGCGGCACGGTATCCGCTGCGGTGTGCGGAGGAGAAGGCATTCAGACGGTCCTTGGTGGTTGACGCCGCGCACTGTCGGCGAACAGTTCGTCGGCGCCGGTGAGGGCGAGCAGCCGGGCCACCTGCCGACGGGTCCCCTCCACGCACAGCTCGGTGCCGATTCTATCCGCCGTGAGTTTGGCCTCCAGCAGTACGTTCAACCCCGCGCAGTCGCAGAAGCTCAGGCCCCGCAGGTTGAGCACGACACACTCGGACCGCCGCGCGAAGCAGTCGGCGAGGGCGGCACGCAACTTCCCGGTACCGTCCAGATCCAGCTCGCCGCTGAGCCAGAGGCTGGGCATGTCGCCGTCGAGTGTGGTGCTGACCTGGAACAACGGATCGGTCACCGTTACGTCGTCTCTCATGTGCAGGTCCCTGCCTGGGTGGTGGGCACTAGGACAGAATAGTGAATCTGCACTAGAAGGGAACAGCGAGGGTTCCCCGAACGGATGGCCACTACGCATGGCGGTCTTTACGGCGTCCTGTACGGCGTCAGCGCACGACGGCCCGCAGCGGACCCGGGTGACGTGGGGGACGCGAACCCGTGGACGTCGGCTGAGTACTCTGCTGTGTGGGGGAATGGCCGAGGGGAAGGCGCCCCGGGAGCACGACGGTGCCACCGGCAGCGGTGAGGTACCCCCAGTGGAAAGGGAGCCGGGATGGACCTCCCGCCGGCCACTCCGCACGACGCCCGTCTTCCGGAGGCGTGCGTGGACTTCGACGGCGTCACCGGCTGCATCGCCGAGTCACGGGCAGCCGCTGTCGCTTTCCTCCGCCTCCACGTCCCGCACGCCCGCACCACTTTTCGCGACGACGTCCTGCTGGTCATCTCCGAACTGGTGACCAACTCCGTCCGCCACGCTCCCGGCCCCCTCACCCTGAAGCTCCGCCTGCTTCCCGGCGGCATCGGGATCACCGTGCTGGACACCAGCCCCAGCCTCCCGCGCCCCCGAACCCCCGACCGGACGGGCGGACGAGGCTGGCCCATCGTCCAGAGCCTCGCCCACCTGGTGAACGTCGTCCCGGGCCCGCACGGCAAGACGGTTCATGTGGAGCTGGCCTGGTAGTCCCGCCGTGCCGGGTGACGGACCGGCCCGGCTCGTTCGTTCCTAGACCCTGTCCGGCGGATCTTCGCGGGCCCGGAACGCCCGGCACGGCACCTCGCCGCGTTGTCGGACTCATCCAAGTACGTCCAGTACGAGGACGATCCTCCGCCTTGCGATCCACCGCACCAGACGCCCCGGGCTGATCCACGGAGATCCGCCGGACAGGACCTACCCGTCGTCACCGCTGCTCCCGTTCAGATCCCGGCGCCTGTTCTTCGTGGAGTGGCGCACCACCTTGCCCGCGACGAGCGTCATGGTCGCCACGGCGCGGACCCAGCGGGGACCGCCACGCTCCGCCCACACCACACACACGCACCCGCCGACCGCGAGCACCAGGACGCCGAGCAGTACCAGAATGATCATGTTTCCCACCTCTGCATTCACTCGCTCCGCTGATCGCCTCAGGTCGGGAAGGGCGTTCTTTCGAGAATCCCCCACCGCGATCGGCAGCCTCATCTCGCGCTTCTCCCGACAGGCCTCACGAAACGCATGCCCAGCGACCCGGCCCGGCACCTCCGCGCACCGTCACAGCCACGTGACGATCAAGCGCCGGACAGCGCCTAGAAGTCGAGTTCGACGTAGTCGATGTCCGTGAACTCCACGGCGAGGTCGGGGGCGCGCCGGCCGCCGTCCTTGAAGTACTGCTCCTGGAGTCCCTCGGCGGCGATGCCCCTGAGTTCCGCCTCACTCGCGCCGCGCGCCTGGGCGTCGAAGAGCCGGGCCGCGTACGCCGGGGCCAGGTGCTGGGTGATGCGTCGTACACGGCTGTCGTCGGTGCTGCCCGGCGCCGCCGTGAAGCCGAAGCGGGCGCGGGTCTCGATGACGATCCCGCCGCTGCTCGCCGCCCGCTTCTTGGCGCGGTCGCGTACGCGCGGCTGCCAGTCCCGGCGTACCTCCGTCTCCATCCGCGACGCGAGATCGCGGCGCGGGCGTTTGAGCTGGCCCGTGAGGTAGCGCTCCACCGTGCGCCGCGAGACACCCAGCCGCTCCGCCACCGCGCGCGTCGACCCCCGCTCGTGCTTCACGAGGAACTTCACCCGCGCCCGCGCCGACTTGGGGATCGGGCGCGTGAACGTCTGCTCCTCGGCGTGGTCGAGGCTGTCGCCCAGGATGCCCATCTACTCCCCCGTACTGTCGGTGCCCTTGATGTGACGAGCGGGATTGTGCCCCTCGTCGAGCATCCGCACGGTCCACATCAGATCCTGCGTGCCTTCGTGCTTGACCATGCCGGGCGACACCCCGAGCCGGAATCCTCCGGGCAGCGGCTTGCCCTCCGGCGTACGCGGCAGGAAGTCCAGCGGCCCCGGGCCGTCGGAGAGGTAGACCGCGCAGTCGGAGAGTACGGCGACCGGGAAGAGGCCCGCCGTCGACAGCTTGAGCATCTTGCGGTGCATGTTGATCCGGGCGCTGGAGATCACCGCGGCGCGGATGTCGGGCCGCCAGGTGGGGCGTTCGAGGGCCGGCCAGGGCTCGCCGTAGGTGTACGAGGCTCCCTGCGGGCGTTCGCGCAGCTTGCCGATGCCGCCCTTGACCGTGGACTTGATGGCCGAGAGTACGGCGACCCGCACGGGGTCGTCCTGCTTGTGGCGCTCCATCGCGGCGAGGAACTCCTCCTCGCTCGTGCCGGTCCGGACGCCGAGTTCGTCCATCGTGGCCACGTAGGCGTCGCGCAGCCGGGTGTACCAGGCGTCCAGGTACGGGCCGTTCACCGGCCGTACGTACGCCTCGGCCGGCCGCACCTCGTGGCCCAGCTCCACGGCGTAGGCGACGGTCGGCGTCGCGTACCAGGCCGGGCCCGCCGGGCGCCCGCCCCCCGGGGTGAACGGGTTGGGCAGGCGCGGGTCCATGTCGATGTGGGACAGGTCGACCAGCCATGAGCCGGGCAGTTTCTTGTCGAAGGCGGGCGCGGTCCTGTGCACGGCGGGACCGGTACCGACGATCAGCCGGTTCGCCGCCGCCGCGAACGCCATGTTGACGTCGATGCCCACAGCGAAGCGGTGCGCGCACTCCTCGTCGGTGAGCAGCTCGGGGTCGCGGATCCAGTCGTACGCCTCTTCGTCGATGACCTGGTCCGGCGTGCGCTGGTGGTGGCGCGGGTACAGCCGGGCGACGACGGGGTGTTCGTCCGGGGCCTCGGGCGGCGCCGGGTCCACCGCCTCGGTGAGCGATCCGGGCACCGGTCCCGACACCCAGGCGTCGGTGGCCTCGTCCTTCACGGCTCTGGTCGGCGGGCGCAGCGCCGTCATCAGCTCCAGGCCCGATACGGCGGTCGAGCCGCGCGGGGTGAGGACGCGGGTGGCGTAGTCGCTGAGGGCGCGGGCCAGTTCGGGCGGCGCCAGTTGGTCGGCGCCGCCCCAGGCGCGGGTGTCGAGCGCGCCCCAGGGCAGGATCGCGAACTGGACGCAGTGGCGGCGTCCGCTCTGCGCCGGCCGGTAGATCCGGGCCCAGGGCCCGAAGCCGCGCCGGGTCAGCTTCCACTTGGCCCGGGTGATCTGCTTGACGACCTTGTGGTCCTCGGACAGCCGCAGACCGCGCCGGTCGTCCAACTCGGCGGGGAGACCGAGCCGTTCGGCGGCTCCGGCGGTGAGCACGACCAGCGGGTCGGAGTCCCTGCCGGAACGGTGGAGCCGGGGCGCGCCCAGGTGCGCTTCCGCCAACGTCCACTCGACCACGGAGGGGATGTCCTTGGCGGGGCAGTCCAGGACCAGGCCGCCCGCGCAGTACGCCGACCCGTCGGCGTCCAGCACGGCGAGCGGGCCGTTCGCGAAGCGCGGGTCGGGGGGCGTGGGCGTGGGGGTGGGAGTGGAGGCGGAGGTGGTGGCTGCGGGCGCGGGGGTACGCGCGGGGGCGCCGGCCGGGCGTTTCGGCGCGCGTTGCTCCCGTACGGGCGGCTCCTGCCGTACGGGCGGCTCGGGCTGTACGGGCGCGGGCTCCGTAACCGGCTCCGCGACGGACTGCGTCGCCGGCTCCTCCGCCGGCGCTTCGTCGGCCGGATACAGCTCCGCCAGCTTGTCCAGCAGCCGGGCGTATGCCTCCCGCTGGGGCGGACGAGGCTCCGTCAGCCCCTTCTCCCACGAGACGACGGTCGCCCGCCGGATCCGCAGCGCGTCGGCCAGCTCGGTCTGGGTCAGACCGTGCGCCTTCCGCAGCCGTTCCCGCTCGGAGGGGGCCGGCAGCGCAGACCTCTTGGCGATCAACGCGTCCACCGCGTCGAACAGCTCGGACATGGAACACCTCCCTTCCCGAGCCTATCCGGAGCCGGCAGCGCGAAAGGCGCCTCAGCGGTTCCTCAGCGGTTCCTCAGCGGTTGAGGTAATCCGCGCGTCCGTCGTCGTCGAGTTCGAACGATCCCTCCGGGATGACACAGAACTCGTTCCCCTCAGGATCGGCCATGACGAGAAAGCCCCCGGCCGCGTACTCCGGCAGCCGCCGCCCGCCCAGCGCCTCGATCCGCTGCTGCTCGGCAGCGGGGTCCGGCGAGGCGAGGTCGAAGTGGACGCGGTTCTTGCCGGCTCTCGGGCCCTCGACCCGCTGGAAGCCCAGGCCCGGGCCGTCGTCCCGGACGAGCCAGACGTACGGGCCCGTCCTGGCCCCGATCGGCCGGCCGAGAAGCTCGGCCCAGAACGAAGCCAGGCGCTCGGGGTCCTGGCAGTCGATGATGAGATCCCTGATCGTCATACGGGTGCCGGTCATGGCGTGATGGTAAGTTCCCGGCGCGTAAGCGTAAGTGGGGAGTTCCCCGGTTGCGCCGCTTCTTCCACGGGGACCGACATGACACTGAGCGCCGAGGACCGTACGGCCGTTACGGAGCTGATCTCGCTCCACGGGCATCTCATCGACGACGGCGAACTGGACCGGCTCGACGAGCTGTTCACCGCCGACATCGTGTACGACGTCAGTGACCTGGGCGGTGGATCGCTGGAGGGGGTGGCCGCGATCCGGGACGCGTCGATCGCGATGGGCGAGCTGAACCCCGTCGGCCACCACGTCACGAACGTGATCCTCAGCCAGATCTCCGACGACGAGGTGCGCGCCCGGTCCAAGGGCATCGGGATCAGGGCGGACGGTACGAGCGGAAGCGTCGTCTACGAGGACACCGTCTCGCGCACCGTGCGGGGGTGGCGCATCAGCCGGCGGAAGGTCCTCGCGCGGCGGGCGCCGCTGGGCGGAAAGGTGTGACATCCGCCCGGAGGGACCCGCCGCGGTGGCCGTGATCAGGCGTGATCAGGCGTGGTCCGGCCGTCCGCTCAAAGGTCCCTCAGGTAGTCGAGCACCCCCCGCGCGTCGTCGGCCCGCGCCGTCACGGCCACATGGTTGTCCGGGCGGATCAGGACGAGCGACCCGCCAACTCCGCCCGCCCCGGCCCCTGTTCCTGTCCCGTACATCCTTCGGGCCTCCTCCGCCTCCTCGGGCACCGCGTGCGCGCGTACGGTGCCGCCCGCGGCCGACGCCACCCGCCGCAGCGCGTCGGCCGTGTCGGCGCCGAGGCCGAGCAGGGTGAAGTGCGGTCCTGCGAAGACCTCGAAGAGGCGTACGGGGGTCGGCGCGTCCGGGGCGCGGTCGCCCGCGCGCAGCGGGGCGTCGTGCACGGTCCGGCCGTCGCGCTCGCGGGAGAGCGAGCTCCACCGGTAGCCGAGCCCCAGCGTCGTCGTCTCGGGCGTGATCACCGCATCGAGCCCGCCGCCGGGCTTCCTCGTCGCTTCCATCACGGTGGTCAGCAGGCCCGAGGTGATGTCCAGGGTCCAGGCGGCGACCGGGAGGCGCTCCTCCTCGTACGTGTCGAGCAGCCCGTCCCCTGCCTGCCCCGCCAGGACGAGGGCGAGCTTCCAGCCCAGGTTGAACGCGTCCTGGATACCGGAGTTCATGCCGAGCCCGCCGGCGATCGGATGGACGTGCGCCGCGTCGCCCGCCAGGAACGTGCGGCCCACGCGGAACCGGTCGGCCATCCGCGCGTTGACCCGGTACGTCGACAGCGCGGTGGCGTCGCGCAGTTGGACGCCCGGCATCCTGGCGTGCCGGTCGAAGAGCCGCTGGAAGCTGTCGAGCGACGGTTCGACGAGCCGGCCGTCGGCGTCCTTCTCGATGGCCGCCTGGAACCACCACCCCGTCGGCGTCCCGGGGATCGGGCAGAGCATCACACCCCCGTCCTCGTCGAACCACTGGTGCCAGTAGGCCCGGTCGGGCCCGGTCAGCTCGACGTCACCACAGACCATCGGCTGCTCGGCGGCTGCCCGCGCCGCGGCCGCCTGTTCGGCAGCCGCCTGTTCGGCAGCCGGCGGCGACTCGGCGGTCCTCCCCTCGAAGGGGATCCCGAGCAGCTTGCGGGTCGTGCTGTGGCCGCCGTCGCAGCCCACCAGGTAACTCGCCTCGATCAGACCGCCGTCGGCGAGCGTGGCGGTCACGCCCGTGCCGTCGTCCTGGGTCAACTCCGCCATTTCGGTGCCCAGTTCCACCCGTACGCCGTACTCGGCGAGCCGATCCCGCAGGATCTCCTCCAACTGCCACTGCGCGATGAGGCAGGCACGGTCGTACGGGGCACCGGGCGTGGGTTTCGATCCCGCGTACGGACGGGCGTCGGCGATCGGCCGCCCGTCCCGGTACTTGCGCATGACCGGAGGCTCCGAGCCCGCCGCCAGAACGGCGTCGACGATTCCCAGGTCCGCGAAGACCTCAAGACTGCGGCTGTTGGGCCCCTTCGCCCGCGAACTGCGCGGGAACCGCGGGGACTTCTCGATGATCCTCACCGCGATACCCCTCCTGGCGAGATCGCACGCCAGGGTCAGCCCGGTCGGTCCCGAACCCACGATCAGCACGCTGGTCCTGTCGGTCATGAGCAGCCCTCATCCCCTCGTTGTTTCTGTGCGGTGCGGCTCGGCGCGGTGTGGTGCGGCGCGGCGCGAGCCATCAGGAAACGTTACTGAGTAAAGATAGCAACTCGGTAATGTTTTCCACAAGGGTGGGGCGGGCGCTCAGGCCGTACGCGCCCCAGCCGGTGCGCGCAGCCCCACCACCGCCACCGCGATCCCCGCCAGGACGACAACGGCCGCCGCACCCATCGCCGTGTGGAGCCCGTCGAGCAGCGAACCGTTCGCCGAGGCAACGGCCGTCAGCCCCGCCACCCCGATCGCCCCGACGAACTGCGGCATCTGCGCGATGCTGCCCGCGACTCCCTGCTCGTCGTCCCGCAGTCCCGAGGTCAGCGTGGTGACAAAGGCGACCACGGCGAGGACATGACCCAGTCCCATCAACCCCGAAGTCACCAGCAGCAGCGGCAGGTCGCCGTGGGCGGGCAGCAGCACCATCCCCGCCGTGCCCACGGCCTGGATCAGCAGACCGGTCGCGATCGTGGCGGTCGTACCGCGCCGGGCGATCACCCGCGCCGCCACCGTCCCGCCGGCCAGGGCCAGCGCGCCTTCGGCCAGGAAACCGAAGCCGGTGGCCAGCGGCGACCAGCCCAGCACGTCCTGTGTGTAGAGGCTGAGCAGCAGCGTCGTACCGCCGCACATCGAGAAGGTGATCAGCCCGGTCAGCGCACTCCACTTGACCGTACGGCGGTTCAGCAGCCCGAGCGGCAGCAGCGGGTCGGCATGGCGCGACTCCGCCACCAGGAACGCGGCCAGCAGGACCGCCGCGCCGATCAGCGCCCCGAGCGTCGGAGCCGAGGCCCAGCCGGCGGCGCCGCCCGTCGAGATCCCGTACACCAGGGCGAACAGCCCCGCGCTGGAGAGCAGGGCGCCCGGTACGTCGAGGCGCTTCGCGGTCCGTACGTCCCCGGTCCCCGGCAGCAGCGTCAGCGCGCCGACCAGGACGACCGCGCCGAACAGCGCCAGCAGCAGCATCGTCCAGCGCCAGCTCAGGCCACTGGTGATCAGCCCGCCGCCGATGGTGCCGACGACGAAGCCGAGCGAGAGCAGTGCGCCGTTGATGCCAAGTGCCTTGGTGCGCCTGGGGCCTTCGGGGAACGCGGCGGTCATCAGCGCGAGCGCGGTCGGCCCGACCATCGCGGCGGCGACGCCCTGCCCGGCACGTGCGGCGATCAGCACACCGGGCGTCGGTGCCAGCCCGGCGAGGAGCGACAGGGCCCCGAACAGCGCGGCGCCCAGGGTGAACAGCCGCCGCCTGCCGACCAGATCGGAGAGCCGGCCGAAGAGCGGCAGCAGTCCGGCGGTCGGCAACAGGCAGGCGGTGGCGACCCATTGGAGGTCGGCGGCGGAGGCGAAGCGCAGATCGCGGCCGATCTCGGGGAGCGCGACCGTCACGATCGAGTAGTCCACGCCGGTCATGAAGGTCGCGCCGCACAGGGTGATCAGGATCAGCCGGCCGCGCGCGCCGAGCCCGGACGAGTCTTCCGGGGATGCGGCGGCCGGCCGGTCGGGTGTCCGGGTGTTCGTCGATCCGTTCATCGGTGTCTTTCGGTAGGCCGCCCAGCAGGCGAGAAGTGACAGACGGAGGCGAGAGGTCGGTGATGCGAGGGGGGTATGTTCCGAGCCTGCGACCGCCCCGGCGCCCCGGTCCAATACCCGTTTCCATAACCTGACGGCATGGACATCGACACCCGGCTGCTCCGCTACTTCGTCGCGGTCGCCGACGAGGGCCATCTCACGCGCGCCGCCGAGCGGTTGTTCATCTCACAGCCCGCGCTGACCAAGCAGATCAAGCAACTTGAGGCGCAGGTCGGGGTGCCGCTGTTCGTGAGGTCCCGTACGGGCATGGCGCTCACCGAGGCCGGCACGGCTCTCGCCGGGTGCGCTCCCGCCGTACTGGACACCTGGGACTGGGCCCTGCGCGGTACGAAGGGTGCGGCCGCGCGCTCGGCGCAGGTGCTGCGCGTCGGCTTTGTCGCGAGCGCGGCCAACGAGCTGACGCAGCTCATCATCGCGGAGTTCACCCGGCGCCGGCCCGGCTGGCGGGTGCAGATGCGGCAGACCGCCTGGGACGACCCGACGGCCGGTCTCGCGTCCGGCGAGGCGGACGCCGCGCTGTTGCGGCTGCCCTGCCCGGGGCAGGACGCCTTCGGGATCGAGGTGCTCATCACCGAGGACCGCTGGGTCTGCCTGCCGGCCTCCCACCGCCTCGCGGATCACGAGATCATCGCGTTCGACGAGCTGCTCGACGAGCCGTACGTCGCCACTCCCGAATCGTCAGGCTGGTGGCGCGACTTCTGGCTGGCGAAGGACGAGCGCGAGGGCCGTCCGGTCACGATCGGCGCGGTGGCGCACAACCCCGACGAGTGGCTCAACGCCATCGCCAACGGCTACGGCATCAGCCTCACCCCCGAGGCCACCGCCCGCTTCTACCGTCGCCCGGACGTGGTCTACCGCCCGGTGACCGGCGTGGGCCCGTCGCGGGTCGGGGTGGCGTGGCCCAAGGCGAACCAAGTACCGGACGCCGTGCAGGAGTTCGTACGCGCCTGCGTCGCCGTCAGAACCGGCGGCGAAGGGACCGGCGGAGAGCCAACCGGCGGACAGGAAACGGGCGGAGAGCCGACCGGCAGACAGCCAACCGGCTGACAGTCACCCAGCGGATCGCGAACCGGCTGACGGCCGCACCACGACGCGCCGTCCCCGTCACGCCCCTCCCCGCCCGCCCCCCGCGATCATCTCCGCGATCCGCTCCGGCGCCACCGGCCGCGAGTACAGCCACCCCTGCCCCGTGTCGCACCCGATCCGCCCCAGCCGTTCGGCCTGCCCCGCCGTCTCCACGCACTCCGCCGTGACCGTGAGGCCGAGCCGGTGCGCGAGCTGGACCAGGGCCTCGACGATCATCTCGTCGGCCGGGCTGGGGTGGACGCCCTCGTCGTACCTGAACCCCCGTACGAACGAGCCGTCCAGCTTCAGCACGGACACCGGCAGCCTGCTGAGGTAGGCCAGGTTCGAGTAGCCGGTGCCGAAGTCGTCGATGGCGATCCGTACGCCCATGTCGCTCAGCGCCTGGAGCGCCTGGAGCGGCCGGCCCGCCGAGCCCATCACGGCGGATTCGGTCAACTCCAGTTGCAGCAGGCACGGTGCGAGACCGGTCTCGGCGAGGATCTCCGCCACGTCGGCCACCAGGTCGGAGTCCCAGACCTGGCGTACGGCGACATTGACGCTGACGAACAGCGGCCGCTCGTGCGGGTGTTCGCGCTGCCACCGGCTCGCCTGGAGGCACGCCGTACGCAGCACCCACCGCCCGAGCTGCACGATCGAGCCGTCCTCCTCGGCGATCCCGATGAACCGGTTCGGCGCGAGCATGCCGAACTGCGGGTGCTGCCAGCGCACCAGTGCCTCGACGCCCCGCACCGTCCCGTCCGCCATGCCCACCAGCGGCTGGTACTGGAGTACGAACTCCTCGCGCTCCACGGCCGGTCGGAGCGTCGACGAGAGCGCCTGCCGCGTCATGCGGTGCGCGTTGCGCTCCGGGTCGAAGAGGGTCCAGCGCGCCTTGCCGTCGGCCTTCGCCCAGTACAGCGTGGTGTCGGCGGCCTGCATCAGCTCGGTGGGGCTGGTGCCGGCGGCCGACCGCTCGACCACCCCGATCGACGCCGAGACCGAGAGCCGCTGCCCGGCGAGGTCGAAGGGGAGCTGGAGCGCGGCGAGCACGGACCGTGCGAGATCGGTGAGTTGCTCCGTACCGATGGAGTCCTCGACCAGGATCGCGAACTCGTCGCCGCCGAGCCGCGCCACGAGATGACCGCCGTTACGGGTGTAGCCGTCGCGGTCGGCGCACTCGGTGAGCCGGCTCGCGACGGCGGCGAGCAGCCGGTCCCCCGTGCGGTGGCCGAGGGTGTCGTTGACGGCCTTGAAGCCGTCGAGATCCAGGTAGCAGAGACCGATCCGCCCTGTTCTGCCATGCCCGTAGGACGGGAGGGTACGGCGGCCGGGAACCCCGGCGCGGTCGGTGCCGGGGTCGTCGCGCAAGCCGTGCGGCTGGTCGGGGGCCGGGTCGTACGGCTCGTACGGATCGTCGTACGGCCGGTCGTACGCCTGGCTGTACGCCGACGTCTCCAGCGCCGACGACAGCCGCTCGAAGAACAGGGTGCGGTTGGGCAGCCGGGTCACCGGGTCGTGCATCTGGAGGTGGCGCAGCCGCGCCTGGAGCTCGCGCCGGTCGCTGATGTCGGTGATGGAGAGCAGGACGTTCCCGCTCTCCGGCACGGGGGCCACGGTCACCTCGGCCCACAGCGCGCGGCCGTCGGAGTGTTTGAGGCGGCGCGTGCAGCGGAAGCGGGCGCGCCGGCCGCGCAGCACCTCGCGGTAGGCGTGCCAGGTGCGGGTGTCGGACGCGAGGTCGACGAGGTCGGCCGCCGGCTGTTCGCGTAACGCGGCGGGGTCGGTGCCGAGCAGCTCGGCCAGGGACTCGTTGGCGGCGACGATGCCGCCCTCGTGGTCGAGGACGGCCATGGCGAGTTGGGCGATGTGGAACGCGGCGCGGTAGTCGGGCGTATCGGCGATAGTTCTGCCGACAGGCTGACTCTCCGTGATCGGTGGGCGGGCGCTGTCGGGCGCTGCGAGTGCCGCAGGCCGCGGTCCTTCGGAGGTTCCGCTCACGGCTCGCTCCCGCGGTGCAGTCGTGTCGTACAAGGGGTGGTGGGGACGGGTCTGCCAGGGAAAGTGTGCCGATCATAGAGGCTGTCCGGGTGGCCGTTCCAGCTCTGTCGCACGGAATGGTGCGGCGGGGGCTGATGGTGTGTCGCGGGACGATCGTTTCTGCACGCCTCTGGCCTCGGGCGACTCCGTCCTGATCGGTTGTGACTTTCTGTGATCCATCGGGGTGTCGGGCCTCTCACCCAGGTGGGGCAGCGGAACAGGGCATTTCACTACAAAACAGCACAGGGTGGTGACGTGTCCCGCATTACCGGCCGGAGGTCCACGTGGAGCGTCAGCAGACACCCGGGGGAGTGGACCGACGCCTGCGCTCGACAGCGGCGGCCTTCACCTCGCTCGTGGCGTTCGCTGCGACGTCGCTGGTCGCCGGACCGGCTGTGGCGGCCCACCCCCAGGACCCCTGCGCGCTGCCCCGTACGGCCGCACATCACTCGCTCGGCCTCGACACCTGGAACGGCGACTACGCGCGTCCGAAGCGGGCGCTCAACGCGGTCATGATCTTCCTGTCCTTCCCGGACTCCGTGCCGCGCGCCGACCCCGCCGAACTCGCCGCCGACCACTTCCCGTCCACCACCGACTTCTACCGGCGGGCCTCGTACGGAAAGTTCACCCTGCGCGCCCACCCACTGCACCGGTGGCTCCCGATGCCGCGCGCCTCCACCTCGTACGGGATACGGCGCGACTGGAACCCGGGCCGCCGCACGGACTACCTGCGCGACGCGCTGGGTGTCGCCGACCCGGTGGTCGACTTCTCGCGCTACGACGTCGTCTACTTCGTCGCCGACCCGGACGCGCCGGGCGTCGACTCCGACGCCACGAAGGTCGTCAACTTCGAGCACCCGATGAGGGCGGACGGTACGGACATCAAGCGCGTCGTCACGGTCTTCGAGCACCACCCGCCGGACCGCAACGTACTGGCCCACGAGACCGGGCACGTGTTCGACCTGGCCGACCTCTACCACCGGCCGGCCGACGGCAAGGGCGACTGGGACACGTACGTCGGTGACTGGGATGTGATGGGAAGCCAGTTCGGGCTCTCACCGGACTTCTTCGGCTGGCACAAGTGGAAGCTGGGCTGGATCGACCGGCGGCAGGTGCGGTGCGTGTCGACCACGGGCACCACGCTGCTCACGCTGGAGCCGATCGCCGCCGCGCAGGACGTGGGCGGGGAGGCGGGGACGCGGCTCGCCGTTGTACGGACGGGCAAGGACTCCGTACTCGCCATGGAGGCGCGCGGCGCGACCGGCAACGACGACCGGACCTGTACGGAGGGTGTGCTGATCTACCGGGTGCGCAACGACACGGCCTCGGGCGGCGGCCCGGTCGACGTGATCGACACACATCCGCACACGGAGGCCTGCGACGACAACTCGGTCTACCCGCCGCTGGCCGACGCGCCGTTGGGGGTCGGGGAGACGTTCACGGTGCCGGGAGAGCGTACGCGGGTGGAGGTGGCCGACCGGACTCCGGCGGGGGCGTGGACGGTCAAGATCACGACGGGGAGCGGGGACATGAAGGAGGCGGGCACGGGGTGATGCTCCCCGATGCTCCCCGGGGCGGGTGGGCCTCGGGGAGCATCGGAGCCTTGGAGTCTCGGGGAGCATCGCAGGGGCGGCGTCGGGACGTTGTGGTCAGTGGTGCAGGTGGGCGAGGACCAGGTTGGGGTCGGTGGCGGTGGTGTAGGCCGCGCTCGGGACGTAGAGGGTGTCGCCGCGCAGGGCGACGGAGGTGGGGTTCTGGAGGCCGTCGTCGGCGGTCAGGACGGTGGAGTGGGTGCCGTCGGGCTGGATGAGCGCGACCTCGCTGGGGCCGTTGAGCGCGGCCACGATCCGGTCGCCACGGCCGGTGAAGGCGAAGTCGTCGATGCCGGTCAGGCCGGTGGCCCGGGTCCTGACCTGGCCGGCGCGCCCACCCGGGAGGACGGGGATGCGCAGGACGGTGCCCCGGTCGAGGTTGGTGGCCCATACCGCGCCGTTGTGGATCTTCAGGCCGTTGGCGCCGAGGAAGCCGGTGGAGGCCAGTTCGGGGGCGGTGGACCAGGCGGCGGGGGCGCCGCCGGCGGCGGGCACGCTCCAGATGGTGCCGAGTACGGAGTCGGTGACGTAGAAGGTACGGGTGCGCTCGTCCAGGGCAAGGCCGTTGGGCAGACCGGTGCCGGGCAGCGCGGCGATGCGCCGCGGTACGCCGCCGGGGCGCAGGCTCCACAGCCCGGTGAGGTCGTCGGTGCCGGTGGCGTACAGGAAGTACAGGGTGCCGTCGTCGGCGCGGACGATGCCGGTGGTCAGCGCGAAGCCCAGGACCGGCGTGTGGACGCCGCCGTCGGCTGGCGCGGGAAGCGTGGCGAGGATACGGGTGGCGCCGCCGGGGGTGATCTGTGCCACCTGGCGGGCGGCGGCGAGGGTGACGTACGCGCCCCCGCTCGGGGCCAGGGCGATGTTCTCCGGCAACTGGCCCTTGGCCAGGTCGAAATGCACGGCGATCCGGGCGTCGCCGGCGTTGCTCACGGGGGTGGAGGCGGCCGACGCCGGAACCGGACCGATCGCGACGACGGCTGCGACGGTCAGGACGGCTGCGGACACGGCGGTTCTGGACAGCTTCTTGAACATGGTTGCCTCACTGTTTTCGGGCGTGCGGCAGCGGTACGCCGACGCACGTAGGGGTGGATCGTGTGGTGGGGTGGGTCAGTTGACGCCGGCCTGGGCCTCCGGCCGTACCGGAGCTGCGGGGGCGATGGCCTCGGCGCTGGGCTGAGCGATGGCCTGGGCGAGCAGGGCCAGCGCGGTCCGCGAGGGCGAGCCGGTCCCGGCGGTGGCGACCACGACGCCGGGGCCCGGCCCGTAGCTCAGGGTCTGCTGGGTGACGGTCAGCGAGCCGACCAGCGGGTGCCGCATCTCGTAGACGGCGACGGTGTGGTTCTTGACGCGATGGTCGGCCCACATCGATGCGAAGTCCCCGCTCTTCGCGCTCAGTTCGCCGACGAGTTCGTGCAGCGCGGCGTCGTCCGGGTACTGACCGGCCACCAGGCGCAGATTCCCCACCACCGCGCGGGCCTTGCTCGGCCAGTCCGCGTACAGATCGCGCGTATGGGCGTCGAGGAACACCAGCCTCGCCAAGTTGGGCCGCTCCGGGGGCCGTTCGGGGCTTGTGGGGTCGAGGTGTCCGGCGAACAGCGCGTGTCCCGGGCGGTTCCACGCCAGTACGTCACTCCGGCGGCCGACCACGATCGCCGGGACGTCCGTCAGCGAGTCCAGCAACTGGCGCGCTGCGGAAGGCACTTGCTCGGGCGCGGGCCGCCGCCCCCGGCTGCGGTGCTTGGTCGAGCGGGCCAGCGCGTGCAGGTGCAGCCGCTCGGGGTCGTTCAGTTGCAGAGCGCGGGCTATCGCGTCCAGCACCTCCGGCGAGGCGTTCATCGAATGCCCCTGCTCCAACCGTGCGTAGTAGGAAGCACTCACACCCGCCAGCAGCGCCAACTCCTCGCGCCGTAGCCCTGGCACCCGCCGCCGCTCCCCGTAGGTCGGCACCCCGACGTCCTCGGGGCGCAGTTGGGAGCGCCGTGAGTGGAGGAAGTCCCCTAGCCGCACCTGTGCGTTCATGAATCCGAGTATGGTCCGACGGGATCCGCGCAGCCTCTCCCTGCGGGGGATAGGCAGCCGCTGTCAGAGGGCAGGCGTCAGAAGGCGGGCGCGGGCGGACTGTAGGACGGCCCCGGCCCCTTGCGGTCAGGCTGCAGCGGGCACGTACGGGAAGGACGCGGTGGGGGCCGCGTCTGCCGCTTCGTTGGTCAGACCGACGCTCAACGCGCTGTTGGTGACGAGGGAGAACATAACTTCGCCCGCATTGTCCGTGAGGGTTCGGCCGTTGAACCTGGCGAAGCCGAACCCTCCGGGTGTGCCGATCATGTAGGGCAGGACATTGGGCAGAACGCGTTGGGCTACGTCCCACCCGTAGGCAGGTGGATCGGCGGCTGTGGCGCCGGCGGCGATGACCGAGGTCACCAGGCCGGTGATCTCCCTGTTGAAGGTACGGGCGTCCTCGGCGGGGGGCGTCTGGTTCAGCCTCTCGGCCAGGTCGTCGTCGAACTGGGCAAAGATCGGCGAGACCATGGGCAGCCCAAACCGATTGATACGCCGCCAGCCTCCGGCGTCAGTGGCCAATGCTGTGACGCCCCATACGTTTATATGTCGGGCACCGGTCAACGCCAGGAGTTCGAAGTCTGGTACCTCAAGCACGATGGAATACACCTTCTGCCCTGAGAACAGGCTCTTGACCTGTGAAGGGTCCTGTTCTGGAACGGTGACGTCCATGCCATGTCGAAATGCCTGGCCTACGGCCTCCACAACCTCGGGATTCATCCAGAACGGGTCACTCGCCCGGCCTGCCCACAATCGCAGGCCGCTGCTGGCGGTAAGTATTTTATTCGTATCCCCATTGAGGAGTTCGATGCCGGAGACCCTGTCGTCGCCTGCCTCCGGTCCGACGACCTGACTCAACTTCACGTGCTGTTCCCCAGCACTGTCCGGCACTGCGAACGTGAGGCGGTACACCAGGTCCTCGACGGCGTCACCTGAAACGTCGATCTTGAACTCGTACCTTGCTTCCGGGTGGAACCCCTTCGGGGCGTCCGGTCCGGCAGCATCCGAACTTACGTTCATTACGAAAACGGTGCCTACTTCACCATGGAAAACGTACATATCCGTGATGTTCAGCCGGGCATCGGCCCTGGCCGCAGGCGAATCGAGGTGATGGGACATAGCGCTTGCTCCAGAACGTTGCGGCGGGCAGACGCAGCGACACCTTTGACGCCCGCCACACCTCGCTGATTGCCGAGGCAGGCCTGACGGTCGCATGCCGTGCGCGCACTCATGGCGCCTGGTGCCCGAGTCAGAGCCTGCGGCCCTGGCCGGATCCACTCGTACTGACAACGGTACGGCTCCGCCTTGGTGAGCGCACAGCAGTCCTCTGGCACCCACGCCCTGATCGGCCGGCCGCGAACGCGTCCACGATGAGGCTGTCATCGCGGTTGACGCGCCTCCCACGCCGGCGCTCCATCGAGTCGCCGAGCGACCACGAGGTGCCGGCCGTGTCCGGAGACGTGGCCGGACCCGGCACCGGCGCACGGGTGGTCGGGGCCACCATGGACCGCTTCGGCCGCGTCGATACGTTGATCTACGGCGCTGGGCTGCTCGTCTCCAAGCCGTTCATCGAGTACACCGACGAGGACTACGAGTCGGTGGTGGGGGTGAATGCGCGCGGTTTCTTCGAGATGTCGCGCGGCGCGATCGCCGCGATGCTCTCCCGCGACGGAGGTGGGCATGTCGTGAACATCTCCACGAGCATGGTCGACAACGACAACGACAACGACAACGACAACGACGACGACGCACCGGTGGCCGGGGCCTCGCGTCCCTGACCAAGGGCGGGCTGAACGCGGTCAGCAAGTCAGTGACCTGACCGAGGGGCCCGGCACCGGCTCGGGGCGCTTCATCGACCGTACGGGCCCGATCGACCGGTCCTGACGCTGATCCCGGCGGCCCCGAGCCCGGCCAACGAAAAAGCCCCTCGCGTGAGCGAGGGGCTTTTTCTGTCTGTGCGCCGCCAGGGACTCGAACCCCGGACCCGCTGATTAAGAGTCAGCTGCTCTAACCAACTGAGCTAGCGGCGCCTGCTGACGTCGTAGACATTAGCATCCGGATCGGTGCGAAGAAAAATCGATATACGGGACCGGGCGCGAGAGGCCCTCCCGATCCGTATCCGGCGGGTATCCCGTGGTCAGGAGCACGGCCGCGGCAGCATGCCGACCGGCGCGGCGGCGGCCTGCCTGGCCGCCCGTACGGTCGCCCTCGCCGCCCGTACGCAGGCCCACAGAAGCACCTCGGGACCCGGCAGCCACGGGTGGCGGGTGTCGGGCGCGACCACCCAGCGCGGCCCTGAAGCGGCTCCGGGCGTCAGCGGCGGTACGGTCACCGCGTCGCCCGCGCCATGACAGAGCAGCGGCGGCGGTACGGCGCCCTCGCCGCAGGCGCCCGCTTCGCCGTCGCCGTCCTCCTCGGCCCTGTCGGAGCCGGTGGCACCCCACTCCTCCCACGAGAGGAGGGCCGGTAACCGCTGGGCCGTACCGGGCGCGGCGAAGAGCAGCGTCCTGCCCCGGTAGGCGGCGACCGGACCCGAGCCGGGACCTTCCTCCCACAGCCGGTCCAGCATCCGGCGGCCGAAGATCGCCGGCGCGTTCACCACGTCGAAGGCGGAGCCGCAGGGGAGCACGCTCGGCGCGGTGGGCCTGGCGGCCCAGAGCGTGAGCGTGGAGCGCGGATGGGGCACGGCGGAGGCGAGCCAGTCGGCGCCGGCCGGGGTCACCTGCGCGATCCGGCGGGCTCCCGCAGCGCCGAGGAGGCCGAAGATGTCGGTGCGGATTTCGTCGTCGTCCGTGTCGGGGATCAGCGGGGATTCATCTCGCGGCCAAGGGCTCATGACGTCAAGGTCTACCGGCAGTAACGATCCTGTCCCGCAGAGTTCGCAGAAACCGGGACAGGGTGGGGCGGTAAGGGGTAGCCTGCCGCCCGGCATATGCCAAACAGGCCGCGTATGGCGGCGGACCCCGGGCGGGCTCCCGGCGGCCTCCGGCGTGCTTCCTGCGCCGCGTCTGCGCCGGGCCGCGTCCGCACCCCGTCCGCGCCGCGTCACCTCCGCGCCACGCCGCGCCACGTCCGTCCGTCCGCCCGACCGGGGGCCTACTTCCCGGCCAGACCGTCGCCCCGCAGCAGATCCCGCCCGAATTCGACCATCTTCTTCGCGTAGTCCTCGGTCCACTCGGCCCGCTCGGCGATGTCCGCGGCCGTGAGCCGGTCGAAGCGCCGCGGATCGGCGAGCTGGGCGGCGGCGACGGCCTGGAACTCCAGCGCCCGGTCCGTCGCCGCGCGGAACGCCAGCGTCAGCTCCGTGGCCCTGTCCAGGAGCGCCGCCGGGTCGTCGATCGACTCGAGGTCGAAGAAGTGCTCGGGGTCGGTGACCGCCTCCGAGGGCTCGAAGAGCAGCGGTGCCGGCCGTAGCCGCCGCTGACTCCGCTCGGGATCCGCCATCTCTGTTCCTCCTGCTGATCTGTGTGAGGCCATCGGGCCACCGACCATTGTCCCGCGCCCCGCAAGTGGGCCTCAGGGGGCGCCCGTGAACGGAGTGCACACCCGCTCGGAGCCCTGCCGGGGGCCCGTAAAACCGGGCCTCGCACAGAGCCGCCACCCATGGCTCCCCTGATGACTTCCCCTTTACGGCCCTCGGCTCACCCGATGTTCCGACAGGGAGGACAGATTCGCACAGCCGTGCGAAAACTAGTCCTGCAGGTGGGAGTCGAGGCCGGCCGGGATCGCGGCGCCGGAGAGGTAGCGCTCCAGCATTTCGCGCCGCTCGGCGAGCTGCTTCTCCTGCTGGGCGAGTTGGTCGCGGACCTGCCGGACGCGGCCGACAAGTGCGTCGCAGTCACCCTCCGGCCGCTTCGACCCCGCACACGGGATGATTTCCCGGATGATCTCGGACGACAGGCCCGCCCGGTACAGGTCCTGGATGAAGGCGACCTGGAGCACCGCCTGCTTGTCGTACTCCCGATATCCGTTGGCACGGCGTTCGGCCCGCAGCAGTCCCTGTTCCTCGTAGTACCGCAGTGCGCGTGTGCTGATTCCGGCCGCCTCGGCAAGCTCCCCGATCCGCACCTTCCGCCACCTCCTCCATCCACCCCGACTCGTCGGCTTGACATTGACGTCAACGTGAAAGTTTAGCGTGACGGGCATGACATCGACTGAACGAAGCGGACAGCGGGCGACCGACCGGGGCGCGGCGCTCGTCACCGGGGCCGGAACGGGTATTGGGGCCGCGATCACGGAAAGACTGGCGGCGCGGGGCAGGGATCTGGTGCTGGTGGCGCGCGACTCCGTACGGCTGGAGGCAGCGGCCGTGCGGCTGCGCGCCGAGCACCGGGTCGACGTGCTGACCGTACCGCTGGACCTGTCGCTGCCGGACGCGCCCGCACACCTGGCCGAGCACCTGAAGAGTTCGGGGGTCGAGGTCGACATCCTGGTCAACAACGCGGGTGTTGCCGTCGTCGGGCCGGTCGGTGACATCGGTCCGGCGCGGATACGGGGGCTGGTCGATCTGAACGCCGGTGCGGTCGCGGAAACGACCGCGCTCTTCCTGCCCGCCATGCTCGCCCGAGGACGGGGCGCGATCGTGAACATCGCGAGCACCGCCGCGTACGCGCCCGCGCCCTACAACGCCGCGTACGCGGCATCGAAGGCGTTCGTTCTCTCCTTCACCCAGGCGCTCTGGCACGAGACCCGCGGTACGGGCGTCCGGGTGGTGGCGGTCAGCCCCGGCGCGATCGAGACCCCGATGAATCCCGGCCGCGCTCGAGGCAAACGCCGGCCCGAGCAGGTCGCGGAAACCGTCATGACAGCCCTGCGCGGCCACGCCCCCGCGGTCGTCGACGGCCGGGCCTACGTGCTCCAGACCTTCGTATTCAGCCGAGTACTCCCGTCGCGGACCGCGGCCAGGCTCACCGGAAACTTCTTCCGCAAAGCGGCCCAGCGCACGCACGCCTAGGCAGTGTTCTGATAAATGATCATGCTGTGGTGTCGCGAAGCCACAAGATGAGCGAGGCCAGGTGCAGTCCCGACTGGTAGCGAACGGCGAGCTTGTCGAAGCGAATCGCGATCGCGCGGAATCGCTTGAGGCGGTTGAAGCAGCGCTCGACCACGTTGCGGCCCTTTTACTGCTTTTTGTCGAAGGCCGGTGGCCGGCCGCCGCGTGCGCCGCGTCGCTTGCGGTTGGCCACCTGGTCGGAGCGTTCGGGGGTGATGGCCCTGATACCGCGTCGACCAACGACAGGGGCAGGCCACAGCCGTCCGCCGCCAGGTGGACCTTCGTGGTCAGCCCGCCGCGGGACCGGGTCCCCTTTCTCCGAGCACCGGCGGCATGTTGGTGAGCCCGGTTGATGGCGGAGTCCACCGAAACCGTCCACTCCACGTGGCCGACCGCGTCGTCACGGACCTGAACCTGTTCCAGCAACCGGGCCCACGTACCGTCTGACTCCCACCGGGCGAACCGCTCGTAAACCGCCTGCCACGGCCCATACCGCTCCGGCAGATCCCGCCACGGAGCCCCCGTCCGCAAGCGCCACAGCACCCCGTCGATCATCTGCCGGTGGTCACGCCAGGGCCGCCCCCGGCCATCCAGCACCGGCAACAGTGGCGCTATCCGCTCCCACGCCCAATCCGTCAACTCTCCACGACCAGACACCAGATCAACTATCGGGGCCGCTTCGGCCCGGACCGTCCTCTGGATCCGGCACGAACAGGCTCAACCGATAGGTGGTCGGCTGGCTCAACCGACCACACAACATGTCGATCCGGGTCATCGCCCAGTCGATCTGGCCGCCGGCGGCGCGCAGGCCACGTAGGTGAGCCCGGTATTCCGACTCCTCCTGAGTCTCGAAGAGCACCTCCCAACGGCCGACCTCAAAAGCCGGTGAACCGGTGGCCCGGCGTCCCTGGTCTTGTCGCTGACGCCTCTTCCGCTGCCCTGACATCGGCCCAGCATTGCTGGGCTGCACAGCCCCGGCAACCCCCGGCTCATCAGAGCGATGATCATTTGTCAGACAGGGTCTAGTGGCTACCCCCTGGGCATGCGTCGACCGCTGCTGGTAGACGTTTGCCTATGAGCAGGCGGGATGTGCTGGGCCGCGGTGTGAGGGTAGGCATGCTGATGGCAGGGGTTCCGGGGGGAATTTGGGTCACTTTCGCGTTCGGGGCCGGGCTCGCCTTCATGGCAAGAGGCAACGCGCAGGCGGCGCTGACCGCTTTCCGCGACGGCGGGATACTCCTTGTCGGGAGTACGGCGACGGGGGTCCTGGTGGGAGTGTTCATCGGTGGAGGGCTGGCTCTCGCATCGCAGAGGGCGGCGGTCAATAGCCGCGCATGGGAGCTCGCCCTCGTAGGGGCACTACTCGCGGCCGTGGCGTTCCCCGCGGAGATTTTGGTCGTCGCACTGGGCACGAACACGGGACCCCTTGAGATGGTGGCGACCGTGCTCGCATGGCCGGTGATGACAGTGGTGGCCGCCGTGCACAGTGCTGACATCGCTGGTCGCACCCGCCGCCACAAATGGTTGTGGACCGCCCGTCGCCGCCGGCAGCAACAGCCTTCACGACCACAGGCATAGCGCTGACAAGTCTCACTGTCTCAAGCGGTCATTCGCCCGCTAAAACGCTCAGTCACACCGACCAGCAAGATCAAGGTCTTCGGCTGAGGACTCCAGAGAGTCCGGCTTGCTTGCGGAGACGCTTGAGCATGGCCGCGAGTTCACGCCCCGACTGGTCCAGCTCGTCAGGCTCGATGGCCACCGTTGACGTACTCCCTGAACGGTACGGATTCCGCGAGCGCGATCCGCTGGTACTCGATGTACGGTGCCGGATCGCCGTCGTACAGGTCCCGGCCGGTCTGTGTACCGTCCGCCTCATAGATCATGAGGACAACTTCAGACCGGTCGAAGAGCCAGAAGTCCGGTACCCCTTCAAGGGGGTTGGGTCGGTCGGTCACGTCCAGGATGCGGATGTCGTCTCCGGCTCGCGAATGTGCGTCGTAGTACATGAACTCAAAGCGGAGATAGTCCGTGAGCGGCTGCCTGATGATATGGACGCGCCCTTTGCACTTCCCCTCTTCCCTGATCCTCCGTAGGCCCTCTGTGTAGCCGGAAGAGTAGTCCCGCGGGTCGATTCGCTGCCCTGCCAGGAAGTCCTGGATGTCACCGTCTTCGCTTGGGACCCGGTACACGGGGAGGGTTTCGAGTCGCCACGCCTCACGCTTGAAGCCCTGAATCTTGGCTTTCCACTCATTGCCGGTCAGTCGAGTCAGTTCCTCACGAGCCATAGCCGTGAACCCCCTGATGCGGGCCCCTTGCGGGCCGGTCGTCATGACAGTACGAGCGGGGCGGGTGAGCCGTCCATGCGGGAACGCGACTATGCGCGTCTTCGCATAAAGACCGGCCGGGGTCGTCAGTTGGGCTGGTCAGTTGGGATGGTTGGTCGGGCCGCGCGGGTTATGGGCGCCAGGTCACTCGGTGTTCCGACAAGTGGGACAGGACCGCGTGGTTGGCTTCCCAGCCGTCGGGGAACTTCACCGCCACCCCGAGCTGGACCGGTTCCGTCGACGGGTGTTCGTCGAGCAGTTCGGCCACGCCCGCGCGGCAGACCACGACGCATGCGTGCCGGTGGCGGGACGCCAGTACGCAGAGTCTGCCCGTCTCCAGGTGGAACGCTGTCGCGTCCGGGCGCCCCGACAGCGGGTGCAGGACGACCGTGACGTCGAACTCGCGGCCCTGGAGGCGGTTCGCCGTGTCCACGGCGACTCCGGTCACTCCCAGGTCGCCGAGCGCCGCCCTGATCGCCGCCGCCTGGTCGCGGTGCGCCGTGCCGACCGCGATCCGGTCGGCGGTCAGCGGTACGGGGCCGGGGGAACGCTCGCTGAGCGCCGCGCCCCCTCGGTCCAGCAGCCGGCGTACCACCAGGGCGACGGCGCGTACCGCCTCGGGATCCGTGCGCGGGGTGCGGCGGGCCGGCAGTTCCAGGAGTCCCCAGCCCGCCTCGGCGGCCTCGTCGAGCACCCGGTCGGGGCCCGAGCCGTCGGACGGGACGCCGAAGGTGAGACGGCGGTCGCCGGGGCCCGTACCGCTGCGGAACCGGGTGTACGGGTAGAACGCGTCCGACACCAGCGGCGCCGCCGTGGCGGGCAGCCGCCACGAGACCGGCAGCCGGTGCTGGGGCAGTTCGGGGTTGTGCGCGAGGAGCGTGGTCACCGCGCTCGCCGACGGGTCGTAGGAGAGGCCCGCCCACTGGTCGGCGCCCACGATGCTGAACGGGTCGAGCTGCCCCGGATCGCCGACGAACAGCGCGCGCTCGAAGAGCCCGGCGACGGCGAGCAGCGCGTCGGAACGCATCTGGTACGCCTCGTCCACAATGGCGTGCTGCCACTGCTCGACGCCCTGGACATGCGCCCACTTCGCCGCCGTCGAGATCACCACGTCCAGACCGGCGAGGTCGGCGGCCTTGGCCGACTTGCGTACGTTCGGCAGCTCGTCCAGCACCTTGTCGTACGGGTCCGGGTCGTTGCTGTGCAGCCGCCCGACCGGCAGGTCGGGCTGCTTCTCGGCGAGCCGCGTCACCAGATCGTCGACCTGCGCGTTGGTCTGCGCGACGACCATCAACGGCCGTCCGGCCGCGGCGAGTTCGAGAGCCGCCCGGACGACGAGGGTCGACTTCCCGGCCCCCGGCGGCGAGTCGACGACCACACCGCGGTACGAGCCGTGCAGCGTGTCCCGCAGGATCGCGTCCGTGGCTCGGGTGGCCTCGGCGCCCGGATCGAAGCCGGGCAGGGTGGTGGCGGGCGCGGTCATCGGAGCCTCCGTACGGACGGCGGACAGTTGACGGTCACAGGAAGTCCTCCTCGGTCACCGGGTCCGGCCGCTCACGCGCCCCCGCCCGCGCCTCGGTACGCGCCCCGGCCCCCGCCCCCGCACCCACGTCCGGGGCCGCGTCACCCACGGCGTCGTCCCTGACCGGCGGGCCACCGTGGGTCCACGGTGTCTCCTCCGGGTCGGGCAACTTCGGGCCGCCGCGCTGGTCGTGCTCGAAGAGCGTCCAGGCGAACCGGTCGCCCTTCTCCGGCACCGTCCCCGGCGCCGGCTCCTTGCTCCGGCCCATCCGGTCCGTGAGACGCAGCAGCAGGAGCCCCCCGCCCGCCGCCCCGTCCGCCCCCGGACCCCCGCCGCCCGCCGCGCCCGCCTCCCCGTTGACAACGTCCCCGTCCTCGGACTCCACCGCCCGTACGAACTCCGCCGACTGCGGCTTGCCCTCCAGCGAGCGGTACACCTTCACCCCCGCGCCGAGATGCGGCCGGTCGTCCGTGCGGACCGTGAGCAGCGGGCGCGGCGACGGCCGCTTGCTCTCGCTGTACGCCATGACCACCTCCGTCACCTCGCCCAGGAACGCCTCCCCCGAGAGCCGCCGCCCCGCCAGCACCAGCGGATCGTCCAGGGCCTCCTGCGCCTCCAGTTGCGCCTGCGCGGTCTCGCGTGAGGCCAGTTTCTGCGCCGCCGTCACCGCGTCGTCCCTGCGCGGCTGCGGCGGCTCTCCGGCGGCGACCCGGTCGCGGTGGCCGGTGAACGACCAGCGGTCGCGCGTCCACCGGTCCGTGACCCTCGCCCCCTCGGGCAGCGCCCGCAGCAGGTCCAGGCCGTGCCACACCGCGTCCCAGGTCGGCCGCATCACCCCGGCGAGCAGCTCGCGGATCTCCCGCTCGGCCGCCGTCAGCAGCGCCAGTTGCTCGTCGGCGCCATGGCCGTCCTCCGCGGCCGCCAGGCCGTTGCGGGCCGCGTCGTACCGGTCGATCGCCGGGGACAGCAGCCTGTTGTCGAACGCCGGGTCCGTCGCCGGACCGGCCGGCGGGCACAGCAACTGCCCGCCGCCGTCCCGCTCCACCTCGGCCCGCAGCGCCGCTTCCGCGCCCCGGAGCCCGTCCGGCGGGTCGATCCAGGCGAGCAGCGCCCCCAGGTGCTGGTCCTCCAGATTCGACTGGCCGGTCGCCCAGTGCCTGTTCAGCAGGTCGGTCGTCGCGAGCAGCAGCGAGGACCCCGGCACCCGGGCGCGCTCGCCGTAATGCGTCAGCCAGCGCCCGAGGAGCGGTACGCGCGGCGGCGCCGGATACGGCGTGTCCGGGTCGTCGTCGACCGTACGCCGGAACCGCATCGACCGGCCCAGCAGCCGTACGAGGTCGATGCCCGGCCGGCTCGGCACGATCAACTGCGGGGCGTCGGCGCAGAGCTCGACCTCGACCTTGACGCGCTTCCCGGTCGCGGGATCGGTCTCGTTGCGCTCGGCGGCCTCCACCACCCCGGTGTACCCGTCGATATAGGGAAGAACCGCCTCCGCCAGCTCGGCGAGGAAGGCGAACCGCAGATCCCGGTCGCGCGGCTGCGCCACCGTGAGCAGGCGCGGCGCCTCCCTGTCCGTACCGACGAGCGCGCCGAGCGGTGCGCCCGCCTCGCCCGCCGTGGTCAGGGGCACGATCACGAACGGCCGCTCGGAGACCCGCCGGTGGCGCACGGTGACCAGCGGCTGGGCATGCCCGCTCTCGACCGCTTCGAGCCGCGCGAGCGTACTGATCAGCGACATGCGGCCGCCGCCCCGGTCCGGTCCGCGACTGAGGAAAGAGTCGACGATGGCGCGGCCGGCACCGGCAGCCCCGCCTCTGTCAGCGCCTCGCTCCGCAGCG
>NZ_JTHL01000001.1:2934924-2935935 GCF_000818195.1 Streptomyces sp. 150FB | reverse complement strand
CCGCCTCTGTCAGCGCCTCGCTCCGCAGCGCCGCCGCCCTGCGCAGCGCCGCCACCGTCGGGTCCGCCGGATCGCCCGCCTCCCCGTGCGCCGCGGCGAGGACCGCGGCGACCGTCGTCAGACCGCCCAACTCGCCCCGCACGCTCCGCCCCAGCGCCTCCACGGCGCCCGCCGTCCGGGCCCGGGAGCGGCAGTGGAAGGCCAGCTCGCACGCCGCCAGGCAATCGGGGGCGTACGCCGCGTCCACCGCCTCGACCGCAGCCGTCAACTCGTCGCCCGAGCACCGCCCGACGTCGAAGGTCATGCCGTCGGGCAGGGCGTCGGCGATGTCCTCGATCCGGGTCAGCCGGGTGAGCTGCCTGCGCGTGACGGCGAGTTGCTTGCGTACGTCCACGACCGAGGCGGTCGGCAGGTTCGAGAAGTCCTTCGGGCAGACCAGCAGCACCCGCCGGTCCACCTCCGCGCCCGCCAGCCGGTCGGCGACCCGCTCCAGCGCCAGCACGTACACGGCCGACTGCCGCGCCGCCGCGCCCACCTTCGCCGCGTCCGCCGAACCGTCGATCATCGGGAACGACTTGATCTCGACGACCGTCCACCGGCCGTCCGGGTGCACCACCACGGCGTCCGGCTCCAGATACGCGGGCGAGCCCGCCACGTCGAGAGCGAGCAGCGGATGGTCCAGCAGCGCCCAGGAACCCGCCTCGGTGGCCTCGCGCAGGGCGAGCGCCGTACGCGCCGTACGTCCCTCGGGGCCCACCGCCGACAGGTCCGGGACCAGCACCTCACCCGGCGCGGGGGCGGCCGTCGAGCCGCCGAGTCTCTCGGCGAGCAGCCGCATCAACTCCGTACCGCCGTCGGCCTTGACCTTCGCCTCGAACGCGTTCCCCCGCATGAAGGCGAACTGCGACTGGCCGAACGGCGCGGGTGAGCCCAGCGCCTTCGCGAGCGTCGCCTTGTCCACCCCGGCGCCGTCGAGCAGGGCCCGCCGCCGGCAGCCCGGGTTGGCGGCGA
>NZ_JTHL01000001.1:2931070-2934179 GCF_000818195.1 Streptomyces sp. 150FB | reverse complement strand
GGGTTGGCGGCGAGGGCCGCCAGCGCGCGCGCATCGAGCGGATGCGGCGCGACGTCGGGGCCGCGCAGCTCAGCGAGCCGGTGCCGGAGTGTCGTCCGCGGAGGAGGTACGGGTAGGGGTCCGCTGCCCAGGGAATCGTTCACCCGCCGAAGTCTCGCACCCACCGCTGACAACCGTGGAAGGACGGGCCGGCGGGTCGCCGCGCGACGGCCCTCCAGCGGCCCACGGGAAGCGCCTGGCGAGCGATGTCATCGCGCGGTCCGCCACGTTCAGCACAGGCCCCGTCAGCAGGGCGGCCACCGTCATCACGGTCACACCGGCGACCGCGTCCAGCAGGTAGTGGTTGGCCGTGCCCATCACGACGAGCGTGATGACGACCGGATAGGCGGCGCCCAGCCACCTCACCACCGGCGTACGGGCGTGCCGCCACAGCAGCATCCCGCACCACAGCGCCCAGCCGACGTGCAGACTCGGCATCGCCGCGTACTGGTTGGTCATCCCGCCGAGCCCGCGCGGCGCACTCGCCTGCGCGCCCCACCAGCCGTACGAGCTGTAGCGCGCCATCGTGTCTATGAAGCCCTGTCCGGCGGCCAGCAGCCGGGGCGGGCTGGTGGGGAGCAGGGTGAAGCCGATCAGACCGACGAGGGTGGACGTCAACAGCCAGGTGCGCGCGGCCCGGTAGAAGGCGGGGTGGCGGCGGAAGATCCAGATCAGGACGGCCGGAGTGACGAGATAGTGGAGCGAGGCGTAGGCGAAGTCGGCCGGTATGCCGAGGGCCGGGACGTCGCTGAACACCTTGTTGAGCGGGTGTTCGACGTTTATGTGAAGTATCTGCTCTATTCGTAGTATGGACAGCCCATGGCCGACGGCCCCCGGGACGTCCCCGCGCGCCAGCAGCCTGCCGGCCGAGTAGGCGGCGTAGACCACGGCGATCAGCAGCAGCTCCGTCCACCAGCGAGGCCGGAGGCGGTGCCGATGCGGCTCGCTGGGGCGGTACGACATCCGGACGATCTCCCTCATGTTTTCATGTGGCTTTCGGCCGACGTTAAACCGTACGGCGTGAGTGATCTAACTATGTGGCCGGGTGTCCGGAGTATTGGTTTGTGAAACTCGGCACCCCATTCGAACGACAGGTCCAGGCCACCGGCCGCCGTCGCCCTGACGGGATCTGCCGTGTTCAGGTACGGGATGATGGAAGGGCACCTGTTTGTGAACTCCGGGGAGTCCTTCCATGGCATCGCGCATCCTCCTTGTCCGGCACGGTCAGACGGCGTGGTCGCTGTCCGGCCGGCACACCGGCAGGACGGACATTCCGCTGCTGGACGAGGGGCGTCAGGGAGCGAAGCTGCTCGGCGAACGGCTGCGCAGGGCGCCGTTCAACGGACTCGCCGGCGCGCGGATCCTGACGAGCCCGCTGGTCCGGGCGCGGGAGACCTGCGACCTCGCGGGCTTCGCCGGGCGCGCCGAGGAGTGGGACGCGCTGATGGAGTTCGACTACGGCGCGTACGAGGGCCTGACCCCCGACGAGATCAGGGCCGACCGGCCGGACTGGTTCATCTGGCGCGACGGTGTGCCCGGCGGCGAGAGCCTGGCCGAGATCTCCGCACGCGCCGACCGGGTCGTCGAGCGCGCACGGTCCGCCGACCACGATGTCGCGCTGTTCGCCCACGGGCACATCCTGCGCACGATCGGCGCGCGCTGGCTGGGGGAGGACGTCTCCTTCGCGGCCCGTATCCGGCTGGCGCCGACGTCACTGTCGGTCCTGAGCTGGGCGTACGGCAGACCGGCGATCGAGGTCTGGAACGACACGGCGCACATGACGCCCTGAGGCGCTGAGGCCCTGAGGCCCGTGCGCTGATCCCGTGCCCTCACGCCCGCGCCCTGATACCCGCTCAGGTCGCCCCGAGCGCCGACGTCGGCAGCCTGTCCGGCACCCCGGGCCGTCGCAGCACCGAGTCATGACGGTCCAGGAACGCCCGTACGTCCGGCAGCCGCCGCTGCGCCAGCAGCGCCCTGGCGGCGACGGCCAGCATCGTCCGGATACGGGACGACTGCACGTCGTCCAGCAGGTCGAGCACCAGGTGTCCGGCGGCCGACGCCTCGTCGGGCGAGCCCGAGCGGGCCAGATCGCCGGCCAGTTCGGCGCGGTAGAGGGCGAGATTGCGGGCGAAGTGCGGGTCCTGGAGGACCGTCGCGCGGTACGCGTGGCGGGCGGCCGACGGCCAGTCGCCCAGCGCGGCGCGGCACTGCGCCTCCAGCATCTCCACCTCGGGCTCGCCGAAGAACGACATCCACTCGGGGTCGGCGCCCGCGAGGCCGCGCTCGAAGAGGGCACGGGCCCGCGTCAACGCCCGCTCGCACCCGATACGGTCGCCGAGCCCGGCCCAGCCGCCCGCCTCCCGCAGAGCGAGCAGCGACAGCAGCCTCGGCGAGCCGAGCTGCTGCGCGGCGCGCTGCCCCGCCTGCGCGGCGAGCACCGCTTCGCGGTACGTCCCCGCATCCCTGGCCAGGAAAGCCATGTTGCAGAAGGCATGCGCCTCCAGCGCGGAATCGCCGGCCACCCGCGCGGTCGCCAGCGCCTCCGCGTAGTGCGAGCGCGCCTCGTCGAAACGGCCGGAGTCGTGCGCCAGCCAGCCCACCGAGATGGACAGTTCACCCGCTCCCGCGTGCAATCGGCCGACCGTCGGTCCACGGGTGGCCGCTCCCGTGTCGAGCAGCGCGTAAGCGGCGCGCAGCGGCTGGGCGGCCCCCCGGTAGAGGCCGTCGGCGCCGTGCCGGTCGTCGAGCAGGCGGATCTGCCGTACGGCCGCCTCCACGGCGTGCACCTCGGCCTCGCCGACCCGGCGTTGCGCGGGCAGGGTCACGGCCACGGCGGGTGGGGCGCCGAGGCTGAGGGAAGTGGCGGTGACCGTGGCGGTCCCGCTGGTCATGAACGCGCGACGCAGCACGTCGCTCTCCTCGCTGATCTGGCTGCTGATCGGGTTGGGGATCTGGTTGCTGATCCGGCCGGTGGTCCGGCTGTTGATCCGGGTGGGGGGCGCGGTCAGGTAGGCGGCGGGAGCGGGATCGGGCGGGCGCACCGGCGGAGGGTCGGGCTCGGCGCCCGCGC
>NZ_JTHL01000001.1:2930223-2931045 GCF_000818195.1 Streptomyces sp. 150FB | reverse complement strand
CGGCCGAGGCGGTACGCGCCGCCCGGCCCCGTACGGCTTCGCGCGGGGAGAAGCCCAGGTCGGTCAGGGTCAGGCCGGGGAACATGTGCAGGAAGACCCGTTCGTACGCGTAGTTGGGGCAGCGGATCTCGCCGGCCTCCACCCGCCCGATGTAACGGGCGTCGCAGGCGACCTGTTCGCCGATCTCCCGCGCGGCCCTCCTTACGGAGGCGGCGAACTCCCCCGGCGAGTGCCGCCCGCGCAGCCGCCGGAAGACGAGGTTGGGAACAGCCCGTAACGTCGCCATGGCCTACCCTCTCGTAATGATCTGGCGGGGGTAGAACGTACCGTCTGTGACAGGGTGAACACGCAGTGTTTGCCTACAAATCGGATATCTCACCCATGATCTGCCATGAACTGCCATCCTTTGCGGCGGCGTGCCGCCGTAGCTGTTGACGCCGTACCGCGTTGAACCCTTCGGAGACGCTCAACGTGATTCTCCTCGACGAGGAGGGGTCCCTTGTTGGAGTTGGAGGTCGGTATGGACACCAGTGGTGGCTCGAGAACGACAGCTCGGCGCACATCCCCCCGGGAGGCCGCGCAGTCCGCGGACACGGGGGAGCCCTGCGATCTTGTGACGGTCCCCGCACGTCAGGGGCTCGAAGCGGTCGACATCCTGCGGCGCGGCGCCAGCCCGGCGGTGGGGCCCGTGCTGCACGACGGACCCTGCGACACCCTCGGCTTCCTCGTGCCCGCCGGCACGGCGGCGCGCTGGGACATGCCGGGCAGCGCCTGTACGCAGACCAACGGCCGGGGCTTACGGATCCCGGCCGAGCCGCCGGT
>NZ_JTHL01000001.1:2918583-2929911 GCF_000818195.1 Streptomyces sp. 150FB | reverse complement strand
CCGGCTGGCTGCTGCCGCCGGAGGCCGGGGGCCCGGTCACCGACCCGGACGTGCTGCGGGAGGCGCTGCGCGAGGCGGCGTTCATGATCGAGGCGGCCGACCGATGTACGTAGCCGACCGATAGGACCGGCGGACCGAAGCAGCCAGCGGTACGCCAGAGGTACGTGAGGCTGGGGGAGACGGCTGATACTGGACGGGTGGCCAGGAACAGACGAGGTACCCGTGGTACGCCCGAAACCGTTGTCGAACCCGTCGACGGCTCGGTGGCCGAACTCGTACCCGACCCCGAGCGACCGCGAGCCTGGACCCTGACGCTCGACGGCGCCCCGCAGTCCCATGTCGACCTGGACGATCCCAGGCACCTGTCCTTCGCCTACCAGCGCAGACTCGGACATGTCATCGACCTCGTGGCCCCCGCGAACCAGCCTCTGCATGTCGTACACCTCGGCGGCGGCGCCTTCACCCTGGCGCGTTACGTCGCCGCCACCCGCCCCCGCTCCACCCAGCAGGTCGTCGAGCTGGACGCCACCCTCGTCCAACTGATCCGGAAACATCTGCCGTTGGACCCCAACGCGCGGATACGGGTCCGCTCGACCGACGCCCGCGCCGGACTCGCCAAAGTGCCGGACGGCTGGGCCGATCTCGTGATCGCGGATGTGTTCAGCGGGGCGCGTACGCCGGCGCATCTCACCAGCGTGGAGTTCCTCAGCGAGGTACGCAGGGCCTTGAAGCCGGACGGCTGGTACGCGGCCAACCTCGCCGACGGGCCGCCGCTCGGCCATCTGCGCGGCCAAGTCGCCACGGCGGCGGCCGCCTTCGAACAGCTCGCTCTCGCCGCCGACCCCGCCGTGCTGCGCGGCCGGCGCTTCGGCAACGCCGTACTGCTCGCCGCGGACCGTGAACTGCCCGTCGCCGAACTGACCCGGAGGGTCGCGAGCGATCCGCACCCGGGGCGGCTGGAACACGGCAGGCAGCTCGCCGACTTCACGGGCGGCGCCGCCGCGGTCACCGACGCGACAGCGAAGCCGTCCCCGACCCCGCCGCCGGGCGCCTTCGACTGACCGAACGCTCTGACCGGCCGCCCTGACCGGTCCCCCTGACGGGCCGCCCCTGACCGGCTCTCGGCAAGGCCCGCCGATCAGCGGTCGTCGAACTCCACCGCGGGCGGATGGTCGTTCCAGGTGCAGAACACCGAGACCTCACGGCCGTCCCGCGTGAACGTCACCCGTATCCAGGCCGGTTCGGTCCACACCTGCATCTGCCAGCCAGCGTCGGGCGTCGCCGAGACCAGCTCCGCCGACGCCGGGCCGAGGCCGAGGACGACCCGGCCGCCGTCGACCGTATAGCCCTTCACCGTGTCGGCGGAGTCCGGCGTCTTGCCGCCACTCGGGTTCTTCACGTGCGCGCTCGACGACGGGGGTGGTGCGGCTCTGTGGCTCGAACCCGGCGTGGGTTTCGGCTTGTCGGACGTCGTCGCCTTCGGCGGTACGGACGGTGACGGCTTCGCCGTCGGGCTCTCCGGGCGCTGGGTGGACGACAGGACCGGGACGCTGTCCCGCGTGATGGGGACGGCGCGCGGCGGGTCGTACGCCGTGCCCGCCATGACCGTATGAACTCCCCACCAGGACAGCATGGTCGCGGCGCAGGTGGCGAGCGACCACGCAGCCGCGTGTACGAGTCCAGTGCGCATCGGGCCATAGTGCATCACCCCGGCCACACCTGTCCCACAGCGCCCGTTGGCGATTCGGCGGCGGACCCGGTGGTGCGCCCGGCGGCGTACGCGCTCCCGCGCTTCTCGCGTACACGGTCCCGCCCCCGTCCGCACGGACCCGGAGGACTCCCCTCCAGCCGTCCCCCGTATGGCGTACGGTGCCGCCCATGGCAAGTGTGCTCGTGGTCGAGGACGACCAGTTCGTGCGCTCCGCCCTCATCAGGCACTTGACCGAGGCGTCCCACACGGTGCGGAGCGTCGGCACGGCCCTGGAGGCGTTGCGCGAGGTGGCCCATTTCCGCTTCGACGTGGTCATTCTCGACCTCGGTCTGCCGGATCTGGACGGCTCGGAAGCGCTCAAGATGCTGCGCGGCATCACCGACGTACCCGTGATCATCGCCACGGCGCGCGACGACGAGACGGAGATCGTCCGGCTCCTCAACGACGGTGCCGACGACTACCTCACCAAGCCGTTCTCCGTCGAACACCTGTCGGCGCGGATGGCGGCCGTACTGCGCCGCTCGCGCGCCACCACCGACGAGGCCGCGCCCTCGCGGGGCATCAGGGTCGGGGGGCTCGCCATCGATCCGCTGCGCCGCCAGGCCGAGCTGGACGGGGCGCGACTGGACCTGACCCGGCGTGAGTTCGACCTGCTGACCTATCTGGCGGGGCGGCCGGGCGTTGTCGTACCGCGCAAGGAGCTGCTCGCCGAGGTGTGGCAGCAGTCGTACGGGGACGACCAGACCATCGACGTCCACCTGTCCTGGCTGCGCCGCAAGCTCGGCGAGACCGCGGCCCGGCCGCGCTATCTGCACACGCTGCGCGGCGTCGGCGTAAAGCTGGAACCGCCGACGCCGCCACCGCCCACGCCACCATCGCCGTCGGGGCCCTCGCCCGCGGAACGCCCCGAGTGAGGCTCCGATGAGATGGGCCCTGGTCAAGGTCGCGCTGGCGGTCACCGTGATGGTTGTCGTGGCCTTCGCCGTGCCGCTCGGACTCGTCATCAAGGAAATGGCCAGGGACCGGGCCTTCACCAACGCCGAACGGCAGGCCGCCGCCATCGGCCCCACCCTCTCCATCACCACCGACCGCGACGAGCTGGACCGCGCGGTCGCCTCCACCCAGGCCGGTTCCGAAGGGAAGATGGCCGTACACGTCCCGGCGTCCGACGCCCCGGGCAGTCTCCCGCTGGAGATCGGCGAACGGCGGGCCGCCGAGCAGGACTTGAGCACCGTACGGCGGCTGGGCCGCGCGTCCATCACCGAGGTACCCGGCGGCTCGGCGCTGCTCCAGCCGACCGCGCTCGGCACCGGGAAGATCGCGATCGTCGAGGTGTACGTCCCCGAGAAAGAGGTCTCCAACGGCGTCACCACCGCCTGGCTGGTCCTGGCGGGCGTCGGCGTCGCGCTCATCGTCGGGTCGGTCGCCGTCGCCGACCGCCTCGGCGTACGGATGGTGCAGCCAGCCCGGTGGCTCGCGCGCGCCGCGCACGCGCTCGGCGAAGGCAAGCTCGGCGTACGGGTCCCCGAGGAGGGGCCGCCCGAACTCCGCTCCGCCGCAACGGCCTTCAACTCCATGGCCGACCAGGTCGTCCAACTCCTCACCAACGAAAGGGAACTGGCCGCCGACCTCTCACACCGGCTGCGCACCCCGCTGACCGTGCTGCGCCTCAACGCCGCCTCGCTGGGCGACGGTCCGGCCGCCGACCAGACACGCGCCGCTGTCGCGCAGTTGGAGCGCGAGGTCGACACGATCATCCGCACAGCACGCGAGTCCAGGCCGGGGACCGGCGCCGCGAACGGGCCCACTGTCGGGTGTGACGTCTCCGAAGTCGTCGTCGAACGCATGGACTTCTGGTCGGCGCTGGCGGAGGACGAGGGCCGCGAGGTGCGGCTCGCCGGAGTGGGCCGCCCGGTGCGCATCCCGGTCGTACGGGCCGAACTCGTCGCCGCGCTCGACGCGTTGCTCGGCAACGTCTTCCGCCACACCCCGGAGGGCACCGCCTTCTCCGTCGACGTGCACAACGGCGAGGACGCCGTGATCGTCCTCGTCTCCGACGCGGGCCCGGGGATCGCCGACCCCCGGGCCGCGCTCGTACGGGGCAACAGCGGCGCCGGCGAAGGCTCCACGGGCCTCGGCCTCGACATCGTGCGCCGGGTCGCCGAGTCGACCGGCGGTGACGTACGGATCGGCCGCTCGGTCCTCGGCGGCACCGAGATCCGGATCTGGATCGGCCTGCACGGCTGGCGCTCCCCGGACGCGCCGCGCGGTCACAGACTGCGCAGGGGCAAACGCGGTGCGTCCGGTCGTAAGAGCGCCGAGGTCTGAACCTTTACGCGGTCCGATGCGTTCCTTAAGCCCACCCTAAGAACGCCAACGGCCGTCCTCTACCTGCTGTTTGTCCGAATCGGTGCCGCTAGCGTGCTGCCACACCCCCCACACAGGCATTCCGAGCATTCCAGAGGCAGGCACGCGATGGGTACGAGCACGACGACGCACCGGCGCAGGGCGAACGGCAGGACCAAGGTGATCGGAGCGGTCGTCGCGGCCGCGGTGGTCGGCGGAGTCGCGTTCGCCCTCACGGGCACGGCGCAGGCCGCCTCGGTCGGCGCCGCGTACACCAAGACCAGTTCCTGGACCGGTGGTTACACCGGTCAGTACGTCGTCACGAACGACACCGACAAGGCCCAGTCCGGCTGGACACTCGAGTTCGACCTGCCGGCCGGCACGAAGATCAGCTCCTTGTGGAACGGCGACTACACGGCCGACGGGCAGCACATCACCGTCAAGCCGGCGGACTGGAACAAGAACATCGCGGCCGGCGCGAGCGCCACCGTCGGCTTCGTGACGGCGGCCTCCGGTACGGGTACGGGTACGGACGCCGCCGGCGCGGTCGGTGACCCGTCCGCCTGCCTGATCAACGGCGCGAAGTGCTCGGTGGACGCGGGCGCCACGCCGACCCCCACGGGCCGCCCCACCGAGGAGCCCACCTCGGAGCCGAGCGCGCAGCCGACCAGCACGCCCAGCACGCAGCCCACCACGCCCGGCGGCGGCAGCGGCGGCGGTAGTGGCACCGGCACCGGCAGCGGCACCGAGGCGACCGCCCGCTTCTCCCCGTACGTCGACACCTCGCTCTACCCCGCCTACAACCTCGTGGACACCGCCACCAAGACCGGCGTGAAGGACTTCAACCTCGCCTTCATCACCTCGGCCGGGAGCTGCACCCCGCTCTGGGGCGGCGTGACCGCCGTCGGCAGCGACGCGGTGGCCGCCCAGATCGGCGACCTGCGCGCCAAGGGCGGCGACGTACGGGTCTCCTTCGGCGGCGCCTCCGGCACGGAGCTGAGCGCGAGTTGCTCGTCGGCGTCCGACCTCGCCGCCGCGTACGGAAAGGTCATCGACACCTACAAGCTCACCAAGGTCGACTTCGACATCGAGGGCGCCGCCCTGCCGGACACGGCCGCCAACTCCCGCCGCGCGCAGGCCATCGCGCAGCTCCAGAAGTCCCACCCGGGCCTGGATGTCTCCTTCACCCTGCCGGTGATGCCGGAGGGCCTGACCCAGCCGGGGGTGGATCTCGTCGCCGACGCGAAGAAGAACGGCGTCCAGGTCGGCGCGGTCAACATCATGGCGATGGACTACGGAGCCTCGTACAGCGGCGACATGGGCGGGTACGCCGTACAGGCGGCGACCGCGACCCAGGCGCAGATCAAGGGCGTGCTCGGGCTCTCCGACGCCGCCGCCTGGCAGGCGGTGGCCGTCACACCGATGATCGGCGTCAACGACGTCAACACGGAGATCTTCAAGGTCGACGACGCGACCCAGTTGGCCGACTTCGCGAAGTCCAAGGGCCTGGGCTGGCTGTCGATGTGGTCGGGCACCCGCGACAAGGCGTGCCCCGGCGGCCCGAAGAACTCCGCCGACGCGTCGTGCAGTTCGATCGCCCAGGACCCGCTGGCCTTCACGAAGGCGTTCGGCACCTACAAGTAACGGCGCCCAGCGGTACGGCACTTCGAACCCGTCGTCGGGCCTCGGACCGAAACCAAGCCGCGGAGGCTGTCCCCCACCAGCCTCCGCCCCCACACGCGTCCCGGCCGGAACTTCCCCCACCCCCCACCCGGCCGGGGCGCGCTTTTCGTGTGACCGCGTAGACCGCGAGTCGTTGGGCACCCGGAGTCGGACAACGAAACAACAAGAGACATCTTCGGGGACAAGAGGCATTTCATGATCGAGTTGCGGAGTTGTACAAGGGTGGCGGCGCTGAGCCTGGCCGGTGCCATCGCCTCGACCGGCCTGGTGGCCTGCGGGAACGACTCGGGGAGCGCGGGCGCCCAGCAGGACGGCCCGGCCGCCGTACGCGGTGCCTACGCGAAGACAACCGCGGCCAAGGGCGCCAGGATGACGCTGAAGACGCAGAGCACGGCGAGCGGCCAGAGCCTCACCGCCAACGGCGACGGCGTGATCGACTTCACCTCGGGGAACAGCCAGACCACCATGACCTCGCAGGGCCAGAAGGTCCAGCAGCGGGTGATCAGCGGGGTGTTGTACCAGCAGGTGCCGGCGGAGCAGCGGGCGCGGACGTCCGGCAACAAGCCCTGGATCAAGATCGACCTGAAGAAGATCGCTGAGCAGAGCGGCCAGAGCGCGTCGGCGCTGACCGACCCGGCGCAGTCGGCCGGTTACCTCAAGGCCGTCTCCGACAAGGACGTGAAGAAGGCCGGCACGGCGAAGATCGGCGGCGCCGACACCACGCGGTACAAGGTGAACGTGGACGTCGCCAAGCTCGCCGCGCAGGGCGGGAGCGACCCCGCCAAGCTGGAGCAGCAGCTCGGCAAGACCCTGCCCGTGGACGTGTGGCTGGACAGCGCCGGCCGCATCCGCCGCGAGCAGATCGACATGAAGGTCAACTCGGCCGGGAGCGCGGCGGCCGCCAAGGTCTCCACCGTCATCGAGTTCAGCGACTTCGGAGCCAACGCCGACGTGAAGGCGCCCGCCGCCAAGGACACCAGCGACATGACAGGCAAGGCGACGGACGCCACCACCTCTTAGGTCACTTCGGTCAGACGGTGGAGCGCACCGACACCTCGTCGGACTCGGATCCGCCGGACGTGCAGGGCACCTCAGCCACCCCAACCACGTCCGGCGCATCCCGCTCATCCCGAGCGTCCGGTACGTCCGGCAGTACGCCCGTCCCCGCCAGCCGCGCGTACCAGTGCGCGCTCGACTTCGGCGTACGCGACTGCGTCTCGTAGTCCACGTGGACCGCGCCGAACCGCTTCGTATAGCCGTACGCCCACTCGAAGTTGTCGAGCAGCGACCAGAGGAAGTAGCCGCGTACGTCGGCGCCGTCGGTGAGCGCGCGGTGTACGGCCGACAGATGACCGTGCAGATAGCTGATGCGGTCGGGGTCGTGGACGGCGCCGTCGGCGGTCGGCTGGTCGGCGTACGCCGCGCCGTTCTCCGTGACCACCAGCGGCAGCTTCGGCGCCTCGCGGCTGTAGCGCATGAGGACGTCGTACAGCCCGCTCGGATCCACCGACCAGCCCATCTCGGTCCGCTCACCGGGCGGTTGGTGGAAGGCGACCCGGTCGGCGCCCGGCCAGGGGGAGTGCCCGGTGGGGCCGTGCCCGTGACCGTCGCGGCGCTCGGCGTCGGGGTCCCTCACCTTGGCCTTCGCCGGCGTGGGCGCCGCCGAAACGACCGTCGGCGTGTAGTAGTTGATGCCCAGCGAGTCCAGCGGGCGGCGGATGGCGGCGGTATCGCCGTCCTGGACGAAGGACCAGTCGGTCAGCCGTGCCGTGTCCGCGAACAGGTCGGCCGGATAGGCGCCGGCCAGCATCGGCCCGGTGAATATCCGGTTCGCGAGGGCGTCGATACGGCGCCGCGCGTCCAGGTCCTCGGGCGACTGCGTACGGGCCCTGACAGCCGCGGTGTTGAGGCTCACCGAGATCTGGCCGCGCGGCGGCAGCGCGGCCCGCAGCGCCTGGGCGGCCAGCCCGTGGCCGAGGTTGAGATGGTGCGCGGCACGCAGGGCGGCCACCGGGTCCGTACGCCCCGGGGCGTGCACCCCCGACCCGTACCCCAGGAACGCGCTGCACCAGGGCTCGTTGAGGGTGATCCAGCGCCCCACCCGGTCGCCGAGCGCGTCGGCGACGATCGAGGCGTAATCCGCGAAGCGGTACGCCGTCTCACGCCGGGGCCAGCCGCCCGCCGACTCCAGGTCCTGCGGAAGGTCCCAGTGGTAGAGGGTGAGGACGGGCTCGATGCCATGGGCGAGCAGGTCGTCGACGAGGCCCCGGTAGAAGTCCAGCCCTCGCTGTACGGCGGGCCCGCGCCCGGTGGGCTGGACGCGCGACCAGGAGACCGAGAAGCGGTACGCCCCGACACCGAGGTCCGCCATCAGCTTGACGTCCTCGGACCTGCGGTGGACATGGTCGGTGGCGATGTCACCGGTGTCGCCGTTCTCGACCTTGCCCGGCGTATGACTGAAGGTGTCCCAGGTGGAGGGCGTACGGCCGTGCTCCCGCGCGCCGCCCTCGATCTGATACGCGGCCGTGGCGGTGCCCCAGAGAAAACCGGGCGGAAAGCTGACGGACACGGTTGTGCTCCCGTTGGTGTGCTGGAGGGGATGGGTGGGGGGTGAGAGCCGTCGGTCGGCCGGTACGTCGGGAGCGCTCCCAGGGGGCTTCCTGCGGCCGGGCCGCACGTATGTCGCTGAGCGAAAGCGTACCCGGGCGCCCCCGGCGGCATCCCGAGTTTCTCCGCGCGGGGGCAGCGCCTGGCTCCACGGGCGGATGGAGTCGCGGGAGCGGGGCGGACCCGCGGGGTCGGGTACGAAGAAGGGCCGGTCCGTTTGCACGGATCGGCCCTTGATCGTTCAGGGTGAGTAACGGGACTCGAACCCGCGACATCCTGGACCACAACCAGGTGCTCTACCATCTGAGCTATACCCACCACGGGCCGGTTTTTCTCCCTACCGGCCGAGAAAAAGTGTACAGGGTCCCGGAGGGTGCTCGCGCCCGGATAAACACGCGTGCTCGCGCCCCGATAAACACGCGTGCTCGCGCCCGGATAAACACGCGTGCCCACGCCCCGATAAACACGCGTGCCCACGCCCCGATCAGCGCGGGTCGGGCAGCGCCCTCACTCCGCGTTCAGCACATGCTTCGCCGCGATCCGCTTCGCCGTCTCCGAGTCCGGGCCCGGCTGCGGTACGAAGACCGCCTCGCGGTAGTAGCGCAGCTCCGCGATGGACTCGCGGATGTCCGCCAGCGCCCGGTGGTTGCCGTTCTTCTCCGGGCTGTTGAAGTAGGCGCGCGGGAACCAGCGGCGAGCCAGCTCCTTCACCGACGAGACGTCCACGATCCGGTAGTGGAGGTAGCCCTCCAGGTCCGGCATGTCCCGGAGCAGGAAGCCGCGGTCGGTGCCGACGGTGTTGCCGCACAGCGGTGCCTTGCCGGGCTCCTTGACGTGCTCGCGTACGTACGCCAGGACCTGTTCCTCGGCCACCGCCAGGGTGGTGCCGGCCGCCAGTTCGTCGAGGAGGCCCGAGGCGGTGTGCATCTGCCGCACCACCTCGGGCATCGTCTCCAGCGCCGCGTCCGGCGGGCGGATCACGATGTCCACCCCTTCGCCGAGCACGTTCAACTCCGAGTCCGTGACCAGGGCCGCCACCTCGATGAGTGCGTCCTGCGTCAACGAGAGCCCGGTCATCTCGCAGTCGATCCAGACCATTCGATCATTCATGCGCCTTACCCTACGGCGCGCTCCGCTGGCCCGGCAGGCTCGGACGTCCCAGACCTGCCGCGTACATGTCGGAACCCGGCTTGCTGGACTCCGGGGCCTGCGAGGTCGCGCCCGAACCCGAACCCGGACCGGCCGAACCCGCCCCCGACCCCGGCGGGCCCGAGGCCGCCGCCCGCCGTGACTGCGCGGACGCCTGGGACGGCAGGACCGGCTCCATGACCCCCGACGGCATGGGCTCACCCTGCGGGCGGCGGGCCCGGTAGGCGGACCTGTACGCGGCGGGGGAGGAGCCGAGCTGGCGCCGGAAGTGGCCGCGCAGCGCCACCGGGGAGCGGAAGCCGCAGCGGCCCGCGACCTCGTCGACCGAGTAGTCGGAGGTCTCCAGCAGCCGCTGTGCCTGGAGCACCCGCTGGGTGATCAGCCACTGGAGCGGCGCGCTCCCGGTGAGTGACCGGAACCGCCGGTCGAAGGTGCGCCTGCTCATGTAGGCGCGCGCGGCCAGCGTCTCCACGTCGAACTGCTCGTGGAGATGTTCCAGTGCCCAGGCCACGACCTCGGCGAGCGGGTCGGAACCGATTTCCTCCGGTAAAGACCTGTCGAGATAGCGCTCCTGGCCGCCGCTGCGCCGCGGTGCCACGACGAGCCGCCGGGCGAGTGCCCCGGCCGCTTCCGTGCCGTGGTCCGTGCGGACTATGTGGAGACACAGGTCGATTCCGGCCGCCGTGCCGGCCGAGGTGAGTACGTCACCGTCGTCCACGAACAGCTCGCGCGGGTCCACATGCACGGACGGATAGCGCTTGGCGAGCGTCGGCGCGTACATCCAGTGCGTGGTGGCCGGGCGGCCGTCCAGAAGTCCCGCTGCGGCCAGCACGAACGCGCCGGTGCACAGACCTACGATCCGTGCGCCCTCCTCGTGCGCCCGGCGCAGGGCGTCGAGTGCCTCCGGTGGCGGCGGTGCGGTGATCGACCGCCACGCCGGCACGACCACGGTGCCGGCCCTGCTGATCGCCTCCAGGCCGTACGGCGTGGTGAGTTCGAGTCCGCCGGTGGTACGCAGCGGCCCTGCCTCCCCGCCGCAGACCAGCAGGCGGTAGCGGGGAACGCCGGCGTCCTGGCGGTCGATTCCGAACACGGAGAGCGGGATGGAGCTCTCGAAGATGGGTCCGCCACTGAAGAGCAGCACGGCGACGACCTCCCGGCGGCGGCGGCCGGAAAGCTTCCGTGCTGACTCCGGTGCGGCAGTGGAGTCCTGGCTCATGGCGCTAAGCCCCCCTCGGTGTTCGCGTCTCCCCGTTCTTGTCGGGCCTCTCGCTCCTGCACGATTCCCCTCGGTTTTGCACGGGTCCCCAGCCTTCGATCCTCATGATCGAATCTACTGTGTTCCGTGGTGCCGGCGTGACACGTTCTCCAACCGGCGCTATGTCGACAAGGCAACTTGGCGCGAAGCATTCGATCACGAAGCGTTCCACTCCGAGGCCGCCCAGGGAAGTGGGCCTCGCGTGCATGGCCCGTCCCCGTAGGGTGCGGGAAGCCGTTTCGGTCCTTTCCTGCCTGGTGGCAAGGGGGTTGACAGGCCATTTCGCCAAGGAAAGACGACCTGCCCGAAGTTGGCTGAAAACCGATGTCCGTACGGCCCGGAAGCACTCAGTCCCCCGGCGCACTTCCCCCTCGCGCGCGTGAGCCCCTGTGCGCCCCCTGACCGCCGGTCCGGGAATGTCGGTTTCCGGCCCGGGGGCCCGAGAGGCCTCCCTGAGCCCCGTCCGGGGTCCTGTGGGCGCCGTACGCCGCCCGGCCGCCTCCGCGCGCGCCTGAGGCGCCTTCCGCGGCTCTCCGGGCCTCCTCCGCGCGCTGGCGCGCCGCGGCGCGCTCGG
>NZ_JTHL01000001.1:2880395-2918558 GCF_000818195.1 Streptomyces sp. 150FB | reverse complement strand
CGCGGCGCGCTCGGACTGGCGCAGCAGCAGCCGGCAGACCGCCGTCACGGCCGCGAGACCGAGCGCGGCGGCCGCGGCCCCGCCCAGGGACGTGCCGTAGACGACCAGGACCACAGGCGCCAGCAGGGTGCTGAACACCGCCCAGCGGACCACGTCGCCGGCGGGGTCGGCGGACGGCCGGGTGGCGGGTTCCGTACCCCTGTCCGGAGCGCGCCGGGCACCGTGCCGACTGTCCTGAACGCGCCTTTCCCGGCCGCGCCGGTCCGGAGTACGCGAGCGTCCGTGGCGCTGGGAGTCGCGGGAGGCCTGGGCGTTCGGTGGTACGGGCACGGGAGCTCCCTGGAGGCGGCGGCGTGACCGATGGCCAACGAGAACCGGAGTACTCCGGTCACTCCTTTTGACGCCTGTAGATGCCATGGGACATTGCGATCCTGGGCGTGCTCGTGCATGCTCCGTGGAACGCTGCGGTTGGGGCGGCGGGCTCTGGGCATAGGAAGAGTGTCGCCGTACCCTTACGGGTACGAGATTGGGAAGACCATTCCCGGACAGCCACGCCTGCCTTCTCCGCCTGCCTTGCCCATTGTTGTTCCTTCCCAAGAGGACGTTCTTCGCCGAGACGCCAATGGCCGGTCACGAAATCCCTGAACCCGCTGACCGCAAGCAGCTTGCCGACCCCGGGTCGGAGCTGCGAGCGGCGGAAGAAACACGCGCAGCCTGCGATCCGGCCTTCCGGCACGGGGTGGTTGTCGGCTTCGACGGCTCGACATCGAGCGAACGCGCCCTGGCGTACGCCATCGGCATGGCGAGACGTCTCGGCTCCGGCCTGATCATCGTCCATGTCGCCAACCGCCTCCCGACCACGGTCTGGGCGGGCTGCGAGCCGCCGGTCTTCGTGGACGTCCCCGACCACCGCACCGAGGTGCTCGGCCTGGAGTTGGCGTGCGCGGACTACCTCACCGAAGTGCCGTGGATCCTGGTCGAGCGCGGCGGCGACATCTGCCACGAACTCGAAGAGGTCGGCGAGGAGTACTCCGCCGACGCGATCGTCGTCGGGTCCACGCACGGCATCGTCGGCCGGATCTTCGGCTCGGTGGCGGGCCGGCTCGCACGACGGGCGCAGCGGCCCGTTGTTGTCATTCCGTAACCTTGAGCGTACGAGCCGACCGGCAACGCCGGTGCGGGCGACCGCCGTACGAGCCGTACGTGCAGGCCGCACGAGCCGTACGCGGCGTACGTACGGCCCCGCCGGCGCCGCGGGGTCAGTCCGGCGCCCCCTGCGCCCGCTGAGGTCCCTGTCCCCGCCCCCGTCCCCGTACGAGTGGCAGGTACACCTCGTCCACGATCTCGACGAGCACGCTGTCGGGCGCGGTCGGCAGCCCACGGGTGACGTACTCGTTGCGCAGCAGCACCACGGCCACCGTGGCGACGCGCGGGTGCAGTGCCTCGGGGGAGATCTCGCCGCGCGCGACCGCGCGCCCCAGGACCGTCAGCCACATGGCACTTCCGCCGTCACCGGTGTGTTCGCGGAGCCGCTCCAGCAACTCCGGGTCGTCACCGGCGCTCGCCAGCAGGCCGCGCAGGATCTCACCGTGAGGTGAGGAGAAGTTGCGGTTGGCGCGGCGCATCAACTCCAGGACGTCCCCGCGCAGTTCACCCGTGTCGGGCAACTCGATCCCGGCGGTGATCAGCAGGTAGGCGGCGATGCCGAGCGCGGCGCGGTTGGGCCACCGCCGGTAGATCGCGTTCTTGTTCGTGCCGGCGCGGCGGGCGACCTTGTCCATGGTCAGCCCGGGATATCCGGACGCCGTGAGTTCGTCGGCCGCCGCGCGGAGGATCGCCTGCTCCAGCTCTTCCCCGCGCCGCCGCACCGGGGCGGAGGGAGGCTTCTCTTCTCTCATGATGAGTACAGACCGTACCTCGCACGTCTCCCGCCAGGCCAGGATCGCCACTCCTTAAGGTACGGTCGGTACCTTAAGCCGTACCGTCAGCATGGTCCGGCCGCCCACGCCAGAGGTGTGACATATGCGAAGCAACGGCATCACGTACGACACCGGTTTCATCAACCGGGGAGTGACCACCCGTGCGACCTTCGACCCCGAGACCGTCCGGCGCGAGATGCGTGTGATCCGCGACGACCTGCACTGTGACGCGGTACGTGTCACCGGCGGCGACCCGGACCGGCTGGAGACGGCCGCCACGTACGCCGCCGACGCCGGTCTTGAGGTCTGGTTCTGCCCGTTCACCTGCGACCTGACCACGGACGAACTGCTCGCGCTCCTCGGGGACTGCGCGGAACGCGCCGAGCGGATACGCGGGCGGGGCGCCGACGTCGTCTTCCTGACCGGGTCCGAACTGGCCCTGTCCACCCTCGGGTTCCTGCCCGGTGACACCTTCGCCGACAGGTCGGCGCTGTTCGGCGACCCTGTCCGGCTGCGGGAGTCGCTGGCGGAAGTCCCCGCGCGCGTCAACGACTTCCTGGGCGAGGCCGTCCGTACCGTCCGGGCCCGGTTCGGTGGGAAGGTCAGCTACGCCTCGCTGCCGTTCGAGAACGTCGACTGGACGCCCTTCGACATCATTTCAAGTGACGCCGGGTACCGCTCGGTTGAGGTCGCCGAGGGGTTCCGCGAGGCCTTCGCCGCGTTCGCCGCGCAGGGAAAGCCCGTCGCCGTCACCGAGTTCGGCTGCACCACCCACACCGGCGCCGCCGGAAAGGGCGGCCACGGTGACCTGATCGTCGAGTGGGGCGCCGACGGCACGCCCGTGCGACTGGACGGTGACTACCCCCGCGACGAGGACGAGCAGGCGGCGTACCTGCGGGAGCTGCTCGACATCTTCGACGCGGCGGGCGTCGACACGGCATTCGTCAATACGTTCGCACGCTACGACCTGCCTCACCGCGAAGCGCCCCACGAGGACTTCGACCGGGCCAGCTACGGCGTGGTCAAGGTGCTCGAAGGCCGCACCGGCCACACGTACCCCGGGCTGCCCTGGGAGCCCAAGGCCGCGTTCGCCGCTCTCGCCGACCGCTATGCGGATGGCGGGGTGGAAAGACGAAATCTGTCGGCCGACAGGTGATTTGTGTGGTTGTGAAGGGTACGTAATGCTCGCTGGGACCCAGTACAGGCACACGTCATGGAAAGGAGCCCTCCGCGACATGGACATCAACGTCTCCGCGGACAGAGCGACTTCGACCGCGGCCTCGGTCGTCGGCCATCTCGCCCTCGGACTCACGCTGCTCGCTTTCGGGATCGGCATCACCCGGGTCGTCGACGGGGTGACGGCGGCCGACGCGGCAACGCTGGCGCTGTACGTGGGTGGCATAACGCTCTTCGTCGCCGGACTCCTCGAATTCCGCACCGGCGGCTCGTCCACCGGCACGGCCTTCGTCGCCCTCGGGGCCTTCTGGTTCACGTGGGGCACCGGAGTGGGCGACAAGGTCTCCACCAACGCGGCAGGCCTCTTCCTGCTCCTGTGGGCGCTCCTGGCGCTCAGCCTGACCTTCGGAGCCAGGGACTCGGGCCCGGTGGCGCAGGCGGCGTACGGGTTCTTCTGCATGGCGCTCGTCCTGCTGGCCATCTCCCAGTTCGCCGACTCCGACGCGCTGGCCCGCTCCGGCGGCTGGCTGGCCGCGCTGGGCGGCCTCACCTCCTGGTACACCGCGACAGCGACCCTGGCCAACTGGCCGTCACTCGAGCCGAGTCGAGCAGCACAGCCCCGGGTACCCGCCCCGACGCCGTAACCGGCCACGGGTCGGCACATGGGCAGTGCCGTCCCCTTCCGGAGGGCGTCTCCGAGCGGCCGGGTGGCCCGCCCGGAGGCGCCCTCACCCAAGCGGATCATCTTCTTCCGATTCTTCCGATCACACTCCTCACCCCCTGGGGCGGAGAGATCTCCGAGCGGTACGGTTCGACTCCGAGGCGATACAACGGAGTTGAACCAGATGGCCGAGCCCACCGCCATACCGCCGGTGCAGGGAACATGCGCACCCGGCTTTGAAGCCGTACGTGAGGAGTTCACGCGAAACTTCGCCGAGCGCGGCGAGGTCGGAGCCGCCGTCAGCGCCACCGTGAACGGTGAGGTCGTCGTCGACCTCTGGGCCGGCTGGACCGACCCGGAGCGCACCCGGTCGTGGCAGAGCGACACGCTCACCAACGTCTGGTCCACCACCAAGGGCATCACCGCCATCGCCGCCAACCAGCTCGCCGACCGGGGTGAGTTGGACCTCGACGCCCCTGTCGCCACGTACTGGCCCGAATTCGCCGCCGCGGGCAAGGCGGAGATCCCCGTCCGTTGGCTGCTGTCGCACCGCTCCGGCGTCACCGGGGTCGGACTGGAACACCCGCTGACCGCCACCGACCTGTACGACTGGGAAAAAGTCACGAAGCTGCTCGCCGCCCAGGAACCCTTCTTCGAGCCCGGCTCGGTCAGCGGGTACCAGGCGATCTCCTACGGCTTCCTGGTCGGCGAGGTCATCCGTCGCGTGACCGGCGGCACGGTCGGCGAGTTCGTCGCGCACAACATCGCGGAACCGACCGGGGCCGACTTCCTGATCGGCGTGTCCGACGCCGATCTCGCGCGCTGCTCCCAGATGGTGGAGCCCCCTTCGGACCCGGAGCGCGAGTCCGCGCTGGCCGCGGCCTTCGCGGCGGCGGGCCCGGCCCCGCTGGCCGCGCTGGCCAACCCCCCGGCCCTCGGCCGGCACGCCAATGTGCCCGAGTGGCGCAAGGCCGAACTGCCTTCGGTGGGCGGCCACGGCACGGCACGCGCCCTCGCCACGATCTACGGCGCCCTGGCGGACGGCTCCGAGCGCCTCCTGTCGGCCGAAGGACTGCGCAACGCCCGGCAGGGCCAAGGCCGATGCGTGGACGCGGTGGCCGGTGTCGGCGGTGAGTTCGCCCTCGGCTTCACCCTCGGCAGCGAAGAACGCAGCTTCGGCCCCAACCCCCTCGCCTTCGGCCACGACGGCTTCGGCGGCTCCACGGGCTGCGCCGACCCGGAACACGGCGTCGGCTTCGGCTACGTGATGAACCAGATGGGCCCCCTCCTGCGCGACGACCCACGCAAGATGGCGCTGCTGACCGCCGTGTACGAGGCGCTCCCGGCGGCGAAGTAGCCAAAGGCCGGCTGGGGGGCTCAGCCTGGGCCTACGTTTCGGGTACGAGGCCGGGTCGGTCGGCCTTCGAGGCGCCGAACGTCCCACTGGATCTGAGCGAGTTGGCTTCTGTCCGTCACGTGCGTGTGGCGATTCCGCACTTCGAATCGCCGGCCTCCTTCATGCGCGCGTCCATCGATGTGCTCCGGTCGTACGGGTCCACCTCGGGGCCGTCCGCCGAACCGGCCGGCGGACGGTCGGCGGTGAACCCGGGGATGAAGTACCCCGTGAAGTTGCCGCAGCCGCCGTTGGTGGCGTCCACCTTGTAGGAGGTGAGGGAGAGAGTCCCCGGCTCGGTGATCACCTTCGCCGGGTCGTCCCAGCTCATCACCGTCTCGCGGCGGACGATGGTGCGCGCGACTTCGTCGCTGCCCGCCGCGGTGCGGACGACCGGGTAGACGTAGGTCACGTCACTGGTCACCTCGACCGCGCCACGCTCGCCCTCGCGGAACGTGATCCGGCCCTGCGTCTTGACCACGTCCCCCACCAGCCGCACCTTCGTCCGCGCGAAACGGCTGAACAGCAGCAGCGGATTGTTCTCCTGACTGGGCTCGCTGAAGGCGACCGACAGGTAGTCCTGGACATCGCGCTGGTGCGGATTGATCAACGCGATCGCCTTCTTCGGCCGCTCCCCGCGCAGCACATCGGGATCCAGACTGGCCGCAGCGAGGAAGTCCAGGCTCTTGTCGAGCGTCTTGGCGACCTGCCCCTTGGCCATCCAACCGGTCGCCCGTGCCTCGGGCACGCTGATCCCGGCCGTCCCGTCCTTCCACCGTGCCGCCGGGGATCCCCTGAACGGCTGGTTCAGTGTGGGCAGTTGCGGTGCCGACTCAGGAGGAGCGGGTGACGCGCTGACGCCCTCCACGTCTCCGTCTCCGTCCCCGAACCATCCGACGACCCGCCCCGGATCCAGCGCCACGACCAACAACCCGACAGCGAGCAGGAATCCGACCACGTACCAGGCCTTGCCCCGTCTGCGCCGGGGTGGTTGGTGAGTCCGCCATCCCTGAGGAGGCCCGGTCTCTTCCCGCAGACGCCGTCCCACCATCCGGGCCCGCGCCGAAGGCTCTTCAGGCGCGCCCTGCGTCCCGGCCTCGGCCTCCCGCAGGAAGCGCTCCCACTCCGCGTCCGATATGGACGCCTCGTCCTTGCTCATGACGTTCCCCCCTGCGCGCGATCAGGTCCTCCCCAGGACCGTCCGTGATCCTAACCTCGCGCTTCCATGAAGCGGCTGTCGCCCACACGTCGCAGATGCCCGGGCCCCCGAAAGCAGCTTGCCGGTGCGGTATCGATAGAGCCAGGCAGCAGCCCGCCGCTCCGCGTACTTCTCGTTGACCGGGTCTCCCGGAGTGACGCTCTTCATGGGGCCGGGGTCTCTCGGAACAGCCGCCCGACGAGCCGGGCTCCCTCGACAGAGACCACGGCCGTGACCGTGTAGACGGAACAGGTGATAGCCACGACGTAGTTGGCCGGATCGGTGACCCACTCGGCGCTCATGCTCGTGTTGACGAACTGTCCCGCCGAGAGAATGAAGGGAACACCCAACAGCAAGGCATCAACGACGAGTGTGAGGGCCAGCCCGGAAAGGAATGCGAACACAGCGATGTTGCAGGGCGCGGCCAAGAGATACGACAAGCGCCTGGTCGAGTCCCCCTGGCGGTAGGCGATGAGCATCAAGAAGGCCGCGAGCGCTGTGAATCCAACAGATATCAGATCTGTTCGCAGGTAGGGCGACAGTGAGTCAATTTCGAGAAACGACGCGGCAGACAGGCCGTCGAAACTATCTCGCCGAACAGGATCGAATACCGAGGAAATCAGGCTGCCCATGATGTAGGCAAGCCGGAGCATGACGCACTGGATGGCGATTACCATGACAGCGATGATCACCGCGATGACGCGCCGGGAAACCGGCTGGGCGAGGAGGCGGGAGATTGCTGAACTCCCGGCACGCTGAGTTGCCCTCGCGAGCTTCATCGCTTTGTGGGCGTTCGTTACGTACGACTCCACCGCGTAGGCCAGTGTCACAAGAGCGATGATGGCCGGGTGTATCCCAATCATGGACAGGAAGCTGCCCAGTGAAGCGGTGAAGTCGGGCAAGCCTGACATGTGGCCTCGCTAGATAATGAGCCCAGTTTCGCTCCATGGATCCTCGGCGGAGGACACCGCAGCAGCATTGCGCACGTGGCGCCTTGCTGCTGGGGCTTCACCGATTTCTCTGCCCAGCGCTGAGCGAGTGGTCCAATGTCAGGCACGGCAGCCGTAGTTCGTGAGGCCGTTGGCCAACGCCGCTGGGCAGCAAGGTGATTGGGGCACCCGCGTGCGGGCCAGGGCGGTACTCGCCCTAGGGTTGCTCTCCGTGACCATCGAGATGCCCTACCAGGCACTTCCGATCGACCAGTCCGCCGTGCGCTACATCCACGGACCCGATTCCGCTCCGCAGCCGGGCGTGCCCGCTGGTGAGACGGTCGAGCTCGAATGGAGGGGCAGCGCGGTCTACCCGGGAACCTTCCGGAAGTTCTGGATACATGTGCCCGCACAGTACGACCCGGCGGAACCGGCATCCCTGATGGTGTTCCAGGACGGATGGTGGTACCTGGACCCCACAGGGGAGGTGCGCGGCGCGATCGTCCTGGACAACCTCATTCACCGCGGCGACATCCCCGTCACCATCGCCGTGTTCGTAGATCCTGGCGTCTTCCCCGATGCGGAGAACCCGAAGAACCGCAACAACGAGTACGACGCCTTCGACGACCGGTACGTCACCTTCCTCCTCACCGAGATCATCCCGAAGGTCGCGGAGCGCTATACCATCGCCCAGTCGCCCGAACGGTGGGGCATCTGCGGCGGGAGCAGCGGCGGCAACTGCGCCTTCACCGCCGCGTGGCTGCGTCCGGACAAGTTCCGCCGCGTCATCGGATACCTGTCCAGCTTCGCGCAGATGCCGGACGGCAACCCCTACCCAGACCTCATCTCCCGCATCCCCCGCAAACCGCTGCGCATCTTCATGCAGGCCGGCCACCGCGACCTGCACTGGGACGAGCCACAGTGGAACTGGCTCGCCGAAAACCTGCGCGTGGCAGCCGCTCTCGCTGAAGCGGGCTACGACTTCCGCCTTGTCCTGGGAGACGGCGGACACAGCCCCAACCACGGCGGCGTTCTCCTGCCGGACGCTCTGCGCTGGCTGTGGCGGCCCAACGAGGTTTGATCGATTCCGCGATCGACCTCGTACGACTACTCGACCGTGACCGACTTCGCCAGGTTCCTCGGCTTGTCGATGTCCCTGCCCAGCGCCAACGCCGTGTGGTAGGCGAGGAGTTGGAGCGGGATTCCGAGCAGGATCGGGTCCAGTTCCGTTTCGTTCTTCGGTACCACGATCGTGTGGTCCGCCTTTTCCTGCGGCTGGTGTGCCACCGCGAGGATTCGGCCGTCACGGGCCTTGATCTCCTCCATCGCCGCCCTGTTCTTCTCCAGCAGATCGTCGTCGGGCACGATCGCGACCGTCGGCATCGCCGGTTCGATCAGGGCGAGCGGTCCGTGCTTCAACTCCGAGGCGGGGTACGCCTCCGCGTGGATGTACGAGACCTCCTTCAGCTTCAGCGACGCCTCGCGGGCCACGGGGTAGCCGCGTACCCGGCCGATGAACATCATCGACCTCGCGTGCGCGTACTCACCGGCCAGCTTCTCGATGTCCCCCTCGGCGGCGAGGATTTCGGAGATCTGGTCCGGCAGCCTGCGCAGTCCGGCGATGATCCGCTTGCCGTCGGCCACCGACAGGTCGCGGATACGGCCCAAGTGCAGGGCGAGCAGCGCGAAAGAGACCACGGTGTTGGTGAAGCACTTGGTGGAGACGACGCACACCTCGGGCCCCGCGTGTACGTACACCCCGCCGTCCGTCTCGCGGGCGATCGCCGAGCCGACGACGTTCACCACGCCCAACACCCGTGCGCCCTTGCGCTTCAGCTCCTGGACGGCGGCGAGTACGTCGTACGTCTCGCCGGACTGCGACACCGCCACATAGAGCGTGTCGGGGTCCACGACCGGGTTGCGGTAGCGGAACTCCGAGGCCGGTTCGGCGTCGGCCGGGATACGGGCCAGCTCCTCGATCAACTGCGCCCCGATCAGGCCCGCGTGGTACGACGTACCGCAGCCCAGGATCTTGATCCGGCGCACGCCCCGCGCCTCGCGGGCGTCCAGGTTGAGACCGCCCAGGTGCACGGTCGAGAACCGGTCGTCGATCCGGCCGCGCAACACCCGGTCCACAGCCTCGGGTTGCTCGGAGATCTCCTTGTGCATGTACGTGGCGTGGCCGCCCATGTCGTACGACTCGGCCTCCCACTCCACGGTGGTCGGCGTGGCCGAGGTGCGGGAACCCTCGGTGGTGTACGTACGGAAGTCGTCGGCCTTGAGCGTGGCCATCTCGCCGTCGTCGAGCGTGACGACCTGGCGGGTGTGCGAGACGAGCGCGGCGACGTCCGAGGCGACGAACATCTCCTTCTCGCCGATGCCAAGGACGACCGGGGAGCCGTTGCGCGCGACGACGATGCGGTCGGCGAAATCGGCGTGCAGCACCGCGATGCCGTACGTGCCCTCGATGAGCTGGAGCGCCTGGCGGACCTTCTCCTCCAGGGTCGGGGCCTGCGAGCGCGCGATGAGGTGGGTCAGTACCTCGGTGTCGGTCTCCGAGCTGAAGACAACGCCGTCGGCCTCCAGCTTGACCCGCAGTTCGGAGGCGTTGTCGATGATGCCGTTGTGTACGAGGGCGACCTTGCCCTCGGCGTCGAGGTGCGGGTGCGCGTTCTCGTCGCTCGGGCTGCCGTGGGTGGCCCAGCGGGTGTGGGCGATGCCCGTGGTACCGGCGAAGCGCTTGGGGACGCGGGCCTCCAGATCGCGGACGCGGCCCTTGGCCTTGACCATCTTCAGCACGGCCGCCTTGCCGGCGGCGGGCTTGGCGGTGACGACCAGGCCCGCCGAGTCGTACCCCCGGTACTCCAGCCGCTGGAGGCCCTCCAGCAGCAGGGGAGCGACATCACGCTTTCCGATATACCCGACGATTCCGCACATACGGTCTCTGCTCCTCCTGTGGTCGTGATTCCCGCGGTGTTTCGTGTGCTGCGTGCTGCGTGCTGCGTGCTGCTTGGTGTCCCTGGTGGTGGGTGTTCAGCCGTAGACGATGCGGCGCAACTGCCGGAGTGAGAGCTCGGGAGGCGCCACGGCCCGGTGCGGCAGCTCGGCCGCGATGTGCTCGAAGATGTCCGCGTTCACGGCACCGCGTGCCTGCATCTCGCGGTGCCGGCGGCGGACGAACGTCTCGGTCGTCTCGTCGAAGTACGCGAGTACGTCGAGCACGACCCGCGCGGCCTCGCCCCGCTGTAGCGCGGAGCTGCGGACCAGGTGGTCGATGAGGTCGTCGTACGACGGACGGACTTCCGGCATGCGTTGATACTGCGGTCAGCGGGCGGTCTTCGCAAGATATCTGCCCGATATCGGGCAGGGTGGGTCGCTTGAGGGTGTTCGGAGTGAGGGGGATTACGTACGGTGCGTACGGCGCACGCGGTGTCACGGGCGGGGTGGGGCGCTGTGAATCGTACATATTTTCGATTGTGTGCCCGGTTGTAAAAGTAGTTAGTGGCCGTATCCCGGCTCTGATCACGGAAGTTCTGGGGCGTTTCCCGCCTGGTCCAGTGCGAGGTAAGAGCTGCTCAGATAGCGCTTACTGCCCCTCGCTACAGGCAAGTTGGCAAAGTGCCAGCCAACGGGCGGGGAGATTTAACGTGTTGGAAGCATTGACGTAAGGCAATCCGCTGGATTTTATGTACCCCCACGCCACACCTCCACCCACGCCATACCCCCCACGCCTTACCCCCCACAGGGATGGACCCCCCATGCGAGTGTTCGCGATACGTAAGAAGCTCGTACCCGCACTGGCCGTAGCGGCGGCCGCCGCCACACTCCTCACCACCCAGACCAACGCCTTCGGCGCCGACTCTCCCAAGTCCGCGGCCGCCTGTATCCCTTCGGGTACGCAGGCCAACATCAACGCGGCCCTCAACGGCACCGGCGCCAAAGCCGTCCTGTGCGCCGGCTCCGTCTTCACCATCGACAGCCCGGTCACCTTCACCGCGCCCAACCAGGTGCTGGAGACCGAGGGCCTGCCGACCGGTGGCACCCGCGCCAACCTCCGGCTCCACGGCAGCGCCACCACCGCCGTATCGGGCAACGGCCAGTCCGGTGTCGTCGTACAGAACATCCAGGCCGACGGCCTCTTCCCGTCCCTGCCGAGGGCGAGCGGCGGCGCGCTGCTGGAGATGGGCAACAAGGGCCTCAACCAGACCGTGCAGAACGTGTACGCGCACAACACCCGTACGTGGTCCATCCTCCACTTCACCGAGGGCGTCGTCGCCAACAACTCGGCGCAGTGCACCGGAGCCAAGATCCTCAACAACCAGCTCGGCCCGGGCGGTCTGGCCCAGAAGAACATGTGGTCGGACGGTATCTCGCTCTCCTGCGCCAAGAGCCTCGTCCAGGGCAACACCATCACGGACGCGACCGACGGCGGCATCGTCCTCTTCGGCGCCACCGGCTCGACCGTGCAGAACAACACCATCGTCGCCAAGACGCAGGACCTGCTCGGCGGGATCAACCTCGTCGACTACAAGCCCATCAACGGCAACTACAACGGTGTTGTCGTGCAGAACAACACCATTGACGCGCAAGGCAAGATGGTCAAGGTCGGCATCGCCATGGGACCGGCGATCTGGAGCTGCGCACAGGACACGGTCTACGGCGCCAAGGTCGTCAACAACACCATCCAGGGCGGCCACATGGGCTACGGCTTCGCGGTCAACGGCGTCAAGGACTTCACCGTGACCGGCAACGTGGACAAGTCCACCCACGTCGGTACGCCGGTCGCCGGCTGCGGTGGTCTGCCGGCGAAGCCGAGCGGTTTCCAGGTCGCCAAGCAGACGGCGAGCACACTCCAGTCGCAGTTCGTGAACACGAGCGCGCTCACCTACCTGCTGGGCATCACCGGCTGATCCGTCCGAGGCGCCTTCCCCCTACCCCTGCCCTCGCCGTGAACTGCCCGGCGAGGGCGGGATCTTGTGCGGGTGGGGGCTCCGCTCAGTCCCAGTCTCCGCCCGAGTCCCCTGAATCATCCGAGTCGTGATCGCCCGGGTCGGGTTCGGCGTCGCCGTAGCCGAAGTAGTCCACCCCGTGGTCGGGGACGGGGTGGTCGGAGAAGTCGACCAGGTCCGACGACCCTGACAGAGACAGGACATGGCCGCCCACGTAGTCGGCGGCGTGGCCGGCCGCATGGCCGAGGCCCGTTCCGTCGGACAGCAGCGAGGCGCCCGTCGTCGCGACGACCGGGATCGCGACGGCGAAGGTGTGCGTCGGGCGGTACACCAGGGAGTCACGGGCCGACCGCGACATGAAGCGGAAGCCGGGCGTGAGTCTCTCGATGTCGTTGCGGATACGCGCGGCCTCTCGCGCCCGGTCGTTGTCGGTGAGGAGCCGCGCCGCTTCGCGCCACCGGCGCAGCGCGGCCACGCGGGCGAGCCAGGCGGTCAGGACGCCGCGGCTGTTCCACTCCCGTACGGAGAGCTGCCCCAGGTTGTGGAGGGTCCATGCCTCGCCGTACACGTCGTCGGCCCCGCGGAAGAGTTCCATCGCCTCCTGGTACGCGCGTACGGCCGGGTTCAGTTCTGCCTGGCCCTTGCCGCCCTTGTCGCCCTTGTCGCCCAGTTGGGAAAGGGCGTTGCCGATGTGGACCTGGCTCTGGGCCTGGCCCCGGACGTCTCCGGACCGCTCCCGCACCTCCAGCGCCCGCTGGTGGCATTCAAGGGCGCGCGCCTGCTCCCCGCGGCCCTGGTAGAGATTGCCGAGGTTGCTCAGTACGGCGGCGCGCACCGCGAGGTCGGGGTGGTTGTCGAGGACGCGGGCACCGAGGTCGTACGTCTTGATGGCCGCGAGGCTGACCCTGGTCCCTGTGGTGTTCTGGAGTTGGAGGGCGCGCAGGACGTAGCCGTGGACCTCCTGGACCTTCTCCTCGTCGCCGAGCGTCTCCCAGATCCGGCGGGCCCTGTCGTACGCCTCGAACGCGGTTTTGTGGTCGCCGGACTGCTGGCATCCGATGCCCAGCCGTCGCAGACACTCCGCCTCGTCCGCCTCGGCGCCGGACCGGCGCGCGGCGTCGGCGGCGAGCCGGTGGGTGGACTTCCAGTCGTCCCAGAACTTCTGGAGGTCGAAGAACGCGCTGAGGCTCAGGGCGAGTTGGATCGCCTGTGCGTCACATCCCGTCGCGTGGGCCAGCCGTACGGCACCCACCAGGCACAGCCGTTCCTCCGCGAACCACCACAGCGCCCCCGCCCGTCCGTCGAAGTACTCGGGGCCGATGGTGGGGCGGTCCGGGCCGACGGTGGGGCGTGAGGGTACGGGCGGTGGCGCGGCGGCGGCCGAGGGCGGGCGCAGCCATCGGTCGGCCTCGCCGGCGGCGCTCACGTACGCGTCCAGCAGCCGGCCGATCGCCTCTCGCCTGGTGGGCTCCGGGTCCTGGGCCTCGGCCTGCTCCACCGCGTACAGCCGGAGCAGGTCGTGGAAGCGGTAGCCGTTCCGCGTCCCCGCGTTCGCCGTGATCATGTGGGCACGCTGCAACTCCTCAAGCACCAGAGCTGTTTTGGGGAAGGGAGAGCCGGAGAGTACGGCGGCGGCCTCCACGGTGATGTGGGGTCCCGGGTGGAGCGACAGGAGCCGGAAGAGCCGCGCCTCGTCGTCCACGAGCCGCGCGTAGGAGAGGTCGAAGGCCGAGCGGACCGCCGTCGAGGGCCCGGACACGTCGGAGGTCACCAGCGCGTCGAGCCGTCCGGCCGAATCGCTGAGGCGGTCGGCGAGTTCGCCCAGGGTGAGGTGCGGCGCGGCGACGAGGCTCGCCGCGGCCACGTCCAGCGCGAGCGGCAGCCGGTCGCACAGTTCGGCCAACCGCTGGGCGTCCTGCCGGTGTTGAACCGACCGGCGGTCCGGGCGACGAGCCTCGGAGAGCGCCATGTCGATGAACTCCATGGCGGCGCCCGGGGAGAGTACGTCCAGCCGGTGCTGTGCGGCGCCGCGCAGGGCGTCGCCCGCCAGCACATGCCGTCCGACGACCAGCGCGCAGTTCCTCCGGTGGGGCGGCAGCAGTGCTGCCACCTGCCCGGCCGAAGCGGCGTTGTCGAGGACGACCAGGATCGGGCGGCCCTCGTCCGCCAGCCGGTTCAGTGTGGTGCGGTACTGCGCGAGGCGCTCCCCGAGTGCGGGGGCCACCGACTCGGCGGGGATCCGTAGCGCCCGCAGGAACGCGCCGAGCACGTCGTACGCCACGACCCGGTCGGCGGCCTCGCGCTCGTACCCGCGCAGGTCCGCGTACAACTGGCCGCCGTACCAACTGAGCTGTCCGGCGCGCTCGCTCGCCCGCAGAGCGAGGGCGGTCTTCCCCACCCCCGCCGGTCCCGAGACGGCGACCACACGGGTGCCGGCCGCCCAGTGTCGGGCCATCGAACGGGTCGGCCTACGGCTACGGGGACCTCTCGGGCCGCGCTCCGGCTTCAACGAGGCGAGCAGCGCTTCGAGTTCGGCGTCGCGCCCCACGAAGGCCGCCGGCCCTGGCGGCAGTCCGCCGAGCGCTTCCGGTGGCGGGCCCGGCGTCGGCGCCGCCACGGTGAACTGGCTTATGGTGTGCGCCTGTACGACGGTGTGGGCGCTACCGCCGCTGAATTCGTTCCTTGTATCCCCCATGCATTTCTTTCTAGCGCACGGCGACACATCTCACGGCGCGAACCGCGCGATCGGGTCGGTCACGAGACTTTCTTCGCCCGCTCGATCGCCTGGGCCAGCGCGTCCAGGATCGGCGCACACTTGTCGTAACTGAAGATCGGCTCGCTGGTACGCGGAATGACCTGGCCGGCCTTGACGGCGGGCAGCTCCTGCCAGGTGGGCTTGGAGCCCAGCGCTGACGGCTGGATGGCGGACGAACGGTTGTCCATCATGATGATGTCGGCCTTGTACTTACCCACGTTCTCCCAGCTCAGGTTCTCGAAGAAGCCCTGTGCGTCGACGTGGTCCGGCTGGATGAAACGCACACCGAGCTGCTGGAAGTAGAGGGTGTCGGCGGACGTTTTCGCGAGCGACACATAGAAGAGGTCCTGGCTCGCCGAGCCGATCAGGACCCTGATCTCGGGCTTGGCCTTGGCGGCGGCGCGCAGCCGCGCAGCGGCCTTCTCGAAACGGGCCTTGGCGGCAGTCACTTCGGGCGCCTTGAGATCGGCGCCGAGGGAGGCGGCCAGTTCGGCGTGGCGCTCGATGGCCTTCGGCATGGTGGTCTCGGCCGCCCACAGGGCGACGCTCGGGGCGAGTTGGAGGATCTTGTCCTTGGACTGGTCGGGTACGTACCAGAGTTGGTTCTTGATCCACTGGGCGCTGACCAGGAGTTCGGGGTTGAGGGCCGCGTATTTCTCGACATTGAACTCGCCGTAGGTGTTGCCGATGATCTCGACCTTGTTGACGTCGAGATCGCCGGCCTGGACGTCCGGCTTGCCGTCCTTGGTCTTGGTCGGGCCGAAGACCCCGACGACCTCGACGCCGTAGTCGTGCAGCGCTGCGGCGGTGCCGGTGAAGGCGACGATGCGTTGCGGTGTGTGGTCGGCCTTGGCGGTGATGCCGCGGTCGTCCTTGAAGGACCAGGGTCCGGACTTCTTGCCGCCGGCCGCGTTCGTGGTCCCCTCTTCGGCGTCTTTCGCGTCGTTCGAGCCGCTGTTGCCGCAGGCGGCGAGGGCGACGCCGAGCGCGGTGGCGCCGCCTGCGGCGAGGAGGCCGCGGCGGGTGAGGGGGGAGGTGAGGGCGTTGGGCATGGCAGTTGTCCGCTTTCGTACGGGCCGGGTCAGATGGTCTTGGGAAGGGTAGCCTAACCTTCCTTACCGGGCGGTACGGCGGTGGGGGTGCGTATGCACGCAAAACCGCACCGCCGGGCCTCGTACGGAGGCGGGGCGGTGCGGTTTGTGTGTGGTGCGGTTTTGCGTACGGTGCGGTTTTGCCTGGCGTGCGGCTTTGCCTGGCGTACGGCTTGTTACCGTGCCGGGGATCCTGCCCGTGCCTCCTCACCGGTCAGCGGGCGCAGCACCAGGTCGTACGCGTAGTCCTGGTCGGCGCGGACCTTGTACTGCGGCCGGATGTCGTTCGGTGTGTCGCCCACACCGCTCGCCCGGTTGTCGGCGTGCAGGGTGACGGCTCCCGGTGTGCGCTTGAGCTGGTGGGGATACGCCGCCCGGTCGAGGTTCGCGTACGGCGTGACACTCACGTCGTTCGCGCCGGAGACCAGCAGCCCGGCGCCGTGCCCGTCGCTCAGCAGCGCCCAGCGGGAATCGGTGTGGTTGCCGTAGTCCTGCGGGGTGTAGTAGTCGACGTAACCGTCATCGACCTTCGACCGGTACACCCCCACCGGGGTGCCGTCCGTGCGGTCCACGTAACTCTCCTGCGGGCCGCGTCCGTACCAACTGAACTGCTGGAAGCTGTCCGGTACGTCCAACTGGACGCCGATACGCGGCAGATAGGGGAGCTGGCGCGCCGTGCCCTGCGGGGCGACCTTGTGGCCGAGACGTACGGTGCCGGCCGCGTCGACGTTGAACGTCATCGTCTGCGCGAACGACGCCTTGTCGGCGAGATCGGGTGCCGCGGCCTTCGAGGTGACCGTCACCGTCGCCGAACCGTCCGGCTGCTGCTCGGTGTTGATGCCCTCGACGGTGGTACGCAGCCGGTCGAGCCCGGCCGCCCGCCACTTGTCGGCCTCGATCGTGCCCCAGTTGAACGACTCGTTGCTGATCGGGGCGTGCCAGGCATCAAGGCTCGGGCCCGCCTGTCCGGCCAGGAGTTCCTTGCCGTGGACCCGCATGGACTCCAGGGTGCCGGTGGTCCTGGAGAGCGTGTAGCGGAAATCGTCACCGCTGAGGGTGACCCGCGCCGCGTCCTCGGCGATCCCTACGGTGCCTTTCGCCTCGGGGGTCGCCGTACCGGGCACAACCGCCCCGCCGAGCGGGAATTGGTCGTGCGCAGGGACGGAGCCCGTGGTCTCGACGGTCAGCCACCGCTCCATGTCGCCCGGATTTGCCGGGAGTTGGACGGGGACGGTGATCGTCGCCCCCGGCGCGAGATCGAGCGCTCGACTGCCGCTTCCCTTGCTGTGCCCGCCCTCCTCGACCGACCATCGCAGCCGGGTGCCGGCCGTGGAGCTGAACTGCCGTTCGCTGTGGACCGTGAGCTTCCCGTCCGCGTAGGAGAAGCGGATCGGCTGGTGCACCTGCGCGAGTTGGGCGGTCTCCGGCTGCGGGGTGCGGTCGGGGCCCACCAGCCCGTCGTCACCGGCCAGCGCGATGCCGTACGCGAGCATCTCGCCCTTCTTGGTGACCTGGTCGAAGTCCAGCGCGAGCACGGCGTCCTTCGCCTGGTCCGCGGGGCCCGACAGGTCGGCGGGGGCGAGGGCCTTGTCATAGACGCGTACGTCGTCGATGACGCCGTTCGCCGTACGGCCGTTGTACTGCTCCCGCATGCTCTCCGAGTCACGGCCGACGTTGACCGGGTAGTTGGAGCGGTCGACGGGCCCGTCGTACGCGGTGGACGCCACCTCACGACCGTCCAGGTAGAGCTTCACGTGGCTGCCGTCGTAGACACCGCTGATCCGGTGCCACCGGCCGTAGAAGTCCTTGTCCACGGCGAACTGGGCTGTGTGGTAACCCCCGTTGGCGGCGCTGTGCACATAGAACTGGAGGGTGTTCCGGTCGTACATCTTCAGCGCGTAGGCGTGGTTGCCCTTGCCGACGACCGGGAAGCTGCCGGTCACATCGGACGGCTTCACCCAGGCGTCCAGGGTGAGGCCGCCGCCGGTGATGTCGAGCTTCGGATCGTTGTAGACCTCCACGAAGTCGTCGAGCCCGGAGAAGCTGAGTGCCTTGCCCGGTGCGCTTCCAGCTCTGTTTCCTGCCGCGCTCCCCGCCGCGCTCCCCGCCGTGTCGTGGCCCGGTACCTGCTTGGGGAGCCCGTTGAGGTGCGCGGCGATGTCGTTGCCCGAGGTGTCGGGGGTGATCCGCAGATCCTGGCGGATGTTCTGGTCCGCCCAGTCCCAGATGAACCCGCCCTGGAGGGAAGGGTTTTTCCTGATCAGGTCCCAGAACTCGCGGAAGTTCCCGAGGCTGTTGCCCATGGCGTGCGCGTACTCGCCGAGCACCACCGGCTTCGTGGTCGACTTCGCCTGGTTGGCGAGCGTCTCCGGCGTGGGGTAACGGGGGCCCCAGATGTCGGCATAGGGAGCGTCCCCGTTGGGGTTGTTGGGCTGCGCGTACAACGGCCGGGTCGGGTCGGTCTTCTTCGCCCAGTCGGCCATCGCGAAGTGCGCCTTGCCGAGCCCCGCCTCGTTGCCGGTGTCCCACATCAGGACACTCGGGTGGTTCTTGTCGCGCGCGACCATCGCCTGGAAGCGGTCCATGAAGGCGGCCTGCCACTCGGGCTTGTCGGCAAGGCAGTTGTTGTTCGGGCAGTCGTCGTGCGCGTGCGTCTCGATGTCCACCTCGTCGTCGATCCACAGGCCCTCGCGGTCGGCGAGATCGTAGAGGTACGGGTCCGAGGGGTAGTGCGCGGTCCGTACGGCGTTCACATTGAACTTCTTCATCAGCGCGACGTCCTGCTCCTGCCGGGCGCGCGGCACGTGTCGGCCGCCGTCCGGGTCGGAGTCGGAGCGGTTGACGCCCTTGAGGAGGATGCGCTGCCCGTTCACCTTGAGCTGCTTGTCCTGCACGGTGATGTTCCGGAAACCGAGGGTCTCGCTGGTGATGTGGTCCCCGGCGCGCAGCACCAGTGTGTAGAGCGAGGGCGTCTCGTCGGTCCACAGCCGGGGGTTCTTCACCCGGGCGGTGAGGGTGGCCGTACCGCCTTCGGAGGGCGCGCTGAAGCGCGCGACCTCGCGACCGCCGGGGTCACGCAGCCAGGCCTGGACCGCGAGGCCGTCGGTCGCGCCGGCGAGAGTGGTGCGGGCGGTGAGCATGGCCCCCTTGTGGTCGTCGTCCACGGCGGTCGTCACCGCCACATCGCGAACCTGGGTCTTCGGCGTCGAGTACATCCACACCGAACGGAAGATCCCGCTGTAGCGCCACTGGTCGTAGTCCTCCAGATACGAACCGGAGCCCCAGCGGTGCACCTGCACGGCGATCCGGTTGCGCCCCGGACGCAGAAGCTTGGACATGTCGAACTCGGCGGGCGTGTAACCGCCTTGGTCGTATCCGAGGTACTGGCCGTTGACCCATACGAAGTACCCGGACGTCACGCCCTCGAACCGAAGATACGAACTGCGGTCGCCACGCTGCCAGTTGTCCGGCACGTCGAAGTCACGTACGTACGCACCCGTCGGGTTGACGTCCTTCGGGGTGTGCGGCGGATCGTCGGGCCAGACCTCCTCGGCGATGTTCCGGAAGACCGGGTGGTCGAGCCCGTCGGTCTGCCAGGTGTGCGGCACCTGGACGGACGTCCAGCCCTTGGCGTCGGTGTCGTAGTCGGCGGCGTAGAAGTTCTCGGGGACGTCCGCCGGCCGGTCGGCCATGGAGATCCGCCACGCGCCGTCGAGTGTGCGCGTATACGGCGTCTGCTCGCCGTGCTCCGCCGCCGACCGCTCGTCGGCGTACGGCCGCAGCTCGGCGTGGGGCCGTTCCTGGCCCTCGCCGGTCATCTCGGGATCGTCCAGATAGGCGTAGACATCGGGTGGCGCGGAGGGCGCCGCCTCGGCCGAAGCGAGCTGGGGGGCGAGGGTGCCGCCGCTCCAGGCGAGGGCGATGACGAGCACTGTACTGAGGAGGGATCGACGTCTGATGCGAACACTGCCGCGCACTGCGGTCTCCCTTGTTCACTCGTTGATAAACAAGAAATAACAGAAGCGAACACCACCCGCAACGCTCAGGTAACACACAGTTGATTCACAGTCACGACCACAACACGGCCTAAAAGAAGGGCTGTTGGCGAATGCACCGGGCGAGGCGCACCGAGGGGCCGAGCATTCCGCGAGCCTCACCGTCACTCGTCCGGCTCCTCGGGCCAGAGGTTCGGCCGATCAGCCGGCGTCCGCGGCCAGGCGGCTCGTGAAGCCCTCCCGGCACAGCCGCTCGTACGCCGCCGTCACCTCTCCGGGCACCACCTGACGGGTCATGAACCCCTGGGCGGGATAAATCAGCAGGCGTTGCAGCGCCCCGACGAGCATGTCGATGACCAGACGGTCGTCCTGGATGGAGTCCACGTACTCCTCGAAACTCATCGGCGTCGACGCGCTCACGATCGGGACGCCCGGCCATAGCTTGCTCGCCGTCGCGTACGCGCGTCGCTCCTCGTACGGCTTGCTGATCAGCAGCACGGACGACACCTCCACGGCGGCCTCTTGCAGCAACGCACGCGAGAGCCGGATGTTCTCGCCCGTGTTGCGGGCGCACGGCTCCACCAGCACGGCGGAGCCGGGCATGCCCAGCGCGATCGCCCGCTCCCGGTAGTGGACCGCCTCGCCACGGGGCATGCGCTCACGCGTCGTACGGCTGGTCGCGCCGGTGAAGACGACGAGCGGCATCATGCCGCGCCGGTAGAGGCTGACGGCGGTGTCGGCCACGCCGAGGTCATGGCTCCCCAGCCCGATCGCGACCGAGCACGGTCGGGGTTCGTGACGCATCAGGTGGTAGCCCCACAGCCGCCGCGCGTCCGCCCACACCCGAGCCGAGATCACTGTTCCCACCTCTCCTGCGGGTGCCACCTTCAGCCGACCAGCAGACGTCCGTCGTGTGCGCGTACCTGCGGGGGACCGCCGTTGAGTACGGCGAGCGCGTCGTGGACCCGAACCGCGTATGCCTCAAGCATCTCTTTCTGGACCTCTTCCGGGGTGAACCACCTGACCTCGGCAGACTCGGGCGACGTCCGCTCCTCTCCTCCGAGCGGGCGGCACAGGAACACCAGGGCGACGATGCCACGCGTCATGTTCTTGTAGACGCCGGTCAGGCATACGGCCTCCACTTTGATTCCGGTCTCTTCCAACACCTCGCGACAGGCGCCGTCCCCCGGCTGTTCGTCCAACTCCAGAACGCCGCCCGGCGCCTCCCACGTGCCGTTGTCGGCCCGCCGGATCACCAGGACCCGACCGTCGTGGCGGACCACGACCCCGGCAACAGAGACAGAGTGAAGCGACATCGATGCATCCTCCTGGGTACCCTTGCTTATGTATATGAGCATAGGAGGAACAGAAGGACATGGCGACCACAGTTCAACGGGACCGCGGCAATCCTCGGTACTTGCAGATCGCGGAAGACTTGGCGCAGCAGATCAGGGCCGGTGTGCTGGCTCCGGGGGACAAGATGCCGAGCGAGTCCGAATTGATGGTGCGCTACGCCGTGTCACAAGGTACGGCACGCAAGGCGGTTGCCGAGTTGCGCCCCATGGGATTGATCGACACTCATCACGGCAGGGGCTCCTTCGTGAAGAGCCAACCCCCTACTCTTCGCAAGTCGTCGGATCGGTTCCGCCGCTCGCATCGAAGGGCGGGTAAAGCGGCCTACCTCGCGGAGTCCGAACAGGCCGGCAAAGCGCCTGCGGTGACGGTGCTCTACATCGGGCCGGCCGAAGCACCGAGTGCCGTCGCTGAGCGGCTGGAGGTGCTCCCCGGTAGTCAGGTGCTCGCACGCCGTCGCCTCTACTTCAGTAACGGCATTCCTGTCGAGGAAGCCACTTCGTATCTGCCGTGGGACATCGCGAAGGAGATTCCGGAGCTGTTCGCGGAAAATCCAGGCGGTGGTGGCATCTACGCGCGTCTGGAGGACAACGGACATGTGCTCGGGGAGTTCAGGGAGACGGTCCGAGCCCGCCTCGCCACCAAACAGGAGACCGTCGCTCTGAGCCTCAGCCCTGGCTCGCCGGTCTTCCACCTCACTCGAAGCGCTCAAACGCGGGCAGGCCGGACTGTGGAGGTATGCGACACGATCATGGTCGCTGAACAGTTTGTCCTTGACTACCGCATCCCCGCTGGAGACTGACCGACGCACGCGTTCCTGCGATCTGTCGTCACGTGGTCGCGCTGGGTGAGTTGACTCATGTGTATGAGTTGGTGCACTCTGTAGGAACAGCTCCTATACATGAGTGCATGAGTCGGCCCGCTTCGGTGCCGTGTGTATTGGCACCCGGGAAGTAAGCGCGGTGATTCGTGATGACGAAGAACGGCATGTGCATCCGGGATCGAAACGTCGAGATGCCGGAGCGGAATCGTGTTGACCGACCTGAACTCACCGTTCACGGCTGGGGCTTCCACCACCTGGCGCCTGATCGCCGGGGCGGCGGCGCCTATACCCCGATCACAGAAGAGCTGCTGGTGCGCGTGCTGCGCGGATTGGAAGGGCTGGCGGGATGAAAGACGACGCGCAGGACCCGGAGCTGCCGGCGGGCGGGTTTCGTTCGCGTGGGGAGGCGGACAGGCGGGAGTCCGTCGAGTGGGCGCAGGGCGCGGATCTCGTTCCTGGGGGCGCCCTTCGCTGGCGGCCTTGTGAATGCGGGCATCCGGTGTTGTGCCCCGACTACGTGCCTCCCCAGAAGGCCGATGGCAGGGGTGAGTTGTGAGGCCTCGCCCGACGCCTCCGGGCGGACTTCGTATCGGCATGGTCGTTTATGACCGCGTCCACGAAATGGTCGGTGTGGTGGACGACTTCATCGGACCGTTCGTCCATCTCGCGCGCCCCACCGGGCTCACCTGGCAGAGCCGGTGGGTGTCCGTGCGGCCCGGTACCCCGTACGAGCAGCGCCAGCTCCGTGTGCTCGCCGCGCTTCACCGGCTCCGGCACAAGGGGTTGGCCGAAGCCGGGCCTTGATCCCGCTCGCGTCAGTTCGGGAGGCCCAGTTCCCTTGCGATCAGCATGCGTTGGACCTCGCTCGTGCCCTCGCCGATCTCCAGGATCTTGGAGTCGCGCCACATCCTGGCCACCGGGTACTCGTTCATGAAGCCGTTTCCGCCGTGGATCTGGGTGGCGTCCCGTGCGTTGTCCACCGCGACCGTCGACGAGTACAGCTTCGCCAGCGCCGCCTGCTTCTTGAACGGTTCGCCGTGGGTGAGCCGTGACGCCGCGTCGCGCCAGCCGACGCGGGCCATGTGGGCGCGCATCTCCATGTCGGCGATCTTGAACTGGATCGCCTGGTTGGCGCCGATCGGGCGGCCGAAGGCGTGGCGTTCCCTCGCGTACGACACCGACTCGTCCACGCAGCCCTGCGCCAGGCCCGTCGCCAGTGCGGAGATCGCGATCCGGCCCTCGTCGAGGATGCGCAGGAACTGGGCGTAGCCCCGGCCCTCCTCGCCCAGCAGATTCGTCAGCGGAACGCGTACGTCGGCGAACGACAGCTCGCGCGTGTCCGAGGCGTTCCAGCCGACCTTCGAGTACGGGGAGGCGACCGTGAAGCCGGGCGTGCCGGACGGCACGATGATCGCGGAGATCTCCGGGCGGCCGTCCTCCTTGCGGCCCGTGACGGCCGTGACCGTGACCAGGCTCGTGATGTCCGTACCCGAGTTGGTGATGAAGCACTTGGTGCCGTTGATCACCCACTCGTCGCCGTCGCGCACGGCCGTGGTGCGGGTGCCGCTCGCGTCCGTACCGCAGTCCGGCTCCGTCAGCCCGAAAGCGCCGAGCTGCTCGCCCGCGCACAGCGCCGGGAGCCACTGCCGCTTCTGCTCCTCCGTACCGAAGTGGAAGATGGGCATCGCGCCCAGCGACACCCCCGCCTCCAGGGTGATGGCGACCGAGGAGTCGACGCGCGCCAGCTCTTCGAGCGCGATACCGAGCGCGAGATAGTCGCCGCCCATACCGCCGTACTCCTCGGGGAACGGCAGTCCGAACAGGCCCATCTGCCCCATCTCGCGCACGATCTTGTACGGGAACTCATGGCGTTCGTAGAGCTCACCGATCTCGGGCGCCACCACTTCGCGGGCGAACTCCTCGACGGTACGGCGCAGTTCTTCGTGCTCGGTGGCAAGTCTGTGGTCCAGGGACATCGGGGAGTCACTCCTTGTGGGAGAGGGCACGGACGGTACGGGAGGGGCTCGGGCGGCCCAGCCGTTCGGCCATCCACACGCTTGTGGCGGTGAGCAGGCCGAGATCAACGCCGGTGTGGACGCCCAGTCCTTCGAGCATCCAGAGCAGGTCCTCGGTGGCGAGGTTTCCGGTGGCGCTCTTCGCGAACGGGCAGCCGCCGAGGCCGCCCGCCGACGCGTCCACCGTGGTCACACCGTGCTGGAGCGCGGCGAACGTGTTGGCGAGCGCCTGGCCGTAGGTGTCGTGGAAGTGCACACCGATGACATGGGTCGGCACGCCCTCCTCGTTGAGCTGGGAGAGCAGGCTCTGCACATGCCCCGGCGTGGCCACGCCGATCGTGTCGCCGAGACTCAGCTCGTCACAGCCCATCTCCATCATGGCCTTGGCGACCCTGACCACCTGATGGATCGGGACGGCGCCCTCCCACGGGTCGCCGAAACACATCGAGAGGTAGCCGCGGACGTGCATCCGCTCGTCCCGCGCCTTGGCGACGACGGGGGCGAACATGGCGAGCGACTCGTCCACGGTCCGGTTGAGATTGGCCTTGGCGAAGGACTCGGTGACGCTGCCGAAGATCGCGATACGGCGGGCGCCGAGCGCGCGGGCGCGGTCGAGGCCCCGGGCGTTCGGGACCAGTACGGGGAGCCGCACGCCCTCGATGTCGCCGAGGAGCGGGAAGAGCTGCTCGGCGTCGGCGAGTTGGGGCACCCAGTCGGGGTGTACGAAGCTGGTCGCCTCGATGGTCGTGAGACCGGCGGCGGCGAGACGGTGGATGAACTCCGCCTTCAGCTCGGTGGGTACGACCGCCTTCTCGTTCTGGAGCCCGTCACGCGCGCCGACTTCGTGGATACGGATACGGGCCGGCAGCTCCTCCGAGGCCACCGGCATCGGCAGATCGGTCGGCATGGGGGGTGTGGTTGGGTCTGTTGTCATCGGTTCTCCTGCGCGCTCTCGTCGCCGGTCTTCCGCGCGGGGTCGTGCGCGGTTTGATTGGGCGTGATCACGGCCAGGACCTGGTCCATGGCGACCGTCGATCCCGGGATCACGTCGAGTCCGCTGACCGTCCCGTCGTGCGGGGCCGAGATGACGTGCTCCATCTTCATCGCCTCCACGACGAGCAGGCTCTGCCCGGCGCTGACCACATCCCCGACCGCCACCTTCACCACCGTCACCGTCCCCGGCATCGGAGCGGTGAGCGACTCGTTGCCGCCCGCCCCGGCGGCCCCGAGCAGCGCCGCCTCGACCGGGTCGTGGTCCGTCACGTTCCAGCTCTCGCCGTCCCGGCCGAGCCAGGTGCCCGCCCGGTGGAAGGTGTGGGTGACGCCGTCCACGGTGACCGTGACCCGCCCCGGCTCCACCCGGGACCGGGCCGCGTCCTCCGGCCGTACCTCGTGTACCGCGGGTTCGAGTCCCGGTACGCGCAGGGGGAAGGCCAGCGGGGCCGGGCTTCCGCCGAGGCGCCAGCCGTTCGGTACGGAGAAGGGGTCCGTCCAGCCGCTCGCCGCTGTCGCCGTGGTTGTCGTCGGCCGCAGCGCGTCCTGGCGGACCGCCGCTGCCGCCGCGTACACCTCCGGCGGGACCTCGTCCGTCACCAGTCCGGCCACCTCGCGCTCGACCAGGCCGGTGTCGAGGTCGCCCGCCACCACCGCCGGGTGCGCCAGCAGACGGCGGAGGAAGCCGGCGTTGGTGGGTACGCCGAGGGTGACGGTGTCGGCCAGCGCGGCGCGCAGGCGGCGCAGCGCGGTGGGTCGGTCGGGGCCGTACGCGATGACCTTGGACAGCATCGGGTCGTACGTGCTGCCCACCTCCGTGCCCTCGCTCAGCCCGGAGTCGGTTCGTACGCCTTCGATGCGTACGCCTTCGGTCCGCGCGCCATGGGCCTGACGTTCGCCTTCCGCGCCCGGCTCGCGCAGCGACAGGATAGTGCCGCCGGACGGGAGGAAGCCGCGCGCGGGGATCTCCGCGCAGATACGGGCCTCCACCGCGTGGCCCGTCAGCGTGACGTCGGCCTGCGCGAAGTCGAGCCGCTCGCCGGCCGCCACCCGGAGCTGCCACTCCACCAGGTCCAGGCCCGTGACCAGCTCGGTCACCGGATGTTCCACCTGGAGGCGGGTGTTCATCTCCATGAAGGAGTACGCCGACGGATCGTCGCCGGGGACGATGAACTCCACCGTCCCGGCCCCCGCGTACCCGCACGAACGAGCGGCGCGCACCGCCGCCTCACCCATCGCCGCGCGCGTCGCCTCGTCCAGCAGGACCGACGGCGCCTCCTCGATGATCTTCTGGTGGCGGCGCTGGAGCGAACACTCGCGCTCCCCGAGATGCACCACCTGGCCGTGGTCGTCCGCCAGGACCTGGATCTCGATGTGGCGGGGCCGCTCGATCCACCGCTCCACCAGCAGCGTGTCGTCCCCGAAGGACGACCTCGCCTCCCGCCGCGCGCCCGCGATCTCCTCGGCCAGCGCGGCTTCGGACCGGACCAGACGCATGCCCTTGCCGCCGCCGCCCGCCGACGGTTTCAGCAGCACCGGCATACCGATCTCGCGGGCGGCCTCGGCCAGTTGCTCGTCGCTCAGGCCGCTGCCCGAGGAGCCGGGCACGACGGGGACTCCGGCCGCCGCCACCGTCTCCTTGGCGCGGATCTTGTCGCCCATCAGGTCGATCGCCGGGGCCGGGGGACCGATGAAGACCAGTCCGGCGTCGGTGCAGGCGCGCGCGAACCGGGCGTTCTCGGCGAGGAAGCCGTAGCCCGGGTGGATCGCCTGCGCTCCCGTACGGGCCGCGGCCTCCAGCAGCCGGTCCACGGACAGGTAGCTCTCGGCGGCGGCGGCCGGGCCGATCCGTACCGCGGTGTCCGCCTCCCGTACGTGCCGGGCGTCCGCGTCGGCGTCGCTGAAGACCGCCACCGAGCGCACCCCGAGCTGCCGCAGGGTGCGCTCCACGCGGACCGCGATCTCGCCGCGATTGGCGATCAGTACCGTGTCGAACATTCCCACCCTCACCCTCACCGTCGCCCTCATCGTCACACTCTGACCCGGAACGCCTACAACGCCCATACCGTGACACTCATGCCTACATCCGGCGGTGCGCTCGCACCCGCGGACTCATATGCACGCTCACCCCGTCACATCCGGAAGATGCCGAAGCCGGGCTCACCCAGCGGCGCGTTGGCACACGCGGTCAGGGCCAGACCCACCGCCTGGCGGGTCTCCAGCGGGTCGATCACGCCGTCGTCCCAGAGCCGGGCCGTCGCGTAGTAGGCGTTGCCCTGGTTCTCGTACTGCGAGCGGATCGGGTCCTTGAAAGCCTCTTCGTCCGCCACCGGCCAGTCCTCGCCGCGGCCCTCGAACTGGTCGCGCTTGACCGTCGCCAGTACGGAGGCCGCCTGCTCGCCGCCCATCACCGAGATCTTGGCGTTCGGCCACATCCACAGGAAGCGGGGGGAGTAGGCGCGGCCGCACATCGAGTAGTTCCCCGCGCCGTACGAACCGCCTATCACCACCGTCAGCTTCGGGACGCGGGTGCTCGCCACCGCCGTCACCATCTTCGCGCCGTGCTTGGCGATGCCGCCCGCCTCGTACGCCCGGCCGACCATGAACCCCGAGATGTTCTGGAGGAAGAGCAGCGGGATGCCGCGCTGGTCGCACAGCTCGATGAAGTGCGCGCCCTTCTGGGCGGATTCGGAGAACAGGATGCCGTTGTTCGCGACGACGCCGACCGGGTGGCCGTGGATACGGGCGAAGCCGGTGATCAGCGTCGTACCGAACTCGGCCTTGAACTCCGCGAACCGCGAGCCGTCCACCAGGCGCGCGATGACCTCGCGGACGTCGTAGGGCGTACGTGAGTCGACGGGCACCGCTCCGTACAGCCCGGCGGGGTCGACCTTCGGCTCCTCGACCGGCTCGACGGACCAGGGGAGCGGGCCGCGCGCGGGGAGGGTGGAGACGATGGTCCGGACGATCCGCAGCGCGTGCGCGTCGTCCTCGGCGAGGTGGTCGGTGACGCCCGACGTACGGGAGTGGACCTCGCCGCCGCCCAGCTCCTCCGCCGTGACGACCTCGCCCGTCGCGGCCTTCACCAGCGGCGGGCCGCCCAGGAAGATCGTGCCCTGGTTGCGGACGATCACGGCTTCGTCGCTCATCGCCGGGACGTACGCGCCGCCCGCCGTGCACGAACCGAGCACCGCGGCGATCTGCGGGATGCCGGCGGCCGACATGCGCGCCTGGTTGTAGAAGATCCGCCCGAAGTGGTCGCGGTCGGGGAAGACCTCGTCCTGCATGGGGAGGAAGGCGCCGCCCGAGTCGACCAGATACAGACAGGGGAGGCGGTTCTCCAGGGCGATCTCCTGGGCGCGCAGGTGTTTCTTCACCGTCATGGGGTAGTACGTGCCGCCCTTGACCGTCGCGTCGTTGGCGATCACCACCACCTCGCGGCCACTGACCCGGCCGACGCCGGCGATCATTCCGGCGGCCGGAGCGCCCCCGCCGTACAGCCCTTCGGCGGCGAGCGGCGCCACTTCGAGGAAGGGCGAACCGGGGTCGAGGAGCGTGTCCACGCGGTCGCGCGGCAGCAGTTTCCCGCGCGCCACATGGCGGGCGCGGGACTTCTCGCCGCCGCCGAGACGGGCGGCGGCGAGCTTGGCGCGCAGCTCGTACGCCAGCTCCTCGTGCGCGGCCTCGTTGGCCCGCCAGGCCTCGGACGCCGGGTCGGCGGCGCTCGCCAGCACTGGTGCTTGCTGCATTCCTGGCGCTCCCTTGCTGCTGCGGTGGGTCTGGGGCTGGGGCTGGGGTTGGGCAGTGGTCAGGTAGTGCGTGAGTTAGTGAGCGTTAACGTGTGGTGCCCTTAGGTTAACGACCGCTAACCACTCTGTCTAGAATCAATGTTCATGAGCACAAGGACCGCGGCCCCGACCCGCCGCGAGCAGATCCTCAGGGAAGCGGCGCGCCTCTTCGCCGAGCGCGGTTTCCACGGCGTGGGCGTCGACGAGATAGGGGCGGCGGTCGGCATAAGCGGGCCCGGTCTGTACCGGCATTTCGCGGGCAAGGACGCGATGCTCGCCGAGCTGCTCGTCGGCATCAGCGGCCGGCTGCTCGACGGGGGGAGGCGGCGGGTGAAGGCCGCCAGTGGGAGTGCGGTGATCGGTACGCCGGACGGCCGTACGGCTCGCGCCGTGCTCTCGTCGCTGATCGACGGCCACATCGACTTCGCCCTCGACGACCGCTCGCTGATCACGCTCCACGACCGGGAGCTGGACCGCCTCAGGGACAGCGACCGCAAGCTGGTGCGGCAGCTCCAGCGGCAGTACGTGGAGCTGTGGGTCGGGGTCGTACGCCAGGTCCACCCGCACGTACCGGAAGCGCAGGCGCGCGGCGCCGTACACGCTGTCTTCGGCCTGCTGAACTCGACGCCGCACCTCGGTGCGTACGGCGGAGGGTTGCCGGGGCGGGTCGCGACGGAGTCGCTGCTGCGGAAGCTGGCGCACGGCGCGTTCGCGGCGCTGGGGGAGCGCGGTGAGGACCATGCCGACCACGCCTCCGGCGTTGTCGATCACGCCGACCGTGCCGCTGACGTGGTCGACGACCCGCCCGGCGGTCTCAGGCGGTCTTGAGCCCCGCCAGCTCGCGGGAGAGCGTGTCGACGGACTGGAACGTGGCCCCGAGCAGCGCGACATGCTTCCAGTGCAGCGTGCCGTCGGGAGCGATCAGGAACACGGACCTGCGCAGTCCGATCCCGGGCGCCGCGATCCCGAAGGCCTTCGCGACGTCACGGTCGGTGTCGGCGAGCAGCGGAAACCGCAGGTCGTACTTGCGTGCGAACGCCTCGTGGCTGTCGACGTCCTGGGGACTGACGCCCCAGACCTCGGCGCCCAGTTCGGTGAAGGACTCCAGGCCGCTGGAGTACGAGCACATCTGCTTGGTGCAGACGGTCGTGTCGTCGCCGGGGTAGAAGGCGAGTACGAGGGGGTGGCCCCGCCGTTCGTCGAGGCGGTAGTCACGCCGTACGAACGTGTCGCCGTCGAGAACACCGCCCGGAAGAGTGAAGTTGCCGATCTGACTGCCAAGGTCGGGCGAAGCTGCCACGGGACACTCCTACATGGATGACATGGATTCGGTACGGGGTTTCGGCGCGGGGTTTCGGCGCGGGAAGAACAGAAGAAAGAACAGAAAAGCGGACCGGGGAACAGTGCATCACCCGCATCCGGACCTCCCGCCACCGCCCTCCCCCGGGACCGCCGGACGTGTCCCCGGGGATCGGCGGCCGAGCGCCGGGCGGCACGTGTGATCCGTACGACCTGTCCGGGGACCGGGACGAGCGGCATACCGACCGCACCTGACGGCACAATGGGCTCATGCCGATACCCAGCCGCGCCGCCCTTGTCGACCACCTGGTCCGTACCCGTATCGCCGGAGACGTCGCCACGCCCCGCGACAACAACCTCTCCCACTACCGCAGGCTCGCCAACGGTGACCGCCACTACTGGCTGGGTCTGGAACTCGGCGACCGCTGGACCGACGAGCAGGACGTGCTCGCCGTCATGGCCGAGCGGTGCGGGGTCAGCGACGACCACGAGCACAGGGCGGGGCAGGACACCATCGATCCCGAGCTGACCGTCGACGGCCTGGAACGGATGGCGGAGCGGCTGCGCAAGGCGGTCTCGGGGCAGGAGCGCGTACTGTTCGCGACCGGTCACCCCGGCGGGCTGCTGGACGTCCACCGGCAGACGGCCGATGCCGTACGGAGAGCCGGCTGCGAGGTCGTACAGATCCCCGGCGGGCTCACCGCCGACGAGGGCATGGTCTTCCAGTTCGCCGACGTCGCGATGCTGGAGCGCGGCGCGACTCTGTGGCACACCCACTCGCCGGAGCCGATGCGCGCGATCCTGGACGGCCTGGAGCGCGCCGGCCGGCCCCAGCCGGACCTGGTCGTGGCGGACCACGGATGGGCGGGCTGCGCGGGGCAGCGGGGTCTGGACTCGATCGGATACGCGGACTGCAACGACCCCGCGCTCTTCATCGGGGAGGCGGAGGGCACTCTCCTGGTCACGGTCCCGCTGGACGACCATGTCACCGACCCGCGCTTCTACGACCCGATGACGGCCTACTTGCTGGACCAGGCGGGCCTCGCCACCGGCTGACGTCGGTCCCGGTACACCGGACACTTCGCCTCCCAGCCACGGTCCGTCAACCGTGGTCCCGCCGAGCCTCGTCCCGCCGAACCTCGTCCCGGGGAACCCGCACCACGCCCTCCTGGATCACCGAGATCGCCAGCCGCCCGTCCTGCGTGAAGATCCGCGCCTGTCCGAGACCGCGCCCGCCGGCGGCCGACGGCGACTCCTGGTCGTACAGCAGCCACTCGTCGGCGCGGAACGGCCGGTGGAACCACATCGCGTGGTCCAGGCTCGCGCCCACCACATCGCCGACCGCCCAGCCGCCCCGCCCGTGGGCGAGCAGCACCGAGTCGAGCAGGGTCATGTCGGAGACGTACGTGGCCAGGCAGACATGGAGCAGCGGGTCGTCCGCCAGCTTGCCGTCCGTACGGAACCACACCTGCGAGCGCGGTTCGCGCGGCTGCCCCACCGTGCCGTACGGCGGCGCGTCCACGTACCGCAGATCGACCGCCGCCCGGGTCTCCAGAAGCCGGTCGACGACGACGGGATCGACGAACGCGTCCGCGTAGCGCGGCAGCAGTTCGGCCGCCGTGGGAAGCGTCTCGGGGTCGGGCGACGCCGGCATCTCCGCCTGGTGGTCCAGGCCTTCCTCGTACGTCTGGAACGACGCCGACAGGTGGAAGATCGGCTGGCCGTGCTGGACGGCGACGACGCGGCGCGTGGTGAACGAGCGCCCGTCGCGGATGCGGTCGACGGTGTAGACGATCGGCGCTCCCGGGTCGCCGGGGCGCAGGAAGTACGCGTGCAGGGAGTGCGCCGTACGGTCGTCGGGCACCGTACGGCCGGCGGCGACCAGCGCCTGCGCGGCGACCTGACCGCCGAAGACGCGCGGCACGACCGACGAGTGGCTCACGCCGCGGAAGATGTCCTGCTCGATCCGCTCGAGGTCGAGCAGAGCGAGCAGGGACTCCAGTGCTGAATTCATATGTTCCCGACTACCGCTTACTACTTACTACTACTGGTTAAAGACCCATGGACTTGGCGATGATCATCTTCATGACCTCGCTGGTGCCACCGTAGATGCGGTTGACGCGGTTGTCGGCGTAGAGGCGGGCGATCGGGTACTCATTCATGTAGCCGTAACCGCCGTGCAACTGAAGGCACTTGTCGATCACGCGGTGTGCGACCTCGGTGGTGAAGAGCTTCGCGGAAGCGGCCTCGGCCGCGGTCAGTTCGCCCAGGTCGTGGGCTTCGAGCGCGCGGTCACAGACGGCCTCGGCGGCGTCGACCTCGGCCTTGCAGGCGGCCAGTTCGAACTTGGTGTTCTGGAACGACGCCACACTCTTGCCGAAGACCGTACGGTCCTGCACGTACGCCTGCGCGAACCGCACGGCGGCCGCGGCCTGCGCGTACGCGCCGACGGCGATACCGAGGCGCTCCTGCGGGAGGTTCTGGCCCAGGTACGAGAAGCCCTTGTTCTCCTCGCCGAGCAGGTCCTCGACCGGGACCTTGACGTCGGTGAAGGACAGCTCGGCCGTGTCGGAGGTCTTCAGGCCCAGCTTGTCGAGCTTGCGCCCGACCGCGTACCCCTCGGACTTCGTGTCCACGACGAGCAGCGAGATACCGAAGCGCCGGTCCTCGGCGGTCGCGGGCGAGGTACGGGCGCAGACGATGACGCGGTCGGCGTGGACGCCGCCGGTGATGAAGGTCTTCGAGCCGTTGAGCACGTAGTGCGTACCGTCGGCGGAGAGCTTGGCGGTGGTCTTCATACCGGCCAGGTCGGAACCGGTACCCGGCTCGGTCATGGCTATGGCGTACATCGAACGCCCACTGACGAAGTCCGGCAGCCAGCGCTTCTTCTGCTCGTCCGTCGCGTACGCCTTGAGGTACGGCAGGCACAGCGCGACATGCACGCCGGAGCCACCGAAGGACACGCCGGCGCGGGCGCACTCCTCGGAGATGATCGCCTGGAACTTGAAGGACTCCTCGCCGGCCCCGCCGTACTCCTCGGGCACCTCGATGCCGAAGATGCCCAGCTCACCGAGCTTGTAGTAGAAGTCACGCGGCGCTGTGCCCGCGGCGTACCACTCGTCGTAGACGGGCACGACCTCGGCCTCGATGAAGGCGCGGATGGTCTCCCGGAACGCCTCGTGGTCCTCGTTGTAAACGGTACGGCGCACGGGACCCGCTCCTTCGGTAGCTCTCCATTGCCTAAGCGCTTGCTCAGTACAAGTTACCGGGCGGTTCACCGGAGTGTCCAGGGTGATCCGAAGCACGGCCCCGACCGGCCGCTGCCCACCGCGGAACCCGAGCAGCATTCAGTCAGGTGTCGTGCTCGCCCACCCAACTGCGCTTCACCGGAGCAGGGGGAAGGTACTCGGCCTCGGCATCGACCGGCTTCCGCTCACGTTTCGAACTCACCGACCCATGCGCCCTCCAGGAGAGCCTTGGGCAAGTAGTAGGACTCGACCGCTAGCGGGAAACCCGCGTCGTGAGCAAGGCAGGCCATCGCCAATGGGCCCAGCGCGACCAGGCCTTCGCTACTCAGGGCGCGGTCCGAGTCCCCGGTCCAGTACTCCTTGTGCCATGTCACAGACTCGATCAGGGCGGCGTTGAACTGCTCCTGGTCTTGACGTAGATACCGGTAAAAAAGATCGAGCGGCGGATAGAGAATTTTGTCCATTAGTTCACGGCTGGCGATTTCCACATTCTCTGGGTCGGTGCCCCGGACTGCGGTCACCAATTTGTCGCCCACGTCACTGTGGCCGAGCCAGTAACTTTGCAGGGTGTCGATCCAGGCGTAGATGTACTCGTCGTATTCTCCACCGGATCCACGCAACAATGAGAGCGGTACTTTGCACAGATCTGTCATCCGGCCTTGTTCGCGGCAGATGATGGCAAGCCAGAACGCCTTGATCCAGTTTCCCGCACTGGCGCTGCGGAGAGGACCCGAAGGTTCGAAGGACCTGATCTTCCCTGCGATGCGAGCCTCGACGTCACCATCGGTGGCGGATGCGACGGCGAATATCGCGGAACTGATCTGCATGGACGAGACCCATGCCCGCCAGGTCGGGGCGTCACCCGCTACCGGATCCAGCGCACATCGGAATTCAGCCTCGGTGAGTGCCAGATGGAAGGCCCGGCCGAGATTATTCGGATCCCCGTCGAGCCCATCGATTTTTTGGAGTACTGTCTTACGCAGAAGTTCCGCGCTCTCCGCCACATTGTCGGTGGGGTATTCGTGACGGGTTACAGTTGTAGGCACCGTGTGATCCCCTTTATTCTATGTCGAAGTGCTTCATCGTATAGCCGAAATGATGGCCGGGGTTCTCGGTGGCTTGGATCAGCACATAATCCAGTTTTCCCGCTTCGAGTTGGCTCATGAGCTTCAAGGCGAGTGCGGTCTCGCCCGGACGTCTCTCCATGTCGCTAAGAGTTGCCTCAATATACTCTCGTGTGCCCTGCTTGACTCGGAGTCCATCTGCTGTGCCCACGCCCTCGCGATCCTTCAGCGTACCGTGAGGAGCTTTGGCCTCGACGAGTAGATGGCGTTCACCGTTCTCGTAAATTTTATCGAACCGCCGATTTCCTGTACCTGGTGGAGTCACATCCCTGGCGTCGGGGAAATTTTCTGGAATTGCATGGTATTTTGCTGCAATTTCTCCGTATGCTTCACCGGCCCTGGTGTTGTATTTCCCGTCCGATCCGAATGTCTCTCGTGCCTCGTGGAGTGCCAAAGCGTTTTCGGGTGATGGGTCCTTGTTGAAAGCCCGCTCGGCATTTCCGAGATCCACTGACTGCCTGCGGCGTGCGGCTGACTCATCGAGTAGCTGCATGTGCTCGGGTTGGACTGTGTCTCGGGTGCCGACAACTGGATGAATGGGCTTGTATTTTTCGGCATCTGCCGTGGGGCGACCGGATGGGTCGTACCACTCGCCGGTGTCTGTCTCTTTCAGCTTCGGGAGAACATTACCGTTCTCGTCCTTGGCATAGATACTGCGGCGAGTTCCGTCCGGCTCGTAATATTTTTGGCGCCAGGTTTCGTCTGCGTTGGCTTTTTCGACCTGGTTCCGGATTATTTCCTGCTTCTCGGAGGGGGACAGCGGACGCTCAGGCTCATGACCACTGTGCTCACCTCCGGAGCCCTCATTCCAGTGTTCGGCTGGTGTTTCGGCGCCGGTCCGGCCGGCATCCCCTGGGTTGTGGTCTGCGGAGGGCCCATGTCCGGAGACGTCCGGGTGTCCACCGAGGACGTGGGCGTCCGGGCTGCTGTGAGACAGGCGGTTGCCTGCATTTCCGCCCGGGCTGCCGTTGCCGGTGTGTTGGAGATGGGTTTGGTTGGCGGCGCCGGTCAGGGCGGGTTCTCGGGTTGGGGTTTCTTGGTGGGGGGTTTCTGCTTGGGATGGGGGGTTGGGGGCCTGGTCGGCGTGTTGGGCGATGGTGCCGTCTTCGTTGAGCAGGTTGCCCTGGGGGTCGAGGTAGGGGGCCGTGCTGTCACCGGGGAGTTTGACGGTGCCTTCGGGGAGGGCGGGGATGTCGATGTGGTCGAGGCCTTTGAGGCTTTTGGTGATGTCGCCGATTTTGGTGAGGCCCAGGCCGGCGCCTTTGAAGGCGTAGGTCATCGGGTCCACGAAGCGGCTGGCCTTGCCTGCGAGGGAGATGGCTTTGGCGATGGTGCCGGCTTTGCCGGCTCCGGCGGCGGCGCCTCCGGTGCCGTCGGTGAAGATGGTGGTCAGTACGTTGAAGGTGACGGCTCCGGCGGCGCGGGAGGGGTTTTCGCTCCACTGGTCCCAGGCCAGCAGGGCTTTGCCGGTCTCTTTGACTGCTCGGCGGGAGTCTCGGAGCCAGGGGGAGAGGTTGGCTTCCTTGGTGGTCCAGAAGGCTGGGGTGCTGGTGAGGGCGAGGCCGGTTCCGAGTTGTGCCAGGCCGGTCCAGGCCTGGCCTGCGGTGTCCCAGCCGTCGACGCCGACGAGGGTGCCCAGGCCCTTGATGGTGCCCCAGACGCCGTCGACGATGAAGCCTTTGCCGAAGTCGTAGGCGTGTTCCCAGACCTGCCACCAGGGGACGGACTCCGCGACGGCGTCGCCCCAGGGCAGGCTTTTGGACTGTTTGAGGGTGTCGGCGTCGTAGCCGTACATGCCGGGCCGGTTGGAGCCGTCGTTGACCTTGAGCGGTTTGCCGCCCGGGACCAGGGCGATGATCGAGGCGTAGCAGGCGCGTTCGACCTCCTGGAAGGAGGTCCAGACGTCGGCGATCTCGTTGCGGCGGTTGAGGTTTTCCTCGATCAGGTCGCCGTCTTCGCGCCAGGTGTCGTTGTCGGCGACCTGCGTTCGGAAGTCGGCGGCGTCCTGCTTGAGCCGCTTCAGCCGCGCTACCAGGGGTGCGGCGTCCTGGGAGTAGGTGCCCAGGGCGCCGGCGATGACGCACAGGTCCCCGCTGAGGTCCAGTGCCGTGTCGGCCACGGGCTTGGTCGTGGCGAACAACTGGTCCGCCTCCGGGGCCTTGTAGAACGCCGACAGTCCGCCGAACGAGGTGTGCACGTCCGATCCGGCGTCCACGACCGCGCTGCCGTCAACCGACAGCGCCTTCACCTTCGTATCGAGCGTGGGCAGATCACCCGTGAAGACGGGCACCTCGGCCGGATCGACCGGCGCGTCCCCGCTCATCTTCCGCCGCCGGTCAGGTCGTTGTCCTTGAGGAGATCCAGACGCAGGGTGCGGGCCGCGTCCTGCGCGTGCTTCGCCGCCTCCAAGTCCCCTTCGACGTAGGCGTTGGTGGCCTTCGCCGCGCCCAGCACGGCTGCCTGGATCCGCTCTGCCATCGCCTTGAGATCGGTCTCCCGCCCGTGCAGATACTGCGCGAGCGCACCGGCGACCGGACCCGTCGCCTTCTGCGACAACGCGGCGTGCCCCGGCGCCACCGGCCCCGCGAGCGGCGTTGACGCCTGCGAGCCCGGCACCGCCGTACCCGCCGCCGTAGCGGCATCCGAGAGGGTGGTGACCAGCCCGTTCAACGCCTTCTCCAGCTCACCGGCATGCCCACCGGTCACCTTCAACTGCCCCTGCACACCTTGCGGCTGGATATCCCATGCCGTCATACACAGTCCCCCCGCGTGCCTATGTGTCCCACCTGGTGGGCCTGCCCGCACTGGGGTCTCACACGATCATTTGCGTGTCATCTCATCAGCTCAGAGTGACCTTCGCAATCGCCATTCAGGACACCGGCGCCAGGGACGGCGCCTTCAGCGCGTTCGCAGCGCCAGCCACAGTTCCGCTCGTACGTCCATGTCGTTCAGGTCCGCGTTCAGCAACGTCGCGCAGCGGGCGATGCGTTGGCGGACCGTGTTGCGGTGTACGGACAGGGTCGTCGCCGTGCGGTCCCAACTGCCGTGCAGGGAGAGCCAGCAGCGCAGGGTTTCCGGTAGCGGGCCCGTGAGTGGGGCCAGCAGGGTGCGGGCGTGGGCCCTGGCCTCGGGCTGGGGGAGGAGTGTGCTCAGGCCCCAGGCTTCGCCCACGTTCATCGTGGCGTGGTGGACCAGGGGCTTACGAGTCGCCACCGCGTGGGCCAGGGCGTGTGCCGCCTCCGTGTTCGCCGTTGCGAGGTCGGTCGGGGCCTTCGGGGTGCTCGTGCCCAGCGTCCAGCCCGGCTGGGGCGTGACCTCGCGGTCGGTGAGGATCCGTACCGTCGCGCCGTCCGTGTCGACCAGCGCGCTGCCCAGCGCCGCGCCCAGCGCGCTCGCGGCCGACGGGGTGTCGGGCGCCGCCGGGGTGGCCCGTGCGTGGACCACCGTCCAGGGG
>NZ_JTHL01000001.1:2863777-2879778 GCF_000818195.1 Streptomyces sp. 150FB | reverse complement strand
TGCTGCGCCCGCGTCACCCGGCGCAGCTCGCGGTGGCGTGCCTCCGCCATCAGCCGCCACACGCCGCGCGCGACCGCCGTGAACGGCGTACGCGGCGGCACCTCCAGCAGCGGCAGACCGTGCCGGTCGCACGCCGCGACGAGCCAGGCCGGCACCGTGTCGTACACCGGCGTGACACCGAAGCCCAGCGCGGCGGCGCCCGCCTCGACGACCCGCGCCACATACGTGTCCGCGTGCGCCTCGGTGAGCTGGACGCCCGCCGTGAGCAGCAGCTCGCCACCGAGCAGGTACGGGTACGGGTCGCTCATCTCCGAGGTGTGCACCCAGCGCACCTCGACCGCCGCGATCACCTCGGGATCGTTCCCGTGACCGACCGGAAGCAGACCCAGATCCCGGTCGGCCAGCAGCGCCGCCAGCGGTACGGACGGGGTGGGTGGCGGGGACTCCGGCATGGATGGTCCATCCATCATCGACGGTGAATATGGATGAAACCTACACTTCAGCGATTCCCGTCCGCCACCTACCGTCGACTCCCGACGCCGGACCCGGCACGCGAGACGGAGGACCCCATGGCAGTCGACTACGCGGTGATCGTCGTCTATCTGGCCGGCATGCTCGCGATGGGCTGGTGGGGCATGCGCCGCGCCAAGTCCAAGAGCGACTTCCTGGTCGCCGGGCGCAGGCTCGGCCCCTGGATGTACTCGGGCACCATGGCCGCCATCGTCCTCGGCGGCGCCTCCACCATCGGCGGCGTCGGTCTCGGCTACACCAACGGCCTGTCCGGCGCGTGGATGGTGTTCACCATCGGCCTCGGACTGCTCGCGCTCTCCCTCTTCTTCTCCGCGCGGATCGCCCGGTTGAAGGTCTACACGGTCTCCGAGATGCTCGATCTGCGCTACGGCGGCAAGGCCGGGCTGATCTCGGGCGTCGTCATGTGGGCGTACACGCTGATGCTCGCCGTCACCTCGACCATCGCGTACGCCACGATCTTCGACGTCCTCTTCGACATGGACCGCACCGTCGCGATCATCCTCGGCGGTGTGATCGTCGTCGCGTACTCCACACTCGGCGGGATGTGGTCGATCACCCTCACCGACATGGTGCAGTTCGTCGTCAAGACCATCGGGGTACTGCTGCTCCTGCTGCCGATCGCCGTCGTCAAGGCCGGCGGCTTCGCCGAGATGAAGGCGCGGCTGCCGCACGAGTACTTCACCCCGTTCGGCATCGGCGGCCAGACGATCTTCACCTACGTGCTGATCTACACCTTCGGCATGCTGATCGGACAGGACATCTGGCAGCGGGTGTTCACCGCGCGGGGCGACAAGGTCGCGCGGTACGGCGGGACGGTCGCCGGGACGTACTGCCTGGTGTACGCGGTGGCCGGCGCCGTCATCGGGACGGCGGCGAAGGTGATGTATCCGCACCTGACCAGTCCGGACGACGCGTTCGCCACCATCGTCAAGGACGAACTGCCCATCGGGGTACGGGGACTTGTACTGGCCGCCGCGCTCGCGGCCGTGATGTCGACCTCGTCGGGGGCGCTGATCGCGTGCGCGACCGTGGCGAACAACGACATCTGGTCGCGGCTGCGCGGGAGTCGCGGGCGTCGTAAGGACGCGGGTTACGGCGAAGGCCAGGGCGAGGGTCACGACGAGGGCCAGGACGCGGGCCAGGGCGAAGGCCAGGGCGAAGGCCACGACGAGGTGCGGGGCAATCGCGCCTTCATCCTCGTCATGGGCGTGGTGGTCATCGCGATCGCCATCGCGCTCAACAACGTCGTCGAGGCGCTGACCGTCGCCTACAACCTGCTCGTCGCCGGACTGCTCGTACCGATCCTCGGCGGCCTGCTGTGGCGGCGCGGCACGGTGTACGGGGCGCTGGCGGCCATCACCGTCGGCGGGCTCACCGTCGTCGGGCTGATGATCGGGTACGGCGTCCTCGCCAACGAGCCGATCTACTACGGGCTGCTGTCCTCGCTCGCCGCGTACCTCGTCGGCAGCCTCGTCACCAGGCCCACCGACGCTGCCGTGCTCGCCGCGTGGCGCGAGCGGGTGGCGGGGCGGGGCGCCGAGGAGCCGGACCGCGAGGCCGTTCCCGCGCACAGTTAGAGTCAAACCGTACCGAAAGCGCCGGCGAAGCCCGCGCGCGAGAAAGAAGGCATCGCAGCCATGAGCAGCAGCACCGAGCAGCCGCGCGGTCCCGTGGACTCCTCCCGCATCCCCAGGTACGCGGGTCCCGCCACGTTCGCCAGGCTGCCCCGCCTCGACGAGGTCGGCGGGCGCGCCGATGTCGCCGTCGTCGGCGTGCCCTTCGACTCGGGGGTCTCCTACCGGCCCGGCGCCCGCTTCGGCGGCAACGCGATCCGCGAGGCGTCACGGCTGCTGCGCCCGTACAACCCCGCGCAGGACGCGTCGCCGTTCGCGCTGGCGCAGGTCGCCGACGCGGGGGACATCGCCGCGAATCCGTTTGTCATCAACGAGGCCGTCGACACCATCGAGGCCGCCGCCGACGAACTGCTGTCCACCGGGGCCCGGTTGATGACCCTCGGCGGTGACCACACCATCGCGCTGCCGCTGCTGCGTTCGGTCGCGAAGAAGCACGGCCCGGTGGCCCTGCTGCACTTCGACGCCCATCTCGACACCTGGGACACGTACTTCGGGGCCGCGTACACGCACGGCACGCCGTTCCGCAGGGCGGTCGAGGAGGGCATCCTCGACACCGAGGCGCTGTCCCACGTCGGTACGCGCGGCCCGCTGTACGGCAAGAAGGACCTGGACGACGACGCGAAGATGGGGTTCGGGATCGTCACCTCGGCGGACGTCATGCGGCGGGGCGTGGACGAGGTGGTCGACCAGCTCAGGCAGCGCATCGGCGGCCGGCCGCTGTACATCTCGATCGACATCGACGTACTCGACCCGGCGCACGCGCCGGGCACCGGAACGCCCGAGGCCGGCGGCCTCACCTCGCGCGAACTGCTCGAAATCGTAAGGGGGTTGGCATCCTGCTCGCTGGTCTCGGCGGACGTGGTCGAGGTGGCCCCCGCGTACGACCACGCCGAGATCACCTCGGTCGCCGCGTCCCACACGGCGTACGAACTGACCACGATCATGTGCCGCCAGATCGCGGAGACCCGTGCCGCGCGTCAGACGGAGGTGCCGGGCAAGTGAGCCACGACCACGACGACGAGCCCGTACGGTTCACCGCCGAGCAGACCGCGGCCGCCCTCGCGCCCCCCGCCGGCCGCAATGGCGGCGACCTGGTGGTGGAGACCCTGCACGGGCTCGGGGCCACGACCGTCTTCGGGCTGCCGGGGCAACACGCGCTGGGCATGTTCGACGCGCTGCGCCGCTCGGACCTGGCGTACGTCGGGCTGCGCGTCGAGAACAACGCGGGCTTCGCGGCCGACGCCTACGGCAGGGTCACCGGCGAGGTGGCCCCGCTGCTGCTGTCCACCGGCCCCGGCGCGCTCACCTCACTCGCCGCGCTCCAGGAGTCGGCCGCCGCCTCGGCGCCCGTACTGGCGATCTCCAGCCAGGTGCCCGCCGCCGGCCTGGGCGGCGGACGCCACGGCCATCTGCACGAACTGCGGGACCAGCAGGCCTCGTTCCGCGATGTGGTCAAGTCCGTGCACACGGTCCGCACCCCCTCCCAGATCCCGTCGGCGATCGCCGCGGCCTGGCAGTCGGCCCTGACGGCGCCGCACGGCCCGGTCTGGGTGGAGATCCCGCAGGACGTACTGCTGGCCGAGACCGCGATGCCGGTCGTCACGGCGATGGACGCGAGCCCGCCCGAGCTGCACCCCCGCCCCGAACTGACCGCCGTGGCGGCCCACTTGCTGTCCCACGCGGCCCGCCCGGCCATCATCGCGGGTGGCGGGGTCGTACGCTCCGACGCGGCCGGCAAGCTCCGCGCGCTCGCCGAGAAACTGAGCGCGCCGGTCGTCAGCACGGCGGGCGGCAAGGGCGCCTTCCCCTGGGAACACCCGCTCTCCCTCCAGTCCTGGCTGGAGGACCGGCACACCACGGACTTCCTGGAGGACGCCGACGTCCTGCTGGTGGTCGGCTCGGGGCTGGGTGAACTCTCCTCGAACTACGGGACGTTCAGCCCGCGCGGCCGGATGATCCAGATCGAGGCCGACCTCGGGAAACTGGAGTCCAACTACCCGGCGCTGGGCATCCACGCGGACGCCAGGAACGCGCTGTCGGCGCTGCTGGAGTCGGTCGAGGAGCGGCGCGAGGCCCAGCAGGTGGCGGAGGCGGAGGCGGCGGTCCGTACCGTCCTCGCCAAGGTGCGGGCGCGGATCGACTCCCAGGACCTGGACGCTGAGCAGCACATCCTCGCCGAGGTCAGGGCCGCGCTCCCCGCGGCCTCCCCGAGCTTCTGGGACATGACGATCCTGGCGTACTGGGCGTGGTCGGCCTGGCCGGGCCCGCTGCACTCGGGCCAGGGCGCCGGAGGCCTCGGCTACGCCTTCCCCGCCGCGCTCGGCGCCGCCGTCGCCGACCGTACGACCCCGGTCCTGGCGGTCTCCGGCGACGGCGGCGCGATGTACTCGCTCGCCGAACTGGCCACGGCCCGCCAGTACGACCTGCCGGTCACCTGGCTGATCGTCGACGACGGCGGCTACGGCATCCTGCGCGAGTACATGACGGACGCCTTCGGTGAGACGACGGGTACGGAACTCGCACGCCCGGACTTCGTGGCCCTCGCCGAGTCCTTCGGCGTCCCAGCGGTCCGTACGACACCGGAAACCCTGCGCGCCGACCTCAGGGCCGCACTGGCGACGCCGGGTCCCTCGGTGGTGGTACTGCCCGCGCTGCTGCGGATGTTCGCCCCGACCCATCTGTGACTCGGTTGACCGATTATCGACTCAGGTCGGCGCCGTCCGTGCAGAGTTCCGCCAAAGATCATCTTGCTGCACACGGTAGAAAAGAGCACGTCAATGGCCCGGAACGCGGACGACAACTCCAACGCGGTGAGCATGCTGCACACCTCGCTGGTGGACACGCGCCAGGAGTTACGTAATTCCCTGTCCGACGGATTCGCCCTGCTGCGGACCGAGGCCGGTGCGGGCCACCGGGACACCCGCGAGGCCGTCGCCACCGAGTTGAAGGGCCTGCGTACGGAACTGCTCGACGCCACACGGCAGTTCGCCTCGGGCAAGGACGAACTGAGCCGGGTGGTGCACGAGGCGCTCCGGTCGGTGCGCGAGGAGGCCGAGCGGCTGCGGACGGCGGTGGACGAGGCCCACGCCAGGGAGGCGGCTCGTGAGGCGGCCCGTGAGGCGGCTCGCGAGGCCGCACAGGAGGCGCTCCCGAACCCCGCCCCGGGACCGCGCGCCGCCAACCACGAGCCGGCCGGTACGCCGGACCAGGATCAGGACCAGGCGAGCGCGGCCGGCGCCGAGCAGGAAACGGCCGAGTCGCTCCTCGTCGAACGAGTGACGGAATCAGTCCTCGCCGCACTGCGCGCGTCGGGTACGGATACGGGTACGGATACGGGCGCGGGTACGGGTACGGACAAGATCACTGGCACCGCCACAGCGACCGAGCCGCCCGTGGAGCCCCCCGTCCCCGTGGCGCCGCCGGTCACCGAGGACCACGGAGCCCTGCTGAGGCGGGCCGCCAGGGTCTCCTCGGCCTCCCTCGTCTGCCACCGCGACACCTGGGAATTCATCACCGGCCAGGCAGGCCGCCACCCGCACTTCCGGATGCCGCTCCAGATCACCGACCGCAGCGAGAACCGCATCGCGGCAGCCCTGTCGGGGCGGTCCCTGATCGCCGTCCTGATCTGCCTGTTCAACACGCAGCACAGCGCGGACGAAGGTGACGGCGACTGGGCGCTGGCAACCACCATTTACGGCCGTATTCACGACGGTCTTGACTCGCTCGACTCCACCGGAGCACCGGTCACCATCACGCTGGACGACCGCACCCCCGGAGGCGAGGCCGACCAGCGGGCCGCCGCCGCACCGGAAGGTTCCCCGAAGGCCTGACGGCCCTCCGAAGACCCTTGCGGCCAGGGGCCGGTCACGGCGGCCCCGAGCCGTTCAGCCAGAACGCTCCGTAGAGCGCCGAGCCGACGATCAGTACACCGAGGATGCTCGTCCACACGATCCGGCGGCGGTCGCGGTCAGCCAGCCACGCCGCCGCCGGCATCAGCACGCTGAAGGCCGGGATGAGCAGCCTCGGCTTCGAGCCGAAGAAGCCGGACGTGCACAGCGCCAACACCACAATGAGCCCGGTGTACACCTGAAGAGGGAGCGGATACCCCTTCGCGAAGCCCCGCCGGTACACCCACACCAGCAGCGCGACCCCGGCGATCAGCAGCACCCCGGTGATGTACGGCGGGTGGATCAGCAGATCGCCGATGAACCCGGCGAAGGCGACGCCGCCGTCGAAGCCGTTGCCCCAGCCGTTCTGGACATGCAGATAGCCCAGGAGGTCGTCGGTCCTGACGCCCACCCAGACGAAGTACGCGACAAAGCCCAGCGGCGCCAGGACGACACCGGGCAGCGCCTTGTTGTTCCAGCGGCCCGAGGTGTACGCCTTCTGCGCGACAGCCACCCAGACGGCGGCAGCCACCGCCAGCCCCACCGGGCGGGTCAGCCCCGCGAAGAGGGCCAGCAGCCCGGCCGCGGTCCAGCGTTCCTTCACCGCGAAGTACACGCCCCACACGGCCAGCGCCGTGAACAGCGACTCGCTGTACGCCATCGACTGGACGATGCCCACCGGCAGCGCCGCCCACAGGGCCACCGTGAACAGCGCGGCGCGCGCCCCGTACACCCCCTCGACCAGGAAGAAGATGCCCGCCGCAGCGAGGATCGAGGCGACCGCGCTCACCAGCAGCCCCGCGTCCGCCGGGCTCAGCGGGAAGACCGTCGAGAACGCCTTCTCCAGCCAGGGGAAGAGCGGGAAGAACGCCATGTCGGAGAGCGTCCGGCCGTCGGCGGTCCGCAGCTTGAAGTCGTAGCCGCGCTCGATCACCCGTACGTACCAGAGGGAGTCCCAGCGCGCGGAGAGCAGCGTGTGCGCGCTCTTTCCCCGGGCGCCCGCCCATACCGCCAAAGCGATCAGACCAAGCAGGCGAATCGCCACAAAACAGGCAATACTGGGCGCCACTCTGCGGAGGGGTTTATTCACCGTGGGCGCCTATTCAACTCGCTTCTCGCGTACCGCTTGAGGCACGTCCGCGACACCTTACGCGCCGCGAGAGGCGTACAAAGGACCGGTCCCATTTATTGCGGCGGGATGAAATCCGCAGTTGCGGGCGTTGCAACCTCCTTGTCCGGGGTGCGCGCCCGGACGACGCGGGGCAGGGCGACGGAAGGCGGCATCAGTGGCGGCGGCGAAGACAGCGGCGGCGGAATCAGCGGCGGAGTCGGCGGGGGAGTCCCCGGCGGAACCGGCGCCGGCGGTGGAGCAGACCTGGGTACGGCGACTGACGGGATACGCCTGGCGGTTCCGCACCAGGTTCATCCTCTCGCTCGTGGCATCGCTCATCGGCATGGGCGTCACCGCCCTCGTGCCCTTGATCACCAAGGTCGTCATCGACGACGTCATAGGCAACGGCACCCGTTCGCTCGCCGTCTGGACCAGCCTGCTCATAGCCGCGGCGCTCGTCATCTACGCCTCGACCTTCGTCCGCCGCTTCTACGGCGGCCGCCTCGCGCTCGACGTGCAGCACGACCTCCGTACTGAGATCTACGACACCATCACCCGCCTCGACGGGCGGCGCCAGGACAAGCTGTCCACCGGACAGGTCATCGGACGCGCGACCAGTGACCTCCAGCTCATCCAGGGTCTGCTCTTCATGTTGCCGATGACCATCGGCAACGTCCTGCTGTTCATCGTCTCCATCGTGATCATGGCGGTCCTTTCGCCGCCGCTGACCCTGATCGCCCTCGCGGTCGCGCCCGCCATCTGGTTCATCGCCCGCCGCAGCCGCGCCAAGCTGCACCCCGCCACCTGGTACTCGCAGTCGCAGGCCGCCGCCGTCGCCGGAGTGGTCGAAGGGGCCGTCAGCGGGGTCCGGGTCGTCAAGGGGTTCGGGCAGGAGGACCAGGAGACCGGGAAGCTGCGCAAGGTGGGCGAGAAGCTGTTCGCCGGCCGGCTGCGCACCATCAGGCTCAACGCCCGCTACACCCCGGCACTCCAGGCGGTACCCGCCCTCGGGCAGGTCGCGATGCTCGCGCTCGGCGGCTGGCTCGCCACCCGTGGGCAGATCAGCCTCGGCACGTTCGTGGCGTTCTCCACGTACCTCTCGCAGCTCGTCGGGCCCGTCCGCAACCTCGCCGTCGTGCTGACCATCGGACAGCAGGCACGGGCCGGGGTCGAGCGGGTGCTCGAACTCATCGACACCGAGCCCACCATGGAGGAGGGCACGAAGGAGCTGCCCGCCGAGACCGAGGCGTCCGTCGAGTTCGACGACGTGTCCTTCGCCTACGACGACGGCAGGCCCGTCCTCGACGGCTTCTCGCTGGAGATGAGCCCCGGCGAGACCGTCGCCCTGGTCGGTTCCTCCGGCAGCGGCAAGTCCACCGTCTCGCTGCTGCTGCCGCGCTTCTACGACGTCACGCACGGCGCGGTCCTCGTCGGCGGCCACGACGTGCGCGAGCTGACCTATCCCTCGCTGCGCGCCGCCATCGGGCTCGTCCCCGAGGACAGCTTCCTCTTCTCCGACTCCGTGCGCGCCAACATCGCGTACGGCAACCCGGACGCCACCGAGGAGGACGTCCTGCGCGCGACCCGCGCCGCGCAGGCGCACGGCTTCATCACCGCGCTGCCGGACGGGTACGACACCAAGGTCGGCGAGCAGGGCCTCACCCTCTCCGGCGGCCAGCGCCAGCGCATCGCGCTCGCCCGCGCCATCCTCACCGACCCCCGGCTGCTGGTCCTCGACGACGCCACCTCCGCCGTCGACGCGCGCGTCGAGCACGAGATCCACGACGCGCTGCGGGGCGTGATGGCCGGGCGTACGACGCTGCTCATCGCCCACCGCCGCTCCACGCTGGGCCTCGCCGACCGTATCGCCGTACTCGACGGCGGACGGCTCGCCGACATCGGCACCCACGACGAGCTCCAGCGGCGCTCCTCCCTCTACCGGCGGCTGCTGACCGACCCGGACGAACTGGGCGAGGTCTCACCGGGCCACGCCCCCGCGCTCACCGGCGCTTCCACCGGCGCCGAGTCCCTCACGGAGGCCACCGCCGAGTCCGTCGCCGAGACCATCGAGGACGAACCCAGCATCCAGGCGGAGATCGACGCGGAGTTCGACGCCGAACGCGGCGTCACACCCGCCCTCTGGGTACGCGACGAACTGGCCGCCGAGGACTCCGCCACCGCGGGCGCCACCCCCGAACTGCTCGCGCAGGTCGAGGCGCTGCCGCCCGCCACGGACACCCCGGAGGTCGACGAGGCACGCGCGGTCGCCGCCGAGGAGTCGTACGGGCTGCGCCGGCTGCTGAAGGGCTTCGGGCTGCCGCTGCTGACCAGCCTGCTCCTCGTCGCCGTCGACGCCGGCATGAGCCTGCTGCTGCCGGTCCTCGTCCGGCACGGCATCGACCAGGGCGTGGAGCGGCTCGCGCTCGGCGCCGTATGGACCGCGTCCTCGCTCGGGCTGCTGGTCGTGCTGGTCCAGTGGGTCGCGCAGGTCGGCGAGACCCGCCGTACGGGCCGTACCGGCGAGCGGGTCCTCTACTCGCTGCGGCTGAAGATCTTCGCCCAGCTCCAGCGCCTCGGACTCGACTACTACGAGCGCGAGTTGACCGGCCGCATCATGACCCGCATGACCACGGACGTGGACGCCCTGTCCAGCTTCCTCCAGACCGGGCTCGTCACCGCCTTCGTGGCCGTGGTCACGTTCTTCGGCATCCTGGTCGTGCTGCTGGGCATCGACGTACAGCTCGCGCTGGTGGTCTTCGCGACGCTGCCGGTGCTGTTCGCCGGTACGTTCTTCTTCCGCCGCATGAGCGTCAAGGCGTACTCGCTGGCGCGCGAGCGCATCGGGGTCGTGAACGCCGACCTCCAGGAGATGGTGTCGGGACTGCGGATCGTCCAGGCCTTCGGCCGCGAGCGGGACGGCTCCGCGATGTTCGCCGCCCGCAGCGACCACTACCGCTCGGCCCGCCGGCGCGGTCAGCTCCTGATCTCGGTCTACTTCCCCTTCGTGCAGTTCCTGTCGTCGGTCGCCGCGGCCTCCGTGATGATCGTCGGAGCGGGACGGATCGAGGCGGGGACCCTGACGACCGGCGCGCTGGTCGCCTACCTGCTCTACATCGATCTGTTCTTCGCGCCCGTACAGCAGTTGTCGCAGGTCTTCGACGGCTACCAGCAGGCGACGGTGTCGCTGGGCCGCATCCAGGAACTGCTGCGGGAGCCCACCTCGACCGGCTCCCCGCGGAACCCGCGCGAGGTGCCGTCGCTGCGCGGCGAGATCGCCTTCGAGGACGTGCACTTCACCTACGTGAGTGAGAGCGAGGGCGAGGAGGAAGCCGCGCTCGCCGGGGTCGACCTGCGGATTCCGGCCGGGCAGACCGTCGCGTTCGTCGGCGAGACGGGCGCCGGGAAGTCCACCCTGGTCAAACTGGTCGCACGGTATTACGACCCGACCGCAGGCCGGGTCACGGCCGACGGCACCGACCTGCGCGAGCTGGACATGACCGCGTACCGGCACCGGCTCGGCGTCGTACCCCAGGAGGCCTACCTCTTCCCCGGGACGCTGCGCGACGCCATCGCGTACGGGCGCCCCGACGCGAGCGACGCCGAGGTGGAGGCGGCGGCGCGGTCCGTCGGCGCGCACGACATGATCGCCACGCTGGAGGGCGGCTATCTGCACGAGGTGGCCGAGCGCGGCCGCAACCTCTCCGCCGGACAGCGCCAGCTCATCGCACTGGCGCGCGCCGAACTCGTCGACCCCGACATCCTGCTGCTCGACGAGGCGACCGCCGCGCTGGACCTCGCGAGCGAGGCGCTGGTCAACCAGGCCACCGACCGGCTCATCGGCCGCCGTACGACCCTGGTGGTCGCCCACCGGCTGACGACGGCGGCGCGCGCGGACCGGGTGGTCGTGATGGACCACGGGCGGGTCGTGGAGGACGGCACGCACGACGAACTGCTGGCGCTGGGCGGGCGGTACGCGCGGCTGTGGCAGAGCTTCATCGGGGACGGGGAGCCGGCGGCGGTCTGAGGGGGCGTCGGCGACCCAGGTCCGTCCTCCGCTGAAGCTGTGCTGAAGAGATCCTCCGGCGACGGGTGGAGTGTTACGTTCAGCGCGTCTGTCATGAACACAGGGAGTGTGAATGCGCAAGGCGCTGAGATGGCTGCTGTCGCTCGTACTCGTCATAGGAGCGGTGGGTGTGGCCGGTGCGGCCACCGCCGCCGACCGGGGTACGAACACCACCGCGAGTCCCACCGACACCACCGACATCAAGGACCGCATCCTCGCGATCCCCGGGATGAGCCTGATCCAGGAGACGCCCTACGAGGGCTACCGCTTCTTCGTCCTCAACTACACCCAGCCGATCGACCACCGGCACCCGTCCAAGGGCACCTTCCAGCAGCGCATCACCCTGCTGCACAAGGACACCAGCCGCCCCACGGTCTTCTTCACCGGCGGCTACAACGTCTCCACCTCACCGAGCCGCAGTGAGCCGACGCAGATCGTCGACGGCAACCAGGTCTCGATGGAGTACCGCTACTTCACACCGTCCCGCCCGCAGCCGGCCGACTGGTCGAAGCTGGACATCTGGCAGGCGGCGAGCGACCAGCACCGTATCTTCACGGCGCTGAAGAAGATCTACCCGAAGAAGTGGCTCGCCACCGGCGGCTCCAAGGGCGGCATGACCGCCACCTACTTCGAGCGCTTCTACCCGGCCGACATGGACGGGGTCGTCGCCTACGTCGCGCCCAACGACGTGGTGAACAAGGAGGACTCGGCGTACGACACGTTCCTCGCCACGGTCGGCACCAAGGAGTGCCGCGACAAGCTCGACGCCATGCAGCGCGAGGCGCTGATCCGCCGGGGGCCGCTGGAGAAGAAGTACCAGGACTGGGCGGCCCAGACGGGCTCCACCTTCAGCACGGTCGGCACGCTGGACAAGGCGTACGAGGCCGTCGTCCTGGACTACGTCTGGGCGTTCTGGCAGTACAGCCTGCTGTCGGACTGCGCGTCGATCCCGACCGCCGCGACCGCCTCCGACCAGGAGATCTACGACTCCATCGACGCGATCTCCGGCTTCTCCGCCTACACGGACCAGGGCCTGGAGCAGTACACGCCGTACTACTACCAGGCGGGCACCCAGATGGGTTCGCCGGACATCAAGCAGCCCTACCTGGGCAAGCTGAGCCGCTACGGCTACCAGCCGCCGCGCAACTTCGTGCCGCGTTCCATCCCGATGACCTTCGACCCGAAGGTGATGCCGAGTGTCGACAACTGGGTCCAGCACCACGCCGATCACATGCTGTTCGTGTACGGGCAGAACGACCCGTGGGGCTCGGAGCGCTTCCGGCTCGGCAAGGGGGCGCGTGACAGTTACGTGCTGACGGCGCCGGGTGCCAACCACGGCGCGAACGTGGCGGGTCTGGTGCCCGACCAGAAGGCGAAGGCCACGGCCAGGATCCTGGACTGGGCGGGTGTGGCTCCGGCCGCCGTTCAGCAGGACGAGGCGAAGGCGAAGCCGTTGACGACGTTCGACGCCAAGCTCGACCGGCAGAAGACCGAGCGGGAGCCGGGTCTGCGGCCGTAACGAGCCGTCATCGCGGGAGTTGTGCCCGCCGTCGGGGCTCGGGGCCCCCACGGGCCTCGGGGCCTCGGGGCTCGGAGCCCCAGGGTTCACAGACGGCGGGCACAGCCCACCGGCCGCTGACCGGCCACCAGCGGGTCGAGCCGTACGTACAGCGCTGTCGCCGCCGGACACCGCGAGCGCTCGGCCACGGCGGCCACCACCCGGAACTCCGGCTTACGGGCTCCCTGGGCCTGGGCCGCCGGGTCGCAGGAGGTCTCCTCCACCTCGCTCCCGCCGGCGCGGGAGCTGTATACGCAGTCGCCGACGACCGTATGGGGACCGCCGCCACCGCCCGGGTCGCCGGGGTGCGGGGCCTGGAGGTTGCGCATACAGGCGTAACCGCGCGTCGCGGGGAGGCCGCTGCTCCCGGAGATACGCAGCACGAAGTCGGTGGGCAGCGGGCAGACGGCCTCCGGCTCCAGCCCGGCGCCATGACGCAGCAGCACCTGGGCCGCCGCCCGCGAGCCGCCGCACGGAACCTCCCGGGGATCGGGACCGCGCGAACCGCACTCGCCCCGGTCCAGGAAGACCTTGCCGTACGAGGTGCCCGACGCGTCCGAAGCGCCGCCGCCGGCGGGCCCACGGGAGCCGAGGCCGAGCTGACACGCCGTAAGGGCCATGAACACCAGCAGGCAGGACAGCGCGCAGGTCAGAAGGTCAGGAAGGCGCCTGAGCCGGCCATCGCGCATAGGACTACAACTCCCGACACCCCACCTGGACCCAGCAGCCCCCCGGCCACCGTTGTCGACCGCGCGTCCAGCGTGCCGGGCGGATGCGGGCCGCGCCAGGGATGCGCCTGGTTTTGCGCCTTTTGGGGGTAGTGCGCCGGGGGTGCGTCGTACGCCCCGTACGCCTGCCCGATGCGCCTGCTGGATGCGCCTGCCTCGGACGGGCAGCGGCGCCAATGGGGGAGGGGGGCCGCCACCGGCGCATACAAAGGGGGGCGCACCGATGGCGGTGTGGCGCCGGCCGTAGGCGGCCTGGAGAGGGGAGTCAGCAGTCGCAGCCAGCAGCGAGGGCCGACAGCCGCCCGGCGGAGATTCTCCGGCGCTCACCTTGTTGGACGAGGGGGCTCGCCCGGAGGTTCCCGGGGCGCGGATCGCACCTCTCCGTCCCCGGCTCAGGCTTCCGTACAGACCCGGGGCCAGTGGCGCTGGAGGCTGTCCACGGCGGCGGTGACGGCGGGGCGCCTGGCGGCACCGGTGCGCCACAGCGCGTACAGCCGCCGTACGGGCGGTGGGTCGAGGGTGACGGCCCGTACGGCCCCGGGCAGCGTCCCACGCCCCAGCCGGGGGATCAGGGCGACGCCGAGACCGGCCGCCACCAGGGCGAGTTGGGTGTGGTTCTCCTCGGCCTGATGGGCGATGAGAGGTTCGTGGCCGACAGCGCGCAGCGTGCGCATGAGCCAGTCGTGGCAGACCGTGCCGGGCGGCTGGCTGATCCACCGCTGCCGCGACAGGTCCTCCCGCCGTACGAGGGCCTGCTCGGCCAGCGGATGCCCCGCCGGTACGAGCAGGTCGCACACGTCGTCCCCGATGACGGCCTGATCCACACCGTCGGGCGCGGGCAGCGGGGCGATGTCCCAGTCGTGGGCGATCGCGAGATCGATCGCGCCACGGGCGACCAGTTCGACGGACAGGTGCGGCTCCATCTCGCGCAGCCGGACATCAAGTGCGGGGTATTCCCCGGCCAGTTCGGCGAGGACGCCGGGGAGCAGCCCCCGGGCCGAGGAGGCGAAGGCGCCGACGTTCAACTGCCCGGTGGGCACGCCCCTGCGCTCTTCGAGGGTGGTCTCGGCGCGCTCGACTATGGAGAGCAACTCCTGTGCGGTGGCGGCCAGATGGAGCGCCTCCTCGGTGAGGGCGACGCCCCGGCCGCGCCGCTCAAGCAACGTCGTACGGGTCTCCCGCTCCAGCTTGGTGATCTGCTGCGACACCGCCGACGGCGTATAGCCGAGGGCGGAGGCGGCAGCCGCGACCGACCCGTGGACGGAGACGGCGTGCAGGGCGCGGAGCCGGGGCAGATCGAGCATGGTCACCTCACGGTTGGCGGGCTTTCGCTGTCCCGGGACGCGTAAGCGATGCTCAATTCAACCACCGAGGGGGAGTTGGGATCCTGTTGAGTCCGGCTCCGGAGGCCCGCGCGAAGGCCCCGCTCAGCCCACCTTGCCGCTGAGCCCCTCCAAGTAATCGCGCCCCGCACGCAGTTGGCCCGGCAGTTCCGCTGCCCCCGGGTACCAGCGCTTCTCGTACTCCCAGCACACCCAGCTCTCGTCGTCCAGCAGCGCCAGGTACTCCGCCAGCGGCAGCACCCCGGCGCCCAGGGCCAGCGGTGTGGTGTCGTCCGCCGACGCGATGTCCTTCACCTGGACGTAACCGAGGTACGGGCCGAGAGCCGCGTGGGTGGTCCTGGCGTCCTCGCCGGCCAGCCAGGTGTGCATCACGTCCCAGAGCGCGCCCACGTTGGGGTGGCCCACCGGGCCCAGTACGCGCGCCGAGGCCGCCCCCGTTCTGTGCGAGTCGTGGGTCTCCAGCAGGATGTGTACGCCGAGGTCCGCCGCGGTCTCGCCGGCGGCCGCCAGGCGGCGCGCCGCCGTCGCGTCGGCCTCGTCGGGGTCGGTGTCGCCGCCGCCGGGGAAGACACGGACGTACCGCGCGCCCAGGTCACCGGCCAGCCGCAGCAGGCCGTCCAGCTCCTCGCGCAGCGCCTCGTCGTCGAGGCTCGCGTCGGCGACTCTCGCGTATCCGGCGACCGTCAGGATCTCGATGCCGGCGCGCTTGAACTCGTCGACCACCGCCGCGCGTTCGCGCGATCCGATCCCCGGGTGCACCGGCTCCTCCGGGTGGCCGCGCAGCTCCACACCGTGGTAGCCGTTGGCGACCGCCAGCGCGATCACTTCGGGGATGGGCAGACCCGGTACTCCCAGGGTCGAGAAGGCGTACTTCACTTCGCTGTTCCTTCCTGATGGCGAGCCGCCGGCCACGGCACCTGTTCTGAGTACCCCGCCTCGCGGGCGAAATCCATCACCGTCGTCCGTCACCGTCACGCGCCGACATCATGCGCCGACGTCATCCGTCCCCGTGCCGCTCACGCCCGGGGCGGCGCCGTCGACGCCCTGGCCATCAGCTCCGCCGCGATCGTGGCGATCCCGCCCGGCGGCGGCGTCTCCGTACCCATCGCCAGCCGGCCGGCCCGCGCGCCCGCCTCGTGCAGCGGC
>NZ_JTHL01000001.1:2859832-2863283 GCF_000818195.1 Streptomyces sp. 150FB | reverse complement strand
CCGCACAGGACCCCCCGGGTCCCTGGCGTCGGCGAGCCGGGCCAGCTTGGCGGCCATCGCGCGGATGTGTTCCGGGTCTTCCAGGGCCCCGCCGGTGAGGATCACGGCGGCGGCGCGCTGGCGCTGGAGCAGCGTCAGATAGGTGAGTTCGCGCTCGGGCGAGCCGCCCGTGTTGCAGACGACCGCGAGTTTCTCGCCGCCGCCCCGGCCGCTGCCCTCCTGCCCGCCGATCTCCGTCTGGGCGGCCCCCGCCATGATCCCGAAGAACGGGTCGGCGATGTCGTTGACCAGGATGCCCACCAGGTCGGAAGTGGCGGCGGCGAGTGAGCTGGCGGGGCCGTTGAGTACGTAGTCGAGGTCGTCCACGGCGCGCAGCACGCGCTCGCGGGTGGCGACGGCCACCGGGTAGTTGCCGTTCAGGACGCGGGAAACGGTGGCGGGCGACACCCGGGCGCGCGCCGCCACATCCGCCAGGGTGACTGTCATCGCATTTCCTCCGAGAGATCCAGTAGAAGACACATGTCCAGGGGGAGAGACGTAGGGAGATCGGGTGACCACACATGGGCGACGCATAAGTCATACACAGGTCACGCGGCGGATCGCGGCCCGGCCCTTGTCCGCGCCGCCGTCGCAGGCTAGCTTCTTACCTTATAGAAAGCGCTTGCTAGGTTTGTATGGAGGGAACTTCGTGACACGCAGGACAGTGCGGATCGCCATGAACGGCGTCACGGGGCGGATGGGATACCGACAGCACTTGCTGCGCTCCGTCCTCGCGATCCGTGAACAGGGCGGTCTCGACCTCGGGGACGGTGAGATCCTGTGGCCGGAACCGGTCCTCATCGGCCGCCGTGAACACGCTCTCCGGGAGATCGCCGAACGGCACGGCCTCACCGAGTGGTCCACGGACATCGACACCGTACTCGCGGACGACAGCGTCGACATCTACTTCGACTCCCAGGTCACCTCGGCCCGGGTCGAAGCGGTCAAGAAGGCGATCGCCGCGGGCAAACACATCTACATCGAGAAGCCGACGGCGACCGACCTCGAAGGCGCCCTCGACCTGGCACGGCTCGCGGCGAGCGCCGGGATCAAGCACGGCGTCGTCCAGGACAAGATCTTCCTGCCGGGCCTGCTCAAGCTGAAGCGGCTCATCGACGGCGGCTTCTTCGGCGAGATCCTCTCCGTACGCGGAGAGTTCGGCTACTGGGTCTTCGAGGGCGACTGGCAGGACTCCCAGCGCCCCTCCTGGAACTACCGCAGCGAGGACGGCGGCGGGATCACCGTCGACATGTTCCCGCACTGGGAGTACGTGCTGCACGAGCTGTTCGGACGCGTCCTCAGCGTCCAGGCGCACGTCGCCACGCACATCCCGAAGCGCTGGGACGAGCAGGGCAAGCCGTACGCGGCCTCGGCCGACGACTCGGCGTACGGCATCTTCGAACTGGACGGCGGGGCGGTCGCCCAGATCAACTCTTCCTGGGCCGTGCGGGTCAACCGCGACGAGCTGGTCGAATTCCAGGTCGACGGTACGCACGGCTCGGCCGTCGCCGGCCTGCGCCGCTGCCGCGTGCAGCACCGCAGCGCCACCCCCAAGCCGGTCTGGAACCCGGACCTGCCCGCCACCGAGTCCTTCCGCGACCAGTGGCAGGAAGTGCCGGACAACGGTGAGTTCGAGAACGGCTTCAAGGCGCAGTGGGAGCTGTTCCTGCGCCATGTCGCGCTCGGCGGTCCCTACCCGTGGGACCTGCTGGCCGGCGCGCGCGGCGTGCAACTCGCCGAGCTGGGCCTCAGGTCGTCGGCGGAGGGACGCCGCTTCGAGGTGCCGGAGCTGAGCCTTTGACACCCTCCCCCAGCTAGAGCAGGGGGATTCCTGGCTCAGGCTGCCTTCGGGAGCGGCGCTCCCGAAGGACTTCCACCATCAGCACCAGCCGGGTTGAGACCAGCCCGGACGAGCATCACGCGGGCGGAGTTCTTGTCCCTGGGGGACACGGCTCCGCACGCGGTGCAGGCGTAGGTACGTTCGGAGAGGGGCAGTGCGTGCTTGGTTCTCGCTCGGCACTGTGCGCAGTCCATCGTGGTGTGGGCCGGGTGCACGAGATGCACGATGCGGCCGTGCTTGCGGGCCATCTCGGTCAGGGCTTGCTTGGTCGCGCCAATGGCGGCGTCGGCTGCCTTGCGGGCCATGGTGGACTTCGCGAGGAACTTCGGCTTGAAGTCCTCTACGGCGAGCTGGTCGAAGTCGCGCACTACGTTCTTGGCCCATTTGCGGGCGGTGTCCTGGCGCTGCCGGGCGACCTTCTTGTGGACCTTCGCCACCGCGCGGGACGCAGCCCGATAGCCCTTGGACGCGGCCTTCGCGCGTGCGGGCTTCCGCCTTGCCATCTGTTTCTGATACCGGGCGAGACGGGCGGCTGCAGTGCGGCCGTGCTGCGGGTGCGGGAGGTCGTGGGCGTCGCTCGTGGTCGTCGCGGTCTCCCTGACCCCCCAGTCGACGCCGATCACCGCGCCGGTGGCGGGCAGAGGCTCGGCGGGGACAGCGACGACGAACGAGGCGTACCAGTGGCCGAGGCTGTCCCGGTAGACCCGCACGCTGGACGGGGCGGCCGGGAGCCCCCGCGACCACACCACCGTCACAGCGATGCCGCCGGCGAGGTGCAGACGGCCGCCCTTGAGTCGGAATCCACGCAGCGTGTAGTTCAGCGACAGCTCGGTACCGCGTTTCTTCCTGTGCCTGGGCATCCCGGCGCGCCGTGCCATCGGCACGCGAGCCTTGATGTCCTTCAGTGCCTTCGCGCGGGACTTCGCGAAGTCCCGGATCGACTGCTGTTGCGGGACCGAGGATCCCTCGCGCAGCCACGCGTTCGCGGTACGGGCCTCAGTCAGCATCTTGTCGAGGCGTGCCGGGCCGCACTTCTCTTCCTCTGCGTGGGCCCTCTTCGACCGGGCGCAGCACTCGTTCCAGATCCACCGACACCGCGACCACTCCGCCTCAAGGGCGGTGGCCGCGGTGGACGATACGCGGAGGCGGTAGGTGTACCGGGCGTGCCCGCTCTCCTCGCCTGCCTCTCGCGTTGTCGTCATGACGTCACTCTAGCACTACAGTTGAGGCATGAATGATGAGAAGCGCACCACTCTCCGCCTTCCCGACGACCTCCACCAGTGGCTGGCCGACCAAGCCCGCGCGGCTCACCGGTCGGTCAACGCCGAGATCGTCCACCGCCTGGAGGGCGAGCGCGCCGCCGCTGTGGCGGACGATGAATCGCCCTGACGGCGATTCATCTACCCCCGCCCTGCTCCGAAGCAGTCCGATTCCCCCCCGGCCTGAAGGCCGGAGCATCCTCGGAGGACTTCTGTGAGCCTGCGACTTCCCGCGCCCGGCGGCGCGCTGCGGACGTACACCCCCCGCGCCGAGCCCGCCCGCTTCAGCCGTGGTGGGGGCGGTGCGGCGGGA
>NZ_JTHL01000001.1:2844392-2859807 GCF_000818195.1 Streptomyces sp. 150FB | reverse complement strand
GGGAGCCGCTGCGGCCGGAGCGGCGCCGCTCACCTCCCGTACGGTCTTCTCCGCCGCGCACGTCGTCGCCGACCCGTACGCCGACATCAGCCCCGACGCGCCCGCCGCCGTCGACTGGGACGCCACGCTCGCCTTCCGCCGCCACCTCTGGTCGCACGGTCTCGGCGTCGCCGAGGCCATGGACACGGCGCAGCGCGGCATGGGCCTGGACTGGGCGGGCGCCGCCGAGCTGATCCGCCGCTCGGCCGCCGAGGCGAAGGCCGTCGGCGGCCGGATCGCGTGCGGGGTCGGCACCGACCAGCTCGGACCCGGCGCGCACACCCTGGACGAGGTGCGGGCGGCGTACGAGGAGCAGTTGGCGCTGGTGGAGGAGACCGGGTCGCAGGCGATCCTGATGGCCTCGCGCGCGCTCGCCGCCGCTGCCACCACGCCCGACGACTACCTCACCCTCTACGCGCACCTCCTGCGGCAGTCGGCCGAACCGGTCGTACTCCACTGGCTCGGCCCGATGTTCGACCCGGCGCTCGACGGCTACTGGGGCAGCGCCGACCTCGACGCCGCCACCGAGACGTTCCTCCAGGTCATCTCCGAGCACCCGGACAAGGTCGACGGCATCAAGATCTCGCTGCTGGACGCCCAGCGCGAGATCGATCTGCGCCGCCGGCTCCCGAAGGGCGTGCGCTGCTACACCGGCGACGACTTCAACTACCCGGAGCTGATCGCGGGCGACGACCGGGGATTCAGCCACGCGCTGCTCGGGATCTTCGACCCGCTGGGGCCGCTGGCAGCCGAGGCCGTACGGATTCTCGACACCGGCGACCCGAAGGGCTTCCGGGAGCTGCTCGACCCGACCGTCGAGCTGTCCCGCCACCTCTTCCAGACACCGACGCGCTTCTACAAGACGGGCGTGGTGTTCCTGGCCTGGCTGGCCGGCCACCAGGACCACTTCGCGATGGTCGGCGGCCTCCAGTCGGCGCGTTCGCTGCCGCACCTCGCGCGGGCGTTTGAGCTGGCCGACGGCCTCGGGCTGTTCCCCGACCCGGCGCTGGCCGAAACCCGGATGGCGTCCCTGCTCGATGTGTACGGAGTGAGCCGGTGAGCGACCTGAGCCGTTTCTCCATCAACCAGATGACGGTCAAGCAGCTCTCCCTGCCCGAGCTGACCGAGGCGTGCGTGCGCCTCGGTGTCCCGGGAGTGGGGCTGTGGCGCGAGCCGGTCCAGGCGTACGGGGTGGAGGCGGCGGCGAAGCTCGTACGCGACGCGGGTCTCGCCGTCACCACCCTGTGCCGGGGCGGTTTCCTCACCGCGATCGACCCGGCCGCGCGGGCCGAGGCGCTGGCCGACAACCGGGCGGCGATCGACGAGTGCGTGACGCTCGGCACCGACACCCTGGTCCTGGTCTCCGGCGGGCTCCCGCCGGGCAGCCGCGACCTGCCGGCGGCCAGGGAACGCGTCGCCGACGCGCTGGCCGAGCTGGCTCCGTACGCGGGGGAGCGCGGCGTACGCCTCGCGATCGAGCCGCTGCACCCGATGTTCGCCTCCGACCGCTGTGTGGTCTCGACCCTCGACCAGGCCCTCGAACTGGCGGAACGCTTCCCCGCCGAACAGGTCGGCGTGGTCGTGGACACGTACCACATCTGGTGGGACGACCGCGCTCCGGCGGCGGCCGCACGGGCGGGCGCTGCGGGGCGTATCCACTCCTTCCAGCTCGCCGACTGGGTCACTCCGCTGCCGGCCGGGGTGCTGAACGGGCGCGGGCTCATCGGGGACGGCGCGGTCGACCTGCGGGCGTGGCGGGAGCTGGTGGACGGCACGGGCTTCGACGGGCCGATCGAGGTCGAGCTGTTCAACGACGAACTGTGGGCGCGGGACGGGGTGGAACTGCTCAGGGAGGTCGCGGAGCGGTATGTGACGTACGCGCTCTGAGCGCGGCGGTTCGCGCGGCGGCGTACGGCGGCCGGCGGTGGGGGGCCGGTGGAAGGCCGGTCCCCCGGGTCACAGGAACGCCCCGTATCGTGTGGTTTCCCTGCGAATTCGCGGCGCCGGCCGCTCTGCCGCCGTGCGGGCAGGCCGGGTTGCGGGAGGTCACCGTTGGTCACGCTGATGTTGATCGGGCTGGTCGGTGGACTTATCACCGGCATATCGCCCTGTGTGCTGCCGGTTCTGCCGGTTGTCTTTCTGTCCGGCGGGGTACGGAGCGCCGCCCCGACGGGGACCGGCCCGGTGGTGGTCGCGGCGGGCGCTCCGGCACGGCGTGCCAACCGGCGGCCGTATCTGATCGTGCTCGGCCTCGCCATCAGCTTCAGCGCCTTCACGCTGCTCGGCACCCTGGTGCTGAGCGCGCTGCCGCTGCCCAAGGACACCATCCGCTGGGCGGGACTTGTGGTGCTGGTCGTCCTCGGCATCGCCATGATGCTGCCGTCGGTCCAGCACCTGCTGGAGAAACCGTTCGCCTGGATTCCGCAGCGGCGGGTCCGCACCGAGCACGGGGGCTTTGTGCTGGGCCTGGCGCTCGGCGCGGTGTACGTGCCGTGCGCGGGGCCGGTGCTGGCCGCCATCACGGTGGCCGGGGCGACGGGCAAGATCGGCGTCGGAACGGTCCTGCTGACCGTGGCGTTCGCGGTGGGCGCCGCGCTGCCGCTGCTCGGGTTCGCCCTCGCCGGGCAGGGGGTCGCGGAGCGCGTACGGGCGTTCCGCACCCGCCAGCGGGGCCTGCGGATCGCGGCGGGCGTGGTGGTGATCGGCCTCGCGGTCGCTCTCACCTTCAATGTGACCGACGCCCTGCAACGCGCCGTACCCGACTACACCAACTCCCTCAACAACGCGCTCAAGAAGGCGGGCGACGGCGGCATCGCGCAGCTCCAGGGCGCGCCGGGCCAGAACCCCGCGCTGACGGCCTGCGCCACGCAACCGACGGAGGACCTCCAGGACTGCGGGAAGGCCCCGGCGATCTCCGGCATCCAGCAGTGGCTGAACACCCCGAACGGGTCGCCCGTCACACAGAAGTCGCTGGCGGGCAAGGTCGTACTGGTCGACTTCTGGGCCTACTCGTGCATCAACTGCCAGCGCGCCATTCCCCATGTCGGTGCGTGGTATTCCGCGTACAAGTCCGACGGGTTCGAGGTGATCGGCGTCCACACGCCTGAGTACGCCTTCGAGCACGTCCCGGCGAATGTCGCCGCCGGAGCCAAGCGGCTCCATGTCACCTATCCGGTGGCGCTGGACAACAAGTACACGACCTGGAACGCGTTCTCCAACAACTCGTGGCCCGCCGAGTACCTGATCGACGCGAAGGGCGAGGTGCGGCATGTCGCCATCGGGGAGGGGACCTACGACGAGACGGAGTCGATGATCCGTCAACTGCTCACCTCGGCTCACCCGGGCGTGGCGCTGCCGCCGACCACGAACGTCGCCAACACGACGCCCACCTCGGCGGAGATGACCCCGGAGACCTACCTCGGCTCGGACCGGGCGAACACGTTCGCCGAGGGCACGCCGCTCACCCCGGGAACTCACCGGTTCAGCTACCCGTCGTCGGTGCCGGAGAACGAATTCGCGCTGACCGGCACGTGGTCGGTGGGCGGCGAGGCGCTCAAGGCGAAAGAGAAGGCCGGCATCGAGCTGAACTACCTGGCCAACGACATCTACCTCGACGTGGGCGGCACCGGCACGGTGACGGCGACGGTGAACGGCAAGACGACGAAGTACCGGATCTCGGGGGCACCCGACATCTACACGGTCTTCCACAGCGGGAGCCAGCAGCAGGGCACCATCAAACTGACGCTGTCGCCGGGCCTGAGCGCGTACTCGTTCACCTTCGGGTAGGCGGCCGGGCCGACCGGGCGGACCGGGCGGGAAATTACTCAGAGGAACCGTGCAACCCTTCCGGGGTGATGTGGGTCGTACATGTCGTCGGCGCGTCCGGGGAGGGATCCGGGGGGATCGGGACGCATCGGCTGAGGGGGGAGCGCGTGGGGCCCGGTCCTGGGGACCGGGCCCCTGGCAGTGCGCCGGGCCTCGCGTCGCCGATGTCGTTCACGTTGTCCACAGGCCGAGCGGGTTGTCGGGGCCTGGCGGTAGCGTCGGATCATGTCCAATCCAGCTCCCGCCGTGCTCGAAGCAGTTCTTGAGCGGATCACGTACGCCAACGAGGAGAACGGCTACACCGTCGCCCGGGTCGACACCGGCCGTGGCGGCGATCTCCTCACCGTGGTCGGCGCGTTGCTCGGCGCGCAGCCGGGGGAGTCGCTGCGTATGGAGGGCCGCTGGGGCTCGCACCCGCAGTTCGGCAAGCAGTTCCTGGTGGACAACTACACGACGATTCTGCCCGCCACCATCCAGGGCATCCGGCGCTATCTGGGATCAGGGCTGATCAAGGGGATCGGCCCGGTGATGGCGGACCGGATCGTCGGGCACTTCGGGGTCGACACGCTCGACATCATCGAGGAGCAGCCGAAGCGTCTGGTGGAGGTCCCCGGGCTCGGTCCCAAGCGGACGAAGATGATCGCGGTGGCCTGGGAGGAGCAGAAGGTCATCAAGGAAGTGATGATCTTCCTCCAGGGGGTCGGGGTCTCCACCTCCATCGCGGTGCGGATCTACAAGAAGTACGGGGACGCGTCGATCTCGGTCGTCAGGAGCGAGCCGTACCGGCTGGCGGCCGACGTCTGGGGCATCGGCTTCCTCACGGCGGACCGGATCGCCCAGTCGGTCGGCATTCCGCACGACAGCCCTGCGCGGGTCAAGGCCGGGCTCCAGTACGCCCTTTCGCAGTCCACCGACCAGGGGCACTGCTTCCTGCCCGAGGACCAGCTCATCTCGGACGCGGTGAAGCTGCTCGCCGTGGACACCGGCCTGGTCATCGAGTGCCTCGCCGAACTCGCGGCCGAGGAGGAGGGGGTCGTACGGGAGACGGTGCCGGGTCCCGACGGCGGGGGCGAGTTGGTCACCGCGGTCTATCTGGTGCCGTTCCACCGCGCTGAGTTGTCACTCGCCGGGCAGGTGCGCCGGCTGTTGCGGACCGGAGAGGACCGGATGCCCGCCTTCCAGGACGTCGCCTGGGACAAGGCGCTCGCCTGGCTCGCGGGGCGTACGGGCGCGAAGCTGGCGCCCGAGCAGGAGCAGGCGGTCAGGCTGGCGCTCACGGAGAAGGTGGCGGTCCTGACGGGCGGCCCCGGCTGCGGGAAGTCGTTCACGGTCCGCTCGATCGTCGAGCTGGCGCGGGCCAGGAAGGCCAAGGTGGTGCTGGCGGCGCCCACCGGCCGGGCGGCGAAGCGGCTCGCCGAGCTGACCGGGGCCGACGCCTCCACGGTGCACCGGCTGCTGGAGCTGCGGCCGGGTGGGGACGCGGCGTACGACAGGGACCGGCCGCTCGACGCGGATCTGGTGGTGGTCGACGAGGCGTCGATGCTCGATCTGCTGCTGGCCAACAAGCTGGTCAAGGCCGTGGCGCCGGGCGCGCATCTGCTGCTGGTCGGGGATGTGGATCAGTTGCCCTCGGTGGGCGCGGGCGAGGTGCTGCGCGATCTGCTGGCGGAGAAGGGGCCCGTGCCCCAGGTCAGGCTCACCCGGATCTTCCGGCAGGCGCAGCAGTCGGGGGTGGTCACCAACGCCCACCGGATCAACTCCGGGGTGCACCCCATCACCCAGGGCCTCAGCGACTTCTTCCTCTTCGTGGAGGACGAGACGGACGAGGCGGGGCTGCTCACCGTGGATGTGGCGGCCCGCCGGATCCCGGCCAAGTTCGGCCTGGACCCACGGCGGGACATCCAGGTCCTGGCGCCGATGCACCGTGGTCCGGCGGGGGCCGGAGCGCTCAACGCCCTGCTCCAGCAGGCGATCACCCCGGCGAGACCCGAGCTGCCCGAGAAGCGGTTCGGCGGGCGGGTCTTCCGCGTGGGGGACAAGGTCACACAGATCAGGAACAACTACGAGAAGGGGGCGAACGGGGTTTTCAACGGCACGGTCGGGGTCGTCACCTCGCTCAGCCTCGACGACCAGCAGTTGACCGTGCTGACGGACGAGGACGAGGAGGTGCCGTACGACTTCGACGAGCTGGACGAGCTGACCCACGCGTACGCGGTGACGATCCACCGCTCCCAGGGCAGCGAGTATCCCGCGGTGGTCATTCCGGTCACCACCGGCGCCTGGATGATGCTCCAGCGGAATCTGCTCTACACGGCGGTGACGCGCGCGAAGAAGCTCGTCGTCCTGGTCGGCTCCCGCCGGGCCATAGGGCAGGCGGTCCGTACGGTCTCGGCGGGGCGGCGCTTCACGGCGCTGGACCACCGGCTGTCGGGTGCGGGCAGCTCGGCGTGACCTCGCGGCGCGAAACATGATCGAGGACTTTCGGAACCAGGGCGAAGGGGGCAGGATGAACAGGTTGGCGGCACTGAGTGCCGCCAAAAGGCCTAATGGTCGACCCCGAGTGCACTCTCCTGAGCCAAATGGGGGATGGTAGAGACAGTCAGGGCACCTCGAAGAAGAGGCACTACGTCGGTGAGGGATGACGTGAGCGAGAAACGCGACAACGACGCGGTAGTACTGCGGTACGGCGACGATGAGTACACCTACCCGGTGATCAACAGCACGGTCGGTGACAAGGGCTTCGACATCGGGAAGCTCCGTTCCCAGACCGGCCTGGTGACGCTGGACAGCGGGTACGGCAACACCGCCGCCTACAAGTCAGGGATCACCTACCTCGACGGCGAAGAGGGCATCCTCCGCTATCGCGGTTACCCCATCGAGCAGTTGGCCGAAGGGTCCAGCTTCGTCGAGGTGGCGTATCTGCTGATCAACGGCGAGCTTCCGAGCGTCGACGAGCTGGCCTCGTTCAAGAACGAGATCACCCAGCACACGCTGCTCCACGAGGACGTCAAGCGGTTCTACGACGGCTTCCCGCGTGACGCCCATCCGATGGCGATGCTGTCGTCCGTGGTCAGCGCGCTGTCGACGTTCTACCAGGACAGCCACAACCCGTTCGACGAGAAGCAGCGCAACCTCTCCACGATCCGGCTGCTGGCCAAGCTGCCCACGATCGCGGCGTACGCGTACAAGAAGTCGATCGGCCACCCCTTCGTCTACCCGCGCAACGACCTCGGGTACGTCGAGAACTTCCTGCGGATGACGTTCTCCGTCCCGGCGCAGGAGTACGAGCCGGACCCGGTCGTGGTCTCCGCGCTGGACAAGCTGTTCATCCTGCACGCGGACCACGAGCAGAACTGTTCGACGTCGACCGTGCGTCTGGTGGGCTCCTCGCAGGCGAACATGTTCGCCTCGATCTCCGCCGGCATCAGCGCCCTCTGGGGCCCCCTGCACGGTGGCGCCAACGCGTCCGTGCTGGAGATGCTCGAAGGCATCCAGGCCTCCGGCGGCGATGTCGACTCCTTCATCCGCAAGGTGAAGAACAGGGAAGACGGCGTGAAGCTCATGGGCTTCGGGCACCGCGTCTACAAGAACTTCGACCCCCGGGCGAAGATCATCAAGGCGGCGGCGCACGATGTCCTCGCGGCGCTCGGGAAGTCCGACGAGCTGCTCGACATCGCGCTCAAGCTCGAAGAGCACGCGCTGGCCGACGACTACTTCGTGTCGCGCAAGCTCTACCCGAACGTCGACTTCTACACGGGCCTGATCTACCGCGCCATGGGCTTCCCGACCGAGATGTTCACCGTGCTCTTCGCGATCGGCCGGCTGCCCGGCTGGATCGCCCAGTGGCACGAGATGATCAAGGAGCCCGGCTCCCGGATCGGCCGTCCCCGGCAGATCTACACCGGCGAGGTCCTGCGCGACTTCGTCCCGGTCGAGGGCCGCTGACCCACCCGCGCCCCGGTGCGCGGACGCCTCAGGCGTCCGCGCGCGTCGCGCTGTCCGGGCCCGGTCGGCTCCGCCGGCCTCGCTGTTCAGATATGGAAAAGCGCCCCGCCGTCAATCCCCCCACGGGTTGACGAACGGGGCGCTTTCCATTTCCCCGGAGCGGATTCCCCCCACGGGATCCGGATCCGGGCGCCTGCTGTTGCCAGCAGAGGTCTGGCGGTCTGACCGGGGTACGACGTACGCACGGGAGGGCCGCTCAAGCTCCCCGATGCACGCGTGCCCCGGCCAATCGCTTGCCTGAGATGTCCCCCAAGACATCCCATGACGTGCAATCGAACGTCCCCCAAGACGTTCTCCTGCACTGTCTTGTTAGACACGCGAGCTGCCTCAATGGTTACCCCTAAATCTATGTGATCTAGGTCTCTTTGTGAAGGACTTGTGCCTCATGTGAAGAGATGAAGGCGAAAAGAGTTCGGCGCCACGAGAACAGAGGAAAAGCCGGGGCTATGCCTGTGATTGAGGGGTTTAAAGGTATGTCGTTGTGATGATCAGATCTGGCTGATCATGCCTGGTCGGCCAACTCGTATCCCGCCTCGTCCACGGCGGCCCGTACGGCGTCCTCGTCCAGCGGCGCCGTGGAAACGATCGTCACCTGGCCGGTCGCCGCCTCGGCCCGTACGGAGGTCACACCCGGGATCTTCGAGATCTCACCGGACACGGCGCCTTCACAGTGGCCGCAGGTCATGCCGCTGACCTGGCGGACGGTCGTGGTCGTGGCGGTCTCGGCTTGTGTCTCCGCGGTCATGGCGGTCTCCTCTTTGAGAACTTTGGGGGTTTGGGGAATTGAGAACTGACAACTGAGAACGTGCGGCTTCGGTGCGCGCCTGGGGGCACGGTTGGGCCCGTGACTCCCAGGCGCAGTGAAACTGTACCCCTAGGGGGTATGAAAACGAAGCGCGGTGATGGCGTCCCCGGGGGGCGTGTCAGGCGCTGCCGGCTCTGCTGTCGCTGTTACCTCTGTTGCCTCTGTTGCCCGGCCGGTTGGCGACCCAGGTGCGGACGGTGTCCGCGTACCAGTAGGGCTTGCCGTTCTCGACGTGGTCGGGCGACGGGAGCAGCCCGTGTTTGCGATAGGAGCGGACGGTGTCCGGCTGCACCCTGATGTGCGCCGCGATCTCCTTGTACGACCACAGTCGGTTGTCCGTCATGAGTGGAACCCTCCCCGCGTCTTCGGGGGCGGCGGCCGGGGGGCCGTCGGTGGAGCCGCCGAAGGTGCTGGTGATCACTCAGCCTGGGGGCGCCGGACGGCGCGGAGCGCCGAAGGGCGGGCCGCTGTCGCTCTCCTGTGACGGAAAACCCGCGTAATGGAGATATGTGTGACAGAAAGCGGATCTCTCTGACACATGCGGTACTTGCGGCACTTGCGGTACATGTGACGCAGTCCCATCAAACGGGACGGAGGGCCCGCAGTTCAACGGGTGAGGGGATATCAGCATGAGGCGGCGAGGCTGCGGGCTTTGTTTTTGGCGTGGCCGAGTTCTGTAGCGGACCTGTAACACACGGTGACTTCGGGGCAATGCTGTGTAAATCTGCTCAGTGGGTACCCGTAGACGGCGGGCTCCGCCGACACCACGAAGTCCATGAACTCCACGGACGAAAGAAGAGACATCATGCGTACGACGCCAGTCGCACTTCGCGGGATCTCGGCCATCGCCGTGGTCGCCGCCGGCCTCACCCTGACGGCGTGTGGCTCCCAGAACGCGACCGCCCCGGCGGCTGACGCCCCAGCCCCGGCCTCCGCTTCGGCCTCCGCCTCCGCTCCCGCCTCCCCCTCTGCTCCCACCCCTCCTTCCACTTCCGCGAGCCTTACGGCGAACGCGGGCTCCGCCACGGCGGGTTCGCCCTCCGTACCCGGCTCGGCGCCGAAGCCGTCCACGGCGAACACGGGGACGGGGACGGCGAATTCGTCGGGCAGGGCGTGTCCGACGAGCCAACTCAGGATCACCGCGGGGAACTTCGACACCGGCGCCGGCTCGACCAACTTCCAGATCGACTTCCAGAACACCGGAACCACCTCCTGCACCCTGATCGGCTTCCCCGGTGTCTCCTTCACCACGGCGCAGGGCACCCAGCTCGGGAAGGCCGCCGACCGCGTGGAGGCCGCCAAGAACGCCGTAACCCTGCGCCCGAACGGTCACGCGGTCTCCGACGCGCGGGCCATCAACGGTCAGAGCGGCTACTCGGAGAAGGAGTGCGGGCTCACCTCGGCCGAGTCCCTGCGGATCTTCCCGCCGAACCAGCGGCAGCAGGCCGTCGTCCCCTGGCAGCGCGACGAGTGCGTGGGCCCCACCATCCAGAACCTGCGGGTCGGCCCGGTCCACACCGGCTGAGGACAGCCACGAACAAGGGCCACGAACAAGGGCCACGAATAAACCCGTCGCCCCCGCCCCACCCCTCCCGTAAGGTGCCCGGGTTGTTCCGGGGACAGAGAGTCGGTAAGGGCGGTTCGGGCATGGCACCGAAGGCAGTGACACGGGACCAGTTGGCGAGTGCGGCGGTGGCCGCGCTCGGCGGCGGGCGGCGGCTGGAGGCGGTCGAGCGGCTGGCCGGCGGCACCACCAAGGGCGTGTACCGCCTGACGATGGACGACGCGACGACCGCGATCGCCTATCTGTGGGACCACGCGGAGAACTACTGGCCGCAGGCAGAGGGCGACGACGACCTCACCGATCCGTTCGCGCGCAGTGTCGGCCTCGACCTGTTCGAGGCAGCGCATACGCGACTGGCCGCGCTCGGTGTCCGCGTCCCGGCGATACGTCTGATCGACCGCGACGGCGTCCACCATCCGGCGGACCTCGCGATCGTCGAGGACTTCCCGGGCGAGGACCTGGAGGCGCTGCTCGCCCGTGATCCGCGCGCGGCCGCGCCGGTCATGGAGCGGCTCGCCGAGGCGCTGACGGTGATGCGGCTGCACCGGGCGCCGTCGTACGGCAAGGTCGCCCTGGTCGACGCGGGCGGAACCTCGCGCGGCGGGTCCCCCGAGGCGGTGGTGCTGGACCGTGCGCGGCGGGACCTCGGCGAGGTGGTCGTCCGCGACCGCCGGATCGCGGACGCCCGGGACCGGCTGGAGGAGCGGCTGCTGACGTTGGCGGCGGCGGTGCGGCCCCGCGAGGAGTACGCGGTCGTACACGGCGAACTGGGGCCCTCGCACGTATGCGTGGACGCGCGAGGGAACCCCGTGATCATCGATATCGAGGGGCTGATGTACTTCGACGTCGAGTGGGAGCACGTCCACCTGCGTATCCGCCTGCACGACCGGTACCGGCCGCTGGCGGTGGACGGGCTGGACGAGGACCGGCTCGCGCTCTACATGCTCGCGCAGCGGCTCTCCCTGACGGCCGGCCCGCTCCGGCTGCTCGACGGGGACTTCCCCGGCCGGGCGTTCATGGCGGACATCGCCGAGTACAACCTGAACCAGGCGCTGGCGCTCGTCCGCACCTGACGCACACGGTCGGCGGCCCCGTCGTACGCCCTGGACGCCCGGAGCGGCACTCGCCGGCATCGGGGCAGCGCGGCGGCAGACTCGGCGGCGGACTCGGCGGCAGACTCAGGGGTGCATGACGATCTTTCCCACGTGCCCCCTGCGGGAGAGTTCCTCCTGCGCCTGAGCGGCCTGTTCCAGTGGGAAGGCCGCGGCGATGACGGGGGCAACCTCGGCCCGGCGGGCCAGGTCCATCAGCAGGCCGAAGTGCCTGGGCGTATGCATCGCCGACCCGATGACCTGGGCGTTGTGCAGGTAGAGACGGCGCACATCGAAGGCCACGTCGTATCCGCCGAGCGCGCCGGCGATGACCCACCGGCCCCCCTCGCGCAGCAGCGGCAGCCCCTCACCCACCAGCTCGCCGGCCACGACGTCGAGTCCGACGTCGATGCCCTCCGGGGCGGCGGCGCGGATCTGCTCGACGACGTCTCCCGCGCGGTCGACGACGTCGTGCGCGCCCGCTTCGCGTACCGCGTCGATCTTGGGGCCGCTGCTGATGGCGAGCACCCTCGCGCCGCGCGCACGGGCGATCTGCACCAGCGCGACGCCGACGCCGCCGGACGCTCCCGAGACCAGGGCGGTCTCTCCCTTCCGCAGCCGGCCTCGCTCGATCATGCCCAGCGCCGTGCCGTAGGCGGTCGGCAGCGTCGCGAGCTGGTCGTCCGTGAGCGGGGATTCCGTCACGTCGTGTACGCGCTCCACCGGCGCTGTCACGTACTCGGCGTATCCGCCGTCGCGTTCGCTCCCCATCAGGCCCACCGGGTTGGCGTCCGGCCCTTCGGTGTCGTAGATCGCGGGGTCGACAACCACTCGGCGTCCGGCGAGGCTCCCCTCCACTCCCGTCCCGACGGCCACGACGCGGCCGGCCACGTCGGCTCCCTGGATACGCGGGAAGTCGATCGGGCCGCGCCAGCCCGACGTCGCCTCCGGGTCTCCCGGACGGCCGTAGGCGCCCTCCCGGGTCCACAGGTCGGTGTTGTTCAGAGCTACCGCGCTGACCTGGATCAGTGCCTCTCCTGCCCCCGGGGCGGGGACGGCGACCTCCGTCAGCTCAAGGACCTCCGGTCCTCCGTGCCCGGTGATTCGCACCGCTCGCATGAACTGTGACGCACTCATCGCTTGAACCTCCTCGCGGGTATACTGATCGGTGAACATCCCCCAACGTACACCGATCAGTGAAGGGGTTCGCACATGCAGGAGGCGCGGCCCATGACGCCGGCCGGCCACCGGATCGTGGCGGCCGCTGAGGAGTTGTTCTACAACCGCGGAATCACCGCGGTCGGCGTGGATCTGATCGCCGAGCGCTCAGGGGTGACCAAGCGGACCCTGTACAACCAGTTCGGTTCGAAAGACCACCTCGTGGCGGCTTATCTCACGGGCCGCGATCAGCGCTGGCGGTCACTTGTCCGTGCCGCCGTCGACGCCGCCGACACTCCCGCCGAGGCCGTCACCGCGCCCTTCGAGGCGCTGCGGACCTGGAGCCAGACCAACACCCGCGGATGTGCCTTCATCAACGCGCTCGCCGAACTCCCGGACCCCTCGCATCCCGCGTACCGCATCGCCGAGAACCAGAAGCTCTGGCTGCTGGACCTGTTCGAGGAACTCGCCGCCCGGGCGGGCTGCTCGTCCCCGGCCACCCTCGCCACCCAGCTCCTCGTGCTGCACGAGGGTGCTCTCGCCACCCAGCCACTCTCGCTCGACAGCCTCCCGGCGAGCACTGACCTGGCACGAGCCCTGGTTCAAGCCGGCACATCGCCCCGCGGCTAGAGCGTTTTCGACGAAGGTCCGGGAAAGGAGACCAGGGAAACAGGACCAGGGAGACAGGGCCTCAGACGCCGCAGCTCCGCAGGAAGCGGCGCGTGCGCTCGGCGATCGGGTACGGCTTGTCCGGCGGGCACGGGTACATGTCCTGCTCGACGATGGCGAACAGCTCGGCGTCGAGCCGCCGGGCCGCAGCCAGTACGGGTTCCAGCGCCGGGATCCCGGCGGGCGGCTCGCACATGACGCCCCGCGCGACGGCCGGGCCGAACGGCACCTCCTCGGCGACGACCCCCGCGAGGATCTCCGGGTCCACCTGCTTGAGGTGGAGGTAGCCGATGCGCTCCCCGTACGTCTCGATCAGCTTGACGCTGTCGCCCCCGCAGTACGCGTAGTGCCCGGTGTCCAGGCACAGCGACACCAGATCGGGATCGGTCGCGTCGAGGAAGCGGCTGACGTTGTCCTCGGTGTCGACATGCGTGTCGGCGTGCGGATGGACGACGATCCGCAGCCCGAACGTGTCCCGCACCTCCCGGCCGAGCCGCTCCGTCTGCGTCGTCAGGTCCCGCCACTGCGCGGCGGTGAGGGTACGGTCCTCCAGCACCTTCCCCGTCTTGTCGTCGCGCCAGAACGCCGGGATGACGACCAGGTGGTCGGCGCCCGCCGCCCGGGTGAGCGCGGCGATCGACGCGACATGCGCCCAGGTCTCGTCCCAGACGGCGGGACCGTGGTGCAGCCCGGTGAAGACGGTCCCCGCCGACACCTTCAGCCCGCGCCCGGCGATCTCGGCGCCCAGGACGGCCGGATCGGTCGGCAGATAGCCGTACGGACCCAGCTCGATCCACTCGTACCCGGCCTCGGCCACCTCGTCGAGGAAGCGCCGCCAGGGAACCTGCTGGGGGTCGTCGGGAAACCACACGCCCCAGGAGTCGGGAGCCGACCCGACCCGGATGCGGTTCGGTGTCGCTGCGGAAGAGGTCATGGCGGTCAGCTTCCCGGCCCCGCGGAAACAGTGTCAAGAGTTCGTCCGAATGTCAGGACAAAACATTGACAGGGCTTCGGCGGGTCGTTAAACCTGGGGTTGGCCGCCGCGGGACCGGCTCCGGCGGGCTCTCGGGGGCTCGCTGACAGGGGTCTCGGCAGCGGCCCCGACAGCGGCCTCGAAGCGAAGGGACCCGCGCATGCCTGAGCCGTACGACGTGATCACCATGGGCCGGATCGGGGTCGACCTGTACCCGCTGCGGACCGGTGTCCCACTCGCGCGGGCCGAGACGTTCGGGAAGTTCCTCGGCGGCTCGGCGACGAACGTCGCCGTCGCTTCCGCCAGGCTCGGGCACCGCGCCGCCGTGATCACCCGGACGGGCCTGGACCCCTTCGGCGACTACATCCACGAAGCGCTGCGCGGCTTCGGCGTGGACGACCGGTGGGTCACCCCGGTCGAGGAGTACCCGACGCCGGTCACCTTCTGCGAGGTGTTCCCGCCGGACAACTTCCCGCTCTACTTCTACCGCCGCCCCAAGGCCCCCGACCTGGAGATCCACGCCTCGGAGCTGGACCTGGAGGCGGTCGGCGCCGCCCGTATCTTCTGGATGACCGGTACGGGGCTGTGCGCCGAGCCCAGCCGCTCGTCGACGCTGGCCGCCCTGGAGTCGCGCGCGCGATCGGGGATCACCGTCTTCGACCTCGACTGGCGGCCGATGTTCTGGCCCGACGGGGCGTACGGAGGGGACGGCGCCGACCCGCGCGAGCTGTACGCGCGCGCCCTGCGCCATGCCACCGTCGCCGTCGGCAACCTCGACGAGTGCGAGATCGCCGTGGGGGAGCGCGAACCCGACGCCGCCGCCCGCGCGCTGCTCGCCGCCGGGGCCGAGCTGGCCGTCGTCAAACAGGGCCCCAAGGGCGTCCTCGCGCTCCACAGGGACGGCACCCGCGCCGAGGTGCCGCCCGTCCCCGTCGAGGTCGTCAACGGCCTCGGCGCGGGTGACGCCTTCGGCGGCGCCCTGTGCCACGCGCTGCTCGGCGGCTGGGACCTGGAGCGCGCCATGCGGTACGCGAACGCGGCCGGCGCCATCGTCGCGGGGCGCCTCGCCTGCTCGTCGGCGATGCCGTACGACCACGAGGTGGGCCAGGTCCTGGACGGCGGGCCGTTCCCCGAACAGGCCCCCGACACACCACAGGCTGTCCCGCGGAACGGGCTCCCGCAGACCGAGCTGCCCCGTGGGGCCGCCTCGTGAGTCCGATAGACATCTCCGAGCTGGTCCGGCTGCGCGCCCACCACCCCGAGGCCGTCGCCGAGGCCGCCGCCCG
>NZ_JTHL01000001.1:2840616-2843752 GCF_000818195.1 Streptomyces sp. 150FB | reverse complement strand
CGAGGCCGCCGCCCGCCGCGTCCGCAGGCCGCTGCTGCGCCCCGGCGGCCGGCTGATGATCATCGCGGCCGACCATCCGGCACGCGGCGCCCTCGCCGTCGGCGACGACCGGCTCGCCATGGCCAACCGCCTCGACATGCTCGAACGGCTCTGCCTGGCGCTCTCCCGCCCCGGCGTGGACGGCGTACTCGCCACCGCCGACATCCTCGACGACCTGCTGCTCCTCGGCGCCCTCGACGACCGTGTCGTCATGGGCTCCATGAACCGGGGCGGCCTCGCCGGGGCCAGCTTCGAACTCGACGACCGCTTCACCGGCCACCGCCCCGAGGATCTCGCCCGACTCGGCTTCGACGCGGGCAAGCTGCTGCTCCGTATCGACTACGAGGACGCCGGCTCCCTCGACACGCTCCACTCGGCCGCCCGCGCCGTCGACGCGATGGCCGCGCTCCGGCTCCCGGTCTTCGTCGAGCCGTTCATCTGCCACCGGGTCGGGGGACGGCTGCGTACGGACCTGAGCGCCGAGGCCGTCACCCGTTCCATAGCCATCAGCTCGGGCCTCGCCGGCACCTCCGCGTACACCTGGCTGAAGGTCCCCGTCACCGAGGACCCCGACGACATGGCCAGGGTGATGGAGACCTCGACCCTGCCGGCCGTGCTGCTCGGCGGCGAGATCGGCGGCGACCAGGAGGGGGCGTACGAGAAGTGGCGCAAGGCGCTCCGCCTGCCCACGGTGCAGGGGCTCGTCGTGGGGCGCTCGCTGCTCTATCCGGTCGACGGGGACGTGGCCGGGGCCGTGGACACCGCCGTAGGACTGTTGTAGGGGGTACGGACACTTCATGAGCACCGACGACAACACGACCGGGACGGCGGGCGGGGCGCCACGCGACGGCGACCGCGACCGCGAGCGCCATGTCCGCGCCGGCACCTCGGCCAACGGCCCGTACGCCCTCGACATCGACCCCGAACGGGCCGGCTGGGACCACTGCTCCCTGCGCGTCCTCGAACTGCCGCCCGGCGGGAGCCACGCCCTGGACACCGGCGACAGTGAGTGGATCGTGCTCCCGCTGAACGGCGGCTGTACGGTGCGTACAGGCGCCGAATCCTTCGAACTGCGGGGCAGGGAAGGGGTGTTCAGCGGAGTCACCGACTTCGCCTACCTCCCGCGCGATGCCCACGCCCAGATCGCCTCCGGTGCGGGAGGCCGGTTCGCCCTGGCAGGAGCGAAGTGCGAGCGACGTCTCCCCGCTCGCTACGGCCCCGCGCCGGAGGTACCGGTCGAGCTGCGCGGCGCGGGCACCTGCTCGCGCCAGGTGAACAACTTCGCCGCCGCCGACGTCTTCGAGTGCGACCGGCTGATCGCCGTCGAGGTGCTCACGCCGGGTGGCAACTGGTCGTCGTACCCGCCCCACAAGCACGACGAACACCGCCCCGGCGAGGAAGCCGAGCTGGAGGAGATCTACTACTTCGAGATCGACGGGATCAAGGGGGTTGAAGGGGCCGACGGGATCGACGGCCTCGAAGGGACCGAAGGCGTCGGCTACCAGCGCGTCTCGCCCTCCCGCCCCGGCGGTACGGACGTGCTCGCCGAGGTCCGTACGGGCGACACGGTGCTGATCCCCGACGGCTGGCACGGCCCCTCCATCGCCGCCCCCGGACGCGCCATGTACTACCTCAACGTCATGGCGGGACCGGGCGAGTCCCGCGAGTGGCTGATCCGCGACCATCCCGATCACGGCTGGATCCGGGACACTTGGCCGGGGCAGTCCGTCGACCCGCGACTGCCGCTGTACGGACCGCCTGCCGGACCCGAGGGGAGCCCCCGATGAGTACCCGCCACCTCACCGTCGCCCAGGCCCTGATCACCTTCCTGAGCCGCCAGTACACCGAGCGGGACGGCGGCAGGCAGCGGCTGATCGGCGCCACCTGGGGCATTTTCGGCCATGGCAATGTGGCGGGTGTCGGACAGGCGCTGGTCGAGTCCGCCGCCGACATGCCGTACCTCCAGGGCCGTAACGAACAGGCCATGGTGCACGCGGCCGTCGGCTACGCCCGGCAGAGCAACCGTCTCTCCACCCACGCCGTGACCACCTCCATCGGCCCCGGCGCCACCAACCTGGTGACCGGCGCCGCCCTCGCCACGATCAACCGGCTGCCGGTGCTGCTCCTCCCCGGCGACACCTTCGCCACCCGCCCCGCAGACCCGGTGCTCCAGCAGCTCGAAGTCCCCTCGGCCGGCGACGTCTCGGTCAATGACGCGCTGCGGCCCGTCTCCGCGTACTTCGACCGCGTCACCCGCCCCGAGGCGCTCATCCCCGCCGCGCTCGCCGCGATGCGGGTCCTCAGCGACCCGGCCGCCACCGGCGCCGTCACGCTCGCGCTGCCGCAGGACGTACAGGCTGAGGCGTACGACTGGCCGGAGGAGTTCTTCGACGAGCGCGTCTGGCGCGTCCGCCGCCAAGGGCCCGATCCGGCCGAACTGGCCGAGGCCGTCAGGCTCGTACGGGCCGCCCGCCGCCCGCTGCTCGTCGCCGGCGGCGGCGTCCACCACAGCGCCGCCGAGGAGGCGCTCGCCGCGCTCGCCTCGGCCACCGGCATCCCGGTCGCCTCCACCCAGGCGGGCAAGGGCTCGCTGCCCTACGACCACCCCTGCGACGTCGGCGCCGTCGGCCACACCGGGACCGCGACCGCCGACGAACTCGCCCGCACCGCCGACCTGGTGATCGGCGTCGGCACCCGCTGGTCGGACTTCTCCACCGCGTCCGCCACGCTCTTCGCCCACCCCGCCGTCCGCTTCCTCAACATCAACGTCACCGGCTTCGACGCCCACAAGCTCGCTGCCGACCCGCTGGTCGCCGACGCCCGTACCGCCCTGAAACAGCTCGCCGCCGGACTCGCGGGACACCGCGTCGAGCCCGCGTACGCCACCGAGTACAGCGACGACAAGGAGCGCTGGGAGCACCGCGTCGACGCCGCCTTCGCGGCCGACGAGGACCTGCTGCGCCCCACCCAGGCGCAGGTCCTCGGTGTGCTCGACGCCCTCGTCACCGCCGAGGACATCGTCATCAACGCGGCCGGTTCGCTCCCCGGCGACCTGCACAAACTCTGGCGGGCCCGCTCCAGCGACCAGTACCACGTC
>NZ_JTHL01000001.1:2830038-2840555 GCF_000818195.1 Streptomyces sp. 150FB | reverse complement strand
ATCAACGCGGCCGGTTCGCTCCCCGGCGACCTGCACAAACTCTGGCGGGCCCGCTCCAGCGACCAGTACCACGTCGAGTACGGCTACTCCTGCATGGGGTACGAGATCCCCGCTGCGATCGGCGTGATGCTCGCCGCCCCCGGCCGCCCGGTCTGGGCGATGGTCGGCGACGGTACGTATCTGATGAACCCGACCGAGATCGTCACCGCCGTCCAGGAGCGGCTGCCGCTGAAGATGGTCCTGCTCCAGAACCACGGCTACGCCTCGATCGGCGGGCTCTCCGAGTCGGTCGGCTCCGAGCGCTTCGGCACCGCCTACCGCTTCAGGGCCGGTGACGCGACATACACCGGCGCCCCGCTGCCGGTCGATCTCGCCGCCAACGCGGCCTCGCTCGGGATGCGGGTGATCCGCGCCAAGACCATCCGTGACCTGCGCGAAGCGCTCGCCGAGGCGCGTACGGCGGAGGGCCCCACATGTGTCTATGTGGAGACCGAAACGGCAGACACTGTGTCGGGCGTCCCCCCGGCGCAGGCGTGGTGGGATGTTCCTGTGGCCGGTACCGCGACCCGTGAGTCGGCCGTCAGGGCACGCGAGGAGTACGACCGGCACATCAAGGCCCGGCGCCGTCATCTGTGAAGGAGCACGCATTGAAGACCGTCAACCACTGGATCGGTGGCAAGACCGTCGAGGGCGCTTCCGGCAACTGGGGCCAGGTCACCGACCCGGCGACCGGCGCCGTCACCACGCGGGTCGCGCTGGCGTCCGCCGAGGAGGTGGACGCCGCGGTCGGCGCGGCCAGGGCCGCGTACGCGACCTGGGGTACGTCGTCGCTCTCCCAGCGGACCGGCATCCTCTTCCAGTACCGCGCGCTGCTCGACGCGCGCCGTGACGACATCGCCGCGCTGATCACCGCCGAGCACGGCAAGGTGCACTCGGACGCGCTCGGCGAGGTCGCGCGCGGGCTGGAGATCGTCGAGCTGGCCTGCGGGATCACCACCCAGCTCAAGGGCGAGCTGTCCACCCAGGTCTCCAGCAAGGTCGACGTCTCCTCGATCCGCCAGCCGCTGGGTGTCGTCGCCGGCATCACGCCCTTCAACTTCCCGGCGATGGTGCCGATGTGGATGTTCCCGCTGGCCGTCGCCTGCGGCAACACCTTCGTACTGAAGCCGAGCGAGAAGGACCCCTCGGCCGCGAACCTCCTCGCCGAGCTGGCCTCGGAGGCGGGGCTGCCCGACGGCGTGCTGAACGTCGTGCACGGCGACAAGGTCGCCGTCGACTCGCTCCTCGCCCACCCGGACGTGGCCGCCGTCTCGTTCGTCGGCTCCACGCCGATCGCCCGCCACATCCACGCGACCGCTTCCGCCAACGGCAAGCGCGTCCAGGCGCTCGGCGGCGCCAAGAACCACATGCTGGTCCTCCCCGACGCGGATCTCGACGCGGCAGCCGACGCCGCGGTCTCCGCCGCGTACGGCTCGGCCGGTGAGCGCTGCATGTCCATCTCGGCGCTCGTCGCCGTGGGCGCGATCGGCGACGAACTCGTGGCGAAGATCCGCGAGCGCGCGCAGAAGATCACCATCGGCCCCGGCGACGACCCGGCCTCCGAGATGGGCCCGCTCATCACCAGGGCGCACCGCGACAAGGTCGCCTCGTACGTCACGGGCGCGGCGGCCCAGGGCGCCGATGTCGTGCTGGACGGTACGGGCCACACGGTGAAGGGGTACGAGGAAGGCCACTGGATCGGCCTGTCCCTGCTGGACAACGTCTCCACCGACTCGGACGCGTACCGCGACGAGATCTTCGGCCCGGTGCTGGTCGTGCTGCGGGTGGAGACGTACGAGGAGGGCATCGCGCTCATCAACGCCTCGCCGTACGGCAACGGCACCGCGATCTTCACCCGCGACGGCGGCGCGGCCCGCCGCTTCCAGTTGGAGGTCGAGGCGGGCATGGTCGGTGTGAACGTGCCGATCCCGGTGCCGGTCGGCTACCACTCCTTCGGCGGCTGGAAGGACTCGCTCTTCGGCGACCACCACATCTACGGCAACGACGGGGTGCACTTCTACACCCGCGGCAAGGTCGTCACCACGCGCTGGCCCGACCCGGCCGACACCCCGGCGGGCGTCGACCTGGGCTTCCCGCGCAACCACTGAACGCCCTGGCCCCGACTGCCCGGACAAGCCCGGACTGCCCGGACAAGCCCCGACCGCCCAGACAGCCGCAGGAAGCTCGCGGCCCCAGGCCCGTACGACGTCCGCCGTCGTACGGGCCGCGGTCGTTCCCCGTACCGGCCGTTCAACTCCCTTACTACTGCTCGGCGTTTGTGATCTGTGACCCACGACACTCTCTTTTTCTGTGTGCGGCGACGGTTTCTCCTCCGGCGGCTGGTCTTGATAGCGACCGAACCAGACCAGCAGTGCGGAGTCCCCGATGTTCAGTACCTTCCAGACCGCCGTCGTCACCGGTGCCGGCCGCGGCTTCGGGCGCGCGATCGCCGCCGCCCTCGTCGCCGCCGGCACCGGAGTTGTCGGTATCGCTCGCAACGAGCAGGAGCTGCTCGCCGTACGCGAAGAGCTCGGCGCGGGCTTCACACCCGTCGTCGCCGATGCCACCGACGAGGCGCTCGCGCACGACGTGATCCGCGAACACCGTCCCGCGCTGCTCGTCCTCAACGCCGGGGCCGTGCCGCACATGGCACCCGTCCAGGAGCAGACCTGGGAAACCTTCAGCCATAACTGGCACGTCGACACCAGGCACGTCTTCACCTGGACCCGGGCGGCGCTGCTGGAGCCGCTGGCGCCGGGCAGCGTGGTCGTCTCCATGTCCAGCGGAGCCGCCCTCTTCGGCTCTCCGCTCAGCGGCGGATACGCCAGCGCCAAGGGCGCCATCCGCTACATCCGGGGGTACGCGGCCGAGGAGGCGCAGCGGGCGGGCCTCGGTATCCGGTTCCACGCGCTGCTGCCGAACCTGACCCCGGCCGGCGGCGTCGGCCTGGTCGGGATCGACGGTTACGCCGCGCGCCAGGGCGTCGACCGTGACACCTTCGTCGCGGGCCGGGATCAGCCGGTCCTCACCGCTGAGCAGGTCGCCAAGGCCGTCATGGAAGTGGCCCAGGATCCCGGTGGCGACGCGGAGTACCGGGTCGAGGGTGCCGGACTGCAACCGATCGGCTGAGTCACAGCGACAGCCGCCGCCACCGCCACCGCCGCCGCCCAGCGCGGACATCGCCGCACCCCAGGAGAGGCCGCAATGCCGTCGGACGCCGAATTCGCTGTTCTGTCCGAGCCGTTCAGGCCGGAGCTGCTCGCTCACTGCTACCGGATGCTCGGCTCGATCCATGACGCCGAGGACTGCGTGCAGGAGACCTACCTGCGGGCGTGGCGCGGGTTCGACAGGTTCGAGCACCGCTCCTCGGTGCGGCGGTGGCTGTACAAGATCGCCACCATGGCCTGCCTGACCGCCCTGGAGACACGCTCCCGGCGGCCACTCCCGTCAGGGCTTGCCGCACCTTCGGACGATCACCGGGTCGCCATGGCCGCTCGCGAGCCGTCGGTGGCGTGGCTCCAGCCGGCTCCCGACGCGCTGCTCGGCGTCGACGACCCGGCGGTTGTCGTGGCCCGGAGGACCGGGGTGCGGCTCGCGTTCGTCGCCGCACTGCAGTTGCTGTCCGCGCGGCAGCGGGCCGTGCTGACGTTGCGCGACGTGCTGGCGTTCCGGACGGCCGAGGTCGCCGGCATCCTGGACACCACGACCGCGGCCGTCGACAGCGCGCTGCGCCGCGCGCGGGCCCGGCTGGCCGAGGCAGGACCGGTCCGGGACGACCTGGCCGAGCCGGACGAGGAGACCCGGCGAACCCTCCTCGACGGCTATGTCGACGCGTTCACCCGGGCCGACCCCGATGCGCTGGTGCGACTGCTGCGGGCGGACGTCGAGATGGAGATGCCGCCGACCCCGACGTGGTTCACCGGCCGCCCGGCCGTCGTCGGCTTCCTGGCCAACCGGGTGCTGCGCAGGGACACCTGGCGCCTGGTGCCCACCCGTGCCAACGGTCAGCCCGCCCTCGTCGTCCACCGGCGCGCGGCCGGGGGCGGGTACGAGGCGTACGGCGTCCAGGTACTGACCCTGATCGGGGACCGGATCGCCCGCATCACGGCGTTCAACGACCCGGGCCTGGTACCGACGTTCGGTCCCGCCTCGGCCTGGGCGACTCGGGCCGGCGATTGATCGGGTCGGCGATTAATCGGGTCGCGGTCCGGAGCGCGCCGCAGCACGCTGTACGCATGTCAGAACCGACGCGCCGGATCCGCGCGCTGCACACCGCTTCCACCCTCACCGTCTACCAGGCCTACCCGCCGCACATCGGCCTGCCCGCCGCCCGCGACGGCCGGTTTCCCGCCGCCTGGAAGCGGGACCGGATGACCTGGATCAAGCCGTCGTTCCTCTGGATGATGTATCGCTGCGGGTGGGGCGCCAAGGAGGGCCAGGAGACCGTGCTCGCCGTGGAGATCGCCAGGGACGGTTTCGACTGGGCGCTCGGCCACTCCTGCCTGTCGCACCACGACCGTGCCGTGCACGCCGACGAGGCCTCCTGGAAAAGGGAGTTGAAGCGCGCCCCGGCCCGGGTGCAGTGGGACCCCGAGCGCGATCTGCGGCTCGGCCCACTGCCGTACCGCTCGCTCCAACTCGGTCTCGCGGGCGAGGCCTCGCGGCGGTACGCGGACGAGTGGACCGTCTCGATCAGGGACGTGACACCGCTCGCGCACCGGATCCACGCACTGGTGGCCGCCGGCGACCTGACCACCGCCGCCGGGCTGCTGCCCGAGGAGACACCGTACGAGGCGAGCTGACCGGGCCGCGCCGCCGGCGCCCCGCCGGCCCGGTCGCGCCGCTGTTCCCCGTACGCGGCGTACCGCGCCTGCTGTACGGGGGCGGCCCCGCGTACTACCCGAGGAGGCGGCGGAGTTCAGACCGGTGACGGCGTCGTCCGGGGCATGGCCCGTTTAGGGTTCAATCATGGAGACCCGAAACCCCCGCCGGCCCCGGCCGCACGCACGATGGCTCGCGGTCGCCGCTGCCGCCGCCGTGCTTGTCGGCGCAGGGACGTGGACCGCAGTCGCGTCGGACGGCGACCCGCCCGCCGTGCACCAGCAGAACCAGGTGCTCCAGATGCCGGGCGCCCGGATCGACACCTCGTACTTCACCGCGGGCAGCGGCGGCCGCCGTCCCGCCGTGCTGATCGGCCACGGCTTCGGCGGCGACAAGGACGATGTGGCCGCCCAGGCCGAGAAGCTGGCGCGCGACGGATACGCGGTGCTCACCTGGTCGGCGCGCGGCTTCGGCAAGTCCACCGGGAAGATCGGGCTGAACGACCCGGACTACGAGGTCAAGGACGTCTCCCGGCTGATCGACTGGCTGGCGAAACGCCCCGAGGTCAAGCTCGACAAGGCGGGCGATCCCCGGGTCGGGGTCACGGGCGCCTCGTACGGCGGGGCCATCTCGCTCCTCGCCGCCGGGTACGACAAGCGCGTCGACGCGATCGCCCCGCAGATCACCTACTGGAACCTCGCCGACTCGCTCTTCCCCGACGGGGTCTTCAAGAAGCTCTGGGCCGGGATCTTCTTCTCCTCCGGCGGCGGCTGCGCGAACTTCGAGAAGCAGCTCTGCGCGATGTACCAGCGGGTCGCCGTCGCCGGGAAACCGGACGCGGCCGCCCGCCAACTGCTCGCCGAACGCAGCCCGTCGGTGGTCGGCAGCCATATCGATGTGCCCGCGCTGATCGTGCAGGGCCAGACCGACTCGCTCTTCCCGCTCGGCCAGGCCGACGCCATGGCGAAGACGATCAGCCACAACGGCGCGCCCGTGGACGTCGACTGGATGGCCGGCGGGCACGACGGCGGGGACCAGGAGTCCGACCGGGTGCAGAGCCGGATCTCCACCTGGTTCGACCGCTACCTGAAGAACGACAAGAGCGCCGACACCGGGCCCGCCTTCCGCGTCAGCCGCAGCGGCGGCGTCGACTCCACCGACGGGCAGGCCCTGCTGCGGGGCGCGGACAGTGACCGCTACCCGGGGCTTGAGAGCGGCTCGACGACTGTTCCGCTCACCGGTGGTGAGCAGACGTTCGAGAACCCGGCGGGTGCCAGCCCGCCCGCCATCTCCGCCGTGCCGGGCCTGGGCGGCGGCCTCGGCGGAGGCGGCGGCGTCGACTCCGGCGGTGGCTCCGGCGGGGGAGGGCTCGCCCAGTTGTCATCGGTGGGCATCGGGCTCTCGCTCGATTTCCCCGGGCAGAACGCGCACTTCGACTCGGCTCCGCTGAGCAGGCCCGTCACCATCACGGGGTCGCCGAAGGTCCGCGTCAAGGTCACCTCCAGCAGCGGCGAGGCCGTGCTCTTCGGCAAGGTGTACGACATCGGCCCCGGCGGCACCCAGCAGGTCCTGCCCTCCCAGCTCGTCACGCCCATCAGGGTCGAGGACGCGCGGGCCGGCAGAACCGTCGAGCTGACCATGCCCGCCGTCGACCATCAGGTCCAGGCCGGGCACCGGCTGCGGGTGGTCCTCGCGGCCACCGACCTCGGCTACGCCTCACCCGCCGCCCCGGCCACCTACCGGGTCGCGCTGGACGGTACGGGCGGGCTCACCGTACCGACCGTGCCCGCCCTCACCTCCGGGTCGACCGGGCTGCCCTGGTGGGTGTGGGGGCTGCCGGCCATCGGCGCCCTGATCGCCGCCGCGCTGCTGCTCACGGCGCGGCGCCGCACCAACGCGCCGGTCCCGGACCCCGGACTAGCCGAAGTGCCGCTCCAGATCACGGATCTGTCGAAGCGGTACGCGAACTCCGCCGACCGGTACGCCGTCCGCGACCTCACCTTCCGGGTCGAGAAGGGACAGGTGCTCGGTCTGCTCGGCCCGAACGGCGCGGGCAAGACCACCACCCTGCGCATGCTGATGGGCCTGATCACCCCCGACGCCGGTGAGATCCGGGTCTTCGGGCACGCCATCAGGCCGGGCGCGCCGGTGCTCTCCCGCGTCGGTTCGTTCGTCGAGGGCGCCGGATTCCTGCCCCATCTCTCGGGGCGCGCCAACCTGGAGCTGTACTGGGCGGCCACCGGGCGGCCCGCCGAGGACTCCCGGATCGAGGAGGCGCTGGTGATCGCGGGGCTCGGCGACGCGCTCAGCCGGGCCGTTCGCACCTACTCGCAGGGCATGCGGCAACGGCTCGCCATCGCGCAGGCCATGCTCGGCCTGCCGGACCTGCTGATCCTGGACGAGCCGACCAACGGCCTGGACCCGCCCCAGATCCGGGAGATGCGGGACGTGATGATCCGGTACGCGGCCGGCGGCAGGACCGTCATCGTCTCCAGTCACCTCCTCTCCGAGGTCGAGCAGACCTGTACGCATCTGGTGGTCATGCACCGGGGGCAGCTCGTCCAGGCAGGACCGGTCGCCGAGATCACCGGCGGCGGTGACACGCTGCTCGTCACGACGGCCGAGCGGGTGTCCGACCCCGTCGTCGACAAGGTGTCGGCGCTGCCGGGCATCGGCTCCGCCATCCGTACGGACGACGGTCTGCTCGTCCAGCTCGAAGGCGCCAGCACCAACAGCCTGATCACCGAGCTGATCCGGCTCGATGTGCCGCTGACGGGTGTCGGTCCGCACCGCCGCCTGGAGGACGCGTTCCTCACCCTCATCGCAGGAGGCTCCGAATGAGCGCGCTGATCGAATCGGCCCCCGGCTACGGGCCGGGGCGCACCCTGCCGCTCCGGGTCGAGCTGGTGCGTCAGCTCAAGCGCAGGCGGACGCTGGCGATGGGGGTGGTGCTGGCCGTACTGCCCTTCGTGCTGATCGTGGCCTTCGCGGTCGGCGGCACCCCCGGCAGCAGGAGCGGCCGGGTGACGCTGATGGACACGGCGACCGCCTCGGCCGCCAACTTCGCCGCCACCTCCCTCTTCGTCTCGGCGGGTTTCCTGCTGGTCGTACCGGTCGCGCTGTTCTGCGGGGACACCGTGGCGTCCGAGGCGAGCTGGGCTTCGCTGCGCTATCTGCTGGCCGCGCCGGTGCCGCGCGGCCGGCTTCTGCTCAGCAAGCTGACGGTGGCTCTCGGGATGAGCGCCGCGGCGATGGTGCTGCTCCCGCTCGTCGCGCTCGCGGCCGGCACCGCGGCCTACGGCTGGGGTCCGCTGGAACTGCCCACGGGCGGTGCGCTGTCCACCTCGGACGCCGTGCCGAGGCTCGCTCTTGTGGTCGCCTTCGTTTTCGTCTCCCAACTGGTCACCGCGGGGCTCGCCTTCTGGCTCTCCACCAAGACCGACGCCCCGCTGGGCGCGGTCGGCGGAGCGGTCGGCCTCACGATCATCGGCAATGTGCTCGACCAGGTGGAAGCGCTCGGGACATGGCGCGACTTCCTGCCCGCGCACTGGCAGTTCGCCTGGGCCGACGCGCTCCAGCCGCAGTTGGAGTGGGGCGGCATGCTGAAGGGCTCGGCGGTCTCGGTGGCGTATGCGCTGGTCCTCTTCGCCCTGGCCTTCCGGGGTTTCTCGCGCAAGGACATCGTGTCGTAGGCACCGCAACCCGGAGCGCGCCCCGGAGCGCGACCGGCGACACCGCGTGGCGCGACACCGCCGCGCCACGCCGCTCAGATCCAGCCACGCCGAGCCGCTTCCACACCCGCCCGGAAGCGGCTCGGCGTGCCGAGAGCGGCGAGCAGGGCCCCGATCCGGCGGCTGTAGGTACGGCTCGACATACTCAGCCGCGCCGCGGCGGCCTCGTCGGTGAGCCCGGCCGCCAACGCCTCCAGCACCAGCCGCAGATGCTCGGGCACGACGCCGGGGGCCGGGTCGGGGCTCGCGTACAGGTCCTCACCGCTCTCCCACGCCGACTCATGGATTCTGACCAGCGCACGGACGACCACGGGATCCCGGATCAGCAGCAAGCCGTTGTAGTGCAGCAGGAGATCGAGCGGGACGGCGGCGACCGTCCGGTCCACGACGATCATCTTGAACGGGATGGACTCCGTCTGTCTCGCCAGGCCCGGAAACTGCCGGGGCACGCGATACGGAACAGTGGCCGGTCCGTCCCTGGGCACGATCCGCCGCACGGCGACCTCGGTCTCGTCCACCGAGCGCACGGGGACCTCGGCGAAGTCGAGGAAGGTCTCCGGAATCCCCTGCCCCAGGCCACCCCCCGGATCGTCGAAGATGAGGATCTCCTCGACGGCGGAGCGGATCAGCGTCGTCAGCGTAGCCATCACCTGCCGTATCTCCCGGATCGCCAGACCCGGCGGATGGGGTGAGTCCACCACGTCCTCCCCTAGGCACCGTCGGACACATCCCGCCTGGCTCGCGGCGCCCGGTACGCACACTCGCCGCTTCGTCGCGTACCGGCACGGAACCCGAAACGTCAGCCACGGCTGACCACCCCCGTCATCCCGTCGACGCCGCATGCCACTCCATGTACTCACATGATTGCGCACCGTGACAAGCGCCTGTTCAGGGAGTGGCGCCTGTTCGCCACTGAACGCCGCCCGTACCACGGAGGCGACGCGTCAGTCGTCAAAACCCCGCGAGGGGCGGCCTCTTCGTACGAGAGGATGACCGCATGGCCATAGCCCTGCTCGCTCTCGCGGTGATCTCCACGGGCCTCTACGCGGGGTTCATGCTGATCTTCCTGACCGGCATCATGCCGGCCCTGGCCCGCCTGACGGACGACCAGTTCGTGGTGGCCATGCGCAGGATCAACGAGTACGTGCCGCGCCCGGTCTTCATCCTCGTCTTCCTCGCCGAGATCGCGTTCCCCGCCGCCGCGCTCGCCGTGGCGGTCGACGGACGCACGGACACCGAGCGGTGGCTGCTGCTGGCGGGTCTTGTGTGCGCCGTCCTGAACCATCTCGTCACCGTCGGCGGCAACATCCCGCTCAACAACGCCCTCGCCGCCTCGGAGTCCACACCGGGGGTCGAGGCCCGCGCCGCCTTCGAGGGGCGCTGGAACCGGCTCCACCTCGTACGGACGCTGCTCGCGGTGGCCGCCTTCGCGCTGCTGGTCGCCTCCGCGCTGTCCTGAGCGTTCCGGGTCCTCAACCGGGCCCGGGCCCGGGCGCCCACCCGCGCGCGAACGCGACAGGGCCCGCAGACCGGCCCACCCCCGTAAGGCTGGTCAGCGGGCTCTGGGTCTCAGGCTGCCGCGCCGGGTCACGCTGACGCCCGGGTCAGGTGGCGCAGCCGGATCTCGCGCAGCGCCTGCTGTTCGGCGGCCATCGTGCGCAGGCCGATCGCCTGCCGTCGCGCGTCGACGCCCTCCGGGTCCAGGATCGGATGGGGGCGGCCCAGCGGCGAGTACTTGGTGCCGTACGCCTGCGGCTGACCCAGCGCCACCGCGCAGTGGTCGGCGGCGTAGGCGCCGTGGATCGGGGAGCAGAGCCCGAGACCGACCGCCTCGGCGATCAGGTCCCGGCAGGTGAGCTGGAACGGCAGGTCGTCGGCGTGCAGCAGGATCATCAGGGCGGCGGTGGAGGCGTCGGCGCCGACGAG
>NZ_JTHL01000001.1:2818340-2829998 GCF_000818195.1 Streptomyces sp. 150FB | reverse complement strand
CCGCCCGCGGAGGTGGCTCCCGGGCAGCCGCTGGGCGCGCGCCGTCAGCTCGTTGTCCTCGGCGGTCCTGCGCAGCAGCTCACGGGCCAGCTCCCCGGCGGGCGTCGGCCCCTCACCGGTCACCTCGTCCGCTCCGCTCATCGAACCCCCTCGGTTTTTCCTTTATTCATACCCAGCGGGCGCCCATTCACGGAGTGCCTGCCCCGACGGCCGCGAGACTGCACCAGGTGGTCTTGCCGGATCCTGTGACATGGGTGCCCCACTCCTTGGCCACCGTGGCGACCAGCAGGACACCGCGACCGCCCTCGGCGTCCAGCCCGGATTCCAGCAGGGCGGGCGGCCGGCACGACTGGTCCCGTACCTCGATCAGCAGTTCGTCGCCCGTGACCTCGATCGCGAAGCTGAAGCTGTCGCCGCCGGCGTGAACGATCGCGTTCGACGCCAACTCGGTGCCGAGCAACTCGGCTTCGGCGCTCAGGGAGGAAAGCTTCCAGGTTTCGAGAAAGCTGCGGATCATCTGACGTACAACCCGGACTTGTCCCCTATCTGTCGCCAGGGCCCGTTCCATCCGCTTTTTCATGCCTGACACCTGATGCCCCGTGCGATCCGAGTGGTCCCGGCGGTCTTCGTCTAACGCCCCGCTGGCCAAATGGGCTTCCTTGTCCGTACGGCGAACCGTGATATGAGCTACCCGCTCACTATGTCTCTGACGCTCGCAGCTCGCAACCGATCCATCTGATAATTTCAGAAAGCGCGGTAGCTCTCTGGATGGGACACCAACTTCCTGCGAGACTCGCCGTGATGAGGCGATGCCGGGAGGTGAGCGCGTGAGCGAGACACGGACGGGAACAGCACCCACCGTCATGCGGATCGTGCTGGGCAAGCGCCTCGGCGCGCTCCGCGAGAAGGCGCGGGTGACGCGCGAGGACGCCGCCTCGGTCCTGGATGTCACCCCATTGACCATTCGCCGGATGGAGAATTCCGAAGTAAGCCTCAAACTCCCCTATGTGGGTCTTCTTCTGCGGGCCTACGGAGTGGGGGAGCGCGAGGCCGAGGAGTTCATCGGCCTCGTCAAGCTCGCCAACCAGCCCGGCTGGTGGCACCGTTACCGCGACGCCCTGCCCGGCTGGTTCAGCGCCTTCGTCAGCCTGGAGGACGACGCCAGCCTGATCAGGACGTACGAACCGCACTACGTGCCCGGTCTCCTCCAGACCGAGGGCTACATCCGCGGGGTGCTGGAGGCCGGCGCGCACCGGGACAACGGCGAGCTGGAGAGGCGTGTCTCGCTGCGGGTCAAGAGGCAGCAGCTCCTGACGAAGCGGCAGGCGCCGATCCTCTGGATCCTCATGGAGGAGGCGGTCCTGCGCAGACCCGTCGGCGACCCGGACGTGATGCGGGCGCAGATCGACCGGCTGATCGAAGCCAGCACGCTGCCCAATGTGACCCTCCAGATCATGCCGTTCAGGCTCGGCCCGCACCTGGGGGCGTTCGGGCCGTTCCATCTCTTCCGGTTCGACATCAACGAACTGCCGGACATCGTCTACACCGAGAACCTGACCGGGGCCGTCTACCTCGACCAGCGCCCGGATGTCGCCGCCTATCTCGAAGTCCTGGACAACCTGTCCGCCCGGGCGGCATCCGTCGAAGAGACAAGAGACTTCCTCCGAGTGATACGCAAGGAGCTGTGATGCGGGAGATCTACAACGGAATGCCGGCCGGCGACCTGGGCACCGAGGGCTGGGAGAAGCCCTGGAGCGGGCCCAACGGCGGCAGTTGCGTCGAGGCCAAGCAACTCGGCGGCGACCACGTGGCCGTACGCCAGTCGACCGACCCGACGGGCCCGGCGCTGATCTGTACGGCGGAGGCCATGGCCGGCTTCGTCGAGGCGGCGAAGAACGGCCTCGCTGACTTCCTCCTGTAACGGCCCCTGTGTAAGGACGTGTTGGTATGACGGACCTTGACCAGCCGGCGAACGAGGAGATCGACGTCTCCCAGCCGCATCCCGCGCGCATGTACGACTTCTACTTGCAGGGCAAGGACTACTACGAGGTCGACAAAGCCGCGGCGGCCCGTGTCCAGACGGTCTATCCGAGCATCATGATCACGGCGCGGGTGAACCGCCAGTTCATGCACCGCGCGACGAGATGGCTGGCCGCCGAGGCCGGCATACGCCAGTTCCTGGACATCGGTACGGGCATCCCGACCCGCCCCAACCTCCACCAGGTCGCCCAGGAGGCCGCTCCGGAGTCGCATGTCGTCTACGCCGACTACGACCCCATCGTCCTGCGGCACGCCGAGGCGCTGATGCGCAGCACGCCCGAGGGCCGTACGGCGTACATCCAGGCGGATGTCAGGGACCCGGAGACCATTCTCTCGGCGGACCGGCTGCACGAGACGCTGGACCTGACCCGGCCGGTCGCGCTGTCGCTCAACGCGTTACTGCATTTCGTCCCCGACGAGAACCACCCGTACGACATAGTGCAGCGCCTTGTGGGCGCGATTCCCTCGGGCAGTTATCTGGCCCTGTCCCATGTCACGGCCGATTTCGCTCCTGAATTGTGGGAAAAGGTCGCCGAGGTCTACCGCAGGGGCGGAATTCCCAGCCAGGTGCGGTCGCGGGACGAGGTGCTGAAGTTCTTCGACGGCCTCGAACTCGTCGACCCGGGACTGACGGTGCCGCACCGCTGGCGCCCCGACGGGCAGTCGGTGGAGGGCGCCACCGACGAGGCGGTCTCCATCTACGCGGCGGTGGCCCGCAAGCCGTGAAAGCGTCAGCCGGTACAGGTCGGTAAACGGCCGTAGGGGCCCGGACGGCGTTGTCCGGGCCCCTACCTATTCACCGCTGTGTCACCAGCGATACCACCGGCCTCGCTTACCGCCGCTTGACGTCGGGCGGACCAGAAACCCGAGAAGCCAGACGACCAGCAAGATGATGGCGATCCACCAAAGAATCTTGAGTGCGAAACCGGCACCGGCGAGGATCAGGACGAGCAGAAGAACGAGTAGCAGGGGAACCATTGTTATCAACCTCCGAGCAGCCGTGTGCCCGCAGGAAATCCCGACATGCGTGGGAAGAGTGCCTGTTTCTTCACGGATTTTCGGGGCATTCGAAAAGATTTCGAAAAGCTGGGGTGCGTGGTGCCGTGCCGGCCGCGCTCAGGCGGTCGGCGGGGCCGCCGGCTCCGGGCGCAGGACGACCGGCAGCGTCCGGTGCCCGTTGGAGATGAACGACGCCGCCGGACGGAGTTCGTCCGCCGGTACGGAGAGCGCGAGGTCCGGGAAGCGCTCGAACAGGGCCGGCAGCGCGATCCGCAGCTCCAGCCGGGCGAGTTCCGAGCCCAGGCAGAAGTGCGTGCCGAAACCGAAGGCCATGTGCTCCTTGTTCTCCCGCGTGACGTCGAACAGCTCGGGGCTCTCGCTGTGCACTGCGGGGTCCCGCCCGATCGCCGCGTAGTTGATGACAAACGTGTCACCCTGGGCGAAACTCAGCCCCGTCTCGGCGTCCTCGAAGTCCTCGACGGCGAACCGCATCACGATATTGGCGATCGGCGCCTGCACCCGGAGGGTCTCCTCGACCACGTCCTTCCAGGCCGCCTTCCCCTCCCGGACCAGGGCGAGCTGGTCGGGGTGGGTGAGCAGATGCGTGATCGAGTGATCGATGAGGTTGACGGTCGTCTCATGGCCGGCCGCGATCAGCAGCATCAGGCTGTCGAGGAGCTGCTGCTCGGAGAGAACGGTGCCCGTCTCGTCGTCGTGCGCGGCGATCAGGGCGCTGGTGACGTCCTCGCCGGGCGACTCGCGCTTCGCGGCGACGAGCGCGGCGAGATGCCCGTACAGCGAGGCGCCGTTGGCCGCCGCCTGCTCGGCGGACACATCGGTGTCGAAGAGCCCGCCGACGTTCTCGCGGAAGGAGTTGTTCATCTCCGCCGGGACGCCCAGCATGGTGTTGACGACCAGAATGGGCAGCGTCCAGGCGAACTCGGCCTTCAGGTCGATCTCGGCGCCGTCCTTGTGCGCGCCGAGGGTGTCCAGGAGGTCGCCGACGATCTCCTCGATCGCGGGCGCCAGGCCCCGCACACGGCGCGCGCTGAACGCCGGGCCGATGAGGCGGCGCAGCCGGGTGTGCTCGTCCCCGTACGCCGTCAGGGCGTTGCGTGCGTCGACCCAGATCCGCAGCGGCCAGTCCTCCGCTATCTCGCCCTCCATGTACGCCGGCCAGTGCTGGTAGGCGTCCTTCGAGATCCTGCGGTCGGTGAGCAGGCGCTTCGCCAGGGCCGTGTCGGTGACGGACCACGCCTCGACGCCACCGGGAAGCTCCACCCAGGTGGCGGGGCCGAGGGCGTTCAGGGCGGCGCCCTCGGCGTGGATGTCCGCCGCGGTCGGGTCGATACGGAACGGGCAGCCGGGCGCTACGTGCTGGGTATCCACGGGGTTGCTCCAAAGTGACTGGTGGCGGAAGGAACAGCGGCGGGTGCGGGGGGTCTGTCGGGCGTGGGGGCAACGGCCGGGTAGGTGACGGGCAACGACAGCCAGCAGGAGCTGAAGGTGCCCGGCCTGCGCAGCAACTGGGCGCTGGGACAGGCGAGTTCGATGTCCGGGAGCCGGTCCAGGATCCGTTCCAGGGCCGTCTCGATGATGATGCGGCCCAGATCGGGTGCCGGTACGGGGCAGCCGTGCACACCGGCGCTGAACGCCAGATGAGCCTGGTTCCCGGCGCGCCGGTGGGCGTGCGCGGCCAGCGCGGGATCGGAGTTGGCCGCGGCGAAGCTCACCATGATGGGGACGCCCGTCTGGAGCTGGACGCCCTCGTACGTCTCCGGCGTACGCGCGTACAGCGGGCTGTAGTTGGCGATCGGCGGGTCCTCCCAGAGCACCTCGTCGATGGCCTGGCTGACCGAGTGCACCCCGTCGAAGACAGACCCGCTGAACCGCTCGTCGTCGGTGAGCAGCTTGAGCGTGTTGGCGATCATGCCCGTGCACGGTGTGGTCCCGGCTGCCACCAGCAGGATGAGCTGCTGGACCATCTCGGCGTCGGTGATACCCGTCGGGTGCGCCAGGATCCAGGAGGTGACATCGGCGGCCGGCTCCCGGCGCTTGAGGTGGATCAGCTCCAGACAGGCCGCCTCCAGCTCGCCGTTGGCCTCATCGGCGTCCTCCGCCGCGTCGAACAGCTTTGCCAGACCGAAGAGGATCCGGCGGGCCACGTCCGGCGGACTGCCGAACATGTCGATCACCACATGGAGCGGCAGCGGCTCCGCGTAGTCGGCGACCAGGTCGCAGCGGCCCAGCGACGCGAACTTGTCGATGAGCGCGTCGGCGACCCGGGTGACGGTGGCGGTCAGGGCGTGCGTGTCGACCAGCGCCAGGCTGTCGGCGATCGACTGGCGCAGCCGGCTGTGCGGAATGCCGTCCAGCCAGAGCGCGTTGTCGCGCGGCCGCATCATCCCGAGGACCGGAGTCGACGGCGGGATCTGCCCGTTGCGCAGCGCGTCCCAGTTGTTCGGGTCCTTCGAGAAGCGGTCCGGGGTGTTGCGCAGCAGGTGCAGGGCGGCGCGGTACGTGGTCGTCACGTACCCCCAGACCCCGTTGTCCAGCTCGACCGGCGCGATCGGGCCCAGGGTGCGCAGCCGCGCGTAGGTGGCCCCCGGGTTCGCCGAGAACTCGGGGCCGTGGATCGGCAGCAGCCGCTCACCCCCGTAACTGACGTACGACGACGCCGGCCAGGCGTGCGGATCGGCGTCGGACTGCCCGCCCGCCGGATAGGGAGTGGTCATCAGTCGGACTCCCGGGTACGGGTGAGGAGATGGGTGACGAGGGCGATGAGCGCGCTCTTCGCGCTGGCGTGGTCACGGGCGTCGCAGTACACCAGCGGCGTGTGATCCTCCAGGTCCATCGCGGTCCGGAGCTCCTGGGTGTCGTAACGCGGCGCGCCGGGGAAGGCGTTGACGGCGACGGCGTACGGCAGGCCCAGCTCCTCCATCAGGCCGATGACCGGATAGCTCTCGCCCAACCGGCGCGTGTCGACCAGGACGAGCGCGCCGAGCGCCCCGACGGCGAGGTCCGTCACCATCGGCCAGAACCGCCCCTGCCCGGGCGCCCCGAACAGGTACATCACGAGTCGCTCGTTGAGATGCAGCCGCCCGAAGTCCATCGCGACCGTGGTCGTGGTCTTGTCCGGCAGTCCGGCGAGATCGTCGGTGTCCGTGCTCGCCTCCGTCATCACCTCTTCGGTGGACAGCGGGGTGATCGAGGATAATGTGCCGACATACGTCGTCTTTCCGACCCCGAAGTCCCCGACCACCAGGACTTTCAGCGTTGTCTCGTCACCACGGAGATACGTGACGGCGGAGTTGGAACTGCTCGGACTAAAGGTTGTGGAGTCCGACAAGGACTGCCTCCAGAAGTGCTTCGTCAGGCAGTTGCGCCGTCAGAATCGTGGTGTTCCGCGTGGTGATGTGACCGCTCTCCATCAGATCGGCGAGCACGATGCGCAGCACGCTGAGCGGCAGCCGTAAGTGGCTGCCGATCTCAGCCACCGAAAGGGCCCCCGGCAGGCACAGGTCCAGCACGGCGCGCTGCTCCGGAGTCAGTTCGACCCGGGAGAGACCGGTGCTCAGGAGCATGACGAGCGTGATCTGGTCAAAGGTGTTCCGACTCGGGGCGGACCGGCCGCCCGTCACCACGTACGGACGCACCAGGCCGCTGTCCCGGCCTCGCCGGGATGGTGTCATGAGGCCGTGCCCGCTCCGGTCCGAGGCGCGACCCCGAGCTGCTCGCGCAGCCGGTCCACCGTCTCCTCCATGGCGTAGGAGACGTCCCTGACAACGGCCTGCCCGCTGGCGCTGACCGCCAGGTGGGTGCCCTCGCCGGCCGCCATGGCGAAGAGGTAGTTGCCGTTGGGCGGGTACTGGAACATGGCGAGTTCACTCGTGCCCGCGGAGTCGGCGAACGGCGCCGCCGACCGGCTGAGGGACTGGATGCCGGAGACGGCTGCGGCCATCTGGTCGGCAAGGTCCGGGTCGAAGTTGGTGGATTTGGCGGCCACGAGACCGTCGGAGGAGAGCAGCAGCACCCGCAGGGTGTGCGGGGTACGGAGCAGGTCGTCCAGTACCCAGCCGAGGTCACCCAGCTTGGAACTCGGAGTGGTCATGTCCTTCAGGTCCTCTCGTCGGGGTTACGGCGTGCGCGTCGGGCCTCATGGATGCCTCCCACGAAGTCGCCGAGGCTGTTGCTTGAGCTGATCGGAGCCTGCGCCCCCGGCGCGGCCGCCGTTCCCGTCGCCCGGGGCGCTCTGCGCCTGCGCTGCGGCAGCGCGCCGTCCGCCGGAGGCGCCGCTGAGGGCGCCGCTGGGGGCGCTGTCTGCGCGACGCCGGTGGGTTCCTCCTGCATGCTGTGTCTCCCGGTGCTGTGCCGCCCGTGGGTACCGGGAGTGCGGGTGTCGAGGGGCGGCGGGACGTGGGCCTGGGCCGGGACCTGCGCCTGGGTGTAGTCGCCGGGCTGGGGCCGGCCGTATGCCTGGGGCCGGCCGTACGAGGGGGCTTGGCCGTAGGCCTGGGGCTGCGCGTACGGCTGGGGCTGTTCCCGCGTCTGTCCCTGTGCCTGGATCTGTCCCTGGGCGGCGGCCGCGCGCCTGCGTGAGGGGGCCGAGCCCTGGTCGGAGTCCTGCTTGTCCGAGACCGTCAGCAGGGCCGCCGGTACGTAGACAGCGGCCCGGACGCCGCCGTACGGCGAGGTCTGGTCGACGCTGACCTGGAACCCGTACCGGCGGGCGAGCACCCCCACGGCGAGGAACCCGAACTTGGGCCGGCTGCCCATCTGCGTGAGCCGGACCGGGACTTGACCGGAGAGGACGGTCGCCGCCGACTGCCTGGCCTCCGGCTTCAGGCCGACGCCCGAGTCGTCGATCATGATCGTCACGCCGTTGTGCGCGTGCACGAACCAGACCTGGACGTCGGCGCCCGGCTCGGAGTGGCGCGCCGCGTTGTCGAGCAGCTCGGCGACGGCCAGTACCACCGGCTCGACCGCGCCACTGACCACGCTGTACGTCGAGTCACCGGTGATCTTGATGCGGTCGTAGTCCCTGATCCGGGACTGGCCGCCGCGTACGACGCTGAGCAGCGGCGCCGCCTTGCGCTGCCGGCCCGGCCAGGCGTCCAGCAGCACGTTGATCACCTGGACACGGCGGCCGAGCTGGCTGCTCGCGTGGTCGATGTCGTTCGCGTCGGCGAGGACCATCGGGTCGTGGTGCCGCTCCAGCATGTTCTCGATGGAGTGCGTCGTGTCGTTGAGCAGGCTCTGCATGGACTGCATGACCGTCAGGACCATGGCCTTGGCCACGCCCTCAGCGCGGTTGGATGCCTGGACCGTCACATCGTGGAACTGCTGGAGCACCGCGGCCTGGGCGATGCCGAACTGCGTACCGGCCAGGCCCTGGTGGAGCGGGCCCGGCACCTCGGTGGCCTGGCCCTGCCACAACCCCTTCTCCAGCGCGGGCAGTTGGGTGTGGACGAGATGCCTCAGCTCGGCATCGCGCTGGTCGGAGCGCGTCTGCGTCTCCAGCAGCCGGTCGGCGCTGCCGCGTGCCGCTCGGCGGTGGCGCCGCGACTGCCGCGCGACCACGAACAAGGCCACGGCAAGGACCAGGATGATCAGTAGCAGGAGCAAGCCGGCCGGCTCCTGTATGGATAGGGGCATCAGGTCCTCGAACAAGATCAGGAGTGGGCGAGCGACGGGCGATCACGGACGGCACGGGCGGAAGGTGCCGGGCTGATCACCTGGCGCGCGAATGACATCGCGGGCCGGCTCGGTGGGCGCCATTCGAGAAGGCGCGGGCCTGTGCTGTGGCGTTCCGTACGCTCCGTGTTTTCCCCGCGCTCCACGAAAGGTGTGTACTCCGGGTGCTGAACGGGCGCGCCGGGCGCCCTGACACCATCCGGCACTATCCGGCACTATCCGGCACGAAGAACGTGCGGGCCGCCCTGGAGCCGCTGGTCAGGCGGGGGCGTGGCCGTAGTGCCCGGTGTGAGCAGATCTGCACGACATAACGTCATAGCTGGAGCGGTGCCTCTCAACTCGCTTGCGGCGTACGGCGCCTCATACGGCCGACATTATGCAACGTCATATACCAGCGGGGCGAGTTATTCGAGCGGAGGCACATCTTCCTTATGAAGAAATGGGATTGACGGTACGTCAGCGCGGCCGCCCACCTGATGGCGGACGGCCGCGAGCGTGCTGCGAGAGGCGGTGCGGGGTGGTGGTCAGCCGACGTTGAGCGCCGTGTCGTCCACCACGAACGAGGTCTGGAGCTTGGAGCCCTCGGTGCCGGTGAACTTCAGCGTGACCGTCTGTCCGGCGTAGGCGCCGAGGTCGAACGAGCGCTGGGTGAAGCCGTTCGCCGCGTTGGCGTTGGAGTAGGTGGCGAGGGTGGACAGGACGCTGCCCGAGCTGTTGAGCACCTGCACCTTGAGGGTGTCGTACGCGGTGCTGCTCGTCTCCGCGGTGTCGATGTGCAGGTAGAAGCTGAGAGCGGCGTCCGAGCAGCCGGCCGGGATCGTCACCTGCTGGGAGAGGGTGCTGGTGTTGGCGGTGCCGTAGCCGCCGAGCCAGGCCTTGTACGAGCCGGAGTGGGCCGCCTTGGTGGTGTTGTTGGAGATCACCTTGGTGGACGCGGTCCAGCCGGAGGCGCCGGACTCGAAGCCGGGGTTGGCCAGGAGCTGGCCGGCGGTGCAGGTGCCGCCGCCTCCGCCGCCCGTACCGCCGCCGTTGCCGCCGCCCCCGCCGCCTCCGGTGCTGCCTTCGCCGGCCAGCCAGGCGGTGGCGTTCAGCGCGAGGGCCGCGTTGGTCGCCGACGGGTCGTTCCACCCGTCGTAGAGCGTGTCGCCCGAGGCGCCGGTGCCGTCGTCGATCGGCGAGCTGTCACCCCAGATGGCCACCCGGCCGCTGCCGAAGGTGGAGGTCACGAAGAACGCCCCGGTGGTGCCCGTGGTGCTGGAGCCGGAGCGCCAGACCAGGCCCTTGACGGCGGAGTTGTCGGCCGGCTTGAGCGTGAAGGTGGTGCCGTCGGCGATCAGGCTGCCGGTCACCTTGCCGAACGTGCCGTTGAGGACGGGGTTCGAGCTGTCGCTGATGGCCTTCGGGGTGCCGGAACCCACGTCGAGCAGATCGACCGAGAAGCCGAACGGGTCGGTGTTGTCCACGCCGTTGCTCGTCATCAGGTCGTTGATGACCGCCGGGGAGTCGTAACCGTCGTTGTTGCGGTCGCTGTTGTCGTGGTCGGAGATCAGGAAGAGACCACCGCCCGCCTGGACGAACTTCATGACCGCGGTCTTCTCGGCCGTGCTGAGCCGGATGTTGGGCTCGGGCAGGACGAAGGTGTCGAAGTTCTTCAGGTCCAGCGCGCCCGAACCCCCGTAGGTGATGGTGTTCCCGGACGGGAGCGTGCTGAGGGAGTAGTCGCCGGTCTTCTGGAGCGCCACGCCCCACGACGACAGACCGCCGGTCCAGTCGGTCTCCTTGGAGGGGGTGGAGTCCTGGCTCAGCGGGTCGGGCTGACTGGAACTGATGACCCAGTCGGCGTTCCCGGCGGTCTCCGCCTTGGTGTTGTCGAAGAGCACCCGGTGAGTCGCGGCTGCCGCCGCCTCATGGGCGGGCGGCTGGGCGGATCCAGCGGCGTAGCCGGGGCCGGCTCCGGCGCCCAGGCCGGCGATGACAACACCCAGGCTGAGGGCGGTGGTGGCCGTGGCGAGCAGGTAGCGGGACTTGTTCGATCTGTGCATCCGTCAACCTCCGTGTGGGGGTGGGGTGGTGGAACGGGGAACGGTGCGGCGTCGTGCGAAGGGCAAGTCTGCGCGCGTAGATTGTGTCCTGGACGTCCGGCGCGCTACGGACCGGTGAACGTTACCGGGCGCCGAGGCCACCACGCCAGAGGGCCTGGCGGGGCAGGAGTGGAGGAGTGCGCCGGGCCGCGCGCTCCTCCTCGTACAGACAGACGGGTTACGGTGCTGCTGTGGTGATCGCACGGGAGGACACGGAGCCGGGGACCGCGCTGCTGCTCGCGGCGGCGCCCGTCGGCAAGGGCTGTCTCATGGATGCCTCCTCGGTGCTGCCGGCACTCGCGGCCGTGGCGCCGAGCGTCCTGACCGGCACGGTGGCGGCGACCGTCATCGAACTCGCCGACCCGATGGACCAGCAGACCGTCCTCACCCGCATCCGCGCGGCGGCCACCACGACGGGACCGCTGTCCCTCTACATCACGGGACAGTTGCACCTCGACCACAAGCAGCACCTGATCCATCTCGCGCTGGCCCGTACGACGTCCTCGACCCTCCGCTACACCGGGCTGCCCTGGCACTGGCTGGTCGGCGAACTCGGGCTGCGCCGGCCCGGCACGACCACGGTGGTGGTGGACCTGGTCGCCGACGCCGAGACCTGGCCGCTGGTCAACACCCAGGGCCTGGGGCTCGGTTACGGCATCCGCGTGTACGGGCGGATCGTTCCGCCGCCGCCCCGCAGGACGATCGCCTCACCGCTGTACCTCAAGGCGTGCGCCGCGATCTGGCGCAGCGGCGCCCGGCCCCCGCTCGGGCTGCTGCACGAGCAGGCGGCGGCGCGGGCGGGGTCCGAGGGCGCTGTACTGCTCCTGGCGGCCGACGCGCAGGC
>NZ_JTHL01000001.1:2799924-2818300 GCF_000818195.1 Streptomyces sp. 150FB | reverse complement strand
AGCCGCAGGTCCGGACGGAGACCCAGGTCCAGGGCGAGCCGCATCTCCAGCCCCAGCCCCAGCCCCAGCCTCCGGCGGGACAACTGCCCACGCCCGTACGGCCGCAGCCCGCGGCGAGCACCGCTTCCGCGCCCGCCGGCGCCGGGACCGATCCGCACCCCGCGATCCTCGACGCGGCCAGGGCAGGGCGGCACGCCGAGGCCGCCTCGATCGCCGCCATGTGGGAGAGCGAGGCGCTCCGTACCCACGGCCCCGGCTCGGCGCAGGCGATCCACTGGCTCGAGGTACGGGCGGACCTCGCCCGGCTCGCCAAGGACGCGTCCCGCAGTTGCGAGCTGTGGATGGCGGCGGCCGAAGCCCGGCTCGCCCGGCGGCAGTCGGGTGATGCCGAGGACGTCGTGGCGGCCGTGGACCGCGCGCACCACCAGTGGGAACAGCTACGCGACCCGGTCGCCGCCGACGCCCTGGCCCCGGCGCTCACCGCGCTGCGCCGCCGGGTGCCGGGCCGCCGCCCGGGCGCGCTCCAGGCGATCGAACGCAGGACGGAGACCCTGCACCCGGCAGCCGCGCCCCAGCAGTGAACCGGGGCGGGCGCGTCAGCCGTACGTGTCAGCCGTACGACTGGTTGGGGTCCGGTCCTGTCAGTGGTGCGCTCTACCGTGCTGTCATGACGCCCTTGAGCTACGACCACTACTGTTCCGAGATCGTCGCGCAGACGGCCCTGCTGACCGCGAGCATCGAGGGCGCCGACCTGACCGTGCCCGTACCCACCTGCGAGGGGTGGAACGCCGGCCAGCTCCTGCGGCATCTCGGCGGTGGTCAGCGGTGGGCCGAGGAGACCGTACGGACCCGGGCGACGGGCCCGCTGCCCGACAGCCATTTCCGTGACCTCTCCGGCTACACCGACGAGGACCCCGCGGTGCTCGGTCCCTGGCTCACCGAGGGCGCGGCGCTGCTGGCGGACACTCTGCGGGCCGCCGGGCCCGGTACGAAGCTGTCGACGCCGGTCCCCGGCGGCTCCACGGAGTTCTACGCGCGCAGGTTCACGCACGAGACGGTCATCCACAGGGCCGACGCGACCCTGGCCCTCGGCGCGGAGTTCAGCGTCGGCCAGGAGGTCGCTCTCGATGGCGTGGACGAGTGGATGACGCTCGGTTCGCTCCCGATGCACTTCGAGGTGCACCCCTGGATGCGCGAGCTGCTCGGCCCGGACCGCACCCTCCACCTCCACGCCACGGACACGGCACCGGAGGCGGCGGCCGAGTGGGTGGTCGATCTCACGGGCGACGCCATCGTCTGGCGGCGCGCGCACGAGAAGGCCGCCGTGGCCGTACGCGCGCCGCTGACCGACCTGCTGCTGCTCATCTACAAGAGGCGGCCGGCCCAGGGGGAGGGCATCGAGGTGCTGGGCGACGCGGAGCTGCTCGACTACTGGCTGGAGCGTGTCAGCTTCGAGTGACCGCGGACCGGTCCGGACGGCGCCGGCGCCGGTGGCGATGAGTTCCGGCCGGTGCGACGGTCAGTACGGATATCAGCAGTACGGATATCAGCAAGCGCGGCCGTCCGGTGGGGGACCACCTGCCGGAGCCGTGGCAGCGACGACACCAGGAGACCGCGATGCCCCGGATCACGCCCAACCTCTGGTTCGACACCGAGGGCGAGGAAGCAGCCGAGTTCTACGTCTCGGTCTTCCCGAACTCGAAGATCAACAACATCTCCCACTTCACCGAGGCGGGGCCGCGCCCGGCGGGCACGGTCCTGACCGTCGACTTCGAGCTGGACGGCCAGGAGTACACGGCGATCAACGGCGGCCCCGAGTTCACCTTCGACGAGGCGATCTCGCTGCTGATCAACTGCGCAGACCAGGCAGAGGTCGACTACTACTGGGACCGGCTCACCGAGGGCGGCGAGGAGGGCCCCTGCGGCTGGCTGAAGGACCGGTACGGGGTGTCCTGGCAGGTCATCCCGGAGGGGATGGACGAGCTGATGAAGGACGCGGACCAGGGGCGGGTGCGGCGCGGTATGGAGGCGATGTTCGGCATGAAGAAGATCGACCTCGCCGCGATGATGGCCGCCGCCGACAGGACTCCGTAGGCGTACGGCGGCCCCGCCGCCATCAGGTGCTGTCGGGCCGGTCGCGGTCGCGGTTGCGGTACTCGTAGCGCCAGTGAGCGCCCACGCGGTGGTCATGTTCGAAGCCGGGACCGAGGGGACCCACGCGCTCGTACGCCTCATCGGTGCGCGGGTCGTCGCGGACGGCGAGGGCGTAGGCCGCCTCAAGCCGCAGGTTCTGGTCCTCCTCGTCGGACAGGGCGACGAGGGCGTCCATGACGGCGGCCGTCCGGTCGTCGGAGCCGGAGAGGGATGCGGCGGCATGGCGGCCGACGTCGGGGTCCGGGTCCCGGAGCAGGGTGAGCAGGCTCTCCCGGGTCGCCGGAGTCGGATCGCGCGGGCAGGCGAGGACCTGGGCGACGACGGCCCGGACCCCGGAGTCGGGATCCCGCGCCAGCGCGAGCAGGGTGGCGGCGGCGGGCTCGCTCCGCGGGGTCCGCATCAGGCAGTGCGGCACCTCGCGGCGCACGCGCGGGTCCGGATGGCCGGCGTAGCGGAAGCCGACGGCCTCTTGGCCGGGGTGTGGGTAGTCCGTGTACGCGTACAGGACTCTGGCGAGCGTCTCGCCGTCCGGCTCGTCGAGCGCCCACTCCGCCAGGAACTCGCCGTCGCGCGGGGCCTCCGGACGGCCGTGGCGGTTCGCCCAGTCGTGCTGTCGGGACCACAGGACTCTGGCGAGCAAGCGGCGGTGGACGGGAGCGGGGTGGTGGCGCAAGGCCGCCAGGTCCGACCAGGCCTTCGGGCTCTTGCGGGCGGCGAGCGCGTGGCTGACGGCGGCCCAGTTGGCGTGCAGCTCGTCCGGGTACGGGACGGCTCGTGCCACCAGCTCTGCTACCGGCGCCAGGACGCCGAACACCCGCTCCAGGTCGGAGAGGACGCCGCTGTGGCCCGCCCGGACGGTGAGCCCGCCGAGGGAAACCTCCTCGACGTCCGTGTACTCGTCGTCGTTGACCGGTCGCCGGGCGGCCGGGCCCGAGGCCCCCGTGCGGCGGCGCAGTACCTCGGCCTCCCCCGTCTCGTACCACTCCCGAGCGAGGTCGAGCAGCCGATTTCGCTCGGCCTCGGCGATCCGCAGCCCCGGGTCCTTGCCGAGCGTGGCACCGACGAGCGCGGGGGAGCCGAGGTCGACGGCCCGGAGGAGCGGTGTCGTACCGTCCGGCAGAACGGCGTCCGGGTCGGCGCCGCTGTCCGTCAGAGCGTCGGCGGTCTCGTGGTCGAACCCGCCCACGGCGAGGCAGAGCAACGGGAGGCCGTCGGGGCCCGGGGTGTTCGGATCGGCGCCGTCCTGGAGACATTCCTGTACCGCGTGGAAGTCCTTGGCAATCACGGCTGCCACAAGCTGGTCGTTCACGTCGTTCCGGTTGCGCAGGTCGTGCCCCGGTGCCGTCATCTTCCGCCCCCTGGTGATGCGTCGGAGAGCACGCTATCCGCCACCGGGCCCAGGCTGAGCGGATTACTTCGGCAACGATCTCGCGGAGGCCGGCACCGCACACGGCCACCCCAAGAGGTGAGCCGCGACTGAGCTTTGGACCACCCCCGCGCGAGCGGGGAGCACGGACCAGCAGCCACGGCTGCTGACCCCACGGCGGGACCACCCCCGCGCGAGCGGGGAGCACTCATCGGATGGGCTGTGCGGCAGGCCGCCTGGCGGACCACCCCCGCGCGAGCGGGGAGCACGGGTTCGGGTGCATCGAGTTCTGGATCAGATCCGGACCACCCCCGCGCGAGCGGGGAGCACGCCTGCGCGGAGCTGACGTTGATGTTGACTCGCGGACCACCCCCGCGCGAGCGGGGAGCACGCCGCGGAGAGGGCTTGGGCGTATCCGGCGACCGGACCACCCCCGCGCGAGCGGGGAGCACTCTTCCTGACCTGCGGCTCAAGAGACGCCTTTCGCGTTCTTTACCCGGCAGGCAGACCGTCCGAAGCACCTCTGAACGATACAGGCGACCGACATCAACTGGTTGTCGATGCCAGGTCCGGGCCGCCCCGCCCCAGCCCCGCCCCGTCAGCCGTGGTTGATGATCACCTGGCCGAAGAACCTGCCCGCCTCGTGGTGACGGTACGCGGCAGCGGCCTCCCCGAAGGGGAACACGCGGTCGATCACCGGCCGCATGCGGTGCGTTGTGATCGCGCGGTTCATCGCCGTGAAGTGGGCCCGGCTACCCACGGCCACCGCGCGGAGGCTGGCCACGGACATGAACAAGGTTCCCAGAGTGGGTGGTTGGACCGCCGGGGCGGCCAGGCCGTATCCGACGAACGCGACCTCTCCAGCGAACGCGACCGCGCGCAGCGACTGTTCCAGGGACCCCACGACGTCGACCACACGATCGGCTCCACGGCCTTCTGTCAGTTCGCGCACGGCCTCGGGCCAGTCGGGCGTCCCGGCGTAGTTGATCACCTCGTCGGCGCCCAACTCCTTGAGCCGCACCGCTTTCGCCTCGTCCGAGGTCGTGGCGATCACGCGCGCGCCGGCCAGCTTGGCGAACTGAACAGCGAACAGCGAGACGGCGCCGGAGCCCAGCGTGAGTACGGTTTCGCCTGCCTGAAGCGCGCGACCCGAGCCCATCAGCGCGTTCCAGGCGGTCACGGCCGTCAGCGGGAGCGCGGCCGCCTCCTCGTACGACAGGTGCTCGGGTATCCGTACGAGCCCGTTCGCGTCGAGGAGCGCCAGTTCGGTCAGCATGCCGTCCAGCGAACTGCCCAACTGGGCGGCGTTCTCCATCGCGAACGGGCCGTCGATCCACCGTGGAAAGACGGTCGCCGCCACCCGGTCGCCCGGCGCCACCCGGTCGACGCCCTCGCCGACCGCCACGACCTCCCCGGCCCCGGCGCACACCGGCACGACACCGGGTCTGATGGGCAGCGGGTACCTCCCGGCCAGGACCGCCAGCTCGCGGAAGCTCAGCGCGCTCGCCCGTACCCGTACGAGCACCTGTCCCGGGCCGGGCTCCGGTTCGTGGTGCTCGCCGACGGTCAATTCCTCGGGGCTCGTGCCCGGTGTGAGGTGATAGCTCTTCATGTGTGTCTGCCGCCGTTCTTGGTTCAGGGCGTACGAGGACGATGCGAGTGACGCGATCCTCAGGCGGCGAGGGGGTTCCGGACAATTCCCTCCAGGGAATGGTTCGCGTGCGCAACGCGCCGGTTCAGTCGGTGCGTTCTGTCCGCTCGGCGGGGCCGCCCTTCGCGGCGTTCGCGTAGCGGCGGGCCAGGTGCGCGAAGGCGGCGTGCAGCTCCGGCGGGCCGATCACCTCGATGTCGGCGTCGAACCTGCCGATCATGGCGGCCAGCCCCCGCCACGACCACGCGCCCAGGACGAGTCGGCAGCGGTCCGGGCCGAGTTCTTCGACGATTCCGTCGCGGCTGTAGCTGGACACGGCGGCGGCGGGCAGGTCGAGGATCACTTCGCCGCGGCAGGGCCAGTCCCCGGAGCCGTCCGAGCCCTCGAATCTGCCGGCCACGAAGGCGGATACGTCCCCTCCGGGCAGTTCGCGAGGGGTGAAGCGCGGGCCCGAAGGGGTACGCGGGGTGATCCGGTCCACGCGGAAGATGCGCCAGTCGTCCCGGTCGAGGTCCCAGGCGACGAGGTACCAGCGCCCGCCCCACGTGACGAGGTGGTGCGGCTCCACCCGGCGCGGAGGAGGTACGGCGGGCTCGCCCGCCGCCGCTCCCACCTGCGATACGGGGATGTAGTCGAAGCGCAGCACCTCGCGTACGTGGACGGCCGCGCTCAGCGTCACCAGAACCCGCGGGTCGGCCTGCGGATTCGGCCGGGTTCCCGCGCGTTCGACGGCCGTGACCCGGAGGGCGTCGACGCGATGGCGCAGTCGTGCGGGCATCACCTGCCGGACGGTGGTCAGCGCACGCGCCGCCGCTTCCCCGATTCCGATGCCGACGCCGGTGGCGGCGGCCGTCTGGAGCGCCACGGCGAGGGCGACGGCCTGCTCGTCGTCGAAGAGCAGCGGCGGCAGTTCGGCGCCGGCGTCGAGCCGGTAGCCCCCGTCGGGGCCCTTCGTGGCCACCACGGGATAGCCCAGCTCCCGCAGGCGGTCGACATCGCGGCGTACGGTGCGCGGGCTGACCTCCAGCCGTTCGGCCAGCAACTGCCCCGGCCAGTCCCGGCGCGCCTGGAGCAGCGAGAGCAGCGAGAGCAGTCGGGCTGAGGTCTTCGGCATGCGTCCATGTTCCCCCAAGAAGCGGCCACATCCTGACCGCTTCTCCTGCGACTGTCGTCCTGTGCCGAGCAACGGAACAACAAGAACAGCGGCCGCGCCGCGGTGACCCGATGACCATCCTCGACAGCAGAGCCCTCAACCGGGCCACCCTCGCCCGGCAGTTGCTGCTTGATCGCGCCGACGTACCGGTCCTTGACGCCGTCGCGCACCTCGGCGGCCTCCAGGCGCAGGAACCGCAGGAACCGTTCGTCGGTCTCTGGTCCCGCCTGCGCGCGTTCGACCCGGCGGCCCTCTCGGACCTGCTGAGCGGGCGCGACGTGGTGCGTACGCATCTCATGCGCCGCACCGTCCACCTCGTCACCGCCGCCGACGCCCTCGCCTGGCGGGCCCGCCACGACGCCATGCTGCGCCAACGGGTGCTCGGGACCTACCGCCGCGAGCTGGACGGCACGGACCTCGACCAACTCGCCTCAGCGGGGCGGGCGTTGATGGCCGACGGCGAGCCTCGCTCGATGGCCGAGCTGGCCGGAGCGCTCGCCGGCCGCTGGCCGGCGCCGGGACCGCGCGCACTGGGCGAAATGCTGATCGCAGCCCTCATCCCGATGGCCCAACTGCCGCCGCGCGGGCTGTGGCGCACCAAGGCGGGCGTACGCAACGTCATGCTCTCCTCCTGGCTGGGGCGCGAGATCGACCCGCCGTCCCCGGACGCGTCCGATCCGGTGGGCCAGGTGCTGGTACGGCGCTATCTGGCCGCGTACGGCCCCGCGGCCTCGGCCGACCTGCGCGCCTGGTGCGGCCTCGCCGGGCTTCCGGCCGCGGTGGCCGCGATGCGCGAGCGCGAGGAACTGGTCACCTTCCGCGACGAGCGGGGCCGCGTACTCCTGGACCTCCCCGACGCGCCACGCCCCGCATCCGACACGCCTGCCCCGGTACGGTTCCTGCCGGCGTTCGACAACGCGATCCTCGGTTACGACGACCGCGGCCGGATCATCGACGACGCCCACCGGGGCCTCTCGGTCGGCGGCGAACGCGTCGTGCTGGTCGACGGCCGGACCGCCGCCACGTGGAACGTCGACGCGGGCACCGTAGCCGTCACGCCGCTGCACAGCCTCTCCCGAGCCGACCGCACCGCCGTGGCCGAGGAGGGGCGGGAACTGGCGCTCTTCCTCTCCGACCGCGAAAGCGACCGGGTACGGGTCGCCACCGCTCCCCGCTGAGTGGGGAGTTGGGACGCCGACACCTCGCTCACGTCCGGGACGTCCCCGTACTCCCGCTCCGGTACGTGAGCAGGTCGCCGGGCTGGCAGTCGAGAACCTCGCAGATGCGGGTCAGCGTGGTGAAGCGGATCGCGCGGGCCCGGCCGTTCTTCAGGATGGACAGGTTCACGTTGGTGACGTTGACGCGGGAGGCCAACTCCGCGAGCGTCATGCCGCGTTCGCTGAGCAAGCGGTCGAGATGGACCTCGATCGCGTGGCCGTCGCCGCTGTCACCGTCGCTGTCGTCCGGTGCCATCACACCGTTCCCTCCAGGTCCTCCCGCATGGCCACCCCGGCCCGCATGACGCGGGCGAAGGTGAGGATGCCCAGAGCTGTGAAGACGAGTGCGTAGGGCGGCTGCCATGATCCCAGCCAGGTGTCCGCGTCGAAGGCGTGATCCCGGGCCAGGGTCGCCAGCAGCGCCGCGTGCGCCCCGGCCTCCACCACTTCGGCGACCGGACAGCCGAGCAGCAGCCACCAGCCCGCCACCCGCAGGTGTTTCGCTGTCCGTACGGTGAACACGCCCTGCCGGGAGGCGCCTTGTATCAGGCGGTTGAGCAAGAAGAGGACACCCAGGGCCAGGAGCAGCGAGGGAAGGCCCCCGAGTACGTCGAACAGCCGCTGGGCGCCGTCGGCGTGATCGGTGCAGTACGACGGGCGGACCATGACGTCGACCCCCGCGGGGGGCCGGAACACTCCGGTGAACCCGGTCGTGCCGAAGTCCGAGCCGGACTCGGCGCACACCCGCGAACCGCCCCACGCCAGGCCCAACTTGGTACCGACCAGAGGTCCCACCAGGCCGACGACAAGGCCCACGAGAGACAGCCAGTAGGCGCCACGGACCACAGTGGCGACCGGTTGCAGCAGCCTGTCGTGGGCGCGTTCGCCGGGCGACGGCGGTCCGTCCGGCAGCTCGGCACCTTTGATGTTCCGTATCGCAGCAGACATCAGCGACTGCCCCCCCGTATCGAATATCGATGTTATCGAAAAACGATAGGGTCAACTGTTGATGCCGTCAACTGGCGGTGTCGTCAACTGCCCACCCGGTCATCGGCTTTGGCCGCCCGTGCCTTCAGCGCGTCCTGGCGGTCAGCCAGTCGAGGATCGGCTTCGGGCGGCGCTGGAACTCCAGGTAGCCGTCGAAGCGCGCGCTGGTGTCCTCGATCCACCGCAACTGCTTGTCGGTGGCCGGGATGTTGTCGAACATGGCCTGTACGTCGGAGGGTTGGGTGAGCGCGTCGTCGCGCACCTGGAACAGATACGTGGGCACCCGGACGCTCGACGCCCACTGCCGGGGATTCCTCGGCCCGAACCCGATGCTCGTGCGCATGACGATGAGCTTTTCCAGCTCGTCGATACGGTCCTCCAGTCCCAGGGCCGCGAGGCGGCGCTCGACGATGACCCGTGGAGTGACGGGCTGTACGGCGACCAGGCTGCGGACATCCGCGAAGGCCCCGGGATCCTGCGCCATGGCGGCGAACGTGGCGCCGGCCCCCATGCAGCGGCTGAACAGGCTCACGGCCATGTCGCGGGTGTCCGGGCGGCTGCGGGCGTAGTGCAGGGAGCCGACGACGTCGCGGGCCTCGTGGATGCCGTTGGTGGTGATCCCTCCGTTGCCCTGGCCGCTCAGTCCGTGATTGCGCAGGTCGTACGCGAGCACGTTGAAACCGGCCTCATGAAGGATCCGGTAGTCCGGGGTGAGGTCGACGTCGAACGCGTTGCCGGTGGCCGACCACTGCGAGCGCCACGGTTCCAGGTGCGTCGGCAGCCCGGAGCGGTTGAATCCGAGGGGATGGTTGGCGATCACGAGCCGGTCCGAGCCGGGCGCCGGGATGAACCATCCCTCCAGCGGGACGCCGTCCGAGGACGGGAAGGTGATGTCCTCGTGGTCGAGGCCCTGTTCGGCGAGGTGGTGCAGGATCGGCGAGCGCCGCTGGAAGACGAACCCGTCGGCGAACTGGCGCAGCATGTCGTGGATCTCGTGCTCCCGGATCTCGTGCTCCTGGATCCGGTCCTCGCGGCTCATGGGCTCTCCGTCCGTTCTGCTGGTGTGCCGCTGGTCGTCCCCTGGCTCATCCGGTTCATCCGAGGACCGCCGGCTTGAGTACGTCCTCGCACCACTGGCGGAAGCCGGTGGGCGTGGTGGCCCGCGCGGTTCGTGGCACCGCGTTGTCCATCCCGGCGTCCTTGGCCAGCATCATGTCCAGGGCGCCCCGCGCCATGGCCTCCGTGGTGCCGAACCGCGTCATGCGGGCCTTGAAGTCCTCGCCCGAGACCTGCTGGAAGCGCACCGGGCGCTCCAGGACCTCGGACGTGATCCGTGCGATGTCCTCGAACGACAGGTCCTCAGCCCCCAGCACGGGTACGTCCTCCACGCCGGTCCAGGTGTCGTCGAGCAGCAGCTCGGCCGCGACTTCGGCGATGTCCCGGACCGCGCAGAAGGGCATCCGGCGGTCACCGGCGATCGGCGACGTGATCATCCCCTGTTGCCTGATCAGTTCGGCCTGGCGCAGCAGGTTGTCCATGAACGACGGCATGGTCAGGGCCCGGTAGCCGACGCCGCTGCCGGCCAGGAGGTCGTCCATGGCCAGCGAAGCGGTGACGTAACCGGCGTTCTCGGCCATCGGGGTCCCGCGCCCCAGAGCCGACACGGCCACGACCCGCTGGACGCCGTGCGCCGCCAGAGCCTCGGCCGCGGGGCGGCTGAACCCCGTGAACCCGTCTTCGACGCGCGTGGCGCGCGGATCAGGCGGCGCCACCCAGAAGACGGCTTCCGCCCCGGCGAACGCCTTCGTCAGTACGTCCGGGTCGCCGTGGGAGCCCTCGACCACCTGGACGGCGTCGCGCACCGAGTCCGGCAGCTTTGCCGCGTCACGCACGATCACTCGGACAGGGGCCCCGGCGGCCACCAGGCGGTCAAGGGTCTGGCTGCCGATCTGTCCGGTCGGCGCGGTGACAACGATCATGAGAACTCCTGATGAGGCGGGAAGGGGATGGAACGGGAAGGGCATGGAACAGGGGGCCGGAAGGGCCTGGAAGGCTGGTCGATGTCGCCAGTCAACGCGTGACCGACCTCGATCTGAAGGACCGATTCCGGCGCGACTGATACCGTGGCGGTATGAATGATCTGGAGGTGCGACAGCTTCGCTATTTCGTGGCCGTGGCGGAAGAACTGCACTTCGGCAAGGCAGCCGACCGGCTCGGCATGGCGCAGCCTCCGCTGTCCCGGGCGATCCGTGACATGGAGCACCGGCTCGGCGTTCCCCTGCTGGAGCGCACCACCCGTCGCGTCGCCCTCACCCCCGCCGGCGAGGTCCTGCTGCGCGAGGCCCGGACCGCACTCGACGCGGTCGCCGCCGCCGCACGCCGTACCCGGCAGGCCGGAAGAGCCGAACCCGTGGTGCGGCTGGCGCTCAAAGCGGACTACGACGGGGGACTGCTGCCCCAGATCTTCGCCGCCTACGAGAACGAACCCGCCGCGCTCCCCGTCGAACTCGTCCTCGGCGGACGCGGGGAACAGGAATCCACCCTCCGCGACGGACGCGCGGACCTCGCACTTCTCGCCCTGCCGTTCAACGACCAGGGCCTCGACGTGGAACCGCTCCTGACCGAGCCACGCCTGCTCGCCGTCGGGGCCACCGACCCACTGGCCGCCCGTACGTCCCTCCACCTCGCCGACCTGGCAGGACGCGTGTTGCCCGACGGACGCCCCGCGGACCGGGAGGACGCGGCGCCGGAGACCCGCTCACCGGCGCGTGAGCCCGGTGCGCACCTCGACCTGGCCCAGATCTTCAACCTCGTCGAGCTGGGCAGCATCCTGTGGTTCCCGCCCGCGTCCATCGCCCGTCGGCACCCCCGGCCGGGCGTCGCCTACCGAACCGTCACCGACCTGTCGCCCCTGCGCCTCGCGCTGGCCTGGCCCCAGGAGTCCCGCTCCCCGGCCGTGGCGGCCTTCGTCCGTACGGCCTGCTCGCTCGCGGCCGCCGCGTACCCCGCACACGAGACGGATGGGACGGCACCGGCACGCGAGAGCGCCACCGACATCACGGCCGACTGACCTGCCGGAACCCGCCGGATCCCGCCGCCCTCAGCACTTCAGGAGGGCCTCAGCACCCTCACGAGGGCGTCGCGACACCGGCGATCGTGGCGGCGCCGCACAGCCCGACGTTCTCACGAAGAGGCACGCCGTTGGTGCGCAGCACCTTCCGCAGATCCAGGATCACCGGGAAGATCTCCTGGTTGCGGTCCTCGCCCTGCTCGTCCCACGCGCGCTGCTCGGCTTCGACGGCCATCCGGTCCTCGGCGAAGACCCGTTCGGTGAAGCGCCGGATCAGCGGCCAGGCGAGAGTGAGGGCCCCCGCGAAACGGGGCTTCTGGATCATCAGCAGACCGTGCACGTGGTTGACGCGCTGACCGGCGTCCACCGGAACGTACGCGACCCACAGCGAGAACGCGGGTTCGTCGGCGCCCTCAGGGATCAACTCAAGGGTCTGGTACGGGTATTCGGTACGAACCGTGAGCACGTCCGACGAGGTGCGATTGCCGATCCCCTCGGCCGACAGCAGTCCGGCGCCCCGGTCCTTCCTGCCGCCGCCCGGGGTGAACAGGTACCGGGCTTCGACGAATCGCGGCCCGCTCTCGTAGCCGAGGAGTTCCGGGTGGATCTTGCCGAGGACGCCGCGGTGCAGGAACTGGTGGTTCATGTCGAGCAGGTTCTCGTGCATGAACGAGTAGTGGCAGCGCACCGTACGCGAGAACCTCATGGTCCGGTGTGTGTGGGCCCGCGACTGCGGGAGGTCGGGCATCGGTGTGGCTGCGGCCTTCTCCGGGTCGCCCGGGAAGACGAACACCATGCCGTGGGCCTCCCGGGTCGGGTAGGCGCGGACGCCGCGCGGTGGCCGCGCCACGCCTTTGGAGAGATAGGGGATCTGGGAGATACGGCCGTTCCCCCGGTAGGCCCACGCGTGATAGCAGCAGCGCAGGGTGTCGCCCTCGACGACGCCCATGCTGAGCGGCACCTGCCGGTGCGCGCAGCGGTCCTCCAGCGCGTGCACGGCGCCCGTCGCGCCGCGGTACACCGCGATCCGCTCGCCCGCGAACGCGGCGGCGAACACCTTGTTGCGCGGCACGCTGCGGGACGAGGCGACCGGATACCAGGCGTCGGGGTCGATTCCGACACGGCGCAGGTCCGTCGGCCGGGGCGTTAGGCCCTCGCCCTGAGCGAGTGCTGACTCGATCACACGCGTCTCCCTCGCGACTCACCACACGCGTCCGGGTTTCCGCCTCGGACATGTGCGACCAGTCTTGGTCGTCCTTCCACCCCTGTCGAACGCACTGAAGCGTCCGGGGGATCTTCGCCGGGGGATCTTCGTCCGGGGGAGACCTTCGCCGATCTCACCGACAGCGGCAGACCGCGTCCAATGAGCCGTGGGCGCGCGGTGGGCCGGTACTTTCTGTCGTGCCCCGGGGGAGGCCGGCCGATGAGGCTCCCGTACCACGACCGACCGTTCCCGCATGCAGCAGAGATGCGGTCAGTAGAAATGAGGTACGCGCGATACGTGCAGCCGTTGCCACCGCCGTCGGCGAGCCGCTCGCGCTCACCGAGCGCGAGGTGCCCGAGCCCGGCTACGGCGAGGTCCTGGTCAAGCTGACCGCGTGCGGGGTCTGCTACACGGACGTGGACCTGCTCCAGGGCCAGTGGCCCATCGCCCGCTTCCCGGTCGTCCCCGGCCATGAGATCAGCGGCGTGGTCTCCGCCGCGGGGCCCGGCGTGTCGTGGCCGGAGGTCGGCATGTCCGTGGGCGCCCAGTTCCTCGGCGACTCCTGCCGGCACTGCGACTACTGCGTGCGCGGCGAGCAGATCCTCTGCCTCAGGAAGCGCATCACGGGCATCGTCTTCGACGGCGGTTACGCCGAATACGCCGTTCTCAAGGCCGACTTCGTGACCCCGCTGCCGGAGGGCCTCGACCCTGTCCACGCGGCCCCGCTGATGTGTGCGGGCCTGGCCGCCTTCAACGGCCTGCGGCAGGGCGGGATCACCCCCGGCTCGCGCGTCGCGGTCATCGGCACCGGCACCGTCGGCACGCTGGCGGTCCGCTACGCCCTCGCCATGGGAGCACGCGTGGCCGTCATCAGCCGGTCGAACCGGGGCGAGGCGGCGGCGAGGGAGCGGGGTGCCGAACGATTCATCGCCACCCAGGACTCCGACCCGGCCGAGGCCCTGAAAACCTGGCACGACGGCGCGGACCTGATCCTCAACTCCACCCCCTCCACCGCGGCCGCCTCGGCGACGGTCACCGGCCTGGCGCCCGACGGCATGCTCGTACTGGTCGGGTACGACGCCGAGCCGCTGACCGTGCCCGCTCAGCCGATGGTCCTCAAGCGGCTGCACGCCATGGTCAACCCGTGCGGCTCCCCGCACGACGCGCGCGACACCCTCGCGTTCTCGGCGGCGCACGGCATCCTGCCCGAGATCCGAACGATCGGCCTGGGCGGCGCCAACACCACGCTCAACGCCATGGCCGAGGGCCACGGCGGCAAGCGGTCCGTCATCGTCTTCGACTGACCGGGGTGCGGCTGCGAATGCCTTCGCTGGTGGCGAAGTAGAAGAGCGGCAGCAGGAGGAACACCCCGAGCGCGACGCCGGGGGTGACCGCCCAGCCGAGTCCTCCGCCGAGGAGGTACGCGGCGACGCCCGCGGCGGAGCGGATGAGCCCCTGCGGTACGTAGTGGGGCTCGACGCCGGGGGTCAGCAGCCCGGGCCTGCGGTTGAGCTGGACGTAGATCCACACCCAGGCGGCGCACATGGCGGCGGCGACGAGCGCGTAGAGCGCGACGGCGGTACGTACGTCACCACTGGTGACCGGCTCCTGCAGCGTGTCGGAGAGCACACGGGTGGGGAAGGGCAGCGCGGCGGTGGTCAACAGCAACAGCAGGTTCGATACGTGCAGCCCCCGGTCCACGACACGGATGCGGGTGAACGCCTGGTGGTGGTTGAGCCAGATCACCGCGATGTAGACGAAGGACGTCAGATAGCCCAGATAGACCGGCCACTGGTGCAGCAGCGCCGACAGCAGCCCGCCGTCCCGGTGGGCGGGAGTGGCCAACTCCAGGGCGAGGATGGTGATGGCCACGGCGAAGACCCCGTCACTGAACGCCTCCACCCGGCCGGTGTCGGTGGCCTGGAAGGCACCGGGCCCGCCCGGGCTTTCCGTTGCCGCGGGATCTGCCATGTGCGCGAGCATCGCGTGCGGTGCGCGCCAGGAGAGGTCCGACGCGCCGAACGGCCGCGTACCCGACCTGCTCGGCCTGTCGGCGGGTCAGCTCCGCAGGCCGTAGAAGTGGATCGGCGAGTTCGGCCGGAAGCCGATACGCGGGTACACGGGCGCCCCGGCCGCCGTCGCGTGCAGGGTGGCGCGGGTCAGGCCCGTGGCCCGGCCGCCCTCGTACAGCGCCTTGCGCGTGACCGCCTCGCCGTAACCCCTGCGCTGCCAGCGCGGGTCCGTGGCGACGAGTACGACGAAGAGCCGGCCCGCCGCTTCGACCGTACCGGCGCACGCCACCGGGACATCGCCGCGCAGGCCCAAGTAGGCGTACACCTCGCTCTTCCAGAGCGTGGAGCCGACGAGTCCGTCGCGGCCCTGCTCCAAGGGGAAGCCGTAGCCGAGCGAGTTGAGGTCCGCGTAGGCCCGCAGATGCTCGTCGGTGGTGACGCGTACGAACGTCAGGTCGGGGTGGGCCGGTTCGGGGAGGGGGAGCAGGTCTCCGGCCATGCCCGTGCCGGGGAAGGCGTGTTGGAGGCCCGCCTGTTCGGCCGCCGTCTCCAGCGCGGAGCGTGCCTCGTCGTCGAGAAGGTCCTCGAAGAGCCAGAGGAAACCCGGGTGGCTCTTCGAGCGCATGATGTCCGCTGTCCGGCGCAGCCGTTGACCGAGGAGCCCCGCGTCCGCGCCCACCTCGGTCAGGGTGACGGCGTTCCAGAAGGCGAACGTGGAGCCGGCCCACCGAACGGCGATGCCCGGAAGGTCGCGCACATCCGCGCCCGCGTCCCGGTCGAGCACCATGGCGCGCCAGACCGTGGCGAACTGCTCCATCGATTCGACGGACTCCGCAAGATCACTCACCGTACGCTCCATGAATCGCCGAAAACCCTTTGATACATGGCTAACGACGCATACGCCTCGCTGTGGCGGACAAAGGCCGACGGGCGGCGCGGGAATGGCCGGCGGACGTGTCATCCGCGTCCGGTCATCCGCGTGCGGTCATTCGTGTCCGAACATGAAGAGCGACTCGCTGAGACCGGTGACGTGCACCGGCTCCGGGCGGGGCTGGGAACGCCAGCGGTCGGCGGTCAGCGAGAAACGGTGCGAGGGCGGCGTTCCCTCGCTGTCCGCACCGGTCGCGGGGTCTTCCTGGTAGCCGAGCCTTCTGGCCAACGCGAGGGAGGCGGGGTTGTCGGCCGCCGCCCTGTGCACGGCCCGGTGTGCGCCGAGTCCGTCGAATATCAGATGCAGGAGGGCACTTCGGGAGCGCGTTCCGAGACCCTGCCCGGACCGGTCCTGAAAGATCCATACGCCGGTCATGACTTCGCGTTCGCGTGCGAAGTCGACGGCCCGTACGTTCTGGGTGCCGACCAATTCCCCCTGATCGAAGACCGCGAGGCTCAGGGACCATCCGTCGGGCCCCCAGGTGCCGAGTTCCCGCCACAGGAACTGCAAGGTGCGCCGACCGCGTCGCACGGGGCTGTCGGCGGCGTCGGCGAGGAAGGGCACCCCCGGATTCGTCGGCTCCCGGGCGGCCGCTTCGGCGAGCGCCTCACACTCGGCGGCGGTGGGTATGCGCAGTTCGAGCGGACCGGTCCGGACACGCAGGCCGGTGAGCGGCCAGTAGGTGGACATCGGCTCTCTCCTCGGGGTCTCTTCCCGGGACCGCGGGGCCGCGGGACCGGCGGCCGGGAGCCGTCCGTGGCCGGTCGCCGCCGTCCGTTCCGTAAAGCGCCCTTGACCAGCGGAAACACCCTCCGGCGGGAGAATGTGACACGCGTAACATGTGCGCCCCCGGCAGGACTCGAACCTGCGGCCAAGTGCTTAGAAGGCACCTGCTCTATCCACTGAGCTACGGGGGCCGGATGGTGGCCTCGGTGGCCTGGAGCCCGGATGGTGGGTTCTCGGCCTTGCCGGGACAAGGATAGGGCTCCGATCGCCTTGACCCGGTTGCTTCACGTGCGTGGCACGTTGTGGAGGTTCAGTGAAGCGAACCGATAATCGCAGGCAGGTGCCATTCGTGCATCGTTTTTTAGCTCCCGCGCGCCGGGTGTTGTGCACTCGTTATGCCTGCGCCCCACTCGTCCCTTCTGTCCTGACTGCCCGACCGGCGCGCAGGAGATAGCCATACGCTTCAAAAACGCTGCAAAATTGGGCATTCTTCGCATGTGGTGACCTTGGATGTACGTCCTCAGTTGATTGACGCACTGTCCGCTCTGCGCGACCGTGTCGCGGCCGTGCGTCTTCCACTGCCCCTTCCCGGGGCTCCGCGCGCCCGGCAGACCAGGGTCGAGCTGCTCGCGCAGCTCGACGACTACCTGCTGCCGAGGCTCAGGGATCCCGAAGCGCCGCTGCTCGTGGTCGTCGGGGGGTCGACAGGGGCCGGGAAGTCCACGCTGGTCAACTCCCTTGTGGGGCGGCGGGTCAGTGAGGCGGGGGTGTTGCGGCCGACCACGCGTACGCCCGTACTGGTGTGCCATCCCGAGGACCATCACTGGTTCGCCGGCGCGCGGGTGCTGCCGCATCTCACCCGGGTATGGCGGGCGCAGGAGGAGGACGGCGGGCCGGGCGGCGACGGTGCGGACGGCTGCGAGGAGAACGCGCTGCGCGTCGACACCGCCTCCTCCCTGCCCCGGGGGCTCGCCCTGCTCGACGCCCCCGACATCGACTCGCTGGTGGTGGAGAACCGCGTACTGGCCGCCGAGTTGATCTGCGCCGCCGATGTGTGGGTGATGGTGACGACCGCCTCGCGGTACGCGGACGCCGTGCCGTGGCATCTCCTGCGTACCGCCAAGGAGTACGACGCCTCGCTCGTCACCGTCCTCGACCGGGTGCCGCATCAGATGATCGACGAGGTGTCACGGCAGTACGGCGCCCTGCTGACCAGGGCCGGACTCGGCGACGTACCCCGCTTCACCATCCCCGAGCTGCCCGAGTCGGCGGGCGGCGGACGCGGGCTGCTGCCGACCACCGCCGTCGCGCCGCTGCTGGCCTGGCTCTCGCACCGGGTGCGGGACCCGGCGGCCCGTCAGCAGGCCGTGGTCCGTACGGCGGCCGGCGTGATCGGCTCGCTGAACGTACGGATGCCCGCGCTCGCCGGGGCCGTGGCCGCGCAGTACGCCGCGTCCGTGCGGCTGATGGGTGCGGTGGAGGACGCCTACGTGACGGAGGGGGAGCGGGTGCGGACCCAGCTCGGGCGCGGCGCCGTGCTGTCCGGGGACGCGCGGACCCGCTGGCGGGGCTATCCGAGGGACAGTTCCGCGCGGGAACTGCTGGATTCGCTCGTGGAGAGCCTCGGCGCGCTGCTCCAGTGCGCCGTGGCCGCGGCCGACGAGCGGATCGTGGAGGCGTGGCGGCGCGAGCCCGCCGCCGGGGCCGTCGAAGTGTCTGGTCGGGACGGCGAGGTGACGGAACGTATCGGGATGGCCGTACGGCGCTGGCGCCGGGTCCTGGAGGAGCTGGCCGAGGACGAGGTCCGCCAGCTCGACCGTAACGCGGCGCCCGACGCGGAGACCGTGGCCGCCCTGCTCGCCGCCGCGCTGCTCGGCGGCCGGCGGGCGCGGATCGCGGGGGAGC
>NZ_JTHL01000001.1:2797967-2799433 GCF_000818195.1 Streptomyces sp. 150FB | reverse complement strand
CGCCGAACGCATCGGGGCGAAGGGCGCGCTGCGGCTGCGCGACCGGGGCGGCGAGCTGTTGACGACGTACATCAACCGCGTACTGCACGGAGAGCGCGACCGGCGGCTGGCGCCCCTCGACGCCCTTGAGGTGACCCCGGAGCCGCAGGCCGAACTGATCGCCGCACTGTCCGTACTTCAGAAGGAGAGGTGACCGGAGTGACCGCTGTGACGGATCAGACGGACGGGGCCGGCAAGGAAGACCGGCCGGACGGGCGGGGCGGTCCAGGGAGACCAGGAAGTCCCGGCGGTCCGGGTCGGCCGGGCAGGCCGGACGGGCCCGGGGGCTGGAACGACGGCTTCATCGCGCGGCGCGCCGCACGCAGGGGCAGGCCCGGCGGGCCGGGCGGTCTGAGCGACCTGAGTGCTGCCGGTGATCTGAGTGGCCTGAGTGATCTGCGGGGCGTTGACGGGCTTACGGGCGGTGAGGGCGCGTCAGCCGGCTCCGGTGACGCCCATACGCCCATCGGCGGCCCCTACGGCGGCTCCCTGCGGGTACGGCTCGACGCCCTCGGCGAGCTGGTCGGCCTGTCCCGTACCCGGCTCGAAGGAACGATCCTCGCCGAAGCGGGACGGGTCCTCGACGAGGCGTCGGCGCGCCAGCGGCTCTCCTCGCGCCACACCGTCGTCGCCATCGCGGGGGCGACGGGCAGCGGCAAGTCGACGCTGTTCAACGCCCTCGCCGGGGTGCCCATCTCGGAGACCGGGCTGCGCAGGCCCACCACGTCCGCCCCCATCGCCTGCACCTGGTCCGACGGCGCGGCCGGACTGCTGGACCGGCTCGCCATTCCCGGACGGCTGCGCCGTAAGCCCCTCGCGGGCGGCGACGGTGACGAGGAGTTGCACGGCCTCGTCCTGGTCGACCTGCCCGACCACGACTCCGCGGTCGTCCGCCACCGTGACCAGGTGGACCGGGTGATCGGACTGGTGGACGCGGTGATCTGGGTCGTCGACCCAGAGAAGTACGCGGACGCGGCGCTGCACGAGCGCTATCTGCGGCCGCTCGCCGGGCACGCCGAGGTCACCTTCGTGGTGCTCAACCAGATCGACCGGCTGCCGGGCGACGCGGCCGACCTGGTGCTCGACGATCTGCGCCGGCTGCTCGACGAGGACGGCATGGCCCTCGGCGAACACGGCGAACCCGGCGCCACCGTGCTCGCGCTCTCCGCGCTCGGCGGCCAGGGCGTGGGCGAACTCCGTGAGCTGCTCGGGCGCTTCGTACAGGAACGGAAGGCCGCGTCCCGCCGCCTCTCGGCCGATGTGGACGCCGCGGCGGAGCGGCTGCGTCCCGCGTACGTGGTCGACGGGCATCCGGGGCTCGACGAGCGCGCCCGCGAGCAGTTCGCGGACCGGCTCGCGTGGGCGGTGGGCGCGGTCGCCGCGGGTGAGGCGGCGGAGCGCGCCTGGCGCAGGAACGCGGGGCGGGC
>NZ_JTHL01000001.1:2790901-2797942 GCF_000818195.1 Streptomyces sp. 150FB | reverse complement strand
CGGGTGCTTCGGGGGCGGTGGGCGCCTCCGGAGCGCAGGGCGGCCGACCCCCGCGTCCGGCGTGGTGGCCCGCGGCCGTACTGGCGCAGGCCTGCATGACGCTGCTCCAGGTCTTCGGCGCGCTGTGGCTGGTGGGGCAGATCGCGGGCGTACTGGAACCGGGGCTGCTCCCGCCCGTACTGGTGATGCTGGCCGGGATCGTCGGCGGGCCGTTCGTGGAATGGGCCTGCGGCGCCGCGGCGCGGGGGCCTGCGCGGCGGTACGGGCAGGACGCCGAGCGGCGGCTGCGTGAGGCAGCGGCGGGGTGCGGGCGGGCGCGGGTGCTGGATCCGGTCTCGGCCGAGCTGATGCGGTATCGGGAGGTGCGGGAGCAGTACGTGACGGTGTCGGGCGGGGTGGGGTGAGGATGAGGGTGAGGGTGACGGAGTTTTCCACAACTGGTCAGTAATCCACAGGCGTCAGCGCATTCTCACCGTCCGGTTCAGCATGGAGTCAGTGAATCCAGCAGGACCGGACGGGAGGGGCCGTTATGTACGACACCGTGGTGACGCTGGTGGGGAATGTAGCGACCGGAGTGGAATTCAAGGAGTCGCCAGCGGGCGGGGTGGCGCGGTTCAGATTCGCTGTGACCGAGCGCCGCTGGGACCGGCGTAACGAAGCCTGGGCCGACGGGCCGACCAGTTTCTACACGGTGTGGGCGTGGCGGACCCTGGGGGCGAATCTGGCCGCTTCGGTCTCCGTGGGCGAGCCGCTCGTGGTGCACGGAAGGCTGCGGGTGCGTGAGGAGGAGTGGGAGGGGCGGCGCAGGACGTCGGTGGACGTCGAGGCGACGGCGGCGGGACACGATCTTACGCGCGGGACCTCGGCGTTCAGACGCGTGGTGAGGGCGTCGCCGGCCCTGACGGAGCGTCGGGCGGACGTTCCTGGAGCAAACCGGGACACGGTGCAGGTCCGCCCCAGGCCGTCGGACGCGGGCCCGGCCCCCGGCACGACGGCCGCCTCCGGGGCACCGGCCGCGTCCGCGCACGCGGCCCCAACTGCCGTGCGGGCCCCGGCTTCAGCGATCTCTCCGGCAGTGCTTCCGGCGATGCTTCCAACTGCCGTTCCCTGAGCTGGAGTTGAGGAGACTTGTCGATAAAGCCGGTCATATTCCGGCGTTGCGTACGCCATTCGATAACGATTCCGATTCGGAACGGTTATCTGATCGCATCGAGGGGCACCCGCGCTCCCCCTCCTCCATAGGATCCCGAAGTACTCACGGGGCACTTGAGTCTGCTGGCGAGGTACACCCCACGCGGCTCTCGCGATAAGGCCCTCGCCCGAAGGGGAATTCTGTGTTTTCTGCGATATCTGCGTCATCCGTACGGAGACGGGGCGTCACCCGCCTCGCCGCCGTGGCACTCGCATCCGGCCTGATGGCCATGGGCACCATGGCGGGTGCCGGTGCGGCCTCCGCCGACGACGCTCCTCAGCACCAGGGTGGCGCGTCCGCCACGCTCGACGGGCTGACCACCTTCGACAACGCCGTGCTCCATGTGAAGAACGGTGCGGACCAGACGGTTCCCGCCGGCCTCTTCGAGATGACCGTCGACGGTGGGGGCAAGCTCAAGACCTACTGCATCGACATCCACAACCACACGCAGTCCAAGGCGAAGTACCTGGAAACCCCCTGGGACCAGACGTCGCTCGGGACCAACAAGAACGCGGGCAAGATCCGCTGGATCCTCCAGCACTCCTACCCGCAGGTCGACGACCTCTCCTCGCTCGCGTCGAGCGCCGGTACGGGTCCGCTCACCGAGAAGACCGCCGCCGCCGGTACCCAGGTCGCGATCTGGCGCTACTCGGACGGCGTGGACATCGACGCGAAGGACGGACAGGCCGAGAAGCTCGCGGACTGGCTGGAGAAGAGCGCGCAGGACGTGTCCGAGCCGAAGGCCTCGCTCACGCTCTCGCCCGCCGCTGTCTCCGGCAAGGTCGGCGAGAAGCTCGGTCCGGTCACGGTCAACACCGACGCCGCCAGCGTCGCCGTGACACCGCCGGCCGACTCCGCCACCAGCGGCGTCAAGATCACTGACAAGGACGGGAAGCCGGTCACCACGGCTTCCAACGGCACGCAGCTCTACTTCGACGTGCCGGCCGGCGCGCCCGAGGGTTCGGCGTCGCTGACGGTCCAGGCCACCACCTCGGTGTCGGTCGGCCGCGCGTTCGCGAGTGCCAGCAAGAGCCAGACCCAGATCCTGGCCGGCTCCAGCGACTCCACGGTCACGGCCACGGCCACGGCCAACTGGGCCAAGCAGGGTGCGATCCCCGCCGTCTCGGCGGCGAAGGACTGCGCCAAGGGCGGCGTTGACGTCACGGTCGCCAACAAGGGCGACGAGACGTTCAACTTCGAGATCTCCGGTGCCAAGCACACTGTCGCGGCCGGCGCCTCCGAGACCATCACGGTCCCGGTCGGCGAGGACGAGGCGTACGACATCGCCGTAACGGGCCCCAACGGCTTCTCGCAGAGCTTCAAGGGCGTCCTGGACTGCAAGACCGCCAGCGCCCCGGCTCCGACCCCGTCGGCCGACCAGCCGTCGTCGCAGCCGAGCGCGGCCTCGGCCGGTGGCACCACCTCCGGCACCACCGGTGGTGACCTGGCGGAGACCGGTTCCTCCAGCGCCACCCCGATGATCGCGGGCATCGCGATCGTGCTCGTCGTCCTCGGCGGCGGCGCGGTGTTCTTCCTCCGCAGGAAGAACTCCGGTGCCACCGCTGAGTAAGTGATCCACCGCACCGTGTGACACGGTGCGCGACAGTGGCCCCCGGCACGCGTCAGCGCGCCGGGGGCCACTGTTCTCTGTATTGGGTCTTGGCGGGTCCTTGTGTGACGGGTCTCCGCGTGGGCGGCTACGGCCGTACGAGTCCCACGCCCGCGTACATGCCGCTCAACGCGGGCTCGGGCGGCGGCGTGTCCTTGTACCACTCGGTGGCCGTCACGAGCCCCGGCTCCACGAGGTCGAGACCGTCGAAGAACCGGGTGACCCCGGCGCGGTCGCGGGCCTGCCCGGGGATGGACTTCGGGTACGCGTCCATCACCTGCTGCTTCAGCTCCGGATGCATGTCGAACGTGCCGTGCGAGAGCGCCAGGGCGCTGCCGGGGGCGAGCGCGCCGACCAGCGTGCTCACGATGTCGTACGCGCCCTGCTCGTCCTTGATGAAGTGCAGCAGCGCGATGAGCGACAGCCCGATCGGCCGGTCGAAGTCCAGGATCGTCCGGGCGTGTTCCAGGATGGTGCCCGGTTCGAGCACATCGGCCTGTATGTAGTCCGTGGTGCCACCGGGCGCGCTGATCAACAGGGCCTCGGCATGGCGCAGGACGATGGGGTCGTTGTCCGTGTATACGACCCGGCAGGCCGGATTCACCTGCTGGACGATCTGGTGGAGGTTCGGCTCGGTCGGGATGCCCGTGCCGATGTCGAGGAACTGGTCGATCCCGGTCCCGGCCACCCACGCGGACGCGCGGTGCATGAACGCCCGGTTGTGCCGCGCGCTCTCCTTCGAAGCCTCGGGTAACCGCTCGCCGACCTCCTTGTCGACGGCGTAATGATCCTTGCCGCCCAAGAGGTAGTCGTAGATGCGCGCCGGGTGCGGCTTGCTGGTGTCGACCTGGGGCTTCGGGGTCATAAAGGCTCCGGTGAACAGAAGGGCGGTCCGGGCGAGGACACGTAGGCGCACGCACACGTCACGCGGTGGTAACGGGGCAGTCTGCCACAGCCAACGCCCAGTGATCAGTGGGTTGTTGGCGGTTCGGCGCGCGTCGGTACGGGGGCCGGCCCGGCGTCCCGTACCGCCGGGAGCCGCTTCTCCAGCAGCGTGATCACGTAGAGGGGCCCGGCTCCCGCGTCCTGCGCCGACACCTCGCCGACGGCCGTGTATCCCGCCGCCGCGTAGTAGGCGCGCAGCCGCCGGTTGTCGGACAGGCAGTCGAGACGGCACAGACTCCGCCCGGTGGCGGCGACGCGGCGTTCCGCCTCGGCGAGCAGCAGCCGCCCGGTGCCCGGCGGGGCGGTGGCGCGGTCGGTCATGAGCCGGTGGACGTGCCCCGCGTCCCCGGGCCGCGTACCCCAGGCCGCCGGATCGGCCCACCACAGCTCCCAGGCGCCCGCGACCGGGCCGTCAGGGCCCAGGGACGCGATCCAGACCTCGCCCGCCGCGAGCCGCTTACGGAAGTGGTCCTCGCCCAGCGCCCCGGGCTTCCACTGGTCGATCCCCCGGGAGATGTGCCAGCGCGCGGCGCTGTCGCGGAGCCGTACCAGCTCGGACAGGTCGTTCTCGTCCGCACGCCGGAAGGAAAGCGCGGGAAGCGGGGGAGGTGCGGGAAGCGGAAGCTGTGCCGGTTCGGACGGTTCGGACGGATCCAGGTCTTTTTTCACAACGCGGCACCCTATCTCCGGGGCGGACGGCCGTCACGCCCCGTCACCGTACGTAGCCACCCCGTCCACCGTGCGGGGAGGCCGTTTCCGTCGGGCGGTGGACGTCAGGCAAGATGGGTTTATCTGCCCTCACGCGGCGGAGCCGCACATTGGCCCTTCTCGATTGCCGGACGGTTTCTCTTGGCTGAGTACATCTACACGATGCGCAAGACGCGTAAGGCGCATGGCGACAAGGTCATTCTCGATGACGTGACGCTGAGCTTCCTGCCCGGAGCGAAGATCGGTGTGGTGGGTCCGAACGGTGCAGGTAAGTCCACCGTGCTGAAGATCATGGCGGGGATCGAGCACCCGTCGAACGGTGACGCCTTCCTGTCGCCGGGTTACTCGGTCGGCATGCTCCTCCAGGAGCCGCCGCTCGACGAGACCAAGACCGTGCTGGAGAACGTCCAGCAGGGCGCCGCCGAGATCATGGGCAAGCTGCACCGCTTCAACGAAGTGGCCGAAGCGATGGCGACGGACTACTCCGACGCGCTCATGGACGAGATGGGCAAGCTCCAGGAGGACCTGGACCACGCCAACGCGTGGGACCTGGACACCCAGCTCGAACAGGCCATGGACGCGCTGGGCTGCCCGCCCGGCGACTGGCCGGTCACCAACCTCTCGGGTGGGGAGCGCCGTCGCGTCGCGCTCTGCAGGCTGCTGCTGGAGGCGCCCGACCTGCTGCTCCTCGACGAGCCCACCAACCACCTGGACGCCGAGTCCGTCCAGTGGCTGGAGCAGCACCTCGCGAAGTACCCCGGCACCGTCGTCGCGGTCACTCACGACAGGTACTTCCTCGACAACGTCGCTGGCTGGATCCTGGAGCTCGACCGCGGTCGCGCGATCGGCTACGAGGGCAACTACTCCACGTACCTGGAGAGCAAGCAGGCCCGGCTCAAGGTCGAGGGCCAGAAGGACGCCAAGCGCGCCAAGCGGCTCAAGGAAGAGCTTGAGTGGGTCCGCTCCAACGCCAAGGGCCGGCAGGTCAAGTCCAAGGCCAGGCTGGCGCGTTACGAGGAAATGGCCGCCGAGGCCGACAAGATGCGCAAGCTGGACTTCGACGAGATCCAGATCCCGCCGGGCCCGCGCCTCGGCAGTGTGGTCGTCGAGGTCGAGCACCTCTCCAAGGCCTTCGGCGAGAAGGTGCTGATCGACGACCTCTCCTTCACACTGCCGCGCATGGGCATCGTCGGAGTGATCGGCCCGAACGGCGCCGGCAAGACCACCCTGTTCAAGATGATCCAGGGCTTCGAGGAGCCGGACTCCGGCTCCATCAAGGTCGGCGAGACCGTCAAGATCAGCTACGTCGACCAGGGCCGCGGGAACATCGACCCGAAGAAGTCGCTGTGGGCCGTCGTCTCCGACGAGCTGGACTACATCAACGTCGGCCAGGTCGAGATGCCTTCGCGGGCGTACGTGTCCGCCTTCGGCTTCAAGGGCCCGGACCAGCAGAAGCCGGCCGGTGTGCTGTCCGGTGGTGAGCGCAACCGCCTCAACCTGGCGCTGACCCTCAAGCAGGGCGGCAACCTGCTGCTCCTCGACGAACCGACCAACGACCTCGACGTCGAGACGCTGTCCTCGCTGGAGAACGCCCTGCTGGAGTTCCCCGGCGCGGCTGTGGTCGTCTCCCACGACCGGTGGTTCCTCGACCGCGTGGCCACGCACATCCTGGCCTACGAGGGCGAGTCCAAGTGGTTCTGGTTCGAGGGGAACTACGACTCGTACGAGAAGAACAAGGTCGAGCGGCTCGGCGCCGACGCCGCCCGTCCCACCCGCGCCACCTACAAGAAGCTCACTCGGGGCTGAGGCTCGAAAATGGCTCGCCATACGTACAGTTGCCCGCTCCGCTGGTCGGACATGGACGCCTTCGGGCACGTCAACAATGTGGTCTTCCTCCGCTATCTGGAGGAGGCCCGCATCGACTTCATGTTCCGGCTGGCGCCGGGGGACGGCTCACCGTCGTTCTCCGGAGGGTCCGTCGTGGCACGCCACGAGATCGACTACAAGCGGCCGTTGGTCCACCGGCATGAGCCGGTGACCGTCGAGTCATGGGTCACGAAGATAAACGCGGCCTCGCTGACGATCGCGTACGAGATCAAGGACGAGGACCAGGTGTACGTACGGGCGTCGACCGTTGTCGTGCCGTACGACCTGGCAGCGGCCAGGCCGCGCCGTATCACCGAGGAGGAGAAGGCATACCTCCTGAAGTACCTCGATGACGACAAGGATGTCGTCGCGGTATGACAATGCCTGTCAGGACACTGGAGTTCGCCGACGCGCGCGAGGCGGCGGACCTCGGCGCCTTTCTCGGCCGGCTGATCCACTACGACCGTGCCGCCGCCGTCCGCCTCCAGGCGGACCGCGGGGCGGTCGCCGTCTTCGGGCGGCCGCCGTCCTTCGAGGTGCTCGCGATCCGTACGGTACGGCTCGGCCACGCGGCCGAGCTGGACATCACCGTGTCAGCGGGCGAGTTGCTGGAGGGGATCGCGGAACAGGGGAGCGAAGAGACGGGGAGCGTGCTCGCCGTGCCCGCGCCGGTCACCGGGCCTCCTTGGGCCGGTCTGCTGCCGCCGCGCGGCGGCTGGCA
>NZ_JTHL01000001.1:2787264-2790205 GCF_000818195.1 Streptomyces sp. 150FB | reverse complement strand
CCGGCGGTGACGCGGATGCGCGGCGCCGTCGCCTCGGCCGTCGCCGAATTCCGCAGCAGGGACGAGGCGTTGCCCGCGCAGCACCGTACGCGCTCCGAACGGGACAGGATCGGCAACGAGATCTGGTCCAGGACCCTCGGCGACACGGAGCTGCCTCTGAGGGCCGTCCACGCGGCCCAGTCCGTCGGCTTCCTGCGCCCGATGCCCGACGACGCGCCGGTGGCGCTGCTGCGGGCGGGCGCGTGGCTGCGGCTGCGTACACCGTTCGGGTCGATCGCCCTGCGTACGACCGGAGTTGGCGGGCTCAGCCCGCTGGCCGGAGGGCTCAGCGTCACGCCTGCCTGAACGTGCCCGAGCCTGAACGTGCCCGAGCCTGAAGGTGCCCGGGCGCGAGGGTCCCGGCCGCTCAGCTCTCCGTCGTCTCGTCCGGCCAGACGCCGATGTGGTCCTGCTCCAGCTCCAGCATGACGCGGTGCTCCATGCCCAGCGTCTCGGTGTAGTCGGCCGGCAACTGGAGCCGCCCGGCGCGGTCGAGCATCGCGAACTCCCTTGCCACCACCGACTCCTGGCCGGTCGCGGCGTCGACCTCCGTACGCCGCAGCACCTCGGACGAGGTGCGGCCGTCGCGGATGGCGACCGTACGGCGGACCTCGCCGGCGACCGCCTGGTCATGGGTGACGATCACGATCGTCGTGCCCAACTCCTCGTTGGCGCGCCGGAACGCGGCGAACACCTGCTCACCGGTCGCCGAGTCCAGCTCGCCCGTCGGCTCGTCGGCGAGCAGTACGGAAGGGGAGTTGGCGAGGGCGACGGCGATCGCGACCCGCTGCTGCTGGCCGCCGGACATCTGGTGCGGACGCCGGTCGCGGCACTCGGCGACCTCCAGCATCGTCAGCAGGGACTCGACGCGCTCGGTCTTCTTCCGTGCCCTGCCGCGCAGTTGCATCGGCAGCGCGACATTCTGCGCGGCGGTCAGGTACGGCAGGAGATTGCGCGCCGTCTGCTGCCATACGAAGCCGACGGCCTCGCGGCGGTAGAGCAGCCGCTCCTTCGCCCCCATCGTGAGCAGATCGCGGCCGGCGACCTTCGCGGCGCCCGCCGTCGGGACGTCCAGGCCGGCGAGTATGTTCATCAGCGTCGACTTGCCGCTGCCCGAAGCACCGACCAGCGCCATCAACTCGCCCTCGCCGACCAGCAGATCGAGCCCCTGGAGAGCCTGCACCTCCACCCCGGCCGTGGTGAAGATCCGCACCAGCCGGTCGCAGGCGATGAGCGCGTCATGTCCGTACGCCGGCCGGTCGCGGTGCGCCGCCGCCCGCTGCTCCAGCTCGTCGAGCGTGGCCCTGGGCCCGTCGCCGTCCCGCTGCCGCTCCGTAGGCGATGTCATCGGCCGTCTCCTGGTCTGGGGTTCATTCCCTGGGTCCATTGATCGATCCTCTGCGCCCGGCCCACCGCGCCTGGACGAGCGCCACCGCAGCCGCGAGCGCCAGCACCCCGGCCCCGGGCACCAGCAGCGACCACAGGTCGGTCCGCAGGGTCACGGTGCCGAACGTGGCCAGGGAGCCGGTGGGGTCGCTGCCCGGCGCGGCCGACAGCGCCAGCCGGGTCAGATCCACACCGGGCGCGAGCAGGGCGATGGTCGCCCAGCCCACCAGCGCCCCGCCGACGGCGGCGAGCAACGCCGGTGGCAGCGCTTCGAGTTCCAGCAGTCGCCGTCCCTGTTTGCCGGTGAGCCCCATGGTTCTGAGCCTGGCCAGCAGCGTGGTGCGTTCGGGCGCGCTCTGCGACAGGGAGAGCAGCAGGGCGAGTACGGCGTAGCCCGCACCGGCGGCGATCGCCGCCGCGTAGATCCGTTCGGCGCCCGACTGCAACGGCGAGTCCAGGTAGACACTCCGCGCCTCGCCGCGCAGTTTTACGGTGAAACCGGGCGCCGCCTTACGCAACGCCCCCGCGTCCAGCCGGTCTCCGGTGACCAGCAGCGTGGTCGGCCCGCGCTTGGTGAGCGCGTCGGCGTCGACCAGCAGGTAGCCGGAGTCGGGGGCGCCGGGGGTGCGGGACTCCACGGCGACGATCCGCACCGACAGGCGCCCGGACAGGGCGGAGACGGTGTGCGGTCCGCCCCCGACTCCGCCGAGCCGCGCGGCGACGGCCGGGGACGCGATGGCGGGCACAGCGCCCCCCGAACCGCCGCCGCCACCTGTGCCCTTGGGTGCCAACAGGCCCTCGGAGAAGGCACCAAGACCGGTACGGCCGGCCAGCCGCGCGTACGACGCGGGATCGGCCCCGATCAGGGTCACGTTGGGGGTGTTCCCGGTCCCGGTGCCCGGCAGTGTCACGCCGTGCTCGATCCGTACGGGCGCCACATCCCGCACCCCCGTGCCACGCCGTACGGCCTCGACCGCCGCGCGTGGCAGTTCCATGGCGTCCGTCACCCCCGCCACCCGCGCGTCGGCGCCGGTCGCCAGCAGGGCCGCCTGGTCCCTGGCGTCGCCGATCCCGGCGAGCACCGAGCCCCCGAACGCGGTCGTGGTGAGGGCGACCAGCAGCGCGAGCAGGGGGAGCGCGCCGGTCGCCGACGAGCGCCCGGCGCGCGACAGTGCCACGAACCCGACAGCGCCGCGCAGCCGTCCGGCGGGCCGGGCCAGCAGACGCAGCGGCAGCGGGTACAGGCGCCCGAGGACGAGCGCGGCGATCAGTCCCACCAGCACCGGCGCGGAGCTGACCAGGACATCCGCCTCCCCGCCGCTTCCCGTGCCGCGCCGGCGCAGCGCGACCACGGCCCCGACGGCGAGGACCAGGGCGGTCAGCTCGGCGACCGTACGCCGCCGGGAGGGCTTCGCCCCGATCAGGTCCTCGCGGCCACCGGCGGTCTGCGTGCCCCGGTGCGCGACGACGGCGCGTACGGGCAGTGCGGCGCACGCCAGCGCGGTGACGGCGCACG
>NZ_JTHL01000001.1:2784050-2787224 GCF_000818195.1 Streptomyces sp. 150FB | reverse complement strand
CCAGCAGCGCGGGCAGCAGCCGTGCCTCGCCGACGGCGAGTACGGCCAGCAGCAGCCCGAGCGCGGCGGACGGTACGGCCACCACCGCCGTCTCCGCCAGCAGCCGCCCGCCGATACCGCGCAGGGAGCCGCCGCGCGAGCGCAGCAGGGCCAGTTCGGAGCGGCGGCGCGCCGCGATCAGTCCGCCCGACATCGTCAGGACCACCACGGCGACGGCCCCGATCCCGAAAGCGGCGACCGCCACGATCGGGGTGACGGCCGAACGCATCGCGGAGTACGAGGAGATGACGGTGTCGAGGTCCGTCGTCAGCGAGAGCTGCGAACGGCCACCGGCCACCGCGCGCAGCTTGATCAGCCCGGGGCCGCCGTCGACCGAGGCGAGGCCGGATTCGAGGCGCGGTACGTCCTGCCAGGTCAGCGCGGTGGGATCGGGCGCGAGCCGCCAGTACAGCTCGGGTCCGCCCTTGACCCCCAGCAGCGCGGGGGCCGCCTCCGGCGCGATCAGCAGCCCGGCCCGCCAGTAAGTGCTGGGATCGCCGGTCGACTTGACCGTGAGCGAGGGGGTGGAGAGCACCTGCTCGACGGACCAGTACGCGCCCGCCGGCTGCCGGGGCGCGACGATGCCGGTGATCCGCACGGCGACCGGCCCATGGATGTTGCCCGGCACATGGATCACCGAACCGACCCTGAGATGCAGCGACTTGGCCGTCTCCGGCGTGGCCGCCGCCTCCACCTGAGTCGTTTCCTGGGTCACCTGTCCCCGCGCTGCGGGGAGCCGGCCCGCGCGCACGGTGGAGTGGCCCCCGAGATCCGCCTGTGCCGCCAGGGTGAACAGTGGCGGCAGGCCGTCCGGTTTCGGCAGCCAGGCGTCGGAGGCTTCGAGACCGTCGCTCGACCGGACGCCGTGTGTCGACTGCGCCGGATCCACGCGCAGCGGCGCGGGCAGCGCCTTGACGAGTGCCTGCTGGGCCCGGGTCAGCGTCTCAGGACGCAGCCCGGTCTCGCGGTCGGCCTGAGGTATCTCCAACCCCGGTGCGGGCGAGGCCAGTTCGAGGACGCTGACGCGCGGGGAAGCCGTACGGATGTCATGGCGCAGCCCCTCGGTCCCGTACGCGTCCACCGCGCGAGGGAACGCGGCGGCGAGGAACGAGGTCACCACCACCAGCAGCGCCAGCGCCACGGCGGCGCCGGGCGCGGTGCGCAACCGGGTGCGTACCCAGGGAGCGAAGGCGGACGGGGCGGGTGCGGTGTTCCTGGTGGGTACGCGCATCTCAGTTGCCCCCCTGGTGGCGTAGCGCGAGGGCCGGATCGACCCGCCGCAGCGCGATGGCCGCCACGATCAGCACGGGCAGGACGGCCACCCCGGCGAGCAGGAAACCGACCTGGCCGGTGGGGAGTTCGACCAGGACGCGCGGCACCGGCTGGGTGGCCTGCCCGGTCAGTACGACGAGCGGCACGACGGCTCTGGTCAGCACCGCACCGAGGGCGAGACCGACCAGCAGGCCCACGGCGATCAACACGCCCTGTTCCAGGGCGATCAGCCGGGCCAGCCGGCGGCGCGGGGTGCCGAGCGCGTGCAGTACGGAGAACTCGGCGGCCCGCTCGCGCAGCGACCCCGCCGAACTCACCGCGAAACCGACCGCCGCGAGCGCCGCCGCTGCCGCCGCCACCGCGAGCAGCGCGGACTGCGGTCCTGCGCCGAGCGGATCGTGCCGCAGTTCGTCGGCGGTCTCGTCGCGCACCAGGACCTGTGCCGGATCGATGTCGGGCCGGGCCCGCAGGGCGTCGGCGAGCTGCTCCGTCCGGCCGGGACTGGCCGTCAGCCACCACTCGGTGGGGGTGAGCGAGGCGGCCTGGCGGCCGGCCAGCACCTGATTGACGGCCCGCAGGTCGAGCAGCAGGGCTCCGCCGTCCCCGGCGTCCGACTCCGGTGCGGAGGCGCCGGATTCGACCGGGTCCGCGTCGGATCCGGGCCCTGTCGTGGGCAGTTGGCGCACCGACCGGACGATTTTCACCCGCAGCGGCGGCCCGCCGTCCACGGGCACATCGACACTCTGCCCGGTCTTCGCTCCGGCCGCCTTCAGGAAGCTGTCGGTGGCGACGCCCGGAAGCACCGTCGGTGGCCGGGGGTGCGGGGCCTCGATCTGTACGTCGAACTCCACCGGGTCATCGCGGAGTTGGACCGGCTGCGGGTCGCTGCCCGTCTCGTAGCCGACGGAGAGCGGGGCCTGCCCGGTCACCTCCGGCTTCAGCGGTACGGCGGGCCGGGCCGCCCCCGCCTCGCTCCTGACCAGCCCGGCGTCCCAGCGGAAGCTGTCGGAGACCGTCACGGGACGCCCGGTCCCCTCGGCGTCGTGGGCCGTCAATCGGTCGAGAGTGAGCCGGTGTGTCTCGCTCCGGGTCCCGGCCGGTACGTCCGAGCGCAGTTCCAGACCGGTCAGCGCCATCGGCTCCGCCGGCGTACCCCCTTGACCGCCCTGGCCGCCGCCGTCGGCGGACTGGCCGCCACCGGTGGTCCCCGCCAGATCGACCGTCACCGTGTGCGGCCGCCCGTCGGCCGGCAGTCCGCCGACAGGCATCCGGTACGAGAAGCCGTAACGGTCCTCCAGGACGACGGTCACCGCCGGGGCGCTCCCCGAGGGCGAACGCCCGTCAGGCGCCCGGGTGTCGGTGAGCCGTAGCGTCAGTTCGAGCCGCCGCGTCCCGTCCGGGACGATGATCCCGGACCTGGCCGCAGGACCGGCCTCCGTACCTGCGGCGGGCACGGAAGCGGGCGCGATCGCGTCCAGGAGGGCGCCGCCCCCGCCCCCGCCCCCGCCCCCGTCCCCGAGGTCGTCGCGCAGCAGCATGCCCCCCGGGGCGTGGGCGGTGTCCAGGGCCAGCACGGTCGCCGTGCGGCTCCCGGAGAGCTGCGTGGTGGTCCGGTACGCGGGGGCCGCGTCGCGCAGGCCGGGCAGCCCCGCGTACATCCCGGCGTCCCCGGGGTCACCAGCGCCGCCGCTCAGCACCCGTACCGAGGCGCCCGTGCGGAAGTCGGCCTGATCGTCCTGCGAACGCTCCCAGGACGCCCCCTGCCCGATCGCCAGCACGCCCATCGCCACGGCGAGCACCAGCAGCAGCACCGGACCCGCCCCGCGCAGCGGGCGGCGGCTGAACTGCCAGCCGGCCAGCGCC
>NZ_JTHL01000001.1:2780017-2784025 GCF_000818195.1 Streptomyces sp. 150FB | reverse complement strand
GCACCGGCGCGGGCAGCGTGCCCGCCCTGCCGCGCCGGGTTCCCGGGGTCCCCGGTGAGGCGAGCGCCGGAGCCACCACGGCCGCCGCACACGCCAGCGCCACCACAGCGGCGACCAGCCACACCTGCCCGGTGGACGCCTTCCCGAGCCGCAGTCCGATGGCGGTCAGCGCGCTCCGGTCGGCGAGCAGCCGGGTCAGCGGCCCCGCGAACAGCGGCGCGCAGAGCGCGGCCGGCACCGCGAGCAACAGGGCCTCGGCGGCGGCCAGCAGGGTGATCCGGCGCCGCGATCCGCCCCGGGCGCGCAGCAGTTCGGTCTCGCCGGCGCGCTCGGTGCTGAGCAGCCGGGCGACGAGCAGCAGCGCGTAACCGGCGAGCAGCACCAGTTGGACGGCGACGATCATCAGCGTGGACCGGGAGACGAGCAGGGCCCGTTGTGTCCGGTCGAGCACGGCGGGCAGCGCCGTCCGTACCTCCGGCGCGCCCCCGGCGAACGCCCTGTCGGCCGCGAGAGCCTTGGGGCCGTGCTCGGCGGCTTCGCGCAGCGCGCCGATCCGGCCGGTGGTGACAGTACGGAAGTCGCCGGTCGCCAGCCAGGACGTCTCGCCCGAACTGAGCCGTCCCGAGGCGAGGTCGGCGCCGTCGGTGAGCAGTGGTCCGTAGGTGGTGAAGACGACCGTACGCACGCCACGGCCGTGCAGCTCGTCCAACTGCCAGTAGACGTCGGTGAGATCGGCCGCGCGGTACACGCCGGTGACGCGGATACGTACGGGGGTGCCGGCCACGCGGTCGGTGAGCGTCAGCGTGTCGCCCGTCTTCAGGCCGAGCCGGGCGGCGGCCTCCTGGGGCAGCGCCACCGGCACCGGGGGCCGGGTGCCGGCCGTGGCCTTGGGCCAGCCGCCGCTGACGAGCCGTACGCGGGAGCGGTCGAGGGTGGCGAAGTGGGTGAGGTCGGGCTGATCGTCATCCGCTGCGTCCGTGGCGCCCGAAGCGCCCGGCAGGGCGTACGCCCCCGAGGTGGCCAGCTTCCGTACGGTGACCGGCAGCCCGTCGAACGTACGCCGGGCACCGGCGGCGACCGCCCGGTCAGCGCCCCCTGGAGCGGCGCCCGGTCCGGCGGACGCGGCCGTGTCCGCGTTGACGACAAGAGCGGCCGAAGCGGCTTCCCTGCCCTGGAGGGTGTCGCGCAGCGCCGCGTCCCCGATGGAGCCGGAGAACGCGGCGAGGGTGGCCAGTACGGACGTCGTCAGCAGCACGGCGAGCAGGGCGGCCAGCAGCAACAGCCGGTGCGCGCGCACCCGCAGAAACAGAAACCCCGCCACCTGTTCCCCCTGATCAGCCCGTTCGCGTCCCCCGACAGCATTTTCGGGCTTTTCGGGATGCTCTCAGAGAGAAGGGGCAGACGAAAGCGCTTCCGGGACGGGCTTGATCGGATTGTGATCGGGGTTGCCCATGTCTGATCGGGCCCTCGATCAGGCGATGGGCCCGGTCATCGGCCCGGCGGTGGGGTCACCCCGCCGGGCGACAGGTCAGCCGGCCGTGTTGACCATCGAGGCCGCGGCGTAGACGAAGTAGTCCCAGAGCTGTCGCTCATGTGCCTCGTCGAGCCCCAGCTCGTCGACGGCGACCCGCATATGACCGAGCCAGGCGTCGTGCGCGGCGCTGTCGACCGCGAACGGCGCGTGGCGCATCCGCAACCGGGGGTGTCCGCGCTGGTCGCTGTAGGTGCGCGGGCCGCCCCAGTACTGGATGAGGAAGAGCGTGAAGCGCTCTTCGGCCGGTCCCAGATCGTCCTCCGGGTACATCGGCCGCAGCAGCGGGTCCTCGGCGATCCCCTGGTAGAAGCGGTGGACCAGGCGCCGGAAGGTCTCCTCGCCGCCGACCTGCTCGTAGAAGGTCTGCTCCTGAAGCGTGCCGCGCGGAATCTCGTTCACCCCTCCATCGTCGCAGACCGCCCGGCCGAGGACCGTGGGCTTAGGCACTCTCCGGTGCGGACCTAGGACTTCCGTACCTTCACGGCAAACCCGCGCCCGCGACGCGCCGAGGCCCACTCGCCCCGGACCCGGCCACCCGGGACAGTGGAGGCATGGGCGCACACGGGGACGACGGCGGGTACGAACCGGACGACAAGGCGGCCGCCGAGGCGCGCGCCGCGCTGGTGCGGGAGATCGAGGCGAAGGGCGCGCTGTCCGATCCCGCCTGGCGCGCGGCGTTCGCCGACGTACCGCGCCATGTCTTCGTGCCGTACTACTTCGTCCCCCGCCCCGGCGGTTACGACCGGCTGTGGCGCGGGGATCCGGACGGCGCGCGGCGGCAGCGCTGGCTGAAGGGGGCGTACGGGGACGGCGCACTGGCGACCCGGGTGCGCGACGGTGAGCTGATCTCGTCGAGCAGTCAGCCCTCCCTGATGGCCCAGATGCTCACCACGCTGGAGGTCACGGACGGCAATCGTGTGCTGGAGATCGGCGCGGGGACCGGCTACAACGCGGCGCTGCTCGCACACCGCCTCGGCGACGAGCGCGTCACCACCCTCGACCTGGACCCGGAGATCACGGAGTCCGCGCGGGGACACCTCGCCGCCGCGGGCTACCGGCCGGCCGTGGTGACGGGTGACGGCGCGCGCGGCTACCGGGGGCGTGCGCCGTTCGACCGGATCATCGCGACCTGCACGCTGCCCTCCGTACCGCAGGACTGGCTCGCGCAGTGCGCGCCGGGCGCGCGCATCCTGGCGCCGCTCGCCACCGGCCTGATCACGCTGCGGGTCGGCGAGGACGCGAACGGCGTGTACGGGGAGGGACGCTTCCTGCACACGTCCGCCTACTTCGTGCCGCTGCGCGGCGCCCCCGGCGCCGAGGTCGTGTCGCAGCGGCGGCTCGGCGGCCTGCCGAGACGCGCGACCGAGAACGACCTGTTCCGCTTCATGCTCACGCTGACCTCGGGCAGCCTCGACCCACACGAGGCGTTCTCCCTCTGGGAGCGCGAGCACCGGCCCGACCGCGAGCGGTTCGGGATCACCGTCGGCGGCGGGCGCCAGTGGGCGTGGCTGGACGACCCGGCGGGGCCGTACGTATGGCCGCTCGGCCGGACCTGACCGGCCGGCGCGGCCCCGTACGGCCCCCTCACGGGCTCAGTCGCGGCGGATCGTGATCGTCGTCCAGGCGCCGACATGCACCCGGTCACCATCGGCGAGCGTGATGGGGACATAGGGCTGTATCGGGTCCTCGGCGCCGTTGAGCGTGGTGCCGTTGGTGGAGTTCTGGTCGACCACGGCCCAGCTCCCGTTCGGCTGCTGCACCAGTATCGCGTGCTGGTGCGAGACACCGGGATCCTCCGGCGGTACCGACAGGTCGACATCCGGGGACTCGCCCGTCGAGTGCCTGCGCCGGCCGATGGTGACCTGCTTCCCGGTCAGCGGCAACCGCTGCTCGGGGGAGTAGGCGGGCAGGTTGAGACCGGTGGCCTCGGGACCGCTGCGCTGCATCATCGCCATGAAGTAGTCACGGTCGGGGCCGATGACCGCGCTCCAGTTCGCCGGGGCGGCCGCCGACGGCGGGTACTGCTGCTGCGGGCCCCCTTGCTGAGACGACTGGGGTGACTGGGGCTGCTGCGGTGCCTGGGGCGCCTGTGCCTGGAACGACGGACCGGCCGGCGGACCCGGCGGCTGCTGGCCCTGGGTCTGGTACGGCGGAGCCTGCTGCTGCGTGGGCGGGGGCGGTACCGGGGCACCCCAGGCGGGCGGCTGGTACGAGGGAGCTTCCTGCTGCGGGGCCTGCCGCTGGGGCGCCTGAGGCGCCTGCGCCTGCTGCGGGACCTGGGGCCCCGACGGCGGCGGCAGCGTCCAGTCGTCCTCCGCGCTCCGCTGCGGCAGGGGCGGCGGCGCGGGGGGACCCTGCTGCTGGAAGGAGGGCGGGGACGGCGGGCCCTGCGAAGGATCCTGCGCGTACGAGGGGGGCCGGGGCGGTCCGGGCTGCTGCGGTCCCGGTTGCAGCGGTCCTGGCTGCCGCGGTCC
>NZ_JTHL01000001.1:2776673-2779992 GCF_000818195.1 Streptomyces sp. 150FB | reverse complement strand
CGGCTCCGCGGGACGGTGGGCCTGCGAGGGGCGCGAGCTCTGGTACTCGTACGGCTCAGGCGGCCGCGGCGGCTGATGCCCCTGCTGCGGGTACGGCGGCTGCGGGTGCTGGGGCTGCTGCGGCTGATGTCCCTGCTGGAACGCGGACGGCAGCTTGAGCCCCGGGTCGCCGCCGACGCCCGGCTGCGGTGCCAGCGGGGTGTAGGACGTGGCCGTGTTGGTGAGGAAGTTCCACCGGCACTCCTCGCAGTACGGAGCCATCGGCTCGCGCGGGGTGCGGCACTGCGGGCACAGCTCGGGCGGCCCGGAAGCACCAGGACCGCCGGGACCGTACCCCTGCGCGGGACCTTGTCCGGGGCCGGGGCCCTGACCGGGCCCAGGCGGCGGGAAGCCGTAACCGGGCGGGGGCGGCGGAGGCCCCGGAGCAGCGCCCGCGGGGGCGCCGGGTCCGGCCATGCGGTGGCCGCAGACCTCGCACCAGTCGTCGGAACCCGACTGGTGTCCGTTGGGGCAGGTCGGCATGTCGGCGCTTCCCCCTCTCCTCATCCGGCCCGGAGGCCGTCCCTGTGCCGCTGCTTGGTCGCAGCTTCCACGCTGCTACTTCTTGACGCGAACTGTCTTGGTGGAGCGAGTCTCAAGGGTCATCTCGTCCGCATCCGTGACTTTCGCCTTCAGTCGCACAGTACCTGTCGCCTCATCCACGACGTCCACCACCTTGGAAAGCAACTTCGCCGTATCAGCGTTCCCCGAGAAGGCCGCGAGCTGAACCGCGCGCCCCAATTTGGCTGTCGCGCCGTCCAGATCACCCGACTTACGGGCGTCCAGCCCCTGCTGGATCACCTGTGCCAACTCGGCCTGGCCCGTGTAGTGCGCGACCTGCGGATTGATCGAGGTCGAGGCTGCCACATCCTCCGTCCACACCGCCCGTACCAGCCCCTGGGACAGCACTTCGGGGGAGCCGCCACCGGGCGCCGGAAGGATCAGCGAGACGCGCGCCGCCAGCATCTCCTGGCCGATTCCGGCCCCGGGGACCAGCACACTCACGTGGTAGTCGCGCGACTCGTTCCCCCAGGAACCCGTCGGATAATCGCCGGCGCGCGGCCCCGCCTCCGTACGGCGGCCGGTCAACTCGGTGACCGCCGGAGCCACTTGCTTGACGAACTGGATCTCCACACCGACGGGCGTCCACAGCCGCAGTGCCACGTCCGCGACCTCCTTGCCCATCGCGTTCTCCATCATCCGGGTGAAGTCGGCGGCCAGGGCCGACGGATCGGCCACTATGTCGGCGGTGCCGAGCAGCGCGGTGGCGATGGCTGTGACTTCTTTCACCTCCCAGTCCGTGCCGACACCCCTGGCGTCACAGGTGAACCGGCCGGCGCAGGCGTCCAGCGCGGCCCGCAGGTCCTCGGGCGCCTCGTGTTCGTTACGGCCGTCGGTGAGCAGGATGCCGTGCCTGATCGGGACTTCGGCCGAGGACAGCAGCCGGTCGGCCAGCCGCAGCCAGGTGCCGATCGCCGTACCGCCGCCGGCACTCAGCCCGCGCAGCGCGTCCTTGGCCCCCGCCCTGGTCCGCGCGTCGGCTGTGGCGAGCCCGCCGTTGCCGGGGTAGATCTCGCGCGCCACATGCGTACCGGCGACCACGGCGAAGGCGACGCCGTCGCGCAGGGTGTCGACCGCGGCGGCCGTCGCTTCCCGCGCCGCGCGCATCTTCGCCGACGGATAGTCCATCGAGCCGGAGCAGTCGACCATGATCACCACGGCTGCTCTGGGGCCGTTCGCCGAGAACGCCGGGGAGGCGGGCGAGGCTCCACTCAGCGGGGCGCCCCCGCTCGTACCGCCGCCGGTCGAGGTGACCGTGACGATGGCGTGCACCTCGCGGCCGCCTTCGGGCAGGTACTCGTTCTGGTACACGTCGACGGAGAATCGCGGCACGTTGGACTTGGAGAAGTTCGCCATGTGTATCGGCTCCTCGGGGCTCCACGCGACAGAGTCAGCGGAAAAGGGGCGACGGGCATCGGGCAACAGGCGTCGGGCAACAGGCGTCGGACAGCGGGCAACTGACATCGGGCGGCGGTACGCGGGACACTCGGGCGCCCCGGCGCGCGGACGTTCACCAGGCCCAGGAAGGGCGGAACGGGTTCAAGCCTTGTCCTGGGCCGATCCTGCCCCTCGCGGTGGCACGGCGAACGGCACGACAGCCACTGTTACGTTGTCGTGGCCCCCGCCGTCGAGCGCGTGGCCGACCAGTACCTGGGCCGCGTGCAGCGGCCGTTGCGCGGCATCGGGCGGCAGGACCCGGGCCATCTCCTCCACACTCTCCGCGTAGTTCCACAGGCCGTCCGTGCAGACCACCACCACACCCGAGCGGTCCGGCTTGTAGGAGGCGGTGTGCGGCTCCAGTTCGTACGCGTCGGCGCCCAGCCAGCCGGTGATGGCGTGGGCGCGCTCGTCCGCGTACGCCTGGACCTCGTTCATCAGACCGGCGGCGACCATCTGCGCGGCCCAGGAGTCGTCCTCGGTGAGCCGCGCCGACGCGAACGTACGGTCGTCGGGCACCCAGTAGGCGCGGCTGTCGCCGACCCAGCCGACGATCAGCAGCCCGTTCGCCACCACCGAGCCGACGATCGTGCACGCGGGCGCGTTCTGGTGGCGGGGTGTGTCGTGGGCCGTGGCGCGGCCCGGCTCCTGGGCGAGCGCGTTGACGGCCTCGGACGCCGCCAGGATCGCGTCGTGCATGGCCTGCTGCGGATGCGTACCGCGCTCCAGCGCGGCCGGCAGCGACTCGTTGGCCGCGTCGGCCGCGGCTTCCGAGGCCTCGTCGGGGCGGGTCGCCGAGGACACACCGTCGCAGACGATCGCGACCACGGCGGGCGAGCCGTCGGGGAGCGCCGCCGAGGACAGCGCGAACGCGTCCTCGTTGCGGTGGTGCCGCAGGCCCCGGTCGCTCACCGCCGCCACCGCGGCCAACTCCTCCTCCATGTGGTCGCGCTCGCGCGGCTGGGCGTGGCCGCAGTTCTCGCAGTAGCCGTCGCTGTCCACCCGGCCCGCGCGGCAGGCGACACAGAGCTTGGTGCCCGAAGGGGGAGTGGCGTCGGGGTCGACGGTCCGGGGGTCCGGGGGTACGGGGCTCGCGGGGTCGGACATGTCCGACGAGTCCGTCCCGTCCGTCGCCTCCGAGGACGCAGAGGAGTGCTCGGCGGACGCGCTCCGGCCCGCGTCGTCCCCCGCCGGGTCGTCCGGCACCGGATCGTCCCGGAGCGTCGGGGTCAGCGATGCCAACGCCGATGCCGGTGGCGCGGGCGGCGCGGCGGGCGGCGCG
>NZ_JTHL01000001.1:2774565-2775775 GCF_000818195.1 Streptomyces sp. 150FB | reverse complement strand
GCGCCCGAGCCGTCCGGCCCGGAGGCGGGCGGCCACTGCACCCCGCCCGCCGCCTCCGCCGGAGGACCGGCCGGGGCGGATGGATCCGCGCCCCTCGCCCGGCCGGCGACATTCATGGCGACGGTCGGGCGGTCCTGCTGGTCCTGGCCCTGCGGAGCGTCCGTCAGGTGGTACCCGCAGGCACCACAGAACAGGTCGCCGGCGTCCAGCGGCTCTTCGCAGCTAGGGCATGTCGACCATGCGGCCAACTGGGGCTTCTGCGCCATCAATCACACCCACGTCCGGGGGCGGAAACGGTTGGCCCGCTCCACCAGTTCGATCCTCTCCTCGCCCCGCTGGGCGAGCCGGGCGAGCACCCTGTACGAGCGTTCCAGTCCGAAACGCAGGCCCCGCTCGTCGAGCGCGCTGCCGAGCAGGGTGGTGGACCGCTCCACCTGTCCGCCCCGGCCTCCGGAGAGTACCCAGTCAAGAGCGGTGCCCAGTACCTCGGTGGACAATTGCTCACGGCGGACCGCGTCGAGACCGAGCTGCCGGAGCGCCTCCACCTGCCCTCCGGCGGCCCGCAGGTCGTCGAGCAGCGGGTCCAGGGCGACCCGCCGCCGCAGCCGCGCACGGACGGCGGCCACCCTGGCCGCCGTGTAGTGGATCGAGGCCTCCGGTACGGATTCCAGCGTCACCACGGCGCCGGTCCGGTCGCCGGAGGCGAGCTGCACCCGGGCCAGCGCGAACGCCGCGCTGACATAGCTCGGGTCGATCGTCCATACGAGGCGGTAGTACTCGGCCGCGTTGTCCAACTGGCCGAGCACCTCGGCGCAGACCCCGAGCGCCAGCTTCGGCGCGGGCTCACCGGGGAACGCGTCGTAGATTCCGTCGAAGGAGACCGCCGCCGTCTCCTGGTCCCCGGTGACCAGCGAGGCCAGACCGCGGTACCAGACCACCCGCCAGTCGTCCGGATAGCGCCTCTCCAGGGCCGACAGGGCCTCCACAGCGGTGTGCGAGTCGCCGTTCTCCAGCCACGCTCTCACCTGCCGCAGCCCTCGCTCCAGGGAGTCGGCGGGGGCGGCCTCCAGCGCGGCGATCAGCTCGCCGGGCGCCGAGGCCATCAGACCGGCCAGGAAGCCCGCGTTCGGGTCGGCCGGATCGACCCGGGGTACGGGCAGTGCCAGCGCGGTGGCCCGTACGTCGAGCGCCGCGAGCCGGGGCCCCGCCG
>NZ_JTHL01000001.1:2768726-2774126 GCF_000818195.1 Streptomyces sp. 150FB | reverse complement strand
GCAGCGCCGGAACGCCGCCCGCGCGGCCGCTCCTCGGTGCCCGCTTCCGCGCCCCCAGCAGCGAGACGTCCTCCGTCAGCGCCGCGAACAACTCCGTGTCGGTGACGCGCAGTTCGGGCCCGAACAGGGTGGACAGCGCGGGCCGTGGCCGGCCGGTCTGGAGCGCGACCACCTCCCGCAGCACACCGGTCAACTGCTCGGCCATCTCCTGCGCCGAGGCGAAGCGCCGCCCGGGGTCCGGGTCCGTCGCTCTGACCAGCAGCCGGTAGAACGACTCGTACGTCCGGAAGACCTCGATGGTGTCCGGGTCGGGGAGCGAGTCCACGAACACGTTCGTATAGCCCTGGAAGTCGAAGGCGAGCACCGCCAGCGTCCGCGCCACCGTGTACAGGTCGGACGCCACCGACGGGCCGGCCTCGGCGACTTCGGGCGCCTGGTAGCCGACCGTGCCGTAGATCGCGGACTCGTCGTCGTCCATCCGGCGGACCGCGCCCATGTCGATGAGCTTGAGCTGCCCCTCGGTCTGTATGGCGTTGTCCACCTTGAAGTCGCAGTACAGGAGGTTGCGGCTGTGCAGGTGTCCGAGCGCCTCCAGCGCCTCGATGCCGTACGCGCAGGTCTGCTCGACCGGCAGCGGATCACGCTTGCCCGTCGGATCGCGCCGTCCGTTGGCGATCTCCTTGAGCGACTTGCCCCCGACGTACTCCATGACGATGTAGCCGTCCATGGAGCCGGTCCGCTGGTCGAGGTGTTCCACGAAGTTGTAGATGCGGACGATGTTGGAGTGCTCGATCTCGGCGAGGAACCGGCGCTCGGAGATCGCGGCTTCCATCGCGTCGGCGTCGCCCGTGTCCAGCAGGCCCTTGAGGACCACCCAGCGGTCCGAGACCGCGCGGTCCACGGCCAGATAGACCCAGCCGAGCCCGCCGTGCGCCAGGCAGCCCCTGACCTCGTACTGCCCGTGCACCACATCGCCCGGGCTGAGCTTCGGCACGAACGAGTACGGGTGGCCGCACTTCGTGCAGAACCCCTCCGTACGCCCCGGCCGGTCGCCGCGCGCCCGGCCCACCGGCGCCCCGCAGCCGCCGCGCGAGCAGAAACGCTTGCGCTCGGGCACCTCGGGGCGCTCCATCACCGCCGAGCCGGGATCGTGACGCGGCACATCGGGTACGGAGACCAGCCCGGCGCCCAGGCGGTTGCGCCCCGACGCCGCCGTGGACGTACTGGAAGCGCGCACCGAGACCGACCGGCTCGACGGCCGCCCCGAGACCCCTCGGGACAGCCGGCCGGAGACCGAGCGGCGAGACCCCGACGAGCGCGCGGACGCGCGGGACGAGGCGTTCGACGAAGGGACGCGGCCCGACGCGCCGCCGGCCGTGATGCCCGTGGGCGGCGAGGACAGGGTGCCGCTGGGAGAGACCACCGGGGCCAGTCCGCAGGTGTCGCAGTACAGCTCCCCGCCGCCCATGTCCTCGTACGAGCCCTCGCAGCCCGGGCGTTGGCATGTGCTCGTCCCGCTCATCGGTCCCCCCGCCCCGTCTCTGTTCCCGTTGTCGTGCCTGCCGCAGCTCCGCCCGTACTCACTCGCCACCCCCGCGGTCGGCGGGCCCCTGCTGCCGTGGCACCAGGAGATCGGCCGCCGCCTGCTGGTAGCGCAGCACCGCCTGCTCGGCGACGCGGAGATCGCAGGGCGCGCTCCACAGCCTGCGGCGGGCCGCGTCGTACCGCTCGATCAGCAGCGGGTCCTCCGCCATGCCGTGCCGGGAGACCTTCGCCCGGTACGCGTCCAGCCTGCCGCGCAGCTCCGCGCGCACGGCGAGCGGCGCGGTGACCGCCGTCAAGGACTCACGGGCCCGCAGCAGTTCGTCCTCGGCGTCGCGCTCCAGCGACTCCAGGAGCGGTGAGAGCCGGTGCCACTGGGCGTGCCTGCGGTATTCGGCGGCGGTCGAGAGCTGCTCGTGCAGCGCGGTCGGCGGGCCGCTGACAGCGGGCACCTCGGAGGCGGCGATCTTCGCGAGCACCTCACCCCGGGCGGACCGCGCCTCGGCGAGCGTACGGTCGGCGCGCGACAGCACGTCCCGCAGCCGCATCAGCCGCTCCTCGGAGTCCTGGCGCACGCTGAGGACCGCCTCGATCTCGCGCCGTACGTCCTCCAGGGCGCGCGCCGCCCTGTCGTAGCGCTCGGTGTCCGGCCTGCCGCCGCCCGGGGCCGAACTGCCGCGCACGGCGTGCCAGAAGGCCAGCGGATCGGAGACCACCTGGGCGCGCAGGGTGGTCAGCTCATGGGTGATCGACTCCAGGTCGTCCGCGGCCGGGTGCTCCCCGGGCCGTACGCCGGCGGAGTGCGCGAGCGAGCGGGTGCGCGCCAGTTCGGCGGAGAGCAGGTCGATCCTGGCGGGCAGCGCCGACCACACGGAGTCCGCCGCCACGACCATGTCCAGCGAACGCGCGTACAGCTCGTTCATCCTGGACACCAGTTCGGCGAGGGTGAACTCCTCGGACAGTTTGGCGGGTCCGGTGAGGGACGCCGCCTGGTGCTCGGGGGTGCCGGCGACGGTGACGCAACGGCCGCGCAGGGTGCGGGTCAGCTCCACCAGATCGTCGCGGTTCGGCCAGCGGCGCCTGGCGCGCAGCTCACGGGCGCCGTTCAGCGCCTCCGCGTAGCTCTCGAAGTACGACCACAGCACGGTGATCCACTGCTCGGCCGAGGCCCAGCGGTCCTTGGTGACCCCGGTCAGCCCGGCGCCTTCGAGCAGTCTGCGGCCCGCGTGGTCCTGGAGGGCGAGCAGCGACGACTCGATCGCTTCGTGCTCCGCGTCCAGACGTGCCAGGGCACGGTCCACCTCGTCCCGGTCCATGACCGGTCCGGGCGGACTCCCGGCGGAGCCGGGGAAGGAGCCCATGACGCCCATCGATCACCTCTCCGCTCGCGTGTGTTCGGCGCCTCACCCGTCCGCCGTCTCCGTACGCCGTCCTACTCGTACTTCGCCGCCGGCGGGCCGGTTATCCCGGGCAGTCCGGCCTTCAGCCAGTGCCTGTACGACACCATCCAGGGGCTGGCGGTTCCACCGGCCCGATAGCCCACCAGCACCTGGTTCACCCGGCGCACCAGGTCGTCGTTGCCGAGCTTGACAGCGACACCGTAGTACTCGGTGGTGAACGGTTTGCCGCGCAACTGCACGGCCGGGTCCTGGGCGACCTGGCCGGCCGCCAGCGCGTTGTCCGTGACGACGGCGTCCACCTCGCCCAACTGGAGCCGTACCAGGCAGTCGAGCTGGTTGGGCACGGTCAACTGGTCCTCGTCCCGCGCGGTGCCGTCGTGCGGGTCCTTGAATATCGCCCCGTACGACTTCTTCACCAGTTGGTCGTACGCGGTGGAGCCCTGGGCGGTGCAGACCCGCTTCCCGGCGAGCGAGGCGTCGTACCCCTTGATCGACGGGTCGGACTTCGGCGCCAGGACCTGCTGGCCCGCCTGGAAGTAGGCGGTGGAGAAGGCGACCTGCTTCTTGCGCTCGCAGTTGATCGTCATCGTCCGGACGACGATGTCCACCGAGCCGTTCTGGAGCGCCTGGACCCGCAGGTTGGTGGGGATGGCGCGGAACGTGATCTTGTTCGGGTCGCCGAGTATGTCGGCGGCGATGGCATGGGCGAGGTCGATGTCGAAGCCCTCGATGCTGCCGTTCGGGGAAGCGGGGTCGCGGTAGCCCCACTGGTAGCTGTTCTGGTCGACACCGACCCAGAGGCGCCCCCGGGCCTTGATCTTCGCGATGGTCGGTCCGTCGGCACCGGAGGGCGGCAGGCTCGCCTCGGGGTTCACACACTCGTCGGCCTTGGCCGGGACCGCCGTCGCGAGGGAACCGGCGGACTGCTCCGCCTGCTCCACCGCCTCCCGGCTCGTGTGCAGCAGCGGGAGCAGGGTGAGCGCGGCCGTCACCACACAGGCGGCGCCCATCGCCGAGACACCGCCCCAGCCGCGGAGCCTGGTGAACGCGCGGAACCGGCCGCCGGACCGGCGAGGCCTGTCTGTCGAGGTCATTCCTCCGCCTCTCACCGGTACTCCGAAAGCCTGCGGCCCATGCCGAGGGCCGCGCCCGCGGCGCCCAGCAGGCCCAGCACAGCCGCGCCGGCCGCCAGCCCGGTCAGGGCGCTCCGCCCGCTCGTGGCGGACGCGGTGAACTCCCCCTGCTCATGGTCGATGGCGGTCCCCAGAGCGGCGTTCACCTGGTCGAACGACTGGCCCGTGGTGCCCTCGGGGCCGATGATCTTGTCCAGCGCCTTCTTGTAGTCGCCGGCCTGGTCCGCCGCGCGGGCCGAGGTGTGGCGCTCCTGCCACTGGGCGACCGAGTCGATCGCCGTGCCCACCGGCTCGCTGCCCGCGCTGTCGTCGGCGAGTCCCCGCGCCGTCCTGAGCGCGGCGGAGAGCTTGGCCATGCCGGTGTTGAAGTCCGCCTCGTACTTGTCGTTCTTGCCGTCCGCGGTGAGGACGGCGCCCCGCGCCACCTCGGTGAGGTTCTCGTTGGCCCGGGCCTTGAGCGAGTTGATCCGGGCGTCGTTGAGCACCGCCAGAGACCGCTGGCCCTTCGCCTCCGCGGCGTTCAGGTCCGACCGCGCGATCGTGTGCCCGACGGCCAGCCAGAGCAGCAGGACCGTGGAAGCGGCGGTGGCGGCGAGCATGCCCTGGTTGAACACCCTGTTCGTCCTGCGGTAGTTGCGCCGCTGCGCCCAGAAGAGACCGCCGAACGTCACCACACCGACGGCGAGCGAGGCGAACGGCCACAGCCGCGCGTCGTCGTTGTCCTGGTCGAGCCGCGCCGTCTCCACCCCGTACAGCTTCTCGGCCGCCGGGAGCAGCTCCCTGGTCATCTGCTCGTTCGCGTACCGCAGGTACGCACCGCCGAGCGGCAGCCCCTGGCGGTTGGCGGCCCTGGCCCGCTCGATCAGGCCGGTGTAGCGCGGAAGGCCCTCGTTGATCGCGGCGATCTGCCGCCCGGATTCACTCGAACTGCTGGTGGTCGCCGCAGCCTTGACGAGCAGGCTGGACGCCGTACGGATGTCGTCCTGATAGAGCTTCAGCACCTCGGGCGGGTCCTGCGCGCCCGCGAGGAAGCCGCTGGCCGCCTGGGTGTCGGCGTCGGCCAGCGAACGGTAGATGTTCGCCGCGTCCCTGCTCAGCGGCTGACTGTGCCTCACCACGTCGTCGGCGGCGGTGAACCGGTCCGAGGCCTCGACGGCCGAGACCGCCCCGAACGCCACGACGAGCAGCACCAGCGCGGCCCCGATGATCCGCAGCCGCCCCGGCTCCGTCGTCGCTCCGGCGCGCAGCTGCTCCACGCCCTCGGTCCACGCCTTGCGCGGCGCCGAAGCCCCCGGAGGGCCGGCGGGCGGGCCCGGCGGCCGGGG
>NZ_JTHL01000001.1:2762317-2768701 GCF_000818195.1 Streptomyces sp. 150FB | reverse complement strand
GGCCCGGCGGCCGGGGCGGCGGCTGTGCGGGCGCACGCGGCGGAGCCGATGGCGGCGCGGTGCGCACATTCGGCGGGTAAGTCACGTGACCTCCCCCTCGGTCAGTTGACGACGACGGCCCGTCCCCGGCGGAACGGGGACGACTACCGGCCAGCAGTATGGCCGCAGGGGCCCGCGCGCACACCAGGATTGACTGGATCTTGTACGGGCCCCTCACCTTAGGGCAGGACCTGAAGCCACTGACCTTAAATACGTCGCAAAGCCCTGATCGGTTCCCACTTCGGGCCTCTTGGACGTGTTCAGGAGGTCTTCAGGGCGTTGGCCAAAGGCGCGTTCATCCGCTCAACCGACCGGGGCGGCCACCGGACGGCGCACGCACCGCCGGACTCGCCCCGCCGGACCCGTCCTCGCTCAGACGTAGTGCGCGTGCAGCCGCGCGTGCGCCTCCCCGGTCGCACCGACATGGTCGAGGCCCAGCAGCGCCGCGCCGAGCACCGGTGGCGCGGTCACCACCCCGACGACCGCCTTCGGCGCCTTCGCCGCCAGCAGTTCGGCGATCCTGTCGTTCAACCGCGGGTGGCGCGCCGCCAGTACGCCGCCGCCGAGCAGCACCGGCGCCTCCTCGTCCAGCAGGTCCAGCTTGCCGAGTGCGACGGTCGCCATCACCACGACCTCGTCGGCCAGCCGGTCCACCAGGGAGCGCGCGATCGTGTCGCCCGCCTCGCTCGTCGCGAACAGCACCGGCGTCATCTCGTGCCTGCGCACGAACGGGATACGCCCCCGGTGCAGCGCCTCGATCAGCTCGGCCATCGACCCGACGCCGAAGTGCTCCGGCAGCGTTCTGGCCAGCTCCGTCGCCTCGCCGCGCCCGTCCTCGGCGCGCGCCGCGAACCACATCGCCTCCAGGGCGAGTCCCGAACCGCCGCCCCAGTCACCGGAGATCTGGCCGATCGCCGGGAAGCGCGCCGTCCGGCCGTCCGGCAGCATGCCCACACAGTTGATGCCGGCCCCGCACACGACGGCGACACCGCGCGGCTCGGCGCCGCTCGGCAGCCCTGCCCGCAGTATCGCGAAGGTGTCGTTACGCACATCGGTGCTCAGGCCCCATCCGCGTGCCTGCACCGCCTCCGCCAACTCGCGTTCCTCCACGGGCAGATCGGCGTTGGCGAGACACGCGGAGATGTGGTTGACGAAGTTCTCGCGGGGCAGTCCGGCGGCCGAGGCCGCCTCGTCGACGACCAGTGCCAGTACGTCGATCGCCGCCTCGATCCCCACGATCGGCGGCTGGAAGCCGCCCCCGCGGGCCGCGCCGAGCACCGTACCGTCGGCGCCGATCACGGCCACATCGGTCTTGCTGTTACCGGCGTCGACGGCGAGGACGCTCGCGCGCCCCGCCGCCGGACCGAAGGTGCTCACGCCCACGCGAAGTGCTCCCGGTTGTGCGCGATCAGCTCGTCGGTGAGCTTCTCCGCGTACTCGTACTGGCCGATCAGAGGGTGCGAGAGCAGCGCCTTGTACACCCGGTCGCGGCCGCCGTGCACCGCCGCTTCGAGCGCCAGGTCCTCGTAGGCGGTGACGTTCGCGATGAGGCCCGCATACAGCGGATCGAGAGCGGGTACGGCGAGCGGCACCGCGCCGTCGAGCCCCACCCGCGCCTGGACCTCGATCACCGCGTCGTCCGGCAGGAACGGCAGGGTGCCGTTGTTGTACGTGTTCACCACCTGTACGGGGGAGCCGCCCCCGCGCAGCAGCGACGCCGCCAGATCCACCGCGGCCTCGCTGTAGAAGGCGCCGCCGCGCTTGGACAGCAGCTCCGGCTTCTCCTCCAGCGCGGGATCGCCGTACATCTCCAGGAGCTGCTTCTCCATCGCAGCGACCTCGGAGGCGCGCGAGGGCTTGGTGCGCAGCTCCCGTACGACCTCGTCGTGCGCGTAGTAGTAGCGCAGGTAGTACGAGGGCACCACGCCCAACTGGTCGAGCACCGCGCGCGGCAGGTGCAGGTCGGACGCGATCGCCTCGCCGTGCTCGACCAGCAGCTTGGGCAGGACGTCCTCGCCCTCGGGCCCGCCGAGCCGTACGCCGCGCTCCCACGTCAGGTGGTTGAGGCCGACGTGCTCCAGGTAGACCTCGCCGGGCGTCACATCGAGGAGCTTCGCGAACTTGCGCTGGAAACCGATCGCCACATTGCACAGCCCGACGGCCTTGTGCCCGGCCTGCAGCAGCGCCCGCGTCACGATCCCCACCGGGTTGGTGAAGTCGATGATCCAGGCGTCGGGGTTGGCGCGGCGTACCCGCTCGGCGATGTCGAGGACGACAGGGACCGTACGCATCGCCTTGGCGAGGCCTCCGGCGCCGGTCGTCTCCTGGCCGACACAGCCGCATTCGAGCGGCCAGGTCTCGTCCTGGTTGCGGGCGGCCTGCCCGCCCACGCGCAACTGGAGCAGTACGGCGTCCGCGCCCGCGACGCCCGCGTCCAGGTCGGAGGTGGTGGTGATCCGGCCGGGGTGGCCGAGCTTGGCGAAGATCCGCCGGGCAAGCCCCCCGACCAGTTCGAGCCGGTCGGCCGCGGGGTCGACGAGCACGAGTTCCTCGATCGGCAGAGTGTCCCTCAACCGTGCGAATCCGTCGATGAGTTCGGGTGTGTAGGTCGATCCTCCGCCTACCACTGCGAGCTTCATGAATCTCAGCCCTTTACTCCGGTGAGGGTGACGCCTTCTACGAAGGCCTTCTGTGCGAAGAAGAACACGATGATGACCGGCGCCATGACGAGCAGCGTCGCGGCCATGGTCAGGTTCCAGTTCACACTGTGGGCGCTCTTGAAGGACTCCAAGCCGTAACTCAGTGTCCAGGCGCCCGGGTTCTGGGCCGCGTAGATCTGCGGCCCGAAGTAGTCGTTCCAGCAGTAGAAGAACTGGAAGAGCGCGATCGCCGCGATGCCCGGCTTCGCCATCGGCACCACGATCTTGAGCAGGGTGCGCAGCTCACCGCAGCCGTCGACCTTCGCCGACTCGATGTACTCCTGCGGGATGGTGAGCAGGAACTGCCGCAGCAGGAAGATCGAGTACGCGTCGCCGAACGCCATCGGGATGATCAGCGGCCAGAGCGAGCCCGTGAGGTGGAACTGCTGGGCCCACACCAGGTACATCGGGATGACGATGACCTGCGGCGGCAGCATCATCGTGGAGATCACCAGGATCATCGCCGTGCGCCGGCCCCGGAAGCGGAACTTGGCGAGCGCGTACGCCACCGGCACCGACGAGATCACCGTGAAGACGGTACCGAGCACCGCGTACATCAGCGAGTTGCGCCACCAGGTCAGGAAGCCGGGCGTGTGGAACACCGTCGAGTAGTTCGACCAGTTCCACGAGTGCGGCCACAGGTCGCCGGTCAGCGCCTGCCCGTCGCTCATCACCGAGGTGAGGAAGACGAAGACGAACGGCAGGATGAAGACGAGCCCCAGCGCGATGGCCACGGCGTGGACCGCGATCCAGTTCAGGGCGCGCTTACGGCGGAAGCGGGCGGAGTCGCGTCCCGAGGGACGGCTCGGTGCGAGCGCCGGTGGTGGGTTCAGGGTGGTGGTGGTCATCTCAGTCCTCCGCCGGGATGAGGCCGACGCTCTTGCGCATCAGCAGGACGGTGACGGCCATGGCGATGGCGAAGAGCACGAGCGAGAGCACACATGCCGCACCGGTGTTGAAGTTCTGGAAGCCCAGCGAGTAGACGAGCTGCGGGACGGTCAGGGTCGAGTGGTCGGGGTAGCCGGGCTGGACCACCGAACCGGGGCCGATGGAGACGCCCGACGCGAGCTTTCCGGCGACCAGCGCCTGCGTGTAGTACTGCATCGTCTGGACGACGCCCGTCACCACGGCGAACAGCACGATCGGGGTGATCGCCGGCCAGGTGATCCAGCGGAACTTGGCGACGGCGCCCGCGCCGTCGAGGTCGGCCGCCTCGTACTGGTCCTTGGGCACGTCCAGCAGCGAGGCCATGAAGATGACCATCAGGTCACCGATGCCCCACAGGGACAGCATCACCAGCGAGGGCTTCGCCCAGTTCGCGTCGTTGAACCAGTTCGGTCCGTGCAGACCGACCCACGACAGCACCTCGTTGACCGGCCCGGTGGCCGGGTTGAGGAGGAAGACGAAGGCGACGGTCGCGGCCACCGGCGGGGCCAGATAGGGGAGATAGAAGACCGTACGGAAGAACCCGACGCCGGTCTTGATCTTCGTCACCAGCAGGCCGATGCCGAGACCGAACACCACGCGCAGCGCGACCATCACGACGACCAGCCACAGCGTGTTCCACAGGGCGGGCCCGAACAGCGGCATCTGCTCGAACACGTACTTCCAGTTCCGCAGCCCCACGAAGGTGGGCGACTTGATCTGGTTGTAGTGCATGAACGAGAAGTAGACGGTGGCGATCAGCGGATAGCCGAAGAAGACCGTGAAACCGATCAGCCAGGGGGAGAGGAAGCCCAGGGTGCGCAGCCGCCGGCGGTTGCGCTTGCGCCGGAGCTCCGCGCTGACCGGAACCTTCGCGGTCCCCGTCCCGGCGGCCCCGGCCCGTGCCGAGGTGGAGAGTGACAGTGCCATGACCCGGCTCCTCAGTTTTCCGACTGGACGTTGTCGGCGTCGATCTGGTCGTCGAGTTTCTTCAGACCGGCGTGCAGATCGCCCGCCTTGCCCGCTTCCTCGGAGTACGAGAAGTCCTGGAAGGAGGTGATGTACTGCCCTCCGTTGTTGGACGCCGGGATCGCCTGGCTGTACGGGTTCTGGGCGATGTTCAGGAACTGCCGGAACGACGGGTCCGCGTCCAGCTCCGGCGACTTCAGCGCGGGATACGTCGACGGCACGTTGTGGATCGCGTTGGCGAACTTCACCACCTGGTCGGTGTCCGTCGTCAGGTACTTCACCAGCTCCCACGCGGCGTTCTGGTGCGTGCTGCTGTGCGCGATACCGGTGACCGTGCCGGTCAGATAGCCGCGCCCGTACGTGTTGGCCTGGTCGTCAGGGACCGGCAGCGGCGCCACACCCCAGTTGAACTTCGCCTTGGCGTCCTTGAGCATCAGCCCGCGCCACTCACCGTCGAGATGCATGGCGAGCTTGCCCGTCAGGAAGGCGTTGCCGTCGGACATCTCGTCCCCGAAGCCGGCCCGCAGCTTCTCCATGGCCGCGTAGCCGCCCTGCGCGTCGACGATGGACTTCATCGCCGCGTAGTACTGCGCGGTCTTGGGCTCGTCGGCGAGCTGCGCCTTGCCGTTCTTGTCGAAGTACTTCGGGCCCCACTGCGCGAACATCCGGTCGGGACTGTTCTGGTAGAGCCGGAAGTTCGGCATGAAGCCCGCACGCTTGAGCGAGCCGTCCTTGTTCTTCACGGCGAGCTTGGCGGCGTCGGTCTTCATCTCGGAGATGGTGTGCGGCGGCCGGCTGATCCCCGCCGCCTTGAAGTCGTCCTTGTTGTAGTACATGCCGTACGCGTCGGCGAGCAGCGGCAGCGCGCACTGGACGCCCTGGTACTGCGTGTAGTCCAGCAGGGTCTTCGGGAAGACCTTCGCCTTGTCGACGCCGGTCTTCTTCATGAAGGGGTCGAGATCGGCCCACATGCCGGAGGAGCAGTACTGGCCGACGTTGTTGGTGGTGAACGACGTCACCACATCGGGCGCCGAACCCCCGCCCGCACGCAGCGCCTGATTGATCGTCTCGTCGCTGACGTTCCCGGTGGAGACGACCTTGATGTTCGGGTGGAGCTTCTCGAAGCGGGCGATGCTGTCGTTGATCGCCTTCACCTCGTTCGGCGTCGACCAGCCGTGCCAGAACTTCAGCGTGACCGGTTTGGTCGGATCGTCGTCGCTGCTGCCGGTGCTCGGATTGGCGCAGCCGGACAACAGCAGGGCAGCAGCGGCGCCGAGCGCCACGGGCACGCACGTGCGTATACGCCATCGCGCCATGTCGGACTTCCTTTACGGGGAGGGGGCTGAGCGGGGCCAATGGTGACAAAAAGGGTATGGGTGATCTACGCCCGGTAGGCCGGTGGGTCGTGCGGGATTACGTCGAGGGGGATTGCGTCGTGTCGAAGGCCGCGTCGCGCGCCTGCGTGAGCGCCGTACGCAGCGCTCCCGTCAGGATCGGATCGCCTTCGATGTCGCTGATGCGCAGCAGTGGTCGGGGCAGGGCGAGCCCGGTCAGCTCTTCCTGCACCCGCTCACGCAGTGCCTCTCCGCCGGCCTGGGCCACCGAGCCTGAGAGGACGACCAGTTCGGGATCGACGACGGCGACCACGGCGGCGAGGCCGGTGGCCAGCCTGCGGGCCGCCTCGCCGCGTACGGCCTCGTCGGCGAGCGCCTCGGCCAGCGGCAGCCCGCCGGCCAGGTCACGCACCGCCGGG
>NZ_JTHL01000001.1:2754828-2761815 GCF_000818195.1 Streptomyces sp. 150FB | reverse complement strand
GCCGCCACGGGCGAGCGGAGCCCCGGGCAGCGGCATGTAGCCGATCTCCCCGGCGCCGCCGGTGGCGCCGCGCAGCAGCCGCCCGCCGATGACGATGGCGGCGCCCACGCCGCGGTCGAGCCAGGCGAGGACGAAGTCGTCGTGGTCCTGGGCGGCGCCCTCGTACTGCTCGGCTATGGCGGCCAGGTTGACGTCGTTCTCGATGGTGACCGGGGTGCCGACCACCTCGGCGAGATCGGCCAGCAGGGTACGGGAGTGCCAGCCCGGCAGGTGCGGTGCGTAGCGCAACTGCCCGGTGCCCGGGTCGATCGCGCCCGGGGTGCCGATCACGACGCTCGCCAGGTCGTCGTGGCCGAGACCGGCCAGGCTCAGCGCGCCGTCGACGGCCTCGGCGACGAGCTGCGCCGTGCGGTGGCGTACGTCGTCGGCGACCGCGTCGGCCTCGACCCGGCAGGAGCCGAGCACCGTACCCGTGATGTCGCAGACGGCGGCGTTGATGCCGGTGTGGCCCACGGCCAGTGCCGCGACGTACGCGGCGCCGGGGTTGACCTCGTACAGCACGGCGTTGGGTCCCGGGCGGCCGCTCTGGCTGCCGGTCGTACGCACCAGGCCCGCTGCCGCCAGCCGGTTCAGCAACTGGGAGGCGGTGGGCTTGGAGAGGCCGGTCAGCTCGCCGATCCTGGTCCGGGTGAGGGGACCGTGGGCGACGAGCAGATCGAGGGCGGCCCGGTCGTTCATGGCGCGCAGGACGCTCGGTGTACCCGGCGACGGTATGGATGGTCCGCCCATGTCGCGTACACCTGCCCTTCGTTCCCGGTCCGCCGCGGGTCACCCGCGAGCACACTGTTAGGAAACTTTCCTATCCAGTAGGAGGAACGTAAGACGCACGTCAGCGGGGCGTCAATACCCGTCCGCTTCCGGCCACCGGAGGCAACCAAAGTGTTACCTGCGGGCAACCGGCCGGCCGGCGCCGCCGCCCGCCGCCGCCCGCCGTCCGTCAGCTCACTTCGACAGGTTCTGGCCCTGGTTCTGGCTCGCGCTCTGGGCTCCCGCCGACGGGGAGGCCAGCGGCGAAGCCGCCAGGGACTGCGCGGACGTCGGGTTCGACAGGGCGGAAGGGGCGGCCACGCCGGCCGACGGGTCGTCCTCCGCTTCCTCCTCCGGCGGGAGCGCGGAGCCGCCTATGATCTGCACGCCGGCCTCGTCGAGCGCGCGCTTGACGCGCCAGCGCAGTTCGCGCTCCACGCGCGGCGCCTGACCCGGCATCGTCTTCGCGGTGAGCCGCACCGTCATCGAGTCCAGCAGGACGGCGTCAAGGCCGAGCACCTCGACCGGGCCCCACAGCCGCTCGTTCCACGGGTCGTCCTTGGACATGTTCTCGGCGACGCCGGTGACGATCGACCGGATCCGCTCCAGGTCCTCCGTGGGCCTGACCAGCACATCGACACCGGCGGTCGCCCAGCCCTGGCTCAGGTTGCCGATCCGCTTCACCTCGCCGTTGCGCACATACCAGATCTCGCCGCCCTCGCCGCGCAGCTTCGTGACCCGCAGGCCGACCTCGATCACCTCGCCGGAGGCGACCCCGGCGTCGATGGTGTCCCCGACGCCGTACTGGTCCTCCAGGATCATGAAGACGCCGGAGAGGAAGTCCGTGACGAGGTTGCGCGCCCCGAAGCCCAGCGCCACGCCCGCGACACCCGCCGAAGCGAGAAGCGGCGCCAGATTGATGTTCAGCGCGCCCAGCACCATCAGCGCGGCCGTGCCCAGGACCAGGAACGAGGTGACCGAGCGCAGGACGGAACCGATCGCCTCCGAGCGCTGGCGGCGGCGCTCCGCGTTCACCAGCAGACCGCCGAGCGCGGTGCCCTCGACCGCCTGGACGCTGCGGTTCATCCGCGCGATGAGCCGGGTGAGGGTACGGCGGATGAGGGTGCGCAGGACCAGCGCTATGACGAGAATCAGCACGATCCGCAGGCCCGCACTCAGCCAGGTGGACCAGTTCGCCTCGACCCAGCTCGCCGCGTCGGTGGCCCGGTCGGCGGCCTCGTCCAGGGTGGCGGGGTCGGCGGACGAGGGTGCGGCGGCCGACAGGGCGGACCAGGACACGACAGGAACCTCCAGATACGGGCTGACCGCGGCCGGCACCGGTGCCGGCCACGGACGAGGGCGGGCGCAGCGAGCTGGGCCGGCCGACCAACCACACTAACGGGGCAATGCGGCTCGTCCGATGCCGTGTTCGAGGGAGAGACACTCCTCACGCGGGAAGAGCGGAGCTGTGTGGTCCAAAACACTCCGACGCCGTTACCTGGACGTGGTGGCGTTTCCGCCAGGCATGAGGAGAGACTGAGAGCAGATCGTCCCGGCGCGAGCCACGCGCCGCCGGCGTAATAGGAGGCATCCGTGCCGCATGTCCTGGTCCTCAACGCGTCGTACGAGCCGCTCGGCGTCGTACCGCTCCGCCGCGCGCTCGTCCTCGTTCTGGAGAACAAAGCCGTCTCCCTCGAGGAATCCGGCGCCTTTATGCACAGTGCGAGCCGTGTCATCCCCGCACCCAGCGTCGTACGGCTCAAGCGCTTCGTCCGTGTCCCCTACCGGGGACCCGTTCCCCTGACCCGCCGGGCGCTCTTCGCCCGAGACGGCGGGCGCTGTATGTACTGCGGCTCGGCCGCGACGAGCGTCGACCATGTGATCCCGCGCAGCCGTGGCGGGCAGCACGCGTGGGAGAACGTGGTGGCCGCCTGCCGCCGCTGCAACCACGTCAAGGCCGACCGGCACCTGCGTGAACTGGGGTGGCGGCTCCATCAGGAACCCGCCCCGCCGTCCGGCCTCGCGTGGCGGATCATCGGAACCGGGCACCGGGATCCTCGCTGGATGCCGTACCTCCAACCCTATGGGGCGGAGGACGCCGTGGCCCGGATCGATGGCATATCCGCCTGACGATCCGGGCCTTTGTCGTGCGGAGCCCGAAGCGGTACGGGCCCCGCACGGCGACGCGCGGGCCAGGGGGCGGTTCGGTATGCCTCGGTGTCCCTCGGCGCGGTAAGTGCCTTCGTCACTGCTCGGCGACCGCGTATGCCTCCACCGAGAACAGCGAGTACCCGAAGCGCGTGCCCCTGGCGTCGCCCTGGACCCGTACGTAACGCGTGTCCTTCGCGTCCATCCCGATCGCCTCGCGCCCGCCCTTGCCGTCCTTGACGGTCGCCGCCGTACGCCACGTACGCCCGTCCGGTGAGACCTGCACGCGGTAGCGGCTCGCGAAGGCGTCCTGCCAGGTGAGCACCACCTGTCCGACCCGGGCCGGCGCTCCGAGGTCCACCTGCCACCAGGCGCCGTCCTGGACCGGTGAGGACCAGCGGGTCGCCGGGTCGCCGTCGATCGCCGCCGACGCCGGGAAGGCGGGCGTCTCGTCCCCGGAGGACGACGCCGAAGCCGTGGCCGCGCGGGTGAGGTCGGGGCCGCCGGTGCGAGGCGACGCCCGTACCGTGAGCGTCCGCTCCTCGCCCTGGAAGGCGAGCGGCACCTCGTACGTCCCGGCCGGAGTGCCCTTCGGGACGGTGACCTCGACGGGTACGGTCGCCCGCTGCCCGCGCGGCACCGTCGTCCGCGCCGGTGTCCTGACCTTGATGCCGGACGGCGCCTTCGCGGTGATCGTGCCGCGCACCTCGCCCGGCCGCTGCGCCGCCACCTGTGCCTGCACCCGCTGGGGTCCGCCGCCGATCTCGGCGTCCGTCTCGCCGCGTACGAGATGGAGGCTGGCCTCCGGCTCGTCGGCGTACCACGGCACCACCGTCCGTACGGAGGGCGCGGCGCCGCCGGGGCCCGCGACCCCCGACCCCGTCCCGGCCCAGGCGATCCGTACGGCGTCGGCGCGCAGCCCGTGCGCCTCCGTCTGGGTCCAGCCGGTCGTCGAGACCGCGCCCAGATCGCGCCAGCCCTGGCCCGGGACGTGCGCCTGCACCATCGCGCCGGCGCCCGTACCCGGCTCGGTCATCGTGTTCACGGCGGCGAGCGGCCGGGGCCTGCCGGCGGCGACCGTGTAGTCCTGCGCGGTCCTGGTGACGGAGTCGGACCCGCCCGCGGCGCGGTCCGCGCCCGTCCAGACGGACGACTCCTTGGCCGCCTTGTCCAGGAACGGGTCGAGCACGCCCTTGCCGACCGTCGCGGCGCCCGCGCCCGCGCTTATGGCCGTGCGCTGGTGCTCCAGGTCGAGCGACGCCTGCCAGGCTCCCGCGCCGTCGCCGTCGGACTGGTCCTGCAACATGTCGACGGCCAGCTCACCGGCCGCGCCGTAGTGCGCGAGCTGGTCGAGCCACGGCCGTACCTCGTTGTCGAGCCGGCCGTCCGCCGCCATCGCGAGCCGCTCCGGCGCCTCACGCATCACGGTGAAAGCGGCCCTGAGCCTGCTCGCCGCCGCGTCCCTCGCCTGCTTGTCACCTGTACGGGTGTTCCAGAAATCCGTGAACAGCGGCTTCAGATAATCGGACTCCGAAGCGTTGAGGATGGAGGACGCCTCATTGCCGGCGAGCGCCCCGAGCGCCTCGCGGGCCTTGGCGTCGGGCCCCGCGAGATCGTCGATGGCGGCCTGCCAGGACTCCTGCGGCTGGTAGCCGCGCGGGTTCCAGGCGTAGTCGGCCGCCGTGAACAGCGGGATACGGGAGGCGGTCGGCTGCTCCATGGCGTTGGCGAGCAGCGCGGCCGAGCCACCGGCGACGGCGGGCTCCCTGCCGGTGTACGGGCCGAGGAAGATCCGGCCCTGCTCGAAGTCGTTCACCGGATAGTTGTCCATGGTGACCAGCGGGTGCTGGAACGCACTGCGCGCACCGGCCAGCTCGCTGCCCGTGATGGTGCGGGGTACGACCCCCACGCCCGTCCACGCGACCTGTACGCGCGCGTCGAGCGCCCCGGCGAGCGCGCTCCGGTAGGTCGTCGCACCCTTCTGGTAGTACTCCGTGGGCATCACGGCCAGCGGCTCGCCGCCCGCGTGCCGCTCGGCGAGGTGCTTCGCCACCGCGTTCGCCACATGCGCCTGCGCCCTGGCCGCGGCCGCCGCGCCGGAACCGTAGGTGTCCGCGTCCTTGTCGCAGTGCCACTCGCTGTAGCTGACGTCCTGGAACTGGAGCTGGAAGGCGCGCACCCCCAGCGCCCACATCGCGTCGATCTTGCGGTTGAGCGCCTTGATGTCGCTGTCCGAGGCCATGCACATGGCCTGCGCGGGCGCGACGGCCCAGGCGAGGGTCACATGGTTCGCGCGGGCGCGCTCGGCCAGCTCGCGGAAGTCCGCACGCTGAGCGGCCGGATAGGGGTCGCGCCACTGGGTCTGTCTGTACGGGTCGTCGCCCGGCGCGTAGAGGTAGCGGTTCTGCTTGGTACGGCCCATGAAATCGAGCTGGGCGAGGCGCTGCGGCTGATTCCACGGCGTGCCGTAGAACCCCTCGGCGGTCCCGCGTACGGCGGTGCCGGGCCAGTCCCGTACGACAACGCCGGGGACGGTGAGCCCGCCGCCCGGTTGGCGTGTGACGAGCTGGCGCAGGGTCTGGGCCGCGTGAAAGAGCCCGTCGCTTCCGAGGCCGTCCACGGCGATCGTGTCGCGTCCCCCGACGGAGCCGACCGCGATCCGGTAGCCGCCGTTCGGAAGGTCCGCGCGCTCCGGCGCGCGGAGGGTGCGTAAGGCGTCCTGCGCGGCGGGACCGCCTAAGAGAACGACGGCTCCCGGGGGCGCGGTGGCGGCCGAGGAGGTCTCGCCGACCGTACGGACACCGGCCTGGCGCAGCAGGTCGGTCACGGCGTGCAGGGCGTACGGGTCGGCGCCCCGGCCCACGACGACGGTGACCGTGTCCCCGAGCGGGACCGTCCGGCCCCCGGCCTTGATGGTCTGCGGCCGGGGCCAGACGGGAGGCACCGGGCTCTGGCCCTCCCGGTCGGGCGCGCTGAGCGCGGGGTTGCCCGGGTCGGAGGGCGCGGCGTACGCGCCTGGCGCGGTGCCGAGGAGACCGCCGATCACCGCCACAGCGACGGCGGTCGCTGTCCGCTTCCTGCGCCCGAGCTGCACCTCTGGCTCCCCTCGTGCTTCCGGTTCCGCTCTGGTCCCGCCCGTGTCGCGTCCGTGTCGCGCTGGTGTGGTGCCCGTGGTTTCGTTGAAGGTTGCTGACGGTGGTTGTCTCCGTGGGCAGTGAGCCCACCACCCCCGTGGTCGGGGTGTCAATGCGTGTGGCCGTTGTGTCGCATTTGACCGCTGTGCTACACCACAGTCACAGGTCGTAATCGGCCACGTGACCGAGTGAGTAACCGCACAGATAACCGCACAGGCAACCGCACATGTCATCGCACAGATCGCACACATGGCCACGCAGGTGACCGGGCAGGTGGTCGGGCAGCATGACCGCACATACGTTTACGTGCGGCGCACGTCTGCGGTCGCGTCCGCTGGGTAGGCCTGCTGTGTCCTGTTATCTATCTCTGGAGCCGCGCCATGGCCGCATCCGCCCCGCCGCCCCTCTCGGCCCTTTCCAAACAGACCGTTCCCGCGCCTCTGACCAGCGAACCTCCGATCGCTGATCTCGGTGCGGGACCGCTGACAAGTGAACCCCCGCTCGCCGACGCCGCCCCCCTGACCAGCGAGCCCCCGCTCGCCGACAGTGCCCCGCTGACCAGTGAGCCGACCGCGCCGGGAACGGCCGGCGGCACGGAGTCCCCAGGAGTCTGAAATGAGCCTGGCCAGGCTCGCGGAACTGCACGGTGTCGCCACCTCCTACTCACCCGCACCGGACGTGGACGTCCAGGTCCCCGACGACACGGTGGTCGCGGTCCTCGCCGCGCTCGGCGTCGACGCGTCGACCGCCGCCGCGCTCGACGACGCGCTGAAGCACGCGGAGTCCGCCGCCGAGAGCCGTCTGCTGCCCCCGACCGTGGTGCTGTGGGGCGCGCGGGACGGCGGTGAGCCCGAGTTCCCCCCGGCGCTGACCGCGCTCCCGGCCGGTACGGGCCTGC
>NZ_JTHL01000001.1:2746527-2754466 GCF_000818195.1 Streptomyces sp. 150FB | reverse complement strand
GAGCTGCCGCTCCCGGGTCCCGACCCCCGCCCCGCCCGGCGCGCGAGCCCCTGGGCCGCGCTCCCTCACGGTGTGCACCGGCTGACGGCCGTCGCCTCCGGCGCCCGTACGGAGCGGGCCACGCTCGTTGTCGCGCCCCCCGAGGTGCCGCAGCCGCCCGAGCGGACGCACGGCTTCCTCGTACAGCTCTACTCACTCCTCTCCAGCCGCTCCTGGGGCATGGGCGACCTGGGGGACCTCGCCGAACTGGCCGCCTGGTCGGGTCGCGAACTCGGCGCCGGCTTCGTCCAGATCAACCCTCTGCACGCCGCCGTCCCCGGCGCGCCCACCGACCCCTCCCCGTACCGCCCCTCCTCGCGCCGCTTCCCCGACCCGGTGCACCTGCGGATCGAGGCCGTGCCCGAGTACGCGTATGTGACCGGGTCCGAGCGTGAGTTGCTCGACGGTCTGGTCGAGAAGGCCGCCGGGCTGCGCGAATCGGTCCTCGAACACGAGGCGCTGATCGACCGCGACGCCGTATGGGCGCTCAAGCGCGAGGCCCTGGAGATCCTGGACAAGGTGCCGCTCGGCCCCGGACGCCGGGCCGACTACGCCGACTTCCTGGCCGGGCAGGGCCAGGCCCTGGAGGACCACGCCACCTGGTACGCGCTCGCCGAGACGTACGGCTCCGAGTGGCACGACTGGCCCGAGGGGCTGCGCGACCCGCGCTCTGCCGAGACGGCTGCCGCGCGCCACGAGCTGCTCCACCGGGTCGACTTCCACTGCCGGCTCGCCTGGCTGACCGACCAGCAGTTGGCGGCGGCCGGCCACGCCGCGCGGGACGCCGGTATGGCCGTCGGGATCGTCCACGACCTGGCGGTGGGCGTCCACCCGGGCGGCGCCGACGCCTGGGCCCAGCAGGACGCCTTCGCGCACGGCATGTCGGTCGGCGCCCCGCCGGACGCGTTCAACGCGCGGGGCCAGGACTGGGGGCTGCCGCCCTGGCGCCCCGACATCCTCGCCGCGTCAGGCTACGCCCCGTACCGAGGCCTGCTCAAAGGGCTCCTGCGGAACGCCGGAGCGCTGCGCATCGACCATGTCATGGGCCTCTTCCGGCTCTGGTGGGTACCGGAGGGCAACGACCCCACCCACGGAACGTATGTCCGATACGACGCCGAGGCGATGCTCGCCGTCCTGGCCCTCGAAGCGCACCGCGCCGACGCCGTCGTCATAGGGGAGGACCTCGGCACGGTCGCCCCCGGCGTTCGGGAGGCACTGGAGCGGCGCGGCGTGCTCGGCACCTCGGTGCTCTGGTTCGAGCGCGACTGGGAGGGTACGAAGCGCCCGCTCGCCCCCGAGGAGTGGCGCGCCGGCTGCCTCGCGACCGCCACCACCCACGACCTGCCGTCCACGGCCGCCCGCCTGACCGGTGAGCATGTCGGACTGCGCCACCGACTGGGCCTGCTGACCCGCCCGCTGGCAGAGGAGCAGTCGGAGGACCACGCTGAGGTCGCCGACTGGCTCGACCGGCTGGTGGAGCTGGATCTGCTGCCCGCCGACGGCAGGGGCGACGAGGAGGAGGAGATCCGCGCGGTCTACCGCTTCCTGCGGCGCACCCCGGCGCGGATGGTCGGCGTCTGGCTGCCGGACGCGGTGGGCGACCGCAGGCCGCAGAATCTGCCGGGCACCTGGGACCAGTACCCCAACTGGCGGCTGCCCGTGGCGGACGCGAAGGGCCGTCCGACGACGCTGGAGGCGCTGGCCGCCGCACCCCGGCTGCACGCCCTGATGGACGTGCTGAGCGCGCGTACGGCACCCCCGCGCGAGCGCCCGGTATAGGCGTTCGCTACGTTTGCACCGTGGACAAGAAGAACGCTCTGCGCGCCGGCGCCGTCGCAGCCGGAACGACGCTGATGATGCTGCTCATGTCGTCCCCGGCGCTCGCCATCACCCGGGACGACGGCGACGACCCGGGATCAGGCCTGAGCGTGATCCAGACCGTCGGCCTGTTCGTGCTGATCCCGCTCGCGCTTTTCGGGATCATCGCCGGTCTGGTGATGGTCCTGGACAAGTCGAGGAAGCAAGTCTGACGCTCCGCCGAGAGCGCCGCACGGCCCGTCGGGAGACGGTCGCCGCGCGGCGTTTTTTGGGTTCGCCGCCGCCGCCGTGATCCGCTACGCGCCGGCCCGCCCACGCCGAACGCCGCCGACGGCGCCGTACGTTCAGCCCTCGCGGCAGATCAGCAGCAGCGCCCGGTCGTCGTTCACATCCTTCGCGACCGCCTCGATCAGGTGCCAGGCCGCGCCCTCGAAGCCGCCGTCCACGAAGCGGTCCGCCTCGCCCGTCAGCCGGTCGATGCCCTCGCCCAGGTCGCGGCCCGGTGCCTCGACCAGGCCGTCGGTGAACAGCATCAGGACGTCGCCCGGCCGCAGCGAACCCTTGGCCGGATCGAACTGCGCGCCGTCGTACACCCCGAGCAGCGGGCCCTCGCCCGACTTCTCCTCCCAGGCACCGCTGCCCGCGTGGAGCTGGAGCGCGGGCAGATGACCGGCCGAGAGCAACTCGTAGTCGCCCGAGTCGAGATCGAGCACCAGATGGATCGAGGTGGCGAAGCCCTCGTCCCAGTCCTGCCTGAGCAGATAGCCGTTGGCGGCGGGGAGGAAGCCGTGCGGCGGGAGCGAGCCGAGCAGGCCGCCGAAGGCGCCGGACAGCAGCAGCGCGCGAGAGCCCGCGTCCATGCCCTTGCCCGAGACGTCCGTGAGGATGACTTCGAGCGTACGGCCGCCGTTCGTCCGGGCGGCGACCACGAAGTCGCCGGAGAAGGACTGGCCGCCCGCCGGGCGCAGCGCCATCTCGTGGTGCCAGCCGTCCGGCAGCGACGGCAGGGCGCTCTGCACCCTGATGCGCTCGCGCAGGTCGAAGAGCATCGTCCCGCCGCGCCGCCAGGGCACCCCGACCCGGGCCCTGAACTGCGCGATCAGCAGCCCGAAGAGACCGCACGCCGCCACTACGAGGATGGTGCCGGGCGTGACGCGCCCCGGGCCCCGCGTGTACGGGCCGAGGACGATCGACTCGACGATCAGCGCGGCCGCCGTGACCGCGTACAGGCTCAGCAGGCTCGCCGGACGCAGCAGCAGGCCGCCGGCCACGATCGGGAGGACCAGGGCCGAGGGCGCGCACCAGACGGGCATGGCGAGCGTGGTGCCGGTGATGGCCGGGATGATCAACAGCAGCCCGGCCAGCGCGATCCAGTCCGAGCCGTCGCCACGGAAGTAGTCGACCCCGGATTTGCGCACGGCGATGCGGACCCGGTGCAGCTTCCTGCGCAACCGGGCCACGTACGAGTCAGTTCCCGCGACACCGGCCATCGACGTGGACCCTATCCATCCGTTCCCCCACGGTGCAGGGGGACCCCCGCGACATTGCGTTCGAAACCGACTCGCAAGTGCGACCTCGCCCTGATAGGCATGGCATATGACAAGAGAACCACGGGTGCTCGCCCCTGCGGAATGGGACCGCTGGTTCGACGCCTTGGCGTTGGCCTTCGGCGGCCTCCCCGAACCGTCCGAATACCGCGAGTTGATGCGGACGCTGACCGAGACCGAACGCGCCCTCGCGGTCTGGGACGACGACACCTGCGTCGGTACGGCGGGCGCGTACCGCTTCCGCGTCACCGTCCCCGGCGGCGAACTGGTCCCCGCCGCGGGTGTGACGCTGGTCAGTGTCGCACCGACGCACCGGCGGCGCGGGGTTCTCACCGCGATGATGCGCCGGCAGCTCGACGACGTCAGGTCCTGGGGCGAGCCGCTGGCGCTGCTGACGGCCACGGAGCCCACGATCTACGGGCGGTTCGGCTACGGCGCCGCCACCCAGCAGCTCGCCGCGACGATTGACACGTCCCGGGTGGCGCTCGCCGTACCGGAGGGCACGGACGACGTGCGGCTGCGCGAGGTACCGCCGGCGGAGCAGTGGGTGCTGGACGCCTGTGAGGCGCTGTACGCGGCCGAAGTCCCGCTGCGCCCCGGGATGATCGCCCGGACGCCCGGCTGGGAGCGGACCCAGGTCAGCGACCCCGAGGAGTCCAGGAACGGCAGGTCGCCGCTGCGCTGCGCGCTGGCCGAACGGGACGGCGACGTGGTCGGGTTCACACTTTTCCGCGTCCGGCCGCGCCGGAGCGAAGGGGTGTCCGAGGGCACGGTCGAGTTGGAGCACCTGTACGCCTCGGACCCGGCGGCCTACGCGTCGCTCTGGCGCTTCCTCTTCGGGATCGACCTGACCACGACGCTCAGCGTGGAGGGCCGCCCGGTCGACGACCCCTTCCAGCACCTGGTCCTGGACGTCAGGCGCAGCCGTCTGCGCGTCCGGGACGCGCTGTACGTACGGCTCGTGGAGGTGGGACCCGCGCTGGAGGCGCGCCGCTACCGGACGCCGGTGGACGTGGTGCTGGAGGTCGAGGATGCCTTCTGCCCCTGGAACGAAGGGCGTTGGCGGCTGACCGGCGACACCGAGGGCGCCACCTGTGTCCGTACGGCCGACCAGGCCGATCTGGCCTTGTCGGCAAGGGAGTTGGGCTCCGCCTACCTGGGCGGCACATCGCTGGCCGCGCTGGCGGGGGCCGGACGGGTACGGGAGTTGCGGCCGGGCGCGCTGGCGCGGGCGTCGGCGGCCTTCGCCTCGGACACCGCGCCCTGGCTGCCGCACGGCTTCTGACGCCGTACGCGAACACGGACGCGAACACGGGGGCGGCTCAGCGCTGTTGGCAGCCCGGGCACCAGAAGAGGTTCCGGGCCGCCAGCGGCGCCGTACGGATCGGGGTGCCGCACAGCAGGCAGCCCATGTCGGTCCTGCGGTAGACGTACACCTCGCCGCCGTGGTCGTCCACGCGCGGCGCGCGGCCCATCGCCTCCGGCGTGTGCTCGGGACGGACGGTGTCGATGCGGTTGTTTCGCACGCCCTCGCGCATCAGCGCCACCAAGTCCGCCCAGATCGCGTCCCATTCACGGCGCGTCAGGTCCTTGCCCGCGCGGTACGGGTCGATGCCCTGCCGGAAGAGCACCTCGGCGCGGTAGACGTTGCCGACGCCGCCGATGACCTTCTGGTCCATCAGGAGGGCGGCGACGGTCGTGCGGGAGCGCGAGATCCGCTGCCAGGCCTTCTCGCCGTCGTCCCCGGTGCCGTCGTCGCGTACGCGCAGCGGGTCGGGGCCGATGCGCTCGTGTATCGCCTGCTTCTCCGGTTCGGTGATCAGCGAGCAGGTGGTGGGGCCGCGCAGGTCCATGTACGACGTGCCGTTGACGAGGCGCAGCCGGATCGTGTCCGTCGTCGGCGGGGCCGGCGCGTCGCCGAGCGCGACCTTGCCGAAGAGGCCGAGGTGGACATGGACCCAGCCGGCCGACTCGAAGCCGAGGAAGAGGTGTTTGCCGTGCGCGTCCACGCCGTCCAGCACCCGCCCGTCGAGCAGCGCCGCGCTGTCCGAGAACTTGCCCTGCGGGCTGCTGACCCCGACCGGCCGTCCGCCGAACCGGTCGAGGTGGTCGGCCGCCAGGCGGTGGATCGTATGCCCCTCGGGCACGGTGTTCTCCTCGGTGGCGCGACGCCGCCGCGCCACCGGATCCCCGGGACCCGGCGGCGCGGCGGCGTTGTCGTGACGTACGGTCAGCCCTGCTGCGGGCCCTTCGGGTGGTGCGCGGGGATCGGCGGCAGCTCGCCGGACGCCACGTACGTGTCGAGCATCGCGATCCGGCGCGCGTGGCGTTCGGCGCCCGAGTACGGGGTCTTGATGAACACCTCGACGAACGTCGTCGCCTCGTCGGTGGTGTGCATCCGGGAGCCGATGGCGACGACGTTGGCGTTGTTGTGCTCGCGGCCGAGTTCGGCGGTCGCCTCGTTCCAGGCCAGTGCGGCGCGTACGCCCTTGACCTTGTTCGCGGCGATCTGCTCGCCGTTGCCGGAGCCGCCGATCACGACGCCCAGGCTGCCCTCGTCCGCCGCCGTACGCTCGGCGGTCCGCAGGCAGAAGGGCGGGTAGTCGTCCTGGGCGTCGTAGACGTAGGGGCCGCAGTCGACGGGCTCGTGGCCATGGGCCGTGAGCCATTCGACGAGGTGGTTCTTGAGTTCGAAGCCGGCATGGTCGGAGCCGAGGTACACACGCATGGTGCGAAGTGTGGCACGCGTGGTGTGGGCGGCGCGCCGCTGGGTAGCCCTCAGCGAGATCAAGAGATCGAGCACCACGCCAGAGATGCCGTTCCCGCGTACAACGATCAGGACTCGGATCTTCCTTCGCCGGAGGGCGAGGCGCTTCAATGCGGGGACTCATCTCCGAGTGGACCGCACACGTAAGGATGTACGCATGGCATCGCTGTCGACCCCCACTAAGGCAGGTGGAGATCCCGGAAAGCCTGGGAATCCACAATCGCCTGACGGCCTGCACGCCGGGCTGAAGAACCGCCACCTCTCCATGATCGCCATCGGCGGAGTGATCGGTGCCGGCCTCTTCGTCGGCTCCGCCTCCGGCATCGCCGCCGCCGGGCCCGCCATCCTCCTCTCGTACGCCCTCGTGGGCCTGATGGTCGTCCTCGTCATGCGGATGCTCGGCGAGATGGCGGCGGCCAGGCCCACTTCCGGGTCCTTCTCCGCCTACGCCGACCAGGCGCTCGGCCGCTGGGCGGGCTTCTCCATCGGCTGGCTCTACTGGTTCTTCTGGGTCGTGGTGCTCGCGGTCGAGGCCACGGCGGGCGCGCAGATCCTGAACGGCTGGGTTCCGGGCGTGCCGCAGTGGGCGTGGGCGCTGATCGTGATGGTCGTCCTGACCGTCTCGAACCTGGCATCCGTCGCGTCCTACGGCGAGTTCGAGTTCTGGTTCGCCGGCATCAAGGTGGTGGCGATCGGCATCTTCGTCGTCATCGGGCTGCTCGCGGTGTTCGGCGTACTGCCGGGATCGGACAACGCGGGCGCGGGCTTCTCGCATCTCTCGGACGCCGGAGGGTTCCTGCCGAAGGGGCCCGGCGCGATCCTGACCGGAGTCCTGCTGGTCGTCTTCTCCTTCATGGGCAGTGAGATCGTCACCCTCGCCGCCGGCGAGTCGGCGAATCCGGAGCGCGCGGTCTCCAAGGCCACCAGCAGCGTGATCTGGCGGATCGCGATCTTCTACCTGGGCTCGATCTTCGTCGTGCTGACGCTGATCCCCTGGAACGACCCGTCGATCGTCAAGGACGGCAGTTACGTCGCCGCGCTGAACTCGATCGGCATCCCGCACGCCGGACAGATCATGGACGTCATCGTGCTCACGGCGGTCCTGTCCTGTCTCAACTCCGGTCTCTACACGGCGTCGAGGATGGCCTTCTCGCTGGGCAAGCGCGGCGACGCGCCCGGGGCCTTCGCGCGGGTCAGCAAGCGGGGCGTGCCGCAGGTCGCGATCCTGTCGTCCGTCGTCTTCGGCTTTGTCGCCGTCTGGTTCAACTACCAGTGGCCCGACACGGTCTTCGCCTTCCTGCTCAACTCCTCAGGCGCCGTCGCGCTGTTCGTCTGGCTGGTCATCTGCTTCACGCAACTGCGGATGCGGGGCATCATCCTGCGCGAGTCGCCGGAGAAGCTCGTCGTGAAGATGTGGCTCTTCCCGTACCTGACGTGGGCGACGATCGCGATGATCTCGTTCGTGCTCGTCTACATGCTCACCGATGACGCGGGACGCGATCAGGTCCTGCTGTCGCTGCTGGTCGCGGCGATCGTGATCGGGATCTCGCTGGTCAGGGATGTCATGCGGCGCGGGAACTCGGGCGGGGTGGGCCCGGCGGACTCGGACTCGGACTCGGACTCGGTGGATCCGGCGAAGGATGCGCTGAATAGCTGAGCATCTGGATAGCTGAGCATCTGGATAGCTGAATACCTGACGGAACCTGTTACGTATGGCACCGGGGCTCCCCGTTCGCACGGCGCGACACGCGCCGCGTGAACGGGGAGC
>NZ_JTHL01000001.1:2723873-2745207 GCF_000818195.1 Streptomyces sp. 150FB | reverse complement strand
CCCCCACCAGCCCCCCGCGCCACCCGAACCCCCGCCCCCCACCTGGGCTGGCCGGAACGGGCGGGCGTTAGCCCAGTGGTGTCGTGAAGGGCGGCCGGGCCCGGTGAGGCCATCTGTTGCTGTTAGCGTGCAGTTGCATAAGATGTGCAACAAGAGGTCGGAGGGCTTTCGACATGGCCGTTTACACGCTTCCTGAACTTCCGTACGACTACGCGGCGCTCGAACCGGTCATCAATCCGCAGATCGTCGAGCTGCACCACGACAAGCACCACGCGGCCTACGTCAAGGGCGCCAACGACACCCTCGACCAGCTCGCCGAGGCACGCGACAAGGAGTCTTGGGGGGCGGTCAACGGGCTGGAGAAGAGCCTCGCCTTTCACCTGTCCGGCCACATCCTGCACTCGATCTACTGGCACAACATGACCGGTGACGGCGGGGGTGAGCCGCTGGCCGCCGACGGTGTGGGCGAGCTGGCCGACGCGATCACCGCGTCCTTCGGCTCCTTCAAGGGCTTCAAGGCGCAGCTCACCAAGGCCGCGGCGACCACCCAGGGCTCCGGCTGGGGCGTCCTCGCCTTCGAGCCGGTCAGTGGCCGGCTGATCGTCGAGCAGATCTACGACCACCAGGGCAACGTCGGGCAGGGCTCCGTACCCGTCCTGGTCTTCGACGCCTGGGAGCACGCCTTCTACCTCCAGTACAAGAACCAGAAGGTGGACTTCATCGAGGCCATGTGGAAGGTCGTCAACTGGCAGGACGTCGCCAAGCGCTACACGGCGGCCAAGCAGCGCGCGAACACCCTGCTGCTCGCTCCCTGACCCCGCACACGTCCTGCTCGTGATCGTCTTCTCACCCTTCACGGCGGGCGGAACAACGAAGGACCCCCACGAGGACATGACTCGCGGGGGTCCTTCCATGCGCGGTACTGCTGAGTGGACGATCAGGCGAAGCCGTCAGTCGAAGATCGGGCCCTGCGTACGGGTCCGCTTGATCTCGTAGAAGCCGGGGATCGACGCGACCATCAGGGTCCCGTCCCACAGCTTCGCCGCCTCCTCGCCCTTGGGCGCGGGGGTCACCACCGGACCGAAGAACGCGATCTGCTCGCCGTCGGCGCCGGGCACGGCGATGACCGGGGTGCCGACCTCCTGGCCGACCTTGTCGATGCCCTCCTTGTGGGAGGCGCGCAGCTCGGTGTCGTACGCGTCCGAGTCGGCGTAGTCGATCAGGTCGGCGGGCAGGCCGACGTCCTTCAGCGACGCGGCGATCGCCTCCAGGGTCGGGCCCTCGCCCAGGTTGTGGATGTGGGTGCCGAGCGCCGTGTAGAGCTTGCCGACGACCTCGTCACCGTGCTTCTGCTGGGCCGCGACGACCACGCGGACCGGCGCCCAGGCCTTCGTCCGCATCATGTCCTGGTACTCCGGGGCCATCTCCTCGATGCGCGGCTCGTTGAGCACGGCGAGGCTCATCACGTGCCAGCGGACCTCGATGTCCCTGACCTTCTCCACCTCGAGCACCCAGCGCGAGGTCATCCAGGCCCAGGGGCACAGCGGGTCGAACCAGAAGTCGACCGGGGTCTTCTCGGACATGTCTCTCCTCATGAAAAAGAACGTATGACCAGTACAGCGGGTACGACAGGTACGACGGGCACAGCGGAAGCACCGGGACTGCCGCCCCACCCCCGTCGGGGGAACGTACGCGCGTACGGGAGGCATTCCCGGAGCGCCCACCCGGGCCGTGCGAGGATCGGTCGCATTCGAACGCGTCGAGAAGGAGTCCTCTGTGCCTGGTGAGAATCTGTCCCGTGACGAGGCCCGCGCACGGGCGGGGCTGCTGGCCGTGGACGGCTACGAGATCGCCCTCGATCTTCGCTCCGCCGTCGGGGAGGCACCCGAGGGCCCCCGGACCTTCCGCTCGCTGACCACGATCCGCTTCCGCTGTACCGAGCCGGGCGCCGCCTCGTTCGCCGACCTGATCGCGCCGTCGGTGACCGCCGTGTCGCTGAACGGCCGTGATCTCGACCCCGCCACCGTCTTCGACGGCACCCGTATCGCGCTGGACGGCCTCCAGGCCGAGAACGTCCTCGTCGTGGACGCCCGGTGCGCGTACAGCAGGACCGGTGAGGGCCTGCACCGCTTCGTCGACCCGGAGGACGGCGAGGTCTACCTGTACACGCAGTACGAGCCGGCCGACGCGCGCCGCGTCTTCGCGAACTTCGAGCAGCCGGACCTCAAGGCCCCGTACAGCTTCCAGGTGACGGCGCCCGAAGGGTGGCGGGTCTGGAGCAACGGCGAGGGCACGCTCACCGACGGCGTATGGAGCTTCGCCGACACCAAGCCGATCTCGACGTACATCACCTGCGTCGTCGCCGGCCCGTACCACTACGTCACCGACTCCTACCGGCGCGAGCTGCCTGACGGCTCGACGCTGGAGATCCCGCTCGGCGCGCTCTGCCGGCAAGGGCTCGCCAAGCACTTCGACGCCGACGACGTCTTCCTGGTCACCAAGGAGGGCCTGGACTTCTTCCACGACAACTTCGACTACCCGTACCCCTTCGGGAAGTACGACCAGGCCTTCGTGCCCGAGTACAACCTCGGCGCGATGGAGAACCCGGGCCTGGTGACCTTCCGCGAGGAGTACATCTACCGGGGCAAGGTCACCCAGGCGTCGTACGAGCGCCGGGCCAACGTCATCCTGCACGAGATGGCGCACATGTGGTTCGGCGACCTCGTGACCATGCGCTGGTGGGACGACCTGTGGCTCAAGGAGTCGTTCGCCGACTTCATGGGCGTGTTCGCGATGGTCGAGGCGACCCGCTTCACCGACGGCTGGATCACCTTCGCCAACGGCCGCAAGTCCTGGGCGTACCGCGCCGACCAGCTCCCCTCCACCCATCCGGTCACGGCCGACATCCGCGACCTCCAGGACGCCAAGCTCAACTTCGACGGCATCACCTACGCCAAGGGCGCCTCGGTCCTCAAGCAGCTCGTCGCCTATGTCGGCAGGGACGCGTTCCTGGAGGGTGCCAGGCGCTACTTCAAGCGGCACGCCTACGGCAACACCGAACTGGCCGACCTGCTCTCCGTACTGGCCGAGACCTCCGGCCGCGACCTGGCCGGCTGGTCGCGGTCCTGGCTGGAGACCGCCGGGGTCAACTCCCTGACGCCGCAGGTCATCCACGACGCGGAGGACCGCGTCACCGAGCTGGCCGTCATCCAGGACGCGCCCGAGTCGCACCCCGAACTCCGCCCGCACCGCGTGGCCGTCGGCCTCTACCGGCGTACGCCGGCGGGCGATCTCGTACGGTACGCGCGCGCCGAGGCGGATGTCGCGGGGCCGCGTACGGTCATCGACGAGCTGGCCGGGTCCGAGCGGCCCGACCTGGTCCTCGTCAACGACGACGACCTGACGTACTGCAAGATCCGCTTCGACACGGCCTCGCTCGACACGCTGCGCGCCCACCTGAGCGATCTCACCGACCCGCTCGCCCGCGCCCTGTGCTGGTCGGCGCTGTGGAACCTGACGCGGGACGCGCTGATGCCGGCGCGGGACTTCGTCGCTCTCGTCCTCACCCACGCCGGCCGCGAGAGCGACATCGGCGTGCTCCAGATGCTCCATGTGTGGACGCGCACCGCGCTCGTCCACTACGCCGCCCCCGCGTGGCGCGAGGAGGGCGGGCGGCTGCTCGCCGACGGCGCGATGAGCGAGCTGCGGATCGCGGCGCCGGGCAGTCAGCACCAGCTCACCTGGGCGCGGTTCTTCGCCGCTGTCGCCGCTTCGGACTCGGACTTCCAGCTCCTTCAGGGGCTGCTGGACGGTACGGCGAAGATCGACGGCGTCGATGTCGACCAGGAGCTGCGCTGGGTGTTCCTGGAGCCGCTGGCCGCGCGGGGCCTCGCCGACGAGGCCGGCGTCAACGCCGAACTCGCCCGCGACGACACCGCTTCCGGCAAGCGCCACCAGGTGCGCTGCCTGGCCGCCCGCCCCTCCGCCGCAGTCAAGGCGCAGGCGTGGGCGCAGGTCGTCGAGTCGGACGCGCTGTCGAACGCGCTGGCGGAGGCGACGATGGCGGGCTTCACCCAGCCGGACCAGCGGGACCTGCTCGCTCCGTACGCCTCGAAGTACTTCGAGGCGATCGAACGGGTGTGGGAGGAGCGGTCGATCCAGACCGGCATGAATGTGGTCAAGGGCCTTTTCCCCGCGCTCATCGACGACCCGTCGACCGTGCGGGCGACGGAGGACTGGCTCACCGCGCACGCCGAAGCGGCCCCCGCGCTGCGCAGGCTGGTGCTGGAGAGCCAGGACGAGATGGCGCGTGCGCTGCGCGCACAGGCGTGCGACGCCGCGGCAGGCGCCTGACCATCCCGCTAACTCCCTTACCGAAGCGGAAAGTTGTCCTGATTTGACGGCGGGTCTGTAACAGGGGTTAGGGGGCGGTGGGCGCGCGGGGAGACCCGGTACATGAACAACAACACCCCCCTCTCCCCGTGCCCCCTCGGATCTGCCACCGGCGGAGTGCGGCGGCGCGTGCTCTCCCTCGCCGAGCTGCGCGAGTACGGGGTACCCGCCGCCGCGGTCACCGCCCGGTGCCGCCAGGGCGGGCCGTGGCAGCGGTTGCTGCCCGGGGTCTTCCTGCTGCACCAGGGGCCGCCGACCAGCGAGGAGCGGCTGCACGGGGTGCTGCTGTACGCGGCGCGCCCGGGGGCGGGGAGCGGCGACGGCGGCTGGGACGGCGGGCTCCTGCCGGAGCAGGCGGTGTCCTCGGTCTCGGTCTCGGGCTCAGGCCCGGCCCTGGCGCCGTACGGCGCGGCGATGATCACCGGCCCCGCCGCGCTCACCCTGCACGGATTCAGCTCGGTCCCCGCGCTGCCCTCGCTCCCCACGATCGACGTGCTCGTGCCGCGCACCCGCAGGCTGCGGTCCACGGGCTGCGCCCGGGTGATCCGCGCCCAGGCCCTCCCGCGCGCCGAGCAGATCACCGGTCTGCCGGTGGCGCCCGTGGCGCGTGCGCTGGCCGACACGGTCGCCGGCCTGCGGGACACGGACGCCGTCCGCGACCTGCTGATCGAGGCCGTGCGCGACGGACACTGCGAACCGGCCGCCGTGGTCCATGAGCTGATCCAGGCCAAGCTGCTGGAAGCGCCGCATGTGGTCGGCGCCGTCGACTCGCTGCTCATGGAGGGGCGGTCGCTGGCCGAGGGGTGGCTGTACGCGATGGTGCGGACGTACGGGCTGCCGGAGCCCGTCTGGAACGTCGACCTGCGGCTGCCCGGCGGCCCGCACCTGGGCGGGGTGGACGCCTACTGGCCGGAGCAGGCCGTCGCGATCGAGCTGGACACCCGGTCACCGGCGGCGTCCGGTGACCGGAAGGACGGCGGGACGGCCGACGCCGAGGGCCCGCTGTGGTCGGCGTACGTCCGTAAGCGCGAGCATCTGGAGCGCCTCGGGATCACGGTCGTCCACCTCACCCCGAGGAAGCTGCGCGAGTCACCGGAGCAGCAGGCGCTGGTGGTGCGTACGGCGCTGAAGGCGGCCGAGGACCGTGAGCCGGCGGCGTACGTCCTGGTGCTGCCGGTCTGAGCGGGGGCATCAGGGTCCGCGACGCCCGACGCTCAGGCGAGGGACCAGCGCAGCGGGCTCGCGTGCGGGTGCTCCACCACACCGGTGATCCCGAAGTGGACCGTACGGCGGTCCCGGCCGCTGAACTCCGTCCGCGCCGCGCCCGTGACCTGGAGCGTCGCGCCGGTGGCCCAGTCGAGGAAGAGCAGTCCGGCGCGCGGGTCCTTCTCCAGATTGCCGAGCGTCAGGAACATCGCGTTGCCGGGGTAGTCGTCGAAGGCGAGCGAGACCGGCGACTCGACCCGTACGAAGCCGGGCTCGCCGCCCCGGTGGCTGGCGTCCACGCCGTGGGGCGCGGCGCTCGCGATGAAGAACGTGTCGGCGGCGCGGATGAACGCCTCCTGGTCGGGGGTGAGCCGTTCACCGCGCCGCACGTCTTCGCCCGCGCTCGCGTCCTGGGCGGACTCCTCCAGGAAGCGGCGGCGGATGTACTTGGGGCAGTTCGCGAAGACCCGCTCCGCCTCGATGCCGATACCGCGCGCTGTCGGGTGCGCCGTACCGTTCAGCCGCATCCGGCGCCGGGTGCGCGGGTCGAGGGCGATGGTCCCGACGGGCAGCGGACCGGAGGCGAGGGCCCCGCCGAGCGGGTCGCCGTCGGGCGCCCGGCCCGCGACCGAGACGGAGTGCGGCCCGGTGGCCCGCAGGAAGCCGGGCCGGCCGGTGATCAGCGAACTCCACATGCGCCCGTCCTCGTCGGCGGCGCCGATCACCAGCATGGGCTGAAGGCCGAGGAAGGCCGCGGCCACCGGCTTGATCCCGTCGCCGATGACAACGCCGACGCGGTGGGCCTCGTCGCGTAGGCCCGCCCTGGCCTGCACGGCGAGGGAGCCCTGGTGGTACGGGTCCATGTGCCCTCACGTCCTTCAGTTGTCGGTCGTCAGCCGTGCGCCATGTGTCGTCAGAAGAAACCGCAGGTCGGTTCGGTCCCGGAGGGTGCGGGCGCGTCTTCGGCGCCCGAGGAGGCGAAGATCTCCAGCCGGGTGCCGTCCGGGTCGTGGAAGAAGATCCCGCCGGAGGACGACCCCTCGCTGTGGGCGACCACGCCCTCGTAGTCGAACGGCACGCCACGGTTCACCAGCAGCTTTTCGGCGGATCGCACCTTCTCGATGGTGTCCACCTCGAAGGCGAGGTGGTGCAGGCCGGCGCCGCCCGGCGCGTACCCCTCCACCGCCTGCTGCCAGAGGGTGAGCATGACCTTGCCGTCCCGCCCGAGGAACGCGAAGCGGTGCCCGGGCTCCTCAGCCCCCGTACCGTCGCTGATCACTTCCAGGCCGAGCGTGTACGTGTAGAAGTCCAGCGAGCGGTCGATATCCGTCACGTTCAGCCCCACATGCCCGCTCCGCAGTTCTGCCATGGCGCGCAACCCTCTCCATCGGTCCTTCCGCCACTAACCCTTGTCTTTGATTTTAGGGGTTACGGTAGCGTCGGTCAACCAGTCACATACCCTTGAAGGGTTAGCGGGGAGGTCTCGCGGTGGAAAATCACACGAAGGAGCAGCGAATGTCCGATCCGCGCCCGCTCGTCGGAGAGCCCGTCTCCCTCGACCTGCTGAACACCCGCTGGATCAGGGACGGCGAGCCGCAGGACCTTCTCGCGGACGTCGACGGCGTACGCCTCTGGCTCGCGGGCACCGGGCTCGACGACCGCTTCGCCGCCGACGCGGCCACCCGGGAGTGCCTGCTGACCGCCAGGGAGGCGCTGGCCGGCGCGGTCGGCCGCCCGCTCGATCTCGACGAGGCGGCCGTCCGGCGTATCGACGACGTCCTCGGGCACGGGCGGATCCGCGCCACCCTCACGGTTCAGGGGCCCGGCGAGGAGCCGGAATTCGCCGACCCGGCCTGGGGGCCCGCGTGGACGGCGGCCCGGGACTACCTGGAGCTGCTGCGCGCGGCGCCCGACCGGATCCGTGGCTGCGCGCACGACGCGTGTGTCCTGCACTTCTTCGACACCTCGCGCAACGGCACCCGGCGCTGGTGCTCCATGGCGCAGTGCGGCAACCGCGCCAAGGCCTCCCGGCACTACGCGCGGGCGAGCGCCGCCCGGGGGACGGCCGGGAGCTGATCTCCCGCCGGGGGCAGGCCCGTTGGCTCTTTCTCTGTTGTGCCGCCCCGTCACATCCCGCCGGTATCCGCCGATTCATCCCCGATGGCGCAGGCGTCATGGTGGCGGATGTCCGCCATGAGCACATCACATCTCTGACAGCTCTCCACAAAACCCGGTCAGTTAGGAAAAGCTGAGCGGTCATCCGGTACCGAAATCCGGACTGTCTCTTTCACAACACAGGGATGCTGATGACCTCCGAATCCGAGAGATCCATGTCCGGGCCGAGACGTGTGGCCCGGATCGCGGCTGCCGCAGGCGCGGTGGCCGCACTGATCGCCTCAGGTGCTGTGCCCGCGTTCTCCGCGACAGGAGCCGACGACCCGGCTCCGAACGCAGCCGTGAAGTCCGCCGGTCCTTCCTCCGACAAGCTGGGGACGACCGACGCCCAACTGCTCGCCAAGGCCGAGGCCACCGGCGAGAAGAGCATCACGATGATGGTCGCCACCGCACCCGGCGAGACCTCTCAGGTCAGCGACCAGCTCCACGAGCACGGTGCGACGGTCGGCAAGACGTACGACAAGCTCGGTTACGTACGGGCGACCCTGCCCACCGGCAAGGCGAGCGCCGCCATCAAGGCGGCCCAGAAGCTGTCCACCGTCCACGGCATCGATCTCAAGCAGGAGATCAAGCTGGACGACCCGTCGCCCGCGTCCACCGGTCAGCAGGCCCAGGCGACGAGCAAGGCGAAGGGGAACGGCAAGGCCAAGGGGAACGGCAAGGCCTCGGCCGCCAAGACCTTCCCGGGCCCGGACAGTTCGACCCCGGCGAAGAACCCGTACAACCCGTCGTTCGAGACGGGCGCCGTCGACTTCGTCAAGCAGCATCCCAAGGCCGACGGCCGCGGGGTCACCATCGGCATCCTCGACTCCGGCATCGACCTCGGTCACCCCGCGCTCCAGAAGACCACCACCGGCGAGCGCAAGATCGTCGACTGGGTCACCTCGACCGACCCGGTCTCCGACGGCGACGGCACCTGGCGCCGCATGGACACGGCGGTGAGCGGCCCGTCCTTCACGGCGGCCGGCCGTACGTGGAAGGCGCCCAAGGGCTCGTTCGGCTACAGCACCTTCGCCGAGTCCGCCACCAAGGGCGGCGACATGGCGGGCGACCTCAACCGTGACGGCGACACCACCGACACCTGGGGCGTCCTCTACGACGCGGCCAAGGGCACCGTGCGCGTCGACCTGAACAACAACGGCGACTTCACCGACGACACCGCGATGAAGCCGTACAAGGACAAGTTCCAGATCGGCTACTTCGGCAAGGACGACCCGAGGACCGCCGTCGTCGAGCGAATACCGTTCGTCGTCGAGATCCGCAAGGACGTCCCCGTGGACGCGGCCGGCACCACGTCCGACTACGTCAACATCGGCGTCATCCAGGCCGAGCACGCCACCCACGTCGCCGGTATCACCGCCGCCAACGGCCTCTTCGGCGGCAAGATGAACGGCGCCGCGCCCGGCGCCAAGCTCGTCTCCTCGCGCGCCTGCACCTGGAGCGGCGGCTGCACCAACATCGCGCTGACCGAGGGCATGATCGACCTCGTCGCCAACCGCGGTGTGAACATCGTCAACATGTCGATCGGCGGCCTGCCCGCGCTGAACGACTCCAACAACGCCCGCTCCGAGCTGTACACCCGGCTCATCGACGCGTACGGCGTGCAGCTCGTCATCTCGGCGGGCAACGACGGCCCCGGCACCAACACCATCGGGGACCCCGGCCTCGCCGACAAGGTCATCTCGGTGGGCGCCTCCATCTCCAAGGACACCTGGGCGGCCGACTACGGCTCCGGCGTGACGAAGAAGAACGACATGATGCCGTTCTCCTCACGCGGTCCGCGCGAGGACGGCGGCTTCACGCCGACCCTCACCGCACCGGGCGCCGCCATCAACAGCACCCAGACCTGGCTGCCCGGCGCCCCTGTCGCCGAGGCCGGCTACCAGTTGCCGCCCGGGTACTCCATGCTCCAGGGCACCTCGATGGCCTCCCCGCAGGCCGCCGGAGCGAGCGCGCTGCTGCTCTCCGCCGCCCAGCAGAAGCACATCGACCTCACCCCGGCCCGGCTGCGCACGGCGCTCACCAGCAGCGCCAAGAAGATCCCCGGCGTCCAGGCCCACGAGCAGGGTGCCGGACTGATCGATGTCGTCGGCGCCTGGAAGGAGATCGAGCACGGCGTCGACGCCCATGAGTACACGGTCAAGGCACCGGTCGACACCTCGCTCGACAGCCTGCTGGCGACCCCGGGCTTCGGTCCTGGCCTGTACGACCGCGAAGGCGGCCTGACGGCGGGCAAGAGCCGGACGTACGACGTCACCGTCACCAGGACCACCGGCAAGAAGGGGCTCCTGGAGCACCAACTGAGCTGGAAGTACGACGACGGCACGTTCCGGCTGCTGGGCAGCGGCCGGGTCAAGCTGCCGCTGAACCAGCCGGTCACCGTGACCGTGCAGGCCAAGCCGTCGGCGGCCGGTGTGCACAGCGCCATCCTCCAGGTCGACGACAAGGCCACGGAGGGTGTGGACAAGCAGATCCTCACCACCGTCGTCGCCTCGAAGAGCCTGGCGAAGCCGTCGTTCGCCTTCTCGGGACCCGGCTCGGTGCAGCGCAACAGCACGAAGTCGTACTTCGTGACGGTGCCCGAGGGCGCCCAGACCCTGGAGCTGGCGCTCGGCGGCCTCGCCAAGGACAGCCAGACCCGGTTCATCGCCATCGACCCGTACGGCCTCCCGGTCGACGACTCGACGACGACCATGTGCTACCCGAACTACTCGAACCCGGCCAACACCTGCCGCCCGGACCTGCGGTCGTACGCCGACCCGCTGCCCGGTGTCTGGGAGATCGAGGTCGAGGCGCGCCGTACGTCGCCGCTGCTCGACAACCCGTACCAGCTCGAAGCGACCGCCCTCGGCGCGACCTTCGACCCGGCGGTCACCACCATCCCCGAGGCCAAGATCGGCACTCCGGCTCCGGTGCAGTGGAACGTCACCAACGAGTTCGCCGCCATGGACGGCAAGCTCGCCGGCGGTTCGCTCGGCTCGGCGAAGGTCGAGCGGCCGACGATCGCGGACGGTGAGTCGCAGCAGTCGACCGTCACCGTGCCGGCCGGCGTCGAGAAGTTCGACGTCGCCATCGGCAGCACCTCCGACGCCAACGCCGACCTGGACCTCTCGGTCTACACCGCGGCCGGCGTCCTCGTCGGTTCGTCGGCGGACGGCGACTCGGAGGAGGCAGTCAGCCTCGCCAAGCCGGCGGGCGGCACGTACATCATCGTGATCGACGGCTACTCGGTCCCCTCCGGGACCACGGAGTTCGACTACCGCGATGTGTACTACTCGGCCTCGCTCGGCTCGATGAAGGTCGACGACTCGAAGCCGGTCAAGCTCGCCAACGGGGCTTCGGCCCCGGTCTCGGCCGAGGTGCTGGTGAACAGCGCGGCCCCCGAGGGCCGGCAGTTCTTCGGTGAGGTGCGACTGCTGAACGCGCGCGGCACGGCCGCGGGCACCGGCAGCGTCGTCATCACGGCTGTCACCCCGTAACAGCGGGAAAGCACGGGGGAGGGGCGGTGTCCACACGGACACCGCCCCTTCCTCGCGTGCGGGCGCGTGGGGGCCGTGTGCGGGTGAGCGGGCCGCGTGCTGGCCGCTCGCGGGTGCGGGGATCCGGAGTCCGGGGAGAATGACAATGACCACAGTGGAGATCACCACAGGCGGGACGGCCACAATGGAGTGGACAACCGGAGTGGGATCCCGCGCATGATGGGCAGGCTCGCCCTCGTACCAGCACACGCACACGCACATGCACCGCAGTCGCAGTCGTCAGCAGAGGAGTCACCGTGAGGGTCGGAATCGTCGGAGCCACCGGTCAGGTCGGCACAGTCCTGCGCAGGATCCTGGCCGAGCGGAGCTTCCCGGTCACCGAGCTGCGGCTGTTCGCCTCGGCCCGGTCGGCGGGCTCCACCATCGAGTGGCAGTCCACGCCGATCACGGTCGAGGACGCGTCCACGTCCGACTACACCGGCCTCGACATCGTGATCTTCTCCGCCGGCGGCGCCACCTCCAAGGCGCTCGCCGAGAAGGTGGCGGGACAGGGCGCCGTGGTGATCGACAACTCCTCCGCCTGGCGCCGCGACCCCGACGTTCCGCTGGTCGTCTCCGAGGTCAACCCGCACGCCATCGCCAACCGCCCCAAGGGCATCATCGCCAACCCGAACTGCACGACGATGGCCGCCATGCCCGTGCTGCGCCCGCTGCACGACGAGGCCGGGCTGACCGCGATGGTCGCCACCACGTACCAGGCGGTCTCGGGTTCGGGCCTGGCCGGCGTGGCCGAGCTGCACGGACAGGCGCAGAAGGTGGTCGCCGAGGCCGACAAGCTCACGCACGACGGCGCCGCTGTCGACTTCCCGGAGCCCGCCGTCTACAAGCGGCCCATCGCCTTCAACGTGCTGCCGCTCGCCGGCTCGATCGTCGACGACGGCTCCTACGAGACGGACGAGGAGCAGAAGCTCCGCAACGAGTCCCGCAAGATCCTGGAGATCCCCGAGCTGAAGGTCTCCGGCACCTGCGTCCGTGTGCCGGTCTTCTCGGGACACTCGCTCCAGGTCAACGCCCGCTTCGAGCGCCCGCTGAGCGTGGAGCGCGCGTACGAGCTGCTCAAGGGCGCCCCGGGCGTCGAACTGTCGGACATCCCGACGCCCCTCCAGGCGGCCGGCCAGGACGCGTCGTACGTGGGCCGTATCCGGGCCGACGAGACGGTGGACAACGGTCTGGCGCTCTTCATGTCCAGCGACAACCTCCGCAAGGGCGCGGCGCTGAACGCGGTACAGATCGCCGAGCTGGTGGCGGCCGAACTGCGCGGCTGACCGTGGCCCGGCGGGTCCGGCCGTAAGCACGTCCGCCCCCGCGCGAGCGCGGGGGCGGAGGCGGGTCGACGGGCGGCGCGGCTCAGCCCCGCCGCACCTCGAAGAGGAAGCAGCCGTACTCGACGGCCCTCACATGGACGAGAGCGACCTCCGGATCGGCGAAGGCCTCTTCGAACACCGCATCGAACGCTTCTTCGGCCGGGTCCGGGATCTCCAGGAGCCGGCCGCCGAGAATGTGCCCGTCGGCGCTGTAGCGCCGTACGGTACGCAGCGCACCCGCCCGGTCGAACGGGTACCCCCCACCGTCCGCCGCCGCCACGCCGCCGCACTCCTCGGCGTGGATGAAGACGGGCCCCTGCTCGTCGTACGCCCCCGGCGCCGCCCCGGTCTCGGCGGCCCAGCGCCGCAGCGGCGCGTAGGACACCAGCGCGATCCGGTCCCCGACCTCGACCGGCCGCAGGCAGCAGCGCAGGGGCGAGCCGTCCTCGTCAGCGGTGAAGGCGGCAAGGGGCTGACCGGCGTCGTCCGCGACGCGGAGTTCGCCGAGAACGGTGGGGCTGATGGGGCGGGGGAGATACGCGGTGGTCGCTGTCATGGTTGTCATGACTCAAGGCTGACGCCGCACCGCACCACGCACCGGCGGATTTCGGACCTCGCGGTACGCGTCCCGCCCGCCCTCTCACAGAGCCAGGTGCCGGCGCAGTGCGGCGTCGAGTTCGGCCATCCGGTGCCGGGGCACCGAGCCGATCCGGTGGAGCACCCGCTCCGGCGACACTGCCCGTACCTGCTCGCACTGGGCCTTGGAGTCCTTGGCGAGCCTGCACTCGGCCGCCGGCAGGACAACCTGGAAGGCGAAGACGCGCGCCGTGTTGGACGTCACGGGGACGACCGTCAGCACTCCCTTGCCGTTCTGCTCGACCGTGCGATTCGCGGCGTCGTTCGAGACGATCACGGCGGGCCGTGCCTTGTTGGCCTCGCTGCCGCGCGCTGGTTCGAAGTCGATCAGATAGATGTCGCCTCTACGCATCGGTGAGGCCGTCCCCCGTGGTCTGCTCCCAGAACGCCGCGTCCTCGCCGGCGTTCCATTCCTCGAAAGCCGCCGCGTAGTCCGCCTCCATGCGCGACGCGCGCAGCAGCTCGATCGCGGCGTGTATCACGGCGGACCTTGATTCCGTCTCCGTCATGGCCGCGTACTCGTCGACGAAGGACACGTCCTCCTGCGGCAGGCTCACACTGATCTTCATACTCTGTATGCTACCCAGGTAGGAACGATGATGCTACCTCGCCGGGAACGTGGGCGTGGAAGGATGAGCCGAAACGTCACATAGCGAGGAGATGACCCCGGGTGCCTGGCACAAATCTGACCCGCGAAGAGGCACAGCAGCGCGCACGCCTCCTCACCGTTGACTCGTACGGGATCGACCTCGATCTCAGCGGCGCGCAGGAGGGCGGCACCTACCGGTCCCTGACCACCGTCCGGTTCCGGAGCGCGGAAGCCGGGGCGGAGACCTTCATCGACCTCATCGCACCGACCGTGCACGAGGTCGTCCTGAACGGCACGTCCCTCGACGTCGACTCCGTGTTCAAGGACTCGCGCATCGCGCTCGCCGGACTGCACGAGGGCCCGAACGAGCTGACGGTCGTCGCCGACTGCGCGTACACCAACACCGGTGAGGGACTGCACCGCTTCGTCGACCCCGTCGACGAACACGTCTACCTCTACACGCAGTTCGAGGTCCCGGACGCGCGCCGGGTCTTCGCGAGCTTCGAGCAGCCCGACCTCAAGGCGACCTTCGAGTTCACCGTGAAGGCGCCCGAGGGCTGGACGGTCGTCTCCAACTCGCCGACGCCCGAACCAGCCGACCACATCTGGCACTTCGAGCCGACGCCGCGGATCTCCACGTACATCACCGCGCTGATCGCGGGCCCGTACCACTCGGTGCACAGCTCGTACGAGAAGGACGGCAGGTCCGTGCCGCTCGGCATCTACTGCCGGCCCTCGCTCGCCGAGTACCTCGACTCCGACGCGATCTTCGCGACCACCCGGCAGGGCTTCGCCTGGTTCCAGGAGAAGTTCGGCTACGACTACCCGTTCGCCAAGTACGACCAGCTCTTCGTGCCGGAGTTCAACGCGGGCGCGATGGAGAACGCGGGCGCCGTCACCATCCGCGACCAGTACGTCTTCCGCTCGAAGGTGACGGACGCGGCGTACGAGGCGCGGGCCGAGACGATCCTGCACGAGCTGGCGCACATGTGGTTCGGCGACCTCGTCACCATGGAGTGGTGGAACGACCTGTGGCTGAACGAGTCGTTCGCCACGTACACCTCGATCGCCTGCCAGGCCGACGCGCCGGACTCGCGGTGGCCGCAGTCCTGGACGACGTTCGCCAACTCCATGAAGACCTGGGCGTACCGGCAGGACCAGCTCCCCTCCACGCACCCGATCATGGCCGAGATCCGCGACCTGGACGACGTGCTCGTCAACTTCGACGGCATCACGTACGCCAAGGGCGCCTCCGTGCTGAAGCAGCTCGTCGCCTATGTCGGCAAGGACGAGTTCTTCCAGGGCGTACAGGCGTACTTCAAGGCACACGCCTTCGGCAACACGCAGCTCTCCGACCTGCTCGGCGCGCTGGAGAAGACCTCAGGGCGTGACCTGAAGGCCTGGTCGAAGGCGTGGCTGGAGACGGCCGGCATCAACATCCTCCGCCCGGAGATCGAGCTGGACGAGCAGGGCAACGTCTCGTCCTTCCACGTCATCCAGGAGGCCCCGGCGCTGCCTGCGGGCGCGACGGGCGAGGCGGTGCTGCGCCCGCACCGGATCGCGATCGGTTACTACGACCTGGACGAGAACGGCAAGCTGGTCCGTACGGTCCGGATGGAGCTGGACGTGGAGGGCGAGCGTACGGCGGTGCCCTTCCCGCAGAACACCCCCCGCCACGCGGTCGTGCTGCTCAACGACGACGACCTCACGTACGCGAAGGTCCGGCTGGACGAGGAGTCCCTGCGGGTCGTCACCGCGCACCTCGGGGACTTCGAGGAGTCGCTGCCGCGCGCGCTGAGCTGGGCCTCGGCCTGGGACATGACGCGGGACGGCGAGCTGGCGACGCGCGACTACCTGGCGCTGGTGCTGTCCGGCATCGCCAAGGAGTCGGACATCGGTGTCGTCCAGACGCTCCAGCGGCAGGTGAAGATGGCGCTCGACCAGTACGCGTCGCCGGCGTGGCGCGAGGTCGGGCTGACCCAGTGGACGGACGCCACGCTGGCCCACCTGCGGGCGGCCGAACCGGCGAGCGACCACCAGCTCGCCTGGGCGCGCGCGTTCAGCGCGACGGCGCGTACGCCGCAGCAACTCGACCTGCTCCAGGGACTGCTGGACGGTACGGAGACGATCGAGGGCCTCGCGGTCGACACGGAGCTGCGCTGGGCGTTCGTCCACCGCCTGGCCGCTGTCGGTCTGCACGACGAGGAGGAGATCGCCGCGGAGTACGAGCGCGACAGGACGGCGGCGGGCGAACGCCACGCGGCCGCCGCGCGCTCGGCCCGGCCCACCGAGGAGGCCAAGGCGGAGGCCTGGGCATCGGTGGTGGAGGGCGACAAGCTGCCCAACGCCGTACAGGAAGCGGTGATCTCCGGCTTCATCCAGACGGACCAGCGCGAGCTGCTGGCGCCGTACACGGAGAAGTACTTCGCCGCGGTCGCGGACGTCTGGGAGTCGCGCTCGCACGAGATGGCACAGCAGGTCGCGCTGGGCCTGTTCCCCGCGATCCAGGTCTCCCAGGAGACCCTGGAAGCGACGGACGCGTGGCTGGCGTCGGCGGGCCCGAACGCGGCACTGCGCCGCCTGATGACGGAGTCGAAGGCCGGCGTGGAACGCGCGCTGCGCGCCCAGGAGGCGGACGCGGCAGCGGCGGTGTGAGGGAAAGCCCTTGAGCAGCGTGAACGGCTAGAGGGGCTGACCGGCTGAAAACGGGTGCCCCACCCGCGCGATGGCGCGGGTGGGGCACCCGCGCTGTGCGGTGCCCGGCCGCAGTTCCCCGCCCCACCTGGGGTTAGCCCCCGCACCGATCCGCCAGCGACCGCCATGGTCCGTACCGGGCCCGTTTCCTACGGTCGGTCCATGAGGAATCGCGCAGGCCTGAAGCGGCAGCAACCAGACATCCGGAACGACTTCCCGGCGGTCGAACTCGTCGGCGTACGCCGCCAGTACGGTGACGGCCACCGCGCCGTGCGCGCCCTGCGCGGCATCGACATCGCCCTCGCGCGCGGCAGTTTCACCGCCGTCATGGGCCCCTCGGGCTCGGGGAAGTCCACCTTCCTCCAGTGCGCGGCGGGCCTCGACCGCCCCACCACCGGATCGGTACGGCTCGGCGGCACCGAGATCACCGACATGAGCGAGAACGAGCTGACCGTGCTGCGCCGCACGCGACTCGGGTTCATCTTCCAGGCCTTCAACCTGCTGCCGGCGTTGACGGTCCAGCAGAACATCGAGCTGCCCGTACGCCTCGCGGGACGGCGGCCCGACCGGCGCCGGATCGCCGAGGTGCTGGGGCAGATCGGCCTCGCTGACAAGGCGCGGCGCCGCCCCTCCGAACTGTCCGGAGGGCAGCAGCAGCGCGTCGCGATCGCCCGCGCCCTCGCGGCCCGGCCCGATGTGATCTTCGCCGACGAGCCGACCGGCGCGCTCGACACCACCACGGCCGCCGAGGTCCTGACCCTGCTCAGGAGCGCGGTGGACTCGCTGGGCGCGACGGTGGTCATGGTCACGCACGACCCGGTGGCCGCCGCCTACGCGGACCGCGTCCTCTTCCTCGCCGACGGCGCGATCGCCGACACCCTGCCGCGCGCGGACGCCGCACGGATCGCGGCCCGGATGACCGCGCTCACGGCGCCCGCCTTCTCGGCTGCGGTGGCCTAACCGTCCTGACCAGGAACGTTGTCGGTGTCGGGGCGGTAGCGGGCTTTGATGTGGACGCGTTCGCCCTGGGGGCCGAGGATGCTGAGGAATTCCACGGGGTGTTGGTCGGCGTTGCCGAACCAGTGCGGGAGATGGGTGTCGAATTCGGCGACCTCGCCCGCGCTGAGGGTGAAGTCCTTGTCGCCGAGTACGACGCGCAGCCGGCCGCGCAGGACGTACAGCCAGTGGTAGCCCTCGTGCGAGCGGGGGTCGGGTTCGCGACCGTCGGTCAGACCGGCGGGCAGGATGTGCTTGAACGCCTGGAGTCCGCCGGATGTGCGGGTCAGCGGCACGACGGTCATGCCGTTGCGGGTGAACGGCCGCGGACGCACCCGGGGGTCGAGATCGGTCGGCGCGCCGATCAGCTCATCGACCGGCACCTGGTGGGCCCTGGCCAGGGGCAGCAGGAGTTCCAGGCCCGGTTTGCGGTGCCCGGACTCCAGTCGGGACAGCGTGCTGATCGGAATGCCGGTGGTCTCCGACAGAGCGGTCAGGGTGACGCCGCGGCGAAGGCGCAACGCGCGCAGCCGGGGCCCGACCGCGGCCAGAACCGCATCGAAGTCATCGCTCATACGTTCACCGTGCCCGCGTTTTGCGTTTTCCGCAAAGAACTTTGCCCGATTGCTGAGGGGAGCGCATTTTGGCGTCGGAGGTGGTCACGATGACCCTGAATCCCCAGGCCAACAGCAGCGACGATCAGAGGGATGATCAGTACGGCGATCAGAGTGACGATCAGGGCGGCGAAGGCCGGCCCTGGGACGAGATGTACGGCAGCCGCGACCGGATATTCAGCGGCAACCCCAACGGAGTGCTCGTCGCCGAGACCATCGGCCTGCCACCGGGCCGGGCGCTCGACGTGGGATGCGGTGAGGGCGCCGACGCACTCTGGCTGGCCCGGCGCGGCTGGCAGGTCACCGCGGTCGACATCTCCGGGATCGCCTTGCGACGTGCCGCCGCCGCTGCCACCGGCACCGAGGGCCGCGTGGCGTGGGTACGGGCCAACCTCACCAGCACGCCGCCCCCAACGGGAGCCTTCGACCTGGTGTCCGTCCACTACTTCCCGCTCATGCGCCGGCCGGGCCACGCGGCGCTGCGCGGCCTGCTGGACGCTGTCGCCCCCGGCGGCACGCTGCTCTTCGCCACCCACGCCCTCTCGGACCTGGCTCCGCGCCAGGAGGAGGGCTTCGACCCCGCCGACTACTACCAGCCCGACGACATCGCCCAACTCCTCGGCCCCGCCTGGAACGTTCTCATCAACGAGAGCCGCCCCCGCGCCGCCCAGCCCCCCGCAGGCACACACCACACCCACGACACCGTCCTGCGAGCAGTCCGCCTGCCGTGAGCGCCCCGCACGGATCGGCCGGATCATCCGCCGCCGGGGGCGCGGATCAACTCCTGCGGATCTCCCGGCAGCGGCCGGTGGCCGAGGCCGCACCCGGTGACGAGTCCGGCGAAGGGCGGGTGCGCGGCCACGGCGACCTGGTGCCCGGCGTCCAGCAGACGCTGCCCCAGGCCCGTGAACGGTGCGACGTCCCCGCGCGAACCGGCGGTCACGATCAGAATCCGCATGTGGTGATCTTCCTCGCGGCCTCCCCATAGCCGCAGAGGACGGGGCCGCGGAGGACGGGGCCACGGAGTACGGGGCCGACAACGACGGCGCCACGGCCCGCCTCGCCGAAGAGGCCGGAGGAAACCGGTGCCACCGAACCCCCGGTGACCACGCGGGGTGAGAACGCGCGCTCCCGAGTCGCGCCCTGTCAGGCGTACTTGATGTGGGCGAGGAAGAAGTCCCGGATGTCCTCGGCGAGCAGCTCCGGCACCTCCATCGCGGCGAAGTGGCCGCCGCGCTCGAACTCCGACCAGTGCCTGATGTCGTAAAGCCGCTCCGCCAGCGGTCGCACCGACTGGGTGATGTCGTACGGGAGCACCGCCACGCCGACCGGCACCGGGCACGGCTCGATCCGTCGCGGAGTCTCGCGGTGCAACCGCGCCGAGGACGCCGCGGTGGCGGTCAGCCAGTACAGCGAGATGTCGGTGAGTATCCGCTCGTCATCGACCTGCGAGCGCGGGTCGGTCCACTGCGCGAAGCGCTCCGCGATCCAGGCCAGTTGGCCGACCGGCGAATCGGTCAGCGCGTAGCCGATGGTCTGCGGGGTGGTGGCCTGGAGAGTCTGGTACGGCGGCCGGTTCGCCGTGAGCTGCCTGATCTTGTCCAGCCGGGCCTCATCCGCTTCGGACAGTTCGATGCCCGCGTCCGGGTCCGGCCGGGTCGGCAGGTAGTTGACGTGCACCCCGACGACCCGCTCGGGTGCCACCGCGCCGAGGGCCATCGAGATGCCCGAACCGAAGTCGCCGCCCTGCGCGCCGTAGTGCTCGTACCCGAGACGGCGCATCAGCTCGGCCCAGGCCCGCGCGACCCGCACGATGTCCCAGCCGCGCTCGTGGGTCGGCCCGGAGAAGCCGTACCCCGGGATGGACGGAATCACCAGGTGGAAGTCGCGCGACAGCGGCTCGATCACGTCGAGGAACTCCAGGAACGAGCCGGGCCAGCCGTGGGTGAGGACCAGCGCGAGCGCGTCCGGTCTCGGGGACCGGACATGGACGAAGTGGATGTTCTGGCCGTCGATCTCGGTGGTGAAGTGCGGAAGCTCGTTGAGCTTCGCCTCGTGCGCACGCCAGTCGTAGCGGGTGCGCCAGTGCTCGGCGAGCTCCTTCAGCCTCGCCAGCGGGAAGCCGTAGTCCCACCCGATGTCGGCGACCTCGTTGGGCCAGCGGGTACGGGAGAGGCGGTCGGTGAGGTCGTCGAGGTCGGCCTGAGGGATGTCGACGAGGAAGGGCTTGATCATGGTCCTGACTCCGGGGAGTTTCGTTCGGCGAGCAAACGTTTACAATCCTAACGTTTGGCGCCCAAACGGTAGCACGGTCGTTAGTGCTCCCAACGGTTCGCTACGCTGATCCCATGGAGAGCCCATCCGAGACGACGCCCGCCCGCTGGGGGAGCCTGCCGAGCTGGCTGCTCACCCAGACCGCGGGCCACGCGCACCGCCTGGTGGCCGAGGGGTTCTCGTCCGCCCACGCCCGCGGCTACCACTACCGCGTGCTGGCGACGCTGGAGGAGTACGGCCCGGCCAGCCAGGCCGCGCTGGGCCGCCGCAGCGGCATCCACCTCAGCGACATGGTCGCGACGGTCAACGAGCTGGCCGACCGTGAACTGGTCGAGCGCGTCCCTGACCTCTCCGACCGGCGGCGCAACATCATCTCGCTCACCGCCGCGGGCAAGCGGCAGCTCCGGCGGCTGGAGAAGCGGCTCGCCGAAGCCCAGGACGAACTGCTGGCTCCGCTGTCACCCGACGAGCGACAGCGGTTGACCGGGCTGCTGTCCAGGCTGCTGGACCACCACGACCGGCGAACCGGGACCGGCTGACCGGCGCTCGGGTCGGGTTCTGCCCGCATTGCCAAACGGATGATCCTCCACTTAAGCTATTAAGTGGAGGATCATCCGTTTCCGCCTCGCGCCCTGCCATGCGATGTCATGCCGCGCCGCGCCGCAGCCGTGCGACGGCTGCGAGAACGAGCAGAAAGCCGCAATCCCATGACCGACCACCGCACCTCCGACCGCATCACCACCCCCTTCGGCCCCCACTCCACCGCCGCCGACGTCCTCGCCGGCGTCGACCTCGGCGGGAAACGCGCCGTCGTGACCGGTGGGACGTCCGGTATCGGGATCGAGACCGCCCGCGCCCTCGCCTCAGCCGGTGCCGAGGTGACCCTGGCCGTACGCGACACCGAGGCGGGCGGCC
>NZ_JTHL01000001.1:2703328-2723283 GCF_000818195.1 Streptomyces sp. 150FB | reverse complement strand
GGCCGGGTCGCCGCCGCCATAGCGGCTGATACCGCCCCCGGCGCGGGGAATCCCCGGGTTCTCGTCGCTCCGCTGGATCTCGCCGACCAGAAGTCCGTGGCGGCCTTCACCGCCGCCTGGGACGGCCCCCTGGACATCCTCGTCAACAACGCCGGCCTCATGATGATGGCCGAGACGCGCACTCCCGAGGGCTGGGAGCTGCACTTCGCCGTCCACCACCTCGGGCACTTCGCCCTCGCCACCGGGCTGCGCGGCGCGCTCGCCGCCGCCGGCGGCGCCCGTGTCGTGTCGGTCAGCTCGCGGGGACACCTGCGCGGCGCTGTCGACTTCGACGACATCCACTTCCGCAGGCGCGCCTACGACTGGCGCATCGCCTACGCCCAGTCCAAGACGGCCAACGTCCTGTTCGCCGTCGAGGCCGACAGGCGCTGGGCCGGCGACGGCATCACCGTCGACGCTCTCCACCCCGGCGCCATCTGGACCAACCTGGCCCGGCGGATGAGCGAGGAGGAGGCGGCGGCGGTGAAGGCGGGCGGCGGTGAGTTCAAGACGCCCGAGCAGGGCGCGGCCACCTCCGTGCTGGTCGCCGCCTCGCCGCTGCTCGAAGGGGCGGGCGGCGGGCGCTACTTCGAGGACTGCGCCGAAGCGGTCCGCCATGTAGGGGGCAACCGTGGCGTGGCCGACCACGCCCTCGACCCCGAAGCCGCCGCGCGGCTGTGGCAGGTCTCACTCGACACGCTCGCCGGGCGGCCGGGGACGGTCTGAACCAGGGGCCGCGCCCGGCCCCCGACCCGTAGGGTCGGGGGTATGCCGTATCTCACGCTCGCCGAGGTCGAGGCCGTCGCCCGCGCGGCCCACGCCTCCCAGACGGACAAATCCGGACACCCGTACGTGGAACACCTCAGCGCGGTCGCCGACGGCGTGCGCGCCCGGGGCGGTTCCGAGGAGCAGATCGCCGCGGGGTGGCTGCACGACGCGGTCGAGGACGACGCGCTGAGCAGGGAATGGCTCGACGGCGCAGCGCTGCCGCAGTCGGTCAAGGACATGGTGCTCGCCCTCACCAGGGCGCCGGACGAGGACCTTCTCTCGTACACCGGGCGCGTACTGGCCACTCCCGGCGCGCTGCTCGTCAAGGAGTCCGACCTCGCGCACAACACGGATCCGGGCCGGCTCGCCGTACTCGACGAGCCGACCCGGATCCGGCTGATGGACAAATACGCGCAGGTACGGGCGCTACTCGGCCTTACGGCCAACTGACCCCGCCGAAGCCGAAGCCGAAGCCGAAGCCGATGCGCCTGCCCGCACGGGCTCCTCCCGGAACGCCCACTCCATCTCCGGTTCGGTGGCGAAGCGGAAGAGCCGCCGCACCGGCGGCGTGCACAGCAGCGTCACCGCCACCGCGGCCATCACCGACAGCAGCGCCTCGCCCGCGGGGTCGCTCAGCCAGGGGTGGCTGTCGAAGACCCCGGCGAAACCCGCGCCCTTGATGAGGAAGCCGTGCAGCAGATAACCGCAGAGCGTGCCGGTTCCCAGCACCGTGAACCACATCTTCCGGCGCGGAACCCACGCCAGGAAGCCGGCCGTCAGCAGCAGTGAGCAGCCGAAGATCGCCAGCGTCATCACGGGCCCCGTCCACCAGGCGTGACCCAACTGCTGCGCACTGGTGTTGTGGTAGAGCCAGCCGGACTGGACGCGCGGCGCCGCCCAGTACGAGAACACCACGGTGAGCAGGAGCAGCGGCACCGCCAGCAGCCTGACCTCCCGCCGCCGTACGAGCTGGAAGTGCTCGGGCCTGAGGCAGAGACCCAGGACGAAGTACGGCAGGAACTGCAACACCCGCTGGAGGTCCAGGTCGGTGCCGATGCTCGGGGTGAACGAGGCGAGCGCGGCGATCACCAGGGCGATCGGCAGCGGGTGCTTGAGCAGGCGCCAGAGCGGGGTGGTGAGGCGCCACACGAAGAGCGCGATCAGGAACCAGGTGAGGAACCACGGGTCCTGGAGGCTCAGGTCGAGTTTGTGCGGGGTCTGCGCGTACCACTTGAACACCGAGTAGCCGCACTCGAAGACGAGGTACGGCACGACGACCCCGGTCACCAGGCGCTTGATCTGGTGCGGCTTGGCCGTGAAACTCCGGGACATGTAGCCGGAGATGATGATGAACGCCGGCATGTGGAAGCTGTAGACGACCAGGTAGAGCGCCTTGGTCGCCCGGCTGCCGTCCATCACGGGTTCCCACGAGTGCGCCACCGCGACCAGGACGATGGCCAGGTACTTCGCGTTGTCGAAGAACGCGTCTCGCTTCGTGGACGCGCCCGGCTGTCCGGCAGCCGGTTTCGGGGACGTTCTGGTGCCGGAAGCGCGCGTGTCGGCCACCGTCGCCGGGGCGTTGCCGAGTGCGGGCTCCGGCTCCCCGGTCTGGGGGAGCGGGGCCCTGTCATATCCATGCGGAGCCTGAACCATTCGATCCACCCTAGCCTTCCCTAATGCAATTCGTAAAACCCCCTGGCTGTGCGGCTATTCGAATCCATGAGCACCGACCGGCGTCGAAAACTGCGTGCTATGCACCAATTAATCAGTGTTAAACAGGGCATATCGTCTACCTGTGCCCAGCGTATGACTCCGTGTGAATTACCGCACCACGGGCGTCTGGTGAGCCTTGGAATAAGCTGTGAACGAATCGTGTGCACAGGGAAATGACAGCGTCGAATTCACGCCGGTATCGATCTCCCGCCCCGCGCGCCGGAGTTGGTACGGGGACGGCGCGCGGGGCGTGTGAATGGCGTGATCCCGATGGCAATGATTCGGTCACCAGGCCCCAACCACAGGGACGTTGATGGCACGATGGTGGGACAGCGGGTGCGGGGTGTTGCGCTCCCGCGGCCGGCAAGGCGGACCGACCGAGGGTGTGATCAGTTGTGGCTCTTTCACTGTCTGTGGTGGTGCTGTTGTTGATCATCCTTGTGGTGCTCATCCGCGGTGGCTCCATCAAGGCCGGACCGGCGGTCGTCGCCATCCTCTTCGGCTTCTTCCTGGCATCGACGGACATCGCGCCGTCGGTGAACAGGTTCCTCAACTCGGTGGCCGACATGATCGCCCAGATCCACTTCTAGGCACGGCTCCAACTTCCAGGCACGGCGCGACGGGCGTACGGCGAGTACGCCGGACGTACGACGAACGGCCCGGCCGGTGAGATCTCACCGGCCGGGCCGTTCGTCGTGAAGCGTTGAAGCTGTGGAGCGGGCGACGGGAATCGAACCCGCGTAGCTAGTTTGGAAGACTAGGGCTCTACCATTGAGCTACGCCCGCACATGACGCGCCGCAGGTCACGCGAGTGCGGCAACGAGAAGCATCGTAGCGGTTCCGGGCCGTTCTCCGCACACCCGCGGGTCCGCCCGACGGGTGTCCGGCACCGCCGCCCCGCCGAAGCCGGAAAAGCGTGCCGACGCGGTGCCGTCAGGCATGTACCCTACGTGTCGCACCGACGGGGTGTGGCGCAGCTTGGTAGCGCGTCCGCTTTGGGAGCGGAAGGTCGTCGGTTCGAATCCGGCCACCCCGACCAGCAGTACGACCAGTGGTCGCGATCCTGATCATGATCGCGTTGTGGGGCGCTTCCTGCATACGGTTACTATGCAGGTTGCGTGCCCGGGTGTCTGACGAGTCTCTGAAGAGCCGGGCCGATCCGCTGGGCCGCCGGAGTGCGGCGGACGCAGCACCCCAGAATCAGCCACCAAGGAGACCGAACCGTGAAGAGCGCCGTGGAGACCCTGAACCCGACTCGGGTTCGGCTCACAGTCGAGGTGCCCTTCGAGGAGCTCAAGGACAGCCTCGACGCGGCGTACAAGAAGATCAACCAGCAGGTCACGGTGAAGGGCTTCCGCAAGGGCAAGATCCCGGCCCGGATCATCGACCAGCGGTTCGGCCGCGGTGCGGTGCTGGAGGAGGCCGTCAACGACGCCCTCCCGAAGTTCTACACCGAGGCGGTCAACGAGGGTGAGCTGAATGTCCTCGGCCAGCCCGACGTCGACATCACCGAGCTGAAGGACGGCGAACTGCTCTCCTTCACCGCCGAGGTCGACATCCGCCCCGTCATCGAGATCCCGGACTACTCCGGTATCGAGGTCGTCGTGGACTCCGTCGAGGTCAGCGAAGAGGACATCCAGAAGTCGGTCGAGCAGTTGCGCGACCGCTTCGCCTCGACCAACCCCGTCGAGCGCGCCGCCGCCGACGGTGACGTCGTCACGCTCGACCTGGAGGCGAAGGTCGACGGCGAGGTGCTGGAGGACGGCGTCGCCAGCGACGTGTCCTACACCATCGGGTCCGGCGAGCTGCTCGACGGCATCGACGAGGCCGTGACCGGGCTGGAGGCCGGTGGCGAGGCCACCTTCACCTCCGAGCTGAAGGGCGGCTCCGCCGAGGGCAAGCCGTCCGAGGTCACCGTCAAGGTGAAGTCGGTGTCCGCCCGTGAGCTTCCCGAGCTGGACGACGAGTTCGCGCAGATGGCGAGCGAGTTCGACACGATCGAAGAGCTGCGCGCCGACAGCCGCAAGCGCCTTGAGTCCATGAAGCAGTACGACCAGGCCACCCAGGCCCAGGAGCGCGTCCTCGAAGAGCTCCTGAAGCTGGCCGAGGTCCCGATCCCCGAGAAGCTTCTCGCGGACGAGATCAACACCCGCAAGCACAACCTCGAGCACCACCAGCTCGGTCAGATGGGACTCGACCTCGCCAAGTACCTGGAGATCCAGGGCAAGACGGAGGAAGAGTTCGAGGCCGAGACCAAGGAGCAGGCCGAGAAGGGCATCAAGACCCAGTTCATCCTCGACGAGCTGGTCAACAAGGAGAAGCTGAACGTGAACCAGGAGGAGCTCACCGAGCACCTCATGCGTCGCGCGCAGTCCTCCGGCATGTCCCCCGACCAGTTCGCCCAGGCCGTCGTCGAAGGCGGCCAGGTGCCGATGCTGGTCGGCGAGGTCGCCCGCGGCAAGGCGCTCGCCGTGGTCGTCGAGGCCGCCAAGGTCACCGACACCAACGGTGAGGCCGTCGTCCTGGACGACGACGAGGACGACGAGACCGCGGAGACCACCGCGGCCGACGCCCCCGAGAGCTCGGGCGGCGACGTCGAGGCCGCTCCGGCCGCGGCCGCCGACGCCGAGGCCGGCGACAAGGCAGCCGACAAGGGCGAGACCGAGGCCTGATCGGTCCCGCTCCGGAAGTGCCCTCACGGCGCTCCGAACTGTCAGGACGGGCCCCGGACGCGACAAGCGCCCGGGGCCCGCTCCGTACGGCTCCCAGGCGCTCAGAGAGCCGCCCACGGCCTCAACTACCTTGCGCTCCCAGCGAACAGCCACGGAAGCGGGATGGCGCCCGCCGACCAGCGCGTTAGGGTCCATGAATACGAGGGCGGGGGAGTCCCCCAACCCCGGAACGAAGACGCTGAGACGGCCGCAGCCGTCAGAGACGAGCAGGTGTATACGTGACGAATCTGATGCCTTACGCCGCCGGTGAGCCGTCCCTCGGTGGTGGCCTCGGCGACCAGGTCTACAGCCGGCTGCTCGGAGAGCGGATCATCTTCCTCGGCCAGCAGGTCGACGACGACATCGCCAACAAGATCACGGCGCAGCTCCTCCTCCTCGCGGCCGAGCCCGAGAAGGACATTTTCCTCTACATCAACAGCCCGGGTGGTTCGGTGACCGCCGGCATGGCCGTCTACGACACCATGCAGTACATCCCGAACGACGTGGTCACCATCGGTATGGGCATGGCGGCCTCCATGGGGCAGTTCCTGCTGACCGGCGGCACCGCGGGCAAGCGCTTCGCGCTGCCGAACACCGACATTCTCATGCACCAGGGGTCCGCGGGCATCGGTGGTACCGCCTCCGACATCAAGATCCAGGCGCAGCAGCTCCTCCGTACGAAGAAGCGCATGGCCGAGATCACCGCACGCCACACCGGCCAGAGCGAAGAGACGATCATCCGCGACGGTGACCGTGACCGTTGGTTCACCGCCGAGGAGGCCGTGGAGTACGGCATCATCGACGAGATCATGTCCGTTGCTTCGGGTGTTCCGGGCGGCGGCGGCACCGGGGCCTGAGCACCACAGCCCCGGAAAGCCGGACAGGCCCCCTCCCAGCGACGCCATCAGGATGGTGAACACCCACATGAACATCAACGACGCCTCGAACGGCCTCTACACCGGGCCGCAGGTGGACAACCGCTACATCGTCCCGCGCTTCGTGGAGCGCACCTCGCAGGGCGTGCGCGAGTACGACCCGTACGCGAAGCTCTTCGAGGAGCGCGTGATCTTCCTCGGGGTGCAGATCGACGACGCGTCCGCCAACGACGTCATGGCGCAGCTCCTGTGCCTGGAGTCGATGGACCCGGACCGCGACATCTCGATCTACATCAACAGCCCCGGCGGCTCGATGACGGCGCTGACCGCCATCTACGACACGATGCAGTTCGTGAAGCCGGACATCCAGACCGTGTGCATGGGCCAGGCGGCCTCCGCCGCCGCCGTCCTGCTCGCGGCCGGCACCCCGGGCAAGCGCCTGGCCCTGCCGAACGCCCGTGTGCTCATCCACCAGCCGTCCAGCCAGACCGGCCGTGAGCAGCTCTCCGACCTGGAGATCGCGGCCAACGAGATCCTGCGGATGCGTGCCCAGCTCGAAGACATGCTGGCCAAGCACTCCACCACGCCGATCGAGAAGATCCGCGACGACATCGAGCGCGACAAGATCCTGACCGCCGACGACGCGTTGGCGTACGGTCTGGTCGACCAGATCGTGGCGACGCGCAAGACCGCGGCGGCGGCCGCCGCCTGATGCCCCCGGCGCCCTTGGCGCGGGTCGTACGGGTCGTACGAGAAGTCGCACGACCATGTGAACCGTGCCAAGGGGGGCCCGAACGGGGGCCCGGGCAAGGTACCGTCGGATATGAGGCACAGGAGCCGCTGAACCAGGCGTCTCCCAGGCGAAGGGGAAGCACCTCGTGGCACGCATCGGTGATGGCGGCGACCTGCTCAAGTGCTCGTTCTGCGGGAAGAGCCAGAAGCAGGTGAAGAAGCTCATCGCAGGTCCCGGTGTGTACATCTGCGACGAGTGCATCGACCTCTGCAACGAGATCATCGAGGAGGAGCTGGCCGAGACCTCCGAGGTGCGGTGGGAGGAACTGCCCAAGCCTCGCGAGATCTACGAGTTCCTCGAGGGATACGTCGTCGGGCAGGAGCCCGCGAAGAAGGCCCTCTCCGTCGCGGTGTACAACCACTACAAGCGCGTCCAGGCCGGTGAGAACGGCGGCGGTACGGGCCGCGACGACGCGATCGAGCTGGCCAAGTCCAACATCTTGCTGCTGGGCCCCACGGGCTCCGGCAAGACGCTGCTGGCCCAGACGCTGGCCCGGATGCTGAACGTACCGTTCGCCATCGCCGACGCGACGGCGCTGACGGAGGCCGGCTATGTCGGCGAGGACGTCGAGAACATCCTGCTCAAGCTGATCCAGGCGGCGGACTACGACGTCAAGAAGGCCGAGACCGGGATCATCTACATCGACGAGATCGACAAGGTCGCCCGTAAGAGCGAGAACCCGTCGATCACCCGCGATGTCTCCGGCGAGGGCGTCCAGCAGGCCCTGCTGAAGATCCTGGAAGGCACCACGGCCTCGGTGCCCCCGCAGGGCGGCCGCAAGCACCCGCACCAGGAGTTCATCCAGATCGACACGACGAACGTGCTGTTCATCGTGGGCGGTGCCTTCTCGGGTCTGGAGAAGATCATCGAGTCGCGGGCCGGTGCCAAGGGCATCGGCTTCGGCGCGACGATCCGCTCCAAGCGCGAGATCGAGGAGAGCGACCAGTTCCAGGAGGTCATGCCGGAGGACCTGGTGAAGTTCGGGATGATCCCGGAGTTCATCGGCCGCCTCCCGGTCCTGACCTCGGTCCACAACCTCGACCGGCAGGCCCTTCTCCAGATCCTGGTCGAGCCGCGCAACGCGCTGATGAAGCAGTACCAGCGGCTGTTCGAACTCGACGGTGTGGAGCTGGAGTTCGACCGCCCGGCGCTGGAGGCCATCGCCGACCAGGCGATCCTGCGCGGCACCGGCGCGCGCGGCCTGCGGGCCATCATGGAAGAGGTTCTCCAGTCGGTGATGTACGAGGTGCCGTCCCGCAAGGACGTGGCCCGCGTCGTCATCACGGAGGACGTTGTCCACTCCCATGTGAACCCGACCCTCGTACCGCGTGAGCCGCGGATCGTGAAGAACGACGGCCGGCACGAGAAGTCCGCGTAGTTCGCGTAGTCCGCGTGGTCGAGCACAACCGGGTGACACACACCGGCAGATACACGACAGGGGCGCCCGGCCGGTTCAACCGGCCGGGCGCCCCTGTCGTCTCGCTCCGGCTGTCAGGCCTTGACGCGCACGTCACCGCGGAGATTCGCGGTGAGCGTCGCCGCGCTGTCGAGCGTGGGTGCGTGGCCGCTCGCCATGTCGGCCAGCGTGATCGGCACGTTGAAGCCGAGCGTGCTGTGATCTCCCCATATGCAGACAGGGGCGCTCAACTCGGTCGGTCCACCGGCCGCACCGCCGGCGGCGGGGTCGTTCTTGAACTTCATCAACTGGCACTTCATCACGGCGTTGTCCAGGCCGGAGGGTGAGAACGCCTGGGGACTGCCGACCAACTGCGGTGAGTCCCCTGTCTTGTCCTCGGCCGACTTCTTCGCCACATAGGCGAACATGGCGTCGACGGTCTTCTCCGGGTCGTCGATCTGCCCGTACACACCCTCGAAGCTCATGACCTTCCCGGCCAGCGGGTTGTCTTTCGGGCCCGCCGTGTACGAGGCGCCGACATCCTTGGCGTTCTTCACACCCCAGCCCTCGGCGTCCTTGAGGTCGCCCGCCGTCATGGGGCTGTCATCCGAACTGCCCGAGCTGTCCTTCTTGTACTCGCCGCTCAGCACCGTCGCCGGCGTCGTCAGCTTGTGCGGGCCGTCGTCGGCGAGCGAGGAGCCGCTGCCGCCGCTGAGGAGGAAGTAGCCACCGGCCGCGATCACGGCCACCGCCACCACGATCGAGCCGACGATCAGCCCGGTCTTCTTCTTGGGCGTGCCGCCCTGCGGCGGCGGATAGGCGCCGCCGCCGTACGGAGGCTGCTGCGGCTGACCGTAGGGGCCCGGCTGCTGGGGCGGCTGACCGTAAGGGCCAGGCTGCTGCCCGTACGGGTTCGGGGGCTGGCCCGGCTGCCCCGGCTGCCCGGGAGGTCCCTGCTGCGGGTAGCCGTACGGGCCCGGCTGCTGCTGGGGCGGAACGCCTCCCGGAGCCCCCTGCGGGTAACCGTAACCGGGCGCCGGCGGGGTCTGCGGCGGCTGCTGGCCGTACGGCCCCGGCTGGCCGTAGGGGCCCGGCTGCTGGGGCTGCCCGCCGTACGGTCCCGGCTGCTGGGGTGGCTGCCCACCGTACGGTGGCTGCTCACCGTACGGACCCGGCTGGTTGCTGCTCATGGTGACCTTCCCCCTCATTTGCTTACGCGTTTCGAACATCCTGTCCGAAGGGCGGCCCCACCGGGGCACCGGGGGTCTCGCCGTTACCGAACAATCGCGTTTCGGCACAGGGTGGTGACACCTCTAAACTGGGCCCGTGACCGAGAACTCATCGCAGCAGCCAGCCAGCCCCCCCGAACTGCCGACCCAGTACGCGCCGGCCGAGGTAGAGGGGAAGCTGTACGAGCGCTGGGTAGAGCGTGGTTACTTCGAAGCCGACGAGAAGAGCGACAAGCCCCCGTACACCATCGTCATCCCGCCGCCGAACGTCACGGGCAGCCTGCACCTCGGGCACGCCTTCGAACACACCCTCATCGACGCCCTGACCCGCCGTAAGCGCATGCAGGGGTACGAGACGCTGTGGCAGCCCGGCATGGACCACGCCGGCATCTCCGCCCAGCTCGTCGTCGAACGCGAGCTGGCCAAGCGGGGCGAGTCGCGCCTGGACCTCGGGCGCGAGGCGTTCGTCGAGCGGGTCTGGCAGTGGAAGGCGGAGTCCGGCGGCCAGATCTCCGGGCAGATGCGGCGGCTCGGCGACGGCGTCGCCTGGTCCCGTGAGCGCTTCACGATGGACGAGGGCCTGTCCAAAGCCGTCCAGACCATCTTCAAGAAGCTCTACGACGACGAGCTGATCTACCGCGCCGAGCGCATCATCAACTGGTGCCCGCGCTGTCTCACGGCGATCTCCGACATCGAGGTCGAGTACGAGGACGACGCCGGCGAGCTGGTCTCGCTGAAGTACGGCGAGGGCGACGAGACCGTCGTCGTCGCGACCACCCGGGTCGAAACGATGCTCGGTGACACCGCGGTCGCCGTCCACCCGGACGACGAGCGGTACGCGCACCTCATCGGCAAGCGCATCAAGCTGCCGCTGACCAACCGCACCATCCCGGTCGTCGCCGACACGCACGTCGATCCGGAGTTCGGTACGGGCGCGGTCAAGGTGACGCCCGCGCACGACCCGAACGACTTCGCCATCGGCGAGCGGCACAACCTCGAATCGCTCACGATCATGGACGAGCGCGCGGTCATCACCGTGCCCGGCCCCTTCCAGGGCCTCGACCGCTTCGAGGCGCGTTCGGCGATCGTCGAGGCCATGCGCGCCGAGGGCAGGGTCGTCGCCGAGAAGCGGCCGTACATCCACTCCGTCGGGCACTGCTCCCGCTGCAAGACGACCGTCGAGCCGCGGCTGTCGATGCAGTGGTGGGTCAAGGTCGGCCCGCTCGCCAAGGCCGCGGGTGACGCCGTCCGCGACGGGCAGGTCGCCATCCACCCCAAGGAGATGGAGTCCCGCTACTTCGGCTGGGTCGACAACCTCAACGACTGGTGCATCTCACGCCAGTTGTGGTGGGGCCACCGCATCCCCATCTGGCACGGCCCGGACGGCGAGATCGTCTGCGTCGGACCGAACGACGAGGCACCGACCGGCGAGGGCTGGCGGCAGGACACCGACGTCCTCGACACCTGGTTCTCGTCCGGCCTCTGGCCGTTCTCGACGCTGGGCTGGCCCGAACAGACCCCGAGCCTGGAGAAGTTCTACCCGAACTCGGTCCTGGTCACCGGCTACGACATCCTCTTCTTCTGGGTCGCCAGGATGATGATGTTCGGCCTGTACGCGATGGACGGAACCCCGCCGTTCCACACCATCGCGCTGCACGGCATGGTCCGCGACGAGCACGGCAAGAAGATGTCGAAGACGTTCGGGAACGTCGTCAACCCGCTGGAGTGGATGGACAAGTACGGCGCTGACGCCGTCCGTTTCACCCTCGCGCGCGGCGCCAACCCCGGTGTCGACGTGCCGATCGGCGAGGACTGGGTCCAGGGTTCGCGCAACTTCGCGAACAAGATCTGGAACGCCACCCGCTTCGCGCTGATGAACGGCGCCACCGTCGAGGGCGAACTGCCCGCGCCCGACAGGCTCTCGGCGACGGACCGCTGGATCCTCTCGCGGCTCAACCAGACGGTCGCGCAGGTCGACGCGTACTACGAGGACTACCAGTTCGCGAAGTTGTCGGACACCCTCTTCCACTTCGCGTGGGACGAGGTCTTCGACTGGTACGTGGAGCTGTCCAAGACCGCGTTCTTCGCCGGCGGCGAGCAGGCTCGGGTCTCGGGCCGCGTCCTCGGTGAGGTCCTCGACGTCACACTGCGCCTCCTGCACCCGGTCGTCCCCTTCGTCACCGAGACGCTGTGGACCACGCTCACCGGCGGCGAGTCGCTCGTCGTCGCCGACTGGCCGGCCGACAGCGGCTTCCGCGACACGGCGGCCGAGGGCGAGATCGAGCACCTCCAGCAGGTGGTCACCGAGGTCCGCAGGTTCCGCGCCGACCAGGGCCTCCAGCCGGGCCAGAAGGTCCCCGCCAGGCTCGACCTGTCGGGGACGCCGCTCGCCGCGCACGAGGCCGCCATCCGCCAGGTGCTGCGCCTCCAGCCGGAGGAGGCGGACTTCCACGCCACGGCGACCCTCCCGGTCGCGGGGGCGACGGTGGCGCTCGACCTGTCGGGCACGATCGATGTCGCGGCCGAGCGCAAGCGGCTGGCCAAGGACCTCGCAGCCGCCGAGAAGGAGAAGGCGGACGCGACGAAGAAGCTCGGCAACGAGGCGTTCCTCGCCAAGGCGCCGGACAACGTCGTGGACAAGATCCGTACGCGGCTGGCCAAGGCCGAGGCGGACATCGAGCGCCTCACCACCCAGCTCAGCGGGCTTCCCCAGGAGTGAGCCGAGAGGCGAGGGGGCCGGGGCGCGACCGGTCCCCTCGCCGCTCCGTAGACTGGGCCTGTGAGTGAGCACCGTCCTTCCGACCAGCCCGGCGACTACGACGACGATTTCGACGAGATCGTCCACGCCGAGACCACCCGTGACCCCGACCTCGCGGTGATCGAGGCCGGCAGCCGTACCCTGCGCGCCCAGGCCGGGCCGCTCCAGGGCGACGGTGTGCCGGGACGCCCCGACAACCCCGAGGTGGACAAGGCGCTGCGCGCCGTGGAGCAGGAGCTGTCGGGCCGCTGGGGCGAGACGAAGCTCGAACCCTCGCTCGTACGGATCCAGGCGCTGATGGACCTACTGGGCGACCCGCAGCGCGCGTACCCCACGATCCACATCACCGGCACCAACGGCAAGACCTCCACGGCCCGCATGATCGAGGCGCTGCTCAGCGCCTTCGACCTGCGTGCGGGCCGCTACACCAGCCCGCACGTGCAGTCGGTCACCGAGCGGATCAGCCTCGACGGCGGCCCGATCCCGGCGGAGCGCTTCGTCGAGACGTACGAGGACATCAAGGCGTTCGTCGAACTCGTCGACAGCCAGCAGGAACACCGGCTTTCGTTCTTCGAGATCCTCACGGGCATGGCGTACGCGGCGTTCGCCGACGCGCCGGTGGACGTGGGCGTCATCGAGGTCGGGATGGGCGGCACCTGGGACGCGACGAACGTCATCGACGCCTCCGTCGCCGTCGTCACCCCCATCGACCTGGACCACACGGACCGCCTCGGCTCCACGCCCGGCGAGATCGCCGTCGAGAAGTCCGGGATCATCAAGCAGGGCGCGACGGTCATTCTGGCGCAGCAGCCGGTGGACGCCGCGCAGGTCATGCTCAAGAAGGCCGTCGAGGTGGACGCCACGGTCGCACGCGAGGGCCTGGAGTTCGGGGTCGTCGCCCGGGAGGTCGCCGTCGGCGGCCAGCAGATGACGCTGCGCGGGCTCGGCGGCGAGTACGAGCAGGTCTTCCTCCCGCTGTACGGCGCCCACCAGGCGCACAACGCGGCGGTCGCGCTCGCCGCCGTCGAGGCGTTCTTCGGCGTCGGCGCCGAGAACTCCCGCCCGCTGGACATGGAGACGGTCCGCAAGGCGTTCGCCTCGGTGACCTCGCCGGGCCGTCTCGAAGTGGTACGCCGCTCGCCGACCGTGGTGCTCGATGCCGCGCACAACCCGGCCGGCGCGCGGGCGGCGGCCGACGGGATCACCGAGTCGTTCGGCTTCAGCCGGCTGATCGGGGTCGTCGGCGCGAGCGCGGGCAAGGACGTACGCGGTGTGCTCGAAGCGCTGGAGCCGATCTGCGCGGATGTCGTGATCACGGGGAACTCCAGCGACCGCGCGATGGACGTGGACGAACTCGCGGCCGTCGCCGTCGAGGTCTTCGGCGGTGACGAACGCGTCCAGGTCGAGCCCCGGCTCGACGACGCCCTGGAGGCGGCGATCACGCTCGCCGAGGAGGAGGGCGAGTTCTCGGGGGCCGGCGTGCTGGTGACGGGGTCCGTGATCACGGTCGGCGAGGCCCGGCTGCTGCTCGGGAGGGGCTGAATTCCATGCGAACACTCTGTGCCTCGACGCTGATCGGCGAGTTCTTCGTGATCGGCTTCGCCGGTCTCGTGGCGATGAAGTCGGACGATCTTTCGATGGGGACGGTCTGGACGGTCTGCGGCGTCGGCATGCTGCTGTCCGTGCTGCTCTGCGGGACGCTCGGCCGCCCCGGCGGCGTACAGCTCGGCTGGGTGCTCCAGATCGCGCTCGTGGCCAGCGGTTTCTTCGTTCCGGTGATGTTCATCCTGGGCCTGGTCTTCGGCGGACTGTGGTGGGCGTCGGTGCACTACGGCCGCAAGATCGACGAGGCGAAGGCGCGCTGGGCGGCGCAGGCGGAGGAAGCCGACGCCGCCTCCGGGCCCGCGCTGTAGCGAGGCGGCGGGGCTCCGCGGCGGGGTCCGGGGCCCTGTCCCGGCACGGTCCGAGTGTCGCCTGATCAGCGGCCCCCTGTAGCCTCGCTCCACCGCACACACATATGCCTGCAAGGAGCCGCACACCATGACTCAGCGCACTCTCGTCCTCCTTAAGCCGGATAGTGTCAGGCGAGGGCTCGTGGGTGAGATCATCGGCCGTATCGAGCGCAAAGCGGGCTGGACCATCAGCGCCCTCGAACTGCGCACCCTCGACCAGGACACGCTGGAGCAGCACTACGGCGAGCACAAGGGCAAGCCGTTCTACGAGCCGCTCGTCACCTTCATGGCCTCGGGTCCTGTCGTCGCCCTCGTCGTCGACGGAGAACGGGTCATCGAAGGCGTACGCGCACTCGCCGGACCGACCGACCCGATCGCCGCGGCGCCGGGGTCCATCCGGGGGGACTTCGGCACAATCGTCCGGGAGAACCTCATCCACGCCTCGGACTCCGAAGAGTCCGCCATTCGGGAACTGAAGATTTTCTTCCCCGCTCTTTCCTGACCGGGCGTCATCCAAATAGCCTGATGGCCTGCGGCGACCGGAGGAATTCGGTCGCCTATGGGCATATGCGAGCCGATACCGGGAACGCATCGCACCAACACATCGTCACCTTTACTGAGGTGGGCCACCGAGCGGTAGGCGTGCGGACAGCACTACGATGAGCCTTCAAGACACATCACCCACCTCGCCATCCTGAAAAGCCGTCAATGCTCGATTTGGGAAGGCCAGACGCATTCTCATGAGGAACAACATGTCGTTCATCGGCCGTGACATGGCTGTCGACCTCGGGACCGCCAACACGCTGGTGTACGTCAGGGGCCGGGGGATCGTACTCAACGAGCCGTCCGTCGTTGCCATCAACACCAACACGGGCGGGATTCTCGCTGTCGGCTCCGAGGCGAAGAAGATGATCGGGCGGACACCGGGCAACATCGTTGCCGTCCGGCCGCTCAAGGACGGTGTGATCGCCGACTTCGAGATCACCGAGCGCATGCTGCGCTACTTCATCCTCAAGATCCACAAGCGCCGCTACCTCGCCCGCCCCCGCGTTGTCGTCTGTGTCCCCTCGGGCATCACCGGGGTCGAGCGCCGCGCGGTCATCGAGGCCTCGACCCAGGCCGGCGCGCGCCAGGTGCACATCATCGAGGAGCCCATGGCGGCGGCCATCGGCTCCGGGCTCCCCGTCCACGAGGCGACCGGCAACATGGTCGTCGACATCGGCGGCGGCACCACCGAGGTCGCCGTCATCTCGCTCGGCGGAATCGTCACGGCACAGTCCATCAGGGTCGCCGGCGACGAGCTGGACAACGCGATCATCCAGCACATCAAGAAGGAGTACTCGCTCCTGCTCGGTGAGCGGACAGCCGAGAGCATCAAGATCACCATCGGCTCCGCCTACGACCTCGAGAAGGACGAACACACCGAGATCCGCGGCCGCGACCTCGTCTCCGGCCTGCCGAAGACCGTCGTCATCTCCGCCGCCGAGGTGCGCAAGGCCATCGAGGAGCCGGTCAACGCGATCGTCGACGCCGTGAAGACAACGCTCGACAAGTGCCCCCCCGAGCTGTCCGGTGACGTGATGGACCGCGGAATCGTACTCACCGGCGGCGGCGCCCTGCTGCGCGGCCTCGACGAGCGGCTGCGCATGGAGACCGGTATGCCCATCCATATCGCGGAAAATCCGCTGGACTCCGTCGCGCTCGGATCCGGCAAGTGCGTCGAGGAATTCGAGGCCCTCCAGCAGGTACTCGACGCCCAGCCTCGTCGTTGACGGTTTGCACGTATACAGCCAGCACAGCTACAGCCAGCCATAGCAATTTCCTACGAGGAAGGCACGGCCGCCGCACGTGAGGGACACAAAGGAGAGCCGTCTGCTCCTGGTGCTGCTGATCGCCATCGCGTTCGCGCTGATCACCGTGGACATCCGCGGCGGTGAGGATTCCCCGGTCGACGGAGCGCGGAGAGCAGCCGCCACGGTCCTCGGCCCGGTGGAGAACGGGGTGGCCGCCGGGGTCGACCCGGTCGGCAACGCCATCGGCGCCGTACGGGACTCGGGCCGGCGGCACGACCGGATCGCCGCGCTGGAGCAGGAGAACATCGCGCTCAAGCACAAGCTCGGCAGCGACGACCGCAACCGCAGCCGCGTCCGCGAGCTGGACAGCATGCTCAAGAAGGCGGGCGCCGGACAGTACGGCATCAAGGGCGCTGAGGTCATCGCGATAGGAGCGGCCCAGGGCTTCTCCTGGACCGTGACCATCGACGCCGGCGCCGAGGACGGCATCAAGCGCGACATGACCGTGCTCAACGGGGACGGGCTCGTCGGCCGCGTCACCACCGTCGGCCCCGGCACCGCGACCGTACTGCTCGCCAACGACCCGGACTTCACGGTCGGCACCCGCATGGAGAAGACCGACGAGCTGGGCTTCGCCACCGGCCAGGGGGACCGCCCGCTCGCCGTGCAGTTCCTCAACGGCAAGGCCAAGGTGAAGACCGGCGACCGTCTTGTCACCTTCGGCTCCAGCAAGGACAAGCCGTTCGTGCCCGGGGTGCCCGTCGGCCAGGTCGTGAAGGTGGACCCGGCGGGCGGCGACCTCACCAGGACCGTCTACGTACGCCCCTTCGTCGGCTTCACCAAGCTCGACATCGTGGGCGTCGTCGTCGAGGCACCGCGCACCGACCCGCGTGACACCGTCCTGCCGCCCAAGACCAAAGCCGTACCGACGCCCACCGTCACGGTCACCGTCACGCCCTCCGCCGACGCGAACGCGAACACCCCGGACGGCGGCGGCGACGAGAACGTCCGGGAGCCCGGAACCGGGAACGACGCGGGAGGCCTGGAGAACGCCGCGCCCCCGCCCGACCGTAACGGCGACGGAAACGGCGACGGCGACGGCAACGCCCAGTACGACAACCAGGAGTAGGGCCGATCCCCATGCGCATCAACCGGATTCTGCTCTCGACCGCGCTCGTCGTGGTCGCCCTGGTCATCCAGGTGTCCGTCCTCTCCCGCCTCCAGCTCCCCGGCGCCGTACCCGACCTGATGCTGCTCGTCGTCCTCGCCCTGGCCTTCGTGTACGGCCATGTCAGCGGCGCGCTCATCGGCTTCGGCGCCGGGCTGCTCACCGACCTGGCCCCGCCCGCCGACCACGCGGCCGGGCGGTACGCCCTGGTGCTCTGCGTGATCGGCTATCTGGCCGGGCTCGCCCGCCCCGAGAAGGGCCAGCTCCGGACGGCGCTCGGCCCGATGGCCGTCGTCGTCGGCGCCGCGCTCGGCTCGACGCTGCTGTACGCGGGGGTGGGCGCCCTCGTCGGCGACACCGCCGCACGCCATGTCGGCCTCGTCGGGCTCCTGTTGACCGCGGCCGTCTACGACCTGCTGCTCGCGCCGTTCTGCGTCCCGCTGGTGATGTGGCTGGCGCGGCGGGCCGAGAACGACCCGCTGTCCGAGAGCCAGAACAGCGGCGTCTCCGGCAGTGACGTCACAGCGAGCTGGCTCGCCGCCGGCACCGGGCTGCGGATCGGGAACCAGCGCGGCGGGCTGCGGCTGCGCGCCGCCCGTAACCGCGCGGCCAAGGCCGGACGTATCAAGGGGGTCAAGCGACTGTGACCGCGCACCGGCCGGCGCTTCGCACGCCCCGCTCACCTCGCTCACCCTTCCCGGAGCCGAAGTGACCAACATCCCGGAGACCGGACGGACCCCCCGGGTCAAGATCCGGCTCGTCATCATCCAGGTCCTCGTCTTCTCCCTGCTCCTCACGCTCGGCGGACGGCTCTGGTACCTCCAGATCCGCAACGGCCGCGCGTACACGGACGAGGCCAAGAACAACCACGTGCAGCAGGTCGTCGAGCCGGCCGTGCGCGGCTCGATCCTCGACACCCACGGCGTCCCGCTCGCCGACAACGAGACCCGGCTCGTCGTCTCCGCCAGCCGCACCGACCTGATGAAGATGCCGGACGACGGCAAGGCCGTGCTCACCCGGCTCTCCGGCGTCCTCGGCCTGAAGCCGCGCGACGTCCTCGGCAAGGTCAGGCTCTGCGACGCGAAGACCCCCAAGCCCTGCTGGAACGGCTCGCCCTACCAGCCGATCCCCGTCACGGACGAGGCCACCACCCAGCAGGCCCTGCAGATCCGCGAGCGCGCCGAGGACTTCCCCGGCATCACCGCCGAGCCCACCGCCGTACGCCGCTACGCGGAGCCCGCCGAGGCCAACAGCGCCCAGGTGCTCGGCTATCTCTCGCCGGTCACCGACGAGGAGATCAAGAAGGCCCAGAACACCGAGTCGCCGTACCTGCGCTCCGACCAGGTCGGCCGCTCCGGCCTTGAGCGGACGTACGACGCCGCCCTGCGCGGCAAGGCAGGTGTCACGCGCTACGAGGTCGACAACCTCGGCCGGGTCATCGGCACGGCGCGCAGCGACGAGGCCAAGCCCGGCGCCAATGTCGTCACCTCGATGGACGCCCGCGTGCAGGGCGTCGCCGAGTACGAGCTCGACCAGGCGATGAAGACGGCCCGTCAGGAGACCGACCCCGTCACCCACACGAAGTACAAGGCGGACTCCGGCTCGGTCGTCGTCATGGAGGCCAAGACCGGGCGCGTGGTGGCCATGGCCTCGCAGCCGACGTACGACCCCAACTCCTGGGTCGGCGGCATCTCCTTGAAGGACTACGCGAAGCTCACCGACAAGAAGTCGAACTACCCGCTGCTGAACCGCGCCATCCAGAGCCAGGCGGCGCCGGGCTCGATCTTCAAGGTGATCTCGTCGACGGCCGCGGTCAACGCCGGCTACGACTTCAACGGCAGCTACCCCTGCACCAGTTCGTACAACATCGGCGGCCAGACCTTCCTGAACTACGAGTCCAAGGGCTACGGCAACATCACCATCGGCAAGGCGCTCGAAGTCTCCTGCGACACCGTGTTCTACGGGATCGCCCACAACGAGTGGAAGAAGGACGGCGGCAACAAGCCGAAGAAGGACCGGGGCGACTGGTTCTACAAGACGGCCCACCAGTTCGGCCTCGGCAAGGAGACCGGCATCGACCTCCCCAACGAGGTCAGGGGCCGCGTCCCGGACCGCCAGTGGAAGCAGGACTTCTGGAAGGCCAACAAGACCTCCTGGTGCAAGCAGGGGAAGCGGGACGGCGACTACGTCCAGAAGATCGCCTACGAGGGCTGTCTCGAAGGCAACAGGATGCGCGCCGGTGACTCGGTGAACTACTCCATCGGCCAGGGAGACACCCTCGTCACCCCGATGCAGATGGCGACGATCTACTCCGCCATCTCCAACGGCGGCACCCTCTTCAACCCCACCGTCGGCAAGGCGGTCGTCAGCGCCGACGGCAAGCATGTCGAGGAGATCGTGCCCAAGGCCCACGGCAGGCTGCCGATGCACGGCAAGACCCGCGACCAGATCGACGCGGCCCTCGCCGACGTGGCGACCAAGGGTTCGGCCGCCTGGCGGTTCATCGGCTGGCCCCAGAAGCAGATCCCGATGCACGCCAAGACCGGTACGGCCGAGGTCTACGGCAAGCAGACGACGTCCTGGTTCGCCACGTACACCAAGGACTACACGATCGTGATGACCATCTCCCAGGGTGGTACGGGCTCGGGGGCCTCGGGGCCCGCCGTGCGAAAGATCTACGAGGCGATGTACGGGCTGACCCCGGACGGCAAGCAGAACCTGAGGAAGGCCATGATGCCCATGCCGCAGGTGGCGCTGCCG
>NZ_JTHL01000001.1:2693067-2703303 GCF_000818195.1 Streptomyces sp. 150FB | reverse complement strand
TCCCACGGGTGGGTACGGGCTCGGGGCCTCGGGGCCCGGCCCGTGCGCGGGGATCTACGAGGCGATGTACGGGCTGACCCCGGACGGCAAGCAGAACCTGAGGAAGGCCATGATGCCCATGCCGCAGGTGGCGCTGCCGCAGATCCTGTCCGACGGTTCCATCGACGCGCCGACGGTCAAGCCGTACGTACCGCCGAAGGTCGTCCCGGACGGCGGCGTGGTCGCGCCGGACGGCACGCAGGCGGATCCGGACGACCCCGAGGCCGACGCGGACGACCCCGGCGATCCGGACACCGCCCAGGTCGCGGCCAACCCGCCCGCCGCCGCCGGCCCACCCGCGCTTCCCGCACTGCCCGCCCCCACACTGTCCGCTCGGAGGGACTGAGCCATGGCCGGTACAAGTGGCTTCTCCGTCTCCGGATACGGACCCGAGCGCGGCACCTGGGCCAGGCTCGCCGCCCGCGACTCCCTGGTTCGCAGGCTCGACTGGCCGCTGCTCTTCTCGTCCCTGCTGCTCTCACTCATCGGCTCGCTGCTGGTGTGGTCGGCGACGCGCAACCGTACCCAGCTCAACCAGGGCGACCCGTACTACTTCCTGCTGCGTCACCTGCTCAACACCGGCATCGGGATCGCCCTGATGATCGCCACGATCTGGCTGGGCCACCGCACGCTGCGCGGCGCGGTGCCGGTGCTCTACGGGCTCTCCGTCCTGCTCGTCCTGCTGGTCCTCACCCCGCTCGGCTCCACCATCAACGGCGCGCACGCCTGGATCGTGATCGCCGGCTTCTCGCTCCAGCCCTCCGAGTTCGTGAAGGTCACGATCATCCTGGGGATGGCGATGATCCTGGCGTCCCGGGTGGACGCGGGGGACCAGGAGCATCCGGACCACCGGACCGTCGTCAAGGCCCTCGCCATCGCGGTGCCCCCGATGGCGATCACCATGCTGATGCCCGACCTCGGCTCCGTGATGGTCATGGTGGTCATCGTGCTCGGCGCGCTGCTCGCCTCCGGCGCCCCCAAGCGCTGGATCTTCGGCCTGGTCGGCGCCGGGGTGATCGGTGCTGTCCTGGTGGCCGCGCTCGGGGTGCTCGACACGTACCAGATCAACCGTTTCGCCGCCTTCGCCAACCCGGATCTGGACCCGGCGGGCGTCGGCTACAACACCAACCAGGCCCGTATCGCCATCGGCTCCGGCGGGCTCACCGGTACCGGGCTCTTCCACGGCTCGCAGACCACCGGGCAGTTCGTGCCCGAGCAGCAGACGGACTTCGTCTTCACCGTGGCCGGTGAGGAGCTGGGCTTCGCGGGGGCGGGGCTGATACTGCTCCTGCTCGGCGTCGTGCTGTGGCGCGCCTGCCGGATCGCCCGGGAGACGACCGAGCTGTACGGCACGGTCGTGGCGGCCGGGATCATCGCCTGGTTCGCCTTCCAGGCGTTCGAGAACATCGGCATGACGCTCGGGATCATGCCGGTCGCCGGTCTGCCGCTGCCGTTCGTGTCGTACGGAGGCACGTCGATGTTCGCCGTCTGGATAGCGGTGGGGCTGCTCCAGTCGATCCGGGTGCAGCGGCCGATGTCGGCCTGACCTCGCACGTACTCCGACGTCCTCGCACGTCCTCGTAGGTCCTCCACTGATGCCGCCGTATCCCGTACGGCGGCATCGGCATGATTGGACCGGCTCATGGCGGTTAGATTCGATACATGGCGGACACCAAGCGAGAGATCGAACGGAAGTACGAACTCCCCGAGTGGCCGGACGCCGACACCCCACCGAGGCTGCCGGATCTGACCCGCGTACGCGGAGTCTCGTCCCTCACCGACAAGGGCGTCGTCGAACTCGACGCCGTCTACTACGACACCCCTGACCTGCGCCTGGCGGCGGACTCCGTCACGCTCCGGCGCAGAACGGGAGGCGCCGACGAGGGCTGGCACCTCAAGTTCCCGGTCTCCACCGGTATCCGTGACGAGATCCAGGCGCCGCTCGCCGAGACCCTGCCCGACGAGCTGGCCCGGCTGCTGCGCTCCCGCGTCCGGCGCGGCGAACTCGCCCCCGTCGTCCGGCTGCGCTCCTCCCGCGCCCTGAGCCACCTGCTCGACAGCAAGGGCCGGCCGCTCGCCGAGGTGAGCGTGGACACGGTCAGCGGCCGGCGCTTCACCGGGGACGCCGTACAGCTCACCTCCTGGACCGAGGTCGAGGTGGAGCTCGCCGACGGCGCCGACCCCGCGCTCCTCGACGCGGTGGAGAAGCAGCTCCGCAAGGCCGACGTACGCCCCGCTTCCGCCCCGTCGAAGCTGGCGAGGGCGCTGGGCGAGGCCGTACCCCGGAAACCGGGGGACAGGGCGGGGCGCCCGCCGGTCACCGCCGGCGACCATGTGCTCGCCTACCTGCGGGAGCAGGCGGACGCGATCGTCCGCCGCGACACGGAGGTACGCCGCGACCTGCCCGACTCCGTACACCAGTTGCGGGTCGCCACCCGGCGGATGCGCTCGGCCTTTCGCTCGTACCACAAGATCCTCGACAAGTCGCTGACAGGACCGCTCGCCGACGAGCTGAAGTGGCTCGCGGGAGAGCTGGGCGTGGACCGCGACCAGGAGGTCCTGGAGACCCACCTGACGTCCCGGATCGACGCGGTGGACCGGGCGCTGCTCCTCGGGCCCGTACGCGCCCGTATGCAGATCTGGGGCATGGCGGAGCGGGTCGACTCACGGAACAGGACGCTCGCCGCACTCGACAGCGACCGCTATCTGGCGCTGCTCGACGCGATCGACGCGCTGCTCGCCGACCCGCCGCTGCGGAAGGCGGCGGCCGGGAAGCCGGCGAAGGTGCTGCCGAAGGCGATCCTCAAGGACTACGACCGGCTCGCCGGCCGGATCGAGTACGCGCTGGCGCTCGCTCCCGGCACCGATCGCGATGTGGCGCTGCACAACGCGCGCAAGGCGGCGAAACGCGCACGGTACGCGGCCGACGCCGGGCGCCCCGCCCTCGGCACCCCGGCGAAGCACCTCTCCAAGCGGATGAAGGCCGTGCAGAGCGTGCTCGGCGAGCACCAGGACAGTGTGGTGGCCCGTGCGGAGCTGCGCTCCCTGGCGATCCAGGCGCACGCGGCGAACGAGACCGCGTTCACCTGGGGCCTGCTGTACGGGCAGGAGGAGGCGCGCGCCGAGGACCGCGAGCGCGAACTGCCCAGGGTGTGGGCGGAGTCGTCGGCCCGGAAATGGCGGGCGGCGCTGGGCGGCTGACCACCGGGGTAGGCTGGATGGCCACCTGTACCGGCCGTCCGAGCCGCCCGTTGTCCCTTGCCAGCCCACGAAAGTCGCCGTGTGATGTCTGTCGAATCGGTCTTCCCGCAGCTCGAAGCTCTGCTCCCGCATGTGCAGAAGCCGATCCAATATGTCGGCGGTGAACTGAACTCCACGGTCAAACCGTGGGACGAGTGCGATGTGCGCTGGGCGCTGATGTACCCCGACGCGTACGAGGTCGGGCTGCCCAACCAGGGCGTCATGATCCTGTACGAGGTGCTGAACGAACGCGAGGGCGTCCTCGCCGAGCGCACGTACAGCGTCTGGCCCGACCTCGAGGCGCTGATGCGGGAGCACAAGGTCCCGCAGTTCACGGTGGACGCGCACCGCCCGGTCAAGGCCTTCGACGTCTTCGGCCTGAGCTTCTCGACCGAGCTGGGTTACACCAACATGCTGACGGCGCTGGACCTCGCGGGCATCCCGCTGGAGTCCAGGAACCGCACGCTCGACGACCCGATCGTGCTCGCCGGCGGCCACGCCGCCTTCAACCCCGAGCCGATCGCGGAGTTCGTCGACTGCGTGGTCATCGGCGACGGCGAGCAGGCCGTCCTGGAGATCACCGAGATCGTCAGGGCCTGGAAGGCGGAGGGCCGCCCCGGCGGCCGCGAGGAGGTCCTCCTCCGGCTCGCGAAGACCGGCGGGGTGTACGTCCCGGGCTTCTACGACGTCGAGTACCTGGCCGACGGCCGTATCGCCCGCGTGGTACCGAACAGGTCCGGCGTGCCGTGGCGGGTGTCCAAGCACACCGTGATGGACCTCGACGAGTGGCCGTACCCGAAGCAGCCGCTCGTACCGCTCGCCGAGACCGTCCACGAGCGCATGTCCGTGGAGATCTTCCGCGGCTGCACCCGGGGCTGCCGCTTCTGCCAGGCGGGCATGATCACCCGCCCGGTGCGCGAGCGCAGCATCACCGGCATCGGCGAGATGGTCGAGAAGGGCCTGAAGGCGACCGGCTTCGAGGAGGTCGGCCTGCTCTCGCTCTCCTCGGCGGACCACAGCGAGATCGCCGACATCGCCAAGGGCCTCGCCGACCGGTACGAGGAGGACAAGGTCGGCCTGTCGCTGCCCTCCACCCGGGTCGACGCGTTCAACGTCGACCTGGCCAACGAGCTGACCAGGAACGGCCGCCGGTCGGGCCTCACCTTCGCCCCCGAGGGCGGCTCCGAGCGGCTGCGGAAGGTCATCAACAAGATGGTCTCGGAGGAGGACCTGATCCGTACGGTCTCCACCGCGTACGGCAACGGCTGGCGGCAGGTGAAGCTGTACTTCATGTGCGGCCTGCCCACCGAGACCGACGAGGATGTCCTCCAGATCGGTGACATGGCGGTCAAGGTCATCGCCGAGGGCCGCAAGATCTCGGGCCAGAACGACATCCGCTGCACGGTCTCGATCGGCGGCTTCGTACCCAAGCCGCACACCCCGTTCCAGTGGGCCCCGCAGCTCAGCGCCGAGGAGACCGACGAACGCCTCGGCAAGCTCCGCGACAAGCTCCGCGCCGACAAGAAGTACGGCCGCTCGATCGGCTTCCGCTACCACGACGGCAAGCCCGGCATCGTGGAGGGCCTGCTCTCCCGCGGCGACCGCCGCATCGGGGCCGTGATCCGCGCGGTGTACGAGGACGGCGGCCGGTTCGACGGCTGGCGCGAGTACTTCAACTACGACCGCTGGATGGCCTGCGCCGAGAAGACGCTCCCGGAAACGGGCGTGGACGTCGCCTGGTACACGACGCGCGAGCGCACGTACGAGGAGGTCCTGCCCTGGGACCACCTGGACTCCGGCCTCGACAAGGACTGGCTCTGGGAGGACTGGCAGGACGCGCTCGACGAGACGGAGGTCGAGGACTGCCGCTGGACCCCGTGCTTCGACTGCGGGGTGTGCCCGCAACTGGACCTGGACATCCAGGTGGGCCCGACGGGCAAGAAGCTGCTGCCGCTGACGGTGGTCAAGTAGGTCTGACCCGCGAGATGCGGAGCGATGCGCCCCGGCCGTCCGTCATGGGAAACGACGGGCGGCCGGGGCGTCTCGATCTCCGCGGTCGGGTTCCTGTCGTCAGCCCTACCTTAGGAACGTGGCGCTCGGTTCACTCACCTGACATGCCCCGGTAAGTGGCCCAGGACCGGGCGGCCTCAGCCATGGCCCTGACCCACGAGGCATCGGGCTTGCGCTCGGCGAACGCGCGGTGCATACGCAGCGTGGCCGCGGCGAACGCGTCGATCGCTTTCGGGTCCGCGTTCGCCCAGGCCGCGCAGCCGGACGCCCAGGACTCGGCGCACTCGGCACTCTGTCCCGCCGAGATCAGTTGCACCACCAGACAAGCCGGGTCGATGAACGCCGCACCGTGGGTGGGCCACGACCAGTCGACCGCCCATGTGCCCTCATCCCCGATCATCAGGTTGCTCGGGTTGATGTCGGTGTAGAGCAGGGCTTCGCCTTCGAAGAGAGAGGCGTCCGCCTCATCCGCGGCGAAGCGGTTCCAGCGAGTCTCGGGCCAGCCGCCGGCCACTGCCGGTAGATCCAGTTCTCCGATCCGGTTGATCGTGTCAACGATCGCGGGAAGATCGGGTGAGCCGGGGGCGAAATCAGACTTCCGCCCGTCGACCCGATCGAAGCCGAGTGCGAGCCATGTGTCATCTTCCGCGTGCCATCGCAGAGGCGGAGAGATGGGACACACGGCCGGGTTGATCAGCTTTTCCCGGATGATCGAGTCACGCCGGCCTCCGGGTCGGTTGCGTACGGCCTTGACGAAGAACCGACCCTTCTCGCACTCGACGAGGGCTGTGACATCCGAGCTGAACCCACGCGAGGTCGGCTGAAAGCCCGTCAGGTCTCCTGTGTGCGGGTGGAGCAGGGTCCAGAACTCCGGCCCTGGATCGTTGCGAGTCATGAGGTCTTCAGTTCCTCGGGCTGCATTCAGTGCCCGGGAAGCCGGGGCTGCATTCGTCGTCGTTGTCGTCGTCGTTGTCGTCATCATCATCGTCACCCCCGGCTTCAGCCCGGATGGACGTGTTGGCACGCTTCATGGCGCTGCCGGTGAGGATAGCCGCGAGTGGGGTGTCCTTGACATTGCCGAAGCCCATCCAGCCGGAGAAGACGCATGGGGACACCTCGCCGGTGGGACCGATGGCGGCTCTGCCAACGCCGCACCGGCCACAGAGGTTGGCCACGTCCGGAGCTTGATCCTGCTTACCCCGTCCGAAGGGCCGGATGCGGTCGACGCCGATCTTGGCTACGCCCAGGGTCTCAAGGTCACGTCGCACGGCACCGGCGTCACGCCCCTTGTCCGTGATGATCCCAACACGCAAAGGGATGTCGAGCCTGACCGCCTTTTCGATGTTCGCCCGTGTCCGGCGATGACTCGGGCGGTTGGTCATCACGTCGTGCTCCTCGGCCCGGTCCGAGTAGTAGGACGTGGCGAGGGTGAGCCCCTGACGCTGGAACAGCTCCCAGCATTCGGCCGAGACATGTACCAGATTGCTGTAGACCTCAACTCCCAGGCCGATGTTCAACGCGTGGTCGACCAGGTCGGCGAAGGCCGGGTGCATGGTCGGCTCCCCACCGATGAACTGGACGTTCCGCACACCACAGGAGGCGGCCTGGTCCAAGACTCCGATCCAGTCGTCGCGGGTCATGGTGCCGTGGGTACCGTCTGGCCCCGACTCGTTGTAGCAGTGGGTGCATTCGAGCTGACACTTGCGCGTCAGGTCCAGCCACAGAAGGCGAGTAGTGGTCCGCTCGCTCTGTAACGCTTCAATGGACGTTGCCATAGCACGCCCCTCTTCGTTGACTGGTTGTGCTTTCGGTGGCTCCAGGGTGTTCCCCTCGAAGCCAGGAAAAGCCGTGGGAGCGGGGCGGGCGGAGGCAACCGCGCTTCGCCTCATGTGATCAGCCCTTTCCGCTGCTGCTCGTGGAGTCTGCCGATCGCTCGTAGCTGGCACTGCTCGTAATCGGTTGACCTGGCGCAGCGAGACCCAGCGGCTCTGCCAGGTGAGGCCGGTGGGGCGCGACAAGTTCGCCAGCGGGCCGACGAAGTCGTCGATCACACCGACCCGCTGCTGAGAGTGGTCGTACACGACCATGCCGATACACAGTCCCGCCGGCGCGGGCGAGGACACTCGGCGTCGCGGAGGTCCGCGCCAACCCAAGAGGTCACCTCGGGGCGCCGGTCGGTCGAGCGACGGTGCGGGCAGTTCCCCAGCTCGCTGTTACGGTGCCGCACGGTCCGCACGTCCCCCTTGGCGCGCGCCTTCTCGCGCTCATTGACGAGTGCGGCACACACGCCGCATCCCGCCACGGCGAGCGGTCGAGCGGCAGGTCCCGGGCGGCCGAGGCCGCAGTGTCCCGCGGGAGTAATGGCCCGATTGCACATAACCCACTGCTCGCCGGGGTGCCGGGCGGCGGGTTCGCCGCAGCCGTCCGTGCGTCCACACGATTGGCTGTCGCTTCCACCAGAGTCGGGGCTTCGCCCTGAGCCGACCGGTTGGTTTCGGTCTGCTGGTTGCTCACCATGAATGGGAAGCTACGGAAGCTGTCCGTAGTCGACCAGACACAGAACAGTGTGCACTTCTGGCGATGCTTCGTCAGAAGTGCACTGGGACCATGCGGTTACGCGAAGACGCCCAGGTGAGCGCCTACCTCGCGCATCTCCGCAGTGAGCGTGCGGCGCTTCTTCGTCACTTCTTCGAAGGTGATCGCCGCGGACGACTGGTGACGGAACCACTCGGGTGCGATCTGATCCAGGCGCGTCAATTCATCCATGGCGGCCGTTGGGTCGCCTGTGCGAACCTGAGCGCGAGCCAGGTCCAGGCGGTAACGATTCCCGTCGTTGGTACTCGGCCCGCCGAGTCGCTTCCAGGACTTCTCCTGGAGAGCTTCCTGCTCGTCTGCCTTCCGGACGACTGATCGCGCGTCTCCTGCGATCATGAAGTCTTCGAGTTCCTTCATGGAAGCGGTGACCGGCCCGAACATTGACCAGTGGCGCAGCAGATTCCTGTGCGTCGTACCGATCGCCTTCGCGGCAGTGCCGGCGGCCTTACGGAACGCCTTTGCCTCCTGCGGACGGTTGTTGCGTACTGCGGCAGCGGCGGCTTCCATGGCTAGACCGCCCCACGTCGCGTACTCGTCGGGCGTAGCGCCCGTGATCTTCGGCTCGACCAGATCCATCGTGGCGACGGCGACGTCCTCGGCCTCGTCGAAGCGCTCGGTGCGCACCAGGAGCCAGCACATCCCGCCGACCCCGGAGCCGGCGACGAGCGAGTTCCCTGCCGCCTTGGCGTCCTCGATGGCTCCCCTCGCCGCCGCGTGGGCGAGGTCGTACTGTCTGATCTGCGTCAGGTACCGGCCCACCAGGTTGAGGGCTTGGGAGCGCGCCACGAGCGCCTTTGCCTGGTCCTCTCCTGAGTCGTAGTACGCCACCGCATCGTTCGCGGCCCTGATGAGGACGGGCAGATCGGCCGCGACGCTCTTGTAGCTGTCTTCGAAGTAGAGGACCGAGTTGTCGTGCGTCATGCGTCGCAGACGGCGGAGATCCGGTTCTTGGCCGACCGGCGCGACCGTAGAAGCAAGGCTGATCGCCGGCGTAAGCGCGATACGCAGCTCGCGCAGGTTCAGGCTATTTGGATCCCTGTGGCTCACTGGCTCCGGCGCTCCGGCGGCCATGAGGTCCGACGTCTTCACGCCCACCGCACGAGCGATGGCGTGGAGCGTCTCCATTCGTACGCCGTCGTAGCCCTGTTCGATCCGTCGAATGGGGCCGACTGAAAGATTGGCACGGTGCGCAAGCTGCTCCTGGCTGAGCCCCGCAGCGCGCCGGTATTTCCTTACGTTATGGGCAAGTTCATCCGACATACGCCACCACCTTCCGTTTTCCAGCGTACGCCGCGAAGGTCGCAACTCGACTTCTCAGTTACTCGGCTGATGCGCCGTCAAGAATGTGAGTGGTCAAGGTAGTAAGGAGGATCCTCGATGCGCGCTCTCCGCCGAAGATGGCCGTCGAATCGGGGCGGTGTCGGGTGGTGGGGCACGGCACAATGGGTCGATGCCCCAGTTGACCGCTCCCGACGTCCGGGTTCACGCCTCCTTTCTTGTCGCCATGAAGGAGTTCGTCGAGGAGGACGCCGACGAACGGTCGCTGCTCGCCCATGAGATGGCGCTGTACGCGGACAGTTGGCACCGGCCCGAGGTCTTCGCCGCGTATGTGGCCCGGCTGCGGGCCGAGCGGCTGGAGGAGACGCCGCGAATCGAGGGGTGGGTGCCGGGGACCACCCTCTGGTACGTGGAGGGTGACGCGTTTCTCGGGCGGCTCGCGATCCGGCACCGGCTCAACCCGTATCTGCGGGAGTTGGGCGGCCACATCGGCTATGCCGTACGGCCCGGGGCCCGTAGGCAGGGGCACGCGACCGCCATGCTCTCCGCTTCGCTGCCCGTCGCGCGGGGGCTCGGGATCGAGTCCGTCCTCGTCACGTGCGACACCACCAACATCCCCTCGCGCAAGGTGATCGAGGCGGCCGGTGGTGTCTTTGAGGACCAGCGCGGCGGAAAGCTGCGTTTCTGGATCCGAACGGACGTCTGACGCGTCCTGGCTGATATGGAATCGGACAACTCGCCCCGGGCGTACGGGGCTCATCAGGCACCGGCCGGGTATGAGCCGGGCGAGGGCTGTCTGACCGCCGCCGTCAGGATCCCGGTGCGGATCGTGGTGCTGGTCTTCGTGCTGCCCGTACGGATGGTGTGGGATCTGCTGACCGCCGCGTCCCGCGGGCTGCACCGTGTGGCGCTGCGGCCGCTCGGCCGGGCGCTGGCATGGGCGCTGGTGTGGCTGGCGAAGGCGTTGCTGGTGTGGCCGTGGGTGGGGCTATGGCGGTACGTGGTGGTGCCGGTGGTGATGTACGGGCTGGTGGTGCCGGTGGTGTGGGTCTACCGGAGTCTGCTCACCCCGCT
>NZ_JTHL01000001.1:2690794-2693042 GCF_000818195.1 Streptomyces sp. 150FB | reverse complement strand
GGAGTCTGCTCACCCCGCTCGGGCACGGTGTGCGCTGGCTGGGCGGGGCTGTCGGGCGGTTGCTTACCTGGGCCTACGCGAGCCTCCTCACGCCGCTCGGCCGGGGGTTGGTGTGGTCGTGGGTGGCGCTGTGGCGGTATGTGGTGGTGCCGGTGGTGACGTATGGGCTGGTGGTGCCGGTGGTGTGGGTCTACCGGAGTCTGCTCACCCCGCTGGGGCACGGCGTTGGTTGGCTGGGCGGGGCCGTCGGGTGGCTGCTGGCCTGGGTCTGTTCGAGGGTCCTCACGCCGCTGGGGCGGGCGCTGGCATGGCTGCTGGTGTGGCTGGCGAAGGCGTTGCTGGTGTGGCCCTGGGTGGCGCTGTGGCGGTATGTGGTGGTGCCTGTGGTGAGGTACGGGCTGGTGGTGCCCGTGGTGTGGGTCTACCGGAGTCTGCTCACCCCGCTCGGGCACGGCATCGCCTGGCTGGTGACCGGCGCCGGACGGGGTGCGCTGTTCGTTCTCCGCTCGCTCGCCGTCGCTCTCGGCTGGCTCGTGCTCTTCCTGCTGGTGCAGCCGCTGAGCTGGATCTACCGGAAAGTCCTTGCCCCGGTCGGGCGGGAGATCGGCGAGGCGTTCGTCGTCGGATGGCGCGTGGCCGGCTATCTCTCGCGTGCCCTGGGCCGCGCGCTGGCCTGGCTCGCCTGGAACCTGGTCGGCCGGCCGGTGCGCCGGGCGTACCTCTCCGTACTGACCCCGATGGGGCACTGGCTGCGCGACGGTGTGCTGCGACCCGCCGGGCGGGCCGCTCTCGCGGCAGGACGGGCCGCCGGGGACGTGCTGCGCGCGGCCCGCGCCACGGTCCGGCAGGCGCGCAGGGACGCGTGGCGTGTTCTGGTCGGCCGTCCACTCCCGCCCGGGCCCCGGGAACCACGGAGAGACCTGGCGCGTACTCTGAGTAGTACAACGACTGTTCCCGGCGAGGTACCCGCGCCCGAGACCTCACTGCGCAAGCAGGGCTGAGAGCCGGGCCCGGAGTCACCCGCGCGTCCGAGGGCGGCGCGTTCACCGCGTCCCGTCCCGCACGGAGGAGAAGAACCACTGGGCAAGCGACAGCCCGAAGGCCCGCCGCCCGCACCCACGGTGCAGCGCATCAGGCTGCGCTACACCAAGCGGGGCCGCCTCCGGTTCACCAGCCACCGCGACTTCCAGCGCGCTTTCGAGCGGGCACTGCGCCGCGCCGAGGTGCCCATGGCGTACTCGGCGGGCTTCACCCCGCACCCCAAGGTCTCGTACGCCAATGCCGCACCCACCGGTACGGGCAGCGAGGCCGAGTTCCTGGAGATCGCCCTGTCGGCGACCCGCGATCCCGGCACGCTGCGCGAGCTGCTCGACGCCTCGATGCCGGCGGGACTCGACATCATCGACGCCGTCGAGGCCCGTACGACGGGGCTCGCCGACCGGTTGACCGCCTCCGTGTGGGAGCTGCGGCTCGACGGAGTGGAGCCGGCGGAGGCGGGACACGCCGTGTCCGCGTTCCTCGCCGCCGAGACCGTCGAGGTGGAGCGCCGCACCAAGAACGGGCTCCGGAGCTTCGACGCCCGGGGTGCCGTGGTCGACCTGCGGGTGGCTGATTCCGATGCTGATAGGCCGGGGGACACCCCCTGTGCGATACTGCGATTGGTAGTGCGGCACGTAACACCTGCCGTTCGACCCGACGACGTTCTGTCCGGTCTCCGAGCTGTGGCCGACCTGGCGCCGCCGGTCCCCGCAGCGGTGACCAGGCTGGCGCAGGGGCTCTTCGACGAGGAGTCCGGCAGCGTGACCGACCCGCTCGCGCCCGACCGCGAGGCAGCCCCGGTCGGCCTGATCAAGGCCGCGGGACCCGCCGCCGCGAAGGTGCCGGAAGGTGCAGGTCCCGCGTAGGGCGGTCGTCGTAGCGCAGCCCTGGTACTCGGGAGCCACCTGGGTCGGGCAGCGCACACCGACCAGAAGACTTTCGCCAGGCCGTACGTGCAACGCGTAGGGAACCGGCGAGCCAAGACATAACAGCTCCCGTGCGGCGCCCGCGCCCCGGACGGCGGTATCGCGCACAGCGCGACCGCGGCCGGACCGGAATCAGGCGCGGCGCCCGGGAGCGTGACGGGAGAACCGCCCGCATGCTTGAAGCCACTGAACCCGGCTCGACCGGGAACACCGACAACGAAGAGAACAACTCACCGAGCGATACGCTGCCGCCGCGCCGCAGGCGCCGCGCGGCATCGCGCCCG
>NZ_JTHL01000001.1:2686850-2689265 GCF_000818195.1 Streptomyces sp. 150FB | reverse complement strand
GGCGGCCGCCGCCACCGTCGAGGACGTACCGGGAACCCCCGCCGACGAGCCCGAGGTCGAGGCCGACCAGCCCGAGCAGGGTGCGGACGCCGACGAGAACGACGAGTACGACGACCGTCCCTCGCGCCGCCGCCGTCGCGGAGGCCGTCGCCGCCGCCGTGGCGAGTCCGCCGAGTCGGACGACACCACGGACGAGCAGCACTCGGACGACTCCGCAGGCAGGAACGACCGCGCCGACCGGAACGACCGCGCCGAAAAGGCCACCGAAACCGCCGAAGCGTCCGAAGGCGAAGGCACCGAAGCCACCGAAGCCACCGAATACACCGACGAGGACGACGACGAGGACAACGGCGACGCCGACAACTCCTCCGGCGCCGGCTCGGCGAGCAGCCGCCGCCGCAGGCGCCGCCGCCGTCGCAGCGGTGACGGCGGTACCGACGCCGACCACGGCGACGGTGACCCGGAGCGTACGGTCGTCAAGGTCCGCGAGCCCCGCGAACGGCGCGCGAAGGACACCGAGCGCGGCGACCGCGAGCACCACGGCACCGGCTCCGACGAGGTGCAGTCCATCAAGGGCTCGACCCGCCTGGAGGCCAAGAAGCAGCGCCGCCGCGAGGGCCGCGAGCAGGGCCGCCGCCGCGTGCCGATCATCACGGAGGCGGAGTTCCTGGCGCGCCGTGAGGCCGTCGAGCGTGTGATGGTCGTCCGGCAGAACGGCGAGCGCACCCAGATCGGCGTCCTTGAGGACAACGTGCTCGTCGAGCACTACGTCAACAAGGAACAGGCCACCAGCTACGTCGGCAACGTCTACCTGGGCAAGGTGCAGAACGTACTGCCGTCCATGGAGGCCGCGTTCGTCGACATCGGCAAGGGACGCAACGCCGTTCTCTACGCCGGTGAGGTCAACTTCGAGGCGCTGGGCATGGCCAACGGCCCGCGCCGCATCGAGACCGCCCTCAAGTCCGGCCAGTCGGTGCTCGTCCAGGTGACGAAGGACCCGATCGGCCACAAGGGCGCGCGTCTGACCAGTCAGGTGTCCCTCCCGGGCCGCTACCTGGTCTACGTGCCCGAGGGCTCGATGACCGGCATCAGCCGCAAGCTGCCCGACACCGAGCGGTCCCGGCTCAAGACCATCCTGAAGAAGATCGTCCCCGAGGACGCGGGCGTCATCGTCCGTACGGCGGCCGAGGGCGCGAGCGAGGACGAGCTGCGCCGCGACGTCGAGCGCCTTCAGGGCCAGTGGGACGACATCAAGAAGAAGACGAAGGGCGGCGGCAACGCCCCCACGCTTCTCTACGGTGAGCCGGACATGACCGTCCGCGTCGTCCGCGACATCTTCAACGAGGACTTCACCAAGGTCATCGTGAGCGGTGACGAGGCGTGGGAGACCATCCACGACTACGTCGCGAATGTCGCCCCCGATCTCTCCGACCGGCTGACCCGCTGGACGAGCGAGGTCGACGTCTTCGCGACGTACCGCATCGACGAGCAGCTCATGAAGGCGCTCGACCGCAAGGTCTGGCTGCCGAGCGGCGGCTCGCTGGTGATCGACAAGACCGAGGCCATGGTCGTGGTCGACGTCAACACCGGGAAGTTCACCGGGCAGGGCGGCAACCTCGAGGAGACCGTCACCAGGAACAACCTGGAGGCGGCCGAGGAGATCGTGCGACAGCTCCGGCTGCGCGACCTCGGCGGCATCGTCGTCATCGACTTCATCGACATGGTGCTCGAATCCAACCGGGACCTGGTGCTGCGGCGCCTGCTGGAGTGCCTGGGCCGGGACCGTACGAAGCACCAGGTCGCCGAGGTCACCTCGCTGGGCCTGGTCCAGATGACCCGTAAGCGGGTCGGCCAGGGCCTGCTGGAGTCCTTCTCCGAGACCTGTGTCCACTGCAACGGCCGTGGCGTGATCGTCCACATGGAGATGCCCACGGCGTCCGGTGGCGGTGGCAACGGCACGGGTAAGCGCGGCAAGAAGCGCGGTCGTGGCGGGGCCGGTTCCGACCACGGCGACCAGGGTCACGAGCACACGCATGAGCACGAGTACGCGGATGTGCTGACGGAGTCCGAGGACGAGGTCGCCGCCGAGGTGGCGGCCCCGGTCGCGCTCGCCGAGCCGGAGTTCGAGCCCGACGAGGAACTGTTCAGCAGCATCGCCGAGGCCGAGGCTTCGGTACGCGGCCGTGGACGCCGGAGGGCGTCGCGCAAGGCGTCGGCTCCGGCCGGTTCGCCGAGGGCGGCGGAGTCCGACGTACGTACGGAGGCCCCGGCCGAGGCACCCGCCGAAGCGCCCGTCGAAGCACAGGCACCCGTCGAGACGCCCGCTCCGGCGGTCGCCGAGGCTCCCGCCGAGGAGGCGGCCCCCCAGGGTCGCCCGCGCCGCAGGGCCACCCGTAAGGCGTCGGCTCCGGCCGG
>NZ_JTHL01000001.1:2648164-2686416 GCF_000818195.1 Streptomyces sp. 150FB | reverse complement strand
GTGGCCGCCGAGCCGGTGGCCGTACCCGAGCCGGTCGCGGCCGAGACGCCGGAGGCCGGGGACGCACCCGTCGCCGCTCCGCCGCGTGCGCGCCGCAGGGCGACCCGTAAGGTCACCGCGCCTGCCGGTTCGCCCTCGGGCGCCGACGAGGCCGCGGTTGTCGTGGTCAGCTCGCCGGTGAAGGCCGACGAGCCGGCCGAGGAGCCCGTACAGGCCGCCGCTTCCGAAGCGACGGACACGGGCACCACCGACAGCGCTCCCGACACCACCACCGAAGCCGCGCCGGCCAAGAAGGCGGTCCGCAAGACCGCCAAGAAGGCCACCACGGCGAAGAAGGCCGTAGCCAAGAAGACGACAACGGCCAAGAAGACGGCGGCGAAGAAGACGACCGCCAAGAAGACGACGAAGTCGGCCTCGAAGAAGACCGTCGCCGCCGAAGAGCCGTCACGCGGAGTGTCAGCGCCCACCGAGGACTGACCGTCGCTGTACGACCACATGCCAGGTGCCCCGCCTCCGGACCTCCGGAGGCGGGGCACCTGGTTTGACCCCCCGTACAGCGGCCCCGTAGTCTAAACCTTCGGCGTGTTGTTATGCGCGCCCACTCCTGAGCACCCACCTCCCGGATCTCCACCTCGTGGATCTCCCGGGGGAGGCCGCTCGTCCTTCAGGACCGTCACGGGCCCCGGCCCGTGCGAACGGCTGGCATCAGGAGTTCCGTTCCGAGCGAGAGTGAGATCGCGTGTACGCCATCGTGCGCAGCGGTGGTCGCCAGCACAAGGTTGCTGTCGACGACATCGTTGAGGTTGACAAGATTCCCACCGCCAAGGTTGGCGACACGGTCGAGCTCTCGACCCTGCTCGTGGTCGACGGTGAGACCGTCACCAGCGACCCGTGGGTGCTTGACGGCATCAAGGTCACGGCTGAGGTCGTCGACCACCACAAGGGTGTGAAGATCGACATTCTTCGCTACAAGAACAAGACGGGTTACCGCCGTCGCCAGGGCCACCGCCAGCAGTACACGGCGATCAAGGTCACCGGCATCCCCGCGGCTGCGAAGTAAGGGACTGAGGAGACATGGCACATAAGAAGGGCGCATCGTCCACTCGGAACGGGCGCGATTCCAATGCTCAGCGGCTCGGCGTGAAGCGCTTCGGCGGTCAGGTCGTCAACGCCGGTGAGATCCTGGTCCGTCAGCGCGGCACACACTTCCACCCGGGCTCCGGCGTCGGTCGTGGCAATGACGACACCCTGTTCGCGCTCAACGCCGGTGCTGTCGAGTTCGGCACCGCGCGTGGTCGCAGGGTCGTGAACATCGTTCCGGTCGCCCAGGTCGCCTAACTCGGCCAGGCTTTTCCGGAACGTTTTCTTCGCGAGGGCGGACCTCACTTCCCCGAGGGGAAGCGGGTCCGCCTTTCGCGTGTTGTGGCTAAGACATTTCCGTATGTACTGGAGGCAATCCCCATGACCACCTTCGTGGACCGCGTCGAGCTGCATGTCGCCGCGGGTAACGGAGGCCACGGCTGCGCCTCCGTACACCGTGAGAAGTTCAAGCCGCTCGGCGGACCCGACGGCGGCAACGGCGGCCGTGGCGGCGACGTCATCCTGGTCGTCGACCAGGACGTGACGACGCTGCTCGACTACCACTACTCGTCCCACCGCAAGGCGACCAACGGCAAGCCGGGCGAGGGCGGCAACCGCTCGGGCAAGGACGGCGTGGACCTGATCCTGCCGGTCCCCGACGGCACGGTCGTCCAGGACAGGCAGGGCAACGTCCTCGCCGACCTGGTGGGGAACGGCACCAGGTACGTCGCCGCCGAGGGCGGCCGTGGCGGTCTCGGCAACGCCGCGCTGGCCTCGGCGCGCCGCAAGGCGCCCGGCTTCGCGCTGTTCGGCGTACCCGGTGGCGGCGGTGACATCGTCCTGGAGCTGAAGAGCGTCGCCGATGTGGCGCTCGTCGGCTACCCGAGCGCGGGCAAGTCGTCGCTGATCTCGGTGCTGTCCGCGGCCCGGCCGAAGATCGCCGACTACCCGTTCACCACGCTCATCCCCAACCTCGGTGTCGTCACGGCCGGTTCGACCGTCTACACGGTCGCCGACGTGCCGGGACTGATCCCCGGCGCGAGCCAGGGGCGCGGGCTCGGCCTTGAGTTCCTGCGCCATGTCGAGCGCTGCTCGGTCCTCGTACACGTCCTCGACACGGCGACGCTGGAGTCCGACCGGGACCCGGTCACCGACCTCGATGTCATCGAGGAGGAGCTGACGCTGTACGGCGGTCTGGACGACCGTCCCCGTGTCGTCGTCCTCAACAAGGTCGACATCCCGGAGGGCCAGGACCTCGCCGACATCATCCGTCCCGACCTGGAGAAGCGCGGCTACAAGGTTTTCGAGGTCTCGGCCGTGGCTCATCTCGGCCTCAAAGAGGTCTCGTTCGCGCTCGCCGAGATCGTCGCCAAGGCCCGCGCAGACAAGCCGCAGGAGGAGGCGACCCGCGTCGTCATCCGTCCGAAGGCCGTCGACGACGCCGGTTTCACCGTCACCGTGGACGAGGACGGCATCTACCGCGTACGCGGGGAGAAGCCCGAGCGCTGGGTCCGGCAGACCGACTTCAGCAACGACGAGGCCGTGGGCTACCTCGCCGACCGCCTCAGCCGCCTCGGTGTCGAGGCCAAGCTGATGAAGACCGGTGCCAGGGCGGGCGACGGGGTGGCCATCGGCGCCGAGGACGACGCGGTCGTCTTCGACTGGGAGCCGACGATGATGGCCGGCGCCGAGATGCTCGGCAGGCGCGGCGAGGACCACCGCCTTGAAGCGCCCAGGCCCGCGTCGCAGCGGCGCAGGGACCGCGAAGCGGAGCGCGACGACCCGCAGCGGGAGTACGACGAGTTCGACCCCTTCTAGCAGGTACGGAGGGGCAGAGCGGGGTGGGCCGGAGCAGGTCGGCCGCCCGCTCTTGTCCGCCGTCCGGGCGGTCGCGGATCTCCGTGGCCGCCCGCCCCTTTGTGGCAGCCGGTGAGGGCGCGGGCGCGCTGCGTACGGTCTCATTCGGAGCCCGTGGTGCTCCGAAGTGAATCTTCTGTGGTGTCCTTCACGTGCGACCGCTGACCGCTCCCCCTGGTGACCTAGACTCCGCAGGTGAACCAGGGGTTGCGGGCCGGTGGCGTACGGCCGTGGTCCACCTTGCAAGACGTTATCCGCGGGTGGGACCATCCCTACATCCTCTGAGCCCGCAAGGTAGGTCAGTCCTGTGTCTGCAACTTCCGCGTCCACCGCGAAGCCCCGCACCACCGCCGTCGTCCTGGCGGGTGGTACCGGTCAGCGTGTGGGCCTGTCGATCCCGAAGCAGTTGCTGAAGATCGCGGGTAAGGCGGTGATCGAGCACACCCTCTCGATCTTCCAGCAGGCCGACTCCATCGACGACGTGATCGTGCTGATGGCCCCGGGCTATGTGCCCGACATCGAGAAGATCGTGGCCAAGTCCGGGCTGACCAAGGTCAAGAAGATCATCGAGGGCGGCGCCACCCGTAACGAGACCACCGAGCGCGCCATCTCGGCGCTGGGTGAGGGCCTGGCCGAGGGGCAGGACCGCAACGTCCTGTTCCACGACGCCGTACGCCCGCTGCTCTCGCAGCGCGTCATCAAGGACTGCGTGGACGCGCTGGAGCGCTACGAGGCGGTGGACGTGGCGATCCCGTCCGCCGATACGATCATCGTGACCCGGACGCACGGCGGCGACGGCGAGTTCATCACCGACGTGCCGGACCGGTCCCGGCTGCGGCGCGGCCAGACCCCGCAGGCGTTCAAGCTCTCGACCATCCGCAAGGCGTACGAAGTGGCGGCGGGCGACCCCAACTTCCAGGCCACCGACGACTGTTCCGTCGTGCTGAAGTACCTGCCCGACGTGCCGATCTACGTGGTCGCCGGCGACGAGTACAACATGAAGGTCACCCAGCCGGTCGATGTCTTCCTCGCCGACAAGCTCTTCCAGCTCGCCTCGGCCGCCGCGCCCGAGCAGGCGTCCGACGACGCGTACCGCGAGCTGCTGGCCGACAAGACGCTGGTCGTCTTCGGCGGCTCGTACGGCATCGGCGCCGACATCGCCAAGCTGGCGGAGAGCTTCGGCGCCAAGGTCTACGCGCTGGGCCGCTCCACCACGGGTACGCATGTGGAGAACCCGGAGCACGTCGACGACGCGCTGTCCCGCGCGTACGGCGAGACCGGCCGCATCGACTACGTGATCAACACCGCCGGTGTGCTGCGGATCGGCAAGCTGGCCGAGACCGACAACACCACCATCCAGGAAGCGCTGAACGTCAACTACCTGGCGCCGGTGCAGATCGCCCGCGCCTCGTACAAGTACCTGGTGGAGACCAAGGGGCAGTTGCTGCTCTACACGTCCAGCAGCTACACGCGCGGCCGCGCCGAGTACAGCCTCTACTCCTCCACGAAGGCGGCCATGGTGAACCTCACCCAGGCCCTCTCCGACGAATGGGCCGGCGACGGCATCCGGGTGAACTGCGTGAACCCCGAGCGCACCGCCACGCCCATGCGCACCAAGGCGTTCGGCCAGGAGCCCGCCGGATCGCTGCTCTCCTCGGAGGCGGTCGCCAGGACGTCCCTGGACGTGCTGCTGTCCGAGCTGACCGGCCATGTCATCGACGTACGCCAGCAGGACCCGACGCGCAGCACCTCGGGGGTGTCGGGCTTCGACCAGGTCCTCGCCTCGGTGCTGGACCGGCAGGAAGATGTTTAATAACTGTTGACGATTCCGTCTTCAACGATTCACGTCTCATCTGTTTGCATCTGTTTTCACACGTTTCTCGCAAGGTCATCAGTCCGGCACGGTCTGGAGCAGGTTCTTCGTGATTTCGACAGCCATTCGCGTCGCCCGGGTGGGCAGCGGAGCAGAGCTGGCAGCCGCACTTCTTCTGGGCGTGAGTTTCCCGTGCGTCATGCTTGCCGCGATAATTCCCAATCTCTGGTTCTTCGCGGCTGCCGCAGCCCTGACGTACCTCGCGGACACCTTCCTGCACCAGCGCGGCAGCTATCTGGTGAACCGGCTCGCGAAGGTGCGCGCCGGTCTTTCGATCCGCTTCCTCATCCGGCAGATGCTGCTCGTGCTGCTCATCGCCCGGATGGGGCTCGGTGAGAACCGGCTCTTCTACTCGACCGTCGTGGCCGTGCTCGTCTTCTACGCGCTCCAGGCCCCGCACGGCGCGATCGTCACCCTGCTCCGGCTGCGCCGCAGGCTCCCCGTGGTCACCAGGAACATCGACCTCAGCGCGATCCGCATCCCCGACGCGCCGGCGAACTGGCTGCTGAACCGGTCCGCCGAGAAGATGCTGCACCTCGACATCTTCGCCGTGGCCGGGGTGCTCGCCGCGCTGGAGACCGGCCGGAACTCCCTCGGGTACGCGGGCCTCGCCGTCACCCTCGGGCTGGCCGTGGTGTACGTGGTCGCGCTGATGCCGAGTCTGCGGCCGAGCAGGCTCGTACCCAAGGCCGAGAAGGTCCTCGCGGCCGTCGACCACTGGCTGGCCGACTACAAGCCGACGGTGATGCTGTACTTCTCCGGCTCCAAGGAGTCGGCCTACCAGGTCAACATGTGGCTCGACACGATGGCCCAGGTCGAGGGCAAGCCGCTGATCGTCCTGCGCGAGCGGGCCATAGCGCAGCAGCTCGGCCCGACGGCCGTGCCCGTGCTGTGCATCCCGGGCGGGGTGCACCTGATGAACCTGGACATGTCGACGGTCCGCGTCGCGCTGTACGCGGCGAACGTCGGCAAGAACATCCACATGCTGCGCGTACCGACGATGAAGCACGTCTTCATCGGGCACGGCGACAGTGACAAGATCGCCAGCGTCAACCCGTACAGCAAGGCGTACGACGAGGTGTGGACGGCCGGCCGGGCCGGCCGCGACCGCTACGCGCTCGCCGACGTCGGCGTACGCGACGCCGACATCGTCGAGGTGGGCCGCCCCCAGCTCGCGCCGATCAGGACGGCGGGCGCGACGACCGGTAACCCGATCCCGACCGTGCTGTACGCCCCCACCTGGGAGGGCTGGGACGACAGTCCCGGCAACACCTCGCTGCTGCTGGCCGGCGAGAACATCGTGCGGGGCCTGCTGAACGCCGAGAAGCCGGTCAGGGTCCTCTACAAGCCGCACCCCTTCACGGGGACCCGCAGCGCGAAGGCCAAGGCCGTGCACCAGCGCATCGTCACGCTGGTGGAGAAGGCCGCCACCGCGCGTGGCACGGACGCCCGCTGGGCGAAGGAGGGCGCGGCGCTACGGCAGGAGCAGGCGGCGGCACGCGCCGACCTGACCCGGGTCGAGGCGCGCCTCGCCGAGCTGACGGGCGGGCCCGACACGAGCAGGGACGAGGCCGAGGAGTCGCGCGACTCGCACGCCGACCCGGCGCTCCAGGTCGAGCTGGCGCGGCTTCGGGACGAGTGGAACGCCGCGTACTGGCGCTCGTTCGGCTGGTGGGAGCACCGGGTCATCAGCGGTGCCGAGCCCCGGCTCTACGACTGCTTCAACGAGTCGGACGCCATGGTCTCCGACATCTCCAGCGTGGTCTCCGACTTCATCGCGAGCGGCAAGCCGTACGCGGTCGCCGACTCGGCGGGTCTCGGCGCGGAGGAGTTCAAGCGCCAGAACACCGCGGTGCGCGCCGCCGTGATCCTCTCCAACAGCGCCGGAGAGCTGGACGAGCTGCTCGCCGCGGTCGCCGATCCGTCGGCCGACCGGCTCGCCGAGGAGCGGCTGGAGCTGAAGCGGTACCTGCTGGGTCCTGACGAGCCGTCGTCGATCGAGCAGTTCAGCGAGGCGGTCACCACGCTGGCCGCGAAGTCGCAGGTGCGCAACGTCACCGTGGAGCACCGCCTCTCCGGTCCCGAGGGGGCGGCAGCGCCCGACGACTCCGTACCGGGCGAGGCCCTCACCGAGGAGGACCTGGAGACGGAGACCGGCGCGCGCGCCGAACCGGAGGGCGCGGAACCGGAGAGCAACGACCTGGACTCACCCGTAAGGGGCTGACCTCCGGCACTGGTTCCCGAGGCCCGGCAGACCGCCAGCAGGCGGTCTGCCGGGCCTTTTGCGTGCGGCCGGACCGCCGTCCCGATATGACGATGTGATCGGTGTCACACATACTGACGAACATGCCGGGACAACCAACAATCAGTGCCAATTGTCTTGAGTTTCGATGAACGAAATGACTATTCCTGACGTGAGTGTGATCGTCGGGGCATATGAAGCCATGCCCTATCTGGTCCGCTGCCTGGAATCGGTTGAGGCACAGACATTGGGCGCGCACCGCATCGAGATCATCGCGGTCGACGACGGCTCAACCGACGGCACGGGCGAATACCTGGACGAGTTCGCCGCGCGGACCTCCATCCGGACGAGAGTGGTGCACCAGGTCAATTCCGGCGGGCCGAGCGGCCCGCGCAACGTGGGCCTCGGCCTGGCCGAAGGGCGCTACGTCTTCTTCCTCGACGCCGACGACTACTTCGCCGACGAAGCGCTGGAACGCATGGTGGCCATGGCCGACCGTGCCGGTACGGACGTGGTGCTCGGCAAGGTGGAGGGGGTGAACCGAGGCGCTCCCGGCTCCATGTGGAACCGGACCGCCGAGCGGGTCGACGTCTACAGCTCGCAGGTCATATTCACCCTGAGCGCGCAGAAGCTCTTCCGGCGCGAGCTGCTGGTACGGCTCGGCATGCGGTTCGACGAGAGCCTGAGGACGGGGGAGGACGCGCTCTTCACGCTGGAGGCGTACCTGCGGGGCCGGGGGATCTCCGTCATAGCCGACTACACCTGCTACTACCTGGTCGGCAGGGACGACGGCAAGCACGCGACCAAGACCGGCGGTTACGCGCTGCGCTTCGACTCGGCGCTCGCGCTGATGAAGCTGATCACGGAGCTGGTCCCGCCGGGCGCGAAGCGGGACCGGCTGATGGTCAGACCCTTCACTGTCGGGCTGATCCAGCAGTTCTCGCACGGCATGCTCAAGCAGTCCGAGAAGATCAGACGCCACAAGATGGAGCTGGCGGCGCCGCTGATGGCCCGTTACTGGACCCAGGGTGTCGCGCGGCGCATCAAGGTCTCCGAGCGGCTGCGGCTGCACTGTGTGGCGCTGGGGCGGGAAGACCTGCTGGCCGACGCGCTGGCCTTCGTGAAGTCCGGAGCCAGACCCGAAGTCGTCCACCGGGGGCGCGCCCGTACCCCGTACCTCGCCCTGCCGCACTTCGGCAGCAAATCGGCCGGCATCCCGGACTGGGTGTACGAGGTGACCGTGCCCGACTGGGTGGGCAAGCCGGGTGCGGAACGCATCGAGGCGCCGAAGGCGATCCGGAGACGAAGATCACTTGCCAGAAGAGTGGCGCGGAGACTGCGGACGAGTGTGCGGACGAGCGTACGGAAGTTATCCGCACCTGAGTGACGGGGACCCCAGATCCGCGCCGGCGTCCGTATCAAGGACGCCGGCGCTTTGTACGTCAGCGGAGCCCTGCCGGGCCGGCCGCGGGAAGACTTCGTGAACTTCCGTTGAAATCGTAGGTAAAATCCATTCTGTCGGGCGAAGCCCGGGCAGGACCGATTCTCAAGCTGGGACACAAGATTGTGAAGGCTCTCGTACTGTCCGGTGGGGCAGGCACGCGGCTGCGCCCCATCACGCACACATCGGCCAAACAGCTCGTCCCCGTGGCGAACAAGCCGGTGCTCTTCTACGGCCTGGAAGCCATCGCGGAGGCCGGCGTCACCGATGTCGGTGTGATCGTCGGCGACACCGAGGAGGAGATCCGCGAAGCGGTCGGCGACGGCTCGCAGTTCGGGATAAGGGTCACGTACCTCCGGCAGGACGCGCCCCTGGGTCTCGCCCACGCCGTCCTCGTCGCACAGGAGTTCCTCGGCGACGACGACTTCGTGATGTATCTGGGTGACAACTTCATCGTCGGTGGCATCAGCGATCTGGTCGACGGCTTCCGCACCGAACGGCCCGCCGCCCAGATCCTGCTGACCAAGGTGCCGAACCCGACCTCCTTCGGCGTGGCCGAGCTGGACACCCTCGGCCGGGTGGTGGGTCTTGAGGAGAAGCCGAAGGAGCCCAAGAGCGACCTGGCGCTGGTCGGCGTCTACCTCTTCACCGCCGCGATCCACGAGGCGGTGCGCTCCATCGAGCCGTCCTGGCGCGGCGAGTTGGAGATCACCCACGCCATCCAGTGGCTGATCGACCAGAAGCGGGACGTCCGCTCCACCACGATCTCCGGGTACTGGAAGGACACGGGCAACGTCACCGACATGCTGGAGGTGAACCGCTCGGTGCTGGAGACGATCGAGCCGTGCGTCGAAGGCACCGTCGACGAGTGCACGGAGATCATAGGGCGGGTCAGGATCGAGGAAGGCGCACGGGTCACCGGCAGTCGTATTGTCGGTCCTGCCATTATCGGTGCGGGCACTGTGGTCAGTGACTCCTACATCGGCCCCTCCACCTCGGTCTCCGAAGGCTGCCGGATCGAGGACAGCGAGATCGAGTACTCCATCGTTCTCCGGGGGGCTTCCATCACCGGCGTACGCCGGGTGGAGGCGTCGCTGATCGGCCGTCATGTCGAGGTCACGCCCGCCCCGCGTAACCCGTCCGCCCACCGACTCGTCCTCGGCGACCACAGCAAGGTGCAGATCTCCTCATGACGACAACCAGGATTCTGGTGACCGGCGGCGCCGGCTTCATCGGTTCTCACTACGTGCGTACGGTGCTCGGCCCGCAGGGCCCCGGCGGCGTCGAGATCACCGTCCTCGACAAGCTCACCTACGCGGGCAACCCCGCCAACCTCGACGAGGTCGCGGGCCACCCCGGATACGCGTTCGTCCAGGGCGACATCTGCGACCCCGAGCTGGTCGCCAAGCTGATGGCCGAGCACGACCAGGTGGTGCACTTCGCCGCCGAGTCGCATGTGGACCGCTCCATCGACGGCGGCGCCGAGTTCGTCCGTACGAACGTGGTCGGCACCCACACCCTGATCGACGCGGCGCACCGCGCGGGGATCAAGACCTTCGTCCACATCTCCACCGACGAGGTGTACGGCTCGATCGACGAGGGCGCCTGGCCCGAGACTGACCCGCTGGCCCCCAACTCGCCGTATTCGGCGGCGAAGGCGTCCAGCGACCTGATCGCCCTGTCGTACCACCGCACCCACGGCCTCGACGTGCGGGTGACCCGCTGCTCCAACAACTACGGGCACCACCACTTCCCCGAGAAGGTCATCCCGCTGTTCATCACGAACCTGCTGGACGGCGCGAAGGTGCCGCTGTACGGCGACGGCGGAAACGTGCGCGACTGGCTGCACATCGACGACCACGTGCAGGGCATCGAGCTGGTCCGTACGAAGGGCCGCGCCGGCGAGGTCTACAACATCGGCGGCGGCACCGAGCTCTCCAACAAGGAGCTGACGGGCCTGCTGCTGGAGGCCTGCGGCGCCGACTGGGACACCAGCGTCGAGTACGTCACTGACCGCAAGGGCCACGACCGCCGCTACTCCGTCGACTGCTCCAAGATCAGCACCGAGCTGGGCTACGCGCCCCGCAAGGACTTCACCACCGGGCTCGCCGAGACCGTCGAGTGGTACCGCGAGAACCGCGCGTGGTGGGAGCCGCTGAAGGGTCGTGCGGCCCTGTGAGCACCTGGCTCGTCACCGGAGCCGGCGGCATGCTCGGCCAGGACCTGCTGCCCAGGATCACCGCGGCGGGCGGGACTGCCGTGGGTCTGGAGCGGAGCGCCCTGGACATCACCGACCCGGCCGCCGTCGGGGCCGCTCTCGACGCGCACGCACCCGCTGTGGTCATCAACTGCGCCGCCTGGACGGCCGTTGACGACGCCGAGGCCAAGGAGGCCGAGGCGCTCGCCGTCAACGGCACGGGGCCCCGGGTCCTCGCCGAGGCCTGCGCGGCGTCGGGCGCCGTCCTCATCCAGGTCTCCACGGACTACGTGTTCGACGGCGAGGCGGTCGAACCGTACGCCGAGGACGCCCCCACAGGGCCGCGCAGCGCCTACGGGCGGACCAAGCTGGCCGGGGAGCGTGCCGTGCTCGACACGCTGCCCGAGACCGGTTACGTGGTCCGTACGGCGTGGCTGTACGGCGCGGGCGGCGGCAACTTCGTCCGCACGATGATCAAGCTGGAGGGCGTCAAGGATTCCCTCGATGTGGTGAACGACCAGCACGGCCAGCCCACCTGGACCGGTGACCTCGCCGACCGGCTGGTCCAGCTCGGTTCCGGCGCGCTCGCCGGGACGGCTCCGGCCGGTGTCTACCACGGCACCAGCGGGGGTCAGACGACATGGTTCGCGTTCACCCGGGTGATCTTCGGGCTGCTCGGTGCGGACACCGGCCGGGTCCGTCCGACGACCAGCGGGGCCTTCGTACGCCCGGCCCCGCGCCCCTCGTTCAGCGTGCTGGGGCACGAGCGCTGGGCGGCCGCGGGGATCGAACCGATCCGCGACTGGCACGACGCGTTCGTCGACGTCTTCCCGCTGTTGCTGGAAGCGGAGCGCGGCACGCGAATTACTGGTCGGTAGATGTTTACGTACAGGCCACGAAGCCGCTAAGTTCACTGAGAATCAATCCCTAGTTCTGTTTGATTCTCAGTGAAGGGCCACATACGTGGATCGCCACGGCTTCCTGCGCCACCTCCACCGCTCGTACAAGCCCCGCAACTATCTGGAGATCGGGGTCAACGACGGCCGTAGCCTGGCACTGTCCCGGGTTCCGTCGGTAGCCGTCGACCCCGCCTTCAAGGTGGTCACCGACATCAGTTGCGATGTCCACCTGGTGAAGGCCACGAGCGACGACTTCTTCGCCCGCAAGGACCCCCTGATCCACCTGCGCAACGGGCGCAACCCGTTCCGTGCGCTGGCCCGCCGCGACCCGATCAACCTGTTCGGCGGCGACCCCAAGCTGGAGCTGTCGTTCATCGACGGCCTGCACCTGTTCGAGTTCGCTCTGCGCGACTTCATGAACGTCGAGAAGCTGTCGCGCTGGTCCAGCGTGATCGTGCTCGACGACATGCTGCCGCGTGACGTCGACGAGGCCGCGCGCGACCGGCACACCAAGTTCTGGGCCGGTGACGTCTTCAAGGTCGCCACCGTGCTGCGGCGCTACCGTCCCGACCTGGTCGTGGTCGACGTCGACACGGCGCCGACCGGAGTGGTGGCCATCTTCGGCGCCAACTCCGAGTCCACGGTGCTCAAGGACAACTACGACAAGATCCTCGAAGAGTTCGTCGTACCGGACCCGCAGGTCGTCCCCGAGGAGATCCTGGTCCGTAAGAACGCCGTGCAGCCCGAGGCGCTGATGAGGGCCGACTTCTGGCCCGCTCTCATCCGCGCGCGCAACCTGCGCCGCGGCCGGTCGTCCTTCGCCCCGATCCGCAAGCAGATCCAGGCGATCACCGGCTGACGGACGGGTAGCTCCCGCACATGTACGGCCCCGCACATGTACGGCCCGCACCCATACAGAGGGGGCCTGAGCGACAGCACATCGCTCAGGCCCCCTTCGTGTGTCCTTAAGCGCCGGCGGCCGCCTCGGCGGCGAGACGCGCGTAGTACGCCGTGCAGTCCGCGTACGACGGCAGCAGGCCCCGCGCCTCCGCCTCGGCGAGCGTCGGGGCCGCGGCGTCCTTCTCGGACAGCAGCGGCGTGATGCCCTCGGGCCACTCGATGCCGAGCGCGGGGTCCAGCGGGTTCAGACCGTGTTCACGTTCGGGGGAGTAGCCCACCGAGCAGAGGTAGACCACCGTCGCGTCGTTGGTCAGCGCCATGAAGGCGTGCCCGAGCCCCTCCGCGAGGTAGACGGAGTGGTGGTCGACGTCGTCGAGGCGGACGGCCTCGACGGCGCCGTACGTCGGGGAGCCGGTCCTGATGTCCACGACGACATCGAGCACGGCGCCGCGCACACACTTCACGTACTTGGCCTGCCCCGGCGGTACGTCGGCGAAGTGCACGCCGCGCAGGGTGCCGCGCTCGGAGACGGAGCAGTTGGCCTGGGCGAGGTTCAGCGGGTGGCCGAGGCTCTCGGCGAAGTCCGGGGCCTTGAACCACTCGTGGAAGCTGCCACGGCTGTCCGGGAAGACCTTCGGTTCATGCACCCAGGCGCCTTCGACGGAGAGCTGCCGCATGTGATCACGTCCTTGTTCTTTGCGGGTTGTACAGGCTGTACGGCCGGGTACGGGCCGTGCGCGAGGCCGCCCGGCCGGGGGCGGGCGGGGCTGGTCAGATACGGGGCGCGAGCACCCGGCGCGCCTTCTTGCGCGCCCCGGCGGGCATCCGGCGCACGAGCGGACCGCCGATGGTGCGCAGCATCTGGCGGGCGGCGGCCCTGCGGCGCTCGACCTGCATCACCCGTACGAGCAGCGGGTCGACGGCCGCGAGACCCGTGCGCTCCAGGCGGATACGCCCCGCGTTGTTCACGGTCACGTCGCACAGCGGCAGCTCGGGCCCCTTCTCCCCGTCGAGCCGCACGGCGAGCCGCGCCGTGCCCGCGGCCACTCCGCTCGCCTGCGTGGGGATGTCCAGGTGGGCGCGGCCGTGGTCGGGGCGCAGGGTGGTCGGCATGGTCAGCGTCCGTCCGTCGGACCCCGTCAGCAGCAGGTCGACGGCAGCCGGAACGGTCTTCGCACCGGTGAACAGGTCGAGGCGCAGCTCGGGACGGCCCTTCGGCATCCGGAGCACCGGGCGGTCGGCGAGGTACGTGGCGAGCTTCTTCGCGCGGCCGGCGACATCGAGGGTCAGATTCCCGAACGGGTCGGTGAAGTACGGGATGACCGGGCGGGCCGGCGAGCCGAGCAGTGCGGGCAGGCACGCCGCGTCCACCTGCGGGGACCTGTCGGCGCCGAGCCGTGCCTTGCGTACGAGTCCGAGCCCGCGCAGCGGCACCCAGATGTCCCAGAAGCCCTTGGAAACCCGGCCGCGTCCCTTGACGGCCTCGCTGGTCACCGTGCCGGAGCCGCGCAGCACCACCTCGAAGCTGCCGTCGTCGAGCTTCTCGACCTCGGCCGTGTACTCGCAGGGGCACGACCACTCGACGGCGGTCTCGCGGTTGCGCAGCGCCAACTCGCCCTTGAAGCCGTCCATCTCGTCGGTGACGTCCAGCAGTTCGCCCTCGGGCAGCAGACCCTCGAAGTACTCCGGGTGCAGGAAGTAGCGGTCCTCACGGCGGATCAGCCGCAGCGGCTTCTTGTCGTCGCCGTGGACCAGCCGCCCGGTGATGCCGAGCTTGACGCGGCCGTCCCGCTGCCACTCGAAGCTGTCGAGGTGGGCCGAGGCCTGGACCGACTTGGCGAAGCGCGCGGCCTTCACGAGGCCCTCGCGGTCGTCGTTGCGCAGCAGCGTCGAGCGCAGCCGGGTGAAAGCGCCGAGCCCGTCGTGCACGCCGTCGGTCATGAAGTCGTCGGCGAGGCCGCGGACCGCCTCGCACATGTCGGCGAGGTGCTCGGCGTCGTAGCCGATGACGGCCGGCTCGCTGAGCCTGCCCAGCATCTCCACGCGGTAGAAGCGCCGCAGGATGCGGTCCCTGAACGGACCGGGATCGGTGTTCTCGATGACGACGTCGAGCACCTCGCGGAGATTTCCGTAATAGCCGGACGGTACGAGCTTCGCGGAGCCCGAGTTCTGCCCGTCGTCCCGGCGCGAGTAGTAGTAGCAGGTGTAGTTCCCCAGAATCGAGACGACCTTGGCGGGGAAATACGACTGCATCATGTAGAGCTGGTCCTCAAGGCGCCGCTTGCCCTCGGGGAATGCGATCTTGTTCTCGCGGAGGAATTCGGTGCGGAACATCTTGTGCGGGGTGAGGCTGTCGTACAGCGGGGCCGTGGTGAGATCGCACTTCTCGCGGTTCACCTTGAAGACGCCGTGCGGGACGCCGCGGAAGTTGCTGGCCACCTTGCCGATGACGATGTCCGAGGCGTTGCGGTGGCCCATCTCGTACAGTCTCCGCAGCGCGTCGGAGGCCAGATAGTCGTCCTGGTCGACGAACTGGACGTACTCCCCGCGGGCCTCGGCCACCGCGATGTTCCTCGGCTTGCCGGGCCAGCCCGAATTCGGGATGTGGATCACCCGGAAGTGCGGGTGCTCCTCGGCCAGCTTGTCCAGGCGCGCGGGGGTGTCGTCGGTCGAGCCGTCGTCGACGAAAAGCACCTCGAAATTCTCGGAGGGCATGGTCTGCGCCAGGAGCGCATCGACACAGGGATCGATGTACTTGCCAGGGTTGTACACCGGAATGACGACGCTCACGTTTACTGGCATTACTGAAGTGCCCATCTCGTGTGTGGTTTCCCAAAGGTTTGACAAGTGGCGGAGCGCCGCTGTGACGCTGCGCTGAGACGTCACAGCGGTCAGCCTAGCCGTCTCGGGCAGTGAAGAGTTTTCTGGCCGTTGTCACATCTGACAGACAGTGGACACCGGCATTCGGTTGTCCTTGTTGCCGAAACTTGATGTGAAACACAGCCGTCCCGGCGAGTACCTCATCGTACGTGCACGGAGCGTGGGTTTCAGGTTAACGGTCTGTTACGGGCGGGTGGGTCGGACCCGCGTCCTGGACGCGTCCCGTCCCGCGTCTTGGCCAGTGAGAGGGACGGCGCCGGACGGCGCCGCTCGCGTACGCTGCACAGCCGTCAGGCGCCCCGGCGGAGCCCTCCGGGAGCTGCCCGGCCGGGAGAGCGCGGCGGGGGCGGCGAGCGAGCAGCGAGAGCAGAGGCAGAGCACGTGGCAGCGGCACGGGAGCAGAAGGCAGCGGAGCGGAAGACGGCAGGGCCGAAGGCCGCGGAGCGGAAGACAGCGCCGCAGGAACCGGGGACCCGGGAGGACGTCGTCGCCGGGGCCCGCAGGATCGTCGTCAAGGTCGGCTCGTCCTCCCTCACCACGGCGACGGGCGGCCTCGACGCCGACCGGGTCGACGCCCTCGTCGATGTGCTCGCCACCGTCCGCGGCGGCGGCGAGAAGGAGATCGTCCTCGTCTCCAGCGGTGCCATCGCCGCCGGACTCGCCCCGCTCGGCCTCACCCGCCGGCCCAGGGACCTGGCCCGGCAGCAGGCGGCGGCGAGCGTCGGACAGGGGCTGCTGGTCGCCCGCTACACCGCTTCCTTCGCGCGCTACGGCGTACGCGTCGGGCAGGTGCTGCTCACCTCCGTCGACACCAGCCGCCGCGCCCACTACCGCAACGCGTACCGCACGCTCGACCAGTTGATCTCCATGGGCGCCGTGCCCGTCGTCAACGAGAACGACACCGTCGCCACCGACGAGATCCGCTTCGGCGACAACGACCGGCTCGCCGCCCTCGTCGCCCACCTCGTCCGCGCCGACCTGCTCCTGCTGCTCTCCGACGTCGACGGGCTCTACGACGGAGACCCGAGCCGGCCGGGCACCACCAGGATCGCCGAGGTGCGCGGCCCCGCCGACCTCGCCGGGGTCTCCATCGGCAGCACCGGCAAGGCGGGCCTGGGAACCGGCGGCATGGTCACCAAGGTCGAGGCGGCCAGGATCGCGGCGGCCGCCGGCATCCCGGTCGTGCTGACCTCGGCCGGACGGATCTCCGACGGCCTCGCCGGACGCGACACCGGTACGTACTTCCACCGCACCGGGCGCCGGTCCGCCGACCGGCTGCTCTGGCTCGCGCACGCCTCGACCCCGCAGGGCTCGCTCACCCTCGACGAGGGCGCCGTACGGGCCGTCGTCGAGCGGCGGACCTCGCTGCTGCCGGCCGGGATCGCCGCCGTCGAGGGGGAGTTCAGCGCGGGCGACCCGGTCGAGCTGCGGGACACGGCCGGCCGGGCCGTGGCGCGGGGGCTCGTCAATTTTGACGCGAAGGAGATCCCCCAGCTCCTCGGCCGCTCCACCCACGACCTGGCGCGCGAACTGGGCCCCGCCTACGAACGCGAGGTCGTACACAGGGACGATTTGGTCATCCTGCGCCCCTGACCGCGCCCCTGAATCGGCTGAAACTCCTGGCTTCTGGCAGGGACCTTTACCAAAACGCCCCCACGTACCGGCCCGGGCTGGTCAACTTTGTCCCGGGGGCAATGCGGGGGAAGCACGACGACGCAACAACAGGAGGCCGCTGGTGAGACGAGCGCGCCCGGGGGCGGCGCCCCGAGGGACAAGCGGCGCTGCCCGCGCCCGGAGGGCGGCGGGGGAGGAACGGACCCTGACGAGTGTCGAGGCGGGGGACGACTTCAAGGACCCCGGCACCACCGGCACCACTCAGGCACCTCCCGCCACGGAAGGCACCGGCAGCACCGAAGCCACCGGCAGCATCGACGCCACCGACAGCATCGACCGCACCGACACGACCGAGGGGACGGCCGGCCCCGGCGAGCGGCGACCGCCGCGGGAGGAACAGGACACCGAAGCGCGCACCCAGGGGCGTCCGATGTCGAAGCTCTGGCACATCACGCTCAGCGTCTCGGGCGGCGAGGCACCCCTGACGGAGGTCAGACGCGGCCTCGAACAGCTCGCCCACGACCATCCGTTCCTGCTGACCAGCCGCTACGCCAACGACCACGCGGAGATCCGCTACTGGGAAGAGGCCAGGGATCTGCACGACGCGGCGGCCGTCGCGCTGCGCCTCTGGGGCGAACACCGCTCCAGCGCCAAGCTCCCCCCGTGGGAGATCGTCGGCCTCGAAGTCATCGACCGCGAGACCTATCACCAGCGCATCGCGGAGGGCTACGGCCCGCCCCCGGCAGCGCCCGTGGGGGTCCATCCGTTCTGACAATCGCGGCGTCCTGATATCCCCGAGCCGGTATCTCGCAGTACGGAACGGATGCGGAATGCCCGCAGGAGGCGCACTACCCTGCGGGCATGACCTCGCTCTCGCCGTACGACAATCTCTCCCCGGTCACCAGGGCCGCGTACCGCTCCAAATCGGCTTCGGCCGACATCGCGCCGCTGCCGCGCGCGGCCAAGGACGACGCCCTGCTGGCGATCGCCGACGCCCTGGAAGTACGGACGCACGAGATCGTCACGGCCAACGCCGAGGACGTCGAGCGCGCCCGGCAGGCGGGCACCGGTGACACGGTCATCGACCGGCTGACCCTCAACCCCGAGCGGGTGCGGGCCATGGCCGCCGACGTACGGGACGTCGCCGCGCTGCCCGACCCGGTCGGCGAGGTCGTACGCGGCTCCACGCTCCCCAACGGCATCGACCTGCGCCAGGTCCGGGTGCCGCTCGGCGTCGTCGGGATCATCTACGAGGCCCGCCCCAACGTCACCGTGGACGCCACGGCGCTCTGCCTGAAGTCCGGCAACGCGGTGCTGCTGCGCGGCTCGTCATCGGCGATCGCCTCCAACACCGCGCTCGTACGGGTGCTTCGCGACGCGGTCGGCGGCGCCGGGCTGCCCGCCGACGCCGTGCAACTCGTCCCGGGCGAGGGCCGCGAGGCCGTACGCGAGCTGATGCGCGCCCGGGGCCTGGTCGACGTACTGATCCCGCGCGGCGGGGCCTCGCTGATCCGTACGGTCGTGGAGGGGTCCACGGTCCCCGTCATCGAGACCGGCACCGGCAACTGCCACGTCTACATCGACGCCGAGACCGACCTCGACATGGCTGTCGACATCCTCATCAACTCCAAGGCGCAGCGCCCCAGCGTCTGCAACTCCGCCGAGACGCTCCTCGTGCACCAGGACATCGCCGCCGAGTTCCTGCCGCGCGCGCTGAACGCTCTCGCCGAGGCCGGGGTCACCGTGCACGCCGACGAGCGGGTGACCGCGTACGCGGGCGGGACCAAGGCGACGATCGTGCCGGCCACCGCCGACGACTGGGAGACGGAGTACCTCTCGTACGACATCGCCGCCGCCGTGGTCGACTCGCTGGATTCGGCCGTCGCGCACATCCGGCTCTGGTCGTCGGGCCACACGGAGGCGATCGTCACCACCTCGCAGGCCGCCGCCCGCCGGTTCACCCAACTGGTCGATTCGACGACGGTCGCCGTGAACGCTTCGACGCGGTTCACGGACGGCGGGCAGTTCGGCTTCGGCGCCGAGATCGGGATCTCCACGCAGAAGCTGCACGCGCGGGGCCCGATGGGGCTGCCGGAGCTGACCTCGACCAAGTACATCGTGACCGGAGACGGTCATACGAGGTGAGGGGACCCGTACGGACGGGTGACGCATCCCGCAGGGAGACTTCGCGCTCGCCCTGCCCAAAGCACCCTCCCCGGCTTATCCTGGAAAGGTGCCGGACGACGTGGGGGGCAGGCCGTTTCCGGACGGCTGGGAGCCCGACGACGACCGCGGAGGCGCGAGCGAGGACTTCGCCGCCGTGGTCTTCGACGAGGCCTTCGTACAGGCCGCCACCATCCACGAACCCACCGCCGTCGAGCGGCTGCTGGCAGCGGCGCAGGCACGCGCCGAGGCCGAGGCGTCCCGGGCCCGCTCCGGCGGGGGAGCCGCGGACGAGGACCTCTTCGAGGAGCTGTACGGCCCGGGCAGCGGCGCCGAGTACGCCCACGAGTACGGCGACTACGACTCCGACGACCCGGATGTGCTCTCGGGACCGTACGGCCCGCACGGCGGCGCTCTGCGCCCGTACCGGGGCCGGGCCCGCTGGCACCGTCCGGTCGCCTGGCTCCTCGCCCTGCTGATGGGCATCGGCATGGTCGCCCTCGCGTTCTCGGCGGTCTACCGGGGCGCAGCCGGCAGCCGCCAGGACCAGGTGCCCCAGCCCGCCACGACCGGGATAGACGTACCGCGCACCGACCGGCCCTCGGCGTCCGCCGAGTATTCGGCCCCGGCTGTCAGTGCCGTGCCTCACACCCCTTGAGACTCCTGAGTCCCGCGGGCCCCATCGTGCGTGGCCCTCCGGTACGTCCACGCATCCGTTGACCGGCCCTTCCGTGCGCCCGCGCGGCGGCATCGGACCGGCATCGGACCGGCATCGCACCCCGCGTCACACGAACGGCTCTGTCCGCTCTCGCCATAACTTGACCTGGAGCAGGGCGTTTACGACTGCCCTTCCCGACCTACTCTGAAGGTATGGCAGGGCGCGGGGACCCACCCAAGGGGACATCCGAGGGGCTCCCAGGTGGTGGCGACGACGAGTACCGATCCGTCGTGTTCGACGAATCGTTCATCCGCGCTGCCCGCCTCCAGGAGTTCTCCGCGCAGGAGCGGATGGGGGACCGCGCCCACGCCGTCAGGAGCCTGCCGCCGAGGGCCGTGCCGAGGAGCGTGCGGAACGGCCCGAGGCAGCTTCTGACCCTGGTCGTGCTGGTCGTCCTCGCCTTCGGTACGGCGATCTACCTGGGCGTACGCCACCCGTACCGCCCCGTGGGCAGCGGGCGCACGACCGAGCAGCTCCGGATGACGGTCATCCCGCTGGCCCCCCGTGGCAAGGTGCCCGGTGGCGCGCCGGCCGATCTCCTCACGCACAGTCAGGCGGCGGGATTCCGTACCGGCGCCGCCGGCATCTCGCTGCCGGACCCCATACGGCGGACGGCGAACTTCACGGAGAGCCAGGTCGTCGCCGCGCTGGTCACCGTGAAGAACTACCTCGTGGCGTCCTCACTGGACCCGGACGTGCTGGCGGGACGGACCGTGCGGCCCGTACGGGCGCTGATCGATCCGGACCAGACCGGGCAGTTCGACCAGAGCGTCACGCCCGGGACGATCGACTCGCGGCACACACCGCTCGGCTGGCTGGTCCGCTTCGACCCGGCGCAGGTGCAGCCGGCCGGCCCGGGCGTACGGGTACGGGGCACCCTGACCGTCAAGGACCGGGGCCCCGGCGCCCTGGAGGTCATGGCCGACCACACCTACGTCTACGCGCTGCGGCCCGCCGGGTCCGACGCGCTGCCCGTGAAGGACGCTTCGCTGTTCACCGTCCGGCGGGAGCTGCACTTCCGCTTCGACTCGTCGGACCTCGGGAAGACGCAGTTGGTCACCAGCGACGTCAGGGCGGGACCGGAGTCCTGCTCGGACGAGGTGCCGACGACGCTGCGGCCCCTGCTGGCGGGCCGGCGGGCGACGGCCGGAGGGCCGGCCGTCACCGATCCGTACCTCTCGGGGGCGGGGGCGGCGGCGCTCTGCGGCGTACTGGCCCCGGCGGCAGAGCCGAGCCCGGTCGGCTGAGCCGGGCCGGGCTCGGCCCGCCGCCTTGGGATCAGCCGGCGTCGTCGTCGGGACGGGCGCCGTTGCCGCCCTTCGCCGTACCGCTGTTGTTGCCCGTACTGCCCGTACTGCCCGCTCCGCCCGTGAACTTGTCGCGGAGCTTGCCTCCCAGGTCCCCCGCGCCACCGGTGATGTCACCGACGAGCTTCATCAGCGGGTCCTTGCTGGAGCGCACCGTGTCCGAGTAGTGCGCGTACGACTCGCGGAACGAGTCGCCGACCGAGGCGTCCTTGTCCTCGTCGCGGCGCGGGTAGTGGCCGTCCATGATCCGCTGGTACTCGCGGCTGGCCGCCCACTTCTTCAGCTCGGCCGCGCGCACGGTGGTGAACGGGTGCGAACGCGGCAGCACGTTCAGGATCTTGAGCACGGAGTCGCGCAGGTCGCCGCCGGACTCGTACTCCTCGGCCTGTTCGAGGAACGCGTCCACGTTCATCTCGTGCAGGTGGTTGCCGCCCGCGATCTTCATCAGGCCGCGCATCGACGCCTGGAGGTCCTGTCCGACCAGCAGCCCGGCGCGGTCCGCCGACAGTTCGGACTTGCGGAACCACTCGCGGAGCGCGGTCACGATCGCCATGATCGCGACATTGCCCAGCGGGATCCACGCCACCTTGAGCGCCAGATTCGTGAGGAAGAGCAGGATCGTGCGGTAGACGGAGTGCCCCGAGAGCGCGTGCCCGGCCTCATGGCCGACGACCGCGCGCATCTCCTCCTCGTCGAGCAGCTCGACGAGACCGGTGGTGACCACGATGATCGGCTCGTCCAGGCCGATGCACATCGCGTTGGGCTTCGGGTCCTGGGCGACGTACATCACCGGGATCTTCGGCAGGTCGAGGATGTAACACGCGTCACGCAGCATCGTGTGCAGATGGGCGAACTGCGCCTCGCTGACCCGCACCGAGTCGGACAGGAACAGCAGGCGCAGGCTGCGCTCGGGCAGCAGGCCGCTCAGTGCCTTGAAGACCGTGTCGAAACCGGTGAGCTTGCGCAGGGCGACCAACGCGGAACGGTCCGCCGGATGTTCGTACGCGCGTGACGAAATGCCGGGGAAGCGCCTGCGCTTCCGCATGGGCACATTCGCGTGACTGTCTTCGCTCATCGATATCCCCTGTTCGTACGAGTCCATGGCTCGTCCCCCTGACCGCACCCAGCCTAGGCGCTGGGGCTACCGTGTGGCGGGGGGCTGGGGCCGACTTTCCCCGGGGACGACCCGGGGGCACCGGCCGGACGAAGACCGAGGAGTGCACCCGCTATGCCGGAATCAGCCACATGGCTCGCCGCCGCCGCGTCCGACCAGCAGGGACCCGGCTACACGCTGCGGATCGTCCTGCTCGGCTCGATGGTCGGGGTCGTTCTCCTCGCGTGGTTCCTGCTGCGCGGCTACCGGAGCGACGGGAGCGAGAGCGGTCGCGGCACCGGCAAGGCCACCGGTGGTGAGGCGCGTGGCGAGGTCGGCGGTGAGGTCGGCGGCGAGGCTCGCAGCGAGGTTCCCACCGAGGTCGGCAGTGCCGCCGGCAGGGACAACAGCGAGAACAACTGAGTCGGCGTGAGCCTCCGAGAGGCGCCCGCATACGATGTGTGCGAAGTCTCCCGCGACTCCCCGACGAATAGGTACTGCTGAAGATGAGTCTCACCGGCACCGCCGCCGCCCACCTGGTCACTCTCGCCGAGGGCGCCGAACACGGCGGGAACCACGAGAGCCTGAGCCCCTACCTCACCGGAGGCGGCGCGCTGTTCGGGCTCCTCCTGCTGCTCTGGATCACGACCCGATTCAACCGCGACCGCTGAGGCGGCGACCGCCGGGACCGGGTCGTAACCCTGTGCCAGTAGGCTCTGGACGCATGGGAGAGCAGCAAGTGCCTACCGGCGCCGGATCCGGTCGCGGCAGACGCCGACTCGGCGTGATGGGTGGGACCTTCGACCCGATCCATCATGGACACCTCGTGGCGGCCAGTGAAGTGGCGTCCCTGTTCCACCTCGACGAGGTGATGTTCGTACCAACAGGGCAGCCCTGGCAGAAGAGCGAGAAGGCGGTCTCCCCCGCGGAGGACCGCTATCTGATGACGGTCATCGCGACAGCCTCGAACCCGCAGTTCTCGGTCAGCCGTATCGACATCGACCGCGGTGGCGCGACGTACACGATCGACACCCTGCGCGATCTACGCGCGCTCAACGACGATGCCGACCTCTTCTTCATCACGGGAGCCGACGCGCTCTCGCAGATCCTGAGCTGGCGTGATCACGAAGAGCTGTTCTCGCTGGCCCATTTCATCGGCGTCACCCGGCCGGGGCATGATCTGACGGCCGACGGGCTGCCCCAGGGTGGCGTCTCCCTGGTGGAGGTGCCGGCGCTGGCGATCTCGTCGACCGGCTGCCGGGCGAGGGTCGCCAAGGGCGATCCGGTCTGGTACTTGGTCCCGGACGGTGTGGTGCGTTACATCGACAAGCGCCAGTTGTATCGCGGCGAGTGACCACGGAGAGGGGCACCCACCGGTGAACGACCGACAGCAGCCGTATGACCCGTACGACCCCTATCGCGACCAGCAGCAGCCGCAGATCGTCGGGTACGACGAGTACGGGCAGCCGGTGTACCAGCAGCCGCAGCAACAGCAACAGCAACAGCAACAACCGCAGCAGCACCAGCAGTACGACGCGTACGGGCAGCCGCAACAGGACCAGCACCAGCAACAGCAGGGGTACGGCTACGACCCGTACGCCCAGCAGCAGCAACCGCAGCAGCAGTACCAACAGCCCCAGCAGCACCAGCAGTACGACCCGTACGCCCAGCCCCAGCAGTCCGGTCAGCAGCAGAGCCCCGGCTACGACAACTACGGCTACGACACGGGCCAGCAGCCTGCGTACGACACGGGCCAGCAGCCGGTGTACGAGACGGGCCAGCAGCCCGTCGTCGACACCGCGCAGCAGCAATGGGACATCCCGCAGCAACAGCAACAGCAACAGCAGCAGCCGCAGCAACAGCAGCCCCAGGCGGACCGCGCGGCCGTCCCCGGGCAGCGCCGCGCCGCCCCGCCGGAGCAGCAGCGGAAGCAGGTGCCGGTGGCCCCCGCTTCCGACTCGGACGCGGCGGACCCCGACTCCGACTCGGCCTACCGGACCGAGCAGTTCTCCTTCATCGAGGAGCCGGACGCCGACTCCGAGGACGTCATCGACTGGCTCAAGTTCAGCGAGAGCCGTTCCGAGCGGCGCGAGGAGGCCCGGCGCAAGGGCCGTAACCGCGTCGTCGCGCTGGTCGTCGTCATAGCCCTGGCACTCGTCGGGGGCGTCGGCTACCTCTGGTACGCGGGCAAACTGCCCGGGACCGGGAGCGCGGACAAGAAGCAGAACGCCGTCACAGGGCCCCAGAAGCGTGACGTCATAGTGATCCATCTGCACAACACGAAGCAGAAGGGCACCTCGACGGCGCTGCTGGTCAACAACGAGACCACCGGCCAGGGCACCACGATCCTGCTGCCGAACTCGCTCGCCGTGGCGAACGACGACGGGACGACCACCACCCTCGGAAAGTCCGTCGACGACGACGGCTCCGACGGTACCCGGCAGGCGATCGGCACCCTGCTCGGTACGCAGGTCACCGGCACCTGGCGGCTGGACACCCCGTATCTGGACAACCTCGTCGAGCAGGTCGGCAACATCGACCTGAACACCGACACGGATGTGCCCGACACGAAGAAGGGCGACCCCCCGCTGGTGAAGAAGGGCGAGAACCAGACGCTCAGCGGGAAGATGGCCGTCGCCTACGCCACGTACCGCGGCCCGGGGGAGTCCGAGGCCGCGCAGTTGAACCGGTTCGGGCAGGTGCTCCAGGGCGTGCTGCGGAAGATGTCGGACGACCCCAAGGCGGCGACGACCACGGTCGAGTCGCTGGCGCAGATCCTCGACCCGTCCCTGACTGAGGCCGATCTCGGCGCGTCCCTGGCCAAGCTCGCCAAGCAGGCCAAGGAGGGTGACTACAAGACCACCGTCCTGCCCGTCCAGCCGGACGGCACGCTCAGCGAGCAGGCCACGAACAGTGTGGTGAAGGACATCCTGGGCGGTTCGGTCAGCGCTCCTGAGCCGGGCGACACCCTCCGTATCGGTGTCCAGAACGCCAGCGGGAACCAGGGCGCGAAGGAATCCGCGCGGATCGCGCTGGTCAACGCGGGCTACACGTTCGTGGACTCCGGTACGGCGGCCACGTTGACGTCTTCGCAGGTCACATACGGTGACGCGAAGAACAAACCGCAGGCGGTCGAGGTCGCGAAGACCCTCGGTCTGCCGACGAGTGCGGTGAAGTCGGGCAAGCCGGCGGCGAACGCCGACGTCTCCGTGGTCCTCGGCGGGGACTACAAGGCCGGCTGACGGACCCCGTCGACCACGGTCGGACGCCGGGCGGCCCGGGGCTTCACAGCAGCCCCGGGCCGCCTGTGCGGTAAATGGATGTAAGGGTTGTCGGCGGGCCGTGAGATCCTTGGCATCTCCACGACCGCCGACGAAAGCCTGCTTGTGACCGCTACTGATCGCTCCATCGAGCTCGTCAACGCCGCCGCCCAGGCAGCCGCGGACCGGCTCGGGCACGACATCATCGCGTACGACGTGAGCGATGTGCTGTCCATCACGGACGCCTTCCTGCTCGCCTCGGCGCCCAACGACCGCCAGGTCAAGTCGATCGTCGACGAGATCGAGGAGCGGCTCCAGAAGGAGCTCGGTGTCAAGCCGGTGCGCCGTGAGGGCGACCGTGACGCCCGCTGGATCCTCCTCGACTACGTCGACATCGTCATCCATGTGCAGCACAGCGAGGAGCGCGTCTTCTACGCGCTCGAAAGGCTGTGGAAGGACTGCCCCGAGCTTCCGCTGCCGGAGGACGCCGTGAAGACGCGCGGCAAGGCGCAGGAGCACGCCGAGCTGACCGGGACGGCCGGCGACGCGGACGGTGAGCTGAGCTGAACGGCACCAAACGCGGCAGAGGCCGCCGCATCGTCCTGTGGCGGCACGGCCAGACGCCATGGAATCTGGAGAGCCGTTTCCAGGGTTCCACGGACATCGAGCTGACAGCGGAGGGCATCGCCCAGGCACGCAGGGCCGCCCGGCTGCTGGCCTCGCTGAAGCCGGACGCGATCGTCGCCTCCGACCTTCAGCGGGCCGCGGCGACGGCCGCCGAGCTTGCCACTGTCACGGGCCTGGGCATCGAGTACGACGCCGGGCTCCGCGAGACCTTCGCCGGGGTCTGGCAGGGCCTGACCAACGACGAGATCATGGCCAGGTACGGCGAGGAGTACGCGGCCTGGAAGCGCGGCGAGCCCGTGCGGCGCGGCGGCGGCGAGCTGGAGACCGAGACCGCCGACCGGGCCGCTCCCGTGGTGCTCCGCCACGCCGAGCTGCTGCCTGACGACGGCACGCTGGTCGTGGTCAGCCATGGCGGCGCGATCCGTACCGCGATCGGCCGGATTCTGGGGCTGGAGAGCCACCACTGGGAGAGCCTCGGCGGCCTCGCCAACTGCTGCTGGTCGATCCTCGGCGAGGGCGCGCGCGGCTGGCGTCTGATGGAACACAACGCCGGCACACTCCCGGAGCCGGTACTCGGCGACGACGACTGAACGCCCTGGCGGGCGCCCGCGGAGCCGGATTTCACGATCCGGCAGGTCGCAGGCTAAAGTTCTTCTTGTTCGCAGCGCGGAACGCGGAGCGCGAAGGACACGCGGGGCTATAGCTCAGTTGGTAGAGCGCCTGCATGGCATGCAGGAGGTCAGGAGTTCAATTCTCCTTAGCTCCACCCCGATGAGAGCGCCGCACATCCCAGGATGTGCGGCGCTTTTCGTTGTCAGCGGCGAGTTCGTTGTCAGCGGCGAGGGTGAACGTGCCCCACGTGTGTCAGACCTGAACCGGCGCCGCGGCGCGGGCGGGTAGTTCGAGGCCGAGGTTTTCGCGCAGGGTGGTGCCCGTGTAGTCGTCGGTGACGATCTTTCGTTTGCGCAGCTCGTGCAGCAGACCGTTGACGACGAAGTCGTGCTGGCGCGGGTCCGCGAGGCCGCTCAGCGAGATCACGTCCAGGACGCCTGCCCGGAACCGCTCCTCGACGGCGTCGGCGAGCTGCTCGGGTGTGCCGGCGACGGCCCAATGGCCGGTGTCCTGGGCCGCGATGACGAGTTCCCGCAGCGTGTAGCCCTGGCGTACGTATCCGGCGAAGATGTCGACCCGGCCGCGACGGCGGTTCACCGAGGTGACGTCGGGCAGCAGGCTCTCCGGCAGTTTTTTGTCGAGCGGCAGGTCCGACAGGTCGACCCCGCCGCCGAGCATGTCGGCCACCTGGGCGCGGCCGCGTTCGAAGTCGATCGACTCGCGCCGCTCGCGTACGAGCCGCCGCGCCTCCTCCTCGGTCGCACCGTACGTCGCGTGGAACGAGCTGAAGATCAGCGGCAGTCCGCCGGCCCGTCCGAGCCGCTCGGCCTGGCCACGGATCTTCCGGGTGAAGTCCACGGCGATGTCGAGGGTGGGGAGCGAGGTGAAGACGATCTCGGCGTAGCGGGCGCCCAGAGCCGTGCCCGCCTCGGACTGCCCCGCCTGGATCTGCACCGGACGCCGCTGCGGCAGCGGCGGGATGTTCAGCGGACCCGCCACGGTGAAGAACCGGCCGGAGTGGTTGATCGGGTGCACCCGGTCGCGGTGCAGTACGGCCTTTCCGTCGGCGCCGACGGTGAGCGCGCCTGGTTCCCAACTGTCCCAGAGCGCGTTGACCACATCGAGGGTCTCCGCCGCACGCGCGTAACGCTCCTCCGGGCTGGGCAGGTCGCCCGGCCCGAAGTTCTCCTCGCCGATCGAGGAGGTCACCAGGTTCCAGGCGGCCCGCCCGTTGCTGACGTGATCGAGGGTTCCGAACAACCGGGCCAGGTTGAAGGGGTGGTGGAAGGTGGTCGAGACCGTGGCGATCAGCCCGATCCGCGACGTCACCTGGCTCAGCGCCGATACGAAGACCAGCGGTTCCTGCGACCCGATGGCGCCCTGGGCGCCGAAGCTGAGCAGGTCGGCGGTGAACAGCGCGTCGATCCTCGCGTCCTCGGCGAGCTTCGCCACCCGCAGAGCGGTGTCCAGTGTGGACCGGGTCGGATCGATCGCCAGATCGTAGGTCTCCGACGTACCGCCGGCTCCGGTTACGGTTTTCAGCGTCCTGGGCCGCTTCGCGGTCACGATTCATCCATTCTCACCGATGCCGGTGACATCTCGGTGGTGCAGATTTCGGGGGGCAGGGCGAACACCCGTGCGTGCCGGAACAGGGCGCGGCCAGGCACCGGAGGGGTGCCCGCGGCGGGGCCTGTCAGGAAGGGCGGGGAAGCTGGAGCCGAACGGTCAGCGACAGAGGGAGGCGTGGGTACGGCACAGGTCCACGTGCCGACGCTTCGTCCAGACCGGCAGCGGAACCGCGGTGCGGACCGGCCTGACGTGCGATGCCCTCACGATGACTCCCATCGCTCCTGGTGTCAGCAACCGACAGCGCCGCGGATCGCGGCGCGTGGCTGCCGCGGCTTCGACGAGCCAGGTCTCTCGGCCGCTCCAGATCGTGTGGGACGAACGTACGCGGCGGGTGGCGGGCCTTGTCAAGGGTGCCCCTGTCCGACGGCCGGGTCGTTTTCGAGCATCGGGATCGGCCGCTGTCAGGGCGTGAACCTCACGCGGAGGGAAGGAAGGCAGGGACGGCGACTGTCGTATCAAGCGCCCTGGTTCCGCAGTTCGCTGAGCAGCGCGACGCGACGGCGGCTCTCGTCGCCGCTCGGTGTGTAGACGACGATCCGGCACCCCGGCATCCCGTTGACCGCCAGGGACACCGACGTCATGCCTATCTCCCCCACGGCGGGGTGCTGGAAGGCCTTCACCCGGGGCCCCGGCTGGACCACGTCCCCGCCCTCCCACAGTTCGGCGAAGGCCGTACTGGCCGCCGACAGCCGCTGAATGAAGGACTCCCATACGGGCTCGCCGACATGGCGTCCGTACGCGCTGCGCATCGTCGCCACCATCATCGGCAGCTCCCGCTCCGGGTGGACCAGCGGATAGTCGCACTCCGGCATGTGGAAAAGGGTCCACAGCGCGTTGCGCGGGCACGACGACCGCTCGGCGCGGGGGGAGAACAGGCTGTCGTAGCCGCCGTTGGTGGCGAGGATGTCGTACCGCTCGTTGTACACGACGGCCGGATTCGGCTCGAGAGCGTCGATGATGCCCTGGATCTCCGGGCCCACCCCCTCCGACCCCTCCGCGTCCGCCTGCGGATCGGGGCCCTGCGGTACCTCGGCGAGGTGGTAGAGATGCTGCCGCTCCGGGCCGTCGAGCCGGAGCGTACGGGCTATCGCGTCGAGCACCTGCGCCGACGCGTTGATCGGGCGGCCCTGCTCCAGCCACGTGTACCAGGTGACGCCGACACCGGAGAGCTGGGCGACCTCCTCGCGGCGCAGACCCGGCGTACGGCGCCGGAGTCCGGGCGCCATGCCCACATCGGCGGGCGTCACCCTGGCCCGGCGGCTGCGCAGGAACGCGGTCAGCTCGGACCTGCGGCGCCGCCCCGGCGTACGTACGGCCGCACCGTCCGCCGTCCGCCCGGGCCGTCCCTCCGTCATCGTCACGCTCACCATCCTTCCCCGCGTCCATCACGCTTGCCAGGTGCTGTCAGTACCAGCATCGGCGGGCTCTCACTACGCGTACCGGACCGCCCGCAGAGTCGGTGCCATGACGACAGTCTCCACGCAGGACCCTCGTTCCCCCGGCGTTCCCACCACCGGTACCAGTGAAAACGACGGCACTGACAGCGGGCCGGGCGGTCGGCCGGGGCTGCTGCTCGCCGTCGTGCTCGCCGCGCAGTTCATGGCGCTGCTCGACGCCTTCATCGTCAATGTCGCGGTTCCCACGATCCGTACCGATCTCCATGCCACCGGCGCCGACCTGCAACTGGTCGTGGCCGGTTACACGATCTCGTACGCCGTGCTGCTGATCACCGGCGCCAGGATCGGTGACCTGCTGGGCCACCGCAGGGCCTACCTGGGCGGGCTCCTGCTCTTCACCGCCGCCTCGCTCGCCTGTGGACTGGCGGCGGGTACCGGCCAGTTGATCACCTTCCGGTTCGCCCAGGGTGTCGGCGCCGCGCTGCTGATCCCGCAGGTGCTCAGCCTGATCCAGCGCAACTTCACCGGCGCGCGGCGCGGCCGGGCGCTCGGCGGTTACGCGGCCGTGCTCGCCTCCGGGGCGGCGGCGGGCCAGGTCGTCGGCGGGGTGCTCGTCAGCGCCGATGTGTTCGGGACGGGCTGGCGTCCGGTCTTCCTGGTGAACGTACCCATAGGGCTCGTCCTGCTGGTCCTGGGCGCCAGGGTGCTGCCGGCCGGCCGGCACGGCGGACCCGGGGGCTCCCGGCGGCTCGACCTGCCGGGGCTGGTGCTGCTGGGGGCCGCGGTCTCGCTGTTCACCGTGCCGCTGGTCCTCGGCCAGGAGGAGGGCTGGCCCCTCTGGTCGTGGATCTCGATCGCCCTCTCCCTGCTGCTCCTCGCCGGTTTTGTGGCCCACGAATCCCGGCTGGCGCGGCGCGGCGGGGCGCCGCTGATCGCGCCGGCGGTACTGCGCGTCCCCGGTATGGGACGGGCCGCCCTGCGGATCGCCGTCGCGATGGCGCTGAACTCCGGGTTCCTCTTCACCGTGACCCTGTATCTCCAAGGCGCCCTGGGCTACAGCGCGTTGCGCGCGGGGCTCACCTTCGTACCGACGGCCGTGGGTTTCGGAGCGGTCGGTCTGACATGGCGTAAGTGGCCGGCCGTCCTCCAAAGGAGGCTGATACCCGGCGGGTTCGTCATCACGGCACTCGCCTGCGCGCTCCTCGGCTGGGTGCTCCACGACGGTGGCGACGGCGGGATCGCGCTGTACGTGGCCTTTGCCGGAGTCGGCGTGGGGCTGGCGCTCGGCTTCAGCCCGACCCTGGCGGGCGCGCTGTCGACCGTCCGTCATGAGGACGCGGCCGACGCGAGCGGACTGCTCACCACGGTCACTCAACTCGGCCAGCTCATAGGGGTGGCGGCATTCGGGACACTCTTCCTGAACCGTCTCGAGTCGCCGGGCGCCGACGGCCCCGCCACCGCGGTGTGGGTGACCGTTCTGGTGATGGCGGGTACGGCGATCCTGGGCGCCCTGGCGGGTTCCCGGCGCCGGCGCCCGAACTGAGCGAAGCGGAACGACCCCTTGCGGGCTGACCCCGTTGCCCGGTCGTGGCAGAATCGGACGGCCGGAGGGGGTCGACCGCCCCCGGCCGGCGAGACGCCATGTCCGCCCAGCGGCATCGAGGGAGGCCGATGACCTGCTTGTCCCACATCCTTGGCGACAATGGCGGAGTTTGTTACGTGTGCACGGCCTGCGGCCATAGCTGGAGCTGAGTGATGGGTGCGCACAGGCGTAAATGCGACTGGTGCGGCAGAGGTACGCCAATTGTGCGGGACATGGATCCGCTCAATCCGGAGTTCCAGTACTGGTGTGAGGAGTGCGCGCGGGCGCTGATCATAAAAGGTGACCCCATCGAGACCTACCGGGAGCTCGAAGGGGAGCCGATCTACGGACGCCTCCTCGAAGAGCACTGCACCCTGAAGCGCTTCTACTCGTTCGCCACCGCCTGACGCAGCGGACCATTCCTGGGGGCCCGGTGGCCGCCGGGAACGATGTGGTGATCGACCCGCGCGACCGTGTAATGTTGTCGATGCCGCGAAGGGATACCCCGGAGCGGTACACCGCACGGGGCTATAGCTCAGTTGGTAGAGCGCCTGCATGGCATGCAGGAGGTCAGGAGTTCAATTCTCCTTAGCTCCACATCAGTGACAGAAGCAGTGACGGAGGCGGGCCACCCGGATCGGGTGGCCCGCCTCCGTCGTATCCGGCCGTACCCGCCCCCTGTACCCGCAGCGAGCCGTCCTGTCCCTGCGGTAACCTGGCAGCATGCGAGCCGTACGCTTTCTGCTTACCGAGCCGCGCTGATCATTCCCGGCGGATGAACGATCCGGTCGGAATCGGCGCGGCGGTCCCCTCCTGTGCGAGGGGCTTTTTCATTTGCCGAGACACAGCCGAACCCGCCGGCAGAGACGATCGATGGAGTTCAGAGGACCATGAGCGAGACGTATCCCGCTGCCGCAGAGCCGGCCGCGCCCCACCGCTACACGGCGGCCATGGCCGCCGACATCGAGGCACGCTGGCAGGATTTCTGGGCGGCGGAGGGTACGTACGAGGCCCCGAACCCCTCAGGTGACCTGGCCGACGACTCGGGGCTGACCGCCAGGCCCAAGAAGTACGTCATGGACATGTTCCCGTACCCGTCCGGTGCCGGTCTGCATGTCGGGCATCCGCTGGGCTACATCGCCACCGACGTCTTCGCCAGGTACCAGCGGATGAGCGGGTACAACGTCCTGCACACGCTGGGCTTCGACGCCTTCGGGCTGCCCGCCGAGCAGTACGCCGTACAGACGGGCACCCACCCCCGGGTCTCCACCGAGGCCAACATGGTGACCATGACGGCCCAGCTCCGCCGGCTGGGTCTGGGCCACGACAAGCGCCGGTCCGTCGCGACGATGGACCCGGACTTCTACAAGTGGACGCAGTGGATCTTCGTACAGATCTTCAACTCCTGGTACGACAAGGACGCGGACCGGGCGCGCCCCATCAGCGAGCTGGTGGCGGAGTTCGAGAGCGGCGGGCGTCCGACGCCGGACGGCCGTCCCTGGGACGCGCTGTCCGCGCGTGAGCGCGCCGACATCCTGGGCGAATACCGGCTGGCGTACGCGTCGGACGCGCCCGTCAACTGGGCGCCGGGCCTGGGCACCGTACTGGCCAACGAGGAAGTCACCGCCGACGGCCGCTCCGAGCGTGGCAACTTCCCCGTCTTCAAGGCGAAGCTGCGCCAGTGGAACATGCGCATCACCGCCTACGCCGACCGGCTGCTGAACGACCTGGACGAGCTGGACTGGCCCGAGGCCATCAAGCAGCAGCAGCGGAACTGGATCGGCCGCAGCGAGGGCGCGCGCGTCGACTTCGCGGTCGGCGAAGCGGGCGCCATCACGGTCTTCACGACCCGTCAGGACACGCTGTTCGGCGCCACGTACATGGTGCTGGCGCCCGAACACGAGCTGATCGAGAAGATCGTTCCCGCGGCCTGGCCCGAGGGCACGCACCAGGTGTGGACGGGCGGGCACGCCACGCCCGCCGACGCCGTCACCGCGTACCGCAAGCAGGCGTCGTCGAAGTCCGACGTCGAGCGGCAGGCCGAGGCCAAGGACAAGACCGGAGTCTTCACCGGCGCGTACGCGACCAACCCGGTCAGCGGCGAGCAGGTGCCCGTCTTCATCGCCGACTACGTCCTGATGGGCTACGGCACCGGCGCGATCATGGCCGTACCGGCGCACGACAGCCGCGACTTCGCGTTCGCGCGCGCCTTCGAGCTGCCGGTGCGCTGTGTCGTCGAGCCGACGGACGGGCGGTCCACGGACACCTCCGAGTGGGACGACGCGTTCGCCTCGTACGACGCGACGATCGTCAACTCGACGGGTACGGACATCACCCTGGACGGCCTGGGTGTCGTCGACGCCAAGGCGCGGATCACCGCATGGCTGTCCGAGCGCGGTATCGGCGAGGGCACCGTCAACTTCCGGCTGCGCGACTGGCTGTTCAGTAGGCAGCGCTACTGGGGCGAGCCCTTCCCCGTCGTCTACGACGAGGACGGCATCGCGCACACGCTGCCCGAGTCGATGCTGCCGCTGGAACTGCCCGAGGTCGACGACTACTCGCCGCGCACCTTCGACCCGGACGACGCCGACAGCCGTCCCGAGACGCCGCTGTCGCGCAACGAGTCCTGGGTCGACGTCGAACTGGACCTGGGCGAGGGCGAAGGCGTCAAGCGCTACCGCCGCGAGACCAACACCATGCCGAACTGGGCCGGTTCCTGCTGGTACGAGCTGCGCTACCTGGACCCGCACAACAGCGAGCGACCGGTCGACCCCGACATCGAGCAGTACTGGATGGGCCCGCGCGAGGGGCAGCCGCACGGCGGCGTCGACCTGTATGTGGGCGGCGCCGAGCACGCCGTACTGCACCTGCTGTACGCGCGGTTCTGGTCCAAGATGCTGTTCGACCTGGGGTACACGTCGTCCGGCGAGCCGTTCCACAAGCTGTACAACCAGGGCATGATCCAGGCCTTCGTCTACCGCGACGCCCGTGGCATCGCCGTGCCGGCCGCCGAGGTCGAGGAGCGGGACGGCGCGTACTGGTACGAGGGCGCGAAGGTCAGCCGCATTCTGGGCAAGATGGGCAAGTCCCTGAAGAACGCGGTCACTCCCGACGAGATCTTCGCGGAGTACGGCGCCGACACACTGCGGCTGTACGAGATGGCGATGGGACCGCTGGACGTCTCCCGGCCGTGGGACACGCGCGCCGTGGTGGGCCAGTACAGGCTGCTCCAGCGGCTGTGGCGGAACGTCGTCGACGAGGCGACCGGTGAGGTGACCGTCGTGGAGGGCGAGGCGGACGAGGTCACGCTGCGCGCGCTGCACAAGGCGATCGACGGGGTCGGCCAGGACATGGCGGGGCTGCGCTTCAACACGGCCATCGCCAAGATCACCGAGCTGAACAACCACCTGACCAAGGCGGGCGGCCCGCTGACCAGGTCGGTGGCCGAGCGGCTGGTGCTGCTGGTCGCGCCGCTGGCGCCGCACATCTCCGAGGAGCTGTGGCGCAAGCTGGGGCACACCGATTCGGTCGTCCACCAGGACTTCCCGGTGGCCGACCCGGCGTACACCGTGGACGAGGCCGTGACCTGCGTGGTGCAGATCAAGGGCAAGGTCAAGGCGCGCCTGGAGGTTTCCCCGTCGATCACGGACGAGGAGCTGGAGGCGCTGGCGCTGGGCGACGCCGCTGTGGTGGCGGCGCTGGACGGGGCGGGGATCCGCAAGGTGATCGTGCGGGCGCCGAAGCTGGTGAACATCGTTCCCGCGTAGCCGCTGGAGGGCTTCGGTGGACCGTCTTGCGATCGGCTCGGCGGTCCGTGCGGTGGCTTGATCCGGATGTGTAGGGGTTTCCCTTACGGGCAGGTTGGGGGTTCCGAAGGAACCACCGGCCTGCCCGATCCGTTTACGGTGGGAGGGACGACAACCGACTCCGGGAAGGCCGCCCCATGGCTACCGTGATCTTGATCCTGGCGCTGCTCTTCGTCGCGTTCGTGACGCTGGGGGTGTACGCGGGCGTCAAGGCGGTCCGGGCGGCCAAGCGCAGTGTCGACCGGACGGTCACGCAGGCGCGCAGGACCGTCGAGGAGACCACCCTGCGGGCGAAGAGCCTCGGACAGCTCGGGGTCCCCGGGGAGCTGGCCACGCTGCGGCTGCGGCTGCGGACATCGATGCGGGCCACCCAGGACGCACTGGACGCGAGCGCCGCAGAGGACGCCTCGCTGTCGGAGTCGATCGAACTCTTCCGGCGGCTGAGTGTGCACGGCCATGAGCTGGACGCCGAGCTGAAGACGATGGAGCGCGACCCGGACAGGACGAGGGTCGCGCACCGCCTCCACGAGCTGCGCGAGCGTACGGAGCGGATCACGGGTTCGGCGGACTCGCTGCGCTGGGCGGCGCGGGACCGGGCCCGCAGGTTCGCCGAGGACGACCTGTCGTCGCTGAGCGACCAGATCGATGTGGAGTCGGGGGCGCTGCGGCACTGGTCACCGGCGGACCGGTCGGCGCGCGAGCCCCTTCGGGAGCCTCTGCGGGAGCCTCTCAAGGACGACGACGAGTCCGTCGGCCAGACCTGGCCCGAGCCGCCGTCCGCCGGCGAGCCGCACCGGATCGACCCGCCGAAGCCGCTCCGCGGCGCCACGTACCCCTGGCAGAAACAAGCCAGGTCCGCGCGGCCCGAGACCAGGAACTGACGAGATTCGACATGGGCCAGGCGGGAATTGATCATTGAGCCGGGCCCGGGCTGCCGACCTGGGCCGACGACGGGTAACCTCCCGCTCATGTCCCGCCATGTCGCGATCGTCACCGATTCCACGGCCTACTTGCCGCCGCAGACGATGGGGCGGCACGGCATCACAGCGGTGCCGCTGACCGTCGTACTCGGCGATCGCGCGCTGGAAGAGGGCACCGAGATCTCGGCCCGTTCGCTGGCGCTCGCGCTCCAGAAGCGCAGGTCGGTGACCACTTCGCGGCCGAGCCCCGACATGTTCGCGGCCGCGTACCGTACGGCCGCCGAGGCGGGCGCGACCGGGATCGTCTCGCTGCACCTGTCGGCGGAGTTCTCCGGAACGTACGACTCGGCGGTACTCGCCGCGAAGGAAGCACCCGTGCCCGTGCGGGTGGTGGACACGGGCATGGTGGCGATGGCCCTCGGGTTCTGCGCGCTGGCGGCGGCCGAGACGGCGGAGGCGGACGGCACGCTGGACGAGGCGGTGGCCGCCGCCGAGAAGCGGGCTGTGAGCACCTCCGCGTACTTCTACGTCGACACGCTGGACTATCTGCGCAGGGGCGGACGCATCGGCGCCACGCAGGCGCTGCTGGGGTCGGCTCTCGCGGTGAAGCCGCTGCTGCAACTGGACGGCGGGCGCATCGAACTGCTGGAGAAGGTACGGACGGCGTCGAAGGCGATCGCGCGCCTCGAGGAGATCGTCGCCGAGCGCGCCGGCCGGAGCGAGGTGGACATCGCGGTGCACCACCTGGCAGCGCCCGAGCGGGCCGCCGCGCTCGCCGAGCGGTTGCGCGAGCGGATTCCCGGCCTGGTCGAGCTGCATGTGAGCGAGGTGGGCGCGGTGATCGGTGCGCACACGGGCCCGGGGCTGTTGGGGGCTGTGGTCTCGCCGCGCTGAGCGAGTGTGGTGGCCGACGGGGCGGGGACCGGCGCCACTCGTCCGGGTGGCTGACTTATCCACAACAGCGAGGTTATCCACCGTAATTGGGCTTGATCCGCGAGGTCGGGCGGATGTGTCTACCGTCCTGTGTCATGACTCTCCGCACACGCTCAGCGACCAGCGGCCCCGGCCGCGTTCCCGGCTCCGACGCCCGCGTCCGCCATGCGCGGCTACGGCACCGACCGCGTTCCGCGCTGTCGCGGGTCGGCCAGGCGAGCAGGAGAGTGGGGCCGCCACCGCTGCCGGCGCCTGTAGCCCCGTCTGTCGAGCCGTCCGTCGCCACTCCCGTCGAGCCGCCCGCCGTTCCGGCTGATCCGCGGCGGCGGGCGGACGAGCTGTTCGCCAGTGCGTTGAGGATGGCGCCGGGGGCAGCACCGGGGGCCGGGCGGTCTCCGACGCCCCCGGGAGCGGTCACCGGACGGGTGGGCGACCGGAGGACCCGACGCGAGCGGGTGTGGCTCGCCGTGCGTGAGCGGCTGCCGCTGTGGTTCCAGCTCCACTGCGGCCTTGAGCCGAGAACGCTCGCCGCGCTCGCCGTGGTCCTCGTCGTGGCGGCGGTGCTCGCCGCTCAGCATTTCTGGACGGCGCGCCCCCGGTCGGTGGCTGCCCCCGAGGTGGTCGCCGAGGAGACCGTCATGCCGGCGGCATCGCTGAAGACGACGCCCAGGCCGTCCCCCTCGGCCGGGTCACCGCCCGTCGCGGCGGGAGGCCGCGTTGTTGTCGATGTGAGCGGCAAGGTGCGGCGGCCGGGTGTGCTGCGCCTGGCGAGCGGGTCGCGGGTGGAGGACGCGCTGCGCGCCGCGGGCGGGATCAAGGCCGGCACGGACATCACCGGGCTCAACCGGGCGCGGGTGCTGACCGACGGCGAACAGGTGGTGGTCGGCGGTCCGGCCCCGGCGGCGGGAGCAGGCGCGGGCTTCGCCGGCGGTGGCGAAGGGAGCGGCGGTACGGGGGCGGTGGCGCCGGTGAGTCTGAACTCCGCCACGCAGGAGCAGCTCGACACGCTCCCCGGGGTCGGTCCCGTGCTGGCCCGGCACATCATCGACTACCGCACGCGGAGCGGCGGTTTCCGGTCCGTCGACGAACTCCGCGAGGTCAAGGGCATCGGCGACGGCCGCTTCGCCGATCTCCGGCCGCTGGTGCTGCTGTGACACGCCTCGCGGTGCACGCGGACTCCACGAGCCGCCTCGGGGACCCGGACCCGCGGCAGGAGGCCCCG
>NZ_JTHL01000001.1:2629986-2647041 GCF_000818195.1 Streptomyces sp. 150FB | reverse complement strand
GCAGGCAGTCTGCGCGCCGGTGGTAGCCGTGTTCGCCGCCAGTGTCAGTCTGGTGGCCATCCCCTGCAATCTCCTGGCCGAGCTGGTGGTGGCCCCGGCGACCGTGCTGGGCTTCGCCACGCTCGCGACGGCGCGGTTCGCGCTTCCGGTGGCCGAGGTGCTCGCCAGGGGCGCGGGTCTGCCGGCCGGGTGGATCGCCTCCATCGCCCGGGAAGGCGCCGCGCTTCCCGGTGCCGAGGCCGAGTGGCCCGGCGGCTGGCAGGGCGGTCTGCTGCTGGCCGGCCTGACGGCGCTCGTCCTGCTCGCGGTGGGACGGATCTCGCGCCACCCCTGGACGGCCGCCGCGTGCGCGGTCCTTCTGCTGGTCATGGTGGGGCGCCCGCCGCCGCTGGGCCGGCTCGTCACCGGGTGGCCGCCACCGGGCTGGACGTACGCGATGTGCGACGTCGGCCAGGGCGATGCCACCGTGCTGGCGGCGGGCGTGGGGACGGCCGTGGTGGTGGACGCGGGACCCGACCCCGTACTGGTCGACCACTGTCTGCGCGACCTCGGTGTCACCCGCGTCCCGCTCCTGCTGCTCACGCACTTCCATGCCGACCATGTCGCCGGCCTGCCCGGTGTGCTGCGTGGCAGATCCGTCGGCGCCATCGGGACGACATCCCTTCAGGAGCCGTGGGACCAGGGGGCTTTCGTCCGCAGGACCGCGACGGCGGCGCGGGTGCCGGTCATTCGCGCGGGGGCGGGCGAGGGGCGCAGGTTCGGGCCGCTCTCCTGGCGGGTTCTCTGGCCGCGCGCGGGACCGGCGGCGGCCACGGTCGCCGGGGAGCCGAACAACTCCAGCGTCACCCTGTTCGTACGGATCAGGGGCGGCCCCACGCTGCTGCTGCCCGGCGATCTCGAACCGTCGGCCCAGCAGGCCCTGTTGACCGACCATCCGGAGCTGCCACGGGCGGACATCCTGAAAGTCGCCCACCACGGATCGTCGTTCCAGTACCCCGGGCTGCTCCGGGCGGTCCGGCCCAGGCTGGCGCTGATCAGTTGCGGCGCCGGCAACATGTACGGCCACCCGTCGCCCCGGACGGTCGGCGCCCTCAGAGCCGGGGGAGCGGTGGTGCTGCGTACGGACACGGACGGCGCGATCGCGGTGACAGGGACGGGAGCCGGCCTGCGGGCCGTACCACGGGGGCCGGCGGGGCCGGGTGGGTCGAAAGGCCGTCCGGGCGGGTGACCGGCCGTCAGACGAGCCAGTTGCCTTCCCGCATCAGCTCCCGCCCGGCGAGCTCGTTCACCTCGCGCCAGGACTTCACCGTGTGCGGGGTGACGCGGAGGTACACCCAGGACTTCCGGTCCCTCGGGTCCCAGCCGAGCGCCGCCGCGAAGGCGTCGGCGGAGGCGGGATCGAGGCCGGAGCCCTCCTCCAGCACGGCCGTTCCCTCGATGTGGACCACGTCCCTGGTGGCGTCCAGGGTCACCACGGCCGGGCCGCCCGGAGTCAGGTTCAGCGCGGTGGGGTTGGTGCGGCGGGTGCACATCAGCAAGGTGCCCCGGTCCCAGACGAACGAGAGGGGGACGAGGCAGGGTTCGCCGTCCGACGAGGCGGTGGCCACCCAGGCGTCGTGCTCCTTCGCCAGCCGGTCGAGGACATGGCGTTTGCGCTCGGGCCCGCCGCGCGGCGGCGCCGGCTCAGTATGCGGGTCTGCTTCCGTTTCGGTCATGGTCGGCACCGTACGGCGCACGAGGTTCCGACGCCTCGGACCGGAGACCTACGACCTGAGAAGGGGATACTCTGCGGCTGGCACGCGAGTTCGAGCTCGCGCCGCCGGGTGACCCGGCGTCCGCCAAGGTTCCGTAACGGTTGGTCATGCCGAAGTCCGCTACCTGTCGGTACGTTTGCCTCGAACGACGCCGTGGTGATCGAATGCCTATTCGTCAAGGGCCGCTGCCACGACGTTGACGTCATGCCCTTACGCGGCCCCGCAGAGCCAAACGCACAGGGGTACGTACACCATGATCAGCCGCCTGCTCGGCCGACGGACGGCCGCGAACCAGAGAACCAACCCGCTCGCCGGACTGTCGGTACCTCCCGGCGCCGGTCTGCTCACCTGCCGTGTCCTCGACCCGGTCGGGGAGCCCATCCGCCAGGCCGATTTCACGGTGAGCGACCTCAACGGCCGCAAGATCGTGAGCGGCGAGACCGACCCGTTCGGGACGGTCGTGGCGATGGTCCCGCTCGGTGAGTACCGGCTCGCCGTCGCCGCCGAGAGCTTCAGTTCCCACCGCGGGAACGCGTCGGTCGCCGACGAAGGACAGCACTGCGGGCTCGGCGACATCACCCTCCAGATAGCACCCTCGATGCCGCTGCCCGCCCCGGGGGAGTGGGTGATCGAGCCGGCTCACTCCCGTATCGGCTTTGTCGCCCGCCACATCGGACTCGCGCGTGTCCACGGCCGGTTCGAGAACTTCGCCGGTGCCATCAGGATCGGCGAGACGATGGAACAGACGGCGATGCACGTCATCATCGGCGCCGAGTCCATCGACACCAACGTGCGGGTACGCGACGACCATCTGCGCTCCGCCGACTTCCTCGACGTGGCGAACTACCCGACGCTGGAGTTCTACAGCGAGCACTTCGCCCACCGGGGCGGCAACAACTGGGCGATCACCGGGGCGCTCAGCCTGCACGGTGTCACCCGTACGGTCACCCTCGAAGCGAAGTACCTCGGGGTCGGCAATGGTATGGACGGCGAGGCGCGAGCCGCCGTGAGCGCCTCCACCGAACTGCACCGCGAGGACTTCACGGTGAGCTGGCAGTCGATGCTCGCGCGCGGTATCGCGGTCGTCGGCTCCAGCATCAAGATCGACCTCGACGTGCAGATCGTTCCCAAGGGCACCAAGGGCTGGCCCATGGTGTGAGTGGGAGCCGACCCGTACCCGTCCCCCTGCCCGCCGTCCCCCTGCCCGCCGCACACCGCCCGCGCACGCCCGCCGCGCCTTGCTTGAGAGAATGCGTCGGTGAGCGATGTGAGACATGTGCTGGTGCTGCCCGACCGTGACGCCGCCGAAGAGGTGCTCCAGGCACTCGGTGAGCACTTCGGCGCGACGGAGGAACCCCGGCTGATCCGGGACGCCCTGGCCGGCGAGGACGACGCGGAGGACGCCCAGTGGCTGGTCGTCGTCGAGGACCCGGAAGCCCGCGTGGACGCCGTGGCGCTGGACGCGTTCGTGGCCGAGCGGGACGGCTGGCGGGAAGCTCCATAGGCCCGCGTCCGAGCAAGGCGGCGTCCGAGCGGGCGGGCTCAGACCTTGCGGATTCTGGCGGCCAGGGCAGGGGAGTGGTAGGCGGTATCTCCGCCCTTGAGCCAGGGTTCGAGATCAGGGGCCTTGGGATGCGCCCCGCCCAGCAGGTAGAGGCCGACGAAGAACAGGCCGCCGATCACCGTGGCCCCCAGCGTGACGATCACGGCGATATGGAATCCGTGCATGAAGCTGCCTGTCGTCTCGGCGAGGTGCAGCAGGACGGGACCGATCAGGAACGCGGCCTCCGAACGCAGCAGTTCCACCAGGGCGAAGGTCGCGCCGATCTGCCACACCGGCACGGAGAAGGCCGCCAGGAACAGTCCCGGTGCGACACCCGCGCCCGCGCCGTATCCCAGGAAGAAGGAGGAGACCGGGACGATGACGGAGGAGTTCGACTCCGTCACGGCCAGCAGAATGGCGCCGCCCACCGCGACGCTGACGAGGCCGGAGAGCGCCAGGTAGGGAACCCACCGGGTCGTCAGCAGCCGCCAGAAGATCACGGCGGCGATGCCCACACCGAGGACCATGCTGGTGACCAGTCCACCGGCGAGCACGGGAGACTTCTGCGGCACTGTTCTCAGGTAGATCTCGGTGAGTTCGAGCAGGGTGGTGAAGGCCGCGCCCACGAGCATCGCGTTGGCGGTTCCGGTGACGGGCAGCGTGTTGCTGATGGGCCGCACCGGCATCAGGGGTTTGGCCTTGCGGTACTGGGCCGCCACCAGCGCGATACCGATGAGAATCCCGACGATGACGGGACCGTAGAAGATCGGGTCACTGAACGAACCGCGTGTCAGCCAGGACACTCCGAAGAACGGCAGCGTGGTGGCGCCGAAGGCGAACGGAATGGCGAGCCAGTCGAAGGCGGCACGTCTGCTGGGCGGTTCGTTGCTCTCGAAGGTGAGAACGCCGAAGGTCAGCCCGATCGCCGCAAGCACGGCGAGTCCACCGAACAGCTCCCGCCAGCCACCCAGACTCCCGACCAGCCCGCCCACCAGCGGGCCGATCGTCACCATCCCGAACAGTCCCAGGCTGACGACCGCGCCTGTCGTCGGCAGCCGGTCGACGCCGTGCACGGTGATCAGCGGCGGCAGCGCGGCGACCAGCAGCATTCCGGTGAACAGGCCCTCCAGGATCACGCCCGCCGTGAACTGGCCGATCACCGTGGAACTCAGGACCAGCAGCGAGCTGAGGATGAAGCCCACCTCGCAGACGAGGTAGAGCGTGCGCCGGGGCACCCGCTGGACCAGATCGGCCGACGCCACGGCGCCGAACGCGTACCCGGCGTTGGACAGGCCCGCTGTGAGCTGCAACTCGAAGGGAGTGGCGTCAAGTGCCCGCATGATGACCGGTTCCATCAGCGACAGGGCTGTGGTGAGCACCAGGTACGGGCAGAGCGCGAGCAGCGCCAGGACCACCGCGGCAGGGTAGTTCCCGGCCAGCGGAATCCGGCTGAGAATGTTCGGAGTGCCGGACCGCATGGTGGTCTCCCGGGTTGGTGTGGCGGTGGGAGAGGCAGAGCGGTCACACGTCGAGGGCAGCAGGGTTCGCCGTCCTCGTCGCGGAGGGCCCCGCGTCTGTCGGACGTCCGGTCAGCGTACGATTCGCCACACTTCGTACCTGTCTGACACGCCCGGTCGTGTACGTGGTCCACGTACGGCACCCCGGCCGGACCCCGGCCGGACTCCGGCCCGCTGTCGGTGGCCCATGAGATCGTGGACCACGATGGCCACCAGGAAGACTTCCCCCGACGATCCGCTCGCCCCGCTCACCCTCGCTGTGGGCCAGGAGGATCTGCTGCTCGACCGCGCCGTGCAGCAGGTCGTGGCGGCGGCCCGCGCCTCCGACGCGGACACGGACGTACGCGACCTCACCTCCGACCAGCTCCAGCCGGGCACCCTCGCCGAGCTGACGAGCCCCTCGCTCTTCGCCGAGCGCAAGGTCGTCGTCGTGCGGAACGCGCAGGACCTGTCCGCCGACACGATCAAGGACGTCAAGGCGTATCTCGACTCGCCCGCCGAGGAGATCACCCTCGTCCTGCTGCACGCGGGCGGCGCCAAGGGCAAGGGGCTGCTGGACGCGGCCCGTAAGGCCGGCGCCCGCGAGGTCGCCTGCCCGAAGACCACCAAGCCCGCCGAGCGGCTCAGCTTCGTACGCTCCGAATTCCGCGCCCTCGGCCGCTCGGCGACCCCCGAGGCCTGCCAGAGCCTGGTCGACGCGATCGGCAGCGATCTGCGCGAGCTGGCGAGCGCCGCCGCCCAGCTCACCTCCGACGTCGAGGGCACGATCGACGAGGCCGTTGTCGGCCGCTACTACACGGGCCGCGCCGAGGCGTCCAGCTTCACCGTCGCCGACCGTGCCGTGGAAGGCCGCGCGGCCGAGGCGCTGGAGGCGCTGCGCTGGTCGCTGTCGACCGGTGTGGCACCCGTACTGATCACCAGCGCCCTCGCCCAGGGCGTACGAGCCATCGGCAAGCTCTCCTCCGCACGCGGCGGCCGGCCCGCCGACCTCGCGCGCGAGCTGGGCATGCCGCCCTGGAAGATCGACCGGGTGCGGCAGCAGATGCGCGGCTGGACCCCGGACGCCGTCGCCGTCGCCCTGCGGGCCGTGGCCGCGGCCGACGCGGGGGTGAAGGGCGGCGGCGACGACCCGGAGTACGCGCTGGAGAAGGCGGTCGTCGCGATCGCGCTGGCGGCCCGCTCGGGGGCCAGTCGCTGACCGGCGCCCGACCGCCGGCGCACAAGGCCTGACCGGCGCCCAGGGCGTAACAGGACCCCCGGGCATGCCGAAGGCCCCGTCCCGTCCTGGGGAAGGACGGGAATCGGGGCCTTGGTACGTAACGTTTGGACGCGCACCCGCGTGGCGAACGCAGTCGCGTGCGAATCCGAGAAGCACGCCGGTCAGGAGCGGTAGAGAGGGCCCGCTGAGTCCGTTCCGGCGGTCAAATCAAGACGAGAGCGGAAACAGTCGCTCAGCCCTGAAGGGTGGCAACCTGGGACGCCATGGCCGACTTCTTGTTGGCGGCGGCGTTCTTGTGGATGACGCCCTTGGAGGCGGCCTTGTCGAGCTGGCGGGACGCCTCACGAGCGGCCGCTGTGGCCTTCTCGACGTCACCGGCCGCGGCAGCCTCACGGGCCTTGCGGATCGCGGTCTTGAGCGACGACTTGACGGACTTGTTGCGCAGGCGCGCCTTCTCGTTCGTCTTGTTCCGCTTGATCTGGGACTTGATGTTCGCCACGAAAGAGCCTTTTCAGGTTCGGTGAAACTTGAGTGATCTTCGAAAGAACGGTGTCCGACCCCGGAGGGGCACGAGACACGGCTGTTCAGGCTACCAGTCACCCTCCGACCGGCCCAAACCGGGCGCAGTCCCGCACCCGTGGGACGATGGAGCCTACGTATCGATCCGATGTCGACCCGAGACGAGACGCCGCGCGTCTCAAGAATCAGGACCCTGCGTGCCCGCGACCCCGACCCACGTGCCCGAGCCCAGCCGTACGGACCCGGCGCTGCTCCGTAACTTCTGCATCATCGCGCACATCGACCACGGCAAGTCGACGCTTGCCGACCGGATGCTCCAGCTCACCGGGGTGGTCGACGCGCGGCAGATGCGTGCCCAGTATCTCGACCGGATGGACATCGAGCGCGAGCGCGGTATCACGATCAAGTCCCAGGCGGTACGGCTGCCGTGGGCGCCCAACACGGGCGAGGACAAGGGCAGGACACATGTCCTCAACATGATCGACACCCCCGGCCACGTGGACTTCACCTACGAGGTGTCGCGTTCGCTCGCCGCCTGCGAAGGCACCGTCCTCCTGGTCGACGCCGCTCAGGGCATCGAGGCGCAGACCCTCGCCAACCTCTATCTGGCGATGGAGAACGACCTGACCATCGTCCCGGTACTCAACAAGATCGACCTGCCGGCCGCCCAGCCGGAGAAGTTCTCCGAGGAGCTGGCCAACCTCATCGGCTGCCAGCCCGAGGACGTGCTGCGGGTGTCCGCCAAGACCGGTCTCGGCGTCGACGTCCTGCTCGACAAGGTGGTCGAGATGGTCCCGCCGCCGGTCGGCGACGCGGACGGCGCCGCCCGCGCGATGATCTTCGACTCGGTCTACGACTCCTACCGGGGAGTCGTGACGTACGTACGAGTCATCGACGGCAGCCTCAACAAGCGCGAGCGCATCCGCATGATGTCCACCGGCGCCACCCACGAGCTGCTGGAGATCGGGGTCTCGTCCCCGGAGATGACCCCGGCCGACGGGATCGGCGTGGGCGAGGTCGGCTACATCATCACCGGCGTGAAGGACGTCCGTCAGTCCAAGGTCGGTGACACGATCACCACCCTCAGCAAGGGAGCCACCCAGGCGCTCGGGGGCTACAAGGACCCGCGTCCCATGGTGTTCTCCGGCCTCTATCCGCTCGACGGCTCGGACTACCCCGAGCTGCGCGACGCGCTCGACAAGCTCCAGCTCAACGACGCCGCCCTGGTGTACGAGCCGGAGACCTCGGCGGCCCTCGGCTTCGGCTTCCGCGTCGGCTTCCTCGGCCTGCTGCACCTCGATGTGATCAGGGAGCGGCTGGAGCGCGAGTTCAACCTCGACCTGATCGCCACCGCCCCCAACGTGGTCTACCGCGTGGTCATGGAGGACGGCAAGGAGCACACGGTCACCAACCCGAGCGAGTTCCCCGAGGGCAAGATCGACTCGGTGCACGAGCCGGTCGTACGGGCCACGATCCTCGCGCCGAGCGAGTTCATCGGCTCGATCATGGAGCTGTGCCAGACCCGGCGCGGCACCCTGCTCGGCATGGACTACCTCTCCTCCGACCGGGTCGAGATCCGCTACACGCTGCCGCTCGCGGAGATCGTCTTCGACTTCTTCGACCAGCTCAAGTCCAAGACGCGCGGCTACGCCTCGCTGGACTACGAGCCCACCGGCGAGCAGTCGGCGCAGCTCGTCAAGGTCGACATCCTGCTGCACGGCGACAAGGTGGACGCGTTCTCCGCCGTGACGCACAAGGACCAGGCGTACGCCTACGGTGTACGGCTCGTCGCCAAGCTGCGCGAGCTGATCCCGCGCCAGGCCTTCGAGGTGCCCATCCAGGCCGCGATCGGCTCCCGGGTGATCGCGCGCGAGACCATCCGTGCCATCCGTAAGGACGTTCTCGCCAAGTGCTACGGCGGTGACATCTCCCGTAAGCGGAAGCTGCTGGAGAAGCAGAAGGAAGGCAAGAAGCGGATGAAGATGGTCGGCAGTGTGGAGGTCCCGCAGGAGGCCTTCATCGCCGTGCTGTCCAGCGACGAGTCCGGCGGCAAGGCGAAGAAGTAGCGGGAGACGTGAGCTGTCCGATGGATGGGTGAGTGAGCCGGCGGACGGAGCAGCCGGAAAGATCAGGTATCCGTGTCACCCGGCGCGTCTCCCGCGTGTCACCCGGCAGGCCCTCACGCTGTGGCGTGGGGGCCTGCTGTGTCGGCTGGGATGCCTTCGTTATCAAGCGGGGTCCCACGGCCCCTTACGTGCACGACGGGTCCCCTCTACTCTGATCACTGCCCCGTAGTTACTCGTCAGTTAGTTACCCGCCAGTCACACAAATTCAGTAAGCCACCCGGCACAGTCGCCGGCCCGGAGGATGTCGTGAGCGACACACAGACCTTGATCGAGAATCGGCCGCCCTCAGTGGCGCCTCTCTTCATTGAGCGCGTGGCGGCCACGCCGGATGCGGAGGCGTACAGATACCCCGTACCCCCGTCCTCGGGACAGGGGCCTGACGAGTGGCGCTCGCTGAGCTGGAGCCAGACCGCCGAGCGGGTGTATGCCATCGCCGCCGGCCTGGTCGAGCTGGGCGTACAGCCCGAGCAGCGGGTCGCGCTCGCCTCCTCCACCCGCGTCGAGTGGATCCTCGCCGACCTCGGCGTGATGTGCGCGGGCGCGGCGACCACCACCGTCTACCCGTCCACCAACGCGGAGGAGTCGGCCTTCATCCTCTCCGACTCCGAGAGCCGGGTGCTGATCGCCGAGGACGCCGTCCAGCTCGCCAAGGCGCGCGAGCGCAGGGCCGAGCTGCCGAACCTCGCCCATGTCGTGGTGATCGACGCAGCGGGCGTGACGGCCGACGACACGGACCCCGAGGGCTGGGTCCTCTCCCTCGCCGACCTGGAGGCGCGCGGCGCGGTGTATCTCGCCGCGAACCCTGCCGTGGTCAAGGAGCGGGTCGCCGCCATCACCGCCGGGCAGCTCGCCACCCTCATCTACACCTCGGGCACCACGGGCCGCCCCAAGGGCGTACGGCTGACGCACGACAGTTGGTCGTACATGGCCAAAGCCACGGTGGCGACCGGCCTCATCGGCAAGGACGACGTCCAGTACCTCTGGCTGCCGCTCGCCCATGTCTTCGGCAAGATGCTGACGTCCGGGCAGATCGAGGTCGGACACGTCACCGCGGTCGACGGCCGTGTCGACAAGATCATCGAGAACCTGCCGGTGGTCAGGCCGACCTATATGGCCGCCGTGCCGCGCATCTTCGAGAAGGTCTACAACGGCGTCGCCGCCAAGGCGCGGGCCGGCGGCCCGGCCAAGTACAAGATCTTCAAGTGGGCCGCCGACATCGCCCGCGAGTCGGCCAAGGTCTCCCAGGACAACTTCCGGCGTACGGGCACGGCCTCCCTCCCGCTCGGCCTCGCCGCCAAGCACAAGGTCGCCGACGCGCTCGTCTACACCAAGCTGCGCGAGGCGTTCGGCGGCAGACTGCGCGCCGCCGTCTCCGGGTCCGCCTCGCTCGCCCCCGACATCGGCTACTTCTTCTCCGGCGCCGGGATCCACATCCTGGAGGGCTACGGTCTCACCGAGTCCAGCGCCGCGAGCTTCGTCAACCCCGGCCACGCGTATCGCACCGGTACGGTCGGCAAGCCGATGCCCGGCACCGAGGTACGGATCGCCGACGACGGCGAGATCATGCTGCGCGGCCCTGGCATCATGCAGGGCTACCAGGGGCTGCCGGAGAAGACCGCCGAAGTCCTGGAGCAGGACGGCTGGTTCCACACCGGGGACATCGGTGAGCTGTCCCCCGACGGCTATCTGCGGATCACCGACCGCAAGAAGGACCTCATCAAGACGTCGGGCGGCAAGTACATCGCGCCGGCCGAGGTCGAGGGCCAGTTCAAGGCCGTGTGCCCGTTCGTCTCCAACATCCTGGTGTACGGCGCCGACCGCAACTTCTGCACGGCCCTGATCTCGCTCGACGAGGAGTCGATCCTCGCCTGGGGCGCCGAACACGGCCTGGGTGGCAAGTCGTACGCCGAAGTTGTCGCCGCCGAGCGCACCAAGGCGCTTATCGGCGGGTACGTCCAGCGGCTCAACGAGGGCCTCCAACGCTGGCAGACCATCAAGAAGTTCCGGCTGCTGCCGCGCGATCTGGACATCGAGCACGGCGAGTTGACGCCGAGCCTCAAGCTCAAGAGGCCTGTCGTGGAGCGGGAGTACCGGGATCTGATCGAAGAGATGTACGCGGGCTCACGGGAGGCCTGAGCAGGCTGAGGTACGGCCGGGACCGCCCCTTGCGGTCCCGGCCGTCGGCGATCGGCGGCCGGGGGGACCGGCCGCGTCAGCGGTCCCTGCCCCGCCGCAGCTCGTCCAACGCGTCCCAGATCCCGGCGAGTTGGTCCTTCACCTCGGTGAGATCGTTGGGCCCGCCCCGCGCCAACTCCTCCTCCACCGAGGACAGCCGGTCCCCGATGTGCCCCAACTGCTCCTGCTCGCGCGCCAGTAGCCACGCCAACTGCCGGTTCTTCCGGTACAGGTCGAGGAAGACCCGCACCTTGGCGCGCAGGATCCAGGGGTCGAAGGGCTTGGTCAGGAAGTCGGCGGCGCCGGTCGCGTAGCCGCGGAAGGCGTACCCGCTGTCCGACTCGGTCCCGTTCATGAAGATGATCGGGATGTCCTTGACGCTCTCCAGCCTCCTGATGCCGGAGGCCGTCTCGAAGCCGTCCATACCGGGCATCCGGACGTCGAGCAGGATCACCGCGAACGGCTGGCGCCGCAGCGCCGCCAGCGCCTCCTCGCCCGAACGGGCACGTACGAGCGGCTCGTCGAGAGAAATCAGTACGGATTCGAGCGCGTCGAGATTGTCCTCCATGTCGTCGACGAGGAGGATGCCCGCACGGTCTGCGGCGGATGTCTGCGTGCTCATCCCTGGCTCCTTGTCCGAGGCCTCCCGCATGCGGGAGGGGAAGGCAAGGATCCTCCGTCGGTACTGCTTTGTACATCGTTCCGCTGGTTTGGCCGGACGACGACGCATTCGCCAACGGACGTATATCTCGCACCTGTTCGGCGACTAGGCGCGCGCCACCCGGCACGTTCTGTCACGCTTGCGGGTCAGACCGCAAGCGGCGTGACTACACAACTCGACCAGGAGTCGCAGTGGGGCCCATTCCGATCCCGGTTCCGATTCCGCGGGAGCCGGCTCACCAGCCGGCAGCGCCGCAGGCGCCGTTACGCGAGGACGCGCGCTCCACCTCCCGTACCAGCCTGCCCGGCAACCCGCTCGCCCCCGCAGCCGCCCGCCGTTTCGTACGCGCGGCGCTCGCCGACTGGACCAGCCTCGGGCTGCTCGCCACCTGTACGTTCTGCCGGGGCTCAGGCTGCCCGCCCGGGCAGCACAGCACCGACCTGCTCGCCGACGACGCCGTCCTCATCGTCAACGAACTCGTCACCAACGCCGTCGTGCACGCCGGCACCACCGTCGAACTGCTCTGCCGCCTGGAAGACCCCTCGGAGCCGGACGACGAGGCGGCGGCCCTGGTCCTGGAGATCTCCGACCACCACCCCACCCGGGCGGTACGGGAGGGCGTACGCGACGAGGACCGCTCCTCGTCCGGGGCCGGCACCCACGAGTACGGCAGGGGCCTGCAACTCGTCGCCTCCTTCGCCGAATGCTGGGGCATCACCTACCGCACCGGCCTCAAGACCGTCTGGGCCCGGCTGCCGCTCGAAGGCCGCGACGCGGGACCGCCGCAGGCGACCGAGCCCGCGCTGCGCCGGGGCGTGCGCGCCGCCGAGATCCTCGCGCCCGTGACCCGGCGTACCGTGCGCGACGACTCCGACTGGATCAGCAGGGGCGCGCTCTCCTTCCTCGCCGAGGCCTCCGACCTGCTCGCAGGGCAGCTCGACGAGGACCTGGTCGCCGCGCTCGCCTGCCAGCTCCTGGTGCCACGGCTCGCCGACTGGTGCGCGGTCTGGCTGGACGGCGGCAGCAACGGCGAACCCCGGCTGGCGCGGGTCTGGCACACCGACGAGTCCCGCACCGACCAGCTCCGCACGGTCCTGGAGAAGGAGCCGCCGTGGCTGCGCGACACCCCGCGCCCCGGCGTGATCCCCATCCCCTGGCCGGGCGGCGAGAGCGATCCGGCGTCGGGGGAGCAGGGCACGGCTCTCGCCTGCCGGCTGATCGCCAACGGGCGCCCGATCGGCGCGCTCCTGCTCGGCCGGCTCGAACAGACCCTCGTACCCGACGAAGTGACCGCCCTCATGGAGGACTTCGCCCGCCGCGTCGCCCTCGCGATCGGCGCCGCGCGTCGCTACACCCGGCAGGCCACCATCAGCCGCGTCCTCCAGCGCGGACTGCTGCCCACCCAGGTCGCGCGGATTCCCGGAGTCGCCAGCTCCCTGGTGTACGAGCCGAGCGACGAAGGGCTCGCGGGCGGCGACTTCTACGACATCTTCCCGTGCTCCCCGGGCGGCCGGTGGTGCTTCATGCTCGGCGACGTCCAGGGCAGCGGCCCCGAGGCCGCCGTCGTCACCGGCCTCGCGAGACCCTGGCTGCGGCTGCTGGCCCGCGAGGGCTACCGCGTCGGCGAGGTCCTCGACCGCCTCAACCGGCTGCTGCTCGACGACGCGACCGAAGCCGCCGAATCGGCGTCCCTGATGGTCGCCGCCGCGGGCGGCCCCGGGCTGCCCGACGGCGCGCACGGCCAGCCCGACGGCGGTCCTGGGACGCTGCCCGACGGCGGCCAGTCCCGCTTCCTTTCGCTGCTGTACGGGGAGCTGATGCCGCTGCCGGGGACCGGGGGCGCCCCCGGCGGCGTACGGTGCACGCTCGCGAGCGCCGGCCACCCGCTGCCGCTGCTCCTGCGGCCGGACGGAACGGTTCTGCCCGCCGCCGAGCCCCAGCTCCTGCTGGGCGTCGACGAGAACGTCGCGTACGAGAGCCGCACGTTCGACCTGGAGCCGGGCGACACCCTCCTCTGCGTCACGGACGGCGTCACCGAGCGCCGCTCGGGCAAGCGGATGCTCGACGACGGCGACGGCCTCGCGCTGGCGCTCGCGGGATGTACGGGGCTCACGGCGCAGGGCGTCGCCGAGCGCATACGGCGCGTGGTGCACGACTTCGACGGGGCCCCGCCGGGCGACGACCTGGCGCTGCTGGTCTTCCAGGCGGAGTGAGCCGGGCGGCCGTGCGGACCGGCGTCGCGCGGAGGTGCGGGACACTGGGGTCATGCCTTCCGCACTGCCCGACGGTGAGCCCATGCCCGAGACCGGCGCGCTGCCCGCGAGCGCCCTCCAGGGCGCCGCCGACCGGCCCCTCGGCTTCTACCTGCACGTCCCGTACTGCGCGAGCCGCTGCGGCTACTGCGACTTCAACACCTACACGGCGACCGAGCTGCGCGGCTCGGGGGGCGTCCTGGCGTCCCGCGACAACTACGCGGGAACGCTGGTGGACGAGGTCCGGCTGGCGCGGAAGGTGCTGGGCGACGACGCGCGGAAGGTCCGTACGGTCTTCGTCGGCGGCGGCACGCCGACGCTGCTGGACGCCGGTGACCTCGTACGGATGCTGGGCGCGATCCGCGACGAGTTCGGCCTCGCCGACGACGCCGAGATCACGACCGAGGCGAACCCGGAGTCGGTGGACCCGGCGTATCTGGCGGCGCTGCGCGAGGGCGGCTTCAACCGGATCTCGTTCGGGATGCAGAGCGCGAAGCAGCACGTCCTGAAGGTCCTCGACCGCAACCACACGCCCGGGCGCCCCGAGGAGTGCGTCGCCGAGGCGCGGGCCGCGGGCTTCGACCATGTGAACCTCGACCTGATCTACGGCACGCCGGGCGAGACCGACGCGGACTGGCGCGACTCGCTGGCCTCGGCGCTGGGCGCCGGGCCCGACCACATCTCGGCGTACGCGCTGATCGTCGAGGAGGGCACGGGGCTCGCGCGCCGGATCCGCAGGGGCGAGGTCCCGATGACGGACGACGACGAGCACGCCGACCGCTACCTGATCGCGGACGAGGTGCTGGGCGCGGCGGGCTTCGAGTGGTACGAGGTGTCCAACTGGGCGACCACCGAGGCGGCCCGGTGCCTGCACAACGAGCTGTACTGGCGCGGCGCCGACTGGTGGGGCGCCGGGCCCGGCGCGCACAGCCATGTGGGCGGCGTGCGCTGGTGGAACGTGAAGCACCCGGGCGCGTACGCGGCGGCGCTGGCGGAGGGCCGCTCACCGGGTGCGGGCCGGGAGATCCTCACGGCGGAGGACCGCCGGGTGGAGCGGATCCTGCTGGAGCTGCGGCTGCGGGACGGGGTCCCGCTGTCGCTGCTGGCGAAGGCGGGCCTGGCGGCGGCGTCCCGAGCGGTCGCGGACGGCCTGCTGACGGCGGAGGCGTTCGCCGGGGGGCGGGGGGTGCTGACGCTGCGGGGGCGGCTGCTGGCGGACGCGGTGGTGCGGGACCTGGTGGATTGACGGTCGCCTCCCGGCGGGGGGCCGTGGTTTGGGGCGGTGCGGTGGTTGCGGCCGGTTGGTTGTGGTGCCGGGCGGCGCGTGGTTGCGGTGCGCTTGGTTGCGGTCGCGGTGGTGGTGCCGGGCGCCGGGGCCTCCGGAGGCACATGTCCGGACGTGTGATTTACGGCGTCGTCACCGCGGAATGTTTTGCCTGGGGCGGGTTGTGCGCCACAAATCTCACGTTGGCGTCCGGACACGTACCTCCTGCGACCCCGTCACCCTCCGTCGCCGGTGGCTGCCCGCAATGCCCTCGCCAGCGGCGTGGTGTGACGTTTCTTGATCACTCTCCGGAGTGAACCCGTGCGGATTTGGGGTGCGCCTGCCTACGCTGTCCCTAGGCTGCCGCTAACAGAAACGGCGGAATGTGGAGGCTCACGGAGATGACCGCTGTGGACGAGCGACTGACTACTGACGCTACCGAGGTCTTTGAGCAGCTTGAGGCGCCCGAAGGATTCAAGGTGGAGCTTCTCCGGGGGGACATTGTGATGATGGCAGGGCCCGACAGGGTCCATAACGCGATCGTTGAATCTGTACAGGATCAGATCCCGCGAGCGCGATGGAGGCGTCTCCAGACCCAGGACATCGCCATCCCCGGTGAGAAGAGTGAGCCGCAGCCCGATCTCGTCGTTCTTGAGCGGGGCGCGGAGGACGGGCCCGGGCGGCTCATCCCCGCACCCGCTGTGACTCTCCTGCTGGAGGTCGTCTCCAAGACGAGTGCCGATCGGGACTACGGCGAGAAGCGCTCGATCTACGCCGCCGGCGCGGTGCCCGCGTATCTGATCATCGACCCCATGGCGCAGCACTGCGTGCTGCTCACCGAGCCGACCGGCACCGGGGAGGGGGCCGACTACCGGGTGGAGCGCACCACCAAGTTCGGCGAGCCCGCTCCCCTGGACCTGCTCGGGGTCGAGCTGGACACCGGTGACTTCGAGACGCTGCCTCCCATTACCCGCCATCGCCGACCGTGACGAAGTCGATCAAGTGCTCCACCGAGCCCAGCAGAGCCGGTTCCAGGTCTCGGTAGGACCTCACGCACGACAGGATCCGCTGCCACGCGGCGCCCGTGTTCTCCGGCCAGCCCAGCGCCCTGCACACCCCCGTCTTCCAGTCCTCGCCGCGCGGTACCGACGGCCACGCCGCGATGCCCACCGAGGACGGCTTCACCGCCTCCCACACGTCGATGTACGGGTGGCCGACCACCAGGACCTCGGAGCCCGTCACCTCCGCAGCGATACGTGACTCCTTCGAGCCCGGCACCAGGTGGTCGACCAGTACGCCGAGGCGCGCGTCGGCCGCCGGGCCGAACTCGGTGACGATCGAGGGGAGATCGTCGATGCCGTTCAGGAACTCGACGACCACGCCCTCGATGCGCAGGTCGTCGCCCCACACCTTCTCGACCAGTTCCGCGTCGTGCCGGCCCTCGACGTAGATGCGGCCCGCCCTCGCCACCCGGGCCCGCGCGCCCGGGACCGCGACGGAGCCGGAGGCCGTGCGGGTCGGGCGGGACGGGGCCGCCGACGACGGGCGGACCAGGGTCACCACCTTGCCCTCCAGCAGGAACCCGCGTGCCACCAGCGGGAAGACGCGGTGTTTGCCGAAGCGGTCCTCCAGGGTGACCGTCGGGCCCTCGGCCGTCTTCTCGCAGCGGATCACCGCGCCGCAGAAGCCCGTCGACACCTCCTCGACGACCAGATCAGGATCGGCGGGGACCTCCGGCGCGGGGGTGGATTTCTTCCACGGCGGCGTCAGATCGGGGCTGTAACTGCGCATGGGCAGCACGATATGCGGCCCCCGCCGGGAGGGCCACGGGCGGTCTACGCCACGCCGAACCGCGCCGCCAGCGCGTCGCGCTGCGCGTGGACGAAGGCCGCGTCCACGGCCGCGCCGTGCCCCGGTACGTACACCGCGTCCTCGCCGCCCAGCGCGAGCAGCCGGTCGAGCGCCGCCGGCCAGCGCGCCGGGATCGCGTCGCCGCCCGCCTGCGGCTCCCCCCCCCCCCCCCCC
>NZ_JTHL01000001.1:2623540-2629961 GCF_000818195.1 Streptomyces sp. 150FB | reverse complement strand
GCTCGCCCGACTCCTCGACCAGGTCGCCGCAGAAGACCACCTCGGGGGAGCCGGGGACCAGCAGCGCCAGATCGTGCGGGGTGTGTCCGGGGCCGACGTTCGCGAGCATCACCTGGCGACCGCCCAGATCCAGCGTCAGATTGCCCGAGACCGCGTGTCCAGGGGCCGCCAGCAGCCCCAGGGCCTCGTCGGCGTCCGCCGGCCCGACACCGTGACGTACGGCGCTCTCGCGCAGCTCCTGACGCCCCGACAGCAGCAGCTCCGCCAGACCCACAGCGCCGTACACCTCGGCCTCCGGGAACGCGCCCGTCCCCAGCACATGGTCGAAGTGGGAGTGACTCAGTGCGACATGGGTCACCCGGCGGCCCGGCAGCAGTGCCCCGATCTCCGCCCGCAGCGCGGCGCCCTCACGCACCGTCGAGCCCGTGTCGTACAGCAGCAGACCCCGGTCCCCGGCCACCAGACCGACCGTCGCGTCCCAGCCCGGCAGGCGCCGCCTGGCCACGCCGGGGGCCAGATGTTCCCACCGTTCGTCTTCCCGCCGCATGTCCATACCGGGACGCTACCGGTGAAGAGCGGCACCGCGCCGATGTACCGTGGTCGGCTGCTCTTGCTAGGGGCGTACCCGGCGGCCGTACACTGGCTGGGGGCAGGCTGGCACTCCCGCACAGCGAGTGCCAAGCCGATCCGACGGACGATTGCTGGAGGTGTGCGCGATGCTCAGCGAACGCAGACTCGAGGTGTTGCGCGCCATCGTCCAGGACTACGTGGGCACGGAGGAACCTGTGGGTTCCAAGGCGCTCACGGAGCGGCACCAGCTCGGTGTCTCTCCCGCCACCGTCCGCAACGACATGGCGGTGCTTGAGGACGAGGGATTCATCGCCCAGCCGCACACCAGTGCCGGGCGCATCCCCACGGACAAGGGATACCGGCTCTTCGTCGACAAGCTGGCGGGGGTCAAGCCCCTGTCGTCGCCGGAGCGCCGTGCCATCCAGAATTTCCTGGTCGGAGCCGTCGACCTCGACGATGTGGTCGGCCGTACGGTACGGCTGCTCGCGCAGCTCACCCGGCAGGTTGCCGTCGTGCAGTATCCCTCGCTGACCCGCTCGACGGTCCGGCATGTGGAGCTGCTGTCGCTGGCCTCGGCCCGGCTGATGCTCGTCCTGATCACCGATACGGGACGGGTCGAGCAGCGCATGATCGACTGCCCGGTGCCGTTCGGCGAGACCTCGCTCGCCGATCTGCGGGCCCGGCTCAACAGCCGGGTCGTGGGGCGCCGCTTCGCGGATGTCCCGCTGTTGGTGCAGGATCTTCCCGATTCCTTCGAGCAGGAGGACCGCGGGACCGTTTCCACGGTGCTCGCGACGCTGCTCGAAACCCTGGTCGAGGAGACGGAGGAGCGGTTGATGATCGGCGGCACCGCCAACATCACCCGCTTCGGACACGACTTTCCTCTGACCATCAGGCCGGTGCTCGAAGCGCTGGAGGAGCAAGTGGTGCTCCTCAAGCTGCTGGGCGAGGCGAAGGATTCGGGCATGACGGTACGAATCGGGCATGAGAACGCCCACGAGGGCCTCAACTCCACGTCCGTGGTCGCGGTCGGCTACGGTTCGGGCGACGAGGCAGTCGCCAAACTCGGCGTGGTCGGACCGACCCGCATGGACTACCCCGGAACGATGGGAGCGGTACGCGCAGTGGCACGTTACGTCGGACAGATCCTGGCGGAGTCGTAAGTGGCCACGGACTACTACGCCGTACTCGGCGTGCGCCGCGACGCAGGGCAGGACGAGATCAAGAAGGCATTCCGGCGGCTCGCACGCGAGCTGCACCCGGATGTCAATCCTGATCCCAAGACGCAAGAGCGCTTCAAGGAGATCAACGCCGCCTACGAGGTGTTGTCGGACCCGCAGAAGAAGCAGGTCTACGACCTCGGGGGCGACCCCCTCTCGGCCAACGGGGGCGGTGGCGGCGCCGGCGGGTTCGGGGCCGGCGGCTTCGGCAACTTCTCCGACATCATGGACGCCTTCTTCGGCACGGCTTCGCAGCGCGGCCCCAGGTCGCGTACGCGGCGCGGCCAGGACGCCATGATCCGGCTGGAGATCGACCTCAACGAGTCGGCCTTCGGCACGACGAAGGACATCCAGGTCGACACGGCCGTCGTCTGTACGACGTGTTCAGGCGAGGGCGCCGCACCCGGCACCTCGGCGCAGACCTGCGACATGTGCCGCGGTCGTGGCGAGGTCTCGCAGGTCACGCGGTCGTTCCTCGGCCAGGTCATGACCTCACGGCCGTGCCCGCAGTGCCAGGGCTTCGGTACGGTCGTGCCGACGCCCTGCCCGGAGTGCGCGGGCGACGGCCGCATCAGGTCGCGCCGTACGCTCACGGTCAAGATCCCGGCCGGTGTCGACAACGGCACCCGCATCCAGCTCGCGGGCGAGGGCGAGGTCGGCCCCGGCGGCGGCCCCGCAGGGGATCTGTACGTCGAGATCCACGAGCTGCCGCACGCGGTCTTCCAGCGGCGCGGCGACGACCTGCACTGCACGGTCACCGTCCCCATGACGGCGGCGGCGCTGGGCACGAAGTGCCCGCTGGAGACGCTGGACGGCATGGAGGACATCGACGTACGGCCGGGCACCCAGTCGGGCCAGTCGATCCCGCTGCACGGGCGCGGCATCACGCACCTGCGAGGCGGCGGGCGCGGCGACCTGATCGTGCACGTCGAGGTGATGACCCCGTCGAAGCTCGACCAGGAGCAGGAACGGCTGCTGCGCGAGCTGGCGCTGCTGCGCGGAGAGGACCGGCCCATCGGGCAGTTCCAGCCCGGTCAGCAGGGCCTGTTCTCGCGGCTGAAGGACGCGTTCAACGGGCGGTAGATCTTCGGATCATCGACGGGTGCGACCGGCGCTGCCGGTCGCACCCGTCTGTCCGTGTATGCCCGCCCACATATGCCCCGCGTATGTGCGAGCCGGATCAGGGCCGGATTCGGAGCTGCGCGGGGGACCGTGGCACCATGCCATGCATGTCCTCCGCACTGACCGATCTCTGCCGGTATCCGATCGTGCAGGCCCCCATGGCGGGCGGTGCTTCCAGCCCCCGGCTGGCGGCGGCCGTGGCCGAATCCGGTGGCCTCGCCTTTCTCGCCGCCGGGTACAAAACGGCGGACGGCATGCACGAAGAGGTCAGACAGGTGCGCGGGCTCACCGGCAGGCCCTTCGGCGTCAACCTCTTCATGCCGCAGCCGAAGCACGCCGACAGGGCCGCGGTCGAGGTCTACCGCAACCAGCTCGCCGGCGAGGTGAGCTGGTACGACACCCCGCTCGGCGACCCCGAGACCGGCTGGGAGGACGACTACGAGGCCAAGCTGGCCAAACTGGTCGAGGACCCGGTGCCCGTCGTCTCGTTCACCTTCGGCTGCCCCGCGACCACGACCATCCAGGCACTCGCACGCGTCGGCACCCGCACCGTGGTCACCGTGACCAACCCCGAGGAGGCACGGGACGCGCAGCGGGCGGGCGCCGACGCCGTCTGTGTGCAGGGCACCGAGGCCGGCGGCCACCAGGGCACGCACCGCGACGACCCGGCGACCGACGGCGCCGGTATCGGGCTGCTGTCGCTGGTGCCCCAGGTCAGGGAGGCCGTACAGGTGCCGATCATCGCGGCCGGCGGCCTGATGCGCGGCGCGCAGATAGCGGCTGTGCTCGCGGCGGGCGCCGACATGGCGCAGCTCGGCACGGCGTTCCTCGTCTGCCCGGAGTCGGGGGCCGACCCGACCCACAAGCAGTCGATGACCAACCCGCTGTTCACCCGGACGGAGATCACCCGGGCGTTCTCCGGCCGCCCCGCCCGCGGCCTCGTCAACCGCTTCATGCGCGAGCACGGCCCGTACGCCCCGCCCGGCTACCCCGAGGTGCACCACCTCACCTCCCCGCTGCGCAAGGCGGCGGCGAAGGCAGGCGACCCGCAGGGCATGGCGCTCTGGGCGGGCCAGGGACACCGGATGTCGCGCGAACTGCCCGCGGGACAGCTCGTTCAGGTCCTCGCGGCCGAACTCGAAGCGGCCAGGACCTCGTTGAAGCCCGGAACCGCCTCGTGACCGCTCCGGTGTTCGTGGTCGACCACTTCGACGGCTTCGACGGCTTCGACGGCGTCGGCGGCCCGGGCCCGGAGGGCGGGTCCGGGAGCGGCGGTACGTTCGTGCTGGACGGCGCCGAGGGCCGGCACGCCGTCTCGGTGAGGCGGCTACAGCCGGGCGAGGGCGTCGTGTTGACGGACGGCGCCGGGCGCTGGGCGGACGGCGTGGTGCTGGCGGCCGAGGGCAAGGACCGGCTGACGGTCCAACTCGGCCCCGTCGCCGAGGAGTCGGCCGAGACCCCGCGTATCACCGTCGTACAGGCCCTCCCCAAGGGCGACCGCGGTGAACTCGCCGTGGAGACCATGACGGAGACCGGCGTGGACGCCGTCGTGCCATGGGCAGCCTCGCGCTGTGTCACGCAGTGGCGGGGCGAGCGGGGCGCCAAGGCGCTCGCCAAGTGGCGCGCCACGGCACGCGAGGCGGGCAAGCAGTCGCGCCGCGTGCGCTTCCCCGAGATCGCCGAGCCCATGAGTACGAAGCAGGTGGCCGCGCTGCTCGGTACGGCGGACCTCGCCGCCGTCCTGCACGAGGACCGCGACGCGGACAGCGAGGCGCTCGCCACCGCCCAACTGCCGGGCGCGGGCTCGATCGTGCTGGTCGTCGGGCCCGAAGGGGGCGTGTCCCCCGAGGAGTTGACGGCTTTCGCGGCCGCTGGCGCCAAAACGTACCGACTGGGCCGCAGTGTGCTGCGCACCTCCACGGCCGGTACGGCGGCGACCGCGCTGCTGCTGGGGCGTACGGGCCGCTGGTCCTGACCCGGCCCGGGTCGGCGGGTAGCCTGCCCCGGCGGCGCCAGACGATACGATGCGTCGCAGGGTGATCGTGAGCACCACGGTCCGATTCGAGGAGGACCGGTCGATGGCGGGAGAACCGCAGGCCGACTGCCTGTTCTGCAAGATCGTCGCGGGGGACGTGCCGGCCACGGTCGTCAGGGAGACGGAGACCACCGTCGCCTTCCGCGACATACACCCGCAGGCCCCCACCCATGTGTTGGTCATCCCGCGCGTCCACTACCCGGACGCCGCAGCGCTCGCCGTGGCCGAGCCGGGGATCGCGGCCGACGTGCTGCGCGAGGCCGGCGAGATCGCCGCGCAGGAGAAGATCGACGGCACCGGCTACCGCGTCATCTTCAACACCGGCGCCGGCGCGGGCCAGACCGTCTTCCACGCGCACGCCCATGTCCTGGGCGGACGCGGCCTCAACTGGCCTCCTGGATAGGCGACTTGTCCGCGCGCGAACTGGTGGTGCTCGGCACGGCGAGCCAGGTGCCGACCCGGCACCGCAACCACAACGGCTATCTGCTCCGCTGGGACGGCGAAGGCCTGCTCTTCGACCCCGGTGAGGGCACCCAACGGCAGATGCTGCGCGCCGGTGTCGCCGCGCACGACATCAACCGGATCTGTGTCACCCACTTCCACGGCGACCACTCGCTCGGCCTCGCCGGTGTGATTCAGCGCATCAACCTCGACCGGGTGCCGCACCCCGTCACCGTGCACCACCCGGCGAGCGGCCGGAAGTACTTCGAGCGGCTGCGGTACGCGACGGCCTACCGCGAGACCGTCCAGCTCACCCCGGCGCCGGTCTCGGGCCTCGGCGGCGTGCTCGCCGTGACCCCCGCCTACACCCTCGACGCACACCTGCTCTCGCACCCGGTCGAGTCGTACGGCTACCGCCTCACCGAACCCGACGGCCGCCGCATGCTCCCCGCGCTGCTCGCCGAGCGCGGCATCGGGGGACCGGACGTCGGCCGCCTCCAGCGGGAGGGCGTGCTGAACGGCGTCGCGCTGGAGGACGTCAGCGAGCCGCGCCCCGGGCAGCGCTTCGCCTTCGTCATGGACACCCGGCTCTGTGACGGGGTGTACGCGCTGGCCGAGGGGTGCGACCTGCTGGTCATCGAGTCGACGTTCCTGGACGAGGACCAGTCCCTGGCCACCGACCACGGCCACCTCACCGCAGGGCAGGCGGGGCGGGTGGCGCGGGACGCGCGCGTACGGCACCTCGTACTGACGCACTTCTCGCAGCGCTACAGCGACCCGGACGAGTTCGAGCGGCAGGCGCGCGCCGCGGGATACGAGGGCGAGCTGACCGTCGCCGCCGACCTGACACGCGTACCGGTGCCGAAGCGGTCCGGCTGAGCCCGGTGCGCCACGCGGCGGGCGGCCGTGGTTGTGGCGGTCCGGTGCGCGCCGGGTCCGTTTCGCTGACGCGGTTGGGGTGCGCGGCTTTGGGTTGCGGTTGTTGTCGGGGGTCGCTCCGGGGTGGCATCCGGGATGGCACGATTTACGGCGC
>NZ_JTHL01000001.1:2614486-2621067 GCF_000818195.1 Streptomyces sp. 150FB | reverse complement strand
GCTCGCCTTCGCCGGCCTCACGGCGGCGCTCTCCGTACAGGAGTTCGGCGGATCCCTCTCGGCGCCCGGCTGGTCGGAGGTCGCGGCGTGGTGGCAGTACGTCCAGGCCTCGCCGGACCAGGACCCGGCGGTGCTGCTGCGGCGCTACAGCTTCCTCACGGAGCTGCTGCCGGCGCCGGACAGGCCGTGGCCGCTGCGCAGGGCCGTACCGACGATCGGCTTCGGCCGGGCCGGCTGATCGAGCCACAGGGGGCGGGGCAAAGGGCGGGGCGGAAGCGGGAGCAAGCGCTTTCTATCTTTCTATTGACTTGCCTCCGGCGAACTGTAAGCATCCCCGAACCGTTGGACAACGTTGTCACGAAGGGGCCGCTCATGTTGAGAACCGGAAGCCGCTGGAGACTGGCGGTGATGGCGGTCGCCGCCGCGGTCACAGCCGGCGCGCTCGGCGCACCCGTCGCGAGCGCGGCGCCGCCGCTGGTCTCCGACCCGACCGTCTACGTCAATCCGCAGGTCGGGAACACCACGGCGGGCATGACGTTCCCCGGTGCCTCCATGCCGTTCGGCATGGAGCAGAACAGCCCGGACACCAACGTCGGTAACGCCGCGTACAACTACGACGCGACCACCATCACCGGTTTCAGCCAGGTCCATCTCTCCGGCGTCGGCTGTCCAGCGGGCAGTTGGATACGGGTCACCCCGACGGCGGGCGCGGTCACCGACACCTCGCTCGCGGCGAACATGTCGCCGTTCAGCCATGACACCGAGGTCTCGAAGCCGGGCTACTACGCGGTCACCCTCGACAAGCACGACATCCGCTCCGAGCTGACGGCGTCCACCCGCGTCGGCATGGACCGCTTCACCTACGCCGGCGGCACCGCCGACCCCAAGATCATCGTGAATGTGACCGATGTCTGGGGCCAGACGTTCGCCAGCGACGTCAAGGTCGTCGGCGACAAGATCCAGGGCTCGGTGACGAGCGGCTCCTTCTGCGGCGACGGGCGGCCGAGCCGCTACACGCTGTACTTCAGCATGTCGCTCTCGCAGCCGATCACCGATGTCGCCACCTGGAACCGGGGCGAGAAGGTCCCGGTTGAGGGGCGTACGTCCGCCACCGGCGGCGCCGTACTCTCCTTCGCGGCGAACCCGAAGGCCCCCGTCGTCACCACCACGGGCATCTCCTACACCTCGGTCGAGGGTGCGGAGGCGAACCGCGTGGCGGAGACGTCCACCGGAGCCAAGTCGTCCAGCGGAGCCAAGTCGTCCACCGGCGCGAAGGCGGGCGCCGCGGCGGCCAAGGCGAAGTCCTTCGACGCGATGCGCGCCGAGACGCACGACGCCTGGAAGAAGCAGCTCCTGAGCGTGCGGGTCTCCAGCGACTCGACGGCCGACCTGAAGACGTTCTACACGGACCTCTACCACGGCCTGCTGCACCCCTCGGTGGCGCAGGACGTCGACGGCACGTACAAGGGCTTTGACGGAAAGCTCCACAAGGTCCAGCCGGGCCACGACTACTACCAGATGCTGTCGATGTGGGACACGTACAGATCGCAGAACCAGTTGGTGGCGCTCCTGGAACCGGCCAGGGCCACCGATGTCGCCCGTACGATCCTGGACATCTACCAGCAGGCCGGCTGGGTCCCGCGCTGGTCCCTGGGCCAGGCCGAGACCAACGCCACCAGCGGCGACCCGGTGACCCCGTTCATCGTCACGCTCTACTCGCGCGGACTGCTGGACAAGAAGCTCGCCAACGACCTGTTCGCCGCGCTGTGGAAGAACGTGAACGAGACGCCGCCCCCGGCGACCAACATCAAGGCCCGTGAGTTCAACCCGGACTATCTGGCCAAGGGCTTCATCCCGGCCGAGTCCAGCGCCAACGAAGCGGCCTCGATCGGCCTGGAGTACTCCCTCGCCGACTGCGCGTTCGGCACGATGGCCGTCGGGCTCGGTAAGGCGGCCGAGGCGAAGGCGCTCCAGCCGCGCTGCGACGCGTTCGAGAACATCTGGAACCCGGACGCCGAATCCAAGGGCTACACCGGCTTCCCGCAGGTACGCGCGGCCGACGGCAGCTTCGTACCCACCGACGCCGTGGTGAACGGCAAGGGGTTCAAGGAAGGCACCGCCTGGCAGTACCAGTGGCTGGGCCAGCAGGACCCGCAGGCGCTCCTCGGTCTGATGGGCGGAGCGGCGAAGGCGGAGTCCCGTCTCGACACCTTCTTCAGCCTGCCGGCGATCCTCGACGACCCGTCGACGGCCGCGGCCAAGAACTGGGTGACGGGACCGATCGACTACAACGGTCACTTCGAGTTCAACCCGAACAACGAGCCCGACTTCCACGCCCCGTGGATGTACGCGTGGACCGCGAGCCCCTGGAAGACGTCGGCCGTGACGCGCGCGCAGCGGGTCCTCTACACGGACGACCACCTGGGCATTCCCGGGAACGACGACCTGGGCGCCACCTCGGCCCTGGGCGCCTTCGAGATGATGGGGATCTTCGAGGCCCAGCCGGGGTCCGGCAACTACGTCTTCTCGGCGCCGATGTTCCCGAAGATGGTCATCACCCAGCCCGACGGCCACCGGACCACGATCAACGCGCCGGGCGCCTCGGCGACGACGCTCCAGTACATCAAGTCGGTCGCCGTCGACGGACAGAAGACGGACCGTAGCTGGATCTCGCACCAGGACCTGATCGGCTCCGACCAGGTGAACATCAAGCTCACCACGGACCCGGCCACCACCACCTGGGGTGTCGGTACGCGGAACCAGCCGCCGGCCATGCTCGGCGCCGTCCCGGCGGCCAAGGCGTCGGTGACGCTGAAGGCGTCGGCGTCCACCCAGACCGTCGGCACGTCGAAGCCGGTCAGGCTCACGGCGAACGTGAAGCTCGACAACGGAGCCGCTCCGGCGGGCCGGATCACCTTCACGTCCGGTACGAAGACGCTGGTCACGCTGCCGGTCACGTCCGGGAGGGCGTCGTACTCGCTGAGTCCGAGGACGAAGGCGGGGACGCTCAGGCTGACCGCGGCCTTCGTACCGAAGGACAAGGTACGGGTGACGGGGGCGACCAGCGGCCCGGTCACGGTCAGAGTGGTGAAGAAGTAGCGCGTGAGGAAGCGGCACGTGAAGTAACAGCAGGCGAAGAAGTAGCGCGTAAAGAAATACCGCATGAAGAAGTAACGCTCAGCGACGAATGCGGGCCGCCGTTCCCCCTGCTCAGGCCGGGGGCGGCGGCCCGTATCGCGAGGCGCGCGGAAAAGTCCTACAGCGATGTCGGTGCGGGGTCGTAGGCTGATACCTCAGAGGTTGTCGAGACGCGAGAACCCTGCAACGGGAGGTATGCGCAGGCCACAGTGCCGGCCCATGACTCAGACACCTACAGCCAAGAGCCCCTCCCAGGGGCAGGCAAGCGCCCGGTTCACCGTCCCCGACGCTCACCCCATGGTGACGGTCCTGGGCTCCAGGGATGCCCTCCTGCGCGTGATCGAAAAGGCCTTCCCGGGCACCGACATCCATGTCCGGGGCAATGAGATCAGTACGACGGGCAGTGCCGCCGACGTCGCGATGATCCAGCGCCTGTTCGACGAGATGATGCTGGTGCTCCGCACCGGTCAGCCGATGACGGAGGACGCAGTGGAACGTTCGATCGCCATGCTCAGGGCGAGCGAGAACGGCGGCGCGGACGGTCCCGAGACGCCCGCCGAGGTGCTCACCCAGAACATCGTGTCCAGCCGCGGGCGCACCATCCGGCCCAAGACGCTCAACCAGAAGCGGTATGTCGACGCGATCGACAAGCACACGATCAACTTCGGCATCGGCCCCGCCGGTACGGGCAAGACGTACCTCGCCATGGCCAAGGCGGTCCAGGCCCTGCTGTCCAAGCAGGTCTCCCGCATCATCCTGACCAGGCCGGCCGTCGAGGCGGGTGAGCGGCTCGGGTTCCTGCCCGGCACGCTCTACGAGAAGATCGACCCGTACCTGCGCCCTCTGTACGACGCCCTGCACGACATGCTCGACCCGGACTCGATCCCGCGCCTGATGGCGGCGGGCACGATCGAGGTCGCGCCCCTGGCGTACATGCGTGGCCGGACCCTGAACGACGCCTTCATCATTCTGGACGAGGCGCAGAACACCAGCTCCGAGCAGATGAAGATGTTCCTGACGAGGCTCGGCTTCGAATCGAAGATCGTCATCACGGGCGATGTCACCCAGGTCGACCTTCCCGGCGGCACGAAGAGCGGTCTGCGCCAGGTCCAGGACATCCTGGAGGGCGTGGAGGATGTGCACTTCTCGCGTCTCACGTCGGAGGATGTCGTACGGCACAAGCTCGTCGGCCGTATCGTCGACGCCTACGAGCAGTACGACAGCCGCAACGGCAACGAACAGCACCGCTGAGCGATCGGCGCGCTGGGTCCGAGGTGCCGGGGCGGCCTGAACCGGGAGAGTCACACCGCACCATGTCGATCGACGTCAACAACGAGTCAGGCACCGAGGTCGACGAGCAGGCGATTCTCGACATCGCTCGCTACACGCTGACCAGGATGCGTATCCACCCGCTCTCCGAGCTGTCGGTGATCGCGGTGGATTCCGCCGCCATGGAGCAGTTGCACATGCAGTGGATGGACCTGCCGGGTCCGACGGATGTGATGTCCTTCCCGATGGACGAGCTGCGTCCGCCGGTGAAGGACGACGAGGAGCCGCCGCAGGGGCTGCTCGGCGACATCGTGCTCTGCCCGGAGGTCGCGAAGCAGCAGGGTGAGGACGCGCCGACGCAGCACTCCATGGACGAGGAGCTCCAGCTCCTCACCGTCCATGGGGTGCTGCACCTCCTCGGGTACGACCACGAGGTGCCGGACGAGAAGGCCGAGATGTTCGGCCTCCAGGCGGCGATCGTCGACGGCTGGCGGGGCGAGCACGGACTGACGGGCCCGTCCCCCGCACCCACCGTCTCGTGAGCACGCAGTTGATCATCGGCGCCGTGGCGCTGGTGGTCGTGGCGTGGCTGGCGGCGTGCGCGGAGGCGGGTATCGCCCGTACCTCCAGCTTCCGGGCCGCCGAGGCCGAGCGATCGGGGCGCAGGGGCGCGGCGAAGCTCGCCCAGATCGCCGCCGACCCGACCCGCTATCTGAACGTGGCCCTGCTGGTCAGGGTCGCCTGCGAGATGGCCGCCGGCGTGTTGGTCACGTACGTCTGCCTGAAGGAGTTCGCGGCGACCTGGTCGGCTCTCCTCGTGGCCATCGTCGTGATGGTCCTCGTGTCGTACGTCGCCGTGGGCGTCTCGCCGCGCACCATCGGCCGCCAGCACCCGCTGAACACGGCGACGGCCGCCGCGTACGTCCTGCTGCCGCTGGCCAAGATCATGGGCCCGATCCCGCAGTTGCTGATCCTGCTGGGCAACGCGCTCACACCGGGCAAGGGCTTCCGCAAGGGACCGTTCGCCAGCGAGGCGGAGCTGCGCGCGATGGTCGACCTCGCCGAGCAGGAGTCCCTCATCGAGGACGACGAGCGCCGGATGGTGCACAGCGTCTTCGAACTGGGGGACACGCTCGTACGCGAGGTCATGGTCCCGCGCACGGACCTCGTCGCCATCGAGCGCTACAAGACGATCAGGCAGGCCCTGACGCTGGCGCTGCGCTCGGGCTTCTCACGTATCCCGGTGACCGGGGAGAACGAGGACGACATCGTCGGCATCGTCTACCTCAAGGACCTGGTCAGGAAGACCCACATCAACCGGGATTCGGAGTCCGACCTGGTCTCCACGGCGATGCGGCCCGCCGCCTTCGTCCCCGACACGAAGAACGCGGGCGACCTGCTGCGGGAGATGCAGCAGGAGCGCAGCCATGTCGCGGTGGTCATCGACGAGTACGGCGGCACGGCCGGCATCGTCACCATCGAGGACATCCTGGAGGAGATCGTCGGCGAGATCACCGACGAGTACGACCGCGAACTGCCGCCGGTCGAGGAGATCGGCGACGGCTCGTACCGGGTCACCGCCCGCCTCGACATCGGCGACCTGGGCGAACTGTTCGGGCTGGACGAGTACGACGACGAGGACGTGGAAACGGTCGGCGGCCTGCTGGCGAAGGCGCTCGGCCGGGTCCCGATCGCGGGAGCGAGCGCACGGGTCACGCTCCCGGACGGCCGGGCCCTGAAACTGACGGCGGAGTCCCCGGCGGGCCGCCGCAACAAGATCGTCACGGTACTGGCCGAACCGGTCCGCGAGGAAGCGACCACCTCGTGACCCCGCAGGAACTGCGGGCGTACTGCCTGGACCTGAACGGGACGTCGGAGGACGCCCCGTTCAGCCGGAACCCGGACCTGACGGCCTTCAAGGTGGCGGCCAAGATCTTCGCGTTCTGCTTCCTGGACGACCACCCCCTGAAGGTCTCGCTGAAGTGCGACCCGGAGGAGGCGCTCCGCCTCCGCGACACACACGAGGCGATCGTCCCCGGCTGGCACCTCAACAAGCGCCACTGGAACACCCTGACGATCCCGGACCTCCCCCCGACCCTGGTCCGCGAACTGATCGAGGACTCCTACGACCTGGTGGTGGCGGGCCTCCCCAGACAGGACCGCCTGCGCCTGAA
>NZ_JTHL01000001.1:2583486-2614424 GCF_000818195.1 Streptomyces sp. 150FB | reverse complement strand
AACCCTGGTCCGCGAACTGATCGAGGACTCCTACGACCTGGTGGTGGCGGGCCTCCCCAGACAGGACCGCCTGCGCCTGAACCGCCCCTGACCGCTGCGACCCCGCAAGGGCACGTCAGGCGTGCCCGAGATCGACAATGCTGAATGCCTGGAGCCGCATGAGGAGCTGACCGGCCAAGGTCCAGCGAATACGGGGATCGTCGAATGCGACTCCCGCCGCGTCCACCGCCACGGGAGACGGAGACCCGGGCCGGTACAGCGCACCCCGTACGCCTGCGAGGCGGAACTCGGTGACGCGAAGGGCCACGCACTTCTGGCGGAGGTGAGGGCACGTCCTGATCGACCTCAGTCCGCATGGCACGCAGACTGGTGGGTGGGTGGTGATGAGGTCATCGGGCCAGGAGCCTGGATCGCTTGGATCTTCACCCAGCAGCCACAGGATGCCCGCCGTATTCCGATCGGCGGGTCCGGCGCAGATCTGGCACAGCAGTTCGCTCATGGCTCGCCGCTGTCGGAGAGCGTGGACTTTGCCGAACACGGGCCGCCCCTTGCCAGGAAGGGAGGGGGCGCGGGTCCACAGCACCCCAGTTGAGTCCCGGCCGTACGGCCGCTCGTCCGCATAGCCGATGCCGTCGCCTTTGGCGACGATGCGCACGGCGGGAGCTCGCTCTGTGGTCCATGCCGCGATGTACGGAACCGGATCCGGCGAAGAAGCGCTCCTCCCGACACGTGCCCTCTGAGACCCCATCAGCAAACCCCGTTTCCAAGCCAGTTCTCCGGCAGGCCGCACCTGCCATCCAACATCTCTAGAGATCTAAAGGGAACCGCTCATCTCTAGAGATGTCAATCGTGGTGCTCGGAGAAGTGGCGTCAGCTCATCGACTGCGGGGCCGGGGTTCGTCGCTGCATGCGTGTTCTAGGGTGTCTAGAGAAGAGGGAGGAGGTTCACGCATGGTGCCCAGGAGCGGCGACGGCCGGCCGAAGTACCGCCGCATCGCCGACGCGATCCGTGAGGCGATCGAGTCGGGTGAGTACGGACCGGGCGCGCGGCTGCCGGGTGAGAACGACCTCATGGCCACTTACGACGTAGCCCGCATGACCGCGCGGCAGGCGCTCGGAGTTCTCCAGAACGAGGGGATCGCCGAATCCCGAAAAGGCGCCGGAGTTTTCGTTCGGTCTTTCCGTCCGCTCAGACGCCGTGGCGTGCAGCGGCTGGCCAGTGAGGGATGGGGCGCGGGCCGTTCGATCTGGTCGGCGGACATCGAGGACCGGCCCCTCGTTGTGGACCAGCTCGCTGTGAGCGAGGAGCCGGCACCGGAACGCGTCGCACGGGTGCTGGGCATCGCTCTTGGCGCCGCCGTATGCGTTCGAAGGCGGCGATACGTCCTGGAAGGAAAGCCGGTCCTGCTGGCCACCAGTTACCTTCCGGCATCCCTCGTCGCCGGTTCGCTTATCACACAGGACGACACGGGCCCCGGTGGAATCTACGCACGCCTCGACGAACTCGGCTTCAAGCCCGTTCACTTCAGGGAAGAGATCCGCTCGCGCATGCCTTCCGCCGAGGAGGCGAACAGCCTCGAACTCTCAGTGGGTACGCCGGTGATGCTCGTCTGCCGCACTGCCTTCGGCTCCGAGGGCAGGCCTGTGGAGGTCAACGAGATGACCCTCGATGCGGGCGCGTACGTGCTGGAGTACGGCTTCGACGCGTAGCGCGGCGGCAGGGCTTTCCGGTGTCAACTGGTGCGGGAGCGGCCTGAATTCGCGGAGAGCCGCGTTGTTACTGTGTGCGATGGCGTGTGATCATCGTGTACATGACCGTAGAAGGAGATGGCACGCCGATACCGGGGCACGTGTCGGCGCTGGCCGGCCTGTGGGTTCCTCCGGACGGTTCGGGGTCGTCCGGGCCGGCCGAGGGCGTCGCTGGGGAGCCTGAACTCGCGGGGAGCCGACGGGGGTTCGCCGTGCTGCTGGGTGAGTTCCGGCGTACGGCCGTGCTGGTGCCGTTCGACGAGGCCGGAGGTCCCTGGACGGCGGATCACGGCGGGGTGCGGTGGGTCTGCGCGTTCTCGGATGAGGAGGCGCTGGCCGGGTTCGCGCACGGCGAAACACCGGATGTCCGGCGACGGCCGGACCGTCCTGGAGAAGGTCGACTTCGTCTGGGACGGCACCACTCTCTGTGAACAGACAGCACAGTCGGACACCTTCCCGAACCCGGTAACCCTCACCTGGGACCACCAAGGCCCCCGGCCCCTGGCCCAGACCGAACGCATCTCAGCCGCGGGCGCCCCGCAGCAAGAAATCGACCAGCGTTTCTTCAGCATCATCACGGACCTCGTCGGCACCCCGACGGAACTCATCGACGAACAGGGCGACATAGCCTGGCGCACCCGCACAACTCTCTGGGGCACCACCACCTGGAACAGCGACGCCAAAGCGCACACCCCGTTACGCTTCCCAGGCCAATACCACGACCCGGAAACGGGCCTCCACTACAACTTCCACCGCTACTACGACCCGGAAACGGCCCGCTACCTCACCCCGGACCCCCTCGGCCTGGCACCTGCGCCCACTCAGCTCAGCGCAGCCCCTCAAGCCGACGAACACCGAGCGCGGAAAAATTCGCCGAGTTCGGACGACCACTTTTTCCTGAATTCCTGCGGAAGTTTTCCGGAATCCCATCGCTCGTCCAGATACCCGAAGAGAAAGTCAATGTTCATCCGCAGTTCGTGCCGCCGGAAGTCACGAATTTTCAATCTGCACGTTGAATCCGGACGCCCGTAGCTTCGCGGCAAGAAATTCGACGTCAACCAGTGTTCCTTGGATGCCAGACGTACGCAGCCTTTCAGTCATTTGCTTGGCCTCAGAAATCGGCAAGTCGTACACCTCTCTGAGATTCTTCAACAATCGGGCCCCACGCACCTCGGATCCGATGAGCTTAAGGGTGGATTCCCCATTAGCCGCAATGATTGCATCTCTTACACTCGGCGGAGATTCGCCCGACCCGCCAGAGTGCCACAGGTTTCCGCAGACCGAGCAGGAACATTCCATATCCCAGCGGCGCCCGCTACTCAAAAGAACTTCTGCGACAGTGCAGTCCGCTCCACTCCCACACCTGTCACATGAGTCACCGACGGCAGCCGATTGCGAGATCATTCCCAACCCCTCATTTTCATATAACGCTCAACCGTCCCATAGAAACGGTCAGAAAGGCCCGATCCGTCCCTCGGGTGGTGAGATCCCATTTTACCTTGATTCCACCATCGGTGGTGAAGCTCCTCGTGAATCAACGACCGTCTCAATTCAATTCTGGACACAAAAGGAGCCGGCCCGATTTGGGTCCCTCTAAGATGGGACGCTACAGCATGGCCAACAAACGGGCTATATTGAGGGGTGTGGCTAAATTTCAAATCAGGGAAATCTTCGATCATAATTGCCTTTAGAGCCCTGTTCCTGCTCCTCGCGGTACTGCCAGTTACGTGACTTAAGTCATCTGTCCAGCGAGCGTTACGTTCTTGACCCTCGGTCCTCGGCTGGCGCGAATTTCCGTTTTCACATGGCGCGAGGCCGAGCGGGTCGCTCCATGTGTGCGGATTCCCGACGTAGGAGGCCGGGTTGGAACGGGGGTCTGCTGTTCGTACCCGAGGGAGGGGTGGTGTGGCCGGCTGCCTATGCTTTGGGTATGACTCTGAGCGATGGTTCCGCCGGCCTTGGACCTGAGGATCGCAAGATCGTTACGTTGGCGCGGAGTGCGCGGGTGCGGAACGGGGTGGCCGAGGGGGCCGCCGTGCGGGATGAGACCGGGCGTACCTATGTGGCCGGGACCGTTGAGCTGGCGTCGCTCAAGCTGAGCGCGTTGCGGACCGCCGTGGCGATGGCCGTGGCGAGTGGGGCCACCTCGTTGGAGGCCGCGGCCGTTGTGACCGAGGCGGAATCCGTGCGTGACGAGGATCGTGCCGCTGTCCGTGATCTCGGGGGTGCCGGGACGCCCGTGCTGGTGGCGGGGGTCGACGGGGTCCTGCGGGTGAGCGTCACCGCCGGCTGAAGTCGGGCGGGTGCGGTCGGTTTCGATCATCGTCTGTCATCGGGTGTCGAGGACCTGAGCCCCCGGCTGGTCGGCGGTGGCCCCCCGATCGGGGAGAATGGGCGCCATGAGCGCTCGTATCCCTTCTTCCGAGACCGCCCCCGAGACGGCCGGAGCCCCTCACAAGGCCGGCTTCGCCTGCTTCGTCGGCCGCCCCAACGCGGGCAAGTCCACCCTCACGAACGCTCTGGTCGGACAGAAGGTGGCCATCACCTCGAACCGGCCGCAGACCACGCGTCACACCGTACGGGGCATCGTGCACCGGCCCGAGGCGCAGTTGATCCTGGTCGACACCCCCGGCCTCCACAAGCCGCGCACGCTGCTCGGTGAGCGTCTCAACGACATCGTGCGCGCGACCTGGTCCGAGGTCGACGTCATCGGCTTCTGCCTGCCCGCCGACCAGAAGCTCGGCCCCGGTGACCGCTTCATCATCAAGGAGCTCGCCGGGATCAAGAAGACGCCGAAGGTCGCCGTCGTCACCAAGACGGACCTCGTCGACTCCAAGACGCTGGCCGAGCAGCTCATCGCGATCGACCAGATCGGCAAGGAGCTGGGCATGGAGTGGGCGGAGATCGTTCCGGTCTCCGCCGTCGCCGATCAGCAGGTGGGCCTGCTGGCCGACCTGCTCGTGCCGCTGCTGCCGCAGAGCCCCCCGCTCTACCCCGAGGGCGACCTCACGGACGAGCCCGAGATGGTCATGGTCGCCGAGCTGATCCGTGAGGCCGCGCTGGAAGGCGTACGGGACGAACTGCCGCACTCCATCGCCGTGGTGGTCGAGGAGATGCTGCCGCGCGAGGACCGTCCGGCGGACCGGCCGCTGCTCGACATCCACGCGAATGTCTACATCGAGCGGCCCAGCCAGAAGGGCATCATCATCGGCCCCAAGGGCCAGCGCCTCAAGGAGGTCGGGACCAAGTCCCGCAAGCACATCGAGGCGCTGCTCGGCACGCCGGTCTTCCTCGACCTGCATGTGAAGGTCGCGAAGGACTGGCAGCGCGACCCCAAGCAGCTCCGCAAGCTCGGCTTCTGATTCCGGGCCCCGCCCTGGGCCCTCGCTCAGGCTCCCTCCTTGAGCACCCTTGAGATCAGGGTCCGCTGGGCGTCCGACAGCCGTGGGTCGGCGCAGTGAACTGTCCGGCCGTCAATCGTGATCCGGTAGTTGAAGCCGTCCGGGACACCGCGCGACTGCGGGCCCTGGGCGTCCTGGGCTTCGGACAGGGCCTGTTCGGCCAGCTTCTGCCACTCGTCGGGATCGGCCAGGGCCGAGGTGTCCACCTCGGCCCTGCGCTCGATACCCGCGAACCCGCCTGTACGCCGTACTTCGATACGCATGGGTCCCGTTCTAGTACGTGTCGGGCCACGGCGACAGGTCACTTCGTCGGAACGCCGACCTCGGACCACGCCTTGGTGACGGCCTCCTGCTCCGCGCCGTCGCCGTACCGGGCCCGCGCCGCCGCGAGGGTCAGCCGTGCGAAGTCCGCGAACTCGGCGTCCTCCGCCAGCTTGCCGCCGGTCAGCACGTCGTACCAGACCTGGCCGGCCCGCTCCCACGCCTTGCCGCCGAGCTGGTCGGCGAACAGGTAGAACGCGCGGTTCGGAATACCGGAGTTGATGTGCACGCCGCCGTTGTCGCTGCCCGTGTGCACGAAGTGGTCCATCGAGGCCGGCTGCGGGTCCTTGCCGAGGACATCGTCGTCGTACGCCGTGCCCGGGGCCTTCATCGAGCGCAGCGCGACCCCGGTGACACTCGGTCCGAGCAGGCCGGCTCCGACCAGCCAGTCGGCCTGGTCGGCGGTCTGGTCCTGGGTGTACTGCTTGACCAGCGAACCGAACACGTCCGACAGCGACTCGTTCAGCGCGCCGCTCTGGCCGAAGTAGGCGAGATTGGCGGTGTATTGGGTGACACCGTGCGTCAGCTCGTGGCCGATGACGTCGACCGGCAGGGTGAAGTCGAGGAACACCTTGCCGTCACCGTCCCCGAACACCATCTGCTCGCCGTCCCAGAACGCGTTCGCGTAGTCCTTGTCGTAATGGACGCTGGCGTTGAGCGGCAGCCCCTGGCCGTCGAGCGAGTTGCGGCCGTACGCCTTCAGCAGCAGCTCGAACGTCGAGCCGAGCCCGTTGTACGCGCGGTTGACGGTGGCGTCGGACCCCGGGCCGTCGCCCTCGTCGCGCACCTTCTTCCCGGGCAGGGTCGTGCTGTTCCCGCAGTTGTAGATCGTGCGCCGAGGTCCGTCCGCCGCCGGGGCCGGAGGGGTCGCGGGCGGCGCCGTGGCCGTACGGAGACCGGCGACCGTGGTCAGCCGGCGGCGGGTGCGCTGCGCCGCGTCCGCCTCCAGCGTGCGGCGGAACGGACCGGCGAGCACCGGGTCGGCGGATCTGGACAACTTGTCGAGAAGGTGCGGCGGCACGATGGTGCAGAAGACGGGCCGGACGGTGGAACGGGAGGCGGAAGCGTCGTTGGGGGTCATGTATGAAATGTGGCAGTGCGTACCCGATAAGTCACTACCTGCTACCCATGATTCCTGAAATGGAGTGATCCGTCACTGTTCGAGGGTTAACTCCAGGTGATCCCGCATACTGATACGGCCCTTCCCCCGGAAGGAGGCTCGGCTAAAGTACGTGCATCATGCGTTTCGGGCTGCTTCTCCTTAGCTGCCGCGGCGAGGGTCTGTAGTCGTAGGCCGACCCCCTCCCCGCGGAGTCTGGCGTTGCGGTGAACACGTCCCGTCGGCCGTCCCAGCGGACATTCGAGGAGCCCTACGCACATGTCTGATCCTTCAGTCGGTCGCCCCACACCCATCACCAACGCGACCCACACCCAGAAGCCGTCCGGGATGCCGATCCACAAGTACGGCCGCTACGAGGCCGTCCACATCCCCGACCGCACCTGGCCCGAGAACCGCATCACGGTCGCGCCCCGCTGGCTCTCGACGGACCTGCGCGACGGCAACCAGGCACTGATCGACCCGATGTCCCCCGCGCGCAAGCGGGAGATGTTCGACCTGCTGGTACGCATGGGCTACAAGGAGATCGAGGTCGGCTTCCCCTCGTCGGGCGAGACCGACTTCGGGTTCGTACGCTCGATCATCGAAGAGGGCGCGATCCCCGACGACGTGACGATCTCCGTCCTGACCCAGGCGCGCGAGGAGCTCATCGAACGCACGGTGGAATCGCTGCGCGGCGCCCATCGCGCGACCGTGCATCTGTACAACGCCACCGCCCCCACCTTCCGGCGCGTCGTCTTCCGCGGCTCGAAGGAGCAGGTCAAGCAGATCGCCGTGGACGGTACGCGGCTGGTGATGGAGTACGCGGAGAAGATCCTCGGCCCGGAGACGATCTACGGCTACCAGTACAGCCCGGAGATCTTCACCGACACCGAACTGGACTTCGCGCTGGAGGTCTGCGAGGCGGTGATGGATGTCTGGGGGCCCGAGAAGGGGCGCGAGATCATCCTGAACCTGCCCGCCACGGTGGAGCGTTCGACGCCCTCCACACACGCGGACCGCTTCGAGTGGATGTCGCGCAACCTGTCGCGCCGCGAGCATGTGTGCCTCTCCGTGCACCCGCACAACGACCGCGGTACGGCCGTCGCCGCCGCCGAACTCGCGATCATGGCGGGCGCCGACCGTATCGAGGGCTGCCTGTTCGGCCAGGGCGAGCGCACGGGCAACGTCGACCTGGTGACGCTCGGTATGAACCTCTTCTCGCAAGGCGTCGACCCGCAGATCGACTTCTCGCAGATCGACGAGGTCCGCCGCACCAGTGAGTACTGCAACCAGATGGAGATCCACCCGCGCCATCCCTACGCGGGCGACCTCGTCTACACGTCCTTCTCCGGCTCCCACCAGGACGCCATCAAGAAGGGCTTCGACGCCATGGAGGCGGACGCTGCGGCGCGCGGCAAGACGGTCGACGAGATCGAGTGGGCCGTGCCGTACCTGCCGATCGACCCCAAGGACGTGGGCCGTTCGTACGAGGCCGTCATCCGCGTCAACTCGCAGTCCGGCAAGGGCGGCATCGCCTACGTACTGAAGAACGACCACAAGCTGGACCTGCCGCGCCGTATGCAGATCGAGTTCTCCCGGATCATCCAGGCCAAGACCGACGCCGAGGGCGGCGAGATCACTCCGGGCGAGATCTGGGACGTCTTCCAGGACGAGTACCTGCCCGCCCCCGGGTCCGGCGCCGACAGCTCCTGGGGCCGCATCCAGCTCCGTTCCGGCCAGTCCACGACCGACAAGGACGGCCAGGACAGCCTGACCGTCCAGGCGGTCGTCGACGGGACCGACGTGCTGCTCACCGGCACCGGCAACGGCCCCATCTCGGCCTTCTTCGAGGCGCTGGCCGCCGTGGGCGTGGACGCGCGGCTGCTGGACTACCAGGAGCACACCATGAGCGAGGGCGCGCGGGCCCAGGCCGCCTCGTACATCGAGTGCGCGATCGGCGACAAGGTGCTCTGGGGCATCGGGATCGACGCGAACACCACGCGCGCCTCACTCAAAGCGGTCATCTCCGCGGTGAATCGCGCGACTCGCTGAATCCGCCGCCCATCCCGCGCTGACCTGAGGCTTTACGAACCCCGTCCACCGGAAACGGTGGACGGGGTTCGGCCATGTCGTGGCTGTCTCGTGACTATCTCGTGCCAGGGTGCTGACGCCGCGTGGCCGATGTGGCTAACATCACGTCAACCCGGCAATGATGCCGAAGCGTTACGGAGGTGCGCGACGTGCTGCCAGCTCAAGGATCACGCGGCCGAAAACTGCGCCTCTGGGGCATTCGTACTTCCTGGAACACCGTAGGTGACGGGGAGTTCTTCTGCCCCGACTGCGGAGGCGACCGCAACTACCGCCGCCGCACCGGCCGTCGCCGCTTCACCGTCCTCGGCGTACCGCTGGTCTCGCGCGGATCCGCCGGTCCCGTCGTCGAATGCGCCGCCTGCCACGCGCACTTCGCCACCGACGTCCTCGACCACCCCACCACGGTCCGGTTCTCGGCGATGCTGCGTGACGCCGTGCACACGGTCGCGCTCGCCGTCCTCGCGGCCGGCGGCACCTCGAACCGTACGGTCGTCGAGACCGCGGCGGTCACGGTCAGGGCGGCCGGGTTCGAGGACTGCACCGAGGACCAGCTCACGGAACTCGTCGAGGCGCTCGCAGCCGACACGGGCCGCTTCGTCATCGACCCGGGCCCCTGCGGCGCGGCGCTCGCCATCGAGCTCCACGAGTCACTCGAACCGCTCGCGCCCCACCTGGCCCCGACGGGCCGCGAGTCGATCGTGCTCCAGGGCGCCAGGATCGCGCTGGCGGACGGACCGTACAGCCCGGCGGAGCGCGAGGTGCTGACGACGGTGGGCGGTGCGCTGCAGCTCTGCACGGACGACACGGCGAGGTTGCTGCTGGCGGCGTCGCGTACGCCGTCCTGAGCGGGCTCTAGAGCCTTCCAGGCCCGCTGTGGGGCCCTGGGAGCACCTCAGAGGTCCCGGAGGTCCCCCGGGTGCCCGGAGGGCCCCGAAGCCCCGTTTCCGGCCCGCCTGCCCCCCTCGCTTCCGCCGCCGGACCGCCGGGCCGCCGGATCCGCGCCTCAGAAGGGCCGGTCGCCCGCGATCGCCACTCGTTCGGCCACGCGGGGGTGCGGCGCGTAGTCGTTGACCGCGTAGTGCTGGGTCGCCCGGTTGTCCCAGAACGCGATGTCGCCCGCCTGCCAGTGGAACCGCACCTGGTACTCCGGCACATGGGCCTGCTGGAACAGCAGCTTCAGCAGCCGGTCGCTCTCCTCCTGCTCGAAACCCACTATCCGGGTGGTGAAGGAGGCATTGACGAACAGCATGCGCCGGCCGGTCTCCGGATGGCGTCGCACCACGGGGTGTTCGACCGGCGGGAACGTCTCCTGGAACGCGGCCAGTTCGGCGGTCGGATAGAACCGGCTGAAGCCCGGGATGAAGTCGTGGACGGCACGGGCACCGTCGATGCGGGACCGTACGTCCGCGGGCAGGTTGTCGTACGCCGCTGCCATGTCGGCCCACATGGTGTCGCCGCCCGTCGGCGGCACCTCGCGCAGTTGCAGTACGGCGCCCATCGCCGGCCGCTCGCGGAAGGTCACATCCGTGTGCCAGATGTTCTCGAAGGTGGGGCTCGCCGTACGGCCGAAGCGCACCACGTCCGCGCTGTCGCCGGTTGCCAGCAACGGATTGGTCTCCAACTCGCCCCAGTTCAGGGCGAACGCACGCTGCGCCTCGGACGACAGGTGCTGTCCCCGGAAGAAGACCACCTTCCACTCCAGCAGGGCGCGGTTGATCTCCTCCAGTACGGCGGGAGCCTGCGGGCGGGAGAGGTCCAGGCCGTGGATCTCGGCGCCGATGGTGCGTCCCAGCGGGACGACGTCGAAGGCGGTGTACGGGCGGTCCGCCCAGTCCGCCGGGGTACGGCGCAGCTCGCGGGGGCCTTCGTAGAGACCGTCGGCCGGGATGCGGTGGTCGCGCAGAACGGCGCCGGCGGCAGCGTCGGCGGCAGGAGCGGCGGCAGGGACAGCGGCGGCGGATTCGGTGACCGTGGTCATGTTTCTCCTGTGAACGGGCGGGCCCGGGTGCCGGAAAGCAGGAAAGGACCCGCAAGTGGGGGAGGAGGTACGTGAGGCCGTACGGAGAGCGCGGGGGAGCGCGGTCAGGGTCGACCGGGGCCCGGACGCTTCCGCCGGATCAGGAAGAGGCCCACGAGGGCGTCAGACGCGACAACAGCGCCGCAACGGGCCGAGCGTCAGGCGCGACAACAGGAACGGCAGGAACAACAGAGAAGGGCCGGCGGGGAACCCACCCGGCCGCGGCGGCGCAGGAAGCTGCGGCCGCGAGGTGCGCACTCACCGCGAGGGTCGCTGTGGAGCGACTCCACTGCGCGGAGGTTCGAGTACGTGCTCATGCCCGGCACAGTACCCCCTCACCGCCGACCGGCGTCCTGAGGTCATGCGGGAGAATGGCGCTCATGAGTCTTTTCCGGGACGACGGCGTTGTGCTGCGCACCCAGAAGCTCGGTGAGGCCGACCGCATCATCACGCTTCTGACCCGCGGCCATGGCCGCGTCCGCGCCGTCGCACGGGGAGTGCGGCGTACGAAGTCGAAATTCGGGGCCAGGCTCGAACCCTTCTCGCACGTCGATGTGCAGTTCTTCGCACGGGGCAGTGAACTGATCGGACGGGGACTGCCGCTCTGCACCCAGAGTGAGACCATCGCTCCGTACGGTGGCGGAATCGCCGCCGACTACGCGCGCTACACGGCGGGTACGGCCATGCTGGAGACCGCCGAGCGGTTCACCGACCACGAGGGCGAGCCGGCCGTGCAGCAGTACCTACTGCTCGTCGGCGGGCTGCGGACGCTGGCGCGCGGCGAGCACGCGCCCCATCTGATCCTCGACGCCTTCCTGCTGCGCTCCCTCGCGGTCAACGGTTACGCGCCGAGCTTCGACGACTGCGCGAAGTGCGGTCTCGACGGACCGAACCGGTTCTTCTCCGTCGCTGCGGGCGGAGTCATATGCGGCGACTGCCGGGTACCCGGCAGCGTCGTACCCTCGGCGGAGGCCGTCGGACTGCTCAGCGCGCTGCTGACCGGTGACTGGGAGACGGCGGACGCGTGCGAGGCACGGCATGTCAGAGAGGGAAGCGGGCTGGTGTCCGCGTATCTCCACTGGCATCTGGAGCGCGGTCTGCGCTCGCTGAGGTACGTAGAAAAGAACTAGGAGACAAGAGCGCATGGCACGACGCGGAATTCTGGGGCGTTCCCGCCGCGAGTACAAGACGCCGGAGCCGCACCCCTCGGGGGCGCGCCCGCCGCTGATCCAGAGCGAGCTGGTGCCGAAGCACGTGGCCGTCGTGATGGACGGGAACGGGCGCTGGGCCAAGGAGCGCGGCCTGCCGCGTACGGAGGGCCACAAGGTCGGTGAGGGCGTGGTCCTCGACGTACTCAAGGGCTGTCTGGAGATGGGCGTCAAGAACCTCTCGCTCTTCGCCTTCTCCACCGAGAACTGGAAACGCACACCCGACGAGGTGCGCTTCCTGATGAACTTCAACCGCGACGTCATCCGCCGCCGTCGCGACGAGATGAACGAACTGGGCATCCGCATCCGCTGGGTCGGCCGGATGCCGAAGATGTGGAAGTCGGTCGTCCAGGAACTCCAGGTCGCGCAGGAACAGACCGTGGACAACGACGCGATGACGCTCTACTTCTGCGTCAACTACGGCGGGCGCGCCGAGATCGCCGACGCCGCGCGGGCGCTGGCCGCCGATGTGGCGTCCGGGAAGCTCGACCCGTCGAAGGTCAACGAGAAGACCTTCGCGAAGTACATGTACTACCCGGACATGCCCGACGTGGACCTCTTTCTGCGTCCGAGCGGCGAGCAGCGCACGTCCAACTACCTGATCTGGCAGAGCAGCTACGCCGAGATGGTCTTCCAGGACGTGCTGTGGCCGGACTTCGACCGGCGTGATCTGTGGCGTGCCTGCCTGGAGTTCGCCTCCAGGGACCGCCGCTTCGGGGGCGCGCTGCCGAACGCGGAGTCCAGCCAGGACATACAGGAGCAGGACGAACAGCAGGGCGACGATCGGGGCGACGAGGAGTAGTAGTACCGGCGGCGGAAGAGCCGAAGCGGCCGGGTGGCGGCGGTACGGGCGGGGGAGCCGGCGGATCAGCCGGCCACCGCCGGCGCCACCGCCCGCCGTCAGTTCTTCGCCGCCGCCTCCGCGCACTCGGCGCACGTACCGAAGACCTCCACCGTGTGCGCCACCGCCACATAGCCGTGCTGCGCCGCGATGGTCTCGGCCCACTGCTCGACGGCCGGCCCCTCGACCTCGACGGCCTTGCCGCACATCCGGCAGACCAGATGGTGGTGGTGGTCGCCGGTCGAGCAGCGCCGGTACACGGACTCGCCGTCGTTCGTCCGCAGGACATCGACCTCGCCCGCGTCGGCGAGGTTCTGCAGGGTGCGGTAGACGGTGGTCAGACCGACCGAGTCACCCCGGTGCTTGAGCACGTCGTGGAGTTCCTGCGCGCTGCGGAACTCGTCCACCTCGTCCAGCGCGGCCGCCACCGCGGCACGCTGACGGGTCGATCGGCCGCGCACGGGGGCTGTACTTGATCCACTGCTGGGCGCAGTCGCCACGGGTGCCTCCTCGCCTCTGCCCGTAACCGTCGGGCGTTGCCCCTTGTCCGTCGGGCCATTCTGCCAGTTCGCGGTCAGACCGGGACGTCGTCCGCCGGGCGCTGCCCGGCGGGTACATCCATTGTGCGCCCATCCGTGCAACCGCCCGTACTGCCGTTCGGGTACGCATCCTTCGGCGCCTCCACCGCTCCCGCCACCCGGGTCCGCCGTCTCGCCAGCGGAGTGGCGGCGACGGTGAGCACCACGAACAAGCCGATCGCCAGCAGCACGATCGTCGCGCCGGGCGGCACGTCCTGGTAGTACGAGGTGACCGTGCCGGCCAGCGTCACCGCCGTACCGATCACGACCGACAGTACGAACGTGACCGCGAACGACCTGCTGACCTGCTGCGCGGCCGCCACCGGCACCACCATCAGGGCGCTGACGAGCAGCAGTCCCACGACCCGCATGGCCACGGTGACCGTCACGGCCGCCGTTACCGCGATCAGCAGGTTGTAGGTACGCACGGGCAGCCCGGTGACCCGCGCGAACTCCTCGTCCTGGCTGATCGCGAAGAGCTGCCGCCGCAGCCCCACGGTGACCAGCACCACAAAGGCCGCCAGCACACAGATCGTGGTCACGTCCGCGGGCGAGACGGTCGACAGCGAGCCGAAGAGGTACGAGCTGAGGACGCCGGTGGAGCCGTCCGGCGCGAGATTGATCAGCAGCACCCCGCCCGACATGCCGCCGTAGAAGAGCATGGCCAGCGCGATGTCGCCGCGCGCGCGGCCGTACGTCCTGATCAGCTCCATCGTGACCGCGCCGAGGACCGATACGAGCGTCGCCATCCACACGGGGCTCGTGGAGAGCAGGAAGCCGAGGCCGACACCGGTGAGCGCGACATGTCCGATGCCGTCGCCCATGAGGGCCTGCCGGCGCTGTACGAGGTAGATGCCGATGGCGGGCGCGGTGATGCCGACGAGGACGGCGGCGAGCAGGGCCCGCTGCATCAGGGCGGTCTGGAGAATTTCCATGATCAGATCAGTGGTCCTGTGCGCTCGGCGGCGTGGGCGAGGCCCGGGTGGGGATCCGGGTGGCCGGCGTCCGGGTGGGCGGGGCCAGGGGGTCCGTCGTGCACCACGACACCGTCGCGCAGCACCACCGTACGGTCGATGAGCGGCTCCAGCGGGCCCAGTTCATGGAGGACCAGCAGCACGGTCGTACCGGCGGCGACCTGTTCGCGCAGCGTCGCCGCGAGGATCCGCTGGCTGGCCACGTCGACGCCCGCCATCGGCTCGTCCATGATCAGCAGGTCGGGGGTGCCGGCGAGCGCCCTGGCGATCAGTACGCGCTGGTGCTGGCCGCCGGAGAGCGTGCCGACGGAGTCCTTGGCGCGGTCGGCGAGCCCGACGATCTCGATGGCCCGCTGGACGGCGGCGCGATCGGCCCGGGTGGGCCACCCCAGCTTCCTGCGCGAGAGCCGGCCGGAGGAGACGATCTCGCGAACCGTCGCGGGTACGCCGCCGGAGGCGGTGGTGCGCTGCGGTACGTAACCGATACGCGCCCAGTCGCCGAAGCGGCGCAGCGGCGTCGAGAACAGCTCTATCCCGCCGCCGGCCAGCGGGGTCCGGCCGAGGATCGCCCGTACGGTGGTGGACTTGCCCGAGCCGTTGGCGCCGAGCAGGGCGACGACCTCGCCCCGGTGCACGGTGAGGTCGACGCCGTGCAGCACCTGGCGGGAACCGAGGGTGGCGGTGGCGGCGCGTACGGAGATGACGGCCTCCGCGCCCGGGGCCGGCTGATCCGGCCGGGCTTCCGGCGTTGTCCCGGTGGGGCGGGTCACTTCGCGCCCAGCGCTTTCCGCAGCGCGGCCAGGTTGGACCGCATGACCTGGAGGTAGTCGTCGCCCTTGGAAGAGTCCGTGATGCCCTCCAGCGGATCGAGGACGTCGGTCCGCAGACCCGCGTCGTCCGCGACGGTTCTGGCGGTCCTGTCGCTGGTGAGGGTCTCGAAGAACACGGTGGTGACCTTGTCCCGCTTCGCTATGGCGCCCAGATCCCTGATCCTGGCCGGGCTCGGCTCGGACTCGGGGTCGATGCCGGTGATGGCTTCCTGTTCGAGCCCGTACCGCTCGGCGAGGTAGCCGAAGGCGGCATGGGTCGTGATGAACGTCCTGCCGCCGGTGTCGGCCAGGCCCTGCTTGTACGAGGTGTCGAGGGCGCTCAGGTCCTTGACCAGGCTTCCGGTGTTACGGCGGTACGCGGCGGCGTGGTCCGGGTCGGCCTTTTCCAGCGCGGCGCCGACGCCGTTCGCGACCTCGGTGAACTTCACCGGATCCAGCCAGATGTGCGGGTCGGTTCCGGCCGCTGTGGCTTCCGCCCGCTCGGCGTCCCGGGTCTCCTCACGGGCGCCGGCCTCGGTGCCGTGCCTCTCCATCGCGGTGAGCGAGGCCGCGTCGACGACGTTCTTCACGCCGGACTGGGCGATCGCGTCGTCGACGGCGGGCTGGATCCCCTTGAGGTAGAGGACGACATCCGCCTCGCCCAGATCGGCGGCCTGGCGCGGGGCCAGCTCCAGGTCGTGCGGCTCGACCCCCGGCTTGGTGAGCGTCGTGACGGAGACATGGTCGCCGCCTATTCGCTCGGCCAGGTACCGCATGGGGTAGAACGACGCCGTCACCGCCAGCTTGCCGCCGCTCTTCTTCGCTGAGGCGTCGGCGGTGCCGGCGCTGTCGGTGGAGTCGAAGGCGGCACAGGCGGACAGCGCCACCAGGCCGAGCGAGAGCGCTCCGGCGAGGATGGCGGAGGATATGAGGCGTCGTGCGTTCATGACAGTCATTTTCAACAAAATTGGAAACGATTGTCAACAACGCATACCTGGCTGCCTTGCCACCCACCGATTTGATCCAGGGGGTGCGCCCGCCGCTAATCTGAGGCATTAGCCGTTCGCCGTTGTCGTAATGAAGAGAGCACCGTGGCCGCCGACAAGATCGACACCATCGTCAACCTGAGCAAGCGCCGTGGCTTCGTCTACCCGTCCAGTGAGATCTACGGCGGTCAGCGGGCCGCCTGGGACTACGGGCCGCTCGGAGTCGAGCTGAAGGAGAACCTGAAGCGTCAGTGGTGGCGCCACATGGTCACCTCGCGGGAGGACATTGTCGGTCTTGACTCGTCGGTGATCCTGGCCACCGAGGTCTGGGAGGCGTCGGGCCATGTCGCGACGTTCACCGACCCGCTGACCGAGTGCACCTCCTGCCACAAGCGCTTCCGGGCCGACCACCTGGAAGAGGCGTACGAGGAGAAGCACGGCAAGCCCCCCGTGAACGGGCTCGCCGACCTGAACTGCCCGCACTGTGGCAACAAGGGCACCTTCACCGAGCCCAAGGCGTACTCCGGCCTGCTCTCCACGCATCTCGGCCCGATGCAGGACAGCGGTTCCGTCGCCTACCTGCGGCCCGAGACCGCGCAGGGTATTTTCACCAACTTCGCCCAGGTGCAGCAGACCTCGCGCAAGAAGCCGCCGTTCGGCATCGCGCAGATGGGCAAGTCCTTCCGGAACGAGATCACTCCGGGCAACTTCATCTTCCGCACCCGTGAGTTCGAGCAGATGGAGATGGAGTTCTTCGTCAAGCCGGGCGAGGACGAGAAGTGGCACGAGTACTGGATGGAGCAGCGCTGGAACTGGTACCGCGACCTGGGCATGCGTGAGGAGAACATGCGCTGGTTCGAGCACCCGAAGGAGAAGCTCTCCCACTACTCGAAGCGCACCGTCGACATCGAGTACCGCTTCTCGTTCGGCGGGAGCGAGTGGGGCGAGCTGGAGGGTCTGGCGAACCGCACCGACTACGACCTCTCCGTGCACGCCAAGGCCTCCGGCCACGACCTGGCGTACTTCGACCAGGAGGCCGGCGAGCGCTGGACGCCGTACGTCATCGAGCCGGCCGCCGGTGTGGGCCGCGCCATGCTCGCCTTCATGCTCGACGCGTACAACGAGGACGAGGCGCCCAACGCGAAGGGCGTGCTGGAGAAGCGCACCGTGATGCGTCTCGACCCGCGCCTCGCGCCGGTCAAGGTCGCCGTGCTGCCGCTGTCCCGTAACCCGCAGCTCTCGCCCAAGGCCAAGGGCCTCGCCGAGGACCTGCGGCGCAACTGGAACATCGAGTTCGACGACGCCGGCGCCATCGGCCGCCGTTACCGCCGCCAGGACGAGATCGGTACGCCGTTCTGTGTGACGGTCGACTTCGACACCCTGGACGACAACGCGGTGACGGTCCGCGAGCGCGACACGATGCAGCAGGAGCGTGTCTCGCTGGACCAGATCCAGTCCTACCTGGGCGGCCGCCTCCTCGGCTGCTGACGCGGTCGATTACGGTCGTGGATCGAAGCCCCCGGTTCCGATACGGAACCGGGGGCTTCGTCGCAGACTGGACTCACCGTCAACAGGAGGCACGGATGCCATCCCCGACCACAAGCAAGGTCAGCCGATGGGACCAGCAGGGACGTGAGCACGTCGTGCGCGTCCAGAAGGCAGGTGTGGAGCGGTCGTTGATATGTGACACCTGCGACTGGCGCAAGAGCGCGCAGTTCCTGCCCTGGCTCAAGGCCGAGGAACACCTCGCCGAGGCGCACCAGGCGACGGTGGACCCGACAGCGGGTTGACCGGCGCCACCGGGTGCCCCCGGCAGGGCCGTTGCGGCCGTCCGGGCCGGTACGGGCCCGGGCCGCCGGGGCTCAGCTGCGCAGCCCGCGCAGCACCAGATCGCACACGGCGCCGAACTCGTCTTCCACGGTGGGCCGTTGCCACTCCGAGGCGTACCCCGGGTCGTGGAAGCGGGCCGTGGCGGCGAAGACGGCACCCGCCGAGCCCGCCGGGTCCGGCGCGCTGAACTCGCCCGCGCGCACGCCCTCTTCGAGGATCCGGGTGAGCTGTCCGGTCAGTATCCCGAGGTGAGCCTCGATCACCCCGCCGCTCCCCTCGCCCAGTTCGTTGTACGTGGCGAACATCTCCGGGTCGCCGCCGGCCTTGCGTCGCTTGGAGTCGAAGAGGGCCAGCAGCCAGTGGCGCAGCTTCTCGGGGGTGTCCGCCGCCGGAGCCTCGGTGATCTCTTCGAGCATGGCCTCTGTCCGCCGCAGCCAGCGCGCGGTGACCGCCTCGCGCAGCGCCGCCTTCGTACGGAAGTGGCGGTAGACGCTGCCGTGGCTGACGCCGAGCACCCTCGCCACATCGACCACCGTGGCCTTGGCGGGGCCGTAGCGGCGCAGAACCTCTTCGGTGGCTTCGAGGATCCGCTCGGCGGTCAGGGTCTCGGCGGCCATGGCATGTCCGACCTTTCGTGGCTCGTGTCGGCGGAACGGACAACTGACATTACCTGTCAGGTCCACTCGCCCGCGGCGACTGCCACAACTGTCAGCGCTCGCTGTCCAGGGAGCCCATCTGCGCCGACGGGTAGCGGTCGCCCGCGGCGGAGTCCGCCGGGACCGCCCGCTCGATCGCCGCGAGGTCGTCGGCGTCCAGCGTGAGGTCGAGAGCGCCCAGGCTCTCGGCCAGCCGGTCGGGACGGCGGGCGCCGATCAGCGGGACGATGTCCTCGCCACGGGAGAGCACCCAGGCGATGGCTATCTGCGCGACGGTGGCGCCCTTCCGCTCGGCTATGGCGCGCAGGGACTCGACCAGGCTCAGGTTGTGCCGGAGGTTGTCGCCCTGGAAGCGCGGACTCATGGTCCGGAAGTCGTCGGCCGTCAGCTCCCGGTCGCTGCTGAAGTGGCCGCTGATCAGGCCGCGTGAGAGCACGCCGTACGCCGTGACGCCGATGCCCAGCTCGCGGACGGTCGGCAGGATCGACTCCTCGATCCCACGGGTGATCAGCGCGTACTCGATCTGGAGGTCGGCTATCGGTGCGGTGGCGGCGGCCCGGCGAATGGTCTCGGCGCCCACCTCGGAGAGGCCGATGTGGCGGACGTGCCCCGCCTTGACCAGCTCGGCGATGGCACCGACGGTCTCCTCGATCGGGACGCCGGGGTCGACGCGGGCGATCCGGTAGATGTCGATGTGGTCGACGCCGAGGCGCTGCAAGGAGTAGGCCGCGAAGTTCTTCACGGCCGCCGGTCGTCCGTCGTAGCCGCTCCAGCCGCCGTCCGGGTCGCGCAGGGCGCCGAACTTGACGCTGAGCAGGGCCTTGTCGCGAGCGCCGGCCGGGGCGGTGCGCAGCGCTTCGCCGACCAGGAGTTCGTTGTGCCCCATGGCATAGAAGTCGCCGGTGTCGAGCAGGGTGACGCCCGCGTCCAGGGCGGCATGGACGGTCGCGATGGAGGTGGCGCGGTCCACCTCGCCGTACACCGCGGACATGCCCATGGTGCCGAGGCCGAGTGCGGAGACCTGAGGTCCTGTGGTGCCGAGGCGACGGCTAGGGATGCGGCTCGGGGTTGCGGGAGAAGTAGTCATGACTCGACTATGGCATGACGGATGACAGATTTCAATATCTGTCACTCGTTAGGCGTAGGGATGGTGGCGGGGAAAAATCGGTGACCGGCCGCAGCCGCCCGGTGGTAGCGTCTCGGGCATGTTCTTCCAGATCTACGAGTGAGAGCGCGGCGGTCACGGCCCGCCCCTCACCGACGAATCCGCAGATCACTTCTCATCACTTCGGGAGAGCCCCGTGGCAAAGAGCCGCAACAACCTTCTCGGCGTGGGCGGACAGCGTAAGAAGCTGTCCCGTGGCGACCAGCAGGGCAGCACCCCCGCCCGCGACGCCAACCGCAAGGTCGCCGCCGACCAGAAGCAGGAGCTGCTGCGCAAGATGCGCGAGCGCGCGTCGGGCCAGGCCGGCGAGACCGCGCCGGGCGAGCAGGCCGGCCAGCAGGAGGGCGCGACCCCGGCGGCCACGCCGTCCGGCGACGCCGCCCCGCGGAGCTGACGCGCGTACCCCTTACGCAGGACGTGCGGGACGTGCGGGAGACGCAGGACACGTACGACGCACAAGGCGGGCCCGGACCACCTCGGTGGTCCGGGCCCGCCCGCATTCCGGGTCCGCCCTCATGTGACCGGACACCCGTGGGCTGCCGCCCTCAGCTCACCGAGCGCGGCAGCCGCATGCTCAGCAGCCCCGTCAGCAGGATCACGCCCGACTGAACCACCAGCGTGACGGTGAGCGCCTCGTGCATCCCCACCGATCCCACCAGGCTCAGGAAGAGCGTCCCGAGGGTGGCCACACCCAGGGCCAGCGACGCCTGCTGCGCCGTGACCATCACACCGCTGCCCACGCCGGCCCGCTCGGGCGGCACGTCGGAGAGCACGATCCGGAAGAGATTCGGCAGTTGCAGGCCCTGGCCGAGACCGGCCACCGCCATGCCGGGCAGCAGATCGAGACTGCCGACCGAAGGCCAGTCCGACCAGATACGCCAGATCAGCAGCGCGACGCCGACGAACTGGATCGCGGCGCCGACCGTCAGCACCGGCGTACCGAAGCGCTTGATCAGCCGTGGACCCGCCAGTGAAGCCCCGAAGAACGTCACGGCCAGCGGGACCAGCGCCAGTCCGGAGGCGACCGCGCTCATCCCCAGTCCCTGCTGGAGAGCGATGGCGACCACGAACATGAAGCCGCCGAAGCTGATCGAGAACGGCACCGCGAGCGTGACCCCGCGCCGCAGCGACACCAGCCGGAACAGGCTCGGCGGCAGCAGCGGGGTCCGGCCCATCCGGTCCTCGCGCCGCTCCACCCACAGGAAGGCCGCGGTCGACACAGGGAACAGCGCCAGCGCGATCCAGGTCCACAGGGGCCAGCCGGCCGCCCTGCCCTCCGAGAGCGGCGCCAGCAGCGTCACCAGCGCGACGGTCAGCAGGACCGTGCCTGGTATGTCGACGGGCGCCGGCTTCTGGGACCTGGTCTCGGGCACCGAACGGACCGCCAGGAACAGACCCACGATCGCGACCGGCACATTCACCAGGAAGATCGCACGCCAGCCGCTGCCGCCGATGTTCGCGGCGACAAGCACGCCGCCGAGGATCTGACCCACCACCATGGCGAGGCCTGCGGTCGCGCCGTACAGGCTGATCGCCCGAGCCCTGCGCTGACCGGTCGTCGTCGAGTGGATGGTGGCGAGCACCTGCGGCAGCATCAGCGCGGCGGAGGCGCCCTGGGCCACCCGGGCGGCGACCAGCGTCCAGGCGTTCGGTGCGAGACCGCAGGCGAGCGAGGTGAAGCCGAAGGCGGCGATGCCGGCGATGAAGAGCTTTCGGCGGCCCAGCGTGTCTCCGAGCCGGCCACCGAGGACGAGCAGTACGGCGTACGCCACGCCGTACCCGGCGACCACCAGTTCCAGCAGGGCGGGGCCCGCCGAGAGGTCCTTGTCGATGGTCGGCAGGGCGACATTGACGATGAAGAAGTCGATCAGGGGCAGTGCGGCCCCGAGGAGCAGGGTGAGCAGCCCCAGGGCGCCGAGCACGGGCCCGCTGTGGTCATGGACCACCGGGTCGGCGACCGGCCGCTCGGCCGCGCCGGTTGCCGTGCCCGTTGTCGTGCCGGCTGTCGTGCCTGTGGAGGTCGTGGGTGGCGCTGCTGACGTGGGTTGGGATGCGGTACTCACGCAGCCAACCTTCACCCTCTTCGCAACCTGGTACCAGAGTGTCTTTATCCTGGTAGAGGAAGTACCTGGCAATGGTCTGAGATTTCCGGCAGTGTTATTCCATGACCCTCAGCGCGCAGCCGTCCGGACAGAAAGAGCGACCAGACCAGGAAGAACGGGCAGACCAGCAACAGCGGGAACCGGACATCCGCCGCCACGAACTGGCGGCCTTCCTGCGCAGCCGCCGCGAGCGCATCACCCCGGAGCAGGTCGGCCTGGAGCGCGGTGTGCGCCGCCGTACGCCCGGACTTCGTCGAGAGGAGGTCGCGCACCTCTCGGCTGTCGGCGTCACCTGGTACACCTGGCTCGAACAGGCCCGCGACATCCAGGTCTCCGGCCAGGTCCTGGACGCACTGGCCCGCGCGCTGCTGCTCGACCCCACCGAGCGGCACCATCTCTTCTCACTGGCCGGCGCCGCCGACCCCGCCCCCGGCACGCCCTGCGCCACCATCACCCCCGCGCTGCGGGGGATGCTGGAGCGCCTTGAGCCCTTCCCGGCCTGTGTGCAGAACAGCCGGTACGACATCCTCGCGTACAACCGCACCTACGGGCTCCTGATGTGCGACCTCGACGCCATCCCGCCCGAGGACCGTAACTGCATGCTGCTCGCCTTCACCAACGACGAGTGGCGCTCCGCGCTCACCAATCATGACGAGACGGTCGCCATGATGGCGGCCAAATTCCGCGCCTCCATGGCCGAGCACCTCGCCGAGCCCGCCTGGAAGGCGCTGCTCGGCCGGCTCCGGGCGGTGTCGCCGGAGTTCTGCGAGATCTGGGAGCGGCACGAGGTCGTCGGCAACAGCGACAAGGTCAAGCGGATCGACAACGCCCATGTCGGGCTGGTCAATCTCGAACACACCAACCTCTGGCTCGGCCCCGCTTCCGGTCCCCGGCTCGTCACCTACGTGCCCGTGGACGACAAGACCAGGGCGCGGCTGGAGCGGCTCCAGGAGATGAGCCACCTTCAGGAGATGAGCCGGCTCCAGGAGCTTCAGGCCCTGGTCCCCGCCGACGCCTGAGGGACGGCGGCGGGCTCCAGCCGTTCGGCGTTGCGCAGCGCCGTCCCCGTGGCCCATCGCCCGCTGGTCAGGAGCCCCACGAGCAGGACAGCGACGCCCGCCCCCGTGATGATCCACCAGGCGGGCTGGGCGGCGTGGGCGAAGGTGGCGCTGTACGACGACGTCACGATCCGCGAGGCCAGCACGGCCCCCACCACAGCGACGCCCAGCGTCTGCCCGATCTGCCGGCTGGTCGAGGCGACGGACGCGGCAACACCCGCCTGGGAGCGGGGCATTCCGGATACGGCGGTGTTGGTGATCGGCGCGTTGACCATGCCGAAGCCCATCCCGAACAGGACATAGCCGGGGAAGAGCAGCAGATTGTCCGTCTCGGCGCCGAACCCCGCGAACAGCAGCCCGCTCACCGTCATCGCGACCCCGGCGATCAGCAGCGGCAGCCGGGGCCCGCGCCCGCCGACGAGCCGACCCGACAGCGGTGCGCAGATGAATGTCATGGCGGCCATCGGCAGCATGAAGAGCCCCGCGTGCAGCGCCGAGAGCCCGCGTACGTTCTGCAGGTAGAGCGTGTTCAGGAAGAGGAATCCGCCGAGCGAGCCCGAGGCGCACACGGCGATCACCGTGGCCCCGCTGAACGGCGCGCTGCGGAAGAACCGCAGGTCGATCAGTGGCTCCTCGCGCCTCGGCTCGTACCAGAGCAGACCGAGCAGCGAGAGAACGGCGACAGCGGTGAAGGCCAGGATCACCGGCGAGGTCAGGCCCGCGTCCGGCAGTTCGATGATCGCGTAGGTCAGCGCGCCGAGCAGGCCGATGACCAGAACCTGTCCCACGGGGTCGGGGCGCCGCGGCTTCGGGGCGCGCGACTCGGGGACGTACCGCCAGGTCAGCAGCAGTGCGGCGATCCCGACCGGGATGTTGACCCAGAAGATCGCCCGCCAGCCGACCGAGTCCACCAGCAGCCCGCCGATCACTGGCCCGGCCGACATCGAGATACCCACGGTGGCGCCCCACGCCCCGATGGCCCGCGCCCGCTCGCGCGGTTCGGTGAAGGTGTTGGTGATGATCGACATCGCGACGGGGTTGAGCATCGAGCCGCCGACGGCCTGGACCATCCGGAAGGCGACCAGCGACTGCAGGTTCGGCGCCACCGAGCAGAGCAGCGAGCCCAGCGTGAAGATGATCAGCCCGGCCTTGAAGACCCTGCGCCTGCCGATCCGGTCGGCGGTGGATCCCGCGAGCATCAGCAGCGAGGCGAGGACGAGGGTGTAGGCGTCGATCGTCCACTGAAGTCCGGATACGGATGCGTGGAGTTCTCGCTGCATGGACGGCAGGGCGACATTGAGGACGGTGTTGTCCAGGCTGACGATCAGCAGACTCATGCAGCAGATCGCCAGCACCAGAAGACGCCGTCGGCGGCTGAGCTCGGGCATGCACCGATAGTACGTCTAACTAACAACCTGCCTGTACGCCACAATCATCTCTGGCCGCGCGGTGCGCGACAATGGCCGAATGACTGCTCAGCTCGACTTGCCCACGGCAGCCGCGTCCCCGGTGGCCGCGCCCGCCGCCCCGACCGCCACGCTTCCCGCGCCGTCGCTGGCCATCGGCCCGTACGCCGTGTCCCCACCGGTGGTACTCGCGCCCATGGCGGGGATCACGAACGCGCCGTTCCGCACGCTCTGCCGGGAGTTCAGCGGCGGCAAGGGCCTCTTCGTGAGTGAGATGATCACCACACGGGCGCTGGTCGAGCGCAATGAGAAGACGATGCAGCTCATCCGCTTCGACGCGAGCGAGACGCCGCGCTCCATCCAGCTCTACGGAGTGGATCCGGTCACCGTCGGCAAGGCCGTCCGCATGATCGTGGACGAGGACCTGGCCGATCACATCGACCTCAACTTCGGCTGCCCGGTGCCCAAGGTGACCCGCAGGGGCGGTGGCTCGGCCCTCCCGTACAAGCGTCCCCTGCTGCGGGCGATCCTCCGCGAAGCGGTGTCGAACGCCGGTGAGCTGCCGGTCACCATCAAGATGCGCAAGGGCATCGACGACGACCACATGACGTACCTCGACGCGGGACGCATCGCGGTCCAGGAGGGCATCACCTCCGTCGCGCTGCACGGCAGGACGGCGGCGCAGCACTACGGCGGTACGGCCGACTGGGACGCGATCGCCCGGCTCAAGGAGCATGTCCCCGAGATCCCGGTGCTCGGCAACGGTGACATCTGGTCGGCGGACGACGCGCTGCGGATGGTCCGCGAGACGGGCTGCGACGGGGTGGTCGTGGGGCGCGGCTGCCTGGGCAGGCCCTGGCTCTTCGGCGATCTGGTCGGCGCGTTCGAGGGTACGGGCGCCTCCGCGCGGCCGGCGCTGCGTGAGGTCGCCGCCGTCATGCGGCGCCACGCCGAGCTGCTGGGGGAGTGGATGGGGGACGAGGCGCGCGGCGTGATCGACTTCCGTAAGCACGTGGCCTGGTACCTGAAGGGCTTCGCGGTCGGCTCGCAGCTCCGCAGGGAGCTGGCGATCACCTCGTCGCTCGCCGAGATGGACGCACTGCTGGGCGAGTTGGACCTGGACCAGCCCTGGCCGGACGGCGCCGACGGGCCGCGCGGACGCAGCTCCGGCAACAACCGGGTGGTGCTGCCCGACGGCTGGCTGAAGGACCCGTACGACTGCGCGGGCATCGGCGCGGACGCGGAGCTGGACACGTCGGGCGGCTGACGCCTTCCCGTACGGGGAGCGGCGCGTAAGCCCCTCGTTAGCCTGCCCCCGTCAGCCTCGCCCCGGCTGCTGGGCGGCGGCCGGCATGTCCGGCCCCGCGTGGCGCTCCAGCGGGGTGGCGGCCGCCGAGTTGGAGACGCTGAAGGCCACGCTGCCCGCGCGGTAGCGGTCGTCGGTCCACTCGATGGGCCGGCCGGCCGCCGTGTACGTGAGGTAGCGCTGCCTGAGCAGCGGGCTGCCCCGGCGTACGGACAGCAGCCTGGCGTCCTCGCTGCCCGCCGCCACCGCGTCGAGCAGGTGCTCGCCGTAGTGCGCGACGATGCCGGCGCTCGAAGCGATGCTGTTCATGATCGACACGCAGTCGTCCGGCAACTCCCGCACGGCGGGCGCGACCCAGTCGGTGTACGCGGTGCGCTCGACCAGCACCGGGTCCCCGTCCAGACGGCGCAGTCGCAGTACGTACAGCACCTCGCTGCCCGGTGCGACCCCGAGCCGGGACGCCTCTTCGTCGGTCGCCGGGCGGGTCGTACGGCTGAGCATGAGGCTGGAGACCTCGCAGCCCATCGCCTGCGCCCACTGCGCGAAGCTGTTGAGTTGCTGGAAGCTGTGGCGCCGCTCCTGGCGCAGTACGACGCGTCTCGCGCCCTGCCGCGAACCGATCAGGCCCTCGGAGGCGAGCAGCCCCACCGCCTGGCGGACGGTGCCGCGCGACGCCGACCAGCGGGCGGCGAGATCGCTCTCGGAGGGCAGCCGGCCGCCGACCGGATACTCGCCGCGGAGAATCGACTGCCGCAGCGCTTCCGCGATCTCCAGATAGCGTGAACTGCCCACGCCTGCCCCCTCGCTCGGTGACGGTCCTGATTGGTGACGGTCCGTCCGGGCCGGTGGTCGTGCCGGCCCCGCGGAACCTCCGCGCCGCTCTCCGTACCGGACCGAAGCTCTGCTCCGGTCTCTTCAGGTCTCTGGAACTGTGCACAGATATGGATGCCCGTAAGCGATCCGTTCTTCACTCTAACCGCACACGAAAACGGTCGAAGCTACCCCCTCCCGGTGCGGGACAATCATCGGATTCCCCCGAAGAAGCTGCACTGATCAGGTAGTTTGTGTGTTTTTAGGTCTTCCTTCCTTCGTGCAGTGAACTACACCCGACGTTAACTCGACAGACACCTTGACCGGGCGAACTAATGCCAGCTTGTATGAACAAGTGAAACCCTCTTTGCTTCCCCTGGGAGACACAGCGTGCCCCGATCCAAGGTCCGATCCAAGGTCCGCGCCCACGGCAGGCTGGTAGCCGCCCTGGCGCTCGGCACCGCCGCCCTCACCGCGCTCAGCGCCTGCGGCGCCAAGCCCACGCCCGCGGCCGACGCCGCCGCCCCCGGCGGTGTGAAGGCGAGTGCGGCCACCTCCGTCTCCGACTTCGGCTCCATGAAGGACCTCGTCGCCGCCGCCGAGAAGGAAGGCACGCTCAACGCGATAGCCCTCCCGCCGGACTGGGCGAACTACGGCGAGATCATCAAGGCGTTCGAAGCCACGTACAAGGTCAAGGTCAAGGACGAGACGCCGGACGCCGCCAGCGCCGACGAGATCAACGCGATCAAGTCCCGCCAGGGCCAGGACCGCGCCCCCGACGTCGTCGACCTCGGCATCCCCTTCGACCGCAGCGGCGCCGCCGAGGGCCTCTTCGCCCCGTACAAGGTCGCCACCTTCGACCAGATCCCGGCCGCCCAGAAGGACCCGAACGGCGACTGGTACAACGACTACGGCGGCTACATCTCCATCGGCTGCGACGCCTCGCGCATCAAGGTCTGCCCGACGACCTTCGCCGATCTCCTCAAGCCCGAGTACAAGGGCAAGGTCGCCCTCAACGGCAACCCGAACAAGTCCGGTTCGGCCTTCGGCGGCGTGTACGCGGCGGCCATCGCCAACAAGGGCAGCTTCACCGACATCCAGCCCGGCATCGACTTCTTCGGCAAGCTGAAGAAGAGCGGCAACTTCGTCCCCGTCGAGTCCACCCCGGCGACGGTCGAGAAGGGCGAGACGCCCATCTCCATCGACTGGGACTACCTCAACGCCAGCTACGCGGGCGAGTTCAAGAGCAAGGGCCTCGACTGGAAGGTCGCCGTACCCACCGACGGTGTGTACGCCCAGTACTACTCGCAGGCCATCAACAAGGGCGCCCCGCACCCGGCGGCCGCCCGCCTGTGGATGGAGTTCCTCTACAGCGCCAAGGGGCAGAACCTCTTCCTCAGGGGCTTCGCCCGGCCCGTCCTTCTCCCGTCGATGACGACGGACGGCACGGTCGACAAGAACCTCGTCGCCAACCTCCCCAAGGTCGAGGGGACTCCGGCCTTCCCGAAGTCCGCCGACCTCGACAAGGTGAAGGCCGTCCTCGCCCAGAACTGGGACAAGGCTGTCTCCTGATGCCGGTCCCCACCACCCTGCCCGCACCGGGCACCGCCGACGGCAAACGCCGTCGGCGGCGGGCGTCGCGCGTCTGGCTCGGCACCCTCCCGCTCCTCGTCTTCGCCGGGATCTTCTTCGGCCTGCCCGTCGGCGCCGTGCTGTACGGAGCCGTCACCACCACCGACCCGGTCAGCCACGTCACCACGGCGACCGGCGCGAACCTCAGCACCTCGCTGGAGGGCGCGTACCTCACCTCGCTGACCGGCAGCATCGAACTGTCGGCGCTGACCGCGGCCGTCGGCACGGTCCTCGGCATGTTCATCGCCCAGGCCGTCGTCACCTCGCGCCGGGGCGGACTGCGTGACTCCGTCCTCACCGCGTCCGGCGTTCTCGCCAACTTCGGCGGTGTCCCGCTGGCCTTCGCCTTCGTCGCCACCCTCGGCATCTCCGGCGTGGTCACCCAGATCGCGCACCTCGACGCCCTCGGCTGGAGCCTCTACACCTTCACCGGGCTGAGCATCGTCTACCTGTACTTCCTCGTGCCGCTGATGGTGCTGGTCAGCGTCCCGGCGCTGGACGGTCTGCGCCCGCAGTGGCGGGAGGCCGCACAGAACGCCGGGGCCACCCCCTGGCAGTTCTGGCGCCATGTGGGACTGCCGGTCCTCGCGCCCACCCTGCTCGGCGGGTTCGTCCTGCTCTTCGGCAGCGCCTTCGCCGCTTACGCCACCGCCGCCGCGGTCTCCGGCGGTTCCCTGCCCCTCGTCACCCTGAAGATCGCTGACGCGCTGTCGGGCAATGTGCAGGTCGGCCAGGAGAATGTGGCGCTCGCACTGAGCCTCGACATGATCGTGATCGCCGGTGTGGTCATGGCGGTCTATCTGCCCCTCCAGCGACGGAGCACCCGATGGCTGCACTGACCCCCAGCGCGCCCGCGGCGCCCACCACGAACACCTCGCCCGCCGCACCCGAAGGGCGGGTCCGGCGGCGTGCGCGTCCCCGCGTCTGGCGCGGCGCGGTCCTCGGGCTCGCCGCTGTCTACTTCCTCGTACCGCTGCTCGCCTCGTTCATCTTCACCGTCCACACGCCCGGACAGGGCATCGACTTCGGCGCTTACACCGGGATCCTCTCCGCCGACGGCTTCTCGCAGAGCCTGTTGCTCTCGCTCGGGCTCGCCGCTGCGACCATCGTGCTCTCCCTGCTGCTGACCGTGCCAGCGATGGTCGCGATACGGATCGGCGCGCCCCGGCTGCGGCCCGTCGTCGAGGTCGTCTGCATGCTGCCGCTCGTCGTGCCGCCGATCGCCATGGTCAGCGGGATCACGACCGTGCTGCGCTGGGGACCCGAGTACCTCTCGACGACGCCGCTCTACACGACGTTCATCACGGTGCAGAACGAGTCGTTCCCGCTGGTCCTGGTGTTCTCCTACACCGTGCTCGCGCTGCCGTTCGTCTACCGCTCGCTGGACGCGGGGCTGCGCGCCGTCGACATCACCACCCTGGTCGAGGCCGCCCGTAACTGCGGGGCGAGCATGCCGTACGTGGTGCTGCGCGTCATCGTCCCGAACCTGCGGTCGTCGCTGGCCGGGGCCTCCTTCCTCACGCTGGCGCTGGTCCTCGGCGAATACACCATCGCCGCGCTGCTCGGCTTCCAGCCCTTCGCCGTGTGGATCGTCTCCATCTCCGGATCCGAGGCGCAGACGTCGGTCGCCGTGTCCCTGCTCAGCCTGCTGATCGCCTGGGTGCTGCTGCTGGTCCTCTCCCGCGCCGGTACCCGGACAGCGGCCGGCGCCTCGGCCGTCCCCGCCCCCGCCCCCACGCCCGCCTCCGTCAAGGAGTAGCCACCCATGTCATCCACCTCCATATCCACGGCGAAAGCGGAGCGGCAGGAGCAGGGTCCCGGCGCGCTGGTCGAATTCCGGGGCCTGCGCCGGGCGTTCGGCCCCACCGTCGCCCTCGACGGGCTCGACCTGACGGCCAGGCCCGGCGAACTCCTCGCTCTCCTCGGCCCCTCGGGCTGCGGCAAGACCACGGCCCTGCGCGTCCTCGCCGGCTTCGAGCACCCCGACGCGGGTGACGTACTGGTCGACGGCGAGGACATCACCCTCGTACCGGCCAACCGGCGCGACGCGGGCATGGTCTTCCAGTCGTACAGCCTCTTCCCGCACCTCAGCGCCCGCGACAACGTCGCCTTCGGGCTGCGCGTACGGAAGGTCGGGGCGCCCGAGCGGCGCGCCCGCGCCGCCGAGCTCCTCGAACTCGTCGGCCTTCCCGAGCACGGCGACCGCTTCCCGCACCAGATGTCGGGCGGCCAGCAGCAGCGCGTCGCGCTGGCCCGCGCGCTCGCGCTGCGCCCGCGCGTCCTGCTGCTCGACGAACCGCTGTCGGCACTCGATGCCAAGGTCAGGCTGACACTCCGTGAGGAGATCAAGCGGCTCCAGATGTCGCTGGGCATCACCACCATCTTCGTCACCCACGACCAGGAGGAGGCGCTCTCCATGGCCGACCGGGTCGCTGTGCTCAACGCCGGCCGCCTGGAGCAGTGCGCGCCGCCCGCGGAGCTGTACGAGCGCCCCGCCACGCCCTTCGTCGCCGAGTTCGTCGGCACGATGAACCGGCTGCCGGGACGGCTCACCGACGGCGGCCGCGTCGAGGTCGCGGGCACCGCGCTGCCGGTGGACGGCGAGATCCCGGCAGGCGGCGGCGGTGTCGAGGTGCTGATCCGCCCCGAGAACATCACCGCCACGCCCGACCCCGAGGGCACCGCCACGGTCGTCTCGGCCTCCTTCTTCGGCTCGGTCACGCGCGTGCTGCTCGACCTGCCGGGCGGTGGTTCGGTGAAGGCCGACCTGCCGTCGCGCGACGCGGGCGCGCTGACGCCCGGCGTACGGGCGACGGTCAGGCCCGCCGAGCGTCCGGTACTGGTGGTGGCGGTTGCCGGGGAGGGCGCGTGAGCGACGCCCAGGCGGCTCCGGCGGGCG
>NZ_JTHL01000001.1:2577068-2582937 GCF_000818195.1 Streptomyces sp. 150FB | reverse complement strand
TGGACGGCACCCTCGTCGACACCGAGGTGCTGTGGTGGGAGACCGCCGACGAGGTCGCGAGCGGGCTCGGCCACCGGCTGACGGACGCGGACGCGCCCGAGGTCGTGGGCCGGGCCGTCACCGACACGGCGGAACACCTGGTGCGGATCACGGGCGGCACGGCGCGCACCGAGACGGTCGCAGCCGAACTGGCCGGGTCCTTCTTCCGGCGCGTCGAGGCGGGCGCGCCGCTGCGCCCCGGCGCCCGGCGGCTGCTCGCCGAACTGGAGTGCGCCGGCGTGCCGTTCGCGCTGGTGAGCGCCTCGCCGCGGACGGTGGTGGACTCCGTGGTCGCCGGTTCGCTGGCGGACGTACGGTTCGCCTTCACGCTGTCGGCCGACGACACCGTACGCACCAAGCCGCACCCGGATCCCTACCTGGCGGCGGCGGATCGCCTGGGTGTCGCGCCGGGCGCGTGTGTCGCCGTGGAGGACTCGCCGGACGGCAGCGCGTCGGCGCAGGCGGCCGGGTGCGCGGTGCTGGTGGTGCCGTCGCTGCTGCCGGTGGGTCCCGCCCTGCGGCGGTACTTCGCCGAGAGTCTGGAGGAGGTGGACCTCGCGGTGCTCAGTGAGTGTGCCGACGAGTGACTGTGCCGACGGTGAGCCGACGGCGACTGTGCCGACAGAGACTGTTGCCGACAGAGACTGTGCCGACGGCCGGTCGCCCGACCACCCGAATGGGCGCGTGCCGGCCTCGCCTCACGGGTGATTCTCGCCACGTTTGATTAAGGTTTCGCTCAGAAGAGCGGCTCGTGAATAAGTGCATCTCTGGAAGGGTGGCACCCAGTGCCACCCTTCTCGCGTTCGAGCAGTGAACTCAGACGTCGTTGTCACCGCTCATAAGAGCGACTAGGGTCATGGGTACGCCATGCCCGCTTCGAGGCGTGAAGAAGTGAGCGGCGGTCGCCGACCCCGCTCGCACATTCGATCCAGTGGCGGACGAGTGGTTAAGGCCGTACGACGGACAAGTGGACGTACCCGAACGCCTTCGATCTGGGTATGTTCTGGCCGTCAGGGCAGCCACCGCGTCCCTCAGGAGTCGAGACCTGTGTCGGAAAAAAATGCCGAGCAATCCGGGAAGACCGAGAAGGCCGTGAAGTTCGTCTACGACTTCCCCGAGGGCAACAAGGACCTCAGGGGCCTCCTCGGCGGCAAGGGTGCCAACCTCGCCGAGATGACCAACCTCGGTCTGCCTGTCCCTCCGGGCTTCACGATCACCACCGAGGCCTGCAAGGTCTACCTCGACACCGGAAAGGAACCGGCCGCCCTGCGCGACGAGGTCAGTGCGCACCTCGACGCCCTGGAGAGCCGGATGGGCAAGAAGCTCGGCCAGCCCGACGACCCGCTGCTCGTCTCCGTACGCTCCGGCGCGAAGTTCTCCATGCCCGGGATGATGGACACGGTCCTCAACGTCGGCCTGTCCGACGCCTCAGTGGCCGGGCTCGCCGCGCAGGCCGGCGACGAGCGCTTCGCGTGGGACTCGTACCGCAGGCTCATCCAGATGTTCGGCGCGACCGTCCTCGGGGTGGGCGCCCAGCTCTTCGAAGAGGCGCTGGAGGAGGCCAAAGAGCGGAAGCAGGCCGCCACCGACGTCGATCTGGAGGCCGGCGACCTCAAGAAGCTCGTCACGCGGTTCAAGCAGATCGTCTCCCAGGAGGCGGGCCGCGACTTCCCGCAGGACCCGCGCGAACAGATGGATCTCGCGATCTGCTCGGTCTTCGAATCGTGGAACACCGAGCGCGCCAAGCTCTACCGCCGCCAGGAGCGCATCCCCGGCGACCTCGGCACCGCCGTCAACATCTGCTCGATGGTCTTCGGCAATCTCGGCCCCGACTCCGGTACGGGCGTGGCCTTCACCCGCGACCCCGCCAGCGGCCACCAGGGCGTCTACGGCGACTACTTGCAGAATGCGCAGGGCGAGGACGTCGTCGCCGGCATCCGCAACACGGTCGCGCTCGCCGATCTGGAGACCATCGACAAGAAGTCGTACGACCAGCTCCTCCAGATCATGGAGACGCTGGAGACGCACTACCGGGACCTGTGCGACATCGAGTTCACCATCGAACGCGGCCGGCTGTGGATGCTCCAGACCCGCGTCGGCAAGCGCACCGCCGGCGCCGCCTTCCGGATCGCCACCCAACTCGTCGACCAGGGCCTGATCGACGAGGCCGAGGCGCTCCAGCGGGTCAACGGCGCCCAGCTCGCCCAGCTCATGTTCCCGCGCTTCGACGACGACGCGAAGCGCGACCTGCTCGGGCGCGGGATCGCCGCCTCGCCGGGTGCTGCTGTCGGCAAGGCGGTCTTCGACTCGTACACCGCCGTCAAGTGGTCGCGCTCCGGCGAACAGGTCATCCTGATCCGCCGCGAGACCAACCCCGACGACCTGAACGGCATGATCGCCGCCAACGGCATCCTGACCTCACGCGGCGGCAAGACCTCGCACGCCGCCGTTGTCGCGCGCGGCATGGGCAAGACCTGTGTGTGCGGCGCCGAGGAGCTGGAGGTCGACACCAAGTCCCGCCGGATGACCGCCCCCGGCGGTGTCGTCGTGGAGGAGGGTGACGTCGTCTCCATCGACGGCTCGACCGGCAAGGTCTACCTCGGAGAGGTGCCCGTCGTGCCGTCGCCGGTGGTCGAGTACTTCGAGGGCCGGATGCACGCGGGCGCCGACGACGCCGACGAACTCGTCGAGGCGGTCCACCGGATCATGGCGTACGCCGACCGGCGCAGGCGGCTGCGGGTGCGGGCCAACGCCGACAACGCCGAAGACGCCCTGCGCGCCCGGCGTTTCGGCGCCCAGGGCATCGGACTCTGCCGCACCGAGCACATGTTCCTCGGCGAGCGGCGGACGCTGGTCGAGAAGCTGGTGCTGGCCGACACGGACGACGAACGCGTCAACGCGCTGGAGGCGTTGATGCCGCTCCAGAAGAAGGACTTCATCGAGCTGTTCGAGGCGATGGACGGACTGCCGGTGACCGTACGGCTGTTGGACCCGCCGCTGCACGAATTCCTGCCCGACATCACGGAGCTGTCGGTACGGGTCGCGCTGGCCGAGGCGCGCAAGGACCACAACGAGAACGATCTGCGGCTGCTCCAGGCCGTACACAAACTCCATGAGCAGAACCCGATGCTCGGCCTGCGCGGGGTCCGGCTCGGGCTGGTCATCCCCGGCCTGTTCGCCATGCAGGTACGGGCGATCGCCGAGGCGGCCGCCGAACGGAAGAACGCCAAGGGCGATCCCCGCGCCGAGATCATGATTCCGCTCGTCGGTACGGTCCAGGAGCTGGAAATCGTGCGTGACGAGGCCGAGTTGGTCATCGCCGAGGTCGAGAAGGCCCGGGGCGTACGCCTCAAGCTGGCACTCGGCACGATGATCGAACTGCCGCGTGCCGCGCTGACCGCCGGGCAGATCGCGGAAGCCGCGGAGTTCTTCTCGTTCGGTACGAACGACCTCACCCAGACCGTCTGGGGCTTCTCCCGCGACGACGTCGAGGCGAGCTTCTTCACCGCGTACCTGGAGAAGGGGATCTTCGGCGTCTCCCCGTTCGAGACGATCGACAGGGACGGCGTGGGCGCGCTGGTGAAGAGCGCGGTCGAGGCGGGCCGCGCCACACGCCCGGGACTCAAGATGGGCGTCTGCGGCGAGCACGGCGGCGACCCCGAATCGGTGCACTTCTTCCATGAGATCGGCCTGGACTACGTGTCCTGCTCGCCGTTCCGGATCCCGGTGGCGCGACTGGAGGCGGGCCGCGCGGCGGCGCTGTCGAGCGGTAGCGACTCGCGATAGCGGTACGCGTCACCGACTCCGGAGCCGCCGGCCGGCCCTGCCCTGACCCTCACCGGGCCGGCGGGCGGCTCCGGGACACAGCGAAGGGGCGGGCGGCCCGTGCGGGGGCGCTCGTCTCTTCGTCGTTGCGGCGTTGCGGCGTTGCGGCCTTGCGGCCTTGCGAGATCTGCGGCAAGAACAGCGATGAGTTTTCCGAGGACGGACGGTCTGTCTCTGTGAAGGCGGTGGGTGCGGCGCATACGGCGCGCGGCATGAGGTACACCAAAGACGCCAAGAGACCAGAGAAGAGACGGCCATGGCCAACATGATCTTCGTCAACCTGCCGGTGAAAGACCTGGCTGCCTCCAGGACCTTCTTCGAGAAGCTCGGCTACTCGTTCAACCCCCAGTTCTCGGACGACCAGACCGGCTGCCTTGTCATCAGCGACACCATCTTCGCCATGCTGCTCGCCGAGCCGAGATTCAAGGACTTCACGAAGAAGGACATAGCCGACGCGTCCAAGGTCACCGAGGCGATCATCTGCCTCGGCGTCGAGAGCAAGGAGAAGGTCGACGAACTGACGGAAGCGGCTCTCGGCAACGGCGGCTCGCCCGCCAACGAAATCCAGGACCTCGGGTTCATGTACGGGCGCTCCTTCCAGGACCCGGACGGCCACCAGTGGGAGGTCATGTGGATGGACCCGGCGGCGGTCGAGGGCCAGGGCTGAGTCGTACGGGATACGGGGCACGGCGTAGGGGGTACGGGGCCTAGGGGGTACGGGTACGCGGGCCGCCCGTACCTCCGCGCCGGGTGTCCGCGCCGGGCCTCAGGAAGTGAGGCCGTCGTAGCGCACCTTGGTGAGCTTTTCGGACGCGGCCCACAGCAGCTCGCCCGCCGTGTCGTTCAAGGTCCACTTCGCTCGCCAGGACCTGGTGGGGGAGCCTCGCCAGTTCTGGATGCGGGGACCGGTGAACGAGTCGGGCCGTACGCCGGGTTCTGTCGCCGCGTAGAGCGTCGGCAGTGCTCCCGCCTCCGCCGACTGGCCAATGATCCGGCTGGCGACCTCGACCACGCGCTCCGTCCTTTCGCGGCCCTCCATCCTCACCCCGGCGGTATGGAGGTTGGTCTTCGCGTAACCGGGCTGCGCGGCCGCCGCCACGGTGTCGGACCCGGCTGCGGCGAAGCGCCTCGCCAGCTCGTGGACGAAGAGCAGATTCGCCGACTTGGATCGGCCGTACGCGATCCAACGGCTGTACGAGCGCTCGCTGTTGAGGTCATCCAGATCTATGTTGGCCATCAGGTGCATCCCGCTGCTCAGGGTGACGACCCGCGCCCCCGGTGTCTCTATGAGGCGGGGGAGCAGCAGCCCGGTGAGGGCGAAGTGTCCGAGGTGGTTGACGCCGAACTGGGTCTCGAACCCGTCCGCCGTCGTTCCGCACGGCAGCGCCATCACACCCGCGTTGTTGATGAGCAGGTCGAGCCGCTCGTAAGGGAATCCGGCGGCGAACTCGCTTACGGAGGACAGGTCACCGAGGTCCAGTGGTCTGAACTCCACCTGGGCACTGGGTACTTGCTCGTTGATGGCGGTTTCGGCCGCTCTGCCGCGTGTCTCGCTGCGGCAGGCGAGGATCACCCGGGCGCCGCGATAGGCCAGTTCGCGGGCGGTGACCAGGCCGATCCCGCTGTTGGCCCCGGTGACCACGGCGGTGCGTCCGCTCTGGTCGGGTATGTCCCCCGCGGTCCAACCGGTCTTCGCCATCTGGCACTCCTCGTACGTCTGTCCCGCGCGGCCTGCCTTGTCACTCCCCTACCCAGGCCGGACGCGCGTACGACAGTCAGGCGGCGGCGCCTCCGTCGACCACCAGATCGGCGCCGACGACGGACGCGGCGGCGGGCGAGGCGAGGTAGAGCACGGCGGCGGCGATCTCGGCGGTGTCCGACACCCGGCCGAGCGGCGAGTGTTGCTTCATCCGTACCGCCCGGTCCTCGACGCTCTCACCGGGACGCAGCGACATCGAGGTGTCCGAAGCGCCGGGGCTGACCGCGTTGATACGGATGCCCTCCT
>NZ_JTHL01000001.1:2571064-2577043 GCF_000818195.1 Streptomyces sp. 150FB | reverse complement strand
TGTTGCTTCATCCGTACCGCCCGGTCCTCGACGCTCTCACCGGGACGCAGCGACATCGAGGTGTCCGAAGCGCCGGGGCTGACCGCGTTGATACGGATGCCCTCCTGGATGTGGTCCAGCGCGGCGGCCCTGGTCAGCGCGGACACGGCGGCCTTGGACGCGATGTACCCGGCGATACCGGGGGCGCGGCGGTGCGCGCCGAGGTTGGAGGCGATGTTGACGATCGCCCCGCCGCCGCCGGCCCGCATCTGGTCGATCTCCGCCTGGAGGCAGTACAGGAGGCCGGTGACGTTGACGTCGAGCAGGGCGTGCCAGTCGGCCTCGGCCAGATCGGCGAGCGGCTGACCGCCGCGGAAAATCCCCGCGTTGTTGACGGCTATGTCGAGACCGCCGAAGAGATCGGCGGACCGCTGTACGAGGGCCCGTACGTCGTTGGAGCTGGTGATGTCGGCCGAGTGTGCGGCGGCCGTGCCGCCGGACTCCTCGATCAGCGCGACGGTCCGCTCCAGCGGGTCACGTGAGCGGCCGGCGACAACCACGGAGGCGCCCTCGGCGGCGAAGGCGCGGGCGATGGCACGGCCGAGGCCTGAACCGGCGCCGGTGACGAGGACGGATCGGTCGGTGAAGCGGTCGGACATCGGGGTGACTCCAGCGATAGGGGTAGGGGTGGCGGGGGTTGTTGACGACTTACTGAACTGATCGTTCTGCTTTGAGGTCAGGTGATCAGGCGAGCAGCGTGAGTGCCAGCTCGGCCGCGTCCCGTACGCGCGCCGGGTCGTCCGACGCCTTGCCGACCACCCGCATGCCCTGCATCAGGACGAGCAGCGTCCGCGCCAGCGCGCGCGGGTCGCGGTCCGCGGCCAGTTCGCCGCTGCCGGCGGCCCTGACGAGCGCGGAGTGCAGCAGGGTCTCCAGGTACGCCCAGCTCAGCTCGACCCTGCGGGCGGCGGCGCCGTCGTGCGGGGCGAGTTCGGCGGCCGTGTTGGTGACGAAGCAGCCGTACGACCGGGTGTCGCCGCCGGTCGCCTCGGCCGCGAACTGCCGTACCACCGCGCGTACGCCGGGAAGAGCGGGACCGGGCCGGGACAACTCGGCGAGGAGTGCGGGGTCGCGCGCCTCGCCGTAGCGGTCGAGCGCTTTGAGGTACAGCTCGTGCTTGTTGCCGAAGGTGGCGTAGATGCTGGCGCGCCCGATCCCGAGATGTTCGACGAGGCCGGCCATGGATGTCGCCTCATAGCCGCACCGCCAGAACAGCTCAAGGGCTGACTGAAGGGCGGCGTCCGGATCGAATTCCTTGGTCCTGGCCATGGTGAGGACTCTAGGTTTTGGTGGAACGATCGGTCAAATATGGGGAAGCGGCGGGGCAGGACGGCCCGGAGGTGTGGGGTTCAGTTTACCCCACCTCCGACCTCCGTGCGGGCACGATCGTGCCGTGGCCGCTCCGGCGGGAGCCTTGAGGAGCGAGAACAGGAAAGCCGCCACGTCGACAGCAGAGGTCACCCACCATGGACATCGCACAGCCACCACAATTCCCCACGACCGGGACCGCGAGCACGACCGGGACCGCTGGTCCAACCGGCAGCGCCACGGCGCGCCTTGGCGCTCTCGCCGGGACCGTCCTCGGCGAACCGTTCAAAGCCGCGACCTGGAAACGGGTCGTCTACCTGATCATCGCCCTGCCCCTCGGACTCCTCTGCGTCCCACTCGCGCTGTTCGGCGGCCCCGCCGGGCGCCTCCAACGGTCCCTGGCCAGACGGCTGCTGGGCCTGGAGATCGGCGAGCCGGAACGTACGGGCCCGCTCGCCCTCGCGCACGCCGTACTCAGCACCCCGCTCAACCTGATCGCGACGGCCCTCACCGGCTACGGTCTGTTCCTCGTCCCGCTGAACCTCGGCTATCCGCTGCGTCCCGACGCCCACCCGGAGAGCGCCTGGGGCGGCCCGACCCTCGCCGGGGCGTGGGCGGTGCATGCCGTCGGCGCGCTGGCGTTCCTGCTGGCGGTGCTCTGGATAGGCAGGGGACTCACCGCCCTCCAGGGGAGGCTGGTGACCCGTTTCCTCGATGGCCGGCGGCTGGGCCTGGTGAAGGTGACCGGTCTCGCGCTGCTGACCGCCGTGGTCGGATGTGCCCTCGCCGTCCCCGTCATCCACCAGCTCTAGATCTTGTCCCGTCCGGAGGCTTCTGCCACCGGCTCGGACCGGTTCCGGGCCGGCTCAGGACCTCGTGACGCCGCTCTCCTAGGTTGGACGCCATGCAACGACTGCGCCGGTCCTCCGCCGCCCTGCTGTACGCCCTGATCGCGCTGCCCCTCGCGCTTCCCGGCATGGTGCTGGTGTTGTCGGGACTGCTGCTGGGTGCCGTCCTGTCGGTCACCGCGCTCGGTCCCTGGATGCTGGCCCTGACCGTACGCGGCGCCCTCGCCCTCGGCACGGCCCAACGGGCTCTGGCCCGCGCCCTGCTGGGCTTCGAGATCGAGCCGGCGGTGCGGCGCACCGCGCCCGGCGCGCTGGGCTGGCGCAGGTCCGTGCTCGGTGACAGGGCCGGGTGGCGGGCGGTCGCCAGCGCGCTGGTGACGCCGGTCACCGCCGTCCCCGCCGTCGTCGCTGTGGCGATCGGCTACGCGTACGGGCTGCTGCTCACCCTCCACCCCCTCATCAAGCGGTGGAACTACTTCACGGTCCGCGCGGCCGACGGTTCCGTACGGCGGGTGTCGCTGGAGGTCGGCGGCGTCCAGTTCGACACCTGGCCACGCTGGTTGCTGCCCGTTGCCGTCGGCCTGGTCCTGCTGTTCGCCGCCGAGTGGCTCGTACGGATGACAGTCGTCCAGCACCGCCTTGTGCTGCGCTCACTGCTGGGCCCCAACGCCACAGACCGGCGCATACGCACGCTGGAGGAGACCCGCGCGCAGGCCGTGGACGAGGCGGTGGCGCGGCTGCGCCGGATCGAACGGGACCTGCACGACGGTACGCAGGCCCGACTCGTCGGGCTCGGCATGCATCTGACCCTGATCAGGGAGCTGATCGACGCTGATGCCGGGCGTGAGGAGGTTCTGACCGTGGTGGAGACCGCGCGCGGCAGCGCGACGCAGGCCGTCGCCGAACTGCGCGATCTGGTGAAGGGCATCCATCCGCCCGTACTCGACCAGGGCCTGGACACCGCCCTCACCACGCTCACGGCGGCCACCCCACTGCCCGTCACCTTGACCGCCGACATCCGGGAGCGCCCAACTCCGGCGCTGGAGGCCATCGCGTACTTCTGCGCCGCCGAACTCCTCACCAACGCGGTCAAGCACGCGGGCGCCGAGGAGGCCGAGGTGGAGGTGAGCGTGCGGGACGGCACGCTGCGGCTCTCCGTACTGGACGACGGGCGCGGCGGCGCGGTGATCGGGGCGGGCAGCGGGCTCACCGGGTTGCTGGCCCGGGTCCGTACCGTCGACGGGACGCTGAGCTGCGACAGCCCACCGGGAGGGCCTACCGTGGTCGACGTCGTCCTGCCGTACCGCTGAGCTGAAGAGAGGGGAGTGGACCACGAACATGCGTGTCGTGATCGCCGAGGACTCGGCCCTGTTGCGCGACGGACTCGTCCAACTGCTCACCCTGCGGGGCGTCGAGGTCGCCGCCGCCGTGGACGACGCGGAGAAATTGCTGGCCGCTGTCGAGACGTACCGCCCGGACGCGGCGATCATCGACATCAGGCTGCCGCCGGGACACAGCGACGAGGGGTTGCGGGCCGCCGTCACCATCCGCCAAACGGCGCCCGGCACCGGTGTGTTGATCTTCTCCCAGTACGTGGAGACCAAGTACGCGGCGCAACTCCTCGGCGACGGTGGCGGCGGGGTGGGCTACCTGCTCAAGGAACGGGTCGTCGACATCGGCGAGTTCGTGGCGGCGCTCGAACGCATCGCTGCGGGCGGCACCGCCCTGGACCCCGAGGTCGTGGCCCAGCTCTTCGGCGCGAGCCGCCGCTCCTCGGCCCTGGACACGCTCACACCGCGCGAACGCGAGGTGCTCGCGCTGATGGCGGAGGGCAAGTCCAACCAGACCATCGCCGAGATGTTCGTCGTATCGGAACGCGCGGTCGAGAAGCACATCGCCAACATCTTCACCAAGCTGGACCTGCCCCCCTCGGAACAGGGCCACCGCCGGGTACTCGCGGTACTCCGCTACCTGAAGGGCTCACCGGCGCGGAACGATGTGGGGTAAATGGTCGCTATAAGATCACGGGCGTGCCCGACATATCCCTGACCACACTTGTTCTGCTCTGCCTTGCCGCCGGTGCGGCCGGGTGGATCGACGCCGTTGTGGGTGGTGGGGGGTTGCTGCTTCTGCCCGCCGTGCTGCTCGGGCTGCCGCATGTGCCGGCCGCGAGCATCCTCGGTACGAACAAGGCGGTGGCGATCGTCGGTACGTCCGGCGCCGCCGTCACGTATCTGCGCAAGGCGCCGGTCGACCGGAAGGCCGCGGTGCGGATCGGGCTCATGGCGCTCGTCGGCTCGATGACCGGCGCGTTCTTCGCCGCCGGGATCAGCAGCGAGGTGCTGCGACCCGTGATCATGGTCGTGCTGGTGGCGGTGGCCGCCTTCGTCATGCTGCGGCCGTCCTTCGGGAGGGCGCAGGCGGGCGTTCCGGCCACCCGTCGCCAAGTGGTCGTCGCGATCGTGCTGGTGGGCGGCGGGATCGGGTTTTACGACGGGCTGTTCGGTCCCGGCACCGGGACCTTTCTCGTACTCGCGCTGACCGCCGTGCTCCACCTCGACCTGGTGACCGCATCCGCCACCGCGAAGATCGTGAACGTGTGCACCAACGCGGGCGCGCTCGCGATGTTCGCCTATCAGGGCACGGTGCTGTGGCAACTGGCCGCCGTGATGGCTGTGTTCAACCTGATCGGCGGGATGCTGGGCGCGCGGATGGCGCTCAGGAAGGGCAGCGAGTTCGTGCGTGGTGTGCTGCTGGTGGTCGTGTTCGGGCTGGTCGCGAAGCTCGGGTTCGACCAGTGGACGGCGTGAGGCGGACGGTCAGCGCACGCCGACGAGATGGGCGTACGCCACCACATTGCCCTGGTAGCCGCTCTTCGCCGAGAAGCCGCCTCCGCAGGTGATCACCCGCAACTCGGCCCGGTCGGCGGCCCCGTACACCTTGCGGTCAGGGAAGGCGTCGTTCGCGTACACCTCCACGGCGTCGACGGTGAAGACGGCCGTACGTCCGTCGCGGCGGGTCACCTCGACCCTGTGCCCCTTTTTCAACGTGCCCAGGGCGTAGAAGACGGCGGGACCGCGCGCGTTGTCGACATGGCCGGTGATGATCGCCGTGCCCTTGGCGCCCGGGGGTGTGCCGTCCTTGTACCAGCCGGCGACGTTGCTGTTCCCCGACGGCGGTACGTCGAGGCTGTGGTCGGGCCCGAGACCCAGCCGCATCAGGGGCGTGTCCACCTGGATGCCGGGGATGCGCAGACGTACGGGGGCTGACGGCGCCATCGCGGCCGCCGCCGCTTCCGTACGCGGGCGGGGAGCGGAGGCGGAGTCCGACCCGGAGCCGGAGCCGGGGCCTGAGTCCGCGGTGAAGGCCTCCGCGGCTGACGGCAGCGGGGGAGTCACCGGCTTCAGGCCGGTCTGGACGAGCCAGATGCCGATGCAGGCGGCGATGACCATCAGCCAGCCCTTGCCCTTGGCGTCGGCTGTCACGGGTCCGGTCCTCCACTGGATGGGTGTTCCCCGCCCCCGGCAGCGATGAGCATGACGGGGACGGGGACGCGGGGCGGGTACGTACGAGGGCGGCCGCTGCCGCCCCCGTCAGCTTCTCTGCGCGCCGCTCGCCCGGCGCCGCAGGAGCCAGGACCCGCCGACGGCGGCAGCGGCCATGAGGGCCGCGCCCGCCGCGATCTGGGTGGAATCGGGGCCGATGCTGCCGCCGACGCCGCTCTTCACATGACCACTGGGACCGGGACCGGTCACATGACCGATTGGCCCCGTACCATGGTCGG
>NZ_JTHL01000001.1:2508413-2570499 GCF_000818195.1 Streptomyces sp. 150FB | reverse complement strand
TTCACATGACCACTGGGACCGGGACCGGTCACATGACCGATCGGCCCCGTACCGTGGTCGCCCCCACTGCCCGCCTTCACCTGGAGCCGGCCCTGTGCCTGCTTGCCGTTGTCGCACTCCACGGCGATGAGGTACGCACGCGGCTTCGCCCCGGGCGGCACCGTGAACTTCCCCACGGCGACCTCCTTGTGCGCGGCCGGCTCCATGTCGAACTCGCCCGCGCCCACCTCGCTCGCGTCACCGACGCCACCCTCGCCGCCGCAGGCGGTGGTGTTCACGGTGACGGTCTCGCCGGGGGCCGCCGAGGAGGGGGAGATCTCCAGCGTGCCGAAGTCCCCCGCGAAAGCGCTGGTGGTGCTCGCCACGGTCGTTCCGAGCGACAGTCCGAGCGTGGCGGCCGCCAGCGCGGTACCGGTCAGCAGGCGGGCGGCAGCGGTGCGCATGGAGTCCTCCGAGGCGGCAAGCGGGGTGGCTTCTCCTCCTGAGGTAAGGCGCACCCGGGTGCCCACGCCTGCTGATGGCCGATCAGATTCGCCGCTCCCAGAGGGCGTGTCGCGCTTGCCAGATGGTGTCGCCGCAGGTCACAGCCGTCTGTGACGGTCGGCCGAAGCTCCTTACGCCGTCCGCGCTGAACGGGTGAGGGCGGACGGGCAGGGAGGAGGCGCAGGGCCGGACGCGAGCCGGGCGGGTTCTCGTGGCCGCCCCGAGCCGCTGATCGCCCGTCCGGCTGACGGCCCCCGACGGCCCCGGCCGCGTCAGAGGCTGTCCCACTCCACCGCCTCATACACCGCCGTCACGGTCCTCGCCACCGCCTCGTCGCCCGAGAACTCCACGTCGTCGATGCGCCGCACCGGCGCCACACCCCGCGAGTTCGTGACGAAGGCCGCCCTGTACTCCGGCAGTTCGGCGAGGTTGATCCGGCGCCGCACGGACCGCAGCCCCGCGGCCGCCAGCCGGGGCTCGATCAGCGCCATGCTGATACCCGTCAGGACGGGACCCTCCGGCCAGACGACCGAATCCCCGTCCCAGAACCCGATGTTGGCTATGGCGCCCTCCAGCACCACCCCGTCGGGCCCGGTGAGCAACGCGCTGTCGTGGCCCGCGCGTTCGGCGAGGGCGCCGTAGTGCGTCTGGCCGAAGCCGCCCAGGTGCTTGATGTGCGCGACCGGCCGTGCGTACGGCACGGACATCAGGCTCTGAGCCTTCCCGGACTCGATCGCGGGCGGCCGTACGGTGACCATCAGGGTCGGCTCCCCGCCCGCCGGGCCCGCGTGTACGTAGACCCGCGCCGAGGCGTCGCCGACGTCGCCGAGCGCGTGCCGCAGGAGCGCGCGTACCCGTTCTCCGTCCAGCCCCGTGTCGAACAACTCCCGGCTGGCGGAGTCGAGTCGCGCGAGATGGAGGGCGAGACCGCGCACGCGGCCGCCCCTGATCTGCATGGCTGTGAAGTGCCCGTAGCTGTTGAGCGCGCGCAGCGCGAGGTCGGCCTCGGTGGCGGCATGGCCGTCGACCTCGATGAGCAGTTCGGGCGCGGGAGTGTCGCTCGTCATGGCGACAACCCTATGACCGGCGGCGGCCCCTGTGCGTACGGTGCTGTGCTGTACCGAACAACGGCATCCCAGAAGGAGACCACCCGTGCCGCCTGCGACTCTTCCCGAGTGTCTGACCGTGCTGACGACGACCGACAGCGCCGACAAGGCGGCTGCGCTGGCCCGTGGCGTGATCGACGCGCGCCTCGCCGCCTGCGCGCAGATCTCCGCCCCCGTCACCTCCGTATACCGCTGGGAGGCCGCGATCGAGACGGCCGAGGAGTGGCAGATCCTCTTCAAGACAACCGCCGCCGGGTACGACGCGCTGGAGGCCCATCTGCTGGCCGCCCACGACTACGACACACCGGAGATCATCGCCACCCCCGTCGTACGGGGCAGCGCGGCCTATCTGGCGTGGATCGCGGAGGAGACGCTCGCGCCATGACCGATCCCCAGGGGCGGCCGGCGGCTCTGCCCTTCTTCGTCTACGGCACGCTGCGTCCCGGCGAGCCCAACCACGACCTGTTCCTGCGCGGCCGGACCGAGCGCGAAGAACCGGCCAGGCTGGAGGGGGCGCTGCTCTACGACGGGCCCGGCTACCCGTACGCGGTCCCGGCCCCCGGCGCGATCGTGGGCGAACTGGTCCGGGCCGCGCCGGGGGAGTACGCCGAGCTGCTCTCCGTACTGGACGAGCTGGAGGGGTACGTGGCCCCGTCCGGCGACCCCCGCAACCTGTACGAACGCGAGGCCCGCGACGTCCTGCCGGCGGTCGGCGCCCCGGTGACGGCGTGGGTCTACTTCGCCGGGCCCCGCGTGGCGCACGAACTGCGCACCCGGGGCCGGCCGATCCCCGCCGGGGACTGGATCACCCACGTCAGTCCGGGGTGACAGCGGGTCCCACCACCTGCACGCTCCCGCCGTCAGCCGGCGGCGAGCGCCTTGGTCACTCCGGGCTCGACAGGCCCGAGGAAGTGCGGATCCGGTCGTAGCGCCGCGTCGACCGCCGCCTTCCCCGCCGCGAGCATCTCCCGCGCCCCGCCGTAGTACCAGGTCACGTCGTGCGGCTCGTCGACCCCGACTCCGTACGCGTCGATGCCCGCCGACCGGCAGAGCGCGACCGCCCGCCGCACATGGAATCCCTGTGTCACCAGCACCGCCCGCCGGACCCCGAATATCTTCCGCGCCCGTACGCAGGAGTCCCAGGTGTCGAACCCCGCGTAGTCGCTGACTATCCGTCCGTCCGGCACCCCATGGCCGGTCAGATACGTCCGCATCGCGTCCGGCTCGTCGTACTCCACTGTGCTGTTGTCGCCGGTGACGAGCACCACCTTCACCTTGCCCGCGCGGTACAACTCTGCGGCCGCGTCGAGCCGGTGCGCCAGATACGGGGTCGGCTTGCCGTCCCACAGCCCGGCGCCGAAGACCACAGCGACATTCTCGGCGGGCACGTCGGCGACCGTACGCAGACGGCTGTCGGCGACCGCCTGCATCCAGGTCGCCGGTGCCAGCGCCAGCACACACCCCAGCATCAGGGCCTGCACGGCGCGCCGCTGTCCGCGCCTGCCGCGTGGCAGCCTCAGCCATCCCGGCGGCGTCAGCCACTTCGGCGGCGTCAGCAACCTCGGCAGCCTCAGCTTTCGCAGCGACCGCAAGAACCCCGACGACTCCAAGAACCGCATAATCCCCCGTTCATCCCTTCCCTCGGCCGCACACCGGCCGGCCGCATGCCGCCTGTATGACGCGCGGCGACCCCCGATCGGTTCACTGCGGAGTCCGAACACCCATCACAGTAAGTGACGGGTCTGACAACGTGGTCCCCACCGCGCTTCCGGTTACCTTCGGTGCATGGCACCAAGCGACACCGGAACCAACGAAACCAACAGAACCAGCGGAGCCACCCAGCCCGGCCCACCCGACCTCTCGGGCGCCTACGACGAAGCCGCCACCGAGCGCTGGGCCACCGAGCCGTACAAGCGCCCCGGCCGCACCGCGTTCCAACGCGACCGGGCGCGTGTCCTGCACTCCTCGGCGCTCCGCAGGCTCGCCGGCAAGACCCAGGTGGTGACCCCCGGCTCGCGCAGCCAGCAGTGGGACGCCAGCCCCCGCACCCGGCTGACCCACTCCCTGGAGTGCGCGCAGGTCGGCCGCGAGCTGGGCGCGGCCCTCGGCTGTGACCCCGATCTCGTGGAGGCCGCCTGCCTCTCGCACGACATGGGCCACCCGCCGTTCGGCCACAACGGCGAGCAGGCGCTCAACACCTTCGCCGAGGACTGCGGCGGCTTCGAGGGCAACGCCCAGTCGCTCCGGCTGCTGACCCGTATCGAGCCCAAGCGCTTCGTACGATCCGAGGAGACCGGCGCCGTCGTCAGCGTCGGCCTCAACCTCACCCGGGCCGCGCTCGACGCCGCCACCAAATATCCCTGGCCGCGCGGCGAGCACCCGGTCCAGCCGGGTTCCGCGAAGTTCGGGGTGTACGAGGACGACCTGCCGGTCTTCTCCTGGGCCAGGAAGGGCGCGCCGGACGGCCGTACCTGCTTCGAGGCGCAGGTCATGGACTGGTCGGACGACGTGGCGTACTCCGTCCACGACTTCGAGGACGGCCTGCACGCGGGCCATGTCTCCCCGCTCGCCCTCTCGTCGGAGGACGAGCGGCGCGAGATCTGGGCGGTGGCGATCGGCCGCTACGTCACCAAGGACACGGATCCCGGGGAGCTTGCAGACGCGCTCGACCGCCTGATGGCCCAGGACTGGTGGCCGCACGGCTACGACGGCTCCGCCATGGCCCAGGCGCGGCTGAAGGACGCCACCAGCCAGCTCATCGGCCGGTTCTGCCTGTCCGCCGAGACCGCCACGCGCGAGGCGTACGGTCCCGGACCGCTCACCCGGTACGCGGCCGAGCTGGTGGTCCCGCGCGAGGCCCGCCACGAGTGCGCCGTCCTCAAGGCCGTCGCCCACCGCTATGTGATGCAGCGCGCCGAGCAGGAGGTGCTCCGCGCCGATCAGCGCGTCGTGCTGGCCGAACTGGCACAGGCACTCACGGCGCGGGCCCCCGAGGGCCTCGACCCGCAGTTCAGCGCGCTTTTCGACACGGCTCCTGACGACCGCGCGCGCAAACGTGTCATCGTCGACCAGATCGCCTCGTTCACGGACGCGGCGGCCCGGTCCCTGCACGGCGCCCTGACCGGAACGGGCGCCACCCCCCACCGGACACCGGACCCGGACACAGGACCAGTCGGCCGCACCTGACGCCCCATCGGCGAAGACCCGTCCAGAATTGGTCCAGACCTCGCCGGCGCCCGGAAGACACCCCGGACCCCTCTCGGTTCCCGCCGATCCTGACACGCGCCTTATGGGATCAGCGGTACGAAAGCAGCCAGATCACAGCCTTGAAACACGCCCATGGAGCTTCCCCTCTTTCGCCATCACGCTCCGTGCGGGACGCTCGCAGATGGCGGCTGAGTAAAGAGGAGGCATCAAGTGGTCGACGCACATCGGACATTTGTCATCGTCGGCGGTGGACTGGCCGGGGCGAAGGCCGCGGAAACGCTGCGAGCTGAAGGGTTCACCGGGCGGGTGATCCTGATCGGCGACGAGCGCGACCATCCGTACGAACGGCCACCCCTCTCCAAGGGCTATTTGACGGGCAAGGAGGAGCGCGACAGCGTCTTCGTCCACGAACCCGCCTGGTACGCCCAGGCGCAGGTCGAACTGCATCTCGGCCAGACCGTCACGGCGATCGACCGCGCCACCCGGTGTGTGCACCTCGGGGACGGTACGTCCGTGCGCTACGACAAACTGCTGCTGGCCACCGGCGCCGAGCCGCGCCGCCTCGACATCCCCGGTACGGATCTGGCCGGCGTCCACCACCTGCGCAGGCTCGCGCACGCCGACCGGCTGCGCCGCGTACTGACCTCGCTGGGCCGCGACAACGGCCACCTCGTCATCGCCGGCGCCGGCTGGATCGGCCTGGAAGTGGCGGCGGCGGCCCGCAGTTACGGCGCCGAGGTCACCGTCGTCGAGGCCGAGCAGACCCCGCTCCACCAGGTCATCGGCCCCGAGCTGGGCCAGCTCTTCACCGAGCTGCACCGCGAGCACGGCGTCCGCTTCCACTTCGGCGCCCGGCTCACCGAGATCACCGGCCAGGACGGCGTCGTCCTCGCCGCCCGTACGGACGACGGCGAGGAACACCCCGCCCACGACGTGCTCGCCGCGATCGGCGCCGCACCACGCACGGCGCTCGCCGAGTCCGCGGGCCTGGTGATCGCCGACCGCGCCCACGGCGGCGGCATCGCCGTCGACGCGAGCCTGCGTACGTCCGACCCGGACGTCTTCGCGGCCGGCGACGTCGCGTCCTTCCCGTTCGCCCGGCACGGCGCCGCGCCCGGCGCCCGGGTACGGGTCGAGCACTGGGCCAACGCCCTCAACGGCGGCCCCGCCGCGGCCCGCGCGATGCTCGGCCAGGACCTCGCCTACGAGCGGATCCCGTACTTCTTCTCCGACCAGTACGACCTGGGCCTGGAGTACTCCGGCTGGGCGCCGCCCGGCTCCTACGACCAGGTGGTCGTACGCGGCGACGCCGGGAAAAGGGAATTTGTCGCCTTCTGGCTGAAGGACCGCAGGGTGCTCGCCGGGATGAACGTCAACGTGTGGGATGTCACGGAGGACATCCAGCGCCTCATCCGCTCCGGTGCCCAGCAGGACCTGGACGCCCTCGCCGACCCCTCTGCCCCACTCGGCTCACTCGCCCCCTGAGGGCCCCGCGAAGATCGGGGACCCCTGGCCGGGAATGAGCGCGGGTCCGTCCCCGTAGAATTCACCGCGTGGCCGGCAGGATCAACGATGACGACGTGAAGGCGGTACGGGACGCGGTCCCGATCGACGCCGTTGTGTCCGAGTACCTCCAGCTACGCAGCGCGGGCGGCGGCAATCTGAAGGGGCTCTGCCCCTTCCACGACGAGAAGTCCCCCTCCTTCCAGGTCAGTCCGAGCAAGGGTCTCTTCCACTGCTTCGGCTGCCAGGAGGGCGGGGACACCATCGCCTTCGTGATGAAGATCGACCATCTCTCGTTCTCCGAGACGGTCGAGCGCCTCGCCGCCCAGGCGGGCATCACCCTCCGGTACGAAGAAGGCGGGTACAACCCGGCGGGCCAGCGCGGCGAGCGCACCCGGCTGGTCGAGGCGCACAAGATCGCCGCGGAGTTCTACATCGAACAGCTCGGCGGCGCCGAGGCCGAGATCGGCCGGAAGTTCCTCGCCGAGCGCGGCTTCGACCAGGCGGCGGCCGAGCACTTCAGCGTCGGCTACAGCCCGGTCGGCTGGGACCACCTGACCAGCTATCTGCGCGGCAAGGGCTTCTCCGACAAGGAACTGGTGCTCTCCGGCCTCTCCCAGGACGGCCGGCGCGGTCCGATCGACCGCTTCCGGGGGCGGCTGATGTGGCCGATCCGCGACATCTCGGGCGAGGTCGTCGGCTTCGGCGCGCGCAAACTGCGCGACGACGACAACGGCCCCAAGTACCTGAACACGCCCGAGACCCCGATCTACAAGAAGTCGCAGGTGCTGTACGGCGTCGACCTGGCCAAGAAGGACATCGCCAAGTCCAGCAGAGCCGTGGTCGTCGAGGGCTACACCGATGTGATGGCCTGCCACCTGGCCGGCGTCACCACCGCCATCGCCACCTGCGGCACCGCCTTCGGCACCGACCACATCAAGATCCTGCGCAGGCTGCTGATGGACAACGGCAGCGCGCGGGTGATCTTCACCTTCGACGGAGACGCGGCGGGCCAGAAGGCCGCGCTGCGCGCCTTCGAGGACGACCAGAAGTTCGCGGCCGAGACCTACATCGCCATCGCCCCCGACAACATGGACCCGTGCGAACTGCGCCTCGCCAAGGGCGACGACGCGGTCCTCGACCTGGTCGAACCACGCACGCCGCTCTTCGAGTTCGCGATCCGGCAGATCGTCTCGCGGTACGACCTGGAGACGCCGGCCGGGCGGGCGGCCGCGCTCGACGAGGCGGCGCCGATCGTCGCCCGTATCAAGAACGGCGCCTCGCAGCACGAGGTCGCCGTCCAGCTCGCAGGCATCCTCGGCATCCTCGACACCCAGTTCGTGGTCAAGCGGGTCTCCCAGGTGGCGCGCTGGGCGCGTGACAGGGGCGGCAAGGGCCCTGCCGCGCCCGAGCGCCGCGACCAGCGCGGCGAGGGCCGACCGTACGAGAACCAGGCGCCCGCGGGGCCCTCGGGCCCCGCGCTGCACCTCCGCAGCCCCGCCCACCGCACCGAGCGCGAGCTGCTCAAACTCGCCCTCCAGCGGCCCGAACTGGTCTCCCCGGCCTTCGACGCCTACGGCGCCGACGAGTTCACGGCACCGCCGTACGCCACGGTGCGCCAGTGCATCGAGGACGCGGGCGGCGCCGAGCAGGGCGTGAGCGACGGGCGCGGATACCTGACGCTGGTGCTGGAGACCGTACCGAACGACACGGTGCGCAATCTGGTCACCGAACTGGCCGTCGAGGTCTTCCGGGGCAAGGCCATCGACGAGATGTACGCGGGCCAGCAGCTCGTCCAGGTGCGGCTGCGCGCCGTGGAGCGCCGTATCCACGATGTGACGGGCACACTGACCCGGCTCAGCGGCGGCACCGACCCCGGGCAGTTCACCGCCGTGCAGAACGAGTTGTGGGTGCTCCAGCAGTACAGCCAGTCGCTGCGCAACCACGGCGCCGCCGCGCTCTAGCCGGACACGGCCCAACCAGACCAACCCGCCCGGCCCGCCGGATCCGGCGCCAGGCAGCGAGTCACGGCCCGCTCACATACAGGTCTCAGAAAGTGGACGCACACCCCTCGTGGGGGAGATGTGTCGTACCCCACACTGATTGTGGTGCCTGAGTCCTCGGAGCATGGCCGGTTCACCCGAGGTGGGCCTTCTCACCCCCGCGGATCCGCTCGTCGTGCAGCGATCACCCAGGAGGTCGCCCCCGTGCAGACGCAGACCCAGACTCTGACCCTGACCGAGCCCCTGAACGAATCCCTGAACGCACCGCTGAACGAACCCCTGACACAGCTCCCGCCTCTGACCGAGACCGAGATGCCAGTGGCGCCCAGCCCCTCCGAGCGCCGCTCCGCCCGCGCGGACACCGGCGGCCCCTCGTCCGACCTCTTCCGCCAGTACCTCCGGGAGATCGGCCGTATCCCACTGCTCACCGCCGTCGAGGAGGTCGACCTGGCCCGCCGGGTCGAGGCCGGACTCTTCGCCGAGGAGAAGCTCGGCACCACCCCCGATCTCGACTCCCGGCTCGCCCACGATCTCGACCGGCTGGTGGTTCTCGGCCGGGTGGCCAAGCGCCGTCTGATCGAGGCGAATCTGCGGCTCGTCGTCTCCGTCGCCAAGCGCTACATCGGGCGCGGACTGACCATGCTGGATCTGGTCCAGGAGGGAAACCTCGGCCTGATCAGGGCAGTTGAGAAGTTCGACTACGCGCGCGGCTACAAGTTCTCGACGTACGCCACCTGGTGGATCCGGCAGGCGATGTCCAGGGCGCTGGCGGACCAGGCCCGTACGATCCGGGTCCCCGTCCATGTCGTCGAGTTGATCAACCGAGTCATCCGGGTGCAGCGCGGGCTGCTCCAGGAACGCGGCTTCGAGCCGACCCACGAGGAGGTCGCCGCCCTGGTGGACCTGACCCCCGCACGGGTCGGCGAAGTCCTGCGGCTCGCCCAGGAACCGATCTCGCTGCACCTCCCGGTGGGCGAGGAGGACGATGTCGCGCTCGGCGACCTGATCGAGGACGGCGACGCCGCTTCCCCCGTCGAGTCGGCGGCGTTCCTGCTGCTGCGCGAGCACCTGGACGCGGTGCTCTCCACCCTCGGCGAGCGTGAACGCAAGGTCGTCCAGCTCCGGTACGGGCTCGCCGACGGCCGGCCGCGCACGCTGGAGGAGATCGGCGGGATCTTCGGGGTGACCCGCGAACGTATCCGCCAGATCGAGTCCAAGACGCTCAGCAAGCTGCGCGACCACACCTTCGCGGACCAACTACGCGGCTACCTCGACTGAACGGACAACGGCGCCGCGCCCCCGCCGACGTGACGGCAGGAGCGCGGCGCCGGGACGAACCGACCCCGCCCCCTGCTCAGTCGACCTCGGCGACCGCCTGCGCGAACTGCGCCGCGTACAGCCGCGCGTACGCGCCCTGCGCCGCCAACAGCTCGTCGTGCGTGCCCTGTTCGACGATCGACCCGTCCTCCATCACGAGGATCACATCGGCGTCCCGGATGGTGGAGAGCCGGTGAGCGATCACAAAGCTCGTACGGCCGTGGGCGAGGCGCGCCATTGCCTTCTGGATGAGCACCTCCGTACGGGTGTCCACGGAGCTGGTCGCCTCGTCGAGCACCAGGATCACCGGGTCGGACAGGAACGCCCGTGCGATGGTTATGAGTTGCTTCTCGCCGGCGCTGACGCCGGCCCCGTCGTCGTCGATCACCGTGTCGTAACCGTCGGGCAGCGTACGGATGAACCGGTCGGCGTGCGCGGCCCGCGCCGCCTCCTCGATCTCCTCCCGGCTGACATCGCGCGCGGCGCCGTACGCGATGTTGTCGGCGATGCTGCCGCCGAACAGCCAGGTGTCCTGGAGGACCATGCCTATCCCGGACCGCAGCTCCTCACGCGACATCTTCGCGATGTCCATGCCGTCCAGGACTATCCGGCCGCTCGTCACCTCGTAGAACCGCATCAGCAGATTGACCAGGGTGGTCTTGCCCGCCCCGGTCGGGCCGACGATCGCGACCGTCTGCCCCGGGTCCACCGAGATCGACAGATTCTCGATCAGCGGCTTCTCCGGGGCGTAGCGGAACGCCACCTTCTCCAGCTCCACGCGCCCCTGGGCCTCGTGCAGCCGCTCCACGGAGGGCCCGTCCTCCTCCTGCTCCTCGGAGTCGAGCAGCTCGAAGATCCGCTCGGCCGAGGCGACACCCGACTGGATCAGGTTCGCCATCGAGGCGACCTGCGTCAGCGGAGTCGAGAACTGCCGCGAGTACTGCACGAAGGCCTGCACGTCACCGATGGACAGCGCGCCCGAAGCGACCCGCAGCCCGCCGACGACCGCGATCAGCACGTAGTTGATGTTGGAGACGAAGGCCATCAGCGGCTGCATGATCCCGCTGTTGAACTGCGCCTTGAACACGGCCTCGTAGAGCTGGTCGTTCTGCTCCCTGAACGCCTCCGCCGACTCGTCCTGCCGCCCGAAGACCTTCACCAGCGCGTGCCCGGTGTACATCTCCTCGATATGGGCGTTGAGCTTGCCGGTGACCTTCCACTGCTGCACGAACTGCGGCTGCGACCGCTTGCCGACCTTGGCGGCGACGAAGACCGACAGCGGCACGGTCACCAGCGCGACCAGCGCGAGCAGCCACGAGATCCAGAACATCATCACCAGCACGCCGACGATCGTCAGGACCGAGTTCACGAGCTGGCCCATGGTCTGCTGCATGGTCTGCGCGATGTTGTCGACGTCGTTCGTCGCTCGGCTGAGCACCTCGCCGCGCGGCTGCTTGTCGAAGTACGACAGCGGCAGCCGGGACAGCTTCCCCTGCACCTCGGCGCGCAGCCGGATCACCGTACGGTTGATGATCCGGATGGACATCCGCGTCGACAGCAGCAGCATCAGCCCGGCGCCCACGTAGATCACCAGGGCCACCAGCAGGACGTTGCCCACCTGGCCGAAGTCGATGCCGTCGCCGGGGGTGAAGTTCACCCCGGAGAGCAGGTCGGCCAGGGTGCCCTGGCCCTTGGCGCGCAGCGCCTCGATCGTCTGCGCCTTGGTGGCGCCGTGCGGCATCTGGTCGCCGATGACACCGGCGAAGATCAGGTCGGTGGCCTTGCCGAGGACCTTCGGCCCGACCACGGCCAGCGCCACGCTCAGTACGCCGGCCACCAGCATCCAGGAGAGCAGCGTCTTCTCGACGGCCAGCCGCCGCAGCAGCCGCTTGCCCGAGCCCTTGAAATCCGTGGACCGCTGGTTGGGAGCGCCAGCCATCATCATGCGTCCGCCCGGACCGCTCATCAGGCAGCCTCCGCCTCGGTCAACTGGGAGAGCACTATCTCCCGGTACGTCACGTTGTCCGCCATCAGCTCGTGATGGCGGCCACTGCCGACGACCCGGCCCTCGTCGAGGACGATGATCCGGTCGGCGTCCCGGATGGTCGAGACCCGCTGGGCGACGATCACCACGGTCGCCTCGGCGGTCTCCTGCGCCAGCGCGCGCCGCAGCGCCGCGTCCGTCGCGTAGTCCAGCGCCGAGAACGAGTCGTCGAACAGGTAGATCTCCGGGCGCTGCACCAGGGTCCGCGCGATCGCGAGCCGCTGCCGCTGGCCGCCGGAGACATTCGTGCCGCCCTGGGAGATGGGGGCGTTGAGGCCGGCCTCCAGGCCGGAGACGAAGTCCTTGGCCTGGGCCACCTCCAGCGCCTGCCACAGCTCGTCGTCGGTCGCTTCGGGGTTGCCGTACCGCAGGTTCGTCGCGACGGTCCCCGAGAACAGGTACGGCTTCTGCGGCACCAGGCTCACGGTCTTCGCCAGCAGCGCCGGGTCGAGCACCCGTACGTCCTGCCCGTCGACGAGCACCTGCCCGTCGGTCGCGTCCATCAGCCGGGGTATCAGGCTCAGCAGCGTCGACTTCCCGCTGCCCGTCGACCCGATCACGGCGGTCGTCTCGCCGGGACGCGCGGTCAGCGTGATCTCGCGCAGCACCGGCTCCTCGGCGCCGGGGAAGCGGAACTCCGCGCCCCGCACCTCAAGATGCCCGTGCCGTCCCAGCTCCAATACCGGCTCCTTCGGCGGTACGACGCTGGACCTGGTCCCGAGCACCTCCTCGATGCGCTCGGCGCACACCTCGGCGCGCGGCACCATCATGAACATGAAGGTGGCCATCATCACAGCCATCACGATCTGCATCAGGTACGAGAGGAACGCGGTCAGCGCCCCGATCTCCATACCGCCGCTCGCGATGCGGTGCGCGCCGAACCAGACCACGGCGATGGACGACAGGTTCACGACCGTCATCACGGTCGGGAACATCAGCGACATCAGCCGGCCCGTGGAGAGCTGGAGGGCGGCCAGTTCGTTGTTGGCCTGTCCGAACCGCGCCTTCTCGTAGTCGTCCCTGACGAAGGCCCTGATCACGCGGTTGCCGGTGATCTGCTCGCGCAGCACGCGGTTCACGCTGTCCAGCTTCTTCTGCATCTGCCGGAACAGCGGGCGCATCTTCCTGACGATGAGACCGACACAGATCGCGAGCACCGGCACCACGGCCAGCAGCACCGAGGAGAGCGGGACGTCCTGGCTGAGCGCCAGGATGATGCCGCCGACGCACATGATGGGAGCGGACACCATCAGCGTGAACGACATCAGCGTCAGCATCTGCACCTGCTGGACGTCGTTGGTGGTACGGGTGATCAGCGACGGGGCGCCGAACTGCCCCACCTCGCGGGCGGAGAAACTCTGCACCCGCCCGAATATCGCGGCCCGGACATCACGGCCGACGGCCGAAGCGGTCCGGGCTCCGTAGAACACGGCCCCCATGTTGCAGACCACCTGGACGACGCTGATGACCAGCATGATGCCGCCGAATTCCAGGATGTAACCCGTGTCCCCCTTCACGACACCGTTGTCGATGATGTCCGCGTTGAGGGTGGGCAGGTACAGAGTGGCGACTGTCTGAAGCAGTTGCAGCGCCACCAGTAGGACTATCGGTCTTTTATAGGGGGCAAGATGGGTTCGCAGAAGTTTCAGCAGCACGCGCAGTCTCTCGGAATCGGCGGAAGGCACCAGGAAGGTACGGGTCGGCAAGCTCGGGGGTCCGACCCCATCTTGCGACACCCGACCCCTGGACTCCCAAGGGATTAACCCCAAGGACCGGTCAAGAAGCCCCTGCTGCCCCCGGCGTGCCCGTTACTTCTGGTGCTCCCCCTGTTTCTGCTCCCGCCGGAGCCGTGGCGAACGCCCCGGGGTGAATCTGTTCCCGGGTGGCCACGTACTGCTGCCGCACCGCCGCCCCCACCGGCCCGTCCTCCCCGGCCTCGAACACCTGTGCCGCCGCGGCTCCCCAGGACGGCGGGGTGTGCGAGGGAAGAGACCCCTGCGAGACCCCGAGCGCCCAGGCGGCCTGCCGGGCCGCGCCGAGCGCCGCGTACTCGGCGGGCTGCGGGACGACGATCTGCGCGCCGAAGATCGCCGGGGCCAGGGCCTGCACGGCCGGCAGTTCGGCGGCGGCGCCCAGCAGGAACACCCGCCGCACCTCGACCCCCCGGTCGCGCAGTACGTCCATCGCGTCGGCCAGCGAGCAGAGCATGCCCTCGAACGCGGCCCGCGCCAGGTGCTCCGGCTTCATCGACTCCCGGCGCAGCCCGGTCAGGGTGCCGGCGGTGTGCGGAAGCTGCGGGGTCCGCTCGCCCTCCAGATACGGCAGGAACACCAGGCCCGAGGAGCCCGGCGTCGACTTGAGCGCCAGCTCCGACAGCTCGCCGAGGTCCTGCGTACCGAGCAGCTCGGCGGTGCCGCGCAGCGCCCGTACGGCGTTCAGCGTGTGGACCACCGGCAGGTGCATCCCGGTGGCGTCGGCGAACGACGTGATCAGCCCCGCCGGATCGGCCAGCGCCTCCTGGTGCACGGCCATCACGGAACCCGAGGCCCCGAGCGACACCACGGCGTCCCCGGGCCCGACCCCGAGCCCGAAGGCCGCGGCCATGGTCTCGCCGGTCCCGGCCGAGATCAGCAACCCCTCGGGCGTGGTCCCCGCGGACTCGGCGGGACCGAGCACCTCGGGCAGCGCCGCCTGGTGGCCGAGGGCCAGCTCCACAAGGTCGGGACGGTACGAACCCGTCCGCGCCGACCAGTACCCCGTACCGGAAGCGGCGCCCCGGTCGGTCGTCCTGCGCGCCGGCCTGCCCAGAAGCTGCCAGACGAGCCAGTCGTGCGGCTGCATCACCAGCGCGGTGTGCTGGGCGGCCTCCGGCTCGTTGCGCGCCATCCAGCGCAGCTTGGCGACGACCTGCCCCGACTGCGGCACCGACCCGATGGCCTCGGCCCACGCCTGCCGGCCGCCGAGCGCGTCGACGAGATCGGCGGCGGCGACCTGGGCCCGCTTGTCGTTGCCGAGCAGCGCCGGACGTACGAGGTTGCCCCCCCGGTCCAGCGCCACCATGCCGTGCTGCTGCGCCGATACGCCGATGGCCTGGACGCCCTCCAGCAGCCCGCCGGACGCGGCCTCGCCGAGCGACAGCAGCCAGGCCTGCGGATCGACCTCGGTGGCTTTGGCCTCGACCGGATGTGGCGCGTACCCCTGCCGCAGCACGGCACCCGTGTCCGCGTCACAGACGACGATGCGTGTGAACCCGGACGAACTGTCCAACCCGGCGACTATTCCCATGACACCCGATTCTGCCGCACGCGCGGGGCCGGGGACGCTGCCGGTACGCATCAGGTGTGCCGGGCGGGTGCGGCAGGAGTGCCGGGAAGCGCCTCAGGTGTTGCTCGTACCCCAGTCGTCGTGGCCGTTCTGACCACGCTCCCGAAGCGAACGCATCCGCTCGGCGACGGAGGCGGGGACCTTGTCCCCGACCCGCTCACCGACCTTGACGCTCACCGAGTGGTACGCCTTGCCGGCGAACTCGCGCCCGGTCTGGGCGGCCGACTCGGCGGCGTTGCGCACCGCCGGATTCTGCGACACCTGCTGCGCTGACTTCTTCATCTTCTCGTAGCGCTCGCGTCCCGCACGCGTGCCGAGCACGTATCCGAAGGCGAGTCCGGCGATGAACGTGAGGCGGTACCGCATGGCTGCCACCCTTCCCTGTGTCGGGCCGTTGGGCTGTAGTCCCCCGCCTACCCCGTCGGGGCACGGCATCACCCGACGTGACCCGGACGATACCGATTGGCGGAGCACCCCCCTGCTTGCGCTAATGTATGTGTCGCAGCGAACGCGCGCCGCCCGGGACGTCCGGGGGTAGGTACGTTCGGTGCAGACGCAGCAATCCCCTGTAGCTCAATTGGCAGAGCAGCCGGCTGTTAACCGGCAGGTTACTGGTTCGAGTCCAGTCGGGGGAGCGCGATCCCCTGTAGCTCAATTGGCAGAGCATTCGGCTGTTAACCGGAGGGTTACTGGTTCGAGTCCAGTCGGGGGAGCAAGCGGGAAGAGGACCCTTCGGGGTCCTTTTTCGTATGGACCGGAACCGCGCGGCGCGCGACGAAGTCCTCATGGTCAGGTGATGCCGACCATTCGAGGCAGCAGATCGTATGAGCGGCTATGCTGCGGCAGACGGCGCGCACAAATGTGCGCGACGCGCCGTTAGGGGCGGTAGCTCAGCCGGTTAGAGCAGCGGACTCATAATCCGTCGGTCCTGGGTTCGAGTCCCAGCCGCCCCACTCCGACGGCGCTCGGCAGGATCGTTTCTACCTGCGAGGACCTGAACACGGTGGCCGCCGCGCCGACGCGGAGGCCACCGTTCACCCGCCCGGACCAAGTCCGAGTGGACGCGCAGGGGACACGCGAACGAATCCGGGCCCAGGACAGATTCACGCGACCGCCTCCGTTCGAGCCGGGTGGTAACCCTGTGGCAAGTTCCAACTGCCCATGCCCGGGGGCTCGGAGCGGGCGACCGCAGAGCGGGCGAGCGAGAAGCTCGACGCGGATGCTCCAGGTAGCGGTCGTTGGAACCGCCCGTCCACGGACCAGTTGGCCGCTGCCGCCGCATCTCGCACCATGGGCCCAGGGCCGGTAGGACGTCACTGACGTCGAGGCTCTCAGGTGATGTCCTGCGGTCGGGGGTCTCCCTTCTGTCGGCCCGTCAGCGGCGCCTGCGAACTGCCCCCGCACCGCTTCCGACCTGGACTCAACTCCCGTGCACACAAACCTGCCGACCCCCTGCTTCGTGCGGTGCGATCACCGATCAGCCGTGCAGCGAAGAATCGGCAATGGGCTGGAAAGGCTGCAGGTTGCGAAGGTGCTCTCCGCGCGAGCGGAGGTGAACCCGCTGTCCGGGACCGGTCCCGGACAGCGTCGGTAGCATCCGCCAGATGCCTTCGAATGAGCTGAACAGGCCCCCGGCGCCGGTCGTTGCAGCGGTTGTGGTCTATGCCCTGTACGCCGGCCTCATTCTGATCTCTGCTGTGGTACTTGCGATCCTGGGCGCGCGGGCGCTCGCACTGTTCGGCCTCGTCGCGCTCCTGCCCGGCTCCGTGGCTCTCGGGCTGTGGCAAGGCAACCGCGGTGCCCGGGTTGGAGCGATTGTGTGGGGGATCCCATCCGTTGCGGTCTCGATCGTCATGGTCCTTCTCCTTGCGGTACCAGAGTCGTCCCGGGCCTGGTTTACCCCCGACGAATTGGAGGAGTTCGAGTTCGCCGACGAGGACGGCGAGGGCGAGGACGACGAGCGGGTGGCCGGCCACGGGTGACGCCGTAGCTGCTTCAGCAGGTCCCGCTGATCCCTGGTCAGCCTTCGGCTCAACATCAACGCCCCTCGTGGTTCTCGTGCCCGCCCCGTCTCAACAAGCCCTGCGCGACGCTCGGCGGCGCGCTGAAGCGAATTTGCTAAGGCAGGTTGATAAAGTAGGCTTAGTATATGAGCGATGACCTGGACCCTGACGGAGTCGCCTCAGCCCTGCTGGCGAGTCTCAGCGTGCTGGTGCGGCGGGTGCATCAAGTGCCCATCGACGGCGGGCTCACGATGCCCGAGCGGACCGCCCTGTCGCGGCTGGACCGCTCGGGCCCCACCACGTCCTCGGCGCTCGCCCGTGAGGTGCAGATCACCGCGCAGGCCATGGGAGCGACGCTCGGTGCGCTGCGGGGGCGTGGGCTGGTCGAGCGCCGGGCGGATCCGGACGACGGCAGGCGTGTGGTGCTGACGGTGACCGACGCCGGTCTACAGGCGTTGAAGGACAAGCGCAACGCGCGGACCGAACTCATCGCCCAGGCCCTGACCAGCGGCACGTTCACCCCGGCGGAGCTGGAGCAACTCGCTTCGGCCGCGCGGCTGCTGGAGCGACTGGCACAGAACATCTGACGCCGGCGGAACCACGAGGAAGCAAGCCGAGAGAAGCAAGCTGATGACGGAACCTTCCAGGACGCGGCCCCCGCGCCGCTCGCCCGGTGAGCGGTACAAGTGGACGGCGCTGACGAATACGACCGCCGCCGTCTTCATGTCCGGCCTGGACGGCTCCATCGTGCTGATCGCCCTGCCGGCGATCTTCCGGGGCATCCACCTGGATCCGCTGGCTCCGGGCAACATCGCCTACCTGCTGTGGATGATCATGGGCTACCGGCTGGTCCAGGCCGTTCTGGTGGTCACGGTGGGCCGGCTGGGAGACATGTACGGCCGGGTTCGGATCTACAACTCCGGGTTCGCGGTCTTCACCTTCGCTTCGATCCTGCTGTCCTTCGACCCCTTCGACGGCGCCCACGGCGCGATGTGGCTGATCGCGTGGCGAGTGGTGCAGGCCGTCGGCGGCTCGATGCTGACCGCGAACTCGGCCGCGATCCTGACCGACGCCTTTCCCGATGAGCAGCGCGGCTTCGCCCTGGGCATCAATCAGGTCGCGGCCCTGGCCGGGATGTTCATCGGTCTGGTCGCCGGGGGCCTGCTGTCGGCTCTGGACTGGCGGGCGGTGTTCTGGGTGAACGTGCCCGTCGGCGTGTTCTTCACGCTGTGGGCCTACCGCACCCTGCGCGAGACCGGAAAGCGCGGCGGCGGCCGGATCGACTGGTGGGGCAACATCACCTTCGCCGTGGGCCTCAGCGCGGTCCTGGTCGCGGTCACCTTCGGCCTCCAGCCGTACGGCGGGCACACCATGGGCTGGACCAATCCGCTGGTCGGCGCGCTGATCGTCGGCGGACTGGTCCTGCTGGCGGCGTTCGTCGCGATCGAGAACCGCGTCTCAGCGCCAATGATCCAACTGTCTCTCTTCCGCCGCCGGGCCTTCACCTTCGGCAACCTGGCCGGCCTGGCCATCTCGATCGGCCGCGGCGGCATGCAGTTCGTGCTGATCATCTGGCTTCAGGGCATCTGGCTTCCGCTGCACGGCTACAACTTCAGCGACACCCCGCTCTGGGCCGGCATCTTCATGCTGCCGCTGACCGCCGGATTCCTCGCCGCGGGCCCCGTCTCCGGCTACCTGTCCGACCGGCTGGGCTCCCGGGGCCTGGCCACCGGCGGTGCGGTGCTGTTCGGCGCCAGCTTCCTGGGCCTGATGCTCCTGCCGATCAACTTCAGTTACTGGATCTTCGCTCTGCTGATCGCGCTCAACGGGATCGCCAGCGGCATGTTCGCTTCCCCCAACTCCTCCTCGATCATGGGCAGCGTGCCGGCGCAGTCGCGTGGCGTCGCCTCCGGCATGCGCGCCACCTTCCAGAACTCCGGCACCGCCATCTCCATCGGTGTGTTCTTCTCCCTCATGATCGCCGGACTGGCCAGCAGCCTCCCGCACACCCTCACCAGCGGACTGGAAGAGCAGGGCGTACCGGCCCACATCGCCACCCAGGTCGGCGACCTGCCCCCGGTTTCGTCCCTCTTCGCCGCCCAACTGGGTGTCAACCCGGTCGAGCACCTCCTCCAGCCCAGCGGCACCCTGACTCACCTGACAGCGGCGCAGCAACAGACCCTGACGGGACGCGAGTTCTTCCCGTCCCTGATCTCCGGCCCCTTCCACTCCGGCCTGCTCCTGGTCTTCGCCTTCGGCGCCGCCCTCGCCTTCCTCGCCGCGATCGCCTCCGCCCTGCGCGGCGCCGGCATCGGCGCCGCCAAGGCCCCAGAACCCCGGGAGACCGGCCGGCGGTGACCCCCTCGCGCGACCGGACAGGTGGACCAGGCGGCTGAGACCACCCCACCGCCCGACCCCGGCAACCAGCGGACACCCACAGGAGAAACAACCACCGTGACACTGACAACGATCGACCCCACGGCCGCGCTCGTCGTGATCGACCTGCAGAAGGGCATCGTCTCGGCCCACACCGACGATCCGGTCGTCGCCGCCGTCAAACAGGCGACCCACCTGACCGCCGAATTCCGCCGGCACGGCCTGCCCGTGGTCCTGGTGAACGTCACCGGACGCGCGCCGGGGCGTACCGAGGCCGGACGGTCCGGCAGCAACGCCGTACCGCCGGCCGGCTGGGCCGACCTCATCGACGAACTCGACGTCCGGCCGACCGACCACCTGATCACCAAGCGGCGGCGCAGCGCGTTCCACGACACCGGCCTCGACACCCTCCTACGGGATCTGGGCGTCACCCAGATCGTGCTCGCCGGCATCTCGACCAGCGCGGGCGTCGAGTCGACCGCCCGCTCGGCCTCCGACTACGGCTACCACGTCGTCCTCGCCACCGACGCCATGACCGACCCCGATACCGACGCCCACCGGCACAGCGTCGAGCGCGTCTTCCCCAAGCTCGGCGAGACCGCCACCGGCGCCGAGGTCATCGACATGGTCGAGGCGACACGATGACCCTCCTCGGCCGACTCCTGAAGAACCGCAAGGCAGGCGAGACCCACACGGCCTGGAACCTGCCCAACCTGCGAGGCCCCGAGCTGCTGGACCTCACGAGCCCGAACTTCGGCCCCGGCGATGTCATACCGCTGGAGCACTGCGCGAAGACCATCGGCGGCGACGACCGGTCCCCCCACCTGGCCTGGACCCCGCCGCCACCCGGCACCGCCCAACTCCTCCTGGTCGTCGAGGACATCGACGTCCCCCTGACCAAGCCCGCCGTGCACTGCCTCGCCCTGATCGACCCGGCAGCCGGACACCTCGACCCCGGCGCCCTCGACGCGCGGCAACCAGCCCCCGGAGTGCGGGTGCTCCGCTCCACCATCGGACGTGGCTACCACGGTCCCGCGCCCATCAAGGGCCACGGGCCGCACCACTACACCTTCCAGTTGTTCGCCCTCTCCACCCCCGTGGACAGCGGACCCGGCACTGCGCCGGTGGAGAGGGCACGGCCCCGCGCCCTCCTGCCCGCCATCACCGGACCCGTCCTCGGCCGAGGACGGCTGACCGGCGTGTACGAACGCTGACGCCCGCCCGCCACCGGCTCAGACCGCCGGCAGCGGGATCCGTAGCGAGGTCGCGCCGCTCAGATCGAGCCAGGCGGCCGCCGGCGTCCGTACGAGCCGCATGATCACCGCGTCGCAGCGCGGGCAGCGGGCGACCAGGCCCGGGGCGTGCGAGTAGACGCGCAGCTCCGCGACCGGACCGGTCAGCCCGCAGCCCGCGCAGGTGCCGCTCGCCGACGTCAGGTCCGTCGCGAAGATCTCACCGAGGGAGCCCGCCAGCACATTGCCGTCCTGATACGGCTCACTCCCGGTCGCCGCCGTCGAACCGGTCGTACCCGTCGTACCGGCCGGGTCTGTCCCGCCGCTGTCGCTGGGGTGCATGTCAACCTCCGACTGGACCGAAACGCTCGGTCCTGATCCGGCTCGGATCGTGGCCCTGCGCCACGAGGAACGCGGCCGCCTGCTCGACGAAGCCGGTCGGACCGCACAGGAAACACATCGGCGCGAACTCCGCGGGCCAGCCGAAGGCGGTCACCTCCGCCGCGGTCAGCCGTCCCGGTGGCCGTGGCGACCCCTCGGGCGCCGAGCGGGTGTACAGGTACGTGATGTCCAGGCCCGCCCGGCCGGTGCCGCGCGGGCCCAGCTCCGGGACGTAGTAGCGGTCGTCGGGCGTACGGACCGAGTAGAGCAGCCGGAAAGGCACCCGGCTGCCCAGACCGGCCCGGGTGCGGATCATGGACATCAGGGGGACGATGCCCGAGCCGCCGCCGACGAGCAGGACCGGCGACGGATCCCGCGGGTCCCAGACGAACCAGCCCCCCACCGGCCCGCGCAGCTCCATCCGGTCGCCGGCCTCCATGACGTCCACCAGGTACGGGGACACCTCCCCGTCGGCGATCCGCTGCACCGTGAGTTCGATGAGGGTGCCGTCGCCCGACGACGCCAGCGAGTAGCTCCGCTGGGTGCTGTAGCCGTCCTCGGCGGTCAGCCGTACGTCCACATGCTGCCCCGCGGCGTGCCCCGGCCACTCGGGCGCGTCGAGTACGAGCGTCCGCGCGGTCGCCGTCTCGTCCCGGACACCCACCACTGTCGTCGTCTGCCAGCGCAGCCTGCGGCCGGCCCTAGTCGCCTTGATACCGCTGCTCCCGCCACGGGTCCCCGTACTCGTGATAGCCGAGTCCTTCCCAGAAGCCCGGCTCGTCGTGGTCCATGAGCCGGATCCCGTTCACCCACTTCGCCGACTTCCACAAGTACAGGTGCGGGACCAGCAGCCGGGCGGGGCCGCCGTGCTCGGCGGGGAGATCGCCGTTGTCGTAGCTGTACGCGATCCACGCCTTGCCGTCGAGCAGGTCCTCCAGCGGGAGATCGGTGGTGTACCCGCCGTAGCTCTGGGCCATGGCGTACTCGCTGTCGTCCTCGACGTCCTCGAACAGCGTGTCGAGCGAGACCCCCTGCCACCGCGTTCCGAACTTGGACCACTTGGTCACGCAGTGGAGGTCGACGGTCGGTGTCTCGCTGGGCAGCGCGAGAAGTTCGTCCCACGACCAGCGATGCCTGGCACCCGCCGCGGTCGTGATGGTGAACTCCCAGTCCTCCCTGGTCACGCGGGGTGTCGGCCCCGCCGACAGCACCGGGAAGTCATGGACCTCGTACTGGCCCGGCGGCAGATCGCGTCGCTCCGAGCGGCGCCCGTGGAAACCACGGGAGATGACGGCCATGGAACCTCCGTCCCAGCGTGCCCGATGGTCACTCTCTGCCAGTATGGGGGGTTTTGTTCTTGATCACCTGTCGGAAGAGTCTCATGGGCCGTCCTGTCCGACGGTGTGCGCGCTTCTCGGCCGGGACGCGGGTACGGTGGCCGCCGCGTTCGCGTGGCGGCCACCGTACGTCCGGAGCGAGGTTCGGGCCGGTACCGGGCCCGGGGCGGGTGTCAGATCCTGGGGCGGTGGCCCGGCTCCTGGCGGGGCAGGCGTTCGTTCTTCGTGGGGGCCACCGGGGGCGGGAACTGGCTGATCTCGTACTTGGACAGGTTGTACTGCCCGTTGGTGTCCGGCAGTGAAGGAGCGTGGTGGCTCGCGTCGTTGAAGCGGAAGGCTGACGTCAGGTCGCCGACCGTCCTGCGGCGCCAGTCGCTGATGTTGGGCTCCCGGACGCCGGTGATCTTCTCCAGGAAGCGCAACTGCGAGGTGTGGTCGAAGAGTTCGGAGGACACGTAACCGCCGGTCGTCCACGGCGAGACGATGATCGCCGGCACGCGGAAGCCGAGGCCGACGGGCAGGCCGGCACCGTCCACGCCGGTCACCGACGTCTTGGTGACGAACTCGTCCGGGGTACCGGGCTTCGGGGTGGGCGGCAGCACATGGTCGAACATGCCGTCGTTCTCGTCGTACGAGAGGATGAAGACGGTCTTCGCCCAGACCTCCGGGTTGGCCGCGATCGCGTCGATGATGCTCGATACGAAGGTGGCTCCCGCAGCCGGTGAACCGGACGGGTGCTCGTCGAAGCCGGACGGCGGGAGGATCCAACTGACCGTCGGCAGCTTGTCGTTGATGGCGTCGTACTCGAACTGGCCGGTCGGCGAAGAGGCCATCGCCTGGTCGTGCAGTGGGCTGCCGGGCTGTGCGTTGAAGTACTGCGCGATGTGCTGGAGGCTGGGCAGGCCGGTCGCTCCGTCCTGGTGGTAGACCTTCCAGCTCACCCCCTGCTCGGTCAGCCGCTCGGGGTAGGTCTTGAAGGAGTACGCGGCGTTCGGGGCGCCGGTGGTGAGGGACGGGCCGCCGAACTCGCCGTTGGGGTCGATGGTGCCGGCCATCCACATGTGGCGGTTCGGGCCCGTGGGGCCGAGCACCGAGCAGTGGTACGAGTCGAGGATGGTGAACGCGTCGGCGAGGGCGTACTGGAAGGGGATGTCCTCGCGGGTGTGGTAGCCCATCGTGTACGGGCCTGCCGCCCCGTCGGACGCGCGGTGCGCGGGCAGCCAACTGTCCATCTTGCCGTTGTTCCAGGCCTGGTGCTGCACGGCCCACTCGTGGCTCATGGAGGGGATGGCCTGGGCGGCGGTGGTCCGTGTGTCGAGCCGGTACGGCCCGAGGTACCCCTCCGGGCTCGACGCGTCCGGCTGCTGGAACACGGAGCGGCCGTTGGGCAGTCGCATGGCGTGCGGGTCGCTGAAGCCCCGTACACCGGAGAGGGTTCCGAAGTAGTGGTCGAAGCTGCGGTTCTCCTGCATGAGCATCACGACATGCTCGACGTCCTGGAGCCGGCCGCGCTTCGAGGGTTCCGCCGCGATGGCTTTGCGCACGTTGGTGGGGAGAGCCATGGCGGCGGCCGAGAGGGCGCCGACCGTGGCGGCGGAACCGAGCAGTCTGCGTCGAGTGAGACCCGTCGAGTCCTGCTGGGTTTCCGGAGTGGCGTTCATCAAAGTCCTTTCAACACCGGCCAATGGCCGATATAGGGGGGCTTCGACACACTCGCCATGTCAGATGTTGATCAGGTAGGTCCTTGAGTGACCACGTCCTGAAGTCCGGCTGAAGCTCGCAATCCAGGACACAGCAACCGCACGGGACAATCACCGTGCGGTCGCCGGTTGTTCGCTCTCCGGGTGTTTCACCCTGTTCAGGAGCGCGCCGCGGCTACTCGTGCGGCGGTGGGGTGCGGGCTCAGGTGGTGCCGGCGCGCTCCCGGAGCGTGGTCAGGTCAAGGGTTTCCGGGCTCTCGCCGGGTCCGAGGCCGGACAGTTCGGTGAGCGCCTGGGAGGGGGACAGGCCACGGTCGTACGCGGAGCGCAAGCGCTCCAGCCACCGCAGCCCGGCCCGGTACCCGTCCTCGCCGGCGTCGTCGCGCGGCTCGAAGCTGGCGGCGCCCGCCGGGTCGGAGGCCCAGAGGTATCCGAGTACGCCGTGTTCGCCGGCCACCGGCACGTACCGCACCGGCCCTTCGGCGGATCGCGCGTATCCGGCGGAGGCGAACCCGGGGGCGTGCCGGAACACCCGGCTCCGCTGCGGGATCTCGAAGCTGCCCCAGACATCGGACGGCGTGCCGTCCTCGTCGAGCCAGTTGTCCACCCCGGTCGCTGTCGGCTTCCCGAAGTAGGTCGGGTCGTCGGGGTCGGTCTCCGAGTCGAGTGCCTCGGCGAGGTCGTGCAGGGCCCCGGCCAACCGCGGGGCGTTCGCCGCGTGCACGGTCGGCTGGGGGCGTCCCTTGAGGTCGTACGGCAGCCAGGCGTCCGAGGAGGTCACCAGGTCGGTACTGACGAAGTCGGCGAACGCGGAGGTCGCCAGCCGGAACAGGCCCTCCTGGCGGATCTCTTCCGCCTCGCCGGCGAGCAGGCCGGTGCATACGGTGTACGCCTCTGCGGAACCGATCTCCCCGGGGAGCAGCGCGGCCCTGACCTTCCGGGCCAGTTCCTCGGTGGCTTCAGCCACGCCGCCCGTGCCGGGCACGGTGAACTCACCCTGGAACAGGCTGTTCTTCGGCCTGCCCATCTCCCCGACGGTGAGGACGACCCGCTGCTCACCGATCGCGAGCCGGTGCGCGGCCAGGACGGCGTACGCGGTCAGCAGATCGCGGAGGCCCGCAGACAGGGCGTCCGCGCTGTCGTCGTCCCGCCCCCAGGTCCAGCGGGCGACAGGGGTGCTGGCGATCACAGTGTTCCCTCAGTCTCCGGCCCGTGGACCACGGTACTCCCGCATGACCGCGCACTCTCGCTGAGCACCCCGCCCTCCACGGCGTCGTGCGGCCGGGCCGCGGCGGATCAGTTCGTCGTCGCCACAGCGGGACCAGCCCATAGGGTGGGCCCGATGGATCAAGCCCGTGCCAGCAGGAGGCGCCCCGTGTACCACCGCGACATCCGTTCCGAGTCCTCCGCCGGCAAGGGGCTCTGACCATGCCGGGGCCGCGCATCCTCTACGTCACCGACCTCGGCTACGAGGCCAAGGGCCGCCGCTACTGCGACGAGGACATCCTGTTCTCCTCGCGGCTGCGTGCGGACTTCACCGTCGCCCTGTGCCATCCGGCCGACGCCGCGGGGCTGATGGGTGACTTCGACGGTGTTGTCGTGCGCAACAGCGGGCCCGTGATCCATTACCGGAAGCAGTACGACGCGTTCCGCGAGCGGGCCGCGGCCGACGGGGTACGCGTCTACAACCCGCTGAACGGGCGCGGTGACATGGCGGGCAAGCAGTATCTGGTCGAGCTGAGTGCCGCCGGGCTGCCCGTCATACCGACCGTCGACAGGGCCGAGGATCTGGGCCGGCTGCCGGACGCCGACGAGTATGTCGTCAAGCTGAAGGACGGGGCCGACTCCATAGGTATGCGGTTCGTGCCACGCGACGGGCTGGCCGACCTCGCGGACAGCGAGGCGCTGCGGTCCGGGGGCCCCGGGGACGTCCTCGTACAGCCGCGCATCCCCTTCGTGTACGAGGTCTCCTTCTACTTCGTCGACCACGACTTCCAGTACGCGCTCCACGCGCCCGACCCGGACCGGCGCTGGCGGCTCGTACCGTACGAAGTGAGCGCCGCCGACCTGGACTTCGCGCGGAAGTTCATCGACTGGAACACCCTCGACCACGGCATCCAGCGGGTCGACGCCTGCCGCGCGCCGGACGGGGAACTGCTGTTGGTGGAGCTGGAGGACCTCAATCCTTTCCTGTCACTGGAGTTGGTGGACGAGGCGACCCGCGAGGCGTTCATCGCGCGGACCGCGGACTCGCTGCGTGCGTTGCTGAGTAGCTGACAGCCGCCACGCCGGCGGATCCTGCCCGCCGGGGCCCGGCCCGTCACCTCGCGGTGGGGGAGAGGATCGGCCATGTCCGGCCGCCCCTGGGGCAGGTCCACGAGGGGACGCCTGACACCTCCTCGGCCGTGGGCGGGTGGGGGTGGCCCGGACACGCGGGTACCGGGGTTCCCTCGGTGTTCTCCAGGACCGCTTCCTGAAGAACGTCGGCCAGCAGGGTCACGGCTTCGGACGCGGACATGGTCCGGTGGAGATGTACGCCGACCGAGCTCCCGTCCTCATGGCTGAGCGTGACGAAAACCCCGGGCTGCCCGTCCATGGTCCAGGCCGGGACGCCTCCGCCGTCCGGGCGCGGCTCCAGAGAAGAGGCGAACGCGGCGTCACCCGCGGGGAGTTCGGGTCCGGGACCGTTCGCGTTGGCGGTGTACCCGGTGGCCTCCGTATCCGCCACCTCCGTGATCCCCAGCGTATGGGCCGGGAATGCGCCGAGTTGATGGAGGATGTCCTCGGCCCAGCGGCGTACGGAGTCGGTGTCCGGTGTCATCGGCGGCCTGCTCGCTCTCTTCGGGTCGGTCCGGACCTCAGGGTCCCAGGTCACCGGCCAGGAACCCCGGACATCCGTCGGGCGGCTATTTGTTCACTGACTCAACCAAGCCCCTCGCGGGGGTCCTCGACGGCCCGCCCGGGCGCCCGTCAGGGCGGTGAATCGGGCTGCTCAACGGCTGTCTACGCGGTTCACACCTGGAGGCCGGGTGCCCGACTGCCCTTGTGGGCAAGGCCGTTCGGGATTTTGACACGACCTTGACAAATTAATTCCGTGTTGCCAGCATGCAATCGCTCGATGCGTTGGCAGAGACCTCGTCCCCCACCGAAACGTCTCTGTGACACACAAGCAATGCGCGACGGCGCGCGCCTTGCCTGACGTACCCCCACCGCAGGGTCAGGAAGGAAGCTTCATGCCAGTACGCCCCCCAACATGGTCCAGACTCGTCACCGCCCTCGTGCTCGCCCTCACCGGCGGCATCGGGATCGGTACGGCCGCCTCGGCGGCTCCGGCGGCACCCGTGTCTCCGGCGGCGAAAGCCGCCCCCGCCGACATACCGGCCGGCGACTACCAGCAGGTCCAACTCGCCTCCGGTGCGGCCGAACTGGGCGAGGCCATGTCCCTCGCCGTACTGCCCGACCGGGCAGTGGTGCACACGGCGCGTGACGGCACACTCCGTTACACGGACGCGGCGGGCAACACCAAGACCGCGGCCAAGCTGAACGTGTACACCCATGACGAGGAGGGTCTGCAAGGAGTCGCGGCGGACCCGAACTTCGCGTCGAACCACTATCTGTACCTGTACTACTCGCCCAAGCTGAGCACCCCGGACGGCGACGCCCCGGTGACCGGCAGCGCGGCCGACTTCGAGCCGTTCAAGGGCCACTTGAACCTCTCGCGCTTCACCCTCAAGACCGACGGCACCCTGGACCTGGCCAGCGAGAAGGTCGTCCTCGAAGTGGCGAACGACCGTGGCCAGTGCTGCCACGTCGGCGGCGACATCGACTTCGACGCGCAGGGCAACCTCTACCTGTCGACCGGTGACGACACCAACCCGTTCGAGTCGCAGGGCTACGCGCCCCAGGACGAACAGGCCAACCGCAACCCGCAGTTCGACGCCCAGCGCTCCGCGGGCAACACCAACGACCTGCGTGGCAAGGTCCTGCGGATCCACCCGACCGCAGAGGGCGGCTACACGATCCCGGACGGCAACCTCTTCGCCCCCGGCACCGCCAACACCCGCCCCGAGATCTACGGCATGGGCTTCCGCAACCCGTTCAGGCTCGCTGTGGACAAGCCCACCGGCGTGGTCTACGTCGGCGACTACGGCCCCGACGCCGGTGTCACCGACCCGAACCGCGGTCCCGGTGGACAGGTCGAGTTCGACCGGATCACCAAGGCCGCCAACTTCGGCTGGCCGTACTGCACCGGTACGAACACGACCACCGAGTCGTACAACGAGTACACCTTCCCGAACGGCCCCTCGGGCGCCAAGGCCGACTGCGCCGGCGGCCCGACGAACAACTCGCCCCACAACACGGGACTTCAGAAGCTGCCCGCCCCGCAGTCGGCCTGGATCAAGTACGGCGGTGACGAGGGCTCCCCGCCCGAGTTCGGCGGTGGCTCCGAGTCGCCCATGGGCGGCCCGGTCTACCACTTCGACGCCAACCTCGACTCCAGCGTGAAGTTCCCGCAGTCGCTCGACGGCAAGTTCTTCGCCGCCGAGTACGGCCGCAAGTGGATCAAGCCCATCACGGTCAACGCCGACGGCTCGCCCGGCACCATCGACTCCTTCCCCTGGACCGGTACTCAGGTCATGGACGAGGCCTTCGGCCCCGACGGCGCGCTCTACGTCCTCGACTACGGCACCGGCGCCGACGACCAGGCCCTCTACCGCATCGAGTACGTCGGTGGCAGCAACCGCAACCCGGTCGCCGTCGCCGCCTCCGACAAGACGTCGGGACAGGCGCCGCTCGCCGTCGCCTTCTCCTCCAAGGGCAGCTCCGACCCCGAGAACGGGGCGCTGACCTACTCGTGGGACTTCGGCGACGGCTCCACCTCGGCGGACGCCAACCCGAGTCACACGTACACCAAGACGGGCACCTTCAACCCCACCCTCACGGTGAAGGACCCCGAAGGCCTGACAGGTACGGCCAGCCTCGTGGTGACGGTCGGCAACACCGCCCCCACCCTGAAGCTCACCACGCCCGCCAACGGCCAGTTGTTCAGCTTCGGTGACACCGTGCCGTTCACCGTCGAGGGCTCCGACCCCGAGGACGGTCCGATCGACTGCACCAAGGTCAAGGTCACCTATTTCCTCGGCCACGACAGCCACGAGCACCAGATCACCTCGAAGAACGGCTGCTCCGGCTCTCTCGCCGTGCCGACCGACGGTGAGCACGACAGCGCCGCGAACCTCTACGGGGTCTTCGACGCCGAGTACACCGACGCGGGCGGCCTGACCTCGCACAGCGTCAGCAAGCTCCAGCCCAAGCACCGCCAGGCCGAGCACTACACGGCGATGTCCGGCATCGAGGCCGCTTCGCACGGCACGGCGGAGGGCGGTCGCACCGTCGGCTTCACCGACAACGGCGACTGGATCTCGTTCACGCCGTACGCCCTGAGCAACGCCACCCAGTTCACCGCACACGTCTCATCGGCGGGACCCGGCGGCACACTTGAGGTACGGGCGGGCTCGGCCACCGGAACCCTGCTGGGTACGGCGACCGTCACACCGACCGGTGACTGGGAGAAGTTCGCCGATGTGACGGCGAACCTCAGCAACGCACCGGCCGGCACCACCGACCTGTTCCTGGTCTTCAAGGGCCCGACGGGTCAGGGCAACCTGTTCGACGTCGACAACTTCACCTTCACCACAGCGGCCCAGGAGGCGAAGTGATGAAGCGGCTCCGGCGGCAGCAGCAGGAGGTGACCGGGGCGACCCGGAAGCCGCGTCGGGTACGGCACATGTCGTACGCCCTCGCCGTCGTACTCGGCGCAGCCTTCCTGGCGCCGACAGTGGCGACGGCCCAGCCGGGGGCGGGCGCTCCGGCGGCCGACCCGTACCAGGTCCTCGTCTTCTCCAAGACGGCGGGATTCCGGCACGATTCGATCCCCGCCGGGATCGCCGAGGTCCAGGCCCTCGGCGCGGCGAACGGGTTCGCCGTCACGGCCACCGAGGACGCGACTGTCCTGACTCCGGCGAACCTCGCCCAGTACAAGGCCGTTGTGTTCGTGTCGACCACCGGTGACTTCCTCGACAACACCCAGGAGGCGGCCCTTGAGGGGTACGTCGACGGGGGAGGGGGTTTCATGGGTATCCACGCGGCCGCCGACGCCGAGTACGAGTCACCGGCGTACGAGCAGCTCGTCGGGGCCTGGTTCAAGAGCCACCCCGCGATCCAGCAGGCGACCGTCGTCAACGAGGACGTCACCAACCCGGCGACCTCGCACTTCGGCCCCACCTGGACCCACACCGACGAGCTGTACAACTACCGCAGCAACCCGCGCGCCGACGTCCATGTGCTCCAGAGCCTGGACGAGAGCAGCTACACCGGCGGGGAGATGAGCGGCGACCACCCGATCACCTGGTGCCACGCACAGGGCACCGGACGGTCGTTCTACACCGGGCTCGGGCACACCGCCGAGTCGTACGCCGACCCCGACTTCCAGAAGCTGCTGCTGGGCGGGATCGAGTACGCGGCGGGAGTCGTCGAGGCCGACTGCTCGGTACCGGGCGGCGGCGACCAACCGGCCTCGGTGGAGGCGGAGTCGTACACCTCGTCCTCCGGCGTCGAGCCGGCCGGCCACGGCGCGGCGAGCGGCGGGCAGACGCTCGGCTTCATCGACAACGGCGACTGGGCCGGGTACGCGTCGGTGGACACGGCGGGAGCCACCTCCTTCTCGGCCAAGGTGTCATCGGCGGGAGCGGGCGGCACCATCCAGGTCCGGTCAGGATCGGCGACCGGCACACTGCTCGGGTCGGTGAATGTCGCCAACACCGGCGACTGGGAGACCTTCACCACGGTCTCCACACCGCTGACGGCGGGTACCGGTCCGCTGTTCCTGAGCTTCACCGGAGGGTCGGGGTCGCTGTTCGACATCGACAGCTTCAGCCTGAGCTGAAGGACCAGCGGTAAGAAGCTCGACGGCACCATGTTCGACGGCGCCGTGTCCCAAAGCACCATGTTCCACAGCTAGTTCGCGCACAGCGACAGCGGCGGTGTCCCCGGCCGGGGGCCACCGCCGCCCGTCGTCTCAGCGCGGCGCCTGCCACCGGGCGGTGGTCAGGCCCGGTGGGCCCTCGCCGCCGTCCCCGGCGGGCGTCCGGTCGTCGGTCACCAGCAGCCGTACTCCCTCGCGCCCGTCCGGCAGCCGCACGGTCGTGTCGATGTTCACATCGACACGCGTCACGCCCTCGCGCCGCTGCGTGTCGGCCAGCGCCGCCCGCAGCTCGCCCAGCAGCTCCTGGCCGACAGGCCCTTCGACCAGTGTGTCCACGGCCCCCGTGAAGTGCACCGACGGCCGCAGCCCCAGGAGCACACCGGCCGCGCCCGTCTCGCGCAGCACCTGCCCGCGCAGGCTCGTCGGGACCTGGGCCGGCGGCTGTTGGAGGGTGAAGATCGTCGTACGGACCTCCTGGATGGTGGAGTCGAGTTCGTCGACGGCCCGGCCGAGCAGCTCGTCGAGATCGGTCTCCGCCGCGCGCCGCCGCGTCGACTCCAGCATCATCTCGGTGGCGAAGAGGCGCTGGACCACCAGATCGTGCAGGTCGCGGGCGATCCGGTCGCGGTCCTCGTACACCGCGAGCTGCTCCCTGTTGTGCTGGGTGTCGGCCAGCACCAGCGCGAGCGCCGCCTGCGAGGCGAACTGCACGGCGAGCAGCCGCTCCACCGAGCTGTACGCGCGTCCGCCCCGTTCGCGCGGCAGGGCGAGCGTGCCGATCAGTTGGCCGCCGCTCTGCAACGGCAGCATCATGCTCGGCCCGAAGCGGGTCCGCACATGGGTGGTCATCCGGGGATCGGTCGCCGAGTCGTCGATGAACACCGGCTCCCCGCCCAGCAGTTGGACCAGCACCGGCGATCCGGGCAGGATCGTGGCGCCGATGATGTCACCGGGGTCGTCGACCGTGGAAGCGGCGACGATCTCCATGCCGCCCTCCTCCGTCGGCAGCAGCACCACACCCGCGTAGGCGTCGGCGAGCAGCCTGGCCGACTCGGCGACGGTCATCAGCGCGTCGGCTGCCCCCTCACCGGTCAGCAGCGCCGTTGTGACGGCGGCGGCGCCCTCGATCCAGCGCTCGCGCTGCCGCGCCGTCTCGTACAGTCTGGCGTTGCCGATCGCGATACCCGCCTGCGAGGCCAGCACCTGAAGCAGCGCCTGGTCCTCCTCGGTGAAGGGGCCGCTGCGTTTCGCCATCAGGACGAGGCTGCCGAAGATCTCGGTGTCCACCCGGATCGGGACGCCGAGGAATCTGCGCATCTCGTGATCGCGCAGTCTTTCGTGCCAGACGGATCGGGGATCGGTCAGCAGGTCGTCGAGCCGCAGCGGCCGCGGGTCCGTGAACAGCACCCCCAGCAGCCCCGCGCGCCCGTCGGGGATCCGCTTCAGGTTCTCCCGTTCCTCGTCAGGGATGCCGGAGGTGAAGAGTTCGCTGAGCAGCTCGCTGCCGGGGGTCGCCACGGCGAGCATGCCGTACCGCGCGCCGATCAGATCGCTCGCCGTGTCGACGATGTGCTGGAGGGTGGCGCCGAATTCGAGATCGGTGCCGATGCCGAGGACCGCCTCCAGCAGCATGGGCAGCCGGGGGGCGGTCGCGGCACGGCCCTCGCCGCACCCCACGCAGCCGGGTCCGCCGTCGTCCGGCTGGTCCGTACCGGCGCTCTGCCGGTCCGTACCGCAGTCGTCCGTACCGCCGTCGTCCGGCCGGTCCGTACCGCCGCTCTCCCCGCCCGTACCGCCGCCCATCGCGCCGACCGCCCTGCCCGTCCTGCCCGCCGCCGTCAGGAGACCAGCGGCGCGGTGTTCAGCACCATCGGCTGGATCCTGCCCTCCAGCATCGCCCCGAGGCCGAGGACCGTGCAGATGTCGGGACGGTCGGCGATGACCACCGGCATGCCCGTCGCTTCGTGCAGCATCTGGTCGAGACCCGGCAGCAGCGCGCTGCCGCCGACCATCATGATCCCGCTCTCGGCGAGGTCGGCCACCAGATCCGGCGGGCAGTCGCGGAGCACCTTGCCGATGCCGTCGAGCACATTCGTCAGCGGCGTGTAGATCGCCTGGCGCACGGCGGCGGTCTCCACCATCACGGAACGGGCCGCACCGGTGGCCACATCCCGGCCGTGGATCTCGGTGGAGCTGGGCCCCCGCTCGGTGATGCCGTTGCCGCGCAGCGCCAACTGGAGTGGCCGGACCGACTGGCTGGGAAGCATCAACTCGTGCTGGTGACGCAGGTGTTGGATCACCGCGTGGTCGATGGCGTTGCCGCCGACGGGGATGCGCAGGGCGGTGACGATCGCGCCCATCGAGAGCACGGCGACCTGTGTGGTCGCCGCACCGCACACCATGATCATGGTGGCGCTCGGCTGCTCCACGGGCAGTCCGCAGCCCACAGCGGCGGCGATCAGTGTGTCGACCAGCTCGACCTTGCGCGCACCGAGACCCACCAGCGTCTCGATGGTGGCGCGCCGCGCCAGCGGGTCGCTCTCGTGCGGGGTGGCCGCGGCGGCGCGCAGCCGGGCCTTGCGGCGCAACTGGCGGCGGAGCTTGTCGCCGATGAGGTGACGGAGCATCCGCTGCGCCATCTCGATGTCGACGACGGTGCCGCCGGTGACGGGCCGCGCGACACGGATGTACTCGGGCGTACGGCCCGTCATCTGCTCGGCCAGGGTGCCGACGGCGATGAGCGCGCCCGTACGGGTGTTCACGGCGGCGCAGCTCGGCTCGTCGACGACGAGCCCGACCCCCTTCACAAAGACCCGGGTCCTGGCGGCACCCAGATCGACGGCGATGTGGCAACGGCGCAACTGCTCAAGACTGACGGTCACCGCTGGATCTCCCGAGAGCACTGTTGTTTCTGAAACAGGGCAGGCGGCCGCCTGCCCTGTTTCGCATCGTGCGGGCTCGCGTGCGATCGCGCGCGCTGGGATGGGCCGATCGGTGGGGGCGGTCGGTGGGACGGGGGATACGGAGGAGATACGCGAGGGATACGGGGGTGTGATTCACCCGCTCAAGCGGGCTGTCCGGACCAGCCCTGGAGCAGCCCCCAGGTGAAGTCGGCGACAGCCGGACTGCCCCCGTCCGGACCGTCCGGCCCCTGCGGGGGCGTGAATCCCAGCCGCATCCGCGTCGGAGCGCTGCCCTGCATCGGCCTGGCCGGCGGGAAGGCCCGCGCCACCTCGTCCACCGTGCACGACCACGGCAGCAGATCCTCCGGCGTACGCAACTCGGGGCCCGGCGCCCCGGGTGCGCGTACCAGCCACTCGTTCCATACGGCGCCGCCGGGCGCGACCATCACCTCGAAGCGCAGATCGGGCCAGAGCGGCACGCTCCACAGCAAGGCGTCACATTCGAGATCGCCGATCGTCCGGCGGAAGGTGAGGGCCGGTTCGCCGAGCACGGAGCGGTAGCGCGACAGCGGGGAGCGGGCGTGCCGCGAGCGCGCCATCGCCTGCCAGCGGCGGTTCGCCTCGCGCATCTCCGCGAGGGATACGCCCAGTTCACGGCGGGCGTCGTCGACGAGCTCCGGCTGATGGTCGGCCATCCGGCGCAACAGCACGAGTTGGAACTGGAGTGGCCCGAACGGCCCCGCTGACGTCATACCGCCATCCTGCCCGCTCGGGCTCCGGCGGGCCGACACGGGCGGAAGACGGATTTCCACACCAGATCTTTACAACGTCAGCTATCCGGGTTGTCCTCTCTCCGCATAATCTTCGGGCGCCATGGACTACTGCAACCAGTGCCTTCGGCACCTCAACGGCGCATTGACCTGCGCCGGATGCGGCACCCCCGCCGAGGAGCTGCCGCACAGAGCCGCCGCCCCGACGGCGTCGCACCACGGCCGCCGCCACGGGCGCGGTCGAGGTGCTCAAGAGGCTGCTGGTGGTTACGGGGAGTTCAGCGGCGTGCCGGAGGGTGACTCCGGCGCCGCGTATGAGGTGAGTGCGTACGGGAGTGGCGCGTACGAGGGCGGTACGTACGGAGCCGGTCCGCATGAGGGCTCCGGCCACGCGGACCCCGGGCACGGCGACACCGCGTACGACGACGAGCCCGCGTACGACGACGACCCCCCGTACGAACTCGCCGGCCACCGCCGCACCCGCGAGCCGGCTCGGCGTACCGGCCGCAGGGGACGCAGCAAGACCGGCCGCCGGATTCTCATAGGCACGCTCGGCGTGGTCCTCGCCGCCGGTGCGCTGAGCCTGGCGCAGCTCGCCATCGAAGGCGTGAGCAACGACCCCTCCACCTCCGTGAAGGAGAAGGACTCGGGCATCGACTTCGACGGAGCACCCCAGGTCTCGGGCCGCCCCGCGTCCCCGGGCGCCGTGGACCCCGTCTCGGAGCCGGGTCCCGGCGGTACGAGCGGCTCGCCCGGCCCGAGCGGCAGCGGCGATCCGAGCGGGTCCGCCTCGCCGGGTGCCTCGGGATCGTCGTCCGTGACGCCGGGCCAGGAGAGTACGGACCCCACGCAACCCGGTTCGACGGGCCCCGGCACTCCCACGACAGGCCAGAGCGGCTCTTCGTCACCGACGGACGGCACCACACCGCCGCCTCCGCCCCCGCCGGCCGATCCCACGCCCGATCCCGAGCCGTCCGAGACCGGCGACGACTGCACGCACATCCTCTGGTTCTGCACCTGACGGGTATGTACGGGCGCGGCACGCGGTGCCGCCTCAGGCGCCGATCCCGGCGTCCACCACCTCGTCGCCGAGCATCCGCCTGAGCAGGTCGCGCAGCACCGTACGCTCCGCCACCGACAGCTCGGCGAGCGGCTCCCGCGCGAAGCCCAGCGAGTCCCGCAGCAGCATCGCCGTCGCCCGGCCCTTCTCGGTCGGGGCCGCGAGCTTGACCCTGCGGTCGCCCGGATCAGGACGTCGCTCCACCAGGTCGCGCGCTTCCAGCCGGTCGACGATGCCGGTGACGTTCGACGGCTCGCACTTCAGCTTCCGCGCGATCCGGCGCATGGGCATGGGTTCCAGGGACAGCAGTCCCAGCACGCGCGCCTGGGCGCCGGTCAGTGAGTGTTTCGCCGCGGCCTGCTCGTACTCCTCGTAGTAGCGGGCCACGACGGTGCCGATGAGTTCGACGACCTCGAGGGTCAGTGGGTCTGTGCGAGAAGTGGCCATGGTCACCAGAGTACCCACTTACTTGACAACATGAAATATCCAGGAGCATGGTTCTTTCAGGTGGTGAAGCTTTAATGCTTTTCCTTTAGGTCCACCACCGCCGATCTACTTCAGGAGGGTCCGCACCATGACCGCACTTCCCGCCTCCGGCCGCGAATGGCACCTCGTCGCCCGCCCCAGCGGCTGGCCCGAGCCGGGGGACGTCGCACTGCGCGAGGTCCCCGTGACCGAGCCGGGCGAGGGCCGGATCCTGGTCCGTAACCTGTACTTCTCGGTCGACCCGGCCATGCGCGGCCGGATGAACGACGTGAAGTCGTACTCCCCGCCGTTCAAGCTCGACAAGCCGATGGAAGGCGGCGCCGTGGGCGAGGTCATAGCCTCCGGTGCCGAGGGCTTCGCCGTGGGCGACCATGTCCTGCACTACGGGGGCTGGCGCGAGTACGCCCAGTTCCCGGCCGAGCACGGCACCAAGGTCGACGCCTCGAAGGCGCCGCTCTCCGCGTACCTCGGGGTCCTCGGTATGACGGGCCTGACCGCGTACGCCGGTCTCTTCGACGTCGCCTCCTTCAAGGAGGGCGACGTGGTCTTCGTATCGGGCGCGGCCGGAGCCGTCGGCAGCCAGGTCGGCCAGATGGCGAAGATCAAGGGCGCTTCCCGGGTGATCGGTTCGGCGGGCTCCGACGAGAAGGTCAAGCTCCTCACCGAGCGGTACGGCTTCGACGCGGCCTTCAACTACAAGAACGGCCCGGTCAGGGACCAGCTCAAGGACGCGGCGCCCGACGGCATCGACGTCTACTTCGACAACGTCGGCGGCGACCACCTCGAAGCTGCGCTCTCCTCCTTCAACCTGCACGGCCGCGCCACCCTGTGCGGCATGATCGCGCAGTACAACAGCACCGAGCCGACCCCGGCCCCGCGCAACCTCGCGCTGGCCATCGGCAAGCGGCTGCGCCTTCAGGGCATGCTCGTCCTCGACCACGCCGACCTGCGGTCCCAGTTCACCGAGGACGTCTCCGGCTGGCTCGCTTCGGGAGCGCTCAAGTACGACGAAACCGTCGTCGAGGGAATGGAAAACGGCTTCGACGCGTTCCTCGGCATGCTGCGCGGTGAGAACACCGGAAAGATGATCGTCAGCCTTACCCGCTAGGCTCACCTCAGGCCGCCGAGGCCCGTGGGCGCGAGCCGCGGCGTACAAGCAGAAGGAACGCACACGACATGACCATTCAGAACGTAGACGTCCTTTACACCGCTGTCGCCACCGCCGAGAACGGCCGTGACGGCCGGGTCTCCAGCGACGACGGTCAGCTCGACGTAGTCGTCAACCCGCCGAAGTCGATGGGTGGCAGCGGCGCCGGCACCAACCCCGAGCAGCTCTTCGCCGCCGGGTACAGCGCCTGCTTCCAGAGCGCGCTGTCCGTCGTCGCCCGCAAGGCCAAGGTCGACATCAAGGGCTCCACCGTCACCGCCAAGGTCGGCATCGGCAAACTGGAGAACGGTGGCTTCGGCCTCGAGGTCGAGCTCCAGGCGTCGATCCCGAACGTGGACGAGGCGACCGCCAAGGACCTGCTGGAGCAGGCGCACCAGGTGTGCCCGTACTCCAACGCGACCCGCGGCAACATTAAGGTCGACCTCTCCGTCGCCTGATCGCGGCGCTGACGGCACGGCTTGACCGCGCCACCTTGCTTGACCGCGCCACCTGCTCGACTCCGCCCCGCCGGTACGTGACCGGCGGGGCGGAGTGCTGTACGGGGTGTGCCGCGGTCAGGCGGCGACGGCGCTGTCCCACAGGTCGGTGCTGTGGGCGCCGACCAGCGCGCCGACCCGGGCCAGGATCTCGTCGGCGGGCAGCGCGTCGAGGCGGCGACCGTCCCGCAGGCGCAGGGCGGCCAGGTCACCGGCGGCCTCCCTGGCGCCGATCACCGCCTGGTACGGCACGAGCCTGGCGGCCCGGACGCGGGCGCCCAGGGTGCCGTGCTCGGGGCCGATGACCTCGGCGCGCAGCCCCCGGGCCAGGCACCGCCGTACCAGCTCGGCGGCCCTGGGCACCTCGGCGTCGGAGATCGGGAGCGCGACGAGCTGGGTGGGGGCGAGCCAGCCGGGGAACGCGCCGCCGTGCACGTCGAGGAGGTGCGCGACGGCCCGCTCGACGCTGCCGACGATGCTGCGATGGATCATGACCGGCCGGTGTTTACCGCCGTCCGCGCCGATGTAGTGCAGCCCGAACCGCTCGGGCTGGTGGAAGTCGACCTGGACGGTCGACAGGGTGGCCTCGCGGCCCGCGCCGTCGCTGACCTGGACGTCGATCTTCGGGCCGTAGAACGCGGCCTCGCCCTCGGCGGCCTCGTAGGGCAGCCCCGACTCCTCCAGGACGCCGGTCAGCAGGGCGGAGGCCCGCCGCCACATCTCGGGGTTCGCCACGTACTTTCCGCCGGGCCCTGGCAGCGAGAGACGGTAACGGGCCCCGCCGATGCCGAGCGCCTGGTACGCCCGCCGGATCAACTCCAGTGCGGCGCCCGCCTCTTCGGCCGCCTGCTCCAGGGTGCAGAAGATGTGCGCGTCGTTGAGCTGGATCGCCCTGACGCGGGTCAGGCCGCCGAGCACACCGGAGAGTTCGGAGCGGTACATACCGCCCAACTCGGCCATCCGGAGGGGGAGTTCGCGGTAACTGTGGGACCGGGACCGGTAGATCAGCGCGTGGTGCGGGCACAGGCTCGGCCGCAGTAGGAGCTGCTCGGAGCCGAGCTCCATCGGGGGGAACATGTCCTCGCTGTAGTGGGACCAGTGCCCGGAGATCTCGTACAGCTCCCGCTTGCCGAGGACCGGCGAGTACACATGGCGGTAGCCGGCCAGCCGCTCGGCCTCCCTGACGTACTCCTCCAGCGCGTGCCGTACGGCGGCGCCGTCCGGCAGCCAGTACGGCAGACCCGCCCCCATCAGCGGATCGGTGTCGAACAGGTCCAGCTCGCGGCCGAGCTTGCGGTGGTCGTTCATGGTGGTCTCCTCACGGGTGGGGAGGCGAGTGACCACACGGCGAAGCCCCGGGGCACTCGCCCCGGGGCTTCGGACTCACGTTCAGCAGTCAGCGCGCCGGGACACTCTCCGGCGTCGTCGTCATCGCAGCGCGCTTCATGCCGGACAAGGTAGCAGGACGGCGAGTGCCGTGCGGAGAGGTGCGGCGCCGGGCCGGCTCTGGCGTCAGGGGCCCGCGCCGCCGGTAGGCTGCGCCCCATGCATGATCTCGGGGTGGGCTTCGGCTACTTGTGGAAAGGCCAGCGCTGGGTCGTCGGCCACGGGCGCTCGTTCGGCTTCGGGCTGCTGCCCGGCCTGATAACGCTGGTGCTGTACGCGGGAGCGCTCATCGGCCTCGCCTACGGCGCCGACAACCTGGCCTCCTGGTCGACGCCGTTCGCCGACGACTGGTCGTCCCCCTGGCTCGGTCTCTTCCGGGGCTTCCTCACGGTGCTCGTCTTCGCCCTCGGCCTGTTTCTCGCCGTGGTCACCTTCACTGCGGTCACCCTGCTGATCGGACAGCCCTTCTACGAGTCGCTGTCCGAGGCGGTCGACCGCGCGGAGGGCGGCGAGGTTCCCGAGTCCGGACTCCCGTTCTGGCGCGAGCTGTTGATCTCGGCGCGGGACAGTCTGCGGGTCCTGGTCCGGGTGGCGATCTACGGCGTACTGCTCTTCGCTCTCGGCTTCCTCCCGGTCGTCGGACAGACGGTCGTCCCCGTGATCGGCTTCTGCGTCTCGGGGTTCTTCCTCGCCGAGGAGCTGACGGCTGTGGCGCTCCAGCGGCGTGGCGTCCAACTGAAGGAGCGGCGGGCGCTGTTGCACAGCCGCCGCATGATGAGCCTGGGCTTCGGCGTGCCGCTCACCCTCGCGTTCCTGGTCCCGCTGGTCGCGGTCTTCCTGATGCCGGGCGCTGTCGCGGGGGCGACGCTGATGGTGCGCGAACTGACAGCGCCGCCGGAGGGCGAAGCGGTGACGGGCCCGGAGCAGCGCGGCGCCGTACTCCCTTAAACTGCCCGGCGGTTGTTCAGGCGGCGGGTCCGGTGCCGCCCGCCCTCAGCAGGGTCAGGAAGTCGCGGAACGCCGCCGGCATGTCCACCGATTCCGGGTCCAGCAGCCACTGGTACTGAAGTCCGTCCATCACCGCAGTCAGCAGCGGCGCCGCCTGCTCCGGGGTGAGCCCGCCCGGCAGCCGGTCGCCGAACTCGTCGCGCAGCGACGCGATCATGTTGCCGCGCACCTGGTCGTAGCGGTGCGCGAAGAACTCCCTCGCCGGATGGTCCTCGGTGACGCTCTCGCCCAGCAGCGCCGAGAAGGTCTGCACCACACCGGGACGCATCGCGTTGTACTCCACCAGCGACGTCAGCAGTTCGAGACGCCAGCCCCTTCTGCCCCGGCTGCCGCCGCCCGTGTCCCACTGGTCGCGGTCCTCCAGGACGGCGACCAGCAGCGCTTCCTTGGTCGGGAAGTGGTGCAGCAGCCCCTGCTGGGTGAGGCCGACCCGGTCGGCCACGGCGCCCAGGGTCGTGCCCCGGTAACCGCGCTCGGCGATCACCTCCAGCGCCGCGTGCAGGATCTCCGCGCGCCGCTCCTCGCCTCTGGCTTGCGCCGCCATCCGCCCGCCCCTCTCCCCGTCCGCCTTGCCGGCCGCCTGTCAGGACCGTATCGGGAACGCTCGACCATCACATTACGAAATGATGACGATACCTACCCGTCTACAGGTATCCGGTCCACCATGTAACCATTCGCGAGAGCGGGGACGTCCGTCCGCGAGAACGTCGACATGGAGGTACGCACGTGGCAGGCGCATCCACCAGCCGGGCCGATCAGGCACGCAACGCCGCCGTCGAGGCGGCGCTCGGCAAGCTCGATCTCGACGCCAAGACCAGGCTGCTGGCGGGACAGGACCAGTGGTCCCTGCCCGGACTGCCCGAGATCGGGCTCGCCTCGCTCGTGATGTCCGACGGCCCCGTGGGCGTACGCGGGGTCCGCTGGACCTCCGACGACCCGTCGGTCGCACTGCCCTCACCCACCGCGCTCGCGGCGAGCTGGGATCCCGAACTGGCCCGCAGGGCAGGCCGGTTGCTCGCCCAGGAGGCCCGCCGCAAAGGTGTGCACGTACTGCTCGCGCCGACCGTGAACCTGCACCGGTCGCCGCTCGGCGGGCGCCACTTCGAGGCGTACAGCGAGGACCCGTACCTCACGGGCGAGATCGGCACCGGCTATGTCCTCGGGGTGCAGGACGGCGGAGTCGGCACCACCGTCAAGCACTTCGTGGCCAACGACGCGGAGACCGACCGTTTCACCGTCGACAACATCGTCGCGCCGCGCCCGCTCCGGGAGTTGTACCTCGCGCCCTTCGAGGCGATCGTCGCCAACGCCCACCCGTGGGGCATCATGGCCGCCTACAACACGGTCAACGGCTCGTCGATGACCGAACACCGCTACCTCCAGAACGAAGTCCTGCGCGGCGAATGGGGCTTCGACGGCTACATCGTCTCCGACTGGCTCGCGGCCCGCTCCACCGTCGGCGCCCTGCTCGGCGGCCTCGACGTCGCCATGCCAGGACCCGAGACGGTGTACGGGCCGAAGCTCGCCGCCGCCGTACGGGCCGGTGAGGCCGAGGAGTCCGCCGTCGACGAGGCCGTACGGAACGTCCTGCGCCTCGCCGCCCGCGTCGGCATCCTCGAAGGCGCCCCCGCCGCCGTCACCGACTTCCCCGCGCCCGTCGACGGCGAGGCGCTGGCCCGCGAGGTCGCCCGCCGCTCCTTCGTCCTCGTACGCAACGAGGCACCGGCCGGCGCCGAGGTCGGCGAGCCTCCCGTGCTCCCGCTCGACCCCGCCCAGGCCGGTACGGTCGCCCTCATCGGCGCCGCCGCCCGAGACGCGCGCGTCCTCGGCGGCGGCTCGGCCACCGTCTTCCCCGACCACATCGTCTCCCCGCTCGACGGCCTCACGGCCGCGCTCCCCGAACAGACCCTGACGTACGCAGTCGGAGCCGAACCCAGCGGTCAACTCGGCCTCGGCGACAAGGGGTTCGAGCTGGAGGCGATCAGTCGCGACGCCGACGGACGGGTCCTCGCCACCACCAAGCTGCCCAACGGCCGGGTGCAGTGGGTCGGCAGCGACCTGCCCGACGGCGTCGACTTCGAGGCGCTGCACACCGTCGAGATCACCGGAAGCTTCACCCCACGCGAGAGCGGCGAGCACGCCTTCGGCACCCGGGGCGTCGGCGGCTTCACCCTCACCGTGGGCGGCCAGGTCCTCTTCGAGGGCGACCAGGGGTCCGGTACGTCGACCGACCCGTTCGAGGCGTTCTTCGGCGCGCCCACCGAGCGCGGCCGGGCCGAACTGGTGGCGGGGCAGCCCGTCGAGATCTCGCTGGTCGACACCGTCTACAAGGAGTCGGACGTGCCGATGAAGGCCGTCGCCTTCTCGCTCCTCCACCTCGGCCCGCAGCACGACCCCGACGAACTGATCGCCGAGGCCGTCGAGGCGGTGCGCGCCGCCGACACCGCTGTGGTCGTGGTCGCCACCACCTCGCAGGTCGAGTCCGAGGGCTTCGACCGCAAGAACCTGAAGCTGCCCGGCCGTCAGGACGAGCTGGTACGGGCCGTCGCCGCCGTCAACCCGAACACCGTCGTGGTCGTCAACACCGGCTCCCCGGTGGAGCTCCCGTGGCGCGAGGAGGTGGCCGCCGTACTGCTGAGCTGGTTCCCGGGCCAGGAGGGCGGCGCGGCGCTCGCCGACGTCCTCCTCGGCGCCGAGGAGCCGGGCGGCCGGCTGCCGACCACCTGGCCGGTCACCCTGGACGACGTACCGGTCTCGGACACCACCCCGACCGACGGCCAACTGCACTACGACGAAGGCGTGTTCATCGGCTACCGGGCCTGGGAGAAGTCGGGGGCCACCCCCGCCTACCCCTTCGGCCACGGACTCGGCTACACCGACTGGGAGTACGAGACCCTGTCGGCCACCCCCACCGAGGCCACGGTACGGCTCCGCAACACCGGCGCGCGGACGGGCCGCGAGGTCGTCCAGATCTACCTGGCCCCCGGTGCCGGCGAGCCCGGCGCCCCCGAGCGTCCCGCGCGCTGGCTGGCCGGCTTCGCCTCCGTCGAGGCGGGCCCCGGCGAGAGCACCGAGGTACGTATCCCGCTGCGCCGCAGGGCGTTCGAGATCTGGGACGAGGAAGCGGGCTCCTGGGCGTACCAGGACGGGACGTACGAGGTCCAGGCCGCGCACTCGGTGGCCGACCGGAGGCTGAGCGCCACGGTCGACGCCCGGGGGTAGCGGGAGCGGGGGGAGAAGAACGTACGGCTCCGGGGCGGAACCTGACGCCGCCCCGGAGCCGTATGCACCGGCGGAGAACGCCCCCGTGCCCGGCTCGGATCAGCCGGGCACGTCCATGCGCTGCGTGCCGATCACCGACAGCAGCCGCAGCGCCTCCTCCGCCGGAGAGCCGGGCTCGGCCGTGTAGATCACCACGCGCTGGTCCCGGTCGGTGATGTCCAGGACATCGCAGTTGACGGTGACCGGGCCGATCAGCGGGTGGTCGACGGTCTTGCGCAGGGTGGGCTCGGCGCGTACGTCGTGGGCGGCCCACAGTCGGGCGAACTCCGCGCTCCCGGAGAGAAGGTCCCCCACCAGCGCGGCCACCTCGGGATCGTCGGGGTAGCGGGCGGCGGTGGCACGCAGTTGCCGGGCAGCGACGCGGGCGAACTCCTCCGTACCGGCCCTGCTGTACAGCGGCCGGTCCCCGGGCGAGAGGAAGGCACGGCGCACGAGGTTGCGCTCGCGCCGGGGCAGCGCGGAGAAGTCCTCCAGGAGGGCGGCCGCCAGGTCGTTCCAGGCGATCACCTCGTAGGTCGCCGACAGGACGATCGCGGCGGCCTGCGGCAGCCGTCGCAGCAGGTCGAGGATGCTCTGCCGCACCTCACGGGAAGGCCCGCCCGACGGCCCGGGCGAAGAGCCGGCGAGGTGGTGCAGATGATCGCGCTCGGCGTCCGACAGGCGCAGGGCCCTGGCCAGGCCGTCGAGCACCTCGCGCGACGGGTGCGGGCCGCGGGCCTGCTCCAGCCGTGTGTAGTACTCGGTCGAGATGAACGCCATCAGCGCCACCTCCTCGCGGCGCAGCCCCGGGGTGCGGCGGCGCGGCCCGGCGGGCAGCCCCACATCGGCGGGGGTGATCCGCTCACGCCTGCCCCGCAGGAAACCGGCCAGCTCTCGTCTGTCCATACCTCCAGTGTGCGCGGGTCCGGGGAGCCGATCCAGGTACCGCTGGTGCCTGGATCGGCTCCCCGGCCCGGCGCAGGCTCGCTGCCATGGACAACACACGAATGACACCGATGACGGACGCCCCCTCCACTCCCGCCGCCCCCGGCCTGCTGGCCGGCAAGGTCGCCCTCATCACGGGAGCCGGCCGCGGTATCGGCGCCGCCGCGGCGCGGCTGTTCGCCCGGGAGGGCGCCCGGGTACTGCTCGCGGCCCGGACCGAGGCACAACTGAAAGCGGTGACCGAGGAGATCCGAGCGGCCGGCGGCACCGCGGAGTACGCGGTCTGTGACCTGGCAGACGGGGCCAGTGTCCGGGCCGCCGTCGACCGCGCCGTGGAGCTGTACGGCAGGCTCGACGTCGCCTTCAACAACGCCGCGACCAGCGTGCCGCCCGGCCCGATGGACCAGGTGACCGAGAGTGACTTCGACCACGTCTACGCCGTGAACCTCAAGGGCCCCTGGCTGGCCATGGCCGCCGAGGTCGCCGCCATCAGGGCCACGGCCGGCACGGGGGCCATCGTCAACAACTCGTCCGTCGGCAGCCTGCGGGGCAACCCCGCACTGCCCGCCTACGGCGCGATGAAGCGCGGGGTGAACAGCCTCACCGAGTCGGCGGCGGCCACCTACGGCCCGGAAGGCATCCGCGTCAACGCCGTCGCTCCCGGCACCACCCTGACCGAGATGGTGCGCGCCTGGGACGAGAGGTCACCCGGCGTCGTCGACCAGCTCAACGCGCACACGCCGCTGCGCCGCGCGGCCGAACCCGACGAGATCGCCCAGGCAGCCGCCTGGCTGCTCAGCGACCGCGCCTCCTACGTGACCGGTGCGGTGCTCCCGGTCGACGGCGGCATGCAGGCGGCGTGAGCCGGACCCGCGCCGCCGCCTGCACAAGGGCGGATCGCACGCGACCGCCCGCGGCCTACCGCACGCCGAACCCGAACGTCGTCGTCGACGCGTACACCTCGCCGGGCCGCAGCACCGTGTCGGGAAACCCCGGCTGGTTCGGCGAGTCGGGGAACGCCTGCGTCTCCAGCGCGATCCCGTCACCCGGCCCGTACGGCTTCCCGTCGAAGTGGTCGCCCGTGTAGAGCTGCATCCCGGGCTCCGTCGTCGTGACGGTCAGGACCCGCCCCGACACCGGGTCGTACAGCTCGGCGGCCGGCTGCCCGTCGGCCCGCTCGTCCAGCACGTAGTTGTGGTCGTAGCCGATTCCCACCCGGCGCGCCTCGCGGAAGTCGAAGCGCGTGCCGTCGACCGCGGCCAGCTCGCCGGTCGGCACGGAGTCGCCGTCCAGCAGTGTGATCCGCCCGGCGGCGAGACGCAGCAGATGCCCGGCGGCGGTGCCGCTTCCGGCGGTGCCGCTCGCGCCGCCCAGATTCCAGTACGTGTGGTTGGTCAGGCTGACGGGTGTCGGCGCCCCCGTCTCGGCGCGGTAGTCGAGGCGCAGCGCGCCGTCCGCCTCCAGCGCGTACGTCACGGACACCGCGAGGCGGCCGGGGAAGCCCTCCTCGCCGTCCGGGCTGACGCGCGAGAGCCGCACCGCGCTGTCCCCGGCCGGCTCCGCGTCCCAGACCCGCCGGTCGAAGCCGCGCTCGCCGCCGTGCAGACAGTTCGGCCCGTCGTTGCGGGGGAGTTGGTACGTATGGCCGTCCAGGGTGAAGGCCGCGCCCCCGACGCGGTTCGCGTAACGGCCGATCAGCGCGCCGAAGTAGGGGCCGTGCGAGCTGAGATAGTCCCTCGGCTCACGGAAACCCAGCACCACGTCGGCGCGGGACCCGTCGCGCCCCGGCACCTCGACCGACTGCACGATCCCGCCGTACGTCAGCAGCCGCACCCGGGTCCCGGCCCGTTCGAGGGTCCAGCGGTGGATGAGTGTTCCGTCGGCCGTCGCTCCGACACGTTCGGGGGTCATCGCAGTCACGGTGGGTCACCCTACGCCGGTGGGTTCGCCGCCACGACATTGCGGTACGCGATCTCGGCGAGCCGGCCCTGCCCGCTCGTACTGGGGTGGAACCAGTCCCACTGGCTGAGCTGGGCGCCGGTGAAGCGGAAGTCGAAGACGGCGCCGCCGTCGTACCGGCAGAGCCGGTCCCGCGCGCACACGTCCTTCAGCACGCCGTTGTACGCCACGACCCGGTCGTACACCTTCTGCCGCCGTTTGCGCGCCCCCGCGCTGTTGTCCTGCGCGTTCCCGAGCATCGAGGCGCAGAGCCCGAGCTTCCAGATCTCCCGGCCGAGCGGATTGCCGCGCCCCGTCGACCAGAGCCGCTTGAGGTCCGGCACGCTCGACACGTACACCTGCGTCTTCGGGGACTTCGAACGGAGCAGGCCCATCGCCTTCACGAACGACGACCTGAACTTCTTGACCGTCGTCATCACCTTCGTGGACTTCCGGCAGGCGTCGTTGGCACCCACCATCACCGTGACCAGATCCGGGTGGTGGGCCACCGCGCGTGTCATCTGATCCGGAAGATCGGCCATCCGGGCGCCCGACCGCGCGTCGTTCCAGCTCCGGTCCGCCACCGAGGGATCCCCGATGAGCCGCGCGGCGAGACTGCGCACCGACGTGTCCGTACCGGTCGCCCAGGAGACGGCCGGGCAGTCGACGAGCACACCGCACGCGTCGAACCCGCGGGTGATCGAATCGCCCACCGCGGCCACCGATCCGGGGCTGCGGTCCCAGACGGGCGCGGGGCGCGGGGCCGGACTACCGCGTTCGGCCGAATCGGGCGAGCCGGAGCCCGGCGCACCGCACCCGGCGAGCGCCGCCGCCGCGACGGCCAGGGCGACCACGCCCGTACCGATCCGCTGTCGCTTCCGCCGTCTCGTGTGCACCGCTGCCTTCCCGAATTCGGCGTCGTTGGAACCCCCGTACGGCCGATAACGTCCTCGCGAGTGAAAGCTTCGCGCATATCGGCCCCGAGACCGACGGTACGTCACCCCCGGCACCCTGCCGCACGGTAGCTTTTGCAGGTCGAACCAGAGGCGTTCGAACCACCGGCTCCGGTAAATTACCTCACGTCACATGCTGTCCCTTTTGCGGAGTTTCACTCCCGATGATGTTTACTGAGGCCGCTGGGAAAGGCGATCCTCGTCCCACACTGGAGGTCCCGGTGACGACACGTGGAGTTCTGTACGTGCATTCCGCACCGCGCGCGATGTGCCCGCACGTCGAATGGGCGGTGGCGGGTGTGCTCGGCCTGCGGGTCCAGCTCGACTGGGTCAGACAGCCCGCCTCGCCGGGCACCTGGCGGGCCGAATTCTCCTGGCAGGGCCGGGCCGGCACCGCCGCCAAACTGGCGTCGGCCCTGCGCGGCTGGCAGATGCTGCGCTTCGAGGTGACGGCCGAACCGTGCGCGACGGCCGAGGGCGAGCGCTACAGCGCCACGCCCGACCTGGGAATCTTCTCCGCGGTCACCGGAATACACGGTGACATCCTGGTCCCCGAGGACCGGCTGCGGGCCGCCGTCGTGCGGGCGCGGGGCGGCGAGAGCGTCCTGGAGGCGGAGATCGCCAAGCTGCTCGGCAAGCCGTGGGACGACGAGTTGGAACCCTTCCGATACGCGGGTGAGGGCGCCCCGGTCCGCTGGCTGCACCAGGTCGTCTGAGCGTCGGCGGGCCCCGGGGCGGCGCCGGGGGGAGCGTCCGGCGAGCCGCCGCCGCGCGGTCGTACGGTAGACGCATGGCTGACAACATCACCGTATCCGTCCTCGGCACCGGCATCATGGGCGCCGCGATGGCCCGCAACCTCTGCCGCACCGGACACACCGTCCGCGTCTGGAACCGCACCCAGGAGAAGGCCGAACCGCTGGCCGCCGACGGCGCGCACGTCGCCGCCACCCCGGCGGAGGCGGTCAGCGGCGCCGACATCGTCCTCACCATGCTGCTCGACGGGCCCGCCACGCTGGAGGCCATGACGGCGGCCGCGCCGGGACTCGAAGCCGGAACGATCTGGCTCCAGTCGACGACGGCCGGCTCCGAAGCCCTCGCCGGCCTGGTGGACTTCGCGCTCCACCACGGCCTGCGTTTCGTGGACGCCCCGGTGATGGGGACGCGCGCCCCCGCCGAGAGCGGCCAGCTCACCGTGCTGGCGGCGGGCCCGCAGGACGTACGGGAGCCGGTCGCCTCCGTGTTCGACGCCATCGGGGGCCGCACGCTGTGGCTGGACGAGGACGGCGCCTCGGGCGCGGCCAGCCGGCTCAAGCTCGTCTGCAACAGTTGGAGCCTCGCGATCACCCACGGCACGGCCGAGGCTCTCGCGCTGTCCAAGGGGCTCGGCGTCGACCCGCGGAAGTTCCTCGACGTGATGGCCGGTGGCGCGTTGGACTGCGGCTATCTGCACACCAAGGCCGGGGTGATCATGGACGACGACTACACGCCGGCGAGCTTCGGTCTCTCGACGGCCGCGAAGGACGCCCGGCTGATCCTGGAGGCGGCCGCCGAGAACGGCGTACGGATGGACGCCGCGGCGGGGGGCGCCGAACGGTTCCGCCGGGCGGAGGAACAGGGGCACGGCGACAAGGACATGGCGGCCTCGTACTTCGCGAGCTTCGACAACTGACAGCGGCAACTGACAGCGGCCTGCCGGGCCGCCTGCCGCGATCAGCCGAAACGGGCGAACAGCCCGGCGAGGTAATCCTCCAGGCGGCCCGTCAGCACCTCGGGCGTCAGATCGGTACGGCCGAGCTGACGCCACGGTACGGCGACCTTCTCGGCGTCAGGGGCGAAGGCCAGCGCGTCGAGGAGCCGCCAGTACAGGTGGCCGGCCGGGTTTCCCGACAGCCGGCCGCCCGCCGCCGTATAGCTGTCTCCGAAGACCTCCGCGACCTCCGGCCCGTGCAGCAGCGCCAGCGCGGTCGAGCAGTGCGCCACATCCAGGTCGGCAGGGCCCCACGACGTCTCGACCCAGTCGACGACCCCGCTGACGCGCTGCTCCGCGCCCTCCCCGGCGAACAGGACATTGCCCGGGTGGAAGTCGCGGTGCAGGAACCGCGCCTCGTGGGCTGGCGGCTCGCCCCAGATGACGTCCAGGGCGCGCCGCCACAGGCCGGGCCTGCCGGTCGCCTCAGGGACGCGCACGCGCTCCGGCGAGGTCCACGCCTCGTACGTACGGGGGCGCGTGGCGTCCGTCACCTCGACCGCGTGGATACCGACGAGTTGGCGCGCCAGGAGAACGGCGCGCGCCTCCGCGCCCGCGTCCTCCAGCCGTACGCCGCCGGGCAGCAGCGACATCAGCAGCGAGGGGTGCTCGCAGTGTGCCCCCGTGGCGTCCAGGGCGAGCAGCCGCGCCGCCGGGACATCCGTACCGTCCAGCAGGGTCAGGACGGCCGCCTCGCGGGTGAGGAGTGCCTCGGCGTGCCGGAGGAAGAACGGCTTCACGAAGGACCGCAGGACCACCTGCCGCCCGCCGCCGGGGCCTTCGACGTCCAGGCGGCGCATCTCCGAGGTCCAGCCGCCCCGCAGCCGCTCGGCGCCGGTGACGCGCTCGCCGTCCGGGAGGCCGTCCTCCACCCAGGCGCGGGTGGCGGGCAGGCCCTCGCCGAGCAGCGCGTCGGCGAGACGGGCACGCTCCTCGGGGTGCTCGCCGAGCCACAGGCCGAGTTGGTGGTTCGCCTCGTCGAGCACCAGATGGGTGAAGTCCGACCGGGTGCCGAGCGCCGCCGCCACCGCCTCGGTCACCGCCGGAGGTATCACCGCGTCGAGGGCGGGTACGGCGAGCACCGCGCGGCCGGGGAACGCGCCGTACACCCGCAGCGCCGGCGAGTCGCGCCAGGCCTCCGGCGTACGGATGATCTCGGTGAAGCCACCGTCGAACCGCACGGGCCAGGCCCGTTCGGCGTACACGGCGGGTGCGCACAGCCCGAGGGCGACGACACGGGGGCCGTAATGCGCCGTCAGGTCGGCGACGGTCTGGCCGCTCATGCTGAACCCGACGAGCAGCAGGGGGTCACCGGACGGGACGTACGCGTCGATCACCGCGCGCGCCTGGGTGAAGCGGCGCTCCAGGCTGAGGGCGGCGAGGGTTCCCGTACTGCCGCCGTGGCCGGAGAAGTCGAAGGCGATCGCCCGGCAGCCGCGCGCGGCGAAGTCGGCCAGCAGACCGAGGAGGCGCTCCTTGCTGCCCTTGCCGGCGCCGTGCAGCAGGACGGCGGTCGGCGCGGGCGGCGGCCCGTCGACGGAGTCCGCCGAGGCCACCGAGCAGGTGAGCTTCTCCCCGTCGCACTCGAAGACCTGCTCCTCGACGGAGACGGACAACAGAGGGCGCGCGGGTATGGCGTCGAGCATCGGTACCTCCGTACCACTGGGGTGACCACGGCCCGTATCGCACGAAGGACCGCCCGCCGCGCCGGAAAACCCGGGCGGGCGGACGGTCCTGCGGCTGCGACAGCCACTGCGGCCGTGACGGTCGGACGTCAGACGGTGCGGAGCGCCAGAACGACGTTGTGGCCGCCGAAGCCGAACGAGTTGTTGATCGCGGCGATCGTCCCCTGCGGCAGGGCGCGCGGCTTGTCGCGTACGACGTCCGCGTCCACCTCGTCGTCGAGTTCGTCGATGTTGATGGTCGGCGGGGCCATCCTGTGGTGCAGCGCGAGAACCGTCGCGACGGTCTCTATGCCGCCCGCACCACCGAGCAGGTGACCGGTCATCGACTTCGTGGCGGAGACCGCCACATGGTCCAGATCGTCGCCCAGGACCTGGCGCAGGGCCTTGATCTCGGCGACGTCACCCTGCGGGGTCGAGGTCGCGTGCGCGTTGAGGTGCGCGATCTCGGCCGGCTTGAGGTCCGTCGCCGCGAGCAGGTTCTCCAGCGCCTTCGCGATACCGCGCCCGGTCGGCTCGGGCTGCGCGATGTGGTGGGCGTCGGACGACACGCCCTGGCCCAGCACCTCGCAGTAGACCTTCGCGCCGCGCGCGGCGGCGTGCTCGGCCGACTCCAGGATGACCACGCCGGCGCCCTCGCCGAGGACGAAGCCGGTGCGCGCCTTGTCGTACGGGCGGGAGGCCGTGGTGGGATTGTCGTTGTCCTTCGACATCGCCATCATGTTGGCGAACGCCACGACCGGCAGCGGGTGGATGGCCGCCTCGGTGCCACCGGCGACCACGACGTCGGCGCGGCCGGTACGGATCATCTCCACGGCGTAGCCGACCGCCTCGGCGCCCGAGGCGCAGGCGGAGACGGGGGTGTGGGCGCCGGCGCGGGCACCCACCTCGATGCTGACGTTGGCGGAGGGGCCGTTCGGCATCAGCATCGGCACGGTGTGCGGGGATACGGAGCGCGGACCCTTCACCCTCAGCACGTCGAACTGGTCGAGCAGGGTGATCACACCGCCGATACCGGAGGCGATGACCGTACCGAGCCGGTCGGGGTCCACCGCCGAATCCACGCCGGCCTTGCCGGTGTAACCGGCGTCCGCCCACGCCTCCCTGGCCGCGATCAGCGCGAACTGCGCCGAGCGGTCCAGCTTGCGGGCGAGCGGGCGGGGCAGCACGGTGCCCGGGTCGACCGCGGCGACCGCCGCGATACGGACCGGCAGGTCGGCGAAGCGCTCGTCCTCGAGGACGCGGGCTCCGGAGCGGCCGGCGATCAGGCCTTCCCAGGTTGATGCGCTGTCGCCACCCAGCGGTGTGGTTGCGCCGATACCGGTGACGACCACGGTGCGATTGGTCGAGCTCACTGGAATTCTTTCTCCACGTGTAGAGGGTGCGGAATTTTTTACGGCGCCACGACCGGGTGGCGTCAGCCGCGCGAACAGGTCCGGCCTCGGGGAGGTCAGACCTGGTGGTCCGCGATGTACTTCGCGGCGTCACCGACAGTCTTCAGGTTCTTGACGTCGTCATCGGGGATCTTGACGTCGAAACGCTCTTCGGCGGCGACGACGACCTCGACCATGGACAGCGAGTCGACATCCAGGTCGTCGGTGAAGGACTTGTCCAACTGGACGTCCTCGACCGGGATACCGGCGATCTCGTTCACGATCTCGCCGAGACCGGCGACGATTTCTTCCTGGGTGGCGGCCATGTGGGCGCTCCTTCGATAGTCAGCAGAGATGAACGGGTTACAGCGGGATACAGAGACATACGGGAAATATGTCGGAACACGGTCCGGAACGAACCGGAGTGCTTAGGGGAGGGTAACGACCGTCGCCGCGTAGACCAGACCCGCCCCGAAGCCGATGACGAGGGCGGTGTCGCCGCTCCTCGCCTGTCCGGTCGCCAGGAGTCGCTCCATCGCGAGCGGGATCGAGGCGGCCGAGGTGTTGCCGGTGGTTTCCACGTCGCGGGCGACCGTGACGCTCTCCGGCAGTTTAAGCGTTTTCACCATCGAGTCGATGATCCGCATGTTGGCCTGGTGCGGGATGAACACATCCAGGTCGGCGGCGGTGATCCCGGCGGCGTCCAGCGCCTGCTGGGCGACCTTCGCCATCTCGAAGACGGCCCAGCGGAAGACCGCCTGGCCCTCCTGGGTGATGGCGGGGAACTTCTCCACCGTGCCCTCGCGGTACTCCTCCCACGAGATGGTCTGCTTGATCGTCTCGGCCTTGTCGCCCTCGGAGCCCCAGATGGTGGGGCCCATCATGGGCTCCTTCGCCGGGCCCACGACGACAGCGCCCGCGCCGTCGCCGAAGAGGAAGGCCGTCGCGCGGTCCTCCAGGTCGGTCAGGTCGGAGAGCCGCTCGACGCCGATGACGAGGACGTACTCGGCCGAGCCGTCGACGACCATGCCCTTGGCGAGCGTCAGGCCGTAACAGAAGCCGGCGCAGGCCGCCGAGATGTCGAAGGCGGCCGGGTTGCCGGCGCCGATCCGGTCGGCGATCTCGGTGGCGATGGCCGGGGTCTGCTTGAAGTGCGAGACGGTGGCGACGATCACACCGCCGATCTGCTCGGGCGTGATCCCGGCGTCGGCGATCGCCTTGCCGGACGCCTCCATCGACATGACGGCCACGGTCTCCTCGGGGGAGGCCCAGTGGCGGGTCGCGATTCCGGAGCGGGAGCGGATCCACTCGTCGGACGAGTCGATCGTTTCGAGGATCACCTCGTTGGGCACCACTCGGGTCGGCCGGTAGCCGCCGACGCCCATGATGCGCGCGTACGGGGCGCCCTTGCTGGGCTTGATCTTCGACATGCTCTCTGGCTCCTTATTCAGCCGTGGAGGAGTGCTCGGCGATCAGGGCGCGGGCCGCGTCGAGGTCGTCGGGGGTCTTTATGGCGAGTGTCCGCACGCCGGGCAGCGCGCGCTTCGCGAGGCCGGTCAGCGTGCCACCGGGGCAGAGCTCGATCAAGTCCGTGACGCCCCGTGCCTGGAATGTCTCCATGCACAGGTCCCAGCGGACCGGGTTGGCGACCTGACCGATCAGGCGCCGCAGGACGTCGGGGCCGTCGCTGACGGCCTGCCCGTCCCTGTTCGAGATGTACGGCACGGCCGGATCGGCCGTTTCCACGGACCGGGCCGCCGCTTCGAGCGTGGCGACGGCAGGAGCCATGTGGCGCGTGTGGAACGCGCCGGCGACCTTGAGCGGCACCACGCGGCGCACACCCTCCGGCTTGTTCTCGGCGAGCGCGGCGAGCTGTTCGAGCGTGCCGGCGGCGACGATCTGGCCGGCGCCGTTCACATTCGCCGGCGTCAGGCCGAGCTTCTCCAGATGCGCGACGCTGACCTCGTAGTCACCGCCGAGCAGGGCGGCCATCCCCGTCTCCGTGACGGTGGCCGCCTCGGCCATGGCCAGGCCACGGGTGCGTACGAGCGTCATGGCCACGTCATCCGAGACCACGCCGGCGAGCGCCGTCGCCGCCAGTTCGCCGACGCTGTGACCGGCGACCGCACCGACGACACCCACGGCGTCCCCGGTGGTGGCGAAGAGCAGGCGCGCCGACAGCAGCGCCGAGGCCACCAGCAGCGGCTGGGCGACCGCTGTGTCACGGATCTCGTCCGCGTCGGCCTTCGTTCCGAAGTGGACCAGGTCCAGGTCGATGGCGGCCGACCACGCCCGCAGCCGTTCTTCGGCGCCGGGAAGGTCGAGCCAGGGAGTCAGGAAGCCGGGCGTCTGGGCGCCTTGGCCGGGAGCGACGAGTACGAGCACCCTCACACTCTCTCTTGCGGAAGGCCCTCACCGCCCGTGGGGACAGGGACGAAGAACCGACAGGGGAATTGTTGGAGTACAACAAAAGACTAGAGGTGCAGCTCCCCCTGGGCCAACCTCCCGAGGATCAGCGCGATTCGCAGAGTGAAGGCGGACCGGACATCGGAAGGAGACCATCCGGTGACGTCAGTCACACGTCGCAGCCGGTACCGCACGGTGTTGGGGTGCACAAACAGCATCCGGGCCGCGCCCTCCAGACTGCTCGCCTGCTCCAGATAAACACTCAGGGTCTCCAGCAGCGCCGAGCCCGCCTCTTGCAGCGGTCTGTAGATCTCCTCCACCAACTGCTCGCGTGCGGCAGGGTCGGAGGCGATCGCGCGCTCCGGCAGGAGGTCGTCGGCGAGGACCGGGCGCGGCGCGTCCTGCCACGCGGAGCAGGCCTTGAGCCCGGCGGCCGCCGCCTGCGCGGACTTGGTCGCCGCCAGCAGATCCGGTACGACGGGTCCAGCGACGACGGGGCCCGCCGCGTACGGTCCGATCAGCGCCTTGGCGACCTGGAGCGGATTGTCGCTGCCGCCGGCGATCACCACGAGCCGGTCGCCGAGCACCCCGGTGAGCACCTGGAGTTTGGCGTGCCTGGCGGCCCTGCGGATCGCCTCCACGGTCAGCTCGCTGTCCCCGTCGGGCGCCGTGCCGAGCAGCACACAGACGTGTTCGGGGGAGTTCCAGCCGAGCGCCGCCGCCCGGGACACCGCGCCCTCGTCGGCCTCGCCGGACAGTACGGCGTTCACCACGAGCGATTCGAGGCGCGCGTCCCAGGCGCCCCTGGCCTCGGCGGCCTGTGCGTACACCTGGGCGGTCGCGAACGCGATCTCCCGCGCGTAGACGAGCAGCGCCTCGCGCAGGACGGACGAGTCTCCGGGCGCGGCGACCTCGTCGATCGCCGTCTCCATCACCTCGATGGTGGTGCGCACCATCTCGACGGTCTGGCGCAGTGTGATCGCCCGGGTCAGTTCGCGCGGCGCCGTGCCGAAGACGTCGGTGGAGATGGCCTGGGGCGTCTCGGGGTGGCGGAACCACTCGGTGAAGGCGGCGATACCGGCCTGCGCGACCAGGCCGATCCACGAGCGGTTCTCCGGGGGCATCGCGCGGTACCACGGCAGCGTCGCGTCCATGCGGGCGATGGCGTTCGCCGCCAGCCGGCCGGAGGACTGCTCAAGCCGGCGCAGTGTCGCGGAGTGCGGATGGGCTCGTTTCGCGGGTTCAGGCACGGGGACAAGAGTGCCTTATCCGGGCGAGTGGCTGCCCGCTCGGGGCTACCTTGGACCTGTGATCTCCGTACGGTACGCAGAGGACCGCTATCTCGGCGGCGACGCCGAGGCCGGTATCGAGTCGTTGCACGCGTTCTCCTTCGGGCATTTCTACGATCCGGACAACCTCCGCTTCGGTCCGGTCCTCGCCTGCAACGAGGAGTGGCTCGCGCCGGGCGCCGGATTCGACGAACATCCGCACAGCCACACCGAGATCGTCACCTGGGTCGTCGAGGGCGAACTGACCCACCGGGACTCGGCGGGGAACGCGCGGGTCGTCCGTGCGGGTGATCTCCAGCGGCTCAGCGCGGGCGGCGGCGTGCGGCACGTCGAACGGAACGACGGCGCGGGCCAGTTGGTCTTCGTACAGATGTGGCTGGCACCGCTGGAGCCCGGCGGGACGCCGGGGTACGAGGTCGTGCGCGGCATCGCCGACTCCACGCCGTACGCGCTGCCGGAGGCCGGGGCGATGCTGCACGTACGGCGGTTGCGGGCGGGCGAGCGCTCGGCCGTGCCGGACGCGCGCTTCGTGTACGTGCATGTGGTGCGCGGCGAAGTGGTGGTCGGCGGCGAGGAGTTGAGGCCGGGCGACTCCGCGCGTATCACCGGGGCCGAAGGGCTCGAAGTGGCGGCGGAGTCGGCCGCCGAGGTGCTGGTCTGGGAGCTGTCGGGAGCGGGCTCGCCTTCCGGCTCTGGCTCCGGCTTCGGCCCCGGTTCCGAACGAGCGTCAGGCTGACCGGAGTTCCGCCAGCACCGCGTCGGTGAGCGGCGGCCAGGCCTCGATCGCCCAGGGCCCGAAGTCACGGTCGGACAGCGCCACACACGCCGCCCCGGCGTCCGGGTCGACCCACAGGAACGTACCCGACTGGCCGAAGTGCCCGAAGGTCCTGGGCGAGGACGAACTGCCCGTCCAGTGCGGGGACTTGGAGTCCCGGATCTCGAAGCCCAGACCCCAGTCGTTGTTCTTCTGACGGCCGTAGCCGGGCAGGATGCCGGCCAGACCCGGGTGGACGACGGTCATCGCTTCGAGCACCGTACGGGGATCGAGCAGCCGTGGCGCCTGCAACTCGGCGGCGAAGCGCACCATGTCGTCGACGGTGGAGACGCCGTCCCTGGCCGGGGAACCGTCCATCGTCGTGGAGTTCATGCCCAGCGGTTCGAGCACCGCCTGACGCAGATAGTCGGGGAAGGGGATCTCGGTGGCCTTGGCGATGTGGTCGCCGAGGGCCTGGAAGCCCGCGTTGGAGTAGACGCGGCGGGTGCCGGGCGCGCTCGTCGCGCGGTTCTCGTCGGCCGCGAGGCCGCTGGAGTGCGAGAGGAGATGCCGCACCGTCGAACCCTCGGGCCCGGCCGGTTCGTCCAGTTCGATCGCGCCTTCCTCGTAGGCCACGAGCACGGCGTAGGCGGCCAGCGGCTTGGTCACGGAGGCGAGCGGGAAGGGCCGCGCCGTGGGGCCGTACGACCCGGCGACGGTGCCGTCGGCCCGTACGACGGCCGCCGCCGCGTTCCCGACCGGCCAGTTCTCGATCTGTCGCAGGCTTTCCATACGAGAAGCCTAGATGCTCAGCCGCATCGAAGGATCAGGTGTACGGGCGAAGCCGAGCGACGTGTACAACGGCTCCCCGGCGGACGACGCGTGGAGGTCTATCTTGCGCACCCCGCGCGTCCGGTACCAGTCGAGCAGCGCCTCCATACAGGCCCGCGAGTGGCCCTGGCGGCGCTGTCCGGGGTCGGTGGCGACATTGAAGACGTGGCCGCTGACGCCCGTGGGGTTGCGGGGACTCCCGAGCCGGTGCTCGACCGTGCCGATGGCGCAGGCCGCGAGACCGCCCGTACCCTTTGCTTCTATTTCGGAACAATCCACAACAAAAGCGGCGAAGTCGCCGTCGACGTCCGCCAGTCGGTCGCGCAGGATCACGAGGGTGGCCGACTTCCAGCCCGTGTCCCCTTCGTCCGAGAAGTCGGCGCGGGGGCGGGTGGGAGAGGTGGCCAACGAGTCGAACATCACCTTGCGGAGACGGATCAGTTCCTCGGCGTCTTCGGGTGTCGCGCGGCGTGCGGAGCTCATGGAACAGCAGGCTAGACCGGGAGCGGCCGAAATCCGTACCCAATTCTCCTTGCTTCGAGTGCACTCCAACGTTCTACGTTGGTGGACATGACGCTGACCGAGAGCACCCCCGTCCGGACGGACCGCACAGACATCTGTGTGTCGGCGCCCCGAGCGCATCCGAGCCCCAACGGCGAGGACCACTACACGATCAGTGAGGTCGTCGCGTTCACGGGGCTCTCGGCGCACACCCTGCGCTGGTACGAGCGCATCGGGCTGATGCCGCACGTGGACAGGTCGCACACCGGTCAGCGCCGCTTCAGCAACCGTGACCTGGACTGGCTCGCCTTCGTCGGGAAGCTGCGGCTGACCGGCATGCCGGTGGCCGGCATGGTCCGTTACGCCGAGCTGATCCGGGAGGGCGAGCACACCTTCGAGGAGCGGCAGGAGCTGCTGGAGCAGACACGGCGTGATGTCCGTCACAGGATCGAGGAGCTGCAGGACACCGTTGCCGTACTCGATCACAAGATCAGTTTTTACGCGGACGCCCGGGCGGCGTCGGGAAGGGTCTGACCCTTATGAGCGACAGCAAGATCGCGGTAACACGTCTCGGGACCGGTGGACCCGAGGTCGGAGTGCAGGGCCTCGGCTGCATGGGAATGAGCCAGTCGTACGGTCCGACGACGGACACCGATGAGGCCAGGGCAACCCTGGAGCGCGCCCTGGAGCTGGGCGTGACGCTGTACGACACGGCGGACGCCTACGGCGAGGGGAGGAACGAGAAGTTCATCGCGCCCTTCGTCAAGGCGCACCGCGAGGAGATCGTCCTCGCGACCAAGTTCTCCCTGGGGACGGACCCCACCGACCCCACCAAGCGGACCATCCGCAACGACCGTCCCTACCTGCGCGCGTGCATCGAGAACAGCCTGAAGCGGCTCGATGTGGAGGCGATCGACCTCTACTACATGCACCGGCGCGATGTGAACATCCCCATCGAGGAGACGGTGGGCGCCATGGCCGAGCTGGTGGCCGAGGGCAAGGTGAAGCACCTGGGGCTCAGCGAGGTCACCGCCACCGAACTGCGTACGGCGCACGCCGTGCACCCGATCGCGGCCCTCCAGTCCGAGTGGTCGCTGTTCAGCCGCGACGTCGAGGCGCGGATCGTGCCGGCCGCCGCCGAACTCGGCATCGCGTTCGTGCCGTACTCCCCGCTCGGACGCGGCTTCCTGACCGGTTCGTTCGCCGACGCCGAGAAGGACCTCGGCGCCGACGACTTCCGCCGCAGGCAGCCGCGCTTCAACGGCGAGAACGCCGTGACGAACGGGGCGCTGCTGGAGCCGATCCGCAAGGTCGCCGAAGGGCGCGGAGCCACGCTCGGCCAGGTCGCGCTGGCCTGGGTCCAGCAGCAGGCGGATGTGCACTCCCTGAGCGTGATCCCGATCCCGGGTACGCGCCGCCGGAGCCGGATAGAGGAGAACGTCGGCGCGACGCGCCTGATCCTCACCGACAGCGAACTGGAACTGCTCGACCCGATCGCCGCACAGGTGGTGGGCGGCAGGTACGCCGACCCGGCGTTCAGCTCGGCGGGCCGCGAGTAGCGGTCGCTGGGGCGGTCGCTGGGGCGGTCGCCCCGGCCGTACCCGTACCCGTACGCGAAACCCCTGGTGGCCTCCGTGGCCGCCAGGGGTTTCGCGCGTCGGCCCGCGGGAATCTCAGGTGCTCTCCGCCGGGAGCTTCTTGAAGCTCTCGACCGTGAGGGGATGGCCCGGCAGCGGGGTCTTGGGGCGGGAGCCGGGACCGTCCGCCCGCAGGCCGTCCAGCATCAGGGCCAGCGCGCGTTCCGAGACCAGCCAGGCCGAGGCGCCGGGGGTGTCGGGCATCGGGCGCAGCAGCAGCGAGAGCAGGGCGGCGACATCCCCGGTCCCGATGTCCTTCCGCAGCGTCCCCTCGGCCTGCGCCGCCGCCACCACCTGGTCCAGCGTGGCGAGCAGTTCGCGCCGGAACTGGGTGGCTTTCGTGTCCTCGCTGACGACCCGCCAGGCCTGCGGCGAGAGCAGCGCCAACTGCACGCTCAACTGGAGCTCGCGCGAGGTGCGGAGCAGCCGTACGAGCGCGTCCCAGGCGCTCGCCTCCTCGGCCGCCGCGGCGTGGGCCTCGGCCAGGACCTTGGTGAAGCTGTCGTGCGAGACGGCGCGGATCAGCGCCTCCCGGTCGGGGAAACGCCGGTAGAGCGTGCCGATGCCGACGCCCGCCTGCCGGGCGATCTCCTCCATCGGGACGTCGGGGCCCTGGTCGCCGAAGACGGTCTTGGCGGCGGCGAGGATCTGGTCGCGGTTGCGGCGCGCGTCGGCCCGCAGAGATCGTTCCGGGTCGGCTGTCATGTCTTCGCCCTCTCCGTGACGGGTGGCTGATTCTGCCACCCCCATGTGGACGAAATTCCTCCACTTGATTACGGTTGCCGATGTATGCAGGGGATGCGCATCCATGTACCTGCTACCTGCCCCTGAACTGGAGTGATCTGATGAACCCCCAATCAGCAGTCGCACTTCCGGCTCCGCGCACCTGCCCCTTCGCACCCCCTGCGGAGTACAAGCGGTTGCGCGAGGAAACGCCCATATCGAAGGTGACCCTGCCGACCGGCAACACCGCCTGGGCGCTCACCCGCCACGAGGACATCCGTACGATGCTGACCGACCCGCGGTTCAGCTCGGATCGCACAGCTCCCGGCTTTCCGGCCCTGGTCGCCGGGCAGCAGGAGATAGCCGCCGGTTTCAAACCCACGATGATCGGGATGGACGCGCCGGAACACGGCCCGGCCCGCCGCGCGGTACTGGGGGAGTTCACCGTCAAGCGGATGCGGGCGCTCCAGCCGCGTATCCAGCAGATCGTGGACGACTGCATCGACACCATGCTGGCCGGACCCCGGCCCGTCGACCTGGTGCAGGCGCTGTCCCTGCCGGTGCCGTCACTGGTCATCTGCGAGCAGCTCGGAGTGCCGTACGCCGACCACGAGTTCTTCCAGGCCCGCACCTCCCGCCTGATCAGCCGCGCCAGCGCCGTCGACGTACGGATCAAGGCACGGGACGAGCTCCAGGCCTACCTGGGCGACCTGGTCACCCGGAAGGAGCAGGAGCCCAGCGACGACCTCCTCGGCAGGCAGATAGTCAAGCGCCGTGAGGACGGTACGTACGACCGCGCCGACCTGGTGGGCCTGGCCTTCCTGCTGCTCATCGCCGGCCACGAGACCACGGCGAACATGATCTCGCTCGGCACCCTTGCCCTGCTGGAGCACCCCGAGGACCTGGCCGCCCTGCGCGCCGACCCGGAGAAGACACCGGACGCGATCGAGGAACTGCTCAGGTACTTCACCATCGTCGACTCGGCGACCTCGCGCGTCGCCAAGGCCGACGTCGAGATGGGCGGGGTCCTCATCAAGGCCGGAGAGGGAGTCCTCGTCCTCGGCAACGCGGCCAACCACGACCCCGACGTCTTCGACGACCCCGACGAGCTGAACATCGACCGCGGGGCCCGGCACCACGTCGCCTTCGGGTTCGGCGCGCACCAGTGCCTCGGCCAGAACCTGGCCAGGATGGAGCTCCAGATCGTCTTCGACACGCTGTTCCGCCGGATTCCCGGGCTGAAGCGCGGTGCGCCCGTCGACGACCTGCCCTTCAAGGACGACAGCGGCATCTACGGTATGTACGAATTCCCCGTCACCTGGTAGGAGGCATCATGCGCATCGTCGCGGATCTCACGCGGTGCGTCGGCGCCGGTCAGTGCGTGCTCACCGAACCCGATCTGTTCGATCAGAGTGACGAGGACGGCACCGTCGTCGTCCTCGACGAGCAGCCGGCGGACGGCCAACTCGAAAAGGCTCAGCAGGCGGTCCACATCTGTCCGAGCCAGGCTCTGTCCCTCGTCGAAAGCGCCGGCTAGAGCAGCCCTGGAGCGGTCCGGCGGTTTCCGCCGGCCGAGCTGTGACCACGGCCGGACTCCGGCCGTGGTCACAGCTCGGCCAGCAGCTCGGCCTTCTTCGCGCTGAACTCGTCGTCCGTCACCAGGCCCGCCTGATACAGCTCCCCGAGGTGCCGGATGCGCTCGGCGACATCGGCCGGGTCGTGCCGCGCCGGTGCCGCCATCGCGTGCACCGGCTCCGGTGTGACGTTCCTGGGCGCGGCGGGCCCCGC
>NZ_JTHL01000001.1:2503149-2508388 GCF_000818195.1 Streptomyces sp. 150FB | reverse complement strand
ACTCGTGCACCGGGCCGTAGCCGAGGCCGAAGACGACGGCCGCCGGATCGTGGTCCGCCTGGAGCGGCGCCGGTTCGGCCGCCTGGGTCCCGTGCGCCGTCCGCGCCGCGTGGGTCGTGTGTCCGTCGCGCCGTACCAGCCGCAGGTAGCCGTCGAAGGCCTCGGGGGAGCGCCACTCGACCCCTTGCAGTTCGGCGACCGGGAAACTCTGGTCGCCGGCTTTCCATTTGGCGGAGGAAGCGCCCGTCCAGAACCAGCGGAACGTCACACGCCGCCCGTCGAAGGACGCCTTCGCGTCGTACGCCTTGAACTGGAGAGGCTGCTCGGGCGCCGCCACCAGATAGCGGTCGGCGGGCTCAAGGGCGTCCCGCCCGTACCGCTCACCGTCCTTGGCCAGCGTGGCGCGCAGCTCGTCCGCGTAGTACTCGGCGAGCGTCTCCCGCGCCGCGGGCAGTACCAGGCGGTACGGATCGCAGCTCTCCTTGAGCTGACCGGCCGCTGCCTCCATCAGAGGGTCGGCGCCCGGCCGCGGCACGGCGTGCAGCACCACCGTCCCGCGTCTGCCAGGGGAGAGCGACACCGACGACAACGCCTCGTGGGGGATGCGGCGTTCGCGGAGTGCCTGAAACAGCTTCGGCGTGCGTATCCCTCGTTCGAAGCGGATGAGCACGGAGTCGGTCTCGAACTCCCAGGTGGCATGAATTCCGGCCAGCACATCACCCATGTGGTTCATCGTAGGCGGCGCGCGCCGCCGCGTCGCCTGCCTCAGCACGGAAATCTACGCGCGTCAGTTCCCTTCCGCCCCGTTGATCGCGTTCCGGCACCCGGGATGCCCGGTCGCGCAGCGCACCGAACGGAAGGCGCCGACCCCGATGTCGGCGAAGTTGGCGAGGCTTTCGGTGCCCGGCTGGAAGTACCCGGGGTGCCCGACGGCGCCCGCCGCCGAGACGACCCGCGATCCGAAGTCACGGCTCACCGGGTCGGCGCCGTGCCCGAGTCCGATGACGTCCATGTACGGAACGTCCTGGATCCAGTCGTCGCTGTCCCGCATGGCCCAGACCCGGGCCCGGGTGTGCAGGCCCGCCGCGCTCGCCACGCGCATGCCGGGGCTGCCGGCGACCGCCACATCGGTGACCCTGGACGGCAGGCTGTGCGCGGCGACGCCGCACACGACCGAGCCGTAGCTGTGGCAGAACAACGAGACCTTGGCCCGGCCGGGCAGCGCTCCGGTCAGCGCGGTGAGCCGTACGGCCCCGGCCTCGGCGAGTTTGCCGATCGCCGCGTCGATACCGAGCCCGGCGGGCGCGGTGTAGTCGGCCCAGGCGATCACGGCGGTACGGACCTTGGGCGACGCCATGCGTTCGGCGGCGTACAACGACTTGGCCATACCCACCGGGGCCGTGTAGCCGTGGTTCTGCTTCTGGAACGTCACCACGTTGGTGTCGACGCCCGGCACCACGACCGAGACCCGCTGGGCGCGGTCGAGATCGCCGAACACCTCGGCGGCCCGGCCCTTGCCCGAGGGATCGAAGGCGAGGATCTGCCGGCCGCCGCCGAGCATCGAGTCGAAGCTCTGCATCCGGCGGAGCGCCTGCGTCCGGCCGTCGTTCGACAGTCTGGTGTCGAAGAGACGGTGGTGCTCCACCGACCGGGCCTGAGCGAGCGCCAGGCGGTTGGCGTGGTAACGGAGCGTCACAGGCGCGCCGTTGAGATTGCCCACGACGAGCGGGTATCTGGAGGCGAGCAGGCTCTGCTGGGCCGCGGTGAGCGAGGCGAAGAAAGTGGCGAGGCGGCGCGGTGACTCCGTCGGGGACGGCAGGTGCACCACCCCTATCCTGCCCCGCTGCCAGGCGTTGAAGGCGGCGGTCAGGGGCTCGCCCGGACCGTGTTGACGCTGCACAGCGGTCCAGCCCGTGGTGGTCAGCATGACGAACACCACGGCGAGCGCGAGAACAGTGCGCCAAGCGGTGAGAGTGGGGGAGGTTTCGAAGGAAGTCACTGCGGGCCAGCCTAGGAGACGCTCGGGGGTCCTCGGGACGGGGGTGAGGCAGATCACGCGGAGCTATGGAATGAACCGTGGGTAATCTCACCGCCGGTGGGCAAGGAGAGCGTGTCGCGCCGCGCCGTATGCACACAAAAGCCTGAAAACACCCTCGTTGGGCGTGCCAAATGCGCGGGACGCGTGCAAGCGCCCCGCGCGTGTCGCGATTCGGCCCGGTGTTCAGCCGGTCGCGCGGCCCTTCCCGCACGGAGGCTTCCGCCAGTTTTCGGCCAACGCGGGACCCAGGCAGTCGAGGTTCATCTCCGTCAGCGCGCGGATCGCCTCGATGCTCGCGTCCGGTCCGCGCCCCCAGAGCTGTTCCGTCACCCGCATCACGCCGCTGAATGCCGCGACCGCCACCCGGGGCCGTGGGTCGGCGTCCACGTCGAGGCCCTCGCGGCAGGCGATCAGCTCGGAGACTTCCTTCTCCAACTCGGCGGAGCGGCGCAGATGGGTGGCGAGCAGCGCCGGGGTCGACTCGATCATCTGGTACGTACGCATGTGCAGCTCAAGCGGGATGACGGCCTCGATCGCCTCGCCGATGGAGTCCCAGGCGGAGGTGACGGCCTTGCGCATGGCCTGCAACGGGGACTCGGCGGGGGGCCGTTCCCGCAGGGCCTCCACGAACTTTCCCTCGATCATCTGGACGACGTAGAAGGCGACTTCTTCCTTGCTGGCGAAGTAGCGGAAGAAGGTACGCTGCGAGACCTCCACGGCGTCGGCGATTTCGTCGACAGTCGTGCGCTCGTATCCCTGGGTCGCGAAGAGTTCGAGAGCGACCCGCAGCAGCGCGTCACGGGTGCGACGCTTCTTCAGGGCGCGCAGCCCGGGGGGCTGTTCACCTGCTGTTCCGGGCCCGGCGGTGGCTTCATGCCCGACCGTCACCGCATCATCCTCATTCCGGGACTTCCCCTTTTCCAGCGTCGTGTGAGCAACGTGACAGTTACCGACTTGTGAATTGGTTTGTCAACTGTCAGTAGCTGACACTAGCGTGTCGGTATGACTAGTCAGACCGCTGTCGACCAGGCGCCGAGAATCCCGGAACCTCCGGCGAAGGCGCCGTCCAAGGGACTGCGCGGCCATCCCTGGCTGACGCTTTTCTCCGTGGCGATCGGCGTCATGATGGTGGCGCTCGACGGCACCATTGTCGCCATCGCGAACCCAGCCATACAGAAGGACCTCGGCGCCAGCTTCGCCGACGTCCAGTGGATCACCAACGGCTACTTCCTCTCCCTCGCCGTCGCCCTGATCACGGCGGGCAAGCTCGGTGACCGCTTCGGGCACCGGCAGACGTTCCTCATCGGCGTCACCGGCTTCGCCGCCGCCTCAGGGGCCATCGGCCTCTCCCACAGCATCTCCCTGGTCGTCACCTTCCGGGTGCTCCAGGGACTCTTCGGCGCCCTGCTGATGCCGGCCGCGCTCGGTCTGCTGCGCGCCACCTTCCCCGCCGAGAAGCTCAACATGGCCATCGGCCTCTGGGGCATGGTCATCGGCGCTTCCACGGCAGGCGGTCCGATCCTGGGCGGCGTGCTGGTCGAGCATGTCAGTTGGCAGTCCGTCTTCTTCATCAACGTGCCGGTGGGCGTCGTCGCGTTGCTGCTCGGCGTGGTGATCCTGAAGAACCACCGGGCCGAGAACGCCCCGAGGTCCTTCGACATCCTCGGCATCCTGCTGCTCTCCGTCGCGATGTTCTGCGTCGTGTGGGCGATCATCCAGGCGCCGACCTGGGGCTGGGGCAGCGAGAAGACCTGGATCTTTATCGCCGCCTCGCTGATCTGTTTCGTGCTCTTCGCCTTCTGGGAGACGAAGGTCAAGGAACCGCTCATCCCCATGGGGCTCTTCCGCTCCGTACCGCTGTCGGCCGGTGTGGTCCTGATGGTGTTGATGGCCATCGCCTTCCTGGGCGGCCTCTTCTTCGTCACCTTCTACCTCCAGAACGTGCACGGCATGAAGGCGATCGACGCCGGCCTGCACCTGCTGCCACTGACCGGCATGATGATCGTCGCCTCGCCGCTGGCGGGCTGGGTGATCACGAAGACCGGCCCCCGCATCCCGCTGGCCGGCGGCATGCTCTTCACCGCCGTCGCCATGTTCGGGATGTCCACCCTGACCGTGGACACCGGCAGCCTCACCATGTCGATCTGGTTCGCGCTGCTCGGCCTCGGCCTCGCCCCCGTCATGGTCGGCGCCACCGAAGTCATCGTCGGCAACGCCCCCATCGAACTCTCCGGCGTCGCCGGCGGCCTCCAGCAGGCGGCCATGCAGATCGGCGGCAGCCTCGGTACGGCGGTGCTCGGCGCGGTCATGGCCTCCAAGGTCACCAACGACCTGCCCGGCAACTGGACCGCAGCGGGCCTCCCCCCGCTCACCGGCGCCCAGGCGGGCCAGGCGGCGGAAGCCGTTCAGGTCGGCATACCGCCCGTACAGAAGGGCATGCCGGCCGAGATCGTCGCGAAGATCACCCAGGTCGCGCACGACACGTTCATGTCCGGCATGGGCCTCGCCTGCCTGGTCGCCGGCGGTGTCGCAACGGTCGCGATCTTCGTCGCCCTGCTGACGAAGCGCGGCGAGAACGCGGACGCGGCGGGCGGCGGCGTACACGTCTGACGTCAACCCCGCGCGTACGACAGCCCCGCCGGACGGTTCCGGCGGGGCTGTCGCCTATCCGGGTGGAGATCGCCGGACCCCCTTCAACAATGCCGTCAGCGCAGGTCAGGGTGGGGCCGACCGATCACGACCATCACGGGGGATCCCATGCGCAAGACCATCACCGCCGGAGCACTGGCCGTCGTGGCGCTCCTGCCAGGAGCCGTGGCAGCGACACCGGGCAACGCGGCACCGCCACGCTTGGGGGCGTGTGCGGCGGGGGAGCTGTGCTTCTGGGAGAAGGACGACTTCAAGGGGGCCCGCCAGATCCACGAACTGGCCGGCACCGAAATGGAAAGCTGCGTACCACTCCCGTCCGGCACCACGGCCTCGGCCCTGGCCAACCGCACGGGCCGCCCGGTGACCACGTACCAGTCGGAGGAATGCGCGGAAACGGGCGAATTCGAAACGTACCCCGGGGGCGGCACGTGGCTACCCCGCTCCCCGTACCGCTTCCGAGCCTTCAAGGTCTGGGAGCGGTAAGCCTTCCGGCTGGGGGTCGTGGGGTGCGGTTGGTTCGTGGTCGCGGTCGCGGTGATGGTGCCGGGCGCC
>NZ_JTHL01000001.1:2491135-2502512 GCF_000818195.1 Streptomyces sp. 150FB | reverse complement strand
ACGCCGTAAATCGTGCCATCCCGGATGCCACCCCGGAGCGACCCCCGTCAACAACCGCAACCAAGAGCCGCTCACCCCAACCGCGTCAGCGAAACGACCCCGGTGGCACCGGACGCCAAACCAGCGCCGGTGCCACCGGGCCCGTCCGCGAAACGAACAAGCCGGCGGCCCCGGAGGCCCAAACCCACGACCGCCCGCCGCGAGGCGCTACGCGTCGCCGCCCTCTACTCCCGGGTGCGCCGCCGAAGCGTCCAGGAGTTGGTACCTGTCCAGCGCCTGCTTCAGCACCGAGCGGTCGACCTTGCCCTCCTTCGCCAGCTCGGTGAGCACCCCGAGCACGATCGACTGCGCGTCGATGTGGAAGAACCGCCGCGCCGCGCCCCGCGTGTCCGCGAAGCCGAAGCCGTCCGCGCCCAGCGACTGGTACGTGCCGGGCACCCAGCGCGAGATCTGGTCGGGAACGGCCCGCATCCAGTCGGAGACGGCCACGAACGGACCCTGCGCGCCGGACAGCTTGCGTGTCACGTACGGGACGCGCTGCTCCTCCTCCGGGTGCAGCAGATTGTGCCGCTCCACGTCGATCGCCTCGCGCCGCAGCTCGTTCCAGGACGTCGCCGACCAGACGTCGGCGACGACGTCCCACTCCTCAGCGAGGATGCGCTGCGCCTCGACGGCCCACGGCAGGGCCACCCCGGACGCCATGATCTGCGCCGGGATCGAGCCGCTCTCGCCCTGCTTGAAGCGGTAGAGGCCCTTGACGATGCCCTCCGCGTCCACGTCGGCGGGCTCGGCCGGGTGCTGGATCGGCTCGTTGTAGACCGTGAGGTAGTAGAAGACGTCCTCGCTGTCCGGGCCGTACATCCTGCGCAGCCCGTCCTTGACGATGTGCGCGATCTCGAAGCCGTACGCCGGGTCGTAAGCGACGCACGCCGGGTTCGTCGAGGCCAGCAGTTGGGAGTGCCCGTCCGCGTGCTGGAGACCCTCGCCGGTCAGAGTCGTACGGCCGGCGGTCGCGCCCAATACGAAGCCGCGCGCCATCTGGTCGGCCATCTGCCAGAACTGGTCACCGGTGCGCTGGAAACCGAACATCGAGTAGAAGACGTACACCGGGATCAGCGGCTCGCCGTGCGTCGCGTAGGCCGAGCCCGCCGCGATCAGCGAGGCCGTGCAGCCGGCCTCGGAGATGCCGTCGTGCAGCATCTGGCCGGTCGGCGACTCCTTGTACGCGAGCAGCAGCTCACGGTCCACGGACTCGTACTGCTGGCCCAGCGGGTTGTAGATCTTGGCGCTCGGGAAGAACGAGTCCATTCCGAAGGTGCGGTACTCGTCCGGCGCGATCAGCACGAAACGCCGGCCGATCTCCTTGTCCCGCATCAGGTCGCGCAGCAGCCGTACGAACGCCATCGTGGTGGCGATCGACTGGTGGCCCGACCCCTTCTTCACCGCCGCGTACGTCTTGTCCTCGGGCAGGTTCAGCGGCTTCGCGCGCACCACGCGGGTCGGTACGTATCCGCCCAGCGACTGGCGGCGGTCGTGCATGTACTGGATCTCTTCCGAGTCGCGGCCCGGGTGGTAGTACGGCGGCGCGCCGCCTTCCAGCTCCTTGTCGGCGATCGGCAGGTGCAGCCGGTCGCGGAAGCCCTTGAGGTCGGAGGCCGTCAGCTTCTTCATCTGGTGGGTCGCGTTGCGGCCCTCGAAGTTCGGCCCGAGCGTCCAGCCCTTGACGGTCTGCGCCAGGATCACGGTCGGCTGGCCCTTGTGCGCCTTGGCCGCCGCGTAGGCCGCGTAGACCTTCTGGTGGTCGTGGCCGCCGCGCCCGAGGTGCAGGATCTGCTCGTCCGTCATGTTCTCGACCATGGCGCGCAGCCGTTGGTCGTCGCCGAAGAAGTGGTCCCGGATGTAGGCGCCGGTCTCGGTCGCGTACGTCTGGAACTGGCCGTCCGGCGTGGTGTTCAGCCGGTTGACCAGGACGCCGTCCCTGTCCTGGGCGAGCAGCGGGTCCCAGGAGCGGTCCCAGACCAGCTTGATGACGTTCCAGCCGGCCCCGCGGAACTGCGACTCCAGCTCCTGGATGATCTTGCCGTTGCCGCGTACGGGGCCGTCGAGCCGCTGGAGGTTGCAGTTGATGACGAAGGTCAGGTTGTCCAGGCCCTCGCGCGCGGCGATGGAGAGCTGGCCCAGCGACTCGGGCTCGTCCATCTCTCCGTCGCCGAGGTACGCCCAAACGTGCGAACGGGAGGTGTCGGCGATGCCGCGGGCCTCCATGTAGCGGTTCATCCGCGCCTGGTAGATCGCGCCGATCGGGCCGAGGCCCATCGACACGGTCGGGAACTCCCAGAAGTCCGGCATCAGCCGCGGGTGCGGGTAGCTGGGCAGGCCGTACGGCGCCTTCGACTTCTCCTGGCGGAACGCGTCGAGCTGCGCCTCGCTGAGCCGGTCGAGCAGGAAGGCGCGGGCGTAGATACCGGGGGAGGCGTGCCCCTGGAAGAAGATCTGGTCGCCGCCCTTGCCGTCGTCCTTGCCCCGGAAGAAGTGGTTGAAGCCCACGTCGTAGAGGGAGGCAGAGGAGGCGAAGGTGGCGATGTGGCCGCCGACGCCGATCCCGGGGCGCTGGGCGCGGGAGACCATCACCGCGGCGTTCCAGCGGGTGGCGTTGAGTACCTTGCGCTCGATCTCCTCGTTACCGGGGAAGAACGGCTCGTCCTTGGTGGCGATGGTGTTGACGTAGTCCGTGCTGCGCATCTCGGGCACAGCCACACGCTTCTCACGCGCGCGTTCGATCAATCGGAGCATCAGGTAACGGGCACGCTCACGCCCGCGCTCGTCGACGGCGGCGTCGAGCGAGTCGAGCCACTCCTGGGTCTCTTCAGGGTCGAAGTCCGGGACCTGGCTGGGAAGGCCGCCAATGATGATCGGGTTGCGATCGGATCCGGAAGCCACGCTGTTCCTTCGCTCGTCGGGTCGGGGGTCTCTGGGTGGCCCCCTGAGGGTGTCCTCCCAGGGGCCCCGGGGCATGAACACATACAGCGACTCCATCGTCCACCGCGATGATGGAAAACGTCATCTCTACCGAGGGGTAACCCGTGCCCCGCCGGGAAATCCCGGGACGGAAGTGACCCCCGCATCGGTCAAATCGCAACCTTACGCCCGACCCGTCCGCGTGTTCGGTGTGATCGATCGACCCTGAATGGCGTACGGAAGCCGCTTACCATGGCAAAGAAGGAGGAACTCTATGACGCAGGTCACCAGGGGCCGTGGCGAAGTGGCAGGAGATACGCTGAAGCCGCCCGAAACGTCACCGTTTCGGCGGTCTCGGCCGCCGGGTACTTGCGCGATCCGCCCGGTCCGTGTGGACTACGGCCAATGCCCCGCGTACGCGCGCGGCTGAAGCATTTTCCGAAACATGATCAGGAGGCAATCCGTGAGCGCGACCGCGGACCACGCGGAGGAACGGACCAACCTTGCCGCAAGGCTGGGGTTCGAACCCGGACAGGTGGTCCAGGAGATCGGCTACGACGAAGACGTCGAGCAGGAGCTCCGCGAGTCCATCGAGGCCGTCATCGGCCAGGAGCTCGTCGACGAGGACTACGATGACGTGGCCGACGCCGTCATCCTGTGGTTCCGTGACGAGGACGGCGACCTGACGGACGCGCTGGTGGACGCCATCGGTTTGATCGACGAGGGCGGTGCGGTCTGGCTGATGACGCCCAAGACCGGCCGTGATGGCTACGTCGAGCCGAGCGACATCAACGAGGCCGCCCAGACAGCGGGCCTGGCGCAGACCAAGAGCGCCAACGCCGGCAAGGACTGGACCGGAAGCCGGCTCGTCACTCCCAATCCCAGGGCGGCGAAGGCCAAGCGCTGACCCCGAGCGCCGCATCCGAGCGCGCAAGCCGCAGCAGCCCGTACCAACAGCCTTGAGGGCCCCCGCCGACCTCCGTCGGCGGGGGCCCTTCACGTGGTGCGTAGGCTGGAAGGTGACCCTTCGTACCCGCGACAAGCCCGCAGAAAGGACGTGCGGCCATGGTGATCGAGGTCGGCGCCACCGCCCCGGACTTCGAGCTGAAGGACAACCACGGGCGGACCGTACGGCTCAGCGACTTCCGCGGGGCCGACGGCCGGAACGTGCTGCTCGTCTTCTACCCCTTCGCCTTCACCGGCGTGTGTACGGGTGAGCTGCGCGCCCTCGCCGACGAGCTGCCTTCGTTCGTCAACGACACCACCCAGCTCCTCGCCGTCTCCAACGACTCCATCCACACCCTGCGCGTCTTCGGCGAGCAGGAGGGGCTGGAGTTCCCGCTGCTGTCGGACTTCTGGCCGCACGGGGAGGCCTCACGGGCCTACGGGGTGTTCGACGAGGACAAGGGCTGCGCCGTGCGCGGAACGTATGTCATCGACACGGAGGGTGTCGTGCGCTGGAGTGTCGTGAACGCACTGCCGGACGCCAGGGACACCGCGAGATATGTCGAGGCGCTCGGGGCACTCGGAGCACAGGGGGCGCTCAGACCCTGAAGTGCGCGCCCTTTGACCCGTAAGCCCGTAAATAGCGCGGCGACGGGGAACCGGTCACTAGGATCCACTCGTTGATCCGATGCCAACGCACCAGGGGCGCGCGGCCCGCGACGCCGACCGCTGACCACGCTTGGTCAGCGCCGGATCACGGTCGCCGGCGCGCCCCGGGAAACCATTTAGGGAGGACTCGTGGGAGTCAGCCTCAGCAAGGGCGGAAACGTCTCGCTGACCAAGGCCGCGCCCAACCTGACCGCGGTCACCGTGGGTCTGGGCTGGGACGTCCGTACGACCACCGGCAGCGACTTCGACCTCGACGCCAGCGCGCTGCTGGCGAACGCCGAGGGCAAGGTCACCAATGACGGGAACTTCGTCTTCTTCAACAACCTGAAGAGCCCGGACGGATCCGTCGAGCACACCGGGGACAACACGACCGGCGAGGGCGAGGGCGACGACGAGGCGATCAAGGTCAATCTGGCCGCGGTCCCCGCCGACGTCGACAAGATCGTCTTCCCCGTCTCGATCTACGAGGCGGAGAGCCGTCAGCAGTCCTTCGGCCAGGTGCGCAACGCGTTCATCCGCGTCGTCAACCAGGCGGACAACAACGAACTGGCGCGGTACGACCTGACGGAGGACGCCTCGACGGAGACCGCGATGGTCTTCGGGGAGCTGTACCGCAACGGCGCCGAGTGGAAATTCCGCGCCATCGGCCAGGGCTACGCGTCGGGGCTGCGCGGTATCGCGCAGGACTTCGGCGTCAACGTCTGAGCCGTACGTACCCGCACCGATGTCCGGCGCCGCACGTCCATGTGCGGCGCCGGACACCGCTCAGGAACGGATATCCCCAGGGGCTTGCACGCCACGGGGCATGAACGGAGCATCAAAGGGCATCACTCGGCATGACGTCAGGCGCGTCGTGCCGTAGCACCTCATCACCTCGGGGAGGACTCACCATCATGGGCGTCACACTCGCCAAGGGAGGCAATGTCTCCCTCTCCAAGGCCGCACCCAATCTCACCCAGGTGCTGGTCGGGCTCGGCTGGGACGCGCGTTCCACCACCGGAGCGGACTTCGACCTCGACGCCAGCGCCCTCCTCTGCCAGAACGGCAGGGTGCTCGGCGACGAATATTTCATCTTCTACAACAACTTGAAGAGTCCGGAAGGCTCCGTCGAGCACACCGGCGACAATTTGACGGGCGAAGGGGAGGGCGACGACGAGTCGTTGATCGTCGATCTCTCCCAGGTGCCCGAGCACTGCGAGAAGATCGTCTTCCCGGTCTCGATCCATGACGCCGAAAATCGGGGCCAGGCGTTCGGCCAGGTCAGCAACGCCTTCATCCGGGTGGTCAACCAGGCCGACGGGCAGGAACTGGCGCGCTACGACCTCAGCGAGGACGCCTCGACGGAGACGGCGATGATCTTCGGTGAGCTGTACCGACACAGCGGTGAGTGGAAGTTCAGGGCTGTGGGACAGGGGTACGCGTCCGGGCTGCGCGGCATCGCTCTAGACTTCGGGGTCAACGTTTCGTAAAGCAGAGCTCTGCGCGGGGGAAAAACCCGTTCATCATCAGATGGGGTAGCCAGTGATCCTGAAAACCTTCGGCTGGTCGTTCGCCATTACGGCGGTCGGCCTCGCTTTCGCGGCCTGGCAATGGGGGTGGGAGGCGTTCGGGATCGTACTGATCCTGTCGGTGCTGGAGATCTCGCTGTCATTCGACAACGCCGTTGTCAATGCCGGGATTCTCAAGAAGATGAATGCCTTCTGGCAGAAGATCTTCCTCACGGTCGGCGTCCTCATCGCGGTGTTCGGCATGCGGCTGGTGTTCCCGGTCGTCATCGTCGCCATCAGCGCCAAGGTCGGTCCCATCGAGGCCGTCCAGCTCGCGGTGGACAACCCCACCCGTTACGAGCACCTGGTCACCGACGCGCACCCGGCCATCGCGTCCTTCGGTGGCATGTTCCTGCTGATGATTTTCCTCGACTTCATCTTCGAGGAGCGGGACATCAAGTGGCTGGGCTGGCTGGAGCGTCCCCTCGCCAAGCTCGGCAAGGTCGACATGCTGTCCGTCTGCATCGCGCTGATCGCCCTGGTGATCGCCGCCCTGACGGTCGCCACCAACGCCCACACCAGCACGGGCCACGCGGACAAATCCTCCACGGTGCTGCTCGCCGGTGTCGCCGGCCTCATCACGTACCTCATTGTCGGCGGCCTCTCGGGGCACTTCGAGAACAAGCTGGAGGAGGACGAGGAACGCGAGCACGAAGAGGAGGAGAAGGCGAAGGCCGAAGGCAAGGACCTCTCCGTCATAGGGCTCGCCGGCAAGGCGGCTTTCTTCCTCTTCCTCTACCTCGAAGTCCTCGACGCCTCCTTCTCGTTCGACGGAGTCATCGGCGCCTTCGCCATCACGAACCACATCTTCTGGATGGCACTGGGCCTCGGCATCGGCGCGATGTACGTCCGTTCGCTCACGGTCTATCTGGTCCGCCAGGGCACCCTGGACGACTACGTGTACCTGGAGCACGGCGCGCACTACGCGATCGGCGCGCTCTCGGTGATCCTGCTGGTCACCATCCAGTACGCGATCAACGAAATCGTCACAGGACTGGTGGGCGTGGTCCTGATCGCCGCCTCGTTCTGGTCGTCCGTCCGCCGGAACAAGGCGCTCGAAGCAGCGAGCGGGGGCACGGGGAGCGAGGACGCGCAGGACAAGGAGACGCTTGCCGTCTGAGGCGTCCCCCGGAGGCACAGCCGGGGTACGAGGAGTGCACGGCGCCGGGGCCCCTGCCCCCGGCCCGGGAGTCCTGGAGGGGTGAACTCGTCGCCACAGCGGGCACACTCGGGATCGGGGCGGCCTGAGGCGGAAGCCTCCCGGCCGCCCCGTTGTTGAGCGGGACGGCGCGGGGGAAAGCCGGCCGCTGTGACTACGGACTGAGGTGGGGTGGGTCATGGCCTTCTGGGACAACCTGTGGCGCGGAGGAAACGCCGCGCAGTTCGACTCGGGCAGCTCGGCTTCCAACTCCATCGAGCTGACCAAGCGGCACGCCACGGTCTCGCTCTCCAAGCAGGGCGCGGCCACCGGCAACATGCGGGTCAACCTGTCCTGGCGGATGCGTACGTCGGACATCGAGGGACGGTCCAAGCAGAGCGGCAGGCTGCTCCGGCACCCGTTCAAGCTCTTCCAGCCCGAGGTGGTGCAGGCGCACACCCAGGGCGTGGTCAATGTGGACCTCGACCTCGGCTGCATGTACGAACTGACCGACGGCACCAAGGGCGTGGTGCAGCCGCTGGGCGGCCTCTTCGGGGACCTGAACGGCCCGCCGTTCGTGAAGCTCAGCGGCGACGACCGGTTCGGCGCACCGTCGGGCGAGACGGTCTTCGTCAACCTCGACCACCGGGAGTCGATCAAGCGGCTGCTGTTCTTCGTCTATATCTACGACCAGACGCCCGCCTTCGACCGCACGCACGCCAAGGTCACGCTCTACCCGAGCAACGGACCACGGGTCGAGATCGAGCTCGACGAGCGGGCGCCACAGGCCCGTTCGTGCGCGGTGTTCGCGCTGGAGAACGTGAAGGGCGAGCTGGTCGTGCGCCGCGAGATGAAGTTCGTCTACGGCTTCCAGGCCGACCTCGACCGGCTGTACGGCTGGGGCCTCCAGTGGGGGCGCGGCTACAAGTCGAAGACCTGAGAGCCGGGAAGCCGGCCCACCGATCGCGGCAGCCGGGTCACCCGCGGGCGAACTGCGGTCCCATCGGCGGCAGTCGGAAGTTCGGGTCCGGCGCGGGCGCCGCTGCGGCGGCCGGCCCCGGATAGCCGTACGCGGGCTGGGTGCCGTCCGACGACGGCGGCGACGAAGCGGCGTGCGGGTATCCGTACGCGGGCTGCGACGCCGGTACGGTCGGGGAGACCGGCGGCGGATAGCCGTACGCGGACTGCGGGTGCGGCTGCGGCGACGCCGGCTGCGGGAAGCCGTACGCCGGTGCGGTGGGCGGCTCGCCCGGCGGCGGGGGCAGCGGCGACTCCGAAGGGGTGGGCCCGGGCGTGGTGACCATGACAGTGGAGGCGGAGTCGGAGACGAGGTCCGCCCTCTCGGCGCCTTCGGCCATGTCCTCCGTCTCGTCCACGGAGATACCGAAAGCCGTGGCGAGACCGACCAGACCGGTCGGATATCCCTGCCCGACCGCGCGGAACTTCCAGGCCTCGCCCCGCCGGTACAGCTCACCGCAGATGATCGCGGTCTCCTCGCCGGTCTCCGGCTGGACGTCGAAGACCGCCAGCGGCTCGCCCTCGGCCGAGCCGGCGTCGTACAGCAGGATCCGCAGATCCGTCACATGCCGGAACGTCGCACCGTCCGAGGAGGCCGCCAGGACCACCGTCTCGACCGAAGGGTCCAGCGCGCCGAGATCGGCCTCGACCGTGTCCGTGAGCCCCTCGGAGACCTGCTTCTTCGACAGTCTCCTGACCAGGCCCGAGGGGTGCCTGGGCTGGTTGTAGAAGACGAAGTCCTCGTCCGAACGCACACGGCCGTCGTGGCCGAGCAGGAGCGCGGAGGCGTCGACATCGGGGATTCCGGCGCCCGGCGACCAGCGCAGCACCGCTCGTACGGCCATGGTGTCGAGCGGGACGTTCGAGCCCTTCAGCATCGCGTGCGTCATGCGGGTCATCCTGCCTTCCCGACACCCGTCCGGACAACGCGGGTCACGGTCGTCACGCCCGCGGCAGCCGTCTGTAGCGAAGGGGTTACCAGGATTTCATGCGCGCGGGAACTCAGGGCACCTGTCCATACGTACTATTACCGGCCACATGACCCAATGGGCTATTACCGGCCACGTCGGCAGTACAGGGGATCGACATGCGTCATTTCGGGCATATCCCACTCGCTGACCGCGCGGGACTCTTCCATCAGGAGCCGTGCGAGTTCACCTCGGACTCCACCGCGCCCACGCTGTCCGCGGCGCTGGGCGCCACCCTCTACAGCCCCGCCACCCGGACCAGCCTCGCCGACGACGTCGTGAAGCAGGCCGGGCGCGGCGTCGTGTCCATGGTGCTCTGCCTGGAGGACTCGATCGACGACGGCGAGGTCGAGGGGGCCGAGACCAACCTGGTCCGGCAGTTCACCGACCTCGCGGGCCGGAAGGCGGAGCTGCCGCTGCTGTTCATCCGGGTCCGGGAGGCGGAACAGATACCCGATCTCGTGCGCAGGCTGGGCGACGCGGGACGGCTGCTGTCCGGGTTCGTACTGCCCAAGTTCACCCAGGAGCGCGGCCTGCCCTTCCTGGAGGCGCTCGCCGAGGCGGAGGCCGCCTCCGGCCGCCGGCTCTTCGCGATGCCGGTGCTCGAATCGCCCGAGCTGATGCACCTGGAGACCAGGGCCCGCACGCTCACCGACATCGCGGCCACCGTCGACAAGTACCGCGACCGCGTGCTCGCCCTGCGGCTCGGCGTCACCGACCTCTGCTCGGCGTACGGCCTGCGCCGGGCGCCCGACATGACGGCGTACGACGTCCGGATCGTCGCGGGGGTGATCGCGGACGTCGTGAACGTCCTCGGGCGCGCCGACGGTACGGGCTTCACCATCACGGGCCCCGTCTGGGAGTACTTCCCCGTGCAGGAGCGGATGTTCAAGCCGCAGTTGCGGCAGAGCCCGTTCCTCGAAGGGCGGGCCGAGGAACTGCGTGCCGCGCTCATCGAACACGATCTGGACGGCCTGCTGCGCGAGATCGAGCTGGACCGGGCCAACGGCCTCCAGGGCAAGACCTGTATCCACCCCTCGCACGTCATGCCCGTGCACGCGCTGTCGGTGGTCAGTCACGAAGAGTTCAGCGACGCGCAGGACATCCTGCGGCCCGAGCGCGGCGGGGGCGGAGTGCTGCGCTCGGCGTACACGAACAAGATGAACGAGGTGAAGCCGCACCGCGCTTGGGCCGAGCGCACCCTGCGGCGCGCCGAGGTCTTCGGCGTGGCGCGGGAGCACATCGGCTTCGTGGACCTGCTCAGCGCCGGACTCGGCCGGTGAGCGGGCGGGGGAGCGCGGGTGCGGAAGGTGCGGGTGGTGCGGGTGGTGCGGGTGCGGGGCGTACGGGACGAGGGAGCATGGAACGAGGGGGACGGGCCGAGTCACCCGTGAGGGGAGAGAAGGCGGAGATGGTGTGGTCGGGTACGTGGGTCGCCGAGCGGCTGGGCGTCGCACTCGACGGCGGTGAGCGGCTCCGCGAGCTGCTGGGCCTCGCTCTGCGCCGTAACCCCAAGCGGGCCCATCTGCTTGTCTCGAATGTGCTGGGCAAACACGTACCGCAGAGTCCGGCCGTCGTATACGGCACCGGCGTCGCCCTCGGCGAGCGCGTCCGTGAGCTGCTCGGCGCCGAGGTGGCGCGGGCCGTGGTGCTCGGGTACGCGGAGACCGCGACCGGGCTCGGTCACTCCGTCGCGGACGGGGTGAACGGCGCGCCGTACCTGCACTCCACCCGCCGGCCGGTGGCGGGCGTCGCCCGCGCGGGCGGCTTCGAGGAGGCGCACTCGCACGCCACCTCGCATCTGCTGCTGCCCGAGGATCCTGAACTGCTCGCCGGAGAGGGCCCGTTGGTCCTGGTCGACGACGAGTTCTCCACCGGCAACACCGTCCTGAACACCATCCGCGCGCTGCACGAGCGCTACCCCAGGCCCTGGTACGTGATCGTGGCGCTCGTGGACATGCGGTCGGCGGCCGATCAGGGGCGGCTCGCGGAGTTCGCGCGGGAGATCGGCGCCCGGGTCGACCTGGTCGCCCTCGCCTCGGGCACGCTCGTGCTGCCGGAGGGCGTGCTCGCGCGGGGGCAGGAGCTTGTGGCCGAGCACGAGGCGGGGCAGCGGGAGGCGGGGCGCCGGGAGC
>NZ_JTHL01000001.1:2488445-2490935 GCF_000818195.1 Streptomyces sp. 150FB | reverse complement strand
GGCTGGAATCCGCGCTGCCCGCCATGGCGGCGACCGTCGCCGCCGAGCTGGGCGAGGCCCGGCGCGTGCTGGTCCTCGGCTTCGAGGAGCTGATGTACGCGCCGCTGCGGCTGGCCGAGGCGCTGGAGCGGACGACGGGCGCCGAGGTGCGCTACTCGACGACGACCCGGTCGCCGGTGCTCGCCGTGGACGACCCGGGATACGCGATACGCAGCCGCCTCGTCTTCCCCGCGCACGACACCGCGACCCCGGACGGCGACGGCTCCGACGCCGCTGACCGGTATGCCTACAACGTCGCCGGCGGCGGCTTCGACGCCGTGGCCGTTGTTGTCGACTCCGTGGCCGACTCGCCCGAACTGCACGCCCCGGGCGGCCTGTTGGCGCAGCTCGCCGCGCACGTCCCGCGTGTTGTGCTGGCCGTCGTCCCCTCGTACGTACCCGCGCCCGTACCCGCGCCCGCGCCCGTATCCGCGCCCGCACGCGACCTCGAACGGCAGGAAACCCCCGTGCTGCCCGAGCCCCTCCGTGGCCCCGCCTTCTCCTCGTACGCACCCGAGGACGTGGGCTGGCTGCTCCAGGACCTGTCCCACGTCGAGCTGGAGGCCCCGACCGAGGAGCGCGAGGAGGCGGTCCAGAGCGGCGGCGCGCACTACGCGGAGTCGCTGCCCGTCGAGTACCAGCCGACCGCCGAGTACCAGGCCCTCTTCGCCTCGGCGCTCGACACCTCGGCCGCGCGGATCGCCCGCGCCGTCGGCACCGTCACCGAGACACTGCTCGCCGAGCGCTCGCCGCGCCCGGTCCTGGTCTCGCTGGCCCGCGCGGGCACCCCCGTGGGCGTCCTCATGCGCCGCTGGGCGCAGCGGCGGCACGGCCTGGACCTGCCGCACTACGCCGTGTCCATCGTGCGCGGCCGCGGCATCGACGCCAACGCGGTCCGCTGGCTCGCCGCGCACCACGATCCCGCCGATGTCGTCTTTGTCGACGGATGGACCGGGAAGGGCGCCATCACACGCGAACTGGCCGACGCGCTCGCCCCGTTCGACGGCTTCGACCCGGGGATCGCCGTCCTCGCCGACCCCGGCGGCTGCGTCAGTACGTACGGCACCCGCGAGGACTTCCTCATCCCGTCCGCCTGCCTCAACTCGACGGTCTCCGGGCTGATTTCGCGTACGGTCCTGCGCTCCGACCTGGTCGGGCCGTCCGACTTCCACGGCGCCAAGTACTACGCGGAACTCGCCGGGGTCGATGTGTCGCAGCACTTCGTCGACACCGTCGCCGCCCGCTTCGACGAGGTCGCCGCCGCCGTGGACGCCGAGGTCAAGGAACTGCTCCAGGCCGACCGCGCGCCCACCTGGGAGGGCTGGGCCGCCGTCGAGCGGATCAGCGAGGAGTACGGGATCCACGACGTGAACCTCGTCAAACCCGGGGTCGGCGAGACCACCCGTGTCCTGCTGCGCCGCGTCCCCTGGAAGATCCTCGCCAAACGCGGAGCGGGCGCCGACCTCGCGCACGTCAGGCTGCTGGCCGAGCAGCGCGGCGTACCCGTCGAGGAGGTCGACGGCCTTCCGTACAGTTGCGTCGGCCTCATCCACCCGCGCTTCACGCGCGGCGCGACCGGTGCCGACGGCAAGGCGGTGGCGGCGCTGTGAACAGCCCCTCGCCCGTCCCCGGTGACACGCCCGCCTCAGGGGGCGCGCCCGTGCTCGTCGCCAGCGATCTCGACCGCACGCTGATCTACTCCGCCGCCGCGCTCCAGCTCCCGATGCCGGACGCCGAGGCCCCGCGGCTGCTCTGCGTCGAGATCTACGGCGGGAAACCGCTGTCGTACGTCACGGAGGCGGCCGCCGGGCTGCTCGACCGTCTCGCCCGCGCCACGGTCTTCGTGCCGACGACGACCCGCACCCGTGAGCAGTACGCCCGTATCCACCTGCCGGGTCCCGCCCCGGCGTACGCGATCTGCGCCAATGGCGGTCATCTGCTGGTGGACGGTGTGTCCGACCCGGACTGGGCCGCGGCGGTCGCCGGCCGGCTCGCCGCCGAGTGCGCCACGCTCGCCGAGGTGCGCGCGCACATCCTCGCCGTGGCCGATCCCGGCTGGCTCCTCAAGGAGCGCGTCGCCGAGGATCTTTTCGTGTATCTGGTCGTCGACCGGGCCCTGCTCCCGGAGGGCTGGGTACGGGAACTCGCCGAGTGGGCCCGGCCGCGCGGCTGGACGGTCTCCTTGCAGGGCCGGAAGATCTACGCCGTACCCCTGCCGCTCACCAAGAGCGCGGCGATGCGGGAGGTGGCCCGCCGTACCGGAGCGGCCGTCACCCTCGCCGCCGGGGACTCACTCCTCGACGCCGATCTGCTGATGGCCGCGGACCGCGGCTGGCGGCCCGGTCACGGCGAACTGGCCGACAGCGGATGGAGCGCCCCGCGGGTGGAGGCGCTGGCGGAGACGGGTGTCCTGGCGGGCGAGGAGATCCTGCGCCGCCTCACGACGGCGGT
>NZ_JTHL01000001.1:2486852-2488324 GCF_000818195.1 Streptomyces sp. 150FB | reverse complement strand
CGGCCGCCGGGGCGGGCGCTGAACCGGCGCCCCTCGACGTACCGCCCACCGCGACGGTCGACAGCAGCTTCACGGTGTCGTCGTGGCCGGCCGGGCAGGCGGCGGGCGCGGACGACTCGGACATCGGGCGGCTCAGCTCGAAGGTGTCACCACAGGACCGGCAGCGGAATTCGTAGCGAGGCATGGCCTCAGGCTATCCGACCCCGATCCGCCCGTGGCGGCCTCGGGCCCTGCTGTGCCGCTCCCGCTCTGCCTGCTCCGGGTGGCGTGCGCGCCAGTACGGGTTGTCGTGCGGCAGCGTCGCGCTGACTCTCCCGTACATCCCGAAGAACATCAGCATCACCCCGACAACAAAGCTGAACAGCACGTTCTGGATCTGGAAGGCGAGGAAGTTGGCGCCGGTGTCCAGCAGCGCGAGGTTGACGAAGCCGCTGATGATGAAGACGATCCCCAGGAGCATGTTCAGGGTCGAAGCGATGTTGCCGCCGATCACCATCCCCGCGAAGAGCAGCGCCCCGACGCAGAGGGACAGCACGCTCAGGGTGCCGTTGGTGTTGAGGCCCGCGACCGTGTCGCCGCCCGTGTCGAAGAAGCCGACGTGGTCGAGCAGCCCCAGGATGCCGAAGGCGATCAGTACCAGCCCCATCAGCCCGGCACCGATCCGGTAGATATTGCTCAGCCGGTGGTCGAGGGGGAGCTGCTCGTCGATCCTGACACGGTGCTTCGGCGGGCTGCGGAGGTCTGAGCCGGCCATGACGGCCTCCTTCTGCGTACGGGAAGGCGTACGTCCTCTCAGCATCAGCCCGGTGCGAGTAGCCGACAAATCGGGCACAGAGTGGCGGCTGAGTGATGTGCGGGCGCCGGGGCAGCGGGCCGGGGACAGCGTGCGCCGGGTCAGCCGCCCGCCCCGCGCTCCTCGCGGATGCCGGAGACCACCCGGGCCACCGAGGCCCGTACGTCCTCGGTCTCGGTCAGGAAGTGCCAGTAGTCGGGGTGGCGGCCCTCCAGCGCGCTCACCGCCCGGTCCAGCCGCGCCACGGACTCGTCGAGCGGGCGGGCGTGGCGGGGATCGGGGGTGTTCCGGCCGGCCATCGCGAGGCGCTGGGCGTCGCGGATCGCGAAGCGCGTACGGTCGATCTCCTGCTGCGGGTCCTTCGCCACGGCGTTCAGCCGCCGCAGCCGGTCACCGGCCGCCGACACCGCCTCGTCCGTGCTGTTCAGCAGCGCCCTGACCGTACTGAGCAGCGCCGTCGCGTCCGGCCACCGCTGCTCCTCGCGCGCCTTGCCGGCCTCCTTCAGCTTCTGCTCGGCCTGGCGCACGCTGTCCGCCGCCTGTCCCGGTACCTGCTGGAGGTCCTGCCAGCAGGCCGCCGTGAAGCGCCTGCGCAGCTCGCTGAGGATCGGCTCCACGGACTCGGCGCGGTTCGTCAGCGCCTGCGCGCGGGTACGCAGCGACACCAGCCGCCGGTCGA
>NZ_JTHL01000001.1:2485032-2486827 GCF_000818195.1 Streptomyces sp. 150FB | reverse complement strand
CAGCCGCTCCGCCTCGGCCCGTACCGCCTCGGCGTCGCGCAGCACCTGGTCGGCCCGCTGGAGCGTCTCCGGCACGCCGTGCGCCCCCGCGCCCTGGTTGAGCTTGGTCAGCTCGGGCGCGAGCGCGGCGAGCCGGCCGGCGAGATCGTCGGCGCGCAGCCCTGAGCCACGTACGGCGTCGAGCGCGTTACTCGCGGCGAGCAGCCCCTGCCGGGCGCGCTCCACGGCGGGAGCGAGCCGCGCGAGCTGTGTCTCCGCCTTGTCGAGCAGCGGACCGAGCCCCTGCTCGAACCGGTCGAGGTCGGCCCTGACCCGCTTCAGCTCGTCCTTGGCCTTGGTGAGGTCGTTGTGCGCCTTGGTCGCCGCCGACAGCTCCAGATCGTGCCGGTCCAGGTCATGGGCGTCGACAGCGGTGATGTACCCGCTGCTCGCCTCGTCGATCCGGCGGCCGAGCGCGGCGAAGTCGTCGGCGGCCTTACGGGCGCCGGGCGAGCTGTCCACGGCCGTGATCGTCTCGATCGAGATCCGCAGATCGCGCTGCGCCGTGTCCAGCTCGTAGAAAGCGGCGGCCGCGTCGTCCTTCGCGGCCTGCGCCGCCGCCCGCTGGCTCTCGCCGCGGTTACCGCCGAACCAACGCCGCGTACCCCCTCCGGCGAACGCCCCCGGCAGTACGGCGGCGATCAGCGGCAGCGGCAGCAGCATCAGCGTGAGGGCATCACGGACGGCGCTCGCCTTCGCTCTTGCGTTCGGCCGCGCGTGTGTTGCCGTCACATGCCTCTCCCGTAATGAGTTCGCCCCGAGGGTTCATTCTCCCACCAGGTAAGGACGAACACACGGGCCGGTCAGTTCACGGTTCGGACAGTGACTTGTCCGTTGGAGCTGTGCGCCTTCAGGACGTGGGCACTGTTTGAGCTGGTCGGCACGTCCACATCGACCGAGCCGTTGTTGCTCCGGGCCGTCACCGCGTACTTCGTGTCCGAAGCGGGCAGGTCGATCACGATCTTGCCGTTGTCACTCACCGTGTCCACCAGGTCCGGTACGGCGGACAGCGCGAGCTGGACCGATCCGTTGTTCGAGTGCGCGTGGACGGACGTGGCGGTGATCCGCGCGGTCGAGATCTTCCCGTTGTCGCTGGTCAGGCGCAGCGGCCCGCTGGAGTCCCTGACCGTGACGGAGCCGTTGTCCGAGTCCAGCGTCAGCGGGGTGTCGAACCCGGAAGCGGTCACGCTCCCGTTGTCCCCGTTGACCGTCACGGCGACCCCGCGCGGCACCTTCACCTCGTTCCGCGCGTTGCAGTCGCTCACCAGGGCCTCGCACTTCAGCCGCAGCGTGAGCGTGTCGCCGGACATCTTCCAGCTCGCGTTGGGCCCGCTCCCCAGCACGACCCACCCGTCGACCTGCCGCGCCACCTCGACGTCCTTGACATCGGCGGGCACCAGCGTCAGGGCGGAGTTCTCGGCGTCGATGGTCAGCGCCTTCCCCCCGAACGCGAACGACCGGTGCTCGACGGGCGCGTCCGACACGTCGGAGCCGCCACAGCCACTGACGGCGAGCGCGACGACCACGGCCCCGCCGGCGGCGAGAAGCGTCCGAGTACGGTTCCGGTTAGCGGTCACGGTGACTCATCCCCCAGATAACGATCAGCTCCACCCCCACGGCTTCGCCACGCCTCACACGGTACGAGCGCCCGCCCCGCCCAGCCGATCCGGCGGCCCACCGTCCCTGGGGTGGGGATAGCCCCCGTAGACGCGCCGCCCGCGCGCCGCCCGCGCCGGCGCTCACTGAACTGCCGCCA
>NZ_JTHL01000001.1:2453110-2484896 GCF_000818195.1 Streptomyces sp. 150FB | reverse complement strand
TAGCCCCCGTAGACGCGCCGCCCGCGCGCCGCCCGCGCCGGCGCTCACTGAACTGCCGCCACACACCCGGCCCCCGTGTCGGCAGCGGCACGAAAGCGGCCACCGGCGTACACGTCTCCGTCGGATCAGACTGTGGGGGAGCTCAATAATGCCCAACCGTGGGGATGTGACCCTTATGTGGCCTCGATCATGGAAATGGCCTCCCGGTCACTCGCGACCGGGAGGCCATCTACCCCTGCTGACCTGCTACTTCACCTGGTGGGCGCGGACGGGTTCGAACCGCCGACATCTGCTTTGTAAGAGCAGCGCTCTACCCCTGAGCTACGCACCCGTGGATGAGGCAACAGAGTACATGGCCGACGGGGCCGCGCCGCAAACCCGTTCCTTGTCCGGCTGGTGAAGGCCAGGCGGGGGCGCTGGTGTGCCTGCGGTCTGGCCGTGTGGCCGCCGGTCGGGGTGCCCGCGACGAGGGGGGCGGGCAGGTGTCCCGTTGTTCGCTCGCTCGCCCGCGGATCAATTTCATTGTTCCGGCCGTCGTCAGATGTACCCCGCGCGAATCGCGAAAGCGACGGCGTGCGCCCGGTTCTTGAGCTGCATTCGCACCATGAGGTCGTGCAGTATTCCTTTTACTGTCCGCTCGGAGAAACACAGTTGAGCGGCGATCTCCTTCGTTGCCAGGCCTTTGGCAACGAACTGCAGAACGCGCGATTCCCGTTCGGTGAGTCCATCGCCAGGCCCGGCCTCCTTCCGCTCTCCCCTGCGCATGCGGCCCATTTGTGCCAAGAGCCGGGCCAGGAGATCGGAGGGGACCTCGCTCTCTCCCTGGTAAGTGGTGCGGAGTACTTTTACCAGACGGTCCGTAGCCGCCTGGTGCCGCCAGACGATCGAGTGCAGGCCCGCATTCAGCACCAACTCCAGTTGCGACTCGTCCAGTTCCCCGGTGACGAGAACCACTTTCTTTTTCATGTCGTTCACAAGATTATGCAAACGCCTCGCGGATTCCGTGTCGACCTGGTCCAGGAGCATAATAGCCACATCCGCCACCGCGGGATTCTCCCCGCCCTGCGTTCCATTCAGCACGGTGACGGCCTGTTGTCTCTGCAAATAAGCGATGAGACCGGCCCTGGAGAGTGGATCTCCGTCATGGACCGCGACGGCTATCTCATGGAGAGGCATAGGTTGTTCCTTACGATACGAGGGGCGGCCCCGTGTTCGGCTACGTCGTTCGGCAGTACGTCGCTCGTCGGAGGGCCGCCGGATGCACGCGTCCACCTGATCTTGCCCGAGGGCGCGTCCCCACAATCAGTACCGGTTCCCGCCGAAATCCGCATGACCTGCGGCCAAAGCGTCCAGGACGCCGGTCGAAAGTGGGCCCGGCCGGCTGGTTCGCCTGCTCCTCGCGATCGTGGCGCGCCCGGTTCTCCGGCCCGGGAGACTGGGGCATGCCTCCGGGAGCCGGACGCGCCACAGCCCGCCGTACGCCTGCTTGTTGGCGGGCGGTCGTTCCCTCTGTCCGCTGAAGTCCGCCTGGAGAGAGGGCACGTTTCTTCGCGCGGGGCACGGAAAAGTCACGCGGTGTCGTCACCAAATGCCGCGTGAACCCTGTCACAGGACGTACGCCCGCGGATTGCCGCTACGCGTCCGCACGCACACCGAGCCGGTCGCCGCCCTGGCTTTCGGCGTGCGCCGGTGGTGCGCTTCGGGGCCGGCGCGAGGTTCAGGGACGTCTGTCTGCCTACGGCGGTGGCCACGACGGCGCGGATCCACCACCTCGGCGATGCCGCGGGCAGGGTCTCGGTGGGGGACTGCTGGTCAGACATGGTGAACAGAACCCTTCGGACTTGCTGGGCGGGGGCGGGTACCAGATTTGAGTAGCTAGCTAGATAGTATCCAGTTAGTCGTTCGACGCAAGTCGCCCCGTCTGGCGGGCGCCGCGGAGACGTCACGGCCACCGTGCCCTCGTCCTGTGTCCTCACACAGACGGTTTCTTCTCCGTGAGGACGGGAGCCCCGCTCCTGCCGCCGGGCTCGTCCGGGCGGTGATCCCTGGCGCCCAGAGCGAACAGGGCCGCCACCGCTCCCACGACGGGGGAGAAGAGAAGGAAGGCGGAGGCGCCGTGTGCTCCCGCGAGTGCCGCACCGGCGGAAGAGCCGGCGGCGAAGCCGACGGTGGTCATACCGACCGCCCAGCCCTGCGCCTCGGTGTCGTGCCCCGGCGGGGTGAAGGCCGCGATGCCGGTGTAGATACGGGAGAACGTCGAGCCGATCGCCAGGCCCGTCACCGGACAGACGAAGAACACGGCTGACGGTGCCTCGCTCATGGCGAGCCCCAGGAGGCAGGCACCCGCGACAAAGGCGCTCAGCAACACCGGCAGCCCGATCCTGCTCAGGGCGGGAGAGGCGCCCAGCAGCAGTGCGCCCAGGATGCTCCCGACGGAGAGCCCGGCCAGGTACCACCCACTGTGTGCGGTCGCATGGTGTTGCCGGGCATAGATGGGCAGCGCCACCTCAAGGCCGGACAACGCGGCGCAGAACAGCAGTTGGCTGCCGAACACCGAGGTCAGCGGGCGGGATCGCAGGGGGAGCGACCGGCGTCCGGTACGGGGTGCGGCACCGGACCCGGCGGCGGGCCCGGCCCGGCCGCCCCGGGCCGGGCCGGGCACCGTGAGCACCAGCGTGACGCCCGCTGCCATGAAGGCACCGGTGACGGCGAAAGGCAGGACGGGCGCGACGCTCGTGCTCAGCCAGGCCGCTATCAGGGGACCTGTGATGAGGGCGACGTCCATCATCGCCGCCTCGAAGGAGTTCGACGAGGAACGGTGGCCCGCTCCGGCGACAGAGGTCCACGCGCTCCGCAGCAGCATGCCCACAGGGGGGAAGCATGAGCCGGTCAGGGCTGCGAACAACACGACCAGCGGATAAGGAAGTTGTGCGGACACGGAGAGCGCGAGACCCGTCAGCCCGGCCAGATACCCGGCGAGGCAGAGCCGGAGCACCAGCGGAACGGAGCGCCGCACGAGGAGGCGCCCACGCAGGGGGCTGCTCATCGCGTTCGCCAGCAGCGTGGTGCCGATCGTGCTTCCCGCCGTCGCGTAGGAGTAGTGGGGGGACAGCAGCAGCAGGGTGCTCACAGGGAACATGCTGATCGGGAACTTGGACACCAGGCTCGCTGTGGCGAGCCGCCGTGCTCCTGGAGCGGCCAGCAGCTTCCGGTAGGTCGTCAGCAGTCCGCTGTCGGGCACGTTCCCGTTGTCCTCGATACGCATGTCAAAGCTGGGCGTTCCCGGCCGAAGCGGCTTCGGGGAGCGGGTCGGGGCGGATCTCCAGGCTGACCGTGGAACGGATCGTGGCGAGGGTGGCGAGCACGGTGGCCGCGTCGGGGCCCGTGACGAAGGCGCTGAACGGGAGCGCGGTGCTGTCCCGCGTGGTGTCAAGGTGATCGCCGGGCGCGGCCTCGACCATGATCTTGTCGATGCCCGGAAGACCTTCGAGGCCGTCCAGACCGTGGATGGCCACGAGCGTGCCGGGCGGACCGTCGTTGCGCAGGACCATGGACCCGAACACCGCCTGGAATTCGAGGGCTTTGTCCATCATGGCGGGCCGACGGCCGAGGTAGCACTCGATGGAGTCGTGGTACGGCCGGATGACACTGCTGTGCCTGGCCCACATCTCCACCGCCGGCCCGCCGGGCTGCCTGGCACCGATCTCCATGAGATACACACCGCTGTCGTTGCACTTGACTTCGGTGTGGCTGGGCCCGCGCTGGATTCCGTAGGCGTCGAGGACCTTCTTGACATAGCGGGACACGCGCTCGTGGTCCGGATGGCTCTCATCAAGCTGGAGCGTCTCCCAGACGGGGAAGTCGTAGTCCCGGTCGTCGGGTTGACGGTACTGCCAGATGTCGACCACACGGTGCTCGCCCTCGGCGGTGTAGCAGTTCACCGCGAACTCGGCGCCTCTGACGTACTGTTCGACGAGCCATTGCTCGACCGGCTGGCCGAACAGGTCGTGGGTGACCATCCCGCTGAGATCGCGTACCGCTTCGGCGTCCGGCAGGACGGTGATCCCCTGCGAGCACGAACCCATGGTCGGCTTGGCGATGGCAGGGAAGCCGATCTCCTGGGCCGCGTCGGCGATCTCAGCAACCGTTCCCACGAGCCTGAAGTCCGGTACGGCGACACCGGTTTCCACCGCTCGCTCACGCATGGCAGCCTTGTTGCGCCTGGCCCATGCGAGTGAGTGGTCGTTGCCCGGTACGTTCAGTCGTTCCGCGAGCATGTCGCCCAGGTAGACCGCCGCTTCGATGGTCGGCACGACCGCGTGTACGTCCAGGCCCGCCAGGGCGATCTCCCGTGCGGCGCTGTCCACGTCCCCGGCGTAGAGGGACAGGTCGTCCCCCTTCTCGTGACCGACACGGTCACTGCTGTAGGGGGATGTGTACAGGGAGGCGACCGTGAATCCGAGATCCCGGACGGCGGCCTTGTATCCCTCCCCATACCGGACAGGGTCGACCAACAGGACCGCGGGCTTGCCTTTTAGCATGGGGATCCTCCTCTGGCAGGGTGATGGACGAAGGTGCGGCGCCACCCGTGAGACGGTCCCCCGCTGGACACGCCTACGCATCATGTCGGCTCAACTGCCCGCTGAGCATGTCCTGCTGGGCCGACCTTCGGTCCCACCGGCACCGTCCGGCCGGACCCGGGATGTCCGCCCGCACATGGCGTACCGCACCGCGGAGGCGGGCGGTACGCGCCTCGGGGGACACGGCCCGGCGCGCCGGCGCTCCGACGCGGGGGCCTGCCAGGCGGCCCGCCCCGCACCGTCGTGGTTCGAACCGGTGCGAGCGAGCCGCGTACCCCCGTGGCCTGCGGACGGTCAGGACTTGATGAGCGAGAACAGTTCACCGCGGAGCGTCGCGTCCTCGCCGAACGCTCCCCGGAACGCTGTGGAGGTCATGAGAGCGCTGGCCTTGATGCCGCGCATCGTCATGCACAGGTGCTCGCCCTTCCCGATCACAGCCACGTCCGTCGCACCGGTGACGTCAGTGATGTCCTGCGCGATGTCCGCGACAAGCCGCTCCTGTACCTGGAGTTTGTGGGCGTGGCGGTGTGCGACGCGCGCGAACTTCGACAGACCGAGCAGGTGCTTCCCCGGCCGGTAGGCGATGGTCACCGAGCAGTTGAACGGGAGGAGGTGGTGCTCACACAGGGACCACACCTCGATGTCGGAGACGATCACCATGCCGCTGGTCGACGTCGACTCGAAGAGGGTCGAGATCGTGCCGGGGGCGTAGTTGATGAACTCGCGCCACCACCTCGCGAACCGCTCGGGGGTCTCCTGGAGGCCGTCGCGGTCGGGGTCCTCGCCGATCTCCTTGAGCAGTTGTCGCGCCAGATCGACCAGCGGATCCTCCTTCAGAGGCTCCACGAGATCGAGAACATGATCCTCGGAGTGCGTGCTCAGAGTCATTCAGACACCTCTTTTATGTCCCCAGACGAGGGTGTGCAGCCTGGTAGTGATGTTCCAGCCGCGGTCAATGACAGAGTCGGCGATATTTTGCATGTGCTTGTCGATGGCGGCCCCGTCCTGCCCCTCGGGCATGATCCAGACCGAAGAAATATCCATGGCCGAGACCAACTGGCCCACCTCGTCGAGGTCATCGGTGTCCCGGCACACGAATTTGAACGTGGCGCCGGGAATCCCGGCGAATCTCCGTAGGGCGGCGGGCACAATGCGCTTGTCCGCACTGTCACCGGAATGCGAGAGCTTGGGCGATACGTTGAAACGGACGTTCGCATCGACAAGGGCGGGGCTCGGCACTCGCGTGCCGTTGGTCTCGATCTCGACCTCGATTCCCTCTTCGTTCAGGAGGGTCACCAGCGGAAGGAGCCGTGCCTGCTGGCTGAGCGGCTCACCGCCGGAAATGACCACGAGGTCGACTCCGAAGGCCAGCAGTTCCTTGGCCACCGAATCCACGGTGCGCTTGTGCAGCTCCACCTTCGGGTCGTACCGGATGCCGGCGTTACTCGTTCCCTGCCAGTCCCAGGTGTACGGGGTGTCACACCACTGGCACGAAAGATTGCAGCCGCCCAGTCTCAGGAAGGCACATCTGCGGCCGAGCGACCGGCCTTCTCCCTGTACGGCATCAAGTGGGGCCGAAGATCTCATTGACGACGAGTTCGGATTCCACAGGGCACCACCTCCTCATGCAGATGTTCGCCAGATGGCCTGCTGTTTTTCAAGAGCAGCTCAGGGGCAGTACTCGGCCCATGTCTTCGGGGTCTCGGAGACCCGCACGGCGCTGAGCTCCGGGAAGTTTCCGGACCACTGCTCGTACAGCCAGATGGCCAGGTTCTCGGCGGTCGGATTTCCCTTGACGATGTCATTGAGGTGCTGATGGTCGACCGTCTTGTCGATCCAGGTCTTGAAGGGGCTCAGCTCTCCGTAGTCACGGACGAAGCCCGTCGGGGTGAGCGAATCGACCGTGGCACTCAGTTCCAGCTCCACCACGTAGTTGTGGCCGTGAAGCCGAGCGCACTGGTGTCCCTCTGCGAGGCCTGACAGTTGATGGCTGGCGGAGAATTCAAACCGTTTGGTAATTCGCAAAGTCATGCCTTTTGGTATCCCTTACATCGGTTCGATCATCCTGTAGGCCACCGGCGTGAGGGGGCGGTGCCGCGCAGGCAATTCCACGACCCTCAGGCCGATTTGGACCTGCATCAGTCTGGCCTCCCTCCGATTTCCGGGTAACGTCCTTCCGGACCGACTTTCGGGCAGGGGGCGGTCGGCCTGTCGGCCGCCCGTGTACGAAAGGACGTTCGGCGACCGGACAATCGAGTCGGCTCCGAGTGGATGGTCGAGGGGGCGGGACACTTCGGCGAGGCAGGGTCAACGGGCCGGAGTCCGCAGGGCCCTTGAGCCGGCCCGCATTTCGCGCCGGGTGCGACCGTACGGTCGAAGCCGCGGTCAACCGTACGGTCAGCGGGGTAACCCGCTCCGTGTCCGCGGCGTGCGCCCACCGGAATCCTTTTCGGCGCGGCCGCCGCCGGTTTCGCGATGAATTCGGGCGTGGGCCGCGGCCGACCGTGCCGACTGATTCCGGGCGGCAAAAAGGCGTGTACCGCCGTAACTCGCACGGCGGTACACGCCTTGGACGTCTCAATGGAGGATTTCCGCAGCCGGCCGGGTCATGCCCGGAGTCGGTCCGCGGCGCCGCCGCCGACCGTGGAGCGAGGTCAGCTCACGGTGTCGGCAAGGTCCAGATCGACGCCGAGCTTCCCCAGCACCGACTGCCGCGAGACGACCGGCCCCAGCCCCGCACCCCCACCGATCGGCTCGGCCAGGGGCTCGATCAGTGTCCGCGGGTCAGACTCGAAGAAGAAGACCAGCGACAGCAGCTCCTCGTCGGGGGCGCTGGGACTGGGGGCGAGCACACGGTGCTTCAGGGCACGCCAGCGGCCGTCGGTCCACAGCTCCATCAGGTCGCCGAGATTCACGATGAGGGAGTCGGGGCTGTACGGAGGGGAGAACCACCCGTCCGCCTCGTTCCACGCCTGGAGGCCGCCCACACCGGCCTGCCTGCTGAGCAGGGTGACCGTTCCGAGATCGGTGTGCGGCCCGTTGCGCAACTGGCCGCTCTCCAGCCGCCCCACCGAGCGCAGTGACGGATACCAGCTCGCGTTCTGCGTCCATGTGGCCTTCGTCGCACGCGAGTTGAAGAAGTCCTCGGGAAGCCCGAGCACCGTTGCCAGGATCGCGTTCACCTCGTGAGCGACCCGGACCATATGAGCGGTGTACTTCTCCGCCGCCTCCCTCAGCGCGGGCAGTTCCTCCGGCCAGCGATTGGCCGGGTAGCAGTACGTGTCGAGATAGGCGTTCCCGGTCCCGTGCGCGGGACCGACGTAGAACGACTCGTGGAGGTCCGGCGCGCTCGGGGCTTCCTCGCCCTCAGCGAGTGGGACGCCCACGCCACCGCCCGGATGCATTTCGAGCCACCCGCTGTCGTACGCCGCCTCGATGCTGTAGGGCGCCTTCACCTCGCGCGGGAGGGCGAAGAACTCCCGTCCGCGGGACCGGAATTCGTCCATCAGCTCCTTTGGGACCCCATGCCCGTCCAGCAGGAACATGCCGGTCTCCCGAAGGGCCTCGTCCAGGCCCTCGGCGATCTCCCGGCGCCGCTCGGCGGACGCGGTGTGCCACTCGTCGAGGTCGACGGCGGGGATGGTGGTTTTCACAGCGGAACTCCTCAACCAGGGGCCGGTCCGCCCGGCGTGGGACGTCGGACGGAATGCCGGCGGACAGATGGCCGGGTCACACCCGCGGGTGTGACCCGACAGCGGACTCAGGGGGCGAGAACGGCACGCAGTGACTTCTCGAAGATCTCCAGGAATTCATCGATCTCCCCGTCGCTGATCGTCAGCGGCGGGAGCATCTTGACCACGTCGCCGCGAGCGCCCGAGGTCTCCATGAGCAGGCCGTGCCGGAAGGCGGCCTCGCAGACCCCGGCCGCGGTGTCCCCGGCGTTCTCACCGGTCGCCGAGAAATCGAGCCCCAGGGCCAGGCCCCGGCCCTTCACCGTGAGCCCCGCCTCCGGGTAGGTCCGTGTGATGTCCTCCAGGGCCGAGCTGATCCTCTCGCCCTTGGCCCTGGTGGATTTCTCCAGCGCCTCGTCGAGCCAGTAGGAGCGCAGGGCCTGAGCCCCGGTCACGAAGGACGGACTGACTCCCCGGAAGGTGCCGTTGTGTTCGCCGGGCGCCCACACGTCCAGTTCCGGCTTGATCAGGGTGAGAGCGAGCGGCAGCCCGTACCCGCCGATGGACTTCGAGAGGCAGACCATGTCGGGCACTGTCCCCGCGTCCTCGAAGCTGAAGAACGGACCGGTACGCCCGCAGCCCATCTGGATGTCGTCCAGGATCAGCAGGATGCCGTGGCGCGCGCAGAGATCCGCGAGACCGCGCAGCCATTCGTCGCCGGCGGCATTGAGGCCGCCCTCGCCCTGGACCGTCTCGACGATCACGGCGGCCGGTTTGTCGAGACCGCTTCCAGGGTGCGAGAGCAACTGCTCGAAGTGGAGGAACGGCGGGTACCCGTCCGCGAGATAGCCGTCGTAGGGCATGGGGGAGACGTGCACGAGCGGGATCCCGGCCGCGGCACGCTTCTTCGCGTTGCCGCTGACGGCGAGCGCGCCGAGTGTCATCCCGTGGAAGGAATTGGTGAAGCTGACGATGCCCTGCCTGCCGGTCACCTTCCGGGCGAGCTTCAGCGCGGCCTCGACCGCGTTGGCACCGCCGGGACCGGGGAAGACCACCTTGTAGTCGAGTCGGCGAGGCTTCAGGATCACCTCGTCCAGGGTCTCCAGGAAGTCACGTTTCGCGACGGTGAACATGTCCAGCGCGTGGGAAACTCCGTCCCGTGCGATGTAGTCGAGCAGCGCCGCCTTCAACACGGGATTGGCGTGGCCGTAGTTGAGGGCCCCGGCCCCCGAGAAGAAGTCCAGATAGGGCTTGCCGTCCTCCGAGTACAGCCGACTGCCCACCGCGCGGTCGAAAACGACCGGCCACGCTCTGCTGTAGCTGCGGACCTCTGATTCCAGTGCTTCGAAAGTCCTCACGCCATGATCCATTCCAGGTACCTCGGTTCGGCTGCCGCCGGTTTCAACCGCATGACCGCTACCGCTCTCCGTAGACGGTGGGGTCCTTCACACCGGCCTTCGTGAACCCCTCGCGCCGCTCCCAGCAGGCGGAGCACCTGCCGCAGTGGACCTCCTCGCCGCGGAAGCACGTCCATGTCTCGTCCCACGGGACGTGCAGGCTGTCACCCAGGGCGATCACCCCGTCCTTGTGCAGGTGCGCCAGGGGAGACAGCAGGTCGAGGTCCGGCCGTGCGTAGCCGCGGGTGGCCACCCGTTCCATCGCGAGGAAGGCGGCGAGGAACTCCAGAGAGGTGTCGGCGGGGCCGATGTCGTCGGCCATGATGCCGAACGAGACCGCCTCCGCCTGTTCCACCACTGCCAGTGCGAACGCCGCCGACAGAATCAGCGCGTTGCGGTTCGGGACGATGTTGGGACTGCCCTGTGCCGGGCCCTTGTCCGACGGCACGTCCACGGCGGTGTCGGTCAGCGAGGAGCCGCGGAGGATGTTGCGCGCGGCGCTGAGGTCGGCCACCTCGAAAGGGGCGTCGAGCCGGTCCGCGGCGATGCGGGCGAACTCCAGCTCCTTGCGGTGCCGCTGCCCGTAGTCAACCGCCAGGAGATGCAGTTGGTGGCCTTCGGCCTTCAGGTGGTACGCCATGGTCACGGAGTCGAGCCCGCCGGACACCACCGCAATGATCTTGCTCAATTACCCGTCCTCGCCTGCTAGGTGCGTGCTTCCGGGGCCTCGACGGAGCGGGCACCACGACCGAAGCGCCTCCGGCCGGCTCAACGCCCGCCAGGGACCGGGTCACGGGTGCCCGGACTTCCGTACGGCAGCCTCCCGGGGTGGAGCGGCCCACTGCGAGGGCCCATGAGCATCCTGGCGGTTGTGGCGAGACGTGAGAATGTCCCGGCGCCCGGACCTCCAGCCATACTCGCCGCGACCTCTCGGACACGCGTGGTCCGGGCGGACGGGGTGTTGTGCACGGGAGGACGCACGTCGGACGGGGACGGACGGATGGCCTTCTCGTGTCGAGGCCGCCCGGGTGCGTCAGGCAGTGCGGGCGGTCAGCCGCTCGGGCGGGCCGCCGCGCAGCCGGAGGTCCCGTTCCGCTGTATGAACTGCGGTGTCCCCTGGCCCGTCGCGGTCGCGATCGCCTCGGCATGTACCTTCGACCGTCCGGCGGATGGCCGATGACGTCTCGTCCGATTCGGATGATCTGGGTGAAAGTGGGTGATCCCGCCCGAATCGACGCACTCAGCGGCCGACGTCAACCAGAGAAGACACGTGGTTACATGTATCCGGCGCGAATGGCGAATGCGACGGCGTGGGCCCGGTTTTTGAGCTGCATTCGCACCATGATGTCGTGCAGCACTCCTTTTACCGTCCGCTCGGAGTAGGAGAGATGAGCTGCGATTTCTCTGGTGTCCAACCCCTCGGCCACGAACTGAAGCACACTCAGTTCCCTTTCGCTGAGGCCCTTGTCGAGCCTTGCGTCCCTGTGTTCGCCCTTGTGTGTACGGCCCACTTGAGCGAGGAGTCGGGTCAGGAGGTCGGGCGGAACCTGGCCCTCTCCCTGATAGGTGGAGCGTACGGCTCTCGCGAGGCGTTCCGCCGTTGCCTGGTGGCGCCAGACAACCGTGTGGATACCGGCATCCAGTATCAGCTCCAACTGTGATTCGTCCAGTTCGCCGGTGACCAGTACCACCCGTTTTTTCATGTCGTTCACGAGCTTGCGCAGTCGTGTCGCGGATTCCTTGTCGACCTGGTCAAGAAGGATCACGGCGACATCTCCCGCTTTCGGCTCCTTCGTGTCCGCGATTCCGTTCAGTACGGTGATGGCGTGCTGTTTTTGCAGGTAGGCGATGAGGCCTGCTCTGGACAGGAGATCCCCGTCGTGTACTGCGACGGCAATCTGGTCTACGGGCATGGAGAGATTTTCCTTACGAGGCGCGGTCTCACGTGTTCGGAACACCGCGTGAGCGGAACATGTCCAGCGTGCGGATCCGTTTTGAACTGGGAGATTTTTGTCTTTGGGAAGTCAAATCTTTGTTGTCGGCTGCATTTTCCTCGTGCAACATCAGGTGGCCCTCTTCTCTTCCCTGCCCTTCGAGGTGGCCGAAACGCGCCGCGTGGCCGATTCGTTTGGCCGGCTCCAAGCTGGTGTCGGCTGTCACGATTTTTTGAGGTCTGGTCGATGTTTATGTTTTTGTCCATTTTTTCGAGACATGTCGAGGTGGGCGGGTGGCGCGTAAGTGCCCTATCTATGACATCCCTCTCTCTGGCGGATCTCCTCCTTTGCCCCTCGGTGACGTGCTGATGTGACATCGGCTCCTGTGCTTCTCACACGCGTACGCCGATTTTTTCGTTCACTCGTCCTCGGCCGTACCTGCCTGTCGTGTGGACCAATGTCACAAATGAGGCTTATGTGAATATTGTATTTCGATCGTCGATCTGCCCATCGTTCGCCACGTGTCCTGACGGGCGGTCCGCCGGTCGTGGCTGCCCCGTCCCCGCGGACGCCGAGCGTTCAACGGGGCAGGGTGCCATGGAGAAATGAAGGGGCGTTAGGACATCCTCAAGGGGCCCGTCCTTGCAGCATGATGATGTGGGTTCTCACGGCCGGCGTACTCACTCGAAGGAGATATTGCGATGAATCCAGAGTTCTATTCGAAGGTGGCCGGCAAGTTCGGTGGATACTCCAGTGGTGCCGAACGCACGACCGAGTTCACCAACGGTGATCCGGAGGTGGTGTTCGACGGGATTGCGAAAAGTGAAAGCGGCGCCGGCCGGAGCCTTCTGGATGTCGGCTGTGCGGACGGCCGCAATCTTCTGACGATCGCTCCTGATTTCGCACGTGTGCACGCCATCGACATGTCGGCCGAGATGCTCGACTCCGCCCGGGCCCATCAGGGCGATTCAGGACTGGCTCATGTGAGGTTCGAGCAACGAGACGCCGCGCGGACGGGATTTTCCGACGGTGAGTTCGATCTCGTGACCTCGCGACGCGGTCCGCTCTTCGTGCCGGAATTCCGGCGGGTTCTGAAGGACGGCGGTTCGATCGTCTATCTCGGTATCGGCGAGCAGGACGTGAGGAAACTGAAGGAGACCTTCGGAAGGGGCCAACTGTACGGCCGGTGGGAAGGTACGCCCGTCGCCCAGGAGGACCGTAAGCAGTTGGAGGAGGAAGGTTTTGAGATCCTCAAGGAGGAACACTTCCCGTACGACGAGTACTTCCACTCGCCCGCCGACCTCAATCGCTTCCTCGAGATGGTGCCGATCTTTGAGGATTACGACTCCGTGAAGGACAGGGATCTCTTTGAGAGCTACGTGGAGCAGGAATCCTCCGACAAGGGCGTCCACCTCGCGCGGCACTGGTTCCTGCTTCACGCCCGGAAAGTAGCGAGCTGACACAGGACGCCTTCTCGTCTGTGACGCGACGTCGATCCGCGATCCGCGCGCCGCTTCGGCGCTCCGAAGGGCGGCGACCGGACCCGCCTGGCGCAGTCGTCCGGCTGGCGGGTCCCGGGCCTGTCGGGGCGCACACTGGGGCCATGAGTAACTACCAGGGCCCCGCGACCCTCATCGCCGGTGAATCGACGATCGAAGTCCACGCCACGCTCAGCTCCAGCCGGTCCGGCGAGGTGCGTCAGTGGGGTGGCAGCGTGCAGACCGGGGACTCCACGGAGGACTTCTTCGTGGCCATGGAGAACGACGACGTACGGCTCCGGCTGCCCGACGGGCAGGAGGGCGCCGTGGTCGCCACCCACACCGCCATCGGCAGCGGGCGGCTGCGGGTCACGGGGAACGGTGCCATCCCCTTCTAGGCCCTCCGCCGACCGCTTCCGGCACCCCCACCCTCAGCGGTGGATCGACAGCTCCGTGCGGGTGAGCCGCTGTCCCGTGCCGTTCCATCTCAGCGCGATGATCTCCGCCATGATCGCCACCGCGGTCTCTTCAGGGGTACGGGCGCCCAGGTCGAGCCCGATCGGGGACGACAGTCTGCTCAGCGCCGTCTCGCTCACCCCCGCCTCGCGCAGCCGCGCGAGGCGGTCCTCGTGGGTGCGGCGGCTGCCCATCGCGCCGATGTAGCGCGCCGGGGTCAGCAGGGCGCGCTCCAGCAGTGGTACGTCGAACTTCGGGTCATGGGTGAGTACGCAGATGACCGTGTCCTCGTCCACCGGATGCTCGTCGAGGAAGCGGTGCGGCCAGTCGACGACCAGTTCGTCCGCGTCCGGGAACCGTGCGCGCGTCGCGAAGACCGGCCGTGCGTCGCACACCGTGACGTGGTAGCCGAGGAACTTTCCCATCCGCGCCACCGCGCCCGCGAAGTCGATCGCGCCGAACACCAGCATCCTGGGCGGCGGCGCGAAGGCCTGTACGAAGACGGCGAGTTCGTCCATACGCTGCTCACCGTCCCGCCCGATGTGCACCACGCCCGTGTTGCCCTGCGCGAGCATGCCGCGGGCCAGCTCGGTGACCGCGGCGTCCAGCCGCTCGCCGCCCAGTGAGCCCGTGCCCGTGCCCTCCGGCGTGACCACGAGGTTTCCGCCCGGCGGCGCCTTGTACGCGCGGCCGGAGAGGACCGAGGCGACAGCGACCGGCCGGCCCGCCGCGATGTTGTCGAGGACCTCCGGCAGGTCGGGGAAGTGCGTGCTGTCGGCCGGGCGTATCAGGACCTCCACGACGCCGCCGCAGGTCAGCCCCACGGCGAACGCGTCGTCGTCACTCACCCCGTACGTCGTGAGCACCGCCTCGCCCGACTCCAGCACTTCCTGCGCCAGCTCGTACACAGCGCCTTCGACGCAGCCGCCGGACACACTGCCGAGTACTTCGCCGTTCTCGGCGACCGCCATGGCGGCGCCCGGCTGCCGTGGCGCCGAGTTCCAGGTCCGTACGACGGTCGCGAGGGCGAACCGTACGCCGTCCGCCTGCCAGGCCGCGATGGACTCGGCGATGTCCCGCACGCGTGCTCCCTTCGCCGGGGTCCCTGTCCGCGCACGTCGCGCAGCCCGTATCAACCTAAGCGACAGCTTAAGTCGTCGCCGACATTGGCCGGGCCGGAGAGGCCGGCGGCGCAGACCTCACCGCCGGCCCCACGGCCCGCGTGCCTACGACCGTCCCGCCGCCTCCCCGGCCGTCACCGTGAACCGCGCGTGCAGCTCGCGCGTGTGATCCACCGTCCGCGCCGGACCCGTCAGGGTGCAGCGCGCCGTCAGCCGGGTGTCGGTGCTCGACGCCGCCAGCCGTAGCTCCAACTCGCCCGGCTCCACGACTCGTTGACCGTTCCGCCCGGTGAAGGACGCCAGATCGGCGGGTACGTGGACGCTGATCCCGGCCGACTCGCCCGCCTCCAGGGCCACTCGTGCGTACCCGATCAGCCGCTGGACCGGCTGCACGACCGAGGCGACCGGATCGTGCAGATACACCTGCACCACCTCGACGCCCGCCGCAGGACCGGTGTTCCGTACGGTGAAGGACACCTCAAGGGCGCCATCGGTCGGCGCGCTCTCCCGCGCCCGGAGGTCCGACCAGCCGAACGTCGTGTACGTCAGGCCGTGGCCGAAGCCGAAGGCCGGCGTCGGGTCGAGGTTGGAGACCTCGCTCAGTTGGCCCAGCCTGGGGACCAGATACGTGGACGGCTGGGCGCCGGTCAGGCGCGGCACGCTCACCGGGAGCCGGCCCGAAGGTGTGATCCGGCCGCTGAACACACCGGCGAGAGCCGAAGTGCCCTCCTGCCCGGGGAAGAAGGACTGGACGATCGCCGCCGCCTCGTCCACCGCCCGGCCCAGCGCGTACGGCCGCCCCGCCAGCAGTGTGAGTACCACAGGGGTACCGGTGTCGAGGAGCGCGTCCAGCAACTGCCCCTGCACGCCCGGCAGCGCGAGGGATTCCGCGTCACAGCCCTCGCCGCTCGTGCCCCGGCCGAAGAGCCCGGCCCGGTCGCCGAGAGCGGCGATGACCAGATCCGCGTCCGCCGCCGCCCGTACGGCGTCGGCGAAGCCGGTCGTGTCGGCGGTGTCGATGCCCGACCCGGCGACGGTGACGATCTCGCTGTCGGGGAACTCGGCGGCCAACGCCTCCCGGAGCGTGGGCAGTTCGATGCCGTACGGGGTGCCGGGGTGCTGGGAGCCGACATGGACGGGGAAGGAGTAGCAGCCCAGCACGGCCGTCGGGCTCTCCGCCTGCGGGCCGACCAGCGCGATACGGGCGGGCCCCCGCAGCGGCAGGCGCCCTTCCCTGTTGCTCAGCAGGATCACCGACTGCTCGGCGAGACGGCGGGAGATGTCCCGGTGCGCGGGGGAGTCCAGGTCCACGGTGCCGCGCAGCCGCTCCAGGGCCTCCGGCGCCACGAGATCGGCCCCGGTGAGGCCGTCCTCGCCGAGATCCGCCCCCGCGAGTGCCGCCAGCGCCGGCGGCACCGGGCTCCATTCCGGATCGAGCAGCCCGAGCTGCGCCTTCTGCGTCAGTACGCGGCGCAGCGCGCGGTCGATGACGTCCTCCGGCAGCAGCGCGGCGGCGACCGCCTCGCGCAGCGGCTCGCCGAACGTCTTCACCGTGGGCAGCTCGACGTCGACTCCCGCGCTCAGTGCCGCAGTTGCCGCCCCGCCCCAGTCACCGGCCACCCCGTGCAGGGTCTTGAGGAAGGCGACGCCGAAGTAGTCGGAAACCACGGTGCCTTCGAAGCCCCAGGTGTCGCGCAGCAGCCCGGTCAGCAGCTCCTCGTCCGCCGCGCACGGCACCCCGTCGGTGTCGGTGTAGGAGTGCATCACGGACCGTACGCCGCTCTCCCGCACCGCCATCTCGAACGGCGGCAGCACCACATCGGCGCGCTCCCTCGTACCCATGCCGACCGGCGCGAGATTGCGCCCGCCGCGCGAGGCGGAGTACCCGGCGAAGTGCTTGAGCGTGGCGACGATCCCGGCGGTCTCCAGACCCTGGATGTACGCGGTCGCCGTCGTGCCGACGAGGTACGGGTCCTCGCCGATGGTCTCCTCGACCCGTCCCCAACGGGCGTCGCGCACCACGTCGAGTACGGGCGCCAGCCCCTGGTGGACGCCGACCGACCGCATGTCGCGGCCGATCGCGCCCCCCATCTCCCTGACCAGGTCGGGATCGAAGGCCGCACCCCAGGCGAGCGGTACGGGGTACGTGGTGGCGCCCCACGCCGCGAAGCCGGCGAGGCACTCGTCGTGCGCCATGGCGGGCAGCGCGAAACGGTTGCCGGCGACGATGCGCCGCTGCGTACGGAGCAGCGACAGCGCGCCCAGCGCCGGATCGACCGGGACCGTGCCGAACGGCCGTGTCAACTGGCCGAGTCCGTCGGGGAGAAGCTCGGCGAGCGACGGCGGCTTGTCCATGTCGTGCTGGTGCGGGGCGACTTCGGCGCCGTTCTCCGAGGCGCCCGCCCACAGCCCGTAGAGCTGGCCGATCTTCTCCCCGAGCGTCATCTCGGAGAGCAACTGCTCGACCCGAGCAGCACGTTGCCCGGTCAGATCAGTCAGATCAGTCAGATCGGTCAGATCGCCTTGGGCATCGGTGGTGGTCACGTTGTCGTTCACTTTCCTCCGACGCCCATGAGCCCCTGGACCAGGGCGCGGCGCGCGAACAGGTAGACGAGCAGCACCGGCAGCGTGGAGAGGACCACGGCCGCCAGCAGCCCGGGGATGTTGATGGCGTACTGCGTCTGGAAGTTGTAGAGCCCGAGGGTGAGCACCTTGGTGTTCTCGGACTGGGTCAGCACGAGCGGGAAGAGGAAGCCGTTCCACGCCTGGAGGGACGAGAAGACCACGATCGTCGACAGACCGCTCTTGGAGAGCGGCACGACGAGCTGGAAGAACACACGCCGGGTGCCGGCCCCGTCGATGGCCATCGCCTCGAACAGGTCGGTGGTGATGTCACGCATGGATCCGGTGAGGATGAGTGCGCACACCGGCAGGCAGAAGGCCGCCGTCGGCAGGATGACACCGATGAGGTTGTCGTAGAGCCCGGCCTTGCTGATGACGTAGAACATCGGCACGATCACCGCCTGCGCGGGGATCGCGAGACCCAGCAGGAAGACCCGGAACACCCGCGCGGTCGAGCGCCTGCGGCCCCGCACGATCGAGAAGGCCAGCGGCGGTACGAGCACCAGCACGATCGCCACCACACTCACCGTCACGATCACGGTGTTGAGGAAGTAGCGGCCGAAGCCGTTCCCGAAGTCCTGGACGTAGTTGGTGAGGGAGAAGCCGCCGGGGAGCGACAGCGGGCCGCCGGCGGTGTACTGCGCGCGGGACTGGACGGTCGCGCCGAGCATCACGTAGATCGGCAGGCCGACCAGGCACAGCCAGACGAAAACGCCCACGCCCGCCAGGTAGTTGGGACCGCGCCTCATCACAGGCCTTCCTTCGTGCCGGCCATCTTGTCGTAGCCGGAGACCCGCACGACGACCAGCGAGATCGCTGTCGCCACGACCACGAGCAGCAGCGCGATGGCCGCGCCCGCGCCGAAGTCGAAGCCCTTGAAGGCCTTCTGGTACATGTAGAAGGCGGTGATCGTGGTGTCGGTGCCCGGTCCGCCCTGGGTCAGGATCAGCACGGTGTCGAAGGTGGTGAGACCGCCGACCACCATCAGGATCACCGACGTGATGATCGAGTTGCGGAGCTGGGGCAGTGTGATGTGGAAGAACTGCCGTACGGTGCCCGCGCCGTCGATCGCCGCCGCCTGGTAGAGCACTTCGGGGATCGCCCGCGTCGCACCCTGGTAGATCAGCGCGTGCAGCGGGGTGAACTGCCAGGCGCTGACGAAGACGAGCACCCCGATGGCGCTGGTGCGCGACCCGAGCAGATTGCCGTCCCCGAAGAGCCAGTGCGCCTGTGCCGGCACACCGAAGTTCGGGTCGAGCAGCGCCCGCCACAGCACGGAGACGGCGGTGGCCGACAGCAGCAGCGGGATGAAGAAGATCGCCGACAGCACGGCCCTGTTGCGCTGGGGCCCGGCGGCCCAGACACCGAGCAGCATGCTCAGCGGGGTCTGGACCACCACCCCCAGCGCGGTGAGCAGCAGGCTCAGCCAGAGACTCTTGATCATCACCGGATCGTGGAACAGCTTCGTCCAGTTGGTGAGTCCCGCGAACTCCGGTGACCCGAGCCCGCTCCAGTTCGTGAAGGAGAGCACGGCGACCAGCACCAGCGGCACGATCGCGAAGAGCCCGAAGAACAGTGTGGCCGGCAGGGCCCAGCCGAGGCCGGGACGCGCGACCCCCTGGGTGGTGGGCGTCAGCCCTTTCGCGCTCACGAGGTGGTCAGGGCCTGCATGGCCTTGATGAAGCCGTCGGCGTCCAACTGCCCGTTGAAGAAGCCCTGGACGGCCACATAGATCGGCGTCTGGTTCTGCGGGGAGTACGCCTGGTCCCACGAGAGCTGGAACGACGGCGCCTTGTCGACCAGGTCGAACTGGTACTTCAGGTAGGCCGGGTTGTCCGCCGAGTCCAGGAACTTGGTGGTGTTGGTGGTGGTCGGCAGATTGCCGATGGCGAGATGTGCCTTGACGAACTCGTCCGAGTACATCAGCTTGAAGAACTTCGCGATGTCGGCCGCGTGCTTGGTCGACTTCCGTACGGAGTAGAAGTTGTTGGTGTTGCCGACGAGGTCGGCCGGGTTGCCCTTGCCGCCCGCGACGCTGGGGAACGGGCTGTAACCCAGGTCGTTCTTCGCGAAGTCGGGACTGGCTTCGGCCTGGTTGGAGTACTCCCACGAGCCCATCAGCTCGAAGCCCGCCTTGCCACTGGCCAGCAGGGCCGGGGAGCCGCCGTCACTGAACTTCACCGAGTCGTAGTTGGTGCCGAACGCACCTGAGTCGACAAGCTCCTTGAGCACGGAGAGCGCCTTCTTGCTGTCGGCACTCGCCCAGGCGCTCTTGTCGCCCGACAGGGCCTTCTCGAAGAGACCGGGCCCGGCCACCCGGTCGTAGACGTACTCGAACCACATCTGGGTGGTCCACTTGTCGCCGCCGCCGAGCGCGATCGGCGTAATGCCCTTCGCCTTCAGTTTCTTTGTCGCCGCCAGCAGCTCGTCCCAGGTCTTCGGAGCCTGCACACCGGCGTCCGCCAGCACCTTCTTGTTGTTGAACAGCAGCACCGGCTGGGTGCCGCGCATGGGTATCCCGTACGGCTTGCCGTCGACGGTGGCCGTGTTGAAGACGGACGGCAGGAAGTTCGACTTCAGCCCCGGGTCGGTCTTGATCATGTCGTCGAGCGGCAGCAGCAGATCGGCCTTGACGAACGGCTGGATGGATCCGGCGCCCCAGTTGTAGAAGACGTCGGGCGCCTGCGGGGTGTTGATGACCGTCTGAAGCTTCTGCTGGTAGTCGGCGCCGGGCACGGTGTCCAGGACCGCCTTGACCTTCGACGTCTTGTTGAAGGTCGCGACGATCTGCTTCTCCACCTTGTTCGTCGCGTCGCCGTAGACGAGTACGTGGAACTCGTCCCCGCCGCCGCCCGAGGAGGAATCGCTGCCGCATGCCGCGAGACCTCCGAGGCTCAGGACGAGGGCCGTGCCGCCGGCGACGGCTCGGGAGATCCGTGCGCGTGTCATCATCGATCGACCTCTCGAAAGTATCGGCAACGTTGCCGAAAGTATCTTGGCGAGTGACCGTAGGTCTCCCCCTCAGGTGGGTCAACAGCGCGGACATCGCGCTATCAAACCGTTACTCAACGCTGGTGCCCTATCCTTCGATCCATGCGTGATGACAGGAGTACGAGCAAGGTCACTCTGGCCCAGGTGGCTTCGCAGGCCGGCGTATCCCTTTCGACAGTTTCGAAAGTCCTCAACGGGCGCCCCGATGTCTCGGCTCCGACGCGGATCAAGGTCGAGGAACTTCTCGACGAACACGGCTACCGGCGCTCCTCACCCACCCCGCCGGAGGCGCCGCTCATCGAGATCGTCTTCCACGAGCTGGACAGCAGTTGGTCGATGCAGCTCATCCGAGGGGTGCAGAACGTCGCCAAGGAGCAGGGCCTGAGCGTGGTCCTCACCGAGACCGGGACCCGGCACTCGCCGGGCGCCGACTGGGTCGAGGGCGTGCTGCGCCGCCGCCCGATCGGGGTCGTACTCGTCTTCGCCGCGCTCCCCGACGAGCTGAAGAAGAAGCTCTGGTCGCGGGCCATCCCGTTCGTCATCATCGACCCGGCGGGCGACCCGGCTCCCGACGTACCGTCCGTGGGATCCGCCAACTGGGCGGGCGGCCTGGCCGCCACCCGCCACCTCGTCGAACTCGGCCACCGCCGCATCGGCGTCATCACGGGCCCCGAGGACATGCTGTGCTCGCTGGCGCGCCTCGACGGCTTCCGCTCGGCGCTGAGCGTGGCGGGCCTGGAGACGGACCCGGCGCTGATCAGGTTCGGCGACTTCCACGTCGCCTCGGGCCACGCGCACGCGATGGACCTGCTCTCCACCCCGGGACCCGACAGGCCGACCGCGATCTTCGCCGGCAGCGACCTCCAGGCACTCGGGGTACTCGAAGCGGCCCGCGTGCTCGGGCTCCAGGTGCCGGGGGACCTGTCGGTCGTGGGCTACGACGACCTGCCGCTCGCGCAGTGGTCCAGCCCGGCCCTGACGACGGTGCACCAGCCGCTGGTGCAGATGGGTGAGGAGGCGGCGCGGATGCTCATGCGGCTGCGACGGCAGGAGCAGGGGGAGGGGGCCGGAGCGCAGCCGCGGCGACAGGCGGGGAAGCAGACGGGACAGCAGGCCGGACAGCAGACCGACACGGAGTCGAGCATCGAGCTGGGAACGCGGCTCGTGGTCAGGAACAGCACGGCGCGCTACGACGGGGGCGGCCAGGGTGGCCGGGACGGCCAGGGCGACGCGGACGCAGCAGGGGACGGAGCCGGCCCGGCCCTGGCATGAGCGGCCGGCCTGAACCACACTGGTGGTATGTGCCGCAGTATCAAGACCCTCCGTCCACCCGCCCTCCCCGAAGAGGCCACCGAGGACGACATCCGGGCTGCCGCCCTGCAATACGTACGCAAGGTCTCCGGCTTCCGCGAACCGGCCGCGCACAACCGCGAGGTCTTCGAGCGGGCGGTCGACGAGATCGCCGGAGCGACGGCGAAACTGCTCGCCGAGATCGAGGTACGGGGCGCCGCCGCCCGGCGGTGAAAACGCGTTGCGCGGGCCGTACGGCGCTGCGAGGCTCCGCCGTATGTCCGACAACGCACCGACCGGTACGCAGGCCGTGACCGCCCTCTTCTCGCGCGGGCGCCTCACCGCGATCCCGCGCAAGGCGGCCCGCCGTGAGCAGTTGCTCCGTCACCTCGCCGAGACGCTGTTCGAACGGGATCGGCCCTACAGCGAGCGCGAGGTCAACGAGGCGCTGCTCACGGTGCACGAGGACTACGCGGCGCTGCGCCGCCACCTGATCGTCGCGGGCCTGCTGGAGCGTCCCAAGGACGGCAGCAGCTACCGACGGGCCTGATGGCCTGATGGGGCGGGGTCCGAAAACTGAAGAGGGGTGCTGGGGCCTGCCCCACCTTCGGCCGGGGAGTGGGCCTCATCGCCGTGGGCGCCGTGGTCGACCAAGCTGGGACTCATCAGGAAGCCCCGCTTCGTCGCACTGCGAAGGACGTCCCCATGAACAGCCGCGTCACCCGTTACCGGCGTCTGCGCCACTCCGCCGTCGTGCTGGCAGCCGCCGTCGTCGTGGCCGGTGGACTCGCCACCGTCGACGCCTCGGCCTCGCCGCGAACGCCCTCGCGTGCCAAGCAGTTCCAGTCATCGCCTCGCATGGTCAACGCCAACGGGCACAAGCTGGCGTTCTACGTGACCCCCGGTCGGCTCCCGGCCATCGTCCTCGACGCCGGCGGCGGCAACGACGCTTCGTACTGGGAGAACATCGTGCCCGTGCTCGCCAAGGAGACCGGGCGCGAGATCATCACCTACGACCGTTCCGGCGAGGGGCGGAGCCCGTACGTTCCCGGGCCGTGGAAGGCGCCGAAGGCCGCCTCCGACCTCGCCGCCGGACTGCGGCAGTTGAAGGCCGACAAGAACGTGACCCTCGTGTCGCACTCCCTCGCCGGCGAGATCGCCACCTACTACGTCAAGGACCACCCGCGCTCAACTGCGGGCGCCGTCCTCGTGGACGCGAACCTCCCGCAGTTCTTCACCAGAAGCGAGACGGCCAAGCTCGTCGCGGCGAACCAGGCACAGATCGACGCCCTGAAGGGCCAGCCGATCACCCCCGAGATACGCCAACTCCTCGCGGAGGCAGCCAACTACGGGCCGGTGCACAACACCTACCACAAGCAGTCCTGGCCCAGGACTGTGCCCGTCACGGCCATCGTGTCCTCCGAGACCCCGTTCCCCACGCCCGACGACGCGCAGCTCTGGCGAACGGCTCAGCAGCAGTTCGTGGACGCCGGGCCGCATCGTAATCTCGTTGTCGCGGACCCCAGTTCGCACGACGTTCCGCTCGACCGGCCCGAAATTGTCGTCAAGGCCGTCGAGGACATGGTGAACCAGGGCCGCTAGCCCGCGTGTTGGACCGGTGCCGGGCGGCGTACGACGAACGCGGCCAGGGCGCCGGCCCCGAACAGGGCCAGTACGGAGACGGCGGCGCCCGCCCAGCTCGCGCCCAGCCACTGGCCGCCGAAGTAGCCCAGGCCCACGCTGTAGCCCGTCCAGGCGACCCCGGCGAGGGCCGACCACGGCAGGAACTCCGCGACCTTGCGGTGCGCCGCGCCCGCGCCCAGGGACACCACCGAGCGGCCCGCGGGGGCGAAGCGCGCGATGACCACGAGGATGCCGCCGCCCTTGCTGAGCGCTTCGCCCAGACGGGCCTGCGCGCTGGTCAGCTTGCGGGAGCGGGCGATGGCCCGGTCGAGGCGGTCGCCGCCGCTCCAGGCGAGTCGGAAGGCCACGAAATCGCCGAGTACGGAGGCGCTGGCCGCGCAGAGCATCAGGATGATCAGGGAGGGCACCTCGTGCGGTACCGGGGCGACTTCGGTCACCTTGTGGGCCGCGTCGGCGACGGTGGTCGAGCCGGCGGCCGCTGCTGTCGCGGCGGTGATCACCAGGACTCCGCTCGGCAGGACGGGCAGAAACACGTCGAGGAGCACGGAGACGGCGACAACCGCGTAGATCCATGGGCTGCCCGTGAGCGACCCCAAACTCTCCAGCACTTTCCGACTCCCCGATCCTTCCACGCCCAGCCGTACAGCGTACGCCCCTGGGTCGGGCAAGGATTCCGCAGGTCGAAAGTGTTGGGCGGTGTCCTTACGACACCTCTTCATTACCGCACGTGTTCTCACAGCACGGCGTCCGGGCCCTCGGCGGGGGGTCCGGGCAGCCGTTCGGGAGCCTGTTGGATCAGGCGGCCACGGCCGTGCGCTGTTGCTGCCTCTCCCCGTCCGCGTCAACGCCGTTGTCGGCGCGGGAGCTGAAGAGCCGGTCCAGCGCCAGAGCGCCGGGTCCGGTGAAAACGACCAGGAGGAAGGCCCAGCAGAAGAAGACTGGTGCCTCGCCGCCGTTCTCGATGGGGAAGAGCCCGTGGGGCTGGTGGACGGTGAAGTACGCGTAAGCCATGGAACCGGAACTCACCAGGGCGGCGGTCCTGGTGCCGAGGCCGACGAATACGAGGACGCCTGCGACGAGTTGTATGACGGAGGCGTACCAGTTGGGCCACGTGCCGGCAGGTACGGCGTCCTGGCCGAAGAAGCCGAAGAGCGCCGCTGCGCCGTGGCAGGTGAAGAGCAGACCGAGCACCATTCGGAAGAGTCCGAGGGTGTACGGCTGCGCATGGGTGAGGCGTGCATTCATGGGGGGTGATCTCCCTCGATCGGGTTGGTCTGGACCGGAGAAGCACCCTCACGTTAGGCAGGCCTAATCTATGCTTGCAAGTTCAACATTCAGCCGAGGATTGTTTCGGGCCGCGCCTTCCGCCACATCCGTGGTCAGGGCACGCAAACCGGAACGTGCCACCGCGTCGGCGTCCGAGAGCATCACCGAGTCGACGCCGGGGCGTGCGCCGGCGGCCGTCACCCAGTGCACCCCCTCCGTCGGCACCCCGAAAGCGAACCTCCTGGGGTGTGCCAGACCCTGACGGTCGATCAAGCGGTAGGGACGCTGCGTGACATCAAGCCCACCGGTTTCGTAACCGCCGAGGGTGTGCGGCCGACACTGTCCCGACTTCAGGAGCCGCGCGAGGAGCGGGTCGAGGCTGCGCCGGAGATCCGGCTCGGGGAGCCGTGCCTCGATGAGTGTCGTGGCCCGGACGAGCGAGCCGGGTACGTCGAGGGACTCGGCGGTGAACACGCCCTCCCTTCCCCGTACTTCGGTCCGGGGGCCGATCACGCCGAGGATCCCCGCCTCGATCAGCGCGATCATCTCCTCGATGCGGGTGCGCGGCGGACCGATGGAGAGGAAGGCGTTCAACGGCGTGTACCAGCGGTCGAGATGGTCGCGTCTGGAGGCCCCGGGCAGTCCGGAGTGGTCCACGATCTGGCGCAACTCGTTGCGCAGGTCGCGCAGTACGTCCAGAGCGGCCTTCACCGGGCCCGCCACATTGCCGAGCGCGGCCTCGGCGGCGTCGCGGCGCAGGTGGGCCAGCAGCCAAGACCGGTGATCGGCGGGCGAGTTGAACGTCTCTCCGCTGTACGGGCGCGCTATCAGGTCCCAGCACCAGCGGTCGGCGACGGCGAAACCGGCCTCGTCCAGTACGGCGGACTCCTGCGGGCCGCCGTGCGGCCCGGTGAGGAAGCGTTCGAGGAACCGCGCCGTCGAGGCACCCGAGGCCCCGGACGCCGCGAGGACGGTCATGTAGTAGACCGCCTCCACCTCCTTGGCGACCAGCGGCCAGATCTCGGTGAGGAAGTCCGGCGGATCGCCCTCGTCGGCGCGCTTGCGGAACACCGCGATCACGTCCGGGGTCAGCAGCAGCGGCAGGTGCCTGCCCGAAGGCCCCTTCGCGTTGTCGCCGCGCGCCTGGTACGGGACGCCGCGCCGCGATCCCGCGTACAGCCGGGGCTCGCGCCCCGACGGGTGGTATACGAGAACGCCGTCGGCGCCCCGGACGAAGCGCCCGCCGCGCCCCGCGGTGAGCAACGCCATGTGATCGAAGAAGTTGAGCCCGAGTCCGCGCAGCAGAACGGGTTCTCCCGGGGCGACGGCCGAGAGATCGACATCGGCCGGGTTGGCCGGAGGTACGTAGCGCAGCCCGTGGCCCACCGCGTACTCCGCGAGCGCGGACTGGGTCGGACCGGGAACAACGGGCAAATGGCCCTGCGCGAGAATGACCGAGGAGAGTCCGGAAATCGTTGTTCCGTTGTCGAGCGTCAACGTCTGGGTGGGGCGGGATATACGGGATATGCGGGGCATGGCCGGTGATGCGTACCGCTCGTCGCGGGCGCCGGGCGCGGTGAGGGACGCGGTACCGGTGGCGTCGCCGGCGAGGCCGTCCGTCCGCCCGGCCGGGCGCTCGTCCGCGACCGCGCCCCCGTCGTCCAAGTCGTCGACCGGGTCGTCGGCGAGGTCGATCGCGCGGGCCCGGTGGACCTCGACCGTGATGGTTTCGGGAGCGCCGAGCACCGCCCTGCGGAAGGCCCACTCCAGGTAACGGCCGTACGCGGCGCGGCTCGGGTAGTCGTCGGGGCCGAGGCGCTCGCCGGGGCGGTCGGCGGCCCACTCGTACAGGCTCGGGCCGGGGAGTATCGGCCCCTCGCAGCGGACGCTCTCGTCGGTGAACACGGTGACCTGCGAGGCCACCGTGTTCATCAGCAGTTCGGCGGGCTGTGCCGTACGCCAGACCCGCCCGGCGCCGGGCGGCGAGGGGTCGATGACGTGCACCGTCAGCGGGACGCCGGGGGCGAGTTCGGCGGCGGAAGCGCAGAGTCTTTCGAGTACCGAGGTGCCGCGGGGGCCGGCGCCGACGACGGCGAGGGAGTGGGGCAGGTGCTGCCGTACATCGGACAAAGCTGTGACTCCCGGGGCATGTGGGGTGCAAGAAGCAGACCGGTCCGCTCATCATGCCGGTGTGGCACTGCCAGTCGGACCCTTGGGGGAAGGATCACCCCCTGTGGGAAGGATCACTGACGGTTTCAGGACGCCGGTACCGGGGGATCAGAGGCCGCGCGCGACGCCCACGTTTCATCGCGCGGATCACCGCGTCGATCGCCGCGCAGGTCGCCACGCATGTAACTACCCCGAGGTGAGCGTCCGCTCGTCGGCGGTCACCAGCTCCGAGCTGCCGCCCCCGCTCCTGCCCCCGTCGCGGTCGCGCGCCTGGTCGAGCCGCAGATCGGCGCGCCGGCCGCGCAGGGTGAGGGTCATGAGCTGGTTGCCGAACCAGGGCCCGCCCGTTTTGCGCCAGTTGACCGCCGAGACCGGCGCCCGCCCGTGCCGCTTGAGCGCGCGGCCGATGAGCCGCCCCAGGCCGCTCCAGCCGAAGCGGAAACCGACCTTCATCGTGGCGGGTACGGAGTTGTGCACCGGCGAGCAGGTGAGCTGGACGACATGCGCGTCCGGATTCCCGCCCGGCCATGTGGCGTCGGCGATGTACGCGTGGTGCACATCGCCCGACAGCACGCACACCGTCGCGGGCGCCGTGGGGCCCGTGCCCACCTCGGCTATCAGCGCCGCCAGTTGCTCGAAGGAGTGCGGGAAGGCCGCCCAGTGCTCCAGGTCGGCCTTCCTGCGCAGCCATTCGCCGAAGCGGGCCCAGCGCGCGCCGCGCGTACCGCCGCTCAACGCGCTTGCCCAGCCCTCCACATCGTGGATGGCGGGCGGCAACAGCCAGGGCAGGGAGGTGCCGACGAGGAGATGGTCGTACGATCCCCGCCCCTCCAGGGCCTGTTCGCGCACCCACAGCTCCTCCTCCGCGTCGAGCATGGAGCGGTTCTGCTCGTCGAGGACGCGCGCGGCGCGTGAGTCGACCATGAGGAGCCGGGTACGGCCGAAGTCGCGCCGGTAGCTCCAGCGCACGGACGCCGGGTCGCGGTCCACCTCGGAGGCGAACTGCCGGAGCAGGGCCGTGCCGTCGCTCTCCTCCCGTACGGCGGCGAACAGCTTGTCGGACTCCAGCTCGGCCGGGGAGAGATTGCCGAGGTGCTGGTAGACCCAGTACGACATGAGGCCGCTGAGCAGCCGCTCCTGCCACCAGGGCGTCTCGCGCATCTCGGCGAGCCAGGCGGCGCTGGTGTTCCAGTCGTCGATCAGGTCGTGGTCGTCGAAGATCATGCAACTCGGCACGGTGGAGAGCAGCCAGCGCACCTCGGGGTCGAGCCAGGACTCGTCGTACAGGTGGGTGTACTCCTCGTAGTCGGCGACCTGTGAGCCCGGCGCCTTCGCCAAGTCCCGCCGTTGCGCGAGCCAGTCGTGGGTCGCCTGCGACGTCTCGTCCGCGTACACCTGGTCGCCGACGAGCAACAGGACGTCGGGGCGCGCGGCGTCGGGCGCCGCCGCGAGACGCGCCGCGAGGGTGTCCAGCGCGTCGGGTCCCACCGGGTCGTGCTCGTGGTGGGCCGGCGCCGCCCACCGGCAGGAGCCGAAAGCCACCCGCAGCTCGGCCGAGGGGACTTCGGGCGTACGTATCGTGCTGGGCGGGAAACGGGACTCGGCGGGCGGCCAGACACGCTGGTCGTCGAGCAGCACCTCGTACGGCGTCGAGGTGCCGGGAGTCAGCCCGGTCAGGGTGACGAGCGCGTAGTGGTGGCCGGCTATCCGGAACGTACGCGCGGCGCCGCCGGCGCCGTCCTCGCAGCGGACCTCCGCCGTGCAGGGCCCGTCCGTCTCGACCCAGACGGTCGCTGTGCCCCCGGTGTTCCAGTCGACATAGCGCAGCAGTGGTCCGAGACGCAGCCCGGTCATATGTGCCCTCCTCCGTCGCGGCGTGGCCCGTCACCGTACGGTACGGAACGGAAATGACGGCGGAGGAGGGCGGTGGGGGCGGGTGGGCGGTGTGGGTGGTGCTGGGTCGCCTACCCGGTCAGCAGCCGTTGAGGACAGTTGACAGTTTGCTCTTCTCGGCCGTGTCGACCGTCAAGTTGTAGTAGTGCTTCACGTGTACCCACATCCGCGCGTACATGCATGCGTACGACGTGCTCGGCGGCATCCACTCCGCCGGATCCCGGTCGCTCTTGGACTGGTTGACGTTGTCCGTGACGGCGATGAGCTGCGGGCGCGTGAGGTCGTTGGCGAAGGACTGGCGCTGCGCCGTGGTCCAACTGCTCGCGCCCGACTGCCAGGCCTCGGCGAGCGGTACGACGTGGTCGATGTCCAGGTCGGAGGCGGCGGTCCAGGTGGCGCCGTCGTAGGCGGACTTCCAGGTGCCGCTGGTCGCCGAGCAACTGGAGCTGGTCACGACGTTCGTACCGTCGCGCTTGAGCACGGTCTCCCGGGTGTCGCAGGTGCCGGACTGAGTGATCCAGTGCGGGAACTTGTCGCGGCTGTAACCACTGGTCGAGCCCTCGGTCGTGACGGTCAGCTCACCGAGGTAGGTACGGGCGGTCGCCGCCGTGACGGGGGTGGGCGGCGCGGCCTGCGCCGCCGGGGCGCTGATGAGGGCCGTGACGGAGAGGAAGGCGGCGGAGGCGGTGAGGACCGTTGTCCGGCGGACCTGGCGTACCCGGTCCGCTCGGTGGGCTCGGCCCGGTCGGTTCAGGAGGTGACGCGCGTAGAAACCTGGCATGACGAACTCCCTTGATGTGGGGGGACTCTGACCGGTCCGGCGGTTCGGCCGCGACGAGGTGTCGGCCGTACGGCCTCGACCTCTGGACCAGCGTGGCGGCGCCGGGTTGCTGTGGGGTGGGCGCCAGGTAACAGCCTGACGACATGTGCACGTCACATCAAGGGGTGGGAGGAGGCGTGTGGGAGCGCGAGTTGGTGTTGTGGCGCTCCGGCCGGGGTGGTTGAGGGCGTACGCGGGTGTGCGCGCGGGGCCCTCACCCGTCCCCTTCGCGCCTTCAGGGGAACGGGTGTTCAGGTTGTTCGTGGATAGTGGGGAGAGAGGGTGGAGGCGGCGGAAGAGGGGGAGGCGGAGGGGTCAGGAACGTACGTGCACGCGGATCTCGCCCTCCGGCGAGACCTCCACACCGACCTGGGTGAGGTCGCTCGCGTGGGCGTCCGGGGACAGGGTGGCGGCCCGGGGTCCGATGCCCAGGACCTGCGCGCCGGCCGCGCGGGCGGCGGCGACACCCGCTTCGGAGTCCTCCAGGGCCAGGCAGTCGGCGGGGTCGAACCCGAGCTCCGCCGCGCCCTTGAGGAAACCCTCCGGATGCGGCTTGCTCGCTCCGACGCCCTCCGCCGTGACGCGGACGACGGGCATCGGGAGGCCGGCCGCCGTCATACGGGACTGGGCCAGCGCCTCGTCCGCGGAGGTCACCAGGGCGTGCGGGAGCGCGGCGATGGCCGCCATGAACGCGGGCGCGCCGAGGATCGGCACCACGCCCTCCATGTCGGCGGTCTCCATGGCGAGCATCAGACGGTTCTCCGCGTAGTTCTCCTCCGCGGGCCGGTCGGGGAGGAGGGCGGCCATCGTGGCGTGCCCCTGACGGCCGTGGACCACCGTGAGCGTGGCCACGGGGTCCAGGTCGTGTTCGAGCGCCCAGCGGTGCCAGACGCGCTCCACCACGGCGTCGGAGTTGACCAGCGTGCCGTCCATGTCGAGGAGGAAAGCCTTGCAGACTATGGTCTTCGAGCTGGGCAAAACGGCCATCCTCGGTCGGGTGCTGCGGTGGTTTTGTATCGGCACGATACAAAAAGATCGGCCGGTTGTGCCAGTCCTGTCCGGCCGCGCGGGCCGGGCGAGGGACGTGCGGACTCGTGAAGTCACGGAACCTGGAGGCGTCATGGCGTACGGCTACATCGGATCGATGAAGGCCCGGCCCGGCCACCGCGACGACGTTGTCGCGCTGCTGCTGGGCGGTGTCGAGGAACTGGGCGAGGCCGGGTGCGGCAGCTATGTCGTGAGTACGTCGGCCGCCGACGAGGACATGATCTGGGTCATGGAGGTCTGGCGGAGCAAGGAGCACCACGACGCTTCGCTCCGGCTTCCCGAGGCCAAGGCCGCGATCGGGCGGGCCATGCCGATGCTCACGGGCGAGTTCAGCAGTCGGGAGCTGGAGGTCGTCGGCGGCCTGGGGGTCCGGGTCTGAGCGGATCGGGCCTGGGCGGATCGGGCCTTGCGCCGAGCCCGGCACGGAAAAGCAGAACAAGCGGCTCCGCCCGCCGGTCAGGGAGAACGGGCGGAGCCACTTTGTTTCTCCATCATACAAAGTGGCTTCCGGGCCGTCGACCCACCCCCCGGTTCAGTGCCGCGAGCCGTGGTTCTGGCCGCCGTACCCGCCGCCGTGCTGCGGACCGCCCTGGCCGCCGCCGCCCTGGCCCGTCGGCTCCGCCTCCAGCTTGGCCTTGGTGTTCGGGCCGTACACGCCCTGCGGGTCTCCCTGCACCTTGCGGTACGCCTGATAGAGGGCGACGGAATTCGCGACGTCCTGGTCGTACTTTCCGTCGGTAGGACCCTGGTAGAGATACAGCGCGGCCAGCCGCCTCTGAAGATCCACCACGGCGGCGCCGCTGGAGCCCGGCCCGAGTGAGGAACCCGACGGCGGCTTCGGCGCCTGGTTCGGGGCCTTGTTCACCGTCTGCACGGGCGGCGGCGGGGGCTTCGGCTTGTGCGACTCGCTCTTCGACGGGCTCGGGCTCGCCGAGGACTTCGACGCCGAGGGCGAGGGTGAAGCGGAAAGCGACGGCGACGCAGGAACGGAGCCGGAAGCACCCGGCACCGGAACGCCCGGCTGCGGCCCGGCGGGCGCGGCCTGGTTCTGGCTGTCGTCCCCCGCGAAGAGCTTGATGCCGGCGAACATGAAGATCCCGAAGATGGCGACCCCCGCCACGGCGATCCCGACGACCTTGAGCGGCTTACGGCGCTCGCGCTCCTCGGCGCGCGCCGCCGCCCTGGCCTGACGTCTGTTCGGTCCGGCGGCCGCCCTCCCCTCGGCGAGGGGCGGCATCGGGCCGGGGTCCGGCAGGTCCGCGGGGGCCGGAGCTTCCGCGGCGGGTCCCACGTACGGCGGTATTCGCAGCGTGTCGTTGTCCTGAGCGGGCTGAGCGGGCTGAGCGGGCGGTACGGGCTGAGCGGGCCCCTCCGCCTGCGGGGGCAGCGCGGCCCCCGGGGCCCCCG
>NZ_JTHL01000001.1:2447253-2452928 GCF_000818195.1 Streptomyces sp. 150FB | reverse complement strand
GCCCGCGGCCCCGGCCAACGCCGCGGCCGCCGCACGCTCCGAGCAGTCGCAGCCGGGTCCGCCGCCCGCAATCCGCGGCGTCCCGCATTGGGGACAGAACTGTCCGGTCACCGTGGGTCCCTTTCCCTCCGAGGTGCCTGCGATTATGCAGGCCCATTCGGCCAGGTGTGCGCCACCCCGGTCCCTACGGCGGCGCTCGGCGGGCAATACCGGGACAGAACCACCAGGATGGAGTTCCGACGGACCCCGAGGAGCCCCGAGGAGCCCCGAAGAGAGGTACATGGCATGGTTCAGGAAGTGAGCACGGCGGCACTCACTCCGGCGCCCGGCGAAGGCCAGAACCGCCGCAGCGTACTGATCTCCATCGGCGCGCTGTTGATGGGCATGCTGCTCGCCGCGCTCGACCAGACCATCGTGTCCACCGCGCTGCCGACCATCGTCAGCGAACTCGGCGGCCTGGACCACCTCTCGTGGGTCGTGACGGCCTATCTGCTCGCCTCGACGGCCGCCACCCCGCTGTGGGGCAAGCTCGGTGACCAGTACGGCCGCAAGAGGCTCTTCCAGACCGCGATCATCATCTTCCTCATCGGCTCGGCGCTGTGCGGCGTCGCGCAGAACATGCCGCAGCTCATCACCTTCCGGGCCGTCCAGGGACTCGGCGGCGGTGGCCTGATCGTGCTGTCGATGGCGATCGTCGGCGACCTCGTCTCACCGCGCGAACGCGGCAAGTACCAGGGCCTGTTCGGCGCCGTCTTCGGCGCGACCAGCGTCCTCGGACCACTGCTCGGCGGCCTCTTCACCCAACACCTGAGCTGGCGCTGGGTCTTCTACATCAACCTGCCGATCGGTGTGGCCGCCCTGCTGGTCATCGCCGCTGTGCTGCACATCCCCGTACGCCCCAGCAAACACACCATCGACTACCTCGGCACGTTCCTGATCGCCGCCGTCGCCACCTGCCTGGTGCTCGTCGCCTCACTCGGCGGTACGACATGGGCCTGGGGCTCCGCCGAGATCATCGGCCTCGCCGCGATCGCCCTCGTCCTGCTCGCCGCGTTCATCATGGTGGAGCGCCGCGCCGCCGAACCCGTACTGCCGCTGCGTCTCTTCCGCGTCAGGACCTTCACCCTGGTCGCGCTCATCAGCTTCATCGTGGGCTTCGCGATGTTCGGCGCGATGACCTACCTGCCGACCTTCCTCCAGGTGGTGCAGGGAGTGACGCCGACTCTGTCCGGTGTGCACATGCTGCCCATGGTGGCGGGGCTGCTGCTCACGTCCACGGCGTCGGGACAGATCGTCAGCCGTACGGGCCGCTGGAAGGTCTTCCCGATCGCGGGCACCGGCATCACGGCGATCGGTCTCTTCCTGCTCCACCGGCTGACGGAGTCCAGCGGTACGGGGGAGATGAGCGCGTTCTTCTTCGTCTTCGGCGCGGGACTCGGCCTGGTGATGCAGGTGCTGGTGCTCGTCGTCCAGAACTCCGTCAGCTACCAGGACCTGGGCGTCGCCACCTCGGGCGCCACCTTCTTCCGGTCCATCGGCGCGTCGTTCGGCGTCGCCATCTTCGGCACGATCTTCACCAACCGGCTCAACACCAAACTCTCCACGTCGCTGGCGGGACTGCCGCTGCCCGCCGGGGCCGATCCGGCCCAACTCGCCGCCGATCCAAGGACCGTACGACTGCTGCCCGGCACCCTGCGCCCGCGCGTGCTGCACGCGTACTCGTCGTCCATCACGGACGTCTTCCTGTACGCGGTCCCCGTGGTGGTGCTCGCGTTCGTCGTCGCGTGGTTCCTCAAGGAGGACAAGCTGCGCGGCTCGGTGACCGTGCCCGAGGCCACCGAGACCCTCGCGTCCAACCCCGTACTGCGCTCGTCACGCGACGAGGCGGCGCGCGCCCTGTCCGTGCTCGGTACGCGGGAGGGCCGCCGCCAGATCTATGTGACGATCACCGAGATGGCCGGCTACGACCTGCATCCCGCGTCCAGTTGGCTGCTACTGCGGATCAGACGCCATGGCGTCGTGGACCCGGCCGAACTCGCCGAGACCGCGCCCGTACCGCTCACGATCATCAATGACGCCTCGCAGCAGTTGGAGTCGCGCGGACTCGCCGCGCGCGAGGGGCTGGGGCTGGTACTGACCCAACGCGGCCTGGAAACGGCCCTTCGGCTCGGGAAGGCACGCGAGGAGGCCCTGGCTGAGTTGCTGGGTGACTGGTGGGGGCCGGAGCGGCCGACCGATCTGGTGTTACTGGTACGGGAGTTGAGCGCCGAGTTGTGCGGGTCGGACGGCGACCGGCCGCACACGCCGGGGCCGCCCAGGGACCACGCGGCCTGACGCACCTGCCCCGTCAGGCGGACTGTGCGGCCAGCTCCTTGCCGTACCAGATCTCGCTGTACGGTCCTGGCTCCCCGTAGCGCGGGATCTCCAGGAAGCCCAGCTTGACGTACAGGCCCCGCGCCTCGACGAGGTCGAGCCGGGTGTCGAGTACGACCCTGCGCGCCCCCAGGCGCCCTGCCGCCGCCTCCAGGGCGGCCACCAGGGCGGCCCCGCCCCCGCTGCCGCGCGCGGCCGGCCGTACGTACACCCGGGTCAGCTCGGCCCTCTCCGCGTCGAGCATCCGCAGCCCGCCGCAGGCCATGGCCTCGCCGTGCGCGCCGCCGAGGCGTCCGACGACGAACTCGCCGGTGGGCGGGGCGAGTCCGTCGTCCGGAGACTCGGCCAGCCCCTGGTCGATCTCCTCCTCGGTCGCCGGACGCCTCCACCAGCGGCTCGCCACCTCGCTGTAGTAGTCGCGGCGCAGTTGTGTGGCGTCCGGTGTGGCGAAGGATTCGGGACGTACGTACCAGGTCATGGTCAGCTTTCTACCGGAGCGCCGGTCCGGGCGGCGCGGAGGCCGCGAACCGGGATCGGTTAGCGGCCTCCGCTCTTCGGGGTGTCGGCGCTCCGGCGGAAATCGCTTTCTCCTCTGCCTCCGCCGGTGCGAGGGTCTCCGGGAGCCTTCGAACGCGCTGGCCCGTTTTCGACGGGGGTCAGGGGCATTCGGACAAAACCGGGATGACACTCGGGGTAAGAGGGGGTTGCCTGAGACTTCTGATGTGGGCAGTGCGAGGCTCTATGCCCCAGGGACGATGGTTTCGGACGGAGGGTCGGCGCGGCGTGGCGAATGTGGAGCACGGCGTTCACGGCGGTGCGGCAGCGGGAGGCGTGGGTGCCCGTTTCCGTACGGTCCCGGCCCTCCTGTGGCTGGTGGCCGCCGTGCTGGCGGCAAGACAGGCGGCGGCTGTGCTCAGACAGCCGCCCGGGCAGCGGCTGACGGACCTGGAGACCTGGACCGGCCAGAACGGCGTCCTCCATGTGGCGGGTTCGCTGTACGACACGGGGAAGTTCACCGGCACGCCGTTCGCCGGTCTTGTCCTGAAGCCGCTCGCCCGTTCGGCCGAACGCAGCCTCGGTATCGAGTGGACCTTCGGCACGCTGCTGCTCGTCGTCGCGCTGGGGCTCATCGCGGGCCGCGCCCTGCCGGTCCCCGTATCGCGCCGTACGGCACTGCTCGCGGCGCCGGTCGCGATCAGCCTGCTCATGCTGTCACTGCCGGTGCGCAACAGCTTCTACCTCGGTCAGACCAGCATCATCCCCGTCCTGTTGGTGCTCCTCGGCTGCCTGGTGGTACGCGGGGAGCGCGGCGCCGGCCTACTGATCGGCATCGGCGCCGCCCTCCAGCCCGCCGTACTGCTCTTCGCCGCGCTGCTCTGGCTGACGGGTCGCAGACGGGGGGCGCTGACCACGGTGGGTGCGTTCGCCGCCTGCTCGGCGCTCGCGTGGGCCGCGCTGCCTGGCGACTCGTGGACGTACTGGATCCACCATGTGGCGGGCACCGGGCTCGGCGCCCGGGCCAACAGCCTGGCCAATCAGTCCCTGCACGGAGCGCTGCTGCGGTTCGGCCTCGAAGGGCCGCTGGAGATCGCGCTCTTCGTGCTGCTGGCGGCGGCCGTCGTGTACGTGGGGCTGCGCCGCGCCGTGCGGTACGCCGAGGACGGGCAGTTGCTGCTGGCCGTCGCGGTGACGGGGTGTGTGGCGGCCGCGATCTCGCCGACCGCGTGGCAGCACCAGTTGCTGTGGGTGCTGCTGGCGGTCGTGGGGCGCGTCGGCAGGCGGAGCAGGGACCGGATGGTGTGGCCGGTGGCCGTGGTCCTCGTGATGTCGCTGCCGGCGACCGTGCTGATGCCCAACAGACCGATCCTGTTCCCGCTGCGGGACAACCTGCTGCTGCTCGCGGCGCTGGCCGCCGCCTGCGCGGTGCCGTTCCTGTCGCGTACCTCCCCGTACTTCGAGAGACCGGTGCCGACCGAATACACCCGGTCCGTGCCGGCACGCTGGGCGCGTGTCCCGCTGCTGCCGTTCTGGCGGCGGGTGCTCGGCCGCCCCAATCTGCTGCTCGAACTGCTGGTCATTCGCGTCGGCTACTCCTTCTACTCGTACATTCGAGAGTTCGCGGCAGGGGGCCGGGGGACGGCCGAGAGACACGGCCGTGAGGTCTACTCCATCGAACGGGCGCTCGGGATCGACGTCGAGCACTGGGCCAACCACACGATGGCGCAGGTGAAGTGGGCGGAGTCCTTCTTCAACTTCTACTACGAGTCCTTCCACTTCGTGATTCCGCTGACCATCCTGGGCGTGCTGTACGTCCGCCGCCCGGCCGACTACCGCTGGGCGCGCTCCACACTCGGCTTCGCGACGGCGCTCGCGCTGATCGGCTTCTGGCTCTTCCCGCTGGCCCCGCCCAGACTGATGCCGGGCCTCGGCTTCATCGACACGGTGCACGGACCGCAGGACTTCGCCAAGCCGGACTACGGGGCGCTGACGGCGGTCACGAACCAGTACGCGGCGATGCCCTCGCTGCACTTCGGCTGGGCGCTGTGGTGCGGCGTGATCGTGCTGATCCTGGCGCCGAAGCTGTGGATGAAGGCACTGGGCTTCCTGCACCCGCTCTTCACGATCTGCGCGATCGTCGGTACGGCGAACCACTGGGTCCTGGACGCGGCGGGCGGCGCGGCGGTGGCGGGCGCGGGGTTCGCGCTCACGTACCTGTTGGCGGGGCGGCGTGAGCTGCTGCCGCTGGGGGTCACGGCGGAGGCCGGGGCGGGGGTGGGCGCGGGGCCGGGGGCGGGTGTTCGGGATCCGTTCCCCGAGGGGAAGACGGCGGAGGCTTAGGCGGGGGCGAGGGGTGTTGGGGGCTGTCGGTCAGGGGGCTGTCAGGGCCTGAGTCCCAGTGAGGCGACCAGGTCCAGCATTTCGGCCCGGTAGAGCTTGCCGGGGGTCATGGTCAGCGACGTGAGGTGGCCGTAGACCTCAAGGGCCAGCAGCCCGTGCATGCGGCCCCAGGTGCGCAGGGACAGGGCCACGGCCGCCGGAGGCAGGTCGGGGAACTCCTCGCGGACCGTGGCGGCAAGGTGCGGGCCGAAATCGGACCACTCGTACGTGTTGTCATCCGGCGGCCCGGGCAGCCCAGGCGGCGGCCAACTGCTACCACCCCCGGACCGCGCGGGCGACCTGTCGGCCGAGGACCTGGTGGCGCTGGTGGACGAGATCGAGATCCCCCGGCACATCCAGCGGCGGTTCGCGGTGGGGCACTGAGCTGATCTGGGGGGTTGGGGTTGGGGGGTGGGAGTGGGGTG
>NZ_JTHL01000001.1:2440278-2444497 GCF_000818195.1 Streptomyces sp. 150FB | reverse complement strand
CCCACCGCTGTCTCGCGTCTGTCGGCGCTCACCACATCCGCCCCGCCAACCCTCCCCGTCACCCCAGCCAGCAGCTCGCCGCCAAGCCGAGCGGCATTGGGCAGCGATCCCTTCGTGCGCCCCCCCCGCAGGGCAACCAGTCCGCAGACGGGAGCAAACGTGCAGGACACGAAAGGGCCCCCCGGGCCCGGTCGCTTACCTGCTTACCTGCCCCCTGCTACCCATCGCCCCCGCCGTCCCCGAAAGTAGCCTCCGCGTCGAAAGCCGCCCTTCTGGTCGCTCTGCGCAGTGCCTTCAGTACCGTCGCGCCGATCGTCAGGGTCAGGACGACCGTCAGTGCCGCTCGTCCCAGGTCCCAGCCGAAGGAGGTCGCCGCGCAGTAGGCGAGGAAGCGGGTCAGGTTCTCCTGTAGCGGGTCGCCTCCGTGGAAGGAGATACCGGACGACAGGCCGCCGATGTACGTCCAGCCCTGGAGGTTCATGATCGTGCCGTAGGCGAGTGCCGCGCAGGCGCCGTACAGCGCCAGCATCAGCAACTCGCCGCGTCCGCGCAGTCGGTCGGGGCCGGGCAGCAGGCCCGCGCCCATGGTGAACCAGCCCATCGACAGCATCTGGAACGGCATCCACGGCCCGACGCCGCCGGTCAGCAGCGCCGAGGCGAACATCGTGACCGAGCCCAGTACGAAGCCGAAGCCGGGCCCGAGGACCCGTCCGCTCAGGACCATCAGGAAGAACATCGGCTCCAGCCCCGCCGTGCCCGCCCCCAGGGGCCGCAGCGCGGCCCCTACGGCGGCGAGCACCCCCAGCATCGCGACCGCCTTGGCGTCGAGCCCCGAGTCGGCGATCGTCGCCACGACGACCGCCACCAGCAGCGGCAGCAGGGCCGCGAAGAGCCAGGGCGCGTCCTGCGAGTGGGCGAGCCCGGAGGAGGAGTCGGCCAGCAGCGGCCAGCCGAAGGCGACCACCCCGGTCGCGCTGACCAGGGCGAGCGCGGCGATCGACCGGGGGCCGAGTCGTACGGCGCGCGCCTGCCGGGCGGGGGTCTCTCGGGCCTCGGCCGGTTCGGCCGGTTCGGTTACCGGTGCTGTTACGGGGTTCCCGCTCATGCCTCGTCCTCCTCCCCTGCATCTACCCCGGTCGTCAACGCACGCCGTACCTGACCAACCGTCAGCCAGCCTTGCGGCGCCAGGACTTTGGCCACTTGCGGCGCGAACGCGGGCGAGGACAGGACCACTTCGGCTGTCGGGCCGTCCGCGACGATCTCGCCGTCCGCCAGGATCACCACCCGGTGTGCCAGTTCGGCCGCCAACTCGACGTCATGAGTGGCGAGTACGATCGCGTGCCCGGCGGCCGTCAGCGTGCGCAGCACCCCCACCAGCCGTCCTTTCGCCGCGTAGTCCAGGCCGCGCGTCGGCTCGTCGAGCAGCACCAGCGGAGGCCGTCCCGTCAGCACGACGGCAAGTGCCAGTGCCAGCCGCTGCCCCTCCGACAGGTCGCGCGGGTGCATGGTGTCGGGTACGTCCGGCAGTAGCTCGGCCACCAGCGCCCGGCAACTCCCGGGCGCCGCGCCCGCGTCGCTGTCCGCTGCCGCGCACTCGGCGGCGACCGTGTCCGCGTACAGGAGGTCGCGCGGCTCCTGCGGTACGAGACCGACCTGACGGATCAGTTCGCGCGGCTGCGTGCGGTGCGGGGTCCGGCCGTTGACGAGGACCGTGCCCGAGGCCGGCTCGACCATGCCTACCAGGGCGCTCAGGAGCGTGGACTTGCCGGCGCCGTTGCGCCCCATCAACGCGACGGCTTCGCCCGGCGCCACGGTGAGCGACAGGCCGCGCAGCGCCTCGATCCTGCCGTGCCGTACGCCGAGGCCGGTGACGACGGCGACAGCGGTGGAGCCGGGGCCCGCCCGGTCAGCCGTCGTGGCCGGGGTCCCGTGGTGGCGGCGCCGGTGCAGCAGCCTGTCGAGTCCCGTGCGCGCGGGGGCGGGTGCCTCCGGTACGGCTTCTGTTGTCGAGTCTGTTGTCGGGCCCGTGGCGGTCCGCGCTGCCTCAACCAGCGGCGGCTCCAGGCCCGCCAGCCGTTCCCGCAGCCCCGCCGCCGCGCGTCTCGCGTCCCGTACCGAGAGCGGCAGGGGGTCCCAGCCCGCCAACCGGCCGAGCGCCACCACCGGTGGGTGGACCGGCGACATCGCCATGACCCGCTCGGGCTCCCCGACGACCGGCGCCTGCCCCGGGCCCGGGAGCAGGATGGCCTGGTCCGCGTACTGGACCACGCGCTCCAGCCGGTGCTCCGCCAGCAGTACGGTCGTTCCGAGGTCGTGCACCAGCCGTTGCAGCACGGCGAGCACCTCCTCGGCGGCTGCCGGGTCGAGCGCCGAGGTCGGTTCGTCGAGGACAAGCACCTTGGGGTGTGTGGTCAGTACGGAGCCGATCGCTACCCGCTGTTGCTGGCCGCCGGAGAGCGTGGCGATCGGACGGTCGCGCAGCTCGGCCAGGCCCAGCAGGTCGAGGGTCTCCTCGACGCGGCGTCGCATCACATCCGGGGCCAGGCCCAACGACTCCATTCCGTAGGCGAGTTCGTCCTCGACCGTGTCGGTGACGAAGTGGGCGAGCGGATCCTGTCCCACCGTGCCGACGACATCGGCGAGTTCGCGTGGCTTCTGGGTACGGGTGTCGCGTCCGTCGACCGTGACCCGGCCGCGCAGCCTGCCTCCGGTGAAGTGCGGGACCAGGCCGGAGACCGTGCCGAGGAGCGTCGACTTGCCGACTCCCGATGGGCCGATCAGGAGTACCAACTCGCCCTCGGGCACGGTGAGTTCGATGTCGCTGATGGCCGGCGCCGGGGCGCCGTCGTAGGTCACCGACACCTGCTCGAAGCGGATCACGGCGTTCCCTCCTTGGGCGCGGGCGGCGCGGGCGGCGCGGGCGGCACGGGTGCGACGAACGCCGGCAGCAGACCGATCAGCGTTCCCGCAGCCGGCCACAGCGGCAGCGTCGGCGCCACCAGGGGTACGACTCCGGGGTGCAGCGCGGCCGGGTCGTACGAACCGGCCCAGATCATCGCCCCGGCCACGGCCGCGCCCGATCCTGCGACCAGCCAGGCCCTGGTGCCCCAGCGGTCGGGGCGGTAGCGCGTACGGACGGAGCGCCGGCCGCCGAGCCGCAGTCCGGCCAGCGCGGCGACGAGACCCCCGGCCAGCAGGGGCAGGCCGTACCCCGCGCCCTGCGCGGCGAGCAGCCCGTACGATCCGCCGCACACGCCGAGCAGTCCGCCGAGCGTCAGCACCGTCGTGGTGTGACGCACGGCGGGCGGTACCTGGGCCGTACGGCCGTAGCCGCGAGCGTCCATCGAGGCGGCGACCGCCACCGACCGTTCCAACGCGCCTTCGAGGACCGGCAGTCCGATCTGGAGCACGGCCCGCACCCCGCCGGTCGGCCGTCCGCGCAGCCTCCGGGCCGTACGCAGCCGGACCACATCGGCGACCATGTTCGGCGCGAAGGTCATCGCGACGACGACCGCGACTCCGACCTCGTACAGCGCGCCCGGAAGGGACTTGAGCAGCCGGGCAGGGTTGGCGAGCGCGTTCGCCGCGCCCACGCAGATCAGCAGGGTGGCGAGCTTCGCACCGTCGTACGCGGCGAAGACGAGCTGCTCGGCAGTCACCCGGCCGCCGATCCTGATCCCCGCCGCCCAGTCGGGCAGGGGCACGTGGGGGAGGCCGAACAGCGTGTGGGAGCCGGGGATCGGGGAGCCGAGGACCACCGAGAACAGCAGCCTGATGACAACAACGGCCAGCCCCAACTTGACGAAGGCGCCGTACGAGCGGGCCCAGGGCGCGTCGGTACGGCGGGCGGCCACCACATAACCGGCCACCCCCACGAGCAGCCCCAGCAGCAGCGGGTCGGTGGTCCGGGAAGCGGCCGTGGCGAGCCCGAGCGCCCAGATCCACCAGGCCCCGGCGTGCAGGGAGTTGCTACGGGTCGCCGCCGGGGCGCGCAGTGCGGCGGACGCGCGGGAGGAAGGAGGAGGGGAAGGGGAAGGGGTGGCAGAGGAAGAAGAGGCGGAGGACGGCGCCGGCGACCGGGTGTCGCTCATCCGCGTCTGCGGCGGGCCTGCCAGAACCCGGCCGCGCCGAGGACCAGCACGGCGGCGGCCCCGGCGATGAGGCCCACGGACGGTCCTCCGCCGCCCGATCCGCCGTCGTTCGCGGCCTGCGCCGGTGC
>NZ_JTHL01000001.1:2429958-2439730 GCF_000818195.1 Streptomyces sp. 150FB | reverse complement strand
GTGCGGCCGTCGGGCTGGCCGCCGGCGCGGTCGCGTCGTCGCTCGCCGCGCCCTTCGGCGTACCCGCCACCTGCTCGCCGCAACCCGCCGCCGGATAACCGGAGATGGCGCAGAGCAGCGCCGCGCTGCTGTAGCGCAGCGGTTTCGCCACCGCAGCGAGCGCGTCGGCCGCCGACGCGCCCTCGTCGACCCGCGCGCACCCGGTCCGCCGGTCCGGCGTGGGCGGCTTCTCCCCCGCAGGGGCGTCGCCCGGCGTACCGGAGTCCACGACGACCGCGATCCGCTCCCGGCCGGCTGTCGCGTGCGTCGAGCCGCAGATGGTGTCGAAGTCGGGTGCCGTACGGGGCCGCGCCGCGTCCCCGCTGTCCTCGCTCACCGAGAAGCGGAACCCGACAACGGCTCCGTCGGAGGGCTGTGCGGTGGCCGGGCCCTGGGTGGCGTACGTCCACTTGCCCGCGCCGCTCTCCCAGAACGACCAGTACCGGAACCCGGCCGCCTGTGCCGTCCCCGTGCCCAGCGGGAACGAGAAGGAGAGCGCGAGGAGAACGGAGAACAGGGCGAAGGCGAGAGGCCTTTGCCCCACCAGGCGGCGGATCACGGCCGTCGGCTCTTGCGGAGGGTGACGAACAGGACGCCGCCACCGATGACGGCGACCAGCACCACACCGATCAGCCACAGTGTGGTGCTGGAGCCGTTGTCGGCGTCGGCGCTGACTATGGCCGCACGCGGCCCGGTCGGGTTCGGTGTGGGCGCGGTCGGCGAGGGGCCGCTCGGGGTGGGCGTGGGTACGACGGTCGGGGCGGGGCCCTGCGCGTTCAGCCGCTGGACGAGGTCGACCCCGCCGAAGTGGTGCGGATCGGAGTCCGTCGCATGGCACGCCAGGATCAACTGGGCATACGCGGCAGGCCCGTTCTGCTCGGCCCAGGGGACGGCGTTCTGCTTCAGCCACGCCAGCGCGCCGGTCGCCTTCGTCCCGTAACCGGCGGAGGTCAGAGCGACCACCGCGGCCGCCGTGTTCCCCGGGTCGGGCAGCGGCTTGCCGCTCGCCGCGCCGGGCAGCGGCGGTTGGTCGAGATGGCCGGTCTTCGCGAGCGCGTCCGCGAGATACGCGGCGCCGTTGCGCGCGGCGCGCTCCGGCGTACGGCCCTTGTTCGGCAGGCACTTCGGCGCCGGGCCCGCCTGTACCGGAGCCGTCACCATCCGCTTGCCGAGCCCGCCGAGCACGGCGGCGGCCGTGGCGTCGTTGTTCGCCGTCAACTTGCCCGCCTTGTCGGGCTGGTACGCGAAAGCGCCGCCGCCCGGCGCCCCGCCCGGCGCCCCGCCCGCATCCCCACCGTCGGCTGCTTTCGCCGCGCCCGTTTTCACGTCGCACGGGAGGGAGAAGTCGACCAGCGCGTCGTACGCGTTCTTGCCCGCCGACGACTTCATCGCGCTCGGCCGCAGCCCGGCCACCGTCAGCGCGCCGATCACCAGCGAGGTGGAGTTCGCGTCACTGGGCGTGCCGGGGGTGTAGCTCCAGCCGCCGTCCGCGTTCTGCACGGACTTCAGCCAGCTCAGCGACTTCTGCATGGCGGGCCGCTGCGCGCCGATCGTCGACAGCGCCTCGACGGCGGCGGCGGTGGAGTTGGAGTCCACCGCCGTCTGCGCGTCACAGGGCGTACGGGTCTCGGCGCGGTACGCGGGGAACGCGCCGTTGGCGCACTGCTGCGCCTTCAGCCAGGCGATCGCCTGATTGGCGGGCCTTATCCCGGCGGCGAACTGCCCGAGCATGGCGAGGGACTGCCGCCACACACCGTCGTACTCCGGGTCCCCCGTGCCGTAGAGCCCCTTCGGGATCACCACCGAAGGCGGCGGCGCCGGGGACGGTGTGGGGGAGGGGCCGCCGAGTGAGGGAGTCGCCGGGGAGGGCTCCGGGGTCGAGCCCGGCACGAAGGGCACGTCACCGCCCGCGGCTGCGGCCGGCACGAAGGCCACGCACAGGACTGCGGTTGCGGCGAACACGGCCGCACAGCGGCGAACGGTGGTCATGGGCTGGCTGGGCCTCTCCTGCGGGAGCCGGACGCTTGGCACACTCAGGCGAACCAGGCCCGGCACCGTACACCTCGACGATGCCGACCACCGGCGGTTTCCGATGGCACAAGCCGTTCACGACCGCGTACGGGACTCCCGGAGGCCCCGCCCACCCGGCTGGCTCACCGCTGCGGCTGCGCGGGCCGGTTGTGCACCGGCTTCCTCCCGTACGGGCATGATGACGACTCGCACACTCTACCGGCCCGTACGGCGCCGCTTCCGGGCGGACAGGTCCCCGTGCGAGGCCCGGGACGGGGCGGTCATGTCCGGCGCCGGAGCGTGGTCAGGAGCGGGGTGCCGCCGGGTCGGTGGCGGGGTCGGCGGCCGGCGTGGTGACGGGGGTGACGGGGGTGGTGACAGGGAGCAGGCCCCGTTCGGCGAAGACCTTCTTGGCCACGAAGGTGGCATTGAGTGCCTTCGGTATCCCGCAGTAGACGGCGGAGTGCAGCAGCGCCTCCACGATCTCCTCGGTGGAGAGGCCGACGTTCAGCGCCGCGTTGATGTGCACGTCGAGCTGCGGTTCGCAGCCGCCCAGGGCCGTGAGCATGCCCAGCGTGACGAGCTGCCGGTCGCGCGGCGCCAGCCCCGGGCGGGCGTAGATGTCGCCGAACGCCCAGGACACGACCTGGTTCCCCAGCTCGGGGGATATGTCGGCAAGCGAGTCCACGACCTTCTGGCCGCCTTCGCCGTCGATACGGGTGAGCATCTCCATGCCCCGGTCGAAGCGGTCCTGGCGGGTCTCGGCGCGGTCGGCCTCGTGGGTGCGGTCGGCGGTGCTCATGGGGATCCGTTCGTCCTTCGTTGTCGTCTCGTCGTCTCGTCTTCTCGTCTTCTCGTTGAACAACCGTAGAAGTGAGAGTGCGCTCAAGGTCAAGCCGTGCCCGCCACCAGTTCCGCCGCCCGCTCCGCCATCGCCCGTACCGTCACGCTCGGATGCGCCGACACGGGGCTCGGCATGACCGACGCGTCGCAGACCCTCAGCCCGTCCACTCCCCGTACGCGCAGCGCCAGGTCCACCACCGACCCCTCGTCGCCGCCCATCCGGCAGCTCCCCGCCGGACCGAAGGACGTGCGCAGGGTGCGCCGGATGTAGTCGGAGTACGCCGCGTCGTCCCGCACATCGGAGCCCGGGAGGGCCTCGTACGCACGCCACGACGCGAGAGCCGGGGCCTCGCCCGTACGGCGGGCCAGTCGCAGGCCCGTTCGCAGCGCTTCCAGGTCGCGGTCGTCGGCCAGGTAGTTCGGGTCGATGTAGGGGTCGCCGAGCGGATCGGTGAAGGACAGCCGTATCGCGCCGCGGCTGTGCGGGGTCATCAGCGAGCACACGATGGTGTAGCCGTTGTCCGGCGCCGGAAGGCCGCCGAACGGGTAAGGCAGGTCGACCAGCGTCAACTGGACGTCGGGCTCAATGAGATCGTCGCTGGTCCGGGTTCTCACCAGGGCCTCGCCGTGGTTGTTCACGCCCTCCGGCACCGGGCGGGACGCCGCGTAGGTCAGGCCGCTGCACGGGTGGTCGTACAGGTTGGCGCCCACGCTCGGCAGATTCACCTCGGTCCGCATGCCCACGGCACACAGGTGCGCGGCCGGACCGATCCCGGAGAGCAGCAGGAGGTACGGGGAGCCGATCGCGCCTGCGGACAGGATCACCTCGGCCGAGGCCGACGCCTGCCGCGTCCGCCCTGCCCGGCCCTGCGGTCCTTCCGTCTCCACGTACTCCACGCCGGTCGCGCGGTCGCCGGAGAGCAGCACACGGCGGGCCAGGGCATGGGTGAGGACGGTGAGATTGGGGCGGTGGAGTACGGGGCGCAGATAGCCGTCGGCCGCGCTCTGGCGTACGCGGTCACCGTTCAGCCGTACGTCGCCGGAGTCGTCAGCCGGGCCCGGCCCGTCCCGGGGTCCCCCGGGTCTGATGTTCAGATCGGGGTGGCAGACACCTTCCGGCACGACGGCGTTGGGGTCGGAGGTGTACGGATGGCCCACCTCCGTCGCGGCCTGGACGAACGCCTCGGACACCGGGTGCGGATCGCTCGCCGGTGCCACCTCCATCGGTCCTTCGGCGCCCCGCACCGCGGAGTGCCGGCCAGCCGCACGCTCGCCGCGTATGAAGTACGGCAGCAGGTCCTTGTACCCCCAGCCCTGCGCGCCCGCCCGCTCCCACGTGGCGAAGTTCGACGCGTGCCCGCGCAGGTGCGCCATCGGGTCGATGGCGCTGGAGCCGCCGAGCGCCTTCCCGAGCGTCCAGGTGAAGCTCCGGTCGCCGACGTTCGGCTGCGGGAGCGTACGGGAGTCCCAGTCGACGTCCGTGCCCGGCAGGGTCGGCCACGCGGCCGGAGTGGTCATGGCGGGCGGCGTGGCGGCCGAGCCCGCCTCCAGGAGCAGTACCCGCGCGGCCGGATTCTCGGAGAGCCGCGTGGCGAGCACGCACCCAGCGTTACCGCCGCCGACCACGACGTAGTCGTACGCGTCGTACGCGTCGTCGTGGACCTCACTCATGTCCGCCGCCTCCTCCGACCGCGCCACTTCCGCGCTCCCTCTCCACCATGCGTCGCGCGGCGCCGTGGCGCGAATCACCTGATCCGGGCGGTCCGCAGGGGGCTACCAGCCGGTAGATTCGGAGGCCGCCGACGGCTGTCCGCGAGCAGGTCCGCGACTTGTTCCACTTCGGCGCAGCCGGTTACGCTCCGTGGAAATCGGGGGGAGCGCAGTTGAGAAAGGGGCCGAGAGTGACCGCTGAGGCCATTGAGGCGGACAGCGGTGCGGGGTCCCGGGACGGGGACAGCCGTCCGTTGCGCATCGCACTCCTCAGCTACAAGGGGAATCCGTTCTGCGGAGGCCAGGGGGTCTACGTACGTCATCTCTCGCGCGAGCTGGCCCGCCTCGGGCACCGCGTCGAGGTGATCGGCGCCCAGCCGTACCCCGTACTCGACGGCGGCGTTCCCCTCACGGAGCTGCCCAGCCTCGACCTCTACCGCCAGCCCGATCCGTTCAGGACACCGGAGGCCGGCGAGTTCCGCGACTGGATCGACGCGGTCGAGGTCGCGACGATGTGGACGGGCGGTTTCCCCGAGCCGCTCACGTTCTCGCTGCGCGCCCGTCGTCATCTCCGGGCCCGCGCGGGCCAGTTCGACGTGGTGCACGACAACCAGACGCTCGGGTACGGACTTCTCGGCGACCTCGGCGCGCCGCTGGTGACCACCATCCACCACCCCATCACCGTCGACCGGCGGCTGGACCTGGCGGCGGCCGAGAGCCGGGGCAAGCGCCTGTCCGTACGCCGCTGGTACGGCTTCACCCGGATGCAGAAGCGCGTCGCGCGCCAACTCCCTTCCGTGGTCACCGTGTCGGGTTCCTCGAAGCAGGAGATCGCCGACGACCTCGCGGTGCGGCCCGACCGTATCCATGTCGTGCACATCGGCGCCGACACCGACCTGTTCTCGCCCGATCCCGCCGTGCCCGAGATCCCGGGACGGATCGTCACCACGGCCAGCGCCGACGTCCCGCTCAAGGGACTCGTGTATCTCGTCGAGGCACTGGCCAAGCTCCGCACCGAGCAGCCGGCGGCGCACCTCGTCGTGGTCGGCAGACGCGCCGAGGACGGGCCGGTCGCGCAGGCGATCGAGCGGTACGGGCTTGAGAACGCGGTCGAGTTCGTGAAGGGCATCTCCGACGCCGAACTCGTCCACCTGGTACGCGGGGCCCAGATCGCCTGCGTGCCCTCGCTGTACGAGGGGTTCTCGCTGCCCGCCGCCGAGGCGATGGCCACCGGGACCCCGCTGGTCGCCACGACGGGCGGAGCCATACCTGAGGTCGCGGGACCCGACGGTGTGAGCTGTCTCGCCGTGCCGACGGGCGACGCCGGGGCGCTGGCCGTGGCGCTCGGGCGGCTGCTCGGCGACCCGGAGCTGCGGGAGCGGCTCGGGGCTGCCGGGCGTGAGCGGGTACTCGCGCGCTTCACCTGGGCGAAGGCGGCACAGGGCACAGTGGAGTTGTACCGCGCGGCGATCGCGCGGCAGCCGGGCCGCCGCCGTAACGCGGCGGCGGGCGGCGCTCGTTGAGCCCCTCCCCGGTTCGGCGACCTGCCGATGCACCGCACCGTCCGTCGCTCCGTCGATCCACCGCTCCATCGATCAACCGACTCATCGACCGCGAAAGCAGGACCCAGTGCTGACCGTGGACTTCACCCGCTTCCCGCTCGCCGCGGGCGACCGCGTACTCGACCTCGGGTGCGGCGCAGGCCGGCACGCCTTCGAGTGCTACCGGCGCGGCGCTCAGGTCGTGGCCCTCGACCGGAACGGCGAGGAGATCCGCGAAGTGGCCAAGTGGTTCGCCGCGATGAAGGCGGAGGGGGAGGCCCCTGAGGGTGCCACCGCCACGGCCATGGAGGGGGACGCGCTCAACCTGCCTTTCCCCGACGCGTCGTTCGACGTCGTGATCATCTCCGAGGTCATGGAGCACATTCCGGACGACAAGGGCGTGCTGGCCGAGATGGTCCGTGTGCTGCGGCCCGGCGGGCGGATCGCTGTGACCGTGCCGCGCTACGGTCCTGAGAAGGTGTGCTGGACGCTGTCCGACGCGTACCACGAGGTCGAGGGCGGCCATATCCGCATCTACAAGGCCGAAGAACTCCTGGAGAAGATGCGGGAGTCGGGGCTCAAGCCGTACGGCACGCACCACGCGCACGCGCTGCACGCACCGTACTGGTGGCTCAAGTGCGCGCTGGGCGTGGACAACGACAAGGCGCTGCCCGTTCGCGCGTACCACAAGCTGCTGGTGTGGGACATCATGAAGAAGCCACTGGCGACCCGGCTCACCGAACAACTCCTCAACCCCGTCGTGGGCAAGAGCTTCGTCGCCTACGCGACGAAGCCGCACCTGGCAGCGACGGCGACCAAGTGACCTTGTCAGGAACGGGATCGGAGACAGGGCCCGAGTCGGGGCCGCAGTCACGGCCGGGCGCTGTGTCCAGCGCGGCGGCCCGCCGTACGGAGCACCTCGTCCTGCCCGGTGTCCTCACCGCGGAACAGGCCGCGGTGACGGTCGCAGGCATCCTCGCCGTACAGCGTCCCGACGGCGCGATTCCCTGGTTCCGCGGGCACCATCTCGACCCCTGGGACCATGTCGAGGCCGCCATGGCGCTGGACGCCGCCGGTGAACACGCGGCGGCGGCGCTCGCGTACCGGTGGCTGGCCGGGCAGCAGAACGAGGACGGGTCCTGGTACGCCTCCTACCAGGACCCGGGCCCGGACGGCGGGCCGACGGTTCCCGGGGACCGGGACCGCGAGACCAACTTCTGCGCGTACGCCGCCGTCGGTGTCTGGCACCACTACCTGGCCACCGGCGACGACGGATTTCTCGACGGGATGTGGCCCGTCGTGCACGCGGCGGTCGAATTCGTCCTGGCGCTGCAACAGCCCGGCGGGCAGATCGGCTGGAAGCGCGAGGCGGACGGGACGCCCGTGGGCGACGCGCTGCTGACCGGGTGCTCCTCCATGTACCACGCGCTGCGCTGCGCGCTCGCGATCGCCGAGGAGCGCGAAGAGCCGCAGCCCGACTGGGAGTTGGCGGCGGGCGCGCTGCGCCATGCGATCGGTGCGCACCCGGAGCGGTTCCTCGACAAGAGCCGCTACTCGATGGACTGGTACTACCCCGTGCTCGGCGGAGCCGTCACGGGAGCGCAGGCGACCGCCCGTCTCCAGGAGGGCTGGGACCGCTTCGTGGTCCCCGGCCTCGGGGTCCGCTGCGTCCTGCCCAACCCCTGGGTGACGGGCGGCGAGAGCTGTGAACTCGCCCTGGCGCTCTGGGTGATGGGGGAGTCCGACCGGGCGCTGGAGATTCTCCAGTCCATCCAGCACCTGCGCGCCGACGACGGGATGTACTGGACCGGGTACGTCTTCGAGGGCAGTCGTGCCATGTGGCCCGAGGAGCGGACCACATGGACGGCCGGGTCGTTGCTGCTGGCGGTGGCCGCGCTCGGGGGGGACGAGGCGACCACCGCCGTGTTCAGCGGGGAACGGCTGCCGCGCGGGCTCGAACCCGACTGCTGCGGGTAAGGCCCGGACGGCCGGTGGTGCGTACGCTCCGGACGGCCGGTGGTGCGTACGGCTCAGACGCGGCGCAGCCGGCCGGCCAGGCCGTGGCCGACGAGCAGGTAGACGACCGCGGGCAGTCCGTAGCCGCAGACGACGCGTGCCCAGGCCTTGTCGAAGGTGAACAGGTCATAGGACCAGCCGGCCAGCCAACGGGCCGCGTCCTGGATGAAGTTCACCAGGTCGTTGGCTCGGTTGGCGTCCAGCAGGTACATCAGAATCCACAGGGCCAGGATGAAGGCCATGATGTCCGCGATGACGATGATGATCGTGGCCGCGGTTCCGCTTCCACTGCGAGTACGTGAGGACATGCCGACCGTGTTGCCGTTTGTGAGCGCGTGAAACCAGCCGGGGCCTGCCGGAGAGAAATGCTTTGGCTAGAGCACCAGGCGCCTTTAGTGTGCTGCGAATGACACGTCTCGGGCATGACCGCTATTGCGATGAAATCGTCCACCAGACCGACCGTACAAGGGCACTGCTCGCCGGAGCCGACCTCACGGCCAAGGTGCCGAGCTGTCCCGAATGGACGCTCGGCGAGCTGGTCCGGCATGTCGGTCGCGCACACCGCTGGGCCGAGGCGATCGTACGGACCCGGGCCGACGAGAGCGTCCCCGAAGACCAGGTGCCCGATTTCGGGGGCCCCGCCGACAGTGAACCTGCCGCGCTGGAAGCGTGGTTGGCGGACGGCGCCGAGAAGGCGGCGGCCACACTGCGCGAGGCGGGGGCCGGCACCGAGGTGTGGAGCTGGGCCTGGGAGCGGTCCGCCGGCTTCTGGGCGCGCCGGATGGCACACGAGACAGTGGTGCACAGGGCGGACGCGGCGCTCGCCGTGTCACGTACCTACGAGGTCGAGCCGGACATCGGGGCCGACACGATCGACGAATGGCTGGAGATCGTGGCCTTCAGCCAGGCCCATGGCGACCCGGAGGCCGCGGATCTGCGCGGGGGCGGCCGCTCCATTCTCCTGCGCGCCAGGGACGCGCCCCGGGCCGTCGGCGCCGAGTGGCTGATCGAGTTCGGCGAGGACCGCTTCGACTGGCGGCGCGGGAGTACGGAGACGCCGGACGCGACCGTCGAGCTGCGCGGGGCGCTCGCCGATGTGCTGCTGGTCTTCCAGCGCAGGCTGGCCCCGGGCAGCGACCGGGTCGAGGTGCTGGGGGACGCGAAGCTGCTGGACTTCTGGCTGGAGCGTACGTCGTTCGGGTGAGCCGGTGCCGGTGCGTGTGTACGTACGAGAGCGGCCCCCCGTCCGTGAGGACGAGGGGCCGCTCCCGTGTGCGTTGTGCGTCGGTGTCAGCCGCGCTGGATACCGCTGGTGTCCTGGAGGACGCCACGGCGGCCGTCCTGGGTCTGGGCCACCAGTGCGGCGCCGCGCTGCTCGACCGCCAAGTACCAGGTACCGGGCGCGAGTTCGGCGATCGGCGAGGGCGAGCCGTCCTCCCCGTACAGGGGACGGGCGACGGGCACGGCGAACCAGAACGCCGCGAAGTCACCACTCGGCGCCGGAGCGGCACCGCCGGACGAGGGCTGACCGCCCTGCGACGGCTGGCCGCCTTGGGACGGCTGGCCGCCCTGCGACGGCTGGCCCGGCTGCGGCTGGCCGGTCGCCGGGGCGC
>NZ_JTHL01000001.1:2423958-2429643 GCF_000818195.1 Streptomyces sp. 150FB | reverse complement strand
CTGCTGGCCCGGGTAGCCGTACGCCTGCGGCTGAGCGCCGTACGGCGTCGGCGCCTGCGGCTTCGGCGGGCCGATGAGGGCGGGCTTCAGGGCCGGCAGCAGCGGTGTCGCTATGGCGGCGCCCGCGAGGATCAGGGTGGCGATGAAACCGATGATGAGGCCCGTACCGGCGAAGCTGCCCACGTCGATCAAGGTCCAGAGCGCCGTCCACGCGGCGAATATCGAGAGGGCGACGCCGAACTGGCCCAGGTCCATCCCCAGGAACTTGCGCGTCTGCGGCAGCCCGCGCGCGACGACGATCAAGGCCGCGGCGGCGATGTCGGCCACGTAGATACTCATCACGGTACCCAGGCTGTCCCAGGCGGTGTTGCCGAGGTCGACGAAATCGAGGAACGAGGCGATGAAGAGCAACACCGCTGCTCCGATCACCACGCCGTCACCTCGAGTGAGGGAGCGGATGTTCACGTGAAAAGTCCTTCGTAAGTCGTCTCGTCGGGGCGGTCGGCGCTGCCGCGGTGCGGTAGCGCACGCGCTTCGAAGCTCGGGGGCGGCTCCCTATGGTACGGATGAATGTATCGCCTGCCCGAAGGGGGCGTCCGCCCGGTATCCGTGCCCGTCCCAGTTCTCAGGAGACTCTTACTTGAGAAGAAACGCGCTGATGCCGTCCGCAAGCCCCTGTGCCGCCTTCTGCCGCCAGCCCGAACTGGTCACCAGCGCGGCGTCCTTGGCATCCCGCATATTGCCGCATTCGATGAAGACTTTGGGCACGGTCGACAGATTCAGTCCGCCGAGATCAGTACGCGTGTCCAACCCGGTACCGTCACCGATGTAGTTGGAACGCGAGCTTCCGGTACTGCGGGCGAAATCGTCGGCGATACGCGTCCCCAGGGCGCGCGACGGCGTGGTGATTTTCGAGGTGTCGGCGCCATCGCCCTTCACCAGGCCGGGAAGGATCACATGGAATCCGCGATTGCCCGCAGCCGCACCGTCCGCGTGAATGGAGAGGGCGGCGTCGGCCTTCGCCTTGTTGCCGATCGCGGCGCGCTCGTCCACACACGGGCCGAACGGGCGGTCGTTGTCGTAGGTGAGCTTGACCGTCGCGCCCTTGGCCTCCAGCAGGTCGCGCAGCCGGTGTGACACATCGAGGGTGAACGTGGCTTCGGTGTAGCCGTTGTTGGTCTCCGTACCGGTGGTGTCGCACTCCTTGCTGGTCGTCCCGATGCGCACCGGCGCGTTGATCTCTTTGGTGTGCTTGTAGTTGGTGGGGTTGTGGCCCGGGTCGATGACCACGACCTTGCCGGCGAGCGGCCCTGGGGGTGCCTTGTCGTCGGCTGCCTTGTCGTCGGCCGCCTCGCCCGCGGGGCTGGGGGAGGCGGTGGGCACCGGCAGGGTGGTCCCCCGCTGATCGGTGGCCGACGCCGCTTCGGCCGTACCGCCCTCGTCGGGCCCGCTCGTCCCCTGGTGGATGAGCCACCCCCCGAGGGCACCGACCACGACGGCGGCCGCCACGACCGCGATGATGTTCCGCCCTGTGCGGCGGCGGGCTGGGGGCTTGACTTCGTCGTTCGACACGCGGCGATCGTAGACCCGCCGGGTCAGATTCCCGCGTGTGTACGGCGCAGGACGCGCAGAGAATCCGTGACGGAGACCTCGGCGAAGGCGCCGGAGGCGAGCGCGCGCAGGTAGATGTTGTACGGCGGACGGCCGCCGTCCGCCGGGTCGGGGAAGACGTCGTGGATGGCGAGCAGGCCGCCGACGGCGAGGTGCGGGGCCCAGCCCTCGTAGTCACCGTTCGCGTGCTCGTCGGTGTGTCCGCCGTCGATGAACAGGAACCCCACCGGTGTTCCCCACACCGCCGCGACCTGCGGGGACCGGCCGACGACCGCGATCACGTGGTCTTCGAGGCCCGCCTTGCGCAGGGTGCGGCGGAAGGTGGGCAGTGTGTCCATCAGGCCCAGTTCGGGGTCGACGACCTCCGGGTCGTGGTACTCCCAGCCGGGCTGCTGCTCCTCGCTGCCCCGGTGGTGGTCGACGGTGACGACGACGGTCCCCGCCGCGCGGGCGGCGTCCGCGAGCAGGAGTGTGGAGCGACCGCAGTACGTACCGACCTCCAGCAGCGGCAGTCCGGCCGCGCCCGCGGCGGTGGCGGCCTCGTACAGCGCGAGTCCCTCGTGGAGGGGCATGAAGCCCTTGGCCGCCTCGAAGGCGGCGAGGACCTCGGGCGAGGGTGCCGGCATGGACTCCCTACCTCTCCTTCTCGTTGCGTCGCGCTGGTGGTACGGGCTGGCGGTACGTGGGCGTGCGCCGTCCATGATCCACGTACGCCCCCGGCGCTGTGGCGCCGGGGGCGTGGTGTGACACGGCCCGCGTGGGCCGGTGTGCGGGGAGCGTGTTACGAGGTGACGGCGGCGCTGGGCTCCGCCGCGCCCTCCGCCAGGACCAGGTCGACCCGCACGCGCCGTCCCTCTCCGGGGTAGGACACCGGGCGGGCGAGCGGCGGATGGCCTGACGCCGATCCCGCCAGTACGTAGTCGCCGGCGGCCGGCGGGAGCAGCAGGTAGTTGCCGTCCGTGTCGGCGACGGTCAGGCCCGCCTGCCGGCCCCGCCGGTCGATCAGTGTGACGTTGGCCCGCCCGACCGGCTCACCCTCGGCGTTCAGCACCCGCCCGGTGAACCCGCCGGAACCGGCGACGAGCGTCGACTTCGACTTCGACATCGGCTGCGCCTGCGACATCGACTGTGCGACGGTCGCTCCGAGCCCCTCCACGCCGGTCTCCGCCTTGAGGGCCTTGGCGGCCTTCGCCGCCGCCGACCGCTGCCCCGGCAGGAAGGAGGCGATGACGAGACCGCCGACCACCGCGCCTGTGGCGATCATGAACGAGATGTGGAAGCCGCTCATGGTGGGCACGGGCCCCGCGGCCGTCTGTACGGACGTCTTCGCGAGCACCATGCCGATCACCGCGCTCGACACCGACGTACCGATCGAACGCATCAGCGTGTTCAGGCCGTTGGCCGCGCCGGTCTCAGACGGGTCCACGGCGCCGATGATCAGGGCGGGGAGCGAGGAGTACGCGAGGCCGATGCCCGCGCCCACGACCACCGAGATGATGATGGTCTGCCAGGCGGCGCTCATCAGGCCGAGGCCGCCGCCGTAACCGATCGCTATGACGATCATGCCGAGGATCAGCGAGACCTTGGGACCGCGCCGCGCGGAGATCCGGGCGTACAGCGGCGCCGTGAACATCATGGTCAGACCGAGCGGCGCCACGCACAGACCGGCGACCACCATCGACTGACCCAGGCCGTAGCCGGTCGAGGCGGGCAGTTGGAGCAGTTGGGGGAGTACGAGCGAGATCGCGTAGAACGCGACCCCGACCATGATCGAGGTGAGGTTGGTGAGCAGCACCTCACGGCGCGCCGTGGTGCGCAGGTCGACCAGGGGAGCCGAGACCTTCAGCTCCATCAGGCCCCAGAGCAGCAGGATCGTGATGGCGAGCCCGAACATGCCGAGCGTGGTGGGTGAACTCCAGCCCCAGTCGGAGCCCTTGGTGACGGGCAGCAGCAGGGCGACCAGGCCCGCCGAAAGACCGATCGCGCCGAGCCAGTCGAACCGGCCGACGGCCCGCAGCGACGACTCGGGTACGGCGAGGACGGTCAGCAGCATCGACAGCACGCCCAGCGCCGCCGAAGCGAAGAACAACGCGTGCCAGTTGGCGTTCTGCGCGATCAACGCGGCGACAGGCAGGGCGAGTCCACCGCCGACGCCGATGGAGGAGCTCATCAGTGCCATCGCCGAGCCGAGCTTCTCGCGCGGCAACTCGTCGCGCATGATGCCGATGCCGAGCGGGATCGCGCCCATGGCGAAACCCTGGAGGGCCCGGCCGACGATCATGATGAGCAGGTTGTCGGTGAAACCACAGATCAGCGAGCCGACCACCATGACGGCGAGGCTGGCGAGCAGCATGCGCCGCTTGCCGAACAGGTCACCGAGCCGCCCCATGATCGGGGTGGATATCGCACCGGCGAGCAGCGTCGCCGTCATGACCCAGGTGGCGTTGGCGGGGGCCGTGTCGAGAAGGACGGGCAGGTCCTTGATGACCGGGACGAGCAGGGTCTGCATCACGGCGACGGTGATGCCCGCGAAGGCGAGGACGGGGACGACACCGCGGGTTCCGCGTTCCCGCCGATCCGGGGTCGCTGCCCCGGTGTGCTGATCTGTCGTCGTCTGCGGCATACGTGCGGCCTCCGGGCAGGGGGAAGTTGAGAGAAAGTGTTGGTGGACCCGGGCGGACAGCGTTGTCCGCCGAAGTGGGTGTGGTGTGAACGCTTCCTTATCCTGCCGTTATTCCGGAGGGTCCGGTACGAATATCAGTACGCGTGCCGCGTCACGGCCCAGCACGAGAGACGCGCGAGGGCTGCGCGACGGGCGCACGAAGGGCGCGCGGGGGACGTAGGGCCAAGGACCGTGGGCGGCCGTACGCCAAAATCCTGATGTACGGAGCACTGTGCTCCTGCGACCATGACGCCCATGGTCCGAGCCACGCCAGAAGAATCCGCAGCCGACTCCATACCCGGGTCCCCACCCGCGTCCGCGGCAGCCCCGGCCCGCGCCTCCACGTCGAAGCGGCCGGGCTCCACCCGTACGTGGGCGGTGATCCTCGCCGCCTGCGCCGGGCAGTTCCTCGTTGTGCTCGACGTGTCCGTGGTGAATGTCGCACTGCCGTCGATGCGCGCCGACCTCGGGCTCTCCGCCACCGGTCTTCAGTGGGTTCTCAACGCCTACTCGATCGCCTTCGCCGGCTTCATGCTGCTCGGCGGCCGGGCCGCGGACCTCTTCGGCCGCAAACGGATGTTCCTGACCGGGCTCGCGGTCTTCACCGCCGCCTCCGTCGCCGGCGGACTGGCCCAGGAGGGCTGGCAGTTGCTGGCCGCGCGTGCCGTACAGGGCCTCGGCGCCGCCGTGCTGGCCCCGGCGACCCTCACCATCCTCACCTCGGCCGTACCGGCGGGACCCGCCAGGACCCGGGCCATCGGCACCTGGTCGGCGGTCGGTGCGGGAGGCGGCGCGGCCGGCGGACTGGTCGGCGGGGTGCTCACGGATCTGCTGTCCTGGCGCTGGGTGCTGCTGATCAATGTGCCGATCGGCGCCCTGGTGCTGATCGGCGGGGCGATCTGGCTGACTGAGAGCAGACGCGGCGAGGACAGACGGCTCGACCTGCCGGGCGCCCTGCTGGTCACGGTCGGCCTCGCCGTCCTCGCCTACGGCATCGTGCAGACCGACGAGCGGGGCTGGGGATCGGCCGCGACCCTCGTACCGCTGGTGGGCGGCCTGCTGCTGCTCGCCGCCTTTGTCGCCGTCGAGACGCGGGCACGGGTGCCGCTGATGCCGCTGAAGGTGTTCAGGGCGCGCGCCGTGTCCGCCGCCAACGCGGGGATGTTCGTGAGCGGGGTCGCGTCCTTCGGCATGTGGTTCTTCATGACGGTCTACGCCCAGAACGTGCTGGGTTACACACCGCTCCAGGCAGGCCTCGCGCTCATCCCCAGCTCGCTCAGCATCGTGCTCGGCTCGAAGCTCGCGCCCCGGCTGATGGCGCGCGTCGGCGCGCGCAATCTGGCTGTGCTCGGCGCGCTGGGCGCCGCTGTCGGGTTCGGCTGGCAGTCCACCATGTCGGCCGACGGTACGTA
>NZ_JTHL01000001.1:2416000-2423933 GCF_000818195.1 Streptomyces sp. 150FB | reverse complement strand
CCCCGGCTGATGGCGCGCGTCGGCGCGCGCAATCTGGCTGTGCTCGGCGCGCTGGGCGCCGCTGTCGGGTTCGGCTGGCAGTCCACCATGTCGGCCGACGGTACGTATGTGACGTCGATCCTCGGCCCCGGCATCCTCATGATGATCGGTATGGGCCTCGCGGGCACCCCGCTCGCCGCCCTCGCCACCTCCGGCGCAGCGCCGGGCGACGCCGGCCTGGTCTCCGGACTCGTCAACACGTCCCGGACCATGGGCGGCGCGCTCGGCCTCGCGATCCTCTCGACGGCCGCCGCCGCCCGTACGGCGGGCGGCACCAGCCCGGAGGCGCTGACGGCGGGGTACGCGGTGGCCTTCAGGACCGGGGGCGTGATCCTGCTCGCCGGGGTGCTGCTGATGGTGGTGTGGCTGCCGCGTCACCGGGCGGAGGGGCACCGGGCGGACTGATGGGCCACTTGTGCGCCCGTCAGCCGTCAGAGCCAGCCCTGCTGGCGGGCCGCCCGTACGGCCTCCATGCGGTTGCGCGTCCCCGTCTTGCCGATGGCCGCCGACAGGTAGTTGCGTACGGTCGACTCGGACAGGTGCAGCTTCCCCGCGATGTCGGCGACGGTCGCGCCGTCCGCCGCCGCGTTGAGGGTGTCCCGCTCCCGCGCGGTCAGCGGGCTCGGCCCCGCGCTCAGCGCAGCCGCCGCCAGCGCCGGATCGATCACCGTCTCACCGGCCAGCACCCGCCGGATCGCGGCTGCCAGCTCCTCCACCGGGCCGTCCTTGACCAGGAATCCGGCGGCGCCCGCCTCCATCGCCCGCCGCAGATAGCCGGGCCTGCCGAACGTGGTCAGGATGAGCACCCGGCAGCCGGGCATCTCTTCGCGCAGCAGTACGGCGGCGTCGAGGCCGCTGAGGCCCGGCAGTTCGATGTCGAGCAGCGCCACATCGGGGTGTGAGTCGCGCGCCGCCGCCAGGATCCGGTCACCGGTGGCGACTTGGGCGACGACCTCGATGTCGTCCTCCATGCCCAGCAGCAGTGCGAGCGCGCCGCGCATCATGCCCTGGTCCTCGGCGAGCAGGACACGTACACACTTGGTGGGCCCTTGCCCCGGCGTTTCGGTCACGGACAGAGCGTAGGGGCGGTCGGTCACTTCAGGGAGCGTCCGTCCGACCGGCCTGGTGGTTCTTCTCGTTGTTCGCGGCGCGCCCGTTGTTCGCGTCGCGCCCGTTGCTCTCGTTGGGCCCGTCGCCCGAATCAGCAGCGGGCGGAGCCGCGTCCACCGGGAGTACGGCCCGCACCCGGAAACCCCGCGCCGCCGGCCCCGCCTCCAGCGAGCCGCCCGCCGCGGCGAGGCGTTCGGTGAGGCCCTTGAGGCCCGTACCGTCACAGGGGGCCGACGGGTCCGGCTGGGCACTCGCGCCGTCGTCGGTGACGGTGAGGACGACCTGCTCCGACGTGCCCTTCAGCACGATGTCGCAGTGGCTCGCCGCGCTGTGCCGTAGTGCGTTGGTGACCGCCTCCCTGACGACCCAGCCGAGCAGCGCCTCCGTCCGCGGCCCGAGCGGCGGCCCCGACTGCCGTACGACCGGCTCGATTCCGGCGGCCGTGAGCGCCGAACGCGCGCGGTCCAGCTCCGTGGAGAGGCTGCCCTCGCGGTAGCCGGTGACGGCCTCCCTGATCTCGGTGAGCGCCAGCCGGCCGACGGACTCGATGTCGGAGATCTGGCCGAGCGCCGCTTCGAGATGGCGCGGGGCGAGCCTGCGCGCCGCCTCCGCCTTCACCACGACCACGGAGAGGGTGTGGCCGAGCAGATCGTGCAGATCACGCGAGAAGCGCAGCCGCTCCTGCTCCACCGCCGAGCGCGCCAACTCCTGCCGGGTGTCCCGCAGTTCCATGATGGTCTCGGCGAGGGCCAGGATCACGGCCGTCACCATCATCGAGAGGAAGGTGCCGTACGCGATGGTCACGGCCTGCCAGCCCTCGTAGTGCCAGCCGATGAGCCCGGCGGAGACGGACAGGGGCGCGGCGACCCACATCAGGGCCTTGCCGCGCATCACAGTGCCGCAGGCGAGGCCGAGCAGGGGGAAGAACACCAGCCAGGCGCCGCCGTAGCCACCCGCGAGGCCGAACGTCAGCACACCCATGGCGAGGAGCGACCACCGGCTGCCGGGACTCCGGCGCCGCACCGGGTCGAAGGAACGGAACACCACGGAGATGTAGAGGGAGTTGAAGACCAGCAGCCCCACCGCACCGATCCAGGCGTTGGGCGTCCGGCCCTGGATCACGTTGGAGAAGGCCCCCAGACCGAGCAGCAGCCAGGGAAGCATCGCGTATCCGGAAGGCGGCCCGGGCCTGCGCTCGGATTCCGGCTGCTTGCTCCGCTTCCCCTGTCTCATGCTGTCCTCGCTGACTTCCGGTAGGAGGCAACAGCGTACGAACCGAAGACCAGCAGCCACACGGCCAGCACCGCCACAGCGCCGGCGGTGGGCGCGTGTCCCTCCGTGGTGGACCTGCCGAGTTCCGCGAACCGGTTGGCGGGTGTGTAACCGGAGACCGTACGCAGCCAGCCGGGAAACGCCTCGACCGGGAACCAGAGTCCGCCGATGACCGAAAGCCCCATCAGCGAGGCGACGTTCACCACACCGGTGGTCTGCGCCGTGAGCCGGTAGCCGTTGCCTATGCCGAACAGGGTGAAGGGCAGCGCGCCCACCCACAGCAGCACGATCAGGGCGACCCACTCCCAGAGCGCCATCCGCACGCCGTTGATCAGCGCGCCCGCGGCGAGTACGGACAGCAGCGCGGGCAGGACCGTCACCGAGCCGGTGATCGCGCGGCCGAGCACGACCTGCCGGGGCAGCATCGGGGTGATCCTCAACTGCCGCAGCCAGCCGAGGGACTTGTCCTCCGCGATGCCGGTGCCGGTGCTGACCGCGGCGCCGAGCGCGCCGTACGCCGCCATGCCGACCATGGAGGACGTCTTCCAGCCGTCGTCGCCCGGATCGGCGCCGATGTTGGTGAACAGCAGGTACATCAGGACGGGCATCCCGGCGCCGAAGATGATGAACCCGGGGTCGCGCAGCGCGCGGCGGACTTCGAGCTTGATGTACTGGAACATCAGACGGTCTCCTTCACGGGGGCGCCGGTCCGGCCCTGGGCGGGCGTGGCGGCGGAATCCGGGGCGGTCGGTGCGGTGTCTTCGGTCGTCAGGGCCAGGAAGGCGTCTTCGAGGGAGGCGGCGGCGACTTCGAGCTGGTTGATCGCGTTCATCGCCGCGAGCGCGACGACGGTCGCGTCCGAGTCCTCCGTACGCAGCAGCGCGCGGTCTCCGCGCACCTCGACGGCGGTGACACCGGGCAGCGCGGCGAGGCCTTCGGTGGCGCGGCCGCGCAGGTCGAACGAGACGAGGTGGCCGCCGACCGAGCTCTTGATCCGGTCGCTGGTGCCGTCGGCGACGATCCGGCCGTGGTCGACCACGACGATCCGGTCCGCGTAGTCGTCGGCCTCCTCCAGGTAGTGCGTGGAGAACAGCACGGTGTTGCCCCGGTCCGCGTACGCCCGCATCGACGTCCAGAAGGCGCGCCTGGCCTCCACGTCGAGGGCGGCGGTGGGCTCGTCGAGGACGATCAGCTCGGGCGCGCCGGCCAACGCGACGGCGAACCTGACCCGTTGGAGCTGGCCGCCGGAGAGCTTGTCGACGCGGCGATTGGCGAGTTCGGTGAGTCCGGCGAGGGCGAGCGCCTCGGCGACCGGCAGCGGACGCGGGAAGGTGCTGGCGACAAACGTCACCAACTCCTTTACGGTGACGCGCTTGATGGGCCTGCCGTCCTGGAGCATCGCGCCGACCCGCCCGGCGGCCACGGCCTTCGACGGCGGTCCATCGAAGAGCCGCACGGTCCCGGAGTCGGGCTCGTCCAGGCCGAGGAGCAGCCCGATCGCGGTCGACTTGCCGGCGCCGTTACGGCCGAGCAGGGCGACGGTCTCGCCGCGCGGGATGTCGAGGTCGGCGCCGTCGACGGCCCGAACAGCCCCGAAGGTCTTGACCACTTGAGAGAAACTCACCGCTGTCTGCGTCATGCCAATGACACTACGGAGAGTGCCGGGACGCCCGGAAGAAGCGGTTGTACGGTCTCGGGCAGTACATATGTCCTGGCCCGGACGCGCGGGAGGCCGCCGCGGCCCTGCCGCGGCGGCCTCCCGCTCTGTCGTGTGTCCGGTGCTTCCGTCGCTACGTGTGACGCCGATACCTGTGACGCTGATATGTGTGGCGCCGCTACGTGTGTTACGCGTTCCGTGTGTTCAGGCGGCCCTGCGGCTCTCCTCGGGGCGGCGGTGGCGGCCGTACGCCGAGGACGACGAGTCCTCCGTCGGGGCCGCACCTCCTCTGTGCTTTCCGTAGCCGCCGTCCGCGTCCTGCCCGGCGGCCGCGGGCTGCGGGCGCTGCTGGGTCGTGTCGGCTCGGGCTTCAGACATGTGGGAAATTCACTCCGTCGTGATCGCTTCGTGTGGTGTGCCACGGCCCCGGCAGGTCCGTACGGGCCTGGCCGGCCTCGCTCCGGCCGGGCGGCGGCACGGCCACTGTCCACATCACAGTCGTCGCCCGCGTCCGGTCGGTACGGTCGCCGCGCACTGGCGAAAGTCTAGCCAGATGCCTCGCGACCGGTGAGCGGTGCCTGCTGCAACGGCACCGGCCTGCACATCACAGGAGTGTGCTGAGCGTCGTACGGTTCCTCTTCACCCGGATTTGTTTCGGCGAATTCCGTGCCCGCTTCCGCGCCCGCTTCCCGGTCCGTTCGCCGGTCCGTCGGCCTGCCCACTTCCGGGCCCGCCGCTCTGCGCCATCGGCTGCCCGTCTCCGCTCGCGTCTCCCGCACGGGTACGTCCACCGGCGCCTCGACGCACGCCACCCCGCAGGGCACCGCCCGTGTCGCGTACGGCAGTCGCAGTGTGCCGCCGGGCGTCCAGAAGCCCGCCCCCGCCAACCACCCGCGCGGCGCGTGGAGTTGGTGCAACTGCCGTCCGGAGGGCCGCCATACGCCCACCCAACTGCCCGCAGCGCCGTCGATCCGCAGCGCCACCGCGCAGCTCTCCGGCATCAGCACCTGCCCCGGCTGCACGGCGAACGGCGTCACCGCGCAGTCCGCCAGCCGCAGGCACTCCGGGAACCTGACGGGACGCAGACTCCCCAACACGCCCCAGCCGAGCCGGTCGTGGCCCGCGGCGTCCGAACGGATCAGCAGCAGACCGCTGTCGGGGTCGGCGAGCAGCAGCCGGTCGTTGCTCTCCTCGGTGATCTGGAGGAGCGGTGTCACCTCGCCGCCGCGCCCCAGATCCACCACGACGGCCTTCACCACGCCGCCGATCTCCCTGTCCAGGGCGAGTATCCGGCCCGTACGGTCGAGCCACACACCGCCCGAGCAGCGTCCCGGTACCTCCACCACATGCTCGGGCCCGAACATGCCGCCCGCCACCCGCCAGATGGTCGAGGAGCGCTCGCCGACCGCCAGACCGTACGCGCTGACGCCGTCCGGCGCCGGCGGCAGCAGCGTCAGCCAGGCGTCCTCGACCGCGCCGAGCTGAAGCTCGCCGGTGGCGGGCCCGGTGGGGTAGAGCAGCGAGAACGCGTGACGGTCCGCCACCCGGCGGCAGATGAGCACCCGCCCGTCGGTCAGCGGCAGCACCTCGCTGTCCGGCTCCTCCGGCTGGTTGAGCGGGAGCGGTACGGCGTACGGCTCGGGCCCGTCGAGCGTCCAGCGCTCGGGGAACCAGGCGGCGCCGGGCCGGCCGGGCCGCCCCCCGGCCGCCGACACCTCAGCCACCTCACCCGTCTCACCCACCTCATGCGTCGCGCCGAGCGTCAGCCGCGCGGCGTACGTCCCGTCCGCCGTGATCGCGAACGTCGTACGCCGCACCGCCCCGCCCTTCGTAGCAGTCTCGATGGCGCAGGCCGTCATCGGTTCGTCACCTCCGGCGACGAAGCTAGTTATCGCACTCCCTGCCGAACAACACGAGACCACTCGCTTCACTGATAAGGGTGGCGATGTGGTGATTCGCCTGAGATCGCGGGGGTGGTTGTGCTGCCGACTGCGGCCATGGTTAAGGTTAGGCACGCCTAAGTAACTGAATTGAGCACCGCTCAGCACCGCCGTCGCACGGCACACCACCGCTCGCGCACGCTGTGCACCCGCCTGCTCGACCTGCCCTCCAGGAGCTCCCAGATGTCCATACGACGCAGTGGCACAGCCGCCGTGGTCGCCCTCGTCGCCGCGCTGTCCCTCGCGGCCTGCGGGGGCGGCGGAGGCGGCGGATCGGCCACGTCGGACGACGCGGCCGGCAAGAAGGCCGCTGTCGCCACGGGCGGCAAGGACTTCGCCGACGCCGCCAAGAAGACCGCCGCCTTCGGGACCGACGCCAAGCCGGGCGAGTTCCCGCGCACCATCACCCAGGCGATGGGCAGCACGGTGCTCAAGAAGCGCCCCGAGCGGGTCGTGGTCCTCGACGTCGGCGAGTTCGACAACGTCGTCTCCCTCGGCATCAAGCCGGTCGGCTACGCGCCCACGGAGGGCGACGACGGCATCCCCAGCTATCTGAAGAAGGACGCGGGCAACCCGAAGAAGGTCGGCACGATCAGCTCCCTCAACCTGGAGGCGATCGCGGCGCTCAAGCCCGACCTGATCCTCGGCAGCCAGCTTCGCGCCGCCGACAAGTACAAGGAACTCTCGGCGATCGCCCCGACCGTCTTCTCCATCAGGCCCGGCTTCCCCTGGAAGGAGAACTACCTCCTCAACGCCAAGGCGCTGGACCGGCTCGACCAGGCGAAGGCCAAGCTCGCCACGTACGACAAGAAAGTCGCCGCGCTGAAGGCCGCCATGGGCCCCGACAAGCCGACGGTCTCCATGGTCCGCTACCGGCCCGGCCAGTTGCGGCTGTACGGGGAGGCCTCGTTCATCGGCACGATCCTCCAGGACGCCGGAATCCCGCGGCCCAAGAACCAGCAGATCAACGACCTCGCCGTGGAGATCAGCCCCGAGAAGATCGACGAGGCGAACGCCGACTGGATCTTCAGCGGTGTGTACGGCGACCCGAGCAAGACCGACCAGGCGGCGGCCGTCGGCAGCCCGCTCTGGAAGAACCTCAAGGCCGTCAAGGACGGGCAGGCCGTCGACGTCAAGGACGAGACCTGGTACCTGGGCCTGGGCGTCACCGCCGCGTACTCGGTCCTCGACGACCTCCAGCACTACCTGGCCAAGTGAGAGCGTCCCGGTCCGGAGCCTGATCGGGACCAGGAGCCCGATCAGGGACCCGGTGCCTGGATCAGGGGCCGGGAGCCCGGTCGGGCACCGGGAGCCCGATCAGGGACGTAAGCCATGGCCACCGGGGCACGGAGGACAGGTAGCCTTTCCCCCGTGCCCCGTCTGTCCGAAGTCCTCGCCGCGCTCGACGCCCTCTGGCCGCCCGAGCGGGCCGAACAGTGGGACGCCGTCGGTACGGTGTGCGGCGATCCCGACGCCACAGTGACCCGGGTGCTGTTCGCCGTCGACCCCGTCCAGGAGATCGCCGACGAGGCCGTGCGGCTCGGCGCCGAGCTGATCGTCACGCACCACCCGCTCTACCTGCGGGGTACGACGACGGTCGCCGCCTCGACCTTCAAGGGCCGCGTCGTGCACACCCTGATCAAGCACGACATCGCCCTGCACGTGGCGCACACCAACGCCGACACCGCCGACCCCGGCGTCTCCGACGCCCTCGCCGGCGCGCTCGGCCTGCGGGTCGTACGGCCCCTCGTACCCGACCCGACCGACCCGGCGGGACGGCGCGGCCTCGGCCGGATCTGCGAACTCGACCACCCCGCGACCCTCCGCGACCTCGCGGCGCGCGCCGCGCACCGGCTGCCCGCAACGGCGCAGGGCGTACGGGTGGCGGGCGACCCCGGCGCCCTCGTCCGTACGG
>NZ_JTHL01000001.1:2380678-2415614 GCF_000818195.1 Streptomyces sp. 150FB | reverse complement strand
CGTACGGTCGCCGTCAGCGGCGGCTCGGGCGACAGCCTCTTCGACGAGGTCAGGGCGGCGGGCGTGGACGCGTTCCTCACCGCCGACCTGCGCCACCACCCGGTCTCCGAAGCCACCCAGTTCTCCGCGCTGGGGCTGATCGACGCCGCACACTGGGCCACCGAGTGGCCCTGGTGCGAGCAGGCGGCCGCCCAGCTCGACGAGATCTCCGACCGCCACGGCTGGGACCTGCGGGTCCATGTCTCGGCGGCGGTCACCGACCCCTGGTCGGCCCACTTCGCCGCCAGCACAGCCCTTCCACCGAGCGCCTCGCGCCCCTCCGCCGATTCCTCAGGAGCCCCCAACTGAACGCCGCGCCCGCCGACCAGATCCGACTTCTCGACGTCCAGGCCCTCGACCTCCGACTGTCGCAGCTCGACCACAAGCGCAACTCCCTTCCCGAGCACGCCGAGATCGAATCCCTCACCAAGGACCTCGCCCAACTGCGCGACCTCCTGGTGGCCTCCACCACCGAGGAGAGCGACACCGCCCGCGAGCAGGTCAAGGCGGAGCAGGACGTCGACCAGGTGCGCCAGCGCGCCGCACGCGACCAGCAGCGGCTGGACTCCGGTGCCGTCACCTCGTCCAAGGACCTGGAGAGCCTCCAGCGCGAGATCGTCTCGCTCGCCAAGCGCCAGGGCGACCTGGAGGACGTCGTCCTCGAAGTCATGGAGCGCCGCGAGTCCGCGCAGGAGCGGGTCAAGGAGCTGACGGAACGTGTCTCCTCCGTCCAGACCAAGGCCGACGACGCCGTCACGCGCCGTGACGCCGCCAACGAGGAGCTGGACGCCGAGGCGGCGACCGTCACCAAGGAGCGCGAGGTCGTCGCCGGCGCCGTCGCAGCCGACCTGCTCAAGCTGTACGAGAAGCTGCGCGTCCAGCACGGCGGGGTGGGCGCGGCGCGCCTGTACCGGCGCAAGTGCGAGGGCTGCCAGCTCGAACTGAACATCACCGAGGTCAACGACGTCAGGGCCGCGTCCGCCGACACCGTCCTGCGGTGCGAGAACTGCCGCCGGATCCTCGTCCGTACCGCCGACTCGGGTCTCTGAGCGGATGACCGAGGCGCCGGCCGGGGCACCCGCGACCTTCGTCGTCGAGGCGGACGGGGGATCGCGCGGCAACCCCGGCCCCGCCGGGTACGGCGCCGTCGTCCGCGACCCGCGTACCGGCGAGACGCTGGTCGAGGCCGCCGAGTTCATCGGTGTCGCCACGAACAACGTCGCCGAGTACCGGGGCCTGATCGCCGGGCTGCGGGCCGCGAAGGAGCTGGACGAGGAAGCCCTGATCCAGGTGCGGACGGACTCCAGGCTGGTCGTCGAGCAGATGTCGGGCCGCTGGCGGATCAAGCACCCGGACATCAAGCCGCTGGCCGCCGAGGCGGCGACGGTCTTCCCGTCCGGGCGGGTGTCGTACGAGTGGGTGCCGCGCGAGCGCAACCAGCACGCCGACCGGTTGGCCAACGAGGCGATGGACGCGGGCCGCAGGGGCGAGCAGTGGGACGCCTCGGCCTCCACGGCCGAGCTGGACAGGCCGGGCTCCCCGGTGTACGGCGTGGTGGGTGGGGCGGTGGACGGTACGGTGACGGGCACGCCCCCGGCCCCGGTGGTCACGCCCGCCGTCGGGTGGGGCGCCGCCGATCTCGGGGCGCCGACGACCTTCGTGCTCCTGCGGCACGGTGAGACGGCCCTGACCCCGGAGAAGCGGTTCTCCGGCAGCGGAGCCGCCTCGGGCGCCGACCCGGAGCTGTCGGCGACCGGCCGGGGCCAGGCCGAGCGTGCTGCGGCGGCGCTGGCCGGGCGCGGAACGGTCCAGGAGATCGTCTCTTCGCCGCTCAGGCGCTGCCGCGAGACCGCCGCGGCCGTGGCCGCCCGGCTCGGGCTCACCGTCCACGTCGAGGACGGCGTGCGCGAGACGGACTTCGGCGCCTGGGAGGGCCTGACCTTCGCCGAGGTCAGGGAGCGGTACGCGGACGACCTGACCGCCTGGCTCGGCTCCGCCGATGTGGCCCCCACGGGCGGCGGCGAGAGCTTCGCCGAGGTCGGTGAACGGGTCGAGGCGGCGCGCGTCCGGCTGCTGGAGCGCTACCGGGGGCGGACCGTGCTGGTCGTCACGCATGTGACCCCGGTGAAGACGCTCGTACAACTGGCGCTGGGCGCCCCACAGCGGTCGCTGTTCCGGATGGAGCTGTCGCCGGCCGCCGTGTCGGAGGTGGCGTACTACGCGGACGGCAACGCGTCGCTGCGGCTCTTCAACGACACCTCGCATCTGCGCTGATCCGCGCGGAGGCCGGGGATCTGCCGGGGCGGGGCGGCGGAAACCGTAGTGCGGCGCGCGCCGAAGCCGGGGCACCATACGGGCATGAGCTGGCAACTGACGGATGACGTCGAGGAATTCCGCCGTGTGGCGGACCGGTATCTGGCGCGGGACGCGGCGCGTAACACGGTGCTGCTGACCGTGACCGAGTCGCTCCGCCAAGGCGGTGGTGGTGGCGTTTCGCAGGGCCCCGCGCTGTTCGGCTGGTGGCGGGAGGCCGAAGGCGCCGAGGTGACCGGCGCGTTCATGCGGACACCGCCGCAGCCGCCGTTCCTCGGCCCGATGAGCGACTCCGTCGCGAAGGAACTGGCCGCTGTTCTCCGGTCAGTTGACGCAGCACCCGAGGTGTCGGGCGTACGCGGTGAAACACCGGCCGCCGAGGCCTTCGCGGATGCGTGGACCGGGGGCGCGGGCAACTGGCGTACGACGGAGGGGATGCGGCTGTTCAGGCTGGGCGAGCTGACCCCGGTGCGACCGGCCCCGGCCGGCCGGGCACGGCTCGCGGTGGCGGCGGACGTGCCGCTCGTCGCCCGCTGGATGATCGCCTTCGACATCGACGTCCACGAGTCGGTGACCCGGGACTACACGGTGGTGGCAGCCCAACGCATCGCCGAGGAGCGGCTGTTGCTCTGGGAGCTGGACGGCGAGCCGGTGTCCATGGCCGGGCGGAGCCTGCTGATAGCCGGCCAGATCCGGGTCGCGCCCGTCTACACGCCCGCGCCCCTGCGCGGACGCGGATACGCGGGGGCGGTGACGGCGGCCGTCAGCCGGAACGCGCTGGACGCGGGCGCCGAACAGGTCCTGCTCTACACGGACACCGCGAATCCCACGAGCAACGCGCTGTACCAGCGGCTGGGTTACCGGCACATCGCCGACTACGCGCTGCTGGACCTCAGCGGCGGCGAATGACCCGCTCCGGCAACTGACCCGCTCAACAAGGCGGTTCAGGCCCGACGGGTCAGATTCAGCGTCGACGCCTCGCGGGCCAGCGACTCCACCCTGTCCCAGTCCTTCGCGGCCAGCGCGTCCGCCGGGAGCATCCACGTACCGCCCACGCAGTGCACGTTCGGCAGTGTGAGGTACGACGCCGCCGACTCGGCCGTGATGCCGCCCGTCGGGCAGAACCGGGCCTGGGGGAGCGGGCTGGAGAGGGACTTGAGGTAGGCCGTGCCGCCCGCCGCCTCCGCCGGGAAGAACTTCATCTCGCTCACCCCGCGCTCCAGCAGCGCCACGACCTCCGACGCCGTCGAGACCCCCGGCAGGAAAGGAATGCCGGACGCCTTCATCGCCGCCAGCAGGGTGTCCGTCCAGCCCGGACTGACCAGGAAGCGCGCGCCGGCCGTCACCGAGTCGTTCACGGCGGTGGGCGTGAGCACCGTGCCGGCGCCGACGACCGCGTCCGGTACGCCGTCGGCTATCGCGCGGATCGCGTCCAGCGCGGCCGGGGTGCGCAGCGTCACCTCGATCGCGGGCAGCCCGCCGGCGACCAGCGCGCGGGCGAGGGGTACGGCGTCGGCGGCGTCGTCGAGCACGACGACAGGGATCACGGGGGCCAGGTCCAGCACGGAGGTCATGGGCCCCATCCTGCCGCGCGCCTCCCGCTCCCCGCAACGCGCGTTGCGCAGTGTGCAACGGAGGATGGTGGCGGCCTCAGTGGATCTGGGTGACCACCACGTCCAGCGCCCACACGCGCCCCGCGCCGGCCGGGGGCGTCGCCTCCACCACGTACCCCAAATCCCGCAGCGCCACCACCAGTTCGGCGGGCGAAGCGGGTGCGGCGCCGGTGGTGAGCAGGTCCCGTACCAGCCGGCCCTTGGTGGCCTTGTTGAAGTGGCTGACCACGGATCGCTTCTCGGCCCCGGTCACCGGGTCGGTCTGGGAGTGCAGGACGCGAACCGTCGCCGTACGGTCCGCCACCTCACCCTTCGGCTTCCACGCCGTCGCGTACGCGGACGAACGGAGGTCCAGCACGAGTCCCGTACCCGCCGCCTCCGGCAGCACGGAAGCCAGCGGCTCGCGCCAATGCCCGCTCAGCGCGCCGAGCCCCGGGAGTTTCACGCCCATCGAGCAGCGGTACGAGGGGATCCGGTCGCTCACCCGCACGGCCCCCCACAGCCCGGAGAAGATCAACAGCGCCTTGGTCGCCCGCCGCCCGGCCGCGCTGTCCAGGGTGGCCAGGTCCAGCGCGTCGTAGAGCACCCCGGTGTAGACCTCCCCGGCCGGACGCGTGCCGGCGGTCCGCAGCTCCACGTTCTTGGCGATCTCACCCCGCAGCCCCTCGCTCAGACCCAGCACGCCCCGGGCCTTCTCCTCGTCGGCGGCGCACAGCTCGACCAGCTCGTCCAGCACGGCGGCCCGCGCCCGGTGGAGACCCGGCAGCGAGAGGGACTCGGGCTTCAGCGGGGCTCCGCGCCCAGAAGAGGCCTTTCCCTCCGACGGCGGCAACAGCACGAGCACGGTGGTTCTCCTCGAAGTACGTACAACAGAACGGGCACGCGGCCCCGCGCCAGCGTAGGTCACCGGGGTCCGCCGCCCCTGCTCCGACGGGTAGCATGAGCGTTACGGCAGACGAGCCGGGCGGACGGCCGCGTCAAGATCTTCGATCTTGCCGAGGAACGTCCGGGCTCCATACGGCAGGGTGGTGGGTAACGCCCACCCGGGGTGACCCGCGGGAAAGTGCCACAGAAAACAGACCGCCGGGGATTTCGGTCCCCGGTAAGGGTGAAACGGTGGTGTAAGAGACCACCAGCGACCGAGGTGACTCGGCCGGCTAGGTAAACCCCACCCGGAGCAAGGTCAAGAGGGGCCACCGAGAGGCGGCCCTGCGCGGACGACTGAGGGCTGCCCGCCCGATGTCCGCGGGTAGACCGCACGAGGCCGGCGGCAACGCCGGTCCTAGATGGATGGCCGTCTCCCCGGCCGCCGCGAGGCGACCGGGCGACAGAACCCGGCGTACAGCCCGACTCGTCTGCCGGCGAAGCCCCTGAGCTGGGAAAAGTCAGGGGCTTCCTTGATGAGGGCGCGACGCTGTCGCGGTCGCCCTCGGCGCCGGCGTACGGCCTGTCCGCCGGACAGTGCCTTGACCGCCTGCCCACGCAACCTGCTGATGACCGGCGTTCCGCCGAGGCGCGCCCCGTGTGGTCGGCCATCTCTGGACGCGGCACATCGACGCCAACTGGCTTTCGGGCAGCAACGGCCTCGTTCAGAACAGCCGGACCGCGGACAGCTACGGTGACGGTTTCAACATCAACAACGGTGGCGTACCGAATCCGGACAAGCTCGGCCGCAACATCACGGTCAGGAACTGCTTCGCCCGGAACACCGGCGACGATTCCTTCGCGACGTACTCGGACGCCGGCGCCACCGGCAAGAGCGCTCAGGTGACCGGTGCGAAGATTCTGAACAACACCGCGATCGCCCCGTGGTGGGCCAACGGCATCCGGGTCGCCGGCGGTCAGAACGTCGAGGTGCGGGACAACCTGGTGAACAGCGTGTCATCGAACAACGCCTTGGAGGTAAGCGTGTTCGGCGACTCGGGGCACCCCCTGGAGTCCGCGACCATCACCGGAAACGTCCTCAACGGCGGTGGCGGCTGGAACGGCCCCCGGCAGGGTGCGCACATCGGCTCTCCAGGCCCCAACTCGCAGTTCCCGACCGCCTTCACGAACGTCACCATGAGCAACAACATCATCCGCGGGTCCCTCAGCACGGGTCTCCTGGTCGACAAGACGCGCATCAACGTAACGCTCACGAACAACACGATCGACCATCCCGCGACGCAGGGAATCCAGATCGCCACGGGAGTGACCGGCACAGGGAAGTTCACCGGTAACACGGTGACGAACCTGCTTCCGGGCCAGGTCGCGCAGCAGAACCTCTCGCCGAACACGTTCAAGATCACCGGCTGAATTCACCTGGCCTCAAGATCGGTTCGGCATGCGGCCGGGCGTGCGCTCCAGTTCGAGGAGCGCGCGCTCGGCCGCGCCGCGTTACGGGGTGGCCCCGGTTGGGGGTGTCGTTTCGAGCGCGTCGCCCGAGCAGGCCGGCCTGATCGGGCGCTCACAAGACCACCTCACGGCACGAGCTCTTCGCCCTTACGGCGTGTAGACGGCGGCGCTGCCGTACAGCTCCTTGGTGAACGCGGAGACATCGGCGCTGCGATCGGCGCCGTCAAGGTTGTACGTCATATAAACGCCGTACCCCTCGCTGACGGTACGGCGGGCGAAGTCGGCAGCCGTGCTCTGCGAGGTCCGGCCGATCTCGACGGCCGCCGGCGACAGCTTCGACTTGGGCAGTGCGATGCCGGGGACCTGCCAGGAGCCGTAGTACGGGTTCCAGGCGTAGTCGAACTTGGACGAGACGTCCACGCCGCCGTAGGAGAGCCGCGACGCGGCCGGGCCGATGTTGTAGAGGCTGATGATCTTGTCAGGCATGTTCGCGCGCAGCGCCGTCGCCAGGTACACGAACGAGCTGTCGTTGGGCTGGCCGGTGCCGTTGTTGCCGTAGTCGGCGTACTCGTCGTCGAAGTCGATGCCGTCGAGGCCGTACTTGGCCACAGTGTCCGACATCTGTTTCGCGAACGCCGAAGCCGCTTGCTGAGTGGGGAAGTTGGCGAAGCCCGCGCCCTCGTGGTTGCCGAGCACCGAGAGGACGACCTTGATGCCCTTCTGCTGCAACGGCCGTATCTGCGTGGCGGCGTTGTCGAGGACGCGCTGCACGTTCTCGTTGAAGTACAGATATGCCGCCTTCGTGCCCGTGTCGTAGTTGATGTTCGCCGCGAAGATCACGGCGACGTCGAAGGCGTTGCCGCCACTGGCGAGTGTGTATTTACCGACGTTGAGCATGCTGTTGTTGTTCACCTCGACGTACGCCACCGAGGTCGGACCCTGTTTCGCGGGAGCGGAGGCCGCCGCCGCGCCGGTCGTGGAGGTCGTGCCGAAAGCGAGGGCCGCGACGGCCGAGAGCGCGAGTGCGGCGGTCCGCACTCTGCTCCGTACCAGAGTGAACATCGTTGATCGGTCTCCCATCGCATGGGGCGGCGCCCGACCTGTTCGAAAGCGCCGAGTGAGCCCTCCGAGCTTTGTGCTTCCGTAACCGAATTCTGAGAAGTTCGCGCGAACTCTCACGATTCCCACACGCGCCCCGCCGCAACTCGGGCCCCTGGCGCCCTCGTAGTGGGTTCGAGGATCGCGACGCACTCCACGTGGTGGGTCATCGAAATGGTGTCACACACAACGAAACCAACGAATTTCCCTCGTCGGATCCCCAAGCAGGCTCGGAGTGGCGTGGCGTTACATCTTCGAGCGTCGAACGGACCGGAACGCCTGCCTGATGGCACCCACCCGTCCGAGTCGCGCGGCACCAGGCGCTCGGAGCGCGGGACGGGTGCGGGTCATCGAGTACAGCGCCGCCGCCCTCGCCCTGGCCCCTGTCGTGGCCGCCTGACGCCCCACCCGCCCGGGGCTCAGTCGAAGTCGACCGAGCGGCCGGTCTCCGCCCAGCGGGCGTCGTCCTCCATGAGGGTGCGCATCGAGTCCCTGATGCTGTCGACCGCGTACTTGCCCAGCGGCAGATGCGGCGGAGGCTCGTCCATCTCCGTGATCTCCAGCAGCGGCCGGCCGACCTTCGCCGGGTCGATGGGCTCCTGGCCCGTGGTCGACCGCAGCCGCTTGATCAGCGCGCCGACGGTGGGCTCGTACTCCGGGCGCAGCGGCCCCGCGTTCGTCGAGGAACCCGCCCAGTCGGTGCGCATCCCGCCCGGCTCGATCAGGGTGACCTTGATGCCGAGCGGCGAGACCTCCTGGTTCAGTACGCCGGAGAAGCCCTCGACGGCGAACTTCGCCGCCTGGTAGGCGCCCAGGCCCGGCGCGGTGGCCCGGCCGCCGGACGAGGTGACCTGGATGAAGTGCCCGCTGTTCTGGGCGCGGAAGAACGGCAGCGCCGCCTTGGTGACATGGACGGTGCCGAAGAACCCGGCCTCCACCTGGGCGCGGAAGTCGTCGAGTTCCAGATCCTCGACCGGGATCATGTTGGCGTAGCCGGCGTTGTTGACGACGACGTCGATCCGCCCGAAGCGGTCGACGGTCTCCTGTACGGCCCGCGCCGCCCACGCGGCGTCGGTGACATCGAGCGCGAGCGGCAGGACCGCGTCGCCGTACTTCTCCGCGAGGTCGCGGAGCGAATCGGTGTTACGGGCCGTGGCGGCGACCTTGCGCCCGGCGGCGAGGGCCTCCTCGGCGACGGCGCGGCCGAGCCCGCGTGAACTGCCCGTGATGAACCAGACCTGGTCGGACCTGGCGTGCTCCTTCGATTCCTGGATATGTGGAGGTGTTCGCGGGGGGCGCTCGCGGGCGGCGCTTGCGGAGGGCGTCCAGGAGGCCTTCCTCCGTGCACTCCAACGTAACGCATCTCCATTGCGTTATGTGGTGCGATGCGTCGCGGTCGGGTACGCCCTCGAACGGGTATGTCGCACGGTGGCGAGGGCTCGGCGGGCTATGTTTTGGTGTATGTGCGCCCGCGTCGCACGCGGGTTGATCGACCCGGCGCCGGCATGGCGCCGCCGGGCGGGAGAGCGGGATCACGGGATCAGTGAAGGGAGCGAGCGGCCTTGAATCCAGGGACAGTTGGACAGGATCCGTTCGATACGGGGGTGGCTCACTCGGCCCGCGTGTACGACTACATCCTGGGCGGCCGGACGAACTACGCGGCGGACCGGGAGGCCGGGGACGCCATGTGCCGGGAGTGGGCGGCGCTGCCGGTGCACATGCGGGCCAACCGCCGTTTCATGGAGCGCGCTTCGCACTATCTGGCGGCGGAGGCGGGAATCCGGCAGTTCCTCGACATCGGCAGCGGCCTGCCGACCTCGCCCAACCTCCATCAGGTGGTGCAGGAGGTCGCCGCCGACTCGAGGATCGTCTACATCGACAACGATCCGATCGTCCTCGCCCACGCCCGCAATCTTCTGACCAGCACCTCCCAGGGGCGCACCGCCTACGTCGACGCCGACATGCACAATCCGAACCGGATTCTCACCACCGCCCAGTTCCAGGGACTCCTCGATCTGCAGGAACCCGTCGGCCTGCTGATCATCGGCATACTGCACTTCATCCTCGACACCGACGACGCGCACGGCCTGGTCCAGCACCTGCTGGATCCGCTCCCCACGGGAAGCTACCTGGCGATGACCATCGGCACCGCCGACTTCGCGCCTCAGGAAGTCGCCCGCGTCGCCGCCGAGTACAAGCGCCAGGGCATGCCCATGCAACTGCGCACCTACGACGAGGCGCTGACCTTCTTCGACGGCCTGAAACTCGTCGAACCCGGGCTCACCCAGGTCCACCGCTGGCGACCGAACCCCGGCCAGGAGGCCGTCGAGGACCGCGCCATCGCGATGTACGGAGCTGTCGCCCGCAAGACCTCCTGACAGGGCCCCGGGTTCAGAGGAGGTCACTGGCCCGTTCGGCGATGGCGAGGACGGTGGCGTTCGTGTTCCCGGAGATCGGGGTCGGCATGACGGAGGCGTCGGCGACGCGCAGCCCGCTGACCCCTCGTACGCGCAGCCGCGGGTTCGTTCGCCGCCGACGACTGGCGGCTCGATGCCTACGAGCCGAAGCTCGCCGAGATCCGGCGGGGGCAGCGCGAGGGGTACATCGATCCGGGCTGGTCGCCGGTGCACCTGGTCGTACTGCTCGCCGGAATCGCGAAGTCCATGGAGGCACCCGTCGCGTTCGCGCGAGGTCTCGCCCTGCGGACGGGCACCGCCGATCTTGTCGCCGACAGGCGGGCGGCCGCGGTCAAGGCCGCCGAGCAACTGATCCGACCCGCCTGACGTCGGGCCGCCGGGCGGGGTGGTTCACCTCGCCCGTTTCACGTGCTCGACGTACGCCGGGGCGTCGCCGCCGGCTGTGTTCCGGAACGACAGCAACGACGGGGCCTCCTCGGTCCATGGTTCACACGCGGACGGTGCCCCGAACGTCGCCAAGCCATCGGCTGCCTCCGCAAACGAATAGATCCGCCGCGGTCGCCCCTCGGCTCAGACGGCCTCGGGCACTCGGAACGCTTCGGCGTGACGCGCGCACCAGTCCGCGAAGGTCCGTGGCTTGCGTCCGAGCAGTCGCTCGACGGTGTCCGTCCGGAACCCGACGGTGTCGGCGCGCATGAGGTTGAAGCCCTCGGTGACGGCGTCGGCGAGGGCCTGAGGTGCGCCGTTGGGGAAGCGGAACCGCACCGCCTCGGCAGGTGTGGTCACTTCCCGGACCTCGATGTCGCGGCCGGTCGTCTCGGAGATGACCCGGACCTGCTCGGTGACGGTGAATGTCTCGTCGCCGGTGAGGACGTACTCCTTGCCCTGGTGGCCGGCCTCGGTGAGTACGAGGGCGGCGACCGCGCCGATGTCCGCGGGGTCGATCGGCGCGTAGCGGCCCGGTCCGACCGGGTCGAGGACGTGGTTCGACTCGCGGATGGTGGGCAGCCAGTCGAAGGCGTTGGTCATGAAACCGCCGGGCCGAAGGAATGTGGCGGGTATGCCGGAGGCGCGGATGATCTCCTCGCGTTCGTGATGCCAGCGGGCCATGGCGGGCAGCGGGTCGAGGGTGACGTGGAGGGAGGACAGGTGCACGATGTGGTGCACCCCGGCGGCCTCGGCTGCGGCGACGGCGGCGGTGGTCTGGTCGGTGCCGATGCCCTGGGTGAGCAGGAAGAGTTCGTCGACGCCGTCGAAGGCCGGCGTCAGGGTCGAGGGTTCCCCCAGGTCGCCGACGGCGCGCTCGGCGCGGTCGGGCAGTCCGGCCGCGCGGGCGGGGTCGCGGACGAGGAGACGCGACGCCGCGCCCCTCGCGTCGAGTTCGCGCGTGAGTTCACGGCCGATGTTCCCGGTGGCTCCGGTGACCAGTATCATCGTGGCTCCCTAAAGTCGTTTGCCGTCTAACGAGTTGTTGAGAACGTTAGCCGGTGAATGATTAGCCGTCAATCGACTTGTCCGCGGCTCCGGCAGCCGCCTCCGTACGTCACCGAAAGGCCTCGATGTCTGAGTTCCTGGACCTCCACGGCAGAACGTCGAAGGTCCTCCGAGCCCTGGCCGACGCGGCCATGCGACGCCATGGGCTGCACGTCGGACAGAACTACCTGCTCGCGGTGTTGTGGGAGCAGGACGGCAGGACGCCGGGCGAGGCCGCTGCCGCCCTGAACGTCACGACGCCCACCGTCGTCAAGATGGCCGACCGGATGACCACGGCCGGGCTGCTGACCCGTCGCCGTGACGACCGGGACAACCGCCTCGTCCGGCTCTGGCTCACCGACGCGGGGCGTGCGCTGCGGAAACCGGTCGAAGCGGAGCGCCGGTTGATCGAGGAGAAGGTCACCGCGGATCTCACCGAAGCCGAACGCGAAACCCTCCTGAACGCCCTGGCGAAGGTCAGCCGGGCGGCGAGCGAGCTGCTGAGCGAACCCATCGACTACGGCGACTCCGCCGCCACCTGACACTCCCACGCCCCCGGCGGTTCAGGGCTGTTGAAGCCGCACGCGACGCAGGCGGGAGCCGGCGCTACGAAGCGCGCGGCCGCGAGGCCGATGTCCGCCGCGCCTCCGCGGTGCGGGCCGCGTGGACGAAGGCGGTGACCGCCGGGCGGGAGGCCGCTGCCGTCCAGGCCAGGGCCAGGCGGGTGGGCGGCAGGTCCGAGACCGGTACGGCGGCCACATCGGGCGAGATCCGTGCGGCGGCACCGGAGCCCACGACGGTGACCAGCCGGCCGAGTACGACCCGGTCGATGATCTCGTCCAGCCCGAGCGGCGGGCACTCCAGCGCGAAGTTCGGGTCCCGGCCGAGGTCGGCGACCGTCACCGAGGGGCGTCCGGCCAGCGGGTGGCCGCGCGGCACCAGGGCGAACGGCGTCTCCTCCGTCAGATCGGCGGTCACCAGCCCGGTCAGGTCGTCGGTGCCGAGGCACAGCAGCGCGATGTCGGCCCGCCCGTCCCTGAGGGCGGCCGGACGGTCGAAGGTGAAGAAGACGTCGTGGGCACCGACCTCGCTGGAGTGGATCAGATCGGCGACCAGCCCGGACGCGGTGCCGGGGCGTACGGCCATCACCAGCCGACCGGGCTGCTGCGCGCGCCGGGCCCGTCGTACCGCCGCTTCGAGGGACTCCAGCAGCGCGCGGCTGTCGGCCAGGAACACGGCCCCGGCCTCGGTGAGCGCCACGCGGCGGCTGGTGCGCTCCAGCAGGCGCACCCCCATCCGGCGCTCCAGGCGGCTGATCGCGCGCGACAGCGGGGGCTGGGCGATGCCCAGGCGTTCCGCCGCTCTTCCGAAGTGCAGTTCCTCGGCGACCGCGATGAAGTAGTCGAGCTCACGGGTCTCCAGACGATCCATACCTCCAGGGTATCCACCGTTGCCGGAACACTCATGGCTCCCGCCCGCCCCAGGTGGTCAACTCGGATCAAGGAAGCCGAGAAGCCGAAGAAACCGAAGCACCGAAGGGAACGCGTGAGCACCATGAGCGACGAGCGCAAGATCCAAGAGGTCCTGGCGCGTTACGTCCGCGCCACCGACGGGCGCGACGGGAAGGCGCAGGGCGCGCTGTTCACCGACGACGCGACCGTTCAGATCTCCGCCAGAACCGGCCCCGGTACCTACGAGCCCGTCGGCGAGCCGCTCATCGGCGGCGCGGGCGTGGAGTACGCGGTCGACCACTTCATGGCGCCGCACCCCGAGGGCGGCACCAGCCACCACACCACGTCGGACCACCTCATCGAGGTCGACGGCGACCAGGCGCATCTGAACGCCCAGTTCGTGGTCTTCGAGGTACGCGCCACCGCCCGCCCGGCCGGTGGCTGGCCCGAGGGCACCGCCGGGGCACAGGGCACCGTCCGCCCCATCGAGTCCGGCTACTACGACACCGACCTGCGCCGCGTGGACGGGGAGTGGAAGATCGTCCGGCACCGCGTCCTGATGGACATGCCGATGGCGATTCCGGGGGCCTGAGCGATGCGAGCCGTGGTGTACCGCCGCTACGGCGGACCCGACGTCCTGGAGCCGACCGAGCTGCCCGAGCCGAAGACCCATGTGGACTCGGTCCTGATCCGGGTCAGGGCGGCCGGGCTGAACCGCGCGGACACCGCCCTCCAGGCCGGGGCGCTGGACGGCGCGGTCGAGACGTACTTCCCCGTGGTGCCCGGCTGGGACATCGCCGGGGTGGTGGAGCGCGCCGGGCCCGGGGCGCCGGAGTTCGCGCCGGGCGACGAGGTGATCGCGTACCTCCGGGGCGAGGTGCAGCGTGCGCACGGCGGGTTCGCCGAACTGGTGTCGGCCGACGTACGCACCGTCGCGCACAAGCCGCGCACCATGTCCTTCGCCGAAGCGGCCGGGCTGCCGCTGGCCGGGCTCACCGCGTACCAGGGCGTGGTGCGCGCACTCGCCGTACGGCGGGGCGAGACCCTCCTCGTGCACGGGGCCTCCGGCGGTGTGGGGTCCATCGCTGTGCAGATCGCCGGCGCCCGGGGTGCCCGCGCCATCGCCGCCGGCTCACCGGGGAACCACGCGTACCTGCGTACGCTCGGCGCCGAACCCGTCGCTCACGGCGCGGGCCTGACCGAGCAGGTGCTCCGCCTGGTCCCGGCCGGTGTGGACGCCATGTTCGACACGGTCGGCGCAGGCACGCTCGCCGCGTCGGCGGGGGCGGGGCGACCGGGCGCCCGGCTCGCGTCCGTCGCCGAACCCGGCGCTTCGGGCTCCATCGACGTATTCGCCCGCATGGATCGGGAGGATCTCGCGGCGGTCACTGCGCTGGTGGACGCCGGTCTGCTCTCCGTACGCGTCGGCGCTGTCTTCCCGCTGGACAGGGCCGCCGAGGCACAACGGGCCTTCGCCACCGGGGACATCACCGGCAAGGTCGTTCTCGACATCGGCTGAGCGGGCCGCGGTCGCCGGGCCTCGATCAGCCTCGGGCCCCGATCAGCCTCGGGCCCGGTCACCGGGCCCCGATCACCCCCGGGGGAGCGGCAGCCGGACGGGCGGCGGAAGCGGCGCGAGCACCGGGTCCGCCTGGAACGACTGGAGCATCAGGGCCGCGAAGCGGCGCGACGCCGCCGCCCTCATCTGGGGCGACTCGGCGCGGATTCCTTCGTTCGCCATCAGCGCCAGGACGATGTCCTCCACCACGAAATCGCTCCGCAGGGGGCCCGCTTCCTTGGCGCGCCGTACCAGTTCGAACAGCAGGCGCAGCGGGCGCTCGCGACCCTCGGCGAGGTCGGCCGCCGGGGGAAGCCGCGCGGTGAACGTGCGGGCGAAGCCCCGTTCGAGGCCGTTCACCTCCATGACCCTCTCGACCACCAGGGAGAACCCGCGCCACGGGTCGTCCGCCGCAAGCCCCTCCTCCATGAGCACCGAGCACGAGGCCATCTGCTCGGTGAGCGCTTCGGCCAGCAGTGCTTCCTTGGTCCGGAAGTGCCGGTAGACGGTCGCGACACCGACCTCGGCGCGCCGGGCGATCTCCCGGATCGGTACGTCGAGGCCCTCGGCTGCGAAGGCCGCGCGGGCGGCCGCGAGGATGCGCTCACGGTTTTCGCGGGCGTCGATCCGAAGCTTCGCTCTCACTTGCGCCGTCATCTCTCTCACTTTAGCCAGACGGACGAGGGGCTCCGTTACGTTCGGCGCATGAGAGCCATTCAGTTCACCGAGTACGGCCCGCCCAGTGTTGTCCACGTCGCCGAGGTGGCGGCCCCGCACGCAGGACCGGGCGCGATCCGTATCGCCGTACGGGCCTCCGGGATCTCGCCGGGGGAGACCTACATCCGCTCGGGGAAGCTGCGTGACGTGGTGCCAGTGACGTTCCCGTTCCGGACCGGATTCGACGCGGCGGGCGTGGTGGACGAGGTCGGCGACGGCGTCACGGGCGTGCGCATCGGGGACGAGGTGTTCGGCATGGCCGATTCGGCGGTGCGCGGCGCCAACGCCGACTTCGCGGTCCTGCGGGCCTGGGCGCCCAAACCGGCCGCCTGGAGCTGGGAGGAGGCGGGCGGCGCCGCGGGCACCGCCGAGACCGCCACCCGGGTCCTCGACCGGCTCGCGGTCGGGGCCGGGCACACCCTGCTCGTGCAGGGCGCGGCGGGTGCGGTGGGTGGCGTCGCCGTCCAGTTCGCGGTCGCCCGGGGCGCCACCGTCATCGGTACGGCGAGCGAGCGCAACCACGACTTCCTGCGTTCCCTGGGCGCGGAGCCGACGACGTACGGTACGGGGCTCCCCGAACGGATCCGCGCGCTGGCGCCGGGCGGGGTGGACGCGGTGTTCGACTGCGCCGGAGGGGCGCTGCCGGACCTCATCGCCATCGCGGGCGACCCGGCGCGCGTGGTGACGATCGCCCCCGACTTCGCGGCGGCGGCCCTCGGCGTACACCTCTCGCACGGGGCGCCGACCGGCGACACGGGCGAGGTCCTGGGAACCGACGCCGACCCGGAGGCCGTGCACGGCCTCGCGATCGCGGTCACGCTCGCCGGCGAGGGCAGGCTGCGGATGCCGGTCGAGGCGGCGTTCCCGTTCAGCGAGGCGGCGGCAGCGCACGAACTGAGCGAAGGCCGCCACGCCCGCGGGAAGATCGTGCTGGTGAACTGACCGGGCGGGGGCGCGTACCGTACCGGCCGGCCTGGGCGCCGTCCCCGCTTCACGGATCATGTTCAGCGTCGTGGTCGGGGTGGCCGGGTTGTCGATACCGCTCTTCGTCCTCCCGGCGGTCGTAAAACGCGGCGGACGGCGGACCGTGGCGCGTTCCGCACGGAATGGCGTATACCGGGTGGGTGGTGCTCCCGGCCCCGGGGCGCGCCCCCCGTCCGCGTCCGACCATGACAGGCGGCCCTGTGTGAGCGGTCTCGTTCTCGTCCTGACCGTCTTTCTGGCCTGCGCCGTCGAGGCGGTGGAGGCCCTGACCATCGTGCTCGCCGCGGGCACCGGACGGCACTGGCGGTCCGCCCTTCAGGGCGCCGGTGCCGCGCTGCTCGTCCTCGCCGTCACGGTGGGCGCGCTGGGCCCAGCGATCAGTCTGATTCCGCTCGGTGCGCTGCGCCTGGTCGTGGGGGCGCTGCTGCTGATCTTCGGCTTGCAGTGGCTGCGCAAGGCCGTGCTGCGCGCCGGGGGCCTCAAGGCCCGGCACGACGAGGCCGCCGCCTACGAGAGGAAGGTCGCAGCCGCCCGCGAGGCCGGGACGGGCGGCCGGGGGATGGTCGGCGACTGGTACGCGTTCACCCTCGCCTTCAAGGGCGTCTTCCTGGAGGGGCTCGAAGTCGCCTTCATCGTGGTGACGTTCGGCAACAACGCGCGCGATGTCCCGCTCGCGGCGCTCGGCGCCGCCGCGGCCGTCGTGGCGGTCGCGGCCCTGGGTGTCGCCGTCCGCGCCCCGCTGGCGCGCGTACCCGAGAACACCATGAAGTTCGTCGTCGGCACCCTGCTCACCTCCTTCGGCGTCTTCTGGTCCGCCGAAGGCGCGGGCGCGGCCTGGCCCGGCTCCGACGCCGCTCTGCTCATCCTCGTGCCGGTGGTGGCGGCCGTCGCCCTCGGCTACACGGCCCTGCTCCGGCGCGCGAGGGCGCGCGCGGCCGCCACGGATCACGCGTCGAAAGAAGGGACGAGCAGATGAGGTGGATCCGGTCCTTCGCGCTGTTCTGGTACGACTTCGTGGTCGGCGACGACTGGCGGGTGGCCGTCGGCGCCCTCGCCGCGCTCGCGGCCACGGCGGTCCTGGTCCACTTCGGCGTGAACGCCTGGTGGCTGCTGCCGCTCGCCGTTGTCGTACTGCTCGGGCTGTCGCTGCGCCGCGCCCTGGCGGCGGGACGGCCGGCGGACCGGCCGCCGGTCAGTCCTTGAAGCCGCCCTCGGCCAGGGCCTTGCCGATACGGGCGCGGTGCGCCTCCTCCCACTGGTCGAGCGTCTGGGCGGCCTCCTTCGCCAACTTCGCGCGTGCGTCGAGGAGTACCTGCTCCTGGCGGGCGCCGGGCGTGACCACGATGCCTTCTTCGTCGGCCACGACGATGTCACCGGCGTGCACGGTCACACCGCCGCACAGCACCGGGCCGCCCAGCGGCTCGACGGCGACCTTGACGCCCGGGATGGGGATGACGCCCCTGGCGAAGACGGGGAAGCCCATCTCGCGGATCTCGGCGAGGTCCCGGATCACCCCGTCGAGCACGAACCCGGCGATTCCCCGGCGCTGAGCGACCGCGCAGACGTTTCCCCCGGCGACGGCGTAGTCCACATCACCGGCCTCGACGACGATGACCGAACCGGGCTCGGCGCGGTGGATGGCCGCGTGCAGCATGAGGTTGTCACCGGGAGGGCAGCGCACGGTGAACGCCGGACCCGCGAGACGCGGCGTCGGGGCCCACAGCGGGCGTATGCCGATGTCCATGACCTGGCCGCGCCCCAGCAGGTCGGCGAGGGTGGTCGGGGGGATGTCCGTAAAGTCGGTGACGTCGCTCATGCTCTTCCTCTGTTCGGGCGTTGTTGGCGTGTCGGGCCGGGCGCCGGGGGCCGGGCATCTGGGCCAGGCGTCAGGTTCGGGACCCCATCATCCCCATCATCCTCACCACCCCCATCATGCTCACCACCCCCACCGTTCTCGCGGCCCGGGGCCCCGGCGTTCCGGGTGTCCGCCGCCGACTGCGGTACGGTGAAACGTCTACATCGCTGTAGTCGTCCGGGGTCCCGCGCACGCGCGACCCCGGCCGCCGTGACGAGAGGACACCCGAGATGTCAGCACCCGCTGACGGCGATGCGGTGCGGGCCCCCCGCGCGCGTACGGTACCGGCCGTCGTCGCAACGGTCTGCGGGGCGCTGTTCGGCGTTCTGGCGCTGGTGGTGTCGGTACGGGGCGGCGCGCCGCTGCCCGGGGACGGCGCGGTCCATGACTGGACACGCGATCGCCGGACCTCCGGTGTGGTGGCCCTGGCGCGGGGCGTCACCTCGACCGGTACGTTCGTCTGGCCCTACCTCCTCGCCCTCGCCGCCGGTCTGACGGTGGGCCGCACCGCGCGGGGGCGGCTGCGGGCGGTGATCATCGCGGTGCTGGTCCTCGTGTTCGGGCAGGCGGTCCGCTTCGGCCTGATGGAACTGGTCGCGCGCCCCCGGCCGGACATCGCCGACCAGGTCACCCGCGCCGCCAACTTCTCGTTCCCCTCCGGCCACGCGTCGACCTCGGCCCTCGCAGCCGGGATCCTCTGCTGGGCGGTGACCTGCCGCGCCGCCGGGGCGACGACGCCCGGCAGCCGACCGCTTGCCCGTACGGTCTGCGTCCTCGCGCTCTGCTGGGCCGCCGCCGTCGGCCTCACCCGGATCTATCTGGGCGTGCACTGGCCCAGCGACGTACTGGGCGGCTGGCTGTTCGCCGCCGGGTGGCTCGCCGCCTCGGCTGTCGCCGTCCCGGCCCTCAGGCGCCCGGCCGGATAGGCTCCGAGCAGGTGCCGACCGGCTCCTGTACCGGGAGAAGTGATGTGACCGCGCAGTCGCATGAGGACGATCCCTTCGAGGTGGACCGGGCCGTACAGGACGCCCTGGAGCGGCTGACCCTGGTGGCCGACGCCTCCGAGGCGCTCTCCAGCACCCTGGAGCTGGAGCCGGGACTGCGCAGGCTGTGCCGCGTACTGGTGCCCGCCCTGGCGGACTGGTGCGTGGTCGACCTGCTCCAGGACGACGGGCGGCTGCGCCGCGCGGTGCTGGAGCACCGCGACCCCGACGCGCTGTCCCCCGGCTTCCTCGAATCGCTCCTGCCGCGCGCCGAGGACTCCTCGGGGGCACCGCTCGCCCGCGCGCTGCGGGGAGCCGGCCCGCTGCGGCTGGCGGACTTTCCCCCGCCCGCACAGGGCATGGACGCCCTGCACCGGAGCGAACTGGCGACCTTTCAGCAGTTGGGCGCGCACCGCGCGGTGCTGATCCCACTGCGGGCGCGCCGCCGGGTGCTGGGCGTGCTGACGCTCGTACGTACCGGCCCCGGCGGCCTGGACGACCAGGACCGGCTGCCGCTGATCGAGGACCTGGCCCACCGCATCGCCATGGCGGTGGACAACGCGAACCTGCACGCCGAGATGGCCAGGACCGCCGAACGCCTCCAGCGCTCCCTGCTGCCCGAGCTGCCCCAGGCCGGCCCCCTCGACATCGCCGCGCGTTACGACCCGGCGCGGGCGAGCGCGGAGGTCGGAGGCGACTGGTACGACGCGTTCCTGCTCCCCGACGGCGCCCTCACCCTGATCATCGGCGACGTCACGGGGCACGACCTCAGGGCCGCCGTCTCCATGAGCCAGATGCGGAACATGCTGCGCGGCATCGCCTGCGACCGCAAGGAACCGCCGGGCAAGATCCTGGCACGGCTCGACGCCGCGAACGAAGTCCTCTACCCGGCGCAGACCCTGACCTGTCTGTACGCCCTGGTCACCAAACCCGTGGCGAACGGCCACTGGCTCCTGCACTACGCGGCGGCCGGCCACCCGGCCCCGCTCCTGATCACCCGCGACGGCGACACCCGCTTCCTGAGCGGGGGCCGCAGCCTGCTGCTCGGCGTCTCGCCGGAGACGATGCGCCCCGACGCCGTCGAGCCGCTGCCGCCGGAGTCCACCGTGCTGCTGTACACCGACGGACTGATCGAGCGGCGTACGGAGGTGATCGACGACGGCATGACCCGGCTGCGCCAGCACGCGGCGGCGCTGTCGCGCGAGCCGCTGGAGACGTTCTGCGACGAGATCATGTCCGGTCTGGGGGAGAGCAGTACGGACGACATCGCCATGATCGCCGTACGCATTCCACCCGCCACCTCGACCCCGTACACGGCCACCGCCGAATAACGCGCCGCAGCGCCGGGCCGAACGCGCATTCCCCTCAGGTACGTGCTCCTGAGAAATCTCCCGCTGCTTTTTCTCCACTGTTTAGCGAGGCGGATCGGGGTAACCCGTCTCGATGGACAGGGCGTTCGGCCGTCAGGCCGGGTGCCGTTTATGGATTGGCTTTACGGAATGGAGAATTTCTCATGTACATCGGTCTCGGTACGGTTGTTGTCGTCATTCTCATCATCGTTCTCATCATGTTCCTGCGTCGTCGGTGACGATGGGGACGGCAGGGGAGTGAGGGCAGGGTGCGTCCCGCCGGCCGGCCGGCGAGATGTGCTCTCTGGAAACTGTTGCCGTCTGGAGGAGTAGGGGTGGGGTTCGGGGGCAGGTGCCTGACTGAGTCCGACTAGGTAAGGCGATGACGTGACGATGACAACCGGGTCCGCAAGTACGTCCATACAGCTCACCGAGGCCGGAACGACGGTGGGCGGCGAGCGCTTCGTAGGCGAGCTGCCGTGGATCGAGGACGCGGGGAAGATCGCGCCGAAGAACGCCCGTGACCTGTCGAAGCTGTTCTTCGACCAGCTCCAGGTCCTCGAAGAGGGCACGCACGAGTACCAGTACGCCCGCAACACCCTGATCGAGATGAACCAGTCGCTCGTACGGTTCGCGGCGAGCCGCTTCCGCAACCGGGGCAGTGGCGACCTGGAGGACATCCACCAGGTCGGCACGATCGGCCTGATCAAGGCGATCGACCGCTTCGACCTCTCCCGCGAGGTGGAGTTCACCTCCTTCGCCGTGCCCTACATCATCGGTGAGATCAAGCGGTTCTTCCGCGACACCACCTGGGCCGTCCATGTGCCGCGCCGCCTTCAGGAGCTGCGCGTCGAACTCGCGAAGGCGCAGGACGACCTGGCGGCCGTGCTCGACCGCAGGCCCACCGTCGGTGAGTTGGCCGAGCACCTCGGGCTGAGTGACGAAGAAGTCATCGAAGGAATTGTCGCCTCGAACGGCTACACCGCCGGATCTCTCGACCTTCCCAATGACTCCGGTGACGACGGTCAGGCCAAGAAGAGTGGCCGTACGTTCGCCGATACGATGGGCGACTGCGACCCCGCCATGGAACTCGTCGAGGATTTCCATTCGCTCGCCCCGCTCCTCGGGCAGTTGGACGACCGTGAGCGCGCCATTGTGGAAATGCGCTTCGGGCAGGAGATGACCCAGTCGCAGATAGGGGAGAAGCTGGGCGTCTCGCAGATGCATGTCTCGCGCCTGCTGGCCCGCACCCTGGCCACGCTGCGGTCCGGCATGCTCGCCGAGGACTGATCCGCCTGGTCGGACTTCCACGAAAAGCTTTGACGGGCCACGCCGGTGACGGCGTGGCCCGTCGTCGTGTCTCACCGCTGGGTGAGTCCGTCGGCCGATTGTTCGGCTGATGGGGTGAATTGACACGGTGTGTCGGTGATGTCGGCAATCCGGAAGCCTCCCTCTCGCGAATGTGTCGATGAGAGTGCCCGCGATCGCGCGGGCGCGATGAGAGATGGGGCGTGATGGGCGCGGAGCGCATCGACACCCGACTGCTGCGGGAACTGACCGAGCAGTCACAGGATTTGAACAGCGATGCCGTGAGAATCACGGACAGCGCGCTGAGGGATTTCCACGAGGGCGGATTCCGGTCGGCGGCGACGTCGAAGAACGACATCATGGCGCTCCAGACGGCCGCGTCGATCGAGAATCTGGCGGTGACCGTCTACCGTACGGCCGCCGGCCTGCCGTTCATCAAGGACGGCAACAAGACGGTCGTCACGTTCATCAAGAGGACCACCCAGCAGCACGAGGAACACGCCAAGGCGTTCAACGCGGCCGCGACCCAGGCCGGCGGCAAGGCGCAGCCGGCGCCGGACCCGAAGTACGCGGCCGTGGTCAAGAAGATGCTGCCGTCGATCAAGACCCCGGCCGACGTGGTCAAGCTGGCCATCTCGCTGGAGGACGTGGCCGCGCAGACCTACACCAAGAACGTCAGCCAGGTCAGCAACGCACAGTTGCGCCGGCTCTTCGGCTCCGTCGCGCCGGTCGAGGCCCAGCACCGCGCGACGCTGCTGGCGGTCCAGTCACTGCTGGCCTCGGGCGACACCAGCCTGATCGCGATTCCGACGGACGTCGCGAAGCTGCCGGCGGCCGTGGGAAGTGTCGGATTCCCCGACGCCTTCTACCCGACCAAGAACGCCTCGCCGATCTCTGAAGGGGCCGTCAAGTGAGTACGCAGCGAGGCGGCTGGGAGCTGCCGATCAGCGAGGGTCAACTCACCCGCCTCACGCGGGACATGGAGGAGGCCCATCGCGAGACACTGCCCGTGATGCGCGCGAGCGGAGCCGACCTGACCGAGCAGGTCACGGCAGGCGGGACGCGGGTCGAGGCAGGCGGTACGCGGGAGGCGCACGAGGACCGGAGCCATGAGCTGGACGCCTCGGGGGCGACCGGCCGGCGACGGTTCCTGCTGGGTGCCGGCGGGGCAGGAGCGGCGTTCCTGCTGGCCGCCTGCGGCGGCGGGAAGAGCAGCTCCTCGTCGCAGCCCGCCGCCGACGCCTCGGCCGCCGCGCTGGACGCGTCCCCGTACACCGGCGACCTGAAGATCGTCGCGCTGGCGGTCGCGCTGGAGAACCAGGCCGTGGGCGCGTACAAGGCGGCGCTGGCGGCGGCCAAGGCCGGCAAGCTCGGAACCGTACCTCCGGCGGTGTCGACCTTCGCCACCACAGCGATGGCGCAGCACATGGATCACGCGGCGGCGTGGAACGCGGTGCTGACCGGCGCGGGCAAGCCCGCGATCAAGGGGGTGCCGCTGTCCGACCAGAAGCAGGTCACCCAGGCGCTCGGCCAGGCCAAGGACGTCAGTGCCGTGGCGAAGCTGGCGCTCCAGTTGGAGGACCAGGCGGCGCAGACCTATCTCTTCGCGGTCTCCAACGTGAAGAGCGTGGGCGCGATCCAGACCGCCGCCACCATCGCGCCCGTCGAGGCGATGCACGCGGCCATCCTGCACTTCGTCCTCGGTCAGTACCCGGTGCCGGACGCCTTCCTGCCCATCGACAAGGCCGCCAAGCCAAGCCTCCTGACGGTCTGACAGGCCTGACAGGTCCCCCGAGTACGTCACCGGGTGACGTACTCGGGGGCCGCCGAGCCCTTATAAGAGATACGTGACTCACCCGGGCGCCGTTCATCGTATTGTCCGTGATTCCTCTCACTGGCCCGTTTTGAGAGAAGCGGGTAGCCGTCCCGTACTGAGGGTGAAGACGCGACCGCCGGAGAGGCGGTCGCGTACCCCGCCTCACACCTCAAACAAGGGATCGGTCCATGAATCTCCGCGGCAAGGGCAAGTTCTCCTCCACTCTCGGGCTCGGACTCTCCGCGGCGGCGCTGGCCGCCTTCGCCGCGGCGTGCGGAGGGTCCGACAGCTCGGGCTCGGGCAGTTCCGCGTCGAGTTCGGCCCCCAGCTCCGCCGCCGGCAGCACGGCGGGGGCTCCGGCGAGCGGCACGGCCGCCTCGGTGATGACCAAGAGCGGCACGCTGGGCACGTACCTGACCGACAGCTCCGGCAAGTCGCTCTACATGTTCGCCTCGGACACCAGGACCAAGTCCACCTGTTCCGGCGACTGCGCGACCCAGTGGCCGCCGCTGACCTCCAAGGACGCGCCGAAGGCGGGTACGGGAGCCACGGCCGGCAAGCTGACGACGATCACGCGCGACGACGGCACCAAGCAGGTCGCCTACAACGGCCACCCGCTCTACTACTTCAAGGGCGACAGCTCGGCCGGTCAGACCAACGGCCAGGGCATCGACGGCTTCGGCGCCAAGTGGTGGGTCCTGTCCCCGGCCGGCAGCCAGATCACCAAGGCCGCCTCGTCCTCGGGCGGCGGCAGCTCCGACAGCAGCGGTTCGAGCGGCGGCTACGGCTACTGAGCCCGTTCGCGGACGCCGGGGAGGCGCGGGGCCGGAGACCGGCTCCGGCTCCCCATGGCGCCCCGCCGCCCGCTCCTCGACCCTCCGCTCCCCTCAGCGCCCCGCCGCCCGCTCGTCGACCCGCCGCAGGTGCGCGGCGAAGACCCCGGCCGCGTCCGGTGTCAGCGTCCGCAGCGCGACCATCGCCGTGATCACGACATCACACAGCTCGGCCTCCACGTCCCCCCAGGTGTGGGTGACGCCCTTGCGCGGATTCTGCCCGGTGGCGCCGATGACGGCCGCCGCCACCTCGCCCGCCTCCTCGGAGAGCTTCAGTACGCGCAGCAGCTTCTCCTGCTCCGGCGGGAGTACGGCCGCCGCGTCCAGCCAGGCGTGCAGCCGCTCCACCGTGTCCCACGTATGCCGTTCCAGATCCATGGCGGGAAGTCTGGCAGAGCGGAGGACGCACCCCCTTGTCTTCGTGTGCACTCCACCTCATAGCGTTCGGTGCATGGAACTGACCAGAACACTGGGCCGCAGCGGCATATCGGTGAGCGCACTCGGCTTCGGCTGCTGGGCGATCGGCGGCGAGTGGCAGGACGCGGACGGCAACCCGCTCGGCTGGGGCAAGGTCGACGACAACGAGTCCATCGCCGCGATCCACCGGGCCCTCGACCTGGGCATCACCTTCTTCGACACGGCCGACGCGTACGGGGCCGGGCACAGCGAACGTGTCCTCGGCCGCGCGCTCCAGGGCCGGCGGGACGATGTGGTGATCGCGACCAAGTGGGGCAACGTCATCGACGAGGCCAGCCGTACGTCGACGGGCACCGACACCAGTCCCGCCTTCGCCCGGCGCGCACTCACCGCCTCACTGGGCCGCCTCGGCACCGACCACATCGACCTCTACCAGCTCCACCTGAACGGTGCCGATCTCGAAGAGGCGGCCGAACTCCGCGAAGCCTGCGAGGAGTTCGTCGCCGAGGGGCTCATCCGTGCGTACGCCTGGAGCACCGACGACCCGGAGCGCGCCGCGCTCTTCGCCGAGGGCCCGAACTGCGCCGCCGTACAGCACGCCTGCAACGTGCTGGAGGACGCGCCGGAGATGTTCGCCCTCTGCGAGCGGCTCGATCTCGCCAGCATCAACCGCGGCCCGCTCGCGATGGGCCTGCTCACCTCCAAGCACGGCTCGGGCGGCAAGGGGTCGGTCGGCGACATCCGCGCCACCCCGCCGTCCTGGCTGCGGTGGTTCGGCGAGGGCGGCGAGCCGTCCCCGGAGTGGCTGGCGCGCGTCGACTCCATCCGCGAGGTGCTCGCCAGCGACGGCCGCACCCTCGCCCAGGGAGCACTGGCGTGGCTGTGGGCGCGCAGCCCGCGCACGATCCCGATCCCGGGGTTCCGGTCGGTCGAACAGGCGGAACAGAACGCGGGCGCCCTGGCGTACGGGCCTTTGCGGGCCGAGCAGTTGACGGAGATCACGGCACTGCTGGCGGCCTAGGGATGTGCTGTCGGCACCGCGAAGGGGCAGTCAGCGAGCTGACTGCCCCTTGGGCCGAGCTGCACCGCCCCGCCGGCGGTCAGGGGTAGCGCCTCAGTTCACCCGGGCGCTCGAAGTAGAAGCCCTCCGGCCGCACTTCGCCCTCGGCGGCGGTCCCTCCGCACAGGCAGGGCCGGCCCTTGCCCCGCACCAGGTCGCCCCCGTTGAGGACGGGTTTGCCGTCGAACCGCCGGCCGGCCGAGCCGAACAGGTGCGTCCCGCGCCCCAGCCGCATCAGTCCCACCACCACCTGCTCCGCCGGGACCGGCAGGCCCTCGGAGACGAGGGGCACGAGCAGGAAGAGGTTCATCTTGTCCCGCGCCGCCGGGCCGGTCCACAGGGCGACGGTCACGGCGGGCTCGTCCGGGTCGGGGACGCATCCGCGTACGTAGTACGGCTTGGCGACAGGGGCTTCGGTGTAGTGCCACAGGGCGGCGGCGACGGCGCTCTGCGCCCGGGCAACGCACCCTGGGGAACAGGTCAGTTGACCCACGACGGGCACTTCCGCATCCCCTTGCAGTAGGCGGTGATGACGCCGACCTTCCCCTTCGCTCCGGGAGCGGTGTACTTCCCGTCGTCGGTGGTCTTCGCGTAGCGGATCTTGACCACGAAGTTCACCTGACGGCCCCTGTTGATGGCCGAGCCCCAGTACTCCAGGTTCCGGTTCTTGTCGGACTTCTTGTCGGGCTTGCCGTTGAGCGCGGCGTTGATGAGCCTGCACGTCGTGATGTTGTGCGGTGCGGACAGATGACGCCAGCCCAGCACGGAGTTGCCCATCCGGGTGGGGACGCGGCGGCCGTCCCAGTCCTTCTGGACGCACTTCTCCTTGGTGTCCCAGGAGGCGTTCGGGGCGGCGGCCGGCGCCGCGGCCAGGAGCGGGACGACGGCGGCGAGGACGGCCGCGGCGCGGCGTACGCGTGTGAACATGCGCCCAGGATCGCGGCCGGGCCGGGCCCGCGTACCCGGCTGAGCGTCTCGTTCACCCTGAGCGGGCAGTAGTCGTACCGGCTCAACGATTCAGCAGTCCCGCGTCCCCCGCGCGCGTCCCGCGTCCCAAGTCCCCGCGCGTGGCCCCCGGCCCTATCCCCGGCCGATGAACGGCATCGTCGTCGCCAGGACCGTGGCGAACTGGACGTTCGCCTCCAGCGGCAGTTCCGCCATGTGCAGCACCGTCGTCGCGATGTCCGCCACGTCCATCACCGGCTCCACCGCCAGCTCACCGTCGGCCTGTGGCACGCCCTGCCGCATCCGCTCCGTCATGTCCGTCGCCGCGTTGCCGATGTCGATCTGGCCGCACGCGATGCGGTACTTGCGGCCGTCCAGGGACAGCGACTTGGTCAGGCCCGTCATGCCGTGCTTGGTGGCCGTGTACGCCACCGAGTCGGGGCGCGGGGCGTGGGCCGAGATCGAGCCGTTGTTGATGATCCGGCCACCCTGCGGGGTCTGCGCCTTCATCAGCCGGAACGCCGCCTGCGCGCACAGGAACGCGCCCGTCAGGTTCGTGCCCACCACCTTCTGCCAGGCCGAGTACGGCAGGTCCTCCACCGGGAGCCCGCCGGGCCCGAACGTGCCCGCGTTGTTGAAGAGCAGGTCGAGGCGGCCGTACCGCTCGCTCGCGGCGGCGAACAGCGCGTCCACGTCCTCCGGGCGTGACACGTCCGTCGCCACACACAGCGCCTCGGCGCCCGCCGCCTCGACCGCCGTCGCGGTCTCCGCCAGCTTCTCCGGCTTCCGGCCCGCCAGGACCAGCGACCAGCCCGCAGCGCCCAGCACCGGGGCGACCGCCCGTCCGATGCCTGAGCCCGCTCCAGTGATTATTGCGATCTTCCGCATGGCGTCCATGGCCACGCAGATTACGTGAGGTAGAGATGAGGTCCAGCATGCGGAATCGATACTTCCGCCATCTGGACGTTGTGTACCGCCAACCAGCCGTCGTCAGGGGAGGGACACGTGACGCCCGTACACCGCTCGCCGGACACCCACGCACCTGAACTCAGGGCCGCCGCCGCCCACATCGGCCGCCGCGGGTTCCTCACCGGTACGGCCGCCGCAGCCACGCTCGCCTTCGCGGCCGGCCTGCCGGCCACCGGGGTCGCGAGCGCCGCCGAACTGGACCCCAGGAAGATCACCGAGGACCCGTTCACCCTCGGCATCGCCTCGGGTGACCCCCGCCCCGACAGCGTGGTGCTGTGGACGAGGCTCGCGCCCCGCCCGTACGAACCCGGCAGCGGCCTGCCGGCCCAGCGGATCACCGTACGCTGGGAGATGGCCCGCGACCTGCGTTTCTCGAACGTCATCGGGCAGGGCAAGGCGCAGGCACACCCCGAGTTCAACCACAGCGTGCACGTCGACGTCGTCGGCCTCGCAGCCGACCGGGTGTACTACTACCGGTTCCGCACCGGCTCCTGGATCAGCCCCGTCGGCCGTACCCGCACCGCCCCCGCCCGTAACAGCACGACGAACGAGGTGAAGTTCGCCGCCGTCTCCTGCCAGGCGTACCAGGACGGCTACTTCACCGCCTACCGGCACCTCGCCCAGGAGGACGTCGACGTGGTCGTCCACCTCGGCGACTACCTCTACGAGTCGCCGGTGTCGGCCGTCGGCGGCTTCCGCGCGTACACCGACCGCAGGCTGCCCGCGCTCTTCAACCGGGAGACCATGACCCTGGAGGACTACCGGCTGCGGTACGCCCTCTACAAGACGGACCCGGACCTGAAGGCCGCGCACGCCGTCCACCCCTTCGTCGTCACCTGGGACGACCACGAGGTGGAGGACAACTACGCGGCGGACATCCCGCAGAACGACGTACCGCCCGACGAGTTCCTGCTGCGCAGGGCCGCCGCGTACCGCGCGTACTGGGAGAATCAGCCGCTGCGCACCCCCCAGCTCCCCAGCGGACCCGACGCGCAGCTCTACCGGCGGCTGCATTACGGGCAGCTCGCCCAGTTCGACATCCTCGACACCCGGCAGTACCGCAGCGACCAGGCGTACGGCGACGGCCTCGACGTGCCGGGCCCCGAGTCCGAGAACCCGTCGCGCACCATGCTCGGCGCCACGCAGGAGCGCTGGCTGGCGGACGGCTGGAGCGCCTCGACGGCGACCTGGAACGTCGTACCGCAGCAGGCCAACTTCTCGCTGCGCAGACTCGACCTCAACCCGGTCCCGATGCTCAGCATGGACGCGTGGGACGGCTATCCGGCGGCGCGCAAGCGGTTCCTGGACGCGGCGGCGGCGACCGGGATCGCCAATCTGATGGTCCTGACCGGCGATGTGCACGTGGCGTACGCGTACGACATCAAGGCGGACTTCGACGACCTGGCCTCGAAGACCATGGGCACCGAGATCGTGGCGACGTCCGTCTCCAGCGGCAGGAACGGCGCCGAGCACCTCCCCACCTGGGAGCTGTACACGAAGGCCAACCCGCACATGAAGTTCTACGACGGGCGGCGCGGGTACGTGACGGTGACCCTCGGCGCGAAACAGGCGCGCGCCGACTACCGGACGCTCACGGCCGTCACGACGCCCGGCGCCCCGGTCACGACGTCCGCTTCATTCGTGACCGAGGTCGGGGGCCAGGGCGTCAAGCGCGCCTGAGTGCCTCACCGGCTGAGCGTCTTGCTGTCAGAGATCCACGGGGTAGCGGACGCCGATCCGCTCGCGCGCCGCGTCGAGCGTCCGCATCACCGCGAGCGTGCCCTCCAGCGGCACCAGCGGCGACTGCGTCTCGCCCGCCCGCAGACAGCGCATCACCTCGGCCGCCTCGTGGCCCATGCCCGACAGCTCGCTCCCCACGGTGAACTCCTCCCGCTCCTTGCCGGGCCTGTGCAGGAAGAACCGGTCGGGCTCGAAGAACCCGGCGGGCACCTCGATGCGTCCCGCCGTACCGGTCACCGTCGCCGTCCTCGGCGTCTCGGCCGTCACCGAGCAGGTGAGCAGCGCCGTCGCGCCCGAGTTCCAGCCCAGCAGCAGCCCGGTGTTGAGGTCGACGCCCTCGGGGGAGAGCAGCGCCTCGGCATGTACGCGGTCGGGCTCGCCCAGCAGGAGCTGCGCGAAGGACACCGGATAGACGCCGAGGTCGAGCAGGGCGCCGCCGCCGAGCGCGGGATCGCGCAGCCGGTGCTCGGGCGCGAAGGGCCCCTGGAGCCCGAAGTCGGCCTGTACGGTCCGTATCTCACCGATCGCGCCGTCCCGCACCAGCTCCGTCAGGCGGCGGATCACCGGGTTGCAGTACATCCACATGGCCTCCATCAGGAACAGGCCACGTTCCCGCGCGAGGGACACCAGCTCGCCGGCCTCCCTGGCGTTGAGCGTGAACGCCTTCTCGCACAGCACCGGCTTCCCCGCGGTCAGCGCCATCCCGGCGGCGACGCGGTGCGCGGAGTGCGGTGTCGCCACGTATACGACGTCCACCTCGTCGTCGGCGACCAGGCCGCCCCACCCGCCGTACGCCCGCGCGATGCCGTGCTTGCCCGCGAATTCCTTCGCGGTCGTCTCGCTGCGCGACGCCACGGCCACGACCTCGGCGTCCGGCAGTCCCTGGACGTCCGTCACGAAGCGCGAAGCGATGCCGCCCGTCGCGAGTACGCCCCAGCGCACGGTTCTTCCGGGTGTGGTGTGTTCCGAATGCATAGCTGCCTCATTAACAGGTTTCGACCACTGCGTTGAGCTGAGAGCATAGGTAAGGATTCAAGGACATGGAGATACGGATGCCTGACGGCGCCCAGACCGCCCGAGGTCAGAGACCGACAGAACGGATATCGCAGCACCAGCCACACCATCAGTCGCACCAGCCACCCCGTCACCCGAAGACCCCGACCGCACGCCGCGCGAGCCTGCTGGTCACCCTCGTACTCGGCGGACTCACCGCCCTCCCCCCGATCTCCATGGACGGCTATCTGCCGGCCCTGCCCGAGGTCACCCGGTCGCTGAACTCACCGGCGGCGACCGTACAGCTCACCCTCACCGCCTGCCTCGCCGGCATGGCGCTCGGGCAGATCGTCATCGGCCCGATGAGCGACCGGTGGGGACGTCGCCGGCCGCTGCTGCTCGGCATGGTCGCGTACGTGGTCGCCACCGCGATCTGCGCGCTGGCGCCCAGCACCGAACTCCTCATCGGTTTCCGCCTCCTCCAGGGGCTCGCCGGAGCGGCGGGCATCGTGATCGCCCGCGCCGTGGTCCGCGACCTGTACGACGGCACCGAGATGGCCCGCTTCTTCTCCACCCTGATGCTGATCTCCGGCGTCGCGCCGGTCATCGCGCCGCTCCTCGGGGGCCAGGTGCTGCGCGTCACCGACTGGCGCGGCATCTTCGTCGTCCTCAGCGTCGTCGGCACGCTCCTGACCGTGGTCGTGTGGAAGTGGCTGCACGAGACGCTGCCGCCGGAGAAACGGCACAGCGGCGGAGTCGGTGAGGCCCTGCGTACGATGCGCGGGCTCCTCGCCGACCGCGTCTTCACCGGCTACATGCTGGCCGGCGGGCTCGCCTTCGCCGCGCTCTTCGCCTACGTCTCGGCGTCGCCCTTCGTGGTGCAGGAGATCTACGGGGCGTCGCCCCAGATGTTCAGCCTGCTCTTCGGCGTCAACTCCATCGGCCTGATCGCCGTCGGCCAGATCAACGGCCGGGTGCTCGTCGGCCGTGTCGACATGAACAAGGCGCTCGCCTTCGGCCTGTCCGTCATCACCCTCGCGGCGCTCGCGCTGCTGCTGATGACCAGCGGGGTGTTCGGCCAGGTCGGACTGCTGCCGGTCGCGGCGGCGCTGTTCGTCCTGATGTCGGCGATGGGCCTGGCGATGCCCAACACGAACACCCAGGCCCTGATGCGCACCCCGCACGCGGCGGGATCGGCCTCCGCCCTCATCGGCACGTCGTCGTTCCTGATCGGCGCGGTCGCCTCACCGCTGGTCGGAATCGCCGGCGACCGTACGGCGGTCCCGATGGCGGTCGTCCAGGTGGTGTGCGCGCTCGGCTCGATGGCCTGCTTCCTGGGCCTCGTACGGCCCTGGCGGCGCTGAGGCGGCCGGCCGGTCCGGTGAGCGGGCCGGCTCAGTGCTCAGTGCTCGGCACGCGGGGCGTCGCGGCGGACGACGAGCGCACGCCGGATCACGCACTGGACCGAGGCGGCGTCCACGGGGGTGGTCATCGGGCGGCCTCCTGCGGCTGGCCGGCGACGGGCTCGGGACACACGAGGCCGTCGCCGGCGTGGTCGGTCAGGGGCCCTTCACGCAGAGGGTCATGACGTGCCGCCGGCGCAACGCGGGTGTGCGCGGGGGAAGACGAGTGTGTTGTCGCTCGGGTCGTGCCGCTCACCGAGGTCGACCAGGTCCATCACATCCGCCAGCGAGACCCGCCCCCCGCAGTACGCGCAGGCGGCGCCGCGCCGCTGGTCGTCGGACCAGGTGTCCAGCGGCGGCAGGTGTCTGACGGCCGGGTGCTCGGCTCTGCCCGGATCGGTGGTGGTGTCCGAAAGGGTGCCCATGCAGGGACCGTAGGGTGGCCGGTTGCCCTGCGGTTGACCGATTGCGCGGGATTGTTCACGCGCCCCCGGGAGTTGTCCCCGGTTGCTACCGACGGTCCATCGCGGCGCGCGCCCGGCCGATCAGACGACGCGCCTGCGGCCCGTAGACCGCAGCCTCGGCGAGCCACTCCCACGCTCGTCCGTACAGGGCGATGTTGTCCGCGTCGTCCAGCCACATTTCTGTTCCGACGGTCTCGACGATGACGAGACGATGGTCGTAGATCCAGAACCCATGAGTCGGCGCCCGACGCAACTGGGCACCGAAAGGGATCACGCCGAGTTCGATCGTGTCGAGACCGATCAGTCCGCCCAACCGGTCGAGCTGCGCGGCCATCACCTCCACGGGACAGGTCAGAACACGGAGTGCCCCTTCCCAGAGGAGGAACCGAAACCGGCGGCCCGGCTCGTACAGCGTCTCCTGGCGCCGGATGCGGGTCCGCACAGAGTCCTCGACGTCCCGGGGGGTCTCGCGGAACTCGGCGTTCGCCTCGAAGGCGTGACGCGCGTACTCAGCAGTCTGGAACAGGCCGGGGATGCGGGCGACTTCGAGGCCTCGGATCGTCTGTGTCGCGGAACTCTCGGCGATTCCCAGCTCTTGCCTGGCCCGGTGCCCGCCGGCCAACTGGCGTCGCCACGAACGGTACTGAGTCTCAAGACCTACGAGGCGCCCCTTCAGCTCCCCGGCAACGTCCGGGCGTTCCACGGCTTTTGCCCAGGCATCCAGGTCGCCGGCAGCCGGTGTCTGCTTTCCGTTCTCCAGGCGGCTGACCTTGGATCGCTGCCAGCCGAGCGCCTCGGCGATGCCTTTGCCGTCGAGGCTGGCCTCGACGCGCAGCTCACGAAGCCGCGCGCCGAGGGCGGCCCGAGCGGATTGGAAGTCGGTGCTCACCCGGTGGAACGTACCGCTCCGCCGACGTCGGCGGAGGGGACCGCGTGATGCCATGCCGCGTCACGGGTCTGGCAGGCCGCGACGACAACGGCGGGGTCCTCGGTGAGGAGTACGCCGAGGGTGGTGCCGTCTTCGTCGAACACGAACCGCATGACCTGCCGCGAGTCGAACAGCCAGAAGTCGAAATCCAGCAAACTGAGCCGTACCGCGTCCGCGCGCCGCAGGTGGCGGATGTCTTCGCCCGCCGTGATGTTGCTGGGCGCGCGTGCGAGGAGGAAGCGCTGGCCCTCGGTGGGCGGGTCGTCGAGCAGGCGTACGCGCTCGAAGCGCTTCCCGGCCGCTGTCTGTTCGGCGACGTTCTGCCGCCACGCGTCCGGCTCGGAGTGGCTGACGTCTTCGCCGCGCTGCCAGCGTGCCCAGTTCGGGCCGCTGCGGTCGGACGCGTAGCCGGTCTGTGTCTCCAAGCGCCAAGCGGTATGTTCGAACTCTGTGAAAAGCCGGGCCGCGTCAGCGAAGGGAATCAATTCGGGCACGCGCTACTCCTTGGGTGCGAAGCGGGTCAGCAGTTCGCGAGGGATGCGGACGAACGTCTCGGAGTCCTTGACGTCGCGCAACTGCGCGAGGTGCTCGGGGTCGGTCTCCCGCTCGCCCTGGACGAGGATGTCGCCGGTCTCAATCACCTCGTACAAGGTGGGGCAGTCGCCGTCGTCGCTGGTGGTGCCGATGAACCTGAGCGTCACGGTGTCCTCCGGTCTGGGGGTGTGGAACCAGGATCCGCCGGACAGATGACGCGCGGTCCCGGATTGCGGAAGATTGCGGGAGTCCGAACCCGCCTTCGCGGTTGCGCGCAACCGATGTGACAAAGCCCCCCCCGTGAAGGCCGGACGGCACCTCCGTGCGGTCAGGCGTCCCGGGCGCGTGTCTACAATTCGGCGGTGAACGCCATTCCCAGCGCCGACGTCCTGCGCTCCGCCCTCGCCGGGCTGCTCGACGGGCTGCCGCCGAGTCAGGCGGCGCAGTCCGTCGAGCGGCTGATCGCCAACTACCGGGGTGCGACGCCGACCGGCGCGCCCCTGCTCAGGGACCGGGCCGATGTCACGGCGTATGCCGCGTACCGGATGCCGGCGACGTTCGAGGCGGTACGTGCGGCGCTCGGCGCGTTCGCCGACGCGGCCCCCGGGTGGGCGCCCGGCAGCCATCTCGATGTGGGCGGTGGCACCGGGGCGGCGGTCTGGGCGGCGGAGGCGGTCTGGGAGCGGCCCCGTGCCACCACCGTGCTGGACTGGGCCGAGCCCGCGCTCGCCCTCGGCCGGGAGCTGGCCGAGATCTCGGGGGCTCCGGCCCTCAGTGGCGTCGAGTGGCGGCAGGGCCGGATCGGCCGGTCGGTGAAGCTGCCGGACTCCGACCTGGTCACGGTGTCCTACGTACTCAACGAGCTGACCGAGGCGGACCGCCGCGCGCTGATCGCCGAGGCGGCGCGCGCCGGGCAGGCCGTCCTTGTCGTGGAGGCGGGGACGCCCGACGGGTATCTGCGGATCATCGAGGCGCGCGACCAGCTCATCGCCGCCGGGCTGCGGGTCGCGGCGCCCTGTCCGCACGACGGGGCGTGCCCGATCGTGCGGGGCGAGGACTGGTGCCACTTCTCGGTCCGGGTCAGCAGGTCCTCGCTGCACCGGCAGGTGAAGCAGGGCTCGCTGCCGTACGAGGACGAGAAGTTCAGCTATGTCGCCGCGACCCGCTTCGAGCCGGGTCCGGTGGCGGCGCGGGTGACCCGCAAGCCGCAGATCCGCAAGGGGCAGGTGCTGCTGGAGCTGTGCACGGTGGACGACGGGCTCCGGCGGGAGACGGTCGCGAAGCGGCACGGGCCGCTCTACAAGGCGGCGCGGGACACGCAGTGGGGTGACGCCTGGCCGCC
>NZ_JTHL01000001.1:2371631-2380608 GCF_000818195.1 Streptomyces sp. 150FB | reverse complement strand
CGCAGCTCCTGCGTACAGCACTTCACGCTGCCGCCGCCCTTCAGCAGCTCCCCGAGATCCACCCCGATCGGCTCGAAGCCGCGCTCCCGCAGCGCCTCGTACAGGCCGGCCGCCGCCTGCGGCAGCAGTACGTGCAGCCCGTCGCTCACCGCGTTCAGGCCCAGCGCCGCCGCGTCCCGCTCCCCGGCGATCAGCGCGTCGGGGAAGAGCCGGGCGAGCACCGAGCGGCTGCCGGGGGAGAAGGCGCCCGGGTAGTACATGATCTCGTCGGCCGTGTCGTCCAGCACGCACAGCGCCGTGTCCAGGTGGTAGTAGCGCGGGTCGACCAGATCCAGGCCGATCACAGGCCGGCCGAAGAACTCCTGCGCCTCGTCCTGTGCCAGCGGACTCGACCGGAATCCGCGCCCCGCCAGCAGGTAGGACGCGGTGACGGCGAAGTCGCCCTCGCCCTCGTTGACGTGGATGGGATCGAGTACGTCGGTGAAGCCCTCACCCCGGAACCAGGCCAGATGCGCCTGGGCCTCCGCCTCCCGTTCCCGGTGCGCGAAACGCGCGCCGAAGACCCGGCCGTCGACGACCGTCGCGCCGTTGGCGGCGTACACCATGTCGGGCAGGTCGGGCAGCGGTTCCAGGAGCGAGACGCTGTGGCCGAGCGCCCGGTAGCGGTCGCGCAGGACCTCCCACTGGGCTACGGCCAGCGGCAGGTCCACGGGCTTCGACGGGTCCATCCAGGGATTGATCGAGTACGTCACCCTGAAGTGGGTCGGCGGGCACATCAGGTATCTGCGGGGCGAGGCGTCACGAGGCAACGAGGGCTCCTCACGAGCGGTGGGCGCACGACGGTGTGCGTGAAAGCCATGGTCCACTCCGCGACGCTTTCGCGCTGTGATCCGATCGGGTACTTATTGGCCCCATGACAGAGAGCAAGGCACCCGACTCCACGCGCCGCAGTGAGCGCTCACGTCGCGCGATCTACGCGGCGTCGCTCGCCCTGGTGGGTGAGATCGGCTATGGCAGGACGACCATCGAGGGCATCGCGGCCCGCGCGGGCGTCGGCAAGCAGACGATCTACCGCTGGTGGCCCTCCAAGGGCGCCGTGCTGCTGGAGGCCTTCCTCGACCTGGGCGAGCAGGCCGCCGCCGCGCTGGGGGAGTACGAGATCCCCGACACCGGTGACCTGGCCGCCGACCTCAAGCTCGTCATGCGCGCCACCGTGGACCAGATGACCGACCCCGCCTTCGACGTGCCGGCCAGGGCGCTCGCCGCCGAGGGGGTCATCGACGCGGAGCTGGGCGTCGACTTCGCCACGAAACTGCTCGAACCGCAGCTCCAGCTCTATGTGAAGCGCCTCGAAGCCGGCCGCCGCGCCGGGGACGTACAGCAGGGCATCGACCTCCGGATCGCCCTGGAACTGCTGGTAGGACCGATGACCCACCGCTGGCTGATGCGGACGCGCCCGCTGACCCACGCGTACGCCGAAACGCTGGTCGAGTACGCGCTCCACGGCCTCGCCCCACGCCCCTGAGGTGGCCCTCAGGTGCCCCTGATGTGTCGAACGCCACCGCCGGCGTACGCCCCCCGGTTCCGGAGCACGGCCATGTGAGGCGCAGGATGGTGGCACGATGGGAAGGGCCGCGAAGGCAAATGTGGGGTGTGAGGGGATAGATGGGCGACGACTTCGGCCGCTACCGCGGCACGGCAGGCAGGATTCCCCAATGGCTGCGCCGTCGCCCCAAGAAGAGCGCGGAGGCCGAGGGCGACGACCGCGAGGCGCTGCTCCAGGCCGTGGCCGCCGCCGGGATGCCCATCGCGCCGGCCGCGCATCCGCTCGGCTACCGATGTTCGTGCGAACGGATCGGCTGTCCGACCCCGGCCCGGCACCCCATCTCCTTCGCCTGGCAGACGCAGTCGACGACCGACAGCGCCCAGATCGAGCGCTGGGCGCGCAGCCAGCCCCAGGCGAACTTCATCACGGCGACCGGCCTCGTGCACGACGTGCTCGACGTGCCGCTCGAAGCGGGCAGCCGCGCCCTGGAACGTCTGCTGGAGGCCGGGATCGACGTCGGTCCTGTGGCCGACTCGGGCGGGGACCGGATGCTCTTCTTCACCGCGACCCGGGGCACCCCGGAGGACGAGGACGAGTGGTGGCCCTGTGAGCTGGACTGCCACCCCGAGACGATGGACGAGCACCCGGGGCTGCGCTGGCACTGCCGGGGCAGCTACGTACTCGTACCGCCGGCCCGGCTGCCCGGCGAACTCACCCAGTCCTGGCTGCGCGGCCCTGAGCACCCGCTCCCCGACCCGCTGACCCTGCTGGAGATCCTGACCGACGCCTGCGCGCGCTACGCGGGCGAGAACACCCAGCTCGACCCGCACGCGGTGGCCTGGCCCCTGGGCAGGTGAGCGGCGCGCAACAGGGGCGGGGCGAGGGCGGGGGCGCCAGGGCCTGACGGCCGCCGGACAGGCCTACGAGCCCTCCGCCCCGATCACGCCCTGGAGCCGTCCCGTCACCACAACCGGCCCGCTGCGCGGCACCGCCGCCGCCTCGCTCACCACCGACTCCTGGGTGAGGCTGCTCTTCACCTCGCCGGTCAGCAGCGGCTTCACACTCGCGCCGATCTGCGGTGTGTAGTTCTTGGCCGCCGTCTGCCGGTCGAAGAGCCGCGTCGTGAAGAAGACCATCGCGCCCCCGTCCTTCGTGGCGAGCCCGAGCGGCGCGAAATCCCCGCCCTTCACCGGCTGATCGATGTACTGCGTGGTGATCCCCGGCTTGTGGGCGTCCTTGTCGCGGATCGAGCGCCAGCCGTCGGTGTGCGGGCCCGGCGCGAAGTGCGCCGGCGCACCGGTCTTCAGGTACGAGGCGTACTCCGCGCTCAGATCCTTCGGCGCCACGGCCAGCGAGCCGTCCCCGGGGGAGACCGCCGTCGCCCAGCCGTCCTTGTCGGTCTTGATCTGCGGGATCTCGTCCGGCGAAAGGATCGTCAAGTACGCGACCTTCCACGGCTGTTCGGGCGCGCTCCGTACGAAGACCAGCGTCCAGGTGTTGTCACCGGGACCGCTGTCCGCGTCGCGGTTGCTGTCCGTCTCGGCGAGGAACCACCGGGGCCAGCCCGCCTTCTTGGGGATGGCGAACTTCGCTTCGGTCAGTGTGAGGTCCTGATGGCGGGCGTTGCCGTCCGGGCTGATGACACTGGCGGACTTCAGACCGGCCTGGTTTATGGCACCGAACGCGCCCGTGACGCTGCCCGCGTCGAGCTTCGGGTCGTACGCCTTGTCGGACGCGTTGTACGCGTCGGTGAAGTCCTTCAGCGCCTGGGCGGCCTCACTCCGGCTCACCGACGGTACGACCGCCAGTTCCCCGTGCACCGTCACGCACCCGCTCGCCGCCAGTGACAGCACTGTCGCCGTCGCGACCCCCGCCGCTGCCCGCATCGCCCGCTTCGCCCGAATCGGCCTTCTCATCGGTCGCCTTCTGCTCTGTGACCCCACCGCCCGCTGACCGTCCGAACCCTACCGGGGCCAGGAACAGGGCGAGCGTCGGGACCAGATACAGCAGCCACACCCAGGCCTGGACAACTGTCGGGTCCGGCTGGAAGTTGAAGACGCCCTTCAGCAGCGTCCCGTACCAACTGTCCGCCGGGATCGCGGAACTGATGTCGAAGGCCGTGTGCGTCAGGCCCGGCAGGATGTTCGCCTCCTGCAAGTCGTGCACCCCGTAGGCGATCACGCCGGCCGCGACGATCACCAGCATCCCGCCGGTCCAGGTGAAGAACTTCGCCAGGTTGATCCTGATGGCGCCCCGGTAGAAGAGCCAGCCCAGCGCCACCGCCGTCGCGATCCCCAACACCACGCCGATCAGCGGCGCGTGGGTGCCGTCCTGCGAGGCGCGCACCGAGGCCCAGACGAACAGCGCTGTCTCCAGGCCCTCCCGGCCGACCGCCAGGAACGCGGTCGCGACCAGGGCGCCCGTGCCCATCTGGAGCGCGGCGTCGAGCCGTCCGTGCAGCTCCGCCTTCAGATGCCGCGCCGTCCGCCGCATCCAGAACACCATCCACGTCACCAGGCCGACAGCGACGATCGACAGGGAACCGCCGAGGCCCTCCTGCGCCTCGAACGTCATTTCCTGCGAGCCGTATTCGAGCCCGAAGCCGAAGCCCAGCGCGAGGACGATCGCGACGCCGATACCGATCCAGATGGGGCGCAGCGCGTCACGGCGGCCGGTCTTCACCAGGTAGGCGACCAGGATGCAGACGACCAGGCTCGCTTCGAGGCCCTCGCGCAGACCGATCAGATAGTTGCCGAACACGCCGGGCCCACCTTTCCGCTCAGGGGATTCATGAGATCAGAGGATTCATGAGACCAGCGCCCGGCCCCACCAGTCGTCCTTGTCCCGGACGCCCGGCGGGATCGCGAAGACCGCTGAACCCACGTGCTGGATGTACTCGTTGAGCGCGTCGCTGCGCGCCAGCCGCTTCTGTACGGGGATGAACCCGTCCCGCATGTCGCGCTGGTACGCGAGGAAGAACAGCCCGGCGTCGAGGCGGCCGAGACCGTCCGTACCGTCGGTGAAGGAGTAGCCCCGGCGCAGCAGCCGCGCCCCGGCGTTGGTGTCCGGGTGCGCGAGGCGTACATGCGAAGTGGGCGGCAGCGCCTTGAGGTTGGGCGCGTCGCGCTCGTGCGACTTGCCGTACGGGGCGCCCTCGCCCTTGTCGCGGCCGAAGACGTCCTCCTGCTCCTTGAGCGACGTACGGTCCCAGACCTCGATGCGCATCGAGATCCGGCGGGCGACGAGGTAGGAGCCACCCGACATCCAGGCGGCGTCGTCCTGTTGAGGCACCCAGACGTGCTTGTCGAGCGTCGCGGTGTCCGTACCCGCGATGTTGATCGTGCCGTCCTTGAAGCCGAAGAGATTACGCGGGGTCTGCGCACCCGGCGTCGTCGACGACGTCTTGCCGAAGCCGAGCTGGGACCAGCGGATGGAGACCTTGCCGAAGCCGATCCTGGCCAGATTCCGGATCGCGTGCACGGCGACCTGCGGATCGTCCGCGCACGCCTGGACGCACAAGTCCCCGCCGCTGCGCGCCGGATCGAGATTGTCGCCGGGGAACTTCGGCAGGTCGACGAGCGCGGCGGGGCGCTTGCCTTCGAGGCCGAAGCGGCCCTTGGCGAAGAGCGAGGGGCCGAAGCCGACGGTGAGGGTCAGCCGGGACGGCTTGAGGCCGAGCGCCTCACCGGTGTCGTCGGGCGGTGAGACGTCGAGGCCGCCGTACGCGCCCTCACCGACCGTGTGCCCGGCCGTCATCCGCTCGGCGGCCCGCGTCCAGTCCTTGAGGAGCTGGACGAGTTCCGTGCGGTCCTCCGTCGTCACGTCGAAGGCGGCGAAGTGCAACCGGTCCTGGACGGCGGTGGCGATACCGGCCTGGTGCGGGCCGTGGAACGGCACGGCGGCGCCGGTGTCCGACGCGGACGCCGGGGGCGCGCTGTCGCCGTCGCGCAGGGCGGCCACGGTGCCGCCCGCCGCGGCGGCGCCGAGCGCGAGCCCGGCACCGCCCCAGCCGAGCAGCGAACGGCGGGAAGGGGGGGAGGAGTTGGCCTCGTCGCCCATGGTGAGATCCCTTATCTACTTGGTGACTGCCGCTGCGAGCTTGGAGAGCGGCTCGGCGAGCGCGTTCACACCGTCCGACAACTTCTTCCGCTGCGGCTGGGTGACCTTGTCGTAGGAGACGAAGTCGGGCGAGCCGGGAGCGGTCCGGTAGGTGTCGAGCAGAGTGTTGATCGCGGCGAACTGCTTGTCCAGCTCGGTGACAAGCGCCGGGTCGTTCTTCGCCGCGACCGGCTTGAGCAGCTCGTACGACTTCTGCGCGCCCTCGACGTTGGCCTTGAAGTCGACCAGGTCGGTGTGGCTGTAGCGGTCCTCCTCGCCGGTGATCTTCCCGCTGGCGACCTCGTCGAGCAGCTCCTTGGCGCCGTTGGCCATGGAGGTCGGGGTGATCACGGCCTTGCCGACGCGCTGCTGCCAGTCGGCGAGGTCCTTGTCCAGCTCGTTCGCCAGGGACTTCGCGTCGGGGCTGAGCTTCTTGTCCTGCCAGAGTTCCTTCTCCAGCCGGTGCCAGCCGGTCCACTTCTGGCCGGACTCAAGGCCGTCGGCGCGGGTGTCGACCTTCGGGTCGATGTCACCGAACGACTCGGCGACCGGCTCGGTGCGCTCCCAGCCGACGCGGGACGGCGCGAACGCCTTCTTCGCGGCGGCGATGTCACCGGCGCGTACGGCGTCGGTGAAGACCTTCACCTTCGGCAGCGTCGCGTCGGCCTGCTGCTGGGCGTACGTACGGTATCCGGCGACGGCCGCGTCCATCTCGGGGCTGCGCGTGGCGGCCTTGCCGCCCACGACGGTGACCTTCTGACGGAAGCCCTCGCCCTTCATCCCCGGAATGCAGGCGATGCTGTACGACCCGGCCTTCACCTCCGCGGTGATCTTGGCGCTGGTGCTGGGGCCGAGGTTCTCGCGCTCCGTGACGATCCGGTCGTCGGGGAAGAGGAGTTCGACCTCGGTGACCCGGGAGCCCTTGTTCTCGACGGCCAACTCGACATGGCCCGACGGGAACTGCTTCTTGGACACCGTGCAGGAGTCGTCCTTGGCCGTGACCTGGATGGTCCCGTCCCCGCCTGCCGTCTTGGCGTCGGTCTTCTCGGCGCAGCCCGTCACGGCGGTCAGGGCGGCCACCGCTGCGGCGGCGGTGACAACGGAGAAGCGAACAGCTCTCATGCGGGACTCCACGGAGGATGAAGAGTGAAAGTGAGGCAGACCTAACTTAACGAAGGCTTACCTGACCTTGTGTCGTTCGTCCAGTGATTCGGATCTCATTGTTCGGCCACGGACACGGAGAGGTCACGGCGGTCTCTCCGGAAGATCATGGCCGGGTCATGCGTCGGCCAAGAACGCCGGAGGCGTGAACAGGCGCCGCCGTGGTGCTTGAATGCCCGCGTGACTGACATCGACGTACTCAGCGTCTTCTGCGCCGGCGACGGCCGCCACGGCAATACGCTCGGCGTCGTACGCGAGGGCAGGGACTGCCCCGACCAGGAGTCCCGGCAGATACTCGCCGCCAAACTCGGCTACAGCGAGACCGTGTTCATCGACGACCCCGATCGCGGGGTGGTCGACATCTACACCCCGAGCCTGCGGCTGCCGTTCGCCGGGCACCCCCTCGTGGGCGCGGCCTGGCTGCTGGACCTGGAGGCGGTCAACCCGCCGGCGGGCGAGGTATGGGTGCGCCAGGACGGAGAGTTCACCTGGATCACCGCCCGCCCCGAGTGGGCCCCGGAGCGCACCGTCGCGCAGTACGCGTCCGTGGCCGAGGTCGACGCGCTGCCCACGCCGCCGCCCGGCGAGGGCTGGCTGTACGCCTGGGCGTGGCAGGACGAGGCGGCCGGCCGCGTCAGGGCGCGTGCCTTCCCGCGCCGTGGCGACGGGATCGACGAGGACGAGGCGACCGGCGCGGCGGCCCTGCTGCTCACGGCGCGACTGGGCCGCGCCCTGAACATCACCCAGGGCAGGGGCTCGCAGATCCTGACGGCCCCGGCTCCCGACGGCGAGATCGAGATCGGCGGACGGGTGCGGCTGCTCGGGACCGGGGTCGTGGTCTGACGTACGGCCGGATGTACGTACTGCCTGCTCGCTCTGGGCCAGGACCGCCGGTCAGGGCAGCGTCAGGATCTCCGCGCCCGTCTCCGTCACCACCAGGGTGTGCTCGAACTGGGCTGTCCGCTTGCGGTCCTTGGTGACGACGGTCCAGTTGTCGTCCCACATGTCGTGCTCATAGGTGCCGAGCGTGAGCATCGGCTCGATGGTGAACGTCATGCCCTGCTGGATGACGGTGGTGGCGTGCGGGCTGTCGTAGTGCGGGATGATCAGCCCGGAGTGGAACGCCGTGTTGATGCCGTGCCCCGTGAAGTCCCGCACCACGCCGTAGCCGAAGCGCTTCGCGTACGACTCGATCACGCGCCCGATGACATTGATCTGGCGGCCGGGCCGTACGGCCTTGATGGCGCGGGCCAGCGACTCGCGGGTGCGCTCCACCAGCAGGGTCGACTCCTCGTCGACGTCCCCGCAGAGGTAGGTGGCGTTGGTGTCGCCGTGCACCCCGTCGATGTACGCGGTGACGTCGAGATTCACGATGTCGCCGTCGCGCAGCACGGTGGAGTCCGGGATGCCGTGACAGATCACCTCGTTGACCGAGGTGCACAGCGACTTGCGGAAACCCCGGTAGCCGAGCGTCGACGGATAGGCGCCGTGGTCACACATGTACTCGTGCGCGACCCGGTCGAGTTCGTCCGTGGTCACGCCCGGCGAAATGTGCTTCGCTGCCTCTTCGCGCGCGTCGGCTGCGATGCGCCCCGCGATCCGCATCCGCTCGATCGTCTCGGCGGTCTGCACGTCGGACCCGGTGTACGGGGCGGGTCCGGGCTTCCCGACGTACTCGGGGCGGCGGATGTTTCCGGGAACGGAACGGGCGGGAGAGATCTCCCCTGGTACGAGCAATGGCTGGCCAGACATGCCAGCGAGTGTAACCAGCGTTCAAACGGTGCCCACGGGGCAGCATGGCGTCATAGGGAAGGAGCCGAAGATGGCCCTGTTCAAGAAGCGCACGGTCGGCAAGCCCGGCGAGTGGTTCTACTGCCTGGAGCACAAGACGGTCGAGGAGGGCCCTGACTGCCCGGCCAAGGACCGTTTCGGCCCGTACGCCTCCCGCCAGGAGGCCGAGCACGCGATGGAGACGGCGAAGGAGCGCAACGTCCAGTGGGAGAACGACCCCCGCTGGCACGAGGCGAACCGGGGTGACGACGACTCCCCGCCCACCTGAGGCGGCGGGGGGCCGGGCGCCGGGGGCCGGGAGAGGTTGGCCGGGCCGCGAGGCGCTGACCGGGGCTGGGCGGGCGCTGACCGGGGGCGGGAGCGGTCAGGCCGCTTCCGTCG
>NZ_JTHL01000001.1:2353310-2371606 GCF_000818195.1 Streptomyces sp. 150FB | reverse complement strand
CCGGCCGCCGGCCCCGCGCCCGCGTCCGTCGCCTGGCTCACGTCCACGATCCCCGCCGCCTCCCGCTGCGCGCGGCGCCGCAGCGCGTCCTCGTCCGTATCGGCGTTGTACGTCATCAGCTTCGGCAGCGCGGCCACCAGCAGCCCGAGCCCCGCCAGGCAGGCGAGCCCGCCGCCCCAGATCGCCGGCCGGGTGCCGGTCCAGCCGGCCATCGTGCCGGCGCGTAGCTGACCGAGCTGCGGGCCGCAACTGTACGAGAGCACCTCGATGCCGGCGAGTCTGCCCCGCAGCTCCTCCGGCACCGTCTGGTCCCAGATGGTGTGCCGCGCCAGGCCGCTGACCATGTCGCCGCTGCCCGCGACCACCAGGCAGAGCAGCACCAGCCAGATGTTCGACATCAGCCCCGCCGCCGTCATCGCCAGCGCCCAGCTCGTCGCGCCGACCATCACCATCCGGCCGTGGCGGCGGACCCGGGACGCCCAGCCGCTGGTCAGGCTCACCAGCACGGCACCGAACGGGATCGCCCCGTACATCATCCCCAGCGCCCACGGAGCGTGCAGATCCTGCGCCAGGAACGGGAAGACGGCGATGGGGTACGCGAAGAACATCGCGGTCGTGTCGATCGCGTACGTCCCGAGCAGGACCGGCTTGCTCCACGCGTACCGCGCGCCCTCGACCACGCTGCGCAGCGACGGCTTGCTCGCCTTGTGCGTCGGCGGCGCCGGGGAGAGCCGTACGCACAGCAGCACCGAGGCGGCGAAGCCGGTGACGGTGATCGCGTACGCCGTCGGGGTGCCCGCGTACGCGACGACGACGCCCGCCAGCGACGGGCCGAGCACGGCGGCGATCTGTCCGCGCATGAAGTTCAGCGCGGCCGAGGCGGTGAGCTGGTTGTGCGGGACGATCCGCGCGATCAGCGAGCCGAGCGCGGGCTGCTGGAGTCCGGAGAGCGCGGAGACACAGGCGGCGACCACGTACAGCGGCCAGAGGGCGGGGTGCGGGAGAAGTCCGTTCAGCAGCAGGACCACTGCCAGCAGACCGAGGCCGGCCTCCGACAGGAGGATCACCCTGCGCCGGTCGACGGCGTCGGCCAGCGCGCCCCCGTACAGACCGAACACGATCAGCGGCACCAGCTCGACAGCGCCCATGGCACCGACCGCGAAGGGGGAGTTCGTGAGGTCCTTGATCTGGAGCGGCAGCGCGATCATGGTCATCGAGCTGCCGAACGAGGTCACCAGGCCCTGGAACCACAGCAGCCGGAAGTCGCGCAGCGTACGGAGCGGCGTCAGGTCCGGCAGGATCGCCGTGAGCTTGGTGCGCCTGTTGCGCCTGTTGCTCTTGTCGAGCTGGTTGTGCTGGTTGCGCTTGTCGAGCTTTCGGGTCACGAGATGCCATGTTCCGTCCTGATCAACCGAACACGCAAGCGCATTCGACCGTCGGACGGACAGGCTCTACCAGCGGGCGGGCGGCGGCGCGGTCAACTGGTCGGCGAGCCGCGACAGCCGGTCGCGGAAGCGGCGCCGCCCGCGCCTGGCCGGCAGGCAGTTCTCCCCGGCGGCCGCGCTCACCAGGTGCTGCACGGTGTCGAGGTCCACGCCCCGCGCCTCGTCGGAGGCGAGAACCGTGAGCGTCTCATGGGCCAGCCCCCCGATCTCGGGGTCGCCGCCGCCGAGCGCGAGCACCGTCGCTCCGGCCCGCCGCGCGTCGGACACCCGCTCCAGCAGCCCGCCACCGGGCCGCTCGGGCGCCACGACGAGCAGCGTCTCGCCCCGGCCCGCCGCCTCCAGCCGGCCGAGCCCGATCGCGAGATGCGCGGGGTCCTCCGGCCGCACCCGGTGGCGTACGAGTGTCGGGTTCAGCTCCGGCTGCCCCGACCACGCGGCCTCGTCCACGAGGTGAGCCGCCAGGTGCCAGGGCTCGTACGCCTCGGTCCCGACGAGCAGCAGCCCGCCGCCCTGCGGTACGACGGACGCCCGCAGCGCCCCGGCGAACCTCCGGCTCTCGGCCGGCCACCCCGTACCGGCGAGGACCTCACACAGGGTGGCGACGCGTACGGCATCCATGGGCCCGCATCCTGCCGCAGTCACCCTCCCTGGCGGGGCCGATCGCCGTCGGCTCACCCGAAAGGGACGGCGCCGGCGGGCGGGGCGGCCGGGCCCACCCACGCCCGGACTGCCAAGTAGGGTCAGGGACATGACTTCGACCGACAGTGGCAGCACCGCTCCCAAGCCCCCCGCCAAGGACCCCTGGGACCTTCCCGACGTCTCAGGACTGGTCGTCGGCGTGCTCGGCGGCACCGGCGACCAGGGCCGGGGGCTCGCCTACCGGCTGGCGAAGGCCGGACAGAAAGTGATCATCGGCTCCCGCGCGGCCGAGCGCGCCCAGTCGGCGGCGGCCGAGCTCGGCAACGGCGTCGAGGGCGCCGACAACGCCGAGTGCGCGCGCCGCAGCGACCTCGTCATCGTCGCCGTGCCGTGGGAGGGCCACTCCTCGCTGCTCTCCTCCCTCACGGAGGAGCTGTCGGGCAAGCTCGTCGTCGACTGCGTCAACCCGCTGGGCTTCGACAAGAAGGGCGCCTACGCGCTCACCCCCGAGGAGGGCAGCGCGGCCGAGCAGGCCGCGGCCCTGCTGCCGGACTCGCGGGTCACGGCGGCCTTCCACCACCTGTCGGCGGTGCTGCTGCTGAACCCGGAGATCGAGCAGATCGACACGGACGTCATGGTGCTGGGCGAGGTACGGGCCGACACCGACGCCGTGCAGGCGCTGGCGAACCGTATCCCCGGCATGCGCGGCATCTTCGCCGGCCGGCTGCGCAACGCGCACCAGGTGGAGTCGCTGGTGGCCAACCTGATCTCGATCAACCGCCGCTACAAGGCACACACCGGGCTGCGGGCGACCGGCGTCTGAGTCCTGTTCCAGGCGCTGTCGCGGGTCCTGTTCGGCGGAGGGCTCGGAACAGGATCCGGCCGGGCAAGGCAGGTCCAAGGTCGGCGCGGGGCATGGGGGAGGCATGGGGGACACTGGACGGCGTACGACCGCAGTCCGAAAGCCCCCGACAGGAGCCGCCCCCATGCCCCGCCTCGCTCTGTACGCACTGATCGTCTGCGCCCTGACCGTTGTCGCGGCCGTGGTCTCCTTCGTCCAGGGCAACCTCGTGGGCATCGTGTGGGTGCTGCTCGCCGGCCTCTCGTCGAACATGGCCTGGTTCTATCTGCACAAGGCGAAGATCGAGAAGAGGGCCCGTACGGCGACGCCGGCGGGCTGAGCGTCCGGCGGCCCTCCGCCGCTGCCGACACGCCTCCGACGCCAGGCTGACCTGCCACTGACCTGCCGCTGAGCGGGCGGCGGCGCGCCGTACAGCGACCACCCTGGCCGTCCTCAGGAGTCACAGGGGTCCCTTGACGCCCTTCTGGCACGCGAGTTGAATCACGACGTGAAAAAAGGGCCGACCCGCGCCGGGCCGGCGCAGCCCGCACCTATGCCGCATCACGCCCCACACGTGGTGAACTCCGGCATTTTTGAAGGGATGTCATTCGTGCCCCTCGATCCCACGGACAACGCTTCGTCACAGCGGCCGGAACCCTCCGGCCTGCACAGACGGGGATTCATCACCCTGGCCTCCGGCGCCGCACTCGCCGGCGGAGCCGTCACCTCACTCGCGGCTCCGGCATCCGCCGCGACTACGGCCGTAACTCCCGTCGCGGCTCCGGCCGGGACCCCCACGGCGGCGCCCGCGCCGCCCGCACCCGCCCAGCACGCGGCGGGCGAACCGGACTTCGGGCCGAACGTCTACGTCTTCGACGCGACCATGTCCGCCGACACCATCCAGTCGACGCTGGACTCGGTGTACGCGCAGCAGAAGAAGGCCCAGTTCGGCCCGGGCCGCTACGCGCTGCTCTTCAAGCCGGGCAGTTACGGCGTCGACGTCAACCTCGGCTACTACACCCATGTCGCCGGGCTCGGCCTGCAACCGGGCGGTGTGAGCATCACCGGCGCCCTGCACGTCGACGGCGACGCCCACGGTGTCGGCACCCTGACCAACTTCTGGCGCGGCGCCGAGAACCTGCACCCCGTACCGAAGAGCGGCACGGACCGCTGGGCCGTCTCGCAGGCCACCTTCTACCGGCGTATCTACCTCATGGGCAACCTGCTGCTGGACGACGGCGGTTACTCCAGCGGCGGCTTCATCGCGGACAGCCTGATCACCGGGCAGGTCAACTCCGGCACGCAGCAGCAGTGGGTGACCCGTAACTCCGTGGTGGGCCACTGGGTCGGTTCCAACTGGAACATCGTCTTCGCCGGGGTCGACAACGCCCCGGCCACCAGCTTCCCTTCGCCGCCCTACACGTCGGAGACGCGGTCGCCCGTCGTACGTGAAAAACCGTTTCTCTATGTCGACGCGGACGGCGCCTACCAGGTCTTCGTGCCCGCGCTGCGTACGGACAGCCACAACACGAGCTGGGAGGCGCGCAAGCCGGCCGGGGAGGCGCTGCCCCTCAGCGACTTCCATATCGCCGGGGCGGGAGCGACGGCGGCCGAACTCAACGCGGCGCTGGCGAGCGGCAAGAACCTGCTGATCACCCCCGGGGTCTACCACCTGTCGGAGGCGTTGCGGATCACCCGCGCGGGTACGGTCGTGCTCGGCCTGGGCCTCGCGACCCTCGTACCCGACGGCGGCGTGAGCGCCCTCGACGTGGCGGACGTCGACGGCGTGAAGATCGCCGGACTGCTCGTGGACGCGGGTACGGTCAGCTCCGACGTGCTCATACGGGTCGGGCCCGACGGCGCCCGCGCGAACCACAGGACCGACCCCACCTCGCTGCACGACGTCTTCGTGCGCGTCGGCGGCGCCGGTGTAGGGAAGGCGAAGCAGTCGCTGGTGATCAACAGCAACAACGTGATCGTCGACAACACCTGGCTGTGGCGCGCCGACCACGGCACGGGCGTCGGCTGGACGTCGAACACCGCAGACGAGGGCCTGGTGGTCAACGGCGACGACGTCACGGTCTACGGCCTGTTCGTCGAGCACTACCAGAAGACCCAGGTGCGCTGGACCGGCGAGCGCGGCCGGACGTACTTCTTCCAGAACGAGATGCCGTACGACGTGCCGGACCAGGCGTCCTGGATGGACGGCAAGAACCGCGGCTTCCCCGCGTACCACGTCGCCGACGGCGTGCGCGAGCACGAGGCGTGGGGCCTGGGCAGTTACTGCAACCTCACCACGGACCCGACCATCGTGTCCGACCGCGCGTTCGCGGCCCCGCACTCGCACGGGGTGCGCTTCCACAGCATGATCACGTATTCACTGGGCGGCGGAAAGGGGACCATCGCCCATGTCATCAACACGACGGGCGGCCCGTCGGACGCGGAGACGAACCTCGCGAAGGTGACGTCGTACCCGTAGGCGGCCACTGCCCTTTACCGCTACTGGCGGAGAGTTGACGCGGTGACACCACAGAGCCCCACCGGGAATCCGGTGGGGCTCTGTGTGTTGGGTTGGCTCTTCCGCTTCGGTCACCCGTGCTAACGCTGGGCGCATTCGTCAGTGATGTTCCTTCCGGCGAGTGAACAGCCCAATGAAAACCTTCCTCGGCAGGTGAAACCTCTGCACACTTCGACGCCAAACGTCGAAATGGATCTCCCATGGCCTGGATTTGTCCCACCTGTCGAACGCCTGATTCGGTGTCCTACGTCCAGAACGAGGACGGGCTGCACCCTTTCCCGTGCCTCAACTGCGACAGCAGAGTCCACCTCGCGGCGGCCGACGCCTCGTGGTCGGCAGCTTGCGGCTGCGGGACTCCGGGTTGCGAGGGCCTCGTGACCGATGTGCTCGGCTACGGCCCCCGTGGGGGCCTGAGCAGCGTGGTGCGAGTGAAATGTCCTAGCTGCGGTGGCGGTAACCCGAGGAAAACGGATCATGAGCGAGTGCCGCGAGAGCGTTTCCTGGCCTCGCCCCGGGTGTGACGGAACGCGTGGCCGCCACCGGTCACTGGAAGAAGCCGGCCTGGCAGAACTGGTCGCGGCCTTCCCAGAAGCGATACAGGTTCTGACCGCAGAATGTGTCGATGTCGGTCACCCCGAGCCCGCGCAGAATCGCGTCGATCGCGTCGAAGAAGCCCTGGTTCACGCTGGGAATGAAGAGGATGGCGAAGACCGCGATCAGTCCGAACGGCGCGAACGGCTCCACCTGGCGGCGGATCTTGTACGAGAGCCACGGCTCGATCACTCCGTAACCGTCGAGCCCCGGCACCGGTACGAAGTTCAGGATCGCCGCGGTGAGCTGGAGCAGCGCGAGGAACCCGAGCGCGAAGCGGAAGCCGGCGGGGACGCCGTTCAGGGTGTGCAGCCAGAAGGGCGCCGTGCAGACGACGGCGAACAGTACGTTCGTCAGGGGCCCGGCCGCCGAGATCAGGCTGTGCCGCCAGCGGCCCTGGATGCGGTTGCGCTCGATGAAGACCGCCCCGCCCGGCAGCCCGATCCCGCCCATGATCACAAAGAGGACCGGCAGCACGATGCTCAGCAGCGCGTGCGTGTATTTGAGCGGGTTGAGGGTCAGATATCCCTTCGCCCCGATGGAGATGTCACCGCTGTGCAGGGCGGTGCGGGCGTGCGCGTACTCGTGCAGACAGAGCGAGACGATCCAGGCGCCCGTGATGAAGATGAAGGCGGCGATGCCCGGGTTGGAGGCGAAGTCCGTCCACACCGCCCAGCCCGAGACCGCCGTGACGGCGGCGATCCCGAGGAAGACGGGACTGATCCGCCGGTCGCTGCGTTGGAAGGCGGTGGTCATGGGTGGGTCTCCCGGGGAGGTCGCGGTGGCTGTGCGGATCCGACCGTACTGGTGACAGGGGTGCAACGTCCCGCCCGGCCCCATGGGTTCCTGCGGGCGTACGGAGCCCCACGGCCCGGCGCGACGCGGCACGGCCGGTGTCGTGCCTGGCCAGGTGGGTCGCCGTCGGGGTGTGCCGGGCAGGGCCTAGCATGGAGCGGGTTACTTTACCGGCGACATATCTTTGTGGGTAAAGCTGCGTGGAGGGGTGGCCGATGTCAACCGAGGGCCGACCTCGGCAGGGATCCGGGCCAGGTGTGGACGGGCCCGCGGCCGATGAGCCGGGTGTCGACGAGGCGGTGCGGGCGCTGCTGCTGCTGATGCCCCGCATGGTCGGACGGGCGAAGCGGATGCCCGTACCCGACGAGCTCCAGTCGCTCGCGCTGGCACCGCGCCATCTGTCGCTGCTGTCGTATCTGCTCTTCGACGGGCCGACGACGGTGAACGACCTGGCAGCGCGGCTGGAGGTCGCCCCGACGACCGTGAGCCTCATGGTCGGCGAGCTGAGCCGCAAGGGAATCCTGGAACGGCGCGAGGACGAGTCGGACCGGCGGCGGCGCATCGTCAGCATCACCGACAGCAAGCGGCCCTCCATCGCCGGCTGGCTGGCGCGGGGGGCCACCGCATGGCGCCAGGCGCTGGGGCCGCTGACGCCGGTCCAGCGGCAGATGGTCGTCGGTACGTTGCGCGCGTACGAGGCCGCCATGGCCGAGGCGGAAGGGGAAGGCGAGGACGGGCCGCCCGCCTGAGCCCTTCCCGACGGGGCAGGGACGACCCGACGAACCGAGACACGAAGTACCGACGAGAGGGCACTCCAGTGCGTACGAAGCACCAGAAGCGTACGGACGACACCGCACCGATACCCGGCCCCCCGGGCGAGCAGGCCGTCGGCCCCGGACCGGGACCCGCGCCCGCCACCGCACCCGCGCCCGCGCCCCGGATGACGCGACCGCTCATGTTCCTGTTCGCGATCGCGGCCGGCGCCGCCGTGGGCAGCCTCTACTACGCGCAGCCGCTGCTGGACGTCATCGCGGGCGACCTGCACGTCAGCGAGGGCGCGGTCGGCCTGCTGGTCACCGTCACGCAGATCGGCTACGCGCTCGGCATCCTCTTCATCGTGCCGCTCGGCGACCTCAGGGACCGCCGGGTCCTGATCCCCGTGATGATGCTGCTGTCCGCGCTCGCACTCGGCGCCTGCGCAGCCGCGCCCGGCATCGTCACGCTCGCGATCGCGCTGACCGCGGTGGGTGTGACGACCGTGGCCGGTCAGATACTGACCCCGCTCACCGGTGATCTGTCCGACGACGCCACCCGGGGGAAGGCCGTCGGCATCGTGGTCAGCGGCATCCTCAGCGGCATTCTCGTGGCGCGTATCTTCGCGGGTCTGGTCGCCTCGGCCGCCGGCTGGCGGGTCGTGTTCCTGGTCGCAGCCGTCCTCGCCGTGGTCCTTTCCGGTGTGCTGTACCGCGCCATCCCCCGGCTCGAACCGAAGTCCTCCGCCCTCTCCTACGGGGCGCTGCTGCGGTCGGTGCTGTCGCTGGTCGTACGGGAGCGCGCGCTGCGGATCAGCATGGCGTTCGGTGTGCTCGGCTTCGCCGTGTTCACGATGTTCTGGACCGCGCTCACCTTCCTGCTCAGCAACGCACCGTACAACTACCCGACCTCGGCGATCGGCTTCTTCGGCGTCGCCGGACTCGTCGGCGCGATCGCGGCGCAGAGCGCGGGACGGCTGCACGACAGCGGCCGGTCCGTCATCGGCGTCGGCCTCGCCTGGGTGCTGGTGATCATCGCCTGGGCCATCGCCGGGTTCGGCGGGCACATGGTCGTGCTGCTGGTGCTGGGGATCGTGGTGCTCGACGTCGGTATCCAGGGCCAGAACATCCTTGCCCAGTCGCGCGTCTTCCAGATCTCCGCCGAGGCGCGCAGCCGGCTGAACACCGCGTACATCGCGGGTAACTTCGTGGGCGGTGCGATCGGTTCCGTCACCGCCACCCTGATGTGGTCGGCGGGCGGCTGGAGCGCCGTCTCCCTCACCGGCGCCGGGCTCTCCGCCGTGGCGCTCGTGCTCTGGGTCTGCACCCGCAACGGCGCGCTGCGGCTCTGAGATCCGGCGGCCGCTCGGCCCGGCGCCCGGGGCCTGTGACAATGGGCGTATGCGCATCTCCGTCCTCGGCACCACCCGCGCACTGCGCGACGACGGCACACCTGTCGCCGTGGGCGGTGCGCGCGTACGCGCGCTGCTCACCGCCCTCGCGCTGCGGCCCGGACGTGACATCCCCGTCCGGGTCCTGGTCTCCCGCGTCTGGGACCAGGACCCGCCCGCCGACGCGACGGCCGCGCTGCAAGCGCTGGTGGGGCGGCTGCGCCGGGCCGTCGGACATGCGGCCGTCGTGTCGTCCGAGGGCGGCTACCGCCTGCACGCCGACGACGACGATGTGGATCTCCACCGCTTCCGGCGGCTCGCCGACGAGGGCGCGCTGGCGCTGGAGCAGGGCGAAGCGGCCAAGGCGGCCGACCTCCTCGACGACGCGCTCGCGCTCTGGCAGGGCCCGGCCCTCACCGACCTGCCCGACGGCGCCTCCGAGGCGCTCCGCTGGGAGGCCCGCCGGCTGAACGCCCGCAGGGACCGGCTGACCGCCGCGCTCGCGCTGGGCCGGGCGCGCGAGATCCTGCCCGAACTGGCCGCGCTGTGCGAGGAGTTCCCGCTGGACGAGCCGTTCCAGGCGCTGCGCATCCGGGCGTTGCGGGAAGCGGGGCGCCCGGCGGAGGCGCTGGCGGCGTACGACGGCTTCCGCCGGGTGCTCGGCGACCGCCTCGGCACCGACCCGGGCCGGGAACTCCGGGCGCTGCACGAGCAGTTGCTGCACGCCGACGGAGACCACGCCGACGGAGACCACGCCGACGGAGACCATGCCGCAGCGGACCGGCTCGTGTCCGCCCGGCCCCCGGCCACCCGTACGGAGACCACCCGCGCCGTGGCCGACCGTACGGAGGCCGCCCCCGCCGGACTGCCGCCCGGCAACCTCCGCGCCCGGCTCACCAGCTTCGTCGGGCGGGAGGCCGACATCGACGCCATCGGCGTGGACCTCGGCGGCGCCAGGCTGATCACTCTCATCGGCCCCGGCGGGGCCGGCAAGACCCGGCTGTCCCAGGAGGCCGCCGAGCGGGCCGTGGACGGCCAGTGGCCCGACGGGGTGTGGCTCGCCGAACTCGCCCCCGTCGACGACCCGGAGACCGTCCCCGACGCCGTACTCACCGCGCTCGGCGCACGAGGGACCGTGCTGCGCGGCGCCGGTGCCGAGGAGTTGCGGGCCCTCGACCGCCAGAGCGGCGAGGCGCTCGGGCTGCTCGCCGAGCACTGCGGCCGCCGCCGGATGCTGCTGCTCCTCGACAACTGCGAGCACGTCGTGGAGGCGGCCGCCGCCCTCGCCGAGGAACTCCTCTCGCGCTGCCCCGGGTTGACCGTCCTGGCGACGAGCAGGGAGCCGCTCGGGGTGCGGGGCGAGGTCGTGCGTCCGGTGGAGCCGCTGCCGCCCGACCCGGCGCACCGGCTGTTCGCCGAGCGGGCGCGCGCCGTACGGCCGGACTTCGACGCGGGCGCCGACCCGGGGTCGGTCGCCGAGATCTGCCGGCGCCTCGACGGGCTGCCGCTGGCGATCGAACTCGCGGCGGCGCGGCTCCGGTTGCTGACACCGCGCCAGATCGCCGACCGGCTCGACGACCGCTTCCGGCTGCTGACGAGCGGCAGCAGAACGCTGCTGCCGCGCCAGCAGACCCTGCGCGCCGTCGTCGACTGGTCCTGGGACCTGCTCGACGCCTCCGAACGCGCCGTGCTGCGGCGGCTGTCGGTCTTCGCCGGCGGCTGCGGGCTGGCCGCCGCCGAGTCGGTGTGCTCCTCGGACACCGACACCGACACGAACACCGGCACCGACACGGGGACCGGCACCGGGACCGGGACCGACCGGGTCGAGCCCCGTGACGTACCCGCCCTTCTCGGCTCGCTCATCGACAAGTCCCTGGTCGCCGCCACCCCTTCACCCGACGGCGAGATGCGCTACCGCCTCCTGGAGACCGTCGCCGAGTACACGGCCGAGCGGCTGGACGAGAGCGGCGACCGGGCCGGCGCCGAACGCCGGCACCTGATCCACCACCGGGAGCTGGCCCGTACCACCGACCCCGAACTGCGCGGCTCCGGACAGGGCGCCGCCCTCGCCCGGCTGCAACTGGAGTACGAGAACATACGGACCGCGCTCCGCCGCGCCGTGGCCGCCCACGACGAGCAGGAGGCGCTCTGCCTGGTCCTCTCCCTCGCCTGGTTCTGGCACATGCGCGACATGCGCGCCGACGCCCTGCACTGGTCGGCCACCGTGGCCGCGATGGGCCCTGATCCCTTCACACCGCCCGTGGTGCCCGCCCCACCGCTCGAACAGCGGTGCACGGACGCGCCGCCGCCGATGAGCCCCGAGCTGCTGCTCGAAGCACGGCGCGAGGTGGGGCTGATCGGGATCATCAACGCGGACCGCGCCGAGGACGAGTGGGAGGAACCGGAGCGCCGCCGGCTGCTCCACGCCATCATCGACGTCTACCGGGCCGGACTGCCGCAGACCTGCCGGTTCCCGGGATCGCTCTGGTTCTTCGCCGTCATGATGACCGGGGACGTCGAGCGGCTGATGCGGGTCCTGGACGAAACGGTGGTCGCCTGCGAGCGGTTCGGCTACGACTGGGAACTCGCAGGCACCCTCCATCTGCGGGCCAACGCCAGGGCGAACTTCGGCACTTCGGCCGCCGAGGCGAGCGGCCGGGACGCCGACCGCGCGCTGGAGATCTACGGCCGCCTCGGCGACGCCTGGGGTGCGGCCGAGGCGCTCTCGGCCCGGGGCGAGGCCAGGGAGAAGAGCGGGGACTACGCGGGCGCTGCCGAGGACTTCGCCGCCGCCGTCCCCCACGCCGAAGGGCTTGAGGCGCACAGTCAGGTCGCCCTGCTGCGGTCCCGGTTCGCGATGACCCTGATCGAGACGGGGCGCCAGGAGGAGGGCGAGCAGGTCCTGCGCGGGGTGCTGGAGGGGAGCCCGGACGCCTCGGCCGAGACGATGATCGTCACACGGCTCTTTCTCGCGCAGTGGCTCGGCCGCAGCGGGCGCAGCGAGGAGGCCAGGCACCATCTGGGCGTGCTGCGTGAGGCGTTCCGCACGGAGAACCTGATCATCTTCGAGGGCTTCGTCATCGGCGCCCAGGCGGCGCTGGACTGCCGGGACGGCGCCTACGCCGATGCCCTCGTCGCCGCACAGGTGGCCCTGGAACAGGCCATGCGCCCGCTGTCGTTGATGCTCGCCCCCGAGATGGTGACGGTCCACCTGATGACGGCGGCCTGGGCCCTGGCCGGTCTCGCGGGACCGGCCGGGGAGCGCGCGGACAGCGGTGCCCGTGACGCCGCCCGGCTGCTGTCGGCGGCCGTGGCGCTGAGACCGGCCGGTCACCTCGTGCCGCCCATGGAGAAGGAGTTGCTGGCCGAGGTCAGCAACGCCGTACGCGCCGCCTTCGGCGCCGACGGAGCGGGGCACGAGGCGGCGCGCGCCGAGGGCGCCGGCCTCACCATGGAGGAGGCCCTCGCCCTCGCCAGGCCCGGTCAGGGCGCCGCCTGAGCGGACCCGTCCGGACCCGCCGGACCTGTCGGCCCGGTCGGACCCGTCAGCCCGGTCAGATGGCGGTCAGGACCTCTTGCGGAACTTCGCGACGGCCAGCGGCGCCGTCACCACCGTGATCGCCACCGCCCAGCCCAGCGTCATCCAGACCGAGTTGCCGAGCGAACCGCCGCTGATCATGGCCCGCGCCGCGTCGGCGAGGTTCGAGAGCGGGTTGTAGTCGGTGAAGGCCTGGAGCCAGCCCGGCATCGTCATCGGCGGGGTGAAGATCGAGGAGCCGAACTGGAGCGGCATCAGCACGAGTATCGTCACGCCCTGCACGGACTGTGCCGTCTTCATGGTGAGCCCGAGCAGGATGAAGATCCACATCAGTGAGGCGCCGAACACCAGGGACAGGCCCACGGCGCCCAGCAGTTCGAGCACCGACGTCTGGATCTGGAGCCCGAGCAGGAACCCCATGCCGAGAAGGATCGCGCTGGCGACGATCATCCGGCCCATCTCGACGACGATCTTCGCGATGAGCACCGAGGACCGGGCGATCGGCATCGTACGGAACCGGTCCATGACGCCCTTGCGGAAGTCGTCGTTCACCCCGCTGCCGACCGCCATGGCGATGTTCATGCCCATCATGGCCATCAGACCCGGCACCACGTAGTTCACATAGGTCTGGCGGTCGCCGCCGAGACTCGCGCCCACGGAGCCGCCGAAGACGTACACGAACAGCAGCGTGAAGATGATCGGCATCAGCAGGACGTCGAACATCGACTCCGGGTCCGCCTTGATCTGGAGCATGTTACGGCGGGCCAGCGCACCGATGTGGCGCAGATTGGCGCGCAGCCCGATCCGGCCCTCGTCGGCGGGCCCCCGGACGGGTGCGGGTGTGCGCGGGGGAGCGGCTGTGGGCAGTGTGGTCGTACTCACGCTGCGACCTCCTCAGGAGTTCGGTCGGTTTCGCCGGTCATCTTCTGGCCGGTGATGGCGAGGAACACCGAGTCCAGGCTGGGCAGTTGGGTGCCGATGTGGGAGATGGAGAAGCCGCGCTCGGCCAGCAGGCCGACGACCGCCGTGAGTTGGGCGTCGCTGAGGATGGGTACGTACAACAGGCCCTCGTCGGGCACCGCCTGGGTGCCCGCCACGCCTTCGAGTCCGGCCTCGGTGATCGCCCGTGCCATCTCGGGCAGCAGCGCCGGGTCCGTCGGGCGTATCTGGAGCGTGCGGCCGCCGATCCTGGCTTTCAGCTCGTCCACCCTGCCGCCCGCGATGATCTTGCCCCGGTCGATGATCGTCAGTTCGTTCGCGAGCTGTTCGGCCTCTTCCATGTACTGGGTGGTGAGCAGCACGGTCGCCCCCTCGGCGACCATCCGCTGCACCTCGTCCCAGACTTCGTTCCGGGTACGGGGGTCGAGCCCGGTCGTCGGCTCGTCCAGGTACAGCACGGACGGCTGCCCGATCATCGAGGCGGCCAGGTCGAGCCGGCGCCGCATGCCGCCCGAGTAGTGCATGGCGGCCTTCTTGGCGGCCTCGGTCAGCGAGAACCGTTCCAGCAGCTCGTCGGCGCGGCGGCGGGCGTCCTTGCGGGAGAGGTCGAGGAGCCGCCCGATCATGTAGAGGTTCTCCCAGCCGGAGAGCTTCTCGTCGACCGAGGCGTACTGCCCGGTGAGGCCGATCGTGCGGCGCAACTGCCGCGGCTGGCGCAGTACGTCGTACCCGGCGACCGTCGCGCTGCCCGCGTCCGGCTGGACGAGCGTGGAGAGAATGCGGACCAGCGTGGTCTTGCCGGCTCCGTTGGGACCGAGCACACCGAGGACGGTGCCCTCGGTGACGTCGAGGTCCACCCCGTCGAGGGCTTTGGTGTCCCCGTAATGCTTGACCAGGCCCCGTACTTCGACGGCATGGCCCGTGCGGCGGCCGCTGGGGTTCTTGTCGATTCGCGTCATGCCCACATACCACCATCCGGCACCGACAGCGCGCCGACATACGGCCGACACCGGGCGCCCGGCACCGACAGAACACCCGTGCCGGGGCTGCGCCTTGGCCGGCCCCGGGCATGCGACAGCCCGCCGACGGGGGAAGATCGGCGGGCTGTCGTGCGTGCGGCAGTGGTTTCGGAGGGGGTTGTTCCCGGGCCTGGGGGCCCGGCCCAGGATCTAGTGGAAGGTGTGCTCTTCCTGCGGGAACGTTCCGCCCACGACGTCGTCGGCGAACGACCGCGCCGCCGCCCCCAGCGTCTCGCGGAGATTCGCGTACTGCTTGGTGAAGCGCGGCACCTTGCCGCCGGTGAGACCGACCATGTCGGTGTACACGAGCACCTGCGCGTCCGTCTCGGGACCGGCGCCGATGCCGATGGTCGGGATGTGCAGTACGCGGGTGACCTCGGCCGCCAGCTCGGCGGGCACCAGCTCCAGTACGACGGCGAACGCGCCCGCGTCCTGGACGGCCTTGGCGTCGCGGAGCATCTGCTGCGCCGCCTCCTCGCCGCGCCCCTGCACCCGGTAGCCCATCGCGTTGACCGACTGGGGGGTGAGTCCGATGTGCGCCATCACGGGGATGCCGGCCTGGACGAGCATCTCGATCTGGCCGTGCGAGCGCTCGCCGCCCTCCAGCTTGACCGCGCCGACCCCGGCGTCCTTGACCAGGCGCGTCGCGCTGCGCAGCGCCTGCACCGGGCCTTCCTGGTACGTCCCGAACGGCAGGTCGCCGACGATCAGGGCGCGCTTCGTGCCGCGTACGACGGCGGCGGAGAGCATCGTCATCTCGTCGAGCGTCACCGGCACGGTCGTCTCGTACCCGAGATGGACATTGCCCATCGAGTCGCCGACGAGCATGACGGGTATCCCGGCCTCGTCGAACACGGAGGCGGTCATCGCGTCATAGGCGGTGAGCATCGGCCACTTCTCGCCACGCTCCTTGGCGGCGCCGATGTCGTGCACGGTGATACGGCGGGAGCTCTTGCCCCCGTACAGCGCCTTGCCGCTGTCGGCGTGCCCGGCGGCGGGCGTCCGTTCCGCTGCCGCCCGGTCCTGTGCTGACTGATTCCGCGCCGCTTGGTCGCGCGCCGGCTGAAGTGTCATGGCCGAAGGCCCTTTCGTCATCTCGAGGCACCCTGACGGCGTCCCCGGACCATCTCCATGGTGGCACCTCGGGACCGCTCACGGGAAGTGGGGGGCCACCTGGGTCCTGTCCGGCGCGCGAGCCGCCCGCAGAACTTCGCGACCCGACCGCCCAACGCGCGCGACCCGCCCGCCGAGGTCACGGCCGAGATCATGCGCGTTCTGTCACAGAGGTCCGTTATTGCCCCGTGACCGGAACTCGCCACACCCCGCCGTCGTCCTCGTGGCAGTACGGCCGTCCAGGGGACGGCGGGGAAACCGGCCGGGTATCGCCTAGGGTCGTGGGCGGGTGACGGGTGCGGAGCAAGGCAGCGAGGGCGACGGACATGACGCAGGGGTACACGGCGGAGTCGGTGACGGCGGGCGCGGACGAACAGCGCGCACAATCCCGCTTCCGGTCCTTCTGGCGGGGGAGCCAGGACCGCTGGCGCCACGACAGGGGGATCTGGCGGCGCGGGATCGTTCTCGCCGTTCTCGCCGTGCTGATCGGGCTGGTGATGTTCGCGCACGGCCGGATCCCGAACAGGATCGGCAACACGGGCAGTCTTGTCGAAACCTTCCTGCCGTGGTTCGGGCTGTCCATCCCGGTGATCCTGGTGCTGGCGCTCGTACGCAGGTCGGCGACGGCCCTCGTCGCGCTGCTGCTGCCCGCCGTGGTCTGGGTCAATCTCTTCGGCGGTCTGCTCACCAACAAGTCGGGTGACTCGGGCGACCTCACCGTCGTCACCCACAACGTCAACGCGGAGAACCCCGACCCGGCCGGTACCGCGCGGGACGTGGCGCGTTCGGGGGCGGACGTCGTCGCGCTGGAGGAGCTGACGACGAGCGCGGTGCCGACGTACGCGAAGGTGCTGGCCGAGACGTACGCGTACCACTCGGTGCAGGGCACCGTCGGGCTGTGGAGCAAGTACCCGATGTCCGGCACCAAGCCCGTCGACACCCGGATGGGCTGGACGCGCGCCATGCGCTCCACGATCAGCAGCCCCGCCGGGGCCGTCGACGTCTATGTGGCGCACATGCCGTCCGTACGGGTCAAACTCCACGCGGGATTCACCGCCAACCAGCGCGACAACAGCTCCGACGCGCTGGGCGAGGCCATCGCGGACGACTCGCTGGGCAAGGTGATCCTGCTCGGGGACCTGAACGGCACGATGAACGACCGTTCGCTCAACGCCGTCACCTCCCAGATGCGGTCCACGCAGGGCGCAGCCGGGGACGGGTTCGGGTTCAGTTGGCCGGCCTCCTTCCCGCTGGCGCGGATCGACCAGATCATGGTGAAGGGCATCGAGCCGACCGCGTCCTGGACGCTCCCGAAGACGGGCAGCGACCACCTGCCGATCGCGGCGCGGGTCGAGGTGCGCTGAGCTTCGGAGGCTCCGCGCAACGCGCAGTTCACGCGAGGGAACAAACGATCTGAGACCCTTTGTTTCGCGGGGGTACTTAGTGCGGGCGCGCCTGTCCGCACGTATCCGCGCACACGTCTCACGTCGAAAGGTCTCTCCTCATGCCCTTGGCCCTGCTCGCGCTGGCCGTAAGCGCCTTCGGCATAGGAACGACCGAGTTCGTGATGATGGGCCTGCTGCCCAATGTCGCCGGGGATCTCGGCACCTCGGTGCCCACGGCCGGCTATCTGGTCTCCGCGTACGCCCTCGGTGTGGTCATCGGCGCGCCGCTGCTCACCGCCGTCGGCTCCCGTGTGCCGCGCAAGCGGATGCTCCTCCTCCTGATGGCCCTCTTCGTCGTCGGCAACTTCGCCTCCGCGCTCGCGCCCAGCTTCGGCTGGCTGCTGGCCGGCCGGATGCTCGCGGGCCTGCCGCACGGTGCGTTCTTCGGCGTCGGCGCCGTCGTCGCCGCCCGGATGGCGGGCGAGGGGCGGCAGGCGAGGGCGGTCGCGACGATGTTCCTCGGCCTGACGGTCGCCAACATCGTCGGCGTTCCCGCCGCCACGCTCCTCGGCCAGCACCTGGGCTGGCGCGCCACGTTCCTCGTGGTCACGGTGATCGGCCTGCTCTCGCTGACGGCGCTGGCGCGGCTCATCCCGTACGTCCCCGTCGAGGCGCACCAGAACGTCCGCCGCGAACTGCGCGCCCTCGGCAACCGTCAGGTCCTGCTCGGACTCGCCACGGCCGTGTTCGGCTTCGGCGGGGTCTTCGCCGTCTACTCGTACCTCGCCTCCATGACGACCGAGGTCATGGGGCTCGGCGAGTCCTCGGTGACGCTGGTCCTCGCCCTGTTCGGCATCGGTATGACGCTCGGAGCGCTGGCCGCGGGACCGCTGACGGACCGCGCGCTGCGGCCGACGCTGTACGGGTCGCTGGGCGCGCTGGCCGTGGTCCTGGTCGCGTTCCGTTTCGCCGTCCACGTGGAATGGGCGGCGCTGCTGACGGTGGTGGTGCTGGGCGCTGTCGGCTTCATGACGACCACGCCGCTCCAGATGCTGGTGATGAACAAGGCGAAGGACGCCCCGACGCTGGCCTCCGCCTCCAACCACTCGGCGTTCAACCTCGCCAACGCGGGCGGCGCCTGGCTCGGCGGCGCGGCGATCGCCGCGGGCTGGGGCTGGATGTCACCGACCCTGGTGGGCGCCGTACTGGCCGTGATCGGCCTCGGGATCGCGGTGACGGCCGGGCTGCTGGACCGTACGGACCGCAGGGCGGCGGAGGGCGCCTCGGCCTCGCGCGTCGTGGCCGGCGGCAGCGCGACGGGCGGCACCGC
>NZ_JTHL01000001.1:2350053-2353285 GCF_000818195.1 Streptomyces sp. 150FB | reverse complement strand
CTCGGCTCGGCCCGCTGACCGGCGGCCCGCCCTCTGCTGTTACGGCCGCATTCAGCGGGGCTCCCGGGTGTCGCGGCGACCGCCGCTGACCAGTTCCGGGTCGAACATCGCTGCCAGCAGCGCCACTTCGTCGGCGCTGAGCGGGACGCCGGTGGCCGCGAGGTTCTCGCTGACGTACCGCGGGCGCTTCGTTCCCGGGATGGGGGCCACATCCAGCGGCTGGGCGAGCAGCCAGGCCAGGGCGACCTGGCCCGGTGTGCAACCCTTGGCGTCGCTGAACGCCCGCAGGGACTCCACCAGCGCGAGGTTGCGATCGAGGTTCTCACCCTGGAACTTGGGGACGGTGGAGCGGTAGTCGTCGGCGGCGAACGTGGTGTCCCTGGCGATCCGGCCGGTCAGCATCGCGCGGCCCAGCGGGCCGTACGGCACGAGTGTGATGCCCAACTGCTTGCAGGCGGGGATCACTTCGGCCTCTAGTCCGCGCTCCCAGAGCGAATACTCGCTCTGCAGTGCGGAGATGGGGTGCACGGCTGACGCCCGGCGCAGGATGTCGGGCCCCACCTCGCTGAGGCCGAGCGCCCGGACCTTGCCCGCCGTGACCAGCTCCGCCATGGCGCCGACGGTCTCCTCGACCGGTACGCGCGGGTCGAGTCGGTGGACGTAGTACAGATCGATGTGGTCGGTGCCCAGCCGGCGCAGGCTCGCCTCGCACGCCTGGGCGACGTACTCGGGGCGTCCGTCGAAGACATGGCTCCCGTCCGGCGACAGCCGGGCGCCGAACTTCGTCGCGAGTACGACCTCCGCGCGCCGGCCTTCGAGCGCGCGGCCGATCAGTTCCTCGTTGTGGCCGAAGCCCTTGCCCCGTGCGCCGTCGGGGCCGCCCACGCCGTAGACGTCCGAGGTGTCGAGGAACTCGACGCCGAGGTCCACGGCCGTACGGATCGTGGCGACCGCCTCGGCGGGGTCGATGTCCCCGTACGACTGGGACATGCCCATGCAGCCGAGCCCGATCGGCCGGATCCGGAGATCGGAGTGTCCGAGGGTGATCCGGGCCAGGCCCGCGCTCGCGTCGCTGATCAAGGTGCTCCTCCTGGGTGTTCGGTCGCGGCCCGGACGATCTGCTCGTCCTAGGTGAACGCTATTCACCAGCCATGTGGTGAATACTGTTAACCTTCCTCTCGTGACTGTCAAACGCCGCCCGACCGGGCAGCACCACGGCGACCTCCGCAACGCCCTGGAGGAGGCCGCCCTCGCGCTCGTCTCGGAGCGCGGCCCGCACGGCTTCACCCTGGCCGAGGCGTGCCGGCGCGCGGGCGTGAGCGTCTCCGCCCCGTACAAGCACTTCGCCGACCGGGACGCCCTGCTCGCCTCGCTCGCCGCGCAGGGCTTCCGTGAGCAGCACCGGCGCTTCACCGCCGCCGTCGCGACGAGCGAGGACCCCACCGAGCAACTGGCGGCCTTCGCCGCCGCGTATGTGCGCTACGCCGCCGAGGAGCGGGCCCTGTTCGACATCACGTTCAGCGCCGGTCTCGACAGGGCCCATTACCCCGAACTGGCCGCCGGGGGCGCGGCCCTGTTCGACATCCTGCTGCCGATCACGGGCCGGATAGCCCCGGACCGGGCCGACGCCTTCGACCTGCTCGTACGCGTCGCCTCGGCGGCGCACGGGCTCGCGCTCTTCCTGCGGCAGGGCATCCTGGGCGCCTTCGGCGGCGAGGGTGATTCGCTGGCGGAGACCGAGGAGCGCGCCGCCCGCACGGCCCGCGCCCTCGCGGGTCAGCAGCGGGAGACAGCCGCCACGACCCCCGTCACGAGGCCCCACGGCCCGCGATGAGGTCCGCCGCCCTCTCCGCGATGGCGTAGACCGTCGCGATCGGATACGCGGTCACCAGGGACGGCATCACGGACGCGTCCGCCACCCGGAGCCCGGCAATCCCCCGTACCCGCAGCTCCGGGTCGACCACCGCCGTGTCGTCCGACCCGATCGGGCACGTCCCCACCGGGTGGTTGACGCTGCCCAGGGTCTCCGTCGCGTACGCCCGCAGCGCCGCCTCGTCGATCGTCGTCGGCCCCGGCGCCACCTCACGCTCCCGCCAGCCGTCGAGCGCGTGGGCCTCGCCGATGTCGCGCGCCGCGCGCAGGGCGGTGACCATCGTCGCCAGGTCATGTCCTTCGGGGTCGCCGTAGTAGTCCGGATCGAGCAGCGGCGCCGTGTCCGGGTCGATGTTCGCCAGCCGGACCGTGCCCCTGCTCCGGGGGCGTACGAGGATCGCGCCGATCGAATAACCGTGATCCACCTCCGCACCCGAGGAGAGGTGCCCCGGCGCGTCCATGAAGAGGAGCTGGAAGTCCGGCGACTCCACCCCGGGGTCGGAGCGCAGCAGGCCGAAGGCCTCGCCGTGGTTGTTCCGGGAGAACGGGATCGGGCGCGCCGCCCCGTAGACGACATTGGCGACCGGGTGGTCCTGGAGGCCCGTACCGACCCCGGGCAGGTCGAGTACGACGTCCACGCCGACCTCTTCGAGATGGGGCGCGGGGCCGATGCCGGACAGCATCAGGAGCTGCGCCGAACCGATGGTGCCCGCCGTCAGCACGACCTCCCCGGAGCAGTGCGCCATGACCGCCGTCGCCCCCATGCCGTACTCGACGCCGGTGCAGCGGCTGTTCTCGACGATCAGGCGGCGCGCTACGGCGCCGGTCACGACATCGAGGTTCGGGCGGTCCGACACCGGCGCCAGGTAGGCGTCGGCCGCGCTCTGCCGCAGCCCGTCGACGATGTTCAGGTCCGGCAGCCCGAAGCCTTCGTCGAGCCCGCCGCTCAGGTCCCCGGCGCGCGGGTGCCCGCGCTCCGCCGCCGCCTCCAGGCACGCCGTGATCACCGGGTTGGGCGGATCGGCGGGCCCGACGCCGAGCGGTCCGCCGACACCCCGCCGGCCGCCGTGGCGCACGCGCGCGTCCTCGCTGCGCTGGAAGTACGGGACGAGGTCGTCGAAGCTCCAGCCCGAGGCCCCGGACGCGGTCCACGCGTCGTACGCGCTGTGGTGCCCGCGCGCGAACATCATGGCGTTGATCGCCGACGACCCGCCGAGGGCACGGCCACGCGCCAGGGGAGTGGTCGTACTGGTCGCGGCCTGCGCGACGGTGGCCTCGCCCCAGTTCGCCGGCGTCGCGAGCAGGGCGGGCCAGGCGGCCGGTACGGCCATGGCGTCCAGCGGCCGCTCGCCGCCCGCCT
>NZ_JTHL01000001.1:2332805-2349656 GCF_000818195.1 Streptomyces sp. 150FB | reverse complement strand
GGCCGCTCGCCGCCCGCCTCCAGCATGAGTACGCGGGCCGCGCCGTCCTCCGACAGCCGGGCGGCGAGCACGCAGCCCGCCGTACCGCCGCCCACGACAACGTAGTCGTACGTGCCCGGTTCGTGGTCGTCCAGCGTGAATAGCACGAAATCGACGCTACGCCGGGCGGGGGCGGGCCGCACGTGTGAACCGGGTGGGCCGCACGTGTGAACCGGGTGGGCCGCACACGTGAACCGGGCGGGCCGCACTTGCCGGCCGACGGGGCCCCGACCCGCCCGAGCCCATGTACCGCTCAGGTCACTCCGTCGCCGTCTCCCGCCAGCGGTTCGTGATCGGCAGCCTGCGGTCCTTGCCGAAGCCCTTCGCCGAGATCTTCGTGCCCGGCGGGTACTGGCGCCGCTTGTACTCGGCGACATCCACCATCCGCAGTGTCTTCGTGACCATCTCGTCGTCGAAGCCCGCCTTCACGATCGCGTCCTTGCCCTGGTCGCGGTCGACGTACAGCTCCAGGATCTGGTCCAGCACGTCGTAGTCGGGCAGCGAGTCCGTGTCGACCTGGCCGGGGCGCAGCTCGGCGCTCGGCGGCTTGGCGATCGAGTTCTCCGGGATCGGCGGGGTCTGGCCGCGTTCCTCGGCGGCGCGGTTGCGCCAGCGCGCGAGCCGGAAGACCGACGTCTTGTAGACGTCCTTGATCGGGCCGTACGCGCCGACAGCGTCGCCGTACAGCGTCGAATACCCCACCGCCAGCTCGGACTTGTTGCCCGGCGCCAGCACGATCTGGCCCTCCTGGTTGGAGAGCGCCATCAGCATCGTGCCGCGCAGCCGCGCCTGGAGGTTCTCCTCGGCCAGCCCGGTCAGCTCCAGCGACGACATGTACGCGTCGAACATCGGCTCGATCGAGAACGTACGGAAGTTGAGGCCGGTACGCCGGGCCAGATCCGCCGCGTCGTCCCGTGAGTGGTCCGAGGAGTACTTGGACGGCATCGAGACGCCGTACACGTTCGCCGCGCCGAGCGCGTCGCACGCGATGGCGGCGCAGAGCGCGGAGTCGATGCCGCCGGAGAGCCCGATCAGGACGGACCGGAAGCCGTTCTTCGCGGCGTACGCGCGCAGGCCCACGACCAGCGCCGAGTACACCTCCTCGTCGTCCTCGAGACGGTCGGCGTAGCCGCCGGCCACCTCGGGCTCGTACGAGGGCAGCGGCTCCTCGGACAGGACGACGCGCTCGATCAGCAGCCCGTCGTCGACGACGCCGGTGGCCGGCTCGGCCGCCGCGGCGGGCAGGTCGAGGTCGAGGACCACACAGCCCTCGGAGAACTGCGGCGCGCGGGCGACGACCTCGCCCCCCTTGTCGACGACGATCGAGTCGCCGTCGAAGACCAGCTCGTCCTGGCCGCCGATCGAAGCGAGATACGCGGTGGTGCAGCCGGCCTCCCTGGCCCGCCTGCGCACCAGGTCGAGCCGGGTGTCGTCCTTGGCCTTCTCGTACGGTGAGGCGTTGATGGAGATCAACAGCCCGGCCCCGGCGGATTTGGCCGCCGGCACCCGGCCGCCGTCCTGCCAGAGGTCCTCGCAGATCGCGAGGGCGACATCGACGCCGTGGACGCGTACGACAGGCATGGTGTGGCCCGGCACGAAGTACCGGAACTCGTCGAAGACGCCGTAGTTGGGCAGGTGGTGCTTGGCGAAGTTCAGCACGACCGAACCGCGGTGCAGCACGGCGGCGGCGTTCTGCGGGGCGCCCGCCGGCTGCCCGTACCGGGGCTGGGCCTTCTCGGAGCGGTCGAGGTAGCCGACGATCACCGGCAGCTCGCCGAAGCCCTCCGCTTCGAGGCGCGCCGCGAGCGCGCGCAGGGCGTCGCGGGAGGCCTGGACGAAGGACGACCTGAGGGCCAGATCCTCGACGGGGTAGCCGGTCAGCACCATCTCGGGGAACGCGACGAGGTGCGCTCCCTGATCGGCGGCGTGCCGGGTCCAGTGCACGATCGCCTCGGCGTTGGCGGTGAGATCACCGACGGTCGAGTCGATCTGATTCAGAGCGAGGCGTAGTTGAGGCACGTCCTCCAGTGTAATCGTCTGACTGACACAATGGGAGGAGCCGCCGGGACCGGCCGACGGGCGCCGTTATGCGCGGATATACGCCGGACACCCGTCGGCGCCGTCAGCCGGGATCGTCAGCAGGGGGCGTCTCCCCGTGGCCGGTGGCCGGGGCCGACGGCACGGGGCCGATGCCCCGCCGGGTTCAGCGGTCCGCGTAGATCTGCTCCGCCCACATGGCGAGCTGCGCGTGGTCGAGATGGCGCGCCAGGTCGGCCTCACTGATCATCCCGACGAGGTGCTTGTCCTCCATCACCGGGATCCGGCGGATCCGGTGGCTCTGCATCTCCCGCAGCACCTCGCCGACCTCGGCGTTCGAGTCGATCCAGCGCGGCGTGCCCTGCACCATCTCACCTGCGGTGACCTGCGCCGGATCGTGGCCCATGGCCACACAGCGAATGACGATGTCGCGGTCGGTGATGATGCCGATCAGCCGCTCCTCGCTGTCGGCGATGGGCAGCGCCCCCACATCCAGGTTCCGCATGAGCTGCGCGGCGCGGTCGAGGGTCTCGTGTGCGGGGATCCAGTGCGCCCCCGGGTGCATCATGTCCTTGGCAGTGGTCATCAGGCTCATACCTCCCGCGTACGGTCTCCGCCCCGAGCCACCACCCATCGTGACGAGGCTGTTCGGGTGACGCGACCGCTGTCGGCCGAACGGGTGAAGCGGGTGAAGCGGGCGGGGCGGCCAGGGTGGGCGGGAGCACGGCGTCCCCGCCGACTCGCGCCGTTCCCCGCCCGCCCCGCCCGTCCCCGTACCGCTTCCAGGCCTCAGGCGACCCGCGGCTTCGCGCCCCGCTCCTTCAGCAGGTCGGCCATCTGCGCGATCTCGGACTCCTGGGAGACGACCATCCCCTTGGCGAGCTCCCGCTCCGTGCCGGGTGCGCACTGCCTCGCGCACGCCCCCGCCATCATCACGCCGCCCTTGTGGTGGTCGGTCATGAGCTGGAGGTAGAGGATCTCGGCCTGCTTGCCGCGCGCCTTCCGCAACTGGTCCAGCTCCGCGCTGGTGGCCATGCCCGGCATGAGCGCGCCGTCGTGCGCCTGGTACATCGCGTGACCCGGACCCATCTGCTCGTCCATCGGCATCCAGGCCATCGGCGCCTGGTCCGCCTCCGTCTTGGGCAGTCCCCACATGTCGAGCCAGCCCATCAGCATCCCGCGCTGGTTCGCCTGGGTGTTGGCAATGTCGTACGCGAGCCGGCGCACCTCCTCGTCGTCCGTGCTGTCCCGCACGATGAAGGACATCTCGACGGCCTGCTGGTGGTGGACCGCCATGTCACGGGCGAAACCCGCGTCCGGGGAGGTCGCCGACGGGGTACTCGCGGTGGCGGCGCCGCCGTCGCGGCCGGCCGCTATCACGGTGGCCGTACCGGCGAAGAGCAGCGCCAGCACGACGGCGGAGATCGCGGCCCAGCTCGTACGGCTCACTGGGGGGCGTCCATTCCACCGGTGCACGCCGCGCCCGGCTCAGGCGTCTGCGGGCCCTGCACGTACCTGGTGAAGAACTGGTTCACCCGCGGGTCGTCGGCGGTCTTCACGCTGAGCTGCTTGCCCCAGGCGCTGAGCATGATCGTGCCGGCCTGGTCCTTGTAGGGGCTCATCAGCGAGTACGAGGTCTTCTTGACCTTGTCGCTGAGGGTCTTCACATCGGCGGCGGACGCCTTGTCGTTGTACGTGACCCAGACCGCGCCGTGCTCCAGCGCGTGCACCGCGTTCATGTCGGGGATCGCGTCCTTGTAGACGTCCCGGTCGCAGTTCATCCAGACCTGGTTGTGGTCGCCGCCCACCGGCGGCTTCATGGGGTACTTGACCTGCTCGGTGACGTGGTTCCGGCCGAGCTTGGCGGCGTCCCAGTCCTTCTCGCCCTTGATGGGCGCGTCGGCGGCCGCCTTCTGGTCCGACTTCTTGTTGAGCGCGTAGGCGCCGAACCCGACGAGGCCGAGTACGACGACGGCGCTCACGGCGATGGTGAGGATGCGATTGCGCCGCTCGCTGGCGTGCTGGGCGCGCCGCATCTCCTCTATTCGGGCTTTTCGTTCGGCTGACGGGGACTTGGACTTCTGGGCCATGGTGTGTCCTTCTGCGAATAACTGGCGGGAACCGCGGATCGGGACGACGACGTGGGTGACGACGACGTGGGGGACGACGACGTGGGGGATGTCGCCCGTCCTAGGTCCGGAGCACCTGAAGGACATGGAGGTCCGGGGCGCGGGCCCGCGTGCCCGGCCTGAGCACCCGGCCGCGCGCGTGGGCGTGTTCGAGGCGCGGGGGGCCGCTGTCGGCGGCGAGCGGCGCGGTGGGCGGGTGGACGGTGAGTACGGCCGTACTCACCCGCGAGAAGAGCGCGCAGTGGCCCCGGTCGTACGGGCAGTCGTACCGCGCGTCCGCCGCGCCCGCGAGCGAGATCACCGTTCCGCCGGCCGGCGGGGCGGGGTCGTCCATCGCCGTACAGATGAAGAGCGCGGCCAGCAGCGTCGCCATGGCGCTCAGCAGCGCCATGGAACGCGTGATGCCTGTGCGGCGCAGGCGGCGCGGTCCCCCCATGGGCGCCGATGGTAGCCGTATGACCCGGACGGCAGCAGTAGGGGACGCCGGGCGGGGCCGGATCGCGCCGTACGGACCTGGTACAGCCGCATACAAGCCGGGCGCGGGCACGGTACAAAGAGGCATGGCCGAGTATGCAGAGCCGACTCCGGACGACGAGGTCGACGTGGACGCGGTGACCGGGGCGGTGCTCGCGGCGTCACGGCTGCTGGTCTCCGTGTCCGTACGCTCCCTGGGGTCCGTCGCCGACCGGGTGACCCTGCCGCAGTTCCGGCTCCTGGTGGTGCTCGCCACCCATGGCGACGCCAAGCTGGTGGAGTTGGCCGAGCGGCTCGGGGTGAACCCGTCGACCGCGATGCGGATGCTGGACCGGCTCATCGCCGCGGGCCTGGCCGACCGGCAGAGCAACCCCGACAACAGACGCGAGACGATGCTGCGGCTGACGCCGGAGGGCCGGAGCGTGGTCGAGGACGTCACGGCGGCGCGCCGCCGCGAGATCACGGCGATCGTGGAGCGGCTGACCCCGGGACAGCGGTCGGCGCTGGTCGGCGCGCTGACGGCGTTCACGGAGGCGGGCGGGGAGCCGGCGGCGCCCGGCGAGGAGGCGGAGCTGTACGCGGGGCGGGGGTGACGGGAACGGCCCTGCCACCCGTACGGGCGGCAGGGCCGAGCATGTCGTACGAAGCGGCGCCGAGGCCAGGGGCGCCAGAGGTCAGGGGCGCCCGAGGGCAGAGGCGCCAGAGGTCAGGAACGGACCGTGGCCGACCCGCCCGGCTCGATGGTGCCACCCTTCTTCCGGCTGGCGACGATCAGGATCGACCGCCCCTCCGGGTACGAGAGGTCACAGGTCTTCGAGTGCCCGGCACCCGCGGTGACCCTGCACACGGCCACCACGTTCGGGACCTTCGTGTCCGCCGCTGTGACCCCGAAGGAGTAACCGTCGGCCTTCGTGTCGGTGACCTTTATCAGCTCGCCGTTGGCGCTCCAGGACACCGATCCGCCGGTCCAGGTCGCTGCCCGGGCCGGTGCCGTACCCAGCATGCTGAGCGCGGCGCCTGTGGTCACCAGGCCCGCGACGCAGGACGCGCGGAACTTGCTGCTCTTCATCTTTCGTTCCTCCCGTTCACACCCGGAGGACTCTTACCCCCCGGATGCGCGGGAGCTCAACAATCGCGATCAGCGCGATCGACGCTGCCCGGCAGTTCCGTGCCCCCCGCTCCAGCAGGCACTATGGGCGAGGGGCCGTGCATCCACCCGGTACGAAGCATCGGACCGGGGTTCGCAACGCGCCGGAAATCGTGTGGTGGGATGCTCGTGTGCCCAGCGTGTTCCGCGGCATGGGAGCAGGTGGCCTGACCAGCAAGGATGGGTAGGACAGGATTATGGACAAGCAGCAGGAATTTGTGCTCCGTACGCTTGAGGAACGCGATATCCGCTTCGTACGGCTGTGGTTCACCGACGTGCTCGGCTTCCTGAAGTCGGTCGCCGTCGCGCCCGCCGAACTTGAGCAGGCTTTCGACGAGGGCATGGGCTTCGACGGCTCGGCCATCGAGGGCTTCGCCAGGGTGTACGAGTCCGACATGATCGCCAAGCCGGACCCCGGTACGTTCCAGATCCTGCCGTGGCGCGCCGAGGCCCCGGGAACGGCCCGGATGTTCTGCGACATCCTGATGCCGGACGGCTCGCCGTCCTTCGCCGACCCGCGCTATGTCCTCAAGCGGATGCTCGCCAAGTGCTCGGACCTGGGGTTCACCTTCTACACCCACCCCGAGATCGAGTTCTTCCTGCTGAAGGACAAGCCGCTCGACGGCAGCGTCCCCACCCCGGCCGACAACTCCGGCTACTTCGACCACACTCCGCAGAACGTCGGCATGGACTTCCGCCGCCAGGCGATCACCATGCTCGAATCCATGGGAATCTCCGTGGAGTTCAGCCACCACGAGGGCGCCCCCGGCCAGCAGGAGATCGACCTGCGGTACGCGGACGCGCTCTCGACCGCCGACAACATCATGACGTTCCGCCTGGTCATGAAGCAGGTCGCGCTGGAGCAGGGCGTGCAGGCCACCTTCATGCCCAAGCCGTTCTCGGAGTACCCCGGTTCGGGCATGCACACCCACCTCTCCCTCTTCGAGGGCGACCGCAACGCGTTCTACGAGTCGGGCGCCGAGTACCAACTCTCCAAGGTCGGCCGCTCGTTCATCGCCGGGCTGCTCAAGCACGCCGCGGACATCTCGGCGGTCACCAACCAGTGGGTCAACTCGTACAAGCGCATCTGGGGCGGCTCCACCCGCACGGCGGGCTCGGGCGGCGAGGCCCCCTCGTACATCTGCTGGGGCCACAACAACCGCTCGGCGCTGATCCGCGTCCCGATGTACAAGCCGGGCAAGACGGGCTCGGCGCGCGTCGAGGTCCGCTCCATCGACTCGGGCGCCAACCCGTACCTGTCGTACGCGGTCCTGCTCGCGGCCGGCCTCAAGGGCATCGACGAGGGCTACGAACTCCCGGCGGGCGCCGACGACGACGTATGGGCCCTCTCCGACGCCGAACGCCGCGCGATGGGCATCGAACCGCTCCCGCAGAACCTCGGTGAGGCGATCTCCTTGATGGAGCGCAGCGAACTGGTCGCCGAGACCCTGGGCGAGCACGTCTTCGACTTCTTCCTCCGCAACAAGAAGCAGGAGTGGGAGGAGTACCGCAGCGAGGTCACGGCCTTCGAACTGCGGAAAAACCTCCCGGTGTTGTGACAACCGCAGGCTGACGAGGGTATCCCGGCAGAACTTCCATGGGGCCGACGGTAAACGAACCGTCGGCCCCTGGCTTCGGGTAACCCAAAAGACTGCCATTTCCATGTTTCATCTTCGACATGGCGTGTCAACAGGGAAAATCGTGTCCCAACGGCATCGCGGCGCTGAGGAGTTGAACGCGTGAGCGAATTGGGAACGGCGGAACTGGCGGCGGACGTCGCGGACGACACGGAAGAAATCGAGGAGCCCGAAGACGGGGCCGCGTACTTCGGCAGAGAGGTCATGTATGCCCGCAAGCACAAGGGGCTCTCGCAGCAGGAACTGGCAGATGCCGCACGCTTCGAACGCACCTACGTGACGCGGGTGGAGGGAGGCTCGCGGTTCGCTTCCCTCAGGTTCGCCGAGGTGTGTGACCAGGTGTTCGGCACACCTGGGTCGTTCGTCCGGTTGCGGCACAGGGTCAGCGAACGCGGCCACGCGGGCTGGTTCATCCCGTACATGAAACTGGAGAGCGAGGCGTCGGTCATCAGTGACTACTCCAACTCCTTCGTCATGGGCATGCTTCAGACCCCGGAGTACGCGGAAGCCGTCTTCCGCGCCGCCCATCCGCGCGAGAGCGATACGCAGATCAGGGGCCGCGTGGAGGCTCGGATGCGGCGCCGTGAACTCATGGAGCGGGACAAGCCTCCGCTGTTGTGGGTCATCCTGTCGGAGTGGGTGCTACGGCAGGAGGTCGGGAGCCCGTCAGTCATGGTGGGCCAGCTTCAGCACCTGCTTGCCGCAGCAACAAATCCTCACATCACCTTGCAAGTTCTGCCCTTCACCGCCGGTGCCCCCGCCTCCGGCCTGTCGTTTATTCTCCTTACGCAGGACGCTGGGGACATGGTCCTGTACTCGGAGACAACGGGACACGGGCAGGTGAACGACTCTCCGGCGGCAGTGCGTTCGTGGTCGGCCACGTACGAGCGGTTGCGCGCGGCGGCAGAACCGGAGGTCCGGTCCCTGCGACTGATCCACTCGATCATGGAGGAACACGCGAAATGAGCATCACTTCGGGCCCGCTCGCCATGCGGTGGGTCAAGAGCAGCTACAGCGATGGTCAAGGTGGGAACTGCGTGGAATGGTCGCCCTCGTACGCCTCCGCCCATGGTGTGGTGCCGGTCCGTGACAGCAAGAACCCCTGTGGTCCGGTTCTCATGCTCACCTCCCAGGGCTTCGCGGGCTTGGTCGCCCTTGCCCGAAGGGGCGCCTAGTCAGCTCGGCGCGACATCTGATCACGGCCGCCCCGGGGCATTCGGCTCAGGGGCGGCCGTTCGCGTGGGCTACTCCGGGGGTTCGGCCTCCAGGTAGGTGCCGATGTGGCGGAAGCCGAGTTTGGCGTAGATGCGGGCGACTGTTGCGTCCGTGGCGCCCAGGAAGACGGTGTGGGCGCCCGATTCGCGGGCTCGTACCACCAGGGCCGCCGTTACGGCGAGCGCCAGGCCCTGGCGTCTGGCGGCCGGGAGGGTGCCCACGGCGCACACCTCCGTCACGCCCTCCACGATTCCGGGGAAGAGTCCCGAGCTGAGGGCGGCGCCGTTCCGTACGGCCGCCACGAGGGTGGTGCGGCCCGCTCGGACGCGGTCCGCCGTTCGCGTGATCTCGGCCGTGAGGGTGCCGACCCGCTCGGCCAGTTCGGCGGTGCCCGCCTCGCCCACGTGCGTGCCGATCTCGGCGAAGGCCAGATGGGGGGCGGCGACCGCACTCGGCAGATGGGAGTCGTCCGCTGTCAGAGTCCGAACTGATACGTCTTCAGGTACGTTGCCCGCAAAGGCGGTCGGGGTCGGCGCGACCGCCGGGAGTACCAGCAGCGGGCGCTCCGTGACCTTCAGTCCGGCGTCCTCGGCCGCCGTGCGCAGCGCGGGCGCCGACGAGTCGACCCACTCGAAGCTCGGGGCCACCCCGAGGGCGCGCTGACGCGCCAGGACCGCCTCGACATCGGCGGTGGTCACCCGCCGCCCGCCCCGCTCGGACCAGCCGCGCGTGGGCTGTGCGTGCAGCGCGGGGCCCGCGCTCCCGCGTACGAACAGGGTCAGCGGGCCGAAGTCCTCCGCGCGCCCGTCCCGGCGGGGCAGGCCGTCCAGGTAGCGGTCGATGTGGTCGAGCAGAGCGGCGGTCGTCCCGCTGGTGGCTGAGTTCACCCGGGCACCCAACCACTCGGGCCGCCGGGGGGCCACCGAATTCCGGGGCCGCTGCCGGTGGTTGACATCGGCGGTCTCGCGATTTAGCTTTTGAAGCAAAGATGCTTTGTTTCCAAAGGTTAAATTCGGCAGAAGCGAACAGGAGCGACATGACCATCCTTGTCACCGGTGCCCGGGGCGCCATCGGCCGCCGTGTCATCGCCGAACTGGCCCGAAGGGGCCACGACGTACGCGGATCGGCCCGGAACTCGGCCTCGGCGGAGCTGCCCCCGGGAGTCGAGGCGGTCACCCTGGACCTCACCGACCCCGTCGCTGACAGCGAGCGCGCGCGAGGCGCTGCGGGGCGTCGAGACGGTGTTCCTCTATCCCGTACGCGGCGCGGTCGACGGCTTCCTCGCCGCCGCCCGCGCCGCGGACGTCGAGCACATCGTGCTGCTCTCCTCGCCCGGTTCCTACGAACCTCGCGAGTACAAGACCCTCATCGGGCAGGTCCACCGCGCCATGGAACAGTCCCTGGAACGCTCGGGCCTGCCGCACACCGTGCTCTACCCGAGCTGGCTCGCCGGCAACGCGCTCCGGGACTGGGGCGAGCAGGTCCGTACCTCGGAACGTGTCGATCTCGCCTTCCCCGACGCGCAGTTCACCCCCATCCACCCCGACGACATCGCCGAAGTGGCCGCCGATCTGCTGACCCGTGACACACACCGGGGCAGGATGCAGATCCTCACGGGGCCGGAGTCGATGCGGCTGCGCGACGTCGTCACCGCGCTCGGCGAGGAGATCGGCAGGACGCTCACGGTCGGCGAACTCACCCCCGAACAGGCCCTGGAGCGACGCGAGTCCTGGATGCCGGAGCCGGTTCTGCGGGCGCTGCTGGACACCTCAGCCGCCGCTGTCGGGGTGCCGACGCCCGTCAACAACTCCGTGCTGCGGATCACCGGGCACCGCGCCCGTACGTTCCGCGCGTGGGCCCGTACGCACCGCGCCGACTTCCTGCCGGACCCGGTGCCGGAGTCGCAGCCGACACCGTAATCCCCGCCCTCACGCGCTCCGTTCGGCCACCGACGCGTCCTCGTCGTCCCACGCGCCGTCCGCGCCGAAGGCGACCACGCCGTCCACCTCGTCCATGCCGTCCGTCTCCTCCATCCCGTCGAGCGACCGCTCCGCCCGCACCGGGATCTCGACCTCCGCCCATGTCACCTTGCCGTCCCGCGTGAAGCGGCACCCCCACCGGTGCGACAGCTCGGCGACCATCAGCAGTCCCCGGCCCGACTCCTCGGTCACCCGCGCGTGACGCAGTCTCGGCAGCCTGCTGTCGGCGTCGTACACCTCGCACACCAGCGACTTGTGCCGGATCAGCCGGAGCCGGACCGGGCCCGTCGCGTGGCTGACCGCGTTGGTGACGAGTTCGCTGATGATCAGCTCCACATTCCTGCACAGATGGCCGAGGCCCCACGCGGACAACTGCTTCACGGCCAGCGAGCGCGCGGTGCGGATCGCCATCGGCTCGTCGGGCAGGTCGTAGCTCATCACCTGGTCAGGACCGAGGACGTGGGTACGGGCGAGCAGCAGCGCGGCGTCGTCCTCGAACTTCGACTGGGCGAGGGTCGCTTCGACGACGTCGCCGCACAGCTCCTCCAGTTCGGTGCCGGGCCGCGCGAGCGCCGACGCCAGGACGTGCAGGCCCACATCGATGTCGTCGTGCCGTGTCTCGACCAGACCATCGGTGTACATGGCGATCAGGCTTCCCTCGGGCAGCTCGAACTCGGCGGACTCGTACGACGCGAGGCCGTAGCCGATCGGCGCCCCCGCCGGGATGTCCGGGAAGGTGACGCGCCCCTCCGGATCCACCAGCGCGGGCGGTGGGTGCCCGGCGCGCGCGACGGTGCAGATCCGGGTCACCGGGTCGTACACCGCGTACGCGCACGTCGCCCCGATGACCGGGGTCGGGAAGCCGTCCGAGCCGAGCTGCTCCTCCGACAGCCGGCCCGCCAGGTCGTCGAGATGGGCGAGGAGTTCGTCGGGGGCGAAGTCCAGGTCGGCGAGCGTGTGTACGGCGGTCCGCAGCCGTCCCATCGACGCCGCCGCGTTGATGCCGTGCCCGATGACGTCCCCGACGACCAGCGCGACCCGCGCGCCCGACAGGGGGATCACGTCGAACCAGTCACCGCCCACCCCCTCGTGCGAGTCCGTCGGCAGATAGCGGGACGCCACATCGAGCGCGCAGCCGCCCGACAGCCGGCGGGGCAGCAGATTGCGCTGGAGCGCGAGCGCCGCCGCGCGCTCGCGGGTGTAGCGCCGGGCGTTGTCCAGGTTCAGCGAGGCCCGCACGGCGAGTTCCTCGGCGAGGAGCAGATCGTCGCGGGTGAAGGGGGTGTTGTTGATCGTCCGTACGAACACCGCGATCCCGAGGACGGCGCCGCGCGCCTTCAGCGGGATGACCATCGCCGAGTGCATCCCGAACGCGCGGACGTTCTTGGCGCGCAGCGGGTCCTCGCTGAGCCAGCCGTCGGGGGCGACGTCCAGTACGGGTTCGAAGTGCGACTTCCCGGACTTCAGCACCGCGTACATCGGGGACGACGGGGGTACGTAGATCTCCTCCCCGCGCGCGTACGCCGCCTCGGGCACGCCCGGGTGGAGGGACGTCACGCCCAGCCGGCGGAAGATCGCGCCCTCGATGTCGTCGGACGCTGCCCGCTCGGGTGAGTTGTCGGAGAGCGGCACCGACTCGTCGAGTTCGACGGTGACGAAGTCGGCGAGCAGCGGGCAGCCCACCTCGGCCAGCTCCTGGGCCGTCTTCGCGATGTCCAGGGTGGTGCCGATGCGCCGGCCCGCCTCGCTCAGGACGGCGAGCCGGTCCCGCGCCCAGCTCTTGGTGATGTCGACGCCGATGGTGCAGATGCCCAGCGGGGTGCCGTCCTCCGCGTCGAAGCGGAAGAGGGACGAGGAGAAGACGCGTTCCTGGCGCCCGTCCGGCGAGCTCCAGACGAATTCGTGGTCGAGTACGGGCCCGCCGTCCTGAAGCACCTGCCGCATCACCGAGGCGACGTCGTCCGTGTCGAAGCCGGGCAGCGCCTCGTGGACGTTGTTGCCGATCCGGCGGTTGCCCAGCGGGCCCCTGCTGCGCTCGGCCGAGCTGTTCAGCCAGATGCAGGTCAGGTCGCGGTCCCAGACGGACAGCGCGATCGGTGCGCTGTCGAGCAGCGTGCGCATCACGGAGGCGCTGACGCCCGGACTGCTGTCCCCGCCCGACATGGCGCACACGGAGACGAACCAGGTCGAAGCGCCGTCCTCGCCGCGCAGCGGGACCGCCTCCACGCTGACGCGCAGCCGCGTGCCGTCGCGGTGCCGTACGTCCGTCATGCCCGTCCACGGCTTCCGCGTGCTGATCCTCCTCCGCCAGCGCGACTCGGCCGAGAGGCGCCGGGTGTCGGAGTCGCTCCGGCGCTCGGGCGCCAGCAGGCCGACGGCCGAGTGCCCGGTGACCTCGGAGGCCCGGTAGCCGAGCAGGTTCTCGGCTCCCTGCGACCAGCCGCTGATGACCGTGTTCTCGTCGATCATCATGAGGGCGCACTCGGTCAGCCCGAATACGGTCAGGCCGGGGAAGGGCTCAGGGCGGCGTGGCGGATGGATGACGGGTGCGGTCGTGCCGGACCCGACGGCGGGCGCGACACCGTCGGCTGTGACTCCCGGCGGGTAGCCGCCGGACGTGACTCCGTGCGAGTGGACCATGACCCAGCTACTTCCAGTCATACGGTTGCCTTGATAAAAAGCATCGCATAATCGGCCAACTTGTCTGGAATCATCGATATTGGTCTCGATACGTGGACCCTCCGCTCCACCCGGTGTGACTCTCCGGTCGCCCGGCGCGACACTCCGGACCCGTTTCCCGTCGCTCTCCGGACGCGCTCCGGCCGCTTTCCGGCCCCCGCGCAGCCCGTACGCGACGGCTCTTCCGCCGGCCACGGCGGCTACCCTCGGATCCGGACCTTGATCGGACAGGAGCGTGGCGATGTCGGTGCCGGTGCCCGGGCGCAGGAGCAGTACGTTCACCCGCCTGCTGCGGCACGGCTTCACGGACCCCTCGACCGCCGAGCGGTTCCTCGACGCGCCCGAGATGTCCGCCGTACGGTCGGATCCACTGCTCCTCGACGCGCTCGGCGCGACCGCCGACCCCGACCTCGCGCTGCGTTCGCTCGTCCGGCTGACCGAGGCGCAGCAGGACGGCGACCGGCGGATGCTGCTGGACACCCTCCTGACGGCGAAACCCCTGCGCGACCGGCTCCTCGGCGTGCTCGGGGCCTCGGAGGCGCTCGGCGACCACCTGGCCAGGCACCCGCAGGACTGGCAGGTCCTCGTCACCTACGAGTCCTCGGACCTGCACCCCGGCGTCGCCGACTTCGAACGCGGCCTCGCCGGCGCCACCGACCCCGTCTCGCTGCGCGTCGCCTACCGCCGCTGCCTGCTGGCGATCGCCGCCAGGGACGTCTGCGGTACGACCGACGTCGCCCAGACCGCCGCCGAACTCGCCGACCTGGCGACCGCCACCCTGCGCGCCGCGCTCACGATCGCCTCGGCGGCGGCGCCCGAGGACGCCGCCGCCTGCCGGCTCTCCGTCATCGCGATGGGCAAGTGCGGCGGACACGAGCTGAACTACGTGTCGGACGTGGACGTGATCTTCGTCGGCGCCACCCCGGAGGGAGGTGACGACGACTCCACCGACGAGAGCAGGCCCGCCATCGCGGCGGCCACCCGCCTCGCCTCCCATCTCATGCGGATCTGCTCGGAGGTCGATGTCGAGGGCACCATCTGGCCCGTCGACCCCAACCTGCGCCCCGAGGGCCGCAACGGGCCGCTCGTTCGCACCGTCGCCAGCCACCTCGCCTACTACGAACGCTGGGCCAAGACCTGGGAGTTCCAGGCGCTGCTCAAGGCCCGCCCGGTGGCGGGGGACCCGGAGCTGGGCGCGCGGTACATCGAAGGGGTCGCGCCGCTGGTGTGGCAGGCCTCCGAACGGGACCACTTCGTCCCCGACGTACAGAAGATGCGCCGCCGCGTCGTCGACAACATCCCTCCTGGGGAGATAGACCGTGAGCTGAAGCTCGGACCCGGCGGGCTGCGGGACGTCGAATTCGCCGTCCAGCTCCTCCAGTTGGTGCACGGCCGCAGCGACGCCTCGCTGCGCAGCGGCTCGACGCTCGAAGCACTCGCCGCGCTCGCCTCCGGCGGTTACGTGGGGCGCGCCGACGCGGCCGGGCTCGACGAGGCCTACCGCTTCCTGCGCTCGATGGAACACCGCATCCAGCTCTTCCGGCTGCGGCGCACGCACATGGTGCCCGAGGGCGAGGCCGACCTGCGCCGCCTCGGGCGCTCGCTCGGGCTGCGCGGCGACCCGGTCGCCGAGCTCAACCAGGCATGGAAACGCCACGCTTCGGTGGTGCGGCGGCTGCACGAGAAGCTGTTCTACCGGCCGTTGCTCGACGCCGTGGCCCAACTCGCGCCAGGCGAGGTCCGGTTGAGCACCAAGGCGGCGGGGCAGCGGCTCGGCGCCCTCGGCTACGCCGACCCGGTCGCCGCGCTCCGCCACCTGGAGGCGCTGTCGTCAGGAGTGAGCCGCAAGGCGGCCATCCAGCGCACCCTGCTGCCCGTACTCCTCGGCTGGTTCGCCGACTCGGCCGACCCGGACGCCGGACTGCTCGGCTTCCGCAAGGTGTCCGACGCGCTCGGCAGGACGCCCTGGTACCTGCGGCTGCTCCGCGACGAGGGGGCGGCGGCCGAGAACCTGGCGCGCGTGCTGTCGGCGGGGCGGTTCGCGCCCGACCTGCTGTTGCGCGCCCCCGAGGCGGTGTCGATGCTCGGCGACCCGAACGGTCTCGCCCCGCGCGCCCGCGAACCGCTGGAGCAGGAGGTGATCGCCGCCGTCGGCCGCGCCGAGACCGCCGAGGGCGCTGTCGGGTCCACCCGTGGCATGCGGCGCAGGGAGCTTTTCCGTACCACGGCCGCCGACATCATCGGCTCGTACGGTACGGAGGAGAGCCCCGCAGAGAAGGACCCCGGCGCACTCGTCGACCGGGTCGGCAACGCCCTCACCGACCTGAACGCGGCGACCCTGGCCGGCGCCCTGCGGGCCGGCGTACGCGCCCGCTGGGGCGACATACTCCCCACCCGGTTCGCCGTCATCGGCATGGGCCGCTTCGGCGGCCACGAACTCGCCTACAGCTCCGACGCCGACGTGCTGTTCGTCCATGAACCGCGCGAGGGCGTCGACGAGCACGAAGCGGCACGGGCCGCCACCGCCGTGGTCTCCGAGATGCGCAGGCTTCTCGAAGTGCCCAGCTCGGAGCCGCCGTTGATGATCGACGCCGACCTGCGCCCGGAAGGCAAGAGCGGCCCGGTGGTCCGTACGCTCGCCTCCTACGCCGCGTACTACCGGCGCTGGTCGCTCGTCTGGGAGAGCCAGGCACTGCTGCGCGCCGAGCCCATGGCGGGCGACGCCGATCTGGGGCGCCGCTTCATCGAACTCGTCGATCCGCTGCGGTATCCGGAAGGCGGTGTCAGCGACGAGTCCGTACGGGAGATCCGCCGCCTCAAGGCCCGGATGGAGACCGAGCGGCTGCCGCGCGGCGCCGACCCGACCCTGCACACCAAACTGGGCCGGGGCGGCCTGTCCGACGTCGAGTGGACCGTACAGCTTCTCCAGATGCGGCACGGCTGGTCCCACCCCGGGCTGCGCACGACCCGCACCAGGGGGGCGCTCGCCGCGGCCGCCGAGGCCGGCCTGATCTCCGCAGAGGACGCGGCGACGCTGGACGAGGCCTGGGTCCTGGCGACCCGGGTCAGGAACGGCGTGATGCTCGTACGCGGCCGCAGCGGCGACACCTTCCCGTCCGACGGACGGGAACTGGGAGCGATGGGCCGTTATCTGGGCTACGGCCCCGGGCACGTCGGCGACATGCTGGACGACTACCGCCGTACGACCCGCAGGGCGCGCGGGGTCGTGGAGGAGCTGTTCTACGGCACCACGTGAGCGCCGCCGCGCGTCTCTCCCGGACGGGCGGCGCGCCGAGGTGAAGCGGGGGTACGGGTGGGGGAGGCCGGGGCGCGGCTGGGCGTGGCGGGCGTGCGCGGAGTCGCCGCGGAGGTGTGGGCGGGCGAAGCGCCCCCGCCGCGGGAATCGCCGCCGCGAGAATCGCCGCCGCGGGAAGGGGAGGAACCCCCGCCGTCGGCAGGCCGAGAACCTCCGTCGCGCACCCGCGTGGCGCCCCCGCCCCCGTGCCCGGACGAGG
>NZ_JTHL01000001.1:2318339-2332780 GCF_000818195.1 Streptomyces sp. 150FB | reverse complement strand
GCCGTCGCCGGAAGCGCCTTCTCGGCGAGTCGGCCGGCTGCTGGGGGAGGTTGTACGGCAGCGAGTGGTAGACCGCGTACGAGACGGCGAAACCGACCGCGAGGCAGACCATGCCGCCCACCGCGTCGAGCCAGAAGTGGTTCGCCGTGGCGACGATCACCAGCAGGGTGACCACGGGGTAGAGCAGCCCGAGGATCCGCGCCCAGGGCGCACGGGCCAGCGCGAAGATCGTCAGCCCGCACCAGAGCGACCAGCCGATGTGCATCGACGGCATCGCCGCGAACTGGTTCGACACGCTCTTCAGGTCGCCCGAGGACATCGATCCCCAGGTGTTGTGGGCCATCACCGTGTCGATGAAGTTGTGCCCACGCATCAGACGGGGTGGCGCCAGCGGATACAGATAGTAACCGAGCAGCGCCACACCGGTAGTCACGAAGATCACCAGTCTGGCCGCCGCGTAACGGCCCGGATGTCGGCGGAAGAGCCAGATCAGCACACAGATGGTGACGATGAAGTGCAGTGTCGCGTAGTAGTAGTTCATGCCTACGATCAGCCAGGTCACCGAATTGATCGCATGGTTGACCGGCTCCTCGAAGCCCAATCCCAGCGTGCGCTCCAGATGCCAGATCCAGTCGGCATTGTTCAGCGCCGCGACGCGCTTTTCCGGCACCGCGTTACGTACCAGCGAGTAGATCCAGTAACTCACCGCGATGAGCAGGATTTCGAACCAGATCCGCGGGCGGCGCGGGGCGTGGCGCCTGCGCAGCCAGGGATGGCGTGCAGTGTCCTCGGTCGTAACGGACACCTCTGACGTTCGGGCCGCCTCGTCAGCATTCTGTGACGGGGTGGCCGCACGGTCTTCGTGTGTCTTCACGGTCGATTCACCCATAGCCATAGCGAGAGAGTTTGCCAGATTTCCGCCCCCGACCGATCATCCCCCGGTCGGGTTCCCGCCGCATTCGCTACACCTTACGGACGATTTCCGGGCCCTGCATTTCTCAGGGTTCCCGGGCCCGGACCCGATGCCGTCGAGCCCCTTACGACCAGCTCGGGCATGAAGACGAATTCGCTGTGCGGGGCGGGCGTGCCGCCGATTTCCTCAAGGAGCGTACGGACCGCCGCCTGCCCCATGGAGGGCACCGGCTTGCGGATCGTCGTCAGAGGTGGATCGGTGAACGCTATGAGAGGGGAGTCGTCGAAACCGACGACGGAAAGATCGCGCGGCACGGCGAGTCCGTGGTCGCGCGCCGCCCTGATCGCGCCGAGCGCCATCATGTCGCTCGCGCACACCACCGCGGTGGCACCCCGCGCGATCAGGGCGGAGGCGGCGGCCTGGCCGCCCTCCAGGGTGAAGAGCGAGTGCTGGATCAGCTCGTCGGTCTCCGGCCCTGAGAGCCCGAGCAGCTCCCGTACGGTGCCCCGGAAGCCCTCGATCTTGCGGAGCACCGGTACGAAGCGCAGCGGCCCGACCGCCAGCCCGATCCGTTGGTGGCCGAGCGAGACGAGATGCGTCACGGCGATGCGTACGGCGGCGCGGTCGTCCGGCGAGATGAACGGCGCCCGCACCTTCGGCGAGAACCCGTCGACCAGGACGAACGGCACGCCCTTGGCGCGCAGCCGCTCGTAGCGCCCCATGTCGGCCGAGGTGTCGGCGTGCAGCCCCGAGACGAAGATGATCCCGGCGACATCCCGCTCGACGAGCATCTCCGTCAGCTCGTCCTCCGTCGAACCCCCGGGGGTCTGCGTCGCGAGCACCGGCGTGTACCCCTGCCGGGTCAGCGCCTGACCGATCACCTGCGCCAGCGCCGGGAAGATCGGGTTCTCCAGCTCGGGGGTGATCAGACCGACCAGGCCCGCGCTGCGCCGGCGCAGCCGTACGGGGCGTTCGTATCCGAGGACGTCGAGCGCGGCGAGTACGGACTCGCGGGTGGCCGCAGCAACGCCGGGTTTGCCGTTCAGTACGCGGCTGACCGTCGCTTCGCTGACACCCGCCTGGGATGCGATACCGGCCAGCCGTGCGGTCATGGAACGGGACTGTACCGGGCGCCCGGCTGATTGCCCACCACTGGCCAGGGCTGCCACGAGGCGTCGGTCCTGCAAGAACTTGCAGCGGTACCGCTCGCCCATGTGTCGGGTAGTTGCAAGCCCATTCGGTCCGTACAGGCCTCAACTATCCCTGGGGGCTTGGGTTCCGCTTCTTCTTGCAGAAATATTCCGCAAGGTCTTTCCGGCTCATTGCATCGCTGTTACGTTCACGTCCGACCCGGCACCGCGACGGCGCGATGCCGCACCTCGAAGGAGTTCGGATGCGACGTGGCATAACGGCCGGGGCCCTGGCCGCCACCCTGGCGCTCGCGGCTGCCGGCTGCGGCAGTGGCGGCGAATCGGACGGTGCGGGCAAGCCGGGAGGTGAGCTGTCCGGGAAGGTCACGTGGTGGGACACCTCGACGGTCGGCAGTGAGGACAAGGTCTTCAAGAAGCTCGCCGAGGACTTCGAGAAGGTGCACCCGAAGGTCGATGTCACCTACGTCAACGTGCCGTTCGGCGACGCCCAGAACAAGTTCAAGAACGCCGCGCAGGCCAACTCCGGCGCCCCCGACGTGATCCGCTCCGAGGTCGCCTGGACCCCGGAGTTCGCCGACCTCGGCTACCTGGCACCGCTCGACGGCACACCGGCGCTGAAGAACGAGAAGGACTTCCTGCCGCAGGCCGCCGCCTCCACCAAGTACGACGACAAGACGTACGCGGTGCCGCAGGTCATCGACTCGATGGGCATCTTCTACAACAAGAGGATCCTGGCGCAGGCCGGTGTGTCCGTGCCGAAGACGGTGGACGAGCTGAAGACCGTCTCGAAGCAGATCAAGGCCAAGACCGGGAAGACCGGTCTCTACCTCCGCGGCGACGACGCCTACTGGTTCCTGTCGTTCCTGTACGGGGAGGGCGGAAACCTCGTCGACGCGGACTCCAGGACCGTCACCGTCGACAACGCGGCCGGTGTCAGGGCGATGGCCGTCGTCAAGGACCTCGTCGACTCGGGCACCGCGAAGACCGACGCCACGGACGGCTTCGAGAACATGCAGGCCGCCTTCAAGGACGGTGACGTCGCCATGATGATCAACGGCCCCTGGGCCGTCACCGACACCTACGGCGGCGCTGAGTTCAAGGACAGGGCGAACCTGGGCATCGCGCCCGTACCGGCCGGCTCAGTGGCGCAGGGCGCCCCGCAGGGCGGCCACAACCTCGCGGTCTACGCGGGCTCCAAGAACCTCGAAGCTTCGTACGCCTTCACCGAGTACATGACCTCACCGGAGAGCCAGGCCACGGTCGCGAAGGAGCTGAGCCTGCTGCCGACCCGTACCTCCGTCTACGCGAGGCCGGAGGTGGAGGACAACCAGATCGTCGGATTCTTCAAGCCCGTGGTGGACAAGGCCGTCGAGCGCCCCTGGATCCCCGAGACCGGGAGCCTGTTCGCGCCGCTGGTCACCGAGTACACCAAGGTCCTCACCGGCCAGTCGACCCCGGAACAGGGCGCGAAGGCCACCGGCGGCGCGTACCGCGAGCTGCTCAAGGGCTGGAAGTAGCAGTGACAGGGCCGGAAGTGACGGGGTCGGAAGTGACGAGGAGGCGAGCCGGCTGATGGCTGTCCACACCGAGGGGCCGGTGGCGAAGGCGGCGGGCGGCGACACCGCCGGTGGCCGGAGCCGCGGCTCCGGCGGCGGAGCGGGGCATACGCGGGGCAGGCTCGGGCGGGCCGTCGCGGTCCACTGGTACGCCTGGGCCATGATCGCCCCCGTTGTCGTCGTGATCGGCGCGATCATCGGATACCCGCTGGTGCGGGGCGTCTACCTGTCGCTCACCGACGCCAACGAACGGAACGTCGAGCGCAGCATCGGCGTCAACCACCTCCCCGCCACGTACAGGTTCGTCGGACTCGACAACTACGCCGACGCGCTGACGGGCAGCCAGTTCCTCAGCACGCTCGGCTGGACCCTGGTGTGGACGGTCTGCTGCGTCGGCGTCACCTTCGCGCTCGGCCTGGCCCTCGCGAACATCCTCAACCGCAGGATCGCGGGCCGCTCCTTCTACCGGATGCTGCTGATCCTGCCCTGGGCGGTGCCCGGCTTCGTCTCCGTCTTCGCCTGGCGCTTCCTCTACAACGAGGACCGGGGCCTGCTCAACAAGATCCTCGCGGGCGGCGGGATCGACGCGGTGCCCTGGCTGAACGACCCGGGCTGGGCGAAGTTCTCGGTCATCGCCGTCAACATCTGGCTCGGCGTGCCGTTCATGATGGTCGCGCTGCTCGGCGGCCTCCAGTCCATCCCCGGCGAGATGTACGAGGCCGCGGAGATGGACGGCGCGAACGCCTGGCAGCGCTTCTGCCACATCACCATGCCGGGTCTGCGGTCGGTCAGTACGACCGTGATCCTGCTCTCGACCATCTGGACCTTCAACATGTTCCCGGTGATCTTCCTGCTGACCAGGGGCGGACCCGGTGAGGCCACCCAGATCCTGGTGACGCAGGCGTACAAGTTCTCCTTCGAGGTCAGCCCGCGCGACTTCGCCCAGTCGTCCACCTGGGGCGTGCTGATCCTTCTCCTCCTGATGCTCTTCGCCGTGGTCTACCGGCGAGTTCTCCGAAAGCAGGGAGATGTCTGGTGACCACAGCGGCGACCGGAACCATCACCGAAACCACCACGGGGGCCGCCGGTGCGGGCGCGCGCGGCGCCGGGCCGAAGGCCGTACGCACCACCGCACGCCGCGACCGGCGCTCGCCCCTCGCCTCGATCGCGCTCCACACCACGCTTGTCGTGGCGTCCGTGGTCGCCGTCTTCCCGGTGCTGTGGGTGCTGCTGACCTCGCTGAAACCCGCGAGCTACGCGACGACGACGGACTTCTTCAAGGACACCACCCTGGAGAACTACACCGGGCTGCTCAGTGACACGCCCTTCCTCACCTGGTTCGGCAACTCGCTGGTCGTGGCGGGCTTCACCACCCTCATCGGGGTCTTCACCGCCGCCACCACCGGCTACGCCGTCAGCCGCTTCCGGTTCCCCGGCAAGCGCGGGCTGATGTGGACGCTGCTGATCACCCAGATGTTCCCGGTGGCCGTCCTGATCGTGCCGATCTACAACATCATGTCCGGCCTCGGACTGCTCAACAGGTCCGCCGGGCTCGTCCTCACCTACCTCACCATCGCCGTGCCGTTCTGCGCCTGGATGATGAAGGGCTTCTTCGACACGATCCCCCGGGAGATCGACGAGTCGGGGCAGGTCGACGGACTCGGCCCGTTCGGGGCCTTCTGGCGGCTGATCCTGCCGCTGGCCAAGCCGGGGCTCGCCGTCACCGCCTTCTACTCCTTCATCACCGCCTGGGGCGAAGTCGCCTACGCCTCCGCCTTCATGGTCGGCGACGAGAACCTCACCCTCGCCGGGGGCCTGCAGAAGTTCGTCAACCAGTACGGCGCCCAGTGGGGACCGATGACGGCGGCGTCCGTCCTGATCGCCGTCCCCGCGGCGATCGTTTTCCTCTTCGCACAGCGCCATCTCGTCACCGGTGTCTCCGCCGGAGCCGTGAAGGGCTGACCCCGCCCGCCATCCGCCCGTAAACCGGGACTTCACCACCTCAGGGACGACATGACCCAGCATCTCGCTGCCCCCCTCACCGGCACGTCCGACGACGACGCCCCGGCCCACCGCACAGGCTGGTGGCAGGAAGCGGTCATCTACCAGGTCTATCCGCGCAGCTTCGCCGACGGCAACGGCGACGCGATGGGCGACCTCGACGGCGTACGCGGCCGGCTGCCGTACCTCAAGGACCTGGGCGTCGACGCCGTCTGGCTCAGCCCGTTCTACAAGTCCCCCCAGGCCGACGCCGGTTACGACGTCGCCGACTACCGCTCCATCGACCCGATGTTCGGCACCCTCGCCGACGCCGGAGCGCTCATCGGCGACGCGCACCGGCTCGGGCTGCGGGTCATCGTCGACGTCGTGCCCAACCACTCGTCGGAGCAGCACGACTGGTTCAAGCGCGCGCTCGCCGAGGGCCCCGGGTCGGAGCTGCGCGAGCGCTACCACTTCCGCCCCGGCAAGGGGGAGAGCGGTGAACTCCCGCCCAACGACTGGCCGTCCGTCTTCGGCGGCTCCGCGTGGAGCCGTACGACCGACCCCGACGGCGCACCCGGCGAGTGGTATCTGCACCTCTTCGCGCCCGAACAGCCCGACTTCAACTGGGAACACCCGGCGGTCGCCGAGGAGTTCCGCTCGATCCTGCGGTTCTGGCTGGACCTCGGCGTCGACGGCTTCCGTATCGATGTCGCGCACGGCCTGGTCAAGGCGCCGGGCCTGCCCGACGTCGGCAGCGGCGGACAACTGCGGCTGCTCGGCAACGACATCATGCCGTTCTTCGACCAGGACGGGGTGCACGAGATCTACCGGGGCTGGCGCCGCGTCCTCGACGCGTACCCCGGCGAGCGCATCGCCGTCGCCGAGGCCTGGACGCCGACGGTCGAGCGCACCGCCAACTACGTACGCCCCGACGAACTCCACCAGGCCTTCAACTTCCAGTACCTGAGCACCTCCTGGGACGGGGAGGCGCTGCGCGAGGTCATCGAGGTCTCGCTCGCCGCGATGCGGCCCGTCGGCGCCCCGGCGACCTGGGTGCTCTCCAACCACGACGTCACCCGGCACGCCACCCGCTTCGCGAGCCCGCCCGGCGGAGGCACCCAGACCAGGGAGCCCGGCGACCGTGAACTCGGGCTGCGCAGGGCCCGCGCCGCCACGCTGCTGATGCTGGCCCTGCCGGGCTCCGCGTACATCTACCAGGGCGAGGAACTCGGCCTGCCCGACGTCACCGACCTGCCGGACGAGGCCAGGCAGGACCCCTCGTACTTCAGGGCCGACGGCCAGGACGGCTTCCGCGACGGCTGCCGGGTGCCGATCCCCTGGACGCGCGAGGGGAAGAGTTACGGGTTCGGCGCCGCCGGAAGCTGGCTGCCCCAGCCGGACGACTGGGCCGAGCTGAGCGTCGAGGCGCAGACCGGCGACCCCGACTCGACGCTGGAGCTGTACCGGTCGGCCCTGGCCGTACGGCGGCAGCACCCGGGCCTCGGCGCCGGGGCGTCCGTCCGCTGGCTGGAGGCGCCCGAGGGCGTGCTGATCTTCGGCCGCCCCGGATTCGTCTGCGCGGTCAACACGACGGACACGCCCGTACGGACCGACACGTACGGGCGTGTGCTGCTCGCGAGCGCCCCGGTCACGGCGGACGACGCCGGGACCGAACTGCCCGCGAACACGACGGTGTGGTGGGCGCTCTGACCGCGCGCCCCACCGTCACGCACCACCTGCTCACCGCACCACCTGCTCACCGCACAGTTCACCCGCACCCCCCACTCCGTGCAGGAGGAACCAATGAGCCGCAGATTCCTGGCAGTCGCACTGGCCCTGGTGGCCGGCGCGACCGCCCTCGCGATACCCGGCGGGACCGCTCAGGCGGCCCCGCCCGGCACCAAGGACGTCACCGCCGTCCTCTTCGAGTGGCGCTTCGCCTCCGTCGCCAAGGCGTGCACCGACACCCTCGGCCCGGCCGGATACGGCTACGTCCAGGTGTCGCCGCCCCAGGAGCACATCCAGGGCGCCCAGTGGTGGACCTCGTACCAGCCCGTCAGCTACCGGATCGCGGGGCGGCTCGGCGACCGGGCCGCCTTCAGTGCCATGGTGAACACCTGCCACGCGGCCGGCGTCAAGGTCGTCGCCGACTCGGTGATCAACCACATGGCGGCCGGGGACGGCACCGGCACCGGCGGCTCCCCGTACACCAAGTACAACTACCCCGGGATCTACTCGGGCGCCGACCTGGACGACTGCCGCTCGGCGGTCTCCAACTACCAGGATCGCGCCAATGTACAGAACTGCGAACTGGTGGGGCTCGCCGATCTGGACACCGGCGAGGAGTACGTACGCGGCAGGATCGCCGCGTACCTGAACGACCTGCTCTCGCTCGGTGTCGACGGCTTCCGCGTCGACGGCGCCAAGCACATGCCGGCGACCGACCTCGCCAACATCAAGAGCAGGCTCTCCAACCCCGGCGCCTACTGGAAGCAGGAGGTCATATACGGCGCGGGCGAGGCCGTCTCACCCGCCGAGTACACCGGCAACGGCGACGTCCAGGAGTTCCGGTACGCCCGGAGCCTCAAGCAGGTCTTCCTCAACGAGAACCTCGCCTACCTCAAGAACTACGGCGAGGTCTGGGGCTTCATGGCCGGAAACCAGGCCGCCGTCTTCGTCGACAACCACGACACCGAACGCGGCGGCGACACCCTCAGTTACAAGGACGGCTCCTCGTACACCCTCGCCGAAGTCTTCATGCTGGCTTGGCCGTACGGATCGCCCGACGTGAACTCCGGGTACGAGTTCACCGACCGTGACGCCGGACCACCCAACGGCGGTACCGTCAACGCCTGTTACAGCGACGGCTGGAAGTGCCAGCACGCCTGGCCCGAGATCGCGTCCATGGTCGGCTTCCGCAACACCACACGCGGTGCGGCCGTCACCGACTGGTGGGACAACGGCGGCGACCAGATCGCCTTCGGCCGGGGAGCCAAGGGCTACGCCGTCATCAACCACGAGAACGCCGCACTGACCCGTACGTTCCAGACCGCCCTGCCGGCCGGCGGCTACTGTGACGTGCAGAGCCGCAGGAGCGTGACGGTGAACAACTCGGGACAGTTCACGGCGACCCTCCCAGCGGGCACGGCACTGGCCCTGCACACCGGCGCCAGAACCTGCTGAAACCGCGCCGGGGTTTGCGACAGATCACGCCAAGACCGTCGGCGTTCACCCCCAACTAGGCCAGACTGTAGCTGTGGTGGGACATCTTCCCAATGAGACGACCAGCTTCGTCGGACGCAGGACCGAGCTGGCCGCCCTGGAGCGCGCACTCGAAGGCCAACGGCTGGTCACCCTGACGGGCAGCGGCGGCGTCGGCAAGAGCCGGCTGGCGCTGCGCGCTGCCCGTCAGGCGGGCCGTACCCGTATCGACGGCGTCGCCTGGGCGGACCTCTCACCGCTCTACGACGACACGCTGCTGTTCGCCACCGTCTGCGACGCCGTGGGGTTCTACGACCAGAGCCCGCACAACCCCGTCGAAGCCCTCTGCGAATGGCTCGCGGGACGCGATCTGCTGCTCGTACTCGACTGCTGCGAACGCCTCGTCGGGGCCTGCGCGGACCTCGTCGGGCACCTGCTCGCCGCCGCCCCCGGACTGACCGTGCTGACCACCAGCAGGGCGCCGCTCGGCATCAGGGGCGAATACCGCGTCGAAGTGACACCGCTCCCGCTGGACGGGGACGAGGACGCCCTCCGCCTCTTCCGCGACCGCGCGGCGAACCACCGGTCCCTCGACGACCCGGCCGCCGCTCAGGCCGCCGCCGCGATCTGCCGCCGCCTCGAAGGCATCCCGCTGGCCGTCGAACTCGCCTGCGCCCGGCTCGCCGACAACACCGTCGAGCAGATAGCGGAGCGGCTGACCTCCCGGCTCGACGTACTCACCGACGACAGCGTATGGCCGCACCGCCACCGCGCTCTGCGCACCGCCATCGGGTGGAGCCACGAACTGTGCGCGCCCCTCGAACGCCTCCTCTGGGCCAGGCTCTCCGTCTTCCGGGGCGAGATCGACCCGGTCGACGCCCGCGCCGTCTGCGCGGGCGGCCCGCTCTCCGCCGCCGACGTCACAGCGGGACTCGTGAGCCTGGGCGCCCAGTCCGTCCTCCGGCCGGTCGGCCACCGCTACCGGATGCTCGACACCCTGCGCGAGTACGGCGCCATGTGGCTGGCGGAACTCGGCGAGGAACAGCACCTCGCCGACCGGCACGCCGCCCACTTCGCCGCCCTCACCAGCGAGGCGCACACCGGCTGGCTCGGCCCCGACCAGGTCACCTGGTACGCGCGCGTCGCCGACACCCACGCCGACCTGTGCGCCGCCCTCGACCACCTCATCGACAGCGACCCGGACGCGGGCATCGCGATGGCGGGGCGCGCCGGGCTCTTCTGGAGCTGCTGCGGCCACCTCCGCGAGGCCCGCGGCTATCTCGAACGGGCCCTCGACAACAGCCACGCACTCGGCCCGCACCGCACCCGCGCCCTGTGGGCCCTCGGCATAACCCTCACCCTCCAGGGCGACCACGAGGGCGGCCACCGGATCGGCGAACGCTGCGGGGTCGCCGCCTGGCACGACCAGGACCCCGAATCCATGCTCTCGGCCGCCCACGTCATGGGCCTCGCCCAGCTCATGATGGGCAACCCCCAGGCGGCCCACACGGTCTGCGACCGCGCCCTGCGCTCCATCCCCTGCGACCCCCTGGACGCCCCCTCGCAGTTGCGCTGCCGCGTCGTACGGATCTTCGCGCTCACGGCCATGGGCCGGCTCGACGAGGGCCACGAGGAAGCCGCCGCCCTGCAACAGCTCAGCACCCGCTACGGCGAACGCTGGTCCCGCGCCTACGCCGACCACCAACTCGCCCTCATACACCTGCTCCAGGGCCGCCCGCACGAAGCGGAACTGCACGCCCGCGCGATGCTCGTCGGCAAGCAGCAGCTCCACGACAGCCTCGGTATCGCCCTCGGCCTCGACCTGCTCGCCGCCGCGATCGCCGGCCAGGGCGACGGAGTCCGCGCCGCCCACACGTACGGCACCAGCCTGGCGTACTGGCGCATGCTCGGCCACCCCCAGGGCGGCACCCCGGAACTCGCCTCCCTGCACGCCGAATGCGAACGCCTGGCCCGCGCCACGGCCGGCGACCCCGGCTACGAGAACGCATTTCACCGCGGTCTCCTCGACGACGGCGAAAGCGGACTGGCCCGGGCGCTGCAAGGCCGACCCTCCACCGAAAGCTAATCTGATCGTTAACCAAGTGCTCGTGTGAAGCGGCCTGTTGAGGGACACCCCATAGCTATGACGTCCACTGACGTGAAACAACCGGAAGACACCCGGACAGCAGGGCCCCGGCCCCTCTCCTGGTGGATCAAGCTGCCCATCGCGCTGATCGTCCTTGTGGGACTGCTCTTCGCCGGCAGCAAGCTCGACCTGATCCCGGGCCTCGGCGGCCTCTTCGGCACCGAGACCAAGGACCGCACAGGGCCGACCCTGCTCCAGTCGATCCAGGACCTGGACCGGTACGAGGCGGCGTCCGGCAACTTCCAGGTCGTCGTCGACCTGGAGAAGGACACCAAGTACCTGCCGGACGCGATCAAGGGCAGCCGTACGCTCTACGTCGGCGCGGGCACGGTCGGCTCGTACGTGGACTTCAGCAAGATCGGCGACAAGAGTGTGCAGGTCAACAAGGATCGCACCACGGCGACGATCAGCCTCCCGCACGCGCAGCTCGGCAAACCCGCGATGGACCCGGACCGCTCGTACGCCGTCTCCAAGGAGCGCGGCCTGCTCGACCGGCTCGGCGACGTCTTCTCCGACAACCCGGGCGACGAGCACGCGGTGAACCAGCTCGCGGCCAAGCACATCGCCGACGCGGCCAAGGACAGCGAACTCGCCTCGCGCGCCGAGAAGAACACCACCAGCATGCTCCAGGGCCTGCTGCACTCCCTCGGCTTCACCAAGGTGACGGTCGTCTACAACTGAAGCGGCGCGAGCCGCTGACCCACCTCACCGAACGGACCCCCGGCCGGCTCGTCGGCGACGATCCGCAGCACGAGCCGGGCCATCTCCTCGTCGTACGCGGCGCTCACCACGGCGAGCGCCGCGAAGTCGTGCACGAGCTGCGACTCCAGCTCCGCCCGCGGTATCCGCCGCCCGTCCAGCCAGATCAACGCCGTCGACTCGGCCAGCGACACCCACGAACGCACCACCAACTCCAGCCGCGCGGGCGGCTCCTGGACCCCGAGATGGACCAGGATCTGCTCGTAGGCCGCCTCCCGCACCCCGTCGATCATCGCGGCCTTCTCCGCCGACCCGGCGGCAGGCCCACCCCGCAGCAGCGCCGCGAACCCGGGCCCATGTTCCTCGACGAAGTCGAAGAACCGCCCCATCACCCGCAACAGCCGCGCCCCCAGGGGCCCTTCACGCGGTTCGAGGAACCGCCCCGCCAGATCGTCGGCGGCCCGCCGCAGCGCGGCCTCGTACAGACTCTGCTTGCCGGGAAAATAGTGGTAGACCAACGGCCGCGAGATCCCGGCGGCGGAGGCGATCTCGTCGATAGAGACCTCATCGGGCGCCCGGCGGCTGAACAGCTCCAACGCCACACCGATCAGTTGCCGCTTCCGCTCTTCGACACCCATCCTGCGGCGCACCCCGGTCGTCATACGAACAGCCTAACGGGCGGCGCCCGGCGGATGTCCGTTACGCTCCGGGACCATGAGCGCATCGGACCAGGACCAAACCGCGGACATACCCGAACCCACCGGCCTGACACCCCGTCAGGCACGCACGGTGCGCATAGCGGTCGGGTCGGTGCTGCTGGTCGGAATGGCGTCGGTACTGGCGATACGCCTGGGGGAGCGGACCTCCGTCCTCGTGGTGGGCGTCTACGGCCTGGCCATGATCATCTGCGGCCTCTCCATAGAACTGAGCCGGAACGGCCGCACCCGCCTGGCAACGTGGCTACTGGTGGCAGACGTCCTGGCGGCGATAACCGGCGACTGGCTACTTCCGTAGCGGCGCGGCGGTCTTGGGCGGTCGGTGCGGCCGGGTCCGTGGTCACCGGCGTGGGTTGCGGTTGTAGCCGGGGTGCGCTCCGGACGCGGCGTTACGGGCAGCCACGGGCCGACGGAGGGTGACGGGGTCGCAGGAGGTACGTGTCCGGACGCTAACGTGAGATTTGCGGCGCATGACCGCCTCAGGCAACACGTCCGCGGTGACGACGCCGTAAATCACACGTCCGGACATGTGCCTCCGGAGGCCCCGGCGCCCGGCACACGAACAACGCACCGCAACCACGAACCGCCCCAGACCACGCCCCCCAGCCGGACGGCGTCACCGCAACGCCGGCACCGTGTCTCCCCCCGCCACCCCCGTCAGCTCCGCCCGAGCCCCCGCCCGCGCCCGTACCACCAGCCGCGTCCCCTTAGCCGACCCCGTCACCGCGCCCCTCGCGGCCACCGACGTGAACCCCGGGCTGCCGGCCGCCAGCAGGTACCACGCGCCGCCCCGCGCCCTCCACAGCACCCCCGCCAGCACATCCGGCCGCCGCGCCCCGCACGCCGGCGAGTCCTCCGCCTTCGCCGCGATCGCCCCCGCCGCCCCCGCCGCCCCCGGCGGCTGGAACACCGCCAGCACCCTGCTGCCCGGCCCCTGCCAGGTGTCCGCGCGGGTGCACACCCACGACGCCGTGCCGCCCCGTTCCGGCAGCGCCTGGCGGGCGTACTGCCAGGAGTTCACGGAGCGGACACCGTGCGAGCGCACCGCCGGGAGCAGGCACGCGGTCCTGGCCCAGACCGCCCGGTCACCGGCCGTCGACACGTCCCCGGGGGACGACGGCCGCCCCGACGTCAGCCGGGCCGGGACCAGTTCGCCCAGGTCGGTCAGCAGGTGGTCGCTGTCGCCGGAGCGTACGTCCAGGGTGTCCCAGGACGCGCAGGCGCGGGCCTGCACCGGGCTGGACAGCGCGTCGGTGACCCCGGCGGAGTCCCGCCGCAGCGGCCGCGCCTCGGCACCCGGGTCGAGGAGGTCGCGCACGGATGCGCGGGTGACCCAAGGCGCCGTCAGGTAGCGGACGTTGCTGTCGGAGCGGGTGACGACCAGCGCGGCGGCGGACGCGGCGTCCGCGTCGTCCACCCGGGCGAAGTCCAGCGCGCCGGAGCGGGACGCGGAGGCGGGTTCCGCGTACCGCACCACCCGCAGGCCGTCGTGGAGGAGGACGACGCGGGTGCCGTCCACCGTTCCGGCGTACAGCAGTTGGGGCGGCCCCATGGGCGGCCCCGACGGTGTGCCCGGTGTCGCCGAGACACGGACGCCCGCGCCGGGCCTGGCCCAGACCGCGAGCGCGCGGCGCAACAGGCCCTGGTCGTGGACCAGATCGCCGCGGGCCGGCCAGACGGAGAAGTCGGTGCGCGGTGACGTCTCCCACGCGCCGGCCACGGTCCGCCGTACCTTCGCCGGATCGAGCGCGGCCTCGGCGGCGGGGTTACGGGCGTACGAGGGCGCGGCGGCGCTCCCCCGCCCCCACCCGTCGCCGGGCAGCCCGAGCAGCGCCCCGCACACCACGACGGCCGCGACAGCGGCCACCGCGGCCCTGCCGTGCTGGCGGCGGCGCATCAGGTCGGTGGGGCGGGCCTGGAGCGAGCAGGGGTCGAACTCGCCGGAGCGCAGCAGTTCGACGGTGCCGGCCGAGTCGAACGCCTCCGCGTCGAACCCGTCCGCCTCGACGAGCGCCGCTTCGGCGTCCTCGGCTCCGGCCGCGCCCAGCACGCGCCGTACCTCCGGGTCCGGCAGCC
>NZ_JTHL01000001.1:2316163-2317924 GCF_000818195.1 Streptomyces sp. 150FB | reverse complement strand
GCCCCGGCGGCCCCCGCCCGGCGCGGCAGCGCGCGCTGCACGAGGGCGTGCGCGGTCAGCACGCGCCGGTTGCGGCCGAGCGACGGCGGCAGGACGAGATAGGCGAGCCGCACGAGGCGGGGGTAGTGCTCGACCAGGGCCGCCTCGGCCTGTTCCACGCGGATGAACGCGGCGGCGGGGGCAGTTGGGGCGGTGGTGCCGGTGACGGTTTCGGATGGGCGCACGTTCAGCAGAACGAGCGGATGGTGCGATGGTCACCCCGGCGGCCGCGCGGGCTTCAGCTCTGCCCGTGGTCCAGGTAGGCCAGAACAGCGAGGACGCGCCGGTTGTCGTCGTCCGAGACCGGCAGGTCCAGCTTCCCGAAGATGTTGGAGGTGTGCTTGGCGACCGCTCGTTCGGTGACGACGAGTTGGGCCGCGATGGCGGCGTTCGACCTGCCCTGCGCGACGAGTTCCATGACCTCGCGCTCGCGCGGGGTGAGGCCGCCGATGGGCTTGTCCTGCGAACGGCGGGACAGGAGCTGGGAGATCACCTGCGGGTCCATGGCCGTACCGCCGGAGGCGACCCTGCGTACGGCGTCGATGAACTGGTCGGCGTCGAAGACCCGGTCCTTCAGCAGATAGCCGACACCGCCGTTGCCGTCCGCCAGCAGCTCGCGCGCGTAGAGCTGCTCGACGTGCTGGGAGAGTACGAGGACGGGCAGCCCCGGGCGCGCCCTGCGGGCGGCCAGCGCGCACTGGAGGCCCTCGTCCGTGTGGGACGGCGGGAGCCGGACGTCGACGACGGCGACATCCGGCTCCAACTCGGCGAACGCACGGGTGAGTTCGGGACCGCTCTCGACGGCGGCGAGGATCTCGAAGTCGTATGCCTCAAGCATCCTGACCAGCCCGTCACGCAGCAGGAAGAGATCTTCGGCCAGTACTACTCGCAAGGGATCTCCATGGTCGCCATGGGGCCGCGCTGGGGACTTCCGGCGGCCGGGACACGTCGAATGTACCGATCCCGGCCCGCCCGGGTGTCACCCCCCGAGCACCGCCGCCTCCAGCTCGGGCGGCAGCCCCACCGGAGCGCGGTCCGGCCGCTGCGGTGCCTCGCCGCCGGTCGACCGCAGCCAGGCCCAGGTGTCGGCGACCGTCTCGGCCACGGGACGGCAGCGCAGCCCGGCGGCGAGGGCCTTGCTGACGTCTCCGGCGTGCAGCGCGTCGTGGGACGCGCCGGGCGGCAGCCAGATGGGCAGTTGCGTCCAGGGCTCGATGCCGGCGGCGAGGACGGTGTCCGGGTCGGTCCAGCGCAGCTCGGCCGCGGACCCCGTGACCCGTACGCAGGCGTCGAGAAGTTCGCCCATGGTGGTGTGTCCGGGGGGACTGACCAGGTTGTACGGTCCGCCGAGCCCGTCGAGCACGGCACCGGCGATCCACTCGGCGAGGTCGCGGGCGTCGATGTACTGGAGCGGGTTGTCGCGCGGGCCCGGGGCGAGTACGGGGCCGCCGGCCGCGATCCTGTTCAGCCACCACGGCAGCCGCCCGATGTTCTCCTGCGGCCCGAGGATCAGGCCGGCCCGCACCAGCAGGGCCCGGTCGCCGAAGGCGGCCTCGGCGGCCAGTTCCCCGCCGCGCTTGTCCAGCGGGTAGCTGGACTGCTCGGCGTCGGCGGAGGCGCCCTCCACCAGCGGCCCTTCCTCGGTGAGGCCGGGCCCGGCGTCGGCGCCGTACACCGAGCGGCTGGAGACGTACACGTACCGCCCGGCCTGGCCGGCCAGCA
>NZ_JTHL01000001.1:2306685-2316138 GCF_000818195.1 Streptomyces sp. 150FB | reverse complement strand
CCGCCGCGAGTACGGCGGACGGCGCCGCCGACCAGGTATCGACCACGGCGTCCCACTCGCCCTCGGCGAGCGCGGCGAGGCCGTCGGGCGCGGTCCGGTCGCCGAGGAGCACCCGCACCCCTGGAGGCGCCGGGTGGCGCCCGCGATGGAAGAGGGTCACCTGCCAGCCACGCGCGAGCGCCGCCTGCGTGACGGCGTGGCCCACGAATTCCGTACCACCGAGGATCAGGAGTCTCATGGGTGCGACTCTGCCGGTCGTACGCCCGCCCTGAACAGCCCCTTTCGCGGTGAGAAGAACCTCGGTCGGGGAAGAACCGGCCGGGTCACGGAAGAACCGCGAGGGTCACGGAAGAACCGTCCGGGTCACGGCGCGTACTTGTAGCCGACCCGCCGGACCGTCTGGATCGTGTGGCGGTGCCGCGCCCCCAGCTTGCGGCGCAGCCGCGCCACATGGACGTCGACCGTCCGCCCGTCGCCCACGTGCCCGTACCCCCAGACCGTGGTGACGAGCTGGTCGCGGGTGTGCACCCGGTGCGGGTGCGCCACGAGGTGGGCGAGCAGCTCGAATTCGAGGTACGTCAGATCCATCTGCTGGCCGTCCACGGAGGCGGTCCGCTCCGCACTGTCGATCAGTACGGGACCGCCCTCCGTGTCCGGCCCGGTGGCCGGCGCCGCGGACTGCGCGGAGGCGGCCAGCACCGCCGCCGCCTGATCGGCGGGTACGAGGACCAGATAGCCCACCATCGGCGGCTGGCCCGGGATCGTGGGCAGGGTGTGCTGCGGCGCGGGCAGCCAGGTGGCGCCCGGCGGCAGGAAGTCGATGACCTGGCCGGTCCGGGGTCCCGGCTCGTCGCGGTCGACGGCGCGCAGCCGGTGGCGGGCGCCCGGCAGCGGGTTCTGGTTGATGGGGGTGACGGCGGGGAGGCGGGAATTCGCCATGAGGGGTCAGCTCTTTCGCGCGAAGGACCCGAGAGATCGAGTCGCGGGACGGACGTGAGAAGTGCGGACGTACGTCATGCGCGGCGACCGAAAGCCTGACCTGAGCGGGAGGAGAGGGAGGCTCAGCAGGTTTTAGAGGGCCGGCGCGTTCTTCGCGCGGCAACACACGCGGTCGAAGTCGTGATGCTGCCGGGAGGGCCAGAACGGCTCCAGGTCGATACGACCCGTCGCGGTGTGCTGGTAGCTGGCCATGACCCCATTGAAGCAGAAACCCCGGCACCGTAGAGGGTCAGTTTCGGGACGGGGTGAGTGACGGACGGCACAGCGATGGGGCGGTCACCGTCGCGGTGACCGCCCCATGGCCGGAATGTGACGTGCTCAGGAGGTGCTCAGGACGTGCTCAGGAAGTGGGCAGGCCGTCAGACCTGGCCGGCCTTCTCCAGCGCCGTGCAGCAGGTGTCGACGATCAGCCGCGTCACCACGTACGGGTCGACGTTCGCGTTCGGACGGCGGTCCTCGATGTACCCCTTGCCGTCCTGCTCCACCTGCCAGGGGATACGCACGGAGGCGCCGCGGTCGGAGACGCCGTAGCTGTACTCGTTCCACGGGGCGGTCTCGTGCAGCCCGGTCAGCCGGTCGTCGATGCCCGCGCCGTAGTTCTTCACATGGTCGAGCGGCTTCGAGCCCTCGCCGAGCGACTCGGCGGCGGTGATGATCGCCTCGTACCCCTCGCGCATGGCCCGGGTCGAGAAGTTGGTGTGCGCGCCCGCCCCGTTCCAGTCGCCCTTCACCGGCTTCGGGTCGAGCGTCGCCGACACGTCGAAGTCCTCGGCGGTGCGGTAGAGCAGCCAGCGGGCGAGCCAGAGCTGGTCGGAGACCTCAAGCGGCGACAGCGGACCCACCTGGAACTCCCACTGGCCCGGCATGACCTCGGCGTTGATGCCGGAGAGGCCGAGCCCTGCCTTCAGGCAGTTGTCCATGTGCGCCTCGACGATCTCGCGGCCGAAGATCTCGTCGGCGCCGACACCGCAGTAGTAGCCGCCCTGCGCGGCCGGGAAGCCGCCCTCGGGGAAGCCCAGCGGGCGGGCGCCCTTGAAGAAGGTGTACTCCTGCTCGATGCCGAAGATCGGCTCCTGTCCGGCGAACCTCTCGGCGACCTCGGCGAGCGCGGCACGCGTGTTGGACTCGTGCGGCGTCAGGTCGATGTTCAGGACCTCGCACATCACCAGCACGTCACTTCCGCCGCGGATGGGGTCCGGACAGGAGAAGACCGGCCGCAGCACCCGGTCGGAGGCGTGACCGACGGCCTGGTTGGTGCTCGATCCGTCAAAGCCCCAGATGGGCAGGTCCGCGCCGTCCGCCAGTATCTTCGTCTTGGAGCGGAGCTTGGCGGTCGGTTGGGTGCCGTCGATCCAGATGTACTCGGCCTTGAAGGTCACGGTGGCCTCTTTCTCCGCGGACGTGCGGGTGTACGGGGTGCGGGTGTGCGGGGTGCGGGTGCGCGGGTCCCCGGCGTACGTTTCGGGGTGCTGAGGCGAAGCCTCGCAATCGGTGATTTCCCGGCCGTTGCCCCGTCGTGAACCCCGTGTTACCCGGTTCCGTCCTGTCGGCCGGGCTCACTGTGATGATTCACGAGGGGGCACGAACCCGCAGCCCGGACGCGCTCCACCGGCCCGGTGCGGCCGGCGCGGGGCGCCTGATACCGGGCCCCGGGATCCGGGGCTGAACGGTTCGGCGCCCGCTCGTCCATCCGGGTGCGCCCGCTTGCCGTACGGGCCGGGGAGCGCTCCCGTTCGCCGCCGTTTCACCCTCCCGCCGTCCGTCCCGTCGCGGGGGAGCGGCACACTGATCGGCATGAGCAAGCCACGTATCGGACTCCTCGGCACCGGCCCCTGGGCGGAGCGCACGCACGCCCCGGCCCTCGCCGCCCATCCCGGCCTCGAACTGAGCGGCGTCTGGGGGCGGCGCCCCGAGGCGGCGGCGGCCCTCGCCGCGACCCACGACACCACGGCCCACTCGGGCGAGGCCGGCCTCGACGCCCTCTTCGCCGAGAGCGACGCCATCGCCTTCGCCCTGCCGCCCGACGTACAGGCGCCGCTCGCGGCACGCGCGGCGGCGGCCGGATGCCATCTGCTCATGGACAAGCCCGTCGCCACGACCGTCGCCGGGGCCCGCGAGGTCGCCGAGGCCGCGGAGGCCGCCGGTGTCTTCTCGGTGGTCTTCTGCACGATGCGCTTCGCGGCGAAGACGGCGAGCTGGATCGACGAACAGGCCGCGAAGGGCGACTGGTTCACGGCCCACGCGTACTGGCTCGGCGCGCTGTACGGCACCGGTGCGAACAGCGAGTTCGCCGAATCGCCCTGGCGGCGCGAGAAGGGCGGGCTGTGGGACGTGGGCCCGCACGCGCTCTCGGTCCTCATCCCGCTGCTCGGCGATGTGACGGAGGTGACGGCCGTACGCTCCGAGCCCGACCTCACCCACCTCGTGCTGCACCACACCTCGGGGGCTTCGAGTTCGGCGGCGCTGAGCCTGAGCGCGCCGAAGGCGGGCGGCGGTACGGCGGTTCTGCTGAGCGGCGAGCACGGCACCACCTCGCTGCCGACCGACGCGGGCGACCCGGTCACCTCCTTCGAGGCGGCGATCGACGCGCTGCTTGAGGCGATCCGTACGGGCCGGCCGCACGACGTCGACGTACGGTTCGGGCTGCGGCTCACCGAGATCCTGGCGGAGGCCGAGGCGCAGGTGGCGGCGCGGGCCGCGAAGTAGCAGGGCGGTTCTGTTGCCTTGTCGGTGAACTCCCGCCCTGGCGGCGGGGGTTCATCTGCCTCGCGGTTCCTCCAGGGTGACCGCCTGCCGTACGCCCTGGAGGAACCGCCGTACGGCCGCCACCTCCGCCGCGTCGAAGTCCCATTCGCTGCCGCTCGGGGCTCCGGCCGGTACGGATGATCTGATCGGCAACTTTCTCGTCGGCTGAGGCGGTGCCCGCGCTCCCTCCCGTCACTCCCCAAACACCCTCTGGCCAGGGGTGATTGTCAGTGGGAGGGGGTAAAATAAAGGTAGTTCGTGAGGGACCGACCACGACCAACCACCTTGCCAGGAGGTCGCAGATGGCCGTAGCAACAATCACGACAAAACCGTACGAGACCCGCCTCCCGCTCAAGCGCAAAGTACTGCCCGCGGGACAGCCCCGCGAGTGGTACGAGACGCACAACCGCCGGCTCAAGGCGATGCGCCTCGCCATCGCCCTGCTCGACTCCGGCGTGTACCACCCGGCGAACGCCAGCAACCGACGGATACGGAACACGGCGGCCAAGATCGGGATCCACCCGCCGTCCGACATCACATGCCACCTGGTGCGTGATCTGATCCGCTGATCCCTCGATCGGGCGGTCAGGCGATCAAGCGGTCACGTCGGCAGGGGAGGGCCGCCCCTGCCGACCTGCCCGTTCGCCTACCGTCGCCCGTACCGACCGGACGGACCGGTCAACGTTCCGTGCCGGGCCGGCGCCAGCGGATCTCCCCGTCGTTCCACACCTCGGTCGGCGCCAGTCCGAGGGCCGTGGCGACGGCGGCGGAGGCCGCGTGCCCCGGTGCTATGTGGGCGACGAAGCTCCGTACGCCCCGCGTTTCGAGGTCGCGCAGCATGCTCAGCGCGGCCTCGGTGGCGATCCCGCGCCCTTGCCAGGGCGTCCCCACCATCCAGGCGACCTCGGCCTCAGCACCTCTGACGGTCGCCTGGACCGTACCCGCCAGGCATCCTTCGGCGCGGAGCCTGATCACCCAGTTGCACCACACGACCTCGGGCTCGGGTGAGCCCGCGACCATACGTGCGTACCGCGCGCGCAGTTCGGGCGCCGTCTCGGGTACCCCGCCGATGAAGGTGTGCAGGGCGGGGTCGGACAGTACGAGGGCCATCTCGTCGGCGTGCTCGACCCGGAGCGGCAGGAGCTCCAGCCGCTCGGTGCCGATCGGTTCGGCGCGGACAGACGCGGTCACGGCGTGTGCCAGGCGGTGGTCGCGACGGCGTGCAGCCGCCCGTGGGTGAGCGCGAGACACGGCAGCGAGACGCCGAACTCCTCGGCGAGCGCGGCCAGAGCCTCGTACTCGTCGTCCGGGTCCAGGGCCGTGCCGCTCTCGGCCGAACCCTCGACCGAACCGGGGAACAGCTCCTGCGGGTCGAGTGCGTCGGGAACCTCGCCCCACTGCCGGATCTCGCCGCCGCGCACGGTGAAGCCGTACGTCCGCCGTCCGTCCTCGGCGTACGAGAAGTGGAACAGGCCCGGGGAGTCGGCCGACCCGGCGCCCTGGCGGCGCCAGACCGTAACGGACCGGGTGCCCCGCGACGCGGCTTCCTCCAGCGCGCTCGGCCGTTCGTCCGGCGGAAGGATCTCCGCGTCGTTCTTGGGCGCGGCCTCGAAGCCGTCATCGAAGCCGTCCGCAAAGCCCTCCTCGAAGGCGAAGCTCCAGCCCTCTCCGGCCGTTCCGACCCGGGACACCGACGCACCCTCCGCCGTATACGACCGGAGGCCGGCGCGGTCGGTGGGCGGCAGCAGCGGGCCCTGGCCGATCCGCGCGACCAACTCCTCGGGCGGGACGCCCTGGACGAGGAGGAAGCGGTAGGAGCCGGACCCCGCTTCGGAGGTGCTGTCCGCCGCCTCGACCTCCTCCCGCTCGGCGAGCCAGGTGAGCCCGTCCGGCTGGGGGACAGGCAGATCGGCGGCGGACGTGTCGGCGGTACCGCCCTCGCCGCGCGGCGTCTCAAGGACGTACCGTCCGCGCTCCGGTGTGATCACCGGTCCGAGGATCGGATCGGCGAGCAACCCGACGGGCGCCACGCGTTCACCGCCGTACGGCTCCCACTCGGCCAGGGCCCCGGCGACGGTGGCCCACGCCGCGTCCGTGTCGCCCCACCGCGCCTGCTCGCGCGCCACGGTCAGGGCCTTGCCAAAGGCCCCCGGCGGCTCGTACGAGGGCAGGTCGTCCCCGTACGAGGCCGACGCGCCCGCACCTCCGCCGCGCAGGAACGCCCGCATCTCGGCGGCCGGCTCGGGGGCGCCCGGTCTCCCGTGCGCCTCGGCGTCCTCGACCACGCGGAGCTGCTCGTCGATGTCCTCACCGGCGAGGCAGGCCGACCGCGCCTCCTCGACATCCGCGTCAAGCTCGCGCGTCGTCTCGTTGACGAACCCGGGTGTGCCGCTGTTCGCCCGGTGGAACTGGCGGAACAGCGCCTGCATCAGCTCCATGAACGACTCGTACCGCACCGCCCGCTCGCCGCCGCTCCGGCCGCCGTGGCCGCCGATGACGTACGCCGCCCACTCGCCGTCGGCGTTCACATCGCCCGGGTCGAGCAGGATGCCGCTCGTCTCGGAGTCGACGGACAGCTCCAGCGCCCTGTCCCACACCTCGGCGTCCAGCACTCCTCCCTCGGTGCCGTCGCCCGTCCCGTGCGCCTCCTGGCACCAGCCGGCGTCCTCCGCCGTACCTATCAGCCGGATGGACGGTCCGGCATGGCGCCAGCCGTCGGTGGTGGCGAGGAAGGAGCGGTAGGTCGGCGGCAGCGTCACGTCCAGCCGCTCTTCGAGCGCGGCGATCCGATCCCCGTCGGCGGGCGGGAATCCCAGCCACCGCCCGCGCAGGACCTCCTCGTCCGCGTCCGTCCACTCCTTCCGTTCCTTCCGCGCCTTCTCACCGGGCGAATCGACCCAATCCGCACTCCACCGCTCAAGGAAGGGACGCCAGTTGTAGATCTTCATGGGCCCATGGTGCCAGCGACCACCGACAGCGGCGCCGCGCCGCCGGAGATCCGGCGCGCAGGTGTCGTACCGGCCCGCTGTCGGCCGCCGTACCGGCCCGATCAGTCGATCTTCAGCTCGCCCATCTCACTCCAGCCGTTGGCGCCCTCGATCGTGGTGCTCACGATCTCGGGGGTATGGACCAGCAGGGGGCGCATGGCGTCGAGACCCGCACGGAAGTGGTCGGAGTTCACATGCGCGGCGGCCGCGCCGTCCTCGAACGCTTCCACGAGCACATAGGTGTTGGGGTCCTCCAGGCCGCGCGACCACTCGAACCAGAGATTGCCCGGCTCCGACCTGGTGCCGGAGGTGAAGGCCGCCACGCGTGCGGGCCATTCCTCGGCGTGACCGGGCTTTACCTGAAACTTCACGACGATGAAAATCATCAGTCCACCGTAGGCCCTGGTCCTGTGCCTGGGCCCGCACAGGACGTCACTCCGGCGATTCCGGGGCCCTGATACGGGCCATCGCCGCCTCCAGGGTCGAGACCGGCGGCAGCGTCGGCGAGAGCCCCGACGCGCGCAGGATGCGGAGGCCGAACGGGTCGGTGCAGATCACCGCGATACGACCGCCGCGCTCCAGGATCCGCCGCCGGGCTCGGCGCAACTCCTCCACGGCGGAGCTGTCGAAGAACTCCGTCAGCCGCAGATCGATGATGAGGCGTGCGTTGTCCCGCTCGGAGGCCGCGTCCAACTGCGGCCGTACCTCGGGGACGGAAGCGAGGTCTATATCGCCGTAGAGCTGTACGAGGGATACGCCGTGAACGACTCTGCTGAAGGCTGCGCGTGAGGAATCGGGCCGTGGATCCGGGGTGCACGAGGTGGGGTGGCGGTCGGTGTAATGCCCCATGTCTATCCCCTCGACTCTGCTACTTCCCGCTGGGGTGCGAGATGGATCCGTGCGCACGAGCACCGCCGAGGACTGGGGCGACCCTGTGAACGGTAGTCAAGAGCTGGGCGCAGAAACGTTCTTACCGTCGGCAACAGACCCGTGAGGGTGAACAAATGTTTCTCACCTTTACCGTGCCACGTTTGTTTGCTAATGCCGATAGCAACGGATGACAGCGGTGCGACACCACGAAGGAACCCGCCGGCCGGCAGTGCCGGCAGCGGCGGGTCTCCTTACGTTCCCTTTCAGTTGGCGGCGGAGGCCGCCCGGGGCTCCGTGCCGGTCGCAGCGGGGGCCGTTGCCGGTTTCGGAACGAGAAGGCGTTCGGCGAAGTGGCCGAACAGCAGCCCGAACGACGACCACAGCGTGATCTGGATCGCCAGCGCGGCAAGCCGGAACTGCCAGATCAGCGTGGCGGGAAAGCCCTTCGGCACCTCGTTGATCGTGGGCAGGAAGGCATAGGCGAGCCCCACGGCGACGATGAAGGCGAGCGCGGCGGTGACCGTCGCGTTCCAGTTGCCGAGCCTGGGCGCGAGACGCCTGCCGAGGAGGACGGCGGCGACGGCGAGCAGGACGCTGAGCAGGATCATCAGGAAGTAGAGGGTCGTACGCTTGCCGATGGTGTCGGCGTTCCCGACGGCCGGCGGATTCGCCGGGTACTTGAGGAACGGTACGACATACACCGTCAGCAGCGCGCCGAACGACAGCAGAGCCGCCGTGGCCCGCGCGCCGAACGCGCCGATCCGGCCGAGCGCGACACAGAACGCGAGAGCGGCGATGCCGCCGACCGCCACACCGAAGAGCAGCACACCGGTGGCGAGACCGGCGGTCGACTGCAAGGTGCGGCTGACGAGTTCCACGCCGTGCTCATGACTGTGGGCGCCCTCGAAAGCGATGGCGGAGTCCACCCGGGGTTCCCCGAGCAGATAGGCGACGACCAGAGCGAGGATGCCCGCGATGAGACCAGCGAGCATGCCACGGACCAGCAGGGCCCTGACAGATATGGAGTTCATGAGAGGGGGACCCGGTTTCTCAGTGGCAGGGGAAGCCGAGCAGGTGGCGTCCGTCGTGGACCCACTCGTGCACGTTCTCGCCGGAGATGACCGAGGTGGCGCCCTGCTCGGCGCCGACGAAGTAGAGAATGATCAGCATCAGAATGCCGAAGAAGACGGCCCAGGGGGCGATGGCCTTCAGTGAGATGGGGGTGATGGCAGGGGTACCGGAGATGCCCGGCGCGCCTATGGTGCCGGTGGTGGCGGGGGCAGCGGTCTGTGCCATGGCTGAACCTCCTGGGGAACACGCGTCCCGATCGTGGTGCCTGAGACGACGGCGCTGGGTCTGACTTCCCGCAGTTGTTACGGGTACACAGTGGCGCGACCGTGCCGGATTTTCACCGGGCTTCCATTACGCAGTCGTCATGTCCACGCGACGGTACCGCCTGCCGACCTGCACCGCTAGCGTGCCTCCGCCCCGGGCGGGATAGGTCACATATGCGCGCTCGGGGCATGTTCCGGGCAGGTCCCGGGCATGCCGCGGCGCCGGCTCGGGGACGGTCGGGGTCGGGCAGAGGGGTCTGACAACCGTCGGCCGAGCCGCCGGGGAAGTGGCGCGTGCAGCGCTATGGACGGTCGTGGGGCAGGCACTTACGCTGCGTCTCGGCGCTTCGAAACGGATGGCGGATTCCTGCGTACCGTTTTTGAAACGTTTCAATATTCTGGGATCGGTCGAGGAGGGGCATGTCACGCACAGCAGGGGACGGGCCGGAGCGGCGCACCGTCATCAGAACGGGGCTGGCCGCGATGCTGGCCGCCGCCACCGGACTGCCGGCGGCGAC
>NZ_JTHL01000001.1:2290215-2306474 GCF_000818195.1 Streptomyces sp. 150FB | reverse complement strand
GGCCCGGCAGGCCGGGTACGTACGGGAGGGCGCCGGCCGGACCGTGGGACAGGTTCAACCTGTCGCCGTCCAGCCGTACGGTCCGTCCCGTAACCGCCCGCGCCTTCACGGGCGTGGACACGGCCGCAGCCGGGGGGCCGGGCGCCCGCACCGCCCACCACGCGGCCGCCTCACGAGCGCGCCTCGTCGGCGCCGGCGCTTCCGTCACCTTCGACTTCGGCAAGGAGGTCGGCGGCTTCGTCACCCTCGGCTTCGGCCCCCTCACCGACACCGGCCAGATCGTCGGGCTCGCCTACTCCGAGCTCTCCACCTACATCAGCGCCACGGCCAGCGACGGTTCCAACGGCGGCAGCAACGACGAGCCCGCCGTGCGGTACGCCGTACCGCCGAGCGGCCGGATCTCGACGGAGCAGGACACCCCCGTCGCCGGAGCCGGCGACGCGGCGACCGCCCACCCGGTCAGCCAACTCCGGGGCGGATTCCGCTATCTGACGGTCACCAACGAGACGTCGGGCACGGTGGACCTGACGGATGTGTCGGTCGCCCTCACCTTCGCGCCGAACGCCGCCGACCTGTCCGCCTACCCCAACTACTTCTACTGTGACGACGAGTTGCTCAACAGGATCTGGTACGCGGGGGCTTACACCGTCCAGACCAACATCATCGCCGGTGACCAGGGCCGGGTCTGGGGCGCGCCCGCCCTCGGCTGGGACAACAGCGCCCAGGTCGGCGAGGCCGGCGACACGGTCCTGGTCGACGGCGCGAAGCGCGACCGTACGATCTGGCCCGGCGACCTCGGGATCTCGGTGCTCACCGACTACGTCTCGCTGGGCGACCTGGACACCGTACGGAACTCGCTGCGGACGCTGTACAACCACCAGGACGCCACGACCGGTGCTCTTCCGTACGCCGGGCCCGCCGTCAACTTCATCGGGAACTCCGACGCCTACCACTTGTGGACCCTCATCGGAACGGCCGCCTATGCGCAGTTCACCGGTGACACGGAGTGGATCCGGGCGCTGTACGCGCAGTACACCAAGGCGATCCGCTATATCACCGGCAAGATCGACACCGACGGTCTGCTGAATGTGACGGGCAGCGCCGACTGGGCGCGGACGGACTCCGACGGCAAGAACCTCGAAGCGAACGCCATCATGTACCGGGCACTGGTCACGGCGGTCCCGGTGGCCAGGGCCGTCGGCGACAACGCGGGCGCCGACACCTACGAGACCCTCGCCGGGGCCCTCAAGTCGGCGATCGACACGGGCGGTTACTGGGACGAGGCGGCCGGGCTGTACCGCGACAAGCCCACCGGCGCCGGGGCCGCGCTGTACCCCCAGGACGGCAACGCGCTCGCGGTGTGGTTCGGCCTGGTCGACAGCGCCGACCGGGCCGCCGCCATCAGCGGTGCGCTGGCGGGGCGTTGGACACCCGTGGGGGCGCTCAGCCCGGAGAAGAGCGGCACCTCCGTGCACCCGTTCCCGGGCGGGATGGAGGTGCACGCGCACTTCGCCGCAGGACGCGACACCACCGCGCTCGACCTGATCAGGCGCGAGTGGGGCTACATGCTGGACGCCCCGCAGGGCACGGCCAGCACCTTCTGGGAGGGCTACCGCACCGACGGCACCTCGGACTACGGCGGCTCCTACATGAGCGCGGCCCACGGCTGGTCGACAGGACCGACCTCCGCGCTCACCTTCCATCTGCTGGGCATCAAGCCGTCGGACGACGGCGGTCCCGGGTACGGAGTCGTCCCGCGCCCCGGCGACGTACGTTCGGCGCAGGGGCGGCTGGTGACGTCGTCCGGTGTGATCACCGCGTCCTGGCGCGCCAGGGCCGGGGATCAGTTCGACCTGACGGTCGGCGCCCCCGCCGGGGTGCTGACCGAGGTCGGTGTCCCCGTCCCCGCGAGCGGGTCATTCGTCGTACGGCTGAACGGAGTTCGGGTCTGGGACGGGGACCGGCGCGGTCACGGCGCGCGCCGGGTGGGCGACCATGTTCACTTCACCGGGATACCGGGCGGCAACCACACCGTGACGGTGCGCAGCCGATGAGCTGGAGGACGAACCGGATGACACCCACCCGTATCCGCACCCGTAACCGCACTCGCGACCGCGCGCCCCGGGCGCTGCTCGTCGCACTCACCGCGGCGACGGCACTCCTCGGCGGCGTCCTGGCCCCGGCGGGTACCGCTTCGGCCGCCCGCCCCGACCCCTGGACGCAGGCGAACTACCAGCCGCGCCCCGGCGATTGGCGACCGTACGTGCTGGCCCCCAGCAGCCACGACGTGGACCCCGTCCGGGTACAGGCGGCGACCGCGCGAGGCGGGTCGCTCGAAGGGGACCCGAAGGCGGTTCTCGGCGGTACGAAGAAGCCGGTGCGGCTCGTCAGCAAGGGGGACCGCACCCAATCGCCGCTGCTCACCGTGGACTTCGGAAAAGACGTCGGCGGAAAGATCCAGGTCCATGTCGCCGGGGCCTCGGCAACACCCCCGGCTCTGCACGTGTGCTTCAGCGAGTCGCTGCGCTACGCGGCCACGGCCCCGAGCGACAACAGCGGGCAGGCGGCCTTCGCCCCCGGCTGCGACACCGCCAACATCTGGAACGGCTACCCGGGCCAGGCGTACACCTACGACTCCGACAGCCACACCCTCGCCCTCGACCCATCGAAGCTGCCCGCCACGCTCACCGACTCCCAACTGCGCGGCGGATTCCGGTACGCCACACTCTTCCTCGACGGAGCGGGCTGGGTGGACATCGGCAAGGTGTCGCTCCAGTTCGGCGCCGTGCCGAAGCAGGCGGACCCGTCCGCGTACCAGGGCTACTTCCTGTCGAGCGACAACACGCTGAACAAGATCTGGTACGCCGGTGCCTACACGGTCCAGCTCGACACCTGGATGTCGGACACCGCCAAGAGCTGGCCGTACGTGGACGGCGAGGCCGACCACGCGGACGCCCAAGTCCCCTACGCCGATCCGGAGAAGGAAGTCATCTTCGACGGCGCGAAGCGCGACAGGATCATCTGGCAGGGCGACCTCGCCGTCCAGGCCCCGGTCACCTACCTCAGTACGGGCGACACCGAAGCGGTCGACAACTCCCTCTCCTCGCTGGCGGCCCAGCAGCTTCCCGACGGGTTCGTCCCCGCCGAGAGCCAGGTGGGCGCGCACAACGCGGACGAACTGCGCACCTACGGCGAGTATGTGACGTGGTTCGTCCACAACCACTACGAGCACTGGCTGTACACCGGCGACCGCGCCTATCTGGCGCGCTGGTGGCCCGCGTTGACCAAGGCGACCGCCTGGCTGGAGTCGGTGCGGGCCCAGGACCCGGGCGGGCTCATCGCGTTCGGGGACGTCGGCTCGTGCGGTCACTACGGCTACAGCGACTGCGGCCACGAGAGTTACGTCAACGCCCTCTACGCCAGGAACCTCGACGAGATGGCGGCCCTCGCCACCGCCACCGGCGACCCGGCCGGGGGCGCCGGCTACGCGAAGCGGGCCGGCGTGGTGAAGCAGGCGGTCAACGACCAGCTCTGGGACCCCGCCACCGGCGCCTACCGGCTCTCCCGCGAGATCCCGGACGCCTACCCGCAGGACGCCAACGCGACCGCCGTGCTGACCGGGGTCGCGAGCCCCGCCCAGGCGCGGAGCGCCATGGAGTATCTGCACGCGACGAGTTGGAGCACGTACGGCGCTCTCACCGTCGCACCCAGCACCCCGAACGCGGCCATCACGCCCTTCTACGAACCGCTGCCCAGCGGCTTCGAGGTGAGCGCCCGGCTGGCCGTGAACGACGCGGGCGGCGCCGAGCAGCGGCGCGCGCAGGACCTCATGCGTACGTTCTGGGGTTACCAGTTGGCCCAGGACCCCGGCGGTACCTTCTGGGAGAAGGCGGATCTCCAAGGGCAGCCCGGGATACAGCAGTTCACCAGCCTCGCGCACGGATGGGCGGCCGGTCCCACCACCAGCCTCACCAACCAGGTGCTGGGCGTCGAGCCGACGGGCGCCGGTTTCTCCGCGTACTCGGTCGTGCCGAGCCCGGGGTCGCTGAGCTGGGCCGAGGGCAGGGTGCCGACCCCGCGCGGTGCCATCACCGCGTCCTGGCGGGCCACCTCCCACGGGTTCACGCTGAAGAGCGCGGCCCCCGCGGGCACCACCGGCCGGCTGGCGGTGCCCACGACCGGCAAGAAGGTACGGGTCGAACTCGACGGGCGGCCTGTCTGGGACGGCGGCGCCGCCGTCGGCGGCGCGCACACCACCACGGACGGTGCGTACGTCTATGTGGATGGTGTGCGCGCCGGACAGCACACGCTCAACGCCTCTTTCACGCGCTGAGTTCGACCATCAGGCGCTGAGTTCGGCGATCCTGGTGAATCCGTCCTGAGTACCCGTGACGACCACCCGCAGTTGGGTGGCCGTCACGGGTGAGGCGAACGGAATCCAGCGGTGCAGCGCCGAGTTGCCGGACACCTCCGCCCGTGTCACCCACCCCGAGCCGTCCCATGTCTGGACGGTGAAATCGGTCGGCACCCCGTCGCCGATCGACGACAGCCCCACCCCGCGCAGGGTCAGCGCGGACGGTGTGGTGACGGTGAGGGTGTCGGGATAGACCCCCTGGGTGTCGTCGTTCCAGAACGTCGACGGGTTCCCGTCCACCGCGTTGGCAGCCGTATACGTGCGGGTCGCGCCGTCGACGACATTGGGCGCGTGCTCGCTCGACGCCCGCGCACCGCTGCCGGCCGGCAGCCCGGCGAACACCGCCACCTGGACGGTCGACTTCGCCACGGTGCCGTCGGGGGCCCGTACGGTCAGGGTCACCGGATACTCACCACTGGCCGTTCCGGCGGGCGCGGTGATCCGTACCGTGGCGTGCACGTTCGAGGTCGCCGGGGTGAGCGGGACACGCGCCGGGGTCGCCGTCGCGGTCCAGCCGGCGGGCACGGTCGCCCCGAGGACGGCCGAGCCGCCGCCGGTCGAGCGCTGCCGGACGGTGGCGGTGAGGTCCCCGCCGACGCCGGGAGCGAGCGGTACGGAGCCGCCGGCCGCCACCGTGACCTCGGTGAACGGCGTGCGCGGCGGGTCCACGGTGAAGGTGTAGTCACCGGAGCCCGCCGTCAGGGTCAGCGCCTCGTCGGTGGCCCGTCCGACGCTCAGCCCGGCATCGGACTGCGGATGACGGCCCGCCGCGTACACCGTCCTGCCACTCTCACGCACCGTCGATCCCTTGCCGCCGAGCAGCGGCAACTCGACGGTCGCCGTCGAACCGACCGGCACAACCGCGTGATACGTGAGGGTGTTTCCGTGCCGCTGCCAGGAGCTGACGACCGTACCGCGCACCGTCCGCTGCTGCCCGGAGGCGGAGGTCAGATCGCCGACGACGCCGGGCGCGAGCGTCAGGGTGCGGTATCCGGATCCGTCGGTCCCCGGCTGGATGCCGGCGAGCCGCTGGTAGAACCACTGGCCGATCGAGCCGGCCAGCCCGATGTGGTCCTTCGACGAAGTGCCGTCCGGAGATGAGGAGTTGGTCCACTTCTCCCAGATGGTGCCGGGACCCTGCTCCACCATGTAACCGAAGCTCGGGAAGTCGGTACGGGTGGAGATGTCGAGGGCCACGTCGTCGCGGTGGTAGAGGCCGAGCGCCTGGAACACATAGCCGGTGCCGACGAAGCCGGTGGTGACATGGTCGGTGTGCGCGGTGATGTCCTGGACCAGCTTGTCGACCGTCGCCTGCTCGTGGCCGGCGGGGACGAGACCGAGTGCCAGCGGCATCGCGTACGAGAGTTGGGTACCCGTGCCGTACACGCCGGTGTCCGCGTCGAAGTAGCGCTTCGTGAAGCCCGCGGCGATCTCGTCGGCCAGCGCGCCGTAGTGCTGCGCGTCGCCCGTGTCACCCACCACCCCCGCCATCTTCGCGAGCAGACCGGCGTCGAGGTAGTAGGCGCCGGTCTGGAAGAACTGGTGCGGTGTGCTGACCGAGGCCTGCCAGTCGTCGCCCCACGACGTGGGGGAGTTGACGACGATGTGGTCGGCGTCGCTGATGGTGCCGAGGTAGTCCACCCAGGCTTTCACCCGGGCGTAGTTGTCGGTGATGGGCCGCGTGCTGCCGTACTGGGTGTAGCTGTCCCAGATGATCTGCGGATACGCGGTTCCCCACGCCGGGTCCGTCTTCCAGTCGTTCTGCCCGCCGTTGGCCGGTGCCACGGACGGCACACTGCCGTCGGCATTGGCGCTGGTGCGGACGTCGCCGAGCCACTTCGCGTAGAAGGACTGGAGGTCGAAGTTGCTCATCGCCTCCTGATCGGTGTCACCGGCGTCCCCGAGCCAGCCGTGCCGCTCCCGGGTCGGGCAGTCCAGCGGCATGGTCTGGAGGTTGTTCAACTGGGTCTGGGTGACCGCGTCCTGGATCTTGTTGAGGGTGGCGTTCGATGTACTGAACTGCCCGGTCGTCGCGACATCGGTGCGTACGACCTGCGCGTTCACCGTGATCTCCGCGTCGTCCGGCAGGCCGGTCAACTCGGCGTACCGGAAACCGGAGTACGCGAAGTGCGGGGCGTAACTCTCCGTGCCCGCACCGGCGAAGGTGTAGTGGTCGGTCTGCCGGGGCGGGTCGGCCGCGGAGAAGCTGATGTTCGAGGTGGAGACATGGCCGGCCGCGTCGAGTATTTCGCCCTTCTTGATGTGTACGGTCGTGCCGGCCGGCGCCTTCGCCCGGATGGTGACCCAACCGCTGTAGTTCTGGCCGAAGTCGAGGACCCGGCTGCCTGTCGCGGGGTGCGTCTCCTTGACGGGGGCGAGCGTCCGCACCGCCCGGGTCGGCGGTGTCAGGTCGGCTTCCGGGTGGGTGAGCGCGTCGTACGCCGTGGCGGGAGACCCCCCGTAGACGCCGAGTTCGGCCAGCCGCAGGGTGCAACTCGCACCGGCGCAGGCGAGTCGGGTGGCGGTGACCCGTACATACCTGCCGGTCACGTCGGTCTTCAGATCCACCGGCGAGGTGCCCGGAGCGGGCTGGTCGGCGCCGGTGCGGTCCGCGACGGTGGTTACGGCGGCGGGGTCGGCGAACGACGGGTCGTCGCTGACCTGTACGCGGTAGCGCACCGGGAAGCCGGCGGCCGGCAGGTCGCCCGCCGGGTCGTTCGTCGGGCGCGCCGGGAACAGCCGGATGTTCCGAAGGTGTTGGGCGCTGCCGAGGTCGGTCTGCACCCACTCGGTGGTGTCGGCGGCCGGCACGATCGCCGAGTGGTAGCCCTCGGACGTGTCGGCGGAGCCGTCGATGCCGTCGGTGAGCGCGGCGGGCGACCAGCCGTTCGTGCTGGTGGTGTCCAGCGCGGTGACCGGCTTGCCCTGGGCCAGGCTCGTCAGGTGCGAGGCGGGGGCGATCGCGTGGGCGAGGGGCCAGGAACTGGCGTCGGAACCGGCCTCGTCCCAGCCCGGAACCGCCTTACGGGCGTCGTACGTCTCGCCGTTGTAGAAGTCGTCACCGGTCACCGGACCGGCGGTCCTCCGCCAGGAGGTGTCGGTGCCGAAGGACGCCACCGAGCCGTCGGTGAAGGTCACCTTCAACTGCGCCAGGACGGTGGGACGGCCGCTGAACTGGCCCTTGCCCGCCATGAACGCGAGCGTGTTGTGCCCGCTGCGCAGGTGCTTGGTGACATCGAGATCGCGGTAGAGCACCCGCGACGCGTAGTCGGTGACCGAGGAGTCGAGCACCTCGGCGGGCTCCACCCGCGCCCCGTTCAGGTGGGGTTCGGCGACTCCCTGCGCGGTGAAGTACAGCCGGGCCCTGGCGACCGGCTTCGAGAGGTCGAAGTCGCCGCGTATCAGAGCGCCGTCATCGACCTGGAGCCACCAGGCCGACCAGTCCGAGGGGGCGAGGAGACCGGTGTCGAACGAGGCGGGGGCCGACCAGCGTGAGGCCTCGCCCCGCTTGTTCCAGGTCCGCACCGACCAGGTGTAGGAGTGGTCGGAGACCAGCGCGGGCCCCGCGTACGCCACCTCCGTCGAGTTCCCCGAGGCCACCCGGCCCGAGTCCCAGCCGGGGACAGGCGCGCCGCCCCGGCCCGCGGCGGCCGGCTCGACGCGGATCTGGTAGCCGGTCTGCGCCTCGGCGCGCCCCGAGTCGTTCACGGTCCAGGAGAGCACCGGCCTGGCCTCGCCGGCGAGTACACGGGCGGTGCCGCCCGCCCGGTCGGCGGGTTCGATGCCGTCGACGCGCAGATGTGTGGGCGCCTGCGCACCGCCCGAACTGCCGGGCGCGGGGGCGGCGGTGGCGGGTACGGCGGAGGCGGTGGCGGGTACGGCAAGGACGGTGGCGATCAGCGCGGTGAACAGGACCGCGTACGGCCTTCGGCGGCCTCTTCGGTGCCCGAGCAGTGTCACAGAGCGGCTCCTCGACCTCGATAAAAACGTTTCAATCGATCGGGGCACTGTCTACCGCCACGGTCACCGCCGGGGCAAGAGGGTGGCAACCGGAAAACACCGCGTCGGCCGAAGCTGCCGGAGTCGCGGGAGCCGCCGAGGGCACGGGAGTTGCGGGAGTTGGCGCACCGGGTCAGGACGCGGACAACCGGGGTGGCCTCGTCAGGAGAACCACCCCGGCTGCTGTCCGGCCGGACGGAATCCGGCCGCACGGTCGGCGGGTTACGCGACGGTCAGGCGGCAGGCCAGGTGTACGTGGCGGTGGCGCCGGGCGCGAGTGTCGCCGTAAAGCTGCTGCCACCCGCCAGCACGGTCACCGGTTCGGCCGTCTTGGCACTGTTGTTGACCACCACGGCCGTGGAACGGTCCGGATTGACGAAGGCGGACGTCGTGACCGGGGTGGTGGAGGCGTCGTTGCGTGCGGCGTTCGACGCGATCCTGACCGCTCCCGGCTCGACGAACCGGGAGAAGTGCCCCAGGGCGTAGTACTGGGAGGTGTAAGTGACGTCCTTGGTCGCCGAGTTGACGGTGACCGTGCCGTCACAGTCACCGCACCCGCCCTGGTGCGGACCGTGCTTCTCGTCCAGGGCGATGTTCCAGTAGACGACGCTCTTCGCCCAGTTGTTCACCGAGTCGATGGCGGTGGAGATGTCGCCACCGCTGCACTCGGTCTCGTAGATGTCCTCGTTCGGGAAGGACGCCCTGAGCGCGGTCTGCGCGGACGCGTCACCGGCGTAACAGTGGTACGCCGTACCGGAGATCCACTTGGCGGCCTTGGAACGCAGCAGGTCGTACGGGTAGTTGACCTCGGGGTCCTCGCCGACGGCCTGGTGCGCGGCGATGTCGTTCGGGTGCTCGGTCCAGTTGTGGTCGTAACCGAGGATCTTGGTGTGCAGTCCGGCGGCCTTGAGGGCCGGGCCGAGCGCCGAGATCACCTTGGACTCCTGCTCGAACGACATGTCCGAACCGGGGTAGTTGTCGCGGTTGAGCGCCTGCGGCTCGTTCTGGACGGTCAGGTAGTCGACCTTGACGCCCTCGGCCGCGTACGCCTTGACGAACTTGACCAGGTAAGCGGCGTACGCCTGGTAGACCGCCGGCTTGTCGATCAGCTTGCCGTCGATCATCGAGTCGCCGGTCTTCATCCAGGCCGGCGGGGACCACGGGGTGGCGACGATCTGAAGCTTCGGGTTCAGCTTCTCCGCCTGACGCAGCAGCGGCAGGATCTGCTTCTCGTCGTGCGCCACGGAGAAGTGGCGCATGCCGAAGTCGGTCTGTCCGGCCGGCACGTCGTCGAGGCTGTAGTCGGGACCCTGCACGAAGTCCGAGGCGCCGATGGGCTGGCGGAGGAAGCTCGTACCGTCGCCGGTCCTCGGGTCGAAGAGATCGGCCATGACCTGGTCCCGCTTGTCGGGCGCGAGGCCGTACAGCACACGGGCCGAGGAGTCGGTGAGGGAGGCGCCGAAGCCGGACACCGTCTGGAAGGTGTTCTTCGGGTCGACGCGTACGGTCGTGCCGTCCGGGGTGCCGGTGGCGGGCGCGGGGGTGGCCGTCAACTGCGTGGTGGTGGCGCCGTCCTGGTCGGGACCGGTCGTCCAGCCCCGCACCGGATGGGTCCCGGCGTGCGCCGCGCCCTTCGCGGTGGTCGGGTCGGCGGAGGCCGGGGTCGAGGTGGTGACCAGGGCCGCGGCGACGGCCGCGGTCGCGGCGACAGCCGCCATGAAGGTCCGGTTGCGGTGTGAGCGCATCTGATCTCCGTTCAAGATCGCGATACCTCTGATGTGGGGTGTGGTGGGGGGTGTGGAGGGTGTGGGGGGTGAGGTGGTGGGGGAGTGGTCGAGTCGGGTCTCGGGGGCTCTCTCGCGTGTTAAGTCCACGTTTCAAGCTTCACGACATGATCAGGAGTCAAGCTCTTGAGGCAGGGAGCGTCAAGACCTTGAACGGAGCTGTCATATCGCTCCCACCAGGGCGCTACCCCGGGTACGCGCCGCGCGGCACCCGCTGGGCAGGGCAACTCCCAGCCGTACGAGGGGAGTCGAGGCGGCGGCCGGAGAACCCGGGTCGATGCCCGATCCATGCAGAGTCTGAAGTCACACCACTCGGGGTCTCTGGGTCTCCAGGAGTCCGGGGGCCGGAGGCCGGGGGCCGGGCCACGACCTAGCCGAGCAGCCCCGCCGCCACAGTGCACACCGCGCCCGCCGGGGCGATGATCAGCGACAGCTTGACCAGCAGCGCCTTGCGCCAGGCGACCTTGGACATGATGACCAACTGACGGCTGAGGGAGCCGAGCGGATCGGCGGTCCTCAGATGCTCCGCGAGCGCGTCGGGTTCCCAGAGCCGCAGATGGCCGAAGTAGGTGAAGTTCTCCGGCCAGTCGACGCGCAGCAGCGCGCCTCTCGTACGGGGTATCACCACCGCCACGGCGAGGAGCACCGACAGCGCCAGCAGGATCACCCCGATCCGGGTCAGCCAGGCGGCCGGTGTCCCGGCCAGGTCGAGGAACGCGTTCGGGCCGGTGGACAGGACCGCGGTTCCCGCCAGCATCGCGGACTCGATGCTGAGCGCGAAGACGGCCTTGTTGTCGACCTTGCCCGTCCAGTCCGACAACGACGCGTGAATCCGCCACGCCGTCTCGGTCGCCGTCTCCACCGCCCTGTCGGCCCTGTCGGCCCTGTCGGTCCTGTCGGTCCTGTCAGCCCTGTCGGTCCGGTCCGCGCTGTCCGCGCTGCCCGCCCTGCTGGTCCTGGCGGCCCTGCCGGCCGTGCCGGCCGTGCCGGCGGAGCTCTCGGGAGTTTCGGTCATCGTGTCCTCCTGGCGGCGGGCGGGTGATACCCCACCAGGAATACCTGTGTGGATCGGGAGGAGTCTGCGTCAAGTGACCCTCAGCGACCGCGTTGTTACCTACCATGGTGGCCGAATCATCGGGGGGTTGATGTCGTGTGACTGGAACACGTCCTCTACCGGGCACCTCCGGTCCGCCGGAGCCCTTCTCGCCGGAGGAGCTGATGCTGTTCCGCGCGGCGGGCCGGGTGCGCGCGTGGGAGCGGGGCGAGGTGCTGATCCGTCAGGGCGGCCGGGCGGATTCGGTCGTCCTCATCATCGGCGGGCTGACGAAGATAACCGCCGAGTCAGCGAACGGCTATACGAGTGTGCTCGCCCTCCGGGGCCCGGGCGAACTGCTCGGGGAGATGTCTTGCCTCGACGGTTCGAAACGGTCGGCGACCGTGACAGCCATGGACCGGGTCGAAGGTGTGGTCGTCGGGGCCGAGGCGTTCCGCCGACTGCTCTCGGAGAACGGCGCGCTGTCCGTCTCCGTACTGTGCAGTGTCGTCGCCAGGCTCCGCCACTCGGACAACTCCCGTGCCGGCTACGGCGCACATCCGGCCAAGTCCCGGCTGGCCCGGGTGCTCCTGGACCTCGCGGGCCGCTACGGCGTCGCCCTCGACACCCCGGCCGGCGCCATCGCCGTGAACATGAACCAGCAGGAACTGGCCGGAGCGACCGGCATCTCCCGTGAGTCGGTGGTGCGTTGCCTGCGGGCGATGCAGCACGAAGGTGTGGTGTCCACGAGCCGCGGCCGGACGGTCGTACTCGACATCGGGAAGCTCCGGGAACAAACGGACGAGTGAAATCCGCTCAGGCGGACACATCGGCCCCTTGTGCGTCATATGACGCTGTGGGCCGCGCCGGACCCGGCTTCGATAAGAACAGGCGCCCGGGCCCGGCCCCTTGGGGGGAGGGACAACCCCGCCCGGGTGCCCCTTCCGCTGAGGGACGGAGCCTCATGAACGTCAAGTCACAGCACTACGCGATCGTCGTGGTGGACATCGAGAAATTCGGCAGCAGGGCCGACCGCGTCGCGCAGTGGCTGCGTACCCGGCTGTACGAGATGGCCGAAACGGCGCTCGACGACACCGGTGTGGACAGGGCGGCGGCGCCCCCGCCGGCGGACCGGGGCGACGGCTTCTTCTGGCTGCTGCCGGGCAGCGTCGACAAGACCGACCTCACGGCACGGTTCGTCGGCCTGCTGCACGACCAGCTTCGCGCGCACGCGCGCACCAGCAACGACGAGGGGGCGCTGCGTATCCGCGTCGCGCTGCACTCCGGCGATGTGAGCTGGGACGGCCGGGGCTGGGTCGGCGAGGAGCTGAACACGGCCTGCCGGCTGGTGGACATCGAGCCGCTGCGCACCACACTCGCCGAGGCGCGGCGCTCCGGGCTCGCCCTGGCCGTCTCCGACGACTGGTACCGGCGCGTGGTCCACCGGGGCGCACCGGAGGTGGAGCGCGAGGCGTTCAGGGAGTTCCCGTTCGACGCGAAGGAGATCCAGGGGGCGAGCGCCTGGATCCGGGTGCCGGGGTACGACGTACCGCCGGGCATCACCCCGCTCGTACGCACACCGGGGCAGGGGCAGGGGCAGGAGCCGGGGCCGGACCGTGGCGCGGCCCGGCAGGCGGGACCGGCGGCGGCCACCGAGCGGGGGCTCCCTCCGGCGTTCGCCGGTGACATCGGCCAGTTCGTGTACGGCGACCAGACCGTCACCGGTGGGATGACGATTCAGATGCCGGGCAACGGCGAGCGGGAGAAGTGATGTCTGATCCGGACGGAAGCACAACCCCTTCGCCCCCGAAGCCGAAGCCCGAGGGAGGCGCACCGAAGGAGAACGCCAACGACCCCGGCCAGGGCAACTCCGGCCAGGGCGGGGGACTGCTCGACTCGCTCTCGGGGCTCAGGAGCAGCCCGGGGAACGCCGACGAGCGGCTCGGCGCCGAACGCGACGCCATCAGCGGACTGCGCGTCGGCCAGTACGTCGGCGGCAACGTCTACAACATGGTCGCCGGCCCGGCCGCGCTGCGCCTGTACCACCTGTCGCACGAGGACCTGGACGAGACACGCGAGGCCTTCGTACGGCCGGTCCACTACGACGTGCTGAGCCGGGACGCCGGGAGGCGGACGATCACCCTGCTGCGCGGCCCGGCGGGCTGCGGCAAGTACGCGCTCGCGAGGGCGCTGCTGCTCGACGCCAGGCACCGGGAGCTGTACCTGCTGGACCCCGGGACCGACCTGACGCGGATCGGAGCCGCCGACCTCCAGCGCGGTGCCGGTTACATACTCGCCGACCTGCCGGACACCGGGGCGGCGGCGCTCACGCTCTTCGAGGTGAACCGGCTGGAGACCGAACTCCGCTCCCAGGACTGCCGGTTGGTCCTCACCGCCGGCTCGTCGGTCACACCGGCCGACGCCGGACTGACCCGGAGCCTGCTCGAAGCGGGCGACCAGCCGACGGCCGCCGAGGTGACGGCGGCGCACCTCGGCTGGCGGCTCGGAATGGCCGAAGGAGCCAGGGTCCAGCGCCTCCTGGCCAGGACCGACGTCAGTGACCTGCTGCGCGAGCGGCTGTCCGGGACCACCGCGACGCTCGCCGCCGAACTGGGCCACCTGCTCGCCGAAGCGGCCGGGGCCGGGACGGAGGACGAGGTCGTCAGGAAGGTGCGCGACCGCCTGGAGCTGCGGGACGGCCAGTCGTACGGACCCTGGTTCGACAGCCTGGACGACCTCGCCCGGCAGTGCCTCGCCATCGGGGTGGCCGTCTTCGGCGGAGAGGCGTACGAATCGGTCGCCGCCCTCTCGCACGACCTTCAGGAGCGGCTCCAGGTCGAGGAGACCGCCGAGAACCCGGACCGCCCTCGCAACACCCCGCTGTCCGGCAGCAGGCGAGGCCGGCTCGCCGCGATCCACGCCACCCTCGTCGAGTCCGAGGTCGGGACCCGGCACGGCGGCGCGCGCGGCCAGGTCGTCCGCTTCCGCGACCAGGGGTTCGCGAGCAAGGTGCTGGAACTCGTCTGGACCGAGTACGACGACATCCGCCCGGCCCTGCCGTTCTGGCTGCTCGACTGCGCGGTGAGCGACCTGCCGACGGTGCGGGTGCGGGCCGCCGTGGCGGCAGGGACGCTCACGACCCACTCCTTCGAGACGATCAGGGCGGCGATCCTCAGCCCCTGGGCGGCCGACGAACGGTCCGAACTGAGGGACGCGGCCGCCATCGCCGTCCGGGTCGCGGCCATGGAGGCCGGGCACGCGAAGGCGGCGTACGACCTCGTACGCGGCTGGAGCCTGGAGCCGAACCCGAGGCTGCGGGCCTCGGCGGCCCGCGCCTGGCGGGTGATCTTCGAGATGGACGGCACCGAGGCGGCCTGGGCCCTGCTGCACAGCCTCGCCGACAGCGACGAATTCGACATCCTGCACGCCATCGCCGTCAGCATGACCGAGTACATGGCGCTGGAGGACGGCAGGTACTACCGCGACGCGCTCGACCTCATCGACCAGTGGATCCGCTCCGGCAGCCATGGCCCGCATCGCGTCCTGATCGGCGAAGTCGCCTTCCTCTGGGGTGCGGTGGACCTCGTGGACCGCGTCCCCGACGGGCCGCGAGGGGCCGGCCACAGGACGTGGCCGGCGCTGCTGGCCGCCGCCGACCGTGACTCCAGGCGCCGGGAGGAAGTGGCCGTGCTCTGGACGCAGGTCGTCAACTCGCCCCGGGTCTACAGGTCGGCGCACGAGGTCCTGGGCAACTGGGCCCTGCTCGTGGAGAAGGACCCGGAGGGCCGCGCGGCGCTCGCGCGGCTGCTGCATGTCGTCTGCGCCGACCGGCGCACCTACCAGATCATCCGCAAGCAGGCCGAGAACTGGATCGCGGCGGGTGAGGGGCGCGGCGCCTCGCTGACCGGCCACGAGGTCCTGGCCCACCTCGAAGGAAGGATCAGCACGTGACGAACTACCCGCCGCCGGGCTACCCCGTTCCCGGCTACCCGGCTCCCGCACAGGGGCCCCAGAACACGGCCCCCCAGCTCGATCCGAACATCCTCATCGCCGACCCCGTCAAGGTCACCATGGGCGGGCGCGGAGACGCCCCACTGCCGAGCCAGGCCCTCGTGTTCTCCACCGCCGACGGACAGATCGTCGAACTCGCCCGCCGGCCCTCGGCGTTCGGCTCGGTCAAGTACCGCTACCGCTACGACGTCAACATGAGCGACCACTTGTCGACCTGGGACGACCAACTGCCCAGCGGTACGGGGGGTTTCGCGTTCCAGGCCGCGTACGAAGCGCGCTGGGCGGTGACCAGCGCCGCGGAGGTGGTCCGGCGCAACATAAAGACGACCGTGGACGGTGTGCGGGCCGTCAGTTACGCCGTACGCGACCTGCTGCGCGCGCAGGCCGGTCTCTACAGCATCGAGCAGCTCGACCAGTTCGAGAAGTACACCCGCGAGAGGTTCTCGGGCCGGCCGCACGAGATGGTGGAGGGCCTGACGATCCAGACGCTGACCGTACGGCTCAGCCTCGACCAGCACGCGGTGGAGCACCTGCGGGCCCTGAAGCAGGCGCAGTTCGCCACGCTGGAGGCTCGGGCCAAGCACAACACGGACGTCGCCACCCACTACCTCAGCGAAGATCTCCAGGGGCTGCGGGAGAGGGCGATGCTGGAGGCCGCCCGTGGCGAGGGCGGGCTGATGCTGCGCCTCATCGGCCAGGACACGAGCAGGCTGCACGAGCTGATGCTGGAGTTCGGGAACCGGCACGAGGTCACGGTGGAGCGCAAGAGCCAGATGCTCAAGGAGCTGGTCGACAAGGGGATGATCCAGCCCGCCGAGGCGCAGAAGATGTGGGAGCAGATGTACAACCCGCCGCCGCTCTTCGAGACGTCGCAGCCCGCGCTGTCGGGGAGTACCTCGGCGCAGGGGCAGTTGACGGCGGGCGCGTTCTCGGCGTCCGACGGGACGGTGGCGCCGGAGCCCCAGGACTCGCGGCAGCCGACACCGCCGCCGCAGCAGCAGGCACAGCAGCAGGCTCC
>NZ_JTHL01000001.1:2258697-2289304 GCF_000818195.1 Streptomyces sp. 150FB | reverse complement strand
GGAGCTGCCCGTACGAGCGGTACGGGCGACCCGGCCGGGGCAGGTGCGCGCGGTCGAGGCGGAGCCCGTACGCGAATCCGTACCCGTACCCGTACCCGAACTGCCCGCGCCCGTAAGCGAATCCGCGCCCGCGCCCGTAAGCGAATCCGCGCCCGCGCCCGTACGCGAGCCCGAGCCCGCGCCCGTACCCCCGCCCGTGGCCGACGATTCGCGGGGGCGCTTCCCGGTGCTCCAGAAGCCGTCGCGCGCGGGAAGGGCCCCGTGGCGGCTGCCGCAACTGCCGTCCCCCACCGCGATCGCCGCCGACGAGGCGGTTCTCGGCGGGCTCGAAGTCCGGGCGGCGTCCGTCGTCGGGCCGGGCCATCGCGGGCGCGGTGTGGCCCGGCAGGACGCGTACCGCATCGGGCAGGACAGCGCGGGCCGTTACCTGCTCGTCGCCGTCGCCGACGGCATGTCGGACAGCAAGCACTCCGACGTCGGCGCGAACGTCGCGGCGGCCGCGCTCGTGAGCGCGTTGCGCGAAGCCCTCGACAGAGGCGTCGAGTTGGAACGGCTACCCGCCAGGGAGATCTTCCTGGCGGCGGCGGGCCAGATGTACGGGGCCGCGGAACAGCGGGGATGGACGGCCGACGACGTACGCGCCGTCGCCGTGGTGGCGGTCGTACCCGCCCTGCCCGACAGCAGGGGCCGGCGCAGGTGCTGGCTCGGCGCTGTGGCCGATGTGAGCGCGTGGCGCCTCAGCCACGACCGGTGGGAGCAGCTCATCGGGGAGGAGAAGGGCGGCTTCGACGCGAGCACGGTCGAGCACTTCCTGCCGCATGACCTGGACCATGTGGACTACGGGGTAACGGAGTTGGGGCCCGGCGAGGTCCTCGCCGTCACCACGGACGGTGTCTCGGACGCCTTCGCCCTCGGGCCCGGGGCACAGCGCTGGTTCGCCGAGCGCTGGCGGCGCCCGCCGAGGATCGGCTCCTTCCTGCTGGATGTCGGCTTCGAGCAGGCGCAGATGCAGGACGACCGTACGGCGGTGGTCGTCTGGTGCGCCGACGCGCACGAGGGAGGGGAGCGGTGAACCGTACGTGGTCGGACAGCCCGTTCCGTCCCGTGGTGGGACCGGAGGAGGTCCCGGCGGGACGGATACTCTCCGAGGGCGACGGCGAGTCGAGGCAGGTCCACGAGATCGACGGCCATCCCGGGTGGCTCGCCAAGCTCTACCGGAGCCCCCTGTCGGACGCCTCGGCCGCCACCCTCCAGAAGCTCGTCTACCTGCCCACCGTGATGTCGCTGCCGGACCAGGACGTCGTGGACTCCCGTATCTCCTGGCCGGTCGCCCGGATCATCGAGGGCGGGCAGGTGCTGGGCGTCGTCATGGCCAAGGCACCCGCCCGCTTCTTCGCCCGGCTGAAGCAGTTCAGCGGCGGTTACGGCGACGAGGCACCGCTGCTGCTCGACTGGCTGGTGACCACCGACGAGGCCTGCGCCAAACGCGGCATCCGGCCCGCGGCGCCCGAGGTCAGACAGCGCGCGATGCGTGAACTCCTCGCCGTGGGCGCGCTGTTCGCCCGCCACGGCATCGTCTACGCGGACTGGTCGTACGGCAACGCCTTCTGGGAGCAGGGCACCGGGGCCGCCTTCGTCATCGACATGGACACCTGCGGCATCGGGAGCCGGGCGTGGATCGAGTCGCACGGCTGGGAGGATCCGCTGTTCCCGGAGAGCCGGCGGCGGCCGCTCACCCTGTACAGCGACCGGTACAAGCTGGCGGTGCTCACCGTGCGCTGTCTGACCGGCGAACGACAGGACCCGCTGGCCGCGCACCGGACCCTGGTGGGGCTGACGGGGGAGACCCCGCTGTCCGAGCTGCTCGGGCGGGCGCTCACGGCACGCCGGCCGGAGGACCGGCCGGCGCCGCACGAGCTGTACGCGGCGCTCGGCGGGGCGGCGGGTCCGGGTGATCCCGGTGTGGCGGAGAGCACTGCGCCCGGCAATGTCGTGGGTACGGTCAAGGTCGGCCGGGTCTCCGCGGGGACACCGACGGCGGCCACTCCCACCCCCGCCCCCGCTTCTCCGGAAGTCGCCCCGGCGCCGGGCAATGTGACCGGCAGTGTGAACCTACGCGGCCGCGTCCGTCCGCCCGCTCCCACGGTCGTCCCGCACGCCGTGCAGCCGCCCCTGCCGCCCATCCCCGTACCGACGCCGCCGGCGTCTCCCGCACCGCCCGCACCGCCCGTCTCGTCCGTGCCACCGACGCCGACGCCGACGCCGACGCCGACGCCGACGCCGACGCCGCAGCCGTCCGTACCGGCCCCGGCCCCCGTCCCGAGGCGTCGCAAGCGCCGGCCGGTCCTCCGCACCGTCCTGCTCGTCCTGGTCCTCTACCTGATCGCCCACTTCGCTCTCGGCTGGCTGTAGTGGACAGCCGTTCCCAGGAGGAAACGTGAACCCGAACCCGACCCCGAACCCGGACGGGGAGTCCGTGGACCGCTACAAGACGAAGGGGCTGCCCGCCTACCTGGTGCTGGACACCTCGTACTCCATGAGCACGTTCGAGCAGCTCCTCAACGCCACACTGCTGCACATCTACGACACTCTCTTCGTCAGCCCCCAGACGTCCGAGTTCATCCATCTGTCGGTCATCTCGTTCAACACCCAGGCGCACGTGGTCACTCCGATGACCGACATCGAGGACCTCCAGAGCCTGCCGACCGTCGTCTGCGCGGGGGCCACGAACTTCGTCCCGATGTTCGAGCTGGTCCGGGGGCAGATAGACAGCGACGTCCGGGCGCTGTCCGACGCCGGGGTCGAGGTGCTGCGGCCGGTCGTGTTCCTGCTGACCGACGGGGCCCCCACCGACAAGCCCGCCGGGGCGTGGCAGGAGGGCCTGAAGCTGCTGCACGACCGCTCGTGGAAGCCGTATCCCAACATCATCAGCTACGGTTTCGGCTCCGCCGGCGAGCAGGTGCTCAGCCGGATCTCCACCGTGGCCGCCTACTTGGCGGAGGGCGACGCGGCGGCCACCGGCGCGGCGCTGTCGGAGGCGCTCGCCAGCCTCCTCAACTCGCTTGTGGCCTCGGCGAAGGCACGGCAGTTGCAGGTACCCGAGGAGGTCAAGGGATACAAGTCGATCCCGCTCGAACACGTGAACTGACGCACGATCCAGGCGTGTTGGGGCCCGACTGCCGTGCCGGGACGGCCGGGCCCGGCCGGCTCAGGACGCCCAGGCCTCCCGGCTCGTGGTCACCGTGGCCCCGGTGCGCGCCGACTCCTCGATCGCCAGGCTGATCAGGTGGTCCTGACAGGCCTCGGCGAGCGGGTACGGCTCCGGTCCCTCGCCGCGCGTCCAGGCGCCCGTACGGCACAGCAGGTCGACCACGGCGAGGTCGTCCTCGGAGAGGTTCGCGCCGACGAACTCGTTGCGGTACACGACCCGTCCGTCGAAGCTGATGTGGTGCAGCTCGCGACCCTCCAGGTTGAGGTCGGTGCCGGTTCTGCGGCGGACGAGCGGTGACTCCACGGGACTGCGCGGATCGGCCATCCGTACGACGACATCGTCGACGATCTCGCCCAGCGAGCCGCGCACGACCATGCGCCGGCCGCGCAGCGGGTTCCACCACTGGTTGTCGGTGAAGTCGTAGACCGCCGTGCGCCCGCCGCCGAAGTCCAGCAGCGCGAGGGTCGTCACCGCGTCCTTGGGGGTGAGGTCGTCCGTCCAGCCGTCCCTGGACAGCGGATCGGCCAGCGGGGCGGTGGAGGCGCGCGCCGAAACCGTGGCCGGCGCGAAGCCCACATCGAGGGTGTGCCGGATCAGCGACACCGCGTGGTAGAGGTGCGTGGACGACATCTGTACGGACGTCACCTCCCCGATCACCCCTTCGCGCAGCAGCGCGAGACGCGCCGCGTGCCCCGGCATCAGCGGGTACTGCTCGGCGACCTGCACCCGGGCGCCGGCCCCGGTCTCCCGCCACAGGTCCCGCAGGCCTTCGAGATCGGCGGCCGGCGGGGTCTCGGCGAGTACGGGCACCTCGCGGCGTACGAGGTCCTTCGTCACCTCGGGGGTGACGGCCCACGGTACGGAGGGGATCACGAACTCCGGGCGCTCCTGGGCCGCCAGCAGCGCGTCGACGTCGCGGTGGGCCGGCACCCCCCACTCCGCCTCGATCCGCTCGGCGCGCTCGGCGGAGCGGGTCACCACACCGGTCACGGCGAGGCGGTCGGGCAGTGCGCGGGCCAGGCGGACGAAGAACTCGGACCGCCAGCCGCTGCCGACGAGACCGAAACGTACAGGTGCCGCACTCACGTGGTTCGCTCCTCTGAAGACGTCTGCCTCATGGTGCCAGTGCCGACCCCGGTCGCGCGGCCGGTGCCGCCGGTGCCGCTGGTGGATCAGGGGCGGAAGGCGCCGCCCCCGCCGCCGGTGCCGATCCCGCGCAGCAGGGTGTCGACCACGAGCGTGGCCGCCCCGTCGATGTCGGTGCCGTCGTCGGAGTCGTCGGCGCGGTGCAGGGCCGCCTCGTGGATCAGCGCGTAATACACCCGCCTGGCCCACACCAGGTCGGTGTCGGGGTGTACGACACCGGCCTCCCGCGCCCGTACGAAGAGCCGGTGGCACTCGTCGAGCACCTCGGCGTGCACGCGCGCCACCTCGGGGTCGTCCGAGGCCGTCCCCGTGCGGCTCATCGCGAACCCCCAACTGGTCTTGACCCGCAGCACGTTGGCGGTCACCTGATAGAGGGCGACCAGCGGCGGGGCACTGGCCGGGTGGGCGCTCTCCACCGCTTCGTGGAACTGCCGGGTGGCCCACGCGGTCAGCGCGTCGACCAGCGCTTCGCGGGTCGCGAAGCGCCGGTGGACGGTCGTACGGGCAACGCCCGCCGCCTCGGCGATCTGCTCCATCGTCGCCGCCGGATGGGAGCTGAGGACTTTCTCGGCCGCCGTCAGGATCGCCATGACGGTGCGCTCGGCGTCCGCACGCAGCGGGCGGTGCGGGCTCTGCTGCCGCATCGGTGTCCTCTCCCTGGTCCTGCCCGGGAGTCTACAAGGCGCTACAGGTGCGATCCTCTTCGCTCGCTACTTGCAACACGAATGATGCAAGTTCTATGGTTCTCGCGTCGTGAAAGACTCATGTTCGATCGGGGAGCTGCAATGGATCTGCAACTGAGCGGCAAGACGGCCGTGGTGACGGGCGCCAGCCGGGGTATCGGTCTGGCCACAGTTTCGGCGCTGGTCGCCGAGGGCATGCGGGTGGTCGCCGCGGCCCGGACGCTCACTCCTGAGCTGAAGGCCACCGGAGCCAGGGGCGTGTCGGTGGACCTGTCCACGCCCGAGGGCCCCGCCCGGCTCCTGGCCCGGGCGGAGGCCGAGTTCGGCGGTCTGGATCTGCTGGTCAACAACGTCGGCGGCGGTGACGGTGGGGCGGAGCAGACCGGCGGCTTCCTCTCCTTCACGGACGAGCAGTGGGGGGCCGCTCTCGATCTCAACCTCCTCTCGGCGGTGCGTACGACCAGGGCCGCCCTGCCCCTGCTCGCCGCCGCCCGGGGGTCCGTGGTCAACGTCTCGTCCAACGGCGCCCGGATACCGCACGTGGGCCCCATCCCGTACACGACGGCCAAGGCGGCGCTCACCGCGTTCGGCAAGGCGCTGGCCCAGGAGTTGGGGCCGCTGGGCGTACGGGTCAACACGGTGTCGCCCGGCGCCGTCCGTACCGCCATGTGGGAGAGCGCCGACGGCTACGGCGCCGGCCTGGCCAGGGACATGGGGGTGGAGCAGGACCAGCTCCTCGCCCAACTTCCCGCCTCCGCGGGGATGGTGACGGGCCGGTTCGTGCTCGCCGACGAAGTGGCCGCGCTGATCGCCCAGCTCGCCTCGCCGCTCGCCGGCAGCACCACCGGCGCCGACCACATCGTGGACGGAGGAGCGATCAAGACAGTCTGACCGGATGCCGGGTCACGCGTCCGGCACCCGGCCCGTACCGGATCGGGGGATACCTGAAACTCGGCGCGGTGGAGTTTGCCGTGTTGTGGTGAAGGGCCGCTCCTTCGATCGTTCGCGTGTTCGGTGCTCGTACTGTGCTTCGTGAATATGCCAACAGGTCGGCCCGGGCGAGGGACGTACCGGATTTCCTCCGGCAAGCCGGAGGTTTGAAACGACACGAAAGCAGGAGGGGGCAGAAGATCCCCCCGAGTGTCTCCCGGGAGCGGCGATTCCGCTTGTCGCCATGAGTCTCCCGGAGGGTCGTTCCGCCGGTCCCGTTCACCCTCGACGACGCGGGCCGGAGATCAACGCCCGGCAGGTCGACGGGCGTTGGGACGGGCTCGGCGCCGGCCGCGCCGAATTCCGCGCGGACAGAGATTGAGGCGCGCCGGACATTCGTCGAAGTGCCTTATGGTCCCGCTTCGTCGACCCGCCTCCGGGGAAAGGGAGAATCCCCCGAGGCGACAAGAGAATTCCGCGCAACAGCCCGGCGGGGGATTCCACCGCCGGACCGCACTCCGGCAAGAGAGGGTCTTTCTCCGCCGATAGTGAGGCAATTCTGCCGGAGTCCGGCCGGGGCCGGGGACAAAACGCGGACGCACTTCCAAACAGTCGCGGACAAGGGACGCGGCGTCGGCGTCCGCCGGGTCGCCGGGCCCTCCGTACCGCCGACGCGATCGCGCCACAGGCGCTCCCACCGGACTGGCGGCCTGGGCGTATCTCGGCCACATTTGGCCCCAACACCCCTGCCACGTAAGGAACTTGTAGCGTGCATCCGACCCCCGCCCCACCAGTGTCAGGTGGGGTGGGCATCGTTGTCCACGCCTCCGGCGCGAGGTGGACTCAGGCGTCCGGATCCCGCACGGTCCCTCGTCCGGTACTTGGTCACATTCCGGACGTTCCGATCATGGGTGAAGGGGTGGCGAGGAGTGAACAGTGAGGTAGGTCTCGGCGCGTTCGTGAGGGTAGATCGTCCGGTTCACCCTGAATGCGCGGACGTAGTCGCCAACCCACTCCGTGTGAGTAGATCAACTCCCGTAAACTGACGGCGCTTTAGATGTGGCACCACCGAGACATGACAGCGTTTGATGGCGGAAAGCACCAACGCCGACCTACGGCCCCCTGTCTTCAATGGAGTTCTGATGAACCTGATCACCTGTTATCGACAGCAGGCCCGGACCGGCGGTCGCGCCGGGGACCCGCTTCTCTTCAGGTGCTGACGGCACTCCCGGTGTGAGTCGAGCGACGGCGGTCCCTTGTGGGGATCGCACAGCTCGCGCTGCCCCGGGTCCGGCGCTCGCCGGGCCGTTCTCAGGCCGCTGAACTGCCTCCGTGATGCCCCTTCTCGGCCCTTCACGGGGCTTTCACACAACATTTACGACCACGCTTCCCCCGCATCACTCCCAAGTCCGCCAGCCCTCCGGCGGACCGGTGCCCACCCCCGTACGCGCGGGCGGGCACCGGGCCGATTCCGGAGGCTCGACCCCCGACCCCTAGGACCCCTCTTCCGTGACCTCAGAACCCGCCCTCGCGCTCGGCGTCATCGCTGTCCTGATAGCCGTCGTCGCGCTGCTGCTGGCGCGCTCGCGCCGTAAACAAGCTCGGCGGGCCAGAGAACTGGCCGCCGCAGTCAAGACCGCCGACACCCGCGCACAGGCCGCAACGGCGCTCGCGCACTCCGCCGAGGAGCGCAGGCAGGCCGCCGAGGCCCGTACCAAGGACGCCGAGACACGCGACGCGGAGTTCCGCGACGAAGTGCGGCACCTCGTATCGGCACGGCTTCCCGCCCTCGCGCTGCACCTGATCAGTGCTCACCACCCCATCCCGGGGCTGCTCCACGAGAACCTGGTCGGGTCCGGCGCCGAGGAGCTTCTCGACTCGGTGCTCGACCACGTGTCGGCCACGGTCGTCAAGGAGCGCCGCCGGGTGGACGCGGCAGCGCGGGCCGCCCTGCGCGGTACCAGCCAGGACTCGCAGGCCCTGTCGTACCGTCTCCAGACGGAGATCGACGCCCTCCAGCACGAGTTCAGCGCGCCCCGGAGTCTGACGAACCGGCTGCTCGCCGCCGACCACCTCAATGAGCAGAACCTGCGGCTCATCCAGCGTGCGGCCATCGTGTGCGGTGCCTGGCCGGGACACGTCCGCAAGGACACCTATGTGGCCGAGATCGTCAGTGGCGCCTCGTCCCGACTGCGCGGCTTCGACCGCGTCAAGATCAGCTCAAGGCTCCGCTCCTCCAACATCGCTGTGGTGGGACGCGCGGCCGAGCCGATCGCCGTGGCCTGTGCCGAGCTGATGGCCAACGCGCTCGAGCACTCCCGCGACGACCTCGTGGTCGACGTGAGCCTGCTCCAGACCGGTAACGGCAGCGTCTGCATCACCATCGACGACGCCGGCAAGGGAATGACCGCGGAAGCGATTTCCCGCGGCGCGCGGCTGATCTCGGCCGACCAGCAAGAGGTGATGCTCACCGAGCTGGGGGACCCGCCGTCCCAGGGCTTCGCAGCCATCGGAAGCCTCGTCGCCGACTACGGCTTCCATGTCTCGATCGACAATCCCTCTCCCTATGGTGGGGTGCGCGCTGTGGTGTCTGTTCCCCCGAACCTGCTGACCACGATCGACGAGGAGGCCGAACCCCTCTCGGCCATGGCCCCGCTGCCCGCGGTGGCTCCCCAGGTCGACAAGCGACCCGCGCCGGCCGAGTCGGCCGAGCCGCCCACCCGTACCCCCGTACCGACCGCCGCCGCGGCCGCGCCGGAACTGCCGCAGCGCCAGCGTCGCAGCTCAGCGACCTCCAGTGCAGAGGCCTCCGCACCCGCTCACCGTCTCCCCGACCCGGAGCGGGAGCGTGACATGTGGAGCGATTTCCAGGAAGGCCTTGCCAGCGGTCAGACCGACACCGATTCGGAGGAATCACAGTGACCATGCCCGATGGCTACGACGAGACCCGACAGGCCGCCTGGGTCCTGAACCCCATCACCGAGATAAAAGGGGTCAGGGTCGCCCTGATCATGACCCTCGACGGGATGATTCGTGCCAGGGCCGGGGACCTCACGGTCGACGAGTCGGAAGGCATCGCAGCGATGACCTCCGCAGCGGCCGCCTCCCTCCGTGCCGCGGGCAACGCGGCGCTGCGGGCCCCGGAGAGCACCCCTATCGGGACCATCACCCTGAACAACGCCGCCGGCACCTACATGGTCATGCCGGCCGGCGCGGGGACCAACACCCTGATCGCGGCGGCGGGTGACGACGAGATGCCCATGGGCGTCGTCGCGCACGCGATGGCCCGTCAGGCGAAGAAGCTCGGGGAACAGCTCATGTCCGTTCCCGCTCGAACAGACGACGGCATGTCATGAGCCGGGGCAAGGATCAACGACGGCTGCTGCCCGCCTATTTGGCGACCGGCAGTAACAGCGTCCACATCCCCAGCACCCTCGACACGCTGACTGCCCTCCGTGCCACCGGCGTTCCCCTCGCCTCGTACCACACAACGGTCCACCAGCGCGTCGTCGAGCTTCTTCAGGACGGCTACCTCACCGTCGTCGAGATAGCGGGTTATCTCGGTCTTCCGGTCAGCGTGGGCCTTGTCCTTGCCGAACAACTCGTCAGTGACGGTCAGTTAAAGGCCAGCGTTCCCATCCCGGACGCCCTCGCCCCGTCGCGTGCCGGCCGACCGTCGAAAGAAGTCATGGAAGAGGTTCTGAGTGGACTCCGCGCCCTCCTTGTCTAGCCCACGTCCCGTGTATCTGCCGGAAGGAGAGCACCGGCGCGTCAAGATCCTTGTCGCCGGTCCGCTCGGTGTCGGCAAGACGACCACGATCAAGACGCTGTCCCAGATCCCGACGCTGCACACCGACGAAGTCATGACGGACGCGGCGATCGGGACCGACGACCTCAGTCTGGTCGGCATGGGAGACAAGGTCACCACCACGGTCGCCATCGACTTCGGCCGGCTGACGCTGCCGGGCGACCGTGTCGTCCTGTATCTGTACGGAACTCCGGGGCAGCGGCGCTTCCTCCCGCTGTGGGAGGGCATCGCCTTCGGAGCGCTCGGAGCGCTCGTCCTTGTCGACACGCGCCGCATGCGCGAGTCCTTCGAGGTGATGGATCTCATTGAGGAGCGCGGTTTGCCGTACGCCGTGGCTGTCAATATCTTCCCTGACTCGCCCGACTACGACATGCCGCTCCTCCGCTCGAAACTCGATCTCGCCCCCGACACGCCACTGGTCACCTGTGACGTCCGCCAGACGAACAGCAGTCTCAACGCGCTCATCCAACTGACCGCTCATTCCATATCCTCTGCCGGAGCCAAAACCTCGTGACGATCACTTCAGACGCAGCACCCGTGCCCCTGCACGGTGCCGAACACGCCGCGGACCCCGAGCGCAGCTACGAACTGCTGCGCATGCAGGGGCCCGTCGGCCTTGCTGAGGTCGCGCCTGGTGTCGTCGTCCGCCTGATCACGGACTACCGGGCGGCGCTCGATCTCCTGCAGGACACCGACACCTGGTCCAAGGACAGCCGGCCGTGGCTTCCCCAGGTGCCACTGGACAGCCCGATCAGGCCCCTGGTGGAGTGGCGGCCCAACCTCCTCTTCGCCGACGGGGAGAACCACGCGTACCTGCGCAAGGTGATCACCGACAGCTTCGATCTCCTCGACCCGAACGACGTCCGGACCCTGACGTTCCGTTATGCCGACCGGCTCCTCCAGGAGTTCGCCGACACCGGGACCGTCGACCTCGTCAGCCAGTACGCCCAGCAGTTGCCGTTGATGGTCTTCAACGCGCTGTTCGGCATGCCGGACGAGTACGGACCCTCGCTCGCCGAGGCTCTCGACGCGATGGTCGACACGGACCCGGAGAGGAAGGCGAAGGGCGCCGAGTCGTTCGGCGGCTACCTCGCCACCCTCTACGGGACCAAGGCCGCACAGCGCGGCCACGACCTGACCTCCTGGTTCATCGACCACCCCAACGGTCTGAACCAGGAAGAGGCCGTCAACCAGATCCTGATCATCCTCGGCGCCGGCAACGAGCCGACGATCAACCTCATCGCGAACACATGCGTCCGCATGCTGAGCGACGAGCGCTACTTCGGCACCCTCACCACCGGCAGTCTCCCCGTCCAGCACGCGATCGACGACGCGCTCTGGAACGACTCGCCGCTGGCCAACTTCAGCTTCCACTTCCCCAAGGAGAACGTCACCTTCCACGGCACGCGCATTCCTGCCGGCTCGCCCGTCATGGTCTCGTACGCCGCAGCCAATTCCTGTCCCCACGCGGGCGTGCCGGCCGACGGCTTCCGCTCCGGTACCAAGGCGCACCTCGCCTTCGCCGCCGGTCCGCACGCCTGCCCGGGCCGCAGCCTCGCCCTGCTGATCGCCACCGCGGCGATCGAGAGGCTTGCCAGCTATCTGCCGGACATCGAACTCGCTGTCCCGGCTGAAGAGTTGACCTATCGCGACGGGCCTGTGCACCGGACACTCACCGCGCTCCCGGCGCGCTTCACCCCGCTGACCCCCGACGCCAACGGGGCGACCCCCTGGAGCCGGAGCCCTTCCAGCTCCAGAGAAGACGCGTCCATCTCCTAGGAGTCGGCACAAGCGCGTCCGGGCGGTAACTCCGTCCTGCCCTCAACCGTCGCGACGCGGTGGTGCCGCCAGTGAACCTGGCGGCACCACCGCGACACCCAGTCCGTTTCTCTGGCCCCTCCTGCGCATCCACAGGGCCGCCACGACGGTTCTCGACCGAAAGGGGATCAACCGCCCATGACGCAAACCCTTCCCGTTACCGGGCTGCCGGAACTCTCCTCCCTAAGAAGCGAGGTGGACTCGGCGCTGACCGGGTTCCTTGACTCCAAAGACCGGGCAGCTCCCGGAACCGAGTTGCTGTATCTGACCACTCCCCTCAGGGAAATGCTCTCCGGCGGGAAACGTCTCCGGTCGCTGCTGTGCCTGTACGGATGGCACGTCGCCGGCGCGACGGGCGATGTGACGGCCGCCGTACGGGCCGCGGCCAGCCTTGAACTCTTCCAGGTGTTCGCCCTGGTGCACGACGACGTGATGGACGACAGCGACCTGCGCAGGGGCCAACCCTCCGCGCACCGCACGCTCGCCACCGCGTACACCGACAGCGGCGGTCTGCGCGGCAAGGCGGAGGCGCACGGCATGGGAGCCGCTGTCCTCCTCGGGGACCTGGCGCTGGTGTGGTCGGACGAACTCCTCCACACCTCGGGCCTCGGGCCCGACCGGCTGGCCCAAGTGCTGCCGCTGGTCGACGAGATGCGGACCGAGGTGATGTACGGCCAGCTCCTCGACCTCCAGACCACAGGGCGGTTGACCGGCGACGTCGAGACGGCGCTCCACGTCATCCGCTACAAGACCGCGAAATACACCATAGAACGGCCCCTGCACATAGGGGCGATACTCGGCGGCGCGTCTCCCGACGTACTCGAATCGTGTACGGCCTTCGGCATCCCGCTGGGCGAGGCGTTCCAACTGCGCGACGACCTCCTCGGGGTGTTCGGTGATCCCGCCGAGACGGGCAAGCCCGTCCTGGACGACCTGCGCGAGGGCAAGGCCACCGTACTGATGGGGCTCGCCGTCCGAAGAGCTACTCCGGCGCAACTGAGCACCCTGCGGCGGCTCGTGGGCCGGAGCGACCTGGACGAGGAACAAGCCGCCACCGTCCGCGCGATCCTCGAATCCACCGGCGCCAGAGAGACCGTGGAAGAAATGATCACTTCCCGGCGGGACGACGCACTCGACGCCCTCGACAACGCGCCCTTCCCCGGAACAGCGGCCGCGGGACTCCGGCAGATCGCCCGCGCGGCGACCACGAGGCAGACATGACCCGGCCCTCGCCGGCGCACTCCGGGAACCCCTGTCCCGGAATCAGGAACAAAGAGGTGGAAAAGGCCCCGTGAGCAATACCCCTGTGAGCACAACCTACTCCGAACAGGCCACACGTCTGGTGGCCGGGGTCGCCAAGGACGGGTGGGGCAGCGTCAGGCCCTCGCTGTACGAAACCGCCAGAGTCACCTCGGTGGCCCCGTGGTTAGCTGGAGAGTCCCGCAGAGTCGCCTACCTGCTGGAAAAACAAGCAGCGGACGGCAGTTGGGGTGACGGGCCGGAACCGTACAGGCTCCTGCCGACGCTCAGCGCCGTCGAGGCCCTGCTCGCCGTCCTGCGGCGAGGCACCACGCCGGCGGAGCGGGCGGGCCGCCTCACGGCCGCGGCCGACCGCGGGCTCGCCGCGCTGCGCGCGCTTCCGCCGACGGGCCCCTGGCCGGACACGGCGGCGGCCGAGATACTCGTACCCAGCCTGGTCGCCAGGATCAACGAGCACCTGGATCTGGCCACCGCCGGCGAACTGCCGGGCTCCGGGGGATGGAGCCCGGGGGCCCGCGCGGCGGTCCCCGGCGGCTACCACGAGGCGGCGCCGGCGTACGTGGCGAAGAAGTACGGGTCGGCCGGCAGCCTTCCCGTGAAGTTCCACCACACCTACGAGGGGATAGCCGGGCACCTGCCGGAGACGCTTGTCCCGGGCGTGGAAGGGCTGTTGGGCAGTTCACCGGCCGCGACCGCCACGCTGGCGGCGACGGCCCGCTCCGACTCGGGAGCGACGGCGCGGGCCGTCGCCGTCCTTGATCCGGTGGCGCGGCGGTACGACGGGCTCTTCCCCGAGGCGGCCCCGATACTCGTCTTCGAGCGGCTGTGGGTCGCGGCCGCGCTGGCCCGCGTCGGGCTGCCCGACGCCACCCTGGCCACCGTGCGGGGCTGGGCCGACCAGATCTACGACCCCGAGGGGGTACGCGGCGCCCCCGGCCTGATGAAGGACGCCGACGACACCGCCATGGCCGTACTCGTGTCGAGCCTCGCCGGGCGACCGCGCGACCCGGCGGCCCTGGACCTCTTCCACAACGGCAGCCACTACGACTGCTACCTCGGCGAAGACACCGGGTCGGTCACCGCGAACGCGCACGCCCTCCAGGCGCTGCTGGCCCATGTGCGGCAGCGGCCGGAGAGCGCCGAAACGTACGGCCACCGGGCCGACAAGCTGTCAGACTGGCTGGTCGGCCAGCAGCGGCCGGAGGGGTACTGGTCCGACAAATGGCACGCCTCGCCCTACTACGCCACCGAACGGTGCGTCAGCGGGCTGGCCTGGTGCGAGGGCGCCCACGCGGCCGGGGCCGTCGGGGCGGCCGCCGCATGGGTCCTGGAGACCCAGGGCGGCGACGGGTCCTGGGGCGTGTGGGGCGGCACCGTCGAGGAGACCTCGTACGCCGCGAAGATCCTGCTCTCCGCCGCCGTACCGGAGGAGGCGCGGGGCCGGCACACCCGCGCCCTGGACGACGCCGAGGCGTATCTGAGCGCCGCGGCGCTCCCCGGCCACCGGCACCCCGCCCTCTGGCACGACAAGACCCTGTACGCACCCGACGCGATGATCGAGGCGGAGGTGCTCGCTGTGCGGGAAATGCTGCGGGCCCGGCGCGGCTGAGCGCTGTCGGTCACCACACTCACGGATCACCCGAATCGCACCGATGTGGAAAGGACAGGCACGTGACTGCCGACATGCATTTGCCGCCGATCGCCCCCGGGAAGCTGCCGCTCCTCGGACACACCCTCCCCCTGCTCAAGGACCGGCTTGGATACGTCCAACGCCTGCGCGGCTACGGGCCCATGGTGCGCCTCGCCATCGGCCCGAAGTCGATGACCGTGATCAACTCGCACGAGTTGCTCCAGGAGGTCCTGACCCGCCAGTCCCAGCACTTCAACAAGGGACTGCTCTTCGACAAGCTCAAGATCTTCGGTGGTGATCCGCTGCCGGTCTCGGAGGGCAAGAAGCACCTCAACCGGCGCCGCGTGATGCAGCCCGCCCTCCACCGCGAGCAGGTCAAGGGCTACATGGACACCATGGTCGACACGGTGGAGCCCTTCGTCTCCTCCTGGCACGACCAGGACACCCTCGACGTCTGCAACGAGATGCAGTTGATGGCGCAGGGCGTCGTCATGTCCGCGCTCTTCTCCTCGAACCCGGAGCGCGGATCGGCACAGGAGATCCTCCACAGCGTCGACACGGTCTTCAAGGCCGCGCTCATGCACGCCATGGTGCCGATCTCGGCACTGGAGCGGCTTCCCACCCCCGGCAACCGCAGGGCCCGCGTCGCCAACACCGTGCTGAGCAAGGCGATCACGGGGATCATCGCCGACCACCGGGCGAACCCCGACGCGCACGACGACCTGGTGTCGCTGCTCATGACCGTGCAGGACGAGACGGGCAACAACCTCGCCGACGACGAGGTCATGGGGGAGATCACGGCGCTGCTCGCCGCCGGATCGGAGACCACCGCGGTCACCCTGGCGTGGCTCTTCCACGAACTGGGCCAGAACCCGGAGTTGGAGCGAAGGCTGCACGAGGAGGTCGACTCCGTGGTGGGGGAAGGGCAGATCGGGATCGAGCACATTCCCCAACTCGCCTTCACCCGCAGGCTCATCGACGAGACCCTGCGCCTGCACAACCCCGCCTGGATCCTGACCCGACGGGCCATCTCGGACGTACGGATCGGAGAGTTCGACCTGCCGGCCGGGACGGACGTGATGTGGAGTCCCTACGCGATGCACAGGGACGCGGACCTGTTCCCCGACCCGCTGCGCTTCGACCCCGACCGCTGGCTCCCCGAGCGCCCGCAGCCGCCGAGGGGCGCGTTCATTCCGTTCGGCGTCGGCAAGCGGATGTGCATCGGCGACCAGTTCTCCCTGACCGAGGCCGTCGTCATCGCGGCCTACGTGGCGGCCCGTTGGCGGCTGCGCCCGGCGCCCGGCTCCGATGTGCGGCCGATCCCCGAGATCACGGTGCACCCGTCGTCGCTGCGCATGGTCGCGGAGAACCGGCAGCACGCCGTCGCGGGGACAGCCGTATGAGCGAGAGGGGCGGCGCGGACCTGCATATCGTGCCGGATCTTCCCGATGTGCCGGATGTTCCGGGCCTGTCCGACCAGCCGGACGGGCCGCCGGTGTCCGCCTCGCCGGTGTCCGCCCTGCCCATGCCCGACCTCCGGGGCTCCTTCCCCGGCCCTTTCCCGACGAGCCCACACGCGAAGGACGTCGAGCGGCATGCCGTCGGCTGGCTCGGCACCTTCCCGCTCATCGGCTCGCAGCGGAAGCTGGCCGCCCTCTGCGACATCACGGCCCAGGGGATGGCCCGTACGTTCCCCACGGCCGACCCGGAGGGCTTGTTCCTCTGCGCCGACCTCTTCCTGTGGCTCACCGCGTTCGACGACGCGCACAGCGAGGCCGCTGGAGCCGGGGACCCGGCCGGACTGGTGCGCAGGATCAGCGAGTTCGTCCACCTCCTCGCCGGAGACGCCCAACCGCCGCGCGAGGCAAGCGTTTTCGGCGCGGCGCTGGGGGACCTGCTGAAGCGGTTCTGTGAACGGGCCACGCCCGCGCAGTACGTGAACCTCACCGGGCATCTGCGGGACAACCTCTTCGGCATGATCTGGGAGGCGCACCACTTCGGCAGCTCCGACCAGGTCACGCTGGACGACTACCGCGCGATACGGCCGCACACCGTCTTCGTACGGACCGTCATGGCGACGGCGGAGATCACGCTCGGGTACGAACTCCCCGAGCGGCAGCGGTCGTCGGCGGCGCTCCGGGAGCTGGAGGGGGCGGTCGCCGACCTGGCGGGTTGGATCAACGACCTTGCCTCGTACGCGAAGGAGGCAGCCGGCGGCGGTCCGCCTCCGCTGAGCCTGCCGACCCTGCTGAGGCGGGAGCACGGGTGCGACCTCGAAGAGGCGTTCCGGCTGGCTTCCCGTATGTGCGAGGACCGGGCCGCCGTCGCCCGGGCGCGTATCACCGAACTGACGACCGGTGGCACGGAACCTCTGGGTGAGCACGCGCGGGCCGTGGAGTCCGTCGCCGCCAGCTATGTCTGGCACATCGAGCACGCCCGTTACCGGTCCTCCTGACGCGCTTGGCCCCCTCCGGCGGCGGGGGGCGGCCAAGGTCTCCGCGTGATCCGTGATCCGTGATCCGTGATCCAGCCACGGCCACACTCCGTGCCCGGGACGTAGTGTGAACGAACCCGATCACGCGCGGAGAACATGGATCATGGAGGACCCGATGAGTGCCACGGATGCGAGAGCCACGGGGGCGGACGCCAGGGGGGCCAGTGCCGCGGGGGCCAGTACGGCGGGGGCCGGCGCCACGGAAGTAAGTGCCCTGGAGGCCTACCTGAGCGCCGCGGGCGCGGCGGTGGCACTGCTGCGGAGGCCCGAGGTCGGCGCGGCGTGGGAACAGCCCAGCGCGCTCGCCGAGATGACGGTCGCGGGCCTGGCCGGCCACCTCGCGTACCAGATCTTCAGCGTCGGCCCGGCGCTGGAGGAGCCCCTCACCGGAGAGGCGCCCATCCCGCTGCTGGAGCACTACGCGCGTGCCGCGTGGATCGACGCACCGCTCGACGGCGAGGCCAACGCCGGTATCAGGGCGAGCGGCGAACGGATCGCAGCCGAGGGGGCACAGGCGCTGGCGGAGCGGGCCGACGCCACGTACACCGAGCTGACGACCCGGCTCGCGGGCCGCCAGGGCGACAGTGTCGTATCCCTGTCCCGGACGGGCTGGGCACTGGCCCTCGACGACTTTCTCACCACCCGCACGATGGAACTGGCCGTGCACATGGACGACTTGGCCGTCAGTGTGAAGGTCGCTCCGCCGGAACTTCCGGAGGCCGCGTTCGCCCCCGTACTGGACCTGTTGGCACGGCTCGCGGTCCGGAAGCACGGCCAGAGCGCACTGCTGCGGGCGCTGACAAGGGCGGAGCGGGCACCGGCGGCGGTCAACGCCTTCTGAAGCCGCCGCGCGGACCTCTCGTAGCCGCGGGACTCTCGTAGCCGCGCGGGCCTCCCGTAACGGGACGGTCCGCGCGGCACACACATGCGATCAGGACAGCCGAACGGTGGGACGCCGCAGCTCGAACCAGGCCGCGAGGTCCAAGGCCCGCTCCATCGCCATGCGTTCGTGGGAGGCGATGTCCTCCGCGCTCGCCTTGGTCGCGGAGACGAGGGTCTCGCGGTTGAGCAGGTCCGTCGCCTGATGTCCGGTGCGCAGCAGCTCGGACGTCTGGGCCTGGATGGCGGAGAGGTAGGCCGGGTCGAACGTACCGGGGTAGCCGCTCTTCTTCCTGTTGGCCACCGACTCGGGCAGCGTCTCGCGGGTCGCCGCGCGCAGCAGGCTCTTCTCGCGCCCGTCGAAAGTCTTCAGTGACCAGGGCGCGTTGAACACGTACTGCACCAGACGGTGATCGCAGAACGGGACCCTGACCTCCAGTCCCACCGCCATGCTCATCCGGTCCTTGCGGTCGAGCAGGGTCTGCACCATGCGCGTGAGGTGGAGGTAACTCACCACTCGCATACGCTTGTTGAGGCCTGTCTCACCCTCCAGTACGGGGGTCCCCGCACACGCGGTCCGGTAGCTGTCGCTGAGGTACTCGCCGAGGGCGAGCGCCGGACGCAAATCGTCACTGACCAGCGCACCGGCGCCCATCGGGGTCTGGGCGCCGGCCATCCAGGGGAAGGTGTCGGCGTTCCGGCGCTCGTCGTGGAACCACGGGTAGCCGCCGAAGACCTCGTCGGCGGATTCGCCCGAGAGCGCGACGGTGGAGTGTTTCCGTACGGCGGCGAAGAGCAGATAGAGCGAGTTGTCCCGGTCGCCGATCCCCGTCGGCAGGTCCCTGGCCGCGACGGCGGCCCGCCGTACCTCGGGAGCGGACAGCGCGGCGCCGTCCAGGATGATGTCCTGGTGGTCGCAGCCGACATGCTCGGCCACGGCGTGGACGTACGGGGTGTCCAGCGTGGGGGTGATGTCCATGGCGCGGAAGTGCTTCGCCTGGTCGGGGAAGTCCACGGCGAAGCTGCGTACGGTCTCCCCCTGCGGCGCGAGGTGCAGTGCGGACAGCGCGGTGAGCGCCGAGGAGTCGAGACCGCCCGAGAGCAGCGTGCAGCGGGGTACGTCAGCCACGAGCTGCCGCGCGACGATGTCGTCGAGCAGCTCACGCACGTGCGCGACGGTCTCCTCCTGGCTGTCGGTGTGCGGCTCGGAGTGCAACTCCCAGTAGATGGTGCGGTGCAGACCTGTCCGGTCGAGAACGACGATCTCCCCGGGCCGCACCTCCCGCATGCCCTCCCAGACAGCGGCGCCCGGCGTCTTGGCGAACGCGAACAGCTCACGCAGCCCGTCGAGCCCGACGACCGGCTCGGCGAGCGGGTTGGCCAGGATCGCCTTGGGCTCGGAGCCGAAGAGAACGCCGTCGTCGGTCTCGTAGTAGTAGAAGGGCTTGATGCCCATCCGGTCCCGGATCATCACGAGACGCTCGCTGCGCGCGTCCCAAATGGCAAACGCGTACATGCCGTTGAGGTGCTCGGCGAGCTTCTCGCCCCAGACGAGATACCCGCGCAGAACGACCTCGGTGTCCGAGTCGGTGGCGAACTGCTGCCCCGCGCGCCGCAGTTCCTCACGGAGCTCGGTGAAGTTGTATGCCTCGCCGGAGTAGACCATTGACACATCGCCGTCGGGCGTCGTCACGGTCATCGGCTGCGCACCGCCCGGCAGATCGATGACGGCGAGTCGCCGATGCCCGAGGGCGGCATGATGCGACAGCCACGTCCCAGCGGCGTCGGGACCACGACAGGACATGGTCTCCGTCATGGCGTCCATGTCCTGCTGGTGGTTTGTCAGGTCGCGCTGGTACGAGACCCAGCCGGTGATACCGCACATACAGATCCTCGCTCCTCTACAAATAGTCGCCCCGGTCAACCATTGCCCCGCCACGCACCGGGTGCCACCAAAGCGGAGGGAGGGATTCTGTGTCATTTCTAACAGGTAAAGCCATGTTAATTCCACGTTTCAAACCCCACCCCAACCACCGCCGCCAACTGCCCCACGGGGTTGTGCTGTCGCGTTCTAGACTCCCGGGATGACCAGCGATCTTCTCCAACTCACCGTTCTGGGGAGTGCGACGCCCTATCCCACTGTGGACAATCCGTGTTCCGGTTATCTGGTGTCCAACGGCGGGACGCGGGTGTGGATGGACGCGGGCACCGGAACGCTGGCTCAGCTCCAACGGCACGTGCGGCTCGACGAGTTGGACGCGATCTGGATTTCGCATCTGCACGCCGATCACAGCGCGGACCTGCTCACCGCCTATTACGGCGCTCTCTTCGCTGATGTGCGGCTCGCCGCGCCGATTCCCCTGTACGGCCCTCCGGGCATCGCCGACCGGTTGGCTCACTTCCTCACCAACACCTCGACCCGCAGCCCGGTCGAATCCGCCTTTGCCGTCCACGAGTTGCACGACGGACATCAGGTGCGAGTCGGCGCGCTCACACTGACCAGCCGGGCGGTGGCGCACGGCATGCCGGCTTTCGCCGTCCGCATCGAGACAGCGGGCAGCTCACTGGTCTACTCAGGGGACACGGCGCCGTGCGCGAGCCTCACGAGTCTGGCCGAGGGGTGCGACGTGCTGCTGTGCGAGGCCGAGAGCGCACAGGTGCCGGCAGAGGAGACGCAGGTGCACCACACCCCTGAAGACTCCGGCGACACGGCCGTCGCTGCCCGGGCGGCCCGGCTGATCGTCACGCACGTAGGCCGCTTCCTCACGCCGCGACAGGCAGTACGCCGCGCCGCCACCCGTTTTGACGGCCCCGTCGACTACGCCGCACCGGGCGCCACCTTCGTGATCGGTCAGGCCACGGGACAGCGGTCGCGGCATCCGCGTACGGGTGTCGGTTCCTCCGCGATGGTTCCTCCGCAATACAGGCCAGAAACTGACCGCTACGGCCTCTAGCGTGGTCAACGGCCGAGGGAACAGAACCAACGGAAAGCGAAGACCGTGAACGAGACGACGACTGCCAGCGAAGTGACCACCCAGGACCCGGCCGACGCGCCGGCCGTCACCGGCGAGCGCCGCGATCTGCTGGAGATGCTGGCGAAGCACCGGCACTTCCTGCGCTTCACCACCCGCGACCTCACCGACGAGCAGGCCGGGCTGCGGAGCACCGCCAGCGAGCTGTGCCTGGGTGGCCTGATCAAGCACGTCACCTCGGTCGAGCGGTCCTGGATGGACTTCGTCCTGGACGGCCCGTCGGCGATGGGTGACTTCACCACCATGACCGAGGCCGACTGGGCCCGGCGGGCCGACGAGTTCCGGCTGCTGCCCGGCGAGACGCTGGCGGGTGTGCTTGCCGACTACGCCGAAGTGGCCGCCCGCACCGACGACCTGGCCACCGCCCTGCCCGACCTGGACGCCACCCAGCCGCTGCCGAAGGCGCCGTGGTTCGAGCCCGACACGCACTGGTCGGTCCGCCGGGTACTGATGCACGTCATCGCCGAGACCGCCCAGCACGCCGGCCACGCCGACATCATCCGCGAGTCCCTGGACGGCGCCAAGAGCATGGGCTGACACCCGGCCCGCCGACCACGCACCGAACTCCCCGACGAAGTCCCGGAAGACATGGAACGGCCCCTCTCATCGGCAGTCTCGCCGGATGAGAGGGGCCGCCCGGCCGCCTTCGGCTTAGATGTCGAAGTACAGCTCGAACTCGTGCGGGTGGGGGCGGAGTTGGATCGGGGCGATTTCCTTTGTGCGCTTGAAGTCGATCCAGGTGTCGATCAGGTCCGCCGTGAAGACGCCGCCCGCCTGGAGGTATTCGTTGTCCGCCTCCAGGGCTTCCAGGACCGCCGGGAGGGAGGTCGGGACCTGGGGGACGCTGGCGTGTTCTTCCGGGGCCAGTTCGTAGAGGTCCTTGTCGATCGGCTCGGCCGGCTCGATCTTGTTCTTGATGCCGTCCAGGCCCGCGAGGAGGAGGGCCGAGAAGGCCAGGTACGGGTTCGAGGACGGGTCCGGGGCGCGGAATTCGACGCGCTTGGCCTTCGGGTTCGAGCCCGTGATCGGGATGCGCATCGCCGCCGAGCGGTTGCGCTGCGAGTAGACCATGTTGACCGGGGCCTCGAAGCCGGGGACCAGGCGGTGGTACGAGTTCACCGTCGGGTTCGTGAACGCCAGCAGCGACGGGGCGTGCTTGAGGATGCCGCCGATGTAGTAGCGGGCGGTGTCCGAGAGGCCCGCGTAGCCCTGCTCGTCGTAGAACAGCGGCGTGCCGCCCTGCCACAGGGACTGGTGGACGTGCATGCCGGAGCCGTTGTCGCCGAAGATCGGCTTGGGCATGAAGGTCGCGGTCTTGTTGTTGCGCCAGGCGACGTTCTTCACGATGTACTTGAAGAGCATCAGGTCGTCGGCCGCGGCGAGCAGCGTGTTGAACTTGTAGTTGATCTCCGCCTGGCCGGCGGTGCCGACCTCGTGGTGCTGGCGCTCGACCTGGATGCCGGAGGCCTCCAGCTCCAGGGAGATCTCGGCGCGCAGGTCGGCGAAGTGGTCGACCGGCGGGGCCGGGAAGTAACCGCCCTTGTAGCGGACCTTGTAGCCGCGGTTGTCCTCGGTGGAGCCCGTGTTCCAGGCGCCGGCCTCGGAGTCGATGTGGTAAAAGCCCTCGTTCGCCGTGGTGTTGAAGCGCACGCTGTCGAAGACGTAGAACTCGGCCTCGGGGCCGAAGTACGCGGTGTCCGCGATGCCGGTGGAGGCGAGGTACGCCTCGGCCTTCTTGGCGATGTTGCGCGGGTCGCGGCTGTACTGCTCGCCCGTGATCGGGTCGTGGATGAAGAAGTTGATGTTCACGGTCTTGTCACGGCGGAAGGGGTCGACCCGAGCCGTCGACAGGTCCGCGCGCAGCGCCATGTCCGACTCGTGGATGGCCTGGAAGCCGCGGATCGAGGACCCGTCGAAGGCCAGCTCCTCGTCCGGGTCGAACGCCTTCGCCGGGATCGTGAAGTGCTGCATCACGCCAGGCAGGTCGCAGAAACGGACATCGACGAACTTGACGTCCTCGTCCGCGATGTACTTCTTGGCGTCGTCGGCGTTCTGGAACATCCAGCTCCTCCTCCTCCCGACCCGGGGAGGGGCGGGGGTTTATCGCTCGGTCGTGCGGCCAGTGCGGTGGCACACGCTGGACCCGACCATAGGTTTCCGGGATTTCTCCAGCATGACCCATTTGTTTCGCCCAAGTTAACCGGACGCCATGCGCGCCGTGCTGAACGCCATGGCGGACAACCGACCCGTACCCCGGTTCAAGGGGGGCGAAGCGGGGCGCAGTACCGTGGTCGGGTGGACAACAGGGATGCGATCGGATCGTGGATGTCCGGGCCCCGCGCGGCCGCCGAGGACGCCGGTGTGGACTTCGGCTACCGGGGCCAGCGCCTCGGTCTGCCGCAGTACGGTCCCGGGTCCGTCGCCCGCTTCGGCCGGCGTATCGGCGCGCTCCTCGTCGACTGGGCGCTGTGCATGCTGATCGCATACGGGTTGCTCGCCCGCGGTGACTGGCACGCGTCCGGCAACTGGGCGCTCGGCGTCCTTCTCGTACTGAGCGTGATCACCGTCGGCACCGCGGGGTTCACCCCGGGCAAACGCCTGTTCGGGTTGCGCGTCGTCTCCGAGGACGGCGGCCGGATCGGCGTGGGCCGCGTACTGGTACGGAGCGTGCTGCTCTGCCTCGCCGTCCCCGCGCTGGTCTGGGACCGCGACGGGCGCGGACTGCACGACCGGCTCGCCCGCGCCGTGCAGGTTCGGATCTGACGCCGGCCGAGACCAGGGGACGCGGCGCACCTGGCGCGTGGCACATCTGACGTGAAATGACGTGAAAGAAGGCGGTCCGGGGGTTGTTCCCGGGCCGCCTTCTCTCACATCATCAGGTGTCTCTCAGCGCGTCTTCCCGCCGCCCTTCGGCATCCGCATGCCCTTCGGCATCGGACCCTTCGGGAGGGGCATGTTGCTCATCAGGTCGCCCATCGCCCGCAATCGGTCGTTGGCCGACGTCACCTGCGGTCCGGCGAGCACCCTCGGCAGCTTCAGCAAGGTCGTACGGACCTTCTTCAGCGGCACCTGTCCCTCGCCGTCGCCGACGATGATGTCGTGGACCGGTACGTCCACGACGATGCGCGCCATCCTCTTCTTCTCCGCCGCGAGCAGGCTCTTCAGCCGGTTCGGGTTGCCTTCGGCCACCAGCACGATGCCCGCCTTGCCGACGGCACGGTGTACGACGTCCTGGCTGCGGTTCATCGCGACCGCCGGAGTCGTGGTCCAGCCGCGCCCCACGTTCTCCAGGACGGCGGCTGCCGCGCCCGGCTGCCCTTCCATCTGCCCGAAGGCAGCGCGCTCGGCCCGGCGGCCGAAAATGATCGCCATCGCGAGGAACGCCAGGATGAAGCCCAGAATCCCCACGTAGATGGCGTGATTGATCAAGAAGCCGATCGCGAGGAAGACACCGAAGGTGACGATTCCCACACCCGCGACGACGAGACCGACCTTCGGGTCTGCCCGCCGGGTCATCTTGTAGGTCAGGGCGATCTGCTTCAGTCGCCCGGGGTTCGCAGCAGTGTCTGCGTTTTCCTTCCTCGCCATGCAGGTGAGTTTACGTGGCCCGGGAAGTGCGTTCGGACACCGCCTCCAGCACGTGCTGTGCCGCCACCCGGTCCTCGGCCCTGCGGCGGTCCTCCAGGACCGCTGTCCAGGCGTTACGGCGGGCCGTACGCTGGCCGCCGCTCAGCAGCAGGGACTCCATGGCGCGCAGTGCGCCGGCCACCGAGGGCAGCGGGGACGTACGCGGCTCACCCGCCCGCGGCCGCGTCATCCCGGTGACGTGTACGGCACGAACGGCTCGGGCCGCCCGTACCACTCGTACGGCTCGTACCGGCACGGTCTGCATGATGGCGTCCCCCTGGAAGCGAAGCGATGAAGCGACGAGGCGATGAAGCCGCGGCGAGGCGAAGAGTGACGAGGCGAAGAGCGCGGGCGCGAGGCGCGTCGCCCAGCGTCAAACCCCGGTGTTACCAGCGCGTGACCGAGCGGTCAAACTGGAATGAAACCTCATACGAACGTCCCGGAGACCCGGAAAAGCGCGGGGCACGACCCGTACGCCTCTCCTACCTGCGGAGAGGTGTACGAGCCGCGCCCCACCTAAGCGCTACCGACCGGTAGCCGCTTGTGCTCCGATTCACACGGTCGGACCCGAGACCAACGCGCCGCGCCGGTCCATCGCCTGCCGGTACAGCCGGCCCGCACGGTACGACGACCGGACCAGCGGTCCCGACATCACACCGGAGTAGCCGATCTCCTCGGCCTCCTCCTGCAACTCCACGAACTCCTCCGGCTTCACCCAGCGCTCGACCGGGTGGTGGCGCACGGAAGGCCGCAGGTACTGGGTGATCGTGATCAGCTCGCAGCCCGCGTCGTACAGGTCCTGGAGCGCCTGGCTGACCTCGGCGCGCTCCTCGCCCATCCCCAGGATCAGGTTGGACTTGGTGATCAGGCCGGCCTCGCGGGCCCGTGTGATCACTTCGAGGGAGCGCTCGTAGCGGAAGCCGGGGCGGATCCGCTTGAAGATGCGCGGCACCGTCTCGACGTTGTGCGCGAGCACCTCGGGGCGGGACGAGAAGACCTCGGCCAGTTGCCCGGGCACCGCGTTGAAGTCGGGGATGAGCAGCTCGACCTTGGTGGTGCCCGCCTCGCGCGCCGCCGTCAGCGCGTGGATCTGGCGCACGGTCTCCGCGTACAGCCAGGCTCCGCCGTCCTCCAGGTCGTCGCGGGCGACGCCGGTGATCGTGGCGTAGTTCAGGTCCATCGTGACGACCGACTCGCCCACCCTGCGCGGCTCGTCACGGTCCAGCGGCTCCGGCTTGCCCGTGTCGATCTGGCAGAAGTCGCAGCGGCGCGTGCACTGGTCGCCTCCGATGAGGAAGGTCGCCTCGCGGTCCTCCCAGCACTCGAAGATGTTCGGACAGCCGGCCTCCTGGCAGACCGTGTGCAGTCCTTCGCTCTTCACCAGCTTCTGAAGCTGTTGGTACTCCGGTCCCATTTTCGCCCGGGTCTTGATCCACTCGGGCTTGCGCTCGATGGGGGTCTGGCTGTTCCGGACCTCCAGACGCAACATCTTGCGTCCATCGGGTGCGACAGCGGACACGTCCGGCACCTCTCTCTGCTGGCGCGGCATTCGATTCTTCGGCGAACACCAGGTTACGCTCGTTATTTGCTTGGCATTGCGTGTGGTCAACCGGCGGCCGAAGGGGCGCATTCCCTCGGCTCGGTGCGCCGGGCGCGCGGGTCGCTCATGCGCTCAGGCGCTCGACCGGCCGTTCGATCTCGCGCGGCTTGGGCTCCGCCTGCTCCAGTACGTCCCGCAGATGCCGCTCGACCACGGGCAGCACCTCGCCGACCGTGAGGTCGTGGCCCAGTTCGTACGAGAGCGACGTCACACCCGCGTCCCGGATCCCGCACGGCACGATCTTGTCGAACCACGTGTTGTCCGGGTTCACGTTCAGCGAGAAGCCGTGCATCGTCACGCCCTTCGCGACGCGGATGCCGATCTGGGCGAGCTTGCGGTCCTCGCGACGCTGGCCGGCGTTGGAGGGCGCGTACTCGGGGCCGTTCAGCCTCGGGTCGAACTCGTCGTCCTTCACGCGCGGATCGAAGTCCAGTGAGAGACCGCCGAGCGCTGCGCGCTCCTCGACCGGGTCGCCGAGCACCCACACCCCGCTGCGGCCCTCCACCCGGGTCGTCTCGACGCCGAAGTCGGTGGCCGTACGGATCAGGGCGTCCTCAAGGCGGCGTACGTGCGCCACCACGTCAACCGGACGCGGCAGCTTCAGGATCGGATAGCCGACAAGCTGGCCGGGGCCGTGCCAGGTGATCTTCCCGCCCCTGTCCACGTCGACGACGGGGGTGCCGTCCAGCGGGCGCTCGCTGTCCGCCGTACGCCGTCCGGCGGTGTAGACCGGCGGGTGCTCCAACAGGAGGCACGTGTCGGGGATCTCGTCGGCGAAGCGTGCCGCGTGCACCCGCCGCTGCTCCTGCCATGCCTCCAGGTAGTCGACGGCTTCCTCGCCGAACCCCAGATGGACGAACCGCAGCTCACTCACGGCAGTGCCTCCTTCGTACCTGCTCCGTGCACTCGACGCGGCACTTGACGCGCTCTCGCAACTGTACGGCGACCCCGTCGGAACCCACCCTCGGGCCCCGTCAGCGATTCCGGCAATCCTCACACGATCGGATGAATATGGGGCGAACGTGTCGGTGCAGGCGGTTACTGTCGCTAAATTCACGCCGTTCCATGAGGGCTTCTCCCCGGCCCGGAAGGCAGGAGACCGTACAGCTAATGTCGGAACGACCTCCGCAGCGCATCCCCAACCGCCAGCTCGCCGCGCTCATCGCGGAAGCGGGATTCTCCAACGCGGGCCTGGCCCGCCGCGTGGATCAGCTCGGTCTTGAGCACGGCCTCGACCTGCGGTACGACAAAACGTCGGTGACCCGCTGGCTGCGCGGGCAGCAACCACGTGGCACCACCCCCGCCCTGATCGCCGAGGTCTTCACCCGCCGGCTCGGCCGCAGGCTCGCGGCGCAGGACCTCGGCCTCGATGCCTGCGCCCCGGTCTACGCGGGGCTCGAATTCGCGGCCACACCCGAGGAGGCCGTCGACATCGTCAGCGGTCTCTGGCGCAAGGACTCGGGCAGCCATGCCGAGCTGCGCAAGATCGCGTTCACGCCCGCGGGGCTCGTCGTGCCCAGCCGTGACTGGCTGATCGGCCGCGCCGACGAACGCGTCGGCCACACCGAGCCTGGGCCGGCCCCGGGGAACGCCCCGCGGGTGCCCTCGCAGGGGTCGCCGCAGGGGTCGTCGGGTTCATCGGGGTCGCCGGGATCGCCGGGGCGCACGCCCGGCGTGCCCAGACAGCGCACCGAACGAGCCGCCGGCCAGCGGGTCACCATCGGGGACGTCGAGGCCCTCCGCTCGGTCGGCGATCTCTTCCGTACCCTCGACCAGACGTACGGCGGCGGCCACGCCCGGCAGGCGCTGGTCCGCTACCTCGAACACGAAGCCGAGCCGATGCTCCGCGGGATGTACGGCGAAGCCGTCGGGCGCAAGCTCTTCGGCGCCGCGGCCGATCTGACCCGGCTCGCGGGCTGGACGTCGTACGACATCGCCGCGCACGGGCTCGCCCAGCGCTACTTCGTCCAGGCGCTACGGCTCTCGCAGGCGGCGAGCGACCGGGCCTACGGCTCGTACGTCCTGATCACCATGAGCCGTCAGGCCGTCTACCTCGGCCACGGCCGCGAGGCGGTCCAGCTCGCACGCGTCGCGCAGCAGGGCGTCGGCTCGTCGGCGGCGCCGGTCGTACAGGCGCTGCTGCACGCCGTCGAGGCGCGCGGACACGCGGTACTGGGTGAGGTACGGGCCTGCACGGCCTCGCTCGTACGGGCCGAACGGGCCCTGGAGGCGGCGCGGTCCGGAGACGACGTACCGCACTGGGGCCGCGCCTTCGACGAGGCGCAGCTCGCCTCGGACTTCGGGCACTGTCACCGCGACCTCCAGCAGTACCGTCCCGCCGCGCAGCACGCGGAACGCTCGCTCCAGCTCCGCTCGCCGGTGCTGGCCCGCAGCAGGCTCTTCGCCCGTGTGGTGCTCGCCGCCGCGAGGCTGGGGCTCGGCGAGCTGGACCAGGCGTGTCTGCTGGGCGCGGAGGCGGCCCAGCAGGCGTCGGAGATGAGGTCGGCGCGGGCGGTGGAGTACGTACGGGACTTCGAGCGGCGGCTGGAGCCGTACAAGGACGCGGCGGCGGTACGGGCGTACCGGGAGAGGGTCGCGGGGATGGGCTGACGGGCCGTCTGGGCGGTGGCTGTTGCGGCGGTCGTTGGTGCGGGGCGTCCGTCGCGGGTGCCGGTGCGGGTGTCGTGGGCGCCGGTGCCTTCGCCGCCGCCTCAGGCCGCCGCCGGGACGGACGCGGTCCTCGGGACGACCCCGAGGTCCGCCATGATCGCGTGGGCGGCCCTGCGGCCGGACGACAGCGCGCCCTGCACCGTGTTGGTGTCGCGGTGGTCGCCGCACACGTACAGCCCCGCCAGCAGCCGCACCGGGCGGCGCGGGTCGTGCGGCGGGGGCATCGCGGGTACCGCCTCCGGGTCGTGGCGGACGGTCAACAGCTCCCAGTCGTCCGTCCGCGTCCCGTACAGCTTCGAGAGATGCGCGCGGACCGTGCGGTCCAGCTCGGTGGCGAGCGGCGGCGCGCCGAGCAGCGTCGACGAGATCAGTACGCGTCCGTCCGGCGCGCGCGACGGGTCGACCTGGCTCATCACCGCCGTGTGCGCCACGGGCCCGCCGTGCGGGTCCGAGTCCAGCAGCAGCGCGGGATCGGTCAACGGGGCCTCGGGCGCGGTGTGGTGCACCATCGTCACCGGATGGAAGGCCGGCACCCGCAGCCCCGGCAGCAGCTCGGCCGCGGCCCGCGCGCCCGTCGCCAGCAGCAGGGACCGGCAGGAGATCTCGCCGTGCTCCTTCGTGGCGACGCGCGTGATCGACGCGTCGGTGACGCTCACCTCCGTCTCCACCGTCCCCTCGGGCAGCGCCGCGGCCAGCAGCTCCGGCAGCGCGGAAGCGCCGCCGGCGGGGACGCAGAGTCTGCCGCGCGCGAAGGCGCGCAGCGTGAGGTCGGCGTAACGGCTCGACGTGGCCAGGTCCGGATCGCTCAGCAGCGCCGACAGCAGGGTCCTGGCGGGCATCCCGCGATCCGCGAGCGCGTCCAGCGCGGTGCGTTCGGGGCGGGCGAGGAGCCGGGATGCGGGTACCTCGGCGAGCCGCCCGAGCGCGGCGGCGAGCCGTGCGTGGCCGACGGAGCCGGCATGCCCCAGGGCGGCCGGATGGCCCGGGAACGGGTGCCGGGGGGCGCTCGCCAGGGCGCGTGCGGCGATCAGTGCGCTCCGTGCGCTCCGCACCGCGGTGGTCCGGTAGTGGCGGCCGTTCCTGTGCACGAGCACTCCGGGCGAGAACATCCGGAGGTCGGCGTCCTTCAGCAGCGGGGTACGCAGCAACTCCGGGTACGAGGTGCTGAGCAACTGGCCCACGCGGTCGAGCCGGAAGCCGTCGATCTCGTCCGTGGACATCCGCCCGCCGACGTGGGGCGCCGCCTCCAGGACGCGGACGCTCACACCGGCGCTGGTCAGGTGGTGGGCGGCGGAGAGGCCCGCCGGACCGGCGCCGATGATGACGACGTCTGTGGCGGGCTGGGTCTCCGTGCCGCGTGTCGTACGTGTCGTGCCGGCGGCGTATGCGGTGCGGGTGGTGCGTCCGGCGCGTGTGGTGCGGGTGATGTGTGCGGTGCGTGTGGTGCGTGCGGTGTTGAGCACGTGGCCCCTCCCCGAGGTCGGCGCGGGTGGCGGGGGCGCCTGCCCCCAACTTGCTTTCGGTCAGCCCGAGTTCGAGTCGAGACTAGGGAGGCGGGGGCGGCCTGGCGGACGCGTACGCGACGGGGCACCGGTGCATGGGGGTGGCACGGGTGGGGGTTGCGGCGGGCGGTTGTGAGCGGGGGGTGGGTTTTGGCGGGGGCGGGTTGGCATGTGCCGGAGGCCATGCGCCTCCCGGCGGGGGGCCGTGGGGGGCGGTCGGTTCGTGGCGCGGGTCGCGGTTTCGGTGCCGGGCGCGGTGTGCCTCGCGGCGGGCGGTCGTGGGGGGCGGTCGGTTCGTGGTTGCGGCCGGTTGGTTC
>NZ_JTHL01000001.1:2245397-2258522 GCF_000818195.1 Streptomyces sp. 150FB | reverse complement strand
ACGACCGCGTTCACCTGGCAACCGCGGTCACGGCGCCGTAAATCGTGCATCCCGGATGCCACCCCGGAGCGACCCCCGTCAACAACCGCAACCAACGGCCGCGCACCACAACCGCGTCAGCGAAACGCATCAGCCGCGCACGGCTGAACCACGGCCGCCCGCCGCGAAACGGACCGTCGCAGCCACGTAAGGCTGAAAACCACGCCGCCCGCCGCCCTAGGCGACCGCTCTGATTGATTCGTCGATCGTCGGGAACGCGTACGTGAATCCCGACTCCAGCAGCCTTGCCGGGACCACTCGTTGGCTGCCCAGTACGTCTCCCGCGAACTCGCCCAGGGCCAGGCGGATCGCCGGGGCCGGTACGGCGAAGAGTGTGGGGCGGTGCAGGGCGCGGCCCATCGCCTGGGTTACCTCTCGGTTGGTGACCGGTTCCGGGGCCGTGAGGTTCACCGGGCCCGAGAGGGTTTCCGTGTCGATCAGGTGGCGCAGGGCCGCGACGTGGTCGTGGAGGGCGATGAAGCTCCAGTACTGGCTGCCGTCGCCCAGCCGTCCGCCGAGGCCGGCCTGGAAGATCGGGAAGAGGCGGCCCCAGGCGCCCCCGTCGCGGGAGACGACCAGGCCGGTGCGGGCGAACACCGTGCGGACGCCTGCCTCGTGGGCCGGTGCCGCCGCGCCCTCCCACTCCACGCAGACGGACGGCAGGAACCCCTCGCCGGCCGGGGCGTTCTCGTCGACCGCCGTGTCGCCGGTGTCGCCGTAGTAGCCGACGGCTGAGCCGCAGAGCAGGACCCGGGGCGGGTTGTCCAGGGAGGCGACGGCCTCGGCGATCGTGGACGTGCCGAGGACGCGGCTGTCGCGGATCTCCTTCTTGTACGCGTCGGTCCAGCGGTGGTCGCCGACCCCCGCGCCCGCGAGGTGGACGACGGCGTCGCAGCCGGTCAGCGCGCCCGCGTCGAGGTGCCGGCGTGCGGGGTCCCAGCGGGCCTCGTCGCCCTGCTCGGGGGGACGGCGCACCAGGCGCAGCACCTCGTGCCCGTCCGCGCGCAGGGAGCGTACAAGTGCCGTACCGATGAGCCCGGTGGAGCCGGTGACCGCGATCTTCATGGACTCATCCTGCCCCTGTCGGGCCGCGTGGCACAGTTGCGCCATGTCCGACATCCAGACGCGTCCCGCATTCCTTTCCGACGAAGACGAGCTGGCGGAGCTGGACCGGGGCAACTGGTCGCCGCTGTACGCCGTGAACGCCCGGCCGCAGGCGCCGTTCGATCCGTTCTTCGACGCCGCCCACCGCCCCGAGGACTTTCTCGTCGGCGAGTTGGGCGGCAGGCTCGCCGGATACATCAGGGTGGTGCCGCCCACGCCGCTGCCGACCAACGCGCACGTGCTCCAGATACAGGGGCTCGTGGTGGATCCGTGGGCCCGTGGGCACGGGCTGGGGCGCGCGCTGCTGCGGGCCGCCGCCGTGCTGGCGCGGGAGCGGGGCGCCCGGCGGCTGACGCTGCGGGTGCTGGGGCACAACGCGCCCGCACGGCGGCTGTACGAGACGGAGGGGTACGTCGTCGAGGGCGTGCTGCCGGAGGAGTTCCTGCTGGACGGGCGGTACGTGGACGACGTACTGATGGGCCTGGACCTCAGGGGCTGATCAGGCCTCGGCGAAGCGCTCCCAGAGCTGCGGGTAACGGGCCGCCAGGAGCTTGTCGTCCTCCAGGTCGAAGGCGGCGCCCTCGGGCTCGGCGGGCTGCGACGAGATGCCGAGAGCCGGTGCGACCACCCCGGTGAGCTGCTCGTACGCCTCGTCAGCCGCGTATCCCAGCTCCTCGCCGTCCCCGTCGACGGTGTCGTCGAAGTCGTCGAGGAGTTCGGCGAGGCTGTCCGGGTCGTACAGCGCGCCCTCGAACACCTCGCGGCCCTGCCCGATGAGCCAGCAGCGGAAGTAGTCGAAGGACTCGTCGCTCGCGCCGCCGAGGAGTACGGCGGCGGCGCCCCACAGCTCCCAGCGGTAGGCGCGGTTGTAGCGCGTCTCGAAGTGCCTGGCGAAGTCCAGCACGGAGTCGGGGTCGAGCAGCAGCAGCCGCTCGACCAGCAGATCGGCATGGTCCTCGGGGTCGCCCTCGGCGGCCTCGCGGGTGTTGTCGATGATCTCCCAGAACTCCGTCTCGTCCATCACGGGTACAGCATCGTGCTTACGCGGGTCGTGCGCACGCGGAGCCACGGAAATGACAGGTGTTTTGTAAGCAGACAGGAGGTGTCGCCTTTCCCTGGCACGGTCGGGACCCGAGTGAAGGAGGCGGCTGATGGCAGTCGGAGAGCTGGCGGGCAGGATCGCTTTGGTGGCGGGTGCGACCCGGGGAGCGGGCCGGGCGATCGCCGTGCGGCTGGGGGCGGCGGGCGCGACGGTGTACGTGACCGGGCGGACCACGCGGGCGCGGATCAGCGAGGTGGGGCGCGCGACGGAGACCATCGAGGAGACGGCCGAGCTGGTCACGGCGGCCGGCGGCGAGGGGATCGCCGTACCGGCGGACCACCTGGAGGTGGCCGAGGTCAGGGCCGTGGTCGAGCGGATCGACCGGGAGCGTGGCCGGCTGGACGTGCTGGTCAACGACGTATGGGGCGGCGAGCACCTGATCGAGTTCGGCAGAAAGATGTGGGAGACGGACCTCGCGCGCGGGCTGCGCATGCTGGAGCTGGGGGTGAGGTCGCACATCATCACCAGTAGCTGCGCGCTGCCGCTGCTGGTCAGGAACCGGGGCGGGCTGGTCGTCGAGATGACGGACGGTACGGCCGAGTCGAACGCCGGTTACCGGGACAACTTCTACTACGACCTCGCCAAGACTGCCCCCAACCGGATGGCCTTCGCGCTGGGGGAGGAGCTGCGGGACGCGGGGTGTACGGCGGTCTCGCTCACCCCCGGGTTCCTGCGATCCGAACAGATGCTCGACCATTTCGATGTACGGGAGGAGAACTGGCGCGACGCGATCGCCCAGGACCCGCACTTCGCGATCTCCGAGTCGCCGGTCTTCGTGGGCCGCGCCGTCGCCGCGCTCGCCGCCGACCCGGCGAAGGAGCGCTGGAGCGGCCGGTCGCTGTCCAGCGGGCAACTGGCGAAGGAGTACGGCTTTGACGACGTGGACGGCAGCAGGCCGGACTGCTCGGCGTACATCAGCGAGGTCGCGCTCGGGGGCAAGGACGCGTCGGCCGAGCTGTACCGCTAGATCCTGTCCGTGACGCGTGGTGGGATGAGTACGGGCGGTGGCCCCGGTTACGGCGGGGCCACCGCCCTCCGCGTGGCTCAGGTCAGGGGGTGGCGCAGATGGTCAGGTCGATCGTGTCGCCGGGGGCGACGCTCTGGGGGCTGTGGGGTGAGACTCCGATGACGGAGTTCGGCTTGCAGGTGGGGGTCGAGGTTTTGGTGACGGTGCCGATCTTGAGTCGTGACTTGAGCAGGATCGACTCTCCGGACACGGAGTCCATTCCCGTCAGATCGATCCTCTTGCCCGAGAGCAGCACCGTGGTGGCGTCCGTGGCTGCGGCGGCGGGCGTCGAGGTGCTCGAACCGCTGGTGGCGACAGTGGCCAGGGCGGTGCCGCCGCCGGCCACGGCCACGACGGCCGCCACCGTGGCGATGAGGCCGGCGCGCTTGCGGCGGGCGCGGCGCTGGATGCCGGTGGCGTCGAAGCTCGGGGCGGGGGAGGTGTTCGCGAAGTCGTTCAAGGCGTCTACCAGTTCCTGTTCGAAGGAGATGCCACCGGGGAGGCCGTCCGAGGGCCGCGATCCGTAGCCGGTCATCGGGTTCCTTTCCGGGGCCGTGGTGACGAAGGTTCGGAGAGTGCGGGTGTCTGGGCCCGGAGCTTTTCGAGGCCGCGGGTGATCTGGGACCGTACGGCGCTCGGCGAGATCCTCAGGTCCTCGGCGATCTCGGCATCCGAGAGGTCGTGGAAGTAGCGCAGAACCACGACGGTGCGCATGCCGATCGGCAGCCGTTGCAGAGCGCGGACCAGTTGGTCCCGGCTGTCGATACGCCCGTACTCGTCACCCGGGGCCGGGCGGTCGTCGCCGGTGTCGCGCTGGGGCACGACGCGGCGGAACCGCCGCCATCTGTCGTTGGCCAGATTGACCATGATGCGCCGCACGTAGGCGTCCGGAGCATCCTTGGCCGCTATGGTCCGCCAGCGACGGCAGGCGCGTTCCAGGGTTTCCTGGACCAGATCCTCGGCCGCCTCACGGCTTCCGGTCAGGACCAGGGCGCCCCGGAACAGCGCGCCCGAGCGGGCGGCGACGAAGGCGTGAAAGCCCGTCCCCTGATCCATGAGAGCCTGCTCCGGCCCCGACCGGTCGGACCGGTCCGACCGGTCAGGGCTGTCGGCCCGGGCCGCCTCGGAAAGCAGCGAACTCCACTTGGTTGCCAGATCCACACCGCTCCTCCCTTCCTGTCCCCCTCCTGACGGCGGAGCGGTCTCTTCTGCTGCACGAGCGCATTGAGACCTGCGTCACGCTGATGGTGGGAGGAAGAGCCTCGGCGGGACCGCGACAACCCCCTGCTCAGTCGCCGAGTTGGAGGGGCTGCGCCACCTGGTTCCAGCGGGACTCGAACCAGAGCGTGAGCTGCTCGAACCTCGCGCGCTCAAGGGCGTTCGTCCCCTGGTCGTCCAGCGACGAGGCGAAGAGGTCGCCGCTGCGCAGTTCCAGCACTTCGAGGGAGGTGCCGTCCGGGTTGTTCTGCATCTGCCCGCGCTCCAGCCAGTAGTACCCGGTCAGCACCTCGGTGCCGTTGATCAGGTAGCGCTTCTCGCCGGGGATGGTAGGCAGCCCCCGGATCGCCACGGACACCTGCCTCACCAGGCCGCGTTCGGCCAGCAGCGTCAGCGAGTGCTCCAGCGCTCCCGCGTACGTACGGATGACATGGCGCAGCCGCAGCAGGGGGCGGATGTCGTCCGGGTCGTCCACATGGCGGGGGTACGGGTGGTTGGTCACCAGGTCGGGCAGCAGGACGCGGACGGTGATCGAGGCGGGCGCCTGTCTGCGGCCGTCGAGGATGGCCTCCACCTGGTTCTGTACGGCCTTGCTGAGCGTCTCGGTGGTCAGCGCCCAGACATCGAGGGTGACGTGCTCGGCGGCGAAGGCGCGGGTGATGTGGTGCGCCAATGGCTGGAGGTTGGCCATCCGATTGGCAACCCTGGCCGCCCTGCCGGGAGTTCCGCCTTCGAGGAGACCCTCGTCGCGCAGCATCTGCTGGGCGCTCTGAATGGTGCCACGCCCCACCCCGTACCGGCGCTGCAACTGCTGCTGCTTGGGCAGCGTGTCCCCCGCCGACAGTCGTCCCTCCAGGATCTGCTTGCGCAGATCATCCGCGATAAAGCGGTATTGGGGGGAAATCCCTTCCCCTTCCTGGTCACTGGCCATCACCTTTACGAGGCTACAACCCCCGTCCGTCCCGCGACAGACGGCTGCAACTGGCAATCAACTCGCAGACTTGACCGGTGATTTGACCGGCCATTCGGGCAGGAAGGACGCCCTGCACCGCAATGGCTGCCATTAACCGTGGGTATCAACAGGAGAACCGATACCCGACCATTGGCCTTCTCTCCGCAGCACCCTCCTGCCAACGGGGCGCCAACCAAAGGGTGTCCCGTCCACGAGGTCCTAAGCTGAACCGGAGGAGATGCCATGGGGGCACTCATACGATCCGAACTGTTCGTCGAAGTACTGTCCCAGGCGGCCCAGTTGCTGGTCGCCACAGGTCCCGGGGGTGTGCTCGCCACACTGCTCTGCTGGCTGCTGGTCCGGACGGTCCGTGACAGCGAGCGCGGGAGCGCGGGGCTGCTCTGTGCGACCTCGGTCCTGCTCGTCCTGGTGCTCATCGCCACGGGCTGACCGGCACCGGGGCTCTCAGGAGGAGTCCCAGGGCACGGCGATGGTGTGCCACAGCGAGTCGAACCACTTCTGGGTCTGCTCCACGTACGCGGCGGTGACCTTGTCCTCGTCGACCGCCGTATGCCGGAAGAGCATGCCCTCCACGCCCAGCACGTCGTAGATCTCGATCGGCTCGTCCCGGTCGAGGTCCACACGGCGTGACTGCACGTGGTAGTGGCCGGCCAGCACCTCTTCGCCGTTGAGGATGTAGACCTTCTGGGTCGGGGAGATGGAGACCTTCCGGGCCTCGACCGTCACCTCGGGCACGAGCCCGCGCACCTTCAGCATCCGCAGCGAGTGGCGCAGCGAGCCGAAGATATGGCCGGTGGTCTCCCTGAGCCGCTCGCGCGGCCGGGTGTTCCCCGGTTCCCCGACGACCTGTGGCAGTGCCAGCGGGGCGTCCGGGTCGGGCAGCAGAACGCGTACGGCGATCCGCTCCGGCGTCGGTACGCCGGCGGTGCCGAGGGCGACGAGCGGGCCGGCGAGTGCGGAGGCCAGCGTCTCGCCGTTCAGGCAGTAGGCGTCGATCGTCACCACCCGCCGCTGGAAGTACTGGGCGACCCGCTCGCCGAGGAACACCCCCGCGGGGCGCGGCGAATGGCGCTTCGGCGGCGGGGCCTCGTCCTGGTCGGGGTCCTGGCCGGCTGCGGGGACCGGGGTGGTCCTGGCCACGGTCGGGGGAGTGCCCTGCTGGGCGCGCTTGATCAGGCCCTCGTGCTCCAGGATCTCCAGCGCCCGGCGGACCGCGCCGCGCGGAACGCTGTACCGCTCGCTCAACTCGGCCTGGGTGGGGATGCGTTCACCCACCCGCAGCGCTCCCTCGGAGATGTCAGTGCGCAGCGCGTCGGCGACCACATCGCGTGGACGCTGTTGTCCCGCGGTCACCGCGCTGTCTCCAGGCACAACCAAACTCTACAACAGCGTGCCAATGGAGGAGAGTTGCGGGAGGCGGACACTCCGCGTTCTGCCAACGCCCTGCCATTGGGGAGTGGTTCCGGGCGTTCCGGCCGCGTCTGGGCTGCACCCCGGCCGCGCCACGGCCGCGTCCTGGCGGCGCTTCGGCAGCTTCTCAGCCGTAGAGCGCGCTCATCGCGGTGGCCGCCCGTGCGAAGCGCAGCCGCAGCGAGGGCGGCGCAAGCACCTCGACCTCCGGTCCCAGGGGCAGGAGTTGGGCGTACGCCACCTCCTCCGACTCCACCGGCACGGTGAGGGTGAGCCGCCCCTGTCCGTCCGGCTCTCCCGCCGCCTGAAGCGCCTCGCCGACGGCGGCGCGGTCGAGATGGTGCGGCAGCAGCCGGACCCCCTCCGGCGTCAACCGCAGCACGGCCTCCGTACGGAGGAGGGAGCGCGCGAACCGCTCGGCCTGCTCCTCCCAGAACCCGGGCAGGTCGAAGGACTCGTCCCGTACGAACATCTCCTCCGAGACCCGGGCCGCGCGGAACCGTTCGACGCGGTAGACCCGGAACTCCCCCCGCGAGCACGCGCAGAGATACCAGACGCCCGCCTTGAGCACGAGCCCGTACGGCGACAGCGCGAACTCGGGAGACGACTCCGCGTCCGCCTCACCCTTGCCGTACCGCACATACAGCAGCCGGTCGGCCCACACAGCGCCCGCGACGGCCGGCAGCAGCTCGGGCACCGCCGGCTCGTGGAACCAGCCGGGCGCGTCGAGATGGAAGCGCCGCACCGCCGAGTCGGAGGCGTCCCGCAGCGACGGCAGCAGCGCGGCGGAAACCTTCAGCCGGGCCGCCGACGCCGCGTCGTCGAGCCCCATGTCCCGCAGCGCGCCCGGCACTCCGGAGAGGAACAGCGCCTCGGCCTCACCGCGGGCCAGGCCCGTCAGCCGCGTACGGTAGCCGCCGACCAGCCGGTAGCCGCCGTTCCTGCCCCGGTCCGCGTACACCGGCACGCCCGCCTCGGAGAGCGCCTGGGCGTCGCGGGTGACGGTCCGCTCGGAGACCTCCAGCTCCCCGGCCAGCTCGGCAGCCGTCATCGCGGGTCTGGATTGCAGCAGGAGGACCATCTTGATCAGCCGGGCAGCGCGCATGCCACCCATGATGCAAGGAGCCCCCGTCACCGGACGACGGGGGCTCCTGGATGTTCTTTCAGCGCTCTCGGTGCTCCAAGAGTGCTCTCGGTAGTCGGGGTACTCAGAGGCCGTAGCGCTCCCGGGCGTCCAGCACCCGCTGCGGCTTGACCTCACCGCGCCGCGCGAGCTGCGCCAGCGCGGCGACCACGATCGACTGCGCGTCGACACCGAAGTACCGGCGCGCCGCCTCACGGGTGTCCGACAGGCCGAAGCCGTCCGTACCGAGCGAGGTGTAGTCCTGCTCCACCCACTGGCTGATCTGGTCCGGAACCGCGCGCATCCAGTCGCTCACGGCGAGGACCGGACCCGGCGCGCCCTCCAGCGCCCTGGTCACGTACGGCACCCGCTGCTCACCGCGGAGCAGCGCCTCGTCGGCCTCCAGCGCGTCGCGGCGCAGCTCGCCCCACGACGTCGCCGACCAGACATCGGCCGTGACGCCCCAGTCGGCGGCGAGCAACTCCTGTGCCTCCAGGGCCCAGTGGATCGCCGTACCGGACGCCAGGAGCTGGGTGCGCGGCGCCTCGGGCGACGCGGCGGGCGCGCCCTCCCTGAAGCGGTACAGGCCCTTGACGATGCCCTCCTCGACGCCGGCGGGCATCGCGGGCTGCGGCTTCGGCTCGTTGTAGACCGTCAGGTAGTAGAAGACGTTCTCGGCCTGGGGGCCGTACATCCGCCGCAGACCGTCCTTGACGATGACGGCGATCTCGTACGCGAAGGCCGGGTCGTAGCTCAGCGCCGCCGTGTTGGTGGAGGCGATCAGGTGCGAATGGCCGTCGGCGTGCTGGAGGCCCTCACCCGTCAGGGTCGTACGGCCCGCCGTGGCACCGACGATGAAGCCCCTGCCGAGCTGGTCGGCGAGCTGCCACATCTGGTCGCCCGTGCGCTGCCAGCCGAACATCGAGTAGAAGATGTAGAACGGGATCATCGGCTCGCCGTGGGTCGCGTACGACGTGGCGGCGGCGATGAAGTCGGCCATCGAACCGGCCTCGGTGATCCCCTCGTTGAGGATCTGGCCGTCCTTGGCCTCCTTGTAGTACATGATCTGGTCGCGGTCGACCGGGTCGTACGTCTGGCCGAGCGGCGAGTAGATGCCGGCGGACGGGAACAGCGCCTCCATACCGAAGGTGCGCGCCTCGTCGGGGACGATGGGGACCCAGCGCCTGCCGGTCTCCTTGTCCCGCATCAGGTCCTTCATCAGCCGGACGAACGCCATGGTCGTCGCGACGGACTGGGAGCCGGAGCCCTTCTGGACCGCCTGGAACGTCTTCTCCGACGGCTCGGGCAGCGCGACCGCGTGGACCCGGCGCGCCGGGGCGGGACCGCCCAGCTCCGCACGGCGCTCCTGGAGGTAGCGGACCTCGGGGGAGTCGGGGCCCGGGTGGCCGTACGGCACCAGGTCCTCGTTCAGCCGCGCGTCGGAGATGGGCAGCTCCAGCAGGTCACGCATGGTGCGGAACTGCTCACCGGAGAGCTTCTTCATCTGGTGGTTGGCGTTGCGCGACTCGAAACCGGAGCCGAGCGTGTAGCCCTTCACCGTCTGCGCGAGGATCACGGTCGGCGCGCCCTTGTGCGCCAGAGCGGCGCGGTAGGCCGCGTACACCTTGCGGGGCTCGTGGCCGCCGCGCGAGGTGAAGAACAGCTCGCCGATCTTCGCGTCCGACAGCAGCTTCGCCATCTCGACGAGCGCGGAGTCGACCCCGAAGAAGTGCTCGCGGATGTAGGCGACATCGCGGGTCGCGTACGTCTGGAACTGCGCGTCGGGGACCTGGCGCAGCCGGCGTACCAGCGCGCCCGTGGTGTCGAGCGCGAACAGCTCGTCCCAGGCCGAGCCCCACAGCGACTTGACGACGTTCCAGCCGGCGCCCCTGAACTGCGCCTCCAGCTCCTGCACGATCTTGAAGTTGGCGCGCACGGGGCCGTCGAGGCGCTGGAGGTTGCAGTTGATGACGAAGGTCAGGTTGTCGAGCTGCTCGCGGGAGGCGAGTGCGAGGGCCGCCGTCGACTCAGGCTCGTCCATCTCGCCGTCACCGAGGAAGGCCCATACGTGTGAGTTGGTGGTGTCCTTGATGCCCCGGTTGGTCAGGTAGCGGTTGAAGCGCGCCTGGTAGATCGCCGAGAGCGGGCCGAGGCCCATGGAGACGGTCGGGAACTCCCACAGCCAGGGAAGTCTGCGCGGGTGCGGGTACGAGGGGAGTCCCTTGCCGCCCGCCTCCTGGCGGAAGTTGTCGAGGTGCTCCTCGGTGAGCCGTCCGTCGAGGAACGCGCGGGCGTAGATGCCGGGGGAGGCGTGGCCCTGGATGTAGAGCTGGTCGCCGGAGCCGTCCCCCTCCTTGCCGCGGAAGAAGTGGTTGAAGCCCGTCTCGTACAGCCAGGCGGCCGAGGCGAAGGTGGCGATGTGGCCGCCGACGCCGTAGCGGGCGCCGCGCGTGACCATCGCGGCCGCGTTCCAGCGGTTCCACGCGGTGATCCGGGATTCCATCGCCAGGTCGCCGTCGAAGGCGGGCTCGGCGGAGGTCGGGATGGTGTTCACATAGTCGGTCTCCAGCAGCGCCGGCACCGGGACCCCGGCGGTTCCCGCGTGCTGAAGGGTGCGCCGCATCAGGTACGCGGCGCGGTGCGGTCCTGCGTTCTCGGTGACGGCGTCGAGAGAGGCCGCCCATTCGGCGGTCTCCTCGGTATCACGGTCCGGGAGCTGGTCCAGCTCGCTCGGAAGCTTGCCTACGGGGTCGGTCATGATGGCCGCCTTCCGGACAGGAGGGGGGTTGAGAGAGGCCTTGTCTGGCAGGACGGGGCCGTGGGCTGTGTGCAGTCCGTGTTCGACTGTAAGTCGCTGATCGATGATCGATCAAAGGGTAGAGGGGTAAAACTTCTCATTCTGAAGGAATTGGCATCCCGTGCCGCGTGAAAGGGCACCCAGTGACGCGGAGTAATTCATCCCGGAAGGTGCGAAAGGGATCAATCAGGCGCGGGGCGCGCAGCCGAGCACATGCACCTTCACCAGCGCCCCGATGCCCGGATCGCGCCTCCGGAACGCCTCGACCAACTCCTGGTGCTCCTCCGCGTACGACTTCTGCACCGTGCCGAGCCAGCGGATCGACAGCGCGGTGAACACCTCGATGCCGAGCCCCTCCCAGGTGTGCAGCAGCACGCTGTTCCCCGCCGCCCGCACCAGCTCCCGGTGGAAGGCGACGGTGTGCCGCACCTGGGCCGTCCCGTCGTTCGCCCGGTCTGCCGCATACAGCGCTGTGACGTGCGGCTCCAGCCTGGAGCAGTCCACCGCCAGCCGCTCGGCCGCCAGCTCGGCCGCGATCTGTTCGAGCCCGGCCCGTACGGGGTAGCTCTCCTCCAGGTCGGCGGCGCTCAGGCCCCGTACCCGTACGCCCTTGTTGGGCGCCGACTCGATGAGCCGAAGACTCTCCAGCTCGCGCAGCGCCTCCCGTACGGGCGTCTGGCTGACCTGCAACTCCGTCGCGATCCGCCGCTCGACGATCCGCTCGCCCGGCTTCCAGCGCCCGCTGACGATCCCCTCCACGATGTGCTCGCGGATCTGTTCGCGGAGCGAGTGGACGACGGGCGGGGTCATGGGGGGCTCCTGGTACTGACGGGGTCGGGCCTGGTGTGGCGCGACCTTGCCATTATGGCCGGAGGGGGACGGTCTGACGTCGGCGCGTGAACCACTGTGCACCGGGAGTGTGTTGATCCGCCAGCGTTCGCGACGGTGACGTTCCGTAGCTTTTCCCTCCCAAGGGCGGTTTGAGCGCTTTTTCCTGGCATTTCCGGCGGTCCGGGCGCCACTCTGTTGTCGGGCCGAACAACCGGCCCCCAACTGTCAGTTGAACGAGGGAGAACACTCATGGCTGCACGAAAGAGACTCGCGACCCTGTTGTCCGCCGGTGCGCTGCTTGTCGGCGCCGGCCTGGGGCTCGGCGCGGCGGCCTCCGCCGCCGACGCTCCGGGCGATGCCCGGGTGGACCGTGCGGCCGCTCTCGGCTGCGCGTACGGAAGCGTCTGCGGGCAGGGCTCCAACGGCCACAGCTTCTCGTACAGCAAGTGCGGTACGCGCTATCAGCTCCCGGACCTGACGGGCAGCGGACCGCTCAACAACAACCAGACGCGGGGCACGGTCGCGAAGTTCTACGGGAAGAGCGGCAACCTGCTCTTCACCTCGACCGCCCCGGCGACGGGCACCGTCAACTGGACGCCGGTCTGGTTCGCGGTCGCCTGTTGACACCTGCCTGTTGACCGGCGCCTGTTGACACCTGAGGGCGCATGACGTCGGCGCCCCCGCCCGAAGAGATCCGGGCAGGGGCGCCGATATGCGTCGCGTACGGGGCGCTGCCGCCGCGTACGAGTCTTACAGGCCGAGCTCGACCTCGAACTCGCCCGCCTCCAGGATCGCCTTGACCGCCGTCAGGTAACGGGCCGCGTCGGCGCCGTCCACCAGGCGGTGGTCGTAGGAGAGCGCGACATAGGTCATGTCACGGACCGCGATGGTCTCGCCCAGGTCCGGGTGGTTGATGACCACCGGACGGCGGACGGTCGCACCGATGCCGAGGATGGCCGCCTGGTTCGGGGGCACGATGATCGTGTCGAACAGGGCGCCGCGCGAACCGGTGTTGCTGATGGTGAAGGTACCGCCGGCCAGGTCGTCCGGGGTGATCTTGCTGGTGCGTACGGCGTTCGCCAGCTCCGCGGTCTTCTTCGAGATACCGGCGATGTTCAGGTCGCCCGCACCCTTGATGACCGGGGTCATCAGACCCTTCTCGGAGTCCACAGCGATACCGATGTTCTCGGTGTCGAAGTAGGTGATCGTGCCTTCGCCCTCGTTGATCCGGGCGTTGATGCCCGGGTGGGCCTTCAGCGCCTGGGCCGCCGCCTTCACGAAGAACGGCATCGGGGAGAGCTTGACGCCCTCACGCGCCGCGAACGACTCCTTCGCCTGGGCGCGAAGCCGCATCAGCTTGGTGATGTCCACCTCGACCACGGAGGTGAGCTGGGCCTGCCCGTGCAGCGCCTTCATCATGTTGTCGCCGATGACCTTGCGCATGCGGGTCATCTTGACGGTCTGACCGCGCAGCGGGGAGACCTCCAGCTTCGGCGTCCTCGGGGCGCCGGCCGGAGCCGCG
>NZ_JTHL01000001.1:2238619-2244146 GCF_000818195.1 Streptomyces sp. 150FB | reverse complement strand
CAGCGGCTCGTCGGCCTCGACGCGCTCGCCCTCGGCCTTCAGCCAGCGGGTCACAGTGCCCTCGGTGACGCTCTCGCCGAGCGCCGGCAGGGTTACGGAAACCGCCATGGTTTCAGTTGCTCCTAACGGTGTGGTCTCCCCAGCCCGCGCGGAGCGCCGAGCGAGGGGAAGTGCGGTAGTGGTCGTCGCGCCCGGACTGACGCATCAGTCGTGGGAGTGCAGGGGCTTGCCGGCCAGGGCCAGGTGGGCCTCGCCGAGCGCCTCGTTCTGGGTCGGGTGCGCGTGGATGAGCTGCGCGACCTCGGCAGGCAGCGCTTCCCAGTTGTAGATCAACTGAGCTTCGCCGACCTGCTCGCCCATACGGTCACCGACCATGTGGATGCCGACCACGGCGCCGTCCTTGACCTGGACGAGCTTGATCTCGCCCGAGGTCTTGAGGATCTTGCTCCTGCCGTTAGCCGCCAGGCTGGACTTGAGGGCGACGACCTTGTCGGCGCCGTAGATCTCCTTGGCCTTGGCCTCGGTGATACCGACGGAGGCGACCTCCGGGTGGGAGTACGTCACCCTGGGCACACCGTCGTAGTCGATCGGGACGGTCTTGAGACCGGCCAGCCGCTCCGCGACGAGGATGCCCTCGGCGAAGCCGACGTGGGCGAGCTGGAGGGTCGGGACGAGGTCACCGACCGCCGAGATCGTCTCCACGTTCGTACGCATGTACTCGTCGACGACCACATAGCCGCGGTCGATCGCGACGCCCTGCTCCTCGTACCCGAGGCCCGCCGAGACGGGGCCGCGGCCGATCGCGACGAGCAGCACCTCCGCCTCGAAGGTCTTGCCGTCGGCCAGGGTGACGCGTACGCCGTCCTGCGTGTACTCGGCCTTGTCGAAGAACGTGCCGAGGTTGAACTTGATACCGCGCTTGCGGAAGGCGCGCTCCAGCAGCTTGGAGCTGTTCTCGTCCTCCAGCGGCGCGAGGTGCTTCAGGCCCTCGACGATCGTCACCTCGGTGCCGAAGGACTTCCACGCCGAGGCGAACTCGACGCCGATGACGCCGCCGCCGAGGATGATCGCCGACTGCGGGACGCGGTCCAGCGTCAGCGCGTGGTCCGAGGAGATGATCCGGTTGCCGTCGATGTCCAGGCCCGGCAGCGACTTCGGCACGGAGCCGGTCGCCAGCAGGACATGGCGCCCCTGGACACTGCGGCCCCCGACGTCGACGGAGGTGGGGGAGGAGAGATACCCCTCACCCTCGATGTAGGTCACCTTGCGGGAGGCGATGAGCCCCTGAAGACCCTTGTAGAGGCCCGAGACCACGTCGTCCTTGTACTTGTGCACCCCCGCCATGTCGATGCCCTCGAAGGTGGCCTTGACGCCGAACTGGTCGGCCTCACGCGCCTGGTCGGCGATCTCGCCGGCGTGCAGCAGGGCCTTCGTGGGAATGCAGCCGTTGTGCAGGCAGGTGCCACCCAGCTTGTTCTTCTCGATCAGGGCGACGTCCAGTCCTAGCTGCGCCCCGCGCAGCGCCGCGGCGTAACCACCGCTACCGCCACCGAGGATCACTAGGTCGAAAACAGTGCTGGCGTCGTTCGCCACGTCACGTCCTCCATGCATGTGCGCCGGGCGCCGGCCTTCGTGACCGGGGCGGCGGCTGGTGTTCGGCCGCTTGTCTTCGGCCCTGTGGTGGGGGCCCTGTCCTGCCGAGAACCCATCTTCGCACTTGTTGACGGGCGGCGGGACGCGGGGCCGGGGTCGGGGACGGCCCCGAACCGCGCTGTACGGGGTTACCCCCGCGTACGCCGTTCGGATTTCGCTCACGGGCGAACGTTCTCGGCGGACGGGCGGGCCGGAGTTCCGGCCACCGGCCGGGACGGCACATGACGGGAAAAGGACCGCGGCCCCAGGCTTCGTACAAGCCCGGGGCCGTGATTCTTATTCCGCCGTTACGTCCCGCGCGGGTACGTCCGGTCCTCGGGCGACGCTCAGCCGAGGTCGCCGTCGGCGGTGCGCTCGGCCAGCCTGACGAGCGTACGGATCGCGGACCCCGTACCGCCCTTCGGCGTGTAGCCGAACGGGGCGCCCTCGTGGAAGGCCGGTCCCGCGATGTCCAGGTGGGCCCAGGTGATGCCCTCGCCCACGAACTCCTTCAGGAAGAGGCCGGCGACCAGGCCGCCGCCCATCCGCTCGCCCATGTTGGCGATGTCGGCGGTGGAGGAGTCCATGCCCTTGCGCAGGTCGGCGGGGAGCGGCATCGGCCAGGACGCCTCGCCGACCTCGGAGGCGATCTCGTGCAGGGAGGTACGGAAGGCGTCGTCGTTCGACATGATGCCGAACGTACGGCTGCCCAGCGCCATCATCATCGCGCCGGTGAGGGTCGCCACGTCGACGATCGCGTCCGGGGCCTCCTCGGAGGCGCGGGTGATCGCGTCGGCCAGCACGAGCCTGCCCTCGGCGTCGGTGTTGAGCACCTCGACGGTCTTGCCGCTGTACATGCGCAGGACGTCGCCCGGCCGGACGGCGGACCCCGACGGCATGTTCTCGGCGAGCGCCAGCCAGGCGGTCACGTTGACGCGCAGCCCCAGCCGGGCGGCGGAGACGACGGCGGCGAAGACGGCGGCGGCGCCGCTCATGTCGCACTTCATCGTCTCGTTGTGGCCCGGCGACTTGAGGGAGATGCCGCCCGAGTCGTAGGTGATGCCCTTGCCGACGAGGGCGAGGGTCTTCTCCGCCTTGGGGTGCGTGTACGACAGCTTCACCAGGCGCGGCGGGGTCGCCGAGCCCTGGCCGACACCGAGGATGCCGCCGAAGCCGCCCTTGACGAGCGCCTTCTCGTCGAGCACCTCGACCTTGACGCCGTGCTCCTTGCCGGCCGCGACGGCGATGGCCGCGAAGGACTCGGGATACAGGTCGTTCGGCGGGGTGTTGATCAGGTCGCGGGCGCGGTTGATCTCCTCGGTCAGCGCGATCGCGCGCTCGGCCGCCGCCTTGTGGTCCTTGTCACGCGGCTTCGCGCCGAGGAGCGTGATCTCGGCGAGCGGCAGCTTCGGGCCGTTGCCGTTGCCGTTCTTCGTCTTCTTCTCGCCGCCCAGGTAGACGGTGAAGGCGTACGCCCCGAGGAGCGCGCCCTCGGCGACGGCCGCGACGTCCTCGGCGGCTTCGAGGGGCAGCGCGAACGCGGCTTTCTTGGTGCCGGCCAGGGCGCGCGCGGCGGAGCCGGCGGCGCGGCGCAGCGGCTCGGTGCCGTACGTCTCGTCCTTGGCGGGAGCGGCGCCGAGGCCGACGACCAGGACAACCGGTGTCTTGAGAGCGGCGGGGGCGGGGAGCTTGGTCACCTCGCCCTCGGAGCCCGAGGCGCCGAGGGATTCCAGTACGGTGGCGAGCTTTCCGTCGAACGCGGCGTCCACGGCCTCGCCACCCGGCGCGACAACCAGGCCTTTGGCGCCCTTCGCGACACCGACGACGACCACGTCGACGCGAGGGGTCGACGCGCCGGCTGGCTTAAGAGTGAGAGCAGTCACGGTGGTGAAATCTCGCTTCCGTTGAGTTCTGTTGGCGGTCGAGGGGTGGGCCGACCGTGCCCGCCGCATCGTAATCCGGCCCGAAGAGCGCCGGGAATGAGCCTACGCGCGAAGAATCGGCCCGCTCAGCCCAGGGCCAGTGCGACCAGGGTCACGGTCGCCGCCGTCTCGGCGAGGGCGCCGAAGACATCGCCGGTGACCCCGCCGAAGCGGCGTACGCAGTGGTGCAGCAGGGCCCACGCCGCTGCCAGCGCCACCACGACCGCCACCGCGTGGTGGACGGCGCCGCCGAGGCCGCGATACGAGCCGGCGGCGGCGCAGACACCCGTCACGAGCACGGCCGACGCGACGGCCGCCCCGGTGGGGATAGTCCCGGCGACGGCGGCGCCCAGCCCGTCGGGCCTGGCGGGCGGGACGCCCGTACGGCAGGCGAGGGTCAGCGCGAGCCGCGAGGTGACTCCGGCGACGACGACCGCGACCGTGCCGTGCCAGCGGCCCGCGCCGTACAACTCGGCCACGGCGGCGACCTGGGCGAGCAGCACCAGCAGCAGTGTGATCACCCCGAAGGGCCCGATGTCCGACTGCTTCATGATCCGCAGGGCGTCCTCGGCGGGCTTGCCGCTGCCGAGCCCGTCGGCGGTGTCGGCGAGGCCGTCGAGATGCAGCCCGCGCGTGAGGACGGCGGGTACGGCCACCGCGGCCACGGCGGCGAGCGGCGCGGAGGCCCCGGCGAGCAGCAGCAGACCGCCGGCGAGGGCCGCACCGGCGCCGACGACCAGCCCGGCGAGCGGCGCGTACAGCATTCCGGCGCCGGCGGTGGCACGGTCCCAGCGCGTCACCCGGACCGGCAGCACGGTGAGGGTGCCGAAGGCGAAACGTATGCCGTCGAGGCCGGCGCCCGACGTGGCGCGGGTGCGCCGGGCGCCGGGAGTGCTGGGGGTTCCGTCCCGGGGAGTCATCGCGCGAAAGCGTAACCGGGGGCGTGAGCGGGGCGGGATCGGGGCGTGGGCGGGGCGGAGGCGGTGCGTTGATGGTGCGTGAGCGCTAAATTGCGCATACGGCACATAGGGGTGCGATCGGGAAGTTGGTGGCATGGGCGACTGGTTCCACCGGGACATCGTCGAGCCGGGCAAGCTCCCCGGTCTGCTCGCGCTCGCGTCCTTCGTGCTCACGTTCCTGGTGACCCGTGTCATCACCCGGCTGATCCGGGCCGGCAAGGGGCCCTTCGGGAACGTCTCGACGGGCAGTACGCACATCCACCATGTGGTGCCGGGGGTGGTGTTGACCGTGATCGGGGGTTTCGGCGCGGTCGGCACCGGGAGGCACGGCGTCGTCGCCGGGGTGTGCGCGGTGATCTTCGGGGTGGGGGTGGGTCTCGTCCTCGACGAGTTCGCGCTGATCCTGCACCTCGACGACGTCTACTGGAGCGAGCAGGGCCGGCAGAGCGTGGAGGTCGTGATCCTGGCGGCGGCGCTGGCACTGCTGGTGCTGGGCGGGTTCTCGCCGCTGGGCGTCGACTCGCTGTCGTCGGATCAGCGGCAGAACAGGGGGTCGGCGATCGCGACCCTCGTGGTCGATTTCTTCTTCGCGCTCATCACGCTGGTCAAGGGGAAGCCGCGGATGGCGCTCATCGGGGTCCTGGTGCCGTTCGTGGCGCTCATCGGCGCGATCAGGCTGGCCCGGCCGGGGACGCCGTGGGCGAAGCGGTTCTACCGGCGGCGGCCGAAGGCGCGGGCGAAGGCCCTGCTGCGGGAGTACCACCACGAAGTGCGCTGGGTCCGGCCCAGGCAGCGGGTGCAGGACTGGATCGGCGGGGCACCGGACCGGCCGACCTTGTGAGCGGGCGTTGTGGGCGGGCGAGGGGGCCGGACGCCGTGTCCGGCCCCGTACGGCGCGCGAGCCTCGGCCCGCCGGCCTGCCTCAGCCCGCCTCCGTGACCGCCGGGGCCGCGTCTTCCGTCGCTTCAGGATCCGGCTCGGGCTCCGGCTCCGGGCGTTCCGGCAGCTCCGCCG
>NZ_JTHL01000001.1:2236267-2237923 GCF_000818195.1 Streptomyces sp. 150FB | reverse complement strand
CCAGCGCCGCGGCTGCCTGGACCATGGGCAGCGCGAGCAGCGCGCCCGCCCCCTCGCCGACCGCGACCCCGTGGTCGAGCAGCGGGACCAGCGCCATCCGGTCCAGCGCCTTCGCCTGCGCGGGCTCCCCGCTCACCTGGCCCGCGAGCCACCAGTCGGGCGCCCGGAACGCCGTCCGCTGCCCCACCAGCGCGCAGGCCGCCGAGACGACCCCGTCCAGGATCACCGGCATCCGCCGTACCGCGCTCTGGAGCAGGAAGCCGGTCATCGCCGCCAGGTCGGCGCCGCCCACCGCCGCCAGCAGTTCCAGTTGGTCGCCCAGGACCGGCCGCGCCCGGCGCAGCGCGTCCCTGACCGCAGCGCACTTGCGCATCCACGCCAGGTCGTCGATGCCCGCGCCGCCGCGCCCGGTGACGACCGAGGCGTCCGTGCCGCACAGCGCAGCGATGAGGGTGGACGCCGCCGTGGTGCCGCCGACGCTCAGGTCACCGAGGACGATCAGATCCGTACCGGAGTCAGCCTCCTCGTCGGCGACCGCCATGCCCAGCCGTACCGCCTGCTCGGCCTCCTCGGCCGTCAGCGCGTTCTCGATGTCGATACGCCCGCTGCCGCGCCGCACCCGGCGGCGTACCACCTCGTCGGGCAGCAGCGCCGGGTCGCAGTCCAGACCGGCGTCGACGATCCGCACCGGCACCCCCGCGCGGCGCGCCAGCACGGCGACCGGGCTCTCGCCGTCCAGCACGGCGCGTACCAGCAGGTGCGCACTGCCCGGGGACCGCCCCGACACATCGAGGGCGGCCACTCCGTGATCGCCGGCGAACAGCACCACACGGGGCTGCTCGATCGCCTTGACCGGTACGGCCCCCTGCGCCGCCGAGAGCCACTCGCCCAGCTCGTCGAGACGGCCGAGGACGCCGGGCGGAATGGTCAGCCGCTCCCTGCGTTCCTCGGCGTTCCGCCGCATACCGCTGTCGGGGCGCTCGATCAGGTCGGAGAAGTCGTCGAGATTCAGCGAGCTCATTCGCCGAACAGTACCGGCCCCCGTCACCCCAGCAGCGTGAGGGCCTGCCCGGCGACCACCAGCAGGAGATGCTCGCACTCGGCGGCGAAGGAGGCGTTCAGCCGCCCCAGTTCGTCACGGAAGCGGCGCCCCGACACGGTCGCGGGGACGACACCCGAGCCGACCTCGTTCGTCACGGCGACGACGGTGCGCGTGGTCCGGCGTACGGCGGCGACGAGTTCGTCCGTACGCTCCCGCAGCGCATCGGCGCCGCCCGCCGCCCACGCGTCCTCGTCCCAGGCGTCCACCCGGTCCATGGCGTCCGTCAGCCACAGCGACAGACAGTCGATCAGCAGCGGCGGCCCGTTGTCGTCGAGCAGCGGGACCAGGTCGCAGGTCTCCGCCGTACGCCAGGAGGCTGGGCGGCGCTCGCGGTGCGCGCGCACCCGGCCCTCCCACTCGGCGTCGCCCTCGCGCTCGCCGCCCGTCGCGACATACAGCACCCCGGGGAACGTCGCGAGCCGCCGCTCCGCCTCCCAGGACTTCCCCGAGCGCGCTCCGCCCGTCACCAGCGTGCGCCGGGGCACCTCCGGTACGGCGTGGTAGGCGCCGACGTCGAGCGTCGTACCGTCCGGCACGGCCCGCGCGCCCGCGGC
>NZ_JTHL01000001.1:2209567-2236242 GCF_000818195.1 Streptomyces sp. 150FB | reverse complement strand
CCGCGGCGGCGAGCCGCCGGTCCAGTTCCGCGCCGGGCGGCACGTCGTGGTCGAGGTGCACGGCGATCACATCGGTCGCCGGGCCCACCGCCCCGGAGGCCCGGAGCCTCGCCATCGCGTGGGGCCGGCCGATGACATCGACGGCGACCGTGTCGTACGCGGCGCCGCCCGACACCCTGCTGAAGGCGTCGGGCGCCCCGGCGGGCGAGCCGCCCGGCGGCAGGTAGAGCAGGCGCTCGCCCCCGGGCGCCGTCACTTCGTACCCCGTGCCCGGCGCGTCCATCGCCATCGCCCGCACACGGTGCCCGCTCAGCAGCGTCAGCACCCGCCCGTCGGCGACCCGCCCCGCTGTGGGCAGCCCGACGGGCAGCTCCACGGCCGGGCCGTCGTGCGGATGGGTGAGCAGGACCTGCCGTACGCCGACGAGCGAGTTCCCGGCGCGGGCGGCGGCGAGCGCGGCGCCGGGGGTCAGGTCCAGCAGGAGTACGCCGTCCACCAGAAGCGAGGTCGCCGCGCGCGCCGAAGTGCCGCGCGACCTGGCGCAGGCGGCGCAGGGGCAGTGGGGGCGGGGGAGGCCGGAGGGGGCTCCGGTGCCGAGCAGAGTCAGTTCCACGATGACGATCCTCCCGTGTCGCCGCTTACGGTGCGCGCCCGGCTACGCTGCGGGCAGGTAACTGATCACGGCGGGACCCGGGAGGCGCACATGGCGTGGACGTGGCGGTTCGAGAAGTCCGACGGGACGGAGGTTCCGCCTGCGGTGGAGCCTGAGGAGTTCACCACGCAGGGGGACGCCGAGTCGTGGATCGGTGAGGTCTGGAAGGAGCTTCTGGAGGGCGGGGTGGAGCAGGTACACCTGTTCGAGGACACCACCAAGATCTACGGACCGATGAGTCTGAAGGCCGACCAGGGCTGAGTGCGGTACGTGCGGAACGCCCGCGAGGCCGAGGGCTTCGCGGGCGTTCCGTGCGTCTGGGTGCGTCCGCGTGCGTCCGCGTGTCGCTGTTCCCGCTGTTCCCGCCGTTCGCGGCTGCCCGCACCGCCTACATTCTGCCCAGCGTGACCTGAGCGCTCTTCGTCGCGCCGTTCCGCAGGTACGACACCTTCACCCGCTGGCCCGGCCTGATCGAGGCGAGCGCCTCGGTCAGCGAGGTGATCGTCGGCACCTCGGTGTTGCCGATCTTGACGATGATGTCGCCGGACTTGATCCCCGCGGCGGCCGCCGCGCTGTTCTTCGTGGTGGAGACCACGGCGACCCCGGCGGGCTGGAAGTCGGGTCCGAGGACGGTCCGGCCCTCGATGCCGAGCGCGGCCCGGCCCGAGTCGTTGACCTTGCCGTTCTTGATGATCTGGTTGGCGATGTTCTTCACCAGCGAGACGGGGATCGCGAAGCCGATGCCCGGGGCGGCGGTGCCGCCGAGGTCGGGGTCGGTCGCCGCCAGGGTCGGGATGCCGATCACCTCGCTGTTCAGGTTGACCAGCGCGCCGCCGCTGTTGCCCGGGTTGATCGCGGCCGAGGTCTGCACCATGTTGGCGATCGTGGCGCCCGTACCGCCGCCCGAACTCCCCTCGCTGACGGTCCGTCCGACCGCCGAGACGATGCCCTGGGTGACGCTGCTCGACAGCCCCAGCGGTGAGCCCATCGCCAGCACGATCTGTCCTACGGCGACGTCGGACGTGTCGCCGAACTTCGCGGCCTTCAGCCCGCCCGGGACGGTGTCGAGCTTGATGACGGCCAGGTCCTGCTGGGGGAAGCTGGACACGAGTCTGGCCGTGACCGGCTGCTCGCGGGTGGCCACGGTGACCTTGAAGGACTTCCGCTTGCCGACCACATGGGCGTTGGTGACGACATGGCCCTGGGCGTCCCAGATGATGCCCGAGCCCAGCGCGTCCCCGGCGTCGATCTGGACGACCGAGGGCAGCACGTTCTTGATGACGGTCTCGTAGTCGTTCTGGAGATCGTTGGGAGCGGGCTGGGTGTCCGCCGCCTGGTTCGTGGTGTCGGACGCCGCTGTGCCCGAGGCGTCAGGGGCGGGTCTGTCGGACGCCGAAGTGGCGGCGCCCGAGCAGCCGCCGATCAGGGCGACCGCGCAGATCGCGGCGATCAGCGGCAGCAGGGGACGGCGGGCGCGGCCACGGGAACGAGATACATGCATGTCCGAAGTATCACTTTTGTCCGCACGGTGCTGCCTCCGTTGCGCGGCCGATCGGTCGTACCGGAGCCCGGTCGGCGGGCCCGGTCAGCGGGCCGAGGCCAGGAACTGGGTGGCCGCCAGCTCCCCGTACAGCGGATCGTCCGCCACCAGCTCCTGGTGGGTGCCCACGGCCCGTACCTTCCCCGCGTCCATCACCACGATCCGGTCGGCGAGCGTCACCGTGGACAGCCGGTGCGCCACCACCAGCACCGTCACCTCCCTGGCCGCCTCGGCGACGACATCGCGCAGCGCCATCTCGTTGACGGCGTCGAGCTGGGACGTCGCCTCGTCCAGGAGCAGCAGCCGGGGCCTGCGCAGCAGCGCACGCGCGATCGCGACGCGCTGGCGCTCGCCGCCCGAGAGCTTGGAGCCGCGGTGCCCGACGAGGGTCTCCAGGCCGTCCGGCAGGTTCTCGACGAGCGTGACGAGCTTGGCGCGTAGGAGTACGTCCCTGATCGCCTCCTCGGAGGCGTCCGGCGCCGCGAAGACCAGATTCTCGCGCAGCGTCCCCGCCAGTACGGGCGCGTCCTGCTCGACGTAGCCGATGGCGGCGCGCAGCTCGGGCAGCGGCCAGTCCCGTACGTCCTTGCCGTCGATCAGGACCCGGCCGCCGGTCGCCTCGTAGAACCGCTCGATCAGACCGAAGACGGTGGTCTTCCCCGCGCCCGAAGGGCCGACGAAGGCCGTCATGCCCGGGCCGCGCACATCGAAGGAGACACCGTGGTGGACGTACGGGAGGGTGTCGCGGTAGCGGAAGGTGACGTCCTCGAACACCACCGACGCGGGGGTGTCGGCGGCGGCTGTCGCGGGTGCCGCCGTGTCCAGCACCTCGGTCTCCAGCCGCTCCGCCTCCTCGATCCGGGCGATCGCCGCTGACCCCACCTGGTACTGCGAAGCGGCGTTGACCAGCTTCGACACCGGATCCAGCAGGTAGAACAGGAACAGCAGGAAGGCGACGAGCGTCGACACGGAGATCGCGCCCGAGGCCACACGCGCGCCGCCGATGCCCAGGACGGCGAGGAACGACACCTGTACGGCGAGCCCGACCGAGGTCGAAGCCACCGACTGCCACTTCGCGGACCGTACGCCGTGCCGCCAGGCCTCCTGGGCCGCCGCCTCCACCACGGCGCTCTCCCGGTCCTCGGCGCCGGACGCCTTGACCGTACGGAACGCGCCGAACGCCCGCTCAAGCACGGTGGATATCTTCGCCACCGACTCCTGGGAACGCCGCGTCGCCTCCGCGATCTTCGGCATCACCAGCGCCACGGCGCCGCCGATCAGGACGATCACCCCGAGCGTGACGGCGAGCAGGACGGCGTCCATCAGGCCCATCAGCACGATCGTCGCCAGGAACGCCAGACCACCCGTGCCCGCCGAGACGATCGACTGGGTCGTGACCGCGCGCAGCAGCGTGGTGTCCGAGGTGACCCGGGACATCAGGTCGCCCGGCTGGGTCCGCTCGACCTCGGGCAGCCGCAGCCGCAGCAGCCGCCCGATGAGGGTGCGGCGGGCGGCCAGGACCACGGATTCGGCGGTCCGCTCCAGGAGATAGGCGCCGACGGACTCGATGGCCGTACCGAGCACCACCAGGGCGGTGAGCAGGACGAGGATCCCGCCGACCGACCCGTTGTCGCCGAGCCGGTCGACCAGCGCCTTGGCGGCGAGCGGCTGGGCGAGCCCGGTCGCCGCGCCGATCAGCGCGAGCACGGCGCCGAGGGCCACGATCCTGCGGTGCGGCCTGAAGTGCCGGTACAGCGCGCGCCAGGTCTCGCGTGGTGTCAGCTTGGGCCCGAGGGCGCTCCCGGCGCTGTCCGCGCCATCCGTGCCGCCTCCGGGATCCGCGCCATCCGTCCTGTCAGGGCTGTCCGTGCTGTCTTCGGGATCCGCGGCGATCGTGTTCGTCATGCCCGTGCTTTCTCTGCTCACGCTACGAGGGACGCACCGGTGACCCCGGCACCTGACTCACACCACGAACCGGCGCCCGTCGGCCCCGGCACCGGGCTCAGCCGCGTACGCCGCACAGATGGAGCAGCGCGGCGATCCCGCGGTACGGGTCGGTGCGCCCGGCCCTGTCCTCGGCTGCGAGCAGCCGCTCCAGCTCCTCGCCCACCGGCACCTCGGCGTCGTCGGGCGCGCTGTCCGTGAAGAACCGCACCCCGTACCAGGCGTGCAGCGGCGCCGCGATGCCCGCGAGGGTCGCCGTCAGCGCGTCCAGCCGGTCGGCGCGCACATGCAGGCCGAGACGGTTGGTGTACGTGTGCGAGTCGAAGGCGTTCAGCGTGGCCGGCCAGTCCCCGGCGAGCCCCGGCCGTACGGCCAGGGCGTCCGCGTTCCGTACGAGCAGGGACAGCAGGCCCCCGGGCGCGAGCATCCTGGCCAGCGCCGCGAGCATCGCGTCGGGCTCCCTGACATACATCAGCACCCCGTGGCAGAGGACCACGTCGAAGCTGCCGGGCAGGAAGTGGACGCCGGTCTCCAGGCCGTCGCCCTCGACGAGCCTGACCCGCTCACGTATGCCTTCCGGCTCCTCGGCGAGCGCCGCACGCGCGGTCGACATCATCTCGGCGTCGGACTCCAGACCGGTGACCGTATGGCCGCCGCGCGCCAGCCGCAGCGCCTGGGTGCCCTGCCCCATGCCCACATCGAGGATGCGCAGCCGCTGCCCCACGGGGTAGCGGCCGGCGATCTGCTCGTCGATCTGGCGGGCGACCAGCTCCTGGCGTACGACGTTGCGCAGCCCGCCGAGTCCGGCGAGCCAGTTCGACGAGGCTCCCGAGAATCCGGAGACGTCCGTGCTCAGGGCCGCTCTCCGCGCTTGACCTGCGGCTTCGGCAGACGCATCCGGCGGACCTGGAGCGTACGCATCAGGCCGTAGGCCATGGCGCCGCGCTGCGGGGTGTTCGGGAAGCGCACGGCGAGCTGCTTCTTCAGCCGGATCCAGATGCCGATCGAGTCGATGAAGATCAGCACGATCACGGCGAGCCAGAGCAGCAGCGAGATGCTCTGGAGCGAGCCGCCGATCATGCTCATCACCAGGATGATCACGGCGAGCGGCAGGAAGAACTCCGCCATGCAGTAGCGCGCGTCGACGTAATCGCGGACGAAGCGCCGCACGGGGCCCTTGTCGCGGGCGGGCAGGTACCGCTCGTCGCCGCTCGCCATGGCCTCACGCTGCTTGGCCATGTCGACGCGGCGCGATTCGCGCTGGCGCTTCATGGCCGTCTTGCGGTCGGTCGGCTGGGTCGACGCACGGCGCCGCTGCGACTCCGCCTGACTTCGCTTCGGCGTCGGGCGGCCCTTGGGGGCCTGCGGGTCGCGGGACTGCTTGGTGAGGTCGGCCGTCACCTTGGTGGCGGGCGCCTTCTCTGCGTTGGCACGGCTACGGAACACAAAAACCAAGCGTACGGGGTGTTGTGCATGGACCCCACCCCCGAGGGGAACGATCCGACAACAGCCTTCGTCTTAACTGGGGACAGAGCGGACTTTGTCCACCCTTTCCCCGCCGTTCCCCAACGGTTCCCTGATGGTCACCTACTCCTTGTGCCGGAGCGGATCGGCCGCCAGTCGTCCTTGGGGAGGAGCGCATCCGCGCTCGAACAGTGCGGTAATGGAGACAGGGCCCGTACTGTGGGTTCTGTTGAAGTGCTGGAGTCGGAGTCCGTCAGAAGGGGGCGCGCGAAGCCCATGAGCGGTGTCATGAAGCGTATGGGGATGATCTTCCGCGCGAAGGCAAACCAGGCCCTTGACCGGGCCGAGGATCCGCGCGAGACCCTCGATTACTCGTACCAGAAGCAGCTTGAGCTGCTCCAGAAGGTGCGCCGCGGTGTCGCCGATGTGGCGACGTCGCGCAAGCGGCTGGAATTGCAGCTCAACGGGTTGCAGGGCCAGTCGACCAAGCTGGAGGACCAGGGCCGCAAGGCGCTGGCGCTCGGCCGGGAGGACCTCGCGCGAGAAGCGCTGTCCCGCCGTGCGGCGCTCCAGCAGCAGGTGTCCGACCTGGAGACGCAGCACACCACGCTCCAGGGCGAGGAGGAGAAGCTCACGCTCGCCGCGCAGCGCCTCCAGTCCAAGGTCGACGCCTTCCGCACCAAGAAGGAGACCATCAAGGCCACCTACACCGCCGCGCAGGCGCAGACCCGGATCGGAGAGGCCTTCTCCGGCATCTCCGAGGAGATGGGCGACGTCGGCATGGCGATCCAGCGGGCGGAGGACAAGACCGCCCAGCTCCAGGCGAGGGCCGGCGCGATCGACGAGCTGCTCGCCTCCGGCGCGCTGGACGACCAGTCCGGCCTGGCGAAGGACGACATCGCCGCCGAGCTGGACCGGATCTCGGGTGGTTCCGACGTCGAGCTGGAGCTCCAGCGCATGAAGACCGAGCTGGCGGGCGGTTCCTCGTCCTCCCAGCAGGCGATCGAGGGCGGCTCCGGCGACAAGCAGGAAGACACCCCGCCCACCAAGTTCGACAAGCAGTAGGGATTCGTCATGATCGTACGGATCATGGGGGAGGGCCAGCTCAAGCTGGCGGACAGCCACATCGTCGAGCTGAACAAGCTCGACGACAAACTGCTCGCCGAGGTCAACAAGGGCGACGAGGCCGGTTTCCGGCGTACGTTCCCCGCGCTCCTGGAGCAGGTGCGCGAGTTCGGTGAGCCGCTTCCCGACGACGCCCTGGAGCCGTCGGAGCTGATTCTGCCGTCGCCGGGCGCGACGCTGGAAGAGGTTCGCGAGCTGCTCAGCGACGAGGGTCTGATCCCTTCGGTCTGACCCGCTCCCGGTCGATTCCTACCGATCTCCCGTCGATCTCCCGTCGATCGACTGATCAGCCGATCGGCCGATCAGTCGGTCATACGGTCCCGGGGCCTTACGGTCCCCGTTCCGCACTTCAGCCGCCGCGCGGCGGTCCGCACCCCCCAGGGGGACGGGCCGCCGCGTTGTGTGTGTCAGGGGCCCCGCACGCTCTCCGTCCCCGTTCCGGACCCCACCACGTACCGTTGCCGGGGTGACCTCTCTCGGCTCCGCGTTCGCCCAGACCCGTTGCTGGGCGCACGCGCATCCGCTCGCGCCCGACGGGACTCTCGCGTTCGCCGTCCTCGTCTGCATGATGTTCGGGTCCTTCGCCGACCCGCACAGCGGACCCGGCGGGCCCACCTTCGGCACCCATGTCCCCAGCGTGCTCAGCGTGTTCCTGATGGTCGTCGGGGCCGGATCCCTCGTCTTCCGGCGGCGCAGGCCCATGGCCGTGCTGCTCGGCGCCGGAGCGCTCACCGTCGTCGAACTCATCACCGGGGACCCGCCTGCGCCGGTCGTGTTCACCGCGGTCATCGCGCTCTACACGGTCGGCGCCCACACCGACCGCCCCACCACCTGGCGCGTCGGCCTCGCCACCATGACCGTCCTGACCGCCGTCGCGATGGGCTTCAGCTCGGGCGCCTGGTACGTCCAGGAGAACCTGGCCATCTTCGCCTGGAGCGGCATGGCGAGCGCCGCCGGTGACGCCGTACGCAGCCGTCGCGCCTTCGTCGACGCCATACGGGAGCGCGCCGAACGCGCCGAGCGTACGCGCGAGGAGGAGGCCCGCAGGCGGGTCGCCGAGGAGCGGCTGCGGATCGCCCGCGACCTGCACGATGTCGTCGCCCACCACATCGCGCTGGTCAACGTCCAGGCCGGCGTCGCCTCCCACGTCATGGACAAGCGGCCCGACCAGGCGAAGGAGGCGCTCGCCCACGTACGCGAGGCGAGCCGCTCCGCGCTCAACGAACTGCGCGCCACCGTCGGGCTGCTCCGCCAGTCCGGCGACCCCGAGGCTCCGACCGAGCCCGCACCGGGCCTCGCGCACATCGACGGGCTGCTCGACACGTTCCGCAACGCGGGCCTGCCCGTGGAGTTCGCCGCCGCCGAGGGAACGGGGCCGCTTCCCGCCGCCGTCGACCTCGCCGTGTACCGGATCATCCAGGAGGCCCTGACCAACGTACGCAAGCACGCGGGCGCCGGAGCCCACGCCGAGGTCAGCGTCGTACGGGTCGGCGGGACCGTCGAGGTCACCGTGCTGGACGACGGGAAGGGGACGGGCGAGCCGGCCGACGGCAGCGGCCACGGCCTCCTCGGCATGCGCGAGCGCGTCACCGCGCTCGGCGGCGCCCTGAGCGCGGGACCCCGCTACGGCGGCGGCTTCCGCACGCAGGCGATACTGCCCGTCAAGAGCGGCGCCGGGGTGGGCCGCCAGGCGCCCGTACGTACGGCGGCACCGCGAACGGCTCCCGCGACCCAGACGGCCGGCGGGCTCGCGGCCACCGACAGCGCGACAGAAACCGCCACAGCACCAGCCACCGACATCGTCACGGCCCAAGACACAGCGCCGACCGGGGAGACCGTATGACCATCAGAGTCCTGCTCGTCGACGACCAGACGCTGCTCCGCAGCGCGTTCCGCGTACTCGTCGACTCCGAGCCGGACATGGAGGTCGTCGGCGAGGCCGCCGACGGCGCGCGCGCCGTCGAACTCGCCCGCGAGACCAAGGCCGACGTCGTCCTGATGGACATCCGGATGCCCGGTACGGACGGCCTCGCCGCCACCCGCATGATCAGCGCCGACCCCCTCCTCGCCGACGTGCATGTCGTGATGCTCACCACCTTCGAGGTGGACGAGTACGTCGTACAGTCGCTGCGCGCCGGCGCCTCCGGCTTTCTCGGCAAGGGCGCCGAGCCCGAGGAGTTGCTGAGCGCGATACGGATCGCGGCGGCCGGCGACGCGCTGCTCTCGCCCGTCGCGACCAAGGGCCTGATCGCCAGCTTCCTCGCACAGGGCGGCAGTTCGGGCGAGGGGCCGGGCTCCGCCGAGTACTCGGCGCGGCTCACCGCACTCACCGTGCGCGAGCGCGAAGTGCTCGTTCTGGTGGCCGGCGGCCACTCCAACGACGAGATCGCCGAGCGCCTCGTGGTGAGTCCGCTCACCGTGAAGACGCATGTCAACCGCGCGATGGCCAAACTTGGCGCCCGCGATCGGGCCCAATTGGTAGTAACAGCGTACGAATCGGGCCTGGTGCGTCCAAGGGTGGAGTGAACCCCCACCCCGGTGTACTCCAGGCGCGGTACGCGCGGGGTCAGGAAGGGGACCTGCGGCTGACGGAACGGCCCCTCCGAATGGCTGATCGTATGAGGGAGCCCCCGTTCGAGGGGTTCGGCAGGCGGGATCCGTGTCCCCGGACGTCCCTGGACCCCGGCCCCGCCGAAGTACCTGTCCGCCGCCGGACCCGTCACCGGGCCGCCGCGCTCACCTGCCGCGTACACCACAGAAGAGAGACCCCATGTCCTGGCTGTCGAGATTCAGCCTCGCGCAACGGGCCCTGATAGGGCTGATGTCGATCATCGCGATCGTCTTCGGGGCGATCGCGATCCCGCAGCTCAAGCAGCAGTTGCTGCCGTCCATCGAACTTCCGGTGGTGTCGGTGCTCGCCCCCTACCAGGGCGCCTCCCCCGATGTGGTCGAGAAGCAGGTCGTCGAACCCCTCGAAGACTCCATCAAGGCCGTCGACGGCATCAGCGGAGTCACGTCGACGTCCAGCGAGGGCACCGGCGTCGTCATGGCGAGCTTCGACTTCGGCAGCGACGGTACGAAGCAGCTCGTCGCCGACGTCCAGCAGGCCGTGAACCGCGCGAGCAACCAGCTCCCCGACGGAGTCGACCCGCAGGTCATCGCCGGCTCGACGGACGACATCCCGACCGTCGTCCTCGCCGTCACCTCCGACAAGGACCAGCAGGCGCTGTCCGACCAGCTCGACCGTACGGTCGTCCCCGCCCTCCAGGGCATCGACGGCGTCGGCCGCGTCACCGTCGACGGCGTACGCGACCTCCAGGTCTCCGTCACCCCCGACGACAAGAAGCTCGCCCAGTCCGGCCTGAGCGCCATGGCGATATCCGACGCGCTCAAGGCGGGCGGCGCCAGCATCCCGGCGGGCTCGTTCGCCGAGGACGGCAAGAGCCGCACCGTGCAGGTCGGCGGCGGCTTCACCTCGCTGAAGCAGATCGAGGACCTGCGGATCGCTCCCGCGCCTTCCGGCCAGGGCGGCCCGTCCGCCGGCGGCGGCCAGGGCGCGGCGCCCGTACGCCTCGGCGACATCGCGACCGTCAAGCAGCAGCCGTCGGCGGCGACCTCGCTGACCCGTACGGACGGCAAGCCCAGCCTCGCCGTCAACATCACGATGGACAAGGACGGCAGCGCCGTCGCCATCTCGGACGGCGTCAAGGACAAGCTGCCCGACCTCCGCAAGCAGCTCGGCGCCGGCGCCACGCTCACCGTGGCGAGCGACCAGGGCCCCGCCGTCTCCAAGTCGATCTCCGGACTGACCACCGAGGGCGCGCTGGGCCTGCTCTTCGCGGTCATCGTCATCCTGATCTTCCTGGCCTCGCTCCGCTCCACCCTCGTCACCGCGATATCGATCCCGCTCTCCGTGGTCCTCGCGCTGATCGTGCTGTGGACGCGTGACCTGTCGCTGAACGTCCTGACGCTCGGCGCCCTGACCATCGCGATCGGGCGCGTCGTCGACGACTCGATCGTGGTCCTGGAGAACATCAAGCGGCATCTGAGCTACGGCGAGGAACGACAGGCCGCGATCACCTCAGCCGTACGCGAGGTCGCCGGCGCCGTCACCTCCTCGACGCTCACCACCGTCGCCGTGTTCCTCCCGATCGGTCTGGTCGGCGGCATCGTCGGCGAACTGTTCGGCTCGTTCTCGCTGACCGTCACGGCGGCCCTGCTCGCCTCGCTCCTCGTCTCGCTGACGGTCGTCCCTGTCTTCTCGTACTGGTTCCTGCGCCCGCCGAAGTCGGCGCGCGGCGTCAGCCCCGAGGAGGCGCGGCGCCTCGCCGAGGCGAAGGAGAACACCAGCAGGCTCCAGCGCCTGTACGTGCCCGTGCTCCGCTTCGCGACCCGGCGCAGGCTCACCAGCGTGGGCGTGGCGGTTGTCGTCCTGCTCGCCACGTTCGGCATGGCCCCGTTCCTCAAGACGAACTTCTTCGACCAGGGCGACCAGGACGTCATCTCGATCAACCAGAAGCTGGCACCCGGCACGAGCCTGGCCTCCGCCGACGCTTCGGCGAAGAAGGTCGAGAAGGTGCTCGCCGGCATCGACACGGTGAAGGACTACCAGGTCACGGTCGGCTCCTCCGGCTTCGCCGCTGCCTTCGGCGGCGGTTCGGGCGCCAACCAGGCCTCGTACCAGGTGTCCCTGAAGGACGCCTCGGCCTACGCGGCGACCCAGGACCGTATCGAGAAGGGCCTCGCCAAGCTCGACGGCATCGGCGAGACGAAGATCGCCTCGGGCGGCGGCTTCGGCAGCCAGGACCTGAGCGTCGTGGTCAAGGCCCCCGACGCGGCCACCCTCGACAAGGCGGCGAACCAGGTACGCGACTCGGTCGCGACCCTCGACGACGTCACCGACGTCCAGAGCGACCTCGCGCAGAGCATCCCGCGCATCTCGGTCACCGCCAACAACAAGGCGGCGGCGGCAGGGCTCAACGACGCGACGATCGGCGCCGCCGTCACCCAGGCGGTACGCGGCACCACGTCCGGCACGGCCATCCTCGGCGACACGGAGCGGGACGTCGTCGTCACCTCCGCCAAGCCGGCGACGACCATCACCCAGCTCAAGAACATCAGGCTGGGCCCGGTCAAGCTCAGCCAGGTCGCCGACGTGAAGCTGGTCCCCGGGCCGGTCTCACTGACCCGGATCGACGGCGCGCGTGCGGCGACGATCACGGCGCGGCCGACCGGTGACAACACCGGCGCGATCACCACGGCCCTCCAGAAGAAGGTCGACGCGCTGCACCTGTCCGGCGGCGCCACCGCGTCCATCGGCGGTGTCTCGCAGGACCAGGACGACGCGTTCGTCAAGCTCGGCCTCGCCATGCTGGCGGCCATCGCGATCGTCTTCATGCTGCTGGTCGGCACCTTCAGGTCGCTGATCCAGCCGCTGATCCTGCTGGTCTCGATCCCGTTCGCCGCGACCGGCGCACTGGGGCTGCTGCTCCTGACCGGCACACCGCTGGGTGTTCCCGCGATGATCGGCATGCTGATGCTGATCGGCATCGTGGTGACCAACGCGATCGTGCTGATCGACCTGATCAACCAGTACAGAAAGCAGGGCCTCGGCATCGTCGAAGCGGTCGTCGAGGGCGGTCGCCACCGACTCCGCCCGATCCTGATGACGGCACTGGCGACGATCTTCGCGCTGCTTCCGATGGCGCTGGGAGTCACCGGCGAGGGCGGCTTCATCGCACAGCCGCTGGCGGTGGTGGTGATCGGCGGTCTGGTGACGTCGACGCTGCTGACGCTGCTGCTCGTACCGACGCTGTACGCGATGGTGGAGCTGCGGAAGGAACGCCGCGCGAAGAAGAAGGCGGCGAAGCACGGCTCGGACCCGGAGGCGGACGGCGGCACCACGACCGAACCGCACCGCGAACCGGCCAACGCCTGACACCTGAGCACGACCGCGTGAACGAAGCCCCCGCAGCCGGGAGACGGTTGCGGGGGCTTCGTGCCGCTCGGACCCACTACGCCCGGGGCTGTACGGCGCCCGCCCGGACTGGCGCCGTACCCGTCTTCCCCGTCGCGGTGCGTGCCGCCAGCAGGGCCAGGGCCGTGCATACCGTCATTCCGGCGAACACCGGTACCGCCGTGTCCGGGCCCGCCAGGCCGACCAGCGGTGCCACCAGTGCGCCCAGCGCGCTCTGGGCCGTGCCCAGGAGCGCCGATGCCGTGCCCGCCGCGTGCGGGACCCGCGCGAGCGCCAGGGACGCGGCGTTCGCCATCACCAGCCCCAGGCCGGCGCAGGCCGTGGCGGTGAGCGATACGTATACGGGCAGGGTCAGCGCCCCCGCGACCGCGACGGCCAGCAGCGCGGACGTCGCGGTGAGCATCGCGTACAGGCCCCCGCGCAGCAGCCGTCCGGGCGGGGCTCCGGTGCCCACCAGGCGCGCGCTCACCGCGCTCGACAGGGTGGTGGCGACGGCGCCGCCGGCGAAGGCCACCGACGAGGCGCCGACGCCCAGCCCCAGGACGTAGCGGAGGACGAACGGCGCCCCAGCGATGTAGCAGAACAGCGCGCCGAAGCCGAAGCTGAACGTGAGGGTGTGGCCCACGTACGCGCGGTCCGACACGACCTCCCGCAGCGTTCGCAGCAGGTGCCCGCCGCCGCCCCGCTCGCGCCGGTGCGGCGGCAGGCTCTCCGGTATCCCCGCCGCCACACCGAGCGCGACCACCAGCGCGACACCCGTCAGCACCCAGAAGACGCCCCGCCATCCCGCCGCCCCGATCACCGCGCCGCCGGCGAGCGGCGCGAGGACGGGGGCCGTGCCCGACAGGGTCATCAGGATGCCGAACAGCCGTGCCGCGGCCGGGCCTTCGGTGACGTCGGAGACCACGGCCCGGCTGATCACCACACCGGCGGCCCCGCTGAACCCGGCCACCAGCCGCAGGCCCGTCAGCCACGCCGACGAGGGCGCCACGGCGCACAGGCAGGTGGCGACGGCGCACACCACCGTGCCGCAGAGCAGGGGGCCGCGCCGTCCGTAACGGTCGGACAGCGGGCCGAAGACCAGATGGCCGAGCACCATGCCGACCAGGAACGCGGTCAGCGTGAGCTGTACGCCCGGGGCGTCGGTACCCAGTTCGGCGGCCATCCTCGGAAAGGCGGGCAGGTACATGTCGGTCGACAAAGGGCCGACGAAGCAGAGCAGCACAAGAGCGGTGGTGAGCAGGGGCATCGCGAGGCGTCTCCGGCATCCGGGAGCGGGCAGCGGGCAGGTGGGGTGCAGCGGGGGTTTGCTGTCGCGCTGGGAGAGGTCTGGAGCCGAACTGCTCCGGATGGGGGGGGCCGACGGTGTCGGGGCACCCGCGGAAGGGCGGAGCCGGGTGGGAACCCGCTCAGGAACGCCTCGCCGATGCTTCGCACCACCGTACCCGCCGGAACAACCGCCCCGAGGTGTATCCAGGGGCCAGGGACATCGACTACCGGGAGAGCGCATGAACTGGTCCGATCACGCCATCTGGTGGCACGTCTACCCGCTTGGCTTCACCGGCGCCCCACGGGATTCCCCGCCGGCCGACGCCGAGCCCGACACCGAGCCGGGCGCCGTACCCGGGCGGTCCAGGCTGTCCCGGCTCTCGGACTGGCTCGACTACCTGCTCGCGCTCGGCTGCAACGGCCTTGCCCTCGGGCCGGTGTTCGCCTCCGAGACGCATGGCTACGACACCGTCGACCACCTGCGGATCGACAGCAGGCTGGGGGAGGAGAGCGACCTGCTCCGGCTCGTCGAGGAGGCGTCGGCGAAGGGCGTACGCGTCCTGCTCGACGGCGTCTTCAACCATGTGGGACGGAGCTTCCCCGCCTTCGTCGACGTGGAGGAGCGCGGCGCGCTGTCCCCGTACGCCTCGTGGTTCAAGGCCGGGCCCGACGGCGGTTACGCCACCTTCGAGGGCCACGAACACCTCGTCGCGCTCAACCACGACGAACCCGCGGTCGCCGATTACGTGACCGAGGTGATGACGTACTGGATGGAGCGCGGCGTCGCCGGCTGGCGGCTGGACGCCGCGTACAGCGTTCCGCTGTCCTTCTGGCGTACGGTCAGCGACCGGGTCCGCGCCCGGTTCCCCGACGCCTGGCTGACCGGCGAGGTCATCCATGGCGACTACACGGCCTTCGTCACGGAGGGCGGACTGGACTCCGTCACGCAGTACGAGCTGTGGAAGGCGATCTGGAGTTCGCTGGGCGACCGCAACTTCTTCGAACTCGCCCACGCGCTCGGCCGGCACAACACCCTGCTGGAGACCTTCGCGCCACAGACGTTCCTCGGCAATCACGATGTGACGCGCATCGCGAGCCGGCTGGACGACCCGCGCCATCTCGAACACGCCGTCGTGCTCCTCTTCACCACCGGCGGCATCCCGTCCGTCTACGCGGGAGACGAGCAGGCCTTCCGTGGCGTCAAGGAGGACCGCGCCGGCGGCGACGACGCAGTACGCCCGGCCTTTCCCGAGGGCCCGGACCAACTCGCGCCGTACGGCGCGCCCGTGTACCGGCTGCACCAGCTCCTGATCGGGCTGCGCCGCCGCCATCCCTGGCTGATGCGCGCCCGGACGACCGTGACCGAACTGACCAACACGAGCCTCGTCTACACCGTCACCGACGGGTCGTCCCAGACACTCGCCGTGGCGCTGAACCTCGGCGACGCGCCCGCCGTTCTGCCGCTGCCGGTTGCCGCGCGCCCGTGGGAGCGACTGGCGGGCAACGGCGGCGAGATGGCCGGGGACGGGGTCACGCTGCCGGCTGCTGGGTGGGCGATCGCCGGTATGGAAGGGACGCTGTAGCAGACGAAGAGCCGTTGTGTCGTCTTTTGCGACTTTGTCACTCGATCGTTTGTTCTGCGGGCGGACGCCACCGCGAACCCGGCAGAGTGCCTACGGGGATCCGCAGACATCGACGAGAGGCAGCCGGTAACGGTGACCGCAGAAAGCAGTGGCAGCGGCAAGGGGCACGCCGAAGGCGGGGACGGTCGCGGGGGCGGGCGCGGAGCCGATGCCGCGTACGACGCCGCGTACGTCGTCGCCGGCCTCGCGGATCTCGCGCTCAGCAGCGCCGGTTCGGCCCTGCGGGGCCTGCGCGGGCTCCTGGGCCGCGCGGATCTCGCCGGGCTGGCCCAGGACGGCGAGGAGGACCTGAGGACGCGCGGACGGCTGGCCGTACGGCGGTACGCGTCCGTGCCCGAGCCGCACATGGAGCTGCTGGCCCGGCGCGCCGCCGCGGCGCGCGCGGTCGAGCGCGATGGCTGAGGCGCTGCTCGAACGCGCCGCTCTCACCACCCGCGTCGAGCGGGAGCTGAAGTCGTTCGTGGACCGGGAGATCGTGTATCTGGTCGAGGTCGACCGGGAACTGGAGCCACTGGCCGAGCAGTTACGCACCGCCGTCGCCACGGGCAAGCGCCTGCGCGCCGCGTTCTGCTACTGGGGGTGGCGGTCGGCCGGGCAGCCGGACAGCGACGAGATGGTCAGGGCCGCCGCCGCCATGGAACTCGTCCACGCCGCCGCCGTGGTCCACGACGACCTCATCGACAACAGCTCCGTACGGCACGGGGTCCCCACCGCGCACGTCGCCCTCTCCCGGACAGCGGCACTCGGCGGACAGCGGCATGCGGGCCGGCCGGTGGAGGCGGGCCGTTCGCTGGCGATGCTGGTCGGGGACCTGCTGATGTCCTGGGCCGGACAGCTCTTCACCTCCTGCGGCCTGCCCGCCGGCTATCTCGCGCGCGCCCGCCCGATGTGGGCGACGCTGGCCCGTGAACTGGTCGCGGGCGAGGCCCTGGAGATCCTGCGGACCGGCACCAGCCCGGACACCGAGAGCAGCCTCCAGGTCATCCGGTACAAGACGGCCAAGTACACCGTCGAGCACCCGCTGCACATCGGGGGCAGGCTGGGCGGCGCCCGGCCCGCCCTGATGGAGACCTTCAGCGCGTACGGGCTGCCGCTGGGCGAGGCGTTCCAGCTCCGCGACGACCTCCTCGGCGTCTTCGGCGACCCGGCGGCGACGGGCAAGTCGAACCTCGACGACGTCGTGGGCCACAAACCCACCGCGCTCCTGGCGGCGACCTGGCCCGGGGCGACCACCGCGGAACGCGTGCGGCTCCGCCATCTGCTCGGCCGCCGCGCCCTCGACGACGAGGGACTTGAGCAGGTACGGGACATCATGCGGCGCACCGGAGCCGTCGCCCGGATCGAGGACCTGATCGCCGCACGGGTACGGGCGGCGACGGAGGCGGTCACCGGCGCCGGACTCCCGGCGTCCGCCGCCCAGGCGCTGAGGGAGCTGATCGGCTCGGCAGCCAGCCGCCGGTCCTGACCCGAAGCGCCCGGTGAAGCGCCCGACGAAGCGCCCCCCCCCGATGAAGCTCCCGCCATGAAGTGACCCCGTACGAAGAGACCCGGCACGAGGAGATCGACGCCATGCCTTACACCCACAGCTCCATGGACGCACTGCGTCAGGTCGGGGACGAACTCGCCGACGCGACAGTCGCCACCCTCTTCGAACGCGGCGAGATGGGCACGTTCAACACGCTCATGCGCTGGTTCTCCCACGCCGGCCAGGATCTGCCCGACGGACTCCCCGAGGTGGCGCGCGCGTACCTGAACGAGACCAGGACCCCGCCCGCCTGGGTGGACTGGGACGAGATGGAGAAGGCCCGGCTCTTCTTCATCGACAACAACGTGCACATCTCCACCGCGCTGTCCTTCGCCGCCATGCCCGCCTGCTATGTCGTACCGCATGTCGCCAACCTCCTCAGCGCCACCCATTCGCTGGACTACCCCTCCCGGCGTATGGCGGAGACAGGCCAGTTCACCGTCTACCTGATGCGCCCCGACGCCTTCGAGGCGGGCAGCCGCTTCATCCCCGCCGTACAGAAGGTCCGGCTGCTGCACGCCTCCATCCGCCACCACCTGCGCACCGAGAACCGCTGGGACGTCGGGGGACTCGGGGTGCCGATCTGTCAGGAGGACATGATCGGCGGCCAGATGATGTTCTCCATCCAGGTCCTGGACGCCCTGCACCGGCTCGGTATCCACATGTCCGAGGACGGCGCCGAGTCGTACTTCTACGCCTGGCGCGTCGTCGGCGCCATGCTCGGGATCGACCTGGACCACATGCCGGCCGACCTGGAGAGCGCACGCGCGTTCTCGGACCTCTACATGGCCCGGTACATGGGGCCGTCCAAGGACGGCGCGCGGCTCACCAAGCAGCTCATCGACCTCTACGAGGAGGTCGTCCCTGGGACCGTGTTCGACCCGGTCGTCCCCGCCCTCGTCCGCTACCTCATCGGTGACACGGCCGCCGACTGGCTCGAAGTGCCGCGCTCGGCGTGGGACTCCGCGATCAAGGCGGCCCCGGTGCTGCTGGGCGTCCTCGAACGCCTCGAAGACACCTCTCCGCTCGCCGCCTGGGCGCTGGACCACATGGGCGCGCTGACCACCAACCTGGAGCTCAGCTCGCTCACCCGCGGCCGGGTCATGCAGTACGCCATCCCCGAGCAGCTCAAGAACGAGTACGGCGTCTCCTCCGCCCTCCGGCGCGCGGACAGGTGGACCCCGCCCCCGCTGACGCCGCTGTCGGCCGTACCGCCGCAGTCCGACGGCCAGGGGCGCCCGGCGACCCACGCGGGGCGCCCCTGACGTACTGGGCGTACCTGACGTACTACGGCAGCGCCAGCATCCGCTCCAGCGCGAGTTGTGCGAAGTCCGCCGTCCTCCTGTCGACCTGGATGCGGTTGACCTCGTTGCCCTCGGCCAGCGACTCCAGGGTCCACACCAGGTGCGGCAGGTCGATCCGGTTCATCGTGGAGCAGAAGCAGACCGTCTTGTCGAGGAAGACGACCTCCTTGTCCTCTGCGGCGAAACGATTCGCCAGCCGCTGTACGAGGTTCAGCTCCGTGCCGATGGCCCACTTGGACCCGGCCGGGGCCTCCTCCAGCGCCTTGATGATGTACTCCGTCGAACCGACCTGGTCGGCCGCGGCGACGACCTCGTGCTTGCACTCCGGGTGGACCAGCACGTTGACGCCGGGAATGCGCTCCCGTACGTCCCGTACGGACTCCACCGAGAAGCGGCCGTGCACCGAGCAGTGGCCGCGCCACAGGATCATCCTGGCGTCCCGCAACTGCTCGGTGGTCAGTCCGCCGTTCGGCTTGTGCGGGTTGTAGAGCACACAGTCGTCGAGCGACATCCCGAGGTCGCGCACCGCCGTATTGCGGCCAAGGTGCTGGTCGGGCAGGAAGAGGACCTTCTCGCCGCGCTCGAAGGCCCAGTTCAGGGCGCGCTCGGCGTTCGACGACGTACATATCGTGCCGCCGTGCTCGCCGGTGAAGGACTTGATGTCGGCGGACGAGTTCATGTACGAGACGGGCACCACCTGGTCGGCGATCCCGGCATCGGTCAGGACGTCCCAGCACTCGGCGACCTGCTCGGCCGTCGCCATGTCGGCCATGGAACAGCCGGCGGCGAGGTCGGGCAGGACGACCTTCTGGTCGGGGCCGGTGAGGATGTCGGCCGACTCCGCCATGAAGTGCACGCCGCAGAAGACGATGTACTCGGCCTCCGGACGCGCTGCCGCGTCCCTGGCGAGCTTGAAGGAGTCTCCGGTGACATCCGCGAACTGGATGACCTCGTCACGCTGGTAGTGGTGACCGAGGACGAAGACCTTGCTCCCGAGCTTCTCCTTCGCCACGCGGGCGCGCTCCACCAGGTCCGGGTCGGACGGGGAAGGCAGATCACCTGGACACTCCACGCCGCGCTCGCTGCGCGGGTCGGCCTCGCGGCCGAGCAGCAGCAGGGCCAGCGGGGTCGGCCGGACGTCGAGATCCTGACGGGGTAGGGGCTGGACGGTGGTCACGTCACGCACCCTTTCTGCTCAGCAGACGAGCCTTTTCGTCTAATTGACGCTATCTATCATATCCCCTTCACGTCACTTTGACGACGTCGATAGCGTCGATGTGACGCATTCCGTCGGCGGGGTTCTTCCCTCCCGTTCGGCATGGGGGTGTGCGAGCATGAAGTGGGAAAGACACATGCCAGGGCCCCGGAATGAATCCGCGGCCATGCCGGTTGCAACGTCGGCAAGCTGTCCGTACAACCCGGGAGAGAAGCAGATGTCCGTATCGGACGACACCACAACCGTGAGCGACGGCATCCTCCTGTCCGACGCCGCCGCGGGCAAGGTCAAGGCCCTGCTGGACCAGGAAGGCCGGGACGACCTCGCACTGCGCGTCGCCGTACAGCCCGGCGGCTGCTCCGGCCTGCGCTACCAGCTCTTCTTCGACGAGCGCTCGCTCGACGGAGACGTGGTCAAGGACTTCGGCGGCGTCAAGGTCGTCACCGACCGGATGAGCGCCCCGTACCTGGGCGGCGCCTCCATCGACTTCGTCGACACCATCGAGAAGCAGGGCTTCACGATCGACAACCCGAACGCCTCGGGTTCCTGCGCCTGCGGCGACTCCTTCAGCTAGTCGGGAGTCGGCTCGGCGCGTCGAGCCGAACGGACGGAAGGCGGCGGCCCCCTCGGGGGACCGCCGCCTTCCGCTTGTCTTCCGCGTGCGCCTTCCGCGTGTTCGCCGCCTCAGCGGCGCGTCAGGTCTTCGCGAGCGGTACGCGTTCGCCCGTGCCGCCGTTGATCACCTTCCGGTCGCCCAGCGGCTTGTCCAGCGTCGTCCTCACCGTCTGCTCCTTGGCCATCGCCACGCAGACCTGCTTCGGATCGGGCTTCACCTCGGTCACCTTCACCTTGACGTCGGTGCCGCTCTCGTCGGCCCGCGCCGCGTAGTGGCCGCACACGCCGCCCCAGAACCGGACCGTCAGCGTCCGCCCGCCGCTGTCCGTGCTGTACGAGGTGACCTGCTTGTCCGGTCCCACGGGTGAGGGACCGCCCGGCATCTCCCGGTGTCCCGGCGCCGGCTTCAGGAACGCCGGGTCCACCGCCGGCTGCGTCACCGTGTACGGCTTGGCACCGCCACCGGGGACCGCCTCGAACAGCCAGGACGGTACGAGCGCGAGCCGCCCCTCCACGGACTCGGCGGCAAGGCCGAAGACCGCGTCGCCGACGTCCACCGTCGAACGCGGGTCGCCACTCCCCGCGGCGCACGGTGCCTTGACGTTGTCCCGCTCCGTACCGGTCAGCGGCATCGCCGTGGCGCAGCCGCCGCTCCCGCCCTTCGCACCGGAGCCGGAGCCGGACCCCGACCCGCCGCCCTCTCGCGCGCCGTTGAGCTGCTTCAGCGCCTCGGCCGCACCGATCACCGGATACTCGGCGCCGCGCCGGGGCGTGTCGAGCTGCCCGGCGCCGGTGACAAGAGCGCCGTCGGCGCCCACCTGGATACCGGTCGTCCAGCCGTACGTGGGAAGCCCGCCCACCACCGGAGCCGCGTTCACCAGCCGGACGGCGCCGAGCAGCCGGCTCGCGTCGAGCTTGGCGCCGTCCTGGCCCAGGGCCTTCAGCACCGGCGCGGCCGCCTTCTTCGCCGCGTCCTCGCTCACCGCCGCGCCCGAGCCGCCGCCCGGCTGGGTGGGCGCGACATTCGGACAGCTCTTGCCCTTGAGGCAGTTGTCACCGCCGGGCGCGCGGAACCGCGTGTACGTCCACGCCCCCGGCGCCTGCTTCTGGACCTGGAGCAGCGGGCCCGAACCGTCCTTCTCCGTGCCGACCTTCCATGTCGTCGCGTCGCCGCGGGGCGTGCCCGCCACCCCGAGCGCCTTCGCGAGGCGGGCCACGTCCGCCGCCGCCACGGTGCCGCTCGCGCGGTAGACCGGCGCCGACTCGGGCCCCTCGGGCAACGCGCCCTTGGCGCGGTAGAGCGTCCCGTAGGGATTGGGCTCGCCCGGCGCGATGCCGTTCGGCGCCGAGGGGGAGGGGGCGGAGGACGACGGGGAGGACACCGGCTGGTCCAGGCGGTCGAGCACCAGCGCCGGCGGATCGCTGTCGGCCCCCGTGGTGTGGTCACTGCCCGAGGCGCTCGTCGCGAGATAGGCGCCGCCGCCCCCGGCGATCAGTACCGCTGCGGCGACCGAGGCCACGGCCAGCGGCGAGCGGCGCAGCCGCCCGTAACCGCTCGCGTTCCCGGCCGGGGTGGACTCGCCGGAATGCCCGGTCCTGTCGGTGTCGTCGTGAGGGTTCGCGCTGTTCACCGCTTCGCTCCTTCGACCAACTCGTCGTCGCGTGGACACCAGTGGGACGGAACGGACGGGCGCGCGGTTCCCCCGCGCCGCTCAGTCCGTCTCGCGTACAAAAATCCATTATCGGGCATTTTTTGGTCTTAGTGCTGTGCGCGGCGACCCGGTAGCGTGAACTGTCCACCGTTCTCCTCCTCTGGAGCGTTCCCGCCGTGCGAATCGCAGTCTCCGGCTCCATCGCCACCGACCACCTGATGACCTTCCCCGGGCGCTTCACCGACCAGTTGGTCGCCGAGCAGCTCCACACGGTCTCCCTGTCCTTCCTGGTCGACAACCTCGATGTGCGCAGGGGCGGTGTCGGGGCGAACATCTGCTTCGGCATGGGCCAACTGGGTACGCGACCGATCCTGGTCGGTGCGGCCGGGGCTGACTTCGACGAGTACCGCGCCTGGCTCGACCGCCACGGGGTCGACACCGAGTCCGTACACATCTCCGAACTCCTGCACACCGCGCGTTTCGTCTGTACGACGGACGCGGACCACAACCAGATCGGCTCCTTCTACACGGGCGCGATGAGCGAGGCCCGCCAGATCGAGCTGAAGAAGGTCGCCGACCGCGTCGGCGGACTCGACCTGGTGCTGATCGGCGCGGACGACCCCGAGGCGATGCTCCGTCACACCGAGGAGTGCCGCACCCGGGGGATCCCGTTCGCCGCCGACTTCTCCCAGCAGATCGCGCGGATGAGCGGTGACGACATCCGCACGCTCCTCGAGGGCGCCACGTACCTCTTCTCCAACGAGTACGAGAAGGGCCTCATCGAGTCGAAGACGGGCTGGACGGACGCCGAGATCCTGGCGAAGGTCGGCCACCGCGTCACCACGCTCGGCAAGAACGGCGTACGGATCGAATCGGTCGGCGCCGACCCCATCGAGGTCGGCTGCCCCGAGGAGAACACCAAGGCCGACCCGACCGGCGTCGGCGACGCCTTCCGCGCCGGATTCCTCTCCGGTCTCGCCTGGGGCGTCGGCCTGGAGCGCGCGGCGCAGGTCGGCTGCATGGTCGCCACGCTGGTCATCGAGACGGTGGGCACGCAGGAGTACACCCTGAGCAGGGACCACTTCATGGACCGCTTCACCAAGCGGTACGGCCACGAGGCCGCCGAGCAGATCCAGGCCCACCTGAACTGCCCGGCCTGACCGGCCGCCCGGCCTGAGGGGCTCGCGGGCCCCCGAACGCCCTACGACGCCCGGCGGACCACATAAGCGGCACCGTGGTCCGCCGGCTCCTCGCCCAGGTACTCCTGCCCGCGCATCTCGCACCACGCGGGAATGTCGAGCCGCGCCGCCTCGTCGTCGGCGAGGACCGTGACCGTACCGCCCACCGGTACGTCGCCGATCACCTTGGCCAGCTCGATGACGGGGATCGGGCACCGCCTGCCGAGCGCGTCCACGGTCAGCGAAGCGGGCCCGCCCGCCGCCGGGGCCGAGAGCGCCGCCGCCGGAACCCCGAGCCGTTCCCGCACGCCGGACACCGCCCCCGGAAGCACCGCGAGGAACCGGTCGACCTCGGCCTCCGTCGTGCCGCGCGGCAGCGAGACCCGTACGTTCCCCTCCGACAGCACCCCCATCGCCCGCAGCACATGGCTCGGGGTCAGGGTGCTGCTCGTGCACGACGAACCCGAGTTCACCGAGAAGTCCGCCCGGTCCAGCTCGTGCAGCAGCGCCTCCCCGTCGACATAGAGACACGAGAACGTGACGAGATGGGGGAGCCGGCGCACCGGATCACCCACCACCTCCACATCGGGGACAAGCTCGGGCACCCGCGCCCGGATCCGGTCCACCAGAGCCCGCAGCCGGGCGGCCTCGTCGGCGGCCTCCGCGCGTACGGCACGGAGCGAGGCGGCCGCCGCGACGACCGCCGGAATGTTCTCGAAGCCCGGCGCGCGCCCCGACTCCCGTTCGTCGGCCGGACCCTGGGGCGCGAACCGCACTCCCTTCCGTACGGCGAGCAGGCCGACCCCGCCAGGACCGCCCCATTTGTGCGCACTTGCGGCCAGCAGTGACCAATCGGCGTCCAGGGGCCCCCACCCCAGCGACTGCGCCGCGTCCACCAGCAGCGGCACGCCCCGCTCCCGGCACGTCCCGGCGACCTCGGCCACCGGCTGCTCGGTCCCGACTTCGTGGTTGGCGGACTGGAGTACCGCCAGCGCCGTGTCGGCGCGCAGCGCCCGCGCGTACGTGCCGGGCGACACGGCCCCGTACCGGTCGACCGGCACCTCGGTCACCGCGCCGCCGGTCGCCTCCGCGTGCGTGTGCGCCGCGTGCAGTACGGAGGAGTGCTCGACGGCGGAGACGACCGCGTGAGTCCCGACACGCCGACGCGCGAAAAGAGCGCCCGCCATCGCGGAATGCACGGCGGCCGTTCCCGAAGGAGTGAAAACAAGTTCGTCGGGACGGCAGCCGACGGCCTCGGCCGCCGCCTCCCTGGCGGCGTCCAGCAGCATCCTGGCCCGCCGCCCTTCCCGATAGAGGCGGGCCGGATCCGCCCAACCCTCGTCCAGGGACGCCTGAAGGGCCTCCCGGGCGACGGGATGCAGCGGTGCGGAGGAGGCGGCGTCGAAGTAGGGCACGCCGCCACGCTAACCCCGGCACTCGGAGGGGGCGTCAGAAGCGCCCCGGACGTGGCCTTTCGATCTCTTCGGGGCGCCGGGCGGCGCGTTGGGCACCCTCCCCGCGCGACCCCAAATTGCGTCCAGTAGGGTTTGGTCCGCATAAACATCCAAACCCCTGCCCGTGTCAGGGCCGGCGACCGACCGAGACGGCCGCAGCCGGCTGTGCGGGCGAGACTCTCGGGAAGGCGCTACGTGAGTCCCAACGGCTCCGACCGCTCGTCGCGGCGCCCGATGCGGCGGAAGCTGCCGCAGGTGCTGACTGCGGGCCTGATCCTGGCAACCGCCACCGGTTGCTCGTACAAGGACTTCCCCCGCCTTGGTTTGCCCACGCCGGTGACGGAAGAGGGCCCCAGGATCCTTTCCCTGTGGCAGGGCTCGTGGGCGGCAGCGCTCGTCACGGGCGTACTGGTATGGGGCCTGATCCTGTGGAGTGTCATCTTCCACCGGCGCAGCCGCACCAAGATCGAGGTACCCCTCCAGAACCGGTACAACTTGCCCATCGAGGCGCTGTACACGGTTGTTCCCCTCATCATCGTCTCGGTGTTCTTCTACTTCACCGCGCGTGATGAGTCGAAGCTCCTGGAGCTCAAGCCGAAGCCGGTCCACACCGTCAACGTGGTCGGCTATCAGTGGAGCTGGGGCTTCAACTACATCGAGAACGTGGACGGGAACACCGCGACCGGTGTCAAGGGCACCGAGCTCGACGCCATCCCGGACAAGTTCAAGAAGGCCTTCCCCAAGGGGGCCGAGGGTGTCTACGACGCCGGCGTCCCCGGGGAGCGGAATCCGCAGACCGGCAACCCGGGGCCGACCCTGTGGCTGGCCAAGGGCGAGCGGGTCAGGTTCATCCTGACCTCGCGCGACGTCATCCATGACTTCTGGGTGATCCCCTTCCTGATGAAGCAGGACGTCGTCCCGGGCCACGCCAACTCCTTCGAGGTGACTCCCAACAGGGAGGGCACCTTCCGGGGCAAGTGCGCGGAACTGTGCGGCGTGGACCACTCGCGGATGCTCTTCAACGTCAAGGTCGTCTCCCCGGAGGCCTACCAGGAGCACCTGAAGAGCCTGGCCAAGCAGGGCCAGAACGGGTACATCCCGGCGGGCATCGCGCAGACGGCTCCGGCCAGGAACGCAGAGGACAAGAACCTGTGAGCATCCTCAATGAACCCCAGGGTGCCGCCGCGACCGACGACTCGTACGCGGACGAGCTGCCGGTACGGCGGAAGCAACCCGGCAACGTCGTCGTGGGGTGGCTGACCACCACCGATCACAAGACGATCGGCACGATGTACCTCATCACGTCGTTCGCGTTCTTCTGCATCGGCGGTCTGATGGCGCTCTTCATGCGCGCCGAGCTGGCCCGTCCCGGTACGCAGATCATGTCGAACGAGCAGTTCAACCAGGCGTTCACGATGCACGGCACGATCATGCTGCTGATGTTCGCGACGCCGCTGTTCGCCGGATTCGCCAACTGGATCATGCCGTTGCAGATCGGCGCGCCCGATGTGGCGTTCCCCCGGCTCAACATGTTCGCGTACTGGCTCTACCTCTTCGGCTCGATCATCGCCGTCGGCGGGTTCCTCACTCCGCAAGGCGCCGCCGACTTCGGCTGGTTCGCCTACTCCCCGCTGTCGGACGCGGTCCGTTCGCCGGGCATCGGCGCCGACATGTGGATCATGGGTCTGGCCTTCTCCGGCTTCGGCACGATCCTCGGGTCGGTCAACTTCATCACCACGATCATCTGCATGCGCGCGCCCGGCATGACGATGTTCCGGATGCCGATCTTCACCTGGAACGTGCTGCTGACCGGTGTGCTGGTCCTGCTGGCCTTCCCGGTCCTCGCCGCCGCCCTCTTCGCACTGGAGGCGGACCGCAAGTTCGGAGCACATGTCTTTGATGCCGCCAATGGCGGGGCATTGCTCTGGCAACATTTGTTCTGGTTCTTCGGGCATCCAGAGGTGTACATCATCGCCTTGCCCTTCTTCGGGATCATCTCCGAGGTGATCCCTGTATTCAGCCGCAAGCCGATGTTCGGTTACATCGGCCTGGTGGCCGCCACCATCGCGATCGCGGGCCTTTCGGTGACGGTGTGGGCCCACCACATGTACGTGACC
>NZ_JTHL01000001.1:2196896-2208778 GCF_000818195.1 Streptomyces sp. 150FB | reverse complement strand
CTTCTGGTGGCCGAAGTTCACCGGGAAGATGCTCGACGAGCGGCTCGGGAAGATCACCTTCTGGACGCTGTTCATCGGCTTCCACGGCACCTTCCTCGTCCAGCACTGGCTGGGCGCCGAGGGCATGCCACGGCGGTACGCGGACTACCTCGCCGCCGACGGGTTCACCGCGCTGAACACCATCTCCACGATCAGCTCGTTCCTGCTCGGCCTGTCGATCCTGCCGTTCTTCTACAACGTGTGGAAGACCGCCAAGTACGGCAAGAAGGTCGAGGTCGACGACCCGTGGGGCTACGGCCGGTCACTCGAATGGGCGACGTCCTGCCCGCCGCCCCGGCACAACTTCATCTCCCTGCCGCGCATCCGCTCGGAGTCTCCGGCGTTCGACCTGCACCACCCGGAGATCGCCGCCCTCGACCAGCTTGAGCACGTCGGTCCGAAGGACACCGCCCTTGTCGGCGGCAAGGAGGCCGGGAAGTGAAGTTCCAAGGCAGGCTGTTCATCTGGCTGAGCATCTTCATCCTCGCCGTCGCCGTCCTGTACGGCGTGTGGTCGAAGGAGGCGGCCGGTACGACCGCGCTCTTCCTCGCTTTCGGCCTGAGCATCATGATCGGCTTCTACCTGTCGTTCACGGCCAAGCGGATGGACGCGCTCGCCCAGGACGACAAGGACGCCGACGTGGCGGACGAGGCCGGCGAGGTCGGCTTCTTCTCCCCGCACAGTTGGCAGCCGTTCGCCCTGGCCGTCGGTGGGGCGTTCGCCTTCCTCGGTGTGGCCATCGGCTGGTGGCTGCTGTATTTCGCGGCTCCCCTGATCCTGGTGGGTCTCTGGGGCTGGGTCTTCGAGTACTACCGCGGTGAAAGCCGCAACCAGTAACACGAGCACCGGCGAAAAAGGGCCCGGACACTCCGCGAGGAGTGTCCGGGCCCCTCGTTTGCCACACTCGTCGCGCTGAAAAAGGCGAATCTTCATACCGTGGTCGCATGAACCACACGCCACGCATCCGCACCGTTCTCGGCTGCACCCTGCTGCTCGTGCCCCTCGTGGCGGGCGCGGCTGCGTGCAGCATCGGTGGGACGACGGACAACAGCCAACTCTCCGACAGCCCCTACGACGCGGCGGAACAGATCTCCTTCAGCTCCCCCTCGGGCCGCAAGACGGACCCCGACAAGCCGCTGGAGATCACAGCCAAGAGCGACGAGGGCCGGATCACGGACGTCACGGCCAGGGACACAGCGGGCCACTACCTGGCGGGCGAACTCAGTGCCGACGGCACGCGCTGGCACTCCACGGCGCCGATGGCGGCCGGCGCGCGGTACACCGTGAAGATCGCGACCGAGGACGACGACGGCGCCCCCGGCGCCCGTACGCTCAGCTTCGACACCTCGGCGGCCAAGAAGTTCCTGAAGGTCAAGTTCGGACCCAAGGGCGGCACATACGGGGTCGGGCAGCCCATCACGGCCGAACTCAGCGCGCCCGTGAAGGCCAAGGAGGCCAGGGCCGTCATAGAAAGAGCACTGAAGGTGACTTCCGTGCCCGCGGTCGAGGGCGCCTGGCACTGGGTGGACTCCAAGACCCTGCACTACCGGCCCCGGCAGTACTGGCCGGCGCACGCCACCGTCACGGCGAGCGGGTCACTCCAAGGAGTGAAGGTCACCGGCAAGCTCTACGGCGGGGCGGTGAAGCCGATCAAACTCACCACCGGCGACCGCATCGAGGCCGTCGCCGACGCCGAGACGCACGAGATGACGGTTCTGCGCAACGGCGAAGAGATCAACACCGTGCCGGTGACGACGGGCAAGCCGGGCTTCTCCACCCGTAACGGCATCAAAGTGGTGCTGGGCAAGGAGTACTTCGTCCGGATGCGCGGCACGAGCATCGGCATCGCCGAAGGCAGCGGTGACTCCTACGACCTGCCTGTGTACTACGCCACACGGGTGACATGGAGCGGGGAGTACGTCCACGCCGCGCCGTGGTCGGTCGGCTCGCAGGGCTCCGCCAACGTCAGCCACGGCTGCATCGGCATGTCCACCAGCAACGCCGAGTGGTTCTTCGACACCGTCCGCCAGGGCGACCTCGTCAAGGTCGTCAACAGCGGCGGCGACGACATGGAGCCCTTCGGCAACGGCTTCGGCGACTGGAACCTGGACTGGGACCAGTGGCGCAAGGGCAGCGTCCTCCAGACGGGCGCGAGGGACGGCGGCGCTCCGGCCGACAGGGCACGGCTCCGGCCGCAGCTCTGAGCCCCCGCTCCGAACGCCATCTCCGAACGCCGGCTCCGACCCCGCCACCGCCCGGGTGGCGGGGGCCCGGAGAGCGGCTCCCCGCTCGGACCGCTCAGACCTTGACCGCGAGCCTCGAACGCAGCAGGGCGGCCAGGGACTGCGCGAAACCGACCGGTTCGACCGGAAGGGTCACCGCGGCCTCCGCACGGCTCCAGGTGGCCAGCCAGGCGTCCTGCGGGCGGCCCATGAGCAGCAGCACGGGCGGGCAGTTGAAGACTTCGTCCTTGATCTGCCTGCACACGCCCATACCGCCGGCGGGCGCCGTCTCCCCGTCCAGCACGCAGACGTCGATGCCGCCCTTGTCCAGGGCGGTGAGCACGGCGGGGAGGGTCGCGCACTCCAGGAACCGGACCGGGGGCACGTCGGCGGCGGGCCTGCGGCCGGCCGCCAGCCGCACCTGCTCGCGGGTTTGCGCGTTGTCGCTGTAGACCAGCACCGTGGCGGTCGGCTGCATTGTTCCTCCGTGACATCAGTGTCTGCGAGGTCTTCAGGGCTTCCAGTGCCATGACCGGGGCCATGAACCGATGCGCGGATGCTACTCCGTCGGACTGCCTGTCAGCACGGGTAATGACGGCTCTTCCATGAGCTGTTCGGGCAGGACACACCCCATGGACACACCGAACGGGGACCCCCGGAGTGAGGGCGGGATAAGCGACCGACATAATGTCGGTCGTGGCGACAGCAACGACAGTAGAAACCGGGCACACGCACCCGTCGGTGAATCGGCCGAACCTCACCAGCGTCGGAACCATCATCTGGTTGAGTTCCGAGCTGATGTTCTTCGCGGCCCTCTTCGCGATGTACTTCACCCTGCGCTCCGTGATGGGCGAGGCGCACTGGAAGGAAGTGGCGTCGCACCTGAACGTTCCGTTCTCGGCGACGAACACCACGATTCTGGTGCTCTCCTCGCTCACCTGCCAGCTCGGCGTCTTCGCCGCTGAGCGCGGTGACGTGAAGAAGCTCCGCACCTGGTTCTCGATCACGTTCGTGATGGGTGCGATCTTCATCGGCGGCCAGATCTTCGAGTACACCCAGCTCGTCAGGAACGACGGCCTCTCGCTGTCCTCCGACCCGTACGGCTCGGTGTTCTACCTGACCACCGGCTTCCACGGGATGCACGTGACGGGCGGTCTGATCGCGTTCCTGTTCGTTCTGGGCAGGACGTACTCGGCCAAGAGGTTCACCCACGAGCAGGCAACCGCCGCCATCGTCGTGTCCTACTACTGGCACTTCGTCGATGTCGTCTGGATCGGCCTTTTCGCCACGATCTATCTGATCAAGTAGCGGGCCAAGCGCCCGACGCGCTTGCACACAGTCCAGAAGCACCGACGCTGAAGATCCTGACACCGGGGTAATCCGTGAAAAAGCTCTCCGCACGACGACGCCATCCGCTGGCGGCGGTCGTCGTCCTCCTCTTCGCGCTAGCGGCCACGGGAGGGCTGTACGCCGTGTTCGCGCCCGCGGACAAGGCGCAGGCCGACACGACCGCGCAGTCGCTCGCCATCACCGAGGGCAAGAAGCTCTTCGCCGTCGGCTGCGCGACCTGCCACGGCATGAGTGGTCAGGGCAGTTCCGACGGGCCGAGCCTGATCGGCGTCGGCGCAGCCGCCGTCGACTTCCAGGTCGGCACCGGCCGGATGCCCGCCCAGCAGCCGGGCGTGCAGATCCCGGAGAAGAAGGTCATCTACTCGCAGAGTGAGATCGACCAGCTCGCCGGTTACATCGCGTCCCTGGGCGCGGGTCCGAGCATCCCGACCTCCTCGCAGTACAGCCCCTCGGGCGCGGACATCGCCAAGGGAGGCGACCTGTTCCGCAGCAACTGCGCGCAGTGTCACAACTTCCAGGGCAAGGGCGGCGCGCTGACCGACGGCAAGACCGCTCCCACCCTCGACGGTGTGAGCGCGAAGCACATCTTCGAGGCCATGCAGACCGGCCCGCAGAGCATGCCCGCCTTCCCCGACACGACCATGCCGGAGAAGCAGAAGCAGGACATCATCGCGTACGTCCACACAGTGGCCGGCGACAACGCGAAGTCGCCCGGCGGTCTGAGCCTCGGCGGTCTCGGCCCGGTGAGCGAGGGCCTGTTCGCATGGATCTTCGGTATGGGCGCCATGATCGCGCTCGCCATCTGGGTCGCGGCCCACACTGCTAAGGCCAAGAAGTCATGAGCCAAGAAGAGAATCCGGAACAGCACCCGGCGGAGAACCTGCCGGACGAACACGGCGCCGGTCACGGCGAGGTCGCGCGTACGGGAGATCCGTTCGCCGACCCCGGGCTGCCGCCCCATGAGCCCCGTATCCAGGACATCGACGAGGCAGCCGCCAAGCGCTCCGAGCGCGCGGTCGCCGGCCTCTTCACGCTGTCGATGCTGGCCACGGTCGCGTTCATCGCCTCGTTCGTGATCTTCCCGGTCGACAAGAACATCTACATCTTCCCGATCGGGCATGTGAGCGCGCTCAACTTCTCCCTGGGCGTGTCCCTGGGAGTCGCGCTCCTCGCCATCGGCGCCGGCGCGGTCCACTGGGCCAGGACGCTGATGTCCGACAAGGAGATGACCGACGAGCGCCATCCCGTCGACGCGGATCCCGAGGTCAAGGCGCAGGTCCTCGCGGACTTCGCGGCCGGAGCCGCCGAGTCGGGCTTCGGCCGGCGCAAGTTGATCCGTAACACCATGTTCGGCGCGATGGCCCTGGTGCCGCTCGCCGGTGTGGTGCTGCTGCGTGACCTCGGCCCGCTGCCGGAGAAGAAGCTCCGCAAGACGCTCTGGGCCAAGGGCAAGCAGCTCATCAACATGAACACCATGGAGCCGCTGCGTCCCGAGGACGTGGCTGTGGGCTCACTGACCTTCGCCATGCCCGACGGGCTGAAGGAGGACAGCGAGGAGTTCCAGAAGCAGATCGCGAAGGCGGCCCTGATGATCGTCCGGCTCCAGCCGGAAGAGATCAAGGACAAGCGCGAGCTCGAATGGTCCCACCAGGGGATCGTGGCGTACTCGAAGATCTGTACCCATGTCGGCTGTCCCATCAGCCTGTACGAGCAGCAGACACACCACGTGCTCTGCCCTTGCCACCAGTCCACCTTCGACCTCGCCGACGGCGCCCGCGTCATCTTCGGCCCGGCCGGTCACGCTCTCCCGCAGTTGCGGATCGGTGTGAACAGTCAGGGCAATCTCGAGGCGCTCGGCGACTTCGACGAGCCCGTCGGTCCTGCCTTCTGGGAGCGCGGATGAGTACTGAGAACGAATCACAGCGCACTGCGCCCGCCGGCGAGAAGATCGCCGACTGGGCGGACGGCCGGCTGGGCATCTACGGCCTGGCCAAGGCCAACATGCGGAAGATCTTTCCGGACCACTGGTCGTTCATGCTGGGTGAGGTCTCCCTCTACAGCTTCATCATCATCATCCTCACGGGTGTGTATCTGACGCTGTTCTTCCACCCGTCGATGAACGAGGTCGTCTACCACGGCAGTTACGTACCCCTCCAGGGCGTACGGATGTCGGAGGCGTTCTCGTCGACGGTGGACATCAGCTTCGACGTCCGCGGCGGTCTGCTCATCCGGCAGATCCACCACTGGGCGGCGCTGGTGTTCCTCGCCGCGATGCTCGTGCACATGATGCGCGTGTTCTTCACGGGCGCGTTCCGCAAGCCGCGCGAGGTCAACTGGCTGTTCGGCTTCCTGCTGTTCGTCCTGGGCATGTTCACCGGGTTCACCGGTTACTCGCTCCCCGACGACCTGCTGTCCGGCACCGGTGTGCGGTTCGTGGACGGGGCGATCCTGTCCGTACCGATCGTCGGTACGTACATCTCCTTCTTCCTGTTCGGCGGCGAGTTCCCCGGCACCGACTTCGTGTCCCGGTTCTACTCGATCCACATCCTGCTGCTGCCCGGCATCATGCTCGGGCTGCTGGTGGGCCACCTGATCCTGGTCTTCTACCACAAGCACACGCAGTTCGCGGGCCCCGGACGTACGAACAAGAACGTCGTCGGCATGCCGCTGTTGCCCATCTACATGGCGAAGGCCGGCGGGTTCTTCTTCCTGGTCTTCGGTGTCATCTCGGTCATCGCCGGCATCGCCACGATCAACCCGATCTGGCTCATGGGGCCCTACCGGCCGGACCAGGTCTCCACCGGCGCTCAGCCCGACTGGTACATGGGTATGCCCGAGGGTCTGGTCAGGGCGATGCCCGGCTGGGAGATCAACTTCGCGGGGCACACCCTGGTACTGGGTGTCTTCATCCCGCTGGTCGTCTTCCCGCTGGTGCTCGGCGCGATCGCGATGTATCCGTTCATCGAGGCGTGGGTCACGGGCGACAAACGCGCGCACCACATCGCCGAGCGGCCACGCAACCAGCCGACCCGCACCGGGCTCGGTGTGGCCTGGCTGGTCTGGTACGGCGTGCTGCTGATGGGTGGCGGCAACGACATCTGGGCCACGCACTTCCATCTCTCGATCAATGTGATCACCTGGTTCGTGCGCATCGCGTTCTTCGTGCTACCGGTCATCGCCTTCATCATCACCAAACGGTTCTGTCTGGGGCTCCAGCGCAAGGACGCCGAGAAGGTGCTGCACGGACGCGAGTCCGGTGTCATCAAGCGGCTGCCGCACGGTGAGTTCGTCGAGATCCACACGCCGCTCGACCAGAGCGACCTGTACAGGCTCACGGCGCACGAGCAGACCCAGCCGGCCGAGCTGGGTGTGACGACCGACGAGAACGGCGTCGAGCGCAAGGTGTCGCCCATCGAGAAGGCCAAGGTGAAGCTGAGCAAGGGGCTCTACGGCGAGAACGCCCAGATCCCCAAGCCCACCGCCGAGGAGTACAACGAGATCACGAGCGGCCACGGCCACCACTGATCCACTGATCCACCCGCTGTAACCCGGTACGAGGCGTCACCACCACCGAGGGCCCCGGCCCGGTCTCCCGAGAGGGAACCGGCCGGGGCCCTCGGCGTTCTGCGCGGCCCTCGGCGCCGATAGGCTTGGCCGCGGCGAAGCGGGCCGCCCGCACAGCCCCGTACCCGTCCGCAAGACACTCAGGAGCAGGCATGAGCGCTGTTACCCCCGTCGGAGGCGACACCGTGGCGGCCCGCACCTGGCCGGGCCTGCTCACCCCCCTGATGCGCGGCGAACACCTGAGCCCCGACGACACGGCGTGGGCCATGGACCAGATCATGAGCGGCGAGGCCACCGACGTACAGATCGCCGGATTCGCCGTCGCCCTGCGGGCCAAGGGCGAGACCGTCGAGGAGATCACCGGGCTCGTACGGGCCATGTACGCGCACGCGCACACCATCGAGATCCCGGGACGTACGGTCGACATCGTCGGCACCGGGGGCGATCTCGCCAAGACCGTCAACATCTCCACGATGGCGGCGATCGTGGTGGCGGGGACCGGCGCCAAGGTCGTCAAGCACGGCAGCCGTGCCTCCTCTTCGGCGAGCGGTGCCTCCGACGTGCTGTCGAGGCTCGGCGTCAACCTACAGTTGACTCCGCAGCGGGTCGTCGAGGTCGCCGAGGAGGCGGGCATCACCTTCTGCTTCGCCGTGACGTTCCACCCGGCCCTGCGCCACGCGGCCAAGGCGCGCGCCGAACTGGGCGCGCAGACCACCTTCAACATCCTGGGGCCGCTCTCCAACCCCGCCCGGGTGAAGTCCCAGGCCGTCGGTGTCGCCGACCGGCGGATGGCGCCCATCGTGGCCGGTGTGCTGGCGGAGCGCGGCAACTCGTCGCTGGTCTTCCGGGGCGACGACGGTCTCGACGAACTGACCACCACGGCCACGTCCACGGTGTGGATCGTCCGGGACGGCGCGGTGCGCGAGACGTCCTTCGACCCGCGCGATGTGGGGATCGAGATCGTCCCCGTGGAGGCGCTCAGGGGCGGGGATCCCGAGTACAACGCCGAGGTCGCCCGCCGTCTGCTGGCGGGTGAGCGGGGGCCGGTGCGCGACGCCGTCGTCCTCAACTCGGCCGCGGCGCTGGTCGCCCTGGACCCGACGGACGCTCCGCTGGCCGAGCAGATCGCCGGCCGGATGACCGAGGCGGCCCGGGCGATCGACTCGGGTGCGGCGAAGTCCGTGCTGGAGCGCTGGGTGAAGGCCAGCACGGCCTGAAACTGTCCGGGATGTGGACCGGGGTTGCCCACGACAGCGGTGGCTGTGTCATGATTTTCGACAGGTCATGAGTGACAGCGACTACGGCCCCGGCCCGCTGTCCGGCAACCCTCCGTCCGTGGCGGGGTGCCCCGGGTGAAGACCAGGCCGCAGGCAGCGAGGTCTGCGGCAAGCGCGGACTCCTGCGTGTCAGGGAGTCCCTTGGTCCGCAGGGAGCTGTTCCGACATGTCCGCATACCCCCAGGCCGCTGTCGCCACCTTCACCACCACTGTCCCGTCCCCGGCCGGGCGTCGCGCCGGGCGCAGCGCCGTGTCGACTGTCGAGTCCGCCGCCGGGGACGGGTCGGGGTCCTGCCCGGACCCGCTCCCGGTGCTCGGGCGCGATGTGACCGTCCCGCTCGTCACCGGTGGCGAAGTCAGCTACGCGGCCCTCGACTACGCGGCGAGCGCGCCCGCCCTCCAGCGGGTGTGGGACGACGTCGCCGCGTACGCGCCGTACTACGGCAGCGTCCATCGCGGCGCCGGCTACCTCTCGCAGCTCTCCACCGACCTCTTCGAGAACAGCCGCGCCTCGGTCGGGCGCTTCCTCGGCTGCCGCCCCGACGACCAGGTCGTCTTCACCCGCTCGACGACCGACTCGCTGAACCTGCTCGCCGCCGTTCTCCCCGCCGGCTGCGAGGTGTTCGTCTTCGAGACCGAGCACCACGCCTCGCTGCTGCCCTGGCGGGAGGCCCGGGTGAGCTACCTGGACGCCCCGCGCACCCCGGCCGCCGCCGTCGCCACCCTGGAGCGGGCCCTCGCGGAACGGGACGCGGACACCCCCGCGCTGGTCTGTGTCACCGGCGCCTCCAACGTCACCGGCGAGCTGTGGCCCGTACGGGAACTCGCTGCCGCCGCGCACGCGCACGGCGCCCGGATCGTCCTCGACGCGGCGCAGCTCGCGCCGCACCACCCGGTCGACATCGCCGCTCTCGACGTCGACTGGGTGGCCTTCTCGGGGCACAAGCTGTACGCGCCGTTCGGCTCGGGTGTGCTCGCGGGCCGCGCCGACTGGCTGCGGGACGCCGAGCCGTACCTCGCGGGCGGCGGCGCCAGCCGTAAGGTCAGCCGCCGCGCGGACGGCGGGGTCGACGTCGACTGGCACACCACGACCGCCCGCCACGAGGCCGGCTCACCCAATGTCATCGGCGCCTACGCGATCGCCTCCGCCTGCGCCGCGCTCACCGAGGCGGGCTTCGACTCGCTGGTCGCCCGCGAACAGCGGCTGGTCGGCCTGGTGAAGGCGGGCCTCCGGGAGGTGCCCGAAGTCAGGGTGCTCTCGCTGTTCGGCGACGACGCGCCGCGCGTCGGTGTGCTGTCGTTCGTCGTCGACGGGTGGAACAGCTCGCACTTCGCCGCCGCGCTGTCGGCGGAGTACGGCATCGGCGTACGGGACGGCCTCTTCTGCGCCCACCCGCTGGTACGGACGCTGCTGGACAGCGACCCGGGCGAGGCGGGGGAGTGCGGCGCCCCCGAGGCGGCGCCGGGCGAGCCCTCGCTGAACGCGATCAGGGTGAGCTTCGGCGCGGGGACGCCGGACGAGCACGTGGAGCGGTTCCTCGCTGCGGTGAAGGAGCTGGTGCGGGACGGCGCCCGTTGGAACTACCGCACCGAGAACGGCCGTTGCGTCCCTGCGCCCTGCTAGAGGCTGCTGCTGGGCGCTGTCCGGTGGCCGGACAGCGCTGGGGTCGCCGCCCGGGTCAGGAGTCCAGGCCGATGGCGAAAGCCGCTTCGAGGTCGTGCTGCGAGTAGGCACGGAACGCCACATGCGTGTCCGTCCTCTCGACTCCCTCGATGCGGCTGATCCCGCCGGGGATGATCTCGGCCAGGTCGTCGTGGGCGCTCACCCGCACCATGGCGATCAGGTCGTACGTCCCGGTCACCGAGAAGACCTCGCTGACGCTGTCCAGCGCCGCGATGGCCTCCGCGATCTCGGGGATCCGGTCGACGCTGGTCTTGATGAGCACGATCGCGGTGATCACGGTTGACGTTCTCCCTCGGTGGCCGCAGTTTGGCCTCCCACCCTATCGGTACGGCGGTAGCGCACCCACGCGTAGAGGAAGCCCGCGCCGAAGCCGACGAGGTGCGCGAGGTAGGCGACCCCCGGCCCCGGTCCCGCGGCCCGCGCCGCCAGCCACTGGAGGACGAACCAGAAGATCAGCACGGCCCAGGCGGGGAAGCGCAGCGGCAGGAAGAAGAGGAACGGGAAGAGGCTGGTGACCCGCGCCTTCGGAAAGAGGTAGAGGAAGGCGCCGAGGACGCCGGAGATCGCGCCCGACGCCCCCACGAGGGTCTGCTCCGAGGTGGCGTTGACGGCCGCGTACCCGAAGAGCGCGACGTAGCCGACGCCGAGATAGAAGAGCGTGAAGTGGACCCGGCCCATGCGCTGCTCGGTCATCGCCCCGAACACATGCAGGAACAGCATGTTGCCCAGCAGGTGCGGCCAGTTCGCGTGGACGAACAGCGCGGTGAGGGGAGTGAGCAGGGCGTGTGGAGAGTTGAAGTCGAGTTCGGCGGGCAGCACCCCCCAGCGCAGGAAGTACGCGCTCTGCGCGGCGAGCAGCGCGTCCCCCTTTCCGTACGCCGGATCGAACCCCGACACCGGGCCGGCCAGGAACGCCAGTACACAGAGACCGGCCAGTCCGTAGGTCGCCACCGGTCCCCGGGTCACCGTCCGCCACATGCTCACGGACAGAGCATGGCGTACCGGGATCATTCGGCAGGGAACGCCTCGCCGCAGTCAGGGAGACCCCCGAGGCCGTAGGGTTGGGCAACCGCCACGGGGAACGCGTACCGCGGCGGGAGACGGCGAGAGACGGCGAGAGGCAAGGAGACGGCACGATGACGACGGTTCCGCAGCCGACGGCGACCACGCGGTGGCGCTGCACGCTGTGCGGCAACCTCACGCGCTTCGATGTGACCCGCTCGTCGAAGGTGGTCGAGTTCGTCCATCTGGACCTGGCCGGGGCACCGAAGGTGGAGGAGCGCGAGGTGGTCAGTGAGACCATCGAGTCGGTCCGGTGCCGTTGGTGCAATGCGGTGGATCAGATCGAGCTGGTGGACAGGCCGGGCGCCGGTTCCTGAGGGAGCCGCCCGAAAGGGTAGTGGGGTGACGGATCGTGGAGCAGCCCGCAAACGGCGCCGAGTCGGCCGGTGCGGCCGGCGGTGACGCCGTCGAGGCACTCGACCGCCCGCTCCCCGAGGGGGTACGGCGCAGGGTCGTGGCCCTGGTTTCGGACGCCTTCGGCGGTCTGACGGTCTCGGAGCTGCCCGCGCAGCTCCGCCAGTATGCCCGATTCACGCCGAACAGACGTGCCAAGTTCGCGGGGAACGCGATGGCCGCCGCGCTGGAGAGCGACCCGCTCTTCCGGCAGCGCATCGGCGAGCGGATCGGCCAGGCGCAGCCCGAGCTCGCGTCGGCGCTGGAGTCGGGGTCGCCGCCGGCGGCCGC
>NZ_JTHL01000001.1:2192854-2196764 GCF_000818195.1 Streptomyces sp. 150FB | reverse complement strand
CCGCCGATCCCGTGGACGTGGCCGCCGCCGCGTACGTTCTCAGGCCACCCGGATGGGTGAAATTGGTGGCAGCGGCCGGCGAGGAGGCCCAGCGGGCCGACGCCGAGCGCGCCGACGACGAGAACAGGCGTGAGCTGGAGCGGCTGCGCGAGGAGCTGACCGGCGCCAGGGCGCAGACGAAGAGCGAGACCGAGCGGCTGCGTACGGAGCTGGACGGGGCCCGCAAGGAAGCCGAATCGCTGCACCGCAAGCTGCGCAGCGCGCAGAGCGACGTCAAGCGCGGTGAGGCCGCCCTGCGCCGCGCCCTGGCCGAGATCGAGACCGTACGGTCCGAGGCCGCCACCCAGGTGTCGGCGGCCGAGAGCGAGACCCGCCGGATCAGGGCGCGGCTCGCCGAGGCGGAGTCGGCGGTCGAGTCCAGCAGGCGCGCCGCACGCGAGGGGCGCTCGACGGAGGACATGCGGCTGCGGCTGCTGCTCGACACCGTCCTCGAATCGGCGCAGGGGCTGCGGCGCGAGCTGGCCCTGCCGCCGGCCTCCGGCCGCCCCGCCGACACCGTCGACGCGGTCGAGCCGGGACGTATGTCCCCCAAGGACGTCGCCGCCCGCGCGCTCTCCGACATGGACCCGGCCCTGCTCGACCAGTTGCTCGCGCTGCCGCAGGCGCATCTGCTCGTGGACGGCTACAACGTGACCAAGACCGGCTATCCGACGATGCCGTTGGAGAAGCAGCGGCTGCGGCTGCTGGGCGGGCTCGCGATGCTCGCCGCGCAGACCGGCGCCGAGATGACCTGTGTCTTCGACGGCGCCGAGCTGGCGGCTCCGGTGCTGCTGGCGCCGCCGCGCGGGGTGCGTGTGCTCTTCTCCAAACCGGGTGTGACCGCCGACGAGTTGATCCGTCAGCTCGTCAGGGCCGAACCGGCGGGCCGTCCCGTGGTGGTGGTCTCCACCGACCGGGAGGTCGCCGACGGCGTGGCGAAGGCCGGGGCGCGGCCGGTCGCCTCCGCGTTGCTGCTGAAGAGGCTCTCGCGGGTCTGAGCGACGGCGACCGGGTCTGAGCGACGACAACGCCGACGCACGCCGAAGAGCGATGAAGAACGACGATGCGCAACGACTGTGCCTGATGCCCTGATTGACCGCTTAAGGGCGCGTCTCAGCGTCAAATGCCCGTCACCGTCCGTGTGATGTCGCTAATTTATGCCCACATGACGAAGATTTTTCGCGTGAGGATTTGAACTGATCACAAGAAGGTCACTAAGGTCAGCTCGAACCTTCGCGCGGTTGATCACCCATCCGGGGTGGCAGTGAAGGAACCGCCGAGCCGGGGAAGTTGCTCTCATCTCCCGTTCCCGGTCGGCGGCTGAGGAAGAAGGAGCTCGCCTCCGTGGCGTCCCACCGTCGTCCCAAGCCTCCGAGCCGCACCCGCGTGACCGTGCTCACCGCGACCGCCGCCGCTGCCGTCGCACTGACCTCCCAGGCCGCCCACGCGGACCCGAAGCCGACCAAGACCGAGGTCAAGGCGAAGGTCGACAAGCTGTACGACGAGGCCGAGCAGGCCAACGAGAAGTACACCGGGGCCAAGGAGCAGCAGGGCAAGCTGGAGAAGCAGGTCTCGGACCTCCAGGACAAGGTCGCCCGGGGGCAGGACGAGCTGAACGAGCTGCGGGACGGCCTCGGTTCGATGGCGAGCGCCCAGTACCGCACCGGCGGCATCGACCCCTCCATACAGCTCTTCCTCTCCTCGAACCCGGACGACTATCTGGAGAAGGCGTCGACGCTGGACCAGATCAGCGCCCAGCAGGCCGAGTCGCTCTCGCAGATCCAGGCGAAGCAGCGCTCACTCGCGCAGGAGCGCAAGGAAGCGCAGGGCAAGGTCAACGACCTCGCCGACACCCGCGAGGAACTCGGCAAGAAGAAGAAGGAAGTTCAGGGCAAGCTCGCCGACGCGCAGAAGCTGCTCAACACCCTCACCGCCGCCGAGCGGGCCTCGCTCACCGCCGACGACGCCCGCGCCAACCGCGGCGCCGGCGACCGCGTGGACCTCGGCGCCTCCGTACCCGCCTCGCAGCGCGCCGGCTCGGCCTTCGCCGCGGCTCAGGGCGTGATCGGCTCCCCGTACGTGTACGGCGCCTCGGGCCCCGGCTCGTTCGACTGCTCCGGGCTCACCTCGTGGGCGTACGCCCAGGCCGGTGTCTCGATCCCGCGTACCTCCGAGGCGCAGGCCAACGCCGGACCGCACCTCGGTATGAGCCAGCTCAAGCAGGGCGACCTCGTGATCTTCTACGGCGACGCGCACCACGTGGGGCTCTACGCCGGCAACGGCATGGTGCTGCACGCTCCCAAGCCGGGTGCTCAGGTCCGTTACGAGTCGATCAACAACATGCCTTTCCAGTTCGGTGTGCGTATCGCCTGACCAGGTAAACAAGCTGATCACCATGCGTGTGATGTCTGTCAATTACGCGCTCCGACGAGCAAGAAGGAGCTCGCCTTCGTGGCATCTCACCGTCGTCCCAAGCCCCCGACGCGCACTCGCGTGACCGTGCTCACCGCGACGGCGGCCGCCGCTGTCGCGCTGACCTCCCAGGCCGCGCACGCGGACCCGAAGCCGACCAAGTCCGAGGTCAAGGCGAAGGTCGACAAGCTCTACGACGAGTCCGAGAAGGCCAACGAGAAGTACTCCGGGGCCAAGGAGCAGCAGGACAAGATCGAGAAGCAGGTCGCGGCGATCCAGGACAAGGTCGCCCGCGGTCAGGACGAGCTCAACGACCTGCGCGAAGGCCTCGGTTCGATGGCGAGCGCCCAGTACCGCAGCGGTGGCATCGACCCCTCGATACAGCTCTTCCTCTCGGCGGACCCCGACTCCTACCTGGAGAAGGCGTCCACCATGGACCAGATCAGCGCCGAACAGGCCAAGACCCTCCAGCAGGTGTCGGACAAGCAGCGCGCGCTCGCGCAGGAGCGCAAGGAGGCGAGCGGCAAGCTCGCCGACCTCTCCTCGGCGCGCAAGGACCTGGCGAGCAAGAAGAAGGACGTCCAGGACAAGCTCAAGGACGCCCAGACGCTGTTCAACACCCTCAGCGCGGCCGAGAAGGCCTCGCTCGCCGCCGACGACTCCCGTGCCAATCGCGCCAGCGACCGGGTGAACCTCGGTAACGTGCCCGCCGCTTCGGGCCGCGCCGCCGCCGCTTTCGCCGCCGCACAGAGAGTGATCGGCTCCCCGTACGTCTACGGAGCCACGGGCCCCGGCTCGTTCGACTGCTCCGGGCTGACCCAGTGGGCGTACGGCCAGGCAGGCGTGAGCATCACCCGTACCACCTACACCCAGGCCGACGAGGGTGTGCGGATCGGGATGAGCCAGCTCGCCCCGGGCGACCTGGTCTTCTTCAACGGCCTCGCCCATGTGGGCCTGTACGCCGGCAACGGACAGGTGCTGCACGCGCCGCACCCGGGCGCCTCCGTGCGCTTCGAATCCATGTCGACCATCGGCGGGTTCATGTACGGCGTCCGGATCTGACGAACGCCTTCACGCGCTTTCACACGCTTTCCGACAGCTTCAGACGCCTTCGGCGGCCGGCGCCCCGGCGGACTCCGTAACTGCCCCCGCCGCCGCTGAAACCCCCGGCGCGACCGCCCATTCGGGCGAATTCCGCCGCCGCTTCGCTGACACCGCGCCCCTGCGGTGACCTGCCAGGTCACCGCAGGGGCGTCACTTTGTGTGCCCGGCGCGGTCGTTGGCGCCCCGTGTCCGCGCGGCTACTGTCTGCTGCGCGCAGCTCCGGCCATCGGTCCGCCCGTCGGGCGGCAGGAGCGGCGTGAGTGCGTACAGCGGAAGGAAGTGCTGCTTCCTGTGGTGTCCCATCGGCGTTCCTCACCGTCCGGCCTGGGCCGGAGTGCCCGCGGCGGCGCCGTCG
>NZ_JTHL01000001.1:2188150-2192398 GCF_000818195.1 Streptomyces sp. 150FB | reverse complement strand
GGCGGCCCGGCGGGCGGTGGGGCTGCCGTACGTGTGGGGCGCCAACGGTCCTTCGGGCTTCGACTGTTCGGGGCTGACCCAGTGGGCGTACGCCCAGGCAGGCGTCGGACTGCCGCGCACCTCCCAGGCCCAGCGGTACGCCGGACACCGGGTGCCGCTCTCGCAGGCGCGGCCCGGCGACCTCGTGGCGTACCGCGACGACGCCAGCCACATCGCCATGTACGCGGGGAACGGCCAGGTGATCCACGCGCCCTACCCCGGCGCCGCCGTGCGCTACGACCCGGTCGGCATGATGCCTGTCTCCTCCGTCACACGCGTCTGATCCGGCGCACCGTACGATCGGCCGCGTGGCGGCTCGCGGACGTACCGGAACAGCACCCAGGGCGCGCGGCGTACGCCGCCGCTCCGCGCTGTCGCTCGCCGGCGCTTCGCTCGCCGGCCTGCTGCTCGCCGCCGGCTGTTCGGCCCCGGCCGCACCTCCCGACCCGGCGACCCCGGACATCCGGGAGACCCTGGACCACCGGGCCGCCGCCGTCGTCCACCACGACGAGAGCGCCTATCTGGCGGCCTTCGGCCCGGCGGCCACCACCTTGCGCCGGGCCGAGCGCGCGGAGTTCGAGAACCTCGCCGAGGTGCCGCTGCGCTCCTGGACGTACCACCTCACCGGTGTCCGGCGCTCCGGCACCAGGGCGACTGCCACGGCCGACCTGCGCTACCGCATCGCCGGCTACGACACGTCGCCCGTGTCGACGCCCCGCACCCTGGAGCTGGCCGAGCACGGCGGCCGCTGGTACGTCACGGCCGACCGGCCCGGCAAGGGCGGCGCGCGGCAGCTCTGGCAGCAGGGCCGCGTGAGTGTCGTACGGGGCAGCCGGAGCCTGGTCCTCGGCGTCGGCCAGGACGCGGCGACACTGCACGGGATCGCCGCGGCGGCCGACAAGGCCGTACCGGCCGTGGACAGCGCCTGGCCGGGCGCCTGGGCGCGGCGGGTGGTCGTGCTGGTGCCCGGCTCCGTCGACGCCATGGCGGAGCTGCTGGGGGCGCCCACGGCCAGTTACCGGGGCATCGCGGCCGTCACCACGGGGGAGACCGGCAGCTCCGCCACGGCGTCGACGGCGCCCGCCGACCGGGTCATCGTCAACCCCGACGCGTACGGCCTGCTCGGCGCGTTCGGCCGGGGCGTCGTCCTCACCCACGAGACGACCCATGTGGCGACCCGTACGGCCACCTCGGCCGCCACCCCGACCTGGCTCTCCGAGGGCTTCGCCGACTGGGTCGCCTACCGGGGCTCGGGCCGCACCGCCGCCGAGATCGCCCCCGAACTCCAGGACGCCGTCCGCCTGGGGCGGCTTCCCGCCGCGCTGCCCGCCGACCAGGACTTCGCCTTCGGCAGCGACGCCGACCAGCTCGCCCAGGCGTACGAGGGCGGCTGGCTGGCCTGCGAACTCATCGCCGGACACTGGGGCGAGAAGCGGCTGACGGACTTCTACCGCGCGGTGGGCGCGCACGACGGGCGCGCGGGCGCGGTGGAGGACGCGATGCACGACGTACTGTCCACGACGCCCGACGACTTCACGGCGCGGTGGCGTGACTATCTCCGGCAGCGGCTGGGCTGACCCGGCCGTCGCTGAGGTCCGCGTACGGCTCGGCGGGCTGTTCCACCCGCGTACGTGTGCGCCGGCCCGGCACCGCCTGCCGCCACAGCCGCCGGCACGCGATCACCGAAGCGGCCACCAGCAGGCCGTTGCGTACGAGGAGCAGCAGCACCCCGCTCACATCGCCCGCCACCACCTCCCCGAACCCGATCGGGAACTCCAGCAGCGTCACCCCGGTCGCCACCAGCACCAGCCGGACGGGCAGCGCCATCAGGCTCGTACGCGCGACCAGGCACGCGGCGCCGAGCCCCACCAGCCACAGCATGTACTGGGGGCTGATGACCCGGCTCGTGGTGGTGAACAGCAGTACGGCGGCGAACGCCGCGTCACCCGGCGTACCGGACGTGAACACCCGCGCCCGCAGCCGCCACACCAGCAGCCAGCCGAAAGCGAGCAGGCTGAGCGCCATCGCAGCCGCGCTGACGAGGGGGACGTAGGGGCCCATGAACTCCAGCGAGCCGTAGTGCAGCCGTACCTCGCCCTGCCAGCCGAAGTGCCTCGCCACCTGGAAGACCAGCGCCCCCAGCGACTCCACCTCGGTGCCCCGGTCACGCTGATGGGTGACGAAGTCCAGCGCCCCCGGCATCGCCGCGCAGCACGCCAGCGTGACGGCGGCGCCCGTCACCGCCGCCGTGGTCCACGACCGCCGGGTGGCCGTGCCGCGCTCCGTACCCACCAGCAGCAGCACCGGCCACACCTTCAGCAGCGCGCCGAACCCGGCGAGCGCGCCCAGCACCCTCGGCCGGCGCGCCCCGGCGAGCAATCCGGCGACGGCGACCGCCGTCACCATCAGGTCGTAGCGCGCGTACGCGGTCGGGCCCAGCAGCGGCACCCCCGCCACCCACACCCACACCGCCCTGAGCGAGCGCCCCTCACGGGCGGCTGCGCGCAGCAGCAGCCGGAACACCAGGGCGTCGCAGAGGAACACCAGCGCGAAGAAGGCGGTGGCGTAGCCGAGGAACGGCAGCACGGCCGGGAGGAGGATCGCCAGCGCGGCGCCGGGCGGGTACTGCCAGGTGACATCGGCCGGCGGATACGTGCCGTGCTTGAACGCCTCGTACCAGTTCCGGTAGATGACCGAGACGTCGGTCGTGACATCGGGGCCCGGCAGGGTGAAGACCCTGAAGACACAGAGCAGCAACGCCGCCCTGGTGAGGGCCCATACCGCGACCGGGGACCGTACCCGGCGCGCACCCGACATGATCATTTTGTTCCGTTCCGTACGTGATGGCGGAAGCCATGATGCCTGTCGACCCGGCGCGGAACCCACCCGGCGGGGCCGCCCGGTAACGTCTCTGCCGATGCACAAGACCCTGATCGTGACCAATGACTTCCCGCCCAGGCCCGGCGGTATCCAGGCGTTCCTGCACAACATGGCGCTGCGGCTGGACCCCGAGCGGCTCGTCGTCTACGCCTCGACGTGGAAGCGCGGCGAGGAGGGCGCGGCGGCGACGGCGGCGTTCGACGCCGAGCAGCCGTTCACCGTCGTGCGCGACCGCACGACGATGCTCCTGCCGACCCCGCGCGTCAGGCGCCGCGCCGTCCAACTGCTGCGTGAGCACGGCTGCGAGTCGGTGTGGTTCGGCGCGGCGGCTCCGCTGGGGCTGCTGGGCCCCGCGCTGCGCGCGGCGGGCGCGCGGCGCCTGGTCGCGACGACGCACGGGCACGAGGCGGGGTGGGCGCAGTTGCCGGGATCCCGTCAGCTCCTGCGGCGCGTCGGCGAAGGCACGGACACGATCACCTATCTCGGTGAGTACACCCGCTCACGCATCGCCCCCGCACTGACGCCCGCCGCCGCGTCCCGCATGGTGCGGCTGCCGCCGGGCGTCGACGAGAAGACCTTCCACCCCGGCTCGGGGGGCGCGGAGATCCGCGCGGCGCTGGGCCTGGCCGAACGCCCGGTCGTGGTCTGCGTATCGCGGCTGGTGCCGCGCAAGGGGCAGGACACACTGATCCGCGCGATGCCGTCGATCCTGGCGCGGGTACCGGACGCGGTGCTGCTGATCGTGGGGGGCGGCCCGTACGAGTCGGCGCTCCGCAAACTGGCCGCGTCCACGGGGGTCGCCGACGCGGTCCGCTTCACGGGCGCGGTCCCGTGGGCGTCGCTGCCGGCGCACTACGGGGCGGGCGACGTCTTCGCGATGCCGTGCCGGACGCGGCGCGGGGGGCTGGACGTCGAGGGCCTGGGGATCGTCTACCTGGAAGCCTCGGCGACGGGCCTCCCGGTGGTGGCCGGAGACTCGGGCGGCGCGCCGGACGCGGTGCTGGACGGGGAGACGGGCTGGGTGGTCAGCGACGGCCGGGAGGCGGCGGACCGGATCGTGACGCTGTTGGGCGACGCGGGGCTGCGGGCGCGGATGGGGGAGCGGGGGCGGCGCTGGGTGGAGGACACGTGGCGCTGGGACGCGCTGGCGTCGGGGCTGCGGGGGCTCCTCTAGAGTCGCGGTGCGCTTGGTTGCGCCCGGTTCGTGGTTGCGGCCGGTGGGTTCGGTGCCGGGCGCCGGGGCCTCCGGAGGCACATGTCCGGACGTGTGATTTACGGCGTTGTCACCGCGGAACGTGTTGCTTGAGGCGGTTGTGCGCCACAAATCTC
>NZ_JTHL01000001.1:2158087-2187047 GCF_000818195.1 Streptomyces sp. 150FB | reverse complement strand
CGGCGCAGGCCGCGTAGCCTCGGACGACCGCCCGCCACGCGCCGTAACTACGTCGGCATCCCCGGGTTTTCGCCCCGGAGCGAACCCCGTCAACAACCGCAACCAACGGCCGTGCACCACAACCGCGTCAGCGAAACGACCGGGGCGACCACGACCGCCCACCCCTAGGCCTGATAAATGGCTTCGATTTCGTCGGCGAAGTCCTTTGAGACCACGTTGCGCTTCAGCTTCAGGGACGGGGTGATGTGGCCCCCGTCCTCCGTGAACTGGTCCGTGAGGATGCGGAACTTGCGGACCGATTCGGCCTTCGACACCGCCGCGTTGCCCTCGTCCACCGCGCGCTGGATCTCCGCCACCAGTTCCGGGTCCAGGCGGAGCGTCGCGGCTGTGGAGTCCGTTGCCTTGTGGTGTTCCTCGGACCAGCGGGCCAGGAACTCGGGGTCCAGGGTGATCAGCGCGCCCACGAAGGGGCGGCCGTCGCCGACGACCATGCATTCGGCTACCAGGGCGTGGGCGCGGATGCGGTCCTCGATGACGGCGGGGGCGACGTTCTTGCCGCCGGCGGTCACCAGGATCTCCTTCTTGCGGCCGGTGATCGCGAGGTAGCCGTCCTCGTCCAGCGTGCCGATGTCGCCCGTGTGGAACCAGCCGTCGGCCAGCGCCTCGGCCGTGGCCGCCTCGTTGTTCCAGTAGCCGGTGAAGAGGTGCTCGCCGTGCAGCAGGACCTCGCCGTCGTCGGCGATCCTCACGACCGTGCCCGGCAGGGGCTGGCCCACCGTGCCGATCTTCTGGCGGTCCCAGGGGTTGAAGGAGGTGGCGGCGCAGGACTCCGTCAGGCCGTAGCCCTCCAGCACCGTGAAGCCGATGCCCCGGAAGAAGTGGCCGAGCCGCTCGCCCAGCGGCGCGCCGCCCGAGATGGCGTACTGGCCCCGGCCGCCGAGCACCGCGCGCAGCTTGCTGTAGACGAGCCGGTCGAAGAGCTTGTGCCGGAGCTTGAGGCCGAGGGCCGGGCCCTCGGGTGTCGACAGGGCGCGGCTGTAGGCGATGGCCGTGTGCGCGGCCTTGTCGAAGATGCGGCCCTTGCCGTCCTCGTGGGCCTTGGCGCGGGCCGAGTTGTAGATCTTCTCGAAGACGCGGGGGACGCCGAGTACCAACGTGGGCCTGAAGGACGCGAGATCGTCCGTGAGGTTCTTGATGTCGGGGACGCAGCCGAGCTTGATCGGGGCCATCACGGCGGCGACCTCGACGAGCCGTCCGAAGACGTGCGCCGCGGGGAGGAAGAGCAGGACGGAGCAATCGCCGGTGTTGAAGAGGGGTTTGAGGCGCTCCACGGCGTTGCCGCACTCGGCGAAGAAGCTGCGGTGGGTGAGCACGCAGCCCTTGGGGCGGCCCGTGGTGCCCGAGGTGTAGACGATCGTCGCGGGGTCGTCGGCCTTCGCCGATCCGGCGCGTTCGTCGACGGTCGCCTCGGTGATCCCGGCGCCGGAAGCGGTCAGTTCGTCGACGCCGTTCTTCTCGATCTGCCAGACGTTCAGCAGGCCGGGCAGGGCGTCGCGTACGGATTCGACGGTCGCCGTGTGCGCGTCGCTCTCCACGATCACGGCGACGGCCCCGGAGTCGCCGAGGATCCACTGCACCTGTTCGGCTGAGCTGGTCTCGTACACCGGGACGGTGATCGCGCCCGCGCTCCAGATCGCGAAGTCCAGTTGCACCCACTCGAAGCGGGTACGGGACATCAGGGCGACCCGGTCACCCGGTGCGATGCCGGCGGCGATCAGGCCCTTGGCCGCCGCGCGTACCTCCGCGAGGAACTCCGTGGCGGTGACATCGGTCCAGACGCCGGCGACCTTGCGACCGAGGACCGCCACATCGGGGTGTTGAGCGGCGTTGCGGCGGATGAGATCCGTCAGGTTGCCGTCCGTGGGGACCTCGTACAGGGCCGGAAGGCTGAACTCGCGCAAAACTGCTGCTCCTCATCGGGCGCCGGCGCCACGGCTCCGTGGGGCACCGGCTGCGGTCCAAGATCGGGCAGGTGCTCCTGGAGGAGAGCACGGCTGGACTGCCTGGACGTTACCCATCAGTACTGACTTACCGATAGGGGGTCCCGGTCAGATGTTCCCTGCGTCACATGTTTTTCGGTCCACTCGCCGCACAGTAGTGCACCCCGCTGACACCATGGAAGTAATCGCAGGTCCGGTGCCCTCTACCGGGCGCGGGGACGTCGTTCTAGGGTGATCGTCATGCGAGTCAACGTGGTCAGTGATGTGCACGGGAACACGGGGGCGCTCGCGGCGGCCGGTGACGGCGCCGATGCCCTGGTCTGTCTCGGAGACCTCGTGCTGTTCCTGGACTACGCGGACCACTCGCGCGGGATCTTCCCCGACCTGTTCGGGAAGGAGAACGCCGACCGGCTCGTGGAGCTGCGTACCGCGCGCCGCTTCGACGAGGCGAGGGACTTCGGCGGAGCGCTGTGGGCGGGCCTCGACCTCGACCCGGGGGCGGCGATCGAGGGAGCGGTGCGCCGTCAGTACGCCGAGATGTTCGCCGCCCTTCCCACCCCGACGTACGCCACCTACGGCAATGTCGACATACCGGCGCTCTGGTCCCAGTACGCGGGCCCCGGCACCACCGTCCTCGACGGCGAGCGCGTGGAGATCGGCGGCCGGGTCTTCGGCTTCGTCGGCGGCGGCCTGCGCACCCCCATGCGCACCCCGTACGAGATCTCCGACGAGGAGTACGCGGCCAAGGTCGAGGCGATCGGGGAGGTCGACGTGCTCTGCTCGCACATCCCACCCGAGCTGCCCGAACTGGTCTACGACACGGTCGCCCGCCGCTTCGAGCGCGGCAGCCGCGCGCTGCTCGACGCCGTACGCAGGACGAAGCCCCGGTACGCGCTGTTCGGTCATGTGCACCAGCCGCTGGTCCGCCGGATGCGCGTCGGCTCCACGGAGTGCGTGAATGTGGGGCACTTCGCTTCCACGGGCGTTCCGTGGACCATGGAGTGGTGACCCCGGACCCCTTTCGGTTCCTGCCGTCCGTGCGTTCGGGACCGGTGGCCACGCGATAACCTGCACGGGCGTACCCAGCCCAGAGGAGCACGGCGATGGCGGAACACACCAGTTCGAGCATCACGATCGAGGCGGCACCGGCCGAGGTCATGGGCGTGATCGCCGACTTCGCCCGCTACCCGGACTGGACGGGTGAGGTCAAGGAGGCCGAGGTGCTGGCCACCGACGGCAAGGGCCGCGCCGAGCAGGTCAGGCTCGTGCTGGACGCCGGAGCGATCAAGGACGACCACACCCTCGCGTACACCTGGACCGGGGACAACGAGGTGAGCTGGACCCTGGTGAAGTCGCAGATGCTGCGCTCCCTGGACGGCTCCTACCTGCTCACCCCCGCCGGCGACGGCACCGAGGTCACCTACCGGCTGACCGTCGACGTCAAGATCCCGATGCTCGGAATGATCAAGCGCAAGGCGGAGAAGGTCATCATCGACCGCGCCCTCGCCGGTCTGAAGAAGCGCGTCGAGTCCGCCCCCGGCCCCCTTCCCGGAGTCGAATCCGCCCCTGGAGCGTGAGCTGATGCGTACGGTCCTCGTCACCGGCCCCGGCGGTGCGGGCCGTACCACCGTGGCCGCCGCCACCGCGCTCGCCGCAGCCAGGCGCGGCGACCGCGCCCTGCTGCTCACCTCCGACCACCCCGGCGACCTGCTCGGCACATCCGTAGGGACGGATCCCGCGCAGCCGGACCGGGTGACCGACGGGCTGTGGGCGGCCCGCGTCGACTCCGGCGCGCACTTCCGGCAGGAACTCCTCCGCTTCCAGGAACGGGCCTCCGGCGCCCTCGACCTGGTCGGCGCCCGCAAACTGGCCGGCGAGGAACTCACCGAACTCCCCGGCAGCGAACAGTTCGCCCTGCTCCACGCCCTCCACCAGGCGTCGGGCGGCGACTGGGACGTCCTCGTGGTCGACATGCCGCCGCTGCGCGAAACACTCGCGCTGCTCGCCCTGCCCGAGCAGCTCCGCCGCTACATGCGCCGGCTGCTCCCGCAGGAACGCCAGGCCGCCCGCGCGCTGCGCCCGATCATGGCCCAGCTCGCCGGCGTACCCATGCCCTCGCAGTGGCTGTACGAGACGGCAGCGCGCCGCGACGCCGAGCTGGCGGCCGTCCAGTCGCTGATCGAGGACCGTACGACGTCGCTGCGACTGGTCGCCGAGCCAGGGCCCGGGGCCCAGGAGGCGCTGCGCACCGCCCGTACCGGAGCCGCGCTGTTCGGCCTGCGCGTCGAGACCCTCGTGGCGAACCGGCTGCTGCCGCGCGGCTCGGTCGACCCCTGGCTCGCGTCGCTCGTCGCGCAGCAGCAGAAGTGCCTGGAGGGCTGGTACGGGGAGTGGGTGCTCGGCAGCACCTCCCTCTGCGAGGTGGGACACCTCGGCCGCGACCCGCGGGGCATCGAGGACCTCACCCTGCTCGACCTGGAATCGGACCGCACGCTCACCACGGGAGCCGGCGGTCCCACGGAGACCAGTGGCCACGGCGGGGCAGCCGCCCTCTCAGGGGGCGACGGGCTCGCCCTGGAGCCCGACGGCAGGACGCCGGGTCCGGCCGGTGATCCCTGGAGTGTCGAGGACCGGCGCGAGGAGGAGAACCTGCTCGTCTGGTGCCTGCCGCTGCCCGGCGCAGTCAAGAGCGAGGTCGCACTCGTCCGCAGGGACGACGAACTCCTGCTCACCGTCGGCCCGTTCCGCCGGATCGTCCCCCTGCCGTCGGCGCTGCGCCGCTGTACGGTCACGGGCGCGGCCCTCACCGACGGGGTGCTCCGGGTCAGGTTCGCGCCCGATCCGGGACTCTGGCCGCGTACGGACTGAACGACCTACAGCCGTTCGGGTACCGTCGAAGGGGACGAACCCTTTCGCATCCCACAGCGAAAGGCCCGTGTCTCAGACGCAGGAGTACCCCATGAGCGATGCCAGCGAGCGCCCCGACGCCGACGCGGACGCCTGGGCCACGGCGTGCGCCGAGGATCTGGCGGCGGAGAAGGTCCGCCGCCGGGCCACCTACGGCAGCCCGCCCGCCTCCGCGGCCGACGAACTGCGTAAGTTCGTCGACGCCGTCACCGACAAGGTCTCCTCTCTTCAGGGACCGCTCTTCGGCATGGTCGGCCAGGGAGCCGTACAGCAGCTCCTCAATCAGGCCAAGGCCGCGGTCGAGCCGGTCATCGAGCGCAATCCCGGAGTCTTCGACCACCTCGCCGCCGCGGGCGGCGAGATCCTCGCCGCGTACCGTACGGCCGTCGAGAGCCAGGAAGGCCGCTGGACCCAGGGCTCCACCACCCCGGGCGGCGACGCGGGCGGGGCGGGCGGGAAGAGTGACCCGTACGACCTGACGAAGCCCGACGTGACGAAGCCCGGAGCGACGGCGCCCGATCCGACGAAACCTGACGCGACGAACCCCGGCGTGACGAAGGGCGATACGGAGACGTCCGGCGATCCGACCGACCCCAGGGACGAAGGGCCAGGTCCGGCCGGTCACATCGACCTGGACTGACGGGCGGGTGCCCGCCCTCGGGTACGGTTGGGCCAAGCGGGGCTCGACCGAAAACTGAGGGACACATGGGACTCACCATCGGCGTCGACATCGGCGGCACGAAGATCGCGGCCGGCGTGGTCGACGAAGAGGGCACCATCCGGGATATGCACAAGGTGCCCACTCCGCCGACCGCCGAAGGCATCGTCGACGCGATCTGCGCCGCGGTCTCCGGCGCCGGCGAGGGGCACGAGATCGAAGCGGTGGGCATCGGGGCCGCCGGTTACGTCGACGACAAGCGCGCCACCGTCCTCTTCGCGCCGAACATCAACTGGCGCCAGGAGCCGCTCAAGGACAAGGTCGAGCAGCGCGTCGGCCTGCCGGTCGTCGTGGAGAACGACGCGAACGCGGCGGCCTGGGGCGAGTACAGGTTCGGGGCCGGACAGGGCCACGACGACGTCATCTGCATCACGCTCGGCACCGGCCTCGGCGGCGGGATCATCATCGGCAACAAGCTGCGGCGCGGACGCTTCGGCGTGGCGGCGGAGTTCGGCCACATCCGGGTCGTCCCCGACGGCCTGCTGTGCGGCTGCGGCAGCCAGGGCTGCTGGGAGCAGTACGCGTCCGGGCGGGCGCTCGTGCGGTACGCGCGCCAGCGCGCCAACGCGACGCCGGAGAACGCCGGGACGCTGCTCGGTCTCGGCAACGGCACACCGGACGGCATCGAGGGCAAGCACATCAGCGCCGCCGCCCGCGCGGGCGACGCCGTGGCCATCGACTCCTTCCGGGAGCTGGCCCGTTGGGCGGGCGCCGGGCTCGCCGACCTGGCCTCGCTCTTCGACCCGTCGGCGTTCATCGTCGGCGGTGGTGTGTCGGACGAGGGCGAGTTGGTCCTCGACCCGATCCGCAAGTCCTTCAGGCGCTGGCTGATCGGCGGCGAGTTCCGTCCGCACGCGCAGGTTCTCGCCGCCCAACTGGGCGGCGAAGCGGGCCTGGTGGGCGCCGCCGACCTGGCACGGCAGGGCTGATTCCGTACGGCTGTGCCCGCCGGGCCCCCATCGGGGGCGCGGCGGGCACAGCCGTGTCGGGCCGGGTCAGAATGTGGTCATCGCGTCCCGTATCTTGATCCGCATGGTGATGCCCCCACTGCCCGACTCCCGTACCGAGCCGGACGGTTCGGCCGTGGTCCGGGTCCTCAGCTACAACATCCGCTCGATGCGCGACGACAGCGCCGCGCTGGCGCGCGTGATCCGGGCGTGCGCGCCCGACCTGGTCTTCGTCCAGGAAGCACCGCGCTTCTTCCGCTGGCGCAAGTACGCGTCCAGGCTGGCCATGGCGACCGACCTGGTGGTGCTCGGTGGTGGCGCCCCGGCGGCCGGACCGCTGCTGCTGTGTTCGCTGCGCGCCACCGTGGAGCGGACCGAGGACGTACTGCTGCCCCGGACCCCCGGCCTGCACCGGCGCGGTTTCGCGACCGCCGTCGTACGGTTCGGGGCTGCCCGGATCGGCGTGCTGAGCTGCCATCTGAGCCTGCGCGGCGATGAGCGCCAGGCACAGGCCAAGGCGGCGCTCGCCCGGCTGAAGTCGATGGGCGCCCCGCACAGCGTGCTGGCCGGTGACATCAATGAGCGTCCCGAGGGCCCCAGCTTCGCGCTGCTCGCCGACCAGCTCAAGGATGCCTGGGCCGTCGAGCCGTGGGGCGGCGAGCACACGTCGACGCCGCGCGATCCCCGGCAGCGCATCGACGCGGTCTTCACGAGCGAGGGCGTCGAGGTGCTCGGCTGCGGGGTCCCGCACGGCCTGCCGGGCGTCAGCGAGCAGGACTTGAAGGCGGCGACGGACCACCTGCCGGTGCTGGCGGTCCTGCGCTTCCCGGCCGCCTGAGCGGTACGTACGGCCTGAGTGCCGCGTACGGTACGCGGGACCGAGCGCGGCCCCGCGTACCAAATCTCCAGCGCCGGGGCCGACCCCGCTTCCCGTATCCCGCGTCCCGCTCAGACCACCGCGCCGCGCCCCGGGTCGTCGTCCTCTTCGTCGTCATTGCGCATCCGCCCCACCAGGGTGGCGAAGCCGCCCAGGAAACCGCCGATACAGACCGCGCTGAGCCACCACGTCATGTCCCACTGGAGCAGGATCGACGCCAGGAACAGCACGGGACCGCCGATGACCCCGAGCCAGGCGAACTTGGCCGTGGCGTCGGCCTCCGGCAGGGACGGCGGCTCCGGCGGTACGAAATGCCCCTCGTCGTCCTCATCGTCCTCGTCGTCGAAGGACGTGCCATCCTCGGGCACGGACGGCTCGTAGTCCCGGGGGCCGCCGATGCCCGGCGCGAAGACGACCGAACCACCGAGCGCCCCACCACCCCGGGACGGCTTGTCGTCCTTGGTGTCGGGCTCGGCGGCGCTCTCCTGGCCGGTGGCCTCCGAACCGGACTCGGCCGGGGACCCGGCGTCCGGCCCGTCCGGCGTCGACTTGTTCCGCTCGCTCTCCAGCACGGCGAGATCGTCCACCGATTTGAACGGCTTGGCGCCCGGCGGATCCGCCGGCTCCTCCCCGTACCCGGCGACGATCGCCGCCCATGCCGCGTCCTCGTCGATCGGCTGCGGCTCGCGGTCCGCGTCATGCTCAGCCACCGGTGGTGCTCCCCTTCTTCCCGACACTCGGAGCGAGGCGGCCGATGAACGCGTGACTCTCCTCGAAAATCCGCTCCGCGTCATGGTCCAACGTCGCCACGTGGTAGCTCTGTTCCAACAAGACCTCCCGGACATCCGTCGAGGAGACGCGGGAGAGGATCCGGGCCGAGTCGGCGGGCGGCACCACGTGGTCCCTGGGGCTGTGCAACAGCAGCAGCGGCTGGGTCACCTGGGGCAGCGCCGCGTCCACCAGACGGTAGAACGTACTCATCGAATACGCCGCGTGCAGCGGTACCCGTCCGTACCCCAACTCGTGGTTGCCCTCCTTCGCGATGTCACTCGCGATCCCCTTCACGGTGGGGACGAGATGCCGCAGGACCGGCAGGACGCGGGCACCCGCACCGTGCAGCTTGATCGCGGGGTTCACCACGACGACCCCGCTGATCTCCGTACCGTGCTTCTCGGCGAGCCGCAGCGCGAGCGCCCCGCCCATCGACAGGCCGAAGACGAAGACCCGCTCGCACCGCTCGCGCAGCTCCCCGAAGGCCCTGTCCACCTCCGCGTACCAGTCGCGCCAGCCGGTGATCTGCATGTCCTGCCAGCGGGTGCCGTGCCCGGGGAGCAGCGGCAGGGACACCGACAGGTCGCGTGCCGCGAGATGGCGGGCCCAGGGGCGCAGCGACTGCGGAGACCCGGTGAACCCGTGACAGAGGAGTACGCCGATCTCACCGCCCTCGTGGCGGTACGGCTCGGCTCCAGGAAGGACCGGCACCGGCGTCTCCTGTTCGTGAAGTGTTCGCGTGGCTCTGCGAAGGTGTACTTCACCGTACGCGACCGGACCGACACCGACCAGATCCGCAGGGCTCCGGACACGGTGGACGCCGCGCCGCCACACGTTAAGGTCGGGCGGACAGCACAGGAGGCATTCGAGTTGATCTACGGCGCCATGAAGTTCTCCATCGGCGGCTCGCTGAAGCTTGCCTTCAGGCCCTGGGTGGAGGGCATCGAGAACATTCCCGCCGAGGGTCCGGCGATCCTCGCGAGCAACCATCTGTCGTTCTCGGACTCGTTCTTCCTGCCGGCCGTGCTCGACCGCAAGGTCGTCTTCATCGCCAAGGCCGAGTACTTCACCTCGCCGGGCATCAAGGGCAAGCTCACCGCGGCCTTCTTCAAGGGCGTGGGACAGCTCCCGGTGGACCGCTCGGGAGCGCGCGGCGCGGGTGAGGCGGCGATCAACAGCGGGGTCAAGGTCCTGGAGAGCGGTGAGCTGTTCGGCATCTACCCCGAGGGCACCCGCTCGCCCGACGGCCGCCTCTACCGGGGCAAGCCGGGCGGCCTGGCCCGCGTCGCGCTCGCCTCGGGGGCGCCGGTGATCCCGGTCGCGATGATCGACACGGAGAAGATCCAGCCGCCGGGCAAGGTGATGCCCAAGCTGATGCGGCCGGGGATCAGGATCGGCAAGCCGCTGGACTTCAGCCGCTACCAGGGCATGGAGGGCGACCGGTTCATCCTCCGGTCGGTGACCGACGAGGTCATGTACGAGATCATGAAGCTGTCCGGCCAGGAGTACGTCGACATCTACGCGACGGCGGCCAAGCGCCGCATCGCGGACGCGGCGAAGGCCGAGGCGGACGCCCGTGCCAAAGCCGGGGGGACGACCGGGCACACCCCGGCCGCCGGTAAGTGACATGGGAGGGGCGCGCGCCGCTGTCAGGGGAGTCAGGCCCATGGACGGCCGGCGGCATGAAGCGCTCCGGAGGTGAACCGGACCGTTAAAAAATGGGGGATTACATGGCGAGACGTACGCGGGTTGTCCGAATGTCCGTGGAACAGCCGCTGTGGCACGCACTGACCGCTTATCGCATCTTGACCATGGTGTACGCGGTCCTGCTCTTCGTCTACGCGCGCGACACCTACGAGCACCCCTGGGTCGCCGTCGGCTACCTCGCGGTTCTCGCCGTCTGGACCCTCGTCACCCTCCCCAGCGTGGCGAACGCCGTGAGCTGTACCCGGCGTTTCCTCGCCGCCGATCTGACCATCGCCGTCGTAGGCATCCTGATCACCGGGCTGGCGGACGCGCAGGCCCAGCACGTCGACGGCCCGACGCTCCCGTCGATCTGGGCCGCGGGACCCGTGCTCGCCTTCGCCATCAAGGGCGGCTGGCGCTGGGCCTGTGTGGCTTCGTCGTTCGTCGCCGTCGCCGACCTCGTCGAGCGCGGGGACCCCGGCAGGGACACCCTGCACAACGTGCTGCTCGTCTGGGTCGCCTCCATCGCCATCGGCTACGTCGTCGAGGTCGCCCGCGCCTCCGAACGTACCCTCGCCCGCGCCCTGGAGATCGAGGCCACGACCCGCGAACGGGAGCGGCTGGCACGCGACATCCACGACAGCGTGCTCCAGGTGCTCGCGATGGTGCAGCGGCGCGGTACGGCCCTCGGCGGCGAGGCCGAGGAGCTGGGAAGGATGGCGGGGGAGCAGGAGGTCGCGCTGCGTACGCTCGTCTCCAGCGGACTCGTGCCGACAGCGCGCGCCTCGCAGGACGCGGCGTACGAGGCCACCGTCCGCTCCCTCGATCTGGACTGCCCGCTGGGCCGGGGCAAGCGGGCCGGTGTCGAGCCGTGCGATCTGCGTTCGCTGCTCGCGCCGTTCACCAACTCGCGGGTCACCTTCGCCGAGCCGGGCGCCCCTGTGCTGCTGGCGCCGGCCGCCGCCATGGAGCTGACGGCGGCTGTCAGTGCCGCGTTGGACAATGTCCGCAAGCACGCCGGTGCGGACGCGAACGCCTGGATCCTGGTCGAGGACTGGCCGGACGAGGTGATCGTGACCGTACGGGACGACGGCCCCGGCATCCCCGAGGGCCGGCTCGCCCAGGCCGAGGGGGAGGGACGCCTCGGTGTCGCCCTTTCGATCCGCGGGCGGCTGCGCGAACTCGGCGGGAAGGCCGAGGTGATTTCGGTGCCGGGCCAGGGCACCGAGGTCGAGTTGAGAGTTCCACGACCGAAGGCTCTACGGGGGAAGGCAGCGGAGAGATGACCGAGCGTATGACCGACCGGGCGGACCTGAGCGCCCGCACCGACAGGAAAACGGGTACGGCGGACACCGGCCACCCGATAAGGGTGATGGTGGTCGACGACCACCCGATGTGGCGGGACGCGGTCGCCCGCGACCTCGAAGCGTCGGGATTCGACGTCGTGGCGACCGCGGGGGACGGCCCGCAGGCGGTGCGCCGCGCGCAGGCCACCACCCCGCAGGTGATGGTCCTCGACCTCAACCTGCCCGGAATGCCCGGCGTTCAGGTCTGCAAGGAGCTGGTCGGCTCCCATCCCGGGCTGCGTGTCCTGGTGCTCTCGGCGAGCGGCGAGCACGCCGACGTACTGGAGGCGGTGAAGTCGGGCGCCACCGGCTATCTGCTCAAGTCGGCCAGTACGCAGGACCTGACGGACGCGGTACGTCGTACGGCGGCGGGCGATCCGGTCTTCACGCCGGGGCTCGCCGGGCTGGTGCTCGGCGAGTACCGCAGGCTCGCGTCCGACCCCGTGCCCGCCGCCTCCGGTGAGCCCGGCGCGCCCCGGCTCACCGACCGCGAGACCGAGGTGCTGCGACTGGTCGCCAAGGGCCTTTCGTACAAGCAGATCGCCGAGCGCCTCGTCATCTCGCACCGCACCGTGCAGAACCACGTACAGAACACGCTCGGCAAGCTCCAGCTCCACAACCGCGTGGAGCTGGTGCGATACGCGATCGAGCGCGGTCTCGACGACGCCTGACGTCCGCCCGCCCCCGCACATCCGGTGAAAACACCTTCAACCGGCCTCTGGCGCAACGGAATTCACCCTGCGCACCATGCAGGAGTGACCTGTGTCACGTCACCGTGGCGCCGGTCGGTCGAAGTCACCGACGGCGAAGGGACGTGTTTTCCGTGCGAGTCGGAGTACTGACCGGGGGCGGCGACTGCCCCGGACTCAACGCGGTCATCCGCGCGATCGTCCGCAAAGGCGCCCAGGAGTACGGCTGTTCCTTCACCGGGTTCCGGGACGGCTGGCGCGGGGCGCTCGAAGGCGAAACGGTACAGCTCGACATCCCGGCCGTACGCGGCATCCTGCCGCGCGGCGGCACCATCCTCGGCTCCTCGCGCACCAATCCGCTCAAGGCGCGGGACGGCGTCCGGCGCATCAAGGACAACCTCGCCGCTCTCGGTGTCGATTCGCTCATCGTGATAGGCGGCGAGGACACGCTCGGGGTCGCCGCCACGCTCGGCGACGAGCACGGCGTGCCCTGCGTCGGGGTCCCGAAAACCATCGACAACGACCTGTCGGCGACCGACTACACCTTCGGATTCGACACGGCCGTCGGCATCGCGACCGAGGCGATCGACCGGCTGCACACCACCGCCGAATCCCATATGCGCGTCCTCGTCTGCGAGGTGATGGGGCGGCACGCGGGCTGGATAGCGCTGCACTCGGGCCTGGCCGGCGGCGCCAACGTCATCCTGATCCCCGAGCAGCGCTTCGACGTCGACCAGGTCTGCGCCTGGGTGACGTCGCGTTTCAAGGCCTCGTACGCGCCGATCGTCGTGGTCGCCGAGGGCGCGATGCCGAAGGACGGCGAGGTGGTCATCAAGGACGGCACGCTCGACTCGTACGGGCATGTCCGGCTCTCCGGGGTCGGTGAGTGGCTGGCCAAGGAGATCGAGAAGCGTACGGGCAAGGAGGCCAGGACCACGGTCCTCGGCCATGTGCAGCGGGGCGGCACACCGAGCGCGTTCGACCGCTGGCTGGCCACCCGGTTCGGGCTGCACGCGATCGAGGCGGTCAGGGACGGCGACTTCGGGAAGATGGTCGCGCTGCGCGGGACGGACATCGTGCGGGTGCCGATCTCGGAGGCGATCGCCGAACTGAAGACCGTACAACCCGAGTTGTACGCCGAGGTCGGCGTCTTCTTCGGCTGAAGCCGCCGGACGGCGGGGCCCCGGGGCGGCGGCCCGGGGCCCCACCGCCCGTACGTCAGCGGGGAGTTCGGGCATTCGTACGGCAGGCGCCCTTCACTCCGGAGTCCTGGGCACCCGTCCCCATCACATCCGCCAGCAGCCCGGCGACGACCGCCGGCCCGTTCAGCGTCAGCACCGACTCGGGGTGGAACTGCACCGAGGCGAAGCCGGGCCCGCGCAGCGCGTGCACCTCCCCGCTCGCCTCGTCGCGGCTCACCTCCACGCCGTGCGCGGCCAGTTCGTCGGCGGCCGCCTCGTCGCAGTGCGCGGTGAAGCTGTTGTAGAAGCCGACGGTCTCCTCCCGGCCGAAGAGGCTGATCGCGGTCTGCGCGCCCTGGTAAGGGACGCGCTTGCGTACGGTCCCCAGGCCCAGTTCCGCCGCGATCAGCTCATGGCCGAGGCAGACCCCGAGCACTCCCTGCCGCCGCTCGCCGATCAGCTCGGCGGCGAGCGAGCGCAGCAGCCGCATCTTCGGATTCCCGGCGTCCGCCGGGTCGCCGGGCCCCGGACCGAGCACCACGGGACCCTCGTGCGCACGCACCGCCGCGCGCAGGCCGGGCTCGTCGTAGCGCCGTACGGTCACCTCCAGGCCCGAGGACCGCAGCAGGTGGGCGAGCATCGAGGTGAAGGTGTCCTCGCCGTCGACGACCAGCGCGTGACCGGTCAGCGAAGCGGGCTCGGTGCGCATCCGCAGCCAGAACGGCGCGAGACGCTCTCGCCTGGCGTCCAGCGCCGCCCGCACCCGGGCGTCGTCCGCCAGCCTCGGGCGCTCGGACTCGGCGCCCGGCCGCCCGGGGCGTACGCCGAGCGCGGCCAGCACACCCGCCGCCTTGGCGTGTGTCTCGGCGACCTCGCTCGCCGGGTCCGAGTGGCGTACGAGCGTGGCACCGACGCCCAGCCGCAGCCCGCCCGCGCTGTCGATGTCGGCGGTACGGATCAGGATGGGGGAGTCGAGGGTCTGGGCGCCGCCGGCGTCCCGGCCGATGAGCGCCAGCGCGCCCGAATAGTAGCCGCGACCGGTCGTCTCGTGGCGCTCGATGACCCGGCACGCGTTCTGCACGGGGGACCCGGTGACGGTCGCTGCGAACATCGTCTCCCTGAGCACCTCCCGCACATCGAGCGAGGACCGGCCGCGCAACTCGTACTCCGTGTGCGCGAGATGCGCCATCTCCCTGAGCCGGGGGCCGATCACCACCCCGCCCCGGTCGCCGACGGTGCACATCATCTTCAGCTCCTCGTCGACGACCATGGACAGCTCCTCGGTCTCCTTGCGGTCGCCGAGGAAGGTGAGCAGCCCCTCGGGCGTCGGCCCGCCGGGCGGATAGCGGAAGGTCCCGGCGATCGGGTTCATCACGACGGTCCCGCCGCTCATCCGGACATGGACCTCGGGGCTGGCCCCGACGAGGGTCCGCTCCCCGGTGTGTACGACGAACGTCCAGTACGCCCCGCGCTCGGAGGTCAGCAGGCGGCGGAAGAGTGCGAGGGCGTCGGCGCGGCCGAAGCCCGGGACACGGCCCTCGAAGGTGCGCCGGATGACGAAGTTCGCCCCCTCGCCCCGGCCGATCTCGTCCTCGACGACCCGCCGCACGATGTCCTCGTACCTCGCGTCGTCGAGGTCGAACGCGCCGTCCTCGACCCGTACGTCATGGGCGGGCAGCCGGTCGAGGACGGCGGACAGCGGCAGTTCGTACGTCTCGTCGGCGACCAGCACGGACAGCGGCGTCCCGTCGTCGCGGGCGTCGAAGCCGCGCTCCCTGATCTGCCGGTACGGGACGAGGGCGAGCGCCGTCGTCCCCTCGCCGGCGGGGAGGTCGGCGAGCCGGGCCGCTTCGCTCACGGGCCCGATCAGGAGTTCCACGGTGTCGTGGTCGCGGCCCGGGGTACGCCGACGCAGCAGGGCGAACGGCGGGCAGCCGTCGTCCAGGAGGCGGTCGAGGAGCGCGTCGAGCCGAGCGCCGTCGGGCGCCGCGGGGTCAGGGGAGTGGTGTCGGTCCGGAGAGGTCATGGGAGGCGTTCCTTCTGCTGGGAGGAACGGCCCGCCTCATCCGCCGGGCATCGACCCGGGGAAAAACTGAAGGCCGCCCCTCGGGCGGCCTTCGAGATTCGTGATGCGCGCGTGAATCAGTGGGCCGCCGGACGAGCGGTCCACCACCAGATCGGATTCGAATGCGCGAACATACGGCGAACGATAACGCATGTGCCGCGTTTCATACTGTGAGCCGCTCCCCTGTCACGCCCCGCGACCCCGTAACCTTGCGTCCGTGACCGTGAACGCTGAGAACTCCGCGACCTATGTGCCCACCTGGCAGGACCTCCCGGCTGCCCAGCAGCCGGAGTATCCGGACCCGGCGGCTCTGCGCGAGGTCGTGGCAGAGCTGGAGACCTATCCGCCGCTCGTCTTCGCGGGCGAGTGCGACCAGCTCCGGACCAGGATGGGGGCCGTCGCCAAGGGCGAGGCGTTCCTGCTCCAGGGCGGCGACTGCGCGGAGGCCTTCGACGGCGTGTCCGCCGAGCACATCCGCGGCAAGCTGAAGACGCTGCTCCAGATGGGCGCCATCCTCACCTACGCGGCATCCGTGCCCGTCGTGAAGGTCGGGCGGATCGCCGGACAGTACTCGAAGCCGCGCTCCAAGCCCACCGAGACCCGCGGCGGGGTGACGCTCCCCACGTACCGGGGCGACTCCGTCAACGGCTTCGCCTTCGACGAGAAGTCCCGCATCCCGGACCCCGAGCGGCTGAAGCGGATGTACAACGCGTCGGCGGCGACGCTCAACCTCGTCCGCGCCTTCACCACCGGCGGCTACGCCGACCTGCGCCAGGTGCACGCCTGGAACCAGGACTTCGTGAAGTCGTCGCCGTCCGGACAGCGCTACGAGCACCTCGCCCGCGAGATCGACAACGCGCTGAACTTCATGAAGGCGGCGGGCACCGACCCGGCCGAGTTCCGCACGGTCGAGTTCTTCTCCTCGCACGAGGCGCTGCTGCTCGACTACGAGACCGCGCTGACCCGCGTCGACTCCCGTACGGGCGATCTGTACGACGTGTCCGGCCATATGGTCTGGATCGGTGAGCGCACCCGTCAGCTCGACGGCGCGCACATCGAGTTCGCCTCGAAGATCAGCAACCCGATCGGCGTCAAGCTGGGCCCGACCACCAAGGTCGACGAGGCGCTCAGCTACATCGAGCGTCTCGACCCGCACCGCGAGCCCGGCCGGCTGACCTTCATCGTCCGGATGGGCGCCGACAAGGTCAGGGACAAGCTCCCCGAACTGGTCGAGAAGGTCACGGCTTCCGGCGCGCAGGTCGCCTGGATCTGCGACCCCATGCACGGCAACACCTTCGAGGCGGCCTCGGGACACAAGACCCGGCGCTTCGACGACGTGCTCGACGAGGTGAAGGGCTTCTTCGAGGTCCACAAGGCCCTCGGCACCCACCCGGGCGGTATCCACATGGAGCTGACCGGCGACGACGTCACCGAGTGCGTGGGCGGCGGCGACGAGATCTTCGTGGACGATCTGCACCAGCGCTACGAGACGGCCTGCGACCCGCGCCTCAACCGCAGCCAGTCGCTGGACCTGGCGTTCCTGGTCGCCGAGATGTACCGCGCCCAGTAGCCCGGTAGGAGCGAGCAGAACCTTGTGGGGCGCGGATCGATGTGATCCGCGCCCCACCGGCGTCGGTGGGGCTGTCGTCGCGCGGAGGCGTGGGTTAAGTTAGGTTAGCCTCACCGAAGCGTCGGGGACGGTGCCCGCCAACGATCCGGCCGGAGGCGAACCGCGTGTACGTCTGCTCGTGCTTCGGCATCACCGAGAAGCAGGTCAAGGAACACGCGGACGCCGGAGCGTGCACCCCGCGCGAGATCGCCTCGGCCAGCAAGGCGGGCACCGACTGCGGTTCGTGCGTACGCCGCATCCAGTCGCTTCTCGGCCGGGGCGGCTGCCCGCGCCGCGAACTGCTCGAACAGGGCGCGTCCGGGCTCGCCGGAATGCCCGCCACCGGAATGCCCGCCACCGGAATGCCCGCCGCCGGAATCCCCACCGCTGGGACCTCCGCGCCGGAACCGCTGTCGCCGGGCCTGGGCGAAGCCGCCTGACCCGTCGGATGCGCCCTAGCTGTCCGGCTGCTTGATCACCTGCGCGATGTAGAGCGGCTCACCGAGCTTGTCGAGCAGGTCGAGCTGGGTTTCGAGATAGTCGATGTGGTGCTCCTCGTCCTTCAGGATCGATTCGAAGATGCCCTTGGACGTGTGGTCGCCCTTGGAGCGCATGACGTCGATCCCGCGCCTGAGCCGGTCGATGGCCTCGACCTCGACCTCGCGATCGGCCCGGAACATCTCGGTGACCGTCTGGCCGACCCGTACATGGAAGAGCCGCTGGTAGTTCGGCAGCCCCTCCAGGAACAGAATCCGGTCGGTCAGCAGCTCCGCGTGCCTCATCTCGTCGAACGACTCGGCGCGGGTGTACTTCGCGAGCTTTGCCCAGCCGAAGTTCTCCTGCATCTTCGCGTGCAGGAAGTACTGGTTGATCGCGGTCAGTTCGGCGGTGAGCTGTTCATTGAGAAACTCAAGGACCTCGGGATCACCCTGCATCGGGGAGGCTCCTTCCGTGGGGGGAGGCAAGTGGCCGAATCCTCGCACCGCACCGGAGGGTCGTCCAGTAAGTGGCGCCTTAGTGGTACTTGCCCCGAATTATTCTCGACCTGGTCATGACCACCCCTCCCGGTCTGTCACCATTGAGGCCATGGGTGAGCCGGAGAGCCGGGAGCGCTGGGAGTCGGGACAGTCCGAGCTTCCGCCGGGGCAGCGGCTACAGCGCGGCTGGCCGGTGACCCACTACGGGCCCGTACCGAAGTTCAAGCCGGACCGCTGGGAATTCCGGGTCTTCGGCGCGACCGCCGACACCGAGAAGCGCTGCTGGAAACACGAGGATTTCTCGGCGCTGCCCTTCACGTCGGTCGTCGCCGACCTGCACTGTGTGACGAAATTCAGCATGCGCGGGGCCGAATGGGGCGGCGTGTCCACCCGTACGCTGCTGGAGCTGGCCCCGCCGGCCCCGGACGTCACCCATGTCATGGTCTGGGCCGAGTACGGCTTCAGCTCCAACCTGCGGCTCACCGACTTCATGGCCGACCGTACGATCTTCGCCACCCACAAGGACGGCGAACTGCTCACGGCCGAGCACGGCTTCCCGCTGCGTCTCGTCGTGCCGCATCTCTATGCCTGGAAGGGGCCCAAATGGGTCCGGGGCGTGGAGTACATGACGGCCGACCGCCGTGGCTTCTGGGAGGAGCGCGGCTACCACAACGTCGGCGACCCGTGGGCGGAGCAGCGCTACTCCTACCAGGAGGTCCCGGGGGACGGCCCGGAGCTGTAGGCGGGCAGCGGCAGGGCAGCGGCCGGTGCCTCAGTCGCCGTCGCGCAGCCTCTTCAGCCGCTTCACATCCGTCGTATGCCCTTCCTTGCCGCCAGGGGTCTCCAGGATCAGCGGGACACCCGCCGTCGCCGGATGCGAGAACAGCTCGCGGAACGGCTCCTCGCCGATGTGCCCCGCGCCGATGTTCTCGTGACGGTCCTTGTGGGCCCCGGCCACGTCCTTCGAGTCGTTGGCGTGGATCAGCTTGAGCCGGTCCGGGCCGACGCTCTCCACCAGCAGGTCCAGCGTCCGCCCCATCCCGCCGGGGCCCGTGAGATCGTGCCCGGCCGCGAAGATGTGGCAGGTGTCGAGGCAGACGCCCAGCTTGGGGTGCGAGTCGAGCGCCTCGAAGTACGGGCCGAAGTCCCAGGTCCGTGAGCAGAGCGAGAAACCCTGTCCCGCGGTCGACTCCAGCAGCAGGAACGGATCGTCGTCGTGGGTCAGCTCGTCCAGCAGCGGCAGCATCAGCTCCCGCACCTGCGCGAGAGCGGTCCCGCGGGTCCTGCCCCCGGTCGCCGACCCCGTATGGACGACCACGCCGAGCGCGCCGATCTCCCGGCCACGCCGCAAGCTGTGCCGCAGGGACCCCACCGACAGCTCGGCGGTCGCCTCGGTGCCGGAGCCGAAGTTGATCAGGTAGGGCGCGTGCACGTAGGCGGGGATGCCCTCGGCCGCGCACTCGGCGAGGAACCGCTCGTCCTGCACGGGGTTCCCGGCGGGCGTGGCCCAGCCGCGCGGGTTCGCCGCGAAGACCTGGACGGCCTCGGCGCCCAGCTCGCGCGCGTACGCCAGGCCGGTCGACGCCAGCCCTCCGGCGACCGGCACATGCCCGCCGACGGGGTTGCGCGTGGAAAGCGCCGACCGCCTGGAAAGCGTCGACCGCGTGGATGGTGTGGACCCCATGGACCTAGAGCCCCTTGGTCTTGATGGTGATCTCGCTGCCCTCGGGCGCCTTGTCGCCGCCCTTGACGGACTGGTCGGTGACCGTGTCGTCCAGGAACGGGAAGCCCCGGCTCACATGGACGGTGAAGCCGGCGCCTTCGAGGCGGCTCTGTGCGTCGGCGACCTTCTGGCCCGTCACATCCGGTACGGAGATGAGCTGGGGACCCTTGGACACCGTCAGCGTGATGGTGTCGCCGCGCGCGAGCTGGGAGCCCTCCGCAGTGGACTGCTTGGCGACCTCGCCCGCGTCCTCGGGGGAGTGCACCTGGGTCGGCGCGATCCTGACCTTGAGCCCCGCGTCCTTCAGCTCAGAGGTCGCGTTGTCCACCGGCTCACCGGTCACATCGGGGACGTCGACCGGGCTGCCCTTGCTCACGACGAGCGCCACCCCGGAGTCCGGCCGCGTTTCGGCGCCGGCGCCGGGCTTCGAGCTGACCACCGTCCCCTGCGGGATGTCGTCGTCGAAGGCGTGCGTGACGATCCCGGAGCCGAGACCGGCCTTCTTGAGCGCGGCCCTGGCGTCGGCGAGCGACTCGCCGGCCAGGTCGGGCACGGTGACGATCTCGGGGCCGCGCGAGATGACGAGCGTGACGGGCCCGTTTCCGCGCAGCCGGGTGCGGGGCTCCGGATCGGTGCCCATGACCGTGCCGCGCTTGAAGGTGTCGCTGAAGTCCTTGCTGATCCGCGCGTCGAGCCCGGCGTCGGCGAGGCGCCCCCTGGCGGTCTGTTCGCTCTGGCCCAGCACGGAGGGGACCCGGGTGAACTGTCCCGAGTTGATGTACCAGACCCCGGTGCCCACCCCGAGCACCAGCAGCACAGCGACGATCGTCGCGATCAGACCGCGCCGTGTGCGGCGGGTGAGCGGCGGGCGCTGCGCCGAAGGACTGTCCGGCGCCACCGTCTCCAGCCTGCTGGTGCGGTTCGCGGGCGGGTAGCTGTCCGCGGGTGCGTAGTTCCTGGCGTCCGCGTAGTCCTCGGTCGGCTCGATGGGACGGATGCGCGGGATCACCGCCGTACGCCCGTCGGAACGGGCCGGTCTGGCCGGTTCGGGCTTGGCCCCCGGCGGTACGGCGTCGAGCTGCGCGTCGCTGAGGGCGGCGCGTGTCTCGCGTACGAGCGCGAGCAGCGCCACCGCGTCGTGCGGCCGCACATCGGGGTTACGGGCCGTGGCCGCCGCGACCAGGTGGTCGAGCCCGGCGGCGAGACCGGGGACGGAGGCGGACGGCGCGGGCACGTCCTCGTTGAGATGCAGATAGAGGATCTGCGCGGGGGTGTCCCCGGTGTGCGGCTTGGCGCCGGTCAGCATCTCGTGCAGCACGACCCCGGACGCGTACACGTCGACACGGGTGTCGGACGTGCCGTACTCGATCTGCTCGGGTGCGAGGTACGACACCGTTCCGAGGACCGTGCCGGTGGTGCTGGTGACATCGCCCACGGCCCGTACGAGGCCGAAGTCCGCCACCTTGACCCGGCCGTCATCCCCTATCAGGACGTTCTCCGGCTTCATGTCCCGGTGGACGAACCCGGCGCGGTGAGCGGCGCCGAGCGCGGCGAGCACCGGCTCCAGGATGTCCAGCGCGGCCCGGGGCTGGAGCGCGCCGCGCTGGCGCAGGACGTCGCGGAGCGTGCAGCCGGCGACGTACTCCATGGCCAGATAGACGTACGCGCCCTCGGCGCCCTGGTCGAAGACCCCGACCACATTGGGGTGCGAGAGCCGTGCGACGGACTTGGCCTCGCGGATGAAGCGCTCCACGAAAGTGGCGTCGGCGGCGAGGGCCGGGTGCATCACCTTGAGGGCGAGGACCCTGTCGAGCCGGGTGTCGACGGCCCGGTAGACCGTGGCCATGCCACCGACGGCGATGCGCGCGTCGACGCGGTAGCGGCCGTCGAGCACCTGCCCGACCATCGGGTCCGGGTCCTTGAGGGTCGTATCCACGGGGCGAGTCTACGAGCAGCGGCGGACACTCCCGAAGCCGCCGACCGAGCTGAAGCACACCTGTGACAGCCCGTTCCCGGTCCGTGATGTCTCAGAAGTACCCCGTACGGGGCACCCCGGGCCCGCTCAGGAGAACGCCGGGCGCTCCGGATCGAACGCCGCCAGGCCCTCCGCCGGGGACGACGCCTCCGCGAAGTGGCGGCGCGGGATGCGCCCCCCGCGCCAGGCGAGCCGGCCCGCCTCCACACCGTGCCGCATCGCCTCGGCCATCAGTACCGGCTCCTGCGCACGCGTCACCGCCGAGGCGAGCATCACGGCGGCGCAGCCCAGCTCCATGGCGAGCGCCGCGTCCGACGCCGTGCCGGCGCCCGCGTCCAGGATCACCGGCACCTGCGCGTGCTCCACGATGAGCTGGAAGTTGTGCGGATTACGGATGCCGAGGCCGGAGCCGATCGGTGAGCCGAGCGGCATGATCGCGGCGCAGCCCACGTCCTGGAGTTTCCTGGCCAGGACGGGGTCGTCGCTCGTGTACGGCAGGACGGTGAAGCCGTCGTCGACCAGCGTCTCCGCCGCTTCGAGCAGCTCGACCGGGTCGGGGAGCAGGGTGCGCTCGTCGCCGATGACCTCCAGCTTGATCCAGTCCGTACCGAGCGCCTCACGCGCGAGCCGCGCGGTCAGCACCGCCTCGCCCGCCGTGAAACAGCCCGCCGTGTTGGGCAGGGCGCGGATGCCCAGCTTGTCGAGCACCGACAGCACGGTGCCCTGGACGGTGGGGTCGAGGCGCCGCATCGCGACGGTGGTGAGTTCGGTGCCGGACGCGATCAGGGACCGTTCCAGCACGTCGAGACTGGGCGCGCCGCCCGTACCCATGATCAGCCGGGAGTTGAAGGTGGAGTCGCCGATGGTGAGCCTGTCGTCGGCCATGCGGGATCAGCCTCCCTGGACCGCGGTGAGGACCTCCACCCGGTCACCGTCGCCGAGGACGGTCACCGGCCAGTGGCCGCGCGGTACGACGGTCTCGTTGACGGCGGCGGCGACCCCGGAGGGCGCCGGGGTGAGGGCGGCGACCAGTACGTCGAGCGTGGTGGCGGGGGCGAGGGCGCGGGGTTCGCCGTTGACGGAGATGGAGACGGTGTCGGCGGGGTTCTGGGCGTCCTTGTTCACGGTGGTCATGCGAGCTGCTCCTGACGTGCGGAAGCGGAGGCTGAAGCTGAAGCTGACGTCGAGGCTGAGGCTGATTCGGAAGCGGGGGCGGGCGCGGGTCCGGGGGTCGCGCCGGCGGAGAAGCGCAGGGGGGAGAAGGCGAGTGCCTCCTCGGGAAGCGCGCCCGTGGTCAGCACGGTGGCCATCACATCGCCCGTCACCGGGGTCAGCAGGACACCGTTGCGGTGATGGCCGGTGGCCAGATGCAGGCCGGGGAGGGCGGTGGGGCCGAGGAGCGGCGCGTTGTCGGGCGACCCCGGGCGCAGGCCGGCGCGGGTCTCGGTCAGCGGCAGTTCGGTGATGCCGGGGACCAGCTCGTGGGCGTCGCGGAGCAGCTCGTACACACCACCGGCGGTGACCGTGGTGTCCCAGCCCATCTCCTCCGTGGTGGCGCCGACGACCAGTTCGCCGTTCTCGCGCGGCACCAGATAGACCTGGCTGCCGCGCACCACGGCTCGTACGGTCCTGGACAGGAAGGGCGCGTACGCGCGCGGCACGGTCAGCCGCAGGATCTGGCCCTTCACGGGCCGTACCGGCGGCAGTACGTCGGCGGGCACCCCCGCCAGCTTCCCGCTGAGGCTGCCGGCCGCCAGGACCACCTGGTCGGCGGCGAGCGCGCGCCCGCCGGCGAGCACGGCCCCCACGGCCCGGTCCCGTACGACCGAGAGCCGGTCGGCCGGGGCACGGTGGAAGACCACCCCGGCGCGCTCGCACGCCGTCAGGAGGGCCGCCGTCAGTCTGCGCGGGTCGATCTGGTGGTCGCCGTCGACGCGCAGACCCCCGCGTACGCCGGGCGCGAGCATCGGCTCCAGACGCCGGCACTCGCGTCCGGTGAGCCACTCCGACATCAGCCCCGAACCCTGCTGGAGCGCGTGCAGTTCACGCAGATGCGCCCGGTCGTCCGAGTCGAGCGCGACGGCGAGGGTGCCGCAGGCGCGGTAGCCGGTGTCCCGGCCGCTCGCCTCCTCCAACTCGCCGACGAAGTCGGGATAGCGGCGTACGGAGGCCAGATTGAGCCCCAGCAGCGTCTGTTCGCCGTAGTGGAGTTCGGTGACGGCGGCCAGCATGCCGGCGGCGACCTGCGCCGCACCACCGCCCGGCTCGGGATCGGCCACAGCGGTGCGCAGCCCCTGCTGCGCCGCACGCCAGGCGACGACCAGGCCGATGATGCCGCCGCCGACGACAAGGACGTCGGAGCCGGACCCGGATTCCTGAGGTGAGCCCGGAACAGGTTGCTGACGGGCTTCCTGTCGCGCTTCCTGGCGGGCTTTCTGACGGGACGGATGAGATGACTGCATGGGCGTCCAGCCCCTCCCTTCGCCGGCATGACCCGGATCAGGTTCGTACGGTCGGAGGCTGCTTCGGCCTCCCTCTCAGCCCGGTGCGTCCGGGCTCCCGCGAGGTAGTTGCTCCGGTCAGACTAACGCCCGGTGGGGCCGCGCCGTAAGGGAGTGTCCGGCGCTCGACGGGGCGACGCCCGGAAACGCCCTAAGGTGAGTGTGTGAGCGAGCAGCAGGCGGACCACCCGGCGGACGAGCAGTCAGCGCACCACCCGGCCCACCGTTCGGAGCAGCCCCATGTGGTCGTGGTGGGGGCCGGAATGGCGGGCGTTCAGGCCGCGGTGGCCCTCCGGGAGGGCGGCTTCCGGGGGCCCGTGACCCTGATCGGCGCCGAGCCGCACCCGCCGTACGACCGGCCCCCGCTCTCCAAGGCGATCCTCCTCGGCACCGCCGAGCACTCCGCCTTCGACATAGATTTCGACGCGCTCTCCGTCGAGCTGCGCCTCGGTCTCACCGTCACAGGACTGCGCCCCGGGGAGCGGGAGGTCGATACCGCCGCCGGGCCCGTCCCGTACGACATCCTGGTGATCGCCTCCGGCGCCGAGCCCATCGGGCTGCCCGGCTCCGAAGGAGTCGAAGGGGTCCATCTGCTGCGCACGCTCGACGACGCCGAGCGGCTGCGTCCCGTGCTCGCCGAGCAGCACGAGGTCGTGGTCATCGGCGCCGGCTGGATCGGGGCGGAGTTCGCGACGGCGGCCCGCGAGGCCGGGTGCGCGGTGACCGTCGTGGAGGCCGCCGACCGGCCGCTCGCCGCCGCGCTGCCCGCCGAGGTCACCGCTCCGATGGCCGACTGGTACGCGGAGAGCGGCGCCGAACTGCTCACCCGTACCCGGGTCAGCGGGGTGCGCCCCGGCGCGGTGACCCTGGCCGACGGGCGGGAGCTGCCCGCCGGAGCCGTGGTCGTCGGGATCGGCGCGCGCCCGGCGACGGGCTGGCTGGCGGGCTCCGGCATCCTCCTCGGCCAGGACGGCTCGGTCACCGCCGACGCGCGGCTGCGTACCTCGCTGCCCGACGTGTACGCCGTCGGGGACTGCGCTTCCTTCCCCAGCGGGCGCTACGGGACACGGCTGCTCGTGCACCACTGGGACAACGCGCTGCAAGGGCCGCGCACCGTCGCCGCGCAGATCGTCGGGGAGACCGAACGGGTCTACGACCCCGTGCCGTACTTCTGGTCCGAGCAGTTCGGGCGTTTCGTGCAGTACGCGGGCCACCACGCGGCTGCCGACACCCTGGTGTGGCGCGGCGACCCGGCGGGCGCCGCCTGGTCCGTGGTGTGGCTCAGGGAGGACGTCATGGTGGCGCTGCTGGCCGTCGGCAGGCCCCGTGACCTGGCGCAGGGCCGCAAGCTGATCGAGGCGGGGGCTCGGCTGAATGCCGGGCTCGCCGCCGACCCCGGCGTACCGCTCAGGAAAGCGGCACTGTGATCTCCGGGGCCTGAGCGAGCGGGGCTTTTCCGCGGCTCCCGCGCTTCTCCGGCGCCTCCCCGGCTGCTTTCCGCATCGCCCTTCCTGCGGCTCCCGAACAGTTCCTTGACGGCCACTCTCCGTGGTCCCGGGTACCGTCTGTCAGTCCGGGATGGCAGGCTTGTTCCTGTGACCGAGATTGACGTAAAGATCGATGCTCTCGTCCCCGAGTGGCTTCACCTGCCCGACATCGCCGAAATCTTCGATGTCCAGGTGACGCGCGTCCGGCAGTTGGTGAAGGAAGGCCAGCTCATCGCGGTGCGCCGCGGTGAGAATCGCGCGCTCCAGGTGCCCGCCGCCTTCATCGACGGCGGCAAGGTCGTCAAGGGTCTCGCCGGGACCCTGACGCTCCTGCGGGACGACGGCTGGAGTGACGAAGAGATGCTGGAGTGGCTCTTCACCCCCGACCCGAGCCTGCCCGGCACGCCGGCGCAGGCGCTCAGCGAGAATCGTGGCACGGAGGTGAAGCGCCGGGCCCAGGCGCTCGCCGTCTGACGGCCTTCCCGCCCGGGTGGTGCGGGGTGGCGCGCGCGGCGCGCGTGTGACCCCGTACCCCCGCACCGAAGGACGCCGTCCCACCACCGACAGAACCGTCCCACCGGGGGGAACAACCCATGTCCACGGCTCGCACCGCCCTTTCCGACGCCCGTCTCTACCTGTGCACCGACGCGCGCAAGGAGCAGGGCGATCTGCCGGAGTTCCTCGACGCCGTGCTCGCCTCGGGTGTGGACATCGTGCAGTTGCGTGACAAGGGCCTGGAGGCGGCGGAGGAGCTGGACCACCTCCAGTTCTTCGCCGACGCCTGCCGCCGGCACGGAAAGCTCCTCGCGGTCAACGACCGGGCGGATGTGGCGCACGCGATCGGCTCCGACGTACTGCACCTCGGGCAGGGCGACCTGCCGGTCAGGGCGGCCCGCGCGATTCTCGGGGACGACGTGCTCATAGGCCGCTCCACCCACGCGGAGTCCGAGGTGGAGGCCGCCGTCGCCGAGCCGGGGGTGGACTACTTCTGCACCGGTCCCTGCTGGCCGACCCCGACCAAGCCGGGGCGGCACGCGCCGGGGCTCGGCCTCGTACGGTTCGCCGCCTCGCTGGGCACGGAGCGTCCGTGGTTCGCGATCGGCGGCATCGACGCCGGGAACCTCGACGAGGTGCTCGACGCGGGTGCCCGCCGGGTCGTCGTCGTGCGGGCCATCACCCAGGCCGCTGATCCGGCGGCGGCGACGGCGGCGCTGGCCAAGCGCGTCAGGGAGCGTGCGCTGTGACGGCGGGCTGTGACCGTGCGGTGTGACGGCGCGGTGTGACCGCGTGCTGTCACCGTGTGCTGCGACCGCGTGCCCTGATCGCGCTCCGGGGCCGGTGATCCCGCTCACGGCCGCCGGGAAATCCCCGGTTCGCTTGGGGTAGCGGCGGCACCTCGTTAACCTGCACCTATGGCTTCCGGTACAGCTTCGACCAGGACGGATCACGCGCCGACCGTGCGTGACCTGCTCGCGTCCGGCCCCACGTACTCCTTCGAGTTCTGGGCGCCCAAGACCGAGAAGGGCGAGCGCAACCTCTGGAACGCGCTGCGCAGGATCGAATCGGTGCCGCCGAGCTTCGTCTCCGTCACCTACGGCGCCGGCGGATCCACCCGGGAAGGCACGGTCAGGGCGACCGAGCAGATCGCCGCCGACACCACGCTCACCCCGGTCGCCCATCTCACGGCGGTCGGCCAGTCCGTCGCCGACCTGCGCAACATGGTCGGGCAGTACGCGGACGCCGGCATCCGCAACATCCTGGCCGTGCGCGGCGATCCGCCCGGCGACCCCATGGGGGAGTGGACCGCGCACCCGGAGGGTGTGAGGTACGCCGCCGAACTGGTCCGGCTGATCAAGGAGTCCGGCGATTTCTGCGTCGGCGTCGCCGCCTTCCCCGAGATGCACCCGCGCTCGGCGGACTGGGACACCGACGTCCGGCACTTCGTGGACAAGTGCCGCGCCGGTGCCGATTACGCGATCACGCAGATGTTCTTCGACCCCGACGGATACCTGCGGCTCCGCGACCGGCTGGAGGCAGCCGGTTGCGCGACCCCGATCATTCCCGAGATCATGCCGGTCACCAGCGTGAAGCAACTGGAACGGCTGGGAAAGCTCAGTACGGCTGTCTTCCCGCCCGAGTTGAAAGAGCGGATCCTCTCGGCCAAGGAGGATCCAGCCGCTGTACGCTCCATTGGCATCGGGTTCGCGACGGAGTTCTGCGCACGGCTCCTCTCCGAGGGGGTCCCTGGGTTGCACTTCATTACACTCAACAACTCCACTGCGACGCTCGAAATCTACGAGAATCTCGGACTGCACGAGCAGTCGTGACCGGCCGCACCCGCCCTGTCCCGGGGCGGCGGCCGCAGGAGAGGGGCGGGCATGGGCTGGACGGTCCTCTACATCGCATTCGGCATCGTGGCACTGTGGCTGCTGGGTGAAGTGCTGTTGCAGTACAAGGCGCGGCTGCGCTGGCGCGCGCTCGCCTTCACCGGCTTCCTGGGAGTCGTTCTCGGCGTCCTGATGCCCAACATCATCGTCATCGTGCTCGGTGCGATCGCGTTCGCCGCCGGCCAGACCTTTGTGACCCTGTCCTTCCGCCGCGGCTTCTCCACCGGGTGGGCGCTCGGCGGCAGCCCCGGCGAGAGCCGCAGGCGCAAGGGCGCTCCCCGGCCGGCCGCTCAGGAGCCCAGCCTCGAAGTCTCCGATCTGGAGTACGAGCAGGGGCAGTCCGACCAGCACCAGCCGGGACAGTCCGAGCCGTTCCAGCCCCCCGAGGAGAGCGCCTCGGTGTACGCGCCGGAGCCGCTGCCGGACGAGACCGGGCAGTACGGCGTGTACAGCGACGCCGCCTACGCCGCCTCCCGGGCCGGGGCGGCCCCCCAGCCGAACCAGCCCGGTGAGTACGGCGGTTACGGCGCCTACCCGGGCTACGACCAGCCGGCCGACCAGGGCGCCTACGCGACCCAGGAGCCCTATGCGGGCCAGGACGCCTACGCGGCGCAGACGGCGTACGCGGGCCAGGACCCGTACGCCGCGCAGCAGTACGACTACGGCAACAACCAGCAGCAGTACGCCGCCTACTCCGACCCGTACATCGGCTCGACGACCGGCGGCCAGCAGTACGGCGGGTACGACAACTACGGCGGCCAGCAGCAGTACGCCGACCCCTACCCGGGCCAGGCAGGCCAGGAGTACGGCGACACCCCGCCGGGCGGCGTCTGGGTCCCGCAGCAGCGTGAGGGCGACCCGGCCGCCTCGGGGACCCCGCCGATGCCGCCGCAGAACCCCGACCCGTACGGCTACGACCCCAACTACAACGGCCGGCAGCAGTACTGACGGTGTGTCGGGCTCACCGCGAGCCCCGGAAGTCCGCCCCTTCGACGATCAGTCCGGCGACGAGCGCCCCTGACATCCCGGCGTGCGCCAGTCCGCCGCCCGGATGCGCCCAGCCTCCCGCGAGGTACAGGCCCGACAGGCGCGTGGTGTTCGCCGGGCGCAGCAG
>NZ_JTHL01000001.1:2145046-2158062 GCF_000818195.1 Streptomyces sp. 150FB | reverse complement strand
CCGTCAGGGCCGCGCTGTCGGCCGGTGTCCGCACCTCGCGCCACAACAGCCGCCCCGCCAGCCCGGGCACGGCGGCGCCGGCCGCGGCGACCAGCACATCCGCGTACCGCTCGCGCACTTCGCCGTCCGACCAGTCCACCGGGCCCTGCGGGGCGACCGTCGCCGTGAGGGTGAGCGCCTCATGGTCCTCGTCCGGGCGGGTCCCCGGATCGTCGGGACGCAGCACGGTGACCGTGGGGCGGTCCGCTGTCCGGCCGCCGAAGACGGCGGCGGACTCGGCGCCGTCCACGGGCGCGTGCACCACCGTCCGGTGCGCGGCGTCCGACGGGCGCGCGCCGGACAGCGCCAGCAGCACCGTGAACCGCCCAGGCACCGGGGCGCCGGTGCCGTCCGGCGGCCGTACGTCACCGTCCGCCCAGAGCTCCCCCTCGACCAGCGGCCCCGGCGCGGCCCCGGCGACCACCCGGTCGGCAGGGGCGAGAGTGCCGTCGGCCAGCTCGACACCCGTGGCCCTGCCGTCCTTCTCCACGATCCGGGTCACCTCGGCCCCGAACACGAACTCCACCCGCCGGGCCAGACACCGCTCGTACACCGCTCGGGCCAACTCCCGCATCCCGCCCTCGACATACCAGCTCCCGAAGGTCTGCTCCAGATACGGCAGCAGGGCCGCGCTCCCCGGGGCGTGGCGGGGGTCGAGTCCGTACGCGAGGGCGTAGCCGTCGAGCAGGGCGGCGAGCCTGGCGTCCGCCAGCTCCCAGTCACCGATCTCCGCGAGCGTGGACGCCTGGCGGGCGCCGCGCAGCAGCCTGCGCTGCCGGGGCGCCGGATAGGGATCACGCCCGAGCACCTGCCAGTCGGGCCACAGCGGCTCCTCCAGCAGCGGCCGCCTCGACCGGTCCCAGGCCTCCCTGGCACGCCCGAGGAACTCCCCCCAGCGCCCGCCGGCGCCCGCGCCGAGCGCCGCGTCCAGGGCGGCGACGACCCCCGCCCGCGACGCGTTCGGCAAGGACACACCGGTGCCGTCAGCGAAGACATGGCGGCTCGCCGGGTCCACCTGGCGCAGGGTGAGGCACTGCTCCAGGGGTTCTTTGCCGGTCTTGACGAACAAGTCGCGGTAGACGGCGGGCAGATGCAGCAGGGCGGGCCCGGTGTCGAACACGAACCCGTCGCGCTCGAACCGGCCCACGGCGCCGCCGTAGGTCGCCGAGCGCTCGTACACCGTCACCCCGTGGCCTGCCACGGCCAGCCGGGCAGCCGCCGCCATGGCGCCCATGCCCGCGCCGATCACCGCAATCCGTGCCATGCGAAAACCCTATCCGGGGCCACTGACAGTCACGGTGGTGGCCGGGTCGTACCGTCTCCGAAGTCTCCGCTGGCCCCGAAGTCGTCGGCGCCCTGGTGTCTCCGCTCGCGCCGCAGCGCTCTGCGGCGGCGGAATCGGCGGATCCGGTTCATCAGGAAGCCCAGGACCACGATGCCGGTCAGCAGCAGCACCCCGGCGAGGGCGGCGGCGCCGAGCGGATGGAAGACCGCGAACGTGATGATCCCGGCGACGCTCAGGTCCTCGCCCGTGCTCACCGCGATGTTGCTGAACGGCTCGGGCGACGTGTTGACCGCCATCCTGGTGCCGGCCTTGACGAGATGGCTCATCAAAGCGGTGGAACCACCGACGGCGCCCGCGGCGATCTGCGGCAGCGAGTGGCTGTCACCGGCGAGCAGCGCGGCGACCACGGCGCCGGCCACCGGTCTGATCACCGTATGCACGGAGTCCCAGATCGAGTCGACGTACGGGATCTTGTCCGCCACCGCCTCGCACAGGAAGAGCACTCCGGCGACGATCAGTACGTCGGGACGCTGAAGCGACTCGGGCACCGCGTCGGTTAGCCCGGTCGCGCCGAATATGCCGAGGAGCAGGACCACCGCGTAGGCGTTGATCCCGCTGGCCCAGCCACTCGTGAAGACAAGCGGAAGTACGGACACGGACGTGATCGTAGTGCCGCCGCCCGGTGCGTGTCCGGAGTGAACCCCAGACGCTGAGTACCCGTACTCAGCAAGGGAGATGAGTAGGGACGCGGATGGGCTGTCACCTGCGCGAACGGGAGAGTAGGGGTCACCGAAGGGGCGCAGCGCCGACACCGCCGGCACGGGGCGGCGGAGCGGCGCGGCTCCCCCGAGGGAACGGGGGCAACGTCGGAGGGCCGGCCGTACCGGGATTGACCACCGGTCAGCGGGCTCTCCGGCTTCCACGGGGGAACGTGGCGGCGGGGGACACGGGGAAGCGGGTTGGGGGGAACGGGGGAAACGGGGGGGGAACGGGGGAAACGCGTCGGTCCGAGGGGATTCCCGGGGGGGAATCTCACCGGACCGACGTCCTTCTGCACGGGCTACGGGCCGCCCGCGTACGGGCGTTCAGCGCCCGCCGACCCGGCCGTGCAGCAGCAGCGAGAGCGCCGCGTGCACCTCGTCGATCGACCGCTCCGGCTGGAACGCCTGCCAGTCCAGGGCGGCCACCAGCACCATCCCGACCAGCGCGGCAGCCGTCAGCCGGATGTCGATCGCCTCGCTCAGCTCCCCGCCGGCCACGGCCTCCCTGAGCACGGTCTCGACCACGGCGACCGCCTCCTGACGTACCGTCAACAACGTCGACCGCCAGGCCCGGTTGGTGCGCCACAGCTCGGCGACGTAGAGCTGGGTGAAGGCCGGACAGCGGTCGATGAAGCCGAGTCCCGCCCTGATCATCCCGTCCAGCGCTTCGACCCTGCTGCCCCCGCGCTCCTTCGTCGCGTCGGCGGCGGCCTGGAGCGAAGCGGTGAGCAGCCGGACGCCGTGCCGCAGCAGCTCCTCGAAGAGGTCCGCCTTGTTCTTGAAGTTGTAGTAGACGGTGCCCTTGGCAACTCCGGCGCGCTCAGCGATCTCGTCCACCGTCGTCGCGGAGAACCCCTGCTCGGCGATGAGCGTCACCGCGGCCTCGTAGAGCTTCTCCCGTGTGGTCCGCCGACCGGTGCTGCTGTTCATGGAGGGGATTCTCACAGGTCCGGGCGGTCCCGTACGTGCATGTCCGCGTCAAGGGCGGGCATTGGCCGGATGACGGCGGCCAACGGCCGGAGTGGGTGGTGCCGGACCGGGGAGGGTGAGAAGTCGCAGGTCGGAGCCGATTGTCAGTGGCGCCCCTCACGATGGGTACATACGGCCACAGAGCCGTCACACGACGACAGGAGGTTCGTCATGGCCAGCTCCCATGCCGGCGCCGCACGCCGGCGTCCGACAGGCGGCCCTGCACCCTCACTGACCGGACCGCCCGGCGATGTCCACCCCGTCCTGCGGAGGGACGCGGCGCCGCCCGCCGCCCTCGATCTGCTCGCCCAGGCCCGTACGGGCCTCGACGAGGCGGCGACCCTGGACACTCCGAACGAGCGCTACGCCACGGCCCATCTCGCCGCCCTCCGTACGGCTGCCGCCGTGCTCGCGGCCCGCGGCCGCCCCGAGACCACCCCGCAGCGGCGCAGGCGCATCCGCAGCGCCTGGGAGGTCCTCCCCGAGATCGCGCCCGAACTGACCGAGTGGAGCGCCCTCTTCGCCTCGGGCGCCACCCGCAGGGCGCGGGCCGAGGCGGGCATACAGGGCGCGGCGGGCACGCGTGACGCGGACGACCTCCAGCGTGACGCGGCCATGTTCCTGCGCATAGTGGAGCGGCTGCTGGTGCTGGAGCCGTCCCTGCCCCGACCGAGGACCGAGCAGACCCGGCAGGGTGACGCCGCTGGGTGACCGTGACTTTCCGGCCATGCCACAGGCAATAGGGTGGGCGGAGCCCCACCGTTCACGCCCTTGCGGGCGGCACCGCGCCGAGGAGTCAACTGCCGTGTCGGACCCTTCCCCTGTCATCGGTGGGGAGACGCCCTCGCGCCCCCGTGGCTCGCTGCGTACCTCCGTGGTCTGGGAAGTCCTCAAGGACGCCCTGGACCGCAGGACCGAGGCGGCTGCGAGCGACAGCCTGGACGTCCTCGACACCGGCGGCGGCACGGGCAACTTCGCCGTGCCCGTCGCCCGTCTTGGCCACCGGGTGACCGTCGTCGACCCCAGCCCCAACGCGCTCTTCGCGCTCGAACGCAGGGCGGCCGAGGCGGGGGTGGCGGACCGCGTCCGGGGTGTGCAGGGGGACATCCACGGCCTGTTCGACGTCGTCGCGCGCGGCGGCTTCGACGCCGTGCTGTGCCACGGCGTCCTGGAGTACGTGGACGACCCGGCCGAGGGCGTGCGGAACGCGGTGGACGCGCTGCGCCCCGGCGGGGCACTCAGCCTGCTCGCCGCCGGGCTCGGCGGCGCTGTCCTGGCCCGGGCCGTCGCCGGGCACTTCACGGAGGCCAGGCAGGCGCTCACCGACCCGGCGGGCCGCTGGGGCGAGGGCGATCCGGTGCCCAGGCGCTTCACCGCCGAGCAGCTCACCGACCTCGTCGGCGGGGCCGGTCTGACGGTCGGGGCCGTGCACGGGGTCAGGGTCTTCGCGGACCTCGTACCCGGCGGTCTGGTCGACACCGAGCCGGGCGCGATGGAGGCGCTGCTGAAGCTGGAGGCGGTCGCCGCGGGGCTGCCCGCCTTCCACTCCGTGGCGACGCAGCTCCATGTCCTGGGCGAGAAGCAGGGCTGATCCGACAAGGGTCGCGGAAGCCGTCCGGGGCCGTCCTCGGCCCTCCGGCCGCCGATCGCACGGCTGATCAGCCACGCAGCCGGGAGATGCGGTGTGCCACAGGCCCCCCGGCGGGGCGCATGTCGCCGTATGATCGGGGTACACCATCCGGTATGACGGGTCGGTGGTCGGGGAATCAAAGCCCCACCATCCGGGTCGGCATGGCGGCCCGGAATGGCGAATTGGCTTTGAGGGCGGGTTTCACGGGGACGAATCCCTGCCTATCCTGAAGGGGCCGCATACCGGTCGCCCCCTGCGACCGACGACTAGGAGGACTCCGTGCCGCTCTCGGAGCACGAGCAGCGAATGCTCGAGCAAATGGAGCGAGCGCTGTACGCCGAAGATCCCAAGTTCGCGACAGCGCTTGAGGGAAGCGGGCTGCGTACATACACCCGGCGACGGGTCTACCAGGCGGTCGTAGGTTTCCTGGTAGGAATCGCGCTCCTCATGTCAGGAATGGTCTTCAACCAGATCTGGATCGGCGTGGTCGGCTTCCTTGTCATGCTGGGCTGCGCGGTCCTGGCGGTCACCGGCTGGCGCAAGGCGCCCAAGCCGGGTGAGCAACAGCAGCCGGGCGGGGCTCCAGCCGCCCGACAACCCAAACCGCGCCGCTCGATGATGAATCGCATCGAGCAGCGGTGGCAACGCCGCCGCGACGAACAGGGCCAGTAGCCCCTGAAGATTCTTGGATTTCCTTTCCACACCTTTCTGACCAGCAGGTTTTAGGAGTACGGCTGAGGGGCGGACGCCCAGGGCGTCCGCCCCTCAGCCGTGCCTGGGGCTCCAGGGCCTGAGCCGGGGCTCACCACCCGGTTCAGGCGCTGGCTCAGCCCCAGCTCGGCCCCCGGCTAGAGGCCCAGGGCTGAAGGCCCCGGCCGGAGCCCCGGCTCAGCCCCGCCTGCGGCCCACGGTCGCGACCCAGCGGCCCATACCCTGCCGGCGGGCTCCCCACCGTTCGGCGACGGCCGTCCAGCGCTCTGAGAGGGCCCATATCACTCGAACGGAGGAACGCGGCAGCAGAAGTGCGCGCAGTCGCGTCCGGCGGTCGGCCGACGCGTGCAGCCCCTCCCGTACCCGCTTGATGTCCTCGGCCAGGCCCGCCCCCGGCCTCGGCACCGGCGCGTACAGCACCTGCTCGACGGAGTCGGCGACCCGCCGCACGGCGTCGGCCGCCTGCTGGTCGAGACGGCCGAGCAGGACGATTCGGGCCGCAGCCCCGCGCGGGGTCTGCGACTCGTCGGGCGGTACGCCGTGGTCCCACGCCGAGTCGGTCAGCTCCCGCCAGGCCGACAGCGTCCGCGAGGCCGTCGCCTGGGCCGTCGGGCGGCCCGTACCGGCCCCTGCCGCCCCCGCTGCTCCCACGGCGGCTTCCCGCCCGTCCTCCGCGCCCGAGGAGGTGCCCCCGGGGGAGACGTGCCCGCCGGAGCCCAGCCGTCGCGTCCGCACCCGGGTCCGCCACAGCAGCGGCATCAGCAGGAGCAGGAGGACGACGGCAGCGGCGGCCAGCGAGAGAAGGACCTCGGCCCAGACCGGCGTACCGGTGCCGGACCCCGGCGTCGCGCCCTGCGCCACGGCCGCGCCGCACGCCTCCAGCTTCTTCGCCCGCGCGTCACAGCTCTGCGAGGCGGACGGAGCCGCCGACGGAGTCGCCGAGCTGCCGGCAGCGGGCTGCTGGGAGTCGGTCGGCCCGCCGGAGGGGACGCTCTGGCGCGTGTAGTCGGGGACGCTGCCCCGGCCCGGGGTCGGCTCGAACTGGGTCCAGCCGACGCCCTGGAAGTACAGCTCGGGCCAGGCGTGCGCGTCACGCAGACCGACGGACATGCTGCCGTCGGGCTGCGGGGTGCCGGGCGTGAAGCCGACGGCGACCCTGGCCGGTATCCCCAGCGTCCGGGCCATCGCCGCCATCGTGAACGAGAAGTGGATGCAGAAGCCCCGCTTGTCCTTGAGGAAGCGGGTGATCGCCTGGATCCCGGTGCCCGAGTCGACATCGGTGTCGTAGGTGAATCCGCCGTTCACGGAGAACCAGTCCTGGAGCTTGACGGCCCGCTCGTAGTCGTTGGTGGCGCCGGCGGTGACCTCCTGCGCGGTCTTCTTCACCACACCGGGCAGATTGCCCGGTATCTCCGTGTACTCACGGCGCAGAGCCGCCGAGGGCTCGGGCGCCGATTCGAGCTGCTCCCTGGTCGGGTTCACCTGGAGGCTGTCGACCGAGTAGCCCGTGCCACGCGTGGTCTGCCCCCGGTCGCCCACCAGCGTCCTGCCGACCGGTTCGAAGCGCCAGCGGCCCTCGATGTCCACCCTGGAGGCCGGATAGGGCATCGGCAGATAGTCCTGCCGATACCACTCGGCCGCTGTGATGTTCGTCTTGATCTCGGTGGTGCCGACATCGCCGTCCAGCCCCGCCACATCCGGGAGTTGGTCCGGCACGTCCTCCACGTTCCGCTGGGAGACCCGCCAGGACGTCCCGTCGAACTTGTCCAGGGACATGATGCGCAGATAGAGATTCTGCGTGTTCTGCGCGTTGGTCCGGTAGCGGAGCGCCTCGCGGTCCTCCGGCTGGTTGAGGTCGTCCTGGAGCGTGACCAGCGGATTGACCGCGCGGATCATGCCGCCGCCGCCCGTCCCCGTGCCGTCCCCGTCGCCGACACCGCCGAGCAGGCCGCCGTTCAGGGCGGGCAGGGCGAGCGGGACCACCAGCGCGATACCCAGCGCCAGCACCCCGATCCGCCGGCCGGTACGCATCGGGGCGAGCGCGTGTGTACCCGAGGCGTCCAGACCGGACGCCGCCCGGGCGGGAGTTCGCGGCGCCCCGCCGAACACCCGGCCCCACTGGGAGAGCCGGTCCCTGCCCTCGGCGAGGAGCAGCAGGAGATAGCCGCAGGCCGCGATCAGGAACCACAGCCAGTCCCAGGTGCCCTGCGACAGCCCGGCGGCGACCGAGTAGAGGGCGAGCAGCGGCAGCCCGGCGGGCGCGGCGTTACGGAAGGTCACAGCGAGCGCGTCCACGGCGAGCCCGATGACCAGGACGCCGCCGACCAGCATGAGCCGGATGCCGTCGGTCGCCGGGGCGGGGATCGCGTACTGCCCGACATCGGTGCCGCCCGCCGTCAGCAGTCTGCCGAACTCCTCGATGACGTCCGGTGTCGGTACGAAGCCGAGCGGCGCCACGTCCCTCGCGAAGGCCAGGGTGAGCAGCAGCAGGCCGAGGACGGCCTGGAGCAGCACGGTCAGCGGCCGGGGCAGCGGCACCCGGCGCAGCAGCGCGCCCGCCCCGCTGACGAGCGCCGTCAGGAGCGCGGCCTGCACCAGCCAGCCCGCCGGGCTCACCAGCGGCAGCATCGAAGCCGCCGCCATCAGCGTGGCGGCGTAGGCGCAGAGCGCCAGCCTTCCGCGACCGCTCATGACCATCCTCCGGAGAAACCTGTCGTGGGGCCTGTGACGGGTGATTCCGCGCGTTCCCTGGCCGCTTGCTGCCAGAGCTCGGCGAGCGAGGCTCCCGAGGGCACCGCGATCGCGGTCCACCCGGCCTCACGGAGCAGCCTCAGCCGCTCCTCGGCGTCGGTCCTCGGCCGCGCGGCGTCCGGCACCCAGCCGGTGCTGTCCAGCACGAAGGCGACGGCCGCGCCGCTGCGCTGCCGCATCCGGGCCGCCACCGCAGCCTGTTCCTCGTCGAGATCGCCGAGGAAGGCCACCAGCAGCCCTTCGCTCCCGCCGCGCAGCACGTCGTACGAGAGGGAGAGGCCGGCCCCGGCGGAGTGGTCGACGACAGCGAGCGTGTCCATCATCAGCCCGGCCGAGTCGGCGGTCTCCTGGGTCGCCCCGGCGAAGCCGTCGGCGCCCTCGGCGGGCACCGAGCCGCCCGTGTCGGTCAGCAGCCGTACGGCGAAGCCCCGTTGCAGCATGTGGACCAGCGCGGAAGCGGCGCCCGACACCGCCCACTCGAAGGCCGAGTCGGGTCCGGCGCCCTGGTAGGCGATCCGCCGGGTGTCGAGCAGCACCGTGCACCTGGCCCGGTGCGGCTGCTCCTCGCGGCGCACCATCAGCTCGCCGTAGCGCGCGGTGGAGCGCCAGTGGACCCGGCGCAGGTCGTCGCCGTGGCGGTAACCGCGCGGGATCACGTCGTCCTCGCCGGCCAGCGTCTGCGAGCGCTGCCGCCCGTCGCCGTACCCGGAGGACTCACCGGCGAGCCGCACCGACGGCAGTTCCTCGGTGCGCGGGATGACGGTCAGGGTGTCGTACGCGCTGAAGGAGCGGGTCAGTTCGCACATGCCGAAGGGGTCGCTCAGCCGAAGTTGCAGCGGCCCGAGCGGATACCGGCCGCGCAGGTCCGAGCGGACCCGGTACGACACCTCGCGGCGGCCGCCGGCCTCCACCCGGTCCAGCACGAACCGGGGGCGCGGGCCGAGCACGTACGGCACATGGTCCTGGAGCATCAGCAGCCCGGTGGGGAGCCGCGAGACGTTGTCCATCCGCAGATGCACCCGCGCCTCGGACCCGGCCGGCACGCGGGACGGCGACAGACGTCTGCTTCCGGCCACCCGGTAGCGCGTGCGGTACAGGACGGCGGCGCACACCAGCGGCAGCACGGCGAGCAGCAGCCCCACCCGCAGCAGGTCCCCCTGGCCGAGGACGTACGCGCAGATCGCCGCGGCGACACCCGCGGCGAAGAACGACCTGCCGCGCGTGGTCAGTCCGCCGAGCGCGGCCCGCACCCCGCCCTTGTCGCCGCCTCCGCCCCCGCCGTCCCCGGAGACGGCCACGGGCGCTCCGGGCGCCATCACAGCCGCCGTACGCCGGGCGGCCGTTCGCCGTACACCGGTCCGCCCCGCGCCGACCGGCCGGGCACATGCCCGCCGTCCGCGGTGGGCACCGGCGTGCGCTGGAGGATGTCCAGCACGACCTGCTCGGCCGTACGGCGGTTCAACTGGGCCTGTGCCGTGGGCAGCAGCCGGTGCGCGAGCACCGCGACGGCCAGCGCCTGCACGTCGTCGGGCAGCGCGTACTCCCGGCCGCTGAGCGCGGCCGACGCCTTCGCGGCGCGCAGCAGATGCAGCGTGGCGCGCGGTGAGGCCCCGAGTCTGAGGTCCGGGTGGTTACGGGTCGCGCCCACCAGCTCGACGGCGTACCTCCGTACGGAGTCGGCGACATGCACCGACCGGACGGCGTCGATCAGCTTCACGATGTCGTGGGCGTGCGCCACCGGCTGGAGGTCGTCCAGCGGGGAGATCCCGCCGTGCACGTCCAGCATCTGGAGCTCCGCCTCCGGGCTCGGGTAGCCGATCGACACCCGGGCCATGAAACGGTCGCGCTGCGCCTCGGGGAGGGGATAGGTGCCCTCCATCTCCACCGGGTTCTGCGTCGCCACCACCATGAAGGGGCTGGGCAGTTCATAGGTCTGCCCGTCGATGGTGACCTGGCGCTCCTCCATCGACTCCAGCAGCGCCGACTGGGTCTTGGGCGAGGCGCGGTTGATCTCGTCGCCGATCACGATCTGCGCGAAGATCGCTCCCGGCTTGAACTCGAAGTCCCGGCGCTGCTGGTCGTAGATCGACACCCCGGTGATGTCCGAGGGCAGCAGGTCGGGGGTGAACTGAATACGCCGCACCGAACAGTCGATGGAGCGTGCCAACGCCTTCGCCAGCATGGTCTTGCCCACGCCGGGGACATCTTCGATCAGCAGATGTCCCTCGGCGAGGAGCACGGTCAGCGAAAGCCGTACGACCTCAGGCTTGCCCTCGATCACACCTTCCACCGATGCGCGTACCCGCTCCGCTGTGGTGGTCAGATCTGTGAGGCTCGCTCGATCGTCATAGGTCGTCACCCGGCCCTCCTCGGCCCGTTCATACGGGCCGAGGCTCATCGGACGGCCCGGCCCACCCCAAATACGGACACCGCCCCCGGATGGTTCCGGAGCGCTGCCACAGACGCATTCTTGTTGCCGTTACCGCTTCGTGTCACTCGCCTGTGGATAAGTGGGTGGGATATGCCGGATCTGCCGGATTTCTGGTCCGGCCCGGGCCGGCTGACACCGGCTCGGGCCGACCCTGTGTCAGCCGGCGGGGTCGATCTCGGTCAGCAGTCCCGTCTTCACGTCGAAGACGAAACCACGCACGTCATCGGTGTGCGGCAGGAAGGGTGAGGTCCTTACGCGCTGCATGGACTGGCGTACGTCCTGGTCCGTGTCGGTGAACGCCTCCACGGCCCAGGCCGGCCGCTGTCCGACTTCGAGTTCGAGTTCGTGGCGGAAGTCCTCGGTGATGCTCTGCATGCCACAGCCGGTGTGGTGGATCAGCACGACACTGCGGGTGCCGAGCGCTCGCTGGCTGATGGTGAGTGAGCGTATGACATCGTCGGTGACCACGCCGCCCGCGTTGCGGATGGTATGACAATCGCCGAGGTCAAGCCCGAGGGCGTCGTGCAGGTCGAGCCTGGCGTCCATACAGGCGACCACGGCGACCTTCAGCACCGGACGCGCGTCCATGCCGGGATCGTCGAAGTTCGCCGCGTAGCGGGAGTTGGCGTCGATGAGCCGATCGGTGACCGTCCCACCGGTGCGGGCCGCACCGGTGGGAGCCTCAGCGGGCTCTGCGGGGAGGTGTGCGGAAGTCGACATACCCATGACGGTAATCGCCAAAAGGCGGCTGGGCCCGGCCCCCGGCAGAACAAGACCATTCACGTGGCCTGATTGTGAGCTAAGCCACACGAGTGACGTCCGCTGCTCCGAAGGGGTGAAAAGTGTCGCATTCCGACTCTCTGTGCGGTGGCGGCCGCGACGCGCTGGCCGGTTGATTGACCAAGGGGACCAGTCGACTAAAGTGACGCGAAGTTCACGGACGCATCCTGAACACATCCCGATTTTCCCCGCGTGTGCGGCGTACGTGCGGCTCGGCCTCCCCCCGCTCGCGGCCGGCCGACGCCCTTCCCGGCGCCGGCGGACCACTTCCCCTTCCGAGCGGGTGGGGACCCGGCAGTACGTACGGCCGCGCCGGATCTGAGAGGGGCGCATGAACCAGGCCCGACACGTACCGGTGATGCTCCAGCGGTGCCTGGACCTGCTCGCCCCCGCCCTGGCCGAACCGGGCGCGGTCGTCGTCGACTGCACCCTGGGACTCGGCGGGCACAGCGAGGCGCTGCTCGCCACCTTCCCCTCCGCCAGGCTCGTCGCGCTCGACCGCGACCGGGAGGCGCTCAAGCTCTCCGGCGAACGGCTCGCCGCGTTCGGCGACCGCGCCACCCTCGTGCACGCCGTCTACGACGAGCTGCCCGAGGTCCTGGCCGGCCTCGGCGTCCCCCGGGTCCAGGGCGTGCTCTTCGACCTCGGTGTCTCCTCCATGCAGCTCGACGAGGCCGACCGCGGCTTCGCGTACTCCCAGGACTCCCCGCTCGACATGCGGATGGACCAGAGCACCGGAGTCAGCGCCGCCGAGGTCCTGAACACCTACCCGCCCGGCGAGCTGGTGCGGATCCTGCGCGCGTACGGCGAGGAGAAACAGGCCAAGCGGATCGTGTCGGCCGTGGTCAGGGAGCGCGGCAGCGAACCGTTCTCGCACAGCGCCCGGCTCGTCGAGCTGATCCGTGACGCGCTGCCGCAGGCCGCGAAGCGCACCGGCGGCAACCCCGCCAAGCGCACCTTCCAGGCGCTGCGCATCGAGGTCAACGGAGAGCTGTCCGTCCTGGAGCGCTCGATCCCCGCCGCCGTGAAGACGCTGGCCGTCGGCGGCCGGATCGCCGTCCTGTCGTACCACTCGCTGGAGGACCGGCTGGTCAAGCAGGTCTTCGCGGCCGGCGCCGCCAACACGGCGCCGCCCGGCCTGCCGGTCGTACCCGAGCGCTACCAGCCCCGGCTCGAACTGCTCACCCGCGGCGCCGAACTCCCCACCGAGGAGGAGATCGCCGAGAACCGCAGGGCCGCCCCCGCCCGGCTGCGGGGAGCGCGGCGGATCCGGGAGGAAGCTTCGTGAGCGGACCGGGCAGGCAACTGAAGGGACGCGCCGCGCGGCTCGTCCGGCTGATGCCGTCCGGATCGGGCTCGGCGGCGCGCACCCCCTTCGTCCTGCTGGTCGTCCTGCTCCTCGGCGGCGGGCTGATCACCCTGCTGCTGCTGAACTCCTCGCTCAACGAGGGCTCGTTCAAGCTGAGCGAGCTGAAGAAGCAGACCACCGACCTCACCGACGAGGAACAGGCGCTGCAACGCGACGTGGACGACCGCTCCGCGCCCGACGCGCTGGAGCGGCGGGCCCGTGAACTCGGCATGGTTCCCGGCGGCAACCCCGCCTTCCTCTCCCCGGACGGCACGGTCAGGGGCGATCCCCAGAAGGCGCAGCCGCTGCCG
>NZ_JTHL01000001.1:2136882-2144549 GCF_000818195.1 Streptomyces sp. 150FB | reverse complement strand
CGCCCCCGGCTGCGGCTCGTGAGCCTCGGGCTGACGCTCGTGATGCTGGCGTTCGTCGTCCGGCTGCTCCAGGTGCAGGCCGTCGACGCGAGCGCTTACGCCGCCAAGGCGGACAAGAACCGCTCGTTCACCCAGACCATCACGGCCGAGCGCGGCGAGATCACGGACCGCGCGGGTACGGCCCTCGCGACCAGCGTCGACGCCTACAACATCGTCGCCGACCCGCAGATGTTCACGCCGGCCTCCAGCAAAGCCCCGGACGCCCCCGAACAGGCCGCGGCGCTCCTCGCCCCGATCATCGGCGTCGACGCGAGCACCATCGTCAAGAAGCTCAAGACCCCCAAGTCCCGCTACACGATGCTGGCGACCCGTCAGACCCCCCAGGTCTGGAACCAGATCAAGGACCTCAAAGGGGTCCTGGCGCAGAAGGCCGGCAAGGACGAGGCGGCCGGCGGCAAGGGCGTCAACGTGCTGGCCGGCGTCCTCCAGGAGCCGAGCACCAAGCGCGTGTACCCGAACGGCGACCTCGCCGCCGGGATAGTCGGATACGTCAACGCGGCCGGACACGGCGGCGGCGGTGTGGAGTCCATGTTCGACAAGGAGCTGGCGGGCGAGGACGGCCAGCTCATGTACACCCAGTCCGGCGGCCGGCGGGTGCCGACGGCGAGCTCCAGGGAGAAGCCGGCGGTGCCGGGCTCCGACATCGAGCTGACCATCGACAGGGACATCCAGTGGGCCGCCCAGCAGGCCATCTCGGAGCAGGTGGACACGTCCAAGGCGGACCGCGGCTACGTGGTGGTGCAGAACACCAGGACCGGTGAGGTCCTCGCCATGGCCAACGCCCCCGGCTTCGACCCGAACGACCTCTCGGACGCGGACTCCGCCGCCCTCGGCAACGCCGCGCTCCAGGACGCGTACGAGCCCGGCTCCACCGCCAAGGTCATGTCCATGGCCGCCGTGATCGAGCAGAAGGCCGCCACGCCCACCACCCATGTGGTCGTCCCCAACACGCTGCACCGGGGCGACCGGGTCTTCCACGACGACATCGACCACCCGACCTGGAACCTCACGCTCAACGGCGTCCTCGCCAAGTCCAGCAACATCGGGACCATCCTGGCGACCGGACAGCTCGGCAAGACCCAGAAGCAGGCCAACCAGGTCCTCTACTCGTACCTGAACAAATTCGGCATCGGCAGGCCCACCGGCCTCGGCTTCCCCGGCGAGACCCAGGGCATCCTGGCCAAGCCCCAGAAGTGGTCGACTTCGCAGCAGTACACGATCCCGTTCGGTCAGGGCCTGTCACTCAACGCCATGCAGGCGGCTTCCGTGTACTCCACCGTCGCCAACGGCGGGGTACGCGTCGCACCGACCCTGATCCGCGGTACGAAGGGCCCCGACGGCCGCTTCACCCCGGCACCCGCCCCCAAGAAGTCCCGCGTCGTGAGCGAGAAGACGGCCAAAACGGTCTCCACCATGCTGGAATCGGTGGTCGGCGACGTGGAAGGTACAGGCACGGCGGGCAAGATCCCCGGCTACCGCATCGCCGGCAAAACCGGCACGGCCAACCGAGTGGATCCCGCCCTCGGCGTCTACAAGGGCTACACCGCGTCCTTCGCCGGCTTCGCGCCCGCCGACGACCCACAGATCACCGTCTACTGCGCCATCCAGAACCCCGTGAGCGGCCCCTACTTCGGTGGATCCATCTGCGGACCCATCTACAAGAAGGTCATGGAGTTCGCACTCAAGACCCTGCAGGTCGCACCGACCGGCAGTAAACCGCCCAAGCTGCCGGTCACCTTCAAGCCCGGCGAGTGACCCCAGGGAACGCCCCAGTGACAACCATCACCCCCGATTCCGGGAACCGCGAAGAACCCTCCGAGAGCACCGGCCCCTCGCTTGGCCGGGGGCCTGTCAAGACCGGTACGCTCACCGCCGTGTCACACGCTGATCAGTACCGAACCACCCCTGAGGACGCCCCTGTGAACCAACCGGGAGCGCCCCGCCCGGACCAGGTCCGGCCCACTTCCCTCGCGGACCTGGCCGCCCGGCTCGGCGCCGGAGCACCAGGCCCCGGGGAGGCGACGGGCATCACCCACGACTCACGGGCGGTACGGCGGGGAGACGTGTACGCCGCCCTGCCGGGCGCCCGCCTCCACGGCGCCGACTTCGCCGGACAGGCCGCCGACCTCGGCGCCGCCGCGATCCTGACGGACCCGTCCGGCGCCGAGCGGGCGGCGGCGACCGGACTGCCGGTCCTCGTCGTACCCGACCCGCGCGGCAGCATGGGTGAGCTCGCCGCCGGGATCTACGGACACCCGGGCCGCGACCTGCTCCAGATCGGCATCACCGGCACCTCCGGCAAGACCACCACGGCGTACCTGGTCGAGGGCGGTCTGCGCGGCGCCGGACACCGTACGGGGCTCATCGGCACCGTCGAGATGCGCATCGACGACGAGCGCATCAAGTCGGAGCGCACCACCCCCGAGGCCACCGACCTCCAGGCGCTCCTGGCCGTCATGCGCGAGCGCGGCGTCCAGTCGGTCGCCATGGAGGTCTCCAGCCACGCGCTGGTGCTCGGCCGCGTCGACGGCTGCGTGTTCGATGTCGCCGTCTTCAACAACCTCAGCCCGGAACACATGGAGTTCCACTCCGGGATGGAGGACTACTTCCAGGCCAAGGCCCAGCTCTTCACCCCGCACCGCAGCAGGGTGGGCGTCGTCAACTACGACGACATGTACGGCCGCAGGCTCGTCACCGAGGCCACCGTGCCGATCACCACCTTCTCCGCCGAGGGCCACCCGGACGCCGACTGGCGCGCCGAGGAGGTCCAGGTCGGCACGCACGGCTCCACGTTCACGGCCGTAGGGCCCAAGGGCGAGCGGATCCCGGCCAGGGCCCCGCTGCCCGGCCCCTTCAACGTCGCGAACACCCTGGCCGCCGTCGTCACCCTCGCCGTCGCCGGTGTCGACCCGGAGACCGCCGCCGACGGCATCGCCGCCGTCCCCGGCGTGCCGGGCCGGCTGGAGCGCGTGGACGCGGGCCAGCCGTACCTCGCCGTCGTCGACTACGCGCACAAGACGGACGCCGTCGAATCGGTCCTGCGCTCGCTGCGCAAGGTCACCGAGGGCCGCATCCACCTCGTGCTCGGCTGCGGCGGCGACCGCGACCAGTCCAAGCGCGGCCCGATGGGCGCGGCCGCGGCGCGGCTCGCCGACACCGCCGTCTTCACCTCCGACAACCCCCGCTCCGAGGACCCGCTCGCGATCCTCGCCGCCATGCTCGCCGGCGCCGCCGAGGTCCCGATCCACGAACGCGGCGACGTCCTCGTCAACGCCGACCGGGCGTCCGCCATCGGCGCCGTCGTCTCGCGCGCCGAGCCCGACGACACCGTGCTCATCGCGGGCAAGGGCCACGAGCAGGGTCAGGACATCGCCGGAGTGGTACGTCCCTTCGACGACCGTCATGTCCTGCGCGCCGCCATCGAGCGTTCCCTCAGCCACGAGCGCTCTCCCCGTCACGAGCGCCCCAACGAGAACAACAGTCAGGGATGACCCAGTGATCGCCCTCTCTCTCGCCGAGATCGCCGCCATCGTCGGCGGGCAGCCGTACGACATACCGGATCCGACCGTCAGCGTCACCGGATCCGTCGTCTACGACTCCCGCAAGGTCGAGGCCGGCAGTCTCTTCGCCGCCTTCGCCGGCGAGCGTGTCGACGGCCACGACTACGCGCGCGGCGCCGTCGAGCAGGGTGCGGTGGCCGTCCTCGCCACCCGCCCCCTCGGCGTGCCCGCCATCGTCGTCGAGGACGTCGTCCAGGCTCTCGGAGCCCTCGCCAAAGCCGTCGTCGAGCGCCTCGGCGCCACCGTCGTCGCACTCACCGGATCGGCGGGCAAAACCAGCACCAAGGACCTCATCGCCCAGCTTCTGCAACGAGCGGGCCCCACCATCTGGCCGGACGGCAATCTCAACAACGAGATCGGCCTGCCCATCACCGCCCTGCGCTCCGTCGAGGACACCCGCTACCTCGTCGTGGAGATGGGCGCGCGCTACGTCGGCGACATCCGCTACCTCACCGGACTCGTCCCGCCGCGCGTCGGCCTCGTACTGAACGTCGGCACAGCCCACATCGGGGAGTTCGGCAGCCGGGAGAAGATCGCCGTAGCAAAGGGTGAAATGGTCGAGGCGCTGCCCCCGGCCGACGAGGGCGGCGTGGCCGTCCTCAACGCCGACGACCCTCTCGTCCGCGCCATGGAATCCCGCACCCGGGCCCGCGTCCTGCTCTTCGGAGAGTCGGGCGAAGCAGACGTACGGGCAGAGAACGTCCGCCTCACAGCCACCGGACAGGCCGCGTTCGACCTTCGAACACCCTCCGGGTGCAGGGAGGTGACGCTGCGGCTGTACGGTGAGCACCACGTGTCGAACGCGCTCGCCGCGGCCGCCGTCGCCCATGAGTTGGGCTTGTCCGTCGACGAGATCGCCGTGGCGCTCTCCGAGGCGGGAACCCTCTCCCGCTGGCGTATGGAGGTCACCGAGCGCTCGGACGGCGTGACGATCGTCAACGACGCCTACAACGCGAACCCCGAATCCATGAGAGCGGCGCTCCGCGCGCTGGTCGCCATGGGCAGTGCCGGAAAGGCGACCGGGGGCCGTACGTGGGCGGTGCTCGGCCCGATGGCCGAGCTGGGGGACGAGGCGCTCGCCGAGCACGACGCGGTCGGACGGCTCGCCGTCCGGCTCAACGTCAGCAAGCTCGTGGCAGTCGGCGGCAGGGAAGCCTCCTGGCTGCGACTGGGCGCTTACAACGAGGGTTCGTGGGGTGAGGAGTCGGTGCACGTGTCCGACGCGCAGGCGGCGATCGACCTGTTGCGCAGTGAACTGCGTCCGGGAGACGTCGTGCTGGTGAAGGCTTCCAGGTCGGCCGGTTTCGAACGGCTGGCTCTGGCGCTGCTCGAGAACGCCACCGAGGGCGAGGTTGCCGGTCGATGAGGCAGATCCTCTTCGCGGGGGCCATCGGGCTCTTTCTGACCCTTGTCGGTACCCCGCTGCTGATCAAGCTGCTGGCCCGCAAGGGATACGGGCAGTTCATCAGGGACGACGGCCCACGCAGCCACGGCAGCAAGAAGGGCACGCCCACCATGGGCGGCATCGCCTTCATCCTCGCCACGCTCATCGCGTACATCCTGGCGAAGGTGATCACGGGCGAGGACATCCGCTTCTCGGGTGTGCTGGTTCTCTTCCTGATGACCGGCATGGGACTCGTCGGGTTCCTCGACGACTACATCAAGATCGTGAAGCAGCGCTCGCTGGGCCTGCGGGCCAAGGCGAAGATGGCCGGCCAGCTCATCGTCGGTATCGCCTTCGCCGTGCTCTCGCTCCAGTTCGCCGACTCCGCCGGCTACACGCCCGCCTCCACCAGGCTGTCGTTCGTCACGGACTTCGGCTGGTCGATCGGCCCCGTGCTGTTCGTCGTCTGGGCGCTGTTCATGATTCTCGCCATGTCGAACGGCGTGAACCTGACGGACGGTCTGGACGGCCTGGCCACCGGCGCCTCGGTGATGGTCTTCGGCGCGTACACGTTCATCGGGCTGTGGCAGTTCCAGGAGTCCTGCGCCAACGCGGCGACCCTGACCAACCCCAACGCCTGTTTCGAGGTGAGGGACCCACTCGACCTCGCTGTCGTCGCCTCGGCCCTGATGGGCTCCTGCTTCGGCTTCCTGTGGTGGAACACCTCACCCGCCAAGATCTTCATGGGTGACACCGGATCGCTCGCCCTCGGCGGCGCGCTCGCCGGCCTCGCGATCTGCTCCCGTACGGAATTCCTGATGGCGCTCCTCGGCGGCCTCTTCGTCCTGATCACCATGTCCGTCGTGATCCAGGTCGGTTCGTTCAAGATGACCCGCAAGCGGGTCTTCCGGATGGCGCCACTCCAGCACCACTTCGAACTAAAGGGGTGGTCCGAAGTCCTTGTCGTGGTCCGCTTCTGGATCATCCAGGGCATGTGCGTGATCGTGGGCCTCGGCCTCTTCTACGCGGGCTGGGCGGCCCAGAAGTGAACTGGGACGGCAAGCGGGTCACCGTGGCGGGCCTGGGGGTCTCCGGCATTCCGGCGGCCCGGGTACTGCGCGGGCTCGGCGCCGAGGTCACCGTAGTCAACGACGGCGACGACGAACGCGCCCGCGCCCAGGCAGCCGAGTTGGAGCAGCTCGGCGTCACGGTTCGCCTCGGCGACGGGGCGACCCTCCCCGAGGGGACCGAGCTTGTCGTCACCGCCCCCGGCTGGCGGCCCGACAAGCCCCTCTTCCTGGCCGCCGAGGCGGCCGGAGTGGAGATCTGGGGCGATGTCGAACTGGCCTGGCGGCTGCGCGGACCCGACGCGGCCCCCTGGCTGGCCGTCACCGGCACGAACGGCAAGACGACCACCGTACGGATGCTCGCCTCGATCCTTGAGGCCGCCGGGCTGCGCGCGCCCGCCGTCGGCAACATCGGCGTATCGCTGATCGACGCCGTCACCGGCGACGAGACGTACGACGTGCTCGCCGTCGAACTCTCCAGCTACCAGCTCCACTGGGCGCCGAGCGTGCGCGCCCACTCCGGCGCCGTGCTCAACCTCGCGCCCGACCATCTCGACTGGCACGGCTCGATGGAGGCGTACACCGCCGCCAAGGGCCGTGTCTACGAGGGCAACCGCGTCGCCTGCGTCTACAACACCGCCGACGAGGCCACCGAGAAACTGGTGCGCGAGGCCGACGTCGAGGAGGGCTGCCGCGCGATCGGCTTCACGCTGGCAACGCCCGGACCATCCCAACTCGGCGTCGTGGACGGCCTCCTGGTGGACCGTGCCTTCGTCGAGAACCGGCACGCCCAGGCGCAGGAACTGGCCGAGGTCTCCGACATCAACCCGCCGGCCCCGCACAACATCGCCAACGCGCTCGCCGCCGCCGCCCTCGCGCGCGCGTACGGCGTACCGCCGACGGCGGTACGGGACGGGCTGCGCGCGTTCCGCCCCGACGCCCACCGCATCGAACACGTCCTGGACACCGGCGGCGTCAGCTACATCGACGACTCCAAGGCCACCAACACCCATGCGGCGGAAGCCTCCCTGGCCGCCTACGACCCGATCGTCTGGATCGCCGGCGGCCTCGCCAAGGGCGCGGTCTTCGACGAACTCGTCGCCGGCGCCGCCGGGCGGCTGCGCGGGGTGGTCCTGATGGGCGCCGACCGCGCTCTCATCCGCGAAGCCCTCACGCGACACGCCCCCGACGTCCCTGTCGTGGACCTCGAACGGACCGACACTGGGGCGATGTCGGCGGCGGTCCTTCACGCGGCGCGGCTCGCCCGGCCGGGTGACACGGTCCTGCTGGCCCCGGCGTGTGCCTCGATGGACATGTTCGTCAACTACAACAAGCGGGGCGAGGCGTTCGCGGACGCGGTCCGCGCACTCGCCGCCGAGCACGCCTGACACCAGCGCACTCCCTGGGCCCCGGATCCCCGGCAGCCGCGCCAGGCACGACCGGAGGGGACAGCGACGATGCCGGCCGACGACACCGCGGGACGGGACAGGCGCTCCGCCGTACCCCGCAGAGACTTCGCGAGCGCGGCGGCACTCGCGGGAGTGCCGGGTACGGACGGCACCCCCGCCACGTCCGGCCACGTCCCCTGGACGGCGC
>NZ_JTHL01000001.1:2128289-2136857 GCF_000818195.1 Streptomyces sp. 150FB | reverse complement strand
CGGGGCGGCTCGGGCGGCGGTGGTCCGCGCCGGGCCGGGGGAGGCGTCCGCCGGATCGTGGAGCAGGCGCGCCGTACCTGGGACCGGCCGCTCACCGCGTACTACCTGATCATCGGAAGCGGTCTGCTGATCACCGTGCTCGGCCTGGTGATGGTCTACTCCGCCTCGATCATCTACGCGCTCCAGTTCTCGCTGCCCGCCTCGTACTTCTTCCGCAAGCAGCTCCTCGCCGCCGTCATCGGCGGCTGTCTGCTGCTGGTCGCCTCCCGGATGCCCATCAAGCTGCACCGCGCGCTCGCCTACCCGCTGCTGGTGGGCTCGGCCTTCCTGATGATCCTCGTCCAGGTCCCCGGGATAGGTCTCGCGGTCAACGGCAACCAGAACTGGATCTCCCTGGGCGGGCCGTTCCAGCTCCAGCCCAGCGAGTTCGGCAAGCTCGCGCTGATCCTCTGGGGCGCCGACCTGCTCGCGCGCAAGCAGGACAAGGGCCTGCTGACGCAGTGGAAGCACCTTCTTGTGCCGTTCGTCCCTGTCACCTTCATGCTGCTCGGACTGATCATGCTCGGCGGCGACCTGGGTACGGCGATCATCCTCACCGCGATCCTCTTCGGCCTGCTCTGGCTGGCTGGCGCGCCCACCCGGCTCTTCGCCGGGGTGCTCGCCGTCGCCGGGGTGGTCGGCTTCCTGCTCATCACCACCAACCCGAACCGGCTCTCGCGGTTCTCCTGCATCGGCGCGATCGACCTCGGACCCGACGGCCAGTGCTTCCAGGCCGTGCACGGGATCTATGCTCTGGCGTCCGGCGGACTGTTCGGTTCCGGGCTCGGCGCGAGTGTGGAAAAATGGGGTCAACTTCCCGAACCTCACACCGACTTCATTTTCGCCGTCACAGGGGAGGAACTGGGCCTGGCGGGGACGCTGTCGGTGCTCGCCCTCTTCGCGGCTCTAGGCTATGCGGGTATCCGCGTGGCCGGACGCACGGAGGACCCCTTCGTGAGGTACGCGGCGGGAGGTGTGACCACCTGGATCACGGCACAGGCCGTGATCAACATCGGTGCTGTGCTCGGTCTGCTGCCGATCGCGGGGGTCCCGCTCCCGCTGTTCTCCTACGGAGGGTCGGCGCTGCTGCCGACGATGTTCGCCGTCGGGCTGATGATCGCTTTCGCCCGGGAGGACCCTGCGGCGAAGGCGGCCCTGGCCATGCGTAGGCCCAGGGCGAGATGGAAGACGATGAGACGGCGCGGCAAGAAGCGACCGTCCGGAGAGCGGTGAATTTCGGTGCATGTCGTACTCGCCGGCGGGGGGACCGCCGGCCACATCGAGCCGGCGCTCGCCCTCGCGGACGCCCTGCGGAGGCAGGACCCCACCGTGGGGATCACGGCCCTCGGCACGGAGCGCGGGCTTGAGACCAGGCTCGTACCCGAGCGCGGGTACGAGCTGGGGCTGATCCCCGCCGTACCGCTGCCGCGCAGACCCACCCCGGAGCTGATCACCGTCCCCGGCCGGCTGCGCGGCACCATCAAGGCCGCCGAGCAGATCCTGGAGCGTACGAAGGCCGACTGCGTCGTGGGCTTCGGCGGCTATGTGGCGCTGCCCGGCTACCTCGCGGCCAAGCGGCTCGGGGTGCCGATCATCGTCCACGAGGCCAATGCCAGGCCCGGCCTCGCCAACAAGATCGGCTCGCGCTACGCGGCGGCCGTCGCGGTGTCCACGCCCGACAGCAAGCTGCGGGGCGCGCGGTACATCGGCATCCCGCTGCGCCGGACCATCGCAGTGCTGGACCGCGCCAAGGTACGTCCCGAGGCGCGCGCGGCCTTCGGGCTGGACCCCAACCTGCCGACGCTGCTCGTCTCCGGCGGCTCGCAGGGCGCACGCCGGCTCAACGAGGTGGTGCAGCAGATCGCGCCGGTGCTTCAACGCTCCGGAATCCAGGTCCTGCACGTGGTCGGACCCAAGAACGAAATGCCACATGTGGACAACATGCCCGGTATGCCGCCCTATATCCCGGTACCGTATGTGGACCGGATGGACCTCGCGTATGCGGCGGCGGACATGATGCTCTGCCGCGCCGGCGCGATGACCGTCGCCGAACTGTCCGCCGTCGGGCTGCCCGCCGCCTACGTCCCGTTGCCGATCGGCAACGGCGAACAGCGGCTGAACGCCCAGCCGGTGGTGAAGGCGGGCGGCGGACTGCTGGTCGACGACGCGGAACTGACGCCCGAGTGGGTGCAGACCCAGGTGCTCCCGGTGCTCGCCGATCCGCACCGGCTGTACGAGATGTCGCGCGCGGCCTCCGAGTTCGGCCGCCGGGATGCAGATGATCTGCTTGTCGGCATGGTCTACGAGGCGATCGCCGCGCGCCGCCGGGCGTAGCCGGGAGGCCGCCGTACCGAGGAGAGGCAGGGAGCATGGCCGGACCGACCACCGCCGAGCGTGGCGCGCCAGCGCGGTCGAGGTCCGGCCGCTCCGGAGGGCCGGGCGAGCGCCGTACGGGCTTCCGGTTTCCAGGCGGACGCCATGCGTTGATCGTACTGATCGCCGTTGTCTTTCTTCTCATTGGCGGAATCTGGGTGCTTTACGGCTCGAACTGGCTACGGGCCGAACAGGTGAGTACTTCGGGCACCGAGGTACTCACGCCCGGTCAAGTGGAGTCAGCGGCAGGGGTTCCGCTCGGATCGCCGCTGATTTCCGTCGACACGGACGCGGTGGCCGCCCGGGTTCTGCGGAAGCTGCCACGGGTCGACTCGATCAATGTCAGCCGTTCCTGGCCGCACGGGATCCGGCTGAAAGTGATCGAGCGAAAGCCCGTTCTGCTGATCGAAAAGGACTCAAAGTTCATCGAAGTGGACGCGAAAGGGGTTCGTTTCGACACCGTGGGGAAGGCGCCCACGAGTGTGCCGCTGCTGCGACTGACGGTGGCTCACTCCACGGTGCCGAGCCGTTTCACGACGGACCGTCTGGTGCGCGAAGCGGTGGCGGTACGGCGGGCACTGCCCGGCGAAGTCGCCAAGGACACCAAGGCCGTACAGGTCCGGTCGTACGATGCGATCTCACTGCTGCTGCGCGACGGCCGTACGGTGATGTGGGGAAGCGGAGAAGACGGCGCGGCCAAGGCGCGTGCGCTCACCGCCCTCATGAAAGCGGCTCCCCAGGCGGGGCGCTTCGACGTGAGTGCGCCCACCGCGCCTGCGGTGTCGGCGAGTTGACGCGTATCCGCGCTGGCCACCACCCTGGTTGGTCAGCGCTATGGGTGATCACATAGGGTGAAAAGAAAAACGGGAGGTTCGGCGTGTTCGTTGAACGTGCGCCACTTGTCGACTTAGTGTCCTGTTCGGAAGAGTCCAAGAAGCGGACACACTGGTAACCCTAAACTTCAACGTTAGGGTTTGGGTCGGCGTTTCGGACCGTCCCATCGGCATCAGTCGTCGCAGCGCCACAACAGCGCGGCGACGACACGTAACTCGAGGCGAGAGGCCTTCGACGTGGCAGCACCGCAGAACTACCTCGCAGTCATCAAGGTCATCGGTGTCGGCGGCGGTGGTGTCAATGCCATCAACCGAATGATCGAGGTCGGTCTCAAGGGCGTCGAGTTCATCGCGATCAACACTGACGCGCAAGCCCTGTTGATGAGCGACGCCGACGTCAAGCTCGACGTCGGCCGTGAACTCACCCGGGGCCTCGGCGCCGGCGCCAACCCGGCAGTCGGTCGCAAGGCGGCAGAGGACCACCGCGAGGAGATCGAGGAGGTCCTCAAGGGGGCCGACATGGTCTTCGTCACCGCCGGTGAGGGCGGCGGCACCGGCACCGGCGGCGCACCCGTCGTCGCCAACATCGCGCGCTCGCTCGGCGCTCTCACGATCGGTGTGGTCACCCGGCCGTTCACCTTCGAGGGCCGCCGCCGCGCGAACCAGGCGGAGGACGGCATCGCCGAACTCCGTGAAGAGGTCGACACCCTCATCGTCATCCCCAACGACCGGCTGCTGTCCATCTCGGACCGCCAGGTCAGCGTGCTCGACGCGTTCAAGTCCGCGGACCAGGTGCTGCTGTCGGGTGTTCAGGGCATCACCGATCTGATCACCACACCGGGCCTGATCAACCTCGACTTCGCCGACGTCAAGTCCGTGATGTCGGAGGCAGGCTCGGCGCTCATGGGTATCGGCTCGGCCAGGGGCGACGACCGCGCCGTGGCCGCCGCCGAGATGGCGATCTCCTCGCCCCTGCTCGAAGCGTCCATCGACGGCGCCCGTGGCGTCCTGCTCTCCATCTCCGGCGGCAGCGATCTCGGTCTCTTCGAGATCAACGAGGCCGCGCAGCTCGTCAGCGAGGCGGCGCACCCCGAGGCCAACATCATCTTCGGCGCCGTCATCGACGACGCCCTGGGCGACGAGGTACGGGTCACCGTCATCGCGGCCGGATTCGACGGCGGACAGCCGCCGACCCGGCGCGAGACCGTGCTGGGCGCCTCCGGCAAGCGCGACGAGCAGTCGGCTCCCTCGCGTTCCTCGGACGGCGGCCGTTCCAGCGGGCTCGGCACCGTACCGCCGCGCGAGGACAGCCAGAGCCAGGCCGAGCCGGTGTCGGCCGTACACGAGAAGCAGCTTCCCCCGGTCAACACCCCGCAGGTTCCGCCGGCCCGTCCGTACCAGGACAGCCAGGCCGAAGAGCTGGATGTCCCGGACTTCTTGAAGTGATACGTACGCGGGAAGAAGTGAGTTCGACGAGCGGCGCGCATTTCGCCTTCACCGACAGGTGGGGCGGGGTGAGCGCCGCTCCGTACGATCAGCTCAACCTCGGCGGCGCGGTCGGTGACGACCCCGCCGCCGTTCTCCGCAACCGGGACATCGCGGCCGGCGCCCTGGGGCTCGACCCCGGCCTTGTCGTCTGGATGAACCAGGTGCACGGCCGGGATGTGGCCGTCGTCGAAGGACCGTGGACGACCGGGGAGATCCCGGCGGTCGACGCGCTGGTCACCGCGCGGCGCGGCCTCGCGCTCGCCGTACTCACCGCCGACTGCACGCCCGTTCTGCTCGCCGACCCGGTCGCCGGGGTGGTCGCGGGGGCGCACGCGGGGCGTCCGGGCATGCTCGCCGGGGTGGTACCGGCCGCCGTCGAGGCGATGATCGCGCTCGGCGCACAACCTTCCAGGATCACCGCCCGCACCGGTCCGGCCGTCTGCGGACGCTGTTACGAGGTACCCGCCGCGATGCGCGCCGACGTCGCCGCCGTCGTGCCCGAGGCCTGGGCGGAGACGAGCTGGGGCACTCCGGCCGTCGATGTCACCGCCGGGGTGCTGGCCCAGCTCGACGCACTCGGGGTCACCGACCGGCGCGCGTCCACGGTCTGCACGCTCGAATCACACGATCATTATTCGTACCGGCGCGACCGCACCACCGGACGGCTCGCCGCTTATGTCTGGCTGGACTGATACCGCATGACGGACCGTAGGACCGAACTCGCCGGGAATCTGGCGACGGTCGAGCACCGCATCGCGTCGGCCTGCGCCTCCGCCGGCCGGCGGCGCCAGGACGTGACCTTGATCGTCGTCACCAAGACCTACCCCGTGAGTGACATCCGACTCCTCCATGAACTGGGGGTGCGTCAAGTCGCCGAGAACCGGGACCAGGAGGCCGCGCCCAAGGCGGCCGAGTGCGAGGATTTGTCGTTGACATGGCACTTCGTGGGGCAATTGCAGACGAACAAAGTCCGTTCCGTAGCCAGTTACGCCGATGTCGTGCAGGCTGTCGATCGGCCGAAACTCGTCTCCGCACTCTCCGCGGCCGCGGTTCGCACGGAGCGTGAACTCGGCTGTCTGATCCAGGTCGCACTGGATGCCGAGTCCGGCGGACGCGGTGCGCGGGGCGGCGTGGCACCCGACGGAATCGAGGAGTTGGCCACCGCGGTGGCCGGCGCCCCAGGACTGCGGCTCGACGGTCTGATGACCGTGGCGCCGCTGGCCGGACCGTACGCGGGACGGCAACAGGCGGCGTTCGAGCGTCTGCTGGAATTCTCATCCCGCCTACGCGCGGACCATCCTGCTGCGAACATGGTCTCAGCAGGGATGAGTGCGGACCTCGAACAAGCCGTCATGGCCGGAGCGACACATGTACGCGTCGGTACGGCGGTACTCGGAGACCGACCTCGGCTCGGGTAACGTCGCGAAGCAAGTCGGACCACAGCAGAAAATATGGTCATTTCCGCTGAGAGGCGGACAGGCCGAGTGGATCGCGGGTACTTGGTGACGAGGCCGATCCACCACAGAGCGGAGGACTCAGAGAATGGCCGGCGCGATGCGCAAGATGGCGGTCTACCTCGGCCTCGTGGAGGACGATGGGTACGACGGCCGGGGTTTTGACCCCGATGACGACTTCGAACCCGAGCCGGAGCCCGAGCGGGAACACCGGCGGCACCAGCCTGTGCACCAGGAGCGTGAAGAGCCGGTGCGCATGGTCCAACCACCCGCGCAGCGTGAGCGCGAGCCGGCACCACTAACGGCAGAAAGCGGACGTCCGGCGCGAATCGCTCCCGTGGCATCCATCACACCTGAACGTCCGAGCCTGGAGAAGAACGCACCGGTGATCATGCCCAAGGTCGTGTCCGAGCGGGAGCCCTACCGCATCACCACGCTGCACCCGCGGACCTACAACGAGGCCCGTACCATCGGGGAACACTTCCGCGAGGGCACTCCGGTCATCATGAATCTCACAGAGATGGACGACACGGACGCGAAGCGACTTGTCGACTTTGCCGCGGGACTTGTCTTCGGTCTCCATGGCAGCATTGAGCGCGTGACTCAGAAGGTCTTCCTGTTGTCGCCTGCTAACGTCGATGTCACGGCGGAGGACAAGGCCCGCATCGCAGAGGGCGGATTCTTCAACCAGAGCTGAGAGAAGACACCGGGAACGGCCCGGCCGTGAGGCCGGAGCCGGATGGAGCCAGGGGAGAGGGAAGCGCGGGATGAGCGTAGCGCTGGAGGTGATCAGGTACGTGCTGGTGGTCTTCCTCGTCGTCCTGATCATCCGGCTGGTGATGAATTACGTCTTCCAGTTCGCCCGCTCATGGCAGCCCGGCAAGGCGATGATGGTCGTTCTCGAGGGCACCTACACTGTCACCGATCCACCGCTCAAGCTTCTGCGGCGGGTCATCCCGCCGTTGCGTCTCGGGGGCGTGGCACTCGACCTGTCCTTCTTCATTCTGATGATCATCGTTTACATCTTGCTCCAAATCGTCGGCTCCTTCGCGAGCGGCGTGTGAACGATACGGTCCTGCCGACTGCCGACGACTACGTAGAGGTGAAGAAGAGATGCCGTTGACCCCCGAGGACGTGCGGAACAAGCAGTTCACGACCGTCCGCCTCCGAGAAGGCTATGACGAGGATGAGGTCGATGCTTTTCTCGATGAGGTCGAGGCCGAACTGACGCGCCTGCTTCGCGAGAACGAGGATCTGCGCGCCAAGCTGGCCGCCGCGACGCGAGCCGCCGCGCAGAACCAACAGCAGCAAGGCATGCGAAAGCCGCCTGAACAGCAAGATCGCCCAGGCCCCGTGCCCGCCGCCATATCAGGACCGCCGGTCCAGCAGCAGCCCCCGCAGATGGGTCCGCCCCAACTGCCCGGTGGTGCGCCGCAGCTTCCCGCGGGCCCCAGCGGACACGGCCAGCAGCAGGGACACGGTCCGGGACCCCAGGGCCAGCACGGTCCTGGCCCGCAGGGTCAGCACGGCCCCGGTCCGCAGGGCCAGCACGGCCCCGGACCCATGCAGCAGGGCGGCCCGATGCAGGGCGGTCCCATGCAGGGTGGCCCGATGGGCCAGGGCGGTCCGATGCAGGGCGGTCCGATGGGCCAGGGCGGCCCGATGCAGGGCGGACCCATGGGCCAGGGCGGCCCGATGGGCCAGAACGGTCCGATGGGTGGACCGATGGGCGGCCCCATGGGCGGTCACGGTCCGCAGATGCCGCAGCCCGGTCAGGGCCCCGGCGGCGACAGCGCCGCACGTGTGCTCTCGCTCGCCCAGCAGACCGCCGACCAGGCGATCGCCGAGGCGCGCTCCGAGGCCAACAAGATCGTCGGTGAGGCACGCAGCCGCGCCGAGGGTCTGGAACGCGACGCCCGCGCCAAGGCGGACGCGCTGGAGCGGGACGCGCAGGAGAAGCACCGCGTCGCGATGGGCTCGCTGGAGTCCGCGCGGGCGACGCTGGAGCGCAAGGTCGAAGACCTGCGCGGCTTCGAGCGCGAGTACCGCACCAGGCTGAAGTCGTACCTGGAGAGCCAGCTCCGTCAGCTCGAGACGCAGGCCGACGACTCCCTGGCCCCGCCGCGTACCCCGGCGGCGGCATCGCTGCCGCCGTCCCCCTCGATGGCTCCGGCCGGCGCGGGCGCGATGGGTGGCCACACGATGGGCGGGAACCCGTCCATGGGCGGCAACCCCTCCATGGGGAACCACGGCGGCCCGTCGAACGGTGTCTCGTACGGCGGCGGCCAGCAGCAGATGTCCCCGGCGATGACCCAGCCGATGGCACCGGTACGGCCGCAGGCGCCGCAGCCGATGCAGCAGGCGCCTTCGCCGATGNGGGG
>NZ_JTHL01000001.1:2108581-2127862 GCF_000818195.1 Streptomyces sp. 150FB | reverse complement strand
GCGACTGTCCGGGCGCGGGCCCGCTGCGCGGGGGTGGCGCCGGGTCCCGCTGCGCGGGGCGAGTTCCCCTACCCGCCCCTCCCCGAAACCGGGGCTGCGCCCCGGGCCCGCTTACGGGGCTGCGCCCCGGACCCCCGTTACGGGGCTGCGCCCCGGGCCCGCTTACGGGGCTCCAGTGGAGGCTGCGCCCCGCACCCGCTTACGGGGTTCCACTCCGGACCCCCGCGCCCCCTGCGGGCTGCGCCCCGGGGCCCGTTGTGGGGCTTTGCCCCCGGACTTCGTTTGCGGGTCTGTGCTCCCGGGCCCCCTTGTGGGCCTGAGCCCCGAACCCCTGCGGGGTTGTGCTCCGGCACCCCTTGCGGGGCTTCGCCCCGAACCTCCGTACGCGCGACGCGACCCGCGTGCTCGCCGCCCCCCCCGCCGCTTGTGCTTCGTCGCGCTGGTGTCGCGCGTCCGGCGGGCGGCGCTCCCGTCCGTCCGTTCCGGTACGGGGATGTGCCTCGCCCACGCGCGCGCCGGCCCGGTGCCGGGCCGTGGGGCTTCGCCCCCGCAGCTCCCGGGAGTTGGCGTTGTGCTGTGACCCGTACCCGCCCCGGGGAAGGGGGGGTACGGGACGCAACAGCCCGGCCCCGTCCCCGCGTCGCGGGTCCAAGGCCGGGCTGCGGCCGTCGTTACGCCTTGCGGAGGCGGAACGTCAGTGACAGGCCCTCGTCCTCGAACGGTGCGCCGTACTCCACGGCCCCCGGCTCCGCTTCGCCCGATGCGAAGTCCGTCGCCAGGACCTCCTCCGCGATCAGTTCCGCGTGCGCCGCCACCGCCTCCGCCGTCTCCGGCGACTCCGACGTCCAGCGGACCGCGATCCGGTCGGCCACGTCCAGGCCGCTGTTCTTCCGCGCCTCCTGGATCAGCCGGATCGCGTCGCGGGCCAGTCCCGCCCGCCGCAGGTCCGGGGTGAGTTCCAGGTCCAGGGCCACCGTCGCGCCCGAGTCGGAAGCGACCGACCAGCCCTCCCTGGGCGTCTCGGTGATGATCACCTCGTCCGGGGCCAGCGAGACTGTCTCACCGTCCACGGTGACCGACGCCTCGCCGCTGTCGCGCAGCGACGCCGACAGTTCCGCCGCGTCCGCCGCGGCGACCGCCGCCGCCACCGCCTGGACGCCCTTGCCGAAGCGCTTGCCCAGGGCCCGGAAGTTGGCCTTCGCCGTCGTGTCGACCAGCGAGCCGCCCACCTCCGACAGCGTCGCCAGCGCCGTGACGTTCAACTCCTCCGTGATCTGCGCGCGCAGCTCGTCCGACAGCGTCTCGAAGCCCGTCGCCGCGATCAGCGCCCGCGAGAGCGGCTGACGGGTCTTCACGCCCGACTCGGCCCGGGTCGCGCGTCCCAGCTCGACCAGCCGCCGTACCAGCAGCATCTGGCGCGAGAGCGTCGGGTCGATCGACTGGAGGTCGGCCTCCGGCCAGGACGACAGGTGCACCGACTCCGGTGCGTCCGCCACCACGGGCACGACCATGTCCTGCCAGACCCGCTCCGTGATGAACGGGGTCAGCGGGGCCATCAGCCTGGTCACGGTCTCGACCACGTCGTGCAGCGTGCGCAGTGCCGCCTTGTCGCCCTGCCAGAAGCGGCGGCGCGAGCGGCGTACGTACCAGTTCGAGAGGTCGTCCACGAACGCGGACAGCAGCTTGCCGGCGCGCTGTGTGTCGTACGCCTCCAGCGCCTGCGTCGTCTCGTTCACCAGCGCGTGCAGCTCGCTCAGCAGCCAGCGGTCCAGCAGCGGGCGGTCCGCCGGCGCCGGGTCCGCCGCGCTCGGGGCCCAGCCGGAGGTACGGGCGTACAGCGCCTGGAAGGCGACCGTGTTCCAGTACGTCAGCAGCGTCTTGCGGACGACCTCCTGGATCGTGCCGTGCCCGACCCGCCTCGCCGACCACGGCGAGCCGCCGGCCGCCATGAACCACCGCACGGCGTCGGCCCCGTGCTGGTCCATCAGCGGGATCGGCTGAAGCATGTTGCCCAGGTGCTTGGACATCTTCCGGCCGTCCTCGGCGAGGATGTGGCCCAGGCACACCACGTTCTCGTAACTCGACTTGTCGAAGACCAGCGTGCCGATCGCCATCAGCGTGTAGAACCAGCCGCGCGTCTGGTCGATCGCCTCCGAGATGAACTGCGCCGGGTAGCGCCGCTCGAAGAGGTCCTTGTTCTTGTACGGGTAGCCCCACTGCGCGAACGGCATCGAACCCGAGTCGTACCAGGCGTCGATCACCTCGGGCACCCGCGTCGCCGTCCGCCCGCAGGTCGGGCAGGCGAAGGTGACCTCGTCGATGTACGGGCGGTGCGGGTCCAGCGACGACTGGTCGGTGCCGGTCAGCTCGCTCAGCTCGGCGAGCGAGCCCACGACCGTCAGATGGCTGTCCTCGCAGCGCCAGATCGGCAGCGGCGTACCCCAGTAGCGGTTGCGGGAGAGCGCCCAGTCGACGTTGTTGTTCAGCCAGTCGCCGTACCGGCCGTGCTTGACCGAGCCGGGGAACCAGTTGGTCCCCTCGTTCTCCTCGATCAGCCGGTCCTTGACGGCCGTCGTACGGATGTACCAGGACGGCTGCGCGTAGTAGAGGAGCGCGGTGTGGCAGCGCCAGCAGTGCGGGTAGCTGTGCTCGTACGGGACATGGCGGAAGAGCAGGCCGCGCTCGCGCAGGTCCTCCGTGAGCGCCTCGTCGGCCTTCTTGAAGAAGACGCCGCCGACCAGCGGCACGTCCTCCTCGAAGGTGCCGTTGGGGCGGATCGGGTTGACGACGGGCAGGCCGTAGGCGCGGCAGACCTTCAGGTCCTCCTCGCCGAAGGCGGGGGACTGGTGGACCAGACCCGTGCCGTCCTCCGTCGTGACGTACTCCGCGTTGACGACGTAGTGGGCGGCCGACGCGTCCGGGCCCTCGGGGAAGTCGATCAGGGTGAAGGGGCGGTCGTACGTCCAGCGCTCCATCTCGCGCCCGGTGAACGACGGGCCCGTCACCTCCCACCCCTCGCCCAGCGCCTTCCCCAGCAGGGGTTCGGCGACGACGAGCTTCTCCTCGCCGTCGGTGGCGACCACATAGGTGACGTCGGGGTGCGCGGCGACCGCCGTGTTGGAGACCAGCGTCCAGGGGGTCGTGGTCCAGACGAGCAGCGCCGCCTCGCCGGCGAGCGGGCCCGAGGTCAGCGGGAAGCGTACGAAGACCGACGGGTCGACGATCGTCTCGTACCCCTGCGCCAGCTCGTGGTCGGACAGGCCGGTCTCGTCGCGCGGGCACCAGGGCGCCACCCGGTGGTCCTGGACCAGCAGCCCCTTGTTGAAGATCTCCTTCAGCGACCACCAGACGGATTCGATGTACTCCGGATCCATGGTCCGGTAGGCGTGGTCGAGGTCCGTCCAGTACCCCATGCGGTTGGTCAGCTCGGTGAAGGCGTCCGTGTGCCGGGTGACGGACTCGCGGCACTTGTCGTTGAACGCGGCGATGCCGTACGCCTCGATGTCCTTCTTGCCTTCGAAGCCCAGCTCCTTCTCCACCGCCAGCTCGACGGGCAGGCCGTGGCAGTCCCAGCCGGCCTTACGGGCGACGTGGTAACCGCGCATCGTGCGGAAGCGCGGGAAGACGTCCTTGAAGACGCGGGCCTCGATGTGGTGGGCGCCCGGCAGTCCGTTGGCGGTGGGCGGGCCCTCGTAGAAGACCCACTCGGGGCGGCCCTCGGTCTGTTCGAGGCTCTTGTCGAAGACCTTGGCCTCGCGCCAGAAGTCGAGCACGGCGTGCTCCATGGCGGGCAGGTCGACCTGGGCGGGCACCTGGTGGTACTGGGGTGGTGTCAGCGGTGTCACGGGTGTCATCGGGCGCTTCCTCCGGCGGAACATAAGACTTCTCCGTCGGAGGGACGAGAGCTGGGCTCCCGCGGTACCACCCTCCTTGGCTCCGGGCGTACGCCGTCCCGGGGCCCCCTCATTGGGGTCGCGCTGCCGGTTCTACTCGCGCCGGTGGTGCACCGGCGCTTTCTTCCGGCGGCTCCGGGGTGATCTTCGCCTCGTGCTTGCCCCCGGGCTCTCACCGCCCCCGGGTCGCTCTGGGCCGCTCACGACGCTACTCGTCCCCGTCAACGCCTCTCGCTCCCGCCAGTGTACGGGCCCGTACGGGGAGCGCCCGACCGGTTTTCCGGCGGGACCGTACGGCGGAGCGCTTGACCCGAACGGTCATACCGGCCCGTTCGGACCCCGGTGATGCCCGCGCGTCGGATTACCGGGCGGTGAGCTGGGAACAACGGATGGAGGTTCGTCTTGTCCGACGGCGGAGGAGGGGCCAACCGGCGGTGTGCCCCGTTGCCGCGGGGCTGGGGTCGATTTATCGTCCCAGCACGATTCGCGAGCAAGATCACAATGTGTGAAGGGGCCGCGGCCATGGTGGCGAAGAAGTCCGCCGCGAAGAAAGCGACCGCGGAGAAATCCACGGCGAAGAGCGCCTCCACGACCACGACAGGCACCGGTTCGGACGGTACGGACGAGACGGACGGCACCGACGAGACGGACGGCACGACCGGAGAGGCGCCGGACACACAGGCACCCGCGAAGAAGGAGCCGGCGAAGAAGCCGGCGAGGACAGCAGCCAGGAAGACCGCCGCCAAGAAGACGGCGCCGGGCAAGGCACCTGCGAATGAGGCCGCACCCGCGGCCGAGGGGGCGGCACAGGCCGCGGAACAGACGGGAGCCAAAACGGTGGGATCGAAGAAGACCGCGGGCGGCGGATCCACGGCCGACGGCGAGGGCATCGCGGTGGCCACGGCAGCCGTACCGCCCGGACAACTGGCCGTACGTCCCGGTGAGGACCCCTGGACGCCGGAAGAGGTGGCCGAGGCGCGCGCGGGCCTGGAGAGCGAGGCCGCCAGGCTGGCGGCCGAGATCACCTCGTCCGAGCAGGCCCTGGCCGGTCTGATGCGGGACTCGGGCGCCGGAGCGGGTGACGACGACGCGGACACCGGTACGAAGAACATCACCCGCGAGCACGAGATGTCGCTCGCCGCCAACGCCAGGGACACACTGGAGCAGACCGAACGGGCTCTCCAGCGTCTCGACGCCGGGACGTACGGTGTCTGCGAGGTCTGCGGCAAGCCGATCGGCAAGGCGCGGATGCAGGCCTTCCCACGGGCGACTCTCTGTGTGGAGGACAAGCAGAAACAGGAACGCAGGGGCTGAGCCCGTGACCCGGAGCGCGAGGGTGTGACGTACGCTCGTGCTCAGTCATGCACCTAGGTTGAGGGACTCACGTGGCAGAGGCGGAGCGCGTCATCGGTACGCCAGATGTTGACGACGAGGCTGCGGCTACCGCCGAAGAGCCCAAGGGGAAGCGCAAGATCGTCGCGCTCTTCGTCGTCGCTGTGCTGGCCTATCTGCTGGACATCGGCAGCAAGACGCTCGTGGTGGCCAAGCTGGAGCACCACGAGCCGTTCGCGCTCGTCGGCAATGTGCTCCAGTTCGAGGTGATCAGGAACGCCGGTGCCGCCTTCGGCTTCGGCGAGGCCTACACCGTGGTCTTCACCTGTATCGCCGCCGCCGTGATCGTGGTGATCGCCCGGCTGTCGCGCAAGCTCCACAGCCTGCCCTGGGCGATCGCCCTCGGTCTGCTGCTCGGCGGCGCCTTCGGCAATCTCACCGACCGGATCTTCCGGTCCCCCGGCCTCTTCCACGGGGCCGTCGTGGACTTCATCGCCCCCGCGCACTTCGCGATCTTCAACCTCGCCGACTCGGCGATCTGCTGCGGTGGCGTGCTCATCGTCATCCTGTCCTTCCGGGGCCTGGACCCCGACGGAACGGTCCACAAGGACTGACAGGGCATACTCGACGGGTGAGCTTTCCCGAGATCAGAACGCTGCCCGTGCCCGATGGCCTGGAGGGCGAGCGCGTCGACGCCGCCATAGCCCGTATGTTCGGGTTCTCCCGTACGAAAGCGGCCGAGCTGGCCGCTTCCGGGAAGGTCCAGGTCGACGGTTCCATCGTCGGGAAATCCGAACGTGTGAACGGCGGAGCGTGGCTGGAGGTGGAGATGCCGGCCGCCGCCGTACCCGTACAGATCGTGGCCGAACCCGTCGAGGGCATGGAGATCGTCCATGACGACGACGACATCGTCGTGATCGTCAAGCCGGTCGGCGTGGCCGCGCACCCCAGTCCCGGCTGGACCGGCACCACCGTCATCGGCGGTCTGGCCGCCGCCGGCTACCGCATCTCGACCTCCGGCGCCGCCGAACGCCAGGGCATCGTGCACCGGCTGGACGTCGGTACCTCGGGCCTGATGGTCGTCGCGAAGTCGGAGCGCGCGTACACGCTGCTCAAGGCGCAGTTCAAGGAGCGGGTCGTCGACAAGCGCTACCACGCGCTCGTCCAGGGACACCCGGACCCGATGAGCGGGACCATCGACGCCCCGATCGGCCGCCATCCGAACCACGACTACAAGTGGGCGGTCACGGCCGAGGGCAAGCCGTCGGTCACGCACTACGACCTGATCGAGGCGTTCCGGTCCGCCTCGCTGCTGGACATCAAGCTGGAGACGGGCCGTACGCACCAGATCAGGGTGCACATGTCGGCCCACCGGCACCCCTGCGTCGGCGACCTGACGTACGGCGCCGACCCGACGCTCTCGAAGCGCCTCGGCCTGACCCGGCAGTGGCTGCACGCGATGCGGCTCGGGTTCGAGCACCCGTCGGACGGCCGCTGGGTGGAGTTCGAGAGCACGTACCCCGACGACCTCCAGGGTGCGCTGGACACGGTGAGGGCGGAGAGCAACGCGTGAGCGGCGACGGCGGCGGATCCGGACACGGGTCCGGACAGGAGCCCGGATACGAGATACGGGTGGCGAAGGACCCCGCCGACCTGGAGGCCTGCTTCCTGGTCCGTAAAGAGGTCTTCGTCGTCGAACAGCGCGTCCCCGAGGAGCTGGAGTACGACGGTCGCGACGGCGACGCCATCCAGGTCCTCGCCGTCGCCGACGACGGGGCACCCCTCGGCACCGGACGGCTGCTGTACGGTCCCGGCGCCGCCGACAGGACCGGCGGCGACCCGGCCGTCGGCGCGCTCGGACGGCTCGCCGTCGGCAGGGCGGCCAGGGGCCGGGGCCTCGGCGCCGCGCTGGTGCGCGCCATCGAGGACGCGGCCAGGGGCGCAGGTCTGACGGTGGTCGATCTGCACGCGCAGACCCACGCGCTGGGTTTTTACGAGCGGCTGGGGTACGAGGCGTACGGGCCCGAGTTCCCCGACGCCGGGATTCCGCACCGCTCGATGCGGCGCGCGATCTAGGTTCTGCCCGGCTGACCCGGCGGCGACGCCGCCGAGCAGCGGGCGGTTTGCCTCCGTGGCAGTCTTGAGCCCTTGATCACCCCCAGGTGATCACCGACGCTCGATCCCGGCCGGAGGCACATCCGTGGACCAGTTGGCGCTGCTGCTCGTGCTGCTGCTCGGAGCCGTGGTCACCGTGCCGCTCGGGGAGCGCCTCGGGCTGCCGTCGCCCGTACTGATGACCCTCCTGGGGATCGTGCTGGCGCTGCTCCCCTTCGTGCCGAATGTTCAGGTGCCGCCGGATTTCATCCTCCCGCTACTGCTGCCGCCGCTGCTGTACGCCGCCGTGCAGCGCACCTCCTGGCGCCAGTTCGCGGCCAACAGACGCCCCATCTTCCTGCTCGCCGTCGCCCTGGTGTTCGTGACGATGGTGGCGGTGGCGGCCGCGGCGAGCACCGTCGTACCGGGGCTGCCGCTCGCCGCCGCCTTCGCGCTCGGCGCGCTCGTCGCACCGCCCGACCCGGTCGCGGCGACCGCCGTCGCCGGATCCCTCGGGCTGCCACGGCGGCTGATCTCGATCCTGGAGGGCGAGGGCCTCTTCAACGACGTCACGGCGATCGTGCTCTACCACGTGGCGATCGCCGCCGCCGTCAGCGGAACGTTCTCCTGGCCGGAGGCGTTCGGCCAGCTCGTCCTGTCCGCCGTGGTCGCCGTGGCGATCGGGCTCGCGCTCGGCTGGCTCTCCAACAAGCTGATGTCGCTGCTCGGGGACGCCACGCTCCAGATCGGCCTGACCCTGCTGGTGCCTTTCGTCAGCTACGTACTGGCCGAGGAGCTGCACGGCTCGGGGGTGCTCGCCGTACTGACCCTGGCGCTGTTCCTCGCCGAGCACACCGCCGACGCCGACGACGTCATGGGACGGCTGGCGGGGAACGCCTTCTGGCGGATCGTCGACATGCTCGTCACCGGGGTCGCCTTCGGCCTCATCGGCCTGGAGCTCCACAACGCCTTCGGCACGGCCGGCGACCGGATGGGCCGGATGGTCGGCTGGGGCGGGATCGTCGTCGGGGTTGTCGTCGGCGTACGGCTGCTGTGGCTGCTGCCCGCGACCTGGGCGGCGAAGAAGATGCACAAGCTCCGCGACTACGACGAGGAGATCCCCGTCAGTTGGCGCGAGACGGTGGTGATGTGGTGGGCCGGGATGCGCGGGGTGGCGTCGGTCGCGCTGGCGCTGGCGATCCCGCTGAAGACGGACAGCGGGCGGCCGTTCCCCGGCCGTGACGAGATCATCTTCATCGCGTTCGCCGTCATCATGAGCACCCTGGTCATCCAGGGGCTCACCCTGCCCTGGCTGGTGCGGAAGCTGGGCGTGCGCGCCGACGCGGGCGCCGAACGCGACCTGGAGCACTCCCTCGCGATCCGTGCCGCGCGCGCCGCCAGACGCCGCCTCAGGGAGATCGAGGAGGTCGAGGATCTGCCGGAGGACGTCAGCGAGCGCCTGATGCGCGGCGCCGTCGACATCGGGGCACGGATCAGCCCCTTCGTGGCCGACGACGAGCGCAGGGAGTGGGTCGCGAAACGGGCGGGCCGGCTGAAGGCCGTCCAGCGCATCCAGCGGGACATGATGTCGGCGGCCCGCCACGAGATCCTGTCGGCGCGCAGCGAGCCGGGCTCGGACCCGGAAGTGGTGGACCGGGTGCTGCGGCACCTGGACGTGCGCAGCATGCGCTGAGCGCGGTCCCCCGGTCCGTCAGCCGCGTCCCACGCGGGGCTGGTCCTCCTCCGTGTGGTCCCGGTCCTGGCCGGGGTCCCGCTCGGACCCGGACGCGCTGTCCGACTCCTGACGGTCCCTCGGGGCGGGCACGTCGGACGGGTGGCGGCCCTCCGGCGCCGGAGCCGTCGAGACCCGCGGCAGCGCGTACGGATGCTCCTCGGACAGCCAGTGGATCATCTGCTCGCGCACGGTGCACCGCACGGTCCAGATGTCGTCGGCGTCCTTCGCCGTGGCGACGGCCCGCACCTCCATCGTGGTCGGCGTGGAGTCGGTGACGGCCAGGCTCCAGCTCCGGCCGTCCCAGGCCGTGCACTCCCGCAGGATCTCGTGCAGCTTCTCGCGCATCAGCCGCACCGGCGCCGCGTGGTCGAGCTGGAAGAAGACGGAGCCGGTCATCTGGACCCCGCCGCGCGACCAGTTCTCGAAGGGCCTGCTGGTGAAGTACGACACAGGCATCGTGATGCGCCGCTCGTCCCACGTGCGTACGGCGAGGAAGGTCAGCGTGACCTCCTCGACCACACCCCACTCGCCGTCCACCACCACGGTGTCGCCGATCCGCACCATGTCGCCGAAGGCGATCTGGAAGCCGGCGAAGAGATTGCCGAGCGTCGACTGCGCGGCGACACCGGCGACGATGCCGATGATCCCGGCCGACGCCAGCATCGACGTGCCGAGCGCCCGCATGTCGGGGAAGGTCAGCAGGATCGCGGCGACGGCCACGATCACCACGACCGCCGTCACGATCCGCATCGTCAGCGTCACCTGCGTACGGACCCGGCGCACCCGGGCCGCGTCGCGGGTGAGCGACGCGTAGCGGGCGTACGACGACTCCACGGCGGCGGACACCATACGCACCACCAGCCACGCGCCTGCCGCGATCAGGATCAGCGAGAGCACCCGTCCGATCGCGCCCTTGTACTGCTCGACGAACGACCACTCGACGGCGGGGTACGACCCGCGCAGCAGCCCGGTGAGCAGGACCACCAGCAGCGGCGACCTGCAGCGGCGCAGCAGGCCCCACAGCGGCGTCTCGCGGTGGCGGTCGTCCGCGCGGCGCAGCAGGACGTCGACGCCCCACACGAGCAGCAGTGTGAGGACGACGGAGCCCCCGAACACGGACAACGGGCGCAGTACGGTCTCCATGGCTCCCTCTTGGGCCGGGCCCCTCGGTCGGGGCCTCTTGGTCAGGGTCTCGGTCGGGGGTCCTGGCCAGGGCTCTTGGCCAGGGCTTTCGGTCAGGGCGTGGGCTGGCAGGATGGCGGGATGGACATCATCCTCTTCCATTCGATGTACGGGCTGCGGCCGGCCGTCTCCGCGTGGGCGGAGCGGCTGCGCGCGGCCGGACATCAGGTGCACGTGCCCGACCTCTTCGGCGGAGAAACCGCCGACACCGTGGAAGGGGGCGCGGAGCTGAAGGACAAGATCGGCAAGGAGGAGCTGCTGCGCCGGGCGATCATGGCGGCGGCCCCGTACTCCGACCGGGGCCTCGTCTACGCGGGCTTCTCGCTCGGCGGCTCGATCGCGCAGACCCTGGCGCTGGGGGACGAGAAGGCGCGCGGGCTGCTGCTGATGCACGGTACGTCGGACATCGCGGAGAACGCGTCCGTGGACGAGCTGCCCGTACAGCTCCATGTCGCCGACCCGGACCCGTTCGAGACCCACGACTGGCTGACGACGTGGTATCTGCGGATGCGGCAGGTCGGCGCCGACGTGGAGGTCTTCGGCCACCCGGGGGCGGGGCATCTGTACACCGACCCGGAGCTGCCGGACTACGACAGCGCGGCCGCCGAGAAGACCTGGCAGGTCGGGCTCGCCTTCATCGAGTCGCTCTGAGCCGAGCCGGACGTACCCGCTGCTCAGAGCGTGACGTGCTGCCGTGCTCGTGCTGCCGTGTACGGTCCACCCGCCCCGACGGGGACCGGGTGGACCGGACACGACCGGCACTCACGCCGCCAGGCCTTGTCTGACAAATCCCGCCGTCCGCCCGGAGGGCGGGCTCGCGGTGTTCGGTGCGTGCAATCGCAAGGCGGAGGATCGTCCTCGTACTGGACGTACTTGGATGACTCCGACAACGCGGCGAGTGTGCGTGCCGGGCGCCGCGAGCCAGGCGGGATTTGTCAGACAGGGCCCAGGGCCTTGGCGATCGCGGTGTTGAAGTCGGCCACCGTCATGGGCGGGTTGCTGCTGCCCTCGGAGGTGATCGTCTTGCCGTCCATCTTGAACGTCGGGGTTCCCTGCACACCGCTCTTGTCGAAGGTGTTGGACATCTTCATGGCCCACGCGTCGTAGGTGCCGCTCTTGACGGCCTTCTGGAAGGTCGCGTTGCCCTTGAGCGGGGCCACCGTGTCGGCCACCTGGATGAGGTAGCTGTCCTTGGCGAACTTGTCGGTGCTCTCGTCGGGGTGGAACTTCGTCGAGTAGAGCGCCGACTTGTACTGGAGGAACGCCTCCGGGCTGACGTTGAGCGCGGCGCCCAGCGCGGACAGCGCGTTCTTCGAGCCCACGCCGTTGTCGGACTTGTCGATGAAGGTGGCGCCGACGTACTGGATCTTGAACTTGCCGCTGTCGATGTCGTTCTGGACGGTCGAGCCGACCGTCTGCTCGAACTGGGCGCAGATCGGGCAGCGCGAGTCCTCGAACTCCACCAGCGTCTTCTTCGCCGTGGACTTGCCGATCACCACGGTCGTGCCGTCGGTGCCTGAGGTGTTCTTCGGGGCGACGATGGACTTCGCGTCCGCCGCCGCCTCCCACTGGGACGGCTTGTTGCCCTGGATGACGGCGTAGCTCACGCCGCCGGCTATCGCGAGGACCACCACGACGGCCCCGGCGACGGTGAACTGGCGGCGCGTCTTGGCCTTCTTCGCCTGGCGCTCGCGCTCCTGCCGCAGCCGGTCGCGGGCTGCTGCCTTGTTGGTCTGGCTGTTACGTGTGCTCATGCTTGTTCACTCCGTGTGGTGACATGGTGGTGCCGAGGTGCCGCAGGGCTGCTGCGGGGGTACGCGGACGGAACTCAGACAGTGCTGAGCGCCAGGCCAGGAGGCCCTCGGCGTCCTACGGAGTGCGCGTGGAGATGCATACGGGCGAGAGGCGGCGGCCCGAAGGGGCGCGGTCCGCGCCGTACGGCCCCGCGTACCGTCCCGGCCACCGAGAAGGCGAGCAGCAGCGGCCGGAAGGCGGAGGCCGTCGCGGTCAGGACCATCCCGGCCAGCGCCGACTCGCCGCGCCTCAGCCAGGCCGCGGCGAGCAGCCCGATCGAGACGTGCAGGGCGAGCAGCACCCACGGCAGGGCCGGGTCCGGCGAGTTGAGCAGCGCGGAGGCGGTGCCCTCCGGGGAGGAGACCACTCCCGGCAGCCGGGTGCCGATGCCGCCGCCGCAGAGGAGGTCGAAGCCGACCGAGCGGAGCGAACCGGCGACCGGTCCGCCCGCAGGGCCGTAACAGACCTGCTGTCCGGTGGTGAAGACGGTGTCCGCGGCCAGTTCCAGCGGTACGAGCAGCGCCGCGATGCCCCAGAAGCCGCGCTCGCGCCCCGCCGTGGCGTACGCGAGCGTGAACACCACGGCCGCGATCCCGGCGACGACGGAGGCGGGCAGCGGCGTCCTGGACAGCAGCACATGCGAACCGGCGGACAGTGTCACGACGAGTGCCGTGAAGAGTGCTGCCCGCGCGGCCCTGAGCTGCGTCCTGGATATGTCCATCGTTGCCGAGTGTCCCATGCCGCCCTGTAAGGGATCCTTAAGGATCCGGCCGTCCCCGCCGTCCCGGACGGCCCGCGCTAGCCGAGCCGTCCGTTGCGGAACAGGTCGACGAAGATCTGGTGGTCGGCCCTCGCCCGCGCCCCGTAGGCGTGTGCGAAGTCCACCAGCAGCCCGCTGAAGCTCTCCTCGTCGCCCGCGATGGCCGCGTCGATGGCGCGCTCCGTGGAGAACGGCACCAGGGAGTGCCCGCTCTCGTTGTCGGCGGCCCCGTGCATCGTGGCCGTCGCCCTGCCGAGGTCGGCGACGACCGCGGCGATCTCCTCGGGGTCGTCCAGGTCCGACCAGTCGAGGTCCACCGCGTACGGTGAGATCTCCGCCACGAGCTGCCCGGCACCGTCCAGCTCGGTCCAGCCGAGCCACGGGTCGGCGTGCGCCTGGAGCGCCCGCTGCGAGATGACCGTGCGGTGGCCCTCGTGCTGGAAGTACTCCCGGATGGCGTGGTCGGTGATGTGCCGCGAGACGGCCGGGGTCTGCGCCTGCTTCATGTAGATCACGACGTCGTTCTCCAGGGCGTCGCTGTTGCCCTCCAGCAGGATGTTGTACGAGGGCAGCCCGGCCGAGCCGATCCCGATGCCGCGCCGCCCGACGACGTCCTTCACGCGGTACGAGTCGGGGCGGGTCAGGCTGGACTCGGGCAGCGTCTCCAGATAGCCGTCGAAGGCCGCCAGGATCTTGTACCGGGTCGCGGCGTCCAGCTCGATGGAGCCGCTGCCCGGAGCGAAGCGCCGCTCGTACTCCCGGATCTCGGTCATCGAGTCGAGCAGCCCGAAGCGGGTCAGCGACCGCGCCGAGCGCAGGGCCTTGAGCAGCGGGCCCTCGGCGGTGTCCAGGGTGAAGGGCGGCACCTCGTCGTTCTTCGCGCCGGTGGCGAGCGCGTGGATCCGCTCGCGGTAGGCGCCCGCGTAGATCTCCACCAGCTCGGTGATCTGCTCGTCGCTGAGCGCCTTGGTGTAGCCGATGAGGGCGAGGGAGGCGGCGAAGCGCTTCAGGTCCCAGGTGAACGGCCCGACGTACGCCTCGTCGAAGTCGTTGACGTTGAAGATCAGCCGGCCGTTGGCGTCCATGTACGTGCCGAAGTTCTCCGCGTGCAGGTCGCCGTGGATCCACACCCGGCCCGTGCGCTCGTCGACGAACGGCGCACCGGGCGCGGACGCCGCTCTGTCCTGCTCCAGGTCCCGGTAGAACAGGGCCGCGGTGCCGCGGTAGAAGGCGAAGGCGGACGCGGCCATCTTCCGGAATTTGACCTGGAACGCGGCCGGATCGGCCGCGAGGAGCTGCCCGAAGGCGGTCTCGAAGACGGCGAGGATCTCCTCGCCGCGCTGCTCGTCAACTGTTTCAACGGGTCGCGGGACCGACATCGCTGGGTGCCTCCTGGTGCGGGGTGTCCGGAACGTATGTGCGCACACGCCGCCCCGCCGGAGGGCGACGATGCCATCAGAATGCGCAACGCACGACGCTACTCCGGAGTGCCCGCGGAGGGCCCTGGCGGAGTCGTAGACTTCCACGCTGTCCCCCCAGATCGTCCGGGGCCAGTCGTCCGCAGTTCACCGTCCGCTGGAGGTCCCCACCGTGACAAAGCCGCCGTTCACGCACCTGCACGTCCACACCCAGTACTCGCTGCTGGACGGTGCCGCGCGGCTGGGCGACATGTTCAACGCCTGCAAGGACATGGGTATGTCGCACATCGCCATGACCGATCACGGGAACCTCCATGGCGCGTACGACTTCTTCCATCAGGCGAAGAAGGCGGGTGTGACCCCGATCATCGGGATCGAGGCGTACGTCGCCCCGGAGTCCCGGCGCAACAAGCGCAAGATCCAGTGGGGCCAGCCGCACCAGAAGCGGGACGACGTCTCGGGTTCCGGCGGTTACACGCACAAGACGATCTGGGCGTCGAACGCGACGGGGCTGCACAACCTGTTCCGGCTGTCCTCCGACGCGTACGCCGAGGGCTGGCTGACGAAGTGGCCCCGGATGGACAAGGAGACCATCGCCAAGTGGTCCGAGGGGCTCATCGCCTCCACCGGCTGCCCGTCCGGCGAGCTCCAGACCCGGCTGCGGCTCGGCCAGGAGGACGAGGCGCTGAAGGCCGCAGCCGAGTACCAGGACATCTTCGGCAAGGACAAGTACTTCCTGGAGCTGATGGACCACGGCATCGAGATCGAGCGCCGCGTCCGTGACGGTCTGCTGGAGATCGGCAAGAAGCTGGGCATCCCGCCCCTGGTGACGAACGACTCGCACTACACGTACGCCGGCGAGGCCACCGCCCACGACGCGCTGCTGTGCATCCAGACCGGCAAGAACCTCTCCGACCCGGACCGCTTCCGCTTCGACGGCACCGGCTACTACCTCAAGTCCACCGACGAGATGTACGCGGTCGACTCCTCCGACGCCTGGCAGCAGGGCTGCGCCAACACCCTGCTGGTCGCCCAGCAGATCGACACGGAGGGCATGTTCCAGGAGAAGAACCTGATGCCCAAGTTCGAGGTCCCCGAGGGCTTCAGCGAGGTCACCTGGTTCAAGGAGGAGACCATGCGCGGCATGGCCCGCCGCTACCCGAACGGCATCCCCGAGGACCGGCAGAAGCAGGTCGAGTACGAGATGGGGATCATCATCGAGATGGGCTTCCCCGGGTACTTCCTGGTGGTCGCCGACTTCATCATGTGGGCCAAGAACAACGGGATCGCGGTGGGTCCCGGCCGTGGTTCGGCGGCCGGTTCGATCGTGTCGTACGCCATGGGCATCACCGACCTGGACCCGATCGAGCACGGTCTGATCTTCGAGCGGTTCCTGAACCCCGAGCGCATCTCGATGCCCGACGTCGACATCGACTTCGACGAGCGCAGGCGCGGCGAGGTCATCCGGTATGTGACCGAGAAGTACGGCGCCGACAAGGTCGCCATGATCGGCACCTACGGAAAGATCAAGGCCAAGAACGCGATCAAGGACTCCGCGCGCGTGCTGGGCTACCCGTACGCGATGGGCGACCGCCTGACGAAGGCCATGCCCGCCGACGTCCTCGGCAAGGGCATCGACCTCAACGGCATCACCGACCCCAAGCACCCGCGCTACAGCGAGGCGGGCGAGATCCGGGGGATGTACGAGAACGAGGCGGACGTCAAGAAGGTCATCGACACCGCGAAGGGTGTGGAGGGCCTGGTCCGGCAGATGGGTGTGCACGCGGCCGGCGTGATCATGTCCAGCGAGACGATCACCGACCATGTGCCGGTCTGGGTCCGGCACACCGACGGTGTGACGATCACTCAGTGGGACTACCCGAGTTGTGAGTCGCTCGGCCTGCTGAAGATGGACTTCCTGGGCCTGCGGAACCTGACCATCATGGACGACGCCGTCAAGATGGTGAAGGCCAACAAGGGCAGGGACCTCGACCTGCTGGCCCTGCCGCTGGACGACCCGACGACGTACGAACTGCTCTGCCGGGGCGACACGCTCGGCGTCTTCCAGTTCGACGGCGGGCCGATGCGTTCGCTGCTGCGGCTGATGAAGCCCGACAACTTCGAGGACATTTCCGCCGTCTCGGCCCTGTACCGGCCGGGCCCGATGGGCATGAACTCGCACACGAACTACGCGCTGCGCAAGAACGGCCAGCAGGAGATCACCCCGATCCACCCGGAGCTGGAGGAGCCTCTCAAGGAGGTCCTCGGCCTCACCCACGGCCTGATCGTGTACCAGGAGCAGGTGCAGAAGGCCGCCCAGATCATCGCCGGGTACTCGCTGGGCGAGGCCGACATCCTGCGCCGCGTGATGGGCAAGAAGAAGGCCGACGAGCTGGCGAAGAACTTCGTCCTCTTCCAGGCCGGCGCCAAGAAGAACGGCTACTCGGACGAGGCCATCAAGGCGCTGTGGGACGTGCTGGTCCCGTTCGCCGGATACGCGTTCAACAAGGCGCACTCCTCCGCGTACGGCCTGGTCACGTACTGGACGGCGTACCTCAAGGCGAACTATCCCGCCGAGTACATGGCCGCCCTGCTGACCTCGGTGAAGGACGACAAGGACAAGTCGGCGGTCTATCTCAACGAGTGCCGGCGCATGGGCATCAAGGTGCTGCCGCCGAATGTGAACGACTCGCAGGCGAACTTCGCCGCGCAGGGCGACGACGTGATCCTCTTCGGCCTCACCGCGGTGCGCAACGTCGGCGCGAACGTCGTGGACTCGATCATCAGGTGCCGCAAGGCGAAGGGGAAGTACTCCACCTTCCCGGACTTCCTGGACAAGGTCGAGGCGGTCGTCTGCAACAAGCGCACCGTCGAGTCGCTCATCAAGGCCGGCGCCTTCGACGAGATGGGCCACACCCGCAAGAGCCTGGTCGCGCACCACGAACCGATGATCGACAACGTGGTCGCCGTCAAGCGCAAGGAGGCGGAGGGGCAGTTCGACCTCTTCGGCGGCATGGGCGAGGAGGAGACGAACGAGCCGGGCTTCGGGCTCGACGTCGAGTTCTCCGACATCGAGTGGGACAAGTCGTACCTGCTCGCGCAGGAGCGCGAGATGCTCGGCCTCTACGTCTCCGACCACCCGCTCTTCGGCATCGAACACGTCCTGTCCGACAAGTCCGACGCGGCGATCTCCCAGCTCACCGGTGGCGAGCACGCGGACGGTGCCGTCGTCACCATCGGCGGGATCATCTCCGGACTCCAGCGGAAGATGACCAAGCAGGGCAACGCCTGGGCCATCGCGACCGTCGAGGACCTCGCGGGCTCGATCGAGTGCATGTTCTTCCCCGCCACCTACCAGCTCGTCTCCACGCAGCTCGTCGAGGACACCGTCGTCTTCGTCAAGGGACGCCTCGACAAGCGCGAGGACATTCCCCGTCTCGTCGCGATGGAACTCGCCGTCCCCGACCTGTCGTCGGCGGGCACCGACGCGCCTGTCACCATCACCATCCCCACGGTGAAGGTCACCCCTCCGATGGTCAGCCGTCTCGGTGAGATCCTCGGGCACCACCGGGGCAACTCCGAGGTCCGTATCAAGCTCCAGGGCGCCCGCAAGACAACGGTGCTCAGGCTCGACCGGCACCGGGTCCAGCCCGACCCGGCCCTCTTCGGCGACCTGAAGGTGCTGCTCGGCCCGGCCTGCCTGGCCGGCTGAGCCGGGCGTACGCCGCGTACGCGACGCCGGCGCCCACGCCGTACGCCGCGCCGGCGCCCACGCAAGCGCTCCTGAGGGGCGCACCCGGTCACCGGGTGCGCCCCTCAGGCGCATGCGGACCGCGCGTCAGTTGTGGCCGAAGCGCTTCTGCCCCTTACGGGCGACATCGGAGGGCGAGGCTATCCGTGACTGCACCTGCTCGGCGCGGTCCTCATCGGGTGCGCCCTTCGACTCCTCGCTGCCCGGCGCGGGCGCCGAGCGGTCCTGCTGCCGCTGATTACCACGATCGCGGTTCTTGTTCTTGGCCATGGTGCTGCCTCCTGTGAGGGTCTCGGGGCCAGGGCCGCGTTCAGACTCACATACCGAACATATTGCCGCATTTTGGATCATTGCGGTGTGTAGTGCTGCCTTGTCAGGGGGAGGGCACCGGTTACGCCACGCCGATGATCGAGTTCCGGACGTTAACCCTCCGTTCGTCGGGCAGACTCGAAGGAAACCCACGGTCATTTCACGATTTCCGATCCCGGGGTTCCCGAAAGAAGGTGGAACACGTGGACCGCTGCGTCGTCCTGGTGGACGCCGGCTATCTGCTGGGCGCCGCCGCGAGTCTCCTCGCCGGAGAACCGGCCCGCTCCCGCATCACCGTCGACCACGCCGCCCTGATCCAGGGCCTGCGCGAACGGGCGGAGGCCGATACGCAGCAGCCACTGCTGCGGATCTACTGGTTCGACGGCGCCCCCGACCGGGTCCCCCAGCCGGAACACCGGCGGCTGCGGGTCATGCCGCGCGTCACCGTCAGGCTGGGCGCCCTCACCCGCAGCGACGGGCGCTGGGCACAGAAAGGCGTCGACGCCGCCATGCACGCGGAGCTGACCGAACTGGCCAGAAATCGTGCCTGCTCCGATGTCGTGCTGGTCACCGGGGACGGCGATCTGCTGCCGGGCCTGATGTCGGCGAAGGAGCACGGGGTCGCCGTACACCTGTGGGCCGTCCAGGCGGCCGACGGCGACTACAACCAGTCGGAAGACCTGGTGGCCGAGGCGGACGAGCGGCGGGTGCTCGACCGTACCTGGATCACCAAGGCCGTACGGGCCAAGGAACTCGGCGGCATCTGCGCGCCACCCCAGGCGCCCCGCCCCGAGATCGCCGCGATCCTCTCGGCGCCCCTGCCCGAGTCGGCGCTCGCCGCCTCGGCGGACAGCACGGAACAGGCGCGGGAGCCGGCCGCCCGCAACGGCACCAGGACACCACCGGACGAACACAGCCGCGAGGAGAGCCCGGCAGGCGCCGGCACCCGGGGCGTTCCCACCCCCAAGGACCTGGCGAGCCTGCGGGGCCCCGGAGGCCCTCCCGCGGGCTCG
>NZ_JTHL01000001.1:2107146-2108556 GCF_000818195.1 Streptomyces sp. 150FB | reverse complement strand
CCGCGGGCTCGCCGGGCCCGCAGGGACCGGGCGGCGCCGCGGGCGCCACGCTGCGCTGGTCCTCCGACAAGGGATGGGTCGAGCGCCCGGGCGGCGGCCCGGTGGGTGAACCCGCCGAGACGGCCTCCCTCCCGACCCTCGCGCAGCTCACCAGCGCCGAGCAGCGCTGGGCGGACCGCGAGGAGGACATCACGACCGTCGGCGGCGACCCCTTCGAGGTCGGGCAGGTCTTCGCGCGCCGCTGGATGGAACGACTGCCGGAAGCGGGCCATGTCCAGAAACTGTCGGTCATGTATCCGCGCATCCCGCACCGCATCGACGGCGAACTGCTCAGGTACGCGGCCCGGTTCGGCCTCCTCGCGCACAAGGACGACCAGATCGACGAGCACGACCGCTACGCCATCCGGGCCGGGTTCTGGCGGGAGATCGACGTACGCGCCGCGGAGCACGTACCGGCGGGGGAGTAGGCGTTCCGTCCCACACCCGAACCGAGGCCCCCAAAAACCCCCTTACGCCCCGACCGCGTAGGCTCGTACCTCGTGAGTACGGTGTGCGTGGTACGCGATCTGGTCAAGACGTACCCCGCCGCGCGCGGCAGGCGCGGAAACCCCGGGGCGCCCGAGGTGCGGGCCACCGACGGGATCTCCCTCGAAGTGCGGGGCGGTGAGATTTTCGGCCTGCTCGGACCCAACGGCGCCGGCAAGTCCACCCTCGTACGGCAGCTCACCGGCCTGATGCGGCCCGACTCCGGCAGTGTCGAACTCCTCGGGCACGACCTGGTACGCCACCCCGAGCGTGCCTCCAGGCTCGTCGGTTACCTGGGGCAGGAGTCCACCGCGCTCGACGAGCTGACCGTCTCCCTCGCCGCCGAGACCACCGGCCGGCTGCGCGGCCTCACCCTGCGCGACGCACGCGCGGCGCGCGACTCCGTACTCGACGAACTGGGCCTCACCGAGATCGCCTCACGCCCCCTGAAGAAGCTCTCCGGCGGGCAGCGGCGGCTGGCCTGCTTCGCCGCGGCGCTGGTGGGTCGGCGGCCCGTACTCGTCCTCGACGAGCCCACCACCGGCATGGACCCCGTCGCGCGCCGCGCGGTGTGGGCCGCCGTGGACCGCAGGCGCGCCGACCACGGCGCGACCGTGCTGCTCGTCACCCACAACGTCATCGAGGCCGAGACCGTCCTCGACCGGGTCGCCGTGCTGGAACGCGGCCGGGTCATCGCCTGCGACACCCCCTCCGGACTCAAGGAGCAGGTGGCCGGCGAGGTCAGGGTGGAGCTGATGTGGCGCGAACGCGCTCCGCTCGACGTGCCCGAGGTCGCGGCCCTGCGGGCCGTCGCCCAGCGGTCGGGGCGCCGCTGGGTCCTGCGGCTCGCCCCCGACGAGGCGCGTGCGGCGGTCGCCGCGGTGA
>NZ_JTHL01000001.1:2080149-2107121 GCF_000818195.1 Streptomyces sp. 150FB | reverse complement strand
CGGCGCGGCTTTCGCCGCCCTGGACGACTTCACCCTGGCGACGCCCAGCCTGGAAGACGTGTATCTCGCGCTCGGCGGACAGACCCGCGGGCCCAGCGGGCTGGTGAAGGCATGACGAACAGGAGCAGCGTCGGGTGACCATCGTGCCTGCGGAGGCCGTGTCCGGGAGCAGCAGCGTCCGGACGGCCCGGAAGACCGCCACCGGAGAGACCTCCACCGAAACGCCCCCGGGAACGCCGGTGACGGCGCCAGCGCCGCTCGCACCGCGGGCGCGGCTCTTCCCCTCGCTGGCCGCGGTGTACCGCGCGCAGCTCTCCCGGGCCAGGGTCGCCCGGATCCCGCTGCTGTTCGTGGCGACTTTCCAGTCCGTCGGGATCATGATCCTGATGCGGGGGGTCGTCGAGGGCGGGAACGAGGCGCGTGCGGTCGTCGCCGGGTCGAGTGTGCTGGTCGTCGCCTTTGTGGCGCTCAACCTGCTCGCCCAGTACTTCGGCCAGATGCGCGCGAGCGGCGGTCTCGACCACTACGCGACACTGCCCGTGCCGCCCGCCGCCGTGGTGCTCGGCGCCGCCGGCGCGTACGCCTCCTTCACCGTGCCCGGCACGGCGCTGACCGCCGTGGCGGGGAGTGTGCTCTTCGGGCTGCCGCTGACGCATCTGTGGGTGCTGGTCGCCGTGATCCCACTGGCCGGAGCGGCGCTCGCCGGCCTCGGCGCCGCGCTGGGACTGCTCGCGCCGCGCCAGGAGCTCGCCACACTGCTCGGCCAGCTCGGCATGTCGGCGGCGCTGCTGCTCGGTGTGCTGCCCGCCGACCGGCTGCCCGGGCCGATCGGGTGGGCACGCGATCTGCTGCCCTCCACCTACGGTGTCGAGGCGCTCGCCCGTACGTTTGACGCGCGTCCCGACTGGTCGGCCGTCGGCCTCGACCTGGGAGTGTGTGCCGCTGTCGGTGTCGTCTCGCTGGCCGTGGCCACCTGGGCGTACCGGCGGGCGGCCGTCAGGTGAGGCGCCGGTCCGGTGAGGCGCCACCCGGGGGCGCCTGGCACGATGGCAAGGTGACCGCACCTCTGACGCCGCCTCACCGACCCTCGCACGACGAAGACCCCTGGCAGACGCCGGGCACCGGGTCCTCGCCCTACCTCACCGCCGGCCAGGGGGCCGGGGTGCTGGACAAGGGGCCCGGTACGAGCAGGGAAGTGCGATGGGCGGTGGTCGTGCTGGTCGCGCTCGCCGTGTCGGGCGTACTGCTCGGCCTGCTGTGGCTGTGGCTCGCGCCGCGCACCCCGCTGATCTCCGACGCCACCGCGGTCTTCCTGAAGGACACGGAGGGCGAGGAGGCGATCGGCGCCGACGGTACGTTCGTCCTGCTGGCGCTCGCCTTCGGCCTGGTCAGCGCCGTTGTGGTGTTCCTCTTCCAGCGGCGCGGCGGCATCCCCCAGGTGCTGGGTCTCGCGCTCGGCGGCCTGCTGGGCGCGATCGTGGCCTGGAAGGTGGGCGGCTGGCTCGGCCCCACGAGCGATGTCGTGGCGCACGCGAAGCAGGTCGGCAAGGGCGTCACCTTCGACGCGCCGCTGGAGCTGAAGATGAAGGGCGCGCTGCTGGCGTGGCCCGTCGCTGCGATGATCATCCACCTGGCGCTGACCGCGCTGTTCAGCCCGCGTGACCCGGAGCCCGAGGTGATCGACTGGAGCCAGGGCCCCGGCGCGTACGCCCCACAGCAGGGCCCCCAGGACTCCCCGGCCGACTCCCCGGCCCCGGCCCCGGAGGCCTCGCAGCCGCCGGAGAGCGGCAGCGGCAGCACACGGTACGGCGACGGCGACGCGTAGACCTCAGGTCTGGGGCTGGCGGTCCCCCGTGGCCGACAGGAGCTGGAGCTTCTCGTGGCTCTCGGTCCCGGGAGTGGCCGTGTAGACCAGGAGCGCCTGGTCCTGGTCGGTGTCGTACAGCGTCTGGCAGTGCAGCTCCAGGACGCCCAGCTCGGGGTGGCTCATGCGCTTGATGTCATTGCGCGGAAGGTTGATCTCGTGCGCGCTCCACACCGCGGCGAACTCCTCGCTCCGCTCCAGCAGCGCGTCGACGATCTCGCCGGCGCGTGAGGCTGCGCCCTGGTGCGAGTAGACGCTCCGCAGCGCCGAGGTGAAGATCCGGCCTTGCAGGGCGCGGTCCTCCTCCGGGAAGATCAGGCGCGCGCCGGGGTCGGTGAACCACCGGTAGACCGAGCTGCGGTCCAGACCCGTGTACTGCGTCTGGTTCCCGACGAGGGCGACCGAGAGTCTGGTCTGGGTCAGCGTCTCGCCGAGACCGGTCACGACCTGGGCCGGAGTGTCGTCGAGACGGTCCAGGATCCGCATCATGCCCGGGCTGATGTGGTCGCCGCGCCGGCTCCTGCGCGGGGTGTTGTGCCCCGCCATCCGGAACAGGTGGTCGCGCTCGTCCAGCGACAGGTGCAGACCGCGGGCGATGCCGACGAGCATCGGCTCGGAGGGCTGCGGCCCGCGCTGCTGCTCGATACGGCTGTAGTAGTCGGTGGACATGCCGCACAGGGTGGCGACCTCTTCGCGGCGCAGGCCGCGGGTGCGTCGGCGCGGTCCCCGTGGCAGGCCCACGTCCTCGGGCTGGAGGGCTTCGCGCCGGGTACGGAGGAAGTCCGCCAGTTGTGCTCTGTCCATCACACGATTGTCCCTCAGGTCGTTGGGGTCGTTGAGGTCGTTCGGGCTGTTCCGGTCGTTCCGGTTGTTCCCGTGGGGCGGGGGAGGGCCGAGCACCCGGCCCTCCCTCTACGCCCGCCCGGCGCGTCAGCCGGTCGGCCCGTCAGAGCAGGATGCCGCCGGAGGCCTCCAGACGCTGCCCGGTGACCCATCCCGTACGTCCGGAGAGCAGCGCGGCGACGACGCCGCCGATGTCCTCGGGGGCGCCGACCCGGCCCAGCGCCGTCCGGCCGCCGAGCATGGTGCGCATGTCCTCGCTGCCGCGCAGGCGGCCGCCGCCGAAGTCGGTGGCGACGGGGCCCGGGGCCACCGTGTTGGCGGTGATGCCGCGCGCGCCCAGTTCCTCGGCGAGGTAGCGGGTGAAGACCTCGACGGCGCCCTTCATCGAGGCGTACGCGGAGGAGCCCGCGAAGGTGAAGCGGGTCAGCCCGGTGGAGATGTTGACGATGCGCCCGCCGTCGGCGATGAGCGGCACGAGCTTCTGCGTCAGGAAGTACACACCGCGGAAGTGCACGTTCAGCAGTTCGTCGAAGGCCTCCACCGTCGTCTCGGCGATCGGCGCGTATCCGGCCGTGCCCGCGTTGTTGACCAGGAAGTCGAAGGAGTCCCGGCCCCAGCCCTCCTTGAGCAGCCGCCGTACGTCCTCGGTGAACGCGTCGAAGCCGTCGAGGCGGCCGGTGTCGAGCTGGAGGGCGTAGGCGGTCCTGCCGGGGCCGGTGGCCGCCGTGACGGTGTCGATCAGGTCCTGGGCCTCTTCGGCGTGCGAGCGGTAGGTGATGATCAGATCGACGCCGTCCTCGGCGAGCCGGAGCGCGGTGTCGCGCCCCAGTCCGCGGTTGGCCCCGGTGACGATGGCGATCTTGCTGTCTGCGGTCATGAACTGAGCTCCCCGGATACGAAGGGGATGGCCGCCGCGTGCGTTTCACGCGGTTCGGACGGGCCATCCGCCGTCCCTCAGCCTGGAGAGTGCGCGGAGCCGGATGAAGGCCTCAGTTGTCCAGGGAGCGGCGATCCCCCTTTCGCGGTCGCGCGGCGATCCGGCGGCGGTCCCGGAGCATCCCGGCAGCATCCCGGATCGGCTCAGGCGCGGCCGATCGGCGCCAGCACGGCCCCCGTGAGCGCCGCCAGGTCCCCCGGCGACAGCTCCACCTCGAGCCCCCTGCGCCCCGCGGACACACAGACGGTCGCGTGGCCGTCCGCCGACGCGTCCAGGACCGTACGGAGCCGCTTGCGCTGGCCCAGCGGCGAGATCCCGCCGCGTACGTACCCGGTCGTACGCTCGGCCGCCGCTGGGTCCGCCATCGCCGCCCGCTTGCCGCCGACGGCCGAGGCCAGCGCCTTGAGGTCCAGCGAGCCCGCCACCGGTACGACGGCCACGGTCAGTTCCCCGTCGACGTCCGCCACCAGCGTCTTGAAGACACGGTCGGGGGACACCCCCAGCGCCTGCGCCGCCTCCTCGCCGTACGAGGGCGAGGCGGGGTCGTGGTCGTACGCGTGCAGGGTGTACGCCGTGCCCGCCGCGCTCAGCGCGACCGTCGCCGGCGTCGAACCGGCCCCCGGCTTCTGGTTCTTGGGCTTCTTCGCCACAGCGCTCCCGTGCCCGCCGTCAGTTGGGGCTGTTCGGCGCGTGCGTCAGGTCCACGGCCGGCAGCGAGGGGAGGTGGCGGATCAACGCCGTCTCGCCGCGCAGCAGTTTCAGCTCCTGCCGCAGCCGTGTCGCCGTGTCCGGCGCCTCCAACAGCCCTTGTTTGGTCGGGGTGTCGAGGATCGCGGCGGCGGCGACGAGATACGACACCACCGACGGGTCGTCCGGCAGGTCGGCGGGTGTGGACAGCGAGCGCTCACGCGCCCCCGCCAGCCGCTTCTGGTAGTTCTTGAAGGCCCGCAGGACGCCCTCGCCGAGCGTCGCCAGGCCCTCGCCCGTCACCTCGGGAAGCTCTTCCAGCTCCGCCGTCAGATACGGGCCGCTCGCGTCCACGGACAGCACCTTGACCCGTGTGGTGCCGGTGGCCAGCACCTCGAAGGTGCCGTCGTGGCGTTCGCGGATCGTCGCGGCGTCGGCGATACAGCCCACGGTGTGGAAGGCGGTCAGCGGGTCGGAGCCGAAGCCGTCGGCGGGACCGTTCTCGGGTGCGGCGGCCGAGCCCGGCATGCCGGGAGCCGCGGCCGCGATCTGGTGCCCGTCGCGGATGGCGACCACGGCGAAGCGCCGGGGGCCGTCCTCGTCCGTCTTCAGCAGTTCGCGCATCATGGCGCGATACCGCTCCTCGAAGACGTTCAAGGGCAGGACGAGGCCCGGGAACAGCACCGCGTTCAGCGGGAACAGAGGGAGGCGTGCTGTGGTCACAACGGTCAAGCGTAATGGCCGCAGGGGTCCGAGTGGACGGTCCGGGCTCTTAAAGGCATTTCCGAGGCGACCTGGATCTTGACCGCGTCCCTGGTTTCGAGGAACTGCCCCAGCGGATCGTCGGTGAAACAGGTCCACGGGAACGAGCTGGCATGAGCCCCGATCAGCCGGAACTGCTCCAGCGCCGCCGCCCATCTGCCGCGTCCCACCAGCACGTACACCAGCAGATTGCGCACCTCGGCCGGCCAGGGATCGCCCGGCTCGTACTGCGCGGAGACCGCGATCGCGAGATCCGCCGCCCGGTCGATCCTGTCCGCCTGAAGGGGCGTGGGCTCACCGCTCAGAAGCTGGGTGAAGGCCGCCCGTACGGGAAGAGCCTGCACCAGCGACCCCGGAAGCGTGTCCTGCGCCGCCTGTTCGGCGAAGTCGAAGCACTCGCGGTGCGAGCCGTACCACTGGGCCGAGAGGAACTGCAACGCCGCGACATGGCAGCCGTAGTGGTGCGAGGAGCGGCGCACGGCCTGCTCCCAGAGCGCCTCGAAGGCGGAGTGCGTGGCGTGGGTGCCGCGCGCGTGGTCGAGCGCGAGACGCCAGGGCACGGGGTCGCGCGGATCGCCTTCGGCCGCCGCGTCGATCAGCGGCCCGGTCTCCCGCAGCCGTTCGGCGCGCGCCGGTGACTCCCACGCCCTGCGAACCGCCAGTTCGGCCTTGACGACGAGCGCGTCCGGGTCGTGCGGGGCGGCCCGTACCCAGTCGGCGAGCCATCCGTCGCGCTTGTCGGCGAAGGCCGCGAGCCGCATCACATAGCGGTCGCGGTTCTCCCACTCGGCCGACTCCCGTGTGGTGGCGAGGAGTTTGGCGGCGGGCTCGTACTCCCCGACGGCAGCCGAGACCAGCGCGGGCGCGAGCCGCTCGTCGGGGGCGTCGAGCAGTACGGCGTCGTCCGGCGGCAGCCCGGCGGCGAGCTGCGGGGTGTGCCGGACCATCCGCACTGTGCTGATCAGGGCACGAAGCAGTGACATGGTGCGGACCATTGAAAACCGCAGGTCGCGGCGGCGCCAGAGGGCGGCTGTGAAGCTTTGGTAGCGGGCGGAAAGGTTGTCCTCCGAAAGGTCAAGGCAGTGCAAAGAAAGCGGTCCGACCGCGACGCGCGCCGGGTCAGCCGCGACGCAGGAGACGTGAGGCGCCTGCTGCGACTGTTGTGGCGAGGATCCAGCCGAGCAGGATCAGCGCGGCCGCCGCCCACTGCCAGCCGCCTTCGAGACGCCAGTACCCCTCCTGCCCCAGGTTGATCACCGGCACCAGCAGATCGAGCGCGTAGAGCGCCGGATTCCAGACCGGATGCTGGTCGGGCTGGATCGGTGGTGGCGCGTAGCGGGAGAAGGCGAACGTGCCCGCCGCCCACAGCACCGCCATCCACAGCGCGGCCCGCCCTGGGCGGTAGCCGTACGCCACCGTCCAGTCCTGGAGGTAGCCCCAGAGCTTTCCGGCCAGCGGCAGCGTCTCGCGGCGCCGCCGCTGCTTGGCGAGCAGCACCTCGCGCGCGTCGGCGTCCTCGCCGCTGTTGCGCAGGACCTGCGCGAGCCGCTCGTACGGCTCGGGGGCGTACTCCGGGGTCGCCGCGGCGACCCACTCCAGCCGCCGGTCGAGCGGGAACAGTCCGTACGGGACGAGGTTCTCGTACAGGAAACCGCCCATCGCGAGACCGCCGGGGCCCGGCCAGCTCGCCGCCGTGTCGACCAGTGTGACGATCTTCGCGCCGCTCAGGACGACCCTGCCCTCCTCCGGGCACTCACACCGGAAGCGCAGCTCAGGAGTGACGATCCTGCGCAGCGACAGCTCGTCCTCCGCCGCCATCACGAACCGCGCGGCGCCCAGGTCCACGGCGTCGCCGAACCGGCCGTCGTCCAGCCGTACCCCGCCGTAGCTCTCGAACTGCTGCTCCCGGGTGCCGAGGACCGGAGTGGCCACGTTCCCGATGCCGTACGGGGGAGTGGCCCCGGCCGCGCCGGTCGCCTCGCTGACCCAGGCGCTGGTCATGTAGAGCGAGCGCTCCACAGTGAGCTGCGGTGCGTTGAGCGCACGCCCGAGCCCGGGCGTTCCGCGTAATCTGCTGCCGCGCAGGCTCAGCGAGACACCGATCTTCGCGCCGCGCAGACTCACCTCGCCATATGTCTCGATCTGATCGGCCTGGAAGTCCTGCCCGACGGACATTCCGTCCGCCGTGAGGGCCCGGCCGAGCCGGTCCGGGCGCACATGGATCTGGTTGATGAGCAGATCTGTGCCGATCTGCGCGTCGGTCAGCCGGATGCCGTGCTCGACCCGGCAGCGCGGCAGATGCAGATCGCCCTCGGTGCGCAGCCGGGCGGCCTCCAGGCGCGGCAGCGCGCAGCCCAGCAGCCGCAGAGTGGTGAAGTGTGACTCGGGGAGTACCACTTCCTCCTCGAACCGGCAGTGGTTCATCTCCACGTACGGTGAGACATTGCCGCCGGCGAGTGTGAGCGGTCCGGTGATCTGGACGCCCCGGAGCTTGAGCGCCGCGACCCGGCCCGGCAGCGCCGGGGGCCCACTGAGCAGCAGCAGAGCGATCACCCGGGCCCGCACACTGCGGTCGGGGCCCCAGGGCCTGGCCGAGAACGGGTCGTTCTGGAGCGGATCGGAGGTGGACAGGTCGTACGTGCTGCCGTTCCGGAAGGCCTGCCACATGCCGATCTCAGCCGAGCTGAGCCAGTCGGGAGTCTCGATTTCCTGCGGCTCGGTCACGGCCGCCTCCGCTTCCCCGTGTTGCTTCTGTACATATGGTCCTTACAACGGTGATTCCCGCTCAGTGACGCGATGAACGCTAATGGTGACGCGTAGCTGTGAGTAAGGCTCGGGGCAGGTATCAGCCAGTGATACGGCGGACCGGCGCCCCTGTGCGGTCTGCGAGAATTGACACCGTGATCTCACGAATCGATCTGCGCGGTTCCGCCCTCCCCGAGGGCGGCGCCCTGCGTGACCTGCTGCCCCGCGCCGAGTTCGACGTCGAAGCCGCCATGGACAAAGTGCGGCCCATCTGCGAGGACGTGCGCCATCGTGGCACCGCGGCGCTGATCGAGTACGCGGAGAGGTTCGATGGTGTGAAGCTGGAGCGGGTACGGGTGCCCGCCGAGGCGCTCGACACCGCCCTGCGGCAGCTCGATCCGGCCGTACGCGCCGCCCTGGAGGAGTCCATCCGCCGGGCCAGGCTCGTCCACGGCGAACAGCGGCGCAGCGCGCACACCACCCAGGTCGTGCCGGGCGGCACGGTCACCGAGAAGTGGGTGCCGGTCGAGCGGGTCGGGCTCTACGCGCCCGGCGGCCGGTCCGTCTACCCGTCGTCCGTGATCATGAACGTCGTACCCGCGCAGGAAGCCGGCGTGGAGTCCATCGCGCTCGCCTCCCCCGCCCAGCAGGAGTTCGGCGGCCTGCCGCACCCGACGATCCTCGCCGCCTGCGCGCTGCTCGGTGTGGACGAGGTGTACGCGGCGGGCGGCGCGACGGCCGTCGCGATGTTCGCGTACGGCGTCCCGGGGCCCGACGGCTGCCCCCCGGTGAACATGGTCACAGGGCCCGGCAACATCTGGGTCGCCGCGGCCAAGCGCTACTTCGCGGGCCGCGTCGGCATCGACGCCGAGGCGGGACCCACCGAGATCGCCGTACTCGCCGACTCCACCGCCGACCCGGTGCACGTCGCGGCCGACCTGATCAGCCAGGCCGAGCACGACCCGCTGGCCGCAGCCGTCCTCGTCACGGACTCGGTGGAGCTGGCCGACGCGGTCGAGAAGGAACTCGAACCCCAGGTCGCCGCCACCAAACACATCAAGGACCGGGTGGCCCCCGCGCTGGCCGGCAAGCAGTCGGCGATCGTGCTGGTCGACTCCGTAGACGACGGGCTGCGGGTCGTGGACGCGTACGGCGCCGAGCACCTGGAGATCCAGACCGCCGACGCCGCAGCGGTGGCGGACCGGGTCAGGAACGCGGGCGCGATCTTCGTCGGGCCCTACGCCCCGGTCTCGCTCGGCGACTACTGCGCCGGCTCCAACCACGTACTGCCGACCGGCGGTTGCGCCTGCCACTCCTCGGGCCTCTCGGTCCAGTCCTTCCTGCGCGGCATCCACATCGTCGACTACACACGCGACGCGCTCGCCGAGGTCGCCCACCACGTGGTGACACTGGCGGAGGCCGAGGACCTGCCGGCACACGGCGCGGCGCTGAAGGCACGCTTCGGGTGGAAGGTGCCGACCGTATGAGCACCACACCACTGCCCGGGGACGGCATCGGCATCAGCATTGACGAACTCCCCGTACGGGACGAGCTGCGCGGCAAGTCCCCGTACGGCGCGCCCCAACTCGACGTCCCCGTACAGCTCAACACCAACGAGAACCCCTACCCGCTCCCCGACGAGCTGGTCGAGCGCATCACCGAGCGGGTACGGGAAGCCGCGCGCGGCCTCAACCGCTACCCCGACCGGGAGGCCGTCGAGCTGCGCACCGCGCTCGCCGCCTACCTCAGCCGCACCGGGAAGCACCCGCTGACCACGGCCAATGTCTGGGCGGCGAACGGCTCCAACGAGGTCATCCAGCAGCTCCTGCAAGCCTTCGGCGGCCCCGGCCGCACCGCGATCGGCTTCGAGCCCTCGTACTCGATGCACGGCCTCATCGCGCGCGGCACCGGTACCGGCTGGCTCTCAGGGCCGCGCGACGACGACTTCACGATCGATGTCACCGCCTCGGTCCGCGCCGTGGCCGAGCACCGTCCCGACGTCGTCTTCATCACCTCGCCCAACAACCCCACCGGCACTGCGGTCGACGCGGACACCGTCCTCGCGCTGTACGAGGCCGCCCAGGCGCAGAAGCCGACCCTGGTCGTCGTCGACGAGGCGTACGTCGAATTCAGCCACCGCCCCTCCCTCCTCCCGCTCATCGAGGGCCGGCCCCTCCTCGTCGTCTCCCGCACCATGTCGAAGGCCTTCGGCGCCGCGGGACTGCGCCTCGGCTACCTGGCGGCGCACCCCGCCGTGGTCGACGCCGTGCAGCTCGTACGCCTGCCGTACCACCTGTCCGCCGTCACCCAGGCCACCGCGCTCGCGGCGCTGGAGCACACCGATACGCTGCTGGGGTACGTGGATCAGCTCAAGGCCGAGCGGGACCGCCTGGTCGTCGAGCTGCGCGCGCTCGGCTTCGAGGTGACCGACTCGGACGCGAACTTCGTACAGTTCGGCCGCTTCGAGGACGCCCACGCGGCATGGCAGCGGATCCTCGACCAGGGCGTCCTGGTCCGTGACAACGGCGTACCGGGCTGGCTGCGGGTCACCGCGGGCACCCCGTCCGAGAACGACGCGTTCCTCGACGCGGTAAGAGACTTGAAGAAGGAGCAGAGCGCATGAGCCGCATCGGCCGCGTGGAACGCAGCACGAAAGAGACGTCCGTCGTCGTGGAGATCGACCTCGACGGCCGGGGCGAGGTGGACGTGTCGACCGGCGTCGGCTTCTTCGACCACATGCTCGACCAGCTCGGCAGGCACGGCCTGTTCGACCTCACGGTCAAGACCGAGGGCGATCTGCACATCGACTCGCACCACACCATCGAGGACACCGCGCTCGCGCTCGGCGCCGCCTTCCGGCAGGCCCTCGGCGACAAGGTCGGCATCTACCGCTTCGGCAACTGCTCGGTGCCGCTCGACGAGTCGCTCGCCGAGGTCACCGTCGACCTCTCGGGCCGCCCGTACCTGGTGCACAGCGAGCCCGAGAACATGGCGCCGATGATCGGCAGCTACGACACGACGATGACCCGGCACATCCTGGAGTCCTTCGTCGCGCAGGCACGGGTCGCGCTGCACGTACGCGTACCGTACGGACGTAACGCCCACCACATCGTCGAGTGCCAGTTCAAGGCCCTCGCCCGCGCGCTGAGATACGCCTCGGAGCGCGACCCCCGCGCGGTCGGGATCCTTCCTTCTACCAAGGGCGCGCTGTGACCGGCCTCAACACCATCCTCATCCTGGTGGGGCTGTTCCTCGCCGGTGGCGTCTACTCCTTCATCAAGCAGAAGCAGCCCCTCGGTGTGATCGTGCTGCTCGGTATCTGCTCGCTGTTCTGCCTGGTCGCGGGTGTCCTGCGGATCCAGGGCCTGTGGGGAGGCTGAGCGCGGTGACCTCAGCGTCGGGAAAGGCCGCGGCGTCGGGAAAGGCCGCGGCGTCGGGAAAGGCCGCGACGGCCAAGAAGGTCGTCGTCTTCGACTACGGCTTCGGCAACATCCGCTCGGCGGAGCGCGCCCTCGCCCGCGCGGGCGCCGATGTCGAGATCACCCGCGACTACGACCGTGCGATGGCCGCTGACGGCCTGGTCGTCCCGGGCGTCGGCGCCTTCTCCTCCTGCATGGCGGGCCTCAAGGCCGCACGCGGCGACTGGATCGTCGGCCGCAGGCTCGCCGGCGGCCGGCCGGTCCTGGGGATCTGCGTCGGCATGCAGATCCTCTTCGAGCGCGGCATCGAACACGGCGTGGAGACCGACGGCCTCGACGAATGGCCGGGTACGGTCGGACCGCTCGCGGCCCCCATCGTGCCGCACATGGGCTGGAACACCGTACGGGCGCCTGAGGGCAGCGAGTTGTTCGCCGGCCTCGACGCCGGAGCCCGGTTCTACTTCGTGCACTCGTACGCGGTGCACGACTGGGACCTCACCGTCACCAACGCCAACATCCGCGCCCCCAAGGTCACTTGGGCCACTCACGGCGAGCCGTTCGTGGCGGCCGTGGAGAACGGCGCGCTGTGGGCGACCCAGTTCCACCCCGAGAAATCCGGCGACGCCGGCGCCCAGCTTCTGACCAACTGGATCGGAACCCTGTGATGTCTTCCCCCATCCCGAAGCCCTCCCCGCCGAAGCGCAGGCCCACACCGCCCGCACCGGCCCCGGTCGAGACGGTGGAGTCCGTGGAGCCCGCTGTGAAGAAGCTCGAACTCCTGCCCGCCGTCGACGTCAGGGACGGCCAGGCCGTACGCCTCGTGCACGGCGAGTCCGGCTCGGAGACCTCGTACGGCTCGCCGCTCGAAGCGGCCCTCTCCTGGCAGCGTTCGGGCGCCGAGTGGCTGCATCTCGTGGACCTGGATGCCGCGTTCGGCACCGGCGACAACCGGAAGCTGATCGCCGAGGTCGCCGAGGCCATGGACATCAAGGTCGAGCTGTCCGGCGGCATCCGCGACGACGCCTCGCTCGCCGCGGCCCTCGCCACCGGCTGCACCCGGGTCAACCTCGGCACCGCGGCGCTGGAGACCCCGGAGTGGGTCGCCAAGGTCATCGCCGAGTACGGCGACCGGATCGCCGTGGGCCTCGACGTACGCGGCACCACCCTGCGCGGCCGCGGCTGGACCAGGGACGGCGGCGACCTCTACGAGACCCTCGCGCGCCTCGACTCCGAGGGCTGCGCGCGCTACGTCGTCACCGACATCGGCAAGGACGGCACCCTCCAGGGCCCCAACCTGGAACTCCTGAAGGGCGTGTGCGCCGCGACCGACAAGCCGGTCGTCGCCTCCGGCGGCGTCTCGTCGCTGGACGACCTGCGCGCGCTGTCGGCGCTGGTGGCCGAAGGAGTGGAAGGCGCGATCGTCGGGAAGGCGCTGTACGCGAAGGCGTTCACCCTGGAAGAGGCACTGGAGGCGGTGGCCCGATGACCGGCGTACGCAAGATCTCGTCGAAGAACCCGTGGGAGGAGTCGTACGGCTACTCACGCGCCGTCCAACTCCCCAATGGGCTGGTCCTGGTGTCCGGCTGTACGTCGGTGATCGACGGCCGGATCGCCGAGGGCAGCCCGTACGAGCAGACGAAGACGGCCTTCGGCGTCGCCGTCACCGCGCTGCGCGAGCTGGGTCTCGAAGCGACCGACGTGGTGCGCACCCGCATGTACATCACGCACTCCAGGGACGCCGACGACGTCGGCCGCGCCCACAAGGAGCTGTTCCACGCGGTGCGCCCGGCCGCCTCGATGATCATCGTGTCGGGCTTCGTCGACCCGAGCCTGGTGGTGGAGGTCGAGGTCGAGGCGTACCGGCAGGGCGCCGACAGCGCGGGAGCCGACGGTCCCGGAGAGCCGGCATGACCCTGGCGATCCGGGTGATTCCCTGCCTGGACGTGGACAACGGCCGGGTCGTCAAGGGCGTCAACTTCCAGAATCTGCGCGACGCCGGGGACCCGGTCGAGATGGCCAAGCTCTACGACGCCGAAGGCGCCGACGAGTTGACGTTCCTCGACATCACCGCCTCGTCCGGCGACCGCGAGACGACGTACGACGTGGTGCGCCGCACCGCCGAGCAGGTCTTCATCCCGCTCACGGTCGGCGGCGGCGTCCGTACCCCGGAGGACGTCGACAGACTCCTCCGGGCGGGCGCCGACAAGGTGGGCGTCAACACGGCGGCCATCGCCCGCCCGGAACTGATCCGCGAGATCGCCGAGCGCTTCGGCCGCCAGGTCCTGGTCCTGTCGGTCGACGCCCGCCGTACGGAGTCGGCGTCCGGCGCGGTCTCCTTCGAGGTCACCACCCACGGCGGCCGCAAGGGCACAGGCATCGACGCGGTCGAATGGGCCCACCGGGCCGCCGAGTTGGGCGCGGGCGAGATCCTGCTCAACTCGATGGACGCGGACGGCACGAAGGACGGCTACGACACGGAAATGATCGCGGCCGTCCGCGCCCACGTAACGATCCCGGTCATCGCCTCGGGCGGAGCGGGCCGCCTGACGGACTTCCCCCCGGCCATCGAAGCGGGCGCTGACGCGGTACTGGCGGCCTCGGTCTTCCACTTCGGCGACCTGCGCATCGCCGAGGTGAAGACCACACTGAGGGAAGCGGGGCATCCGGTGCGGCAGTAGCCGTTCGGGATCCCGCGAAGACGCGTCAGAGCCATGCCCGCACGCCGGGCATGGCTGGCCGCCACAGCTCTGCTGCTGCCACCGCTACTGGCCGTCGGAGCGCACCCGGCCTCAGCCGCCGACGGAGCCGGCACGACCTCCATACCCTCCGCAGCCGCGGCCGGAGATCTGTCACCGGAGGCCGCCGCTTCGGCGAAGGCGGCGGCCTCCGGCTCGCCTGTTGACGTGGCGTCCGAGACGACACCGACCCAGATGGTGACGGCGCGGCCGGACGGCAAGGGGGGCTGGGACTACAGCAGTACGCCTTACAAGGGGGCCACCACTGCCAAGGGCGGCGGTAGTGGCAATGGCGGCGGAAGCTGCAGCAGCCACCAGGGTTGCGGCTGGTCCTGGTCCTGCCACGTCTCGCACATAGTCCACAAGGCCTACCAGGAAGTTAAAAGGCACCCGGTCATCGCGACCGTCATCGCCACAGCGGTCGTCATCGCGGTGGTGGTCGCCTGCACGGCCTGTGTGCTGGCCGCCAGTGCCGAAGCCGCACTGGCATTCACAGGAGCCGCTGAGGCCGGGGCGGGAATCGGGGTCGCGACGGCGACGGCGGCCGCGGCCGGAGCCGCCGAACTGGGTACGTCGACCGTCCTCGCAGGCGTAGGCGCCGCGGCGCTCGCCGAGACAGCGGTGACCACGGAGAAGGCCGAGGCAGGGGCCGCGGCCGGTGCGCAAGCGGCGAAGGCCGCAGCCGACGACGCGTCCGAGGCGGGCGCAGCGGGAGGCGCGGCGCGTGCCGCCGAGTCGGAGCCGAAGTCCGGTTCCAGCCCGGTGGGTTGCGGGGGGCACAGTTTCCTGCCCGCCACCCCCGTCCTGATGGCTGACGGCGAAACAAAGCCGATCAAGGACGTCAAGGCCGGCGACGAGGTCAAGGCCACGGACCCGGAGACGGGAAAGAGCACCGACCGGACCGTCGAAAAGCTGATCACGACCAAAGACGACAAGGACTTCGCGACCGTCACGATCAAGGGCGGCAAGAAGACCTCAAAGATCACCGCCACGGTCAACCACCCGTTCTGGTCGACCACCACACACCGCTGGATCGACGCGGGCGATCTCAAGCCCCATACGGGTCTCCGCACGGCAACGGGCGCATCGGTCGCCATCTTGGCGGTCCACATCTGGCACCACCAACACCTCACCCACGACCTCACGGTCAACACGACTCATACGTACTATGTGCTGGCGGGGGCCACGCCTGTCCTTGTCCACAATTGTGGTGGAGCTATCACGGGACACCCGGCAACATGCGATTGTGCTAATGGCGGCGTACCGAAGGTGCGGAACGGCAAGCTCGCCGGAGATGCCCATCCGAAGACAAGTGTCCCGTTCGATACGAATGGATTCCCTGACTTCTCTGCATGGCGTCACCCGCAAGTGCCAGACGTTCGGATTCAGCTCACCGGTAGTCGATCGAAGGACTTCAGGCTAGCCAATCAGGCAGCGGGACTATCTTCGACTCCGCCTGGCTACACGTGGCATCATAATGAGGACCCTGGGCTCATGCAGCTCATCGAGAGGCAAATCCACGCCGACACCGGGCATACCGGAGGTTTCTGATGGCGGATGTGTTCGAAGATGATGACTACTACACAGGGCCTCAGCTCGACGGCGACATGATCCGTCGGGCCGAAGAGGACCTCGGAGTCGCCCTGCCCCGCAGCTACATCGATGTGCTACTCGTGCGGAACGGAGGAAGCCCACGGCATCGCTGCTACCCCACTGCATTTCCGACATCCTGGGCTGACGACCATTTCGAGATCAGCGGAATTCGTGGAATTGGCGGGGCTTGGGGAATTGATTCCTCATCTGGTGCGGGCAGCTCATACTTGATCGCCGAGTGGGGGTACCCAGAAATCGGTGTAGTGATTTGCGATACGCCTTCCGCCGGCCATGACACTGTAATGCTCGACTATTCCGAGTGTAGCCTTGATGGTGAACCCGCTGTGGTGTACATCGATGAAGATCGCGTCCCTCGGCGGGTGGCTCAGTCATTTGACGAGTTCCTTTCGCGGCTGGTTTCTTGCAATTCTTTTGATTAGGTTCGGCTTGTTCTAGTCGCAAGGAGCACTACTTCCCCAGGATGGACTCGAAGAGGGTGCCTTCGTAGAGATTGAGCTCACCCGTCTTCTTGCTGTGCCACGGGTCATGGATAGGTCCTGCCACATGCAATATGGCAGGACCTATCTGCTGTCTTGTGTTTCCGCAAAGATCCGCTGGAATGGGAATTCGGCGGGGCTTCTGTGATGTTTTGCGGCACCGGCTCACCGGGGTCCGCCGGTGGTGGCGCTGTCGGATGCCGTATCGCTTTGCTGTGCCGGTTGTCGTCGCTGACATGGCGTCGGGTTTTGCGGGCGTGACGCGGGATGTGTGATCACCGAGTGCGAGGCGCCTGGCGGACGGTTCTCCCTCGGTGAGGAGGGGGATCAGGCCATGGCCTCGATCTGTTCCTCAGGTTTCAGGTTGAGGGAGTGCCCTTGACGCGGGTCGAGTGGCGGTCGAGCAGTTCGCGCAGGCGGTCGGTGTCGGTCGGCTGGGGTAGGGCTCTTTTGGGGAGTGGCGTGGTGTTGATTGTGTTCGCCCGGCGGTGGAGGAGTACGAAGAGGCGCTCGGTTTCCGTGTAGCCGGAGAGGTCCGACCACGGGACTCTCATGGTGGTGATGGCGGTTGCGACGCGAACGCCGTGGGCGTCCACTGTGATGGCGTAGTCACCGCCCCTCGCCTTTGCTCTGTAGAGCACGCGCATTCCCAGCCGCCTCATGACCAGGCTCAGTGCCAAGATTCCGACCACGAAGATCGAGACGGGTATCTCTATTCTCGCAGGCTCTCCGTTCACGACGCTCAGTACGCCCACGGTCGCCAGGAAGAGCAGGCCGACAATCACTATGACGCGACCTGTTCGTCCACTCGCCGTCACACGTCTTCGAGTTCTCATCACTTCGGCTATGTCCTCGCGGGAGGGACGGTAGACGAACCGGAGGCTGTCGCCGGTCTGTGATTGCTGGTCGACGGTCAATGTGGCCCCACGGGCTCAGGGCGGTCAGATGGACCCGCCGGCGGAAGATCTGCTGGATCTTATGTGGGTGATTGAAGACCCTCTGACACGGAATGTTGAGGCCTACACCTGGCCGGGGGTGGTGGAGGTGGCAGCAAGGGCCGCGGCAGGATGGCGTTCTCACGGCACAACCGCAGGTTGGACGCTGCCTCTTATGGCCACGGCTGGGCTGGTTGGACGGCGTCGAGGGGTTTGGATGTTTTGCGGAAGCCCAACCATCGTTTGATCGCGCTTTGACTGACCGTCGACTCCGTCGGCTCTGTTGTGCCGTCACACCCGCGATGGCTGCGGTGATCCGGAGCGGTCGGGTGGGCGCGTCGTACTGCCTGCGGACAGGGGGCCGTTGGGGCGGCGGGTGCGGCGAATTGTCTTCGGGGTGGGGATGGGTGGCCTGCGTTGTGTTCATCGTCCGGTCGCTGATCGGCCTCATCGATCTCTGGCGCACCTTCGAACCACCCACGCCCGGCGGCTGAGCCGGGCAGTCTCTTTGGGCGTCAGGCTTGGGGCAGGCGGCTGAGGAAGCTGGTGACCAGTCGGTCGGTGAAAGCCTCGTCGGCCGGTTCTCCCGTCACCAGTACGCGGTAGTAGACCGGGCCCACGAGCTGCTCGACCTCGACCGCGACGTCCAGCCCGGCGGGGAGTTCGCCGCGCGTCATCGCGCGCTCCAGTGGCAGGCGGTCGCGCAGGCGTTGCTCGCCCAGGTGGCCGGCTCGCAGCACCGTGGCGAACGCGGGGTCGTGCTGTGCCTGTCCGAGCAGGGCCCTGAAGACGGCTCCGGCGTCGGAGTGGCTGAGGAACTCGGCCAACTGGTGCAGGTGTACGCGTAGTTCACGTGCCAGGTCGCCGTAGTCGGGCGGGGTGAGGGCTTCGGCCGCGTCCTGGAGGAAGGCGTCGAGGAGAACCTCGGTCTTGCTGGACCACCAGCGGTAGACGGTCTGCTTGGCGACTCCGGCGCTCGCCGCGATGCCCTCGATGGTGACGCCCGCGAAGCCCTTTTCGACCAGCAGGTCGTCGGCGGCCTCCAGGATCGCCTGCCGCGCCTCTTCGCTGCGCCCGTGCCGGTTGCCGTGGTGACGCCTCGGTGCCCGGCCGGTGCTGACGTCCTCGCCGACCGTCTGTCCTCGCTCCATGTGTGCCTCCCGGTTGTCAGGGTAGGTCAAGCATCTAGATTCAACGCAACGTTCCGTCTACTCTAGATTTCATGACACACACCAACACGCTCAACACCCCCGAGGTGTCCTCGGCCCTCAACCGGATGTTCGCCGAGGCGGAGGGCGACGCGGCGATCAGCGAGCGCATCAGGGCCGCTCGGCCCGACAGCTACGCCTCGGCGTCGCCCCGGGAGCAGGCGGACGCCAAGGCGGAGGTGTACATGCCGATTTCCGCCCGCGGCGGCCAGCTCCTCTACAACTTGATCCGGGCCGTCCGCCCCGCCACCGTCGTGGAATTCGGTACGTCCTTCGGCATCTCCACGCTTTATCTGGCCGCCGCCGTGCGCGACAACGGCACCGGGAGGGTCATCGGTACGGAACTGAGCCCGGCCAAAGCCGCCGCGGCCCGCCGTACCTTCGCCGAAACCGGTCTGGACGACCTGATCACCGTCCTGGAGGGGGACGCCCGCGAGTCGCTCGCCGAGGTGTCGGGCTCGGTCGATTTCCTCCTGCTCGACGGCTGGAAGGACCTGTGCCTGCCGGTGCTGGAGCTGCTCGAACCGCGCATCGCACCCGGCACCCTCGTGGTGGCCGACGACGTCAACCTCACGGCACTGGGGCCCTATCTCGCCTATGTGCGCGATGCGGCGAACGGCTACCAGAGCGTCACCTTCCCCGTGGAGGACGGCATGGAGATCAGTTGCCGCCTCTGAGGCGGCGCGCCTCAAGGGCGTACCGATCCGTCAGCGGGTCGCCCGGTTCAGCGCTTCGACCAGTTGATCCCGCGTGAACGACCCGACGTAGGCGGGTGTGCCTGGCTGTACGCGCCAGCCTTCGCGCAGTTCGCCGATGTCCAGCGGGTCGAAGCCGAGGTTGCCCATCACCTCCGCCACCGTCGCGCGGGCCGCCCGGTCGTCGCCGGCGACGATCATGGCGCGACGGTCCGGTGTGCCGGGCCGCGTCGCGTCGGTGGTGAGTTCGGCGGCCCTGATGTGGTTGAACGCCTTCACCACGCGGGCTCCCGGCAGTTGCTCCTGGAGCAGTTGCGACGAGGTGATCCCGCCCGATTCCAGCGCGGGGATCACTCCGTCGCGCGCCGGGTAGTAGTTGCCCGCGTCGATGAGGATCTTGCCCGCCGGCACCGCGGGGATACGGGTGTACGCGCCGACCGGGATCGCGATCACGACCAGGTCGCTCTTCTCGATGACCTCGTCGGCGGTCGACGTGGTGAGGCGGTCACCCAGCTCGTGGATGATGTCGAACGGGAGCGTCTCGGGCCCCCGCGAGTTGCTCAGGAGGACCTGGTGGCCGCTCGCGGCGGCCAGGCGGGCGATCTGCTTGCCGACATTGCCTGCGCCGATGATGCCGATGGTGTGGACGGTGTGGTGGGTGCCGATGTTCATGAGCGGGCTCTTTCGGTAGGAGATGTCCTCCAGGCTCTCCGTTGTCACTAGTGGCAAGGTCAAGTCGTCGCCCGACGGGACCCTTCCTCCGGCCCTCACCGCGGCCTCCGCCCTCTGCAGGTAATCGCTCACCGCTTCATGGGTACGGCCCAGCGCGGCCAGCCGCTGTTCGATGTTCCGGGCCTGCTCGCGCAGTTTCTCCACGGTCTCCCTGGTCGCGCAGGGCAGCTCCTGTCCCGGGGCGGGCGGGTTCAGCCGGCAGGGGATTCCGGCGCGGACGAGTTCCGTGGTGAGGCCGGACTCCAGCAGTTCCCGGATCAGCCTGACCTTCTCGACCGCCGACTCGTCGTACTCCCGGTAGTCGTTCTCGCCCCGGTACGCGGTCAGCAGGCCGCGCTCCTCGTAGTAGCGCAGGAGCCGGGTCGATACGCCGGTGTGCCGGGCCAGGTCGCCGATCTTTATCCTGCCGTGCCGCACCCTGATCCTCTTCCGCCGATTCCGCCCGACTCGACCCCGATTCCATCGGGAGTGTCCCCTGGCCTTCAGCGTGGGTACGTGGAGCGGCATTCCCGGGGAGCCATCACGGGAGCTATCCCGGGAGCCATCACGGAGGCGATCACGGGAGCGATCACGGGAGCGATCAGAAGAGCGGCATCCCCGGCTCCATTCCGAAGCGCACACGTCCCGCCGCCTCGAAGAAGGCGGCGGAGTGGTTGGCGTGCTGGAGCGCCACCATGCCGTCGCGGAACAGCCGCTCAACGGGGTTGCCCCGGTAGATCGAGGACGAGCTTCCCAGCTCGTACATGGCCACCAGCACCTCCCGGCTGACCGTCGCCGCGTGGCTCATCGCGGCCCGCAGGGCGGCTCGTTGGTCGAGGGTGACGGGTTGGGCGTTCTCGCCGGCGGTGTCCAGAGCCGCCGCGGCGGACAGCAGCAGGAGCCGGGCCGCCTCAAGGGCGGCGTCGGACCGTGCGACGACTGCCTGGGCGTGTGCCGACTCGGCGAGCGTGCCGCCGGTGAGCGTCCTCTTGGACACGGCGAGAGTCACTGTCTCCTCGATGGCGGCTCGTGCGACACCGAGTACGACGGCCGAGCAGCCGGGGAAGACGAGCGTGGGGATGAAGCCCCGGTAGAGGGGGCGTTGGACGCGGGCCGGAATGTCGAAGCGGGCGACCAGTTCGTCGGGTACGAAGGTGTCCTCGACGACGACGTCGTTGCTCCCCGAACCGAGCATGCCGCTGACATTCCACGTGTCCTTGATCGACACCTGGTCCCGGCGGAGCGAGAAGAGCCGTACGTCCGGCGTGCCCGCGTCCGTCAGGCGCGGGCTTCCGTCCTGCATGATCACGCCGACCACGGCGAGCCAGTCGGCCCGGTCGATACCGCTGACGATCTTCCAGTTGCCGGACAGCCGGTAGCCGCCTTCGGTGGGCTCCGCGAACCCGGGGATACCCGAGTTCGCGAACACCGGCTCCGGGCCGTCTCCCCAGATCCGGCCGTTGCCCGCCTCGTCGAGCAGTGCGCCGAGGAACCCCCAGTTGGCGTTCCACACCAGCCACGCCACCGAGGTGTCGAGACGGCCGAACCCCTCGTACACCTTCAGCACCGTCTCCAGCGGGGCCTCGAATCCACCCAGTTCGCGAGGGGTGAGCAGGCGGAACGCGCCGCGGTCGCGCAGTTCGCCGTACAGGCTCTCCGGCAGGTCCCGGCCGGTTTCCATCTCATCGGCGGCCGCCCTGATGGCGGGCGCGAGCTGGGCCGGAAGGTTCAACAGTGTGGACTCATGGGTGCTCATGGGTTGGGTGCTCATGGGCTCTCTTCAATCGTCGGGCGGCGGGCACCACCGGCCTCCAGCGCGACGAACGCCCGGGCCGGTGCTCCGGTCCGGGAGCCGTCAGCGCTCGTATGCCCCTAATGCTCCCAATAGTACGAATTCCTCGTTGTGGCTCGGCTCAGGGCTCGCCGACAGATCCCAGATCCGCAAGAATTATTGCGCAACTAATATTGTGCAACTTTTCTTGTCCATCTAGGGTCGGCCCCATGACAGCCGGCGAATCCCGCAGAATCGACGACCTCGACACCCTCAAGGCCTTCGGCCACCCCCTGCGCATGAAGCTCTACCGCGCGCTCTACGTGAACCGCACCGCCACCGCCTCACAACTCGCCGACCAGGTCGACGAGGCCGTCTCGCTGGTCAGCTACCACCTGCGCAAACTCGCCGACCACGGCCTGATCGAGGAGGCGGAGGCGCAGGGCAGCGACGGCAGGGAGCGCTGGTGGCAGAGCGCCTCGCAGGGCGTCAGCTTCCGCGACGCGGACTTCACCGACGCACCCGAGAAGGCCGCCACCCACGCCGCCGTCGGCCGGATGTCGTTCGAGCAGCGCTCCGACCTCTACCGCGGTTATCTCGACGCGCAGGGCGCCTGGACACCCGACTGGCGCGGCGCCGCGTTCAGCAGCGAGTTCCTGGCGAACCTCACCGCCGACGAACTGGCCCGGCTGAGCGAGGAGATGCACGCCCTGGTCAGGCGGTACGAGGACGCCGGGCGCGCCGCCGAGGACGCGGGCGACACCGAGGGCCGGGAGAAGGTCGCCGTGCACATGTACGGGTTCCCCTTCCGCCTCTGAGGCCCCGGCCCGCCCAAGACGGCCTCCCAAGACGGCCGCCCAAGACGCCCGCGCCGAGACCCGAGACCCGAACCCCGACACACCGGCCTCCCGGAGGACCGATCCTCATGAGCGCGCCCATCGGCATATCCGTACCAACCACCGGACTTTCCCCCGCCCCGCCCGTCGAACGCCCCGCCCACCGCGACCCCAACGTCCTGCGCTGGCTCGGTGCCTTCACCGCGTCGACGGTCGGCGACGGCATCTACTTCATGGCCCTGTCCTGGGCGGCGGCCCGCGTCGGGGGCCCCGCGCAGGCCGGCCTCGTACTCGCCGTCGGATCGGTCCCGCGCGCCGCGCTGATGCTCGGCGGGGGAGTGCTCGCCGACCGCTGGGGGCCGCGCAGGGTCGTCATCGGCAGCGACGCGGCGCGCTGCGTGTTCATCCTGGGCATGGCGGCGGCGCTGCTGTTCACCGGGCCGTCCCTCTGGCTGCTGATCGCCCTGGCGCTGGTCTTCGGCGCCGTCGACGCGCTGTTCCTGCCCGCTGTCGGGGCCCTGCCGCCGCGTATCACCACCCCCGGCCAGCTCACCCGCCTCCAGGGGCTGCGCGGACTCGCCACGCGGGTCGCCAATGTCGTCGGGGCGCCGATCGGCGGGCTGTTGGTGGCGCTCGGCGGTTCGCCGGCGGCGTTCGCCGTGGCCGGTGCGCTGTTCGCCGTATCGCTCGCCCTGCTGCTCGCCGTACGGATGTCACCGCTGCCCGGCGACGCGGCCGGCGGTTCCGATCGTGCCGCCCTGCGCGACCTTCTGGACGGGCTGCGCCAGATCCGGCGCCACCGCGTCCTCGGGCCTCTGCTGCTGACCGCCGCCGTCTCCGAACTGGGCTTCGTCGGCCCCGCCAACATCGGGCTCACCCTGCTCGCGCGGCAGCGCGGCTGGGGTGCGGGCGGCATGGGCTGGATCATCGCCGCGTTCGGCGTCGGAGCGGGCGGCGTCTCCCTGCTGCTGGCCGTACGGGGACGGATCGGCCGCGCGGGACTCGTCATGTGTCTGGCCCTGGTCGGCGGGTCCTTCGGTATCGCGGGCCTCGCCTTCGCGCCGTCCGTGGCGCTCGCCGCGCTCGCGGGCCTGTGCGTCGGGCTGCTGACCGGACTCGGCGGCGCGCTGTGCGCCGCGCTCATCCAGACCCTCAGCGAGCCCGCCTACCTCGGGCGCGTGACGTCCGTCTCGTTCCTCTTCTCGATGGGCGTCGCACCGCTCAGCTACCCGGTCACCGGCGCCGCCATCGGCGCCTGGGGCACCGGACCCGTGTACGTCGCCAGCGCGGCACTCTGCGCGGCCGGCGCCCTGACCGGGCTGTCGATCAGGGCGCTGCGCCGCGCCGAACTACCGCACGCACCGTAGGACCGGCAGCGGGCGGCGGCATCGCGCGGGCGGCGCCGGCTCAGACCCCCAGCTTCGCGTCCATCAGCTTCGCCACCGCGTCCTTGTCACCCTCCAGCTCCACATCCGCCGTGCTCTGCCGCCCCGACAGGAACAGCACCAGCTCGCCCGGCTCCCCGGTCACCGTCACCACCGGAGTGCCGCGGTGCGCCACCGCCGTCCGCCCGTCGGCCAGGCGCAGCACCAGACCCACCGGGGCCTTGCGGCCCATCAGCCGGGCGCCCTTCTCCAGCCGTGACCACAGCGAGTCGGCGAAGACCCGGTCCAGCTCGCGCGGCGTCCAGTCGGGCTGCGCCCGCCGTACGTCCTCCGCGTGGATGTAGAACTCGGCGGTGTTCGCCGCCTCGTCGAACTGCTTGATGTTGAAGGGGGACATCCTCGGCGGGCCGCTCCGGATGAGCTGGATCAGTTCCTCGTACGGCTTCGCCACGTACTCGCCCTGAACCCGCGCCAGCCGGTTCGCCAGGGCGGGCACCATCGTGCCGCCCGACGCGTCGAGGCGCCGTTCACGTACGACGAGGTGGGCCGCGAGATCCCGGGTCAGCCAGCCGTCGCAGAGAGTCGGCGCATCGGGGCCCGCCGCTTCCAACAGGTCGGCGAGCAGAAGTCGTTCACGCTTTGCATGGGTCGACATGTCCGCAAGGGTACGGCGGCGGCACCCCGTCCGCCCAGTGGACGCCCGCCCCGGGCCTCCGGCCGGGCGCGGCACAATGGCCGTATGAGCAGCAGCACGGCCCCGGGACCGACCGGGGGCCTCGACCCCGCCATCGCCGCCCGCCTCAAGCGGGGCGCCGACGGACTCGTTCCCGCCATCGCCCAGCAGTACGACACGGGGGAGGTGTTGATGCTCGGGTGGATGGACGAGGAGGCGCTGCACCGTACCCTCACCACCGGACGCTGCACCTACTGGTCCCGCAGCCGCCGCGAGTACTGGGTCAAGGGCGACACCTCGGGCCACGTGCAGTACGTACGGTCCGTCGCGCTCGACTGCGACGCCGACACCGTCCTCGTCCAGGTCGACCAGATCGGCGCCGCGTGTCACACCGGGGACCGCACCTGCTTCGACGCGGACGTGCTCAAACCCGTGGTGAGCGGGACGAGCGGTGAGCAGCCGGCGGTCAGCGGCGAGCGGTGACCGACGAGCGGTGAGCACCGCCCGGTGAGCGACTAGTAGGGTCAGCGGCCATGGATCTTGAGACCTTCCGCAAGCTGGCGGTGGACCGCCGTGTCATCCCGGTCAGCCGGCGCCTCCTCGCGGACGGCGACACCCCGGTCGGCCTGTACCGCAAGCTCGCCGCCGAGCGCACCGGCACCTTCCTGCTGGAGTCCGCCGAGAACGGCCGCTCCTGGTCCCGTTACTCCTTCATCGGCGTACGGTCGGCCGCCACCCTCACCGAACGGGACGGCCGTACGCACTGGCTGGGCACCCCGCCCGTCGGCGTCCCGGTCGACGGGGACCCGCTGGCCGCGCTGCGCGCCACCGTCGAGACCCTGCACACACCCCGCGACCTGTCGGCCGGGCTGCCGCCCTTCACCGGCGGCATGGTCGGCTTCCTCGGCTTCGACATCGTGCGCCGCCTGGAGAAGATCGGCGACCACGCGCGCGACGACCTGCACCTGCCCGAACTGACGATGCTGCTCACCTCGGACCTCGCCGTCCTCGACCACTGGGACAACACCGTCCTGCTGATCGCCAACGCGATCAACCACAACGACCTCGACACCGGCGTGGACGAGGCGTACGCGGACGCCGTCGCCCGCCTCGACGCCATGACCGCCGACCTCGTCAGGCCCGTCGACTCGATGCCCACGGCGCTGCCCGCCTCCGAACTCCCCGAGTACACCGCACGCTGGGGCGGCCCCGAGTTCCAGGCCGTGGTCGAGGACATCAAGGAGCGCATCAGGGCCGGCGAGGCCTTCCAGGTCGTACCCTCCCAGCGCTTCGAGACCCCGTGCTCCGCCAGCGCGCTGGACGTCTACCGGGTGCTGCGGGCCACCAACCCCAGCCCGTACATGTACCTCTTCCGCTTTCCCTCCGAGGACGGCGAGCCCTTCGACGTCGTCGGCTCCAGCCCCGAGGCGCTCGTCAAGGTCGAGGACGGGCGCGCGATGGTCCACCCCATCGCTGGGACCCGGCCGCGCGGCGCCACCCCGCAGGAGGACCAGGCGCTCGGCGACGAACTGCTCGCCGACCCCAAGGAGCGCGCCGAGCACCTGATGCTCGTCGACCTCGGCCGCAACGACCTCGGCCGGGTCTGCGAGCCGGGCAGCGTCGAGGTCGTCGACTTCATGTCCGTCGAGCGGTACTCCCACGTCATGCACATCGTGTCGACCGTCACAGGACGCGTCGCGAAGGGCCGTACCGCCTTCGACGTCCTGACCGCCTGCTTCCCGGCCGGGACCCTCTCCGGGGCGCCGAAGCCGCGCGCGCTCCAGATCATCGACGAGGTGGAACCCACCCGGCGCGGGGTGTACGGCGGGTGCGTCGGCTATCTGGACTTCGCCGGGGACTCCGACACGGCGATCGCCATCCGTACGGCGCTGCTGCGCGGCGGTACGGCGTACGTGCAGGCGGGCGCCGGCATCGTCGCCGACTCCGATCCGGCGTCCGAGGACGCGGAATGCCGCAACAAGGCGGCCGCCGTGCTGCGCGCCGTACACACGGCGAGCCGGCTGGGGACCGGCGGGTGAGGGCCCGTCCGGGCGCCGCCCGAACGCACCGCCCGAACACCGGGTGAGGCGGTAGGGGATAGTGGGGTGCGTGAGTGCCGTACCCGTACCCCAGCCCCGTGCCTCCACCTCCACCGCATCCGACACCCCGCGCAGCCGCCGCAGTCTCGGCGTCGCCCTGCTCCTGGGCGCCGCCGGCGCCGCCGTGGTACTGATCGCCTCCGGCCAGACGTGGGCCAGGGGCACCGCCGCTGTAGGCGGCGGTTCCGTGCCGCTCGAAGCGGGCGGACGTGATGTCACCGGCGTGCCGGCGGCCCTCGCCGTCGTCGGACTCGCCGCGCTCGTCGCGGTGTTCGCCGTCCGCGGCGGCGGACGCCTGCTGGTCTCGCTGCTGCTCGCGCTGAGCGGCGCGGGCGCCGCGCTCTCGGCCTTCCTCGGCGCCGCCGACAGCGCCGCGCTCGACGAGAAGGCCGCGCAGACGACCGGCGAGGCGGCCTCGACCGTCGACGCGCTCAGCCATACGGCGTGGCCGTACGTGACCGCGATCGGCAGCGTGCTCATCCTGCTCGCTGGCCTGCTGGCCCTGCGGTACGGCAAGCGCTGGCCCACCATGTCGGGCCGTTACGAACGGACCGGCGCCACGGCCGCCGGCTCCGGC
>NZ_JTHL01000001.1:2077680-2079961 GCF_000818195.1 Streptomyces sp. 150FB | reverse complement strand
CGGCGCGGCGCGCGCCCGCCATGGATCCCGACCGGCCCGAGGACCTGTGGAAGGCGCTGGACCGGGGCGAGGACCCGACGCGCGAGTCCTGACTCCGGCGGGTGCGCGACACCTGACCCCCGGGCGCCGTACGTACCGCGCGTGCGGGACAATGTCAGGTGAGCGTCCGGCTCATATCGCGTCACCGCATTCACACCGCGCCACAGCAACGAGGAGCAAACTCATGGCGGGCAGCAGCCACGGACACACCCCGGCGGCCTGGACCGGTGCCACCATCACCTTCATCGGATTCTGCATCGGTGGCGTCTTCGTGGTGGCGGCCGACCCGGTCGGGTTCTGGGCCGGTATCGGCGTCGTCTTCCTGGGCGGGATCGTCGGTCTCGTGATGAAGGCCATGGGCCTCGGCATGCCCAAGGAGTCCGCGGAGGTCGCGCATGCCAGGGCCGAGGCCGGGCGTGCGCAGAGCCGGCACTACGCGACGGCCCCCGCGGCAGGTGCCGAGGGCCGGTCGGGGAACGGCGAGGCGCAGAAGGAGACCCAGTCCCACTGACCGGACGGGCGCTCCGACACACAGCTCATCCGACATACAGCTCAGCAGACGCAGTCCGGCACGACCGGGCTGCGTCTTTCGTCGCAGCAGGGGGAGAATCACCACGTGGATGCCAAGCGAAGCACCGCCGCCGGTCCGCCGCTGCCCGGATCTACGACGCCCGGACCTCCGCCCCCGCCCACGGGCCCCGGAGCCCCCTTCCGCCCTGTGGGGAGCCCCACCGCCGGCCCCTTCCGGCCGGGGCCCCCGCGCTCACTCGCCCGCCGGCTCCTGCCGCCGCTCGCCACGCTCGCCGGAATAGCCGCCGCCTTCACCTACGTGGGCCTGGTCGACCCGAATGAAACCGGCCACTACCCGATCTGCCCGCTGTACGGCGTCACCGGCGTCTACTGCCCCGGCTGCGGCGGCCTGCGCAGCGCTCATGCCGTCGCGCGCGGCGACCTGGCCACGGCCTTCGGAGACAACGCGCTGGCGGTCGTCGGATACGCGGTCTTCGCCGTCGTGTGGGTGGTGTGGGTCGTACGGGCCGCCAGGAACCTGCCCGTCGGGATCACCATGCGTCCCCTGTGGTGGTGGGCTGTCGGCGCGCTCGTGGTGGTCTTCAGCGTCGCGCGCAACCTGCCTTTCGGGTCGGCGCTCGCACCCTGACGACGCAGGTCGGAGGGGGTCCGGCACGCCGGATGCAGGCCCTTCGCCCTCTTCCGGATAGCATCGATGGTGTCTGATCCTGATCCAAGCGAGATCGCCGCACGAGACGGCGCGAAACAGCACGACATCGTGCGACAACATGTTCAAGTAATTCCCCGTCCCAGGAAGGGGGCCGCTCGCGTGAGTGTGCTCGACGAGATCATCGAAGGCGTACGCGCCGACCTCGCAGAGCGGCAGGCGCGCGTCGCCCTCGACGATCTGAAGGAACGCGCCGCCAAGGCCCGCGAGGCCAGGGACGGCGTCGCCGCCCTGCGCGGCGAGGGCGTCAAGGTCATCTGCGAGGTCAAGCGCTCCAGCCCGTCGAAGGGCGCGCTCGCCGCGATCGCCGACCCTGCCGGGCTCGCCGCCGACTACGAGGCAGGCGGCGCCGCAGTCATCTCCGTCCTGACCGAGCAGCGCCGCTTCGGCGGTTCGCTCGCGGACCTGGAGGCCGTGCGGGCCAAGGTCGACATCCCGGTCCTGCGCAAGGACTTCGTGGTCACCTCGTACCAGCTCTGGGAGGCCCGCGCCTACGGCGCCGACCTGGTGCTGCTGATCGTCGCCGCCCTCGACCAGTCCGCGCTCGTGTCGCTCATCGAGCGGGCCGAGTCGATCGGCCTCTCGGTCCTCGTCGAGGTGCATGACGAGGAAGAGGTCGAGCGCGCCGTGGACGCCGGGGCGAAGATCATCGGTGTCAACGCACGCGACCTGAAGACGCTGAAGGTGGACCGCGGCACGTTCGAGCGCGTCGCGCCCGAGATCCCCGACAGCATCGTGAAGGTCGCCGAGTCCGGCGTACGCGGACCGCACGACCTGATCGCGTACGCGAACGCGGGCGCCGACGCCGTACTGGTCGGCGAGTCACTCGTGACCGGCCGCGACCCCAAGGCCGCGGTCGCCGACCTCGTCGCCGCCGGCGCGCACCCCGCGCTGCGGCACGGGAGGGACTGACCCCCACCGTGACCGTCTCCGTCGACACCTGCCCCCCGCCCCACGCGCCGCTGGCGCGCGGGTGCCGTCCGCGCGGCTGCCGCGCGCCGGCGC
>NZ_JTHL01000001.1:2068929-2077655 GCF_000818195.1 Streptomyces sp. 150FB | reverse complement strand
CGGCGCGGCGGGTGCGTGGACGGCGGGTGCGGTACGTGATCGGGGACGAGCCCGGTCAGGTCAACGGGATGCGATGGTGCCGCGGAGCGGTGTCGTAGGTGAGGTATGCCCGGACGGGGCCGCCGCTGCTCGCGCAGTCGCCGCCGTTCCCGCTCCGGACCGGTGCGGTTCTTTTTCCGGACCGTCCTGCCCTCCCCACGACGCACACGGTTCCCTGAGTCCGTCGTTTCCCGAGGAGTCGAACTTTCGTGTCAGACACACCAGATCTGCCGGGTTTCTTTGTTCCTGATCCCGAAGGTCTCTCGCCCACCGTCGAGGGCTACTTCGGCGAGTTCGGCGGCACCTTCATCCCCGAGGCGCTCGTCGCCGCCGTGGACGAGGTCGCCGTCGAGTACGCGAAGGCGAAGCACGACCCCGCCTTCGCCGCCGAGCTGAACGAACTGATGGTCAACTACACCGGCCGGCCCAGCGCGCTGACCGAGGTCCCGCGATTCGCCGAACACGCCGGTGGCGCCCGGGTGTTCCTCAAGCGCGAGGACCTGAACCACACCGGCTCGCACAAGATCAACAACGTGCTGGGGCAGGCGCTGCTCACCAAGCGCATGGGCAAGACCCGCGTCATCGCAGAGACCGGCGCCGGTCAGCACGGCGTGGCCACGGCCACCGCGTGCGCGCTGTTCGGTCTCGAATGCACCATCTACATGGGGGAGATCGACACCGAGCGGCAGGCGCTGAACGTCGCCCGGATGCGCATGCTCGGCGCCGAGGTCATCCCTGTGCTGTCCGGCAGCCGCACGCTGAAGGACGCGATCAACGAGGCGTTCCGTGACTGGGTCGCCAATGTGGACCGTACGCACTACCTGTTCGGTACGGTCGCAGGACCGCACCCCTTCCCCGCGATGGTCCGCGACTTCCACCGGGTGATCGGCGTCGAGGCCAGGCGGCAGATCCTGGAGCGCGCAGGGCGGCTGCCCGACGCGGCCATCGCCTGTGTGGGCGGCGGATCCAACGCGATCGGGCTGTTCCACGCGTTCATCCCCGACGCGGACGTACGGCTGGTGGGCTGCGAGCCGGCCGGTCACGGCATCGAGAGCGGCGAGCACGCGGCGACCCTGACCGCGGGCGAGCCGGGCATCCTGCACGGGTCGCGCTCGTACGTACTCCAGGACGAGGAAGGCCAGATCACCGAGCCGTACTCGATCTCGGCGGGCCTCGACTACCCGGGCATCGGCCCCGAGCACGCGTTCCTCAAGGACAGCGGGCGCGGCGAGTACCGGGCCGTGACCGACGACGCGGCCATGCAGTCACTGCTGCTGCTGTCGCGTACGGAGGGGATCATCCCGGCCATCGAGAGCGCGCACGCGCTGGCCGGAGCCATCGAGGTGGGCCAGGAACTGGGGAAGGACGGCCTGATCGTCGTCAACCTCTCCGGGCGCGGCGACAAGGACATGGACACGGCCGCCCGCTACTTCGGGCTGTACGACGGGGAGGGCACCAAGTGAGCGGGAACATCGAGCTGTTGAGTGAGTCGCTCGCGAGTGCCAGGAGCGAGAACAGGGCGGCGCTCATCGCCTACCTGCCCGCCGGTTTCCCCACGACCGACAGCGGTATCGCCGCGATGAAGGCCGTGTTCGACGGGGGCGCCGACATCCTGGAGGTCGGGCTCCCGCACAGCGACCCGGTCCTCGACGGACCTGTCATCCAGACCGCCGACGACATCGCGCTCAAGGGCGGGGTGAAGATCGCCGACGTGATGCGTACGGTCCGTGAGGTGCACGCGGCGACCGGAAAGCCGGTCCTGGTCATGACGTACTGGAACCCCATCGACCGCTACGGCGTCGAGCGCTTCACCGCGGAGCTGGCCGAGGCGGGCGGCGCCGGGTGCATCCTGCCGGACCTGCCCGTGCAGGAGTCGGCGGTATGGCGCGAGCACGCGGAGAAGCACCGGCTCGCCACGGTCTTCGTGGTGGCGCCGAGCAGCAAGGACGAGCGGCTCGCCAAGATCACGGCGGTGGGCAGCGGCTTTGTGTACGCGGCTTCGCTGATGGGCGTGACCGGCACCCGCCAGTCGGTGGGCCTCCAGGCCCAGGACCTGGTGGAGCGGACCAAGGCGACGACCGCCCTGCCGGTCTGTGTCGGGCTGGGGGTCTCCAACGCGGCGCAGGCGGCCGAGGTCGCCGGATTCGCCGACGGTGTGATCGTCGGCTCGGCCTTTGTGAAGGCGCTGCTCGACGCGCCCGACGAGGCGGCGGGGGCCGAAGCCGTACGGGCCCTGGCGGGCGAGCTGGCAGCGGGCGTTCGTAAGCGCTGACCGTTCGAACGCTGACCGTGAGCGCCGACCGTGAGCGCTGACCGTATGCGCTGCCCGTCAGCGCTGAGCGTTCGAGCGCCCGCGGATGGCATGACACGTACGGGTGGTCCTCGGGCCGGGGAGGTGTTCCGCACCTCCCCGGTTCGTTGCTGTGGGCGTGAGCCAGAAGAACCGTGAGGCAAACCGGAGCGCGAGAGAGCGGCTCCAGCAAGAACGAGCAGCACACGCGTCGAGCGAGAGGCGCAAACGCGTCCTGGTCGCGTCAGGGGTGGTCGTCGGCGTGCTCGCCGCTGCCGCCGGCATCGGGGCACTCGTCAACAACATGCGCGCCGACAAGGCGGCGAGCGCGGCAGGCGCGGTGCTCGCACCGTCCGGCGCCCAGGGCGAGGACCAGCTCGCGATCCCCGTGGGCGCGGCGGACGCGCCGTCGACGCTCACGGTGTGGGAGGACTTCCGCTGTCCGTCCTGCCGCATGTTCGAAAGTGAGTACCGCAAGACGATCCATGAGCTGGAGCGGGCCGGGGCGGTCAGGGTCGAGTACCACCTCGCCACGATCATCGACGGCAACATGGGCGGCAGCGGCTCCCGGCACGCGGCCAACGCCGCCGCGTGCGCGCAGGACGCCGGCAGGTTCCTCCCGTACCACGATGTGCTGTACGACAACCAGCCCAAGGAGACCGAAGACCCCTTCGCCGACGACAGCCACCTGCTGGCGCTGGCGGGCAAGGTCGAGGGCCTGGAGTCGTCCCCCGGCTTCAAACAGTGCGTGCGGGGCGGCGCCCACAACGACTGGGTGGCGAAGTCCGCCGAGAAATTCCGGACGGGTGGCTTCAGCGGGACGCCGACGATTCTGCTCAACGGGGAATCGGTGCTGCCGCAGAAGGGCTCGGAGAACATTTCCCCGGCCAATCTGAAGAAGTGGGTCACCCAGGCCAACAAGGGCAAGAAGCTGGGCACGGCACCGCCGGAGAACCCGCCGGTGGGCTGACCTGTCGGGCCGGTGGAGCGGCCCCGGCGGCGGCCCCGGCGGCCGGTCCGCCGCGTCCCCGGGGCAGCCTCGGCACCGGGGCGCAGCCAGGGCTTCCGGCCCACCTCGTTACCCAGACGTTGCCGGGCGGATTGCGTCTCGTCCCGCCCGGCACGGTAGCGTCGGTGCTGCCATGGAACTTGCCTACATTCCCAGCCCGTCCACCGGAGTGCTCCATCTCGGACCCATTCCGTTGCGCGGCTATGCGTTCTGCATCATCATCGGTGTCTTCGTCGCCGTCTGGTACGGCAACAAGCGCTGGATCGCCCGGGGCGGCAAAGCCGGCACCGTGGCCGACATCGCCGTATGGGCGGTGCCTTTCGGCCTGGTCGGCGGGCGGCTCTACCACGTCATCACCGATTACCAGCTCTACTTCAGCAACGGTGAGGACTGGGTCGACGCCTTCAAGATCTGGAACGGCGGCCTCGGCATCTGGGGTGCGGTCGCGCTGGGTGCCGTGGGTGCCTGGATCGGCTGCCGCAGGCGCGGTATCCCGCTGCCTGCCTGGGCGGACGCGCTCGCTCCCGGACTCGCCATCGCGCAGGCCATCGGTCGCTGGGGCAACTGGTTCAACCAGGAGCTGTACGGCAGGAAGACCGATGTGCCGTGGGCGCTGAAGATCACCGCGGGCCCGAACAGGGAAGCGGGTCTCTACCACCCGACGTTCCTGTACGAGTCGCTGTGGTGCGTGTTCGTCGCCCTCCTGGTCATCTGGGCCGACCGCAAGTTCAAGCTCGGACACGGACGCGCCTTCGCGCTGTACGTCGCCGCCTACTGCTTCGGCCGGGCCGGCACCGAGTGGCTGCGGGTCGACGAGGCGCACCACTTCCTGGGCATCCGGCTGAACGACTGGACCGCCGGGATCATCTTCGTCCTGGCCGTCGTCTACATGATCGTCTCGTCGAAGATGCGGCCGGGCCGCGAGGAGATCGTCGAGCCTGAGCCCGCTCCGGCGCCCGAGGACGCCGACGGTTCCTCGAAGGGTGCGGACGACTCCGAGGGCGCGGAGGGGTTGAGTGATTCCGACGGCTCGTCCACCGGCTCGGAAGAGCCCGAGGACGAGGGCGGCGGCAATGCCGTGAAGACGCGCAAAGTCGTGAAGCAGGAGACGGCGGAGGACAGCGCAGGGGCTTGACGCCCTGAGCAGAGCTGAACGTCAGGTCAGGAGGCGGGCCGCCGGACCCCTTGGGGGGAACCGGCGGCCCGCCTCCTGTCTGGTGGCCGTGCGGGTGGGCGTCCGGGCGGCTCTCCGGGCGGTACGCGGGTCAGTCCCGTACGGCGAGCGAGACCGTACGGCGGGCGGCCGCCACGATCGCCGCGTCCACGAAGCGCCCGTCGGACAGCGCGAGCGCACCCGCGTCCCCGGCCGCCGCTTCGAGGATCTCCTCGGCGATCACCAGTTCCTCCGGGCTCGGCAGGTAGGCCCGCTCGATGACCGGAAGCTGGCGCGGATGGATGGCCGTCCGGCCGAGGAAACCCAGCGCCCTGCCGTGCGCACAGGAGGCGGCGAGCCCGTCCAGGTCCCTGACGTCCGGGAACACCGACTGGACCGGCGGCGCGAGACCCGCGGCGCGCGCGGCGACCACGACCCGGCCGCGCGACCAGTCGAGGCCGGCGTCGTCCCGTACGCCCAGATCCGCGCTCAGATCCGCCTCACCGAGCGCGATGCCCCGTACGGCCGGATGGGCCGTCGCGACGGCGTACGCGTGCTCGACGGCCGACGCCGATTCCAGCAGGGCGTACAGCGGTACGTCGGGAGCGCGCGCCGCGACGCGGTGGATGTCCGACGCGTGCGTGATCTTGGGCAGGCGCAGTGCTGACAGGCCGGGCAGACCGGCCAGCGAGGTGAGGTCCCGCTCGTCGCCGATACGGACATGGACGGGGGGAGCGGCGGGGATTCCTGTCGGTCCCGCGAGGAGTTCGACGGTGGCGTCCAGCGCGTATGCCCTGCGGTGCGGCGCCACCGCGTCCTCCAGGTCGACGATCACGACATCGGCGCCGGACCCGAGGGCCTTCGCGACCACCTCCGGGCGGTCACCGGGTACGTACAGCCAGGTCAGCGGCGTGGTCACAGCGTGCCCTCCGAGCGGAGCGCGCTGATCTCCGGTACGGAGAGACCCAGCTCGGCCAGGACCGAATCCGTGTCGGCGCCATGGGCCCGGCCCGCCCACCGGATGGCGCCCGGCGTCTCCGAGAGCCGGAACAGGACGTTCTGCATGCGCAGCGGCCCCAGATCCGGGTCCGGCACCTCGGTGACGGTGTCCAGCGCCTGGTACTGCGGATCGGCCATCACGTCGCGGACGTCGTACACGGGCGCGATCGCCGCCTCCGCCTTCTCGAAGGCGGCCATGGCCTCGGCGCGGGTGTGCCGGGCGATCCAGCCGCCGACCGCCTCGTCCAGCACATCGGCGTGTTCGGCGCGCCCGCTGCCCGTGCCGAACCACGGCTCACCGGCCAGCTCGGGCCGTCCGACCAGCCGCATGACACGTTCGGCGATCGACTGGGCCGAGGTGGAGACGGCGAGCCACGAGCCGTCGGCGGTGCGGTAGGTGTTGCGGGGGGCGTTGTTGCGCGAGCGGTTGCCCGTACGGGGCTGGACGTAGCCGAGCTGGTCGTACCAGAGCGGCCCCGGGCCGAGCACCGTCAGGATCGGCTCGATGATCGCCAGGTCGACCACCTGCCCGCGCCCGGTGGCGTCCCGGCCGCTCAGCGCGGTCATCACGGCGTACGCGGTGGCCAGCGCGGCGATCGAGTCGGCCAGACCGAACGGCGGCAGCGTCGGGGGACCGTCCGGCTCGCCCGTCATGGCGGCGAAGCCGCTCATCGCCTCGGCGAGCGTGCCGAAGCCGGGGCGGTGGGAGTACGGGCCGAACTGGCCGAAGCCGGTGACCCTGGCGAGGACCAGCCGGGGGTTGGCCGCGGACAGTTCGGCCCAGCCGAGGCCCCACTTCTCCAGCGTGCCGGGGCGGAAGTTCTCGATGACGACATCGGCGTCGGCGGCGAGGCGCAGGAGGAGATCGCGCCCGCCCGGCGTGGACAGGTCGAGGGTCATGGTGCGCTTGTTGCGGCCGAGCAGCTTCCACCACAGGCCCACGCCGTTCTTGGACGGGCCGTGGCCGCGCGAGGGGTCGGGGCGGGTGGGGTGCTCGACCTTGATGACGTCGGCGCCGAAGTCACCGAGCATGGTGGCGGCGAGCGGCCCGGCGAAGAGCGTCGCGAGGTCGAGGACGCGCAGGCCGGCGAGCGGGGGCGGCGGTGTCGCCGGTGTGTTTTCCGCTGTGGTTTCCGTGGTGTTTTCCGCTGTGTTCATGAGGCCTCGATCTCGGGGCGGTACGGCATGGAGGTGGAGGCGCCGGCGCGCTGGACGCAGAGCGCGGCGGCCTTCGAGGCCCAGCCCATCGCCTCGGCCATCGGCCGGCCCTCGCCCAGCGCGACGGCGAGCGCGCCGACGAAGGTGTCACCCGCCGCCGTGGTGTCGACGGCCCTGACCCGGGGTGCCGTGACCATCAGGGGCTCGGCGCCCCTGGCCGCGTACAGGCTCCCGGCGGCGCCGAGCGTGATCACGGCCTCGGGCACCTGGCGGAGCAGCGCCTCGGCGGCCGCATGCGGATCGGCGACCCCGGCGATGGCCGCGGCCTCGTGTTCGTTGGGGACCAACAGGTCGGTCACCGCGAGCAGTTCGGGCGGCAGCGGCTGTGCGGGGGACGGCGTGAGCACGGTCCGCACACCATGCCGGCGGGCGGCTTCGGCTCCGGCGAGTACCGCGCTGAGCGGGAGTTCGAGTTGGAGCAGCAGCGCGCCGGCGCTCGCGATGAGCGCCTCGTCGCCGGGGCCGAGTCCGGTGACCGTGCCGTTCGCGCCCGGGATGACGACGATGGCGTTGCCGCCCTCGTCGTCGACGACGATATGGGCCGTGCCTGAAGGGCCTTCGGCGGTGCGCAGCAGATCGGTGTCGACGCCGGAGGCCGCGAGTGTGTCCCGTAGCTCGGCACCGAAGACATCGGCGCCGACCGCCCCGATCATCGCCACCTCACCGCCCGCGCGCGCGGCGGCGACGGCCTGGTTGGCGCCCTTGCCGCCGGGAATCGTACGGAACTCGCGGCCGGTGACGGTTTCCCCGCGCCCCGGGGCCCGTGCGACATAGGCGACAAGGTCCATGTTGGTGCTGCCGAGCACCACGATGCGGGTCATGTGCGGAACGCCTCCCTGTGGGTCAGTTCCCCGAGTGTGTCGAACCCCGTTCCGTCGAAACCGGCGACGGAGGTGGCCAGCCGGTTCTTCAGCGGAGCCGTCCACTGGTCGGGAAGCCTGTCCGGATGCCCGGTGAGCAGTCCGGCGACGGAGCCGGCGGTCGCGCCGTTCGAGTCGGTGTCCCAACCACCGGAAACGGCACGGCAGATGGAGCCTGCGAAATCGCCGTCGGCATGGGTGAGGGCGGCGGCGAGCAGTGCGGCGTTCGGGACGGCATGGACCCAGTGGTAGTGGCCGAGGGCGCGGTGGAGATCGTCAACGACCGCGTCGAAGCAGGTGTGTTCGCGGGCGGTCGAGATCCCCAGCCGGACGGCCTCGGCCAGCCGGGAGCGCGGGGGTACGACGCTCAGCCCGGCCCGCAGACAGCGGTGCACGTCGGCGCCGTCCGTGGCACCCGGCCCTTCGGGGCGGGATCCGGCCGCCGCGATGGTGGCAGCGACGAACATCGCGCCGTACACACCGTTGGCGGTGTGCGTCAACGCGGCGTCCCTGTAAGCCTGTTCGGCGGCGGCCCCCGGGTCGCCGGGACACGTCCAGCCGTGCACATCGGCACGGATCGCCGCCCCGATCCACTCCCGGAACGGGTTGTGGTGCCGCGCGGTGTGCCCCGGCTCCACACCGGCGAGGAGGTTGCGGTACGCGATGCGCTCGGCTGTGAACGTACGCCCCGCAGGCAACTCGTCCAGCCAGAGCCGTGCGACCTGATCGGTGCTGAAGTCCTTCCCGTGACGGCTGATCAGGATGAGTCCCAGCAAGGGGTAGTTGAGGTCGTCGTCCTCGGGCATGCCGTCGATGTTCTCGGCCAGCGAGGTCGTCGCCGAACGGCGGTTCCAGGGATAGGCGGCGGCGATGTCCGGCGGGAGGCCGCGCCCGGTGAACCACGTACGCAGGGGCCAGTTGCCCGTCGCCCGGCCGATGGCGCGGATACCGGCGAGCGGGAGCTTCTCGACTGGCTTGCCGAGCAGACACCCGGCGGCCCGGCCGAGCCAGGCGGCGTGCAACGCGTCGACGGTGACGGCGGGTTGGCTGCCCGAGGCGGACGGCCACTGGGGGCACGCCGCCCTGATCGCCTCGAACTCCGTCGGCTCGTCGGACGCCAACGGCGAAGGCATCAGGGCCAGTTCGTCCAGCAGCGCG
>NZ_JTHL01000001.1:2066997-2068574 GCF_000818195.1 Streptomyces sp. 150FB | reverse complement strand
GAGGCGCCGGCGCGGGCCGGGGCCGGATGGCCGCCCGCCTCGCGCCAGCGCTGCTCGTACGCGCTCGCGTCCCGCCCGTCCTGCGAAGCCTGGCGCAGCTCATGGCCGATCAGATCCTCGGGCTGCACCCAGGTCAGCCGGGGGCCGCTCATCGCTCGGCCGTGAGCCGGCCGAAGGCCGCCTCGTGCGTACGGCGCCGGGCGAGGTCGGCGTCGAAGACCTCGTACGCCACCTCCGTCAGCACCCGCGCAGGCGCGTGCAGGTCGAGCCGGCTCGCCTCGGCCACCCGTTCCGCCCAGTCGGCGGGGACCGCCGCCTCGCCGCCCAGCGCTCCCACGAGCGCGCCGCTCATCGTGGCGATCGAGTCGCAGTCCCGCCCGTAGTTGACCGAACCGAGCACCGTACGGCGGAAGTCGCCGCCCCCGATCAGCAACATGCCGAGCGCGACCGGGAGTTCCTCGATGGAGTGCAGCCGGGACGGACGGCGGGCGCCGAGCGAGGGCGCGCGGTAGTTGGGGCCCACCGTGTCGAAGGGCGCGACCGCCTCGCGCAGGCCGCGCAGCGCCGAGTCGGCCTCGCGGTGCCGGGCCGCCACCTCGCACACGGCCTTGATCGCGGCGCGCGTACCGTCCTTGGCGAGGGCGAGAGCCGCCTTGACGACGGTCGCCGGGGTGGCGCCGGGGACGCAGGCGGCGGCGACAGCGGCGGCGAACACACCCGCCGCCTCCCTGCCGTACGACGACTGGTGCGCGCCCGCGAGATCGACGGCCTCGGCGTAAGCGGCCTCGGGATGCGCCGCGTTGACCAGGCCGACCGGCGCCATGTACATCGCCGCACCGCAGTTGACGATGTTTCCGCTGCCCGCCTCGCGCGGGTCGACATGCCCGTAGTGCAGGCGGGTGACCATCCACTTCTCGGCGAGGAAGATCCGCTGGAGCGGCAGCGCCTCCGCCTCAAGCTCCGGAATCCAGCGCGGCGTCGAGATCAGGTCGGGCACGAGGTGGTCGGCGACGGCGTACGCGTCGAGGTGGCCGCGTACCGTCCCGTACACCCGGATCAGGGCGTGCGTCATCAACGTGTCGTCGGTGACATGCCCGTCGCCCTTGTGGTACGGGGCGAGCGGGCGGGCGGTGCGCCAGTCCTCGTTCCAGGGCCCGACGATGCCGGACACCCGGCCGCCGTGCCGCTCCACGATCTGGTCGGGGGAGTAGCCCTCGACCGGGCCGCCGAGCGCGTCGCCGACGGCCGCTCCGATCAGGGCGCCGGTGATCCGGTCATCGAGAGTGAGGGTCGCCGGGGACGTGTTGGACGTGCCGGCCGTACTGGACCTGGTGGAGGCCGGAGAGGTGGGGGTCGCGGGGGACCCCGGGGGCGTCGCGGGGGTGCTGAGCGTCGTCATGTCGGAATTGTCCACCCCGGGCGGCCAGTTCCGTGTCCCCGAGCAGCCCGGCGAGTTCGATCAGATCCGTCCCGGCCAGCCGGGGCAGCGCGCATCCGGCGAGGATCCGGCACGCGTCCCGCCACGCGAGCGGCACGGCGTCCCCGCCGCCGAGCGCGCCGGTCAGGGCCCCGGCGAG
>NZ_JTHL01000001.1:2065610-2066815 GCF_000818195.1 Streptomyces sp. 150FB | reverse complement strand
GCAGCCCCGCCGCGAGATTGCCGAGCCCGGCCCGTACGGAGATCCGGGCCCGCAGCGGCAGCACGGCGGACTCGACCTCGGGCGCCCGGTCGGCCGCGGCGGCGATCTCGCCCGCGAGGGAACTCCAGGCGAGATCGATCGCGGCCCGCATCCGCCGGTCGGCGCCGAGCCCGTCGAAGAGACCACCGGCGGCGGTCAGTACGGTCCCCGCGGTGAACGCGGCCCACTCGGCGTCGTCGGAGGGCCCGAGCCGCAGCGGCTCGGGGGGCTGGTTGAGGGCGATGGGTACGGGGAGGGTGGTGGTCGCGTTCTGCTCGGCGAAGGTGTCCAGCTCCCGGGTCAGACGGCGCGTCCACTCGGGCATCCTGGCCGCCCGGTGCCGCGCGGCCGGCCACCCGGCGGCGTCACCGGCGGCGAGACCGAGGAGCAGACCCTCGATACGGCGCGGGCCGGAACCCGTACCCGCGTCGGCCTCGGCGGGAAGCGGCGCGGGTACGGAGACGGGCGCGCCCTGCGCCGTTGTTCGCGACTCACGACCGGAGCCCGTACTCGCCGTGGTCAGTCGCGTGTCCGGTGTCATGAAATCCACCCCGCGCCGGTCCCTTCAGCACCCGCGGCCCCGCCGAGCCCGACCAGCCCGACGGGCTCGGCGAGCTGGTCGTCGTAGGGCGTCAGCAGATCGGCGATGTCCAGCACGTGGTACCCCCGCATCGACGGCAGACAGCTCCCCCGCACCGGCCCGATCGCCGACGCCCACTCCGCCGGGATCGCCCCCGCCCCCGACAGCGCCCCGGCCAGCGCGCCGGCGACCGCCGCCGTCGTGTCGGCGTCGCGGCCCATGTTGACCGCGGTGAGGACCGACGTACGGAAGTCACCCCGCGCCGCGGCGAAGGCGCCGAAGGCCAGCGCCACCGCCTCCGGGGCCAGATCCGTCCAGGGGTAGCCGCCGATGACCACAGACGAGCGCAGCCCGCGCTCCATCGCCAGCGTGTCGTGGTACTCGCGCCGCGCCGCGACGACGCCCCGGCGCAGCGAGCGGGCCGTCCAGGAGTCCATCGGGATCACGGACAGCGCCGCGGCGATCACCGCCGCCGGGCTCGCGCCCGTCATCGCGGCGGCGACCCCGGCGGCCACGGCGCGGCCACCGTAGATGCCCTCCCCGTCATGGCTCACACAACCGTCCACCGCCACCAGCCGCGCGGCCT
>NZ_JTHL01000001.1:2062698-2065585 GCF_000818195.1 Streptomyces sp. 150FB | reverse complement strand
CGGGCCGGCCCGCCGCGAAGACACCGAAGGGCGCCGCCCGCATCGCCAGACCGTCGCTCCACGCGTGCCGGTGCTGAGCGGTGATCGGGGCGGCGAGCCCCCTGCGCAGATTCTCCAGCGTGCCGCGCTCGCTGAAGCCCGCCCCGCGGAACGGGCCCTCGTCGAGGTCGGCCAGCCAGTGGTGCCAGGCGTTCTCGACGTGTGTGACGGTCAGCGCCGAACCGTGTCTGGCCAGCAGGAGGCCGGAGAAAATGGCGTACTCCGTGTCGTCGGTCCCCGCCGGGCTGTCCGACACGAAGCCCTCGATACGGCCCCAGCGGCGCCGGATCTCGGAGGGCCGCATGTTCTCGGCGGGCGCTCCGAGCGCGTCGCCGACCGCCAGTCCCAGCAGCGCGCCGCGTGCCCGGTCGCGGACCGCGGCGACCTCGTCGGGGGGTGGATCGGGGGCAATCAACGCCATCGGGTGGCCGCCCTTCCGCGCGCGCACGAGCCTTGTTCCTGCCATCCCTGCCACGCGGGGAGCCCCCGGAGTCTTTGAAACGTCCCTGTCACCCGGGTGACACCCCTTCCGCAGGGCCCGGAAGCCCTCGGAAGACGCCACGAAGCGCCCCGCAACGCACCCGTGACCCGGGCACAATCCACCCCGGAATCCCCCTCCGGACCCTTGGTAAGTACGGCCTTCCTTGCTGGCGGGAGCGCTTTTTCGTGCGTACTTTCGACGACAGGGAGGGGTGGATGCCGGTCCGCGCACGGACCGGGACCCGCTGCCGCAGAAGGAGAGAACCGTGGCCATCATCGAGACCGAAGCCTCACTCCACGAGGCGCACCGCGACAACCACACCCACCGCGATGTCAACGGCGGCTGGCTCCGCCCCGCCGTGTTCGGCGCGATGGACGGCCTGGTCTCCAACCTGGCGCTGATGACCGGCGTCGCCGGCGGCTCCGTCACCCAGCACACCATCGTGATCACCGGGCTGGCCGGCCTCGCCGCCGGTGCCTTTTCGATGGCGGCAGGCGAGTACACCTCGGTGGCCTCCCAGCGCGAGCTGGTCCAGGCCGAGCTGGAGGTGGAGCGGACCGAGCTGCGCAAGCACCCCGCCGACGAGATGGAGGAGCTGGCCGAGCTGTACGAGTCGCGCGGTGTGGAGCCCGCGCTCGCGCGCGAGGTGGCGCGACAGCTCTCGCACGACCCCGAGCAGGCGCTGGAGATCCACGCGCGCGAGGAGCTGGGCATAGACCCGGACGACCTCCCGTCGCCGACGGTCGCCGCCGGGTCGTCGTTCGTCTCCTTCGCGCTGGGCGCGCTGCTGCCCGTACTGCCGTACCTGCTCGGCGCGACCACCCTCTGGCCCGCGCTGCTGCTCGCGCTGGTCGGGCTCTTCGGCTGCGGTGCGCTGGTGGCCAGGGTGACAGCGCGTAGCTGGTGGTACAGCGGGCTGCGTCAGCTCGTCCTCGGCGGAGTGGCCGCCGCGCTCACCTACGGACTCGGCGCGGCCTTCGGAGCGGCCGTCTGACCTGCCCGGGGACCCGGACCGCTGTGACGAACTTCCCGGGTGGCCCCCGAGCGTTTCGGCTCCGGGGATGCGACACTGTGCCAGGCGCCACGTATGTTGCTGTTACCGGACGGTTTCGAGTTGACGACGACCGGGCATGAGCCGTAGGCGCTATGGGCAACGAAGCCTGCACGGCGCACCACGCACCACGACTCATATATCAAGCCTCACCGCCCCAGACGGCCAAGCGGACCCATCCTGCTCCGCCTGTGACTCCCGCACCCGGCACAACGGCGATCGCTACGAGCGATGTCCGCATGCTGGAATGAAGTATCCGCTTCCTGAGAAGCAACTCATCATGTAATCTGCACGAAATTTTTCGGAGGGCCAACGTCGTCCCTCGGTTATCGCATATGCCACGACGACGACGGGAGTGCCGATGCGTATCCACGCCTGGTCGCCCATGGACGGTCGCCCCGCCCCTCAGGGGATGTACGACCCCCGTAACGAACACGATGCCTGTGGCGTCGGGTTCGTGGCCACCCTCACCGGTGAGGCCAACCACGCACTGGTGGAGCAGGCGCTGACCGTACTGCGCAATCTCGAACACCGCGGTGCCACCGGCTCCGAGCCCGACTCCGGCGACGGCGCCGGAATCCTGCTCCAGGTGCCTGACGCGTTCCTGCGTGAGGTCACCGATTTCGATCTGCCCGAGGCCGGTTCGTACGCGGTCGGCACCGCCTTCCTGCCCGCCGAGGAATCCGCCCACGCCGTCTCGGTCATCGAGACGATCGCCGCCGACGAGGGCCTGACACTCCTCGGCTGGCGCGAGGTCCCGGTCGCCCCCGGACTGCTCGGTGCCACCGCACGCGCCACGATGCCGGCCTTCCGCCAGCTCTTCGTCGCCGACGGTACGAGCACGGGCGTCGCCCTCGACCGCAAGGCGTTCCTGCTGCGCAAGCGCGCCGAGCGGGAGGCCGGGGTCTACTTCCCCTCCCTCTCCGCGCGCACCCTCGTCTACAAGGGAATGCTCACCACCGGCCAGCTCGAACCGTTCTTCCCCGACCTCTCCGACCGCCGTTTCGCCACCGCGATCGCCCTGGTCCACTCACGCTTCTCCACCAACACGTTCCCGAGCTGGCCGCTCGCCCACCCGTACCGCTTCGTCGCGCACAACGGCGAGATCAACACGGTCCAGGGCAACCGCAACTGGATGAAGGCCCGCGAGTCGCTGCTCGCCTCGGACCTCTTCGGCGCCGGCAGGCTGGAGCGGACCTTCCCCCTCTGCACACCCGACGCCTCCGACTCCGCGTCCTTCGACGAGGTCCTCGAACTGCTCCACCTCGGTGGCCGCTCGCTCCCGCACTCGGTGCTGATGATGGTCCCCGAGGCGT
>NZ_JTHL01000001.1:2055347-2062630 GCF_000818195.1 Streptomyces sp. 150FB | reverse complement strand
CCGACTCCGCGTCCTTCGACGAGGTCCTCGAACTGCTCCACCTCGGTGGCCGCTCGCTCCCGCACTCGGTGCTGATGATGGTCCCCGAGGCGTGGGAGAACCACGAGACGATGGACCCGGCCCGGCGGGCGTTCTACCAGTACCACGCGACGATGATGGAGCCCTGGGACGGCCCCGCCTGCGTCACCTTCACCGACGGCACCCAGGTCGGCGCCGTCCTCGACCGCAACGGACTGCGCCCCGGCCGCTACTGGGTGACCGACGACGGCCTCGTCGTCCTCTCCTCCGAGGTCGGCGTCCTCGACATCGACCCGGCCCGCGTCGTCCGGAAGGGACGCCTCCAGCCCGGCCGGATGTTCCTCGTCGACACCGCCGAACACCGCATCATCGAGGACGACGAGATCAAGGCGGCCCTCGCGGCCGAGCAGCCGTACGAGGAGTGGCTGGAGACCGGCGAGATCGAGCTGGAGGACCTGCCCGAGCGCGAGCACATCGTGCACACCCACGCCTCGGTCACCCGCCGCCAGCAGACCTTCGGCTACACCGAGGAAGAGCTGCGCGTCCTGCTCGCGCCGATGGCACGCGCCGCCGCCGAGCCGATCGGCTCCATGGGCACCGACTCGCCGATCGCGGCGCTCTCCGGCCGGCCCCGGCTGCTCTTCGACTACTTCACCCAGCTCTTCGCGCAGGTCACCAACCCGCCGCTGGACGCCATCCGCGAGGAACTCGTCACCTCGCTGCGCTCCTCCCTCGGCCCCCAGGGCAACATCCTGGAGCCGAAGGCCGCGTCCTGCCGCAGCGTCACCCTGCCCTTCCCGGTGATCGACAACGACGAACTGGCCAAGCTCGTCCACATAAACGCGGACGGCGACATGCCCGGCATGAAAGCCGCCACGCTCTCCGGCCTCTACCGCGTCAGCGGCGGCGGCGACGCGCTCGCCGCCCGTATCGAAGAGATCTGTACGGAGATCGACGCCGCCCTCGAATCAGGCGCCCGGATCATCGTGCTCTCCGACCGGCACTCCGACGCCGAGCACGCCCCGATCCCCTCCCTGCTGCTCACCGCCGCCGTGCACCACCACCTCATCCGCACCAAGCAGCGCACCCAGGTGGGCCTGCTGGTCGAGGCCGGTGACGTACGCGAGGTGCACCACGTCGCGCTGCTCATCGGGTACGGCGCCGCGGCCGTCAACCCGTACCTGGCGATGGAGTCCGTCGAGGACCTGGTCCGCGCCGGCACCTTCATCGAGGGCCTCGAACCCGAACAGGCCATCCGTAACCTGATCTACGCGCTCGGCAAGGGCGTCCTGAAGGTCATGTCCAAGATGGGCATCTCCACCGTCGCCTCCTACCGGGGCGCGCAGGTCTTCGAAGCCGTCGGCCTCGACGAGGCGTTCGTCGGGAAGTACTTCAGCGGCACCGCCACCAAGATCGGCGGCGCCGGCCTCTCCGTCGTCGCCGACGAGGTCGCCGCCCGGCACGCCAAGGGCTACCCCGCCTCCGGGATCTCGGCGAGCCACCGCAAGCTGGAGATCGGCGGCGAGTACCAGTGGCGCCGCGAGGGTGAACCGCACCTCTTCGACCCGGAGACCGTCTTCCGGCTCCAGCACGCCACCCGCTCCCGCCGCTACGACATCTTCAAGAAGTACACCGGCCGCGTCAACGAACAGTCCGAGCGCCTGATGACCCTGCGCGGCCTGTTCAAAATCGCCTCCGGACGTGACCCGATCTCCATCGACGAGGTCGAGCCGGCCTCCGAGATCGTCCGCCGCTTCTCCACCGGCGCCATGTCGTACGGCTCGATCTCCCTCGAAGCGCACGAGACGCTCGCCGTCGCCATGAACCAGATCGGCGGCAAGTCCAACACCGGCGAGGGCGGCGAGGACGCGCGCAGGCTCCACGACCCGACGCTGCGCTCCGCGATCAAGCAGGTCGCCTCCGGGCGCTTCGGCGTCACCAGCGAGTACCTCGTCAACGCCGACGACATCCAGATCAAGATGGCGCAGGGCGCCAAGCCCGGCGAGGGCGGTCAGCTCCCCGGGCACAAGGTCTACCCGTGGGTCGCCAAGACCCGGCACTCCACCCCCGGCGTCGGCCTCATCTCGCCGCCGCCGCACCACGACATCTATTCCATCGAGGACCTCGCCCAGCTCATCCACGACCTGAAGAACGCCAACCCGGCGGCCCGCATCCACGTCAAGCTGGTCTCCGAGGTCGGTGTCGGCACCGTCGCCGCCGGCGTCTCCAAGGCGCACGCCGACGTCGTCCTCATCTCCGGACACGACGGCGGTACGGGCGCCTCCCCGCTCACCTCGCTCAAGCACGCGGGCGGCCCCTGGGAGCTGGGCCTCGCCGAGACCCAGCAGACCCTGCTGCTCAACGGGCTGCGCGACCGCATCGTCGTCCAGACCGACGGACAGCTCAAGACCGGGCGTGACGTGGTCATCGCCGCGCTCCTCGGCGCCGAGGAGTTCGGCTTCGCGACAGCGCCGCTCGTCGTGTCCGGCTGCGTGATGATGCGCGTCTGCCACCTCGACACCTGCCCCGTCGGCATCGCGACCCAGAACCCGGTGCTGCGCGAGCGGTTCTCCGGCAAGGCCGAATACGTCGTCAACTTCTTCGAGTTCATCGCCGAGGAGGTCCGTGAACTCCTCGCCGAGCTGGGCTTCCGTACGCTCGAAGAGGCCGTGGGCCACGCCGAGTACCTCGACACCGACCGCGCCGTGAACCACTGGAAGGCGCAGGGCCTCGACCTCGGACCGCTCTTCCACGTGCCCGACCTGCCCGACGGCGCCGTGCGCCACCGCATCAACGAGCAGGACCACGGCCTCGCCAAGGCCCTCGACAACGAGCTGATCAAGCTCGCGGCCGACGCCCTGAGCGCCGAGAGCGCGGAGGCGGCGCAGCCCGTACGCGCCCAGATCGCCATCCGTAACATCAACCGCACCGTCGGCACGATGCTCGGCCACGAGGTGACCAAGAGGTTCGGCGGCGACGGTCTGCCCGACGACACCATCGACATCACCTTCACCGGCTCGGCGGGACAGTCCTTCGGCGCCTTCGTGCCGCGCGGCGTGACCCTCCGGCTGGAGGGCGACGCCAACGACTACGTCGGCAAGGGCCTCTCGGGCGGGCGCGTCGTCGTACGGCCCGACCGCGACGCCGACCACCTCGCCGAGTACTCGACCATCGCCGGCAACACCATCGGCTACGGCGCCACGGGCGGCGAGCTGTTCCTGCGGGGCAGCACAGGCGAACGCTTCTGCGTCCGCAACTCCGGCGCCACGGTCGTCTCCGAAGGCGTCGGCGACCACGGCTGCGAGTACATGACCGGCGGATACGCCGTGGTCCTCGGCAGGACGGGACGTAACTTCGCGGCCGGCATGTCCGGCGGTATCGCGTACGTCATCGACCTCTCCCCGGACAACGTCAACCCCGGCAACGTATCGGCCGTCGAGGCTCTCGACGACGCCGACAAGCAGTGGCTGCACGACGTCGTGCTCCGCCACCAGGAGGAGACGGGATCCACCGTCGCCGAGAAGCTGCTGGCCGAGTGGGACACGGCGGCGAGCCGCTTCAGCAAGATCATTCCGACCACGTACAAAGCAGTGCTCGCCGCCAGGGACGCCGCCGAGCTGGCCGGACTCTCCGAGACCGAGACCACCGAGAAGATGATGGAGGCGGCGACCAATGGCTGACCCGAAAGGCTTCCTCACCACCGGGCGCGAAGTAGCCGCGACCCGTCCTGTCGAGGAGCGCGTCAAGGACTGGAACGAGGTCTACGTCCCCGGCTCGCTCCTGCCGATCATCTCCAAGCAGGCCGGACGCTGCATGGACTGCGGTATCCCGTTCTGCCACAGCGGCTGCCCGCTCGGGAATCTGATCCCCGAGTGGAACGACTACGCGTACCGCGACGACTGGAAGGCCGCCATCGAGCGGCTGCACGCCACGAACAACTTCCCGGAGTTCACCGGGCGGCTCTGCCCCGCGCCGTGCGAGTCGTCGTGCGTGCTCGGCATCAACCAGCCGCCCGTGACCATCAAGAACGTCGAAGTCACCATCATCGACAAGGCGTGGGACAGCGGCGACGTCACCCCGCAGCCCCCCGAGCGGCTGTCCGGCAAGACCGTCGCCGTCATCGGCTCGGGCCCGGCCGGACTCGCCGCCGCCCAGCAGCTCACCAGGGCGGGCCACACCGTCGCCGTGTACGAGCGCGCCGACCGCATCGGCGGCCTGCTGCGCTACGGCATCCCGGCCTTCAAGATGGAGAAGGTGCACATCAACCGCCGCATCCAGCAGATGCGCGCCGAGGGCACCAAGTTCCGCACGGAGGTCGAGATCGGCCGTGACATCGACGCGAAGAAGCTGCGCAAGCGCTACGACGCCGTGGTCATCGCCGCCGGAGCCACCATCTCGCGCGACCTGCCGGTGCCGGGCCGCGAGCTGAACGGCATCCACTTCGCGATGGAGTACCTGCCGCTGTCCAACAAGGTGCAGGAGGGCGACCTGACGGTCTCCCCGATCACCGCCGAGGGCAAGCACGTCGTGGTCATCGGCGGCGGCGACACCGGCGCCGACTGCGTCGGTACGGCGCACCGCCAGGGCGCCGCCTCCGTCACCCAACTGGAGATCATGCCCCGGCCGGGCGACGAGCGCGCCGAGCACCAGCCGTGGCCGACCTTCCCGATGATCTACAAGATCACCACGGCGCACGAGGAGGGCGGCGAGCGCCTCTACGCCGTCTCCACGACCCACTTCGAGGGCGACGAGGACGGCAACGTACAGTTCCTCCACCTCAAGGAGGTCGAGTTCAAGGACGGCAAGCTGGAGCCGAAGTCCGGCAGCGAGCGTAAGATCCCGGCACAGCTCGTCACGCTCGCCATGGGCTTCACCGGCACCGACCAGTCCAACGGCCTGGTCGAGCAGTTCGGTCTCGCACTCGACGAGCGCGGCAACATCGCGCGCGACGAGGACTTCGCGACCAATGTGCCCGGCGTGTACGTCGCCGGGGACGCGGGCCGCGGTCAGTCCCTGATCGTCTGGGCGATCGCCGAGGGCCGCTCGGCGGCGCGCGGTGTGGACCGGTTCCTGACGGGCACCAGCGAACTGCACGCGCCGATCCAGCCCACGGACCGCGCGCTGACGGTCTGAGCCGGGGGTCCGTACCCCGGTGAGTGCCCCGGCACTCCAACAAACGTCCCGTACAACGGCGTACGGGCGGTGACGGTCGCGGGGGTATCCCCGGGGCCCTCCGCAAGACGCGGCGCCTGCCTCCAGTCCCCGACCGGACCGATGGCGGGCGCCGTGGCATGTGGAACCGGACGGCGCCGGACCGTGCCGGACGGCGCGGATCCGGGTGATCCTCGATCTTGGCGTGTCGCGCTCGAAATCGTCCGACCCGGCATGCTAGGCTTCCCGTGTTGCAGTTTTGGTACCCATGAACTTTATGTGCGCCTGACGGGAATGCTTCCTCAGGCGCATTTTATTGTTTTTGCCGGCTTCTCCGGATGGGGCTCAATGCGGCGACGAGGAATCCGTGAAGTGCGGATTTCCGGCTCTGCACCTGTTTTAGGAGAATGACATGGCAACTGGCACAGTGAAGTGGTTCAACTCGGAAAAGGGCTTCGGCTTCATCGAGCAGGACGGCGGCGGCGCCGACGTCTTCGCCCACTACTCGAACATCGCCACCCAGGGCTTCCGTGAGCTCCAGGAGGGCCAGAAGGTCTCGTTCGACGTCACGCAGGGCCAGAAGGGCCCGCAGGCGGAGAACATCGTCCCGGCCTAATTTCCGGACGTGTACCTCGCAGCCGGGGCCCGCACCTGCATGGTGCGGGTCCCGGCTCGCGCCGTCCTCAGGCCCAGGAAGGCTTTTGCCGAATGACCCGACCCGAACGCCAGGACCGTGCCACAAGAACGGCCGGCAAGCGCCCGGTGAATTCCCGTGCAGGCGGATCCGCCAAAAGCTCGCCGAAAGCACCGTCCCGGCGCGCCCCCGCACGTCCGCAGGAATTCACGCTGCCGGAGAGCATCACCCCCGCACTGCCCGCCGTCGAGGCGTTCGGCGAGCTGGACATGCCCGCGGCACTCCTCAAGACCCTCGCCGCCCAGGGCATGACCGACCCCTTCCCCATCCAGGGCGCGACCCTGCCTAACTCCCTCGCCGGCCGTGACATCCTCGGCCGCGGACGGACCGGTTCCGGCAAGACCCTCGCCTTCGGACTCGCGCTCCTCGCCCGTACGGCGGGCCGCCGCGCCGAGCCCCGCGCACCCCTGGTGATGGTGCTGGTCCCCACGCGTGAACTCGCGCAGCAGGTGACCGACGCCCTCACCCCGTACGCCACCGCCGTGAACCTGAAGATCGCCACGGTCGTCGGCGGTCTCTCCATCAGCAAGCAGGCCGGCCAGCTCCGCCGTGGCGCCGAGGTCCTCGTCGCCACCCCCGGACGGCTCAAGGACCTCATCGAGCGCGGCGACTGCCGGCTCGACCAGGTCGCCATCACGGTGCTCGACGAGGCCGACCAGATGGCCGACATGGGCTTCATGCCGCAGGTCACGGCGCTGCTCAAGCAGGTACAGCCGGACGGACAGCGGATGCTGTTCTCCGCGACGCTCGACAAGAACATCGACCGGCTCGTCCGGCAGTACCTCAGCGACCCCGTGGTGCACTCCGTCGACCCGTCCCAGGGCGCGGTGACCACCATGGAACACCACGTGCTGTACGTGCAGGACGAGACCGACAAGAAGGCCGTCACCATCCGTATCGCCGCGCGCGACGGCCGGGTGCTGCTCTTCCTCGACACCAAGCGGTCCGTGGACCGGCTGGTCAAGCGGCTGCTCGCCAGCGGAGTACGGGCGGCGGGCCTGCACGGCGGACGCTCCCAGCCGCAGCGCAACAGGACCCTCGACCAGTTCAAGACCGGACAGGTCACCGTGCTCGTCGCGACCAACGTCGCGGCGCGCGGCATCCACGTCGACGACCTCGACCTGGTCGTCAACGTCGACCCGCCCGTCGACCACAAGGACTACCTCCACCGTGGCGGACGCACCGCACGGGCCGGGGAGTCCGGCAGCGTCGTCACCCTGGTGCTGCCCGAGCAGCGCCGGGAGATGACCCGGCTGATGTCCGACGCGGGCATCGACCCCAAGTCCGCCAGGATCAAGTCGACGGACGAGGAACTGGCGCAGCTCACCGGTGCGCGCGAACCCTCCGGGATCGCCATCACCATCGACGTGCCGCAGGCCGTCGTCCAGCCGAAGCAGAAGCAGCGCACCTCACGCCCCGC
>NZ_JTHL01000001.1:2047186-2055018 GCF_000818195.1 Streptomyces sp. 150FB | reverse complement strand
ACGCACCCGTGCCCGGCACCTCGCTTCACGTGAGGTACCGGGCACGGGTGCGTCCGTACGTCGCTACGTCCTGAGGGATCCGGGTCACACCATCCTGCGGCGGACCCACCACACGCACACCCCGGCCAGCACGGCAGCGAGCACCGCGCACAGCCCGAACTCGGCCCACTGGATGCCCCAGAGCTGCGAAGCCGGGTGCCCGTCCGTCCACGTACCGGTCCTGCCATGGGCGAACACGCACTTCTCGTAGCCGCCGGTCGCCGTGAAACAGGCCTTCACCTCCGGCATCCTCTGTCCCGAAGCGGACAGGAAACCGGTCGACACGGCCCAGAAGCCGTCCGGGGACGGGGCGGCGGTGGTGTGCTGAGCCGTCACCGTGACCATGGGCAGCAGATGACCTCGCACCTGCTCCAGCAGATACATCACCAGAGCGCCGGCGGCCAGGGTCGCGCCCATCGCGAGGACCGTACGCCGCAGCACCAGCCCGAGCGTCACACCCACGAGCAGCAGCAGCACGGACTGACCGACCACGACAGGCCCGATCCCGTCGAAGGGATACCAGTCGTACCAGGGGAACCGGTCGCCCAGCACGGAGACCGGCCGCCACCACCAGGTCATGGCCGCCGCCAGGATCCCGGTGATCACGACCGTCATCACCACGGGCACGCCGAGCTTGACGGCGAACCACCGCAGCCGGGTCACCGACTGGGTGCAGACCATCCGGTACGTCTTCGACTCCAGCTCCTGCGACATCAGCGGCGCGCCCAGGAACAGCCCGGCGATCAGCGGCACCACCAGCATGAGCTGGAGCGGCAGGCGCATCGGGTACTGGTACTTCTGACCGAACGCCAGCAGCCGTGACGCGCACTCCGGCGCCATGTCCGTCACCGCCACCGTGGCCCGGCAGTCGGCCAGGTGCTGGTCCACGACCGCTTCGGCGATGTGGTTGTGCTGGATCGCGGCGTAGCCGGCGACCGCGACGACAACGGCGAGACCGATCCAGAACGTCAGCCGGTTCTGCCGCCACATCAGCCACGTAAGACCACGCAGCCGGGGCCGGCGGCTCGCGGAGGCCGCAGTACCGGCGGGCCGGGAGAGAAGCGCGTCACTCATGCCGCCACCTCGTGCGCGACGGCGGACGGCTGGGCGCTCGGAGTGATCAGCGGCGGCGCGTCAGGGGTCCGCAGATAGGCGAGCAACAGCTCCTCCAGGGTGGGGACGCGGACCTGGGGGCCGTCGGGCAGCGGGCCCTGCGGACGCACCAGGGTGGCGCTCTCGCCGCGGGTGGTGATGGTCTCGATCGTCAGGTGACCGGCCGGGGAGGGGCCCTGTCCGGGGGAGCCGGCCGGGGTGATGAGCAGCCGGTGGCTGTCGATGACGGTGTCCACCTCGCCCGCCAGCCGCACGATGCCGTTGTTGATCAGGACCAGGTAGTCGCAGACGTCCTCAAGCTCCGACACCAGGTGGGAGGACATCACCACCGTCGAACCGTGCTCACGGGCCTGGCCCATGAGCGTCGATGTCATCTCGCGCCGGACGAGCGGGTCGAGATCGGCCATCGGCTCGTCCAGCAGCATGAGTTGCGGACGCTTGCCGAGCGCGAGAGCGAACGCCACCCGGGTGCGCTGCCCGCCGGACAGCGCCCCGATCCTGGCGTTCAGGGGCACATGGCCCTCGGCGATGATCCGCTCAGCCGTCTCCTGATGCCACGACGGATTCAGCTCACGCCCCAGCCGCAGCGTCTCGTCCACCCGGAAGCGCGGATACAGCGCCTTCTCCTGCCCGAGGAAAGCCGTGCTCTGCCGGGCGGCGCCCGACCGGGGCGCGTTCCCGAACAGCCGGATCGAACCGGCGCTCGGCTCCAGCAGATCCGCCGCCAGCGACAGCAGGGTGGTCTTGCCCGCGCCGTTCGGACCGACCAGGGCGCAGACCCGTCCCGCCGGCAGCCGGAACGAACAGTCCCGCAGCGCCCAGCCCCGCCGGTAGCGCCGGCCGAGCCCCACCGCCTCCAGGGCGGCCGGGCTGCTGATGTCACTGGTCACGTGGTGCTCTCTTCCGGGCCGGACGCCGTCCTGCGATGTGTTCATGCCGTTCATGCCGGGAACGCTAATGATCACCGCACTCCTGCCGCTTCGGCGAAAGGGATGCCTCCCGCCCCGACCGAAGTCGGCTTCCCGGCGCCGCGGCGCATACCAAGGTATGGACATCCGGCCGGGGCCCCGAACGGGACCTGAGCGGCCGCCGCCACCCCGTAGGTTTGGTGGCTATGCGCCGTACGAACCGAGAGATGGCATCCGACCTGGGCATCGTGCTCCTGGCCCTGGCCCTGACCTTCGTCACCGCCCGCGTCCGGTTCACCGGCATGTCGCTCTACCCGCAGCTCTCCACCGGCCTGCCCGACATGTCGCTCAGCGACCCCCTCGCCCGCGTCCTGCCGTGGAGCAACATCTGGACGGACGGACAGTTCCTGGCGCTGCCCGCCTGCCTGCTGCTGTGGTGGCGGCGCGACAGGCCGGTGCCCGTCGCCATCGCCACCCTGTTCTTCGCGATCTGCTCGCCGGCCGTCGTACCGGCCCTCGTCGCGCTGTTCACCGTCGCCGTGCTGTGCCCGTCGCGGACCACGGCACGGGTCACCGTGCTGGCCCTCGTACCGATACCGGCCACCTATCTGCTGGACCCCTCGCTGGGCGATCCGCTCACGGCCGTGGCTCTCATCGGCTGCACGCTGGTCGCCGCCGCGGTCGGCTGGGGCCTGTTCGTACGCACCCTCAGCGAGCGCACCGACCGCGCCGAGGCCGAGGTGGTGCTGCGCGCCGAACGGGCCCAGCAGCAGGCCAGGGAGGACACGGCGCGGGAGATGCACGACGTACTGGCACACCGGCTGTCCCTGCTGAGCGTCCACGCCGGCGCGCTGGAGTTCCACCCCGGGGCCCCCGCCGAAGAGGTCGAACGCGCCGCGGGAGTGATCCGCGAGAGCGCCCACAAGGCCCTGGAAGACCTGCAAGTGGTCCTGCGGGTGCTCCGTGCCCCGGCCGACGACGGCGCCGCCGAGCCACCGCAGCCGACCCTCGCCGACGTACGCAAACTCGTCGCCGAGGCCCGGGCCGCCGGGACGGACGTCGAACTCGACGAGCGGATCGCCGAACCCGCCGACGCGACGGGGATCGCCGGCCGCACCGCGTACCGCGTCGTCCAGGAAGGGCTGACCAACGCCAGGAAACACGCGCCCGACGCCCCCGTCCGGATAGCGGTCCACGGCGGACCCCGCGAAGGCATCTCCGTCGACCTGCGCAACGCCCTTCCCCGGGGCGGCCCGCACTCCGGCATACCCGGAACGGGCCAGGGCCTGATCGGACTCACCGAACGCGCCGCACTGGCCGGCGGAAAGGTCACCTACGGCAGATCCGCCGACGACTTCCTGCTGCACGCCTGGCTACCCTGGCCCCCATGATCCGTGTACTGCTCGCCGACGACGATCCGCTGGTCCGCTCGGGGCTGCGGCTGATGCTCGGCGGCGCCGACGACATCGAGGTCGTCGCCGAGGCGGCGGACGGGAGCGAAGTGGCCGCGCTGGTCGACACGTACGCCCCCGACCTCGTCCTGATGGACATCCGCATGCCGACCGTGGACGGACTCGAAGCGACCCAACTGCTGCGCGAACGGCCCTCTCCGCCGGCGATCGTGATGCTGACGACCTTCCAGACCGACGAGTACGTGCTGCGCGCGCTCCAGTCGGGCGCCGCCGGATTCCTGCTGAAGCACACGGCGCCCGGTGAGATCGTGGCGGCCGTACGCAGAGTGGCGGCGGGGGAGCCCGTGCTGTCGCCCGCGGTGACCCAGCAGCTCATCACCCGGCTGACGACCGCCCCCGACACCGGGCGGCGGGCCCAGACCCTGCGCGCCAGGGAGGCGCTGGCGCTCCTCGGCGACCGGGAGCGGGAGGTCGCCGTCGCCGTCGGGCGGGGGAGGACCAACGCGGAGATCGCGGCCGAGCTGTACATGGGCGTGCCCACGGTGAAGGCGCACGTCTCGCACATCCTCACCAAACTGGGCCTCAGCAACCGGGTCCAGATCGCGCTGACGGTTCACGACGCGGGCGAGGCCTGAGACCGGACGGACGGCGCCCATCCGGTTAACTTCCAGGAAATTCACACGAGTTGGGATTGACGTGTCCCTGTCTACGCGCGTCATCATAAGGGCATGCGAATTCCCCCACGTATCGCCGCCATCGGCGGCCTCGCCGCCCTCGTCTCGACTCTCCTCGTCGGTGGAGTCACCGCCACAGCGACCGCTGCCCCGGCCGCCGTCGGCAGCATCTGCTACGGCAGCCTCCCCTCCCAGGCCCACCACACCCTCGACCTGATCGAAGCGGGCGGCCCCTACCCGTACTCGCAGGACGGCGCGGTCTTCCAGAACCGTGAGCACCTGCTGCCGAGCCAGTCCAGCAGCTACTACCACGAGTACACCGTCGTGACCCCCGGTTCCCCCGACCGTGGCGCCCGCCGCATCATCACCGGCCAGAAGAACAACGAGGACTACTACACCTCCAACCACTACGAGTCGTTCTCGCTCGTCAACTACGGCTGCTGAGCTCAGCCTCCCCGGGAAAGGTAACCTCCGCCCCATGACGGTGACGTATGTGATCGACGGGGCGGAGGTCACCGGCCTCGATCGTTTCTGGCAGGTGATCGGCGCCGCCGTGAACGGCCCAGGCGGCTACTTCGGACGTAATCTCGACAGCCTCGCAGATTGCCTGCGCGGTGGGTACGGGACGCCGGACGACGGAGACTTCGCCGTCGAATGGCGCGCCCACGAAGCCTCTCGCCAGGCACTCGGACACGAAGAGACCGCACGCGTGGTCCGGCGGCGGCTGGAACGCGCACACCCCGACAACGGACCCGCGCTCCGGGCGCAGTTGGCCGAGGCCGAGGCGGGCCGGGGACCTACGGTCTTCGAAGAGCTGACCCAGCTCTTCGAGGAAGAGGCCCCGGGGGTGCTGCGGCTGCGCTGACCGGATGACCGGATGACCGGATGATTGGCTGACCGGCTGATGGGCTGACCAGAGGACCGGCTGATCGGCTGATCGGTTCGGCCGCCCTCGTCGCTACGTTCCGTGGCGGCGGGGGAGGGTTCGCTCAAGGCGGCGTCGGTCGGGGCCCTCGGGGAGATACCGCACCGCGTCGGCGGCCAACTGCCGCGCGTACCCATCCGGTTCCGCGTCGGCCAGGATGCGGGCCAGCGCGTCGACCGCGCGCGGGTCCTGCCGTACGGCCAGACCGGCGGCGGCCTCCGCCGCGGTATCGGCGTCCGGGTCACGCAGCCGCGCCGCCAGCGCCGCACGGATCTCCGGTGTGTCCGCGTCCACCCCGGCCAGCGCCGCCACCGCCCCGCGCCGGACCGCGGGATCCGGGTCCCCGCTCAACTCGGCCAGTGCCGCGACCGCTTCGCCGTCACCGCCCGCTACGAGCCCCGTCGACGCCAGCGCCACCCGGCGCCGTACACCCGCGTCCGGATGGGCGCGGTGGCGCAGGATCTCCGGCAGTACGGCCGGGTCGCCCTGCTGCCCGAGGGCCTCCACCACCGCGCCCGCCACCTCCGGCGCCGCCGCCCGCCGGGACAGCTCGCGCAGCACGGGGACCGCACGGGCCGTATACGACCGCTCGCTCCGCACCCCGGCCGACCGGCGCCCCAACTGCCCCAGGACGGCGGCCCCGAACGCCTGCCGCAGCGGATCGGCCGCCTTGCACGAAGCGACCGCGGCGCGGTACGTGTCGTCGTTGCCCCGCGCCCACAGCACCGCCACCGGCTCCCGCCAGTCGTCGCGCCCGGGATCCCCGCAGCGCGACGCGCGGGCCGCCAGCACCTCGTACGGCGTCACGATCCCCAACTCGGCCTCCAGCAGCGTCGCGACGGCGGCGTGCCCCGTCTGCTGCTCCACCCCGGCGACCGGCGCGCCGTCCCGCAGCAGCTCCACGACCACGGTCTGGGACCCCTCGGCCTCGACCCGGCGCACCACCGTCTCGTACCCGTCGCCGTACGCGCGCAGCAGACCGTCGCGCAGCTCACGCTCCACATCGAGAGTGAGCCAGCGGCGCGCCTCGGCCAGTGCGGCTTTCCGCGCCGAAGGACCGTCGCCGTGCGCGCCGTTGCCGTCCGCTCTTCTGGCGCCGTCCGCTCCGGCGCCGTGCGCGAGCAGGGTCCGTACGGTCGCGGCCGACCCTCTGCGGGCGGCGAGCAGCAGCGGCGATTCGCCGCCGGGGCCCGGCAGATCGGGGTCGGCGCCGCCGTCGAGCAGCGCCTCCACCGTGTCGGTGAAGCCCTGGACGACCGCCCAGACGAGCGCGGTGAAGCCGAACGCCTCCCTGCGGTCGGGCGCGGCGCCCGCCGCGAGCAGCGCCCGTACGACCTCGGTGTGACCGCCACAGGCGGCCCCGCACAGCGGCAGGTCCCCGCCGTCCTGGCCGCAGGCCCGCTCCGGATCGGCGCCCGCCGTGAGCAACAGCCGTACCATGCCCGGCTCGTCGCTCACGGATGCCAGATAGAGCGCGGTCTCGCCGTACTCGTCGGTCGCCTCGGCGCTTGCCCCGGCCCTGAGCAGCCGTACGACAGCGTCGTCCGCGCCACCGCGTACCGCCTCGAACAGGTCGTGAACACCTGCTGTCGGCTCATTCGTCATACTTCGACACTACGGGCGCCGCCGTACGGATTCGATCAGGTATCCGATCGCGTGTCGTGTCGCCTGTAGGGCCGGGTGCCTTGAGATGCCTCGCGGTCCGTCAGGTGTCGCACTCCAGCACCGTCCTGCACAGCCCGCACCGCGCCCGCACCCGCCCCCGCACCGGCACGCGGATCCGCTGATGGCAGGTCGGGCACGGGAACGCCACCCGGAGCCCGTCGGGAAGCCGCTCGAAGGCGTACGACACGCCGGGGTCGGGGGCCGGGTCGGTGCCGGGGTGGTCCAGCGCGTAGCGGCGGTCCTTGGCGTACCTGTGCCGTCCCGTCCAGCCCGCCGTGGTCAGCGGCGGCTGCTGCTCGTCGCGCAGCGACTGCGCCCTGCCCTTGGTGTACGCGGTGTAGCCCTGCGGGCTGGTGAACCAGATCCGGGGGTCCTCGTCGAAGAGCAGCGCCCGCTTGGCGAGGACGTACCCGAACTCCTCGGGTGTGAGGTAGCCGAGCTTCTGGCTGGAGTCGCGGTCCTCGCGGTACGCGTCGAGCAGCAGCCAGCCGGCGCCGAGGTAGGTCGTCGCCGTGTCGGTGAGGATCTCGTTGTCGCGGGTGCCGGGGAAGCTCAGGCCGAGCCGGTGCAGCAGCACATGCGTGATCTCGTGCGCGAGGGCGGCGCCGATGTCCCTGCGGTGGGTGCGGAAACGATCGTTCAGCTCGATGAAGTACTCGGGTCCCGCCGTCAGCTCCACGCTCGCCGCGTGCTCCATCTCGCGGAAGCTGATGATCATGTGCGCGTCCGGCAGATGGAGTTGCTGGACCAGCGCGTGCGCGACCCGCTGCGTACCGAGATGAAGATCGTCCACATCGGAGAAGGCGATGTCGACCGGGGCGACGCTGGTGCCGTACGTGGCGATGCCGTCGGGCGAGAGCCGTTTGTAGAGCGCGCTGAGGGCCGCACGGACGGTGTCCAGATGCGGATAGCCGTGTACGACCTCGCTGCCTTGCGTCACGCCCGGGCACCTCCTGGGAAGGACGGTCAGCCGGATTCAACTGTACGGCGGGCGGGGGAGAGGTACGGGCAGGTCGCGGGCGTTACGGAGGCGGGCCGGGCGCCCGGGGGCGGCGGGCCGGGGTGTGCGGCGGCGGCGCGGCGGCCGTGATCAGGC
>NZ_JTHL01000001.1:2023418-2047161 GCF_000818195.1 Streptomyces sp. 150FB | reverse complement strand
GTGGCCGGGAAGCGTCTGGCGAACGGCCGAAATCAACTACTTGTGGCACCCCGCGACTCCTCCGCATAATCCGGATCACGTTTTGTCGAGCCCATGACATCCATGCGCGACGCATCTGTGTCTACGCGGGTCGACCACGTGCTGAGCACCCGCCGGTACCGCTTTCGTGCACTGCCCCCAGCATTCCCCCCTCCACGGAAGGCAGCCCCATGAACCAGCCGCGTCAGCTCATGCGTGTCCTCAAGAGATGCGCCGCCACCAGCGCGGTCATCCTGGCCGCTGTGAGCCTCCAGCTCACCCCGGCCTCGGCGACACCCGCCCACACCCCGTCGACGCCGGCGTCGGTCAAGAACGTGGCCCCGATCGCCCCGCCCGTCGTCGGCGGCACCCGGGCGGCGCAGGGCGAGTTCCCCTTCATGGTCAGGCTCTCCATGGGCTGTGGTGGCGCGCTCTACGCCCCCAACATCGTCCTGACCGCCGCGCACTGCGTGGACGGGAGCGGCAACAACACCAGCATCACCGCGACCACCGGCGTCGTGGACCTCCAGAGCTCCAGCGCCGTGAAGGTCAAGTCCACCAAGGTCCTCCAGGCACCGGGATACGACGGCGCAGGCAAGGACTGGGCGCTGATCAAGCTCGCCAAATCGGTCAACCAGCCCACGCTGAAGATCGCCACGACCACCACGTACAACACCGGCAACTTCACGATCGCCGGCTGGGGCGGGGCGACCGAGGGCGGCGCCCAGCAGCGCTACCTGCTCAAGGCGACGGTCCCCTTCGTCTCCGACGCGAGCTGCCAGTCGTCGTACAGCGGCGACATCATCACCGGCGAGGAGATCTGCGCCGGCTTCCCGCAGGGCGGTACCGACACCTGCCAGGGTGACTCCGGCGGCCCGATGTTCCGCAAGGACAACAACGGCGCCTTCATCCAGGTCGGCATCGTGAGCTGGGGCAACGGCTGCGCGCGGCCGGGCTTCCCGGGCGTCTACACCGAGGTCTCGACCTTCGCGTCGGCCATCGCGCAGGCGGCGTCGACTCTCTGACCCGCACGCCCTGACCCGCACACCCTGAACCGCACGCGCTGACCCGTACGACCTGAGGACAGGTGCCGGACCGATCACTGGTCCGGCATCTGTCCTTCTTCCCGGTCTTCCCGGTTACTTCCCTGTTACGGCGCCCGGACGTCTAAGCTTCGCGATCATGACGACGAGTAATCAGGGCATCGACGAGCCCGTACGCGCCGAACTGGAACGCCTCCGCGGAAGCATCGACAACATCGACGCGGCTGTGGTCCACATGCTCGCCGAGCGCTTCAAATGCACCCAACAGGTGGGCCACCTCAAGGCCGAACACCGGCTCCCGCCCGCCGATCCGGCCCGTGAAGCCCGCCAGATCACCCGGCTGAGGCAGCTCGCCGAGAGCGCCAAACTGGACCCGGCGTTCGCCGAGAAGCTCCTCAACTTCATCATCGCCGAGGTCATCCGCCACCACGAACGGATCGCCGACGGGCCGTCCGCCGCCGACCGCTGACGGCGGCCGCACCCCCGGCGACGCACCCCGGCGACGCACCCCCCGGCGACGCGGCCCCGGTGGCCATGACCCGCGCCACCGCTACCGGATGAACCTCGGCATCCACCTCGCCCGGTAATCGGCATGGCTCGGATACTGCGCCGCCATCTGCCGTACGGCGAACCCCAGACCGATGGCCCTGACCGACGTGTGGTCGTACGCGGCGGTGTCCGTGTCCAGCTCGGCGATCTGCGCGTACTCGTCGACAACGACCCGGCTCGCCGCGACACGGCGCAGCGTGTCGGCCGGGTCCTGGCGCGCGATGTGCGCGTCGTACCGCTCGGACTTCAGGCTGAAGGCGATGACCCCGCTCCGGCCGTGGACCTCCCCGGGGAGGTCCTTGGGAGTCCACCAGACGTCACCGCCCGCGTCCCGCGCGAGCAGCGCCTCCTCGTCGAGACGGGCGCGGACGAACGCGATCAGGTCCGTGTTGTCGCTCACGCGCGCGTTCCTCCCGCCGCGGGCGAACCGGCGCCGCCCCTGGCCCCGCGTACCCACGCGCGGCCACCGCCACTGTCACGGCCGGTGATACGGGGCGCACCGAGAGCGCCCCCGGGTTCGCGGAAACGGCGGGCAGGGCCGGCCGCCGTCCCGTCGAGCTTGGCAATGTCCATGCCCGGCATTCTCCCGCAGCGACGGACACCGACCGCGTACGAACAGCGGAGTGCGGGAAAGCACCCGCGAGCCGCCGCCGAACCGCTCCGGCCGCCCCCCGGGAAGCCGAACCCCCGGGAATACGTGCGCCCACAGCGTAGCGAACCCTGCTGCGCCACTCCTGCCCCATCAGGCAGCATGGCCACCATGTCCGTACTGACGCGCGACGAAGCGCAGACCCGAGCCCAACTCCTCGACGTGCACCGCTACACGGTCGCCCTCGACCTCACCACCGGCGACGAGACCTTCGACTCCCGGACCGTCATCCACTTCACCACCCGGGCGGCCGGGGACACCTTCGTCGAGCTGAAGCCCGCCACGCTGCGCTCCGTCACGCTCGACGGACACACCATCGACCCCGCCACGCTCACCGAGAACAGGCTCGCCCTCACCGGGCTCGACGCCGGCGCACACGAACTCCGCGTCGATGCCGACATGCTCTACTCCCGGACCGGCGAGGGCATGCACCGCTTCACCGACCCCGCCGACGGCGAGACCTACCTCTACACCCAGATGTTCATGGAAGACGTCCAGCGCGTCTTCGCCGCCTTCGACCAGCCCGACCTCAAAGCGGTCTTCGAACTCACCGTCACCGCACCTGAAGCCTGGACCGTCCTCGGCAACAGCATCGCCACCCCCACCGGCCAAGGCCGCTGGACCCTCGCCCCCACGCCCCTCATCTCCACCTACCTCGTCGCCGTCGCGGCGGGACCCTGGCACTCCGTACGCACCGAACACGCCGGAATCCCCTTCGGCATCCACTGCCGGCGCTCCCTCGCCCCCCACCTCGACACCGACGCCGACGAACTCCTCGACCTCACCCGCGCCTGCTACGACCGCTACCACGTGAAGTTCACGGAGCCCTACCCCTTCGACTCCTACGACCAGGCCTTCGTCCCCGAGTTCAACGCGGGCGCCATGGAGAACCCCGGCCTCGTCACCTTCCGCGACGAATTCGTCTTCCGCAGCGCCGTCACCGAGACCGAGCGCCAGACCCGTGCCATGGTCATCGCGCACGAGATGGCGCACATGTGGTTCGGCGACCTCGTCACGCTCGCCTGGTGGGACGACATCTGGCTCAACGAGTCCTTCGCCGAGTACATGGGCTACCAGACCATCACCGAAGCCACCCAGTACACCGGCAGTTGGGTCGACTTCGGCATCGGACGCAAGGCCTGGGGTTACGACGCCGACCAGCGGCCCTCCACCCACCCCGTCGCCCCCGACCACGAGGCCGTCCCCGACACCGCGTCCGCGCTGCTCAACTTCGACGGGATCTCCTACGCCAAGGGCGCCTCCGCCCTCCGCCAACTCGTCGCCTGGCTCGGCGAGAAGGACTTCCTCGCCGGCATCAACGTCCACATCGAACGCCACAAGTACGGCAACGCCACCCTCGCCGACTTCATCGACTCCCTCGCCAGGAGCACCGACCGCGACGTCCACACCTGGGCCGAGCGGTGGCTCCGCACCACCGGCGTCGACACCCTCACCCCGGAGATCACCACCACCCCCGCCGGCTGGACCCTCGACGTCGCCCACACCGGCAGCCGGCCCCACCACATCCACGCCGGTACGTACGACCGCGACGTCGTCGACCCCGCCAGGCTCGTACGCCGCGACCTCCTCGAACTCGACCTGCCCGCCACCGCCGACGCCACCGCCAGGCCAGGCCGCCGCCCCGCCCTCGTCGTACTCAACGACGGCGACCTCACCTACGCCAAGGTCCGCCTCGACCCCGAATCCTGGAACACCGCACTCGACGCGCTGTCCGGCGTCCCCGACGCCCTCACCCGCGCCGTCATCTGGAACGCCGCACGCGACATGGTCCGCGACGGCGAACTCCCGCCCACCGCCTACCTCGAAGCGGCCCGCGCGCACCTCCCCCGCGAACAGGACCTCGCCGTCGTCGAAGGCGTCCTCGCCTTCGCCGCAGGACAGATCACCGACCGCTACCTCACCCCCGAGGACAGGCCCGCCGGCCTCGCCACCCTCACCGCCGTCTGCCGCGACCTCATCCGCCGCACCGAGGACGGCTCCCACCCGGGGCTGCGCCTCGCCGCCGTACGGCACTTCATCGACGCCGCCACCCAACCCGAGGGCATCCAGGACTGGTTGACCTCCGGCGGCGTCCCCGGCGGCCCCGAACTCGACCCCGAACTGCGCTGGCGCGTCCTCAAGCGCCTCGCCGTCCTCGGCGCTATCGACGAGGGCGCCATCGCCACCGAACTGGAGCACGACCCCAGCGCCACCGGACAGGAAGGCGCCGCCCGCTGCCGCGCCGCCCTCCCCGACCCGGAGGCCAAGGCCGCCGCCTGGGACCGGCTCTTCGGCTCCGACGACCTCTCCAACTACCTGTTCGTCGCCACCGCCCAGGGCTTCTGGCAGCCCGAACAGACCGACCTCGTCAAGGAGTACGTGCCCCGCTTCTTCCCCGAGGCGGCAGCCGTCGCCGCCCGCAGGGGCCCGGTCATCGCGGCGGCCGCCGGACGCTACGCCTTCCCCGGCCACGCGATCGACCAGGACACCCTGGACCTCGGCCGCCAGTGCCTGGACGGCGACGAGCTGCTGCCCGCCCTGCGCCGCGCACTCATCGACCAGCTCGACGACCTGCGGCGCGCGCTGCACGTACGCCGGGCCTGACACCGCCGCCCCGGCTCCGTGCCGGGCGCGGTCCGTACGCACGCCGGCGCGGTCCCTCGGGCCACTGAGGGAACCGCGCCCGCCCGCGCCCCCGCGCCGCCTCGGTACGGGACCGCACCGCCGTACGGCCGGAACGCGCGCCGTCCGCGCGCCCTACGTACACCACCCCGTACCACCGCATGCCACCCGCGCGCCGCCACGACGGCCCGCGCACGTTCGTGCGCCTACCACCCACGCACCACCACCAGGGCACCAACACGCCCGTGCGGTCGGCCGGTACCACTTTCGGGTTCGGATCGTTGAGCTAGCCGGGGCACGACCAGCGACACCCGACACTCTGGTAACAGGGCCCCACGCGGACCGGGGGACGCCCCTGACCAGTACCACGGCCCACCCCCGCACCACCCCGACTCGTGGAAGGCAGCACCCCCCGATGACCCCCCAGTCAACCGACCTCGACACAGCCCACGACCTGGTGGGCATCGGTATCGGCCCCTTCAACCTCTCCCTCGCCGCACTCGCCGACGGCCTGCGCACCCCCCTCACCACCGCCTTCTTCGACCAGCGCCCCGCGTTCCACTGGCACCCCGGCCTCCTCATCGAAGGCACCACCCTCCAAGTCCCCTTCCTCGCCGACCTGGTGACCCTCGCCGACCCCACCAGCCCCTGGTCCTTCCTCAACTACCTCAAGGCCCGCGACCGCCTCTACCCCTTCTACTTCGCCGAGCGCTTCCACATCCAGCGCGCCGAATACGACGCCTACTGCCGCTGGACCAGCGAACAGCTCACCACGCTCCACTTCGGCCACCAGGTCGACGCCGTCCGCTGGAACCCCGAACGCCGCCTCTTCGAGATCGACTTCACCCAACTCGACCAGGACGGTGAGGCGGAGGCACTGGGCCGCGCCCACACCCGGAACATCGCCCTCGGCATCGGCACCGAGCCCTACATCCCCGAACCGCTCCGCCCCCTCGCCGAAGCGCCCACCGTCCCCGTCATCCACGCCGCCGACTACCTCGCCAACCGCGAACGCTTCCTCGCCGCGGGACACATCACCGTCATCGGCTCAGGACAGTCCGGCGCGGAAATCTTCCTCGACCTGCTCCGCGCCCGGCCCGCCGGAGCGGAGAGAATCCACTGGCTCGCCCGCACCGAGGCGTTCGCACCCATGGAGTACTCCAAGCTCGGCCTGGAACAGTTCACCCCCGACTACGCCCGCTACTTCCACGCCCTGCCCGAACACGTACGCGGCGAACTCCTCCCGCGCCAGTGGCAACTCCACAAAGGCATCGACGCCGACACCATCGCGGCCATCCACGACGAGCTGTACCGGCGCTCCCTGCACGGCGGCTGGCCCGACGCCGTCCTCACCCCAGGAGTCAGCGTCCGTACCGCGGGGCGCGTCGCCACCACCAAGGTCGAACTCCACCTGGAGCACACCCAGCAGGCCACCCGCTCCAGGCTCACCACCGACGCCGTCATCCTCGCCACCGGCTACCGCGAACGCCGGGTCGACCGCATCCTCGCCGGCATCGACCCCTACATGCGCCGCGACAGCTCCGACCGGCCCCGCATCGACCAGCACCACCGGCTCGTCCTCGACCCCTCGGTCAGCGGCACCATCTACGTGCAGAACGGCGAACGCCACACCCACGGCGTCGGCGCACCCGACCTCGGCCTCGCCGCCTGGCGCAGCGCGTCCATCCTCAACCACCTCACCGGCGACGAGCCCTACCCCCTGCCGCGCCGCACCGCCTTCACCACCTTCGGCCTGGAGGACCGGAACCGGGCCCACTCGGTACCCGCACCGAGGGGCCTGGTCCCCCTCACCGAAGTCCGCTGAACGCGCGGGGGTCAGTCCCGCTGGGCGTGCGCCGGCAGAGTGCGCAGTCGCATCGTCTTCGCCGTGCTGGAGCCGAAGCCGTAATCGAGGATCTTCGCGGCGTCGGTGAAGCGGTCGGGGCTGTTCAGGACCACGCCCACCACGGTCTTGTCGCCACGTGTGGCGGCGAAGACCAGGCAGAGCCCGGCGGCGGTGCCACTGCCGGTCTTGATGCCGATGACGCCCTGGTACGAGCCGAGCAGTTCGTTGGTGTTGAACCAGGTGTACGTGCGCACACCGCCGTTGGCGGCCGGAGCCGACGCGGTGTACTGCGCGGTCTTGACGATCGTACGGAAGTCGGCGTTCTCCATGGCGTGTTCGGCCATCTTCGCCAGGTCGCGCGGGGTGGAGTAGTTGTCGCCGCCGGGGGAGATGCCGTCGAAGGAGTCGAACTCGGTGTCCTTGAGCCCGAGCGCGGCGGCCTCCTTGTTCATCATCGCGATGAACGAAGCGGTGCGGGCCGCGACGGTCGTCCCGGTGCCGAAGGTGTCGGCCAGGGCGTACGCGGCGTCGCAGCCCGAGGGCAGCATCGTCGCGTACAGGAGCTGACGAACCGTCAGTACGTCTCCGGTGCGCAGGTCGGCGGTGCTCGCCCCCTGAGCGGCGACGTAGTCGCGGTAGGTCTGCTTGACGGTCACCTGGCGGTCGAGGTCGACGCCCCTGACGCCGAGCACCACGGCGGCCGTCATGATCTTGGTGGTGCTGGCCATCTGACGCCTGGTGTCCGCCGTCTTGGCGAAGACGGTGGCCCCGGACGCCTCGTCGAGCAGCACGGCGCCCGTGGCGCTGACGGACGGCGCGGCGGGGGACGGCGCGGTGGCGGCCTGTGCGGTGGAGGCCAGGGGGGAGAGGGCGAGGACAGCACCGATGGTGAGGGCCCCCACGGAGGCTCTGAGCAGGCGGCGGCGGCCACCTGCCAGCAGGGGTGCTCCGGGTCGGCGAATGTCGCGTAGTTGGTTCACAGTCGGGTCAACAGGTTGGCCCCACCACCAGGTTGCCTTCACACCCGATGTTTCTCCCTGTCCGGAGGAAACCACCGCACCGACCGCCTCACTCCCCTTCCTCCTCGAAGAAGAGGAACGCCACCAGCCCGCGCATGAGTCCCCGTCAGCGGACCGGCGGGGACTCATGAACGTTCGAACTAGAAGACCGGCGTACCGTCCCGCGTCAGCTTCCAGTCCACCGAGGCGAACGCCGACGGATCCACCGAACCCGCCGCCGTCACCCAGGCGATGATCGTGTTACGGATCTCGTCCGAATTCGCCCACACCTGCTGAGCCGCCGCGACATGCGGGAAATTGCCGCCGCCGCTCGCCCGGTAATTGTTCACCGCCAGCACGAACTGGGCAGCCGGATCAAGTGGCTTACCCTCGAACATCAGATTGGCGATCCGCGAACCCGCCGCCTTCGCGATATCGATCTCGTACGTCAGACCCGACACCGCGTCGTAGTTGTAATCCGGTGTGTTCCCCGCATTCGTCAGCTTCGACGTATCGACAGGAGCACCGGCCGCCGTCTGCACATAATACTGGGCGGAGAACTCCAGATAGTCCTTGATCTGCGCTCCCGTCACCAGCCGCGCCTCCAAGGTGTTCTCGAACGGATAGAGACCCGCCGCGTCCTTGATGGTCACGTCGCCCGCCGGGATCACCGCCGTACGCGAGAAACACGACGCCTGCGACAACACGGGCAACGCCGCCCACTCGCCGCCGGCCAGCGCCGCCTTCACCGTCTCCGCCTGCACATGGTTGATCAAGTCGATGATCGGCTCGTCCTTCCACGGGGCGTCCACCGTCGTCATCGCCACCGTCGACGTACCGATCACCTCGTTCACGTACGCGATCACCTTGCGGTGCTCATCGAGGAGCAGACTGGTGATCTTCCGGTCCTCGACGGCCGTATTCGAGTTCAGAACCCTGGAACCGACCCGCTCGACCTTCCAGCAACCCCGCTCCCACACCAGATCGAAATCAAAAACAGTCAGCCGCTGCCCCCACTTGAGCGGCTCGGAAAGCACCACTTCCTTGCCCGACGCCTTGTTCACCACCCGGCGCTCGGGAATCTCCACATGCGCGTGCCCCACCAGAATCGCGTCGATACCGGGCACCTGCTCCGCCACCAGGGCGGCGGCGTTCTCCACGTACGGCACCTGATCCCCGTACGACGACGTCCCGTCAGCGCCCGAATGCGCCGACACGATCACCACATCCGCACCCATCGAACGCAGCTTCGGCACCCACTTCGCCGCCTGCTCCTCAAGACCGGGAAACGTCATCTTCCCCTGGACATTCGCCTTGTCCCAGATCGCGATCCCGGGATTCGTCAACCCCAGAATCGCCACCCGCACCTCACGCCCCTCGGGCGAACGCAACTTCTTCATGACGTACGGGGCGAACGCCGGCTTCAGCGTCTTCGCGTCGAGCGCGTTCGCGCCCAGCAACGGGAAATCCAACTGCGACTCGAACTTCCGCAGCACCGGAATGCCGTAGTTGAACTCGTGGTTACCGAGCGCCGCGGCGTCGTACCCCATCGCATTCATCGCCTGCGCCATCGGATGCACGGGACCACGCTTCGCCGTGATCGGATCGATCCGCGCGTAGTAATACGACAGTTGCGTACCCTGAATCGTGTCGCCCGCGTCGATCAGCAGCGTGTTACGGCGGCCCTTCTCGTGGCGAATCCCCTCCACCATGGTGGAAATCTTCGCCAGCCCGACGTCGTTGTGATCGGCGTCGTCGAACTCCTTGTCCGTGAAGTAATCCCAGTTGAACACATTCCCATGCATGTCCGTCGTGCCCAGCACGGTGAACGAATACCGCTGCGCCGGACGCCCGTGCCCGTGCCCACCGCCATGCTGACGACCCACCGCCTCGGCAGGCCCGGCGACCCCACCCGCCAGGGCGGCACCCGCCCCGGCAGCAGCCGAGCTCCCCAGGAACGTCCTTCTGTCCAGCGGCATTTCTACTCCCTCGATCCAGCGAACAACGCGCGTAGATTCTGGCCCAGAACCCCCAACTCGCAACACCCCCCACAGGTTTCGTTTGGATGACCACCCATCACGGCGCCCAGATGCGACAGTGGTTCCACCCGCCGCACCGCACCGCAGAAGGAGCCGCGCCATGACCGCCGACACACCCGAGACGCCCGGCACCCCCGCCCCGTACGGCACCCCCGACGCACCCAGGGTCGCCGTCCGAGGCGAAGCACACCTCGAGGTCGACCCCGAAATCGCCCGCATCGGCATCGCCGTCTCCACCCGCTCCGCCGACCGCCGCACCGCCGTCGCCGACCTCACCCGCCGCAACAACGACGTCATCGCCCTCATCAAGGCCTACGGCGACGCCGTCGAAAAACTCGAAACCGGTACGTACTCCATCAGCCCCGAACTCACCAAACGAGGCCGGGGCGAACGCATCCACGCCTACCACGGGCGCGTACACATCACCGCCGAACTCACCGACTTCACCGTCCTCGGCGAACTCACCACCCGCCTCGCCGATCTCGACCTCACCCACATCACCGGACCCTGGTGGGGACTGCGCCCGAACTCACCGGCACGCGCCGAGGCCCGCCGCCAAGCCGTACGCGAAGCGGTCCAGCGCGCCCGCGAGTACGCCGGGGCCCTCGGCGCCGAACTCGCCGCTCTCGTCGAACTCGCCGACATCGGCGCCGAGAACTCCGGCGGATACGGCGCGCCCGCACCGGGCGGGAGCCTCCGCAACCGCGCCGCCTACGGAGGCGCCGCCGATCCCGAGCAGACCCCGGCCCTCGACCTCGAACCCCAGCGCCAAACCCTCCACGCCCACGTCAACGCCCGCTTCACCATGACACCGCCCGACCTCGGCGCGTAATTCCCGACGCACCGTGGTCGCTCAAAGGAGCACGCCAGCGCACAATTCAAGGCTTGTTAACAACTCGTCATGCGAAAGGCCATCGGAATACATCCCCAACCAATTTCCTACCCGCCGGTAAGGTCTACGCTCCATATATGCGCCGAGCGAAAATCGTCTGCACCCTGGGCCCCTCCACCGACAGCTACGAGCAGATCAAAGCCCTGATCGAAGCCGGAATGGACGTCGCCCGCCTCAACCTCAGTCACGGCACCTACGCCGAACACGCGGAGCGCTATCACCACGTACGGAAAGCCGCCGACGAGACCGGCCGCAGCGTCGGAATCCTCGCCGACCTACAAGGTCCGAAGATCCGACTCGGCACCTTCCGCGAAGGCCCGGTACTCCTTGAACGCGGCGACGAATTCACCATCACCGTCGAACCCCACCCCGGCGACCGCCACACCTGCGGCACCACCTACGCCGGACTCGCCGCCGACCTCAGCGCCGGCGAACGCATCCTCGTCGACGACGGCAAGGTGGCCCTGCACGTCACCTCCGTCGAAGGCCCCCGCATCCACACCACCGTCCTCGAAGGCGGCCTCGTCTCCGACCACAAGGGCCTCAACCTCCCCGGCGTCGCCGTCTCCGTCCCCGCGCTCTCCGAGAAGGACGTCGAAGACCTCCGCTGGGCCCTGCGCACCGGCGCCGATGCCATCGCCGCCTCCTTCGTACGCACCGGCGACGACATCCACGACATCCACCGCGTCATGGACGAGGAGGGCATCAGGCTCCCCGTCATCGCCAAGATCGAAAAACCACAGGCGGTCGAGAACATCGACGGCATCGTCGCCGCCTTCGACGGCATCATGGTCGCCCGCGGCGACCTCGGCGTCGAAATGCCTCTCGAACACGTGCCCATGGTCCAGAAACGCGCCATCAGCCTCGCCCGGCGCAACGCCAAACCCGTCATCGTCGCCACCCAGATGCTCGAATCGATGATCGAGAACTCCCGCCCCACCCGCGCCGAAGCCTCCGACGTCGCCAACGCCGTCATCGACGGCACCGACGCGGTGATGCTCTCCGGCGAGACCAGCGTCGGCAAATACCCCGTCGAAACGGTCAAGACCATGGGACGCATCGTGGAAGCCGCCGAGGAAGACCTCCTCGCCAAAGGCCTCCCCGAACTCGACGAGAGCACCAAACCCCACACCCAGGGCGGCGCCGTGGCCCGCGCCGCCGCCGAAATGGGCGACTTCCTCGACGCCAAGTACCTCGTCGCCTTCACCCAGTCCGGCGACACCGTCAAACGCCTCAGCCGCTACCGCTCCCCGATCCCCCTGCTGGCCTTCACCCCCGACGCGGCGACACACGGCCGGCTCAACCTGACCTGGGGAGTGGAAGCGTTCCTGATCACCCAGGCCGAGACGACGGACGCGATGGTCGACCAGGTCGACGAGACGCTGCTCCGGATCGGCCGCTGCCGGAAGGGCGACCTGGTGGTGATCACGGCAGGCTCCCCGCCGGGCGTGGCGGGCACGACGAACCTGGTACGGGTGCACCACGTCGGCGAGGACGACAGTCCGAAGTAGGACGGGGGCAGCGGACGGAGTCAGTACTTGGGGCCGACGTGGACGTCCATGAGGGCGACGGACGCCTTGCGGGCGACGGAGATGTTCTGGACGATGCGGCTCTTCTGGTTGCCGGGCTTCCACTCCACGCCGACCGCGTCGAGGGTCTCGGTGAAGAACCGCAGAATGTCGGCCGACGCGTTGGAGAAGAAGTAGCGCGTGTACTCGTACCGCTTGCGCTCGCCGCCGATGATCTTCTCTGTCCAGTTGGTGATCCGGCAGCCGTCGGAATGGATGAGACCCCGGATGAACGGCCAGGGGTACTCGTCCACGATCCGTTGCTGCCACGGCGCGAGCGCCAGCATGCGGTCGTGCTTCTTGCCCGGGCCGTGCTGGGGGAACAGGCACGGCAGGTGCTTGGAGTACACCTTGATGTTGGTGGCCCCCTCTCTGCGGACCCGGCAGGTGGCGTTGTCCGGGTAGACGGTGGCCATGGCGGACTGTGCTTCGTCCTGGATGCCTGGCCAGGCGTTGTCCAGGGTGATCGTGAGGCTGGGAGTTCTGTGCCTGGAGTAGTGGCTGATGTGGCCGTCGCCGAGGTAGAGCCCCAGCAGGTAGGCGTAGGCGGCGTTGTCGAGCGGACGGTCGTCGCAGACCGGGCAGAGTAACGAACGGCGTGGCGGGACCCGTTCGCCGCGCTTCTTGCGGTCTTCGTGGAGCCAGTAGCCGACGGTTCCGACCGGGACGTTCAGCCGGCGGGCGACGTCCGCGTTCCGGGCACCGCCGCGTAGAAGGGTGAGTGCCTGCTGTCGCACCGGAGTGCCGTGAAAGTACATGGAGCCACTCTGTGTTACTCCATCTGGCGCTGCGTAACGAAAAGTGGATGTTCACGAGAACGTGAACATCCACTTTCGCTGGTACCGGGTGCGGGACTCGAACCCGCAAGCCCTCACGGGCAGAGGTGTTTGAGACCTCCGTGTATACCATTCCACCAACCCGGCCGGCGCTGCCGAGAGTCTACCGGGTCCCTGGACTCCGATGCCTCTGGGTAGGCTCATGGAGAGCAGTATCGCGTCTCGAACAAGGAGCCCCGTGACCACCCCCGAAGCGCCCCAGCCCGCCGACGACGGCGACAAGTCGCACGTCCCGCCGCTGACGACGCGCGTCGTCATCGCCGAGGACGAGGCTCTGATCCGTCTCGACCTCAAGGAGATGCTCGAAGAGGAGGGCTACTCCGTCGTGGGCGAGGCCGGTGACGGGCAGCGGGCCGTCGAGCTGGCCCGGGAGCACCGGCCCGATCTGGTCATCCTCGATGTGAAGATGCCGGTGCTCGACGGGATCTCCGCCGCCGAGCAGATCGGCGCCGAATCCATCGCGCCCGTCCTGATGCTGACCGCCTTCTCGCAGCGTGATCTCGTGGAGCGGGCTCGCGATGCCGGGGCCATGGCGTATCTCGTGAAGCCCTTCAGCAAGACCGATGTGGTCCCGGCGATCGAGATGGCGGTGTCGCGTTTCAACGAGCTGCGGGCGCTGGAGGGTGAGGTCGCCGATCTCACTCAGCGGCTGGAGACGCGGAAGCTCGTCGACCGTGCGAAGTCGATCCTCCAGACGCAGTACGGGCTGACCGAGCCGGCCGCTTTCCGGTGGATCCAGAAGACGTCGATGGACCGTCGTCTGTCGATGCAGCAGGTCGCCGAGGCCGTCATCGAGGACGCCGAGGAGAAGAAGGCGGCGAAGGGGCAGTAGCCCAGCCGCCGCTCAGTCGTGGGCTCGCCGTAGCTCCGCCGTACTACACGGCGAGTGTGGCGAGCGATTCCCGCCACAGCCGCCCGGCCTGCTCCGGGTCGAGCGCGTGGTCGGCGACTCCGTAGAACGGCCTGGCGGGGGTGTGGGGCTCCGCCTCCTCACAGTCCTCGAAGTAGCGCCCGCCGATGCCTTCGAGGCTCGGTGCGGTGGCGAGGAGGACGGACGTGGCCGCGCCCTGTTCGGGGGTTTTGAACTCGTAGTTGGCCGCCGCGGCCGCCAGGTCCTCCGGGCTGTAGTCGCGCGCGAGGCTGGTCATGACGGCGCCCGGGTTGGCGGTGTTGGTGGTGATGCCGTCGGCGGCCCAGCGCTTCTGCGCTTCGACGGCGAACAGCGCGGTGGCGGTCTTGGACCGGCCGTACGCCTTCAGGGCGTCGTACGGGCGCTTGCGGAAGTCGAGGTCGTCCAGGTCGAGGGGCGCATCGAGGTGCCCGTTCGAGCTGAGTGATACGACGCGCGCGCCGCCGGCCGCAGCGAGGGCCGGGTGGAGCCCGGTGGCGAGGGCGAAGTGGCCCAGGTGGTTGGTGGCGAACTGGAGCTCCCAGCCCTCCGGTGTGCGCCTCTCGGTGGTGGTGAGTACGCCGGCGTTGTTGATGAGGATGTGCAGTGGGCCGTCCCATGCGGTGACGAACGCGCCGACGGAGGCGGGGTCGGCGAGGTCGAGCCGGGCGACGTGGATCTTTGTGTTGCCGGTGCCGGCCGTGAGGTCGTCGGCCGTACGCCGGCCAGCCTCGGTGTCGCGGACGGCGAGGGTGACGTCGGCTCCGGCCGAGGCGAGTGCGCGGGCGGTTTCGACGCCGATTCCTGAGGTGGCGCCGGTGACGACGGCCCGGCGCCCGGTGAGGTCGGTGCCGTGGACGACCTCGGCCGCGGTGGACTGTGCGCTGAAGTCGGTGGTGATGCGTGTGGTGGGGTTCATGGGTTCAAGGCAACCACCGCCGGGGCCTCCGTACGGTCCCTGAGGGGGTCTGCTCGTACCCGGGGTCCGGCCGTTCCCCCTTACGGCCGGACCCTGTCACACCACCCCTGTCACACCGCCCCGGTCATACGCGGCGTACGACGTGCAGCAGGTACTCCTTGCGGTTGAGCGGGTTGTGGTCGGTCCTGGGGCGGGTGGGGGGTGTCCCCGTGACGGGCCGGTAGTGGTCGAAGGCGGCTTCGAGTACGCCCTCGCCGCTGGTGAGGGTGGGGAGTTCCTGGCCGAGCCGGTGGACGTGGGCGGCGGGGATCTCGCCTTCGAGCCGGTACGAGGCGCCCTGGGTGGCCGTGGTCCGTGGGACGGCCCGGAGTTGGGCGAGGAGGGGGAGTACGGCCGAGAGTGTGTCGGCGGGTGCGTCGAGCTGGAAGCGGTGCATCGGTTCGTACACGGTGGTGCCGGCCTGGCGGAGCGCTTCCATCAGCAGCAGTGGTGTGAGGTTGCGGAAGTCTCCGGGGGTGCTGGGCGGGGGTTTGTGGCCGGAGTGGGTCATGGTGACGGTGCAGTCGGTGACCTGCCAGCCGCGAAGTCCTTGCTGGAGGGTTTCCCGTACGGCGTCCTCGACGGCGGTGAAGAACGCGGCGGGCATGGAGCCGAGTTCGACCCCGAGCCGGAAGGTGGTGCCGGCGCCGGTGGGGGCGGGGTCGATCCGCAGGCCGACGGTGGCGCGGAACGGGTTGGTGGGCTTTCCGATGATCTCGTGCGCGGCGCCGGTGCCGGTCGGGCGTTCGACGCAGATGGTGGTGGTTTCGCGGAAGGTGACGTCGATGCCGTATTCGCCGGCGAGGGTGGCCTGGATGACTTCTTTCTGTACCTCGCCGTAGAGCGAGACGGAGATCTCCTGCCGGATTTCGTCGTGGCGCAGGTTGATCAGGGGGTCTTGTTCGGTGAGTTGGCTGAGGGCGGTGTGGAGCGCGCCTCTGTCCCCGGCGCGGCACGGGGTGATGACGGTTTCCAGCGTCGGCGGTGAGAAGTGGTGGCTGTCGGTGGGTGTGGTGCGTGGTGTGCCGACGGTGTCGCCGATGCGGATGTCGGGCAGGCCGCGCAGTGTGCCGATCTGTCCGGCGGTGAGGGCGGTGCGCGGGGTGGTGGCGCCGTGGTCGAAGGTGGTGATGGCGGTGATTTTGCCTTCGTCGTCCTCGCGGTACTGGAGGCGTTCCCGGGTGCGTACGGTGCCCGTGAACATGCGGACGTAGGCGATCTTCTCGCCGGCCGGGTCGCGCTCGATCTTGAACACGGTTCCGGAGGCCGGTACTTCGGCGTCCTGGCCGTCGTCCTGGCCGCCGTCCCGGGCTGTGTCCTCGGTGGCGGGGAGGAGTTCCCTGATGCCGGTGATCAGGTCGTCGGTGCCGGCGCCGGTGACGGCGGAGCCGAGGTAGACGGGGTGGATGAGCGCGCGCCGTGTCTGGTCGGCGAGTTCCTCGCGGAGCCGCCGGTAGGTGAGCGTCGCTTCGTCGTCGACGTAGGCGGCCAGGAGCGTGTCGTTGTTCGCGGCGAGCCGGTCGGCCAGTTCGGTGGCGAAGGCCGTGTCGTGGGGACCGTACGGAGTGAACCGCGCGCTGTGTGCGGTGCCCATGGGGATGATCGCCGGTGTGAGTTTCCCGGCGATGTCGTGGAGTACGCGCTCGGGGTCGGCGCCCCGGCGGTCGGTCTTGTTGACGAAGATGATCGTCGGGATGTGGAGGCGCCGCAGTGTGCGCATGAGGACACGGGTCTGCGCCTGGACGCCTTCGACGGCGGAGATGACGAGTACGACGCCGTCGAGCACGTTGAGTACCCGTTCCACCTCGGCGATGAAGTCCGGGTGGCCGGGTGTGTCGATCAGGTTGACGGTGGTGTCGTCGAGGTCGAACGAGGCGACGGCGGATTTGATGGTGATGCCGCGTTGGCGTTCGAGTGCCAGGGTGTCGGTGCGGGTGGTGCCGTCGTCGACGCGGCCGATGCTGTCGATGGCGCCGGCGGCGTGGAGCAGCCGTTCGGTCAGGCTTGTCTTACCGGCGTCGACGTGCGCCAGGATTCCCAGGTTGAGCGTTCGCACGGAGTGTCATGTCCCTCGAATAGGCAGTGGTTACCTTCGTGGTTGGCATGAACTCTCGGCGCATTTCGGCTCCTGGACGTGGTCGTGGGCGATCGGTGTCGCGGGCAGTGCACCAGATGCGGGCGGGGGCCGCAACCGATTTCCGGGGGGCCCGGCGGGCATGGCGAAGGCCCGCATCCCCTCTGTGGGGGTGCGGGCCTTCGCCGTACGGCTGGCGGGCGTACCCAGGACGTGCCCGGGACGTGCTCAGGACGTGTCCCGGGGCTGCTCCGGTCGGGTCAGTCCTCGCCCAGGTAGGCCTTGCGTACGGACTCGTCGTGCAGCAGGTCCTCGCCGGTGCCCGACAGGACGATCTTGCCGATCTCCATGACGTGCCCCTGGTCGGCGAGCGACAGGGCGGCCTGGGCGTTCTGTTCGACGAGGAGGATCGTGGTGCCCGCCGCCTTGAGTTCGACGATGGTCTCCATGATCTTCTGCATCATGATGGGGGAGAGCCCCATCGACGGTTCGTCGAGCATCAGCAGCTTGGGCTGGGACATCAGGGCGCGTCCCATGGCGAGCATCTGCTGTTCGCCGCCCGAGAGGGTGCCGGCGGCCTGCTTGCGGCGTTCACCCAGGATGGGGAAGAGGTCGTAGGCGCGCTGGACGTCCTTCTCGATGCCTGCCTTGTCGGTGCGCAGGAACGCGCCGAGCTGGAGGTTCTCCGTGATGGTCAGCCGGGGGAAGATGTGCCGGCCTTCGGGGGAGTGCGCGAGGCCCAGTGCCACGATCTTGTGGGCGGGTACGGAGGCCAGCGGCTTTCCGTCGAAGATGACGCGTCCTCCGGCGGGCTTGAGGAGCCCGGAGAGGGTGCGCAGTGTGGTGGTCTTGCCGGCGCCGTTGGTGCCGATGAGGGTGACCACCTGGCCGGCTTCGACGGTGAAGGAGATGCCCTTGACGGCTTCGATCTTGCCGTAGGCGACCTTGAGGTCCTCGACCTCCAGGAGTGCGGTCACTGCGCTTCTCCTTCCGGACCGGTCGTACCGGTGGTGCTGGGTTTCCCGGTGGCGCCGGCTGCTTCGGCCGCGTTGACCTCGTCGACTTCGGCCTGTCCGGGGTCGCCCTCGAAGGGCGTTCCCAGGTAGGCGGCGATGACGCGTTCGTCGCCCTGGACGACTTCGGCGGTGCCTTCGACGAGTTTCTCGCCCTGCACGAGGCAGGCGACGCGGTCGGAGAGGTTGAAGATGAAGCGCATGTCGTGCTCGATGACGAGGACGGCGGTGCCTCTGTCGCGGATGGCGAAGACGAGGTCTTCGGTCGCGCGGGTCTCCTGCGGGTTCATACCGGCGGTGGGTTCGTCGAGGAGGAGGAGGCCGGGCTCGCTCGCGAGGGCCCTGGCGATTTCGAGCTTGCGCTGCTCGCCGTAGGGCAGGTTGCGGGAGAGGTGGTCGGCTTTGTTCTCCAGGCCGATGAACTTCAGGAGTTCCATGGCGCGTTCGCGGGAGACCCTTTCGGCTTTCCTGAAGCCGGGGCCGCGCAGGAGCGCGGACCAGAGGCCTTCCTTGGTCCTGGTGTGGCGTCCGACGAGGACGTTCTCCAGGACGGTCATGTTGGCGAACAGCCTGATGTTCTGGAAGGTGCGGGCGATGCCGGCGCTGGTGACGAGGTGGGGCTTGGGCGGGAGGACCTTGCCCTTGTAGGAGACGGTGCCCTCGGTGGGGACGTACAGGCCGGTGAGGCAGTTGAAGAAGGTGGTCTTGCCCGCGCCGTTGGGGCCGATGAGCCCGACGATCTCGCCCGCGTTGACGGTGAGGTCGACGGAGCGTACGGCGGTGAGTCCGCCGAAGCGCATGGTGACGCCGGAGGCTTCGAGGACGGCGGTGGCGGTGTTCGGTGTGGTCGCGGTCGCGGTAGTCATCGTGGCTGTGTCCCCGCCTTGGTGACGCCGACGGTGGAGTCGGTCAGGGCCTCGTCCGACGCTGTGTCGAGTTGGCCGGTGTCGTGGAATTCGAGTTGGCGGCGCCGGTTGGCGATGATGCCTTCGGGGCGGAAGCGCATCAGCAGGATGAGGGCGACGCCGAAGGCGAGGAGTTCGTATTCCTTGAGGAAGCCGAGCTTCTCGGGGATGAGGTAGAGCAGGGTCGCGCCGAGGATGGGGCCGCCCACGGTGCCCATGCCGCCGAGGACGACGGCGGCGAGCAGGAACGCGGAGTTGGGCGGGGCCGCTCCGGCGAACTGGTACGGGCTCGGCACGACGCTGTACGTGACGTGCGCGCTGACCGTACCGGCGAGGCCGGCGAGTGTGGCGCCGAGTGCGAAGGCGATGAGCTTGACGCGGAAGCCGTTGATGCCCATGGCGGTGGCGGCTGTCTCGTCCTCGCGGATGGCGATCCAGGAGCGGCCGATCCGGGAGTCGGCGGCGCGGTTGAAGACCAGCACGACGAGTGCGGTGATCACCAGCATCAGGAAGAAGTAGTTGGCGAATCTTCCGATGGTGAAGCCGACGATGTCGTGTGCGAGGCCGAAGTCGAACCCGAAGAGGTTGAGGTCGGGGATGCTGGTGATGCCGTTGGGGCCGTTGGTGATGTCGGGTCCCGAGGAGCCGTCGAGGTTGTTGACGGCGATGCGGAAGATCTCACCGAAGCCGAGGGTGACGATGGCGAGGTAGTCGCCGCGCAGCCGCAGGGTCGGCGCGCCGATCAGGACGCCGAAGACGAGCGAGGCGGCCATGCCGACGAGTGCGGCGGCCCAGAAGGGCAGTTGGACACCGGAGAAGCGGGAGAACTCGGAGCCGGAGACCAGGGCGGCGGCGTAGGCGCCGACGCCGAGGAAGGCGACGTATCCGAGGTCGAGGAGTCCGGTGAGGCCGACGACGATGTTGAGGCCGAGGGCGACCGTACCGAAGATGAGGATGTTCACGCCGAGGTTGGCGTTGTGGTCGTTGCTCTGGGTGAACGGGAACAGCGCTGCCGCGAGGAAGGCCATGGAGGTGGCGAATCCCTTGTGGCGGGCGTTGAGTTCGGAGAATCGTTCGATGAGCCCGGCGCTGAAGAACGCCATCGCGCCGAGGACCACGAGGAGGATGAAGCCGACGAAGGTCTCGCTGTCCTCGTTGTCGATGCCGATGCCGTAGCTGAAGGCCGCGAGGCCGACGGCGGTGACGAGCGTGATGACGATCCGCTGGATCCAGGGCGCCTGTTCGGCCGCCCGGGGGAGATTCTCGGGCTTGGCCAGGTAGTCGCGTACGGAGGTGCCGGTACGCGGCAGTGCCAGGGCGCCGAGGACGCCCAGCGCGCCGCCGACGACGGCGACCCAGGCGCCGGGGTCGAGGTTGGCGAGGCCGCCGAGGTCGACCGCGATGGCGATGGCGGTGAACCAGGTGATCGCGAAGGCGCCGACCGCCGAGAGGAGCACGGGGTTGGTGGCGCCGGTGGGGTTGAGCCAGCGCAGCCCGGTCACGTTCCAGCGGGTGAGGCCGAAGAGCAGCGTGAGGAGCCCGCCGATGAGGGCGAGGATCTGGAGGCCCGCGGGGTAGCCGTAGACGGTGAGGTCGCCGGGGAATTCCGAGGTGTAGGTCCAGGACATGAACGCGCTGCCGATGGTGACGACGGCGCCGATGACAACGAGGAGGCCGGCGGGTCCTGCCGGTAGCGGGAGGACACCGCGGTTGGTGTGTTCCGTGGTGGTGGTCATGGTGTTCACGCCCTGTCCGCGACGCGTTCGCCGAGTAGGCCTTGTGGCCTCAGCAGCAGTACGAGGATGAGGAGGATGAAGGCCCATACGGTCGCCCAGGCCTGGCCGCCGAACTGTTCCATGCCGGGGATGTTGGAGATGTAGGCGGTGGCCATCGCTTCGGTGAGGCCGAGGACGATGCCGCCGAGCATGGCACCGTAGACGTTCCCGATGCCGCCGAGGACGGCGGCGGTGAAGGCCTTGAGTCCGGCGGTGAAGCCCATCGAGTAGTCGATGCTGCCGTACTTGAGACCGTAGGAGACGCCGGCGACGGCGGCGAAGATGCCGCCGATGGCGAAGGCGATCACGATGATCTTGTTGGTGTCGATGCCCATGAGCTGGGCGGTGTCAGGGTCCTGTGCGGTCGCCTGCATGGCGCGGCCGGTGCGCGAGGTGCGGATGAAGAACGCGAGACCGGTCATGCAGATGAAGGCGGCGACGACGAGGAAGATGTCGCCGCTCTGGACGTTGACGGAGCCGATGTGGATGGGGACATCGGAGATCTGCGGGAAGGTCCGTGAGGTCCTGGCGTTCGGGTAGAGGTTGAAGACAACCTGCTGGAGCGCGAGGGAGAGACCGATGGCGGTGATGAGGGGTGCGAGGCGTGGTGCGCCGCGCAGGGGCCGGTAGGCGAAGCGTTCGGCTCCGACGGCCACGAGGACGGAGACGAGTGCTCCGCCGATGAGCATGAGCGGCAGTGCTATCCAGATGGATATGCCGTCAGGCAGCAGGAGATGGACCGTGAGGGCACCGAAGGCCCCGGTCATGAAGATCTCTCCGTGGGCGAAGTTGATGAGCTGAACGATGCCGTACACCATCGTGTAACCGATGGCGATCAGCCCGTACATCGAGCCGAGGAACAGCCCGTTGGCAAGCTGCTGCGGCAGGGTGTTCACCGCATGGCCTCCATGTGATCGGGTGTGTGAGCGGGGAGGAAGGGCGAGCGACCTGCGGCAGGTGGCGGCCGGCCCGGCAGCGTGGTCGACCCACGCTGCCGGGGTGGTGCGGTGACGCTGTGCGTTGCCGCACCGGGTGGTGCGAGGGTTGTGCCGGCGGTTCTAGCCGACGTCGTACGTGCCGCTCTTCACGGCCTTCCAGGCGCCCTTGACGACCTGGTAGACGGTGAGCTGCTTGTTGGTGGTGTCGCCGTACTGGTCGAAGGCGACGGGTCCGGCGATGCCGTCGAACTTGCCGTTCTGGACCTCGGTGACGATCTTCTCGCGGGCGCCGTCGGGCACCTTGCCGTCCTTCACGACGTTGCCGACGGCCTTGATGATGGCCGTGGCGGCGTCGTAGGAGTAGCCGCCGTAGGTGCCGTAGTCACCGGGGTAGTTCTTCGCCTTGTACTTGGCGATGAAGTCCTTGGCGGTGGGCAGGGTGTCGACGGGGGCGCCGACCGAGGTGGCGAGGTCGCCCTCGGAGGCCTTGCCCGCGGTCTTGATGTACGTGTCGGAGAACATGCCGTCGCCGCCCATGAGCGGGATTTTGGCGCCGGCGTCCTTGAGCTGCTTGGTGAGGATCTCCGACTCGTCGTACTGGCCGCCGTAGTACACCATGTCGGCGCCGGAGCTCTTGATCTTGGTGACGAGGGTGGCGAAGTCCTTGTCGCCGGTGTTGACGTGGTCCTCGCCGGCGAGCTTGCCGCCCTCCTTCTGGAAGCCGGCCTTGAAGAGGCTGGCGAGGCCGGCGCCGTACGTCTGCTTGTCGTCGACGACGTAGGCGTTCTTCTTCTTGAGCGTCTCGAAGGCGTACTGGGAGGCGAAGCCGCCCTGGAGCGCATCCGTGGTGGCGGTGCGGAAGTACGACTTGTAGTCGCGCTTCTTGGTGCCGCCGTTCCAGTCCTTGCCCTGGGTCAGCTCGGGCGCGGTGTTGGAGGGGGAGATCTCCACGAGGTTCGCGCTGGCGAGGGTCTTCTGCATCGAGGTGGCGACGTTGGAGTTCAGCGGGCCGACCACGCCGAGGACGTCCTCGTTGGCGACGAAGGCGGTGGCGTTCTGCTGGCCGGTGGCGGGCAGCGTCTTGTCGTCCAGGGCCTGCACCTTGAAGGTGACACCCGGGACGGTCTTCTTCGAGTTGGCGTCGTCGACGGCGATCTGCACGCCGTACTGAATGCCGAGGCCGGTGGCGGAGTTGGCGCCGGTCAGAGGTGCGTCGACACCGATGATCACGGTGGTGCCGGAGCCGCTGCCGGAGTCGGCCTTGTCGTCGCGCGACCCGCACGCAGTGAGTGTGAGTGCTCCGGTGGTGAGCACGGTGGTGAGTATGAGCAACGAACGCTGTCGCACGAGATGAATCCTCTCCCTGGCGCGGCTGCCTCTGCTGAGGCGCCGTGTGTCTCGCCGGGCCGTACGGGGTGGTGCTGGGCCGTGCAGTGGACGCGCCCGGCGGCGCGGTGACTGGGCGTGACTATAAGCGAGGTATCGGGGTGGGAGACCGGTGAAGGTCAGGATGTGACTGTCTTGTTATGCCATGAACATGGGTAGGGGGTCGAAGTATGGACAGAGAGGGCGTTTCTGTGATCGGCCCCAGATGCCCACATTCTGAGAACCCCCAGTTCCGCTAAGGGGCTTGGGCTGATCACGGTACTGACGGGCCGCAAATGGCTCCGATGGCGGCGGCGACGTCGGTGGCGTAGGCGCGGCTGAGGACGAAACTCTCTTTCCGTATTTCGCGTGCGTTACGCAGTGTTACCGTCAGGAAGGGCAGCCTCACGTCGGCCGGAGTGGCGGCGCAGTTGTCGACGGTGACGCGCAACGTGGCCGTGCGGGTGTGCCGTTCGGTCACGGTGAAGGGCGTTTCGGGCAGCGCTGCGGTGGTCAGGGCCATGAACGGCTGGCGTACGGATTCGACGGTGACGGGCGGCCCTTGGGCGACGGTGATCCTGATGCGGAGGGTGAAGCTGTGGCTGGTCCTGTCGGGTGTTCCGGCGGGTCCCGCGTAGCTGATCCGGGTCGCCTCGACGGGGTCCGGCGCCGGAGTCACCGCCGAACGGCGGTGCGGCCCGAGGAGGTTGAAGGCCGCGGCGGCGAGTACGGCGCAGGCCGCGGCCGTGAGCAGGGCGCGGCGCCG
>NZ_JTHL01000001.1:2007686-2023393 GCF_000818195.1 Streptomyces sp. 150FB | reverse complement strand
CCGGCGGGTGCCGCGGCGCGGGGCGGCGGCGTCGATGACCTCGTGGTCGTCCGGTGCTCCGGTGCCGTGGTGCGGTTCACCGTTGCCCGCCTCGACCGGCCCGAGGTAGCTCATCGGGCGTGTCGCGAGGGGTGCGGGGGCAGCGGCACCGGCGTGTCGGTCGGGTCGATCCGGGGGTCGGCGAACGGCGTGTGGCCCATGGGTGAACGCTAGATCGTCACGATCGGTGACACAACGGGCGGGCGGGGGCCGGTTCAACCGTCCCCCGCCCGCCCGTTGTTCAGGCCTTCGGCGGCAGGTCGCGCAGCAGGCAGGTCAGCCGCGCCGTGCAGATCCGGTTGTCCTGCTCGTCGGTGATGACGATCTCGTACGTGGCGGTGGAGCGGCCCCGGTGGACGGGGGTGGCGACGCCGGTCACCGTTCCTTCGCTGACGCCCCTGTGGTGCGTGCAGTTGAGGTCCACGCCCACGGCGAGCTTGGCGCTGCGGCCGTGGAGCATCGCCCCGACGGAGCCGAGGGTTTCGGCGATGACCGCCGAGGCGCCGCCGTGAAGCAGCCCGTACGGCTGGGTGTTGCCCTTGACCGGCATGGTTCCCACGACCCGTTCGGGGCTCGCCTCGACGATCACCAGGCCCATGCGGTCGCCGAGTTGCCCGGCGGAGAAGAGCGCGGGCAGGTCGGTGCCGAGCGCCGCGTACTCGTCGATGATGTCCTGCGGCAGTTTGACGGTGGACTGTTCGTCCATGGGCCCGGCTCCGATCGTCGGCGTGTGGTGTGTGTCCTTCTTCCTTATCAGATGCCTGAGCGGACGCTTAGACCGTGTCGGTGTCGGTGTCCCCGTCCGTACTCTGGGCGACTTCGCGGCGCCCGGTGTGCTCGAAACGTACGACGACGGACTTGCTGGTAGGGGTGTTGCTGGTGTCGGCGGTCGCGTCTAGCGGGACCAGGACGTTGGTCTCGGGGTAGTACGCGGCTGCGCAGCCGCGTGCGGTGGGGTAGTGGACGATCCTGAAACCGGGGGCGCGCCGTTCCACGCCGTCCTTCCACTCACTGACCAGGTCGGTGTACGCGCCGTCGGGGAGGCCGAGTTCGCGGGCGTCGTCGGGGTTGACCATGACGATGCGGCGGCCGTCCTTGATGCCGCGGTAGCGGTCGTCGAGCCCGTAGATCGTGGTGTTGTACTGGTCGTGCGAGCGCATGGTCTGCAACAGCAGGCGCCCTTCGGGCAGTCGGGGGTACTCGACCGGCGCCGCGGTGAAGTTGGCCTTGCCCGTCGCTGTGGGGAAGCTGCGCGTGTCGCGCGGTCCGTGCGGGAGTTCGAAGCCGCCGGGGCGCTTGACGCGCTCGTTGAAGTTCTCGAAGCCGGGGACGACACGCGCGATCCGGTCGCGGATGTTCGCGTAGTCCTTCTCGAAGTCCTCCCAGGGGGTCATCGAGGAGGGGCCGAGGACGGCGCGCGCCATGTTGGTGATGATGGCGGGCTCGGAGAGCAGGTCGGGGCTGGCGGGGGTGAGGTTGCCGCGCGAGGCGTGCACCATGCCCATGGAGTCCTCGACGGTCACGATCTGCTTGACGCCCGCCTGGATGTCCTTGTCGGTGCGGCCGAGGGTGGGCAGGATCAGCGCGCGTACGCCGGTGACCACGTGCGAGCGGTTGAGTTTGGTCGACACGTGCACGGTGAGGCGGGTGCGGCGCATCGCGGCCTCGGTGACCTCGGTGTCGGGGGTGGCCGCGACGAAGTTGCCGCCCATGGCGAAGAAGACCTTGGCGTCGCCGTCGCGCATCGCCTCGATGGTCCGTACGACGTCGTACCCGTGGTGCCGGGGCGAGGTGATGGAGAACTCCCGGTCGAGCGCGTCGAGGAACGCGGGAGCGGGGCGCTCGAAGATCCCCATGGTGCGGTCGCCCTGCACGTTGGAGTGGCCGCGTACGGGGCAGACGCCGGCGCCGGGGCGGCCGATGTTGCCGCGCAGCAGCAGGAAGTTGACGACCTCGCGGATGGTCGGCACGGAGTGCTTGTGCTGGGTGAGGCCCATCGCCCAGCAGACGATGGTGCGTTCGGAGGCGAGGGCCATCTCGGCGGCCTTCTCGATCTCCGCGCGCTCCAGGCCGGTCGCGAGCAGCGTCTCGTCCCAGTCGGCGGCGAGTGCGGCGGCCTTGAAGTCCTCGTAGCCGTGGGTGTGTTCCTCGATGAAGGCGTCGTCGACGGCGCCGGGTGTTTCGAGGACGAGCCTGTTGAGCAGCCGGAAGAGCGCCTGGTCGCCGCCGATGCGGATCTGCAGGAAGAGGTCGGTGAGGGCGGCGCCCTTGACCATGCCGAGGGGTGTCTGCGGGTTCTTGAACCGCTCAAGACCCGCCTCGGGCAGCGGGTTCACCGAGATGATCTTCGCGCCGCCGGCCTTGGCCTTCTCCAGGGCGGAGAGCATCCGGGGGTGGTTGGTGCCCGGGTTCTGGCCGGCGACGATGATCAGGTCGGCCTTGTGCATGTCTTCGAGGGAGACACTGCCCTTGCCGATGCCGATGGTCTCCGAGAGCGCGGAGCCGGACGACTCGTGGCACATGTTGGAGCAGTCCGGCAGGTTGTTCGTACCGAACTCGCGCGCGAAGAGCTGAAGGAGGAACGCGGCTTCGTTGCTGGTGCGTCCCGAGGTGTAGAAGCAGGCCTCGTCGGGGGATTCGAGTGCCTGGAGTTCTTCGGCGATGATCTCGAAGGCGCTGTCCCAGGAGATGGGCTCGTAGCGGTCGGCGCCTTCCGGCAGGTACATCGGGTGGGTGATCCTGCCCTGCTGTCCGAGCCAGTAGCCGCTGCGGCCGAAGAGGTCGGACACCGGGTGTTCTTCGAAGAAGTCGGGGGTCACCCTGCGCAGGGTGGCTTCCTCGGCGACAGCTTTGGCGCCGTTCTCGCAGAATTCGGCGGTGTGCCGGTGGTCGCCCTCGGGCCAGGCACAGCCGGGGCAGTCGAAGCCCTTTTTCTGGTTGAGCTTGAGAAGTGTCCGCGCCGTCCTGCGCACGCCCATCTGCTGGTGGGAGATGAGGAGTGAATGCGCGATGGCGGGGATACCCGCCGCGGCATGTTTGGGGGCCGTTACCCGCGGTGCGTCCTGTGCCGGATCACCTGCTGGCGGCTTACTGGCCATCACGCTCTCCTTGAGCCTAAGCGTCGAGCCTAGTGTCGACTGTCTACAGTATTCAATTCTCTCATGTGGCTACCGCAACGGTACGGCCGGTCCGCGCGTGGCCCGGCACCGGCCGGGGGGTGAGCGGGCGGCCGGGATTGTCAGTGCGACGTGGCAGGATCGGGGATGTGGCTGAGACAGCATCGAAGAAGACCGCAGACATCCGTCCACGCCTGCTCCTCATGGACGGGCACTCCCTTGCGTACCGCGCGTTCTTCGCGCTGCCCGCGGAGAATTTCACGACCGCGACAGGGCAGCCGACCAACGCCATCTACGGCTTCGCGTCGATGCTGGCCAACACGCTGCGCGACGAGGCGCCGACCCACTTCGCCTGCGCTTTTGACGTGTCCCGCAAGACCTGGCGGGCCGAGGAGTTCCCCGAGTACAAGGCGAACCGCACCACCACCCCGGACGAGTTCAAGGGGCAGGTCGAGCTGATCGGCGAGCTGCTGGACGCGATGCACGCGGACCGCTTCGCCGTTGAGGGCTTCGAGGCCGACGACGTCATCGCGACGCTCGCCACCCAGGCCGAGGCGGCCGGTTTCGAGGTGCTCATCGTCACAGGTGACCGGGACTCGTTCCAGCTCGTCAGCGAGCACACCACGGTCCTCTATCCGACCAAGGGTGTGTCCGAACTCACGCGCTTCACCCCGGAGAAGGTCTTCGAGAAGTACGGCCTCACCCCCCAGCAGTACCCGGACTTCGCCGCCCTGCGCGGCGACCCCTCCGACAACCTCCCCGGCATCCCCGGCGTCGGCGAGAAGACGGCGGCGAAGTGGATCAACCAGTTCGGCTCCTTCGACGAGCTGGTCGCGCGCGCCGACGACGTCAAGGGCAAGGTCGGGCAGAACTTCCGCGACCACCTCGAATCGGTGAAGCTCAACCGCAGGCTGACGGAGATGGTGCGCGACGTCGCGCTGCCGAAGCAGCCCCAGGAGCTGGAGCGCGAGCCGTACGACCGTCTCGCGCTGATCGGTGTGCTCGACGTCCTGGAGATCCGCAACCCGAGCCTGCGTGAACGACTGCTCGCCGTCGACCCGGGGGCCGTGGCCGACGAGGCGCCGGAGCCCGCTGCGGGCATCGCGCTCGACGGCGCCGTCCTCGGCACCGGCGAGTTGGCGCCCTGGCTGGCCGAGCACGGCGCGCAGCCGCTCGGCGTCGCTTCTGTCGACACCTGGGCGCTCGGTGTCGGAAATGTCAGCGAGGTCGCGCTCGCCGCCGCTGACGGCGCCGCCGCCTGGTTCGACACGACACAGCTCGACGAGAGCGACGAGCAGGCCTTCGCCGCCTGGCTCGCCGACGCGGGTCGCCCCAAGGTCATGCACAACGCGAAAGCGGCGATGCGCGTCGTACCCGAGCACGGCTGGGAGATCGGCGGCGTCACGATGGACACGGCGCTCGCCGCCTACCTGGTCAAGCCGGGCCGCCGCTCCTTCGCGCTCGACGCCCTCGCCGTCGAATACCTCGGCCGTGAGCTGGCGCCCGCGCCCTCGGCCGACGGACAGCTCGCCTTCGGCGCCGACGACCAGGCCGAGGCGGAGGCGCTGATGGCCCAGGCCCGCGCCATCCTCGACCTCGGCGACGCCTTCACCGAGCGGCTCGGCGAGGTCCGCGCCACCGACCTGCTGTACGACGTGGAGCTGCCCACCTCGGCGCTCCTCGCCAAGCTCGAACGGCACGGCATCGCCGCCGACCGGCCCCATCTGGAGGCCATGGAGGCGCAGTTCGCCGCCGCCGTGCAGCAGGCCGTGAAGGAGGCGCACGCGGCGGTCGGCCACGAGTTCAACCTCGGCTCGCCCAAGCAGCTCCAGGAAGTCCTGTTCGGCGAGCTGAACCTGCCCAAGACCAAGAAGACGAAGACCGGTTACACGACGGACGCCGACGCGCTGGCCTGGCTCGCCGGGCAGACCGAGCACGAACTGCCGGTCATCATGCTGCGCCACCGCGAGCAGGCGAAGCTGCGGGTCACGGTCGAGGGGCTGATCAAGTCGATCGGCGGCGACGGCCGGATCCACACCACCTTCAGCCAGACGGTCGCCGCCACCGGCCGTCTCTCCTCCACCGACCCCAACCTCCAGAACGTGCCGGTGCGCACCGACGAGGGCAGGGCCATCCGGCGCGGCTTTGTCGTCGGCGAGGGCTACGAGTCCCTGATGACGGCGGACTACAGCCAGATCGAACTGCGCGTGATGGCGCACCTCTCCGAGGACGCGGGCCTGATCGAGGCCTTCACGTCGGGCGAGGACCTGCACACCACCGTCGCCTCCCAGGTGTTCGGCGTCGAGCGGGGCGCCGTCGACCCCGAGATGCGCCGCAAGATCAAGGCGATGTCGTACGGACTGGCCTACGGCCTCTCCGCGTTCGGCCTCTCCGCGCAGCTCAACATCGAGGCGGCGGAGGCGCGCGGCCTGATGGACACCTTCTTCGAGCGCTTCGGCGGCGTGCGGGACTACCTCCAGCGAGCGGTGGTGGAGGCCAGGGCGACGGGCTACACGGAGACGATGCTCGGCCGCCGCCGCTACCTGCCCGACCTCAACAGCGACAACCGCCAGCGCCGCGAGATGGCGGAACGGATGGCGCTCAACGCCCCCATCCAGGGCACGGCCGCCGACATCGTCAAGGTCGCCATGCTCAACGTCGACCGGGCGCTGACCGAGGCGGGGCTCACCTCCCGGATGCTCCTCCAGGTCCACGACGAAATCGTCCTGGAGGTCTCCCCGGGCGAACGCGAGGCGCTGGAGGAGGTGCTGCGGCGCGAGATGGCGGGCGCGGTCGAACTGCGCGCACCGCTCGACGTGTCCGTGGGCGTCGGCAGGGACTGGGAGTCGGCGGCGCACTAGGTGCGGCCGGCAGCCCCCGCAGCCCCCCAAGGCCCGGCTGTGACTGGCGCAGTACCCGTACTCGGCCCGCCCGGCCAGGTCGGAGCGGGGTGAAGCCGAACATGGCCCGCATCACTGCCGGCGTGACCAGCTCGGCGTCGGTGAGCTGTGGCGCACCGTCCGAGGATCGGGCCCGACCGGAGGCGGGGGCCGGTGCGTTGGCTCGGGGCGCTCTACCGACGACGCGTCAGTAGCCCTGGCGTACCGCGTGGTTCACGCTCGCGGTCCCCGCCCGCGTGCGTGCGTGCCGGGCGCCGGTCATGCCTGGGCGGATGCGCCCGTGGCCGCCGTGGAGTCGTGGTCCATCGGGGCGGAGATGCCGGCGCCGTCGTAGAGGAGTTGGAGCTGGTGGCCCAGGGTGTCGGGGTCGGCGGCGCCGGCTTCGGCGCCGAGGCGGGTGAAGAGTTCGCGCATCCAGCCGCGGAAGGCGTCCGCCGCTTCCTGGACCAGTCCGCCGGGGGCGGCTTCGGCGCCGGCGCGGATGAAGGCGCAGTCGTGGAAGTCGGGCCGGTCGAACTGCCGCCCCCGGGACTCGAAGATTGCCGGCATCTGCTCGCGGGGCGTGTCGCGCTCCGCGACGGCCCGGGTAAGTGTGAGTGGACCTGTCTGTCCAGTCGCGCATCAGATTGGACAGACAGGTCTCATCAGGCCGAACGGGAGAGGCGAGCGTCACTCGGGGCAGGTTCGCGGGCGCGCGGGCTCATGCGGGCTCCGGGCCTGCGAGGCCGGGCCTACCGCTCCGGCCACCGCCCCCTTGAAATCGATCATCCAGGTACGCCGCGCACCAGGGGCCGTGCTTAATTCCGTGCGCCGCCGGGGGACTCCGGCTACTGTCCCGCCCGTGATCGACGATGACGGGTACTTCGGCGAAGACGTGGCGGAGCACTACGACGGGAGCGGGAGCGACGAGTTCGACCCGGAGGTGATCCGGCGGACGGTGGACTTCCTCGAGGAGCAGGCCGACGGCGGGCGGGTGCTGGAGCTGGCGATCGGCACCGGGCGGATCGCTCTGCCGCTCGCCGAACGCGGGACGCCCGTGCACGGCATCGACCTGTCGCGCGCCATGGTCGCCCGGCTCCGGGCCAAGCCCGGTGGCCAGGACATCCCGGTCGCCATCGGCGACCTCACGTCAACGACGGTGGACGCCGGCGGTGACGGCCAGGGTGACGGCGAATTCGCCCTCGTCTACCTGGTGTTCAACACCGTCATGAACCTCGCCACCCAGGAGGCGCAGGTCGCCTGCTTCCGCAACGCCGCAGCGCACCTCGCCCCCGGCGGGCGGTTCGTGGTGGAGGTCATGGTCCCGGAGCTGCGGAAGATTCCGCACGGGCAGAACATCGTCCCGTTCCACACCGGCCCGGACGGCTGCTCGTACACCGTCTACGACACGGTCACGCAGGACGCTACCTGCCACTACGTCACGGTCACCGAGGACGGCCGGGGCAAGGTCACCTCGACACCGTTCCGCTATGTCTGGCCCGCCGAACTGGACCTGATGGCCCAGTTGGCGGGCATGCGGCTCCAGGAACGCTGGGCCGGCTGGTCGCGCGAGGCGTTCACGCAGGACAGCGTCCGGCACGTCTCGGTGTGGGCGAAGCCCGTAGGCTGACCAGCCCCCGTAGGCTGACCCGCCCCCGTCGCTGTCCGCTCCCGGTTCAGAGCCAGCCGCGGTGGGCCGCCGTCAGGCTGGCCTGGAAGCGGGTGGAGGCGTTCAGGTCGGTCATCAGGCGGTGGATACGGCGCTGCGTGGTGCGTTCGCTCCAACCCTGGGCGCGCGCTATCGCCGCGTCCGTGAGACCGGCCGCCAGGAGGACCAGCAGGGCGCGGGTGTCGGGCCCCGGGGCGGGGGACGGCGGGTTCTCGGGGAGCAGGGGCAGGGCGCGGTCCCATTCGGCTTCGAAGAGGGACTCCAGCGCCACCAGCATCGGCGAGTGGTGGATCAGGTACGCCGCCGACTGCCCGCCGGGCGCCAGACTGAACGGGACGATCGCCCAGCGGTCGTCGCCGATCACCAGCTTGAGCGGCAACTCGTTGCGTACGCGGGCCTGTTCGCCCGCCTGGATGCTCGGCACGATGTCCCCGGCCAGCCGCCCCGGCCACGCCACCGCCTCCCGGTCGTAGATGTTCCGGTGCGTGATGCCCGTGCGCTGCCGCTGGACCTGGGCGTCGAGATTGCTGCCGGGCCGGTCCACGTACGGAGGGCGGTCGAAGGCCCGGACCTGGCGGCGGGCGTCCGCCGTCAGGCGGCGTACGGCGGCGCTGATGTCCTCGCGGTCGGTGAGCAGTTCCACGGCGATGTCCGGCCGGCTGATCCTGGACGCCTCCCGGTGGGTCTCCATCAGCCGGTCGACCAGCGAGCGCGCCTCGCCGAGCCGCTGCTCCCGCTCCTGGATCAACGCGGTGACGGCCACGTCGGGCGAGACCGCGGAGTAGCGCGGCGGCCGGCCCACAGCCCGCGCCGCGAGGCCGTCCCTGACCAGGCCCGAGAGCAGTTTGCCCGCGGTGGAAGCGGACAGGCCGCAGGTGTCGCCGAGTTCGGACGCGGTGCACCTCGGCAGCCCGACCAGAGCCGTGTAGACACGTTCTGTTTCCTCCGTGAGACCGAGGACGTTAAGTTTCATGCCTTCTCAGCCTTCCTCTGGCGGCGGCCCGCCACCTGGCGGAAGTCGGCCATCACCAACGCCTTGCGCCCCATCCGTCGCAGTTGACATCTTCCACGAGCGGTGAGCCTCCGTGTAACCCGCACTCACTCGTTCACAGGAAGGTGCCACCCTCCATGTCGCGTAGCCATCCGCCCGGCAGACGCCTCGGTGTTGTGTCCGTGGCGGTGGTGGCCCTCGTGGCCGCCGCCGTCTCCGTACCGGCCGTCGCCGCACCCGTCGCGGCCCCCGCTGCCGCCGCCCCCTCGGGTCCCGTCACCGCCACCTCTCTCGGCGCCAAGAACGCGGCACCACCCGCGCAGCGAAAGGGTGTTGTACCGGGGCAGGTACTGGTCACGCTCGACGCGGGGACCGACAGCGCCGCCCTGGGCACGAAGCTGCGCGCGACCGGCACCACCTCGCTGCGCCCGCTGTTCACGGGCCAGGAGGCCGCCGCCTCCGGGCTGCCCCGGACGTACCTCGTGAAGACGAAGGAACGCGACTCGGCCGCCGCCGCCCGGCGCATCGAGAAGACGGCGGGTGTCGCGTACGCCGAACCGAACCGCTACGTGAACACCATGAACACCGGCGCCCAGCCGCTGCCCGCCCCCGTGCGGGCGAAGGCGCTGTCCGCCGCGAAGAAGCCCGCGCCCACGGGGGCGAGTTCCGCCGCGATACCCGACAACTACGCCCTCACCTCCTCCGCGCAGGCCCTCCTCAACGCGGGCGGGGTGAACGCCACGGGCGCCTTCGCCACGCTCCAGGGCACGTTCGGGCAGCAGCCCGGCGCCGGGCAGATCATCACCAACGTGTCCATCGGCGATCTCACCGACCAGTCGATGGCCGACGCCGGTGACGGGTACGTGCAGTCCAACGGGCCCACCACCGTGCTGAAGGACGGTCAGCGCTACCTCGACCTGCCGTCGATGCCGCTCATACCGACGTACGTGGCGGCCCCCGACGGCAAGAGCGTGGACGGCGCGGCTTCGACCAAGAACCAGGACCCCGCCCTCGGTGAAGTCCTGCTCGACTTCAGCGTGATGGCCCCGCTGACCCACGACCACCAGCGCCCCGGCATGACCGGCAGCGGCTACAGCGACCTGCTCGGGATCGCCCCCGGCGCCGACTACCGCCTCGTCGTGCCGCAGCAGCCCACGACGGACCAGATCGCGCCCGCTCTGCTCGCCGCCGCGCACCAGTCGCCCCGGCCGGACGTCATCACGGCGAGCCTCGGCTACGGCACCGACGCGCAGGGATTCCCCGGGCGGTACCTGGAGGACGACCCGTACATACGGTCCGTCGTCACCTCGATCGTCAAGCAGGAGGGCATCGTCGTGTCGATCTCCTCCAACGACGGCACCCGCCTCTACACCCCGTCCTCGGTCGGCCCCGACGGCGGCAGCACCGCCACCGACCGGGCGGCGAGCGCCTCTTCCGCCACCTCCATCGACGACGACGCGCTGTCCACCACGCCCAGTGAGGTCCCCGACAGCGGAGCGATAGCCGCCGGCGGCACCACCCTCGACGACACCCTCGCCACCCCCGCCGACGCGCCGCACGCGGGGGCCGCCACCACCGCCGAGACCCGCATCAGCGGCTTCGGCACCTTCTCCTCCGGCTTCGGCAGCCGCATCGACCTCTCAGCGCCCAGCGACAACATCGTCGCCTTCTCCCACGCCACAGGGAGCGCGGCCCAGGACGTGGTCGCTTCGCTCAACGGCGGTACGTCGGCAGCGGCGCCGGAGATCGCCGCAGCCGCCGCCGTGGTCCTCCAGGCCGGTGAGCTGGGCGGCCGGAAGTTCACCCCCGCCCAGGTCCGGGACCTGCTGAAGCGGACCGGCCGCGCCGTGCCGACCCCCGCGCAGATCGACCGTACGCTGCGGGTCGGCCCGCAGATCGACCTCACCGCGGCCACCGAGGACGCCCTCGGCCGCAAGCGGCCCAAGAACGCGGCGCCCGCCCTCGTATGGCTCTCCGTCGCCCACCGCGTCACGAGCGGCGGCCTCGGCGGCTCCTTCCTGGAGACCACCGACCAGAACCGCATCGATCTCGGTGACGCCGCTTCCGGCGGCAACGGCCAGGGGCTCGTGGGCCCGGTCACCTTCGCCGGCGACGTCACCGGGCTGCCGGACGGCGCGCGGACCTCGTACCGGCTGACCGTGGGCAAGAAGACGTTCGCCTCCGACCTGCCGGCGATCCGGCTGACACCCACCCAGTTGCTGTCCGCCGCCGGCCTTCCCGTCGTCTCCACCACGGACCGTACGGTCAAGGTCGGCTACCAGGTCCTGGTCGGCGGAAAGGTGCGCGCCAGCACCGCCCGTACCCTCACCGTCGGTCCCAGCGACGGCCGTTACACGGAGGCTGCCGCACCGCACGCGCCCGCCGTCGTGCGGGAGGGCCGCTCGGTCACCGTCACGTACGACCTCTCCGGCGTCATCACCACCGACGCCCCACAACTGGTCGTCTCGACCGTCGGCCACTGGAACCCGGTGCTCGGACCGATCTTCAGCGCGGCCTGGCACCAGCCGCTCACCGCGACCTCCGGCAGCGTCACCATCCCCGCCGACGCGTTCACCGGCGGGGGCGGGCTCTACGGGATCGGCGTGGTCCAGTCCGGCTTCGGCGGCAGCCCGCAGTTCACGGCGTACGGGGAGTTCGCACCCATCAGGGTGGACGGCGGCTCGGCGGCCGACCGCCCGGCGGCGCCCCTGCTCACCGGCGCGGACGGCAAGCGCGGCCACAGCACGGAGATCACCCGTAGTGCGCCCGCCTTCCAACTGCGCTACGACGTGAGCGGGATCCACGGAGCGCGGTACGCGCAGGCGGAGTTCTCCGCGCCCGCGCCGACGGTGTACGGCTCGCTCAACACGTTCACCAACGCCAACGGAACAACCCTCGACCACAACGGTGTGGACGCGCCCTCCACCACCTCCCGGGTGCTCCCCGCAACTTCGGGCACCGCCCGGCTCGACGCCCTCGCGCTGGGCCTGTCCACCTCCACCCTCTACGGCGTACGGATCCTGGCGCTCGACAGCCACCACCGGGTCGTCGGCCAGGCGTCCCCCGTCTCCACCCTCGGGGTGGACGACGGACCGGCGCCCGACAGCAGTACGGTGCTGACCTTCGCAGCGGCCGGCAAGGACTCCGTCGCCGCGCTGCGTACGGTCTCCGGCGGCACCGAGATCCGGCACTACTCCACCACCACGGGCGTCTACGGTCCCGTGATCGCCTCCGACACCGCCGTGGGTTCGGACTACGAGGTGCTGGGCGTGGCGGCCGCCACGCACCGTGCGCTGCTCGTGCACCAGCCTGTCCCGGGCGGCGACGTCCGGGTCGAGACCTGGAACACCGCCACGGACACCCTGGTCGGCAGTACGACGCTGGCCGCCGACACGTACACCTTCGTGGTCGGACGGGTGGACGCGGCGCGCGGACGTGGCGCGCTGCTGCTCCGCGGCGTCGCCGACAAGGCCGACCTGGTGCTCCCGGTGAATCTCGCCGACGGCACCACCGGCGCGCCGATTCCGGCCGATCCGGAGGGAGTCAGCGCGGGCACGTACAGCCTGCTGGACTTCGAGGCGTCGACCGGCGAGGTCTATCTGGCGAAGGGCGCCGGGCTGTTCCTCTGCCTGGGCGGTGTCACGGTGGCCAAGGTCGATCTGACCACGCGGGCCGTCACCGGCGCCGGTTCGGTCTCCGGGTGCAGCCACGGCTTCGCCTCGGACGGCAAGGGCACGCTCTACAACCTGTCAGCCACCGCCAACAGTACGAAGATCACCCCGACGGCGGTGATCGGCTCGCTGAACGAGGCGACCGGGGAGGCGGCCGGCGACTCGGTTTCGCTGCGGAAGGCCGTGCCGGTCGCGCTGGGGATGGACGGTGAGAACGGTCTCGCCGTGGTGTCGTTCGCCCGGCCCGAGGGGACGCCCTACTTCGGCTCGCAACAGGGGTTCGTACCGGACGACAACGCGACCGCCGAGATGGCGATCGTGGATGTGCGGACGGGCACGATCGTGCGCACCCTGACCGGGTTCAGCACGGCGGACCACGGCGGAAGCCTGGTGCACGGCGGGCTGATGAACGCGATCCAACTGGACCCGGCGACCCGGACGGGCTGGACGTACGGCCCCTACGACAACCAGATCCAGCAGTTCTCCTACTAGGCACCGCCTGAAGGTCCTGCCCGAGGGACCTGCCGGAGGGTCCTGCCCGAAGGTTCTGTCCGATCGGACAGAACCTTCGGGCCGTCCGGATCTGCCCTATGGCGCCGTCCCGGCTGTCCCCATGGCCCGGAAGTGGCGAACTGGTGAATACCGGTCACCGACCGGTGTGTCAGGGCCAGTAGTTGACGTAGGGTCGCCGGAGTCCTCGCGCGGGGAGCGCGAACATCCGAATCCGGGGAGGGACCATACGTATGGCAGCGCGATTCGGCCGTAGGCTTCGCAGAGGAGTCACCACGACGGCGGTGGCGGCGGCAGCCATCGCGGCACTCTCCGCTTCGGGAGGGCCCGGCACCATCCCGCCCCCCGCGGGCGGGGACCAGGCGGCGGACACGACAGCGCAGCCGAAGGACGACACCGCGGTCAGCGGTGACTCCTCGTACCACACGGACCTGCCGCCGCTGAACGCCCCCGACAAGCCCGGCACTTCCATAGGCCTGCCCGCCAACAGCCCCGCCGAGGCCGGCATACCGGCCACGGTCCTCGACGCGTACAAGCGGGCCGAGCAGACCCTCGCCGAGTCGAAGCCCGGCTGCAACCTGCCCTGGCAGTTGCTCGCTGCGATCGGCAAGGTCGAGTCGGGCCAGGCGCGCGGCGGTGACGTCAAGGCCGACGGCACCACCATCACCCCGATCCTCGGACCGGTGCTCAACGGCGTCGGCTTCGCCAACATCTCGGACACCGACGACGGCAAGTACGACAGCGACCCGGTCCACGACCGCGCCGTCGGCCCGATGCAGTTCATCCCCTCCACCTGGGCCACCTGGGGACAGGACGGCAACGGCGACCAGCTCAAGGACCCCAACAACATCTACGACGCCGCTCTCGCCTCAGGCATGTACCTGTGCAGCGGAGACCGGGACCTGTCGGTCACCGACGGACTCCACCAGGCGATCCTCGGCTACAACCACTCCCAGGACTACCTGGACAAGGTCCTGTCGTGGATGGAGTACTACAGCAACGGCGCGCACGAGGTCCCGGACGGCAGCGGCGTGCTGCCCACCACCCCCGGACCCTCGGACCCGAGCCCGAACCCCGGTCCGAACCCCACGCAGAGCACCCCTCCGACGACCAAGCCGAAGCCGCCCAAGGGCAACCCGGGCGGCGGCTCGTCGGGGCCCGACTCCGGTGGCTCGCACCCGTCTGAGCCGTCGAAGCCCGGTGACGGTGACGAACCCGGTGGCGGAAGCAGTACGCCCCCCGACGACCCGGCGCCCCCCGTCGTGCGACACCTGGTGAACGCGGGCCAGCAACTGCTGAGCGCCGTCGCCGGCACGCTGTTCGGCCAGCACGCGGTCGCGCGCGCCGAGGACGCGGACGGCAAGCCCGTCTCCGGAGTCAAGGTGCAGTTCGCCATCGTCGGCGACACGGACGCCACCTTCACCGGGGGAGCGGCCAAGATCACCATGACCACCGGCAAGGACGGTACGGCGAACGCCCCCGCCGTCCAGGCGGGCGAGCGGACCGGCGGCTTCACCGTCCGCGCCACCGTTGACACCAAGGGCGTCAGCGCCCTCGACTACGCGGCGACCGTCACGCCGCGCCAGGCCGACGTGATCGCCAGGACCGACAGCACGGCGCTGACGGCCGTGGCCGGCCAGGAGTTCGCAGCGCCGCTCGGCGTCAAGGCCACCCTCAAGGGCGCGGCAGCGCCGAACGTAGCCGCGACCGCCACCATGGTCACCTCGGACACCGACAGCACCGTGCCAGCCAAGGGGCCCTACTTCAAGGACGCGGCGGGCAACCAGGTCCGCGAGCTGACGGACCTCAAGACCGGCCTCGGCGGAGTCCTCCTGCTCCCGAAGATCTACGCCGACGACACCACGGGCACCTTCCACCTCCTCATCCGTACGGAGGGCGGCGGCAACCTGACCGTCGACCTCACCGTGACGGCGGCGGAGCAGTAGCACCGGGCTCACCTGCCCGTACCGCCCGCACTGCCCGCACTGCCTGTACGACGAACACAGCGGCGCCCCCCGGTCGATCGACCGGGGGGCGCCGCTGTGTGTCGGGCGCTCAGCGCCGGGTGTTCAGACGCCGCGTCGGTTCCGCCGTCGACGGGTCCTCCGGCCACGGGTGGCGCGGGTAGCGGCCGCGCAGCTCGGCCCGTACCGCCTTGTACCCCTCCTGCCAGAAGGACGCCAGGTCGGCGGTGACGGCGGCGGGACGCCCGGCGGGGGACAGCAGATGCACCAGCACGGGCACCCCCGCGACCTCGGGGGTCGCCCGCAGCCCGAACAACTCCTGGAGTTTCACGGCCAGTACGGGCTGCTCGCCGCCGTAATCCACCCGTACCCGCGACCCGCTCGGCACCTCGAAGCGCTCCGGTGCCAGCGTGTCGAGCCGCCCCGCCTCGCCGGTCGACCACGGGAGCAGCCGCCGCAGCGCCTGCCCCGCCTCGATCCTGCGGAGGTCCGACGCCCGCCTGGCCCTGGACAGTTCGGGCTCCAGCCAGTCGTCGGCGCGCTCCAGCAGCGCCGCGTCCGTGACGTCGGGCCAGCCGCCGCCCAGCACCCGGTGCAGGAAGCCGATCCGCTCCCGCAGCCCCTGGGTGTCCCTGGTCCAGCGCAGCAGCCCCAGTCCTTCGCGCCGCAGCCCGTCGAGCAGCGCCGCCCGCACCAGCTCCGGATCGGGTTTGCGCAGCGGGCGCGACGCCAGCTCGACGGCGCCGAGCCGCTCCACGGTCCGCGCGACGACGTCGCCGTCCTCCCAGCGGACCTCCTCGCCCGAGGAGCGCAGGTGCCCGGCTGCCGCCCGCGCCGTGTCCTCGTCGATGACGGCGGCGAGCCGGAT
>NZ_JTHL01000001.1:1986851-2004708 GCF_000818195.1 Streptomyces sp. 150FB | reverse complement strand
CCAGCCATCAAACCCTCACTGAGCAACCGCTCCCGCTCCCCGCAACCCCCAGTCCCGAGCCCCACCCCCGCCCCAGCGACCCGCCCCGCCCTCAGTCCCGTACGCAGACGAAGATCGCCGTCCCCGGGAGCAGCTTGCCCCGCAGTGGGGACCAGCCGCCCCACACCTGGCTGTTCCACTCGGGCCACTCCGGCTCGACCAGGTCGACCAGCCGGAAACCGCCGGCGATGACGTCCCGTACCCGGTCGCCGAGGGTCCTGTGGTGCTCGACGTAGACGGCCTCGCCCTTCTCGTCCTGCTCGACGTACGGCGTGCGGTCGAAGTACGAGGACGAGGCGGTGAGCCCCTCGGGCCCCGGCTCGTCGGGGAACGCCCAGCGGACCGGGTGCGTCACCGAGAAGACCCAGCGCCCGCCGGGCCGCAGGACCCGGTGAACCTCGCGGAAGACCGCGACCGGGTCGGCGACGAAGGGGATCGCGCCGTACGCGGAGCACGCCAGGTCGAAGGAGCCGTCCAGGAAGGGCAGCGCCCCGGCGTCGGCGGCGACGAGCGGCAGGTCAGGAGTGCCGTCCGCGCGGTCCTGGCCGATGCGCAGCGCGTGCTGGAGCTGCCGGTGGGAGATGTCGAGTGCCACGGGCCGCGCGCCCTGCCCCGCCAGCCAGCGTGAGCACTGTGCCGCGCCCGCGCCGATCTCCAGGACGTCGAGGCCGCGCAGCGACTCCGGAGGGCCGAGCAGCTCGGCCTCCACCTCGTCGAGCCCCTCGGGGCACCAGACGAATCGGTCGTCGCCCAGGAATGTGCCATGTTCTATCTGATAATCGTCTGCGTTGCGGTCCCACCAGCCGCGATTGGCTCTGCTGCTCTCGGTCTCACCGGTGTCGCGACGGGTCGCTTCCGGTTCCTGCTCTTGGATCATCATGTCCGTCGCCATAGTGTGCGGGGAGTCGCCGCCGGGGCCGTTCTGGCCTCATCGAACGCTCGTTGTGCCGGGTATGGGGCGATCCGCCCCCGGGTGTGCGCCTTCGCGCATTGACCGTGCCCTGCTGCCCCCGTATGCTAAAGGTTGCGCTGCGGGCTTGCGCGCCTCAGACGTAGCAGCCGCGCTCGCGTCTGGTGTTTGCCCCCTCGGCTGTCGAGGCGCTTATCCCGTTGTGAGGGATCGGCGCTTCCTTGGCTGTCCGGCTTCAGCAGAAGCGATACGGGCTCCCGGCGTAGCAGTACCTACGACTCACTGTCCGCACCGGAGCCCTAACCCACATGACGAGCAGCACCGAGACCACCGCCACCACCCCGCAGGTAGCGGTCAACGACATCGGTAACGAGGAAGCCTTCCTCGCCGCGATCGACGAGACGATCAAGTACTTCAACGACGGTGACATCGTCGACGGCGTAATCGTGAAGGTCGACCGGGACGAGGTCCTGCTCGACATCGGTTACAAGACCGAAGGCGTCATCCCTTCCCGCGAGCTTTCGATCAAGCACGACGTCGACCCGAACGAGGTCGTCAAGGTCGGCGACGAGATCGAGGCGCTTGTTCTCCAGAAGGAGGACAAGGAAGGTCGGCTCATCCTGTCCAAGAAGCGTGCTCAGTACGAGCGCGCCTGGGGCACGATCGAGAAGATCAAGGAAGAGGACGGCATCGTCACCGGCACGGTCATCGAGGTGGTCAAGGGTGGTCTCATCCTCGACATCGGCCTCCGTGGCTTCCTGCCGGCCTCTCTCGTCGAGATGCGCCGTGTCCGCGACCTCCAGCCCTACGTGGGCAAGGAGCTCGAAGCCAAGATCATCGAGCTGGACAAGAACCGCAACAACGTGGTCCTGTCCCGCCGTGCCTGGCTGGAGCAGACCCAGAGCGAGGTCCGCCAGACCTTCCTCACGACCCTGCAGAAGGGCCAGGTCCGCTCCGGCGTCGTTTCCTCGATCGTCAACTTCGGCGCGTTCGTGGACCTCGGCGGCGTCGACGGTCTCGTGCACGTCTCCGAGCTGTCCTGGAAGCACATCGACCACCCCTCCGAGGTTGTCGAGGTCGGCCAGGAAGTCACCGTCGAGGTTCTCGACGTGGACATGGACCGCGAGCGTGTCTCCCTGTCGCTCAAGGCGACGCAGGAAGACCCGTGGCAGCAGTTCGCCCGGACGCACCAGATCGGCCAGGTCGTCCCCGGCAAGGTCACCAAGCTCGTTCCCTTCGGTGCGTTCGTGCGCGTCGACGAGGGCATCGAGGGCCTCGTCCACATCTCCGAGCTGGCCGAGCGCCACGTGGAGATCCCGGAGCAGGTCGTCCAGGTCAACGACGAGATCTTCGTCAAGGTCATCGACATCGACCTGGAGCGTCGCCGCATCAGCCTCTCGCTGAAGCAGGCCAACGAGGCCTTCGGCGGGGACCCGGCCTCGGTCGAGTTCGACCCGACGCTGTACGGCATGGCCGCGTCGTACGACGACCAGGGCAACTACATCTACCCCGAGGGCTTCGACCCCGAGACCAACGACTGGCTCGAGGGCTTCGAGGCGCAGCGCGAGGTGTGGGAGACGCAGTACGCCGAGGCGCAGACGCGCTTCGAGCAGCACCAGGCCCAGGTCATCAAGTCCCGCGAGGCCGACGAGGCAGCAGCGGCCGAGGGTGCGGCCGCACCCGCCGGTGGCGGCGCGGCCCCGGCGGCGTCCGGTGGCAGTGGCGGTGGCGGCGGTTCGTACTCCTCGGAGTCGGACGACAACTCCGGCGCCCTGGCGTCGGACGAGGCCCTTGCCGCGCTTCGCGAGAAGCTGGCCGGCGGTCAGAGCTGACGCTCGGACTGTCACAGACAGGCCGTAGGTCGTAGGTAGCACGTACGTGAGGCCCGTTCCCCTCAGGGGGAGCGGGCCTCACGCGTGTTCCGGCACATGGGACGCGAGAGCACAGCCGTAACCCGGTGAGGGGAGAGCAACGTGTGGGATACACGAATATCCGGGGGCCCGTAACACGCCCTTGTCAGGATCCCGGCACACCCGAAGATCGGAAGGGGACCGGGACATGAGCCATGCGTCGACCACCAGCACGGGGACCAGCCGCCGTAACTTCCTGCGCCAGGTGGGCGTGACCGGAGGGGCGGGCGCGATGCTCGCCACCATGGGGGCCCTCGGCCTCGCACCCACAGCCGAGGCCGCGAGCCGCGAGCCCGTCTTCCGCGCGCCGAGAGAGGGCGACTTCAGCCTGAAGGGCAGGGCCGCGGCGAAGGTCGTCATCGTCGGCGGCGGCATCGCCGGCCTGGCCTCCGCGTACGAACTCGGCAAGGCGGGCTACGACTGTACGATCCTGGAGGCACGGGACCGTACGGGCGGCCGGAACTTCACCGTACGCGGCGGGGACACCAACCTCGACACCTACGGCAACCGGCAGACCGCGCACTTCAGCGAGGGCCAGTACATGAACGCGGGGCCCGCCCGGATCCCGCAATGGATGATCACCCTGGACTACTGTCGTGAACTCGGCGTCCCCATCGAGGTGTTCACCAACAGCAACGCGAGCGCGTACATCTTCAACGAGAAGGCCGGGATGACGGCCCCGACGCGCTACCGCACCGCGAAGGCCGACACGTACGGCTATGTCGCCGAGCTGCTCGCCAAGGCCACCGACAAGGGGGCGCTCGACGCGGAGCTGAGCGCCGACGACAAGGAGCGGCTGCTGAGCTTCCTCACGAGCTTCGGGGACATCGGCAGCAAGCTCACCTACACCGGCAGCGAACACCGCGGCTTCACGGTGGACCCCGGCGCCGCGGGCACGCCCGGCACGGAACTGGGTCCGGTGCCCTCCGCCTCGGAGGTCTTCGCGAGCGGCGTCGGCCGGTACTTCTCGTTCGAGTTCGGCTACGACCAGGCGATGCTGATGTTCCAGCCGGTCGGCGGCATGGACCGGATACCCGCCGCCCTGACCAAGGCGATCGGCGGGAAGAAGATACGGACCGGCGCCGTCGTTCGGAAGCTCACCGACACGGCCCACGGCGTCACCGTCCAGTACACGCAGGGTGGCCGTACGCACACGATCGACGCGGACTACTGCATCGCGGCCCTTCCGCCTCATATCCTCGCGAAGACCCCGCACAATCTCGGCGCGTCCGTCCAGACCGCGCTGGAGGCGGTCACCCCCGTCTCCTCGGGCAAGATCGGCCTGGAGTACCGCAACCGCTGGTGGGAGAGCGACCACCGGATCTACGGCGGCATCACCGAGACCGACATGGACCTCGCCCACATCTGGTACCCCTCCTACGGCTTCCACGGCGAGCGCGGCCTGATCGTCGGCTACTACAACACCGGCGCCGACGCCGACGCGTACGCGCTGCTCAGTCCCGCCGAGCGGGAGAAGCGCGCCGTCGCGCAGGGCGTGAAGATCCACGGCGCGAAGTACCGCACGGAGCTGGCCTCGTCCTTCTCGCACCACTGGCGGCAGACCCCGCACCTGGAGGGGGCCTGGCACAGCCTGTCGGGCGGCGGCCCCGACGCGCCCGCGTACGCCCCGCTCAACCAGGCCGCCGGGCACGTCTACTTCGCGGGCGACTACCTCTCTTACGCCGATGCCTGGCAGCATGGCGCCTTCAGCTCGGCCCGCAAGGTCGTGACCACGCTGCACCGGCGCGTCCTCGCCTGAGAACTCTGCCTACGGGGGCGCGGGTCTGCTCGAAGGGGCGCGGGTGGGGGAATGCCCGCGCCCCGCGGTGCGTTCTTCCCAAGGAACACGAGGAGGAGCGGTAATCGTGCTTGATCCGCAGGGTTTGTACGAGTGGGAGCCCAAGGGCCTCGCCGTCGTCGACATGGCGTTGGCGCAGGAGTCGGCGGGCCTTGTCATGCTCTACCACTTCGACGGCTACATCGACGCGGGGGAAACCGGCGACCAGATCGTCGAGAACTTGCTTGAGGCGCTGCCCAACCAGGTGGTGGCTCGTTTCGACCACGACAGACTGGTCGACTACCGCGCCCGGCGTCCGCTGCTGACCTTCCGGCGTGACCGTTTCACGGACTACGAGACACCCGCCCTTGAGGTGCGGCTCGTGCAGGACGCCACGGGCGCGCCGTTCCTGCTGCTGTCGGGCCCCGAGCCCGACGTCGAGTGGGAGCGCTTCGCCGCCGCCGTGCGCCAGGTCGTCGACCGCCTCGGTGTCCGTCTCTCGGTGAACTTCCACGGCATCCCGATGGGCGTTCCGCACACGCGTCCGGTGGGGGTGACGCCGCACGGCAACCGCACCGACCTGATGCCGGGCCATCGCAGCCCCTTCGACGAGGCGCAGATCCCGGGCAGCGCCGAGTCGCTGGTCGAGTTGCGGCTGATGGAGTCCGAGCACGACGTCCTCGGTGTCGCGGCCCATGTGCCGCACTACGTGGCGCGGTCCTCGTACCCCGACGCCGCGCTGACGGCGCTGGAGGCGATCACGGCGGCGACCGGACTGGTGCTGCCGAGCGTCGCGCACTCCCTCCGTACGGAGGCGCAGCGCACCCAGACGGAGATCGAGCGGCAGCTCGGCGAGGGCGACGAAGAGCTGGTCACGATGGTGCAGGGGCTTGAGCACCAGTACGACGCCGTCGCCGGCGCTGAGACGCGCGGCAATCTTGTCGCTGAGCCGACGGAGCTGCCGTCGGCCGACGAGATCGGCCTTGAGTTCGAGAAGTTCCTTGCCGAACGGGAGGGCGAGGGCGGCGCGTGACCCGGCCGCCGGGCCGCCCCGCCCGGTCCGTCCGGCACGTGTTCGAGAGGTCCGCACCCACTGGGTGCGGACCTTTCGGACGTCCGGGCCCTGGTTTCGGTAAAAGGTCCGGACCAGTGGTGCGCGCATGCCGTCTACGCCCCGTATGCGATCAATCGACCGATTGACGGAGTGATCACTACGCTTCTAGCGTGTCCACGCCAAGGGTCTGCGTCGCGGGGGAGCGCGTGCTGCCCACGGCGCCTTCGTCCGGGGTGCGACAGGCTTCCCCGGCCAGGTAAAAGGGGACACGTTGCGAAGATCACGGAGTGTGCGCGGCACGACGGCGGCGGTCATCGCGGGCGCCGCCGCACTGGCCATGGCGGCGACCACCACAGCGACAGCGACCACGGCTTCGACGACGGGCGCGACAGCGGCCGTCACCACGGGCACCACAGGCGCTGCTACCGCCGCGACCGCGACACCCGCCGCGCTCGGGGCGAAGACGCCGCGCGAAGTCACCCTCATCACCGGTGACCGGGTCCTGGTGGACGCGAGCGGGAAGACGGTGGGGCTGCGCCCCGCCAAGGGCCGGGAGTCGATACCGGTCCAGATGAGCCGTAGCAAGGGCCACTCGTACGTCCTGCCCGAGGATGTCGCCGGCCTGATCAGCGCCGGCCGGCTGGACATGCGCCTGTTCGACGTGACGGAACTCAGCCGCCCCGACTACCGGAAGATCGCCGGCGACGGTGTGCCGCTGATCGTCTCGTACGCGGGCTCAGCCGGTACGGCGGCCCGCACGGACCTCCGGGCGCTGACCGGCCCGACCGTACGGACCGAGATCGCGACCGTCGACAGCGAGGCGCTGACCGTACGCGCCACCGAGACCGCCAAGACCTGGAACGCACTCACCGGCATGTCCAAGCACGGCCGGACCCTCGCTGCCGGTGTGCGGTCCGTACGCCTCGACGGCCTGCTGAAGACCTCACTGGACGTCAGCGTCCCGCAGATCGGCGCGCCGAGCGCGTGGGCCGCCGGATACGACGGCAAGGGCGTGAAGATCGCCGTACTGGACACCGGGGTCGACACCGGCCACGCCGATGTCGCCGGCCAGGTCGTCGCCGGAAAGAACTTCACCGGTGCCGACACCACCGACATCATGGACCACTACGGCCACGGCACCCACGTCGCCTCCATCGTCGCCGGCACGGGCGCCGAGTCGCAGGGGAAGTACAGGGGCGTCGCCCCCGCCGCCCAGTTGCTCATCGGCAAGGTCGCCGGCGACAACGGCTCGGCCACCGAATCCGCGATCATGGCGGGCATGGAGTGGGCCGTCGACGAGGGCGCGAAAATCGTCAACCTCTCCATCGGCGGGCCCGACACCCCCGGCATCGACCCGCTCGAAGAGACCGTCAACAAGCTCTCCGCCAAAGCCCTGTTCGTCATAGCGGCGGGCAACAGCGGCCCAGGCGCCGCCACGGTCGCCACCCCCGGCAGCGCCGACGGCGCGCTGACCGTCGGCGCCGTCGACAAGCAGGACAAGATCGCCGACTTCTCCTCCCGGGGCCCGCGCGTCGGCGACGGCGCCATCAAGCCCGACCTCACCGCTCCCGGCGTCGCCATCACGGCGGCAGCGGCGGCCGGCAGTGTCATCGACCAGAACCCCGGCATCCCGCACCCCGCGCCCGGCTACCTCACCCTCGACGGCACCTCCATGGCCACCCCGCACGTGGCGGGCGCCGCCGCGCTGCTCGCCGAACAGCACCCCGACTGGAGCGCCGTCCAGCTCAAGGAGGCGCTGATCGGCTCGGCCAAGCCCGGCCCGTACAGCACCGCCGACCAGGGCAACGGCCGGGTCGACGTGGCACACGCCATCACCCAGAGCGTGATCGCCGAGCCCGCTTCGCTGAGCTTCGGCACGCCCGCCTGGCCGCACACCGACGACCAGCCCGTCACCAAGACCCTCACGTACCGCAACACCGGTACGCGGCCGCTCACCCTCGACCTCGCCGCCACCGTGACCGGGCCGACGAGCACGATTCCCGACGGCTTCTTCACCCTCGGCGCGAGCCAGGTCACCGTACCGGCCGGCGGCACCGCCTCCGTGGACGTCACGGCGAACCCGAAGCTCGGCGATGACGCCTTCGGTGTCTACGACCTCGCCGTCACCGCGACCGGCGGCGGGCAGACCGTACGCACGGCGGGTTCCGTGAACCGCGAGGGCGAGATGTACAACCTCACCCTCCAGGCCACCGCACGCGACGGCTCGCTGCCCGAGGACGGTGACTGGTCCGCCTTCGTCTGGGACGACGACAACGAGACCTACGCGGCGCGCGGCGTCTCCGGCAACGGCGGAAAGGTCGAACTCCGGCTGCCCACGGGCCACTACACCGTGCTGGGCACGGTGCCGCTGCTGGACGAGAACCTGACGTACATCGGTGAGGACTGGGCGATCGCGCCCCGGCTCGACCTGACGTCGGACACGGCGCTCGCCGTCGACGCCCGCAAGACCAAGCCGATCGACATGACACCGCCGGACCCTGACGCCTCGTACAACTCGACCTTCTACACGATCGCGCAGAAGGACGGAGCCTCACCGCTCGTCAACTACGTGGCGAACCTGCCGGAGGGCTTCCGCACCCAGCAGGTCGGCCCCGCACCCGAGCGCGGCTCGGTGACGTCGTACCTGCTCGCCTCGTACGGCAGCGACACCGCCGAGTACCAGCTCGCCGACACGCTCAAGGACCGCGCCTACACCGGCCATGTCCAGCACGCGAAGTGGCAGGACCTGGCCAAGCTGACCGTCAACCAGGGCAGTACGGCGGTGGGCAACCGCTTCGGCCAGCTCACCTCGCAGCCCGACTTCCCGTCGGCGCTCCCGTACTTCTTCACCAACCTGCCCGTCACGACGGTCTCCTACCTCCAGGGCGGCTACCGCTGGCAGCGCACCTTCCAGCAGCAGAAGGGATCGGCACCCGAGTCCGAGTACCGGGAGCCGGCCCAGGTGTACCGCGCGGGACACAGCTATACGGAGGACTTCAACACCGGCGTCTTCGGCCCCGCGCTCGTCGCCGGCGGCGGCCTGTCGCGTGACGGCGACCATCTGACCGGCGCGGTACGGCCCTTCGCCGACGGCGCCGGCCACGACGGCGAGAGCCTGTACGACACGGCCGCCGCCTCCACCACGCTGTACCGCGACGGCAAGGAGTACGCGACGGCGGACGACGTGCTCGACGCGGTGTCCTTCGACCTGCCGGCGGATCGGGCGAAGTACCGCCTGGTCACCACCGTCAGCCGGGCGACCCTGGACGTCTCGGAGGTGACGACAGAGGTGAGCTGGTCGGCGGAGTTCACCTCCGCCCACACCACGAAGGCCCAGGCCATTCCCGCGAGCGTGGTGCGCTACACGCCCCGGTTGGCCCCGGACTCCACGGCGGTGGCGGGCGCCACCCAGGGCGTGCCGGTCACCGTTCAGGGGTCGGCGGCGGGCAAGAACCTGAAGTCGCTGACGGTCTACGCCTCGTACAACGAGGGCAAGACCTGGACGAAGCTCACCGTGCGGCACGGGGCGGCGAAGGTGGTGAACCCGGCGGCGGGCGGCACGGTCTCCTTCAAGGCCGACGTCAAGGACAGGGACGGCAACACCTTCTCGCAGACGGTGCTGGACGCGTATCTGACCAAGTGACGCGGACAGCACCAAAGGAGGCGCCGCCCACCCACAAGGGGGGCGGCGCCTTCCGCGGCTCAGGGCCGGTCGGACAAGCCCCTTCTCGGCGCAGGCCTCCTTGGGGTCGATCATCTAGGCTGATCCCATGCTGAGGTTGGGACTGACAGGCGGAATCGGCTCGGGCAAGAGCGAGGTCGCCCGGCTGCTGTCGTCGTACGGAGCCGTGCTCATCGACTCCGACCGGATCGCCCGCGAGGTCGTCGAGCCCGGCACCCCGGGGCTGGCCGCCGTGGTGGCCGAGTTCGGGCCCGGCGTACTGACGGCGGACGGCGCACTGGACCGTCCGAAGCTCGGCGGCATCGTCTTCGGCGACCCCGGCAGGCTGAAGGCGCTGAACGCGATCGTCCACCCGCTCGTACGGGCGCGCTCCGCCGAACTGGAGGCGGGCGCGGGACAGGACGCGATCGTCGTGCACGACGTGCCGCTGCTCGTGGAGAACGGCATGACCGGGCTCTTCGACCTCGTGCTGGTCGTGGACGCGTCGTCCGAGACCCGGCTCGACCGGCTTGTGAAGCGGCGCGGCATGGAGCGCGACGAGGCGCTGGCGCGCATGGCGGCGCAGGCCGACCGGGACGAACGCCTCGCGGCCGCCGACCTCGTCATTGCCAACGACGGCCCGCTGGAAAAGCTGAAACCGCAGGTCAACGAGGTCTGGCGGGAACTGACGGCGCGCGCCGCCGCCGGACGCTGACTGCCGAACGTCGCGCGCCGGCGCGGGCGACGGCGCGCAGCGCCCGTACCCCTGGCGGCGGAAAACGTGCCGTGCCCGGCCGATCACCCACGGTTTCTTCATGGAATAGTGCCGCTGAGCCCGGCGTTTAAAGCCCCCAGTGAGGGAAGGGATGCGACCGTGCCTGAGAGCCCGGAGACCCATGTCATCGACTACCGCGCGGCCGAACAGCTACTGGCGGCCAGGGATCCACGCGGCGCCGTCAAGCTCCTGGACTCGGTGATCGGGTCCCATCCGGAGAACACGGCTGCCCGGCTGCTGCGCGCCCGCGCGTTCTTCGCCGCCGCCCAGCTCCGCCCCGCCGAGCTTGAATTCGAGCTGGTGCTGGAGCGTGAGCCGGACAACGCGTTCGCGCACTTCGCGCTGGCCCGTACCTTCGAGCGCGCCGGCAGGCCCGAGCAGGCGAAGCGGCACTTCCGGCTGGCCGCCGCGCTCGACCCGAATCCGGAGTACCTGAAGGCGGCGCGATTCGACACGGGCCCGACGGATCAGCGGGATCAGCGGGATCGGCCGGATCAGCCGGATCGGCCGGATCAGGGCGACGGCGGGACGTCACGCCCGGGCTGATAGCGCGGCCCCTGGCGTATGCGGTGCACGACGACCACCAGGTTCGTGACGACGATCGCCAGCAGCACACCGCAGACGATCGACCAGCCCGTCTGCCCGGCGGCCGCGAACGCCGAGGTGCCGGCGGCGGTCCAGAGCAGCCCCCACACGCTCAGCCAGAACCGCATGCGCAGGGCACTGCGCGCGGTGATGGGTTCATTTCCGGTGCGCATGACTCTCGCACCTCCCTGCACGGCATCCGAGATCTACGGGACGTAAGGGCATCCACCTTCCATGGTGCCTCGCGCCGCCGGATGTCGGTCAGCTCGAGGTCAGGTCAGTGAATGGTGATGTAGCTGCGCCACGGGCGTGCGTCCGGCCCGATCTGGTTGGACAGGGTGGTGGGGATGTACGTGGTGTCGTTGCCGGTGCAGTCAGGCGTCGGGAACATCACCAGGTCGACCAGCGTGAGGTTGTTGACCTTGACCGCCCCCGGGGCCTTGAACCTGTGGCACCCCCGGACGGGGAGCAGGGTCACCTGGTGCTGACGCTTCTCCGGGGTCTCGTACGTGACGGGGCCCACGGCCGTACGGCCGATCGCGGAGCAGCTTGCGACGCCGAGGGTCAGGAGCGCGGTGCCGGCGGCGATGCCGAGACGCCGGCGCCGGTGGTCGGTCACGGACATGGGCGGTCGTCCTGTCTGTGCGTCGGCCTGCTTCTTCGGTGTGTCCTGCTGTACGTCCGGGCCGTACGTTCGGGCTGTACGTCCGGGCCGCGAAACCCGCTGCTCGTCACCTTGCCGGACCGGCGGTGAGGCGGCATCCGATGCGCGCCCGGCCGGGCGATATTCCTGGACATACCGCCATCTCTCGACCATGGGCCGGAGGGGGCCTACCGTGGGAGACACCTCTCGGTCAGCGGTCAGGGGGCCAACATGGGCGAGGTACTCGTAGCGGTGGTGGTGGCGGTCGTAGCCGTCTGCGCGGTGTACGCGATGGCGTCGGCCCGGGTGATCCGGCAGTACGAGCGGGGTGTGGTCTTCCGTCTCGGCAGACTGCTGGGGGGCGTGCGCGGGCCAGGATTCACGCTGATCGTGCCGTTCGTGGACAAACTGCGCAAGGTCAATCTGCAGATCGTGACGATGCCTGTTCCCGCGCAGGACGGCATCACCCGTGACAACGTCACGGTCCGGGTTGACGCGGTGATCTACTTCAAGGTCGTGGACGCCTCGGACGCGCTGGTCAGGGTGGAGGACTACCAGTTCGCCGTGGCGCAGATGGCCCAGACCTCGCTTCGTTCGATCATCGGTAAGAGCGATCTGGACGACCTGCTCTCGAACAGGGAGAAGCTGAACCAGGGGCTTGAGCTGATGATCGACAGTCCGGCTGTCGGCTGGGGTGTGCAGATCGACCGGGTGGAGATCAAGGACGTCTCGCTGCCGGAGACGATGAAGCGGTCGATGGCGCGGCAGGCCGAGGCGGACCGGGAGCGGCGCGCGCGGATCATCAACGCGGACGCGGAGCTTCAGGCGTCGAAGAAGCTCGCACAGGCGGCCGAGGAGATGGCGGGGCAGCCCGCGGCGCTCCAGTTGCGGCTGTTGCAGACGATCGTCGCTGTCGCGGCGGAGAAGAACTCCACGCTGGTCCTGCCGTTCCCCGTCGAACTGCTCCGCTTCCTCGAACGCGCCACACCGGCCGAGGCGGAGGAAGCGGTCTCGGCCGTGTCGTCGGTGGCGACGGCGGCGGCCTCGAAGAACGGGTACGACGGGAAGAACGGGTACGACGGGCAGGGCGCGGCGCCAGCGCCTGCCGGGGAACCAGCACCTGCCGGGGAAACCGCGCGGGCCCGGACCCCGGATTCCGGCTCGACCCCGGCCCCACTGTCGGAGACCACCTCCTCCACCACCTCCTCGCGCCTCTGAGCGCTCGCGGCACCGAGGCGTCGTGCCGTCCCGCCTGGGGTAGGCGCCCAGCACGTCTCGACGGCCGAAGGAGTCCCCAGCGTGGATCCGGTGTGTACGACCGAACAGGGCCAGGTCAGCGGCCGTCTCTCCCCCTCAGGAGTGGCGTCCTTCCTCGGCATCCCTTACGCGAACGCGCCGGCCTTCGCCGCGCCCCCGGTCCCGGTCGAGCCGTGGGAGGGGGTGCGGCCGGCCGTCGCGTACGGTCCGACCGCGGCCAAGGCGCCGTACCCGCCGCCCCTCAACGCGCTCATCCCGGAGAACTCCATAGTCGGCGAGCCGGGCGAGAGCCCGCTGAACCTCAATGTCTGGACCCCTTCCCCCGGCCCGGAATCGAACCTTCCGGTGATGGTGTGGATCCACGGCGGGGCGTTCGCGAACGGTTCCGGGTCGGCCTCCGCGTACGACGGGAGCGCGTTCGCCCGCGACGGCGTGGTGTTCGTGACCCTCAACTACCGCCTCGGTACGGAGGGGTTCCTGCACCTCGACGGCGTACCCGACAACCGGGGCCTGCTCGACCAGATCGCCGCACTGGAGTGGGTACGGGAGAACATCGCCTCCTTTGGAGGCGACCCGGACCGCGTCACCGTCCTCGGCCAGTCGGCCGGTGCGATGGGGATCGGTGTCCTGCTGGGGATGGAGCGGGCGCGCGGGCTGTTCCGGCGGGCTATCCTCCAGAGCGGCGCGGCACACCACTTCCTGCGGCCCGCCTCCGCCCGGCTGATAACGGAGCGGCTCGCCCGGAAGCTGCTGATAGACCCCACCGCCGAGGCCTTCGCCGCGGTCCCCGCATCCCGGCTGCTGCCCGCCCAGTCCGAGCTGCGGGCGGAGATCTCCACGCGCCCCGACCCGGCGCTGTGGGGCGACGCTGCGTTCAACCTGATGCCGTTCGAACCGGTGCGCGACGAACTGGCGCTGCCCGCCCCCGACTGCGGTGTCGACCTGCTCGTCGGGACCACCCGGCACGAATACCGGCTCTTCCTCGTACCGACGGAACGCCTGGACGTGCTGTCGGAGCGCAGACTGCGCGCGGGCGCGGCGGCGTACGGCGTCGACCCCGACACCGCGCTCGCCGTCTACCGCGAGACCAGGCCGGAGGCGACACCGGGTGAACTGTTCGACGCGATGACGACGGACTGGTTCTACCGGATACCCGCGATACGGCTCGCCGAGACGGTGCCCGGCACGTACGTGTACGAGTTCGCCTGGGGCTCCCCGCGCTTCGGCGGGAAGCTCGGCGCGTGCCACGCCGCTGAGCTGGGCTTCGTCTTCGACCGGCTGGACGACGCGACGTACGCGCCGATGCTCGGCGAGCACCCTCCGCAGCCGCTGGCCGACGCGATGCACGGGGCGTGGGTGGCGTTCGCAGCGACGGGGGACCCGGGGTGGAGCCCCTACGACAAGGCGAGCAGGACGGCGATGGTGTTCGCGGGCGCCGAAGGGAACGAGGCCGCCGACGACCTCCGGCCGAAGGAGCGCCGGCTCTGGGACGGACTGCGCTGAGCCACTGGGCCGTGTCGCTGACGACCTGAGCCGCTGACCTGGGGATTCACCGCTCGGGCAGGGATTGTCCGACCCCCCGCCTAGACTCGCCGAAGCAAGGAGATCTTGGGACTTCAGGTGCCGGGACTTCAAGCGTTTTGGACTTCAGGTAGGAGGGAGACCGGCTGTGGTGGCTTACGGACAGACCCTTACGCGCTGCGCCGCCGTCTTCCTCCCGGCGGGGCTGCCGCGCGAGGGACGGGTCGCCTTCTGGGCACCGGACGGCGAGCTGCCGGATCTCGACACAGGAAGGGCCGGGGACGACCCGGGCCGAACGGACGCGGTCACGGCCGGGACCGTGACCGTGGTCCGGCCCGACGACGGCGGTGTCAGGTCGGAGACGGTGCCCGCCCTGCTGATGTCCGTCGCCGACGCGGTGCCGCTGCTGGTCCGGGCCCGCCAGGACAGGACGGCGCACCCGGCGTCGGCCTGCTGGGGCGCGGCAGCGCTGCACGCCCTTCAGCTCGCGGCGCGCGGCAGGCTCCTCCCCGGTCTCACGGCGTCCGATCACGACGCCTGGCGGGCCGGGCCGCTCGACGCCGACGACATCGCGCAGTTGCGGGCGATCGCCGCCGCCATGCCGTACGAGGCGCACGCCGTACCGGTCCCCGATCTCAGCCCGCTCCGGCTCCCCGAGCCCGAGGCGGCGGTGCGGGCGTTCCTCGACGCGGTGGCCGACGCCCTGCCGCGTACGCCGGCCGCCGCTTACGCGGCCGGAAAGCCGTTCGCGGCCAAGGAGCCCCAGCATCTGCCGCGCGCCCGGTCCTGGGCGGCGGAGGCGGCGGCCGGGATGGACGCGGGCGTCAGGGTCTCGCTGCGCCTCGACCTCTCCGCGTACGAACTGTTCGACCAGCCGGGGGCACCGGCCGAATCAGGGGCCGAATCCGGGGCGGGAGGCCCCGGGGCGGAGGGCGGCCGCGAGACCGCTGAGCGCCGGTCGACCGCGGCGCTCGTCCAGATCCACAGCCTCGCCGACCCGACCCTCGTCATGGATGCCGCGAGGCTCTGGGCCGGGGACGGCGAGGCGAGCTTCGGCCCGCGCGCCCGCATCGACGCGATGCTCGCGCTGCGCCGCGCCGCCCGCGTCTGGACGCCGCTCGGGCGGCTGCTGGAGCGCGACATCCCCGACGCGCTGCCGCTGTCCGAGGACGAGCTGTACGAGCTGCTCGGCCCGGGAGCCACCCGCCTCGCCGCCGCCGGGGTGGCGGTCCACTGGCCGAGGGAGCTGGCGCGTTCGCTCACCGCCGCGGCGGTCGTCAGGCCGGCGCCCGGCTCGGCCACGGACGGCACGCCGTTCTTCGACAGCGAGGAACTGCTCAAGTTCAACTGGCAGTTGGCGCTCGACGGCGATCCGCTGAGCGAGGCCGAGATGGATGTCCTGGCCGAGTCGCACCGCCCGATCGTGCGGCTGCGCGACCAGTGGGTGGTCGTCGACCCCGCCCTCGTACGGAAGGCGCGCAAGCGGGAGCTGGGGCTGCTGGAGCCCGTCGACGCCCTGGCGGTCGCCCTCACGGGTACGGCGGAGGTGGACGGCGAGAGCGTCGAGGCCGTCCCGACGGGCGCGCTCGCCGCGCTGCGCGACCGGCTCGTCTCAGGACCCGCCGAGATCCCCCAGCCGCCGGCCCTCGACGCGGTCCTGCGCGACTACCAGCTACGCGGTCTCGCCTGGCTGGACCTGATGACGTCGCTCGGCCTCGGCGGCTGCCTCGCCGACGACATGGGACTCGGCAAGACCATCACGGTCATCGCCCTCCACCTGCACCGGGCCCGCCCGGCGCCGACGCTGGTGATCTGCCCCGCGTCCCTCCTCGGCAACTGGGGGCGCGAGATCAACCGCTTCGCGCCCGGGGTGCCCGTGCACCGCTTCCACGGCGCCGGCCGCTCGCTGGACGAGGTGACGGACGGCTTCGTCCTGACCACGTACGGCACGATGCGCTCCAGCGCGGCCGACCTGGCCGCCCACACCTGGGGGATGGTCGTCGCCGACGAGGCCCAGCACGTCAAGAACCCGTTCTCGTCCACCGCCAAGGCGCTCCGCACCATCCCGGCGCCCGCGAGGGTCGCCCTGACCGGCACCCCCGTGGAGAACAACCTCTCCGAACTGTGGGCGCTCCTCGACTGGACCACCCCCGGGCTGCTCGGACCGCTCAAGGCCTTCCGGGCCCGGCACGCCCGGATCGTGGAGAACGTGGAGAACGCGAAGGCGGCCGACGTCAGGGACGCGGACAACGCTGAGGCGGTGGAGCGGCTGGCCCGGCTCGTCCGCCCGTTCCTGCTGCGCAGGAAGAAGTCCGACCCTGGCATCGTGCCCGAGCTGCCGCCGAAGACGGAGACCGACCACCCCGTCTCCCTCACCCGCGAACAGGCCTCGCTGTACGAGGCGGTCGTCCGCGAGACGATGGCCGTCATCGAGGCCGCCGAGGGCATCGCGCGCCGGGGCCTCGTCATGAAGCTGCTGACCGGACTCAAGCAGATCTGCAACCACCCGGCGCAGTATCTGAAGGAGGACGCGTCCCGGCTGTCGGGCCGCTCCGGCAAGCTCGCCCTCCTCGACGAACTGCTCGACACGATCCTCACCGAGGACGGCTCCGTCCTGATCTTCACCCAGTACGTGTCGATGGCCCGGCTGATCTCCACGCACCTGACCTCGCGTGCGATCCCCTCGCAGCTCCTCCACGGCGGTACGCCCGTCGCTGAGCGCGAGCGGATGGTGGACCGCTTCCAGTCCGGCGAGATCCCTGTCTTCGTCCTCTCGCTCAAGGCGGCGGGCACCGGCCTCAACCTCACCAGGGCCGGTCATGTCGTCCACTTCGACCGCTGGTGGAACCCCGCGGTGGAGGAGCAGGCGACCGACCGCGCCTACCGGATCGGGCAGACCCAGCCGGTGCAGGTGCACCGGCTGATCGCGGAAGGCACCGTCGAGGACCGGATCGCGGAGATGCTGGCCTCCAAGCGCGCCCTGGCCGATGCCGTACTCGGCTCGGGCGAGGCGGCCCTGACCGAGCTGACCGACCGTGAGCTGGCCGATCTCGTCTCGCTGCGGCGGACCGCGTGACGGCGCCCCGCGGCCCCCGCCACGACGACCGGCGCCGCACCTTCCCCGCGCTCTCCCCGCGCCCGGGCGACCAGGGCGCGTTCGCCGCCACCTGGTGGGGCAACGCGTGGGTGGACTCGATGGAGGACACCGCCCTCGACACGGCCCGCCTCCAGCGCGGCCGGGCCTACGCGGACCGGGGCCAGGTCGACGCGATCACCGTCACGCCCGGCCGGGTCATGGCGTACGTGCACGGTTCGCGGCCCCGCCCGTACCGCACGGAGATCCGGCTGCGCACCCTCGGCGACGACGACTGGGAGGACCTGCTCGACGCCGCGGCCGCCCGCCCCGACCACATCGCCGCCCTCCTCGACAAGGACATGCCGCACTCCATCGCCGCCTCGGCCGACCTGCTGCCCGCCGCCGGCGACCTGACCCCCGACTGCTCCTGCCCGGACGACGGTTACCCCTGCAAGCACGCGGCGGCGCTCTGCTACCAGACGGCCAGGCTCCTCGACGAGGACCCGTTCGTGCTGTTCCTGATGCGCGGCAGGGCGGAGAGCGAAGTGCTGGCCGACCTGACCCGGCGCAACGCCACCCGGTCGGCGGCCGAGCGGACCACCTCGGCGCCGCCCACAGCCACCGTCGACGCCGCAGCCGCGCTCGCGCC
>NZ_JTHL01000001.1:1903144-1986661 GCF_000818195.1 Streptomyces sp. 150FB | reverse complement strand
GCCGCCGCCCGCGCGCACACGTTCCTCACCACGGGCCTCGACCCCGTCGGCGGCCTCACGCCCTGGCAGGACGCGGTCCGGCTGGCCGCCGCCCATCCGGGCTCCGGGCTGACCGCCTCCACCCGGGCCCTCTACCGCGACCTGGCGCTCGCGACCACCCGTAGCACCACCGACCTGGCCCGTGCGGTGGCCGCCTGGCGGCAGGGCGGTCTGGCGGGTCTCGCGGTCCTCGAGGAGTCCTGGGACCCGCCCGCCGGCCCCTTCGACCGCGCGGGGCCGGCCCTGGCAGCCGCCGACTTCCCGTACTTCCGTCCCTGGCGCAACCACCTGTCGGCCCCGGCGCTCCAGCTCCGCTTCGGCCGCGACCACCTCTGGTACGGCTACGAATCGGACCGCGGCCGTGAGGACTGGTGGCCGCGCGGCACCCCCGACACCGACCCGGTCGGCGCCCTCACCGCGCTGCTGGGCAGATGACGGACCGACGCACGTCGTACACGCACCCACGCACGCCGTACACGCACCCACATACGCGACGAGCCCCGGACAACGGCGGATGCCGCTGTCCGGGGCTCGCTATGAGTCGCTGACCGGAGGTCAGGCGGACTGGTGTTGGTCCTCCGACCGGGAGAGGTGCGCACCGCCGGCCTCGCGGACCTCAAGCTGGTGCACCACTCGCTCGGTGGTTGCCTCGTGTGCGATCAGGTCGCCGAGCGCGACGGCCGCCAGGCCGAGGCCGCCGGCGAACACCAGCCACAGTTGCGCGCCGCCGGTGAAGATCAGCGCCGCGATCAGCGACCACAGGCCGACCGCCGCCAGCAGGCCGTGCGACAGCTTCTGCGACATGCGACGCCCCACCGCGACGGCGGCGGTGGCGAGGACGACGAACAGGGTGGCGACACCGAAGCCGATCCAGCCGGAGACCACGGTGGAGAAGGTCATTGCTGCGACCGCCAGGAATCCGCCACCCAGGATGGCGGTGGTATCGAGTGCGAAACGAGAACTGAGCGCCATGGCTGAAGCACCTCCGCGGTAACGGCGAGACACCGAAACCGACCGTTGAAGATCAGGAAGTGAGTCGTGCGGCGGCGTATGAGAACGCCGGGGCGGCTCGCTGCCTCCGATTCGTTGTTTCGGAGACATAAGTGCCAACCGAACCGGTGGCGTGATTCATGTCCCTTTTCGTCACCTTTTTAGTGTGATCTGGGTCACATTATTCCCGAGTGTCCGGCAGCTCCATCTCGGCCCAGGCGATCTTCCCCTGCGAAGTGAAGCGGGTGCCCCACCGCTGGGCCAGCTCCGAGACGAGGAATACCCCCCGCCCGCTCTCGTCGTCCGGGCGGGCGCGGCGCAGCCGCGGTGCGCTGTTGCTCGCGTCGGAGACCTCGCACACGAGCGACGTGTGCCGGATGAGCCGGAGCCGGATGGGGTCGCAGCCGTACAGGATGGCGTTGGTGACCAGCTCACTGACGATCAGTTCGACCTTGGGAGCGAGATGTCCGAGGCCCCACTCGGTGAGCCGGCGCACGGCCAGGGCCCGGACGTCGGCGACGACGGCGGGGTCGGCGGGCAGATCCCAGGAGGCGACCTGGCTCGGTCCGAGGCTCCGGGTACGGGCCAGCAGCAGGGCGACGTCGTCCTCGGACGTCGTTTTCGACACCAGGGTGTCGACCACCTCCGAGCAGAGATCCTCCAGCGCCGTTCCGGTCCGTCCGGCCGATCCCGTCGATTCCGTGGATCCCGTCGCTCCGGTCGTGGCCGCCCGCGAGAGCGCGGCACTCAGCCGGTCCAGGCCGACATCGATGTCGGCGTCGCGCTTCTCCACGAGTCCGTCCGTGTAGAGGGCGATCACGCTTCCCTCGGGCACCTCGAACTCCGTGGATTCGAAGGACATGAGCCCCAGGCCGATCGGCGTGCCCGGCGGCAGTTCCGGGAAGGTCACCCGGCCGTCCGGGTCGACGATCGCCGGCGGCGGGTGGCCGGCGCGCGCGATCGTACATATCCGGGTGACCGGGTCGTACACCGCGTACACGCAGGTGGCGCCCATGATCGGGAAGGCGAAGCCGTCCGGACCCACCTCCTCGGCCGTCTGGCGGGTGACCAGGTCGTCGAGCCGCGCGAGCAGTTCGTCGGGGGCCAGATCCATGTCAGCCAGCGTGTGGACGGCCGTACGGAGCCGTCCCATCGTCGCCGCCGCGTTGATGCCGTGCCCGACCACATCGCCGACCACCAGCGCCACGCGGGCGCCGGACAGCGGGAGCACGTCGAACCAGTCGCCCCCGACGCCGTCGTGCAGATCGGACGGCAGATAGCGGGAGGCCACCTCCACCGCGCTGCCGCCCGACAGCCTGCGCGGCAGCAGATGCCGCTGGAGCGCGAGGGCGGCCGTCCGCTCGCGCGTGTAGCGGCGTGCGTTGTCCACGCTCAGCGAGGCCCGCGCCACCAGGTCCTCGGCGAGGAGCAGGTCGTCCCTGGAGAACGGGGTGAGGGTCTCGTTACGGAGGAAGACGGCGACGCCCAGGACCACGCCGCGCGCCTTGACCGGGATGACCATGATCGAGTGGATTCCGGTCTCCCGGATGATCCGGGCCCGATCGGGGTCGCGGTCGACCCAGGTGCCGGGCGACGAGTCGAGCACGGGCTCGAAGTGGGACTGGCTGGAGCTGAGGACCCGGGTGAAGGGGGAGTCCGAGGGTACGAAGACCGGCTCGCCGCGCTGCCACAGCGACTCGGGACGCGTCGTGTGGACGGATCGCACCCCGGCCCTCCGGAACACCGGGATACCGCCGTCCTTCGCCTCCAGCCTTTCCAGCGGCTCCTCGCCGAGCGGCACCGACTCCGCGAGATCGACCATGACGGAGTCGGCGAGGAGCGGCACGGCGATGTCGGCCAGTTCCTGCGCGGTGCTCATCACGTCCAGCGTGCTGCCGATGCGAGTGCCGGCCTCGTTGAGTACGCCGAGCCGCTCCCGGGCCCAGCTACCGCTGATGTCGACGGCGACCGAACACACGCCCAGCGGGCTGCCGTCGGCGCCGTCGAGACGGAAGAAGGAGGAGGAGAAGACGACGTCCTCCTCCCCGTCCGGCGAGATCCAGCGGAACTCGTGGTCGATCACCGGCTCGCCGTCCTTGAGGACCCGCATCATGGCGGCCTCCACGGCCTCGGTGTCGAACCCGGGCATCGATTCCGTCAGCCGGCGCCCGATCCGCTGATGACGCAGCGCGCCGTGCCTGCGCTGGGCGGTGTTGTTCAGCCAGGTGCAGCGCAGGTCACGGTCCCAGACGGCGAGGCCGATCGGCGCGTGGTCGAGCAGCGCCTCCAGTACCGATTCGTTGAGCGCCGGGCGCCAGAGCGCCTCGGACAGCGGGGCCGCCGAGACGAGCCAGTCCGTGCCGCCGTCGGCGGAGCCCATCGGGACCGCTCTGACGCCGACCTGGACGCCGTGGCCGTCGCTGTGCCTCAGCTCGACCATCCCGGCCCACTGCTCACGTGCCCTGATGTGCCGCGCCCATGGTTTCGCGGTCGGTGTGCCGTCGTGGGAGAACAGGAGCCGCGAGGAGGGAAGAGACACCACGTCCTGCGCCCGATGGCCCAGGAGCCGCTCGGCCGACGGGGTCCATCCGACCACGGTCCCCTGGGAGTCGACCACCGCGACCGCCGTGCCCGAGATCTCCGGAACACGGCTGAGGGCGGAGGGGGCGCCGTCCGAGCCCACCATCAATTCGGTCCTATCGATATACTCACTTGTCCTATAGTTTCATATTCTCCCAGTTGTCCAAGAGGCCCTGGTCGGAGTGGGTGGGCGGGTGGGGTTCAGCACGTACAGGCGGGGTAATGAGCACGGAGTGTGACGGTTGAGCGCGGGGCTCTGGCCCGGCCGGTAGGGTCCGGAAGCAGTACCGATCAGCGGTCGAAGGGGGTCCGGTGGAAGCCGAGTTGATGGCGCTGGCGACAGCGGGGGCGACAACACTCGTCCAGCAGATGGCGACGGACGGCTGGAACAGGGTGCGTGACCGGGTCGTGGCGTTCTTCGCCGCGCGGGGCTCCGTATCCGCGGAGTCCGTCGGGTCCGACCTGGACACGGCGCGGTCGGACCTGGTCACCGCGCAGCAGGAGGGCGACGAGGAGACCGCGGCCGATCTTCAGGCGGAGTGGCGTGTCCGGCTGCGCCGGGTCCTGCGCGCCGACCCGGAGGCGGCGGCCGAACTCCGCGCGCTGCTCGCCGAGGTGCAGGGGGAAGCGCCCGCCCAGCAGGTCCGCGATGTGCACAACACCATCAGCGGCGGTACCTATCACGGCACGGTCATCCAGGCCGGCAACATCAACAACTGAGCTTCGGCGCTCGGCTGTTTAGGCTGGAGCGATGACCACCACGAACGCGCCGGCGAACGACCAGGCGAACGACCCGGCGAACGATCTGCCGGACCTGCCCGGCCTGCCGACCAGCGACCCGTACGCCCTGTACGAGCGGCTGCGCGAGACCGCGCCCGTCCAGCGGATCACCGGTCCCGACGGGCAGCCCGCCTGGATCGTCACGCGGTACGACGACGTACGCCAGGCCCTCGCCGACCCCCGGCTGTCCCTCGACAAGAAGAACGCCCTGCCGGGCAACTACCGGGGCTTCTCGCTGCCGCCGGCGCTCGACGCGAACCTGCTCAACATGGACCCGCCGGACCACACCCGCATCCGGCGCTTCGTCGTGCAGGCGTTCACACCGGGGCGTACGGAGAAGCTCAGGGAGCCGATCCGGCGCACCGCCGACGACCTGCTCGACGCCGTCGCCCCCGACGGACGCACCGACCTGATCGCCGCGTACGCGGCCCCGCTGCCCATCGCCGTCATCTGCGAGCTGCTCGGTGTGCCGCCGGGGGACCGCCGCGACTTCCGCGACTGGACCGACGCGCTCATCGCGCCCGACCCCGCGCGGCCCGGCCTGGCGAAGGAGGCCGTCGTCAGCATGCTGGGCTTCTTCACCGGGCTGATCGCGCACAAGCGCGCCGAGCCCGGCGACGATCTGCTGTCGGCGCTCATCGCCGCGCGCGACGGCGCCGACGACCGGCTGAGCGAGGACGAGCTGATGTCGCTAGCCTTCCTCATCCTCTTCGCCGGATACGAGAACACCATCCAGCTCATCGGCAACGCCACCCTCGCCCTGCTCAGGGAGCCGGACCAGCTCGCGGCCCTGCGCGCCGAACCCGGCAGGATCCCGGGGGCGGTCGAGGAGTTCCTACGGTACGAGGGGCCCGCGCTGTTGGCGCTGCGCCGCTTCCCCGTCGAGGACATCACCATCGCCGGAGTGACCGTTCCTGCCGGGGAGACCGTCATGCTGTCGCTCGCCTCGGCCAACCGCGACCCGCACCGCTTCCCCGATCCGGACCGGCTCGACCTCGACCGTGACACGGCGGGTCACCTCGCCCTCGGCCATGGCATCCACTACTGCCTGGGCGCGCCGCTGGCCCGGCTGGAGACCGAGATCGCGCTCACCGCGCTGCTCGAACGGCTGCCGCGGCTCGCGCTGGACGTCCCGTACGAGCAGTTGCGGTGGCGGCCTTCGGCACGCGCCCGGGGGCTGCTGGAGCTGCCCGTACGGTACTGAGGCGGGCGCTGGTGGAGGGTGTGGGCCGGCGGGCGATACGGCGGGGTCGCGGGCCCGGTCAGAAGTCGGCGCTGGTCGGCTCGTCCAGCCGGGCCACCGAGTCCTGCGCGTGCAGCCGAACGTAATCCCGCCGGATCCGCTGGATCAGGGCGGCGCGCGACCGGGCCTGAGCCGCCGGGTAGAGCAGGATCAGCTCGTACGAACGCTCCCGCTCGATGGCGCCCCGGGAGTCCCGCCACTGCCCGCGGCCGTCCTGGACGGTCAGCCCGTCGGGGAAGCCCGGGGTGACGCTGCGGTCGACGAACTCCATGAACTGCCCGTCCGTCACCTCGGGTCCGCCGTCAGGCCGCCGCGTGCCGAAGAAGAGCCGGGTCTCGACGTATGCCGTGCCGCGCGCGGCCGCTGCCGGGAGCATCGGGGTGGTGCTGGAGGCGGCGGGCGCGCCGGTCGTCAGTACGGTGACGGCGACGCCGGCCAGGGCGAGCAGCTTTCGCCGCCCGGCGGAGCGCGCAGCGAGATGCGGCACCGGACAAGGCCCTTCTGTGGGAGCGGCCGCCGGTCGGCCGCCAGGTGCGCGCCACTCTGGCAGGCGGGGTGGTCGGGGCCGCGCGACGACATCCGTTCCGTCCGGATATCACCCGCAGGGGCGCTCAACTGGCACCGTACGAGACGCCGTTAATCGTTCGATCACCGCGGCATCGGCGGGTAACGTCCCTGATGTGGCGAAACTCAATCAGATCATCGCAGTGGAGAAGGGCGTCAAGTCCAAGGCGCACCAGGACCTGACGGCGGCCCATCACGGCCTGCAGAAGCCGGCGCTCCTCGCCGGTATCTCCCGTACGTACCAGGCGAAGGACGAGGAGGGCGAGCAGTTGCCGCCCGAGTCCACCCGGGTGCAGGTCCAGGCCGAGGACGTGCTGCGCGCCACCGCGAAGACCCTGACCAGGCTGTTCGACGTGACCGCGACCAAGGACTGGGCGAACTGTGTGGCCCGCGCCGATGTCGTCGTGGACGGGCGGGTCCTGGTGGCCGACGTGCCGGTGTCGTATCTGCTGTTCCTGGAGAAGCAGTTGACGGACCTGAACACCTTCGTCCGCAAGCTGCCCGTGCTCGACGCAGCGGAGTCCTGGACGCAGGACCCGTCGACGGACGCGTGGAAGACCGATGTGGTGCGGACTCTCCGTACGAAGAAGGTCCCCCGCAACCACGTCAAGGCCGAGGCCACCGACAAGCATCCGGCGCAGGTCGACGTCTACTACGAGGACATTCCGGTCCCGCTCCCGTTTCCGGGCGCGGGTGCGGCTGCGGGTGCGGTGCTTCGTTCACCGGCGGTGGGCGCTCACTGGCGGTAGCCGCTCAGGAAGCGGCCGATACGGCTGATCGCGGCGTCGAGATCGTCCGCGTACGGCAGGGTCAGGATGCGGAAGTGGTCGGGGCGCGGCCAGTTGAAGCCCGTCCCCTGCACCACCTGGATCTTCTCGCGCAGCAACAGGTCGAGGACGAACTTCTCGTCGTCGTGGATGCGGTGGACCTTGGGGTCGAGCTTCGGGAACGCGTACAGGGCGCCCTTCGGTTTGACGCACGACACCCCGGGGATCTCGTTGAGCTTCTCCCAGGCGCGGTCGCGCTGCTCGTGCAACCTGCCGCCGGGAGCGGTGAGTTCGTTGATGGACTGCTTGCCGCCGAGCGCGGCCTGAATGGCGTACTGCGCCGGGGCGTTGGCGCACAGCCGCATCGACGCCAGCATCGACAGGCCTTCGAGGTAGCTGCGCGCGTGCTGCTTGGGTCCGGTGACCACGAGCCAGCCCGAGCGGAAACCGGCGACCCGGTACGTCTTCGAGAGCCCGCAGAAGGTGAGCACCACCAGGTCCGGCGCGAGGGCGGCGGCGCTGTGGTGGACCGCGTCGTCGTAGACGATCTTGTCGTAGATCTCGTCGGCGAACACCATCAGGTGGTGGCGGCGGGCGAGATCGAGGATGCCCTCGATGATCTCGCGCGGATAGACCGCCCCCGTCGGGTTGTTGGGGTTGATGATCACGACGGCCTTCGTACGGTCGGTGATCTTCGACGCCATGTCGTCCAGGTCCGGGTACCAGTCGGCCGACTCGTCGCAGAGATAGTGCACGGGACGGCCGCCGGCCAGCGTCGTCGTCGCCGTCCAGAGCGGGAAGTCCGGTGCGGGGATGAGGACTTCGTCGCCGTTCTCCAGCAGCGCCTGCACCGCCATGGAGACCAGCTCGGACACTCCGTTGCCGAGGAAGACGTCGTCGACGGTGACCTCGGTGAGACCGATGTCCTGGTAGCGCTGGGCGACCGCGCGGCGCGCCGACAGCACACCGCGCGAGTCCGTGTAGCCGTGTGCCTGCGGCAGCATCCGGATCATGTCCTGGACGATCTCCTCCGGCGCCTCGAACCCGAAGGCCGCGGGGTTGCCGGTGTTGAGGCGCAGAACGCTGTGGCCCGCCTCCTCCAGGGCGTCGGCCTGCTCGATCACCGTGCCGCGGATCTCGTAGCAGACCTCGTTGAGCTTGCTCGACTGCCGGAATTCCATGCCGTGGCCTCCCAGACCTTGTTGCGATACTTGGTTTTACCAAGCTTGAGCTTGGAAAGTCCAACAACATGTCTAGACTGAGGCGCATGCCACGCCGCCGAAGCTACGATCAGTACTGCGCCGCCGCCCGTGCCCTCGACGACGTGGGCGACCGCTGGACCTTGCTGATCGTCCGTGAACTGCTGGCGGGTCCCCGCCGTTACACCGATCTCCACGCCGATCTGCCCGGCGTCAGCACCGATGTGCTCGCCTCCCGGCTGAAGGACATGGAGAGCGCGGAACTGGCCACGCGCCGCAAGCTCCCGCCGCCCGCCGCCGCTTACGTGTACGAACTGACCGCGCGCGGCCGGGGGTTGCTGCCGGTCCTCACCGCGCTGGCCGAGTGGGGCGCCCCCGCGCTCGCCGAGCGCAGGCCCACCGACGCCGTACGTGCCCACTGGTTCGCCGTACCGCTGCTGCCGGTCCTCGACGGCCTCGGCTGCGACGGCGTGGTCGAAGTCCGCCTGGACGAGGGGTCTTTCCACGTAAGGCTGTCGGGCGCGGTCCCGGTGTACGGCGACGGCCCGGCGGCGGACCCCGACGCCCGTCTCGCCCTCGACGCCGAAACCTGCCGAGCGCTGAGCGTGGGCGCGCTGACGGTCGGGGACGGGGTACGGGACGGGCGTATCGAGGTGTCGGGGGACGGAAAGCTCGCCAAGGTGCTGCGGGGGGAGTGAGCGCGAACCGTCCGTCCCTGCCTGCTACTTGCTACTCGCCACTTGCTGCCTGCTGACGGCGGCTGTCGGCTACTCGCAGCCCACGCCGTCACCGTCGCGGTCGAGGTGGGAGCCGTAGCCGGGATCGCCGGAGTGGATGGGGGCGGCTCCTGCGGCGCGTACGGCGGTGCAGTTCTTGTAGTAGACCGACGAACCGCCGCCGCCACTGCTCGAACTTCCCCCGCCACTACTGCTGTTGCCGCTGCCCCCGCCGCTGCCGCCGGAGGCCGGCCGGGGCTTGGCCGTCACCGTCGCCCTGACGGTGACCTTCGCGGTGACGGTGACGGCCGGGAGCGGCTCCGGGGCCTCGGGGGTGGCCGTGACGGTGGCGGTGGTCGTCACCGTCGGGCCCGGCTGGACGGCCGGTTCCGCGACCGTCTCGGTCTTCGGCGCGTCGCTGCCGCCGCTCGCGCCCATGCCGATGCCGATGAACAGGGCGACCGCGATGGCGGGCAGTACGTAACGCTTCCTGGCCCAGCCGGGCCGTCCCCCCGGCATTCCGGGCGGCATACCCGGCTGGGGCGGCATGAACGGTGGCGGCACGGGCGGTTGTGACCCGGGCGGCGGTGGTGACGGTGGATACATGAGTGGCCCCCTCGCTTGCTGTGAAGGGGGTCAGTCTGATCCCGGAATGCGCTTTCTGAACCCTGAATGGAGAAATCTACGGATAATCCGATAGCGCCTGCCTGAACCCCCGGCCCGCCTCGGCCGCTGCCGCGCGCGCTGGACCATGATGGGCGGGTGCACCTCGAAGCGATCACCTGGGAACGGCTGACGGAGGCCCTGGCCGACCGGGTCCTGGAGACCGGTTCACCGGACGGCGGTTCCTGGCTGCGGATCGCCTTCGACGGCGCGCCCGCCGCCGCCCCCGGCGAGCCGGCCGCCGCGCTCGCCGAAGCGCTACGGCTGCGCGGCCGTTCCGTCCTGGTGGTCGGGACCGGCGGGTTCCTGCGGCCGGCGTCGCTGCGCTACGAGTACGGGCGCGAGGACCCCGACACGTACTACAGCGGCTGGTACGACACCGGAGCGCTGTGGCGCGAGGTGTTCGGGCCGCTCGACCCCGGCGGCACCGGACGCGTCCTGCCCGACCTCTGGGATCCGGCCACCGACCGCGCGACCCGCAGCCCGCACGCCGAACTTCCGCCCGGGGGCGTGCTGGTGGTCCACGGGCCGCTGCTGCTGGGGCACTGGTTCCCGTTCGACCTGACGGTGCATCTGCGGCTGTCGCCCGCCGCGCTGCGACGCCGTACGCCGGACAGCGAGCGCTGGACGCTTCCCGCCTTCGAACGGTACGAGGAGGAGGTGGACCCGGCGAACGCCGCCGACGTCGTCGTACGGGTCGATCACCCGGACCGTCCCGCTTGGGGCGGTCCCGGCTGAGGCACCGGCGGCTCTCCGTCCTCTTCGGGGGGCCGGCCGCCCGTCGTTGTCACCGACAGCGTTCCGGCCCGGCAGCCCTCCTCGGCGGCCGACGCCGGGTCGGCGCCCGCCAGTCGCGCCGCGAGGAAAGCGCCGGTGAACGCGTCGCCCGCTCCGGTCGTGTCCACGGCGCTCACGCGGTCCGCCGCGATATGCGCGGTCACGGCGCCCGCCTGCGCCACCAGCGCGCCTTCGGCCCCCAGCGTCACCACGACCAGCGGGGTCCGGCGGCTCAGTTCGGCGGCGGCCTCCGACACGTCCTGGCGACCGGCGAGGAGCCGGGCCTCGTCCGCGTTGGGCAGCAGCGTGTCCACACCGTCGACCGCGGTGAGGAAACTCCCCGTACGTAGTTCCACCAGGAACCCCGTCGACGCGGGGTCCACGCTCACCGGGATTCCGCGCTCGCGGGCCGATTCCAGGACCGCGGCCGTCAGCCGCCGGCTGGTGGCGGAGAAGAACAGGTAGCCGGAGAGATGCAGCCGGCCGACGCCGTCCAGCAGGGCCGGCGACCAGTCGGCGGGGCACAGCCGCAGGGCGGCGCCGTTGTCGGTGAGGAAGGTGCGCTCGGCCGACGTGTCGACCAGCGAGATCACGGTGGCGGTCGGCGCGGTCTCGTCGACGACGAGCTGAGCCCGTACCCCGGAGCGCCGGAGCCGCTCCTCGTGCCAGTCACGGTCGCCCGCGCCCACCCGCGCCAGGATCCGTACGTCGGCGCAGCCCGTACGCACCGCCCAGCAGGCGGCATTGGCCCCCGCGCCGCCCGGCAGCGTACGGATCTCGGCCACGGTGTCCGTGCCGTACGCGAGTGGTGAGCGGTATCTGGCCACCACATCGGTGACCACGTCCCCGACGATCAGGAGCGCGTCGCCGGTCGTCACCGCGTCGCCGGTCGTCATCGGGCCGGTGACCGTCATCGGGCCGGCGCCGCGTCGGCCGCCGCGATTCGCGCGGCCAGCGCCACATTGCCGCGCACGGCGGCGAGATTGGCCTCCAGCGAGGCGCCGCCCGTGTGCCGCTGGAGGTGGTCCAGCAGGAACGGCGTGACGGCCTGGCCGCCGATGCCCTGCCGCCGGCACTCGGCGAGTGCCTCGGTGAGGACCCGGTCGTGCAGCTCCGGATCGAGCTGCTCCGCCTCCGGCACGGGATTGCCGACGATCAGCGCGGCGCCGGGACCGCCGAGCGTGTCCTGCGCGGCCATCACGGCGGCGACCTCCTCGGGGGTGCGCACCGTCCAGTCGACCCGTTCGCCGGAGGAGGCCAGGTAGAACCCAGGGAAGTACTCCGTCCCGTATCCGAGGACGCCGACCCCGAGCGTTTCGAGCCGTTGCAGCGTCGCGGGCACGTCGAGGATCGACTTCACGCCCGCACAGACCACGGTGATCCGGGTCCGCGCGAGCAGCCGCAGATCGGCCGACTCGTCCTGGGTGTCGGTCCACGCGCGGTGGACGCCGCCGAGGCCGCCCGTCGCGAACACCCGGATGCCCGCCGACGCCGCCAGGAAGGCCGTCGCCGAGACGGTCGTCGCCCCGGTGGCGCCCGCGGCGAGTGCGGGCGCCAGATCGCGGTGCCCCAGCTTCCGTACGGAGGTGTCCTCCGCGATCCGCTCCAACTGATCCTTGGCCAGGCCTACATGGGCGTGCCCGTCGAGCACGGCGACCGTGGCGGGCACGGCACCGTTCGCCCGTACGAGCGCCTCAAGCTCCTCGGCGACCGCCAGATTGCGCGGGCGCGGCAGACCGTGCGCGATGATCGTCGACTCCAGGGCGACCACGGGCCGGCCGGTGGCGAGCGCGTCACGTACCTCGGGGGACAGCGGTGACGCGGCGGAAGGCGTGGGTGCGGGCATGCTCCCATCCCTGGCACGGCGGGGCGGTCCCCAAACGTCCGCACGGGTCCGCCCCTTCCGCCGGGGTCGGTCGCCGGGTCGGACGCCGGGGCAGACGCCCGGGTCAGAACAGCGGCTCCGGGAGCACACCCTCCAGGGCGAGCAGACGCCGCTTGGCCTCCGTACCGCCGCCGAACCCGCCGAGGCCGCCGTCGCTCTCCACCACCCGGTGGCACGGCACCACCACGGGCAGCGGATTCGACCCCATCGCGGCCCCGACCGCCTGCGCCCCGGCCGGCCGCCCCACCCGTCGGGCCAGATCGCCGTACCCGACGACCGTGCCGTACGGGACACCCGCCGCCAGCTCACGCAGCACCTCGCGGTTGAAGCCCGAGGAGAGCGACCAGTCGAGCGGCAGCGTGAACTCCCGCAGCCCGCCGTCGAAGTAGGCCCTGAACTGACGTATCGGCTCGGCGAGAAGGCCCGAGTCCGAGGCGGCGGGGGCGGCGCCGAGCCGGCCGGCGAGCTGTCCGAGCGCCTTGTCCCGTACGGCATCCTCGGCGTGGAAGACGACGCTCACCAGACCGCGCCCGGTCGCCGTCAGCAGGAGCGGCCCCACGGCGCTCCCGATGACGGCCCATTCGGCGGACGTCGGCTGCTCGTTGTCGTTCATGCCGACCACGGTAGGACCCGCCACTGACAACGGACCCCGAACCAGCCCCCACAGCGCGACCCCAGGCGACCTAGAGGCGCGACCCCACGGCCCCCGCCCGCGCGTCCGCGCCCACCGCGTCCCGCACCACGTCGGGGTTGTTGGTGATGATCCCGTCCACGCCCAGCTCGTCGGCGCGCACGGCGCCCGCCGCGTCGTCGACCGTCCACGTACTGACGTGGAGCTGCTTGCCGTGCGGCCCCTTCAGCCGGTGCGCCGCGGCCACGAACTCGCCGCTGAGTGTCTCGACGTCCGGATTGACCTGGTCGGTGAAGGCCGCGTACGACGGCAGATCGGCGGTCCTGGGCGTCCCCAGGAAGCCCGTTGTCAGATCGGGCCGCAGCCGGTGCACCGCCCGGATGCTGTCGGCGCTGAAACTCTGGACGACCAGCTTGCTCCGAACGTGTACCGGATCGAGCCAGCCCTCCTGGCGCAGCACCCGCAGGATGTCCTGTTCGATGCCCGGATACAGCTCAGGGCCCTTGATCTCCAGGAGCAGGCTCTGCCGGTTGGCCTCCACCGTCTTCAGATAGGTGCCGAGCGTGGGTACGCGCGTCCCCGCCCACCGCGCTCCGAACCAGCTCCCGGCGTCCAGGCCGGCGATCTCCGCCGCCGTGAAGTCCTTGACGTTCCAGGGCGCCCGGTCGGGGAAGACCTCTTCGACGTCCGTGGTCCTGCGCAGGCCGGCGTCGTGGATGACGACCAGCTCACCGTCCTTGGTGCGCTGGACGTCGTTCTCCACCCACTCGATGCCCAGGTCGGCGGCGTGATCGACGGCGGCGAGGGTGTTCTCGGGGGCGTAGGCGGAGGCGCCGCGGTGCGCGATCACGAGCGGTGCGCCGAGCCGCGAGGGCCCCGACGCGGCCTCGGCGGATTCGGCCGATTCGGCGGCCATGGCCGCGCCGACCGACGCGGGAGCGGAGCCTGGCAACATCAGTGCGGTGACACCCAGGAGCGCGGCGGCCGTCGTCACTGAGGGGCGTGCGTACACGGGTACTCCTCGCGTCATGGGATCACATCGGGCCGAGGGTGGCAGCCGTCGGCGAACGAGGGAGGGACGACTGCTGACCATGAAATGAATGGCGGGATGAAAGGCGGCTTTTCGGACGGGGCGGGGCCTGGCGTCCCTTGTCGACAAAGCAGCGGGCAAGATGTTCGCCTACCGGTTCGGCTACCGGGGCGACGGTCCCACCGTCACCCGGAAACAGCGCTTTCGCACGCGGACGACAAGGGGTGAGGGACACATCGCCATCCAGGGCACCGTCGACGGATTCAGCTACGGCCTCGTGACACCTGCGGCCGCCTTCCTCGTGGCGTGCCTGGGCGCTGCGCTCGGCCTGCGCTGCACAGCGCGCTCGCTGCGGCAGCCGCACTCCTGGAAGCCCGGCAGACTCGCGCTGGGCGCCGCCGCCATCGGCTGTGGCGCCTGGAGCATGCATTTCATCGCGATGATGGGATTCGTCGTCTCCGAGACACCGGTCGGCTACGACCGGCCGACGATGCTGGCCGGGCTCGGCCTCGGGATCGTCATGATCGGTACCGGGATCTTCATCGTGGGATACCGGGGCACGACCCCGATGGCCCTGGTCACCGGCGGTACGGTCACCGGCCTCGGCATCGCGACCATGCACTACCTCGGGATGGCGGGCATCCGGCTGCGCGGCCAGGTCGAGTACGACACCGTGACCGTCGCGCTCTCCGTACTGATCGCCGTCGCCGCCGCCACAGCGGCGCTCTGGACGGTCGTCTCGCACCGGGGGCTCCCGTCGAGCCTGGCCGGCGGCCTGGTGATGGGCGTCGCCTCGACCGGCATGCACTACACGGGGATGGCCGCCGTCGACGTACGGCTGGACCCGGCGGCAGCGGCCGGCGCCGATGGCCGGCCCGACGCGGCGGTGCTGCTGCCGATGCTGATCGGTCCCGCGATCTTCCTGCTGCTGGTGGGGGTCGCGGTGCTCTTCGACCCGGTCAGGACCGGTGAGGGCCCCGGGCGTGACCGCTCGCAGGTGGCGGTGGTCGGCGCCCGGGCGGGAGTGCCCACGCAGCGCACCCGGACGCGGCTGCCTCACCGGTCGGCCGGCGAAGGCGACAGGGCGGCGGCGCGACCCGAGCGCCGGGGGTCCCCGGACTTCCACGACTGGTGAGGACAGGCACCCGGGAAGGCGCCCGGGAAGGTCTCCGCCGAAGGTCTCCGGGACAGGTGTCCAGGACGGGTGTCCGCGCAGGTGAGGGCCGGTGCCGGGACCCGCGCCCGGCGGCTTCCCGCCCCGGTTGTCAGTGCGGGGTCGTACGGTGGATCCATGCGGCCCGTTTCCCACATCGAACGTACGGTGGCGCCCTTCGAGGTCGTCAGCTCCTACCAGCCCAGCGGCGACCAGCCCACGGCCATCGCCGACCTGGAGCGGCGCGTCCGCGCGGGTGAGCAGGATGTCGTCCTGCTCGGCGCGACCGGCACCGGAAAGTCGGCGACGACCGCCTGGATGATCGAGAAGCTCCAGCGCCCCACCCTGGTGATGGCGCCGAACAAGACGCTCGCCGCCCAGCTCGCCAACGAATTCCGCGAGCTGCTGCCCAACAACGCCGTCGAGTACTTCGTCTCGTACTACGACTACTACCAGCCCGAGGCGTACGTCCCGCAGTCGGACACCTACATCGAGAAGGACTCGTCGATCAACGACGAGGTCGAGCGGCTGCGCCACTCCGCGACGAATTCGCTGCTCACCCGGCGTGACGTGATCGTGGTCGCGTCCGTCTCCTGCATCTACGGCCTGGGTACGCCCCAGGAGTACGTGGACCGGATGGTGACGCTGAAGGTCGGCGACGAGATCGACCGCGACCAGTTGCTGCGCCGCTTCGTCGAGATGCAGTACACCCGCAACGACCTGGCGTTCACGCGCGGCACCTTCCGGGTCCGCGGCGACACCATCGAGATCTTCCCGGTCTACGAGGAGCTGGCCGTCCGGATCGAGATGTTCGGCGACGAGATCGAGGCGCTCACCACGCTCCACCCGCTGACCGGCGAGGTCATCAGCGAGGACCAGTTGCAGTACGTCTTCCCGGCCAGCCACTACGTGGCAGGACCCGAGCGGATGGAGCGCGCGGTCAACGACATCGAGAGCGAGCTGGAGGGCCGCCTCGCCGAGCTGGACAAGCAGGGCAAGCTGCTGGAGTCCCAGCGGCTGCGGATGCGCACGACGTACGACATCGAGATGATGCGCCAGATCGGCTCCTGCTCCGGCATCGAGAACTACTCGATGCACTTCGACGGCCGCAGTCCCGGCACGGCGCCCAACACCCTCCTCGACTACTTCCCCGAGGACTTCCTGCTCGTCATCGACGAGTCGCACGTCACCGTGCCCCAGATCGGCGCGATGTACGAGGGTGACGCCTCGCGTAAGCGGACCCTGGTCGACCATGGCTTCCGGCTGCCGTCCGCGCTGGACAACCGCCCGCTGAAGTGGGAGGAGTTCCAGAAGCGGATCGGCCAGACCGTCTACCTCTCGGCCACCCCCGGGAAGTACGAGCTGTCCCGGGGCGACGGCTTCGTGGAGCAGATCATCCGGCCCACCGGGCTCATCGACCCGGAAGTCGTCGTCAAGCCCACCGAAGGCCAGATCGACGACCTGGTGCACGAGATCCGCGAGCGCGTCGAGAGGGACGAGCGCGTCCTGGTCACCACCCTCACCAAGAAGATGTCCGAGGACCTCACCGACTACTTCCTCGAACTGGGCATCCAGGTGCGCTACCTGCACAGCGATGTCGACACGCTGCGCCGTGTGGAGCTGCTGCGCGAACTGCGCTCCGGGGAGTACGACGTACTCGTCGGCATCAACCTGCTGCGTGAGGGCCTCGACCTGCCCGAGGTGTCGCTGGTGGCGATCCTCGACGCGGACAAGCAGGGCTTCCTGCGCTCCGGCACCTCGCTGATCCAGACCATCGGCCGCGCCGCACGTAACGTGTCGGGCCAGGTCCATATGTACGCGGACAAGGTCACCCCGGCCATGGCGCAGGCCATCGACGAGACCAACCGCCGCCGCGAGAAGCAGATCGCCTACAACACCGAGCGCGGGGTCGACCCGCAGCCGTTGCGCAAGCAGATCAACGACATCGTCGCGTCGATCGCGCGCGAGGAGATCGACACCGAGGCGCTTCTCGGCACGGGCTACCGCCAGGGCAAGGACGGCAAGCAGGCCAAGACCCCGGTGCCGTCGCTCGGCGCGAAGGCGGCCAAGGGCGGAAAGAAGGCGGGCGCCGTGGTCACCGACCGTCCCGCGGCCGAACTCGCCGGGATCATCGAGGAGATGACCGACCGGATGCGGGCAGCCGCCGCCGACCTCCAGTTCGAGGTGGCCGCTCGGCTGCGCGACGAGGTGGGCGAACTGAAGAAGGAGCTGCGGCAGATGCGGGAGGCGGGGCTGGCCTGACGTCCCCCGGCGGCGGCGTGTCTCAAGACCGACACGAAAACCGTCCGCGCCCACTGCGCGGTCGGCCCGACTGCGTAGGGTGATCCACAACCGCATACGGACGGTTGCGGGGGAACCATTCGAAAGGGGACATCGCATGGTGGACGTATCCAAGGGCGGCGCGTCCGGGGGTCCTGGCGTCAATCTGTCCAAGGGCCAGGCCATCAGCCTGGAGAAGCAGGGCGGCGGCGCTCTGACCGCCGTGCGCATGGGGCTCGGCTGGCAGGCGGCCCCGCGCCGGGGCCTGTTCGGCTCCCGCACGAGGGAGATCGACCTCGACGCCTCGGCGGTGCTCTTCGCCGAGAAGCAGCCGGTCGACGTGGTCTTCTTCCGTCATCTCGTCAGTGACGACGGCTCGGTGCGGCACACCGGCGACAACGTGGTCGGCGGCGCCGGCCAGGGCGGTGACGACGAGTCGATCCTCGTCGACCTCCAGCGGGTGCCCGTCCACATCGACCAGATCGTCTTCACGGTGAACTCCTTCACCGGCCAGACGTTCCAGGAAGTGCAGAACGCGTTCTGCCGCATCGTGGACGAGACCAACGGCCAGGAGCTGGCCAGGTACACGCTCGACGGCGGCGGACAGTACACCGCGCAGATCATGGCGAAGGTGCACCGGGTGGGTTCCGGCTGGCAGATGACAGCCCTGGGCAACCCGTCGAACGGCCGCACGTTCCAGGATCTGATGCCGTCGATCCTGCCGCACCTGTAGGTCCGGTTCATGACGCAGCTCCCGGCGGGTCCGACCCGCCGGGAGCTGTCGCACGTACGGACGCCGACCGATACCGATCACCGCTGACCACCGCTGACCACGGCCGATCGGCTTCGACCGGCCTGAGCGCGACCGCAATCACAACCGCGGCCACCTGGCACGATCACCTGGCACGACCAACCACCGCCGACCGAAACGCACATGGGGGACAGACCGATGACGGCCGAGCTGGTCCGGGGGCAGAACCACCCCTTGCCCCACACCCGCCTGGAGATCAGGGTGACGGCCGGCGCGCCGGTCCTCGCCTGTGCCACTCTCGCCGACGCCGAGGGGACCGTACGCGGTACGGAGTGGATAGCCCACCCCGGCTCGCCCACGCTCCCGGGTGTCGAGGTGTCCCGGCAGGCAGCCGCCGAACTCCGTTTCCACGTCGACCTGGAGGCGGTGCCCGAGCAGGCGCACCACGTGAACGTCCTGCTCGCCCTCCCCGAGGGCGTCGGAGGACCGGCCCGCTTCGCCGGCACCACGGCGCCGTATGCCGCCGTCACCTCCACCGAAGGTGTCGCGGTCGCCGGCTTCGCGCTCACCGGGCTGGACGCCGAATCGGCCGTCGTCGCCCTGGAGCTGTACCGCAGGCAGGGCGCCTGGAAGGTCAGGGCCGTGGGCCAGGGGTACGCGGGAGGCCTCGCGGAACTGTTGGGCGATCAGGGGCTGGTGGAGGCCCCGGCGTTCGCCACCACCGTCCAGGACGCGGTCGCCCGGCACCTGGCGAGCGCGGTCCAGGCGCCGCTGACGGAAGCACAGACCGGAACACCGGACAGAAGACAGGTGGCCGGAACACAGGTGGCCGGAACACAGGCCGGGGCGCGCGCCGGTGGCGTCGACTACACGCATCCGGCACGCAAGAAGACGGCCTCGGCCCCGCTCGCCGCCGGGGCATCGGAACAACCCGGACAGCAGCCGCGCCCCGTCGCCGGCGACGCGTCCGGCTGGTCCATGGACGAGCGCCTGTACAACCAGGTCTGGGGCATGTTCGAGGACCTGGCACGCGCCACCGCCGCGTACCGCAGCGCCGTCGACTTCGCCGAGTCCCGGCTCGACCAGGAGCTGGACCGGGCCCTCGCCGACCCCCGGCAGCGCATGGGCGGCGCCGCGGAGACCGTACGCGAGGAGGCCCACGCCAAGCACGACCGCCTCGTGGGCCGGGCCCGTGAGGTGTTCGACCGCGATCTGGCCCAGCTCGCCGCCGAGTCCCAGGTGGTCGAGCCCGCGCTGCCACCCGCGTACGCGCGCTGGGACAGCCCGGTCTGGCGCGACTACGAGGTCCCGGACGAGACCCCGATGGCGCTGCGCCTCGGCGAGGTCCACCTGCCCGAGAGCCCGGAACTGCCGATCCCGATGCTGGTACGGCTGCCGCTGGAGCGCGGCCTGTGGGTCGACAGCGGCAGGACCGGTTCCGAGGCCGCCCTGATGATGGACGGGGCGGAGCTGCGCCGGCTGGCGATGGACACGGCGGTCGCGCACGCGGCGCGGCTGCTCGCAGTCCATCCGCCGGGCGGGTTCACTGTCCAGGTGATCGACCCCGCCGGATCCGCGACCGCCGCCCTGGCGCCGCTCGTCGAGACGGGCGTGCTGGGCGGACCGCCGGCGGCCGGCGCCGAGGGCGTGAGCGCGGTCCTCGGCAAGCTCACCCAGCGGGTCGACCTCGTGCAGATGGCGCTCAGGGGCGGCACTCCCGAATCACTTCCGCCGGATCTCGACCTCGGCGAGCAGTTGCTGATCATCAACGACTTCCCGCACGGCTTCGACGACCGCGGGGTGACCCAGCTCCGCTACCTCGCCGACGAGGGGCCTTCGGCCGGTGTGCACCTGCTGATGGTCGCGGACCGCGAGGACGCCCGGGCGTACGGTCCGGTGCTCGACCCGCTCTGGCGTTCCCTGCTGCCTCTCACGCCCGTACCGAGCGAGCACCTGGCCGATCCCTGGGTCGGCCACTCCTGGACGTACACGCCTCCGGCACTCCCGGCGGACGGCGGTCCGATGCTGCGCCATGTCTTGGAGGGGGTGGCCGGAGCCCTCCGCGAAGGGCGCCGCTGACCTGCGGACTTGGGGTCACCTTACCCATTGCTTTACCTTTCCTTGGTAATTACTGTAGTCTTCTCAGCAGCGGAGGGGAGTACTCCCACATCGCGACGTACCCGTCAATACGGACCGCCATCGGCCCCGGGGCGTCGGCCCGGCCGGCAGCGGAACCGCCCGGGTGGAAGAGACCTCCGGCAGCGACGTCGCTGATACGTAGTCGTACGAAGCCGGAGGCACTGTGGACGTTTCATTGACCCTGTGGGCGCTGACCATTCTCGGTCTGTCCGCCCTGATCGCTGTCGACTTCCTCATCGGGCGCAAGCCCCATGACGTGTCGATCAAGGAAGCCGGGATCTGGACGGGCGTCTGGATCTGCCTCGCCGCGCTGTTCGGCCTGGGCCTGCTGCTCTTCGGCGACAGCGGAGCGTCCGGCGAGTTCTTCGCCGGCTTCATCACCGAGAAATCGCTCAGCGTCGACAACCTCTTCGTCTTCGTGCTGATCATGGCGAAGTTCGCGGTCCCCTCACACCTCCAGCAGCGGGTGCTGCTCATCGGTGTGCTGATCGCGCTGGTCCTGCGTGCGATCTTCATCGCCGCCGGAGCCGCGATCATCGCGAGCTTCTCGTGGGTCTTCTTCATCTTCGGCGCGTTCCTGATCTACACCGCCTGGAAGCTCATCCAGGAGGCGCGCTCCGACGACGAGGACGAGGAGTTCGAGGAGAACCGGCTGCTCAAGACCATCGAGCGCCGCTTCGGCGTGTCCGACAGGTACGAGGGCACGAAGCTCTTCATCCGGCGGAACGGCAAGCGGGTGCTGACCCCGCTGATGGTGGTCATGCTCGCCATCGGCACCACCGACGTGCTGTTCGCGCTGGACTCGATCCCGGCGATCTTCGGCCTGACCCAGGACCCGTACATCGTCTTCACCGCCAACGCCTTCGCCCTGATGGGGCTGCGGCAGCTCTACTTCCTCATCGGCGGCCTGCTCAGAAGGCTGGTCCACCTCAGTTACGGACTGTCGGTCATCCTGGGCTTCATCGGGGTGAAGCTGGTGCTGCACGCGCTGCACGAGACGGGCGTGCACGTTCCCGAGATCTCCATCCCGGTCTCGCTGGCCGTCATCTGTGGCGTCCTGATCATCACCACGATCACCAGCCTGATCGCCTCGAAGAAGCAGGCGGAGCGCGACGCTGCGGCCAAGGCCGAGTCCGACGACAGAACCAACATAGGGGCCTGACGGTCCCGGACCGGTCATCGAGCCGGTCCTCAAGCAGGCCCCCGCGAAGGTCCGGAGGCCGCCCCCGAGTCCAGCCGTCCGCCGCCCCCGGTCTACCGTGGGCGGCGGAACCGGACGGTCCAGGACAGATCGGGAAGCAGGTGCGGAGTGCTGCCGGAGCTCACTCTTTCCCGGGGGTTCTCCACCTGGGAGGCGGACCCGGTGGCGCTCGCCGCCATCGCCCTCCTCGGCGGGCTGTACGCGGCGGGGGTCGTCCGCCGCAGACGCGCCGGGCTCGGCTGGCCCGTCGCACGCATCGCCGCCTTCGCCGTACTCGGCCTCGGGGTGCTCGCTGTCGCCACGATGTCGTCGCTCGCCGTCTACGACCGGGTGCTGTTCTGGCCCGCCGCCGTGCAGAACATCCTGCTCGACCTGCTCGCCCCGCTCGGGCTGGCCCTCGGAGACCCGCTCGGGCTCGCCGCCCCGGACGGGCCGCTGCACCGGGCGATGACCTCACGGCCCGTACGCGTACTGACGTTCCCGCTGGTCAGTTCGCTCATGGTGCTCGTCTCCGAACTGACCATCTACTTCACGCCGTACTTCGCGACCTCGCTGGGGAATTACCCGGTCCGTCAGTTGATGCACGCTCAACTGCTGCTCACCGGAAGCCTGTTCGTCCTGCCCATGCTCACCAGGCAAGAGATGCTGCCCCGTTGGTGCAACCACCCCATCCGGGCGGCCCTGGTCTTCTTCGACGGCCTCTTCGACTCGGTGCCCGGCATCGTCGTCATGACCAGCGGCACGCTGGTGGCGGGACACTGGTACGCCGCGCATCCGCGGACCTGGGGGCCGAGCGTCCAGGAGGACCAGATGCTCGGCGGCGGGCTGATGCTGACGCTCGCCGAGCTGGTCGCGATGCCGTTCCTGATCGCCGTGTTCATCGAGTGGTGGCGCGCCGACCGCGACAGGACAGCGGCCCTCGACGCACGTCTCGACGAAGAACTGACCCCGGCCCCCGCGCCTGCGGCCGCACCCGCCGCCCCGGCGGGCGCCCCGGGTCCCGCCGTACCCGCTCCCGGTCTGGTGCGCCCCTGGTGGGAGACGGACGAGGGCGAAGTGGGCCAGCGTATGCGTCACACCCGCTGACGGCCGGCCCGCTGACCGCAGGCCCGCTGTCCGCCTGCTACCAGCCGCGCTCGCGCCACTCCGACAGGTGCGGGCGCTCGTCGCCGAGCGTGGTGTCGCTGCCGTGGCCCGGGTAGACCCAGGTCTCGTCGGACAGCCGGCCGAAGAGCTTGGTCTCCACCCCGTCGAGCAGGCTCGCGAACGCCACCGGGTCCTGATGCGTATTGCCGACACCACCGGGGAAGAGGCAGTCGCCGGTGAAGACATGCGCGTGGCCGTGCGGGTCGTTGTAGACCAGCGCGATCGAGCCCGGTGTGTGTCCGACCAGGTGTACGGCGGTCAGCTCGACCTCGCCGACCCTGATCGTGTCGCCGTCCTCGACCAGGACGTCGGTCGCCACGGGGATGCCTTCGGCGTCGTACCGGCCCGCGTACGTACGGGCGCCGGTGGCCGCCACCGTCTCGGCCAGCGCCTGCCAGTGGTCGCCGTGCTGGTGCGTCGTGACGACGGACGCGATGCCGTCGTCACCGATGAGGCTCAGCAGCGTCGCCGGCTCGGCAGCCGCGTCGATCAGCAACTGCTCACCGGTGGCCCGGCAGCGCAGCAGGTAGGCGTTGTTGTTCATCGCGCCCACCGCGACCTTCGAGATCATCAGGGCGGGCAACTCGTGCACGTCCGCCGGTCCGCCGACCTTCACCGCTCCGCTGTACGTCATGTGGCCCAGCCTAGTTGGTCGTTCACACCGCCGAGCCGATGAAGTCCCCGAGGACGGCGTGCGGCGCGTCCGGCCGGCCCCGGTCCTCGCCGGGCTGTCCGGCGCCGCTGAACCGCCCGGGGTGCGCGGCGGCGGCGAGCATGGCCGTATGCCCGCCCGTCGACTGTCCGGCCACGACCGGCCGTGGCAAGCCCGAGCCGGTCGAGTACGGCGATCACGTCGGCGACATACGCGGCCCGCGAGACGTCCCCGGTGTGCCGCTCGCTCCCGCCGTGGCCGCGCTGGTCGACAGCGACGACCCGGTGGTACGGCTGGAGCCGCCGGGCCGCCTCGTCCTACTCGCCCGCGTGCCCGGCCAGGCCGTGCGGCAGGATCACGGTCCTGCCAGGGCCGCCCCCGTCACGGCAGACCAGCCGCACTCCGTCGCGTACGACGGTACGAGGCACCCAGGCGGCGCGTGACATCCGTACCGTCCTTCCCGTCCTTCAGAGCGGCGGCCAGAGCGGCGGCCAGGGCGTGGCCGACCCGGCGCCTAGAGCGGCGGCAGTGCGGGCAGCGGGCCGCCCTCGCATTTCAGCGCCGCCCCGTCCCTGCGGCCGGAGAGCCAGCCCATCAGGTCCGGCGCGGGGCCGCTGACGGGCAGCGGCCCGTCCTGCGTACCGCCCGTGTTCCAGGTGCGGCCGCCGGGCGCGGTCAGCGCGAGGGCTGGGAGATCAGGGTTCCCGGCGAAGCGCTCGGCGAGGAACTCGATCTCGCGTGTGACGAATTCCTCGGACAGGTCTTCCAGGTCCCGGCCGATCCCGAGGTCGACATGGTGCAGCTCGATCTCGCCCCAGCGGCGGAACGGCAGCCGGGCTGCCACATCCGTGACCCCGTTGCGGAGGGTGACCGTACGGGCCCAGTCGGCGGGCGCCTCGGCCACCCGATGGAAGCGCGCGTCGGTGTCGCGTACGTCACCGAGCTGGACATCGAGCCTCCTGGCCGCGTCCCGCTCGATCTCCGCGTCCCTGGTATCGGCGTCCGGGTACATCGGCCGACCCTCCAGAGCATTGACCAGAGCGTCCGCGTTACGCGCGACATGGGCCAGCACATGTCCACGAGTCCACCCCGGCAGCCGTGACGGAGCGGCCACGGCCGCGTTGTCCAGTGCGGCGGCTGCGCTGAGGAGCCGCTCGGTCGCTTCACGTACAGAGGCCAGGTCGCGCACATGATCGATCATGTCTCGACGATAGCGCCACCACTCGATCGGGTGAAGGCGACGAAGGGCGGCGTTAAATCGAATGCGCGTGCTATAAGCTCGGAAGAGGCATCCTGGTATGGAGGCAATCCGAAGCCGGGCCGGCCGAGCCTGGCAAAAAGGCTCCGAGCAACCCACAGAGCAAGCACGAAGCGACACACTGGACAACCCCCTGAACAGTCCAACGTAACTCATCGTCCGTAACTCATTTGCCCGTAATTCCATCGCTCTGGCGACCCCCACAGTCCGAAGGGGGCTCCGCCCCTGCATCCCTCCAGAAAGGTGCGGACCGGCGTGGCCGACCGTCTCATCGTCCGTGGCGCGCGTGAGCACAATCTCAAAAACGTCTCGCTCGACCTCCCCCGTGACTCACTCATCGTCTTCACCGGGCTCTCCGGGTCGGGCAAGTCCTCCCTCGCGTTCGACACGATCTTCGCGGAGGGGCAGCGCAGGTACGTGGAGTCGCTCTCCTCGTACGCCCGGCAGTTCCTCGGCCAGATGGACAAGCCGGACGTCGACTTCATCGAGGGCCTCTCCCCGGCCGTCTCCATCGACCAGAAGTCGACCTCGCGCAACCCGCGCTCCACGGTCGGCACCATCACCGAGGTCTACGACTACCTCCGGCTGCTCTTCGCCCGGATCGGCAAGCCGCACTGCCCCGAGTGCGGCCGGCCGATCGCCCGGCAGTCGCCGCAGGCCATCGTGGACAAGGTCCTCGACCTGCCCGAGGGCAGCCGCTTCCAGGTGCTGTCGCCGCTCGTGCGCGAGCGCAAGGGTGAGTTCGTCGATCTCTTCTCCGACCTCCAGACCAAGGGCTACAGCCGGGCCAGGGTCGACGGGCAGACGATCCAGCTCACCGAGCCGCCCACGCTCAAGAAGCAGGAGAAGCACACCATCGAGGTGGTCGTCGACCGCCTCACGGTGAAGGACAGCGCCAAGCGCCGGCTGACCGACTCGGTCGAGACCGCGCTCGGCCTCTCCGGCGGCATGGTCGTGCTCGACTTCGTCGACCTCGCCGAGGACGACCCCGAGCGCGAGCGGATGTACTCCGAGCACCTGTACTGCCCGTACGACGACCTCTCCTTCGAGGAGCTGGAGCCGCGCTCCTTCTCGTTCAACTCGCCCTTCGGCGCCTGCCCCGACTGCACCGGCATCGGTACGCGCATGGAGGTCGACCCGGACCTGATCGTCCCGGACGAGGACAAGTCGCTCGACGAGGGCGCGATCCACCCGTGGTCGCACGGCCACACCAAGGAGTACTTCGGCCGGATGATCGGCGGCCTCGCCCAGGCCCTCGGCTTCCGTACGGACATCCCGTGGGCCGGGCTGCCGCAGCGCGCCAAGAAGGCGCTGCTGTACGGCCACAAGACCCAGGTCGAGGTCCGCTACCGGAACAGGTACGGGCGCGAGCGCGCCTACACCACCCCCGTCTTCGAAGGGGCCGTCTCCTACGTCAAGCGGCGGCACTCGGAGGCGGAGAGCGACAGCAGCAGGGAGCGCTTCGAGGGGTACATGCGCGAGGTGCCCTGCCCGACCTGTGAGGGCACCCGCCTCAAGCCGCTCGTTCTCGCCGTGACCGTGATGGACAAGTCCATCGCCGAGGTCTCCGCGCTGTCGATCAGCGACTGCGCCGAGTTCCTCGCACGGCTCACGCTGAACGCGCGCGACCGGAAGATCGCCGAGCGGGTGCTCAAGGAGGTCAACGAACGGCTGAAGTTCCTGGTCGACGTGGGCCTGGACTACCTCTCGCTGAACCGCGCGGCGGGCACGCTCTCCGGCGGCGAGGCGCAGCGCATCCGGCTCGCCACCCAGATCGGCTCCGGCTTGGTCGGCGTGCTGTACGTACTGGACGAGCCGTCGATCGGGCTGCACCAGCGGGACAACCACCGGCTGATCGAGACCCTCGTACGGCTCCGCGACATGGGTAACACCCTGATCGTGGTGGAGCACGACGAGGACACCATCAAGGTGGCCGACTGGGTGGTCGACATCGGCCCCGGCGCAGGTGAGCACGGCGGGCATGTCGTGCACTCGGGTTCGCTGAAGGGGCTCCTGGCCAACAAGGAGTCGCTGACCGGCCAGTACCTCTCGGGGAAGAAGTCCATCCCGACCCCGGAGATCCGCAGGCCCGTCTCGGGCGACCGGCAGCTCACCGTGCACGGTGCCCGGGAGAACAACCTCCAGGACATCGACGTGTCGTTCCCGCTCGGCGTGTTCACCGCGGTGACCGGTGTCTCGGGTTCGGGCAAGTCGACGCTGGTCAACGACATCCTCTACACGCACCTGGCCCGCGAGCTGAACGGCGCGAAGTCGGTGCCCGGGCGGCACACCCGTGTCGACGGTGACGACCTGGTCGACAAGGTCGTCCACGTCGACCAGTCGCCCATCGGCCGTACGCCCCGGTCCAACCCGGCGACGTACACCGGCGTCTTCGACCATGTCCGCAAGCTCTTCGCCGAGACGATGGAGGCCAAGGTCCGGGGCTACCTGCCCGGACGCTTCTCCTTCAACGTCAAGGGCGGGCGCTGCGAGAACTGCTCGGGCGACGGCACCATCAAGATCGAGATGAACTTCCTGCCGGACGTGTACGTCCCGTGCGAGGTCTGCCACGGAGCGCGCTACAACCGGGAGACCCTGGAGGTCCACTACAAGGGCAAGTCCATCGCCGAGGTGCTGGACATGCCGATCGAGGAGGGGCTGGACTTCTTCGAGGCCGTCCCGACGATCGCCCGTCACCTCAAGACGCTCAACGAGGTGGGCCTCGGCTACGTCAGGCTCGGCCAGCCGGCGCCGACCCTCTCGGGCGGCGAGGCGCAGCGGGTGAAGCTGTCGAGCGAGCTGCAGAAGCGCTCCACGGGCCGTACGGTCTACGTCCTGGACGAGCCCACCACGGGTCTGCACTTCGAGGACATCAGCAAGCTGATCACCGTACTGTCCGGGCTGGTCGAGAAGGGCAACACCGTCATCGTCATCGAGCACAACCTCGATGTCATCAAGACGGCGGACTGGGTGATCGACATGGGTCCCGAGGGGGGCAACGGCGGCGGTCTGGTCATCGCCGAGGGCACCCCCGAGCAGGTGGCGGGCGAGCCGGGCAGCCACACCGGCAAGTTCCTGCGCGAGATCCTGGACTCGGAACGGATCAGCGACGCGGCGGCCCCGGCGAGGAAGAAGGCCCCGGCCCGCAAGGCCCCGGCGAAGACGGTCGCAGCCAAGACTGTCGCCGCCAGGACGGCACAGTCGAAGAAGGCCCCGGCGAAGAAGACTGCTGCCAAGAAGACGGCGGCGAAGTAGGCCGAAGGCGCGCCCGTCCCCGTCCATTCCCCGGTCCGGCAGGGTCCGGGGGATGGGCGGGGGACGGCCGTAGCGGGCGCGGTGATCAGCCGTGCTCCTCGCAGTACGCACCGGTGACGTCCTCCAGCGGGAAGCCGCGCGCATAGGGCCCTTCACGCAGACGGTCATGACGCACCGCCCGCTCTGGGGCAGCCCGGGCAGGAGCGGGGGAACCACGACACCCGGGCCCCGTGCACGGTCACCCGCTGCTGCCCGAGGTCGGTGACCTCCGAGCGGGTCAGGTCTGCGCCGCAGAAGCAGCGGTCGGCGCCGCGTAACTGGCGCTCGGACAACGTGTCGGGCGGCGGCAGTTCGCGGGCGATGACGGTCATGGTGGGCTCCCAGGGGCTGCGATGGGAGCGGCGCCGGCCGTCTCTGGTGGGGGTTGACCGGCACCGCGTCATGCGGAGCACGCTATGGAGTCGCGTGATCACAGACCAGTGACAGGCTGTCCTATGTTCTGGATCAGGTAGGGCGCTATGTCCTACCCCACCAGCCCGAGCCGGTCGGCCAGGCCGAGGACGGCGTCCTTGCGGGACGCACGCCCTCGCAACTCCTCAACCAACCGGCGAGATGTCGAGTGGTAGCGCATCCACTCCGGCGCATCCTTCTCGGCCAGCAGGAGCGCGCCCTCTGCCGCCCGGTCCTTCCCCAGATCGTTGTACGCGAGAGCGCGGTCGACATGGAAGCGCGCCCTCCAGGTGGGCGGCAGCCCACCAATGCCCGGAATGTCGCGGGCAGATCGCAGGGCCTCGTCGCTTTTCTCCATCTCCACCAGGAAGTTCACCTTGGCGATGCCCGCGTTCGTCGGCCCGAACGGGGTGGCGTAGACGAGGAGATCCCGCCCCATACTCTCCGCAGCTCCCTTGGCCAACCTCAACAGGTCAGTGACCGTGTCGTGTTTCTCCTGCCGCACCGCGGCGGTTGCCGCGCGAAGCAGCAACACGCCCCACAGCGCGAGATCTTCCGGACTGGAGCGGAAGCCCGGCTCGATCTGGTGCGCGCGGGTGACGGCGACATGCTCCGCATCCGCCAGCCGCCCTTGTTTCGTGAACACCCACGACAAGGTCGAAGCGGCCATAGTCTCAAGGTTCGGGTCGTCGCACAGGCGGATCGCGAGGAGCGAGCGCTCCAGGGCCGTGAACGCCGCGTCCTCCTTGCCGAGGGCCGTCAGCGTGGTGGCCGCGACCTGGTACGCGACGGCCAGGACGGAGTTCGCCGCTGCCGCGTCGCTGCCGGTGTAGGCATGTGCCGCCATGCGGGCGTCACGGATGAGCTGAGGGAGGAGGGCTCCGATCTCGCCCATGCGCCCGTCGCGGCGAATGGCCTCGGTCGACAGCAGTGACGCCTGAAGCTCGAGGATGCTCGGCGGGTCGTCAAGGTCCGTGTCCCCGTCCAGCAGATCGGCCACCGGGGAGACGGCCTGCCGCAGCGCGAGCACGGAGGGCGGGACGCCGTCCGATGCGCCGGCCTCGAAGGTCGTCGGCTGCCCGACGAGATAGCTCGGCTCTGTATCGAGCGCTCGCGCCATCGCATTGATGCTGGCCAGGCGCGCCGTCCTGCGCCTGCCTTGCTCAAGTTTGCGGATCAAGTCGACGGACAGGCCGGCAGCCGCGGCCAGCTTCTCCTGCGTCATGTTTCGCCGCGATCGGAGTTCTGCGATGCGGTCGCCAAGGCTTCCTTCGGACGTGTTCACCGATGCCCCCGCCAGAGAGTGAGGCTTCCACGGTACTGGTGGGGTGGGCGCAGGGAGTACGGCAAAGGCGCCCCCTGCCCGACCCGTTGGGGCCGAGCAGGGGGCTGCGGTACTGCGGGCAACCGACGAATGCGCTGAGCAGCGGCAATCCTGGCCCATCCAAGATCTTTTCTCGCGATACCAGAGATCTTTTCCCGCCTCGCTGGTCACCGGTAGTTTGACTCTGGGGTCCGCCCTGGCGTGAGCGTCGCCACGCGGGACAGGTGCGGGCTAGAAGAGAGTTGCACCATTTGCGACCAGATCACGTTCCGCCTCTTCCCAGTCACCCTATGCAATGACTACGGTGACTTCGGCAACTCAGCCATGTTTGTCGGCGCTGGCGAGCAGGAGGCTGCATGAAACGGCTCTGGGTCAGGCACATCAGGGAAGCGCTGCACACGGGCTTCGCGGAACACATCGACATGAGCGACTACGCAAAAGCCAGCGACTCGGTCCGGGAAAAGTCCTTCCTGAGCCGATCTTTGGCGGCTCTCGCCGTACAGAGGTTCACCGAACTGTCTGCCGCCGAGGCGGCGGCCACGGTGGTGGACGGAACTGGGGACAATGGAATCGACGCCATTGCGATCGATCCTCTGCAGCGAAGAGTGATCCTTGTCCAGTCAAAATGGGATGGTTCCGGGGACGGCAGCCTCGGCTTGGGCGATTCCCGCCATTTCACGGCCGGGTTCAGAGATCTCCTGGACACGAAGTTCGACCGGTTCAACGCGCGTCTCCGTGCCCAAGAGGAGAAAATTACAGAGGCACTTGATGACGTCAACGTCACCTTCATTCTCGTGGTGGCAACCACCGGCCGAACCGATTTGGCTGCCCCCTCATCCGCCGTTTTCAGCGATCTACTCGAAGAGATGAATGAGTCGCAACAAGTCGTATCCATGGAGATCCTGGGGCTGAGTGATTTTCATTCCTTCATATCCGAAGGATTGGGAGGCTCCAGAATCGACTTCAATGCCCAACTGGAGAACTGGGGTACGGTAAGCGAACCATACGAGGCGTACTACGGCGTAGTTACCGCCTCAAGCGTGGCGAACTGGTATGAGCATTTCGGAGACCGTCTTTTCTCCCAGAACATCAGGAAGGCTCTGGGGAACACGAGCGTCAACGAGGCGGTTTCGCAAACGATTATCAAAGACCCCCAACATTTCTGGTACTTCAACAACGGCGTGACAGCGCTCTGCGAGAGCGTGAAGAAGACGGCGCGGGGTGCCGCCAGTCGCACTTTCGGTGATTTCTCGCTCACGGGTGTGAGTATCGTTAACGGTGCCCAGACGGTGGCGAGTATCCACCAGGCAGCACATAGGGGCGAAGCTGGTCTGGACGAGGCCAGGGTGTGGGTGCGCTTTATCAGCCTTGAAGGCTGCCCTGAAGGTTTTGCGACAGCGGTGACCAGGGCGACCAACACGCAGAATACTGTGGAGACCCGAGATTTCGTCTCGCTGGATCCCGAGCAGGGTCGCTTGTGTACAGAACTGGTTCTCTCTCTTAAAAAGACTTACTCGATCAAGCGTGGGGAGCCTGTTCCAAGCCCCGAGCACGGCTGCACGGTGGTGGACGCCACAGTGGCTCTGGCGTGTGCGAATAGGGAGCCCAGTTTGGCGGTCATGGCGAAGAGCAGGATGGGAAGCCTTTGGGAGTCCACAGAGAAACCCCCGTACCGGACACTCTTCAATCCGACTGTAGGGCCCTATCGGATATGGCGTTGCGTCGAGGTCATGCGGGAAGTCGACGCAACGTTGACACGTTTGAGAGGTCAGCTAGATGGGCGCCCGCGTTCCATCTGTCTGCAGGGGAACCGACTGGTTCTTCATCTGGTCTTCCGGGAACTCGATCTACAGCGGATTGAGGATCCCGAGTATGATTGGCCATCGGAAATGAAACGTGTTCCTGAACTGACTGAACAGAGCTTGACGGCCCTCACGAAGAGCATCGATGACACCTATTCGACCAACTATCTGACTAGTCTCTTCAAGAATATTACAAAGTGTCGGGACCTGGTCCAAAAGGTTCGTTCTGGAAAGGACGGGATCGATAGAGGTGTCGATGGGTCCTAATTCGAATCGAGCGGTCCGCACCCGGCGTCCAGAGGAGTTCCAAAAGAGCGGCTCGTCACTCCGTCATTCCAGCGCGATCTCGCCACCCGGTAGCTATCCGTCCCAGTAACCGTCCATCAGGTCGATCAGATGCCGGAGCTCCACCGCAACCGACTGAGATCTCAACTCGCTCGTCGTCCACCAGCGCGCACTCTGGCTCACAGCTCACAGCCCTCGGCGCAGAGGCGCGCCACTCGCGGACAGCCGCCCGCACGAGTCTTCCAGCTCGTTCACGCCAACCGCCGCAAGATCAAGAACTGGCACGTTCGCCCTAGGCGGTGAGAGACCGCGTCGCCGCACCCATCACCGACGCGAGACAAAACAGCTCAGCATCTGGACTCCGACCGGCCACCTCGTACCAGCCGAAGCAAGCCAGCCAGCGCCGTCCACGACTGCAGAAGAACCGAACAACTGCGAAGGCCCCGTAGCGCGCGCCAAGCAAGTCTGGGCTCGCGACCCGAGTTCCGTCCACATCGAACCAGACCGCGAACCTGCGAGAAGCAGACCTCTACCAGTAGTTTCGTCACTGGTAGAGGCCCGTTTCGTCGGTTTTTTACCGCAGGCAACGTAGTAACTCGAGTAGGTCCGGGCGCACGCGGGTGGATACCTCTTAGGTGAGGTGGTAGTCGGCGTGCGAAACGGCACGCTGCCACACAGCCTCGAACGCGGACGCACACAGCCCCACGGCTGCGGGACCGGTGCTCACATCCTCGTCGTCCGGCGCTAGTTCGCCGTTCCCCGCGAAGTGCAGGAAGACCACCAGTTCGCCGTCGAACAGCCAGAAGTCGTTTCCCGGCAGCGCGAGATCAGAGGCGTGCCGACGAGGCAGCCAGCGCACGTCCTCCCCTGCGGCGACGTTCGGCGCGGTGACATGGTGCTCGAACCGGATGTAGTCACTGACCGGTTCGGACACGATGCGGGCCCGGCGGACGGCGACACCGCGACTGGTCGTCTCGGAGATCAGCGCGAGCCACGGCCGCAGACGCGGGTCGATGTCTGCCGGGTCGTCGCGGGCGCCGTTCTGCCAGGCGACGAACCGAGGGTCGGAACGCATGTAACCGTCCCGCATCTCCAGGTGGAAGGCGGATCGTCCGCAGGCGCGGAGGCGGTCAGCGAGTGTCGGGGTCGTCACCGGTCACCTCGGGGAAGAACGGCATCATGCGCTGCGGGAACTCGATCACGGTTTCATGATCCGGGAGGTGGACGCCTTGTCCGATCGTGCGAGGGAGGCCACGCTCTTCGCCAGGAGTGTGCACGAACTGGCGGCCACCGTAGCGCTGCTGACGGCCCGGCAAAAGACCGCATGCCCGGACGCACGACAGCGCCCCCCGCCCGACCCGTTGGGGCCGAGCAAGGGTCGCGCGCCGGTCGCGCGGGTGGGCGGCGGCCGTTTGGCGTTCAGCGGTAGGTGCTCGCGTCGGCGGGGGCTCCGCGGTCCTGGACCTCCACCAGGTAGCGCCAGGCGTCCGGGCGGCTTCCGTCCAGGTCTGTGAAGCCGTAGATCTGGGCGAGGCCGCCGCTGGACAGTGACTGGCCGTTCCAGCGGCTCACCTCGGGGTCGGCCGCGAGGGCGGCGACCGCCCGGCCGACGTAGAACGGGGTCTCGGAGATGCAGAAGTGCGGTGAGTCCTTCAGCGCGTCGCGCCATGACTCCTCGGTCACGCCGAAGTGGTCGAGCATGATCTCCGAGCGCATCCAGCCGGGCGTCAGCGCGACCGCTGTGGCGCCCCTGGGGCCCAGTTCGTGGCCCAGGGCGAACGCCATGCGGAGCACCGCTGTCTTCGCGAGGTCGTAGAAGAACGAGACGCGGTAGGTGTCCCTGTTGTACTCGGCGGTGCCGTCGGTCATCTCGATCACCAGTCCGCCCTCGTTCCGCAGCAGGAGGGGGAGTGCGTGGTGGCTGGTGATCGCGTGGGTCTCCACCGCCAGCCGGAGCAGCCGCAGCCCGTCGTCAAGGTCGTGCTCCCACAGCGGGGTGTCCCACGCGAAGAGGTTCTCGCCGCCCCAGATGTCGTTGACCAGGACGTCCAGCCGGCCCTGCTCGTCGGCGATGCGCTCCACCAGCGCGCTGACCTGGGAGGGGACCAGATGGTCGGTGGGGACCGGGATCCCGAGGCCGCCTGCCGCCGTCACCAGGTCGGCGGTGTCCTCGATGGTCTCGGCACGGTTGTACTCCGAGCGCCGCTCCCGGGTGCTGCGGCCCGTTACGTAGACGGTGGCGCCGGCGGCGCCGAGTTCGGCCGCGATACCCCGGCCGGCCCCGCGCGTCGCTCCCGCGACCAGAGCGACTTTGCCGTCAAGCGTTGCTGACATGGGTGGTGTGTCCTTCCGTGCGATGAGGACACGATGGTCGCGCGGTAACCCGACACCCACTGTCTTCTTTTGTCCGGCCCGCGCGGCGCGCCGGCGCCGGCGGGGTCAGCGCCACTGCGGCGCCGAGCCCGTTCCCCGGGGTGCGACCGCCTCGATCCTGTCCCTGATCTCCCGCATCCCGGCGACGATCCGCCGCTCGTGCTCCTCCGTGAGGCGAACGGTCGGCACCGAGCAACTGATCGCGTCCGCCGCCGGGGTGTCGTAGCGCAGCGCGAAGCCGAAGCCCGTGATGCCGGCGACGCCCTCCTCGCGGTCGATCGCGTACCCCCGCTCGCGCACCCGGGCCAGGTCCTCGGCGAGGGACGCGCGGTCGGTGTGGGTGTTGGGGGTCAGCCGTTCCAGCGGGCCTTCCGGAAGCGGCAGCGCGTCCGGGGCGCGCTCGGCGAGCAGCGCCTTTCCCAGGGCGCCGACATGGGCCGGCAGCCGGCGGCCCACGCGGCTGAGGGCCCGCAGGTATTCGTGCGACTCCCGGGTGGCGAGGTAGACGACGTCGCCGCCGTCGAGCCGGGCGAGGTGGATGGTCTCGCCGAGCGCGTCGGACGCCTCGTCGAGGAACGGGCGGACGGCGCGCACGTGCGGGTCGGTGTCCAGATAGCTGGTGCCGGTGAGCAGCGCCCTGATGCCGATCCCGTAGAGCGACCCGGTGACGTCCGTACGCACCCAGCCGCGGTCGATCAGCGTCTGGAGCAGGGCGTACATGCTGCTGCGGGGCACCCCGAGATCCTCGGCCAGCTCCCGCAGCCGTACGGGTCGGTCGCCCCGCGCCGCCAGGACTTCCAGCAACTCAACGGTGCGGGCCGCCGACTTCACTTCGCGTACCCCGCCGGTATCGGACATGGCTCAGATCGTAATCGGCGGCTGCGCGGCTGCTTCCGGGCCGGCTGCTTCCTGGCCGGTCGCTTCCTGGCCGGTCCCTCCGGGGCCTGGGCTTTTCCGCGTCCCCGGGTATTGACGCCCCTCTGTCCACATCCCTAATCTGCATCTTCATACGTAGATACCATCTACATAGGGAGATGACGGCTGGTGGTCCTCACGGCCGAAGCGACACCCACGACGGCCCCTGGCCCCGGCGGCCTCACCATCACCGACGTGCGCCTCACACCGATCCTGGTGGCCGATCCGCCGCTGCTCAACACGCAGGGCGTGCATCAGCCGTACACCCCCCGCCTGATCGTGGAAGTCGTCACCGAGGGCGGGGTGACAGGGGTGGGCGAGACCTACGGCGACACCAAGTACCTGGAGCTGGCACGGCCGTTCGCCGAGCGGCTCGTCGGGCACAGCGTCGCCGACCTGAACGGACTCCTCACGCTCGCCGGCCAACTCGACGTGGACGCCGCCCGGGTGGAGAACTCCGTGGACGTCGGCGGGCTGCGCGGCGTACAGACCGCCGACAAGCTACGGCTGTCCGTCGTGTCCGGCTTCGAGGTCGCCTGCCTCGACGCGCTCGGCAAAACCCTGGATGTGCCGGTGCACGCGCTGCTCGGCGGCAAGGTGCGCGACCGCGTCGAGTTCAGCGCGTACCTCTTCTACCGCTGGGCCGAACACCCGGACGGCGCGGGCGAGTCCGACGACTGGGGCGCCGCCCTCGACCCGGCGGGAGTCGTCGCACAGGCCGAACGGTTCACCCGCGACTACGGCTTCACCTCGTTCAAGCTGAAGGGCGGGGTGTACGAGCCGGCAGAGGAGATCGCCGCCGTACGCGCCCTCGCCGAACGCTTCCCCGGGCAGCCGGTCCGTCTCGACCCCAACGGCGCCTGGTCCGTGCCGACCTCGCTGAAGGTCGCCGAAGCCCTGAGCGACGTACTGGAGTATCTGGAGGACCCCACCAGCGGCACCGCGAACATGGCGGAGGTGGCCGGGCGCACCGACCTGATGCTGGCCACCAACATGTGCGTCACCACCTTCGCCGAGATCCGCGAGGCGTTCCTGCACGGCGCCGTCCAGGTGGTGCTGAGCGACCACCACTACTGGGGCGGGCTGCGCAGGACGCGGGAACTCGCCGCCGTCTGCCGGACGTTCGGCGTCGGCCTGTCCATGCACTCCAACACGCATCTCGGTATCAGCCTGGCCGCGATGACCCATGTCGCATCCACCGTGCCGAACCTCGACTACGCCTGCGACAGCCACTACCCGTGGCAGACCGAGGACGTCATCACCGCCCGCCTCACCTTCACCGACGGCTGCCTGGATGTGCCGGAGGGACCCGGCCTCGGCGTCGAGCTCGACCGCGAGCGGCTCGCCGTCCTCCACCGGCGATGGCTGGACGACGACGGGACGATGCGCGAACGCGACGACGCGGCGGCGATGAGGGTCGCCGACCCCGGCTGGGTCACCCCCGCCGTACCGCGCTGGTGACCGCGCCCGGCGGCAGGGACCAGGGCGACGGTCCCGGCCGCCGGGCGAGGGCCTGGGCGAGGGCCCGGGCGGGCGCCGCGCGGGCGCCGGGGAACGCCGCCGCGCCCGATGCCCGTACGCACACCCCAGCACCCACCCCTGCCGGACCGTGACCTCGAACTGTGACCTCGATACGAGAACCCCCCCTGGCGAGCAGCCACCTCCGTGCGAGCGGCGGCGGTTCAGCCGCGACAAAGGAGCCGCACGTGACCGCACACCCCGTTCACGCCGCGCCGCAGGAGCCGGCGGTCCGTACCGCCGTCCACAAGATCTTCCGGCGAGTCGTGCCGCTGTTCTTCGTGATGTTCATCGTCAACTACATCGACCGCGTCAACATCGGTTTCGCGCAGGACCAGTTGAGTACCGACATCGGCCTCTCCGCCAGCGCCTTCGGCTTCGGCGCCGGGCTCTTCTTCATCGCGTACGCCATCTTCGAAGTGCCCAGCAACGTGCTCCTGGAGCGGTTCGGCGCCAAGATCTGGCTCACCCGGATCATGATCACGTGGGGTCTGGTCGCCGCGGCGATGGCCTTCGTCACCAGCGCCGAGATGTTCTACGTCCTGCGCTTCCTGCTGGGCGTCGCCGAGGCGGGCTTCTTCCCCGCGGTCATCTACTACTTCACCCGCTGGCTCCCCGACGCCGACCGGGGCCGCGCCACCGCCATCTTCCTGATGGGATCGGGCACCGCTTCCGTCATCGCCGGGCCGCTGTCGGGAGCGCTGCTGGAGATGCACGGGTTCGCCGGACACAGCGGCTGGCAGTGGATGTTCTTCATCGAGGGCGCCGCCTCCGTCGTGCTGGGCTTCATCGCCTTCCGCCTCCTCGACAACCGTGTCGAGGACGCCAAGTGGCTCACCGACGAGGAAAAAGCCGCCCTGAACAGGGCCGTCGAGGCCGAACAGACCGTCAGGGCCGCCAGCCGGGACACCGGACGCGTCTCACGCTGGAAACTGCTCGCCGACCCGCAGATGCTGCTCTTCTGCTGGCTCTACTTCGCGATCTCGCTGGCGCTGTACGCGGTGACCTTCTGGCTGCCGAGCATCGTGGACGACATCGGCGGACTCTCGGACTTCGAGGTCGGGCTGCTGGTCGCCGTGCCCTGGCTGTGCGCGATCGCCGCCGTGTACGTGTCGGGCCGCGCCTCCGACCGTACGGGCAAACGCCGCCCGTTCCTGATCGCCGCACTGATCACCGGATCGGTCGGCACCTTCCTGGCGACGGTCGTCTCGCCCTGGGCGGGCCTCGGCGCCCTGTGCATCGCGGCGATGGGCTTCAAGACGGCGTCCCCCATCTTCTGGACGATCCCGCAGAGCTATCTGGACGCCAGGGTCGCGGCCCCGGCCATCGCCCTGATCAACTCCGTCGGCAACCTCGGCGGGTTCGTCTCTCCCACGGTCTTCGGCATCCTCCAGGACACGACAGGCAGCACCAAGGGCGGCCTGATCGGTCTGTCGGTGGTCGGTGTCATCGCGGCGGTGACGGTCGCGCTGGTACGCGGCGGCGGACGCAACGAACAGCGCGGCGCGGCCACGCTCCCGGAGCCGGTCGAGACCTGATCCGGCGGGACGGACCGGACCGGACGGTCACTCCGCGAGACGGGACGGTACGGACGGGACAGGCGGTACGGGCGGTACGGTCAGAGCGCCCCGGCCAGCTCCGCCGCGTACGGAGGCTCGGCCCCCGTACGGGAACACGTCACCGCTGCCGCCAGCGCGGCGAAGCCGAGCACCTCGCGCCAGGCGCCCGCGTCCAGCGCCCCCAGCGCCTCGGGCGACAGGGCGTCGCGTACGGCGAGCGAGTGCAGCAGCGCCGCGTTCACGGTGTCGCCGGCGCCGATCGTGTCGACCACCTCCACCGGCGCCGGCGGTACGGAGACCTCCGTACCGCCGGCCGTCCACACCCCGAGCCCCGCACCGCCCCTGGTCAGCACCACGGCGGCGGGCCCGGACCCGGCCAGCTCGGCGGGGGAGCGGCCCAGCCAGTCGGCGTCCTCCCGGGAGAGCTTCAGCAGCGTCACGTACGGCAGCCAGCCCGCGAAGCGCTCGCGGTAGGCGGCCGCGTCGGGGATCAGGCCCGGTCTGATGTTCGGGTCGAGCAGGGTGAAGACGCCCCGGTTCGCCTCCCTGCGCAGCAGTTGCTCGTACGCGCTCGCGCCCGGCTCCAGCACCAGGGAGCAGGTCCCGAGGGCGAGCGCGCGGGTGGCGGGGGGAAGGGCGGGCGGCAGGGTGAAGAGCCGGTCGGCCGTGCCCTGTGCGTAGAAACCGAAACCGGCGGAGCCGTCGGCGCCGAGTGTGACCACGGCGAGCGTCGTCGGCTCGGGGCCGCGCTGGACGAGCGAGGTGTCGACGCCCGCAGCCCCGAGGCCGGTCAGCAGCGCCTCACCGAAGGCGTCCGTGGAGATCCGGGAGCAGAAGCCCGTACGCGCGCCGAGCCGGCCGAGGGCCACAGCGGTGTTGTACGGGCCCCCGCCGAGCCGTGGCAGCAGCGGGTCCAGCGGCCCTGGCGCACCCGCGACGCCACCCGGCACCAGATCGATCAAGGACTCTCCGGCTACGACGATCACGCAGCAGAACGTAACGCATCGCCACCCACAGTCCCGGGCCGGAGGCAGCGGCAGCCCGCGCGGAGAAGGCCGGAACGGCCCCGGTATCGTCGCATGTGTTCCAGCCACCCCCTCCGATCAGTGGAGACGCCATGTCCGGCCTGCCCGCCCCCCGCCGCTCCGTGCTGAAGGGTGCCGCTCTCATAGGCGTGGCAGGGCTGGGAGTGACGGCCTGCTCCACCGAGTCGAAGCTCGGCCACGCGCAGACCCCGACCCCGACGGCGCCGGAACCACTCGGCTCCGCCGACCAGATCCCGGTCGGCGGCGCGAAGCTCTTCCGCGAGCAGCGGGTGGTCGTCTACTGCCCGTCGAAGGGCCAGTACAAGGCGTTCAGCGCGCAGTGCACCCACGCCGGGTGCCTGCTGGAGAAGCTCGAAGGCACCGTCGGCGACTGCCCCTGCCACGGCAGCCGCTTCGACGTCACGACCGGCAATCCGGTGCACGGCCCCGCGACCGTACCGCTGCTCGCGGTGCCCGTCAGGTACGACGGGACCAACCTCGTCGCCGGACCTGAGGCCTCGGGGTCGTCGGAGTCACCGCAGTCACCGGCCGCGCCCACTGGGTGACCCCGCCGGGGGCCCGCCGCGCCACCCGCCGACGGAAGCACCGATTCCACCTGGCACCGCCCGCCGCCGGGCGTCACACTGTCGGCGCCCGCAAGTAGGGTGGAGTCCATGGCCGACCCCTCCAGCTACCGCCCCAAGCCGGGACAGATCCCCGACTCGCCGGGGGTCTACAAGTTCCGCGACGAACACCGCCGGGTGATCTACGTCGGGAAGGCGAAGAGCCTGCGCCCGAGGCTCTCCAGCTACTTCCAGGACATCACGGGTCTGCACCCGCGTACCCGCACCATGGTCACCACAGCGGCCTCCGTCGAGTGGACCGTAGTCTCCACCGAGGTCGAGGCGCTCCAGCTCGAATACTCCTGGATCAAGGAGTTCGATCCCCGCTTCAACGTCAAGTACCGCGACGACAAGAGCTATCCGTACCTCGCGGTCACGCTCAACGAGGAATTCCCGCGCGTCCAGGTGATGCGCGGCGCCAAGAAGAAGGGCGTGCGCTACTTCGGCCCGTACGGACACGCCTGGGCGATCCGCGAGACCGTCGACCTGATGCTCCGTGTGTTCCCGGTACGGACCTGCTCCGCAGGGGTGTTCAAGAACGCGGCCCGCACCGGCCGTCCCTGCCTGCTCGGTTACATCGGCAAGTGCTCGGCGCCCTGCGTCGGCCGCGTGACCCCCGAGGAGCACCGCGAACTGGCCGAGGAATTCTGCGACTTCATGGTCGGCCGCACCGGCACCTACATCCGCCGTCTTGAGAAGGAGATGACGGCCGCCGCGGAGGACATGGAGTACGAGAGGGCAGGCCGGCTGCGGGACGACATAGGGGCCCTGCGCCGGGCGATGGAGAAGAGCGCCGTGGTGCTCGCCGACGCCACCGACGCCGACCTGATCGCCGTCGCCGAGGACGAGCTGGAAGCGGCCGTACAGATCTTCCACGTCCGGGGCGGCCGGGTGCGCGGCCAGCGCGGCTGGGTCACCGACAAGGTCGAGGCCGTCGAGACCTCCGGGCTCGTCGAGCACGCGTTGCAGCACCTGTACGGGGAGGAGAGCGGCGAGGCGGTCCCCAAGGAGGTCCTGGTCCCCGCCCTGCCCGAGGACACGGAGGCCGTCAGCCAGTGGCTGAGCGAGCGCCGGGGCTCCCAGGTGTCCCTGCGGATTCCGCAGCGCGGCGACAAGAAGGACCTGATGACGACGGTCGGGCGCAACGCGCGTCAGGCCCTGGTCCTGCACAAGACCAAGCGCGCCAGCGATCTGACCACCCGCTCCCGGGCGCTGGAGGAGATCGCCGAGGCGCTCGGTCTCGACACGGCGCCGCTGCGTATCGAGTGCTTCGACATCTCGCACCTCCAGGGCGACGACGTCGTGGCGTCCATGGTCGTCTTCGAGGACGGCCTCGCCCGCAAGAGCGAGTACCGCCGCTTCCAGATCAAGGGCTTCGAGGGCCAGGACGACGTCCGCTCGATGCACGAGGTGATCGGCCGCCGCTTCAAGCGCTACCTCGCCGAGAAGGCGAGGACGGGGGAGTGGCCGGAGGGCGAGGACGCGCGGAACGGCGGCGCGGCACTCGCCGAGGGGAACGGAGAGCCCCCGGCGGACGAGGTGGCCGAGGCGGACGGGAACGGGCAGCTCCAGCCCGAGCAGAACGGCGGCCTCCCGACCGAGCAGAGCGAGCAGCTCCAGCCCGAGCAGAACGACCAGCCCGCAGCCGACCGGCCCGCAGCCGAAAGCGGCCGGCCCCCGGCCGAGAGCAACGGCCAGCCCCCGGCTGAAAGCAACGGCCGGCCCCCGGCCGACCCCGACCCCAACACCACCCTCCCCGCCGAGCCGGACAGCGAGCCCCTCACCGAGGACGACGGCCGCCCCAAGCGCTTCGCGTACCCGCCGCAGCTCGTCGTCGTCGACGGCGGCCAGCCCCAGGTCGCGGCGGCCAAGCGCGCCATGGACGAGCTGGGCATCGACGACGTGGCGGTCTGCGGCCTCGCCAAGCGCCTCGAAGAGGTCTGGCTGCCCGACGACACCGACCCGATCGTCCTGCCGCGCTCCAGCGAAGGCCTCTACCTCCTCCAGCGGGTACGCGACGAGGCGCACCGCTTCGCCATCACCTATCAGCGCGCCAAGCGGGCCAAACGCATCAGGACCAGTCCGCTCGACGACGTACCCGGCCTCGGGGAGTCACGCAAACAGGCGCTCATCAAGCATTTCGGCTCGGTGAAGCGGCTGCGGCAGGCGACAATCGACCAGATCTGTGAGGTTCCCGGCTTCGGCCGCAAGACGGCCGAGTCCGTGGTCGTGGCCCTCGCCGAAGCGGCCCCGGCCGCACCCGCCGTGAACACGGCAACAGGAGAGATCATGGACGACGACGAGGGCAGTACCGATGACTGAGCGCGAGCGGGACGGAGCGGAGCAGGTGGACACGGGCACCACGAAGGAGGCCAAGGAGGCCGCCGAGGCGGCCGAAGCGGCCATCCCCGAGCTGGTGATCATCTCGGGGATGTCCGGCGCCGGCCGCAGCACGGCCGCCAAGTGCCTGGAGGACCTCGGCTGGTTCGTGGTGGACAACCTGCCGCCCGCGCTGATCCCCACCATGGTGGAGCTGGGCGCCCGCTCGCAGGGCAATGTGGCGCGGATCGCCGTCGTCGTCGACGTGCGCGGCCGCCGCTTCTTCGACAACCTCCGCGAGTCCCTCGCGGACCTCGACGCCAAGGGCGTCACCCGGCGGATCGTCTTCCTGGAGTCCTCCGACGACACGCTGGTCCGCCGCTTCGAATCCGTACGCCGCCCGCACCCGCTCCAGGGCGACGGCCGGATCGTCGACGGCATCGCCGCCGAGCGCGAGCTGCTGCGCGAGCTGCGCGGCGACGCCGACCTGGTCATCGACACCTCCAGCCTCAACGTGCACGAGCTGCGCGCCAAGCTCGACGCGTCGTTCGCCGGTGACGAGAAGCCCGAGCTGCGGGCCACCGTCATGTCGTTCGGCTACAAGTACGGCCTGCCGGTCGACGCCGACCTCGTGGTGGACTGCCGTTTCCTGCCCAACCCGCACTGGGTCCCCGAGCTGCGCCCCTACACCGGGCTCAACCCTGAGGTGTCGGCGTACGTCTTCAACCAGCCGGGTGCCAAGGAGTTCCTCGACCGCTACACCGAGCTGCTCCAGCTCATCGCCACCGGATACCGGCGCGAGGGCAAGCGCTATGTGACGGTGGCTGTCGGCTGTACGGGTGGTAAGCACCGGTCCGTCGCGATGTCGGAGAAGCTCGCCGCGCGCCTGGCCACCGAAGGCATAGAGACCGTTGTCGTCCACCGGGACATGGGGCGCGAGTGACCGGACGTACGTTCCGAATGCGGCGGCTGCGCAGAGGCGCCCCCGAACTCTCCGCGCGCGGCCGCAGCGCGCAGCCCAAGGTCGTCGCGCTCGGCGGGGGCATGGGCCTGTCGGCGTCCCTCGCCGCGCTCCGGCGGATCACCGGAGACCTCACGGCCGTGGTCACCGTCGCCGACGACGGCGGCTCCAGCGGCCGGCTCCGCGAGGAGCTGGGCGTCCTGCCGCCGGGCGATTTGCGCAAGGCGCTGGCGGCGCTGTGCGGTGACGACGACTGGGGCCAGACCTGGGCCCGGGTCATCCAGCACCGCTTCCAGTCCCAGGGTGACCTGCACGAACACGCCGTCGGCAATCTGCTGATCGTCGCGCTGTGGGAGCAGCTCGGGGACCATGTGCAGGCCCTCGACCTGGTCGGCAAGCTGCTCGGCGCGCACGGCAGGGTGCTGCCGATGTCGGCCGTACCGCTGGAGTTGCAGGCGCTCGTACGCGGCCATGACCCGGAGCGTCCCGACGAGGTGGAGACCGTACGCGGGCAGGCCACCGTGGCGCTCACCCGGGGCGAGGTGCAGTCCGTCCATCTCGTGCCGAACGACCCGCCGGCCGTCCCCGAGGCCGTCGCCGCCGTCCTCGACGCCGACTGGGTGGTGCTCGGTCCGGGCTCCTGGTTCTCCTCCGTGATCCCCCATCTGCTGGTGCCCGAACTGCTCGACGCGCTGGTCGAGACGAAGGCCCGCCGGGTCCTTTCGTTGAACCTCGCACCACAACCTGGCGAAACCTCAGGCTTCTCACCGCAGCGTCATTTGGAGGTTTTGGGGCGACACGCCCCTAAACTCGCCTTGGACGTGGTGCTGGCCGACGAAGCCGCTGTGCCTGACCGTGAGTCACTTGTCGATGCCGCGATACGGTTCGGCGCCGCGGTCGAGCTGGCGTCGGTGGCCGCTCCCGATGGTTCCCCGATCCATGATCCGGAGCTGTTGGCAGCCGCGTACGACCGTATTTTTCGGATGCATGGAAGGATCGGCCCATGGCGATGACGCCAGCGGTGAAGGACGAGATCGCCCGCCTCCCCGTCACCCGGACGTGCTGCAGGAAGGCCGAGGTCTCGGCGATTCTCCGGTTCGCGGGCGGGCTGCACCTGGTGAGCGGCCGCATCGTGATCGAGGCGGAGTTGGACACCAGCATCGCCGCCCGCCGGCTGCGCAAGGACATCCTGGAGATCTTCGGGCACAACTCGGAGCTGGTGGTGATGGCCCCCGGCGGGCTGCGGCGCGGCAGTCGCTACGTCGTTCGGGTGATCACGGGCGGTGACCAGCTCGCGCGGCAGACCGGCCTGGTCGACGGCCGTGGCCGCCCGATCCGCGGACTGCCCCCGCAGGTCGTCTCCGGCGCGACCTGTGACGCCGAGGCCGCCTGGCGCGGCGCGTTCCTCGCGCACGGCTCGCTGACCGAGCCCGGCAGATCCTCCTCCCTGGAGGTCACCTGCCCGGGCCCCGAGGCCGCGCTCGCCCTGGTGGGCGCCGCCCGCAGGCTCCAGATCGCCGCCAAGGCCCGTGAGGTACGCGGGGTGGACCGCGTGGTCGTACGGGACGGGGACGCGATCGGTGCCCTGCTGACCCGGCTCGGCGCGCACGAGTCGGTGCTGGCGTGGGAGGAGCGGCGGATGCGCCGGGAGGTACGCGCCACAGCGAACCGCCTGGCCAACTTCGACGACGCGAACCTGCGCCGCTCCGCCCGCGCCGCCGTCGCCGCCGGTGCCCGGGTCGGGCGCGCCCTGGAGATCCTCGGCGAGGAGGTGCCCGAGCATCTCGCCGCCGCGGGCCGCCTCCGGATGGAGCACAAGCAGGCTTCGCTCGAAGAGCTGGGCGCGCTCGCCGACCCGCCGCTGACCAAGGACGCGGTCGCCGGCCGGATCCGGCGGCTGCTCGCCATGGCCGACAAGAGGGCGCAGGACCTCGGGATTCCCAGTACGGAGTCCACGCTCAGCGAGGAGATGGCCGACGGGCTCGTCGGCTGAGCGCTCCGTCTCCGCTCGTCCCGCCGCTGCCGGCACCGTGGTTAGGTGTCGGCAGCAGCTATTTTGCCCTCGCTTGGGGCGCTCTTGACATGATCATGAAGCGTGGCGAGTCTGCGTGTCTGCCACGGATGTGGCAGACAACAGCAAGGGGGGCACATGAGACGCAGAGCGAGATCGATCCTCGCAGCGGGCGCACTGTTGCTGAGCGGGATCATCGCGGCACCCGTCGCCCAGGCGCAGCCAGGAGCCGGACCCGCCGGGGCCGCTGACGCCGTGAAAGTCTTCGACGCCTCGGTCACGGCGGAGCAGGTACCCCTGCTCCTCGCGGCGGGCCAGGACGCCGCGGAACTGACCGAGCGCGCCCCCGCAAAGGGGACCGCGAAGGTCGAGCTGTTCCTCACCGACACCCAGGCGCGCGCCCTGGAGAAACAGGGCGTCGACGTCACCGAACGGGTCGTCCCGGCGAAGACCACGGCCAGGCTCGACGCAGCGGGGGACGGCGTCTACCGCCCGTACAGCGGCAAGGGCAATCTCCAGGAGGAGATCGTCAGGACCGGGCAGGCCAACCCCGGCCTCACCAAGGTCGTCTCCATCGGGAAGACGGTCGAGGGACAGGACATCCTCGCCCTCAAGCTCACCAAGGGCGCCCGCAAGACCAAGGACGGCGCCAAGCCGTCCGTGCTGTACATGTCGAACCAGCACGCCCGCGAGTGGATCACGCCCGAGACGACGCGCCGGCTGATGCACTACTACCTCGACAACTACGGCAAGGACCGGCGGATCACCAAGATCGTCGACTCCACCGAGCTGTGGTTCGTCCTGTCCGCCAACCCGGACGGCTACGACTACACCCACGCCGCCGCCGACAACCGGCTGTGGCGCAAGAACCTGCGCGACGCCGACGGTGACGGCCGGCTGACCAACGCCGACGGAGTCGACCTCAACCGCAACTTCGCCTACAAGTGGGGCTACGACGACGAGGGCTCGTCCCCCCGCTCCACCAGCGAGACCTACCGGGGCGCGTCGCCCGGCTCCGAGCCCGAGACCCGGGCGATCGACCAACTGGAGAAGCGCGTCGGCTTCGAGTACGGCATCAACTACCACTCGGCGTCCGAACTGCTTCTGTACGGCGTGGGCTGGCAGGTCGCCACCCCGACCCCCGACGACGTGCTCTACGGCTCGCTCGCCGGCACCCCGGACAACTCGGCGATACCCGGCTACTACCCGCAGGTCTCCTCCGAGCTGTACACCACCAACGGCGAGGCCGACGGCCACGCCGCCAACGTCAACGGGATGATGATGTTCACCCCGGAGATGACCACCTGCCAGACCGCTTCGGCCATCGACCCGGCCGACGCCTGGGAGGCCAGGGACTGCCAGTCCGGATTCAACTTCCCCGACGACGAGAAGCTGATCCAGCAGGAGTTCGCCAAGAACGTCCCCTTCGCGCTCGCCGTCGCCGAGACCGCGGCCCACCCCGACCGGCCCACGTCCTCGGTCGGCCTGAGCGCCGCCGACTTCACCCCGGACGCCTTCACCACCTCGTACGCGCGCGGCACCGACCAGGAGGTCGCCGTCACCGCCCGCAGATCCGTCAGGGACAAGGAGCTCAACTACCGCGTCAACGGCGGCCGTACCCGCGACGCCCGGCTCACCGCGTGGAAGGGCGGCGAGACGTACGGCGGCGAGGACAACAACTACTTCGACGAGTACCGCGCCGACGTCGAGGGCGCGCGCCCCGGCGACACGGTCGACGTCTGGTTCACCGGCAGGAACGACCGCGGTCGGACCACCTCCAGCGAGCACTTCACGTACACCGTCGCCGACCGCCCCAAGGCCGACACCCTCGTCGTCGCCGAGGAGGGCGCCCCCGCCGCGCAGCTCGCCGCGTACACCGCCGCTCTGAAGGCGAACGGCCGTACCGCCGCCGTCTGGGACGTCGCCACCCAGGGCGTCCCGCACCCGCTGGGGGTCCTCGGCCACTTCTCCACCGTCGTCCACTACACGGGCGCCGTCGCGCCCGGCGGCGACACCCAGCTCGCCGTACGCGACTTCATCAACGAGGGCGGCAAACTGATCGAGGCCGGTGAGCTGGCCGGCGGGAACGCCCAGGTCGGACGGGCGGCGACCAACGACTTCAGCCAGTACTACCTGGGGGCGTACGGACGTACCTCCTCGGCGGGCGCCACCGGCTTCACCGGCGCCGGAGCACTCGCCAAGGCGTCGGGCGCCCTCGGCGCCGCCCCGGGGAACCCGCTGAACGCGGCGGGTTCGTACACCGTCACCTCCGACACCCTGGACCCGGCGACGTACCCGCAGTTCAGGAGCGCCCCGGGCGGTACGTACACGGGGATCGCCCACCCCTACGCACCGTACGAGGGGTCCTGGATGGCGTCGGCCCGCCACGAGGACAACGACTGGCAGCGGCTCAGCCGCACCGTCGACCTCACCGGCACCACGGCGGCCGCGAAGCCCGAACTGCGCCTCGCGCTCAACTGGAACACCGAGGCGGGCTACGACCACGCCGTACTGGAGGCCCGGACGGCCGGAGGCGACGACTGGACCACGCTCCCCGAGGCCGGCGGCGCGACCAGCGCGAGCGTGCCCACCGAGTGCGAAGCAGGGTTCTTCCTCAGCGGACACCCGTTCCTGAAGCACTACCTGACACTCGGCGACGACGGCTGCACGGCGACCGGCACCAGCGGCGCGTGGAACAGCCTCACCGGCACCTCGAACGGGTGGAAGGAGACCGCCTTCGACCTGAGCGGTTACGCGGGCACCTCCGTCGAACTGTCGCTCAGCTACGTCACCGACGCGGGCAGCGGCGGACGCGGTGTCTTCGCCGACAACGCGCGGCTCTCCGTAGGAGGCACCGACACCCAGGCGGAGGGCTTCGAGACGTCCCTCGGCGCGTGGAGCGCGCAGGGCGCTCCGGAAGGCAGCCCCGCGGTGACCGGCGACTGGGCCCGTACGGGGGAACTCTTCTCAAGTCACGCGGCGGTCACGACACGTGACACCGTGCTCCTCGGCTTCGGTCTTGAGCACGTACAGGACGCGAAAGCACGTGCGGCCGTCCTCGGAGAGGCCTTGCGCAGCCTGGGACACCGGTCGTGAGGGGAGCGTTCACGCGCTGTTGACCCCGGCGGTGGCGGCCCGTACCCCTACCCGTGGGTAGGGGCCGTCACCGGCCTTCTTCCCTGGCTCGATGTCACCTCGTGGACCCCGGCGCGGTAGGGTCGTAAGCGGTCGGGGACATCCCATACAGCTCGCCGGTGTCGAACCCGGCGTACCAACGAGGAGATCGAGTTCGTGACGATCCGCGTAGGCATCAACGGCTTTGGCCGCATCGGTCGTAACTACTTCCGCGCGCTGCTGGAGCAGGGTGCAGACATCGAGATCGTGGCTGTCAACGACCTGGGTGACACCGCGACCACCGCGCATCTGCTGAAGTACGACACGATCCTGGGCCGCCTCAAGGCAGAGGTGAGCCACACCGCCGACACGATCACTGTCGACGACCACACCATCAAGGTGCTCTCCGAGCGCGACCCGGCCAACCTCCCCTGGGGCGAGCTGGGCGTCGACGTCGTCATCGAGTCGACCGGCATCTTCACCAAGAGGGCCGACGCGCAGAAGCACCTCGCGGGCGGCGCCAAGAAGGTCATCATCTCGGCTCCGGCCACGGATGAGGACATCACGATCGTGCTGGGCGTCAACGAAGAGAAGTACGACCCCGCGAAGCACGACATCATCTCCAACGCCTCCTGCACCACCAACTGTGTGGCGCCGATGGCCAAGGTCCTGCTGGAGAACTTCGGCATCGTCTCGGGCCTGATGACGACGGTCCACGCGTACACCAGCGACCAGCGCCTCCAGGACTTCCCGCACAAGGACCTGCGCCGCGCCCGCGCCGCCGCCGAGAACATCATTCCGGCGAGCACCGGAGCGGCCAAGGCCCTCGGCCTGGTCATCCCGGAGCTGGCCGGCAAGCTCAACGGCATGGCGATGCGCGTCCCCGTCCCGACGGGCTCCGTCACCGACCTGGTCGTCGAGACCGAGCGCGTGGTGACCAAGGAAGAGGTCAACGCCGCTTTCCAGAAGGCGTCGGAGGGTCAGCTCAAGAGCTACCTGGACTACACCGAGGACCCGATCGTCTCCTCGGACATCGTCAACTGGCCCGCCTCCTGCACCTTCGACTCCTCCCTGACCATGGTCCAGGGCAAGAGCGTGAAGGTCATCGGCTGGTACGACAACGAGTGGGGTTACTCCAACCGGCTGGTCGACCTGACCGTCTTCGTCGGCGGCCAGCTCTGATCCAGGGCCGGTAGGTATTTCGATGTGAGCGACAGGGCTCGGTCGGCGCACACAACGGCGCTGTTCGAGCCCTGTTGCCTGTCCAGACCTCACCTAGGAGTCCAGCACCAGATGAAGACGATCGACGAACTTCTCGCCGAAGGGGTCAGCGGCAGGCGCGTATTCGTCCGCGCCGACCTCAACGTGCCGCTCGACGGTACGAAGATCACCGACGACGGCCGTATCCGCGCCGTCGAACCGACGGTCGCCCGCCTCGCCGACGCCGGCGCGCGCGTGATCGTCGCCTCCCACCTCGGCCGCCCCAAGGGCGCTCCCGACCCGGCCTTCACACTCGCGCCCGCGGCGCGGCGGCTCGGTGAACTCCTCGGGGCCGACGTCGCTTTCGCGACCGACACGGTCGGCGAGTCCGCCAAGTCCGTGGTCGGCGCCCTCACCGACGGCCAGGTCGCCGTCATCGAGAACCTCCGCTTCAACGCGGGCGAGACCTCGAAGGACGACGCCGAGCGCGGCGCCTTCGCCGACCAGCTCGCCGAGCTGGCCGACCTGTACGTCGGCGACGGCTTCGGTGCCGTACACCGCAAGCACGCCTCGGTCTTCGACCTGCCGGCCCGGCTGCCGCACGCCGCCGGCGGACTGATCGCCACCGAGGTGGGCGTACTCAAGAAGCTCACCGAGGACGTCAAGCGCCCGTACGCCGTGGTTCTCGGCGGCGCGAAGGTCTCCGACAAGCTCGGTGTCATCGACCACCTGCTGGAGAAGGCCGACCGCATCCTGATCGGCGGCGGCATGGCGTTCACCTTCCTCAAGGCACAGGGCCACGAGGTCGGTTCGTCGCTGCTCCAGGAGGACCAGATCCCGGCCGTCCAGGGCTATCTGGAGCGCGCGAAGGAGCTGGGCGTGGAGTTCGTACTCCCCGTCGACTTCCTGGTGGCGCCGGAGTTCCCCGACCTGAAGACCAAGGCGCCGGCCAACCCCGAGACGGTCAGGGCCGATGCCATGCCCGCCGGGAAGATGGGCCTCGACAACGGGCCCGAGACCTGCGCGCTGTACGCCTCGAAGCTCGCCGACGCGGCCACCGTCTTCTGGAACGGCCCCATGGGCGTCTTCGAACACCCCGACTACGCCGAGGGCACCAGGGCCGTGGCCCAGGCGCTCGTCGACTCGTCCGCCTTCACGGTCGTCGGCGGTGGCGACTCCGCCGCCGCCGTACGCATCCTGGGCTTCGACGAGAAGGCATTCGGCCATATTTCGACCGGCGGTGGCGCCAGCCTCGAATACCTCGAAGGCAAGACGCTTCCCGGCCTCGCCGCACTGGAGGACTGACCCCCTGATGACCCCTGCACCCGAGACAGCCGACCGTAAGCCGCTCATGGCGGGCAACTGGAAGATGAACCTCAACCACCTCGAGGCCATCGCCCACACCCAGAAGCTCGCCTTCGCGCTGGCCGACAAGGACTACGACGCCGTGGAGGTCGCGGTCCTGCCGCCCTTCACCGACCTGAGGTCCGTACAGACCCTCGTCGACGGCGACAAGCTCAGGATCAAGTACGGCGCCCAGGACATCTCGGCGCACGACTCCGGTGCGTACACCGGTGAGATCTCGGGCGTGATGCTGGCCAAGCTGAAGTGCGCGTTCGTGATCGTCGGGCACTCCGAGCGCAGGCAGTACCACAACGAGAGCGACGAACTCTGCAACGCGAAGGTGAAGGCCGCCTACCGGCACGGGCTGACCCCGATCCTCTGCGTCGGTGAGGCCCTCGACGTCCGCAAGGCGGGCAAGCAGGTCGAGCACGCGCTGAGCCAGCTCGACGGCGGCCTCAAGGACATCCCGGCCGACCAGGCAGAGTCCGTGGTGATCGCCTACGAGCCGGTGTGGGCCATCGGCACCGGCGAGGTCGCGACCCCGGAGGACGCGCAGGAGGTCTGCTCGGCGATCCGTGGCCGGCTGGCCGAGCTGTACTCGCAGGAGCTGGCCGACAAGGTCAGGATCCAGTACGGCGGCTCCGTGAAGTCCGGGAACATCGCCGCGATCATGAAGCAGCCCGACGTGGACGGCGCTCTCGTGGGCGGCGCCGCGCTGGACGCCGAGGAGATCGTGAAGATCGTCAGGTACGCCGAGCAGTGAGCGGGCGCCGCGCGGTCCCGCGACAGGCGATCGCGCGGTCCCTGGGCGGCCTGTAGGCGGCGCCGGGGATCCGTCGTACCCTTGCGGGGGCCGGGTGGCTTGTCCACCGGGTCCCCGTGGTTCGTTTCAATCGATGAGAACGCCAGGAAGTAGGGTCCAGCCGTGGTTATGGGGTTCCAGATCGCCCTCATCGTCTTCAGCTTGCTGCTGATGCTGCTGGTGCTGATGCACAAGGGGAAGGGCGGCGGCCTCTCCGACATGTTCGGTGGCGGAATGCAGTCGTCCGTTGGTGGTTCCTCCGTCGCCGAGCGTAACCTCGACCGCATTACGGTGGTTGTCGGTCTGCTGTGGTTCGCGAGCATTGTCGTCCTTGGTCTGCTGCTGAAGCTGGACAGCTGATCTCGGTCACGGTACGGCGCCGCGGGCGCGGCCTATCATGAGGTCCTGTGTGCAGCGACGGGGGGTAACTCCCGTCACTGGACGCGCGTTGGGCCTTACGTAGACTGGGGCGCCCGGCAGCGGAGCTGCCTATCGAGATTTGGATGCTTTGCGGCACCATCACGCAGGGAGTTACGACCGTGGCAAGTGGCAACGCGATCCGTGGAAGCCGGGTCGGAGCGGGGCCGATGGGCGAGGCCGAGCGTGGCGAGTCCGCGCCACGCCTGCGCATCTCCTTCTGGTGCTCCAACGGGCACGAGACGGTGCCGAGCTTCGCCCATGACGCTCAGGTTCCCGACACGTGGGACTGCCCGCGCTGCGGATTCCCTGCGGGCCAGGACCGGGACAACCCCCCGGACCCGCCGCGTACGGAGCCGTACAAGACACACCTCGCCTACGTACGGGAACGGCGCAGCGACGCGGACGGCGAGGCGATCCTCGCCGAAGCCCTCGCCAAACTGCGCGGCGAGATCTGAGCAGTGATCCGGCCGGACACCTGACAGGTGTCCGGCCGTTTTGTCGTGCGTGGCGTCCCGTCGTGGTCCCCGCTCCCGGTGCCCGGCTCCCGGCTCTCGCCTGAGCTGCCGATCAATTAGGTTGGAAGGTGCAGCAGGGCACGCGTGCAGGCACGAGACGAATGGGCTGATGTCCGAAATGAACGCAGGAAGCCGTCCCAGGCTCAACAGGACGCCCGAGTGGGCCGCGCTCGGCAAGCACCGCGAGCAGTGGGGCCAGACCCATCTGCGGGAGCTGTTCGCCGCCGATCCGGCGCGCGGCACGAGCTACACCCTCCAGGTGGGCGATCTGCACCTGGACTACTCCAAGCACCTGGTGAACGACGAGACACTGGCGCTGCTGCGCGACCTCGCCGCCGCCACCGGGGTCACCGAGCTGCGGGACGCCATGTTCCGCGGCGAGAAGATCAACACCACCGAGGACCGCGCGGTGCTGCACACCGCGCTGCGCGCCCCGCGTGACGCCGTCATCGAGGTCGACGGGGAGAACGTCGTACCGGCGGTCCACGCCGTCCTCGACAAGATGAGCGCCTTCGCCTACCGGGTCAGGTCGGGCGACTGGACCGGACACACCGGCCGCCCCATCAAGAACGTGATCAACATCGGCATCGGCGGCTCCGACCTCGGCCCCGCCATGGCGTACGAGGCGCTCAAGTCGTTCACCGACCGGAGCCTCACGGTCCGGTTCGTCTCGAACGTCGACGGAGCCGACCTGCACGAGGCGGTCCGGGACCTGGACCCCGCCGAGACGCTGTTCGTCATCGCGTCCAAGACCTTCACCACCGTCGAGACCATCACCAACGCGACCTCGGCGCGCGACTGGCTGCTGAGCGAGCTGCACGCCGGCCAGGACGCCGTCGCCAAGCACTTCGTGGCGCTGTCCACCAACGGCGAGAAGGTCGCCGACTTCGGCATCGACACGGCCAACATGTTCGAGTTCTGGGACTGGGTCGGCGGGCGCTACTCGTACGATTCGGCCATCGGCCTCTCGCTGATGATCGCGATCGGCCCCGAGCGCTTCCGCGAGATGCTCGACGGCTTCCACCTCGTCGACGAGCACTTCCGTACCGCGCCTCCCGAGTCCAACGCGCCGCTGCTGCTGGGGCTGCTGGGTGTCTGGTACGGCTCGTTCTTCGACGCGCAGTCGCACGCGGTTCTCCCGTACAGCCACTACCTGTCGAAGTTCACCGCCTACCTCCAGCAGCTCGACATGGAGTCGAACGGCAAGTCCGTCGACCGGGACGGCAACCCCGTCGACTGGCAGACCGGGCCGGTCGTCTGGGGCACGCCGGGCACCAACGGGCAGCACGCGTACTACCAGTTGATCCACCAGGGCACGAAGGTCATCCCCGCCGACTTCATCGGCTTCGCCCGGCCGGTCGCCGATCTGCTGCCCGGCCTGATCGACCAGCACGACCTGCTGATGGCCAACTTCTTCGCCCAGACCCAGGCGCTCGCCTTCGGCAGGAGGCCGGAGGAGGTCGCGGCCGAGGGTGTGCCGGCCGAACTGGTGCCGCACAAGACGTTCAAGGGCAACCACCCGACGACCACGATCCTCGCCGAGAAGCTTTCGCCGTCCGTACTCGGCCAGTTGATCGCGCTGTACGAGCACAAGGTGTTCGTCCAGGGGGCCGTCTGGAACATCGACTCCTTCGACCAGTGGGGTGTCGAGCTGGGCAAGGTCCTGGCGAAGAAGCTGGAGCCCGTGCTGACCGGGGACGACTCGGGGGACGAGCTGGACGGTTCGACGACGGCGCTCGTGGCCAAGTACCGCACGCTGCGCGGTCGCTGAGCGGATGGAGGCGGCGGCGGGGACGGCGGCGGAGCCGACAGGGGCTCCGGGTGTGCGGCGGCTGCGGCCCCCGAACAACACGCTCGACGCGCGTGCCGTGAGCTGGTGGCGCGCGCAGTGGCTGCTGCTGACGGCGGCGCCGGTGGCGGTGCTGTGCGTGCTGGGGGTGCTGATCACCCCCGCGCGTACGTGGCTGCTGGGCGTCGCCGTCGTCCTCGCCGTCCTCGGCGCGGCCTGCGCCGCGCTGCTGCCGCGCTGGTGGTTCGGGGTACACCGGTGGGAGGTGACGGACCAGGCGGTCTATGTCCGTACGGGCTTCTTCCGGCAGGAGTGGCGCATCGCGCCGATGTCCCGGATCCAGACCGTGGACACCGTGCGCGGCCCGCTGGAGCAGCTCTTCAGGCTCTCCACGGTGATCGTCACGACCGCGTCGTCCAAGGGCGCGCTGCACATCGCGGGGCTCGACCACGAGACGGCCGCGGCGCTCGCCGAGCGGCTGACGCACATCACGCAGGGCACGCCGGGGGACGCCACATGAGCGAGGCCCCGGAGGCGCCGGCGGAGGCGCCGGGGGAGGCTCTGGAGGACGTACGGGCGGCGGCTGCCGGTCCGGCCGTGGATTCGGCCATGGATCCGGCTGTCGCGCCCTGGCGGCGGCTCGACATGCGCAGCCTCCTCGCCACCACGGCGGTGACGGGGAGCTTCGCACTCGGCGCGGGTGTGCCGACCGCCGTCGGCATGGCGGACGGCGGCGGCCTCTGGAAAGCGCTGGCCTGGGTGCTCGGCGGGACCGCGCTGCTGGTCCTGTGCGCCACGGGCGGGGACTACGTACGCTGGCGCCGCACCCGCTACCGCATCGGCCCGGAGCGCGCCGAACTCCACACCGGACTGTTCCTGGTCAAGCGCCGTTCGCTGGCCCGCGAACGGATCCGCAGCGTCGACCTCACGGCCCACCCGCTGCACCGGCTCCTCGGCCTGGTCAAGGTCCGGATAGGCACCGGGGAGCACAGCGGCAACGAGTCCACGCTCGAACTGGACCCGGTGTCGAGAGCCGAGGGCGAGCGGCTCCGTACGGAACTGCTCGACCGGACACCGTCGGAGCCCGGGCCCTTCGGCGAAGGGACGCTGGCCGCCCTCGACCTCCGCTGGGTGCTCTACGCCCCCGTGTCCTTCCTCGCTCCGCTGCTCGCGGGCGCGACGACCGGCGGTCTGCTCCAGATCAGCGACTGGTTCGGCGCCCAGGAGCAGGTGATCGACTGGGTGGCGCACCGGCTGCGTGACACCCCGCTGGTCTGGGCGATCCTGGCGCTGGTGGCGGTGGCCGGGCTCGCCGGCGTCGTGGGGGCGCTCGGCGTGTGGACGGAGATGTGGTGGAACTACCGCCTCGAACGGGAAGCGGGCGGCACCCTCCGCGTACGCAGGGGACTGCTCACCTCCCGGTCCGTCTCGATCGAGGAGCGCCGGCTGCGTGGTGTGGAGCTGGTCGAGCCGATAGGCGTCAGGCTGCTGGGCGCGGCCAGGCTGGACGCGGTGGCCACCGGCCTCGCCCACGACGACGAGGACAAGCACGCCGACCACAAGACACTGCTTCCCGCAGCGCCCCGTGCGCTCGCCGACGCGGTGGCGGCGCGGGTGCTGCGCGAACCGCTGTCCCCGACGGCCAGGACCGTGCTGACCCGCCACCCGCGCGTGGCCAGGGCCCGCAGACTGCGCCGGGCACTGGCGGCGGCACTGGTCCCGGCGGCGCTCCTCGCGCTCCTGGGGCTCCTGCTGACCGACGTACTGCTCTACATCGCGGCGGGGTACGCGGTGGTCGCGCTGCCGGTGGGCCTCCTGCTCGCGCTCGACGCGTACCGCAATCTGGGGCACGGCATCAGCGGCGCGTATCTGGTGACCCGGTCGGGGACCGTACGCCGTACGACGGTCGCGCTCCAGCGCGGCGGGGTGATCGGCTGGACGGTCAAGCAGTCGTACTTCCAGCGGCGCGCTGGCGTGCTGACGCTGACGGCGACCACGGCGGCGGGGGAGGGCGCGTACCACGTACGGGACGCGGGACTGAGCGAGGGCCTCACCTTCGCGGACACCGCGGTCCCGGACCTCCTGACACCGTTCCTGGAGCCGGAACGGCCCCGGGGGTGACTGGGACCGGCCCTGGCGCGTCGTCTGTCTCCTGCTCGGCCGTGCCGTCCTGGTCGGCCCGGAACGCCTCCAGGGAGACATCCGACGCGGTGCGGGACATGGCGGCGAACTCCGAACGCGGGACGAACCGCCGACGCCTGCGCAAGGGGATCAGCTCGGCGATCCGGTGCCCGTCGCGAGTGATGGTGAAAGACTGCCCGCCCTGGACGGCGTCCATGATCTCGTTGGAACGGCTACGCAGGTCGCGCTGGGTGATCTCGGGCTGAACGCTCATAAAGTGACCGTAGCCCCCTGTGCTACCAGGTGCTCCTCCCGATTTCGGGGATGATTCCGACGTGAGACCACGGCGTCAGTGCCGAGGGCCGCGCCGTCACTCGCCTGCGACACGCAGCAGCAGTTTGCCGACGGTGGTGCGGGTGTCCATCAGGCGGTGGGCCTCGGCTGCCTGATCGAGGGGGAACTCGGCGGTGATCGGCAGGTCGACCTTGCCGCTCGCGGTGAGCAGGAAGGACTTCTCGGCGATGGCGCGCAGCGCGTCGGGATCGTCCTGGGCGAGGGTGAGGATGGAGAAGCCGGCCACCGAGAGCCCGCGCGGATAAAGCTCGGACTGGCCGAATTGCCAGGGCGCGGCTCCGCCGGCGTTGCCGAAGGAGACGAGGCGGCCGAAGCGTGCGAGGGCGTCCAGGCTCCGGCGCAGGGTGTCGCCGCCCACCGGGTCGAGGGCGAGGTCGACACCACGGCCGCCGGTCGCGCGCCGCACCTCGTCGCTGAAGCCGTCGCCCACGAACACCTCGTCGTAGCCGTACCTGAGCGCCTCATCGACCTTCTCGGGCCGCGATACGACGCCGTAGACGGCGCTCGCGCCGCCGAGCCGGGCGACCTGCCCCGCGACGGTGCCGACGCCGCCCGCGGCGCCCTGGACGAGTACGGTCTCCCCGGCCCGCAGCCGGCCGACCTCGTGGACGAGGGCCCGCACGGTGGGCAGGACGGTCGGCAGGGTGGCGCCGGTGCGCAGGGAGACGCCCGTGGGGAGCGCGAAAACGGTGGCGGCCGGGGCGACGGCCACCTCGGCATAACCGCTGTGCGGGGTGAGGGCGGCGACCTGCTGGCCGGGACGCAGACCCTCGACGCCGGCACCGACGGCCCGTATCCGGCCGGAGACCTCAAGGCCGGGGCCGAAGGGCAGGGCGGGGACCCGGTAGCCGACGGCGCGGGCCTTGGTGTCGGCGAAGTTGACGCCGGCGTAGGCGACGTCGATGGTCACCTCACCCGTACCCGGCTCCGGCACGGGGACCTGGGACACCTGGAGGACCTCGGGTCCGCCGTACTGCTCGAACTGGACTGCGCGCATAGCTGTTCCCCCTGGGTAGACTGTTCAACAAGAAGCGAACACCGCGAGTGTACGGATTTCATCGAACACTCCGCAAGTGGCTCCGGGAGGAACCGAGATGGGCCATCGGGCAGAACCCGAGCACACCGACCCCGCCGACGTACCGATCCAGACGGCCCTGGCCGCGCTCGCGGACCCCGTCCGGCTCCAGCTCGTACGCGAACTCGCGAGCGCGGACGACTGGGAGCGCGCCTGTGGCACCTTCAACGTCCCGGTGGGCAAGGCGGGCCTGAGCCACCACTTCGCGGTACTGCGCACGGCGGGCCTGCTGGAACAGCGCGACAAGGGCCCCAAACGCGTCAACCGCCTACGCCGCCCCGAATTCGAGGCACGCTTCCCGGGCCTGCTGTCACTGGTCCTGCGGGACGCCTGAGACCGAGCGTTCGGCGTCGCGCCTCCCCGACCGGGAGGCGGGCGCCGTCCGCCGAGGAGGCCAAGCCCAACGGTCGTGCCCGACGCGCGGTGCCGCCCCGCCCCGGCCCCGACGAGCCGGGGCGCTGTCGTGTCTCCGGCTGCGTGCGGGGAGCCCGGCCTGTGCGACTGGCTGGAGCAACACCGGGGCCCCCGGGCCTTCTCCTCGCTGTTCCTGGCGCTCGGCTTCCCAGCCCGCCCCCGGGCCGGTTCGTCAGAGCCGGCGTGCGGTCGTATCGTGGCCCGGCAGGGGTGGGGCCTGCCCCCTTTGCCGCACAGTCGTGTGCGGTAACTTGCAGGCGTGGCCGCTCCCTTGGTCGGGGGCCGGCAGTAGTGGTGTGTGCTGCGTGAACGCGCCGGCGGATCAGACGTCCCAGGGGGACAAAAGTTGAGCAACATACCCGAGACCGGCCGCACCTCTCGGGTGCAGTTCCGGCTGGTCCTCATCCAGATCCTCGTCTTCGCCCTCCTCCTCACCCTGGGCGGCCGTCTCTGGTACCTCCAGGTCCGCAACGGTCAGGAGTACACGGCCGAGGCCAAGAACAACCACGTCCAGCAGGTCGTCCAGCCCGCCGTACGCGGGTCGATCCTCGACGACCGGGGTGTGCCGCTCGCCGACAACGAGACGCGGCTCGTCGTCACCGCCTCCCGTACCAAGCTCCTGACCATGGCGGACGACGGCAAGGCCGTCCTCACCCGGGTCGCCGGTGTGCTCGGTATGAAGCCGCAGGAGGTCATCGACAAGGTCCGGCTCTGCGACGCGAAGACCCCGAAGCCCTGCTGGAACGGCTCCCCGTACCAGCCGATCCTGGTCACCGACAAGGCGACCACCCAGCAGGCCCTCCAGATCCGCGAGAGTTCCGAGGACTTCCCCGGCATCACCGCCGAGCCCACCGCCGTACGCCGCTATCCGGCGCCCTCGAAGGCGTCCACCGCGCAGGTGCTCGGTTACCTCTCGCCCGTGACGGACGACGAGGTCAACAAGGCCAAGAACACCGACTCGCCCTATCTCAGCTCCGACCAGGTCGGCCGCTCCGGGCTTGAGCGTACGTACGACGAGCAGTTGCGCGGCAAGGCCGGCGTCACGCGGTACGAGGTGGACAACCTCGGCCGGGTCATCGGCCAGACCGCCAAGGACAAGGCGCAGCCGGGTTCGAACATCGTGACGTCCATCGACGCGCGCGTCCAGGGCGTCGCCGAGCGCGAGTTGAACGACGCGATGAAGGAAGCGCGCACGCAGATCGACCCGGTCACGCACGTGAAGTACAAGGCTGACTCGGGTTCCGTCGTCGTCATGGAGGCGAAGACGGGCCGCGTGGTCGCGATGGCCTCGCAGCCGACGTACGACCCCAACTCCTGGGTCGGCGGGATCTCCGCCAAGGACTACGAGAAGCTCACGGCGAAGAGTTCCGACTATCCGCTGCTGAACCGCGCCATCCAGAGCCAGGCGGCGCCCGGCTCGATCTTCAAGGTGGTCTCATCGACGGCCGCGGTCAACGCCGGGTACGAGTTCAACGGCAGCTATCCCTGCCCCAGTTCGTACTCCGTCGGCAGCCAGACCTTCCAGAACTACGAGTCCGAGGGCTACGGCGACATCACCCTCGGCAAGGCCCTCGAAGTCTCCTGCGACACCGTGTTCTACGGCATCGCCGACAAGGAGTGGAACAAGGACGGCGGGATCGACCCGAAGAAGCACCCCAAGGACGCGTTCTTCACCACCGCCCACAAGTTCGGCCTCGGCAAGCCCACCGGGATCGACCTGCCCAACGAGGTCTCGGGCCGCGTTCCCGACCGCCAGTGGAAGAAGGACTTCTTCGAGGCGAACAAGGACGCCTGGTGCAAGAGCGGCAAGAAGAACGGCAGCTTCGTCCAGAAGCTCGAGTACGAGAACTGCCGCGACGGCGACCAGATGCGTGAGGGCGACGCCATCAACTACTCGATCGGGCAGGGCGACACACTCGTCACCCCGGTCCAGATGGCCGACATCTACTCCGCGATATCCAACGGCGGCACGCTGTACGACCCGACGATCGGCAAGGCCATCGTCAGCGCCGACGGCAAGCACGTCTCGGAGATCAAGCCGAAGTCGCACGGCAAGCTGCCGATGAACAAGACCACCCGCAACAACATCGACGCGGCCCTCGCCGCCGTCGCGACCCGGGGTTCGGCGGCGTGGCGCTTCCTGAACTGGCCCCAGGACAAGATCCCGATGCACGCCAAGACGGGTACGGCCGAGGTCCACGGCAAGCAGACGACCTCGTGGTTCGCCTCGTACACCAAGGACTACACGATCGTCATGACGATCTCCCAGGGCGGCACCGGCTCCGGCGCCTCAGGACCCGCCGTCCGCAAGATCTACGAGGCGATGTACGGGCTGGACGCCAACGGCAAGCAGCACCTGGACAAGGCCATGCTGCCGAAGCCGCGCGCCGCGCTGCCCGCCATCCAGCCGGACGGTCTGATCGCGCAGACCCACTGATCCGCCGGGACCCGCCGACGGTCCGACGTCCTGTATACGCCCGTGGCCCGGTCCGCCCCGAGAGGCGGCCCGGGCCACGTGGGCGACGAGCGTCAACAGCGGCGTCAGGCCGACGGTCAGGCCGACGCCGGCGGGTACAGCCCGCGCGGCAGCTTCGACGCCGCTGCTGCGTCCAGCAGCCAGAGCGTACGGCTCCTGCCGTACGCGCCCGCCGCCGGAGCCTGGATCTCGCCCGCGCCCGACAGCGCGATCTCCGCCGCCTCCGCCTTGTCCTCGCCCGCGGCGAGCAGCCACACCTCGTGCGCGGCGCGGATGGCGGGCAGCGTCAGCGAGATACGCAGCGGCGGGGGCTTGGGCGCCCCGCGTACGGCCACCACCGAGCGCTCGGTCTCCCGGACGCCCGGCAGCTCGGGGAAGAGCGAAGCGACATGCGTGTCCGGGCCGACGCCCAGCATCAGCACGTCGAAGGACGGCACCGAGGCGTGGTCCTCCGGCCGCGCGGCCGCGACGAGTTCCGTCGCGTACGCGGCTGCCGCCGCCTCCACATCACTGCCGTACGGGCCGTCCGACGCCGGCATCGCGTGCACCCGCGACGGGTCCAGCGGCACCGAGTCGAGCAGCGCCTCACGCGCCTGGGTGACATTGCGCTCCGGGTCACCCTCGGGCAGGAAGCGCTCGTCACCCCACCACAGGTCGAGCCGCGACCAGTCGATCGCGTCCCGCGCGGGCGCCGACGACAGCGCGGCCAGCAGGCCGTTGCCGTTGCGCCCGCCCGTGAGGACGACGGAGGCGGAGCCACGGGAGGCCTGGGCGTCCACGATCCTCGTGATCAGCCTGGCCGCCGTGGCCTGTGCCATCAGCTCCTTGTCCCGGTGGACGACGAGCTGAGGGACACTCACTTCGCCGCCGCCTTCTTGGCCGGAGCCGCGGCCTTCTTCGCCGCCTCGCCGGTCGCCTTGTCGGAGCCGCCTGACGCGGCCTTGCCCGACCCGTCCTCGAGCCGCTCCATGCCGAACTTCAGCGCCGCGGCGTACGTCTCGTCCGGGTCCAGCCTGCGCAGCTCCTCCGCGATCAGCTCGGAGGTCTCGCGCCGCTTGAGCGCCACCGCCCGGTCCGGCTGGCCCTCGATGCAGAGCGTCGCCAGCGTGCCGTCGGCGCGGTCCAGGACGATCGGACCGCACGTGGACTCCATCCGTACGGCCGTGAGGCCGGGGCCGGAGGAGACGGCGCGCTTGACCGGTACCTTCAGCCGGTTCGCGAGCCACATGGCGAGCAGCTCGACGCTCGCGTTGTGCTCCTCGCCCGCCACCTCCACCGAGGTGACGTCGCAGTCGACCTGGTCCAGCGCCGCCGCCAGCATCGAGCGCCATGGGGTGATCCGGCTCCACGCCAGATCCGTGTCGCCCGGTGTGTAGACGGAGGCGCGCGCCTTGAGCTCCTCGATGGGGTGCTCAGCGGCGTACGTGTCCGTCACGCGCCGCTGCGCGAGCGTGCCGAGCGGGTCCTTCGCCGGGTTGACCGGCGCGTTGACCGCCCACCACACGACGACGGGCGCGTCGGGCAGCAGCAGCGGCAGTACGACCGACTGGGCGTGGTCGATGACCTCGCCGTACAGCCGCAGGACGACCGTCTCGCCGGTGCCGGCCTCGACGCCGAGGCGGACCTCGGCGTCGAGGCGCGCCTTCGCGCGGTCGCGCGCCGAGCGGGAGACCCGCTTGACGACGACCAGCTTGCGCGACGGGTGCTCACGGGACGCGTCGTTGGCGGCCTTGAGCGCGTCGTACGCGTTCTCCTCGTCGGTGACGATGACCAGCGTGAGGACCATGCCGACGGCGGGAGTGCCGATCGCCCTGCGCCCCTGCACCAGCGCCTTGTTGATCTTGCTGGACGTGGTGTCCGTTAGGTCGATCTTCATGGCCGACGCCAGCTCCGTCCGTCTCGTGCGAGCATTTCGTCCGCCTCGGCAGGACCCCAGGTCCCGGACTCGTACTGCGCGGGCTTGCCGTGCTTGTCCCAGTACTGCTCGATCGGGTCGAGGATGCTCCAGGAGCGCTCGACCTCCTCGGTACGGGGGAAGAGGTTCGAGTCGCCGAGCAGCACATCGAGAATGAGCCGCTCGTACGCCTCGGGGCTGGACTCGGTGAAGGACTCGCCGTAGGCGAAGTCCATCGAGACGTCCCGCACCTCCATCGAGGTGCCCGGCACCTTCGAGCCGAAGCGCATGGTCACGCCCTCGTCCGGCTGGACGCGGATGACCAGGGCGTTCTGCCCCAGCTCCTCCGTGGCCGTGTGGTCGAAGGGGGAGTGCGGCGCGCGCTGGAAGACGACCGCGATCTCGGTGACCCGGCGGCCGAGGCGCTTGCCGGTACGGAGGTAGAACGGCACGCCCGCCCAGCGGCGGTTGTCGATCTCCAGCTTCACCGCGGCGTACGTGTCCGTCTTCGACTTGGGGTCGATGCCGTCCTCGTGGAGGTAGCCGACGGCCTTCTCGCCGCCCTGCCAGCCATCCGCGTACTGCCCGCGCACCGTGTCGGCGCCGAGGTCCTTCGGCAGCCGTACGGCGCCCAGCACCTTGGTCTTCTCGGCGGCCAGCGCGTCCGCGTCGAAGGAGGCGGGCTCCTCCATCGCGGTCAGCGCCATCAACTGGAGCAGGTGGTTCTGGATGACGTCACGGGCTGCGCCGATGCCGTCGTAGTACCCGGCCCGGCCGCCGATGCCGATGTCCTCGGCCATGGTGATCTGGATGTGGTCGACGTACGACCTGTTCCAGATCGGCTCGAAGAGGGTGTTGGCGAACCGGAGCGCCAGGATGTTCTGGACGGTCTCCTTGCCCAGGTAGTGGTCGATCCTGAAGACCTCGTGCGACGGGAAGACCTCGTGGACGACCTTGTTGAGCTCCTTCGCGGAGACCAGGTCGTGGCCGAAGGGCTTCTCGATGACCGCGCGGCGCCAGGAGCCTTCCTTCTGGTCGGCGAGCCCGTGCTTCTTGAGCTGCTGGACGACCTTGGGGAAGAACTTCGGCGGTACGGAGAGGTAGAAGGCGAAGTTGCCGCCCGTCCCCTGCTTCTTGTCGAGGTCCTCGATCGTGGCCTTGAGGTTCTCGAACGCCTGGTCGTCGTCGAAGGTGCCCTGGACGAAGCGCATCCCCTGGATGAGCTGCTGCCACACCTCCTCGCGGAACGGTGTACGCGCGTGCTCCTTGACGGCGTCGTGCACCTCCTGCGCGAAGTCCTCGTCCTGCCACTCGCGGCGCGCGAAACCGATGAGCGAGAAGCCCGGCGGCAGCAGACCACGGTTGGCCAGGTCATAGATCGCAGGCATCAGCTTTTTGCGGGACAAATCGCCCGTAACGCCGAAGATCACGAGACCCGACGGTCCCGCGATACGCGGGAGCCGTCGGTCCGCGGCGTCACGGAGCGGATTCGCTCCGTGGGTTGCGGTCAAGGTTTCAGCCCTCCGAAGGGGCGAGGCGCTTGAGCTCCGCCTCGGTCGACTTGAGCAGATCGGTCCAGGAGGCGGCGAACTTCTCGACACCCTCGTCCTCGAGGAGCTGGACGACCTCGTCGTAGGAGATCCCCAGCTTCTCGACGGCCTCGATGTCGGCGCGCGCCTGGTCGTACGTACCGCGCACCGCGTCGCCGGTGATCTCACCGTGGTCGGCGGTCGCGTCCAGCGTGGCCTCCGGCATGGTGTTCACCGTGTTCGGCGCCACCAGGTCGGTCACGTACATCGTGTCCTTGTACGCCGGGTCCTTCACGCCGGTCGAGGCCCACAGCGGACGCTGCTTGTTGGCCTGCGCACGGTCCAGCGGGGCCCAGCGGTCGGACGAGAAGACCTCCTCGTACGCCTCGTAGGCGAGCCGGGCGTTCGCCACGGCGGCCTTGCCGCGCGCGGCCTTCGCCGCTTCGGTGCCCAGCGCGTCGAGCCGCTTGTCGATCTCGGTGTCCACCCGGGACACGAAGAAGGACGCCACCGAGTGGATCTTCGAGAGGTCCAGGCCGGCGGCCTTCGCCTTCTCCAGACCCGCCAGGTAGGCGTCCATGACCTTGCGGTAGCGCTCCAGCGAGAAGATCAGCGTGACGTTGACGCTGATGCCCCGGCCGATGGTCTCGGTGATCGCGGGCAGCCCCGCCTCGGTCGCCGGGATCTTGATGAGCGTGTTCGGGCGGTCCACCAGCCAGGCGAGCTGCTTGGCCTCGGCGGTGGTCGCCAGGGTGTTGTGCGCCAGTCGCGGGTCGACCTCGATCGAGACCCGGCCGTCCTGGCCGTCGGTCGCGTCGAAGACGGGGCGCAGGATGTCCGCCGCGTCACGCACGTCGGACGTCGTGATCATGCGGACGGCTTCTTCGACGGTGACCCTGCGGGCCGCCAGCTCGGTGAGCTGTGTCTCGTAGCCGTCGCCCGCCGAGATCGCCTTCTGGAAGATCGACGGGTTGGTGGTGACACCCACCACGTGCTGCTGGTCGATCAGTTCGGCGAGGTTGCCGGACGTGATCCGCTTGCGTGACAGGTCGTCGAGCCAGATCGCGACGCCTTCGTCGGAGAGGCGCTTGAGTGCGTCTGTCATGAGGTTTGCATCTCCTACAGTTCGTATAAAGACGTCAGCGCGCTGCGGCTTCGAGAGATTCCCGGGCGGCGGAGGCCACCGCTTCGGCGGTGAAGCCGAACTCGCGGAACAGGATCTTGGCATCGGCGGAGGCGCCGAAGTGCTCCAGCGAGACGATGCGTCCCGCCTCACCCACGAAGCGGTACCAGGTGAGCGCGATCCCGGCCTCGACCGCCACGCGCGCCTTCACGGACGGCGGCAGCACGGAATCCCGGTACTCCTGGTCCTGCTCCTCGAACCACTCCACGGACGGCATCGACACGACACGGGTCGCGATGCCCTCGGCCTGGAGCTGCTCGCGCGCCTCGACGGCGAGCTGCACCTCGGAGCCCGTACCGATCAGTACGACCTGCGGGGCGCCGCCCTCGGCCTCGAACAGCACGTAACCACCGCGCGCGGCGTCCTCGTTGGCCTCGTACGTCGGCACACCCTGGCGCGTCAGCGCCATACCGTGCGGCGAGCGCTTGGGGTGCCGCTTGAGGATCTCGCGCCAGGCGATCGCCGTCTCGTTGGCGTCGGCGGGGCGGACGATGTTCAGTCCGGGGATCGCGCGCAGCACGGAGAGGTGCTCGACCGGCTGGTGCGTCGGGCCGTCCTCGCCGAGGCCGATCGAGTCGTGCGTCCAGACGTACGTCACGGGCACCTGCATCAGCGCCGCGAGCCGTACGGACGCGCGCATGTAGTCGGAGAACACCAGGAAGGTGCCGCCGTAGATACGGGTGTTGCCGTGCAGCGAGATGCCGTTCATCGTCGAGCCCATGGCGTGCTCACGGATGCCGTAGTGCACCGTGCGGCCGTAGGGGTCGGCGCCCGGGAGGGGGTTGCCCGCCGGGAGGAACGACGACGTCTTGTCGATCGTGGTGTTGTTCGATCCCGCGAGGTCGGCGGAGCCGCCCCACAGCTCGGGGATGACCGGGCCGAGTGCTTCGAGCACCTTGCCGGAGGCCGCGCGCGTCGCGAGGGACTTGCCCGTCTCGAACGCGGGGACCTTGTCCTCCCAGCCCTCGGGCAGCTCGCCGGCGCGGACCCGGTCGAAGGTCGCGGCGCGCTCCGGGTTGGCCGTACGCCACGCGGCGAAGGTCTTCTCCCAGTCGGCGCGCACCTCACGGCCGCGGTCGAGCGCCTCACGCGTGTGCGCGAGCACCTCGTCGGCGACGTCGAAGGACTTGTCCGGGTCGAAGCCCAGGACCTTCTTGGTCGCGGCGACCTCGTCGGCGCCGAGCGCCGAGCCGTGCGCCGCGCCGGTGTTCTGCGCGTGCGGGGCCGGCCACGCGATGATCGAGCGCGCCGCGATGAAGGACGGGCGCTCGGTCTCGGCCTTCGCGGCCTTGAGCGCCTCGTACAGACCGGCCGGGTCGAGGTCGCCGCTCGGCAGGGGGTCGACGCGCTGGACGTGCCAGCCGTACGCCTCGTACCGCTTCACGGTGTCCTCGGAGACGGCCGTCTCCGTGTCGCCCTCGATCGAGATGTGGTTGTCGTCCCACAGCAGGACGAGATTGCCCAGCTTCTGGTGGCCGGCCAGCGAGGACGCCTCGGCCGAGACACCCTCCTGGAGGCAGCCGTCGCCGGCGATCGACCAGATGGTGTGGTCGAAGGGGGACGTGCCGGGCGCGGCGTCCGGGTCGTACATACCGCGCTCGTACCGCGAGGCCATCGCCATGCCCACGGCGTTCGCCACACCCTGGCCCAGCGGGCCCGTGGTGGTCTCGACGCCGACGGTGTGCCCGTACTCCGGGTGGCCCGGGGTCTTCGAACCCCAGGTGCGGAAGCTCTCCAGGTCGTTCAGCTCCAGGCCGTAACCGGCCAGGTAGAGCTGGATGTAGAGAGTGAGGGAGGAGTGGCCCGCCGAGAGGATGAACCGGTCGCGGCCGGTCCACTGCGCGTCGGCGGGGTCGTGCCGCAGGAGCTTCTGGAACAGCACGTACGCGGCGGGCGCCAGGCTCATGGCCGTACCGGGATGGCCGTTGCCGACCTTCTGTACGGAATCCATGGCCAGGACGCGGACGGTATCGACTGCCCGCCGGTCCAATTCGGTCCACTCGAGGTCAGTGGTGGTCGGCTTGGTGCTCACCCTGAGTCAGGGCTCCTTCCCACATGTCGAATCCCGGTGTCCGAGAGCGCACCGGTTCGCTGTCGAGCCTACCCTCGCGGCAACGCCCGCCTTTTCGATTGCCCGCCGACTCGTCCGCGACGTGGCCGGCGATGGTCCGCCGGTGAAAAAGTCGTGTTACCGCCAGGGTGCGACGAGGATCGCCGGTCCGCCTCCTGAGTGCTGTCCCGGCCGCCGTCCGGGCGGTCTTCATGCGGTGTTCGAGTACGGATGGAATGCGGCCCGAGTGCGTGCGCGGGGCCGCCCGTATGACCCCACCCCCGCGAAGATCGGTGTCCGGGCAACGTCTAGAGTGACCTGGTAAGAGCAAGTCTCAACCGGGATCAATCGCCCGTATCTTGCTGGGAATTCTCTGTCAGGGGTGTGCGTGACAGCCGTCGAGTCCCGACCCGCAGGGGTCGTTACGACTACGGGCCCGAGGGGCCATCGGCCGTTCGGGGCTCGTGTCAAGGCATTCGTGATGCTGACGAAGCCACGGATCATCGAGCTGTTGCTCATCACCACTGTTCCGGTGATGTTCCTCGCCTCGCAGGGTGTTCCCGATCTCTGGCTGGTGCTCGTCACCTGCGTCGGCGGTTATCTCTCCGCGGGCGGCGCCAACGCGCTGAACATGTACATCGACCGTGACATCGACGCGCTGATGGACCGTACGTCACAGCGCCCGCTGGTGACCGGCATGGTGTCGCCGCGCGAGGGCCTGGTCTTCGGCCTCACGCTCGGCGTGGTCTCGACGCTCTGGTTCGGACTGCTCGTCAACTGGCTGTCGGCCGCCCTGTCGCTCGGCGCGCTCCTCTTCTACGTCGTCGTCTACACGATGATTCTCAAGCGCCGCACCTCGCAGAACATCGTCTGGGGCGGCATCGCCGGCTGTATGCCGGTGCTGATCGGCTGGTCCTCGGTCACGAACTCGATGTCCTGGGCCCCGGTCGTCCTCTTCCTGGTGATGTTCTTCTGGACGCCGCCGCACTACTGGCCGCTGTCGATGAAGGTGAAGGACGACTACGCGCGGGTCGGCGTGCCGATGCTCCCGGTCGTCGCCTCCAACCAGGTGGTGGCCAAGCAGGTCGTCATCTATAGCTGGGTGATGGTCGCGGTCTCGCTGCTGCTGACCCCGATGGGCTACACCGGCTGGTTCTACACGACGGTCGCGCTGCTGTCCGGCGGCTTCTGGCTCTGGGAGGCGCACGGGCTGTACTCGCGCGCCAAGGCCGGTGCCGCGGGGCCCAAGCTCAAGGAGATGCGGCTGTTCCACTGGTCCATCACCTATGTGTCGCTGCTCTTCATCGCCGTCGCGGTGGACCCCTTCCTCCGCTGAACGACTACTCGCCGGTAGCATCGTATGCATGGCAGAGACTCAGCAGGTTGACGAGAGTGCCCCGGCTCCGGACCCGTCGGAGGCCAGGGCGGCGGCCAGGCAGGCGGCACGCGCCGAGCGCCGGGCCGCCAGGCTCGCCAAGCACATCGCCGCGTTCTCGAAGCGGCACGGCGGCGCCGAGGGGCAGCTCGCCCACCTCGGACAGGCCGGGACCCGGATCGTGCTCGTGGGTGAGGACGGCGGCTGGGGAGATCTCGTCGCCCCCTCGCACGCCCTGGCACTGAGCGCCGCCGAGAAGGCGGGACTCACCCTCCACGACACCTTCGACGGGGAGTTCGCCGCGAAGGTGCGGACCGGCCCGTACGAGTGGTCCCGGATGGCAGGTATCCAGGTCGGCGGCTCGACCGGGCGCTGACCGGGCACTGGGACCGCCCGTGGGCGCCACCGGATCGGCGCTCACCCGTTAGGACTGTAGGAGCACGGTCCACGACGGGAAACCCGATGATCGAAACAGCGTCCCTGGTCGACCAGTACTGCCACGGCGTGCTCCGTACGGAGCTGGGCCTCGGCACGTTCGAGGCCCGCCTCGGCAGGGTGGCGGGCCCGGCGGCCTCCGGCACCACCTTCTTCGACACCCAGACCGGATTCGCCGTACGCCGCTGGTGCCCGCCGCTGCTCGGGCTCGAAGCGCACTGCGCGCCCGCCCGCTACCTCGCCCGCCGCAGGGAGCTGGGTGTGGCTGAGGCCGGCAGACGGCTGCTGCGCGGTACGGGGATCTCCACCTATCTGGTCGACACCGGCCCGCCCGGCGACCTCACGGGGCCCGGCGAGATCGCCTCGGCCGGGGCGGCGGACGCCCATGAGATCGTCCGGCTCGAACTGCTCGCACGGCAGGTCGCCGACACCTCCGGATCGGCCGAGGCGTTCCTCGCCAACCTCGCGGGATCGCTGCACACCGCCGCGTCCACGGCGGTCGCCTTCGCCTCCGTCGGGGGCCCCGTACGCGCGCTCGCGCAGTCGCCGGAGCCGCCGGGACCGGGCGAGGTACGGGGCGCGGCCGGGCGCTGGCTCGCGGCGCGGCGGGCGGGTGACGCGCTCACCGATCCCGTACTGCTGCGGCACCTGCTGTGGAGCGCGGTCGCCACCGGGCTGCCGCTGCAACTGCACGTGGGGAGGGGCGGCGGGTTCTCGGGGGTCGCTCCGGCGGTCCCGGTCGTGCCGGGCGTCCCTGGCGCGCCGTTCGACCGCCCCGACCCGACGCCGCTGACCGACTTCGCCTCGGCCACCGAGGGGTTCGGCACCGACCTGGTGCTGCTCGGCACCTATCCGTACCACCGGCAGGCCGCCCATCTCGCCGGCGTCTTCCCGCATGTGTACGCGGACCTCGGCTCGACGCTCGCGCACACCGGCGCGCGGGCGGCGGCCGTGCTCGCGGAGATCCTCGAAATCGCGCCGTTCGGGAAGCTGTTGTTCTCCAGCGGCGCCGGCGCCCTGCCCGAGCTGCATGTGGTCGCCGCCCGGGTGTTCAGGGAGGCGCTGGCGCGGGTACTCGGCGGCTGGGTCGCCGACGGCGCCTGGTCGCTCGGGGACGCGCAGCGGGTCGCCGGGATGATCGCGGCGGGCAACGCCCGCCGCGTCTACGGGCTGTCAGACGGCTGCTGAGACCGGCTGATCCGACTGGCCCGACTGTCCCTGCTGATTCGCCTGCGCGGGGATGTCCGGTGTGATCTCCGGGCGCTCGCGCAGGCAGACGAACATCCGCAGCACCCCGATCCAGACCAGGGTCAGCCCGAGCATGTGGATGCCGACGACGACCTCGGGGAGGTCGGTGAGGTACTGCGCGTACCCCACGGCGCCCTGCGCGAGCAGGATCAGCAGCAGATTGCGGGAGATCACGCGTGTGTCGCGCGGCGCGTCGACGGCCCGCAGCACCAGCCACATCGCCACGGCCAGCGCGCACACGATCCAGGCGAACACCTCGTGCACCAGCACCGTGTCGGCCCACTTGAACGGCATCCGGGGCACATCGCTGCTGTCGCCCGCGTGCGGTCCCGTGCCGGTGACGACCGTGCCGGCGACCATCAGCACCCCGGTCGTCAGGACGATGGCCCAGGCCAGCTTGTGTACGGGGCGCGGCACGCGCGGCCGCGGGGGGCCGTCGCCCTCGCGGGTGCGCAGCCAGGTGAGGGTGGTGACGGTGAGCAGGCCGACGGCGAGCAGCAGATGCCCCGCCACCGTCCAGGGGTTGAGGCCGGCCTTGACCGTGATGCCGCCGAGTACGGCGTTGCCCATCACCAGCCAGAACTGGGACCAGGCGAGCCGGGTCAGGCCGGTGCGGCGCGGCTTCGCGCAGCGCGCGGCGATGATGGCCCAGCCGACAGCGGCGCAGATCACATACGTCAGCATCCGGTTGCTGAACTCGATCGCGCCGTGGATGCCCTGCGCGGGCGTGGCGATCAGGCTGTTGTCCGTGCACTTGGGCCAGGTGTCGCAGCCGAGGCCGGAGCCGGTGAGCCGGACTGCGCCGCCCGTCACGACGATGAGCACGCTCGCCAGCACCGCGATAAGTGCGGCGAGTTGGAGCGTACGGGGCGAAGGCGTCCAGCGCCGGGCGATATAGGCGAGGGGGGTCAACACGGCCACTATCGTAGGCGCGCGCTTGTGCAGGTTTTCACGAGGGGTCCGCGAGGGGCCCGGGCCCCGGTCTGCCCGCTCACTCCCAGCGGAAGAACGCGCCGGCGGCGCCGAGACCGACCACGGCCCACACGGCGAGGATGCCGACATCACCCCAGGGCATGGCCGCGCCGTGCTGGAGGACGTCCCGCAGCCCGTCGGAGAGTGCCGAGATCGGCAGCAGGTCGAGCACCGACCGGGCCGCTCCGGGGAACTTCGTCAGCGGCACGATCACCCCGCCGCCCACCAGGAGCAGCAGGAAGACCAGGTTGGCTGCTGCGAGGGTCGCCTCGGCCCTGAGCGTGCCCGCCATCAGCAGGCCGAGCCCGGAGAAGGCGGCGGTGCCGAGGACCAGGAGGAGCAGTACGGCGAGCGGGTTGCCGTGCGGCGACCAGCCGAGCGCGAGGGCGATGACCGTCAGCAGAACGACCTGGAGCACCTCGGTGACCAGGACGGAGAGCGTCTTGGACGTCATCAGGGCCCAGCGGGGCAGCGGTGAGACTGCGAGGCGCTTGAGCACCCCGTACCGCCGCTCGAAGCCCGTCGCGATGGCCTGTCCGGTGAACGCCGTCGACATCACGGCCAGCGCCAGGATCCCGGGCGCCAGGAAGTCCACCGAGGAGCCGGTGCCGGTGTCCACGACGTCGACCGTCGAGAACAGCACCAGCAGCAGGGAGGGGATGATCACGGTCAGCAGGAGCTGCTCGCCGTTGCGCAGCAGCAGCTTCGTCTCGAAGCCGGTCTGCGCCGCGATCATGCGCGCCAGGGGGGCGGCGCCGGGCGCGGGGGTGTACGTACCGGCGCCGGTGCCCGCGCCCGTACCCGTACCTGTGCTCGTACCGGTACTCATGCGCGCAGCTCCTTGCCGGTCAGTTCGAGGAAGACGTCCTCCAGGGTGTGCCGTTCGACCGCGATCCCGTCCGCCATCACGCCGTGCTGGGCGCACCAGGAGGCGACCGTCGCCAGGAGCTGCGGATCGACCGTGCCGGCGATCCGGTACATGCCGTGGGTCAGCTCGACGGCCTCGGTGCCGTCGGGGAGCGCCTTGAGCAGCGAGCCGAGATCGAGGCCGGGGCGTCCGGTGAAGCGCAGGGTGTTCTCGGCGCCGCCCCGGCAGAGTGCCTCGGGGCTGCCCTGGGCGATGACCCGGCCCGCGTCGATGATCACGACATCGTCGGCGAGCTCCTCGGCCTCGTCCATGAAGTGCGTGGTCAGCACGACGCCGACGCCGTCGGCCCGCAGCTCGCGCACCAGGTCCCAGGTGGAGCGGCGCGCCTGCGGGTCGAGCCCGGCGGTCGGCTCGTCGAGGAAGAGCAGCTCGGGACGGCCGACGACGGCCAGGGCCAGTGCGAGCCGCTGCTGCTGGCCGCCGGAGAGCCGCCGGTAGGCCGTACGGCCGCAGGAGCCGAGGCCGAGCCGTTCGATCAGGGCGTCCACGTCGAGGGGGCGCGCGTGCAGCCGCGCCATGTGGCGGAGCATCTCCTCGGCGCGTGCGCCGGAGTACACGCCGCCGGACTGGAGCATCACCCCGATGCGCGGGCGCAGCCTGGCCGCGTCGGCGACGGGGTCCAGCCCGAGGACGCGTACGGTGCCGGCGTCGGGGCGGCGGTAGCCCTCGCAGGTCTCGACGGTGGTGGTCTTGCCGGCTCCGTTGGGCCCGAGTACGGCGGTCACCGTGCCGGCCCGTACCACCAGGTCGAGGCCGTCCACCGCCGTCTTCGCGCCGTACCGTTTGACCAGCCCGCGGACCTCGACGACGGGCTCCCCGCCGGTCAGGCCGGGAGCGGAACCGCCGTCGGGCAGGGAGTCACCGGAAGAGACGCTGTACATGGCGGGAAGTCTAGGCAGGGCGCCCGGCGGCCCCGGTCGCGGGGGCGGAAGCCCCTGACGTCGCCTGATGCCCCTCAGGTCGCCCCCTCGGCTGGTTAGGTAACCCTTAGTGATGAAACCCACCGGCAGGCGATCCGTGCCGCTGTTGTCATGGCCGAGTGAATTACGCAACAATGGCGTTGTGAAATACGTTGGCGAGGCTCCGCAGGAGGAACTCGCGACCGGCGAGGACTCCACTCGCAACAGGGTCGCGCGCTCCATCCTGGACCACGGCCCTTCCACCGTCTCCGATCTGGCGGGACGCCTGCGCCTCACCCAGGCCGCGGTCCGCCGCCACCTCGACGCCCTTGTCGCCGATACCGTCGTCGAGCCCCGCGACCAGCGGGTCTACGGCTCACGCGGACGCGGCAGGCCCGCCAAGGTGTTCGCGCTCACCGACTGCGGCAGGGACGCCTTCGACCAGAGTTACGACAAGCTCGCCGCCGAGGCGCTGCACTGGATCGCCCGTGCGGCGGGGGGCGGCGAGCAGGGCGAAGCGGCCGTCGCCGCCTTCGCCAGGGCCCGGGTCGCCGGACAGGGCGAGGCCTACCGCGCCGCTGTCGACGGCGCCGAGCCGGGAAAGCGCACCGAGGCGCTCGCCAAGGCGCTGAGCGCCGACGGTTACGCCGCGGCGGCACGCGGTGCCCCGAACCAGCAGGGCGAGCAGCTCTGCCAGCACCACTGCCCGGTCGCGCACGTCGCCGAGAAGTTTCCGCAGCTCTGCGAGGCCGAGACGGAGTTCTTCTCCGATCTGCTCGGCACGCATGTGCAGCGGCTCGCCACCATCGCCCACGGTGACGGGGTCTGCACGACCTTCATCCCGCGTGCGACGCACCAGGGCGACACCACAGCGCAACTCACACAAGCCACTGATCAGTCATCTGAAAGCAACGCCGGGAGGAACCCCGCATGACGCTCCCCACGGAGACTGCCCACCCCGAACTCGAGGGCCTGGGCACGTACGAATTCGGCTGGGCCGACTCCGACGCTGCCGGCGCCGCTGCCAAGCGCGGTCTCTCCGAAGCTGTCGTCCGCGACATCTCGCAGAAGAAGAACGAGCCCGAGTGGATGCTGAAGCTGCGGCTCAAGGGCCTGAAGCTGTTCGGCAAGAAGCCCATGCCGAACTGGGGCTCCGACCTGTCGGGCATCCACTTCGACAACATCAAGTACTTCGTGCGGTCCACCGAGAAGCAGGCCGAGTCCTGGGAGGACCTGCCGGAGGACATCAAGAACACCTACGACAAGCTCGGCATCCCCGAGGCTGAGAAGCAGCGCCTTGTCGCCGGTGTCGCCGCGCAGTACGAGTCCGAGGTCGTCTACCACCAGATCCGTGAGGACCTGGAGGAGCAGGGTGTCATCTTCAAGGACACCGACACCGCCCTCAGGGAGAACCCGGAGCTGTTCGAGGAGTACTTCGGCACGGTCATCCCGGTCGGCGACAACAAGTTCGCCTCGCTGAACTCGGCCGTGTGGTCCGGCGGATCGTTCATCTACGTGCCGAAGGGCGTGCACGTCGACATCCCGCTCCAGGCCTACTTCCGTATCAACACGGAGAACATGGGCCAGTTCGAGCGGACGCTGATCATCGTCGACGAGGACGCCTACGTCCACTACGTCGAGGGCTGCACCGCCCCGATCTACTCCTCGGACTCGCTGCACAGCGCCGTGGTCGAGATCATCGTCAAGAAGGGCGGCCGCTGCCGCTACACGACCATCCAGAACTGGTCGAACAACGTCTACAACCTCGTCACCAAGCGCGCCGTGGCGTACGAGGGCGCGACCATGGAGTGGGTCGACGGCAACATCGGCTCCAAGGTCACCATGAAGTACCCGGCCGTCTACCTGATGGGCGAGCACGCCAAGGGCGAGACCCTGTCCATCGCCTTCGCGGGCGAGGGCCAGCACCAGGACGCCGGCGCCAAGATGGTCCACATGGCTCCGAACACCTCGTCGAACATCGTCTCCAAGTCGGTGGCGCGCGGTGGCGGCCGTACCTCGTACCGCGGTCTGATCGAGATCGGTGAGGGCGCGGCGGGCTCCAAGTCGAACGTGCTCTGTGACGCGCTGCTGGTGGACACCATCTCGCGCTCCGACACCTACCCGTACGTGGACGTCCGCGAGGACGACGTGTCCATGGGGCACGAGGCGACCGTCTCCAAGGTCTCCGAGGACCAGCTCTTCTACCTGATGAGCCGTGGTCTCTCCGAGTTCGAGGCGATGGCGATGATCGTGCGCGGCTTCGTGGAGCCGATCGCCAAGGAACTGCCCATGGAGTACGCGCTCGAGCTGAACCGGCTGATCGAGCTCCAGATGGAAGGCTCGGTGGGTTAGTCCGGTGGGCGGGCCGCCGCACGGCCCGCCCCTCCCGCTGCGTCCCCGCAGCACCGACCGATCACCTACGCAGAGGCAGAGAGAGAGCACGACGACAGCCATGGCTGAGGCTCAGAACATTCCGGTGGGTTCCACCACCGCCGGTTCGATCGCGGTGGCCGCCGAGTCGACCGTCGCCACGCGCATGAGCGCGCCCCCCTCCTTCGACGTCGCGGACTTCTCCGTTCCGCACGGCCGCGAGGAGGAGTGGCGGTTCACGCCGCTGGAGCGGCTGCGAGGCCTGCACGACGGCACCGCGGCGGCGACGGACGGGAGCGTCACGTTCTCGGTGAGCGCGCCCGACGGCGTACTCGTCGAGACCGTGGGCCGTGACGACGAGCGGGTCGGGAAGGCCGGTGTCCCGGCCGACCGGGTCGCGGCCCAGGCGTTCTCCTCGTTCGAGAAGGCCTCGGTCGTCTCGGTCCCCAAGGAGAGCGTGCTGAGCGAGCCGGTACGGATCGCCGTGCACGGCGAGGGCGGCGTCTCGTACAGCCACCTGGTCATCGAGCTGGGGGCCTTCGCCGAGGCGGTCGTCGTCATCGACCACACCGGCGACGCGGTCCTCGGCTCCAATGTGGACTACCTGATCGGGGACGGCGCCAAGCTGACCGTCGTCTCCGTCCAGGACTGGGACGACACCGCCGTCCACGTCGCCCAGCACAACGCGCTGATCGGCAGGGACGCCTCGTTCAAGTCGATCGTGGTCACCTTCGGCGGCGACGTCGTACGGCTGCACCCCCGCGTGGAGTACGCGGGCCCCGGTGGCGAGGCCGAGCTGTTCGGCCTGTACTTCACCGAGAGCGGCCAGCACCAGGAGCACCGGCTCTTCGTCGACCACAACGCCCCGAACTGCAAGTCCAACGCCGTCTACAAGGGCGCGCTCCAGGGCCAGGACGCGCACGCCGTGTGGATCGGCGACGTGCTCATCCGGGCGTCCGCCGAGGGCACCGACACGTACGAGATGAACCGCAACCTCGTCCTCACGGACGGCGCGCGGGTCGACTCCGTACCGAACCTGGAGATCGAGACCGGCGAGATCGCCGGTGCCGGTCACGCCTCGGCCACCGGCCGGTTCGACGACGAGCAGCTCTTCTACCTGATGGCGCGCGGCATTCCGGAGACCGAGGCCCGCCGTCTCGTGGTCCGCGGATTCTTCGCGGAGCTGATCCAGCAGATCGGTCTGCCGGACGTCGAGGAACGCCTGCTCGGCAAGATCGAGACGGAGCTGGAGGCCACTGTCTGATGGCCTTCGTCCGAGTCTGTGGATTCAGCGAGCTGGAGGAGGACACCCCTAAAAGGGTGGAACTCGACGGCACGCCGGTCTCCGTGGTCCGCACAGCGGGCGAGGTGTTCGCCATCAACGACATCTGCTCGCACGCGAACGTCTCGCTCGCCGAGGGCGAGGTGGAGGACTGCCGCATCGAGTGCTGGCTGCACGGCTCCACCTTCGACCTCCGTACCGGAAAGCCGTCCGGCCTCCCCGCGACGCGCCCCGTCCCCGTATACCCCGTACAGATCCAAGGGGACGATGTGCTCGTCTCCGTCACCCAGGAGTCTTGAGTCCCCATGGCAACGCTTGAAATCAACGACCTGCACGTCACCGTCGAGGCCGAGAACGGCGCCCGCGAGATCCTCAAGGGCGTCGACCTGACCGTCAAGCAGGGCGAGACGCACGCCATCATGGGCCCCAACGGCTCCGGCAAGTCGACCCTCGCGTACTCCCTCGCGGGCCACCCGAAGTACACCGTCACCGGTGGCACCGTGACCCTGGACGGCGAGGACGTCCTCGCGATGACCGTCGACGAGCGCGCCCGCGCCGGTCTCTTCCTCGCGATGCAGTACCCCGTCGAGGTCCCCGGCGTCTCCGTCTCCAACTTCCTGCGTACGTCGGCGACGGCGATCCGCGGCGAGGCCCCCAAGCTCCGTACGTGGGTGAAGGAGGTCAGGGAGACCATGGCGCGCCTCCAGATGGACCCCGCGTTCGCCGAACGCAACCTGAACGAGGGATTCTCCGGCGGCGAGAAGAAGCGCCACGAGATCCTCCAGCTCGAACTGCTCAAGCCGCGGATCGCGGTCCTCGACGAGACCGACTCGGGCCTCGACGTCGACGCGCTGCGTGTGGTCTCCGAGGGCGTCAACCGCGTCCGGGAGGGCGGCGAGGTCGGCACCCTGCTGATCACGCACTACACGCGGATTCTCCGCTACATCAAGCCCGACTTCGTGCACGTCTTCGCACAGGGCCGCATCGCCGAGTCCGGCGGCGCGGAGCTGGCCGACAAGCTGGAGAACGAGGGCTACGAGGCATATGCGAAGGGTGGCGTCACCGCGTGACACGGCTGCCGGGCCTCCTCACAGCGCCCGATCAACTACTCGACGAGGCGATCCGCAAGGACTTCCCGCTCCTGGACCGCACGGTCCACGACGGGAAGAAGATCGTGTACCTGGACAACGCGGCGACCTCGCAGAAACCGCGCCAGGTGCTCGACGCGCTCAACGACTACTACGAGCAGCACAACGCCAACGTGCACCGTGGTGTGCATGTGCTCGCCGAGGAGGCCACGGCGCTGTACGAAGGCGCCCGTGACAAGGTCGCGGCCTTCATCAACGCACCGAGCCGCGACGAGGTCGTCTTCACCAAGAACGCCTCGGAGTCGCTCAACCTCGTGGCGAACATGCTCGGCTGGGCCGACGAGCCGTACCGCGTCGACCACGAGACCGAGATCGTCATCACGGAGATGGAGCACCACTCCAACATCGTTCCGTGGCAGCTCCTGTCGCAGCGCACGGGCGCGAAGCTGAAGTGGTTCGGTCTCACGGACGACGGCCGGCTGGACCTCTCGGACATCAACGAGGTCATCACGGAGAAGACGAAGATCGTCTCCTTCGTCCTCGTCTCCAACATCCTGGGTACGGTCAACCCCGTCGAGGCGATCGTCCGGCGCGCGCAGGAGGTCGGCGCGCTGGTGCTGATCGACGCCTCGCAGGCGGCCCCGCACATGCCGATAGACGTCCAGGCGCTCCAGGCGGACTTCGTGGCCTTCACCGGCCACAAGATGTGCGGTCCGACCGGCATCGGTGTGCTCTGGGGCCGGCAGGAGCTGCTGGAGGACCTGCCGCCGTTCCTCGGCGGCGGCGAGATGATCGAGACCGTGTCGATGCACTCGTCCACCTACGCCCCGGCGCCGCACAAGTTCGAGGCGGGCACCCCGCCGATCGCGCAGGCGGTGGGCCTCGGCGCAGCCGTGGACTACCTCTCGGCGATCGGTATGGACAAGATCGCCGCGCATGAGCACGCGATCACCTCGTACGCGGTGCAGCGGCTGCTTGAGGTCCCTGACCTGCGCATCATCGGCCCCACCACGGCCGAGGAGCGGGGTGCGGCGATCTCCTTCACACTGGGTGATATCCACCCGCACGACGTGGGCCAGGTCCTCGACGAGCAGGGCATCGCCGTCAGGGTCGGCCACCACTGCGCGAGGCCCGTCTGCCTGCGCTACGGAATTCCCGCGACCACACGGGCGTCGTTCTATCTGTACTCCACGATGGCCGAGGTCGACGCCTTGGTCGACGGGCTGGAGCACGTCCGTAATTTCTTCGGATGATGAACTTCGTCGGACAAGGGACTGACTCGTGAAGCTGGATTCGATGTACCAGGACGTCATCCTGGACCACTACAAGCACCCCCACGGGCGCGGTCTGCGGGACGGCGACGCCGAGGTGCACCACGTGAACCCGACCTGCGGTGACGAGATCACGCTGCGCGTCCGGTACGACGGATCGCGCATCGCGGACGTCAGCTACGAGGGCCAGGGCTGCTCCATCAGCCAGGCCAGCGCGTCCGTGCTGAACGATCTCCTGGTCGGCAAGGAGCTGGCCGAGGCGCAGAAGATCCAGGGCACGTTCCTGGAGCTGATGCAGTCCAAGGGCCAGCTCGAGCCCGACGACGCGATGGAGGAGGTGCTGGAGGACGCTGTCGCGTTCGCCGGCGTCTCCAAATACCCCGCCCGAGTGAAGTGCGCGTTGCTGAGCTGGATGGCTTGGAAGGACGCGACGGCCCAGGCCCTGGACGGCCCCGCGCAGAAGGAGACCGCATGAGTGACAACGAGACCCTGACCATGAAGCCGGCCTCGGAGGACGAGGTACGTGAGGCGCTGTACGACGTCGTCGACCCCGAGTTGGGCATCGACGTCGTCAACCTGGGCCTGATCTACGGCATCCACATCGACGACTCCAACATCGCCACCCTCGACATGACGCTGACGTCGGCGGCCTGTCCGCTGACCGACGTGATCGAGGACCAGGCGAAGGCGGCGACGGACGGCATCGTCAACGAGCTGAAGATCAACTGGGTCTGGATGCCGCCGTGGGGCCCGGACAAGATCACGGACGACGGCCGCGAGCAGCTCCGCGCACTCGGCTTCAACGTCTGAGCCATATTCGTCATCCACCGGGCACGTCCCGCGGCTTCTCCGAGGCCGCGGGACGTGCCCGGTGGCATGAATAAAGGCAGATGCCGCCAGCCCGCCTTACTGATCATTTCAGAATGACGTTCGGAGACGTCGTAAGCGGATGATGCTGCAAGCGAGTTGGAGCGCGCCAGGACGAGCGACGGCGCGGTCGCCGGCACTTGTAGTAGAACGGTGCCCGCTGCTTCCCCACACTGCTCGCCAGACGGATCATGAGTTCATGGTGTCAAGCATCGTCGTTCAGTACACCGACCTCCTGCGGACCAGTACCTACGACCTCTGGATCCGGTTACGGGAGCTCCTGAGGAGCGAGGGGCTCGATCCGGATCGGACGATCGTTGTCGACCTCCTGCAGGGGGGTCCGGACCACGAGGACGGCCAAGTTATTTCCGATGACGGCAGGGTCTATGGATTCCTTCTTTTCCACGATCAGTCAGCAGAGCACGGCGCGCTGAGCGCCTACCTCCACGAGTGGACCGACATCACCGACTCTTGGCGGACCGGATCTCTGGCTGCTCGAACCGCAGACGCCTTCGCTTGGAAGTCCGAGTCCACCGAGCCAACTTGACCGCCGGGGCGGAAGCAACGCCACACGTCGTCAGGTACAAGATCATCTATTCCTGCTGGGGCGGGGAACACCTGCGGCTACGGCCGATGGTGAAGTGGTGCTGCTCGTCGTCGAGACCGAGCCTGCACGGACTGGACCGCTGAGCGCGAAGGCCTGACGGCCCAGCCGGTTTCAGGCGGGGCGTCGGGTCTCACGGTCCGTCGATGCCGACGATCGTTCCGAACGGGTCGCGCAGTTGGGCGATACGCCGACCGCGCTCGATGGTGAGAGGGCCGCGGTGGTGCTCGCACCCCGCGGCCAGCAGCCAGTCACGGGCCTGATCGACGTCGTCCACTTCCCAGTAGACGACCGGGCTGCCGCCCCTGGGGTTGCGCTCGTCGTCCGCCGGGTGGAAACCCAGCTCGACGCCGCCGATCTCGCCCCAGGCGTACACCGCACCCGTGTCGCTGACTTCCGTTTTCACTGGCGTGCCGAGGAGTCGGCACCACCAGTCGGCCGAGGCCTCCGGGTCCTTCGCGAAGACCATCACGGTACGCACATTCTTGAACACCGGTACCTCCAGGAGAGTGCCACTTTGCGGCGCGATCGTGCTTTACGCCGCAGCCCGCCGCCCACTCCTATCCGGCCGCCGGTGCGGCTCCGGCCGCTTCCGCCAGTAGCGGGCCCAGGTTCTCCCTGCGGAGGCGTTGGTCCACGTAGAGCAGGTTCAGCGTGATCTCCGGCACCACGGTCGCGATCGCGCGGGCCGCCAGCAGTGCGATCAGGGTTATCGCCACGGCGAGCACGCCCAGCACGACCGACGGTGCGTCACCGACGTCACTTCCGGACGAGGACCAGTCGTCGTACATGCCGGCGAACGGGCTCAGCAGGGATCCGGCCTGTTCGATCATCGTGCTGGCGGCCCCCGCGATCAGGAACCCCAGAGCCGAGATGCCGCAGATCCGCCACCAGGCGCCGCTGACCAGTTCGGTGGAGCGGCGCAGGGCGTCCACGGGGGCGCGGAACTCGATGACCGCTGCGGCCGAGGCGAGGCTGAAGCGGACCCAGAGCCAGATGCCCAGGGGTACGGAGAGCAGCGTGCCGACGAAGCTGACGGTCAGTGAGAGCGCCACGTTCGGGCCGTCCTCCGGCGCGACGAGCGACATCAGCAGAACGACGAAACCCAGCAGGAACAGGGCCGTGGGGATCAGGGCGATCAGCCCTTCGACGACGACGATCCCGGCCACCGAGCGCAGCCGGGTGGCGGCCCGCCACCAGATCTCGCGGAAGGTGGTGGCGCGTCCCAGCACCGCCTGCTGCACGATCACCGGGCACGCGGCCTGCACCATCGCCGTCGCCGCCAGTACGGCCAGCGCGGCCGGCACCGCGAGGACGACGAGCGCGACCACTGCCGACTCCGGGAAGTCCCGCGACTCGGGGAAGGCGAGGTACGCGACGCCGGCCATCGCCAGGATCACCGCGCCTGCCAGGCCGTACGCCGCCAGGAGCACGCCGAGCAGCGGCTTCCAGTAGCGGCCCAGGGTGGTGAAGGTGGCGCCCAGTATCTCGCCGAGACTCAGCGGCCTCAGGGGTATCACGCCCGGCTTCGGAGGCGGCGGCCCCCAGCCCGGGCCGCCCCAGCCGGGCGGTGGTGGTGGTCCGTAGGGCCCCGGCGCGTACGCCGGTGGCCCCTGTGGCGGGTGTGGCGGTTGTGATGCCCCTGGCGGCGTGTCCTGTGCCACTTGCTTCGTCCCCCGTGTGTCGGCGTATCCGGCGTGTAGATCGGTCGTGTCGGTCGGTCGTGTCGGTTGGTCGTGTCCGACGCGGACACCGTAACGGGTCCCTGGCTCCCGGTGGTTGTGTACGGTCGTACACAACGTTGTGTACCCTCGTACACATGGGATATGGACTGCTCGCCGGGGCGATCGCGGCGGAGGTGGCCGGCACCACGGCCATGAAGTACAGCGACGGTTTTACGCGCCTGTGGCCCTCGCTGGTCACGGTCGCCGGTTATCTGATCGCCTTCACCCTGCTCGCGCAGACGCTCAAGACGCTCTCCGTGGGCACCGCCTACGCGATCTGGGCGGGCACGGGCACAGCGGCCATCGCCGTCATCGGCATGCTCTTCATGGGTGAGTCGGCCGGCCTGGCCAAGATCGCCGGGCTGCTGCTCGTGATCGCCGGCGTGATCCTGCTCAATGTCGGAGGTGCGCACTGATGACCCGCAGGTACGACCCCGAGCGGCGCGGGCGCATCATCGACGCGGCGATCCGTGTCGTGGGGCGTGCCGGGATCGCCGGGCTGAGCCACCGCAGCGTCGCCGCCGAGGCCGATGTGCCGCTCGGCTCGACCACGTACCACTTCGCCTCCCTGGACGAACTGCTGGTCGCCGCGCTGCGCCAGGCCAACGAGGGCTTCGCGGCCGCGGTGCGCGAGAGCGAACTGCCCACCGACCCCAACTGCGATGTCGCCGCCGTCCTGGCCGCCCTCACCGGACGGTGGCTGGCCGGCGAGCGCACCGGCGTGGAACTGGAGTACGAGCTGTACCTTGGCGCCCTGCGCCGCCCCGCGCTGCGCCCCGTCGCCGCCGAATGGGCGGACGGCGTCGCCGACATCCTGGCCCGGCGCACCGACCCCGTCACCGCGCGGGCGCTCGTCGCGCTGCTCGACGGGATCTGCCTCCAGGTGCTGCTGACGGGCGTTCCGTACGACGAGGGGTACGCGCGCGAGATGCTGGCGCGGCTGATCCGCTGACGACCGGCTGATCCGCCGACGGCCCCGGGTCGGAAAGCCCCGGGGTCCCACGGCCGACGCCACCGGGCCACGGCGGTAGGTTGACCGGGTGAACAACCCAACCCGGGAGCCCGGCATCCGGCCGGCGGACGACACGGGCCCCGAGATCACGTACGCCGAGTGCCGCCAGTGCGGCACGCTCATCGCCGGACTCGACGGCCGTTACAGCTGCGGTGTCTGCGGCTGGGTCAACCACCACTCCGAGGGGCACCGGGCGCTGCCACGCGCCGAGGACGACGCCGACCACGCGACGGGCGGTCCCGGCGGCAACAGGCTGAGTTGAGCACGGCGCCCGCGCGCCCCGCGCCCGCGCGCCCGG
>NZ_JTHL01000001.1:1887129-1903119 GCF_000818195.1 Streptomyces sp. 150FB | reverse complement strand
CCGCGCCCGCGCGCCCGGCGCCCCGTGCTCCGTACCCCCGGGCCCCCGGCCCCGCGCCGCAGGTGAGACCGGTTCGCACGCGCGGCCCCCGGCCGGTTAGGTTTTGGGCATGACCGACACGACTCCTCGTACGACCGGCGCCGTAGCGGCCGGACTCGCCACCCTCTCCCACGACGGCACCGTCCTCGACACCTGGTTCCCCGCCCCCGAACTCGCGGACGTCCCTGGCCCCTCCGGCACCGAGCGGCTGTCGGCCGAGCGCGCCGCGGAGCTGCTGGGGGAGGGGGCCGCCAAGGCCATCGGCACCGACGCGCGCCGTGGGGTCGAGACCGTCGCCGTCGTCACGGTCATCGCCTCCCTCGACGACAAGCCGCTCGACGCGCACGACGCGTACCTGCGTCTGCACCTGCTCAGCCACCGGCTGGTCCAGCCGCACGGCCAGAACCTCGACGGCATCTTCGGGCTGCTCGCCAACGTCGCCTGGACCTCGCTCGGTCCGGTCGCCGTCGACGCGCTGGAGACCGTACGGCTCAACGCGCGCGCCGAGGGCCTGCACCTCCAGGTGACCTCGGTCGACAAGTTCCCCCGGATGACCGACTACGTGGCGCCCAAGGGCGTCCGGATCGCCGACGCGGACCGGGTCAGGCTCGGCGCCCACCTGGCCGCCGGGACCACGGTCATGCACGAGGGCTTCGTCAACTTCAACGCGGGCACGCTCGGCACCTCGATGGTCGAGGGCCGGATCGCGTCCGGTGTGGTCATCGGTGACGGCTCCGACATCGGCGGCGGTGCCTCCACGATGGGCATGCTGTCCGGTGGCGGCAAGGAGCGCATCATCATCGGTGAGCGCTGCCTGATCGGCGCCGAGGCCGGCGTCGGGATCGCGCTCGGCAACGAGTGCGTCGTCGAGGCCGGGCTGTACGTCACGGCGGGTTCGCGCGTGACGCTGCCCGACGGGCAGATCGTCAAGGCGCGTGAGCTGTCCGGCGCCGACAACATCCTCTTCCGGCGCAACTCGGTCACCGGCACCGTCGAGGCGCGCCCCAACAACGCGGTGTGGGACGGCCTGAACGACGTGCTCCACAGCAACAACTGAGCCCGCCAGGAGCCCGTCACGTCACCTGGTGGCGTGCAGCAACTCCCCGTACGCCAGCAGCAGCTCGTCGGCCGTCTCCCGGCCGGCGGGCAGCAGCGGCTCGCGCACCCCGCCGCCCGGCAGTCCGAGATCGGCCAGCAGCGCCTTGGCCGTGACGGTGCCGGGAAGTCCAGAGGCCATCATCAACTCGGCCAGCGGCAGGGTGAGTTGGTTGAGACGTACGGACTCGGCCGGCGCGCCCGAGTCATAGGCGTCGAGTACGGATCGCAGCGGCCGGGGCGCCACATTCGCGACCGTGCTGACGAATCCGGCGCCACCGACCGCGTACAGCGGCAGATTCAGCTCCTCGCACCCCGAGTAGTACGCGAGTGAGGTGCGGGCGATCACCGTGGAGCTGGTGAGCAGGTCGTACGCGCAATCCTTCACGGCGACGATCCTCGGGTGGCCGGCGAGGCGCAGCATCGTCGCCCGCTCGATACGGGTGCCGGTGCGGGCGGGGATGTCGTACAGCATGAGCGGCAGCGCCGTGGCGTCGGCGACCCGCAGGAAGTGCGCCTCCACCGCGTCCTGCGGCGGCCGGCTGTAGTACGGCGTCACCACCAACAGGCCGTCGGCTCCCGCCTGTTCAGCCTGGATCGCCAGCTCGACGGTGGACCGGGTGTCGGAGCTGCCGACGCCCGCGACGATGTGGGCCCGGTCACCGGCAGCCTCGCGTACGGCCCGTACGAGCGCGGTCTTCTCGGCGTCCGTCGTGGTGGGCGACTCTCCGGTGGTTCCGTTCAGGACAAGTCCGTCGCACCCTTCGGACACCAGGTGGTACGCCAGTTCACGCGCGCCGTCCAGGTCGAGTTCCCCCGTGGCGGTGAAGGGGGTGATCATCGCGCAGAGGGCGCGGCCGAAAGGGCGTGGTGTACTCATGGCGGCAGTCTCCGTCCCCAGAACTCTGAAGGTCTACTTAGTTCTGCTACCGGTATAGGTGAAGTAACGCTGAACGATGCGGAGTCGGCACGCGGGCTCTGACATGATCAGTTCGGCCCGCAGCGGGCGGGGGCGGGGGAGGGGAACGCATGCGGGGCAGGCGCCGTTCGGCAACTCTGGTGGCGGGTGCGCTGCTTCTGGTGCCGGTGACCGGATGTGCCGACATCCGGGGCGAGATCGCCGCGAACGGTACGGCGGAACCCGCGCCCACGCCCACCCTCACGCCAACGCCCGCTCCCACACCCGTCGTCACCTCCGCGCCCGGCGACGTACCCACGCCCCGGCCCGCCCCGACCCGTACCCCCGGGCCCGATGTGACACGCGGGCCCTGCCTCGCCTCGGGAGTGTCCTTCGGTCACGATCCGGTCGACGCAGCCATGGGCCGGCGAGCCGTGGTGATCACGATGACGAACTGCGGCGAACGTCCGTACACCGTCGACGGATACCCGGAGATCGGCGTGCAGGACACGGACCACAACTCGCTCCACCCGACGCTCACCCACGGTGACGCCTACACGGACGCCGCGCGGGACCAGGGCCCCCGGAAGATCACACTGGCGCCGGGAAACACCGTGCTGTCGGTGCTCAACTGGCGTGCCTGGAACCGCCCTGAGGGCCCCGGCGTGGGGTCGTACCTGGTGATCGCCCCGGCGCGCGGCCAGGAGCGCGGGACGCTGCCGCTGTGGATCGACATCATGGAGAAGGACAACCTGGACGTCACCGCGTGGGCCACCTCCATGGCCCATTCCCCGAGCTGAATTCCGCCGCGAATCCCCCTCCCGGGGGTGGCTTGAAACCGCGTGGTCGGCAGCGACGCGTCCGTATTTCAACAGTGAACAGTCACCGTCTGCCCGTTCGGGTGCGGCAGGATGCTCGCATGACGTGTACCGTGCGCCCGCCACTATTCGTGCGAACGGCTCCTGACCCAGCGGGAGCGGAGGCGCGCGTCTTCGTGAGTGCCGCCCCCTCCACGAGCGCGAGTTCCTCCGCCGAACGGAGTGAACTCCTGGCGCGGGCACGGTACACGCGGTCCGCTGCGGCGACGGCCCACACCACCGGGACCTGCCCCCCTCCGGGGACAGGCCGCCGGAGAGGGGCGTGCCCCCAGGCACGCGGGGCCGACCGCTACGCCAGTGGCCCCTGAACGATGGAGAACTGAAGAGCATGGACACCGAACACGCCGACCCCGGCGAACTCAAGGCGCTGCGCGCGGCCTTCCCGCCGGAATTCCGTCTGCCGCCGCTGGGCTGGGACGCGGTCCGCGCGTTCGAGCACGAACACGGCATCGTCCTGCCCGAGCCGTATCGCACGCTGGTCGCCGAGATCTGCGACGGCTGCGGCGAGGCGCCCGCCGACGTGGAGGGGCTGATACCCGTGGCCGAACTCCCGCCGGACTGGGGCCCCGACGCCAGCCAGCGGGTGCTCTCCAAGCCGTTCCCGCTCGACCGGGCATGGGTGTGGGAGGACGACATCCGGCCGTACGAGGAGATAGAGCCGCTCATCGACGACGTCAGCAACCACGGAAGCGTGGTGCTCGGCACCGGCGGCTGCGGAATGTACTGGCACCTCGTCGTCACGGGACCGCACCGCGGCAGGATCTGGACCGTCAGCGATGTGGGCGCGGCCCCGTTCGGGGCCGAGACGGGCCATGTCACCACCGGAGTGGGCTTCGCCGACTGGGTGGTCTACTGGCGGACCATGGAGTTTTCAGCCGAATTCAGCCCCTTGACCTCAACCGCGCTTCACCTCTGAACATGGTGATCGGCGGCGCGCCACGGGGGCGCGCCGATGAGGAGGCACCACCATGTCCGTCCAGCTCGGCATCGTTCCCGTAATCACCCGCCCCGGCGTGGGCGTCGTCCTGGTCAGCAGGTGGCGCGTCGGTACGCCGGAGCGGCAGCGGACCGCCGTCGACACCATCGCGCGCAGTTGGCGGAGCCGGGAGTGGCCCGCGGCTGGACTGCTGTCGTACAGCGTGTTCACGGGCAACGACGGGACCACCCTGCTCCACTACTCGCAGTGGCGCGACCGCGAGGTCCACCGGGAGTACTCCCGGACGTCGAGGGACGAGCGGGTCGCGGAGGTCGACGCCGCCGTGCCCGGCATCGAACGCTTCGGGCTCACCGCGTACGAGCTGTACCGCAGCGCGGCCCCCGCCGAGGGCCGGGCCGGGGTGCCCGGCTGCGTGATCACCGTGGAGGTGGAGTTCGAGGGGCCCGACGCCGCGCGCGCACGCCACTGGGCCGACACCGTCGTCGAGGCCCAGGCCACCGATCCGATCATGCGGTCCAGCGATCCCGCCCTGCCGCCCGGCGGACTCTCGGCGCACTTCCACGTCGCCGCCGACGGTACGCGCGTCCTCAACTACGCGGAGTGGGAGAGCGAGGCCGCCCACATCGCCGCGCTCGAAGCGCCGGGCAACGGGATCGGTTCCCCGACGGAGCAGTGGCAGCGGGTGTTCGACCACCCGGGAGTACGGAGCAGCACGGTGAGCCGCCACACCCCCGCGATCAGCCTCACGGCCTGATCCCCGGGGCGGGTGTCGCGCGGTGGCCCGGCCGTATGTGGGGTACGGCCGGACCACCGCCGTCGAGGAGGAGAACGAGCCCGGAAAACGTATCTACGCGCGTCAATCTCGTATGTGAGCGCGGAACTTGTCAAGAGGCTCCAGGCGTACGGCGCTTGTCGGGTACATGAACCGGGCGGAATGCGGCCACATACGTCTACGCTGGGGGGCTCCCCGACCCCCCTCACGTACGCCGCAAGGAGAACCACCAGATGTCCGCAGACCGCCCCTCCCTGCCGCCGGTGCGGCTGCCCTCGGACGCGGAGCTGGCGCGGGACGCGCTGGCCGCCCCGCTACTCGCGCGGGCCGTGCGCCTCGCCCGCTGGGCAGGCCCGGGGACGCGCGTGGGGGCCGGCGGCGAACTCGTCGACGAGCAGCTCCCGGCCGCCGCCGAGCAGCTCGGCCTCGGTGACGAACTCGCCGAGGGCGCGGGCGAGGCGTACGCGAGTGAGGCATGGCGCGTGGCCGTCGACACCGGCCTGGTCGAGATCGAGGAGCCGGCGGAGCCGTCGGAGCCGGAGGGGTCGGCCGAGTCGGCGGGGCCCGAGTCCGGTGCGGGGACGGGCGGCGGCGAGGAGGCCACGGTTGTCTCAGGCGAGCAACTGGAGGTCCTCACCTCGGGCTCGCCCCAGGACATCCTCACGCTCTGGCTCGACGGCCTCGATGTGGTGTTCGCCGACGCGACGGCGCCCGTCCTGGACGATCTGGCCGACGCGATCGGCGACGACGGCGAGATCGACCTCGAATCGCTCGACTGGGACCCGGAGGCGGAGGCCGAATTCCTCGAAGGCGTCCTCGGCAACCTCTACTTGCTCACGGTCGCCGACGGCGGCGCCGACGAGAGCCCCGTACCCCTGCCGGTGCTCGCCGCCTCGATGATCGTGCCCGACGACATGGGCGAACCGACCGACGACATCCTTGAGCAGGTGTCCGAGGCGATGATGCGGCTCGACGACCAGTTCCGGGTGCTGGAGCCCATCGGGCTCGTCTCCTACGTACCGGTGGACGAGGCCCTCATGACCGAGGACGAGCAGGCCACCGCCGAGCAGGGGGGCGCGGCGCCCGACCCCTCCCGCCCTCTCGACGAGGACGACGTGTCCCGGTACGGCATGGTCAAGCTGACGCCCCTCGGGCTGTACGGGGTCAGGGCCCGGATGCTGGAGGCGGGGATCGACGCCCCCGCGATCGGCGACCTCGTGGACAAGGGCGCCGACGCGCTGCTGACCGGCGTCGCGCACTACCCCGAACTGTCGGCCCAGAGCGAGACCGTGCTCTGGCTGGCCCGCCGTACCCCCCTCGACGCCACCCGCGAACTGCTCGCGGCCTCCAAGGGCACCGACGCCGGAGCGCCGCTGCGCCGCCTGCACTGCCAGCAGGCGCTGTCCCTGGTGGGCCCGGAGGCGGAGCCCGCCGTACGCGAGGTGCTCGGCGACCCGGAGCTGGGTGGCCTCGCCCGTGTCTGGCTCGCCGAACTGGGCGCGACCGACGTGCCGCCGCCCTCCGAGGCGCTGATCTTCTGGCTCTCGATCGACACGATCGCGGCCCAACTGGAGGCCGAGGAGGAGCCGGAGGAGCTGCGGGAGCTGATCGAGGACCTGGTCGGCCGGCACAGCGGCTTCTTCGAGGCGGCCTGGCGGGTGGACCACCCCGCGACCCCGGAGGTCCTGGAGGCGATGGGCCGGCTGCACCGTGACCGCGGGACGGCGAAGGAGGCCAGGAAGGCGGCCTTCAAGGCCCGTTCGCGGGTGGGTGATTGAGGGACGGTTGAGGCCAGGCGTACGCCGGATGAATCTCTGGTGACTCGGCACGGCTAGCGTCCGGAACGGCTTTTTCCCGTCGTATGCTCCCCGCCCAGGGGGAGTTGACGATGAGTTATGTGACGGACGCGCTGACGGACCCGCAGAACATACTGACGCTCGCGGGCATCGTGGCCTCGGCCGGATTCGTGGTGTACGACTGGCTCTGGCGCAGTCGTAAAGTCATGGTCTACCGGGTGCAGTTGGACACGCCGCTGAGCGTGCTCCCGGACATACCCGCGTTCCCGGACCTCAGGGTCACCCTGGAGCGCGAGGGGACCGAGATCCAGGACGGCAGCATGGTGCTGCTGCGGGTGGCGAACGGCGGCAGTCAGCACATCGTCGAGTCGGACGTCCGCATGCCGATCTGCTTCGTCTTCGAGGGCCGCACGGTCATGGGGATCGAGATACCCGAGGCCGAGCCCGAGGACGTCAGGGACATGCTCCAGGAGGACGGCGGCCCGATGTACGAGGGCAGCCGGCTCACCCTGCCGCGCACCCCGCTCAACAGGGGCAACCACTTCAAGCTGCTCGTGCTGCTCTCCGGGACCGGGACCGGCATCAAGCCCGAGGGCTATCTGCGCGGCGGCAAGATCCAGAAGGGCGCCGGCCACTGGCAGGGCCCCAGCCTCCGGGTCATGGGCGCGGGCATCGTGGCCACGCTGCTGCTCGGCCTGCTGGTCGGCTACCTCACCAGGAGCAAGGACGTGGAGGCCGACGAGCGCGTCTGCCCGGCGGGCAAGCTCGACGTCTACGGCTCCACGGCGTTCGAACCCGTCGCCGAACAGACCCGGCTCGCCTACACCGCGAAGTGCCCCGGCGCGCCCATCACCGTCGAGCCGAGGGGCAGCATCGACGCCCTGAACAACCTCCAGAGCGTCGGCGCCTCCTCACCCGGCAAGGCGGCGGGGCAGATCACCATGTCCGACGGGCTCGGCGAGAACATCCCGCAGGAGCTCGTACCGCACCCCGTCGCCGTCATCCTCTTCAGCGTCGCGGTCAACAAGAGCGCGGGCGTCCACAACCTCACCACCGCCCAGCTCCAGAAGATCTACACCGGCAAGAGCACCAACTGGAAGGATTTCGGGGGCCCCGATCTCCCCATCACGGTCGTCAGCCGCAGCGCGGGTTCAGGCAGCCGGCACGCCTTCGAGACCAAGGTGCTCAAGCAGCCCGAGGGGGAGCACACCTCCAACGACTGCGACCACCTCAACTCGTTCAACACCGGCAACCCGTTCATGCTGTGCGAACTGGCCAGCACCGACGACCTGCTTGCCAAGGTGAACACCACCGAGGGCGCCGTCGGCTTCTCCGAGCTGTCGGCCACCGGCAAGTACCGCGATGTGCAGCGGGTCCAGATCGACGGCTACGACGCCGACATCGAGACCGCCAGGAGGGGCCTCTACCCGTACTGGACGATCGAGTACTTCTACACCTACGGGCAGGCGTCACCCGGCGGACTCCCGTCCGCCTTCCTGGACTTCATGCGCGGGGACGCCGCGAAAGTGATCCTCAGCGGGAACGGGCACGTGCCCTGCTACGGCGACATCCGCAGCGGCGACCTGTGTACGAAGGACGTGCGCTGACGCCGTGCCGGTGACCGAGCCCGCGCGGCCTTCTCAGGTGCGCAGATGCGAAGCGCCGTTCAGGTCGAGGACCGTCCCCGAAGCCCACTCGGCGGCCGGTGACGCCAGCCACAGCACGGCGTCGGCGACCTCCTCGGCCGACGCCACCCGGCCGTACGGGCTCTGCGCGCGGATCGCTTCACCCTCCTCGCCGACGAGACGGTGCGCGACCCGCTCCGTCTCGATGAAGCCGGGCGCGATCGAGGCGACGCCGATGCCGTACGGCGCGAGGGACACGGCGAGGGACTGGCCCAGCGCGTGCACCGCCGCCTTGGCCGCGCCGTACGCCGGATAGTCGGGCTCTCCCCGGAAGGCGCCGCGCGAGCCTATGTTGACGATCCGGCCGCCGGTGCCCCGGTCGATCATGCCGCGCGCCGCACGGTGGCTGAGCAGCGCCGTACCCAGCACATTGACGGACAGATGGCGCTGCCAGTGCTCGGCCCACTCCTCGTACGAGGTGGTGGGCAGCGGGTGCGGGTCGTTCACCGCCGCGTTGTTGACCAGTACGTCGATCCCGCCGAGCCCGGCGTCCACCGCGTCGGCCACGCGCGCGGCGCCCGCCGGGTCCGACACGTCGCCGCCCACCAGGATGTGCCCGTCACCGGCGAGCGACTCCAGCGTCAGCCGGGCGTCCGCCTCGCGGCTGCCGTAATGGACGGCGACCCGGTCGCCGTTGGCGGCGAAGGCGCGGGAAAGGGCGCGGCCGAGACCGCGCGAGGCGCCGCTGACGAGGACACGGCGGCCGGTGGACGGCAGTTTCATCTGATCTCTCCTCGGACGGTGATCGGTGGCGACCCGGTCGGTCGGGTGGGTCTGGTCGGTCGGGGCGGCCGTCGGCCGGCGGCGGTCGCCGGCGGTCGCGGGACTTCGGGTCAGGGAAGAAACCTATCCCCGACGCGTCGAGGCGCTGCGCCGAGGCATGCCGGGGCCCTCGCCGAGGGAGCGTTTCGGCCACCTCGGAGGTCACCTCCACGGTTGCCTGGACCACCGGCGCGGGGGTGACGCCGACTGGCCCCTGGAACGGGTGATCCGGCGGCCGGTCGGTTGCCGGGCATGGCGCCGCAGGGTCCCTTGGGCGCATACTCCAAGTAATGACAAAGTCAGCCGGATCCCGGCGCCACCTGCCGTCCAGTCCCTTCAACCGCCAAGGCCCGGCCTCACCCCCGCCCGAGCAGTTCGATGTGGGAGACCGTGTCTCCCATGACCAGTTCGGGTTGGGAAGAGTCATCGGAGTCGAGGGCGAACACGCCGTGCTCATCGATTTCTCGGGGCGTCAGGGGAGGATCCTGAGCCCCTTCTCCAAGCTCACCAAGCTCTGAAGGCCATGGCCTCCGGGCCGTCGCGGTGAATGTCCGACCGCGACGGCCCCCAGGGGCATGTCCGCGTGTGGAGAGCCTGCGTCCAGAGGGCTCCAGAGGGTTCTAGAGGGCCTGTGCGGCGGGCTTGACCATGTTCCGGACGGTCTTCGCCTTCACGAACTCACCCATGGCGGTCATCTCCCACTCGCCTGAGAACTGCTTGATCAGCTTCGCCATCAGCACCCCGGTCTGGGGCTCGGCGCCGGTCAGGTCGAAGCGCACCAGTTCCTCGTCGGTGGCGTCGTCGATCAGACGGCAGTACGCCTTGGCCACCTCGGTGAACTTCTGGCCCGTGAACGAATTGACCGTGAACACCAGGGCCGTGGCCTCCGGGGGCACCCGGCCGAGATCCACGACGATCACCTCGTCGTCGCCCGCGCCCTCGCCCGTGAGGTTGTCCCCGGAGTGCTTGACGGCGCCGCCCAGGATGGACAGCTTGCCGAAGTAGCAACTGTCGAGGTGCTTGCGGTCGGGGCCGTAGGCGATCACCGAGGCGTCGAGGTCGATGTCCTTGCCGTGGAAGGCCGGCTCCCAGCCGAGGCCCATCCGGACCTTGGAGAGCAGCGCGCGCCCGCCCTTGACCAGCGACACCGTCTGGTTCTTCTGGAGACTGACCCGGCCCTTGTCCAGATTGATCTTCCCGGCGCCGGGCGCCGGCGCCGAGGGGGCCGCCGGGGGAGCGGGCGGCGCCGGGGGCTGGACGGGCGCGGCAAAGGACGAAGGGGCCGGGGCGGACGGAGTGACAGGCGCCGACGGGGCGACGGGCGCCGAAGGGGGCACCGGGGCCGCCACCGCTGCCGCCTGTGCCGCCGGCTCCTCGACCGAGACGCCGAAGTCGGTGGCGATGCCCGCGAGTCCGTTCGCGTACCCCTGGCCGACCGCGCGGACCTTCCAGGCGTCGCCGCGCCGGTAGATCTCGACGATCACCAGCGCGGTCTCGGCGCTGAGCTGCGGCGGGGTGAAGCTGGCCAGCTCGGCACCTCCGGTCGCTTCGCGCACGGTGGCTGTGGGCTCGATGCCCTGGAAGGTCTGTCCCTGCGCGTCGGGGCTGGCGGTGACGACGATCTTCTCGATGTCGGCGGGAACGGCCGCCGTGTCGACGACGATCGCGTCGGGCGCGGTGCCCCCGCCCGACCGGTAGGTCACGCCGGGGCCCGTCGGCTGGTTGTAGAAGATGAAGTCGTCGTCGGAGCGCACCTTGCCGTCGGCGGTGAGCAGCAGGCCCGACACGTCGAGCCGCACGGGAGCGGCGACGTCCACCGCCACATGCGCGGTGGAAAGAGGGATGTTCGAGCCTTGGGTCATAGCTGTCATGCCAGACGTAACGAATGATCTTTCTTTGCCGTTCCCTTACCTGACGTCTGTCGCCCGAATGGTCGCTCTGAGTAAGGCTCAGTAAGGCCCCGGTAAGGCTCAGTAAGGCCAGATCGGCGGGTGGGTGGTGAAGTGCCCGCCCAGGTGGGCGTGGTCCGGGTTGCCGGGATCCAGCTCGCCCTGCTCGGCGACGAGTTGCGCCGCGTACGGCTCCGAGTCGTCCTGCGGCTCGTACCCCAGCGCTTTCGCGCCGGACAGGTCCCACCAGATCCGCGTGTTGGCCGACGACCCGTAGACCACGCTGTGGCCGACGTCCGGGGCGGTCAGCGCGGCGTGGAAGAGGCGCGCGCCGTCGTCGGGGCTCATCCAGACGGAGAGCATCCGTACGGAGGTGGGTTCGGGGAAGCAGGAGCCGATCCGTACGGAGACCGTTTCGAGGCGGTGCAGGTCCCAGTAGAGCTGTGCGAGATCCTCGCCGAAGCACTTGGAGAGCCCGTAGTACGTGTCGGGGCGGCGCTGCGTGTCGATCGGGATCAGCGGGTCGTCGCCCTGCGGGCGGGGGGTGAAGCCGACCGCGTGGTTGCTGGAGGCGAAGACGACCCGTCCGATGCCCTCGGCGCGCGCCGCCTCGTACAGGTTGTACGTCCCCTCGATGTTCGACCGGAGGATCTTCTCGAAGGAGGCTTCCAGCGAGATGCCGGCGAGGTGGATGATCGCGTCGACGCCCTTGACGGCCTCGCGGAGCGCGTCCTTGTCCGCGAGATCGGCGGTGATGGCGTCCGGCTCGCCCTCGACGGGGTGAGCGTCGAGGAGGCGGAGTTCGTAGCCGTATGCGGGCAGCAGGCCCCGCATCAGGGTGCCGAGGCCGCCGGCGGCGCCGGTGAGCAGGACGGTACGGGGTGCGGGCATGGTCGTGTCTCCTCGACGGCTCGGATCAAGTGCTCAGATCCGTAGACGGTATTCACATACATGGACAGGCTAAGGAGTGGTGCCGAGCAGCGTCAAGTGTCGCGCGAGGCCGCCGATTCCGCGCGTGGGTTGGTGTGTCCCGTCTTGACCCGCACGGCGCGGCTGGCCTAGCGTGGTCGCGTTCAGAGATATGGACATCGATCAGAATTGTGCACGAGCCGCAGGGCTCGGCGCACGGCCCAGGGAGCGCCCCGTGACCTCAGCCCCGCTCGCCGCCCGCCTCACCGAGGTGGAGGGGCCGCTGTTCTTCCCCGTCACCGCGTACGGGCCGGACGGCAGCCTCGACCTCGACGCCTTTCGCGCCCACGTCCGAGGCGGCGTCGACGCCGGAGCGGCCGCGGTCTTCGCCTGCTGCGGCACGGGCGAGTTCCACGCCCTGACCCCGCAGGAGTTCCGCGACTGCGTCGCCGCCGCCGTCGAGGAGACGGCGGGCCGCGTGCCCGTCGTCGCCGGCGCCGGATACGGCACGGCCCTCGCCGTCCAGTACGCGAAGCTCGCCGAGGAGGCCGGCGCCGACGGACTCCTCGCCATGCCGCCCTACCTGATCGTCGCCGACCAGGAGGGACTGCTGCGCCACTACACGGAGCTGGCGGGCGCCACTTCGCTGGACACCATCGTCTACCAGCGCGACAACGCCGTCTTCACCCCCCGTACGGTCGTCCAGCTCTCGCGCGTCGACGGCATCATCGGCCTCAAGGACGGCGTCGGCGACCTCGACCTGATGCAGCGCATCCTCAGCGCCGTACGCACCGAGGAGCCGGACCGCGACTTCCTCTACTTCAACGGGCTGCCCACCGCCGAACTCACCGGCCTCGCCTATCGCGGCATCGGCATCACCCTCTACTCGTCGGCGGTCTTCGCCTTCGCCCCCGACATCGCCCTCGCCTACTACCGGGCGCTGAACTCGGGCGACGACCGCACGGTCAACCAACTGCTCGACGGCTTCTACGTACCCCTGGTCGAACTGCGCAACCAGGGCCGCGGCTACGCCGTCTCGCTCGTCAAGGCGGGCGTACGGCACGGCGGCCTCGACGTCGGCGAGGTACGGCCGCCGCTGAGCGAGCCCCAGGCCGCCCACGTCAAGGCGCTCGTGGCACTCGTCGAGCAGGGGCGCGCGCTGCTGGCCGAGATCACCCCCGGCGGCGGCGCGTGAAGACCTCCACGTTCCTCTACCCGTGGGACGTGCTGGGCGACCCCGAGGCACCCGCCAGGATCGCCGCCCTCGGCGTCCAGCAGGTCACCCTCGCCTCCGCCTACCACTCCACCCGCGCCCTGACGCCGCGCCACCCGCGCCACCGCGTCGTCACCGCCGAGCACGCAGCCGTCCTCTACCCGCCGGACGAGGCCAACTGGGCCGGTCGGGAGCTCCGCCCGTACCCGGCCGGGGACTGGGCGCCCGGCGACGCGTACGGAGAAGCCGCGGCGGCCCTGGCCGGCGCCGGGCTCGACGTACACAGTTGGGTGGTCCTCGCGCACAACTCCCGGCTGGGAGCGGAGCGCCCGGACACCTCGGTCGTGAACGCGTACGGCGACCGCTATCCCTGGGCACCCTGCATCGCCCAGCCGGCCGTCCTCAGCCATCTGGTGCGGCTCGCCGCCGAGGCCGCCGTACGCCCCGGCACGCACGGCACCGAGCTGGAGTCCTGCGGCTGGTACGGCTTCGCCCACCTGCACGCCCACGACAAGATCGGCGGCATCGCCCTCGGCGACGCGGCGCGGTATCTGATGTCGCTCTGCTTCTGCCCGGCGTGCCGGGAGGGGTACGAGGGGCTCGGCGCCGACCCGGACGCCCTCGCGGCGGCCGTCAGGCGCGCCCTGGAGCCCGTCTGGAGGACCGGCTCGGACGCCGGGGGCCGTACCGCCGTCGAGGAGCTGCTCGGCGACCTCGCAGCCGTCACCTTCGCGTGGCGCGACGGCGCGGCGCGCAAGCTCCAGGAGTCGGCGGTCGCCGCCGTACGCCGGGCGTCGGGCCCCGGCTTCCAGGTGCTGCTGCACGCCGACCCCGTCCCGTACCGCACCGGCGCGAACGCCGGAGTGGACCCGGCGCACATCGTCGACGTCGCCGACGGAGTCGTACTGCCCTGTACGGGGGACGCCGCCGAGGAGATGCTCGGCCCGTTCGCCGAGCACCGCACCGACTCGACCGTGCTGGCCGCCAACTTCACGGTGGTCAGTGGCATGGGCGGCAGCCCCGGCACACTCGCCGACGACGCGGCGAAGGCCGCCTCGTCCGGGGCGACCGAACTGCGCCTGTACCACGCGGGACTGGCGTCGGACGCGGACCTGGAGGCGGTCACCAAGGCGCTCTCACTGCTGGGTTGAGGGCGCCTGGGTTGAGGGCAGCCTGGGTTGAGGCCGGTCCGAGACGCGCTCCGGTGCCGGTCCGGGCCGGTTCTAGATGTGCTCCGAGGCCGGCTCGGAGGTCCGCCCGACTCCGCGCTCGCCCCTGACCAGGGCGAGCGCGGTCACCAGCCCGAGCACACACGCCGCCGCGAGCACCACGGCGTAACTGACGAAGGCGACCAGCCCGGCGCCGAGCGCCAGCGCCACCGCGTTCGGCGCGAACATGCAGGTGCTCGCCGTGGCCGCCGTACGGCCCAGGACCTCGTCCGGGATCTCGCGCTGAAGCGCCGTCATCGCCGCGATCAGCACACACGGCAGCCCCACACCGACCGCGAACGACCCGGCCAGCACAGCCCCGTCGTACGGCAGGGCGCGCGCCCCGAGCGCGGCGGCGAACAGCGCGACCCCGCTGGCTGCGAACACCCTCTCGGGCAGCCTGCGCAGCAGCGGTCCGGCGACCAGCCCGGTCAGCACCGACCCGGCGCCCTGTACGGCCGACAGCAGCCCCAGATACGTCGGGGCGCGCCCCAGGCCCTTGTCGACCAGCGCGTAGCCCACGGCGCCGTTGAACCCCGCGAGCAGCAGCGTGAGCGAACCGGCCAGCACGAGCGGCCGCACGGCCGGCGAACGCCCCAACTGCCTTACCCCGTCAGCCATCGACGAGACCCAGCCCCCCAGGGGCGCGGCCGAGGACGCGGGCTTCCCCTCCCGTACGCGCATCGCGGCGAAGACCCCGGCGGCGAGCAGGAACGTCACCGCGTCGAGCAAGGCGACGATCCCGCCGCCGAACCGGGCGTAGAGCCCGGCGCCGGCGAGCGGCGCCACGAGCTTCATGCCCTCGTTGGCCGTCATCCGCAGCCCGTTGAAGTCCCCGAGGAGCCGCCGGTCGATGGCCGAGGCGACGAGGGCGGTCTCGGCGGCGTCCTGGACGACCCCGTTCACGCCGTACACGAGCAGCACACCGAAGACGATCCAGACCCGCCCCGCCGAGCCGACGGCGAGGAGGGCGGGCAACAGGAGCGCCATGCCGAGGTTGCACCAGACGAGCAACGGCCTGCGCCGCACCCGATCGGCGACGCCCCCCAGCACCGGCCCGACCAACGTCGGCGCCCACATGGCGAAGACGGTGAGCGCGGCCAGACTGTCGGAGCCGGTCAGCGACTTGACCCAGATGCCGCACGCGAGCCAGAGGGACGAGGTACCGAACCCGGAGACGACGACACCGGCGAGGTAGAGGGCGGCGTTGCGGTCGCGGAGGAGGTGGGTACGGCCTGTGGCTGTGGCTGTGCCGCTGTTTGTGCCTGTGCCGCTGTTTGTGCCTGTGCCCATGCCCCACCGGCCCTTTCTGACTACCCGCGCACGGGGGTGTCCGGGTGCGTGGGTGTGTGAGTGGTACGGGTGCCAGGGTGGCGGGGGGGAGCGGGCGCGGGCATCGGGCGAATGCCCTAACGAGGGCCGTACTTAAGGGGGTTGGGGGGCCTTAGCGCTGATGGTGTGCGCGAAGGGATCGCTGCATGCCACTTCGCTGCTTAGCGGCGAACTCTCACCTGTGGTGGCGGGGGGGTTGGTTGGGCAGACGTGGTGAGCGCCGACAGACGCAGGACAGCGCTGGGTTGCTGGCTGATCGGGCGGGGTGTGCGCTGTTTTGGGTGCGGGTTCAGACCGGCGGTTGGGGTGGGCCGGGTCCGTGGTGGTGAGGGTCGGGCCGCCCCTTTCTCTTGATTTTTGAGCTTGGTCCGGTTTGGCGGACAGTGTTGCTGTGTTGGACGGTCAGGTTGTGGGGATGGTTTCGTAGTCGGCGGGGCTTTGGTAGCCGAGGCTGCTGTGGAGTCGGTGGAGGTTGTACCAGCCTTCGATGAATTCGAAGATCGCGTGGTGGGCTGCTGCCCGGCTGGGCCACCGTGTGTGGTTGAGGAGTTCGCCCTTGATCGTGGAGAAGAACGAT
>NZ_JTHL01000001.1:1882598-1885018 GCF_000818195.1 Streptomyces sp. 150FB | reverse complement strand
CCCGCCACCCAGCCAACACCTCGCCGCCAAGCAGCGAGCACGGGGCAGCGAGCCCTTCCTGCGTCCCCCGCAGGGCAAGTAATCCGCAGCCGCCCCCGCCCCCGCCCCCGCCCCCTACCCCAGCGCCGCCGCCATCATCTTCTGTGCGATCGGGCCTGCCAGGCCGTTTCCGCTTACCTCGGCTCGGGCCGCGTCGGAGTCCTCCACCACCACCGCTACCGCCACCTCCTTGCCGGTCGACTTGTCCTTCGCGTACGAGGTGAACCAGGCGTACGGCGTCTTGCTGTTGTTCAGGCCGTGCTGCGCCGTGCCGGTCTTGGCGCCCACCTCCGCGCCGTCGACCCGGGCGTTCGTTCCCGTACCGGACTCGACCACCGTCTGCATCGCACTCCGGAGCTGTGCGGCCGTCGACGAGGAGACGATCCGGGTCGAGTCGCCGTCCTTGTACGACTGGAGGGTGTCGCCGTCACCGTTCACCACCTTCGACACCATGTGCGGCGCCGCCAGCACACCGTCGTTGGCCAGTGCCGAGGAGACCATGGCCATCTGGAGCGGCGTCGCCGACACATCGAACTGGCCGATCCCCGACAGCGCCGTCTCCGGCCTGTTCATGTCGGACGGGTACACGCTCGCCGTCGCGCGCACCGGCATGTCCTGCTTGCTGTTGTTGAAACCGAACTTCTTCGCCATCGCCGCGACCTTCTGCTGACCGAGGTCCACGGCCATCTTCGCGAAGACCGTGTTGCACGAGTACTTCAGGGCGTTCCTGATGGTCGCGTTCTCGCAGGGGTCCGACGCACTCTCGTTACCGAGCACCTGGGACGTGTCGGGCAGCGTGTACGGATCGGGGCTCGTGGTCGGCTGGTCTATCGAGCTGTACAGCCCGTCCTCCAGCGCCGCAGAGGCGACGACCAGTTTGAAGGTCGACCCCGGCGGCAGCGGCTGGCGCAGCGCCCGGTTGAGCATCGGCATGTCCTTGTCGGCGCTGAGCTGCTTCCAGGCCTCGCCGTCCGACGCCGACGCCCCGCTGATCTTCGAGGGGTCGTACGACGGGGTACTGACCACGCTCAGCACCCGGCCGGTCGCCGGGTCGAGCGCGACGGCCGCGCCCTTCTTGTCGCCGAGTGCCTTGAACCCGGCACGCTGCACCGCGGGATCGATCGTCGTCACGACATCGCCCGGCTTGGTCTGTTTGCCCTCCAGCGCGTCCAGCGGGTTCTTCAGCCGGGGGTCCGTTCCGTCGAGCACATCCGCGTAGATGCCTTCGAGCTGGGTCGAGCCGTAGACCTGGGAGCCGAATCCGGTCACGGCGGCGTAGAGCGGACCGTCGGTGTAGGTCCGCTTGTACGCGAGGTCGTTGTCCTCCGTCCGGGTGGAGCCCGTGACCGGCGAACCGCCCACGATGATGTCACCGAGCGGCTGCGCGTACTGCGCGATCACCTTCCGCCGGTCGTTCTTGTTGTCCGCCAGCGCCTTGGCCTGGTACGTCTGCACCCAGGTCGCCCGCACCAACAGGGCGAGCACCATGAGAAGACATATGACCGCTGCGCGTCTGATCGTCTTGTTCATCCCACATAGAGGACGAACGGCGCTCCGAGCCGCGTTCCGGCGCCCGGGCCTTTTCAGGAAGTCTTCATCTCAGGCCGGTGTGATGAAACCCGACTCGTACGCCGCGATCACCGCCTGTGTACGGTCACGCGCCCCGGTCTTCGCGAGCACGGCCGCCACATGCGTCTTCGCCGTCGCAGGACCGACACCGAGCCGTCCGGCGATCTCCGCGTTCGTCAGCCCCTTCGCGATCAGCCGCAGCACATCGGCCTCCCGCCCGGTGAGCCTCGCCGCCCAGGGCGGCGGGGCGGCGGCGGTGCCGCCCGGCGCGTACGCGGCGGCCAGGCCCCGGACAGCGGCGGGGAAGAGCAGCGAATCGCTCCGTGCCACCAGCCGGACCGCCTGGACGAGATCCTCGGCCGCCGCTCGCTTCAGCAGGAAACCGGAGGCGCCGGCGCGCAGCGCCTCGTACACGTACGAGTCGTTCTCGAAGGTCGTCACGACCACCACGCGCGGCGGTGGAGCCATCGAGCCGAGGATCAGCTCGGTCGCACGGATGCCGTCGATCCCGGGCATCCGGACGTCCATCAGCACCACGTCGGGACGCAGCGCGCGTACGACGGACACCGCTTCGGCGCCGGTGGCCGCCTCGCCGACGACCGTGATGCCGGTCTCGGCGGCCAGGATCACGCGGAGAGCCGTACGGACCATCCGCTCGTCGTCGGCGAGGACCACCCGCAGGACCGGGGCTGGGGGCGAGTGCGAGGACTCAGGTTCCGCGGGACCGCCCGCCTCGGCTCTCATGCGGCACCCTCCGGGAGCGGAGGCGGGAACGGAAGCGGGAGGGGAAGGACCACGGAGAGCCGCCACAC
>NZ_JTHL01000001.1:1875797-1881429 GCF_000818195.1 Streptomyces sp. 150FB | reverse complement strand
CTCGGCCCGAGCAGTACGGGCGCCAGGCGCGCCAGTAGCGCCCCCGTCACGGCGGCGCACGCCGCCAGGGCCAGCAGCATCAGGAGCCCGGCGAACGGCGCGAGAGCGATGCCCCACCCCGCGCGGAAGAACACCGGCAGCCCGAGCCGGGGCTCGCGCAGCGCCGCGAAGAACGGCGACAGCGCCAGCCCGACAGCGAACGGCGGTACCGCCAACGTCATTCCGCTGATGATCCCGCCGAGCCCCACATGCAGGGCGTACCAGCAGCTCGTACGCACCCTGGCCGCCCACGTACGCCCGTCACCGGCGGCGAGCCGCCCCTCGGGAATCCCGCACAGGGCACGCGCCGCCGCCACCGAGAGCGGCCGGGCGAGCGGGAAGAACGCGGAGGCGGCGGCGAGCGGCACGGCCACCGCGTACGCCGCGAACTGTTGGGCGGGCGACTCCAGGAAGCCGCCCCTGCCGTCGGCCGTGGGGCCGATGAACACGCTGCCGAGCAGCAGGTACGGCATGAGCAGCGCCCCGCCCAGCACCAGATGCAGCCAGCGCAGCCAGGCCTGCCCGCCGAGGAGCAGCCGGGCCGGCGACCGATGGCGCGGGCGGGCGCTCACGGTGCGCTTCGTTGCGGCAGAAGGGACCTGAGGCTGATGACGAGCGCGCAACCGGCGGCCATGGCGACAGCGTAGATGAGGGTCAACACCCAAGCAGCGCCCCTGTCCTGGCCGTTCGGCACGAGGGCGGAGAGCAGCATCCACGCACTCCAGCAACCCGTCGCCGCCGAGCCGATCCAGACCATGGCCACCGGCACCGCCACGGGTATCCGCGCCGTCGTGGGGCGGCGCGAGAGCAGCAACAGGGTGCCGACCGTGGCCAGGACGGCGAACAGGGCGATGACGCCCTCGAGTACGTAGTAGTCGCTCGTCCGGTCGATGATCCGCTCGTGCGGAAGGCCCCCGGTGCTGCCGGAGGCCCAGAGGACGTGGGGGAGGGCGGTCCCCAGGCAGACCAGCGAGGAGACCAGGGCGGTCGCCCGTACGCCGTTCCCGCCGGGCTCGCGGTCCCGCATCCTGCCCTGCCACAGGTGCCCCCAGCGCCGGGCCGCGTACCGCACGGCCAGCGTGCCCAGCGCGAGTCCCTGCACGATGAAGCCGCCGTAGACGACGGCGAACACCCAGCCGTCGAGGAACGGGGGGCTTGACGCGCCCGCCGCCCCGCCGGAATCAGCTCGCGTGAGGACGCCGACCAGTAGTTGCAGCGGATAGCCGGTCATGATCGGCGCGAGCAGCCCGGTCGCCGCCCACATCGGCGTCAGGAGCAGCCAGCCAGGGACACACCGGCCCCAGGCCTGCGTCAACAGCAGTGCCAGAACCGCCACGGCGGCGTCCATCGGCACGCTGAGGATGTTGGAGACGGCCGTGGTGGCGCGGTCGTCCAGCAGCATGCTGCCGTCGGGGATGCCGATACGGCTTCCCGAGACCCAGGCGATCTTCAGCGCGATGTACGGGAGACAGGCCACGAGGGCGACGGCACGCAGGACCGAGACGCGGATCGGGAGCAGGATCGAGGCAGAGGCAGAGGCAGAGGCAGAGGCAGAGGCCGGGGCCCGGCGCAAGGCGCGGCGGCCGGATCGGGAGGCCGGTGCAGCGGCCGGGTCGCCGGCCGGGGCGGATGTCTTCGTCATGCGGCCCACGCTCCCGGCAGCCGCCCGGCCGTACGTCATGCCGGCCGACGATCCCCCTCCGCCGAACGGCGGAGAAGGATTGTCACGCGTCCAGCGTCAGGATCACCTCGTCGAGCTCCGTGCCGCGCGCCGGCGCGAAGTCCCTGTTGCGCCCGTCCTCGGTGAAGCCGCATTTCCGCAGCACGCGCAGCGAGGCCTCGTTGTCGGCGGCCACCCGTCCGAACAGCGGACGTTCCGGCACGAGCGCGAGCAGCTCGCGCAGCGCGGCGGTCGCGATGCCGCGCCCCCAGTGGGAACGGTCGATCCAGTACGACACCTCACGTCGGCCCTCCGGCCCGGACACGGCCGCGTTCCCCACCACCTCGCCGTCGGCCAGCACGGTGCGCAGCGGGTCGGCCGCGTCCAGGATCTTCGCCCAGCGGGCGTCAAAACGCGCCCGGTCGTCCGGGTTCTCGGCGGTGAAGGCGGCCATCCTCGTCGCCTCGGGATCCCGCAGCATCGCGTGGAAGACGGGTAAATCGCTGTCCTGGACCTCGCGCAGGCGTACGTCCATCAGAGTCTCCTGGTGGCCAGGGTGAGCCGGTCGCGCGCGTCGAACAGGGTGTCCTTGATCATCTGTTCGTGCGCCGGCGTGAGCCTGGCGACCGGCACCGAGCAACTGATGGCGTCGCGCGCCGGAGTGCGGTACGGGATGGCGATCCCGAAGCAGCGCAGCCCGAGGGTGTTCTCCTCGCGGTCCACGGCGTACCCCTGCTCACGGACCGTATGCAGCTCCTCGATGAGCCGTTCGCGGTCGGTGATGGTGTGCTCGGTCAGGGCCGGCATGGTCTCCGGCAGCATCTTGCGTACCTGCTCGTCGCTGTGGGTCGCGAGCAGCGCCTTGCCGAGCGAGGTCGAGTGGGCGGGCAGCCGACGGCCCACCCGGGTGAAGGGGCGCAGATAGTGCTGCGACTGACGGGTCGCCAGGTACACCACATTGGTGCCGTCGAGCCGCGCGAGGTGGATGGTCTCCGTCGTGTCGTCCGAGAGCCTGTCCAGGGTGGGGCGGGCGGCGGCGACGACCTCGTCACCGTCGATGTACGAGGTGCCGACCAGCAGGGCGCGTACGCCGATGCCGTACCGCGTGCCCGTCGCGTCCGTCTCCACCCAGCCCAGCTCGACGAGCGTGCGCAGCAGCATGTAGAGGCTGGATTTGGGGTATCCGACGGCTTCCTGCACGGCCGCGAGGGAGTGCATACCGGGACGTCCCGCGAAGTATTCGAGCAACTCCACCGTCCGTACTGCGGACTTGACTTGTGCCCCACCGGTTTCCGCAGCCGACATCGTTCCTCGCCCCTTCTTGACCGCTCTTGACCACACAGAACGCCCGGAAATAGAGTCCCTGTAGATTCACTATCAGGAATCTTGTTCAGAATACCGAACAACTCCTGATGGATGGCAGAGGTACGCAAGGCCGGGAGGAAGCCGCGGTGGCAGCAGCACCAGTCTGGAGTGTCGACCCCCGAACGGGGAAGCCGCGTGAGCAGGTGGCGGACGAGGCGACCGCGGAGGAGGTCGACCGCGCGGTACGCCGGGCGTACGCCGTCCGGTCCGCGCTCGCGGACCGCACCGTACGCGCCGCTTTCCTCCGTGCCGCGGCCGATCTCCTCGACGCGACGAGCGAGCACGCCATCGAGGCCGCCGACGCGGAGACAGCCCTCGGCCCCGTACGCCTCACCGGCGAACTGGCCCGTACGAGCGCGCAGCTCAGGGCCTTCGCCGAGGTCGTGGACGAGGGCGCGTTCCTCGACATCCGTATCGACCACGCGGACCCGAAGCGCACCCCGCCGTGGCCGGACATGCGCCGCTGGAAGGTGTCGCTCGGCGTGGTGGCCGTCTACGCGGCGAGCAACTTCCCGTTCGCGTTCTCCGTACCGGGCGGCGACACGGCGAGCGCGCTCGCGGCCGGCTGCCCCGTGGTCGTCAAGGCGCACCCCGACCACCCCGCGACCTCCGAGATCTGCGCCTCCGTGCTGCGCAGGGCCGCCGCGCAGGTGGGCCTGCCCGAGGACGTACTGATCCTGGTGCACGGCTTCGAGGCCGGTGTCGAGCTGGTCAAGCACCCGCTGATCTCGGCGGCCGGCTTCACCGGTTCGGTACGCGGCGGCCGCGCCCTCTTCGACGCGGCGGCGGCGCGCCCCGCGCCGATCCCCTTCCACGGCGAGCTGGGTTCGCTCAACCCCGTCGTGATCACCGAAGCGGCGGCGGCCGAGCGCTCCGAGCAGATCGGGGCGGGCCTGGCGGGCTCGATGACGCTGGGGGAGGGGCAGTTCTGCACCAAGCCCGGATTCGTCCTGGCCCCGGTCGGTGACGCCGGTGACCGGCTGCTCACCGCCCTGACGACGGCGGTCAGCGAGACCGAGCCCGGCGTGATGCTGGACCACCGGATGAGGGACGCCTTCGTCGGCGGCGTGGAGGAACGGGCCGCACTGCCCGGCGTCGACGCGCCCATCACCCCGGGCGCGGGCGGCGAACACACCGTCAGCGCGGGCTTCCTGACTCTCCCGGCCGAGCTGCTCACCTCGGCGGGGGAGCACGACCTGCTGCTGGAGGAGTGCTTCGGCCCGGTGACGGTCGTCGCGCGCTACACCTCGTCGGAGGAGATCACCTCGGTGCTCTCCCGGCTCCCCGGCAACCTCACGGCGACCCTCCACCTCGCGGACTCGGAGGCCGACGGCAGCAAGCCGGGCGCGGCCGAACTACTCGCGGAACTGACCCCGCTGGCCGGGCGCGTCCTGGTCAACGGCTGGCCGACGGGCGTAGCGGTAGCCCCCGCACAACAACACGGCGGCCCGTACCCGGCCACCACCTCCACCTCGACCTCGGTGGGCGCGACGGCGATCGAACGCTGGCTGCGCCCGGTCTCGTACCAGTCGACCCCGGCAGCTCTGCTGCCGCCGGAGTTGCGGGACGAGAACGCGCTGGGACTGCCGCGGAGGGTGGACGACCGGCGGGAGGGCTAGGCGTAGGGTTCCCGGAGTGCTGGAACTGCCGGAACTGCCGGAAGTGCCGGAACTGCCTTTCGGGCTGAGGTCGTACGGCCCCGACGGTGGCTGGGTGTACGAGGACGGGTCCCTGACCGGCCAGGCCGGCGCGGGACAGGACCGCTTCGTCTCCCCGGCCGCCGACTCGGCCGAACCGGCCTCCGACGCCCCGCGCCTGTTGGGCACCCCGGAGGGTGACTTCCAACTGATCGCCCGCGTGACGGCGGACCTGGCCGCACCCGGCGACGCGGGAGCGCTCGCGCTGGAGGTCGCCGAGCGGAAGTGGGCGAAGCTCTGCCTGGAACTGTCCCCGGACCGCCCGACGATCTGTACGGTCGTCACCCGCGACCACTCGGACGACGCCAACGCCTTCGTGGTGGACGTGCCGAGCCACTGGCTGCGAATCAGCCGCACGGGAAAGGCCTTCGCCTTCCACGCCTCACCTGACGGCGAACGCTGGACCTTCGTCCGCGTCTTCACGCTGGGCACGGCGGAGGAGGCAACATCAGCGTGCGTCGGCTTCCTGGCCCAGTCGCCGAAGGGCGAGGGCTGCGGGGCGAGATTCGAGGGGATCGCTTTCCGCGGGTACGGGGTCGGGGAGCTGCGGGACGGGTCGTGACGGGGGTAGGCCGGTGGCGGGCCGATGGTGGGCCGATGGTGGTGGAGGACTGGCCGGGGATGCTTGCTGGTTCTGCGGCTTTTGCTCCCGGGTGCGGGCTGCTGCGGGCTGGTTGCGCTGGGCTGGTCGCGCTGTGGGCTGCTGCCCTGTGGGGGGGCATGAAGGGATCGCTGCCCCGTGCTTCGCTGCTTGGCGGCGAGCTGTTGGCTGGGGTGACGGGGAGGGTTGGCTGGGCGGGCGCGGTGAGCGCCGATGGACGCGGGAGAGCCCTTGGCTGATGGGTGATCGGGCGGGGTGTGCGCTGTTGTG
>NZ_JTHL01000001.1:1854226-1874587 GCF_000818195.1 Streptomyces sp. 150FB | reverse complement strand
GCCCGATCAGCCAGCAGCCAAGGGCTGTCCTGCGTCTGTCGGCGCTCACCACGCCCGGCCCGCCGACCCTCCCCGTCACCACAGCCAGCAGGTCGCCGCTAAGCAGCGAAGTGGCATGCAGTGATCCCTTCGTGCGTGCCCCGCAGGGCAAGCAAGTCGCAGACGGGAGCAAAAGCAGCAGAACAAACAAGCATCCCCCAGCGTCCCCCGCCCCCGCCCCCGCCCCCGCCAAGGAACCCGGCACGACCTACCCGCGTTCGGTTGGCAGGGTCATAGGGCAGTGGCGGAGTCTGCGCGAGAGAGGAGGGCGACGTGTCCGTATCGGATTTCCCGCCCCTGCGGGCGGGTGGTCGGGGGCGTGGTTGGTATCGCGGGGACTGTCACGTTCATTCCGTGCACTCGGACGGTGAGCTCACCCCGGCCGAGCTGGCAGCCGGTGCGCGGGCCGTGGGGCTCGACTTCATCGCGACCACGGAGCACAACACCGCCCAGGCGCATGGCGCTTGGGCTCCCCACCTCGATCGTGATCTCCTCGTGGTCCTGGGTGAGGAAGTGACGACCGCGACCGGGCATTGGCTCGCTCTCGGTATCGGGGCCGGGCAGGTTGTGGACTGGCGGTACCAGGCGCGGGACGGGCTGATCGACCAGCACCTGGAGCAGGTGCACCGGGTCGGTGGACTGTGTGTGGCGGCGCACCCCCACGCGCCTTATCCCTCAGGCGATTTCGAGTACCCCTACCAAGGCTTTGACGCGGTCGAGGTATGGAACGGGCTGTGGACATCTGACCGGCCGTGGAATGCCGACAACGAGGCGGCCCTCTCCGAGTGGGGACGCAGTCTGCTGTCAGACGTCCCCAAGGGGCGGTGGCGGCCGGCGATGGGCAACAGTGACACCCATCTGGAGGGCCAGATCGGCATCCCGCACACCGTTGTGTTCGCCGAGGAGCTGAGCACCCCGGCGATCCTCGCCGGCATCCGCGCCGGCCGGAGCTGGATCGCCGAGTCGGCCGCCGTCGTCGTGTCGCTCACCGCCACCGCAGGGGCACGCGGCGCAGAGGTGGGCGGGCAGCTCAAGACCCTGGGGGAGCAGGTCGTGGTACGGGCGGAGGTGGGCGGTGTGCCGTCCGCGACCGTCGGTTTTCATACCGGTCGTGGCGAGGTCCACCGCGAACAACTTCCGCGCCAGGGTGCGGGCACCGTCGAGTGGCGCACCAGCGCGCAGGAGTCGGCGTTCGTCCGGATCGAGGTACACCATCCGCACGGTCCCATGGCCGCGCTCACCAACCCGATCGTCCTGACCTGAATCCGGACGGATTCCCGCGTCTGGCCGCGTCTACCCACGCCTGCCCGCGTCCGTACCCCCGCGTTCCCCGCCAGCCCCTCGCCCCCGGAATCCCCCACCCCGGGAATCCCCCGCCCCACCCGCGCGTTCCCGCAGTGGCGGAGGGGGTCTCCGTCTCCGTACCCGACCCGTCGGCCGTGCGGGTTTCGCGATCCTGGAGAGAAGCAGACACATGCGCGTCGAGATATGGAGCGACATCGCCTGCCCCTGGTGCTACATCGGGAAGGCGCGCTTCGAGAAGGGGCTTGCGGCCTTCGACCACCGTGACGAGGTCGAGGTGGTGCACCGTTCCTTCGAGCTCGATCCGAAGGCCGAGGCCGCCACTGTGCCCGTGCTCGACGTGATCGCCGCCAAGTACGGGCGCTCGCGCGAGGAGATCATCGCCATGGAGGAGAACGTGGCCGCCCAGGCCCGTTCCGAAGGGCTCGGCTACCAGAGCGAGGGGCGTGACCACGGCAACAGCTTCGACGTCCACCGGATGGTGCACCTGGCGAAGGAGCACGGTCGGCAGGACGAGTTCCTCGGTCTCGCGTTCCGGACGAACTTCGCCGAGGACCGTTCCGTCTACGACCCGCAGACGCTGGTCGACCTCGCGGTGCAGGTCGGTCTGGACGAGGCGGACGCCCGGCGTGTCCTCGCCGACCCCGACGCGTACGCCGACGACGTACGGGCCGATGAGCGCGAGGCCGCCGAGCTGGGGGCGAACGGGGTGCCGTTCTTCGTCCTCGACCGGCGTTACGGCGTCTCCGGCGGTCAACCGGCCGAGCTGTTCACCCAGGCGCTTCAGCAGGCGTGGGACAACCGTGTCGGTGAGAACCCGCAGGCCGGAGTGCATGCATAAGGGTTCCTTGGGGATTCGGTTCAGTGATGCGTGATTGACCGCAGGTCGCACGGATTCCACGCTGGCCCCATGGAGACCCTGGGAGGCGCCGAGTTCGCGCCCGAGCTGACGTACCTGAACACATCGAGCAACGGGCTGCTGCCCCGTCGTACCGTCGCCGCAGTCAGGAAACTGGTCGAGGAGAACGCGACGGGGCTGCGCGACGGCACCGGCGACTTCGAGTCGGTGGACGCCGCCCGCGCTTCCTTCGCCCGGCTGGTCGGGGTTCCGGCCGGCCGGGTGTCCGTGGGCGGGTCCGTCTCGGCGCATGTCGGGCTGATCGCGGCGTCGCTCAAGGCGGGCGCCGAAGTGCTGCTGCCGGAGGGTGAGTTCAGCTCGCTGGTCGCGCCCTTCGCCGTCCGTGACGATCTGAAGGTGCGGTACGCACCGCTGGACGCACTCGCGGACGCCGTAGGGGCCGACACCACGCTCGTCGCGTTCTCCGTCGTCCAGTCGGCGGACGGCCGGATCGCCGATCTGGACGCGATACGGGCCGCTGCCGCCGCTCACGGGGTCCGTACGCTGGCCGACGCCTCCCAGTCCGCCGGGTGGCTGCCGCTGGACGCGGGCGGCTACGACTACACCGTCGCCGGCGGGTACAAGTTTCTGCTCTGTCCGCGCGGTACGTCGTTCCTCACCGTGACGGAGGAGGCGCAGGAGTCCCTCGTACCCATCAACGCCGGGTGGTTCGCCGGGGAACAGCCCTGGGAGAGCACGTACGGGCCGATCAAACGGCTCGCCGGGTCCGCCCGCCGGTACGACGTGATGCCGTCCTTCCTCTCGTACCACGGCGCCGAGCAGTCGCTCGCGCTCCTGGAGGAGATCGGCACGCCCGCCGCCCACGCGCACAGCACCGCGCTCGCCGCCCGTTTCAGGGCGGGGCTCACCGGCGCCGGGTACGAGCCGGTGCCCGGCGGGACGGCGATCGTCGCCGTTCCCCGTACGGGCGACAAGGAAGCCGTTCTGCGCCGGGCGAACGTGGCCGTCTCCGTCCGGGCCGGGAATCTGCGGGCCGCTTTCCATCTGTACAACTCCACGGCCGACGTGGACCGGGCGCTGGACGTGCTCGCCGGCTGAGCGGCCGAGTGCCTGACCAGGCCTTACGCGCCTGTCTCGATTCTCGCCCGCGCCCCGGTGCCTGGCGCCGAAGCCGCCTCAGGGCTCCGGTCCGAACGCTCCCTCGAACCCTTCTCCGGGCAGTCCGTCGCCGACCCGCACAGGTTCGCCTCGACCTTCGCGAGCAGCCTCGCCAGCTCCACGCGCTCCGCGTCGTCGAGCCCCGCGAGCGTCTGGTCCTCAAGACCGACCCACGCGCCCTCGACCTGCGAGCGCAGCTCGCAACTGTCCGAGGTGGCCTCGACGACCACGGCGCGCCGGTCGCGGGGGTCGGGGGAGCGGCGTACGTACCCCGTCTGTTCCAGGCGCTGAAGCATCTTCGTCACCGTCGACGGATCGAGATCGACCGACTTGATGAGTTCGGACTGCCGTGCCGCGCCCACTTCCCACAAATGCATCATCAGGAACTCCTGGCCCGGGTAGAGCCCCGACTGCCGCAGCATCTTCCCGGCGGCGATGCGGTGCAGCCGCGACACCCGGGAGAGCGCGTGGCTGAGTGGGCCGCCGCGCGCGGCCCCGGGCAGATCGGTACAGAGGCGGGGGAATTCGGGACAGGCGGGGTCATCCGATGTCATGTCTCGGAGTTTAGCTTGGTCGGCCAAGAGATGCGCTACAGTGACTCGCGGTCGATTACTTGGCCGACCACATACTGATTTGGGGGAGTCTTTCATGACCACCGCGTTCGACCCGATCGATCTCTCGGGTACGCAGCTCACCAACCGCATCGCCCTCGCGCCGATGACCCGCAGCCGCTCGTTCGGTCCGAGCCATGTGCCGACCGATTCCGTGGCGCTGTACTACGCCCAGCGCGCCTCGGCGGGTCTCATCATCACCGAGGGGACCCAGCCCTCCGTGGTCGGTCAGGGCTACCCCGACACCCCCGGTCTGCACAGCGCCGAGCAGGTGGCCGGCTGGCGCAAGGTCACCGACGCCGTCCACGCGAAGGGCGGCAAGATCTTCGCCCAGATCATGCACGCCGGCCGCATCGGCCACCCCGACCTGCTGCCCGGCGACCTGATACCGGTCGCCCCGTCCGCCGTGGCCGCCGAGGGGAAGATCTACCTGCACGACGGTCCCAAGGATCTCGTCACCCCGCACGAACTGACGTCCGAGGAGATACGCGAGACGATCGCCGACTTCGTCTCGGCGTCCCGTAACGCGATCGAGGCCGGATTCGACGGCGTCGAGCTGCACGGCGCCAACGGCTATCTCATCCACCAGTTCATCTCCTCGACCTCCAACCGGCGCACCGACGAGTGGGGCGGTTCCGTCGAGGGACGTACCCGCTTCGCCGCCGAGGTGACGCGCGCGGTGGCCGCCGAGATCGGTGCCTCACGGACCGCGATCCGGATCTCGCCCGGAAACCCGCTCAACGGCATCGGCGCCGAGACCGAGCTGGAGGCCACGTACACGGCGTTCGTCCAGCAGTTCGATCCGATCGGCCTTGCCTATGTGCACGTGGTCGAGAACACGCGCGAGCTGACGAACGTCCTCCGCAAGCACTACTCCGGCACGCTCGTCCTCAACGCCAAGACCGAGGGCCCCACCAGCTCCGCCGAGCTGGCGCTGATCGAGGACGGCGTCGCCGACATCATCTCCTTCGGCGCGCTCTTCCTCGCCAACCCCGACCTGCCCGAGCGGCTGAAGGCCGGAGGCCCGTACAACACCCCGGACCCCGCGAGCTTCTTCGGCGGCAACGACGCCGGTTTCATCGACTACCCGTCGCTGGCCGGCAACTGAGCTTGAACTCGTACGCGAACTCGTCGCGAACTCGTACGCGAACTCGTACGGCCGGACCGGCTGACGCGGAGCTGTGAGCGGCCGGGCGCGCGCTCAGGGCGCCGGCCGCTCCACGTCCCCGCGCCATCCGTTCGAGCGGGTGACGCCGTCCATCAGCAGGTCGAGCAACCGCTCGGCCTGCTCCCGTTGATGGCTGGTCCCGGCCACCAGGGTGACGCCCGCCAGGGCCGTAAGGATGTCGCGGGACGGTACGTCCTGCCGGATCACCCCCTGGGTGACCCCGGCACGGCGGAACTCCTCGACCGCGCCGGTCAGTTGCTCGCGCGTCCGCGAGCCCAGACGCTCGTCGCTCTGCAGGAGGGACTTGAGCGTGTCGGCCATGCCGTGCTTGGCGGCGAGGTAGTCCAGCACGTCGGACATCCACGACCGCAGGGCCCGGTCGGCCGGCAGCTCGCCGAGCAGGGCCGAGGTCCGGGCGGCGAGACGTGAGGTCTCGTAGCGGTAGGTGGCGTCGACGAGCTGCTCACGGGTCGGGAAGCGCCGGTACAGGGTGCCGACCCCGACGCCCGCGTCCTTCGCGATCTGCTTCAGGGTCGCCGCGGCGCCGTCCCTGGCGAAGGCGAGTGCGGCGGCTGCGAGCAGTTTGTCCTCGTTGGCCCGTGCGTCGGCGCGGACCGGCCGGGCGGAGGGATCGGTCATGCGCGGCTTCCTCTCTTCCACTGGTGTCGGGTTTGCCCGGTGCCCGGCCCGTTTGCTATCCGGAGCCGGGTCCGCTTACGGTGGCGGTGGTAAGCGGAGCCGACTCCGCTAACTGGTGACGGTAGCAGGCGGCTGGGGCACGTAGGTGTCGGCCGTTCCGTCGCGCTGCCACGTATGCGGAAGGGCCGTCCACGTCATGCAGTACCGCACGCTGGGAAGTACCGGAGTCCAGATCAGCTCACTGTGCCTGGGCGCGATGATGTTCGGGAAGTGGGGGAACCCCGACCACGACGACTCGATCGCCGTCATACGCACCGCGCTCGACGCGGGCGTCAACATCATCGACACGGCCGACGTCTATTCGGGCGGTGAGTCCGAGACCATCGTCGGGAAGGCGATCGCCGGGCGGCGCGACGAGGTCGTCCTGGCGACCAAGGTGTCGAGCCCGATGGGCCCCGGTGTCAACGAACGCGGGGCCTCGCGGCGCTGGATCGTCCGGGCCTGCGAGGAGAGTCTGCGCCGTCTGGGCACCGATCACATCGACCTCTACCAGGTGCACAGGCCCGATCCCGCCACCGACCTCGACGAGACCCTGGGCGCGCTGACCGACCTCGTACGGGCGGGCAAGATCCGCTACGCGGGCTCCTCGACGTTCTCCCCCTCGGCCATCGTGCGGGCGCAGTGGACCGCCGAGCGGCGGCAGCGTGAGCGGTTCGTCTGCGAACAGCCTCCGTACTCCCTGCTGGCCCGGGGCATCGAGGCCGAGGTGCTGCCCACCTGCGAGACGTACGGTATGGGGGTGCTCGCCTGGAGCCCGCTGGCCGGCGGCTGGCTGTCCGGCCGCTGGCGCAGGGACGCGGTCGACGCGGCCAGCCACCGTACGCGGACGATGCCCTTCCGCACCACGCACGCCCACTACGACATGGACGTCCCGGCCAACCAGGCCAAGCTCGACGCCGCCACCGAACTCGCCGGCATCGCCGACGAAGCCGGCCTGACACTGATTCAGCTCGCGCTGGCGTTCGTCACCACCCACCCCGCGGTCTCAGCGGCGGTCATCGGCCCCCGCACCGCCGAGCACCTGCGGGGCCAGCTCAGCGCCGCGGACATCGTCCTGGAACCCGCCGTACTCGACCGCATCGACCGTGTCGTGGCACCCGGCGTCGACCTGAACCCCGAGGACACGGGCTACAACGAGGCCGTCCTCGCCGATCCGAAGCGCCGCCGCCGCGCCGTCTCCTGGTGAACCGGGAGTGAACCGGGACGGCTCCGGTCGTTCCCGCCGCTGGCCGGACAGCTCTACGCTCTCGGTCCATGCCGACTCCCGACTGCTACGCGTGCGCCGCAGAAGCAGCGTTCGACGAACTTCCGCCGCGCGAGTGCGTCGTCTCCGACGAGCACTGGCGGGTGGCCCACGCCTTCAACACAGCCGTGCCCGGCTGGCTCGTGCTGTTGCCACGGCGCCATGCGACGGCCGTCCACGACCTCACCGACGCCGAGGCCGGGACCCTCGGGGCGTGGCAGGTCGCGCTCTCCCGCGCTCTCCGGGCCCTGACCGGTTGCGCCAAGACGTACGTCGTCCAGTTCGCCGAGGCCGAGGGCTTCGCCCACGTGCACTTCCACATCGTTCCGCGCATGGCCGATCTGCCGCCGGAGCGACGCGGGCCGGACGTCTTCGGGCTGCTCCGGCGTCCGGAGGAGGAGTGGGTGACCCCTGACCAGGCGGACCGTATGGCCCTCTCGCTCCGGGCCCACCTGCGCGGACGTCCCGGCGCACGGTGACCCGGTGACACGGTGAAGCCCCACAACACGGCGACGCCCGCGCCCCGTTCGTACGAACTCGGGGCGCGGGCGTGTCGCTGCCGGCTGTCAGCGGATCGGGGTGAAGTCCCTCGCGCCGATGAAGTCCGGGCGGGGTACGGGGGCCGCGAACGGGGCCTCGGCCGTGTTCTCCACGCTGTTGAACACGATGAACACGTTGCTGCGGGCATACGGGGTGATGTTGTCGCCCGAGCCGTGCATGCAGTTGCAGTCGAACCAGGTCGCCGAACCGGCCTTGCCCGTGAAGAGCTTGATGCCGTGGTCGTCGGCCATGGACGTGAGCGCCTCGTGCGACGGCGTACCCGCGTCCTGCATCTGGAGCGACTGCTTGTAGTTGTCCTTCGGCGTCTCGCCCGCGCAGCCCAGGAAGTGCTTGTGCGAGCCGGGCATGATCATCAGGCCGCCGTTGGTGTCGTAGTTCTCGGTCAGCGCGATCGAGACCGACACGGCCCGCATGTTCGGCAGGCCGTCCTCGGCGTGCCAGGTCTCGAAGTCCGAGTGCCAGTAGAACCCGGAGGCACCGAAGCCCGGCTTGACGTTGATCCGCGACTGGTGGACGTACACGTCCGAGCCGAGGATCTGCCGGGCCCGGCCCACGACGCGCTCGTCGCTCACCAGACCGGCGAAGACCTCGCTGATCTTGTGGATCTCGAATACGGAGCGCACGTCCTGGGTCTTCGGCTCGATGATCGAGCGCTCGTCGGCCCGGACAGCGGGGTCGCTGATCAGGCGCTCCAGCTCGGCGCTGTAACGGGACACCTCGGAGGGCCCGATGAGCTGTTCGACGGAGAGGAAGCCGTCGCGCTCGAAGCTTTCCAGGCCGCTCGACGCGATCGGTCCCGCGGCGCCGGGTGCCGACCAGACGACGGGGTCCTGGCGCGGGGTCGTGACCTCGCTCTGGCCACGGGTCGGGTACAGGTCGGTGCGTGCGGGGGCTGTGGTGGTCATGCGGTTCAGACCTCCTCGGTCAGCAGCGGGTAGACGCCGTTCTCGTCGTGCTCCTCCCGACCGGTCACCGGCGGGTTGAAGACACAGATCACGCGGAAGTCGGACTTGGGCCGGACGGTGTGGTGCTCGTTCCCGTTCAGCAGGTACATCGTGCCGGGGGTGATCCAGTGGGCCTCACCGGTCTCGTCGTCGGTGACCTCGGCCTCGCCCTCGACGCACAGCACGGCCTCGATGTGGTTGGCGTACCACATGGAGGTCTCCGTGCCCGCGTACATGATGGTCTCGTGGAGCGAGAAGCCGACGTTCTCCTTGGCGAGCACGATGCGCTTGCTCTCCCAGGTCCCCGACGCGGCCTTGATGTGACGGTCGGTGTTCTCGACGTCCTTGAACGATCGGACAATCACTGCATTCGTGCCTCTCTCTTCGGCGCGCTACGGCGCTCTACGGCTCTGTGGTCTCTTCCGGTCTCCCGGCTCGGGTCTCCGCCGCCGGTCCGTACGCGGTTACGCGCCCGGCCTCACGCTGCGCCGGTGTCGCGGACCGCGCGGGCCAGCGTGCGCAGCCCCTCGTCCAGCTCCTCGGGTGTCACGGTGAGCGGCGGCAGCAGCTTCACCACCTCGCTGCGGGGACCCGAGGTCTCCAGCAGCAGACCCAGCTCGAAGGCGCGGCGGCAGACGGCCCCCGCGCGGTCCTTGTCGACGAACTCCATGCCCCAGACCAGGCCGCGGCCACGGAAGTCGATGCCCTGGCCGGGGTTCTCGACATCGATCGCCGACAGGGCCTGCTCGACCTGTTCGCCACGGGCGATGGTCTGCTTCTCCATCTGCCCGTCGGCCCAGTACGTGTTGAGCGCGGCGGTGGCGGTGACGAACGCCGGGTTGTTGCCGCGGAAGGTGCCGTTGTGCTCGCCCGGCTCCCAGACATCGAGCTCCGGGTTGAACAGGCACAGCGACATGGGAAGTCCGTACCCGCTGATGGACTTCGAAAGCGTCACGATGTCCGGTGTGATGCCCGACTCCTCGAACGAGAAGAAGGCACCGGTACGCCCGCAGCCCATCTGGATGTCGTCGACGATCAGCAGCATGTCCTGGCGGTGGCAGAGATCCGCCAGCGCCCGCAGCCACTCCGGACGCGCCACATTGATGCCGCCCTCACCCTGGACCGTCTCGACGATGACGGCGGCCGGCTTGTTCAGGCCCGAGCCCTGGTCCTCCAGGAGCGTCTCGAACCAGAGGAAGTCGGGCGTCTGGCCGTCCAGGTAGTGGTCGAACGGCATCGGTGTGCCGTGCACCAGCGGGATTCCCGCCCCGGCGCGCTTGAACGCGTTGCCGGTGACGGCGAGCGAGCCCAGTGACATGCCGTGGAAGGCGTTGGTGAACGAGACGATCGACTCGCGGCCCTTCACCTTGCGGGCCAGCTTGAGGGCCGACTCGACGGCGTTGGTGCCGGTGGGGCCGGGGAACATGACCTTGTACGGCAGGTCGCGCGGGCGCAGGATGACGTTCTGGAACGTCTCCAGGAACGCGCGTTTCGCTGTCGTCGCCATGTCGAGGCCGTGGGTGATGCCGTCACGCTCGATGTAGTCGATCAGCGCGCGTTTCAGCACGGCGTTGTTGTGGCCGTAGTTGAGTGAGCCGGCGCCGGCGAAGAAGTCGAGGTACGAGTGGCCGTCCTCGTCGGTCAGGCGGCTGCCCTGGGAGCGGTCGAACACGGCAGGCCAGCTCCGGCAGTAGCTGCGCACCTCGGACTCAAGAGTCTCGAAGACACTTAGTGCGGGCGGGGTGATGGTCACAGGAGTCTCCAGCCGGTGTGGTGAGGGAGAGGGAGTCGGATCCGGGACGGGATCCGGAAGTCGGGCGAGGGGCTCTCCGGGGGCGGGTGCTCTCCGGAGGCATGGCGCGCGCTGTCCCGGGGCGGGCTCTCCCGGGAGCCGGGTGCTCTTCCGGGAGTGGGCGCCCTCAGGGCGAGAGCGGGCCGATGCGGTACAGCACCTCGGGCTGGTGCACCCCTTCGGGGAACAGGCCGCCGTCGAAGAGGACCTCACGCTCCAGGGTCGCGCCGTGACGCGCGGCGTACGCGGTGAACATGCGGTCCGAGGCGGTGTTGTCGGGCGTCACCGTCGTCTCCAGGGCCGTGATGCCCAGCTCCCTGGACACCCGGGTGGTCAGCTCGTCCAGCAGGGTGCCCGCGAGGCCCTTGCCCCGGTGGCTGCTGTCGACGGCCACCTGCCAGACGACGAGGGCCTCGGGACGCTCGGGCCGTACGTACCCCGTCACGAAGGCGATCGGGGATCCCGTGTCGTCACGGGCGACGACTGACGTGGCAGCGAAGTCACGGCACCAGAGCAGATAGCTGTACGAGGAGTTCAGGTCGAGCACCTTGGAGTCGCGGGCAATGCGCCAGATCGCGGCTCCGTCCTCCACCCGTGGGGTGTCGATCCCGGAGGACCCGGAGGATCGGTTGAATTCGCTTCGGGCACCTGCAAGGTCTGCTTGTGCGGCGGTCATGCATATTGAATTTACCTAGCAAATTCGAAAGATGCATCGCGAGCAGGGGTTGGGAGATGCGCCCGATTGTGTTATCGCGCGACCAGGGGTCGAGCCGCTGAGCGGCAGTGAATGGTACCGATCTGTCCGGAAATTACTGGGCAAAACGGTCGTGGCTGTGGACTTGATCACATGTCCGTAACAGTCACGAGACCCGTCCGAATTACGGACCTCGACCTTGTTGAAACCTTGGCGTTTAGCTTTATTGAAAGTGGGAACAAGAATACGGGGACCTACGCATGGTAAGGCAGTTCCCCGTATTCGCAAATTAACGTCTTTTTAATTGGTCCTTCGATACGCGGACACTACGCCCCGGATTCCGCTTGCGTCAGCCGAGCGCGGTGCCGAGCGCGGCGAGCGTGGAGCGTACGACGGCGGGCGACGCGTCGGGGCCGTAGTGGTTGACCCGGATCATCTCCCCGGCCAGCGCGCCGCCGCCCGCGATCAGCGGCAGGCTCGCGTCGGCGGCCAGCGCCTTCGCCACCACCTCCGAGGCGTTGACCCCGGGAGGCGTACGCAGCGTGGTGGCCACCGGAGCCGCCGCCGAGGCCTCGTGGACGAACGGCTCCAGCCCGCGGCCCAGGGCCAGGGCCCCGGCGCGGGTGGCCGAGGCCGCGGCGGCGTGGCGCGCCATCACGGCGTCCAGGCCCTCCGCCTCGATGCGCTCCACACACGCTTCCAGGGCGAGCATCTCGAGCTGCGCCGGCGCGTGCGGCAGCGCCGTACGGCCGCCGTCGATCCACCGCTCCTTCCAGTCGAGCAGGGAGAGGTACGAGCGGCGCGGCGCCCCCGGATTGGCCGCCAGCCGCTCCCAGGCGCGCGGGCTCACCGACACCGCCGACACGCCGGCGGGACCGCCCATCGCCTTCTGCCCGCCGATCACGCACAGATCCACGCCCCAGGCGTCGGGCAGCAGCGGCTCGGCCGCCACCGAGGCCACGGCGTCCAGCATGAACAGCGCGCCATGGGCCCGGACGACCTCGCCGATCCCGGCCACCGGGTTGGTGTTGCCGGTCGCCGCCTCGGCGTGCACCAGCGAGACGAAGTCGATCTCCGGGTGGGCGGCGAGCCCGCGCTCCACCTGCTCGGGGGTCACCGCGGAGTGGAACGGGACCTCCAGATCGACGACCGTCGCCCCGCAGTCGCGCAGCCAGTTGCCGAAGGTCTGCCCGTACGGCCCTGTGACCACGTTCAGCGCGGTCGACCCCGGCCTGGCGCCGCCCCGGATACAGCCCTCCAGGGGCAGCAGCGCCTCGCCCTGCATGATCACCACGTCGTGCTCGGTGGCGAGGAGCGAGGCGACGCGCCGCTCGATCGAAGCGAAGTGCTCGGCGGTCAGGGGGGCCAGATCAAGCAGCGGATGTGTCACGGCGGTGCCCTCTTCAGGTGTGGCGGTTCGGGGTGGCGGTTCGGGGTGGTGGTCGAGCGAGCTGTCAGGGGGGCCCGTACGGGCTTCCGTACAGCGTTCCGTACGGCGTTCCGGACAGTGTCCCGACGGGTCAGAACCGGTGTTCGGATCTTCCTCGTCGAGGGTACCCACGGCCTCGTACAGTGCTGCGCATGAGCGATCACACGGTGCTGCATGTGAAGGGGCGGGTGCTCGTCGGCCCCGAGGAGACCAGGGACGAGCTGTGGATGGTCGGCGGCAGGATCACCTACGACCGGCCGGCCGGCGCCCGCGATGTCCGCACCGTGACCGGCTGGGCGCTGCCCGGCCTGGTCGACGCCCACTGCCATGTCGGCCTCGACCACCACGGCGCCGTCGACGCGGCCACCAGCGAGAAGCAGGCGATCGGCGACCGTGAGGCGGGCGCGCTGCTGCTGCGGGACGCCGGATCGCCGGCGGACACCCGGTGGATCGACGACCGGCAGGATCTGCCGAAGATCATCAGAGCGGGCCGCCACATCGCCCGCACCCGCCGCTACATCCGCAATTTCGCGTACGAGATCGAGCCCGAGGACCTGGTCGCCTACGTCGGGCAGGAAGCCGCGAAGAGCGACGGGTGGGTCAAGCTGGTCGGGGACTGGATCGACCGCGAGGCGGGCGATCTGACCGCCTGCTGGCCGCCCGGCGCTGTGAAGGCGGCCATCGCGGAGGCGCACCGGCTCGGCGCGCGCGTGACCGCGCACTGCTTCGCCGGGGTCGCCCTGCGCGACCTGGTCGAGGCGGGCATCGACTGCGTCGAGCACGCGACGGGCCTCGACGAGGACACCATCCCGCTCTTCGCCGAGCGGGGCGTCGCGATCGTCCCGACGCTGGTCAACATCGCGACGTTCCCGCAGCTCGCGGCGCCGGGCGCGGCCAAGTTCCCGCGCTGGTCCGCGCATATGAACCGGCTGTACGACCGGCGCTACGACACCGTGGGGGCGGCGTACGACGCGGGCATCCCCGTCTACGTCGGCACGGACGCGGGCGGCGCTCTGGCCCACGGCCTGGTGGCGGCCGAGGTCGCCGAACTGGTGAAGGCCGGCATCCCGCCGCTGGAGGCGCTCTCGGCGGCGGCGTGGGGGGCGAGGAGGTGGCTGGGGCGGCCGGTACTGGAGGAGGGCGCTCCGGGCGACCTGGTGGTCTACGACGACGATCCGCGGGCGGACGTACGGGTGCTGGCGGCGCCGCGGCGGATCGTACTGAACGGGCGTGTGGTGGGCTGAGGGGGAGATGCGGCGGGGGCACGCGGCAGGGGGACACACCGGGAGCGCTCTGACACCACCCGGACACCGGCCCGCGAACGCCGACTGTTCGCCTGGTGTCCTTGCCCAGGACCCCCGTCATTGGTACCCGCTCCGCAGGATCAGACGTCACGTCAGATTCCTGGGAAGGCACCCTCCTTGAGAATTTCCCTGCCCTTTCATGCCTCGGGCCCTTCGGTCCCGTCGGGCCCGCACCACGGCGGACGGTCCGTACGCCGCACGACCGCCGCTGTCACCGCTGCCCTGCTGGTCGGGGCCGGCGCCCTGGGCGCCGCCGTGGTGACCTCAGGTCAGGCGTCGGCGGCCGACTCGGCGGCCGACCACCTGATGGTCTCGCAGGTCTCCGACACCGAGGACGCCACCGGCGTCAGCCTGGTACGGGTGACCGGGTCCGGTACGAGCGACGGCGCCACCGTCAAGCTGCCCACCGCCGCCTCGGGCGGCAACCGGCCGTTCACGCTGGAGGGCGACTCGTCAGCCGTGGGGGCGCTCGCGCGCTCCGCCGACGGCCGCTATGTGACCCTCGCCGGATACACGGCGACCCCGGGATCGTCCTTCGCCTCGGTTCCGCGCGTCGTGGCCCGGGTGGACGGGGCCGGGACCGTGGACACCTCCACCACGCTGGGGACCTCGTTCCAGCAGGAGAAGATACGCGGCGCCGTCACCGATGACGGATCGCGGTTCTGGGTGACCGGGCACGGCAACACCAGCAGCCCGAAGGGCGGTCTGGTGTACGCGCCGCTCGGCTCGTCCACCCCCGACGTGCTGGTGAGCAACTCCGACGACGACGACAACTCCGCGCTGAACAACACCCGCGTGGTGCAGATCGCCGACGGCGGCGTGTATTTCTCCAGCGAGAAGGGCGACGCGGGCGTCTACCGCGTCGCCGGCACCCTGCCCAGCTCCCCGGCGTCCGCCAGGCTCGTGGCGCCGATCGGTTCCGACGGGAAGGGCCCCGTCGCCTTCACGCTGCTCGACCGCGATCCGTCGGTGCCGGGCGCCGACACCCTGTATGTGCTCCAGGAGACCAAGGGCATCTGCAAGTTCTCCCTCAGCGGCTCGACCTGGACCAGCCGCGGCAGCATCTCCGGCACCTCCTCGTACACCGCCCTGACGGGGCTCGTGGACGAGGACGGGAACGCGCGGCTGTACGCGGTCGACGACGCGGACTCCAAGAACAAGGTCGTACGGCTCACCGACACGGCGGCGGCCGCCAAGTCGGCGTTCGTCGACGGCAAGGAGACCGTCACCACCGCCCCCTCCGGGTCCGCCTTCCGGGGTGTCGCGCTGGCTCCCGAGCCGAGCGGTGACCCGACGGACCCGACCGATCCGCCGACGGATCCCACGGATCCGCCCACCGACCCGCCCGGCGATCCTGTCGGCACCCCCACTCTGAAGCTCTCGGCGGCGTACCTCACCGGAGCCGTCGACTCGGTCGGTGACCCGACCGTCACGGCCACGGTCGCGCAGAGCGGCGCCGACCCCTCGGCGATCACCGTCGCGGCCACGGCCAGCAGCCGTACCTCGGTGGCGCGCACCAGCGACGTCACGGTCACCGGTACGGGCAGCACCCGGCAGGTCTCGGTCGCCGCGCAGGGCGTCGGCTACACCGACCTGACCCTCACCGCCACCGGCGTCGACGGCAGGAAGACCACGCAAGTGGTGCACTATGCCGGCTCCGCCGCGGTCCAGGACGCCGCGGCCACCCGCTACTTCACCGGAGCCTCGGACTCCTCGGCCGCCGTCGACGTGGGCGACGGCTACACCGTGGTCGCCGACGACGAGACCAACCAACTGCGGCTGTACGACAGCGCCACCTCCGGTGCGCCCGTGCGCAGTTGGGACTTCACCTCGCAGGCCGGTGTGTCCATCGAGATGGACATCGAGGCCGCCACCCGTACCGGCGACACCATCTACTGGACCGGGTCGATGGGCAACAGCAAGAGCGGTGAACTGCGTCCGGACCGCGCGGTGTTGTACACCACCACGGTCACAGGATCCGGTGCGGACACCCAGCTCTCCTTCGGCGGTTCCTACCACGGGCTGCGCGCCGACCTCATCGCGTGGGACAAGGCGAACGACGACCGGTTCGGCTTCGCCGACGGCGCGGCCGAGGGCAACATCCCCAAGCAGATCGACGGATTCAACGCCGAGGGCCTGGAGTTCGCCCCGGGCAGCACCACCACGGCGTACCTCGGCTTCCGGGCACCGCTGGTGCCGCCGAAGAACGGCGGCAAGGCGCTGATGGTCCCGGTGACCAACATCGACAAGGTGGTCAAGGGCTCCCACGCCACCTTCGGCACCCCGATCACGATGGACCTGGGCGGGCTGAGCATCCGCGACATGCGGAAGAACGCCGACAACCAGTATCTGATCATCGCCGGTACGTGGTCCGCCGAGGACAACAGCGAGCCGTACGCGCTGTACCGGTGGGACGGGGTTCCCGCCCACGCTCCCACCCTGCTGCGTTCGCTGCCCACCGCGGACGCCGGCGCCTGGGAGTCGGTGATCTCCGTTCCCGATCTGTCGCTGCCGGACGCACAGGTACGGCTGGTCACCGACGACGGCGCGGCGGTCCTCTACGGCGACGACACCGCGTCCAAGGACCTGCCGCACACCGAGTGGAAGAAGTCCCGCATCACGACGTTCGACGTCAACGGCTGAGGGCGACGCCGTTCCCGTTCCCGTCCGCCGCTGAACGACCGCAGGGCCCGCCGGCTTCTCCGCCGGCGGGCCCTGCGTTCACGTGACCTGTTGACGCGACCCGTTGACGCTGCCTGTTGACCGGGCGTGACGCGGTGGCCACCGGCGTCGTTGGAGGGCTTTATGTGCTCCGGGTGCCGGGGAGCGGCGTACCGGCCTGGAGTGTGGCAGTCGAGTGACGCAAGAGAACGCACATGCCACAAGAATCGAATATGAACCCGGAAACCCCACTTTCGGGTGAACTGACGTCGGGTGACCACAAGTTCACTCTTCGTGCGTAAAGATTCCGGTGTCTCGGTCGCCGCCGCCTCGTGTCCCCGTGTCGGCAGGTCGGCGACGCCAATTCTCTTGTGGGGGTTCCACCATCTTGAACAGCAACACCTTCCGTATGTCCGCACGCCGCTGCGCGGCCGTCGCCGCGGCCGTGGCGCTGACGGCGGGCCCGGTGCTCCTCGCCGCGCCCGCCCAGGCCACCGGCGGTGACGGTCACGGCAGTGGTCACGGCGGCGGCGTCGGGACCGGTTCGGGTACGGGGCGTGCGAGCGCCGCCGTGCTCAAGGCCGACCTCGATGTGTCCCTGCTCAACAAGACCGTCAACGTGCCGCTCAACGCCTCGCTCAACGAGGTGTCGGCGCCCGCGAGCGCGAACAAGACCACGCTGAGCGTGGAGCTGAACGGGGTCGACAAGGGCCACCCCTTCACGGTGCTCGGCGCCGATGTGGCGCAGGCGAAGGCCACGGTCGACGAGGGCGGGGCGCGCGGCTACACCCACCTCGCCCACGCGAAGGTCCACGTTCCCGGCCTGCCGCTGCTCTCCCTGATCGAGGTCCAGGACGTCACGTCGGAGGCGGTCTGCGAGGCCGGGAAGCGGCCCACGGCCGAGTCGAACGTGCTGGGTCGTGTGACCGTGCTCGGCAAGACCGTCACGCTCTCGGCGAGCGGTCCGACGCGCGTCGACGTGCAGGGCGTGGGCGAGGTGTCGCTCGACCTGTCCACGACGCGGACCACGTCCCGTACGGCGGCGGCCACAGCGCTCGCGCTCAAGGTGTCGGTGAATCCGCTCAAGCTGAACGTCGCCGAGGTCAACGGCTCCGTGAAGCTGGCCGAAGCCACCTGCGAGTCGCCGAAGGCGCCGAAGCCGCCGGTGAAGGAGCAGGCGGCGGCCCCGGAGCAGTCGGCGAAGCCCGACCTGCGGCCGCAGACGGCGTCCGAGCCGGTGAAGCAGGATCTGGCGGAGACGGGCGGCGACTCGACGACTCCGTACCTCGCCGGCGGCGCGGCGGCGCTGCTCGTCGTGGGCGGCGGCGCGCTCTACTTCGCGCGGTCCAAGGCGTCCAAGGCGCGGCGCTGACGCGTGTGCGGTGCGCTGACGCGGTGACGCCGTGACGCCGTAAGTGAGGTGCGGCACCGGGCCCGGTGCCGCACCTCACCCTCATGTCGCGCCGTGGGGCGGGATGTTGTGGTTGAAGCGGAACACGTTGCGCGGGTCGTACGTCGTCTTGACCGACCTCAGGCGCTCGTACGTCGCCTCGTCGTACGCGCCACGCGTCCCCTCCACGGTGGCGTCCGACGGCGCCAGGAAGTTGGGGATCCTCCGGCGGCTCAGCCACGGCTCCAGCCGCTCCATCAGCTCCAGGCCCGCCCCCGCCCGCGCCTCCGCCTCGGCCGGTGCGACCTGGGTGGTGGTGAACACGACGAAGCCCGCGGTGCGGTTGACCACCGCGTTGGGGGCCTCGGTCCGCTCCGAGAGCGCGCCACCGAGCTGCCGCAGGTCGACGAGGCCGATCCGGCGGTCCGTACCGGGCCCGGCGACCGCGAGGATCGCCTCCACGGTCTCCGGCGTCAGCGCGTCGAGATTCGCGAAGCGGTCCACGGACACCATCGGTCCCGGCGGGTTCGGGCTGATCGCCGCGAACTCGCCGTACGGCCGCTCCCTGATGTCGTCCGCCAGCGTCGGCGCGGCCTCCCGCAGTGGAGCGATCAGCTCCCTGCCGTCCTTCTCGGACCCCAGGTAGGAGATCCGTACGTGCACGGTCAGTTTGCCGCGCACCAGCGCGGGGACTGCGGGCACGTCCGGGGTACGCAGCAGCGCGACCGACGAGGTGACCTCGTCCGGTGTCCGGGCGGCGAACCGCTGGTACGCGTGCAGCACCGCAGCCGCGTGCTCGCCCTCGTAGATCATGCTGCCCGCGTACAGCCGCGCCACGGGGAACAGCGTGAACTCCATCGATGTCACCACGCCGAAGTTGCTCTTGCCGCCGCGCAGCGCCCAGAAGAGCTGGGCCTCCGAGTCGTCGGAGACCTGGTGCAGTTCGCCGTCGGCGGTCACCACCTCGATCGAACGGACGTGGTCGGCCGCCCATCCGTAGGCGCGGCCCATCGTCACGCTGAGACCGCCGCCCAGCGTGTATCCGACGACGCCGACCGTCGGCGACGAGCCGGGCAGGGGCGCCAGCCCTGCCCGGGTCGTCTCGGCGACGGCCTGCTCCCAGCGGACCCCGGCCTCGACCCGGGCCGTACGGGTGGTGGTGTCCACGGTCATGCCGGTCATCCGGTGGGTGGTGACCAGGACGGCGTCGTCGATGGCGTACGAGGGCCCGTGGCCCGTCGAGACGACGCCCACGGGCAGCCCGTGCGCGTTGGCGAACCGTACGGCGGCCTGCACGTCGTACACGTCCTTCGCGCCGACGATCACCGCCGGACGGTGGGTGACGATGACGTTGAAGCCCGTCGTCTCCTCGGCGTAACCGTCGTCACCGGGCAGCAGGACCGGGCCGCCGACCTCGGCGGCGAGATCGTCTCTGTCCCGCGCGGACAGCGGTGGGGGCGGGCTCGGGCTGAACGAACGGGTGTGGGAGGTCAAGGCAGCTCACCTTCCCGGGTCGACGCTGTCCTCATGCCTGGACACGGTCATATGTCCGAAAGTAACAGGATTGTCCGCATAGAGGGGCGCCGGTGGTGTGCCTGCGGTGCCAAGGAAGGTCCCGTGCGCCGCTTACGCGCCGACCGCCGTCACCGCCTGGTCGAGCGCCTGGAGGAAACGGTTCGTCGTGGCGCGGTCGCGTACCGCGAGACGCAGCCAGTTCCGCCCGAGCCCCGGGAACGTGTCCCCGCGCCGCGCCGCGAAGCCCAGGGTCCGCAGGCGCGCCCTGACCGCGTCGGCGCGCTCGATCCGTACGAGTACGAACGGGCCCCTCGCCGCCTCCACCGTCAGGACCTCGTCGAACTCCGCGAGCCCGGCGAGCAGATGCGCCCGCTCCACCTCGATCTTCAGCGCAGCCCGCTCCGCCTCGGCCAGCGCCGCCGGCTCCATGCACGCCGCAGCGGCCGCCAGCGCCGGTGTGGAGACCGGCCACAGCGGCTGGGCGCGCTCCAGCGCCGTCACCGTCCCCGGCTCGGCCAGTACGTAGCCGATCCGCAGCCCCGCGAGCCCCCAGGTCTTGGTGAGGCTGCGCAGCACCACGAGCCCCGGCACATCCGTCCGCCCGGCCAGCCCCTCCGGCTCGCCCGGCACCGCGTCCATGAACGCCTCGTCCACCACCAGCGTCCGCCCGGGGCGCGCCAGCCGGGCGATCGCCTCGGCGGGGTGCAGCACGGACGTCGGGTTCGTCGGGTTCCCGATGATCACCAGGTCCGCCTCGTCGGGCACCGACTCCGGATCGAGCCGGAAGCCGTCCCTGGCGGGCAGCAGCACCCGCCGTACCTGATGTCCCGCGTCCCGCAGCGCCGCCTCCGGCTCGGTGAACTGCGGATGGATCACGACGGGCCGGTGTACGGGCAGCGCGCGGGCCAGCAGGACGAACGCCTCCGCCGCGCCGGCCGTCAGCAGGACGCGCTCCACCGGCAGCCCGTGGCGCGCGGCGACCGCCGCCCGCG
>NZ_JTHL01000001.1:1845503-1853525 GCF_000818195.1 Streptomyces sp. 150FB | reverse complement strand
CGACCGCCGCCCGCGCGGCGCGGCCGTCGGGATAGGCGGCGAGACCGGTCAGCGAATCGGCGATACGGGTGCGCAGCCAGGCCGGGGGAGTGCCCGTGCGGACATTGACCGCGAGATCGATCAACTCCGGCGCGCCGTCGCGCATCTCGGCGTCGCCGTGATGCCGCAGGTCGTGGGCGTCAGCGTCCGCGTACATGGCTGCCACGGTGATCATCGCGGGCCGTTGTCGCGGCTGCCGCCGGCATCGCCGGAGCTGTCGCTCCCCGCGTCGCTCCCCGCGTGGGGTCGGGGTCGTGTTCCACGCCCTCGACGGGCCTGACGACGCGGCTCACTGGGCTCCCTCCGAACGCGTCCGGAGGCCCGGAGCGTCACCGTGCGGCCCACTGTTACCCGTGGGAATCCTGATGTCTACCGTCACTGTCGAGATCATGTCTATCTCTCGCCCCGTCGACTCCTGGCGCGCCGGTCGGTTCCGCGCCCCGTCCGACCCCGCCGCCCTGCGCGCCACGGCGCAGGTGGCCCGCGCCGGGCCGCCGCCCGCCGGGCGCGACTTCCGCTTGGGTACGAGGAGTTCACCGCCGCCCGCGAGCGCTGCGGCCTCGGCGACCGACGGCGTACCCACGGCGCCCAGCGGCGCACCGGACGGATTCGGCACCTCGACCCCGGCGAGCAGCGCGGCCGGATAGGTCCGCAGCGGGACGCCGAGCAGCTCGGCGGCCTTGGTGATTCCCGTCTCATCCGCCTTGCTGTCGACGGTCGCCAACTCGGCGACATCGAGCGCGCGGAGCCCGGCTTCCCGCAGTGCCGCTTGGATCAGGGCGCCCACTTCCGCCGCCGGAACGCCTTTCGCCGCGCCCACGCCCACCACCAGAACCGACCCCGGATGTGCGGAGGGGGGCACTGATGGGCTAAGCAGGGGCCCATGGCGGTCTTTGTCGCGCTCGGCGCGTTCCTCATGACGCTCTTCGGCGGCTGGACGGCGCAACGCGTCACCGACCGCCGCCATCTCGTCCTCGGCCTCGCCGGTGGGCTGATGCTCGGCGTGGTCGGACTCGACCTGCTGCCGGAGGCGGTCTCGGCGGCGGGCGACGAGATCTTCGGCGTACCGCAGGCGCTGCTGCTGTTCGTCGGCGGGTTCCTCGTCGCCCACCTGGTGGAACGGCTGCTCGCCGGCCGCCAGGCCTCCCACGGCGCCGACGAGAACGAGGAGCCGGCCGTGGCGGGCGGGCGCGTGCCCCAGGTGGGCCTGACCGCGGCGGCGGCCATGGTCGGCCACAGCCTGATGGACGGCATCGCGCTCGGCGCCGCCTTCCAGCTCGGCGGCGGGATGGGTACGGCCGTCGCGCTCGCCGTCATCGCCCACGACTTCGCCGACGGTTTCAACACGTACACGATCACCAGCCTGTACGGGAACGACCGCCGCAAGGCCCTCACGATGCTCCTCGCGGACGCCGTCGCGCCCGTCATCGGCGCCGCCTCCACACTGTTCTTCACCCTCCCGGGAGAGCTGCTCGGCAGCTACCTGGGCTTCTTCGGCGGCGCGCTGCTCTACCTCTCGGCGGCCGAGATCCTCCCCGAGGCGCACCACGACCACCCGGCGCGCTCGACGCTGCTGTGCACCGTCCTGGGCGTGGGGTTCATCTGGCTGGTGGTGGGCTTCGCGGGCTGAGCGGAGCCGGGGCGCCGCGCTCACGCCGTACCCACCCTCACGTCGTACACATCTTCACGCCGCGCACCGCTCCACGAACCGTCGCGCCATCGCCGGCGTCGCGGCCCAGTGCGTATGCAGATAGCTCGCGTGCACGCCCCCGCTGACGAAGCCCTCCAACCGCCGCTCGGGACGCACCATCCCCCACGCGGGCTCGGCGCCCGCGCCAGGGTCCAGCACCGTCCGGTGGAACTCGTGCCCGCGTACGCGCGTCCCCGCCGCCGCCAGCGCGCTGTCGCCGACCGCCACCGCCTCGCGGTAGCCCAGCGTCAGCCGCCCCGACATCCGGCCGTGCGCGTCGAGCACGCCGCACATCGGCTTCCCGTCCAGGGAGTGGGCCAGATACAGCAGCCCCGCGCACTCGGCGGCCACCGGCGCGCCGGAGTGCGCGAGCCCGGCCACCGCCTCGCGCAGCAGCGCGTTCGCGGACAGCTCGGGCGCGTACACCTCGGGGAAGCCGCCGCCGACGACCAGCCCGCGTGTCCCCTCCGGCAGCCGCTCGTCCCGCAGCGGATCGAACGGTACGACGTCGGCGCCCGCCGCCGTCAGCAGCTCGGTGTGCTCCGCGTACGAGAAGGTGAACGCGGACCCGCCGGCCACCGCGATCACCGGCCGCCGCCCGCCGGCCAAGGCCGTATCCGCCGTCGCCACCTCCGGTGTCCAGGGCTCCGCCGCCAGCTCGGGCGTGCTCCGCGCGAGCGCCAGCAGCGCCTCCAGGTCGCAGCCCGCCCGTACCCGTTCCGCCAGCTCCCGCATCGCGCCGACCGCGTCGGCGTGCCGCTCGGCGACCGGCACCAGACCGAGGTGGCGCGAGGGCGTACCGACCTGGTCGGTCCTGCGCAGCACGCCCATCACCGGCACGCCCGACCCGTCGAGCGCGTCGCGCAGCAGCCGTTCGTGGCGGTCGGAGGCGACCTTGTTGAGAATGACCCCGCCGATCCGCACCTCCGGGTCCCAGGACGCGAAACCGTGTACCAGCGCCGCCACCGAACGCGACTGCGACGAGGCGTCCACCACCAGTACCACCGGCGCCCGCAGCAGCTTCGACACCTGTGCCGTCGACGCCAGTTCACCCTGGTCCGACGCGCCGTCGTACAACCCCATCACGCCCTCGACGACAGCGAGATCGCACCCGGCGGCGCCGTGCGCGAACAGCGGCCCGATCAGCTCCGTCCCGCACATGTACGCGTCGAGGTTGCGGCCGGGCCGTACGCGCGCCGCCGTCGACACCGCCAGCGCGTGATAGCCCGGATCGATGTAGTCGGGGCCGACCTTGTGCGGGGACACGGCGAGGCCGCGCTCCGAGAAGGCCGCCATCAGCCCGGTGGCGACGGTGGTCTTGCCGCTCCCCGAGGACGGCGCGGCGATGACCAGCCGGGGGATGTTCACCACTCGATGCCTCGCTGGCCCTTCTGGCCCGCGTCCATCGGGTGCTTGACCTTGGTCATCTCTGTCACGAGGTCGGCGAAGTCCAGCAGTTCCTGCGGGGCGTTCCGGCCGGTGATCACCACATGCTGGGTGCCAGGACGGTTCCGCAGCACCTCGATCACCTCGGCGGTGTCCACCCACCCCCAGTGCAGCGGATAGGCGAACTCGTCCAGCACGTACAGCGTGTGGGTCTCGGCCGCCAGATCGCGCTTGACCTGCTCCCAGCCCTCCCGCGCCGCCTCCTCGTTGGAGAGCTGGCTGTCGCGCTGCACCCACGACCAGCCCTCGCCCATCTTGTGCCAGGCGACGCTGCCGCCCTCGCCGCTCGCCCCCAGCACCTTCAGCGCCTGCTCCTCGCCGACCTTCCACTTCGCCGACTTGACGAACTGGAACACCCCGATCGGCCAGCCCTGCGTCCAGGCGCGCAGCGCGAGTCCGAAGGCGGCCGTCGACTTGCCCTTGCCGGTGCCCGTGTGGACGAGCACCAGCGGACGGTTGCGGCGCTGACGGGTGGTGAGACCGTCGTCCGGTACGGATTCCGGCTGTCCCTGCGGCATTACGCGGCCCTCCTGGGTCCGTTGCTCACGTGCTGTACGTCTCTGACCAGGCCGGCGATGCTGTCGGCGCGCAGTTCGTCGAGGGTGACGCAGGTGCCTTCCAGGCCGGCGGCGAGCGCGCCGGCGAGTCCGAGCCGTACCGGGCCCGACTCGCAGTCCACGACGACCGAGGCCGTCCCCCCGGAGGCGAGCAGCCGCGCGGCGCGCGTCGCGAGCGCCACCGGGTCGCCCTCGCTCGCGGCTTTGGCGCCCGTGGCCCGCCCGTCCGTCACGACCACCAGCAGCGGACGGCGCGCCGGGTCCCTCATCCGCTCCACCCGCAGCACGTCATGGGCCTTGAGCAGCCCGGCGGCGAGCGGCGTACGGCCGCCGGTCGGCAGCGATTCGAGACGCGAGGCCGCCGCGTCCACGGAGGAGGTCGGCGGCAGCGCGAGCGCCGCCTCCCTGCCCCGGAAGGTGACCAGGCCGACCTTGTCGCGCCGCTGGTACGCGTCGAGCAGCAGCGAGAGCACCGCTCCCTTCACCGCGCTCATCCGCTGCCTGGCCGCCATCGAACCCGAGGCGTCGACCACGAACAGCACGAGGTTGCCCTCGCGGCCCTCGCGCGTCGCCTGCCGCAGATCGTCGCGGCGGACCACCAGACCGGGGCCGCTGCGGCCACGCGCCCTCTGGTGCGGCGCTGCGGCCTGCACGGTCGCCGCCAGGTGCAGCTTGGTCAGCGCGCCCTTGGGGCGGCGGGAGCCGGTCGTCCTGCCGTGTTCCGTACGGGCCCGGGAGCGGCGCCCGGCCGCGCCCTCGCCCAGACCGGGAACGCTGAGCATCTTCGTACGGAACGGCTCGGCGGACTTCACCGCCGACTGCTCGGCCGCACCCGCGCGTCCCGGCTGTCCTTCGGGCGCGGGGTCGGGCTCCGCGCCAGGATCCGCCGGGGGTCCCGGGTCGGCGGGCCGTGTGTCGTCCTCGCCGGTGGCGGGCTCCTGCGGCGTGCCGGGACCGTCACCGGCGTCGCCGGGCGGCTGTCCGCCTCCGCCGCCCCCGTCGGGGCCGCCGTTGTCGTCGGGACCGTCGGGATCGGGGTCGTCGGGGGCGTCGGAGGCATCGCCCTTGAACTCCTCCAGCGTGTCGTCCAGCTTGTCCTGGTCCAGGCCCGGCGCGTCGAAGGGGTTGCGGCGGCGGCGGTGGGGGAGCGCCAGCAGCGCGGCCTGCCGTACGTCCTCGGCGAGCACGTCCGTACGCCCGGCCCACGCGGCGAGTGCCGTCGCCGTCCGCGCCATCACGATGTCGGCGCGCATGCCGTCCACCTCGAAGGCGGCGCAGGTCGCCGCTATCTGGAGCAGCGCGGCGTCCCCGAGGCGCACGTCGGGGAGCAGGGCCCGCGCGGTGACGATGCGTTCCCGCAGCGCGGACTCCTCGCCGGCCCAGCGGGCGACGAAACCCTCCGGGTCGTCGTCGTGCGCGAGCCGCCGCCGTACGACCTCCACCCGCGACTCCGGCTCGCGCGAGGCGGCCACCTCCACGGTCAGCCCGAAGCGGTCGAGCAACTGCGGGCGCAGCTCGCCCTCCTCGGGGTTCATCGTGCCGACGAGCAGGAACCGCGCCGCGTGCCGTACGGAGACGCCTTCCCGCTCGACGTACGAGGCGCCCATCGCGGCCGCGTCCAGCAGCAAATCGACCAGGTGGTCGTGGAGGAGGTTGACCTCGTCGACGTACAGCACCCCGCGGTGCGCGTCGGCGAGCAGGCCGGGCTCAAAGGCCTTCACGCCCTCGGCCAGCGCCCGTTCGATGTCGAGCGCCCCCACGAGGCGGTCCTCCGAGGCGCCGACGGGCAGTTCGACCATCCGCGCGGGCCGGGAGAGGCCCGGCGCCTTCTCGTGCGGACCGTCGGGGCAGCCGGGGTCGGGCGCCGCGGGGTCGCAACTGAAGCGGCAGCCCGCGACGGTCGCCACCTCGGGCAGCAGCGCCGAGAGCGCCCGTACGGCCGTGCTCTTGGCCGTGCCCTTCTCACCGCGTACGAGGACACCGCCGACGGCGGGACTCACCGCGTTCAGCAGCAGGGCGAGCCGCAGATCGTCCATTCCCACGACGGCGGTGAACGGAAAGGGGGTGCTCATACGCGGAACGCTCCTTCGAGTGGCTCTCGGGTCTCTGCGGTCTCTCGCGGTCTTTGCTGTCTCTCAGGTCTCACGGCGCTCCCGGCGGGACGAAGGGCAGCCCCGCCGGAGCGCCCTCCTCGATCAGCCGCAGCAGCGCGTCCGTGTCGGCGTGCTCCTCGACCAGGTCGCCGAGCAGGTCCAACTGCTCCTCCCGCAGCGCCCCGAAGCTGGTGTCGGGCGCCGGTACGAAACGCCGCCCCGCCGCCCGCGCCACCTCCGTAAGGAAGCGCCGCCGGAAGCCGTCGCTCTCCAGCGCGCCGTGCCAGTGCGTGCCCTGCACCGCGCCCACCCGGCAGCCGTCCAGCGGCCGTCCCTCCGGGTCGCTGACGAACGGCTCGCCGCCCTCCACCGTGGCGACGCCGTGATGGATCTCGTACCCCTCGACGGGCTCACCCAGCGCCACGCCCACCGGCCTGGCCAGCGTCTTCCCGCGCGCGAACCGCACCCGTACGGGCAGCAGCCCGAGCCCCGCCACCGCGCCGGCCCGTGACTCGACCTCGTCGTCGATGTGCTCGCCCAGGATCTGGTAGCCGCCACAGATCCCCAGCACGGGACGGCCCAGCGCGGCCCGCCGCGCGAGCGCCTCGGCGAGCCCGCGCTCCCGCAGCCACGCCAGCGCCCGGACCGTCCCCCGGGTGCCTGGCACCACCACCAGGTCCGCGTCGGCCAGTTCGTCGGGCCGGTCGACGAACCGCACGACGACCCCCGGCTCGGCCGCCAGCGCGTCCACGTCGGTGAAGTTCGACATCAGCGGTACGGCGCACACGGCGACCCGCAGCACCTCGTCGCCGTACGGGGGAGCGACCCGTGACTCGCGCACGGCGCCGTGCGCCGACACCCGCAGCCCGTCCTCTTCGTCGATCCCCAGGCCGTGCCGGAACGGCAGCACCCCGTACGTGCGCCGCCCCGTCAGCCCGCGCAGCATCTCCAACCCCGGCTCCAGCAGCGACACATCGCCCCGGAACTTGTTGACGAGATACCCCGCGACCAGCGACTGGTCCTCGGCGCTCAGCAGCGCCGTCGTCCCGAAGAACGAGGCGAAGACCCCGCCCCTGTCGATGTCACCGACCACCAGCACCGGCAGCCGCGCGGCCCGCGCTATGCCCATGTTGACGATGTCGGTACGGCGCAGATTGATCTCGGCGGGACTGCCCGCCCCCTCGCAGATCACCGCGTCATACGTGCCCCGCAACTCCTCCAGGCAGTCCAGCACGGGCCCCAGCAACGACTTCTGCCGGTCCCCGAAGAACCCCTTGGCGCTCATCTCGCCCACCGGCTGCCCCATCAGCACGACTTGACTGGTGCGGTCGCCACCGGGCTTGAGCAGTACGGGATTCATCAGCGCCGTCGGCTCCACCCGGGCGGCCTGCGCCTGCATCGCCTGCGCGCGGCCGATCTCGGCGCCCTCGCGCGTCACGAACGAGTTCAGCGACATGTTCTGGCCCTTGAAGGGCGCCACCTTCACGCCCCGGCGCACGAGCCAGCGGCAGATCCCCGCTGTGACCACGCTCTTGCCCGCGTCCGACGTGGTCCCCGCGATCAGCAGCCCGCCACCGCGCCCGCTCCGGCTCATGCCCGTCCCCCTGTCCGCGCCGCGCGCAGCGCTCCGTATGCGATACGTCCTCCGGCACAGGCCACCAGGGCCAGCGCGGTCACCCGGCGCGAGAGCCGTACCGCCCGGCCGATGTCGGCGACCTCGACCGGCCGGCCCGCGCCGCCGAGCACCGGGCGGTGCTCGATCCTGCCGCCGTACGAGAGGGTCCCGCCGAGCCGTACGCCGAGCGCGCCGGCGAACGCGGCCTCCACGGGACCGGCGTTGGGGCTGGGGTGGCGGTGCGCGTCGCTGCGTACGGCGCGTACGGCGCCGCGCGTGTCACCGCCGGCCAGTGCGGCCAGTACGGCCGTCAGCCGGGCCCCCGGCCAGCCGGCGACATCGTCGAGGCGGGCCGAGGCCCAGCCGAACTTCCGGTACCGGGGCGACCGGTGACCCACCATCGCGTCCAGCGTGTTCACCGCCCGGAACCCGACCAGCCCCGGCACCCCGGCGATCGCGCCCCACACCAGCGCGCCCACCACGGCGTCGGAGGTGTTCTCGGCGACGGACTCCACGACGGCGCGTGCGATCTGCTGTCCGTCCAGCGCGCTCGGGTCCCGCCCGCACAGATGCGGCAGCCGC
>NZ_JTHL01000001.1:1833834-1844697 GCF_000818195.1 Streptomyces sp. 150FB | reverse complement strand
CGGGCGCGCACGGCGGCCCCGCCGCCGACTGTCCGCCGACCCGTACGGGCATACGCGGCCAGCAGCCCGGCGCCTACGACGTCGGCCACGCCGTACGCGACGGGAACTTCGACGCCGGACGGGTGTCCGACACCGGCGAGCGCTACGACCTGGTGGTGGTCGGCGGCGGCATCAGCGGCCTCGCCGCCGCGTACTACTACCGCAAGGCCCACGGGAGAGGCGCGCGCGTGCTGGTCCTGGAGGCGCTGGACGACATCGGCGGCCACGCCCGGCGCAACGAATTCCATGTGGACGGACACGAGTTGCTGTCCAACGGCGGCACGGTCAACCTCGACACGCCGAGCACCTGGTCCGCGCGGGCACGCGCGCTGGTCACCCAGGATCTCGGCATCGACCTCCAACGGCTCGAAGCCACCGTGGGCTCCACGGCGTACGACCCGTACAAGCTCGGCAGCGGCACCTTCTTCGACTCCGAGAGCTGGGGCACCGACCGGCTCGTGGTCCGCAAGAGCGGCGAGTCGTGGGAGTCCTTCGCCGCCAGGATGCCGATGTCGGCGAAGGGCCGGGAGGACCTGGTCAGGATCCGGACCACCACGGAGGACTTCTACCCGGGCCTGTCCGACGCCAAGAAGAAGGAGATCCTCGCCCGGCTGCCGTACGAGACCTATCTGCGCGAGCGGGTGGGCGCCGGCGACGAGGCGATCCGCTATGTCCAGCGCTCCACCAACGGGCTCTGGGGCGTGAACGTCGACCGGGTCGCCGCCGCCGACGCCTTCGCCGTCGGACAGCCCGGATTCGCCGGGCTGGGGCTGGACAAGACCCCCTGGCCCGGCGCCGGTTCGACACCGCTGATGCATCTGGCCGAGACGGAGGAGGACGGCTACTACTTCTTCCCCGACGGAAACGCGTCCGTGGCCAGGCTGCTGGTCGACCGGCTCGTCCCCGGCGTGTTCGGCGCCTCCGGGAAACCCGAGTCGATGACGGGCATCGTCACCGCGCGCGCCCGCTACGACCGGCTCGACCAGGAGCGCTCACCCGTCCGTATCCGCCTCTCGTCGACGGCCTACGACGTACGGCACGTCAGCGAGGCGCAGCCGGGGCGCGGTGTCGACATCAGCTACTCGCGGGCCGGGCACAGCTACCGGGTGCGCGCCGCGAACGTCGTCATGGCCTGCTGGAACTCCGTCGCCAGCTATGTGGTGCGGGGCCTGCCGGCCGAGCAGACGGCGGCGATGCGCTACGGCGTCAAGGTGCCGCTGGTCTACACGCGGGTGGCGCTGCGCGACTGGCGGCCGTTCGCCGCGGCCGGGGTGTCCCGGGTCGCGACGCCGACGATGTACTGGAGCAGCTTCGGGCTGCCCGACGTCAGCCGGATAGGTGGTTTCGAGACACCGCACGACCCGTCGGAGCCGACCGTGGTCAGCATGACGAAGACCCCCAACAAGCCGGGGGTGCCGTGCAGGGACCAGCACCGCGCCGGACGCGGCGAGCTGATCAAGACCGAGTTCGCCACGTACGAGCGGGAGATCAGGGACACGATGGCCCGCGCGCTGGGCTCGTACGGCTTCGACCCGGCGACCGACATCGAGGCGATCACCGTGAACCGGTGGGCGCACGGCTACGCCTACGAGTACAACTCCCTCGACGACGAGGCCATCTTCGAGCCGGAGGACAAGCAGCCCTTCACGGCCGCGCGCAGGCCGCACGGCCGGATCGCGATCGCCAACTCGGACGCGGCGGCTTTCGCCTACACCCACGCGGCGATCGACGAGGCGTACCGCGCGGTCCACGACCTCGCGTGAGCCCGGGGGAGGGGACCGGCCGTCCGGTCGGCCCCCTCCCGCGGTCCGTGCTCCGGTCCGTCCGTCAGGCGACGATGAGGTAGATCCCGTACGCCACGGCCGCCGCGCAGAGCGCGAACGACGCGTACGCGGTGACCGTGGCGGGCGCGGAATCCCGCTTGGCGAGTCCCACGATGCCGACGGTGAACAGTCCGACGAGGCCGACCGTGGCCACGAGGCTGACACCGAAGACGGAGCCGAGGGCCGCCCAGTCGATGCTGTCGATACTCATGCTGGTCCGTCCTTAAACCGTGGCGGTACGCGCCGGAGCCTGCTGCTCGCCCGTGGCGGCGGCGGGAGGGGCGGGAATGGTGACCGAGAGGTCCTGGACGGAGGCGGCGGGCAGCACTACGGCGTCCGCGTTGACGACGTTGGTCGCGTCGACCGGCTCCCGGCGCGAGGCGAGCCAGATCGCGCCGGAGGCGGCGACCAGCAGGACGGCGACGGCGGCGATCCCCCAGGGACCCCGCGAGGTCAGGAACTCGGCCCCGGCGGCGACCAGGGCGGCGGCGGGCAGGGTGAGGCACCAGGCGACGGCCATCCTGGTGGCGGTGGACCAGTGGACGACTCCGCCCCTGCGCCCGAGTCCCGCGCCCATCACGGCGCCCGAGCAGGCCTGCGTGGTGGAGAGCGAGAAGCCGAGGTGGGAGGAGGCCAGGATGACGGTCGCGGCGCCGGTCTGGGCGGCGAAGCCCTGCTGGGGCTTGAGCTGGGTGAGGCCCGAGCCCATGGTGCGGATGATGCGCCAGCCGCCGAGGTAGGTGCCGAGCGCGATCGCCGTACCCGCGCTGAAGATGACCCACAGCGGGGGATTGGAGCCGGGCGCCAGAACCCCGCCGGTGACCAGCGCGAGCGTGATGACGCCCATCGTCTTCTGCGCGTCGTTGGTGCCGTGCGCGAGGGAGACGAGCGCGGCGGAGGCGATCTGACCGGCGCGGTAGCCCTTGGCGGTGGCCTTCTCGTCCGTACCGCTCCCGATCCGGTAGGTGAGCCGGGTGGCGAGGTAGGCGGCGAGGCCCGCGACGACCGGGGCGGCCAGCGCGGGGATGAGGACCTTGGTGATCACCACGCCGCCGTTCACGCCGGAGGCGCCGACGGACATCAGGGTGGCGCCGATGAGGCCGCCGAAGAGCGCGTGGGAGGAACTCGACGGCAGCCCGAGCAGCCAGGTGCCGAGATTCCAGAGGATGGCGCCGACGAGCGCCGCGAAAATGACTTCTGTACGAATGCCCTGTTCGTTGATGAGTCCGCCGGAGATCGTCTTGGCGACCTCCACGGACAGGAACGCGCCGACGAGATTGAGGACCGCGGACATGCCGACCGCGATCTTGGGAGTGAGTGCGCCCGTCGAGATGGTCGTGGCCATCGCATTGGCCGTGTCGTGGAAACCGTTCGTGAAATCGAACACAAGAGCTGTCACGATCACAATTGCGAGCAGCAGCGTGAGGTGTTCCATTTACCCGATCAATCGTTCGACGTCAGGGTCCAAGTGAACGTAAGGAGTCAGGGTGAACGGTAGATGAACTGAGCACGTCTTCATGGTGTACCACCTGCGGTGTTGTTGCCCAGGCACCGTTTCCCGCGCGAGCCGCGACTGACAGGATGCGCCGCATGACTGATCAGGAGCGGCAGGACACCATCGAACAGGCCTGGCGTGACCTCGTGGCCACCGCCCGCAGGACGGCGGCGGAAGGCCTCGTCGTCGGCACGTCGGGCAACGTGTCGGTACGCGCGGCGGGGCTCATTCTCGTCACACCGAGCGGTGTGCCGTACGAGCGACTCGCCGACGAGAGCCCGGTGGCCGTCGACCTGGACGGACGGCAGGTCCTCGGCGATCTCACCCCCACCAGCGAACTTCCGCTGCACCTGGCGGTCTACCGTTCCACGGAGGCGAAAGCGGTGGTGCACACACACGCCGTGCACGCCACCGCTGTCTCCACCCTCGTATACGAACTGCCCCTGATCCACTACATGTCGGCGGCCTTCGGCGGCGCTGTCCGGGTCGCGGAGTACGCGACGTACGGCACCCCCGAGCTGGCGGCGCACATGCTCGCCGCGCTGCACGAACGCACCGGCTGCCTGCTCAGGAACCACGGAACGGTCGTCCACGGGAACTCCCTGGACAGCGCGTACGACAACACCGCGCAACTGGAGTGGATGTGCCGCCTCTGGCTCGCGGCCAGCTCGGTGCCCGGCCGCGAGCCCTCGCTGCTCTCCGAGGCGCAGGTCGGTGAGGTCGTGAAGAAGCTCAAGGGATACGGCCAGCGACCCTGAGCGCCCGGGCCCGGCTGTATCGGCGTCCCGCCCGCGTCCCGCCCCGCCCCGCCGTGCCGTCATCCGACTGCCGCGCCCACTGGCCGTACCGTGCGGCCGTACCGACACTGGGACAGTGCGCCCGGCTAAAGCGACGGCAGCGGCCGTCACCACGATGATCGGTATCGGTGTGGCCGCAGTCGCGGCCGGCCGGTACGCCAGCGATGTCGCCCTGAGGGCGTCGTCAGGGCGCGCCTTTCCCGGCGACCCACGACTCACCGTCCACGCCACAGCGGCGGGCCGGATCACCCTGACCCGCTGTCTGGCGTCCCTGCGGCCCGGTACGTACGGGCTGGAGGGCCGGGGCGTGCACGCCGTCGCGGGGGAGGTGCTCGAAGGCGAGGCGCACTCCGCCGACACCGTGGTGCGGCGGCTGGAGCGCGTCAGCCACGGCACCCTGGGGCCCGGCACCCGCGTACGGCTCACCCCGTCGGTCCACAGCGGCGACCCCGCCGGCGCCCTCGGCCTGGAGTACCGGGACGTGACGGTCTCCGGCGAACTCGGCGATCTCCCCGCCTGGTTCGTCCCCGGCAAGCGTGACACCTGGGTCATCACCGCGCACGGCCTCGGCACGACCCGTGAACAGCCCATGAACGTCATGGAGTTCCTGTCGGACCAAGGGCTTCCCGTGCTCGACATCACCTACCGGGGCGACGCCGGCGCCCCCAGGACCCGGGAAGGCATCAGCAACCTCGGCCGGTCCGAATGGCACGACCTCGACGCCGCGATCCACTACGCGGTCCGCGCCGGCGCCGACCGCGTCGTCCTGTACGGCTGGTCCACCGGCGCCTCGATGGCGCTGCGCGCCGCCGCCGGATCCACCCTGACCGAGCGGATCAGCGGACTCGTGCTGGACTCCCCGGTGCTCGACTGGGAGGCTACCCTGCGGGCCCTCACGCGCGCCCACCGCGCGCCGGCGCCGCTCGTACCGCTCGCCGTCAGGGCGGCCCAGGGCAGGACCGGGCTGAACGGCCACCGGCTGCTGCGGGCCGCCGACCCGCGCGACATCCGGGTCCCCACGATGATCGTGCACGGCCCCGACGACACCCTCGCGCCGTGGGGCCCGTCGCGTGAACTCGCGGCCAGGCGGCCCGAACTGGTCACCCTTCACAGCGTTCCGCTAGCTCCGCACGGCGCGATGTGGAATGCGGATCCGGCGGGCTACGAGGAGATGCTCCGCCGCTTCCTCATCCCCCTGATGTAGGGCCTGTACTGGCCTTTTCCCTTCGTGACCGGTCGCCGGACGGCCCCGCCCCGAGGGGGTCCTGAGGGCCTGCCTCCGCCGTTCCGGGACCGAGGAGACAGGTTCCGTTTGGGCTTTCGGGCGGTCACCGGGAAGACTGCCCCCGTGACGTCCCGAAAGCCTGATGAGCAATTGGCGCGCAACTCCAGACTCCGACTCGTCCGCTCGCGGCCGCTGACCTCGGCGCGAGGGGCCGTGGCAAGCGGACGGACCCGACCGGCACCCAGGCCTCCGGAGGGCACTCCGCCCCAGGCGGAGCTGGCCCGGCAGGCGCGGGCGGTGCTCGCCGACGCCGTACGGATCGCCCGCTGGGCGGCCGACCGCGACCCCGGCGCCGGGCCGCTCGCCGAGGAGGCGCAGGAACGCGCGGCGGCCGCGCTGGATTTGACTCAGGACCAGGTGCGCGCGAGCTGGGACCGGGCCAGGCTGGCCGGACTCGTCGAGGTCCACGACGGCACCGTCCGCCCCGGCTGGCGGCTGCGCGCGTGGGACAGCGACGACAGCGCGGTCCTGCGCGGCTGGGTCGCGCTCTTCGACGCGTGGTCGCTCGTCCACCCCGCCCCCGAGGACGTCGAACCCACGACCGTCGCCGAGGTCGTCGAAGCCGTCCCGCAGGTGCTGTCCCTGCTTCAGCTCTCGGCGGGGCCCGTGACCGCCCCCGCCCTGCTCGACCTGCTCCAGCAGCGGGTCGCCGAACTGCACGAGGAGCGCTGCGAGGTCCCGTACGGGCCCGAAAGCGCCGCGGCCGGGGCCGAGGACGCGGGCGGCCTCGCCCTCGCCGTGGAGGCCACGGCGCCGGTCGCGCCCGCAGCGCCGCCGGCCGTCCCGCTCCCGCCGCTCCTCGACTGGGCGCTCGAAGGGCTCGCCGCCGTCGGCGCGCTGATCCTGGGGAAGGGGCAGGCGACCCTGACGCCGCTCGGGAACTGGGCGGTCTGGGTCAAGCTGGAGCAGATCTGCGTCGCCGCACAGAGCCCGGCGGGCAATATCGAGGCATCGGCCGAGCACATGCTGCGCGGCTGCGCCCGGCTCACGCCCGGACCTGCCAGGGCCGAATACCGCGCCTGGCTCGCCGCCCGTACCGTCGGCAGCGCCATCAGCGAACTGCTCTCCGTCGCCCGGGGCGAGGACGCGCTGCTGCGCGGGCTCGCGTTCGAGGCGCTGCGGGTCGTCGGCGCCCCCGCGGAGCCCGGCGTACGGGCCGTCGCCGACGACAGCTCGCTCCGGCCGTACGCGCTGCTCTGGCTCGCCGAGTACGAGGGGGCCGACCCCGAGGACGTCCACGAGGTGCTCACCCGCGAGGAGTCGACCTGGCTCTGGGTGGACACGGCGGCGGCCGTCGCCGACCACGGGGAGAGCGAACTGCTCGTACGCCACCTGGACTCGGCGGTGCAGGGCAATGTGCCCACGCTGCTCCGCGAGGTCAGAGCCGTCGGCCACCCCCGCACCGTCCAGGTGCTGGTGGCCCTCGCCGCCGCGCACCCGGATCCCACCGTCGCCAAGGCCGTGCGCAGGGCCGCCTTCCAGGTGCACAACGGGGAGGGCTGAGCCCCGGGGGCCGGTCGGGCGGGGCGGGCGGGCTCCCGGCCGCCCCGCCCGACCGGCTCAGCCGCAACTGCTCGGCACGTACGTCCCGAAGCTCCACACATTGCCCTCGGTGTCCCGCGCCTTGTAGTCGCGCGAGCCGTAGTCCTGGTCCGTGGGCTCCATCAGGATCTCCACCCCGTGCTCCACGGCGCGCGCGTGATGCGCGTCCACGTCGTCCACCACCACGTACACCCCCACCGGGCCGCCGCCCCGCATCACCTTGGCGAGGAGGGTGTCCCGGTTGATCGACCCGAGCATCGCCATCCCGTTGCCGTACGCCAACTCGGCGTGCGCCACGCCGCCGTCCTCGGTCTCGTACACACTGACCTCGGTGAATCCGAAGGCGTCCTTCAGCATCCTGATGGCGGCCTTCGGGTCCTCGTAAAGGATCGTCGGATACACGCTCGGCACCATGGTCAAGCTGATCACCTCTTCGCGGGCACGTCGGCCAGGCTCGGTCTCGACTCGATTGTGACCTGGATCTCAGTCTCGCACCGGCCACCGACAATCCACCTCCGCGGGGCTCCCGCACCCCCTGTCACATGGGCCGGGACCCCGCCCGCGACCCGCGGGTGGCCGGGCCACCGCCCGCGCAAAGTAGTTGCGCCGTCCCGGTAGACTCGGACGTATGGCATTTCTCCTTGTGCATTAGCCGGCGTCGAAGAACTCCCTCCGCCTGCCCTTCCGCCGTCCATACCGCCCTGGAGTCTTTCCGTGATCACCGCAACCGGCGTAGAGCTGCGCGCCGGCGCCCGCATCCTCATCGCGTCCGCCTCCTTCCGTATCGCCAAGGGCGACCGCATCGGCCTCGTCGGCCGCAACGGAGCCGGCAAGACCACCCTCACCAAGTGCCTGGCGGGCGAGGGCATCCCCGCCGCCGGCACCATCACCCGCTCGGGTGAGGTCGGTTACCTGCCGCAGGACCCCCGTACCGGCGACCTGGACGTGCTGGCGCGCGACCGCGTCCTGTCCGCCCGCGACCTCGACTCCGTACTGAAGAAGATGCGGGAGAACGAGGAGCGGATGGCGAACGGCAAGGGCGCCACCCGCGAGAAGGCGATGAAGAAGTACGAGCGCCTGGAGACCGAGTTCCTCACCAAGGGCGGATACGCCGCCGAGGCCGAGGCGGCCACCATCGCCGCGGCGCTCGGCCTGCCCGACCGGGTGCTCGCCCAGCCCCTCCATACGCTCTCCGGCGGTCAGCGCCGCCGCATCGAGCTGGCCCGCATCCTCTTCTCCGACGCCGACACCCTGCTCCTCGACGAGCCCACGAACCACCTGGACGCCGACTCCATCGTCTGGCTGCGCGACTACCTGAAGAGCTACCGCGGCGGCTTCATCGTGATCTCCCACGATGTCGACCTCGTCGAGACCGTCGTCAACAAGGTCTTCTACCTGGACGCCAACCGCTCCCAGATCGACGTCTACAACATGGGCTGGAAGCTGTACCAGCAGCAGCGCGAGTCCGACGAGAAGCGCCGCAAGCGCGAGCGTGCCAACGCCGAGAAGAAGGCGGCGACGCTGAACTCGCAGGCCGACAAGATGCGCGCCAAGGCGACCAAGACGGTCGCAGCGCAGAACATGGCCCGCCGCGCCGAGCGCCTGCTGTCGGGCCTGGAGCAGGTACGCAAGTCCGACAAGGTCGCCAAGCTCCGCTTCCCCGAGCCGGCGCCCTGCGGCAAGACCCCGCTCACGGCCGAGGGCCTGTCGAAGTCGTACGGATCCCTGGAGATCTTCACCGACGTCGACCTCGCCATCGACAAGGGGTCGCGCGTCGTCATCCTCGGCCTCAACGGAGCGGGCAAGACGACGCTGCTGCGGCTGCTCGCCGGGGTCGAGAAGCCGGACACCGGCGAGGTGACCCCCGGCCACGGCCTCAAGCTCGGCTACTACGCGCAGGAGCACGAGACGCTCGACCCCGAGCGCTCCGTCCTGGAGAACATGCGCTCGGCCTCGCCCGACCTCGACCTGGTCGAGGTGCGCAAGACGCTGGGCTCGTTCCTCTTCTCCGGCGACGACGTCGACAAGCCGGCCGGGGTGCTCTCCGGCGGCGAGAAGACCCGGCTCGCGCTGGCCACCCTGGTCGTCTCCGCCGCGAACGTACTGCTGCTCGACGAACCGACGAACAACCTCGACCCGGCCAGCCGCGAGGAGATCCTCGGCGCGCTGCGCACGTACAAGGGCGCCGTCATCCTCGTCACGCACGACGAGGGCGCCGTCGAGGCGCTGGAGCCCGAGCGGATCATTCTGCTGCCCGACGGGGTCGAGGACCTCTGGGGTGCGGACTACCGCGACCTGGTCGCGCTGGCCTGACGGCGGGGTCCGTACGCGGGTCACCGGACCGCTTCCGGTTCACGGTCCGGGGCCGCTTCCGGCCGGTGGCTCGGTGATCCACTCCACTTGATCCACTCCCGCTGGATCATTCGGCTCAGCGGTGATCCTTCATCTGAGTGAGAGCGTCTCGTACCCCGGCGTGGCGACCCGTCGACCGGGCGCGGTCCGGCACCCTTCCGGCCCCCCTCCGCGCGTACGGCGCTGACCTGGTATTTCTTCCAGAATTTGAATCAAGGGCTAATGCACCGATGTCCGAAATGCCGGTCCCGGGTGGTGGTCGGACCCAGAAGTCCGACAAACCTTGTTGCACGGACATTGCCGAATGGGTGGCCAGGACGCCCGCTAGGGGTGATCATGGGAATTCCATAGGGGGAAACCCATAGCGGGAATCCAGAGCGCACTTCCCACGAGGAGGCACGGGTGGCCGAGACTCTGAAGAAGGGCAGCCGGGTAACCGGCGCCGCGCGCGACAAGCTCGCGGCAGACCTGAAGAAGAAGTACGACTCCGGTGCGAGCATCCGGGCGTTGGCCGAAGAGACCGGCCGCTCCTACGGATTCGTCCACCGGATGCTCAGCGAGTCCGGAGTCACGCTGCGGGGACGTGGCGGAGCCACGCGTGGCAAGAAGGCCGCTTCGGCCTGACGACCGCGCACCGCTGCTCCTGCCACCGGTTCGGACAGAGGACCACCCGGTCGGTCGAGAGATCGCCCGGGTGGTTACTGTGCAGTCACTTAGCTCTGAGCTTCGTTGCTCTGCGGCTGCACACTGCCTGACGTCTGACGCCCGAACCGGAGGCACCCCATGACTTCGTCCGACCCTCTGCTCGACAAGGACGGCGTACGTCTCACCGTCGAGGACGCGGTCGCCACGGTCACTCTGACCAATCCGGCCAAGCGCAACGCCCAGTCGCCCGCCCTCTGGCGCGCGCTGGCGGAAGCGGGCAGCTCACTGCCCGGCAGCGTCCGGATCGTGGTGGTGCGCGGCGAGGGCAAGTCCTTCTCCGCCGGGCTCGACCGGCAGGCGTTCACCCCCGAGGGCTTCGAGGGCGAACCGTCCTTCTTCGACCTCGCGCGGCGCTCCGACGCGGAACTCGACGCCGCCATCGCCGGATACCAGGACGGCTTCCGCTGGCTCCGCCGCAGCGACATCGTGTCGGTCGCCGTCGTCCAGGGCCATGCGATCGGCGCCGGATTCCAGCTCGCGTTGGCCTGTGACCTGCGGGTCGTCGCGCCGGACGTGAAGTTCGCGATGCGGGAGACCAGCCTGGGCATCGTGCCCGATCTCGGCGGCACACACCCGCTGGTCGGCCTCGTCGGTTACGCCCGCGCGCTGGAGATCTGCGCGACCGGACGCTTCGTCCAGGCCGAGGAGGCCGAGCGTACGGGCCTCGCCAATCTGGTCGTCCCCGCAGACGAGCTGGACGGCGCGGTGCAGGACCTGACGGCGGCCCTGCTGGCCTCGCCGCGCGACGCGGTGATCGAGACGAAGGCGCTGCTCCAGGGCGCCGCCGGGCGCGGCTTCGACGAGCAGCGCGCTGCCGAGCGCGCG
>NZ_JTHL01000001.1:1824292-1833809 GCF_000818195.1 Streptomyces sp. 150FB | reverse complement strand
CGCGACCTGGCCGGGATCGCCGACTAGAAGCCGCTCGGGCTGGCGCTCGGGGCCGGAGTCGCGCTCGCGCTCGCGGTCGGCGGGAGCGGTCCGCCGCGCTCCGCCACCTCCACCGCCGTGACCAGGACCGCCACCGCCGGTGCCCCCCGTACCGCCGCCGTGACCGCCGTACGCACCGCCCGTGCCACATCGAGCGGGCGGTGCCCCGCCGCCGTCGCCAGCTCGACCCGGATCCGGTCCGGTTCGATGTGTACCGTGCCGTCCAGCGCCTCCGTCAGGTACGCGACCCCCGGCACAGCGGCGGCGGCGAGCGCCGGGGCGCCCACCGGCGACACCGCGTGTCCCTCGTTCGGCCCAGTGGCCTCCGGGGAATTCCCGTCCGGTCCCGGCGGGACATCCCCGGCGTTCAGCAGCCCCGTCGCCCGGAGGTCGACCTCGGTCACCCGCAGCCCGAGCTGCTTCACCGCGCAGTCGAACAAGGCCGAACGCAGTCGGGCCGCGATCACCGGCAGCGGCTCGCCCGCCCCCGCGGCGAACTCCGCCTCGATACGGAGATCACCCGGCGGCAGCGCGCTCGGCGGGAGCGGTACGGCCGGTACCACCGCGGCCTCCGGGTCGGCCAGCGAGATCCGCAACGCGCCCAGCACGGCGTCCGACACGCCCGGCACCGCCCGGTCGTCCGCCACCGCGCGCCGCAACTCCGCCGTCGCCGCCCGCTCCACCAGCCACGCCCCGTCGGCCGCTCCGCCCAGCGGGAGCAGCCTGCCCAGGCCGAGCCTTCGCCGTACCGCGGCCGTCCATCCGTTGGTGCTTCGCGCAGTCGTCATTGCTCCACCCTGCCGTATCCGTGACGCGAGACGGTACAAGCGCACCTAATGTGAGCGATGGAGTCCACACCGCCCGGAAAGGGACGAATGGCGATGACCGACACCGCACCGCGCAATCCGACCGAGAGCGGCCCCAAAGAGCCTTCCCTCAGTAAGAGGGGCGGTGGTGACCCCGCGTCACGTGGCCGCACCACCATTGCCGACGGCGTGGTCGAGAAGATCGCCGGCCTCGCGGCCCGTGACGTCCTCGGCGTGCACGCCATGGGCAGCGGCATGTCCCGCACCTTCGGAGCCGTAAGGGACCGGGTCCCCGGCGGCGGCGGCAACAAGTCCGTCAGCCGGGGTGTGAAGGCCGAGGTCGGCGAGGTACAGACGGCGCTCGACCTGGAGATCGTCGTCGACTACGGCGTGGCGATCGCCGATGTGGCGAGAGCCGTACGCGAGAACGTCATCTCGGCGGTCGAGCGGATGACGGGCCTTGAGGTCGTCGAGGTCAACATCGCGGTCAGCGACGTGAAGCTGCCCGACGAGGAGGACGACGACGAGCAGGAGTCACGGCTCCAGTAGCTCCCGTGGTTCCAGCTCCGGCGGCGGCCGGAATCAGACAACGGCCCCCAGAGGCCCCTAGAGGGAGTGCGGGATGAACATGGCGATGGTCGGCCTGTTGGCCGGTATGGCGCTCGCATTCGCCGGTTTCTTCGGCGGATTCGGTGCTTTTGTGCTGGTGGCGGCGTTGGGCGCGATCGGCTTCATCGTCGGCAAGTTCGTCGACGGCGACCTGGAACCGGGCGACTTCTTCCACAGCCGCGACCGCGACCGCGACCGCGACGACCGGCGGCGGTGAGCGCGCGTGGCAGGTGACCGGGTGGCGCCCGCCGAGCGCGGATCGAGCGCGATCGCCGACCGCGTCGTGGCGAAGATCGCCGCACAGGCCGCCAAAGAGGCGCTCAACGGCGTACCGGAGGGCGGCAAGGCCCCCACAGCCATGGTGACGGTGCGCCACGGCAGCGCGCGCGTACGGATCGGTCTCGAACTGGACTATCCGGCCGACATCGGTGCCCAGTGCGGCGAGGTGCGTGGTCAAGTCGCCGAGCGGGTAAAGGCGTTGGCAGGGATGGACGTGCCCGAGGTCGAGGTGCGGGTCGAGCGGCTGTACTCCGTCCACTCCCGTCAGGCGAACAGGGGAGGGATCCGATGACCGAGCGCGTCAGCGAACTGGACCAGTCGGCGTCCGCCGCGCGGTACGAGCGTTCGCAGAAGTCCGCGACCGTCGTGGAGGGCGCGGGCGGCAGAGCGAGCCGGTTCTGGTCCGCCCGCCGGATCCCCGCCACGATCGTCTCCCTCATCCTGCTCGGCGCTGCGGGGCTGATGCTGTACGACATCGCGGCCGTACGGGCGGGACACCCCGCGATGTACTGGCGGCGCAAGCTCGCCGAACAGCTCGCCAAACAGCCCCTGAACGAGACCTGGGTGGTGGTGGGCGCGTGCGTCGCCATGGCCGTGGGGGTCTGGCTGATCCTGCTCGCCCTCACCCCGGGCCTGCGGGCGCTGCTGCCGATGCGGCGGGACTTCCCCCACGTACGGGCGGGCCTCGACCGTGCGGCGGCCTCGCTCGTGCTGCGCGACCGCGCGATGGAGGTGTCCGGGGTGCAGTCCGTACGGGTACGGATGAAGCACGCCAAGGTCACGGTGCGCGCCCGGTCCCACTTCCGCGAACTCGACGACGTACGGGCCGACCTGGACGGCGCGGTGTCCACCGGCATCGACGAGCTGGGCCTCTCCAGACCGCTCGGCCTCTCCGTGCACGTACGCAGGCCCACGAAGAAGGGGTGACGGGATGATCCGGGTGGTCAACCGCGCGCTGCTCTGCCTCGCCGGTCTGATCCTGCTCTGTGTGGGCGGCGCCGCGATGGCGGCCGGACAGGGCTGGTCCGTGCCGAAGTCGTGGCCGTACAACGACCCCGGTGACGTGCTGCTGAGCCGCGCGAGCCGGCAGCGCTGGCGCGGCGACGGCTGGTGGTGGCCGGTGGTGATCGCGATCCTGGCGGTGCTGCTGGTGCTGGCGCTGTGGTGGGTCCTCGCGCAGTTGCGGCGCGGACGGCTGGCCGAGGTGCTGGTCGACAGCGGCGACGGCGAGGGCGCGCTGCTGCGCGGGCGGGCGCTGGAAGGGGTGCTGGAGAGCGAGGCGGAGTCGCTGGACGGGGTGGCCCGCGCGCGGGCCAGACTCTCCGGCCACCGCAGCGCGCCGACGACGGACGTACGCCTCCTGCTGGAGCCGCACGCCGTGCCGGGCGACGCGCTGCGCCGGCTCACCGGCGAGGCGCTGGCGCACGCGCGGGAGTCGGCGGGGTTGAAGAGCCTCCCCGCGGAGGTCAGGCTGCGGGCGGCGAAGCACGGCGCGGAGCGCGTGACGTAACGCCCCGCGAGGTGCCGCCCAGCCCCCACAGGTGACCTCAGAAGCCGTGCCGCGCGCCGCCGTCCACCGGCAGCATCACGCCCGTCAGGTACGAGGCGGCCGGCGACAGCATGAACGCCGCCGTCCGGCCGAACTCCTCGGGCCGCCCGTACCGCTGGAGCGGGATACGCGCCTCCTGCTTCGCCTTGGTCGCCGCGCCGTCGCCCGACAGCGCGTCCAGCTCGCGTACCCGGTCGGTGTCGATGCGCGCCGGCAGCAGGCCCAGGACGCGGATGCCCCGCGGTCCCAGCTCGCTCGCCAGCGTCTTCGCGAAAGCCGCCAGGCCGGGACGGAGCCCGTTGGAGATGGCGAGGCCCGGGATCGGTTCGTGGACCGAGCCCGACAGGACGAAGCCGATGACCCCGCCCTCGCCCAGTTCGTCGGCCGCCGCGCGGGCCAGCCGTACCGCACCCAGGAAGACCGACTCGAACGACGCCAGCCACTGCTCGTCCGTGTTGTCCGTCGACAGCCCCGGCGGCGGGCCGCCGACGCTGATCAGTACGCCGTCGAAGCGGCCGAACCGCTCCCTCGCGAGACCTATCAGCCGCCCGGCCACCTCCGGGTCGGTGTTGTCACCGGCCACCCCGAGGGCCCCGGCCCCCAGCGACTCGGCCGCCCTGCTCACACTCTTCTGGTCGCGCCCGGAAACGACGACCTTCGCGCCGTCGGCCGTCAGCGCCTCCGCCGCCGCGAAGCCGAGGCCTCGCGAGGCTCCCGTGACGACATAGACGCGGTCCTTCAGTCCAAGATCCATGGTGCAGTTTCCCACTTCTGATGTCCCCGCAGGCGCCTGCGGGCATGACGGAACCGGACGGTTCCCGCGACATGGCCCCGAAGCCCGTCCAGCTTTTCCGTCCCCGCGCGTCCCGCGTCACTCCGAGGTGCTGCCGGGCCGGGCGCGAAGGCCGTCGAGAGTGAACTGGAGGGTGCGGCGCCAGCCGTCGTCTCCTGCCGGGCGGTCACGTACGAGGTAGGCGTTGACCGAGAAGACGCGCGCGAGGTCGTCGGCGGAGAAGCCGGTCCTGAGCGTGCCGCAGGACTGGGCGTCGCTGATGAGCTCGGCGCCGAAGGCCAGTGACTCGTCGCAGACCGCCCGCAGGTCGGGCGCGTCCGGGTAGCGGCGGGAGAAGACGTCGTTGAAGACGGGGTCCGCGGCCTGCTCCTCGCACATCCCCTGCACGAAGGCGGTGAACCGGCCCCATGGCGTGTCCTGCCCGGTGGCGCGGTCGATGACCGCTCGCAGCCAGCCGGCCGCGACGTCCGCGACCACCGCGTCGAGCAGCCCCTCCCTGCCGCCGAAGCGGTTGTAGATGGTGCCCGCGCGTACGCCGGCGCTGCGGGCGATGTCCTCCAGGGGGACGTCAAGCCCGTCCCGGGCGAAGGCCTCCGCCGCGGCCTCCATCACTTTCTCCATGTTGCGGCGCGCGTCCGCGCGCAGGGGCCGTTCCCCGGCCAGTCCCTCTCCGCTGCTCATGCAGGCAACCCCATTATCTTGACATGCCATCAACTTAAGGTAGGCTCGCCACCGTCCAGATAACTTGATTGTATCTCAAATTAGGAGTTCCCACGTGAGTGCCATTGTCACCGGCGCCGGCGGCCGGCTCGGCCGCCTGGTCATCGACCATCTGCTCGCCACCGTCCCGGCCTCCGAGGTCACCGCGGTGGTCCGCGATCCCGCCAAGGTCGACGACCTCGCCGCCCGGGGGGTCACCATCGCCGTCGCGGACTACAACTTCCCGGAGTCGTTCGACGGCCTGCTGAGGGCCGGCGACCGGGTGCTGCTGATCTCGGGCAGCGAGATGCACCTGGACCGGGTCGCCCAGCACAAGGTGGTCCTCGATGCCGCCGTCAAGGCTGGCGTCGCGCTGTTCGCCTACACCAGCGTCCTCGGCCTCCAGGGCGGCCCGGTCAACGACGACCACCGCGCCACCGAGGACGCCATCCGCGCCTCCGGGATCCCGTACAGCCTGCTGCGCAACGGCCTTTACCACGAGATGGTCACCATGAACATCCCGGCCGCGCTGGAGCACGGCGCGCTGGTCCGCGCGGCGGGCGATGGCCGGCTCGCCTCGGCATCACGCGCCGACTACGCCGCGGCGGCCGCCGCCGTCCTGGCCGGGGACGGCCACGAGGACACCGTCTACGAGCTGTCCGGCGACACCGCGTGGAGCTTCGCCGAGTTCGCCGCCGAGGTCAGCAAGCAGTCCGGGCGGCACGTTCCCTACCATGCCGTCACCGGCGAGGAGTACGCGGCGATGCTGTCCGGCGCCGGGCTGCCCGACCCGCTCCCGCACGTCATGGCCGGCATCGACGCCTCCATCGGCGCCGGGGAGCTCGCCCTCACCACCGGCGACCTGTCCCGCCTGGCCGGCCGGCCCACCACCCCGGTGGCGGACGCGATCGCCGCCGCCCTGGCCGGGTAAGGCGAACCGGCGATGCTGCACATCGACATCTGGGCGGACTTCGGCTGCCCCGCCTGCTACCTGGCCAAGCCCCGCATCGACCAGGCGATCGCCGCTTCCGGGCACGCGGACGCGATCACCGTCACCTCGGCGGACGCCTGGCGATCCCGGGCGCCGCGACAGCCGATGGCTACGCCGACGCGATCACCCAAGCCCTCACCACAGGAGACCCGCGGTGAACCCGCCCGAGCTCACCATCCTGACCGCCGACACCGACGCGTCCTGCGACCCCGGGACCGGCACCTGCGCCATCCCGGCCATCCCGCGGACGCCGATCCCGGCACCCGGCGCGGCGCCGGTAACCGGCGCGGGCCTTCCGGGCATGGAGGGGACCCCTAGCGCCTATCCTGCCGCGTCCTCCCCGTAAAGGGTCAGGGCGGTCGACACCATTCCGATATGGCTGAACGCCTGGGGGAAGTTGCCGAGTTGCCGCTCAGCCACCGGGTCGTACTCCTCGGCCAGCAGCCCGACGTCGTTGCAGAGCGAGACCAGGTGCTCGAAGAGCCGCTTCGCCTCCTCCGTACGCCCCGTCATGTGCAGGGCGTCGGCCAGCCAGAACGAGCAGGCCAGGAACGTCCCCTCGCTCCCCGGCAGGCCGTCCACCTGCGGTCCTCCGGTGGTGTAGCGGTGTACGAGGCCGCCGCGCCCATGGCCCAGCTCCGCCTGCACCGCGTCGATCGTGCCCCTGACCCTGGGGTCGTCCGCCGGCAGGAAACCGACGCGCGGGATGAGGAGGGTGGCCGCGTCCAACTCCGCCGAGCCGTACGACTGCGTGAACGTGTTCCGTACCGGGTCGTACCCCTTGTCGCAGACCTCCTGGTGCACCTCGTCCCGCATCGCACGCCAGCGCGCCACATCGCCGTGCAGCGACGGGTCCGCCTCCAGGGTGCGGACGGTGCGGTCGGCGGCCACCCACGTCATCACCTTCGAGTGCACGAAGTGCCGGCGCGGGCCGCGTACCTCCCAGAGACCCTCGTCCGGTTCGCGCCACTTCGACTCCAGGAAGCCGAGCAGGCTGAGCTGGAGGTTCCAGGCGTGCGACTTGGAGGTGAGACCCGCTTCGCGCGCCACGTACAGCGAGTCGATGACCTCGCCGTACACATCGAGCTGGAGCTGTTTGACCGCGTCGTTGCCGACCCGCACCGGGGACGAGCCCGCGTAGCCGCTCAGCCAGGGCAGCTCGGCCTCCGGCAGCCTGCGCTCGCCGCCCAGGCCGTACATGATCTGGAGATCCGCCGGATCGCCCGCGACCGCTCGCAGCAGCCAGTCCCGCCAGGCGCCCGCCTCCTGGAGATAACCGGCAGCCAGCAGCGCCCCGAGGACCAGCGTCGAGTCACGCAGCCAGCAGTAGCGGTAGTCCCAGTTGCGCACGCCGCCGAGGTCCTCCGGCAGCGACGTCGTCGGCGCGGCGACGATGCCGCCGGTCGGGGCGTAGATGAGCGCCTTGAGCGTGATGAGGGAGCGCATGACGGCCGCGCGGTGCTGGCCCTCGTAGCGGCAGTGCGTGGCCCACTTCTCCCAGTCCTCCAGGCTGTCGGCGAGCGCCTCGTACGGGTCGACGAGCGCCGGGCGCGGCTCGTGCGAGGGGTGCCAGGTGAGGATGAACGACACCTTCTCGCCCGCGCCGACCGTGAAGGCCGAGTGGGTGGTGAACTGCTGGCCCCAGGTCTTGACCTCGGGCTCGCTGCGCAGCCATACGGAGTCGGGCCCGGCCACCGCCACCCGGTGCCCGTCCGAACGGCGCACCCACGGCACGATGGAGCCGAAGTCGAAGCGCAGCCGCAGGGAGGCGCTCATCTCGACGGAGCCGCTGACGCACTCCACGATCCGCACGATGTCCGGGGCCTCGCCACGCTGCGGCATGAAGTCGGTGACCCGGACGGTGCCCGTATGGGTCTCCCAGACGGACTCCAGCACCAGCGACTCACCCACGTAGCTGCGGCTGGTGCAGGCCCCGGCGCCCTTGGGCGCGATGCGCCACTGGCCGTTGTCCTTGTCGCCGAGCAGCGCGGCGAAGCAGGCCGCCGAGTCGAAGCGAGGAAGGCACAGCCAGTCGATGGAGCCGTTCCTGCCGACCAGGGCGGCGGTCTGGAGATCGCCGATGAGTGCGTAGTCCTCGATGCGTTGTGTCACGTGTGGCCTGTTCCCGCCGTGTGGGGCGCTTAAGCAGTGTGCGGAGCAGTCCCTCGAACGGACCGTCGAACGGCGCGTCGAGGGCGTGAGCCGAGGGCGCGTCAGGCCGGGCGTCAGGCTCCGGAGTGCGCGCCCACCGGTTCGAGCACCGGGGCGGCCTGCTCGGCGGCGGCCTCCCGCTCGTGCTTCTCACGCCGTACGAGAACCACCCAGCCGACCGGCACGGCGGCGACGAACAGCCACCACTGCACCGCGTACGCCATATGGGGGCCGATCGAGCTGTGTTCGGGATCGGCGATCGGCTCGGGGCTGCCGCCGCTCGGCACCGGCGACTTCAGCGCGATGTAGCCGCCGAGAACGGGCCGGCCCAGCGCCTTGGCCTGCTGGGTGCTGTTGATCAGCATCACCTGGCGGGGCGGCAGGCCGCTCACGTTCTTGATGCCGCTGGCCGCCGTCGTCTCGTCACCCTGGAGGAGGCCGGTGACGGTGACCGTGCCCGTGGGCAGGCCCGGGATCTTGGGGAAGGCCTGCTGGTCGCCGTTCGAGTCGATCCAGCCCCGGTTGACGATGACGGTGTCGCCGCCGCGCAGGACGAGCGGGACCAGGACGTGGTAGCCGACCTGGCCGTCGTTGGAGGTCCTGCGGCGTACGACGACCTCGTGCGCGGGGTCGAAGGTGCCGGTGGCGGTGACCCTCCGCCAGAAGTCGGCCTCGGGGACGGTGTGTCCGGGTGAGGTGAGATCGGTGACGGGAACGGGCTTCGACTTGAGGTTGTCCGAGATCAGCGTGTTCTGGGCGACCTTGGTCTGGTGGCGGTGAAGCTGCCAGAAGCCCAGCTTGATCATCACGGGGATGAGCACGAGGGCGATAAGGGTGAGGATCACCCACTGCCGGGACAACAGGAAGCGGTACACGCCGTCGACGGTACTCGGCGGCGAACGGCCACCGGACGCCGGGTAGGTCCGAATGGCCGGGAGGCGGCCCTCTTCACCTTGTCATCTTGGCGGGTGATTTGTCTGGGGCTGTCTCTGGGGCCGTGGGTGGGACTGCCGCCGGGGGAGCGGTACGGGAGAGGGGACGGGCAGCGGTACGGGCGTCTCACGCCTCGTCGAGCGTCGGCGCGGCCACCTGGACGACCGGCGTCGGATCGGGCAGCGGTGCGGGAGCGGGCACCGTGGTGCGCACGGGCGCGGCGGCGGGGGCCGTACGCGACGCCTCGGCGCCCGGACCCGGGGCCGGCGCGACATCGCGCAGCAGTTGGGTGAACGCCGCCTCGTCGATGACCGGGGTGCCGTACGACGCGGCCTTGACCGTCTTGGACGTCGAGGACTCCGGGTCGTTGGTGACCAGCAGACTGGTCAGCCGCGACACGCTGCCGGCGATGTGCAGCCCCGCCTCCACGGCCCTGTCCTCCAGCAACTCACGGTCGACGGACGTGTCACCGGAGAACGCGACCCGCATCCCCTGCGTCAGCGGCCCACCCGGCTCGTACCGCCCGGGGTTCGGATACGGGCACGCCACCCGCTTGCGCGCGGGCCGCCAGCCCGTCTGCTGCCGGTACGGCGCCTGATAGCCGACCCGGGGCCGCGCGGGCGCGTCCGACCACTCGGTGAGCGGCCGGCACTCCAGCAGCGGCAGCC
>NZ_JTHL01000001.1:1798624-1824087 GCF_000818195.1 Streptomyces sp. 150FB | reverse complement strand
GCCGTACGCCGCCGCGCGCCGCCGCGCGCAGACTCGGCCGGAACGCCTCGGCGAGCACGCGCGCGTCGTCGAGCGCGTGGTGCGCGTGCTCCTGCACGACGCCGAAGTGCGCGGCGAGGGATTCCAGCTTGTGGTTGGGCAGGGGCAGCGCCAGCTCCTTGGAGAGCGCGATGGTGCACAGCCGCTGCCGGGTCGGGGGCGTCAGCCCGGCCCGCGCGTACTCTCGCGCGATCATCGACCAGTCGAAGATGGCGTTGTGGGCGACGAGCACCCGGCCATCGAGCCGCTCGGCGAACTGACCGGCGATCTCCGGGAAGAGCGGGGCGCCCTCCAGCACGTCGGTCGTCAGCCCATGGATCCACACGGGGCCCGGATCGCGCTCCGGATTGACCAGCGTGTACCAGTGGTCCTCGACGTCGCCTCTGGAATCCAGGCGGTAGACGGCAGCAGAGATTATCCGGTCGTCGCGTGCGAGGCCGGTGGTCTCGACGTCGACGACCGCGTAACCCTGGGGGTAGGCGGTCGGCCATGTCGCTGCAGTCGTATGGTCGTCGAGCATGGTCACAGAGAATACGGGCCCCGACTGACAACTCCGTCGCCCGGTCGTCCGTAATCGGGCGGCGCGTCAATTGCGGGTCGGTGCATACACGGTGGCGGCGCCGGTGAGACCCTCCCCGGATGACCGACACGAAGACGGACCCACCTCACCACGAGCCGCACGACGAATCCCTAGGCTCCCGCCTCAACTGGCTGCGCGCCGGTGTCCTCGGCGCCAACGACGGCATCGTCTCCACCGCCGGCATCGTGGTGGGCGTCGCCGGAGCCACCGACTCGCACACCGCACTGCTCACGGCGGGCCTCGCGGGACTGCTGGCCGGGTCCATGTCGATGGCGGCCGGAGAGTACGTGTCGGTCTCCACCCAGCGCGACTCGCAGAAGGCGGCCCTGGCGACGGAGCGCCGCGAGCTGCGCGAGCAGCCGCAGGCCGAACTCGAAGAGCTGGCAAGGATGTTGGCGGAACGCGGCCTGTCGGAGTCGGTGGCGCTGGAGGCGGCCGAACAACTCACCGCATCCGACGCGCTGCGCGCCCACGCGAGCGTCGAACTGGGCATCGACCCCGACGCGTTGACGAACCCGTGGCACGCGGCGGCCGCGAGCTTCCTGGCCTTCACGGTGGGGGCGCTGCTGCCCCTGCTGGCGATCGTCCTGCCGCCGCACTCGGTACGCCTGTGGCTGACGGTGATCTCGGTCCTGGCGGCGCTGTCCCTGACGGGCTGGTGGAGCGCCCGCCTGGGCTCCGCCCCGGTCGGCCGCGCGCTGCTGCGGAACATGGGCGGGGGAGCGGTGGCGATGGCGGTCACGTACGGGGCGGGGGTGCTGCTGGGCGCGGCGGGGGTGTGACGGGGCTGTGACGGGGGAACAGCTTCCGGCCGGTGTGAACACGGATGCGGGCCGCCCCCGGGGAGCGGCCCGCACCGGTGGGTCCTACTTGGTCACCGCGTCCAGGGCGTCGGCCATGCCGACCCCGTAGAAGCCGTTGTAGAGCTTGCTGCCCGCGCACACCGCGTCGACCGTGCCGTCACGGTCGATGTCGTACGGAGCGCCGCACGAGGTCTTGTCGGCCTCGGCCGCCAGCAGCGCCTTGACCACCAGCGGCGAGGCGTGCGGGTGCCGCGACTTGATCAGCGCGGCCACGCCCACCACATGCGGGGTGGCCATCGACGTACCCGACATGTAGCCCCACGTACCGCCCGGCAGCGGGCCCAGGATCGAGCCGTTGACCGCAGGCGCCTGCGGTGTCTGGTACGAGGTGCTGTCGCCGCCCGGGGCCGCGATGTCGATCACACCGCGACCGTAGTTGGAGAACGACGACTTCAACCCCTTGGCGCCGGTGGCCGCGACCGTGACCACACCCGGCAACTCGGTGGGAATGTCGAAGCACTTGGACGTGTCGATGACACGGTCGCCCGGCGTCGTGTCGTTCGGGCTCGACGGGTCGGTGATCGAGTCGGAGGCCAGGTCGTAGGCCTCGTTGCCGGCGGCGGCGACGTTCACCGCGCCCTTCTTCTCCGCGTACCCCGAGGCCCGGGTCACGGCCTCGACCAGTGCCTTCTGGTCCGGGTCGGTGGTGCAGTTGAAGTACCAAGGGTCGGTGTAATAGCTGTTGTTGGTCACATCGACACCGTGCTCGGCGGCCCAGACGAAGCCGCACACGACAGCCTCGGTGTAGAAGAACCCGGCCGTCGTACCGACCTTGATCCCGGCCACCTTCACACCGGGAGCGACACCGGTGACACCGATGCCGTTCTTCGCCGCGGCTATCTCACCCGCGACATGGGTGCCGTGCGGGCTCTCCGCGGCGGTCGGCCGCCAGGCGCCGTCCGCCGTGTTCGGCTTGCCCGTCACGCAGTTGACCGACGCCTTGCGGTCGAAGTTCGGCGCGATGTCCGGGTGCGTGTCGTCCACACCCGTGTCGATGACCGCGACGGTGACATCGCGGCTGCCGAGTGTCTTCTTGTGCGCCTTGTCCGCCTTGATGGCCGGCAGGTCCCACTGCAGGGGCTCCAGCGGATCCTGTCCCGCCGCCCGGTCCGCCGTCGCGGCGGCGACCTGTGCGGCGGTGAGCGCCTTCGGCGTCCCCTCGTCCGCCGTGGCCTGCGTCGGAAGCGGAGCCGTACGGGTGGCGCCGGCCGACTCGACCCCTCTGACCCGGCGTATGGCCGCGCCGAAACCGGGGTCCTTCGAGTAGGCGACGGTGACGCCTATCTGCTGATACGACGTGAGGACCGTGCCGCCGGCCTTGACGATCGCCTTCCCCACCGCATCGGCGGCGGCCCTGCCCGACCTCGTGTTCACGACGTACGACAGCGCGGGACCGTCGGCCGCCGCCGCGGCGGTGTGTGTGGCGGCCGCGGAGCTCGCGGCCTGGATGGTGCCGGCCTCGGAGGCCGCCGCCGTACCCGACGGCAGGAAACCGAGCGAAACAGAGAGCGCCAGACCTACGGGCAGCGCCAGTGCGCGCCGCCGTCCGGATCTCAGGTGAGCCATGGGTTCTCCACATCATCCCTGTGAGCCGCCTGTGCGCCGACTGCGCGTGGGCGGGTGTGTGACGAGCGAAGTTATCGCCCATCAGACCCGGTCATCAATCATTTCGAGGAGAAAAAGGTCGGTGTTGAACCGCTTCGCCAAACCTCCCGTGCCGTTGTCAGGGGGTGAGCCACATCACGCCCCACGCAGAAGACAGTCAGTCAGCCGGACTGCCGGCCCCTACCGCACACGCGTCACGAGGAGATTCCGTGGCTACCGAAGCACCGCCGCCCCAGAGCGGTACGGACACCAGCCCCGCCCAGCCCGCCCAGCCCACGACCAACCAGTTCGCCGAGGTGCAGCAGAGCGCGGAGTTCGGCGAACTGCGCCGTGCCCACCGCTCCTTCGCCTTTCCGCTGACCATCGGCTTCATCGCCTGGTACCTGCTCTACGTCCTGCTGTCCAACTACGCGGGCGACTTCATGGGCATCAAGCTCTTCGGCAACATCAACGTTGCCCTGGTCTTCGGTCTCGCCCAGTTCCTCACCACATTCCTCATCGCCTGGTTCTACTCGCGGCACGCCACCCGCACGCTCGACCCGAAGGCGGCCGTCATCAAGTCCCGTATGGAGGCTGACCTGTGAGCGCCACGGACCGGCTCGGCCACCTGCCCCTCGCCGCAGCCTCGGACGCCAGCGCGCACCGGCCGCTGATCATCACCCTCTTCGCGATCTTCGTCGTGGCGACCCTGGTCATCACGGTCTGGGCCGGCCGCCAGACCCGCAGCGCCTCCGACTTCTACGCGGGCGGACGGCAGTTCACCGGCTTCCAGAACGGACTCGCGGTCTCCGGCGACTACATGTCCGCCGCGTCCTTCCTCGGCATCGCCGGCGCCATCGCCCTCTTCGGCTACGACGGCTTCCTCTACTCCATCGGCTTCCTGGTCGCCTGGCTGGTCGCGCTGCTGCTCGTCGCCGAGCCGCTGCGCAACTCCGGCCGCTACACGATGGGCGACGTCCTCGCGTACCGGATGCGCCAGCGGCCCGTCCGTACCGCCGCCGGCGTCTCCACGATCGTCGTCTCGATCTTCTACCTGCTCGCGCAGATGGCCGGCGCCGGTGTGCTGGTCTCACTGCTGCTCGGCATCACCAGCGACGCCGGGAAGATCCTCATCGTCGCCCTGGTCGGCGTCCTGATGATCGTGTACGTGACCATCGGCGGCATGAAGGGCACCACCTGGGTCCAGATGGTCAAGGCGGTCCTGCTCATCGCGGGCACCATCCTGATCACCTTCCTGATCCTGTGGAAGTTCCACTTCAACGTGTCCGACCTGCTCGGCTCGGCGGCCAAGAACAGCGGGAAGGGGTCCGCGTTCCTGGAGCCGGGGCTCAAGTACGGTGCCACCGGCACCTCGAAGCTCGACTTCCTCTCGCTCGGGATCGCGCTCGTCCTGGGTACGGCCGGACTGCCGCACATCCTGATCCGCTTCTACACGGTGCCGACCGCCAAGGCCGCCCGTAAGTCGGTCATCTGGGCCATCGGCATCATCGGTGTCTTCTACCTGATGACGATCGTGCTCGGCTTCGGCGCCGCCGCGCTGCTCAAGCCGGCCGACATCATCGCCTCCAACCCGGCGGGCAACACGGCCGCACCGCTCGCCGCCCTGGAGATCGGCGGCGGCGGAGGCTCCACCGGCGGTGCGATCCTGCTCGCCGTGATCTCGGCGGTGGCCTTCGCGACCATCCTCGCCGTGGTCGCCGGCCTGACCCTGGCGTCCTCGTCGTCGTTCGCGCACGACATCTACGCCAACGTCATCCGCAAGGGCACCGCCACCGAGAAGGAGGAGATCCGCGCCGCCCGCTGGGCGACCGTCGCCATCGGCATCGTCTCCATCGCGCTCGGTGCCTTCGCCCGCGATCTGAACGTGGCGGGACTCGTCGCGCTCGCGTTCGCCGTCGCGGCCTCGGCCAACCTGCCGACGCTCCTGTTCAGCCTGTTCTGGAAGAAGTTCACCACCCAGGGCGCCCTGTGGTCGATCTACGGCGGCCTCGCGTCCTCCGTCCTGCTGGTGCTGTTCTCGCCCGTCGTCTCCGGCAAGCCGACCTCGATGTTCCCGGGCGTCGACTTCCACTTCTTCCCGCTGGAGAACCCGGGCCTGATCTCCATCCCGCTGGGCTTCCTGCTCGGCTGGATCGGCACCCTGGTCTCCAAGGAGGAGCCCGACACCGGCAAGTACGCCGAACTGGAGGTCAAGTCCCTCACCGGCACCGGCGCCCACTGACCGGCTGACACCGATCCGGGCGTACGTGACCCCGTCCGCCCACGAATCGCCCCGCTCTCCCCGTGGCCGCGTCGTAGAGTTCTACGACGCGGCCGTGGTGCATCCTGTACCAACGGTCCCCCGGCCCCTGTCGGTGAACTGACGTAGGCTCGACCACGTCAGCTCCGCAGTAAGACAAGAGAGGGAGGGGGCCCGAATGCTCATCGACACCTATGGCCGCGTGGCCACCGACCTGCGCGTTTCGCTCACGGACCGCTGCAATCTGCGCTGTACCTACTGCATGCCCGAAGAAGGCCTTCAGTGGCTCGGGAAGTCAGATCTGCTGAGCGACGACGAGATCGTCCGGCTGATCGAGATCGCTGTGACCCGGCTCGGCATCACAGAGGTCCGTTTCACCGGCGGTGAGCCGCTGCTGCGGCCCGGAATCGTCGGGATCGTCGAGCGCTGCGCCGCACTGGAGCCACGCCCCCGGATGTCGCTCACCACCAACGGCATAGGACTGGCGCGCACCGCCGCCGCGCTCAAGGCCGCAGGACTCGACCGCGTCAATGTCTCGCTCGACACCCTGCGCCCCGACGTCTTCAAGACGCTCACCCGCAGGAACAGGCACGCGGACGTCCTGGACGGCCTCAGGGCCGCCAGGGAAGCGGACCTGACCCCCGTCAAGGTCAACACGGTCCTGATGCCTGGGCTCAACGGCGACGAGGCCCCCGAGCTGCTCGCCTGGGCGGTCGAGAACGACTACGAGCTGCGCTTCATCGAGCAGATGCCCCTCGACGCCCAGCACGGCTGGAAGCGTGACGGCATGATCACGGCCGGTGACATCCTCCAGTCGCTGGACACGCGCTTCAGCCTGACCCCGGAGGGCGAGGACGTACGGGGAGCGGCCCCCGCCGAGCGCTGGATCGTGGACGGCGGCCCGCACCGCGTCGGGGTCATCGCCTCCGTCACGCGCCCGTTCTGCAGCGCCTGCGACCGCACCCGGCTGACCGCCGACGGGCAGGTCCGTACGTGCCTGTTCGCCACGGAGGAGACCGACCTGCGGGCCGCGCTGCGCTCGGAGGCGCCGGACGAGGAGATCGCCACGATGTGGAAGCTGGCGATGTGGGGCAAGAAGGCCGGCTCCGGCCTGGACGACCCCGCGTTCCTTCAGCCCGAGCGGCCGATGTCAGCCATCGGAGGCTGAGTCCCCGCGCTCCCACTCCTCCAGGGTGACCACATCCTTGAGGAAGCCGCGCATCCCGAGGAACGACGACAGGTGCTCGCGGTGCTCGTCGCAGGCGAGCCAGGTCTTCCGTCGCTCAGGGGTGTGCAGCTTCGGGTTGTTCCACGCGAGGACCCATACGGCGGCGGTACGGCAGCCCTTCGCCGAGCAGATGGGCGCTGCTTCCGTCGCGGCGGAATCGGGAGAGGTCACACGTCAACCCTAGATGACCGCACCAGGGGTTCTTAACTCATGGGATCATCCGGCGAGTTGTCGACCGAGTTGTCGACCCGCTCCGGGAAAAGGCGACGCCGAGCAGCCACGGGGGGAGCTGCCCGGCGTCGGTCTGTCGCTCCGACGGGGGATGCGGAGCGCCTACGAAGTATGTCACGCACAACGGGGTGCCCGGGACAGGAACTTCACAATCGATCTGAGCTTTTCTTGAGCTTCGCGGATCCCCGGAGACCCTCGGGAACGGTCGCGATCAGCTCTGCTCGTACGGTGACCACGGCCGTTCACGGTCGGCGCCAGAGCTGTCGGACTCCGTGCTGACAGCGCCCGCGGCGGGTTCGATGGCCGGTCGGCTCGGCGCGGGGACGAAGGTCGAGGGCAGCGAAGAAGTGTTCTCCCGGCCGCCGTTGGCGATCACCACGGCCACGTACGGCAGGAGCAATCCCAAGGCCAGCGTGACAATTGCCACAGGGCGTTCCACATTCCAGAGGACGGCCGTCAAGATCACGGCCAGCGTCCTGACCGACATCGAGATCACGTAGCGGCGCTGCCGGCCCCGCACATCGTCCGTCAGGCTCTGCCTGGCTCCCGTGATCTGGAAGACCTCGGCGCTCTCCTGCTTCCGCTTCACGTCCCACCGCCCAGAATCCCCTGCCGGAGTCGGCCCGGCCGGACGCGTCTTACGGTACGCCGGGGCTCCGCCGCCCACGAGAGCGGGGCATACCCGATTCGGGCGTATATCCCTCGCCGTTCCACGTACGGAGCTGTCCGGCATGCGGCGTAGGGGAGTGCGACCCAGACTGGGCCGCACGTGCGCGCACAGCGCCCCCCGAGGAGGCGGCAGTGAACTGGCTGTGGGTAGTCGTCGTGGGTCTGGTGCTGGGCCTGATCGCCAGGGCGATCATCCCCGGCGAGCAGCGGATCCCGATGTCGCTGACGACGATCTTCGGGATCCTGGGCAGCGTGCTCGGCAACGCCGTGGCCGGCTGGCTGAGGGTGGCGGACACCCGGGGCATCGACTGGACCCGCCATGTCCTTCAGGTCATCGGCGCGGTCGCGGTGGTGCTGGTGGGGGACATGTTCTGGAACGCGATCAGGGGGGACCGGCGGCGCCGGCGGGCCTGATTCCCCGACAGCGCCCGCCCCGGCCCCGGGCCTGGTCCCGGCCCGGGGCCCAGCGCCGGTCCCGTCCTCCGGTCAGCCGCCCTTGACCTCGATGGCCGCCAGGTTCTTCTTGCCCCTGCGCAGCACCAGCCAGCGGCCGTGCAGCAACTCCCCGGCGTCCGGCACGGCCTCCGCGTCGGTCGCCTTGACGTTGTTCACGTACGCCCCGCCCTCCTTGACGGTCCTGCGCGCCGCCGACTTGCTCGGCGCGAGCCCCGCCTCGGTGAACAGGTCCACGACCGGAAGCAGCTCGGTGACCTCGGCGCGCGGCACCTCGGAGAGCGCCGCGCTCAGCGTCGCCTCGTCGAGCCCGGTCAGCTCCCCCTGGCCGAACAGCGCACGCGAGGCGGCGACGACCGCCTCGCACTGCTCGGCGCCGTGGACGAGCGTCGTCAGCTCCTCCGCCAGCGCCCGCTGGGCGGCCCTGGCCTGCGGGCGCTCGGAGGTGGCCTGTTCCAGCTCCTCCAGCTCCGCGCGGCTCCGGAAGCTGAGGATGCGGCTGTACGCGGAGATGTCCCGGTCGTCCACGTTCAGCCAGAACTGGTAGAAGGCGTACGGCGTGGTCATCTCCGGGTCGAGCCAGACGGCCCCGCCCTCCGTCTTGCCGAACTTGGTCCCGTCCGCCTTCGTCATCAGCGGAGTGGCCAGCGCGTGCACGGTGGCGCCCGGCTCCAGCCGGTGGATCAGGTCCAGGCCCGCCGTGAGATTGCCCCACTGGTCGCTGCCGCCCTGCTGGAGGACGCAGCCGTAGCGCCTGTACAGCTCCAGGAAGTCCATGCTCTGGAGCAGTTGGTAGCTGAACTCCGTGTAGCTGATGCCCTCGTCGGACTCCAGCCGCCGCGAGATGGACTCCTTCGCGAGCATCTTGTTCACCCGGAAGTGCTTGCCGATGTCCCGCAGGAACTCGATCGCGGAGAGACCGGCCGTCCAGTCGAGGTTGTTGACCATCAGCGCGGCGTTCGGTCCCTCGAAGGACAGGAACGGCTCGATCTGCGACCGCAGCCGCTGGACCCATCCCGCGACGGTCGCCGGATCGTTCAGCGTCCGCTCGGCCGTGGGCCGGGGGTCACCGATCTGGCCCGTCGCCCCGCCCACCAGCGCCAGCGGCCGGTGCCCGGCCTGCTGGAGCCGGCGTACGGTCAGCACCTGCACGAGGTGCCCCACGTGCAGGCTCGCCGCCGTGGGGTCGAAGCCGCAATAGAACGTGACGGGACCGTCCGCGAGCGCCTTGCGCAAAGCGTCCTCGTCGGTGGACTGGGCGAACAGCCCACGCCACTTCAGCTCGTCGACGATGTCCGTCACGGTCGTTTCGCTCCTTGGATCTGCCTGGATCTGCCCAGGTTGGATCTGCTCGGACCTGCCCGGATCCGTGTGGATGCACGTGGATCCGGTTGGTCTGTTCGGGGGTGGATCACCGCCAGTCTAGGGCGGTCACACCCCCAGGCTGACCGAGCTCATATTGAAATCGGGGATACGCAGCGCGGGCATCGCGGCCCGGGTGAAGTAGTCGCCCCACTCGCGCGGCAGGGTCTTCTCCGTCCTGCCCGCCTCGGCGGCGCGCGACAGCAGACCGACCGGCGACTCGTTGAAGCGGAAGTTGTTCACCTCGCCGACGACCTCGCCGTTCTCGACCAGATATACGCCGTCCCTGGTCAGGCCCGTCAGCAGCAGCGACGCCGGATCGACCTCGCGGATGTACCAGAGGCAGGTCAGCAGCAGCCCGCGCTCCGTGGAGGCGACCATCTCCTCCAGCGAGCGCTCGCCGCCCCCGTCCATGATCAGGTTCGAGATCCCCGGCGCGACCGGCAGGCCGGTCAGCTCCGCGCTGTGCCGGGTGGTGACCAGGTGCTCCAGCTTTCCGTCCCGTACCCAGTCGGTCGCCGACAGCGGCAGACCGTTGTCGAACACGGAGGCCGAGTCGCCCGACGTGGAGGCGAGGACGAACGGCGCCGACTCCAGACCCGGCTCGCGGGGGTCGCTGCGCAGTGTCAGCGGCAGCTCGGACAGCTTCTCGCCGACACGGGTGCCCCCGCCCGGGCGCGAGAAGACCGTACGGCCCTCGGCGGCGTCGCGGGCCGTCGACGACCAGAACTGGTAGATCAGCAGGTCGGCCACTGCGGTCGGCGGCAGCAGCGTCTCGTACCGCCCGGCCGGCAGTTCGATCTTCCGCTCCGCCCAGCCGAGGCGCCGCGCCAGCTCCGCGTCGAGAGCCGCCGGATCGACGTCCTTGAAGTCACGCGTGGTCCGGCCGCCCCACGCCGAGCGGGTGCGGTCCGGGGACTTCGCGTTCAGCTCCAGCGTGCCGTTCGGCTGGTCGTGACGCAGCCGCACACCCGTCGACGTACCGAGGTACGTCGAGGTCAGCTCGTGGTTGGCGAAGCCGTACAGCTCACGCCCGCCCGCCCTCGCCCGCGCGAACGCCTCCCCGAGCGCGGGCGCGAAATCGGCGAAGACGGCGGAGGTCGTCTCCGCCGGTGCCCCGGTGAAGTCCCCGGACACCGCCCCGCCCGCCACCAGCGGCTGGGCGTCCTCGGCGGGGGAGGCCGCGCGTGCCGCCTTCTCGGCGGCCCGCACCAGCGGCTCCAGGTCGTCGGCGGTCACGGCGGAGCGCGACACCGTGCCGGAGGCCGTGCCCTGCGCGCCGTCGACGGTCGCGACGACCGTGAGCGACCGGCCACGCGTCACCCCGTTGGTCGTCAGCGCGTTGCCCGCCCAGCGGAGGTTGGTCGAGGAGTCCTCGGAGGCGATCACCACACAGCCGTCGGCCGCCGACAGTTCGAGGGCGCGCTCGACGATCTCGTGCGGCTTCGCTGTGCGACTCGTGGACGCCTTCATCGACCTGCCTCCTGCGTGGTGTTGAGGATGTTCACGCCGCGGAAGAGCGCGGACGGGCAGCCGTGCGAGACAGCCGCGATCTGACCGGGCTGCGCCTTGCCGCAGTTGAAGGCGCCGCCGAGCACATACGTCTGCGGTCCGCCGACCGCCTCCATGGAGCCCCAGAAGTTCGTGGTCGTCGCCTGGTAGGCGACGTCGCGCAACTGGCCGGCCAGCTTGCCGTTCTCGATCCGGAAGAACCGCTGCCCGGTGAACTGGAAGTTGTAGCGCTGCATGTCGATCGACCACGACCGGTCGCCGACCACATAGATCCCGCGCTCCACCCCGCCGATCAGGTCCTCCGTCCCGAGCCCGCCGGGATCGGGCCGCAGTGACACGTTCGCCATGCGCTGTACGGGGACATGCTCCGGCGAGTCCGCATAGGCGCAGCCGTTGGAGCGTTCGAAGCCGGTGAGCTTCGCGATCCGGCGGTCGAGCTGGTAGCCGACGAGCGTGCCGTCCTTGATGAGGTCCCACGACTGGGCCTCGACGCCCTCGTCGTCGTACCCGATGGTGGCGAGACCGTGCTCGGCGGTCCTGTCACCGGTCACATTCATCACCGAGGAGCCGTAGCCGAGCTTCCCGAGCTGGTCGAAGGTCGCGAACGAGGTTCCCGCGTACGCCGCCTCGTAGCCAAGCGCCCGGTCCAGCTCCGTGGCGTGGCCGATCGACTCGTGGATCGTCAGCCAGAGGTTCGACGGGTCGACGACCAGGTCGTACGAGCCGGCCTCGACGCTCGGCGCGCGCATCTTCTCGGCGAGCAGCTCCGGGATGCGCTCCAGCTCCGCGTCCCAGTCCCAGCCGGTGCCCGTCAGGTACTCCCAGCCGCGCCCGGCCGGCGGGGCGAGCGTACGCATGGAGTCGAACTCGCCCGAGGAGGCGTCGACAGCCACGGCGTTGAGGTGCGGATGCAGCCTGACCCGCTGCTGCGTGGTCACGGTGCCCGCGGTGTCCGCGTAGAACTTGTTCTCGTGGACGGTGAGCAGCGCCGCGTCCACATGCGCCACCCCGTCGGCGCGCAGCAGCCGCCCGCTCCACTCGGCGAGCAGCCCCGTCTTCTCCTCGTCCGGAACGCCGAACGGATCGATCTCGTACGCGGACACCCAGGTCTTCTCGCTGTGCACCGGCTCGTCCGCCAGCTCGACCCGCTCGTCCGAACCGGCCGCCGCGATCACCTTCGCCGACAGCTTGGCCATGGCCACCGCCTGGCCCGCCACCCGGGCCGCCGCGTCCATCGACAGATCGACACCGGAGGCGAACCCCCAGGAACCGCCGTGCACCACCCGTACCGCGTACCCCACGTCCGTACTGTCCGACGACGAGGCGGGCCGGCCGTCGCGCAGCCGCCACGCCCCGTTGCGTACGCGCTCGAACCGGAAGTCGGCGTGGTCGGCGCCGAGCGCGCGGGCCCGCGCCAGCGCCGCGTCGGCGAGCGCCCGCAGCGGCAGCGCCAGGAATGACTCGTCTACCTCATGGGGCACGTCGGCCTCTCTTCTCTCTCGCACCGTGGGTCCTCCGACCGCAGTGAATCACGGCGGCCGGGTGGCCCGGTGGGCGATTTGCCGAGAGGTGGGCCGGGCGGTGCGGGGAGCGGGCGGGCGGGGCGCGGACCACTGATTCTGTGGAAACCCGACAGTGAGTGCCCTCAGGCGCTGTCAGGGGCCGATTCTCCGCCGACGGGATCCTACCGATAGGTTTTCGAGGTATCAGACCGCTGAGGAAAGGGTGATCCGTTGAGCCGCTCGGTTCTCGTCACCGGAGGAAACCGGGGCATCGGCCTCGCCATCGCCCGCGCTTTCGCCGACAACGGCGACAAGGTAGCCGTCACCTACCGGTCGGGCGAACCACCGGAGGAGCTCGCGAAGCTGGGCTGCCTGGCGGTCCGCTGCGACATCACCGTCGCCGATCAGGTGGAGCAGGCCTACAAGGAGATCGAGGAGAAGCACGGTCCCGTCGAGGTGCTGGTGGCCAACGCCGGTGTCACCAAGGACCAGTTGCTGATGCGGATGACCGAGGACGACTTCACCTCCGTCGTCGACACCAACCTCACCGGCACCTTCCGCGTCGTCAAGCGCGCCAACCGCGCGATGCTGCGCGCCAGGAAGGGCCGCGTCGTCCTCATCTCCTCCGTCGTCGGGCTCCTCGGCTCGGCCGGACAGGCCAACTACGCCGCGTCCAAGGCGGGTCTGGTCGGTTTCGCCCGGTCCCTCGCCCGTGAGCTGGGTTCGCGCAACATCACCTTCAACGTGGTCGCGCCCGGCTTCGTCGATACGGACATGACGAGGGTGCTCACCGACGACCAGCGCGCCAACGTGGTTCGGCAGGTGCCGCTCGGCCGTTACGCGCAGCCGGAGGAGATCGCCGCGACGGTGCGGTTCCTCGCCTCCGACGACGCTTCGTACATCACTGGAGCCGTCATTCCCGTTGACGGCGGATTGGGCATGGGTCACTGATCTCATGAGCGGAATTCTCGACGGCAAGCGCATCCTCATCACGGGTGTGCTGATGGAGTCCTCCATCGCCTTCCACACCGCCAAGGTGGCTCAGGAACAGGGTGCCGAAATCATCCTGACGGCCTTCCCCCGCCCCACCCTGACCGAACGCATCGCGAAGAAGCTGCCCAGGCCCGCGAAGGTCATCGAGCTGGACGTGACCAACACCGAGCACCTGGACCGGCTCGAAGGGCTCGTACGTGACGAGCTCGGCAGCCTGGACGGTGTGGTCCACTCCATCGGCTTCGCGCCGCAGGACGCGCTCGGCGGGAACTTCCTCAACACCCCGTTCGAGTCGGTCGCCACGGCCATGCACGTGTCGGCGTTCTCGCTGAAGTCGCTGACCATGGCCTGCCTGCCGCTGATGGGCGAGGACGGCGGCTCGGTCGTCGGGCTGACCTTCGACGCCCAGTTCGCCTGGCCGCAGTACGACTGGATGGGCCCCGCCAAGGCGGCGCTGGAGGCCACCTCCCGCTACCTCGCCCGTGACCTGGGCAAGCAGAAGATCCGCTGCAACCTGATCTCGGCGGGCCCCCTCGGCTCCATGGCCGCCAAGTCCATCCCGGGCTTCTCGGACCTGGCCGACGTGTGGAACCACCGCTCGCCGCTGGAGTGGGACATGGCCGACCCGGAGCCGGCCGGCCGCGGCATCGTCGCGCTGCTCTCGGACTTCTTCCCGAAGACCACGGGCGAGATCATCCACGTCGACGGCGGCGTGCACATGATGGGCGCCTGACCGCGCCCGTAGCCGCCCGATCCCGTGTGACCACGAGCCGCGCCACCGTCCTCAGGACGGTGGCGCGGCTGCCGTATGTCACGGGCCGTGTTCGCCCGAGTCGAAAAGCGCGGCGATCGCCCGCACACTGAACCCGTCGGTCCGCTCCGGTCAGCGCGGGGGACGGGAGGTGGGGGTATGCGCACGCAGAGCCGCCGTACAACAGCTCTCGTGACCGCCGTGCTGATCGCGACGGGGTTCACGGTCGCCTCGGAGGTACGGGGGAGCGCACCCGCGCGTGAGACGCCGTACGGGGCCTCCACGGCGGCCCCGGCGGGCACGGCGGCGGCCGATGAGCACGGGGGCGGGGGCCGGGGCCGGGGCCGAGGAGAGGGAGAGGGAGAGCGAAGGCGGGGCTCCCAGGCGTACTGCCGTACCCAGATCCACGGCTCGCACGCCGTCGCCCACTGCCAGAACCCGTATCCGGAGACCGACCGCGTCAGGCTGCACATCGAGTGCGCCCGCTGGTGGGACGTCGACGCCGACAGCGCGCCGGTGGACATCCCCGCCGCCGGCTACGTACAGCTCACCAACCGCTGCTGGAAAGAGATCCGCTCGGCGCGGATCAGCCACGAGCCGGTCAAACCGGCTCCCCCAGGCAGTTGAGGGCGTGACTCGCCGCCTCGGCCCCCGCGGCCTCGACGTCGCCCGCCCGGATCGCGTCCACCAGGCGCGCGTGGTCGGTGTAGCCCTCGGGCCGCAGCTCGCGCCCCACATTGCCGCGCAGTCCGTCGACGAGCAGGTGGCCGAGGTCCGCGTAGAGCGCGGTCAGTACGTCGTTGTGCGAGGCCGCGACCACGGCCAGGTGCAGCGTCGCGTCTGCGGCGATGAACACATCGGCGTGGCCGCCGGCCCAGGCCTCCTCACGGCGCGCGAGGAGGGCGTCCAACTGGCGCAGATCGCGGTCCGTACGCCGTACCGCCGCCAGCCGGGCGGCCGACGACTCCAGCGTGGAGCGCACCTCGGCGATGTGCCGCGCGTCGGCGTCGGCGAACCTGCGGTGCATCACACCGGCCAGTTCGCTGGTCGCGACGACATACGTGCCCGAGCCCTGCCGGATGTCCAGCAGCCCGTTGTGGGCGAGCGCGCGCACGGCTTCGCGCACGGTGTTGCGCGCCACGCCGAGCTGCTCGACCAGCTCGGGTTCGGTGGGGATCCGCGATCCCACCGGCCATTCCCCCGAGGTGATCTGGTTCCGCAGCTCCGCGATCACCTGGTCGGAGAGCGCGGAACGCCGGGGAGAGGTCAGCGCCATGGTGCTCCTAGCTCGTGGCAACGTCCGTACTGGACAACCAATCATCCCATGATTCTATGATGGCACCATGTCCGACGAGACCAAGACCCTGTCCCAGGCCGCCGCCGACGCGCCACCCGCATCCGCAGATTCTCCCGCACAGCGCCGTCCGGCGTGGCTGACCTGGTGTCTCGTCTCAGGACTCCTCCTCGCCGCCGTCAACCTCCGCCCCGCCATCCCCAGCCTCGGCGCCCTGTTGGAAGAGGTACGGGACGGGCTGCACATGAGCGGCAGCGTCGCGGGTGTCCTCACCTCCGTACCGCCCTTCTGCTTCGCGCTCTTCGGCTTCGCCGCACCCCGCCTCGCACGGCGCTTCGGCCCCGGCGCCATCATCTGCGCGGGCATGGTGGCCATCACGGCGGGACTGCTGATCCGGCCCTTCGCGAGCGGTACGACGGGCTTCCTCGCCGCCAGCGTCCTCGCGCTCGCCGGAATCGCCGTCGGCAACGTACTGATGCCGGTGATCGTCAAGCGCTACTTCCCCGACCGCATCGGCACGATGACGGGCCTCTACTCGCTGGCGCTCTCCCTCGGTACGGCTCTCGCCGCGGCGGCGACGGTCCCCATCACCGAGGCGCTGGGCGGCAGTTGGCGGGAGGGACTCGGCATCTGGGCCGTGCTCGGCGCGGTCGCGATTTTCCCCTGGCTCGCTCTCGTACGGGACCGCAGCGGCGCCGAGGCGCAGGCGGCGGGTGCGGGTGCCCAGGAGAAGGCGCCGACGGCTCCCGGGCGCGGGCTCATCCGCAACGGCACCGCCTGGGCTCTCGCCTGCTTCTTCGGCCTCCAGGCCACCGGCGCCTACATCATCATGGGCTGGATGCCGCAGCGGTTCCGCGACGCCGGCCTCTCCGCCGACACGGCGGGACTGCTGCTCGCCGTCACCATGGTGATGGGCGTACCGCTGGCCTTCGTCATCCCTCGGATGGCCACCCGCATGAAGAACCAGGGCCCCATCGTCCTCGGCCTCGGCGCGTGCGGACTGATCGCCTTCGGCGGCCTGTACGTGGCACCCGCCGGGGGCGCCTGGGTGTGGGCCGTACTGCTCGGCATCTCCAACTGCTCGTTCCCGCTGGCCCTCACCATGATCGGCATGCGAGCGGGAACCGGCGCGGGCGTCGCACGCCTCTCCGCCTTCGCCCAGAGCACCGGCTACCTGATCTCGATCCCGGGACCCCTGCTGGTCGGGGTGCTCTACCAGCACAGCGGCGGCTGGGGGCTGCCGCTCGCACTGATGGCGGGGCTGCTGATACCACAGATGGTGATGGGCGTCATCGCGGGACGGGACCGGACGATCGAGGACTGACCAGGGATGTCAAACTGAGGCCATGCCAGTCCTCGACCCCAATCCCCAGAACGGCCAGCAGAAGCTGCTCATCGTGTTCGGCACGATCATCGGCATCATGGTCATCATCGGAATCATCGCCTCCATCGCCAGTCCCTGATTTCCCAGAGGCTCGGTTCGCCTCCGGGCCCGCGTCGCGGGTGACGACCGCGATGCCCCCGGTCGGCCGTCGACAGTGGCTCAAAGCGCCCCGGAGGCGAACCGAGCCCCAAAAAAAAGGGGGGGCTGGCACCACCGTCCCCTAGGGGGTCAGGTTCAGGGTCGAGTGGGTGGGTCACCGGATGGGAACAGGAAGCGGTGATCCGTAGTTTTGTGGAACAACGAACCGCAGACCTACGGAGGCGGCCATGGCGGCCCCGACACACTCCCGGCCCCATCCGCACCTCTCCCGTGACACCGACGCCAGGCTGCCCTGGTGGGCCGTCGCGCTCCCCCTGATCGCGTTCGTCGCGCTGCTCCTGATGATCGTGAACCCGGCCCAGGCGCACGCCGCGACGAGCGACCCCGCCGTCGGCCGGATCCTGGAGCAGATCCACCGGACACTGGGCGGCTGACCCCGCTCGTTCGGGCTGGGCGGAGCCTCTCAACACCTTGCGCCTGATGCCGCATTTCATGCGAAGCTGGAGTGCATGAGCGTCGATACACCCCGCAGGATCGTCCTACTCCGGCACGCGAAGGCCGACTGGCCCCAGGTGTCCGACCACGAGCGCCCGCTCGCCGAGCGAGGCCGCATGGATGCCCCCGTGGCCGGCCGCAGGCTCGGCGAGACCCGCATCGACTTCGATCTGGCTCTCTGCTCGACCTCCGCCAGGACCCGCGAGACCTGGAAACTGGTGGTGCACGAACTGCCCACCCGCCCCAGGACCGTCTACGAGGAGCGGCTGTTCGACGCCTCCCTCGGCGATCTCCTCGCGTTGATCAACGAAACCCCCGAAGAGGTGAACAACCTCCTGGTCATCGGCCATAACCCTGGCATGCACACGCTCGCGGACGCTCTCGCCGGCGGAGCCGAGGGCGACGCGCTCGCCCGTATGACACAGAGCGGGTTCCCGACCGCGGCGTTCGCCGTCATCGGCTATGACGGCACCTGGAAATCCGTGGAGCACAAGGTCGGCAGACTCGTCGACTACTGGGCGCCGCACGACTGACCGTCGCCGCGTCCACGAGCACGTCGCACGAGCACGTCGCACGTTCACGCGCGATGCCCCGGCACACACCTCGTGCCGGGGCATCGCGCGTACGGGAGCGGCGCGGAAGCGACGCTCAGTGGTCGTTGGCCTCGGCGTCGTCCAGGCCGGCGTCCTCGTCGTCCGCCACCTCGACCTCGTCGCGGGTGATGCCCAGCAGGTAGAGGACGGTGTCCAGGAACGGCACGTTCACCGCGGCGTGCGCCGCCCTGCGGACCACGGGCTTGGCGTTGAAGGCCACACCGAGCCCCGCGGCGTTCAGCATGTCGAGATCGTTCGCACCGTCGCCGATCGCCACGGTCTGCGCCAGCGGCACCCCCGCCTCGGCGGCGAACCTGCGCAGCAGCCTGGCCTTGCCCGCGCGGTCCACGATCTCGCCCACCACCCGGCCGGTGAGCTTGCCGTCCACGATCTCCAGTGTGTTGGCGGCGGCGAAGTCGAGGCCGAGCCGCTCCCGCAGGGCATCGGTTACCTGGGTGAACCCGCCCGAGACGATGCCCACTTGGTAGCCGAGCCGCTTGAGCGTACGGATCAGTGTGCGGGCGCCCGGGGTGAGCCGTACCTCCTCGCGCACCTTGTCGACCACGGACACATCGAGCCCGGCGAGCAGCGCCACCCGCGCGTGCAGGGACTGCTCGAAGTCCAGCTCGCCGCGCATGGCACGCGCTGTCACCTCGGCGACCTCGTCGGCACAGCCCGCGTGCGCCGCGAACAGCTCGATGACCTCGTCCTGGATCAGCGTCGAGTCGACGTCCATGACGACCAGCCGCCTGGCCTTGCGGAGCAGTCCGGCGGAGACCACGGCCACATCGACGCCGATTCCGGCGGCCGAGGTCGCCAACGCGGTGCGCAGCGGCTCGGTCTCCACGCCCGACACCGCGAACTCCACCGCTGTGACCGGGTACTTGGCGAGGCGGAAGATCCTGTCGATGTTGCCGCCGGTCGATGTGATGCTGGCCGCTATGGCCGCGGTCGAGTCGGCCGTCAGCGGGTTGCCGAGCACGGTGACATGCGAACGGCCGCTGCCACGCGGCCTGTTGTCACCCGTACCCGAGATGATCTCGGCTTCGAGCTTGAAGGATTCGGTCCAACTGTGGACGGTCGCCCGCAGCTCGCCCTCGCTGGTGCCGTCCGCCGTCGGGGCGGTGATCAGCACGCACAGGACGATACGGCCACGGGTGACGACCTGCTCGATGTCGATGACATCGACGGAGTAGGCGGCGAGTGTGTCGAAGAGCCCGGCGGTGATGCCGGGACGGTCCTTCCCGAAGATCTTGACGAGCAGCGTCGGGACGTCAGTGGTTTCGGCGGACGGAAGGGGCACAGGGGGCTGCGATGCGCTCATGGTGTTCCCACCGTATCGGGCGGGGAGCGCGGAGCGGGAAGCTGTCCGCCCTTCCGCGTACCTGACACGGGAGCCCGGCTTTCCCCGGAAGGGCTGAGCCTGAAATAGTTCCCCCGATGTTCGCCATCCCTAGACTCCCTGCGATGGGGGTACCTCGGGGGAAAACTAGTGGGGCGTGGAGTGCCGGAACTCGTACTGGAATTGAACGGAAATACCTGGCCACTCGATCCGGCCAGGTCGTACGCCCTCGGACGCGATCCGGGGGGCGATCTGGTGATCGACGATGCCAGGGTGTCGTGGCGCCATGCCACCGTCAGTTGGGGGGGCCGCAGTTGGGTCATGGAGGACCACGGCAGTACGAACGGCACCTACGTGCAGGGGAAGCGCGTCCAGCAGGTGGAGATCGGGGCGGGCTCCGTCGTCCATCTGGGGAACGCGACCGACGGACCCCGGGTGAGCGTGACCGCCGGCGCGGGCGCCGACGTGTACAGCGCGCAGACCGCGGCGCCCCACCAGGCCCCGCCCCAGGCCCAACAGCCCCAGCAGGCCCCGCCGCAGCAGGCGCCGGTCCCGCAGCAACAACAGCAACAGCAGCAGGCCTGGCCGCAGCAGCAACAGCCGGCCGTCCCGCAGCAGGGCTACCCGGACCCGAACGCCGTTCCCGCGGGTCCCGGCGGGACACCGCCGGTGTACGGCGACCGCAGCCCGACCTCGTTCCACCAGTTCTCCCTCGGCCGCATGATGCGCATCGGCCGCGCGCTGGAGAACGAGCTGGTCGTCTCCGACCTCCAGGTCTCACGCCACCACGCCGAATTCACCGCCACACCCGACGGCCGTTTCGAGATACGTGACCTCGGCTCCCACAACGGTACGTACGTCAACGGCCAGCCGATCGCCAAGTCGGGCACCGTGCTGCTGGGCCCGAACGACATCGTCGGCGTCGGCCACTCGACCTTCCGCCTGGTCGGTGACCGCCTTCAGGAGTTCGTCGACACCGGCGCGGTCTCCTTCTCCGCGCGCCACCTCACGGTGACGGTCGACGGCGGCAAGCAGATCCTCAAGGACGTCTCCTTCGGCGTACCCGAGAAGTCACTGATCGGGGTCATAGGCCCGTCCGGCTCCGGAAAGTCCACCCTGCTCAAGGCGCTCACCGGCTACCGCCCCGCCGACGAGGGCGAGGTCCTGTACGACAACAGGAATCTGTACAAGCAGTTCGCCGAGCTGCGCCAGCGCATCGGTCTGGTCCCGCAGGACGACATCCTGCACAAGGAACTGACCGTGAAGAAAGCGCTCAAATACGCGGCCAAGCTCCGCTTCCCCGGTGACACCGCGGTCTCCGAGCGTGAGGCCAGGATCGACGAGGTGCTGCGCGAGCTGAAGCTCGACGTCCACAAGGAGAAGAAGGTCTCCTCCCTCTCCGGCGGCCAGCGCAAGCGGGTCTCGGTCGCCCTGGAGCTGCTCACCAAGCCGTCGCTGATCTTCCTGGACGAGCCGACCTCGGGCCTCGACCCGGGCATGGACCGCGACGTCATGCAGTTGCTGCGGGTGCTCGCCGACGACGGCCGTACGGTCCTCGTCGTCACCCACTCCGTCGCCGAGCTGGCGATCTGCGACAAGCTCCTCGTGATGGCGCCCGGCGGCGCCGTCGCGTACTTCGGGCCGCCGGAGGAAGCGCTCAACTTCTTCGGCTACACCACCTGGGCCGATGTCTTCTCGGCCTTCGAGAACTACCGCGACTACGACTGGTCGGGCCGCTGGCGCGGGTCGCAGCACTACCAGATGTACGCGGCCGACATCGACTCCGTCGCCGCACAGTCCGTGTCCATGCCGTCACGGCAGCAGATGCGCCCGCCCAAGCCGCAGACGTGGGGCTCCCAGCTCCTGACCCTGATCCGGCGCTATGTCGCGGTGATCGCCTCCGACAAGGGCTTCATCGGCCTGATGCTCCTGCTGCCGGCGATCCTCGGCGGTGTCGGCGCTGTCCTGCCGGCGAAGTACGGGCTCGCCCCGCCGACCCCGCCGGACCGCTTCAACGGCGGCGCGGCCATGATCATGATGATCCTGGTGGTCGGCATGTGCTTCGCGGGCTCCGCGAACTCCGTACGCGAGCTGATCAAGGAGCGGGTGATCTACGAGCGGGAACGGGCCGTCGGCCTCTCCCGCTCCGCGTACCTGATGTCCAAGGTGATCGTGCTCGGTGTGATCACGGCGTTCCAGGGCGTCATCATCGCCGCCATCGGCTTCTCCGTCCACGATCTGCCGGCGGACGGTGTGGTCACCAGCCCGGCCGTCGAGCTGTGCGTCGCGATCATCGGCATCGGCCTGACCTCGATGATGCTGGGCCTGGTCATCTCCTCACTGGTCAAGACCGCCGAGAAGACCATGCCGCTGCTCGTGATGTTCGCGATCGTGCAGCTCGTCTTCACCGGCGCGCTGTTCCAGATCTTCGGCAAGCCGGGCCTTGAGCAGTTCGCCTGGCTGATGCCGTCCCGCTGGGCCATGGCCGCCGCCGGAGCGACGCTCGACCTGTCCCACCTGATGGCGCCGTGGGACCCGCAGAACCCCACCGACCTCGATCCGCTGTGGGAACACACCGGGGGGCAGTGGACCATGGACATGATCGTCCTGATCGCCATCGGTGTCGTCTGCGGTGTGGTGGTCTCGCGCCTGCTGCGCCGCCACGAGCCCGAGGTCATGCGCAAGTAGCGGCCCGTGACACGCGTACGCCGGAGGGCGGCACCCCCGCGGGGGTGCCGCCCTCCGGCATACGACGGACTTCTCTGTCCCAGAGCCTCAGTAGGCGCTGTTGACGTTGTCCATGGAGCCGTACTTGTCGGCGGCGTAGTTGGCCGCGGCGACGATGTTGGCGACCGGGTTGTAGATGTTCTTCGACGTACCCGGGACGTGGTAGGTGGCGAAGGTCGGCGGGATGACCTGGAGCAGACCCTTCGACGGGATGCCGTTCTGGGCGTTGATGTCCCAGCCGTTGATCGCGTTCGGGTTACCCGAGGACTCACGCATGATGTTGCGGTGCAGACCCTCGTACGAGCCGGGGATGTGGTGCTTCTTCATGATGCTCAGCGACTGCTTGATCCAGCCGTCGAGGTTGTTCTTGTAGACCGGGGCGTGCTTGGCGGCAGCCCGGCTGGCTGCCACTGCCTTGGCGTGCTGCTTCTTCGCGGCGGCTTCGGCCTTCTCCTTGGCCTTGGCCGCTGCCTTCACCTTGGCCGCGGCGTGGGCCTTGGCCTTGGCGTCGTCCTTCGCGTGCAGCGCTGCCACGGCCTTCTGCTCGGCCTTCGCCTTGGCGGCGGCCTTCGAGACGGCTGCGGCGTGCGCCTTGGCGGTGACGTCGGCAGTGGTGAGCTGCTTGGAGACCTGCTGGATGTGCGGCGTGGGGGCGGCGCCCTTGGCCGTGGTCAGGGTCGCCGGAGCGGACGCAGCCGCGGCGTGAGCCTGCGGGTGCGAGTCAGCGTGCGCGTTGCCCGGTGTCAGGGAGAACGCGAGAGACGCGGTGGCGACGGCGGCGATGCCGGCAATCGAGACCTTGTGAGTCTTGTTCAGGTGACGAAAGCCGAGGTTGCGTGACGCGGACATAGAGACGTACCTCTTCGAATAGCGGGAGTCGCGGAGGTCGGCCGGCGGAATGCCTGCTCGGTGGCGACGAACGCAATTCTTAGCGGCCGCAAAATGCTGTGGCAAAGGTGTGACATACGATCCCGGGTAGTGGGAGCGGGCATCGAAGATGGCGCGCGCTACCCGAACAAACCAAGCTCACACCCATAAATCGGGTCGACTAGTCGACTTCGTATGTGACGTGCGCCCTATGCCCGTCCTCACATAGGGAAGGGTTCAACCTCACCGCGGGTTGCTTGAGCAATGCATACGGTAAGTGGTTTTTGGGGCGTTTCGAAGGGCTCTGAGCGGTGCCCGCGACCGCGCTCACCAGGGCATTTAGGCCTAGGCCATCGGTCACCTTTACTACGTCCCTCTGCCCGATACATAAGACAGGTCCCCGCCGGTACCGTGACGGTATGACCCACCCACCCGGCTCCGGCCTCGCGGCCGTGAGCACCGCGCTCCTCGCGATGAGCAGGCGGCTGGAGGTGCACGACGTCCTCAAGACGATCGTCGTCTCCGCCCGCGAACTGCTCGACGCCGAGTACGCGGCTCTCGGTGTGCCCGACGACCACGGCGGCTTCGCCCAGTTCGTCGTGGACGGGGTCAGCGACGACCAGTGGAAAGCCATCGGACCGCTGCCCCGCCAGCACGGCATCCTCGCCTCGATGCTCCACGGGGAGAAGACCGAGCGGCTCGCCGACGTACGCAAGGACCCGCGCTTCGAGGGCTGGCCCTCCGCGCACCCCGACATGTCCGACTTCCTGGGCCTGCCGGTCAGGGACGGCGACGAGACCATCGCCGCGCTCTTCCTCGCCAACAAACGCTGCCCGAAGCCGGACGGCGTCTGCGGCTTCACCGAGGAGGACGAGGAACTCCTCTCGATCCTCGGCCAGCACGCGGCGATCGCCCTCACCAACGCCCGGCTGTACGAACGCAGCCGCGAACTCACCATCGCCGAGGAACGCTCCCGCCTCGCCCATGAACTCCACGACGCCGTGAGCCAGAAGCTCTTCTCACTGCGCCTCACCGCCCAGGCCGCCGCGGCCCTCATCGACCGCGACCCGGCCAGGGCCAAGGGCGAGCTGCAGCAGGTCGCCGCGCTCGCCGCCGAAGCCGCCGACGAACTGCGGGCCGCCGTGGTCGAGTTGCGCCCGGCGGCGCTGGACGAGGACGGCCTCGTCAACACACTCCGTACCCAGATCCAGGTCCTGGACCGTGCGCACTCCGCCCGCGTGACCTTCGACAGCAACGCGGTACGGGCGCTGCCGTCGGCGCAGGAGGAGGCGCTGCTGCGGGTGGCCCAGGAAGCACTCCACAACGCACTGCGCCACTCCGGCGCCGACCGCGTCGACGTCGCCCTGGCCCGTCACGGCCAGTCCACGGTCCTCGGCATCACCGACAACGGCGTGGGCTTCGAACCCCGCACCGTCCGCCGCGAAGGACGCCACCTGGGCCTCGTCTCGATGCGCGCCAGGGCGAGCGGTGTGGGCGGCAGGCTCACGATCACATCAGCGCCCGGAAAGGGCACCACGATCGAGATGGAGGTGCCCGGTGGCTGACAGGACCATCCGCGTGCTGCTGGTCGACGACCACCAGGTGGTCCGGCGCGGGCTGCGGACGTTCTTGGAGGTGCAGGGCGACATCGAGGTCGTGGGCGAGGCCGCCGACGGCGCCGAAGGCGTCGCCCGCGCCGAGGAGTTGCGCCCCGACGTCGTCCTGATGGACATCAAGATGCCCGGCACCGACGGCATCGAGGCGCTGCGCAAACTCCGCGAACTCGCGAACCCGGCCAAGGTCCTGATCGTCACCAGCTTCACCGAACAGCGCACGGTGGTACCGGCGTTGCGCGCCGGAGCGGCCGGCTACGTCTACAAGGACGTCGACCCGGAAGCCCTGGCCGGCGCGATCCGCTCCGTACACGCGGGACACGTCCTGCTCCAACCGGAGGTGGCGAACGCCCTGTTGGCCCAGGAAGCCCCCAACGGCCAGGGCAGGAACACCTCACTCACCGAGAGGGAACGCGAAGTCCTCTCCCTGATCGCCGACGGACGCTCCAACCGGGAGATCGCACGGGCGCTTGTCCTCTCGGAGAAAACTGTCAAGACACACGTCTCGAACATCCTGATGAAACTGGACCTGGCCGACCGCACTCAGGCCGCGCTGTGGGCCGTACGGCACGGGATCGCGGGCTGATCCGGAACGTCGTCTTCCGGTCTTAGATTCATACCGTCGGGTGTATGTCACCCACACGGCGCATCCTCCGCGCCGCTCGAGCGTTCTCCATGGCGTGCCGCGGCGTATGGCCGCGGTCGTTACGAGGAGGATTTCCCGAGATGAAGAACCTGAAGAAGGCCGCCGCGCTCACCATGATGGCCGGAAGCCTGGTGGCCGCGACCGCGGGCATCGCCTCCGCGCACGACGGCGTCCAGTCCCAGGCGAAGGGCTCCGCGGTCCAGTCCCCGGGCGTAGCGTCCGGCAACCTGGTCCAGGTCCCGGTGCACATCCCGGTGAACGCGGTCGGCAACACGGTAAACGTGATCGGCCTCCTGAACCCGGCCTTCGGCAACCACGCCGTCAACAACTGACGTTCGCCTCGCGGCGGGCGGCCGTGGGTTTGGCCCTGCGTGGC
>NZ_JTHL01000001.1:1791294-1798111 GCF_000818195.1 Streptomyces sp. 150FB | reverse complement strand
CGGCGACGGAGGGTGACGGGGTCGCAGGAGGTACGTGTCCGGACGCTAACGTGAGATTTGCGGCGCACGACCGCCCCGGGCAAAACATCCGGGGTCACGACGCCGTAAATCACACGTCCGGACATGTGCCTCCGGAGGCCCCGGCGCCCGGCACACAACCAACCGGCCGCAACCACGAACCGCACCCCCACGGCCCCCCGCCGGGAGGCGCACCTCACCGCTCCCGCTCCTCCACATACGCGTTGTACGACGCCACCTGCGCCCGCCGCGCCACCCGCTCCACCGGCCGCAATGCCTCCCCCCGCGCCGCCATCTCCGACGCGCTCACCGCCCCGCCTGGCCCGTGCTCGTACGCCAGCGAGACCAGCAGCCCCACCCGCTGCGCCAGCTCCAGCACCCGCACAGCCCGCGGCGGATACCCCGGCGCCAGCACCTCGCGCCCCCGCTCCGCCCGCGCCCGGTACGCGTCGAGCGCCGCCTCGGCCATCGGCCCCGACCCCGCCACGTCGAGCCGCGACAGCACCTCCGTCGCGTCCCGCAGCGCCTCCGCCAGCTCCCGCTCCGCCTCACCCAGCGACGGCACATCCGCGGGCGGCGCCTCCCGTATCGGCAGACAGTGCCAGAGGACCTCGACATGCTGGTCGCCCTCCGGCCCCACTGCTGTGATCTCGGGCACCAGGCCGTACGGGGCCCGAGGCGACCACCGCCTCCTCGGCCTCCAGCGCCCGCGCGTTGAACTCCGGCGGCCCGCTGAGCCCCAGCGGATGGCCCGGCGCCGGCAGCGCGACCCGGTAACCGGTCACCCCGAGCGTCCGCAGCCGCCCCAGCGCAAGCGTGAGCCCCACAGGCCCCGCCTCGCCCGGCAGCCCCGTCACCCGGTGCACCGCATCGTCGCCGACCACGGCGAGCGCCGCGTCGTCCGGTGAGACAAATCCGGCCAACAGGGCGTTTCCCCAAGCGGCCAGCATTCCTGAGCGTGGTTCCGAAAGCATGGCCCCAGCCTAGGGAACGGACCTCACGGCCGGACCACTCCGTCGGTGGCGTAGGTTTTCCTTGGGAACGGCGCCCACAGGCGCACCCGAAACCTCAAGACGATTGCATGGGGAGACAACGCGCTCATGAGCGATGTACTGGAGCTGGTGGACGTATCCGTGGTCCGCGACGGACGTGCTCTGGTGGACGATGTCTCCTGGTCGGTCAAGGAGGGGGAGCGCTGGGTGATCCTCGGCCCCAACGGCGCCGGCAAGACCACTCTCCTCAACCTCGCGTCCAGCTACCTCTTCCCGACCAGCGGTACGGCGTCCATCCTCGGCGAGGAACTCGGCAAGGTCGACGTCTTCGATCTCCGCCCCCGTATCGGCGTGGCGGGCGTCGCCATGTCCGAGAAGCTGCCGAAGCGGCAGACCGTCCTCCAGACCGTGCTCACGGCCGCGTACGGCATGACCGCCACCTGGAACGAGAACTACGACGAGGTCGACGAGCAGCGCGCCCGCGCCTTCCTCGACCGGCTCGGCATGACCGACTTCCTGGACCGCAAGTTCGGCACGCTCTCCGAGGGCGAACGCAAGCGCACCCTGATCGCCCGCGCGATGATGACCGACCCCGAGCTGCTGCTCCTCGACGAGCCCGCCGCAGGCCTCGACCTCGGCGGCCGCGAGGACCTCGTACGCCGGCTCGGACGCCTCGCGCGCGACCCGTACGCCCCCTCCATGATCATGGTCACGCACCATGTCGAGGAGATCGCCCCCGGCTTCACCCATGTCCTCATGATCCGCCAGGGCAGGGTGCTGGCGGCGGGACCGATGGAGACGGAACTGACGTCCCGTAACCTCTCGCTCTGCTTCGGCCTTCCGCTCGTCGTGGAACAGACCGGCCAGCGCTGGACGGCACAGGGCCTCCCGCTCAAGTGACCTGATTCCGCCCCTGTCCTGAGCGGGACCGCCGGACCTAGCATCACCATGTGGAAATCGACGCATGGGTGTGGTGGCTGATCGGCGCTGTCGGCCTGGGTATCCCGCTTGTGGTGACGGCGATGCCGGAGTTCGGCATGTTCTCCGTCGGCGCGGTCGCGGCCGCCGTGGTCGCCGCGCTCGGCGGCGGAGTGGTGGCCCAAGTCCTCGTGTTCGTGGTGGTCTCGGTCGCGCTCATCGCCGTCGTACGTCCCATCGCCGCCCGTCAGAGAGCCGCAACGGCCGGGCACGCCAGCGGAATTGACGCGCTGAAAGGCAAGCAGGCCCTCGTTCTGGAGCGAGTTGACCGGAGCGGCGGGGGCAGGATCAAGCTCGCTGGTGAGATCTGGTCGGCGCGCGCATACGATGTGGACCAGGCGTTCGAGCCCGGCCAACAGGTCGACGTCGTCGAGATCGACGGGGCGACCGCTGTGGTGATGTGAGCCAACCTCGGCGAACACCCCCCGTACACGCCTCTGATCTGGGAAACTCGATCATCGGAACATCCGGCAGCGAAGGGCCCGAAGGAACGCGATGCCATCAATCATCATCGTCCTGGTCATCCTGGTGGTGCTTGTATTCATCGCCCTGATCAAAACGATCCAGGTGATCCCGCAGGCAAGCGCCGCCATCGTCGAACGGTTCGGCCGTTACACCCGTACGCTCAACGCGGGCCTGAACATCGTCGTTCCGTTCATCGACTCGATCCGCAACCGCATCGACCTGCGTGAACAGGTCGTCCCCTTCCCGCCGCAGCCGGTGATCACCCAGGACAACCTGGTCGTCAACATCGACACGGTCATCTATTACCAGGTGACCGACGCGCGGGCGGCGACCTACGAGGTCGCCAGCTACATCCAGGCGATCGAGCAGCTCACCGTCACCACCCTGCGCAACATCATCGGTGGCATGGACCTGGAGCGGACCCTCACCTCGCGCGAGGAGATCAACGCGGCGCTGCGCGGCGTTCTCGACGAAGCCACCGGCAAGTGGGGCATCCGCGTCAACCGCGTCGAGCTGAAGGCCATCGAACCGCCCACCTCCATCCAGGACTCGATGGAGAAGCAGATGCGCGCGGACCGTGACAAGCGCGCCGCGATCCTCACCGCCGAAGGCATCCGCCAGTCCCAGATCCTCACCGCCGAGGGTGAGAAGCAGTCGGCGATCCTGCGCGCCGAAGGTGAGGCCAAGGCGGCCGCGCTGCGCGCGGAGGGTGAAGCGCAGGCGATCCGTACGGTCTTCGAGTCGATCCACGCCGGCGACCCGGACCAGAAGCTGCTCGCCTACCAGTACCTCCAGATGCTCCCGAAGATCGCCGAGGGCGACGCCAACAAGCTCTGGATCGTGCCCAGCGAGATCGGTGACGCCCTCAAGGGCCTCAGCGGGGCGTTCGACAACCTCGGCGGGGGAGTGTCGGGATTCAACACCGGCGGTAGTAAGAGCGCCGGCAGCGAACGCCGCCAGGACACCCCGCTCGACTGACGCCGCTCCATCCGCCGCGCCTGGGCCGGCCCTCCGGGGCCGGCCCGATGTATGTGCGGGGGCAACCGAGGCAACTGCCGCAGCTACGCGGCAGGCTGTACGGCGCCCAGCCAGAGCGGCAGATCCGATCGCTCGGCCGACCGCAGCGAGAGCAGCATCGCTTCCGCGGGCGACGGCACGAACGGCGTGTGCAGCAGCGGCATTCCGGCCTGCTCCGGCGTACGGTCCGCCTTGCGGTGGTTGTCGTCCGCGCAGGAAGCGACCGTATTCAGCCAGCTATCGGCGCCGCCGCGCGACCTCGGCACCACATGGTCCACCGTGGTCGCACGCCTGCCGCAGTACGCGCACCTGTGTTGGTCCCGTATCAGTACGCCACGCCTCGACCACGGTGCTTGTCTTCGGAACGGCACCCGGACATAGCGGCAGAGCCGGATCACCCGGGGTACGGGAAGCTCCACGGCCGCGGCGCGCACACGCAGATCCGGGTGGGCCTGCTCAACAACGGCCTTCGCCTGAAGCACCAGCACCACCGCACGGTTGAGAGTCACCGTCGACAGCGGCTCGAAGCTCGCATTCAGCACCAGCGTGTCCCGCATCCCGCCCACCTCCCGTGTGCCGGCCCGGCCCCGTCGGCGGGGCTTCGGGCTTGGATCAACTGTGGCCGGGCGCGCCGAGAGGGACAACACAATAAAAAATGCCCTGCCCTGATCTCTCCAAGACCAGGGCAGGGCAAACAACAGGCGAACGGTCAGCTCTCCGCCGGGGCCGCGTACTCCCCGATGAGCTGGGCCCGCGCCACCGCGTGGAACCGCAGGTTGAAGCCGACGAACGCGGGTGTGGCGTCGCTGTCGATCCCGAGCGTCTCGGTATCCACCGCGTAGACGGTGAACACGTACCGGTGCGCCGGATCGCCGGCGGGCGGCGCCGCCCCGCCGAAGTCCTTCGAACCGAAGTCGTTACGGGCCTGGACGGCGCCGGCGGGCAGCCCGTCGAAGGTGCCGGTGCCCGCGCCGACGGGAAGCTCGGTGACCGACGCCGGGATGTCGAAGACCACCCAGTGCCAGAAGCCGCTGCCGGTCGGTGCGTCGGGGTCGAAGCACGTCACGGCGAAGCTCTTGGTCTCCGCGGGGAAGCCCTCCCACCGCAAGTGCGGCGAGGTGTTCCCGACGGCGTAGAGCTGGGCGTCGCCGAGCTCGGCGCCCGGCGAGACGTCGTCGCTCACCACCGTGAACGACGGAACCCGCGGATGGAACTCGTGAGGGAGCGGAGCCCTCTTTCCCTCGGTCACGTCTGAACCTCCGATTGGCCTCTGTGTTCTTGCGTGGTCGAGCCTATCCCCGTCAAACGCATTGTTCCTGGTGGGAGCCTCCGCACCGGATCCGGTACGAAGGACGACGGCCGCCGGGTCCCTCAGGGCGCCCAGAGCCCCTAGAGCCAGTTGCGGCGCCCGCCGACCTCGGCCAGCCACTGGTTGAGGTACCCGGGCCAGTCCGTGGCCTGGAAGTCGTTCAGGGCCACGGTGAAGGCCCTGAAGGAGTCGCTGCCCTCGCTGAAGAGCCCCGGCTTCTTGTCCATCTCCAGGACGACGTCCATCTCGCGGTCGTCGGCGACGAAGGACAGCTCGACCTGGTTGAGCCCCCGGTACTGCTGCGGCGCGTGGAACTCGATCTCCTGGTAGAACGGCAGCCGCTGACGCGTCCCCCGCAGGTGTCCACGCTCCATGTCGGCGGACTTGAAGCGGAACCCCAGATGGATGAAGGCGTCCAGGATCGCCTGCTGCGCCGGCAGCGGGTGGACGTTGACCGGGTCGAGGTCGCCCGAGTCCAGCGCCCGCGCGATGTCCAGCTCGGTGATCACACCGATGTTCATCCCGCGGAGCTGCTGCCCGTCGATGGCGGTGACCGGTGTCTCCCAGGGGATCTCCAGACCGAACTGCACGACGTGCACCGCTTCGGGCTGTACCTCGAAGGCACCGCCGATCTGCTGCTTGGTGAACTCGATGTTCTGCTTGATCTCCTCGCCGTCGTGGCCCTCGGACTCGACGCGGGCCTGGAGACCGACGGAGAGCCCCTGGATCCGCTGGCTCACCGAACCGCCCTGAACCCGTACCTCGCCCTGGACGACCCCACCCGGTACGACGTTCGACTCGCTCAGCTCCGTCTCCACGGAAGCGCCGCCGGCGCCCATGCTCGCGAGCAGCTTCTTGAAGCCCATGCGTTCTTCTCCTCCTAGGTCCTGACCCCTACATACGCGCCACGACGGTAATCGGTTCCCCGGTACGCTCGGACGCCATGATCGAGGAAACCGACCGTAAACCGCTGCCCCGTGCGTTCTTCGACCGGCCCGTCCTTGACGTCGCGCCCGACCTGCTGGGCAGGACCCTGGTGCGCGACACGGACGAGGGCCCCATAGAACTACGGCTGACCGAGGTGGAGGCGTACGCGGGCGAGATCGACCCGGGCTCGCACGCCTTCCGGGGCCGCACGGCGCGCAACGGTGTGATGTTCGGTCCGCCTGGGCATGCATACGTCTACTTCACCTATGGCATGTGGCACTGCATGAACGTGGTCTGCGGCCCCGAGGGCATGGCGAGCGGGGTCCTGCTGCGGGGAGGCGAGATCGGCGTAGGTGTCGATCTTGCCCGGAAACGCAGACTTTCGGCCCGTCATGACAGAGAACTGGCCAAAGGGCCTGCCCGGCTGGCGACGGCTCTGGGCATCGACCGCGCTCTGAACGGTGTGGACGTGTGCGCCGGCCCCGAAGAGCCGCTGTTCATGCTGACGGGCACCCCGGTCCCGGCTGACCAGGTCCGCAGCGGCCCCCGTACGGGGGTGAGCGGCGACGGGGCCGTGCACCCCTGGCGCTTCTGGATCGACGGCGACCCGTCGGTGAGCCCTTATCGGGCCCATGCGCCGAAGCGGCGACGAACTTGACTCGTACCGTTCATCCGCCTAACGTAGCCCGAGCCGCTTGACACGGGTCCTGCTTTTTCGGCAGCTTCCGGAGCGGCCACCCACTACCTACGACTGACCCTGACGGGTACGTCTTTCGGCATGCCGAAATTCGGACGCGGTCGCTCGATTATGAGTGACACGGGAAATCGGTTAAAGTAGTGAACAGCAACAAGGCAAAGGCCACTCCGAAGGCCATCGGATTTCATAAGGCAAACAAGCCGAAATGAATCTGATAGAGTCGGAAACACAGAAACACGAAGGGAAGCGCCCGGAGGGCCCCGGAAGGGGAACGAAGGAAGCGTCCGTTCCTTGAGAACTCAACAGTGTGCCAAAAGTCAACGCCAGATATGTTGATACCCCGACCTGCCGGGTGACCGGTGGGTTGTGGTTCCTTTGTAGTAAACACAGCGAGGACGCTGTGAATCACCAGCC
>NZ_JTHL01000001.1:1771319-1786572 GCF_000818195.1 Streptomyces sp. 150FB | reverse complement strand
GTTCCCGGGCTGCGAACTGTCGCGCCGGTTGAACGACTGTACTCAATTGAAGAGTGTGCTTGTTCGCTAGAGCCCCATAGGGTTTCGGTGGTCATTGCATAAGGGAAACGCCCGGTTACATTCCGAACCCGGAAGCTAAGCCTTATAGCGCCGATGGTACTGCAGGGGGGACCCTGTGGGAGAGTAGGACGCCGCCGAACAATCTTTCAGGACCCTTGGTCCAGCGTTCATGCTGGACCAAGGGTCCTTTTTGTTTTTCCCTTTTCTTTTTTCCCTTGTCCATGTCTCCACCGGGGTTCCCCCGAAGCGTGGAAGCGCGTCCGAAGGTCGGGTGCGCGAGAATGACTGCGATACCCGCAGACAGGAGCCGTACCGATGTCCCCCAATTCCTCCGACGACCGACCTGAGCGCGAGCGCGAGCAGCGTCGCAGGGACAGTGGTGACCGGGGCGGCTTCCGCGCGGGCCGTGACGACCGAGGCCGGGCTCCGCAGCGCGACGACAACCGGGGTGGTCGTCCCGGCGGCAGCAGCGGTGGCGGTGCCGGCGGCTATCAGCGTCGTGACGACCGTCCCAGCAGCGGTCCCCGTCGCGACGATCGCCCCAGCGGTGGCCGTCCGACCGGTGGGCGCCCCACCGGCGGTGGGGGTGGCTTCCAGCGTCGTGACGACCGTCCGACGAGCGGTGGCGGTGGGTTCCAGCGTCGCGATGACCGGCCGAGCAGTGGTCCGCGTCGTGACGACCGTCCCAGCGGTGGCCGTCCCAGTAGCGGTGGCGGCGGTTACCAGCGGCGTGACGACCGGCCGAGCAGTGGTCCGCGCCGAGACGACCGTCCCAGTGGCGGTCGTCCCAGCAGCAGTGGTGGCGGCGGCTACCAGCGTCGCGACGACCGGCCGAGCGGGCCGCGTCGCGATGACGACCGTCCCTCCTTCCGGCGTGACGACCGTCCCAGCAGCGGACCTCGGCGTGACGACCGTCCCAGTGGCGGTCGTCTCACCGGCGGTGGCGCCGGCGACCGTGGCGGCTATCAGCGCCGTGACGACCGGCCGAGCAGTGGTGGCGGTGGGTTCCAGCGGCGCGATGACCGTCCCAGCAGCGGTCCTCGCCGCGATGACCGTCCCAGTGGCGGTCGTCCCAGCAGCAGCGGTGGCGGCGGTTACCAGCGGCGTGACGACCGGCCGAGCAGCGGTCCTCGCCGTGACGACCGTCCCAGCAGCAGTGGTGGCGGCGGTTACCAGCGGCGTGACGACCGAGGCGGCAGCGGTCGGCCCAGCAGCGGTGGTGGCGACCGCGGTGGTTACCGGGGGCGCGACGAGAGCCGGAGCAACAGCGGCTACGCACGCCGTGACGAGCGGGAGCGTGACCGCGAGCCCATCAAGCGGCTGCCGATCCCCGAAGAGGTCACCGGCGACGAGATCGACAAGAGTGTCCGGCAGGAGCTGATGAGCCTGCCCAAGACGCTCGCCGACGATGTCGCCAAGAACCTCGTCATGGTCGCCCAGTTGATCGACGACGACCCCGAGCAAGCGTACGCGTACTCGCGCATCGCGCTGCGGCTCGCCTCCCGGGTCGCCGCCGTACGCGAGGCCGCCGGCTTCGCCGCGTACGCGACGCAGAAGTACGGCGAGGCACTCGCCGAGTTCCGCGCCGCGAAGCGGATGACCGGCAATGTCGACCTGTGGCCCGTCATGGCCGACTGCGAGCGCGGTCTCGGCCGTCCCGAGCGTGCCATGGCGATGGCCGGCGAGCCCGAGGTGCAGAAGCTCGACAAGGCGGGTCAGGTCGAGATGCGGCTCGTCGCCGCCGGTGCCCGCAGGGACATGGGGCAGATCGACGCCGCCATCGTGACCCTCCAGGGACCCGAGCTGGCGGCACACGCCATCCAGCCGTGGACCTCCAGGCTGCGTTACGCGTACGCCGACGCACTGCTGTCGGCCGGACGCGAGGACGAGGCCAGGGAGTGGTTCGGCAAGACGATCGAGGCGGACCACGACGGGGCGACGGACGCCTCCGACCGGCTCGCCGAGCTGGACGGCGTCGAGTTCGTCGACGCCCTGGTCGAGGACGCGGACGACGACACCGACGCGGACAGCGACAGTGACGGCGACCCGGACGACGACTCCGGCGACGAGGCCGGTACCGAGCACCACAAGGACTGACGTCCGCGTCCCGGCAGTTGAGCGATACGGCGCCCGGCAGGGAAACCCCTGCCGGGCGTTGTCGTAGCGCCACCGAATGTAAGTGTCCCGGGCCCGGACTCAACCGAGCGTCAGGCTCCGCAGCACCAGCCCCGTCGCCGGCTTCGGGCCGAACGACGTGGACTTGCGCGGCATCGTGACGCCCTGGCGCGCCAGGTCACGTACGACCTCCTCGCGCACCGGGTGCAGCAGCACCGCCGTGCCCCCGTGGCGTTCCGCCTGGGTGACTGCGGCCTCCGCCTCGTGGAGGTACGCGATGTGCGCCGGGGCGTCAGGGATCCGCCAGACATGGTCGAGCAGCGTGGCGTGCAGCACGGTCGCGTCGAGTTCCCGCCAGGCGGCAGGTCTGTCGTCACGGACCGTACGGGCCACCAGGTCCGCGTCCGGGTGGTCGACCAGGTGGAAGGCGCCGTCCCCGGCCAGCAGGAACGCGTTGCCCTTGCCCGCAGCGGCCGCCAGCGCTTCGAGCGCCTCCGACAGCGGGCCCTCCACCCTGCTCACCCGGAACGAGCCTTCAAGGGCCGCCACGGCCCGCGCCACCGGCAGCCCGTGCAGCAGCCGGTGGATGGCGCGCACATGGAGCGGGTAGTGGGCCGTGTCGACCAGCAGGACGAGGCCGTAGCCCCACGGTCCGCCCGGCGGGTGCTCGGCGCGCAGCCGCAGATAGGTCGCCCACCGGTGATGGCCGTCGGCGATCAGGGCCTGATGGCGCGCCAGGTCCGTCGAGATCTCCTGGAGTTCGGCGGGTTCGGTCACCGACCACAGCCGGTGGTGGTAGCCGTCCTCCGTGGTGGTCGCGAGCAGCGGCGTGCGTGAGACGACACGGTCGATGACCGCCGCCGTACCGGTCGCCGAAGCGCCCTCCTCGTCGCGGTACGTCAGGAGCAGCGGCTCCAGATTGGTGGCGGTCGTCCGCATCAGGGCCGCCCGGTCCTCGACGACGTCCGGCATCACGTCCTCGTGCGGGAGCACCACGCCGTCGGCCGGCGGCGAGAGCGCCAGCGCCCCGATGACGCCGCGCTGCAACAGGTCGCCCCTGCTCTGTTCGTATACGTAGAGCGCCGGCTCGGGGTCGGCTGCGAGCACGCCCTCGGCCAGCCAGCGGTCCAGCGTCCGCGCCGCCTGCCGGTGCCGGTCCGCTGTGGTCGCGGCCTGCGGGAGGATCAGCCGGACGATGTTGTACGGGTCCGCGGACTCCAGGTGCTGGAGCCCGTCGGGCCTGATGACGACGTCGTACGGAGGCGAGGTCACGGCGGACAGGCTGCCGACCTGCTCGGGCACGTAGCGCAGCCCGCGGAACGGGATGAGCCGCAGCCCGCTCTCGCCGCTCTCCGCGCTCTCCCCACCCTTATGACGTGTCGTGTTCATTGATGCATCGTATGTGCATCGTATGTATCGATTCGGCTGTACGGGATGATCGAGGGGAGCAGTCCCGAGCGAGGAGCGGAAGACCGATGAGCGAGCAGACCAGGACCCGGCCGGACGGCAGTAAGACCGCGCTGAACGACGCGTACGACACGGCGTTGCTCGACCTCGACGGGGTGGTGTACGCGGGCGGCGCCGCCATCGAGCACGCCGTCGACGCGCTCCGAACGGCCAGGGACGGCGGCATGCACCTCGCGTACGTCACCAACAACGCGCTGCGGACGCCCGACGCCGTCGCCGCGCATCTGACGGAGCTGGGGGTGCCCGCGGAGTCCGCCGATGTCATCACCTCGGCGCAGGCCGTGGCGCGGCTGATCGCCGATCAGGTGCCCGCGGGCGCCAAGGTGCTGATCGTCGGCGGCGAAGGGCTGCGCGTCGCGCTGCGCGAGCGCGGGCTCGACCCGGTGGACTCGGCCGACGACGACCCGGCCGCCGTGGTGCAGGGGTACGGCGGGCCCGACCTGCCGTGGCACCGGTTCGCCGAAGCGGGGTACGCGGTCGCGCGCGGGGTGCCGTGGTTCGCCTCCAACACCGACCTGACGATCCCGAGCGGGCGGGGGATCGCGCCGGGCAACGGCGCTGCCGTCGAGGTCGTACGGATCGCCACCGGCCGCGCCTTCGAGCCGCAGGTCGCCGGCAAGCCGCTGCCGCCGATGCACCGCGAAACGGTTCTGCGGACCGGGGCGAAGCGGCCGCTGGTCGTCGGGGACCGGCTGGACACGGACATCGAGGGCGCGTTCAACGGCGGCGTGGACTCGCTGCTCGTGCTGACCGGGGTGACGGACGCCGCGCACCTCCTCGCAGCGCCGCCGGAGCACCGGCCGACGTATGTGGACGCCGATCTGCGCGGTCTGCTGACCGGACAGCCCGAAGTGACCGAGGCGGAGGGCGGGTTCGGCTGCGGAGGCTGGACCGCCTCGGTGAGCGGTGAAGTGCTGGCGCTCGACGGCGGGGGCGGGTCGCTGGACGGTCTGCGGGCGCTGTGTGCCGCTGCCTGGACGCAGGCGGGGGAGGGCTCCTGCGCGCTGGACGCGGCCGACGCGCTGGCGAAGCTGGGGTTGTAGGCCTGGCGAGTGGAATGCTCCCCCGGCGGGGTGTTTTGAGAGGGTAGGCTAACCTAACTTCCGTGTTGGTCGACAGTCTCCCCGAACAGAGCGCGGCTCCGGCGCCCCCCGCCGCGCCCCGCAAGCGCCCCGCGCGGCGCGCCGCCGGGCTGCTCGTCTCCGTGGGGCTGTTGCTCCTGGTCTGTGTGGCGAGCATCGCGGTCGGCGCCAAATCCCTTCCGCCGAGCGAGGTGTGGCACGGCCTGTTCCACAACACGGGCAGCGCCGACGACGTCATCGTGGCCGACGTACGCCTGCCGAGAACCGTGCTCGGGCTGCTCGTCGGTACGGCCCTCGGCCTGGCCGGCGCCGTGATGCAGGCCCTCACCCGTAACCCGCTGGCCGAGCCAGGGCTGTTGGGCGTCAACGCGGGTGCGGCGGCGGCTGTCGTCTCCGCCATCAGCTTCCTGGGCGTGACGTCGATCACCGGCTATGTGTGGTTCGCGTTCCTCGGCGCCGCCGTCGTCTCGGCCCTTGTCTACGTCCTCGGCGGTAGCCGCGCCGCGACCCCCGTACGCCTCGCGCTCGCCGGGACAGCGGCCACAGCGGCCCTCTTCGGCTATGTCAACGCCGTACAGCTACTCGACTCCGCGGCGCTCGACCGGCTGCGCTTCTGGACCGTCGGCTCCCTCGCCTCTGCCGACATGGCGACCGTCGGGAAGATCTGGCCGTTCGTCGTCGTGGGGGTGCTGCTCGCGCTGCTGATCGCCCGTCCGCTGACCGCCATGGAGATGGGCGACGACACGGCGCGGGCGCTGGGCGCGCACCTGACCAGGACCAGGGTCGTCGCCATGGTCTCCGTCACCCTGCTCTGCGGGGCGGCGACGGCGGCCTGCGGTCCGATCGTCTTCATCGGGCTGATGGTGCCGCATCTCGTACGTACCGTCACGGGCCCCGACATGCGCTGGATCCTGCCGTACGCCGCCGTGCTCGCGCCCGTCCTGCTGCTCGGCGCCGATGTCGTGGGGCGGGTCGTCGCCAGGCCGGCGGAGCTTCAGGTCGGCATTGTGACCGCGCTGATCGGCGGGCCCGTGTTCATCCACCTCGTACGCCGCAAGAGGATGGCCAAGCTGTGACCACCCGTAACGCGTCCGCTCGTGCCGCTGGTACCGCTCGTACGGCTGATACCGCTCGTACGAGGAGTGTCGCCGTCCGTACGCCCGGTGGGCTCTCCGTACGGATCGACAGGCGCTCCGCCCTGGTCGTCCTGCTGCTCGTCGTGGCCGCCCTCGCCGCCGGGGTCGTCCTCATCGGCAGCGGCGACTACCCGATGTCACCGGCCACCGTCGTCGCCACGCTCTTCGGGAACGGCACAGCCGCGCAGGAGTTCATCGTCGAGGACCTGCGGCTGCCCCGGATCCTGGTCGGTCTGTTCGTCGGCGCGGCCCTCGGGATCGGCGGCGCCGTCTTCCAGTCCATCACCCGCAACCCGCTCGGCAGCCCCGATGTCATCGGCTTCGGGCAGGGCGCGACCGTCGGCGCGCTGGCGGTGATCGTGCTCTTCCACGGCGGTTCGGTGGCGGTCGCCGTCGGCGCTGTCGTGGGCGGGCTCGTGACCGGCGCCGGGGTCTATCTGCTCGCCTGGCGGCGCGGAGTGCACGGCTTCCGGCTGGTGCTCGTCGGTATCGGCGTGGCGGCGATGCTCACCGCGCTCAACCAGTACCTGATCACCAAGGCCGACCTCGTCGACGCGACCAGAGCGGTGCTCTGGATGACCGGCTCGCTCGACGGGCGCGGCTGGACGGAACTGTGGCCGCTGCTGGCGCTCTCCATCGTCCTCGTCCCGCTGACGCTCGGGTACGGACGGCCGCTGCGCATGCTGGAGATGGGCGACGACGCGGCGTACGCGCTCGGGGTGCCCGTCGAGCGGACCAGGATCGTGCAGATGGGCGCGGCCGTGCTGCTCGTCGCGGCGGCGACCGCCGCCGCGGGACCCATCTCGTTCGTGGCGCTGAGCGCCCCCCAGCTCGCCCGGCGCGTGACGCGCGCACCGGGCCCGAACCTCGGCCCGTCCGCCGTCATGGGCGCCGTACTGCTGCTCGTCGCCGACTGGGTCGCCACCAACGCGTTCGGCGACCGGCAACTGCCCGTGGGGGTCGTGACGGGTGTGCTGGGCGGCTGCTACCTGCTCTGGCTGCTGGTGACCGAACGTAAGGCAGGACGTATATGACGCACATGAGGAGTGGTACGACCATGCAGCGCCTCACCGCCGAATCGCTGACCCTCGGCTACGACCAGCGCACCGTCACCCGCGATCTGTCGGTGGAGATCCCCGACCACTCCTTCACGGTGATCGTCGGCCCGAACGCCTGCGGCAAGTCGACCCTGCTGCGCGCGCTCTCCCGGATGCTCAGGCCCGCGCGGGGGCGCGTGCTGCTGGACGGCTCCGCCATCCACTCGATGCCCGCGAAGAAGGTCGCGCGGACCCTCGGGCTGCTGCCCCAGTCGTCGGTCGCGCCCGACGGGATCACGGTCTCGGACCTGGTGGCGCGTGGCCGCTATCCGCATCAGGGGCTGCTGCGCCAGTGGTCGCCCGACGACGAGCGGATAGTCGACGAATCGATGGCCGCGACCCGCGTCGGCGAGCTGGCCGATCGCTATGTCGACGAATTGTCCGGCGGCCAGCGCCAGCGGGTCTGGATCGCCATGGCGCTCGCGCAGCAGACGCCGTTGCTGCTGCTGGACGAGCCCACCACGTTCCTCGACATCCAGCACCAGATCGATGTACTCGACCTCTGCGCCGAACTGCACGAGAACCAGGGGCGCACGCTCGTCGCCGTCCTGCACGACCTGAACCACGCCGCCAGGTACGCGACCCACCTCGTCGCGATGAGCGAGGGCGCGATCGTGGCCGAGGGCCCGCCGGAGGAGGTCGTCACCGCCGCTCTGGTGGAGCGGGTGTTCGGGCTGCGCTGCCAGGTCATCGACGACCCGGAGACGGGGACGCCGCTGGTGGTGCCGGTGGGACGGGCGGGGCGGCGGCGCGCGGCTGCGGCCGTACAGGCGGCGGCTCCGGCCGTCGAGGCCGCGGCACCGGCCGTACCGTCAGAGCAGTGACTTCAGGCGCAGCAGGTCGAGGAAGCTCGCCTCCAGCCTGACCCGCCCGGCGCCCCACGCCTTGACGAAGTTCAGCTCGCCGCCGACCAGCGCCACCAGATCGTCCCCGGCCATGGCCAGCCTGATCTGCGCCTTCTCCCTGGGCGGTCCCGCCGAGGTGTCGAGCACCTCGATCCTGCCGTTCACCAGCCTGCCGATGAACGTGGTGTCGAGATCCGTGATGTGGCAGCTCAGCGAGCGGTCGAAGCCGGCAGCGCCGCGTACCTCACCGTTCGCGTGTGCCAGGTTGTCGCTGAGCTTGTCGAGCGCGCTGCGGCACTCCTCCGTCGTCGCCATCGGGATCGACGTTACCGCAGGGCCACGGGGTAGCGTCTGGCACATGAGCGACTCGATTGAGGGCGCCCCGGCGGGGCCCCCGGCGCGGCTCCCCACAGAGCCTCCCCACGACGACCCGCGGGATCCCCAGGGCTCGCAGGAGCCCCACAGCTCCCAGGGGCCCGACCCGCACGCCCCCGCCGAGCCGGCGCCGCTCGGCGTACCGCGCACCCCGACCGGCGACGCCGGAGTGGACGAGCGGCTGACGCGTCTCGCCGATGCCGACCACCTGCCCGCCGACGGACATGTCGAGGTGTACGAGGATGTGCACCGGGGACTGCGCGACGCGCTGACCGCGCTGGACGCGCCCCCAGGGGTGCGGCGGGAATCCCCGGTGACCTCTTCCGCGTACGACCACAGGAACGACCACAGGAGCTGAACCGAACGTGGCAGGACTGGCACGCCGCCGGCTCGACGCCGAGCTGGTACGCCGTAAGCTCGCCCGCTCCCGCGAGCACGCGAGCGAGCTGATCGCCGCGGGCCGGGTGACGGTCGGCGGCGCCACAGCGACCAAACCGGCGACCCAGGTGGAGACCGCGGCCGCCGTGGTCGTCACCAAGGACGACGGCGACCCGGAGTACGTCTCGCGCGGCGGGCACAAACTCGCCGGCGCACTGGCGGCGTTCGGGCCGCTCGGGCTCTCCGTCAGGGGCCGCCGCGCGCTCGACGCGGGCGCCTCCACCGGCGGGTTCACGGATGTCCTGCTGCGGGCCGGGGTGGACCATGTGGTCGCCGTGGACGTCGGGTACGGACAACTCGCCTGGTCGCTGCGGAGCGACGACAGGGTCACCATCAAGGACCGTACGAACGTACGCGAGTTGACGCTCGAACTGATCGACGACCAGCCGGTCGGGCTGATCGTGGGAGACCTGTCGTTCATCCCGCTCGGCCTGGTGCTGCCCGCGCTGGTGCGCTGCGCCGCACCCGACGCCGATCTCGTCCTGATGGTCAAACCGCAGTTCGAGGTCGGCAAGGAGCGGCTCGGCAGCGGAGGCGTCGTACGCAGCCCGGAGCTGCGCGCCGAGAGCGTACGTAATGTGGCGGGCCGGGCCGCCGGACTCGGCCTCGGGGTAAGGGGCGTGACAGCCAGCCCGCTGCCGGGCCCCTCCGGGAACGTCGAGTACTTTCTGTGGCTCCGCGCCGGAGCGCCCGCACTCGATCCGGCGGATGTCGACCGTGCAGTGGCGGAGGGACCTCGTTGACGACGAAAGCGGAACGCACCGTATTCCTGCTGGCGCACACCGGCAGACCGGCGGCCGTCCGGTCCGCGGAACGGGTCGTGAACGGCCTCGTACGCAACGGACTCGGCGTACGGGTCCTCGCCGCCGAGGCCCTCGACCTGCCGCTCCCGCCGTCCGTGGAGACCGTCCCCGAGGCCACACCGGCCGCGCTGGACGGCTGTGAACTCCTGATCGTGCTCGGCGGCGACGGCACGCTGCTGCGCGGCGCCGCGTTCGCCAGGGCCTCGGGCGTCCCCATGCTCGGGGTCAACCTGGGCCGGGTCGGCTTCCTCGCCGAGGCGGAGCGGGACGACCTGGACAAGGTCGTCGACCGGGTCGTCGCCCGCTCGTACGAGGTCGAGGAGCGGATGACCATCGACGTCACCGTCCTCAGCAACGGCTCCGCCGTGTACCGCGACTGGGCGCTCAACGAGGCGGCCGTGCAGAAGGTGTCGCCCGAGCGGATGCTGGAGGTCGTGCTGGAGATCGACGGCCGTCCCGTCACCGGCTTCGGCTGCGACGGCATCGTCTGCGCCACCCCCACCGGCTCGACCGCGTACGCCTTCTCGGCCGGCGGCCCCGTCGTCTGGCCCGAGGTCGAGGCGCTGCTGATGGTGCCGATCAGCGCCCACGCCCTGTTCGCGAAGCCGCTGGTGACCTCGCCGACCTCGGTGCTCGCCGTGGAGGTGCAGCCGGACACCCCGAACGGGGTGCTGTGGTGCGACGGCCGCAGAACCGTCGAGCTGCCGGCGGGGGCCAGGGTCGAGGTACGGCGTGGAGCCGTACCCGTACGGCTGGCGCGGCTGCACCACGCTTCGTTCACCGATCGGCTCGTGGCCAAGTTCGCGCTGCCGGTGGCCGGCTGGCGCGGGGCACCGCACTGAGCCACCGGCGGCGGGAGCCGCGCAGGTCAGGGGGCGTTCGGCGGGGCCACGGGCAGGACCGTGGCCTCCGGCGCCGGACGGCGGGGGAGGGGTGGGACACCGTCCCGCCGGTGGCGGTGCGGGTGGGGTCCGTCGCACAGCACGGCCAGAACCTCGTATGGTCATGACCGTGTTGGAGGAGATGCGGATACGGTCGCTCGGAGTCATCGACGACGCGGTGGTCGAGCTGTCACCAGGCTTCACCGCCGTGACCGGTGAGACGGGCGCGGGCAAGACCATGGTCGTCACCAGCCTCGCGCTGCTGCTCGGCGGACGCGCCGATCCCGCGCTGGTGCGGATCGGTGCCAAGGCGGCGGTCGTGGAGGGGCGGCTCACCCTGACCCCCGGTTCACCGGCGGCTGTACGCGCCGAGGAGGCCGGGGCAGAGCTGGAGGACGGCTCGCTGCTCATCAGCAGGACCGTCTCTGCGGAGGGGCGCTCGCGCGCCCATCTCGGCGGGCGCTCCGTGCCGGTGGGGGTGCTGGCCGAGATGGCGGACGACCTGGTCGCCGTGCACGGCCAGACCGACCAGCAGGGGCTGTTGCGGCCCTCGCGGCAGCGGCAGGCACTCGACAGATACGCGGGTGACGCCGTCACCGCCCCGCACGCCACCTACCTGGCCGCCTACCGGGGGCTGCGGGCGGTCGTCGCCGAGCTGGACGAGCTGACCACGCGGGCCCGTGAGCGCGCCCAGGAGGCCGATCTGCTGCGCTTCGGGCTCGACGAGGTCGCGGCCGTCGAGCCACTGCCGGGGGAGGACGTCGAACTCGCCGCCGAGGCTGAACGCCTCGGTCACGCGGAGGCGCTGGCGTCGGCCGCCGCCGTCGCGCACGCCGCGCTCGCCGGTAACCCGGAGGACCCGGAGGGGGTCGACGCGACCACCCTCGTCGGGGGCGCGGGGCGGGCGCTGGAAGCCGTACGGGCCCATGACCCTGCGCTCGCCGGTCTGGCCGAGCGGATGGGCGAGATCTCCATCCTGCTCGCCGACGTGGCGGGTGAGCTGGCCGGATACGCCGACAACCTGGACGCCGACCCGCTGCGGCTGGCGGCCGTCGAGGAACGGCGCGCGTCCCTGACCGCGCTGACCCGTAAGTACGGCGAGTACGGCAAGGACATCGCGGCCGTCCTGAGCTGGGCCGAGGAGAACGCGGCCCGGCTGACGGAGCTGGAGGGCGACGACGAGCGGATCGGCGAGCTGACCGTGGAGCGCGACACCCTGCGCTCCGAACTGTCGGGCCTCGCACAGGCGCTGACCGACGCCAGGACGGAAGCCGCGGCGCGGTTCGCCGAGGCGGTGACGGCCGAGATGGCGTCGCTGGCGATGCCGCACGCCCGGGTCTCCTTCGAGATCCGGCAGACCGAGGCCGCCGACGAGACGTCCGGTATCGAGGTCGGCGGGCGCTCCGTGGTGTACGGGTCGCACGGCGCCGACGAGGTCGAACTGCTGCTGGCCCCGCACCCGGGGGCTCAGCCACGGCCGATCGCCAAGGGCGCTTCGGGTGGTGAGCTGTCCCGGGTGATGCTCGCGGTCGAGGTGGTCTTCGCGGGGACCGATCCGGTGCCGACATACCTCTTCGACGAGGTGGACGCGGGCGTCGGCGGCAAGGCGGCGGTCGAGGTCGGCCGCAGGCTCGCGAAGCTCGCGAAGTCCGCGCAGGTGGTGGTGGTGACGCACCTTCCGCAGGTCGCGGCCTTCGCCGACCGGCAGTTGCTCGTCGAGAAGACCAACGACGGTTCGGTGACGCGCTCCGGGGTGACGGTCCTGGAGGGTGAGGAGCGGGTACGGGAGCTGTCGCGGATGCTGGCGGGCCAGGAGGACTCGGAGACGGCGCGCGCACACGCGGAGGAACTGCTGGCGACGGCGCGGGCCGACGCGTAGGTCGGCTGGGGGCGGGGGCGGGGGCGGGGCGGGGCGCGGCGGGTGCGAGCAGTGCGGCGGCTTTCGCGCCGTAGCCGCTTCCGCTCAGGCCGCTGTCTGTTGGACCGCCGCTTCGGTTCAGGCCGCTGATTCCGTCCGGTCCTCGCGTGCGGGGGCCGGGTACGCGACGCCCGTCAGGTCCTCGGAGACCTGCCAGAGACGGACCGCGGTCGCCTCGTCCAGCGCGCGGGCCGGGACCTTGGCGGGGGCGGGGGCTCCTGTCATCTCCCCGAAGCCGGAAGGACCGTAGTAGCCGCCGCCCACGGCCTCGTCGGACGTGGCGGCGAACAGCGCGGGCAGGACGCCGCCGGCGATGTCCTGCCACATGCCGGGCACGCGGTACATGACGCTGTTCAGCAGGGCCGCGCGGCGGGCTGCCTTGGCGCTCTTGTGGCCGGGCCCCGTGACCTGGAGGTTGGTGACCGTGGCGCCCGGGTGCGCCGCGTTGCTGCGGAGGTTCCAGCCGGCGGTCCCGGCGCGGCGGTCCAGCTCCCTGGCGAAGATCAGGTTGGCGAGTTTGGACATCGCGTACGCCTTGTTCGCCCGGTAGTTCTCGCTCTGCAGATCGTCGAAGTCGATCCGTCCCCAGCGGTTGGTGGCGCTCGCCAGCGTGACCACGCGCCCGCCGTCGCCGGCCACCAGGAGCGGCAGCAGCAGGCCGGTCAGCGCGAAGTGCCCCAGATAGTTGGTGCCGAACTGAAGCTCGAACCCGTCCTCGGTGGTGTCGCGCCGCGGCGGCGTCATGATCCCGGCGTTGTTGAGCAGGAAGTCCAGCGGCCGGCCCTCGTCGGCCAGCTCCTTCCCGAGCGCGGTGACGGAGGCGAGTGACGACAGGTCGAGCGTCTTCAGGCGCAGCCGGGCACCGGGCACCTCGGCGCTGACGCGCTCCATGGCCTGCTCGCCCTTGCGCCGGTCGCGTACGGCGAGCACGACCTCGGCCCCGGCGGCGGCGAAGCGGCCGGTGAGGCCATAGCCGATGCCGCTGTTGGCGCCGGTGATCACGGCGAGCTTGCCGGTGAGGTCGGGAACGGTGATGTCCGGGGCGGTACGAGGCATGGCGGGGCTCCTGGTGACGGAATGGCCCTCCCGGGTGGCGGACGGGCCGGGCCGGCGGGGGTGTCCGGCTCCTGTTCCCAACGTAACGGGCCACTGGTCTTTTGGCAATGGCCCAGTGGTCTGTTAAGCACCGGGCGGTGCGCCGGGGCCGATGGCCCGTTGGGCGTCGCCGGGTCGGCGGCGTACGGTGAACACGCGGCTCCACGCCGTGCCCGTCCCTCGCCGCTCATCCGTGTGGATGAATTCGGCGGCCGCGAACGAGCCGTGAATGAAGCGCCGGACATAAGAACGACACCTCGGCGCTGCACGGAACGTGCGTACGGACTGGCATCCTTGACCCAAGGGGCGTCCCCGCGGAACGAGCCCGTCCGGCCGCGCACCAGGGCCGGGCGCACGGGTCGGACCCGGCCCCGCCTCCCCCGTCCCCGACTCAGGAGCCTCGGCCACGTGACACAACTGCACACGGTCCAGGTGGTGGGCGGCGGTAGTTCGGGCAGCAGCGCACACGTCAGATCGCTGGCGGCGGGACTCGTCGCCAGGGGCCTGCGCGTCACGGTGTGCGCGCCCACCGAGCTCGACCGCGCCTACGACTTCAGCGGGTCGGGCGCGCACCACGTCCCCGTACCCCGCAGCAGCGACCCGGCGTCCGTGGCGGCCCTCCGCGCGGCGTGCGCGGGCGCCGACGTCGTGCACGCGCACGGTCTGCACGCCGCTGTGCGGGCGGCGTTCGCGCTCGGCGGCCGGCGGATACCGCTCGTCGTCACCTGGCACACCCGGGCGCACGCGGAAGGCGCCCGGGCGCAGTTGGTGCGGCTGATGGAGCGAAAGGCCGTGCGGGCGGCGGCCGTTGTACTGGGCACCTCCTCCGAACTCGTCGACCGCGCCCGCAGCCGTGGCGCCCGCGACGCGCGCCTCGCGCCCATCGCCGTACCCGCGCAGCGCGAGGTGTCCGACGGCGGTCAGGAGAGCAAGGCGCGGGCCGAACTCGGCTCTGTCGACCGGCCGTTGCTGATGGCGGTCGGCAGCCTCGTGGCGCACCACGGGTACGACACCCTGCTGGACGCCACCCGGTCCTGGCGCGGTCTCGACCCGGCGCCGCTGCTTGTCGTCGCGGGCGAGGGGCGGGAGCGCGGCAGGCTGCAACGCCGCATCGACAACGCCGAGTTGCCCGTACGGCTGATCGGCCGCCGTGACGACATCACGGAGTTGCTGGCCGCCGCCGACATAGCGATCCTCCCGAGCCGCTGGGAGGCGCGCTCGGTCCTCGCCCAGGAGGCGCTGCGCCTCGGCGTACCGCTGATCGCCACGGCGGTCGGCGGCGTCCCCGAACTCGTGGGCGAGGCAGCCGAACTCGTCCCGTACGGCGACGCGGCCGCGCTCTCCAACGCGGTGCTGCGGCTGCTGTCCGACCCGGAGCGCAGGCGGCAACTGTCCACGGCGGGGCGGGCGCAGGCGGCGATGTGGCCCACGGAGGACGACACGATCGCCCAAGTACTGAGCGTCTACGACGAACTGGCCGGGCGCGCCCGCTGAATGATCGACACCTCCGGGCGGCGTGGCCGCTCAGGCGGCCTTCGGCGCCGCCCGCGTGCCGGCTCTCAGGGAGTGTGACGGCGCGCCCGTAGCGCCAGGCTCAGCGCCAGTACCGTCTGCGGGTCGTCCAGGTCGGTGCCGAGCAACTCGCCGATCCGCGCCAGTCGGTTGTAGAGCGTCTGGCGGTTCAGGTGCAGCTCGCGCGCCGTCTCCGCCTTGCGGCCCGCGTGCGCGAGGTAGACCTCCAGCGTCGGCAGCAGGGCCGGGCGCGAGGTCCGGTCGTGGGCGCGCAGCGGGCCGATCGCGCGGTCCACGAAGGCCGCCAGGTCCGGGTGTTCCCGCAGCCGCCACAGCAGCAGGTCGATGTCCAGGCGGCGCGCGTCGTACCACGGCCGGTCGGTCAGGCCGTGCGCCGCCGTCGCGGTCTCCGCCGCGTGCCGCAGCCCG
>NZ_JTHL01000001.1:1758536-1770393 GCF_000818195.1 Streptomyces sp. 150FB | reverse complement strand
GGCGGCCGGTACGGCGCCGGGCGCGGCGCCCGGCGCAGCCGCGTACAGGAGCTGCCCCTCCGCCGTCTCCAGGAAGACCGGGTTCGCCGCGAAGTCGGCGAGGATACGGAGCACCTGCGGCACCCCGCCGCCGTCGAGCAGCGCCTCGGTGCACTGCCGGTGGACCTCGTCGGCCTGGCACAGCAGCGCGTAATGACCGTTGACGATCTCGGTGTGGATCTCTTCGGTCACCGAGACGAAGGCCACCTCGCGGTGGAGCTGCACCAGCGGCAGACCGGCCGTCAGCGCCGTCTCGACGATGGCCGCAGGCAACCGGTCGAAGCGCGGTCCCAGCTCCACCACCAGCGCCGCTATCCCGCGCTCGGCCAGCCTGCGGACAAAGGCGCGCTGCTCGGCGGGGCGGGTGCCGAGGCCGAGTCCGGTGGTCAGGAGCAGCTCGCCGCCCTTGAGGAGCGAGGCGATGTTCGGGACCTCTCCGGCGTGCACCCAGCGCACCGTACGGTTCAGCCGGTCGCCGCAGGCGACGACCTCGGGGAGGCCGCCGCGGAGTCCCGGCAGCTCAAGCGCGCGCCGCACGGTGATGCCGCCCTGACTGTCCATGGGCGGAGGCTACCCGGGGATATGTTCCGGCACCGTCTCCGGATCGTTACGGCGGTGAGCATGCCTCCCTGGTCACCCGACATGTCGTCGGCCGGAGGCCGTGATCACGTGACCCGGTGTCGCTTGTGGCGCGGATCACGTACGACGAGGCTGCCGGTGCACACCGCGTGCGAGCGAGGCTGCCTGAAGTACGGCTGGAGAGAGGCGCGATCATGGCACAGAACACCGGACCGGCGACGGCCGATGACACGCCGCAGGACACGCCCGTGGGGGCGGCCTTGGGCGGGGCCTTGGGCGGGGCTTTGGGCGGGGCCTCGGGCGGGGTTGGGTCCTCCCGGGAGGTGCACCGGCTCAAGGCGAACTCCGTCGGGCTGGTCGGCGTCGTTTTCATGGCCGTCGCCACGGCGGCGCCGATCACGGCCATGACCGGCAACCTCCCCATCGCCGTCGGCTTCGGCAACGGCACGGGGGCGCCCGCGGGATATCTCTTCGCCACCGTCGTGCTGACAGTGTTCTCCGTCGGATACGTCGCCATGGCCAAGCGGATCACCGCGGCCGGCGCCTTCTACGGCTACATATCGCACGGCCTGGGGCGGATCGCCGGAATGGCGTCCGGGATGCTCGCCGTCCTCGCGTACATCGTCTTCGAGGCGTCGATCGTCGGCGTCTTCTCGTACTTCGCGCAGACGACCGTACGCGACCAACTCGGCGTCGACGTGCCCTGGATCGTCTACGCGGCGGCGATGCTCGTCGTCACCGCCGTCCTCGCGCACTTCGACATCAACCTCACGGCGAAGGCCCTCGGCGTGATGCTGGTGGCGGAGATCGCGGTCCTCTTCGCCGTCGCCACGGCCGTCCTGATCCACGGCGGCGGCCCCGACGGCATCCCGCTCCAGCCGGTCAACCCGAAGAACGCGTTCACCGGCGCCTCCGCCGGACTCGGCCTGTTCTTCGCCTTCTGGTCGTGGGTCGGCTTCGAATCCACGGCGATGTACGGCGAGGAGTCGCGTAACCCCAAGCGCGTCATCCCGCGCGCCACCCTGATCTCCGTCACCGGCGTCGGGCTCTTCTACATCTACGTCTCATGGATGACGATCGCCGGCAACGGACTGGCGGGCTCGGTACGGATCTCCTCAGGCAGCAGCCCGCTCGACCTGTTCTTCGACCCCGCCCGCACCTTCATCGGCCCCTGGGCGGTCAGTGCCTTCCAATGGCTGCTGATCACCGGCTCGTTCGCCTGCGGGATGGCCTTCCACCAGTGCGCCTCGCGCTACCTGTACGCGATCGGCCGCGAGGGCTTCATCCACCCCGCCCTCGGACGCACACACCCCACGCACGGCTCCCCGCACATCGCGTCCTACGTCCAGTCGGTCATCGCGGTCGTCCTCGTCGGCGCGTTCTGGGCCACCGGCCAGGACCCGTACACCCACCTCTACACCCTGCTCGCGATCCTCGGCACGATGGCGATCCTCATCGTGCAGACCCTGTGCTCCTTCGCGGTGATCGGCTACTTCCGCCACAACCACCCCGAGGACAGGCACTGGTTCAAGACCTTCACCGCGCCGCTGCTCGGCGGCATCGGCATGCTGGCCGTTGTCGTGCTGCTGGTGATCAACCTGCACACGGCGGCGGGCACGGCGGCCGGCTCGCTCTTCTTCACGGCGATCCCCTGGATCGTCGGAGTGGTCTTCTTCGGCGGCCTCGCCCTGGGCCTGTACCTGCGAGCCAGGCGCCCGGAGCGCTACGACCTGATAGGCCGCGTGGTCCTGGAGGACGCGACGGAACGCGCCGCCGACGAGGACGCGGTACGGGTGTAGCCGGGGCCGCCTGGCCGGGGCGGGCGACCGGGGCCGTCAGGGAGCGACGCGGTCGCTCAGAAATCTTCTTGGCGCTGGTCCAGGACCATCCCTTTCAAGCGCAGCCGGTACAGCTTTCCGATGGCCGTGAGTTGGCGCTGCTCGTACTCGGTACCGACGCGTACGGACACCCAACGGCTTTGCCATATCAGCCCGGTGGGGCGTGAGAGATGGACGAACGGTCCGTTGAAGTAGTCGACGACCGCGACCATCTCGTACGACCTGTCATAAACGACCATGCCGACCCGCAGCCCGCTCGGATGCGCCACGACGCCATGTCGCTTACGGGTATCTACTCGCATGGGAGCCTCCGCAAGCCGTCCAGCACCCGGCACAGCAGCGATACGGTCGGCGGCGCGAAGCCCTGCTGCGGAACGGCGGGGTCACTGACCCACATCTCGCCCTCAGGACTCCACAGTTCCCCGGACGTCGACGACGGGCGGTTCTTGACCGCGTCGGTCCACACGACCCACCCTGTCGCACACGTGATGCTGTCGGTGTCCTGGACCATCACGACTGACCGGCGGGCTCGGCATGGTCAGCCTTGCGAGCGGTGTTCATGCGCGCTTCCAGTCCATCGGCTTCGACGCAGTTCACGCCGACATGGCTGCACTGGTAGCAGCGCATGACGTGGTCCATGAACGCGTCCCGCGCGGCGAGACGCGTGTCTTCCGCCGAGGCGCCGATGGTGTGCGCCTGCTCGGCGCCCGTGGCCGGTGTCACCTGACCGGCGCCCGGGGGTTCTGCTCCTGCTTCAACGTGCCTCTGGGCGCTGCTTCCGGGGTTAGGACAGCTCCGGATACGCTTCATCATGTCGTCGCTCCTCCAAGCGTCGTCCATGCCCGGGGCCGTTTCTGCGGTCGCTGGGGCTTTGTGGCACCACTCTCCCCCCGTTCGCGATCTACAGGTGGTGACTGGGCGGTGACTGAGTGGTGACGAGTTACGCTCGATGCATGCCGGGCCGTGATTTCGGGGACAGCGTCCGTTGGGCACTTCAAGCACGCGGTATGTCGATTCGGGCCGCGTCCCGGGCCCTCAGCTACGACCATGCCTATCTGTCGCGGGTGTTAGCGGGGAAGCAGTTACCGTCTCCTGAACTTCTGGCGTCCCTGGACCAGTTGCTAGGGACTGACTGGTCTGCTCGGCGCGATCCGGCCGCAGCGCCGGAGAATGACTTCTCTCGCTCTGCCGTCACCCATTTGCTGGAGCACGACAACCGGCACGGCGGGAACCATGTGGCCTCTGCTGCTGTCCAGGTGTGGCGCGCCGAGCAGAAGAAGCTGAACGGGGAAAACAAGCGGCATCTGTCCGCGGTGGCCGAACTCGCGGAAATCTCGGGTTGGCTGCTGTTCGACGCGAATCGTCAGGATGAGGCGCGGGCCGCTCTTGTTGAGTCGCAGATGCTCGCCAAGATCGCGGGGGATGGCCCGCTTGAGTGGTTCGCTCTTGACCTGTTGGCCATGCACAGCGTGCACAACGGGTCAGCCGGCGAGGCGTTGAGCATCTCGGATGAGATTCTCACGCGTCCCGGGATACCCAATCGCGTCGCGTTGATGTCGCAGGTACGCCGAGCACGGGCTCTCGCCCAGGCCGGCGACCGGGCACGCGCGCTTGACGCGATGGAGCGCGCCACGGGGGCGATGCAGGACTCAGCGCCGGACCGTGAACCTGCCTGGACCTGGTGGATCGACGATGCCGAGATCACGGGTCACTACGGTGAGTTGTGGCTGTCGCTCGGTGACGGCAAAGCCGCGCTTCCCCACCTGGAGCGGGCGGCCGAAGTGGAGCATGGCGGGGGGAGGAGAAAACTGGGCCACCTGGTGGCTCTGCTTACCGGATTCGTCTCGGTTCAGGCATGGCGGGAGAGCGAGAAGGCGCTTTTGGAGATTTTCGATCTGCTCGACATCGTCACCTCAGCGCGCAGTCGCGAGAGGCTCAAGGAGACACTGCGCGGCATCCGGCGAGACGCCCCGCAGTGGCTGGCGGATTTGGCCGACGAGACGGCAAAGGCCCAACTCCGAACCGGGGACTAAATGCGCGGAGCCGGCCCTGTCCCTGTCGTCTGGACGGGCTCGGTGTTCTCCGCCACCCAGCGGAGGTAGCCCTCCGTACCCGCGACGACGGCCACGGCGGATACCTCAGGATTCTCCCAGGGGTGGTGTTCGAGCAGGTGCGCTTCCAGGGCGGGATACCGGTCCGTAGTGGTCTTCAAGAGAAGCTGCCACTCCTCCCCGGTCCCGAATTCTCCTAGATGCCAGAAGACCGATGTGACGGGGCCGACGATCTGCACCCCGGCTGCCAGGCGTTCGCGCACGACGGTCTCTGCGAGCCGAATGGCCTGATCACGGGTCTCGGTCGCGGTGGAGACCTGAACGAAGTCAGTCATACGAAAAGGCCTATCGGCCGTCCCGCCCGTACCGTTGGGCGTCGCTGGAGGACGCGACGGAACGCGCCGACGAGGACGCGGTACGGGTGTAGCCGGGGCGCGCGGTGTGGCTTCCGTTCAGGGAAGTCGGGGGCGGTGTCCGTGCGTTGCGGCCAGGGGAATCATTGCTGGCATGGCCTTGTCTACGGCGTTTACGAAGTTGTTCGGTGTGGAGCATCCGATCGCGTCGGCTCCGATGGGGGGATCCGCCGGCGGTGCCCTGGCCCCCGCAGTCTCCCGTGGCGGCGGGTTCGGGTTGCTGGGTGCCGGGTCCGGAGACCCGGACTGGCTGGCCCGTGAGGTGCCGGTCGTGGCGGGGTGCGGGAAGCCGTGGGGTATGGGGTTTCTGAGCTGGGCGGTCGATGTCGGCGCGCTTGAGCGGGCGTTGGAGTACGGCCCCGGGGCGGTGATGCTGTCCTTCGGGGATCCGGGCCCGTTCGTCGAACGTATTCGTGCGGCCGGCGCTGCGCTGATCATCCAGGTCACCGATCTGGAGGAGGCCCGGCAGGCGCTCGGCCTGGGCGCCGACGTCGTCGTGGCGCAGGGCACCGAGAGCGGCGGGCACGGGGCCAGGTACGGGATGTCCACGCTGCCGTTCGTGCCGGTCGTGGTCGATCTGGCGGGGCCGGTGCCCGTGCTGGCGGCCGGCGGGATCGCCGACGGCCGGGGCGTGGCGGCCGCCCTCGCTCTCGGTGCCGCCGGGGCCCTCGTCGGGACCCGTTTCCAGGCCACGGCCGAGAGCCTGGTCGATCCCTCGACCGCCAGGGCCATCGTCGAGGGACACGGGCAGGACACGGAGCGCAGCGGCGTGTCCGACATCGCGCGCGGAGCGCGATGGCCGTCCGCGAAGTACACGGCTCGTACGCTCGGGCATCCCTCGCTCGACCGATGGCGGGGCCGGGAGGCGGAACTCGCGGCGAGTCCCGAAGCCCGGGCGGCCTATCAGGCCGCCGTGGCACGGGGCGACGCGCCGACCCTGCCGGTATGGGCGAGCGAGGCCATCGACCTCATCACCGACCTGCCGCCCGCTGCCGACCTCGTCGCGGCCCTCGCCGCTCAGGCCGAGGCCGTCCTGGCCCGGGCAGGAAGATCCTGACCCGGGCGGCTCGGTACGCGAGGCGGGACCGCCGGCGCCGGACACACGGATGCCGTCGCCACGTCGTGTCCGACCTGGCGACGGCATCCGGCATCACCGTGCGAGATGCGGCGCTCAGCCGCCGTACGCCCCCGAAGCCGTCAGGCGCAGCGCCGTGTCGATCAGCGGCACATGGCTGAACGCCTGCGGGAAGTTCCCCACCTGGCGCTGCAACCGCGAGTCCCACTCCTCGGCGAGCAGCCCGAGGTCGTTGCGCAGCCCGAGCAGCTTCTCGAAGAGCTTGCGCGCCTCGTCCACCCGCCCGATCATCGCGAGGTCGTCCGCGAGCCAGAACGAGCAGGCCAGGAACGCGCCTTCGTCGCCGGCGAGGCCGTCGAGACCGGCCTCTTCGCCCGCCGTCGGGTAGCGCATCACGAAGCCGTCCGCCGTGGACAGTTCGCGCTGGATCGCCTCGATGGTGCCGATGACGCGCTTGTCGTCCGGCGGCAGGAAGCCCATCTGCGGGATCAGCAGCAGGGACGCGTCCAGCTCCTTCGAGCCGTACGACTGCGTGAAGGTGTTCCGCTCCTTGTCGTACCCCTTCTCGCAGACGTCGTGGTGGATCTCGTCCCGCAGGTCGCGCCAGCGCTCCAGCGGCCCGTCCGCGTCCCCGGACTCGATCAGCTTGATCGTCCGGTCGACGGCGACCCACGCCATCACCTTCGAGTGAACGAAGTGCCTGCGCGGTCCGCGGACCTCCCAGATGCCCTCGTCCGGCTGGTCCCAGTGCTTCTCCAGGTAGCGGATCAGCTTGAGCTGGAGGACCGACGCGTAGTCGTTGCGCGCCAGGCCCGTCATGTGCGCCAGGTGCAGCGCCTCGGTGACCTCGCCGTACACATCGAGCTGGAGCTGGTGCGCCGCGCCGTTGCCGACCCGGACCGGGCCCGATCGCTCGTACCCCGGCAGCCAGTCCAACTCGGCCTCGCCCAGCTCACGTTCGCCGGCGATGCCGTACATGATCTGGAGGTTCTCCGGATCCCCGGCGACGGCCCGCAGCAGCCACTCGCGCCAGGCGCGCGCCTCCTCGCGGTAGCCGGTGCGCAGCAGCGAGGAGAGCGTGATGGCGGCGTCGCGTAGCCAGGTGTAGCGGTAGTCCCAGTTCCGTACGCCCCCGATCTCCTCGGGGAGCGAGGTCGTCGGCGCGGCGACGATCCCGCCCGTCGGGGCGTACGTCAGCGCCTTCAGCGTGATCAGCGAGCGGACCACGGCCTCTCGGTAAGGACCGTGATACGTACAGTGCTCGACCCATTCACGCCAAAAATCGGACGTCGCCTCCAAGGACCCCTCCGGGTCCGGAAGCGCCGGCGGCTGCCGGTGCGAGGGCTGCCAACTGATCGTGAAGGCGACCCGGTCGCCCGGGGCGACGGTGAAGTCGGAGTACGTCGTGAGGTCCTTGCCGTACGTCTCCACCTCGGTGTCCAGCCAGACCGAGTCCGGGCCCGCGACGGCGACCGTACGGTTGTCGACCTTGTGGACCCAGGGGGTCACCCGGCCGTAGCTGAAGCGCATCCGCAGGGCGGAGCGCATCGGCACCCGTCCGCTGATGCCCTCCACGATCCGGATCACCTGCGGCGCTCCGTCACGCGGCGGCATGAAATCCGTCACCCTGACGGTGCCGCGCGGTGTGTCCCACTCCGACTCCAGGATCAGGGAATCCCCCTGATACCGGCGCCGGGTCGCCCGGGGCGGCACGGAGCCTGCCGGGAACGCGGGTCCGAGCCGCCAGAAGCCATGCTCGTCAGTGCCGAGCAGAGCCGCGAAGACGGCGTGTGAGTCGAAGCGGGGCAGGCACAGCCAGTCGACTGTGCCGTCCCGGCAGACCAGGGCAGCGGTCTGCATATCTCCGATGAGTGCGTAATCCTCGATGCGCCCGGCCACGTGCATCTCCAGTCGAACGGCCACGTTCGCCCCGCGGGGCGCTTACTGCGGTCAAGGGTCGTTGACGAGCTGTTTTTCCGGGAACACGGGCGGGGTGGTGCCGTTTGCCGGCCTACTCGGCAGCGAATGTCCGAGCAGGATACGACGCACGTAGGACTTCCGCGTCACGCTGTCGAAAACATCGGTCTGCTGAACGGGTGAGCCAAGGGTGTGCGAGGGGTAGGAGACGGGGAGCTGTGGCCGGAAGCAGCCTCCCCTCGTCGCTGTTACCCTGGTAGCCCGTGGACCGGTGGTCACCCTGCGAAGCAACGGGGCCCCGAACCCGCAGCGACGGCAGCCTCTTCACTCAGTGACCGGGGCGCCGGTACGCACCTTCAGACCGCGACCACGGGAGCCCCCTCTTGGCCATGCCGACCCGATCCTCGACATCCTCGACGACCAAGCACATCTTCGTCACCGGGGGCGTCGCATCCTCCCTCGGCAAAGGCCTGACCGCCTCCAGCCTGGGTGCGCTGCTCAAGGCACGCGGTCTGCGGGTCACCATGCAGAAGCTCGACCCGTACCTGAACGTCGATCCCGGCACGATGAACCCGTTCCAGCACGGTGAGGTGTTCGTCACCAACGACGGCGCCGAAACCGACCTCGACATCGGCCACTATGAGCGTTTCCTCGACGTGGACCTCGACGGCTCGGCCAACGTCACCACCGGCCAGGTCTATTCGACGGTCATCGCCAAGGAGCGCCGCGGCGAGTACCTCGGCGACACTGTCCAGGTCATCCCGCACATCACGAACGAGATCAAGCACCGCATCCGCCGCATGGCGACCGACGACGTCGATGTGGTGATCACGGAGGTCGGCGGCACGGTCGGCGACATCGAGTCCCAGCCTTTCCTGGAGACCGTCCGCCAGGTGCGCCACGAGGTCGGCCGCGACAACGTGTTCGTCGTGCACATCTCGCTGCTGCCCTACATCGGCCCGTCCGGCGAGCTGAAGACCAAGCCGACCCAGCACTCGGTCGCCGCGCTGCGCAGCATCGGCATCCAGCCCGACGCGATCGTGCTGCGCGCCGACCGCGAGGTGCCGCTGTCCATCAAGCGCAAGATCTCGCTGATGTGCGACGTGGACGAGGCCGCCGTGGTCGCGGCGCTCGACGCGAAGTCGATCTACGACATCCCCAAGGTGCTGCACACCGAGGGCCTGGACGCGTACGTCGTGCGCAAGCTCGACCTGCCGTTCCGGGACGTCGACTGGACCGTCTGGGACGACCTGCTCGACCGGGTCCACAACCCCGACCACGAGGTCACCGTCGCGCTGGTCGGCAAGTACATCGACCTGCCCGACGCGTACCTCTCGGTGACCGAGGCGCTGCGCGCCGGAGGCTTCGCCAACAAAGCGCGCGTCACGGTCAAATGGGTCACATCGGACGACTGCAAGACCCCGGCGGGCGCGGCCAAGCACCTCGGTGACTGCGACGGCATCCTGATCCCCGGCGGCTTCGGCGAGCGCGGGGTGACCGGCAAGGTCGGCGCGATCCAGTACGCCAGGGAGAACAAGGTGCCGCTGCTGGGCCTGTGTCTGGGCCTCCAGTGCATCGTGATCGAGGCCGCGCGGAACGTCGCCGGAATCCCCGACGCGAACTCCACGGAGTTCGACTCGGGCACCGCGCACCCGGTGATCTCCACCATGGAGGAGCAGCTCGCGTACGTGGAGGGCGCCGGTGATCTCGGCGGCACCATGCGGCTCGGCCTCTACCCGGCGAAGCTCGCAGAGGGCTCGATCGTCCGCGAGACGTACGAGGGCGAGCCGTACGTGGAGGAGCGCCACCGGCACCGCTACGAGGTCAACAACGCGTACCGCGCCGAGCTGGAGAAGAAGGCGGGCCTGATCTTCTCCGGCACCTCGCCGGACAACAAGCTGGTCGAGTACGTCGAGTACCCGCGCGACGCGCACCCGTACCTGGTCGCCACCCAGGCGCACCCGGAGCTGCGCTCCCGCCCGACCCGGCCGCACCCGCTGTTCGCGGGCCTGGTGAAGGCGGCTGTGGCGCGCCAGCAGGGCCAGTGACGGTCCCGGCAGGTCCAGTGAGAGTCGGCCGGGCCAGGGCCTGGCCGGCCGCCCGGCGCCCGGCTCAGCGGGCCGCCCGGGCGTGAAGAGATACGGTGGAAAGCCGGGGCATGGATCTTGTCTGATCGTGTCCCGGCTTCTGCTTGTGTTCTGCTTGTGCGCGCTCTGTGGGAGGACGCTTTCATGACCATCGAGGACGTCTCCGAGGAGTGGCGGGTCACCGCGACCTCGACGCCCTTCCGGGGCAACAAGACCAGCGTCCGTACGGACGACGTGATCATGCCGGACGGCACGGTCGTCAAGCGCGACTACCAGGTCCACCCGGGCTCCGTGGCGATCCTCGCGCTGGACGACGACGGCCGGGTCGTCGTACTCCGCCAGTACCGCCACCCCGTCCGCCAGCGGCTGTGGGAGATCCCGGCGGGCCTGCTCGACGTACCCGGCGAGAACCCGCTCCACGCGGCGCAGCGGGAGCTGTACGAGGAGGCGCACGTCAAGGCGGGGGACTGGCGGGTGCTGACGGACGTCTACACGACGCCCGGCGGCTGCGACGAGGCCGTGCGCATCTTCCTCGCCCGCGATCTCGGCGAGGCGGAGGGCGAGCGCTTCGAGGTCTCCGAGGAGGAGGCCGACATGGAGCTGGCGCGGGTCGAGCTGAAGGAACTCGTACGGGGTGCGCTCGCCGGCGAGCTGCACAACAACTGTCTCGTCGTGGGCGTCCTCGCGCTCACCGCGGCGCTGGCCGGCGAAGGACCGGACGCGCTGCGGCCGGCGGACGCGCCATGGCCAGCGAGGCCCTTCGACGCGTGAACTCGCCGGTACCTTCCGCCCGATCAGTCGGATGAAACGCTGACCTGATTGAGGGATGTACCGGCCATGCTTCTCATGATCCGTCGCAGAGAGTGAACTAGGCTCGAATCGCCCGTGCGGATACCCGCCGGGCTCGACTCGTGCGCAGGCGGACGGGAGCATGGCCCGTGACGGATCAGGCGGTTGACGTGGACGGCCCGGGCCGGGGGCGCGCCGGGGGCGGGACCGCCACCCCAACCACCGGTCCTGGGAACACTTCTGACACGGCGTCGGACACCGCGTCCCGCACCCCGGAGCCCGCGAGGGCGGGAGCCGGGGTGCGGGACGGCGTCCCCGGCAGGGACACCGGCGCTCCCGACAGGGACACGGACGGCGGGGTGGGTGCCACGGACGGAACGGGGCCCGGCGGTGTGACGCACAGTGGTGCGCCGCGCGAGGGTGAGACGCCCCGGGCGGCGAAGCCCGATGCTGCGGCGCCCGCCCCGCCTCCGCCTCCGGCGGCGCCGTTCTTCGGACGCGAGCGGGAACTCGGCTCCCTGCACGGCGACATCGAACGCGCCGGGCTCAACACGATCTCCGGACGCAAGGAACCGCGCGCCCGTGTCCTGCTCGTCGCCGGCCGCCCCGGATCGGGGCGTACGGCACTCGCCGGCGAACTGGCCAGGCAGCTCCAGGGCCGCTACCCGGGCGGCGTCGTACGCGTCCGGCTCACCGAGGCCGACGGCGAACCCGTACCGACCGAGCGCAGTGCCCGCTCCATCCTCGACACCTTCTCCGTCGCGACCCCGCCCGGCGCCGGGGAGGACGAGCTGTCCGAGATGGTCCGCGACGCGCTCGCCGAACGCCGCGTGCTGCTGCTCCTCGACGACGCCGTGGACGCCGAACAGGTCGACCCCCTGGTGCCCGACAACCCGGACTGCCTGGTGCTCGCGGTCGCGCAGGGCCCGCTCACCGGCATCCCCGACGTACGCCCCTGCACCCTCGGCGGCATGGACGCGAAGGCCGCGGTGGAACTGCTCGGCCGGTTCGCCGGCGCCGTACGGATCACCGTCGACCCGCAGGCCGCCGAATCCCTCGCCGAGGAGTG
>NZ_JTHL01000001.1:1753688-1757634 GCF_000818195.1 Streptomyces sp. 150FB | reverse complement strand
GACGCGCGCACCGCCGCCGACTGGCTGCGGATCCGGCAGCCCGCGCTGCTCGCCTCCGCACGGCTGGCCGTCGCCGACGGCGACCTCGACACCCTTGCCCGCCGCTATGTGGCGGCGCTCGTCCGCGCGCTCGCCGCGCACCGGGGCACGGAGGCGGCGGCGCCCGAGCTGTACGGTCTCCACCACCTCGTACTCGACATCGCCGAACGCCGCGAGCTGCACCGCGAACAGGCGGCGGCGCTGCTCAACATCGGCGACCTCGACGCCAGGAACGGCCGCACCGAGGACGCGCTGGAGCGCTACCGCGCGGCGCTGGACGCCGGACGCGCGGCGGGCGACCTCTACGCGACCGGCCGCGCCATGGAATCCGTCGGCGGCGCCCACCAGGACCTCGGGGACTGGCAGCGGGCCGCCGACTGGTACGGCAGGGCCCTCGCACAGCGCCTCAGCCGGGGCGAGAAGGCCGACGAGGCGAGGCTGTACGGCCGCCTCGGCGCGGTCCACGCCTACGCGGGCCACTACGGCGAGGCGCTGCGCGACTGGCGGGCGGCGGCGGCCTGCCACCGGCGGCTGGGCGACTACCCGGGCCACGCGCGGGCGTTGAGCGAGGTGGCCAGGGTCCTGGAGTACGCGGGACACCCCGAGGACTCGCTGCGCACCTGCGAGGAGGCGCTGGAGTGGGCGCGGCTGGCCGAGGACGTACGGCTGGAGGCGGCCCTGCGGATCCGGCTGGCGGACACCCTGGAGCGGCTCGGCGACCCCACAGCGGCGGGGCTGCACAGGGCCACAGCCGAACAATTGCTGGAATCGGAGGGCTCAGCCTACGAAATCCGCAGCACTTCTGCTGAGGATTAATGCATTGCAAGGCTAGACAGCGGGAAGTCCTTCATTAGACTGGCTGCGCCGCACCTTCTTGCGGTGTCTTCCGATGCGCCACACGTATCGGGACGTATGCGGTATTACTTCGGTAATCCCCTGAGTCAAGGACCGTGATCGACGTGCTGGTCGGCATCCCCCGCGAAGTCAAGAACAACGAGTTCCGGGTGGCCATCACCCCGGGCGGCGTGCACGAGCTGGTGCGCCACGGACATCAGGTCGTCATCGAGCGCGGCGCCGGCGCCGGTTCCTCGATCACGGACGACGAGTTCACCGAGGCGGGCGCGCGCGTCCTCGCCACAGCCGACGAGGTCTGGGCTGCCGCCGACCTGCTGCTGAAGGTCAAGGAGCCGATCGCCGAGGAGTACCACCGGCTGCGCAAGGGGCTGACGCTCTTCACGTACCTGCACCTCGCCGCCTCCCGCGCCTGCACCGACGCCCTGCTGGACTCCGGCACCACCGCCATCGCCTACGAGACCGTCGAGACGGCGAACCGCGCGCTGCCGCTGCTCGCCCCGATGTCCGAGGTCGCCGGACGGCTGGCCCCGCAGGTCGGCGCGTACCACCTGATGCGCTCGGCGGGCGGCCGGGGCGTGCTGCCGGGCGGCGTCCCCGGTACGGCGGCGGGTCCGCGCGGTGGTCATCGGCGGCGGGGTCTCGGGATGGAACGCCACCCAGATCGCCGTCGGCATGGGCTTCCATGTGACGCTGCTCGACAAGGACATCAACAAGCTGCGCGAGGCGGACAAGATCTTCGGCACGAAGGTCCAGACCATCGTCTCCAACGCGTACGAACTGGAGCGCGCGGTCGTCGAGGCGGACCTCGTCGTGGGTGCCGTTCTGATCCCCGGAGCGAAGGCGCCGAAGTTGGTCACCAACGCGCTTGTCGCCAAGATGAAGCCCGGAAGTGTACTTGTCGACATTGCAATCGACCAGGGTGGCTGCTTCGAGGATTCGCACCCCACGACCCACGCCGAACCGACCTTCCGCGTCCACGACTCGGTCTTCTACTGCGTGGCCAACATGCCGGGGGCTGTCCCGAACACGTCCACCTACGCGCTGACCAACGCCACGCTGCCCTACATCGTCGAGGTCGCGAACCGTGGCTGGATCGAGGCGCTGCGCCGCGACCCCGCGCTGGCGAAGGGGCTCAACACCCATGATGGCCAGGTGGTTTATCGTGAGGTCGCCGAGGCCCACGGGCTGGCGCACGTGGAGTTGGACGCCGTACTGGCCTGACGCGTCAACGCCTTACGTCAACGTCACGCCACCGGCCGGATCTTGCTGAACGAGGTCCGGTCCGGTGTGTATCCGGCCACTTCGAGGCCCTCGCCAACTCGCCGTGAAAGTTACCTTTTCACCTATTCGCACCCCCGCGAAACACGCCCGGCATGCCTTGGTGAGAGGGCTGTGCGCCCTTGACACAGGGATGTTCGGTTGCCGACACATCGGCACGGGTCCGGCGGATTGTGTTGCTGCGGAGCGGTGACACGCCATAGAGTCGCAAACCGTCGGCATGGTGCCACGCTGACCTATCGATAAGTTTCCTGGTCACGTCCAAGGAGGTAAGACGACTTGTGAATGAGTCGACATTTACTCCCGGGGGTGGTCAACCAGGAATGCCTGCGAGGGGCCAGAGCCCGTCGTCCGGGCTCGAGGCTGTCGGCTCCGTCGCTGTCCGCACCTTCGCCACCCACCAGCAGTTGACGACAGCCCACCAGACGATGGACGGCCACCACGTGAACGCCATGGCCGGCAACGAGGGCGGCCGAGAGTCCAGCCCATTCGCCGACTACGACGAAGTGCCCGAGGGGCACTTCTACGACCCCGACGCCGAATACGAGCCCGACCCCGAGTACGCGGCCACCCTCGCCCCCGACGCCGCACGCCAGCGCCGCGAGCGGATCGGCCCGACCGGTCGGCCCCTGCCGTACTTCCCGATCCCGGGACCGCTGACCGACCACGGTCCGGCCACGATCATCGCGATGTGCAACCAGAAGGGCGGCGTCGGCAAGACGACGTCGACCATCAACCTGGGCGCGGCCCTCGCCGAATACGGCAGGCGCGTGCTGCTCGTCGACTTCGACCCGCAGGGAGCCCTGTCGGTCGGTCTCGGTGTGAATCCGATGGAGCTGGACCTCACCGTCTACAACCTGCTCATGGAGCGGGGCATGGCGGCGGACGAGGTGCTCCTGAAGACCGCGGTCCCCAACATGGACCTGCTGCCGAGCAACATCGACCTGTCGGCCGCCGAAGTCCAGCTCGTGAGTGAAGTGGCGCGCGAGTCCACGCTCCAGCGGGCCCTGAAGCCGCTGATGCAGGACTACGACTACATCGTGATCGACTGTCAGCCCTCGCTCGGTCTGCTGACCGTGAACGCGCTGACGGCGGCACACAAGGTGATCGTGCCGCTGGAGTGCGAGTTCTTCGCGCTGCGCGGTGTGGCCCTGCTGACGGAGACCATCGAGAAGGTCCAGGAGCGGCTCAACCCCGAGCTGGAACTCGACGGCATCCTCGCCACGATGTACGACTCCCGTACGGTGCACAGCCGCGAGGTCCTCGCGCGTGTCACCGAGGCGTTCGACGATCACGTGTACCACACGGTGATCGGCCGGACCGTGCGCTTCCCGGAGACCACGGTCGCCGGTGAGCCGATCACCACGTACGCCTCCAACTCCGTCGGCGCCGCCGCTTATCGCCAGCTCGCCAGGGAGGTGCTCGCCCGGTGTCACGCCGAGTGAGTCTGCCCGGGGCCGACGAGCTGTTCCGTACGACCGGGGGCATGGCGCTCCAGTCCTCGTCGCCCGCCGACCGGCGCCGGAACACCAACGGCGAGGTCCGGGTACCCGCTCCGGCGGGCGAGAGCGACCCGGCCGCCGAGGCGGCGGCCGGCCGGAACGGGTCATCGGCGACGGAGGAGCACTCCGCCGCCGACCCGGACCCGGGGCCCGGTGCGGGTGGCGGTGTCACGGGCGGCAATCCTGAAGTGCCCAGGACCCGCAGCTCCGACGCCGAGCAGGCGGCCGCCGGGATGAAGGGCCGCAGGCCGCAGGACGCGCAGGCGGCGGCT
>NZ_JTHL01000001.1:1750947-1752692 GCF_000818195.1 Streptomyces sp. 150FB | reverse complement strand
GTACGGGAGCCTGCCGCCGCGCCGCCGGCCGAGAGCGGGCAGCCGGAGCCTGCGCCCGACCCTGAGCCTGAGGTCGCGCCCGAGCCCGACCCTGAGCCGGATCCCGAGCCCGCACCGTACGAGCCCGCCCCCGCAGCGGCCCCCGCCGTCACCGCCCCGGACGGAGCCGAACCCGTCGACGACGGGCGTTTCACCGTGCGGCTCGCCAACTTCGAGGGCCCGTTCGACCTGCTTCTCCAGCTCATCTCGAAGCACAAGATGGATGTGACCGAGGTCGCACTGTCCACGGTCACCGACGAGTTCATGGTCCACATCCGCGCGATGGGTCCTGACTGGGACCTCGACCAGACCACCGAGTTCCTCGTCGTCGCCGCCACCCTGCTCGATCTGAAGGCCGCCCGGCTGCTGCCCGCCGCCGAGGTCGAGGACGAGGCCGATCTCGCGCTGCTGGAGGCGCGGGACCTGCTCTTCGCCCGGCTCCTCCAGTACCGCGCGTACAAACAGATCGCGGAGATCTTCCAGACCCGTCTGGAGACCGAATCCAGGCGCTATCCCCGTACGGTCGGCCTGGAGGCCCACCTCGCCGACCTGCTGCCCGACGTGGTCATCGGCATCGGGGCCGAGGGGTTCGCCAGGCTCGCGGTCAAGGCCATGCAGCCGAAGCCGACGCCGCAGGTGTACACCGACCACATCCACGCGCCCCTGGTGTCCGTGCAGGAGCAGGCGGGCATCGTCGTCGCGCGGCTGCGCGAGCGCGGTGAGGTCAGCTTCCAGGTGCTCACCGAGGACGCCGGGGACACCCTCACCGTCGTGGCGCGCTTCCTGGCGCTGCTGGAGCTGTACCGGGAGCGGGTGGTCACCCTGGAGCAGGAGGAGGCCCTCGGCACCCTCATGGTCCGCTGGACGGGCGGTGACGACGGTGTGGAGCCCGTCGTGACCGACGAGTTCGACCGGCCGCCCGAACCGATCGAGGAGAAGGCGTGAGCGAGCAGGAGCAGAGTACGGTCGCCGGCCTCGACCTCAAGGGCGCCCTGGAGGCGGTCCTCATGGTCGTGGACGAGCCCGCCACGGCCGAGCACCTCGCCAAGGTGCTCGACCGCCCGCGCAGGGCCGTGGCCGACGCGCTGCGGGAGCTGGCGGACGAATACACGGTGCATCGGCGGGGCTTCGAGCTGCGGCTCGTCGCCGGCGGCTGGCGGTTCTACTCGCGGGCCGAGTACGCGGAAGCCGTCGAGGCGTTCGTGCTCGACGGCCAGCACGCACGTCTGACGCAGGCCGCGCTGGAGACGCTGGCGGTCGTCGCGTACCGCCAGCCGGTGAGCCGGTCCAGGGTCTCGGCCGTACGCGGAGTCAACTGCGACGGCGTCATGCGGACGCTCCTTCAGCGCGGGCTGGTCGAGGAAGCGGGCGCGGAACCTGAAACAGGTGCGATCCTGTACAGGACGACGAACTACTTCCTGGAGCGGATGGGCCTGCGTGGCCTGGACGAACTTCCGGAGCTCGCGCCCTTCCTTCCCGAGGCGGATGCGATCGAGGCCGAGACCCTGGAAGGCGTTCCGTCGTTCGATCCGGACGCACCGGACATCCACGCAGACGACAAGACGGACATTTAATGCGAAGCGGTAACAGCAACAGCGGAAGCGGCAACAGGAACGGTGGAGGCGGGAGCGGCGGCCGGGACAACCGGGGCGGCGCCGGCAGCGGTGGCGGTGGCGGCCGGGGCACCGGCGGCGGCAGGAGCGCCG
>NZ_JTHL01000001.1:1733810-1750737 GCF_000818195.1 Streptomyces sp. 150FB | reverse complement strand
CGGTGCCCGGGGCGCGGCGGCCCGTGGCGGCGCCAAGGGCGGCCCCAGGTCCTCGCAGAGCGCACCCCGCACCCGGCGCGACGCGGGCGGCCAGTCCCGCCCCCGTGAGCTGGACGCCAAGATCGAGCAGCGCAACCGCGACAGGTACGCGGGCGAGCCGGAGATCAGGACGCCGAGGAAGAACCACGACGCCGACGCCGAGGGCGAGCGTCTGCAGAAGGTCCTCGCCAGGGCCGGCATGGGCTCGCGCCGCGCGTGCGAGGAGCTGATCGAGCAGTCCCGCGTCGAGGTCAACGGCGAGATCGTCCTCGAACAGGGCATGCGCGTCGACCCCGACATGGACGAGATCAAGGTCGACGGACTGACCGTCGCCACCCAGTCGCACCTGTTCTTCGCGCTCAACAAGCCCGCAGGCGTGGTCTCCACGATGGAGGACCCGGACGGCCGCCAGTCGCTCGGCGACTACGTCACCAACCGTGAGACCCGGCTCTTCCACGTCGGCCGGCTCGACACGGAGACCGAGGGCATCATCCTGCTCACCAACCACGGCGAGCTGGCCCACCGGCTGACCCATCCCAGGTACGGCGTCAAGAAGATCTACCTCGCGGCGATCCAGGGCCCGCTCCCGCGCGACCTGGGCAAGCGCCTCAAGGACGGCATCCAGCTCGACGACGGCTACGCCAAGGCCGACCACTTCAGGGTCGTCGAGAACACCGGCAAGAACTACCTCGTCGAGGTCACCCTCCACGAGGGCCGCAAGCACATCGTGCGCCGGATGCTCGCCGAGGCCGGTTTCCCGGTCGACCGTCTCGTCCGGACGTCCTTCGGCCCGATCCCGCTGGGCGACCAGAAGTCCGGCTGGCTGCGTCGCCTCACCAACACCGAGGTGGGCATGCTGATGAAGGAAGTCGGGCTGTAGACAAGGCCGTTCGTCGGACGCCTAATTGAGGAGTCCAAGAGCCCGCGACCCCCGGTCGCGGGTTTTTTGCTTGCCCGGCGCACCCCGACCCCTTTATAGTCACCATGACTATAAAGGAGGCGCGGGTGAGTCTCGCGGACATCGTCGACCCCTTGCAGCGGCCCCTGGCAACGCTGTTGGGCACCCCGGTGAGCTGGACCGAGGTGCTCGGCTTCGGCAGCGGCGCGCTCTGCGTCTGGCTCGTCGCCCGCCAGCACATCTCCAACTGGCCGGTCGGCATCGCCAACAACCTGTTCTTCATCCTGCTGTTCACCGGGAGCGGGCTGTACGCCGACGCGACGCTCCAAGTCGTCTTCATCGTGCTCGCGGTGTACGGCTGGTGGGCCTGGACCCACGGGGGTGGACCGGGCGCCGATCTGCCGGTGCGCAGGACCACCCGCGCCGAATGGGGGCTGCTGCTGGTGGCGGGCGCGGCCGGCACCCTCGTACTCACCCTGGTCCTCGGGCGGTTCACCGACTCGACGGTGCCGTTCTGGGACGCGCTCACCACCGCGCTCTCGCTCGCCGCCACCTACGGCCAGTGCCGCAAGCTGCTGGAGTCCTGGTGGCTGTGGATCGCGGCCGACCTCGTCTACATCCCGCTCTACGCGTACAAGGACCTGTATCTGACCTCGCTGCTGTACGTGGGGTTCCTCGCCCTGTGCGTGGCCGGACTCCGCAACTGGTCCGCGGGCCTGGGCGGCGCGGGGCGCCCCGAGCGGGCGGAGGCGGCCGGGTGACCTCCTACGAACACGGCCTGGTGCTCGGCAAGTTCTACCCGCCGCACGCCGGCCACCACCATCTCGTACGGTCCGCGCTGGCCCGCTGCGACCGGCTCACCGTGCTGGTCTGCGCGGCGTCGGTCGAGTCCGTGCCGCTCGCCGACCGGGTCGCCTGGATGCGCGAGACGCACCCCGGGGCGAGGGTCGTCGGCGCCGTCGACGACGTGCCCATGGACCTGGCCGACCCGGACATCTGGGACGCGCACATGGCGGTCTTCAGGGGCGCGGTCCCCGAGCGGGTCGACGCCGTCTTCACCTCGGAGCCGTACGGGGAGGAGCTGGGGCGCCGGTTCGGCGCGGCTTCCGTGAGCGTCGATCCGGGCCGTACGGCCTTCCCGGTCTCGGCGACGGCGGTCCGCGCCGACCCGGTCGGCTGCTGGGACTTCCTCGTGCCGCCCGTACGCGCGGCGCTCACCCGCCGGGTGGTCGTCCTCGGCGCCGAGTCCACCGGCACGACCACTCTCGCCTCCGCGCTCGCCCAGCACTACCGGCGGCGCGGCGGGAGTTGGGCGGGGACGCGCTGCGTACCCGAGTACGGGCGGGAGCACGGCGAACTCAAACTGGCGGCCCTGCGGGAGAGTTGGCCCCAGGCGCAGTGGGAGGACGTCGAATTCAGCACGGACGACTTCCCGCTGATAGCCAGCACCCAGAACGAGCACGAGGAAGCGGCGGCCAGGGCCGGATCGCCCGTCCTGATCTGCGACACGGACTCCTTCGCCACCACGGTCTGGCGCGAACGCTATCTGGGCGGCAGGGACCCGCGCGTCGAGGAGATCGCCGACCGGGTCCGACACCACCTCTGGCTGCTCACCGACCACAGGGGCGTCCGCTTCGAGGACGACGGCCTGCGGGACGGCGAGGAGCTGCGGCCCTGGATGACGGAGCGGTTCCGCGACGAACTGACGCGTACGGGAAGGGAGTTCATCGTCATCACCGGCTCGCGCGAGGAGCGGCTCGCGACGGCGGTCGCCGCCGTGGACCAACTGATCGGCAAGGGCTGGGACTTCGCACCGCCGCTGCCGGAGCGACGGTGAACGCTCCGGGGCCTGGCGGACGGGGGCCCGGAGCACCCGAGGGCTACGACCCCGCCGCCTTCGAGCCGTTCGCCGTCACCGTCGACCTCGCCGTCTTCACCGTCCGCGAGAACCGGCTGCACATCCTGCTCGTCGAACGCGGCGAAGCGCCGTACGCGGGTGCCTGGGCGCTGCCCGGCGGCTTCGTCCTGCCCAGGGAGTCGGCGGAACGGGCCGCCCGCCGCGAACTCGCCGAGGAGACAGGGCTGTCGCCCCGTACGGCCACCGCGCTCCACCTGGAGCAGCTACGGACGTACAGCGACCCCGGCCGCGACCCCAGGATGCGGGTCGTGTCCGTCGCGTACACCGCGCTGGTGCCCGGCCTGCCCGAGCCGCGCGGCGGCGGCGACGCCACGCGCGCCCGCTGGACCGAGGTCAGCGCGGGCGCCGCGCTCGCCCCGGGGCCGCTCGCCTTCGACCACGCGCGCATCGTCGCCGACGCGCACCACCGGGTCGGCGCCAAGCTTGAATACACCTGCCTCGCACCGGCGTTCTGCCCTCCCGAGTTCACCCTCGGAGAGCTGCGCCAGGTGTACGAGACCGTCTGGGGCGTCGACCTCGACCCGCCCAACTTCCGGCGCAAGGTCCTCGCCACCCCCGGCTTCGTCCAGCCCGTCGACGGTCCTCCGCGCCGCACCGGCGGACGCGGAAAACCGGCGGCGCTCTACCGCGCGGGACCGGCCACCACCCTCCACCCACCCCTGCTACGACCCGAAGGACGCACCCCATGACCGACGACACGACCGGCGCCGTGAACGACTCCAGGAACCCCGCCCGGCGGCCCGCCGCCGGCGCGCTCATCGGCCTCGCGCTCGGCGACGCCCTCGGTTTCCCGACCGAGTTCAACGATGTGCGCTCGATTCTCGCCAAATTCGGCCCCTGGCGCGGCATGGACCTGCCGAAGCCCGCCTTCATCACGGACGACACCCAGATGACGCTGGCGCTCGCCCGGGGCCTGCGGACGGCGCTGGAGCGCGGCCCGCTCGACCCGGTGGCCCTGGAGGGGCCGGTACGCGAGGAGTTCGTCGCCTGGTACCACTCGCCGGAGAACAACCGCGCCCCCGGCCGCACCTGCCTGGTCGCCTGTGGGCTGCTCGACAGCGACCGCCGCTGGCAGGAGGCGAGCCAGGTCGGCTCCAAGGGCTGCGGCGCCAACATGCGGGTCGCGCCGATCGGTCTCGTACCGGGTCTGAGCGCCGAACAGCGCTCGGGAGCCGCCCAGTTGCAGTCCGCCCTCACCCATGGCCACCCCACGGCGCTGGCCGCGTCCGACCTCACCGCCCACGCCGTGTACCTGCTGGCACAGGGGGCCCGGCCGGAGGACCTGGTGGAGCTGCTGCGCGGGTACGCGCTGGAGAACCGCTCGCGCTACGACCACCACTGGCTCGGCGACCTGTGGACGCTGAGCCAGGACGCGTCGCCGGAGGCCTTCGCCGAACGCGGCTGGGACGAGTGCCTCGCCATCCTCGACCGCCTTCGGCGGGCCGTCGGCACGACCTCGCCCGAGACCGACCCCTGCCTGGCGACCGGAGAGGGCTGGATCGCCGAAGAGGCCCTCGCCACCGGGCTGTTGTGCTTCCTGCTCTTCCCCTCCGACCCGGTCACCGCACTGCGCCGCGCCGCCTGCACCAAGGGCGATTCGGACTCGATCGCGTGCCTGGCGGGGGCGTTCGCCGGGGCGCATCTGGGGGCGGACGTCTGGCCGGAGGAGTGGGCGGGCCGCATCGAGCACCGGAGCGAGCTGCTCAGCCTCGGAGCGCTCTGGGACGCTTGAGGTATGCACGCATACGAGATGAGACTGAGCCGGGCCGGACTGCCGGTCACCGACCTCGGCCCGGCCATAGCGGAGGAGAGCGATCCGCTGCTGTTCGCCACGGTCTCCGGGGCCCATCTGTACGGCTTCCCGTCCAGCGACTCGGACGTCGACCTGCGCGGTGTCCACCTGCTGCCGGCCGAGGCGCTGATCGGACTGCGCGAGCCGGAGGAGACCCGGTCGCGGATGTGGGACAGGGACGGCGTGGAGATGGACCTCGTCACCCACGACCTGCGGAAGTTCGCCCGGCTGATGCTCACCCGCAACGGCTATGTGCTGGAGCAGTTGCTCTCGCCGCTGCTGGTGCGGACCACCGCCACGCACCAGGAGATGACGGCGCTCGCGCCCTCCGTACTGACCAGCCGGCACGCGCACCACTACCGGGGCTTCGCCACCACCCAGTGGCGGCTGTTCGAGAAGACCGGTGAGCTCAAGCCGCTGCTCTACACCTTCCGCGCGGTTCTCACCGGCATCCACCTCATGCGTTCGGGCGAGGTGGAGGCGCATCTGCCCACACTGCTCGGCGAGGTGGCGGCCCCGGCCTACCTGCCGGAGCTGATCGCGGCCAAGGCGGAGGCCGAACACGGACCGGCCGCGTCCGCCGGTCCTGGGCGCGGCCGGCTGCTCGCGGACGTGGAGGCCCTGCACGCGGTCCTCGACGAGGCGCAGGCGGCCTCCTCGCTACCCGGGACGCCCGCTTCGGAGGCCCCCGACGCCCTGCACGACCTCGTCGTACGGGCGCGGATCGAGCGCCGAGGCGCGGCGGGCGCGGATCAGGAAGTCCTCGACGCGGGCGGTGTCGGGATCGGCGGGCAGCGCTGAGCGGAGCGCCGCCGCGTCCGCCTCGCCGGCCAGCGCCGTCATCCGCCGCTCGACCTCGGGCCAGGGCACCTCGCCCCGCTTCACCGCGAGCAGCGCCTCGCGGTCGGCGCCGACATCGAGGGTGAGCCGCCCCGTACGCAGCAGATCCCGGCAGGAGGCCAGCAGCCGCAGCAGGTGCATGGCGTGCTTCCAGCGCGGCACGCCGTACCGCCGCACGCCTGCCTCCAGCTTCGCGCGCTGCCCCGACGCGTAGCGCACAAAGGTCTGGTGGGTCCGGATCGACAGGAACGCGCCGCGCAGCGCGAGCAGTTCGCGCCCCGTCGCGTCCGCGTGCTCGACGAGCGGGGAGTGCAGGCACTCCAGGACGTTGGGGTTGGCGCGCAGCGCGAGCGAGCAGAAGCGCTCCAGCTCCCAACTGAACTGCTCCTCGCGCGGGCCCTCGATATGCGTCGGCGGCTTCTCGAAGCGCCAGAACAGCGGGGTCGGGGCGAGGAAGACACCACGGATGTCGGTGTCACTGTCCTCCGTCGCGAGACCGAAGGCGCGCGAGCCCATCACACAGGAGTAGACCGTGTGATCGCGTACAAGGGCGGTGAACGCCTCAGGTGTACGGGCCGTCCCCGGGGCGTCCGGAGCGTCGGCGGCAGCGGGGACTTCGGAGGTCATGCGGGTGAGGGTAGCCAGCGCGAGGGCCCGGACGTTCCCCCAAGTGGCGTAACGCCCCGGTTTGCGGAAGATTGGCCCTGACCGTCTCGGCACTCGGTCGCCGAAGACGTGCGCGAGGCCTCTGACTACCCTGGCCGGAGCAATCGATCACTGAGGAGAACGTCGTGGCGGTACGAGCGGTCCGCGGAGCCGTCCAGTTGGAGCGGGACGAGTCCGGGCATATGAACGACCAGGTCAAGGAACTCCTCACCGCGATACTGGAGCGCAACGACCTCACTTCGGACGATCTGATCAGCATCTGGTTCACGGCCACCCCTGATCTGCACAGCGACTTCCCCGCGGCGGCGGCCCGCGGGATAGGCATCGTCGACGTCCCGCTGATCTGCGCGCAGGAACTCGACATCGCCGGTGCCCTGCCGCGCGTCGTCCGCATAATGGCCCACATCGAGTCCGACCGTCCGAAGTCCGAGATCGCGCACGTGTACCTCGGGGCGGCGGCGGCCCTGCGTAAGGACATCGCCCAGTGAGAACCGCCGTCGTCATCGGTACGGGACTGATCGGCACCTCCGCCGCGCTCGCCCTGGCGGGACGCGGGGTCACCGTCCACCTCGCGGACCACGACCCCGGCCGCTCCCGTACGGCGGCGGCGCTCGGCGCGGGCAGCGACAGCCCCCCTGAGGGCCCTGTCGACCTCGCGATCATCGCCGTACCGCCCGCGCATGTCGCCGTCACGCTGGCCGACGCGATGCGCAGGGGGACGGCCCGCGGCTACCTGGACGTGGCCAGCGTCAAGGGCGGACCACGGCGTGAGCTGGAGGCGCTCGGCCTCGACCTGTCCGCGTACATCGGTACGCACCCGATGTCCGGCAAGGAGCGCTCGGGCCCGCTGGCCGCCACCGCCGACCTCTTCGAGGGACGGCCGTGGGTGCTGACGCCGGACCGGGACACCGACACCGAGGTGCTGAACCTGGCGCTGGAACTGGTGGCGCTCTGCCGGGCCGTCCCCGTGGTCATGGACGCCGACGCCCACGACCGCGCCGTGGCCCTCGTCTCGCACACACCCCAGCTCATCTCGTCGATGGTCGCGGCGCGGCTGGAGGACGCCGACGAGACGGCCGTACGGCTCTGCGGGCAGGGCATCCGTGACGTCACCCGGATCGCGGCCTCCGACCCCGCGATGTGGATCGACATCCTCACGGCGAACCCGGGACCGGTCGCCGACGTGCTGGCCGGGATCGCCGCCGACCTCGACGAGACGGTCGGGGCGCTGCGCGAACTCCAGTCGGCCGACGAGGCCAAGCGGCACAGCGGCGCGAGCGGCATCGAGGCCGTGCTGCGCCGGGGCAACGCCGGCCGGGCGCGGGTGCCGGGCAAGCACGGCGCCGCCCCGGCGTCGTACGAGATCGTCGCCGTCCTCATCAGCGACCGCCCGGGCGAGCTGGCCCGTATCTTCGCCGACGCCGGAAGCGCCGGGGTCAACGTGGAGGACGTCCGGATCGAGCACGCCACCGGACAGCAGGCGGGTCTCGTCCAGCTCATGGTCGAACCGTCGGCGGCCCCGGTGCTCGCGGCGTCGCTGCGGGAGCGCGGCTGGTCGATCAGGCACTGAGGAACATCGTCGGCAGGCAGCGGGAAACCGCGCCGGACCCACCCGTTCCGCACCCCGCCGAACGGGTGGATCCGGCCTCCTGAGTTCTCGGTAAACTTAAGGCGCGCGGGAGTGGAGACACGCCGCCACATCACCGAGTGAACCCGAGTGAACCAGGAGAGGTGTCCACCCCCGTGGAAAACGCCGCAACCGCCGCCAGGACCGCCCCGGCCGCTGTGATCGTCGCCATCGACGGGCCGTCGGGCACAGGCAAGTCGAGCACGTCCAAGGCCGTGGCTTCCCAGCTCGGACTGAGCTTCCTGGACACCGGGGCGCAGTACCGCGCGATGACCTGGTGGATGATCAGCAACGGCATCGACGTGACGGACACGGCGGCTGTCGCGACGGCGGCGGGCAAGCCCGTCCTCGTCTCGGGCACCGACCCGGCCGACCCGACGATCACCGTGGACGGCGTGGACGCGTCGGGCCCGATCCGTACGCCCGAGGTCACCTCCAAGGTCAGCGCCGTCAGCGCGGTGCCCGAGGTGCGGGCCGTGATCACCGAGCTCCAGCGCTCCATCGCCAGGTCGGCGCCGAACGGCATCGTCGTCGAGGGCCGTGACATCGGTACTACCGTGCTGCCCGACGCCGACGTCAAGATCTTCCTCAACGCCTCGGCGGAGGCGCGCGCCGCCCGCCGCAGCGGCGAGCTGGGCGGCAAGGGCGCCGCCGCTGTCGACGCCACCAAGCAGGCGCTGATCAAGCGGGACGCGGCCGACTCCTCCCGTAAGGTGTCGCCGCTCGCCAAGGCGGACGACGCGGTCGAGGTCGACACCACCGAACTCACGCTTCAGCAGGTCATCGAGTGCCTGGTGACCCTGGTCGAGGAGAAGCGGGCGACGACGTGAACGCGCCGTCCCCGAGGGGTGCGGCGGTCGGGCGCGGCATCGGCATCGGGCTGATGTACGGCCTGTTCAGGCCCCGGGTGCTCGGCGCGTGGCGGGTACCGTCCAGCGGCCCGGTGATCCTGGCCGTCAACCACGCGCACAACATAGACGGCCCGATGCTGATGGGGACGGCACCGAGGCCGGTGCACTTCCTGATCAAGAAGGAAGCGTTCGTCGGACCGCTCGGCCCCTTCCTGCACTCCATCGGGCAGGTCAGGGTCGACAGGTCGGTCGCCGACCGGACAGCGGTCACCGGCGCACTGGATGTACTGAAGGACGGCGGGGTCCTCGGGATCTTCCCCGAGGGCAGCAGGGGTGAAGGCGATTTCGCCTCCTTGCGGTCCGGCCTTGCATACTTCGCTCTACGGTCGGGTGCGCCCGTCGTACCCGTGGCGGTTCTGGGAAGCACGGACCGGCGTGGCCGGCTGGTACGGGGACTGCCCCCGCTGCGCGGCCGTGTGGACCTCGTCTACGGCGAGGCCTTCCAGGCGGGCGACGGGAGCGGGAAGCGTACGCGCGCGGCGTTGGACAGCGCCACCGTACGTCTCCAGGAGCGGCTGACCGCCCACCTGGAGAACGCCAGGCGCCTCACCGGGCGCCGGGAAAAGACTTGAGTAGTGCGCCGCGTACGAGCGGCGCACCGATCACGATGATGACGAACGAGGTACGGACTTCATGAACGACCAGATCGACTCCGACGACGAGCGCGGAGAGCTTGGCGATGCCGAGTACGCGGAGTTCATGGAGATCGCCGCGCAGGAGGGCTTCGACCCCGAGGAGGTGGAGGGCGCGATCGGTGAGGCCGGTCACGGTCCACTGCCGATCCTCGCTGTCGTCGGCCGTCCGAATGTCGGCAAGTCGACCCTCGTGAACCGCATCATCGGCCGCCGTGAGGCGGTCGTCGAGGACAAGCCGGGCGTCACCCGCGACCGGGTCACCTACGAGGCCGAGTGGGCGGGCCGCCGCTTCAAGGTCGTCGACACCGGCGGTTGGGAGCAGGACGTCCTCGGCATCGACGCGTCCGTCGCCGCCCAGGCCGAGTACGCGATCGACGCCGCCGACGCTGTGGTCTTCGTCGTGGACTCCACGGTCGGCGCCACCGACACCGACGAGGCCGTGGTCAGGCTGCTGCGCAAGGCGGGCAAGCCCGTCGTGCTCTGCGCCAACAAGGTCGACGGGCAGAGCGGCGAGGCGGACGCGACGGCCCTCTGGTCGCTCGGGCTCGGCGAGCCGCACCCGGTGTCCTCACTCCACGGCCGTGGCACCGGCGACATGCTCGACGCGGTCCTCGAAGCGCTGCCGGACGCTCCCGAGCAGACCTTCGGCACCGCGGTCGGAGGGCCGCGCCGTATCGCGCTCATCGGCCGTCCGAATGTCGGCAAGTCGTCCCTGCTGAACCGGGTGGCGAACGAGGACCGGGTGGTCGTCGACGAGGTCGCCGGCACCACCCGTGACCCGGTCGACGAGCTGATCGAGCTGGGCGGCACGGTCTGGAAGTTCATCGACACGGCCGGCATCCGCCGCAAGGTGCACCTCCAGGCGGGCGCCGACTACTACGCGTCGCTGCGTACGGCCGCGGCCGTCGAGAAGGCCGAGGTCGCCGTCGTACTGATCGACACGACCGAGTCCATCAGCGTCCAGGACCAGCGCATCATCACGATGGCGGTCGAGGCGGGCCGCGCCATCGTCATCGCGTACAACAAGTGGGACACCCTCGACGAGGACGGCCGCTACTACCTGGAACGCGACATCGAGACGGAGCTGGCGCAGATCGCGTGGGCGCCCCGGGTGAATGTCTCCGCGCTCACCGGACGCCACATGGAGCGGCTCGTCCCGGCGATCGAGACGGCCCTGTCGGGCTGGGAGACGCGCGTACCGACCGGCAGGCTCAACGCCTTCCTCGGCGAACTCGTCGCCGGCCACCCGCACCCGGTCAGGGGCGGCAAGCAGCCGCGCATCCTGTTCGGCACGCAGGCGGGCGCGAAGCCGCCACGCTTCGTGCTCTTCGCCTCCGGCTTCATCGAGGCGGGCTACCGTCGGTTCATCGAGCGCAGGCTGCGCGAGGAGTTCGGCTTCCCCGGTACGCCGATCCACATCTCCGTACGGGTGCGCGAGAAGCGCGGTCGTAAGAAGTAGTCGCCGGACGGCCGGACGGCCGGACAGCCGGACAGGCTGACAGCGAAAGCAGCCGTCGGGCCCGGCGCGGGAAGTCCGCGCCGGGCCCGACGGCTGCTCACCTGTGGTCGGGTGCGGTTCAGGCGCCCCTGCGGGGGCCCGGCGGCAGGGCGGGCTGGGCGTGCCTGCCGTTGCCCCTCCGTCCGTCCCGCTGCCGGGGATCCCGCTGCCAGGAACCGACGGACGGGGTGTACGCGAGGCCACCGCGAGTGGTGTGCAGACCGGCACCGAAAGCGCCGGCGCCGAAGGCCGTGAAGCCGAGGTTCTCCTCGCCGCTCCGGTCGCCGGGGAGCGCTCTGAAGGAGCGGCGGAACTCGGAGTACAGCGCATCGTAGATCGGCGTCGCCGAGTACCCGTCCGCTACGTCCTGCGCGGGGCGCATGGAGGGGATCTGGCTCTGGTACTGCGGGCGGGAGGCGTCGTATGAGTGCACGTATGTGCCAACGACCCCGCTGTCCGTCGGATGCGGGCTGTCCGGGGAATTCACCGTTCGGTCTGTTTGTGTGGTTTGTTCCATCCAGGTCATGGGGGGCAGGTAGGGCGTGCGGGTCGTTGGGCCGGTGTACTCGGGGCCCGGCGGGCCTAAGGCGGGGTACCCCGTCCCGGTCACGTGCCCGCCAGCGGCATCGCCGCCGCCACCAGCCGGCCGTTGGCCGCCGCCTTCTCCAGCGCGTCACGCAGCAGGTCCTCGCGCGGCTGCTGGCCGATGGAGCCGACAGGCGCGGCGAAGACCAGCACCGTGTGCGACTTGTTGGCTGCGGCGCGCCAGCCCTCGGTGACCTGGAGCGGCTGATGGGCCTGCCACCAGGCGGCCGGGTTGCCGCCTCCCGCACCCGGCTGGAGCACGGCGTGGAGCTGGCCCATGGCGAGCAGGACCGACCAGCCCGGCAGGATGCCGGGCACCTGGCCCAGACCGTCCACGGACACGGGCACAAAGCCCTGTTCGACCAGGAGCGGCAGGAACTCGTCGGTGGTGCCGCCGGAGCCCGCGCGCACGATCGGGCCCGTCGGCTCCACGACCAGGGCGGGATGCAGTTCGCCCTCCAGGAGCACCAGCCCGCTCGTGACGCCGAGAACGGCCTGTCCGGGAGCGGTGACCGGGTGGTCGCCCTGGGCTCCCGGTTCCTCGCCGGTGATGGACCGTACGGCGCCCTGGAGCTGCTCCTCGGCGACCTGGACGACCTGGGACGGAATACAGGTGGCGTGGGCGAAGGCGAGAACGGCGGTCTCCTCGCCGACGAACAGCACGGTGCTTGTCCGCTCCTGTTCGGAGTCGCCGGGGGTGCGGCAGGAGGTGCAGTCGTAACTGCCCGGGGAGTTCTCGCCGGCGAGCAGCCGGTCGGCTTCTTCGTCGCCGATCTCGGCGCGGACGTCCTCGCTGACATCGAGCATGCGCGGCACGGGTGGCTCCTCGAACTCGGTGCGTGAGCCGGGCTGTTCCCGGCTCGTAGTCAAGACAACGGGCGAGCCGTGGCCAGGGTCACGCGCGAAAGCGAACGGAATCGTTCCGGCACGTCGGCGCACGTGTTCGTACGAATGTGCTCGCGGTCGGCACCAGACGGGTCATTTCCGCATCTACCCGGTCGGACTGATATGACCGGCTCACGCGGGGGGACCCAGGAACGTATGCACATCTCCTTTCTGCTCCACAACGCCTACGGCGTCGGCGGAACCATCCGTACGACGTTCAACCTGGCCAAGGCGCTGGCCGAGCACCACGACGTCGAGATCGTCTCCGTCTTCCGCCACCGCGACGAGCCCACGATGTGCGCACCGGACGGCGTCTCCCTGCGCCATCTCGTCGACCTCCGTAAGAAGAGCCCGGGATACGAGGGGGACACGCCGGACCACAACCGCCCCGCCAAGGTCTTCCCGAGGTCCGAGGGCCGCTACGGGCAGTACAGCCGGCTCACCGACAGCCGCATCGGCAGGCACCTGGCGACCCTGGAGGCGGACGTCGTCGTCGGCACCCGCCCCGGGCTCAACGTCCACATCGCCCGGCAGGCCCGCAGCGGCCCGGTGCGCGTCGGCCAGGAGCACCTCACGCTCGACAGCCACGGCCGCAGGCTGCGCTGGGAGCTGGCGCACCGCTACCGGCTGCTCGACGCCGTCACCACCGTCACCGAGGCCGACGCCCGCGCCTACCGGACCGGGCTGCGGCTGCCCGGCGTACGGATCGACGCCGTCCCCAACTGTGTGCCGCGCTCCTCCGTCGCCCCCGCCGACTCCACCGGCAAGTGGGTCATCGCCGCGGGGCGGCTCACCCATGTCAAGCGGTACGACCTGCTCGTACGGGCCTTCGCCAAGGTGGTGGCCGTACGCCCGGACTGGCGGCTGCGCATCCACGGCGGCGGCGACGCCACCGGCAACGAGAAAGAGGCGCTGCGCGCGCTCATCGAGGAGCACGGCCTCTACAACCACGTCTTCCTGATGGGCCCGACCGACCCGCTGGAGCCGGAGTGGGTGAAGGGCTCCCTGGCCGCCGTCACCTCCAGCCTCGAATCGTTCGGCATGACCATCGTCGAGGCGATGCGCTGCGGGGTCCCCGTCGTCGCGACCGACTGTCCGCACGGGCCCGGCGAGATCATCCACGACGGCGTCGACGGGCGGCTCGTGCCCCCGGGCGACGTCGACGCGATCGCCGCCGCCCTCCTCGGGCTGATCGGCGACGACGCGCTGCGGCGCCACACCGGACGGGCCGCGCTCGCGGCCTCGGCCCGCTTCGACCCGGCGCGGATCGCGGCGCGCCACGAGGACATCTTCACCGAGCTGACACGCGGCTCCCGGGGCGTGGTGCGCGACTCGCTGGGACGCGGCCGCAGCGCGGTCGTCGGGGGCGCGTACACCGTACGGAACAAGGCGGCCGACGTGGTCCGGAAGGGCAGACCCGCATGACCAGAGCCACCGGAAGCGAACCGGGCGTCCGCAGGACCCCGCGCCCCACCCCCCGCCCCTCGGCGCGCCCCGCCGCGCGCCCCGAGTGTGTCGCCGACTGCATCGCCGACTCGGCGGGCGGCATCACCTTCGACGTCACCGGCGCCGCCGAGCCCGGTGCCGTCCTCATACTGCGCAGGCGCGGGGGCGATCCGGCCGCGCACCCCGACGACGAGGTACGGCTGCCGCTGACCGAGAGCGCCGGGTCCCGGCTGCGCGCCGTACTGCCGTCCACCGTGGTGCTGGCCGAGGGGCACTGGGACGTCAGCACGGGGGCGGCGGGCGAGCGGCCGGTGCGCCCCGGTTCCAGGGACGTACGCGCGCTGGTCGACCGGACCCCGGGCCCGGGCCGGATCGCCTCCCGGGTCCCGTACCCGGTCGACGCCGGCAAGCTCGCCGTACGCTCCTGGCTGCGCGCCCCGCACGCCGAGGCCGGAGCGCTGCGCTGCGAGCCGGGCTCGGCGACGATCGAGGGCGTGCTGTACGGCGCCGAGCTGGGCCAGGGCGCCGTGGCCGAGGCGCGGCTGCGCGGCGGGAAGCGGGTGCACCGGGTGCCGGTGACCACGGCGGGCGGCGGCGCTTTCGCCTTCACCGTTCCGTACGGGCCGCTGGCGGCGGGCGAGGTCGGCAAGCGGCAGTGGTGGGACTTGTGGCTGCTGCCCGTCTCCGGACCCCCGGACCCGGCCGCCATCAGGATTTCCCGCATCCTCGACGACGTGTGGGACAAGCGGGCGGTCTTCGTCTACCCGAGCCACGGGGACGACGGCTGGACGGCCGTGCCCTGCTACACCGGCGACAACGACCTGTGCGTACGGCTGGACCCGGCGCCGGTCCCCTCGCGGGCGTGAGGGCCGAACTCCCGTCAGCGCACCGGCGCGCCCGGTCCCAGCGGGATGCCGGCCGCCCACCAGAGGAGGAACAGCGCCGTCCAGGCGATCGTCATCGCGACCGCCAGCGGCAGGGTGTACGAAGCGAGGGTGCCGATGCCCGCACTCTTGCGGTAGCGCTGGAGGAAGCCGAGAGCCATCACGAAGTAGGGACTCATCGGCGTGATGGCCGTCGATCCGGAGTCCGCTATGCGGAACAGGGCCTGCGTCGTCTCGGCGGGCACATGGACGAGCATCAGCATGGGCACCAGCACGGGCGCGGCCAGCGCCCACATCGCGGAGCCGCTGGTGACCATGATGTTGACCAGCGTCAGCACCACGAGGATCAGCAGGAACACCAGGACGATCGGCATTCCGCTCTGCTCCAGCACCTCGGCGGCCCGGACGGCGAGCACGTCCCCGATGTGCGTCCAGTCGAAGTACGCCAGGAACTGGGCGATCGCGAAGAACAGCACCAGCACGGGCGCCATCTGCTTGATGCCCTGCGCCATCAGCGCGGGAACGCCGGCCAGCGAACTCACCGACCCGGACATCCGGCCGTAGACCGTGCCGACCAGCCCGAAGGTGAAGGCGACGACGGCCCCGATGCCGTCCAGGAACGGTGACTCGACGATGCTGCCGCCGTCGCCGCGCAGCGGGGACGAAGCGGGCACCAGTACGGCGGCGAGCACCACGAGCACCGCGACCAGCGTCAGCACGGCCGCCCGCAGTGCCCTGCGCTCGCGCGGGTCGAGCGCGAGGGAGCCCAGGTCGTCGCTCTCGGCGTCCGGATCGGAGTCGAGGTCGGGCCGCTTGCTGAGCACGAACCTCGTCACCAGGGTGATGACGCCGGCGAGCATGAGGGAGGAGACGATGTTGAAGAACCAGTTGCTCAGCGGCGAGACGTAACTGGCGTCACCGCCCACGATCTTCGCGGCGGCCGTGGTGATGCCGGCGAATATCGCGTCGTTGGGCGTGGGGATCGGGCTCGCGTCGTACCCGGAGGCGATGGCCGTGTACGCCACGACGATGCCGAGGACGGGGGAGCGCCCGACGGCACGGAAGGCCAGTCCGCCGAGCGGGACCAGGATGATGTAGGCGGCGGCCGAGGCGACATGGGCCACCGTGCCGGCGAAGGCGACGGCGAACACGACCCAGGCGGCGGGCACCCGCGAGACGGTGACCCGCATCAGCGCGGCCAGGAAGCCGGTGCGCTCGGCGACAGCGACCCCCATGATCACCACGACGATGGTGGCCATGGGCGGGAACTCGGCGAAGTTCTGGATCATGGTCGACACGGCCATGGACAGGCCGTCGCCGCTGAGCAGGTTCTGCACGGCCACGGTCTTGTGGTCGCTGGGCGCGACCACGGAGACGTCGGCGGCGGTCAGCACCGCGCTGATCACGGCGAGCACCCCGGACAGGATCCAGAACAGCCAGAACGGGTGCGGCAGGGCGTTTCCGGCCCGTTCGACGACGCTCATCGCCCGGATGATCAGGGGCAGTCGGGGCTCGGGTGGCGCGGTGGGCTGGGGTGTCCCCAGTGGCGTGGGCGACGGCGTGGTCATGAGCGGCTCCTTGCTCGGGTCCTGCGCTTCCGGTGGTGACGGCAGCCGCCGGGAGCGGCGGTGGCCGGGCCCCGGCACGTACGGCGGTGTGCGGGGGAGGAGTGGGCCGGGGCCGGGCGGCCGGGAGCGCCCCGTCCGGTGGGGCGCTGCCGGAAGCCCGGCCCGAGACGGGCCCGGCCGGGCCCGGGTCCCGTACGGGTCAAGCGCGTTCGGGCGCCGCCCGGTGGCGCAGCGGGGTGCGGAAGTCGCGCAGGAACTGCCACAGCACCTCGTGCGCCTCAATCGTCTGGGTCGTGTAGCCGCCGCCGCTGTAGCTGTCGGCGCCCGGCCAGGTGTGCCCGCCGCCGGTCACGGCGACGTGCTCCACCGCGGCGCCTCCCGCGCAGCCCTGATAGCGCGTCACCGTGATGTCCGGCTCGATGACCCGCTCGTGCGGCGCCGGCCGGCAGTCGTCGCGGCCGGCCCATTCCGCGACCCAGTCCGGGATCGCGGGCAGGCCCCGGTCGGGGTCTCCCGCGTACGGGATCGTGGTGTCGCCCGTGCCGTGGAACTCGATGACGGGCACCGGCCGGGACGGCGCGCACGTCTCACCCGTCGGATAGAGCGCCGCCGCCACCGGCGCGACGGCCGCGATGCGGTCGGCCAGCCGGCAGGCGAGCAACGTACCCACAAAACCTGCCCCGTTGGACTTGCCCGTCGCGTACACCCGCTGTTTGTCGACGCAGAGTGTGTCTT
>NZ_JTHL01000001.1:1728835-1733785 GCF_000818195.1 Streptomyces sp. 150FB | reverse complement strand
GTACACCCGCTGTTTTGTCGACGCAGAGTGTGTCTTCGAGCTGGTCGAGCAGGTCCCCGGTGAAGGCCACGTCGTCCACTCCGGCGGCGGCGTACGGAGCGCCCTGCCAGGCCTGCCGGTCGCCGTCCCCGGTGCCGACGACCCCGTTGGGATAGGCGACGACGGCCGGCAGGGTCGACAGCTTCGAGAACTCCTCCGTACCCGCACCGGTGTTGCCCCGGCCGTGGAAGGCGAGGATCACCGGCCAGTCGCGCTTCGACGCGTAGTCGGCGGGGAGATGGAGCTGGTACGTACGGTTCAGACCGCCGCTGGAGATGGTGTGCAGCACGCTTGTGCCGGGGGTCTGGGGCGCGGGGATACGGCAGGCGGCGGGCCCCGCGCCGTGATGGGCCGGGGCGGGCGCGGGGGACACCGCGACGGCCGGTGCGGTACCTCCGAGACACAGGGCGAGGCCCGCGACGGCGCTCGCGGCCCGGATCAGTACGGTGCTGTTCATGGCAGGCTCCTTCTGCCGTACGCCGGAGGCGGACGGCTCACTGGGGTCACTGGGGTCGCTGGACGACTGGGGTCACCCGCTCGCGGAGCCGGGTGGCGGCGGTGGGTACGCGGGCAGGGCCGTGCCGCCGCGGGCGCTACGCGGGGCGTTCGGCGCGTGGCGCGCGCGGTGCGGTGGCGGAGAGGGGGATGGGGGAGCGGAGGATGCCTCGTGGCTCAGGCCTCCAGCCACTCCTTCACGAACGACGACAGACGTTTCACGACGGCGTCGACGATCGCCTGTCCGTCCTCGGCGGTGGCCCGGCGCGGGTCCCCGAGAACGCCGTTGGGGCTGAGCCGGTCGTAGCGCACCGCGAGCGTGGGGTGGCCGGCGCGGTGGGAGAGCCGGGAGAGCGGATCGAGCGCGGCGGTGGCCGTCGCACCCGGTGTGAGCCGGTCGGGGTGGACCAGGTGGGGCGCGACGTGGAGCATCTGGGCGGTCTCGGCCTCCCCGCTGTGGCCGTGCACCTCGCTGACCCCCATGCCGGAGACCACGTCGGCGGCCAGCGCGGTGACCGGGGTCCAGGCGAATTCCAGGTCCGGGTGGGTGGTGAGCAGGTCCTGCGCCACCGTCGTCAGCGTCGCGTTGTTTCCGCCGTGCCCGGTCACCACGAGTATCTTGCGCCAGCCGTGCCGGTAGAGGCTGTCGGCGTAGTCGCGGAGTACGGCGGCCAGGGTGGTGGTGGTCAGGGTGATGGTGCCGGTGAAGGCCAGGTGGTGCGGGGACACCCCGACGGGCAGCGAGGGTCCGATCACCGCGCGTCCGGCGAGTTCGGCCGCGACGAGGTCCGCGACCCGCTCGGCCCTGATCAGGTCGGTGGCCAACGGCATGGCGGGGCCGTGCTGTTCGAAGGCGCCCGCCGGGAGGATCACCACAGGGCTCGCGGTGACGGCGGCCGCGGCCTCCTCCGTGGTCATCTCGGCCAGCAGCACGGGCCGGGGGGTGGGGGTGCCGGTCATCGGGGCTGCTCCTGTCCTGCTGATTCCGCCTGCGGGTTCGCTTGGTCGGTGTCCGTGAAGTCCGCGCCGAGCACGCTCGCCCGGATCGCGCGCAGGTGCTCCCGGGTCAGCCGCTCGGCCGCCTCGGGGTCACCGGTCCGTACCGCCTCGAAGATCTTGACGTGTTCGCCGTGGTCCCGGCCGCGATCGCTGTAGCGATGCCGGATCTCGACCTGTTCGCGCGCCCTGACCTGGAGGAGCGCCTCGACGGTCTCGCGCAGCAGGGTGTTGCCCGTCGCGGCCGCCAGCGCCACATGGAAGTGCGTCGACCGCCTCAGCGACTCCTCCGGCGGATACAGCGCGTTGGCGGCGGCCGCCGCCAACTGCTCCACAGCCTCGGGCACTCGGATGCGCGCCGCCTCCGCCGCCATCGCCGGCTCAAGTACGAGGCGTGCGTCGACCAGTTCGAGAACCGACTTCCGGCTGCTGCGCGGGAGATGGGGGTTGGCCAGCAACCGCCGTTCACTGCCGGGTCCCACGTACGTCCCCGAGCCGTGCCGGAACTCCACCACACCCGTGGCTTCCAGTCTGCGCAGGGCCTCGCGGACGGTGGGTGTGGTGACTTCGAACCGGCGGGCGAGGTCCCGGGAGGACGCCAGCATGTCCCCCGGTACGAGGCGTTCGGTCCGGATGATCTCGACGATGCTGTCCGCCAGATGCTCGGACAGAGACACTTCACTGCGACTCATAAAGTGAATAGATCACTTGATCTCTCAGGGTGTCAAGAGTCGAGACATGCCCGTGCCGCGCGGTGCGTACGGAACGACCGCATCGCCCTCGTGATCCGGCGCGTCAGGGGATCCGGGCCTCGATGTGGGCGAGGTGGGCGGCGAGGATTTCTTCGAACGCGGCGTGGCGGTCCGCTCCGAGGGGGCGGATGTCGCGGGCGAAGTGGGCCAGGGCGGGGAAGCGCTCGGGATCGGCGCCGAGCACAGCGACGCGGAACTGCTCCATGCCCTGCTCGTACTCCGTGGGGGTGATGGCGCTGATACCGGCCTCGGAGGCGATCAGTGCGGCGAGAAGGATCGCGATGCGGTGGTAGCGCGCCGGGACCTCCTCGTCGGGCAGGCCGGACGTGCGCAGGGCCTGTAGCAGCTCCTCCATGACCAATCGGGATCCGGCGCCGCCGGACCCGTAGCGTCCCCACGCCGCGGCGAGTTGGGGCTGCTCGCCGAAGGCCTCGCGCAGGCGCAGGGCCAGGGCGGTGACGCGCTGCTTCCAGTCGCCCTCGGGGCGGTAGCCGTCCATGGCGGTCAGCAGGATCCGGTCGGCGACCGCGCGCAGCAGTTCGGTCTTGTTGCGGAAGTGCCGGTAGAGGCTGGAGGAGTCGGTCCCGAGCACTGCGGCGAGTTTGCGCACGCTGAAGGACTCGGCGTCGCTCGTGCGCAGCAGTTCCGCCGCCGTGTCCAGGATCTCCTCGGTCGACCATCGCCTTCGGCCAGTCATCCCGCCCCTCTCGTCCGAACTCAGCCTATCCCATGCACTTGCCGATGCACGCGGTGCGTGCATAATTGTGTGCATCACGAGGGCGATGCACTGCCCGACGGCAACGACAGACCCGGCAGCCGGCCGGGAGGGGGAGAAGGAGCCATGAGCGAGATCACTGCTGCGACAAGGCCGCCGGAGCCGGACTTCTCGGCGATCACGACCGAGGAGCTGCGCGCCTACAGCGAGGCGGAAAACCGCTTCCGGGCCTCCAGTGCGGCGCGGGCGATCCTCGGAGAGCCGGACGCCGGCGCCGCGATCGTCTGCCAGGAGGTCGCGCTGCCCGGCCGCGACCTGCCGGTCCGGGTCTACCGGCCGGCCCCGCCGGGAGACGGCGGAGCCGCGGCCCGAACCGGCCTGCCACTCGTGCTCCATGTCCACGGAGGTGGCTTCGTGGGCACGGCGGTGCAGTGCGACTGGACCAGCAGCCACCTCGCCGCGAGGCTGCCCGCCCTCGTCGTCTCGGTCGAGCACAGGCTCCTCGCCCCCGGCAGCCCGCTCGCGAACGCCGCCGACGACGGCTGGGACGTGCTCCAGCACGTACTGCGGCACGCCGCGCGGTGGGGCGTCGACCCGGCGCGTGCGGCCGTCTTCGGCGAGAGCTGCGGCGCGCTGATCAGCGCGCTGACGGCCATCCGGGCCAGGGAGGCCGGCCTGGAGCTCACGGCGCAGGTGCTGGTCAACCCGGCGGTCGACGTGACCGAGACGATGTTCGACTACCCCTCGATCGCCGAGTACGCGGACAGCCCGACCCGGGACCTGCCGCAACTACGGCTCTTCCAGCGGCTCGCCGTCCCGCCGGGAACCGACGCCGTCGCGGTCTCCCCGCTGTACGCGGACGACCTGAGCGGGCTGGCCCCGGCGCTCGTGGTGGTGCCCACCCAGGACGCGGTCGCCGACCACGGCCGCCGCTACGCCGAGCGACTGCGGGCGGCGGGGACCTCTGTGCGGCTTTCCGAATACCCGGGAGCGCGGCACGCGTTCCTCACCTTGCCCGGCGTGGAACCACAGGCCGAGGCGGCCCGTGCGGAGATCCTCGCGTTCCTCCGCACGGCCCTGGCGAAGTGACCCACCCGGCCTCGGCTGCGTGAGTGTGCCCGGCACCTACGGTTCCACCGACCCGCGCGAGGCCGCGAGCTGGGTCACGGCCTGGCCTGGCCTGGCCGGGCCAGGCCAGGCCCGGTGGCCGGTCCCTGGGGGCCTGGCCGCTCTCGGGGCGGGCTCTGGGCCGATCGGGCGATGGTGGCCGGTCCGCGTGCTCTTCGTCGGTGGATCGTGAGGGGGAATCGTGAATTCCACCTGACCCTGTCAATTCACGCCACCCGCGCGACGGTCACCGGTAAGAGAAATTCAGAAAGGGAGAATTTGTGTGATCTTCGAGGGGTCTGAATTTCTCCGAAATAAGGTTCCGGTAAGGAATGAAACAAGCCTCGGCGGGAAGTCGTTCTCGGTTGAGGAGCGCCGGGATCCTGTGACACAAGTGTGACCGCAGATGGAGTAAGGGGGTGCTGTAGGGGTATGCCGCAGGCTTCCTTCGCCGTCCCGGGGCGCCTACGGTGAGTGGCATGGCACCCCTACCGACTCCTCCCGCACAGCCGGAAGACAACACCGAGTCCTACCTCGGCCTCGCCGCCCAGGAGGCCGAGGACCGCGCCAGGGAACGCGGCTGGACCGTCGTCAGAGCGCTCCAGCCCGGCACGGTCATCACCATGGAGTACATGGTCGGCCGGCTGAACTTCGAGGTCGACGGCGGGAAGGTCATCCGCTGCTGGCACGGCTGACAGCGCCCGTCCCGGCCCGTACGCGGGGCGGCAGGCAGAGCGAACGGAAGGGCCCCGGCCGTATGGCCGGGGCCCTTCCGTCGTACGGGGGCGAAGCTGTGCGTACCGGCCCCCTCTGGTCTCCTGTGCGGGTCTCGTGTCGCGGAGGCGG
>NZ_JTHL01000001.1:1721489-1727930 GCF_000818195.1 Streptomyces sp. 150FB | reverse complement strand
CCGTGCGGCCGATCAGCGGCTCGGTCCAGGGCAGTCCCAGCAGGATCAGCAGCCCCGCCGCCCAGCCCAGCAGCACGTCGCTGAGCCAGTGCGTACCCAGATAGACGGTGGTCGCGCCGACCCCCAGGGCCAGCGCCGACGACAGGATCGACAGATAGCGCCGCGCGCGCGGGGTGGTGGCCAGATAGGCCAGGATTCCCCAGGTCACCACGGCGTTCGCGGTGTGCCCGGAGGGAAATATATCGCCGCCGGCGAAGAGTTCGGCCGAGCCGATCTGCGTCGCGTAGTGGGGGCCGAGCCGGCCCAGACCGAGTTTGACCGCTCCGACCGTGACGTTGAGCAGCAGCAGAGCCATGCCGAGGGTGATCAGCGGACGCAGCGTGTGCTGCCGCCAGGAACGCCAGCCCAGCCAGGCGGCGATCATGATCGCCGTGGGGCCGCGCTGCCCGAGCACCACGAAGTAGTCGAGGAAAGCGTGCAGGCCCGGCCACTGCTGGTAGGGCCGGAACAGCATGACTTTCCAGTCGAGGTTCACCAGCCAGGTCGAGTCGAGCACGGCCACGACGATGGCGAGATAGAACGCCAACGTTCCGCCGAAGAGAGTCATCCGGGTGCGGCTCATCCCGGGGATCTCTATCTTCGGCGGTTCCGGCTCCCGGTCCAGTCGGGCGAAGATGTCGGTACGCACCTAATCGACGTTACAGCGAGTTAGCGACCTGTCTCGTCGTTCCGGTCTCTTTGTGATGACGATGTGATGTGGACTACGTCTCGGGTCACGGCTTATTCAAGGCGGTTCCCGAAATCCAAGTGACCTTGTGCTCTATTCACAGGTACGACGCACAGGGAAGCGTCTTTGTCCGGGAACGGAATTCGTTCACCGTGAGGTGGTCCGGAATTTCCCTGGCGCTTGTGCGGGCGTCGTCTGCCGCCTAGCACACGCGGTGTGGTACACGCCACACCGATCGGGTGGAACCGTACGAGACATGCGCCACGTACGCCCGGCGCGGACTCGCGTACGCTGACGGCTCACTCGCCCGTCGATGCCGGGCCGCACCGTGGGAATACCGCTCCCCGCTGGTCCGCCGAGCGCGAGGAACGCATGGGAGGTACGCGGATGTCGGGCACCACGGCCATGACGCGGCTGCGCGCGGCCGGTACCGCGGGTACCGGTGCAGGCGCCAACCGCTGGGTCGTGCTTGTCGTCCTGTGCGTCAGCCTGCTGCTGGTCGCGCTCGACGCGACCGTGCTGCATGTCGCCGTCCCCGCCGTCACCGCCGACCTGGCCCCCAGCGGGGTCGAGCTGCTCTGGATCGTCGACGCCTACCCGCTGGTCTGCGCCTCGCTGCTGATCCTTTTCGGCACGCTCGGCGACCGGGTGGGGCGCCGCAAGGTGCTGCTTCTCGGGTACGGGCTCTTCGGCATCGCCTCGGCGATCGCCGCCTTCGCCGGCTCGCCAGAGGTCCTGATCGGCGCGCGCGCCCTGCTCGGGATCGGCGGGGCGATGGTCATGCCGGCGACCCTGTCGATACTGCGTGACGTCTTCCCGGACCGGCGCGAACGCGCCATGGCCATCGGTGTCTGGTCTGCGGTCGCCGCCGTCGGCGCCGCCGTGGGCCCCGTACTCGGCGGCTTCATGGTCGAGCACTTCTGGTGGGGCTCGGTCTTCTTGATCAACATCCCGCTGCTCGCCGTGATCCTGCCGCTAGGCCGCCTGCTGCTGCCCGAGTCCAAGGGGAGCGCCGACGGTCCCTGGGACGTGCTCGGCGCGCTCACGGCCGCCGCCGGGGTCCTGGGGGTGGTCTTCGGGGTGAAGCGGCTCGGCGCCGACGAGGCGCCGTTCGGCCCGGCGACCCTGGCCCCGCTCTGCATCGGCGCCGCGCTGCTGGTCCTCTTCGTCCGCAGGCAGCGGCGCAGGGCCCAGCCGCTGATCGACGTGACGATGTTCGCCAGGCCCGCCTTCTCCACCTCGGTGGGCTGCATCGTCCTCGCCATGCTGGCCCTGGTCGGCCTTGAGCTGATCGCCGTCCAGTACCTCCAGCTCGTGCTGGGGCTCAGTCCGCTGGCGACGGGGCTGCGGCTGCTCCCGCTGACCTTCGCCGCGATGGCCGCCGGTGCCACGGGGTCGTTCACGCTGCGCCGGATCGGTCCGCGCCGGATGGTGGCGTGGGGCTTCACGCTCACCGCTGCCGCCGTGCTGCTGCTGATCCTGATGGGGCTGCACGACCGGCCTGCCCTGCTGACGACGGGCTTCGTCATGCTCGGCTTCGGCCTCCAGACCACGCTGTTCGGCGCGTACGAGTCGATGCTCAGCGAGTCCCCGGCCGACCAGGCGGGCGGCGCGGCCGCCATCGGCGAGACGTCGTACCAGCTCGGCGCCGGTATGGGGATCGCCCTGCTCGGCAGCGTGATGAACGCGTCGTACGCGCCCCGGCTGGCGTCGGTGAAGGGTGTGCCCGCCCCGGCGGGCAAGGCGGCGGCCAACTCGCTGGGCGAGGCGTATCAGGTGGCGCACCGGCTCGGCGGTCCTGCCGGGGCCGCCCTGCGCAGAGCGGCGCGCGACTCGTACGTCCACGGTCTTCATGTGACGCTGCTGGTCAGCGCCGGTCTGCTGCTGCTCGGCGCGCTGGCCGCGCTGAAGCTGCCCCGGGTCATGGACTGCCCCGCGCCCGCTTCGGAGTCCGCGTCAGGGCCCGAGCCGGTGGCGGCCGGGGAGCCCGTACGGCCGCACAAGCCGCCGGAGAAGCGCCCGCCCCGGCCGCGTACCCCGGCGGACGTCCACGAACCGGTCGATGTGGCCAGGCTCAGGGAGGGCGCGCGGGGTGCCGTACCGGCGAGCCGCGGCTCGGTGGAGCGGGCCGGGTCTGGACGGACGGCACACTGAGCCGTAACGTCGTACCGAGCCGTAACTACCACCGCTAGTTTTAGTTCGCGCACCTCACCCCTGTGCGAACCGCCGGAGGCCCCCTCATGTCAGCACCGTCAGCCGCGAAGCGCCCGCCCTTCGACCCCGGCGACCCGCTCGGCATCGACGACCTGCTCGACCCCGAGGACCTGGCGATCAGGGACACCGTCCGCACCTGGGCCACCGACCGGGTGCTGCCGCACATCGCCGAGTGGTACGAGCGCGGCGAGCTTCCCGCCGTCCGCGAGCTGGCCCGCGAACTCGGCGCCCTCGGCGCGCTCGGCATGTCCCTGACCGGGTACGGCTGCGCGGGCGCGACCGCCGTCCAGTACGGGCTCGCCTGTCTGGAGCTGGAGGCGGCCGACTCCGGCATCCGCTCCCTCGTCTCCGTACAGGGCTCACTCGCCATGTACGCGATCCACCGCTTCGGCTCCGAGGAGCAGAAGCAGCGGTGGCTGCCGGGGATGGCCGCCGGCGAGACCATCGGCTGCTTCGGCCTCACCGAGCCCGACCACGGCTCCGACCCGGCGGGACTGCGCACCTACGCCAAGCGAGACGGCACCGACTGGATCATCAACGGGCGCAAGATGTGGATCACCAACGGCTCGGTGGCGGGAGTCGCCGTCGTCTGGGCGCAGACCACCGACACCCCCGACGGGATCCGCGGCTTCCTCGTCCCCGCCGGCACCCCCGGCTTCTCGGCCCCGGAAATCACCCATAAGTGGTCACTGCGCGCCTCGGTCACCAGCGAACTGGTCCTCGACGACGTACGGCTGCCCGCCGACGCCGTACTCCCCGAAGTGACGGGGCTGCGCGGGCCCCTGAGCTGTCTGAGCCACGCCCGCTACGGGATCGTGTGGGGCTCGATGGGCGCGGCGCGCGCCAGTTTCGAGTCGGCGCTCGGGTACGCGAAGACCCGCGAGCAGTTCGGCCGGCCGATCGGCGGTTTCCAGCTCACCCAGGCGAAACTCGCCGACATGGCCCTCGAACTCCACAAGGGCATCCTGCTCGCGCACCACCTCGGCCGCCGTATGGACGCGGGGAGCATCCGGCCCGAGCAGATCAGCTTCGGCAAGCTCAACAACGTACGGGAGGCCATCGAGATCTGCCGTACCTCGCGCACCATCCTCGGCGCGAACGGGATCTCGCTGGAGTATCCGGTGATGCGGCACGCGACGAACCTCGAATCGGTGCTCACCTACGAGGGCACCGTCGAGATGCATCAGCTCGTGCTCGGCAAGGCGCTCACCGGGCTTGACGCCTTCCGGTGAGCACCCTGCTCAGCTCTGGTTGAAGAAGCCGTCCTGGGCGCGGCCGGCGGGGTCGCCGGTGACGATCTCGGTGTCACCGGGGGTCAGCAGGAAGACCCGGGTGGCGACACGGTCGATCGAGCCGCGCAGTCCGAAGATCAGCCCGGCGGCGAAGTCCACGACGCGCTTGGCGTCGGCGGGCTCCATGGAGGTGAGGTTGAGGATGACGGGGACGCCTTCCCGGAACAGCTCGCCGATGCCCCGCGCGTCCCGGAAGCTCTCCGGGGTGACGGTGGCGATCCGGCGGTCCTGCCCGGGAGCAGGCTGGTCGGCGATCCGCACCCGCGGGTCGGTCTTCCAGTTGTCCGCGCTCTGCGTACCCTCGGCGTACTCGTCGTCGTAGTACCGCTCGTCGTTGTCCTCAACGAGGCCCAGCCAGGCACTCGCCTTGCGCACCGATCCCATGGACGCCTCCTTTCACCGCGGTCACTTGTGGTTCCGCTTCCCTATCGTCGTCCATAACGCGGATTCTGCGCCAAGGGGATAGCCACCGTGTAGGCGATTCGTGACGGTACTGGTGCAGAAGATGTGGCGGTTCGTCAAGGTTCTTCCTGTGTACGGGGGCTAACCCCATCCAAAATATGAAATTCCGGCCAGACGGGTGATGCTGGGGACGTACGGGTGAACGCGCCACTCCATACGATCTGTTCCACACGGACGAACGACTCCGGGGCGGGCGTCGTGTTCGGGACGGTCGGGCCATGCGTCCACCGACTCACCGGCGGCCTCAGGGCAGAGTGGATGGCCCATCTGTGCGGGCCGTACCTGGCACTTCGCTCCGACCACGGTCTGTTCTCCCGGATTGTCACCGACGACGACGGCTGATCGTCCCGGTCCTGACGGAGGCTCAGGCCGGGCGCACCACCGATCAGCGCCGTACAGCAGGTCCCTGCCCACTGCGCGGCACGCGAACCGCGCCGGTCGGCAGAGGAGATGCCCACCGAGGCGGCCGGCCGGCTCTTCGGACGGCTCGCGCGACTCCTGGACGCCGTGGAGGAGAGGGAAGCTGACGCCGCGTCGGGTGCGTGGAACCCTCTCACGGCGACCGGCACCCCGCTGCCGGAGGCCGGGCGGCTCGCCGACGACGCCGTGCACGGCATCGGACCGGCGCCGCGGGCCCCAGAGTTCGCCGACGGCCGACTGGCGCCCTGGGACGGGCGGTTCACAGTGTGGACAGGACTGACGCCGGGCCGTGCACACGCCGTAGCCTCAAACACGGATACGGATCGTGCCGACGGGCCCGGTCCGTCCGTGTTCCGCGAAGGCACGTCCCGTCTTCCCCGTGTCCGATCCGCGCATCCACGGAACCTCTCCAGGCCCGCGCCCCGGCCTCGCCGCTCCCGTTTCCGGTCATGTGCGCGGCCGATGACCGTACGCGGTCCGGCGCCTGATCCGGAGCCCGACCCCATACGAAGAAAAGAGGGCCCGCCATGCCCGCAGCTCTCCGACCTCTCCATCTGGCCGCCGAGATCGGCGGCCCGCCGCCCCGCGGCGTCCGGCACGACGCCGCCGGGTACGCCGAACTCGCCCGGCTCGCCGAGCGCGGCCACCTCGACTTCATCACCCTCGGTGACACCCCGGGCCGCCCGGGGCCCGACGCGCTCGCCGTACTGTCCGGGGTCGTCCCCGCCACCCGGCGCATCGGTCTCGTGCCGGCCGTCGACGCCGGGTGTTTCCGGGTCCCCGAGGCCGTGGCCGTGCTGGACCGGGCGACCGGCGGCCGGGCCGGCTGGCTGGCCGGCGGTCCCTCGGCGGAGCACGCAACCGACGATCCCGGCGGTCCGGCCGCCGCGCGGGACCGGTCCCAGGGGCGTCCGGTCACCGTGATCGACGCGACCCGTGAGCAGGACAGGGAGGCCGCGGCCCGCTACGCGGATGTCGCACTCATCGGTGTCGGCGGACCCGAGGAGGCGGCGGCGATCCGCGAGCTGTTGTGCGAGCGGGCCGCCGCCCATGGGCGCGCCCCCGGCACCCTGCGGGTGCTCGCCGCGCTCACCGTCGGCCTCAGCGGCGGCGAACGATCCGGATCGGCGGGGGGCGCGGGCGGCGGGGGACAGGTGGAGGCCCCGGAAATCCCGGGAGCCGTGGCCCCGCTCTACCGTGGCGGCCCCGTCGACCTGGCCGAGCTGATCACCACCTGGCACAGGACCGGCGCCGTGGACGGCTTCCACCTCACCCCCGCCGAGCCGCCGCGCGATCTCGAACGGCTCGTGAACGGGACCGTCGCCC
>NZ_JTHL01000001.1:1675088-1721329 GCF_000818195.1 Streptomyces sp. 150FB | reverse complement strand
CCGCGATCTCGAACGGCTCGTGAACGGGACCGTCGCCCTGCTCCAGCACCGCAGCCGGTTCCGCACCTTCTACCCGGGCGGCACCCTCCGTGAGCACCTGTGCCTCGCGCGGCCGACCGGGCGGTACACCCGGGCGGGATGACACGTACGGGGTGGGTGAGCCGTACCACAGCGTTGACGCACGGCTCATGACGTCCACCGGAGAGCCGGTGTGGAAGTCTTGAGCGTCATGAGGACCGATGTACGCGACGCGCACGACGCATCCGCAGCCGCCGCCGAGGAGTGGAAGAGCTGGCACGACCGGCGCACCGCCAAGGTGTCGGAACCGCACGGCCCGCTCTCCCTCACCGGCACGCACTGGCTCGCCGACCACGTGGACGGGCGGATCCCCGCAGTCCCCGGCGTGTGGCGGGAGGACGGCGACGAGGTGGTGCTGAGCGCCGGCGCCGGCGACGGCCTGACCGCCGACGGCGAGCCGCTCGACGGCGAGATCCGGCTGACCCCCGACCGGGGCCCGATCGGGGAGTCCAGGATCGCGGCCGGCGAACGCCGGCTGGTCGTGCTGCGCCGCGAAGGACTCTGGGCGGTACGCGACTTCGATCCGCGCTCAGCCGCCCGCCACGCGTTCCGGGGCATCGAGGCGACGCCGTACGACAGCCACTGGGCGCTCCCCGGCCGCTTCCACCCGTACGACGAGCACCGCACCGTACGGGTGGAGAACGCCGACGGGGTCGAGCGGGGCCTCGGCATCGCCGGTGAGATCGTCTTCGATGTCGACGGCGCCGAGCACACCCTCGGTGTCGCGGTGGAGCCCGACGGCTCGCTCTGGGCGGTCTTCGCCGACACGACCAGCGGGAACGGCAGCTACCGCTTCCGCTTCCTGCGCCCCCCGGCCCCGGCGGAGGACGGCACGGTCCTGGTCGACTTCAACCGCGCGCTGCTGCCGCCGTGCGCCTTCGCCGAGCACTTCATCTGCCCGTTCCCGCCGCCGGGCAACACGCTCACGATCGGTGTCCCCGCCGGGGAGCGGAACCTGATCGCGGGCTGACACCTCGCGTGTCGCGTGACCGGGAGGCGCCGGGCGCCTTCGGGGTGCCCGGCGGCTCCCGGTGGTTCCGGCGGTTCCAGTGGTTCCGGCGGTTCGGGTGGCTCGGTTGGTTCCCGGCGGGCTCGTGGCTTCCGTGGCGCCACCCGAGAACCACCCGCACCACCGGTCACGTCGGGTCAAGTCCAGGCCAAGGGCAGGCCAAAAGATGGCCTTGCGCCCCGAGTTGGCCGCCCCCAATACTCCCGAACAGCGCTTGTCGGGAGCAGGGTCCTCCGGAATCCGGACGGGCGCTCCCGGCTGCGCCTCACGGGTCCGGCGCACGCCCCATGTCGGGCCCTCCGATTCCCCCAGGGAGGAACGACACGTGAGGATCAAGCGCACCACCCCCGGCCGTGGCCTGGCCAGACGTACGCGTCTGCTCGCCGTCGCCACCGGTCTCGTCGCCGCCGCCGCGCTCGCCGTACCGTCGGCGAACGCCGACTCGGCGTCCACCTTCAGCACGAACCAGCTCGCCGCAGCGAGCGACGCCGTACTGAACGCCGATGTGGCGGGCACGGCCTGGTATGTCGACAAAGCGAGTAACGGTCTTGTCGTCACGGCGGACAGCACCGTCACCGAAGCGGAGATAGCGAAGATACGGCAGACGGCGGGAGCCAACGCGGGAGCGCTGCGCGTCGAGCGCACCGCGGGTCGGCTCTCCAAGCTGATCAGCGGCGGCGACGCCGTCTACGCCACGAGCTGGCGCTGCTCGGCCGGCTTCAACGTACGCAGCGGCAATACGTACTACTTCCTGACCGCGGGCCACTGCACCGAGGGCAACCCGCCCTGGTACACCAACTCCTCGCACACCACGAGCATCGGCCCGACGGCCGGCTCCAGCTTCCCGGGCAACGACTACGGCATCGTGCAGTACTCGAACACCGCGATCGCCCATCCGGGGACCGTCGGCAGCGTCGAGATCACGGGGGCGACCAACGCCAGCGTCGGCCAGTCGGTCACCCGCCGCGGCTCCACCACCGGAATCCACAGCGGCACGGTGCAGGGCCTCAACGCGACGGTCAACTACGGCGGCGGCGACATCGTCTCCGGCCTGATCCGCACCAATGTCTGCGCCGAACCGGGTGACAGCGGCGGCTCGCTCTACTCGGGCAGCCTCGCGGTGGGCCTGACGTCGGGCGGCAGTGGCAACTGCTCCTCCGGGGGTACGACATACTTCCAGCCGGTCACCGAGGCGCTGAGCGCGTACGGCGTCAGTATTTACTGACCGGATCCGTACGTACGTACGACCAGCGGAAGGTGAGTCCCCGCCAGACTCCGGGCGGGGACCCGCCTTCCGCCGGGGCCCGGGCGGCGGCGGTCTTCGCGAACGGGACGGTTGCTCCCCGACCCGTGCGAGTCGGAGGTGTAGGCCGCGTGGGCGTATTGGTGTTGTCGTGTGCGTGTCTGGTGGGCGACCTTGTGTGCTACTGGCCGGTCTCGGAATAGTGAGCGGCCCATCCTCCGGGTCGGAGCACCCCACTTGCCCCGACTCGGCCCCCACAGGAGGTCAGTGTTGAAGCATCGACACATATCCACGAAGCGTGCGGCAATGGCGGGCACCGCTGTCGTCGCTCTGGTGACGGCGGGCGTCACCTTCCAGACTGCGAACGCCAGTGAGGCCACCCCTGACTTCACGGTGAAGTCGCTGACGGCGACCGCGGCCGGAACTCTCTCCTCCACCCTGGACAAGAGCCTGGGTGCCGACGCGGCCGGTTCGTACTACGACGCCAAGGCCAAGGCGCTCGTGGTGAACGTGGTCGACGATCAGGCGGCCGAAGTCGTGCGCCAGGCCGGCGGCAAGGCCAGAGTCGTCGAGAACTCCCTCGCCGACCTCAAGAGCGCCCGGCAGACGCTGGTCTCCGAGGCGACGATCCCGGGTACCTCCTGGTCCTTCGACCCGGTGGCCAACAAGATGGTGGTCACGGCCGACAGCACGGTCAAGGGCGCCGCCTGGGACAAGCTCAGCGGTGTGGTGAAGGACCTCGGCGGCAAGGCCACGCTCAAGCAGACGGCGGGGGCGTTCAAGCCCTTCATCGCCGGCGGCGACGCGGTCAGCGGTCCGGTGCCCGGTGGGTCGGGACGCTGCTCGGTCGGCTTCAACGTGGTCAAGGGCGGTCAGCCGTACTTCCTGACCGCCGGGCACTGCACGGCGGAGATCACGGACTGGTCCGACGCCCAGGGCAACGCGGTCGGCACGACCTCCCAGTCCAAGTTCCCGGGCAACGACTACGGCCTGGTCAAGTACGCCTCCGGCGTGGCGCACCCGAGTGAGGTCGACCTCTACAACGGCAGCGCGCAGAGCATCACCAAGGCGGCCGAGGCCACTGTCGGGATGAACGTGACCCGCAGCGGCTCCACCTCCCAGGTGCACGACGGCCAGGTCACCGGACTCGACGCCACCGTGAACTACGGCAACGGCGACATCGTCAACGGGCTCATCGACACCAACGTCTGCGCCGAGCCCGGCGACAGCGGCGGTTCGCTCTTCTCGGGCAGCTCGGCGATCGGGCTGACCTCGGGCGGCAGCGGTGACTGCACCTCCGGCGGTGAGACGTTCTTCCAGCCGGCGACGGCGGCGCTCTCCGCCACCGGTTCGGAGATCGGCTGATCGGCTGACCGCCACCGGAAACGCCTGACGGCGGGAGCCCGGCCCACCATCCATCGGTGGGCCGGGCTTCCGCGTGTCCGGTGCGGGTCCGGCTGATGCCGGGTCACGCGGGGTTACACGGGGGTCGCTCCGGTTCGGGGTCCCGTGGGGGTGCCCGGCTCCGGACCTTCGGCGCCGGGCTCCGTACCCTCCGTACGACCGCCCTCGTCTCCCGGGCCGGGTGGCCGGTCCTCCGCCGGGGCCATGGCCGGGCCCGCCGGCCGGTCCTTGCGCCGCAGCGACGCCATGACCAGCGTCACCACCGTGCCGACGAACGCCCACGAGGAGAGGATCAGCAGCGGTCCGGTGACCGCGTTGCCCCGGAAGTACGCGATCGAGCGGGCCACCCAGGTGGCGGCGCCCACCGGCAGCGCGGGACCGATCGCCCGCCAGAAATCCGGCAGCAGCGGGAGCGGGAAGGCGCCGCCGGCGCTCGGGTTGCCGGCGACGACGACCACCAGGATCGCCAGGCCGATTCCGACCACACCGAAGATCGACTGAAAGGCCAGGGTGGCTGCGCCGACCGCGAAGACCGTGAGCGCGCCGAGCCCCCACAGCCCCCAGAGGCTGCCGGGCAGCGCGCCCAGGATCGGTCCGGTGATCACCGCGCCGATCAGTCCGCCCGCGACGGCGTACAGGGCCGTCACGATCAGCCGGATCACGGCCCTGCTGCGGTTGGCCGGCCTCGCCCCCGCGCTGATCGCGAGGATCGCCGCGCACAGGTAGCCGCCGACGCACCAGCCCACGACCAGATAGAAGGACGAGAGCCCGTCCGCGTCCTCCTGGGAGGCGGGCGCGACATCGTCGAGCTTGAGGGTGCGCTGCTGCTGGGCCTCGATCTGCTCGAAGAGGTTCAGCAGGGTGCTGGTCTCGGTGGACCCCTGGCCCGAGGCGATCAGCAGTGTGTCGGTCGAGGACTTCGCATCGATGAGGAGCGCGGCATCGATGTCGCGGTTCAGCATCTGCTCGCGCGCCTTCTTCTCGTCGGGGAGCGTGCGCGGGTCCAGCGGACCGCCGGGCAACTGCCTCAGCTCATCGGCCAACTGGCCGGCGATCGACCCGGGAGCCACGACGGCGACCTTCACGTCCGTGGGTTTCGGATGGTGCAGAGCACCCACGTAGGACGCGATGAACAGGAGCTGCAACGCCAGTACACCGATGACGAGCAGGGCTGCCCGTGGAGTGACGGCGTTCTTCACCTCGTCGACGAAAGTCATGCCCCCACCGTCCGGGTCGCCCGGTATTTCCGCAGGTGGGAGGGGTCTGAATGGCTGACGCCCAGCTAGTAGGGCTTTGTTGGGTGGTGTCGTAGGGCTGCCCTGGGAGGCAACCACGGCGACGGCCCCACCGGGGGCTCACACCATCCCCGCGGTACTGGCAGGTCGCACCGTGCCCGGGCCGAAGCGTGCCTGGGCTCGATCGGCGGCGGCCTCGATGCGACGCGCTTTGTCGTTGTCGAGGCCGAAGACCAACTGCCGGGACACCGAACCCGCGTCGCACAGATCCCCCGCACGCAGTGTGAGGCGACGGACCCGGGCTCTCTGCAACCCCAGAGTCTTGTGCAACGCGTGTGCTTCCGCGCGGAGTTGAGGGCTGTGTGCGGTGGGTTCGGCCAGGGTGCGACTGCGGGTGGTTGTCGAGTGGTTGGCATACTGGACGGTCAGGGTCAGGGACTGGCAGGCCTGGTGCTCGCCGCGGAGCCGTGCCCCGAGATGCTCGGCGAGATGGGTCAGGGTGTCGTGCTGGCGGTCGGAGTCGAGTTCGTCGCGTACGAAGCGGTGCTCGGCGCTGTACGTGCGGGGCGGGGCACCGGGGGTGACGCGGGTGGGGTCGATGCCGGACGCGCGCTGATGGAGCTGACGTCCGGCGGCCGCTCCCAGGATGCGCTGGAGGGTGAGCAGAGGGGTGGCGGCGATCTGGTCGGCGGTGGACAGGCCGTAGGAAGCCAGGGTGTGCGCCGTCGCCGGGCCGACTCCGGGCAGCGTACCGGCGGGCAGACCGGTGAGGAATGTGGTGATGGCCTCGGGGTCGTCGGGGACGGCACGGATCGTACCGGGGGCGCCGCGATGGGCGGCCAGTTGGGCGAGCAGGGGGTTGGGGGCGATGCCGACAGTCGCGTCGACGTCGAGGGCCGCGGCGGCCCGCATCCGGATCAGGGCCGCCAGGCCGGTGGCATCGCGGTCGAAGTACCGCATGCTCCCGGACACGTCGGCGAGTGCCGCATCCGGCGGCAGCGCTTGGGTCGCGGGCGTGAACTCATGGATTGTGGCGAGGAGTTGGTGGTATATCGGCTCGGGCTGCGGGCCGAAGTGGAGGTAGAGGATCATCGGCAGTCACCCTGCGCTTCCGGGACTCGCATGATGGAAGGTCCTTCCGTCGAGAGCGGTGAGGGCGGCCGGGGTTCCGGGCGGTTTCAGGTCGGCCCAGGGATGGAGGGCGGTGCCGGTCGGCTGGGCGATGGTCCGGTGCGTACCGGCCTGACGTTCGGCAGTCGCGGGACGGGCGAGCCGGTCGGCGACGGCGGCCGGGCCGCCGTCGCCGTACAGCTCGATCAGCTCGGCCAGGTCCCAGGCGGCCGTGCCGGTGATACTGAAGGCGCGCGGTGGGCGGCCGGCCAGGGTCCCGCGGACGAGCAACAGGCCGCTGTGGAAGACCGTATGGGCGCAGCGTGCGTGGCTGTCCTCGAAGAATGCCAGGTCGGACAGGCCCGTCGGGTCGTCGAGGGTGGCGAAGATGACCCGCTTGCCCGAGCGGATCGGCGGGGTCTGGGTGGCGACCTTGACGCCGGCGACCAGCACGGTGGCACCGTGCCGCAGCCCGGACAGAGCGGCGGCAGGCGTCACGCCGATGTCGGCCAGCAGGTCCTGGTGGTCTTCCAGCAGGTGGCGTGAGACGTCCATGCCGAGCACGTCCAGCTCCGCGCCGAGCTGCTCGGAGCCGCTCATGGTCAGAAGACCTGTGGCCATGGTGGTGTCGTCCGGCTCGGTGCCGGTGCCGCCGTTCTCCATGGGGAGCTGTCCCGCGGAGGAGCTCCGGCCGCGGCCGGAGCGGTGCAGTTCGGTGAGTTTCAGCAGAAGTTCGCGACGGGGTCCGAAGGTGTCCATCGCTCCGACCCTGGCCAGGCGTTCGGACAGGGGGCGGCTGGGCCGGGCGCGCTGCCAGAAGTCCTCCAGGGAGGTGTAGGGCTGCCCGGCGGTGATGCGTTCACTCTCGGCCGTGGTGATGCCGCGTATCTGCGACAGACCGATCCGAACCCCCCATTTGCCGGACACCAGTTCGATTATGTGTGCGGCCTGCGAGTGGTTGATGTCGGGCAGCAGCAGGGGTACGCCGTGGCGGCGGGCGTCCGCGGCCAGAACGCGCTTGTGGTACATCCCCGGATCGTGCGTGAGCAGCCCGGCGAGCAGGGCCGCCATCCGGTGGGCCTTGAGCCAGCTCGACTGGTACGCGGGCTGCGCGAAAGCCGCGGCGTGCGCCTTGGCGAAGCCGAAACTGCCGAAGCCCTCCAGGATGTTCCACACCTCCCGTACCGCCTCCACCGGATAACCGCGCTTCCGGGCCTGGTCGGCGAACCAGGCCCGCACCCGGCCCTGCCGCTCGGGGCTGGACAGGGCTCGGCGCGCTTCGTCCGCCATGCCCCGGTCGCACCCGGTCATCGTCGCCATGATCGCGATGACCTGCTCGTGGAAGACCACCTGCCCCTCGGTCTCCCGCAGGATCGGCTTCAGATCGGGGTGCGGGTAGCGGGTCGGGGTCCGGCCGTCGCGGGCCTCGATCAGCGGAGCCACCATGTTGGCGGCCACCGGCCCGGGCCGGAACAGGCTGATGTCGAGAGCCAGGTCGCCGAACGAGCGCGGCCGCAGATTCCGGACAAGTTCGCGCTGCCCGGGACTCTCCAACTGGAAGGTGCCCATCGTGTCTCCGGACGTGATCAGGTCGTACGTGGCGGGGTCGTCCTGCGGGACCTGCGCGGGGTCGTCCAGGTCGAGGTGTTCGCCGGTGACGCGCTCGATCTCGGCGACCGCGTGGGCGAGCGCCGACTGCATGCGTACACCGATGACGTCGATCTTCGGGTGCCCGGTGTCCTCGATGTCCTCCTTGTCGAACTGCGACATGGCGATGTTCGCCACGGTGGTCGGCGCCACCGGGGTGCGCCGCAGCAGCCCGGCGTTGGAGACGAGGAGCCCGCAGGGGTGCATCGCCGCCTCGTGCGGCAGCCCGTCCAGCGCTTCCACCAGCTCCCAGAGCCGGCCGTGGTCCTCGGCGGCGACCTCGCGCAGCTCCGGCAGTTCGGCGAGCGCCGCCCGTACGTCTTCTGCCCGGATGTGCGGGAACGCCTTGGCGAGGCGTGCCGCCTGGTCGGGGTCCATGCCCCGGGCCCGCGCCACGTCCTCGATCGCCCCGCGTGCCCGGTAGGTCTTGTACACCGCGAGCGTTGCCACCCGGTCGGCTCCGAAACGTGTCCGTACCGCCTGATAGACCTCCAGGCGCCGCGCCGACTCCACGTCCAGATCGATGTCGGGCAGCGCGGACCGCCGCGCGGACAGGAACCGCTCCATGAGCAGACCGTGCGCCACCGGGTCGACCGGACTGATGCCCAGCAGATGCGTGACCAGCGATCCCACTCCCGAGCCGCGGGCCGCGACCCGGATGCCCAACTTCTGCGCCTGCGAGGCCACTTCGGCAACGGTGAGAAAGTATCCGGCGAAACCGTGCCCGGCGATGATCCTCAGCTCGTCCTCCAGGCGGTCCCAGCGAAGGACGTCCCGGTGGTAGTCGCGGTCCATCATGCCCGCCGCGCAGCGGTCCGCCAGCACCCGGTCAGCCAACTCGGCGCGTGCGCCCACTAGTTCGGGTTCGGGAAGATTCAGCCGGCCGAGGCCGAACGCCTCACCCGGGTCGACCACGCAGGCCGCCGCCGTCTCCTCGGTCGCCGCGAGGAGACGCCGGGCGTCCACACCCTGTCCGCCCACCGCCTCGGCGATCCGCTCGGCGATCCGCTCCATCTCCCCGGCGTCCTTCAGCCACCGGTGCCCGCTGTCCAGACGGGACGCGTCCCGGGTGTCGACCGGCACCAGCAGGCGAGCGGAGTCCAGGATGTCGGCGACCTCGCCCTGGTGCGGGTCGGCGTAACGCACGGCATTGCTCAATACGGCCTCCACCTGCTGCTCGGCGGCGAAGCCGGCCATCCGCGAGGCGAGCCGCAACGACCCCGGTCCGGTGCCGGTCCGCCCATGCCAGGACACCTCTAGGCGCAGCGACCGGCCGAACCGCTCACGCCAGGGACCGAGCAACGCCTCGGCCCGGTCGGGACGCCCCGCCGCCAGCGCCTGCCCCACCTCGGAATCCGCCCCGAGGAGCACGAACAGCTCGCCGTCCTCGCAGGCGAGGTCCTCCCAGGTGACGCCCTGATCCGACGCCGCCGACACCAGGCGGCACAGCTCGGCCCAGCCGCCCGCGGTCCGGGCCAGGAACACCGCACGCTGCGGCGCGTCCGTCACGAACGCGCCCCCCTTGGCCGGGGTCCGCTGCCGCTCAGGACGCGCGGGGCCGGCTGTCGGTATGCCGGGCACCGCGAGGTCGGCGCCGAACAGCGGCCGGACCCCGGCCCGCGCGCACGCCTTGGCGAAACGCACCGCCCCCGCGAGCGAGTCCCGGTCGGTCAGCGCCAGGGTGTCGAGCCCGCGCTCGGCAGCCCGCTCCGCCAGCGCGTGGGGGTGGCTGGCCCCGTAGCGCAGCGAGTAGCCGCTGGCGACACGGAGGTGCGTAAACGACATACACACCTCCTGCTTCCCATGAGCCCCCTTTGCGTCATTTGGATCGTGAGAAGCACCCTAACTCAAATTTTCGCACGTTCGTTCGATTGATGGAGTGGTGGAGACCCCGCTCGGCCCCTATCCGTGTTCGCCGAGGCCGCGTTGGTCTTATTTCTTCGTTGGTGAGCCCGGGCGAGATCTACGGGAGGGTCTTCGTGGTGCTTCGCCCCATTCGCCATGCTCGCTTGAGGTGTGCCACGCTCGTTTGAGGCGTCCGTCATGGTGCTGGTGAACGCCCGCGTGCCGGGGTCGGGTGCACTCCACGTACGAACGCGGACCCGCCTGCCTTCATGAACCAGTAGGGCCCGGGGATCACGCTGGTTCAGCGAGTCGTGTCGCCGGTGACACGGCAGGAATCGTGGACGGTACCCGGCGATGACGACGCGCCGGTCGGTCCGATCGAGCGGTACCTGTCGTACCTCACCGACATCACGGCGCGCCGACCGTGGGGACGGTCGGTTCGGCCTTGGGCGAGCGCTGGCGGGCCAGGACAAGGCTGGTGATCGTCGTGATCGCCATCGCGGCGATGCCGACCAACGCTGCCGTGGTGTAGGCGCTGTCGTTCGGGAAGATCTGGCCGGTGTCGGTGCCGAAGGCGAGGACCAGGCCACCGATGGCGCTGCCGAGCGAGTACCCGACGCTGCGCACGACGTAGTTGAAGCTCATGGCACTGGACGTCTCGCTTTTGGGGGTGACGGCCAGGATGACGCCGGGCATGGCGGCCGAGAAGCTGCCGACACCGAAGCCCAGCACGCTCATTGCTACGAACAGCTCGGCAAGGTTCGACCGGGCCGCGGCGAAGAGGACGAACCCGCCACCGATAACGACAGCGCTGCCGGCCAGGAGCAAGGGGGCGTCGATCCGTTTGAGCATCCGAGGCGTGAGCTTGCCGGCAACGAACCCCAGCACGGAGAACGGGATCAGGACCAGCCCGGCGACGAAGGTGGTGAGCCCGTAGCCGTAGCCGGCGCTGTGCGGCGTCTGCGCGTACCGGGTGATGAGCGTGAGCAGGATGTACATGCCGATCGCACCGACGAACATGGCGACATTCGCTCCGGCGACCGCCGGGTGCCGGAACGCCCGGAGATCGACCAGGGGCGTCTTGCCGCGCAGCCCGGAGACGGTCCAGGCGGAGAGCAGGAGCACGGCGACGACGGCGAGGACCACCGCCACGGCGAGGTGATGGCTCCACAGGCTCTTCTGGCCGGCAAGGAACAGGACGAGGAACAGTCCACCCGCCAAGAGGAGCGCGCCCGCTATGTCCACGTGGGCGGAGCGGCCTTCGGGGGCTACGGGTATGGAGCGCCAGGCGGCCACGAAGGCGATGATGGTGACGAACAGACCGAGGCCATAGGCGGCGCGCACCCCGCCGAACTCGGTGAGCAGGCCGGCGAGGGGGTAGCCGACACCGACCCCCATGATGGAGACCACCGAGACCTGGGCGATGGTGGGCGCGCTGCGCTCCTCGGGGAGATGGTCGCGGGCCACGCCCATCATCAGCGCCGTCAGACCGAGCCCGACGCCTTGTGCGGCCCTGCCGACGAGCAGCCACGCGAACGGCAGCGGTAGCACGGTGAGCGCACTGCCGGCGACGACGACCGCCAACGTGACGAGAATCGTGGCTCGTCGGTGTGGGCCGGCTCCGAGCCGGCCGAGGATGGGCGTGGCGACCGCGCCGCTCAGCAGCGCGATGGTCAGTGTCCACTGCGCGCTGTCGAGTGAGACGTGGAACGTGGTCGCCACGCTGGTGATGAGCGGCGCCCCGAGGCTGGCGACTGCCGCCACGACCAGGGCGATGAACATCAGGGAGGGGACCAGCAGCCGCGCCTCGGAGTGCTCCCGGGTAGTGCTCATCGGCTGGTCCCGGTCGTGATGTGGTCGAACAGGCCGGGACGGATGCGAGTCCGGACCCCTTCCGCCCACGGCTCGATCGGCTGAGAGCCCACGCGGGGCCGTGAGGGCACCGTCACCTGCCGGAAAACCGGACGCGGCAGGGCTGTTAACGCGGGTGGGGTGGTCATGTACAGGACCATATGGGCCGAAGTAAGCTGCCGTCCAATATGGTATCGGACTGATCTTGATAGCCGCAGACTATCGCCGCAGACTGTCAACTATGAGGATACGGCGGCTCGTTGCTTCGTAGCCGTCGTGGTGGTGAGGCACTTCGCACGTGCGGCGTCGGTTCTGCCGGCTCATCCTGCTCAACCGACCGTCAGCGGCGCCGGTCAACGCCTGAGAAAATCTTGGAAACCCAAGTTCGGCACGGGCCCCTGGCGAGCCGTCATGCGAGAGCTAGGTCAGTAAGCGCCGTTGAGGAATGGGAGTACGTCCGCGGCATCCGTTATGCCGGGTGGCGGGCCGTCGACCCGTGTGCCCGGGTGCGCGTTCTGGATGATCATTGGTGTGAGCGTCGGAGTGGTGTTGACTTCGATGAAGTGGTTGATACCGAAATTCTCCTGAAGGTCCGTGATGGACTCGATCAGGTTCGCGGGTTTGGTCCAGATGGCGAGTGACGCTTTTCTGACTGTGTCAGATTCGATGATGGGTCGGCATTCGGTGGTGAAGTACAGAGGGGGCAGTGCGAGTTGCACGGTTCGTTCTTCTTGCCGAAGGATTGCCTGGAGGGCTGCCGGCTTGAACAGCGGGGTGTGGATGGGGAGGATGGCAGCGAGACGTCTGCAGGGGATTCCTTCGCGTTCCGCGTGCCTCTCCAGTAGGTCCAGGTCGTCGAAGCGGCCGCATACAACCGTTTGGGTCGGAGTATTGATCATGCCGACGTGGAGGCCGTCCTCCGAGATCTGCCGACACATCGCCCCGGCGGTCCGCTGGTTGGCGGCGAGGGCGAGCATTCCACCCCGCAGTGAAATTCTTTTGGCTTCGAAGAATCCCGTGAGGAGAACATCGATTGTTTCTGCCATGGACATGAGGTCCGTGATCACGCTCCCGACATTGAAGCCCGCACCATGTCCGAGAAGGATGGATGGCTGAACCTTCAGATCGAGTGACGCGTATACGGAGTACGGGACGAGCGTTGCCGCGACCAGGTTGTGGACGTATTCCGTTTCCAGGCTGGGAGCCGGCCCGGGCGCTGTGGTGGTGAGTCTGTGCGTTACGGGTGGCTGGCCGATTTCCGCGAGCTTCTGGTCTGTTGTCTCGAGGGCATCGGCCACGCTCGCGTTCGTGCGAGCCAGCGTGCGCAGGATCCCCGGAGGGTAAGGGTTGCTGAACGGCGGAAAAGCGAGGGCTGTCGTGAGCGGCATCTGTTCTCTCCCGGGATATCTGCCAGTTCGTAGCCACTAGGAGTAGGGGCTGCTCCCGCCAGGTTGTCCAGAAAACGGATTCGACCTGCCCAGTTGCCGAATCCGTTTTCTGGACAACTGCTGTGCGGTTCAGCTATTGGCTTTGGTGACTTGCTGGGGCGCGGCCATTTCGGACGCACCCCGGCGCGGGGTTTGTCAGGACTGGCTCTCGGGGCGCAGGTGGTGGAGGACGGTGGTGGCGATGCCGGTGAGAGGTGCGGTCATGACTTCGGGGGCGGGGATCGCGCAACCGGTGTGGCGGCGAATGTGGCCGATGAGTTCGGTGGCGGTGAGGGAGTCGGCGCCGAGTTGATCGATGCGGCGGCTGACGTCGACGCGATCGGGTGTGGTGTGGAGACCCGAGGCCAGCCACGAAGTGAGGGCCTCCAGCAGTATCGGGCGGGCTTCCTCCGCGGTGGCAGCGGCCCGCAGGCGCGGCAGGAGACTGTCGTCGGCGCCGGCATCCGGCGTGTGGACCAGCATGGCGGTACGGGGTGCGGTAACCGCGGGGAGGAAGGCCATGAGCGCCTGCTCACGGCCCCGGGATTCGGCGACGACCGCGGTGACCGTGGTGTCCGGGTGGTGAAGCAGCATGTCGAAGCGGTCCAGCGCCTGCGACGAGGTCATCGGAAGGATGCCGTAATCGCTCATCACCGAGGTGATCCCGGTGCGGAGCACGTATCCGACGTCGGAGATGGCGCCCAACTGCAGTACGGAGGCGGGCAGTCCGTCGTGCCTGCGCCGGCGCGCGATGTTTTCCAGGGTGAGGCTGGCGGCGCTGTACGAGGCCTGTCTCCTGTTGCCGAGCAACGCGGCGAAAGACGAGTACAGGGCGAAGAAATCGAGGTCGCGTCGGCGGGTGTGGGAGTCGAGGAGAAGCGCTCCGGTGAGCTTGGGGTTCAGGACGGTGAGGTAACGCTCGGCGGACAGGTCGGTGATCTCGCCGTCATCGAGGACCATGGCAGCGTGGATCACCCCGGCGAGCCGGCGTCCGCCCGCGTCGAGGTCGCGGAAGAGCTGGTCGACGGTTTTCGGGTCGGAGATGTCGACAGCGCGCGCGTCCACCTGGACTCCCTGGTCGTTCAGGCTGCTGACCAGGGCGGCGGCGTTCTGGTTGCCCGCGGTGCCACGCCGGCTGACGAGCGTGAGGTGACGCGCTCCCCGGCGGACCAGGTGCCGGGCGGTCTCGGCTCCGAAGCCGTCAAGGCCGCCGACGACCAGATAGGTTGCCGTGGGATCCAGCACCGGCGGCTCGGGGGCGCGATCGAGGGGGACCCCGTCGTCGAGGGCGATGACAGTCTTCCCGGCCCCCTGACCGGCCAGGAGGCCGTCCATGGCTTCGTGGATCCTGTCGGCGGGGTAGACCGTGTGGGGCAATGCGCGGCATTCGCCGCTGTCGATCACCTTCTGCAGGTCGTGCAGGCAGCGGTCCACCGTGCGTGAGGGCTGCTCGAACCAGCCGACGACATCGACGGCGTGAATGGTGACGTCGCGGTCCATGGGCGGCATGTGCAGCGGCGTCGATGACGGCGCGACGAGCGGTCCGACGTCGAAGAAGTGTCCGCCCGGCGCCAAGAGGTCCAGCGCACGCCGGCGCAGGTCCGCCGTGATGGAGCTGAGATTGAGAATGACATCGACGCCGCCCTGGGTAACGTCCCGGACCTCCTCGGCGAAGCTGGGAGCACCCGAGTCCACCACGTGGTCGATCCCCGGAAGACACAGCAAGGCGCGCAGAGCCGGCGTGGGCGCGCCGACGATGACGCGGCTCCCGGCGAGCCGGGCGAAATCCATGGCCGCCAGCCCTGTCCCGTCAGACGCGCCCAGGATGAGAACGCTGTCGCCGGGACCCAGACCGGCCAGGTGTCCCAGGACATGGTGCGTGGTCAGTTGGGCTATGAGAAGGGATGCCGCCGCGGCGAAGGTGACCTGCTCGGGGAGCTTCACCACGCGGTCGGCGCGCAGGTTGATGTGCGAGGCCAGCCAGCCGCCGTGCGTGATCCCCGCGACCCGGTCTCCCGGGAGGATGCCGGTGACCTCGTCTCCGACGGCGGTCACGATCCCCGCGCCTTCGCAGCCGAGGTGGACGTCGCCCGGACGTGAGCCACGGGGCGGGAGCAGGCGCCCCGTGGCGAAGAGGGCGTCACGGCCGTTGAGGGCCGCGGCCCGCACGCGGACGGTGATCTCACCCGGCCCCGGGTCGGGGATGCCGCTGTCCTGCCAGACGAGCCTGTGGGGGGTGCCCGCTTCACCGTGGACGGCCAGCGCGAAGTGCGCGGTGGCCCCGTGGGCGCGTGTCCGCCGGGTCTCCGGCAGCGCCTGCACCCGTACGGCGAAGCGCCCATGAGGGGTGATCACGCATTCGTCTTCGGCATCGGGGTGGGTGATCTCGTACGCGACGTGGCCGGCCGTCCGCCGTGCCGACTCCGCGGTCCCGCTGACGACACGGATCCTGCGGACGGTCACCAGCGGCTGTTCGTTGGCCAGAGTGCGGGTGGCGCCCCACAGGGCCGCGCCGGTATGTGTCATCGGGGCGTCCAGGCTGTCGGCGGTCGTGCACGCGACCAGCCACAGGGTGGGCTGAAGGTCTCCACCGGCCCGCGCACAGACGGTCGCCAGGGCACTCAGCCGCGCACAGGCCTCGGCGGCACGCGCGGTGACCCGCTCGACTGTCGTCTTCTCGGTGTCGTCGGCGATCAGGACGATGTCGACCGGCCCCGTGGCCGGCAGCAGAGCCGCCCAGTCCGTCCGCGGCTGGAGACCCGAGAGCACCAGCTCGCGTGCTCCTGTGGCGGTCAGGGCGGCTGCCACGAGGTCGCCCAGGCCATCGGCGGAGCTGCCCCCGCTCTCAGTGATCAGCAGGCACGGAGAGGTCGCGCCGTCTGTGTCCTGGTCCTGCGGTGTGCCGCCGGGCTGAGTGCCCAGGGCGCGGACCGCCGCGATCACCGACGCGGGAACACCCTCCTGGTCCGGCTGGGCGCTCAGGAACGCGCCGGCGGAGAACCCCGCTCGCTCCAGTACCGACGGCCACTGGTCGCGGGTCAGGGCTGCGCCGGCCGGCCGCAGATCGGTGTCGGAGGAGTCCCAGAAGGAGTCCAGAATGCCGAACAGTGTCGCGACGTAGGCATTGCTGTGCATTTCAAGGGCAACGAGCTGACCGTTGTGATCCAGGAGCGTGGCGGCGCTACGCAGCCCCTGAGTGATGTCGGTCGTCGTGTGCAGGGCATTGCTCGCGATGACGAGATCGAAGGATCCCGCCACGAACCCTTGCGCGATGGGATCAGCGCTCAGGTCGAGGGTGTGGTATTCGAGGAAGTTGAAGGCGGCGAAGCGAGCCTCGGCCTTGGGGAAGAACGCCGGGGAGACGTCGGAGTACACGTAATGCGTGCGCTCGGGCGGCAGGTGGGGCAGGATGCGAGCGGTGAAGCCCCCGGTGCCGGCACCGATCTCCAGAATCCGCAACGGCCGGTCAGCCGGCCAGTCGGCCAGGGCGGCGCGGAGGTACGCCACGGCGGCGTCGGACAGGTACGTGAGCCCCGGATCGTGGTTGTACACCTGCGCCGCGATCGGACCGGATTCGCCGAACAGCACCTCCAGCCCCTCCACCTCACCGGTGAGGACGCCGGGCAGGCTGCGCCCGACCCACGCGGCGGCCTGCCACATCACGATGAGCTCCGGGAATTCGTTCAGCCTGTCCCGCAGAAGCTCCTCAGGCACCGGTGTGCCGCTCTGGCACCAGCCCCCGTCGGCACGAGCGGTCAGCAGCCCGTACCGGACCGCGATCGCCGACATCATCTCCACCAACGGGCACAGGCTCTCCCTGACGCCGGCACTCCTCAGGTCGTCGAGGGTGAAAACCTGTCCACCGACCGGTCCGGCTGCCTTGATCGCACCTCGTGCCACCGCGGAGCCCAGGATGCTGTTCACCGCGGCCGCCATGTAGTGCGCGCTCAACTGCCGGGACCGTTCCATGTGGTCGCCGTAGCCGTGGTCCCGGAACGCGTCATCGAGCCGGGTGACGACCGGGCCGCAATCATCGATGACGCGTGAAGGCGGAGGGAGCGGGCAGGGGGTGCCGGGCAGCGCGGTCATCCGCGGGCGTGCCCTGAGCACTTCGTTGTAGACCCGGGGCGCGGGAGAACCGCTGTTCTCGATGCGCCGCGCGTACACGTCCCCCAGGTCGAGCAGGACTGTTCCTTCGGTGTCACAGACGGTGATGTCACACATGAGCCCGGTCTCGACAACGGACGTCAGCCGCATGTACGCCACGACGGTGGCGGGCAGAGGACCCCAGGCGCGTACGCTCCCCACCGCCACCGGGAGGTGGGGAACGTACGGTTGCGCCGAGCCGGAGACGGCACTGGCGGACAGCGGCAGCATCGCTTGGAGGCAGCCGTCGAGGAGAACGACACGGGCCTGGTGCTCAGTGCCGGCGAACTGATCCGTACGAAGCCCCGCCAGCCCTTCGCTGTCCTTGACAGCCAGCGTTGTCAGCGAACGGAACGCCGGCCCGTAGTTGAGCGACACCGCGGCGCAGGCCCGGTAGTGGTCGGACATGTCCACGGGTTCGCTGATGCGGCGGGCGAGAGCAGCCACGTCCACCGGAGCAGGTCTGGCATCGGCCAGGCCGCGCCACCGCCCGTTCACGTGCTGGACGGCCTCGATGTCCTCACCGGTGTGCCCGGCGACGACGAAGGTCCCGTCGGGACGGACGGTGATGGTGGTGCGTACCGGAGCCGCTCCGGGATCGCTGGGCAGGACCAGCGACCTGGTCAGGGATATGTCGAGCAACTCCACGGGTCCGCCGTGCACTTCGCGGGCCGCCGACAGCGCCATGTCGAGAAAGCCCGTGCCGGGCATGACGACAGCGTCGCCGACCTTGTGATCAGCGATCCAGGCCGCGCTCTGCTCCCGCCCCCACGTCGGGTCGGCCGCGAGCAGGCGCCGGCCCAGCAGCGGATTGGACGCGACCGGCTGCGGCGCCGGCGCGATCTCGTGGTCGGACCACCACGAGGGATCTCCCAACTGGTAGCGCCGGCGCTGCCAGGAGTAGGCCGGGACATCCACGACGCGACCGCCCTGGGGGAAGAACCGATCCCAGTCCAGTCGCGCCCCAGCCGCGGCCGCGCGCAGCACGGTGCCGCTCAGCGCTTGATCGCCGGCGCTGATCCGGGTCAGTGTCGACGCCACCTCCACCGACGCTCCCTCATCGACGGCGATGCGGCGCAGGTAGCCGCTGAGCGCCGGGTGAGGGCCGACTTCGACCAGAACGTCACAGCCGTGCTCCGCACCGATGAGCGCCGTGACCGCCGCGGCGAACTGGACCGGTTCACGCACGTTGCGCCACCAGTAGTCGGCGTCCATCTCGTGATCCGCGATCGCGCGGCCGGTGACGGTGGAGACCATCGGGATCCCGCCCTGACCGGTCTCGAGCTCTCCGAGGCCGTCCAGCAGCGGGCCGCGGACAGCATCCATGGCCGGGCTGTGGAAGGGGTAGTCCAGGCGCAGGAACCGGAAGGACACACTGTCGCGAACACAGCGATCCTCAACAGCCTCCAGTGTCCGGCCGTCCCCGGCCAGGGTGACGTCATTGCCGGAGTTCACAGCCGCGATCACCACACGGTCGCTCGCGCCCGTCTCGTCGAGCAACCGCTGAGCCCGTGCGGGCGACAGCGCCAGCGCCGCCATCCGCCCGGTCGCGAAGGTGGGCGCCTGCGCGAGGCTACGGTGCGCGATCACGTGACATGCCTGGGGACGATCCAGAATTCCGGCGCAGTAGGCGGCCGCGACCTCACCGACGCTATGGCCGCAGACCCCGTGCGGTCGTACCCCCCGCTCGCGCAGCGACATGATCAATCCGGCCTGCAGGGCGAACAGCATCGGCTGCGCCACCTCTGTCAGCGCCCACCGCCCGGCGTCCGGCGCCGCCATTTCCGCCTCGACCGACCAGCCCAGCAGCGGTTCCAGTTCGCGGCTGACAGCCCGGACCTCGGCGGTGAAGGCAGCGTCCTGCCCCAGCAACTCCGCGCCCATCCTCGGCCACTGGGTGCCGTTCCCGCTGAAAATGAACCCGACACGTCCCCGGGCCGTACTGACGGCCGATGCCGCCTTGTCCGACGCGCCCTTCTCCGCCGTCTCCCGCAGTGCCTGCGCGGCCGCCGCGCCGCTGGAGGCCAGCACGGCCGTGCTCAACTCACGGCGCTCGCGGCGCCGCGCCGTGGTGAACCCGACATCCACCAGGGCGGAATCGTCAATGCCTTCCAGGTGGGAGGCCATCGCCAGCGCCGACTCCCGCAAGGCCGCCTCCGTCCGGCCGGTGACCACCACCGGTACGGCCGCACTCGGCCGCCTGCCCTCGGCCGGGGCCGGCGGCGCGTCCGGCAACTCCAGGACCACGTGGGCGTTCGCGCCGCCGATACCGAACGAATTGACCCCGGCGATACGCCGCGCACCGGCCCCACCGTCCAGCGGCTGCATCGCCGTCACCGGGTCCAGCCCCAGCCCGCCGAAATCGATCGCCCTGTTCAACGGTCGCGCGTGCAAGGTGGCGGGCACCCGCTGCTCGCGCAGGACCAGCATGGCCTTGAACAGTCCCGCCATGCCGGCCGCCGCTTCCAGGTGCCCCAGATTCGACTTCACCGACCCGATCGGCAACGGCTTCCCCCCGCGCCGCCGCCCCAGAATCCGCCCCAGAGCCTCGCACTCCGCCGGGTCGCCCGCCGCCGTCCCCGTCCCGTGAGCCTCGACGTACGACACCTGGTCGGCGCGCACACCGGCCTCGGCGTACGCACGTTCCAGCATCGCCGCCTGCCCGTCCGCACCCGGCATGGACATCCCCAAGGTCCGCCCGTCGGCATTGACCACCGAAGCCCTGATCACCGCGTGCACCCGGTCACCATCAGCCACAGCACGGCTCAATGTCTTCAGGAGCACCACCCCCGCGCCCTCCGACCGGACGAAGCCATCGCCGTCCTGCGAAAACGAATGGCAACGCCCCGTCGGGGAGAGCATCGACGCCTGGCTGGAGATGACGTGCCCGCCAGGGCCGAGCACCAGATTCACCCCGCCGGCCAACGCGACCTCACAACGGCCCGAACGGACCGTCTCAGCCGCCAGATGCAGTGCCGTCAAGGACGACGAACACGCCGTGTCCACCGTGTGGGACGGCCCATGGAAATCAAATAGGTACGACAGGCGGTTCGCCGCACTGAAAGCCCCCGTACCGGTGGGGGCGAACGAATTCATCACCCCGGGACGTCGCAGCAGCAGACCCCAGTAGTCCTGGACGGTCAGCCCCATCACAACCGCCACGTCCGAACCCGCCAGCAGCCGCGGATCCACGCCCCCGTCGTCGAAGGCCTCCACCGCGCACTCCAGCAGCAACCGTTGCTGCGGATCGATCTGGCCCGCCTCCTTCGGCGAAATACCGAAGTACTCCGGGTCGAACCCCCACACGTCCCCGAAAATCCCGGCCGCCGCGGTGTATGCCTTCCCCGCTCGAACCTCACCATCACTTACAACAAAATCATCGGTATTGAACCGGTCGTCGGGTACCGATGTCACAAGATCCTGGCCGGCGGCCAAGGCATCCCACAACCCGCCCAGCGTTGTGATCCCCCCGGGAAGACGGAGCCCCACTCCAACCACCGCGACAGGCTCCCCGGACCTCTCGGCAGTCCTCGCACCACCCATGACACCTTGCTCCTGACTCACCCTCACCGACCTGCCTTTCGCATATTTTTTACACACGTGTGGCCGCTCGCGTTTTCATGTAAAAGCAACGCAGCCGCGTTGCCGGAAATTGGTCGGTATTCCCCGGAAGCCCTGGAGGTTTCCTCACTCCAGGGCACGGGCGACCTGCGTGATCGGCCTGCCGGTCTCCCCGGGCAGAACCTGTCTCACCATTCCAAATGGATCCGTGCGCTCGCGCTATGACGTGCGATTCGGTGCAGACCTGGCACTCAGGCGCATCTTGAGAGCGCGTGGCCCCATTGAGGGAGTGATGGCCGGGTGTTTCTGTCCGGGAATGGGTTCCACGCGCCAGCGAGAGGCGATGTCCGTGAGTGCCAGCACAGCCTCGGTGACGGCGAACTGGTCGCCGATGCATTTGCGTGCACCGCCACCAAAGGTGAGATAGGCGTTATTGCGCGGTGCTGAATGCTGCATCTCGGCATCCCAGCGGTCAGGATTGAAGACGTCAGGATCCGGATAGTAGCGCGCCAGGCGTTGCAGAGCGTAAGGGCTGTACGCGATGGTCGTCCCTGCCGGGATGTCATAGTCGCCCAGGCGGATGTCTGTTGTGACCATCCTGGTCCATATCATCCCGGCCGGAGGATACAGCCGCAGCGTCTCGGTGATGATCTGGTTGGCGAATTTCAGGTCGGGCAGGTGGTCGAGGGAAACCGGCTTGCCGTCCAGGACGCGATCGGTCTCGGCCCACAGTCGCTCCTGGACATCCGGATCGCAGGCGACAAGGTACAGCGCCCATGCCAGGGCGATCGCTGTTGTCTCCGAACCTGCCACCAGGAAGGTCAGGACCTCGTTGCGCAGCTCGGTGCTGCTCAGACGCTCGCTCTGACCGCCGCCGGCCGGGCAGTCGGGGCTGCCTGGATCGCGGGACGTCAGGAGCGCCGAGAGCAGATCCCCATGGTCCTCCGGGTCCACCTGGGCCTTGGCGATAATGTCGGTCACGGTGTTGTGGAGCCCGGCCAGAGCCCGCTGATAACGCCGGTTGCCGGGGGTCGGAATCCGGTTCAGCACCGCCGGCGTGAATGTCTGCCGGTACGTCGCGTGTTGCACCTCGATGGCGTCGCTGACCAGTTGTCGCAGGTCTTCCGGGGGCAGCGTCCCGCCGAGCATCGTCTGCAACATGTTATGCATCGTCAGGCTGAGCATTTCCGCGGGCATGTCCAGGACCTGACCATCACGCCACCGGCTGGTCAGCAGGGTTGTCCCCTCGGTCATCACCCGGGCGTAGCCGGAAAGTCGGCTGCGGTGGAACGCGGGCTGAACCAGCCGGCGCTCCCGTCGGTGCATGGCATGCGGGCAGGTCACCAGACCGTCGCCGAATACCTCCCTGGCCCTGTCGAACAGCAGACCGCCCTTGTCGTAGGCGCGATCGTTGAGAAGTATCTGTGAGGTCAGCTCCGGATTACAGACCATCACCGCCTTGAGCGGTCCGACGCTGACGCGGATCATGTCGCCGTGCGCGGGCAGCGAACGCAGGAATCCCCTTGGATCACGGAGTGCCTTCACCGCGTGACCCACGACCGGGAGGCCTCCAGGCGCTACAGGAACGGTCTCACTGGGATCTGCGGTGGTTCTCTTGCGTGCAAGCACGTTGCGCATGCGATCCTCCCAGGTGCGTCCAAGCCCATTTGAAATAGGGCCGATAAATGAATGATCGAGTGCTTTGTTGATGCGACACAAATGAGTGTCTTTCGCGGCAGTCAAACTATCAGCATGCTCGCGACGGGGGCGTGATCGAAGCGTGATCTCGCTGGTAGGCCCCGCTTTTATCGGATGAGCTCGGTCAATCATCCAGCCCGGGGCACACTCCGGGATCGTTGGCGAGGTGCCGGTGCGGGACTCTCCTGGTGACAATTGCTGACAAAGATCGCATAGGGAACCCTAAGCGCGGCCCGGCCACTTGGAACAGAAACCGCCGTAGGGTCTTGAGACAACCGCCAAAATAATGATTGAATGGCATCGTGCGTCAGAGAACTGAGACGCTTCATGGCTTCATGGCTTCATGTTGGCGAGAACTGCTACGCATACGGGGGCGGAAGTGCAGTTCGCAATCCTTGGGTCACTTACGGTGCGTTTTGCGAACGGCGATCCCATAGCAATTATGAGACCTCGCCAGCGGAGCACCTTGTCTATCCTCTTACTTAATAGCGGGCGCCGCGTCAGTAAAGAATATCTTGCTGACGCGTTGTGGGGCACCGACCTGCCCAGCGATCCAGGTGGCGCGCTTCGGAGCAACCTCTACGGTCTGCGCAAGGCGACTCCGATCAGGGGGCGGCTGCAGACGGGCCGTGACGGCTACGGCCTCGCGCTGCACGAGGGTGACGTGCTGGACCTGCATCGCTTCCGGAGCCTGGCCCAACAGGCGCGGGCGGCCCAGATATTGGGCGACGTCGACGGCGCCGCCCGGTTTTTCCAGCGCGCCCTGGACACCTGGGGCGACCCGCCGCTGGCCGACATCCCGGCCACGCCGATCATGCAGCCGGTCATCTCGGAACTGCTCGAGCACCGCCACGCGGTGCAGGAGTCGCTGGTGGACGCGCGGCTGGCCCTTGGCCAGCACCATGAACTGCTGCCGTTCCTGATGTCACTCACCACCGCGCAGCCACTGCGGGAGCGACGGTGGGAGCAACTCATACTTGCCTTGTACCGGTGCGGCAGGCGGGCGGAGGCGCTGGACACGTTCACCCGGGCGCGCCAGCTTCTTGCCGAGGACTACGGCATCGATCCCGGCGGCCCGCTGCAACACCTCCAGCAGCTCATCCTGGCCGGCGACCCGATGCGGTCCCTCGCACTGCCCGTCCCGCCTCAGCGGGTTCACGCCGACGTCGCGCGCGAGCCGCACCCGCAGAGCCGCGAGATCCCGCGGCCGCCGGTCGGCGTTCCCCACCAACTCCCCGCTGAGCCCCGGCACTTCATCGGGCGCGAGGCCGAGTTCAGGGTGCTCACCGACGTGGCGAACGAGATGTCGCCGGTCGGCTCCTCCCCGGTGGTTTCCGTGGTGTGCGGCCCCCCGGGAATCGGCAAGACGGCCTTCGCTCTCCATTTCGCCCACAAGGTCGCCGACCGCTTCCCCGACGGGCAACTGTACGTAGACCTGGGTGCCTTCAGCCCGGCGACCGACTCGGTGAGTATTCAGCAAGCGATCCGGTCCGTCCTCGCGCCGCTGATGTCGTTGCCGGAACCGGAGACGATGACCCCGGCTGCGTATGCCAACTTGTACCGGACCACCCTCGCGCAGCGGCAGATGCTCATCCTGATTGACAACGCGTATGACAGCGCCCAGGTGCAGCCCCTGATCCCGGCTGCCCCGCAATGCATGGTCATCATCACCAGCCGCCGCAGGCTCACCGGCCTGGTGACCTCGCACGGCGCCCGCCTGACCACCCTGGACGTGCCCTCCCGGGACGAGGCGAAGGCCCTGCTCGCGAGCCGGCTGGCCGCCGGCGACCTCGACATCGACAGCGCCGCCCTCTCAGAGGTGACCGACGCGTGCGCACGGCTGCCGCTGGCGCTGGTGATAGCGGCAACGCGCGCGCTCGCAAGACCGATGGTCCCCCTGCGTCACCTGGCCGAGGAACTGCGGAGCGAGCAGAATCGGCTCAACGTGCTGTGCGGCGGACGGGTCTCGGGCGACATCCGGGCGGCCTTCTCGTGGTCGTACCAGCGTCTGACGAGCGCCGAGGCGCGCATGTTCCGCGTTCTCGGCGCGCACCGGATACGCGACATCACCGCCGCCGACGCGGGCCAACTGGCCAACGTGCCGACCTTGGCGGCGATGCAGGCCCTCACCGGGCTCGCCTACGCGCACCTCATCCAGGAGTACGCCCCCAAGCGGTACCACTCCGACGACCTGGTGAGTGCCTACGCTGCAGAGAAGGCGAGGGAGGAAGAAGACGGGCCACCGGACAGCACGACACCGTAGCGGTGTCGGCTGTCAAGGTGTCGTCCGTGGTCACGGACCTGTACGGGACAACCGGGCGGGACAAGGAGGAAGACCTTGAACAGGCAATCGCTGGCCAGGCTCCGACATCGAGTGCGGGCGGGAGCCGTTCCGTCGCGGACCGACCTCGCCGTGGGAGAGGGGGACCGGGTGCCGTTGCCGTACCCGTCGGGATGGTTCTGCCTGGCGCTGTCCCGTGAGGTGCCGGCCGGCGCGGTGGTGAACCGGCGCTTCATGGGCCGCGATGTTGTCCTCTACCGCACCAGGGGCGGCGTCCTGCGGGTCGTGGATGCCCACTGCCCCCACCTGGGCGCCCACCTCGGCGCCGGAGGGGTGGTTGACGGCGAGCATCTGGTGTGCCCGTTCCACCGCTTCGCCTTCGACGTCGAGGGATCCTGCGTCAAGGTCCCGGGCGGAGCCCCGCCCCGGGCGACGCTGGCGCAGTTCACCGTGCGCGAGCGGGGCAAGATCATCTATGTGTGGCACGGCCATGATGCCGCACCGCCTGTCTGGGAGCCTTCAGAGACACCTGATGACAGGTTCGCGCCCGCCGCCTCCTGGAGCACGCTCCTGGCCTCGCACCCACAGGAGGTCATGGAGAGCTTCGTCGACTACCGGCATCAGCCGGTCGTGCACAGTGTTTCCCTTCGCGAGGTGACCCCGCCGGTGGATGAAGGTCCGTTGCTGCGCATATCCTTCAGCGCGGCCATCAGGCTGTCCGTCGGCTTGGCGACCATAAGGGTGGACCAGGGCCTGGTCCTGTCCGGCCTCGGCCTGGCGTCGGGGGATGTGACGCTGCACCAGGTCGGAATGGAGTTGGGGGTACTGCTCACGGCGACTCCGGTCGGGCCGTGGCAGACGCGCTTGCGTGTAGTCGCCATGACAGAGGCCGCTTCGCACGCGGATTCCCCCCGGCTCCGGAAGGCCGCCTCCATGTCCTGGTCCGCGGTGGCGGGGCAGGCGCTCGTGCGGACCATAGCCCACCAGATGGGCCAGGACGCCAGGATCTGGAACTCGAAGCGGTACGAGCCACACCCCCAACTCGCCCCTGGGGAGAGCGCCATCGACGACTACCGCCGTTGGGTGCGTCAGTTCTACCCCCCGGACACGTGGCCCACCGGGACGTCATGATCACCGCTGACCTGGTACCGCCTGCCGCCACAACCTCCGGCGCCGCGGCTCGAAACGGGGCCGAGCGAGGCCGTCGCCGCTGAACAACCCAGCCGACGCGTCCAGCCGCGGCACCTTCGAATGCTCCTTGCCCCGGCTCCGTCCGAGGAGCATTCGAGCGCCAGTGGCACCCGCTCAGGCCGCGCCGCCCCGTACCGGCCGAAGGCTCGGCGCCACCGTGCAGTCGCAACGGTCGAGGTCGGGCAGGAGTCCGCGGTCCGCCGGCACCCGCGCATACGCCACCGCCACGTGCCGCAGCCAGGTCAGTTCGTCGGCGAACTCCCCGCCCGACTGGCGCGATCCGGTGCCGGCCGAGTTGCCGGAGGGCCGGCGGCCTGCCCGCTTGCGCCGCATCGCCAGTGAAAGAACCGCCGCCTCCAGAAGGAGGTCACCGTTGTCGCCCCGTACCACGTCCGACTCCCGCAGCCCGGTCCGCAGCCGATCCTCGCAGGCGTCGCACACATAGGGGCGCAGCAGCCGCTGGCCGTCCCTGATCTCGATGACCATCCGGTAGAGCCGGGTGTGGAGGTCCCTCGTCCAGAGGGCCCGGTGCGGGGAGCGTGGTTCGAAGAGGGCGATGCCGGGGGCCGCCTCGCAGAGGGAGGACCAGAGGGGGTGCAGGGTGCGGTAGGACCCGTAGCGCTCCTGCCTCCTGGAGAGGGCCGCCCCCCAGCCCGGCATCGTGAAGCCCACAACGATCACCATCGAGCCGGCGCTGGCCATGAGGGGGCTCCACAGGACCGCCACCTGGTCCAGGGCGGTCTGCCCGAACCAGCGGCCCACGACCCCGATCAGCTTCCCGAGGATGAAGCCCAGGACGAAGACGGATCCCACGGCGGCCAGGCGCAGCGACTGCGCGAGCCACGGTCTGACCACGGCGCGGGAGGAGGGCCAGGTGTACCGCGCCGTGTTCGCGAGGTTCAGGCCGTACGTGACGAGAAAGACGGCCACGTAGACGCCGGCGGTCGGTTGGGTGGCGAAATGGACCTCGAAGTCGATGGGGTGCGCGCCGGGCAGGGGGGCGGCGAAGAAGAAGGCGGCCATAACGGCGATGGCGAGGAGGTAGAGCGCGGCCAGTTTCGGGAGCCGGCGTCGCGCCTCGTCGGGCGAGCGGAACCACCCGGTCATCATCACGTGCGCCGACAGGGCAGCCAGCACGATGGAGGAGTGGCCGAGGAGCGTGCAGAGGTTGGGGATCCCCGTCAGCCGTCCGATCCACAGGTACGTCATCGGTGCGAGGACCAGATAGGCGAGACCGTTGAAGAGGCGGGTGCCGCACAACGCGCGCAGCGCGAGGTTCCGCGGATCGCGCCTGAGATCACGCCACTTGTAGCCGAAGGCGCTCAGGCTGATGACGCCGGAGAGGGTATGGGTGAAGCTGAAGACGTATTCGAGCGTCCTGGTCACCGCCGGGTACCGCCGCAGTGCTGCAGTGAGCGTTCGAGCCGGGTCGCGAGGTCGCCCATGTCGGCCGGGACCGCCGCGGTGTCGAGGGGCGGGCCGCTGACCATCCGCAGTACCTGGGTGGCGAAGTACTCGGCGGCGTACTCCTCGGGGCGGCTGTACTGGGTGCGTCCCAGCATGTGTCCGATGAGAACAGGGTCGATGTCCTCGGAGAAGAGCGAACTTCCCGAGTCGTGAGGACTGTCCTCGCCGGGGCCGCTGGAGGAGTGACCCCAGACGAGATGGCCCAACTCGTGGACGACGATATGGGTCTGATGGGTCGTCGTCGTGTGCACCTCGTAGAACACGTAGTCGACGGCGGCAGTGGAGACGAGGAGACCGACGGGGCCACTGGCGGGGAACGCCAGCGGTGCCAGCCGGATCCTGCGCCGCCGACGCTCGGCGACCTGCTCGCAGAGGTCATCCACGGAAAATGGGGCGGTCAGATCGAGGTCTTGTATCAGGTCGCCGCATATTCGACGTATGTACCTACGCTTCATTGCTCCCCCGTCCAGACAACACTGCCCAGGTGGCAGGAATGCCTTCAGAGAAAGCTCCACCTTGAGAACCCTCAGGCGGCGAGACCCACACGGTGGGCGTAGAGCGCGGCCTGAGTGCGGTCAGCAGCACCGATCTTGGAATAAATACTACTGAGATGATTCTTCACGGTCTTCTCAGATATATCGAGCCTACGAGCGATGAGCCGATTACTCAACCCCCGGGTCAGTAGGCGCAGTACACCGCGCTCGCATGCGGTCAGCGTGGGGTCCGCGGGCGACGCCGCAATGGGCGGGGAGGCGGGCGACGTCCCCTTGCCGGACTCGGTCAGACCCATGCGGTGGGCGTAGAGCGCGGCCTGAGTGCGGTCAGCAGCACCGATCTTGGGATAAATGCTACTGAGATGATTCTTCACGGTCTTCTCGGATATTTCGAGGCTGCGAGCGATGAGCCGATTACTCAACCCCCGGGTCAGCAGGCGCAGTACGCCTAACTCCCGGCAGGTGAGATTCGCAGTCGGTGCTTCTTCCACTTCTTTGCCTCTCACGAAGGGCACGAGAAAACAGGCGCCCAGCAAGTGCGTACGGAAATTGCCCGCACACAACGGCATAAGCGTCGGTCGGAAGTTGCGCGATTCCTGGAAGGTTTACCCATCGGCCATCTTGGCCGTAGTCACCACGTGCACTCAACAACAAGTTCGGGCACGGACATTGAGGGAGGAGACGGCATGCAGTAACCTCTGCGTGAGGTACTTCGATAGGCCCACCAATACTCTCACGCACACTACGACACCACTTTGACCCCGTCAACTGGCGTAACCTCACCCACCCCTCAAGCATGCTTCCAGTTGTCAGCAACAAGACGAGAGGAGTAGGAACATATGGGGATGCAACCGCCCATATCGCTGATCCAGCGGCTGAACCACCTGTTTGAGACCGTTCACCCGCGCGGTCGCGGCCCGTTCAGTAACGAGGAAGTCGCTCGCGCCATCAGGGATCAGGGCGGTGACATTTCCAAGCAGTACATTGCCTATCTCCGCAAGGGCGAGCGAGGAAATCCGCGCCTCCATCACCTGGAGGCCCTCGCCAAATTCTTCGGGGTGTCTGTCTCGTACTTCTTCGACGACGAGTCGGCCGCCCACACGGACAAAAGGCTTGAAGAACTCGCGGCCTGGCGCGACGCCGGCCTGACGCAGCAGGATCTGCAATCCCTGGAGCGCGCCGGAGTCACGGGGGTGGCCATGCGTGCGGTGGGCCTCTCCGCCAAGGGCCTGGAATTCGCGAAGGCCATTCTCGACCAGCTCCGCGAGATGGAGGGGCTCGGCCCCGAGCGGGGCGGGTCCACGCGGAACGGGTCCGCGGATGACACCTGAAGCCCGTACCCGCCGGCACACGTACGGATCGGCTCCCCGCCGTGACGGGGAGCCGATCCGTACGTGTGCCCGAGCAGCCGGGGTCAGGGGGCGGCGACAACCTGCGCCGAGTAACTGAGGCCCGAGCCGAAGCCGGCCGTGAGCACGAGCGCCCCGGGCCTGATCCGGCCGGTGGCGATCAGGGTGTCGAGAGCGAGCGGGATCGAGGCGCCCGACACGTTCCCGTCCTCCCGGATCGTCCGCGCCACCTCGACCGAGGGCGGCAGGCCCATCGCCTTCACCGCCGCGTCGATGATGCGCACATTGGCCTGGTGCGGCACGAACGCCCCGATGTCGTCCATCGTCACTCCGGCCGCCCGCAGAGCCCGGCCGCACACCTCGGCAACCGCACCGATGGCCCAGCGGAAGACCTCCGGACCGGCCATCTCGAGGAAGGGCCAGCGCGCCGTGGGGTCGTGTCGCAGCTCCGCGAAGGACCGGCTCTGCTCGATGGCCCGCAGGTGTTCCGTGTCGGTCCCCCACACCGCACGCCCGATGCCCGGCTCGTCCGCGGGACCGACCACGGCCGCGCCGGCGCCGTCGCCGAAGATGAACGCCGTCGAACGGTCCCGGGGGTCGACGATGTCGCTCATCCGCTCCGCCCCGACCACCAGAACGTGCTCCGCCTGACGGCCCGCCACCAGGCTGCCGGCCACGGCCAAGCCGTGGGAGAACCCGGCGCAGGCCGCGCCGAGGTCGAAGGCGGCGGCTCCGCGTGCCCCCAGCTCGGCGGCGCAGACCGCCGCTGCGGGCGGCGCCTGGTGCAGATAGGACATCGTGGACAGGACCACGCAGGAGACGTCCGCGGGGGTGAGGCCGGCCGCGCTCAGAGCCTTCTCCGCAGCCCTCGCCGCCATGACAGGAATGGTCTCATCGATATCGGCGAAATGTCGGGTCACAATTCCCGACCGCGCCTCTATCCATTCGGATTCGGAATCGATGAGCCGGCATATTTCCTCATTGCCGACCACGCGCCCCGGACGGTACGAACCCACCCCGAGAATGCGGGCGAACCGGCTGGGCAGGGATCGAATTTCAGTGGTCATCGACGTCATCAATCCAATCGCGGATCAGTGCACCCGGATGATATTTTATCCAACGGCCAGCAATCTCGAACTGTCAAGGAGAGAACCACCAGGACCTTTGACCTATGGAGTCGACGAGTCGTCAACTCGCACTAACTGAAGACTGTTGCGGGCAGTCGTCGACACTGTCAGACTGACACCCTCATACCCGGTGCCCACATGGGGGAGCGAAATGTCAGACGCACCTGCCCGCAGCACCCACACCGCCACAATCGAATGGCGGGACCAAGGGCCGCTTTTCGCGACCCAGTCCGACGCAACGGGCCTGTCGTATCTGCGAGGGCTTGTCTCCGGTGATGTCGTCGCACCGCCCGTCGCGCAAGTCCTGGGTATCGAAGTGGTCAAAGCCGACCCAGGCAGGGTGCAGTTCACAATGCCGGTAAAGAACTTCTTCACAAACCACCTCGGCCTGCTTGCCGGGGGGATCCTGTCGACGCTCATCGACTCCGCCCTCGGATGCTCGATCCTCTCCGCGATCCCCGAGGACAAGGACATCGTCACCCTCGACCTGAACGTGGACTTCCTGCGTCCGGTGCGCGAGGCGTCCGGTCTGGTCACGGTCGACGCCGAGGTCGTGCATCTCGGGCGCAACCGCGGCCTGGCGACCTGCCGCGTCGTGGACTCGGAAGGCAAGCTCTGCGCCGTGGGCAAGAGCAGTTGTCTGGTGCGGACCAAGTCCCCCGCGGCCCCTTCCCCTTCCCCTGCCCCTGCCTCCGCCGACTCCATGGAGACGCGCTGATGAGCGGGCCGGCCGGCGACCGGGCCGCGCCGCTCGACCTCACGGTCGGCCAGGTGCTGCGCGAGCATCGCCTCATCACCGTCGAGGACATCACCGCCTTCGCCGACCTCGTGGGGGACCGCGGGCGGCACCATCTGCCCGATCAGGGCCGGGCCATGGCGCATGGACTGCTCACCGCCTCGCTCGCCACGATGATCGGCGGCCGGCTGAACTTCATCGCGCGTCGCATGGGTTGGGAATTCCTCCGGCCGGTCTGGACGGGCGACACCATCACCGCCGAGGTGACCGTGCGGACCCTGACCGAGACCCGTTCGGGCACGAGGGTGGAGTTCGACATCGAGATCCTCAATCAGGACAAGGAGACGGTGCTGCGCGGCGACAGCTCGGGCGTGATCCGCCGCTAGCCTTCTCGCCCGCCGCGGTCGGCCGCCTCGGCGCGTCCCGCCGGCAGTCGGGAGTCGCCGCGGAGGGCCGCGAGGACGCTCTCGGCGGAGACCACCCGGCGTACGGGCGGCAGGCGCCCGGTGCCGCAGACGGCGGTCACTCGCCCCGCCCGGCAGGACCACCACACGCTCAGTTCGCCCTGGGGAGTACCGGCGGCCCGCACCCTGAGCCGGCCGTCGGGCCCTCGGCGCAGCCGGTAGTCACGCAGCGCCGGAGAAGGCCGCCGATACGCCTTGAGCGCCGCCTCCTTGCAGGCCGCCAGGACGGTGGCGAGAAAGCCGGACGGCAGCGGCACCGGCCGGGTTCCCGGTACGGCGCAGGACGGTTCGTCCGGCCCCAGCAGCCTCGGCAGCAGGATGTCGTTGCGGGCGTCGACGGGTTCGACGTCCACACCGAGCGGGTGAGCGGGTCCCGCGCGGGTGACCGCGCAGGCGGCGAACTCGCCGGTGTGGGCGAGTGAGACGGCCGCCCCGGAGGGCGTGTCCCAGACACGGGGGGCGCCGCCGGGGTCGGGCAGGATCTGGACGCGGCGGTCCCCGGTGGCCCAGTGGACCGCCGCCTTGGCGGTGAGCCTGGTGCGGACCCACTCGGCGCGCCGGGCCCCGGTCAGGCCTTCCGCGTGGGCGCGTTCGCGCTCCCCGAGCAGTTCCTCGGGCGCGTGCCGTCCGGCCCAGTCGCAGCCGACCACCAGGACCGGGGAACCGACCGGGCTCACCGCACCCGCCGGATGGCTTGGACGAAGTCGCCCAGGTCGTCGACGCTCGGCTCGCCGGGGGTGTCCACGAAGCCCCGTACCAGGCGCACCACCGCGTCGTACGACTCGGTGTGGTCGTAGGAGGTGGCGTCGGCCACCTTCAGGGACCAGCGCCAGTACCCCTTCATGGTGTCCGCGAGCGGCATCCGGAAGGTGGCGATCACGTCCTTGAGGCCGGGGACGGCCGCGGCGCCGTCCCGCGCGACGTAGGCGCCGACGAGATTGCTGTAGAAGGCGAAGTGGCGGGCCTCGTCGCGGGCGAGCCGACCGAGCAGGTCCTTGAGGAAGGGCTCACTGACCGTCTCGCGGAAGCGCTGGTAGAAGAGCTGCGTCGCCTTCTCCTGGATCAAGGTGTACGCGAAGGACTGGACGGGGTGCTCGTAGGGCAGCACGAACTTCTTGCGCCCCTCCTCCGCGAGGCTCATGAGCAGTTCCTCACGGGTCGCCATACCGGTCTCGACCTGGTAGCGACCGAGGGCCGAGGCGTGTCGCTCCTCGTCGCCGGCCCAGGCGACCAGGAAGCGGAAGTACTCGCGGTTGAACCCGAAGCGCTCCAGCTCCTGTTCGGCGTCGGCGACCGGGAACGCCTCCAGGAAGTGGGAGAGATAGCCGGGGATGTGGTCTTCGACAAAGGTGATGAACCGCACCGCGGAGCGATCGGTCTCACTGAGCCGCTCGGGACGCAGGGAGTCCCAGTCCAGCTCGGCGATGGTCCAGGACCGCTCTCCGGCGCGGGTCACCGCCTGGTCGACGAGTTCGTGCATCTCGAGGGCGGGCAGCAGGTCGTTGAGTACGGGCGTCTCGGTCATGCCCCCGCCTTGGGTCCGAGCCGGGACTTGGCCGCGGTGAGGCCGTAGTGCTTGGAGGTGTAGCCCCAGCCGGCGTTGGCGGTGCGCAGATACCGTACGAGCGGTTCGGCCATGCCGGGCGTGGCGGCCTCGATCCGGTCGCGGTTGGCCTCCGCGCGGCGCTCCCACTCCTCGATGGTGCGGTGGTAGTGGGCGGTGAGGTCGTCGAGCGCCTCCAGGCTGAAGCCGGCCGACTCGGTCGCCTCGATGAGATGGGAGAAGGGCACCATGTCGGCGAAGCCGAAAATGGTCTCGGTGACGTGCCGCGTGCCGGGCCGGGCGGCGAACTCCTTGTAGACCTCGGTGCTGCGGAAGCAGCTCTCGGAGAGGTAGAGCCGGCCCTGGCGGCGCAGCGAGCCGTACACCTTGCGCAGCACGGCCACCCGGTCCGGCATGTGGATGATGGAACCGAGCATCGTGGCCGCGTCGTAGCGTCCGTCGATCTCCAGGTCGCTGTAGGAGCCGACCCGGATGTCGACCCGGTTGGCCACCTTGAGCTCGACGGCCCGCTTCCGGATGTACTCGGCCTGCGGAGCGGAGGGGGTGACGCCGGTCACCTCGCAGCCGTACTCCTCGGCCATGAACAGGGTGAGGCTGCCCCAGCCGCAGCCGATGTCGAGAAGGCACTCGTCGCCGCGCAGCCCGAGGCGTTCGGCGACGAAGTGGAGCTTGGCCGTCTGCGCCTCCTCCAGGGTGGCGTCCGGAGTGCGGTAGAGGCCGGAGCTGTACTTGACCCGCTCGTCGAGGAAGGCCCTGAAGACCTCGGGGGGCAGCTCGTAATGCTCGTTGGTGGCCCGCCTCGCATCCTCGGGGGGAAGAGCGAGATCGCCTTCGCGCCCGGCGTGCAGCTCGGGGCGGTCGTCCGCCCGGGCGTGGGTGGTCATCTTCAGGCCTCCGCGCGAGCCTGGGCGAGGACGAGGTCCGTGAGCTGTCGGGGGGTGCCGACGTCGAAGATGGCCTCGTCCTCGAACTCGACGTCATAGACGCGCTCGATCTGCGCGACGACGCGCAGCAGACGCACCGAGTCCGCGCCAGGCAGTTGCTTGAGGACGGAGTCCTCGGCGATCTCACCGACGCCGATGCCGAGTTCCTTCGCCGTCTGGGCCAGGACCTCCTCCAGGACAGCGGACTCCTCGAGGGAGGCGGGCCCCGGGCTGATCTGTTGGGACATGGTCATCCAATCGCATGGTCGAAGAAGTGTGCGAGACGGTCGCGGTCGGCGCCGACCAGGCCCATATGGTCTTCGGCCTGCACCGAACTGATGGGCTGGTAGGCGGAGTTGGCCATGACGTGCGGGCTCCCGTCGGAGCCGATGACGTCGGCCTCCGCGTGCACCACGCCCTTGCCCTCCCGGATGATCCGGGCGACGGCCCGGTAGTGGGTGCCGGTCCGCATCGGGCGCAGGAACTTGGTGCGCAGGGTGACGGAGAAGGCCAGCATGCCGCGGTCGAGGGCGATCAGATCGCCCATCAGCTCGTCCACGAGGACACTGACGATGCCTCCGTGGACGACTCCCGGGTAGGAGGCGTACTCGTCGGAGAAGGTGACGTCGGTGGCGAGCCGGCCGTCGGCGAGGCGGAACATCTCCAGGGCCAGGCCGATCTTGTTGCGGGGCGAGCAGCCGAAGCACTGGAAGCGCGGTTCGTCGAGCCAGGGCAGCTCGACAGGGGTCGCCTTCTCGGTCATCGCGCTCCGTCCTCGGCCCGGGGCAGTTCGGCGAGGATGCGCCGGATGTCACGGAGCTTCTCCACGGGGCGGCCGGTGAGTTCGGCAAGCGTGTTGAACAACTGCCGGTGGATGCGGTCCCACTCGGTACCGTCGTCGACCTCGCCGAAGTGGCGGAAGACCTCGTCGATGGTGACATGGCCGTCGAGTTCGGGGAGATCGCTCTTGAACTTGCTCACCGGGTGGTTGTAACGGCCCTTGGGATCGGACATGTAGATGTAGAAGGTCTCCAGGACCGAGGCGAGCTCCTCGGGGTGGCTGACCAGCCGGCGGGCGGTGTAGTGGATGAACTCCCGTGCGTGGCGGGCCTCGTCGCCGCTCGCCCGCTTCATGATCGTGGCGATGACGGGCTCCTCGGTGGCCCGGCTCACGCACTTGTACATGTGGTTGGTGGCGATCTCGGAGATGATGTTGGTGGCGAGGGTCGCCGACGGGGTGATGCCCGGCGGGTACGGCGCACGCATCGCGTTGATCTGCTCGTAGCCGACATCGGTGCCGGCCAGCCGCAGCCACTTCTTGAACGTCAGGTGGTGCTGGAGTTCCTGGTAGCCCCACAGGCAGACGAAGGCCGAGAAGTCGTAGTCGTCGACGAACTCGTTGAAGAAACCGTGCTGCGCGGCGATCGAGTTGGACTCGCCCATGACGGCGCCCATCGCGAAGGCGATGTACTCGGGGCGCACCAGATCGGGGCGGAACTCGTCCCACGGGATGTCGTTCATCTCCCAAGAGGCGCTCTGGTACGCGGGGAAGACGTCGTAGCTGTGCAGGGCCTCCGCCTCAGGGTCGCGGGCGGTCTTCAACTTGTGCGGGGTGGTCACGGGATGTCCTCCGGTTCGGTTCGGTCGCCGCGCCGCGTGTCGGCGGCAGTGATGTCGGCCAGTTCCGCCAGCCGTTCGCGGGTGCGGGAGCGCTGCCACTTGCCACTGGTGGTACGGGTGATCCAGCGCGGCTTGACCAGGTGCACACGGACGTCGGTGAAGTCCATCTCCTGTACGACCCTGGCGGTGATCTCGGCCTCCAGATCGTCCCCGGCCTTCTTCGGGTCGGCCTCGACCACCACCCGGACCACCTCACGTCCGTCCTCCGTCAGATCGGAGAAGGCGACGCAGCGCTTGCGGTAGATGCCGGGAACCTCACGGGCGACTGCCTCGACGTCGTCGGGGAAGTAGTTCTGGCCCCGGACGATCACCATGTCCTTGGTGCGGCCGGTCACGAACAGGTCCTCCTCGTGCCGGAATCCGATGTCGCCGGTGCGGAACCAGGGTCCGTCGAAGGCGGCCGCGGTGGCCTCGGGATTGTTGTAGTAGCCGGACGTCACGGCCGGTCCGGTGATCTGCACCTCTCCCAGTTCGCCCGGCCCGCACTCCCGGCCGTCGTCGGCGACCAGGCGTATCTCGATGCCGTGCACAGGGCCGCCGAGCGCCACCGCGTCCTTGGCGCCGCGGACGCCGCGCTCCACGGGCACCACCCGCCCGGTGGCCGCCAGTTCGTTCCGGTCGAGGGACAGGATCCGTACCGGGGTGCCCGGCCGGGGGAACGTGATGCCGAGAGTGGCCTCGGCCATGCCGTAGACGGGGTACATGACGCTGTCGCGCAGCCCGGCGGGCGCGAGGTGGGCGGTGAAGCGCTCGGCCGTCTTGGCGCTCACCGGCTCCGCCCCGTTGAAGGCGAGCCGCCAGGCGGACAGGTCGAGCTCCTTGACGAGCTCGGGCGGCGTGGCGTCCACGAACTGGTCGTACGAGAAGTTGGGTCCCGTGATCACCGTGCCGCGGTGCTCGGCGAAGTACGTCAGAATCTGGGCGGGGCGACGAAGGAACGCGGTCGGCGTGAACACATGCACATCGGCGCCGTTGAGCAGATGCGAGCAGAGTCCGACCAGGCCCATGTCGTGGAAGGTGGGCACCCACTGCATGAAGACGTCGTCCGGACTGAACTCCCCGGAGACCACGCAGGCCCGCAGACCCGCGGCCATGGCGCTCTGGGTGAGCATCACACCCTTGGGGGCGCTGGTACTGCCGGAAGTGAACTGAACGACCGACAGGGCGGTCGGGTCGACGGCGGGCAGCCGGTGCGCGCCGCCGGGGGCGGAGACCGCGGGGTCGATGAGTACGAGGCCAGGTACCTGCTCTGTGAGGAGGGCACCGAGGCTCGCGAAGGAGGCCCCGAGAACGAGGTGGCGGATGCCGGCGATACGCAGGACGCGGGCCAGCCGGCGGGCGGTGCCCTGCTCGTCGCCGAAGCCCGCGGGCAGAGGCAGGACACTGCATGCGGCCCCGGTGCGCTGCACCCCGAAGAACAGGGTGAGGAAGCGGGCGTCCGTGGGGACGAGGAGGCCGACGACGGCGCCGGGGCCGACCCCGTGCTCCATCAGTCCGACCGCGCATCGCAGCGAGGACTCGGCGAGTTGGGCGCCCGAGACGCGCTCCTCACTGCCGGGAAAGACGGCCACGGCGTCGGGTGAGGCCTGAGTGTGGTGGAGGAAACTCTCCGTGAGGGTGTCGCCGGACAGCAGGGAACTGCGCAAGTGATCGGGTCCTTTCATGGCATTCCCGCGGGCTTCGAAGCGCTGGGTGTTCGGCGTGAGGTCAGGGAACGAGATCGACCCGCAACTCGCTCAGTCCGCGGAAATTCACGTGGGGGCGCCACACAACGTCCTCCGTGGTGAGCGAGATGCTCCGATATCGCCGTAGCAACTCGTCGAAGACGAGCCGGCCCTCGATCTTGCCGAGCAGCGCGCCGATGCAATAGTGCGCACCGCCGCCGAAGGCCAAAGGTTTGATAGCGGTGCGCGTCATGTCCAAGGTGTCCGGATGGGCGTACCGGCGTGGATCACGGTTGGCGGCGCCGAGCAGGATCATGAGTTTCGATCCGGCCGGAATTATTTCTCCGCCGACCTCGACATCCGCGGTGGTGATACGCGCGACGAGTTGTACGGGGGCGTCGTACCTGACGAATTCGTCGACACCCTCCTCGATCAGTCCGGGGTTCTCCCGCAGGGCACGCAACTGGTCCGGGTGGCGCAGCAGCGCCAGCATGCCGTTGCCGATGAGGTTGACCGTTGTCTCGTGACCGGCGTTGAACAGCAACAGCACGTTGGCGATGATCTCGTCGTCGGAGAGTCGCTGGCCGTCCACCTCCGCGAGCATCAGCCGGGACAGGATGTCGTCCTGGGGATCACTGCGCCGTTTGGCCAGGTGTTCGGCGATATAGGCGTGGAACTCGACCACCGAGCTGTTCATGACCTGTTGGGTCGCCTCGTCCAGGGCGGGGTCGACCACGTGCCCGATGGCCTCGGTCCACCGCCGGCACTGGTCCCGGTCCTCCATCGGGAGGCCGACCAGCCCGCAGATCACTGTCACCGGCAGGGGCAGCGCGAGGCCGTCGATGAGATCGATGCCCTCCCCGGACCCCATGTCGTTCAGGACCTTTTCCAGAATCCTGGAAATCCGGGGACGCATCTCCTGCACGGAACGCGCCGTGAACACGGGATTGACCAAACCGCGGATGCGGCGGTGGGACGCACCGTCCAGCATGAGCATCCACATTCGGGTGTCGTCCACCACGGGGCTGTTCCAACCGCCCCGGTGCTCCGCCCACTTCGCGTCCCGGTGGAATTCGCTGGTGAGCCGCGGGTCACGGAGTAGCTGCGCGGCCTCGTCATATCCGGAAACGACCCAGAACCCGAATGGCGTCCGATGGACCGGTTCCGTCTCGCGCAACCGTGCGTAGAACGGATAAGGATCATTGCGCATCTTCGGATCACGGGGGTTGTAGAGAATCTCCGGTTTCGCTGCGTCCATGGTGGAACAGCCTGTCAGGGCCGCTCGTTCTCCATCAATAGGACCAAGGTCCCACGTCCAACGTGCCGAAATCCGGAGGAGACTGCCGCGTAGCGCATCGGCAATGTACCGGACATGAAGAAACGGAATGGCCCATTCAGTAAGAGCCTCTCTCCGGCACGGTGCGGATTACGGTGCCACGGGGGCGAGGAGCCCAAAAGATGCCCGGCCGCGGCCCCTTGAACGGATCGCTCGGCGCCACGCCCTTGAAGGCGGCCGGGTGACGCCGTAAAACGGACATGAGTCCACGGACGCGACACCCGGTGTCCTGGCGGCCGAGGTGTCGCGCGTACGCCTACGGTGACCTGGTCGGCCACATCTTTACCGGCACGTAACTTCCCAACAGCTCCCTACTCGTGCGTAACTTGGCATGAGCACAGCCAGATATGTGGTCCGGGCCATATGGGCTGACAGTCATCGCCATTCCCTTGAGCCGCAAGGAGACCACCCGATGCTGCCCTGGAAACGCGCGCTCGGACCGCTGGCCGGACTGCTGCTGGCCGTCACGGTCACCGTCACCCCCGCCGCGGCGGTGAGCGCCGCCACCGTCCACCCGGCCCGGCCGGCCCCGGCCAAGGTGTCCGCGTCCAACTGGAACGACTACTCCTGCAAGCCGTCGGCCGCCCATCCCCGGCCTGTCGTCCTCGTCCACGGCACCTTCGGGAACTCTGTCGACAACTGGCTCGCCCTCGCGCCGTATCTCACGCACCGGGGCTACTGCGTCTTCTCCCTCGACTACGGGCAGTTGCCCGGCGTACCGGTCTTCTACGGCCTCGGCCCCATCGAGGCGTCCGCCGGGCAACTCGCCACGTACGTCGACAAGGTGCTCGCGGCGACCGGCGCCCAGAAGGCCGACATCGTCGGTCACTCGCAGGGCGGCATGATGCCCAACTGGTACCTGAAGTTCCTGGGCGGGGCCGCGAAGACGAACGCCATGATCGGCATCGGGGCCGACAACCACGGCACCACCCTGTCCGGGCTGGCCCGCATGTTGACGTACTACCCCGAAGCGAAGGACCTGCTCACGGAGAGGACCCCCGGACTCGCCGACCAGCTCGTCGGATCGCCCTTCCTCACCCGGCTCAACAAGGACGGCGACACGGTCCCCGGGGTGCACTACACGGTCATCTCCACACGGTACGACCAGGTCGTCACGCCGTACCGCTCGCAGTACCTGAGCGGTCCCGACGTGCACAACGTGCTGGTCCAGGACCTGTGCCCGCTCGACCTCTCCGACCATGTGGCGATCGGGACGGTCGACAAGGTCGCCTTCCACGAGGTGGCCAACGCCCTCGACCCGGCGCACGCCACCCCGACCACCTGCGCCTCGGCGAGCGGCGCCTGACCGGGCGTACGCGAAGCTGAGCGGGGCGGGGCCGTACGCGGTGTCACCACGACCTCCCGAGTGCACGGTGCCGCCGCACCGGATCCCGCCCCGGTCAGCAAGTTAGCCGCTCGGCTCCCCGAAGTCCCTTCTCCCCGGCCCGGGATGACGTTCCTTAGGCTTCTCTTAAGGATCAGCTAAGGGAACACACGGGACCGCGCGGGACCACGAGTCACCCCGGCCGCTCAGCGGACCTCGACCTTCACCGTCGCGCCGGGAGCGACCTTCGGACGCACGTACGTGTAGGTCACCCCGTCCACCACCTCGGTCCGCGCGGGCCGCGCCACACCGTTGACGACGACCGAGGAGTACGTACCGGGGAAGCGCGCCTCCCACGTATAGCTGCCCGTACCCGACGTGTTGGCGAGGGTCGAGCCGGTCGCCCCTTCGTGGCTCAGGGTGAAGGTGTTGCCGCCGATCCGCAGCCCGGCGACGCGCAGCGTCCTCATCCCGGTGGGCAGCCGGGACTGGGTGGTCAGGGCGTGGTCGGGCGCGTCGGGGGTGACGCCCATCAGACCGCCGACGGTCTGGCTCAGCAGGGTGAAGGACACCTCCGGGTAGTCGCCGTTGGGTCCCTGCGCCGCGTTGACGTGCTGGACGTCCTTGTGGTCGTAGATGTAATTCATCCACTTCCAGGCCGTGTCGGGGCGGTTGTTGTTGAAGAAGGTGTCGGGGAGATAGGTGAGGGCCTCGATGTTGTCCGGCTTTCCGTCGCCGCTCGCCTGCTGGTCGACGAAGTCGAGGTACGCGTCGTTGCGGACGCCCGGCGCGATGATCCGGTCCATCGGCATGAACCAACTGTTCTCCTTGCCCCAGCCGGTCAGCGGCTGCCCGTCGGTGGTGTAGGCGCGGACCATGTCGGCGCCCGAACCGTCGCCGCTCCAGGTGGAGTTGAAGTACGCCTTGAGGTCCTTGGCCTTCTTCGCGAAGTCGGCGGACAGGGCACGGTCGCCCTTGCCGCTGGCGAGCTCCGACATCGCGAGAAACGCCTGGTACTGCGCGCCGATCGCGTCACCCGCCTCTGCGAGGTGCTCGTCACCCTGTTCGTTGTAGCTGGCGGAGCCGGCGAAAATGCCGTCGCCGGTGCCTTCGGCGACCCCGTTGGGCTTGGTGGAGTCGTGCAGGGTGATGAACTGGCCGGTCGCGTGACGGTAGAAGTCCCACAGAGCCGGATCGTCGACATACGCCGGGTCGCCGCTCCAGCGGTACGCCTCGGCGGCCTTCTCCACCAGCTCGAAGGGCGCGGGCACTTCGCGTACGAAGTCGTCGGGGCCGTGGTAGTCGATGGAGAGCGGGGTCCTGGCGTCGAAGTTGAACGACCAGTCGGGGAAGAACTTCTGGCCGGCGGTCGCCGAAGCGGCGAACGAGCTCAGCATCGACTTGTTGGCCGCGCCCAGGCCGAGCACCGAGGCGCCGGCGAGCTGGTGCGCCATGTCGCGCGCGTAGTAGCCGCTGCGGTTGGCGTAACCCGCCCAGTACGAGGGGCCGTACGCGGCGGTCCCCGTACCCGGGAGGTTGTTCTCGTCCACATTGAGCGGGCCGACCGCGCCCGGGAGTTGCGTCCAACTGTTGGCCTTGCGCTTCGCCCAGTCGAACATCGCGGTGATCTTCGGGTCGGACGAGGTGACGACCGGATCGACGGGGGCGGCGGGGGAGACCATGACGTCGTCCGCGTCGGCCCAGACGTCGGTGCCACCGCCCGAGGTGAAGGCGATCTCCAGGGAGTCGCCGGCCCTCACCCGGACGCGGCTCACGGTGTAACGGGCGTAGCCGGGGCGGGCCGGCAGGGCGAGGGAGCCGGCGCTCGCGCCGTTGACGCGTACGGCGTACGTCCCGCCGGCGCCGCCCGTGGCGATCCACGCGGATATGTCGTACGTGCCGGCGCGGGGCGCCCGGAGGGTCTGGGTGGCCTTGCCGCCGATGCCGCCCTTCCCGACGGCGAGGTGGGCGACCTTCGTACCGCCGTGCGGCTTGTCGGTGGAGACACCGCTGCCGGCGCTGAACGTCCAGCCCGTGGTGCCCTGTTCGAAGCCGGGGTTGGCCACGGTCAGTACGTCCCGTACGTCGCCGGAGTCTCTCGCCGGTCCCGGATCGGCCGCCACCGCTTGCCCGCCCAGCGTGAGCGGGGTGAGCGGTACGAGCAGGGCGAGTGCGCACAGCAGTGACACGCGAGCAGGCCTCATCGGTTCTCCCGGTCCTCGTCTCTCCGTCTCCTTGTCTCTGCGCCGAGAGACGACGGACGGCTCCGGTCGCGGAGGCTAGCACTCCGCGACGATCAGTCCGAGTGGCCGGGTTCGCCCCGTGCGCGCCTCCTTGACCGGCGGCTTCGTCGACCGGAAGGCCGCGACAGCCGGAAGACCCGGGCGCCGTACGTCAGTTGATCCAGCGATAGCGGCGTTCGGGGCGCCCCGTGCCTCCGTAGCGCAGGGTCACCTCCGCCCGGCCCGTGTCCGTGAAGTACTCCAGATACCGGCGGGCGCTGACCCGCGACAGGGCTCCCGCGTCCGCGCACTCCGTGGCCGACAGGCCCTCCGGGTGGGCGCGCAGGGTGCGTTCGACCAGGTCAGAGGTGTGGGGTGCCAGTCCCTTGGGGAGTTCCCTGCTGCCCGGCGGCCGGGTGCCGAAGATCTGGTCCACGTCCTCCTGCCGGGCCTCGCCCAGGCCGGCCAGGCGGGTACGGAGCGAGGCGACATGGCGCAACTGCTCCTGGAGCGCCGCCTGGTTGAAGGGTTTGATCAGGTAGTGCAGCGCCCCGGCCCGCAGCGCGGAGCGGACCACGCCCGCGTCGCGCGCCGCCGTGATGAACAGGACGTCGACGCCCGTACGGGTCGCGTCCCGCTGCTCGGCGGCGCGCAGTTCGCGCAGGACCGAGATGCCGTCCATGTCCGGCAGATAGATGTCGAGCAGGACCAGATCGGGCCGGGACGACTCGGCGGCGCGCAGGGCTTCGGCACCGTTGTGGGCCACCCCGACGACCGTGAAGCCGTCCATCGCTGACACAAAACGGCTGTGCAGTTTCGCGACCATGAAGTCGTCGTCCACCACCAGCACTTTTGTCACGCCGTCACGCTAGGCCGCGACCACAACGACCACAACGTCCGTTGGTTCCGGAAGAGAGACAGCTTGTTAACGCACAGGCAACATGTGGCCCACCTCACAGCTTTTCCTCTCCCTCCGGAAGGCGGCACCGTTGCGACTGCGCACTCCACTCGCCCTGCTCGGGTCGGCGCTTCTCGTACTGGTGGGGCCGCCGCTGCTCACCTCGGGCGGCGGCGCCGACACCGGTACGCAGATACCCGGTCTGCGGCTCATGGTCCCCAACACACCCGGCGGCGGTTACGACATCACCGCGCGCACCATGGCCAAGGACGCCGAGAACGCCGAACTCAGCCACAACATCGAGGTGTTCAACCTGCCGGGCGCCGGTGGCACCGTCGGTCTCACCCGAGTCGTCGGTGAACACGGCAACGGCAAGCTCGCCCTGTCCATGGGGCTCGGTGTCGTCGGCGCCGTACGCACCAACAAGTCCCCCAAGACACTGGCCGATACGACGCCGATCGCCCGCATCAGCGAGGAGTCGGACATCGTCGTCGTCGCGAAGGACTCCCCGTACCGGACCCTCGACGATCTGCTCAAGGCCTGGCGCGCCGACCCCGCCAAGGTGCCGGTCGGCGGTGGGTCCTCGGCCGGCGGCCCCGACCATCTCGCGCTGATGCTCTTCGCCAAGGCGGCGGGCATCGCGCCCCGCACGGTCAACTACGTGCCCTTCGACGGCGGTGGCGAACTCCTCGCCTCGATCCTCGGCAGCAAGATCGCCTTCGGGGTCTCGGGTGTCGGCGAGTACCGCGACCAGATCGAGGCGGGCGAACTGCGGCTGCTCGCCGTGACCGGACCCGAGCGGGTCGCCGGGCTCGACGGGCCGACCCTGCGCGAGGCGGGGATCGACACCGACTTCACCAACTGGCGGGGCGTGGTGGCGCCACCAGGGCTCTCCGACGCCGAACGCGCCAAACTCATCGCGTTCTTCACGAAGTTGCACGACTCGCCGCAGTGGCGGACATCGCTCAGGACGAACGGCTGGGACGACGCCTTCCTGACCGGACCGGAGTTCGGCGACTTCCTCGCCGACGAGGACAAGCGCGTGGACTCCGTACTGAAGGAGCTGGGACTGTGAGAACAGGGACGGGCGCGGACGGCAGCGCCGACACCATCGACACGGCGGGGGAGCCCGCGCCGCGCGGCTCCTGGCTGCGCGAACACTCCGAACTCGGCGTCGGAGCGCTGCTGTTCGCCCTCGGCGTCCTCGTCCTCACCGACGCCCTCACCATGAACGTCGACATCACCCAGCGCGGCCCCGTCGGCCCCAAGACCGTGCCCATGGTGGTCGGCGCCGGTCTGCTGGCCGTGGCCGTACTCCTCAGCGTCGACGTGCTGCGCGGCGGTCGCGGCGAGGCGGAGGGCGGCGAGGACGTCGACCTGAGCGAGCCCGGCGACTGGCGCACCGTACTGCTGCTCGCCGGGGTCTTCCTCGGCAACGCGGTCCTCATCGATCCGCTCGGCTTCCCCATCTCGGGGGCCCTGCTCTTCTGGGGCTCGGCGTACGCGCTCGGCAGCCGCCACCTCGAACGCGACCCGCTGATCGCCGCCGGTCTCGCGCTGCTCACCTACTTCATCTTCAACAACCTGCTCGGCGTCCCGCTCCCCGGCGGCCCGCTGATGGAGGTGATCTGACCCATGGACTCCCTCAACTCCCTGCTGGACGGCTTCGGTACGGCACTCACCCCGATCAATCTGCTCTGGGCGGCGATCGGTGTGCTGCTCGGCACGGCGATCGGCGTCCTGCCGGGCATCGGCCCCGCCATGGCGGTCGCGCTGCTGCTGCCGGTGACCTACGGACTCGAACCGACCGGCGCCTTCATCATGTTCGCCGGGATCTACTACGGCGCGATGTTCGGCGGCTCCACCACCTCCATCCTCCTCAACACCCCGGGGGAGAGCGCCGCCGTAGTGGCCGCGATGGAGGGCAACCCGATGGCGAAGGCCGGACGGGGCGCCCAGGCCCTGGCCGCCGCCGCTGTCGGCCACTTCGCCGGCGGCATGATCGGCACGATCCTGCTGGTCGTCCTCGCTCCGACCGTCGCCTCGCTCGCCGTCGACATCGGCGCCCCCGACTACTTCGCGATCATGGTGCTGGCATTCATCGCCGTCACCTCCGTCCTCGGCTCCTCCCGGATCCGCGGACTCGCCTCGCTGCTCATCGGTCTCACCCTCGGCCTGGTCGGCCTCGACCAGATGACCGGACAGCAGCGGCTGACCTTCGGCGCGCTCCAACTCGCCGACGGCATCGACGTGGTGATCATCGCCGTCGGACTCTTCGCGATCGGCGAGGCGCTCTGGGTGGCCGCGCATCTGCGCCGCTCGTCCGGCGAGGCGATCCCGGTCGGCCGCCCCTGGCTCGGCAGGGCCGACCTCAAACGCACCTGGAAGTCCTGGCTGCGCGGACCGCTCATCGGCTTCCCCTTCGGCGCGATCCCGGCCGGCGGCGCCGAGATCCCCACGTTCCTCTCGTACGTCATGGAGAAGCGGCTCTCCAAGCACAAGGACGAGTTCGGCAAGGGCGCCATCGAGGGCGTCGCGGGCCCCGAGTCGGCCGCTTCGGCGTCCGCCGCCGGGACGCTCGTCTCGATGCTGACGCTCGGCCTGCCCACGACAGCCGTCGCCGCCGTGATGCTGGCCGCCTTCCAGCAGTACGGGATCCAGCCGGGGCCGCTGCTCTTCGAACGCGAACCCGACCTGGTCTGGGGCCTGATCGCCTCGCTCTTCGTCGGCATGGTGCTGCTGCTGGCGCTCAACCTGCCGCTCGCGCCACTCTGGACGCGGCTGCTGCGCATCCCGCGCCCGTACCTCTACGCGGGGATCCTCTTCTTCGCGGCCGTCGGCGCCTACGCGGTCGGCGGCGAGGCGTTCGACCTGGTGATCCTGCTGATCATCGGCCTGATCGGGTTCGGCATGCGGCGCTACGGGCTGCCCGTGCTGCCGGCCGTGATCGGCACCATCCTCGGCCCGGCCGCCGAACAGCAGTTGCGGCGCGCGCTCCAGATCAGCGACGGAAGCGCGAGCGGTCTCGTCAACACGCCGTTCTCGGTGACGGCGTACGCGGTGGTGCTGCTCCTGTTGCTCTGGCCGCTGCTGAAGAAGCTGACCGGACGGCGCGGGAACGGGCGGCCAGGGACGGGGGCCTGACAGCGCGTCGACCGGCGGCGCGGCCCATTGTCAGTGCCCGGTGCGAGCATCGGGCCATGACCTCGATCGACTGGGACGTTGAAGCCGATTCCTTCGACCAGGAGCCCGACCACGGGTTGCTCG
>NZ_JTHL01000001.1:1665925-1674838 GCF_000818195.1 Streptomyces sp. 150FB | reverse complement strand
GCCGGGCCCGCCGACGTCCTCGACCTCGGATGCGGTACGGGCAGCCTCGCCCTGCTCGCCGCCGAGCAGGGCCACCGGGTGCTCGCCGTCGACCTCTCGCCGCGCATGGCCGCCCTCGCCGGGGCGAAGCTGGCCGGGACGGGCGCCGAGGTGCTGGTCGGTGACGCGGTGCGGCCGCCGGTGGGGGAGCGGACCTTCGACGTGGTGCTGGCCCGGCACATGCTGTGGATGATGCCGGACCCCGAAGACGTTCTGCGGCACTGGACCTCGCTGCTCCGGCCCGGCGGCCGGCTGGTGCTGATCGAAGGGGTCTGGAACGGTACGGGCCTGCCCGCCGCGCGCGTCACCGCCGCGCTCACCCCGCTCACCGAACAGGTGCGCCACGAACCGCTCTCGGCCGACGCGACGCTGTGGGGCCGCCCCGTCGACGACGTGCGGTACGCGGTCGTCGCGCAGCTCACGCCCACCCCGCCCGCGCCTCGGCAGCGCCACCGCGAAGTGGTCGCCGTCCATCTGATCCTGCGCCGGGGCGACGAGGTGCTGCTCGCCCGCCGCTCCGGCACCGGGTACGCCGACGGGCTGCTGAACAGCCCATCCGGGCATGTCGAGGACGGCGAGGACGTCGTCAGAGCCATGATCCGCGAGGCGTCCGAGGAGATCGGCCTCGAACTGGCTCCGGACGATCTGCGGGTCGCGCTGGTCATGCAGCACAGCGGTCCCGGCGGCCAGCCCCGCACCGGCTGGTTCTTCGAGGCGGAGTACGGATGCGGCGGCGAGCCGTACAACCGCGAGCCCGAGAAGTGCTCCGGGCTCTCCTGGCACCCGCTGTCCGCCCTCCCCGACGACATGGTCGCCTACTGCCGGGCGGGCTTCGACGCCTACCGCGAGGGCGCCAGGTTCGTCCTCCACCGGCACGCGGACGACGGAGCGGCCGCGTACGCACCGGGCGGCCCGGACCGCGCGGTGCGGCTGCCGACGACCACCGGCGGCCTGCCGCACCACATCGAGCTGTGGGTGCCGGAGCTGCTCCAGGCCGAGGCGTCCTGGGGATGGCTGCTCGGCGAGCTGGGCCATGTCCCGTACCAGCACTGGGAGCACGGCCGCAGCTTCCGGCGCGGCGACACGTATGTGGTGATCGAGCAGTCGCCGGACCTCCGCCCGGGCGGCCACGACCGCCGCGCGCCCGGGCTCAACCATCTCGCGTTCCATGTCGCCGGCCGCGCCGCGCTCGACGCTCTGGTGGCGCGTGCGCCCGAGCACGGCTGGACGCTGCTGTTCGCGGATCGCCATCCGTACGCGGGAGGAGAGGGCCACTACGCGGCGTATCTGACCGACGCCGCCGGGTACGAGGTGGAGCTCGTCGCGCCCGCCAGGACCACCCGGAAGGATGAGCCGCCGGAGCGAGTGGCACAGTGAAGGGAGGATCGTCCGTGGTCAGGGCGCCGTAGGACGAGAAAGAGGGACGTGTGGACATGGATGGCTTCGTTGACGAACTGGCCGCGCTGCTGCCCCCCGACCGGGTGGTGCGGGACCCCGACGCCTTCGCCGGGTTCGTTCACGACGAGGCCGAGTGGGCTCCGCACGGACAGCCCGCCGCCGTCGTACGCCCCCACACCGCCGAAGAGGTCAGGACCGTGGTCCGGCACTGCCTGGAGCACGGCGTCCCCGTGGTGCCGCGCGGCGCGGGTACGGGACTCTCGGGCGGCGCCAACGCGACAGCCGGCTGCGTGGTCGTCTCCTTCGAGCGGATGCGGGCGGTCAAGGAGATCAACACCGGCGAGCGGCTGGCCGTCGTCGAGCCCGGCGTGGTCAACAACGATCTGCGCGCGGCCTGCGCCGAGCACGGCCTGTGGTACCCGCCGGACCCGGCCAGCGCGCCCTGGTCGACGATCGGCGGGAATGTGGCCACCAACGCGGGCGGCCTGTGCTGTGTGAAGTACGGCGTCACCGGCGACTACGTGCTCGGGCTCCAGGTCGTCACGGGTACGGGCGAGCTGGTCCGGCTCGGCCGGCGTACGGCGAAGGGCGTGGCCGGTCTCGACCTCACGTCGCTGATGGTGGGCTCCGAGGGCATGCTCGGGCTGATCACGGAGATCACCGTACGGCTGCGGCCGCAGCGCCCCGACGAGCACACCGTGGTCGGCTACTTCCCCTCGGCCGCCTCGGCGGGCGCCGCCGCGGCGGCCGTGGCGGCGGCGGGGGTGACGCCCTCCGCGCTGGAACTCATCGACCGGCACTGCCTGGCGGCGGTCGACGCCTGGAAGCGGATGGGGCTGTCCGCCGAGGCGGACACGCTGCTGCTCGGCCGGGTGGACGCGCCGGGCGTCGCCGGTGAGCAGGACGCGGAAACGATGCTGGAGTGCTTCAACGGCGCCGGTGCCACCTGGGCGACCCGGTCGACGGACCCCGAGGAGGCCGAGGCGCTGTTCGACGCGCGGCGGCTCGCCTACCCGGCGGTGGAGCGGCTCGGCCCCGTACTGACCGAGGACGTCTGCGTACCGCTCGCCGCCGTCGCTGAGATGCTCGGCAGGGTCGACGAGATCGGCCGCCGGCACGACACCCTCATCGCCAACATCGCCCATGTGGGCGACGGCAATCTGCACCCACTGCTGATCACCCCGCCGGGCGACGAGGCCGCCAGGCACCGTGCCCAGGCCGCGTTCGACGAAATCATCGCCGCGGCGCTGGAGTTGGGCGGCACCGTCACGGGCGAGCACGGGGTGGGCCTGCTCAAGCGCGACGGCCTCGAAGCCGAGCTGGGCCCCGAGGTGCTGGACATGCAGCGCGCGGTCAAGGCGGCGCTCGACCCGCACAACATCCTCAACCCGGGCAAGGTCCTGACGGCGAAGTCCTGACGGCGAAGTCCTGACGGTATCCGGGGGTGGGGCGCCAACGCGGCGCCCCACCCCCGGACCGGGCGTCACCAGGCGGTCGGTGCCGGGGGCGCGGTCACCGGCGGACGGTCGTCGCAGGTGATCGTGTTCGGCAGTTCCCAGGGGGCGAGCCAGGGGCCCGTCGTGCCGCCGCCGTCGTTTCCGCCGAGGTCGGTGAGCGTGAACTCCGAACCGGCGGGCGTGAAGTGGAACGATCCGCAGTTGTTGACGCCGACCGCGCCCACGTTGCGCGCGTCCACGTTCTCGAACGACGCGGAACCGGCCACCCGGGCGCTGACGACCGAGGTGCCCGTGCCGTCGACCCGGATGTCCTTGAAGTGGACATTGGTGATCGAGTACAGGTCCTTCACCGGGAAGTCGCTGACGAGCATGATCGCGTTGTAGGTGCTGTCGAGGAAGTGGTCCCCGGTCACCTGGATGTCCGCGTCGATGTTCTTCTCCAGCGCGTAGAGCCAGACGGCGCCGAGCCCGATGTTCCAGTTCAGCTCGAACGTCCCTGCCCGGACCGTGGTGTTGTCCTTGATCCGCAGGTATCCGGTGAACGCCTCGGCGCCGAAGCGGGATCCGGCGTGGATGGCGCTGCCCTCCCGGATCGGGTCCGCGATCAGGTTGCCGGACACGGTGTTGTCGGTGCCGCCGTAGACCGCGATGCCGTTCGCGAGGACCGGTGTCTGCACGGTGTTGTGGTCGATCGTGTTGCGCGCGTCCTCGGTCTTCTCGGACCACAGGGCCAGGGCGTCGTCACCCGTGTTGCGGACGACATTGTTCGAGACGACCGAATCCGTCACCCCGGTATGGAAGTTGAGGCCGTCGGCGATCTGGTCGACGATGACGTTGTTCGTGATCCGCAGGTGGGACATCGGTCCGTCGAACCACAGCCCCACCTTGGTGTGCTGGATGTACAGGCCGTCGACGGTCAAGTCGCTGAGCGACCCGCCCACCCCGTTCACCTGGTCGGTGTCGACGCGCTCCCGTACGTCACCCTGGATCGCGAAGCCGGACAGGTGCACGTCCGAACTGCCCCCGGCGGAGGCGTCCTTGCCGTAGAAGCCGACCCCGGTGTGCAGCGAGCCGTCGGCGGCGGGGGTACTGAGGGTGACTTGATGTCCCTTGAAGACCGTGTACCAGCTTCCCGCGCCCTCGATCGTCACCCGGTCGACGACGATGTGCCGGTTGACCTGGTAAGTGCCCGGCGGGACATAGACCTTGAGGTGGGCGCGCTTCGCGAAGGCGATGGCCTTGTCGATCGCGTCGGCCGAGTCACGCCGGCCCGACGGGTCGGCGCCAAAGGCGAGCACGTTTGCCGCGAGGAGGGCGACATGCGGCGCGCCGACGAGTTCCGAGTCGAGCAGGTCGACGGTGGTCGTCGCCGCGCGGCTCCCGGCCGGCACCGTCAGCCGTACGGTGTCCCCCGCGCGGTACTTCTTGCCGAGCAGCAGGCGCTGCTCGTCGTAGAAGTGGTTCGGGCGGAACGGTGTGTTGATCACCGGGGCCGGTGTGGTGTCGGCCGGGACACAGGCGCACTCGGTGATCCACTGGTCGGGGTGGAGCAGGCCGGCGTTCGGGTCGTTCGAGAACGAGTACTGGTTGTACAGCCACGCGTACTGCGACGTGAGGGTCATGGTGGTGCGGTGTCCGCCGTTCACCGTGACGTCCAGCGGCGCGGTGATGCCGCCGCCGCCCGGGGCGTCCGGGATGCTGTACCGCACGGTGATCGCGTTGGCCGCCTTCGGCAGCGTGAACTCGACGTACTGCCTCGGTGTCAGCGTGACCGCCGACCGGCCCGACGCCTCGGCGGGCAGCGTGTACGCGGCCCGCCCCGGGCCGATGACGGTGCCGTTCGTCGCCGCGTTCTCCGCCTCCTGCTCGGCGAAGCCGACCTCGGCGCCCCGGCCGGTGACCAGCGAGGGATCGAGGGCGGCGCGGGTCACGACAGGGGCCGAGGCGGTCGCTGTGCCGGTACCGGTACCGGTGCCCGTGCCCGTACTCGTACCGGCGTGCGCGGCGCCGCCGCTCAGGACACCGAGGCCGAGGGCGGCCGCCGTCAGCGACGCGACCAGCGTGGCTCTTCGCCGGGGTCCGCCCGACCACCTGGCCGTGCCGGACGTGATGCTCCATGACATCGCAAGCTCGTTTCTCTCGGGAAGGTGAACGCGCGCGACGCTCGGCGGAGCTGCCGCCATGGGGGGAGCGGGGAGGGAACAGGGGGAGGGACAGGAGTGAGGAGCCCTTGGGGGTGAGGTGACATTAGGGCGCCCGTACCCCGTTCCACAAGGCTCCTGCGAGCTGATTTCGTCTCCCTGCCGCTCAGCTACGCGTATTCATCCATTTCTTGCGGCGAGAGTCATGGTTCGTTGCGAGCCGTGGGCAACTCGCGGACGTGGCGCACCTCCGTCCCGCAGATCTCGTAGCCGAACCACCGGTTCACCGCGAGCATCGGAGCGTTCCCGGCGTCGTTGCTGGTGAAGGCCTCCGTATGACCGGCCGCGCGGGCGCGCCGCAGCGAGTCCGTCTTGACCAGTCTGGCGAACCCCTGCCCGCGGAACTCCCGCAGCGTTCCCGTCATACCGGTGACATAGCGGGTGGCGCGGTCCGAATGGGCGGCGGTGAACGCCGCGATCCGGCCGTCCGGCGCCACCACCACCGACGTCAGGTCCCGGTCGAGGCACGGATGGTTCCAGGTCTGCCGCAGCCAGTCCTGGTAGTCGTCGAGCTCGGCGGAGATGTCGCCCGGCTCGTCGGCGCTGACCTCGGCGTCCGCTTCGAACAGCGGTCGCGGGTCGGCTGCGAGGTCCGCCGCGGTACGCAGCTCGAACCCGGCGGGCAGCGGCTTCAGGCCGGCCGGATCCGGCAGCGGGCCGCCGGCGAGGTCGAGGCGCAGGAAGCGCGCCGGGCGCCGGGGCGCGTAGCCGTGGCCCTCGGCGAAGGCCCGCTCGCGCGGCTCGTCGGTCACCCAGGCGTACACCCGCGTCGCGCCCCCGGCGGCGAGATGCTCCTCCGCCGCACGCAGCAGGAGCGAGCCCGCTCCCCGGCCCCTGTGCCCCGGATGCACGTGCGGGGTGACGGTTCCCTGCCCCGGATCCCGGCTCTCGTGCGCGAGCGAGACATGCGCGGCGCCGATGACCTCGCCGCCGGACTCGGCCACCAACAGCCGGTACTTCTGCGCGGGATGGGCGTTCTCGGTGGCGAAGAGGACGGACTCACCGGTGGTGACGAGGTACGGGATCGAGGCATGCCGCACACGTGCGACGGCCTCGGCGTCCTCCGGGCGGAAATCACGTACGAAGACAGAGGAGACAGACATGGGTCGGCACGGTAGCCGGGGCGCACGTCCGGCCGCCTCCGGATTGTCCGGGGTGGAGGACAATCGGCCCGTGACCCTGAAGATCGTGATCGACCCGGCAGCCGCGGCCGCGCCGTACGAGCAGCTCCGCGCCCAGATCTCCGCCCAGGCCCGCAAGGGCACCCTGCCGGTGGGCCACCGGCTCCCGACCGTGCGCGGCCTCGCGGGCGAACTCGGTCTCGCCGCCAACACCGTGGCCAAGGCCTACCGGGCGCTGGAGTCCGACGGGGTGATCGAGACACACGGCAGGAACGGCACCTTCGTGGCGGCGGCCGGTGACGCCGCCGAGCAGGAGAGCGCCGCCGCCGCGCGGGCGTACGCGGAGCGCGCCCAGCGGCTCGGGCTCGACAGGGCCGCCGCGCTCCAGGCCGTGGAGGAGGCGCTGCGCGCCGTCTACCCGAAGAGGTGACCCATCGGTCACCGCCTCACAGATACAGCCCCGCGTCCGAACCGGACTGCTGCGCGGGTACGGACGCGGGCCCGCTGCCCCTGCGCAGCGCGTACAGCTCCGCCAGCGTCGCGCCCTCCCGGCCGACCGCCGCCTCCCAGTCGCCTTCCTCCCCGCTCAGCCACGACACCGACTCCGACCGGGTCAGCGACCCCACCTCGATCCTGGCCAGGCAGCGACCCGGCCTGACCACGGCGGGGTGCAGTCGCTCCAGGTCCTCGTTGGTGGTCACCCCCACCAGTACGTTCCTGCCCTGGCCGAGGAGACCGTCGGTGAGGTTCAGCAGCCGTGACAGCGCCTGGCCCGCCGTGTGCTTGGCCTCGCCCCGGATCAGTTCGTCGCAGTCCTCCAGCAGGAGCAGCCGCCAGCGGCCCTTCGCCGATCCGTCGTCCTCGCCGATCGCGATGTCCATCAGATAGCCGACGTCGTTGAAGAGCCGCTCCGGGTCGAGTACGCAGTCGACCTGGCACCAGTCGCGCCAGGAACGCGCCAGCGTCCGCAGCGCCGAGGTCTTGCCGGTGCCGGGCGGGCCGTGCAGCAGGAGCAGCCGGCCCGCGATGTCGTCGGGAGTCACTTTCATCAGCCGGTCCATCGCGTCGGCCACCGGCGCGGTGTAGTTGGCCCTGACCTCGTCCCAGGTTCCGGCGGCGATCTGCCGGGTGGTGCGGTGCGGACCGCGCCGGGGCGAGACGTACCAGAAGCCCATCGTCACGTTCTCGGGCTGCGGCTCTGGCTCGTCCTGCGCGCCGTCGGTCGCCTGGCCGTGGATCTTCTCGGCCAGCTCGGACGTGACGGCGGTGACCGTGACATCGGCGCCACGGCTCCAGCGGGAGACCAGCAGCGTCCAGCCCTCGCCCTCGGCGAGCGTGGCGCTGCGGTCGTCGTCGCGTGCCGCCCGCAGCACGGTGGCCCCGGGCGGCAGCAGGGTCAGGCCCGACTTGACCCGGTCGATGGTCGAGCTGTGGGAGTACGGCTGCTCGCCCGTCGCGAAGCGGCCGAGGAACAGCGCGTCGACCACATCCGAGGGGGAGTCGCTGTCGTCGACGGTGAGCCGGATCGGCAGTGCGTCCTGAGGCTTGGCAGACATGTCGCCCATGATCCGGCACCGCGACGGCCGATGCACGGTGTTTTGCCCCGTGGCGGCCGCCGGCCCCGCACCGCCCCTTCGTCACCGCCGTCCCCCGGTCAGGCCCTTCACCGCCCGGTCACCGCCCGCGCGGCGGCGCGCGTGCGCCTGACGACCGCGTACCCCTTGGTCAGCGCGCGGTCCCTGGCGAACGTACGTCCGATCGCCCGCCCGTCGACGAGCCGTGCGAACTCCGCCATGCCGGTGTCACGCCGTACGGTCACCCGCTTCAGGGCGTACGGGCCCTGGCGGCGGCGCGCCAGCGCGTTGCCCACGGCCAGCGACTGGCTGAAGCCGGCCGCGCCGACCGCTTGCCGTACCCGACGGTCGGAATAGCCGTACGGGTAGGCGAAGGAGTCCGGCGCCGTGCCCAGTTCGGCGGCGATGATCTCGCGGCAGTAGGAGATCTCGAACCCGAGCCGCGCGTTGTCGAGCTGGTCGAGCTGCGGGTGGGTGTGGCTGTGGCCGCCGATCTCCGTGCCCGCGGCGGCCAGTTCACGCACCTGGTCCCAGTCGAGCATGGTGTCGAGGGCACCGCCCTCGTCGTGGCGGCCGCGCAGCCAGCCCGTCGACAGGAACACGGTGGCCCTGAAGCCGAGCGAGGCGAGGACGGGAAGGGCGTGGCGGTGCACCCCTTCGTAACCGTCGTCGAACGTGATCAGCACCGGCCGCATCGGCAGCGGCGCGCCCGTACGCCAGGCCGTGCCGAGCGCAGCCGTGGTCAGCGGGGTGAAGCCGGTCTCACGGAGCAGCTCCATCTGCTCGGCGAACGCGTCGGGGGAGACGGAGAGGCCGTGGGTGGCGGGCGCCGGGCTGTACGCGACGGCGTGGTACATCAGGATCGGTACGGGCCGCGCCGCGGCGTACGCGGCGGATGGCCCGGACGCGGCGAACGCCCCGGGCGGCGCGGTGGGTAAAGATACGGCTGCGGTGGACGGCGCGGACGGCTCCGCGCGACCCACCGGGCCCGGCGTCGCCGCCGGGCCCGATGCGTTCCTCGTCATACGGCGGCCCCGGAGCGGTCGGCGCCCGAACCGGCCTGCCCTGCTTGCCCGCCCTGTTGCCCTGCTTGCCCGGCCTGCCCTGCCTGTTCGGAGGCGGC
>NZ_JTHL01000001.1:1662257-1665861 GCF_000818195.1 Streptomyces sp. 150FB | reverse complement strand
CCGCGCCGCCCGGGCGGCCGAGCACCGCGTCCCGCAGCCCGCGCGCCACCCCGGCCGGCAGCACGCGGGTGGCGTAACGGCGTTCGGACTCAAGGCCCTTGGCAGCGCCGACACTCCGTGCGACGAGCGCCTTGGACAGGCCCTCGGCGTACGTACGCGTACGGAAGTAGCCGAACCGCTCCCGGACGGCGGGGACCTTGTGGTGGATGACCGCCCTGTCGTCGATCAGCAGGACGGCGTCCGGTACGGCTCCGGCGAGCCGGATGCACAACTCCGTCTCCTCACAGCCCAGTGGACGCTTGTCGCCGTCGCGCCCGATACCGGTCGCGAACCCTCCTGCGGCGTCGAAGGCGGTGCGCCGGAACGACGCGTTCCCGCCCAGGACGTTGCGTACCCGCACCTTTCCCTCTTCCTGTCCGAGGTACGTCGCACCGACGACCCAGTCGAACTCCGCGGGGAACCAGGCCGGCCTGCGGCCCGACGCCCAGACGGGCACCGTCCGGCCGCCGACCGCCAGCACCAGCGGTTCGTCGTACGCCTCGTCGAAGAAGCGCAGCCACTCGGGCTCGGCCACGGCGTCGTCGTCGAGGAACGCCACGATCTCGCCGCGCGCCGCCGCTATACCGGTGTTGCGCCCGGCGGAGAGTCCGCGGGGACCCGCGTTGGCGAGCACCCGTACCTCTCCACGCGCCGCTCGCTGCCCGTACTCCGCGCGGAGCCGGGCCAGCAGCTCCGCGTTGTGGTCGACCACGAGCAGGGTCTCCAGAGCGGGCAGTGACTGCCGGCGTACGGAGTCGACCGCGGCGAGGATGTCCTCCCAGCGGTCCTGCGTGTAGGCACAGATCACCACGGAGAACGCCCGGTGACGGTGGTGGTGGCGGTGGTTCAAGACACCTCTCCTCGGGGGATCGTCACACCTATGACGGTGGGACGGGTTCGGGGGGCCTTACGGACGCTCTTCTCCTTGAAGATCACTTTGAGCACCCTGAGTCCGTCCCTGACGGCTCTCAGATTGCTGACCCCGTGTATGCGGTCGTACTCGTGACTCGGGATCTCCTGCACCTTCAGACCCGCGGTGACGACCCTGATGTTCATCAGGGTCTCGACCTCGAATCCGGTGCAGTCCAACGTGATCTTTTCCAGGCAGTGGCGCCAGAAGGCGTTGTAGCCGTAGCAGAGATCGGTGTACCTGGCGCCGAACTTGGCGTTGACGACAGCGCACAGCGTGCGGTTGCCGAGCTTGCGGATCAGCGTCATGTCGTCCGTACCGCCGCCGTTGGCGAAGCGCGAGCCCTTGGCGAAGTCCGCGCCGGAGACGAGCGCCGACACGTAGGACACGATCTCCGCTCCGTCGGCGGAGCCGTCGGCGTCGATCATCACGATGATGTCACCTGTGCAGGCGGCGAATCCGGTGATCAGCGCGGAGCCCTTGCCCTTGCCGCGCTGCTTGACGATCTTTACGTCCGGCCGCAGTTCGCGCGCGACGCGGACGGTGTCGTCGGTGGAATCGCCGTCCACCAGGACGACTTCATGGATCCAGTCAGGCAGTGTCCTGAATACGTACGGAAGGTTTTCCGCTTCGTTCATGGCCGGAATGACGACACTCACGGGTGGAGCGATCGCGAGAAATGACGAGACCGGCCGGTAGTGCGTGGCTGAACGGGCGGTCAAAGGCTGACTGATTGGCGCAACGACTGACTGATCGAGTGATTGATCGAATGACTGATCGAGCTGGTCGAGCGGCTTGCTGGGCGGCTGGCTGAGCGGGTCGGTGAATCTCTCGGTCAACGGATCTTCGCCCGGAACCGCCGGGCGCAGAAAAGTACTCACGAGTCTGGTTCCCTCTCGTCCGGTGGACCGCCCGCCCCCGGGCGCTCCTGGTGTGTTTCCGGTTCGAAAGGGGGGTTCTCACCCTGGTCATGACGGCATGGATCTCCGTACTGGCGGGGTGAGTTGGCAGAACTGGCCGCGCGCGGCAACGCGACTCGGCATGATGCGCGAACACCGAGCGCGGCACCCCCCTACCGCGCCCCGCCCGGCTGCTTCCCGGCACCTGAGCCCTCCCCTGGAGCCGTTCCGCGTGACGCGCCGATGCGGGTGAATGTACGACGGTATTGATGAATGTGACTGTATGGCAAGGCTCGGATGCTCACCTACCTTTTTACTTCTTTGGCCATACTTCGACGTTCGCATCCGGTACATCCCTGATCGTTTACGTTCCGTTTCTCTCGTTGATCGAATGTTCTTGTCATGCCCACTTCCTGTGAAGTGTGAGGTCTGGTACCAAAGTTGAGGCAGAAATCCTGCTAAAGGGAGGTTCCATGAAACTGTCCCGAATCGCGGCGTTCTCGTCCGCGCTCGCCCTCGGTGCCGTCCTCGCTCTCACCGGAGCGGCGTCGGCCCAGGAAGCCCGAACGGCTGCTACCACCGACTATGTGGCCCTGGGGGACTCGTACTCCTCGGGCCTCGGCTCCGGCGCGTACGACAGCGCCAGTGGCGACTGCAAGCGCACGCCCCGTGCGTACCCCGCGCTCTGGGCTGCCGCGCATTCACCCTCGACGTTCGCGTTCACCGCTTGCTCGGGTGCTCGTACGGGTGACGTGACCGCCGGTCAGCTCGCACCGCTCACCTCGGCCACCGATCTCGTCTCGATCACGATCGGAGGCAACGACGCCGGCTTCGCGGATGTCATGACCACCTGCGTGCTCCAGTCGGAGGCGACCTGCCTGAACCGGGTCGCCACGGCGCGCGCCTTCGTCGACAACACCCTCCCCGGCAACCTCGACAGCGTCTACGGCGCGATCAGATCCAAGGCCCCTTCGGCGCACGTCGTCGTCATCGGCTACCCCCGCTTCTACCAGCTCTCCGGGAACTGCGTTCTCGGGCTCAGCGAGAAGGAGCGCTCGGCCATCAACGGCGCCTCCGACTACCTCAACGCGGCGACCGCCAAGCGCGCCGCCGACCACGGCTTCACCTTCGTCGATGTCGCCGGCGCCTTCACCGGTCACGAGATCTGCTCGGGTTCGGCCTGGCTGCACAGCGTGAACGTGCTCAACATCGGTGAGTCCTACCACCCCACGGCAGCAGGGCAGTCGGGCGGCTACCTGCCGGCCTTCGCCTCGGCGGCATGACCGTGGCCGCATGAGCGCGGCGGCCGACGCTCCCCCCGGAGCGTCGGCCGCCGTTGTGGGCGAAGTGTCCCAAGTCGCCCTGAAATGAGCTTGATCAACGAGAGAGCGTCAATTCCCGTACAGGTGTGGTTGATCCTGTAGACGGGATACACGAGTGTCGTGAGAGGGCGATAGGGTTAACCTGCCCGGGTCGGGTGCCCTTGTACGGGTGGGGAGTGACATGGAACAGATAACGGTCCACAGCAGGGCGCGAGTCCCTGCGATCACATGCGGGAGCAGCGCGACCAGTTCGCGCCTCGACCGCCATCTCGCGGTGCTCGGCGGCCCAGCCGTCCCGCAGCGCGAGACGGCCGAGGCGACGATGCTGATGCGTGAGTTGACCTCGCGCGACGAGACACGGACCCGTAAGAGCAAGAGCGCGCGCGTTTCGCTCTTCGCCCCGCTGCGGCGGCTGCGCCGTTCGTTGTTCGGCA
>NZ_JTHL01000001.1:1656766-1661995 GCF_000818195.1 Streptomyces sp. 150FB | reverse complement strand
CGGCAGCCGCGGCTGACTCCTCGGGTGTTCTTGTTGTGACCTCGCGCTGAAAGCGCCGTCGTACCGGCTTCACGACGCCGGTACGCCAGGTGAGCGCTGGGATTTGTCGCGGCGCGGCCGGTGGACCACTCCCCGCCACCGGCCCCCGGGCAGCCCCCCGTACCCCGCTCAACCCCCGCCCCCGCCCTGCCTGTTGCTCGCCCCCGCTGTCATTTCCCGCCGTACGTGTACCGCCGTACAGCGAGCGGTACGAACAGTACGAGCAGCGCCGCCGACCAGAGCACGGAACCGGCCACCGGATGCGCGAGCGGCCAGGCCGACCCCGCGGCCGGGGCGCCGTTGCCGAACAGATCGCGAACCGCCGTCGCGACAGCGCTGATCGGGTTCCACTCGGCGACCGTACGCAGCCGGCCCGGCAGGCCCTCCGTCGGGATGTAGGCGCTGGAGAGCAGCGGCAGAACGAAGGTGACACTGCCCAGTTGCCCGGCGATCTCCTCGTCGCGGATGAGCAGACCGAGAAAAACGCCGACCCAGTTGCAGGCGAAACGGAAGAGAAGAAGCAGGCCGAAGGCGCCGAGAGCGTCGAGCGCGCCGCCCTCGATCCGCCACCCGACAGCGAGCCCCACCAGGAGCAACGGCATCAGACCGACGGCGGTGGTGAGGGTATCGGCCGCCGTCTGGCCGAGAGGCACCGCTACCCTGCTCATCGGCAATGTCCGGAACCTGTCCATGACGCCGCGCTGCGCGTCCTGCGACGACTGGAACATCCCGGTCATGATCCCGCCGGCCGCCGTCGACGCCATCAGTCCGGGCACCAGATAGGCGCGGTAGTCGGCGCCCGGCATCGCGAGCGCGCTGCCGAAGACGTAGCCGAAGAAGAGCAGCATCGTGATCGGCATCGTCTGGGTGAGGACCACCACGCCGGGCGCGTGTCTGATGCGCCGGAGGTGCCGCCCGAGGACGGCCCCGCTGTCGTACGCCATTCCGCTCATGCCGCGTGCTCCTTCTGGTTCCGGCTCTGGTTCTGGTCCTGGCTCCGGTGTGTGGTGCGGTCGGTCAGGCGCAGGAAGGCCTCGTCGAGCGTCGGCGCCCGCAGGCTCACGTCCACCAACGGCACTCCCGCCGCGTCCAGTTCGCGGACGATCCTGGGGAGGGTGAGGGCGGGGTCGGCCGACACCGCGCCCGCCGTACGCCGCTCCCTGTCCAGGACCGGTTCGGCGCCGGTGAGTTGGTCGAGCACACCGGCGGCGGCCAGCAGCGCCGCCTCGGCCGCCGCCTCACCGGGCTGCCCGGCGAGGACGACCTCCGCGTACGAGCCGATGCTCGCCTTGAGCTCGGCCGGGGTGCCGCGGTGCGCGGCCCTTCCGTGGTCGATCAGCACGATGTCGTCGGCGAGTTGGTCGGCCTCCTCCAGATACTGCGTGGTCAGCAGCACGGTGGTGCCCCGGGCCGCGAGGTCGCGTACGGCGTCCCAGATCTGGTTCCTGCTCGCCGGGTCGAGACCGGCGGTCGGCTCGTCCAGGAAGAGCACCTCGGGGCGCGTCAGCAGGCCGGCCGCGAGGTCGAGCCGGCGCCGCATGCCGCCGGAGTACGTACGGGCCACCCGGTCCGCCGCCCCGGTGAGCCCGAACCGTTCCAGCAGCTCGTCGGCGCGCGCCCGGCCGGCCGCGCCCCTGACGCGCAGCAGCTTCGCGAAGAGCCGCAGATTCTCCCGGCCGGTCAGCTCGCCGTCGATCGACGTGAACTGCCCGGTGACGCCGATGGCCCGGCGTACGGCCGCGGGGTCGGCGACCACGTCGTGACCGGCCACCCGGACGGTGCCGGCGTCGGGGGTGAGCAGGGTCGTCAGCACACGTACGGCGGTCGTCTTGCCCGCTCCGTTCGGCCCGAGCACCCCGCAGACGGTGCCCTCGGGGACGGCGAGATCGAGCCCCCGCAAGGCGTGGACATCGCCGAAACGCTTCTCCAGACCTTCACTAAGTACAGCGTACGTAGTTGTCATGGGGGGACCATAGCGCACTACGTACGGTGTACGTAACTAGGATGGCGGAGAGATGTGAACGAGGTGATGACCGATGGCCGGGCGACCTTCCGAACCCGAAGTGATCTGGGCCCGCCCCGAGCGGGCGGGACGCGGACCCAAGCCCGCCCACAGCCGCGCCGAGATCGCGGCGGCCGCCGTCCGGATCGCCGACGAACGGGGCATGGACGCGGTCTCGATGCGCCATGTGGCGGCCGAACTCGGCTGCGGCACGATGTCGCTGTACAACTACGTGCCGCGCAAGGAGGACCTGTACGAACTGATGGCCGACGCGGTCGCCGCCGAGTACGACTTCCCGGAGAAGCCGTCCGGCGACTGGCGGGCCGACATCACGGCCCTCGCGTACCAGGCGCGGGCCATGATGCACCGCCACACCTGGCTGGCCGGGCTGATGTCGTCGGTCTACGGCTTCAGCCCGAACGTGCTGCGCTTCCTCGAATTCAGCCTGACCTGCCTGGAACCGCTCGATCTGCGCTACAGCGCCAAGATGGAACTGGTCGCGATGGTCAACGGCATGGTCACCACCTACGTCTCGAACGAACTCCAGACCGCCGAGCGCACCCGGTCGCTGCCCTGGTCCGCCGAGCAGGAACACGCGGTACGGATCGCCTACTTGGGCCGGGAGATCGCCTCCGGGCGCTATCCGAAGCTGGCGGCGGCGTTCATGGAGGACTCGGGGCCCATCGACCTGGAGGCCGTCTTCGGGCGGGCGCTCGGCCGGCTGCTGGACTCGTACGACATGGAGGCGCGGCCACCCGAGGCGCGCGATCGGACCGGCGCGAGCTGACGGCGGCGAGCCGGTACCGCGATGCCGGAGGCCGGCAGCCCGGGTTATGCGGCGTCGTCGGCGGGCGCGGGTGCGGGTGAGGTCGCGACGGCGTCGAGGGCCTTGTGGAGCAGGGGGATCAGATCCTCCGTCTCCGACTGGTTGAGCTGGGTGTTGCCGAGGATCATGCGGGCGAGCAGGACGCCGGAGCAGATGGCGACCAGGAGCGCCGCGCGACCGTCGCTCCGCTCGCCGGGCAGCGCGTCGGCCAGCCGGCGCTGGTAGTCGCCCTCGATGCTGTCCCGCATGATCGCGGCAGCCTTGGGGTTGGCCGCGGAACGCAAGGTCAGCAGCAGCCCGTCGGAGGCTGCCTGGTCGGGGTCGGTCAGCAGCGCCCGCGCCGCTTCGGCGTTCAGCTCGGGAGTCATCATCAGCGACTTCTCGTACGCGAGACCCACCACCTCGGCGAACAGGCCCTCCTTGGAGCCGAAGTAGCGGCTGATCAGCCGGGCGTCCACGCCCGCGTCCCTGGCGATCTCGCGCAGACCCGCGCCGTCATAGCCCTGCTGGGTGAAGAGCCGCCGGGCGGCCTGGAGGATCGTGGCTCGGGTTACGGCGGCGTCCCGGGGCCGCGCGGCGGCGCGGGGGGCGTGGTCTTCCTGAGGCATGTCACCAGGATAAGGCGGCCGGACCGACGGCCGCGCTTGCATGTCCTCACTCGTGGACTTAGCATGTCCACGGGTGAGGACATGCTGTCCCGCCGTCCCATGCCCCTCATGAACCGCGAGGTTTGCCATGTCCATCCCCCAGCGCACTCTCGGCACGAACGGACCGGTGGTCGGTGCCGTCGGCTTCGGTGCCATGAGCTTCGCCCGCCCCTACGGCCAGAGCGAACAGGACACCGCCGGCGGCGCGGGCGACCTGGTCGACCGCGCCCTGGAGGCCGGGGTCACGCTCATCGACACCGCGGACGTCTACGGTCCCAGCGAAGAGATCATCGGCAAGGCCGTGGCGGGCCGCCGCGACCAGGTGGTTCTCGCCACCAAGTTCGGCATCGTGCGCGGTGTCACCGCCGACGGACCGCCGGTCATCAATGGCCGCCCCGAGTACGTACGCGAACGCGTCGAGCGCTCCCTCACCCGTTTGGGGACCGACCACATCGACCTCTACTACCAGCACCGTGTCGATCCGGACGTCCCCATCGAGGAGACGGTCGGTGCCATGGCCGAGCTGGTGGCCGAGGGCAAGGTCCGTCACCTCGGACTCTCCGAGGCCGCCCCCGATACCATCCGTCGCGCCCACGCCGTCCACCGCATCGCCGCGCTACAGACCGAGTGGTCACTGTGGACCCGCGACATCGAAGCGGAGATCTTCCCGCTCTGCCGGGAACTGGGCATCGGAGTCGTGCCCTACAGCCCCCTGGGCCGCGGCCTGCTCACCGGCAAGGTCACCTCCCGTGCCGACCTGCCGGAGAACGACTACCGACGCCGGATGCCCCGCTTCGCCCAGGACGTCTTCGACGCCAACCTCGCGGCCGTCGATCTGGTCCGCGAGATCGCGACGGCGCACCAGGCTCCTCCGGGACAGGTGGCCCTGGCCTGGCTGCTCGCCAAGGCGCCCGACGTGGTACCCATCCCTGGCACTCTGCGACCCGGACGACTGGCCGAGAATGCCGGCGCCGCCGGTCTCAGCCTGACCGAGCGGGAGATCACCCTCCTGGACTCCACCTCGGCACGCGGCGCACGGGAGACCGAGCTGGGCCACAACTGGTCCGACGGGGTCACACCCCCGAAGCAGGCGTGAAGAAGGGCGCCTTCCCTCACAACCGGTGCCACCACCCGTCGAAGGGCCGGCGCCTAGAGCAGCGCGAACTGCCCCTCGGGGCCCTCCTCGTGGTGGTCGAGCACCGAGGCGGGCCGCCGGGCCTGCGCGGGGACCGGCAGTACGCCGGCCGCGCGCAGATCGGCCCTGCTGATCTCCGGGCCGCCGCCCAAGTCGGCACGGGAGGCGTCGAGTTCGCCGAGGAGTGCGAGGACGGTGATCAGTTCGAGCAGCTCCGACGTCCACTCCTGGGGCCAGGCCGACGGCCCGATCGCCGCCAGCGTGCCCGCCTCCGGCCGTGTCGTACGCCGCTCGAACCACAGCTCAAGCATCCGTACCCCGCTGACGTGGTAGTCCCAAGCCGCCGCCGGTACGGGCGAGATGCGGCCCGTACCGAGGCACAGCGTCTCCTCGTCGGGGTTGTACGCCATGCTGTCCGGCCGCACGGGAACGGCCGCGCGTACGTACGGCCGCCGGCCGCCCGGCAGTCGGGGCCGCTCCTCGCCCCGGGCCCCGCGCACCTGGACGCGGATCAGCTCCCGCCCGAGATCCACCCCGGCGGCCCAGCGGTCGCGGTCGGCGGTGAGGGGGATCAGCGGGC
>NZ_JTHL01000001.1:1644596-1656741 GCF_000818195.1 Streptomyces sp. 150FB | reverse complement strand
CCGCGGTGACCTCCTGGCCGTACCGCCCGGCCAGCAGCTCGGCGAGCCCCGGGGCGAGATTGGGCTCGGCGCCGCCCGGCCTGCGGTGGAGCGGACGGATCCGGCCCGGCCTGCCCGCCGCTGAACGGCCGTCCGGCAGCAGGGCGCTGACCAGCAGCGCGGGACCCGCCGCGCGCGGCACGTAACCCTGTTCGACGGCGAAGATCTGGTGGTCGTCGGCGACCCGCCACAACTCGGGCCGTGCCGCGTCGATCAGCCGGTGGTCCGGGATCAACCACTGCTCGTCGAACGGGCCGTGGCTGATGCGCAGCGGCTCCGGGCAGCGCCCCGACTCCCGTACGAACCGTCCCGTGCCCGTCGGGCGCCCCGGCAGCGCGGCGACGGCGCTGTGCTGCGTACGGACCCTGCTCGGTTCGAACAGCGTCTCGCGCTCGGCGCCCTCGGCCCGGACGAGCCGGTCCCAGCGGGCCGTGAGGGACGCGGGGTGCGGCGCCAGGACCCAGGGTCTGCCGAGCCGCAGCGGAGCCGTCGACCACGGCATGAGATCGCTCAGCAGCGGGGCCCCGGACGGGCCCTCGGAGAGCGGAGCGTCACCGGCAGCGCCGGACCGCGTCGCCGTCATGCGGACATGTCCTCTCGTCGCCCTGTTTCTCCCTGTGCGCCGTCGGCGGAATGGTAGCCGCCGGAGCGGACGGACCGGGAAGCGCCTGGGCCCGGGGCAGGCCCGGGCCAGACTCGGAACAGGCCCGCGCAGGAGCCCCTCAGCCGGGCTCGACGGTGACCGAGAACGCGAACCGGTCGCCCCGGTAGTGGATCCTGGCCACATCCACGACCCGCCCGCCCTCGTCGTAGGTCACCCCCGTGTAGTGCAGGATCGGGCTGAGCAGCGGCACCCGCAGCAGTTCGGCCGTGGCCGGGTCGGCGAGCCGCGCCTCCACCGTGTCGGTGACCCGGCTGATCCGTACGCCGACGGAGTCGCGCAGCACCTTGGTCATCGGCCGGTGCTCCAACTCGGCGGGGTCGATCCGGGCGGCGATGTCCGGACGGACGGCGTTGTGCGCCCAGTTGACCGGCTCGCCGCTCTCGCTGTCGCTGCGGAGCCGGGTGTACGACATGATCTCGGCCAACCCCGGGAAGTAATCGGCGAGTTCACCGGGGACCGGGGCGGGTCCCTGGCCGAGGAGCTTCGTCAGCTCACCGGACTGCTGGGCCACGATCGTGTCGATCGACCCGAGCAGCCTGCGCGGTGCCCCGCGCCGCGCGCCCGGCTCGATGAAGGTCCCCCGCCGCCGGTGCCGGCTGATCAGGCCCTCCTCCTCCAGCTCCTTGAGGGCCTGACGCATCGTCAGCACGCTGACGCCGTAGTGCGCGGCGAGCTGTTCCTCGGTGGGCAGCCGCAGCGGATCGAGCGGGGTGCGGCCCAGTATCGAGGCCCGCAGTGACTGCGACACCTGGTACCAGAGCGGCAGTTTGCGGTTCAGCACCAGCGAGTCGGGGGCGAAGGCGGTCACGGCGACCTCGTTTCAGGGCCTGAAGTGGCGCTCAAGACCCTGCCACACCGCGTCGTACCCCTGCTGAAGGTGTGGAGCCCCCGCCGCCTGCGCCGTGGTGGTCACCGGCCAGCGGGTCTCGAACATGAAGGCAAGGCCGTCGTCGATCTTCTGCGGCTTCAACTCGGCGGCGCTCGCCCGGTCGAAGGTCTCCCGGTCGGGGCCGTGCGCCGACATCATCGAGTGCAACGAGCCGCCGCCGGGCACGAAGCCGCCCTCGCCGGCCGCCTTGGCGTCGTAAGCGCCCTCGATCAGGCCCATGTACTCGCTCATCACATTGCGGTGGAAGTACGGCGGCCTGAAGGTGTCCTCGCCGACCAGCCAGCGCGGCGCGAAGACCACGAAGTCCACCCCGGCGAGGCCCGGGGTGTCGGAGGGTGAGGTCAGGACCGTGTAGATCGAGGGGTCGGGGTGGTCGTAGCTGACGGACCCGATGACGTTGAAGCGGCGCAGGTCGTACACGTACGGCACATGGTTGCCGTGCCAGGCGACCACGTCGAGCGGCGAGTGGTCGTAGGTCGCTGCCCAGAGATTGCCGCAGAACTTGTTGACCACCTCGACCGGCCGCTCCACGTCCTCGTACGCGGCGACCGGCGCCAGGAAGTCCCGTGCGTTGGCGAGGCCGTTGGCGCCGATCGGGCCGAGGTCGGGGAGGGCGAAGGGGCGGCCGTAGTTCTCGCAGACATAGCCGCGCGCGGTCTCGTCCAGCAGCTCGACCCGGAAGCGCACGCCGCGCGGGATCAGGGCCACATGCCCGGGAAGGGCGGCGAGCAGGCCGAGTTCGGTACGGATCAGCAGCCCGCCGCGCTCGGGGACGATCAGCAGCTCACCGTCCGCGTCGCCGAACACCCGGTCCTTCATGGGGGCGTTGGCGTGGTAGAGGTGAATGGCCATGCCGGTGCGCTGAGTCGCGTCCCCGTTGCCGCCGAGCGTCCAGAGCCCCGCCAGGAAGTCGGTCCCCTCGGCGGGCTCGGGCAGCGGGTCCCAGCGCAGCCGGTTGGGGTCGGGCACGCTCTCGGTGAAGGGCGCGCAGCGCAGTGCGCCGTTGTCGATACGGCGGTACGGCGGATGCGCGGCCGACGGGCGGACGCGGTAGAGCCAGGACCGCCTGTTGTGCGCGCGGGGCTCGGTGAAGGCGCTGCCGCTGAGCTGCTCGGCGTAGAGCCCCAGCGGTGCGCGCTGCGGGGCGTTACGGCCGTGCGGCAGCGCGCCCGGCACGGCCTCCGAACTGTGCTCGTTGCCGAAGCCGGGGGAGTGGGCCAGATCCTCGGCCGTCTTCCTCGCCTGCTCGATGCCGCTCATCGTCCGCTCCTGTGGTCGAGGAATGCTGGAATCCTATGGACAACCGTAGGATTCCCCGCCCGGACCGTCAACGGGAGCCCCGCCGTCCGTGCGCCGCTCCTGGGCCTGTCTCCGTCCGTACCGGTCGGTATGCTCAAGCGTGTTCATGTGTCATCGTCGTCACCGCAGCCGCCGACCGGAGGACCCATGCATACCGCCCCGCGTATCTGCCCGCTCTGTGAAGCCACCTGCGGACTGACACTCACCATCGAGGGCAGCCGCGTCACCGGCGCCAGGGGGGACCGCGACGACGTCTTCAGCAAGGGCTTCATCTGCCCCAAAGGCGCGTCCTTCGCGGAGCTGGACTCCGACCCCGACCGGCTGCGTGTCCCGCTCGTACGCAAGGACGGCGAGCTGCGGGAGGTGGGCTGGGACGAGGCGTTCGACGTGATCGCCGTCCGGCTGCGCCCGCTGATCGAGGAGCACGGACCGCAGTCCGTCGGTGTGGTCCTCGGCAACCCGAACGTCCACACCATGGCGGGCGGTCTGTACCCGTCGCTGCTGCTCGGGGCCGTCGGCACCCGCAACATCTTCACCGCGAGCACGCTCGACCAGATGCCCAAACACGTCTCCAGCGGGCTGCTGTTCGGCGACGCCCTCGCGATCCCCGTACCCGACCTCGACCGCACGGACCATCTGCTGCTGCTCGGCGCCAACCCCCTGGAGTCCAACGGGAGTCTGTGCACGGCGCCCGACTTCCCCGGCAAGCTCAAGGCGCTGCGGGCGCGCGGCGGCACGCTGACCGTCGTCGACCCGCGCCGTACCCGTACGGCGAAGCTCGCCGACCGGCACATCGCCATCCGGCCCGGCACGGACGCCCTGTTCCTCGCCGCCGTCGCCCAGGTCCTCTTCGAGGAGAAGCTCACCGACCTCGGACCGCTGGCCGACCACGTCCAGGACGTCGCCGAAGTCCACGAAGCCGTAAGGGACTTCACCCCCGAAGCGGTCGCGGCGGCGTGTGGCGTCGACGCGGACGGAATCCGTACGACCGCCCGCGAACTCGCCGCGGCGCCCACCGGGGCCGTCTACGGCCGCATCGGGAGCTGCACCGTCGAGTACGGCACGCTCGCGAGCTGGCTGGTCGACGTACTGAACGTCCTCACCGGCAACCTCGACCGGCCGGGCGGCGCGCTCTTCCCGCTCGCCGCGACCGACCGCGCGCCCCGGCCGGCGGCGCCGGGCAGGGGATTCACCCTCGGCCGCTGGGCCAGCAGGGTCTCCGGGCACCCCGAGGCCAAGGGCGAACTGCCGCTCGCCGCGCTCGCCGAGGAGATCGGGACTCCCGGGGAGAACCGGATCCGTACGGTGATAGCCCTCGCGGCCAACCCCGTCCTGTCCGCACCTGACGGCGACCGCCTCGACCGAGCCCTCGACGGGCTCGACTTCATGATCAGCGTGGATCCGTACCTCAACGAGACCTCGCTGCACGCGGATGTGGTCCTGCCCCCACCACCGCCCGCGCAGAGCGCGCACTTCGACTTCGCCTTCAACGCCCTCGCCGTGCACAACCAGGTCCGCTTCACCCCGGCAGCCGTCCCGCTGGAGCGTGACAGGCTCGACGAGAGCGAGATCCTCGCCCGGCTGATCCTCGCGGTGTGCGGCGACCACGGCGCCGAGCCCTCCACCGTCGACGCCCTGGTCGTCGACCGGACCCTCACCAAGGCCGTCGCCGACCCGCTCTCACCCGTCCACGGCGGCGACCCCCGGGAGCTCGCGAGCAGGCTCACCGGACGGACCGGCCCCGAACGGCGGCTCGACCTGATGCTGCGCCTCGGCCCCTACGGCGACGGCTTCGGCGCCGTTCCTGACGGGCTGAGCCTCGCGCGGCTGCTGGAGCACCCGCACGGCATCGACCTCGGGCCGCTGCGCCCCCGCGTCCCCGAGCTGCTGAAGACCCGCAGCGGACGGATCGAGTTGCTGCCCGCGCCGATCGCGGCCGATCTGCCCAGGCTACGCGGTGCGTTGGCCGCCAGGACCGACACGCTTGTCCTCGTCGGCCGCCGCCATCTGCGCTCCAACAACAGTTGGATGCACAACATCCAGGCGCTGAGCGGTGGTTCGAACCGCTGCACCCTCCAGATCCACCCGACCGACGCGGCCAGGCTGGGACTTGAGGACGGGAAGTCCGCGCGTATCACCGCCGACGGCGGAGCGATCGAGGCGCCCGTCGAGATCACCGACACCATCAGGGCCGGGGTGGTGAGCCTGCCGCACGGCTGGGGACACAGCCGCCCCGGCACCCGGATGTCGGTGGCGGGCAGGGCGCCCGGCGTCAATGTCAACCAACTCCTCGACGGCTCGCGCCTCGACCCGCTGTCCGGCACCGCCGTACTCAACGGATTCCCCGTCGAGCTGCGCGCACTGCTCTGAGGCATGCCTCGGGCTCTGAGGCGGGACCTCCCGGGCCCGCACCGGCTACGCCGTCCGTCCTGGTGGCGATTACCGCATCCGCCGTACGGGTTCCGGGCGGTGGGCCCACGGCCCGGTCCTGACCGTGCGCGAGTCATTCCCTGACCGCGAGTAGTCGGCTAACTTCAGGCGTCGCAGCCGCTCCACCACCTTCTCCCGGGCGGAATCCATCATGTCTCGCGCCATCTCTCTGCACAGCGTCAGCAAGGTGTACGGCCGGACCCGCGCTGTCGACCGCTTCTCGCTCGACATCATGCCGGGGGAGTTCGTCGTACTCCTCGGCCCCTCGGGCTGCGGCAAGTCGACCGTGCTCCGGATGATCGCCGGTCTCGAAGACATCAGCGACGGCGAACTGCTGCTCGACGGCGAGCGCTCCAACCATGTGCCGCCGCGCGAGCGCGGCATGGCCATGGTCTTCCAGAACTTCGCGCTCTACCCGAGCATGACCAACCGCGACAACATCGGCTTCCCGCTGCGCCTGGAGAATCCGCGCACGGACAACTCGGCACGCGTCGAGGCCACCGCCAGGATGCTCGGCATCGAGAGCGTGCTCGACCGCTATCCGAGCCAGCTCTCCGGCGGCGAGCGCCAGCGGGTCGCGATGGGACGGGCCATCTCGCGGCGCCCCTCGGCCTTCCTGATGGACGAGCCGCTGTCCAACCTCGACGCGAAGCTCCGCAACCATCTGCGGGCCGAGATAGCCCAGCTCACCGCCGAACTCGGCGTCACCACCGTCTATGTGACGCATGATCAGGCAGAGGCGATGTCGCTCGGCGACCGGGTCGCCGTGATGCGCGGCGGGGTGCTCCAGCAGGTGAGCCCGCCGCGCGAGGTGTACGCCCTGCCGGAGAACGTCTTCGTCGCCGCCTTCATCGGCACACCGCGCATCAACCTGCTGGAAGCGGTGGTGTACGCGCCGCTCGACGGGCGGATGTCGATCGACCTCGGCCGGCAGCGCCTGCCGCTGCCCGAACCCCTCAGCCCCGAGCACCAGTTGCTCAGGGTCCAGCAGGGCAGACAGGTCATCGTCGGACTGCGGTCCGAGGCGGTCAGGATCGCCCAGCCGAGCCGGGCACGCCCCGGTGAGGTGGCGCTGAGCGGGCTCGTCGAGCACATGGAGTACCAGGGCCATGAGGCGCTGGTCCACCTCAACACCGGTTCCAGGCCGGCCGTGGTGACCGATCTCGAATCGGCCAGGCCGAGGCCCGCGGGGCGCCGTCGCAGGAGTGCCGGCCCCGGCATGCTGGAGCGCATCAGGGAGCGCGCCGCCGGGCATGTCAGCGGGCCCGTCGTGGTGATGGACGACCCGGTGGCGGCCGAGCCGGCGGCGTACAGCCCGGACAGGCCGGCCATCACGGCGAGCGATCTGGTCGTCCGTACGAGCCCGGACATGCGGTTGCGTACGGGCGCGCAGGTGCCGCTCCTCGTCGACCTCGCCCACCTCTATGTCTTCGACCACCAGGGCCGCCGGATCTGCCCGGCGCCGCGCGATCTCCCGGGTCTCGACGTGTGAACCGTCACAACCACGCACGACTGGTCTGGCGCCAGAAAACTAACAGCGCTAGTTTGGCCTTCGCGGCGCAAGTGGCCTGTGTGCACGGGCTGTTCGGCAAGCCAAGAGGGAGCGGCGATGAAGGCACGCGACGGTATGTACATCGGCGGACGCTGGTGCCCGGCGAGGGGGACCGACACCATCGTCGTCGTCAATCCGGCGACGGAGCAGGTCATCGGGGAGGTTCCCGCCGGTACGGCGGAGGACGTCGACGATGCCGTACGCGCCGCCCGGGCCGCCTTCCCCGGCTGGGCCGCCACCCGGCCCGCCGAGCGTTCGGTCCGGATCGCCGCGCTGCGCGACGCGCTCGCCGAGCACAAGGACGAGCTGGCGGCGACGATGACCGCCGAGATGGGCGCGCCCATCGGATTCGCGCGGAACGTCCAGGCGGGTGTGCCGATCCGGGTCGCCGCTTCGTTCGCCGAGCTGGCGGCGACATACGCCTTCGAGGAGAGGACCGGCAACTCCCGGGTGTTCCTGGAGCCGGTGGGAGTCGTCGGCGCGATCACACCGTGGAACTACCCGCTGCACATGATGGTGGCGAAGGTCGCCCCGGCCCTCGCCGCCGGCTGCACCGTCGTACTCAAACCCGCCGAGAACACCCCACTGACCGCGCAGCTCTTCGCCCGGTGTGTCGAGGAAGCCGCCCTGCCCGACGGGGTGTTCAACCTGGTCACCGGCCTCGGCCCGGTCGCCGGCGAGGCGCTGGCCACCCATCAGGACGTGGATCTCGTCTCGTTCACCGGCTCCACGGCCGTCGGCAAGCGGATCGGCGCTGTCGCGGGCGGCGCGGTCAAGCGGGTCGCGCTCGAACTGGGCGGCAAGTCCGCCAATGTGATCCTGCCTGGCGCCGACCTCGCCGCCGCCGTCAAGGTGGGTGTCGCCAGCGTGATGAACAACTCCGGCCAGACCTGCTACGCCTGGACCCGGATGCTGGTCCACACCGACCAGTACGACGAGGCGGTGGAGCTGGCGGGCAAGGCCGCCGCCCGATACGTACCCGGCGACCCGACCGACAGAGAGAACCGCCTCGGCCCGGTCGTCAGCGCCAAACAGCAGGCGCGGGTGCGCGGTTACATCAACACGGGCATCGAGGAGGGCGCCCGCGTCGTGGTCGGCGGCGCCGAGACCTCGCAGCCCACCGGCTACTACGTCGAGCCGACGGTCTTCGCCGACGTCACTCCCGGGATGACCATCGCGCAGGAGGAGATCTTCGGCCCGGTCATCTCCATCCTCCGCTACCAGGACGAGGAGGACGCGCTGCGTATCGCCAACGGCACCGTCTACGGCCTCGGCGGCGCCGTCTGGTCCCGGGACGAGAGCGAGGCCGTCGCCTTCGCCCGCCGGATGGACACCGGACAGGTCGACATCAACGGCGGCGCCTTCAACCCCCTTGCCCCGTTCGGCGGTTACAAGCAGTCGGGCGTCGGCCGTGAACTCGGCACGCACGGACTCTCCGAGTACCTCCAGACGAAGTCGCTCCAGCTCTGAAGCTCCAGGCCTCTGGAACTCGGCACCTCTGAAAGTCTGATCGCAAGGGAGCACGCCTCATGATCCGCGCAGCCGTCCTGCCCGCCGTGGGCGCCCCGTTGGAGATCCGGGGCATCGAACTCCCCGAGCCCGGCCCCGGCCAGGTGCGCGTCCGTATCGCCGCCGCCGGGGTCTGCCACTCCGACCTGTCGCTGTCCGACGGCACCCTGCGCGTCCCGGTGCCCGCGGTCCTCGGCCACGAAGGCGCCGGTACGGTTATCGCCGCCGGCGACGGGGTCACCCATGTCTCCCCGGGCGACCGGGTCGTCCTCAACTGGGCGCCGTCCTGCGGCACCTGCCACGCCTGCGTCGTCGGGGAGGTCTGGCTCTGCGCCCAGGCGCTGTCCGGCGCGGCCCGCGTCCACGCCCGTACGGCCGACGGCACCGAGCTGCACCCCGGCCTGAACGTCGCCGCGTTCGCCGAGGAGACCGTCGTCCCCGCCACCTGTGTGCTGCCGCTCCCGGCGGGCATCCCCCTCACCGACGCCGCGCTGCTCGGCTGCGCCGTCCTCACCGGATACGGCGCCGTGCACCACTCGGCGCGGGTCGCCGAAGGGGAGTCGGTCGTGGTGTTCGGCGTCGGCGGGGTGGGTCTCGCGACGCTCCAGTCCGCGCGGATCGCCGGGGCCTCGACCGTCATCGCGGTCGATGTCTCCCCGGAGAAGGAGGAGTTGGCGCTCGCCGCCGGTGCCACCGCGTATGTCGTCGCCTCCGACACCACCGTCAAGGAGATCAGGAGCCTCACCGGCGGCAGGGGCGCCGACGTCGCAGTCGAGTGCGTCGGCCGCGCCGCGACCATCCGTACCGCCTGGGACTCGACCCGCAGGGGCGGCCGTACGACGGTCGTCGGCATCGGCGGCAAGGACCAGCAAGTGACCTTCAACGCGCTGGAGTTGTTCCACCAGGGCCGCACGCTCTCGGGCTGCGTCTACGGCAACGGCGACCCCGTGCAGGATCTGCCGGTCCTCGCCGGGCACATCGCGGCGGGCCGTTTCGACCTCGCTTCCATGGTCACCGCGCGGATCGGCTTCGACGGCATACCCGCGGCCTTCGAGGACATGCGGGCGGGCCGCGGCGGCCGGGCGCTGATCGTCTTCTGATGCCGCCGCTCCCCGGGGGAGCGGATCGGTCAGTCTCCGGCGGACAGGGCAATACGCCTAGGCCTTAGGCCCGGCTCCGAAGCGGAGTCCGTCGATGAGCAGGGCGACCATGCGCTCGTCGCCGGCATGGTCCACGCCCGAGGAGCACAGGCGGGACACCGCGTACAGCAGCTCCAGCGGGTCGACGTCGGCGCGGACCTCCCCGGCGGCGGCCGCGGCGGCGAGCAGCGATCCGAGGGCGGGTTCGAAACGCTGCCGGAAGTACGCGGGCAGCGGCTCGAAGGCGGGATTGCCGGAGTGCAGGGCTGCCGCGAGCCCTTGTTTGGCCCCGACGAACTCGGTGAAGCGGCGCAACCAGCGTACGAGGGCCTCAAGCGGCCCGTACGCGTCGGCCAGGGTCGCCGCGGTGTCGGCGCAGGCGTCGACCTCATGCCGGAATACGGCGGTGACCAGGTCCGACCGCTCCGGGAAGTGGCGGTAGAAGGTGGCGAGGCCGACCCCGGCCCTGCCGGTGATCTCACGCACCGGGGCGTCCACGCCCGATACGCCGAAGACCTCCCTGGCCGCTTCGACCAGCGCGTCGATGCTGCGCTGCGCGTCGGCGCGAACGCGTCGTGCCGGTTCAGGTGTGGCCGCGCTCAACTCCGAGCCCCTTGCGTAAGTGAGAAGGTGTTCCGTATCGTGGCTATCTGATAAGCCGTTCCGCTTATCGCATGCTACGCCATGCCACTGGAGGGGAACCATGCGCTACCGCACATTGGGCCGCACGGGCATCCACGTCAGCCCGTACTGCTTGGGCGCCATGATGTTCGGCACCATCGGCAACCAGGACCACGACGACTCGATCCGGATCATCCACAAGGCCCTGGACGCCGGCATCAACTTCATCGACACCGCCGACATGTACTCCCACGGGGAGTCCGAGGAGATAGTCGGCAAGGCGCTGAAGGGCCGCCGCGACAACGTCGTGCTCGCCACCAAGGTGTTCGGCGCCATGGGTGAGGACCCCAACGAGCGCGGCACCTCGCGCCGTTGGATCATCACCGAGGTCGAGAACTCGCTGCGCAGGCTGGGCACCGACCACATCGACCTGTACCAGATCCACCGGCCGGACCCGGCCGTCGACATCGAGGAGACGCTCTCGGCCCTGACGGACCTGATCCGCAGCGGCAAGGTCCGGGCGATCGGCTCGTCGAGCATGCCCGCCTCGGACATGGTCGAGGCGCAGTGGGTGGCCGAACGACGCGGCCTGGAGCGGTTCCGGACGGAGCAGCCTGCCTACTCGATCCTCAGCCGTGGCATCGAACGCGAAGTCCTGCCCGTCGCCGAGCGCTACGGGATGGGGACGCTCGTATGGAGCCCACTCGCTCAGGGCATGCTCACCGGGCGCGTCCGCAAAGGCGCGGGGACCGACCTGCGCCGCGCCGCCTACTTCACGCACCTCAGTGACGAGCGGCGGCTCGACGCCGTCGAGCAGATCGTCCCGCTCGCCGAGAAGGCCGGCCTGCCGATGACCCACCTGGCGATGGCCTTCGCGATCGCCCACCCCGGCGTCACCTCGGCGATCATCGGGCCGCGCACCATGGAGCAACTGGACGACCTGCTCGCCGGTGTCGACGTCAGCCTCTCGGACGAAATCCTCGACCGCATCGACGAGATCGTCGCGCCCGGCACCGATGTCGGCGAGCTGGACATGGCCTACCGGCCGCCGGCGATCCAGCGCCCGAACCTGCGCCGCCGGCCCGTCGGCGAACGCGCCGCCGCCTGAGTGCGTTCGGCCCGTCCTCAAGGCCCGGCCCGCTCAGCCGCGCGGGCCGGGCCGCGCCCCGGCCGGGACCTGGTCACCGCGACCCCGGCCAGGCACACGGCGCCGCCCACGAGCGTCAGCACGAGCGGGACCTCGTCCAGGAACAGCCAGGACATCAGGACGACCAGCGCGGGTACGGCGTAGGTCGTCGCGCCCATCCGGCCCGCCGTCGTACGGGCCAGGGCGTACGCCCATGTGGTGAACGCCAGCGCCGTCGGGAACACGCCCAGGTACACGACGTTGAGCGTGGCCGACAGCGGCGCGTCCGCCACCTCGCCCGCCAACTGACCGGCGAACGGCAGGCAGGCGACCGTCCCCACGAGGCAGCCGAAGGTCGTCACCTGGAGCGCGCTCGCCCGCGCCAGCGCCGGCTTCTGGGACACCACCCCGCCCGCGTACACCACGGCGGCCAGCACGCACAGCACCACACCGAGCACCGACGAGTGGCCCTCGCCCGACATCGACAGCCCCACGGCCACCGCGCCGGCGAACGACACCGCCATGCCGGCCAGCAGCCGTGGCGGCAGCCTCTCGCCGAGGAAGCGCGCGCCGAGCAGCGCCACGAGCACCGGGCCTATGTTCACCAGCATCGAGGCGGTGCCGGCGTCGACCTCCTGCTCACCCCAGTTGAGCATCACCATGTACGCGCCGAACCAGAGCACCCCGGAGGCGGCGATCCCGGGCCAGGCCGCACGCGCCGGAAACCCCTCGCGCCGCACGAGGCAGACCAGCCCGAGGACGAGTGAGCCGGTGAGCAGCCGGCCCAGGGCCAGCGCCCCCGGCGCGTACGCGGCGCCGGCGCTGCGGATCGACACGAAGGCCGACGCCCACAGCACGACCGTCACGGCGGCGGCGG
>NZ_JTHL01000001.1:1625329-1644476 GCF_000818195.1 Streptomyces sp. 150FB | reverse complement strand
AGCCGGCCCGGGTGGTACCGGCGGGAACGGCCTGAGCGGTGGGAACGGCCTGCGTGGCGGCGACGGCCTGCGCGGCGGCGACGGTCGGGTCGGGGAGGGCCGAGGGGTTGGTCATGAGGCGAACGTATGCGGACAAGGCTTCGGGCATCACCGCAAGGTCGCGGGCTCGATGCCGAGCTGTTCGTGCAGCGCCCGTTCGCCGGCCGGGGTCACCTTCACGGCGCGCGCCGTGCCGATCCGTACGCACCAGCCCTCGTCCAGGGCGTACCGGCACAGCGCGGCGCCCGCGATGCCGGCGAGGTGCGGCTTGCGTTCGGTCCAGTCGAGACACGACCGTACGAGTGGCCGCCGGCCCGTCCGGATCAGTTCGACGCCGAGATCGCCGAACCACCGCCTTCCCGGGTCGGTCAGGGCGAATCCGGCGTCCTGGAGCAGCAGCCCCCGCGCGGTCATCGCCTCGGTGATCGCGAGCGCGAGGCGGCCCGCGAGATGGTCGTAGCAGGTGCGGCCCCTGGCCATGGCGCTGCTCGCCCCCGATGTCCGCAGGGAGCGTGGCGCGGCGCGCTCGGGCGCGGTGTGCGCGGCCAGGTCCTCCACGACGTGCGCGGAACCGGCGTCGGCGAAGCGTACGTACCGGTGGCGGCCCTGCCGCTCCTCGCTGAGCAGCCCGCCCGCGATGAGCTTGCCGAGGTGCTCACTGGCTGTCGAGGGCGCGACCCCCGCGTACCGGGCCAGCTCACCGGCCGTCCACGCCCTGCCGTCGAGCAGGGCCAGACAGAAGGTGGCGCGCGTCTCGTCGGCGAGCAGCGAGGCCAGCGCGGCGAGCCCGGTCCCTGCGCGACCCGGGAACGGCTGCGGGGCCCGCGGGGCCTGCGAGTCCTGCGGGGCCTGCGAGCCTTCCGAGTCCTTTGTGTCCCGCGAGTTCGGGGATGGTGGAGCCATGCGCCCAGGATGCGTCAGGGACTCTTCGGCGTGGGCCGAAGCGTGGACGCCTGCCGCCCACGCCGTCCGTACTGCTCGTACTGGAGCGACAGCCCGTCGACCAGAGCCCGCAGCCCCGTCTCAAAGGCACCCTCGTCGACCTGCTCCCGCCGCTCGGCGAGCAGGTGCGCCTGCCCGAGGTGCGGGTAGTCCGCGGGGTCGTAGGCGGCGGCGTCGTCCACGAAGCCCCGGGCGAACGAGCCGAGCGCCGAGCCGGTGATGAAGTAGCGCATCAGGGCGCCGATGTACGTGGCCTGGGCCGGCGGCCAGCCCGCCCGCACCATCGCCCCGAACACGGCGTCGGCCACCCGCAGCCCCGCCGGGCGGCGCCCGGGCCCCCGCGCCAGCACCGGCACGATGTGCGGGTGGTCGGTCAGAGCGGCGCGGTACGAGAGGGCCCAGTCGTGCAGCGCCGTACGCCAGTCGCGTCCGTCGCCCTCGTCGAACATCGACAGATCGACCTGGGAGCTGACGGCGTCGGCGACCGCTTCGAGGATCTCGTCCTTGGTGCGGAAGTGGTTGTAGAGCGAGGGCCCGCTCACCCCCAGCTCGGCGGCGAGCCGACGGGTGGAGACCGCTTCGAGGCCCTCCGCGTCCACGAGCGCTCCGGCGGCGAGGACGATCCGCTCTCTGCTGAGGAGGGGCTTGCGCGGTCTGGCCATGGAGCACATAGTAGGGCCTGTCAGCCATAAACTAGCAGTGGTAATTAAAATGGGGTGTCCGTGATGAACCTGGAGCTGAGCGAGGAGCAGGAGGCCGTACGGGACCTCGCCAAGAGCTTTGTCGACCGTGAGATCACGCCCCATGTGATCGAGTGGGACCGGGCGGAGAGCGTCGACCGGGCCATTGTCGGCAAGCTCGGCGCGCTCGGCTTCCTCGGCCTCACCGTGCCGGAGGAGTACGGCGGCTCGGGCGGAGACCATCTCGCGTACTGCCTGGTCACCGAGGAGCTGGGGCGCGGCGACTCGTCCGTGCGCGGCATCGTCTCCGTATCGCTCGGGCTGGTCGCCAAGACCATCGCCGCGTGGGGTGACGAGGAGCAGAAGCGCGCCTGGCTGCCCGGCCTCACCTCGGGCGAGGCCATCGGCTGCTTCGGCCTGACCGAACCGGGCACGGGCTCGGACGCGGGCAACCTCAGCACCAGGGCCGTCCGGGACGGCGGCGACTGGGTCGTCAGCGGCACCAAGATGTTCATCACCAACGGCACCTGGGCCGATGTCGTCCTGCTCTTCGCGCGCACCAACGACACCCCGGGGCACCGGGGCGTCTCCGCCTTCCTGGTCCCCACCGACACCCCCGGCCTCACCCGCCGCACCCTGCACGGCAAGCTCGGGCTGCGCGGCCAGGCGACCGCCGAGCTGGTCTTCGACGACGTACGGATACCGGCCGGCGCCCTGCTGGGCCCCGAGGGCAAGGGCTTCTCCATTGCCATGTCGGCGCTCGCCAAGGGCCGGATGTCGGTCGCCGCCGGCTGTGTCGGTATCGCGCAGGCCGCGCTCGACGCCGCCGTGGGGTACGCGGGGGAGCGCGAGCAGTTCGGCAAACCCATCGCCGGATACCAGCTCGTCCAGGAGCTGCTGAGCGACATCGCCGTCGATGTGGAGGCCGCGAGGCTGCTGACCTGGCGGGTGGCCGATCTGATCGACCGCGGCGAGAAGTTCGCCACCGCCGCCTCACAGGCCAAGCTCTTCGCCTCGGAGGCGGCCGTACGCGCGGCGAACAACGCGCTCCAGGTCTTCGGCGGCTACGGCTACATCGACGAGTACCCGGTCGGCAAACTGCTGCGCGACGCCCGGGTGATGACCCTCTACGAGGGCACCAGCCAGATCCAGAAGCTCATCATCGGCCGCGCGCTCACGGGGGTTTCGGCGTTCTGAGCAACTCGACGAGGTCTGAGGGGACTTGGCAGCGATCGTCCTCGTCGGGCACCGGCTGAGTACGCGTACGGATATCGCCCGCGCCCCTTCCGTACGACGCTTCTCCCATGACTGACACTCCGGTGAAGCAGCAGAACACAGCGGCGTTCTACGGGCAGGCCGTCGCCTCCTTCGCCCTCGCCCTGATCGCCGTCACCGTCGGGATCCTGCGGCTCGACGCCGACGCCTGGGTGCGGGGCTTCCTCGCCATCGCCGTGCTCTACCTGACGACCTCGGCGTTCACCCTCGCCAAGGTCGTCAGGGACCGGCAGGAGATCGGGCAGATCGTCAGCAGGGTCGACCAGGCCCGGCTGGAGAAGATGCTCGCCGATCACGACCCCTACCAGAAGCTCTAAGCGCTTGCTCACCTTCGCGGTATGGTGTGCGTCCTGCCTGGTTGACGGTGGCTGAGAGGGGCGAGTGATGCGAGCGGCGGAGCGGAGTGCCGACGGCGGCGAGGGCAAGCCGTGGGAGGAAGTCACCCCCGAGGCGGCCAGGCGGCTGATGGTGGCGGCCGTCGAGGCGTTCGCGGAGCGCGGCTACCACGCGACCACCACCCGCGACATCGCCGGCCGCGCCGGGATGAGTCCCGCGGCGCTCTACATCCACTACAAGACGAAGGAAGAGCTGCTCCACCGGATCAGCAGGATCGGCCACGACCGGGCGCTCGCGCTGCTGACCGAGGCGGCCGATGGGCCGGGTACGGCCGCCGAGCGGCTGGCCTCCGCCGTACGCTCCTTCGTCCGCTGGCACGCCGAGCGGCACACCACGGCCCGTGTGGTGCAGTACGAACTCGACGCGCTCGCCCCCGAGCACCGTACGGAGATCATGGAGCTGCGGCGGCGCAGTGACGCGGCCGTGCGGCGGATCCTGTCGGAGGGGGTGCGGGACGGCGAGTTCGACGTCCCCGACCTGCGAGGCACCACGCTCGCCGTGGTCTCGCTCTGCGTCGACGTGGCGCGCTGGTTCAACGCGAAGGGGCCGAGAACGCCCGACGAGGTCGGCGAGCTGTACGCCGACCTCGTGCTGCGGATGGTCACGGCTCAGAAGTAGTAGCGGGACACGCTCTCCGCCACGCAGACCGGCTTCTCGCCGCCCTCCCGCTCGACCGTGATGAGGGCGGTCACCTGGACGCCGCCGTCCTTCACGTCGTCGACCCCGGTCAGCACCCCGGTGGCGCGCACCCGGGAGCCCGCAGGCACGGGGGAGGGGAAACGGACCTTGTTGGAACCGTAGTTGATGCCCATCTTCAGGTTCTCGACCGCGATGATCTGCGGGACGAAAGCGGGCAGCAGCGACAGCGTCAGATAGCCGTGCGCGATCGTCGTACCGAAAGGACCGCTCGCCGCGCGCTCCGGGTCGACATGGATCCACTGGTGGTCGTCGGTGGCGTCGGCGAAGAGGTTGATCCGCTTCTGGTCGATCTCCAGCCACTCGCTGTACCCGAGCTGCTCGCCGATCGCGGCGCGCAACTCGTCGGCGGAAGCGAAGATCCTCGGCGCAGTCGTGTCAGCCATGTCGTTGTGTCCTGCCTTTCCAGCCCGTCAAGCAGTGCGGCGGGATCGATCCACCGCACGCGCGATGTCCAAGCGCTTGCTCAGGATGATCGGCGCGCGACACTCCTGTCAACGCGTGCCCGGCGGCGGGATTACGCTTTTCCGAATGCCGCAGATTCCGGAGAAGATCCACGAACTCACCGTCGGCCAGCTCTCGGCGCGCAGCGGCGCCGCCGTGTCGGCGCTGCACTTCTACGAGTCCAAAGGGCTGATCAGCAGCCGCAGGACCAGCGGCAACCAGCGCCGCTACGGCAGGGACGCGCTGCGCCGCGTGGCCTTCGTACGCGCCGCGCAGCGGCTCGGCATCCCGCTCGCCACGATCAGGGGCGCCCTCGCCGAACTGCCCGACGAGCGCACCCCCAACCGCGACGACTGGGCCCGGCTCTCGGAGGCCTGGCGCTCCGAACTCGACGAGCGCATCCGGCAGCTCGGCCGGCTGCGGGACCACCTCACCGACTGCATCGGCTGCGGCTGCCTCTCCCTGGAGACCTGCGTGCTCTCCAACCCGGACGACATCTACGGCGAGCGCCTGACCGGCTCCAGCCTCTTCGGTGAGCGCCGCGCCCCGAAGGAGCCGGACGCGTCGTCCTGACCCCTCGGGGCGCCGGTGGTACGCGTACGTACACGTACCTGTACATACGTCGGCCCGCGCGGCGCGGTCTACTCGTACTCCGTGCCGCCCTTGCGGGTCAGGTACGCCGGGCTGACCGCCTTCGCGATCGCCCTGCCGCCGACCACCGGGCTGTAGCGATCGGTGGCCGAGCGGATCACCACGCCCTCGCGTATGTGCAGCGCGCGGCCCGAGACCGTCTCCCGGCCGCTCGCGGCCTCCAGCACCTGGGCGATGTCGTACGGGCCCGCGTAGAGCCTTGGCGCCAGCGGGAGTTCGCCGTCGAGCAGCTCCTCGGCGTCCAGCCACCGCACCTGTCCGTCGATCTCGGCGGACACGTCGAAGACCGCGTACCCGAGCTTCTCGCCGCGCCCGTCGGCGCCGTACGCCAGGTCCTGCACCCCGGCTCCGTACACCTCGCCGAAGATGCCGACGCGGCTCGCGCCGAGCTTCTCGGCGAGCCGGGCCGCGACCGCGGGAACGCCGTGGCCGAGCATCGCCCTCCAGTAGAGGTTGCGCGGGTCCTCCTTGAGCGCGAGTCCCTTGGAGCCGAAGCCCTTCGAGGAGACATGGACCCGCTCGCCCTCTGCGAGGTACGTGAGCAGGCAGGCCGAGCCGTGCAGCTTCTCCGTGACGACGACCGGCTCGCCGGCCTCGAAGATCTCCGGATACCGCTGGATGTTCTCGATGTCGACCCAGGGCAGCAGCTCCGGCGCACTCTCCACCTCGCCGCTCATGGTGGTCGGGATGGGCGGAGTCCATTTGACGATGGACAGCTCCTCGGCGAAGTCGGTGCCGTCGGCGGCGGCCGAGGCGAGATCGACGTCCGCGACCGCGCGCGGCCTGCACACGATCCCCTGGGACAGCTCGCCCCGCAGCCGTACCGCCCGCACGCGGTTGGCGGCCGAGCCCGCCAGCTTGCCGGTCAGCCCCAGCTCCTCGATGAGTTCGGCCGGGAGTACGGCCTGCTCCGGGATGTAGAGCGCGAAGTCCCCCGTGCGATAGGCGCCCTTGGCGACGACGGCGCGATAGAGACCCACCTGGGCCAGTTCCAGTGCGTCGGCGTTCGGGTGTTCGAGAATGGTCAGTGATTCAGCGGTGACACGCAGCGTCGACATGGGCGCTCCCCCGGCTGTGCGATGACGGATTTCCGTCACCACTGTGCGCGAGGCGCCCTTGGCGGGGCCACTCAATAACGCGGGGAAGCTAATACCTGCGGAATCCCGTAGAGCGGCGCCGAGTTGGGCGCCACGAGTTGGGCGCGGCGCGCAGAACCGGGCGAACCGCCCGGCATCTCGCGCGCCCCGCGCATCCCTCGTGCTCGTAGACCCGTGTGCCGCGTTGTTGTTCCGCGTTGTGCGTGATCTGTGTTTTCCGTGATGTGTGTTGTCCGTGATGTGTGTTCCGGCGTTCGCGCGCCGCGCGCCCCGCGCCGCCTATGCCACCGAAGCCAGTGGTCCGCGCTTCTCGTCCTTCGCCCTGGCCAGTGCCTCGGAAGTCAGAACCGGCTGCGGTACGACGATGCCGCACCCCGTACAGACCGGACCCGACCACGGCTCGTGGGACAGGTCGGGGCGCCAGACGATCCCGCGCTCCGCGCAGACCGGGCAGACAGCCCCCGGACCCGACTCAAGACCGGAGATCAGCCGCCGCAGCACCTCGGCCAGCGACTCCGACGGGTGGACCGCCGGGTTGTCGCACCGCGCCACGCCGTTCCCGCCCCAGGTGAGCCTGTGCCAGTCGTCGAAGCTCCCGGGCCGCCTCAGCCCGTCGTGCTTCTCGCGCTTCCGCCTCTTGGCGAAGTTCACCTCGTACGCGAGCCATACGACCCGCGCCTCTTCCAATTCGTCCAGCGCGGCCATCAGCCGCACCGGATCCGGCGCCCTGTCCTCGGGCTCGATGCTGTGCCTTGCGCACAGGTGATCCCAGGTCGCCCGATGCCCGTAAGGGGCAAACCGTTCCAAGCACTTGCGCAGTGAATACCGTCGCAAGGCCAGATCGCATCTCGGGTCGCGCACCTGTCTCGCAAGACTCCGGAATCCGGCCATCGCATGCCACCTCCGTCGCTGATACTTCGGCGTTATGGAATGGACGTACGTCTGCCCCATTCGGCTCCATCAAAAATTCGATCGCACTCTTAGGATCGGACATCTCAGCCGATAACAGGCGGGATTCCGGTGAGAATCGAGTGAGAATCGGGTGTGGTTTTCTCATGGTCACCGGGCGGGGCGCCGGGCGGGTCCAGGCGGGGCGCCGGGCCGGGGCATCGTGCGGCGGCCCGGCGGCCGGCCCGGGCCGGTGGGGGCGCCCCCTTCGGTTCCGGGTTCGGCGAGGGCCCTTCCCCAGCACATACCGACTGGTTAGTCTGTCGAGGTCGGCGGAGCGGCCGGCGTCCGATCGGAAAGGCAGACCCGATGAGTACGGTGCAGGGCGCAAGGGTTGTTGTGACGGGGGCGGGCGGTGGCATCGGTGCCGCGCTCGCCCGCAGATTCGCCTCCGAGGGCGCCCGTGTCGTGGTGAACGATCTCGACGCGGACAAGGCAGCGGCCGTCGCCGTCGAGATCGGAGCCGTCGCCGTCCCGGGCGATGCCTCGGCCGTCGTGGAGAGCGCGCGCGACGCGCTCGGCGGCGCCGTCGACATCTACTGCGCCAACGCGGGCGTGGGTACGGGCGGCGGCCCCGAGGCCCCCGAGGCGGTCTGGTCGGCCGCCTGGGACGTCAACGTCATGGCGCACGTACGCGCCAGCCGCCTGCTGATCCCCGACTGGCTGGAGCGCGGCTCCGGACGCTTCGTCTCCACCGTCTCGGCCGCGGGGCTGCTCACGATGATCGGCGCAGCCCCGTACAGCGTCACCAAGCACGCGGCACTGGCCTACGCGGAGTGGCTCTCGCTCACCTACCGGCACCGGGGGATCAAGGTCCACGCCATCTGCCCGCAGGGCGTGCGTACGGACATGCTGACCGCCGCAGGGTCGGCCGGCGCCCTCACGCTCCTCGCCACCGCCGTCGAGCCCGAGGCCGTCGCCGACGCACTTATCGACGCGATGGCCGAGGACCGCTTCCTGGTCCTGCCGCACCCCGAGGTCGCCGGCTTCTACCAGGCGCGGGCCTCGGACACCGACCGGTGGCTCGGCTCCATGAACCGCATCCAGCAGAAGTGGGAGGAAGGCTCGGTATGACCACGTCCATCTACGCCGCCAAGCCCTGGCTCGGGCTGCTCACCGAGGCCCAGCGCGCCCCCGTCCACCCGGCCGCCTCCCTCGTGCACGCGCTGCGCACGTCCGTCGACAGCGCGCCCGACCACCCGGCGATCGCCTACTTCGACGCGCGCCTCAGCTACCGCGAGGTCGACGAACTGTCCGACTCCGTGGCCGGCCACCTCGTCTCCCGCGGCCTGGAGCGCGGCGACCGGGTCGCGATCATGCTCCAGAACAGCCCGCACTTCGTGATCGCGCTGCTCGGCGCGTGGAAGGCGGGCGGGATCGTCGTACCGCTCAACCCGATGTACAAGTCCGGCGAGGTCGCCCACGTACTGGCCGACGCCGAGGTGACGGCGCTGGTCAGCTCGGACCGCGCGTGGGAGGCGTATCTGCGCGACACGGCGGCCGGGTCGTCGCTGCGGATCGCGCTCACCGCCTGCGAACTCGACCTCCAGACCCGCGACGACACCCGGGTCCTGAACTTCGAGCGCCTGCCGGTGCCCCCGGACACCGACGACCTGCTGGCCGTCGCGCGGCGCGGGCTGCCCGCGCCCTCCGGACGCGACCCGGAGAGCGGGGACGTGGCGCTCATCAGCTACACCTCGGGCACCACGGGCGTGCCCAAGGGCGCCATGAACAGCCACGCCAACATCATGGTCAACGCCGAACGCCAGCGCACCGGCCACGGGATCGAGGCGGGCGCCTGCTACTTCGCGCTCGCCCCGCTCTTCCACATCACCGGCATGGTCTGCGAACTGGCCGTCTCGCTCGCCAACGCGGGCACGCTCGCCCTGACCTACCGCTTCGACGCCGGTGTGGTACTCGACGCGTTCGCGGAGTACCGCCCCGCGTACACCGTCGGCCCCTCGACCGCCTTCATGGCGCTCGCCGCCCACCCGGCCGTCAGCCGCGACCACTTCAGCTCCTTCCGGGTGATCTCCTCGGGCGGCGCCCCGCTGCCGCCGGCGCTGGTCGAGAAGTTCCGCGCAGCGATAGGCCCGTACATACGCAACGGCTACGGCCTGACGGAGTGCACGGCGCCCTGCGCCGCCGTACCCCCGCAGCGCGAGGCCCCCGTCGACCCGGCCTCCGGCACGCTCGCCGTCGGTGTGCCCGGCGCCGACACGGTCGTACGGATCGTCGACGAACGGGGCGACGACGTGCCCTTCGGCGAGCAGGGCGAGATCGCCGTACGCGGTCCCCAGGTGGCGTCCGGCTACTGGCGGCAGCCGACGGCGACGGCGGAGACCTTCCCGGACGGCGAGCTGCGCACGGGCGACATAGGGTTCATGGACGCGGAGGGCTGGCTGTACGTGGTCGACCGCAAGAAGGACATGATCAACGCGTCCGGCTTCAAGGTCTGGCCGCGCGAGGTCGAGGACATGCTGTACACCCACCCCGCCGTGCGCGAGGCCGCCGTGATCGGCGTCCCCGACGCCTACCGGGGCGAGAGCGTGAAGGCGTTCGTCAGCCTGCGCCCCGGCGCCTCGGTGGAGCCCGGGGAGCTGGGCGCGTACTGCAAGGAACGGCTCGCGGCCTTCAAGTACCCGCGCGAGGTCGAGATCCTGCCCGAGCTGCCCAAGAGCACGAGTGGGAAGATCCTCAGGCGGGTACTGCGCTCGGGCCCGGCGGAGTAGGCACGGGCCGGTACGGAACGGGCCCGGTACGGAACGAAGCGAAGGGCAGGTGGCGCCACATGGCCAGGACGACGGACGGGAGCGGCGCGCCCGTCCCCCAGCGGCTGCTGGCGGCGGCGACCCGGCTCTTCGCCGAGCAGGGGTACGACCGCACGTCGGTCCAGGAGATCGTCGAGGCGGCAGGCGTCACGAAAGGCGCGCTGTACCACTACTTCGGCTCGAAGGAGGACCTCCTCCAGGAGGTCTACGCGCGGGTACTGCGCCTCCAGCAGGAACGCCTCGACGCCTTCGCCGACGCGGACGAACCGGTCGAGCGACGACTGCGCGCCGCCGCCGCCGACGTGGTGGTGACGACCATCGAGAACCTGGACGACGCGTCGATCTTCTTCCGCTCGATGCACCACCTGAGCCCGGAGAAGAACAAGCAGGTACGGATGGAGCGCCGCCGCTACCACGAGCGGTTCCGCGCACTGGTGGAGGAGGGGCAGCAGAGCGGCGTGTTCTCCACGGCGACCCCGTCCGACCTGGTGGTGGACTACCACTTCGGCTCGGTCCACCACCTGTCGACCTGGTACAGCCCGGGCGGCCCGCTCACCCCCCAGGAGGTGGCGGACCACCTGGCGGACCTGCTGCTCAGGGCGCTGCGGCCCTGACACCTGCCGGCTCAGCGTCGGCGCGCCGCCCTCAGCCGTGGGCGGCGATGGCGACAACGACGGTCACGGCGCTGCACAGTCCCAGCACGATGGCGCGGTAGTCGTGTTGCTGATGTTCCCAAACACTCCACGGCGCTTTCCACGCAAGTGAATGCGACCAGAGGGCGACGCACACGGCCGTGAGCATGAGTGCGCCCGGAACGAGCGGATGCGTCACCCCCGGCCACGACAGGTAGGAAACGACGGTCACCACGACCGCGAACGATGACACTCCTTTCCACGTGTGCATCGGCCACAGCAGGGCAGCGGCAAAGGCCGCGAAGATCCAGCCAGGACTGATGTTTCCCATGAGTTCTCATCCACCTTCAGCGCCTCGATCCCTGTCCGGCAACGGATTCAGCGTGGCAGAGAGGCGCGGGAGGGGTCCCGGTCCGGTGTCGGTGCGTCGGTTGGCTGGCACATGCCCAGGCGAGCACATTTTCAGGACAGTCAGATGTCGTCAGACAAAGGACAAGCTGAGACGCCGTTTCAAACGGTGCTGAGGCTGCGGCTGAGCCGGGACCGGACGAAGAGGCCTCTCGCGAGCGCGAGCAGTGTGAAGGCGGTGAGCCGTCGCAGGCCCGGCAGCGCGAAGAAGCCACTGTGCTGGATGCCGTAGACCGCATACCAGTTGGCAAGCAGGTCAGTCGCCATGACCCAGAGAGTCGAACACCGCGAGTGAGGACCAGTACAGGGTCAGCCAGTCCGGAGCCCAACTGTAGGGATGCAGGCCGCTGCGGACGAGGTCGGCGATGTGCGAAGCGGCGCCCACGGCGACCAGCGGCACGACATACTGGGCCACCAGCGCAACCACCCACCGCGGGCGCGGCGTATCCACCGGATCGCACCATCGATTCTCTCAGCCATGGCGGCCGGTAGAAAGGGCCCAAGGGCTGCCAAGTCCGGCTGGTGCGACGGCGGTAGCCGATCGGAGCGGCGGCGACAAGAGGCATCTCCGCCCCCTCACCCCTCAGAGGTACTTCTTCAACTCCCGCCGCGCCAGCGACCGCTGGTGGACCTCGTCCGGGCCGTCGGCCAGGCGCAGGGTCCTTGCCGATGCCCACAGTTCGGCCAGCGGGAAGTCCTGGCTGACGCCGCCCGCGCCGTGGAGCTGGACCGCGCGGTCGATGATGTCGACCACCGCGCGCGGAGTGGCGATCTTGATGGACTGGATCTCCGTGTGCGCGCCCCTGTTGCCGACCGTGTCCATCAGCCACGCGGTCTTCAGCACCAGCAGCCGTAGCTGCTCGACCGTGACGCGTGCGTCGGCGATCCAGTTCTGGACGACGCCCTGCTGGGCGATCGGGCGGCCGAAGGCCGTGCGGGAGACCGCCCTGCGGCACATCAGCTCGATCGCGCGCTCCGCCATGCCGATCAGCCGCATGCAGTGGTGGATACGGCCGGGGCCCAGCCGTGCCTGGGCGATCGCGAAGCCGCCGCCCTCCTCGCCGACGAGGTTCGCCGCCGGTACCCGTACGTTGTCGAAGGAGACCTCGGCGTGGCCGCCGTGCGAGTGGTCCTCGTACCCGTACACCTGCATGGCGCGCCGGACTTCGAGGCCCGGGGTGTCGCGCGGGACCAGGATCATCGACTGCTGGCGGCGGATGTCCTCGCCGTCCGGGTCCGTCTTGCCCATCACGATGAAGATCTTGCAGTCCGGGTTCATCGCCCCCGAGATGTACCACTTGCGGCCGTTGACGACATAGTCGTCGCCGTCGCGCTCGATCCGGGTCCGGATGTTCGTCGCGTCGGAGGACGCGACCTCGGGTTCGGTCATCGCGAACGCCGAGCGGATCTCGCCGGCGAGCAGCGGCTCCAGCCACTGCTTCTTCTGCTCGGCGGAGCCGAACTGCGCGAGCACCTCCATGTTCCCGGTGTCCGGGGCCGCGCAGTTCAGCGCCGTCGGGGCGAGGTGCGGGGAGTGGCCGGTGATCTCGGCGAGCGGTGCGTACTGGAGGTTGGTGAGCCCGGCGCCGTACTCGGTGTCGGGCAGGAACAGGTTCCACAGGCCCTGCTTGCGCGCCTCGGCCTTCAACTCCTCCACGACGGCCGGGGTGTCCCACGGGTCGGCCAGCGCGGCCCGCTGTTCGCTCGCGAGCGCCTCGGCCGGGTGGACATGCTCGTCCATGAAGGTGAGGAGCTTCGCCCGCAGCTCTTCGGTACGGGCGTCGAATGCGAAGTCCATGGGTGTACTCAGCCTTCCTGGAGGGTGGTGAGGCCGTGCCGGATGAATACGGGTACGAGGTCGCCGATGCGGTCGAAGCCGGGTCCCACGGTCTGCCCGAGCGTGTAGCGGTAGTGGATGCCCTCCAGGATCACGGCGAGCTTGAACCAGGCGAACGCCGTGTACCAGGAGATGGCGGAGGTGTCCCGGCCCGAGCCCGCCGCGTACCGCTCGATCAGCTCGCCGGGCTCGGGGTGGCCGGGGGCCCCGGCGGTGGTGCTGATCGGCGAGCCGACCAGCTCCAGGCGGGCGCTGTACATCACCAGCAGCCCGAGGTCGGTCAGCGGATCGCCGAGCGTGGACATCTCCCAGTCGAGCACCGCCTTGATCCGGTCGTCGTCGCCGAGCAGGACGTTGTCGAGCCGGTAGTCGCCGTGGATCACGGTCGGCGCGGGGGAGTCGGGGAGCGCCCGGCCGAGCGCCGCGTGCAGGTCGTCGATGCCCGGCAGTTCGCGGCTGCGGGAGCCGTCGAGCTGCTTGCCCCAGCGGCGCAACTGGCGGTCGAGGAAACCGTCGGGCCGCCCGAAGTCGCCGAGCCCCACCTCGCCGGGGTCGACGGCGTGCAGGTCGACGAGCGTGTCGACCAGGCCGAGGACGGCGGAGCGGGTGCGCTCCGGGCCGAGGGGGGCGAGCTGTTCGGCCGTACGGTACGGGGTGCCGGCCACGTACTCCATGACGTAGAACGGGGCGCCGAGCACGGAGTCGTCCTCGCACATCAGCAAGGTCTCGGGCACCGGTACGGCCGTCGGGTACAGGGCGCTGATCACGCGGAACTCGCGCTTCATGTCATGCGCGGTGGCCAGCACATGACCCAGCGGCGGTCTGCGGACCACCCACTCGGCGGCGCCGTCCGTGACGACGTACGTCAGGTTCGACCGGCCGCCCTGGATCAGCCGGGCGCTGAGCGGTCCGCCGACCAGCCCCGGACGCGCCTGGTCGAGGTGGCCCCTGAGGCGCTCGGGGTCGAGTCCTGGCGGGGGACCTGCGCTCATCGTTCGTACCTCCGTGGGGTTGGCCCGACCGCCGGTCGTGCGGTCGCTCCTCGTCGTGCGTGCTTCATGGTCGTGCTTCATGGTCGTACGTCATGGTCGTGCTTCGTGGTGCTTCAGGGCCTCGTCGCGCTCCTCATGATGCCGACCAGTCGGTATGTAGTCCAGTGCCCGCCCGGCCCCGATCCGGGGTGATCCCTGAGACACCGCCGGGGGACCCCTAGCCACGCGGTCGTATCCCTGAATAGAGTTCATGTATGGATACTGCGCTCCTTGTCGACGAGGTCAGGCTCACCCCGATCCTCATCGCCGATCCGCCGCTGCTCAACACGCAGGGCGTCCACCAGCCCTACACGCCCCGGCTGATCGTGGAGATCGTCACCCGGGGCGGCGTCACGGGCGTCGGCGAGACCTACGGCGACGGGACCTATCTGGAGCTGGCGCGGCCGCTGGCCGAGGCGCTGCCGGGCCGCTCGATCACCGACACGAACGCCCTGTTCGCCCTCGCCGACGAGGTGTGCGGCGACTCGGGCAGCGCGGACGACCGCGTCGAGGCGGGCGGGCTGCGGGGTGTACAGACCGCCGACAAGCTGCGGCTGTCCGTCGTGTCCGGCTTCGAGGTCGCCTGCCTGGACGCCCTCGGCAAGACACTCGGGCTGCCGGTGCACGCCCTGCTCGGCGGCAAGGTGCGCGACACCGTGGAGTACAGCGCGTACCTCTTCTACCGCTGGGCCGAACACCCGGACGGCGGCGAGAAGGACGGCTGGGACGCGGCGCTCGACCCGGCCGGAGTCGTCGCGCAGGCCCGGCGCTTCGCCGACGACTACGGCTTCTCCTCCTTCAAGCTCAAGGGCGGTGTCTTCGAGCCCGAACAGGAGATCGCGGCGATCCGCGCCCTGGCCGAGGCCTTCCCCGGACAGCCGCTGCGCCTCGACCCCAACGGCGCCTGGTCCGTGCCGACCTCGCTGTACGTCGCCGAGCAGCTCACCGGCGTACTCGAATACCTGGAGGACCCGGCGAGCGGCACCCCGCTGATGGCGGAGGTCTCCGCCGGAACGTCCGTGCCGCTGGCCACCAACATGTGCGTGACCACCGTCCCCGAGATCGCCGAAGCCTTCGCCACCGACGCGGTACAGGTCGTCCTCTCCGACCACCACTACTGGGGCGGGCTGCGCAGGACGCAGGAACTCGCCGCCGTCTGCCGGACGTTCGGCGTCGGCCTGTCCATGCACTCCAACACCCACCTCGGCATCAGCCTGGCCGCGATGACCCATGTCGCATCCACCGTGCCGAACCTCGACTACGCCTGCGACAGCCACTACCCGTGGCAGACCGAGGACGTCATCACCGCCCGGCACACCTTCACCGACGGCCGGCTCACCGTCTCCGACGCGCCGGGTCTCGGCGTCGAACTCGACCGCGACAAGCTCGCCGCGCTCCACCAGAGGTGGCTGGACGACGACGGCACGATGCGCGAACGCGACGACGCGGCGGCGATGCGGGTCGCCGACCCCGACTGGCAGACGCCCGCGATCCCGCGCTGGTGAGGCGCCCCTGAGGCGGCGCCTCAGGCCGCCCAGGTGCCCCAGGTACCTCGCGTGCCTCAGGCGTGGCAGGCCACCGGGACGCCGCCGTTCATCTTTGCCATCTCCGTGAAGACCAGCGCGGCGTCCAGTGGTGATCCCTCCGGCAGGCCGTCCAGCTCCGCGTACGCCCGGCGTACGTTGGCCACCAGGCGCTCGCTCTCCCGCAGGGCGCCGAACTCGCCCAGATCGGCGCGGAGCGCGACCTCCAGCGGGCTCAGCCCCTTGGCGTGGCCGTCGGCCGCCAGTGCCGACACATGCAGCAGATAGCGCTCCGTCGCGTCGTACGCCGACGGGTCGGTGATGGGGCCGTGCCCGGGGACCACGACCGAGGCGTCCAGTGAGCGCAGCAGCTCCAGCGCCCTGAGCGAGCCCCGCAGCGAACCCATCGGGACGAAGGGCGTGCCGCCCTGGAAGATCAGGTCGCCGGTGAAGACGATCCCCCGGTCCGGCAGGTGCACCACCGTGTCGCCGATGGTGTGCCCGATGCCCGGGTGGATCAGCCGTACCTCGATGTCGCCGACATGGAGCGTCAGACGCTCGCTGTACGTGACGCTCGGCGCGGTGATGTCGATCTCGCCGAAGTCGGTGTCCGGCCAGACCGCGTGGAGCTGGCGGCCGACGGCGAGCTGCTCCCTCCGGCAGGCCTCGTGGCCGACGACGGTGGCCTCCGGCGTGAAGAGGGCGTTGCCGTACGTGTGGTCGCCGTGGTGGTGGGTGTTGACGACCGTACGGGGCAGCGGCACACCGGCCGCCACCATCGCGTCGCGCAGCAGTACGGCGCGCCGCTCGGTGGCCGTTGTGTCGACGAGGAGTGTGGAGCTGCCGTCGCTGATGAAGCCGGCGTTGTTCAGGCACCAGCCGCCGTCGGGCTGGACGTAGGCGTGCACCTCCGGTGCGAGTCGGACGATGTACGGATCCGTGGCGGGCATCGGGGAATCCCTCGGTTCGGTGGGTGGTGGGGGTGCGGCGGTCCATGGTCGGTGGCCGACGGTGGGCAGGAGCCTGTCAGTTCACGGGCCCTGAGGAAAGTTGGCCGGGTCCGGCCGTGTCGGCCGTGCCGGACCCGTCAGGTGGGTGCTCGGGCGGTCAGTCGTCCCAGCCCTGCGCCGCCACGAACGCGTCACCGTACTCCGCCGACCAGCGGCCCAGCGCCCCGATCGGCTCCAGCAGGCTCCGGCCCAGCCCGGTCAGCGCGTACTCGACGCGGGGCGGCGACTCCGCGTACACGGAGCGTTCGAGGAGCGCGCACCCCTCCAGCCTGCGCAGGGTCTCGGTGAGCACCTTGGCGCTGATGCCGCCGATCTCCGTACGTAACTCACCGGGGCGGCGCGGCCCTTCGGCGAGCGCGAGGAGGACCACCGGATTCCAGGTGTTGCCCAGCAGGTCGAAGCCGAGCCTCGCCCGGCAGTCGGCCAGCAGCCTGTCCACACGCCCCCCTGTCGTCGGCACCTGAGGTGTACGGGCCCAGGCACGCGCCTCGGGCACCGAACGGTTACCGGCGCCCCGCCTAACGTCCTGTCCGGCCACGCTACGCGAACGAGAAACGGGAGAAGGCGATCGGTATGCGCATCGGAATCATCGGCACCGGCATCATGGCGCGGGGACTCGGCGCCCACTGGGCGCGCGCCGGACACGAGTTGCTCATCGGCGGCCGGTCGGCGGCGAAGGCACAGGACCTGGCGCGCACCCTCGGCGCCCGCTCCGGCACCCCCGAGGAGGCGGCGCTCTTCGGCGAAGCGACGCTGCTCGCCGTCCCGTACGACGCGGTCGCCGGGGTCCTGGCCTCGGCGGGCGCCGGGGAGGGCGCGCTGCGCGGCCGGGTGCTGATCGACTGCACCAACGCCGTCGGCCCCGGCTTCCTCCTTACCACGGGCCCCGGCCCTGGCGCGGCCCGCCGTATCGCGGCGGCGACCGGCGGCAGGGTCGTCAAGGCGTTCAGCCATGTCACGGGATCCCTCTGGCAGCTCCCCGCGACCGGCCCCACCGAAGCCCCCCACGGCAGCGACGCCCCCCACGGCAGCCGCGCCCCCGAGTTCCCCGAAGGCCCCCTCGCCGTCCCCCTGTGCGGCGACGACGAGGCGGCGCTCGACCTCGTACGCACGCTCGTGCGCGACACCGGCCGCGTGCCGCTCGACGGTGGCGGCCTGGAGCGGGCCGACCAACTGGAGGCCGCCACCGCCTTCCTGATCGGCCTCTGGAAGACGGGCCAGGACCCGCGGGCGATGCTGCCGCCGTACGAGGCCGCCACCGCCTGAGGCCGGCGGGCGTCCGGGCGGCCGCGAGGAAAACGCGGTGACCCGCCCGGACGCCCGGTGGTGTACTGGCCGCCATGACCGGCCGTACGCCACCGCCCCAGCCCTTCCGCTGGACCCTGTCCGCCCACGGAGGCGCTCGCCCCGACACCATCGGCTCTCTCACCGAGGGCCACGACGACACCCGCCCCGGCGCGTGGTTCCTCGGTGAGCTGACGGCCTGCACCGCCAAGGTCCTCGCCCGCTCGGACGGCGCCGACCTCCGCTTCCTCGGCCGGTCCCTCGACTCGATGTACGACCTGCTCACCGGCGCCCTGGAACACCGCACGCACCGGGACGCGCTCCGCAGGCTCCCCGTCTCCTGCCCGGACGACAGCCGCTGGTCGGCGGCGGAGCTGCGGCGCTTCCGCGAACACCTCGCGGCCGCCGGCCTCGAACCGTACGCGCTGGCACGGCGCAAGCGGCCCCTCGCGCTCGTCGACGTCGTCGCGTACGGCCGTAGCTTCGGCACCCTCCACCGCGTACTCGCCGCGTGGATCGAGGAGAGCCGCGAGCCCTGGCCGGTCATCCGCCGCAAGCTGCGCTACATCGGGGTGACCTCCCGGGGCAGCACCAGCCCGCACCACTGGCGCTGGCAGCAGGCCCCGGAGAGCGCGTGGGTGCGCACGCTGCCCGCCGGAAGCGTGCGCAACGTGTCGTTGGAGTACCGGATGTGGACGCTGCTGGCCGACGCACAGCCCAAGGTGACCCGGTCGTTCCCGCACCGGCACTGGTTCGCCGAGGGAGCCGGGCGGCCCGAGCACCACGACGGGCTCGGCCCCGCGCTCGCCATGGCGCGCGCCCTGGTCGAGGCGGGCCGCAGCCGGGCCGTACGCGAGGAGCTGATCCGGCTGATGGCCCGCGAACCGGGCTTCGGGGGCCGCGAGCAGCGCGCTCTCGCGCTCGCGCTGCGCCCCGGCTTGCACAAGAGCTGAGCGCGGCTGACGCTCGCAGCATGAAGGCCATCACATACGACCGTTACGGCGGCCCCGAAGTCCTGCGGTACGGCGATGTGCCCGACCCGAAGCTCGGTCCTGACTCCGTCCTGATCGAGGTACGGGGGACCTCCGTGAACCCCTTCGACTGGAAGGCGAGGGAAGGCCACCTCGACGCCCTGCTCCAGACCGTCTTTCCGGTGATCCCCGGCTGGGACGTCTCGGGCGTGGTCCTGCGGCCGGGGTCGGCCGTCCGGGAGCTCGCCGAAGGGGACGAGGTCATCGGGTACGTACGGGAGGACTTCCTCTCCCGTGGCACCTGCGCCGAGCGGATCGCCGCGCCCGAACGTACGCTCGCCCGCAAGCCGTCGGGGCTGAGCTTCGAGGAGGCGGCCGGGCTGCCGCTCGTCGGCCTCACCGCCTACCAGGTCCTGCACCAGGTGCTCAAGGTGCGCCCGGGAGAGACCGTGCTGGTGCACGCGGCGGCGGGCGGGGTCGGCTCCACGGCCGTACAGCTCGCCCGGTACTCC
>NZ_JTHL01000001.1:1611496-1625044 GCF_000818195.1 Streptomyces sp. 150FB | reverse complement strand
CCTGCACCAGGTGCTCAAGGTGCGCCCGGGAGAGACCGTGCTGGTGCACGCGGCGGCGGGCGGGGTCGGCTCCACGGCCGTACAGCTCGCCCGGTACTCCGGCGCCCGGGTCATCGGCGCGGCCAGGGAGAGCGGCCAGGAGCACATCAGGGCCCTCGGCGGCGAACCCGTCGTGTACGGCCCCGACCTGGCCGATCAGGTACGCGCCGTCGCGCCCGGCGGTGTCGACGCCGCCTTCGACATCCTCGGCGGTGACTTCCTCCAGGGCACGCCCACGCTGCTCGCCCCCGGCGGCCGGCTGGCCTCCATCGCGGACGGAGGGGTCACCGACCTCGGCGGGACATACGCCTTCACCCGCGCCGACGCGGCCGACCTGGCGACCCTCGCGGGACTGGCGGAACAGAAGACGCTGACGGTCGCTGTCGCGCGGACGTTCCCGCTGGAGCGGACGGCGGACGCGCACCGGTTCGCCGAGGCGGGCGGCACCGGCGGGAGGGTCGTCGTCACCGTGGGCGGCAACGGCTGACGGCGGTCCCGTGAGTGTCGGAGCGCTTGTCGGACGTACGCCCCGGATCCGCGCGCATCTCCGCGTCAGACGAGGACCGTCAGGGCGAACACGGCCAGGCACACCGTGCACACCGCCGCGGTGACCGCCGCCCGCACCGAGAGCGGCCGGGGCCGCGCCGCGTCCAGCGCCAGTGTCCGGCGGTGCGCCACGCCCAGGAACGCCAGCCAGACCAGGGCGGTCAGCGAAGCGGCCACCACGGCGGCGCCCGTCCCCCCGTGGTGGATGGCCTGCCGGACCGCCAGGACGGCGGCCACCGTGCAGGAGAGTGTCGTACGCCGCCAGGCCAGCCTGGTCCGCTCGGGCTGGAGCCCGGGGTCCCTGCGGTCGGCCTCCTCCGGCGTCGGCGTGCCCATCAGACCACCCGGCCCATCAGACCACCCGGCCCATCAGCCACCCCTGCCCAGCACCACGATCACCAGCATCGCCACGGCCACCACCGCCACCGCCAGACTCAGCACGGTCGGGAAGCGGGACACCGGCAGGTCCTCCTTGCGCCGCATCGCCCGCTCGCAGCGCACCCAGTGGTTGACCGCGCGCAGCGCGCAGAGCGCCCCGGCGGCCAGCAGCGCGAGCGCGAGCCCCACCCGTACGCCCCAGCCGAGGTGCGGCAGGAACTGATCCACGGCGAAGCCTCCGCCGATCAGCGCGAGCGCCGTACGGATCCAGGCCAGGAAGGTACGTTCGTTGGCCAGCGAGAAGCGGTAGTCCGGCGTCTCGCCCTCGTCGCCCATACGGCGTGGCGCGAACCACAGCCGCAGGCTCCGGACGAAATCGGTCATCTCCCGCTCCCCTACGCGCGGAGCGCTTTGAGCCGCTCGTACGCCGCGAGACCGTCCGGCACCCACTCCCACTCGGTGAGCCGCCGCTCCAGCTCCTCCGGGGTGAGGAAGTCGTGCCAGGCGACCTCCTCGACCTGCGGGTTCACCGGCAGGGTGCAGCGCACCTGGTACACCGACGACCACCAGGCGGCCCGGCCGTCCCCCGACTCGTACAGGAACCGGAACAGCGGCTCGGGCCTGGGGAGCCCGCTCACCCCCAGCTCCTCCTCCGCCTCGCGCAGCGCCGCGTCGTCGTAGCTCTCGCCCGCGCCGACGACACCGCCCACGAACATGTCGTACATCGAGGGAAAGACCAGCTTGATCGGGGTCCTGCGGTGGACGAAGAACCGGTCCTCCGCGTCCCGCGCGAGGACGAAGACAGCGCGGTGACGCAGGCCCTTCGCATAGACCTCGCCGCGTGGGGCCTGCCCGGTGACACGGTCGTTCTCGTCGACGACGTCGAGAATCTCATCTTCTGCTGCCATGTCCGCCATCCAACCAGTTGACTAGTTACTCGCGCGTACCGAAGATCGGGACACTGCTCACCGCGACCCGTCCACCTCCCTGTCCCCGCCGCCCACGAAGGATGGAAGCCATGGCGTACGACGCTGATGTGATCGTGATCGGGGCCGGCCTGTCGGGGCTGGTCGCCACGGCGGAACTCGTCGACGCGGGCCGCTCCGTCATCGTCCTCGACCAGGAGCCCGAGCAGGCGGTCGGGGGGCAGGCGCACTGGGCCTTCGGCGGGTTGTTCTTCGTGGACTCGCCCGAGCAGCGCCGGATGCGGATCAAGGACAGCAGGGAGCTGGCGCTCCAGGACTGGTTCGGTACGGCGGGCTTCGACCGCCCCGAGGACCACTGGCCGCGCCGCTGGGCCGAGGCGTACGTCGACTTCGCCGCAGGTGAGAAGCGCGCCTGGCTGCACCAGCAGGGCATGCGCTTCTTCCCGGTGGTGTCGTGGGCGGAGCGCGGCGGTTACGACGCGACGGGGCCTGGCAACTCCGTACCCCGCTTCCACATCACCTGGGGAACCGGGCCCGGCGTGGTCGCGCCGTTCGAGCGCCGGGTACGGGAGGGCGTGGCGCGGGGCCTTGTGACGTACCGCTTCCGGCACCGGGTCACCGGTCTCGGCCGTACGGCGGGCGCCGTGGACACCGTGACCGGCGAGGTGCTGGAGCCGAGCGCGGCCCCGCGCGGGGCGGCGAGCAGCCGGGCGGTGACGGGCGACTTCACGCTCAGGGCGCAGGCCGTGATCATCACCTCGGGCGGCATCGGCGGCAACCATGAGCTGGTGCGCGAGCGGTGGCCCGAACGGCTCGGCACCCCGCCGCGCACGATGCTCTCCGGTGTGCCCGCGCATGTCGACGGGCTGATGCTCGGCATCGCCGAGGCCGCCGGAGCCCGCCAGATCAACGGCGACCGGATGTGGCACTACACCGAGGGCATCGAGAACCACGACCCGATCTGGCCCGCGCACGGCATCCGTATCCTGCCGGGCCCGTCCTCGCTCTGGTTCGACGCGCGCGGCAGGCGGCTGCCCGTACCGCTGTTCCCCGGCTTCGACACGCTCGGGACGCTGGAGCACATCATGCGCTCCGGGTACGACTACACGTGGTTCGTGCTCGACGAGCGCATCATCGGCAAGGAGTTCGCGCTCTCCGGCTCCGAGCAGAACCCGGACCTGACGGGCAAGTCGGCGCGCGGGGTGTTCGACCGCGCGCGCATCGACGTACCAGGACCGGTGCGGGCGTTCATGGACAAGGGCGTCGACTTCGTGGTGGAGAAGGACCTGGGCGCGCTCGTACGGGGCATGAACGCGCTGACCGAGGAGCCGCTGATCGACGAGGCCGCGCTGCGCCGCGAGATCACCGCGCGCGACCGGGAGGTGGCCAATCCCTTCACCAAGGACGCCCAGATCACCGCCGTACGCGGCGCCCGCAGGTTCATCGGCGACAAGCTGATCCGTACGGTCGCACCGCACCCCATCCTGGACCCGGCGGCCGGACCGCTGATCGCCGTACGGCTGAACATCCTCACCCGGAAGTCGCTGGGCGGCCTGGAGACCGACCTGTCGTCGCGGGTGCTCACCGAGGGCGGCGAGCCGCTGCCCGGGGTGTACGCGGCGGGCGAGGCCGCCGGGTTCGGGGGCGGCGGTATGCACGGCTACCGGTCGCTGGAGGGGACGTTCCTGGGCGGCTGCGTCTTCTCGGGGCGAGCGGCGGGCCGGGCGGCCGCAGAGGCGGTCGCCTGACCGCGACCTGACTGACAGTGGCGGCCCGGCGGCGTACGTCAGAGGCGTTCGGCGACCCGGAAGCGTTCGGCCACGACCAGCGTCGTGTCGTCCACGGTGAAGTCCTCGTCACCGAGCGCGACCCGCATCTCCTCGCTGTGCCAGAACCGCTCGTGCGCCGCGCGCCACTCCGCCACCGAGGTGTGCCCCTCGCCCTCGTCCAGCGCGTGCCGCAGATCCACCTCGCCCAGCGGGAGCACGCGGACGTCGGTGAGTTCGATCACAGCGACCTCGCGGCCCGCCGAGTCGATCAGTGCCGACCGCTCACCCACGGGCGGCAGTTCCTCACGCTCCGCTTCGAACTCCGCGAGCAGTCCCGTGGTCGAGACCTTCTCGCCGCTGAGCACCGCTGCGACGAGCCGGTCGCGCAGCGGGCCGGGGAAGGCGAGCAGATAGGGCGGCAGCGGTTCCCGGGTCTCCATGCGCGTCAGCCTACGACCGGTCGGCCCGGTGGCCGGGCCCGATTCCCGGGGACCTGGCCTGATTCTGACGAAAGTCTGACGGAACAACCCGGTCGCTGGCTTCTGGAGGCCGCCGGTGTTCGAATCGGGGGGTGACCCATGAACAGCGTGAACCGGGGGGCGCACCCGTAGGCCGACGGGTGATGCTCTCCATGCTCGGCGTGGGCGCGGCAGGTCTCGCCGCCGCTCCCTACCTCCAGCGCGGATTTGAGAAGTTCCTCGGCGCGGCCTCGCAGGTCGACCCGACCGGCCTCACGGGACTGCTGCCCAACGGCGGCGGCTTCCGCTTCTACAACGTCGCGGCCTCGGTGCCACACAAGGACGCCACCAACTACCAGCTCAAGATCGACGGCCTGGTCGACCACCCCACCACGTACACGCTCGACGCGCTGCGCAAGCTGCCGCAGACCAGGGTCGTCCGTGACGTGCAGTGTGTGACGGGGTGGCGGGTCCCGAAAACACCCTTCGAGGGGGTGCGGGTCTCGGATCTCCTCGACGCCGCAGGGGTACACCCCGAGGGCAAGGCGCTCCGCTTCACCTGCTTCGACGGAACGTACAGCGAGAGCCTCACGCTGCCGCAGGCCCGGCGCTCCGACGTCATGGTGGCCCTGAAGATGCAGGACAAGCCGATCAGCTACGACCACGGCGGGCCCGTACGCCTCTACGTGGCGCCCATGTACTTCTACAAATCGGCGAAATGGCTGTCCGGGATCTCCGTCACCTCCGAGGTCAAGCCCGGCTACTGGGAGGAGTACGGCTATGACGTCGACGGCTGGGTCGGAAAGTCCAACGGACGCAGTGACACCCCCACCGTCTGAGCGGGGGCAGGCCGAGCGGGGGCCGTCCGGGCGGGCGCCCGCGAAGCGCGTACGGCGGTTCAGCCGCGCCGAACGGCTGATCCACCGCACCACCGGCTGGCTGATGCTGCTGTGCGTGGGGACCGCCGCGTGCCTGTACCTTCCGCAGCTCGCCGAACTGGTCGGCCGCCGGTATCTGGTCGTCACCGTGCACGAGTGGTCCGGGATCCTGCTGCCCGTACCCTTCCTCGTCGGGCTCGCCTCGCCCACCTTCCGCGCCGACCTGCGCAGGCTCAACCGCTTCGCGAGTTACGACAAGGAGTGGCTGCGGGCCGTACGCAAGCGCTGGTCGTGGCCGGGGGCCCGGCCCGCAGGCAAGTTCAACGCCGGGCAGAAGATCTACGCGGGCTGGATCGCCGGCGCCGTCCTGATCATGATGTTCACCGGCCTGCTGATGTGGTTCACCGGGCTGCTGCCGCTGGTCTCGCGTACGAGCGCCACCTTCATCCACGACTGGCTGGCACTGGCCGTTGGCATCGTCCTGGCCGGGCACATCGGGATGGCGTTCCAGGACCCGCACGCCCGGAGCGGGATGCGCACCGGGTCGGTGGACCCGAAGTGGGCGGAGCGTGAGCACCCGGAGTGGGACCACGAGGAGGAGGCCCGGCAGGAGGCCGAGGCGGTACGCGAGGGACGCACCCCGCCCGAGTGACGGACCGCCGACCGTGACCGACCGACGCCGGGGTGACGGACACGCGCGCGTCGGCTCAGCCATCCACCTCGCGCAGCGCCGCCACGGCCCGCGCCGTGATCTCCTCCGGGGTGCCCGCCACATCGACGGCCACCCCCGCCTCGTCGTACCCCAGCGGTTCCAGCGCCGCGAACTGCGAGTCGAGCAGCGCCGGAGGCATGAAGTGCCCCTGGCGCTCGCCCATCCGCCGCTCGATGAGCGCTCGCTCGCCCGTCAGGTGCAGGAACACCGCGCCGGGCGCCGCGCCCCGCAGCCGGTCGCGGTACGCGCGCTTGAGCGCCGAACTCGTCACCACCCCGCCGAGCGCCTCCCGCCCGTGCGCCCAGGTTCCGATCGCGTCGAGCCAGGGCCACCGGTCCGTGTCGTCCAGCGGCGTCCCCGCCGACATCTTGGCGATGTTCTCCGGCGGGTGGAAGTCGTCGCCCTCGGCGTAGCCGACGCCCAGCGCCTCGGCCAGCAGCCGCCCCACCGTCGACTTGCCCGTACCTGCCACGCCCATCACCACGACAACGCGGGTGTCCATGGAGCTGTCCTCTCGTTCTGGTCGGTCGTTAGGACCTGTCCGTGTACCGCGCCGGCCGCGTACCGCACCATTGTCCTGTCCGCCCGCGCGCTCCCGGACGCGGGACGACGCGGGATAGTGGGAGCGAACAAAGTCGTTCGGGGCGCGGTGCGCCCATGGTGTGAGGAAAGGCAGGTCCCCGGTATGTCGCAGCAGGTGCAAGGGGTCGTCGCGCCCGGCAAGAACGAGCCGGTGCGGATCGAGACGATCGTGGTACCGGATCCGGGCCCCGGCGAGGCCGTGGTGAAAGTCCAGGCGTGCGGCGTCTGCCACACCGATCTGCACTACAAGCAGGGCGGAATCAACGACGACTTCCCCTTCCTCCTCGGCCATGAGGCCGCGGGTGTCGTGGAGTCGGTCGGCGACGGCGTCACCGAGGTCGCCCCGGGCGACTTCGTCGTCCTCAACTGGCGTGCGGTGTGCGGCGAGTGCCGTGCCTGTCTGCGCGGCCGGCCCTGGTACTGCTTCAACACCCACAACGCCAAGCAGAAGATGACCCTCACCGACGGCACGGAGCTCTCCCCGGCCCTCGGTATCGGCGCCTTCGCCGAGAAGACCCTGGTCGCCGCCGGACAGTGCACCAAGGTCGACCCGAGCGTGTCGCCGTCCGTCGCCGGTCTGCTGGGCTGCGGAGTGATGGCCGGCATCGGCGCCGCCATCAACACCGGCCAGGTCGGGCGCGGTGACTCCGTCGCCGTCTTCGGCTGCGGCGGGGTCGGCGACGCGGCGGTCGTCGGGGCGCGCCTCGCCGGCGCCGCCCGGATCATCGCCGTCGACATCGACGACCGCAAGCTCGCCATGGCGAAGTCGATGGGCGCGACCCACACCGTCAACTCCCGCTCCACGGACGCCGTCGAGGCGATCCGCGAGCTGACCGGCGGCTTCGGCGCCGATGTCGTCATCGAGGCGGTCGGCCGCCCAGAGACGTACGAACAGGCCTTCTACGCACGGGACCTGGCCGGGACCGTCGTCCTGGTGGGCGTCCCCACCCCGGAGATGAAGCTCGAACTGCCGCTCCTGGACGTCTTCGGCCGCGGCGGCTCCCTCAAGTCCTCCTGGTACGGCGACTGTCTGCCGTCCCGCGACTTCCCGATGCTCATCGACCTGCACCAGCAGGGCCGGATCGACCTGGCCGCCTTCGTCACCGAGACCATCGGCCTCGGCGACGTCGAGAAGGCCTTCGGGCGCATGAGCGACGGCGATGTGCTGCGTTCGGTGGTGGAGTTCTGATGGCCGCACGCATCGACCATCTCGTCACCTCGGGCACGTTCTCGCTCGACGGCGGTACCTGGGACGTCGACAACAACGTCTGGATCGTCGGCGACGACACCGAGGCGATCGTCATCGACGCCGCGCACGACGCGGGGGCCATCGAGGCCGCCCTGGACGGCCGGACGCTGCGCGCCATCGTCTGCACGCACGCCCACGACGACCACATCGGCGCCGCCCCCGCGCTCGCAGCGGCGACCGGCGCCCCCGTACTGCTCCATCCGGCCGACCTCCCGCTGTGGAAGCTGACCTACCCGGAGCAGGTGCCGGACGGCGAGCTGGCGGACGGCGAGACGCTCACCGTCGCCGGCACCACGCTGACGGTGCTCCACACCCCGGGACACGCGCCCGGGGCGGTCTGCCTGTACGCGCCGGAGCTGGCGACCGTCTTCACCGGCGACACCCTCTTCCAGGGCGGCCCCGGAGCCACCGGGCGGTCGTTCTCCGACTTCCCGACGATCGTCACCTCGATCACCGACCGGCTGCTCGCCCTGCCGCCTGAGACGGTCGTCCGTACCGGCCACGGCGACACCACGACCATCGGCGCCGAGGCACCGCACCGCCAGGACTGGCTTCAGCGCGGCCACTGAGCGAGCCGCAGCCCGCTCTCGAAGCGGTACGGCTCGCCCGTCACCGGGTCGGTGAACTCCAGCTCCCTCGCCAGGAGCTGGAGCGGCCGGGTGTGATCGTCGGGCGCCTGCTCCTGGACGACCGGATACAGCGGGTCGTCCAGGAGCGGCAGCCCCAGCGCGTTCATATGGACCCGGAGCTGGTGGGTACGGCCGGTGGCGGGCAGCAGCCGGTAGCGGCCGTACCCCTCGCGGTGCTCCAGCAGCTCGATCCGGGTCTCGCTGTTCGGCTCGCCGCCCGGCACCTCGTACGCGGCCCGCACCCCGCGCTCCTTCTCGATCCGGCTGCGTACGGTCACCGGCAGCGCCACCGCCGGGTCGTACGGCGCGATCGCCTCGTAGACCTTGCGCACCAGCCGGTCCCGGAACAGCGTCTGGTACGCGCCGCGGTCCCCGGCCCGTACGACGAACAGCACCAGCCCCGCAGTCAGCCGGTCCAGCCGGTGCGCCGGCTGGAGCTCCGGCAGGTCCAGGTCGCGGCGCAGCCGGGCCAGCGCCGTGTCGGTGATGTGCGAGCCCCTCGGGGTGGTGGCGAGGAAGTGCGGTTTGTCGGCGACGACGATCCGCTCGTCACGGTGCACGACACCGATCTCGAAGGGCACCCGCTCCTCGGGCCCGAAGTCCCGGTGGAACCAGACGTACCGCCCCGCCGTGTACGGCTCCTCAGGTCCGACCGGCCGCCCGTCGGCCCCGGCGAACCGCCCCGCACGGAACATCGCGTCGATCCGCTCGGCACCGATCGCTTCGGCGTAGCGCGCGAGCAGATGGTCGCGTACGGCCGGCCAGCGGCCCTCGGGGTCGGCGGGCAGCCGCAGCCGCACCGGATCGATCCCGGCGTGCTGGGGGAGCGGCGCCTGCGGCGCCCTGCTCCTGCGTACCACGGCGACTCCTCCGTACCGTTCCCCCGCGCGGAGCTGTTCCGGTGCCCGGGGCCGGGGAAACGTACCTCATCCGGTCACTGCGGCGAAGTTTCCGCAGGTCCGGTCGCCGTCGCGGAGCCCGCTCCCGCATGATGGTGCGGTGATCAGTGTCCTGTTCGCCGTACTGACCGCGATCAGCAACGGCTCGGCCTCGGTGCTCCAGCGCCGCGCCGCCTCCCACGTGCCCGACAGCGAGGCCATGCACCTCTCGCTGATCAAGCATCTCCTCAGACAGAAGGTGTGGCTGGGCGGTATCTGCCTGGTGATCGTGGCCGCCGTCTGCCAGGCGGTGGCGCTCGCCACCGGGGCGATCGCGGTCGTCCAGCCGATCTTCGTGATCGAGCTGCCGTCGACCCTGCTGATCGCCTCGTACGTCTTCCGCACCCGGCTCCCGCGCAAGGCGTGGCTCGGTGTGGCCGCCGTGACCTGCGGTCTCGCCCTGGGCATGGGATCGGCGGCGCCCGGCGGCGGCACCCAGACCGTGGACGGCGTGGCGTGGATTCCCGCGCTGATCGCCACGGTGGTCTTCGAGGCCATCCTGATCATCTGGGCGCAGCGGGTGCGCGGCAACCTCAGGGCGGCGCTCTTCGGACTCGCCGCGGCCTGCGGGTACGCCCTGACCGCCGCCCTGATGAAGGACGCGGTGGCGCGCCTCGACGACGGCGACGGCGTGGTCGCGCTCTTCGCGTCCTGGCAGCTCTACGCCACCGCGGTGGCGGGCATCGGCGCGCTGTTCCTCCTTCAGAACGCGCTCCAGGCGGGTGTGCTCGCCGCCTCCCAGCCGATGCTGACCCTCGGGGACGCGCTGATCAGCATCACGTACGGCGTGATGCTGTTCAGCGAGAACCTGCGCACCGGCTGGTGGGTGCTGCCCGAGCTGATCGCGGTCGGGCTGATCGCGGCGGGCTGTACGGAACTGGCCCGCTCGCCGCTCGCCTCGGGCACCTCGCCGAAACCGCGCCGGGTCAAGTAGCGCGTGTCCGCCGGACCGTCAGATCCGTTCCAGCAGCCCCGCCGCCGCGTCCCGCGCCACCTGCTCCCTGAGCTGGTAGTGGATCTTCTTGCCGGTGGCCGTCACCGGCAGGGCGTCCACGAACCGGTAGGCGCGCGGGCGTTTGTACGCGGCCAGCATCGGATGGGCCCGGCAGTGCTTCTCGCACTCCTGCGCCGTCAGCTCCGGGTCCCTGCGCACCACGTACGCGGTGACGAGCTGACCCCACTCGGGGTCGGGCGCGCCCACCACGGCCGAGTCGGCGACCCCGGGGTGCTCGCCGAGGACCTCCTCCACCTGTACGGGGTGCACGTTCTCGCCGCCCGACAGGATCATGTCGTCCTTCCGGCCGACGATCGTGACGTACTCGTCCTCGTCCCAGGTCGCGAGGTCGCCGATGTACAGCCAGCCGTCGCGGAAGTTCTCCGCCTCCTCGTCCGGGCGGCCGATGTAGCCGTAGCCGGACTTGGGCGAACGCACGATCACCTCACCGATCTCCTGGCCGTCCTTCGCCGCCAGCTCGCCGGGCGCCGCCCGCCGGTCGTCGTGTACGCGGACCACGGCCACGTCGTCGTCGGTGCTGGCGCGCCCGGCACTGCCCGCGTGCGCCGGCAGGTCGACGGGGCGCAGGAAGGTGTTCCAGAACGCCTCGGTCGTGCCGTACCCGTTGAAGATCCGTGGCGTCAGGATCTCCTGGTAGCGCAGGCACGCGGCGCGGTCCAGGGGCGCGCCCATGGTGACGATGCCGCGCAGCGTCGAGAGGTCGCGGGGGACGGCCGTCTGCGCGTCGGCGAGCCGCTCCAGATTGGTCGGGGCGCCGATGAGGAAGGTGAGACCGCGCTCCTGCACCAGGTCCAGCACGGTGTCGGCGTCGAAGTGACGCAGCGGCACCACCTCGCCGCCCGCGTAGAAGACCGGGTTGGGGCCGCCGGCGTACAGGCCGCCGCGGTGGAACCACGGCGTCATGTTCAGCGTGCGGTCCTCGGGCGACAGCGGGAAGTGCATGATCACGTCGTGCGCCGACAGCACCTCGGTGGCGTTGTTCAGCGGGACGCCCTTGGGCAGTCCGGTGGTGCCGGAGGTGTAGAGACGGGTGGTCTCCGCGTAGATCCCGCCGTCGGGCGCGGGCAGCGGGGCGGCGCCGGTCCCGCGGGCGAGGAGGTCCTCGAAGGGGAGCGATCCGGGCAGCGGGCCGGTTCCGGTTCCGTTCGCGGCGGCTGCCGGGGTGGTGCCGGGCTGCGCGGTGCCGGGCTGTGCGGTGCCGACATGGGCGATCAAGGCCGGACGGTGGCCGGCGAGCGCGAGGGCCCGCCCGGCGTTCTCGGCGACGGCCGTGTCGTACACGAAGGCGCGCGGCCTCCCGGTGTCCAGCACATGGGCGCTCTCGCCGGGCGCCAGCCGGAAGTTGACCGGTGAGCCGATGGCGCCGAGGCGCTGGGTGGCCAGGTACAGCAGCGCGAACTCGGGCCCGTTGAAGAGCTGGTACGCCACCAGGTCCCCGGGGCGTACGCCGGAGGCCGCGAGTCCGGCGGCGAGCCGCCCGACCTCCTCGCCCAGCTCGGCGTACGTCCAGGTGCGCCCGGTCGCCGGGTCGGACATCGCGGTGGAGCGGGCGTAGCGGTGGGTGTTGCGGTCGAACCCCGACCAGTAGGTGAACTGCTGCTCGAAGACGGAGCGGAACCCGGCGGGGTCATAGGCGGGGGTGCTGCTGTCGTTCATATGTGGGATCTCCTCCCGGATTCGGACCCGGACGCGAACACGGAGTCGTATCGGTGCGGGAACGCTGACATCGGCTCGGACATGGCTCAGACGGCCCGCAGTACGGCGACACAGTTCTGTCCGCCGAATCCGAAGGCGTTGACGGCCGCGGCCCGTACCTCCGTCTTGCGCGCGGTGCCCGGCACATAGTCGAGGTCGCACTCCTCGCCCGGGGTGTCCAGATTGATGGTGGGCGGCACGACGCCGTCCCTGATGGCCAGCGCGCACACCATCGCCGACAGTGCTCCCGCCGCCCCGATGAGGTGGCCGACCATCGACTTGGGCGAGCTGACGGCCAGGTCGTAGGCGTGCGGCCCGTACACGTCCCGGATCGCGCGGGTCTCTGTGAGGTCGTTGATCCGGGTGCTGGTGCCGTGCGCGCAGATGTAGTCGATGTCCCGCGCCTCGGTGCCGGAGGCGCGCAGCGCCTGCCGCATCGCCGACATGGCACTGGTACCGCTGGGGTCGGGGGCGCTCACATGGAAGGCGTCCGAGGTGAGCGCCCCGCCCGCGACCTCGGCATACGGGCGGGCGCCGCGCGCGCGGGCGTGCTCGGCGGACTCCAGGACGCAGACGACCGCCCCCTCGCCGAAGACGAAGCCGTCACGCTCGGCGTCGAAGGGGCGGCTCGCCGCCTCCGGATCGTCGTTGCGCCGCGACAGCGCGCCCATGTTGGAAAGACCGGTGAACATCACCGGGGTGATCGCCGAGTCGGTGCCGCCCGCGATCACCACATCGGCCTCGCCCGAGAGGATCAGCCTGCGCCCCTCCAGCAGGGCGTAGATCCCGCTGGCGCAGGCGAGCGCGCTCGCCGTCACGGGACCCCGTACACCGAGGTCGATGGCGACCTCGCAGGCCGGCATGTTCGGGATGACGGACGACACGAAGTACGGGCTGACCGTGCGCGGGTCGGCGTGCATGGCGTCGACGGCCGACTCGACGCCGTCCATGCCGGCGACCGCGTTGTTGAGGACGACGCCGACCCGCTCGGCGTCGATACCGCCGTCTTCGGCGCCGACCGTCAGACCGGCGTCGGCCGCCGCCTCACGCGCGGCGGCCACGGCGAGCTGGGAGAAGCGTGCGGAGCGCCGCTGCCGTTTACGGTCGAACAGCTCGGCCGGGTCGAAACCACTGACCTCACCGGCGATCCTCGTCGGCAGCGCCGACGCGTCGAAGCGGGTGATCGGGCCGATCCCCGACGTACCGGCGAGCAGCGCCTGCCAGGTGCTCTCGCGGTCGTTGCCGACGGGGGTGAGGGCACCAAAGCCCGTCACCACGACGTGTTGATTGCTCTGCACGACATTCCTCCTGCTCGGCCATGGCCCTCGGCCAGGCCGTTGATGAAAACAGTCACCGGCGCGGCGTGTTCCCGCGCTCCCGCGTGATCCGCGTGATCCGGTGTGCGGCGCGCAGGCCTTCGGCCGTGGCGCGCACCGCGTTGAGCCCTTCGGTGCCGGCGACTCCGCCGGCACTCTCGAACGGGACTCCTGCCCGCCGCAGCGTCGCGGCGACGTCCCGTTCACTCTCCTGCCCAGCGGCGAGGACCACATGGTCGGCGGGGACGAGTTCCCTGCCGCCTTCCGCGTCCACGACGAGCACACCCTCGCGGGTGATCTCCTCGTACCCGACCCCGGTGAGCAGCCGCACGCCCTGGGCGCGCAGTTCCTCCATCACCACCCACCGGGTGCTCGGCCCGATGCCGGCGCCGATCCGGCCGCCGCGCCGCATCAGCGT
>NZ_JTHL01000001.1:1582359-1611239 GCF_000818195.1 Streptomyces sp. 150FB | reverse complement strand
CCCGCGCCGGCGCGGCGCCCCCAGCGGGTGCCCCGACGAGTGCCTCCGCCGTGCGGGGAGCCCCGGTGAGCGCGCCCACCGCATGCGCGGTGAGGAACTCCTCCGGGGTCGACTTGGCTTCGGGATCGCCGGTCAGCAGGTGCGCGAGGTCCACCGCGATCCCGCCGCCGCCGATGACGGCGACCCGCCGGCCCAGCGCCTCGGGGTCGGCGAAGGCCCGGGCGTAGTCGATGACATGCGGCAGCGCGAGGCCGGGCAGCGTCGGCCGGTACGGCACCACACCGGTCGCGAGGACCACGCCGTCCAGGCCCCGCAGCATCGGCAGATCGCGGTGCCCGATCCGGTGCCCGAGCCGCAGGGACACGCCCAGCTCGCGCAGCTCCCGCACCCGGTGGCGTACGGTCTCGCCGAACTCCGCCTTGCCGGGGACCAGCGCGGCCATCCGGAACTGCCCGCCCGCCTCGGCCGCCGCCTCGAACACCTCCACGCGGTGCCCGAGCCGCGCCAGGGTACGGGCCGCCTCAAGCCCCGCGGGCCCCGCGCCGATCACGGCGTAGCGCCCCGGCCGCTGTGCCGTGCCCCGGGCCGCGAACTCCACCTCGTGGCCCGCCCGGGGGTTGACCAGGCAGGACACCCGCTCGGTCCCGAAGGACCGGTCGATGCACGCCTCGTTGCAGGCGATACAGATGTCGACCGACCCGGCCCTGCCGGTACGGGACTTCTCGACGATGGCCGCGTCGGCGAGGAAGGGCCGGGCCATGGCGACGAAGTCGACCTCGCCGCCCGCCAGCACCTCGTCCGCCTGGGCGAGCCGGTTGAAGCGGTTGGAGGCGATGACGGGCACCTCGTCGTACCCGGCCTCCCGCAGCGCCCGCTTGACGTCCTTCGCGTAGACCGCCCAGGTCCCGGTGGGGACCTGGGTCTGTACGGTCGGCACCGGCGACTCGTGCCAGCCGATGCCCACGGCGAGCGCGTCGGCCCCGGCTCCGGCGAGCGCGACGGCCAGCGCCGCCGTGTCCTCGGGGGACGTACCGTCCGTCACCAGGTCGGCGCCCGACATCCGGAACAGCACGGGGAAGTCCGCGCCCACCGCCGCCCGTACCGCCCGCAGCACCTCCAGCGGGAAGCGCGCGCGCCGCTCGGCGTCGCCGCCCCACGCGTCGTCACGCCTGTTGGTGAGCGGCGCGGTGAACTGGTTGATCAGATAGCCCTCGGAGCCCATCACCTCGACGGCGTCGAAGCCGAGGTCGCGCGCCGCCTCGGCGGCGCGCCCGAAGTCGGCGATGGTCGCGACGATCTGGCGCTCCGTCATCTCCCGGGGGGTGGTACGGGAGAAGCGGCTGTACACGGCGGACGGCGCGAGAGGCGCGCCGCCGTCCGTGCCGGCCACGCCGGGCAGCGCGTACCGCCCGGCGTGGAACAACTGGAGCGCGATCAGTCCTCCGGCGTCGTGCACCGCGCGGGCGGCCACACCGAGGGCCGCCCGGTGCTCCGGGTTTCCGGCCATCGCGTATCCGGGGCCGCCGGCCCCCGCCGGGTTCACCGCCGTACCGCCCGTGACGATCAGCGCGGCGCCGCCCCTGGCACGCTCGGTGTAGAAGGCGGCCAGCGCCGCGCCGCCGTCCTCCAGCGCCTCCAGGTTGAGATGCATGGCCCCCATGACGACGCGGTGCGGCAGCGTCAGCCCGCCGATGGCGCCGGGCCTGAAGACGTGGTCGAACACGGTCGGCTCTCTCCTCTTCGACGAATCCGGCATCTCTGGTGTCGTGTCATGTGCGGCGCCCGGCGCCGCTTCACGCGTCGCGCGTCGGACGCGGCGGCAGCGCGAGCGCCTCGCCCGCGTCGGCGAAGAACGGCGGAGCGACCACGCTCAGCCCGCCGTCGACCACCAGGGTCTGCCCGGTGATGTAGCCGGAGCCCTCGCCGAGCAGGAACATGATCGTGTCGGCCATCTCCCGCACGGTGCCGGGACGGCCCGCCGGAATCCGGTCGAGCACCCCCTGCATCGGCGGCATGCCCTCGACGTTGTAGAAGAACTCCAGCGAATCGGAGTCGATCAGCCCGCCGTTGACCGCGTTGACGTTGATGCCGTACGGCGCGAACTCCACCGCCATGTACCGCACCCAGGTCTCGATGGCGGCCTTCATCCCGCCGAGCATCGCGTACGTCGGGTAGGCGCGGATCGAGCCGTACGACGACAGCGCGACGATCCGCCCGCCGTCGTCCATCAGCTTCACGGCCTCCTGCGCGCCGAGGACGAAGGGGCGCAGGTTCATCGCGTACGACCGGTCCAGGTGGTGCGGGCCGAGGTCCATGATGTTCTTGAAGGCGCTCGCCGCCGCGTTGGAGACGAAGTGGTCGAGCCGCCCGCAGCGCCGCGCCACCTCGTCGAACAGCGCCTTGACGCCCTCGGTCGTCTCGACGTCGGCCTGGACGGCGAAGCCCTGGCCGCCCGCCTCCTCGATGTCGGTGACGGTCTTCTCCGCGAGGTCCGCGTTCCGCTTGTAGTTGACGACCACGGTGCCGCCCTGCCGGGCGAGGGTGAGCGCGAGGGCGCGGCCGATGCCGCGTGAGGCGCCGGTGATCAGCGAGACCTGCTCGCGCGCGGGCCGGGGCGTACGGGTGGGAGCGTGCTCGCGCTCGTCGCCGGGGAGGTTGTTCGTCCGGTCGTTGGCCTGGTCGTTGGCCTGGCCGTTCGTCGGGCCGTTCATCGGGCTGTTCCTTCCTCGGCCTGGGCCGCCGCGCGCTGGAGCAGCTCGCGGAAGACCACGGCCTTCTGTACCTCGTTGGTGCCTTCTTCGAAACGCTGGGCGCGGGCGTCCCTGTACACGCGTTCGATCGGGGACGACTTCCAGTAGCCGAGCCCGCCGTGGATCTGCAACGCCTTGTCGGTGACGTTCGTCAGCATCGTCACGGCGTGCATCTTCGCCATCGAGGACAGCATCGACGCGTCGTCGGCGCCTTCCTCGAAGCGCCGCGCCGCGTGCAGGACGAGCTGCTTCGCCGCCTCGATGTCGGCCGCGTTCTCGGCGAGCATGAACTGAATGGCCTGCCGCTGGGTGAGCGCCTTGCCGAACGTCACGCGGCCACGCGCGTACTCCACAGCGAGCTGCTGCGCGCGCTCGGCGAGCCCCACACAGCTCATCGCGACCGAGACGCGCGAGGGGGTGAGGAACCCGCCGAGGAAGACCTCCAAGCCCTGCCCCTCGGTGCCGAGCCGGTGGTCGACCGGCACCGGGGTGCGGTCGAAGGTCAGCGAGGCGTGGTCGGTGCCGGTGACGCCCATCGTGTTCGAGGTGTCCTCGACCCGCACGCCCTCGGCGCCCCTCGGTACCAGCAGCGCGACCGTGCCCTCGTGCCCCGAGCTGCCCTCGACGCGCGCGGCCAGCAGGTAGTAGTCGCAGCGCACGCCGAAGGTGATCAGGTGCTTGTGCCCCGACAAGTAGTACGTGTCGCCCTCGCGGACCACCGACGTGGTGATGTCGGCGCCCGTGCCGTTGCCCGGCTCGGTGAGCGTGAAAGCGATCTTGATCTCGCCGGTGACGGACGGGATCACGAAGCGCTTGCGCTGTTCCTCGGAGGCGTGCCCGTCCATGGACCGCCAGATGCCGTTGACGACGTGCACGATCATCCGTACGGAGCCGTGGGAGCGGGAGAAGATCTCCATCAGCTCCATCCACCGCGCGAAGCCGAGGCCCTGACCGCCGTACTCGACGGGCGCGGCGACGGAGAGGAACCCGAGGCTGTTCAGCTCGGCCCACAGCTCCTCGGGCACCTCACCGCTCTCCTCGATGCGCTCCGCCCAGCGCTCGCCGGGTCCCTCCACCCACTGCTGGACCTGGGCACGGAGGCGGTCGAACCGCTGATCTTGCTCCATGTGCTGCTTCTGCCTTCCCACTTACTCATTTGTGTGGATACCGATACCCGTACAACCGCATGATCAGAGCGGTTCGTTCTGCGGGCGCAGGCCCCTGGCCCGCTCCCGCAGTTCGAACTTCTGGACCTTGCCCACGGGGTTGCGCGGCAGTACGGGGACCGGCTCGACCCGCTCCGGCCAGTACTGCTTGGCGACCTGGTGCTCGTCCAGGTAGCGCCGCATGTCCCCGAACCCGAGCGCGGCGCCGTCCTTCAGGACCACGAAGGCGCAGGCGCGCTCGCCGAGCCGCTCGTCGGGCATGGCCACCACGGCGACGTCGTCGACCGCCGGGTGCGCGAAGAGGAGCTGCTCGACCTCGGCGACCGGGATCTTCTCGCCGCCCCGGTTGATCACGTCCTTGACGCGCCCGGTGATCCGCAGGAAGCCGGCCGCGTCGATCGTCGCCAGGTCGCCGGTGCGGTACCAGCCGTCCTCGGTGAAGACCTCGGCGGTCAGCTCGGGACGGTCGAGATAGCCGTCGAAGACGGTCGGCGAGCGCAGCTCGAAGTTGCCCTCCTCGCCCGGCGGCAGCGTCCGGCCCTGCTCGTCGGTGATCCGCAGCTCGATGCCGTCCAGCGCGCGCCCGTCGGAGCCCCAGCGCTGCACGGGCTCGTCGGACGGCGCCGACAGCGCGCCGAGGCAGGTCTCCGTCGTACCGAAGGCGCCGCAGACGTCGGCGCCCAGGACCCGGCCGGCGCGCTCGGCGAGCCCCCGGGGCACGGTGGCGCCGGTGGCGACGAAGATCCGCAGGTTCCGGGGCGTCTCGCCGCCGTCCTCGACCGCCTTGACCAGGTCGGACAGGAACGGCGTCGCCGCCTGTACGAAGGTCGCGCCGTGTTCGTTCAGCGACTGGAGCGCCCGCTTGGCGTCCCACTCGGACTGGAGGATCTGCGGCACACCGAGCACGGTCGCCAGCACCATCCCGTACAGGAACCCGGTCTGGTGGGCGAGCGGCGAGGGCACCCATACGGCGTCCAGCGCACCGAGCCCGAGGTGTCTGACCTCCATGGACACGGCCCGCACCAGGTTCCGGGACGGCTGCTTCACCCCCTTGGGCTCACCGGTGGTGCCGGAGGTGAACAGCAACTGCGCCGTGGCGTCGGCCGTCGGCGCGCACGCGTCGAGCGCCGCGCGGTCGGTGACCGTGGCGGCGAGCGCCTGCTCCCAGTCGCTGACCGCGGGGCCGCCGACGGGTACCGCGGGCAACTCGGCGCTCCCGCCCGCCTCGGCGAGCACGATCACCTGCTCCAGCGCCGCCCTGTCCTCCGCCGAAAGGGTGAGCAGCTCCTCGGCGGGGCGCCGGGAGCGGTAGCGGTCGGCCACCACCATGACCCGTGCGCGCGAGCGGCGCAGTACGAAGCCGACCTCACGCTCCCTGAAGAACGGGATGACGGGGCAGCAGACGGCCCCCAAGCGCAGGCACGCCAGCGAGAGAACCACGAACTCGACGCGGTTCGGGAGCTGGTAGGCGACGTTCTCGCCGGGCCGCACCCCCAGCTTCAGCAGCAGCGAAGCGGCCTGGTCGACCCGGTCGGACAACTGCTTCCAGGTGACGACCTCGTCGCGGTCCGGGCGTACGTCGACGACCGCGGTGTCGTCGGGACGCGCGGCGGCCCGCCGCCGCAGCCACTCGGGCAGCGTGATCCCGGCGGCCGCCTCCGGCTTCGCGACCTCCTTCTCCAGCCGCCGCGCCCCGCCCTTGCCGGAGGCGGGCCCGCTGTTCTCCACCGACATCGGCAGACCGAGGGTGTTCATGGCGTCGAGGAAGGTCGGATACGAGATCCGGTACGCGTTCGGATAGGTCAGCGTCGAGTGGCCGCGCGCCCGGGACGACGCCACCGCCAGCGACATCAGCACCCGGTGGTCGTTGAACGAGGACAGCCTGGCCCCGACGAGCCCGCCGACGCCGCGTACCCGCAGCGCGTCGCCGACCAGCTCCAGATCGCCGCCCATGGAGTTGAGCTGGAGCATCGCGGCTGCCCTGTCGGACTCCTTGAGCCGGGTGTGCGCGATGTTGTGGAACATCGACTCGCCATAGGCGAAGGTGCCGAGGGTGGAGAGGATCGGCAGCATGTCGGGCACCTCGCGGCAGTCGACCGTGACGCCCTTGAGCAGCGGCGCGTCCTGCTGGATGCGTACCCCTCCGGCCTTCTCGTCCAGCTCCATGGGCACGCCCATGGAGCGTGCGATGTCGAGGAAGTGGAACTCGGGGTGATCGGCCGGACCCCCTTCGAGCCTGGTCATGCCGCGCAGCAGTACGTCGGAGGGGTGCAGCGCCGCCGCCGCGATGCCGAAGGCGGCGGAGCCGATGTCGGGCGGCAGCGTCAGCTCGGTGGCCGTGGCCTCCTGATCAGGAGTCACGTCGAAGCGCCGCCAGTCGGCGGAGACGGTGACCTGGAGTCCGAACTGCCGCATCATCGCGACGGTCAGCTCCAGATAGGACCGCTCGTTCAGCTCGCCCACGACCTCGATGGTGGTGGGTCCGGTGGCGAACGGCGCCAGCAGGATCAGCCCGGAGATCCACTGCGAGAGCGTCCCCGCGATCCGGACATGCCCACCGGCGGGCCGGCTGCCCTGGACCTGCACGGGCGGACAGTCGTCGGCCGATTCGAGACCCACGCCCATCTCGCGCAGCGCGGTGAGCAGCGGACCGACCGGGCGCCTGCGGAAGTACTTCTGGCCGGTCACCGTCACGGGCCGGTCGGAGAGCGAGGCGAGCCCGATCATGAAGTAGAGCGTGGTGCCGGAGCTGCCGGCGGAGACGGCAGCGCGCCGCGGCCGGTAGCGGCCGCCGAGGCCGTGCACCACGAAGGTGTCACCTTCGGTGCTGATTTTCACGCCGAGGCCGCGCAGGAGCTGCACGGTGTACTGGACGTGCCGGGCGTCGGAGAGCCCGTGGACGCGGCTGACGCCGTCCGCGAGCGAGGCGAGGATCAGTGCGCGATGCGCGTGGTACTTGGAATTGGGGACGAGGACCTCACCGGTCACCTGGTGCTGGATCCCTTTGACAAGAAGGTGCATGGGGGTGTGCTACTCCCTGGCCATGGGCGGGCACACCGAGTCACGGAGGGTCGGCGTCGAGGGGCGCGGCTCCACCGGCGCTGGTGCGTCGGGCAGCACGAACAGAACCTCTGGCGCCGGCATGGCCTGGCTCGGTGATGGAACCGTCCGCTAGACGGCAGTCGTTACGTTATGGAAGCTGGGGCGGGCAGACGTGTGACGTCGCCGGTCGAAGCGCACAGTGGCCCGTACGGGGGACGGACTCTTCGGCGAAATGACAGCGACGGCGGAGGTGGAGCGCTCGGGGAGCGCTCTCGCGACCTAATCGGCGTGCGCGGAGAGGGGCATCCGATAACGCCTGGAACAGATCGGACGGCTGTCATGGCGCGGGCCCTGTGCGGGAGGGTCCACCGTTCGTGGCAGTAGCCGAGGTGCGCTCGTGCGTCCCTGACGTGGGAGCACGGGGAAAAGCGTCCGGATGACGAGCCCGCGCGGGCGTACGCCAGGGTGGCGACGGCCCTGTTGGGGATGCTCAGTCATATAAGCTTTATATCAATGTGCGCTACATCTATGTAGTCCGTCCCGAGTGTCGGACACCACAGGGGTGTGGCCGACCCGCCGTTACGCGGCCGGCGGACCCGTGGTATTCCGCACCACCAGCCGGGGCGACATGCACACCCGTACGGAACGCTCCCGCCCCTCCACCCGCTCCAGCAGCAGCCGCGCCGCCGTCGCGCCCATCTCGCCGCCGGCCTGGTCGACACTGGTGAGCTGTACGGGGGTGAGCGCGGCGACCGCCGTGTTGTTGTAGCCCGCCAGCGAGACGTCCTCGGGGATGCGCAGGCCCAGTTCACGCGCCGCGCGGAACACGCCGAGCGCCGCCACGTCCGCCCCGGCGAAGACCGCCGTGGGGACCGGGCCCGCGCCCGGGGCCAGCAGCTCCATCCCGGCGCGGTAGCCGCCCTCCTCGGAGTACGAGGTCATCGCGACCCGCGCGAGATCCCCCAGGCCGTGCCGCCGCATCGCGTCGAGATAGCCGCGCGCCTGGATCCGCTCGGGCGTCCCCGACCAGCCGTTGCCCTCGTTCACGTCTGTCGACGTCAGGGCGATCCGGCGGTGGCCGAGTTCCACCAGATGGTCCACCACCAGACCGGCGCCCTCGGCGTCCGCGTCCAGGACGGCGTCGTACCCGACGCCCAGGTCGTGATGGCCGATCACCACTGTCGGCAGCGCCGCGGCCGTACGCAGCACCTCGGCGCGCGGAAACCCGGGACCGATGAGGATCAGTCCGTCCATCTGGCGGTCCACCATCGCGCGGGCCAGCCTGGTCTGGTCCTCCTGTCCGAAGCCGGCGGCGCCGACCAGCATCTGGTACGCGCCGCCGCGCAGCTCCTCGCTCGCCCCGTCGAGGATGTCGGCGAAGAAGGCGTTGCGGATGTTGTCGAGCAGCACGCCGACCGTGTACGTGCGCCCCCGCATCCCGCGCGCCGCCGCGTGCGGGCGGTACTCCAGCTCGGCCATCGCCGCGCGCACCCGTACCCGCATGGCGTCACTGACCCCGTACGCCTCGCGCAGCACTTTGGAGACCGCCGACGTCGAGACACCGGCGTGGCGCGCCACATCGGTGATCGTCACGCGGCGCCGTCCACTCGCGGTGACCATGAGGCAACTCCCGGTGATCTGTGTGGTACTCACTGTGATACAGCCGGTTAATCACAGAAAGATCCACAACCTTACGCACGCGTATTGACGGCTTCCGGCAGTGTCCCCCTACCGTTGAGTCGTTTCAATTCGGAGAACGTTCTACGACGAAGGAGTCGCGGATGACAACAGAGCAAGCAGCCCAGGATCCCGCGGCCCCGCTCGAACCCGGTGTGCCGGTCGAGGCCCTGAGCCGCCAGCAGTGGCGGTGGTCGGTCCTGGCCGGCATGGCCTCGTACCTCGACGCCGGGTCGATCGTCGCGCTCGGCGCCGGACTCTCCCTCTTCCAGGAGCGTCTCCAGCTCTCCGACTCCGGATTCACCGGTGTGGGCGCACTCGCCGCCATCGGTCCCAATGCCATCGGCGCGGCGATCGGCGCCTTCATCGGCGGGCGGCTCGGCGACAAGCTCGGCCGCAAGCGGATCTACCAGTGGGACCTGCTGGTCTACGCGCTCGCCGTGCTCTGCATCGGCTTCGCCGTCACCCCCGCGATGATCTTCATCGGCACCTTCGCGGTCGGCCTCGCCGTCGGCGCCGACGTACCGACCTCGCTCGCCCTGGTGGGGGAGTTCTCGCCGGCGAAATCCCGGGGCAAGCTGCTCGGACTCACCCAGGTGGCCTGGAACGCCGGCCCGATCGTCGTCCTGCTGCTGGCCCTCGGGCTCTCCCCGCTCGGCCTGCTGGGCATCCGTATCGTCTTCGTCCACCTCTTCGTGGTCGCCCTCATCACCTGGGCGCTGCGCAAGGGCATGACCGAGTCGCCCATGTGGAAAGCGGCCGCCGAGAAGGGCGCCGAGGCGAAGGCGGGCGTACGGGAGCTGTTCAAGGGGCCGAACCTGCGGGCCATGCTCTGGACCGGAACGATCTACGTCTTCTCCAGCCTCGCCGCCGGTACGGCCGGCATCTTCACCCCGTACATGGTCAGGCACCTCGGGGCGGGCGACCAGACCACCAGCGTCGCGCTGTCGTGCTCCGGCTTCGTGATCGGCATTCTCGCGACCTGCCTGGTCTTCATGCGCTTCAGCGACCGGGACCACGGGACGCGCCGTCTGATGTGGGGCGTCGGCGCGGTGCTGGGCGCGCTGTCCTACGCGCTGTTCCTCGTCTTCCCGTTCACCATCCCGACCATCCTGCTGAACACCTTCTTCTTCGGGGTGGGGGCGGCGCTGGCAGGCGAGGCGTTCTACAAGACCTTCAGCCAGGAACTCTTCCCGACCATGCTGCGCGGCACGGCGCAGGGCTTCACGTTCGGCACGGCGCGCTTCTTCCTCGGCATCTGGAGCTACTTCGTGCCGCACCTCGCCTCCACCGGCATCGCGCCTGTCGCGGGGCTGCTCACGGCGTTCCTGATCGTCAGCGGGGGCGTCGGCTTCTTCTTCATGCCGGACACGGCCGGCAAGTCACTGGATCTGATCCAGACCGAGCGGAAGGCCCTCGCATGACATCAGCGGAAACGACACCTCCGGCCACGGCCACGGCCACCGCTGCCGGCGAACTGCTGTCCCGCTTCACCGACCCGGCACGTGCCTACGGCCCGCTGCCCATCTGGTGGTGGAGCGGCGCCAAGGTCACCAGGGAGCGGCTGCGCCTCCAGATGCGGGAGCTGGTGTCCCAGGGTGTCCACCAGGCGGTCGTGATGTGCCTGGCGCCCACCGGGCCGATGTTCGGCTCGCTCGCCGACGACCCGCCGTATCTGAGCCCCGAATGGCTGAGCCTGCTCGACGGGGCGTGCGCGGACGCCGAGGAGCTGGGCTTCAGCCTCTGGATGTACGACCAGATCGGGTTCTCCGGTGCCAACTTCCAGGGGCAGTTGATCGCGGGCGACCCGGAGTTCTCCGGGCTCGCGCTGCACCGTACGACCGTGAGCGCCGACGACGGACAGGCGCTGCTCCGGCCGCCGTCCGGGCATACGGCGCTGGCCGCGTACGCCACCCTGCCGGGAGCCGCCGACGGGGCCCGCGTTCCCGTGTCCGTCACCGGTGGCGAGGTCCGCTGGAGCGGCGGACCCGCCGAGGTCACCCTCGTCCACAGCGGCGCGCGCGGCTTCGACTACTTCGGCGAGGCCGCGTGCGCCGCGCTCCTCGACCGGGTGCACGGCACCCTGGAGCGCCATGTCGGCAGGTGGTTCGGCCGCTCGATCGGCGGCTTCTTCCAGGACGAGCTGCCCGCCATGCCCACCTGGGGCCGGAACTTCGCCGCCACCTTCACCGAGGCGTACGGCTACGACCTGGTCCCCGAGCTGTGGGCGCTGTGGGAGAGCGGGGGCGCGGCGGAGGAGGCGCACGCGGCCCGGGTCCGGCGCGACTACCACGAGCACCGCGCCCGCCTCGGCCGCCGCTGCTTCTTCGACCCGCAGGACGCCTTCTTCGAACGGCACGGCCTGATCTGCGGCTTCGACCAGCCCTCACCGGCCCGCGAGGGCGACCCGGTCGGCGGTGTGCAGGTGTACGGCGACTACTACGCCACGCACGCCGGGTACGGCGCCCCGGGCAGCGACCACTGGGGCGACGCGAAGGTCCACAGCTCCATGGCGCACGCCCAGGGGCACGGCCGTACCTGGATCGAGGCGTTCCACTCCTCGGGGTGGGGCGGCACGCTGGAGGAGACGTACGACTGGCTCGCGCCGTTCCTGCGGCGCGGCGCGAACCTCTACGACCCGCACGCCGTCTACTACGCGACGCCCGGCGGCTGGTGGGAGTGGGCGCCGCCGTCGACCTGCTGGCGCCAGCCGTACTGGCCCGCCTATCACGTGTTCTCGACCGCCGTGGCGCGGCTCTGCTCCGTACTGACCCTGGGCAGCCATGTCTGCGACACCATCCTGCTGTCACCGACCACCACGGCGCAGGCCTATCTCACCCTCGAAGGACCGCTCGCCCCGGCGAGCGCCACGGACGCCGTCTACCACGAACTCAACGGCGTCAACACGTGGTTCGCCGAGCGCCGTGGCGCGCTGGAGCGCACCGGCCTCGATCACGACACCCTGGACGAGACGACACTCGCGCGCGCCGGGATCGTCGCCGACGCCTCGGGAGCGACCCTGGTGATCGGTACGGAGAGCTATCGCACCGTCGTCCTGCCGGGCCCGCGCGCCCTGCACAACGCCGCGGCGCGCACCCTGGTCCACTTCGCCGCCGCCGGGGGCCGGGTGGTGTGCGTGGGAAGCGCGCCCGAACTCTTCCTGGGCGGGAAGCCGGAGAAGGACGCCGAGGTGGCCGGGCTGTTCGCCGACGCCGTCGACAGCGGCCTGATCGCGGTGGTCGACACGGCCGCCGACGTCCCCGCGGCGGTGGCGACCGGACCCGTACGGATCACGGCTGACACCCCGTACCTGCTGCGCCGGCACGGCGACACGCATGTGCTGACACTGATCGCCCACGACGAGACCAGCGGCACCCGGGCGCCGATCGTCTCCCTGGACCCGGGCGACTGGACCACCGGGGAGAACTTCCCCTGGGGGCACTACTGGGAGCAACTGCGCACCAACGGCTACGACTTCGCCCCGGCCGGCGACCGGGGCGCTCGGGTGCGGGTCGAGGGCGTTGAAGACCGGCCGCGCGCCCAGCGGTGGGACCCCGGCACCGGACACCGCACCGAACTCACCGTCGCCCAGGGCCCGGACGGCTGCTGGCTGCTCGATGTGCCGTTCGCGGACGGCACGGTCGCCGTCGTCGTACTCGCCGGCGAACTTCCCGACCCGACGCATGAGTTGCCGGGCCCGACCACGAACGAGACGACACTTGAAGGCCCTTGGCGCGGGCTTGCCGTCTCCACGCTCGACAACAGTTGGGGCGACCTCGCCGCAGCCGACCGGCCGGGGGTGCTGCCTGTCGAGGTCTGGCGGATGGAGCACAACGACGGGCGCACGGAGCAATGGGCCCCGGTCACCGCCGGGTTCGGGCCCTTCGCCGAGGTCCGGGACGGCGACGGCGAGTGGCGTCCCGCCCTCTGGTCGCTGTCGCGCGGCATCCGCGACGACGTGGTGCACGACGAGCGCCTCGGCCCCAAGGGGTACGTCCCCGAGGAGTTCCTCGACTGGCGCGACGTTCCGGCGGACGGCCGCGTCGAGGTCCGCACCCACCTGACGCTGCCCGAGTCGGCGGGCCCGCTTCATCTCGCCGTGGGTGCGAACGCCGCCCGCCGGGTCCGCGTCGACGGCGCCGAACTCCCCGCCGACGGACAGGGATACCAGACCTTCAGCCCGCTGCCGCCCCGGACACACGGCAGGGACGTGCTCCTGGAGATCGAGCTGCGGGCGCTCGACGCCGGGCCCGTCCGCGCCTCCTTCGCCGTCGTCCGTGACCCTGCCGCCTTCCGCCGCCCCGAGTGGATGACCGCCGGGGACGGCTCCGTCGCCGGCCGGACCCACGACCTGACACTCCGTACCCACCTCGCCGCGCTCCCCGCCGACACCGTCGTCCAGGTCAGCGGCGACGGGGCGTGCGCGGTGCTCGTCAACGGCGTGGAGGTGGGCCGCCAGGGCGACTTCAGCCCGTACCCGGAACACCGGGAGGTGCGCGTCCACCCGTACGACATCGGTGCTCACCTGCGTACGGGCGAGAACACCGTCACCCTCCGGGTCACCGACACCGGCACCACACCGACCGCCGCCGCCCTCGACTCCGTACCCGTGGCGCGCGGCGGTCTCGGCCTGCTCAGCGACGCGAGCTGGGAGGCCACCTGCGAAGGCGCGCCCGCCGTCCTGCGGCTGCGCGCCTCCCAGAGCGGCCGCGACCCCCGCTTCATCTGTGCGTGGGCCCGCCCGCACCCGCTCCCCGGTGCGCACTGGCTGGAGCCGGCCGCCGCCCCCGGCGGTGTCGTCGAACCTGTCGTGCCGGACCTGGAGCCGGGGCCCGAGCGCGTCGAGTGGCTGCGCTTCACCGCTCCGCTCGGCACCACGGCGCTGCGCGTCCCCACCCCGCTGAAGGCCGCCGTCGTGGTCGGGGGACAGGAGTACGGGACGGACGACGAGGGGCGGGTACGGTTCCCGGCACCGCTCGGCGCCGGCACCGCCGTACTGCTGCGGCTCCTCGCCCTGGACGGCCGCAGGGGCGGCGCGCTGCTCGACGCCGCCGTCGAGGCCGAGACCGCCGAGAGCGACGGCGTACCCCTCGCCGACTGGGAGGCGCTCGGCCTGCGCGCCCTCGGCGGATACGTCCGCTACCGCACGACAGCGCGCCTGCCGGGCGGCCGGACGGGACAGGCGCTGCTCGATCTCGGTGAGGTGCGCGGCACCGCCGAGGTCACCGTCAACGGGACACCGGTCGGGCAGCGCGTCTGGGGGCCGTGGACGTTCGAGGTGACCGACGCGCTGCGGGAGGGCGACAACGAGATCGAGGTCGTCGTACGCGGGACCCTCGCCGGCTATCTCGACGACGCGTCACCGACGCGGGCGATCGCCGCCGGACAGGTGCGCACCGGCCTCTTCGGGCCGGTACGGATCGTATGCAAAACATCGTAAGGAAACACCACGTGGTTTGTACGGGCGAGTGAAGGCGGGTGATGATAGGGCTCCGTGCCCCGCGTGATCGAACACGCGTCCGGTGCGCGGGCTGTTGAGCGGCTGGGCCGGCAGCGGGGGAAGGGGGGATTCCGTGGAAGGTACGTTCGCGGCCGCCCTGCAGGAGCGTCGTCAGGCCGAAGGACTCTCGCTGCGGGAGCTGTCCGCCGTGGTGCGGTACAGCGCGGGCTGGCTGAGCAGGATCGCCCGGGGCAAGGGCACGCCGACCCTGGCGCTGGCCGAGGCGTGCGACGAGGCGCTCGGCGCCGGTGGTGAGCTGCTGGCGCTGGCCAGGGCGGAGCTGGCGGGCACGGCGCGCCCGGAGCAGCTCCCGCTCGCCACGTCGACCTTCGTGGGCCGCGCCGAGGCGCTGTCCGCCCTGGACACCGCCCTGACGGTGTCCCAGGAGCGCGGCATGGCGCTGACCCTCGCCGTGGACGGACCGCCCGGTGTGGGCAAGAGCGCCCTCGCGCTGCACTGGGCGCACCGGGTGGCCGGCGACTTCGCCGACGGGGTGCTCTTCGCCGACCTGCGGGGCCACCGCGCCGGGGTCGAACCCGCCGATCCGGGTGACGTGCTCGGCGCGTTCCTGACCGGGCTCGGCGTGGCGAACCCGCCGAAGTCGGCCGACGACCGGGCGGCGATGTTCCGTACGGCTGCCGCCCAGCGGCGGCTGCTCATGGTGCTCGACGGCGCCGTGGACACCGCGCAGGTCCGGCAGTTGCTGCCGGGCGCGGCCGGCAGCACGGTCGTCGTCACCAGCCGGCGCCGGCTGACCGGACTGGCCGTCGCCACCGGCGCCCGGCGTGTCTCGCTCGCCCCGATGTCGCACCAGGAGTCGCTGGTGCTGCTGCGGACCGTGCTCGGCGCCGCGCGCGTGGACGCCGAACCCGCGGCGGCCGACGCCCTCGCCAGGCACTGCGCCCACCTCCCGCTCGCCCTGCGCATCACCGCCGAGCAGCTCGCGACCCACCCGCACCGGCCGCTGTCGCACGCGGTGGACGAGCTGGCCGAGGCGGGTCTCGACGCGATGAGCGACCACGAGGATCCCCAACTCGCCGTCCGCGCCGCCTTCGACCTCTCGTACGGCGAACTGCGGCCGGACGTGGCGCGTACGTTCCGGCTGCTCGGCCTCGCGCCCGCGGCGCGGATCAGCGCGAAGGCGGTCGCGGCGCTCACCGGCGAGTCGCTCGTACGGACACGCCGGAACCTGGACGAGCTGGTCGCCCGGCACCTGCTCGACGAGACCGCGCTCGACCTCTACCGGACCGACGCCCTGCTCCACGCGTACGCCAGGGAGAAGGCGGAAGCGGAAGACGCCGAGGCGGCGCCGGGAGCCACGCCTGCCGCCGCGCCGGGGGCCGTGCCCGGCCCGGTCACCGCGGGTGCCGGTGTCGAGGTGTCCGGTGTGAAGGTGCCCGGAATCGCGGTGCCCGGCATCACCGTGGCCGGGGTCGAGGTGCCGGGCAGGGGCCGGACGCGCGTATGAGTCCGGCGGAAGACAGGCCCCATTCACCCCGCTTTGTACCGGAGTGCTCTCCGGCGCTTGTGAGGGCGGTGTGCTGATCGGCTTTTTCGTGTGTTGCGCAACGGGGCAACACTGGTGCCGGTCGGCCGATTACAGAAGAGTGAAGACGCCTCCACTGTCGGTAATGGGGGCAACCCTCATCGAGTTCCCCCCTTTTTTCCCTTCGGAGCCTCGCACTATGACTAGCGCCACCCTGGTTGACCCCGCTGATCCCGCGGGCCGTGACTGCCCCGGAACGCGAGCGTGTCCGGGGCCCGTCGGAGCCCGTGTCCCGGTCCGCGTGAGGGGCTGAGCGTGGCAGAGTCCGAATGGCGCCCGGTGATGCATCCCGCGGGCTTCGACAACGATCTGCGCGTGGCGCTCGAGGAACTGTCCGCAGGGCGGTGGATGGCGGTGCGGACGCTGCTCGCCCGTACGGACACCTCGCACGGCTGGGGCCTGTGGACGTACCGCAGCCAGGTGCTCGGCGCCTCGGCGGCCGGGTCCGACGTGATCGAGGCGTGGGAGTCCGAGGAGCCGGGGCCCACGGTCACGGTGATGCGGGCGCGGGTCGCCGTCGAGCGCGCGCTGCGCGCGTACCGCGCCGAGCACTCGACCACCGACGCCCTGTGGCACGAGGCGCTCGCCGCGTGCGGAGCGGCGGTGCGCGAGGCGCCCGACAACCCGGTGCCCTGGACGTGCTTCCTGGCGCTGGCGGTGATCGACGAGGAGCAGCAGGCGGCCGAGCACCGGGTGCGGGCGGAGGACCCCATGCTGCCGTCGGGCCCCTGGGGCCTGCTGAAGCGCGCGCACGCGCTGGACCCGTACAACCGCGAGGCGTACCACCGGATGCTCATGTACTGGCTGGGCCGCCCCAACCCCGCGGCCGTCAGCCACGCGGACGCGTACGCGCGCTGGGCGATCAGCAGGGCGGAGCAGCCGGCCGGCGCGGACCTGCTGATGCTGCCCGTGTACGTACGGGTGGAGCGGTGGCTGCGGCTGCCCAGGGAAGCCCTCGACATGCACTGGCTCAACAGCTACGCGATCCATGACGCGCTGGCCGCCTTCGACCAGTGGTTCGCCGTCGCCGACCCGGCGGACCGGTCGCTCCAGGACCTCAACTGCCTGGCCCACGCGCTGTGGGCGGGGCAGCGGTTCGCCGAGGCCGAGCGGGTCTTCGAGGCGATGGGGCGCCACATCACCCCCAGGCCGTGGCAGTACCGCATCGCCGACCAGGGCAACAGGGACCAGCTCTTCGGCTTTGTGGCACTCTGCCGCGCCCAGTGCGTGAACGTGGCCGAGTCCGCCTCGCGTTCGGCGGTCCCGCCGAGCGGCAGGCACCGCTCGGGCCCCTGACCCAGGGTCGCGCTCAGACGGTGGTTCGGTCGCGGTTCGGGAGTGCTCGGGCGGCTCAGGCGGCGGCGCCGAGGGTGTGCGCCCATTCGTCGACGGTGGCGACCTTGCCGCGTCGTGCGAGGACTTCGGCGATGAGGATGTCGTGCAGGGCCGGGTTGGGGTCGGCGCAGGCGTCGGACAGGACCGTCACCCCGTAGTCGAGGTCGACGGCCTGCAACGCGGTGGACAGCACGATCCCGCCGGTGGAGAGGCCGGCCAGGGCGAGGTGGCCGATGTCCTGGGTGGCCAGGAGCTGCTGGAGGTTGTTGCCGGCGAAGGCGCTGACGCGGTTCTTGTGGACGACGATCTCGCCGTCGGCGGGGGCGGCATCGGGGTGGATGGCGGCGCCGGGGTCGTCGGCCGTGAAGAGGTGGGACGGAAGGGCGCCGAAGATCTTGTTGCGGGGGTGGGCGTCGGTGTGACCGCGACGGAGTTGAAGTGCCACGTGGATGACCGGGATGCCGGCGGCGCGGGCCGTGTCGAGGGCGTGCACGGCGCGGGGCAGGTAGTCGTCGGGCATCTGGGCGAGGTGGCTGGCCTGGAGGTCCATCAGCAGCAGTGCGGTGCGGGACATGGTCGTGCCTTTCGGGTGCGTGAAGCGCTGTTCGTGGACATCTCACGGCTGCCGGGCCGTGGTCGCGCTACTCCGAGGTCTGCTTCTCCGCCGGGGCGTCGGTCGTCGCCGGGGCCTCTTTCGCCGCCTGGGCGGCTGCTGTCGCCGCGCGGCCGAGCGTCCGGTCGAAGACGGTCAGCAGGAGGTAGAGCACGCCGGCGCCGAGCATGACCCAGGCGAGCTGATGCATGCCGCCGGTGTCGGCGCGCTGCCCGAAGGACGCGCCGGTCGCGGAGGAGGCGATCATCGAGCCGACGTAGGCGAAAGTGCGCAGCAGCCCGGCCGAGGAGGCGGTGCGCTCGGGATCGGCCTGGAAGTACACGGCGTTCTGGAGGGCCAGGCTGTTCAGCCCCTGGGGGACGCCGAAGATCAGCGCGACGAGGAGCAGCATCCACACGGGGCTCGTCCCGGTGAGCGTCAGCATCACCACGCAGGCGACTATCTGTCCGGCCGCACCGACCAGCAGCTTCCCTCGTATGCCGTTGCGCCGCCCGGAGATGATCGAGGCACCGATCGCCAGCAGGAACATGGGGATCTGCACCAGCCCGGCGCGGAAGGGCGACAGCCCGTAGCCCTCTTCGGTCCACTGGCTGAAGCCGTAGAGGAACGCGTACGAGACGACGTAGGCGACGAGCGCGCGCCCGTAGGTGGCCAGGAGCGGTGTGTTGCCGCCGAGCACCCGCAGGTCGATGAAGGGGGTGGCGGCCCGGAACTCCCGCGCGGCGAAGGCGGCTCCCAGGGCGATGGCGATCACCAGCAGGTACCAGTCGCGCAGGTGCAGGTTCATCAGGAACAGCAGCAGCGAGGTGAGCATCGCGGCGAACAGGCCCATCCCCGGGAGATCGAGCCGGGCGGCCAGGCGCCCGCGCTGCTGGGACGTTCCTGCTGACTTGGGCAGCCGCAGCAGCCCCAACAGCACGGCAGCGGCAGCCAGCGGCACATTCAGCGCGAAGGTGGCGCGCCAGCCGCCCACCGCGATCAGCAGGCCGCCCAGCAGCGGGCCGACGACGGCGATGGTCTGGTTGGTGACCGCCAGGGCGGTCAGCACGCCGCCGGGACTGTCCCGTCCGGTGCGCTTCGCCTCGCTGCGCAGCAGTGCCATCGCCGAGGGATAGCCGGCGCAGGTGCCGAACCCGAGCAGGACGCGCGCGACGATCAGCACCATCAGGTTCGGTGCCAGGGTGCCGACGACGCCGGCGAGCCCCACGAGTCCGGTACTCAGGAGGAAGAGCCTGCGCGGCCCGAATATGTCGATGAGCCGGCCGACGACCGGCTGCCCGAGCGCGGTGGCCAGATAGAGGGCGGAGACCAGCCACGCGGTCCCTGAGGCCGGGGCGCCGAGGGCCCTGCCGATGGGGACGAGCGCGACGGAGATGATCGTCGAGTTGATCGGGTTCAGGACCGAGCCCAGCAGCATCGGCGGCAGCAACCGCCGGTCGAACCCCGGCTTGTCCGTCTCCTTCGCGGTGTCCGCCCGCACCTCAGTCATGGGTCAGCCGCTCCAGCACGGCCATGGAGGCGATCACGGCCCGGCGTTCTTCTTCGGTGCACCTGTCCTGCAACTGCCCGGCGAGCCACTCCGTACGGGCCTGCCGCCCCTCGTCCACCCGGCGCTGGCCCTCGGCGGTCAGCGTGATCAGCAGGCGCCGCCCGTCGTCCGGGTCGGGGCCGCGCTCCACCAGCCCCCGCGCGGCGAGCGAAGCGACGGTCGCGGTCATCGACTGGTGCCGTACGCCGTCGGCGGAGGCCAGCTCACTCGCCGTGACGCCGGCCTTGTCCGACAGGCGGGCCAGGACGGACGCCTGGCCCAGGGTGATGTCCTCGACCTCGGCGGCGTTCAGGATGCGGCGCCGCAGACGGCTGATGACGGCACGGACCTCGCGTGAAGCCCGCACCGCCGAAGGCGACAGGCTCGGGTTCTCGCTCATGCGACCCACGCTAACTTCTACAGGTTTAACTGTCCAGTTTCACCTGTACAACTTGAGCCGCACGAATAGCGCGGAACTCCGGGCTCAGGGCTCCCGGCTCCCGGCTCAGGGGATACGCGCCACCCCGGCGTAGAGCCCACTCGGCTCGGGGTCGGCCGGAGCCTCGCCGGCGACCCACGAGGACGCGGTGACAAGCCCGGGCGGTACGAGATCGAGGCCGTCGAAGAAGCGCAGCGCCTCGGCGTGCGTACGCAGCGCGACGCGGATGCCGCCCTTCGCGTAGCTGTCGCTGGCCTCGGCACCCAGGTCGGGGTCGATGTCGGCGGCGCCCTGGGTCAGCACGAGATGGCTGCCGGACGGAAGGGCGTCGACGAACGTACGGATGATCCCGCGCGGGTCCTCGTCGTCCGGAAGGAAGTGCAGCAGCCCGATGAGGGACACGGCGACGGGCCGGCTGAAGTCCAGGAAGCCGCGCGCCGCGTCGAGGATCGTCCCGGGCTTCCGCACATCGGCCTGGAGGTATTCGGTGCCGCCCTCGGGGTGGCTGATCAGCAGCGCTTCCGCGTGCCGCAGCACGATGGGATCGTTGTCGACGTAGACGATCCGGGCCTTCGGATTGATGCCCTGGACGATCTGGTGCAGGTTCGGCGCGGTGGGGATGCCCGTACCGATGTCCAGGAACTGATCCGTCCCCTGCTCCGCGAGGTACGCGACGGCGCGGTGCATGAAGGCCCGGTTCTGAAGGGCGGCGACCCTGCCTTCGGGCGGAAGAGCCTCCGCCACCTCCTGGTCGACCAGGTAGTTGTCCTTGCCGCCCAGGAGGAAGTCGTAGACACGCGCGGAGTGCGGCACGCTCGTGTCGACCCGGCTGTTCGGGGTGCCAGAAGTCATACCGGGCATGTTGTCACAACGGCCCGTCGGGGCCAGGGCTGAGAACGGAAGAAAATGGGACGGCATCCCGCCCCCGGAAAACACGAAAGGACCCCAGATGATCTCGGGTCCCTGCGGGTGTCCGAGGGGGACTTGCACTTGCGTCTTGGGCGCCAGTCCGCAAACAGCCTGAGCTGGGGGAACGCCCACCGAGGAGCCTATTTCGGCAGGCGCTTCTCTGCCTCTTTCCTGCTGTTTCAGGCGCTGTTGGGCATGCGACGGTCAAGTGACCATCCCGACCCGTCCCACCTGATCAGGCTTTCTCGATGGCCTCGAAGATGTCGGCGTCAGTCTCCTGCTGCCAGGTCGGAAGATCGGGCCAGTCGGCGACGTAACCCGGCTTCGGGTCCTCGAAATGCTTGAATATTTGCGCAGTCCAGCACGTCGCTCCCCATCGGCTGACAGGCGTGGCGACCCCGAAGCCCTGGCTCACCCACTGGGCGACCGTCCTCGCCGAGTCGGTCATCTCGTCGGAGACGGGCATGGACGGCCTGGGCTACGCCGACCGCCACCTCCTCAGTGAAGCACGGTACGTCGGTCGTACCGCCGCGACGGAGAACCAGATTGCCGCCACGTACGGAATCGAGATGCACAACCCGTACACGGACGCCCGGGTTCTGGAAGCTGTGATGTCGGTCCCCGCTTCGGAGCGATGGTCGGCCCGCCGATACAAACCGCTGCTTACCGACGCGGTCACCGATCTCCTGCCCAGGGAGGTCGTGCGGCGTGGCTCCAAGGGGTTGTTCGCGGTGGACCATCACCACGGGCTACGGGCCAACCAGGCGAGCGTCCTGGAGCTGGCAGACGGCCACCTGGCCGACCTCGGCCTGGTGCGCCCTGTGATCCTCCGCTCGCTTCTTCGGCAGGCCGCGCTCGGGGTGGATGTTCCTTGGGGACTGCTCGAACCACTGCTTGCCACTGAGCTGTGGCTACGTGCCAGTGACACCGCGACCGAGCGAGTCCGATGGGAGAACAGACCATGAACGTCCCCGCTGCGAGTCGCCACACTCGTACCGCGTTGACCTCGACAGTGGGTGTGGTCATCAACTACCGGACCGGAACGACCGTGGTCCTTACCGGCGATTCCCTGTCGCGCTGGCTCGACTCCTTGCCGCACAGCGGAGCACCGGCCCCCGTCACAGTCCGCCCCTCGGAAATCTCGTGGGGGACCAGTGAGTCATCCGCCTGCCTGGACAACACTCCAGCACCGGCAACGTGGTCGTGGCGGGTGGCGGCGACCGTGCTTCTCGCGGTCACTCTTGCTACGCGCCATCTGGGACGGAGGCGTACGCGCTTCGGCCGCATGGTGCGCCTGGCGGAGGCGGGCCGCGCCCTGCCGCTCCCGAGCAGGACGCATGCCAGCCTGGCGGTCCGCTCGGTGCGATGGGCCGCGGGGTTCTTCCCCGCCCGCGTCGCATGCCTGGAGGAGTCCACGACCGCCGCACTTCTGCTGGCTGCGGGCGGGCGCGGCGGAGCCTGGAGGCACGGAGTCGCCACAGATCCGATCCGTATGCATGCCTGGATCTGCGACGTTGACGGCCGGCCTGTCGAGGAACCGGACCAGACTGGGGACTACTCGCCCATCAACGGGCCGGAGCCAACATCGAAGAGGTGCCGATGGACGAGCCGTACATCCTGCTCCCGGGCAAGCGCGTCAGCCTGGCCACGCCGGACCGTGACCATCTGCCCGACTACCACCGTTGGGAGAACGACCCCGGCACGATCCTGGGCTTCGGGACGCAGGTCCCGCAGGCGTGGGAGGTCCGTGCCGGCGGATGGGAAGCGGCAGGGCGCAACCGTGACTTCCCTCAGTTCGAGGTCGTCACCACTGCCGACCGGACCCCGGTCGGCCTTACGTCTCTCCAGATTGATCCGGCGGTACGAACCGCCGAGTACGTCATCCTGCTTGCGCCGCAGGCACGGGGGAAAGGGCTGGCCACGGAGGCGACAGCCCTGACACTGCGGTGGGCGTTCGAATACGCGGCGCTGCGGATGATCTGGTTGAAGGTCCTGGAGCCGAACACGGCCGGGATCACCGCGTACGAGAAGGCAGGGTTCAAACCGGCTGGCCGTCTCCGCCAGTCCGGTTACTGGCGCGGCCGCCCCTGTGACGAACTCCTGATGGACGCGCTGGCCGACGACGTTTCCCCCGTCCCGACGTCCGGTAGCTGAGCCGCCCCCCGGGACGCCGACCGACAAGGTGGGCCCCGGGGCACTCCAGGGTTGATTACGCCACAGCCAGTAAACGCGAAAGGACCCCAGATGATCTGGGGTCCCTTGCTGGTGTCCGAGGGGGGACTTGAACCCCCACGCCCGATAAAGGGCACTAGCACCTCAAGCTAGCGCGTCTGCCATTCCGCCACCCGGACCGGGTGTCCGCCGGGCGGCCAGGGGCCGTTCCGACGTGGAAAACCATAGCAAACATTCGACGGTGCCCGATCACACCCCGTTCGTGTGACGGGCGTATGACAGGTGCGGGTGCGGCGGGGCCCGGCCTTGGGTGGTGCGGGTCCGCGCGGGAGTATGTGAGGGAACAGCAGCAACGACCCTGGGAGTGAGCAGCGTGAGTGAGCCGAACGCGGGCAGGACCGTCTCGGGCGAGGACGAGGTCGTCGACCTCTGTCGTGATCTGATCCGGATCGACACCAGCAACTACGGCGACCACTCAGGGCCGGGAGAACGGGCCGCCGCCGAGTACGTCGCCGAGAAGCTCGCCGAGGTGGGGCTCGAACCGCAGATCTTCGAGTCGCACAAGGGCCGCGCCTCCACCGTCGCCAGGATCGAGGGCGAGGACCCGTCCAGGCCCGCGCTGCTCATCCACGGCCACACCGATGTCGTGCCCGCCAATGCCGAGGACTGGACGCACGACCCCTTCGCCGGGGAGATCGCCGACGGCTGTGTCTGGGGCCGTGGCGCGGTCGACATGAAGGACATGGACGCGATGACCCTCGCTGTCGTACGGGACAGGCTGCGCAGCGGCCGTAAGCCCCCGCGCGACATCGTGCTGGCGTTCCTGGCCGACGAGGAGGCCGGCGGCACGTTCGGGGCGCGCTACCTCGTCGACAACCACCCCGGGCTCTTCGAGGGCGTCACCGAGGCCATCAGCGAGGTCGGCGGCTTCTCGTACACCGTCGACGAGAACCGTCGGCTCTACCTGATCCAGACCGCGGAGAAGGGCATCCACTGGATGCGGCTGACCGTGGAGGGTACGGCCGGGCACGGTTCGATGATCAACAAGGACAACGCCATCACCGAGCTGTGCGAGGCGGTGGCGCGGGTCGGGCGCCACAAGTGGCCGGTACGGGTGACGAAGAGCGTGCGGTCGTTCCTCGACGAGCTGTCGGACGCGTTCGGCGTCCCGGTGGACCCCGAGGACATGGAGTCCACGCTCGCCAGGCTCGGCGGCGTCGCCAAGATGATCGGCACCACCCTGTACAACACGGCGACGCCCACCATGCTCGACGCCGGCTACAAGGCGAACGTGATCCCCGGGCAGGCGACCGCCCATGTCGACGGCCGCTACCTGCCCGGGTACGAGGAGGAGTTCCTCGCCGACCTCGACCGGATCCTCGGCCCGCGCGTCAAGCGCGAGGACATCCACAGCAACAAGGCGGTGGAGACGACCTTCGACGGCAAGCTCGTGGAGGCCATGCAGAGCGCGCTCGTCGCCGAGGACCCGATCGCGCGGGCCGTTCCGTACATGCTCTCCGGCGGCACCGACGCCAAGTCCTTCGACGACCTCGGCATCCGCGGCTTCGGATTCGCGCCGCTGAAGCTGCCGCCCGAGCTGGACTTCGCCGGGATGTTCCACGGTGTGGACGAGCGGGTCCCGGTCGACGGCCTTCAGTTCGGGGTGCGTGTACTCGACCGGTTCATCGACCTCTGCTGACGGCCCGTACTGACACGTAGCTCCAACAATCGCCAGCGCGTGCGCATTTGACTGAAAAGAGTGAATCCGACGATACGCTCGTAGCCTGATTAGTTCCTCCTCGTTACAGGTGGTGCGGTCCGAGGCTTGGACCGCATTGCCAACTAGGAGGAATAATGATCAAGAAGATCGTCGCTGCCGCCGCCGTCACCGGTGGACTGGTGCTCGCCGGCGCGGGTATGGCCGTCGCCGACTCGGGTGCCCAGGGTGCTGCCGTGCACTCGCCGGGTGTGGCCTCCGGCAATGTTGTCCAGGTGCCCATCCACATCCCGGTGAACGTGTGCGGTAACACGATCTCCGTGATCGGGCTGCTGAACCCCTCCTTCGGCAACACGTGCGTCAACAACTGACGTCGTACCTCAACCCGTAAGGGTGTGAGCCAGGGTGGCCCCGGAGTGCGCGCCATGCACTCCGGGGCCGCTGGGCATCCTGCCCCGGCACTTGGGCCGAAGGGCATTCCGGTAAGGCAGAAGGCAAGGGATCAAGCTATGAGACAGGTCACGCGCAAAGGCCTGATCACCGTGGCGGCCGCTGGCGGCGTACTCGCCCTCGGCGGCGGCTACGCACACGCGGACGCGGGAGCGGCGGGAGCCGCTTCGCACTCACCGGGCGTGCTGTCCGGCAACAGCGTCCAGGTGCCGGTGCACGCCCCGATCAACGTCTGCGGGAACACCGTGAACGTGATCGGCGTACTCAACCCGGCCATGGGCAACAGTTGTGCGAACGTGTCGGGCAAGGCGCCGTCCACCGGTGGTTCGCACGGCGGCTCGCACGACGACGGCTCGTACGGCGGCTCGCACGACGGCGGACACGGCCCCGGCCACGGGGACGACGGACCGGACGACGGCGGGTACGGCGGCGGCTCGCACGGCGGAGGTTCGCACGACAGCGGCTCGCACGACAGCGGCTCGCACGACAGCGGCTCGCACGACAGCGGTTCGCACAACGGCGGTTCCCATGCCGGAGGCGGCACGGACCACTCCCCGGGCGTCGGCTCGGGCAACGACGTCGAGGTGCCGATCGACATCCCCGTGAACGTCTGCGGGCTCGACGTCAACATCATCGGTGTCGGTAACCCCGCGTACGGGAACGACTGCGAGAACGACTCACCGCCGGTCGTCACACCGCCCGGTGAGCCGGGCAAGCCCGGGAAGCCGGTGGAGCCGGGCACCCCGGTGAAGCCTCCGGTCGACCGCGACATCCCGCCGACTCCGGAAGCCCCCGGGGCGCCCAACACCCCTGACACGCAGAACGTCGCCCAGCCCGTGGGCAGCGACGAACTCGCGTCGACCGGTGCGGGTCAGCTCGGATTCCTGCTCCCGGCGGCCGGCGGGCTGCTGCTCGCGGGCGGCCTGATCTACCGCCGCACCCGCGCCACCGCCTGACCGAATGCGTACGGACCGGGGCGGGCCTCGCAACAGCGGGGCCCGCTCCGTCATGCTCACCAGGTGGCGCGCACCTGACGGATGATGCGCCGGCGCAGCCGTACTCTGCGGCTGCCGTCCCGGTGCAGGCTCAGACGGTCCAATTCCCAGTGCCCGTACTCGGCATGGTCGGTGAGCAGACGCGTCGCTTCCTTGCGGGAGACCCCGCGCGGCACGTACACATCGACAAATTCGTATTCCGTCATCGCATCTATTGTGCGTCCGGAGCCCAGGTACGGATAGCGTCTGCACTATGTCTGATGCTGTGCAGCCCACCGCTGCCGAGGTACGCGCCGCCGCCGAGGCGGTGAAGATCGCTCTCGACCGCCACCTCGCGGCGGTCGAGAACCGCTCGGGTGAGGACGACCCGGCCGTCTCCGAAGCGTTCAACGCCCTCGCTGCCGCGGCCGAGGTCTACGACGAGCGGCTCTACAACAGGTACGACGAGGTCACCCCCTTCGAGATCCCTGATCCGGACGACTCGCTTCCGCCATATGCGGGACCCGAGGAGCCGAACGCGCTCAGTGTGCTGATCCGGCGCGACTACGCGGTGGTGGACCCGCAGCGGCTGCTCGTACAGGCACAGCGCATCGCCGACGTCGACGAGGACTCCGTGACAGGGGCGGCCGTGGGCAGCAGCGTCCACGCCGCTCTCGGGGTGCTCTTCGGCGAGTACGAACCGGACGAGATCGCCTCCCGGCACAAGGAGTTCGGCCTGGAGGAGGGCGACTCCACCCTGTGGGTGTCGGCCGCCGACGACCTCCCGGAACCGGGGGAGTGGCTCAGGGCGCCCTTCGACCAGGCCGATCCCCAGCAGGTCGTCTGCCGCTTCGACGTCAGCTCGGTCTTCGACGAGGACGATCTCGACGCCGACCTGGACGACCTGGAGGAACAGGACGCCTGAGCCGCCGCACCCCGCCCCGGGCCGCCCAGGCCCTCGCCCGGGGCGGGCCCGGGGCTACTGCGCGGGGGCCGGCGCCAGCAGGGCTTCCACCAGGGGACGCAGCCGGGTCGTGCGCTCCTGGGAAGGGATGGCGGCCACCGCGTGCGGCAGCGCCTGGTCGACGCCGTGCACGACGGAGAGATGGCGGTCGCCCCGGCTGAAGGCCGTATAGACCCAGGGGCGGCTGAGCCCCTGCCCCGCGTCGCCGGGGAGTACGACCACAGCGGCCGGCCAGCGCATCCCGGCCGCCTGGTGCGCGGTGAGCGCCCAGCCGTGGCGTACGGCCGACTCGACCTGGTCCTTGGGTACGACGACCGGAACGCCGTCGCAGTCCAGCCGCAGCCCCTCGGCGTCGGCGGAGACCACGGTGCCCTGCACGGTCCTGCCCGGCGCCGGTACGTAGGCGATCCTGTCCCCCGGGTCGAAGCCGCCGAACTGGCCGGGCCCCGGCTGGAGCCGCTGCTTGAGCGCGGCATTGAGCGCGCGGGTGCCGGCGGCGCCGCCGTGGCCCACCGTGATCACCTGCGTCTGCGCCGAGGACACCCCGAAAGCGCGCGGTACGGAGTCGGCGACGAGCTGCACCGTACGGTGCACCGCCTCGCCCGCGTCCCGCACCGGAACGATCACGACCTCCTTGCCGGGCGCCTCCACCTGGGTCAGCTCCCCGATGCCGATGCCGGAGACCAGCTCCCCGATCGGGCCGGGATCCGGCGTACGCGAGGCGACCTGCGGGCACACCCGGGCGGCCAGCAGATCGGCGAACACCCGGCCGGCGCCCGCCGACCACAGCACCCCGGGGTCGCCGCTGAGCACCAGGCGGCTCCCGTCCGGCAGCGACTCGACGAGCATCGCCGCCGTCTCCACGTCGAGCTGCGGCGCGTCGAGCACCACGAGCAGATCGAGCGAGAAGGTGCCGTCGGTGTCCCGACCGGGGCCCTGGGCGCCGGAGAGCAGCCCGGCGACGGTGAGCGCGTCGGCGCCCAGCCTGCTCCTGCCGTTCTCGCTGTGGGCGGCCACCGCTGTCCGCAGCCCGAGTGCCCGCGCCGCCACGGCCAGCGCGACGGGCTCGGCTCGCGCGGCCTCACCGCCCGTGTGCAGCACCAGGCCATGACCGGCGACCGCGCGGATCAGCTCGGCCGCCGAGGGCGAGGGTGCCCCCGCGGCCGCCTCCTCCCAGGAGGCGTCGGGGCCGGTCTTGACCAGCCGCGCGATCCCGTCGGCAAGGCTCTCCTCGGCGAGCGCGTACCGGTCGAGCCCCAGGAGTACGGGGACAGGCGCGGCGTCGGCGTCCCCGGCCGCCCCTGTGCCCGGCTCGCCCGCCTCGGACCCGCTGCCGTCCACGCCGTCCGCGGCCTCGGTGTCCGAAGCCTCGCCGTCCAGGGCCTCGTCGGCACCGTCCTGGAAGACCAGCACGACACCGTCGGCGACGGCACGCCCCAACGCCTCGTCGGGATCGGGCACCGCCTGCTTGCCGAGGGCGGTGCGCACCGCCGACGACTCCAGCGCCGTGTGGCCCTGGAGCGCGGCCCGTTCGAGCAGCCAGCCGACGAGCGCCGCTGACCGACGCTCGTCACCAGGACCGCAGTCCGCGCCGAGCAGCGCACGCGCGAACCCGTCGGCCTGCTCGGGCCGGACACCCGGCACGGCGAGAAGCTGCCACGGATCCTCCCGCAGAGCCTCGGCGGCCCGCTCCCCGAGGACGCCGGACACCTGCCCGGCGAGCGACTCGGGCGCGCCGCCCTCGGCCAGCACGGCCCGTACGGCTGCCACGGTGCCCGGAGGGGCCGTCCGCGCCGCCTGTGCGGCCGCTCGCGGCTGTACGGGGGCGGGGGACGGGTCCGACGGCACCTGTGGGGGCACGGGCGCCCTGAGCGCTGACGTGTCGACCTTCTCGCCGCTCTCCATGGCCCGTACGGCGGCGAGCAGATCGGCGGCCTGCCCGCTCAGCTTGGTCCCCGCGTCGATGGGAGCGGACTTCTCGGCCTTCCGCCGCTCGATCCGCTCCCGCAGCTCACGCTGAGCGGCCAACTCGGCCTCGGCCTCGGACAGCACGGGCACGACGGCCTCCGCGGTCGCACCGGCTTCCCCAGCCGCACCG
>NZ_JTHL01000001.1:1515293-1581829 GCF_000818195.1 Streptomyces sp. 150FB | reverse complement strand
CCCCCAGCCGCACCGGCGTCCCCGGAATCCGCGCCCTCGACGTCCGCGACGCCCTCGACGTCCGCGACGCCCTCCGCGCCCTCGACGTCCTCCGCCGCCTCGGCACGCACCTCGCCCCGCGCCGCCGCGGTGTCTCCGCCGGCCCCGGCGGTGTCCTCGGTGGCGGCCTCGGCCGCCTCCGCGGTCTCGTGGTCCGTACTCACAGCGTGCTCCAGTCCTGGTCGGGATAGCGGTGCACGGGCGCCGACACATCGTCGAGCGCCTGGCAGATCTCGTCAGGAAGACTAAGGGTCTCCACTGACAGAGCCGCCATGAGCTGCTGCGCGTTGCGCGCGCCGACGATCGGCGCCACCACCCCCGGCCGGTCCCTGATCCACGCGAGCGCCACCTCGATCGGCGTGGTGGCCAGCCCGTCGGCCGCCGTCACCACCGCGTCCACGATCCGGCTCGCCGCCTCGTCCAGATACGGCTCCACGAACAGCGACAACTGGTCCGACGCGCCGCGCGAATCCGGCGGCGTCGAGTGCCGGTACTTACCGGTGAGCACCCCCCGGCCGAGCGGCGACGAGGGCAGCAGGCCGACGCCCAGGTCGATCGCGGCTGGCAGCACCTCCCGCTCGATGCCGCGCTGGAGCAGCGAGTACTCCATCTGCGTACTGGCGAGGCGGGTCCGTATACCGGGCGAGGCGAGCTGCCAGGTCGCGGCCTTGGCGAGCTGCCATCCGCAGAAGTTCGACACGCCCGCGTACCGCGCCCGGCCGCTGCTGACCGCGATGTCCAGGGTGTGGAGCGTCTCCTCCAGCGGGGTTTCGGTGTCAAAGGCGTGGACCTGCCACAGATCCACATAGTCCGTGCCGAGCCGCTCCAGCGAGGCGTCGAGCGCGGCGAGCAGATGTCCGCGCGAGCCGTCGAAGCGCCGGTCGGGGTCCGGGACGCTGCCCGCCTTGGTGGCGATGATCAGATCCCTGCGCGGTACGAGTCTCTCCACGAGCTGTCCGAGCAGATATTCGGAATCCCCGCCCCCGTACACGTCCGCGGTGTCGACGAGGGTGCCGCCCGCCTCCCAGAAAACCTTCAACTGGTCGGCGGCGTCATGCTCGTCGGTGTCCCGTCCCCAGGTCAGGGTGCCGAGCCCGATCCGGGACACACGCAGGCCTGTACGGCCGAGATGCCTCTGCTCCATGGTGGCTGAGATTACTGTCCGGAACCCCTGAGGCAGAGGGGCCCGGGCCAACCTGGCCCTGACGTCGCCGGAGGCCGCGCGCTAGAGTCCGGGACACAGAGACGTTACTGATGAGTAGATGAACAAGGGAGTGGTTATGCGGCTCGGCATCAACCTCGGGTACTGGGGCGCGGGGATGGACAGCGACAACCTCCTGGTCGCGCAGGAGGCCGACCGGCTCGGTTACGACGTCTGCTGGGTCGCCGAGGCGTACGGCTCCGACGCCCCGACCGTGCTGAGCTGGGTCGCCTCGCGGACGGAGTCCATCGACATCGGCTCCGCGATCATGCAGATCCCGGCCCGCCAGCCCGCCATGACCGCCATGACGGCGGCCACGCTCGACTCCCTGTCCGGCGGCCGCTTCCGCCTCGGCCTCGGAGTGTCCGGACCGCAGGTCTCCGAGGGCTGGTACGGGGTCAAGTTCGACAAGCCGCTCGCCCGCACCCGCGAATACGTCGAGATCGTCCGCAGGGCGATGTCCCGCGAGCGCCTCTCGTACGAGGGCGAGCACTGGACGCTGCCGCTGCCCGGCGGCCCCGGCAAGCCGATCAAGCTCACCGTCCACCCGGAGCGCGAGCACATCCCGCTCTACATCGCCGCGATCGGCCCGAAGAACCTGGAGCAGACCGGCGAGATCGCCGACGGCGCCCTGTTGATCTTCCCGTCCGCCGAGCACCTCGAAGAGACGGCGATCAGCTATCTGCGTGCGGGCCGCGAGAAGGCGGGCCTGACCATGGACGGCTTCGACGTCTGCCCCACCGTCCCGATCGCCGTCGGCGACGACGTGACCGCGCTCGCCGACACCTTCCGCGCGTACACCGCGCTCTACGTCGGGGGCATGGGCAGCCGCAAGCAGAACTTCTACAACCAGCTCGCCTCGCGCATGGGGTACGAGAAGGAGGCGGCCGAGATCCAGGAGAAGTACCTCTCGGGCGACAAGACGGGCGCCGCCGCCGCCGTGCCGCACCAGCTCATCGACTCGACCACGCTGCTCGGCCCCGTGGAGCGGATCGCCGAGGGAATGCAGGCGTACGCCGCGGCGGGCGTCACCACCCTGACCCTCTCGCCGGCCGGCTTCACCCTCGACGACCGCCTCGCCGCGCTCCGCGTCGGCACCGAGGCGCTGGAGCGCTCGGGCCTCGCCTCGTAAGGCCGCGGCCGTGGTGGGGGCTCGGGGGTCTTCCCCGCCACGGCCGTCACTTACCTCAACGCGCCCGGAGGTTCTTGGTTACGCGCCGGACGTGCCGTTGCTGTTACTTCTTTCGGCCCAGCGGAGGGCCTGAGCTGTTGCCGCTCACCCCGCACCCCATTTGACTCATTTTCTGCGGACGTCTGTATGGAGGTGCAGTGATGCTTTCGGCCCGAAGCCTGTTCCAGGAGATCCTGGACGACGATCGTTCCTTCCAGCTTTTCTGCTCCATCGCGGCCAGCGGCGAGACCCAGGGAGGCTGGGAGAACGGCCGTATCGCCGCGCTCGTCCCCACGAGCATGCGCGACCTCGCCCCCAAGATCGTCCGGCACGGCGCGGACGAGGACAAGCACGGCCGGCTCTTCAATGCCCTGCTGAAGAAGCGCGAACTCGACCCCGTCGCCGTCCCCTTCGAGACCGACTACACGGCTCTGCTGGAGGCGCGCGGGATCGGCCTCGCGCACGAGAAGCTGCGCGCCGACGAACAGCTCACCGAGCAGGACATCGTCGTCTACCTCTCGCACAGCAGGGTCACCGAGCAGCGGGCCGCCGACCAGATGGTGATGCTGCGGAAGTACTTCGGCGACGACCCCGAGGTCGGCAGGGCCGTCCGGATGATCAGCAGCGACGAGGACAACCACCTCGCCTACTGCAACGAGGAGTTGCTGCGGCTGGCCAAGGCGGGCCACGGCCGGCTCATCCACCGCACCCTCCAGGAGTGCGCCAAGTCCGAGATCGCCGTCTACCGGCAGGTGAGCCTCGCGGTGATGGGCTACATGGGCGACATCCTGTGCTGGCCGGCCGCGAAGTCGGCGCTGCTCGTCACCGGCATCAACGCGATGTACGGGTACGAGCGGGCCGGCGGCTGGCGCCGGATGGTGGGGCTCGCGATGCCGGAGCGACTCGACGCCCTCAACGCCCCGGTGACCGCCGCCCCCGCGGTCTGAGAGCCTCCGGGCCCCCGGCAGGACTCCCCGGGGGCCCGGAAAGCCTCCTCAGCCTGTCTCAGGAGCCTGTCTCAGGGCCCTCAGGCCGCTCAGACCTCTCAAGCCCCTCAGAGCCAGCCACGCCGTTTGAACTGGCGGTACAGGCCGAACACCACCGAGATCATCAGCGCGATCACGGCCGGGTAGCCCCACGTCCATGTCAGCTCCGGCATGTGCTCGAAGTTCATCCCGTAGATCCCCGCGACCAGCGTGGGCACGGCGGCCATCGCCGCCCACGCCGAGATCTTCCGCATGTCGTCGTTCTGCCGGACGCCCATCTGCGCGAGATGCGCCGACAGGATGTCCGACAGCAGCCGGTCCAGCGACTCCACCTGCTCGTTGGCGTGCGCGAGATGGTCGTTGACGTCCCGGAAGAACGGCCGTGCCTGATCGTGCACGAAGGGCACCCCCTGGCCCGCCAGCCGCGTCATGGGCGCGGTCAGCGGCCCGGTCGCCCGGCGGAACTCCTGCACCTGCCGCTTGAAGTTGTAGATCTTGGCGGCGGTCGACGTGGGATAGGCGTTCTTGCCCGAAGCCCCGCGCCCCGCGTCGCCCCCGTCGGGCGCGAACACCGCGGCCTCCAGCTCCTCCAGGTCGACCTGGAGCTCCCCGGCGATGTCGATGTAGTCGTCCACGATCGAGTCGCTGACCGCGTACAGGACCGCAGTCGGCCCCTTCTCCAGAACCTCGGGCTGCGTCTCCAGCCGCCTGCGTACGTCGCCGAGCGGGGCGCCCTCGCCGTGCCTGACCGTCACCACGAACGAATCACCAATGAACACCATCAGCTCGCCCGTGCTGACCGTGTCGGATTCGGGCTCGTACGACACGGGCTTGAGCACCACGAACAGCGAGTCGTCGTAGATCTCCAGCTTGGGCCGCTGATGGGCGCTGAGCGCGTCCTCGACGGCCAGCGGATGCAGTCCGAACTCGCTGCTGACGAGCGAGAACTCCTCCCGCGTCGGCTCGTGGAGCCCGAGCCAGAGAAAGGTGTCCCCCGAGGAGCGTGCCTCGGTGAGGGCGTCGGAGAAGTCGGCGGGCCCGGCGGTGCGGTGTCCGTCGCGGTAAATGGCACAGTCCACGATCACGGCCGCCATTCTTCCCCCGTCCCTGCCCCCTACGCACCAGCGGCACCCCACCGCGGCTTAGGCTGACCGGCATGGCCACGCTGATACTCGTACGTCACGGGCGGTCCACCGCCAACACCGCAGGGCTGCTCGCGGGCTGGACACCGGGCGTCGCCCTCGACGAGCGCGGCGCCGAGCAGGCAGCCGCGCTGCGGCGGCGGCTGGACGGTGTGCCCATTGTCACCGCGGTCACCAGCCCGCTCCAGCGCTGCCGGGAGACCCTGCGGCCGCTGCTCGACGCCAGGCCCGAACTCCAGGTCCACCCCGACGAGCGCATCGGTGAGTGCGACTACGGCGAGTGGACGGGCCGCAAACTCTCCGAGCTGAACGACGAACCGCTGATGGAGGTCGTCCAGCGGCAGCCCTCGGCGGCGGCGTTCCCCGGCGGCGAATCCATGCGCGCGATGCAGGCACGCTCCGTCGAGGCCGTACGGGAGTGGAACGCGCGCGTCGAGGAGGAGCACGGCGAGAACGCCGTCTTCGTCATGTGCTCGCACGGCGACATCATCAAGTCGATCGTCGCCGACGCCCTCGGCACCCACCTCGACCACTTCCAGCGGATCCACGTCGACCCCTGTTCGGTGACGGTCATCCGCTACACCCGGCTGAGCCCCTTCGTGATGCGGGTCGGCGACACCGGCGACCTCAGCGGCCTCGCCCCGCGCGAGGAGTCGGGTGCCGGGACCGGCGTCGTAGGGGGCGGTGCGGGAGCACCGTGATCGCTCCGCGCAGTAGGGTGGACGCGCCGTCCGTGTGATCCGGGGAACCTCCCGGAGCCACGGTCCGCCCTTTGCCTCTTTTGTTCTTCCGCACTTCCTCATCCATCCGTCCCCACACCAATTTCCAAGGGAGACAGGACGTGTCCCGTCAGGTGTACCTCTACGATCCGCCGGACCGCTTCGTGGCCGGCACGGTCGGGCTGCCTGGACGCCGTACGTTCTTCCTGCAGGCTTCAGCGGCGGGGCGTGTCACCAGCGTCGCCCTGGAGAAGACGCAGGTGGCCGCCCTCGCCGAACGCATCGACGAACTGCTCGACGAGGTGGTGCGCCGTACCGGCGGCAACGCCCCGGTCCCGGCCGTAGCGCCCCCCGACGTCGCCGACTCGGCTCCGCTCGACGCCCCCGTCGAGGAGGAGTTCCGGGTCGGCACCATGGCGCTGGCCTGGGACGGTGACGAGCAGCGCATGATCGTCGAGGCGCAGGCGCTGGTCGAACTCGACGCCGACACCGACGAGGATCTCGCCGACGCCGAGGAGCGCCTGCTCCAGGACGAGGAGAACGGTCCGCCGATGCTCCGCGTACGGCTCTCGGGCTCCCAGGCGCGGGCCTTCGCCAAGCGCGCCCTCGACGTCGTGAACGCGGGCCGGCCGCCGTGTCCGCTGTGCAGCCTGCCGCTCGATCCGGAAGGACACGTATGCCCGCGCCAGAACGGATACCGCCGCGGAGCCTGACCACGGTGGATCTGCTCACCAAGGGCGAGCTGGCCGTACTCGGACGCGTCGCCGAGGCGTCCAACGCGGTGCTCTACTGCTCCGTCTCGTACGAGGGCCAGGAGGCGCACTGCGTCTACAAGCCCGTCGCGGGGGAGCGGCCGCTCTGGGACTTCCCCGACGGCACGCTCGCCCAGCGCGAGGTGGCGGCGTACGAGGTGTCCGAGGCGACCGGCTGGGGGCTCGTACCGCCCACCGTGCTGCGCGAAGGACCGTACGGCGAGGGCATGTGCCAGCTCTGGATCGAGGCACCCGACGGCGGCGACGAGGGCGATGACGGCGACGGCGAGGCCGAAGCCGCCCCCGCGCTGCTGGCGCTCGTCGAGGAGGAGGAGCCCTCCGAGGGGTGGAAGGCGGTCGGCTTCGCCGAGGTCGGCGAGGGGCGGACGGCCCTGCTGGTGCACGCGGACGACGAGCGGCTGCGCCGCCTCGCCGTGCTCGACGCGGTGATCAACAACGGCGACCGCAAGGGCGGGCATCTCCTCCCGGCACCCGGCGGGGGGCTCTACGCCATCGACCACGGCGTCACGTTCAACGTGGACGACAAACTGCGCACCCTGCTGTGGGGTTGGGCGGGCGACCCGCTGACCGACGAGGCCAAGGACGTGCTGGCGCGGCTGGAGAAGGAGCTGGCCGAGGGCGAGCCGCTCGCCACCCGGCTGGCCGCCCTGATCACGCCCGCCGAGACCGAAGCGGTGAGGGCGCGGGTGCGTGAGCTGCGCCACACGGGATGCCACCCGGAGCCGTCAGGACAGTGGCCCGCCATCCCCTGGCCGCCGGTCTGAGAGACGTATTCCGTATCCGGTTCGGTCTCAGAACTGTGGTCCGGTTACGCTCATGACATGCATGCTTGGCCCGCTTCCGAGGTTCCCGCCCTGCCTGGCAAGGGCCGCGACCTGAGGATCCATGACAGCTCGACAGGTGGCCGAGTCACCCTCGAGCCCGGTCCTGTCGCCCGAATCTATGTCTGCGGCATCACGCCGTACGACGCGACCCATATGGGGCACGCGGCGACCTACAACGCGTTCGACCTCGTCCAGAGGATCTGGCTCGACACGAGGCGGCAGGTTCACTACGTACAGAACGTGACCGATGTCGACGATCCGCTGCTGGAGCGCGCGCAGCGGGACGGCGAGGACTGGGTGGCTCTCGCCGAGCGCGAGACGAAGCTGTTCCGCGAGGACATGACCGCGCTCCGGATGCTGCCGCCCAAGCACTACATCGGCGCCGTCGAGGCGATACCGGGCATCGTGCCGCTCGTCGAGCGGCTGCGGGACGCCGGAGCCGCGTACGACCTCGAAGGGGACGTCTACTTCTCGGTCGCCGCCGACCCGCACTTCGGTGAGGTCTCCCGGCTCGACGCCGCGGCCATGCGGCTGCTGTCGGCCGAGCGCGGCGGCGACCCGGACCGGCCCGGCAAGAAGAACCCCCTCGACCCGATGCTCTGGATGGCGGCCCGCCCCGACCAGCCGAGCTGGGACGGGGGCACGCTGGGGCGTGGCAGGCCCGGCTGGCACATCGAGTGTGTGGCCATCGCCCTCGACCATCTCGGCATGGGCTTCGACGTCCAGGGCGGCGGCAGCGATCTGGCCTTCCCGCACCACGAGATGGGCGCCTCCCACGCGCAGGTGCTGACCGGCGAGCACCCCTTCGCCCAGGCGTACGTGCACGCCGGGATGGTGGGCCTGGACGGCGAGAAGATGTCCAAGTCCAGGGGCAACCTGGTATTCGTCTCGACGCTGCGGCGGGACGGCGTGGACCCGGCGGCCATCCGCCTCGCGCTCCTCGCCCACCACTACCGGTCGGACTGGGAGTGGACCGACCAGGTGCTCCAGGACGCCGTCGACCGCCTCGGCCGCTGGCGTGCCGCCGTGTCCCGGCCCGACGGGCCCTCCGCCGACGCGCTCGTCGAGGAGATCAGGGCGGCCCTGTCGGACGACCTGGACTCCCCGGCGGCGCTGGCCGCCGTCGACCGCTGGGCGGCGCTCCAGCAGTCCGGTGGGGGTACGGAGGAGGGCGCGCCCGGCGTGGTGTCACGCGCCGTCGACGCGCTCATGGGCGTCGCGCTCTAGAACGGCGTACGACAGGAGGGGGCGGCGCCGGACCGGCGCCGCCCCCCTCCTGCTTCTTACCTCGGCCTGCTTCACACCTGGGCCTGCTTCATACCCGGGGCCTGCTTCACACCTGGGGCCCGCGTAATGCCGGGGCCCCTCAAGACACCTGACGCCCGCTCAAGACCCCGGCCCCGCTTCGTACCTGAGGCGCTCTCAGTCCTCGGATGAATCTTCCCCGTCGTCCGGCTCAGGTCCGGGCTCCTGCGGCCCCTGCTCGGGCTCGGCGCCCGGCTCGGGACCGCTGCGCTGTGCCTTCGGCGGCCGGCCCTTGCCGCCGGGTGCGTCACGCCGGTACGGCCCCTCGCCGCTCTCCGTGGCATGGCCGCCGGCCCCGGCGGTACCGCTCCCCGGCTGCCCGGGACCGCCGTCACGCCGCCGCAGATACCTCTCGAACTCCCGGGCGATGGCCTCGCCGGAAGCCTCCGGAAGCTCCGCGGTGTCCCGCGCCTCCTCCAGCGACTGGACGTACTCCGCCACCTCGCTGTCCTCGGCGGCCAGTTGGTCCACACCGAGCTGCCAGGCCCGCGCGTCCTCGGCCAGTTCGCCCTGCGGGATGCGCAGACCGATCAGGTCCTCAAGACGGTTGAGGAGCGCCAGCGTCGCCTTCGGGTTGGGCGGCTGGGACACGTAGTGCGGCACGGCCGCCCACAGGCTCACCGCCGGAACACCCGCGTGCGTACAGGCCTCCTGGAGGATGCCGACGATGCCGGTCGGCCCCTCGTACCGCGTCTCCTCCAGGTCCATCGTCCTGGCCAGGTCCGCGTCCGAGGTCACCCCGCTGACCGGTACGGGGCGGGTGTGCGGGGTGTCGCCCAGCAGCGCTCCCAGGATGACGACCATCTCCACACCCAGCTCATGGGCGAAGCCCAGGATCTCGTTGCAGAAGGAGCGCCACCGCATGGACGGCTCGATGCCGCGGACCAGCACCAGGTCGCGCGGGGTGTCGCCGCCGACCCGGACCACCGAGAGTCTGGTCGTCGGCCAGACGACCTTCCGCGTACCGCCGTCCAGATGCACCGTGGGCCGGTTGACCTGGAAGTCGTAGTAGTCCTCGGCGTCGAGCGCCGCGAACACCTCGCCCTTCCACTCCCGGTCCAGATGGCCGACCGCCGTGGAGGCTGCGTCGCCCGCGTCGTTCCAGCCCTCGAACGCGGCCACCATGACCGGGTCGATCAGCTCGGGTACCCCCTCGAGCTCGATCACCCAGTGCCTCCTTCCGAAGTTCCCTTAATCTCCGGACCAACCTTACGGCTTTCCACCTGGCGGTCCGCAGTCACTGTCCTCACCCGGGTGAACTTCGGGGTGGTGCTGCACGGATCGGCGCGCTGGGGTGTGCATCCCCATATTCATCCGAGCTGTACGGGTTATTTTCTGCTCAGCCCTGGACGTTTAGCCGGTTGCGGCGCTATACATCGGATGACCGAAAGAGATCCGATGTTCTTCAAGGGGGCGTGCATGAGTCAGACCGTCACGGGGTTCGAGGTTCACGACATCCGTTTTCCCACCTCGGAACAGCTCGACGGCTCCGACGCCATGAACCCGGACCCCGACTACTCGGCCGCCTATGTGGTCCTGCGTACCACGGACGGCTCCGAGGGTCACGGCTTCTGCTTCACCATCGGGCGCGGCAATGAGGTCACCGCCGCCGCCATCGAGGCGCTTCGGCCCTACGTCGTGGGGCGCCCGGCACCGGTCGGCGCGGCCGGCCTCGCCGCGCTCTACTTCGAGCTCACCCATGACTCGCAGCTCCGCTGGCTCGGCCCCGAGAAGGGCGTCATGCACATGGCGGCGGGCGCCGTCGTCAACGCGGCCTGGGACCTGGCGGCCAAGCAGGCGGGAAAGCCCGTCTGGGAGTTCCTCGCTTCGATGACACCCGAGGAACTGGTCTCGCTCGTCGACTTCCGCTACCTGACGGACGCGCTCACCCCCGACGAGGCGCTGGAGATCCTCCGCGCCGCCGAACCGGGCAGGGCCGGGCGCGCCGAGAGCCTGCGGGAGCGGGGCTACGCCGCGTACACCACGTCGCCCGGCTGGCTCGGCTACTCCGACACCAAGCTCGTCACGCTCGCCAAGCAGGCCGTCGCCGACGGCTTCGAGCAGATCAAGCTGAAGGTCGGCGGAGACCTCGACGACGACGTACGCCGGATGAAGCTCGCGCGCTCCGCCGTCGGCCCCGACATCCGGATCGCCGTCGACGCCAACCAGCGCTGGGACGTGGCGGAGGCGCTGCGCTGGATGTCCGCGCTCGCGCCGTACGAACCGCACTGGATCGAGGAGCCCACCAGCCCCGACGACATCCTCGGCCACGCCGCCATCAGGGCCGGCCAGCCGGTCAAGGTCGCCACCGGTGAGCACGTCGCCAACCGGGTCGTCTTCAAGCAGCTCCTCCAGGCCGGGGCCGTCGACTTCGTACAGATCGACGCGGCCAGGGTCGCCGGGGTCAACGAGAACGTGGCGATCCTGCTGCTCGCCGCCAAGTACGGCGTGCCCGTCTGCCCGCACGCGGGCGGCGTCGGGCTCTGCGAGCTGGTCCAGCACCTGTCGATGTTCGACTACGTCGCCGTGTCGGGGGAGTGGGAGGACCGGGTCATCGAGTACGTCGACCACCTCCACGAGCACTTCGCCGACCCCGCCGTGATCGTGAACGGGCGTTACGAGACCCCGTCGGCACCCGGCTTCTCCGCCCGGATGCTCCCGGAGTCCATCGCCGAGTACAGCTATCCCGACGGACCCGTCTGGCGGGCCCGTCGCACCACCCAGGAGGTCAGTTCGTGACGGCAGCACAGATACCCGACTTCGAAGGGCTCGGCGCCCTGGTGACCGGCGGCGCCTCCGGCATCGGGGCGGCCATCGCGACGCTGCTCGTCGCGCGCGGCGCCCGGGTCGCCGTACTCGACCGGGAGACCGCGGGCGCGCCGGAAGGGACGCTGGCGCTCAAGGCGGACGTCACCGACGACGCGGCGGTCAAGGCGGCGGTCGACGCCGCCGCCGCCGAGTTCGGCGCCCTGCACACGGTCGTGTCGAACGCGGGCATCGGCGCCCAGGGCACCGTCCTCGACAACGCCGACGACGAGTGGCACCGGGTCCTCGACATCAACGTCCTCGGCATGGTCCGCACCGCGCGCCACGCCGTACCCCACCTGCGCCGCTCAGCCGCCGAGCGGCCCGGCTGCGTCTCGATCACCCAGACCTGCTCCATCGCCGCCACGGCCGGCCTGCCCCAACGCGCCCTCTACAGCGCCAGCAAGGGCGCGGTACTCTCGCTGACCCTGGCGATGGCGGCCGACCACATCCGCGAAGGCATCCGCGTCAACTGCGTCAACCCCGGCACCGCCGACACACCCTGGATCGGCCGGCTGCTGGACAGCGCACCCGATCCGGCGGCCGAACGCGCCGCGCTCGCCGCACGCCAGCCCACGGGCCGGCTGGTCAGCGCCGACGAGGTCGCCGCCGCCGTCGTCTACCTCGCGAGCCCGGCGGCCGCCGCCGTCACGGGGACGGCGCTCGCCGTCGACGGTGGAATGCAGGGCCTGCGCCTGCGCCCCACAAGCTGACACAGCCCGAACTGACACACCACAAGCTGACACACCCCACAACTGACGCGCCCCACGAGCCGACACACCAGAGCCGACAACACCAAGCCTAAGGACGGGACATCCATGCTGCGAAACTCCGTGGGGCGACGCCCACTCGGCAGAATCCGTACGACGAGCGCGGCGGCCTGCGCCGTGCTGCTCGCCGTCACGGCGCTGGCGGGCTGCAACCGCGAGGAATCGAAGGGCGCTTCGGGCAGCGGCGGCAAGGTGGGCATCGATCTGCCGCGCAGCGACAGCGACTTCTGGAACTCCTACCAGGGATACGTCGAACAGGGCGTGAAGGACGGCGTGGTCGACGCGCTCCCGCTGTCCAACTCGCAGAACGACATCGGCAAACTGGTCGCCAACGTGCAGGCGTTCCAGGAGCAGGGCGCCAAAGCGATTGTCATGGCCCCGCAGGACACGGGCGCCGTGACCGAGGCGCTCAACACGCTGAACGAGAAGAAGATACCCGTGATCAGCGTCGACACCCGGCCCGACAAGGGTCAGGTCTACATGGTCGTACGCGCCGACAACCGCGCCTACGGCGAGCAGGCCTGCCAGTTCCTCGGCAAGCAGCTCAAGGGCAAGGGCAAGGTCGCCGAGTTCCAGGGCGACCTGTCCTCCATCAACGGCCGTGACCGGTCCGAGGCGTTCAAGTCCTGCATGGACAAGAACTTCCCCGGCATCAAGGTCTTCGAGCTGGTCACCAACTGGGCCGGCGACGTCGCCTCGGCCAAGCTCCAGTCCACACTGGCGGCCAACCCCGACCTCAACGGGATCTACATGCAGGCGGGCGGCGTCTTCCTCCAGCCGACCCTGGCCCTGCTGGAGCAGAAGAAGCTCCTGAAGGCCCCCGGCACCCCCGGACACATCACGATCATCTCCAACGACGGCATCCCGCAGGAGTTCGACGCGATCCGGCAGGGCAAGATCGACGCCACCGTCTCGCAGCCGGCCGACCTGTACGCCAAGTACGCGCTCCAGTACGCCAAGGACGCGCTGGCCGGCAAGAAGCAGAAGGTCGGCCCGACGGACCACGACTCCAACATCATCAAGATCCCGAACGGCTTGGAGGACCAGCTCCCCGCGCCGCTCGTGACCAAGGACAACGTGGACGACGCGAAGCTGTGGGCCAACCAACTGGACAAGAAGAACTAGCCATGGATCAGGCAGCACCCGCCGCGGTACACGCGGAAGGCATCGTCAAGCGCTTCGGTCCCACCGTCGCGCTCGACGGTGTCCGGCTCACGGTCCACGCCGGCGAGTCACACGCCCTCGTCGGGCGCAACGGAGCGGGCAAGTCCACTCTCGTCAGCGTCCTCACCGGGCTGCACAGCCCCGACGAGGGACAGGTGACCTTCGGCGGCGAGCCCGCGCCCGCCTACGGCGACACCACGGCCTGGCAGTCCAAGGTCGCGTGTGTCTACCAGAAGTCGATGGTCGTGCCGGACCTCACCGTCGCCGAGAACCTGTTCCTGAACAACTACGGCCTCGAAGGGTCCGGCAGCCGCTTCATCAGTTGGCGGGGGCTGCGCAAACGAGCCCAGGACCTGCTCGCCGGATACGGCGTGGACGTCGACCCGGGCGTCCGCGCGAAGGATCTCCCGGTCGAGCAGCGGCAGTTCGTCGAGATCGCCCGGGCGCTGTCCTTCGGTGCCCGGCTGATCATCCTGGACGAGCCGACGGCGCAGCTCGACGCGCGCGGCATCGAGCGGCTCTTCGACAAACTCCGCGAACTCCAGGGCCAGGGAGTGGCGTTCCTCTTCATCTCGCACCATCTGCAAGAGGTGTACGAGCTGTGCACCACCGTCACCGTCTACCGCGACGCCCGGCATGTGCTGACCGCCCCGGTCGCCGAGCTGAGCAAGACGGAGCTGGTGACGGCGATGACGGGGGAGTCGGCGGGCACGGCGGCCGCCTGGCACGCCGCGCACAACACCGCGCCCGACGAGAGCGTGGAGCCCGTACTGCGTACCGAAGGGCTCGCCCTTGAGGGGGAGTTCGAGCCGATCGACCTCGCGGTACGGCCCGGTGAGGTGCTCGGTGTCGCCGGAGGAGCCGCCAGCGGCAACACCGCGCTCGGCGAGATCCTCGTCGGGATGCGGAAGGCGACCTCGGGGCGGATCTCCATGCGGGGCGCCACCGTGAAACCGGGCAGCGTCCCGCACGCCCTCGACGCCGGGATCGGCTACATCCCCGAGGACCGGCACCTCCAGGGGCTCGTCATGCAGCGCAGTGTGGCCGAGAACGCCACGCTCACGGTCGCCGACCAGCTCGGCCCGTGGGGGACCGTACTGCCCTCCCGGACACGGGAGTTCGCGCGGTCCATGATCGACTCGCTGGACATCAAGACCACCGGACCCGAGCAGCCGGTCTCCGGTCTGTCCGGCGGCAATCAGCAGAAGGTCGTCGTCGCCCGGGCGCTGGCCCGGGGCCCCAGCGCGCTGGTGGCCGTACGCCCCACGGCGGGCGTCGACGTGAAGTCGAAGGACTCGCTGCTCGGCGTGGTTCGCACGGTGGCCGACGAAGGCAGCGCCGCCGTGATCATCTCGGACGAGCTGGACGATCTGCGGGTGTGCGACCGGGTGCTTGCCCTGTTCCACGGCCGTGTGGTGGCCACGTTCGGCAGTGGGTGGTCCGACCAGGAACTGGTCGCCGCCATGGAAGGTGTGGGGGAAAGGGAATGACCGACACGATACGTCCGCCGGTGGCGGAGCGGACCACGGAACCGGGTCCGCGCGGCAGGCTCAAACTCATCAGGTGGAGCGACTTCTCGCTCGTGCCGGTGATCCTTGTGCTGATGGTGATCGGCTTCATCGTCTCGCCGGTCTTCCTCACCTCCAACAACCTGATCAGTGTGGTCCAGCAGTCGTCCGAGCTGAGCCTGCTGGTGCTCGGTGAGGCGCTGATCCTCATCACCGGGCGGATGGACCTGTCGCTGGAGTCGACGATCGGCATCGCTCCGGTCATCGCGATGTGGCTCGTACTGCCGTCCTCCGGCGGGCGGTTCACCGGTCTCGGCCTGCTGCCCACCTGGTCGGCGATCCCGCTGTGCCTGCTGGCCGGTCTCGCCGTCGGGGTCGTCAACGGCTTCCTGATGCTCAAACTGCGGGTCAACGGCTTCATCGCCACGCTCGGCATGCTGACCATGCTGCGCGGCCTTCAGATCGGCATCACCGAGGGCAAGTCGATCACCGAAGTCCCGGACTCCTTCCGCTACTTGGGCAAGACCTCCTGGCTGGGGGTGCCGGCGGCGGTCTGGATCTGCCTCGCGCTCTTCGCCATCGGCGGCTGCGTCCTGGCCTGGCTGCGGCACGGACGGGCGCTGTACGCCATCGGCGGCAACCCGGAGGCGGCGCGCGCCGCCGGTATCCGGGTGGACCGGATCACCTGGGTCGTCCTCGCCGTCGGCGGGCTGCTGGCCGGCTTCGCCGGTGTGCTCTACACCGGCCACTACGGCTCGGTCGCCGCCAACCAGGGCAACGGCTGGATCTTCCAGGTCTTCGCCGCCGCCGTCATCGGCGGGATCAGCCTGAAGGGCGGGCGCGGCACGCTCTTCGGCGCGCTGACGGGTGTGCTGACCCTCCAGCTCGTGGTGAACGTGATGACACTCGGCGGGGTGCCCGCGCTCTGGAACCAGTTCCTCAACGGCGCGATCATCATCGTCGCGCTGGTCATCTCGCGCTTCGCGAGCGGCGAGAAACAGGACTGACAGCGCCGGGGACGCCCCGGACCCACTGCCGGCCCCGGCTCCGGCCCCCCGCTCCGTAGAGGATCACGGAGCCGGGGGCCGGAGCGCGTTCACAGCGTCGAGCGCAGCCACATCTCCACACTCGCGATATGCACCGTGGCCCAGGATCTGGCGGCGTCGGCGTCACGGTCGCGCAGCGCGGCGAGGATCGCCCGGTGCTCGTGGAGCGTACGGCTGACCGCGTCCTCCTGGGTCAGCCCGCGCCAGATCCGCGCCCTGGTCGTCGGCCCGGAGAGGCCGTCCAGCAGCGAGCACAGCACCGAGTTGCCCGACGACTGGACGATGCCCCGGTGGAACTCCAGGTCGGAGGCGACCAGTTGCTCCACCGAGGGGTCCTCGCCGAGCGCGTCGAGCTGCCCGCTCAGCGTGTCGAGCGCCTCCGCGGTGATCAGGCCGCTCGCCATCGCCGTCGCCGCCGGCTCCAGGATCCTGCGCACCGCGAGGAACTCCAGCACCGTGTCGTCCCGGTGGAAGTCCACGACGAAGCTGAGCGCTTCGAGCAGGAGCTGCGGGTCGAGGCTGGTGACATACGTACCGTCGCCCTGCCGCACATCCAGGATGCGGATGAGCGACAGCGCCCGTACCGCCTCGCGGAGCGAGTTGCGGGACAGACCGAGGTCGGCGGCGAGTTCGCTCTCCTTGGGGAGGCGGTCGCCGGGGCGCAGCGCGCCGGAGACGATCATTCCCTTGATCTTCTCTATGGCCTCGTCGGTGACAGCCATGGGCGACCTCCAGACATCCGATGTATCGGCCCCCATTATGCGTCGCCGGACGCGAAAGAGGGACGGCTCCAGGTCAAGGAACCGTCCCTCATCCGTCAGACAGCGGCCAAAAGGCGCTCAGCGCTCGGCGGCCGTCAGCTCCGCCGGGGCTGTGCCAGCAGCTCCTCGACCCTGGCGCGGACGGCGTCCGTGTCGAGCCCCCTGATCGTCAGGGTCGTACGGCGGCGCAGCACGTCGTCCACCGTCTCGGCCCACTCGTGGTCGCGGGCGTACACGGCCTGCGCCCATATCTCGGGCGCCTGCGGATGCATGCGCTCGCCCAGCTCGGGGTGCTCGTTCGCGAGGCGCACGATGTCGAACGCCAGCGAACCGTAGTGCGTCGCGAGGTGGTGCGCGGTGTCCTCGGCCATCGAGGGCCCGGCGCCGCCGCCGTCGATCATCAGCCGGTGCGCGACCGCCTTCGGGTTGGATATGCCCGGCAGCGGGAGCTTCTTCGGCAGATCGGCGATCGGCTCCATGTGGTCGGAGAGCGGATGCCCCGGCAGATCGGCCAGCTTGTTCATGACCGTACGGCCGATATGACGGAACGTCGTCCACTTGCCGCCGGCCACCGACAGCATGCCGCCCCTGCCCTCGGTCACCACCGTCTCGCGCTTGGCGGTCGAGGTGTCACCGGGACCGCCGGGCAGCACCCGCAGACCCGCGAAGGAGTACGTGATCAGATCACGCGAGAGCTGCTGGTCGCGCACGGACAGCGAGGCCTCGTCCAGGATCTGGTGGATGTCCTTCTCGGTGACGGAGACATCGGCCGGCTCACCCTCGTACGACTCGTCCGTCGTGCCGAGCAGCAGCATGTCCTCCCAGGGGAGGGCGAAGGTGATGCGGTACTTGTCGATGGGCGTGGCGAGCGCCGCCTGCCAGGGGGCGCTGCGCTTCAGTACGAGGTGCGCGCCCTTGGAGAGCCGGATGGAGGGGTCGGCGCCCGGGTCCTCCATCTTCCGCAGGTGGTCGACCCACGGGCCGGTGGCGTTGAGGACGAGGCGCGCGTCGACGCCGAACTCGGAGCCGTCCATGTTGTCCCGGAGTTCGGCGCCCGTCACCCGTCCCTGGGTGAAGCGCAGCCCGGTGACCGAGGCGTGGTTGAGGACGGTGGCGCCGGACTCTACGGCGGCGCGCACCGTCATCAGCGCCATCCTGGCGTCGTTCATCTGGTCGTCGCCGTAGACGGCCACGGCCTTGAGGTTGTCCGTACGGAGTTCGGGTACGGCGCGCCGCGCCTTCGCCGGGCTGATGACGTGGCCGACGCCGTCGCCGAAGGCGGAGAGCGCCGAGTAGGCGAAGACGCCGGCGCCGAGCTTGGCCGCGCCGTGCGGTCCGCCCTTGTAGACCGGCAGGTAGAAGGTGAGCGGGTTCGCCAGGTGGGGGGCCACCTGGCGGGAGACGGCCCGCCGTTCGAAGTGGTTCTCGGCGACGAGTTTCACCGCGCCGGTCTGCAGGTAGCGCAGACCGCCGTGGAGCAGTTTGGAGGAGGCGGAGGACGTGGCGCCGGCGAAGTCGCCACCGTCCACCAGGGCCACCCGCAGACCCGACTGGGAGGCATGCCAGGCGGTGGAGATGCCCAGGATGCCGCCTCCGATCACCAGGAGGTCGTATGTCGCCCGTGACATCTGGTCCCGGGTCTCGGCGCGGCTCGGCAGCGAACCGCCGGCGGGGTGCGTCCCCAGGGCGGGGGCGCTCTGCAGGATGCTCATTCTCACTCCTCGTGCTTGTCGTGCCGGGCGGCGGCGGAACTCTTCAGCCGCGCCGCTCCGTCAGCTTTCGTCCTCGTCGATCCAGCCCTTGGTCCGCTCGACGGCCTTGAGCCACTTCTTGTACTCGCGGTCGCGCTCCGCCGGCTCCATGTCCGGCGTCCACTCGGCAGCCCTGCGCCAGTTGGCGCGCAGCGCGTCCGTGTCCGGCCAGAAGCCGACGGCGAGACCGGCGGCATAGGCCGCGCCGAGGACGGTGGTCTCGGCGACCATCGGGCGCACCACGGGTGCGTCGAGTACGTCGGCGAGCTTCTGCATCAGCAGGTTGTTGGAGGTCATGCCGCCGTCGACCTTGAGGGAAGTCAGCTCGACCCCCGAGTCCTTGGTCATGGCGTCGCTGATCTCGCGGGTCTGCCAGGCCGTCGCCTCCAGCACGGCACGGGCGATGTGCGCCTTGGTGACGTAGCCCGTGAGGCCGGCGATCACGCCGCGCGCGCCGGAGTCCCAGTGCGGTGCGAAGAGCCCGGAGAAGGCGGGTACGAAGTACGCGCCGCCGTTGTCCTCGACCGACGACGCCAGGGTCTCGATCTCGGCCGCCGAGTTGATCAGCCCCATCTGGTCGCGCATCCACTGCACGAGCGCGCCGGTGACGGCGATGGAGCCTTCCAGGGCGTACACCGCCGGCTTGTCGCCGATGCGGTAACCGACCGTGGTCAGCAGGCCGTTGTAGGAGTTGATCGGCTTGTTGGCGGTGTTCATCAGCATGAACGTGCCGGTGCCGTACGTCGACTTGGCCTCGCCCTCGGCGAAACAGGTCTGGCCGAACAGGGCCGCCTGCTGGTCACCGAGCGCGGAAGCGACGGGGATGCCGTCCAGGACGCCGCCCTTGACGGTTCCGTACACCTCCGCCGAGGAACGGATCTCCGGCAGCATGGCCATCGGAACGCCGATCGACGCGCAGATCTTCGGGTCCCACTGGAGCGTGTCCAGGCGCATCAGCATCGTACGGGAGGCGTTGGTGACGTCCGTGACGTGCACGCCGCCGTTGACGCCGCCGGTCAGGTTCCAGATGACCCAGGAGTCCATGGTGCCGAAGAGGATGTCGCCGTTCTCGGCGCGCTCGCGCAGCCCCTCCACGTTGTCCAGCAGCCAGCGGGCCTTGGGCCCGGCGAAGTAGGTGGCCAGCGGCAGACCGGTGTCGCGCCTGAAGCGGTCCTGGCCGACGTTGCGGCCCAGCTCCTTGACGAGCCCGCTGGTGCGGGTGTCCTGCCAGACGATGGCGTTGTGCACCTGCTCACCGGTGTTCTTGTCCCAGAGCATGGTGGTCTCGCGCTGGTTGGTGATGCCGATCGCCAGGACGTCGGCCTTGGTGATGCCGGCCTTCTCGATGGCGTTCGCCACGACTTCCTGGACATTGGTCCAGATCTCGTTGGCGTTGTGTTCGACCCACCCCGGCTTGGGGAAGATCTGCTCGTGCTCCTTCTGGTCGACGGCGACGATCCGGCCGTCCTTGTCGAAGACGACGCAGCGGCTCGATGTCGTGCCCTGGTCGATGGCCGCGATGAACGGCCCCGTCCCGTGGGAGGAAATTCCGGTGGTCTGCGCTTCACTCACGGTGTCTGCTCCTGCTCTGTGCGAAGGGGTACGGGGGTCATTTGAAGGCGAGGTTGTAGAAGCCGCCCGCCGCCGCGCCGCCGATCAGCGGAGCGACCACCGGAATCCACGCGTACGACCAGTCCGAGCCGCCTTTGTTGGGCAGCGGCAGGAGCGCGTGCACGATGCGGGGACCGAGGTCACGCGCCGGGTTGATGGCGTACCCCGTGGGTCCGCCCAGCGAGAGACCGATGGCGACCACGACGAGGGCGGTGATCAGCACACCCAGCGTGCCGAGGCCGTTGCCCTTGTCGTTGAGTCCCTGCGTCAGGATCGCGATGACGAGGACGAATGTGGCGATGACCTCCGTCAGTACGTTCTGCACGACATTGCGGACCTCGGGGCCCGTGGAGAAGATTCCGAGGACCGGACCCGCCTTCGGCGCCGTCCGCTGGTCGACGAGGCCGTCCACAGCCGGCTGTGCGGCGAGGACCTCGGGGTCTGTCAGATGTGCGGTGAACTGACCCATGTAGACCACCCAGACCAGGAAGGCGCCGATGATCGCGCCAAGCAGTTCGGAGCCGAGGTAGAGCGGTACGTCGCTCCACTTGGTGCCGCCCTCGATCGCGAGACCCAGGGTGACGGCGGGGTTGAGCTGGGCGCCGGAGACGCCCGCCGAGAGATACGCGCCGGTCAGGACAGCGAAGCCCCATCCGAAGCTGATGGCGAGCCAGCCGGCGCCGAGTGCCTTCGAGCGTTTGAGAGTGACAGCGGCTACAACGCCGCCGCCGAGCAGGATCAGGATGGCGGTACCTGTGGTCTCGCCTATGAAGATATCGAGGCTGGACACCCGAGACTCCTTTGTCCTTCGTCCAGTGAATGGCGGACCTCCGACTGGTGCCATCGGCCCGCGCCCCCGGGTGGGGGCTCTACCGGCCGCTGGCACTGTCACACCATAACTCGCATTATCGTCAAGTGTTCGACAATGCCGACCGGTGATCGGCAGTGTCGTCCTGAGCCGAACCCGGCGTCAAGGGTTCGGTCACCGGAACCTCGCTCACGGCGTGACCGCGGCATACGGCCCGGCCACCTCGGCGGACGGGCCCCCGGCGTCCCGCGACTTCCGCCGACCCGCTCTCCAGCGCGGATCGGGTCACTACCCCCGATGATCCGCCTTTCCGGTCAAAACCGCCCGGCGCCGACCTCTCTGGACACCGAGCGGGCGCATTCCCGGACGGCCGCGATCAGCTCGGGACGCAGCTCGTCCCCCGTACGGAGCCGCTCCACCGCACCGGTGATGGCTATGGCGCCGACCGGCATCCGGCGCCGGTCGTGGATGGGGGCGGCCACGGCGGCGACCCCCTCCCAGGTCTCCTCCATGTCGACCGCCCAGCCGCGCGCCCGGGTCAGTGCGAGAGACATCTCGAACTCCTCCAGGTCCGTCACGGTCCGCCCGGTGAAACTGTCCCGCTTCCCCTCGACCGCCTCGCTGTGCGCCACCGGGTCGTACGCGCAGAGGACCTTGCCCAGCGCCGTCGAGTGCAGCGGCTGCATGGCGCCCACCTCCAGCACCTGCCGGCTGTCGTCGGGGCGGAAGACGTGGTGGACGATCAGTACGCCCTGCTGGTGCACGACCCCGAGATGGACGCTCTCGCCGCTGGAGCGCGCCAGGTCGTCCGTCCAGACGACGGCGCGCGAACGCAGCTCGTGCACGTCCAGGTAGCTGTTCCCGAGCCGCAGCAGCTCGGCGCCGAGCTGGTAGCGGCCCGAAGCCGCGTCCTGCTCGACGAAGCCCTCAGCCTGGAGGGTGCGCAGAATCCCGTGGGCCGTGCCCTTGGCCAGGTCGAGCGAGGAGGCGATGTCGGACAGACCGAGCCGCCGCTCACCGCCGGCGAGCAGCCGGAGCATCGCCGCGGCGCGCTCCAGCGACTGGATGTTCTTCGCCATCAGAGGACAGACCTCCCTCACACAGTTCGACAATGCTGAACAGTATCCGCTTATGCCGAGCATGTCCGTGACACGACGGACCCGCCTTCCGGGGGCGGCGCCCCCCGGATGGAGCCGGATGGAGCCCGGATGGAGTCCGTCCCCTGGTATGAAACGGCGCTCCGGGGTGCTCCCCGCTACCCTTGCCGGGTGCCCCTTCCTCCAGAAGGCGCAAAGCCGACAGCCGTCGCAGCCCCGGGAGTACGTTTATGTCCTCGTCGCCGAATTCCTCCACCGACAGCCGGACCCGTATCGAAGCCTTTCGCGAGGCACTCGCCACCCGGGTGGTGGTGGCCGACGGCGCGATGGGCACGATGCTCCAGGCCCAGGACCCCACGATGGAGGACTTCCAGGACCTGGAAGGCTGCAACGAGGTCCTGAACGTGACCCGCCCGGACATCGTCCGCTCCGTGCACCAGGAGTACTTCGCGGTCGGCGTCGACTGCGTCGAGACCAACACCTTCGGCGCCAACTTCGCGGCGCTCGCCGAGTACGACATTCCCGAGCGGGTCTTCGAGCTCTCCGAGTCGGGCGCCAGGATCGCCCGCGAGGTGGCGGACGAGTTCACCGCCTCCACCGGACAGCAGCGCTGGGTGCTCGGCTCGATGGGCCCCGGCACCAAGCTGCCCACGCTGGGCCACGCCCCGTACCTCACGCTGCGCGACGCCTACCAGCAGAACGCCGAGGGCATGATCGCCGGCGGCGCCGACGCGCTGCTCGTGGAGACCACCCAGGACCTGCTGCAGACCAAGGCTGCCGTCCTCGGCGCGCAGCGGGCCCTGAAGGCCACCGGCACCAACCTGCCGATCATCTGCTCGGTGACCGTCGAGACGACCGGCACCATGCTGCTGGGCTCCGAGATCGGCGCCGCGCTCACCGCGCTGGAACCGCTCGGCATCGACATGATCGGCCTCAACTGCGCCACCGGCCCGGCCGAGATGAGCGAGCACCTGCGCTACCTGGCCCGCCACTCCCGCATCCCGATCTCGGCCATGCCGAACGCCGGCCTCCCGGTGCTCGGCAAGAACGGGGCGCACTACCCCCTGACGGCGGGTGAACTGGCCGACGCGCAGGAGAACTTCGTCAGCGAATACGGCCTCTCCCTGGTCGGCGGCTGCTGCGGTACGACCCCGGAGCACCTGCGCCAGGTCGTCGAGCGCGTCCGCGGCAAGGAACTCGCCGCCCGCGAGCCGCAGCCCGAGCCCGGCGCCGCCTCCCTCTACCAGACGGTCCCCTTCCGCCAGGACGCCGCGTTCCTCGCCATCGGCGAGCGTACGAACGCCAACGGCTCCAAGAAGTTCCGCGAGGCCATGCTCGAAGGCCGCTGGGACGACTGCGTGGAGATGGCCCGCGACCAGATCCGCGAGGGCGCCCACCTCCTCGACCTGTGCGTCGACTACGTGGGCCGCGACGGCGTCGCCGACATGGCCGAACTCGCCGGCCGCTTCGCCACCGCCTCCACCCTGCCGCTGGTCCTCGACTCCACCGAACTCCCCGTGCTGCGCGCCGGACTGGAGAAGCTCGGCGGCCGCGCCGTCATCAACTCCGTCAACTACGAGGACGGCGACGGACCCGAGTCCCGCTTCACGAAGGTCACCGAACTCGCCGTCGAGCACGGCGCCGCGCTGATCGCGCTGACCATCGACGAGGAGGGCCAGGCCCGTACCTCCGAGCACAAGGTCGCCATCGCCGAACGGCTGATCAACGACCTGACCGGTACCTGGGGCGTCCACGAGTCCGACATCCTCATCGACACCCTGACCTTCACCATCTGCACCGGCCAGGAGGAGTCCCGCAAGGACGGCATCGCCACCATCGAGGCGATCCGCGAGCTGAAGCGCCGGCACCCGGACGTGCAGACCACGCTGGGCCTGTCCAACATCTCCTTCGGCCTCAACCCGGCCGCCCGTATCGTCCTCAACTCCGTCTTCCTCGACGAGTGCGTCAAGGCCGGACTGGACTCGGCGATCGTGCACGCCTCGAAGATCCTGCCGATCGCGCGGCTGGACGCCGAACAGGTCAAGGCGGCGCACGACTTGATCTACGACCGGCGCGAAGAGGGCTACGACCCGCTCCAGAAGCTGATGGAGCTGTTCGAGGGCGTCAACACCAAGTCCATGAAGGACGGCAGGGCCGAGGAACTGCTCGCCCTCCCGCTCGACGAGCGCCTCCAGCGCCGCATCATCGACGGCGAGAAGAAGGGCCTGGAGGGCGACCTCGACGAGGCGCTCCAGACCCGGCCCGCGCTGGCCATCGTCAACGACACACTGCTGGCCGGCATGAAGGTCGTCGGCGAACTGTTCGGCTCAGGACAGATGCAACTGCCGTTCGTGCTGCAGTCCGCCGAGGTCATGAAGACCGCCGTGGCCTACCTGGAACCGCACATGGAGAAGACCGACGACGACGGCAAGGGCACCATCGTGCTCGCCACCGTCCGTGGCGACGTCCACGACATCGGCAAGAACCTCGTCGACATCATCCTCTCCAACAACGGCTACACCGTGGTCAACCTCGGCATCAAGCAGCCCGTCTCCGCGATCCTGGAGGCCGCCGAGGAACACAAGGCGGACGTCATCGGCATGTCGGGCCTGCTGGTGAAGTCGACGGTGATCATGAAGGAGAACCTCCAGGAGCTCAACCAGCGCAAGATGGCGGCCGACTTCCCGGTCATCCTCGGCGGCGCCGCCCTGACCAGGGCGTACGTCGAACAGGACCTGCACGAGATCTACGAGGGCGAAGTGCGCTACGCCCGCGACGCGTTCGAGGGGCTGCGGCTCATGGACGCCCTGATCGGCCTCAAGCGCGGCGTGCCCGGCGCCGTACTCCCGGAGCTGAAGCAGCGCCGCGTCAAGGCGGCGCCGGCCGTGGTCGTCGAGGAGCGCGACGAGGACGGCCCGGCCCGCTCGGACGTCGCCATCGACACGCCCGTACCCACACCGCCGTTCTGGGGCACCCGCGTCATCAAGGGCATCCCGCTCAAGGACTACGCGTCCTGGCTGGACGAGGGAGCCCTCTTCAAGGGGCAGTGGGGCCTCAAGGAAGCCCGCAAGGGCGGCCCCAGCTACGAGGAGCTGGTCGAGACCGAGGGCCGCCCCCATCTGCGCGGCTGGCTCGACCAGTTGCACACCGGGAACCTGCTGGAGGCCGCCGTGGTCTACGGCTACTTCCCCTGCGTGTCCAAGGGCGACGACCTCATCCTGCTGGGCGAGGACGGCTCCGAGCGCACCCGCTTCACCTTCCCCCGCCAGCGCCGCGGGCGCCGCCTGTGCCTCGCCGACTTCTTCCGCCCGGAGGAATCCGGCGAGACCGATGTCGTCGGCCTCCAGGTCGTCACCGTCGGCTCCAAGATCGGCGGAACGACCGCCGAGTTGTTCGAGAAGAACGCCTACCGCGACTACCTCGAACTCCACGGGCTGTCCGTCCAGCTCGCCGAGGCACTGGCCGAGTACTGGCACGCCAGGGTCCGTTCCGAGCTGGGGTACGCGGGGGAGGACCCGGACCAGGTCGAGGACATGTTCGCGCTGAAGTACCGGGGCGCCCGGTTCTCACTCGGCTACGGGGCCTGCCCCAACCTGGAGGACCGCGCGAAGATCGCGGAGCTGCTCCAGCCCGAGCGGATCGGCGTGCAGCTCTCCGAGGAGTTCCAGCTCCACCCGGAGCAGTCCACCGACGCGATCATCATCCACCACCCCGAGGCGAAGTACTTCAACGCCCGCTGACCCGGTGACACGCTGACCGGGTCACCGGGCGGCCGGGGTTCCGGGGCGCCGGGTGACCCGTCGGCCGTCCGGCGAGCGCGACACACGGACGAGTCGTACACTTATCGGTCCAGCGCAGGCCGGTCGCCCGTCCTGGAGGGAAATCCCTCCCGGGCAGGTGGCCGGCCTTCTCGTCCCTCACGGAGGTGTGCCGATGACCAGTACGGTCCCCGCGTCCTTGCCCCGAACGGCCGAAGGCTCCGCCCTTCAGGCGGTCTTCCTCGACATGGACGGCACACTCGTCGACTCCGAGGGGTTCTGGTGGGACGCGGAGGTGGAGGTCTTCAAGGACCTCGGCCACGTCCTCGACGAGGCCTGGCGTGACGTCGTCGTCGGCGGCCCCATGACCCGCAGCGCCGGATTCCTCATCGAGGTCACCGGCGCCGACATCGACGTGGCGGAACTGACCGTACTGCTCAACGAGAAGTTCGAGGAGCGCATCGGGTCCGGCGTCCCGCTCATGCCGGGCGCGGCGAGACTCCTGACCGAACTCGCCGCACACGAGGTGCCGACCGCCCTGGTCTCCGCCTCGCACCGGCGCATCATCGACCAGGTGCTGGTCTCGCTGGGCCCCGAGAACTTCGGGCTGAGCATCGCGGGCGACGAGGTGGCCCGTACGAAGCCGCACCCGGACCCGTACCTCCTCGCGGCGAGCGGCCTGGGCGTGGACCCCACCCGCTGCGTCGTCGTCGAGGACACGGCCACCGGCGTCGCTTCCGCCGAGGCGGCCGGCTGCCGGGTGGTGGCCGTACCGTCCGTCGCACCCATCGCCGCCGCGCCCGGCCGGACCGTTGTCCGGTCTCTCGAAGAAGTCGACCTGGTATTTCTGCGCGGTCTGCTGACACGGAGCAACTGAGAGACCTACCCAGCGTGGCCAGGATTGAATACAATCTAAACTCGTCGAAACTCCTCGCATATGGGCGTGTATTTTCCGTCACATCCGCCGTCTGCGAACGTGATCTCGGAAAAAGGCGTCAAGCGTGAGCTTTGTCACGCCCCGCGTCATCGACAGCGGCGAGGAGTGCTGATCCAGGCGCGCCCAGAGCGTGCCCAGCCGTTCCCTTGTGTCCTGATTCCTGAAGTCCTGTACGAAACATGCCCGCACCCCGATATCGGCGGGACGCTATTGCGTATCACTTTGTGATTACGGTTCGCAGCAGGCCAGTTCCCGTATTACCCGCGCTGCCGTCTAATCTCGTCGCGGGTACTTCGTCGCGTTCAATGTTGTGTCCCGGCGACTCTCAAGTCGCCATGAACAGCAGGACAGACAGCCTGAATCCCGGCCCGGTCGCACTGCCCCGACCGGGCGGTCGCGGCGGGTCTCCCATGTGCACATCTGTACCCCCAGTGCCGGATGAGGAGTACGTCCAGGATGAACCGCAAGACCTTGGTGCTGTCGGCCGTGGTCGCCGTGCTCGCGTCCGTACTCGCAGGCTGTGGCGGCCCGGGCTCGGGGTCGGACAGCAGTGACGTCATCGTCGTGGGCACCACCGACCCGTTCGTCGCGACAGCGAAAGCACCCGCGCCTGTCGACCCGGCGTACACGTACGACACCAACACCTGGAACCTGCTCCGCCAGACCATCCAGTCACTGCTCTACATACCGCGCGGCGGCGGCGCTCCCGAGCCCGACGCGGCCAGCGAGTGTGGCTTCACGGACACCAGCAGCGAGAGCTACCGCTGCACCCTGCGCAGCGGGCTGAAGTTCGCCTCCGGCGACCCGGTCACCGCGGCCGACGTCAAGTACTCCATCGAGCGCGTGCTCAACATCAGCGACCCCAACGGCGCCGTCGGTCTGCTGTCGAACATCGACACGATCGACGTCAAGGGTGACACCGGACTCGTCTTCCACCTCAAGACGGCGGACGCGACCTTCCCTTACAAGCTGTCCACCCCCATCGCCGGGATCATCGACCCGAAGCTGTACGCGCCGAAGAAGGAGCGCAACGGCTTCGCCATCGACGGCTCCGGCCCGTACACCTTCCAGGCCGAGGTCACCAACGGCCAGATGATGACGGCGACATACACGAAGAACCCGACCTACAAGGGCGCCCTCAAGGTCGCCAACGACAAGGTCGAGATGAAGTACTTCCCGAGCGCCGAGAAGATGATGGCGGCCCTCAAGAAGGGCGACATCGATGTGATGAACCGTTCGATCACGCCGCAGCAGATCCGCGACATGCAGGTCAAGCCGATCGACGGCATCAACCTCACCGAGCTGCCTGGCCAGGAAATCCGCTATCTGGCGTTCAACACCAACGCGCCCGTGGTGAAGGAGAAGGCCGTACGCCAGGCGATGGCGGCCTCCATCGACCGGGGCGACCTCATCAGCAAGGTCTACGACGGGGTGGCCGACCCGCTCTACTCGGTCATCCCGGCCGGCATCAGCGGTCACACCAACTCGTTCTTCAACAAGTACGGCCAGCCCAGCGCCGCCAAGGCCAAGCAACTGTTGCAGAACGCCGGCATCAACACGCCGGTAAAACTCACCCTGAACTACACCACCGACCACTACGGTGCTGCCACGGCCAAGGAGTTCGCGAATCTCCGGGACCAGCTCAACGCCACGGGGCTCTTCGACATCAGCCTCAACGGCGAGAAGTGGGCGACGTTCCTGCCCAAGAAGAACACCGGCAAATACCCGGTCTTCGGCCTCGGCTGGTTCCCGGACTTCCCGGACCCCGACAACTACATAGCTCCGTTCCTGGACAAGGACAACATCCTCCACACCCCGTACGTCAGTGAGGAAGCGCAGAAGGAGCTGATTCCCGCTTCGCGCCGTGAGGCGGATCGCAGCGCTGCTTCCGATACTTTCGCGACGTTGCAGGACATCGTGGCGGACGATGTACCGATGCTCCCGCTGTGGCAGGGAAAGCAGTACATCGCGGCCCGGGACGACATCACGGGCGCCGAGTGGGCGCTCGACTCCGGCGCGACCCTGCACCTGTGGGAACTGGGACGCGGCACATCTTGATCCACCGTCCGGCCGCCGTGGTTCGCCACGGTGGCCGGCAGAGAGCACGAGGCAGTTCAGTGAAGGCACCCAGCAGGTGGTTGACCATCCCCTCGGCGGCGGGGCTCGCAGCGGCGCTGCTGAGTGGCTGCGGCACCGAGACCCAGGGGGGAACCGCCGACACCGGCGGGTCCATCGTCGTCGGCATGTCGGACGACGTCCTGGCGACCGATCCCGCCGCGGGTTACGACCCTGGGTCCTGGCTGCTGTTCAACAACGTGTTCCAGTCCTTGATGAGCTTTCCCAAGGGCAGTTCGACACCCCAGCCGGAGGCGGCCAAGTCGTGCGCGTTCGAGCAGGGTGGCAGTACGACCTACCGGTGCACCCTGCGCGCGGGCCTGACCTTCAGCAACGGGGACAGCCTCACGTCCCAGGACGTGAAGTACTCCTTCGACCGGGCGATCAAGATCGACGACCCGGCCGGGCCCGCGCCGCTGCTCTCCACCATCCGTACGATCGACACCCCGACCGCGTCCACGGTGGTCTTCCACCTCAACGTCCCCGACGCCACGTTCCCCAGCAAGATAGCCTCCGGTGCCGGCTCCATCGTGGACCACCGCTCGTACCCCAGCGGGGCGCTGCGCAAGGACAGCGGCGCGGTCGGCTCAGGCCCGTACAAGCTGGACTCGATCACCAAGCAGAAGGCCGTCTTCTCGGTCAACTCCGACTACCAGGGCACCGCGGTGGTCAAGAACTCCGGCGTGACACTCAGCTTCTTCCGTGGCGACCAGAAGGCGCTGGCTGCCGCGCTCGAAAAGGGCACCGTCGACATCGCCTACCGGGGACTCACGGCGCAGGACAACGCGAAGCTGGAGGACTCGGCCAGCGCCCAGAAGAAGGGCATCGACGTCGTCGAGGGCACCAGCGCCGAGGTGCAGCACCTGGTGTTCAACATGAAGGACCCGGTCGTCGGCAAGCTGGCCGTACGCAAGGCCATCGCCTATCTGGTCGACCGCGACGCCCTGGTCAGCCAGGTCTACCAGTCCACCGCCACCCCGCTGTACTCGATCGTGCCAGCCGGGATCACCGGCCACAACACCGCGTTCTTCGACCTGTACGGGGGCAGCCCGCAGCCCTCCAAGGCCGAGAGCGCGCTGCGCGCCGCGGGCATCACCGGCAAGGTGAAGCTGACCCTCTGGTCCACGCCGAGCCGCTACGGCCCGGCGACGGACCTCGAGTTCAAGGCCATCGCGAAACAGCTCAACTCCAGCGGGCTCTTCGACGCCTCGGTGAAATCCGTCGCCTTCGACCAGTACGAGAAGGACATCGCGGCCGGCAAGTACGGCGTCTATGTGAAGGGCTGGGTGCCGGACTACCCCGACCCGGACAACTTCACCCAGCCGTTCTTCGGCAAGGACAACGTCCTGGAGAACAACTACACGAACAACGACATCACCGGCCGCATCATCCCGGAGACCTCGGCCCAGACCGACCGGGGCCTCACCGAGAAGGACTTCGGTGAACTCCAGGACGAGGTGGCCCAGCAACTGCCGATCCTGCCGCTCTGGCAGGGCAAGCAGTACGCGGTCGCCTACGACAACATCTCGGGGCTGGAGTGGACGCTGGACGCCTCGACCGTCTTCCGGTTCTGGGAGATCAGCAAGGACACCGGCTGAGCGGGGCGCGCTGAGCCGGGCGTACCGGGCACGGAAGCACCGCTCCGGAGCGGGAGCGGCGCACCCGTGTTGTCGGCGCCCTACTGGGCGCCGGGGCGCACCAGCCCGCTCTCGTACGCGTACACCGCGGCCTGCACCCGGTCCCGCAGCCCCAGCTTCGTCAGCACGTGCCCCACATGCGTCTTGACGGTGGTCTCGCTGACGAAGAGGTCCGCCGCGATCTCCGCGTTCGAGAGACCGCGCGCCACCAGCTTCAGCACCTCCACCTCACGCTCGGTCAGCGTGTGCAGGGCGTCGGGCACCGGGTCCTCGCCGGACGGCAGGTGGTCCGCGTACTTGTCGAGCAGCCGGCGCGTGATGCTCGGCGCCAGCATCGCCTCGCCCGCCGCCACCACCCGGATGGCCTGCACCAGTTCGTTGGCCGGCGCGTCCTTGAGCAGGAAGCCGCTGGCCCCCGCCCGCAGCGCCTCCACCACGTACTCGTCCAGATCGAACGTCGTCAGGACCAGCACCTTCGCCGGACCGTCCCGGCCGGGACCGGTGATCTGCCGGGTCGCCTCGACCCCGTCCATCCGGGGCATCCGGATGTCCATCAGCACCACATCGGGCTGGAGCGCCCGCACCTGATCGATGGCCTGGAGGCCGTCCCCGGCCTCGCCCACGACCGCGATGTCCTGCTCGGCCTCCAGAATCATCCGGAAACCGGTGCGCAGCAGCGGCTGGTCGTCGACCAGTAGGACGCGGACAGTCACAGGGAACTCCTTCAATAGACCGGCCCCATTCTGCCCTGACACCCCCGGTCCCAGGTGGCCGGGAGCCGACGGGGCCCCCGGGGTCCCCCGCCGCTCAGGAGCGGGCCCTAGACGCTTTCCTGGACCTCCACCGCCCCGGCCACCGCCCCGGCCGGCGCGGCCGCCGGGGCGACCGTCAGCGGGTAGACCGGGAGGGTGCCGCCGAATTCCGGACAGAAAGCCTTGTGGTCGCACCAGCCGCACAGCTTCGTGGGCCGAGGCAGCCACTCACCCGTCTCGGTGGCCAGCTTGATCGCCTCCCACAGCGCGAGCAGCTTGCGCTCCACCCGCTCCAGGTCCGCTTCCACCGGGTCGTACGTCACGACCTCGCCACTGCCGAGATACACCAACTGGAGCCGGCGGGGTACGACGCGCTTCCACCGCCACACCACCAAGGCGTAGAACTTCATCTGGAACAGCGCACTCTCCGCGTACTCCGGACGCGGCGCCTTCCCCGTCTTGTAGTCGACGATCCGCACCTCACCCGTCGGCGCCACGTCCACCCGGTCGATCACCCCGCGCAGCCGGAGCCCCGAATCGAGTTCCGTCTCCACGAACAGCTCCCGCTCGGCGGGCTCGAGACGCGTCGGATCCTCCAGCGAGAACCACCGCTCGACCAGCCGCTCGGCCTCACCCAGCCAGCGCGTCAGCCGCTCGCCCTCCGCGTCCCCGTCGAACAATCCGGCCAGTTCCGGCCTGGACTCCAGCAGCCGGTCCCACTGCCCTGGCACCATCGCCCTGGCGCGCGGCGCCGTACGGTCGACCGCCGGATCGTCGAAGAGCCGCTCCAGCACGGCGTGCACCAGCGTGCCGCGCGTCGCGGCCTCGCTCGGCTTCTCCGGCAACTTGTCGATCACCCTGAACCGGTACAACAGGGGACACTGCATGAAGTCGTTCGCACGCGAGGGTGACAGCGAAGAGGGCGGCAGGCTGGTACTCATGACGCAGACCCTACGACCCGACACCGACAGCGATCGGAATACCATCGACCACAGAGCCTCTCGCGGCGGATGACCGAGCGAGTGACGCTGTCGCCAACGAAGGGAACACGTGAAAGAGGACGACGAGAGCGGCGGGAGCGAGCAGCGTCGGTCCGGTACGGAGGGCCCCACGCCCGGCGGCAAGCCCGAGCGTCCCGCCGACCCCGGCGGCGGCATCCTCATGGGCCGGCCCTTCGGCGTGCCCGTCTACGTCGCTCCCAGTTGGTTCCTGGTGGCCGCCCTCATCACCTGGATCTTCGGCGGCCAGCTCGACCGGGTCCTCCCGGGACTCGGCGGGGCCCGCTACCTGGTGGCCCTGTTCTTCGCCGTCGCCTTCTACGCCTCCGTACTCGTCCACGAACTGGCCCACACCGTCGCCGCGCTGCGCTTCAAACTGCCGGTGCGCCGCATCCAGCTCCAGTTCTTCGGCGGCGTCTCCGAGATCGAGAAGGAGACCGAGACCCCGGGCCGGGAGTTCGTCCTCGCCTTTGTCGGCCCGCTGCTCTCCCTGGTGCTCGCCGGCGTCTTCTACCTCGTCCTGCTCGCTGTCGACGGCTCCTCCATCCCCGGCGTCCTGCTCGCGGGGCTGATGGTCTCCAACCTCCTCGTCGCCGCCTTCAACCTGCTCCCAGGACTGCCGCTCGACGGCGGCCGGATGCTGCGCGCCGTCGTCTGGAAGATCACCGGAAAGCCCATGAGCGGTACCGTCGCCGCCGCGTGGGTCGGCAGGGCACTGGCCGTCATCGTCCTCGTCGGCCTGCCGCTGCTCACCCAGACAGGCGGATTCGGCAGGACCAGCGAGGACATCGGCGGAGTCGAGACCGTCACCGACGCCCTGCTCGCCGCCATCCTCGCCGCGATCATGTGGACCGGCGCCGGCAACAGCCTGCGGATGGCCCGGCTCAGGGAACACCTCCCGGAGCTGGAGGCCCGCGCGCTCACCCGCCGTGCCGTACCGGTCGAGGCCCACACCCCGCTCTCCGAGGCGCTGCGCCGGGCCAACGAGGCCGGGGCCAGGGCCCTGGTCGTCGTGGACAGCCAGGGCGAACCGAGGGCGCTGGTCCGGGAGACGGCGATCGCCGGCGTCCCCCAGCACCGCCGGCCCTGGGTCGCGGTGAGCACCCTGGCCCAGGATCTGACGGAGGGAATGAGGGTCTCCGCCGAGCTGGCCGGGGAAGCGCTCCTGGAACGCCTCAGGGCGAGCCCGGCCACGGAGTACCTGGTCGTGGAGGAGTCGGGGGAGATCTACGGGGTGCTGTCCACGACGGACGTGGAGCGCGCCTTCGTGGCGGCGATGGCCCGACCGCAGTCGAACTGACGCTCGGAGTCGCCCCGTGGCAGGAGGGGCGTCCGGCCGCCCCGGCGGCTCAAACAGGACCATCGAAAAAAGACGCTAGTGTGAGGGCATGTCCGAACCGACCGGTGCCGCCCGCCGACGCGGGCCCTTCAAGGTCGGGGACCAGGTCCAGCTCACAGATCCCAAGGGACGCCACTACACCTTCACGCTCGAAGCCGGGAAGAATTTCCACACCCACAAAGGGTCCTTCCCGCACGACGAGCTGATCGGTGCTCCCGAGGGCAGTGTTGTCCGTACCACGGGGAACGTCGCCTATCTCGCGCTGCGCCCCCTGCTCCCCGACTACGTCCTGTCCATGCCCCGCGGCGCCGCCGTGGTCTACCCGAAGGACGCCGGCCAGATCCTGGCCTTCGCCGACATCTTCCCCGGCGCACGTGTCGTCGAGGCCGGTGTGGGCTCCGGCTCGCTCAGCGCCTTCCTGCTGCGGGTCATCGGTGACCAGGGCATGCTGCACTCCTACGAGCGCCGCGAGGACTTCGCCGACATCGCCAGGAACAACGTGGAGCGCTACTTCGGCGAACCGCACCCGGCCTGGCAGCTCACCGTGGGTGACCTCCAGGACAACCTGTCGGACACGGATGTCGACCGCGTGATCCTGGACATGCTCGCCCCCTGGGAGTGCATGGAGGCCGTCTCCAAGGCCCTGGTTCCCGGCGGCATCCTCTGCGCGTACGTCGCGACCACCACCCAGCTCGCCCGCACCGTGGAGACGATCCGCGAGTTCGGTACGTTCAACGAGCCGGCCGCGTGGGAGTCGATGATCCGCAACTGGCACGTCGAGGGTCTGGCCGTCCGGCCCGACCACCGGATGATCGGCCACACAGGCTTCCTGGTGACGGCCCGCCGTCTCGCCGACGGTGTCGAGCCCCCGCTGCGCCGCCGCCGTCCCTCCAAGGGCGCGTACGGCGACGACTACGACGGTCCGGGGAGCACCAGCGGCTCCCGCGGCCGGTCGGGCAAGGCCGACCGCTCCGGAGAGTCCGCAGCGTCCGCCGTGTCCGATCAGCCCGTGGCCTCCGAGGAAGTGTCGGACGGACCGACGGACGGTTGATCCGACGACCTGACGGCCGAGAGCCCCCAGGTCACCGCCCGGCCCGGCGTACGGGCCGCCAACGCCATGCCGCTGCCGTCCAGTTCCCCGTCCCCGGACGGGGAACTGGACGGCAGCTTCTTCGTGTCGGCCGCACCGCGGTCTTCCGAACGCCGCTGTTCCACCCCGGCTGTTCCACCCCGCTGTGACGTGTGGCACGATGCTGTCTCCCTCCCACCTCGGAATATCCCCCCGGCACCGCCTTCACAGGAGACACTCCGCGTGCAGCTCTCCGACGTCCCGGACCTCGCGCACACCCGCCCCCACGCGATGCACTGGCTCGCCACCGCCACCGTGATGGTGGGAGTGGTGGGGCTGGCGGGTCTGCTTCAGCCGGGCGCCGGCGCACCACGGTCCGGCCAGGGGGTGGCCACGGCCACCACCCGTGACCACTCACCGCTTCCCGCCCCCGGCACCGCCGGTGTGGACTTCCCGCTGGAGTGCGGCGGGGTCGGCAGCGTCGTGACGGAGAAGGCGTCCGGCGATCTCGACGGGGACGGCAATCCGGAGACGGCCGCCGTGGTCCGCTGCGACGGTGGCTCCGGCACCCCGCCGAGCGCCGTGTACGTACTGACCAGGGCCGCCGGGAGCGGCGGCGGCGCCACCGGTACGCGGGGTTCGACCGGCACCGGAAGCGGCGCCTCCGCCGCCCCGCCGGCCCGCATAGTCGCCACCCTGGTCACGCCGCAGGACAAGGAGAGCGTCGGCGACGGATTCGGCATAAAGGGCGGTGTCGTGCTCGCGACCCTGCTCGGCTACTCGACGCCCGACGTGCCGAGGTGCTGCCCGGACGAGAAGCAGCGGGTGTCGTGGCAGTGGAAGGGCGGCGCGTTCGTCCGCAGCGACCTGGCCGACGGCCGCAGCGTATGACCCACCGCCGACCGTAGGCCCTCGCTTCCACCCTCGCCCGCCGGGCGTTACTCTCCGTAACGCCCGGGCGCCGATGTCACTCCGCGTCGGGGCCGTACACCTCGACGCTGTCCGAAACCCGGCGTACGTGGATGCAGTCGCCCGGACACTCCTTCGCCGAGTCCCTGACGTCCGTCAGCAGCGGCAGCGGCACCCGCGTGGTGGCACCCGGGGACTGGAGCAGCTCGTCCTCCGGGCTCTTCACATAGGCGAGCCCGTCGATGTCCAGCTCGAAGACCTCGGGGGCGTACTGGACGCAGATCCCGTCCCCGGTACACAGGTCCTGGTCGATCCAGACCTCCAGCGGCTCCTGGGCCTCGGTGGCGCCGTCGGCGGTGGCCTCCTGCTGCACGGTCATTTTCTCCTGCCGTTTTCTGCGTCGGGTGATGCACTATGGAGTAAGTCGCGCCAACCCTGACGGGTGTTGAACACTTCGACGATACAACCGGCTGCTTTCCGATGTTGAACGGTGGGTATTCCCCTGGCGTGAGGGGAGAGCGCAAGGGTGAAGATCGGACACACCCCGACAGTCTTTGTGATCTAGGGGTTTCAACACCCACCCACCCAGGTAGGGTCAGGAAGCGTCCAGCTCCCCTTGGAGGAGGTGAGGACCGTGGCAGCCCACGACGACGACATCAACCGCGGCATCCGGCCCGGGCGGGGGTCAGAAGACCCAGCCGGCCAGGTTGCCTATCTCGAGCAGGAAATCGCCGTCCTGCGACGCAAGCTCGCCGACTCTCCGCGTCACACGAGGATTCTCGAAGAGCGGATCGTCGAGTTGCAGACGAACCTGGCGGGTGTGTCCGCTCAGAATGAGCGGCTCGCCAATACGCTCCGTGAGGCCCGCGACCAGATCGTGGCCCTCAAGGAAGAAGTCGACCGGCTCGCTCAGCCGCCGGCCGGTTTCGGGGTTTTTCTGCAGGCCAATGAGGACGGTACGGCTGACATCTTCACCGGGGGCCGAAAGCTCCGGGTGAACGTCAGTCCCAGCGTCGAGCTCGAAGAGCTCAGGCGTGGCCAGGAAGTCATGCTCAACGAAGCGCTCAACGTGGTCGAGGCCATGGAGTACGAGCGTGCCGGGGACATCGTCACCCTCAAGGAGATCCTTGAGGACGGCGAGCGTGCCCTGGTGGTCGGGCACACCGACGAGGAACGGGTGGTGCGGCTCGCGGAGCCGCTGCTGGACATCACCATCCGCTCCGGTGATGCCCTGCTGCTCGACTCCCGCTCCGGTTACGTCTACGAAGTGGTCCCCAAGAGCGAGGTCGAGGAGCTCGTCCTCGAAGAGGTCCCGGACGTCGACTACGACAAGATCGGCGGTCTGGGCGGCCAGATCGAGATGATCCGCGACGCGGTCGAGCTTCCGTACCTCCACCCGGACCTCTTCAAGGAGCACGAACTGCGTCCGCCGAAGGGCATCCTGCTCTACGGCCCCCCCGGCTGCGGCAAGACGCTCATCGCCAAGGCCGTGGCCAACTCCCTTGCCAAGAAGGTCGCCGAGGTCAGCGGCCGGCCCGCGGGGAAGAGCTACTTCCTCAACATCAAGGGACCCGAGCTCCTCAACAAGTACGTCGGTGAGACCGAGCGGCACATCCGCCTGGTCTTCCAGCGTGCCCGGGAGAAGGCGAGCGAGGGAACGCCCGTCATCGTCTTCTTCGACGAGATGGAATCCCTCTTCCGCACCCGCGGATCCGGTGTCAGCTCGGACGTGGAGAACACCATCGTCCCGCAGCTCCTCGCCGAGATCGACGGTGTGGAGGGCCTGGAGAACGTGATCGTCATCGGCGCCTCCAACCGGGAGGACATGATCGACCCCGCGATCCTGCGCCCCGGACGACTCGATGTGAAGATCAAGATCGAGCGCCCGGACGCGGAGGCCGCGAAGGACATCTTCGCCAAGTACCTCAGGTCCTCGCTGCCGCTCCACACGGACGACCTGGCCGAACACCGCGACTCCCGTGAGGACGCGGTGGCGGGCATGATCCAGACGGTTGTGGAGAGGATGTACACCGAGTCCGAGGAAAACCGCTTCCTCGAGGTCACGTACGCCAACGGGGACAAGGAAGTCCTCTATTTCAAGGACTTCAACTCCGGCGCGATGATTCAGAACATCGTCGACCGGGCCAAGAAAATGGCCATCAAGGACTTCCTCGACCAGAATCAGAAGGGTCTGCGGGTCTCCCATCTCCTCCAGGCATGTGTGGACGAGTTCAAGGAGAACGAGGACCTGCCCAACACCACCAACCCCGACGACTGGGCCCGTATCTCCGGTAAGAAGGGCGAGCGGATCGTGTTCATCCGTACCCTGGTGACCGGAAAGCAGGGCGCGGACACCGGACGCTCCATCGACACAGTGGCGAACACGGGTCAGTACCTGTAGTTCGAAGAGGCGGCTGCGGATGTCCGCGAGGGCATCCGCAGCCGGTTCTTTTCCCCCGCACGTTCCACGACTCCGAAGCAATGACGAAATTGATCTCCCCACCAGCGCTACGGCGTTCTAGGCTCTTCGGTACCGCCGAGTCACGCAGTGCGGGGACGGGCACCGCACACGCACCGGAGAGACAGCGGTACTTGAGCGGCGCTCCCGAAGGGGAGCACCGCCGGGCAAGGAGGGCCGCATGACCGTACGGCGAGTAATGGGCATCGAGACGGAGTACGGAATCTCCGTCCCGGGGCACCCGAACGCCAATGCCATGCTCACCTCATCCCAGATCGTCAACGCCTACGCGGCAGCGATGCAGAGGGCGCGCCGCGCCCGCTGGGACTTCGAGGAGGAGAACCCACTGCGGGACGCGCGTGGCTTCGACCTCGCCCGCGAGACCGCCGATTCCACGCAGCTCACCGACGAGGACATCGGCCTGGCCAACGTGATCCTCACGAACGGCGCACGGCTGTACGTGGACCACGCGCACCCGGAGTACGCCTCTCCCGAGATCACCAACCCCCGGGACGCGGTCCTCTGGGACAAGGCCGGTGAACGGATCATGGCGGAGGCGGCCGAGCGGGCCGCCCAGTTGCCGGGCGCCCAGCCGATCCATCTGTACAAGAACAACACCGACAACAAGGGCGCGTCCTACGGCACGCACGAGAACTACCTGATGAAGCGGGAGACCCCCTTCTCGGACATCGTGCGCCACCTGACGCCGTTCTTCGTGTCCCGGCAGGTCGTGACCGGCGCCGGCCGGGTCGGCATCGGCCAGGACGGCCACGAGCACGGCTTCCAGATCAGCCAGCGCGCGGACTACTTTGAGGTCGAGGTCGGCCTGGAGACCACGCTCAAGCGCCCCATCATCAACACCCGCGACGAACCGCACTCGGACGCCGAGCGGTACCGCAGGCTCCATGTGATCATCGGCGACGCGAACCTGTCAGAGATCTCCACCTACCTCAAGCTGGGCACGACCTCGCTGGTCCTCGCGATGATCGAGGACGGCTTCATCAATGTGGATCTGGCCGTCGACCAGCCGGTACGGACGCTGCACCAGGTCTCGCACGACCCGACGCTGCACCAGCTCGTCACGCTCCGCAGCGGCCGGACACTCACCGCGGTACAGCTCCAGATGGAGTACTTCGAGCTGGCGAGGAAGTACGTCGAGGAGCGGTACGGCGCCGACGCCGACGAGCAGACCAGGGACGTCCTGGCCCGCTGGGAGGACACGCTCAACCGGCTGGAGAACGACCCGATGAGCCTGTCGGGGGAACTCGACTGGATCACCAAGCGCGAAGTTCTTGAGGGCTACCGCCGCAGGGACAGCCTGGACTGGGACGCCCCGAGGCTGCACCTGGTGGATCTCCAGTACTCCGACGTGCGCCCCGACAAGGGCGTCTACAACCGTCTGGTCGCGCGCGGCAAGATGCGGCGTCTGCTGGACGACAGGGACGTCGAACGGGCCAGGACAAAGCCTCCTGAGGACACCAGGGCCTACTTCCGCGGCCGCTGCCTCGAGCAGTACGCGGACGACGTGGCCGCCGCGTCCTGGGACTCGGTCATCTTCGACCTGCCCGGACGCGACTCACTGCAACGGGTGCCGACTCTGGAACCGCTGCGTGGTACACGCAACCACGTGAAGGAGCTGCTGGACCGGTGCCGTACGGCGGAAGACCTGGTCCGGGTGCTGTCCGGAGGCTGAAACGACCCCGGTCAGGGAATGATCGGGGCAGGCTCCGGACGTTGTACCAAAGTGCCGGGCCGATGTCGGACCCGGCTTGTAGGGTCTGATCTTGAAGGTCACATCGAGCGGGGCGAACCGAGCGGGGTGAGGGATATGGCGACCAAGGACACCGGCGGCGGACAGCAGAAGGCCACGCATTCCACGGAGGAGGTTGAGGAGCAGGCGCAGGACGCGCAGGGCTCCGAGGACCTCAAGGAGCGACAGGAGAAGCTGTCGGACGACGTGGACTCGGTTCTCGACGAAATCGACGACGTGCTCGAAGAGAATGCCGAGGACTTCGTGCGTTCCTTCGTGCAAAAGGGCGGACAGTAGTCGCGCATGTGAATGTCCGAGGGAGCCATTCCTGTCGCGGGCGGACGCCGTGCCATCAGACGTCCGGTCGCGACAGGTCCCTTTGTGACGGACTTCAGGCGTACCAGGAGGATGTTCTTCCGGATACTCCCGGGAGAGCGTGCGCGGATACGGCATCACCGAAGCTGTGCGCGACGAGACGATTCCGTCCCTGACGGGTGTCCGTACGATCCGTCAGTCCCGTCCCGAGGTACATGTGGATCAGTGCCACGGGACGGGTAGGGTCCGTGGCGTACTGTGCTTCAACTGCAATTCGGCCATCGGCAAGTTGGGAGATGATCCTGACACTCTGCGTCGGGCCATCGCCTACCTGGAGGGAAACGCGTGGAAGCCAACACTCGTAGCACCGGGCGTCTGCCGGCTGCCTTCCTGACGCCCGGCTCGTCCTCGTTCATGGACTTCCTGTCGGACCACTCACCGGACATGCTGCCCGGGAAGCGTTCGCTGCCGCCGCTTCAGGGCGCCATCGAGGCACCGCACGGCACGACGATCGTCGCCGTCACGTTCCCCGGCGGGGTCGTCCTCGCCGGTGACCGCCGGGCGACGATGGGCAACATGATCGCGCAGCGCGACATCGAGAAGGTCTTCCCGGCCGACGAGTACTCGGCCGTGGGCATCGCCGGCACCGCCGGTCTCGCCGTGGAGATGGTCAAGCTCTTCCAGCTCGAACTGGAGCACTTCGAGAAGGTCGAAGGTGCCCAGCTCTCCCTGGAGGGCAAGGCCAACCGGCTCTCCACGATGATCCGCTCCAACCTCGCCATGGCCATGCAGGGCCTGGCCGTCGTCCCGCTCTTCGCGGGCTACGACGTGGACCGCGAGAAGGGCCGCATCTTCTCGTACGACGTGACGGGCGGGCGCTCCGAGGAGAGCGGCTACGCGTCCACCGGGTCCGGCTCGATCTTCGCCCGCGGGGCGATGAAGAAGCTCTACCACGAGGAGCTGACGGAGCAGGAGGCCACGACGCTGGTCATCCAGGCGCTCTACGACGCGGCGGACGACGACTCGGCGACGGGCGGCCCCGACGTGGCCCGCCGGATCTACCCGATCGTCACCGTCATCACCGACGACGGCTTCCGCCGTATCGGCGACGAGGAGTCAGCCGAGATCGCCCGCTCGATCCTCGAGCGCCGGTTGCAGCAGCCCGACGGCCCGCGCGCCGCGCTGCTCTGACGCCCCTGTTCTGAACCCGACATGCCACTGACAGAAAGGGACGGATAGCCGGTGTCGACGCCGTTCTATGTCTCACCCCAGCAGGCGATGGCCGACCGGGCGGAGTACGCCCGCAAGGGCATCGCCCGTGGTCGCAGCCTGGTCGTGCTGCAGTACGCCGACGGCATCGTCTTCGTCGGCGAGAACCCGTCCCGCGCGCTGCACAAGTTCAGCGAGATCTACGACCGGATCGGCTTCGCCGCCGCCGGCAAGTACAACGAGTACGAGAATCTGCGGATCGGCGGTGTGCGCTACGCCGATCTGCGGGGATACACCTACGACCGCGCCGATGTGACGGCGCGTGGTCTGGCCAACGTCTACGCGCAGACGCTCGGCACCATCTTCTCCAGCGCCGGCGAGAAGCCGTACGAGGTCGAGCTGGTCGTCGCCGAGGTGGGTGCCACCCCGGAGGGCGACCAGATCTACCGGCTGCCGCACGACGGTTCCATCGTGGACGAGCACGGCTCGGTCGCCGTCGGTGGCAGCTCGGAGCAGATCAGCACCTATCTGGACCAGCAGCACCGCGAGGCCATGTCGCTCGCCGAGGCGCTGAAGCTGGCCGTCCAGGCGCTGTCCAGGGACACCAACGGCAGCGAGCGGGAGATTCCCGCCGAGCGGCTGGAGGTGGCGGTCCTGGATCGTGAGCGTCCGCAGCAGCGGAAGTTCAAGCGGATCGTCGGCCGCCAGCTCTCCCGCCTGCTGGAGGCGGACGGAGCGGCGTCCACCCCGACGGACGCCCCCTCGGACACCGAGGAGTCGGAGGACACCGCCACCGACGAGTAGACGGGTGGTCGCCTGTCCTCTCCGCTGTGCCCCGGCCCGCCGTCGTGCGGACCGGGGCGCAGTGACGTCCGGGGGCGCGGTGACGTCCGGGGTTCGGGGTTCGGGGTTCGGGGAGAGAGTGGCTCAGGGGACCTGTGGGGCCGCTGTGGAGCCGCGCACCATCAGGGTGACCGGGAGGTCGCCGGCCTCCGGCTCGCGGCCGTCCAGGACCGCCAGCAGCGCCGACATGCCGCGCTCGCCGACCCGTTCGGCGGGGAGCCGTACGGTGGTCAGCTCCGGTTCGACCGCCGTCGCCAGCGCGAGGTCGTCGAAACCGGTGACGGAGAGGTCCTCGGGCACCCGCAGACCGAGCCGCCGTACCGCCTTGCAGGCGCCGGCGGCCAGGACGTCGTCGTCGCAGACCAGCGCCGTGGGGCGCGGCCCGGGGCCGGTGATCGCCCGTACGGCGGCGGCGCGCGCGGCGCCCACCTCCAGGGGGGAGCGGACCGTCGTCACGGACGCGCCCGGCACCTCCCGTACCGCTTCGGCCAGGGTCTCGGCCCGTACGTCGAAGGTCCACGAGTCGATGGACGAGGCGAGGTGCACGATCCGGCGGTGGCCGAGGCCGAGCAGATGGTCCGTCACCTGCCGCATTCCGTCGGCGATGTCGAGATTCACCCGCGCGGCGGCGCCGCGGCCCACCGGATCGCTGTCGAGCATGACGAGCGGCAGATCCGCGTCGCTGATCGCGGCCAGCGCCTCCGTCGCCATCGAGGAGGCGATGACGCCGTCGAGGGCGGCGCGCGCCGACGCGAAAGGGTCCTTGGCCGGGCCCACCCCGGCCGGTGAGGGGTAGAGGACCACCCCGAAGTCGTGCCGGGCGGCGACCTCGGCGGCGCCGGTGTACACGCGGGCGAAGAACTCGTTGGTGAGCGCGGGCACGACGAGCAGGGCGGTCCTGGTCCGGCCGAGCCGCAGGTTACGGGCGGCGAGGTTGGGCCGGTAGGCGAGCTGCCGCGCGGTGTCCCGTACGAGCCCGGCCGTCCGCTCGGAGACCCGGCCGTGCCACTTGTCGCCGAGGACGAGCGAGACGGTGGCCTGCGACACACCGGCGGCGCGCGCCACGTCTCTGCTGGTGGGCCTGGCCGCCTGCTCCGTCATGGCCCTCGCTCCCCGTCGTCCGGTCTGTGGTCGCCGTGCTCGCCGTCGTCGCTGTGGACCGGCGGACTGCGCTCATGGTACGTATGACGGCGACGTTATACGTAAAACCCCCGGGTGGTCCCGGGAGGGGGAGTGGGACATGGCCGCAGGACCGACCGGCGAGACCGGAGCCGTCGGAGAGCCGGGGGAGACCGCGAGCACCGGCATCACCGCCACCACGGACACGACCGGCACCACAGGCACCACGGGGTACGCGGACATCCTCAGGGCGCCGAGCGCCGCCCGGCTGCTCGCCGGCACGCTCCTCGGCCGGCTGCCCAACGCCACCGCCCCGATCGCCATCGTGCTGCTCGTCCGGGCGGCCGGCGGCAGCTACAGCTTCGCCGGCGCGCTCGCCGCCGTGTACGGGATCTCCAACGCCGTCGGACAGCCGCTGCTGGGCCGGGCCGTCGACCTGCACGGCCAGCCGCGCGTGTACATCCCGACCGCCGTCCTCTCCGCCCTCGGCGTGGTGGTGCTGGTGACCGTGGGCACCGGCGTGGAGCCGCTCGCCTACGCGGCCGTCATCGTCTCCGGACTCTTCACCCCGCCCCTCGAAGGCGGTCTGCGCGCGCTGTGGCCCAGCGTCCTCGGCCGTGAGGAGCGGGTGCACCGGGCCTACGCCATGGACGCCGTGGCGCAGGAAGTCATGTTCACGGCGGGCCCGCTGCTGGTGACGCTGCTGGTCGCCCTCTGGTCCCCGGGCACCGCACTGATCGTCATCAACGCCATGGGCGTGCTCGGCGCGCTCTCCGTGGCCCTCTCCGAGCCCTCCCGTGTCTGGCGTTCGGCGCCCCGCGAGGCCCACTGGCTCGGCGCCCTGCGCGCGCCGGGCCTGCTCGCTCTGCTGGCCGCCTTCCTCTTCGTCGGGGTCGCGCTCGGCTCGATCACGGTCGCCGGTGTGGCGTACGCCGACGACCACGGCCGGGAGTCGGTGTACGGGTGGCTGATGGCCGCGCTCGGTCTGGGTGCGCTGATCGGCGGAGCCGTGTACGGCGCCATCAGGTGGACCGGCGCCCCCGAACGCAGGCTCAGGGCCATCGTCGCGCTGCTCGCGCTCGGCTATCTGCCGCTGGCGCTCACCCCGGGGGTGGCCGCGATGACCGTGCTGAGCGTCGTCGCCGGACTGTTCCTCGCACCGGCGATCGCCTGCGCGTTCATCGTCGTCGACCGGCACGCCCCGCGCGGCACGGTCACCGAGGCGTTCTCCTGGCTCGTGACGACCTTCGGGGTCGGCGCCGCGCTGGGGACGGCCCTGGCGGGTCCGGCCGTCGAACTCGGCGGTACGGCAGCGAGCTTCGCGGTCGCCGGCGGGGGCGGCATCGCCGCGCTGCTCGTGCTGCTGGCCACCCAGCGGGTACTCGCAGTTCCCGGCAGTCGTTCGAATGCCACGCCCGGAAAGGAAAATGATCCAAGTGAGGCGGCCGAACCCGGTTTCAGCTCAGGCCATCAGGCGTAATGTTCAGTCATGGACCGCCGCATCTTCGGGCTGGAGAACGAGTACGGCGTCACGTGCACGTTCAGGGGACAGCGCCGACTGTCACCTGACGAAGTGGCGCGCTACCTCTTCCGCCGTGTTGTCTCATGGGGCCGCAGCAGCAATGTCTTCCTGCGGAACGGCGCCCGCCTCTACCTCGACGTGGGTTCGCATCCGGAATACGCAACTCCCGAATGCGACAATCTGACTGAGCTGGTCACCCACGACAAAGCCGGCGAGCGCATTCTCGAAGGCCTGCTCGTCGACGCCGAACGCCGCCTGCACGAGGAGGGAATCGCGGGCGACGTCTATCTCTTCAAGAACAACACCGACTCCGCCGGAAACTCCTACGGATGCCATGAGAACTATCTTGTGGCCCGCCACGGAGAGTTCTCCCGGCTGGCGGACATCCTGATTCCCTTCCTCGTCACGCGGCAGTTGCTCTGCGGAGCCGGAAAGGTGCTGCAGACGCCGCGCGGCGCGGTCTACTGCGTCAGCCAGCGTGCCGAGCACATCTGGGAGGGTGTCAGCTCAGCGACCACCCGCTCCCGTCCGATCATCAACACCCGTGACGAGCCGCACGCCGACGCGGAGCGTTACCGCCGCCTCCACGTCATCGTCGGCGACTCGAACATGTCCGAGACGACCATGCTGCTGAAGGTCGGTGCCACCGACCTCGTGCTGCGCATGATCGAGGCGGGCACGGTGATGCGCGACCTCACGCTGGAGAACCCGATCCGGGCGATCCGTGAGGTCAGCCACGACATCACCGGCCAGCGCAAGGTGCGCCTGGCGAGCGGACGTGAGGCGTCCGCCATCGAGGTCCAGCGGGAGTACTACGAGAAGGCCGTGGACTTCGTGGACCGCCGGGGCATCCGCACCGGCGTCGTGGAGCAGGTCCTGGAGCTCTGGGGCCGCACACTCGACGCGATCGAGGCGGAAGACCTCGACCGTATCGACACGGAGATCGACTGGGTCATGAAGTACAAGCTCATCGAGCGGTACCGGGCGAAGCACAACATGACCATGTCGCATCCGCGTGTCGCGCAGATAGACCTCGCCTACCACGACATCCACCGCCGGCGCGGGCTGTACTACCTCCTGGAGAGGAAGGGCCAGGCCGCCCGGATCTGCAACGACCTGAAGATCTTCGAGGGCAAGTCGGTGCCCCCGCAGACCACCAGGGCACGGCTGCGCGGTGACTTCATCCGCAGGGCCCAGGAACAGCGCAGGGACTTCACCGTCGACTGGGTGCATCTCAAGCTCAACGACCAGGCGCAGCGCACCGTACTGTGCAAGGACCCCTTCCGGTCGGTCGACGACCGGGTGGAGAAGCTGATCGCCGGTATGTGACCGCCGGTATCTGGCGGTAGGTGGCGGAGGGCGCGGGATTCACCGGATCGGGCGGTTTCCGGCCGCGCCGCTCCGCCACGGGTGCGCGGGCCTCGTACGAGTTCTGTACGGGGCCCGCTCGCATGCCGTACCCGGGCGTGTCGCTCGGGGGGTCGTAGAGTGGCGGCCACCCGACATCCCGCCTACCCCACGAGGACAACTGTGCGACGCCGTCTTGCAGCCCTGCTCATCCTGCCGGCACTGGTGCTGACCGCTTGCGGAGGCGGTGGCGATTCCAAGAAGAAGGACGACGGGGCCTCAGCTCCCACGGCGTCCGCCTCGGCCGCTCCTTCGACCCCGCCGCAGGCGCCGGTTCCCACCCCTGTCGCCTCGGCCAGCCCCATGCCCCAGATCGCGGGAGCGGAGGGGAAGCGGGCCACGATCACGCTCCCCAAGACCGCCCCGACCGACAAGTTCGTCGTCAGCACGCTCAGTGAGGGCAAGGGCGCGACGATCAAGTCGGGCGACTACGTGCAGGCGCACTACACGGCGAAGATCTGGCAGAGCGGCAAGGACCTCGGCAGCTCGTACGACAAGGGCGGTCACCGCCAGTTCATCACCGCCGGCCAGAACACCACCATCCCGGCCTTCTCCGAGGCCGTCAAAGGCAAGAAGGACGGCAGCCGGATCCTCGTGGTGGCCCCGCCCGCCGCGGCCTTCGGCACCCAGGGCAACCCGCAGCTCGGGGTGGGCAAGAAGGACACGCTCGTCTTCGTCTTCGACCTCGAGGTCATGCCGAAGCGGGCGCAGGGCAGCCAGGCGTCGATCCCGAAGAACCTCCCGCAGATCAAGGCCGACAAGGACGCCGCCGCCACCATCTCCGTACCGAAGAACGACCCGCCGGCCGGACTGGTCGACCAGGTGCTGATCCAGGGCAAGGGCGACACGGTCAAGGCGGGACAGACCATCTACATGCAGTACAGCGGCGCGACCTGGAAGCCCAACGAGGGCAAGCCCAGCGCCACGCTGTTCGACGACTCGTGGAAGACCGGCGCGCCGTTCATCACCGAGATCGGCACGAAGAAGGTCATCGAGGGCTGGGACAAGGGCCTGGTCGGCAAGAAGGTCGGCAGCCGCGTACTGCTCGTCATCCCGTCCGCGATGGGCTACCAGGACAAGGCCCAGGGCCCCATCCCGGCCAACTCCACGCTGGTCTTCGTCGCCGACATCCTCGGCATCGCCTGAGCGGGCGGCCGCACGCACCGGTCCGGTGACGGTGTAAGACTGTCCCGGTTGTCCGTACATCATGTTGAGGAGCAGTTCAGTGAGCATCGAGAAGCCCGAGATCGACTTCCCTGAGGGCCCGGCGCCCGCCGATCTGGAGATCGTCGACATCTGGGAGGGCGACGGGCCCGTCGCCAAGGCCGGCGACAACGTCAAGGTCCACTACGTGGGCGTGGCGTTCTCCACGGGCGAGGAGTTCGACGCCTCGTGGAACCGCGGCAACCCGCTCCCGTTCCAGCTCGGCGCCGGACAGGTCATCGCGGGCTGGGACCAGGGCGTGCAGGGGATGAAGGTCGGCGGCCGCCGCCGGCTCACCATCCCCGCGCACCTCGCGTACGGCGACCGCGGCGCCGGCGGCGGCGCCATCGCCCCGGGCGAGACGCTGATTTTCGTCTGCGATCTGGTCTCCGTCTGATCACATCGAGACACCTGAGGGCCCATGCTGTCCGGCATGGGCCCTCGGCTTTGCCGGGGCCCCGCGGGGCGGTACGGTCAGGCGCGGAGCGGCACGATCAAAGGGGTGCGGAGCGTCGATGGCGATTGCCAAGGCTGAGCGGCTGATGAATCTGGCGCTGTGCCTGCTCGGTACCGGGCGCCCGCTCAGCAAGCGTGAGCTGCGCGGCTCGATCGAGGCCTACCTCGAAGCGGGCTCCGACGACGCGTTCAACCGGATGTTCGAGCGGGACAAGGACGATCTCCGCGAACTCGGCCTGGTCATCGAGACGGTCGAGAACCTCGACGGCGAGACCGGCTACGTCGCCCGCAGGGACAGCAACAGACTGCCTCCCATCACCCTCGACGGCGAGGAGGCAGCAGCGCTCGGCCTCGCGGCCAAGGTGTGGCAGCAGGCCCGTCTCGCGGGCGCCGCGAGCGGGGCCCTGCAGAAGCTGCGCGCCGCCGGGATGCCGGAGGCCGAGGACTCGTACGAGGCGCACCACAGCGCCCTCGAACCCCGCATCCCCGTCCACGAGGCCGCCTTCGAACCGCTGATGCTGGCCTGCCGCGACCGTCGCCCCGTCGCCTTCGACTACCGCAAGGCCAACTCGGCGCGCCCGGAACAGCGCCAGGTGGAGCCGTGGACGCTGGAGTGCTGGCGCGGCCACTGGTACCTGGCGGGCTGGGACCGTGACCGGGGGGCCGAGCGGGTCTTCAGGCTGTCGCGGATCAGCGGCCGGGTCCGTTCCAGGGCCGGGCAGTTCGTGGCGCCGGTGCCCGATGTGGTGACCGTACGCGAGACCGTGGAGAGCTGGGCCGGGGAGACGGCGACCCGATCCGCCCTGATCCGACTGCGCGCGGGGTGCGGCTACCCGCTGCGCGCCAAGGCGCTGTCGTCGCGTGAGCTGGGCAACGGCTGGGACGAGCTGGAAGTGCCGTACGGGCACGGGCTCGACGCCTGGCTGGTGGAGTTCGGCCCCGATGTGGTCGTACTGGAGCCCGCTGACCTGCGGGCCGACGTCGTGGAGCGGCTGCGCGCCGTGGCCAAGGGCTGAGGGGGCACACATGGCAGCCAACGCCATCGACCAGACCCGGCGGATGCTCTCGCTGGTGACCTATCTGCGGGAGCGCCCCGGCGCCCATGTCACCGATGTCGCCCGGGCGTTCGGCATCACCGAGGACGAACTCATCTCCGACCTCGACGTGCTGCCGATGTGCGGGACGAGCTTCCGGGGCGGCGACCTGCTCGACATCGACACCGACGGCGACCGGATCTGGTGGCACAACGCCGACGACGTCGCCGAACCGCTGCGGCTGGCCGCCGACGAGGCGACGGCGCTGCTCGTCGCCGCCCGCGCTGTCGCGACCCTGCCGGGGCTGCGCGAGAGCGACCGGCAGGCGCTGCTGCGCGCCACGGCGAAGCTGGAGGCGGCGGCGGGGGAGGCGGCGGGGGCCAGCTCGCGGCTCTCGGTGACCTTCGAGTCCGAGGGCGGCGTGTTCGCCGACGTCGACCGGGCGATCTCCGAGCGGCGCAGGCTCTGGCTGCGCTACTACTCGCCGGCCCGCGACGAACTCACCGAGCGCGAGGTCGATCCGATCCGGCTGTTCGCCGTGGGCCACACCTATCTGGAGGGCTGGTGCCGGCTCTCCGAGGCGCGGCGCACCTTCCGGCTCGACCGGGTCGCCGAGATCAGACTGCTCGACGCGCCCGCCGCACCGCCGGAGCTGGAGCTCCGGGACCTGTCGGAGGGGCTCGTGCAGCCCTCGGCCGACGACCCCGAGGTGGTCGTCGACGTCGGTCCCGGTGGCCGGTGGGTGGCGGAGTACTACCCGCACGACAGCGCCGTCGAACGGCCCGACGGAGGGCTGCGGATCACGCTGCGCACCCCGGCGCCCGCCTCGCTGAGACGGCTCGCGCTCCGGCTGGGCGGGGACGGCCGGATCGTCTCCCCGGCAGATCTCGCCGACAGCGCGCGCTCGGCGGCGCGTGAGGCCCTCATGGCGTACGACGGCCAGGAATAAGGAGATCCACAACACATGGGCCCTGTTCTCTTCAAGGCTGCCTGCCCGCAGTGCCGTGCCCGCTTCGAACTCTCGGCGGGGGCACTGCGGCTGGCGATCGGCGCCACTCACAAGACGACCTTCTACTCCTTCACCTGTCCGGAGTGCGACACAGCGGTACGCAAGCCGGCCGGCGAGCGGATCGTGGAACTCCTCACCGGCGGCGGGGTACGGACGCTGCGCCTCCACTCACGGGTCTGAGCCGGGTCAGGACCGGGCTGAGCCGGGTCCGGGCCGGGTCCGGGAGCCGCGCGGGAACTACTAGGCTCCTCCCATGTTCTGGCCCATGCTCGCCGTCGCCCTGGGGTTCGCCGGTATCGCCGTACTCGGTGTTCTCGCGATCCGTGTCTTCCTCGAAGCCCAGCGGCTGGCCCGCCAAGTGGCCGCCACCACCGACCGGATCAACCGGGCCGCGGAGGACCTCGAACACGCCGCCACCCGACTCGCGGCGACCGGCGGGGCATTGTGATGGCCCACGCCCCCTCCTGCCAGGAGCTTCCGCGGGGTACGCTGCTGTGCGCGGCCCAGGTAGCGAGGCACGGGCCGTCGACGGAACGACGCAAGGGGATTGCCCACTGTTTACCCCCTCGCGTTACGATCGCTGCACGTGCCTGAGCCGGACATCAGTCCAGAGTCCGGCCACAGTCGGTACAGGCCCGCCCCATGCCGCCTCGGTGAGAAGGTAAACGCTTATGTTCGGACGACTCGGAGCCCCCGAGATCATTCTGATCCTCGTGGTGATCGTCCTGCTGTTCGGCGCGAAGAAGCTTCCTGACATGGCGCGTTCGCTCGGCAAGTCGGCCCGCATCCTCAAGAGCGAGGCCAAAGCCATGAAGTCGGAGGGCGGCGCACAGGCCTCCGCCCCGGCCGACCCGCCTCAGCAGAACACCGGCACCGCCGCTCAGGACCAGGCACCGCCGCGTACGATCCAGGCCTCGCCCGGTGACGTGACCAGCGCGCGCCCGGTGAACGAGCCCACGGACTCGGCACAGCGCTGACCCCAGGGCCGGAACGGACACCGCTGTCACCGGCTGTCCGCCGCACGAGATGAGGACGTGGGTTGCTTAAGCCTGCTCGCAAACAGCAGACCGACCCCGAGGGGCGCATGCCCCTCGTCGCGCACTTGCGTGAGCTGCGCAACCGCGTCGCGAAGGCGCTGCTGGCGATCATCTTGATCACCATCATCGCCGCCTTCTTCTACACGCAGATCATCGAGTTCTTCACCAACCCCGTGCTGCACGCCGTCGGCTGCAAGTCGAGCTTCTCGGAGCTGGCGCAGCAGAGGGACGTCAACTGCGCGCGCATCGTCCTGAACGGCCTTCTCGCGCCGTTCACCCTGGCGCTGAAGGTCTCGCTCATGGCCGGCGTCGTGGGGTCGTCCCCGATCTGGCTCTACCAGCTCTGGGCCTTCGTCGCGCCCGGACTGCACAAGCACGAGCGGCGGTACTCGCTCAGCTTCGTGGGAGCCGGCGTCCCCCTCTTCCTGCTCGGCGGCTTCATCGCCTACGAAGCGCTGCCGACCATGGCGAAGGTGCTCCTCCAGCTCTCGCCCGCCGATGTGGACAACCAGCTACCGCTGGACGAGCTGCTGGACCTGATCACGCGCATGGTGGTCGTCTTCGGCCTCTCCTTCGAACTGCCACTCCTGCTGGTGATGCTCAACTTCATCGGGGTCATCACCGGAAAGCGGATGCTCGGCTGGTGGCGGATCATGATCATGGGGATCACGGTGTTCGCCGCGGTCGCCACCCCCAGTACCGATCCGCTGTCGATGCTGGCGCTGGCAGGCCCGATCTGGGTGCTGTACTTCGTCGCCGTCGTCGTCTCGCTCTTCAACGACCGCCGCAAGGCCCTGCGGGCAGCGGCCGGACCCGACGACGACGAGGCCTCCGAGCTGGATCTGAGCCCCGACGAGGTCGAGAGCATCGAGCCGGTCTCCGCCTCGCCGCTCCTGCCTGAGCAGGCCGACGGCACCCGGTCGACCAAGGTGAACGGCTACGACGACGTCACCTGAGCCGGTGCGGCACGCGGGGCGCTGCCTCGCGTTACCGGGGCCGGTAAAAGATCGCGCTGACTGTCAGAGCTGACGGGTAGGCTCGAAGCAAGATGACAGAGGACCTCTCACCAGCCGAGCGGTACGCCGCTGCCAGGACCCGCGCCGTCGAGCAGGCCACGGCGCTGGCACCCTTCCGCGAGATGTACGACTTCGGCCTGGACCCGTTCCAGATCGAGGCCTGCCAGGCGCTCGAAGCCGGAAAGGGCGTGCTGGTCGCGGCGCCCACCGGTTCCGGCAAGACCATCGTCGGCGAGTTCGCCGTGCACCTGGCCCTGACCAAGGGCCGCAAGTGTTTCTACACCACGCCGATCAAGGCGCTCTCCAACCAGAAGTACGCCGACCTGGTCAAGCGCTACGGCGCCGACAAGGTCGGCCTGCTGACCGGGGACAACAGCGTCAATTCGGACGCGCCGGTGGTCGTCATGACCACCGAGGTGCTCCGCAACATGCTGTACGCGGGCTCCCGGTCGCTGCTCGGGCTCGGCTATGTGGTGATGGACGAGGTGCACTACCTCTCCGACCGCTTCAGGGGCGCGGTCTGGGAAGAGGTGATCATCCACCTGCCCGAGTCGGTGACGCTGGTCTCACTCTCCGCGACGGTCTCGAACGCGGAGGAGTTCGGCGACTGGCTGGACACCGTCCGTGGCGACACCGAAGTGATCGTCTCCGAGCACCGGCCCGTGCCGCTGTGGCAGCACGTGCTCGCCGGGCGCCGGATGTACGACCTCTTCGAGGAGGAGAGCGACCACGGCGGCCGTGGCGTCGCGAAGCGCGAGACGAACCCCGATCTCGTCCGGATGGCCCGGATGGAGAACCAGCGCACGTACAACCCCCGCGAGCGGCGGCGCGGAAAGATGATCCGCGAGGCCGACAGGGAGCGGGAGCGCAGGTCCCGCAGCCGCGTCTGGACGCCGTCGAGGCCCGAGGTCATCGCGCGTCTCGAGGCCGAGGACCTGCTGCCGGCGATCACCTTCATCTTCAGCAGGGCCGCCTGTGAGGCGGCCGTGCAGCAGTGCATGTTCGCCGGGCTGCGGCTCAACAACGACGAGGCGCGCGGCCGGGTGCGCGAGATCGTCGAGGCGCGCACCGCCTCCATCCCCCGGGACGACCTGCATGTCCTCGGGTACTACGAATGGCTCGAAGGCCTGGAGCGCGGGGTCGCCGCGCACCACGCGGGCATGCTGCCCACGTTCAAGGAGGTCGTCGAGGAACTGTTCGTACGGGGCCTCGTCAAGGCGGTCTTCGCCACGGAGACCCTGGCGCTCGGCATCAACATGCCGGCCAGGTCCGTGGTCCTGGAGAAGCTGGTCAAGTGGAACGGCGAACAGCACGCCGACATCACCCCCGGCGAGTACACCCAGCTCACCGGGCGGGCCGGGCGGCGCGGTATCGATGTCGAGGGACACGCCGTGGTCCTCTGGCAGCGCGGCATGGACCCGGGCGCCCTCGCCGGGCTGGCCGGGACCCGGACGTATCCGCTCCGCTCCAGCTTCCGCCCCTCGTACAACATGGCGGTCAACCTGGTCCAGCAGTTCGGCAGGCACCGCTCGCGCGAGCTGCTGGAGACGTCGTTCGCCCAGTTCCAGGCCGACAAGTCGGTCGTCGGCATCTCCCGCCAGGTCCAGCGGAACGAGGAAGGGCTCGACGGCTACCGCGAGGGCATGACCTGCCACCTCGGCGACTTCGGGGAGTACGCGCGGCTGCGCCGCGACCTCAAGGACCGGGAGAACGACCTGGCGAAGCAGGGCGCGGTGCAGCGGCGGGCCGCCGCAGCCTCGTCGCTGGAGAAGCTCAAGCCGGGCGACGTGATCCACGTACCGACAGGCAAGTTCGCCGGGCTCGCGCTGGTGCTCGACCCCGGTGTGCCGGCGGGCCGTTCCAACGGACACCGCGGTGCTGAGTACCAGGAGGGGCCGCGCCCGCTCGTCCTGACGTCGGAGCGGCAGGTCAAGCGGCTCGCCTCGATGGACTTCCCGGTGCCCGTGGAGGCGCTGGAGCGGATGCGTATCCCGAAGACCTTCAACGCCCGTTCGCCCCAGTCGCGCCGCGACCTCGCGTCCGCGCTGCGCTCGAAGGCCGGGCACATCGTGCCCGAGCGGCACCGCAAGCAGCGTGCCGAGGCCGCCGACGACCGGGAGATCGCCCGGCTGCGTACGGAACTGCGCGCGCATCCGTGCCACGGCTGCGACGAGCGCGAGGACCACGCGCGCTGGGCCGAGCGCTACCACCGGCTCCAGCGCGACACCCAGCAACTGGAGCGGCGCATCGAGGGCCGGACGAACACCATCGCCCGCACCTTCGACCGTATCGTCGCGCTCCTCACCGAGATGGACTACCTCCGGGGCAACGAGGTCACCGAGCACGGCAGGCGGCTCGCCCGGCTCTACGGCGAACTGGACCTCCTCGCCAGCGAGTGCCTGCGGGACGGCGTCTGGGAGGGGCTCGGCCCGGCCGAGCTGGCGGCATGCGCCTCGGCCCTGGTGTACGAGGCCAGGCAGTCCGACGACGCTGTGGCGCCCAAGGTCCCCTCGGGCAAGTCGAAGGTGGCGCTGGCCGAGATGGTCCGTATCTGGGGCCGTCTCGACACCCTGGAGGAGGACTTCAAGATCAGCCAGACGGAAGGGGTCGGGCAGCGCGAGCCCGATCTCGGCTTCGCCTGGCCCGTGTACATGTGGGCCTCGGGCAAGGGACTCGACGAGGTGCTGCGCGAGGCGGAGATGCCGGCCGGCGACTTCGTGCGCTGGTGCAAGCAGGTCATCGATGTGCTCGGCCAGATCGCGGCGGCGGCACCCCGGGAGAACAGCACGGTCGCGAAGAACGCGCGCAAGGCGGTCGACGAGGTGCTGCGCGGAGTGGTGGCGTACAGCTCGGTCGGCTAGGCCCTGTCCCGCGGGACGCCCGTCGGTCGGCCCCGGCTCGCGCCGGGCCGGCCGACGGGCTGTCAGTCCTGTACTTCCAGCGCCTCGATGGCGGAAGCGGTCAGGCTGCGCTGGATGTGGGAGCGCATGAGCGCCGCCGCGCCCGCGGAGTCGCCCCCGATCACCAGCTCCATCACGTCCCGGTGTTCGCCGAAGTCGCGCATGCGCGGCTCGTCGCCCGGCGGCAGGTGGAGACCCATCCTGCGGTAGCGGTCGGACTTGTCCCACAGGTCGTCGAGCAGATGGATCAGCGCGTCGTTGTGCGAGGCCCGGTAGAGGGCCTGGTGGAAGGCGCGGTGGGCGACGAGCCCCTCCTCACCCCACTTCTTGGTCACCGGAAGCAGCGATTCCACCGTGCCGCGCATGGCGGCGATGTCGGTGTCGGTACGGCGGTCGGCGGCCAGCTCCGCGGCGAGCGGGTCGAGGGAGAGCCGGATCTCGAAGAGCTGCCTGGCCTCCGCCGCGTCCAGGCCGGCGACCCGCGCGTCCCGGTGCGTGTCCAGGTCGATCAGCCCCTCGCCCCTGAGGCGGCGGAGCGCCTCGCGGAGCGGGGTGATGCTCATGTGCAGCGACTCGGCGAGGTCGTACTGCGCGAGGCGTGAGCCCGGGGCCAGCACACCGGAGAGGATCTGCCGGCGGACCTCCGCGTACGCCGCGTCACTCTTGCTCAGGTAGACGTTCGGGCTGCCCATGTCCTCAGCCGCCTTTCCGGTCACCCGTTCCCCGCCCCTTGTGTCGACGCCGAGCGACATCGTAGCCTGCCGACACATCTTATAAGTTATTAGTTCCAGGGGTCAGTATGAAGATCGTGTCCGTTCACGAGGGCACCGTCCCGATCAGCTCGTCCATCCGCAACGCCTGGATCGACTTCAGCGCCATGGACTGCTCGATCGTCGCCGTCGTCAGTGATGTCGTCCGCGACGGCGAGCCCCTGATCGGCTACGGATTCAATTCCAACGGCCGCTACAGCGCGGGGGAGATCCTGCGGCGGCGGCTCATACCCCGCCTGCTCGAAGCGCCCGCCGACGCCCTGCTCACCGAGGGCGGCGAGAACTTCGACCCGGCGCGGGCGTGGGCGGTCATGATGCGGAACGAGAAGCCCGGCGGCCACGGCGAACGTTCCGTCGCCGTCGGGGTGCTCGACATGGCCCTCTTCGATCTGGCGTCGAAGATCGCGGGCCAGCCGCTGTACCGCTTCCTCTCGGACCGCTACGGCGACGGAGACCCCGACCCCTCCGTGTTCGTCTACGCGGCGGGCGGCTACTACGCGCCTGGTAAGACGACGGCCCACCTCCAGGACGAGATGAGGGGCTTCCTCGACCTCGGCTACAACGTCGTGAAGATGAAGATCGGCGGGGCGGACCTCAGCGAGGACCTGCGCAGGATCGAAGCGGTGATCGACGTGCTCGGCGGGGACGGCTCACGCCTCGCCGTCGACGTCAACGGGCGCTTCGACCTGCGGACCGCGCTCGCCTACGGCGAGGCGATCGAGCCGTACGGCCTCTTCTGGTACGAGGAGCCCGGCGACCCGCTCGACTACGCCCTGCACGCCACCCTCGCCGAGCACTACAGGGGTCCGCTGGCCACCGGCGAGAACCTCTTCTCCCTCCAGGACGCGCGCAACCTGGTGCGCTACGCGGGGATGCGCCCCGACCGCGACACCATCCAGGTCGACCCGGCGCTGAGCTACGGGCTCGTGGAGTACCTCCGTATCCAGGAGATGCTGAGCCGGCACGGCTGGTCGTCGCGTCGCTGCGTTCCGCACGGCGGGCACCAGTTCTCCCTGCACATCGCGGCGGCCCTGAAGCTGGGCGGCAACGAGTCGTACCCCGGGGAGTTCCAGCCGACCGGTGGCTTCGCCGACGACGCCGTGGTGCGGGACGGGCGGGTCGGGCTGACCGAGACACCCGGCATCGGCTTCGAGGGCAAGGCGCGGTTCTTCGACGTCCTCCGCCGGCTGCACGCCTGAGTCATGCCCTCCGCCCGGGCCGGCGGGACCCCGTGTGGCCCGTGCGGCACCCCACCCGTCCTCACAGCGCTGTGAAGGAGCCCGCACCATGTCCCTCCCCACAACCATCGACACACCCGGACGGCGTCCTGAACGTTCCGGACGCGCCGGGCGTCTTCTGAAGGAACTCTGGTTCCAGGTGGTCGTCGGTGCCGTCCTGGGTGTCGCCGTCGGCCTGCTGGCACCGGGCGTCGGCCTCGAACTGGGCCCGCTGAGCGACTGGTTCATCTCCCTGGTGAAGATGATCGTGGTGCCGGTCGTGTTCTGCGTCGTCACCACCGGCATCGCCTCGATGGACAACGTACGCAGGGCAGGCCGGATCGGCGTCAAGGCACTGGCCTACTTCGTCGTGCTGTCCCTGCTCTCGATGCTCATAGGCCTGGTCGCGGCCGACATCTTCCGGCCGGGGAGCGGCCTGCACGTCGATGTGTCCACGCTCGACGCGAGCAGTGTCCCGGGCGTGCAGGGGGCACGGCACAACGGATTCACCGACTTCGTGTCGAGTCTGATCCCCGACACCTTGTTCAGTGTGTTCTTCACCGACAACATCCTCGCCGCGCTGTTCGTCTCCCTCCTCATGGGCTTCGCCCTGAACGTGGCGGGCGAGCGGGCAGCCCCCCTCACCCGGGGGATCTCGGCGCTCTCCGATGTGGTGTTCAGGATCGTCTCCTGGGTCATGCGGCTCGCGCCGTTCGGCACGTTCGGCGCGCTGGCCGTCGTCGTCAGCACCTACGGCGCCACCAGCCTGCGGCAGTTGGGCTTCCTGATCCTGCTCTTCACCGCCGTCTGCGTGCTCTACATCGTGATCGTGCTCGGCGGGGTCATGGCGGCGTGCCGGCTCAGCCTGCTGGGACTCGTGCGGTACCTCAAGGAGGAGCTGCTCATCGCGCTGAGTACGTGTTCCAGCGAGGCGGTCCTGCCCCAGTTGGTGCGCAAGCTCGAAGTGCTCGGCGCCGGCCGGTCGATCGTGGGCATCACCATCCCGGCGGGATTCTCGTTCAACCTCGACGGGTCGGCCATCTACCTGACCATGTCGTCGATGTTCCTCGCCCAGGCCGTCGGTATCGATCTGTCCTGGCCGCAGCAACTGGCCATGGTGGGCGTCATGATGCTGACGAGCAAGGGTACGGCGGGCGTCACCGGCGGCGCGTTCATCGTGCTGGCCAGCAGCCTGTCGGCGATCGGGCACATCCCCATCGCCGCGCTCGCGCTCATCGTCGGGGTCGACCGGATCCTCAACGAGGGCCGGGTGTTCATCAATGTGCTGGGCAACGCCGTGGCGACCGTGGTGATCGGGAAGTGGGAGAACGACTTCGATTCCGAACGCGCCGTGAACATCCTGTCGAACAAGTCAATCAAGCCCAACGAGCCCAACAAGTCCAGCGAGTTGAACACCCCTGACGAGGCCGACACCACGGTCAACACCTGAAACTGCCACCGACCGCCCGGAGTCGGCCATGGACTCCGGGCGGCCGGTGGTGGTGCGCGCGGTCAGGCGGTTTCGAGCGTCAGACCGTAGTGGCTCAGGATCGGGTTGACCGGCTGGTAGAAGGACTGGCCCCCCGTGGTGCAGTTGCCGGACCCACCGGAGGTGACGCCCTGGGCCTGGTCGCCGCTGATGTAGGAGCCGCCGGAGTCGCCTCCCTCGACGCAGACGTCGGTCTGCGTCATCGAGAACACCGCGCCCTGGGCGTAGTTGACCGTGATGTTCTTGCCCTGGACGGTTCCGCAGTGCCAGTGCGTGGTGGAGCCGGAGCGGCAGATGGAGGCGCCGACGGGTGCCTCGTTGGAGCCCCGGACGAGCTGGTCGGAGATGGTGCCCCAGCCGAGGACCACCGGAGTCGTCCACCAGCCGCTGCCGACGTTCACCCACGCGAAGTCGTTGCCGGGGAAGGTCGACCCCTGGAAGTTGCCGACGTACGAGCCGTCCCAGCCGCTCACCGAAGCGCCGGCCTGCCCGCAGTGTCCGGCCGTGACGAAGCCGCCGTGCACCGAGAAGCCGATGGAGCAGCGCACGTTGCCGGTGAAGAACGGGTCGCCCCCGACGGTGCCCGCCGCGGTCGTACGCGGTGCCTCGGCGGTCTCCTGGACCGTGACGGGACCGGCCTTGAGCGCCTTGTCGACAAAGGCGCGGACAGCGTTGTCATTCTTCTGCGAAGCGACGACGTTCACCACGACACGGTTGGTCTTCGGCTCGACCTGCCAACTACTCACTCCGGCAGGGGCGGACAGCTTGTCGATCCGTTCCTTGACCGCGTCGAGCTGCCGCGCGCTGTGCTTCACCAGACGTACGGTCGCGCCTGTCGCCCGTACGGCGGCGGCCTCGCGGTCACTGCTGACCGCGACGGTCAGGGAGTTGTCGGCCGGGCTGAACCACGAGCCGGCGTACGAGGATCCCGCCGCGCGCCGCGCCTCGGTCTCGACGCTTGTCGCCTTCTTCTCGGCGGCCAGCCGTGCCGTGGCCTGGCTCGCTGTCAGACCGAGGTCGTGGCGCATCGCCGTCAGCAGACCGGCGGACGCCGGAGCCTCGGAGGTGGGGGAGGGGGTGGCGGCGGCCGCCGGGACCAGTCCGGCCGTCGCCCCGCCGAGGACGAGAAGAAGGGACAGGCCCGTGCGTATCGCTGTCGGGTGTCTCAAGGAGGTGCCCTTTCTGTGTTCCTGCGCTGTGGGGGAGGAGCAGGCGCCTGAGGGCGCTCTCAGGTGGTGTGTGCCGGAGCGTAATCAAGGATCGTGGTCAGGTCCATGCCAAATGCGATTTCTCCCGATCCGGTATCGGTGTCCGGTCCTCCGCCGCCTCCGGAGCGCGGACCCGTATCCGGGGGTACCGTCTCAGCCGGCCAACGCGTGGGCCAGCGCGGCGAGTTCGGCCGCGTCCAGCACCCGGTCGCCGTACCCCGGCAGCGGCACATGCAGCGGCTCGGTCCAGCGCCGGGGGATCGCGTCGAGGCCGTAGACCGCTCCGGCGAGTCCGCCGGTGACGGCGGCCACCGTGTCCGTGTCCCCGCCCAGGTCGACCGCGGCCGCCACCGCCTTCTCGTACGAGTCCGTCGTACGCAGCGCCCAGACGGCTGAGCCGAGGCAGGGCCAGACCGCGCCGTTGAACTCCGTGGCGCGCTCCGGGTGCCAGTCGGCGGTGAGTACGCTCGCCCAGCGCGCCCGGTGGTCCTCATGGACCCTGGCCAGGGCGCGGGGCACGGCCCGTACGGCGTCGCCGCCCTCCAGCGCCACCCGTACCAGTTCATGGAAGACGGCCGTGCCCTCCCAGGCGGCGCGGTCGCCATGGGTGAGCGCGGCGATCCGGCGGGCCGCCGACATGGTGGCGTCCTGTCCGGCGGCCGCGAAGTACACGGCGGAGGTGGCCGCGCGCATCAGGGAGCCGTTGCCGGCGGCTCTCCCCGTCCGCTGGAAGTGAAGGGCTGCGGCGATGTCCCAGGTGTCGCCGCTCGTCAGGACGTCCTCCGTCTGGAGTCCGATGTCCTTGGGCTCCCCACCGGCCCAGCGCCTGAACCTCTCGAAGATGTCGGGCAGTTCGAGCCCGCCGTGCTCCAGCAGTGACTCGCCGACGAGCACCGCCATCTGTGTGTCGTCGGTGGCCTCCCCGGGATCCCAGCCGCCGCCCCCGTTCATCTCGCCGACGCCGTCCGGGAACTTCTCGGAGTAGACACCGGCGCGGGCGAACTCGAACGGCGCGCCCAGCGCGTCTCCGACGGCGGATCCGACAACGGATCCGGCGGCTCTGTTGGCACGGTCCACGAAAAGCACCTCTGAGGGTGGGGGAGTTGCACGGCGCCCGGGCCCTCGACATTAGCCGCGACACCGCCCCTTTCGCCGGAAGTCGCGGATACTGCGACAGCCGGAAACCGGCCGCCGCGAATGCTCCGCGCCGGCCGGTTCCCGTATCGGGTGCTGCCCCGGTGTCACATCTTCGGCATGAGGACCGTGTCGATGATGTCGACCGTGGCGTTCGAGGTGGAGACATTGCCGCAGACGACGTTGGCCGTGCCGTTGACCTTGTACGCCTCACCGGATCCCGCCGTCATCAGCGTCGACTTCTCCAGCGTCGGGTAGGTGCCCTTCGCGAGCTGGTCGGTGGTGAGCTTCTGGCCCACGACGTGGTACGTGAGGATCTTGGTCAGCGTCGCCTTGTCGGCCAGCACCTTGTCCAGGTCGGCCTTCGGGATCTTCGCGAAGGCCTCGTTGGTCGGGGCGAACACGGTGATGTTCTGGGCGCTGTTGAGCGTGTCGACCAGGCCGGCCTTCTTGACCGCTGTGACCAGGGTGGACAGGTCGGGGTTGTTGGAAGCGGCGGTCGCGACCGGGTCCTTCGACATGCCGTCGAAGCTGCCGGCGCCGGACTTCGGCACCGACGCACACGCCGTACCGAACGGCTGGTCACCCATGGCGGCGTCGGGGGTGCTCGCCGCGGGCTTCGGGGCGGCGGGCGCCGCCTTCGACGACGAGTCCTTGCTGTCCTTGCTGTCGCTGGAGCAGGCGCTGAGCGCCAGCGGGAGGACGGCGAGGGAGACGACGGCGACGGCGGCGCGGTGCAGACGGTTGACGGTCATGAGGTTCTCCTTGAGAGATGAGGCACGGGTGTAGGCCGTGCCGGGTGGGGCGGGTATGGGGGGTGTTGGCGTGAAAACCGCCGCGGTACGTGGGTGCGTGCTCAGGCCCGTACGCCCGGGCGGGGACGGGGGCGTCAGGTCACTGCGACCACCACCGAGTGCCAGCCGGTCGCGCCGTTCGGTACGGTTCCGACGCGCTTGTCCGTCTGGGTGTAGCCGTCCCTGTCGGTGGCGCGGACTTCGAGCGTGTGACTGCCCGAGGTGGCCTCCCACGGCCACATCCACTGCCGCCAGGTGTCGCGGGTGTCCTCGGCGGCGAGCTTCGCCTCGCTCCACCTGCCGCCGTCGACACGCACCTCGACGCGGGTGATGCCGCGGTGCTGCGCCCAGGCCACCCCGGCGACCGGCACGGTGCCCGCCTTGGGGCTCGCGAAGGGCCGGGGGGTGTCGATCCTGGACTCGGTCTTGATGGGAGCCTGCTTCGACCAGGTCCGCTTGACCCAGTACGGGTCGTACTCGGCGAACGTGGTGAGTTCGAGGTCCTCCAGCCACTTGCAGGCCGAGACATAGCCGTACAGGCCCGGCACCAGCATCCGGACGGGGAAGCCGTGTTCGAAGGGCAGTGGCTCGCCGTTCATGCCCACCACGAGCAGCGCGTCACGGCCGTCCATGACCGTGTCGACCGGTGAGCCGATGGTCATGCCGTCCACCGAGCGGGCCACGAGCTGGTCGGCGGGGCCGCCCTCGGCCGGCGGACGTACGCCGGCCTCACGCAGCAGGTCCGCCAGCCGTACGCCGATCCAGCGGGCGTTGCCCACGTAAGGACCGCCGACCTGGTTCGAGACGCACGTCAGGGTGATGTCACGCTCGATCAACTCCCGGCGGAGCAGGTCGTGATAGCTGACGGTCAGCGGCTTCGCGACGCCCTTGCCGTGGATGCGCAGCCGCCAACTGCCCGCGTCGACACGCGGGACGACCAGCGCGGTGTCCACCCGGTAGAAGTCCTTGTTGGACGTGTGGAAGGAACTCAGGCCAGGTATGCGCAGTTCGGCGCCGGCCGGGACGGGACGCGCGGGTGACATGGCCCGTGGCAGGACGATGTCCGCACGTGAGGCGGCGGCTTCGGCTGCCCCTGATGCGTTGAGCTGACGTCCGAGGACGCCGGCTCCGGCCGAAGCCGCCACCGCGGCCGTCGCGGCGATGACGAAGCCGCGCCGGTCGAAGGACCCGGCGACGCCGCCCGTTCCGGCCACGCCGTCCGTCTCCCCGGGCCCGTCCGTCTCCCGGGGCCCGCCGGCCGCAAGGGACGTACGGGGCGCCGGGAGCCGGAGCGCCTGGAACCGGAACGGCGCGGCGCCGGCGGTCAGCCGGCCGGCCAGCAGGTAGAGAACCCCGCAGGCCAGCACGGCGCCGACCACCGAGGGCACGGCGTCGAGGGGGCCTCCGTCAGGTCGCTCCGCCGCCGCCAGTGCCCCGACCACACCGAAGACCAGAACCACCGAGGAACCGGCCTTCCGGTAGCGCAGCGCGACCACTCCGACCGCCATGGCGAAGACCGCCAGGAGGGCCAGGATGCCGAGTTGCAGTACCAGCTTGTCGTTGGTCCCGAAGTGCCGTACGGCGAAGTCCTTCAGGGCCGGGGGAGTGCGGTCGATGACCGCGCCGCCCACAGCCGTGACCGGGCTCGCCTCGGGGCGGATCGCCGCCGAGACCAGCTCGGCGACGCCCAGCGCCGAGAACCCCGCGATCAGCCCGCCCGCCGCGGCCAGTGCGGCACGCAGCAGACGGGCCGGCCACGGCTGATGACCGCCGTCCGACGCAGGTACTTTCCGATCTTCGCTCACACCGGCCATTCGGTGCCGGATGCAAGGCGGATTGGTCATTCACTCGAAGGAATTGAAGTCGGCTCCGGGGAAAGAAAGATCGCCCACTCCACCAATCCCCCGCCCCTCCCGTCTCGAAGGTTCTGTGAGGGGCTGCGCCCGGAGCCGGATGTCCGAGGGAGTTGTATGAGCGGCGAACGACGCCGAACGGCCGTGATCGGCAGCGGAGTGGCGGGGCTGACCGCGGCGTACGTACTGCGGCGCGCACACGACGTGGAGCTGTACGAGGCGGACAGCCGCCTCGGCGGCCACGCGCACACCCACGACATCGCGTCGTCCGACGGCCGGGTGCACCACGTCGACTCCGGCTTCATCGTGCACAACGAACGCACCTACCCGCTCCTGCTGCGGCTCTTCGGCGAACTGGGCGTCACCACCCAGGAGTCGGAGATGAGCATGTCCGTACGGTGCGAGGGCTGCGGGCTCGAATACGCCGGGGCGCGCGGCCTCCGCGGCCTCTTCCCCCGGCCGCGCCAGGCGCTCCGCCTCCGCTATCTGCGCATGCTCACGGAGGTCCCCCGCTTCCACCGGCGGGCCCGCGCGCTGCTGGCCTCGCGCGGGCACCGCGAAGCGGCCATGACACTGGGCGAGTTCCTCGCCGCCGGCCGCTTCTCCCCGTACTTCGTGGCGCACTTCATGACGCCGCTCGTCTCGGCCGTCTGGTCGTGCGACGCCGCCACGGTGGCGCGCTACCCCGCCCGCTACCTGTTCCGCTTCATGGACCACCACGGCATGCTGTCGGTCAAGGGATCGCCCGTGTGGCGCACGGTGAGCGGCGGGTCGCGCGAGTACGTCGAGCGCGTCGGCAAACAGCTCGCAGCCGTCCACCTCTCCACCCCGGTCAGGGCCGTACGGCGCTTCGCCGACCGCGTCGAGATCACCGCCGAGGACGGCGAGGTCCGGCGGTACGACTCGGTGGTCATCGCCGTACACCCCGCCCAGGCGCTGCGGTTGCTCGCCGACGCGACGATCGACGAGCGGCAGGTCCTCGGCGCCTTCCGCTACTCCCGCAACCCGACCCTGCTGCACACCGACACCGGTGTGCTGCCGCGCGACCGGGGCGCCCGCGCCTCCTGGAACCTGTGGATGCCGTCCTGCGAGGCGGGCTCCGACGCCGTACGCGTCAGCTACGACATGAACCGCCTCCAGCGGCTCGACGCGCCCGAGACCTATCTCGTCACGCTGAACGGCGCCGACCGGGTGGACGAGGAGCGGGTCCTCGACCGCATGGTCTACGAACACCCCGTCTACACACCGGAGTCCGTCGAGGCCCAGCGGCGGCTGCCCGCACTCAGTGGCCCCACCACCGCCTTCGCCGGCGCCTACCACGGCTGGGGATTCCACGAGGACGGCTGCCGCTCCGGTGTCGAGGCCGCCGCGGCGCTCGGAGTGCGGTGGTGAGCGTGAGCACCCGACCGGCCATCTACACCTGCCTGGTCAGCCATGTCCGGACCGCGCCCACCCGCTACCGGCTGCGCCTGCGCACGTACATGTGGCTGACCGACCCCGACCGGCCGCCGCGGCTGCCCCTGTTGCTGCGCCCTCTCGCCGGCTTCGACGCCCGCGACCACTTCGGCGGCGGCTCCCCGACGATCCGCGCGGGGCTCGACGCCTTCCTCGCCTCCCGGGGCGTGGACCTGGCCGGCGGGCCGGTCACGATGCTGGCCCACGCCCGGGTGTTCGGCCATGTGTTCAACCCGCTGAGCCTGTTCTGGTGCCACGGTCCCGACGGCGCTCCGGTGTGCGTCGTCGCCGAGGTGCACAACACGTACGGCGAGCGGCACTGCTACCTGCTGCGCCCCGACGACTCGGGGAAAGCCGTCGTGGACAAGGAGTTCTACGTCTCGCCGTTCTTCCCCGTCGACGGTGGTTACACGATGCGGGTGCCGGAGCCCGGTGAGCGGCTCAGCCTGACGGTGCACCTGGACCGTCAGGGAGGCAGGCCGTTCACCGCGACCGTACGCGGCGAACGGCGCCCCGCCACCGCCCGGTCGCTGCTGCGCACCGCGCTGCGCCACCCGTGGTCCACCGCTGTTGTCTCCGCCGGCATCCGGCTGCACGGAATCCGGCTGTACCTGCGCGGCCTGCCCGTGCGTCCCCGTCCCCGTCACCGACCCCAGGAGGGTGTGAAGTGAGCGTCTCCGCCCAGTCTTCCCCGTCACAATCCCCGACGAAAGCCGCTGTTCCCGCGCCCTCGGCGGCGCCGCGCGACAGCGCAGTCGACGCGCGCCGCTGGCCCGACGTGGCGCACCCGCCCGCCGCTTCCTGGGCCCGTACAGCCATCGCCGAACGGGTCGTCAGGCTCGCGCTCGGGAGGCTGCCCCTGCGCGTCAGGCTCGGTACCGCTTCCGGCACGCTCGGGCTCGGCGGACCGCTGATGGAGGTGCGCGAGCCGCGCGCCTTCTTCCGCAGGATCGGCGCCACCGGCCTGATCGGCTTCGGCGAGTCGTACATGGCGGGCGAGTGGGAGACCCCCGACCTGGTCGGCGTGCTGACCGTACTCGCCGAGAACGCGGCGACGCTCGTCCCCGCCCCGCTCCAGAAGCTCCGCTCGGTGTGGGCGCCGAAGCAGCCGGCCGCCCAGCGCAACACACCCGAGGGCTCACGCGACAACATCAGCCACCACTACGACCTGTCGAACGACATGTTCGCGCTCTTCCTCGACGAGACCATGACGTACTCCTCGGCGCTCTTCCGCGGCTTTCCCGCCGACCGGACGCTCCTGCCGGCCGCTCAGCGCCGCAAGATCGACCGGCTGCTCGACCAGGCGGGCGTGGGATCCGGCACGAAACTGCTGGAGATCGGCACCGGCTGGGGCGAGCTGGCGATCCGGGCCGCCGCGCGCGGCGCCGACGTGACGACCGTGACGCTGTCGCGGGAACAGCGGGAGCTGGCGCTGAGCCGGATCAAGGAGGCCGGATTCGAGGACAGCGTCCGCGTCGAACTCCTCGACTACCGGCGGGTGCAGGGCACCTTCGACGCCGTCGTCAGCGTCGAGATGATCGAGGCCGTCGGCGCCGAGTTCTGGCCGGAGTACTTCCGGACCCTGGACCGGCTCCTCGCGCCCGGCGGCCGGGTCGCCCTCCAGGCGATCACCATGGCGCACGAGCGGATGCTCGCCACCAAGGACACCTTCACCTGGATACAGAAGTACATCTTCCCCGGCGGACTCATCCCGTCGGCCGAGGCCGTCGAGCAGATCACCACCGAGCACACCGCGCTGCGCGTCGCGGCGAGCGACGGCTTCGGACCGCACTACGCGCAGACGCTGCGGCTGTGGCGCGAGCGGTTCCAGGAACAGGCCGGCGAGGTCGGGGCGCTCGGCTTCGACGAGGTCTTCCGGCGGATGTGGACCTTCTACTTCGCCTACTCCGAAGCGGGCTTCCGCTCCGGCTATCTCGATGTGCGGCAGATGCTGCTCACCAAGGAGGACTCCCCCCGATGACGGGCACACGCACCCGCCCCGGCGCCGCCCAGCGGCTCTTCCCGCTCGCCGAGCAGCTCTTCGGTGCCCGGCTCCCGCTGCGGCTGCGCGCCTGGGACGGCAGTACGGCCGGGCCGGGGGCCGCCCCGACGGTGGTGCTCCGCAAGCGCCGCGCGCTGCGCCGGCTGATCCACCAGCCGAACGAACTCGGCCTCGCCCAGGCCTACATCACCGGCGAACTCGACATCGAGGGCGATCTAGCCGAGGCCCTGAGCACCGTGTGGGGCGCCGTACGCACCCGGGGCGCGCACCCGCCGCACCTGACCCTGGCCGACCGCGCCCGCGCGGTGGGCGTCGCGCTGCGCCTCGGCGCCCTGGGGCCG
>NZ_JTHL01000001.1:1503585-1514905 GCF_000818195.1 Streptomyces sp. 150FB | reverse complement strand
TCCGAGGCGCGGCTGAACGGCGCGCTCCACAGCAAGACACGCGACCGCGCCGCGATCAGCCACCACTACGACCTCTCCAACGACTTCTACGCGCTGCTCCTCGACGAGACCATGGCCTACTCCTGCGGCTACTGGACCAGCGAGGACCCCGACTACACCCCCGTCGACTCCCAGCGCGACAAGCTGGATCTGATCTGCCGCAAGCTCGCGCTGCGCCCGGGGTCCCGGCTGCTGGACATCGGCTGCGGCTGGGGTTCGCTCACCCTGCACGCGGCCCAGGAGTACAAGACGCAGGTCACCGCCGTCACCCTGGCCGCCGAACAGGCCGCGTACGTCCGCGCGCAGGTCGCCGAGCGCGGCCTTGAGGCGTTCGTCGAGGTGCGGCTCTGCGACTACCGCGACATCGAGCGCGGTTCGTACGACGCCGTGTCGACGATCGAGATGGGCGAACACGTCGGCGACGCCGAATACCCGGGCTTCACCGAGACCCTGCACGCGATGCTGCGGCCCGCCGGGCGGGTGCTCGTCCAGCAGATGTCCCGGGGCGCCACCGCCCCCGGCGGCGGCGCGTTCATCGAGTCGTACATCGCCCCCGACATGCATATGCGCCCGCTCGGCGAGACCATCTCGCTCCTGGAGGGCGCGGGCCTCGAAGTACGGGCCGTCGAGTCGCTGCGCGAGCACTACGGCCGTACGGTCGGCGCCTGGCACGCGACGCTGGAGGAGCGCTGGGCGGAGTTCAGCGCGCTGGTCGGCGAGGAGACCGCGCGGGTCTGGCGGCTCTATCTGGTGGGCGGCCGCCTCGCGTTCGAGGAGGGCCGCATGGGTGTCGACCAGATCCTCGCGGTACGGCCGCTGGACGACGGCGGCAGCGGGATGCCGGCGACACCGCACGACTGGTACGAAGACGGCGGCCCCAGGTGAACGGTTACCCGTGGGGCTCCTTCGGCGAGGGCGTCGGCGCCGCCGCGGGCGCCGCTGCCGCCGTGATGCTCGTGACGTTCGCGATCGCCGTGGCCAAGGGGCTGCACCGCGTCGTCGACATCGCGTGGGGCGCCGCCTTCGCGGCCGTCGCGCTCGTCTCGTACGCGCTGTCGGCGGGGGAGGGCGACGGGGCCCGGCGGCTGCTGATCACCGTACTGACCGTCGTCTGGGGGCTGCGGCTCGCGTTCCACATCGCTGCGCGCGGCCGCGGGCACGGTGAGGACGCGCGGTACGAGCGGATGCTCGGCAAGGCGCCCGGCAACAGGAATCTGTACGCCCTGCGCATGATCTATCTGCTCCAGGGCGTACTGGTCCTGCTGATCTCGCTGCCCGTGCAGGCGGCGATGTACCTCCCGGGCGCGGTCGGTCCCGTCGCCTACGCGGGCGTGGCGGTGTGGCTGGCCGGGCTGTTCTTCGAGGCGGTCGGTGACCGGCAGCTCGCCCGCTTCAAGGCGGACCCGGCGAACAAGGGCCGAGTGATGGACCGGGGGCTGTGGAGCTGGACCCGACACCCCAACTACTTCGGTGACTTCTGTGTCTGGTGGGGTCTGTTCCTCATCGTCTGTGACGATCCGGTGGTAGCGGCGGCGACGCTGGTCAGCCCCCTGGTGATGAGCTTCCTGCTGATCGGGGGCAGCGGGAAACGGCTGCTGGAACGGCACATGGCCGACCGGCCGGGCTTCGCCGCGTACACCGCCCGCACCAGCGGGTTCTTCCCGCTGCCGCCGAAGGACAGGACCTGACGCGTCGTCACGCTTCCTCGCGCCTCAGCCGCGCGCCCGGAGGAAGCGGTCCCTTCCCTCCGCGAGGTCCACGATCGGGTCCGGGTAGTCGAGCCGGGCCCGGTCGGGGCCCTTCAGCGTCCACGGCTGGTGCACGGCGGCGCCGGCCACCTCCGCCAGTTCGGGCACCCAGCGGCGTACGTAGTCGCCGCGCGGGTCGAAGCGCCTGGCCTGGGTGAGCGGGTTGAGCACCCGGTTCGGCCTGGTGTCCGTACCGGTGCCCGCCGCCCACTGCCAGTTGAGCTGGTTGTTCGCGAGGTCCGCGTCCACCAGCAGATCGAGGAAGTGGCGCGCGCCGACGCGCCAGTCCAGGTACAGCGTCTTGGTGAGGAAACTCGCGACCAGCAGACGGGCGCGGTTGTGCATCCAACCCTCGTGCAGGAGCTGGCGCATGGCGGCGTCCACGACGGGGTATCCCGTACGCCCCGCACGCCACGCGGCGGCCTCGTCCTCGTCCGTACGCCAGCGGTCGCCGCGCGCCCGGTAGTCCGACCAAGCGGCCTCCGGGCGGGCGGCGAGCACCTGGTGGTGGAAGTCCCGCCAGGCGAGCTGCCGTACAAAGGCGTCGGCGCCCGCCCCGCCCACGCGCCGCGCCCGGTGCGTCAGTTCCACCGGGGAGAGCGCGCCGAAGTGGATGTACGGGGAGAGCCGGGAGGTGGCGTCGCCCGGCAGGTCGTCGTGCCGGTCCTCGTACGAAGCGATCCCGTCGCCCATCCATCCGGAGAGCAGCTCGCGGCCGACGTCCTCGCCGCCCCGCGCGAGGCCGGGGGAGGTGCCGGCGATGTCGTCGCGCACGGGCAGCGGGTCGCTGTCGATCGCCGGGACGCGTACCGTCCTCGGCGCGGCCGTCACCTGGCGCTGCCCCGACTCCCGCCAGCGCCGGAAGTACGGGGTGAAGACCGCGAAATGGTCGTTGCCGGCCGGTGTGACCTGGCCGGGAGGTACCGCCGTGATCACCGCGTCGTGCACGTCGAGGCCGCGTCCGGAGCCCTCCAACTCCGTGCGCAGCCGCTCCTCCCTGCGCGCCGCGTACCCGCTGACGCCGGCGGCCACATGGACCCGCCGCGCGCCGGTCTCCTCGACCACCTCGCGTACCCGCTCGACGACATCACCGCTCCTGACGACGAGACGGCCGCCCCGATCGCGCAGCCCGGCGTCCAGCGAGGCGAGGCAGTCGGCCAGGAAGGCACGGCGGTTGGGCGCGTCGAAGCCCGCTGCCCGTACCCCCTCGTCGAGGACGAACAGCGGGACCACTTCGCGGGCGTCGCGCAGGGCGGCCCGCAGTGCCGGCTGGTCGTGCACCCGCAGGTCGGAGGTGAACAGCAGCACGGCGACGCTCATACGCCTCAGTCCTCAGGCAGGCAGATCCAGCAGGGCCAGCGGGGCGGAGGTGGGCTGCGTGGAGCCGCCCGCGGGTTCCACCGTGATCCCCATCCCGGACGCCGCTCCGACCGGTCCGCTCATCAGTACCGCATCGGAGCCGTCGTGCGGGGCGAGCAGGCCGGCGGCGCGCATCTTTCCCCCGTCCGCGTACCAGAGCTGGTAGACCTTCCCGCCGGGAGTGTCCGGCAGCCCGGACGCGATGAACGCGGCCTTGTCCTGGGAGCGCGAGACCACGACCGTGCCGCTCGCGCCGTCCGTCAGCTTGCCCGTGCTGAGCTTCGCGTCCGACGAGGCGAGCACCGCGGCGAGTTGCCGCGACTGGTCCTGCGAGGACTCCGCCTGCTGCTGTGCGTTCCTGGCCTCCTGGTGCTGCCATACGGCGACACCGCCGAACCCGGCGGCCACCGCGAGACAGGCGGCGAGCGCGAAACGGGACAGCGCGCGTCCCCGGGCGGCGCCGCCTCCCGTACGGGCGTGGGACGTGACCCTCGGCGGGTCCTGGCGTTCGGTGGCGATCCGCGCGAGGAGCTGTTCCTTCATCGCCGCGGGCGGCGTCACGCTCACGGCCCGGCCGAGCCGGGCCGCTGTCGCCGACAGTTCGGCGACCTCGGCGGCGCAGGCCTCGCAGGCCGCCAGATGCCGTTCGAATTCGGTGCGTTCCCCTGACTCCAGTGCGTGCAGGGCATACGCACCGGTCAGGGTGTGCAGGTCCGCTGTACTCATGCGTCGACCCCCAAGCAATCGCGCAGCCGGATGAGACCGTCGCGCAGCCGTGTCTTGATCGTGCCCAGGGGGACCGAGAGGAGTTCGGCGACCTCCCGATAGGTGAGCCCCTGGTAGTACGCCATCGTCACGGACTGACGCTGGAGTTCGGTGAGGGTACGCAGACAGCGGCGCACCTGCTCTCGTTCGAGGCGCCCCTCCACCTGCTCGGTGACCTCGTCGTACGCGGGGGTGCGGTCCAGCAGCGCCGCCCGGTGCTCGCGGTCGCTGGACGCCTGGGCGGAGCGCACCCGGTCGACGGCGCGGCGGTGGGCGAGGGTGAGGACCCAGGTCATACCGCTGCCCCGGGAGGGCTGGAAGCGGGTCGCCGAGCGCCAGACCTCCAGCAGGACTTCCTGAGTGACCTCCTCGGACTGCGCGGGATCGCGCAGTACGGAGCGCACCAGCCCCATCACGGGCCCGCAGACCAGGTCGTAGACGCGGGAGAAGGCCTCTTGATCCCCCCGTGCCACCAGGCTCAGCAACTCCTGGAGGTCGGGCCCCGCCGGAGCGGGGCCACCGATGTACACGGCTTCTTTCACGCGGCTTTCCTCCACGGTACGGACCAGCGTCCGTTGTCGTGCCAACCGTCCGAGCCGTACGGGCCGTCCGAACAGACTTCAGAAACCATTCGAAGCTGTCGGTCCACCGGATTGGTTTCCGTACGAGGAGGGTTCCGGCGCCGCGGCCGGGGCACAGCGCGACGGGCCCCCGGCGGGGGCCCGTCGTCGTACGTACGTGCGTCGAGCCGCGCGCGGCGCGTGCGCGCGGCTCGACGCCTCAGCCCGCGCTCTCCTGCTCGCGCTCCACCTGCTCGTTCCACTCCCGCTTCACGGAACGCCACGCCTCGTCGCTCTGGCCGAGCCGCCAGTAGCCCGAGATCGAGAGCCGCTCGCGCGGGACGCCCCGCTCGTTGCGGAGGTGACCGCGCAGCACCTTCACGAATCCGGCCTCGCCGTGGACGAAGGCGTGGACGTCGCCCGGCGGGAACTCCAGTGCCTGTACGGCGGCCACCAGCGCCTCGCCCACCGGGCGGTCCTCGCGGTGCACCCAGGTGATGCCGCCGCCGTCGGGGGCGGCGACCTTCTGCTCCTCGCGCGGCCCCGAGATCTCGACCAGGGCACGCACCGTGGCACCGGCCGGCGCCCGCTCCACCGAGGCGGCGATCGCGGGCAGCGCGCTCTCGTCGCCCACGAGCAGATGCCAGTCGGCAGCCGGGTCGGGCGCGTACAGACCGCCGGGACCGAGGAGACGTACGGTCTCGCCGGGCCGGGCGCGCGCCGCCCAGGGCCCTGCCAGACCCTCGTCGCCGTGGACGACGAAGTCGATGGTCATCTCCCGGGCCGCCGCGTCCCATTCGCGCACCGTGTACGTACGCGTGGCGGGCCACTGCTCGCGCGGGAACTCCGCGCGGATCCGGTCCATGTCGAACGGCTCGGGGTACGTCACGCCCTCGGCGGCGAACAGCACCTTGACGTAGTGGTCGGTGAACTCACCGGCCTCGAAGGCGGCGAGTCCCTCACCGGCAGGACCGGCGCCGCCGAGGACGAGACGGACCATGTGCGGGGTGATCCACTCGGTGCGCTCCACCCGCGCCTCATGGACCTTCGGTGCCTTGCGGGCCGGTTGTGCTGCCACAGCGTCTCCCTGGATCCCTGGACGTTTTACCTTGCTTAGGCTTACCTAAGCTAACACCTCAGGCGGCCTTGAGTGTCGTGAGGAGCCGCTGCAACGAGCCGCCGAGTCCCCACCGCTCGGCGAGGCCGCCCAGCACGGCCGGGTCGCGCGGCTCGGCGGGAAGCGCCGGATCGAAGTCCGGCAGGGGTACGTCACCGGCGACCCGCACCACCGTGGGCGCGACCGCCACATAGTCCCTGGCCTCGTCCAGCCGCCGCCGCTGCGAGGGGGTGAGCTTGGCGCGCGGATCCTCCACCGCCGCCATGATCCCCGCCAGGTCCCCGTAGGCGTCCAGGAGCTTCGCCGCCGTCTTCTCGCCGATGCCCGGCACACCGGGCAGCCCGTCGCTCGGGTCACCGCGCAGCAGGGCCAGATCGACATAGCCCGGCCCGTCGACGCCGTACTTCTCGCGCAGCGCCGCCTCGTCCACGATCAGGGGCGATCCGACGCCCTTGACCGGATACAGCACCCGCACACCCCGGGCGTCGTCCACGAGTTGATACAGATCGCGGTCGCCGGTGACGATGTCCACCGGGCCGCTCGCGCCGCCCGCCAGTGTCCCGATCACGTCGTCCGCCTCATACCCGGCGACGCCGACCCGGGCGATGCCGAGCGCGTCGAGCACCGCCTCGATCACCGGCACCTGGGGCGCCAGCGTGTCGGGCGTGTCCTCCTCGTCCGGGCCCTCCGGGTGCGCCTCGGCGACCCGGTGGGCTTTGTAGGAAGGGATCAGTTCGACCCGCCAGGCCGGCCGCCAGTCGGCGTCCATGCACGCCACCAGCTCGTCGGGCCGGTGGTCCTGGACCAGCCGTGCGATGAAGTCCAGCAGGCCGCGCACCGCGTTGACCGGGGTGCCGTCCGGGGCCCGTACGGAGTCGGGGACCCCGAAATAGGCGCGGTAGTAGAGGGAAGCGGTGTCGAGGAGCATCAGGCGTCGCGTCACCCGCCCAAGGATGCCGTGTCCCACCGACAACGAGCGCGGACAGTGTGGACAGCGCGGACATCGGCCCCGCGTGTCGTGTGACGTGGATCACTCATGTGTTTGGGTATTACAAGTAGGGGCAGGCGCCGAGACGGAGCGAACCTGTCTTGATTTCACCGTCGACACAGGCACGGCGGACCGAACCCGTCCGCTCCACGGCCCGCCGGCGGGGGTGGCGGGCCGTTTTTCGTTTCGACACGTGAGGTGTATGTGTCCAGGCTGCAAGCAGAACATCTGTACAAGGTGTTCGGCAGACGACCAGACGAAGCTGTGACGAAGCTGGAGAGCGGCACCGACCGCGAGCAGCTTCGCGCCGACGGTACAACCGCAGCGGTGATCGATGCCTCGTTCACGGTCGAGCCGGGGCAGATCTTTGTGGTCATGGGTCTCTCGGGATCCGGTAAGTCCACCTTGCTGCGCATGCTCAACGGACTGCTCGAACCGACCTCGGGACGAGTGCTCTTCGACGGCCAGGACCTCACGGCCCTGAGCCCGGAGAAACTGCGCCACGTACGGTCGCGCAAGATCAGCATGGTCTTCCAGCACTTCGCGCTCTTCCCGCACCGCAGCGTCCTGGAGAACGCCGGGTACGGCCTGGAGGTACAGGGCGTGCCGCGCGGCCAGCGCAACAGCCGCGCCGCCGAGGCACTGGAGATGACCGGTCTATCCGGCTGGGAGAAGTCCTGGCCCGACGAGCTGTCCGGCGGTATGCAGCAGCGCGTCGGCCTCGCCCGCGCGCTCGCCACCGACGCGGACATCCTGCTGATGGACGAGTCCTTCAGCGCGCTCGACCCGCTCATCAGGCGTGACATGCAGGACCAGTTGCTCGCGCTCCAGAAGCGGCTCAAGAAGACCATCGTGTTCATCACGCACGACCTCAACGAGGCCATGCGCCTCGGGGACCGGATCGCCGTGATGCGCGACGGCGAGATCGTCCAGATGGGCACCGCCGAGGACATCCTCGTCACCCCGGCCAACGACTACGTCGCGTCCTTCACGAGGGACGTCGACCGCTCCCGGGTGCTCACCGCCGGAGCGATCATGGCCGAACCCGACGCCGCCTTCGGCATGCTGGGCAAGGACGGCAAGGAACTGCGCACGGAGCGGGACGTGATGGCGGCCGCGCCCGCCACCGTCCCGGCGAACACGCCGATCATCGAGCTGTTCACGCCCTGCTCGGCCAGCGAACTGCCCGTCGCCGTCACCGGCGAGGAGGGTGAGCTGATCGGGGTCGTACCCCGCTCCAGGCTGCTCGCCGTCCTCGGTGAGCCGATGACGCCCGACACGCCCGGCGAAGCGCCGGCCGGCCCGCCCGGCTCGCTGACCAAGGCGGTGGCCAGTGCCTAGGATCCCGGTAGGAGACTGGGTCGAGAGCGCCGTCAACTGGCTCCAGGCCACGTTCGGCTGGCTCTTCGACGCCGTGAGCTGGCTGCTCACGCATATGAACGACGGCATCAACTTCGTGCTGTCGGGTCCCGAACCGCTGCTGCTCGCCGGGATATTCGCCGTCATAGCGTGGTGGCTGCGCAGCCTGAGCGCGGGTGTCCTCACCTTCGTGGGCTTCGCGCTCATCGATTCCATGGAGCTGTGGGATCACGCGATGGAGTCGCTGACGCTGGTACTCGTCGCGACCATCACCACGCTCGTCATCGCCATCCCGCTGGGCATCTGGACCGCCCGCTCGAAGACGGTCAGCTCCGTCGTACGGCCGGTGCTCGACTTCATGCAGACCATGCCCGCCATGGTCTATCTGATCCCCGGCGTCTACTTCTTCGGCGTCGGAGTCACCCCGGGCATCATCGCCACGATCGTCTTCTCGCTGCCGCCCGGCGTCCGGATGACGGAACTCGGCATCCGCCAGGTCGACGAGGAACTGGTCGAGGCCGCCGACGCGTTCGGCACCAGCCCGCGCAACACCCTGTTCCGGGTGCAGTTGCCGCTCGCCCTCCAGACGATCATGGCCGGCATCAATCAGGTGATCATGCTGGCGCTGTCGATGGTGGTCATCGCCGGCATGGTCGGCGGCGGCGGACTCGGCGGCGACGTCTTCGAGGCCATCGGCAACGTCAACATCGGCCTCGGCGCCGAGGCCGGCCTCGCCGTCGTGATCCTCGCCATCTACCTCGACCGGATCACCGGCGCGCTCAGCCTCCAGGTCTCCCCGATCGGGCGCCGCGCGCTGGCCAAGGCGAAGGACCTGACCGGCGGACTGAAGATCTGGAACCACCGCCCGCAGCCCGTCGTCGCCCTCTCCGGAGTGGTCGTCCTCGCGCTCGTCGCCGGCGGTCTGAGCATGTTCGGCACGAACGGGAGCAGCGGCGACGCCGTCGCGGGAAACCCGTCCGACGTCGGCAAGGGCAAGACCGTCAGCATGGGGTACATCCCCTGGGACGAAGGCATCGCCACCACCTTCCTGTGGAAGGAGATGCTGGAGGAGCGCGGCTACAACGTCGACGCCAAGCAGTACGACGCGGGACCGCTCTACGCGGGCCAGGCGGGCGGCCAGATCGACATCCAGACGGACTCCTGGCTGCCGACGACCCACGCCACGTACTGGGCCAAGTACAAGAACGACCTGGAGGACATGGGCGCCTGGTACGACCAGACGTCGCTGGAGGTCTCCGTCCCCTCGTACGTCAAGGGCGTCAAGACCATGGCCGACCTCAAGGGCAAGGCCTCGATGTTCAAGGGCCGGATCATCGGCATCGAGCCCAGCGCCGGCGAGATGGGACTCCTGAAGACCAAGGTCCTCAAGGCGTACGGCCTCGACAAGGAGTACAAGGTCCTCGACGGGTCCACGCCGAGCATGCTCTCCGAGCTGAAGCGCTCGTACGAGAAGAAGGAGCCGATCGCCGTCGTGCTGTGGTCGCCGCACTGGGCCTACAGCACCTACGACCTGACGAAGCTCCAGGACCCCAAGAACGCCTGGGGCAAGGGCGACAGCATCCACCTGCTGACCCGCAAGGGGTTCACCAAGGACAATCCGGCGGTCGCTTCCTGGCTCAAGAACTTCAAGATGACCGACAAGCAGCTCGGCAGCCTTGAGGCGAAGATCCAGACCACCGGCCCCGGCAAGGAGCAGGAAGCCGTCCGCGCCTGGCTGAAGGACAACCCCGGTGTGGTCGACACGTGGGCGCCCGTCCCCAAGTCGTCGAAGAACACGCCGCCGCCCGCCGAGGCCAAGCGGCCGATCAACGTCGCCTGGTTCCCCTGGGACGAGGACATCGCCGCCACCTATCTGTGGAAGGCCGTCCTCGAAGAGCGCGGATACACCATGAATCTCAAGCAGTTCGACGTCGGCCCGATGTACGCGGCGATGTCGCGCGGGCAGCTCGACGTCCAGTTCGACGGCTGGCTCCCCAACACCCAGAAGAGATACTGGGACAAGTACCACACGACCCTGAACAAGATCGGGTCCTGGTACGGGCCGACCTCCCTGGAGATCGCGGTCCCGTCCTACGTCAAGGGCGTCAAGACGCTCGACGATCTCAAGGGCAAGGGCGGCGAGTTCAAGAACCGGGTCATCGGCATCGAACCCGGCACCGAGACCATGAACATCCTCAAGAAGAAGGTCCTGCCGGGGTACGGCCTCGACAAGGAGTACAAGGTTCTCGACAGCTCGACGCCCGGCATGCTCACCGAGCTGAAGCGCTCGTACGCGAAGAAGGAGCCGGTCGCCGTCATGCTGTGGAGCCCGCACTGGGCCTACAACGAGTACAAGCTCACCAAGTTGCAGGATCCGAAGAAGGCGTTCGGCACCGGTGACCAGATCACGACCGTCTCCAGCGCGGCCTTCCCCAAGCAGTACCCGCAGCTCACCAAGTGGCTCAAGGACTTCAAGCTGAGCGAGCAGCAGCTCGCGAGCCTGGAGAACCAGATCCAGAAGAGCGGCAAGGGGCACGAGGAGGACGCTGTCAAGGTCTGGATGGGGCAGAATCCGGGCATCGCCGACAAGATGGCTCCGCTCTAGCGGAGCGGTAGCGTGGGTGGGGTGAGCATCGCCTGTGGCGAAGCTCACCCCTTCCGGGTATTCCTGTCTGCTCGACGGGGTCGACTCTGAGAGGATGACGGTCCGGTCGGGAGGGAGCCCAACATGGACGAGAAGGAATCGCTCAGGGTGGGTGCAGCCGTCCGCAGACGGCGCAGGTCGCTGGGGATGACGCTGGCGGCCGTCGCAGCGCGCAGCGGACTGTCGGTGCCCTTCCTCAGCCAGATCGAGAACGAACGCGCGAGGCCCAGCGTCCGCTCGCTGGAACGCGTCGCCGACGCGCTGGACACCACACCGGCGCGGCTGCACGCGGCGGCGGACTCGGCGCGCACCGTCGATGTCGTACGGGCCGCTCCCACCGCGATCCCGGGAGCCCGCCGGGTGGTGCGCCCCGGTCACCAGCTCGACGCCCAGGAGTTCACCGGCGAGGTCGACACCGGGCGTGAGTACCAGCACCGCAACGACGAGGTGATGTTCATCGCCGACGGCGCCGCCGAGGTCGAGGCGGAGGGGCGGGCCTACCGCCTGGAGCGCGGTGACACGCTGTACCTGACCGGCGGCGTACGGCACCGCTGGCGCGCCACCGAGCCCGGCACCCGCATCCTGGTCGTCGCAGTCGCGGAACACATCGATGCCACGGTGGACCCGAGGCGCTGAGGGTGGGGGCGCTGGGGCAGGGGTGGGCGGAGTTGCCGCGCGGGTTGTCGCGCGGGGTTGCCGCACGGAGCTGGAGCGGATGCTCAGTGAGGGTTTGATGGCTGC
>NZ_JTHL01000001.1:1501925-1502681 GCF_000818195.1 Streptomyces sp. 150FB | reverse complement strand
CCTTGCTTGTTCCGCCGCTCCGGCCCCCGACTGCGGACTGCTTGCCCTGCGGGGCACGCACGAAGGGATCACTGCATGCCACTTCGCTGCTTAGCGGCGAACTCCCACCTGTGGTGGCGGGGAGGGTCGGTTGGGGCGACGTGGTGAGCGCCGATGGACGCAGGAGGGCGGTGGGCTGCTGGCTGATCGGGCGAGGTGCACCTCGGAGAGTCCCTGACGTGATGGCCTGGTGTGGGTGTGACTGAGGGTGAAGCATGTGGGTGGGAAAAGGGCAGTCGGAGGCTGGCATGCCTGTCTTCTGCGTCGAGCGGCGCAGAAGTGGTTGTCAGAGACCATCCCACCCCCACCAACCTCCCAAATGGGCGATATGCCCTATTCTTGGGGGTGGTTGTGGTGAGGAGAGGCCGGTTATGCGTCCCAGGACTCAGAAGAAGCATCTGCCAGCCGCTCACGGCCTGCCATAGACCCACATGCCACACCCCCGTCACACCCACCCCAGCCGTGTGGCTCAGTGGTGAGTCAGACACGCTCCGGGGTGCACCTCGCCCGATCGGTCAGCAGCCGACCGCCCTCCTGCGTCCATGGGCGCTCACCACGTCTGCCCAACCAACCCTCCCCGCCACCACAGCCAGCAGGTCGCCGCTAAGCAGCGAAGTGGCATGCAGTGATCCCTTCGTGCGTGCCCCGCAGGGCAAGCAGTCCGCAGTCGGGGGCCGGAGCGGCAGAACAAGCAAGGCTCCCCGGGGAGTCTCCCCC
>NZ_JTHL01000001.1:1494331-1501055 GCF_000818195.1 Streptomyces sp. 150FB | reverse complement strand
CCGTAGAAGGGCGCGACCGCCGGATCGAGGAGATGCGCCCGCGCCTGGTCGCGGTGGTACGCCCAGTGGCAGGCGCGGGCGGGGAGCAGGACGGCGAGTGCCACCACGGACACCGCCCACACCGCCACGCAGCCGGTCCGGAGCCCGGGGACGGACGCGGGCAGGGCGGCGCCCGCTGTCGCGAGGATCGAGGTGCCCATCACGGCGGCGTACCAGTTGGGGCCGAGGTGGCGCAGCGAGGGGAGCCGTCGCGCGCCGACAGTGCCACCGGGTCCAGTGGTGTCAGCCGGGTCAGAAGGGTCGGAGGAGTCGGGAGGGTCCGAAGAGCCAGGGGGATCGGCGGGGGAGCGGGGGCGTGCCACGGTGGCCATGGCTCTACCTTCCCGGCTGTATACAGTCCTCACCAGACCCCGGGCTTCTATGAGGCCATAGGCTGGACTTATGGCCGAAGCCCCTGCCCCTCTCTCCCGGCGCGTGCCCGACCTCGGCGCGCTCGAACTGCTGCTCGCCGTCGCGCGTCTCGGAAGCCTGGGCAGAGCCGCCACCGAGGTCGGCATCACCCAACCGGCGGCAAGCAGCCGGATCCGCGCGATGGAACGCGTTCTCGGCGTCGCCCTGCTGGACCGCTCACCGAGCGGCTCCCGGCTCACCGACGCCGGGACCCTGGTCACCGGCTGGGCCAGGCCCGTCATCGAGGCGGCCCAGGCGTTCGACGCCGGAGCGCAGGCGCTGCGCGACCGCAGGGACTCGCGGCTGCGCGTCGCCGCCAGCATGACGATCGCCGAATACCTGCTGCCCGGCTGGCTGGTCGCGCTCCACGGCAGACTCCCCGGCACGGCGGTCTCGCTGCACGCGGGCAACTCCGCCGTCGTCGCCGAGCGGCTGCTCTCCCGCGAGGCGGACCTCGGCTTCGTCGAGGGCCTCACCATGCCGGAAGGGCTCGACTCCACCGTCATCGGCCATGACCGGCTGCTCGTCGTCGCCGCACCCGGCCATCCGTGGGCCGCCCGTGATACCCCGGTCACCCCGGGCGAACTGGCCAGGACCCCGCTGATCCTGCGCGAACCGGGCTCAGGCACCCGCGAGGTCCTCGGCGCCGCGCTCGCCGCGTACGGCGGCCTCGCCGAGCCGCTGCTCGAACTGGCCTCAACCACCGCGCTCAAGGCGGCGGCCGTGAGCGGGATGGGACCCTGCGTCCTGAGCGAACTCGCGCTCGGCGAGGAGTTGTCGGCCGGGCGCCTGGTGAGCGTGGCGGTGGACGGTGTACGGCTACGGCGTGACCTGCGCGCGGTCTGGCCGGCCGGCGGCATGCCCGCGGGCCCGGCGCGCGACCTGCTCTCGCTGACCCGGCGAGGGATCGACGGCTAGCGTCTTGTCACCCGGCCCGGGCCGGGTGACCGACCTGCTGAAGCTCGCGCGATAGGCCGTGGGCGTGAGCCCCACCCGGCCGGTCATGTGCTTGCGGAGGGAGTCCGCGCTGCCCAGACCGCTCTTCCTGGCCACCTGATCCATCGGCAGCTCGGTGGTCTCCAGCAGCTCCCTGGCCCGGTCGACGCGCCGGTGCAGCAGCCATTGGAGCGGGCTCAGTCCGGTCTCCGCGTGGAAGCGCCGGCTGAGGGTGCGCACGCTCGTCCTGGCATGACCGGCCAGGTCGCCCAGGGTGAGCGGGCGATCCAGGTGTTCGAGCGCCCAGGCCCGAGTGGGGGCGAGCGAGGTGCCGCGCTCCGGCGGCAGCGGCGTCTCGATGAACTGGGACTGCCCGCCCGGCCGTACGGGAGGGACCACAGCGAGCCGCGCGGCCGTGTTGGCGACCGCAGCGCCGTAGTCGATTCGGACCAGATGCAGGCACAGATCGATGGCGGCGGCGGCTCCCGCCGAGGTGAAGATCCCGCCGTCCTCGACAAAGAGGAGGTCGGGCTGCACATCGACGGACGGGAAGCGGGTGGCGAGGTCGCCGGCCAGCCCCCAGTGGGTCGTGGCGCGCCGCCCGTCGAGCAGGCCGGCCTGGGCCAGTACGAAAGCACCCGTACACAGGGAGGCGATCCGCGCGCCGGTCGCCGCCGCTTTCCGCAGGGCGTCGAGGGCTTCCGCGGGAGCCCGCTCGCCGCCGCTGCCGACAGCGATGACCGTGTCGGCGCCCTCGACCGCTTCCAGGCCGTCCGGCACCACGATGTCGGGGCCGCCGACGGTCGGCATCGGGCCGGGCCGCGCCGTACAGACGCGCACGTCGTAGTCCGGAACGCTGTTGAACACCATGAGCGGGATCGAGACGTCGAAGCTGAGCACGGGCGGCACGACAACTGCGACGACGCGGTGCATGGCCAGAACCTCCGGAGGGTTGGCATTCTGGCCAGTATCGTACGAGGTGGTGGCGCGGCACCGTTGTCAGCATGAAATCTCATGTGATCGTGGGTCGCGGCGCCGCCGCTTCGAAGACCGCTCTGCTGCTGGCCGAGGACGGCGAACGGGTACGGATGATCAGCCGGACCGGCGGCGGGCCCGACCATCCGCTCATCGACAGGGTCGCCGCGGACGCGACCGACACCGACCGGCTCACCGGACTGACGGAGGGGGCCGACACGCTGTTCACCACCGCCGCGCCGCCCTACCACCTCTGGCCGGAGCGGTTTCCGATCCTGTCGGAGTCGCTCCTGAACGCGGTGAAGCGGACCGGGGCCGCGTACGTCATGCTCGGCAACCTCTACGCCTACGGGCCCGTGAACGGGCCGATCACCCCCGACCTCCCGCTGGCCGCGACCGGCCCCAAGGGGCGGGCCAGAGCGCGGGTGTGGGAGGAAGCCGCCGCCTCAGGGGTGAAGGTCACCGAGGTGCGGGCCGCCCAGTTCTACGGCGCCGGCGCCTTCTCGGTGTTCAGCCTCATGGTCCTGCGGCAGGTCCTGGAAGGGCGGCTGGTCCTGGTGCCGCAGGAACTCGACGTGCCGCACAGCTACTCGGCGATCGGTGACACCGCACGCACGCTGGTCGCGGCGAGCCGCGACGAGCAGGCGTACGGAAGGGCCTGGCACGTCCCCACCTCGACCCTGTCGGTCCGGGAACTGGCCGTGCGACTCGCCGAACTCGCGGGGGCACCGGAACCGCGGATGGAAGAGCTGACCGAACGCGATCTGACCCTGCTCGCGTTCACCGAGCCGTTCTGGGCGGAGTTGCACGAAGTCCTCACCCAGCCCGGCCAGCCGTTCGTCATCGACGACTCGGAGACCGAGAAGGTACTCGGCGTGAGCGCCACCCCGGCGGACGACGTGCTCCGGGAAGTGATCTAGAACGGCTCGTCAGGCGGCCTCGGCCGGGTGTCCGGTCCACGAACGGATCGGTGAGGCGGGCACGAAGTTCGGCTTCGGGCCGGCCGCCAACTCGGCCTCGATCCAGTCCAGTCGGGAGCCAGGGGCCGGCAGGTCCCGATAACCGGTTGGCCGGTGCGCCCGGGACCGCCAGGATGCGGTGATGGACATCACCGCACCGCCGGCCACCGGCGTACGACTGCCCTGGGCCGGTCTCCCCGCGACCGTCAGACACGCGGTCGAGGACATGCTCGGCGCACCGGTCACCGGAGCGGTGACGCAGCACGGCGGTTTCTCGCCGGGGGTCGCCTCCCGGCTGACCCTGGCCGGCGGGCGGCGCGCCTTCGTCAAGGCGGTGAGCGCCGACACCAACGCCGACAGCCCCGGGATGCACCGCAGGGAGGCCGCCAACACGGCCGCCCTGCCGCCGGGGACCCCCGCGCCCCGGCTGCTCGGCACGTACGACGACGGCACCTGGGTCGTGCTGGCCTTCGAGGACATCGAAGGGCGGCAGCCCCAGGTGCCCTGGCGCGCCGACGAACTGCACCGGGTCCTCGAAGCGGTCGCGTCCCTGTCGGAGCGGCTCACGCCGTGCCCGCCCGGGGCGCGGCCCGTCGCCGCCGCCATGGCCACGATGTTCGGCGGCTGGCAGCGGCTCGTCGACGCGGGCGCGGCGGACGGCCCGGCCGCAGGCCGCCTCGACCTCTGGGCGCTGCGCCATCTCACGGCGCTCGCCGAGATCGCTTCGGGATGGCCGGAGCCCGCCTCCGGCGACACGCTCGCGCACTGCGACCTGCGCGCCGACAACATGCTCCTCACCCGGGACCGGGTGGTGTTCGTGGACTGGCCGCACGCCCGCAGCGCCGCGCCCTGGTTCGACCTGGTGATGATGCTGCCGAGCGTGGCGGCGCAAGGGGGACCCGACCCGGAGGAGCTGTTCACGGGACACCCGTCGGCCGCCGGCGCGGACCGGGCGGGGGTGACCGCCGTACTGGCGGCGGCCGCCGGCTACTTCCTGGAAGGGTCGCTCGGGCCGCCGGTCCCGGGCATCCCGACGCTGCGCGCCTTCCAGCACGCCCAGGGCGTGGCGGCGCTCCGCTGGCTCAGGAAGCGGCTCGGACCAGCGCTGCCATGACCCGGGTGTCGTCGGCCATCTCCGGATGCCACTGGACACCCAGCACCCACTGGGGGTCGGGCAGTTCGACCGCCTCCACCGTGCCGTCGGCCGCGTACGCGGAGACGGTCAGCCCCGCGCCGAGGCGGTCGACCGACTGGTGGTGCTGCGTCGGTACGGTGAACTCCTCGGGCACCAGGGCGCCGTAGCGGGTGCCGGGCACCGGCTTGACCGGATGCTCGCCGAAGGTGCCCACGGTCGCCGAGACATGGCCCTCGATGTGCTGCACGAGCGTGCCGCCCAGCGCGACATTGAGCAGTTGGAGCCCCCGGCAGATCCCCAGCAGCGGGGTCCCCGAGGCCAGCGCCGCTTCGATCAGGGCCAGTTCCCAGGCGTCCCGCTCGCGCGCGGGCGGGCCCGTGCGGGGGTGCGGCTCGGCTGCGTACCGTACGGGCTCCACATCGGGCCCGCCCGCGATCACCAGCCCGTCGAGGCGCGCCACCACCCCGGCGGCGGCGGCCGGGTCGTCCGGCGGGAGCATCGCGGCGAGGCCGCCCGAGCGCTGGACGAGCCGGGGGTAGCCGACGGGCAGCAGCGCCGCCGGCAGATCCCAGGTGCCCCAGGCCGCTGACTCCTCCAGATAGGTGCTGATGCCGATGAGCGGCTTCACAGTGCGATCCTCCGACGTTCCGTGATGTGCGTATACGTGTCTGCGCGTGCGTGTCTTCGTGCCCGCGCGTCCGATATCAGTCTGCTGCCAGCTCGGCCTCGGCCGCCGCCAGGGCCGCGAACTCCTCCTCGGGGGCCGCCGCCACCAGCCGGTGCCTGCTGTAGAAGGCGAAGTAGGCGACGGCGACCGCGTAGACGCCGAGCGCGATGAAGGCCGCCTCCTTGTCCACCAGGAAGGTCGCGACCAGCGCGAACAGCGCCAGGACGAACGCCACCCCCGAAGTGATCATGCCGCCTGGTGTGCGGTACGGGCGGGCGAGACTCGGCTCGCGGCGGCGCAGCACGAGGTGGGAGAGGGCCATCAGGGCGTACGAGATGGTGGCGCCGAACACCGCGACGTTCAGCATCCGGCCGCCGTCACCGCTCACGGCGGCGAGCGTGAAGCCGATGGCCCCCGGGATCAGCAGCCCCGGATAGGGGACTTTCCGGCGGCTGGTGAGGGACAGGAAACGCGGCAGATAGCCCGCGCGGGAGAGCGCGAAGAGCTGCCGGGACCCCGCGTAGATGAGCGAGAAGAACGAGGCGACGAGCCCGGCGAGGCCCGCGTAGTTCACGAAGCGGCTGAGCGGTGTCGGGCCGCCGTCCCCCTGGAGCGCGACGACCAGCGGGTTGCCCGCCTCCCGTACGGCGGCCGAGCCCTGCGCACCGGTCGTGGCGAAGAACGTGAGCAGGGCCAGCAGCGCCAGCACGCCCATGGAGAGGGACAGCGCCCTCGGCATCGAGCGCACCGGGTCCTTGGCCTCCTCGGCGGCGAGCGGTACCCCTTCCACACCGAGGAAGAACCACATGCCGAACGGGAACGCCGACCAGATGCCCAGCAGCCCGAACGGCAGCCAGGAGTTCGAACCGAACGCCGACGTGTCGACGGGTATGTCGGTGAGACCGCCCGCGTCGAACTCGGTGAAGGCGGCGACCGCGAAGATCAGCAGCGCCGCCACGGCGAAGGCGGTCACCACGAGGCTGAAGCGCAGCGCCTCGCCCACGCCCCAGAGATGGATGCCTATGAAGATCACGAAGCAGGCGAGATAGACCGGCCAGCCCGCCGTCAGGCCGAAGAGGTGGAGGGACTCGACGTAGTCGCCGATGAACAGCGAGATCGCGGCCGGCGCCAGGATGTACTCGATGAGGATCGCCGTACCGGTCAGGAAGCCGCCCCAGGTGCCGAGCGCGCGCCGGGCGAAGCCGTAACCGCCGCCCGCGGTGGGCAGGATCGCCGACAGTTCGGCGAGCGAGAAGACCAGGCAGGCATACATCACCCCCATCAGCAGCGTGGCGATCGCGAGACCGCCGAAACCGCCTTGCGACAGGCCGATGTTCCAGCCGGAGAAGTCCCCGGAGACTACGTAGGCGACGCCGAGGCCGGTGAGCAGCAGCCAGCCGGCGCTGCCACGGCGCAGGGTGCGGCGCCCCAGGTAGTCGGCGTCCTCGGTGGTGGTGCTGTCGGACATGGGCAGCTCCTGCCTCTGGATGGTGCCGGATGTGCCTGCAAAGGTGTGGGGCCACACCATTGCGGCCATGACGGCTCCGCGCAAGACCGCGTGCCCAGCAGTGCGGGCCTGAGCGGGGAGTGCCGGACAGGGCC
>NZ_JTHL01000001.1:1487380-1493530 GCF_000818195.1 Streptomyces sp. 150FB | reverse complement strand
CGAGAAAGCCGCGCAACAGCGCCGCCGTACCCCCGCAGTGCTCGCGCATCACCTCGCGCGCGCCGTCGGCGTCCCCGTCGAGCACCGCCTCGACCAGCGCGGTGTGCTGCGCCTGCGAGTGCTCCAAGTTCCTTACGAGCAGCGGGATGCAGTCCAGCAGGTCGTTCACGGTCGCCCGGACCGCCGCGTACTGCGCCGCCAGCGTCGCCGATCCCGACAGGCCGGCGAGCGTGAGATGCAGCAGTGTGTCGAGCCTGCGGTACTCCGGCAGCGGCGCGTCATGCGTCGCAGCGAGGGAGGCGCGCAGCGCGTCCCGCTGCTCGCCGGTCAGCCCGTGCGCCGCGCACAGCCCGGCGGCGCCGACCTCCAGCACCTCACGGAAGCGCAGGATGTCCTCGATGTCCACGGCCTCGACGCGCCGCCGCAACTCCCGCCCGGCGCCCCGGGCCGGGGTGTCCGGCCTGGGCCGTACGAAGGTCCCGCCGTACCGCCCGCGCCGGCTCTCCACCAGGCCCTGATCGGTGAGCACCTTGAGCACCTCGCGCAGCGTGACCCGGCTGATCCGCAGCCGGTCGGCGAGGTCGCGCTCGGCGGGCAGCCGCTCGCCGCCGGCCACCAGGCCGAGCCGCAGCACCTGGAGGATCTGTTCGAGCGCCTCCTCGAAACCGTTGCCCGCGCGCACCGGACGCAGCACGGGAGTCAGCCGGTCCGGGGGATCGAATCTCTCCACCACGCCGCCGTTTCCCCTTCCCAAGCAATGGTCCACAGGAATACCTTATGGCTTCCGGATGGCTTCCGGCCGACCGAAGGAGGAGCACCCCGTGGCAGACCGCACACCCCCGCTCAGCGTCGACGAGCTGCGCGCCCTGGTGGCGAGCGGCGAGATCGACACGGTCGTCCTGGCCTTCCCCGACATGCAGGGCCGGCTCCAGGGCAAGCGGTTCGCCGCGCCGTTCTTCCTGGAAGATGTCCTGGAGCACGGCACGGAAGGCTGCAACTACCTCCTCGCCGTCGACACCGAGATGAACACCGTCGACGGATACGAGATGTCCTCCTGGGAGCGGGGTTACGGCGACTTCGCCATGCACCCCGACCTCACCACACTGCGCCGGCTGCCCTGGAACGAGGGCACCGCGTTCCTCGTCGCCGACCTCGCCTGGAACGACGGCTCGCCCGTCGTCGCCGCGCCCCGGCAGATCCTGCGCGGCCAACTGGAGCGCCTCGCCGGACACGGATTCACCGCGCACGCGGCCACCGAGCTCGAATTCATCCTCTTCAAGGACACGTTCGAGCAGGCCTGGGACGCCGGCTACCGGGGTCTGACCCCCGCCAACCAGTACAACATCGACTACTCCGTCCTCGGCACCGGACGCAACGAGCCGCTGCTGCGCCGTATCCGTAACGAGATGGCCGGCGCGGGACTGACCGTCGAGTCGGTCAAGGGCGAGTGCAACCCCGGCCAGAACGAGATCGGCTTCAAGTACGCCGAAGCGCTCGTCACCTGCGACCAGCACGCCGTCTACAAGACCGGCGCCAAGGAGATCGCCGCCCAGGAAGGCGCCTCCCTCACCTTCATGGCCAAGTTCAACGAGCGCGAGGGCAACTCCTGCCACATCCATCTCTCGCTCCAGGACGAGCGGGGCCACAGCGTGATGGCCGGCGAAGGACCCGGCGGGATGTCGGCCGTCATGCGGCACTTCCTCGCTGGCCAGCTCGCCGCGCTGCGCGACTTCTCGCTGCTCTACGCGCCGAACATCAACTCGTACAAGCGCTTCCAGCCCGGCTCCTTCGCGCCCACCGCCGTCGCCTGGGGGTACGACAACCGCACCTGCGCGCTGCGCGTCGTCGGCCACGGCCCCTCGCTGCGCTTCGAGAACCGCCTCCCCGGCGGCGACGTCAACCCGTACCTCGCGCTCTCCGGCCTGGTCGCCGCCGGTCTTCACGGCATCGAGAACGAGCTGGAGCTGCCCGAGGAGTGCACGGGCAACGCCTATACGGGCGACTACGCGCACGTCCCCACCAGCCTGCGCGAGGCCGCCGAGATCTGGGAGAACAGCCCCATCGCCCGCGCCGCCTTCGGTGACGAGGTCGTCGCGCACTACGGCAACATGGCGCGCGTCGAGGTGAAGGCCTTCGACGCGGCCGTGACCGACTGGGAGCTGCGCCGCTCCTTCGAACGCCATTGAGGAACGCCGTGCACGATCTGGAACCCACCGAACACCACGTACTCAACCCCGCCACCGCCGAGCGGATCGCCACCGTCGCCGCGACCACCAGGGACGAGGTCGACGTCGCCGTACGGCGCGCGGCGAAGGCCCAGCGCGGCTGGGCCGCCGCCCCCCCCGCCGACCGCGCCAGGCTGCTGCGCCGCTTCGCCTCCGCCGTCGACGCGCATACGGAGGAGCTCGCCGCGACCGAGGTCCGCGAGGCCGGACACACCATCGGCAACGCCCGCTGGGAGGCGGGCAACGTCCGCGACCTGCTGAACTACGCGGCCGGGGGAGTGGAACGCCTCAGCGGCCGGCAGATCCCCGTCGCCGGCGGCATCGACATCACCTTCCTCGAACCGCTCGGCGTCATCGGCGTCATCGCGCCCTGGAACTTCCCGATGCCGATCGCCGGCTGGGGCACAGCGCCCGCACTCGCCGCCGGGAACGCGGTCCTCCTCAAACCCGCCGAGACCACCCCGCTCACGGCGCTGCGGCTGGCCGAACTCGCCCTGGAGGCAGGCCTTCCCGAGCACCTCTTCCAGGTGCTGCCCGGCGCGGGCGCCGTCACCGGCGACGCGCTGGTCGAGCACTCCGGCGTCGCGAAGATCGTGTTCACCGGCTCCACCCGGGTCGGGAAGCAGATCATGGCGAAGTCCGCCTCCCTGGTGAAGCGGGTGACCCTCGAACTCGGCGGCAAGAGCCCCAACATCGTCTTCGCCGACGCCGACCTCGAACAGGCGGCGGCCACCGCGCCGATGGCGTTCCTCGACAACGCCGGGCAGGACTGCTGCGCCCGTACCCGCATCCTCGTCCAGCGCGCTGCGTACGACCGGTTCCTCGAACTCCTCGCCCCCGCCGTCGAGTCGGTCGTCGTCGGCGACCCCGCCGACGAGCGGACCGAGATGGGTCCGCTGATCTCGGCGGCCCAACTGAAGCGTGTGGAGGGCTACATGCCCACGGAGGCCACCGCGATCCGGGGCAACGCGCCGTCCGGCGGCGGCTTCTGGTTCCCGCCGACCGTCATCACCGACGCCCCCGCCGACTCGCCGGTCGCCACCGAGGAGGTCTTCGGACCCGTCGCCGTCGTGCTGCCGTTCGACGACGAGGCCGACGCCGTACGGCTCGCCAACGCCACCGAGTACGGCCTCGCCGGGTCCATCTGGACCAGGGACGTCGGCCGCGCCCTGCGGGTCTCGCGCGCCGTCGCCGCCGGGAACCTCTCCGTCAACTCACACAGCGCCGTCCGCTACGGGACACCCTTCGGCGGCTACAAACAGTCCGGACTCGGCCGCGAACTCGGCCCCGACTCGCTCGTTGCTTTCACCGAGACCAAGAACGTCTTCATCAGCACGGAGGCCTGAGCACCATGTCCGACAGCCCCATCTGCCGCCGGCTCGAAGGCCGTACGGCCGTCATCACCGGAGCCGCCAGCGGCATCGGCCTCGCCACCGCGCGGCGGCTCGCCTCCGAGGGCGCGCACATCGTCTGCGGCGACATCGAAACGACGACGGGCAGCGCGGCCGCCGAGGAGGTCGGCGGGACCTTCGTACGCGTCGACGTCACCGACGCCGACCAGGTCGAGGCGCTGTTCAAGACGGCGTACGACACCTACGGCAGCGTCGACATCGCCTTCAACAACGCGGGCATCTCACCGCCCGACGACGACTCGATCCTCACCACCGGCCTCGACGCCTGGCGGCGGGTCCAGGAGGTCAACCTCACCTCGGTGTACCTCTGCTGCAAGGCGGCCATTCCCTATATGCGCAGCCAGGGCAAGGGATCGATCATCAACACGGCGTCGTTCGTCGCCCGGATGGGCGCGGCGACGTCGCAGATCTCGTACACCGCCTCCAAGGGCGGTGTGCTCGCGATGTCCCGCGAACTCGGAGTGCAGTTCGCCCGCGAGGGCATCCGGGTCAACGCCCTGTGCCCGGGGCCGGTCAACACCCCGCTGCTCCAGGAGCTGTTCGCGAAGGACCCCGAGCGGGCGGCCCGCCGGCTGGTGCACATCCCGGTCGGCCGGTTCGCCGAGGCGCACGAGATCGCCGCCGCTGTCGCCTTCCTCGCGAGCGACGACTCGTCGTTCGTCAACGCGACCGATTTCCTGGTCGACGGCGGAATCGCGGGAGCCTACGTAACTCCCGTATAGCTGGGCCGAGTCCGGGCGGGACAGGCAGAGAAAGCCGCCGCCGCCCGGACACCGCTCACAGAAACGTCCGGCCCTCGCCCCGGTACGTCGGCACCGTCGCCGTCACCCGGTCGCCCTCGATCAGGTGCAGCGCGGCGAACCGCTCGCACAGCTCACCGGCCTTGGCGTGCCGGAACCACACCTTGTCGCCGATCAGCAGGTCGTCGGCGGCGGAGCCCAGCAGCGGGGTCTGCACCTCGCCGGGGCCCTCCTGCTTGTCGTAGCGCAGCCCCTCGGGCAGATACGGAACGGGCAGCCGGTCCGCGCCCGGCGCGCCCGACGCCGGATAACCGCCGCCGAGCACCGTCACCACGCCGACACCCGGCCGGCGCACCACGGGATGCGCGAAGAGTGCGGCCGGACGGGCGGTGAACGACGTGTAGTTGTCGAACAGCCGTGGCGTGTAGAGCCCCGAACCGGCGGCGATCTCCGTCACCGCGTCCTCGGCGGCCGTGTGCTGGACGCTGCCCGTACCGCCGCCGTTGACGAACTCCAGATCGGGCACCACGGTCCTGACCGCGCGCACCACGGCCCCGCGCCGCTCCGCCAGCTCCTTGCGGGCCGTCGACTGCATCAGCCGGATCATGCCCGAGCGCAGCGGACGCCCGGCCAGTGAGTCCCCGACACCGGCCACATGGCCCTCGTACGCCATCAGCCCGGCCAGCCGGAAACCGGGCCGCCGTTCGACGGACCGCGCGATCTCGGCGAGCTGGGCGGGCTCGCGCAGCGGTGAGCGCAGGGCGCCGAAGCGTACGCGGCCGCCGAACAGCCGCAGCGACGTGTCCATTTCGAGACAGACGCGGATCTCCTCGCCGCCGCCGTCGCGGGCCGCGTCGATCAGCTCCAGGTGCGCCGGGTCGTCGATCATCACCGTGATGGCCGCGGCGAGCTTGGGATCGGCCGCCAGCTCCGCGTAACCGGCCCGGTCCACCGAGGGATAGGCCAGCAGGATGTCCTCGAAACCGGAACGCGCCAGCCACAGCGACTCGTCGAGGGTGAACGACATGATCCCGGCGAAGCCGTCCCGGGCGAGGACCCGCTCCAGCAGGCTTCGGCAGCGTACGGATTTGCTCGCCACCCGGATCGGTTTCCCGGCCGCCCGTCGGACCAGATCGTCGGCGTTGGCGTCGAACGCTTCGAGATCCACGACGGCGAGCGGGGCGTCGAGATGGGTGGTGGCCCGGTCGTACCGGGCCCGGTCGGTGGCGCGCGGTGTCATGGAGCGAGCTTGCCAGACATGATTACCACTCGGTAGAGGGACGATCAGGGCAGATCCTCCCCGGCCTGCGTATCTGTTCCGGCCGGGCCCGCGCGAGCCCATGGCGCGAACCCGTAGAGTGACCGCACGCGGGCGATGAACGGGGCCGCCGCGCGTGGTGACGTACGGCGTCGTTCTGCCTCCGACCGGGCAGGTACGACGAGCCGCGTACCGGAGAGCCGGACCGGACAGCGCAGGGGGGCGGATGAGCACAGAAGCGCGGCGCGCCGATGTACCACCCCGCCCCACGACACCACCCGGCACACCTGACACACCAGCAGCACCGGTCCCGCCTGCCACGTCCACGTCGGCGGAGTCACCGAAGCCTGCCGTGGAGTCCGTGGCCGGGAGGCCGAGCCCGGATCCGGCCCCCGAGGAGCCGGCCACCGGAGAGGTACGTACGGGAGAGGCACGTACGGCAGAGACGCGTACCGAACAAGCGCGTACCGAACGGCCGCCCGTCCCGCCGCTGCCACGCACCGCGCCCCGGATAC
>NZ_JTHL01000001.1:1484386-1487046 GCF_000818195.1 Streptomyces sp. 150FB | reverse complement strand
CGGCGGCCCCCCGGCGCCGTACCGCGCCTGGGCGGGCGAGCGACCCGAGACCCTGGCGGAGACCACGACCCGGCTGCGCCCCGTACCGGCGCGGCACCCCGGCCGGACGATCGCGGCGGTGGCGTGCGTCGTGCTCGGGCTCGGTCTCATCGGGGGCGCGGCGACCGGCACCTGGCTGACGGGCGACTCGGCCGCCGATCCGGTGGCAGGCAACAGCTTCACCGCCGCCCGCTCCTTCTGGCACACCGTCCCCGTCGACACGCTCTTCCCGAGCACCCTGGACGGCGCGGGGGCCGGTCCCGGCGGCGCCGACCGCACCTGGACCCGGATCGCCGTCGCACCGGACAGCGGCTGCGCCGCCGCCCTCGACCCCCTGCTGGTCTCCGCGCTGGGCCAGGCGGGCTGCGTGCGAGTGGTGCGCGCGACGTACGCCGACGCCACGTCGAGCAGCGTCACCACCGTCGGCCTCGTCTTCACCCAGGCCGACCCGGCAGCCATGACCGCCCTGCGCGCCCGCTTCCGGGACCAGCATCTGAGCGAACGAGCCGATCTCATGCCCCGCACCTTCCCGGTCCCCGGCACCCTCGCCGCCGGCTTCGGCGCCCGGCAGCGCGCGAGCTGGACGGTGAACGTGCTCGACGAGGCGCCCGTCGTCGTCTACGCCGTCTCCGGCTTCGCCGACGGACGGGCCGTCAGCGACCCCCAGCCCGCCGCGAAAGCCATGGTCGCCGGGGCTACGACCGCCCCAGCGCAGGCGGGACTCGGCTTCGAGGCCAAGGGCATCGCCGACCGGATCGAGCGAGGACTCCGCAGACACGTCAGCGCGGGAACGGAGGCCGCCCGATGACCGCGCCGACCCCGGTGAACGCGACGAAGAGGAACCGGAATCGGCTCCCCGGCCACCACCGGGGCGTACGCGGCGCAGGCGCGCTCATCGCCGCCCTGTCCTTCACGCTGCTCACCACCACCCCCGCGCACGCCGACGGCATCCGCGACCAGCAGTGGGCCCTCGCCACCATGCACACCGACCAGGCCTGGCGCACCACCCAGGGCAAGGGCGTCACCGTGGCCGTGCTGGACACCGGGGTCGACGGCACCCACCCCGACCTCGGCGGCCAGGTACTGCCCGGCAAGGACATGATCGGCTTCGGCGCCAAGGAGGGCGACCGGTCCTGGGCCAGGCACGGCACCGCCATGGCCGGCATCATCGCCGGTCACGGCCATGGGACCGGTAACGAGGACGGCGTGGTCGGCATCGCGCCCGAGGCACAGATCCTGCCCGTCCGGGTCATCCTCGAAGGCACCGACCCGGCCCGCGCCAAGGCCCGCAGCTCCAAGGGCGGCGCCCTCGCCGCAGGTATCCGCTGGGCCGCCGACCACGGCGCCGACGTCATCAACCTCTCCCTCGGCGACGACAGCGCCTCCGCCCACCCGGAGATGGGCGAGGACGACGCCGTGCAGTACGCCCTCGCCAAGGGCGCGGTCGTGGTCGCCTCGGCGGGCAACGGCGGCGAGAAGGGCGACCACATCTCGTACCCCGCCGCCTACCCGGGCGTGATCGCCGTCGCCGCCGTCGACCGGTACGGCACCCACGCAGCGTTCTCGACCAGCCGCTGGTACTCGACCGTCAGCGCCCCCGGCGACGACGTCGTGATAGCGGACCCGGACCGCCACTACTACGAGGGCTGGGGCACCAGCGCCGCCGCCGCCTTCGTCTCGGGCGCCGTCGCACTCGTACGCTCCGCCTACCCCGACCTCACGCCGGCGCAGATCAAGCAACTGCTCATCGACACCGCGCGCGACGCCCCGAAGGGCGGCCGTGACGACGCCGAGGGATACGGACTCGTCGACCCGGCCGCCGCGCTAGACGCCGGAGCGAAGCTGTCCCGTACGGATCTCAAGAGCGAGGCGGCCGGCTACGGCAGGCGCTACTTCGGCGGCGGCCCGGCGGCGGCGGAGGACACCACGGAACCGTCCGGCTGGTTCGCACCCGTCGCCGGCGGTCTCGGTGTGCTGCTGCTCGCGGGCGCCGTGGTGCTGTGGCGCGGCGGCACACGGAACGGCCCCGGCCGGCTGTCGTCCCTGCGCTGACCGCGCCCCGGCCACGGGCAACCTGGCCACCGGGCCACCCGCGTGCCCGGCTACCCTCGGTCCGTGGCGCTCAAGAACATCCCTGACTCCGGTTTCTCCGACGACGACGGCACCGCCGACGACGCGCTGAGCGCGGCCCTCGCCGCCTGGGCGGCCGACCGGTCGGCCGAGCCGGGGGTGCTGGCGGCGCTCCGGACCGCGCGGCTGCTGGTGCCGATCGTCGCCGTCCTCGGCGAGGTCGAGGAGGACGAGCACGGACTGCGCCGCGAGAAGACCAGCGACATGGCCGTGCCGACCCTGACGGCGGGCGACCGGCGCGCGCTGCCCGCCTTCACCTCGATCGCCGCGCTGGCCCGCTGGGACCCCGCGGCGCGGCCCGTCGCCGTACCGCTGCGCCAGGCGCTCCAGGCGGCCGTCCACGAGGGGGCCGACACGCTCGTACTCGACCTGGCGGGCCCCGTCCCCTACCAGCTCACCGGCCCCGCGCTGCGCGCGGCCGCCGAAGGCCGTACCAGTACGGAGCCGCTCGACGACCCCGCGGTCGTCGAGGCCGTACGGTCGGCGGTTGC
>NZ_JTHL01000001.1:1476213-1484361 GCF_000818195.1 Streptomyces sp. 150FB | reverse complement strand
GCCGCCGAGCCCGCGGTGCTCAGCGCCCACCTCGGCCCCGGCAGCGCGGACGGCACGCTCGCGCTCGTCCTCGACGGTGAAGCGTCCGCGGCGGAGGCGACCCGGGGGATCGCGGCGCGTCTCGCCGCCGACGACGTACTGAGGGCCCGCCTGGTGCGCGGCCTCGACCTGGCGGTGCTGCCGGGCGGAGCCACGCCGCCGGGCGAGCCCCTCCACGTAAGGAAGTAGAAAGCGGTACGCGGGGTACGCAGGACCGCGTCAGCCGTAGACAGGTCCTGTGTACTTCTCGCCGGGCCCCTGACCGGGCTCGTCGGCGACGACCGAGGCCTCCCGGAACGCGAGCTGGAGCGACTTGAGCCCGTCGCGCAGCGGCGCCGCGTGGAAGGAGCTGATCTCCGTCGCACTCGCGTCCATCAGCCCGGCCAGCGCGTGGACCAGCTTGCGCGCCTCGTCCAGATCCTTGTGCTCGTCGCCGTCCTCGGTCAGGCCGAGCTTCACCGCGGCGGCGCTCATCAGGTTCACAGCGACCGTGACGATCACCTCGACGGCCGGGACCTCGGCGATGTCGCGGGTCATGGCGTCGAAGTCGGGGGACTCTTCGGGGGTGGTCGCTTCACTCATGTTCACACGATAGGCCCAGCGATACGGCCGTCCGCCCGCTGCCCCGGTCAGGCCGGAGACCAGCCCTTCCCGGTCCTGCCCGGCCCGCGCATTGGCCTCTTGCGCGCGGTTGGTGCTAACCTGGAGTAACGACCGGCTGGACACATGTGTGTCCGGCCCACAAGTGGAGGCTCCGATCTCCCACCTGGCTGCCCCATCCGGGCGGCGGGTCACCGGTCAGGTGGCGCCCATCGTTCCGTACGGACGATGGAGCCGCCCGAAGCGCGCCCCGCGGTAGACGCGGCGGTGCTCCGGTAACAAGGAGCTGCCGCCTGTGTCCCGTCCGGGGCATTTTTGATATATCCCCGCGGTTGGTTCGTAAGAAGCAGACGTTACGCGGCTGTCTGCCAGACAGCCGTGTGGTGCTACCGAGGAGGATCCATCAGCGCTGAGCCCCGCATTAACGACCGGATTCGCGTTCCCGAGGTCCGACTTGTCGGTCCCAGCGGCGAGCAGGTCGGCATTGTGCCGCTTGCGAAGGCCCTGGAGCTGGCACAGGAGTACGACCTGGACCTGGTCGAGGTCGCGGCGACCGCACGTCCGCCCGTGTGCAAGCTCATGGACTACGGGAAGTTCAAGTACGAGTCGGCCATGAAGGCCCGTGAGGCGCGTAAGAACCAGGCGCACACGGTCATCAAGGAGATGAAGCTCCGGCCGAAGATCGACCCGCACGACTATGACACCAAGAAGGGTCACGTCGTCCGGTTCCTCAAGCAGGGCGACAAGGTCAAGATCACGATCATGTTCCGCGGTCGTGAGCAGTCCAGGCCGGAACTCGGCTTCCGACTGCTCCAGCGACTGGCTTCGGACGTCGAGGATCTCGGCTTCATCGAGTCGAACCCTAAGCAGGACGGCCGGAACATGATCATGGTTCTCGGCCCGCACAAGAAGAAGACCGAGGCCATGGCCGAGGCCCGTGAGGCGCAGGCCGCCCGTAAGGCGGAGCGTCAGGGCTACGCCACGGACGACTCGGTCGACGACGAGGACACCGAGGCAGCGGCGGACGCCGAAGCCCCGACCGAAGCACCGGCCAAGGCCGAGGCATCGTCCGACGCGTGACCCGGGAGGGCGTCAGCCAGGCGCCACCGGTTCAGGTCCGGAACCACACATCGGAGATATGACGCTCCCGAGCGCCGGTCCACCGGCCGGCGGGGAGCGCCACTGACGAGGAGATAACGGCGCCATGCCGAAGAACAAGACGCACAGCGGTGCCAGCAAGCGCTTCAAGATCACCGGCTCCGGCAAGGTCATGCGGGAGCGGGCCGGCAAGCGCCACCTGCTCGAGCACAAGTCGTCCCGCGTGACGCGCCGTCTCACCGGCAACGCCGAGATGGCCCCGGGCGACGCCAAGAAGATCAAGAAGCTTCTCGGCAAGTGACGTCGCCGCCCCCGGTGACCGGGGGCGCGACCTCAAGACCGGGACCCATTCGTTTCCGGGCCGTGTGAGTCCAACCACGGCCCCGCTAAAGGAGTTAACACGTGGCACGCGTCAAGCGGGCAGTCAACGCCCACAAGAAGCGCCGGGCAATCCTCGAGGCGGCCAGCGGTTACCGCGGCCAGCGCTCGCGCCTGTACCGCAAGGCGAAGGAGCAGGTCACCCACTCCCTCGTCTACAACTACAACGACCGCAAGAAGCGCAAGGGCGACTTCCGTCAGCTCTGGATCCAGCGGATCAACGCCGCTGCCCGCGCCAACGGCATCACCTACAACCGCTTCATCCAGGGTCTGAAGGCCGCCAACGTCGAGGTGGACCGCAAGATCCTCGCGGAGCTGGCGGTCAACGACGCCAACGCGTTCGCCACGCTCGTCGAGGTTGCCCAGAAGGCGCTTCCGAGCGACGTCAACGCCCCCAGGGCCGCCGCGTAACGATCTGACCCGTGGCGGGCGAGCTGATCGGCTCACCCGCCACCGGACCGGACCGCTGATTCCGCACGTGCCTCACCGCAGGACCCGCAGGCCGAGCCTGCGGGTCCTGTGCGTTCTGCGCGTCCCGCGCGCGCCGTCCGTATCCGGTGAGTACCGCCCGTACCCGCCCGTGCCCGCCCGTACGAGAAGTGAGAACCGCCGCCCCATGGCCACCCCCGAGCTGATCTCCCCGCGCTCCCCGCGCGTCACAGCCGCGCGGAAGCTCGCCAGACGCGCCTCCCGCACCAAGGAGCGCCGGTTCCTCGCCGAGGGCCCCCAGGCCGTACGGGAAGCGGTCGAGCACCGCGGCCCCGGCGGGGAGCCCGGGCTCGTCGAGCTGTTCACCACCGTCGAGGCCGCCGAGCGCTACGCCGGGATCGTGGACGCGGCCAGGGACGCCGGGGCCCGGGTGCTGTTCGCGCCCGACGAGCTGATCGCCGAGCTGTCAGGGACCGTCACTCCCCAGGGCCTGCTGGGCGTCTGCCGCTTCCTCGACACGCCGTTCGAGGACATCCTCGCCGCCGGACCCCGGCTGGTCGCCGTCCTGGCGCACGTACGCGACCCGGGCAACGCCGGTACGGTGCTGCGCTGCGCGGACGCCGCCGGCGCCGACGCCGTGGTCCTCACCGACGCCTCCGTGGACCTCTACAACCCCAAGTCGGTCCGCGCGTCGGCCGGTTCGCTCTTCCACCTGCCGGTCGCCGTCGGCGTCCCCGTTGAAGCCGCTGTCGACGGGCTGCGCGCGGCCGGGTCGCGGATCCTCGCCGCCGACGGCGCGGGCCCGAGGGACCTCGACGACGAACTCGACGCCCGCACCATGGGCGGCCCCACCGCCTGGATCTTCGGCAACGAGGCCTGGGGCCTGCCCGCCGAGACCCGCGACCTCGCCGACGCCGTGGTCCGCGTACCGATCCACGGCAGGGCCGAGAGCCTGAACCTCGCGACGGCGGCGGCCGTATGCCTCTACGCGTCGGCGCGCGCCCAGCGTGTCCGTACGTGCTGAGGGGGTCCCGCTGGGTGACGTATCGCTAGTAGGGTGTCGGCTTCGGGGGCCCACTGAGCCACACGGACAAGAGGTGGGATGCGCGGATGGCTGTCGGCATGAGCAGGCCCGCCCGGGTCCAGGAGCTGTCCGTGCGCGCCTCCGGCGACCCGGACGACCCTGACAGCGCGACGAGTATGGACATCGACCCCGACGACCTGCCGGACGGTCTGGTCGTCGCCGACGAGACGGGCCGGGTGACCTGTTTCAACACGGCCGCCGCCCGGATCACCGCCGTACGGCGCGCCGACGCCATCGGCCACCAGCTCGACCACGCGCTGCCCCTCACCGACCTCGAAGGCCGCCGCTGGTGGGCGCTGACCGACCCGTACGGCGGGCTGCCCACCCGGATCGGCCAGCCGGAGCGCAATCTGCTGCTGCCCGGCGGCCGTGAGGTCCTCGTCTCCGTCAGATACGTACGCCCCCGGCCCAAGGCGCCCGTGCAGAAGCTGGTCATCTGTGTCCGGGGCACCGAGGCGCGCCGCCGCACCGAGCGCAGCCACGCCGAGCTGATCGCCACGGTCGCCCATGAGCTGCGCTCCCCGCTGACCTCCGTGAAGGGGTTCACAGCGACCCTGCTCGCCAAGTGGGAGCGGTTCACCGACGACCAGAAGCGGCTGATGCTGGAGACCGTCGACGCCGACGCCAACCGGGTGACCCGGCTGATCACCGAGCTGCTCGACATCTCCCGTATCGACTCGGGCCGTCTTGAGGTGCGCCGCCAGCCCGTCGCCATCGGCACCGCGGTCGGACGGCACGTCCAGTCGCATGTGGCGGCGGGACAGGCACCCGACCGCTTCCTCGTCACGGTGGAAGAACCGCTGCCCGATCTGTGGGCGGACCCGGACAAAATCGATCAGATCCTCGGCAACCTGCTGGAAAACGCGGTGCGCCACGGCGAGGGAACCGTCACCATCGAGGTGGCGGCCGCTGAACTCCAGCACGCCGGGACGACAGCGAAGGGGACGGCGGTCACCGTGTGCGACGAAGGCCCCGGCATCCCCGAGGAGTCGATGGGCCGCGTCTTCACCCGTTTCTGGCGGGGCAGCAAGCGCGGCGGTACCGGCCTCGGCCTCTACATCGTCAAGGGCATCGTCGAGGCGCACGGCGGGACCATCACGGTCGGTCGCGGACCCGGCGGCGGCGCCGAGTTCCGATTTATCCTGCCCGTCGGCGCTCCGGCCTATCTGACCTGAGCCCCCGCCGGGCCTCCCACCTGCCAGGACCCGCACAGCCCACCGGCCCCTGCCGGACAGGGCACTAGGCCCTGTCTGACGCATCCCGCCTGGCTCGCGGCGCCCGGCACGCACACTCGCCGCGTTGTCGGAGTCATCCAAGTACGTCCAGTACGAGGATGATCCTCCGCCTTGCGATTGCACGCACCGGACACCGCGAGCCCCGCCCTCCGGGCGGACGGCGCTATGCATCAGACAGGGCCTAGACTCGGCCTTTGGCGACTTCGCGCGCCCTCAGCGATCGAGCAGGGTCGTATCCCAGCCAACCGGAAGTACGGAAGAGATGTCGGCACCCAACAAGTCGTACGACCCAGTCGAGGTCGAGGCACTGAAACCGGAACAAATCGAGCGGATGCGGGACGAGGCGCTCGCCGCCTTCGCCGCCGCCGGTGACCTCGAAGCGCTCGCTCACGCGAAGACCGCGCACACCTCCGGTACCTCGCCGCTCGCCCTCGCCAACCGGGAGATCGGCGCGCTGCCGCCCCAGGCCAAGGCCGAGGCGGGCAAGCGCGTCGGACAGGCGCGCGGCGCCGTCAGCAAGGCGCTCGCCGCCCGGCAGACCGAGCTGGAGGCCGAGCGCGACGCACGTGTGCTGGTCGAGGAGGCGGTGGACGTCACACTGCCGTACGACCGGACACCCGCCGGCGCCCGGCACCCGCTGACCACGTTCATGGAGCGGGTCGCCGACGTCTTCGTCGCGATGGGCTACGAGGTCGCCGAGGGCCCGGAGGCCGAGGCGGAGTGGTTCAACTTCGACGCGCTCAACTTCGTGCCCGACCACCCCGCCCGCCAGATGCAGGACACCTTCTTCGTCCAGGGCCCCCAGGGGAGTGGAAGCGAGGGGACCGGAGGCGAGGGCGACGCCGGGGTGGTGCTGCGTACGCACACCTCGCCGGTGCAGGCCCGCGCCCTGCTCGACCGCGAGCCGCCCGTGTACGTCGTCTGCCCGGGGCGGGTCTACCGCACCGACGAACTCGACGCCACGCACACCCCGGTCTTCCACCAGATCGAACTGCTCGCCGTCGACGAGGGCCTCACCATGGCCGACCTCAAGGGCACCCTCGACCACATGGTCCAGGCGCTCTTCGGCGAAGGGGTCACGACCCGGCTGCGGCCGAACTACTTCCCCTTCACCGAGCCGTCCGCCGAGATGGACATGGTCTGTTACGTGTGCCGGGGCGAGTCCGTCGGCAACCCCGACAGGCCGTGCCGCACCTGCGGCAGCGAGGGCTGGATCGAGCTGGGCGGCTGCGGCATGGTCAACCCGAAGGTGCTCGTCGCCTGCGGGGTGGACCCGGAGAAGTACAGCGGATTCGCCTTCGGCTTCGGCATCGAGCGGATGCTGATGTTCCGGCACAACGTGGAAGACATGCGAGACATGGTTGAGGCTGACGTCCGGTTCACCCGGCCGTTCGGGATGGAGATCTGATGCGCGTCCCGCTTTCCTGGCTGCGGGAGTACGTCGACCTGCCGACGACGGAGACCGGCCGTGACGTACAGGCCAAGCTCGTCTCCGCCGGGCTTGAGGTCGAGACCGTCGAGCAGCTCGGCGCCGGTCTCAAGGGCCCGCTCGTCGTCGGCAAGGTGCTCACCATCGAGGAGCTGGAGGGCTTCAAGAAGCCCATCCGCTTCTGCACCGTCGACGTCGGCACCGCCAACGGCACCGGCGAACCGCAGGAGATCGTCTGCGGCGCCCGGAACTTCGCCGTCGGCGACAAGGTCGTCGTGGTCCTGCCCGGCGCCGTCCTGCCCGGCGACTTCGCGATCGCCGCGCGCAAGACGTACGGCAAGACCTCGCACGGCATGATCTGCTCCACCGACGAACTGGGCATGGGCGACGACGGCACGCACGGCATCATCGTGCTGCCGCCCGAGCACGAGGTCGGCAGCGACGCGATCGCGCTCCTGGAGCTGGTCGACGAGGTCCTCGACATCGCCGTCACGCCCGACCGCGGCTACTGCCTCTCCATGCGCGGCGTCGCCCGCGAGACCGCCATCGCCTACGGCCTCGCGCTGCGCGACCCGGCGCTCATCGACGTCCCGACGCCGAACTCCTTCGGCTACGGCGTCACGGTCTCGGACCCGGTGGGCTGCGACCGCTTCACCGCGCGTACGGTCACCGGCCTCGACCCCGAGGCGCGTTCACCCATCTGGCTGACCCGGCGGCTCCAGAAGGCCGGGATGCGGCCGATCTCGCTCGCCGTCGACATCACCAACTACGTGATGCTGGAGCTGGGTCAGCCGCTGCACGCCTACGACCGCTCCCGGCTCGACGGGCCCATCGGGGTCCGCCGCGCCACCCCCGGAGAGAAGATCACCACACTCGACGGCGCCAAGCGGGTCCTGGACGCCCAGGACCTCGTCATCACCGACGACCGGGGCCCCATCGGCCTCGCCGGAGTGATGGGCGGCGCCCACACCGAGATCGCCGACACCGAGACCGATATCGGGACCGGCGAGGTCAGCGGCACCACCTCCGTGGTCGTCGAGGCCGCGCACTTCGACGCGATCTCCATCGCCCGCACCGCACGCCGCCACAAGCTGGCCTCCGAGGCGTCCAAGCGCTACGAGCGCGGCGTCGACCCGGCGGCCGGACCGGCCGCAGCGCAGCGGACCGTCGACCTGCTCGTCCTGCTCGCCGGCGGCTCGGCCGAGGCCGGGGTCACCGAGGTCGTCGCGCCCTCGGCGCCCACTACCATCACCATGCCCGCCTCCCACCCCGGCAGCGTGGCGGGCGTCGACTACGGCAGGGAGACCGTCGTACGGCGGCTCCAGGAGATCGGCTGCGACGTGTACGGGCAGGACGAGCTGGTCGTCACCGCCCCGTCCTGGCGCCCCGACCTCGGCGCGCCCAACGACCTCGCCGAGGAGGTCATCCGCCTGGAGGGGTACGAGAACCTCCCCTCCACGCTGCCCACCCCGCCGTCCGGCCGGGGGCTCACCGAGCGCCAGCGGCTGCACCGCCGCGTCGGCCGCGCGCTGGCGGGCTCCGGCTATGTCGAGGCGCTGAACTACCCGTTCATGGGCGAAGCGGTGCTCGACCAGCTCGGCGTGCCCGCCGACGACGCCCGGCGCCGTACGGTACGGCTGGTCAACCCGCTCTCCGACGAGGAGCCCGCGCTGCGCACCACGTTGCTGCCCGGACTGCTCGGCGCGCTGCGCCGCAACGACGGCCGTGGCTCGCACGACCTGGCGCTCTTCGAGACCGGCTCGGTGTTCCGGCCGACCGGCGAGGAGAAGGTACCGCTACGGCTGCCCGTCGACCGGCGGCCGACCGACGAGGAGATCGCCGGGCTCGACGCGGCG
>NZ_JTHL01000001.1:1473371-1475899 GCF_000818195.1 Streptomyces sp. 150FB | reverse complement strand
TGGGGCGCGGGCCGCCCGGCCGACTGGGCGGACGCGGTCGAGGCCGCCCGTACCGTCGCGCGGGAGGCCGGCGCCGAGCTGGCCGTACGCGCCGACCGGCACGAGCCCTGGCACCCGGGCCGCTGCGCCGCGCTGTACGTCACGATCGCCGGCGAGGAGACCCTCGTCGGACACGCCGGGGAACTCCACCCGCGCGCCCTCAAGGCGCTCGGGCTGCCGGAGCGGACCTGCGCCATGGAGGTCGAACTCGATCTGCTGGAGCGGGCGGGCACCGGCGTACCCACGGCACCCCGGATCTCCACCTTCCCGGTGGCCACCCAGGACGTGGCGCTGGTCGTCGAGCAGGACGTCCCCGCCGTCGACGTGGAAGGGGCGCTCCGCGAGGGTGCCGGCGAACTGCTGGAGTCCCTGCGGCTGTTCGACGTCTTCACCGGGGAGCAGATCGGCGCCGGCCGTAAGTCACTGGCGTACGCCCTGCGCTTCCGGGCGGCCGACCGGACGCTGACCGTCGACGAGGCGTCCGCGGCGCGTGACGCCGCTGTCGCGCGCGCCGCCGAGCTGACCGGGGCGGTTCTGCGCGGCGCGTAACGCCTGGGGTTCCTGCGGGTCTTGGGACCCTTGGGGCTCGAAAGAATGTCGCGTTGATGAGGGGCGCGTCCGGATATCCGGACGCGCCCCTCACTCGTTCGAGTGAGAAGTGCCTGGGGGGTGGGCGGAGCGGCTCAGGTGATCGACACAATCAATCCGGCCACGACGGTCGACTTACTCGTCCAGCGGCCACGCGGCCGAGGGGGGTCGGCGCATGATGCGTTTCAGGACAGCGGATGCCGCTTTCGCGCGGCGGGTGATCGAGCTGGGGGTTCCGAGCCTCTGGCTCACGCTGGTGCTCCTGCGGGAGCTGACCTGCCCGCCCATCGCGGAGGACAGCGTCGTTCCGCGCGTGGAGACCTGCCTGTCCTTCGTGCTGGGCACGGCATACCTGCTGGCCGGTGTACGGCGCGGTCCCGTAAGGGAGTTACGGCAGGTACGAGCCGTCGCGCGGGCCACCCAGCAGGTGCTGCTCCGACCGCTGCCGCCCAGGATCGAAGGGCTCACCTTCGCCGCGCGCCAGCTCTCCGCGTCCCGGGGCGCCGAGGTCGGCGGCGATCTGTACGAGGCGCTCGCCACCCCGCACGGGGTCCGCGTGGTCATCGGGGACGTCCGGGGCCACGGGCTCGGCGCGATCGGCGCCGTGGCCGCCGTCCTCGGCAGCTTCCGGGAGGCAGCCCACGACGAGGAGGCGCTCGACGGTGTGCTGCGCAGGCTGGACCGGGCGCACCAGCGCCACCTGGTCGAAGTGACCGGGCTCCGGGGCCCGGTGGCGGATACGGCGGGTGCTGGGGATGCCGCGGGTGCTTCGGATGCGGAGGGTGCGGCCGACGCGGCGGAGAAGGCGGAGGAGTTCGTCACCGTACTGCTGCTGGAGATCGGCGCCGACGACGGTGTGTCGGCCCTCAACTGCGGGCACCCCTGGCCCTATCGGCTCAGCCCCGGCGCCGGCGCCGTGCCGCTGGCGGCGGACGTGCCGCTGCCGCCGCTGGGATCCCTGCCGCTGCCCGCCCGGCTCGTTCCACAGCGCTTCGGCCAACTGCTGCCGGGCGAGGCGCTGTTCCTGCACACCGACGGAGCCACCGACGCCAGGGACGGCGCGGGACGGTTCTTCGGCCTCGAAGAGGTGCTGACGGCCGCCGCCAAGTGCGTGCCGCTCTCGCCCGCCGCCGTCGTGCGCCACGTACACAGCGCGCTGCTGCGCCACACACGCGGCCGGGTGACCGACGACGTGGCGCTGCTCGTCGTACGCAACGACCGCTCGCCGGTGCCGGCGCAATCCGGCGACGACGGCGGGCTGCGGCTCAGGATCTGAGCCCCTTGCCGGTGGTGCGGCCCGCGCACCGTCCGCCCCGCCGCGGAGTGTCGGGCAGGACGGCAGGACGGACGGAGCGTGTGCGGGCCACCGCGTACGAGGGGGTGTCGGCGGCCCGGCCGCCTCTTGCGAGGTCACTCAGTCAACCGGCCCGTGGGCCGAGAGGGGAGAGCGCACAGGGTGCGGATCAGGGCATTGCGTTCACACCCCGTGTGTTTTCCCGCTTCACTGGTCACGACCCCGCAGCCAGGGGCCGGCCTACGTACCGGAGGGGCACATGCAGCCCAACACCCTGCTCGATTCCCTCGTGGAGGAGGCGGGCATCTCGCACGCGGGTCTCGCCGCGCGGGTCAACGCGGCGGGCTCGGCCCTGGGCCTCGCCCTGCGGTACGAACACACGGCGGTGGCACGGTGGTTGAAGGGCCAGCGTCCGCGCGGACAGGTGCCCGACCTGATCTGCGGTGTGCTGAGCGACCGGCTGTGCCGCCCGCTCACCCTCGACGACATCGGGCTCGGAGTGAGCGGCTCGGCGCCCGCCGGGGGAGCCACGCCGCTCGCGGGTTTCGTGGAGCGCGCGGCGGCGCTGTGGCGCGGCGACGAGCAGCGGCGGCCGCATCTGGAGGAG
>NZ_JTHL01000001.1:1465107-1473265 GCF_000818195.1 Streptomyces sp. 150FB | reverse complement strand
GGCGGCCGCATCTGGAGGAGGCTCCCGCCGTCATGGGGACGCCCGCCGTGATGCCCGTATGGGAGTGGGAGAACCCGCCGGAGGACTCGGACGTCTCGCGCCACGGCCGCACGAAGGCGGGGCCCGAGGACATCGAGCTGCTGCGGTCGGCCAGAGCGCACTACGAGTTGATGTACCGAAGAGCCGGGGGCGTCGCGACCCGCGCCAGGATCGTCCGTTTCCTGAACGTGGAGACGGCGCCCCTGCTGCGCGGCGGCCACAGCGACGCCCTCGGCCGTCAACTGCACAGGGCGACGGGCGCGCTGGTCGCCGTCGCCGGTATCTGCGCGTACGACTCGGACGCGCACGGCCTCGCGCAGCGCTACTTCCACCAGGCGCTGCGGTTGGCGAAGGCCAGCGGCGACCGGGGCTTCGGCGCCTATGTGATCGCGCTGCTGGTCAACCAGTCGCTGTACATGGGGGAGTTGCGCCAGGCGGTGGCCTTCGCGGAGGCCGCGCTGCGGACGGCGGGCAGCCGGATCACCCCGGCGCTCGCCGCCGATCTGTACGCGATGCAGGCCAAGTCGTACGCACGGCTCGGCGACAGCGGCGGCGCGCTCGTCTGCATCCGGCGCGCCGAGTCGGAGGCCGAGCAGATCCGTCCGGGACACGAACCGGCCGAGACGGGCTACGTACAGCCGGGCCTGGTGAACGTACAGGTGGCGGACGCGCTGCTGAGTCTCGGCCAACTGACCCCGGCGCGGGCGCACGCGGCCGCCGCCGTGGACACCCCGGCACACGACAGGGGCAGGGTCCACCGGCTCGCCATGCTCACCCATATCGAGCTGCGCCAGGGGGAGGCGGACCGCGCGGCGGGCACGGCGGCGGAGATGGCGGAGCGCGCGCGGGGGATGGAGTCGCGGCGCTTGCGGGACCGGTTGCGCGAAGTACGCGAGGAGTTGGCGGCGAGCGGCTCCGCCGAGGCGGGGGCGACGGCCGAACTCATCGATGCGGAGCTACGCGTTCCGCTGTAAGCGACCCACGGCTGCGATATTGCCATCAACTTGTCGGAAGGTGGCAGAACCGTGCAGTGGACGAAACTTAGCGAAAAGAATGTGTACGAAAACCGCTGGTTCAGCGTCAATCTGGCGGACGTCGAACTCCCCGACGGCCGGCACCTGGACCACTTCCTCATCAGGCTGCGCCCGGTCGCCGTGGCGACGGCGGTCAACGAGGCGGACGAGGTGCTGATGCTGTGGCGGCACCGGTTCATCACGGACAGTTGGGGCTGGGAGCTGGCTGCGGGCGTCGTCGAGGACGGCGAGGACCTCGTCGCCGCCGCGGCGCGGGAGATGGAGGAGGAGACGGGCTGGCGCCCGGGGCCGCTGAGGCACCTGCTCACCGTGGAGCCGTCCAACGGCCTGACCGACGCCAGGCACCATCTCTACTGGACGGACACGGCGACCCATATCGGCGATCCCGAGGACGACTTCGAGTCCTCGCGCCGCGAGTGGGTCCCGCTGCGGCGGGTGCCGGACCTGATCGCACGGGGTGAGATTCCGGCGGCCAACATGGCTGCCGGGCTGCTGATGCTGCATCACTTACGGCTGGGGTAGCGCGCGCGGCGTACGCATGCGGGGACAGCGCGCGCGGCGTACGGGTGCGGGGACAGCCGTGAGGTGGAGGTGCGGGGCCCGTCCGGAGAACCGGGCGGGCCCCGTGGCGTACGGCCGTCAGTGGGTCGGCGGCCGTCAGTGGGTCGGCGATCGTCAGCCGGCCGGCGGCCGTCAGTCGTACGTGTAGAAGCCCGAGTTCGTCTTACGGCCGAGCCGTCCCGCGTCCACCATCCGCTGGAGCAGCGGGGGAGCGGCGTACAGCGGCTCCTTGAACTCCGCGTACATCGAGTCGGCGACCGAAGCCACGGTGTCGAGACCGATCAGGTCGGCGAGCTTGAGCGGGCCCATCGGGTGGGCGCAGCCCATCTCCATGCCATTGTCGATGTCCTCGCGGCTCGCGATACCCGACTCGAACATCCGGACGGCGGACAGCAGATACGGGATGAGCAACGCGTTCACGACGAAGCCCGAGCGGTCCTGGGCGCGGATCGCGTGCTTGCCCAGCGGACCCTGGACAACGGCCTCGGCCCGCAGGATAGTTTCCTCGGACGTCGTCAGGGCCGGGATCAGTTCGACGAGCTTCTGCACCGGGGCGGGGTTGAAGAAGTGGATGCCGATGACCTGGTCGGGACGCGAGGTCGCCACCGCGAGCCGTACCAGCGGGATCGACGAGGTGTTCGAGGCGAGGATCGCGTCGGGACGCGTCACCACCTGGTCGAGTACCTGGAAGATCTCCGTCTTGACCTGCTCGTTCTCCACGACGGCCTCGATGACCAGATCGCGGTCGGCGAACTCTCCGAGGTCGGTCGTGTAGCTGAGCCGGCCGAGCGCCGCGTCCCGCTCCTCCTCGGTGATCTTGCCGCGTTCCGCCGCCTTCGAGAGCGAGTTGAAGAGTCGGGTGCGGCCGATCTCCAGTGCCTCTCCGGTGGTTTCGGCGACTTTCACCTCAAGGCCGCTACGGGCGGCGACCTCGGCGATGCCTGCGCCCATCTGGCCGCAGCCCACCACTCCGACGCGGGCGATATCGGTCAGGGTGTCGGTCACTTCGTGCCTTTCGCTGGTCCTCGGCCGGCCCGGGTTCGGTCCGTGTTCCGGCGGGGCGCGCCGTGCAGTTCCGGCGTCCGCCACGGCCCGACGTTACCCGGCGAGGTCCCATGACGGCGGCTCGGGGGAGGGCATGCTCAGCGGATACGGCGACCGGCGCACGGGGTGCCGGCGGTGGCACGACCGGCCTGCCGGCGGGCAGGCGGACCAGGAGAGGACGCGGTAATGGGGCAGTTCGACAGACGGCGGTTCATGGCGGCGACCGCGGGGGCGGCGGCCACGCTGCTGACGGCGGGCAGCGCGTCCGCCGCCACGGAGCGGGACCACCACGGGCACGGCGGGGACCCGGGCGGCCGGGGTCATGGCGGCAGGGGCCGTGGCGGCCGAGATCTGCGCGGCATGTGGATCGCGACCATCACCAATCGCGACTGGCCGTCGAAGCCGGGGCTGTCGGCCGGGGCCCAGCGCGCCGAACTCCTCAGACACCTCGACACGGCCGTCGAACGCCGTCTCAACGCCGTGATGCTCCAGGTCAGACCGAGCGCCGACGCCCTGTGGCCGTCGCCGCACGAGCCGTGGGCGAAGTGCCTGACCGGTACGCAGGGCAAGGACCCGGGCTGGGACCCGCTGGGTACGGCCGTCGAGGAGGCCCACGCGCGCGGCCTCGAACTGCACGCCTGGTTCAACCCGTACCGCGTCCTTGAGACCGCCGACCCCAAGCTGCTGAGCGCGAAGCACCCGGCGCGCCTCCACCCGGACTGGGTCCTGCCGTACGGCGGGAAGCTGTACTACAACCCGGGCCTGCCCGAGGTCAGGAACTTCGTCCAGGAAGCGATGCTGGACGCCGTACGCCGTTACGACATCGACGCCGTGCACTGGGACGACTACTTCTACCCCTATCCGGTGGCCGGCCAGACCTTCAAGGACGACGCCGCGTACAAGCGCTACGGCGGCGGCTTCCCCGACAGGGCGGCCTGGCGGCGCGAGAACACCGATCTGCTGGTACGCGGTACGGCGGAGGCGATCAAACGGATCAAGCCGGGCCTGCCCTTCGGGATCAGCCCCTTCGGCGTATGGCGCAACGCCGCCACCGACCGCCTCGGCTCGGCCACCACGGCGGGGGTGCAGACCTACGACGACCTGCACGCGGACACCCGGGCCTGGGTCAAGAAGGGCTGGATCGACTACATCGCGCCGCAGGTCTACTGGAACATCGGCTTCGCCGCCGCCGACTACGCGGAACTGGTGCGCTGGTGGGACGGAGTCGTACGGGGGACGGGCGTCGACCTCTACATTGGCGAGGCCCTCTACAAGGTGGGCGACCCGGCGCAGGCGGCACCGTGGCAGGACCCGGCCGAACTCACCCGTCACCTCGACCTCTGTGCCCGGCACCAGGGGGTGAAGGGGAACATCTACTTCGCTGCGAAGGAGGTCGGCAGCGACCCGCTGGGCGCGATGTCGCTGGTCGCGGAACGGTACGGCCGAGGGCGATGACGTAGAGGACGAAGGCGGACCACGCAGGCGGAGCACGAAGGCCTCCCTCATGGGCGCGGGAGGCCTTTCCGCTGGACCCGGTGCAGAGCCCCGATGGCCTTGAGCTGCCGCAACTCGTGGGGCGTTCCCTGGCGTACGGAAACCCACCGGCTCTGCCAGGTAAGCCCCGTAGGACGCGAAAGGTTGACGAACGGGCCGACGAAGTCGTCGATGGCCCCGACCATTTCGTACCTGCGGTCGTAGACGACCATGCCGATACACAGCCCGCTCGGTGGTGCCGGGTCCGGTCCCTGAGCCGTTTTCCGTATCTCCACCGGAAGACGCCGCCTCTCTGTTTGTGTTGGGTGCGTTGTTTCATTCACGCCTCGGCCAGGCGGAGTTCGGCCCACACGATTTTTCCCCAGCGACGACGATCCGTGCCCCACCGGTCGGCCAGCTCGTTTACCAGGAACAGGCCGCGTCCGCTCTCGGCATTTGCCTCGGGCTGCTGAAGCAGAGGGCACGCGGTCGACTTGTCCGAGACACTGAGGCAAACGCAGCCCGGAGAGGTCAGCGAGATACTGACGCGGATCAGACGGCACTTGGTGTGCTTAACCGAATTCCCCACCAACTCGGAGACGATCAGGCCCCCGGAGTTGGCGAGTTGATCGAGTCTCCAGGTCTCCAGAGCCGCACACACCAGGACGCGGGCACGGCCGGCGGACTGTGGCTCACGGGGCCAGGTCTGGCTGTAGCCGGGATCGCCAATGGCATGGGGCTGAGGCGCGATCGTGGTCACGGGTCTTCCCTCCGAGACGGGGGGCTCGCCCTGACTGGGGGCAGGGCGAAGCACGCTGCCGAGAGCAACTTCCGGGCATCGCCGGAGTTGTGATGCTCTGTCTGAGCGCTACTCTGGCCTATGAGCAACGTTGCGAGCAGCTTATTCCGCCTAGAAACGTTGCCCCAATCGAAACTGGCATATGCCAGCACTCATGCTCGCGGTACGCTGCGGCGACAAAAGGGAGGCAGTCATGGCAGAGGCGCGACCGAATGTGCACAGACGAAGGCTCGGATCGGCGTTGCGGTCGCTGCGCATGGCTGCGGGCTTCAGCATGGAAGACGCCGCAGAGCGGCTCGGGCTGCCGGGCAAGCCCGCGCTCAGCAAGATCGAGAATGGCAAGCAACGCGTGTCCGGTCTGGGGTTGACGGCCTTCTTTCAGATCTACGGCGTGGATTCTGAGGACACCAGGGCGAAAATCAAGGACATGGTCTCTCTGGCGGCCGCGGGGAAGCGAACTAATCTGCTCGATGAGTACAAGGACGCGATCCGAACCCACGAGTTCGAGGATTTTCTTAATCTCGAAGGCATCGCCTCCAAGGCAGAGTTCTACCTACACATCGTTCCGGGCTTGCTCCAGACGCAGGAGTACGCCACTGCGATTGTCGACGGTAGCCAGAAGTGGCGGTCAAAACGCGAGGTAAAACACTTCGTGGATCTGCGCATGGCGCGGCAGAGGGCCTTGACTCGAGCAGACCCCATCACCGTCTTGTGCATCCTTGACGAAGGTGCCCTTCGCCGTGTGGTCGGAGCGCCGGAGGTCATGCGAGGCCAGCTTCAACGTCTACTGGACGTGACGGAGGAGCACAAGCATGTGGCTGTACAAGTGCTTCCCTTCGAGGCGGGCGCTCACGCAGGCATCGACGGCCCGTTCCAACTCCTGCACTTCCAGGTCGGGTCCCCGGTTGCGGTCGTGGAGACGATGACAAGCTCCGTGTACCTGGAGGAAGATGGAGACATCGGCCGCTACGAGACGGCCCTCGACTTCCTCCGCGTGAAGTCCCTCGACGGGCAAGCGTCGCGTCGCTTCATCCACGAGTTGATCAAGGACTGCTACACATGAACAAGAAGGTCGATCTCACCACCGCCGTCTGGGTCAAGAGCGACATGTCCAACGGCGGCGACAACTGCCTTGAAGTCGCTTTCGTTGATGATGTCGTGGCACTGCGCGACTCCGTTGACGTCGGCGAACCGGACGCGAAGGTCCTGGTCGTCTCCCGCCAGGACTACAACTTCTTCGTCAAGAGCGTTCAGGCGGGGCAGCGGGACCTTCTGCCCTGAGTGCTTCCGATTCCACGCCGGCCGCCACTTCGACAGTGGGGGCCGGATTTTTGCATCGGGCCAGAAGGGCGCCACCGAAGGGATGCTCCGTGACAACGGACGACGTTGAGTTGCGCCACTTCCGCGAGATCGAGCCCATTTGGAACACGCTGATCGATATCTACGCCGAGGTGCGTGCTGACCGCCTCCACGACCCTCACTACTCCGTGGAGAGGTACGGGGAGCGTCTCGCGCGACATGCCTCAGAACCTGGTTGGGAGGCGGTAGTTGGTTTCGACGGCGAGGAGGCCATTGGCTACACCTACGCCAACACCATTGAGCACGGGGACCGTTACTGGAAGCGGATCACCAGCCCACTGCCGGAGTCCCTGACCGCGGTGCCCACCTTGGCTCTTAAGGAGATCATGGTTCGTGTGCCGTGGCGTAAGACGGGGGCCTCCCGCAGCATCCACGACAGCCTCCTTGCCGGTCGGTCCGAGCCGCAAGTCACCCTCATGGTCAATCCCCTGGCTGGGGAGGGGAAGGTCCACCACCTCTACGAGACGTGGAGCTACCGGGACATCGGGAGGAGCCAGCCCTCGCCCGACTCCCCGGTCCTGATAGCCATGGTCCGGGATATCCATCTCGTCCAGCGTGATGTCGGCTGACTCTCGTCAGTCCAGCGCCCCCGGCTGCGTAGGCGACCGAGTGAGCCGCCGGCCCGGTCAGCCTGACTTCGGCGGCTTCTGGGTGTCGAAGGCGAAGAGGGTGTTCTTGGCCGCGGCCACGATCAGCGCGCGGCCCGCGACGGTTACGCGTGGGCTTGCGCCCTGCTCGCCCGTCAGGCCGTCGGCCTGCGGGTCTGTTGCCCACAGGACCTTGCCGTCGTACCGCGACAGCGCGACCACCCGGCCGGTGGCCGAGCTGAAGTACAGCGCGCCGGCTCCCGCGACGGGACCCGACGCACCCTCCACGTCGGTCTGCCGCGACCACTTCTTCCGGCCGGTCGCGGGGTCGAGCGCCGTGACGAGACCGGTCTGCCCGCTCACGTACACGGTGCCGTCCACCATGCCGGGCGTCCCCGCGTACGTCGTGGCCAGTCGGGAGTACGTGACCTTCCCCGAGGCGGGGTCGACCCGCGCCACCCCGTCGTAGCCGGTCAGTTCCGTTCCGTCCAGGTGTTTCTGAAGGAGTACGAGCTTGCCGCCGGCGAGGCCCATCGCCACGGCGGGGCCCTTGACCGCGATGGGGCTGCCCAGTGTCCCCGAGGCGCGGTCGACCGCGTACAGGGTGGAGTGGATCACCTCGGAGTCGTCCACCTCCGTGTTCGGCGCGCACATCGCGAAGAGCTGGGAGCCCACCGGGACGGGAGCGCACTGCGTACCCGCCGGGAACGTCGTCGTCCAGGTGACCTTGCCGCTGTGCGCGTCCCGGTCCTCCATGCGGGAGTTGGCAGCGTCGACCGTCACGACGGCGGAGCCGACCACGAGGGCGTCCTGAGACCGGCCCGTGACGGCCTCCGACTGGGCGCCGGACGGTACGGACCACAGCTCCCGGCCGCTGTCCGCGTCGACGGCCACCACCTCGCGGGGAGGGTCCTGCGGGGCATCCTGGGCGGCGAAGCGGAAACCGAGCACCGTGTCGTCGGTCGCGCCGACCAGGTGCATGCCCTGGGTGGGGACGCCGGGGCTCTTCGCCGTCCACACGCGCGAGCCGTCCCGGGCCCTGATACGGGTCGCGACGACGCCGCCGCCCCCGCAGAACAGTGCGTCGCCGTGCGCGACGCAACGCAGTTCGTCGGAGATGTCCGGGAGACCGCCCCGCACGGTCTCGCGCCACGGCGCGAAGCCATCCGGAAGCGCGGCCCCCGACGCCGCGACGCTGTCGCCCTTGTCGCCGCCGCTGTTCCCCGCGAAGCCGCCCGTCTTCAGCGCGGCGGCTCCCCCGC
>NZ_JTHL01000001.1:1446156-1465082 GCF_000818195.1 Streptomyces sp. 150FB | reverse complement strand
GGCCGACGGGGGTGCCGGGGGCGCCGGTGCTCGCCGTGTCGGGACCGGCCGGGCCGGTGGCCGGGGCAGTCGGGGCAGTCGGGGTGGTCGGCGCCGGGGTGGCGCGCGCGAGGTGATGCTGGGTGACCATGTCGCGGGTGCGGCCGACGCCGGTCTCGTTCGCCTCGGTCGCACCGAGGTCGGCCGGCAGGTCCCGCAGCAGCACGAGGAGTTCGTCCGCCGAGGGGCGCCCCGTGGGCTCCTTGTCCAGGCACGGCTCGACGACCGCGCGCAGAGCCGCCGGCACGGCGGCCAGCGACGGCTCCTCGTGCACCACCTGGTACGCCGTCATGTACGGGCTGTCCGCGTCGAAGGGCCCGTGGCCCGTCGCCGAGTACACCAGCAGCGTCCCCAGCGAGAAGACATCGGACCGAGGCCCCACCCCACGCGGCGCCTGCAACTGCTCCGGCGACATGAAGGGCGGCGTACCGATGACCCGCCCGGTCATCGTCAGCGTCTGCTGGTCCACGGCGCGCGAGATGCCGAAGTCGATGACGCGCGGGCCCTCGGGCGAGAGCACGACGTTCGAGGGCTTCAGGTCACGGTGCACGACCCCCACCCGGTGGATGTCGCGCAGCGCCTCCGCCAGCCCGATGGCGAGCCTCCTCAGCTCCGCCCCGTTCAGCGGGCCCTTCGTGGCGATGCGCTGGGCGAGCGTCTGCCCCTCGATGTACGTCGTCGCCATCCACGGCTGGTCGGCCTCGGGTGCGGCGTCGACCACGGCGGCGGTGAACGCGCCGCTCACCCGCCTCGCCGCCGCCACCTCCTGCCGGAAACGGATGCGGAACTCGTCGTCCGCCGCGAACTGCTGGTGGATCAGTTTGATCGCGACAGGTCGCCCCGAGCTCGTACGGGCCAGGAAGACCGTGCCCATGCCGCCCGAGCCGAGCCGCGCCTCAAGCGGATAGCCGCCGATCTCGGCTGGATCGCCTCCGTGCAGCGACACTCTTCCCGACCTCCCGTCCCCCGTGCGCCTCTGCCACCACGGGTCTGCGTACCTGTCCTGCAACAAACTAGCCGCAGGGCGGTACGGGAGAGCAAAGCGGGGGACGAACAGGGAGCCCAGGACGGCCCCTGTGCCGCACTCGACGAAGCCCGCCAGGAGCGTGCTGGGGCTTCGTCGTGTGGTGGAAACCGCACAGAGCGGCCCATCGCCACCCGCGGAACCATCGTCGGCAACTTCGAAAGCGGAAGCCGAAGTTGTACGTCGAGCCGGTCGCTGACGCCCGTTCAGTTCCGGGCCCGCTGCGTGACCGCGATGCACGCCAGGATCGCCACGGCGGCGATCGGGGCCGCCGGGGTGAGGTGTTCGTCCAGCAGCAGTACGGACCAGAACAGCGTCAGCAGTGGCTGGGCGAGCTGGATCTGACTGGCCCTGGGGATGCCGATCGCCGCCATGCCGCGGTACCAGGCGAACATGCCGACGAAGCTGGAGCCGGCGCCCGCCCAGACGAGTCCGATCACGCCGTGCGCGCTCAGGTGTACGGGCTCGAAGGGCAGCGCCACGGCGGAACCCACCAGGGCGAGCGGCAGCGCGGCCACCAGGGCCCAGCCGATCACCTGCCAGCCTGGCATGGTCCCCGCGAGCCGGCCGCCCTCCGTATAGCCGGCCGCGCACACCAGCAGCGCGCCGAAGAGGTACAGATCGCTCAACGAGAGTGCGCCGCCGCTCTGTTCGACGGCGAAAGCGAGCACGATGGCGGCCCCGGCGAGCGCCGCCACCCAGAAGGTACGGGAGGGCCGCCGGCCCGTTCGTACGGCCGCGAACACGGCGGTCGTCAGCGGCAGCAGCCCGACCACGACAGCGGCGTGCGAGGTGGTGGACGACTCCAGCGCCAGCGTCGTCAGCAACGGGAAGCCGACCACCACCCCGCACACCACCACAGCGAGCCCGCCCCAGTGACGGCGCTCGGGGACCGGTATCCGCATGCCCAGCAGGAAGCAGCCGGCGATGAGTGCGGCGAGCACGTTGCGCAGGGCGACCAGGGACCAGGGACCGAAGCTCTCCAGGCCCCACACCGTGGAGGGAAAGGTGAGCGAGAAGGCGGCGACACCGAGGGCGGCCTGTACGGTGCCTCCTCCAACCGCTACCGATGTCTGAGGAGTACCGCTATTCTGTATCGTCATGCATGAGCGTAGCAGCGTCACCGAGCTGATGGAATCTCTGAAGAGGGAGCTGAACCGCTACTCTCCAGGTGGAAAGCTGCCGTCGAGCAGAGCCCTGATCGAGCGCTACCACGTCTCCCCGGTCACCGTCTCCCGCGCCCTCGCCCACCTCGCGGCCGAGGGCCTCGTCACCACCCGCCCCGGCGCCGGATCCTTCCGCGCGCAGCCGAGGGCCGAGGCCCGCCCGCCGGGTGACACCTCCTGGCAGGAGGTCACCCTCAGCGCCGACGCGTCGCCCGACGCCGTGCCCCGCTCGGTCGACGCCTCGGGTGTCCTCGTCACCCTCGCAGTGCCGCCGCCCGGTGTCATCGAGTTCAACGGCGGCTATCTGCACCCCTCCCTCCAGCCGGAACACGCGATGGCCGCCGCCCTCGCACGCGCCGGCCGGCGCCCCGGCGCCTGGGGCAGGCCGCCCATCGAAGGCATCCCCGAACTGCGCGCCTGGTTCGCCCGGTCCATCGGCGACGCCTGTACGGCCGCCGACGTACTCGTCACCTCCGGCGGCCAGAGCGCGCTCACCACCGCGCTGCGCGCCCTCGCCCCGCCCGGCGCGCCCGTCCTCGTCGAGTCCCCCACCTACCCGGGGATGCTCGCGATCGCCCGGGCCGCCGGGCTGCGCCCCGTACCCGTACCGATGGACAGCGACGGAACAAGGCCCGACCTGCTCGAAGCCGCCTTCCGGGCCACCGGCGCCCGGGTCGTCGTCTGCCAGCCGCTCTTCCAGAACCCCACCGGCGCCGTGCTGTCCGCCGCCCGCCGCCCCGAGGTGCTGCGCATCGCCCGCGCCGCCGGGGCCTTCGTCATCGAGGACGACTTCGCGCGGCGCCTGATCCACGCCGGCGCCGGGCCCGTACCGGCCCCGCTGGCCGCCGATGACCCCGACGGGGTGGTCGTCCATGTCAGCTCGCTCACCAAGGCGACCTCCCCGAGTCTGCGGGTCGGTGTGCTCGCCGCCCGGGGCCCGGTCATGGAACGGCTGCGCGCCATCCATGTCGTCGACAGCTTCTTCGTGCCGCGCCCGCTTCAGGAGGCCGCCCTCGAACTGGTCGGGGCCCCTGCCTGGAGCCGCCATCTCCGGGCGGTCTCCGAGGAGTTGAGGACCCGCAGGAACGCGATGACGGCGGCGCTCGGCACCACGCTGCCCGAACTCGCCCTCCCGCACATCCCCTCTGGCGGTTACCACCTCTGGCTGCGGCTGCCCGACTCCACCGACGAGCAGGCGGTGATCTCCGCAGCGCTGCGCGCGGGGGTCGCCGTGGTCGCCGGCCGGCCGTACTTCAGCGCCGAGCCGCCCGCCGCCCACCTGCGGATGAGCTTCGCCTCGGTGGCGGGGACCGCCGAGATCGCCGAGGGGGTGCGCAGGCTCCGTACCGCCTGCGACGAGGTGTTCGGCTGACCCCTGTCCGGAACCTGTGAACCCGGCCGCCCGGGTCCCCCTTGACCTGCGCCGCTTTCGGATCCACGATCTCGGCCATGAGTGTTCGGGTCACTTTGGTCGCCGCCGCGCGAAGCTCGGACCTGTACGACGAGCGCTTCGACGACGACCGCCCCCTCGACCGGGTCGGCTGGCACGAGATGCAGCTCGTCGCACACGCCCTGGTGCCGCTCGCCGCCGCGGACCTCCGCTACTGCTCACCGACCCTCCGCAGCCGCGCGACCGGTGACGCACTCGGCTTCGCGCCGATCGCCCAACCCGCCCTCCGAGACTGCGACATGGGCCGCTGGCGCGGCTTCACACTCGCCGAGGTCGCGGCGCGCGAACCGGCCGCCCTCGACGCCTGGGTCGCCGACCCGCGCTCCTCACCGCACGGCGGCGAGCCGCTGCTGGCCTTCATCTCCCGGATAGGGGGCTGGCTCGACACCAGGCCCGCCGACGACATCCGCGCCATCGTCGCCGTCGCCGAACCGGCCGTCGTACGGGCCGCCCTGGTGTACGCGCTCAAGGCGCCGCCCCGTACGTACTGGTACGTGGACGTCCACCCGCTCTCGACGATCACCCTCATGGGCGGCCCCGGCCGATGGAACCTCCTGCTGGACCCCGGAAGCTGATCCGCCGCGCCCGCTGACCCGCCGCGCCCGCCCCTTCGGACCCGCGACCGTAATGCGCGCAGCCGACTCATCCGGGGGACCCGGGCCGCGCGGCGTCGCGCTCGTACCGTCATCGCGGGCAGGGAGTACGGCACGGGCTCGTCCAGGGACCGGGCGGCCAAGGGACCGGCCCTGCTCGGCGCTTCAGTTCCGCGCGGAAACCGGCGCTTGGGCACCACGGACGCCACGAGTGGCGCGAGCGCCACCTGAACCGGCGTTCCATCCCGGGCGCCGCCGCCCCCACATGTCCGGTCGGCCGATGACCGGCACCCTTCTTCTGTCCGATCGAACAGTGCGCTCGCGGCACGATCCGAGGTGAACTGGGACCATGACCGTGACCGACCCTCCTCTCCCGGTGTTCGACGGACCGGGACTCGCCGCGCTCGTGAGTGCCGACGACGCCGTCGGCGCCCTGCGCACCGCGCTGCTCGACGGCCTCGATCCGGCGGCGGCCCAGCCGCGCAGCCAGGTCCCGGTGTCGGCGGGGCATCTGCTGCTCATGCCGGCCGAGCACGCCGGGTTCGCCGGGGTGAAGGTGGCGGGTGTCGCGCCGGACAACCCGGGGCGCGGCCTGCCCCGTATCACCGGCGTCTACCTCCTCCTCGACGCGGCGACGCTGCGCCCGCTCGCGATCCTCGACGGCCAGGCGCTGACCCTGCGCCGTACGTCCGCCGTCTCCGCCCTCGCCGTCGACGCACTGGCGGTGCCGGACGCAGGCAGGCTGCTGCTGTACGGGACGGGGCCCCAGGCCCTCGCCCACGCCGAGGCCTTCGCGCGGGTGCGCCGGCTCCGGCAGGTCGAGGTGTCCGGCACCCGGCCGGAGCGCGTCGAGGCCTTGGTCGCCCGCGCGCGGGCCGCCGGTCTCCCCGCCAGCGTGGCGGGCCCTGACGCGGTGCGCGAAGCCGACATCGTCGCCTGCTGCACCTCGGCGGACGAGCCGCTCTTTGACGGCGGCCAACTCGCCGCGCACGCCACCGTGGTCGCCATGGGGTCCCATACGCCCGAGGCCCGCGAGGTCGACACCCGTACCGTCACACGCGCCACCCCCGTCGTGGAGGACACGGCGACGGCGCTGCGCGAGGCGGGCGACATCATGACCCCGGTCGCCGAAGGGGCCCTCGACCCCGCCGCGCTGGTGACGCTGGCCGATGTCGTACGGGGCACGGCGCCGGTCGACTTCTCCCGCCCGAGGCTCTTCAAGTCCACGGGCATGGCCTGGCAGGACCTGGTCGTGGCCGCCTGCGCCTACCGGGCGGCGTCGGCCAGGAAGGACGGGTCCGCATGAGCGAGACGTTCCCGCAGCAGGAGCCACGGCTCACCCCGCAGGAGCGGGCCATGGCGGGCGGCGAGGCCGGGGAAGCCGTGGCGAGCGCGATGCGCATCGTCCTCGGGGCTGCCCGTGCCTCGGGCGCCACCCATCTGCTTCCCGTCGAATCCGCGCACATCGACAGTTGCCTCTACCACGGCGCCGCCGGCCTCGACTTCGCCGAGCGCCTGGTCGCGCTGGGCGGACGTACGGCGGTGCCCGCCACCCTCAATGTGGGCTCGCTCGACCTGCTCCACCCCGGGCTCGCCCGCCCCGAGGGCGCCGATGCGGCGGGCGCGCGCCGGCTGATGGACGCGTACACCGCGCTCGGCTGCCGGCCGACCTGGACCTGCGCGCCGTACCAGCTCGACCACCGGCCGGCCGCCGGAACACATGTGGCGTGGGCGGAATCCAACGCGATCGCCTTCGTCAACTCGGTGCTGGGCGCGCGCAGCGACCGCTACGGCGACTTCCTCGACATCAGCGCGGCACTCACCGGGCGGGTCCCGGCCGCCGGGCTCCACCTCACGGCCAACCGCAGGGCCCGCATCGTCATCGACTGCTCCGGTGTCTCCAGGAAGCTCCTCGCCGAGGACGCGGCGTGGGGCGCGCTGGGGGTGGTCGTCGGCAAGCTCGCGGGAACCCGGGTGCCCGCCCTCACCGGGCTGCCCGGCGACGCCGACGAGGACAGGCTCAAGGCGCTGGGAGCGGCGGGCGCCTCGGCCGGGGGAGTCGCCCTTTTCCATGTCGTCGGCGTCACCCCCGAGGCACCCACACTCGCCGACGCCCTCCAGCACGGCGAACCCGAAGCGCGGCACACGGTCACCACCGCCATGCTCCGGGAGGCCCGTGATCAGCTCTCCACCCCGGAGGGCTCCCGGGTCGACGCGGTGTGCCTGGGGACCCCGCACTTCTCCCTGACCGAGTTCGAGCGGCTCGCCGCACTGCTGCGGGACCGGCCGGCCTTCGCCCCGGGCACCCGGGTGTACGTGGCCACCGGCAGATCCGTCCTGGCCGCCGCCCGCGAACGGGGATTCGCCCAGGAGTGCGAGCGGGCCGGAGCCACCCTCGTCACCGACACCTGTACGTACGTCACCCCGATCCTCGACCCGGGGGTGCGGGTCGTGATGACCAACTCAGGTAAGTGGGCCTGGTACGCGCCCGCCAACATCGGCGTCGAGGCCGTACTCGGCACGCTCGGCGAGTGCGTGGCGTCGGCGCGGGCGGGGGAGGTGCGCCGTGACGAGCACCTCTGGCGGTGAGCCGTACGACGGCCGGACGCTGCGCGGACGGACGCTGAGCCCCGGCGAGGGACACGGCCGGCTGCTCGTACTGGACGCGCCCGTGTCGTTCTGGGGCGGAGTCGGCCCCACCGGGACGGTGGTCGACCGGCATCACCCCCAGTACGGGGTGAGTCTGACGGGCCGGATCGTGGTCATGGCGTCCAGCAAGGGATCGAGCTCCTCCTCGTCGGTGCTCGCCGAGCACATCCGGGCAGGTGTGGCACCCGCCGCACTCGTCCTGCGCGAGCCGGACATGATCGTCACGCTCGGGGCCCTGGCCGCTGGGGAGCTGTACGAGCGGTGGGTACCCGTCGTGGTGCTGGCACCGCGGGACCACGACGGGCTGCGGGGCGAGGCCGAGGCCCGGGTCGAAGCCACCGGGAGTGGGGCGCTGGTCATGCTTGGCCCGCCGCTCAGTCCGCCGCTCGGTGTGCCACTTGCCCCGCCGCCCGACCCGCAGCTCAGTCCCGCGCCCGGACCAGCCGGTGCAGACGCAGATGCAGAACCGCCGCCAGAACCGCGTCCGGGTCCTTCAGGTCCAGACCGCTGACCTCGGTGACGCGGCGGAGGCGGTAGCGGTACGTGTTGGGGTGCACATGCAGCCGGGCCGCCGCCGCCCGCGCGTCCCCGAACACGGCGAAGTGGGTGAGCAGCGTCCCGGCCAACGTGGTCCGGTGCTTCGCGTCGTACGCGATCAGCGCGGCGGCCGGGCCGTCCAACTCCTCGCCGTTCGCGGCCATCACGTCCGACAGCCGGAGCAGCAGGGCCTGCATGCGTACGTCGTCGGCCCGCGCGGCCCGTGCCTCGATCTGACCGCTGCGCATCACACGCAGCACGGTGTCGCAGTCGTCCCGCGAGCGCCGGAGCTCCTGAACGGTGCCCGCGCGGCGCCCGAGCCCGGCCCGTACCCCTGGCTCCGTCCTCGACCGGTGCTCGGTGAAGTCCTCCAGCAGGCGCAGCAGGACCAGGGGATCGTCGGCGGGAAGCGTCCCGGCCGGCACGGCCGCGTACACCGTGTCGCCCATCCGTCGCACCAGACAGTGCGGGCGCACCGCAGCCAGGTGCATGCGCAGTGCGGCGGCCAGCTCACGGAGCTGGTCCTCCGTGCCCGCGCCCCGTTCGGCGAACTGCGCGGCGACCAGCCGGTAGTGCTGCCGGGGAAAGCCCAGCCTGCCGCCGGCCGCCGTGGCCCCCGCACCGCCCGCCAGGATCTCGCCGAGCAGATCGTCGCGGAGCCGGGTGTCCAGATCCGTCACGGCACGGGCCCGCAGCACACGCAGGGCCACCACCTTGGCCGCCTCGGCGTAGGCGTCGAGTTGTTTCTCGGTCAGCTCCCGCGCGGTGGCCGCCCACATCGAGCCGACGATCTCACCGCCGGCCCGCAGGGCGACCGCCGCGCGGGGCACGCGTTCGTCCCCCATCGGCGCGAGGACCAGCGGACGGCTGCTGGCGTGCAACTGGTCGAAGACCTTGCGCCGCCGGTGCAGCTCTACGTACTCGTCCGGGTCACGGCGGGCCAGGATGGTGTGCGTACGGACCTCGTCCGCCCGCTCCTGGCCGCCCGAGTACGCCAGCACCCGCGCGGACCGGTCCTCGATGACCAGGGGTGCGTCGATGAGCGCGCTCACGGCGTCGGCCGTCGCGAAGAGGTCCTCCCCGGACTCCCAGGCCTGCCCGGACTCCCAGGACTCTCCTGACCCTCCCGAGCCCCAGGGCTCGTCGGCCTCGGTCAGGCCCTTCAGCAAGGTGGTGATCTGTGTCCAGGACACGGCGCCGGACAGGTGAAGCAACGCGGTACCGTGCGCCGGGCCGGGGCCCTGGAAGGGGTGCTTGACCACCACGGCGGCGGCCCCCCGCGCCCCGGCCGCCGCCAGCAGTGCCACCACCTGTTCGTCGCGCTCGACGCCGACCCCGAGGAGGATCTCGCCGGCCGACACCCGGACAGGCTCGGACGGGTCCTGGATGGTGACAGCGGTGACAGCGGCCTCCAAGCCCAGCGGGGCGTGCGCCACCCGCAGTACGCCGGTCCCGAGCGTGTCGAGAATTCGACGCAACGACGGTCCGCCGGCCGGGAGTTCCTCGATCACCTCGCCGTCACCGGTCCTCAGCGGCCGAGCACCCTGCCCAGCGCCTCGGTGAATACCTCGACATGCTCGCTCTCCCAGATCAGCGGCGGCCTTACCTTCAGGACCTGCCCGTCGCGGCCCGTGGTCCCGACGAGCACACCCGCCTCACGCAGCCGTTCGGCCAGGGCTCCCGCTGTGAATCCTGCGGTATCGCCCGGCCGGATGTCGATTCCCGCGAACAGCCCCTGACCACGGACGGTCAGCCCAAGACCGTCCCGCAGCCGACCGCGCAACTCCTCCCCGACCTGTCCGCTCCGCGCCACCAGGCCGCTCTGCTCGATGATGTCCAGCACGGTGAGTGCGGCGGCGCTGGAGACCGGGTTCCCGCCGAACGTACTGAAGTACTCGTCCACGGCGGTGAAGCGTTCCGCTATCTCGCGCCGGGTGATGAGGGCGGCGATGGGGTGACCGTTTCCCATCGGCTTACCGAGTGTCACGAAGTCCGGTGTGATCCCGAAGTCCTGGAACCGCCAGAGACTCCGGCCGCCACGGCCGAACCCCGCCTGCACCTCGTCCGCGAGGAACAGGCCGCCCGAAGCTCGGGTCTCCCGCACCAGGGCCCGCATGTAGTCGTCCGTGGGCTCCAGCACCCCCGCACTGCTGAAGATCGTGTCGACGGCGAGGAGCGCGACGTCGTGCCCGGCCCCTCGCAGGCTCGCGCGTGCTCCCCGTATGGCCTCGGTCGCTGCCCGGTCGTCGTCGGCATCCCCGGGCATCGGGGGCGCGAACACCCCGATGTGCGACGGCCGTTGGGACGGCGGATAGGTGTTGGTCGACATCGGGGACGTCGCGGCGCTGACGCCGTGGTACGAGAAGTCGGTGACGATCGCGCCCGAATTCCCCGTGTGGAGCGTGGCCATGCGCCACGCCAGGTCGTTCGCCTCGCTGCCGGAGTTGACGAACACACAGGTGTCGAGACCGGCGGGCATCGTCGCGGTGAGCCGCTCGGCCAGCTCCACCACATTCGGGTGCAGATAACGGGAGTTGATGTTGAGGACGGCGGCCTGCCTGCTGATCGCCTGCACCACGGCCGGGTGCGCGTGGCCGACGACGGGCACGTTGTTGTAGGCGTCGAGGTACGTCCGCCCGTCGGCGGTCCGCACGTAGGCCCCGGCGGCGCTGACCACCTGGAGGGGCTCCTCGTAGAACAGCGGCGCGAGGCGCCTGCCGCCGAAACGGGCGTCACGGCGTCCGAGCAGCGTCGGATCGGGCCGCTGCGCCGAGGCGACCCGCGAGGTGCCGCACAGACGGTGGAAGGTGCGGGCCAGTTCGGCCGGACCCAGCGCGGCCAGCAGGTCGATCGTGCGCCAACTGCTGTCGTCGGTACTCGTGACGTACGCGTGGTTCTCGGGGTGCAGCGGCGCGCGCCAGGCCGAGATCAGTACGGACGTGACCAGGCGCGCGAGGACCAGCTCCCCGAGCAGGCCGGCCTCCTCCGGTTCGAGGGGAGTCAGCCGCTGATAGGCGTCCAGGAAACGCCCGGCCGCCCGCCACGGCTCGTCCGTCTCACGTATCAGCGACGACAGGCTGATCGCGAGGTCGCAGGCCCGCGCCGTGTGGTGCATGTCGCCGAAATCGATCAGGCCGGTCACCTGGCCGGCGTCGTCCACCAGCACATTGCTCAGAGTGATGTCGCCGTGCAGCACCTGGGCGGGAAGCGCGGCGGTAGCGGCCCGCAGATTCTCGAAGCGGTCCAGGAGCCCTTCCACCTGGGCCCGGCGGCCCGGGTCCGTGAGGTGGCCGGTGTGGAACCGGAGTTGACTCACCAGCCGGGGGTCCCAGTCCAGCGGGCGCTGGGCGGCGGGGTGGGTGAAGCCGCGCAGCGCCACGGCCAGCCCGGCACACGCCTCGCCGAAGGCGTCGGCGAAGCGTGCGGGCAGGCTCGTCTGGTCGGCGGCCGTCCCCGCCACCACCGTCATGACCCTGACCTGGTGAAGACGGCCGTCCGGCGCCCGTACCTCCACCGCTGGTGAGCCGTTCCCGGCGGGCAGGACGCGCGGGATCGACAGCGCCGGGTCGATCTCCTCGACCCATCGCATGGCGGCGTTCTCCATGGCGATCACGGCGGGGTCGTCGGCGGAGTTGGACACCTTGAGGACCAGCCGCCGCCCGTCCGGCGCCAGGGCCAGGAAGTTCCTGTCCCGCTCGCTGCGCAACGGGCTGACGGAGGCGTCGATCGCGAAGTGGTCGCGCAGGATGCCGACCGCTGTCGCCGTGTCGATCGCGGGAGCGGGTTCGAGCATGATCGATGCCCCGGGGGCGGGGGCGGGGGCTCTGCTGGGTGAGGCCGTCATGGCACGTCCGTTCGGCGCGGTGCGGTCGTCGTCACGTTCGAGGTCGGATACGGGATTCGGGTTCGGCTACGGGATGCGGATACGGGTCCGGATTCGGATTCGGGCCAGGATTCAGTGCGTACGGCGGGGGAGCCGGAAGCGGTCGATCCGTTCGGCGAGCTGCGACAGGCCGAAGTTGATGACGATGTAGATGCCGGCGATCACCGCGTAGGTCTGGAGGAAGTTCCCGGTGAATTCGCCGAGCACCTGCCCGTCGCGCAGCAGTTCGGGGTAGCTGACGACGTAACCGAGGCTGGATTCCTTGAGCGTGCGGACGAGTTGGGTGATCAGTGCGGGCCTCAGTGTGCGCAGCACCTGGGGCAGCACGATCAGCCGCATGACCTGGGCGCGCGTCAGGCCGACGGCGAGGCCCGCCGCGCTCTGGCCCCTGTCCAGGTTGTTGACACCGGCACGCACGATCTCGGCGAACACGGCCCCCGCGTGCAGCACGATGGGAATGGTCAGCGTCCAGAAGGGGGACAGGTGCAGTCCGAGGGTCGGACCGCCGATGAGGAAGAAATAGACCATCAGGATCAGCGGGATCGAGCGGAACAGCTCGATGCCGCCGGCGCAGGGCCCCGAGATCCAGCGGCGGGCCGAGAGCCTGCCGAGACCGGCCAGCAGCCCGGCGATCATGGACAGTACGGCGGCGCTCAGGCCGATGGCGAGGGTGGTCCTGAGACCGGTCAGGAGATAGCTGACATTGCTCCACTGCGCGAGCGGTGACCACAGTTGGGCGGAGAGCTGGCCGGCGGAGTCGAGCTGGAGGACCATGCCGACCGCCAGTGCCACGATCAACAGCACCGAGGCGACGGTGAGTACGCGGAGCCTGACGCGGCCACGGGGGCCGAGTGCGTCGAAGAGCGCGGCGGCGGCCGGCTCGGTCGGGGGAGTTTTCATCGCTGGATCCGTACCTTGCGCTCGATGACTCCGATGATCAGGCCCGCCGTGAGAGTGATCAGCAGGTAGCCGATCGCGGCGGACACGAAACTGGTGACGGGCTGGGCGAAGGTGAGGTTGAACTGCCGTGCCGAGCCGGTCAGTTCCTGTACCCCGACGGCCGCGCCGAGCGCCGATCCCAGGGCGAGGTTGATGAAGATCGTGCCCAGCGGCTGGACCATCGAGCGGAAGGTCTGCGGCAGCACCACCTCGCGCAGGATCTGGCTGAAGCGCAGCCCCACCGCACGCGCGGCCTCGATCTGGCCCGGCGGTATCGCCGCGATGCCCGACCGCACCGTCTCGCACACGTAGCAGGAGAAGTACAGCGTCAGGCCCAGCGCGACGGACGGGAACAGCGGGATGGTGAAGCCCGCGTACGGCAGGGCGAACACCACCATCACCATGATGAGCAGCAGCGGTGAGTTACGCAGGCAGTGGACATAGAGCGCGGCGGCGAACCGCAGCGGCCGGATCGGCACGACGCGGCAGACACCGAGCACGGTTCCCAGCAGCACGGCCGGCGGGAAGGCGACCAGGGTCAGTTCGAGGGTGACCAGAAACCCGTCACCCAGCGAACCCATGTGCTCGAAGAGCACCGACATGAGGATGACCTCCGGGGGAGGGACGGGAGGTTCAGGAACCCTCGACGGAACCCGTCGCGGGCGGGGTCGGGGCCTTGCCCTTGATCAGCTTGCCCGCGGTGTCGTCGTAGAGCTTCGTCCAGGTCCCGTCGGTCTCGATGGTCTTGAGGAACTGGTTGACGATGGTCTTGAACGCCGGGTCGTCCTTCGCGATGCCTATCCCGAACGGGTTGCTGCCGTAGGTGGCGGGCAGCGTCTTCACCGTCGGCTTGCCCGCGGTCGCGCCCAGCAGCAGGGCGCTGTTGAGCGTCGCGGCCTCCACCCGGCCCTGCTGGAGGGCGGCGATCATCTCGGACGCCGTGTCGAAGAGCACGGGCTTCGCCGTCGGCGCCGCCGCCAGCAGCGCGTCCTTGCCGGCTCCCGACTCGGTCGCGACCTTCTTGCCCGCCAGGTCGGCGGCCTTGGTGATCGACGTGTTGTCGGACTTCACCACGATCGCGCTGTGCGCCATGTAGTAAGGGCCCGCGAAGTTGACCAGCTTGGCGCGCTCCGGCGTGATGCTGTACGTCTCGATCGCCGCGTCGACCGTGTGGTTGCCGAGCAGCGCCTCCCGGGTGTCGGACCCGCCGCTCTGGAGCTTCGCCTCGGGCTTGCCGAGCAGGTATTTGGCGAGCAGTTGGGCCATGCCGGCGTCGAACCCGCTGACCTTCTGGGTGGCCGGGTCGAGCTGGGAGAAGCCGAGACCGGTGCGGGCCCCCGCGTAGAGCAGCGAGCCGCGCTTACGGATCCGGTCCATCGTCGGGGTGCTGGGGAGGTTCTTGCCGACCGGCCCGGCCGCCACGGCGGACGACTGGTCGACGAGCCGGGCGAGGGAGGCCGCGCTCGATGCCTTGCCCGGCCCTGCCGGGGCGGCCGTGGAGCCGCCGCCGCAGCCGGCCAGGGTGACGGCACCGAGTGCCGTACACGCCACGACGGCTGTCAGGGTGGAGATCCTGTTCATGATCACTCCTGGTGAATTCGGTGGGGTGGGGACGGTGTTGGGGAGGGTGCGGCGATCAGTGCTGAAGTACCTTGGCCAGGAAGTCCCTGGCCCGTTCGGAGCGGGTGTTCCCGAAGAACTCGGCGGGTGTGCCCTGCTCCCCGATCCGGCCGCTGTCCATGAAGATCACGCGGTCGGCGGCTTTTCTGGCGAAGCCCATCTCGTGGGTGACGACGAGCATCGTCATGCCCTCCTGGGCGAGCCCGGCCATCACGTCCAGGACCTCGTGCACCATCTCGGGGTCCAGCGCGCTCGTCGGCTCGTCGAAGAGGAGGAGCTTGGGTTTCATCGCGAGCGCCCTGGCGATGGCGACCCGCTGCTGCTGCCCGCCGGAGAGCTGGGCGGGCAGCTTGTCCTTGTGCTCGGCCAGACCGACCCGGTCGAGCAGGGTCTCGGCCTCGGCCTCGGCTTCCGCCTTCGGTACGCCCCGTGCCTTGACGGGCCCGAGAGTGACGTTGCGCAGGACCGTACGGTGCGCGAAGAGGTTGAACGACTGGAAGACCATGCCGACATCGGCCCGCAGCCGGGCCAGTTCGCGTCCCTCTTCGGGGAGTTGCTTCCCGTCGACGGTGATCGTGCCCGCGTCGGTCGTCTCAAGGCGGTTCACGCACCGGCAGAGCGTGGACTTGCCGGAGCCGGAGGGCCCGAGGAGGACGACCACTTCGCCGCGGTCGATGTCGAGGTCGATGTCGTGCAGCACCTGGGTGGAGCCGTAGCTCTTGCGGAGGCCGCGGATACTCACCAGGGGCCCCGGGTTCGGCGCGTTCACTTGTCGCCTCCGGGCCCGTCGTAGAGGTTCCAGGGCAGCAGCTCCAGCGGGGTGTCGCAGAGATTGCCGCCGGCCATCCGGTATTCGCCGGTCGTCAGGTCGACCAGGCTCGCCATGATGGTCTTGGACTGCCTGGCCGCCGGGACTTCGGGATCCGCGTGGCAGCAGACCCCGTACGGATGGCCGGTGTGGTCGCTGAGCGTGTCCGTGATGATCTTCCTGACCTGCGCGGAATCGGTGGCGTCCCTGGCCGCGGCCAGGCCCCGTTCGATCACCTGCACCCGGTAGAGGGAGTCCGGCGACGACATCCGGTAGCTGTCGCGCAGCGGTTCGGGCACGCCGTACTGGTAGTGGTTGCCGTGCACGAGCAGGCCGTTCACCGGCTGCCCCCAGCGGTGGATCACCGGGGTGGTCTCCAGGTCGACGGCGACCCCGTCCCGGTGGGTGAGCAGCAGGTTGGTGGCGATGTGCTGCCGTACCCGGTTCGGCACATGGAGCGCGTGGCGGAGGTTGCCGCAGTCCAGCACCAGCCGGCGCAGTACGGTCTGCGGCAGGCCGGGCGGGGTGCCGAAGCGGCCGTCGAGTCCGTTGGCGTTGAGGGCTATACCGGCGGAGTTGGCTCCCTGCCGGCCTATCTGGCCCGCCTCCACCTGCATGATCAGGGTGGGTTTGGGCGGCTGGACGACACGGAGCATCACCGTGCTCGGACCGGCCCCCACCCGCCAGTCCCAGTTCTGACCGCAGTAGACGTGGTGGTCGCCGGTGGCCTCGGGGAGGAGGGCGAACGAGGAGCACCCGTCCACCTCTTCGGCCGGTTCTGTCGTCGCCGCTTCAGCCGTGTCCTGGGCCGGTGTCCCCGAAGCGAAGGCGCTGTCGTGGCTGCGCACGATCTCGCCCCGGGCGTTGAGGGCGAGGATCTCGTCGGCAAGCACACCGGCGCCTTCGGCTGTCGCGTCCATCTCCGCGAGCAGATCGGGAGCCGCCGCCTCGACCAGGCCGCGCCACTGGCGGGCGGCGCTGAGCACCTCCGGCCAGCGCAGACCCGACGACAGAGCGAACGCTTCCCGGTAGTAGTCGATCGAGTGACGGATCTCGGTGCGTGCCGACTCACCGTGGATATGGCCCCGTTCGCGCGGGCCGCCGCTGACCTCGATCAAGGGGATCGACCGTCCAGCCATCAAGTTTTCCCTTTCGTCGTGCGCAACGCTGGTCCCCGGCTTCTAGCGTTGACTACACTCCCACCAGATTCGGTAGTGTGAGTTACCGAGTTACCGAGAGAGTAGTGACAGCTACAAATAAGTCAAGGGATGTCGTCATGGCTACGAACGAGGGCGCCGAGGACTCACTGCGTGAGCGGGTGGCCCAACGCCTGCCGGTCATGCCGCCGGCGGAGCGCCGCGTCGCCGAGTATCTGCGGGACAACGCGCAGAGCATCATCTTCGCCACGGCGGAGGGGATCGGCGCTGCCACCGGTACGAGTGACGCGACCGTGGTCCGTACCGCCAAGACGCTCGGCTACTCCGGACTGCCCCACCTCAAGCGGGGGATCGGCCGTCAGATGGTGGACGCGACGCGTCCCTCCGTACGGCTGAACCAGCGCATCGAAAGCGCGGGACAGGAGACCGACACCCTGATCGACCATGTCTTCTCCGAAGCCACCGAGCGGCTGACGGAGACTCACCGGCTGATTCCCGAGGCCGAGTTCGTCGCCGCTGTCGATCTGCTCGCCGGGGCCCGCACGGTCGCCGCCTTCGGCATCGGCCCTTCCGAACTCGGCGCGCGCTTCCTGGCGTTGAAGCTGAACCGGCTCGGCCTTCAGGCCCGGTCCGTCGGCGCGACGGGATTCCGTCTCGCCGACGAACTGCTCGGGCTCCGGGGCGATGACGTGGTCGTGCTCTACGCGCCGTCCCGGCTGACCGGCGACACGTCGGTCCTGCTCGACCACGCCAACTCGGTCGGCGCCGCGACGATTCTGGTCTCCGACTCGCTCGGACCCACGCTCGCTGACCGGGTGACGGTCTCCCTGCCGGCGGTCCAGTCGGCCACCGGATTCACCGCCGAGGTCTACAGCGCCCTGCTCGTCACCGACTGCCTGGTGCTGGCGCTCGCCAGTCGCGACCGCGACCAGGCCACCACTGCCTCCGAGCTGCTCAACTCACTTCGGACGGCGCTGGCGCCCGACACCGAACGCGTACGGAACTCCGCCGCACGCCGCCGGACCGCAGAGGGCCAAGAAGGCCAAGAGGCATCAGAGGGCCAAGAGGCCCAAGAGGCGCAAGAGGCACAAGACGGCCAAGAGGCCCCAGCGGCCTCGGCGGCCTCAGAGGAAGGACTTTCATGACCCCCGCTCCGACCCCCGCATCCGCCCGCGTCCTGGATCCGGTGGAGTTCTACCACACCGGCCCCACGCCGTTCTTCGCCTCCCAGCAGGACCAGCGTTTCTCCTACTGCCTGTACGTCCCGACCGCCCACAAGGAGGCCCCGGCCTCGGCGCGACTGCCCCTGGTGGTCCTCATGCACGGCACCCAGCGCACCGCCGAGCGCTACCGCGACGCCTACCGCGAGTTCGCCGAGGAGCACGGCTGCGTGATCCTGGCGCCGCTGTTCCCCGCGGGCATCGGCGAACCCGGTGACCTGCACGCCTTCAAGAGGATCGACGGTCTCGGCATACGGTTCGACCAGGTGTTCCTCGACATCGTCGAGGAGGTCGGCCGGCGCTACAAGGTGGACACCGAGCGCCTCTACCTGCACGGCTTCTCCGGCGGCGGCCAGTTCGCCCACAGGTTCGCGTACCTCTACCCCGAGCGGCTGGCCGCGCTGTCCATCGGCGCTCCCGGACGGATCACCCGGATCAGCCAGGAACTGCCGTGGTGGCAGGGGACGGCGGACATCCGGGAGCGGTTCGGCAAGGACCTGGACCTGGCCGCACTGCGGGACACCAAGATCCAGATGATCGTCGGGGGCCAGGACACCGACACCTGGGAGATCGCCGAGCCCGACATCGACGCGGGCGGCGACACCCGGATCGAGCGCCTCACCACACTCCGGGACAACTTCCGGCAGCACAACGTGCCGGCCCAGCTCGATGTGGTGCCCGGGGTGGCGCACAAGGGCTTCCTCATGCTGCCGCAGGTCCAGGGCTTCTTCTCCGCCGCCCTGCCCCGATAACGCACCAGGCACCACCCCCCCCACGCACCACGCCACTCCGGACGCGCATGTCCCCCCTACGGAGCTGATCACGTGACTGGTCTGAATCTGACGGTGAACCACCCCGGCGAGATCGAGCGGCGGTACGCGGGCGCCGATGTGGCGCTCCTGCTCCTCCGGTTGATCCTGGCCGCCTGCATGGGCGCACATGGACTGATCAAGGTCTTCGGCTTCTTCGACGGGCCAGGGCTGCACACATTCGGCACGGTCCTCCAGGGATACGGCTTCAGCCATCAGATATCCCTGCTGTCCTGGATAACCGGGCTCACCGAGGTCGGCGGCAGCGCCTGCCTGATCGTCGGACTGTTCACGCCGCTCGCCGCGGCCGGTCTCTTCGGGATCGGCATCAGCATCGTCGTGGCGAAGGCCGACGGCGGTTTCTTCGAAGGCAAGGGAACGGGCTACGAGTTCGAACTCACCCTGGCCGTCATCGCGCTCGCCGTGCTCCTCGCCGGAGCGGGCAGGTACGCCCTCGACACCTTCACCCCCTGGGGGAAGCGACCGCTGGGGTACGGTGCAGCGGGCCTGGTGCTCGCGGTGGTGGCCGCGGTGGTGATCACCGCGGCCTTCTGAACCGCCGCGCCACTGCCTCCGCCGCCGCCGCCCGCTATGACGATGTGTCAGCCGCAGCGTGTCAGCCGCGACCGGTCAGCCGCAGCGAGGTCTCCCAGAGGCGCTCGGCGTTCGCCGGGACCACCGCGTAGGCGGCCACGCTCTTGTAGTCGCCGCTACGGGAGGTGACGGTGGGCGCCTCAGCGCAGTCCTCGAAGTACCGGCCGCAGACCGACTCCAGCCCGGGCCAGGTCGCCAGCAGGACCGAGGTGGACGCGCCCTGCCGCGTGGTCTCCCGCAACTCCGGCGGAGTGGTCAGACGGTTGCCCACATGGCGCTGGAGGTTGGTGGAGATGGCGCCGAGGTTCAGGGCGTTGGCCGTGATGCCATCGTCGGCCCAGCGCCGGGTGGTCGATCGGGCGGGGTGCGGGTTGTTTTTGGGTGCGGGTTCGGGCGGGGCGGTCGGGGTGGGCCGGGACCGTGGTGGTGAGGGTCGGG
>NZ_JTHL01000001.1:1444959-1446131 GCF_000818195.1 Streptomyces sp. 150FB | reverse complement strand
ATGCTCGCTTGTCCTGCCGCTCCGGCCCCCGGCTGCCAGTTGCTTGCCCTGCGGGGCACGCACGAAGGGATCACTGCCCTATGCCTCGCTGCTTAGCGTCTGCCACTGGGCTGTGGTGACGGGGAGGGTCGGTTGGGGAGACGTGGTGAACGCCGACGGGCGCAGCAGGGTGCGGGGTTGCTGGCTGATTGGACGACGTGCACCCCGGAGCGTGCCTGTTTGCCCACTGATCCGCACGGTTGGGGCGGGTGTGACGGGGGTGAGGCATGTGGGTCTGTGAGAGGCCGTGGGTGGCTGGCTGATGCTTCTTCTGGGTCCTGGGACGCATAAGCGGCCTCTCCTCACCACAACCATCCCCAAAAATAGGCCATATCGCCCATTTGGGAGGTTGGTGGGGTGGGATGGTCTCTGACAACCACTTCTGCGCCGCTCGACGCAGAAGACAGGCATGCCAGCCTCCGACTGCCCTTTTTCCACCCACATGCCTCGCCCCCAGTCACACCCGTCCCAGTCCGATGGGTCAGGGAGTCTCCGGGGTGCACCTCGCCCGATCAGCCGGCAGCCCACCGCCCTCCTGCGTCCGTCGGCGCTCACCAGGTCTCCCCAACCAACCCTCCCCGTCACCACAGGTGGGAGTCCGCCGCTAAGCAGCGAAGAATTTGGCAGTGATCCCTTCGTGCGTGCCCCGCAGGGCAAGCAGTCTGCACTCGGCAGCAAAGGTGCAGAACAAGCAAGTGGTGCCGGGGAGTCTCCCCCCTGGGGGCGGCCCCCTCAAGTTGCAGTTGCGGTGGAGGGGTGGGTGTCAAGGGTGGAGCGCAGCGGAATCGGCGCAGCCGACGCGACGAAGGAGCGCCCTTGACGCCCACCCCGCAACCGCGAAAATCAAGAGAAAGGGGCGGCCCGACCCTCAGCTTCACGGTCCCGGCCCACCCCGACCGCCGGTCTGAACCCGCACCCCTGCAGCCCGCACCCCGCCCGATCACCCATCAGCCCAGCACCCACCCGCGTCCCACCGTCCCACCGTCCCACCGGGGCACCGAAGCCGCCGAGGGTGCGGAGCGCGGAGACGCAGCCGCGCCCTACCCTCACTCGTAGTCGGGCTCAGGTCCGAAATCCGGCTCAGGTCCGAAATCCGGCTCAGGACCGAAGTCGTGCTCGGAGTACGGGGCGGT
>NZ_JTHL01000001.1:1429916-1444934 GCF_000818195.1 Streptomyces sp. 150FB | reverse complement strand
CTGCCGGCGACGCGGCCGCCGAGCCCGTGCCGGTCACCGAGCCCGCGCCGGCCGCCGAGCCGGTCCCGGTCGCCGAGCCCGTCCCGGTACCCAGCGTCTCCAGGATCTGTTCGCCGTACTTCGCGAGCTTGTTCTCGCCGACCCCCGTCACCGTGCCCAGCTCGGACAGCGTCGACGGGCACAGCGTCGCGATCGCCCGCAGCGTCGCGTCGTGGAACACGACATACGCGGGCACACCCTGCTCCTTCGCCGTCGCGCCCCGCCAGGCGCGCAGGCTCTCGAACACCGGCATCGCCTCCGCCGGCAGGTCGACCGGCGCCGCGCGCTGCTTGGGCGCCCGCTCCGCACGGGCCGCCTTGGCCGCCCTCTCCGGCTCGCGCCGCAGCACCACCGGCCGCCGGCCGCCCAGCACCTCGGCGCTCTCGTCGGTCAGGACGAGCGTGCCGTAATCACCCTCGACGGCGATGAGCCCCTGGGCCAGGAGCTGGCGCGCCACGCTCCGCCACTCCGCCTCGCGCAGGTCGGCGCCGATACCGAAGACGCTGAGCCCGTCGTGGTCGAACTGGATGACCTTCGCTGTCTTCTTGCCGAGCAGGATGTCGGTGATCTGACCGGCCCCGAACTTCTGGTTCCGCTCGCGCTTGAGCCTGACCACCGTCGACAGCAGCTTCTGCGCGGGCACGGTGCCGTCCCAGGACTCGGGCGGTGTCAGACAGGTGTCGCAGTTCCCGCAGGCGTCGCTCTTCTGCCCGAAGTACGCCAGCAGCCGCACCCGGCGGCACTCGACCGTCTCGCACAGCGCCAGCATCGCGTCCACATGGGCGCCGAGCCGCCGCCGGTGCGCCTCGTCACCCTCCGAGGTGTCGATCATCTTCCGCTGCTGGACGACGTCCTGGAGGCCGTACGCCAGCCAGGCCGTGGACGGCAGCCCGTCACGCCCGGCGCGCCCGGTCTCCTGGTAGTAGCCCTCGACGGACTTCGGCAGGTCGAGGTGGGCGACGAAGCGCACATCGGGCTTGTCGATGCCCATGCCGAACGCGATCGTCGCGACCATGACCATCCCGTCCTCCCGCAGGAACCGGGACTGGTTCTCCGCCCTCGTCCGGGCGTCGAGCCCCGCGTGGTACGGCAGGGCCCGCACATCGTTCTTCACCAGGAACTCGGCCGTCTTGTCCACGGAGGCGCGCGAGAGGCAGTACACGATGCCCGCGTCGCCCGGGTGCTCCGTGCGCAGCAGATGCAGGAGCTGCCGCTTCGGGTCGTCCTTCGGCGCGATGCGGTACTGGATGTTCGGGCGGTCGAAGCTCGCCACGAAGTGCCGGGCGTCCTGGAGCTTCAGCCGGGAGGCGATCTCCGCGTGGGTGGCCTCGGTCGCGGTCGCCGTCAGCGCGATGCGCGGCACCTCGGGCCAGCGTTCGTGCAGCGCGGAAAGGGCCAGGTAGTCGGGGCGGAAGTCGTGCCCCCAGGAGGCCACGCAGTGTGCCTCGTCGATCGCGAAGAGCGAGATCGTGCCGCGCTCCAGCAGCCGTACGGTGGCCTCCACGCGCAGCCGCTCCGGCGCCAGGTACAGCAGGTCGATCTCACCGGCGAGGAACTCCGCCTCCACCAGCCGCCGCTCCTCGAAATCCTGTGTGGAGTTCAGGAATCCGGCCCGGACGCCCAGCGCTCTGAGCGCGTCCACCTGGTCCTGCATCAGGGCGATCAGCGGCGAGATGACCACGCCGACGCCCTTACGGACCAGCGCCGGGATCTGGTAACAGAGGGACTTGCCGCCGCCGGTCGGCATGAGCACCAGGGCGTCGCCGCCGTCGACCACATGGTCGATGATCTCCTGCTGGCTCCCCCGGAACGAGTCGTAACCGAAGACGCGGTGCAGGACCCGCAGGGCTTCGCTGACGTCGGGGCCGGTCTCGCCGGCGATCTCGGGAGTGCTCATCCGGCGATTCTACGTGCGGGGTCCGACCGGGCCGTGCCCCCGCCGGTCGACGGAAACGTCGTCCTGCGAAGATCACAGGCATATGCCTGGATGGGTGGCCAACTACCTGCGAGAATTGGGATGATGATGGAGCGTCAGGAGGTGAACACGTGACCGAGGCTCGTACGGGCTCTGCCCCGACCGTCCTGCGCCTGGTCCTGGGCAAGCGGCTGGGAGCGCTGCGCGAGAAAGCGAAGGTGACGCGTGAGGAAGCGGCCACGGCGCTGGACGTCACGCCGCTGACCGTCCGGCGGATGGAGAACTCCGAGGTCGGCCTGAAGGTTCCCTACGTACGGGTCCTGCTGCGCGCCTACGGGGTGCCGGAGCGGGAGGCCGAGGAATTCATCACCCTGGTGAAGGCCGCCAACCGGCCGGGATGGTGGCACCGCTACCGCGACGCGGTACCGAGCTGGTTCAGCGCCTACGTCAGCCTGGAGGACGAGGCCAGCCTGATCAGGACGTACGAACCGCACTACGTCCCCGGCCTGCTGCAGACCGAGGAGTACGCCAGGGGCGTGCTCAGAGCGGGATTCCACCGCTCGGTCGACGACGTCGAAAGACGCGTCGACCTGCGGATCGAGCGCCAGCGGCTGCTGACGAAGCAGGAGGCCCCGATCCTGTGGATCCTCCTGGAGGAAGCGGTCCTGCGCAGACCGGTCAGCAGCCCCGCCGTGATGAAGGCGCAGGTGGACCGGTTGCTGGAAGCGTCGACGATGCCGAGCGTGACACTCCAGATCATGCCGTTCGCCGTCGGCCCGCACCTCGGTGCGTTCGGGCCCTTCCATCTCTTCCGCTTCGACATAGCCGAACTCCCGGACATCGTCTACGCCGAGAACCTGACCGGCGCTGTCTATCTGGACCAGCGCGTCGATGTCGCCGCCTATCTCGAAGTCCTGGACAGCATGTCCGCCCGGGCGACTTCGGTGAAAAGGACCAGGGACTTCCTCCAACACGTACGCAAGGAGCTGTGAATATGACGGACCTCGATCAGGTGTCGGTGGACGAGATCGACACCACCAAGCCCCACTCCGCCCGCATGTACGACTACTTCCTCCAGGGCAAGGACAACTACGAAGCGGACCAGGTGGCCGCCGAGAAGGCCAAGAAGGCCTTCCCGACGGCCGAGATCGCCGCCCGTGCCAACCGGCAGTTCATGCACCGCACGACGCGCTGGCTGGCGACCGAGGCCGGCATCCGCCAGTTCCTGGACATCGGTACGGGCATCCCGACCCGGCCCAACCTGCACCAGGTCGCCCAGGAGGTCGCGCCGGACAGCCGCGTCGTCTACGCCGACAACGACCCGATCGTGCTGCGGCACGCCGAGGCGCTGATGCGCAGCACACCCGAGGGGCGTACGGCGTACATCCAGGCGGACGTCAAGGACCCGGCGAGCATCCTGGCCGCCGACGAACTGCACGAGACCCTGGACCTGACCCGCCCGGTCGCCCTGTCCGTGAACGCGCTGCTGCACTTCGTCCCGGACGAGTTCCAGCCGTACGACATCATCAGCCGGCTGCTCGAACCGCTGGTCCCCGGCAGCTATCTGGTGCTGTCCCACCTCACCTACGACTTCGACCGCGAGACGATCGAGGGGCTCGTCGAGTCCTACGGCCGTGGCGGCATACCCACCCTGGGCCGGTCGTGGGACGAGACGATGCGTTTCTTCGAAGGACTGGACCTCGTCGAACCGGGTCTGGTGAGCACCCAGCGCTGGCGCCCGAGCGGCGAGCCGCTGCCGGGCGCCACCGACGAGGCGGTCTCCGTCTACGGAGCCGTGGCCCGCAAGCCCTGAGAGCCCGCCCTCAGCCCCGGCGCCAGGAGCAGGGTGACCGTCACCGAAGCGGCGGCCAGCACGGCCATCGCCGTCCCGGCGGAGAAGAGCTCGGCGACCGACCCGGCGACCGCGGCGCCGACCCCCTGCATGGTCAGCATGCCGGAGGTGGCGAGCCCGAGCGCCTGACCCCGGACACCCACCGGGGTCAGCTCCACCAGCCGCTCCTGGAGCAGCAGGCCGGCTCCGTACCCCACGGACGCCAGGACGACCGCCGCCACGGCGAAGGGCAGCGCCGGACGCAGCGCGAAGACGAGGTACGGCGCTGCCAGCAGCAGCCGCAGCGGGGAGCCGAGCCGCTTCCGCCACCGGGCGGGCACGAACCGCCCGGTCACGGTGTCGCCCGCCAGCATGCCGAGCGCGCCGGCGGCGAAGAGGAGCCCCGCGTTCCGGGGTGAGTAGGGGATGAAGAGCGACTCGCACCCGACGATGAGCCCGTTGGGCACCCACAGCGCGAGAAAAACGTGACGCCGGGACGCGGACGACCACAGCAGTACGTTGGTCACCCACGTCGCCGCCAGGGACGGCCGGCCCTCCGTGCGCGGCGCCCGGCTGCCGAGCCCCAGCAGCGCGACAGCGGCGGCGGCGAGGTCGAGGACGGCGGCGCAGAGCAGGGTGCCGCGCGCCGACAGTGCCGTCACCAGCACACCGCCGACCCCGAACCCGAGGATCTGCGTCACCCCCACCGACATGTTGAGCACGGAACGCCCCAGCAGATAGCCCTGCTCGGGAAGGACCTCGTTCAGCAGCCCGTACCGCACCCCGCCGCCCACCGAGGCGACAAGACCCAGCCCCAGAAGGACGCCGAAGAGCGCCCACAACGGCAGCCCCGGCACGGCCAGCACGGCGGTACCCGCGCCGCCGGCGAGCGCCACCGCGGTCATCGCCGCGCGCGGCGGCAGCCGGTCGGCCGCCGACAGCAGCGCCAGCGCCCCGATCACCTGCGCGAAGGACGAGCCGAACATGCTGAGCGCCGAGAGCAGCGGCGACCCCGTAGCGCCGTAGACGAGCGTGCCCAGGGCGAGTCCGCTGACCGTCGAGGCGGCGACCTGTACGGACGTGGTCACGAAGAGCGGGGTGAACTCCGCCGTGCGGAAGAGTTCCCGGTAGGTGCGCATGCCGGGAGTCTCACCGGGGCCCGGCGGCGCCCGTTACTGTTTCGCGCGGAGGCGAAACCATGGGCTGGTGGCAGATCAACGCGGACACCCTCGCGGGGAGCCGATTCGTCATCTCGCCACTGGCCGAGGCGACCGCCGCCCTCCAGGCCCTGGAGCGGGGAACGGCCGCGCATCCGGGCGAGCGCGAGTGGTTCGCCGCCCACCTCCCCGCCTACCGGGAGCGGCTGGCCGACGACCCCGTCACCACCGGCGTCGTACGGATCGGGCTCGGCCGGAGCTGGAACGCCGACTTCCTCACCCCCACCCCGCTGGGCGACGGCGAGCAGCCCTTCGCCGACGAACTGGAGCGGATACGGCGCACACCGCCCGCCGCCGCCCGCGCCGACCTGGCCGTGTCCCTGGGCCGCCCGCTGCCCGCCGCGCTGCACAGGTCCGACCTGCCGGAGCGCGCCGCCGGACTCCTGGAGTGGGTGTGGACCGAGACGGTCCTGCCGTACTGGCCGAGGCGCCGGCGGCTTTTCGAGGCCGACTTCGTCGCGCGTACGGGCAAGCTCAGCCAGGGCGGCTGGGTGGCGGCGCTCGACGACATACGCCCGGGGATGCGCTGGCTGGGGGAGGGGCGGCTCCAGATCAACACCCACGACAACCCGCCGCGCGAGACCTCGGGGGCGCGGCTGCTGTTCGTACCCGTGACGCCGCGCCACGGCTGGGTCTCCTGGGAGTCCTCGCAGCGGTTCGCCGTGGTCTACCCCTGCTCGGGGGCGCTGTCGGAACCCGCCTCCGCCCCGGCGCCCGAGGCGCTCGGCCGGCTCCTCGGACCGGCGCGCGCCGGCGTACTCGTACAGCTCGCGACCCCCCTGAGCACCACGCAGCTCGTGGCGACGACCGGCCAGGGGCTGGGTTCCGTCGGGCGGCACCTCCGGGTCCTGTTCGACGCCGGTCTGGTGCGGCGGCGGCGCTCGGGGAAGTCCGTGCTCTACTTCCGTACGGCCGCGGGCGACACCCTGGTGGCGGCGCAGGCGCCCGGCGGGTGAATCCGGAGGCCGGGCGGGGCCTCCCCGGATATTCCCCTGGTCTCCCGACGTCGAGGTTTGACTTCGAGTGCGCTCCAACTCGTAGCTTCGAGTCATGACAACTCCTCAGCGCACAACCCCTCAGCGCGCCATCGGATCGGGCTTCGGAGCCGACAGCACGGCGGGAGACGTCCTGCGCGGAATCGACCTCACGGGAAAGCTCGCCGTCGTCACCGGCGGCTACTCGGGCCTCGGCCTGGAGACGACCCGGGCGCTGACCGGGGCCGGAGCCACCGTCGTCGTCCCCGCGCGCAGGCCCGAGTCCGCGCGGCAGGCGCTCGACGGGATCTCCGGGGTCGAGCTGGAGACGCTCGACCTGGCCGACCTCGCGAGCGTACGTTCCTTCGCGGAACGCTTCCTCGCCTCGGGCCGCTCGATCGACCTCATGATCAACAACGCCGGGATCATGGCCGCCCCCGAGACCCGGGTCGGACCCGGCTGGGAGGCGCAGTTCGCCACCAACCACCTGGGCCACTACGCGCTGGTCAACCAGCTCTGGCCGGCACTGGCCAGGGGCGGGGCGCGGGTCGTGACGGTGGCGTCCAACGGCCACCAGCTCTCCGGCATCCACTGGGACGACGTGCACTTCGCGCGCGGCTACGACAAGTGGGAGGCGTACGGCCAGGCCAAGACGGCCAACGTGCTGTTCACCGTCCACCTCGACGCGCTCGGCCGCGAAGCGGGGGTACGGGCGTTCGCGCTGCATCCGGGCACCATCCTCACCGAGCTGGCGCGCCATGTCTCCGAGGAGGAGAAGATCGCCGCCGGCTGGGTGGACGCCGACGGGAGGCCTTCCGGCAGCTTCAAGTCACCCGAGCAGGGCGCCGCCACCCAGCTCTGGGCGGCGACCTCCCCGCTGCTCAAGGACGCGGGCGGGGTCTACTGCGAGGACTGCGACATCGCCGTACCCGCCACCCCCGGCGCCCAACTGGAGTCCGGGGTCGCCGCCTGGGCGACCGACCCGCAGGACGCGGCGCGGCTGTGGGCGCTGTCGTCGGAGCTGACCGGCGTCGACGCGTTCGCCACCACCTGAGCGAACGCGGGAGAACGCGCAGGCGGCGGGCCGGGGCGTCGCGCGGACGCCGGTCAGCGGCGGCGCAGGCGCTTGTCGCCCAGCGCCGGAGGCGTGTAGTAGATGTCGTCCTGGTTGAGGTTGGTGCCGGGCGGCACGATCTCGTCGATCCGGTCCAGGACATCCTCGCTCAGCTCCACCTCGGCCCCCGCCAGCAGATCGGCGAGATGCTCGGGCCTGCGCGGCCCGATGATGACCGAGGTGACAGCGGGATGCGCCTTGACGAACGCCGTCGCGAGATGTGTCAGCGGCATCCCCGCCTCGTTCGCCAGCTCGGTCAGCGCCTTCACGGCCGCGAGCTTCGTCCGGTTGCCGGGAATCGAGAGGTCGAACATCTGGGCCCCCAGCGTCGCACGCCTGCCCGAGGCCGGGTCGGCGCGCCCCGACAGCCAGCCCGAGCTGAGCGGACCGTAGGTCAGGACCCCGATGCCGTGCCGCTGTGCGGTCGGCAGCACTCCGGACTCGATGCCCCGCAGGAGGATCGAGTACGGCGGCTGCTCCGTACGGAAACGGTGGTGACCGCGCCGCTCCGCCGTCCACCGCGCCTCGACGATCAGCTCGGCGGGGGTGGCGGAGGAGCCGATCGCCCGCACCTTGCCCGCGCGTACCAGATCGGAGAGCGCCGACAGCGTCTCGTCGATGTCCGTGTCCGGGTCGGGGCGGTGCATCTGGTAGACGTCGATATGGTCGGTGCCGAGCCGCCGCAGGCTGTTCTCCACCGCCTGGACGATCCAGCGCGGCGAGCCGCCGCGGTGGTTGGGCTCGGACCCGCTCGGCCAGCCGAACTTCGTCGCGAGGACGACATCGTCACGGCGCCCCTTGAGCGCCTTGCCGAGGATCTCCTCCGACTCGCCGCCGCTGTAGATGTCGGCCGTGTCGACGAAATTGACGCCCGCGTCCAGCGCGGTGTGGATCATACGGACCGACTCGTCGTGGTCGGTGTTGCCCATGGCTCCGAACATCATGGTCCCGAGGGCGACCTCGCTGACCGACATGCCTGTCCCGCCGAGAATCCTGCGCTTCATCCGTGCCCCTCGATCTCCCGGCCGGCCCACCCGGTCCCGCCCTGCCCCCAGACCCTGCCCGGGGGCTCCGCCGGCCGTTCCCCGTGGTCACCACCGGTGACCACGACTCCAGCCAACCACCGGCCGGGGACCCCCGCAGCCCCACAGGGGGCTCCCCCGCACGGGGGGGTCCGGCAGACCCCCGCTCGCGGGCCCCGGGCCGCCGGCGCCGTCCTAACCTGGATGTCATGAGCGTTCACTCCGCCGGACCAGGGGGCAACACGGAACTCCGCGAGTTCCTCCGCTCGCGCCGCGCCCGGATCACCCCCGAGGCGGCCGGCCTGTCCCCGCACGGCGGCGCCCGGCGCGTGCCAGGGCTGCGCCGCGAGGAGGTGGCCCAGCTCGCTGGGGTGAGCGTGGACTACTACGTACGCCTGGAGCGCGGCCGCAACCTCAACGTCTCGGAGACGGTCCTCGACGCCGTCGCCCGCGCGCTGCGCCTTGACGAGACCGAACGCGGCCACCTCTTCGCCCTGGCCAGGCCGGTCCGCGCCAGGCGTCGGCCGCTGCCGCCGCAGCGGGTACGGCCCGGCCTGCACCGCGTACTGGAGACCATGACCGACACCCCGGCGCTGGTCCTCGGGCGCCGGCTGGACGTGCTGGCCGCCAACCGGCTGGCCAAGGCGCTCTACACCGACTTCGACGCGCTGCCGCACCGCGAGCGCAACATGGCCCGCTTCATGTTCCTCGACGAATCCGCACGCGAGCTGTACGTCGACTGGGAAGCGGCGGCCCGGACCGTGGTCGGCTCCCTCCACCTGTACGCGGGACGCCACCCCGACGACCCCCGGCTCGCCGAGCTGATCGGCGAGCTCTCGCTGGGGGACGAGGACTTCCGCCACTGGTGGGCGGAGCACGACGTCGACCGCCGCACGCACGGCGTCAAGCGCTACCACCACCCCGTGGTGGGTGACATGACGCTGAGCTACGAGGCACTGACGCCCACCGACGACCCGGAACAGATGCTCGGCCTGCACACCGCCGAGCCGGGCACCCCGTCGGAACACGCGCTGCGTCTCCTGGCCGACTGGAGCGCCGAACCGGCGACGGCGGACCCGCGGGACCGGACGACCGCTCAGGATATTTCCCCGGTCACGGGGGCCAGGTGACCAGGGACGCTGGATCAGGTGGTGCAGCCCGGAACGCTGGGGACGCTGCCGACGCAGTCGTTGGCGCTGTTGCCGGTGACGGGCGATGAGGTGAACGTGACCGTGCCGGACAGGCGGTAGAAGCCACCGGCCGTGACGGCGGCGGTGTTGGCCGAGATCGGTGTGCTGGTCGTGGTGAAGCTCGCGTTCTCCGAGGCGATGCCGCCGCCGCGTCCGCCGCTGCTGTTGTTCTTGACGGTGCCACTGGTCAGGGTGGCGGTGCCGGCGTTGAACAGCCCGCCGCCGTCGCCGCCCGCGGTGTTGGCGGACAGCGCGCTGCCGGTGAACGTCGAAGCGGCCCCGCCTCCACCGGTGTGGACGCCGCCGCCGGTGCCCGCGGCGCTGTTGCCCGTCACGGCGCTGCTGTTGAGGGTGAGTTGGCCGAGATTGAGGATGCCGCCGCCGTTGCCCGCGGGGGCCGCGCCCGTCGCCGATCCGTTCCGTACGGTGACCGACTTGAGTGTGAGGCTGCCCGTACCGCTGACCTGAAGGATGCGGAAGGCGGCCGATCCGGTACGGGCGACGGTGTTGGCGTTGCCCTCGAAGGTGATGGCCGTGGTGATGAGTGGCAGCCCGGTCGGTCCGTTCACCAGGTCGTTGCCGTGTGCCGAGGTGAGGGAGTACGTACAGCCGGTGGTCAGCGTGATCACTCCGCCACCGGCGGCGTTGGTGGTGTTGACCGCGCCCACCAGCGCGGCTTCGGAACAGGCCACGGCCGCTGAAGCGGTCGTGGGCAGGACCAGTGTCGTGGCGCCGGAGACGAGGACGACAGCCCCGGCGAGCACCGGGATACGGATGGAGCGGATGCGTCGCATGCCGACTTCTTCCTGGGGGCGAAGACCGCGGGTCCGGCACAGGACCGCCCCGCGCGCGGTCGGCGGATCGGGCCGGCGGCAAGGCAATGACCGGAGCACGACGGCTCCTTGGCGGCCGAGTGCGCGGCCCCGTCGGAGACGGGCGCTCGTGACAGCAAGGCGGCTTGTCCCCAACTGTCCTCACACGGAGGCGATGTGCGCCGAACCGCACCACAAGTTCACCCGTACGGGTAAGTGGCGAGTAGTCCCATGAGGGGTGATCTGTCCCTCGGCTGCGGACACAACAAAAGGCAAAGAGATGTCCCACTCCTTGCCCTTCTTCAAGGTATAGCGCACCGGGGGGCTTGCGGCAAGACCCCGGTCGTGCCGCAGAATCTCCCACTGGGGCCGGAACCTGCGGAAATCAGAACTTCGCTACGTATGCGCGCTTTTGGCGGCGTACGGGTCTCGTGGCACGCCGGACCGACGGCGTGACGCGTGATGCGGCCCGCGCGCATGCAACTGTGTTCAACCTGGGGGACTTTCATGATCGACGTGATCATCGCCGGCGGCGGACCGACCGGCTTGATGCTGGCCGGTGAGTTGCGGCTGCACGGCGTGCACGTGCTCGTACTGGAGAAGGAGGCGGAGCCGACCACGTACGTACGCTCGCTCGGCCTGCACGTACGCAGCATCGAGGTGATGGACCAGCGCGGACTGCTGGAGCGTTTCCTCGAACACGGCAGGCAGCACCCGCTGGGGGGCTTCTTCGCCGCCATCGCCAAGCCCTCGCCCGGCGGGCTGGACAGCGCACACGGGTACGTTCTCGGCATCCCGCAGCCCACCACCGATCGCCTGCTGGCCGAGCGCGCCACCGAACTCGGCGCGGAGATCCGGCGCGGCTGCGAACTGGTCGGGCTGAGCCAGGACGACCGGGGCGTGACCGCCGAACTGGCCGACGGTACGCGACTGCGCTCGCGCTACCTCGTCGGCTGTGACGGCGGACGCAGCGCCGTACGCAAGCTGCTCGGCGTCGGCTTCCCCGGTGAACCCACCAGGGTGGAGACACTGCTCGGCGAGATGGAGGTGGCCGTGGCGCCGGAGACGGTGGCCGCCGTGGTGGCCGAAGTCCGCAAGACCCACAAGCGGTTCGGGCTCGGGCCCTTCGGGGAGAGGGTGTACCGCGTTGTCGTGCCCGCCGAGGGGGTGGCCGACGACCGCGCGGTCCCGCCGACCCTCGACGACTTCAAGAAGCGGTTGCGGGCGCTCGCCGGCACCGACTTCGGCGTGCACTCACCTCGCTGGCTCTCTCGTTTCGGCGATGCCACCCGGCAGGCCGAGCGCTACCGGACCGGCCGGGTGCTGCTGGCCGGCGACGCGGCGCACATCCATCCGCCGGTGGGCGGCCAGGGCCTGAACCTCGGCATCCAGGACGCGTTCAACCTCGGCTGGAAACTGGCCGCGGAGGTAGGCGGCTGGGCACCGGACGGGCTGCTCGACAGCTACCACACCGAGCGGCACCCGGTGGCCGCCGACGTGCTGGACAACACCCGCGCGCAGATGGAGCTGATGTCCACCGAGCCGGGGGCCCGGGCGGTGCGCCGGCTGGTGTCGGAACTGATGGACTTCGACGAGGTGAACCGGTACCTGACCGAGAAGATCGTCGCGATCGGGGTCCGCTACGACTTCGGGGAGGGCCATGAACTGCTCGGCAGGCGAATGCGGGACGTCGAGCTGAAGCGGGGGCCTCTCTACGGGCTGATGCACGGCGGGCGCGGGCTGCTGCTGGACCAGACCGGCCGGCTCTCGGTGGAGGGCTGGGCGGACCGGGTCGACCACGTCGTCGACGTCAGCGAGGAACTGGACGTGCCCGCCGTGCTGTTGCGGCCGGACGGCCATGTGGCGTGGGTCGGGGAAGACCAGCGGGATCTGCTCGGCCGACTGCCGAAGTGGTTCGGCGCCGCTGTTGGCTGAGCGCACGCGGACGACCGCGAACGCCATGTCAGTGGTGGTGTCAGAGGCGTGACAGGTGGGTGTCAGGCCCGGCCGGGACCGTGAGGGCATGAGAAGTTCAGCGATCGCGGTTTCAGGACTGCGCAAGGCATATGGGGACAACGTCGTGCTCGACGGCATCGACTTCGATGTCGCCGCCGGATCGGTCTTTTCCATGCTCGGCCCGAACGGGGCGGGCAAGACGACGACGGTGAACGTCCTGACGACACTGATGAAGGCCGACGCCGGGACGGTATGCGTCGCCGGGCACGACGTGGCGACAGCGACCAAGGAGGTGCGCTCGGTCATCGGCGTGACCGGTCAGTTCGCAGCGGTGGACGAGCTGCTGTCGGGCCGGGAGAACCTGCGGCTCATGGCGGACCTGAAGCGGGTCCGCTCCGGGGACCAGGTGGTCACGCGGCTGCTGGAGCGGTTCGACCTCGGGGAGTCGGCGCAGAAGATGGTGACGACCTACTCCGGTGGTATGCGCCGGAAGCTGGATCTGGCGATGACGCTGGTCGGCGACCCGCGGATCATCTTCCTGGACGAGCCGACCACAGGTCTTGACCCGCGCAGCAGGCGCACGATGTGGGCGATCGTCCGCGAGTTGGTGGCCGACGGCACCACCATCTTCCTCACCACCCAGTACCTCGACGAAGCCGACCAGCTCGCCGACCGGATCGCGGTGCTCGACCAGGGCCACCTGGTCGCCCAGGGCACCCCCGAGGAGCTCAAGCGCCGGATCCCCGGCACCCACGTCCGGCTCCGGTTCGCCGGCGTCGACGAACTCGACACGGCGGCACGGGTCCTGGCCGGCTCCACCCGCGACGACCAGGAGCTGACCCTGCGGGTGCCAAGCGACGGTGAGTCGAGATCGCTGCGGGCGCTGCTGGACCGGCTCGACGAACACATGCTCAACGCCAAGGAGTTCTCCGTGCACACACCTGACCTGGACGACGTCTTCCTCGCCCTGACCAAGCGCCCGAGCACGGAGGCGATCGCGAAGTGAGCAGTCTCTCAACGCCGTTCGGCGACGCCGCGATCATGCTGCGCCGCAACTTCAAGCACACGGTCCGCAATCCCGTCACGGTGTTCAACGCGGTCCTGTTCCCCGTCGTGATGATGCTCATGTTCGTCTACGTCTTCGGTGGCGCCTTCAACGTCCGGGGCGAGTACGTCGATTACGCGGTGCCCGGCCTGATCGTCATGGCCATCAGCTACGGGCTGGGGGCCACGGCGACGGCCGTGAACGACGACATGACGAAGGGCATCATCAACCGGTTCAAGGTCATGGACGTCTCCCGTGGCGCCGTGCTGACCGGCCATGTCGTCTCCACGACGCTGCGCAGTCTGATCGCCGACGCGGTCATCATCGGCGTCGGCCTCGCGATGGGATTCCGTCCGCATGCGAGCCTCCTCGGCTGGCTCGCAGCGATCGGCATCATGCTGTTGCTCGGCTTCGGGGCCAGTTGGCTCACGGTCGCCGTGGGGCTGGCAGCCAAGAACGTGGAGTCGGCGGGCCTGGCCACCGTACCGCTGATCATGCTGCCCTTCCTGAGCAGCGCGTTCGTCCCCGCCGACACGATGGGGGCGGGTGTGCGGCAGTTCGCGGAGTACCAGCCCTTCACCCCGATCATCGAGACGCTGCGCGGGCTGCTGGCGGGCGACCCGTCGAGCGGCGACGCGATCGCGGCCGTCGCCTGGTGCGTCGGGTTCACGCTCGTCGGGTACGTGTGGGCGGTCTCCACGTTCAAGAAGCGAGCGTGACCTCGACAAGCTGAGACCAGGTGGTCCCCGCCCCCTCTTGCGCCACCTCGGCGAACCGCGCGTCGCCGAGGCGGCGCAGCGCGGTCCGCTCGATCCGGGCCACGTCCGGGTGCGAGCGGTCCCGCAACCCGCGTACGGCGGCGCTCGCCGCGAGCAGGCGTACGGCCTGCTCGTGCTCGTCGTGGCGCAGCGCCAGGTCCGCGACCCCGACGAGCACCCCGGCGATCAGCAGCGGATATCCCGCCTCGGACGCCGCCTCGCAGGCAGCCGCGCGGTGTGCCCGGGCCTCGCCGAGGTCGTCGGCGAGATAGCCGAGCAGGTCGTACGTCACCGCGCGGATGTCGGCCCGCTCCGCCTCGTCGCCCAATACGGCTGTCACGACGCTTAGTTGCCTACGTGCCTCCTCGGTGTCGCCGTCCCACCGGGCGAGTTCCGCCTTCGAGAGGGCCAACTCGGCCAGCGCGTCAGGCCAGGTGACCCGCTCCGCGCACCGCTCCGCCTCCGCGATGGCAGCCGCCCCGGCGTCCCGGTCGCCCAGCAGCCGGTACAACTGCGCCTGCCGCGCCCGCATCCGAATGACGTCCTCGGTGGCACCGACCTCGGTGACGACGGCGATCGCCTGCTCGTAGTACTCGCACGCGCCGGCGAACTCGCCGCGTACGGCGATCCGGTCGGCCAGCTCGGTCAGGGCGAACGAGATCCCGAACCGCTCTCCGAGCGCCCGGAACTCGCCGAGCGCCGTCTCCAGATACGCGTCAGCGTCCCGCCCGCCCTGGCCGAGGACGATCCGCATCTTGCCCAACTGCAATCGCGCCAGCGCGCGTACCCAGGGGTCCTCGTCGTCGAGCAGCGGTTCGAACGCGGACAGGAACGCGTCAGGTCCCCGCAGCATGTGTTCCATCGCGGCGACGAGCCCCATCAGCGGGTAGCGGTGTTGGCTGCGCCGGCTGAACCGGTACGCCTTGTGGATCCACTCCTCCGCCTCGTGCTCGTCACGCCGCCCGGACGTCACGAACAGCACGAGCAGCGCGTACACCGTGGCCCGTGTCTGGTCGGTCACCTCGCCGGGCGTGCCGGTGGCCGCGGTGATCAGCTCGATGCCCTCGGTCCTGTGCCCGCCGAGCCACCAGTACCAGCCCGCGGCCGCCGCGAGCCGCATCGCCGCCTGCGCCTCGCCCGCCGCC
>NZ_JTHL01000001.1:1428279-1428779 GCF_000818195.1 Streptomyces sp. 150FB | reverse complement strand
GCCGCGAGCCGCATCGCCGCCTGCGCCTCGCCCGCCGCCAGCGCGCCGCGCATCGCCGCGGCGATGTTGTCGTGCTCGGCCTCCAGCGTGGCCAGCCAGTCGAGCTGCTCGGCGCGGCGCAGGTGCGGCTCGGCGGTCTCGGTGAGTTCGGTGACATGGGCGAGGTGCGCGTGGCGCGCCAGGTCCGCTTCCCCCGCCTCATCGAGCCGCTGCCCGGCGTACTCCTTGATCGTGCCGATCATGCGGTAGCGCGGGGCGCTGCCGCCCTCGGCGAGCAGCAGAGACTTCTCGGTCAGCGTGGTGAGCAGCTCGATCACCTGCTCCCGCTCGATGACCTGCTCCCGCTCGACCGCGTCGCCCGCGCAGACCCGTTCGGCCGCTTCCAGACTCGCCCCGCCGGAGAACACCGAGAGCCTGCGCAGGACCGTCCGCTCGGCGTCGGTGAGCAGCTCCCAGCTCCAGTCGACCGCCGCGCGCAGAGTCTTGTGGCGGGGCAGCGC
>NZ_JTHL01000001.1:1415294-1428254 GCF_000818195.1 Streptomyces sp. 150FB | reverse complement strand
GGTACGGCTGCCGCCGGTCAGCAGGCGGAACCGGTCGTCGAGCCGGCCCGCGAGCTGGTCGACGGACATGGTGCGCAACCGGGCCGCCGCCAGTTCGATCGCCAGCGGCATCCCGTCCAGCGTCCGGCAGACGCGCACCATCGTCGCCAGCGTGCGGGCGTCGACCGCGAGGTCCCGGCGCACCGCCCCTGCCCGGTCCCGCAGCAACTGGACGGCGGGTGACGCCTCGATCTCGGCCGGGCCCGCGTCGCCCTCCGGCAGAGCCAGCGGCTCGACCAGCCACAGCGCCTCCCCGGTGATGCCGAGCGGTTCCCGGCTCGTCGCCAGGATCCGCAGCCGCCGGCACTCCCCGAGCACCCGGTGGGCGAACACCGCCGCCGACTCGATGACGTGCTCGCAGTTGTCCAGGATCAGCAGCGCCTCCCGCTCGCGGATCGCGGCGATGAGCCGGTCCGTCAGCTCGGCGTTCGGGGGCCCACCGAGCAGGGCGTCCCGGAGGCCGAGCCCGGCGAGCGCCGCCTGCGCCACGTCGCCGTCCGCGCCGATGGCGGCCAGCTCCACCAGCCAGGCCCCGTCCGGCAGGTCGCCCAGCAGCGTGCGCGCGGTCTCCGTGGCCAGCCTGGTCTTCCCCGAGCCACCAGGACCGAGCACGGTGGTGAGCCGGTGCTGGGACATGAGGTCACGGACCGCGGCGACATCGGTGCCTCTGCCCACGAAGGTGGTCAGCTCGGCGCGCAGGTTGGTCTTCCGGCTCGCTTCTCCCCGTCCCAGGTTGTTCCGTCTCAGGTCGCCCCGCCCCGGCTCACCGCGCCCCAACTCGCCGCGCAGGAGCGCGACGTGCAAGGCGGCCAGCTCCGGCGAGGGGTCGACGCCCAGCGCATCGGCCAGCGCCTCCCTCGCGCGCTGGTACACCAGCAGCGCCTCGCTGTCGCGGCCTGCCGCGACGAGGGCGCGCATCAGCGCGGCGACGAGGCGTTCCCGTACCGGGTGCGCGGCCACCAGGTCGGTCAGCTTCGTGACCATCTCCCCACCGCGCCCGAGAGAGACCTCCGCGTCGGCCCACTCCTCAGTGGAGGTCAGGCGCAACCCTTCGAGCCGGACGACAGCGGCGTCGAACGCGGCGCTGTCCTGGAGGCCGACGTCCTGCATGGCCGCACCGCGCCACAGATCGAGGGCCTCGCGCAGCACCCGTACCCTCCGGGAGCCGTCCCCGGTGCGGGCCTGGCCGACGACGAGGCGTTCGAACCGTACGGCGTCGACGGCGTCGGGCTCCACCCGCAACCGGTAGCCGTCCGGCTGCCCTTCGACCACCCCGTCCGGCAGTAGCTTCCGCAGCCGGGAGACCAGGCGCTGGAGGGCGTTCGTCGCGTCGGCGGGCGGGCGCTCCCCCCAGATCCCGTCGATGAGCGACGCCTTCGGGACCGAGTGCCCCGGCCTGAGCGCGAGGACGATCAGCAGTGCGCGCAGTCGCGCGCCGGGTACGTCGGTCAAGCCGCCGTCGTCGTCGCGAACCTCGAATGGCCCCAGTATCCCGATCTGCACCCGCTGATATTGCCACGGGCGTTCGGCGGGCACCCAGTTACCCGACGCGCCGTGGTGCTCGTGAGGGAGCGGCGAGTTGGCCTTCGGTAACTTCAGTAACTTCGCCCTTCCGCCACCCCGACCTCTCCACTCCGTGTCGAGGTCCGAAAGGGCGACTCACCTACTATTGCGACGATCACAACGGGGCGAACCGCAGTCCACCGCAGGGAGGGGACGGGAGCCGATGAGCCTTCGTCAGTACGAATACGCCCTGGCCGTCGCCGAACAGGGCTCGGTGACGGCGGCGGCGGAGCTGCTGCGCGTCGCTCAGCCGTCGGTGTCCCAGCAGATCCGAGGGCTGGAGCGGGAACTCGGCGTGAGGCTCTTCGCCCGTACGCCGACCGGGCTGGTACCCACTGTCGTCGGCCGCGCGTTCCTGCGGGAGGCGGAGGTCGCGGTGAACGCGTCGCGACGGGCGAGGGCGACCGCGCGGGCCGGTGCCGACGAGCTGGTGGGCGAGCTGGTCGTCGCGGCGCAAATGGGCTTCGGCACGCGGCAGTTGCCGCGCGCGCTGGGCGCGCTGCGCCGCCGCTTCCCGAGGCTGGAGGTCACCGTCTTCGAGGAGCCGAGCTCCGCCGAGCTGGACCGGCTCTGTCGCCGGGGCGTGCTGGACCTCGCGCTGATGGCGGCGTGCGAGCGGACCCCCGCCGACGCCCACCATCTCGGCGACGAGGAGTTCGTCGTGGTGCTGGGCGCCGGGCACCGGCAACTCGCCGCGGACCGGGTCGAGCTGCGCGAACTCGAGGGGGAGCCGTGGGTGAGGTTCGACCGCGACAGCGCGCTCGACGGCGTGCTGCTGAGCGTGCTGCGGGACAACGAGCTGACCCCGGCCACGGCCGCCCGCGTGTCCCAGACGGCGACGGCCGTGCGCTGGGCCGCCCACGGGCTGGGGGTCACGCTCGTCCCGGCCTCAGCGGTGCCCCACGGTCACGAGCACCTCGTTCGCCCGGTGTTCCCGGTCGTGTCCCAGCCCGTCATCGCCGTGGTCCGGCAGGACGCGGGCCCGGCGGAGACGGCCCTGCTCGAACTCCTCCGTAAGGAGATCTGGTCCGAGCCCGCTTTCTCCGCACCGGTGTCCTGACGGCCGAGGAAAAAGCGGGCGCCGCTTCATTCTTTTCTGTCGAAACCGGCGTTCCGGAATATCGGCGGCGTCAATATCGTCGGCGTCACCCCCTGGGGAATTCACCGCCGTCCACGACCAGCTTGCTGCCGGTCAGCCAGCTCGCCCGGTCGGACACGAGGAACAGCACCGCGTGGGCGATGTCGTCGGGCTGACCGTCGCGCCCCAGCGGCGTGGTGTCGTCCGCGTTGGTCTCGCCCGGCCCCGCGTCCATGCGCGCGGCCACCTCGGCCCACTGCTCCCGCGTCGCTTCGCCGCCAGGGGTGGCGACTCTGCCGGGACTCACGGTGTTGACCCGGATCCCGGACGGGGCCAGCTCCACGGCCAGTCCCCGGCTGTAGTTCTCCAGCGCAGCCTTCGCCGTGGTGTAGTGCAGGAACGGTCCTACCGGGGTGAGGACCGCGGCCGAGGAGATGTGCACGATCTTCCCCGAACGCCGCTCCCGCATCCCTGGTACCAGCAGCGAGTCCAGCCGCACCGACGCCAGGAAGTTCAGGTCCAGCGCGTCCTGCCACTCCTCGTCGGGGATGGCCAGGACGCCCTCGTGCGGTCGCGCCCCGCCCGCGTTGTGGACCAGGATGTCCACCCCGCCGAGCACCTCCCGCGCGGCGGCGGCGAGCGCCTGGGCTCCGGCCCGTGTCCGTACGTCGGCCTCCACGAAGATGGCCCCCTCGGGGGCCGTACCCGCCGCAGACCTGGCGGTCGTGAGCACCTCGGCGCCCGCGTCCAGGAGTTGGCGCACGACGGCCGCTCCGATCCCGCGAGAACCACCCGTGACCAGGGCCCGCTTTCCCGCGAGTTCTCGCGTTCCCGATCCATTCTCGCCATTCTCGATTGTGGTCATGCCACCGGTCCTCTCAATTGCGTGTGAGCCCGCTCGACGGAAAATTCGACGTGCGCGGAGCGCGAATTCCCAGAGAAATCGCGGTGAGCGCCTCATCGAGTTGTTTCAAGGTACGGGCGGCAGAGAATGAGAGGCAAAGACGAAATAGCAGCAGATGCCATAGGGAGTTCCTATGGCACGGGCCCTGGCGTGGGATCAGCAGCGCGGTGGCCGCGGATCCGGCGACGGCGAGAGCGGCCAGGCTGCCGACCGTGACCGTACGGGTGGTGAAGCGGGCGGTGACGGCCCGGCTGACCGGGGCTCCGGCGAGGTAGCCGACCCCGAGCGCGGCCGGGAGACCGGGGGTGGAAGGGATGTGGGCCGCACCGGCACGCAACTCGCCCGCGAACCGTCGCAGCGCGGTGCTGTCGGGGCGCGGGGGGAGCCGTGGTGGCGGGACCGCGGAGTTCCCCTCGCCCAGTTGTGGACTCCGGTCTCGGCAGCCAAGGAGAGCCCGGTGGCCAGTGTCGAACCGGTCAGGCGGAGCACGAAGAAGGGGGCCGCGACCAGCAGTAACCAGTCTCCGAGGCTGGACAGCAGTTGACCGGCCGCCGCCAGCCGGTAGTCGCGGACCCGCAGGACACCGAACACGCCTGACCCCCGTCCCGGGCGCCCCGACGCGGCACCTTGGTGCCGAGGGCGGGCGCCGCCGATGCCTATCAGCCGCGTTCGCTTGCGCTGCAAGGGGGCCTGGGCGCGTCAGCCATGTTCGGGGCCCTTGGGATCCCGATCCGGGCCGGTGGCAGCCGCGTGCCAAGCCTCTTCTGCGGTGCCCGTTCTGTGACGTGGTCGGCACCGGCCCGCGGCTCGTACACCGCTAGCGTCGGCCCATGATCGTATGGCTCAACGGCACCCATGGCGCAGGCAAGACGACGACCAGTTCACTCGTACAGCAACTGATCCCGGATTCCCGGGTGTTCGACGCCGAGAAGGTCGGCGAGACGCTCATGGACATCAAGCCGGGGCTGCCCGCGACGGACAACTTCCAGCACTGGCCGCCGTGGCGGCCGGTCGTCGTCGATACCGCCCGCCGCGTACTCGACTACACCGGCGGCACCCTGGTGGTGCCCATGACCGTCCTGGTCGAGCAGTACTGGCGCGAGATCAGCACGGGCCTCGCCCAACACGGCATCCCGGTACGACACTTCGTCCTCCACGCCGACCAGGACACCCTGCGCGGGCGCATCGCGGGGGACACTGTTCTCGGCCCCAACTCCCCGTTCCGGCTCAAACACCTCGAGCCCTACGCCGAGGCGGCCCGCACATGGCTGCATGCCGAGGCCGAGGTCGTCGACACCACGCACCTCACGCCCGCCCGGGCCGCCCACCAGATCGCGGAGGCCGTCAAGGGCTGAGGTCGGTCCTGGGGTCCGCCCAGGGGGCCGCCGGATAATAGGCACGGCCGTTGCATAAAGCTGCGGTGGAACGTATAGTCATGCCATATCTGAGGAGGGTTTCCGATGGCTGTACGTGCAGCGGTGGCAGGAGCGAGCGGGTACGCGGGTGGGGAACTGCTCCGTCTGCTTCTCGTCCACCCCGGGGTTGAGATCGGCGCGCTCACCGGCAATTCCAACGCCGGGCAGCGCCTCGGCTCGCTCCAGCCGCATCTGCTGCCGCTGGCCGACCGGGTGCTCCAGGAGACCACCGCCGAGGTGCTCGGCGGGCACGACGTGGTGTTTCTCGCGCTGCCGCACGGGCAGTCCGCCGCCGTCGCCGAGCAGCTCGGTGAGGACGTGCTCGTGGTCGACATGGGCGCCGACTTCCGGCTGAAGGACGCCGCCGACTGGGAGCGGTTCTACGGTTCCGCGCACGCCGGGACCTGGCCGTACGGGCTGCCCGAGCTGCCCGGTGCCCGCGCCGCGCTCGCGGGGTCCCGGCGGGTCGCCGTGCCCGGATGCTTTCCGACCGCCGTCTCGCTCGCGCTGTTCCCCGCGTACGCGGCGGGCTTCGCCGAGCCCGAGGCCGTGATCACCGCAGCGAGCGGCACTTCCGGCGCCGGCAAGACCGCCAAGCCGCATCTGCTCGGCTCCGAGGTCATGGGCTCCATGTCGCCGTACGGCGTCGGCGGCACCCACCGGCACACCCCCGAGATGATCCAGAACCTCAGCGCCGTCGCGGGGGAGCGGGTCAGCGTCTCCTTCACCCCGACGCTCGCCCCGATGTCGCGCGGCATCCTCGCGACCTGCTCCGCCAAGGCCAAGCCGGGCACGAACACACGGGACCTGCGGGACGCGTACGAGAAGGCCTTCGCCGACGAGCCGTTCGTCCACCTCCTGCCCGAGGGGCAGTGGCCGGCCACCGCGTCCGTCCACGGTTCCAACGCCGTACAGCTCCAGGTCATCCACGACGCGTCCGCGAACCGGATCATCGCGATCAGCGCCATCGACAACCTCGCCAAGGGCACCGCCGGCGGCGCGGTCCAGAGCATGAACATCGCCCTCGGCCTCCCCGAGGACACCGGACTCTCCACGATCGGAGTGGCACCTTGAGCGTCACCGCAGCGCAGGGATTCACGGCGGCGGGCATCGCCGCCGGGATCAAGGAGAGCGGCGGCCCCGACCTGGCCCTCGTCGTCAACACGGGACCGCGCCGCGCGGCGGCGGGCGTCTTCACCTCCAACCGCGTCAAGGCCGCCCCCGTCCTCTGGTCCGAGCAGGTGCTCAAGGGCGGCACGGTGAGCGCCGTCGTCCTCAACTCCGGCGGTGCCAACGCCTGTACGGGCCCCAAGGGCTTCCAGGACACCCACGCCACCGCCGAGAAGGCCGCCGAGGTCCTCGGCGGAAGCGGTCACGGTGAACACAGCGCCGGCGAGATCGCGGTCGCCTCGACCGGGCTGATCGGCGTACTGCTCCCGATGGACCGGCTGCTGCCCGGCATCGGGAAGGCCGCTGCCGAACTCTCCGAGCACGGCGGCGAGAAGGCCGCCATCGCCATCAAGACCACCGACACCGTGCACAAGACCGCCGTCGCGGGCGGCGCGGGATGGACCGTCGGCGGCATGGCCAAGGGCGCCGGCATGCTCGCCCCCGGGCTCGCCACCATGCTGGTCGTCCTCACCACCGACGCCGACGTCGAAGCGCCCGCGCTCGACACGGCGCTGCGCGCCGCCACCCGTACCACCTTCGACCGGATCGACTCCGACGGCTGCATGTCCACCAACGACACGGTGCTGCTGCTGGCCTCCGGAGCCGCCGGGGTGACGCCCGCGCCCGACGAGTTCGCCGAGGCGGTCCGTACTGTCTGCGCCGACCTCGCCCGCCAGCTCATCGGCGACGCCGAGGGCGCGTCCAAGGACATCAGGATCGAGGTCGTGGGCGCCGCTTCCGAAGACGACGCCGTCGAGGTGGGCCGTTCCATCGCCCGTAACAACCTCCTCAAGTGCGCCATCCACGGCGAGGACCCCAACTGGGGCCGGGTGCTCTCCGCCATCGGTACGACGAGCGCCGCCTTCGAGCCGGACCGGCTCAATGTCGCGATCAACGGCGTATGGGTCTGCCGGGGCGGCTCGGTGGGCGAGGACCGCGACCTGGTCGACATGCGGTACCGCGAGGTCGGGATCACCGCCGACCTGGCGGCCGGCAGCGCCTCCGCCGTCATCTGGGCCAACGACCTGACCGCCGACTACGTCCACGAGAACAGCGCGTACTCGTCATGACCGAGCCCACCGAGCCCACCGAATCCCCTGAGCTCACAAACCCCACAGAACCCGCGCCCCAGCCCACCGCGCGCCTCCACACCGCCCTCCCCAAGGCGCAGATCCTCATCGAGGCGCTGCCCTGGCTCACCCGCCACAACGGCAAGACCGTCGTCATCAAGTTCGGCGGCAACGCCATGATCGACGACGAGCTGAAGGCGGCCTTCGCCCAGGACGTCGTCTTCCTCCGGCAGGCCGGTCTCAGGCCGGTCGTCGTGCACGGCGGCGGCCCGCAGATCAACGCGCAGCTCGACCGCCACGGGCTGGTCAGCGAGTTCAAGGCCGGGCTGCGCGTCACCACCCCCGAGGCGATGGACGTCGTACGGATGGTGCTCGCCGGGCAGGTCCAGCGTGAGCTGGTGGGGCTCCTCAACCAGCACGGGCCGCTCGCCGTCGGCATGACGGGCGAGGACGCGCGCACCATTACGGCGACCAAGCTCCGCCCGCGTATCGACGGCGAACTCGTCGACATCGGCCGCGTCGGCGAGATCACCGCCATCGACACGGGCGCCATCGAGACGCTGCTCGCCGACGGCCGGATCCCGGTCGTGTCCTCCATCGCGCGCAGCGCCGAGGACCACCACGTCTACAACGTCAACGCGGACACGGCCGCCGCCGCGCTCGCCGCCGCGCTCGGCGCCGAGACGCTGATCGTCCTCACCGATGTCGAAGGCCTCTACGAGGACTGGCCCAACAGCGACGACGTGATCAGCCGGCTCACCGCCACCGAGCTGGAGCGACTGCTGCCCGAGCTGTCCAGCGGCATGGTGCCGAAGATGGAGGGCTGCCTGCACGCCGTACGCGGCGGCGTCAACACCGCCCGCGTGATCGACGGCCGGGTCCAGCACTCGATCCTGCTGGAGATCTTCACGGACGAAGGCATCGGCACGATGGTCGTACCGGACGGACAGAGCACAGCGGCAGCGACAAGCACAGCGACCCGGACAGCGACAAAGACAGCGGCCGAAGCCGCGACCGAAGGGGGAGCGCAGTGACCGGCAACGAGGAGCTCGCACAGCGCTGGCAGGGCGTCATGACGGACAACTACGGTACGCCGAAGCTGTCCCTCGTACGCGGCGACGGCGCCACCGTCTGGGATGCCGACGGCACCCCGTACACCGACTTCGTCGGCGGTATCGCCGTCAACGCGCTCGGCCACGCCCACCCCGCGATCATCGAGGCCGTGTCCCGGCAGATCTCGTCCCTCGGGCATGTCTCCAACCTCTACATCGCTGAGCCGCCCGTCGCCCTCGCCGAGCGGCTCATTCAGCTCTTCGGCCGCCCCGGGCGGGTGTTCTTCTGCAACTCCGGCGCCGAGGCGAACGAAGCGGCCTTCAAGATCGGCCGGCTGACCGGCCGCTCGCACATGGTGGCCACGGAGGGCGGATTCCACGGCCGCACCATGGGCTCCCTCGCGCTGACCGGCCAGCAGCCGAAGCGCACACCGTTCCTGCCGCTGCCCGGCGATGTGACGCATGTGCCGTTCGGGGACACCGAGGCGCTGCGCGCCGCCGTCACCGAGGACACCGCGTTCGTGATCATCGAACCGATCCAGGGCGAGCTGGGGGTGGTCGTACCGCCGAAGGGGTATCTGGAGGCCGCCAGGGAGATCACCAGGGCCACAGGCACACTGCTCGTCCTCGACGAGGTGCAGACCGGCGTCGGCAGGACAGGTACCTGGTTCGAGCACCAGGCCCACCAGGGCGTGGAGCCCGATGTCGTCACCCTCGCCAAGGGCCTCGGCGGCGGGCTGCCGCTCGGCGCCACGATCGCTTTCGGCGCTGCCGCCGACCTGCTCCTGCCCGGCCAGCACGGTACGACGTTCGGCGGCAACCCGGTCGCCTGCGCCGCCGGGCTCGCCGTACTCGACACGATCGCCGAGGACGGAATCCTCGACGAGGTCAAGCGCCTCGGCGAGCGGCTGCGTGACGGGGTGGAGGGGCTCGGACATCCGCTCGTGTCCCATGTCCGTGGTGCGGGCCTGCTGCTGGGTATCGTGCTCACCGAGCCGCTCGCGCCCCAGGTGCAACAGGCGGCTCAGGGAGCCGGTCTCCTGGTGAACGTGCCCGCGCCCGACGTCGTACGGCTGATGCCACCGCTGATCATCGGCGACGACGAGGTGGACGAGTTCCTCCAGGCACTGCCCGGCATCCTCGACACCGCGCACCGGGACGGACGAGCAGCAGAGTGAGACGACGACGATGACCGAGATCCAGGAATCCGAGCACGGCGGGCCGTCAGTGCCGCAGACCCGAACGGCCCGCCACCGCAGGATCGTGGACATCCTCAACCGGCAACCCGTGCGCTCGCAGAGTCAGTTGGCGAAACTGCTCGCCGACGACGGGCTGCATGTCACCCAGGCGACGCTCTCCCGCGACCTGGACGAGCTGGGAGCGGTGAAAATCCGCAACACCGGCGGGGAGTTGATCTACGCGGTGCCGAGCGAGGGCGGTTACCGCACCCCGCACGCCCCGCTGGGCGAGTCGGCGAAGGAGGAGCGGATGCGCCGTCTCTCCGCCGAACTCCTCATCTCCGCCGAGGCGTCGGGCAATGTCGTGGTGCTCCGCACTCCGCCGGGCGCCGCGCAGTTCCTCGCCTCGGCCATCGACCAGGCGGAGTTGAGCGACATCCTCGGCACGATCGCCGGGGACGACACACTGATACTGATCAGCCGCGACCCGGCGGGCGGCCAGGCGCTCGCCGACCATCTGCTGAAGCTGGCGCAGAACGACCGCTGAGGCTTTCAGGCAGTGCCTCAGGCGGCGCCCGCGCCGAACAGCCGTTCCGCCAGCGGGTCATCACCCAGGAAGGCGGCAAGTTCCGCGCGGTTGGGGGCTGTTGCCGGGCCCCTGTGCTGTACGGCGTACGCCGCCGCCGCGTTGGCGGCGCGCGCCGCCGTGGGCGCGTCCAGGCCCTGGCCCAGGAGCGCGAGGAACGAGCCCACGTGCGCGTCCCCGGCGCCGTTGCTGTCGACGGCCTTCACCGGGAAGCCCGGCACATGCACCGGATCGGCGCCGGGCGCCGCCAGCCAGCAGCCGTCGCTGTCCGCCCGTACGATCACCCCGGCGCCCGGCGCCAACCGCCGCCGGAGCGCCTCCGCCGCGGTACGAGGGTCCTCGTGGCCCGACATCAGCCGCGCCTCACGCGCGTTGGAGCTGAGCCAGTCCGTACGGGCGAGCACAGGGCCGAGCACCGCTTCGGGGATGTCCGCCACCAGCGGCGCCGGGTCGAGACACACCACGACCCCGGCCGGCAGCCGCGCGGTGAAGGCGGACAGCAGCGGGCCGTTCACGGGCATCACCAGGCCGTACCCGGAGACCTGCACCAGATCCCCGGGGCGCAACTGCCGCTCCACGGCGGCCACATCGGCCTCGGTCAGCTCCGCGTCGACGCCGAAGCTGGTGACGAACGTACGCTCACCGCCGGCGTCGACCAGGGCCACCGTGAAACCGGTGTCCCCGTCCTCGCGTACGGGCAGCAGCGCCTCGATGCCCTCGGCGGCGAGCGCGGTGCGTACGAGGTCGCCGTACGGTCCCGTGCCGTGCAGCCCGGCGAACACCGCCTCGGTGCCCAGCCGGCGGGCGGCGACCAGGGTGTTGAAGCCGCCGCCCGCCGTCAGCTCCGTACGGGAGCCGATGACGTCGCCGCCGCGCTCGGGCAGGGCGGGGATCTCGATCACCAGATCGGCGATGACGTTCCCCGCGAGCACCAGACGGCTCATCGTCCGGCCTCCTGGAGTGTGGAGCCGGAACCGGAGCCGGACGTGGCCGGGGCCTCGGGAACGGTCCTCGGACGGCGGTGCCACACCGCGTACACCGCGGCGCCGACCGCCATCGAGATCGCCCAGCCGAGCCCGTTCACACCGAGCCAGGAGTCGGCGAACGGCCCGGCGAACCAGACGTCGGTGTCACTCGTCGACGCCTTCGTGAACAGGAGCCCCACCACGATCGCCACGGCCCACGCCGTGACGGCCGGCAGATGGAAGCCGCCGGTGTACCAGTAACGGCTGGTGCGCGAGGTGTCCATCAGCGCGACCGGGTCGTACTCCCGGCCGCGTACAGCGTCCACCAGGATCACCCCGACCCACGCCGAGATCGGCACGGCGAGCAGTGTCAGGAAGGTGGAGAACGGACCGTAGAAGTCCTTGGCGATCAGCATGAAGTAGATGCCGCCGAGGAACATCAGCACCACGTCCACACCGACGGCCAGCGGCCTCGGCACCCGCAGCCCCAGCGTGATCATCGTCAGACCCGCCGAGTAGGTGGACAGGTGGTTCGACATCAGCAGTCCGCCGAAGGCCGCGATCAGGTACGGGATCGCCATCCACGACGGCAGCATCCCGTTGATGGCGGCGACCGGGTCGGAGGCGCTGGCGAGCGTCTTGTCGCCCGCCGACAGCAACGAACCGAGCGAGATCAGCAGGACCAGCGGAACACCGGCGCCGAACGCCGATGCCACGACCAGCTTCCGGCCCGGGATCGAACGCGGCAGATAACGCGCGTAGTCCGCACCCGCGTTGGCCCAGCCGATGCCGGTGCCCGCCGCGATGAAACCGATGCCGGCGATGACACCGCTGGCCGGTCCCGCGTGGATGTCCAGGACCTTGTTCCAGTCGACGGTCGCCACCAGGAAACCCATCACGATGAGGTTCAGGATGCCGAAGCCGACCGTGGCCCACTTGTTGATCCACATGATGGTGGCATGGCCGAGGCCGCTGATCAGCAGTGTGCAGGCGATGAAGACCAGCAGACACACCACGGTGAGTACGGTGTTCTGGTCGACCCCGAAGATGATCCCGAGCAGTGCCAGCAGGGCGTACGCGGCGGTGGTCGTCGTGATCGTCTCCCAGCCGACCCGGCTCAGCCAACTGATCAGCGTCGGCCCCGCGTTGCCGCGCTGCCCGAAGATCGCCCTGGAGAGCGTCAGCGCGGGCGCGCCGCCCTTCTTGCCCGCCAGGCTGAGCACCCCCACCAGCGCGAACGAGCCGAAGGAACCGACCACGGCGACCAGGATCGCCTGCCAGATGTTCAGCCCCCGGAAGGCCACGAGTGTGGCACCGAGCGGCAGCCCGAGGATGGAGATGTTGGCGGCGAACCACGTCCAGAACATCTGTCCGGCGTGGCCGTGCCGTTCGTTGTCGGGGACCGGTTCGATCCCTCGGGTCTCAATGGCACCGACGCGATCGTTCGTCGTCGAAGCGGTCATGACGGAACCTCCTAGCACGTTGCGAAGGGGTGGTGGGGAAGCCGCTGTCTCCGGTCGTCCCGCCTGCGGGCGGGGCGCCGTCAGGCGGGTTGTCGGCGCAGTGTCAGCAGGCGTGCTGTCAGCGACTCCAGATCGAGGGAATTGACGTCCCTGAGCGTCCGTACGGCATCCGGCGGCAGCGCGGCCAGCCCGGCCACCGATCCGGCGATCGCGCCCGCGATGGCGCCGATGGTGTCGCTGTCACCGCCGAGGTTGGCGGCGAGCAGCGTGCTGCGCCACGGGTCGCCCCCGGCCACCGAGAGTACGGCGAACGCGGCGGGTACGGACTCCTGGCTGGCCACGCTCGTACCGACGAGCGCGCAGATCAGGTCAAGGGCCTCGGCCTCCGGCACTCCCCGTACGAGGTCGCGGGCCCATTCGATCCGGGCCGCGATGTCGGCCCCGGCGATCCAGTGGCCCCGGCGCGCGCCGGCCCGG
>NZ_JTHL01000001.1:1413001-1415103 GCF_000818195.1 Streptomyces sp. 150FB | reverse complement strand
CGCGATCGCGGCGGTGACCGCGTCGTCGAGAGTGCCGCCGCCGACGCCGGTGGAGACGGCGGCCGCGACCGCCGATGCGCCCGCGATACCGACGGTGGTGTCATGCGTCACCTGGCAGGACTCCACGACATGGTCGAGGAAGCCGGCCAGCGGCTCGACGTCGAAGGCGATCCCGACCGGGGTGACGCGCATGGCGGCGCCGTTGGTCGAGCCGTACCGCCCCGCCTCCTCGGGCGGGACCCCACGGGCGACGGCGTCCAGCGCCGCCTTGGTGGAAGGGCCGAGGAGGTCGAACGACCCCTTGGCCTTCATCCCCTTCTCCCAGTCGAGCAGCTCCTGGGCGAGGCGCAGCGGATCGATCCGGCCGTGGCCCTCGTCGATGAGCCGTCCGACGATGACGGCCTGGTCGGTGTCGTCGGTGACGGACCCGGCGGGCATGCCCGCGCTGACCGGGTTGTCGGGCAGGGCCGCCTCGAAGCCGGTGAGGGTCCCGTAGGCCCGTACGACGTCCTCCCGGGACATGACCTGGGTGGGCATGCCGAGGGCGTCGCCGAGGGCGAGTCCGTAGTACGCGCCGAGCGCGCGGTCGAGTCGGTCGGAGTCGGTCACGGTTGGCCTCCTCGGCCGGAGCGGACGTGCAGGTGGAAGCGGGCGGGGTCCAGCAGGCTGGTGACCTGCTCGACGACGGAGCCGTCGGCGGCCCGGTAGACCTGGGAGAGGTGCAGAAACGATTCGCCGGGGGAGCGGCGCAGCAGGGCGGCGTCCGCCTCGTCCGTTCCCCGTACGGAGACCTGTCCGTCGCCGTACTCGGTGACCCGACCGGCGGCGATCAGCGCCTTGTGCAGCGATCCGCCGTCGAGGCCGCGCTCCACCAGACCCACCAGGTCGCCCACGGCGGGAACCCGGCTGCGTTCGAGGGAGACACCGCGTCCGTCGGCGAGCCGCCTGACCCGGTCGAGGGCGATGAACGTACTCGACGGCAGACCGAGCCCGCCGGCCAGCACCTCGTCGGTGACGGTCTCGAAGCGCAGGATCTCGGTCGTCAGCTCGACGGGCTGGCCCGCCAGTGACTGGGTCCAGCCGACGCGGTTGTCCAGCGGGGTGTCGTCGAAGGTGACGAAGGAGCCGATCCCGGCGTGCGTGGCGATCAGGCCCTGCTCCCCGAGGACCTGGAGCGCCTGCCGCAGTGTGGAGCGGCTGACGCCGAAGCGCTGGGTGAGCGCGTGCTCACCGGGCAGCCGGTCGCCGTCGCTGTGCACCCCGGCGCGGATCTCGTCGGCGAGGACCCGCGCGATGCGATGATGTTTGTGTACCTGTCCAGGCATGTCTGAACAGTAGGTTGAAGGGGACCATTCGGTCCATAGCCTCTGGCAACTTTTTTCTGGGGGCTGGGTGGGACTGGTGGGGCTTGGGGGAGTGGGGGCTGTCAGGGCTGGTGGGCGGGGCTTGTCAGTAGCCGGTGATCGCCGTGGGTCCCGATGCCGTCCCCACCGCGATGTGCGGCTCCCGGCGCGGATCGGCCCAGGCCAGGATCGCGCTCATGGCACTCGCCGGTACGGACACGCATCCGGCGGTCGCGCCCTGGCCGTTCACATGGAGGAAGATCCCGGCACCCCGGCCGCGTACCGGCCGGTCGTAGTTGAAGCCGATCACCAGGGCGCGGGCGTACTGCGCCTGGTAGTCGGCGAGATGCTCGGCCTCGGTGGCACGGCAGTCGGCGGGGAGGCCCTCGGCCCATCGGTTGTACGCCGTGGACTCGTTGTCCTCGCACCACCAGGACGCGTCGGTGACCGGGCGGTAGGTGTACGAAGTGCCGTCCGGCGGCGGCGCGATCCCGAAGGCGTACGGCAGGTCGTACAGCCCGGTCGGCGTGGTCGAGGTGCCCTGCACCCGCGCCTCGCCCTCCACCAGCCCGCCGGACCCGAAGCGAGCGTCGGCCGACCCAGCCTCGACCCAACGGCCGTCGCGCAGGTCCCACCAGGTCAGCCGCCCGGTCGTGGCGTCCGTACCCGGGGCCTCGGCGGTGATCAACTGCGAGCCGCCCCCGGTCGACGCCATCAGGGCGGGCAGGGGGGACGGCTGGGGCGGTGGGGGCGGTGGGG
>NZ_JTHL01000001.1:1409952-1412976 GCF_000818195.1 Streptomyces sp. 150FB | reverse complement strand
GGCGGTGGGGCGGTGGGGGCTCGCCGGGGGACGCGGTTGTCCCGCCGGCGACGGCGAGCAGCGCGGACGCGAGGACAAGAGCGATACGCATGCCCAGGACCGTATGCCCGCGAGGCCGCCGGCGGCCCGTCGGTTACGCCGTACGAGCGGGTAGCGGCAGTGGCAGCGCGGGCAGCCCGTCCAGGCTTACGGCGACGTGGTCCTTCTTCTCGCAGTACGCGGCGAACTCCTCGTCCGACTTCCGGCCGAAGTGCTCCGCGTGCTGCGTGCGCTCCTCCCGGTAGTCCATGAAGGGGACGGCGAAGCCGCAGGCGTCGGCGATGCGCAGGGCGTCGATCACGATGATCGCGCGCGCGGAGGGCCCGTCCGCCTCTCCGAAGTGCGTGATGTACGTGGCCCAGCGCGGGTCGTCCCGGAAGATCGGCTCGCCCCTGCCGTGCACCCGCAGCACCTTCGGCGGCCCGGTGAACGCGCACCACATCAGGGTGATGCGGCCGTTCTCGCGCAGGTGCGCGATCGTCTCCGCACCACTGCCGCCGAAGTCGAGGTAGGCCAGGGTCAGTTCGTCGAGGACGACGAGCGTCCCCGCGCGGCCCTTGGGGGAGAGGTTGATATGGCCGTCGTCCGCCAGAGGTGCGGTGGCGGTGAAGAAGACGGGCTGCTCCTCGATGAAGGTGCGAATCCGGCCGTCCATCCGTTCGTATCGCTTTCCCATGCGAGGAATTATCCGCGCCGCTCCATTTCACACAACGGCTTTGGGACTGGCAGGTCCGATGGCTGTGGCGGTCGGTCCGGTCGCGGTGCTGAGCGCGGCGGCGACGAAGGAAGCGACCAGCGGCCGGCGGTCCTGCTCGTTCCAGGCGAGCACGAGGCGGCTGGGCGGCGCGTCGGTCACGGGTACGCAGATCAGGCCGGCCGGGACCGGTTCGACGAGGGAGCGGGGCAGCACCCCGATCATCCGGCTCACCGTGATCATGTGGAGCATCTGGACGACGTCGGCGACCTCGGGACCGGTGCCGTCGCCTCCGGGGATCCCTTTCCAGCGCGGCAGCGTCTCGCCCTCCAGATCGGACATCCGCACCGAAGCGTGCCCGGCGAGCCGATGCCCGGCCGGCATGACGACCACGCGGTCCTCGGCGTGCAGCGTCTCGTGGGCCAGGCCGTCGAGTGCGTCGAACGGCGCGTAGAGCAGGCCGATGTCGGCCCGGCCGTCGCGCAGGAAGTCGGCGCGGTCGGCGGGACCGCTGAACAGGATGTCCACCCGGCGGGCGTCGGGCTGGTGGGCGTACTCGGCCAGGATCCCGGACAACAGCCCGGCGTCACCGCCGGGCTTGAGTACGAGCCGCAGGTGGGCCTGGGCGTCGCCGGCGCGCCGGGCGCTCCGGACGGCGGCACTGACGGCGTTGAGCGCATGCCGCCCGTGTTCCTGCAACGCCTCCCCGGCGGGGGTGAGCTCGACGTGCCGACTGGAGCGGATGAACAGCGGGACACCGAGCCGAGCCTCGATACGCCGGATCGCCTTCGACAGCGCCGGCTGGGCGATCGAGAGCCGGACGGCGGCCCGGCCGAAGTGCAGCTCGTCGGCGACTGCGATGAAGTAGGTGAGCTCGCGGGTCTCCAGTTCCATGCCTCCAGGTTATCGCTGGATAGCGAACCGGTCTTGGACGCCGAGGGCGTATGGCCTCAAGAATTGCAGCATGATCAACCACACGATGATTGTTTCCTTCGACCAGTCCCCGCCGACCGCCGAGCTGGACCAATACCTCACAGGCATCGAACGGGTCATGCTTGACACCGGCTTCGTGGAGTCGGTCGTGACCCGGCACCACATCCCCATCCCGGGCGAGGAGGCCATTCCGGCACTGATCGCCACGGCGATCGTGCAGGTCGCCGTGGCCGACACCGAAGCCCTGGCAAAGGCGTTCACCGCGCCGGGCCTGCACGAGATCATCAACCACTGGCAGTCGCGGCACCCGTACAAGGTGGCCTGGGCGAACCACGAGCGACTGGCGGCCTGAGGGGTCGCTGGTGCTGGTGCTGGTGCTGGTGCTGGTGCTGGTGCTGGAGTTCGGGTGCGGGTTCGGGCGGGCGGTCGGGGTGGGCCGGGTCCGTGTTGGTGAGGGTCGGGCCGCCCCTTTCTCTTGATGTTCGCGGTTGCGGGGTGGGTGTCAAGGGCGCTCCTTCGTCGCGTCGGCTGCGCCGATTCCGCTGCGCTCCACCCTTGACACCCACCCCTCCACCGCAACCGCAACTTGAGGGGGCCGCCCCCAGGGGGGAGACTCCCCGGGGACGCCTGCTTGTTCTGCCGCTTTGCTCCCGTCTGCGACTTGCTTGCCCTGCGGGGCACGCACGAAGGGATCACTGCCCTATGCCACTCGGCCAAGCGGCGAACTCCCACCTGTGGTGGCGGGGAGGGTCGGTTGGGGAGACGTGGTGAGCGCCGATGGACGCCGGAGGGTGGGGGTCGCTGGCTGATCGGGCGAGGTGCACCCCGGAGCGTGCCTGTTTGCCCACTGATCCGCACGGTTGGGGCGGGTGTGACGGGGGTGAGGCATGTGGGTCTGTGAGAGGCCGTGGGTGGCTGGCTGATGCTTCTTCCGAGTCCTGGGACGCATAAGCGGCCTCTCTCCACCACAACCACCTCTAAAAATGGGGCATATCACCCATATGGGAGGTTGGTGGGGGTGGGATGGTCTCTGACAACCACTTCTGCGCCGCTCGACGCGGAAGACAGGCATGCCAGCCTCCGACTGCGCTTTCCCCACCCACATGCCTCACACCCAGTCACACCCGTCCCAGGCCATCACGTCAGGGACTCTCCGGGGTGCACCGCGTCCGATCGGCCGTCAGTCAAGAGCTCTCCTGCGTCCGTCGGCGCTCACCACACATCCCCAACCGACCCTCCCCGTCACCAAAGCCTGCTCGCAGACGCTTGGCCGAGTGGGATTTGGCAGTGATCCCTTCGTGCGTGCCCCGCAGGGCAAGCAAGTCGCAGACGGGAGCCGGAGCGGCAGAACAAGCGAG
>NZ_JTHL01000001.1:1399221-1409824 GCF_000818195.1 Streptomyces sp. 150FB | reverse complement strand
CGTCCCCGGGGAGTCTCCCCCCTGGGGCCGGCCCCCTCAAGTTGCAGTTGCGGTGGAGGGGTGGGTGTCAAGGGTGGAGCGGAGCGGAATCGGCGCAGCCGACGCGACGAAGGAGCGCCCTTGACGCCCACCCCGGAACCGCGAAAATCAAGAGAAAGGGGCGGCCCGACCCTCGCTATCACGGACCCGGCCCACCCCGACCGCCCCTCCGTTTGAACCCGCACCCCAAACAACCCCCACCCCGCCCGATCACCCAGCAACCAAGGCCTCTCCCGAGTCCATCGGCGCCCACCACGCCCGCCCAACCAACCCTCCCGCCACCGCAGCCACCCGCTAGCCCGGCGTCCTGGTGCCCGGCGCGCGAGTTCGCGCAGCGACAACTCCCCCATCACACAGCGCAGTTCGGCGGCCAAGGTTTCTTCCTCCGCGTGCGGCATCGCATCCCCGGGGGTCAGGAAGCCAATGGTCGCGCGTCCGGGCCGCTGTCCGGAGCTACCGGATTGTCGGGTGTCAGGGAACGGACGCGTGGGATCGGCGAGGGAAGTAGCCAGAGCACCGACAACGCTCCGCCGATGGCGCCGATGAGGAGGGTCACCCGGAGGTCGATGAGGGTGGCGAGGAGGCCGCCGAGGACGGCGCCCACCGGGCGTAGGCCGTAATTGATCGTGCTGTACGCGCCGGCGACTCGGCTGCGCATGCCGTCGGGGATCACGGCTGCCTGAACGGAGTTGAGGTTGACGTCGAAGAGCATGACGCCGACGCCGGAGAGGAACTCCGCCAGGGCCAGGGCTCCGGCGCGAGCCCAGAGGGGGCCGCCCGCGGCAGCGGCGATGGCGATCGGTGCCGGGTACAGCACAGCACCCACAACTATGCTCCGGCCCACGCCAAACCTTCGCGAGACCTTCGGGGCGATGACCGCGCCAAGGAGCGAGCCGGTGGCGCCGATTCCGAACGCCATGCCGATGACTCCGGCGGTCAGTCCGAGGTTCCGGCTGGCGAACAGCACGATCAGTCCGCTGCCCGCGACAAAGGTGAAGAAGTTGACGGTCGCCGCGCACCCGAGGCTCGCCCGCAGCACCGGGTGACGGATGACGAACACCAAACCCTCCCTGGCGCGCCGCAGCAGCGGGGGTGTCGTTTGGTCGGGGGCGGCCGGCGGTTCGTCGATCGAAACCCGACCGACCAGAATCGCGGACGCCAGGAACGTCAGGGCGTCGACGACGACGGCGACGGGAGCGGTCAACGCCTGGACCAGAGCGCCACCGATCGCCGGGCCGGCGACGTACGACGCGGAACGGCTGGTGCTGAGCTTGCTGTTCGCGTCCACGTAGGACGACCGGGGCACCAGGTGGGCGAAGAACGGCGGATAGGCGGTGTTGAACAACACCCCTGCGGCGCCGGTCAGTAACGCCACGGCGTACAACTGACTCAGCGTCACCGCCCCCAGCAGATAGGCAGCGGGGAGGGAGAGCAGTACCGCGGCACGCACCAGGTCGGCGAGAACCATCAGGCGCCGCTTGTGGACCTGGTGGTCGACCCAGGCGCCGAGGACGATCGCGAGCAGGGTCGGGGTCCAGATGAGCGCGGTCAGCCATGCGACCTGATTGGCTGAAGCGTGCAGCGCCCCCACCGCGATCAGTGGCAGGGCCAGTTCGGTGATCCGGTCGCCGAACTGCGAGATCGACTGGCCGGCCCAGAAACGACGGAACCGCTGGTCACGCCAGAGCGATACGGGTATGGACCGGTCCGCGGCGGTCATGACGTCCCGCCGGTCTGGTCCTCGGCGCCCTCGGGCAGGGCGTATCGCAGCAGCCGGACGCCACGGCCGTCGGCCGGACGCGCGGCCTCGTCACGCGTTACGTAGGGCGCGAGGACGCGTTCGATCGCGTTCTCGATGGCGGAGAGTTCGTCGGCGGAGACGACGACGCGGGTGGTGGCCAGGCCGGCGAGCCGTCGCCACGCCGGTTCGAGATGGGGTTCGACCTCGGCAGCCCACCGGTTCGGCAGGTCTCCCGAGCGCAGGAACATCTCCTGGGACAGGACCCGCGCGGCCGACCTGCCCTCCTCGTCGGCCGGGTCCTCCGGCGCCTCGAACCGGAAACCGCGCGCCACCGCCTCCCACCGCCGCTGGCGGCGGTCCGGGCCGGGCTCGGCATCGCGGACCAGGCCGAAGCCCGCGAGGTGCCGCAGATGCCAACTCGTTACTGACGGGGTCGCTCCCACATCGGGCGCGAGTTGCGTCGCCGTCGCGGGCCCGTGCCGCTGCAGGCGTTCGAGAATCGCCAGCCGCACCGGGTGCGCCAGCGCCCGCATCGCTTGCGGATCAGTGATCTCGATATCGCCCAGTCGATTACCAGATTCCATGACGTGAGAGCTTCCTCTCACATATCGTGAGAGTCAAGTCTCACATCTCCGGAACGCCGGGCCGCCGCGTAATGCAGGTTCCGTTTCGCCGGCACCCGTGCCCTAGATGAAGAGACCGCCGCCGTGGCCAGCCCGCTTGTGCGGGTTCCGCCGCAGTCCGCGCGTGAGCTTGCCGACCGTGCCGGGCTTCCTGCTGACCGGCTCTACTACCACCTCGGTCAGCTCGAACGGGCGGGGCTGATCGAGATCTCCGAGTACAGGCCGCTGGCCCGCGGCAAAGTTGAGCGGATCTATGCCCCCGCAGTCACGGACCCCCCAGCGATGCCGCGACACCGGAAGAGATGGCTGAGTTCCTCGGCTCGATGCTGGACGCCACCCGGGCCGACATCAACGCCGCTTACCGGTCCAAGCAGGCCGGCGACCGCCGGGAGGTCGATCTTCATCGTGGTGCGCTGCGACTGACCGACGAAAGCGCTCGCCGAGCTGCGCGGCCACATCGAACGGCTCGCCACCCGATTCGGGGACCACGACGCCCCAGGGGTCTGGACGCGAGTCGTCATCGCGGTCGTCGACCTGCAAAACCGCCCAGCCCCGGACGCCGCAGCCCTGGAGCCTGAGAGGTCGTCATGAACGACAGCGACGAGTCCGCGGCAAGCCCGTCTTACGAGCCTCGGACGCCGAGCGCGACCGCGTCGAGGCGCGGCTGCGACACCACTACGCGGTCGGCCGGCTGACGCTGCCCGAACTCGAAGAACGTGTGGTCCTGGCCTTGCAAGCACGTACCCGTGGTCAACTCGATGCCCTCGTGAGGGATCTGCCGGGCGGGGTGGACGAACTCGCGCCACCCACTCCTGTCAAGGGCATCGACTCCCGCCTGCTGATCATCCTGCTGTGCACCGCCCCACCTGCGGCGCTCGTCTACTGGCTCATCTGCCAACGCGCGGCACATCGAAGGAGCCCACGGCCGCGGGCCCTGGAAGACGATTCCGGAGGAGGAGATCCGTACTGACCGTCCCAGATCGATCATGCTGGTACCCGCCGTCACAGCCGTTCCCCAAGGCTGAGTGGCATCAACTCCCATCACTCGCGCCCCGCCCCAGCGCCGGGAGCGCGCCCAGGTCATCCGTCACTGCTCCCCGATGGGTGGCTGTCGGGCGAGGAACTCCTCGAACGCCGCTTTCTGCTTCGGGTCCATGAAGCCTTGGCGTACGTTGCGGGCCTGCTCCTCGAGCCACTGCGCCTCGTAGGGGTTCAGGAGTTCGGCGACCACCGCGCCTCCGCGAGCGACCGCCGTGCGGCCTCCCGCGCGGCGGCGAAAGAGCGTGAACGGGCCGAATTCCGCTGGGTGGGCCAGTTCCGGCTTTTCCGTATCAGTCAGGTCCTCGTCCTCGTCCTCGTCCTCGGCGTCGCTGTTCTCGTCCTCGGTGTCGCTCGTAGGGAAGGCGGTGGGGGCCCAGTGCTCCCAGAGCGCCAGCGTGGCCGAGGGCACCAGCACGGCGCGTTCCGTCCCCTGACGCCCTTCCCACATGAACGTGACAGTGACGGGCTCGCCGACCGCCTCGGCCAGCCCGAGCACCCTCTCCATCTCATCGTTGACCGGGTACCCCGCCACCACGTCTATCCGAATTCCCATGGTGCCTGAGGCTACTGGCCGCCTCTGACATGCCAGTCCCGCTACGGGGACCGCCTGCTGGCCGCGCCGCGGTTCCGGCGGGAGTCGGCCCCTCAAGCGCGACCGCACCCCCGAATCCGAGGCGTTTTGACAAAACATACGGACCCTTGCATAGTTATACCCATCAGTGAATGCATCGTAAGGAGATACCCGTGACCGAGCGCGTCGTACTCGCCTACTCGGGCGGCCTGGACACCTCCGTCGCCATCGGCTGGATCGCCGAGGAGACGGGCGCCGAGGTCATCGCCGTTGCCGTGGACGTCGGCCAGGGCGGCGAGGATCTCGACGTCATCCGCAAGCGCGCCATCGCCTGCGGTGCGGTCGAGGCCGAGGTCGCGGACGCCAAGGACGAGTTCGCCGACGAGTACTGCCTCCCGGCGATCAAGGCGAACGCCCTGTACATGGACCGCTACCCGCTGGTCTCCGCGCTCTCCCGGCCCGCGATCGTCAAGCACCTCGTCGCCGCCGCGCACAAGCACGGCGCCGGCATCGTGGCCCACGGCTGCACCGGCAAGGGCAACGACCAGGTGCGGTTCGAGGCCGGTATCTCCGCGCTCGGCCCCGACCTCAAGTGCATCGCCCCGGTCCGCGACTACGCGATGACCCGTGACAAGGCGATCGCCTTCTGCGAGGAGAAGAACCTCCCGATCGCGACCACCAAGAAGTCCCCGTACTCCATCGACCAGAACGTCTTCGGACGCGCCGTCGAGACGGGCTTCCTGGAGGACATCTGGAACGCGCCGATCGAGGACATCTACGAGTACACCCAGAACCCCGCCGAGCCCCGCGAGGCCGACGAGGTCGTCATCTCCTTCAAGGAGGGCGTCCCCGTCGCCATCGACGGCAGGCCCGTCACCGTCCTCCAGGCGATCCAGCAGCTCAACGAGCGCGCCGGCGGCCAGGGCATCGGCCGGCTCGACATGGTCGAGGACCGGCTCGTCGGCATCAAGTCCCGTGAGGTGTACGAGGCTCCCGGCGCGATCGCGCTGATCACCGCGCACCAGGAGCTGGAGAACGTCACCGTCGAGCGTGAACTCGCCCGCTACAAGCGGCAGGTCGAGCAGCGCTGGGGCGAACTGGTCTACGACGGCCTGTGGTTCTCGCCGCTCAAGCGCGCCCTGGACGGCTTCATCAACGAGGCCAACCAGCACGTCACCGGCGACATCCGGATGACCCTGCACGGCGGTCGCGCCGTGGTCACAGGACGCAAGTCCTCCGAATCCCTCTACGACTTCAACCTCGCGACCTACGACTCGGGCGACACCTTCGACCAGTCCAAGGCGCAGGGCTTCATCGAGATCTTCGGCCTGTCCTCGAAGATCGCGGCCAAGCGCGACCTGGCCTGACCCCTTCGCGACCCGGCCGCCTCCCCGCAGTGGCGGGGAGGCGGCTTTCTTCCCCCTTCCTGAGGAGCAGAGTTGAGCAGCAACAAGGGCGATGTCCGGCTCTGGGGCGGCCGTTTCGCCGACGGCCCCTCGGACGCGCTGGCGGCCCTCTCCGCCTCCGTCCACTTCGACTGGCGGCTCGCCCCGTACGACATCGCCGGCTCCCGCGCCCACGCGCGTGCGCTCCGTAAGGCAGGGCTGCTCACCGACGACGAGGCCACCCGTATGCTGGCCGGCCTCGACGACCTCGAATCGGCCGTCGCCGACGGCTCGTTCACCGGAACCGTCGCCGACGAGGACGTCCACACCGCGCTCGAACGCGGCCTGCTGGAGCGCCTCGGCCCCGACCTCGGCGGCAAGCTGCGCGCGGGCCGGTCCCGTAACGACCAGGTCGCCACGCTCTTCCGGATGTATCTGCGCGACCACGCCCGGATCATCGGCGGTCTGATCACCGGCCTCCAGGAGGCCCTGGTCGGCCTCGCCGAGGCGCACCCGTCCGTCGCCATGCCCGGCCGCACCCACCTCCAGCACGCCCAGCCGGTCCTCTTCGCCCACCACATGCTGGCCCACGTCCAGTCCCTCTCCCGGGACGCCGAACGCCTGCGGCAGTGGGACAAGCGCACCGCCGTCTCTCCCTACGGCTCCGGCGCGCTGGCGGGCTCGTCGCTGGGCCTCGACCCGGAGGCGGTCGCCGCTGACCTCGGCTTCGAACGCGGCTCGGTCGGCAACTCCATCGACGGTACGGCGTCCCGCGACTTCGTCGCCGAATTCGCCTTCGTCACCGCGATGATCGGCGTCAACCTGTCCCGGATCGCGGAGGAGATCATCCTCTGGAACACGAAGGAATTCTCCTTCGTCACCCTCCACGACGCCTTCTCCACCGGCTCCTCGATCATGCCGCAGAAGAAGAACCCGGACATCGCCGAACTGGCCCGGGGCAAGTCGGGCCGCCTCATCGGCAACCTCACGGGCCTGCTGGCCACGCTGAAGGCGCTGCCCCTCGCGTACAACCGCGACCTCCAGGAGGACAAGGAGCCGGTCTTTGACTCCTGCGATCAACTGGAGGTTCTGCTGCCCGCCTTCACGGGCATGATGGCGACCCTCACCGTGAACCGCGCCCGCATGGAAGAACTGGCCCCGGCCGGTTTCTCCCTCGCCACCGACATCGCCGAGTGGCTGGTCAAGCAGGGCGTGCCGTTCCGGGTGGCGCACGAGGTCGCGGGGGAGTGCGTCAAGGAGTGCGAGGCGCGCGGCATCGAGCTGGACCAGCTCACCGACGAGCAGTTCGCGAAGATCTCGGAACACCTGACCCCTGAGGTCAGGTCGGTCCTCAACGTGCACGGCGCACTGGCCTCCCGCAACGGCCGGGGAGGTACGGCGCCCTCCGCCGTCGCCGTACAGCTCTCGGAGGTCAAGGCGGACCTGGTGATCCAGCAGGCGTGGGCCACGGCGAAGAGGTAGAGAAGAAGACGCAGGAGAGGCAGGAGGGGGGCCGGGGTGGTCGTCGGAGGTACGTGTCCTTGTCCGGATACGTAGCCCCCGGAGGCCCCGCCCCCCCGCCCCGCCCCGTACTTACGCCGCCGGCCCAGCCACCCGCTTACGCCACGTCGTCGAGCCTGGACCGCTGCTCCTCTGTGAGCTCCAGGTCCACCGCCGCCAAGCTCTCCTCCAACTGCTCCACCGACGACGCCCCCACCAGCGGAATCGACGGAATCTCGGCCCCGATCAGCCAGGCCAGCACCACCTGGTTCACCGTCGCGCCGGTCTCCGCCGCCACCTCCCGCAGCGCCGCCAGCCGCGCCGGCGTGCCCGCGTGATCGAACTCCGGACCCAGCGGCTTGTCCGCGCGTACGTAACTCCCCGACAGCAATGGGGAGTACGCGACGAGCGTCAGTCCCGGCTCGGCCCGTGCGTAACTGAGCAGGTCCCCGCCGACCGTCCCCAGATCGCCGTCCGGGCTGAGCGCGTTCGGGAGGTCGGTGCGGCGGCGCAGATACGTGTGGTGGTACTGGAGGACCTCGTACCCCGGCAGCCCCTCCGCCGCGGCCAGGCTCCGCGCGCGCTCCACCGCCCACGCCCGGTGGTTGCTCACCCCGAGCAGCCCGACCGTGCCTTCGGCGACGAGTTCGGCGAACGCGCGCACCGTCTCGCGGGGTTCGACCGTCGTGTCCGGGATGTGCGAGTACAGCAGGTGCAGCCGCTCCATGCCGAGCCGCTCGCGGCTCCCCTCCGCCGCCGCCCGGATCACCTTCGCCGACAGCCCCTCCGGGTTGTCGATGAACCCCGTCCCCGCGGAACGCGGCGCGGCGCCCAGCTTGGTGGCGATCGTGATCTCGTCGCCGATGCCCCGGCTGCGGCGCCAGCGGCCGAGGAGCGCCTCGCTCTCGCCGCCGACGGTGCCGTTCACCCAGTACGCGTAGTTGTCCGAGGTGTCGACGAACGTGCCGCCCGCCTCGACGTACCGGTCAAGAATCGCGAACGAGGTCTCCTCGTCCGTGACTGTCCCGAACAGCATCGCTCCCAGGCTCAGCACGCTCACCTCGCGGCGCGTCGCCGGGTCCTGGCCGATCGTGCGGTAACGCATGGGTGATCCCCCTCGTACGGCCCCGACGTGTCGTCCGGGCATCGGGAGGGAGTCTGCTTCTTCGCGTGGACTCCAAGTCAACCCAACCCGGGCTGACTTGGAGTGAAGCAGCCCGGGTTACGCGGCCTTCGCCTTGGTGGCGTACATGTCGACGTACTCCTGGCCGCCGAGCCGCATGACCTCGGTCATCACGGAGTCCGTCACGGCGCGCAGCACGTAGCGGTCACGCTCCATGCCGTCGTAGCGCGAGAACTCCATCGCCTTGCCGAAGTGGACCGCCACCTTGCCGGAGCGCGGCATGCCCTTGCCGTTCGTCTGGAGCTTGTCCGTGCCGATCATCGCGAAGGGCACCACCGGCGCGCCCGTCATCAGCGTCAGCCGTGCCATGCCCGTACGGCCGCGGTAGAGCCGGCCGTCGGGGGAGCGGGTGCCCTCCGGGTAGATGCCGAAGATGTTGCCCTGCTCCAGCACGCGGCGACCGGTCATCAGCGCGGCGACACCACCGCGTCCGCCGTCCCGGTCCACCGGGATCATTCCGACGCCCGTGAAGAACCAGGCCATCAGGCGGCCCTTCAGACCCTTGCCGGTGACGTACTCGTCCTTGCCGATGAAGAACACCTGGCGGTCGCAGACCAGCGGCATGATCATCGAGTCGATGAAGGTGAGGTGGTTGCCGGCGAGGATGACGGGACCGCTCGACGGAATGTTCTCGACACCTTCCACCCGGGTACGGAACATCAGGCGCACGAGCGGTCCGAGCACTGCCTTGATGAGCGTGAAGCGGGACAACAACGGGTCCTCCGGTGTCGTGGACGGTCAGGGCGACCGGCGAAGTCTGTGCAGCCCAGGACGATACTCGCGGGTCGGCCCGGATGACACATCGGGTTCGGAGATCCGATACACGGTGTTGACGCGTGTTTACACCGCGTTCGCCTCGCGGCCCCCCGGACGAAGGTCGCTTCGGCCTACGCTCGGGCCCCGCTCGGCATGTCTCGGCAGGTCTCGGGCGGGCGCGTGCCGAGCGGATATGCGCTGGATACGCCGGGGTACGCATCGGATACGGATCAGAGACGGGTCGGAGACGGATCAGGCACGCCTCGGATACGCGGACGAACGAACATGTGTCATGCGGCGGGACACGCGGGCAACACATGCATGCAACACGCGGGCAAGCAGGCACGCGGACACATAGAGACAGCAGACCAGCAGACACGCAGCGATGCGGACACACGGAGACAGGGAGCCTTCATGACACTGGGTGAGCGGAAAACCCCCGGGCGGCGGACCGTGCTGGGAGCGGCGGTACTGGGCTCGGCGGTCGCCGCGCTGCCGGCGACGGCCGCTGTCGCTGCCCCGGCGCCGACGGTGGCACTGGGGGGCGGTGGCCACGGGTCCACGCGCCCCGCGCTGCCGGTGCCCACCATCGTCGGCCACCGCGGGACCGCCGGTTACCGTCCCGAGCACACCCTCGGCTCGTACGAACTGGCGCTGGAGATGGGCGCCCATGTGATCGAGCAGGACCTCGTGCCCACCAAGGACGGGCACCTCGTCTGCCGTCACGAACCGGACATCACGGCCACCACCGATGTCGCCGACCACCCGGAGTTCGCCGCCCGCAGGACGACCAAGAGCATCGACGGGGTCAGCACCACCGGCTGGTTCACCGAGGACTTCACCCTCGCCGAGATCAAGACGCTGCGCGCCAAGGAGCGGATCCCGGCCAACCGCCAGCGCAACACCCTTTACGACGGGCACTGGCAGGTCCCCACGTACGAGGAGGTGCTGCGCTGGGCCGACGACGAGGGCCGCCGCCGGGGCAAGCCCATCTGGCTCTACACGGAGACCAAGCACCCCACCTACTTCCGGTCCATCGGCCTCGGCCTCGAAGAGCGCTTCGCGAAGCTGCTCCGCCGCTACGGCCGCGACCACAAGGACGCCCCGATATTCCTCCAGTCCTTCGAGCCGAGCAGCATGCAGCGGATGGCACACCTGGTGTCGGCGCCGCGTGTGGTGCTGCTCGACGCGGCCAACACCACCCCGTGGGACTTCAAGGTCGCCGGCGACACCCGTACGGTCGCCGATCTCGTCAAGCCCGCCGGGCTGAAGTGGATGGCGTCCTTCGCCCAGGGCATCGGCCCGACGCTCGACCTGATCATCCCGAAGGACGCCTCGGGCAAGCTGACGAAGCCGACCACGCTCGTACGGGACGCGCACGCGCAGGGCCTGATCCTGCACCCGTACACGATGCGCAACGAGAACACCTTCCTGCCCGCCGACTTCCAGCGGGGCACGGACCCGAACGCGTACGGCGACGCCTTCGGCGCCTTCAAGGTGTACTTCGAGACGGGCATCGACGGCATATTCACCGACAACGCCGACACGGGCCTGCTGGCGCGCGCGGACTTCGTCAGCCGCTGAGCCGCCGTGCCACGGTCGGGTGAACACCCCGGCCTGAGAGCAACCAGTCATGTCCGGCGGGGCGTCCCGCCGGACATGACGCCCGTCGAAACGACCACCGTCCCGCCCCCGCGCGCCGCGCCCGACACCGTCATCGGCGCGCTGGGCCCGCTCGTACGCGCCGAGGTGGCGGCCGAGGCG
>NZ_JTHL01000001.1:1383357-1399196 GCF_000818195.1 Streptomyces sp. 150FB | reverse complement strand
TGCGGACGGCCGTACGGGCGGAGGCGCGGCGGGCCCGGCGTACCGCCGCCAGGGAACGCCCGTACCTCCCGCACCCCGGATACCTCCCCCACGACACCGGACAGGGCCCCTCGCAGGACATCGACCCGGACCCGGCGCACGAGACCGAATCGGACCCCGCGCCCTGTGACGAACCGGCCGCAAACCCTGAAACCGGTCCCGAGTCCGCGCTCCTGCGCGCCGAAAGGCACCGCGCGCTCCGTGCGGCGGTCGCGCGTACTCCTGGTCGCTGTCCTTCTCTATTGACTGCGATGTTGTCCTCGAACGACCCCACCTACCGTGAGATCGCAGGGCAGTTGGGTATCTCACAGGGGAGTTTGGGGCCGGTACGTTCCCGGTGCCTGGGATGTCTGCGCAGAATGCTGGCGGCAGAGGTTGCGGCTCCTGAACACGGGGGAAAGGAGCGGTAGACAACCGGCGACCAGGTGAGCGGGAGGCATGCACACATGGGCATGAGCGTGACCATCTCAGCGGCGAGTGCACAGGACGCAGAACAGATCCTGAAGCTTCAGTACCTGTGTTATCAGAACGAGGCCGAGCTCTACGGCGACTACTCGATCGAGCCACTGACCCAGACCCTCGATGATCTGAGGGCCGAACTCGACGGCGGGCACGCTTTGGTGGCCCGACTCGGCGATGAAGTGGTGGCTTCGGTACGAGGCACGATCGACGACACGGGCACCGCCCGTATCGCCAGACTCATCGTCCACCCGCGGATGCGGCGGCACGGTCTCGGTGGCCGGCTGCTCGACGCGATCGAGGAGCGCTTCGCGGGGGAACCGGCCGCCAAGCGCTTCCAGCTCTTCACGGGCCGACGCGGCGAGGGCAATCTGCGGCTGTACCGCAGCCGGGGCTACGCGCCTGTGGCTTCGGAGCAGGTCGGCCCCGGACTGAAGCTCATCACCTTGCAGAAGGAGGCGGCGGCGGAGGCCTTCGTGGCCAGTTCCTGACCAGGGACGGGGTCAGGGCCGGACAAGGCCCTGGCCCCGCCGGGACTTCAGCAGCCAGATGATCCCGCTGATCGGCAGGATCACCGGGATCAAGATGTACTCCAGGCCGTACCAGGTCCATACGGTGGCATCGGCGAAGGCCGACGGCTCGACGAGTGTCCAGGTCCCGACGGTGAGTACGCCGACGAGTTCGATGCCGCAACAGAGCAGCGCCACCTTGCGCGCGGTCTCCCCGCCGCGCAGGAGCGTGTAGGTGATGAAGACGTATACCGCGCCGGCGGCGGCCGACAGCAGATAGGCCAGCGGGGCCTTCTCGTAGTCGGTGGCGATCTGGTAGATGGAGCGTGAGACGGCGCCGACCGACATCACCCCGTAGAGCCAGAGAAGCAGGACGCCGGGTCCTTGGACGAGCTTGGTGCGCCCACCGGTCGCTCCGGCTTCGGCTCCCGCTCCCGCCGCGTCGGCCGTGTGCTGCTCGTCGCCCGTTGTGTCTGTTACGCCCGTCGCGTCTGTCGTGTTTGTCGCGCCGGTCGTGGTGCTGTCCACCGTCAGCCTCCCCAGATGTCGTAGAGCCGTACTTCCAGCACGGCCAGGACGACCGCTCCGGCCGAGACCGTCACCGAGCCCCACCGTGTCCGCTCGGTCAGCGACAGGAACCCCGCGCCCGGCACCGCCACCACCGCCCCGATCAGATACGACAGGAAGATCACCGTGCCCTGGTCTGGCTTCTCGCCGCGGGCCAGCTCCACGATCCCGACCACGAGCTGCGCCAGCGCCAGCACGGACACCACGGCCATGCCTATGAAGTGCCAGTCCTTCGTGGGCTGGTCCCGGTAGGCGGCATAACCGCACCAGGCGGCGAGGGCGAGCGCGGTCACCGACACCGCGATCGTCAGGGCGACAAGCATGCGCCCGAGCGTATTACGCCCCGTAGCGCCCGACGCGCGCGCCCCCGAGGGAGCGCGCTGTCCGAATGGCGCGACGGATCAGCTCGCTCTCCGGACACTCCTCACAGGGTGTATTGACGTCTGCTTTACTTGCCGCATGACCACGACAGGCAACCGCGTATCAGCGACTGAGGCGATCACGACGCCCGGTGCTCGTTGTCGGTGTCGCTGTTGCTGTAGCTGCCGAATGTGTCGAATGTGCGCCCGCTGAGGCTCCCTGCCTGAGCTTCGAGCTCTCCTGTGGCACCGGAGACTCCGGAAGCGACAGCGACATCTGGACAGCCTTGCGCACGGTCCTCCCGCACGTCTGAGGGCGCCCCTGTGTGCCTCGGCCCTGCCCGCTCGTCGGTGCGTGTCCGGCTGCCGGACCGGCGTATGCCCCCGCTGCACTCCTTGCTCTTTGCCTCTTGTCCTTGATGCTCCTGACGCATTGCCCCGTGCCCGGCCGGCACCCCGGCGCGCACTCGACTGTGACGGATACCCCTCTGTGATCACTACTACGGGCCTGACGAAGATCTATCGGTCCGGCCATTCCCGAGGCCGCGAAGTCACCGCACTTGACGGTGTCGACCTGCACGTACGCGAGGGCGAGGTGTTCGGTGTCGTCGGCCGGAGCGGGGCGGGGAAGTCCTCGCTCATCCGCTGCGTGAATCTGCTCGAACGCCCCACGTCCGGCACCGTGACGGTCGCGGGCCAGGACCTCACCGCGCTGGCGGGGCGGGGCAGGAGGGCGGGCAAGGAGCTGCGCAGGGCGCGCAGCTCGATCGGCATGGTCTTCCAGCACTTCAACCTGCTCTCCTCCCGCACCGTCAAGGACAACGTCGAACTGCCGCTGGAGATCCTCGGTGTGCCGGGGGCCGAACGGTCCCGGCGCGCCCTGGAGCTGCTCGACCTGGTCGGTCTCGCCGACAAGGCCAAGGCCTACCCGGCCCAGCTCTCCGGCGGCCAGAAGCAGCGGGTCGGCATAGCACGCGCCCTGGCGGGCGACCCCAAGGTGCTGCTCTCCGACGAGGCGACCAGCGCGCTCGACCCCGAGACGACCCGGTCGATCCTCCAACTGCTGCGCGATCTCAATCAGCAGCTCGGTCTGACCATCCTGCTCATCACCCATGAGATGGAGGTCGTGAAGACGATCTGCGACTCGGCCGCTCTCATGCGGAACGGCCGGATCGTCGAGTCCGGCACGGTTGACGAGCTGCTCGCCACCGAGGGGTCGCAGCTCGCGCGGGAGCTGTACCCGGTGGGCGGCGCCGCCTCGGGCTCCGACCGTACGGTCCTCGACGTCACCTTCAACGGGTCGGGCACCGGCGACCGGCCGGTGATCTCGCAGCTCTCGCGTACGTACAACATCGACGTCTCGATCCTGGGCGCCGCGATGGACACGGTGGAGGGGCGCCGGGTCGGCCGAATGCGGATCGAACTGCCGGGGCGGTACGAGGACAACGTCGTCCCGGTCGGTTTCCTGCGCGAGCAGGGGCTTCATGTGGAGAGCGTCACCGTGGATCTTCCGGAGAGTGTCCCCGGTCAGCAGCGTGAACGGCTCGCGAAGGAAGATGCCAAGTGACCTGGTCCGAAATGCAGCCACTGCTGTCCCAGGGGACCCTGGACACCCTCTACATGGTGCTCTGGTCCGGGCTCGTCACCGTCGTGGGCGGGCTGCCGCTGGGCATTCTGCTCGTCCTCACCGACAAGGGCGGACTGCTTCAGAACGCGCCGGTGAACAAGGTCGTCGGCGTGATCGTGAACATCGGCCGCTCGCTGCCGTTCATCATCCTGCTGATCGCCCTGATCCCCTTCACCACTCTGGTGATCGGCACCTTCATCGGCCCCACGGCGATGATCGTGCCGCTGGCGATCGGCGCCATCCCCTTCTTCGCGCGTCTCGTCGAGACGGCGATCCGCGAGGTCGATCAGGGCCTGGTCGAAGCTGTCCAGGCGATGGGCGGCTCCATCCCCACCATCGTCGGCAAGGTGCTGCTGCCCCAGGCGCTGCCCTCGCTCGTCTCCGGCGCCACCACCACGGTCATCGCGCTCATCGGCTATTCGGCGATGGCCGGCGCCGTGGGCGGGGAAGGCCTCGGGTCCAAGGCGGTGACGTACGGATTCCAGCGCTTCGAGAACGGCTTCATGATCGCCACGGTCATCGTGCTGATCGTGATCGTGTCCGTGATCCAGCTCCTGGGCGACGTCGCCGTACGCCTGCTGGCGCGCCGCGTCCGTACGACCACCTGACGGCCTGAGCTGACGACCTGAGCTGACGGCCTGAACCGGCGCCCGACTTGATGGCCTGACCTCAGGTTTGCGCAACCTCCATCTGTCTGTTCACTTCATCCAAATACCCGAAAGAGGCACCCTCCGTGCGTACCGCACTCAAGGCCACCGCCCTCGCGGCCACCGCCGCCTTCGCTCTCTCCCTCAGCGCCTGCGGCACGTCCTCCGACCCCGGGAACTCGTCCGACGGCGGCGGTAAGAGCGACGCGTCGAAGCCGCTGATCGTCGCCGCCTCGCCGACGCCGCATGCCGACATCCTCAACTTCGTCAAGAAGAACCTGGCGGCGAAGGCCGGACTGAAGCTGGAGGTCAAGGAGTTCACGGACTACGTCCTGCCGAACACCGCGACGGAGAGCGGTGAGGTCGACGCCAACTTCTTCCAGCACAAGCCTTACCTGGACGACTTCAACAAGAAGAACCACACCCACATCGTGCCCGTGGTCAATGTTCACCTGGAGCCGCTCGGCCTCTACTCCAAGAAGATCCAGGATCTCAAGGGCATCAAGTCCGGCCAGAACATAGCGATCCCGAACGACACCACCAACGAGGGCCGCGCGCTCAAGCTCCTCGCCGACAACGGGCTGATCACCCTGAAGCCGGGCGTCGGCGCCACCGGCGGCCTCGAGGACATCAAGGACGCGAAGGGTCTGCACTTCAAGGAGCTGGAGGCCGCCACGCTGCCCCGCGCGCTGAGTGATGTCGACGCAGCCGTCATCAACGGGAACTACGCGCTTGAGGCGCACCTCAAGCCCGCCACGGACTCGCTCGCGCTGGAGAAGGCGGAAGGCAACCCGTACGCCAACTTCCTCGCGGTCAAGAAGGGCAACGAGAAGGACCCGCGCGTGCAGAAGCTCGCGAAGCTCCTCAACTCCCCTGAGGTGAAGAAGTTCATCGAGGACACCTACGACGGTTCGATCGTCCCCGTCTTCGGACCTGTCCGTTAACGGGTGAAGTAGTCGCCGTCGTACGGTTCTTGTGGGCCGGGTCGGGGGATCCGACCCGGCCATGCGCATCCGCGGGTGGATGCTGCATGCTGTGCGTTCACGACGAGCTCACGACGGACTTGCGACGGACTGAGGCATGGAGCTGCGCATGACTACCACCTTTCCGGACGTTTCCATCAGCACGGAGCGGCTGGTGCTGCGGGCTTTCGAGCCGGCCGACATCCCCGCTCACATCGAGATGATGAACGACGAACTGGTCACCGCGTGGACCTCGGTGCCGCAGCCCTACACCAAGGAGGACGCCGAGGAGTGGGTCGGCCGGATCGCTCCCGCCGAGCGCACCGCGGGGACCGGCATCGTCTTCGCCGTCAACGAGTTCCTTACGCAGCGGCTGGTCGGCATCGTCCATCTGCACAGTACGGACTGGCGCATCCTGGCCACCGAGGCGTCCTATGTGACCGCCCCCTGGGCGCGAGGTGAGGGCTATGCGACCGAGTCGGTGCTGGCCGTCGCGCAGTGGCTGTTCCGCGACCAGAAGTTCGAACGCATCGAGGTACGCACGCCCGCCGACAACACCGCTTCGCAGCAGGTCGCGCAGAAGATCGGCTGCATCAGCGAGGGTGTGCTGCGCAATTCCTGGATAGCCCGTACGCAGACCGAGGACGGGGGCTGGGCGGACATCCGTACCGACCTGATCGTCTGGAGCCTGCTCTCCGAGGACCTGGAAGGCGTCGCCGAACAGATGGCGGACGCGGGCGGTTACGCGTCCTTCACCCACTGGAACTGAGGCCGCGGGCCGCTCAGGGTCCGGTGTACGTCGACGGCGGCTCAACGACCCGGCCGCCGCGCGGTCGGTGAGCTGGGGCAGGTAATCTCACCGTGCCCACGACACCCTGCGACCACTTCGGGAGACTGACAACGATGGCCGACCGCGTCACGGTGATCGGCTGGGACGGCTCACCCCTGACCCCTGCGGCCGAGTCCGCGCTCTCCGCAGCCACGCTCGTGGCCGGAGCCGCCCACCATCTGGAACTTCCCGGAGTCCCCGAGAACGCCGAGCGCATCCGCCTCGGCAGCATCGACCTGGCGGCCCGCCGTATCGCCGGCCACCGGGGGAGTGCGGTGGTTCTCGCGGACGGCGACCCCGGATTCTTCGGCGTCGTACGCACCCTCCGGGCGCCTGAACACGGCCTTGAGGTCGAAGTCGTGCCTGCCGTGTCCGCCGTGGCGGCCGCGTTCGCCCGCGCCGGGATGGCCTGGGACGACGCGCAGGTGGTCGTCGCCCACACCCGTACGCTGCGCCGCGCCGTCAACGTGTGCCGGGCGCACACCAAGGTCGCCGTCCTCACCTCGCCGGGTGCGGGCCCCGCCGAACTCGCGCTGCTCCTCGAAGGTGTCCACCGCACCTTCGTCATCTGCGAGGAGTTGGGTACGGAACGGGAGCAAGTCACCGTCCTCACCTCCGACAAGGCCGCCGACCATGTGTGGCGCGATCCGAATATCGTCATTGTCATCGGCGGAATCGGTACGGCGGTCTCTCCGGCGTCCGGCTGGATCGCAGGACACGATCCCGGGTATCCGGCGCGGGGACGCGGCTGGGCACGGCCCACGGCCGAGTACGCCATCGAGATCGACGAGGGTGAGTCGACCTGGTTGCGCGCGGCCCAGTTGGCCAGGATCGGAGCCAGGACCGGCGATCTGATCTGGGACATCGGCTCGGGCAGCGGAGCGATCGCCGCCGAGGCGGCATGCTTCGGCGCCGCCGTGATCGCCGTGGACGAGGAGCCGGGGGCGTGCGCGAGTACGGCTGCGGCCGCGCGGCGCGCCGGCGTGCAACTCCAGGTCGTCCAGGGGCGGGCGCCCCACGTACTCGAACGGCTGCCCGAGCCCGATGTCGTACGGATCGGAGGCGGCGGGGTGGATGTCGTGATCGCGTGCGCCGACCGCAGGCCCGAGCGGATCGTCACGCACGCGGCGACGCGGGACGAGGCCGAGGCGATCACCGCCGCCCTGACGGACGGGGGTTACGAGGTGGAATGCGCCCTGCTCCAGTCGGTGGAGATGGACACGGGCGACTGGGAGGAACGGGAGCGTTCCGTCGTCTTCCTGCTCTCGGGCCGGCGCCCGGAAAGCACCGTCTGACCACGCCCCCTGCCCCGCCGCCGAGGAGCGGGAGGTAGGCTGGCCGATCGTTGTACCGCAGCCGGTCGTTCGTCGCTTCGTGCGTCAATGTCCGGAAAAGGGGCCCGTTTTGGGCCTCCCTGTGATACGGCGGGAGCGGGGGACGCGCGACGTGGCGTAGTCCACAGCGGACCGTGGCGGATCTCCTTCCCACGGTCGGGAAAGGCCGCGAAAATACGTGATGACCGCGTGGCCGTTCGTGCCGCGCGGCGCTCACGCTCGTTGTTCTTGACGGGCGCGCCGACGGTGCCGCTGACAGGGCGCCCCGGTGAAGGGCCGAAGGAGCACAACCAATGGGCGAGGGGTACGCATGACTGACACCGGCCAGATCCCGGGCGAGGTACTGCCGGAGAACGCGGGCACGGTGGAGGAGCAGGGCAGCCTCGCCTCTGGGTCTGGGTCTGGGGCTGGGTCTGCTGTGGGTGCTTCTGGTGTGCACCGTGCTCCTGGTGTTGAGGGTGCCGCTTCTGTGGGTGCTGTGGGTGCCCAGGGCGCTCAGGTTCTTGATGCGTACGGCTCCTCGTATCCGGGTGCCTCCGAGAGTGCTCCGGAGGACGAAGACCTGTTGCTGATGCCGAGCGCGCAGGGGGCGTGGGGGGACCCGCAGCCGGTGCCGTCCGACACTTCGATGGCTCCGATGGCTTACGCGACTCCGGTGGCTACGTACGAGGTTCCTGGTGCGTATGAGGCTCCGGCTGTTGGTCCTGTGGTGGCTCCCGTGGGGGCTCCGGTTGCGGCTCCCGTGGCTTATGCGGTGCAGGCTCAGGTGCCGCCTATAGACGAGCCGGCGCCGGTTCCCGCGCCGGAACCGGTCGCGGAGATGGCGGAGGCGCAGCAGTTTCCTGCGAGTTATGGGCAGCAGGCCGAGCCGGTCGCCGAGTCCGGGCCGGTTGCCGAGCAGGGTGCGCATGAGGCCGGTGGGCGGGATTCCGGGTCGGTGGATCTGAGTGCCGTACGGATTCCGCCGCTTGTGGCGGAGCCTGAGACTGAGCCCACGCCCGAGCCCGACCCCGCGCTTGTGTCCGAGCCGGTGGCGGTGCCGGAGCCTGAGCCGGTGGCTGTGCCGGTCGCTGTGGCTGTACCGGCGCCCGCGCCTACTCCGGTGCGCCGGCCGCTGCACATGGGGCCGCCGGTTCCGGACGCCACAGGTGGAGTGGTGCGTTCGCTCGCCGATCGTGGGCCCGCGGGGGCGGCCGTACAGGTTGCTCCGGTGACTGTGCCCGCGCCGGTGCCCGCGCCTGCGCCGGTGTCCTCCCCTGTGTCTGTGGCGGTGCCTGTGCCGGTGCCTGTTTCCGTTCCTGAGCCCGAGCCCGCGCAGGAAGTCGAGTCCGAGCCTGTTGCCGGACTGGCGCCGGGGCCGGAGTACTTGGACGTTCCGCAGGAGGACGCGACCGTTCTGCCCGGGCCGCAGTTGGCTGACATTCCGGCTCAGGCCTCAGCTCCCTGGACGCCTGAGCCGCCAGCAGAAACGGTCGTTCCTGAGCCGGTGGCTGAGGAAGCGGTCGTGGTGGCGGAGGAGACGCCTGAGGTCGTGTCGGTGGACGCGCCGGTGGAGGTGCCGGACGTGCCTGTGGCTGTTGTGGCACCGGAGGTTGTCGAGGAGCCGGAGGCCGTTGCCGAGGTGGCGGTGTCGGAGCCCGTGCCCGAGCCCGTGCCCGAGCCCGTTTCTGAAGTTGTGGTCGAGGAGCCGGAAGACTCGGCTGGCGAGGTTCTTCCTGACCCCGAGGTGCCCGTAGTTGTCGAAACGGCGCCGGAATTGGCGCCGGAATTGGCGCCGGAAGCGGTGGCGGAACCCGAACTCGCGCCCGAGCCTGAGCCCCTGCCCGCCGCCGCGTCCGGTTACGACGACGCCGAGCGCGACACCGTACTGCGTGTCATGCGCGAGCGGCGTGACATCCGTAACGGCTTCCGTTCCGACCCGATTCCGCACGAGGTGCTGCTGCGCGTCCTGGAGGCCGCGCACACCGCGCCCAGCGTGGGCCACTCCCAGCCCTGGGACTTCGTGGTCATTCGGTCGGCCGAGACCCGGCGTTCCATGCACGAACTGGCACAGCGTCAGCGCGATGCCTACGCCAAGTCGCTGCCGAAGGGCCGGGCCAAGCAGTTCAAGGAACTGAAGATCGAGGCGATCCTCGACACCCCCGTGAACATCGTGGTCACCGCCGACCCGACACGCGGCGGCCGCCACACCCTCGGCCGGCACACCCAGCCGCAGATGGCGCCGTACTCCTCCGCGCTCGCCGTCGAGAACCTCTGGCTCGCGTCGCGTGCGGAAGGCCTCGGGGTTGGTTGGGTCAGCTTCTTCGACGAGCGCGAGATGGTGCGCGCGCTGGGTCTGCCCGAGCATCTGGAGGTTGTGGCGTATCTGTGTGTCGGGTACGTCGACGAGTTCCCCGAGGAGCCCGAGCTGATGCAGGCGGGCTGGTCCAAGCGCCGCCCGCTGTCGTGGGTGGTGCACGAGGAGACGTACGGGCGGAGGGCCCTGCCGGGCGAGCAGCCGCACGACCTGCTTCAGGAGACCATTTCGACCATCAGGCCGCTGGACGCGAAGGCGCTGGGGGAGGCGTGGGAGCGACAGAAGCGGATGACCAAGCCGGCCGGCGCGCTCGGGATGCTGGAGATCATCTCCGCGCAGCTCAGCGGGCTGTCCCGGATGTGCCCGCCGCCGATCCCGGAGCCCGCCGCTGTCGCGATCTTCGCGGGTGATCATGGCGTGCACGCGCAGGGGGTCACCCCCTGGCCCCAGGAGGTGACGGCTCAGATGGTCGCCAACTTCCTGGGCGGGGGCGCGGTGTGCAACGCGTTCGCCGCTCAGGTCGGGGCCGAGGTGTGTGTCATCGACGTCGGTGTGGCGAGCGAACTGCCCGCTACGCCGGGGCTGCTGCCCCGGAAGGTACGGGCGGCGACGGCCGACTTCACCACCGGGCCGGCCATGAGCCGCGAGGAAGTGCTGAAGGCGGTCAACGTCGGTATCGAGACCGCGCGTGATCTCGTGGCTGCGGGTAACAAGGCGCTGATCACGGGAGAGATGGGGATCGCCAACACCACGGTGTCGGCGGCGCTGATCTCCGTTTATACGGATGCGGACCCGGCAGAGGTCACCGGACGCGGCACCGGTATCAACGACGAGACGCACGCGCGGAAGGTCGATGTCGTACGGCGTGGCCTGGAGCTCCACCGTCCGGACCCCGCGGATCCCATTGGTGTCATGGCGGCGGTCGGCGGTCTGGAGCACGCGGCCCTGGTCGGCTTCATCCTGGGCGGTGCGTCGATGCGTACGCCGGTGATTCTGGACGGTGTGAGCGCGGGAGCGGCAGCGCTGGTGGCGCGGGCGATCGCGCCGGAGGCGCTGGCTGCTTGCATCGCGGGGCACCGGAGTGCGGAGCCCGGCCACCTGGCGGCCTTGAACAAGCTGGGGCTGCGTCCCCTGGTCGATCTGGACCTGCGGCTCGGTGAGGGCACGGGTGCGTTGTTGGCCCTGCCGGTGGTGCAGAGTGCGGCGCGTGCGATGCATGAGGTGGCTACGTTTGATTCTGCGGGGGTTACGGAGAAGTAGGGCTGGTTGCGCTGGTTGCTGGTTGCTGGTCGCTGTTTGTTGGCGGCTGCGGGTTCGGGCCGGCGGTCGGGGTGGGCCGGGTCTGTGGTGGTGAGGGTCGGGCCGCCCCTTTTTGTTGATTTTCGCGGTTCCGGGGTGGGTGTCAAGGGCGCTCCTGCGTCGCGTCGGCTGCGCCGATTCCGCTGCGCTCCACCCTTGGCACCCACCCCTCCACCGCAACTGCAACTTGAGGGGGGCGGCCCCAGGGGGGAGACTCCCCGGGGACGCTCGCTTGTTCTGGCGCTTTGCGGCCGGGTGCGGGTTGCTTGCCCTGCGGGCTCCCTGTGGGGTGCCCTTGTCTGTTGTGGTGCCTGTTTCCTGTGGGGCCCTTGTTCTGCGGGGTGCGTCGCGCTGTCTTGGCCGGCTGTCTTTTGTGTGTGTCGGTGCGTGAGGGTGTGGCTGTGGCTACCGGCTCGTGCTCCGTGTTCCTGCTGGCCGTAAAGTGGGCTCCACCTGCCGCTTCGTTGTCCAGCGGCCCCCTTCTCGCATTGCGTCGCCGCCCTAGGAGCCCCTACCGACATGGCCGAGCCTTTGAACGTCGAGCGTCCCGCGTACCCCGTTGGGCTTCGGCTGTCCGGGCGGCGGGTTGTTGTTGTGGGTGCCGGGCAGGTTGCTCAGCGGCGGCTTCCCGCGTTGATTGCTGCGGGGGCCGACATTGTGCTTGTGTCGCCGTCGGCCACGCCCTCTGTTGAAGCGATGGCCGGGGCCGGGGAGATTCGCTGGGAGCGCAGGCCTTATGCCGAGGGGGATCTCGCCGGGGCCTGGTACGCGCTTGTGGCGTCCAGTGACCCGGTGGCCAATGCGGCGGCGTCCGCTGAGGCTGAGCGGGGGCGGGTTTGGTGCGTGCGCAGTGATGACGCGGAGGCCGCTACTGCTTGGACGCCTGCCACCGGGCGCAGTGAGGGGGTGACCGTGGCTGTGTTGACGGGGCACGATCCGCGTCGGTCGGCCGGTCTGCGGGACGCGATTGTTGAAGGGCTGCGTGATGGCAGTCTTTCCGCACCGCATCATCGTCGGCGCCCGAAGGGCGTTGCTCTGGTCGGGGGTGGGCCCGGGGATCCTGATTTGATCACTGTGCGTGGGCGTCGGCTGCTTGCTGAGGCTGATGTTGTCATCGCGGATCGGCTGGGGCCACGGGATCTGCTGGATGAGCTGCCGCCGCATGTCGAGGTCATTGACGCGGCGAAGATTCCGTACGGGCGGGCCATGGCGCAGGAGGCGATCAATGACGCGTTGATCGAACATGCCCGGGCGGGTAAGGCCGTGGTCAGGCTGAAGGGTGGGGATCCCTTTGTTTTCGGTCGGGGCATGGAGGAGGTGCACGCCTTGGCTGCCGCCGGGATCGCCTGCACTGTGGTGCCTGGTATCTCCAGCTCCATCAGTGTGCCGGGCGCTGTGGGGATCCCCGTCACGCATCGGGGGGTCGCGCACGAGTTCACCGTTGTGAGCGGGCATGTCGCGCCTGACGATGATCGTTCGCTTGTCGACTGGGCGGCGCTGGCTCGCTCGCGGGGGACGCTCGTGCTGTTGATGGCCGTCGACAAGATCGGGGCCATCGCGCGGGCGCTGATCGAACACGGGAAGGCGCCGGAGACGCGGGTCGCTCTGGTGCAGGAGGGTACGACCGCTGCTCAGCGGCGGGTCGACGCCACTCTTGCGACCGTGGGCGAGGTCGCGCGGGCCGAGGACGTACGGCCTCCGGCCGTCATCGTCATCGGTGACGTTGTTGCGCTTGGTTGATCTGGAGGCACCCCTTGGAACTCATTGACGACCCCCACGATCCGCGTCTCGGGGATTATGTCGGGCTGACGGACGTTGAGCTGCGTCGGCGGCGCGAGCCCGCTGAGGGCCTCTTCATCGCCGAGGGCGAGAAGGTCATCCGGCGTGCCACGGAGGCCGGTTACGCGATGCGTTCGATGCTGCTCTCCGCCAAGTGGGTCGACACCATGCGGGACATCATCGAGGCGTCATCGGCCCCGGTGTACGCCGTCAGCCCCGAGTTGGCCGAACAGGTCACCGGCTATCACGTGCACCGGGGGGCTCTTGCCTCCATGGGGCGTAAGCCGTTGCCGAGTGCTGATGATCTGCTCTCGGAGGCGCGGCGGGTTGTTGTGATGGAGGCGGTGAATGATCACACGAATATTGGTGCGATCTTCCGCAGCGCCGCGGCTCTTGGGATGGACGCCGTGCTGCTCTCGCCGGACTGTGCCGATCCGCTCTACCGGCGGTCGGTGAAGGTCTCGATGGGTGCGGTCTTCTCCGTGCCGTACGCGCGGCTCGGAGCGTGGCCCCGGTCGCTGGAGACCGTACGGGAGGCGGGGTTCGAGCTGTTGGCGCTGACGCCTGACGCGAAGGCCGAATCCATGGACGAGGTCGCTCCGCATCGGCTGGAGCGGGTCGCGCTGATGCTCGGCGCCGAGGGGGACGGGTTGTCGCGGCGGGCGCTGGACGCCGCTGACCGGTGGGTTCGTATCCCCATGGCCCATGGGGTGGATTCGCTCAACGTGGGGGCCGCGGCGGCTGTCGCTTTCTACGCTGTCGCTACGGGCCGGCCGGGACTCTGACGCTCAGAGTTTCTGCGCTGCCGCGATGCCCAGCGCGACGATGAGGGTGACCACGAAGAAGACGATGAGCCGCTGGCGCAGGAGGCGGGGGTTGGCGGGGCGGCGGCCGGTCTTGCGGGGGGCGCGGTTGGCCGGGGGCGACTGGCGGGGCCTGGTGCCGTTCGTACGCTGTGACTGGCCGGTGTTCCGGGAGGGCGGGCGGGGGGCCGAGGTGCGGCTCTTCGGGCGTTCCGTGCCGCGCTCCACGCTGCGCTCCGTGTAGCGCTCGGTCATCCGGCCCGTCGGTACGTCCTGCTCGCGGCGCTCGCGCTGCGCTGGGGGCCGGCTCTCCGGCAGGCCCTGGGCCTCCCTGGCCGCGATCTCCTTGAGCCGCATGGACAGTTGAAGCGTGCTGGGGCGCTCCTCCGGGTCCTTGGCGAGGCACGCGCGTACGAGCGGGGCGAGCGCGTCCGGTACGCCGTGGAGCTGGGCCTCCTCGTGCACCACCCGGTAGAGCATGACCTCGGAACTGCCGTGCCCGAAAGGTGATTCGGACGTCGCCGCGTAAGCGAGCGTCGCCCCGAGGGAGAACACGTCGGTCGCGGGCGTCACCGCGGCGCCCCGCACCTGCTCCGGTGCCAGGAAGCCGGGCGAGCCGACCGCCGTACCGACATGGGTCAGCGTGCTGGCCCCGGTCGCCCAGGCGATGCCGAAGTCGATGATGCGCGGGCCCTTGGGGGAGAGCAGGATGTTCGAAGGCTTGAGGTCGCGGTGGACCACCCCGGCCTCGTGCACCGCCACCAGCCCCTCGGACAGCGCCGCACCCACGGAAGCCACGTCGGCGGCGGACAGCGGCCCTTCCTCGTTCACCTTGTCGTGCAGCGAGGGCCCCGGTACGTACTGGGTGGCGAACCACGGCCGTTCGGCGTCCAGGTCCGCCGCCACCAGCCGGGCCGTACAGCCGCCGCGAATACGCCGCGCGGCGGAGACCTCCCGGGCGAACCGGGACCTGAATTCCTGATCCTCGGCCAGATCCGGCCTGATCACCTTCAGCGCCACCCGCTGGCCGCGCCGGTCCGAACCCAGGTAGACAACCCCCATACCGCCCGCGCCGAGCCGCCTGTGAAGCCTGAACGAACCGACGACACGCGGGTCCTCGCGCCGGAGCCGCATCATCGCCATGTCCATCCCCGCTGCCCGGTCGTCCGTGTGACGTGGCACAGCTTACGTATAGGCGCCCCGGTGCGCTCATAGGCCGCGCCCTCACGGGCCGACGGATTGTCAGTGCCGGGTGGGAAAATCGAAGAGTGGTCGGGGGACAGCGGATCCAGGGCCCCCCGGCCCGTGCGAGATCTCAATGGTCCGTCGCAGAAGGGGGAGTTGGATCGTGAAGGGTGACCGTGTGGAGATAGTGGTGGACGCCGGGGACACGACCCGTACGTACGAGGTGGTGGCGAGCAGGGCGGGCCGCCGGGTGGAGACGGCGGTGCGCCGCGGCGTGGTGGAAGTGAGCGAAGTCACCCGCAGCGGAACGGTGGTGCGCACCGCGCGATTCATGGCCACGCGCGTGCTCGCACTGGTCGAGCAGCCGGTGCCCAGGGAGGAGTCCTCGGAGCGTCACCTCCGGGAAGACCCCAAGGCGTAGCGCGCCCTCTCCACCCAGGGGAGTACGCGACCGGTACGCGGCTCATCCTCCGGGAGGCCCGGGAATCGGTACGCGGGCATGACGCCCGGGCCCTGTCGCGTCCCTAGAGTTGAAGTCAAGCGGCGGGTGATGCACTCGTCCCCCGAGGTCAGACGCCCGCCGCTGCGATCCGAACAGGAGAGGAACCATGGCCGACACCGCCACGCGGACAATGATCCGCACGCGAGGACGCAAGGCGTTCGCCGCGTTCGGCGGGGCCCGGTCCGGCACCCGTCACCCCCTGGTGGCGACTGCCATGGTTCTTCCCCTGGCGGCCCTGCTCGTAGTCGTCTTCGGCGGCTGGGACGCAGTGGTCACACAGGCGTCGTCCGTGGGCGTGATGCTGGGGCGCTGAGCGGCGCTTCAGACCCGGCAGAGCGGTCCGGGTCGGAACATCCGGCCAACAACCCCGTGGGGACGGGGGTGCGGCGGACGGCAGCGTTTGGCCGGTTGGCTGGGGAGCTGACCGGCCATCGCGCTGTCCGGGTTCGTCCTGATGCCAGGGCTGGTTCCGGCGTCGGGCCTCGTTCAGGTGTCCGGGCGCCGCCCGTAAGCTCTCCGCCGGACCACACACCGCACCGGGGGACACCGTGACCGTATCCGTCGTCCAGGCGCTCACCGAAGCCGCCCGCGACGCCGCCCACCGCACGCTGCCCGGGCCGCGCTGCCGCGCCTGCGGCCGACG
>NZ_JTHL01000001.1:1373331-1382718 GCF_000818195.1 Streptomyces sp. 150FB | reverse complement strand
CCATGCGGGGGCCGGCGAAGGCGGTCCGGGCCCTCACCCGGATGCGGGCCGCGGGCCCCCACCCGGCGGCCGTCACGGTCGAGCGTGCCTGGGCGCTGCTGCCGCCCTGGGCCAGAGGTGAGGCGCCGTCACCCGGGCCCGGCGCGCTCTGCCACGGAGACCTGCATCTGGGGCAGCTCGTACGGCATCCGGCGCCGGACGGACGCTGGCTGCTCATCGACGTCGACGACCTCGGAGTCGGCGCCCCCGCCTGGGACTTGGCCCGCCCGGCGGCCTGGTACGCGGCGGGGCTGCTCTCCCCGGAGGAGTGGGGGCGCTTCCTCGGCGCGTACCGGGCGGCGCGGGGCCCTGCCGTTCCGGCGAAGGGCGACCCCTGGCCCGAACTCGACGTCGCCGCCCGCGCCCTGACCGTTCAGACCGCCGCACTCGCCGTCGCCAGGGCGCTGGCACAGGAGCGTGACCTGGACGAGGTGGAAGGGCTGATAATTGACGCCTGCGGCCGTATCGCGTCCCTCGCAACCGAGTTGAACTGCGAAGCGTCCCCGTAGGGTGAACCGACTGTCGCCGGAAGTGTGTTCCGGCGATGCCAGACGAACGGCGAGGAGCTGAGCCGACGATGCAGTGTCCCAAGTGCCATGCACCCATGCAGACGTACAACCGCAATGGTGTCCAGATAGAACAGTGCAGCGGCTGCCGGGGGGTCTTCCTCGACTACGGCGAGCTGGAGACGCTGAGCCGTATCGAGTCGCAGTGGGGCCAGCAGGCTCCCCCCATGCAGGCGCCCCCGCAGGCCTACCCCGCGGCTCACGCCCCCGCCTGGGGCGCCCCGCACCACGGCGGTGGCCACGGTGGGCACCACCGCCACAACAGCTTCGCGCACATGCTCTTCTCGTCCTGACCAACGGACGGAAAAACCCCCGGTCGTGGAGACGACCGGGGGCTTTTCGACTGTGCGCGATACTGGGATTGAACCAGTGACCTCTTCCGTGTCAGGGAAGCGCTCTCCCGCTGAGCTAATCGCGCGGGGTGACTTTCATCCGTACTGCACTACAGCCGTACCGCACTGCATCCGTACTGCGTTCGCCACACTGTAGCGCCGAACGATACCGCTGAACCGCGTGCGCGATACTGGGATTGAACCAGTGACCTCTTCCGTGTCAGGGAAGCGCTCTCCCGCTGAGCTAATCGCGCGGGGAATCCTTGCGGATCCGGTGGACGATACTGGGATTGAACCAGTGACCTCTTCCGTGTCAGGGAAGCGCTCTCCCGCTGAGCTAATCGTCCTTGGAGGTGGAGACGGGATTTGAACCCGTGTAGACGGCTTTGCAGGCCGTTGCCTCGCCTCTCGGCCACTCCACCAGGAGCGCGGGGGCAGAAAAAATCCCCCACATCGAGCGGACGACGAGATTCGAACTCGCGACCCTCACCTTGGCAAGGTGATGCTCTACCAACTGAGCCACGTCCGCCTGTCGTTTCACGGACCGGTTTCACGTGGCCCGGCGACGAGGTGAACTCTAGCGGATTCCGGGTCCAGCACAAAAACGCGTTTACGCAGCGTGCTGACGTCCCTTCGCCCCGGAGCGTCCTGCGGTGCCCCGTCCTAGACTGGCGAGCGTGCACGCCCTCACTCCTCTGGCCCGCTTCGGCGGTGTTGTCGCCTCCGGCCTCCGGGACGTCACCCATGACCCCGAGGCGCTCGACTCCTCCGGATTCTGGGCTGTCGTCGCCGACTTCGAGGGCCGGCTGACCTGTGCGCGCTTCGGAGACGTACGGTCACAGCCGGTGCCCGCCCCGGTCCCTGGGCGCTGGCGCGGACCGGATCGCGGTGACTGGACGTCGTCGCTCGACCGCGCCGCGTACGTGGACGGCGTACGGCGCATCCGCGCCCACATCGCGGCGGGGGACGTGTATCAGGCCAATTTGTGCCGCGTACTCTCCGCGCCGCTGCCGGTCCCGGCGCCGGACGGCACAGGGAGTGACGTCGACGCCCTGACGGCCCTGCTGGCGCGCGGCAACCCCGCGCCGTACGCGGGCACGGTCCGGCTCCCCGCGCACGGCGTGGAGATCGCCACCGCCTCGCCCGAGCTGTTCCTGCGCAGGGCCGGGGAGCTGGTGGAGTCGGGCCCCATCAAAGGCACCGGCCGTACGGAGGCGGATCTCCTGGAGAAGGACCGCGCCGAGAACGTCATGATCGTCGACCTCGTCAGGAACGATCTGGGCCGCGTCTGTGCCACCGGTTCCGTGACCGTGCCCTCCCTGTGCGCGGTCGAGCCCCACCCCGGTCTCGTCCACCTCGTGTCGACCGTACGGGGACGGCTCGGCGCCTCGGTCCGCTGGCGCGACCTGTTGGGCGCCACCTTCCCGCCGGGCTCGGTGACCGGCGCGCCGAAATCCAGCGCCCTCACGATCATCGAGGCGCTGGAGACGGCGCCACGCGGCCCCTACTGCGGCGCGATCGGCTGGGTCGACGCCGACAGCGGCAGAGCCGAACTCGGCGTCGGCATAAGGACGTTCTGGATCGACCGGGGTACGGGGCGTGCGCCGGTGCTGCGCTTCGGCGCGGGAGCGGGGATCACCTGGGGTTCGGATCCGGAGCGCGAGTGGGAGGAGACCGAACTGAAGGCCGGAAGGCTGCTCGCGATAGCGTCGAACAGAGAACCAGTCACAGGTACAGATACAGGCACAGTCACACGCGAGAAGACAGACACGTACGCGCACGAGAGCGCCGCCGCGTACGCGGCGGCTAGTGGAAGGACCGCGTCATGAAGATCTGGGTCAACGGCGGGCTGCGATCCTCCGAAACCGCTCAGGTGTCCGTGCTCGACCACGGACTGACGGTCGGCGACGGCATCTTCGAGACACTCAAGACCGTCCAGGGAAGGCCCTTCGCGCTCACGCGCCACCTGCACCGGCTCACCCGCTCGGCGCGCGGCCTCGGACTGTCCGACCCCGACCTCGACGAGGTACGCGCGGCCTGTACGGCGGTCCTCGACGCCAACCCCGCCGCGTACGGCCGGCTGCGGATCACCTACACCGGCGGCCTCTCCCCGCTCAGCTCCGACCGGGGCGACAAGGGCCCGACGCTCGTCGTGGCATTCGGCGAGGTCGAGCGCCGGGCCGACACGACCGCCGTGATCACCGTCCCCTGGACGCGCAACGAACGCGGCGCCGTGACCGGGCTGAAGACCACTTCGTACGCGGAGAACGTGGTGGCGCTCGCCCGCGCCCACGAACGCGGCGCATCCGAGGCGCTCTTCGCCAACACCGTCGGCCAACTCTGCGAAGGCACCGGATCGAACGTCTTTGTCGTTGTCGACGGCGAGACCCACACCCCGCCCGTCGCCTCGGGCTGCCTGGCCGGCATCACCCGCGCCCTGGTCATCGAGTGGACGGGGGCCAAGGAGACCGACCTGCCGCTGGACGTCCTGGAGCGCGCGGACGAGATCTTCGTGACGTCGAGCCTGCGCGACGTACAGGCGGTCCACCGCCTCGACAGCCGTGAACTGCCGGGAGCCCCGGGCCCGGTGACCGGCAAGGCCATGCGGATCTTCGAGGAGCGGTCCGGCGACGACCTGGACCCGTGAGGGCGGCGACGACCGTGACGCCCCCGAAGACACTTCCCCCGAAGACACATAAAGATCCGCGAAAGGGATGAGTGGCGGTCGGGAAGGGGAAGATCCCACCTGATGACCACAACACTGCGGCCGGCCGGGCCGCTTCAGCACGCCGACGACGGCGCCACCTCACGCACGTACGACGTGTGCGTGAACAGCCGCCGCGTCGGCGTGATCGAGGTCGCCACCGATCCCGCCTTCGGCCCGGCGACGGGCGAGATCCGCTCCCTGCGGATCGACGAACCCGACCGGCGGCGCGGGCGCGGCACCGTCGCCGTACTCGCAGCCGAGGAGGTGCTGCGCGACTGGCGCTGCCGGCAGGTGCTGGCATCGGCGCCGCCGGGTGCCACAGCGGCGCTGCGCATGCTCAACTCCCTCGGCTACACCGAGCGCAGCAGCAACATGACCAAGGAACTGCCCCCGAAACCACCCGCGCTCCCGGCCGGCGTCGAGAGCCGACCCGTGAGCGAGTCCGAGTACCCGGACTGGCTCGCGGGGGCGGTCGACCGCTACGCGCGGAGCGCGATCGACAGGGGGACACCGCCTGAGGAGGCCCATGCCCGCTCGGCGCGGGTCCACGGCAGGCTCCTGCCGGACGGCCCCGCCACCCCGGGTGTGACGGTGCGTGTCCTGGTCCACGAGGGCGCCGTCGTCGGCCATGTGTGGGTCGCGCACCGGGGCGACGAGCAGGGGTCGTACGTGTACGACGTGCTGGTCGCCGAGGGGCGGCGCGGGGAGGGCTTCGGCCGGGCGCTGATGCTGCTCGCCGAGCGGCTCTCGCTGGAGGCCGGCTCCGGATATCTCGCCCTGCACGTCTTCGCCGACAACACCCCGGCCGTCCGGCTCTACGAATCGCTCCAATACCGGGTGACCGGGCGGAACTTCATCAAGCAGCTTCTTTAGAAGGGCGCGGCGATGCCCCGGACGCCCCTACGCCTCTTCGGCGAGAAGCCGGTCGACGATCTCCTCGATACGCTCCCGGAGCCCCGCCTGACTGCTGCCGCCGTCGAGACGTTCGCCGCCGACGACATACGTCGGTGTGCCCGTCACGCCGATCGCCTTGCCCTCCGCCTGGTCGGCGTCGACGATCAGCATGTGGCGCCCGTCGATCAGGGCCGTGTCGAACTCGCCTGAATCCAGGCCCAGCTCATCGGCGATCCGCACCAGCACCGGTTCGCCCCCGGCGGCCAGTTCCCCCGTACGGGCCAGCACGGCACGTACGTACGGCCAGCCCTGCCCCTGCACCATGGCCTCCTCGGCGGCCTGGGCGGCGGCGAACGCGTGCCGGTGCTTCTCCAGCGGGAAGTGCCGCAGCCGCAGCTCCAGCCGGTCTCCGTAGCGTTCGCTCAGCGCCTGGATGTCGTCCTGGGCGTCGCGGCAGTCGGGGCACTGGAGCTCGCACCAGACGTCGAGGACGACGGGCACGTGCGGGCGCGCGGGGTGGGAGTCGGTGGAGGAGTCGTTCATGGGACCAGTCTCGCAGCATGAGAAGCCTCCGCCCGACCGGCACCTGGGGAGGATCGCGCCCCCGATATCTCCCTGAGGATCTCGTCCGGCGACCCCGGACCGTGGCCTCCGGCCGCCGCGAGGTGCACAGTGGGGGGAAGTGATGTGTTCTGCCCATGAACGCGCTCTGCCTGGAGGACCGGATGATTGCCGAGACCGTTTGTTCCGCCGTATCGGTGGCGGGCCTGGGCATCGCGGCGGTCACGGCGTACCGCAAGCGTTTCCTTCGGGCGGTGCGGATCGCCGCCTACTCGCTGGTGCCGGTGGGCCTGGTGATGACCGGCGTGGTCAAGTGGCTCGCGCACACGGCGTTCAGCCCGACGGCCTGGGCGGGCTTTGTCGTCCTCGCCCTCGCCTGGGTGCTGTTCATGGTGACCAGGGCGGTCGAGCGGCGTACGGGCGGCACGCGCAAGGAGCGCAGGGAGGCGGCGAAGGCGGCGCAGCGCGGTGCGGTCGCCCCAGCGGCCTCGGCGCCCTCGCTCGGTGCCGGGTCCTCGGCGACCCCCACAACACAGCCCGCCGTCAGGCCGAAGGTGTCGGAGCCGGCGCCGCGCGGGGCGAAGAGCGGTGACGACTTCAGCGACATCGAGGCCATCCTCAAGAAGCACGGCATCTGAACAAGAAGCACACCGTCTCGACATGCGGAACGGCATCGGAAACCGGCACGCCATCTGACCGAACCCGGCCTGTTCCCGGTCCTCTTCCCACGGAATATGATCAAGTCCCGCCCTGATCAGGGCCTTGGTCATGAGTGAGGTCCGGGCTACGTCATCATCGCTTCGAGATGCTCGATACATCACGGGATCAAACCCCCGTACCCACCGAAGCCGTACCCGCCGAAGAGCCGCGAGGCTGCCTTTTCGCGCTGTCCCAGCCGCCCCTGATGATCTTCCTGACGGTGGTCGCCTCACTGCTGCTGCTGGCGGCGGTGCACGATTTGTTCCTGCTGTGAGGGTCAGCCGGCCGCTTCTTTGCGGCGGGCCCGGTAGGCGGCCACATGGAGCCTGTTGCCGCAGGTGCGGCTTGAGCAGTAGCGGCGCGAACGGTTGCGTGACAGGTCGACGAACGCGTGCCCGCAGTCCGGGGCCTCGCAGCGCCGCAGCCGCTCCCGTTCGCCCGCGACGATGAAGAAGGCGAGCGCCATGCCGCAGTCGGCGGCGAGACGGTCGGCGACCGAGGCGCCCGGCGCGAAGTAGTGGACATGCCAGTCGTAGCCGTCGTGGTCGGTGAGCTGGGGCGTGGTCCCCGCCGCTGCCACCAGCTCGTTGAGCAGGGTCGCGGCCACGGACGACGCGGGTGCGGCGAACACCTTGGCGAAGCGGGCCCGTACGTCCTGTACGGCCCGCAGGTCCCGGCTGCCGAGGTCTCCCACCCCGCTGACCAGGTTGCGCCGCAGGAAGTCGTACAGCGCGTCGATGTCGGCGAGCCCGTCGAGCGGACCGCCGGTCGCGTCGTCCTGCGGCACCGTGTTCAACAGATCGACCACGGTGTCGAGCGCGATCCGGGTGTCGTGAGGGATCAGCACCATTCGCTCCCAGGCCATGCTGCGGGCCTGTGCCCGCCGGATCCGCATGACTCTAGTCGCTGTGAAAGTCACCCTTCACGCACGCGCACCGGCGCCGTCGCCGCGGTGGGTCCGCGGCGACGGCGCCGGTGTCCTGCCGTATGCGGATAGTCCGCGCGGCGCCGTCTCCCCGAGTCGGACGGCGCCGGGCAGCTTCTGCCTGGCTCAGCTCTCGGCCAGGATGTGTGAGAGTTCCGTGTCGAGGTCGAAGTGACGATGCTCGGTGCCGGGTGGCACCGCCGCGTCGGTCCGCTTGAGGAACGACTCCAGGGCCCGCGCCGGGGCTTCGAGCAGGGCTTCGCCCTCCGGGGAGCTCAGCGCGATGCAGACGACGCCCTGACCGTGACTGCGGGACGGCCAGACACGGACGTCGCCGGTGCCGGTGGGCCTGTGCAGCCCCTCGGCGAGAAGGTCGCGGGCGAAGACCCACTCGACCGTCTCTTCGGCTCCTGTGTGGAAGGTGGCGTGCACGGCATAGGGATCGGCCGTGTCATACCGGAGGCCCGCGGGTACAGGCAGTGAGGACTCGCTCGATACAACGAGGCGCAGGTGCAGCTCGCAGCTGACCGTGGTGTTCATAAGCGCCAGGGCCTTTCGCTCAGTGTGCGCTCGGGGATTCGCACGTCGGCGAAATCGACATGCCACCTACAGTGCCGTTGTAAACCCCTCTGTCTGTTTTGTGATCCTTCAGGTAGCTCGTATGGGGGTGTGTAACTTCGGGTTATGCCGCCATTCCAGTGACGCGAGCCGCTCGGGTAAGTTGGTCGTCATGGATGCGGAGAGTGACCGGCGGGGGAACGCTGTGTCGACGCGGGAGGATTCGCGGGCGAAGATGGGTGATATGACAAAGACATCCAAAACGGCGGATCCTGTGAAACCGGGGGAGTCGCCGGATTCCGGCGAGGACCGCGAGCGGACCGAGACCGAGGATTCCGGGCGGGGCGAGCGGGAGCTGGGCTCGCGCGCGCCTGACTTCATCAAGGCGTCGCGCCCGCTCCACCTGAGCTGGATGGTGGGCGTCTTCGTCGTCGGCCTCGCTGTGGTCGGCGGCGGGATCGTGTTGCTGCCGCTGCCGGGCCCCGGCTGGCTGGTGATCTTCGCCGGCGTGGCGATCTGGGCGACCGAGTTCGTCTGGGCCCAGGTCGCTCTGCGCTGGACCAAGCGCAAGGTCACGGAAGCCACCCGCGCCGCCCTCGACCCGAAGGTCCGGCGGCGCAACATCGCCCTCACGGTCGTCGGCGTGGTGATCATCGCCGTACTGGTCGCGATCTACCTCTGGAAGTTCGGCGCCGTGATGCCCTGGAACATCGGCCAGTGAGCGCGCCCGGGCCGTGCCGGGGTCGTGTGCGGCGGTCCTGGAGCGCGGCCGGCATCGGGTAATGTGTGCCGTGCGTCCGGGCGATTAGCTCAGTGGGAGAGCGCTTCGTTCACACCGAAGAGGTCACTGGTTCGAACCCAGTATCGCCCACCCGGAGTCGAGGCCCCGAAGACCTGTCAGGTCTTCGGGGCCTCGGTCGTTCCCGGCTGCTCCGGCGCGTACGGCGGGTCAGCGCATCCGCCCCAGCACCGCGCGCAGCCTGCGGGCGTCGCGCAGCCGCTGTTCGTACGTCGCGCCCACCGCGAGAAGCAGCAGCCCTGCGAGGGCCGGCGGCAGCCAGCGCGGCAGCACGCCGACGACCTGGACCACGTACGGCGCCAGCTCGTGCAGTGCGTCGAGGGCCAGCACGGCGCCGCCGAGCAGCAGTACCGCCTGGAGCCGCAGCCTGGCCCCGGCGAGGGTCAGGCTCAGGGCGGCCAGCCCGAGCAGCAGCGGCCTGAGCCAGTGCGCGTCACCCCACGCGGCCACCAGGCTCGGCAGCAGCGTCGCGGCGAGGCCGGGACCGTACGCCGTCCACGACGACGCCTCCGGGTCCTTACGGCGCCGCAGCAGCCCGACGGCGAGCGCGGGGAGTGTCACCGGCAGCGTGTACGCCTCGGGCGTGGTCACGCCGGACGCGCCGAGCCGGACCCAGGTGGCCAGGACGAAGAACACCCCGGCCGCGTACCCGGCCCAGGGCCGCCGCTCCTCACGTACGGCGGTACCGGCGGCGATCACACCGCAGAGCGCCAGCGCCAGGGCCAGCACGGGCAGCCGCCCCACGGTCAGGGCCACACCGATCAGGCCCGCCGACATCGCCGTCAGCTCGATCGGCACGACCACCGGATGGAGCCGCAGCCGCGCACCGGCGAGAGCCACGGCGGCGGGCACGGTCAGGACCAGCACCCCGGCCCAGGCCGTCGGCACGTCGGCCGCCGAGGACGCGGTCAGTACGAGGGCGGTCGCGAGGCCGACGGCGACGACGGCGAGGACCGCCTGTACGGCTCGTGGCGGGCCGTCGGCCGGGGTCGTCCCGGCCATGCGTGCTCGTACGCCCTCTGCGGCCACCGCTGCGCCCGCGAACAGGGCCGCCAGGACGGCGAGCGTGATCACCGTGGCGGGACGGGAGGCCGCGGCGAGGGACGAGGCGGCGACCAGCCCGGCGAGGGCGCACCCCAGGGCCGTGGCGGCCGTCAGGACCCCGACCCGTTCGCCCGGGCGCACGGCGAGCGTCAGCGCGGCGGCCGTGAGGACCAGCGGGAGTGCCAGGGCGACCGGATACGGCAGGTCGAAGGCGAGCGGCAGCACGGCGACCGCCGCCCAGGCGAGCACCAGCACCCCGGCGA
>NZ_JTHL01000001.1:1371588-1373239 GCF_000818195.1 Streptomyces sp. 150FB | reverse complement strand
GCAGCAGCGCCCCGGGCCCGGTGGCGCCGAGCGGGGTGTCCGCCGTGCCCGAGAGCACGAGGGCGTCCAGCGCGGCGGCGCCGACCGTCGCCCCGGCGGCCGCGCCGGTGATGACCCGTACGACCCCCGGCTTGGTCCACAGCGCAGCGACCGTGTCGAGGGCGCCGGTCGCCAGCAGCGTCGTCAGGATGGTCAGTTCCGAAGCGTCGGCAGCCAGCGCCCAGAGCAGCAAGGGGAGTTGGGCGGTCAGTACGCCTGCGGGCAGCGGCAGGCGCAGCCGGCCGAGGGCCGATCCGTACGCCGTCCACCCGGCGGCCAGCACGGCGGCGGCGCCGGCCGAGTAGCCGACGGCGTCCGTCCCCTCCCACGCGACGCGGTACAGCGCGTAGGTGTCGAGCACCGTCAGCATCAGTCCGAGCGCGGCCACGGCTTCGGCGGTGGCGGTGAGGCCCCGGCGCAGAAGCAGCGCGGGCAGCGCGAGCGCCGCTCCTGTCACCACCATCAGCACCGCCGAGCGGCCACCGATCCCCAGGTGGCCCCAGCTCACGAGCGTGAAGGCGACAGCGGCGATCGTCAGCAACACGCCGCCGAGGGTGAGCAGTACGTTCTGCGCGCTCGGCGGGGCTGAGGTGGGGGCCGGGGCCAGGGCGGATGCCGGGGGCGAAGCGGGGGAGGGGCCCGGTCGCACGGGCGTGGGTGCGTGCGGGGCGCCTGGCCGCGACACCTGCGCCGTGTCCGCCGCCATCCGGGCGAGCAGGTCGACCAGATACGCCCGGCGCTGCGTCAAGCGGCCCCTGTGCGCGTCGAGTCGGGCCAACTCCTTGTCGAGGAGCGCCAGTTCCTGAGCGGGGTGCGGAGCGTTCACCATGGAACGGAGTGTGCCGGGCGCCGCACGGCCTGTCATCGGCTCGCGTACTCAGACGGCGGACTGAGTACGTCGGCCCAGGCGTCGTCCCAGGCTTCGGCCCGCCGGACTCGGCTGCCGGCAGTGGTCATTCGGTTTGAACGAAGTCGTCCGGGACCTGTATGGTTCAGTCCGTTCCCGGGCGATTAGCTCAGTGGGAGAGCGCTTCGTTCACACCGAAGAGGTCACTGGTTCGAACCCAGTATCGCCCACCGGGAAAGGCCGGTCCGTCGTAGACGGACCGGCCTTCGCGTTTCTGCGAATACGTGCCAGGACGCCGTACAGCTCAGGCGGCGGCGGGCAGTTCGGGGCGCAGGGGCCACACCGGGGCCGTCTCCCGCCGCGTACCGGACAGCGAGAACCACGGCTGCCCGCCCCGTGTCTGCGCCGCGTGCCACACGGCCTGCGCCGTGTGCAGCTCCGCTGCGGTCAGCCGCTCCATCCGGAGCGCGAAGCGGCGCCCCACCGCCCGTACGACCTCCAGCGCCGCCGCGGCTCCCGCCTCCGCGTCATGGACCTCCTCCAGCACCACCCCGTACCGCGCGCACAGATCCTCGAACGTCCGGCCGCCCTTGCGGTGCCCGTCGAGTTGGCGGTCGAGGACGCCCGGGTCCAGCACGCACAGGGAGGTCTCCTCCAGATAGCGGGCGAAGGACGACGCGCGGTGGCGCCGCAGCTCCCGGTCGAGCAGCGTCAGGTCGAACGGCGCGTCCATGACGACCAGCGGCCGGCCCGCCGCGCACTGCC
>NZ_JTHL01000001.1:1352642-1371563 GCF_000818195.1 Streptomyces sp. 150FB | reverse complement strand
AAGTCGTCGGTCAGGCCGTGCAGGCCGGTGGCCGCGGCGGGCACCGGCACCCCCGGGCTGATCAGCCACCGGGTCACCCGGGGCAGGGTGCCCGGGGCCTCCTGGACGGCCAGCGCGGCGGACACTATCCGGTCCTCCTCGGCGTCCGTCCCCGTCGTCTCCACACCGAAAGCGGCCAAAGGGCTCTCGTACCAACTCGTCATGGCCCAACTCCTCGTACCTGAACGGCAAATAGCGTGCATACGCCACCCGGGATCGGAGATACCCGGACAGGTCGGGCGGTACGCGCTGTTTACGACGGCCTGGACAAGGCTGTACGGCCCCATGGGGCGTGCGCCGGGGACGCGCGGCGGGGGCGGGCGGCAGGGGCCAATGCCAGGGGCACGGGAGCGCACCGTTTAGGGGTCAGCCCGCCCGGCTCGGTACGATTCATCGCGCGCGCCATACGATCGCGCGCACCCCCTGAGTCAGGAGAGACCGGTGTCAGACGTCCGTGTGATCATCCAGCGCGATTCCGAGCGGGAAGAGCGCGTGGTGACGACGGGGACTACGGCGGCCGACCTCTTCCCCGGTGAGCGCACCGTCGTCGCCGCGCGAGTGGGCGGCGAGCTGAAGGACCTCGCGTACGAGATCGGCGAGGGCGAGGTCGTCGAGCCCGTCCTGATCTCCTCCAACGACGGCCTGGCGATCCTGCGCCACTCGACCGCGCACGTCATGGCGCAGGCAGTGCAGGAGATCTTCCCCGACGCCAAGCTCGGCATCGGCCCCCCGGTGAAGGACGGCTTCTACTACGACTTCGACGTCGAGAAGCCGTTCACCCCCGACGACCTCAAGGTCATCGAGAAGAAGATGCAGGAGATCCAGAAGCGCGGCCAGCGCTTCTCCCGCCGGGTGGTCACCGACGAGGCGGCCCGCGAGGAGCTGGCGGCCGAGCCGTACAAGCTCGAACTCATCGGCATCAAGGGCTCCGCCTCGGCGGACGACGGCGCGGACGTCGAGGTGGGCGGCGGCGAGCTGACCATCTACGACAACCTGGACCCGAAGACCGGCGAGCTGTGCTGGAAGGACCTCTGCCGTGGTCCGCACCTGCCCACCACCCGCTACATCCCGGCGTTCAAGCTGATGCGCAACGCCGCCGCCTACTGGCGCGGCAGCGAGAAGAACCCGATGCTCCAGCGCATCTACGGCACCGCCTGGCCCACGAAGGAAGAGCTGAAGGCGCACCTCGACTTCCTGGTCGAGGCCGAGAAGCGCGACCACCGCAAGCTCGGCAGCGAGATGGACCTGTTCTCCTTCCCCGACGAGGTCGGCTCCGGGCTCGCCGTCTTCCACCCCAAGGGCGGCATCATCCGCCGGACCATGGAGGACTACTCGCGCCGCCGGCACGAGGAGGAGGGGTACGAGTTCGTCTACACGCCCCACGCCACCAAGGGGAAGCTGTTCGAGAAGTCGGGCCACCTGGACTGGTACTCGGACGGCATGTACCCGCCCATGCAGCTCGACGAGGGCGTCGACTACTACCTCAAGCCGATGAACTGCCCGATGCACAACCTGATCTTCGACGCGCGCGGCCGCTCGTACCGTGAACTGCCGCTGCGCCTCTTCGAGTTCGGGACGGTGTACCGGTACGAGAAGTCCGGCGTCGTGCACGGCCTGACCCGGGCCCGCGGCTTCACCCAGGACGACGCGCACATCTACTGCACCAAGGAGCAGATGGCGGACGAGCTGGACTCGACGCTGACCTTCGTGCTGAACCTGCTCCGCGACTACGGCCTGACCGACTTCTACCTGGAGCTGTCCACCAAGGACCCGGTGAAGTTCGTCGGCACGGACGAGGTGTGGGAGGAGGCCACCGAGGTCCTGCGCAAGGTCGCCGAGAAGCAGGGCCTGCCGCTGGTCCCCGACCCGGGCGGCGCCGCGTTCTACGGCCCGAAGATCTCCGTACAGGCGAAGGACGCCATCGGCCGTACGTGGCAGATGTCGACCGTCCAGCTCGACTTCAACCTGCCCGAGCGCTTCAACCTGGAGTACACGGGTCCGGACGGCACCAAGCAGCGGCCCGTCATGATCCACCGGGCGCTGTTCGGCTCGATCGAGCGTTTCTTCGCCGTGCTGCTGGAGCACTACGCGGGCGCGTTCCCGGCGTGGCTGGCGCCCGTGCAGGCGGTCGGCATCCCGGTCGGCGACGCGCATGTCCCCTACCTCCAGGAGTTCGCCGCCGAGGCGCGGCGCAAGGGGCTGCGGGTCGAGGTCGACGCTTCCTCGGACCGGATGCAGAAGAAGATCAGGAACCAGCAGCGGCAGAAGGTGCCCTTCATGATCATCGTCGGTGACGACGACATGAACGGGGGTACGGTCTCGTTCCGCTACCGCGACGGATCGCAGGAGAACGGCGTGCCGCGTGACGAGGCGCTGGCCAAGCTCGTCGACGTGGTGGAGCGCCGCGTACAGGTGTGAACGTGGGTGAGCGCGTCGTGACGGGCGCGCGGTGACCGGCGTGCGGTGACGGGCTCCAGGGGCTGAGCGGTCAGCTCCCCGGGGGCCCGTCCTCGTCCCGGGGCCGGTCGTCGCCCCGGGCCGGGTCCTCCCGTCCGAAGATCTGGAGGAGCCACGAGGAGAACGACCCCGTCACCGCTCCCAGCAGCGCCAGACCGCACAGCATCAGTCCCACGGCGAACAGCCGCCCCAGTGGCGTCACCGGGGTGACATCCCCGTAGCCGACCGTGGTGAGCGCCGAGCAGGCCCACCACACGGAGTCGCCGAACGTGATGATCGTCGCGCCGAGCACGCCCCGCTCCTGCTGGTAGACGGCGAGCGCGGCGGCGAAGCCGAGCAGCGCCGCGGCGATGCTGGCGTACGACATGACCCGGCCGTGCAGGCTGAGCCGGGGCTCGCCCCGGCGGCGGCGCATCACGGCGTACGCGTTCACGATCCGCAGCGGCCGCAGCAGCGGCAGCAGGAGTACGACCGTGTCCAGCCAGTGCGCCGTCACGAAGCGCGGGCCCTGTCCGCTGAGCACCCAGCGCACCGCGTAGTCCACGGCGAACACCGCCCAGATCAGCAGGGCGAGCGCGACAGCGAGGTCGATCAGCAGCGGGTCGGCGCCATGGGCGAGGACCACCACCGCGTAGCAGGCGAGGAAGAGCGGTGAGGCCGCCAGCAGCGGCAGCTCCATCGCCCGCTCCCAGCGCTTCAGCCGGTCGGCGCCGTTGCTGACATGCATCTCCCCAGCATCGCCGGGGGTAAGGAGGGAGAGGCCCGGCGACACGCTTCACGGCGCCGAAGTCATATGCTGCACAGCATGACGAGTGAGCCGGAGCAGCAGATCGGAGTGGGGACCCAGGACGCGTTCCAGCGCCTGTGGACACCTCACCGGATGGCCTACATCCAGGGCGAGAACAAGCCCACGGGGCCCGGCGCCGGCGATGGCTGTCCTTTCTGTTCCATCCCGGAGAAGTCGGACGAGGACGGGCTGATCATCGCCCGTGGCCGCTGGGTGTACGCGGTGCTGAACCTCTACCCGTACAACGGCGGACATCTGATGGTGGTGCCGTTCCGGCATGTCGCCGACTTCACCGATCTCGACGAGGCCGAGACGGCGGAACTCGCCCTGCTGACCAAGCGGGCGATGACCGCGCTCCGTACCGCATCGGGGGCGCACGGCTTCAACATCGGCATGAACCAGGGCGGGGCTGCCGGAGCGGGTATCGCCGCGCATCTGCACCAGCACGTCGTCCCGCGCTGGGGCGGCGACACCAACTTCATGCCGGTCGTCGGACATACGCGGGTGCTCCCGCAGCTTCTCGCCGACACCCGGGCGATGCTCGCCGACGCCTGGCCCGAGAAGCCGTAGCAGGGAGGCCCGGAAGCGGTGGGCTTCACGAGGTAGGGCCGTACGCGTGTGCTGCGTACGGCCCTCGGTGCGTTCCCGGGACTCGCCCCGGACGGTCCGTCCCTACGCGTCGTACGTGTCCGCCTTCTTGGGCGCCGTGTCCTGCACCGCACCGCTGAGGGAGCTGGCGCGGCCGGCGAAGCTCGTCGTGTCCACCCCGTTGTCCTCCAGCACCCGGATGACGGCGGCGTGCGTCGCCCGCAGCACCGGGGTGGCCGTACGCAGCACGTCGTCGGCCTTGAAGCGGTCACCCCAGGGCTGGTCCGCCCAGGCGTGCCGCAGGCCGAAGGGCTCCGGCAGGACGAGCTTGCCGCCGAGGTGGTCGAGGACCGGCTGGTACCAGGTGAAGGGCGCCCGTACCGCTATCCGTACGACCTCTCCCGCGTCGACGAGCGGCAGGGTACTGGTCGTGGTCTCCCAGAACTTGACGGTCTTGGCGCGGGTGACGGTCTTCGCCGCCGGCTTGCCCTTGAAGAGCCCGTGCACGGGCCCCAGCGCATGGCCGGTCACCTCGATGCGCAGCGTGTTGAACAGGACGGTGACCGTGATCATCATGGTGATCACCAGATCGCCGCCCCAGGTGGTGAACTGGATCCCGAGGTAGTGCCGGTCACCGCTGTCGAACTGGCTGTGGTTGCAGATCTTCTGTATCGCGTGAGGCTTGTACTGGAAGTGCTCGACGTCCTCACCGTCGGGCCTGCTCACCGAGCCCGCGCCGTCGGGGACGGAAGAGACGATCCAGTGCTTGACCGAAGGCGTGGGAAATCCGCCCGAGTTGAGCGGGCCGCGCTCCAGCAGCTTGAGCTGGTCGTGGATCGCCCGCACCACGTCGTAGCTGCGGAACTGGTTGATCTCCTGGCCGGGCTTCTCCGAGACCAACTGCTCGGCGAGCTGCCAGGTGCCCCAGCGGGTACCCATGCCGAGTATTCCCTTGCGCCCGGCGTAGAAGACGATGTTGGACCGCTGTTCGGCGGTGAGCTTCTCCAGCGACTGGCGCAGCTCCTCGCGCGCGGTCTCGCTGGGATGTCCGGGAACGGCCTCGGGGATCTTGGCGCCGATGCCGCCGCCGGCGAGCAGATCGGTCCAACGGGCCCGCAGGTCCTTGGCGGTGGACTCACAGATCCGCTTGGCGACCACCCAGCCGATGACCGGCGCGACGAGCATGGCGCGCAGATACAGACCCAGGAAGCCGTTGAAGGGGAGCTTGACGAGAAAGAGCACCGCCAGCGCCCCGACGGCGAGCAGGAGCAGGGTGCCGATGGCCCCCGCGCCCTTGTTCTTCGCCCCCGCCAGGTTCCTGCGCAGCATGAAGACGCCGAGCCAGATCAGCAGACCCGGCAGGAAGATCACCCCGAACACCACGGTCACGGCGGTGAGTTTCTTGTCCCGCTCCTTGCGTATGCGGTTCGCTGCGAGACAGTGCTCGACGATGGTCTGCGGCTCCGTGCCGAAGGACTGGATGAGCGCGTTGCGCCCCTTGCCGAGCATCCGCACCTGGACCGCGCGCGAGAACGCCTCGCCGAGATTCGGCGCGAAGTACTTGGAACTGCCCGCCTTGACGGTGGACTTGTGCCACTCGTTGTCGGCCTTGAGGATCTCCTCGACGGGGCTGTCGCGGTACGCGGCGGAGGCCAGGGCCTGCGTCGCGGCCGTCTGGCCCGCCCCGCCCTGGAGCGGGACCTGCGCTCCCGGGCCGAAGTCGAAAAAGTCGTTCGCCACTGCCGCCCCCACCCATTCACCGCACGGATCCGCTGCCGCGGCCTCTTCCCGACCAGCGTGTCCCTCACACCTTCGTGCCCGTACACCTTCGCGCGCGGCCACCCTTGTGCCCGGCGCACTCGATGAACAGGGCACCCCAGAGTAACCGGGTCGGGCCGCGCGCGTCACGGAACGCGATGAGGTGCTTCCGGCCTCTCTCGGGACGGTCGTGGACTGTCGCGGTACGACGAGAGGCCGCCCGGGCTTTCCGCCGCGTTCCCGGTTCGTCCATACGCGGTACGCGGGAGCCTGGTGCGGGTCCCGGCAGTGCGGCGCGACGGGCCTGGCTACGATGGGCCAGCCGGTGGCCGTCGGGGCCGCTCGGCGCACCGACCCTCGGGAAGGCCATGCTGAACAAGTACGCGCGTGCATTCTTCACGCGTGTCCTCACTCCGTTCGCCGCGTTTCTGCTCCGCCGTGGAGTCACTCCCGACGCGGTCACCCTCATCGGCACGGCCGGGGTGATGGCGGGTGCGCTGGTCTTCTTCCCCAGGGGGGAGTTCTTCTGGGGCACCATCGTCATCACGGTCTTCGTCTTCTCGGACCTCGTCGACGGCAACATGGCCCGCCAGGCGGGGATCTCCAGCCGCTGGGGCGCGTTCCTCGACTCGACCCTCGACCGGGTGGCCGACGGCGCGATCTTCGGCGGCTTCGCACTCTGGTACGCGGGCAGCGGCGACAACGACATGCTGTGCGCGGTCTCCATCTTCTGCCTGGCCAGCGGCCAGGTCGTCTCGTACACGAAGGCGCGCGGTGAATCCATCGGCCTTCCGGTCGCGGTCAACGGCCTGGTGGAGCGCGCCGAACGGCTCGTCATCTCCCTGGTCGCCGCCGGGCTCGCGGGCTTCCACCGGACCTTCGGGGTGCCGGGTATCGAGATCCTGCTGCCGATCGCGCTGTGGATCGTCGCCGTGGGCAGCGCCGTGACGCTCGGACAGCGCGTGGTGACCGTACGGCGGGAGTCCGCCGAGGCGGACGCGGCGGCGGAAGCGCAGGCCGGCAGCGGCGGGGCCACCTCATGAGCAAGGCGGCCGAACAGATCACCGACGCGCTGTACGGCATCGGCTGGAGCACCGTGAAGACGCTGCCGGAGCCGGTGGCCGCCGCTCTCGGGCGGACCATCGCCGACACCGTGTGGCGACGGCGCGGCGCGAGCATACTGCGCCTGGAGTCCAACCTCGCGCGCGTGGTGCCCGACGCCGGACCCGAGCGGCTCGCCGAGCTGTCGAAGGCCGGGATGCGCTCGTACATGCGGTACTGGATGGAGTCGTTCCGGCTGCCGGCGTGGAGTGCGGAGAAGGTCCGCGTGAACGTGGTGGTCGACGACACCCACCACCTCGACGAGGCGCTGGCGAAGGGGCGCGGCGCCGTGGTGGCGCTGCCGCACCTCGCCAACTACGACCTGGCGGGGGCGTGGGTCGCCAGCGTCCTGCGCCTGCCGTTCGCCACGGTCGCCGAGCGGCTGAAGCCGGAGTCGCTGTTCGACCGCTTCGTCGCCTACCGCGAGAGCCTCGGTATGGAGGTGCTGCCGCACACCGGCGGCTCCGCCTTCGGCACCCTCGCGCGCCGGCTGCGGGCCGGTGGCCTGATCTGTCTGGTCGCCGACCGCGATCTGTCGGCCTCCGGCATCGAGGTCGACTTCTTCGGCGAGCGGGCGAGGATGCCGGGAGGCCCGGCGCTGCTGGCGCAGCAGACCGGGGCCGCGCTGCTGCCCGTGACACTCTGGTACGACACCGCGCCGCTGATGCGGGGGCGGATACACGCACCGGTCGCCGTCCCCGAGTCAGGCAAGCGCGCGGAGAAGACGTCTGTGATGACACAGGCACTGGCAGACGCCTTCGCCGCCGGGATCGCCGAACACCCGGAGGACTGGCACATGTTGCAGCGGCTGTGGCTGGCGGACCTCGACCCGTCCCGGGAGGACGAGTGAAGATCGGCATCGTGTGCCCGTACTCCTGGGATGTGCCGGGAGGCGTCCAGTTCCACATCAGGGACCTGGCCGAGCACCTGATCCGACTGGGCCACGACGTGTCGGTACTCGCACCGGCCGACGACGGGACGCCGCTGCCGGCGTACGCCGTCTCGGCCGGGCGCGCCGTGCCCGTCCCGTACAACGGCTCTGTCGCGCGGCTGAACTTCGGCTTCCTGTCGGCGGCGCGCGTCCGCCGGTGGCTGCACGAGGGCACGTTCGACGTCATCCACATCCATGAGCCGGCGGCGCCCTCGCTCGGGCTGATCGCGTGCTGGGCGGCGCAGGGGCCGATCGTCGCGACCTTCCACACGTCGAACCCGAGGTCGCGGGCGATGATCGCCGCGTACCCGATCCTCCAGGCCGCGCTGGAGAAGATAAACGCACGGATCGCCGTGAGCGAGTACGCCAGGCGCACGCTGGTGGAGCACCTCGGCGGCGACGCCGTCGTGATCCCGAACGGCGTCGACGTCGGCTTCTTCGCGAACGCCGAGCCCAACCCGGCGTGGCAGGGCGGCACGATCGGCTTCATAGGGCGTATCGACGAGCCCCGCAAGGGGCTGCCCGTGCTGATAAGGGCCATGCCGGCGATCCTGGCCGCGCTGCCCGGGACCAGGCTGGTGGTGGCGGGCCGCGGCGACCAGGCGGAAGCGGTCGCGCCCCTTCCGGAGGAGCTGCGGTCGCGGGTCGAGTTCCTCGGAATGGTGAGCGACGAGGACAAGGCGAGGCTGCTGCGCAGCGTCGACCTGTACGTGGCGCCCAACACCGGCGGCGAGAGCTTCGGGATCGTGCTGGTGGAGGCGATGTCGGCGGGCGCGCCGGTCCTGGCGAGCGACCTGGACGCGTTCGCGCAGGTCCTGGACCAGGGCGAGGCGGGCGAGTTGTTCGCGAACGAGGACGCGGAGGCGCTGGCGGAGTCCGCCGTACGGCTGCTGGGCGACGCGGAGAGACGCGCGGAGCTGAGCGCGCGCGGAAGCGCGCACGTACGGCGGTTCGACTGGTCGACCGTGGGCGCGGACATTCTCGCGGTGTACGAAACGGTGGCGGACGGCGCGGCCTCCGTGGCGACGGACGAGCGGGCGACGGGACTGCGGGCCAGGCTGGGGCTGGCCGCGCGGGACTAGGTTCTCTACCGGGGCTGAGGTTGGGGCTCGGGCCCCAGCCGCCCGGTAGCCTTCCTCCCCGTGACCACCACCATCTGGATCGTCATTGTCGCCCTCGCGATCGGGCTGTACCTGAGCTGGACCGCCGGGCGGCTGGACCGGCTGCACGCGCGGATGGACGCCGCCCGTGCGGCACTCGACGCCCAGTTGCTGCGGCGGGCGTCCGTGGCTCAGGAGTTGGCCACCTCGAAGGTGCTCGACCCCGCCGCCTCCATCGTGCTGTACCAGGCCGCGCACGCGGCCCGGCAGGCCGAGGAGGAGCACCGGGAGGTCGCCGAGAGCGAGCTGAGCGAGGCGCTGCGCGCCGTGTTCGGCGAGGTCGCGCAGGTCGAGGCCGTCCAGGCCGCGCCCGGCGGGGAGGACGCCGCGAAGGAACTCGCCGCCGCCGTGCGGCGCGTACCGATGGCCCGGCGCTTCCACAACGACGCCGTACGGGCCGTACGCGCGCTGCGCCGGCACCGCAAGGTGCGGTGGTTCCGGCTGGCGGGCCACGCGCCGTTCCCGCTCGCCTTCGAGATGGACGACGAGCCGCCCGTCGCGCTCGCCGACCGCCCCGGCACCTGAGCCCGGCACCTGAGAACGATCCACCGGTCAACCATTGGCCCTTGCTGCGGACCGTTTCGAGGAGTTCCCTCGGAGGTGTACCAGTCCGTTGTTTTCAGCCAGTGAGGTCGCTCCGTGTCCGTTACCCCCCAGACCCCCGAGACCGGCACCGCACGCGTCAAGCGCGGCATGGCCGAGCAGCTCAAGGGCGGCGTGATCATGGACGTCGTCACGCCGGAGCAGGCGAAGATCGCCGAGGACGCCGGAGCCGTGGCCGTGATGGCCCTGGAGCGGGTTCCCGCCGACATCCGTAAGGACGGCGGCGTGGCCCGGATGTCCGACCCGGACATGATCGAGGGCATCATCGGGGCCGTCTCGATCCCCGTCATGGCCAAGTCCCGCATCGGTCACTTCGTCGAGGCCCAGGTCCTCCAGTCGCTCGGGGTCGACTACATCGACGAGTCCGAGGTGCTGACACCGGCCGACGAGGTCAACCACTCGGACAAGTGGGCCTTCACCACGCCCTTCGTCTGCGGTGCGACCAACCTGGGCGAGGCGCTGCGCCGTATCGCCGAGGGCGCGGCCATGATCCGCTCCAAGGGCGAGGCCGGCACCGGCAATGTCGTCGAGGCCGTCCGCCACCTCCGGCAGATCAAGAACGAGATCGCCCGGCTGCGCGGCTACGACAGTAACGAGCTGTACGCGGCGGCCAAGGAGCTGCGGGCCCCGTACGAGATCGTCAAGGAGGTCGCCGCGCTCGGCAAGCTGCCCGTGGTGCTGTTCTCCGCCGGTGGCGTCGCCACCCCGGCCGACGCGGCGCTGATGCGCCAGCTCGGCGCCGAGGGTGTGTTCGTCGGTTCGGGCATCTTCAAGTCCGGCGACCCCGCCAAGCGCGCCGCGGCGATCGTCAAGGCCACCACCTTCTACGACGACCCGAAGATCATCGCGGACGCGTCCCGTGACCTCGGCGAGGCGATGGTCGGCATCAACCTCGACACCTCGCCCAACGCCGAGCACTTCGCGAACCGTGGCTGGTAAAGACCGATGAACACCCCCCTGATCGGAGTCCTGGCCCTCCAGGGCGACGTCCGGGAGCACCTGGCGGCGCTGGCCTCGGCGGGCGCCGAGGCCAGTACCGTACGGCGCCCCGAGGAGCTGGCCGCGGTCGACGGTCTGGTGATCCCCGGCGGCGAGTCCACCACCATGTCCAAGCTGGCCGCGCTCTTCGGCATGCTGGAGCCGCTGCGGGAGCGCGTACGGGCCGGGATGCCGGTCTACGGCACCTGCGCCGGGATGATCCTGCTGGCCGAGAAGATCCTCGACCCCCGCTCGGGGCAGGAGACCGTCGGCGGTATCGACATGATCGTCCGCAGGAACGCCTTCGGACGGCAGAACGAGTCCTTCGAGGCGGCCGTCGAGGTGGACGGTGTCGGCGGCGGCCCGGTGGAAGGCGTTTTCATCCGGGCCCCGTGGGTGGAGTCCGTGGGCGCCGAGGCGGAGGTGCTCGCCGAGTACGGGGGCCATGTCGTCGCCGTACGCCAGGGCAACGCCCTCGCCACGTCCTTCCACCCGGAACTGACGGGCGACCACCGGCTGCACCAGTTCTTCAGCGACATGGTGCGCTCCGCCCGGTGACGCTTCCCCGGTAGGATCGCTGCCGAACGGAGCAGAATTGGTTACGCGAAGGAGACAGGCAGATGTCCGGCCACTCTAAATGGGCTACGACGAAGCACAAGAAGGCCGTGATCGATGCCAAACGCGGCAAGCTCTTCGCGAAGCTGATCAAGAACATCGAGGTCGCCGCACGCACCGGCGGCGCCGATGTCGAAGGCAATCCGACGCTGTTCGACGCCATCCAGAAGGCGAAGAAGAGCTCGGTACCGAACAAGAACATCGACTCGGCGGTCAAGCGCGGCGCCGGTCTCGAAGCAGGTGGCGCCGACTACGAGACCATCATGTACGAGGGCTACGGCCCCAACGGCGTCGCGGTGCTCATCGAGTGCCTCACCGACAACCGCAACCGCGCCGCCTCCGACGTACGGGTCGCGATGACCCGTAACGGCGGATCGATGGCCGACCCGGGCTCCGTCTCCTACCTCTTCAACCGCAAGGGCGTCGTGATCGTCCCCAAGGGCGAGCTGGGCGAGGACGACGTCCTGGGCGCGGTCCTCGAAGCGGGTGCGGAGGACGTCAACGACCTCGGCGACTCCTTCGAGGTGCTCAGCGAGGCCACCGACCTGGTCGCCGTCCGTACCGCGCTCCAGGAAGCCGGCATCGACTACGACTCGGCCGACGCCAACTTCGTCCCGACCATGCAGGTCGACCTGGACGAGGACGGGGCCCGCAAGATCTTCAAGTTGATCGACGCGCTGGAGGACAGCGACGACGTGCAGAACGTCTTCGCCAACTTCGACGTCTCGGACGACGTGATGGAGAAGGTCGACGCCTGACCCGTCCGCAGCGCGGATGACGTCATCTGACGGGCCGACAGGGAGATTTCTCCCTTCGGCCCGTCGGCCGATACCTGCCACCACCGCTCGTGGTGAGTACTCCGTACACCCCTTCCCGATGTCGGCCCGACGCGTTGTCAGTGCGGACCGATACTGTGCTGATCAGCGGGAACAGTTGACCGAGCGTGAGGGGAGGGGCGCGATGCGGGTTCTGGGTGTCGACCCCGGTCTGACCCGGTGCGGTGTCGGAGTGGTGGAGGGCGTCGCGGGACGGCCGCTGACGATGCTCGGCGTCGGAGTGGTGCGTACGCCCGCCGACGCGGAGATCGGGATGCGGCTGGTCGCCATCGAGCAGGGCATCGACGCCTGGCTCGACGAGCACCGGCCCGAACTCGTCGCGGTGGAGCGGGTGTTCGCCCAGCACAATGTGCGTACGGTGATGGGCACCGCGCAGGCGAGCGCGGTCGCCATGCTCTGCGCCTCACGCCGTGGCATCCCCGTCGCCCTGCACACCCCCAGCGAGGTCAAGGCCGCCGTCACCGGAAGCGGCCGTGCCGACAAGGCGCAGGTCGGCGCGATGGTGACCCGGCTGCTGCGCCTCGCCGCACCGCCCAAGCCGGCCGACGCCGCCGACGCGCTGGCCCTCGCCATCTGCCACATCTGGCGAGCCCCCGCCATGAACCGCCTCCAGCAGGCGCACGCGGCGGCCCGTCCCTCCCGTATCCCCGCCACCGCACCCGTCCGGAAGGTCACGCGATGATCGCCTTCGTCAGCGGCCAGGTCGCCGCCCTCGCTCCGACCACGGCCGTCATCGAGGTCGGCGGGATCGGCATGGCGGTCCAGTGCACCCCGGGCACACTCGCCGAGCTGCGCATCGGCAAAGAGGCGAAGCTCGCCACCTCCCTCGTGGTCCGGGAGGACTCCCTCACGCTCTACGGCTTCGCCGACGACGACGAGCGCCAGGTCTTCGAGCTGCTCCAGACCGCCAGCGGCGTCGGGCCCCGGCTCGCCCAGGCGATGCTGGCGGTGCACGCGCCCGACACCCTGCGGATCGCCGTCGCCTCCGGCGACGAGAAGACCCTGACCGCCGTCCCCGGCATCGGCAAGAAGGGCGCGCAGAAGCTGCTGCTGGAGCTGAAGGACCGGCTCGGCGACCCGGTCGGCGCGGGAGCGGGCCGCCAGGGCATCGGTACGGCCCTCTCAGCCTCCTGGAGCGACCAGCTCCACGCCGCCCTCATCGGCCTCGGCTACGCCACCAGGGAGGCCGACGAGGCCGTGACCCTGGTCACACCCCAGGCGGAGGCCGCCGTGGCCGCAGGGGACCAGCCACCCGTGCCACAGCTCCTGCGCGCGGCGCTCCAGAGCCTCAACCGAACGCGTTGACCCGACCCCGAGGTGACCAGAAGTGAACTGGGACGAGACCGGCACCGAGACGCAGGAGCCGGGGGACGCGGCCGACCGGATCGTCGCTTCCTCCGCCGACGGCGAGGACCAGGCCGTCGAGGCGGCGCTGCGCCCCAAGTCGCTGGAGGAGTTCGTCGGCCAGGAGCGCGTCCGTGAGCAGTTGGACCTGGTGCTGAAAGCGGCCCTGGCGCGTGGCGCCACCGCTGACCATGTACTGCTTTCGGGGGCACCCGGCCTCGGGAAGACCACTCTTTCGATGATCATCGCCGCTGAGATGAACGCCCCGATCCGCATCACCTCGGGCCCCGCCATCCAGCACGCCGGCGACCTCGCTGCGATCCTCTCCTCCCTCCAGGAGGGCGAGGTCCTCTTCCTCGACGAGATCCACCGGATGTCCAGGCCCGCGGAGGAAATGCTGTACATGGCGATGGAGGACTTCCGCGTCGACGTCATCGTCGGCAAGGGGCCGGGCGCCACCGCCATCCCGCTCGAACTGCCGCCCTTCACCCTGGTCGGCGCCACCACCAGAGCCGGACTGCTGCCGCCCCCGCTGCGCGACCGCTTCGGCTTCACCGGGCACATGGAGTTCTACGACAGCGCGGAACTCCAGCGCGTCATCCACCGTTCGGCCCAACTCCTCGACCTGGAGATCGACGCCGACGGAGCCGCCGAGATCGCGGGCCGCTCCCGCGGCACGCCCCGTATCGCCAACCGCCTGCTGCGTCGCGTACGGGACTATGCCCAGGTCAAGGCCGACGGGTACATCAACCGTGACGTGGCGGCCATCGCCCTGAAGGTGTACGAGGTCGACGCCCGCGGGCTCGACCGCCTCGACCGGGCCGTACTGCACGCCCTGCTGAAGCTGTTCGGCGGCGGCCCTGTGGGCCTTTCGACCCTGGCTGTCGCCGTGAACGAGGAGCGTGAGACCGTCGAGGAGGTCGCCGAGCCTTTTCTCGTACGCGAGGGGCTGCTCGCCCGCACTCCGCGCGGCCGGGTCGCCACCCCCGCGGCCTGGGCGCATCTCGGTCTCGTACCGCCGCAGCAGCCGCCGGGCGCAAGCGGACAACAGGGTCTGTTCGGGACGTGACGCGGGCCACCCTTACACGCACAGGAACCACGGTGCGATGCTGGGCGTTGTTCCAATGATGCGGACTCGCCTAGACTCCGCCGATGCCGCCCTTCCGGGTAGGCGTGCCCACCCCCGTAATCAGGCCGCTCGACAGCGCGGTCGTGCGAAGGAAGTTCCCTCCCGTGAGTCTCGTGACCATCCTCCCCTTCATCGTGCTCATCGGGGCCATGTTCCTGATGACCCGGTCCGCCAAGAAGAAGCAGCAGGCGGCGGCTGCGATGCGCAACGACATGCAGCCCGGCTCGGGCGTCCGGACCATCGGCGGTATGTACGCCCTGGTCAAGGAGGTCCACGACGACATGGTTCTTCTTGAGGTCGCGCCCGGCGTGCACGCCGCGTACGCGAAGAACTCCATCGGCGCGGTCCTCGCCGACGAGGAGTACAACCGGATCGTGAACGGCGACGACGGGCACGACGACGACCTTGATCTCGAGGGCACGCTCGTCCCCGACGACGCCTCTTCGCTGATCGACGCCGACAGCGCGTCGGAAGGCTCCAAGATCGACCTGGGCAAGAAGCCCGAGGCCGTCTCCGACGAGCCCGCCGACGCGAAGGCCGACACGGACACCGAGTCCGCGGACGCCGAGGCCGAAGCGAAGTCCGACGCCACGTCCGAGGTCAAGGCCGGCGGTAAGCGCGAGGCCAAGACCGACGGCGAGGCCGACGCGAAGTAGGCACATCCGTGGGCGCGGGCCGTGTCGACGGTCCGCGCGGTGCGCGGTACGTGCCGATTTCTGCGGGGCAGGGTCCCCACATCACTTCGTGGCCGCTCCGGCGCACACCGGGCGAGGGGCGGTTGGACAGGGAGAAACGAGAAGGTGGCAGCACCTAATAAGGGCCGAAGGCCGGCGGGGGCATCCGGCAAGCCGGGCCGCACCCTGGCACTGTTCCTGATCGCCGTCGTCGCGCTCACCGCCGGGATGTTCGCCTCCGGCCAAACCACGCCGCGCCTGGGCATCGACCTCGCAGGCGGCACGAGCATCACGCTCAAGGCGCAGAACACGCCTGGCAAGCCGAACGCGATCAACAAGACGAACATGGACACAGCGGTCAACATCATCGACCGCCGCGTCAACGGTCTGGGTGTTTCGGAGACCGAGGTCCAGACCCAGGGCGATGACAACATCATCGTGAACATCCCGAAGGGGACGGACGAGCAGCAGGCGCGCGAGCAGGTCGGCCAGACCGCCCAGCTCTACTTCCGGCCGGTCCTGACCGTCGCCGACGGCGGCGGGGCGACCAAGCCGGCGCCCAGCGGCTCGCCGAGCGGTTCACCGTCGCCGAGCGGCTCCCCGAGCCCCAGCGGCAAGCCGTCGGCCGGCACACCCAAGGCCGACACCCCGTCCAAGAACGCCACGCCTTCCTCCAGCGCCACCACCCAGGGCCGTCCCGTCACGGACGCGCTCAAGGCGGACGCCTCGCCCACCCCGGGCTCCACGGCCACCGGCAAGACCGACCCCTCGGGCCAGCCCAGCGCCCCGGCGTCACCGCCTCCCGCCAGCCCCCCGCCCGCTCCGGACCCCGCCACAGCGGCGCTCCAGAAGAAGTTCACCGACCTGGACTGCACCAACCAGAACCAGCGCACCACGGTCAACCAGTCCTCGGGTCCCAAGGACACGATCGTGGCCTGCGGTCAGGACTCCTCGGGCAAGCAGTGGGAGAAGTACGTACTCGGCCCGGCCGAGCTCGAAGGCACCGACGTCTCCAAGTCGCAGGGCGTCTTCGACCAGCAGCGCGGCATCTGGCTCGTCACGCTGAACTTCACCGACGCCGGAACGAAGAAGTTCCAGTCGATCACGAGCAAGATCTCGCAGCAGCAGCCCCCGATGAACCAGTTCGCCATCGTCCTCGACGGCAACGTGGTCTCGGCGCCCTCGGTCAGCGGCACGCTCGGCGCCAGCGCCGAGATCTCCGGCAGCTTCGTCCAGAAGTCGGCCCAGGACCTCGCGAACGTCCTCTCGTACGGTGCGCTGCCGCTCACCTTCCACGAGGAGAACGTCTCCACGGTCACGGCCGCGCTCGGTACCGAGCAGCTCCAGGCCGGTCTGATCGCCGGTGCGATCGGCCTCGCCCTGGTGATCATCTACCTGGTGGCCTACTACCGCGGTCTCTCCCTGATCGCGCTGCTGTCCCTGCTCGCTTCGGGGATCATGACGTACACGATCATGTCGCTGCTCGGCAGCGCCATCGGATTCGCACTCAACCTGCCCGCGGTGTGTGGTGCGATCGTTGCGATCGGTATTACCGCGGACTCGTTCATCGTGTACTTCGAACGTATCCGTGACGAGATCCGCGAGGGCAGGACCCTGCGTCCCGCCGTCGAGCGTGCCTGGCCGCGTGCCCGGCGCACCGTGCTGGTCTCGGACTTCGTGTCGTTCCTGGCCTCCGCCGTGCTGTTCGTCGTCACGGTCGGCAAGGTGCAGGGCTTCGCGTTCACCCTCGGTCTGACCACCATCCTCGACGTGGTCGTGGTGTTCTTCTTCACCAAGCCGGTGATGACGCTCCTCGCGCGTACGAGGTTCTTCTCCAGCGGTACTCCTTGGTCCGGACTGGACCCGAAGCGGCTCGGTGCCAAGCCGCCCCTGCGCCGCACCCGCCGTACCGGATCTTCCACCGACCAGCCCAAGGAGGCGTGAGATGTCGCGAATCGGTGCGTTCGGCGCCCGTCTCTACCGCGGCGAGGTCGGTTACGACTTCGTCGGGAAGCGCAAGATCTGGTACGGGATCTCGATCCTGATCACCATCACGGCCATCGTCGGCCTCGCCGTGCGCGGCCTGAACATGGGCATCGAGTTCAAGGGCGGCGCGGTCTTCACCGTCCAGCACACCAGCATCTCCGTCACCCAGGCCCAGAACGACGCGCAGGCGGCCGCTCCCGGTCATGAGGCGGTCGTCCAGCAGCTCGGCAAGGACGGGATGCGGATCCAGATCAGCGAACTGGACCCGCAGACCTCCAACAAGGTGACGGACCAGCTCGCCAAGGACCTCAAGGTCGACCGGAACGACGTCGCCGCCGACCTGGTCGGTCCGAGCTGGGGCGAGACCGTCGCCAACAAGGCCTGGCTGGGCCTCGGGATCTTCCTGCTGCTCGTGGTGATCTATCTGGCCATCGCCTTCGAGTGGCGGATGGCCGTCGCCGCGCTGGTCGCCCTGATCCACGACCTCACCATCACCGTCGGTGTGTACGCGCTGGTCGGCTTCGAGGTCACGCCGGGCACCGTGATCGGTCTGCTGACCATCCTCGGTTACTCGCTCTACGACACCGTCGTGGTCTTCGACAGCCTCAAGGAGCAGTCGAAGGGCATCACCAAGCAGACGCGGTGGACGTTCAGCGAGGTCGCGAACCGTTCCATCAACGGCACCCTGGTGCGTTCCATCAACACCACCGTGGTCGCGCTGCTGCCGGTCGCCGGGCTGCTCTTCATCGGTGGCGGCCTCCTCGGGGCCGGCACGCTGAACGACATCTCGCTGTCGCTGTTCGTCGGCCTCGCCGCCGGCGCGTACTCCTCGATCTTCATCGCCACGCCGCTCGTCGCCGACCTCAAGGAGCGCGAGCCGCAGATGAAGGGCCTGAAGAAGCGGGTGCTCGCCAAGCGGGCGGCGGCCGCTGCCAAGGGCCGGCCCACCGAGGACGAGATGACGGACGACGAGTACCGCGACCAGGACGGTACGGAAGACGACACCGACCAGGTGACGCCGCCCGCCACCGTGGTCGCCGGCCCGCGCAACCGCAGCGGCCACGGCCGTTCGTCCCGGGGGTCCCGATGATCGACGACAGCACGCGGGAGCTGCTGCTCAGCCGTATCCGGGACGTCGCCGACTACCCGAAGCCGGGCGTGAAGTTCAAGGACATCACGCCGCTGCTCGCCGATCCGAAGGCGTTCTCCGCGCTGACGGACGTGCTCGCCGAGCTGTGCGCGCGGTACGGCGCGACGAAGATCGTCGGCCTGGAAGCGCGCGGCTTCATCCTGGCGGCGCCGGTCGCCGTCAGGGCGGGCCTGGGCTTCATCCCCGTACGCAAGGCGGGCAAGCTGCCCGGCGCGACGCTGTCGCAGTCGTACGAGCTGGAGTACGGCACCGCCGAGATGGAGGTGCACGCCGAGGACCTGGGCGCCGGCGACCGGGTGGTCGTCATCGACGACGTCCTCGCCACCGGCGGTACGGCCGAGGCGTCCCTGGAGCTGGTCCGGCGGGCCGGGGCCGAGGTCGTGGGGGTGGCCGTCCTGATGGAGCTCGGCTTCCTCGACGGCAGGAACCGGCTGGAGCCGGCGCTGCGTGGAGCACCCCTCGACGCACTGATCACCGTCTGACAGGTTTGACACGGTCGGAAACGGCCATGCGTACATCATCGCGACCCAAGGACGGGCACCCGGGAACAAGCGGGTGCCCGTCCCGTGTTATCCACAGCCTTCGCTCCCGGGGCGAGAGGGACGCCCGGGATCGATACCATGGAGCATCCGGGCCTGACCGGGGTCCCCGGATCCGCACGAGGAGCGCTCTTGCCAGACGAGGCCAAGCCACTGGCTGCCGCAACGCCCGATCAGCACGCCGACCGGCCCGCTGCGGCGCCTGCCCTGCCGCAGCGCGACGTACCGGCCGACGCTGAGGTGGCG
>NZ_JTHL01000001.1:1337629-1352223 GCF_000818195.1 Streptomyces sp. 150FB | reverse complement strand
GGCCCGGCCGCGCAGCCCCCGCCGGCGCCCTCCGGGACGACGGCCGAGAAGCCCCCGGCCGCCCTGCCCGCTTCACCCGTGCGGACCAACGCGCCGGCCCCCGTGAACCCCGTCACCGCCCCCAAACCGGCCTCCTCCACGGCGCCGCGCACCGGTGGGTCGTCCAACCGCGTGCGGGCCCGGCTCGCCAGGCTCGGTGTGCAGCGCTCGTCGCCGTACAACCCCGTGCTGGAGCCGCTGCTGCGGACCGTGCGGATCAACGACGCCAAGATCGAGTCCTCGACGCTGCGCCAGATCGAGCGCGCCTACCAGGTCGCCGAGCGCTGGCACCGGGGCCAGAAGCGCAAGAGTGGCGACCCGTACATCACGCACCCCCTCGCGGTGACGACGATCCTCGCCGAGCTGGGCATGGACCCCGCCACCCTGATGGCCGGGCTGCTGCACGACACCGTCGAGGACACCGAGTACGGCCTCGACACCCTGCGCCGCGAGTTCGGCGACCAGGTGGCGCTGCTGGTCGACGGCGTGACCAAGCTCGACAAGGTCAAGTTCGGCGAGGCCGCGCAGGCCGAGACCGTACGCAAGATGGTCGTCGCCATGGCCAAGGACCCCCGGGTCCTGGTCATCAAGCTCGCCGACCGGCTGCACAACATGCGCACCATGCGCTATCTCAAGCGGGAGAAGCAGGAGAAGAAGGCCCGCGAGACGCTGGAGATCTACGCGCCGCTGGCCCACCGCCTGGGCATGAACACCATCAAGTGGGAGCTGGAGGACCTCGCCTTCGCGATCCTCTACCCCAAGATGTACGACGAGATCGTCCGGCTCGTCGCCGAGCGGGCCCCCAAGCGCGACGAATACCTGGCCATAGTGACCGACGAGGTCCAGTCGGACCTGCGCGCCGCCCGTATCAAGGCCACCGTCACGGGCCGGCCGAAGCACTACTACAGCGTCTACCAGAAGATGATCGTCCGGGGCCGGGACTTCGCGGAGATCTACGACCTGGTGGGCATCCGGGTCCTGGTCGACACGGTCCGCGACTGCTACGCGGCGCTCGGCACCGTCCACGCGCGGTGGAATCCGGTCCCCGGCCGGTTCAAGGACTACATCGCGATGCCGAAGTACAACATGTACCAGTCGCTGCACACGACGGTCATCGGACCCAACGGCAAGCCGGTCGAGCTCCAGATCCGTACGTTCGACATGCACCGCCGCGCGGAGTACGGCATCGCCGCGCACTGGAAGTACAAGCAGGAGGCCGTCGCGGGGGCCTCCAAGGTACGCACGGACGTCCCCAGGAACACCGGCAAGGGCGCGGGCCAGGACACCGTCAACGACATGGCGTGGCTGCGCCAGCTCCTCGACTGGCAGAAGGAGACCGAGGACCCCAGCGAGTTCCTGGAGTCGCTGCGCTTCGACCTCTCGCGCAACGAGGTCTTCGTGTTCACGCCGAAGGGCGACGTGATAGCACTGCCGGCCGGTGCCACCCCCGTCGACTTCGCGTACGCGGTCCATACGGAGGTCGGCCACCGGACGATAGGAGCGCGGGTCAACGGGCGGCTCGTACCGCTCGAATCGACCCTCGACAACGGCGACTTGGTGGAGGTCTTCACCTCCAAGGCGTCGGGCGCCGGCCCGTCCCGTGACTGGCTGGGCTTCGTCAAGTCGCCCCGGGCCAGGAACAAGATCCGTGGCTGGTTCTCCAAGGAGCGCCGCGACGAGGCGATCGAGCAGGGCAAGGACGCGATCGCCAAGGCGATGCGCAAGCAGAACCTGCCGATCCAGCGCATCCTGACCGGCGACTCACTGGTCACGCTCGCGCACGAGATGCGCTATCCCGACATCTCGTCCCTGTACGCCGCGATCGGCGAGGGCCATGTGGCCGCGCAGGGCGTCGTGCAGAAACTCGTACAGGCCCTCGGCGGTGAGGAAGCGGCCAACGAGGACATCGCCGAGAGCACCCCGCCCTCCCGCAGCCGCTCGAAGCGCAGGGCGAACAGCGACCCGGGTGTGGTCGTCAAGGGCGTCGAGGACGTCTGGGTGAAGCTCGCCCGCTGCTGTACGCCGGTGCCCGGCGACCCGATCATCGGCTTTGTCACCCGGGGCAGCGGAGTCTCGGTGCACCGCGCCGACTGTGTGAATGTCGACTCGCTCTCCCAGCAGCCCGAGCGGATCCTCGAGGTCGAGTGGGCGCCGACCCAGTCGTCGGTCTTCCTGGTCGCCATCCAGGTCGAGGCGCTCGACCGCTCCCGGCTGCTGTCGGACGTCACGCGCATCCTGTCCGACCAGCACGTCAACATCCTGTCGGCGGCGGTCCAGACGTCCCGCGACCGGGTCGCCACCTCGCGCTTCACCTTCGAGATGGGCGACCCCAAGCACCTGGGGCATGTGCTGAAGGCCGTACGCGGGGTGGAGGGCGTCTACGACGTCTACCGGGTCACCTCGGCCCGCAGGCCGTAGCGAGGCCGTGGCGCGTCCCGCAGGAGCACGCGCCACGGCTGGACGCCTGACGCGGAAATCCCTCCGCGCGGTCCCGGGAAGGGACACACGGGGAGGGATTTCCGCGTCAGGCCGCGGGTGGTGCCGCGGGCGGGTGTCAGCCGCCGAACTCCTGGAGGCCCTTCAGCGCCTGGTCCAGCAGGGCCTGCCGGCCCTCCAGCTCCCTGGCGAGCTTGTCCGCCCTGGAGTTGTTGCCCGAGGCGCGCGCCGCGTCGATCTGCGTGCGCAGCTTGTCGACCGCGGCCTGGAGCTGCCCGGTGAGCCCGGCGGCACGCGCACGCGCCTCCGGGTTCGTCCGGCGCCACTCGTTCTCCTCGGTCTCCTGAAGCGCCCGCTCGACGGTCTGCATCCGGCCCTCGATCCTGGGCCGCGCGTCACGCGGCACATGGCCGACGGCCTCCCAGCGTTCGTTGATGGCCCGGAAGGCCGCCCGCGCCGCCTTGAGATCCCGTACCGGCACCAGGCGTTCGGCCTCGACCGCGAGCTCCTCCTTGAGCTTGAGGTTCTCGGTCTGCTCGGCGTCACGCTCGGCGAAGACCTCACCACGCGCGGCGAAGAAGACGTCCTGGGCGCCGCGGAAGCGGTTCCACAGATCGTCCTCGGCCTCGCGCTGGGCGCGGCCCGCCGCCTTCCACTCCGTCATCAGATCGCGGTAGCGCGCCGCCGTCGTGGCCCAGTCCGTGGAGCCGGAGAGCGCCTCGGCCTCGGTGACGAGCTTCTCCTTGGCCTTACGGGCATCCTCACGCTGCGCGTCGAGCGCGGCGAAATGGGCCTTGCGGCGCTTGGAGAAGGCGGAGCGCGCGTGCGAGAAGCGGTGCCACAGCTCGTCGTCGGACTTCCGGTCGAGCCTCGGCAGGCCCTTCCAGGTGTCCACGAGCGCGCGCAGCCGCTCACCGGCCGACCGCCACTGGTCGCTCTGCGCCAGCTCCTCGGCCTCGGTGACGAGAGCCTCCTTGGCGAGCCGCGACTCGTCGGTCTGCTTCGCGCGCTGCGCCTTGCGCTCCTCACGGCGCGCGTCGACCGTCGCGACAAGGGCGTCGAGCCGGCCGCGCAGCGCTTCGAGGTCACCCACGGAGTGGTGCTCGTCGACCTGGCCGCGCAGGTGGTCGATGGCCGCCGTCGCGTCCTTCGCCGACAGGTCGGTGGTCTTCACCCGCCGTTCGAGGAGGCCGATCTCGACAACCAGGCCCTCGTACTTGCGCTCGAAATAGGCCAGCGCCTCATCCGGAGAGCCTGCTTGCCAGGATCCGACGACCTGCTCGCCCTCGGCCGTACGCACGTACACGGTGCCCGTCTCGTCGACGCGGCCCCACGGGTCGCTGCTCACAGCGCCTCCTCCACCTGATGCCGCGGGGGAGTTCGCCCCCGGGCATCGTCCACAGTTTCCAGGGGCGGGCAGCGCCCGCCCTGCACAACGCCAATCTAGGTGACCGGCCGCCCGGCTGTCCGCACTCAGCACGGCCGAAATTCATTCCGAGGTCATGCCTTGTCGACGGTGACCTTCGTGAGGGTGACGGGCTTCTTGGGGGCACCGTCCCCGTTGGCACCGTCGGCCCCGGCCTTCGCCACGTCCTTCACGATGGCGAGCCCGGCCGCGCTCATGGTCCCGAACGGCGTGTAGGTCGGGGGGAGTTTGGTGTCCTTGTAGACCAGGAAGAACTGGCTGCCGCCGGTGTGCGGCTGTCCGGTGTTGGCCATCGCGACCGTGCCCGGCGGGTAGGTGACGGTGCTGTCGGCGGCCGGTTTGCCGAGCGCCGTCAGGTTCTCGTCGGGGAGCGTGTAGCCGGGGCCACCGCTGCCGTCGCCCTTCGGATCGCCGCACTGGAGGACGTAAATACCCTGCGTGGTCAGCCGGTGGCACTTCGTCTTGTTGAAGTACCCCTTGTCGGCGAGGGCCTTGAACGAGTTCGTGGTGTGCGGCGTCTTCTTCGCGTCCATCGCGATGTCGATGTCGCCCAGGTTCGTCTTCAGGGACATCGTGTACTTCGCCGACTTGTCGATCGTCATCTTCGGCTCGGGCACGGTCGCCGAGGGGGACGGCGTGGGCGTGGGCGGGGCGGAAGGTGAGGCGGCGGGCGCCGCCTTGTCCTGGCTGTCGTCGCTGGAGAAACCGCCGGCGGCGAACGTCACGCCTCCGGCGACCACCACGACGGCCAGCACCGAAGCGATGATGACATTGCGTCGCTGGGCCTTCTTGCGGGCCTGGGCCCGGCGCTGCTGCTGCCGCTCGAACTTCTCCCGGGCGAGCTGCCGCCGCCGCTGATCGTTGTTGACCACCGGGTCTTCTCCTCCATATGTCATGTGATGCGCTGCGTGGCCCGAACCGGTCCCTGTCCGGCCTGGCCCCGTACGGTATATGGGTTAGCTGTGGAATGAGCAGCGCCGGTAGGCTCTTGATCTGCCGCATTCTTTCGACGGACGACTTATAAGGACGATCGTGCTCATTGCCGGGTTCCCGGCCGGGGCCTGGGGGACCAATTGTTATCTGGTCGCCCCCGCCGCGGGCGAGGAGTGCGTGATCATCGACCCCGGCCACCAGGCCACTCAGGGCGTCGCCGACGCGGTGCGCAAGCACCGTCTCAAGCCGGTCGCCGTGGTACTCACGCACGGCCATATCGATCATGTCGCCTCGGTCGTCCCGGTGTGCGGGGCGCACGGGGTGTCCGCGTGGATCCACCCGGCCGACCGCTACATGATGAGCGACCCCGAGAAGGGCCTCGGCCGCTCCATCGGGATGCCGCTGATGGGCGAGCTGACCGTGGGGGAGCCGGACGGTGTGGAGGAGCTGACCGACGGCGCCGCGCTGAGGCTGGCGGGTCTTGACTTCGCCGTCTCGCACGCGCCCGGCCATACGAAGGGGTCGGTGACCTTCGGACTGCCCGAGTCCGCCGGCGGGGACGACATCCCGCCGGTGCTCTTCTCGGGCGATCTGCTGTTCGCCGGCTCCGTCGGACGCACCGACCTGCCGGGCGGCGACCACGCCGAGATGATCGAGTCGCTGGGCCGTGTGTGCCTGCCGCTCGACGACTCGACCGTGGTGCTGTCCGGCCACGGCCCCCAGACGACCATCGGCCAGGAGCGCGCCACCAACCCGTATCTGCGGGAGCTGGCCGCCGCCCGCGCGAGCGACGGCGGCCCGGCCGCTCCTCCGCGACGAGGAATGTGACACAGCGATTTCCATGAGTACTTTTCAGGCCCCCAAGGGCACGTACGACCTGATCCCGCCGGACTCGGCGGTCTTCCTCGCGGTGCGCGAGGCGATCTCGGCGCCGCTGAAGAACTCCGGCTACGGGTACGTCGAGACGCCCGGATTCGAGAACGTCGAGCTGTTCGCCCGCGGTGTCGGCGAGTCGACGGACATCGTCACCAAGGAGATGTACGCCTTCGAGACCAAGGGCGGCGACAAGCTCGCCCTGCGCCCCGAAGGCACCGCCTCCGTCCTGCGCGCTGCGCTGGAGGCGAATCTGCACAAGCTCGGCAACCTGCCGGTCAAGCTCTGGTACTCCGGCTCGTACTACCGCTACGAACGCCCCCAGAAGGGCCGTTACCGGCACTTCTCCCAGGTCGGCGCCGAGGCGATCGGTGCCGAGGACCCGGCGCTCGACGCCGAGTTGATCATCCTGGCGGACCAGGCGTACCGGGCGCTCGGGCTGCGCACCTTCCGCATCCTGCTCAACTCGCTGGGCGACCAGGAGTGCAGGCCCGTCTACCGCGAGGCGCTCCAGGGCTTCCTGCGCGGTCTCGACCTGGACGAGGAGACGCGCCGCCGTATCGACATCAACCCGCTGCGGGTGCTCGACGACAAGCGCCCCGCCGTACAGAGTCAACTCGTCGGCGCCCCGGCACTCCGCGACTATTTGTGCGACGCGTGCAAGGCGTACCACGAGGAGGTACGCGAACTGCTGTCCACCGCCGGTGTGGTGTACGAGGACGACGAACGGCTGGTCCGCGGCCTCGACTACTACACCCGCACCACCTTCGAGTTCGTCCACGACGGACTCGGCGCCCAGTCCGCCGTGGGCGGCGGCGGCCGGTACGACGGGCTGTCGGAGATGATCGGCGGCCCAGCTCTCCCGTCGGTCGGCTGGGCGCTGGGTGTGGACCGTACGGTGCTCGCGCTGGAGGCCGAGGGCATCACCCTCGACCTGCCGCCGACCACCAGTGTCTTCGCCGTACCGCTGGGCGAGGAGGCCAGGCGCATCCTGTTCGGGATCGTCACCGACCTGCGCAGGGCGGGCGTCGCGGCCGACTTCAGCTACGGCTCCAAGGGGCTCAAGGGCGCCATGAAGAGCGCCAACAGGTCCGGCGCCCGGTTCACCCTCGTCGCGGGCGAGCGCGATCTCGCCGAGGGTGTGGCACAGCTCAAGGACATGGAGAGCGGCGAGCAGGGACCGGTCGCGCTCGACGCGGTCGTGGCGGAGCTCACGCGCCGGCTCGGCTGAGCGTCCTCCGTAGGAGAAGGGCCCGGACGGTGACCGTCCGGGCCCTTCTCCGTCGTCGGGACCTGTCGTTTTTGCTGATGTTCACACCTGAGTACTGATCGGCCTTTATCCGTATCCAACGGTGGCGGGTCCGCGTGTGCGGCACAATGACTCTGCCCCCACGGACCACCGATCGATGGAACAGCGATATGACGAGTGCAGCGCTTGACGATGTCTCCTCCGAGCGTGAGGAGGGCAGCGACGACGCCGTGACCAGGACCGGCGCCGGCCGCGCGTTCGCGCTGCTGCTGGTGATCACGGGCGCGGCCGGTACGCTGGCCGCCTGGGTGATCACGCTGGACAAGTTCAAGCTGCTGGAGAACCCGAACTTCGTTCCCGGGTGCAGCCTGAACCCGGTGGTCTCGTGCGGCAGCGTGATGAAGAGCGCGCAGGCCTCGGCCTTCGGCTTCCCGAACCCGATGCTCGGCCTCGTCACGTACCCCGTGGTCATCGCCGTCGGCATGGCGCTGCTGGCCGGTGCCCGCTACCGGGGCTGGTTCTGGCTCGGCCTCAACGCGGGCACGCTGTTCGGCGTCGGCTTCTGCACCTGGCTCCAGTATCAGTCGCTCTACAACATCAACGCCCTCTGCCTGTGGTGCAGCCTCGCCTGGGTCGGCACGATCGTGATGTTCTGGTACGTGACCTCGCACAACATCCGCAACCGCATCCTGCCCGCGCCGGCCTGGCTGCGCGGTTTCCTGAGCGAGTTCACCTGGGTCCTGCCGGTCCTGCACCTCGGCGTGATCGGGATGCTCATCCTGACGCGCTGGTGGGACTTCTGGACGAGCTGAGCGGGGACCGGGCCCCGCGCCCGTCGCCGTACCCGCGGGACCTCGGCTCCGCCCCGAACAGCGTTGTCAGTGCGCTGGCATAGGCTTCAACCGTGGAGCCAGACCTCTTTACCGCAGCAGCCGAGGAACGCCAGGAGAAGGACCCGTCCAGCAGTCCCCTGGCCGTCCGGATGCGCCCGCGTGTCCTGGACGAAGTCGTGGGCCAGCAGCATCTGCTGAAGCCCGGATCCCCGATGCGCCGCCTGGTGGACCTGGCGTCCGAGGGCGGTGGCGGCCCGGCAGGGCCCTCGTCCGTGATCCTCTGGGGCCCGCCCGGCACCGGAAAGACGACCCTCGCCTATGTCGTCTCCAAGGCGACAAACAAGCGTTTCGTCGAGCTGTCGGCGATCACCGCGGGCGTCAAGGAGGTCCGGTCGGTCATCGAGGGGGCCCGCCGCGCCTCCGGCGGTTACGGCAAGGAGACCGTCCTCTTCCTCGACGAGATCCACCGCTTCAGCAAGGCACAGCAGGACTCTCTGCTGCCGGCGGTGGAGAACCGCTGGGTGACGCTCATCGCCGCCACCACGGAGAACCCGTACTTCTCGATCATCTCCCCGCTCCTGTCGCGCTCGCTGCTCCTCACGCTGGAGTCGCTCACCGACGACGACCTGCGGAGCCTGCTGCGCCGGGCGCTCACCGAGGAGCGCGGACTCGGCGGCGCCGTGACCCTGCCCGAGGACTCCGAGGCGCACCTGCTGCGGATCGCGGGCGGTGACGCCCGGCGCGCGCTGACCGCGCTGGAGGCCGCCGCAGGCGCCGCGCTCTCCAAGGGCGAGGCGGAGATCACCCTCGTCACGGTGGAGGAGACCGTCGACCGCGCCGCCGTGGCGTACGACCGCGACGGCGACCAGCACTACGACGTGGCGAGCGCGCTCATCAAGTCGATCCGCGGTTCCGACGTGGACGCGGCGCTGCACTACCTGGCCCGGATGATCGACGCCGGGGAGGACCCCCGGTTCATCGCCAGGCGGCTGATGATCTCGGCGAGCGAGGACATCGGCCTCGCGGACCCCATGGCGCTGCCGCTCGCTGTCGCCGCCGCCCAGGCCGTGGCCATGATCGGCTTTCCCGAGGCGGCCCTCACCCTCAGCCACGCCACCATCGCGCTGGCGCTGGCACCCAAGTCGAACGCGGCGACGACGGCGATCTCGGGAGCCCTCGAAGACGTGAAGAAGGGCATCGCCGGCGCCGTACCGCCCCACCTGCGCGACGGTCACTACAAAGGCGCGGCCAAGCTCGGCCACGCTCAGGGCTACATCTATCCGCACGACGTGCCGGGCGGTATCGCGGCGCAGGAGTACGCGCCCGAGGGCATCCAGGGCAAGCAGTACTACGAACCGACGCGGTACGGCGCCGAGGCGCGGTACGCCGACGTGGCCGAGATGGTGCGCGGGCGGCTGCGCGGCGGCTCGTCCTGACGCGTCACGGCGACAGTCGTCAGGAGGCGGCGGCGTCGAAGAGTGTGTGCATCGCCCGGCGCAGCTCGTTCACGTTCCGCACCGGCTCGGGGAAGTCGAAGCGCGCGTCGAAGCAGTGCACACCGGTGAACCGGACGCGCAGCCCGAAGCGGTCGAGCGCGACCGGCACGGCGGCCGTGCCCGCCCCCGAGTGCTCGTCGGCCCGCGCTCCGAGCAGCTCGCGCAGCTTCCGCACCTCGGCGCCGTGCGCGGAGTGGAGGTGCTGGAGCAGCTCGGCCTCGTACGCCACCAGCGGATCGGCGACGGCGGCCGCGAGGTCGGCGGGCTCCACCCGCTCGGCGCCCCAGAGGTCGTCCACGCACGCCTCGGTGACCTCCAGCCGCAGGATCACGCTCCCGGGCCCCGCCGCAGTCCCCGCGGCCCGGGTCAGCCGCCCCGAGACCCAGGCGCGGCCCCGGATACGGTGAGGAACGGAGACCGGCGCGACGTCGGTGATCTCCAGTACGGCGGGCCGCCCGCCGTCCCACTCGTACGGGACGGAGCGGGCCGCGGGGGAGTCCTCGGCGAGGGTCAGGAGGATCGCGCCGTCGGGGCCGACCGATCGCTCGTCGGGCATGAGCTGGTCCCGCTGTGTGCCGTCGGGTGCCCCCTCCGGGGCCGGAATGATCAGCACCGATGAGCATGTACTCTGTAGATGAGTTCGTGTGCGCTCGGCTGCTGACGGCATCCGGGCGATTTCAAGCCCGCTGGGACGCGGCTGACCATGAGCTGATCGGACCTCCGTCGATTCGGCGCCCTGCGGGGCGTCGTGGCTGTCTGTGATGCGTGTGGTGTTCCCAGGGCGAGACATGCGATCTCCTTGAGTAAGGTGAGCCTAACCTAACCTACATGGAGGTCTGGAGAACGTGCCTAACCAGTCGCGTCCCAAGGTCAAGAAGTCACGCGCGCTCGGTATCGCGCTGACGCCGAAGGCTGTCAAGTACTTCGAGGCCCGTCCGTACCCGCCCGGCGAGCACGGCCGTGGACGCAAGCAGAACAGTGACTACAAGGTCCGTCTGCTCGAGAAGCAGCGCCTGCGCGCCCAGTACGACATCAGCGAGCGCCAGATGGCCCGCGCCTACGACCGCGCCAAGAAGGCCGACGGCAAGACGGGCGAGGCTCTGGTCATCGAGCTCGAGCGCCGCCTCGACGCCCTGGTCCTGCGTTCGGGCATCGCCCGCACCATCTACCAGGCCCGTCAGATGGTCGTCCACGGCCACATCGAGGTCAACGGTGGCAAGGTCGACAAGCCGTCCTTCCGCGTCCGTCCCGACGACGTCGTGATGGTCCGCGAGCGCAGCCGCGACAAGGTCCCCTTCCAGGTCGCCCGCGAGGGTGGCTACGACACGGACGGCGAGACCCCGCGCTACCTCCAGGTCAACCTGAAGGCGCTGGCGTTCCGTCTGGACCGCGACCCGAACCGCAAGGAAATCCCGGTCATCTGCGACGAGCAGTTGGTCGTCGAGTACTACGCCCGCTGATCAAGGCGTAGCTCCTCACCTCTTCACGCGGTGCTTCGGCCCGCCGCTCCAGCGCCGCTCGTCGGCGGGGGAGTCGGCGGGCTTCCGCGTTCCCGGGCGCGCGCCGCCGCGCGTAATGCGGTACAGCACGCGAGTTGCGGCGCGATAGGCTCGGAAGAGGATTCGCCAGTCGGCCGCTTGCCGCCCGACCGCGAGCCTCCCCCCAGCAGGACCCCTGACGACGGGGCCCCTACAACCAGAGAGCGGTGCAGCGTGACCGGTGGAGAGGTTGCCGGGATCCTGGTGGCCGTCTTCTGGGCGATCCTGGTCTCCTTCCTCGCCGTGGTGCTGGTGAGGCTGGCCCAGACGCTCAAGGCGACCACCAAGCTCGTGGCGGACGTGACCGAACAGGCGGTGCCCCTGCTCGCCGACGCCTCGGCGACGGTCCGCGCGGCGCAGACCCAGCTCGACCGCGTCGACGCCATCGCCACGGACGTCCAGGAAGTGACCTCCAACGCGTCGGCGCTCTCCTCGACGGTCGCCTCGACCTTCGGCGGCCCGCTCGTCAAGGTCGCCGCCTTCGGCTACGCCGTACGCCGGGCCGTGGGACGCAAGGGCGAGGGGGCCCCGGCGGACGAGTCCGCCGAGCGCTCCAGGACCCGGGTCGTCGTCGGCCGTACCGTCCCCTCCGCCAGGCGCAGGAATAAGAAGGGCTGACGCAGCGATGTTCCGCCGTACGTTCTGGTTCACAGCGGGCGCAGCGGCCGGCGTGTGGGCCACCACCAAGGTCAACCGCAAGATCAGGCAGCTCACCCCGGAGAGCCTCGCCGCGCAGGCGGCGAACAAGGCGATCGACGCCGGGCACCGGCTCAAGGACTTCGCCGTCGAGATCAAAACCGGAATGGACCGGCGCGAGGCCGAACTCGGCGAGGCGCTCGGTCTCAAGGGACCGGACCACTCCGCGCTCCCCGCGCGGCCACGGATCGTGGCCATAGAGCCCACCGTCCACCCGCGCATCACGCACTCCGACCAATCGCACAACCGGAATGAGGACCACTGATGGAGTCGGCTGAAATCCGCCGCCGCTGGCTGAGCTTCTTCGAGGAGCGCGGGCACACCGTCGTGCCTTCGGCGTCGCTCATCGCTGACGACCCGACTCTGCTGCTGGTCCCGGCGGGCATGGTGCCCTTCAAGCCGTACTTCCTCGGCGAGGTCAAGCCGCCCGCCCCGCGCGCCACCAGCGTGCAGAAGTGCGTGCGTACGCCGGACATCGAAGAGGTCGGCAAGACCACCCGGCACGGCACGTTCTTCCAGATGTGCGGCAACTTCTCCTTCGGGGACTACTTCAAGGAAGGTGCCATCCGCTACGCCTGGGAGTTGCTCACCAACTCCGTGGCCGACGGCGGCTTCGGCCTGGAGCCCGAGAAGATCTGGATCACCGTCTACCTCGACGACGACGAGGCCGAGGCGATCTGGCGCGACCAGATCGGCGTACCCGCCGAGCGCATCCAGCGCCTGGGCAAGAAGGACAACTTCTGGTCCATGGGCGTCCCCGGACCCTGCGGGCCCTGCTCCGAGATCAACTACGACCGGGGCCCCGAGTTCGGCGTCGAGGGCGGCCCCGCCGTCAACGACGAGCGCTACGTGGAGATCTGGAACCTGGTCTTCATGCAGTACGAGCGCGGCGCCGGCGAGGACAAGGAAGACTTCCCGATCCTTGGCGACCTCCCGTCGAAGAACATCGACACCGGCCTCGGCCTCGAACGCCTCGCCATGGTCCTCCAGGGCGTCGAGAACCTGTACGAGATCGACACCTCGATGGCCGTCATCGAGAAGGCCACCGAACTGACCGGCGTGCGCTACGGAGCCGCCCACGCCTCTGACGTCTCGCTGCGGGTCGTCACCGACCACATGCGTACGTCGGTGATGCTCATCGGCGACGGCGTCACCCCCGGCAACGAGGGCCGTGGCTACGTGCTGCGCCGCATCATGCGGCGCGCCATCCGCAACATGCGGCTGCTCGGCGCCACCGAGCCGGTCGTCGCCGACCTGGTCGACGTGGTCATCGAGACCATGGGCGAGCAGTACCCGGAGCTGCGGACCGAGCGCAAGCGCATCGAGACCGTCGCCCTCGCCGAGGAGGCCGCCTTCCTCAAGGCCATCAAGGGCGGCACCAACATCCTCGACACCGCCGTCACCGAGACCAAGGCCGCCGGCGGCACGGTCCTCTCCGGCGACCGCGCCTTCCTGCTGCACGACACCTGGGGCTTCCCCATCGACCTCACCCTGGAGATGGCCTCCGAACAGGGCCTCTCCGTGGACGAGGACGGCTTCCGCCGTCTGATGAAGGAGCAGCGGGAGCGGGCCAAGGCCGACGCCAGGGCCAAGAAGTCCGGCCACGCCGACCTCTCCGCCTACCGCGCCGTCGCCGACGCCTCCGGTTCCACCGAGTTCACCGGCTACACCGCCACGGAGAACGAGTCGAGCGTCGTCGGCCTGCTCGTCGACGGTGTGCCCTCGCCGGCCGCCCTTGAGGGCGACGAGATCGAACTCATCCTCGACCGCACGCCGTTCTACGCCGAGGGCGGCGGCCAGCTCGCCGACCAGGGCCGGATCAGGCTCGACTCCGGCGCCGTCGTCGAGGTCAGGGACGTACAGCAGCCGGTCCCCGGCATCTCCGTGCACAAGGGCACCGTGCAGGTCGGCGAGGTCACGATCGGAGCTTCCGCTTTCGCCACGATCGACCTCCGCCGCCGCCGCGCCATCGCCCGCGCCCACAGCGCCACGCACCTCACGCACCAGGCGCTGCGCGATGCTCTCGGCCCGACGGCCGCCCAGGCCGGTTCCGAGAACTCACCGGGCCGGTTCCGCTTCGACTTCGGTTCGCCCGCCGCCGTACCCGGCACGGTGCTCACCGATGTCGAGCAGAAGATCAACGAAGTGCTCTCCCGCGAACTCGACGTCCAGGCCGAGGTCATGTCGATCGACGAGGCCAAGAAGCAGGGGGCCATCGCCGAGTTCGGCGAGAAGTACGGCGAGCGCGTACGTGTCGTGACCATCGGCGACTTCTCCAAGGAGCTGTGCGGCGGTACGCACGTCAAGAACACCGCCCAGCTCGGCCTGGTGAAGCTGCTCGGCGAGTCGTCCATCGGCTCCGGTGTGCGCCGCATCGAGGCTCTGGTCGGTGTGGACGCCTACAACTTCCTCGCCAGGGAGCACACGGTCGTCGCCCAGCTCCAGGAGCTGGTCAAGGGCCGCTCCGACGAGCTGCCGGAGAAGATCTCCGGGATGCTCGGCAAGCTGCGGGACGCCGAGAAGGAGATCGAGAAGTTCCGCGCCGAGAAGGTACTCGCCGCCGCCGCCGGACTCGCCGACACCGCCAAGGACGTACGCGGTACGGCCCTGGTGACCGGCCAGGTCCCCGACGGCACCTCCGCCGACGACCTGCGCAGGCTGGTCCTCGACGTACGCGGCCGGATCCCCGGCGACCGGCCCGCCGTGGTCGCGCTGTTCACCACGTTGGGCGGTCGCCCGCTGACCGTGATCGCCACCAACGAGGCCGCTCGTGAGCGCGGGCTCAAGGCCGGTGACCTGGTCCGTACGGCCGCCAAGACCCTCGGCGGCGGCGGTGGCGGCAAGCCGGACGTCGCCCAGGGAGGCGGCCAGAACGCCGCCGCCATCGGTGACGCCGTGGCGGCTGTCGAGCGCCTCGTCGCCGAAACGGCCTGACCGGCCGTGCGACGCGGACGCCGGCTGGCGATCGACGTCGGGGACGCCCGGATCGGGGTCGCCTCGTGCGACCCCGACGGGATCCTCGCCACCCCGGTGGAGACCGTGCCGGGACGTGATGTCCCGGCCGCCCACCGGCGG
>NZ_JTHL01000001.1:1334198-1337477 GCF_000818195.1 Streptomyces sp. 150FB | reverse complement strand
TCGAGGAGTACGAGCCGATCGAGATCGTCATCGGGCTTCCCCGCTCCCTCAACGGGCGCGAGGGCCCGGCCGCCGAGAAGGTGCGGGCGTTCGCGCTGGAGGTGGCGCGGGGGGTCGCGCCGCTGTCCGTACGACTGGTGGACGAGCGGATGACCACGGTCACGGCCACCCACGGTCTGCGGGCCTCGGGCGTGAAGTCCAAAAAGGGCAGGTCTGTCATCGACCAGGTGGCGGCCGTCGTCATCCTGCAGAATGCGCTGGAGACGGAACGTACTTCAGGTCAAGCTCCGGGCGAAGGCGTCGAAGTGGTCATCTGATCGCGATACGGTAACGTTCCGCGCGATGCGGCGGTGTTCGAACAGCCGCCGCACAACAAAGAGGCGAAACGGACGCCGTACCGCTGGTGCCACGGCCGCCGCCTCGCGGCTCTAGGGGATCGATGACTGACTATGGCCGGGGCCCCGGCTCTGAACCGTGGCACCCCGAGGACCCTCTGTACGGGGACCAGGGGTGGGGGGCGCAGCAGGCAGTGGACGGCCAGGCACCCTACGACGGTCAGCAGCAGTACCCGCAGCAGCATCAGCAGCCGCACCAGCAGGGACAGGGGCAGTACGGGGGGGAACAGGGCCCGTACCAGCAGCAGTACGCCCCCCAGCAGCAGCCCCAGCCGCAGCAGCCCGAGCCTCAGCAGTACGGGCAGCCTCAGCAGGGCATCCCCGGGCAGCAGGGCGGACTCCAGCACAACGGGCAGCCGCAGCAGCCGTATCCGCCGCAGCAGCAGTACGGGCAGCCCCAGCAGTACCAGGACCCCCAGCAGTACGGCGGCGGGCCGGGCTACAACGACCCGCAGCAGTACGGCGGTCAGCCCCAGTACCACGACCCGGGGTACAACGACTCGCAGCACGGGGGCGGTTGGGACACGGGCCAGCAGGCGGCGATGCCGTACGGCGGGCCGGACCCCTACGGCGGTCAGCAGGGCGGCTACGACCCGAACGCCGGCTATTACGGCAGTCCCGAGGGCTACCAGCAGCAGCAACAACCCCAGCAACAGCAGCACCCCCAGCAGCAACCGCAGCATCAGCCCCCACCGGAGCAGCACCCGTCCGACCCGCACTCCGTGCCCGGCCCCCGCGTGGCCGGGCCCGAGAACGACTGGGAGGCCGAGCCCGAGGAGGAGAAGCACCCCTTCTTCACCGGTGAGGACGGCCCGGGCGCGGGTCTCCGGGGCCGTGACGACGACGAGGACGACGAGTACGACGACCCGGACGACAGCCGGCGTGGCTCCGGCGAACGCCGCGGCTCCAAGCCCAAGAAGGGCCGCAGCGGACGCGCCTGTCTGGTGCTGGCCGTGGTGTTCGTGGGCGCTGTCGGCGGTATCGGCTATGTCGGCTACAACTTCTACCAGGACAGATTCGGCCCGCCACCGGACTTCTCCGGTGCGGGCACCGGCTCCGTACAGGTGGTCGTCCCCGACGGCGCCTCCGGCCTGGACATCGCCGGTCTGCTGGTGAAGAACGGCGTGGTGAAGAGCCAGGGCGCCTTCGTCGAGGCGCAGAAGAAGAATCCCAAGGGCAACGCGATCCAGGCCGGCGTCTATGTGATGCGGAAGGCGATGCCCGCCGCCAGCGCGGTCGATCTGATGCTCGACCCGAAGAGCCGCAACAACCTGATCATCGGCGAGGGCTGGCGCAACGCCAAGGTCTACGACCTGATCGACAAGCGGCTCGGTGTGCCTTCCGGCACGACGAGCGATGTGGCTCACAAGGATTACAAGACCCTCGGCCTGCCCGACTGGGCGCTGAATCACGCGCATGTGAAGGATCCGCTCGAAGGATTCCTCTATCCCTCCAGCTATCCGGTGGCCAAGGGGCAGAAGCCGGCGGATGTGCTGAAGGAGATGGTGGCGTTCTCCAGCAAGAAGTACGAGAACCTCGACCTCGACGCGCAGGCGAAGGAATTCCACCTGGACGGGCCCTGGCAGGTCATCACCGTCGCCAGCCTGGTGCAGGCCGAAGGCAAGACGAGTGATGACTTCCGCAAGATGGCCGAGGTCGTCTACAACCGCCTCAAGCCGACGAACACCGAGACGAACCAAAAGCTCCAGTTCGACTCGACCTTCAATTACCTCAAGGGTCAGAGTAATATCAAGATCTCGGAGTCCGAGATCACCACGAACATGGACCTGTACAACACCTACACGCACAAGGGTCTCCCACCGGGGCCGATCAGCAATCCCGGTGACGACGCGCTGAAGGCGACACTGGATCCGACCAGTGACGGGTGGATGTATTTCGTGGCGACCGACGGAATGAACGAGACCGAATTCGCCAAGAATTCTGCCGATTTCGAGAGGCTCAAGCAGAAGTTCAACGACAGCGTCGGAAATTGACCGTCCGGCGGTAACGAGCACAGAGGTACTGCACAAGGTGAATGCCATGTCACCCGCGTCGTCGGCGCCGGGTCCCGTCCGGGAGAGGGCCGCCGTACTCGGTTCGCCGGTCGCCCACTCCCTCTCCCCGGTGCTGCACCGCGCCGCGTACGACGACCTCGGCCTGAAGGGGTGGACGTACGACCGCTTCGAGGTCGACGAGGCCGCGCTGCCCGGCTTCCTCGACGGCCTCGGCGGCGAGTGGGCGGGCCTCTCGCTGACGATGCCGCTCAAGCGGGCCGTCATCCCGCTGCTCGACACGGTCAGCGCGACGGCGGCGGCCGTGGGGGCGGTGAACACCGTGCTGTTCGGCGCCGACGGGCGGCGCACGGGCGACAACACCGACATCCCCGGCATCGCGGCCGCCCTCGGCGAACGCGGCGTAGTGACCGTGGAGTCGGCGGCGATCCTCGGCGCCGGCGCCACCGCGTCCTCCGCGCTCGCCGCGCTTTCCCGTATCGGCGCGGGCACGGTCACCGCGTACGTACGCGGGGATGCCCGCGCCGCCGAGATGCGCGGCTGGGGCGAGCGCCTCGGCGTCGACGTCCGCACGGCCGACTGGTCGCGGGCTGCGGAGGCCTTCGCCGCGCCGCTGGTGATCGCGACCACGCCCGCGGGCGCCACCGACGAGCTTGCGCGGAGCGTCCCCGAGCGCCCGGGCACCCTCTTCGACGTGCTGTACGACCCCTGGCCCACGGCGCTCGCCGCCGCCTGGTCCGCGCGCGGCGGGAAGGTCGTCGGCGGCCTCGACCTCCTCGTGCATCAGGCCGTCCTCCAGGTCGAACTGATGACGGGCGTGGCGCGGGCACCGCTCGGCGTGATGCGCGAGGCGGGCGAGAAGGCACTCGTGG
>NZ_JTHL01000001.1:1330651-1334173 GCF_000818195.1 Streptomyces sp. 150FB | reverse complement strand
CGCCGCGGCCGCTCGTGGGAGGATCGAAGGAGGCGGGCCAGGGCCGCGCACCCGGCCGCGCCGCAGCAGTTCGCAGTCCGGGCGCGAGGATGAGGAGCACCGTTGAGCAGGTTGCGCTGGCTGACCGCGGGGGAGTCGCACGGCCCCGCACTCGTCGCGACGCTGGAGGGTCTTCCCGCCGGCGTGCCGATCACCACGGACATCGTGGCCGACCACCTGGCCCGGCGGCGCCTCGGCTACGGACGCGGCGCGCGGATGAAGTTCGAGCGCGACGAGGTGACCTTCCTCGGCGGCGTACGGCACGGCCTGACCATGGGATCGCCCGTCGCGATCATGGTCGGCAACACCGAGTGGCCCAAGTGGGAACAGGTCATGTCGGCCGATCCGGTCGACCCCGACGTCCTCGCCGAACTCGCCCGCAACGCCCCGCTGACCCGCCCGAGGCCCGGCCACGCCGACCTCGCGGGGATGCAGAAGTACGGCTTCGACGAGGCGCGCCCCGTCCTGGAGCGCGCGAGCGCCCGCGAGACGGCGGCCCGTGTCGCCCTCGGCGCCGTCGCCCGCTCGTACCTGAAGGAGACCGCCGGCATCGAGGTCGTCTCGCACGTGGTCGAACTGGCGGGCGCGAAGGCGCCGTACGGCGTGCTCCCCACGCCCGCCGACGTGGCGAAGCTGGACGCCGACCCGGTGCGCTGCCTCGACGCCGAGGCCAGCGAGGCGATGGTCGCCGAGATCGACCAGGCCCACAAGGACGGCGACACCCTCGGCGGAGTCGTCGAGGTGCTGGCGTACGGCGTGCCCGTCGGGCTCGGCTCGCACGTCCACTGGGACCGCAGGCTCGACGCCCGCCTCGCAGCGGCCCTGATGGGCATCCAGGCCATCAAGGGCGTCGAGATCGGCGACGGCTTCGGCCTCGCCCGGGTGCCCGGGTCGCAGGCGCACGACGAGATCGTGATGACCGACGACGGCATCAGGCGTACGACGGGCCACTCCGGCGGCACCGAGGGCGGCCTGACCACCGGCGAGCTGCTGCGCGTACGGGCGGCGATGAAGCCCATCGCGACCGTGCCCCGCGCGCTCGCCACCGTCGACGTCGTCACCGGTGAGGCCACGAAGGCGCACCACCAGCGCTCCGACGTGTGTGCCGTACCCGCGGCGGGCATCGTCGCCGAGGCGATGGTCGCGCTGACGCTGGCCGACGCGGTGGCCGAGAAGTTCGGCGGCGACAGCGTGCCGGAGACGCGGCGCAACGTCCGCTCGTACCTCGAGAACCTGGCGATCCGATGAGCGGCCCGGAGAGCGGCCCCGCTGTGGTGCTGGTGGGCCCGATGGGCGTCGGGAAATCCACCGTCGGCGAGCTGCTCGCCGAACGTCTCGGAACGCGCTACCGCGACACGGACGCCGACATCGTCGCGGCCGAGGGACGGTCGGTCTCCGACATCTTCGTCGACGCGGGCGAGCCGTACTTCCGCGAGCTGGAGCGGGAAGCGGTACGGGTCGCACTCGCCGAGCACCCGGGCGTGCTCGCACTCGGCGGCGGCGCCGTCCTCGACGCGACCACCCGGGAGCGGCTCGCCGGGCTGCCCGTCGTCTATCTGACGATGGAGGCCGGCGAGGCGATCAAGCGGGTCGGGCTCAACACGGCGCGCCCGCTGCTGGCCGTCAACCCGCGCCAGCAGTGGAAACTGCTGATGGAGGCCCGCCGTCAGCTCTACACCGACGTGGCCCGTGCGGTGGTCGCGACGGACGACCGCACCCCGGAAGAGGTCGCACAGGCCGTCCTCGACTCACTCGAATTGAAGGATGTATGACGACCGACCAGACAGTCACCCGCATCCAGGTCGGCGGCACCGCGGGCTCCGAGCCGTACGAGGTGCTGGTGGGCAGGCAGCTCCTCGGCGAGCTTCCTGGCCTCATCGGCCGCGCCCAGCGGGTCGCCGTACTGCACCCCGAGGCGCTCGCCGAGACGGGCGAGGCGCTGCGCCAGGACCTCGCCGACGGCGGGTACGAGGCCGTGGCGATCCAGGTGCCGAACGCCGAGGAGGCCAAGACCGCCGAGGTCGCCGCGTACTGCTGGAAGGCGCTCGGTCAGACCGGCTTCACCCGTACCGATGTGATCATCGGTGTGGGCGGCGGCTCCACCACCGACCTGGCCGGGTTCGTCGCCGCCACCTGGCTGCGCGGGGTGCGCTGGATCGCCGTACCGACGACCGTGCTCGGCATGGTCGACGCGGCCGTCGGCGGCAAGACCGGCATCAACACCGCCGAGGGCAAGAACCTGGTCGGCGCCTTCCACCCGCCGGCCGGGGTGCTCTGCGACCTCGCGGCGCTGGACTCGCTCGGCGTCAACGACTACGTCAGCGGCATGGCCGAGATCATCAAGGCGGGCTTCATCGCCGATCCGGTGATCCTCGACCTGGTCGAGGCCGACCCCGAGGGCGCCCGTACGCCGGCCGGACCGCACACCGCCGAGCTGATCGAGCGCTCGATCCGGGTGAAGGCCGAGGTCGTCTCCAGCGACCTCAAGGAGTCCGGACTCCGCGAGATCCTCAACTACGGCCACACCCTGGCGCACGCGATCGAGAAGAACGAGCGCTACAAGTGGCGCCACGGCGCCGCCGTCTCCGTCGGCATGGCCTTCGCCGCCGAACTCGGCCGCCTCGCCGGCCGGCTCGACGACGCGACGGCCGACCGGCACCGCGCGGTGCTCGCGTCCGTCGGCCTGCCCCTGACGTACCGGGGCGACCAGTGGCCCAAGCTCGTGGAGAACATGAAGCTCGACAAGAAGTCGCGCGGCGACGTGCTGCGCTTCATCGTCCTCGACGGCCTGGCCAAGCCGACCGTGCTCGAAGGCCCCGACCCCGCCGTGCTGCTCGCCGCCTACGGGGAGGTGTCGGCATGACCCGCCGGGTCCTCGTCGTCAACGGGCCGAACCTCGGCCGGCTCGGCTCGCGGGAGCCGGACGTCTACGGCGCCACCTCGTACGCCGGACTGGTCGAGGCCTGCCGGACCCTCGGCAAGGAGCTGGACTTCGACGTCGACGTACGCGAGACGAACGACGAGGGCGAGCTGATCCGCTGGCTCCACGAGGCCGCCGACGGATCGATTCCGGTCGTTCTCAACCCGGGCGCCTTCACGCACTACTCGTACGCGATGCGCGACGCGGCAGCTCAGCGCACCGCGCCGCTCATCGAGGTGCACATCTCGAACCCGTACGCACGCGAGGAATTCAGGCACACATCGGTGGTCGCCGGTGTCGCCAGCGGTACGGTCGCGGGCTTCGGAATCGGCTCGTACCGCCTCGCGCTGCGGGCCCTCGCGGAGGAACTGACGGGCTGACAGGCAGGCGGACCTGCCCGGCCGTTCCCACGAGGGCGGCCGGGGACGGTACCGTTCGGCAGCAGGCGACCCCGCGGGGGGCGCGCACCAGCGTCAGTCGCACGAGACGGAGTGGCACCGGAATGCAGCACGCAGTGGGGGCTCCGCTGCCGCCTCCCCAGGGACACCCTCACGGGCAGCCGC
>NZ_JTHL01000001.1:1302548-1329857 GCF_000818195.1 Streptomyces sp. 150FB | reverse complement strand
CCGGCGGGCTGGTGGCCATGCCCGCGGCGCCGCCCGCCGACAGCGGCACGGGCGCGGCGACGCTCGCCGTACTGCTGATCGGCCCCGCGGGCGCCGGGAAGACGACCGTGGCCAGGCACTGGGCCCAGAGCCGCCGGGTGCCCACCGCGCACATCAGCCTCGACGACGTACGCGAATGGGTCTGCTCCGGCTTCGCCGACCCGCAGAGCGGCTGGAACGACCACTCGGAGGCGCAGTACCGGCTGGCCCGCCGCACCTGCGGCTTCGCGGCGCGCAACTTCCTGGCCAACGGCATCTCCTGCATCCTCGACGACGCGGTCTTCCCCGACCGGCCCGTGGTGGGCCTCGGCGGCTGGAAGCGGCACGTGGGCCCAGGACTGCTCCCCGTGGTCCTCCTGCCGGGCCTGGAGGTCGTCCTGGAGCGCAATGCCGAGCGCAGCGGCAACCGCCGCCTCTCCGACGAGGAGGTGGCCGGGATCCACGGCAGGATGGCCGGCTGGTACGGCTCGGGGCTGCCGATCATCGACAACTCGAAGTACGACGTGGAGACCACGGCCCGGGTGCTCGACGACGTACTCGCCCGCTCCATAGCCAGCCCGCCGACCTGGTGACCGTGGCGATCGCCTGACCGGCGGGGATCGCCGGACACGGTCGGACGCGCTGAACCGGCCGGTCAGCGCCCCCGCTCATACGCTCGGGGCATGTCTGAGGTGTATGCGGTACGCCGAGCGCGGCTGCGCGAGCGATGCGCCGCCGCGGGCAGCACGGCCGCGCTCGTCTCCCGGCCGGCCAACGTCCGCTACCTGACCGGCGGGGCGCCTGAGGGCGCCGTACTGCTGCTCGGCCCTGACGAGGACACGCTCGTGTGCCCGCGTATGCCCCCCGGCGACCAGCCGGAGCGGCGCCCCGACGAACACCTGCGGCTCACCGTGCTGCCCACCTCGGCCGGGGACCCGGCGGTCGCCGCCGCGGGTGTGCTGGCCTCCGCTCCCGCCCGGTCCCACGGCGGCGGGTCGCTCGCCGTCGAGGAGCACCACCTCACCGTCGCCCGGCACCGCGCGATCGGCTCCGTGGTGCCCCGGCTGCACCTCGCCGACCTCGGGGGCGCCGTCGAGCAGCAGCGCGTCGTCAAGGACGAGGAGGAGATCGCCTGCCTGCGGATCGCCGCCGAGATCGCCGACCAGGCGCTCGGCGAACTGCTGGAGTCGATCCTCGTCGGCCGCACGGAACGGCACCTGGCGCTGGAGCTGGAGCGGCGGCTCGTCGACCACGGCGCGGAAGGACCGGCGTTCGCGACCTCCGTCGCCACCGGTCCCAACTCGGGCCGTACCGGACACCGGCCCTCCGACCGCCGGGTCGAGGAAGGCGATTTCCTCTCCGTCAGCCTCGGTGCCGACTACCGCGGCTACCGGTGTCTGATCGGCCGTACCTTCGTGATCGGAACCAGTCCCGCCGACTGGCAGGTGGACCTCTACGACCTGGTCTTCGCGGCACAACGGGCAGGTCGGGAGGCTCTTGTGCCGAGCATCGTCTACCGCGACGTGGACCGTGCGGCCCGTCAGCCGCTGGTCGCCGCGGGGCACGCCGAGGGGCTCCCGTCCCGCATCGGGCACGGTGTCGGACTCGAAATCGACGAGGACCCGCAGTTGACGCCCGCGGCCATGGGTAAACTGGACGCTTGTGTGCCGGTCACCGTCGGACCGGGGGTCCACCTTCCGGGCCGGGGCGGTGTCCGGATCGATGACACGCTCGTCGTCCGCCCCGAGGCGGACGGCGGACCCGAGCTACTCACCATCACGACCAAGGAGCTGCTCGCGCTCTAGCGGCGCGCACTCCTGGGTCGTCCGCCAGCTTTCAGTCCAGGAGATTCCGCAACCGTGGCTTCCACGAACGACCTCAAGAACGGCCTGGTGCTCAAGCTCGACGGGGGCCAGCTCTGGTCCGTCGTCGAGTTCCAGCACGTCAAGCCCGGCAAGGGCCCGGCCTTCGTGCGTACCAAGCTGAAGAACGTGCTCTCAGGCAAGGTCGTCGACAAGACCTTCAACGCCGGTGTGAAGGTCGAAACGGCCACCGTTGACCGCCGTGACATGCAGTTCTCGTACATGGACGGCGAGTACTACGTCTTCATGGACATGCAGACGTACGACCAGCTCATGGTCGACCGCAAGGCGGTCGGCGACGCCGCGAACTACCTCATCGAGGGCTTCACGGCCAGCGTCGCCCAGCACGAGGGCGAGGTGCTCTACGTGGAGCTGCCGGCCGCCGTCGAGCTGGTCATCCAGCACACGGACCCGGGCGTCCAGGGCGACCGCTCCACCGGCGGCACCAAGCCGGCGACGCTGGAGACCGGTTACGAGATCGGTGTCCCGCTCTTCATCTCCACGGGCGAGAAGATCAAGGTCGACACCCGCTCCGGTGATTACCTCGGCCGGGTGAACAGCTAACCGTGGCTGCCCGCAACAAGGCCCGTAAGCGAGCCTTCCAGATCCTCTTCGAGGCCGACCAGCGCGGGGCGTCCGTGCAGACGGTCCTCGCGGACTGGATACGGCACGCCCGGACCGACGACCGCCAGCCGCCGGTCGGCGAGTACACGATGGAGCTGATCGAGGGGTACGCGGTGTACGCGGACCGCATCGACGACCTCATCGCCACCTACGCGGTGGGCTGGACGCTGGACCGGATGCCGGTCGTCGACCGGAACATCGTGCGGCTCGGCGCGTACGAGCTCGTCTGGGTGGACGGGACACCGGACGCCGTGGTGATCGACGAGGCGGTACAGCTCGCCAAAGAGTTCTCCACCGACGACTCACCGTCCTTCGTGAACGGCCTGCTCGGCCGCTTCAAGGACCTCAAGGCGAGTCTGCGCCGCGAGGCCGAGGCCTGATCCACCGCCCGGTCGCCCGGCCCGCACGCAGACGCCTCGGCCCGGACGGGACGCATCACGCGTTCCCGCCCGGGCCGAGGCGTCTGCTGTGCCGTTCCCGTCGGTGCTCCGTGCCGCCTCAGGCCGTTCCGTCGCCAGGAGGTGACGTTTCTGCGACGACGCCGCACGGAGCTCTGCGGCGGCTGAGGGCGGTCAGCCCTCCTCGTGGACCGCGCGGCGCGCGTCGGCGTCCAGCACACCCCAACTGATGAGCTGCTCGGTCAGGACCGAAGGCGACTGGTCGTAGATCACGGCCAGCGTGCGCAGGTCGTCCTGGCGGATCGACAGCACCTTGCCGTTGTAGTCGCCGCGCTGGCTCTGGATGGTGGCCGCGTAGCGCTGCAACGGACCGGCCTTCTCCTGCGGGACATGGGCGAGGCGCTCCAGGTCCAGCACGAGCTTCGGCGGCGGTTCGGCGGCGCCGCCGGGCGTCGTACCGGGAAGGAGTTCCTGCACCGGGACACCGTAGAAATCAGCCAGCTCGGCGAGGCGCTGCACGGTCACGGCACGGTCGCCGCGTTCGTACGAACCGACCACGACGGCCTTCCAGCGGCCCTGAGACTTTTCCTCCACGCCATGGAGCGAGAGGCCCTGCTGGGTGCGGATGGCGCGGAGTTTGCCCCCGAGCTGCTTTGCGTATTCGCTGGACATATAGCTCCCCGGACGAAGTCTGGTAACTCACTGTGAGGTTACGCAGAGTTACTTGGATGCGTCAAGCCGGGGGCTCTCAGGCCCCGTCCCGCAAGGGTTCCGCGGGGGTGCCCGGCGGCCTCCGGACGGCGTCCTGGTAATGTGGGTGGCGCAATTTAGACGTCCTTTAAGATCCGTCCTGTGAGGCGGAGAAGGAGGTCCGTTTCTTATGGACACCGACAGCCCCATCCCCACGGACGACACCACCGGCACCGCGCGGCCCGTTCTCGAGGCCCCCGACATCGCCCGCGTCCTGACCCGCATCGCCCACGAGATCGTCGAACGCGCCAAGGGCGCCGACGACGTGGTGCTCCTCGGCATTCCGACCCGCGGTGTCTTCCTCGCCCGCAGGCTCGCCGACAAACTCGCCGAGATCACCGGCACGGCCATCCCGGTCGGCTCCCTCGACATCACGATGTACCGCGACGACCTGCGCCTGCGGCCCGCCCGCACGCTGGCGCGCACCGACATCCCCGCGGACGGCGTCGACGGACGGCTCGTGGTCCTCGTCGACGACGTGCTCTTCTCCGGACGGACCATCCGCGCCGCCCTCGACGCGCTCGGCGACATCGGCCGTCCCAGAGCGGTCCAGCTCGCCGTACTCGTCGACCGGGGCCACCGCGAACTGCCGATCCGCGCCGACTACGTGGGCAAGAACCTCCCCACGTCGCTGCGCGAGACCGTCAAGGTCCAGCTCACCGAGGAGGACGGCCGCGACACCGTGCTGCTCGGCGTCAAGCAGTCGCCCGCGGCCGGCGAGCAGTAGCGCCGCTCCGTACGCCCCTCCACGGGCCCTTCACGGCCGCTGTACGTACGCCACGCACCGGCGGCATCGAGCGCGCCCGCACGCCTGCACACCACACACCGGAGCACAACACGATGCTGCGCCTCCCCGGGGCAAGCCCCCGCACACCCGGCCACCTCATCTCCGCCGCCGACCTCAGCCGCGACGACGCCGTCCTGATCCTCGACACGGCGGAGGAGATGGCGCGGGTCGCCGACCGGCCCATCAAGAAACTGCCGACCCTGCGCGGCCGGACCGTCGTCAACCTGTTCTTCGAGGACTCGACGCGGACCCGGATCTCCTTCGAGGCCGCGGCCAAGCGCCTGTCGGCCGACGTCATCAACTTCTCGGCCAAGGGCTCGTCCGTCTCCAAGGGCGAATCGCTCAAGGACACCGCGCTGACGCTGGAGGCGATGGGCGCCGACGCCGTGGTCATCCGGCACCCCGCGTCCGGCGCGCCGTACCGCCTCGCCACCTCGGGCTGGATCGACGGCGCCGTCGTCAACGCAGGGGACGGCACCCACGAGCACCCCACCCAGGCGCTACTGGACGCCTTCACGCTGCGCCGCAGGCTCGTCGGCGCCGACACCGGCCTCGGTCAGGATCTCCAAGGGCGGCGGGTCACGATCGTCGGCGACGTCCTGCACAGCAGGGTCGCCCGCTCCAACGTCCTGCTGCTGCACACGCTCGGCGCCCAGGTCACGCTGGTCGCCCCGCCCACCCTGGTGCCGATCGGCGCCGAGCACTGGCCGTGCGAGGTGTCGTACGACCTCGACCGGGTGCTGCCCGACTCCGACGCCGTCATGATGCTGCGGGTGCAGCGCGAGCGGATGAACGCCGCCTTCTTCCCGACCGAGCGCGAGTACGCGCGCCGCTACGGGCTGAACGGCGACCGGATGGCCCGGATGCCCCCGACGTCCGTCGTGATGCACCCGGGCCCGATGAACAGAGGCATGGAGATCACCGCCGAGGTCGCCGACTCCGACCGCTGCACGGCCGTCGAACAGGTCGCCAACGGGGTCTCGATCCGGATGGCCGTGCTCTACCTGCTGCTCGGCGGCAACGAGCCCGCCGTCACCCACGCGCGTACCGAGGAGAACAAGTAACCATGAGCAAGATCCTTATTCGCGGCGCGAGGGTGCTCGGCGGCGAGGTACGGGACATCCTGATCCACGACGGGACCATCGCCGAGGTCGGGGCGTCCGTCGACAACACCGACGCCGCGGACACCACCGTCGTGGAGGCCGGCGGGAAGGTCCTGCTGCCGGGCCTGGTCGACCTGCACACGCATCTGCGCGAGCCGGGCCGCGAGGACTCGGAGACGGTCCTCACGGGCACCAGGGCGGCCGCTGTCGGCGGTTTCACGGCCGTCCACGCCATGGCCAACACTTTCCCCGTCGCCGACACCGCGGGCGTCGTGGAGCAGGTCTGGCGGCTCGGCAGGGAGTCCGGCTACTGCGACGTGCAGCCCGTCGGTGCCGTCACCGTCGGCCTGGAGGGCAAACAGCTCGCCGAGCTGGGCGCCATGTACGACTCGGCGGCCGGCGTGCGCGTCTTCTCCGACGACGGCAAGTGCGTCGACGACGCCGTGATCATGCGCCGCGCGCTGGAGTACGTGAAGGCCTTCGACGGGGTCGTGGCCCAGCACGCCCAGGAGCCCCGGCTCACCGAGGGCGCCCAGATGAACGAGGGCGTCGTCTCCTCCGAGCTGGGCCTCGGCGGCTGGCCCGCCGTCGCCGAGGAGTCGATCATCGCCCGCGACGTGCTGCTCGCCGCACACGTCGGCTCACGCGTCCACATCTGCCACCTCTCGACCGCCGGCTCCGTCGAACTCGTCCGCTGGGCGAAGTCGAAGGGCTGGAACGTCACCGCCGAGGTCACCCCGCACCACCTGCTGCTCACCGACGAGCTCGTACGGTCGTACAACCCCGTCTACAAGGTGAACCCGCCGCTGCGCACCGACGCCGACGTCATGGCGCTGCGCGAGGCGCTCGCCGACGGCACGATCGACTGCGTCGCCACGGACCACGCGCCGCACCCGCACGAGGACAAGGACTGCGAGTGGGCCGCCGCCGCCATGGGCATGGTGGGCCTGGAGACCGCGCTCTCGGTCGTCCAGGAGACGATGGTCGACACCGGACTGCTCGACTGGGCGGGCGTCGCCGACCGGATGTCGTTCCGCCCGGCCCGTATCGGCCGGCTGGAGGGCCACGGCCGGCCCGTCGCCGCCGGTGAGCCCGCCAACCTGACACTCCTCGACCCGGCCTACCGTGGGGTCGTGGACCCCGCGGGCTTCGCCTCGCGCAGCCGCAACAGCCCGTACGCCGGGCGTGAGCTGCCCGGACGCGTCACCCACACCTTCCTGCGGGGCAAGGCGACGGTTTTCGACGGGATTTTGGCGTGACACAAGTGAAGCTCTTCCTCCCCCTGGCCGCCGAGCAGAAGTCTGCCCAGGTCACCGACTGGTCCGGCCGCATCGGCTGGGTCGTCGGTCTGCTGATCTTCATCGCACTCATCTACTGGCTGATGCGCCAGGGCTGGAAGTGGCGCGGCAGCATCCAGTCCGGCCTGCCCGACCTGCTCCCCGTCCCCGAGACCGGCGGAGCGGTACGGCTCAGCATGACCGGCCGCTACCACGGCTCCACGACCGCGGGACACTGGCTCGACAGGATCGTGGCGCACGGTCTCGGTGCCCGCAGCCGGGTCGAGCTGACTCTGACCGACGCGGGCCTGGAGGTCGTACGCCCCGGTGCGAACGACTTCTTCGTCCCGGCGGAGCACCTGCGCGAGGCGCGGCTCGACAAGGGCATCGCAGGCAAGGTCCTCGCCGAGGGCGGGCTGCTGATCATCACCTGGCAGCACGGCGACACGCTGCTCGACTCCGGGTTCCGCTCGGACCGCTCCGCCGAACAGGCAGTCTGGGTGGAGGCGGTCAACGCGCTCCGTCCGGCCGGCACGTCCGACCACGCCGTCAACACCGCCGCCATCGGCACCGCGACCACCACCACCACGCAGAAAGGCGCATCATGACGACCTCCCCCCGGGGAACCGCCCGTGAGAAGGCGTCCCCCGCCATGCTCGTCCTGGAGGACGGCCGTGCTTTCCGCGGCCGCGCCTACGGGGCCGTGGGGGAGACCTTCGGCGAGGCGGTGTTCTCCACCGGCATGTCCGGCTACCAGGAGACCCTCACCGACCCGTCGTACCACCGTCAGATCGTCGTGATGACCGCCCCGCACGTCGGCAACACGGGCATCAACGACGAGGACGCCGAGTCGCGCCGGATCTGGGTCTCCGGCTATGTCGTACGCGACCCGGCGCGCACGCCGTCCAACTGGCGCTCGCGCCGCTCGCTCGACGACGAACTCGTCGCGCAGGGCGTCGTCGGCATCAGCGGGATCGACACCCGCGCGCTCACCCGGCACCTCCGCGAGCGCGGCGCGATGCGCGCCGGCGTCTTCTCCGGGGACGCGCTGAGCGACGAGGCCGCGCTGCTCGCCCGCGTACGGCAGGCCCCCGGGATGGCCGGCGCCGAGCTGTCCTCGGAGGTCACCACCGCCGAGGCGTACGTGGTCCCCGCCATCGGCACCAAGCGCCACACCGTCGCAGCGATCGACCTCGGCATCAAGGGCATGACCCCGCACCGCATGGCCGAACGCGGCATAGAGGTGCACGTCCTGCCCGCCACCGCCACCCTCGACGAGGTGTACGCGGTCGGCCCCGACGGCGTCTTCCTCGCCAACGGGCCCGGTGACCCCGCGACCGCCGACCTCACCGTCGTCAAGGGCGTACTGGAGCGCGGCACCCCGCTCTTCGGGATCTGCTTCGGCAATCAGTTGCTCGGGCGCGCGCTCGGCTTCGGCACGTACAAGCTCAAGTACGGCCACCGCGGCATCAACCAGCCCGTACAGGACCGTACGACCGGCAAGGTCGAGATCACCGCGCACAACCACGGCTTCGCCGTGGACGCGCCGCTCGACGAGGTCACCGAGACGCCCTACGGGCGCGCCGAGGTGTCCCATGTCTGCCTCAACGACAACGTGGTCGAGGGGCTGCGCCTGCTGGACCGGCCGGCCTTCAGCGTCCAGTACCACCCCGAGGCGGCAGCGGGCCCGCACGACGCCGCGTACCTCTTCGACCGCTTCGTCTCCCTCATGGAGGACCAGCGTGCCTAAGCGCACCGATATCCAATCCGTCCTGGTCATCGGTTCAGGACCGATCGTCATCGGCCAGGCCGCTGAATTCGACTACTCCGGCACCCAGGCCTGCCGCGTGCTCAAGGCCGAGGGCCTGCGCGTCATCCTGGTCAACTCCAACCCCGCCACGATCATGACGGACCCGGAGATCGCCGACGCCACCTACGTCGAGCCGATCACCCCCGAGTTCGTCGAGAAGATCATCGCCAAGGAGCGCCCCGACGCGCTGCTGCCCACCCTCGGCGGGCAGACCGCGCTCAACACCGCGATCTCCATGCACGAGCAGGGCGTCCTGACGAAGTACGGCGTCGAGCTGATCGGTGCCAATGTCGAGGCCATCAACAAGGGCGAGGACCGCGAGCTGTTCAAGGGCGTCGTCGCGGCGGTCAAGGAGAAGATCGGCTACGGCGAGTCCGCCCGCTCGGTCATCTGCCACTCGATGGACGACGTGATCGGCGGCGTCGAGACGCTCGGCGGCTACCCCGTCGTCGTACGGCCCTCCTTCACCATGGGCGGCGCCGGGTCCGGCTTCGCCCACGACGAGGACGAGCTGCGCCGTATCGCCGGACAGGGCCTGACCCTGTCGCCGACCACCGAGGTGCTCCTGGAGGAGTCCATCCTCGGCTGGAAGGAGTACGAACTGGAGCTGATGCGCGACCGGAACGACAACGTCGTGGTCGTCTGCTCCATCGAGAACTTCGACCCGATGGGCGTCCACACCGGCGACTCGATCACCGTCGCGCCCGCGATGACGCTGACCGACCGCGAGTACCAGCGGCTGCGCGACATCGGCATCGCGATCATCCGCGAGGTCGGGGTGGACACCGGCGGCTGCAACATCCAGTTCGCCGTCGACCCCGAGGACGGCCGGATCATCGTCATCGAGATGAACCCGCGCGTCTCCCGGTCCTCCGCGCTCGCGTCCAAGGCCACCGGCTTCCCGATCGCGAAGATCGCGGCCAGGCTCGCCGTCGGCTACACGCTGGACGAGATCCCCAACGACATCACCGAGAAGACCCCGGCGTCCTTCGAGCCGACCCTCGACTACGTCGTCGTCAAGGTGCCGCGCTTCGCCTTCGAGAAGTTCCCGGCAGCCGACGCCACCCTCACCACCACGATGAAGTCCGTCGGCGAGGCCATGGCCATCGGCCGCAACTTCACCGAGGCGCTCCAGAAGGCCCTGCGCTCGCTGGAGAAGACCGGCAGTCAGTTCACCTTCACCGGCGAGCCCGGCGCGAAGTCCGAGCTGCTGACGACGGCGGGCGTCCCCACCGACGGGCGTATCAACACCGTCATGCAGGCGATCAGGGCCGGCGCCACCCCCGAGGAGGTCTTCGACGCTACGAAGATCGACCCGTGGTTCGTGGACCAGCTCTTCCTGATCAAGGAGCACGCCGACGAGCTGGCGGGCGCCGATCACCTGGAGCCGGAACTGCTCGCTGATGCAAAGCGGCACGGCTTCTCCGATCAGCAGATCGGCGAGATCAGGGGCCTGCGCGAGGACGTCGTACGCGAGGTCAGGCACGCGCTCGGGGTCCGGCCCGTCTACAAGACGGTCGACACCTGCGCCGCCGAGTTCGCGGCGAAGACACCGTACTTCTACTCCTCCTACGACGAGGAGAGCGAGGTCGCGCCCCGCGAGAAGGCCGCCGTGATCATCCTCGGCTCGGGCCCCAACCGGATCGGCCAGGGCATCGAGTTCGACTACTCCTGCGTCCACGCCTCCTTCGCACTCCACGACGCGGGCTACGAGACCGTGATGGTCAACTGCAACCCCGAGACCGTCTCCACGGACTACGACACCTCCGACCGGCTCTACTTCGAGCCGCTCACCCTGGAGGACGTCCTGGAGATCGTGCACGCCGAGTCCCTCGCCGGACCGATCGCGGGTGTCATCGTGCAGCTCGGCGGGCAGACCCCGCTCGGCCTCGCGCAGGCGCTCAAGGACAACGGCGTACCGGTCGTCGGCACACCCCCCGAGGCGATCCACGCCGCCGAGGACCGGGGCGCCTTCGGCCAGGTGCTCGCCGAAGCGGGCCTGCCCGCGCCCAAGCACGGCACGGCCACCACCTTCGACGGGGCCAAGGCCATCGCCGACGAGATCGGCTACCCGGTCCTCGTACGCCCCTCGTACGTGCTTGGCGGGCGCGGCATGGAGATCGTGTACGACGAGACCAGGCTCGCCTCGTACATCGCCGAATCCACCGAGATCAGCCCGACCAGGCCCGTCCTGGTGGATCGTTTCCTCGACGACGCCATCGAGATCGACGTCGACGCCCTCTACGACGGCGCCGAGCTGTACCTCGGCGGCGTCATGGAGCACATCGAGGAGGCCGGTATCCACTCCGGCGACTCGGCGTGCGCCCTGCCGCCCATCACGCTGGGCGGCTACGACATCAAGCGGCTGCGCACGTCCACGGAGGCGATCGCCAAGGGCGTCGGCGTACGCGGGCTCATCAACATCCAGTTCGCGCTGGCGGGCGACATCCTGTACGTCCTGGAGGCCAACCCGCGCGCGTCCCGTACGGTCCCGTTCACGTCCAAGGCGACCGCCGTACCGCTCGCCAAGGCGGCGGCCCGTATCTCGCTCGGCGCCACCGTCGCCGAACTGCGCGCCGAGGGCATGCTGCCGAGGAACGGCGACGGCGGCACGCTCCCCATGGACGCGCCGATCTCCGTCAAGGAGGCCGTACTGCCGTGGTCGCGCTTCCGCGACATACACGGACGCGGGGTGGACACCGTCCTCGGCCCCGAGATGCGCTCGACCGGCGAGGTCATGGGCATCGACTCGGTGTTCGGAACGGCGTACGCCAAGTCGCAGGCCGCCGCCTACGGTCCGCTGCCCACCAAGGGGCGCGCCTTCATCTCCGTCGCCAACCGCGACAAGCGCTCCATGATCTTCCCGGCGCGCGAGCTGGTCGCCCACGGGTTCGAACTGCTCGCCACCTCGGGAACGGCCGAGGTGCTGCGGCGCAACGGCATCAGCGCCACCGTCGTACGCAAACAGTTCGAGGGCGTGGGGCCGAACGGCGAGCGGACCGTCGTCCAGCTCATCCACGACGGCGACGTCGACCTCATCGTCAACACGCCGTACGGCACCGGCGGCCGTCTTGACGGCTACGAGATCCGTACGGCGGCGGTGGCGCGCGGCGTCCCGTGCCTCACGACGGTCCAGGCGCTCGCCGCCGCGGTCCAGGGCATCGACGCGCTGAACCAGGGCGGAGTGGGCGTGCGGTCCCTCCAGGAACACGCGCGGCACCTGATCGCGTCGCGCGAGGAGTAGCGGGTCGGGAGAGGGGGGCACCGGGAGCCGGTGTCCCCCTCTTTCATGAGGCTTTTCGTGAGGCTTTTACGAGATTCGCCAGGTTCATGACTTTTTGAGGAAAGAAACCGGCATGTACAGCATCTTCTTCCATCTGGTCTTCCGGCGCATGGATCCCGAGCGCGCCCACCACCTGGCCTTCCGCTGGATCCGGCTCGTGGCCCGCGTCCCCGTCCTGCGTACGTTCGCGGCCGCCGCCCTCGCGCCGCGCTTCCCCGAGCTGCGAACCGAGGCGCTGGGGCTGCGGATGCACGGCCCCTTCGGGCTCGCCGCCGGCTTCGACAAGAACGCCGTCGCCATCGACGGCATGGCGATGCTCGGCTTCGGCCACATCGAGATCGGTACGGTCACCGCGCAGCCGCAGCCGGGCAACCCGCCGAAGCGGCTCTTCCGGCTCGTCGCCGACCGCGCCCTGATCAACCGGATGGGGTTCAACAACGACGGCTCGGCCGCCGTCGCGCGGCGCCTCGGGGCGCGCCGCGCGGTCTTCCGTACGACCGTCGGCGTCAACATCGGTAAGACGAAGCTCACTCCGGAGGATGAGGCGATCGAGGACTACGTCCTGTCGGCCGAGCGCCTCGCCGGCCACGCCGACTACCTCGTCGTCAACGTCAGCTCGCCCAACACCCCCGGCCTGCGCGACCTCCAGGCCGCGGACCGGCTGCGCCCGCTGCTGACGGCCGTACGGGAGGCGGCTGACCGGACCGTCACGCACCGCCGGGTCCCCCTTCTGGTGAAGATCGCGCCCGACCTGGCCGACGACGACGTCGACGCGGTCGCCGATCTCGCGGTGGACCTCGGCCTGGACGGCATCATCGCCACCAACACGACCATCGCGCGGGACGGACTCGGCCTGAGGTCGGACCCCGCGCTCACCGGTGAGACCGGCGGGCTGTCCGGCGCACCTCTGAAGGCACGCTCGCTGGAGGTCCTGCGGCGCCTGTACGCGCGCGTGGGCGACCGGATCACCCTGGTCGGCGTCGGCGGCGTCGAGGACGCGGAGGACGCCTGGCAGCGCATCCTTGCCGGGGCGACCCTGGTGCAGGGCTACAGCGCCTTCATCTACGAGGGCCCCTTCTGGATGCGCGCCATGCACAAGGGGCTCGCCGCGCGCCTGCGCACGAGTCCGTACGCGACCCTCGCCGAAGCGATCGGCGCCGACATCCGGAAGGTGAGCGCATGAGTTCCAGCAGCCCTACCAGCCCTACCAGCCCTGCCAGCCACACCGGCCCCACCTCGGACCGGAGCGGTTCCACGGGCCGCACGGTCCCACCGGAGCCCTTCGGGGTCCGGCTGCGGCACGCCATGGACACCAGGGGCCCGCTCTGCGTCGGCATCGACCCGCACGCCTCGCTGCTCCAGGCGTGGGGCCTGACGGACGACGTGGCGGGCCTGGAGCGCTTCACCCGTACGACGGTGGAGGCGCTGGCGGGGCGGGTCGCCGTACTCAAGCCGCAGTCGGCGTTCTTCGAGCGCTTCGGCTCGCGCGGGGTCGCCGTCCTGGAGAAGGCCGTCCAGGAGGCGCGGGCGGCCGGTGCGCTCGTGCTGATGGACGCCAAGCGCGGCGACATCGGTTCCACGATGGGCGCGTACGCGGCGACGTACCTCGACAAGGACTCACCGCTGTTCTCGGACGCGGTCACGCTCTCGCCGTACCTCGGCTTCGGTTCGCTCAGGCCCGCCCTCGACGCGGCGGCCGTGTCCGGCGCCGGCGTCTTCGTCCTCGCCCTGACCTCCAACCCGGAGGGCGCGGAGGTCCAGCGCGCCACCGCGGCCGACGGACGTTCGCTCGCACAGGTGATGCTCGACCACATCGCGGCGGAGAACACCGGCGCCACCTCGCTCGGCTCCGTGGGGGCCGTCGTCGGGGCGACGCTCGGCGACGCGCGCGCCGATCTCGCCGTCAACGGCCCGCTCCTCGCGCCCGGCATCGGCGCGCAGGGCGCGACCCCCGCGGATCTGCCCGGCGTGTTCGGGGCGGCCGTCGGCAATGTGGTCCCGAGCGTCAGCCGCGGCGTGCTGCGTCACGGTCCCGACGTCAGGGCGCTCCGGGAGGCCGCGGAGCTCTTCGCCGACGAGGTTCGGGCGGCCGTCGGAGGTGCTCGGGAAACGCGATGAAGGCGTTCCGAGGCCAAAAGCTGAGTAATTTGTCCCAAATATGCCGTCCGATCGATGCTGACCAGGACTTTTCGTCTGTTCTCGCTGACTCGGGCGGACTTGCCCGCTAGTCTCCGTCGAGAGCGAACGTGCAGAGCGTTGCCGTTGCTCCCCTGGTGTGGGGCGACTAGGTTCCTCACCGGTCCGTATCCGACAGTTCGACATCCGAGGTGACGTAGGCGTGGCTCTTCCGCCCCTTACCCCTGAACAGCGCGCAGCCGCGCTCGAAAAGGCCGCCGCGGCTCGCCGGGAGCGGGCCGAGGTCAAGAATCGACTGAAGCACTCCGGCGCTTCGCTCCATGACGTCATCAAGCAGGGACAGGAGAACGACGTCATCGGAAAGATGAAGGTCTCCGCCCTCCTTGAGTCGCTGCCCGGCGTGGGCAAGGTCCGCGCCAAGCAGATCATGGAGCGTCTCGGTATCTCCGAGAGCCGACGTGTGCGTGGTCTTGGCTCCAACCAGATCGCCTCCTTGGAGCGCGAGTTCGGCGGTAGCCCCGCCTGACGTTCCCGGGCACTCCCGGGAAGCTGGATAATCGCTGCATGGCAGCAGAGGTACGTCCGCGGCTGACCGTGCTCTCCGGCCCCTCCGGGGTCGGTAAGAGCACGGTCGTCGCCCATATGCGCAAGGTCCACCCCGAGGTATGGCTCTCGGTGTCGGCCACCACCAGAAGGCCACGCCCCGGCGAGCGCCACGGCGTCCAGTACTTCTTCGTCAGTGACGAGGAGTTCGACAAGCTGGTCGCCAACGGTGAGCTGCTGGAGTGGGCGGAGTTCGCGGGCAACAAGTACGGCACACCGCGCCGTGCGGTGCTCGACCGTCTGGAGAAGGGCGAGCCCGTACTGCTGGAGATCGACCTCCAGGGTGCCCGGCAGGTCAGGGAGTCGATGCCGGATTCACGGCTCGTCTTCCTGGCGCCGCCGAGCTGGGACGAGCTCGTGCGCCGACTCACGGGCCGGGGCACCGAGTCGCCCGAGGTGATCGAGCGCAGACTTCAGGCGGCGACGGTGGAGCTGGCGGCCGAATCGGAGTTCGACACGACCCTGGTCAACACCTCCGTCGAGGACGTCGCACGCGAGCTGCTAGCCTTGATGGCAGTTGCCTGATTTTTGTGTGCTTTTTTCGGTGCCCGCCTCGCGGGCCCGAAAGCTCGGACCCGGGTCGCGGTGCGTGACCCCGGCGTTCGACAGTTCCCAGATTTTCCTGAATTATCTTCGGAAGGCTAGAGAGTGTCCTCTTCCATGACCCCACCCGAGGGCATCATCAACCCGCCGATCGACGAGCTCCTCGAGGCGACCGACTCGAAGTACAGCCTCGTGATCTACGCGGCCAAGCGCGCGCGTCAGATCAACGCCTACTACTCGCAGCTCGGTGAGGGCCTGCTCGAGTACGTCGGTCCGCTGGTGGACACCCACGTCCACGAGAAGCCGCTCTCGATCGCCCTGCGCGAGATCAACGCGGGTCTGCTGACGTCCGAGGCCATCGAGGGCCCGGCCCAGTAGGTTCATACGTTAAATCGCTCTTTATCCACAGGCCCGGCAGCGCGACTGCCGGGCCTGTGGTGTGTCATAGGGGAGATGCTCCAGGGGAGAGGTTCCGCCAGGAGCGCGGTGGGCGCGGTGGAGGGAGACACGGTGGACAAGCCGAAGGTCGTTCTGGGGGTGGCCGGCGGGATCGCCGCCTACAAGGCGTGCGAGCTGCTGCGCCGGCTGACCGAGTCGGGCCATGACGTACGGGTCGTGCCGACCGCTTCGGCCCTGCACTTCGTGGGCGCGGCGACCTGGTCCGCGCTCTCCGGGCACCCCGTCAGCACCGAGGTCTGGTCCGACGTCCACGAGGTGCCGCACGTACGCATCGGGAAGTCCGCCGACCTCGTGGTGATCGCGCCCGCCACCGCCGACCTCCTCGCCAGGGCGGCGCACGGACTCGCCGACGACCTGCTCACCAACACCCTGCTCACGGCGCGCTGTCCGGTCGTCTTCGCGCCGGCCATGCACACCGAGATGTGGGAGCACCCCGCCACCCAGGAGAACGTGGCGACGCTGCGCCGCCGGGGAGCCCTTGTCATCGAGCCCGCCGTCGGGCGGCTGACGGGCGTCGACACCGGCAAGGGCCGGCTGCCGGACCCCGACGAGATCTACGAGGTCTGCCGCCGCGTCCTGGCCAGAGGGGTCGGGGCCCCCGACCTGGCGGGACGTCATGTCGTGGTCAGCGCGGGCGGCACACGCGAGCCGCTCGACCCCGTCCGCTACCTGGGCAACCGCTCGTCGGGCAAGCAGGGGTACGCCCTGGCGCGTACGGCGGTCGCGCGCGGAGCGCGAGTCACCCTGATCGAGGCCAACACCGGCATGACGGACCCGGCGGGCGTCGATGTCGTGCACATCGGGACGGCCGTGCAGCTCAGGGAGGCCGTACTGAAGGCCGCGGCCAGCGCCGACGTCGTGGTGATGGCGGCGGCCGTCGCCGACTTCCGCCCCGCCACCTACGCCGAAGGCAAGATCAAGAAGAAGGACGACCAGGAGCCGGCCCCGCTGGTGCTGATCCGAAATCCGGACATCCTCGCCGAGATCTCGGCCGAGCGCGCCCACCCGGCGCAGGTGGTCGTCGGGTTCGCCGCCGAGACGGACGACGTCCTGGCCAACGGCCGGCACAAGCTGCGGCGAAAGGGCTGCGACCTCCTGGTCGTCAACGAGGTCGGGGAGCGCAAGACGTTCGGCGCCGAGGAGAACGAAGCGGTCGTGCTCGCGGCGGACGGCGGCGAGACCCCGGTGCCGTACGGGCCGAAGGAGGCGCTCGCCGACACCGTCTGGGACCTGGTGGTCCCGAGGCTGGCAACGCCGGGCGGGGCCGAATCCGAGGACGAAACCGAAAACTAATGAATTCCTTGTTACGCCCGTTTCTGCCCGGTCGGGTGTGGCCAATGGTGACGAACGTGTGATTCCGCACCCGCCGAATGAGTGGAATCCGTGCAAAACCACAACAGTCGACCCCTGGCCATGCCCGATCCAGGTATCGCATAATGCAGTGCTTGTGGCCGCGGCGCTTCCAGGGAGCGAGACACTCTGGACCTGCGGCCCGATACGACCGATAAACTGGTCAAGGAACGTCGAGGGGCGCAGCCCCCGGCCGGTCCGCCAATGATCAGCCAGCAGCCGCTGCAACCTCAGGGAGCGATGTGTCCCGCCGTCTGTTCACCTCGGAGTCTGTGACCGAAGGTCACCCCGACAAGATCGCTGACCAGATCAGCGACACCATTCTTGACGCGCTCCTGCGGGAGGACCCGGCCTCCAGGGTTGCCGTGGAGACCTTGATCACCACCGGCCAGGTCCATGTCGCCGGTGAAGTGACCACGAAGGCGTACGCCCCGATCGCCCAGCTCGTGCGCGACAAGATCCTTGAGATCGGCTACGACTCCTCGAAGAAGGGCTTCGACGGCGCCTCCTGCGGCGTCTCGGTGTCCATCGGCGCGCAGTCCCCGGACATCGCCCAGGGCGTCGACACCGCGTACGAGAAGCGCGTCGACGCCGCGGCGGGTGCCGAGGACGACGAGCTGGACAAGCAGGGCGCCGGCGACCAGGGCCTGATGTTCGGCTACGCGTGCGACGAGACGCCCGAGCTGATGCCGCTCCCGATCCACCTGGCGCACCGCCTCGCGCGCCGCCTCTCCGAGGTCCGCAAGAACGGGACCATCCCGTACCTGCGCCCCGACGGCAAGACCCAGGTCACCATCGAGTACGACGGCGACAAGGCCGTCCGCCTCGACACCGTGGTCGTCTCCTCGCAGCACGCCTCGGACATCGACCTGGACTCGCTGCTCGCCCCCGACGTCCGTGAGTTCGTCGTCGAGCACGTGCTGAACCAGCTCGTCGAGGACGGCATCAAGCTGGACACCGAGGGCTACCGCCTGCTGGTCAACCCGACGGGCCGCTTCGAGATCGGTGGCCCGATGGGCGACGCCGGTCTCACCGGCCGCAAGATCATCATCGACACGTACGGCGGCATGGCCCGCCACGGCGGCGGCGCCTTCTCGGGCAAGGACCCGTCGAAGGTCGACCGCTCGGCGGCGTACGCGATGCGCTGGGTCGCCAAGAACGTCGTCGCCGCCGGCCTCGCGGCCCGCTGCGAGGTCCAGGTCGCGTACGCGATCGGCAAGGCCGAGCCGGTGGGCCTGTTCGTGGAGACGTTCGGCACGGCCACGATCGACACGGAGAAGATCGAGAAGGCGATCGCCCAGGTCTTCGACCTGCGCCCGGCCGCGATCATCCGCGACCTCGACCTGCTGCGCCCGATCTACTCCCAGACCGCCGCGTACGGCCACTTCGGCCGCGAACTCCCCGACTTCACGTGGGAGCGCACGGACCGCGTGGACGCCCTCCGCGAGGCCACCGGCCTCTAGGAACACCGCTCCCGCTGGGGCCCCGGACACCCATGGTGCCCGGGGCCCCGCCGCGTTCCGGGGGGCCCGGGAGGCGGGATCAGAAGTGAACGCCACCCGGAGCAGGCGGCGCCACGGTGTCGGGGCCCGCGCCGTTGAGCGGAGTGTCAACAGGCTCCGCGGCCGGCTCCGCGACGACCTGGCGGATCTCCTCGGCCTGGTCGCCGTCGAACTGGTCGAGCGTCTGCGCGATGTGGGCCGCCAGGAGCACTACCTCCGGAGCGTCGGGTGAGAGCCCGACCGCCCGCAGGAACTGCGAGAACGCATGCGCCCCTCCCGTACGAGGCGGGGAGCCGGGCCAGTACGGCGACTCGCCGGCCGCAGAGACGTCCGGGTCCTCGGGGCCGTCGTCGCGCAGGGCCGAGGGCACGAGGTGCCGCAGGCGTTCGTCGATGTCCTCGTTGTTGACCACCGAGGTGAGCTGCGCCAGCAGACCGATGTCCTTGACGGTCTTGTCGATCTCGTCGTTGTTACGGTGCAGCAACCACACGGCGGCGCTGCCCGTGGTCCGCAGCACGTCCTCGCCCAGATAGGTTCGGCGGCTTTTTTCGAACCTGCGCTCGTGCTCCCATACCGCCTCGTCCTTACGGACGGCGGCGAGCTTGGTGAGCCGTTCCTGATCCTGGTCCGCGAGCCTGAGCGTCACCCCCAGCGCCATCGCCTGCACCCGCCCGGTGGGGTCCTCGTGCATGGTGGCCAGGGCGCCGTTGAGCTCGTGCTGCACGAGAGAGCCACGGGTGGGATGGCGGACAGCCGTGATGTGCGTGGCGCGCTCCAGTACTGCTTCGACCGCCAGACCCGCCTGGTTGACCGGCGGCGAACCGGCCGGTGCCCCGAGCGGGTACCAGCGCACTGTGGCGGACAGCAGGAAGTCGTAGTCCGCCATCTCGCTCGGAACAGCCACATCGGTGACCACCAGCTCGCGGCGCTCCACCGGAGGGGCCGGCAGGTCCGGCTCGGTGAGGTACCGGTTCGAGAAGGGATCCTCGTGCCGGGCCCTGAGGCGCAGGGCGAGCGTGGGCGCGGTGACGAGCAGCACGGCTGCGGCTGACCAGGCCCACCACGGCCAGTGGAGGGAACATCCGGCGATGGTGAGGATCAGCCCGCCGATGAGAGTGAGAAAGACCGTCACGGTTTTGTGGCCGGAACTCATGGAGTGGTTGTCTCCCCCGCTGAAAGGAAGTGGGCATGTTGTGCGGCGCTGATCTTCCGGTACAGGTCGTCGGGGAGGTCGGACCGCGGGGGAGGGCGGCCTGCCGCCCAGCGGATCGAGCTGCGGTAAAGCGCCCCCAGCAGATCGCCGCGCGGCGCGCAGGCCGCTACGAGGATGTCGAGAAGCCGGTCGGCGAACGGGGCTCCTGTGGAGGCGGCGTCGAACCACGCCCGCACAGGGAAGGACCAGTCCTGGGCGGGGACGCCGGCGAACACGGCCGTCCACCCGGCGATGAGGTCCTTCCGTACGCCGGACTCGGCGATCAGCGAGCGCGCCCGTGAGCCGGGATCGGTGAGGGGCCCCGGAGCGGAGTGATCGAGGAAGAGGAGGGCGTCCTGTCCGACTGTGGAGGTGTCGCCCACCCCTTGCGCCGCGTTCGCGAATGCCTCGGCCAGCCGGGCCAGCAGGCGTCTTCGCAAGCGGTGGTCCAGCCGGGTCAGTTCCAGGAGAGCCGTACCGGCCACGGTCTCCGGTTTCTCCCGGCGGGCGAGGTGGTGAAGACGCACCAGAGCGAGATAGGGATGGGTCACGGCCATGTACTCCCGGCAGACCTCGACCAGTACCTTCCGCTGCACGCTCGACAGGTGTGCGTTCCTGGACCAGTTCAGAGTTTCCTCGCGGAACACGCGGCCGAATTCATGATGTTGGAGACCGCAGCCGAGGATGAGCGTTGCCGCCCGCAATTGCTGCGTATTCCTGGCACTCGTGTTGCCGGCTACCCGTGACCAGCGCCTGGCGAGGACGAGCAGATCCTCCGGCCGGCGGCAGGCGAGGCACTCCTCGGAGAATCGGGAGACCACGGCGTCCCGGTCCGAGTCCTCCAACTCCGGCACGTTCACGACCTTGCCGACCCAGTCCCGCAGAGGCCCTCGCAGATCCGGGAAGTCGTGCCACACCCGGGAACGCACAGCCGTGGCCAGTCCCACCTTCGTGAATCTCACCCGGCTTGTTCCGGCGTCGGCCGTGGCGTCCAGTTCCTCCAGTCGTGCCGAGAGCGGCCGATGACGCAGGGCGGGCCGTGGCCGTGCCGGCGGGTCGACGGCGTCGAGCAATAGAGCGGCCGAGTGGTGGATGGCGTCACCGCGCGCCCCGTGCAGCATCGCCGCCGCCACTAGAAGAGAACGGGGTGCTCCCTTGCGGACGTTTCCGAGGAGGGTGCCCGCCTCGGCCGATCGCCCCTGGGAGGCTTCCAGAGCCTGGGTGCACCAACTGTCGAAGTCACCGCCCCGGTTTCTCGCCGTGCCGATGTACTCGGCGAAAGTGGCGATTGTACGGAGCGGGTGACGTTTGCTCAGAAGTTTGCCCAGCGCCTCCGGGACGGGCATTGAATCCACCGACTTCGGATCGATCTCCGGATCCGCTTGCCTGAGGTGACGCCTGATGATGTCCGATTCCATACCGGGAGGCCGCGAGATGAAGCAGCGCAGGCTCGCATGCTCCGGAGTGAGCGTGTATTCCGTCCGGGGCGGCAGGATCACCACGAGCGCTGCCTCTCGCTCATCGGCCACCTTCCGGTAGGAAGGAAGCTCCGCCTGGACACGCAGCCAGCACTGCTCGTTCTCCCTGGAGAGATCCAGCAGGAGCCGGTCCTCGTCCCCGATGTGCTTGTGATTGAGCGGGCGGGATGACTCCGACTCGTCATCCAGTGGGATTTCGTGCAGCGGACCAGGTGTGCGGGGCAGGAAGTCCAGCAGCATCTTCGCCGCCGCAGTCCTGCCGTTCCCGGCTTCGCCGTCCAGCAGGACGGTTCCTTTCTTCTCCAACTTTTCGAGGGCTTCGCTGAAGCCCTCGGGTGGTTCGAACCGTTCCCTGAGCCATCCGAGCTCTCTTTTCGCGAGAGCCTGGGGAGTCCTGCCCTGTGCGTCCTTCGCCAGCGACTCCTCAGCAGGGGAGCTTCCAGGTGCGTGGAAGTGCTGGTGAATGTTCTGCGGCCCGGGCCCCGAGTGCGTCACCCCGTTCATGGCGCCGATATGCGTGGTCGTCTCGCTCATCGCTCGTTGTCCCGGCGCCGGCGTCCCTCGCCGAACGTGTTGCGATTGCCTCCGTCGTGCTGATCCCCGGCCACGTACGACGAGCCGTCGCCGGTCTGGTGCGGGGCGTGGTGGTGCTGGTCGCCCGATCCGGTGTGGAGGTAACCGTCGACCCGCTCGATGTTCGTGCTGCTGATGCCGCCCGTGACGTCCCGGGCCTGAGTCACCGTGCCTCCCGTCACCTCGCCCATCGAGTTGTTCGTCGCTCCGGGCTCGGCGGACTCGCCCGCCTCCTTCAGCGCGCGTTCCGCCTCCTCCAGCGCCGGCACCTCTTCCGCCAGGAAGTCGCCGATGCGACGCAGGCCGTCGGGGTCCTGGGTGTCGTACCGGAGGGAGTGGCACCGAGCCAGCTTGCTCAGCTCGGGCGGCAGGGAGGCCGCCTTCAGCCGCTCCGTCCTGCGGCCCAGGAGAACCGGCACCACCGTGACCCCGCAGCGGAATGCCTCCAGGATCTCCCTGCGCACCCAGTCGTCCTGGTCGTTCAGGCGGGGGGATTCGGCCCAGTGCTCTCCGACGACCGCGACGAGCACGGAACTCTTCCTGACACCGATCAGTAATTCGTCGTCGAAGAGCGCTCCCGGCTTGATGGACTTGGCGGCCCGGAAGATCATCCCGTCGCCGAAGCGTGCGCTGAGTCCCTTTTCGAGGGCGTCGGCGGTCTGTTCTCCGTCGCCGGTCCGGTAGTTGATGAAGACCTCGGCCATGATGTGGTGTCCTCTCGTGCGATGCGTGCGTGCGGATGACAGATGGCGGCTCATGTGCGGCTGAAGCCGCAGGTACGGGTGATGGCTGCGGGCAACGGCTGCCGGCAGACGCGGGGCTCTACCGCGCTGTGGCACCGGGGGAGAGGGCGAATGCCAGCAGCGGGGCCAGTTCCCGGACGGCGTAGTTCCTCTGGTGGCGGCCCAGCGTGTGCGAGAGCCTGCGCAGGTCGAGGGCGATCGTCGCCGAGTCGACGGTGTGGGCCGCGCTCAGCATTCCCCGCGTCAGTTCGCAGGCGTGCTCGATCTCGCCGGCCAGGGCGTGCGCGAGCGCCTGCCGTGCGCCGTACCGTGCACGTGTTCGCATCGCTGTCGGGGGAATCAGCTCGATCTCACGGTCGAGGACCTTCGCCGCCTGCCGAGGCCTGCCCAGATCGAGCAGACACCAGCCGGTGGTCATGGCCACCGGATCGGTGAGATGGCTCGTGCCGAGCACGGGGCCCGCGCCGTCCGGTGCCTCCCGGGAGAGCAGTGCGCGTGCACGGTCCAACTCGCGCATACAGGTGTCCTGGTCACCCGCGAGCGCGTGTCCCTGGGCCTCGCGCTGGGCTGCGAGGCCCAGTACGCGGTGAGGGAGGCGGCGCGACCGTACGCCCTGGACCAGCGCCACTGTCCCGGCCGCGTCGCCCCGGTAATAGGCGACGAGCCCCCGGCGTACGAGGGCGTACGAGGCGAGACTCTCGTCGCCGGTCGCCGCCGCGAGTTCGACCGCGTGGTCGGTCCAGCGCAGGGCCTCCTCCACCGCTCCGGCCTCCTGGGCCATCCACCCGGCGAACTCGGCGTACCGGGCGCACAGCGTGAGCAGGCCGTGGGCCGTACGGGGGCCGCAGCGTGCGGCCAGCGCACGCAGCGTCCGAGTCTGCTCGGCCAGCGCGGGCAGCACGGCCGCCGGTGGTGCGGTCTGGCCCAGGCGGCGGAACTGGTCGAACAGCGCGCGGGACGCGTCGAGCAGTGTCCCGTCGGCCGGCCAGTCCTCGGGGTGCCGGCCCCCGGGGGCCGCGGCGCCGAGCACCGACACCGCGCCCGCCGTCAGCACCTGTCGTCGCCCAGGGGCTGCGGATGGGACCTCGCGCGGTCCGCCGGGTGGTGTCACCTCGGTGCCCCGCCCGGTGGGCACAAGGGAGATGAGAGCGCCCCGGGTGTTCAACGCCGCGTCGCACAGGCGGGCCAGTTCGGGGGCGGGGCGCTTGTGCCCCGTCTCCACCTTGCTGAGCTGGCCCTTGCTGTAGTGGACGAGTGCGGAGAGCTCCGTAAGTGTCAGCCCGGCCGCGATGCGCGCCCGCCGCAGCTCGCTGCCAAACACGGATGTCTCTTCGAGCACGTGCCCTCCCCTGATGCTGTCACGGGCCCTGATGCCGTTCGCGGGCCGGCTCTGTGGCCCCCTGGCCGGTCGCGAGCCAGCGTCGTCCCGCCGACGTCCTACGGGCAAGCGGGACGGCGGAGTTTCCCGTTTCCGGTTCTCGTCCGGTTGTGGAGGCAACCGGATTCCGCCGTCCCTGTCGAGACGGCGATATCGGCCACGCGTGGGCCGGATCGGGACTCGGGGGACCCAGGTGGTTCAGGGCGGTCAGTGGGGCGACGAGATACTCAGGGGAACCGAAGGCACGTCAGGAGCTGGGCTTCGGGGGTGTGAAGACGCGGACCGTGCTCAGGATCTTCTGGACCGTCGCGTCCGGTATCTCGTCCGGGACTCCCGCGGCGCCGACGAAGCTCCAGGACACCAGGTCACCCTTGGTGTCCAGGAAGGCGAACGTCGTCGCCTTGCCGTCCGTGTCGCACTTGCCGGTCTTCTCCGTGGTGACGCCCGAGGAGGTGGCCGTCGCCACGGTGCCCTTGAGGCCGGACTTCGTGGTGAACGACTCCGCCCGGGTCGTGTGGATGTTGTCCTTGTTCGGCTGGGTGTACGCGCCGTAGACCCACACGCCCACGCTGTTGACGGCGGCCTGCGTGGTGCTCTTCGCGCCGGCCTCGCCCCGGGAGCCGGCCATGCCCAGTGCCGAGTCGTCCATGGTGCCGTCCTTGTCGGCGTCGGACTCGCACCACTTCTCCTTCAGCATCGCCGGGGCGGTGAAGCCGATGAGGGGCTTCTCGTCCGGGTCGGCCCTGTCGGCCACATAGCTCGACCAGGTGACCGGTTTGACCGCCCACTCCGGCGGTACGTCGAACGCGACGCCGCGCGTGGGGTTCAGTACGGCCTTCCAGCCGGGTATCAGCGGCTTCTGGGCGTTGGCCGCGCTGCGCGGGTTCGGGTCGGTGGTCGTGGAGGGTGAGGCGGTCGGGTCCGGCTTCGCCGGGTCGTCCTTGCCGCTGCCCAGGACGAGTGCGGTGGTGACGCCGCAGGCCAGGACGACGGCGATCGCCGCGCCGATGGCCACCGTCCTGGTGCGGTTGCCGCCGCCTCCGCCGCCTCCGGGAGGGGGCGGCTGCATGCCCGCGGGCACGGTCGGGGCGGCCCACGGGGGCTGCCCGGACGGCTGCTGGTACGGATTCGGTTGCGCGGGCTGCGCCGGTGGTACCGGCTGCCCGGGATACCCGGGCTGCCGCGCGTACGGGTTGGGCTGCTGATACGGATTCGCTTGCGAGTTCGGCGGGTTCTGCTCGTCCCCCGACGGCTGCTGTCCTGGCCACATGTGGAGCAACCATAGAGGTGGGCCCCGCGCGGAAACCGTACGGGTCGTGCGGCCCTCCGGGCCCTCGGTCACCGGCCGGCCGGCGAAGGAGGCCGGTGTCAGTCCCGTCTGGTAGGAATTTGGCTGTGAGCAGCGACAACGAGCACTCCGAGGGCCCCGCACAGAGCGGCGCCCCCGAGCAGCTTGCGCTCATCCGGGAGACCGTGCGCCAGGCCAAGGTGCCGCGTGCCAAGCCGCGGACCTGGCGGGGGGCGGCGCTCGCCCCCGAGCTGCCCGTGGCGCGGGTCCTGGTCAACAAGGGCGTGCTCCACCTCGATCAGTTTTTCGACTACGCGGTGCCCGAGGAGCTGGACGCAGAGGCGCAGCCCGGGGTCAGGGTGCGGGTGCGGTTCGGAGCCGGGGCGCATCAGGTGCGGGGCGGGCGGCGCGAAGGCGGGCGGCTGATCGACGGATTCGTCGTCGAGCGGCGCGCCGAGTCGGACTACGCGGGGCCGCTCGCCGCGCTGGCCGGTGTGGTCTCGCCCGAGCCGGTGCTCAGCCCCGAGCTGCTCGGGCTCGCCAGGGCCGTCGCCGACCGGTACGCGGGCAGTCTCGCCGACGTGATCCAGTTGGCGATCCCGCCGAGGAACGCGCGCGCCGAGTCCCGGCCCTCACCGGAGCCGCCCGGGCCCCCGGCCGCGCCCGATGCGGGGACCTGGGGGCGGTACGCGAAGGGGCCCGCGTTTCTCGAAGCCCTCGCGGGCGGCGGCGCGCCGCGCGCCGTATGGACCGCGCTGCCGGGGCCGCACTGGGCGGACGAGCTGGCCAGGGCCGTCGCAGCGACGCTCGCTTCCGGCCGGGGCGCACTCGTCGTCGTACCCGACGGGCGGATCGCCGCCCGCGTCGACACCGCGCTCACCGCGCTGCTCGGCGAGGGGCGGCACGCGCTGCTCACCGCGGAGGCGGGCCCGCAGAAGCGGTACCGCGAGTGGCTCGCCGTACGGCGTGGCTCGGTGCGGGCCGTCGTCGGGACGCGCGCCGCCATGTTCGCGCCCGTCCGGGATCTGGGACTCGTCGCGATCTGGGACGACGGCGACGGCAGCCACAGCGAGCAGCACGCGCCCCAGCCGCACGCGCGCGAGGTGCTGCTGCTGCGCGCCGCGCACGACAAGTGCGGCTTCCTGCTGGGCAGTACGGGGTGCACGGTCGAGGCAGCGCAGCTCGTCGAGACGGGCTGGGCGCTGCCGATCGCCGCCGACAGGGAGCAGGTGCGTCAGGCGGCGCCGTTGGTGAGGACGGTCGGCGACGGCGACCTGGCGCGGGACGAGGCGGCGCGGGCGGCCCGGCTGCCGAGCCTCGCCTGGCGGGCCGTCAAGGAGGGGCTGACCTCGGGACCTGTGCTGGTGCAGGTACCGCGGCGCGGGTATGTGCCCCGGCTCGCCTGCGAGCGGTGCCGTACGGCGGCCAGGTGCAGGCACTGCGCCGGCCCGCTGGAGGCGCCCCGGCAGCGGGAGCTGCACTGCGGGTGGTGCGGGCGGCAGGAGCAGGACTGGCGGTGTGCGGAGTGCGGCGGTACGCGGCTGCGAGCCCAGGTCGTGGGGGCGCGGCGGACGGCGGAGGAGCTGGGCCGGGCGTTTCCGGCCGTGCCGGTCCGTACGTCGGGGCGTGACCATGTGCTCGACTCGGTGCCGGGACGGCCGGCGCTCGTGGTGAGCACGCCGGGGGCCGAGCCGGTGGCCGAGGGCGGGTACGCGGCGGCGCTGCTCCTCGACGGCTGGGCGATGCTCGGGCGCCCCGACCTGCGGGCGGGGGAGGAGGCGTTGCGGCGGTGGATGCAGGCGGCGTCCCTCGTGCGCGGTCAGGGCGAGGGCGGCACCGTGGTGGTGCTCGCCGAGCCGACGCTGCGTCCTGTGCAGGCTCTGGTGCGCTGGGACCCGGTGGGACACGCGCAGCGTGAGCTGGCCGAGCGCGCCGAGCTGGGCTTTCCGCCCGTGTCGCGGATGGCGTCGGTGGCGGCGCGGGTGGGGGTGCTCGGACCGTTCCTGGAGTCCGCCTCGCTGCCGGGCGAGGTGGAGGTGCTGGGGCCCGTACCCCTGCCGCCGGCCGACCCGGGCAGGCCGCGCAGGCCCGGCGATCCCCCGATGGGCGAGATCTGGGAGCGCGCCCTGCTGAGGGTGCCGCCGGGGAGCGG
>NZ_JTHL01000001.1:1299171-1301909 GCF_000818195.1 Streptomyces sp. 150FB | reverse complement strand
GGCCCGGGAACGCGCCCGGCCGGCTCTCCTCGCGGTGCGACTGCGTGCTCGCCGTCGGCTGCGGGGGCATCGAACGCGCCGCGGGTACGCCGGGTACGGCAGGCACCGGCGGCAGCGGCGGACGGGGCACCGCCCCGTCCTGGTCCTGCTCGGCCGCCGTGGGCTGCTGCGAGGTGCGCCGGGCGCCGTAACGCCGGTGCACCGCCTGCTTGGTGACCCCCAGCGCCGACCCGACCGCGTCCCACGAGAAGCCCAGCGAGCGGTCGAAGTCCACTGCCGCTGTCACCAGGGTCTCGACGCTGTCCCGCAGTTCCTGCGCGAGGCGGACGGTCGGCGCAGGGGCTCTGCCGTAGACGACGAAGCCGGTGGAAGGGCCTGAGCGGCGCGGGCGGTAGACATTGCCCAGTTGGGCGGTGAGGGTACGCAGTGCGTCCACCTGACGGCGGACCCGCTCGATGTCGCGCACCAACAGATGCAGACTTGCCCGGGCTTGTGCGTCGTGGGTTGCGTGGTCGGCCATGAACAAGCCTCTCGAACCGGCGTGGAAAAGGATCCGGGCCGCACCGGTGCGGCCCGCGTGGGGGTCAATCTCTCTTGACAACGCGCCAGCGGGCGATGTGGTCACGCTCTGGGGGCGTATCCGCATTTACACGCGGCGCGCGGACCGGCGTACGCACCCCTCGGCCACCCCCTGCCGGGCACCACCCCTGAACCCCTCATCGCCCCACGGCCAATAGACTGGTGCGCCGCTCGCCGCTCACAGCCGGCGCCCGTCAACGCCCGTCACCGCTCGTCCCGTACGCCCCAGCCCGAGAGGCAGTCAGCCACCGATGAAGCTCGTCTTCGCCGGCACCCCCGAGGTCGCCGTACCCGCCCTGGACGCACTCATCGCCTCCGAACGGCACGAGGTAGCCGCCGTCGTGACCCGGCCCGACGCCCCGTCGGGCCGGGGCCGCAGGCTCGTCGCCAGCCCGGTCGCCCAGCGCGCCGAGGAGGAGGGCATCGAGGTGCTGCGCCCCGCCAGGCCGCGCGACGAGGACTTCCTCGCGCGGCTGCGGGAGATCGCCCCCGACTGCTGCCCCGTGGTGGCCTACGGCGCGCTGCTGCCGAGGGTCGCCCTCGACGTACCGCTGCACGGCTGGGTCAACCTGCACTTCTCGCTGCTGCCCGCCTGGCGCGGCGCCGCCCCCGTACAGCACTCGGTCATGGCGGGCGACGAGGTCACAGGAGCGTCCACCTTCCAGATCGAGGAGGGGCTCGACTCCGGTCCCGTGTACGGCGTGATCACCGAGGACGTGCGCCCCACCGACACCAGCGGTGACCTGCTGACCAGGCTCGCCTTCGCCGGTTCCGGACTGCTCGTCGCGACCATGGACGGCATCGAGGACGGCACGCTCAAGCCCGTGGTCCAGCCCGCCGAGGGCATCACGCTCGCACCCAAGATCAACGTCGAGGACGCCCAGGTGGACTGGGACGCCCCGGCGATGCGCGTCGACCGGGTGGTCCGCGCCTGCACCCCGGCGCCCGGCGCCTGGTCGGTCTTCCGGGGCGAGCGGCTCAAGCTGATCCAGGTCGCTCCCGCGCCCGCGCTCACGGAACTGGGCCTCGCGCCCGGAGTGCTCGGCGCCGGCAAGAACAACGTGTACGCAGGCACCGGCTCGCACCCCGTCGAGCTGCTCTGGGTCCAGCCGCAGGGCAAGAAGCCGATGCGGGCCGCCGACTGGGCGCGCGGGGTGCGCATCGCCCGGGGCGAGAGGCTCGGCGCGCCGGACGCGGGCCGACCGGACGTAGGCTGAGGGGATCGATTCTTCTCACCGCGGAGCACCTTTGAACGAGCAGGCCCGTCGCCGTCCCCCCAAGCCCTACCGCCGCCCCAAGAAGGATCCCGTGCGGATCCTCGCCTTCGAGGCGCTGAGGGCCGTCGACGAACGAGACGCGTACGCCAACCTCGTCCTGCCGCCGCTGCTCAAGAAGGCCCGTGAGCACGCCGACTTCGAGAACCGCGACGCGGCCCTCGCGACCGAGCTGGTGTACGGGACCCTGCGGCGCCAGGGCACGTACGACGCGATCATCTCCGCGTGCACCGACCGGCCGCTGCGCGAGGTCGACCCGCCCGTCCTCGACGTGCTCGCGCTCGGCGCCCACCAGCTCCTCGGGACGCGCATCCCCACGCACGCCGCCGTCTCGGCGAGCGTCGAGCTGGCGAGGGTGGTGCTCGGCGACGGACGCGCCAAGTTCGTCAACGCCGTTCTGCGGAAGATCTCGCAGGACGACCTCGACACCTGGCTGGGCCGGGTTGCCCCGCCGTACGACAAGGACCCCGAGGACCACCTCGCCATCGTCCACTCGCATCCGCGCTGGGTGGTGACCGCGCTCTGGGACGCCCTCGGCGGTGGCCGGGCCGGTATCGAGGACCTGCTCGAAGCCGACAACGAACGGCCCGAGGTGACCCTCGTCGCCCGCCCGGGACGCTCCACCACGGACGAGCTGATGGAGGTGCTCGGCGAGGAGTCCGGGCTGCCGGGCCGCTGGTCGCCGTACGCGGTACGGATGGCCGAGGGCGGCGAGCCCGGCGCCCTCGACGTCGTACGGGACGGCAGGGCCGGCGTCCAGGACGAGGGCAGCCAACTGGTCGCCGTCGCCCTCGCCAACACCCCCGTCGAAGGCCCCGACGCGCGCTGGCTCGACGGCTGCGCGGGACCCGGCGGCAAGGCGGCGCTGCTGGCGGCGCTGGCCGC
>NZ_JTHL01000001.1:1286662-1299146 GCF_000818195.1 Streptomyces sp. 150FB | reverse complement strand
CCGCCGAGAAGCAGCAGCACAGGGCGAGGCTCGTCGAGCGCGCCCTCGCCGGGAACCCCGGCCCGTACCAGGTGATCACCGCTGACGGCACCCGCCCGCCCTGGGTGCCGGGATCCTTCGACCGGGTGCTCGTCGACGTCCCCTGCTCCGGTCTCGGCGCGCTGCGCCGCAGGCCCGAGGCGCGCTGGCGGCGCCGCGCCTCCGACCTGGAGGGCTTCGCGCCGCTCCAGCGCAGCCTGCTGCGGGAGGCGCTGGCCGCCGTCCGCGTGGGGGGCGTGGTCGGATACGCGACCTGTTCCCCGCACCTCGCCGAGACCCGGATCGTCGTGGAGGACGTACTGGGCGGCCGGGGCGGACCCGCCGTATCGGCCGACTGGATCGACGCACGGCCGCTGATGCCGGGAGTGCCCGCGCTCGGCGAAGGACCGGACGTGCAGCTCTGGCCGCACCTGCACGGCACGGACGCCATGTACCTGGCGCTGCTGCGCCGTACGGCCTGAGTCACCGCGCTCGCCACGCCCGCCGCTGCCGTCCCGTCCCGGGCCGACACATCGACGGATCGACAAATCGGCCGTGCCCGCACCGAATCGCGAGGATTGCGAGGTCTGGCACCGACCGGTGGGCGGACCGTGGCCTGCGCGGGTCCCGGTCCATGGCAGGCTTGGGCCATGGCCCAGATCAACCCCAGCATCCTGTCCGCCGACTTCTCCCGGCTCGCCGAGGAGGCGAAGGCCGTCGAAGGCGCCGACTGGCTCCATGTCGATGTCATGGACAACCACTTCGTGCCCAATCTGACCCTCGGTGTGCCGGTGGTCGAGGCGCTCGCACGGGCGACGGACACACCGCTGGACTGCCATCTGATGATCGAGGACCCGGATCGCTGGGCCCCGCAGTTCGTCGAGGCCGGCGCGGGCTCGGTGACCTTCCACGCGGAGGCCGCCGGCGCCCCCGTACGGCTGGCGCGTGAGATCCGCGCCAAGGGCGCCAAGGCGTCCATGGGACTGAAGCCCGCGACGCCCATCGAGCCGTACGAGGACCTCCTCCCCGAACTCGACATGCTGCTGATCATGACCGTGGAACCGGGCTTCGGCGGCCAGGCGTTCCTCGACATCATGCTGCCCAAGATCCGCCGCACCCGGCAGTTGATCTCCAAGCACGGGCTCGAACTGTGGCTCCAGGTCGACGGCGGGGTCTCGGCCTCCACCATCGAACAGTGCGCGGAGGCCGGAGCCGACGTCTTCGTCGCCGGTTCCGCCGTGTACGGGACGGACGACCCGGCGGCGGCCGTACGGATGCTGCGCCACCAGGCGGCCGAGGCCACGGCCACCGCCTCCTGGGCGTGCGGCCACTGACGGCTGGGGCCATGAGCGGGAGCCCGCCCGCCGCGCCGGTCGGGTCGTGAGCCGACCGGCCGGCCAAGGGAACGTGAACGGCGCCCGTCAGGGCTGATCAGGGATCGCTGGATCTGACAGGATGAACAGCGAATCCAAATGAGCACAGAGTGAGTGAAGGAGATCGCGGTGTCTGGAATGTCGGCGGGTCGATCGGCCCTGCGGATGGGACCCGCGGAGCTGGTTCAGGCGGCGGCGATGGCCCGCCGCTTCTACCTGGAGGGAAAGTCCAAGATCCAGATCGCCGAGGAGTTCGGCGTCAGCCGCTTCAAGGTGGCGCGGGTCCTGGAGACGGCTCTGGAGCGCGACCTCGTACGGATCGAGATCCGCGTCCCCGCCGAACTGGACGCCGAGCGTTCGGACGCGCTGCGCGCCCGCTACGGCCTGCGGCACGCGGTCGTCGTCGAGTCCCCCGCCGAGGGCGCCGACGAGTCGCCCGACCCGGAGAACCTGGGCGAGGTGGCCGCCGATCTGCTCGGTGAGCTGGTCGCCGAGGGCGATGTGCTCGGCCTCGCCTGGGGCAGGTCCACCATCCACATGGCGGCGGCGCTCGACCGGCTGCCGCCCTGCACGGTCGTACAGCTCACCGGTGTGTACGATGCGGGCACCGCCGAGCGGGGCTCCGTGGAGGCCGTACGGCGCGCCGCCCAGGTGTCCGGGGGAGAGGCGCACCCCATCTACGCGCCGATGCTGCTGCCCGACCCGGCGACCGCCGCCGCGCTGCGCGGCCAGCCCGGCATCGCGCGGGCCTTCGAGTACTTCGACAAGGTCACGGTCGCCGCCGTCTCCATCGGGTCCTGGGAGGCGGGCATCTCCACCGTCCACGACATGCTCACCGACGAGGAGCGCGGCCACTACGCCTCGCTCGGGGTCGCCGCCGAGATGTCCGCGCACCTCTTCGACGCCGAGGGCCGGCGGGTCGGGCGTGACCTCGGCGAGCGCTGCATCACCGTCGAGGCCGACCGGCTGCGGCGCATCCCGGAGGTCGTGGCGATCGCCGGCGGACTGCGCAAGGCGCTGGCCATCGGGGCCGTCCTGCGCTCGGGGCTGGTCACCAGCCTCGTCACCGACACGGCCGCCGCCGACTTCCTGCTGACGGAGTTCAGCCCGGCCCCCCGCCCCGCGCTGGAGCGCGCCGACCCCGACAGCGTCACCGCCCACTGAGGGCGCGCACCGGAACCGGTCCCGCCACCGGCGAGCGGCCCGGTCTTGGACGAAGATCCAGAATCGCGGCGGGCCCATCGCGAACTCTCGGGCGGAAGCTACAGACCGGCCCCCGCTGTTGGCCAGGGAGGCGCGTCATCAGCGATGATGACAGAGGAGCCGCAGCCCGGGCCGTGCTGATCCGGCGCTGACTCCCCACCCGCCCCCTAGATGAATTCGCAGGTGAGAGAGTCGGTATGCGTTTCCTCAACGATCTTCAGCCGCCGTACGACCTGACATACGACGATGTCTTCATGGTGCCGAGCCGCTCCGCCGTCGGCTCCCGCCAGGCGGTGGACCTCCGGGCCCCCGACGGCACCGGTACGACGATCCCGCTGGTCGTCGCCAACATGACCGCGATCGCCGGCCGCCGGATGGCCGAGACCGTCGCCCGGCGCGGCGGGCTCGTCGTCATCCCGCAGGACATCCCGATCGACGTCGTCACCGATGTCATCTCCTGGGTCAAGACCCGCCATCTCGTGCTGGACACCCCGATCACGCTGGCCCCTTCCCAGACCGTCGGCGACGCGCTGTCGCTGCTGCCGAAGCGGGCACACGGCGCCGGGGTGGTCGTCGACGCGGACGGCCGGCCGGTCGGGATCGTCACCGAGCACGACCTGACAGGGGTCGACCGCTTCACCCAGCTCTCCGAGGTCATGTCCAAGGACGTGCTCGCGATCGCCGCCGACATGGATCCCCGCGAGGCGTTCAACGCGCTCGACGGCGCCAACCGCAAGCTCGCGCCCGCCGTCGACGCCGACGGCAGGCTCGCCGGCATCCTCACCCGTACGGGCGCCCTGCGCGCGACGCTCTACACCCCCGCCACCGACGCCGGAGGCAAGCTGCGGATCGCCGCGGCCGTCGGGATCAACGGCGAGGTCGCGGGCAAGGCGGCGCAGTTGCTCGAAGCGGGGGTCGACACACTCGTCGTGGACACCGCGCACGGCCACCAGGAGTCGATGCTCGCCGCAGTCAAGGCGGTGCGCGCCCTCGACCCGAAGGTGCCGCTCGTCGCGGGCAACATAGTCTCCGCCGAGGGCGTCCGGGACCTGATCGACGCGGGCGCCGACATCATCAAGGTCGGTGTCGGCCCCGGCGCCATGTGCACCACCCGCATGATGACCGGCGTGGGCAGGCCGCAGTTCTCGGCCGTCATGGAGTGCGCGGCCGAGGCGCGGAAGCACGGCAAGCACGTATGGGCCGACGGCGGGGTACGCCACCCGCGCGATGTCGCCATGGCGCTCGCGGCGGGCGCGTCGAACGTCATGATCGGCTCCTGGTTCGCCGGTACGTACGAGTCGCCCGGCGACCTCCAGCAGGCCGCCGACGGGCGGCTCTACAAGGAGTCGTTCGGCATGGCCTCCGCCCGCGCCGTACGCAACCGTACGAGCGAGGAGTCGGCGTACGACCGGGCCCGCAAGGGACTCTTCGAGGAGGGCATCTCCACCTCGCGGATGTTCCTCGACCCCGCCCGCCCCGGAGTTGAGGACCTGATCGACTCGATCGTCGCCGGGGTCCGCTCCTCCTGCTCCTACGCCGGTGCCAACTCGCTGGAGGAGTTCGCCGAGAAGGCGATCGTCGGCATCCAGAGCGCCGCCGGATACGCGGAGGGCCAGCCGCTCCACGCGAGCTGGATCTAAGGCTCCGTTCGCTGGGCAGGGCCTCGGCCCTGTCCCGCGGCCGGCGCCGCGAAAGTTTTCCCGGATTCGCGGACATGAGGAGCGAATACCGGGGTATACGAGCCACGCACTTACCCACTGACCATGAGCAGGGGAGGACCACGTGTCCACGGCGAGCACGGTCCCGGACCCGACCGACCGCACGCGATACGGAGCCCAGCAGTCCGCCGGAACGGCGACGCTCGATCTTCCGTTCGTGGAGTGCCCGGGGGAGGTGGCCCCCAAGGACGCGCGAGAGATCTCCAGGCACTTCTTCTCCCGGCTCACCCAGCTCGAAGAAGGAACGCACGAATACCAGTACGTGCGCAACACGCTGATCGAGCTGAATCTCGCGCTGGTCCGCTACGCGGCCGCCCGCTTCCGGAACCGCTCCGACCAGATGGAGGACATCGTCCAGGTCGGCACCATCGGCCTGATCAAGGCGATCGACCGCTTCGAGCTGAGCCGCGAGGTGGAATTCGCGACGTTCGCCCTGCCGTACATAGTGGGTGAGATCAAGCGGTTCTTCCGCGACACGAGTTGGGCCGTTCATGTGCCGCGCCGGCTCCAGGAGCTGCGTATAGACCTCGCCAGGGCGACCGACGAGCTGTCCCAGCGGCTGGACCGGGCGCCGACGACGGCCGAACTGGCCCGGCATCTGGGCATCGAGGAGGACGAAGTCCTGGAGGGCGTCGTCGCGAGCAACGGCTACACCGCCGGCTCGATCGACATGCCGACGGACGAGTCCGAGCAGTCCTCGTCTCCTCTGTCCGAGCGGCTGGGCGGGCTCGACGCCGACATGGAGACGGCGGAGAACGTCCAGGCGCTCAAGCCCCTCATCCGGGAGCTGGACGACCGGGAGCGGCAGATCCTGCGGATGCGCTTCGGTGACGAGATGACCCAGGCGGAGATCGGCGCCGAGCTGGGCGTCTCACAGATGCATGTGTCCCGGTTGCTGGCGCGGATCACCGGACGGCTGCGGGCGGGGCTGCTCGCCGTGGAGTAGTACGGCGCGACACCCGCGTACGGAAGGGGCGCCCGGCGATCGCCGGGCGCCCCTTCCGCAGCGTGGCCCGTGCTCAGTACGCCGGGGAAGTGACCCGGTCCCGCTGCCAGAGCGCCTGAACCCGCTTCCCGTCCGGCAGCGGCCTTATCTCCACGCGGCCGGCGAGCCGCAGCACCATGTGCCAGCCGAACCCGCCCCCGCCGCCGAAGTCCGGCTCGCGCGCCACCGGCAGCAGCGGACTGGAGTCGTCCATCTCCACCAGCAGCGTCCCGTACGCGGCCGTGAGGCGCAGCCGCCACCAGCCGGACGTGTGCCGGATGGCATTGGTCACCAGCTCCGACACCACCAGCAGCACCGCGTCCAGATCGGCCCAGGGGCAGTACCGCGTCACGAAATCGGCGGCGGCGCCCCGGGCCGCCGCACTGTCCCGGTGCGGCGAGTCCACGACGACCACATGCGGCTCGGTACTCATCTCCGGGCGCTTACCCCGTTATCCGCGTTCCATCGGTGTCGGCGTGCGCGCTCTGCCCACGCTCACGCAACACCAGGTCGGGAGGCGTGTTCTACTTCGGATGCGGCCTCCGCCGCCCCTCCCGACCGGCCCCCTCGTAGAAGTGACCGCCAGAAGTGCGACTCAACGACCTCGACGAACGCATCGTCCACGCTCTCGCCGAGGACGCCCGCCGCTCGTACTCCGACATCGGCTCCCTCGTGGGTCTCTCCGCCCCAGCGGTGAAGCGGCGCGTGGACCGGCTGCGCGCCGGGGGAGCGATCACCGGCTTCACCGTACGGGTGGACCCGGCCGCGCTCGGCTGGCAGACCGAGGGGTTCATCGAGATCTACTGCAGCCGCAACACCTCGCCCGAAGCCATCCACCGGGGTCTGGAACGCTATCCGGAGGTCGTGGCCGCCTCCACCGTCACCGGCGACGCCGACGCCATCGTGCAGGTCTTCGCCGCCGACATGCGCCACTTCGAGCAGGTGCTCGAACGCATCGCGGGCGAGCCGTACGTCGAGCGTACGAAGTCGGTGCTCGTGCTGTCGCCGCTGCTCAGGCGCTACTCGTCGGGCTCGCCGGGGGCGCCGGGCTCGCCCAGCGCCTAGACCTGTCCGGCAGGTTCGCGGGCGGGCGCAACGAATCACCGCGACACGCGGTTCACGCGCAACAGATCGGTGGTCAGGACGCAACGGTCGCGTCTTGTCCGGTACGACGGCAGGCCCGTACCGTCGGAACGTCTCCCCGCACACCTTTCGTACCGTCCGAGGTCAGCCATGCCGTCAGCCGTGTCGTCAGCCCTGCAGCCGCTGCGCACCGCCCTGCTCCAGAGTTCGGGACGACCCGGTTCGGTCGCCGGTAATCTCGCCGCGCTCGAAGCGGCCGCGGCCGGCGCCGCGGCAGGCGGGGCCGGGCTGCTGGTCTGCCCCGAGATGTTCCTGTCCGGCTATGCCATCGGCGACGGCGTGTCGCGGCTGGCCGAGCCCGCCCAGGGGCCCGGCGCCGTCGCTGTCGCCGAGATCGCCGCCCGGCACCGTCTCGCCATCCTCTACGGCTACCCCGAACGCGACGGCGAGCGGATCTTCAACGCGGCCCGGCTGATCGGCCCCGACGGTGTGCCGCTCGCCAACTACCGCAAGACGCACCTCTTCGGGGACTTCGAGCGCGAGTGGTTCACACCGGGGGAGCGGCCCGTCGTCCAGGCCGAACTGGCGGGGCTGCGGCTGGGGATCATGATCTGTTACGACGTCGAGTTCCCGGAGAACGTACGGGCCCACGCCCTGGCCGGTACCGATCTGCTGCTCGTACCCACCGCCCAGATGCACCCCTTCGAGTTCGTGGCGCGATCTGTCGTGCCCGTCCGCGCCTTCGAGAACCAGATGTATGTGGCGTACGTGAACAGGACAGGCCAGGAGGGCGAGTTCGAGTTCGTCGGGCTCAGCGCCCTCGCCGGCCCCGACGGCACGGTCAGGGCCAGGGCCGGCAGCGGCGACGAGCTGCTCATCGGGGATGTCGACGCAGGGCTGCTGGCGGCGTCCCGCGCGGCCAACCCGTATCTGCTGGACCGCCGCCCCGGCCTGTACGACGCCCTCACCTGAGCCCGAGCCGACACCCCGGCCCACACCCGGCCCAGGCCTGATCCTGTCCGCCCCGCCGTACCCGCGAGGAGCCCCGCCCCATGACGTCCACGGTGCCCACCGCCGTCCAGCACGCCGACGTGCCGTCGGGCGGCACCCGGCCGCCGATCACCATGTTCGGCCCCGACTTCCCTTACGCGTACGACGACTTCCTCGCGCACCCGGCGGGCCTCGGCCAGATACCGGCCACCGAGCACGGCGCCGAGGTCGCCGTCATCGGCGGCGGGCTCTCCGGCATCGTCACCGCCTACGAGCTGATGCGGATGGGCCTGCGGCCCGTGCTGTACGAGGCCGACCGGATCGGCGGCCGGCTCCGTACGGTGGGCTTCGAGGGCTGCGACCCCGAACTCACCGCCGAGATGGGCGCGATGCGCTTCCCGCTCTCCTCCACGGCGCTCCAGCACTACATCGACCTGGTGGGCCTGGAGACCAGACCGTTCCCCAACCCGCTTGCCCCTGGCACCCCTTCGACCGTGGTCGACCTGAAGGGCGCGTCGCACTACGCGCGTACGGTCGACGACCTGCCGGAGGTCTTCCGCGAGGTGATGGACGCGTGGAACACCTGTCTGGAGGAGGGCGCCGACTTCTCCGACATGAACCGCGCGCTGCGCGAGCGCGACGTCCCGCGTATCCGGGAGATCTGGGCGCGGCTCGTGGAAAAGCTCGACAACCAGACGTTCTACGGATTCCTCTGCGACTCCCCGGCGTTCAAGTCCTTCCGCCACCGCGAGATCTTCGGCCAGGTCGGCTTCGGCACCGGCGGCTGGGACACCGACTTCCCCAACTCCATCCTGGAGATCCTGCGGGTCGTCTACACCGAGGCCGACGACGACCACCGGGGCATCATCGGCGGCAGCCGTCAACTCCCGCTGCGGCTCTGGGAGCACGAGCCGCCGAAGATCATCCACTGGCCCTCGGGGACCTCACTCGCCTCGCTCCACGGTGGCGAGCCGCTGCCGGCCGTGACCCGGCTGCACCGTACGGCGGGCAACGGGATCACCGTCACGGACGCCTCGGGCCGGATCCGCACCTACCGGGCCGCCGTCTTCACCGCCCAGTCGTGGATGCTGCTCTCCAAGATCGCCTGCGACGACTCGCTCTTCCCGATCGACCACTGGACGGCCATGGAGCGCACCCACTACATGGAGTCGTCCAAGCTGTTCGTGCCGGTCGACCGGCCGTTCTGGCTGGATGAGGCGGTCGACGACGCGGGGCGGCCGACCGGGCGCGACGTGATGTCGATGACGCTCACCGACCGGATGACCCGGGGGACGTATCTGCTGGACAGCGGCCCGGACAAGCCGGCCGTCATCTGCCTCTCGTACACCTGGTGCGACGACAGCCTGAAGTGGCTGCCGCTCTCCGCCGACGAGCGGATGGAGGTCATGCTCAACTCGCTGCGCGAGATCTACCCCCGGGTCGACATCCGGCGGCACATCATCGGCAGCCCGGTGACGGTGTCCTGGGAGAACGAGCCGTACTTCATGGGCGCGTTCAAGGCCAACCTGCCGGGCCACTACCGCTACCAGCGGCGGCTGTTCACCCATTTCATGCAGGAGGGACTGCCGGCGGACAAGCGGGGGATCTTCCTGGCCGGCGACGACATCTCCTGGACGGCCGGCTGGGCCGAGGGCGCTGTGCAGACCGCGCTCAACGCGGTGTGGGGCGTGATGAACCACTTCGGCGGCGCGACGGACGGCACCAACCCCGGGCCCGGCGACGTCTACGACGAGATCGCGCCGGTCGAGCTTCCGGAGGACTGAGCGGAGGACTGAGCCGGGGGCCGCCGCGTGCGTACGGCACATGCGCACATGAGCGTACGTACCGGCGCGCGGCGGCCCCCGGCCGCGATCAGCGGCAGATCCGGGTGAGGATCAGACGCCCGCGGCGCGCGCCGCCGCGATGATCTCGGCCGCCACGTCGGACATCTCCTGGGCGTCGGTCACCGTCGACTGGAGGTCGATCAGGATCTCGCCGACGCCGTCCACCGCGGCGTGTGCCGCCAGGTCCTCGACGAGCTGCTCGACACTGCCCTGGAACGGCATGCGGTTCTCGCCCTCGAAGGGCTTCGCGCTGTAGTACGCGTTCGCCCGCGCGATGACGTCGATCGGCCGCTCACGGCCGCGCTCGGCCGCCACCTCCTGGAGCTTCTGCCACCCCTCGGACAGCGCGGCGACGCCCGCGGCCACGGGCATCCAGCCGTCCGCCTTGTCGACGAGCCGGCGGAAGGCGCGGCCGTTGCTCGCCGCCAGGAAGACCGGCAGATGACCGGCCGGCTTGGGGCCGACCTCGGCCGGTGCGATGTGCGTCAGGGTGCCCTCGTACGAGACGGGGTCGGCGCCCCAGACGGCGGCGAACACGTCGAGCACCTCGTCCAGGACGGCGCCGCGCTTCTCGAACGGGGCGACGGAAGCCGCCGCGTACTCGTCCAGGGACCAGCCGGTACCGAGCCCGGCAACCACCCGGCCGCCGGTCGCCGCGTCCAACGTGGCCAGCGAGCGGGCCAGTTGGAAGGGGACGTGCAGCGGGGCGACGAGGACGCTGGTGCCCAGCCGGGCGCGCTCGGTGGCGGCGCCCGCCAGGGCGAGGGTGATCAGCGGGTCGCCCACGCCACGGTAGTTCTCGGGCCAGTCGAGACCCGGGATCCCGTAGAGCCCCTGGGTGGCGGGGGTCGGGAAGAGAACGCGTTCGAAGGCCCACAGGCTCTCGTAGCCGGACGCCTCAGCGGCCTTGGCCACGGATGCGACATCGCGGCTGATGTCGTACGACCTGGACTGCGGAAGGGCAAGTCCGAGCTTGATCGACATGCTGCACTCCTTTGTGCGGCGGCGGGGGAAGTGCCGCCCTGCGTAAGGGTAGTTCAGCAGTCAACTATATGGGGTCAGGATGTAGCGTCCCACCAACCCGACGCCTGAATCAAGCCGTTCGGCGAATTCCTCGGAGAGGGCGGGAACCGCCCGCAGCCGCCAGATGACCAGTGCGGCCTTCCAGGCGGCGGCGCGTGCGTGCTCCAGGCTCCAGGTGCCGACGAAGTGGGTGAGCGGGCCCGCGAGTTCCAGCAGATCGGGACCCGGCATGACCTCTTCGCGGATCCGTTCCTCCAGCAGCGTGAGGATCTCGCCCACCTGCTCGAACGCGCTTTTCAGCTCGGACGGGCCGCAGGTGAGGGCCCCGCAGGTGTCGACCACCGCGAGCGCCAGGTCGTGCCCGATATGGGCGTTGATGCCCGCCATCGCGAACTGGAGCGGAGCGACGTACGGATGGGCCCGGCAGTGGAACAGCGGCTGCCAGCAGGCCGGCGGCAGCCCGCCGGCCGTCGCGGTCTCCGCCGCCGAGAGATAGCGCTCGGCGAAGAGCGCATCCAGTGCGATCGCGGCCCGCCGGTCCTCGAATTGGCCCGCTTCGATCCGCCGGGCGATCTCCTCGGTGACGGAGAGGTAGACGCCGTTGAAGACAGCGACGCCGTCGGTCGCCGGCCAGGCGGAATCCAGGGCGCGCAGCCGGGCGAGGACGCCGTCGAGCGAGGACGGGATGGTGGCCGCCGCGGGGGTTCTGAGTTGTTCGGTCTCCGCCATGGACGCAGGCTTCCAGCCCGGTGGCCGCCCCGAAGCCCGGCGGAGTCCGGGGCGCGGGGGTGGTCACCGCAATGGGCGAACGCGGGGCCGGGCCAGGTGCGGGTCAGGACCGAGCCGGGGTTCGCGTCCCTGACTGGATCCGCTGCCGGTCTCATCCGTGAATCCTGCGCGAACCATTGTCAGTTGTGGGAGGCCATTCTACGCTCACACGGTCTCGTCCATGAACTCTGTTCTCATATATGACTCACCTCTCTGATGGGAGTGTTCGATGAGCGGAACCCCCCGCCGGCGTCTGGGCGCCCTGATCGCCGCGGCGGTCACCGTCGCCGCCGTTCTCGTCCCCACCGTCTCCTCCTCGGCCGCCGCGCGCTCCGTCCCCGTACCGGCCACCTCGGTGATCGACGGCAAGCGGATGCAACAGGCCCGTATCCGCCTCGACAAGGGCGACCCCGCGCTCCGTACGGCGGTCAAGTCCCTGACCGCCCAAGCCGATTCATGGCTCGGGCAGGGACCCTGGACCGTCACCGACAAGCCGGCCCCCGCCCCCGGCGGCGATCCGCACGACTACCTCAGCCAGGCGCCCTACTGGTGGCCCTCCCAGCCGAAGACCGCCGACAACCCCTGGGGCTGCCCGTACGTCCAGCGCGACGGCGAGCGCAACCCCGAGGTCGACACCGGCACCGACCGGCCCGACGTCGGCAAGGTCTTCAACTCGGCGACCACCCTCAGCCTGGCCTGGTACTACACGGGCAAGAAGGAGTACGCGGAGCACGCCGCCGAGATCCTGCGCACCTGGTTCGTCGACCCGGCGACCCGGATGAACCCGAATCTGGACCACGGGCAGTTCATCCCGTGCAAGTACGACGGCCGGGCCATCGGAATCATCGACTTCTCACAACAGTTCACCTCGGTCGTCGACGCCCTCGCGATTCTCGACACGGGCGCGCCCGGCTGGACCGACGCCGACCGCGCGGGAATGAGCGCCTGGAACAAGGACTTCCTGGGCTGGCTCGTCAACTCCCCCTTCGGCAAGGAGGAGTCGGCGGCCGACAACAACCACGGCACCTTCATGGACATGCAGATCGCGGGACTCGCACTCGCCACCGGGAACAAGGACCTCGCGCGCAGTACCGTCCTCGCCGCCCGCGCGAAGCGGATCGACCCCCAGATCGCCGGGGACGGCACCCAGCCGCAGGAACTGGCCCGTACGCGTAGCTGGCACTACTCGACCTTCGACCTGGTCGCCTACACCCGGCTCGCCGCCATCGGGAAACAGGTCGGGGTCGACCTCTGGTCCTACCGGGGGCCGCAGGGGCAGAGCCTGTTCAAGGCCGTCGACTATCTGCTGCCCGCCGCGACCGGGGCCGCACCCTGGCCCCACCCCGAGCTGGAGTTCTACCGGTACGCGGCCAGTGACATCGTCCACGCGGCGGCCGACGCCGGCGACGCGAAGGCCAAGGCGGCGGTTCCGCTGCTCCAGGCGCCGCCCACCGGTGATCTCTGGGCGCTGCGGCCGGC
>NZ_JTHL01000001.1:1280503-1286196 GCF_000818195.1 Streptomyces sp. 150FB | reverse complement strand
CGCGCCCGCGCGCCGAAGCGCGGGCGCGGGGCCGACGCCTCAGGCCCTCGGACCCGGAGTGGCGACGTCCTGGGTACCGAGCTGGCCCGCGGACTTCCGGGCGCCCGTCCGCAGCACACCGGCGCCGACCACGAGACCGAAGGCGAGCAGCGTCACCAGGCCGAAGGACACCATCAGCGAGGTGGCGTCGGCGATCCCGCCGATCGCCGACGGCGCGATCAGTCCCGAGGTGTACGTGATGGTGGCGACGCCGGCGATGGCCTGGCTGGCGTTCGGCCCGCTGCGCCCGGCGGCGGCGAAGGCGAGCGGCACGACGACGGCCACACCGAGCCCGAGGAACGCGAAGCCGACCATGGCGAGCACCGGATTCGGGGCGAAGACCACGAGCACCCCGCCCAGGGCGGCGAGCCCGCCGCCCGCCCGTACGGTCCGCACCGAGCCGAACCGGTCGACCACCTTGTCCCCGGCGAGCCGGGTGACGGCCATGGTCAGGGTGAAGGCGGTGGTCGAAGCGGCGGCGACACCGGCCGATGTGTCGAGGATGTCCCTGAGGTAGACCGCCGACCAGTCGAGGCTGGCGCCCTCGGCGAAAACCGCGCAGAACCCGACCATGCCGATGAGCAGCGCGGCCTTCGGCGGCAGCGCGAAGCGCGGCGGCGGCTCGGCGTCGGGTGCGCTGCGTACGTCGAGCACGCCGCGGCAGGCGATCAGGCCGAGGACTGTCAGGACGGCGGCGGCCAGCGCGTGGTGCAGCCGCGCGTCGCTGCCGAGGTGCGCGGCCAGCGCCCCGGAGGCGGAACCGAGCAGCGCGCCCACGCTCCACATGCCGTGCAGGCCCGACATGATCGATTTGCCGAGGCCGTTCTCGATCTCCACGCCGATGGCGTTCATCGCCACGTCCGACATGCCGGCGGTCGCGCCGTACACGAACAGGGCCGCGCACAGCGTGACGAGATTCGGCGCCAGCGAGGGAAGTACGAGCGAGAGGGTCCACAGGGAGAGCAGCACGCGCAGCGCGGCGCGTCCGCCCAGACGGTGGGCGAACGTGCCCGCCAGCGGCATCGCGACGACGGAGCCGATCGCGGGGAAGGCGAGCGCGAGACCGAGCTGGCCGGCGCTCGCACCCGTGTGCTCCTGGATCCAGGGGACCCGGGTGGCGAAGCTGCCGGTGACCGCGCCGTGCACACAGAAGACGGCGGCCACGGCGAACCTCGCCCGCCCGAGCCGCCGCTTCTCCAGGTCCACTTCAGTCGACATGTCGTCCCGTCCCCCTGAGAGTTCTTCGCTGCCCGCCTGGTCTTCCGTGGCGCTGGAGTAAATTATCAGGAACCCTGCCTGATAAATAGTGCATTAATAAGCCCCGGTGCCCGCAGGGGCGGCCGTGCGGGAGAAACCCGCGGTGCGAACAGCGCGAACAGCGCGATCTGGAAGGATTCCCGGCATGGCCGCATCCCCGAGCACAGCCCGGGCCATCAACGACCGCCTCGCCCTCCAACTGCTCCAACGCGAAGGGCCCCTGACGGCAGGACAGCTCAAGGTCCTCACCGGCCTCTCCCGGCCCACCGTCGCCGACCTGGTCGAACGCCTCACCGAGGCCGGTCTGATCAGGGTGGTCGGCGAGACGGGCGACCGGCGCCGCGGACCCAACGCCCGGGTGTACGGGATCGTCGCCGACCTCGCACACCTCGCGGCTCTCGACGTACGGACCCACAGCGTCTCCGTCCTGGTCGCCGACCTGGTGGGCAGCACACTCGCCGAGGCGGTCCTGCCCATCGGCAGCGACACGGCGACCGAGGCCGCCGTCGAACAGGCGGCGGCCCTGCTGGAGCGCACGGCCCGCGAGGCGGGGGCGGTACGGCTGCACAGCGTCGGCATCGGCGCGCCGGGCCTCGTCGACCCGGTCAGCGGCGAACTGCGCGACACCACGGGACTGCCCGCCTGGCACCGCAGACTCGTCGGGGCCCTGCACGAACGCCTGCCCGCCACCGTGCTGGTCGAGAACGAGACCAACCTCGCCGCCCTCGCCGAACAGCGCCTCGGCGCCGCCCGGGGACAGGACACCTTCGTGCTGCTCTGGCTCGGCCACGGCGTGGGCGCGGCGATCGTCCTCGACGGCAAGGTGCGCAGGGGCAACTCCGGCGGCGCGGGCGAGATCAGTTGGCTGCCGGTGCCCGGCACCGTCGGGCTCCCGACGGCGACCGGCTGCGAGGGCGGCTTCCACAGCCTCGCCGGCTCCGTCGCGATCTGCGAACTCGCCGAGCGGTACGGGCTGAGCGCGGCGCCCGAGCCGCAGGAACCGCCCGCCGCCGCGTATGTGCGCGCCGCGCCGGCCTCGGGGGCCGCCGGGGAAGCCTTCCTCGACGCGCTCGCCGAACGGCTCGCCATCGGCGCCCTCGCCGTCAGCGCCGTTCTCGACCCCGGCCGGATCGTCCTCGCGGGCGAGATCGGACACGCGGGCGGCAAGGCCCTCGCCGTCCGCGTCGAGGACCGGCTGGCCGCCATGTCCCCGCTGAGCACCGAGGTCAGAGCCTGCGCGCTGGGCGGCGCGGCCGTACTGCGCGGGGCGCTGCTCACCGCGCGCGACGCCGCCCAGGAGGAACTGTTCGCGCCGGGCGGGTGACAATCTGTGAGCCACCCCACATTTGGTCACTCGCATGGCCGACGGACGGACGTGGCAGACTGGTGGGCGTACCAGAAGCAGCGCACTCCGGGGTCGGTGTAATTCCGAACCGGCGGTTATAGTCCGCGACCCGTCCGCATCCAGCGGGCGGTTGACCAGGTGAGATTCCTGGACCGACGGTGAAAGTCCGGATGGGAGGCAGTGCGCGGCGGGCCATTCATGGGTACGCCGCCGTCCGGCGGGTCGTCTCGACACGATCCCGCTCTCCGGCCTCGGCGTCCCGCGTGTGTCCTGTTTCTCTGTCGTCATCGACAGGCCCCGGAGTCCGTGCCCCAAGAGGCAGGAGATTCCGGTGGCCACCCCCGCCGACACCGACGCCATGCGCCGAGCGGTCACGCTCGCCGCCCGCGCTCTCGGCGCCACGAGCCCCAACCCCGTCGTCGGCTGTGTGATCCACGACGCTTCAGGGCGGCCCGTGGGAGAGGGATTCCACCAGCGCGCCGGCGGCCCGCACGCCGAGATCCACGCACTGCGCGCGGCGGGGCCCGCGGCCAGGGGCGGCACCGCGTACGTCACGCTCGAACCCTGCAACCACACCGGCCGCACCGGCCCCTGCGCCCAGGCGCTCATCGAGGCGGGCGTCGCCAGGGTCGTGTACGCGGTCGCCGACCCGGGCCCCGAGGCCGGCGGCGGCGCCGAAACCCTGCGCGCCGCCGGGGTCACGGTCGAGCGGGGACTCCTCGCCGCCGAGGCCGAGGAGGGGAACGCCGCCTGGCTCACCTCCGTACGGCTCGGACGCCCCCATGTCCTGTGGAAGTACGCGGCGACACTCGACGGCCGGATCGCGGCGTCCGACGCCACCAGCCGCTGGATCACCTCCGCCGAGGCCCGCGCCGACGTCCACCGGCTGCGCGCCGAGGCCGACGCGGTCGTCGTCGGCGCCGGCACCGCACGCGCCGACGACCCGCACCTCGCCGTACGCGGCGTGGAAGGCGCCGTCCAGCCCCTGCGGGTCGTCGTCGACACCGAGGCCACCGCCGTGAAACCGGGCGCCCGCGTCCTCGACGGAGCGGCGCCCACCCTGATCGCCGTCGCCGGCGACGTCACCACCAGGCACCTCGTCGACGCCGGCCACTCCGGGAACCTCGTACGGCTGCCCCGCGCCGCCCGGGGCCTCGACATCCCCGCGCTGCTGGCCGCACTCCACGAGCGCGGTGTGCGCTCCGTACTCCTCGAAGGCGGCCCGACCCTGGCCGGCTCCTTCGTCGCCGCCGGATGTGTCGACAAAGTCGTCGGCTACCTCGCCCCCGTTCTGCTCGGCGCAGGACCCGCCGCCCTCTCCGACGCAGGAATCTCCACGATCGCGGACGCGTTGCGGCTCCACGTGAACGAAGTCGTCGCGATCGGCACCGACCTGCGGATCACCGCCACCCCCGTCCCAGCCACGAAGGAGCACTGAGTGTTCACCGGAATCGTCGAAGAACTGGGTGAGGTCACCGCCGTCGAGAACCTCGGCGACGCCTCCCGCTTCAGGCTGCGCGGCCCCGTCGTCACCGACGGCGCCCGGCACGGCGACTCGATCGCCGTCAACGGTGTCTGTCTCACCGTTGTCGACCTGAGCGAGGGCGAGTTCACCGCCGACGTGATGGCGGAGACCCTCAACCGCTCCAGCCTCGGTGCGCTGGCGACCGGCTCCCGGGTCAACCTGGAGCGGCCCACCGCCGTCGGTGCCAGGCTCGGCGGACACATCGTCCAGGGCCATGTGGACGGTACGGGCACCATCGCCGGGCGGGAGGTCTCCGACAACTGGGAGATCGTCAGGATCTCGCTCCCCGCCGGACTTTCCCGCTATGTCGTGGAGAAGGGATCGATCACCGTCGACGGCGTCAGCCTCACCGTGGTCGAGGCCGGACCCGACTTCTTCACCATCAGCCTCATCCCCACCACTCTCGCGCTGACCACGCTCGGCATCAAGGAGACCGGCGACCCGGTCAACCTGGAGGTCGACATCATCGCGAAGTACGTCGAGCGGCTGCTCGGCGCCGACAACGGCGGCGACACCGCGGCTGTGGCCGGAGCCGGAGCCGTGGCCGGAGCGGATACCGACACCGGGGGGCGCGCCCGGTGAACACCTTGTCCTGGCTGAACAGCGAGGCCTTCACGGCCTTCGGTCAGCACATCCTCTGGTCCGACATGACCGGCAACACCATCGGCCTGATCGCGCTCGCGCTCGGCTGGCAGCGCTCGATCTGGACCTGGCCCGCCCAGTTCCTCTCCGGCGTCATCCTGGTCGCCGCCTACTCCTCCGCCCACCTCAGCGGCGGCATCGGCAAGCAGCTCCTCGTCATCGGCGTCGCCCTGTGGGGCTGGCGGGCCTGGCAGCGCGGCAGGCAGCACGCCCAGGACGGCTCCATCGCGATCCGCTTCGCCACCTGGCGCGAGCGGTGGCTGCTCATCGGCGGCACGGCCCTCGGCACGCTCGCCGTCGGCGGCCTCTTCGCCGCCGTACCGGCACTGTCCTGGAACCCGTGGCCCGACGCGTACATCTTCGTCGGCACGCTCGCCGCGATGGTCGCGCAGGCGCGCGGCCTCGTCGAGTTCTGGTTCGCCTGGCTCCTCGTCGACCTCGTCGGCGTACCGCTGGCCTTCACGAGCGGACTCGCCTTCTCCGGCTTCGTCTACATCATCTACCTCGCCCTCGTCCTGTGGGGAATGCGCGACTGGTGGCTGCGCTCCCGCCGCGCCGGCGCCCCGGCTCTGGAAGGAGCAGCAGCATGACAGCACTGCCCACGTGGTACTCCACGGACAACGCCGAGGACTTCGCCCTCGACCCGGTCGAACGCGCCATCCTCGACATCGCGGCGGGACGCCCCGTCGTCGTCGTCGACGACGAGGACCGCGAGAACGAGGGCGACCTCGTCATCGCCGCCGAGAAGGCCACCCCCGAGATCGTCGCCTTCATGATGAGCGAGTGCCGGGGGCTGATCTGCGCCCCCATGGAAGGCGCGGACCTCGACCGGCTTGCCCTGCCGCAGATGGTCGACCACAACACGGAATCGATGAGCACCGCGTT
>NZ_JTHL01000001.1:1260974-1280478 GCF_000818195.1 Streptomyces sp. 150FB | reverse complement strand
TACATTATTANCCGGGGTTTATACGAGAGCGAGTCCGGGGGGCTGATCTGCGCCCCCATGGAAGGCGCGGACCTCGACCGGCTTGCCCTGCCGCAGATGGTCGACCACAACACGGAATCGATGAGCACCGCGTTCACGATCTCCGTCGACGCCGGACCCGCCCACGGCGTCACCACCGGCATTTCCGCCGCCGACCGGGCCACCACGCTCCAGCTCCTCGCGAGCGGCGGCGCCGTGTCCAGCGACTTCGTCAGGCCCGGCCATGTCTTCCCGCTGCGCGCCAGGCCCGGCGGCGTGCTCGTACGCGGCGGCCACACCGAGGCCGCCGTCGACCTGGCGCGCCTCGCCGGTCTGCGGCCGGCCGGCGCGATCGTCGAGATCGCCGGCGAGGACGGCGTGATGCTGCGGCTGCCCGAGCTGATCCCGTTCGCCCGCAAGCACGGCCTGACGATCATCTCCATCGAGGACCTGGTCGCCTACCGCCGTACGTCCGAGCCGACCGTACGCCGCGAGGCCGAGGTCCGTCTCCCCACCACCTTCGGGGAGTTCAAGGCGTACGGCTACCGCTCGGCCACCGACGGCGTCGAGCATGTCGCGCTCGTCCACGGCGAGATCGGCGACGGCGAGGACGTCCTCGTACGGGTCCACTCCGAATGCCTGACCGGAGACATCTTCGGCTCGCTGCGCTGCGACTGCGGCCCCCAGCTCCAGGCGTCCATGGAGCGCATCACCGAGGCGGGCCGCGGAGTCGTCGTCTACCTGCGCGGGCACGAGGGACGCGGTATCGGCCTGCTGTCGAAGCTGCGCGCGTACGAACTCCAGGAGCGCGGGCGCGACACCCTGGACGCCAACCTGGAGCTGGGGCTGCCCGCCGACGCCCGCGACTACGCGGCGGGCGCGCAGATCCTCGAAGACCTCGGCGTCCACAGCCTCCGGCTGATGACCAACAACCCCGAGAAGACCAGCGCGCTCGTCCGGCACGGCCTGCGGGTCACCGGACGCGAGCCGATGCCCGTCCAGGCCGGCGAGCACAACCTCCGCTACCTGCGCACCAAGCGGGACCGGATGGGGCACGACCTGCCCTGGCTGGACCCCGCAGCGGGCGCCTCCGCCTGCGGCAACCAGTAAGACACCCAGTACCACCACCCCTGAGAACGAGTTCCGAGGAGAGACGTGAGCGGCAAGGGCGCACCCGAACTGAGTGTGAAGAACTGCGGAGACCTGAGGGTCGCCGTGATCGCGGCACAGTGGCACGAGAAGGTCATGGACGGCCTTGTCGACGGCGCCCTGCGCGCGCTGAGCGATCTCGGCATCGCCGAGCCGACCCTCGTACGCGTCCCCGGGAGCTTCGAGCTGCCGGTCGTCGCGAAGGTCCTCGCCGGACGCGGCTACGACGCGATCGTCGCCCTCGGAGTCGTCATCCGGGGTGGCACCCCCCACTTCGAGTACGTGTGCCAGGGCGTCACCCAGGGCCTCACCCAGGTCTCGGTCGACACCGGCGTCCCGGTCGGCTTCGGCGTCCTGACCTGCGACACCGAGGATCAGGCGCTGGACCGGGCAGGCATTGAGGGCTCCAACGAGGACAAGGGCCACGAGGCCGTGACAGCGGCCCTCGCCACGGCGACGATCCTGCGCTCGATCTCCGAACCCTGGCGCTGAACGGCGGTGGCGGGCACCGTAAAGTAGAGGCCATCATGTCGAAGAAGACGTTCGAGGAACTTTTCACCGAGCTCCAGCAGAAGGCCGCCGACGGCGACCCCGCCACCTCCCGCACCGCGGAACTCGTGGGCAAGGGGGTGCACGCCATCGGCAAGAAGGTCGTCGAGGAGGCGGCCGAGGTGTGGATGGCCGCCGAGTACGAGGGCAAGGAAGCCGCGGCGGAGGAGATCTCCCAGCTCCTCTACCACGTCCAGGTGATGATGGTCGCCCGCGGCATCTCCCTCGACGACGTCTACTCCCATCTCTGAGCGCCTCCCCATATCCCGCGCAGCACCCGGCACCACCCGCACGACCGCTTCATCGAGTCACCGCGTCACCTCATCACCCCTTCGCACAAAGGAAAACGACCTCATGCTCCGCATCGCCCTTCCCAACAAAGGATCCCTGTCAGGACCTGCGTCGGCGATGCTCCATGAGGCCGGCTACCAGCAGCGCAAGGAGTCCAAGGAACTCGTCCTGGTCGACCCGGAGAACGAGGTCGAGTTCTTCTACCTCCGCCCCCGCGACATCGCGATCTACGTCAGCTCGGGCAAGCTCGACATCGGCATCACGGGAGGCGACCTCCTGCTGGACTCCGGCGCCGACGCCGAGGACATCCTGCCGCTGGGCTTCGCCCGCTCGACGTTCCGTTACGCGGCCAAGCCCGGCACCGCGACCGGCATCGCGGACTTCGCCGGTATGACCGTCGCCACCTCGTACGAGGGGATCGTCGCCAAGCACCTCGCCGACCACGGCGTCGACGCCTCCGTCGTCCACCTCGACGGAGCGGTCGAGACCGCGATCGAGCTGGGGGTCGCCCAGATCATCGCCGACGTCGTGGAGACCGGAACCTCGATGCGCAACGCGGGCCTCGAAGCGATCGGCGAGCCGATCATGACCTCCGAGGCCGTGGTCATCCGGCGCAGGGGCGCCGACCCCGAGGTGCCGAAGGTCCAGCAGTTCCTGCGCAGGCTCCAGGGCGTGCTCGTCGCCCGCAGCTACGTGATGATGGACTACGACTGCCGCACCGAGCACCTGGAGCGCGCGGCGGCCCTCACCCCGGGGCTCGAGTCGCCCACCGTCTCACCGCTGCGCAACGAAGGCTGGTTCGCCGTCCGCGCGATGGTCCCCGCCAAGGACGCGCAGCGGATCATGGACGACCTGTACGAGCTGGGCGCCCGCGCCATCCTCACCACGGCCATCCACGCCTGCCGCCTCTGATGCCGGCAGCGCGCGCACCGGAGAACAGGGACCTCATGCCAGCGCCCGCACTCCCCGTCACGTTCAGGCCGCTCCGTACGAAGATCGTGCTGCTGACCGTCGGGTCGGTGATGTTCGTCGTGATAACGGCGGGCGCGCTGCTGCTCGACCACGTCAAGGCCCCGGAGCGGCTCAGTTTCATCTTCACGGCGCTGCTCTTCTTCGGGGTACTCGCCATCCTCAGCCGGCCCAAGGTCGTCGCCGACGAGGACGGCGTGACCGTCGTCAACCTCACCCGTACCCGCAAGCTGGCCTGGGCCGAGATCCTGCGGGTCAATCTGCGCCAGGGCGACCCCTGGGTCTTCCTCGACCTCAGCGACGGCAGCAGCCTGCCCGCGCTGGGCATCCAGCCGGGGATCGCCAAGGCGCACGCCCTGCGCGACGCCCGCGCCCTGCGGGCGCTCGCCGAAATCCATGGCACCGGCACCGACAACACCTGAGCCCTGCCCTGCCCTCCCGGCCACTGTCTTGATTACTCTGGTGGCGGAGGCGCCGAGAGCGCCCCGCCCCACGACTGACGGCCGCGACCGGCCGGTGGGGCACCCTGCGACCCGAGGAGTGACTCCCTCCAGCAATGGACGGATCATCCGGTAGTACCTGCGCCGCCCCCTTCGACGAGGCGGCGGCATGACCATCCCCCTTCTGCTGCTCTCCGGGGCATTCCTGCTCATCCTCGCCAACGGCTTCTTCGTGGCCGCCGAGTTCGGCCTTGTCACCGTGGACCGGCCGGACGCCGAGCGTGCCGCGGCGGCCGGCGACCGCCGCGCCCGCGCCGTGGTCACCTCCCTGCGGGAACTGTCCTTCCAGCTCTCCGGCACCCAGCTCGGCATCACCATCACCTCACTGGTCGTCGGCATGCTGGCCGAACCCGCCCTCGCGCAGGTCCTCGACGGACCGCTCACCGCGACCGGACTGCCCGAAGGGGCCGCCTCCGGGATCGCCGTGGTGGTCGGGATGCTGCTCGCCGCCGCTGTCCAGATGGTGATCGGCGAACTCGTACCGAAGAACTGGGCGGTCTCCAGGCCGCTCCAGGTCGCCCGGTTCGTCGCCGGTCCGCAAGCCCGCTTCACCATGGTGTTCCGGCCGGTGATCGCGCTGCTCAACACCTTGGCCAACCGGCTCGTACGGATGCTGGGCGTGGAGCCCGCCGACGAGATCGCCTCGGCCCGTACCCCCGGCGAACTCGTCTCGCTGGCCCGCCACTCGGCCCGGGCCGGCACCCTCGAACAGGACACCGCGGACCTGTTCGTCCGCACGCTGTCACTCGGACGGCTCACCGCCCAGCACGTCATGACCCCCCGGGTGAAGGTGAGCGCCCTCCAGTCCGACGCGACAGCGGCGGACGTCCTCAATCTGACCCGGGCCACCGGCCTGTCGCGCTTCCCCGTCTACCGGGAGCGCCTCGACGAAATCGTGGGAATGGTGCATCTCAAGGACGCGCTCGCCGTGCCCGTGGGCGAACGGCTCAGGACCCAGGCCGGCACCATCGCCGTCCCCGCGCTGCTCGTCCCCGAGACGCTCCCCGTGCAGCAGCTCCTCGCGCGGCTCCGCAACGAACAGCCCATAGCCGTGGTGGTCGACGAGTACGGCGGCACCGCTGGGGTCGTGACCCTGGAGGACATCATCGAGGAGCTGGTCGGCGAGGTACGCGACGAGCACGACGCCGAGGGCGACGGCCGGCCCGAACTGGCCCCCGTCGCCCCCGAGGACGGCAACCCCGCCTGGGAGGCCGACGGAAGCTGCCGGGTGCCGGCCCTGCGGAGGATCGGCCTGGACGTGCCCGACGGTCCCTACGAGACCCTCGCCGGACTCGTCGCCGACCTGCTGGGCCGTATCCCCGCCCCCGGTGACCGCGCCGAGCTGCCCGGCTGGCGGCTCTCCGTACGCCAGGTCGGCCGCTACCGCGCCGAACGCGTCCGGCTGGTGCGTACGACCGGCGCCCCGGGCGCGGCGCCCGCCGACGCCCACGCCGCCCCCGCGATGGCGGAGGGCCCCCGATGAGCGTCCTGCAACTCGTCTTCGCCGTCCTGCTCGTCCTGGCCAACGGGTTCTTCGTCGGAGCGGAGTTCGCTCTCGTCTCCGTACGCCGCAGCCAGATCGAGCCGCACGCGGCGCAGGGCTCCGCGCGCGCGAGACAGGCGCTGTACGGCCTGGAGAACCTGCCGCAGATGATGGCGGCGGCCCAGTTCGGCATCACCGTCTGCTCACTGACCCTGGGCGCCGTCGCCGAGCCGACCGTGGCGAGCCTCCTGGAGCCCGTCTTCCACGCGGCCCGGCTGCCCGAGGGGCTGATCCACCCGCTCGGTTACGTCATAGCCCTGGCGCTGGTCGTCTCCCTGCACCTCGTCATCGGCGAGATGGTCCCCAAGAACCTCGCCATGGCGGCCCCCGAGAAGACCGCGCTCTGGCTCAGCCCCGGGCTCGTCGGCTTCGCCCGGCTCTGCCGCCCGGTCACCGCGGCGCTGGGCGCCTGCGCCCGGCTGGTGCTGCGGGCCTTCCACGTCGAGCCCAGGGACGAGGTGGAGTCCGTCTTCACGAGCGAACAGCTCAACCGGCTCGTCGAGGACTCGGGACAGGCCGGACTCCTCGAACCCGAGGCGCAGGAACGCCTGGAGGACGCGCTCGAACTCGGCAGCCGCCCGGTGACGGACGTCCTGCTGACCCGGGGCTCACTGGTGACGGTGACCCCCTCGGTCACGCCGAGGGAGATCGAGGAGCTGACCGTACGTACGGGTTACTCCCGCTTCCCGGTCTGCGCCGAGGGCAATGCCGCCTTCATGGGATACCTGCACGTCAAGGACGTCCTCGACCTGGAGGCCGGCGAGCGCGCCGTACCGCAGCACGTCTGGCGGCCGATGGCGACGCTGCGGGCGGAACTCCCGCTGGACGACGCGCTGACCGTGATGCGGCGGGCCGCCACCCACCTGGCGCAGGTCGCCGACGCCTCCGGGCGGGTCCTCGGCCTGGTGGCGCTGGAGGACGTGCTGGAGATGCTGGTGGGTGAGGTGCGCGACCCGTCCCACCGGGAGAACGAACGCGTCGGGGCGCTCGTCGGGGAGCAGCGCGCCGCCGACCCGGCGGCGGAGTCCGATCTCGCGGATCAGCAGGGGCTCCCGGATCAGCAGGGCCGTCCGGATCAGGCCGATCTTCCCGAGCAGGCCGACCAGGTGCTGGCACGCTGAGCCGCGCTCGGCCCGGGCCCCGGCGGGGCGCTCACTACCCCGCCGGGTCCTGGGGCCCCCGGTTCACCGGGCCCCGGCCCGACAGCACCTCGCCGTACGCCTGCATCAGGTCGGGCAGCCGCAGCGTCGCCAGATCGTCGCGGCCCGGCGTGCTGCTGTACCCGGAGAGCCGCAGATCACGGTAGGCGCAGCTCTTCTCGTACAGCGTGCGCAGGAAGCGGCCGTTGCCCAGCTCGTCGATCCAGCCCTGGTCGACCACGTGCGCGCTGATGGAGCGCAGCTCGTCCCGCGACTCCTCGTCCCACAGGTCGCCGTTCTCGGCGGCCAGCACCTCGCCGATCGCCGTCAGTTCCAGCGGGCGGTAGCTCGGGAAGTCGACCCGTGAGGTGAAGCGGGAGGAGAGGCCCGGGTTGGTGGCGAGCAGCCGGTCCATGCCCTCCGGATAGCCGGCCAGGATCACCACCAGATGGTCGCGGCTGTCCTCGGCACGCTTCAGGAGCACCTGAAGCGCCTCGTCACCGTACGCGTCGCCCTTGGTGTAGCCGGAGTTGGAGAGGCTGTACGCCTCGTCGACGAAGAGGACCCCGCCGATCGCCGAGTCGATCAGCTCGTTGGCCTTGACCGCCGTCTGGCCGAGGAACTCGCCGACCAGGTCGGCGCGCTGGGCCTCGACGAGATGGTCGCCGCCGAGCAGTCCGAGGGCGTAGAAGATCCGGCCGAGGATGCGCGCGACCGTCGTCTTGCCCGTCCCCGAGGGGCCCGAGAAGACGAAGTGCCGCTTGGGCGGCTGGAGCGGAAGCCCCTCGCGCGCCCGCAGCCTGGCCATGTTGAGCTGCGCCGACAGCGCCTTGACCTGCCGCTTCACCGGTTCGAGCCCGACCATCCGCTCCAGCTCGGCGAGCGCCTGGGCGAGCAGGACCGGATCGGTCGGCCCGTCGGGGAACTGTGGGGGAGGGGGGCCCACCGGCGGCGGGGGCGCCTTCTCGCGTACGTCGTCGGGCTGGACCGCCGGCGGTATCGCGCCGGGGAGCTGGGAGGACGACTGCGAGGACGGGGACGACTGCGAGGGCGCGGACGGCGGTTCGCTCCCGAAGTGCGGCTCCTGGCCGTACGCGGTGTCCGCCTCGCTCTGCGCGTCGGCGGCGTCCTGCCCGAATCCCGCCAGCGCGACCGAGGCGAGACCCGCCGGGTCGTCGGAGTTGTCGTACCCGTCGGAGTCGGTGATCGCCGCGAGGCGCGCCGCCGTGTCCATGAACGCCGGATCTATCCGGTGAACGGCGCGGTACAGGGGTAAGGCCGCCGCGCTGCGCCCCGTTCCCTCGCGGGCGCGCGCCAGCCAGTACCGCAACTCCTTGCGCTGTGGCTGCTCGCTGCGACAGCGCATCAGCGCCGCCGAGAGCAACGGCTCTGCCTGCCCGTACATTTCGAGCCTGACCCGGGCCATGCCGCCGAAGAGCCCCGCCTCGATACCGAGCAGCGGGTCGTCGACGAGCCGCTCCGTGTGGCGTACCAACTGGTCCCAGTCCTTGACCAGATAGGACCGGCACGCGTGCAGGAACCGGACCTGGGGATCGGCGTCGACGGGCGGCAGTCCGGCGAGCGCCCGGTCGAGTTCGGGTACGTGCCGGCCGTCGAGCCAGTGCGAGGCGTGCGCCAGCAGCAGATCGCGTCCGCTCTCCAGCACCGGCTGGACCCACCAGCCGAGCCAGTACCAGGAGTTGAGGGTGCGGCCGTGCCGGGCGCGCTGCTCGCCGAAGCGTGCGTGGTGGCTGTACATACGCAGCAGGGCGGTGGTGGTCTCGACGCGCAGCGCGTGCAGACCGAGCCAGCCGTCGGCCATCCCGGGGTCGAGCCGGACGGCCGTCCTGAACTCGTCCTCCGCCTGCGGATAGGCGCCCATGGTGTACGCGTCCATGCCACGTACCCAGGCGAGGTCGGCCGGGGCACCCGTGCCCTGCGTGCCGCTGTCCATCAGGTCCCCCACACCATGCGCACCCGTGATGTCCCGCCGGGCGGGCGCCCGTCGGCAGCGTGCTGAACCACCATTCCGCGGACGGGAATTGACCGCACCGGAATGCATCGTACCTGCGCAGATGGTGTGCGACTAAGGGCACCACCGAGCTGACGAGGTCGTGACGGTGGGTGAGCGAATGGGGCGCCGGCGCGCGCCGAAAGCCGCGAAGAGGGCAGAACGAAGCCCCCGATCACGGGGGAACAACCGGGGGCTTCGCGTCTGCGGCGGCTTGCTGGAAGCCGCACATTGAAAACGTAAGACCTGTCCCGCCCCTCGGTCAAGCACAGTTGGGGCTCCCGGGCGAGTGATTTCCGACTGGTCGGTATGGGGGATGCGGCTGATCACTTTGGGTGATCGTACCGATCGGCCGCGCCGCCGCCGAGGGTCCCTTGCGCAACACGTATCCCTCCTGCACCTCCCGCACCAGGGCATCGGCGAAAGGGCGGGATGGATCACGCTCAAAATGGCGTGTCTCCGCGGCTGTCCAGTCGTCCCAGAAGGCTGACAGCGCCGGTCCGTCCCGCCGCCGTCCCCTCTCCCACGAGTCCGGCGCGGCCCGTTCCATCCAGAGCAGCCGCGCCAGATACGGCCGGAGCACCCGCCGCCCGGCGCCCACTCCCTCGACGACGACCACCTCGGCGGGGGCCAGATCACGCGGCGCGAGGAAGCGCCGCAGGGTCCAGTCGTACGGTTCGTAGCGCGCGCCCGCGCCGTGCGCGAGGGGTGTGAGCACCTGCGTGACCAGCCGTTCCGTCCAGTCGAAGAACTGCTCGTGGGTCGCGAGGTCGTCGAGGTGGAGGACGGGCGCGCCGCCGAGTGCCTCCGCCAGTCGGCCGGCGAAGGTGCTCTTGCCGGAGCCCGCGTGGCCGTCGACGGCGACGAGCCGCACCGGGCCGCAGGAGGGCCCCAGGGCCCGCAGGGCATCGGCCGTCCCGGTCAGGGCGGAGGGCTCCGCCGGGCCGGCGGGCGCATCGGGGTGCGGACCGGAGCGCGGGGCGGCGCGTGACGCGGTGCGCGCATCCGTGCGCGGGTCGCCGCGCTGCTCACGCTCACTGCGCCGCTCACCGTGCGAGTCAGGGGGCCGGTTGTCGTCCACCCGTCCGATTCTACGAGCGATTCTGCGAGCGACCCCAGGTCACACCAGTGGTAGAGACCAATATTGCTCGGGCGACGCGGCTCGAATCGCTGGCCGAATCCCGTAGGGAGCGGGGATAGTTGGTCGCGAGTGTCGTGCCGTTGCCCGTCCGCTTCCGACCGGGGGTCCCATGACCAGGCCTACTTCCCGCAGAACCGTTCTCGCCGCGGCGCTCGCCGCCGCCGCGGGCGCCGGTGCCCTGTCCGCCTCACCGGCGGCAGCGGCGTCACCGGATCCGTCAGCCCCCTCGCCCGGGTCCGCTCCTGGGCCCTCCGGCCGCTCGAACCCTCTCGTGGACAACGCGTTCTGGGCCTCGTACGACGACTGGCGCGCCGGTACGGCCTACGGCACCCAGGCCGTCACCGCCGCCGGTCGCCCCGGCCTGGTGATCGCGACACCGACCGGCAGCGTCGCCTACGCCGACCCGCACACCGGAAAGACCGCCACCTGGGAGTACGGCACGTGGACCTCGCCCGTCCACCGCTCGTCGGTCCCCGCGACCGAGGCCATCGCCTCCTGGAACGCCGAGACGCCCTCCGGCACCTGGCTCCAGGTCGAGCTCCAGGGCCGCTACTCGGACGGCGCCGAGACCCCGTGGTACGTCATGGGCCGCTGGACGGCGGGGGACGGCGACGGTGACATCCGGCGTACCTCCGTCGACGACCAGACCGACGGGCGCAGCAGCATCTCGACCGACACCTTCGCGGTGGACGACGCCGCGAGCGGGCTGCGCCTCGACTCGTACCAACTGCGCCTGACCCTGTACCGCAAGCCCGGCACCCGGCTCACGCCCGTGGTCCGCCGCCTCGGTGCCATGGCCTCCGACATCCCGGACCGCTTCACCGTCCCGGCCTCGAAGCCGGCGCTGGCGCGCGAGCTGCGCGTACCGCGCTTCTCGCAGGACATCCACGACGGTCAGTACCCGGAGTACGACGGGGGCGGCGAGGCCTGGTGCAGCCCCACCTCCTCGGCGATGATCATCCAGTACTGGGGACGGGGACCCTCGGCCAAGGACCTGGCCTGGGTGAACCCGGACTACGCGGACCCGCAGGTCTGTCACTCGGCCAGGTACACCTTCGACTACCAGTACGACGGCTGTGGCAATTGGCCGTTCAACGCCGCGTACGCCGCCACGTACCAGGGCCTGAGCAGCGCCGTCACCCGGCTCGGCTCGCTCACCGACGCCGAGACGCTCGTGCGCGCCGGCATCCCCGTCATCACGTCGCAGTCGTTCCTGGAGAAGGAGCTGACCGGGTCGGGCTACGGGACCGCGGGCCATCTCATGACCGTCATCGGCTTCACGGCCGCCGGCGACGTGATCGCCAACGACCCGGCCTCGCCGAACGACGACGCCGTACGCCGGATCTACAAGCGCGCGGAGTGGGAGAACATCTGGCTCCGCACCAAGCGCTACAACGCGAGCGGCGCCGTGGTGTCCGGTACGGGCGGTGTCTGCTACGTCTACTGGCCCGCCGAACCGACCTCGGCGCAGCGCACGGCACTGCGGGCGGTCGGCCTGCTCTGACGGGATGACCCCGTGACGCCGTGACACCTTGCCGCCGTGATCCCGTCCACCGTCGGGGTCACGGCGGGCAACTCTGCGTGTCCTGGGGGGCTACCGACGGAAACACCCCTGGCCCTCTCTGCCATACTGCGGGAATTCTGTGGCAGCCGGAGACCAGGACGCGAATTTGAATCGTAGTCAACAGCGCGGCCCGTCCGTACGATCGCAGGTACGGCGTTCCGAACTCATCGCAACCGGTAGGAAGTTGTTCTCCGACACCTCCTACGACGCACTGTCGATGGATGACATCGCCAAGCACGCGGGAGTCGCCAAGGGGCTGATCTACTACTACTTCGAGAACAAACGCGGCTACTACATGGCGATCATCGAGGACTCGGTCGGCGAGCTGGTCACGCTCGCGGCGGGCGGGAGCGACCTGCCCCGCACCGAGCGCGTGCAGCGCACGGTCGAGGCCTATCTGCGCTTCGCCAAGGACAACGAGGCCGCGTACCGCACGATCATCAACGGCGGCGTCGGCTTCGACACCCAGGTGCAGTCGATACGCGACGCCGTGCGGACGGGGCTGGTCTCGACGGTGGCGGAGGGCGCCTACGGCCGTACGGACGTGCCGCCGATCGCGCGCCTCGCCCTGCTGGGCTGGCTCAGCAGCGTCGAGTGGCTCACGCTCGAATGGCTGAACTACCGGGACGAACTGACGCTGGAGATTCCGCGCGACCTGCTGGTGCGGATGCTCCGCCATACGCTCAACACCATCGAGGAGTTCACGCCGGAGTGCCCGGCGCCGCCGCCTGACAACGATTTCCACCCGTACACCGGCAGAGCCGACGGGGACACCGCCTCGGCGCCACCTGAGCCGGCCGAAGCACCTGAGCCCGCGGAGTCACCGGAGTCACCGGAGTCACCGGAGTCCTGAAGGGAAACCGGGGGCGGGGGCCCTGTGGCGCCCCGCCCCCGGTCCGTTTCCGGTGGCCGGTCCTGGTGGCCGGTCCTGGCGGCCGGTCCTGGCGGTGCCAGGACCGGGCCAGGATCTGGCCGATCTAGTTGACGGCCTTGATCAGTTCACCGTTGGACGTGTCACCGCTCAGCTCCCAGAGGAAGGTCCCTCCGAGGCCCTGCTGGTTCTTGTAGTCCATCTTCCCGGCGATGGTGGCGGGGGTGTCGTAGCTCCACCACTGGTTGCCGCAGAAGGCGTACGCGGTGCCGGCGACCGTACCGTTCGCCGGGCACGAGGTCTTGAGGACCTTGTAGTCCTCGATGCCGGGCTCGTACGTGCCGGGAGCTGCGCCGGTCGCCGTACCGCCCGGCTCCTTCTGGGTGACCCCGGTCCAGCCGCGTCCGTAGAAGCCGATGCCGAGCAGCAGCTTCGCCGGCGGGATGCCGAGCCCCTTCAGCTTGGTGATGGCGGCGTCGGAGTTGAAGCCCTCGGTCGGGATGCCCTCGTACGAGGTGAGCGGCGAGTGCGGGGCGGTGGGGCCCTGCGCGTTGAAGGCGCCGAAGAAGTCGTACGTCATCGGGTTGTACCAGTCGAGGTACTGGGCCGCGCCCGCGTAGTCGGTCGAGTCGATCTTGCCGCCGTCCGAACCGTCGGCGGTGATGGCCGCCGTCACGAGGTCGGAGCCGAAGGAGGTGCGCAGCGCCGAGATCAGGTTCTTGAAGGCGTCGGGGCCGCTGGTGTCACAGCTCAGCCCGCAGTCGTTGGGGTACTCCCAGTCGATGTCGATGCCGTCGAACACATCGGCCCAGCGCGGGTCCTCGACCAGGTCGTGGCAGGACTGCGCGAAAGCGGCCGGGTTCTTGGCGGCCTCGCCGAACCCGCCCGACCAGCTCCAGCCGCCGAAGGACCAGATGACCTTGAGTCCGGGGTGCAGCTTCTTCAGCTCGCGGAGCTGGTTGAAGCTGCCGGCCACCGGCTGGTCCCAGGTGTCGGCGGTGCCGTCCACGCTCTGGTCGGCGGTGTACGTCTTCTGGTAGTCGGCGTACGCGTCGCCGATGGCGCACTTCCCGCCGGTGACATTGCCGAAGGCGTAGTTGATGTGCGTCAGCTTGTCGGCGGACCCCGACGTCTCGATGTTCTTGACGTGGTAATTCCGCTCGTAGACGCCCCAGTCGGTGAAGTAGCCGACCACCTTGCTGCCGGCCGCCGCGGGGGCGGCCTGAGGGGCCGGAGCCGCTACGGAGGTGACCTTGGCGGCGCTCGCCGCCGACTCCTCACGGGCCGAGGCACTTCCGGCGCCGGCGAGCAGGGTGACGCCGAGCGCGGCCGTGCACGCCGCCGCGAGCAGCGTACGGAGGTGGGCGCGGGAGCGGTTGTGTCTGAGCATGAAGTCTCCTCGTGGGGGAGGAAGGCGGGACGGGTGGGGGATGACGTGGGGGGTTCGGTGGAGCGAGCTGGGTGGAGCGGGCTTGGCATGAACGCGCAATGCGGTGTGGGGGAACGTTAGAAGGACTAGACCACTGGGTCAATGGTGTGGACCAAGTCGCCGCCCTGAGCGGCCGCCCAGGTCGTGACGTAAGACCGCCGATCGGGCATACTCAACGCGCCACAGCCGCTGGTCAGCCGCTTCCGCGACCCGGGAGGGCAGCATCGGTTGGGTAGAACTCCGTCCGGGGGAACATCCCCTGGAAGTCAGTCGGCGCCGCCGCCACACCCTGCGCGCGCGGTCGCCGTAGCGCCCCGACCGGGAGGAGAGCGCCGACATGCCCGACCGCGCCCCGCAGACCGTGGAACGCCAACTGCCCACCGAGGAATCGCGCGACCTGATCGCGCTCGTACGCGACATCACGCAGCGGGAGATCGCGCCCGCGGCGGCCGAGGAGGAAGAGGCGGGACACTTCCCGCGCCCGCTCTTCTCCGTACTCTCGGCGTCGGGGCTGCTGGGCCTCCCGTACGAGTCCGCCCACGGCGGCGGGGACCAGCCGTACGAGGTCTACCTCCAGGTGCTCGAAGAACTCGCCGCTGCCCGGCTCACCGTGGGCCTCGGCGTCAGCGTCCACACCCTGGCCTGCCACGCCCTCGCGGGCTACGGCACCAAGGAGCAGCAGACCGAGTACCTCCCCGACATGCTGGGCGGCGGCCTGCTGGGCGCCTACTGCCTCTCCGAGCCCGCCTCGGGCTCCGACGCGGCCTCGCTGCGTACGAGGGCCGTGCGGGACGGCGACGACTGGGTCATCACCGGCACCAAGGCCTGGATCACCCACGGCGGCATCGCCGACTTCTACACCGTGCTCGCGCGCACGGGCGGCGAGGGCGCGCGCGGCATCACGGCGTTCCTGGTGCCGGGCGACGCCGAGGGCCTGAACGCGGCCGCCCCCGAGAAGAAGATGGGCATGAAGGGCTCACCCACCGCCCAACTCCACTTCGACGGCGTACGGGTGGCCGACGGGCGCCGTATCGGTGAGGAGGGCCAGGGCTTCGCCATCGCGCTGTCGGCGCTCGACTCGGGCCGCCTCGGCATCGCCGCCTGCGCGGTGGGAGTCGCCCAGGCGGCCCTGGACGAGGCCGTCGAATACGCCACCGGGCGGCGGCAGTTCGGCAGACCCATCGCCGACTTCCAGGGGCTGCGCTTCCTGCTCGCTGACATGGCCACCCGTATCGAGGCGGGCAGGGCGCTGCTGCTCTCGGCCGCGCGCCTGCGCGACGCGGGCCTGCCGTTCTCCCAACAGGCCGCCATGGCAAAGCTGTTCTGCTCGGACATGGCGATGCGGGTGACCACGGACGCCGTACAGGTCCTCGGCGGCTACGGCTACACCACCGACTTCCCGGTGGAGCGCTACATGCGCGAGGCGAAGGTGCTTCAGATCGTCGAGGGCACCAACCAGATCCAGCGGATGGTGATCGCCCGCCACCTGGTGGGACCCGAGACCGGCTGAGGCGACCGCCCGGCGGACTCCGCACCGTCCGCACCGTGGCCGTGGCGAAGGCGCGCGGCCGCGGTGCGGGTGCGGGGTCCGGCCGGACACCGGCCGGTGCTCCGCTCGGTGCTCCGCTCGGTACTGTGCCCGGCGCTCAGGCCGCGCGGCGCTGGAGGTGCGGCAGCTTGTACGGGCGCGAGCCCTGGCCGCCGACGTGCGAGAACGGCTGCGTACGCCAGTCGAGGCCCTGAGGCAGTGTCAGCAGCAGCGCGGTGTCCTGCTCCTGAGCCTCCGACGTCTCGTCGGCCGACAGCGCCTCGGACGCCGGACGGCCCGTACCCGCGCACACCGACAGCACGAACGGATTCCACGGCGTGGGGCAGAGCGCGTGCTCGGGCAGGACTTTCTCGTCGGCCAGCAGCGCGATGGGCTGCGCACAGTCGGGGCAGACGACCCGGAACATCTCGAAGGTGTCGTACGAGTCGGTCTCGTCGGACTCGTCGATCTCATGGGACCGGTCGAAATCGACGGACTCCGGCTCGCCACGTCCGGTGTGCTTAAGGCTCTGCATGGAGACATTCCCCCTCGGATGGGCCGACCAGGCATGTGTGGTCTCGACCACAGCAAGCAATTCCCTCCGTGCGCGCCAGGTAACCGTTCGGCATCGACGGACCGCGTCACGACCCTGTGGCATTCGTCACATGCCATGCGCAGGTGACACACCTGACCTCCTCCGACTGGGCCTGAGGCCCCCACAAGTCATAGGTTGAACCGCATGGAGGAGCTGGATCGCCAGATCGTGGAGTTACTCGTCAAGGACGGCCGGATGAGCTACACCGACCTGGGCAAGGCCACCGGCCTGTCCACGTCGGCGGTGCATCAGCGGGTGCGCCGGCTGGAGCAGCGCGGCATCATCCGCGGCTACGCGGCGGTGGTGGACCCCCAGGCGGTCGGCCTCCCGCTGACCGCGTTCATCTCGGTGAAACCGTTCGACCCGAGCGCCCCGGACGACATCGCCGAGCGGCTCGCCGGAATCCCCGAGATCGAGGCGTGCCACAGCGTGGCGGGCGACGAGAACTACATCCTCAAGGTGCGCGTCGCTTCACCGCTGGCACTGGAGCACCTGCTGACGCGCATACGGTCGCTGGCTGGGGTGTCGACGCGTACGACGGTGGTGCTCTCGACGCCGTACGAGGCGAGGGCCCCGCACTTCTAGGAGTTCGGCCGGGGTCAAGGTCGGGGCCGGGGGCGGGTCTGCCGTGACCCCGGCCTTGGCTCACTGATCGGAGATCACCGATCACCGATCAGTGAGTCCGGCATTCCGAACCCGGTTTCCCGACCGGTTGTCTGTATCAGCGCCCATCCACCGCGCGTAGCCTTTTCTGACTTCCTGTCAGGCTCGGAGAGGTCGTCCCGTGGCTACGTTCTTCGTCGGATCGCGCGCGAGCAATCTCGCGAAAGCCCAGGTTCGCGAATATCTCGCCCCACTCCGCGCGCGCCATCCGGAGATCACCTTTACGCACCGGGTGATTCTGGAAGGGGGCGACAAGGACCGTAAGTCGGCGGTGTCAGCCGTCAGCGCGGTGAGCGGCGGGTCGGCCTTCAGTACGGAACAGGAAGCGGCCCTGGTCCGGGGCGACGTCGACGTCATCGTCCACTCGCTGAAGGACCTTCCGACGTCGAACCCGCCGGGCCTCGTCCTGCTGCCCCCGCCGGGCCGTGCGGACGTCAGGGACGCCCTCTGCGGCTCCACCCTCGCCGGCCTCAGGAAGGGCGCGCGCGTCGGCACCGGCGCCCCGCGCCGTATCGCCCAACTCCTCGCCGTACGGCCGGACCTGAACGTGATTCCGATCCGCGGAAACGTCCCGCCCCGGCTGAAGAAACTCGAAACCATGGGCCTGGACGCGGTGGTCCTCGCCGCCGCCGGGCTGCGCAGGCTCGGACTGGAAAGCGCGGTGGGCGAATTCCTGCCGCTGGACCTGTTCCCGCCGAGTCCCGGACAAGGGGCGCTGGGAATTCAGATTCGCGAGGACAATACGGCAGTCCGGGAGATCCTTGTCCACGCGGGCGACCCGGTCGCCGACGCCACGGTAAGAGCGGAACGCGCCATGCTGGCCGAACTCCACGGCGGATGCAGCGTTCCGGTGGGCGCCCATGCCGAAATTCTCGCGGACGGTTCGCTTTCCCTGCTGGGCCAGGTCACCTCACTCGACGGCCGCCAACGCGCCACGGCGACTCTCGCCGGCCCGTCCGACGACCCGGAGAAACTCGGCGCGACCCTGGCCATGCGCCTGATCGACCAAGGCGCGTTCACGATCCTCGAAGGGGCGAGGGTCCTCAGCGCGGTCGGCTGAACCGCCCGGCGCCGATCGCGTCCGACCGGCGCCGTACACGACGTGCCAGGTGTCGGGATCAGGAACGGGTGGTCCGCTGCGGTTCGTACGCTCCCACGCGATCCAGGAGGGCCGCACGCTCGCCGGGGGACGGGCCCTGCGTAGAGTCGTCGGCGATGTCGAGGGTGGCCATGGTGCCGCTCTCCGGCCGTGTGCGGGCGCCGGTGCCCGCCGCTGTCGTGTCGGGGTCGATGACGCCCCCGCCCGAACACCTTTCCCCGACCACCCCGTGCCCGTACCGCCGGGCGCCCCGCGTACAGCCGTTCCGGCCCCGCGCGTCCTCCTCGCGCGGCCCTGACCGGCCGCGCCCGAGCACGACAGGTCACCTGGTCTTGCAGACGTCCCTCCCGTCCCTGCCCGCGCGGCTGCGCGGCCTGCCCCGGCCCGTATGGCTCACGCCGAAGGTCTTCCGCGTCGAGGTCCTGGCCGGCCTGGTCGTCGGGCTGGCGCTGATCCCCGAGGCGATCTCGTTCTCCGTCATCGCCGGCGTCGACCCGAAGGTCGGGCTGTTCGCCGCCTGCACGATGGCGATGGTCATCGCGTTCGTCGGCGGACGTCCGGCGATGATCTCCGCCTCCACGGGCGCCGTCGCCCTCGTCGTCGCCCCGGTGGCCCGGCAGTACGGGCTGAGCCATCTGATCGCGACCGTGATGCTGGCCGGGGTCTTCCAGATCGTGCTGGGCTCGCTCGGGGTGGCGAAGCTGATGCGGTTCGTGCCGCGTTCGGTGATGGTCGGCTTCGTCAACGCGCTCGGCATCCTGCTGTTCACCGCGCAGATCCCCAACCTCCACGACGTTCCCTGGGCGGTCTATCCCCTGGTCGTCGCCGGCCTGGCGATGATGGTGTTCCTTCCCCGGATCACCAAGGCGGTGCCCGCGCCGCTGGTGGCCATCGTCATCCTGACCGTGATCACCACCGCAGCCGGCATCGCCGTGCCCACGGTCGGCGACAAGGGCAAGCTCCCCTCCTCGCTGCCCGTGCCGGGGCTTCCGGACGTACCGTTCAGCCTCCATACGCTGACCGTGATCGCCCCCTACGCGCTGGCGATGGCGCTCGTCGGGCTGATGGAGTCGCTGATGACCGCCAAACTCGTGGACGAGATCACCGACACCCGCTCCAACAAGACCCGGGAGTCCATCGGCCAGGGCATCGCCAATATCGTCACCGGGTTCTTCGGCGGCATGGGCGGCTGCGCGATGATCGGCCAGACCATGATCAACGTCAAGAACGGTGCCCGCACCCGCCTGTCGACCTTCCTGGCCGGGTTCTTCCTGCTGATCCTGTGCATCGTCCTCGGCCCGGTCGTCTCCGACATCCCCATGGCCGCCCTGGTCGCCGTCATGGTCCTGGTCTCGGTCGGCACCTTCGACTGGCACTCCGTCAGACCCGCCACCGTCAGGCGGATGCCGGTCGGCGAAACCGCCGTCATGGTCATCACCGTGGCCGTCGTGGTCGCCACCGGCAACCTGTCGATCGGTGTCGTCGTCGGCTCCGTCACCGCCATGGTCATCTTCGCCCGCCGGGTGGCCCACCTGGTCAACGTCACGTCGGTCGGCGACCCGGAAGGGGACAGCGTCGTCTACGCCGTCACCGGAGCGCTGTTCTTCGCCTCCAGCAACGACCTGGTCAACCGGTTCGACTACGCGGGCGACCCCGGCACCGTCGTCATCGACCTGACCGACGCCCACGTCTGGGACGCCTCCTCGGTGGCCGCCCTGGACGCGATCACCGCCAAATACGCCGACCGCGGCAAGAGCGTGGAGATCATCGGCCTCAACACGGAGAGCGCGAAGATGCACAGCAGCCTCAGCGGCGAACTCACCGGCGGCAAGTGATCCGCGGCATCCCTCGTGGGCGATCTCGGCGGCCCCGCGCGGGGAAGGCGGCCTCGCGCACGGGAGACTAGGGAGCATGAGCGACCGCACCGCCTCCCCGAACGAACACCGCACCACACTGCTGCGCGGTGGAGAAGTCCACAGCCCCGCCGACCCCTTCGCCACCGCGATGGTCGTCGAGCGCGGCCACATCGCCTGGGTGGGCTCCGAGGGCGCGGCCGACGCCTTCGCCTCCGGGGTCGAGGAGGTCGTCGATCTCGAAGGCGCCCTCGTCACCCCCGCGTTCACCGACGCCCACGTCCACACCACCGCGACCGGCATCGCGCTCACCGGGCTCGACCTGTCCGGCGCGCGGAGCCTGCCGGAAGCGCTCGGTCTCGTACGGGCCCACAGCGCCGCGCACCCCGGTGACCCGATCCTGCTCGGCCACGGCTGGGACGCGGCCCGCTGGCCCGAGCGGCGGCATCCCTCCCGCGCCGAACTCGACGAGGCGGCCGGTGGCAGGCCGCTCTACCTGCCGCGCATCGACGTCCACTCGGCCGTGGTGACCACGGCGCTGCTCGACCTGGTGCCGGGTGTGACCTCGCTCGCCGGCTACCAGGGGGACGAG
>NZ_JTHL01000001.1:1252697-1260805 GCF_000818195.1 Streptomyces sp. 150FB | reverse complement strand
TCTCCAGCGAGGAGGACCTCGCGGCCCTGCTGCGGCTGGCGGCCGAGGAGCCCGGCCCCCGGGTCCACGGGTACTGGGCCGAGCACATCACCGACGAGAAGGGCGCCCGGCGCGTACGTGAACTGGGCGCCGCAGGGGCCGCCGGTGACCTCTTCGTCGACGGCTCCCTCGGCTCCCACACGGCGCACCTGCACACCCCGTACGCCGACGCCGCGCACACCGGCACCGCCCAGCTCGACGCCGAGGCCGTCGCCGCCCATGTCGCCGCCTGCACCGAGGCGGGGCTCCAGGCGGGCTTCCACGCCATCGGGGACGCGGCGATCAGCACCGTGATCGAAGGGGTACGGGCGGTCGCCGACCGCCTCGGCACGGGCCGCGTCAGGGCCGCCAGGCACCGCGTCGAACACGCCGAGATGCTCACCCCGGCCACCATCGCCGCCTTCGCCGACCTGGGGCTCACCGCCTCGGTCCAGCCCGCCTTCGACGCGGCCTGGGGCGGCGAGGACGGCATGTACGCGGAGCGGCTCGGTGCCGAACGCGCCCGCACCCTCAACCCGTACGCGGGGCTCCTGCGCGCCGGCGTCCCGCTGGCCTTCGGATCCGACAGCCCCGTGACGCCGCTCGACCCCTGGGGCACCATCAGGGCCGCCGCCTTCCACCGCACCCCCGAACACCGCGTCTCCGTACGCGCCGCCTTCACCGCCCACACCAGGGGCGGCTGGCGGGCGATCGGCCGCGACGACGCCGGCACCCTCGTCCCCGGCGCCCCCGCCGACTACGCCGTCTGGCGTACCGGCGCACTCGTGGTGCAGGCCCCCGACGACCGGGTGTCGCGCTGGTCGACCGACCCGCGCTCCGGAACGCCCGGGCTGCCGGACCTCTCCCCGGGCCGTCCGCTCCCGGAGTGCCTGCGGACCGTCGTCGGTGGACAAACCGTGTTTGTGCGACCGAAAGAGTGACGTAGCGAAATTTCGTACCGCCGACCGATGCGTCTCAGCCTCGGCCGCGACCTGCGGATCTTCGTCGCTGACCTGCTGCTTTACGGTAAGACCGCAGGTCAAACGAGTGTTGACATCAAGCCGCCACTGGCGGGTAGGTTCGGCCGGGTCCACCGCAGGAGGTCCGTCCGGCATCCTCCACGCAGTCGTCGAACGCCGCTGGGCCATGGGGTGGTGCGCCGCACCGGTGCACCGCCACCGGGAGCCAGGTCCAGCACCCGCGCTTCGGAGGCGAGAGGGAAAAGTTCCACCGGACGGCAGGTGCGACCCGGACGGGGCCCCGGCGTTCAGTAGACAACGGCTTTCGGTCGACCCGCAGCCAGCGGGTTCCAGGTCGGACCGAAGGACGCCGGGTCCCGATCCGTAGCATCTCCGTACATCCCCGCCCTCCGCGCGCCGTATCCGCCGACATCCCGCGACCGCGTGGACAGCCGACCCCCAGGTGCTCGCTATGGTGGTGCACCGGCATATGGCGATTAAGGGGCAGCAGTGAACGACGATGGTCAGAGGCGGTACGGCCCGCTCGGTGCGGCCTTGGTGATCATCCCGACCTTCAACGAGGCGGAGAACATCAAGCCGATCGTCGCCCGGATGCGGGCCGCGGTGCCCGAAGCCGACATTCTGATCGCCGACGACAACAGCCCCGACGGCACCGGCAAGCTCGCCGACGAACTCGTCGCCGAGGACAGCCACGTCCACGTGCTGCACCGCAAGGGCAAGGAAGGGCTCGGCGCCGCCTATCTGGCCGGATTCCGCTGGGGCATCGAACACGGGTACGGCGTCCTCGTCGAGATGGACGCCGACGGCTCCCACCAGCCCGAGGAACTGCCGCGGCTGCTCACCGCCCTGAAGAGCGCCGACCTGGTGCTCGGCTCGCGCTGGATGCCGGGCGGCCGCATCGTCAACTGGCCCAAGAAGCGCGAATTCCTCTCGCGCGGCGCCAGCACCTACTCGCGCATGCTCCTCGGCGTGCCGATCCGCGACGTCACCGGCGGTTTCCGGGCGTTCCGCACCGAGACCGTGGAAGGCCTCGGCATGGACGCCGTCACCTCCCAGGGCTACTGCTTCCAGATCGACCTGGCCCGGCGCGCCGTGGCGGCCGGATTCCACGTCGTGGAGGTGCCCATCACCTTCGTGGAGCGGGAGCTCGGCGACTCGAAGATGAGCAAGGACGTGATGGTCGAGGCGTTCTGGCGGGTCGCCGCCTGGGGTGTCGAGTCGCGCACGAACCGGCTGCTGGGCCGCGGAAACGACTGATCGATTTTGATCGGTCCCTTACGTCATCTTCGCGGCCTCCCAGGCACACTGGGAGTATGACCTCAGCCCAACAGCCCGCACCGCCTCCCAAGCGCTCCAAAGCCCGCAACCTCATCCCGCTGGGCCTCGGCGTCTGGCTGGTGCTGGAAATCTGGCTGCTGGTGGTCGTCGGCAACGCCGCAGGCGGCTTCACCGTCCTCGCGCTGCTCGTCGGCGCAGCCGTGCTCGGCGCCGTGGTCATCAAGAGCGCGGGCCGCCGGGCCTTCCGTAACTTCCAGAACCTCACCCGGACCCTGCAGCGCCAGCAGCAGGCGGGCGGGGCCGTGCCGCCCGAGGACCCCGAGGAGGTCGCCGGCAGCGGCCGTAACGGCTTCCTGATGCTCGGTGGCGTGCTGATCATGGTGCCCGGGCTGATCACCGACGTGGTGGGCCTGCTGCTGCTCCTGCCGTGGGTACGGTCCATGGTCGGCCGGTTCACGGAACGGTCGCTGGAGCGCCGTATGCGCGCCGCCATGCCCGGCTCCGGATCCCTGGGCGACGCCTTCCAGCAGGCCCGGATGCGGCAGCCCGACGGCAAGGTGGTCCAGGGCGAGGTCATCAAGGACGGCGAGCGGACCGATCGGCCCCGCCGGGACGACGACGAAGGCCCGAGGCCGCCGCTCAACCCCTGATTCAACCCCTTGACCGGCTCGAGAACGCGAAAAAAGCCGCGGGCCCCCGCACACGATGAGGATGTGTGCGGGGGCCCGCGGCTTTTCGGTGGCTCTTGTGCGGTGGTTACGCGGTCAGGCGGACTTCCGGCTGTCCCGCGGGTGCACTGCGATGTTCATGGCGCCGGAGCGCAGGACGGCCAGCCGTTCGGCCAGCACCTCCTCCAGCTCCTCGCGTGTGCGCCGCTCCATGAGCATGTCCCAATGCGTACGCGCAGGCTTGCCCTTCTTCTCTTCGGGGCCATCCCCGTCCACCAGGAGTGCCTGGGCGCCACACGCCTTGCACTCCCACTCCGGCGGAATTTCCGCCTCTACCGAGAACGGCATCTCAAATCGATGGCCGTTCTGGCATGCGTACTCCACCGCCTGGCGCGGGGCCAGATCGATGCCGCGGTCCGTCTCGTAGCTGGTAACCACAAGTCGCGTGCCGCGGAGAGCTCGCTCACTCATGAATCGTGCCTCCCGGGCTTGTCGCCCACAGGACAGGTGTCGCTGTCGTCGTCATCCGGTCAACGTGCGGTCGGCGTCAAAGATTCCCGTCCGACCCATGCGCCGCCCGTCGTGCCGCTGCTTTTCCAGTGATGGGGTACCCGCCAGTGCCCGGTTTATGACATCCAGCCAGATTTGTCACCCAGCGTTTTCATTTCTGCGGCGTGCGGGAACGGTCCCCCGGTCAAGCCAAACGCGTACACTACCGCCCTTTCACTTCAACACCTAAATCCGCGCGGGTACGGGGTTTCCCGCGCCCTCGATCGCCCGCCGGATCGGCACCCTCGCGAGCAGCACGGAGCCGACGACGAAGAAGATCACCAACGAGATGATCGCGTCCCGGTAGCTGCCGGTGACCTGATAGGCGAGCCCGAACACCAGGGGCCCCAGCCAGCTCAGACCCCGGTCGCTCATCTCGTAGGCGGAGAAGTACTCCGCCTCCTTCCCGCTGGGCACGAGATGCGAGAAGAGGGAGCGCGACAGCGCCTGGCTGCCGCCCAGCACCAGGCCGATCGCCGAGGCCAGGCCGTAGAACCAGACCGGCGCCGCGGCGGGCAGGAAGAACCCGGCGGCGAGGATCAGCGTCCAGACGACCAGTGAGCCGAGGATGGTGCGCTTGGCGCCGTACGTCCTGGCCATCCGGCCCATCCCGAGCGCGCCGGCCACCGCGAGGATCTGCACCAGCAGGACGGCCGTGATCAGCGTCGTCTGGTCGAGGCGCAGCTCCTCGGAGCCGTAGATCGACGCCTGCGAGATCACTGTCTGGATTCCGTCGTTGTAGATGAGGTACGCCAGCAGGAACGACAGCGTCAGCGGATGGCGCCGCATGTCCTTCAGGGTGTTCACGAGCTGTCGCCAGCCGGTTCCGGCGGCCCCCTCGCCGCCCCGTGGCAGCGCGCGGTCGCGCAGCCGGCGCAGCGGTACGACCGTGAAGGCGCCCCACCACAGACCCGCCGACGCCAGACAGATCCGGATCGAGGTGGCCTCCGACAGGCCGAAGGAGTCATGGCCGGTGAAGAGGATCAGATTGAGGATGAGTACGAAGGCGCCCGAGGTGTAGCCGAAGGCCCAGCCCCGCGAGGAGACGGCGTCGCGCTCCTCGGGCCCGGCTATCTGAGGCAGGAACGCGTTGTACAGCACCATCGACACCGACAGTGAGGCGTTCGCCACGATCAGCAGCAGGGCGCCCAGCAGATAGCGCTCGCCGTTCAGGAAGAACATGCCCAGGGTGGCGGCGGCGCCCAGATAGGCGGCCGCGGCCAGCAGCGGCTTCTTGCGGCCCGTACGGTCGGCGATCGCGCCGGCCAGCGGCATCATCAGCACCGCCACCACGATGGAGACCGAGACGGTGTACGCGAACACCGAGCCCGCCCGTACGGGGATGCCGAGCGGGTGGACAAAGCCGTCGGCGTCGGCCGCCGCCTTCGCGACCGAGGTCAGATACGGGCCGAGGAAGACCGTGAGCACACTCGTCGAGTAGACGGAGCACGCGAAGTCGTAGAAGTACCAGCCCCGCTGCTCCCGCTCGCGTGCCTTCGCCGCCTCAGCGCCTTCGGCCGATCCTTCGGCCCTGTCCACCGTGTCGGCGGTCACCCGCGTCCCCCGCTCTTCCCCGTACGTGCCGGCCGCCCGGAGCCGGTCAGTACCAGGCTCCCCGCTCGGTGAACACCGTGCGCAGCGTTTCCAGATGATCGGTCATGATGCCATCCACACCAAGATCGAGAAGTGCTGCCATCCGTTCCGGATCGTTGATCGTCCAGACATGGACCTGAAGGCCACGGGCGTGCGCCATCCTCACGAACCGCCGGTCCACCACCCGGATGCCGTGCTGTTCCACGGGCACCTGTGCGCACACCGCTCCCCAACGGACGGGAAAGGGCAGCCGGTACGAGCGGAGCCGCAGGCCGAGCACCCCGCGCACCCCGTACGACGTGGCAAGCCGGGGCCCGGCGAGCCGGGCAGCCGCGCGTACCCGCGCCTCCGAGAACGAACCCACGCACACCCGGTCCCAGGCGCCGGTCCGCCGGATCAGTCCGATCAGCGGCTCCAGGGCGGGGGCGGCCTTGATGTCCACGTTCCAGCGGGCCTCGGGAAACTCGTCGAGCAGGTCCTCGAAGAGCGGCAGCGGCTCCCTCCCGCCGACCCTGGCGCGGCTCACCTCGTCCCAGGTCAGCTCGGCGATCCGGCCCCGCCCGTCGGTGACCCGGTCCAGGGTCGCGTCGTGGAAGGCGACGAGCCGGCCGTCGGCGGTGGCGTGCACATCGGTCTCGAAGTAGCGGTATCCGAGCCCGGCGGCGCGGCGGAAGGCGGCGGCGGTGTTCTCGATCCCGTCGGCCGTGCCGCCGCGGTGCGCGAACGGGATCGGGGTCGGATGGTCCAGATAGGGGTGCCTGTGGCGTGCGGGAGTCACGGCCGCAGTATGGCGCCCGCGGGTGACCCGGCGGCGACGGCCGCGCTGCGTGCGGGCGCCCCTGGTATGGCGAAGACGCGCAGGAAGAACTGGGCCAGCGGGCCTATCGCGACGGCGTACAGCACGGTGCCGACGCCCACCGAGCCGCCGAGTACGAAGCCGGCGACGACCACGGCGACCTCTATCACCGTACGGACCAGCCGGATCGACCGGCCGGTCCTGCGGTGCAGACCGGTCATCAGCCCGTCGCGCGGCCCGGGTCCGAAGCGCGCAGAGATGTAGAGGCCGGTGGCGATGGCGTTGAGGACGACGCCGCCGAGCAGCAGGGCGACACGGACAGGGAGGCCCCGGCCGTCGGGGACGGCGGCGAGCGTGGCGTCCATGGCGATCCCGACGACGAAGACGTTGCAGACCGTGCCGAACCCCGGACGCTGCCGCATCGGGATCCACAGCAGCAGCACCAGGGCGCCCACGACGATCGAGACCCTGCCCATCGTCAGCCCGGTGAGTTCGGAGAGGCCCTGGTGCAGGACGCCCCACGGTTCGAGGCCGAGGCCGCCGCGCACGAGCAACGCGTCGCTCGCGCCGTACAGGGCGAGCCCGACGCCGAGTTGGCTGAGCCGTCGGGGCAGACGCGCGCCGCGGAGACGGGACGGCCCGCGAGGCGATCTGCGGAGACGGGACGTGAGGGATGTGACGGACGTGACGGACATGACGTTCCCCCTGATGGCGAGAGTGGCCTGCTGCGTGTCACTCTGTGGCTGGCTGGCAGATGCCAACCACGGCCAATCCGGGGAAGGTGGACTGACTTCCATGACTCAGTGGACCTCAGCGGTCGGCGCGGCTCAGCTCGCCCGCCAGCTTCAAGCCCAGCAGTCCAGGCCCGCCGGGCCCGGCACCCGCCGGCCACCCGCCTACCGGGCGCTCGCCGACGGCGTCCGGCTGCTCGTCCTCGAAGGCCGGGTCCCGGTCGCCGCCCGGCTCCCCGCCGAGCGTGAACTCGCGCTCTCGCTCTCCGTCAGCCGTACGACCGTGGCGGCGGCGTACGAGGCGCTGCGCGCCGAGGGCTTCCTCGAATCCCGCCGGGGCGCGGGGAGCTGGACCGCCGTGCCCGCGGGCAACCCGCTGCCGGCGCGCGGTCTCGAACCCCTGCCGCCCGAGTCGCTCGGCTCGATGATCGATCTCGGCACAGCGGCCCTGCCGGCTCCCGAACCCTGGCTCACCCGGGGCGTCCAGGGCGCGCTGGAGGAGCTGCCGCCGTACGCGCACACCCACGGCGACTATCCGACGGGCGTGCCCGCGCTGCGACAGATGCTCGCCGAGCGGTACACGGCGCTCGGCATCCCGACCATGCCGGAGCAGATCATGGTCACCACCGGCGCGATGGGCGCGATGGACGCGATCTGTCATCTCTTCGCCGGCCGGGGCGAGCGGATCGCCGTCGAGTCGCCCTCGTACGCCAACATCCTCCAGCTCATGCGCGAGGCGGGCGCCCGGCTGGTGCCCGTCGCCATGGCGGAAGGGCTGACCGGCTGGGACATCCCGCGCTGGCGCCATGTGCTGCGGGACGCTGCGCCCCGGCTCGCGTATGTCGTCGCCGACTTCCACAACCCGACCGGTGCGCTGGCCGACGAGGACCAGCGGCGGCAGCTCGTCGACGCGGCGCGCTCGGCCGGCACGGTGCTCGTCGTCGACGAGACCATGTCCGAGCTGCGTCTCGACGCTGACACCGAGATGCCGAGGCGGGTCTGCGCCTTCGACCCGGCGGGCAGCACGGTGCTGACGGTCGGATCGGCCAGCAAGGCCTTCTGGGCGGGCATGCGGATCGGCTGGGTACGCGCGGCGCCCGACGTGATCCGGTCCCTGGTCGCCGCCCGCGCCTACGCCGACCTCGGGACCCCGGTACTCGAACAGCTCGCGGTGAACTGGCTGATGCGCACCGGCGGCTGGGAGGAGGCGGTCGCGCTGCGCCGCGCGCAGGCGCGCGGGAACCGCGACGCGCTGGTGACCGCGCTCCGCAGGGAGCTGCCCGGGTGGGAGTTCGAGGTGCCGCACGGCGGGCTGACGCTGTGGGTGCGTACGGGCGGCCTGTCGGGATCGCGTCTCGCCGAGGTGGGTGAGCGGGTCGGCGTACGGGTGCCGTCCGGGCCCCGGTTCGGTGTGGACGGCGCCTTCGAGGGGTATGTGCGGCTGCCGTTCACCGTCGGCGGACCGCTCGCGGACGAGGCCGCCGCCCGGCTGGCG
>NZ_JTHL01000001.1:1245313-1251932 GCF_000818195.1 Streptomyces sp. 150FB | reverse complement strand
CCCCGGCACCGATCCCGGCGGCCCTGGCCCGGGTATGCCGCTCGGGCAGCAGGTCGAGGACCGCCTGCCGGTGCGCCTCGCTCGTCGCGTCGTCGTACGGATCGGGCGTCGCAGGTACCTGGAGCCTGAGCACCGGGCCGGCGCCGAGCCGGGCGTACCCCCTGCCGGGCGGTACCTCCGGAGTCGGCGTGGTGTGCGGCGGCGCCCCGAGGACCGCCTCCACCAGCGCGGGCGCCGCCGGGCCGAGGACGACCCGGGCGCGGGTGTGGGTCAGTACGGTCTCGCTCAGCCCGTCCAGACTGTCGAGCTGGTCGGCCACGACCACCGTGACCTGCGCGGCCCTGCCGTGCCGCAGCGGCACCTGGAGGAGCGTCTGCGGATCGGGCCGCCCGTCGGCCGCCGCGAGATGTCCGAACGCCGTCGGCCGGTCCAGCAGGATCCACAGCGGCCGCTTGACGTCGTCGGGCGTGGGGTGCCCGGACTGCCTCGCGCGGTTCGCCGCGATCAGCCGCCGCTGCGTCTCGTGCGCCGCCCATTCGAGGCTGGACAGCGCGCCCGCGAGGCCGCTCTCCACGGCCAGCACACCCGAACGTCCCGTCAGACACGCGAACTCGCCGGTGCCGCTGCCCTCCACGATCAGTACGTCGCCGTGCTGGAGCGCCTGGAGCGCGAGGGAGCGCAGCAAGGTGGTGGCGCCGCCGCCCGGCTGGGCCGCGATCAGCAGATGGGGTTCGGTCGAGCGCGGACCGGTACGCCAGACCACCGGCGGCGCGTCCCGCGTCCGCGCGCCCTCCACGACGGGCAGGGTGCGCCGGACCGCGCCGTCGTCGGTGAAGCCGAGCACCGTCTCACCGGGGACGGTGACGAATCGCTGGGCAGCGACGTCCGTGGAGAGCGCGGGCAGCACGCTCATCTCCAGTTCGTTCGCCTCCTCGTGCCAGTCGAAGAGATACTCACGGCCGCGCCCGGACTTGGCGTGCAGCAGCAACTCGATACGGGAGCGCGCCGCCGGCTCGCCGTCCGTGAAGTACGGCGGGTACTTCACGCGCAGCCGGCTGAGACGGCCGTCGCCGTCGAACTCCGGGTCGCTGAACGCCGAACTCCACTCGCCGTCGTGGGCGAAGAGCGGACTCGGGTCCTCCGGTACGGAGAAGTACGGCACCAGCGCCTCGTAGAGGGACTGGAGCCGCAGGATCTCCGCCTCGTCGGGCCCGGTCCGCACGGGCGTACGGTCCCGCCCCTTCCAGCCGGCCGCGGCCATCACCGAGACCACGGCCAGCAGCGGCCCGTACGGCATGAGCGCGACCACCAGGACGCAGGCGGCGGCCAGGAACAACGCGGGACCACGCCGCTCCTTCGACGCACCGACCCACTTCCGGCGTCCGGCGACGGCCAGCAGCCGCAGACCGCGGGAGATCGTGATCAGCGGATGGAGCACATCGGTGGCGCTGTCGGCGGCCGTGCGGGCCATCTCGCGGCTACGGGCGATCTGGGCGCTGCCGCCGGTCAGCACGCGGGGGAGCGGTAGCCGGATCACGTCTGTCTCCTGGAGGTACGAGAGGGCGGTTGATGGGGTGTCAGAACTTGATCCCGCCGAGCAGCCCGGCGAGGCTCGCGCCTCCCGCCGTGATGCTCGGCGCGATCGCCGTACCAGCGAGATAGAAGCCGAAGAGCGCACTCACCAGCGCGTGCGACGCCTTGAGCCCGTCCTTCCTGAAGAAGAGGAAGACGATGATTCCGAGCAACACGACGCCTGAGATGGACAGGATCATGGGAGTTCTCCTGGTCGAGGGGACAGTCGCCATGAGTTCTTCCAGCATTACGGAAAGTATCTATGCGATTAAAGGTCCCAAAGAGTGAAAAACTACGCATTTCACTGCACTGGCTCACGTTGTGTCATCTCCCGGGTGGCGGCGGGGCTCGCTTCGGCGTGCGGCCGTACCGAGCAGTACCCTTTCGGTTTCCGACGACTTCTGACGACGTGAAAGGTGGCCGGCCGATGAGTGAGGAGCTGGACCCCGAAGTGATCGAGCTGGCGACGAAGGTCTTCGATCTGGCCCGCCGCGGCGAGACCGAGACGCTCGCCGCGTACGTCGACGCCGGTGTCCCGGCGAATCTCACCAATGACAGGGGGGATTCGCTCATCATGCTCGCCGCGTACCACGGCCACGCGTCCGCGGTCGAGGCGCTGCTCGCGCGCGGCGCCGACGGCGACCGCCCCAACGACCGGGGGCAGACACCGCTCGCCGGAGCCGTCTTCAAGGGGGAGGCCGCGGTGATCGAGGCGCTGCTCGCCGGCGGCGCCGACCCGGCCTCCGGTTCCCCCTCGGCGGTGGATACCGCGCGGATGTTCGGGAAGACGGACCTTCTCCGTCTGTTCGGAGCCGAGTGAAGGAGGCGTCGTAAATGTGGTCGCGGTGGCGAAATGGGTGGGTCATCATGACGACGGGCCCGCAAGGGGCCACCGACGAAAGGCAGCGAGAGATGGTCTACACCAAGCGCGGTACGACGGTCGGACGAGCATGTCGCGACAGGGTCTAAGTATTCACGCCCCCCGGTCGCGTCGACAGCTTGATGTGAGGCTTCCCCCATGTTCGATCCAGTCATAGCGCCGAGCGGTACGCTGCTCGGCCTGTTGCAGAGGGGCCGCGGCGACGGCACGCTGCACGCGCTCGCCGCACCACGCGTCGAGGCGCTCGCCGCCCTCAACCACTGCGTGCTGAACGACCCGCGCCACGACTGGCAGGTCGAGAACCGCTCGCTGTACTACGCACGTCTGTACCTGGATCTCCACGGCGGCCTGGAGGCCGTCGAACACCACCTCTTCCAGGCCGAGGACGTCCTCGACACCGAGGAGTCACGGACCGGGCTCGCGCTCGCCGTACTCGGCCACCTCGCGTCGTACGGCAGGAGCGACGCACTCCACCTCCTCAGGAGGTACGCGGAGACCGGCACCAACTGGGCCTGGGCCCTGGACGAACTGGCGCTGCGCGACGACGACACCGGGCTGCGCTCGCTGGCCGTGCCCGTACTGGCCAGATTCCCGGCGACCCCGGAGGGCGACACCGAACTGGCCGGCGTCGTCAGGGACGCTTTCGAGCCACGGCCCTGGCGGCTGTGGGCCGAGGATCCGCGTGCGTCGGTCGGCGCCCGGATCAGGGCCGCCGGCGAACAGGGGTCCTTCGACCGCTGGCAACGGCAGATGCGGCCCAGCGGCCCGCGCCCGGGCTGGAGCGTCCAGGCGGTCTTCGACTGGGCGCAGGAAGCCCTCGAACGCGGCAGTGTGCTGCACGTCCCCGCCGCCCGCTGCCTCACGGCTGTCGCCGGGCCCGGGGACCGCGCCGTCATCGTCGAGGCGGCCCGCTACGGCCCCGAGGGCGCCCGCGGCGCGGCGCTCCACTATCTGGCAGAGGCCTGCGATCCGGCCGTCCTCGACCTGATCGAGGCCGCAGCGCTGAGCCCCGACCGGGTCGTCGCCGAGGCCGCGGTCTCGGCGTTCGAGCGGATGCCCGGCAAGGAGGCCGTCGACCGGGCCCGTGGCTGGATCCACCGCCCCGACGCCCTCGGAGCCTCGGCGGCAGGCGTCCTCGCCACCCGGGGCGCCACGAAGGACACCGAACTGGTGCTGGGCGCGCTGCGCGAGACCGTACGGGCCGAAGGACCCGACGCGCCCCGGCTGTGCACCCTGGTGGACGGCGCGGGACGCCTCGGCATCATCTGCGCGGCCCCCGTACTGCGCCACGTCTACCGCGAGACCGCGTCCTCACAGCTACGGGGACGCGCGGCCAGGGCACTCGCCGCCACCGACCCCTCCTACCCCACGGGCTTCGCCGTCGAATGCCTCTGGGACTGCGAGGAGACCACCAGGGAGGTCGCCGCGCTGCACGCGGAGACCGGGGACGTACGGGTGGTCGACCGGCTCCGCAGGCTCGCCGCCGACCCGGCCGAGGAGGCCGAGGTGCAGACCGCCGTACGCAGCAGGATGGGACCCGACACGGCGGCCCGCTGACCGTACCGGCCGCAGGCGCTCACGTTCGGCTCGGCAGGACCGTATGGATCCGGTCCGGCGGGACGACGGGGGAGAGCGCCGGCCAGCACGCCCCGGGTGGCCACCGGAGAGCGTTTTCTTGTGTTTTCCATGCTCACGGGCGCGTGCGAAGGCTAATGCTCACGGGACGTTCCCCAAGCGGAAAGATCCACGTTGGCAGGGACACGTCCGGCAGGACGACAACACGGATATGCGTGTCGTCATCGTCACCGAGTCCTTCCCGCCAGATGTCAACGGCGTAGCCCACTGCGCCCTCCAGACCGCGCGGCATCTTGTCGCCCGCGGCCATGAACCGCTCGTCATCGCCCCGGCCGTCGCCGACGCCGACGAGACGGGCGCACCCTGTCCTGTCGTGCGCGTGCCGTCCCTTCCCCTCCCCGGCTATCCGCAGGTACGGGTGGCGCTGCCCAGCCGCCGTGTCGCCGCGACCATCACCGCCCACCGCGCCGAACTCGTCCATCTGGCCAGCCCCTTCGTGCTCGGCAACCGAGGCATGACCGCCGCTGCCCGGCTCGGTCTGCCGGCGATCGCCGTCTACCAGACCGACCTGGCCGGCTACGCCCGTACCTATGTGGGCGCCGGAGAGGCAGCCGCCTGGCGCCGTATCCGTACGGTGCACAGCGCCGCCGACCGCACACTCGCCCCGTCCAGCGCCGCCGTACGCGACCTGGAGGCGCACGGCGTGCCACGGGTGCGGCTGTGGCAGCGCGGCGTGGACACCGCGCGGTTCCGTCCCGGACTGCGGGACGAGGCGCTGCGCGCGCGGCTCGCACCCGGCGGGGAGCTGATCGTCGGATACGTCGGCAGGCTCGCCGCCGAGAAGCACGTCGAACTCCTCGCCGGGGTCGCCGGGCTTCCCGGCGTACGCCTCGTGATCGTCGGGGACGGACCCAGCGAACCGGCGCTGCGCGGCGCGCTGCCCGGCGCGGTCTTCCTCGGCCGCACGACCGGCGACGAACTCGCGCGCGTCTTCGCCTCGTTCGACGTCTTCGCGCACACCGGGCCCTACGAGACCTTCTGCCAGACCGTGCAGGAGGCCATGGCCAGCGGCGTACCCGTGGTCGCCCCGGCGGCCGGCGGACCGCTCGACCTCGTCTCCCACGGCCGTACGGGACTGCTCGTGCCCCCGCACGACGCGCAGGCGGTCACCGACGCCGTACGGGACCTCCAGACGGCTCCCGCGCTCCGGGCGTCCTTCGGACGGACGGGACGGGCCACCGTCGAGGGGCGGACCTGGGCGGTGGTCGGGGACCAACTGCTCGACCACTACGCCGATGTCGTCGGCGCGCGCACGGCGGTGGTCGCGTGAACGCCCTGCGGATCGTACGGATGGCCAACTTCGTCACCCCCGCCTCCGGTGGCCTGCGCACCGCCCTCCAGGAGCTGGGCAGCGGCTACCTGGCGGCCGGGCACGACCCGGTGCTGATCGTGCCGGGGGACCGGGCGTCGGACGAGCACACCTCCCAGGGGCGGGTGATCACCGTGCCGGGGCCCGTACTGCCCGGCACCGGTGGCTACCGCGTGCTGACGGCGAAGCGGCGCGTCGCCGCGCTGCTCGAAGAGCTGGCGCCCGACCGCCTCGAAGTGTCCGACCGGACAACGCTGCGGTGGACGGGCGAATGGGCGCGGCGGAACCGTGTCCGCTCCATGATGGTGTCCCACGAGACGGCGGACGGCGTCCTGCGGACCTGGGGGGTGCCGGGAGCCGTCGCGGGACGGGCCGCCGACCGGGTCAACCTGCGCAGCGCGTGGGCGTACTCGCGGATCGTGTGCACCACCGAATGGGCGGAGCGCGAGTTCCTGCGGATCGGCGCGCGCAATGTGCTGCGGGCGCCGCTGGGTGTCGATCTGAGCCGCTGCCGGCCCGACCGGCGCAGCGCGGCGCTGCGGGAGCGGTACACGCGCGGGGCCGACGTCCTGCTGCTGCTCGGCTCCCGGCTGTCGGTGGAGAAGCGGCCGGGGACCGCGCTGGACGCGCTCGCCGTCCTGCGGGAGCGGGGCGTACGGGCGGTGCTCGTCGTCGCGGGCGAGGGACCGCTGCGGGCCGGTCTGGTCCGCAGGGCGCGAGCGCAGCGGCTGCCCGCGCTGTTCCTCGGGCATGTCGCCGACCGGGGGGAGATGGCCGACCTCCAGTCGTCCGCCGACATCTGCCTGGCGCCGGGGCCCGCCGAGACGTTCGGGCTCTCCGCCCTGGAGGCGCTCGCCTGCGGCACGCCGGTCGTCGCGAGCGCGTCGTCGGCGCTGCCGGAGGTGATCGGGGACGCGGGGATCGCCGCCGCTGACAGCGGCGAGGCGTTCGCCGACGCGGTGGAGGACCTGCTGGGCCGCCCGGAGCGGGACCGCCGCGAGGCGGCCAGGACCCGGGCCGAACTGTTCGGCTGGGACCGCTCGGTGGCCGCCTTCCTGGAGGCCCATGAGGTTCCGGTGCTGAACGGCGGCCGGGCGGCGGGGCCCGCTTCGGGTGTCGCGCCTGCCGCGCCGACGACGTCCGTGAGACGCCCTGACGGGGCCCCGCGATGACCACGCCGGTGTCGGAGGCGTCCCAGGCGTCCCAGGCGTCCCAGGCGTCCC
>NZ_JTHL01000001.1:1242844-1244144 GCF_000818195.1 Streptomyces sp. 150FB | reverse complement strand
GCCCTGCTCGGCGGCGCGCTCGCCGCCGGCGCCCCGGCCCGTACGGCCGGGGGCGAACCGGCCGTCGTGTTCCGGAACTTCGCCGTCAGCGGCGCGCTGACCCGTGATGTCGAGGAGCTCCAGACCCCCGCCGCGCTCTCCTACGGAGCCGACATCGTCTCCGTCCTGGTCGGTGTCAACGACACGCTCCGCTGCGCCTTCGACATCCAGGACGTCGCCGTACGCCTCGGCCGGCTCTGCGGCCAACTGGCCGGGCAGGGCGCCCTGCTGCTCACCGCCTGCCTTCCCGACCCCGGCACCATGCTCGGCCTCCCGGCGCCGCTCGCCCGGCCGCTGGCCCGCCGTCAGCGCGCGGTCAACGCCGTCGTACACGCCCTGGCGGAGCGCCACGACACCCTCCACCTGCACATGTCGGACGCCGCCTGGGTCGCCGACCGGTCGCTGTGGAGCGCCGACCGGCTGCACCCCGGGGAGCGCGGCCACCGGATGATCGCGCTGCGCTTCCACACGATGCTCGCCGACCGGGGGCTGCCCGTGGGACCGCCGCCGGGCCTGGAGAGCGATCAGTCGCCGCCCGGCCGCACCGCCGCGCTGCTCTGGCTCGCCACGGCGGGCACGGGATGGGTGGTGCGCCGATGCCACGATCTGCTGCCGGAACTGCTGCGGCTGGCGGGCGACGAGATACGGCACCGGGCGCGCGGCACCAGCGAGCGCCTCGACCAGCACGCGGAAGCAGCGCTGTCGGCCGCGCTGGCCGCACTCGCCGCGCTCTCGCCGGGCGCTCCGTTCGCGGGAACGGGGGAGTGAGCGGGGAGCGGGCGCGGGAGCGGGCGCGGAGTGGGCGCGGCGGTCAGCGTCGCGTCGCGACGAACCGTACGGGCGTGCCCGGCACCGCCTGGGCCATCGCCGCGATGTCCCGTTCCGTGACGACGGCGATCACCGGGTAGCCGCCGGTCGTCGGATGGTCGGCGAGGAAGACCAGCGGCCGGCCGTTCGACGGGACCTGCACCGCGCCCGTCACCATGCCCTCGCTGGGCAGCTCGTCGTGCACGGCACGTTCGAGCGCGGGGCCCTCCGTACGCATCCCGATGCGGTTGCTCGCCGCCGAGACCCGGAAGACGCCCGTGGTCAGCGTCCGCAGCGCCGCTCCGGTGAACCAGTCGTCGCGGGGGCCGAGCCGTACGCGCAGCACCAGTTCGGACGGCGGCGCCGGCCAGGGCGCGACGTCGGCGGCGTCCGGGAGCGGCGGGGGACTGCCCAGCGGCAGGACGGCCCCCTCCGACAGCGGCTCGGGCCCGAG
>NZ_JTHL01000001.1:1238020-1242290 GCF_000818195.1 Streptomyces sp. 150FB | reverse complement strand
CCGCCCGTCGACGGTGACGGCGCACGGGGCACCGCCGACCGCCACGGTGACCGCGCCGAGCGCCCGCACCGCACAGCCGTCGAGCGTCGTCTCCAGCGCGGCGGCGCCCTCCGGATTGCCCACCAGCCGGTTCGCCAGGCGCAGGGCCGGAAGGTCGAGGGCGCCGGAGTGCGGCACACCGAGATGGGCCTGCCCGGTGCGGCCCAGATCCTGAACGGTCGTCAGCATCCCGGGCCGTACGACGGCCACGCCCCCGCTTCGCCCCTCGCGAGGGCCCCCGTCCGGGCCCCGGTCCGTCATCGGCCCGCCGCCGGGGTCTCGGCCGTGACCGGGGTCCCGGTCACGAACCGCACCCGCGTCCCCGGCGCCAGCAGCGCCGCAGGTTCCCTGCGCACGTCCCAGAGCGCCGCGTCCGTCGTCCCGATGAGCTGCCAGCCGCCGGGCGAGGAGCGCGGATAGACGCCGGTGTACGGCCCCGCCAGGCCGACCGATCCGGCGGGGACCGAGGTACGCGGGGTCGGCCTGCGGGGTACGGCGTACCGCTCGGCCAGACCGGTGAGATAGGCGAAACCGGGCGCGAACCCGCAGAAGGCGACCCGGAATTCGGCCGCCGAGTGCATCCGTACGACCTCGTCCTCCGCCATCCCCCACAGCGCCGCGACCTCCGCCAGATCGGGACCGTCGTAACGGATCGGCAGTTCTACGGAGGCGCCGGCGTGCGCGTCGGGAGGCGCCAGGACCCAGTCCGTCACCTGTGCGGCGAGGCGCGCCGGATCGTCGAGTCCGTCGAGCAGTACGGTGCGCGCCGCCGGCACGATCTCGCGCACCTCAGGCAGCGAACCGGCCTCCCGGCGGCGCAGCAGCTCGGCGTGGAAGGCGGCCGTCTCGTCGCCGTCCGCCAGTTCGACCAGGAGCGCGCGGTCGCCGACGGGGTGCGCCCGGGCGCTCACGCGAAGGCCTCCACGCGCACCCCTGCGCTCTCCAGTTGCTCGCGTACCCGCCGGGCGATGTCGACGGCGCCCGGCGTGTCCCCGTGCAGACAGAGCGAGCGCGCGCGGACGGCCACGGACTCGCCGTCGCGCGAGGTGACCCTGCCGAACCTCGCCATGCGGACCGAGCGCTCCACCACGGTCGCCGGATCGCTGATGACCGCGCCCTCCTGACCGCGCGGCACCAGCGTGCCCTGCGCGGTGTAGGCGCGGTCGGCGAACGCCTCGGTGACGACCGGCAGTCCGGCCCTGAGCGCGGCGGCGTGCACCTGGGAGCCGGGGAGTCCGAGGACCGGCAGCGGGCCGGCGAGGCCGATGCCCTGAACGACGGCCTCGGCCTGTTCCTCGTCGTGCACGATCCGGTTGTAGAGCGCGCCGTGCGGTTTGACGTAGACCACGCGCGCGCCCGCCGCCTTCGCGAAGACGTCGAGTGCGCCGATCTGATAGGCGACTTCCGCGGCCAGTTCGTCCGACGGCACGTCCATGGAACGCCGCCCGAAGCCGGCCAGATCGCGGTACGAGACCTGCGCGCCGATCCGTACACCGCGCTCGGCGGCCCACGCGCAGACCCGCCGCATGGTCGCCGGATCCCCGGCGTGGAAGCCGCAGGCCACATTGGCGCTGGTCACGACGGACAGCAGCGCCTCGTCCTCGGTCAGCGACCACCGGCCGAAGCCCTCGCCGAGGTCCGCGTTGAGATCGATGGCCACCGGGGTCATGGAGTCACCTTCCGAGGTCGTGAACCGAGCACAAAGGTAGAATATTGTTGAACGATCCCACAAGAGTCATGTGGTTTCGTTCATCTCTTCTAAGATGACGTCGCGGGTCGGCTCGAACGGGCCCGTTCCGGTCCTGAGGGGGAGTGCGCTGTGGGGACGACGGTGTCCGTGCTCGGTGAACTGGCCGACGACCGCCCGCTGCTGGGCCGTACCAGTACGGCGGAACGGGTCGCCGACATCCTCCGTACGCGCATCGCGGAAGGCTACTTCCCGTCCGGCGACCGGCTCTCCGAGGACATCATCGGCACGGCGCTCGGTGTCTCGCGCAACACGCTGCGCGAGGCGTTCCGGCTGCTCACCCACGAACGGCTGCTCGTCCACGAACTCAACCGGGGGGTCTTCGTCCGGGTCCTCGCCGTCGAGGACGTGGAGGACATCTACCGCACGCGCCGGCTGATCGAGTGCGGCGTCGTACGGGGCCTGGGCAGGCCGCCCTTCGATGTGACCGGCCTCGAAAACGCCGTCGTGAGCGCCGAGTCGGCGGCGTCCGCCGGGGAGTGGAAGGGCGTCTCGACGGCGAACATCCACTTCCACCGCGCGCTCGTCGCGCTGGCCGGCAGCGTACGCACGGACGAACTGATGCGCGGGGTGCTGGCCGAACTGCGGCTCGCCTTCCATGTGGTGGACCACCCGCGCAAGCTGCACGAGCCGTACCTGATACGCAACCGGCAGCTCATGGAGACCCTTGGGGCCGGCGACAGGCGCGGCGCCGAAGAGCAGCTCGCCGCGTATCTGGACGACTCGCGCGAGCAGCTCGTCGAGGTGTACACCAGGCTGTTGAGCGAGAAGTGACGGCCCCGACCGCGAGTTGAGCGAGCGCTGACGGGGCACGACGCCGGTCGGGGCGCGTACGGCGTGTACGGCGCGCGAGGCCGTTTCCGAGGTCGCTTCTGCGCCGTTTCGACCGTTGTCGGTGCGAGGACCTAATCTGTGCACGTGACTTCGCCTGCCTCGACGGACCCCGTTCCGCCCCAGCTCAGCGCGGGGCCGCGGCCCGCCCTGGGCCCGGCCGCCGACGAAGGGCTCGCGCGGCGGCTGCGCGCGCTCGCCTGCACAGCGCCGCTGCACGACCTGGACACCCGCAAGGCCAACCTGGCGGGCGAGTACTCGGTGTACGCGATGGCCGAGGTCGCGCTGTCCGCCATCGACCTGGTCACGCTCAACATGGACTTCGACACCGGGGCCGACCACGAACAGATAGTGGCCAGACTCCTGCCGCGCGTCGCCGCCCAGGCACCGCGCCGCCCGGTCGCCGAGCACGAGCGCGTCGCCCGCTGGGTGCTGGAGAATCTGATCAATGTCGGCAGTGTGGACCGGGGTTTCCGCGCCGTCTACGGCACCTTCGGCACCGACGGCGTCTACACCCGGCGGGATTACGACTTCAAGCTCATCGAGGAGGTCCCCGGCGACGGCGGAAGCGTCTATCTGCGGACCACCGACGAAGCGGTCAATGTGCTGGTGGGCGCCCTCGACACGGATGTGACGAGCGCGCAGATCGCCGCCGAGGTCAAGCTCGAGGTGCTGATCAGCCGGGGCCGGCTCGCCGACGCCCAACTCGCCGCCGAGCAGGCCAGATACCGCACCGTGCAGTACGCGGAGACGCTCCGCAGGACGCTGGAGGCGACCCGCCGCAATGTGCGCGCCGTCGACTGGCTCAACGCCGTCCCCGACATGATCGACGAAGCCCTCGACCATGTCGCCGACCGGTACCGCCACGAGAACGCGATCCTCAACAACATCCGCAAGGCGCGCGACGAGGCCGAGACCGGCGCCGATCCGAAGACGGCCGAGCACAAGCGGCGCGCCGCCGAACTCGTCGACATCGTCAAGGACTGCATCCGCAGGCACACCCAGCTCCAGTCCCGGCTGCTGGAGGCCGGACCGCTGTTCCGCGCCGAGCAGGACCGGCAGGCGTTCGCCACCCCCACCGCGCGGGCCGGCCTCGACCTGTACGGGCAGCTCGTCGCGCCGCTGCTGCCGCTGCCCGTCGAGCAGGCGACCCGGGTGACGGACGCGTTCTTCGCGCGCGGCACCGGACTGCGTACGCCCACGGCCGTACGGCTCGGCGACCTCATCGACATCCTGCTGGCGCCGCCGCTGGAGCGCGAGCACCTCGGCGCCGAGATGCCGGAGCCCGACCTGATCGCCACCCCGGACGACAGCCGCTTCAGCGAGGAGCAACTGGCCAGCGCGATGGAGCTGCTCGACCTGGAGCACGACGCGCCGCGCCGCCTCTCGGGCCTCCTGGCCGAAGCCCGCGACCGCGACCGTGAACTGCCGTATCTGGTGGCCCTGCTCGCCATCCACGCGGCGAGCCCGCCGGTGGGCACGGCCTACCGGCAGGGCGAGCAGCGGCTGTTGTTCGCCGTCGACGACGGCACGGTCCTCGACGACCCGGAGTTCGGCGGGGCCGATCTGATAGTGGGTACGGCGCTGTTGGACACGGTGAGCATGGCAGCGGGCCGTACGGAGGCGGCGTGAGCGCGTACGCGGCGGCCGGCC
>NZ_JTHL01000001.1:1235622-1237995 GCF_000818195.1 Streptomyces sp. 150FB | reverse complement strand
CGGCCGCCGTACGCGGGGGGCGCGGTGCGCGGCCCCCGCCACTGCCGCCTCAGCCTGTGCTTGCCCCGTCACCGTCACCGTCACCGACCACCGCAAGGAGCAGTCCCCGTGAGCGACCACCACGCCGAGCACACCGCCGCGTGGGGCGAGAGCGCCGGCGCGGAAGCGGCCGATCCCGCGGCGCCCGCCACGAGCGGGGCACTGACCCCGGCGGACGCCGCCGACGCGGCGCGGCTCGTCTCCTTCGGGCTCCAGCCCAAGCTGCTCCCCGCACGCGACACCGAGTACACCGAGCTGCTCAGGCGCTACCGCGAGGACCCCGCCTTCGCCCGGATCGCCGACGCCGTCGCCACCGGCTTCGGCCTGATCGTGCTTGAGGTCTCCGCACGCGCCGGGATGGCGGTGACGGCAGGGGAGGACTCGGTGTTCGCGGTGCGGATGGGCGACTACGCGCGCCGCGCCTCCACCGAATCGGCAGACCGGTTCCTGCACGGGCTCGCCCACCTCGCCGTCGCCGCCATGGCGTTCCCCCGGCCCGAGGACCTCGCCGACGACGGCTACATCGGCCGGATCACGGTCAACGGCGTCGACGCCTTCGTACGCCAGGCCTGCCGCAGACTGGAGGAGAAGGCCGAGGAGCAGGGCGAGAACACCGATCCGTCGACCGAGGCGCCCGGGCTCGAAGCCGCCTGGCGGATCTACGCACGGCGCAGCGCCACCGGCGCCACCAAGGACGCCCGCCGGCTGGCCGGATCCACCACCGGCATCATCGGCAAGGCCGTCGCGTTCCTCACCGACTCGGGTTTCCTCCAGCGCACCGGGGACGACGCGGGAGGCGCGTACCGCACCACCGCCCGCTACCAGCTCCAGGTGCGCGACATGGCGGGACAGGCCGCCATGGCCGAGCTGCTGGAGCTGGGGGTCGTCGCGGTGACCGACGGCTCGGCCACCCTGCTGCCGCCGCCCGACGCCGAGAGTCACGACCTGGCGGCGGGCGCGGGACTGCCCTTCCACTCCTGAGCACGACAGTCCGCCCCAGCCGCCTTGACTGTTCCTTACGCCCGCCCCCACTGGTCATCACCGACGAGAGTCCGCCGCCATGTACGAGCTGTCCCGGGTCCGCCTCTACTCCATCGGGCCTGCCGGTGCGCGCTACGCCGACACCGTGCTCGACCTGCGCGGGGTCGGCGCGCCCGTACCCCATCCCGCGCCCACCCAGGCGGAGTTCTTCGAGGAGGAGCCGAGCGGACCCCCGCGCCGTCCCGCCCCGGCCGGTGTGCTCTTCCTGGAGAACGGCGGCGGCAAGTCCGTCCTGCTCAAGCTGATCTTCTCGGTGATGCTGCCCGGCCACCGCAACACGCTCGGCGGCGCCAGCTCCGGCGTGCTGCGGAAGTTCCTGCTCGCCGACGACTGCGGGCATGTCGCGCTGGAATGGCAGCACGTGCTCACCGGCGAACTCGTCGTCGTGGGCAAGGCCAGCGAGTGGCGCGGACGCCAGGTGTCCAACGACCCGAGGAAGTTCGCCGAGGCCTGGTACTCCTTCCGGCCGGGACCCGGCCTGAGCCTCGACTCGCTGCCCGTCGCCGAGTCCACCGCCGTGCGCAGAACGGTCGAGGGCGTCTCCGGCGCGCGGGGCAGGCGCCGCACCATGAAGGGGTTCAGGGACGCCGTCACCGAGGCAGGCAAGGTCTACCCGCACCTCGACATCCACTGGGAGGAGATCCACGACCGGTGGATCGAGCACCTGGGGGATCTGGGCCTGGACCCCGAACTGTTCCGCTACCAGCGTGAGATGAACGCCGACGAGGGCGAGGCGGCCGGCCTCTTCGCCGTCAAGAAGGACTCCGACTTCACCGATCTCCTGCTGCGCGCCGTCACCGACACCCGCGACACCGACGGACTCGCCGACCTCGTCAGCGGCTTCGGCAACAAACTGGGCCGCCGCTCCGAACTCACCGCCGAACGCGACTTCACCGCCGGCTCCGTCGACCTCCTCGGCCGCATCGTCGAGGCCGCAGGGGCCAGGGCCCGCAGCCGCGACATCCACGCGGGCGCCGAGCGCCGCGCCCGTACCCTCGTACGCCGCATCGCGGCCCGTGCCATCGACGAGCGCAGCCGGACCGCGGACCTCGCCCAGCAGGTCACGGCGGCGGCGCACACCGTCACCGAGGCCGAGAGCAGTCGCGGCAGGAGCGCGCTGATCGCCGCCGAACTGGCCTACCGGCACGCCTCCCTGGCGCTCACGGTGGCCGAGAAGCGCGCGGCGGCCCAGCGCCGCGAGCTGACCGACGCCCGTACGCTGCACTCCGCCTGGCAGGCCGCGGAGAACGTGCTGCGCCACCGCGCGGCCGCCGACCGCTCGGCGCGCGTGGC
>NZ_JTHL01000001.1:1210543-1233106 GCF_000818195.1 Streptomyces sp. 150FB | reverse complement strand
GACGGGCCGGAGCGGGCCGCGACGGGGACGGCGAGGCGCCGGAGGCCCCCGAGCCGTACCCGGGCACCCTGGAGGAGGCCCGGCACGCGACGGCCGAGGCCCGCCGCTCGCTGCGCGGCTGCGCCTCCGACCTCTCGGCGGCGGAGGCCGCCGTACGCGAGGCCAGTGACGTGCTCGTACGGCACGCCAACTCCACGCGCTACGAGCAGGTACGCACCCCGGCCCGGCAGCAGATCCGCGAACTGCCGGCGGCGGCCCTGCCCGAGCACGCCGAACGGTGGGCGGCGGCCTTCGCACCCCGGCTGCGGGTGCTGACGGACGAACTCGCTCAGCTCGAACGCAACCGCGACTCCATCGTGGACCGGCTGCGCGGCCTGGTGGAGTCCGCGCTGACGACGCTGCGTTCGGCGCAGCGGCTCTCCCGGCTCCCCGAAGGGCTCGGGGAGTGGTCGGGACAGGAGTTCCTGCGCATCCGCTTCGAGGAGACGGACAGGACCACCCTCACCGAGCGGCTCGGCCAGGTCATCGACGACGCGACCCGCGCGGCCGTCAAGAAGAACTCGGACCTCCGCAGGGACGGCATGTCCCTGCTGCTGCGCGGTGTCCAGGCGGCCCTGGAGCCCCGGGGCATCGCCGTGGAGATCCTCAAGCCCGACGCCGTCCTGCGCGCGGAACGGGTCCCCGTCGGCCAGATGGGCGACGTGTTCTCCGGCGGCCAGCTCCTGACCGCCGCGATCGCCCTCTACTGCACGATGGCCGCCCTGCGCAGCAACGACCGGGGACGGGACAAGCACCGGCACGCCGGCACCCTCTTCCTCGACAACCCGATCGGCCGCGCCAACGCCACCTACCTGCTGGAGCTCCAGCGAGCGGTCTCGGACGCGCTGGGCGTCCAGCTCCTCTACACGACGGGCCTGTTCGACACCACGGCGCTCGCCGAATTCCCGCTGGTCATCCGGCTGCGCAACGACGCGGACCTGCGCGCCGGGCTCAAATACATCAGTGTGGAGGAGCATTTGCGCCCCGGTCTGCCCCAGCAGGACCCGGACGGCGAGAAGGTGCACGGCGAGATCACGGCGACCCGGATGTTCAAGCGCACGCCGGAACCCGCCGTCGAGTGACGGGATCGCCGGCGCGCGAGCGGTTGGAGATCAGACCGTCGGGAGCCCGGTCCGCAACCGGGCGGTGAAGAAGTCGACCGCCTCGGCGGCCACGCGGCGGCGGGTCTCCTCGCCGGCCGGGTTGTCGCCGAGGAAGTGGTAGTGCTCCACGTGTGGTCCCGCCGAACGGCCGCCGGCGGTGGGGACGGTGTCCAGGTACCGGAGCGCGTTCTCCTCCGGCGGTGTGTTCGTGTCGGCGCCGCCCCACCGGATTTCCACCGGCCGGTCGATCGCCGCGAGGCTCTCGGTGGTCAGCATCGCACCGTTCGCCGGGCACACCAGGAAGGCCGCCCGCACCCGGGAGTCCGACCGGTCATCGCCCGCGTCGGCGAGGGCCCGCTCCAACCGCTCGGCGGGGACGGACGTACGCAGGGCGTCCAGGAACCCCGGAAACTCCGGCAGTTCAGGAATCCTCACCCGGCCGTCCACGACAGCGCGCAGCACGGCGCGGTCGAGACGGGCTCCGAGCAGGGCCGCGCCCGTGTATCCGCCCGAGGAGAATCCGGCCGCCCCCACAGGGCCCAACGGTCGCTCGGAGGCCAGCACACTGAGCGCGAACGACAGGTCCCTGGGCCGTTCCCATTCGAAGGCGAAGCCCTGCGGGAGGTAGTCGTCCAGCGAGTTGTTGCCGTGGTGGTCCACAGCGAGCACCAGGAAACCGGCCGCCACGAGCGGCTCCGCCAGCCACGCCATCTGGCCGGCCGAACCGCCCGTACCGTGCGAGAGGAGCACGACCGGCGGCGCGTCGTCATGGGGCGCCGACGGGTGCCACAGAGAGGTCCGGACCGGACGCGGGCGCGCCTCGTCCCGATAGTCGCCGCGGCTCTCGTCGAGCAGGTCCCGTATCTCCGGTCGCGTCACAACAGCCACCCTGGTGAAGGCAGCGCGGTCGACCCGTTCGACGCGTTCGACCCGTTCAATCCCTGTGCGGTCACGCCTCGGACAGCCTGCTGGCGGCCGCCGTCGCGCCGCCCGTCACGCCCGTCGCGCCCTCCGTACGGACCGCACCCGCACCGGCAGCGGCGCCCGTACCCCACGCGGTGTCCGTGGCCGAACCCCGCCTCCGTATCCGGGATTCGTCCCGCGCCTCGCTCCTGATCTCACGCCGCGCCCGGCGCCGCTCCTTGCGCAACTGCCGCGCCGTACTGCTGGGAACGGACACCACACCGTGCCGCTGGTTCCACACCTGCCGGGTGACCCACACGTCCAGCACGCTCCAGGTCGCCACCACCGTGGAAGCCACGCTGCTGATGACCATCGGAAACGCCAGCCACGAGCCGGCGAGCGTGCTGAGGAAGGCAACCATGGCCTGAATCAGGGTCAGCGACATGATGATCACTGACCGTACGGCCACCTTCCTGACCGGATCGGGCATGCGATACCTGATCGCCGGCTCCTCGACCCACAGACGCCGGGACACTTCGGCGAACCTGTCCGCCGAACCCCTGCCACGCCGTTCATCCCTGTCCATGGACCCGTCACTCCCCACCGCTGTCCCGACCCAAGGGTGACTGCCCGCCCTGCGCCGCCTTACGCCGGCCCACCCTTGATCCCCACCCAGTTCCCCGCACACCACGATCTGTTCCCCGCACACTAGGACGAACAGCCCAGCGGGAAGATTCCTGGCAGAACCACCAATCGGCGGTTTCCGGCCAACTGCCCCCATCGGCCGTCCGGACGGGCCGATCGCTGTGTGTGAGGTGCCCGGAGCCATCTCGCCGAATACCAGGACAACTCATGATCAACGCGCCGACGGGCGGCCGAAAAAGATGCGGACGTGTCTTCGAGTTGCCTACGCGACAGTAGTAGGCTCGCGCCGTTTGTTGACGGAGATTCTCTCGCACCGGGCGGGGGACCTACCTGGGGGAGGCCATGGGCTTTCGCGGGAAATCCATCCGCCGGAAGATCGTGGCGCTGCTGCTCGTGCCGCTCGTCTCCCTGACGGCCCTCTGGGCCTTCTCCACCACGATCACCGGCAGTGAGGCACTCAGGCTTCTCGACGTGCACCGGGTGATCGACCAGATGACCGATCCGGTGGCGGAAACGATCAGCGATCTCCAGGCCGAGCGCCGCCAGACGCTCATCTACCTGGTCGACCCGCGCCCCGCCGACGCCCTGGCCACCCTGCGCGACCGCCGCGCCACCACCGACGAGGCCGTCGCACGGCTCAGGACAGCGGCCGACGACCCCGATGTGCGCGGATCGATGTCGACGGACATCCGGCAGCGGATGGACACGCTCACCGACGCGCTGAACGGCCTGCCCGCGCTGCGCGCTTCTGTGGATGAGAACTCCGTCCCCTCGACCAACCAGGCACTGAACCTCTACAACCGCGTCGTCGAACCCGGCCAGGACTTCCTGGAGACCGCGCAGGGCCAGGCCGACATCGACCTCGACAACAGGGGCCGCGCCCTCATCGGGCTCGACCGCGCCCAGGAGATGGTCTCCCGCGAGGATGCCCTCGTCGCCTCCTCGCTGCTTGCCGGGCAGATCACGTCCGAGGAGATCCGTACCCTCTCCGGGCTCGTCGCGAACCGCGAACTCCTCTACAACACCTACCTCGACGCGCTGCCCGTCGAGGGCCGCTCCCAGCTCCAGGACTACTGGCGCGGTCCCGACACCGAATCACTGCGCGACGCCGAGAACCGGCTGATAGCCGCCGGCCCCGTCAAGAACCCCCGGACGATCGACTCCGAACGCTGGCAGCAGATCGCCGACCCCGTCCTCAAGTACCTCGGCCACGGCAGCCAGATGGGCCACGGCCTCTTCTCGCAGCACGTCTCGCCCGACACCCGCTCCGTCCTCGTCCGGGTCGGAGTGGCCGGCATCCTCGGCTTCGTCGCCCTCCTCCTCTCCCTGATCGTGTCCGTACGCATCGCACGCGGCCTGATCCGCGACCTCTCGCAGCTCCGCAACGAGGCCCTGGAGGTCTCCGGCGTACGGCTGCCCGGCGTCATGCGCCGGCTCGCCGCGGGCGAGCAGGTCGACGTGGAGACCGAGGCGCCGACCCTCGACTACGCGCGGGACGAGGTCGGCCAGGTCGGCCAGGCCGTCAACACCCTCCAGCGCGCGGCCGTCGAAGCCGCCGTCAAACAGGCCGACCTGCGCCGCGGCGTCTCCGAGGTGTTCGTGAACCTCGCCCGCCGCAACCAGGTCCTGCTGCACCGTCAGCTCACGCTCCTCGACACCATGGAGCGCCGTACGGAGGACACCGACGAGCTGGCCGACCTCTTCCGCCTCGACCACCTCACCACGCGTATGCGACGCCACGCCGAAGGCCTGGTGATCCTCTCCGGAGCCGCCGCGTCCCGGCAGTGGCGCAAGCCGGTCCAGCTCATGGACGTGGTACGCGCCGCGGTCGCCGAGGTCGAGGCGTACGAGCGCGTGGAGGTGCGCAGGCTGCCGCGTATCGGCGTCGGCGGGCCCGCCGTCTCCGACCTCACCCACCTCATCGCCGAACTGCTCGAGAACGCCACGGTGTTCTCGCCGCCGCACACCGTCGTACAGGTGCACGGTGAGCGCGTCGCCAACGGCTTCACCCTGGAGATCCACGACCGCGGTCTCGGGATGGCCCCCGAAATGCTGCTCGACGCGAATCTCCGCCTCGCCGAGACACCCGAGTTCGAACTGTCCGACACCGACAGGCTCGGCCTCTTCGTGGTCAGCCGGCTCGCCCAGCGGCAGAACGTACGCGTCTCGCTCCAGCCCTCCCCGTACGGCGGCACCACAGCCGTTGTCTTCCTCCCCATCGCGCTGCTCACCGACGAGGCCCCCGAGACGCAGGGCACGGGCTTCCGGCTGGACCGCAAGAACAGTGGCGAGCGCGGCCGCGGCCGCGCCGAGGGAAGCGGCAGGCTCACCGCGCTCGCACAGGTCCCCACCGGCCTCGGCAGCGGCCCCTCCGTGCTGGAAGGACCGGTCGAGATCGAACCCGCCAGGGACATCCTCGGCAGGGACGGCGATACGGCCGACGGCGCGGGACGCAGGCAGCGGATGACCCGTGACGACGTACTCGAAGCCCGCGAGGACCGGCGCGAGTGGGCCGAGGGCAACGCCGGCGACCCGCGCACCGGCACCGGCGACGCGCACACCGGCACCGGCGACAGCGACCACCAGCACCGGCGCGCGGCCCCGGACCCGGAGTCCGAGCACCCCGGCGCCCCCGTACAGCTCCCGCGCCGCAAGCCGCCGACCCTGGTCACCGACCGGGGCCGGAGGGTCGACGACGGCGGTCAGGACCATGCCCGCCCGGCACCGGAAGCAGCCGCCGGCACCACCAGCACCCCCGGCAGCGCCGACGCCTCCCCGCCCCGCAGGCCGGCCCAGTCACAGGACGCGGACCTGGCCAACGAGGCAGCCGCCGCCCTGGGCGGGCTGCCGCGACGCGTCAGGCAGGCCAGCCTCGCCCCCCAGTTGAGGGGACCGGCCGACCGCGCCACCGAACCCACGCCCACCCCGCGCCACGACACGGAGCGGGACGCGGACGAAGTACGCAACAGAATGGCGTCGCTCCAGCGGGGCTGGCAGCGCGGACGGCAGCAGAACGACGCCGACGACGCCGCCCGCCCCGGCGAGACACACGGAACCACATCGGAGGGGGACGGTCGATGACCGCACCGAACGCCGCAGCACACAACTCCACCGAACCCAGCAGCCCCGGAGAGCTCAACTGGCTCCTCGACGAACTCGTCGACCGCGTCGCCAGCATCCGCAAGGCGCTGGTGCTCTCCGGCGACGGACTCGCCACCGGCGCCTCCAAGGACCTCACTCGCGAGGACAGTGAGCACCTGGCGGCCGTCGCCTCCGGATTCCACAGCCTCGCCAAGGGCGTCGGCCGGCACTTCGAGGCCGGACAGGTACGCCAGACCGTCGTCGAACTCGACGAGGCCTTCCTCTTCGTCACGGCGGCCGGCGACGGAAGCTGCCTGGCCGTCCTCTCCGACGCAGACTCCGACGTCGGCCAGGTCGCCTACGAGATGACCCTCATGGTCAAGCGGGTCGGAGCGCACCTCGCCACGGCGCCACGGACCGGTCAGCCCGCCGGAGGGTGAGTGGCACGACATGAGTGACGAAGATCAGGATCCGCAGCACTGGTTCGACGGCGAGGCCGGACCGGTGGTACGCCCGTACGCGATGACACGCGGACGCACCGGCAGCGCGTCCCGTCATCGGCTCGACCTGATCGCGGTCGTCATCCCCGAACCGGCGGCCGACGACCCCGGCCGTGACCAGACGCTCTCCCCGGAACACGTGGAGATCGTCGAACGCTGCATCGAAAGCCCCCAGTCCATCGCCGAACTCGCGGCCGGCCTGGACCTCCCCGTCGGGGTGGTCCGGGTGCTGGTCGGCGACCTCGTCGACGACGAGCTGGTTCACGTAACCCGTCCCGTTCCGCCGGCAGAACTGCCCGACGTGAACATTCTCCGCGAGGTGATCAATGGTCTTCGGGCGCTCTAGCCGCAGACAGCGCCCGGCCGATCCGGTGACGCTGAAAATCCTGGTGGCCGGCGGATTCGGAGTGGGAAAGACCACCCTGGTGGGCGCCGTCAGCGAGATCAAGCCGCTGCGCACCGAGGAGATGCTGAGCGAGGCGGGCCGGCCCGTCGACGACACCGACGGGGTCGAGCGCAAGACGACGACCACCGTCGCCATGGACTTCGGCAGGATCACCCTCCGCGAGGACCTGGTGCTGTACGTCTTCGGCACGCCGGGCCAGGACCGCTTCTGGTTCCTCTGGGACGAACTGGCCCAGGGCGCGCTGGGCGCGGTCGTCCTCGCCGACACCCGTCGCCTCGCCGACTCCTTCGCCGCCGTCGACTACTTCGAACGGCGCGGCATCCCGTTCTGTGTCGCCGTCAACTGCTTCGAGGGCGCGGACCGCTTCCCGGCGAACACCGTACGTTCGGCGCTCGACCTGGATCCGGAGGTCCCGCTGGTGATGTGCGACGCGCGCGAGCGGGAGTCCGTCAAGGAAGTCCTGGTGGCGGTCGTGGAACACGCGATGAACCGGGCGACGACCCAGCGCGAGCACGCGGCCACCTGACCGGCCGCGGTCCGGACCGGAGAACCGGGAGCGGCCCACCGGCGTCTGTGGGGAAGACGGACGGCCGGAGCTTACGGGGGTGGCCCCGGCCGTCCGTCTCCGCACGCGGCTCCGGGCGTCAGCGCCCGCTCTTCACGCGGCTCCAGGCGTCAGTGCCCGGCCACCGAGCGCCATGCGATCGGGAAGTCGAAGTAGGTGTCGGGGAATGTCTCCGGTGAATAGGTGAAGTGCCACCATTCCTCGGGCAGATTGGTGAATCCGACATCTGCCATCGTCTTCTTCAGGAATTGTCTGTTCTCGCGCTGGACGCCCTGGATACGGGGATCATCCGTGTGCGCGAGCGTGTCGAAACAGTCGAAGCCCGTCCCCATGTCCACCGAGTTGTCGGGGAAACGCTCGTCCTTCGGCCCGTAGCACGGAACGAGCTTCTGGCCCGGCCTGTACGGCGCGGTCGGCAGGGCCGGCAGCTTCACGATGGTGAGGTCCAGGGTGCTGCCCCTGCTGTGCCCGGACTTCTCCGCGATGTAACCGTCGGCGAAGAGCTGCGACTTGTCGACCCGGGGATAGAACTCGGCTTTCATCTTCTCGTCCTGGAGATCCTTCGCCCACCGTACGAAGTGGTCCACGGCGCGCTGCGGCCGGTAACAGTCGTACACCTTGAGGGAGTAGCCCTCCCGCAGCAGCGTGCGCTGGGCGCGTGCGAGCGCCAGAGCGGTGGGGCGGGTGACGATGCACAGCGGCTGCTGGTAGCCGTCCACCGGCTCGCCCATGAAGTCGTGCGGGGTGATGTAGCGCATCTCCTGGATGATGGTCGGCGCCACGGTCCGCAGGGCCACGAACTCCTGTGGTGCCTGGGGCTCGGTGCTGCTGTGCGCGGCGGGAGCCGTCGCCGCGACGGCGAGCAGCGCGGTGGCAGAAGCGGCGAGACCGCGCAGGAGAGATCCAAGTCTTGTCATGCGCACATCGTCACACCGGGCGCGGGCGCACGGGAAGAGCGATCCGGTACAGTCCGCGCGTGTCCGAGCCGAAGAAGTCGAACGATGAGATGAAGCCCAGCGGTCCCGGGAAGCTGACGCGGCATCCGGTCCCTCACTCGCACTGCGACAGTTGCGGGGCGCCCTACCCGGCGGACGCCGGCTGGCCCCGTACCTGCGCGGCCTGCGGCGCCACCGTCTACCTCAACCCGCTGCCGGTCGGAGTGGCCCTGGTGCCGGTGACGGACGACCTGGGCACCGCCCTCGTTGTCATCACCCGCACCATCGAACCCCAGCTCGGCGGCGTCGCCCTCCCCGGCGGCTTCATCGACCGGACCGAGGACTGGCGGCACGCCGTCGCCCGGGAACTGCGCGAGGAGACCGGCATCGAGGCCGACCCCGAGGACGTGCGGCTCGCCGACGTGCTCAGCGCACCCGACGGCCACCTGCTGCTCTTCGGCCTCCTGCCGGAACGCCACGCCCGGGACCTGCCGGCCTCCGTACCCACCGACGAGACGGAGGGCTGGCACCTGCTGCGCGCCCCGGCCGAACTGGCGTTCCCGCTGCACACCGAGGCGGTACGGTCCTGGTTCGCGGGCCGGTGCGCGAGCCACTAGCGGCCAGAACGTCATCAGTCAGGACCGGCACACCACTATTGCTTCAAGACAACGTTGTCATATATTGGCGGCGCTACCACCCCCCTCCGTTCGCACCCCCTTCCCCCGGCCCGGACTTTTCGATGGGACACCCGCAATGACCAATCCTCCGCACCACGCGCCACACCCCTCCAGACGATCAGTCGTCGCCGTCGGATCAACTCTGCTGGCCGGCTTCGGACTTGGCGCCGCCCTCCCGGGGACCAGCTACGCCGCAGCGCCCGGGAAGGCGCCCGCCGGACCGAAGGAACGGGGTGAACTGGCCTCCTACCGCCCGGTCGAGGTCTCCTCGACGGACTACGCCCCCACGCCGGGCGAGTTCGTCGTGGACAAGATCGTGTCGCCCGGCGTCAAGGGCACCGGATGGCGCGCCGCCGACGGCGATCCGCAGTGGATATCCGTGGACCTCCAGGCGGTGTGCCAGGTCACGTCCGTCCGGCTCACCTTCGAAGCCGCCGCCGGTGACCCGGTGTTCGTCCGGCCCGCCACCGGCAACTGGTCCGACGGAACCACCGGCAAGGAAAACCTGTCGAGTTACGCCGTCGACTTCGTCGTCGAGACCTCCCAGGACCGGCACGCGTGGACGAGTGTCCACCGCACGACTGCCGGAACCGGTGGCGTCGTGGACATCACGCTGGATCAGCCGGTCCAGGCCCGCTGGGTACGGATGACGTCCCGTAAGCGCTCCGACGCCAACCCCCTCGGGCTCAATGGCTTCGAGGTCTACGGGACCGCGCAGGGCCACCGGCCTTCCGCCACCGGCTGGACGGACTGGGGAACGCACCGGCACGAGGCTCCGGAGCTGGAGGTCGCCGCCGACGGCACGGTGCCGCTGGAGTCCGGCTGGACGCTGACCATGGACGACTGGGCGGGTGGCGAAGGCGCCGACCTGTCGAAGCCGTCCGTGGACACCAGCACCTGGCTGCCCGCGACCGTACCCGGCACGGTCCTCGCCTCGCTGGTCGACCAGGGCCACCTGCCGGACCCGGTCGCCGGCCTCAACAATCTGCACATCCCGGAGGCGCTGTCCCGCCACTCCTGGTGGTACAAGCGGGACTTCGGCCTGCCCAGGGGCCTGCGCACCGGCTCGGGGCGGCGCGTCTGGCTGGAGTTCGACGGCGTCAACCACGAGGCCGACATCTGGCTGAACGGCACGCGGGTCGGCGGGCTGACCTTCCCGTTCGCCCGCTCGGCCCACGACGTCACGCATCTACTGGCCGCGAAGGGCGATCAGGCGCTGGCAGTCAAGATCACGCCGATGCCCGTACCCGGCAGCCCCGGTGACAAGGGACCGGCCGGCGAGTCCTGGGTCGACGCCGGCGCCGGCCAGATGAACCTCAACTCACCCACGTACCTCGCCTCTTCGGGCTGGGACTGGATGCCCGCCGTCCGCGACCGGGTGGCCGGCATCTGGAACCACGTACGGTTGCGGTCCACCGGCCATGTGGTGATCGGCGACCCCCGGGTGGACACCCTGCTCCCGAAGCTGCCGGACACCTCGACCGCGGAACTGACCGTCGTCGTCCCGGTCCGCAACGCCGACTCCACCGACCACAAGGCGACGGTCTCCGCGTCGTTCGACGACGTACGCGTCTCGCAGACCGTCACCGTCCCGGCCGGCAAGACCATCGACGTCACCTTCACCTCCAGCGCCTTCAGCAAGCTGCGGCTGCGCAACCCCAAGCTGTGGTGGCCCAACGGCCTCGGCGACCCCGCCCTGCACGACCTCACCCTGGTCGCCTCGGTCGACGGCAAGGAGAGCGACCGGCGCGAGACCAGCTTCGGCATCCGCCAGTTCGGCTACGAGTCCAAGGTTCCGCTGCCCTTCGTCGACGGCGGCGACACGTACACGCAGTCGGTCGACGTCGGAGCCCAGCAGGCCCGGTACGTACGGATCAACTGCCGGACCCGCGCCACCGGCTGGGGCTCCTCGCTCTGGTCGGTGTCGGTCCTCGACAGCGCCCGGCCCGGCACCGACCTGGCCCTGCACGCCGCGGCCACCTCGTCCAGCGTGGACGAGGACGACCACGGCCCCGGCAACGCCACCGACGGCGACCCGGCCACCCGCTGGTCCTCCTCGGCCGCGGACGACCAGTGGCTCCGGATCGACCTGGGCTCCGCCCAGTCGTTCGACCAGGTCGACCTGGTGTGGGAGCAGGCCTACGCGCAGACGTACGTCGTGCAGGTGTCCGCCGACGGCTCCGCCTGGACCGACGCCAAGGCGGTCGACAACACCGCCGTGCCGCTGCCGTTCAACGGCGGCGACGCCAGCCTGCGGACCGAGGACTTCACCGCGCGTACCGCCCGCTACGTACGGATCAGTTGCGGCCTACGGAACACCACGTGGGGCAACTCGCTGTGGTCGCTGTCCGTGGTCGACAGCTCCAAGCCGGGCACCGACCTCGCGCTGCACCAGCCTGCCTCGGCCTCGACCGAGGACGCCTCCAACACGGCCGCCAACGCCACCGACGGCAACCCCAACACCCGCTGGTCCTCGGAGTACGCGGACAACCAGTGGATCCAGGTCGACCTGGGCTCCTCGCTCACGGTCGACCGGGTGGCCGTCGTCTGGGAGCAGGCCTACCCCAAGACGTACGTCATCCAGGTCTCCGAGGACGGCAAGACGTGGACCGACGTGGCGTCCGTGGACAACACGCCGGAGCCGCTGAAGATCAGCGTGAACGGGGTACGGGTCCTCGCCCGCGGCGGCAACTGGGGCTGGGACGAACTCCTGCGCCGGATGCCGGCCGAGCGCATGGACGCCGCCGTACGGATGCACCGCGACATGAACTTCACGATGATCCGCAACTGGGTCGGCTCCAGCAACCGCGAGGAGTTCTTCGCCAAGTGCGACGAGCACGGCATCCTCGTCTGGAACGACTTCCCGAACGCCTGGGGCATGGACCCGCCGGACCACGACGCGTTCAACTCCATCGCGCGCGACACCGTGCTGCGCTACCGCATCCACCCCAGCGTCGTCCTGTGGTGCGGCGCCAACGAGGGCAACCCGCCGGCCGCCATCGACAACGGCATGCGTGACGCCGTCGAGTCAGGGGCCCCCGGCATCCTCTACCAGAACAACTCCGCCGGCGGGATCATCAACGGCGGCGGCCCCTACAACTGGATCGAGCCGGAGAAGTACTACGACCCCTCGTCCTACGGCAGCCACAGCTTCGGCTTCCACACCGAGATCGGCATGCCGGTGGTCTCCACCGCCGAGAGCGTCCGCGCCATGGTCGGGGACGAGCCGGAGTGGCCGATCGGCGGCGCCTGGCTCTACCACGACTGGAGCGAACACGGGAACCAGGCACCGCAGAACTACAAGGCCGCCATCGAGGCACGACTCGACACCGCCGGGGGTGTCGACGACTTCGCACGCAAGGCGCAGTTCGTCAACTACGAGAACACCCGCGCGATGTTCGAGGCCTGGAACGCCAACCTGTGGAACGACGCCAGCGGCCTCATGCTGTGGATGTCCCACCCGGCCTGGCACAGCACGGTGTGGCAGACCTACGACTACGACTTCGACGTCAACGGCACCTACTACGGCGCCCGCGCGGCCTGCGAACCGCTGCACGTCCAGGCCGACCCGGTCAAGTGGCAGGTCCTCGCGGTCAACCACACGGCTGAGGCTCTCAAGGGCGCCACGGTCACGGCCCGGATGTACGACCTGAAGGGCCGGCAGCTCGCTCCCGCACGGACCTCCAGGATCGACGTGGCGTCCTCCGCCACGACGAAGACATTCACCGCAGGCTGGACGGACGACCTGCCCGACCTGCACCTCCTCCTGCTGACACTGGAGGACCACAACGGCAGGTCGCTGTCCCGGAACACCTACTGGCGCTACCGCACACCGGCTGCCATGACCGCGCTCAACAAGGCAGGGCAGGTCAAGCTCTCGGCCACGCTGGGACACCTCACCCGCTCCGGCAGCCGGCGCGAACTGACCGCCACGGTCCGCAACCGCGGCACAGCCGTCGCCGCGATGGTCAGGCTCTCCCTGCGGGACGAGAAGAGCGGCGAGCGCGTCCTGCCGACTCTCTACAGCGACAACTACCTGTGGCTGCTGCCCGGTGAGTCGCGGACGGTCACGCTCTCCTGGCCCGCCGAGGCCCTCACCTCCAACCGCCCCGCACTGCGTGTCGAGGGGTACAACAGCCCGTCCCTGACGGCCCGCTCATAACACCAGGTGACCGGTGGCCACGGGGTTCGTCCCCGGTGCCACCGGTCACCCCGGAGCACGCCCGGCGCCTCAGCTCAGCGCCCGGCGCCTCAGCTCAGCGCCCGGCGCCTCAGCTCAGCGCCCGGCGCCCCGCACCCGTACCGGCCACTCCGGCTCGACCGCACCCCGGTCCGTCACCCGCTCCACCCGTACCTCGCCGTCCACCAGCCGCGACGTGTACCGCTCGACCTCGGCCGGCTCCCAGCCGTCCCCGGGATCCCTGACCACCAGCCCCCCGCCCGTACGCCCCGGCATCGGCGCCCACGCCTCCAGTTCAGGGCCGCCGTCCTCGCCCCGTACGGGAAACACCGCGCCCGCACGCGCCAGCACCGGGATCCGTGACAGCGGTGCGTCCAGCAGCACCTGGCAGGGCCCCTCGTACGGCTGCTCGGTGACCGTGTCGTACCACCGCCCGCGCGGCAGCCGCACCGCCCTGCGGTCCGTACCTGGCACCAGCACCGGCGCCACCAGCAGCGCGTCACCGAGCAGGAAGGCGTCCTCGCAGTCGCGCAGCGCCCGGTCCTCCGGCGCGCCCCACCACAGCGGCCGCGCGTACGGCGCGCCCGTCAGCCTGGCGAGCTGCGCGAGCGTCACGAAGTACGGCCGCAGCCGCTCCCGCCCCGCCAGGGCCGACCGCGCGTGTTCGAGCGTCTCGGGGCCGAACTCCCACGGCTCCCTGCGGCCCGCGTCGATCGCCGCGTGCGTACGGAACAGCGGCAGATACGCGCCGAGCTGATACCAGCGCAGATACAGCTCGGGCGACGGACAGCCGTCGAAACCGCCCACGTCAGGACCCGAGTACGGCACCCCGCACAGACCGAGCCCCAGCACCAGCGCCAGCGACGCCCGCAGCCCCGGCCAGCTCGTCGCCACGTCGCCCGACCAGGTCCCGCCGTACCGCTGCATCCCCGCCCAGCCGGAGCGGGAGAAGAGGAAGGGCCGCTCGTCGGGCCGCAGCCGGCGCAGCCCCTCGAAACCGGCCCGCGCCATCGCGAGACCGTACACGTTGTGGGCCTCGCGATGATCCCCGCCGCGACCCTCCAGGCGGTGCCTCGACGAACGGGGCAGCGTCCGGTCCGTGTGGTCGCCGAACGGCGCGAAGGCCACCGGCTCGTTCATGTCGTGCCATATCCCGGAGAAACCCTGGGCGAGCCGCTCCTCGTACAGACCGCCCCACCACTCCCGTACGTCCGGAGCGGTGAAATCCGGGTAGACGCAGTCGCCGGGCCACACCACGCCCCGCACCTCCTGCCCCCGCGGATCCCGTACGAAGGCGTCGGCCGCGCGCCCGCTGTCGTACACCGCGTTCCCCAGCTCCGCCTTCACCGCCGGATCGACGATCGAGACCAGCCTGGTCCCTTCGGCCCGCAACTCGGCCGCGAGCCCCGGCAGATCGGGGAACCGGTCCCGGTCCACGGTGAAGACCTGGTGCGCCTCGTAGTGGTCGATGTCGAGGTGGATCGCCGACAGCGGCAGGCCCCGCTCCCGGTACCCGGCGACGATCCGCCGCACCTCGCGCTCGGAGTCGAACCCCCACCGCGCGTGCTGCGGCCCCAGCGCCCAGGCCGGCGGCGGCGTCGGCGCGCCGGTCAGCGCGGTCCAGCCGTGCAGCACCCGCGCCGGAGTTCCGACCACCACCCAGCAGCGCAGCGGACCGCCGTCCATCCGCAGCTCGCTCGTGCCCGGCCGGTCGTGCCCCGACCCCGCGCCCTCCTCGCCCTCCCTGAGCGTCACCCGGCCGTCCCAGGAGTTGTCGTGGAAGACGAGATGCGTCCCCGCGTCCGCCACCACGAGCTGCACCGGCATCGTCAGATACAGCGGATCGTCGCCAGGCCCGAAACCGCCACCGGGGTCGGTGTTCCACAGCCGGTACGTGCCGTCCCGCAGCCGGGGCCCCGAGGCCCGCCCGCCCAGGCCGAAGAACCGTGCGTCCGCGGGCACCTCGCTGCGCTGCACCCAGCGGGCTGTTCCCCCCGAGACCGGCTCCCACCAGCGCGGCGGGTGCTCCTTGCGCAGCACGACGCCGCCCGGCGTACGCACCTCGACCCCGCCATGGCGCGAGACGGCGACCGTGACCCGCTCGGACACCACCCGCCAGCCACCGTCCTTGTCGGGCTCCAGCTCGGCGCGCGGATCCGGCTCGGGAGGCGCGTCGGCCAGCGCGTACGAGGGGAGCGGGCGCGCGTCGTCCCACCCCCAGAACACCGCGCCGTTCACCGTCACGCACACATGCAGCCGCGCCCGCGTGAACCGTACGGTGCCACCGCCCGGCAACGGCTCGGCCCCGGTCAGCGGACCGGGCACCCTGGCCCGCTCAGGACCGCGCCGTGCCAGCTCCCGCGCCTCCGTGCGCCGCTGCCGCAGGACCGACCGGGCGGCGCGGAGCCCGCTCACCGACCCGAGCACTTTCATCGAACGCACCAGCTCACGACCGTCCATGATGATCAGCTTGCCATCCGGCGAGGGGCGCGAGGGCTCCGTTCAACTCCCGTTCACCTGGGCGTGGGCCACATGTACGCCGCGGCCGTACCACGGACGTTGTCGGCGGTCCCGCCACACCTCACCGCCGCCGCGCCGCGCCTCCGCCGGCGAGCTCTGGTGCGAAGGACGATCACATGGCATCGTCCCTGTCAGCCGCGTCACGCGCACACCCCCGCGCGTGCGCGCACCGTACGCACACCACGCGTCCGAACCAGCCCGGGAGCCGCCCCATGACCGCACCAGCCAGCCCAGCCCCGCTCTGGCAGCCGGACCCGGAACGCATCGCCTCCGCCCAGGTCACCCGCTTCCAGGCATGGGCGGCCGAGCGCTACGGCGCACCGGCTGAGGGCGGGTACGCGGCGCTGCACCGCTGGTCGGTCGACGAGCTCGAAACGTTCTGGACCGCCGTCGCGGACTGGTTCGGCGTCCGCTTCTCCACCCCGTACGAGCGCGTACTCGGCGACCGCGCCATGCCCGGCGCCCGGTGGTTCCCCGGCGCCACCCTCAACTACGCCGAACACGCGCTGCGCACCGCCGAGGACCCGGCCCGCGCGCAGGACCCGGCGCTGCTGTACGTCGACGAGACACACGAGCCGGTCCCGGTGAGCTGGTCCGAGCTGCGCCGCCAGGTCGGCTCACTCGCCGCGGAACTGCGCGCCCTCGGCGTACGCCCCGGAGACCGCGTCAGCGGCTACCTCCCCAACGTCCCCCAGACCGTCACCGCACTGCTCGCCACGGCGGCCGTCGGAGCCGTCTGGACCTCCTGCGCCCCCGACTTCGGCGCCCGCAGCGTCCTCGACCGCTTCCAGCAGGTCGAACCCGTCGTGCTGTTCACCGTCGACGGCTACCGCTACGGCGGCAAGGAGCACGACCGTACGGAGACCGTCGCCGAACTGCGCCGCGAACTGCCCACCCTGCGCGCCGTCGTCCACATCCCGCTCCTCGGCACCCCGGCACCCGAAGGAACGCTGGCCTGGTCGGACCTGACCGGCGCCGACACCGAACCGGTCTTCGAACAGGTCCCCTTCGACCACCCGCTGTGGGTCCTCTACTCCTCCGGCACCACCGGCCTGCCCAAAGCCATCGTCCAGTCCCAGGGCGGCATCCTGGTCGAGCACTTCAAACAGCTCGGCCTCCAGTGCGACCTGGGGCCGGAGGACCGGTTCTTCTGGTACACCTCCACCGGCTGGATGATGTGGAACTTCCTGGTGAGCGGCCTCCTCACCGGCACCACGATCGTCCTGTACGACGGCAGCCCGGGCTTCCCCGCCGTCGACGCGCAGTGGGGCGTCGCGGAACGGACCGGCGCCACCCTCTTCGGCACCTCGGCCGCGTACGTCATGGCCTGCCGCAAAGCAGGCGCGCACCCGGCGCGCGACCACGACCTCTCCCGCCTCACCTGCGTCGCCACCACCGGCTCACCCCTGCCGCCCGACGGGTTCCGCTGGCTCCACGACGAGGTGGCCGCAGACCTGTGGATCGCCTCCGTCAGCGGGGGGACCGACGTCTGCAGTTGCTTCGCCGGAGCGGTCCCCACCCTCCCCGTCCACATCGGCGAACTCCAGGCCGCCTGCCTCGGCACCGACCTCCAGGCCTGGGACGCACACGGCAGCCCCGTCACCGACGAGGTCGGCGAACTGATCGTCACCAATCCCATGCCGTCCATGCCGACCCGCTTCTGGAACGACCCCGACGGCAGCCGCTACCGCGAGAGTTACTTCGAGATGTTCCCCGGCGTCTGGCGCCACGGAGACTGGATCACCCTCACCGGCCGGGGATCCGTCGTCATCCACGGCCGCTCCGACTCCACCCTGAACCGCCAGGGCGTACGGATGGGCTCCGCCGACATCTACGAGGCCGTCGAACGGCTCCCCGAGATCCGCGAATCCCTCGTCGTCGGCCTGGAGGAACCGGACGGCGGCTACTGGATGCCCCTCTTCGTCCACCTCGTCGAAGGCGCCGTCCTCGACGAGGCGCTGCGCGCACGCATCACCCGCACGATCCGCTCCGAACTCTCCCCGCGCCACGTCCCCGACGACATCATCGAGATCCCCGCCGTCCCGCACACCCTCACCGGCAAACGCATCGAGGTCCCGGTCAAGCGCCTGCTCCAGGGCGCCGCGCTCGACCAGGCGGTCAACACCGGCTCCGTCGACCGCCCTGAGCTGCTGCGCTTCTACGAGGACCTCGCCCGCGACCGCCGCTGACCTGGGGCCTCTCGTTTGGATCAGGCCGGGTCAGGGAGCGGGGTCTGATCAGAAAGGCCCTGGCGTCGCCCGTTCGGGGTATACGCCGCTGGGGATCACCGAGTGGCGAGGCGGGGGACGAGATGGGGACAGCGGTCCATGTTCCGCAGACGCGGGACATGATCGGTGACGAGCTTTCCGGCGACGAGGCGTGGGCGGCGCTACGCCGCTACGGCGGCCGCAAGCTGCTCGTCGACGCCTTTCTGCGGTTCCGTTACGCGGACGGCTTCAGCAACGCACGCGCGCTGGCCTTCCAGATCGTCCTGGCGCTCGTGCCGTTCACCATCGCGCTGGTCGGGGTCGCCACCACCGTGCACACCGAGAGCGTCGGCCGGGTCGTGGAGCTGACGCTCGGCCGGATCGCGCCGGGACCCAGTGCCGAACTCGTACGGGACTCACTCGACCGGTCGCGGCGCGGCGCGGGCGCCGGAATCGGCGCCGCCATCGCCGTCTGGCTCGGCCTCGGCTTCGCCACCGTCAATCTCGCCGCCGCCATGTCCCAGATCGAGCGTGGCGCCAACCGTATCTACGGCATCGAGCGCGACCGGCCCTTCGTGCTCAAGTACGGCAGAGCGCTGCTGCTCGTCGTCATCGCCGGACTCCCGCTGATCGCGGGGTTCCTGGTGCTGGTCGGCGGTGAGGCGGTGGGCAGCGCCATGGACGAGACCTTCGGCTGGGGACAGGGGCTGCGCGACGTCTGGGACTGGCTGCGGATCCCGGTCGGGGTGCTGCTGACCTGGGTGGCGTCGGCGGCCCTGTTCCGCTGGGCGCCCCGCCGGGACCAGCCGGGCTACACCTGGCTCGCCTTCGGCTCGGCCGTCCATCTGGTGCTGTGGGTGGCGGCGACCTGGCTGCTCGGCCTGTACGTCGACCGCAGCGGCTCCTTCGGCACGGTCTACGGGCCCCTGACGGCCTTCGTCGCGCTGCTGTTGTGGGCGAACCTCGCCGCCATCGCCCTCCTCCTCGGCGTGGCCTTCGCCGCCCAGTTGGAGGCCGCGCGCGCCGGGCTGCGCGACGCGGTACGGCCCGATCCGGGTCCAGGCTAGGCGCGACACCGGGGCACGCGAGCCCGGCAAGATCCAAACGACAGGCCCTCGCCCGCGACCGCCGCCGACCCCGTTGTCAGACCCCCCGATTACGCTGAGTGAGCATTGATCGACAGCGCTCAGGGGGAGCCATGGCGCACACCGACCACAGCAACCGGACCACCGAGGCGATGCGGCGCCGACTGCGCCGCGAAGTCCCCAGCACCGTGGGCCTGCTGGCCGACCAGCAGGACTTCACCGCCATGCGGAAGTACCGCACCTTCACCTTCGACGACCACGAAAGCTATCTGCGGCAGCTCGAAGAAATCCTGAAATCCCTCGCGACGGAAGCGGCACACACCGGCGTTGTCCTCTTCGACCCGGCGGAATTCGCCGAGTTCTGCGCGGACACGGGGCTCGACCCCGACTCGCCCGCCAGCAGGGGCCTGTTCACCGCGACGATCGCCGCCGGCGGCGCCGTCGTCGCCTACACCGGCCAGCCCATCGAGACCCTGCTGCCGCTCGTCATCGACACCACGGTCCGCAGAGCCACCTGGGAGTACGCGACGTCACTCCTCGCGGACTTCGGGGAGTGCGCCGACTGCGGACAGGACATCGGACGCGCCGCCTTCGAGCGCGCCTCCCTCATCCTGCTGCGCCTGCTCGAAGCGGCGGGACCCGGCACCCACCACGTCGTGTGCAGCGTCCCCGCCGCGCACGAACACCTGCTGGCCGCGCTGCACACCGAGTGCCCGGAGGGCGCCCCGGCCTGGCCCGACTCGTCGGAGGGCGCCGAGTTCGTGACCGTGCTCGCCGTGGGCATCGCGCTGGAGAGCGCCGGGGGAGTGGTGCTCCGTACGACAGCGCCGGACACGCCCGACCGACTGCACGGCTGGCGCCTCGACCACGGACGCCTCATCCCGCTCACGGGGGGGGTCTTCAGCGCCTACTGCACCGACGCGGACACCGGGGAGCCGCTCGCCCCTGAGTCCGGTGTGGACTACAGCGCCGGCTTCGACCTCGGCCTCGACGACACCGGCCCGCACCACTGACCCACGCGAGAAGGCGCCTCCCGCCGGAATACGGCGGAAGGCGCCCTCGCAGCCGTCATGCCTGCGTCACGCGCCGTCCAACGCGGCCCGCGCCGCGCTCCTGGCACCCTCGGCGGTGTCCGCGGCGCGCGCCGCGGACGCGGCACGCTCACACTGCGCGAGCGTGTACTTCGCCAACTCGGCCCGGACATAGGGAATCGACGCCGCGCCCATGGACAGGGAGGTGACACCGAGCCCGGTGAGCACACACGCGAGCAGCGGATCGGCCGCCGCCTCGCCGCACACACCACAGCTCTTGCCCTCGGCCTTCGCGCCGTCGGCCGACATCGCCACCAGATCCAGCAGCGCCGGCTGCCACGGGTCCTGGAGCCGGGAGAGCGCACCCACCTGCCGGTCGGCGGCGAAGGTGTACTGGGCGAGGTCGTTGGTCCCCAGCGAGAGGAACTCGACCTCCTGAAGAATCGAGCGTGCCCGCAGGGAAGCGGAGGGAATCTCCACCATCGCGCCGAACTTCGCGTCGAGCCCGGCCTCACGGCAGGCATCGGCGAAGGCCTTCGCATCCGTACGGTCGGCCACCATCGGGGCCATGACCGACAGGTAGCCGGGCAGCCCGTGCGCGGCCTTCGACAGCGCCGTCAGTTGCGTCCGCAGTACGTTGGGGTGGTCGAGCAGACTCCGCAGCCCCCGCACACCGAGCGCCGGGTTCGGCTCGTCGGCCGGCGTCAGGAACTCCAGCGGCTTGTCGGCGCCGGCATCAAGCACCCGCACCACGACCCGGCCCTCGGGGAAGGCTTCGAGCACCGTCCGGTAGGCCTCGATCTGCTTCTCCTCGGACGGCGCCTGCTGGCTGTCGTCCAGGAACAGGAACTCGGTACGGAACAGCCCCACACCCTCGGCCCCGGCCGCGAGCGCCGCGGGCACATCGGCCGGTCCGCCGATATTGGCGAGCAGCGGCACCTTGTGCCCGTCGGAGGTCGCACCGGGGCCGGAGGAACCGGACAGCGCCGCCTCACGGGCGGCGGCGGCCTGTTCGAGCTGCGCGCGCCGCTCGGCGCTCGGCTCGACGAAGATCTCGCCGGAACCGCCGTCGACCGCGATCACGGTCCCCTCGGCCAGCTCGCTCACACCGGGCAGCGCCACCACGGCGGGTACCCCGAGCGCACGCGCCAGGATCGCGCTGTGACTCGTCGGGCCACCCTCCTCGGTCACAAATCCGAGCACCAGGGCCGGATCCAGCAGTGCCGTGTCGGCGGGCGCGAGATCGCGTGCGATCAGTACGTACGGCGCTTCACTGTCCGGCACACCCGGCATCGGCACACCCAGCAGCCGGGCGACGATCCGGTTCCGTACGTCGTCCAGGTCGGCGACCCGTCCCGCCATGTACTCGCCGGCACTGGCCAGCAGCGTCCGGTAGGAGGCGAACGCGTCGTACACCCCGCGCTCCGCCGTGCTCCCGACATCGATGCGGCGCTCGACGTCGGACATCAGCTCGGGGTCCTGCGCCATCATCGCCTGCGCCTCGAGCACCGCCTGTGCCTCGCCGCCGGCCAGAGTGCCGCGCGCCATCAGGTCGGCCGAGACCGCCTCGACGGCCTGCCGGGCGCGAGCCTGCTCACGCTCGGCCTCTTCCTCCGGGATCTGCTTGGACGGCGGTTCGAGCACCGGGGTCCCCATGTGCCGGACCTCGCCGATCGCCACCCCGTGGCTGACGCCGACGCCTCGCAGCGTTGTCTCCATTTCACCGTCTCCCATTGTGCGGCGGCCTGGCCGTCGCGCTGGTTGTGCGTGCCTCGATCGCCAGTCCCCGCGGCCGGCGTCACTGCCAGTCGAAGAGGGCGTCCCCGGTCTTCACTTCGCCGTCCTCACGGACGTCCGACAAGGCGTCGGCCGTGGCTTCCAGCGCCACCACGGGACATACGGGCGACTTGCCCGCCGTCTCGACGGCCGAGGGGTCCCAGCGCACGATGGCCTGACCGCGCCGGACGGTGTCCCCCTTGTTCACAAGAAGGTCGAACCCGGCGCCGTTGAGCTGCACGGTGTCGATACCGAGATGCGTCAGCACACCGTGTCCGTCGGCGTCGACGACGACAAAGGCGTGCGGATGAAGGGAGACGACGATGCCGTCGACCGAGGAGACGGCCTCCGTGGGTTCCCGTACGGGATCGATGGCAGTGCCGGGCCCGACCATCGCGCCGGAGAACACCGGATCGGGTACAGCGGCAAGTCCGATGACACGTCCGGGGCAAGGAGCGGTCACGAGGGTCATGGGGGAGCCTCCCAGGGGGCGGAGATTCGTGAGCCACCGTCACTACCTGTGATGGGACGGCGTGCTGCTCAGAGGGTAAGTCATAAGAAGTGACGGTTCTGCGTGAGAGCTGCCAGTTGGGGGCCCCGAGGGGCACCGGAAACGATTTGCCTGGCCCTGTCGGCGACCTGTAGTGTCGTACTCCTGCCTGACCCCAACGCGACTCTGAGTCGGGGGTCGGCGGCATCTGACAAGCCTCGATCCTAACTCGACTGCTGGTTCCGCATGTTTGCGGGGCGGTGGTCAGGGAAGACGAAAAGGCCTGCTAGAGTTTGAAACACGAAATGCCGAAGGGAAGCGCCCGGAGGGGCCTGAGAGGGTACCGAAGGAAGCGTCCGTTCCTTGAGAACTCAACAGTGTGCCAAAAGTCAACGCCAGATATGTTGATACCCCGACCTA
>NZ_JTHL01000001.1:1173609-1205396 GCF_000818195.1 Streptomyces sp. 150FB | reverse complement strand
GGGGCACTTTCGCCTGCCCTGTACATGGCCTTTGACCCCGTGCGTACGCCGACTGGGCCTAAGGGTAAGGTCAGGAGGCATCGTTGGTACGTTCCCCACAGGAGGCCCCCGGGTGGAGGTCCAGGAGACTCGCGTTCAGACGAACCGAGTACTCACTATCCCCAACATCCTCAGCATGGCTCGTCTCGTCGGCGTGCCCCTCTTCCTGTGGCTGATTCTGCGTGGGAGCGACGGCTGGGCCTTGCTGGTCCTGGCGCTGAGCGGTATCAGTGACTATCTCGACGGCAAGCTCGCCCGCCGCTGGAACCAGATCAGCAACCTCGGCCGGCTCCTCGACCCCGCCGCGGACCGGCTGTACATCCTTTCCACCCTGGTCGGCCTCACCTGGCGGGAGATCCTGCCCCTCTGGCTCACCGTGACGCTTTTGGCGCGCGAGCTGATGCTTCTGGTCATGGTCGCAATCCTGCGGAGGCACGACTATCCGCCTCCCCAGGTGAACTTCCTCGGGAAGGCGGCTACCTTCAACTTGATGTACGCCTTCCCGCTCCTGCTTCTCAGTGACGGGCATGGTTGGCTTGCGTCACTCGCCGAAGTTTTCGGATGGGCTTTCGCCGGATGGGGTACAACTCTGTATTGGTGGGCAGGGATCCTGTATGTGGTCCAGGTCCGCCGGCTGGTGAAGGCGGACACCGAGGCCGATTGATCTCGTCGATGTGGTGCCGCGCAGTGTCGCCGGGCCACGCCTGACGTCATAGGCTCTGTCCGGACGGGTGAAGTCGGCGAGATTGTCTCTTCAAGGAGGACGCTTCCGACATGAAGGCCGTCGTGATGGCCGGCGGCGAAGGTACGCGACTTCGCCCCATGACCTCAAGTATGCCCAAGCCGCTCCTGCCGGTCGTGAACCGGCCGATCATGGAGCACGTGCTGCGGTTGCTCAAGCGCCATGGACTCAGTGAAACCGTCGTAACAGTGCAGTTCCTCGCATCCCTCGTCAAGAACTATTTCGGCGATGGGGAAGAGCTCGGTATGGAGCTCACCTATGCGAACGAGGAGAAGCCGCTCGGCACGGCGGGGAGCGTGAAAAATGCCGAGGCAGCACTGAAGGACGACGCTTTCCTCGTCATTTCCGGTGACGCTCTGACCGACTTCGACCTGACCGACCTGATCGCCTTCCACAAGGAGAAGGGCGCACTGGTGACGGTGTGCCTCACCCGGGTGCCCAACCCGCTGGAATTCGGCATCACGATCGTGGACGAAGAGGGAAAGGTCGAGCGCTTCCTTGAGAAGCCCACCTGGGGCCAGGTCTTCTCCGACACCGTCAATACGGGCATCTACGTCATGGAGCCCGAGGTCTTCGACTACGTCGAGGCGGACGTCTCCGTCGACTGGTCCGGTGATGTCTTCCCTCAGCTAATGAAGGAAGGCAAGCCGATCTACGGCTACATCGCCGAGGGCTACTGGGAAGACGTCGGCACGCACGAGAGCTACCAGAAGGCCCAGGCGGACGTCCTCGAAGGCAAGGTCGACGTCGACATCGACGGCTTCGAGATCTCCCCGGGTGTGTGGGTGGCCGAAGGCGCCGAGGTCCACCCCGACGCGGTGCTGCGCGGACCGCTGTACATCGGCGACTACGCCAAGGTCGAAGCCGACGCCGAGATCCGCGAGCACTCGGTCATCGGATCCAACGTGGTCGTCAAAACAGGCGCGTTCCTCCACCGGGCCGTTGTCCACGACAACGTCTACATCGGACAGCACTGCAACCTCCGGGGCTGCGTGGTCGGCAAGAACACCGACGTCATGCGCGCGGCCAGGATCGAGGACGGAGCCGTCATCGGCGACGAGTGTCTCGTCGGTGAGGAATCGATTATCCAGGGCAATGTCCGGGTCTACCCGTTCAAGACCATCGAGGCCGGCGCCTTCGTCAACACCTCGGTGATCTGGGAGTCCAGAGGACAGGCGAACCTCTTCGGCGCCCGCGGTGTCTCCGGGATCCTGAATGTGGAGATCACACCGGAACTCGCCGTGCGGCTCGCGGGGGCCTACGCCACCACCCTGAAGAAGGGGTCCACCGTCACCACGGCGCGCGACCACTCCCGTGGTGCCCGTGCGCTCAAACGTGCCGTGATCTCCTCGCTCCAGTCCAGCGCCATCGACGTACGGGACCTGGAGAACGTACCGCTGCCGGTCGCCCGGCAGCAGACCGCGCGCGGCAGCGCCGGCGGCATCATGATCCGGACGTCTCCCGGGGTCCCCGACTCCGTGGACATCATGTTCTTCGACGAGCGTGGCGCCGACCTGTCACAGGCGGGCCAGCGCAAGCTGGACCGGGTGTACGCCAGGCAGGAGTACCGCCGCGCGTTCCCCGGTGAGATCGGCGACCTGCACTTCCCGGCCAGCGTCTTCGACTCGTACACCGGCTCACTGCTCCGCAACGTCGACACCTCCGGCATCGCCGAGGCCGGACTCAAGGTCGTCGTCGACGCGTCCAACGGAAGCGCCGGCCTCGTCCTGCCCAGCCTGCTGGGACGGCTCGGTGTCGACGCGCTCACCATCAACCCCGGGCTCGACGAGTCCAGGCCGACCGAGACGGTCGAGTCACGCCGCTCCGGCCTGGTCAGGCTCGGCGAGATCGTCGCCTCGGCGCGCGCCGCCTTCGGGGTGCGCTTCGACCCGGTGGGCGAGCGGGTGTCGCTCGTCGACGAACGCGGCCGGATCATCGAGGACGACCGGGCCCTGCTGGTACTGCTCGACCTGGTCGCCTCCGAGCGCCGCAGCGGCCGTGTGGCGCTGCCCGTGACGACCACCAGGATCGCCGAGCAGGTCGCCGCCTACCACGGCACACAGGTCGAGTGGACGACCACCTCGCCCGACGACCTGACCAGGGTGGGCAGGGAAGAGGACACGATCTTCGGCGGTGACGGGCGCGGTGCCTTCATCGTTCCGGAGTTCAGCAGTGTCCTCGACGGTACGGCGGCCTTCGTACGCCTGATCGGTCTGGTGGCACGTACGCAACTCACCCTCAGCCAGATCGACGCACGCATCCCGCGCGCGCATGTGCTCAAGCGGGACCTCGCGACGCCGTGGGCGGTCAAGGGGCTTGTGATGCGCAGCGTCGTGGAAGCGGCGGGAGACCGGCAGGTGGACACGACCGACGGCGTACGGGTGGTGGAGACCGACGGCCGCTGGGTGATGGTGCTGCCCGACCCCTCCGAGGCCGTCACCCATCTGTGGGCGGAAGGTCCCGACGACGCGTCGGCGCAGTTGCTGCTCGACGAGTGGTCGACCGTGGTGGACAGCGCAGGTCACTGAGCAGGTCACCGATGTGAAACCGGTGTGCCGGGCGGCGTTTCAGGGCGCCGTCCGGCACACCGGCAGGGCCATTCGGCGGTAACCCCCGCGACGTGCGACGATGTGCGGCATGCCGCCGCCGTCCCCCGTTCGGAGCACTCCAGCTTCACCCGCGCGCCCCGACGCTTCCATGTCGTTGCTGACGAATGTGATCGACCACAGCCTCGACGACGGGTACGCGGAGGCCGCGGCGCGCAGGGACGCCGAGGAAGGCGGACTGCCCCGTACGGTCCGGGCGAAGCTCGGCCTCGCCGGCGGCCTGTTGCTGGCCGCGCTGGTGGTCACCGTGGGCGCCGCCCAGGCACACAGCTCCGCGCCCGTCGTGGCCAAGGAGCGCCAGGAACTCATCGACAGGATCGGTACGCAGACGTCGTCCGCCGACGATCTCGAGGGGACCGTCGAGAAGCTCAGGACCGATGTCGGGAACCGTCAGCGCGTCGCCCTGCGTGAACACGGGGGGGGACACAGGCGAATTGGTCGCGCTGCTGGCCGGCGCGACAGAGGTGCACGGTCCCGGCGTCAAGCTGGTCGTCGACGACGCCAAGGACACCGAGACCGGCGGCGGCGACGCCCGCGAGAACAGCGACTTCTCCGACACCGGCCGGTTGCGCGACCGGGACATGCAGCGGGTCGTCAACGGCCTGTGGGCATCGGGTGCCGAGGCGGTCGCCATCAACGGGCAGCGGCTGACCGCCCTTTCGGCGATCAGGGCCGCCGGCTCGGCGATACTGGTCGACAACAGGCCGCTGGTGCCGCCCTACACGGTCCTCGCGATCGGTGACGCGAAAAAGGTCAGCGGCAGCTTCAAGAGCAGCCCCGACGGCCAGTATCTGAAGGCGTTGCGGGAGACCTTCGACGTCCGCACCACCATCTCCGAAGAGGACGACGTGCGCCTGCCTGCCGCGCCGAGCCTGATCGTACGTACAGCAGAGCCGAAGGCCGCCGATGCCGGGACGGGCAACGGGCGGAAACCGGCCGACACAGGGAAGGGCACCACATCGTGATCGCCGTACTGGGCCTCGTCGTGGGAGTCGTGGTCGGACTGTTGGTCAGGCCCGAGGTACCGGCGGTGGTCGAGCCGTATCTGCCGATCGCCGTCGTGGCGGCTCTCGACGCGGTCTTCGGTGGCCTGCGGGCCATGCTCGACGGGATCTTCGTGGACAAGGTCTTCGTGGTCTCCTTCCTCTCGAACGTGGTCGTGGCGGCCCTCATCGTCTTCCTCGGCGACAAGTTGGGCGTCGGCGCCCAACTGTCCACCGGGGTGGTCGTGGTGCTGGGCATCCGGATCTTCTCCAACGCGGCGGCGATCCGCCGGCACATCTTCCGGGCGTGACGCGGATGAGCAACGAGCTGACGGACAACGGGGCCCCGGGCGACGGGCCCACCACCGACGAGCCCACCAACGACGGGCCGGCGAACAACGAACCCGCGAGCGGCGAAGAGACGCCCGGGTCCGGCCTCGCGCCGCTCACGGGCCGCCAGCGGCTGCTGGCAGGCCTCTGGCCGCCGCGCGTCACGCGTGCCCAACTCATCGTGGCCGTGCTGCTGTTCGGGCTGGGGCTGGGACTCGCCATCCAGGTCGCCTCGAACAGTGACGACAGCGCGCTGCGCGGTGCGCGCCAGGAGGACCTCGTACGGATCCTCGACGAGCTCGACAACCGCACCCAGCGGCTCGGCGAGGAGAAACAGAGCCTCGAAGCCCAGCGCACCGAACTGGAGACCAGCTCGGACCAGGCCGAGGAAGCCCGTAAACAGACGCTCGAAAAGGAGCAGCAACTCGGCATCCTGGCCGGTACGGTCGCGGCACAGGGACCGGGAATCACCTTGACGGTCAATGACGCGAGCGGCGCCGTGGAGCCCGACATGCTGCTCGACGCGATCCAGGAACTGCGGGCGGCGGGCGCCGAGGCCATCGAGGTCAACAGCGTGCGTGTGGTCGCGGATACTCATTTCTCGGGAACGGGCGGTGACATCCAGGTGGACGGCAAGCGGGTCCAGGCGCCGTACCGCTTCAAGGTCATCGGCAAACCGCAGGACCTGGAGCCGGCGCTCAACATCCCCGGCGGAGTGGTGCAGACGCTGGAGAAGGAGCAGGCCACGGCGGTTGTCAGCCGCTCTGAGAAGATCATCGTGGATGCCTTGCGACCGGCGAGGCGGCCTGACTACGCTCGGTCGTCACCGTAGTGGGGCGGCAGTGCATGGCAGCCCCCGGACGCGGGCATGAGGTTGCGGGGGGTCGGCGCACGAACAGCGTGATGTGTGGTGGAAACTGTCCGGTGGATACGGACGTTGTCAAGATGTCCGGGTCGGCAGGTGTGTTCATTCAGGGTTCGTCCTGCCCCACGGGCGGGTCTGTATCGGTCAAGGGGAATCGCCCGTGAAGTTGTTTGGGAAGTTGTTCGGCAAGAGCGCACGCGAGGAAGGTGGCTCAGCCCGCCATCGCGCGGCGCGCCATGGCGGGAGCGAAGAGCCGAGCGGCGATCGTCCGCTCTTCCGTGACGAGGTCGGCGGCCAGGGCGGTGACGCCCACGGCGCGTCGTCTGTTGACCCTGCCGGTTCCGGCGGCATAGGTTTTGGAGAACCATCAACCTCAAGTAAGGGTGGAGACTTTCCCACCGGAGCGTTCCCCACCGACGCCCCAGGGCAGTCGCGGCAGGAGGATCCTTCCATGTCGGCTTCGCCGGTCTGTACGAGATGCGGGCACCGGAACGCCGAGGCGAGCCGGTTCTGCTCCAACTGCGGTGCGCCGCTGCGGCCCGGAGCGCCGCCGGAGCGTCCTTCGGAGACCACCTCGACGATCTCCATCTCGGGACTTGAGGCGTACGAGTCGGAGGTCACAGGACAGACGTCGGTGCCGTCCCTCTCTCCCGAGGCGCAGGCGGCTGTCGACGCCCTGCCGCTGGGTTCGGCGCTCCTGGTCGTGCGCCGCGGACCGAACTCGGGCAGCCGCTTCCTCCTGGACGGCGAGCTGACCACGGCCGGCCGCCACCCGCAGAGCGACATCTTCCTCGACGACGTGACCGTGTCGCGTCGCCACGTGGATTTCCGCAGGGGCGGCGACGGCCACTTCACCGTCTCGGACGTCGGCAGTCTGAACGGTACGTACGTCAATCGTGAGCGGATCGATTCGGTCCTGCTGGCGAACGGCGACGAGGTCCAGATCGGTAAGTACCGGCTGGTCTTCTACGCGAGCCAGCGGGGCGTGTGACCCTCAGGGAAGGTCCATGCTTCGAACACCGACGGGCGGTGCCGGTCACGGCACCGCCCCCACGGCCGAACCACTGGTCAGTATCGGGGCGGTGCTGAACCACCTCAGGGACGAGTTCCCCGAGGTCACCATCTCCAAGATCCGGTTCCTCGAGGCCGAGGGGCTGGTGGAGCCGCGCAGGACACCGTCGGGCTACCGCAAATTCAGCCCCGAGGACGTCGAGCGGCTGGCCCAGGTGCTGCGGATGCAGCGCGACCACTACCTGCCCCTGAAGGTCATCAGGGAGCACCTGGACGCCTCGGAGCGCGGCGAGCGCCCCCGGATCCCCGGCCCCCAGCGCGAGCTGCCCGACGGCTCCTGGGAGGACGCGGAGGGGGAGACGCCCACGGCCGCCAGGATCGGCCGCGCCGAGCTGCTGGCCGCCGCCGAGGTCGGCGAGAGCGCCCTCGACGAGTGGGAGGCGTACGGCCTCATCACTCCGATGCCGGAGGGCGGATACGACTCCGAGTCCGTCACCGTGGCGAAACTTGTCGCGGATCTCGGAAAATTCGGACTCGAACCCAGACATCTCAGAGTGATGAAAGCCGCAGCCGAGCGTGAGGCCGGTCTCGTCGAACAGGTGGTGTCGCCCCTGCGCCGGCACCGTAATCCGCAGACCAGAGCCCATGCGGAGGCCACCACGAGGGAGCTGGCCTCCCTCTCCGTACGCCTGCACGCGGCGCTGGTACGGACCGCTCTCGGAGTGCGACAGCACTGATCACGGGGGAGTCCGACTACCCAAACCGACCGGGCACGTCCTAGGGTTGCTGTGTGAACGAGCTCGACGTTGTGGGTGTCCGGGTCGAAATGCCCTCCAACCAGCCGATCGTGCTCCTGCGTGAAGTGGGAGGCGACCGCTACCTCCCCATCTGGATCGGACCGGGGGAGGCTACTGCTATTGCCTTCGCTCAGCAGGGCATGGCTCCGGCGAGGCCGCTGACGCACGACCTCTTCAAGGATGTCCTTGAAGCGGTGGGCCAGGAGCTCACCGAGGTCCGCATCACCGACCTCAGGGACGGGGTCTTCTATGCGGAGCTGGTCTTCGCGAGTGGGGTCGAGGTGAGTGCCAGGCCGTCCGATGCCATAGCGCTCGCGCTACGCACGGGTACGCCGATCTACGGCAGTGACGGGGTGCTCGACGATGCGGGGATCGCCATCCCGGACGAGCAGGAGGACGAGGTGGAGAAGTTCCGCGAGTTCCTCGACCAGATCTCTCCGGAGGACTTCGGAACCAACAGCCAGTGAGCCTCCGGAGCACGCTCCGGGGGCCTCTCCGTCAGCGCATTCGGTCAGCCTTTCCCTGAAACGGGACACGGGAAACCACTCTCAGGGTGATTATCACTCGGCGTGGCGAGTGCGGCGATCGTTGACGCACCCCGGGTGACTGCCTACCGTCGACAGGGCAGGTCAAGGACGGAGGTCGGCGTGACAAGCAGCGGTGACGGTACGGCGGCGGATGTTCCGTATCCGCTCCACAGCAGTGCGGCCGACCCCGGAGTCGAGACGGTCGGTTACCGGGGTCCGACCGCGTGCGCGGCGGCGGGGATCACATACCGCCAGTTGGACTACTGGGCGCGTACGGCGCTGGTCGAGCCGAGCGTGCGTCCCTCCTACGGGTCGGGATCGCAGCGGCTCTACAGCTTCCGGGACGTGGTGGTCCTCAAGATCGTGAAGCGCTTCCTGGACACCGGTGTCGCCCTCCAGAACATCAGAGCCGCTGTCCAGCACCTGAGGGCACGGGGTTTCCAGGATCTGGAACGCATGACGCTCATGAGCGACGGCGCGACGGTCTACGAGTGCTCCTCGCCCGACGAGGTCGTGGGCCTGCTCCAAGGGGGCCAGGGGGTCTTCGGGATCGCTGTCGGCGTGGTCTGGCGCGATGTCGAGGCGGCGCTGTCCCAGCTCCACGGGGAGCGGATCGACACGGGCGAGACCCTGATCGGGAACAACCCCACGGACGAACTGGCGAGGCGGCGGCGCGACCGGGCGGTCTGACGCGTGTCCGGCGCCGTCGCAGGGCCGGTTGTCAGTGGTCTGAGGCAGCATCGGGGGTGTGAGATCCGCGCCGACCATCCTGCATCTGGACATGGATGCCTTCTTCGCCGCCGCCGAGCAGGCGTCGAAGCCGAGTCTGCGCGGAAAACCCGTGGTGGTCGGCGGTCTCGGCCCGCGCGGGGTGGTCTCGACGGCCTCGTACGAGGCGCGGCGGTTCGGGGTGCACTCGGCGATGCCGATGGCGCAGGCGAGACGCCTCGCACCGAACGCCGCGTACCTCGTCCCGCGCTTCGCCCTCTACCGCACGGTCAGCGAGCAGGTGATGGAACTGCTGGGCCGGCTCTCGCCGCTGGTCGAGCCGCTGAGCCTGGACGAGGCCTTCGTGGACCTGGAGGCGGGCGGCACCGCCCACGACACCGCGACCGCCCGGCAGGCCGGTGAGCGGCTGCGCAGGGACATCAGAGCGGTCACCGGGCTCACCGGGTCGGTCGGACTCGCCGGGTCCAAGATGCTGGCGAAGATCGGCTCCGAGCAGGCCAAGCCCGACGGTCTCGTGCTGATAGAGCCGGGCACCGAGCGCGAGCTGCTGGGGCCCATGACCGTACGGACCCTGCCGGGGGTGGGGCCGGCGACCGGCGAGCATTTGCGGCGCGCCGGGATGACCACCATCGACGATCTGACCGAGGCCGGCGAGGACGAGCTGGTCCGGCTGCTGGGGAGGTCGCACGGCGCCTCGCTGTTCCGGATGGCGATGGGGTACGACGACCGGCCCGTCGTGTCCGAGCGCGAGACCAAGTCCGTGTCGGTCGAGGACACCTTCGACGTGGACCTGCACGACCGGGTACGGGTGCGCACCGAGGTCGACCGGCTCGCCGAGCGGTGTGTGCAGCGGCTGCGGGCGGGCGGTCACTCGGGGCGGACCGTCGTACTGAAGGTGCGGCGGTACGACTTCTCCACGCTGACGCGCTCGGAGACGCTGCGGGGGCCCACGGACGACCCCGGTGTGGTGCGGGAGGCCGCCGGGCGGCTGCTGGAGTCCGTGGACACCACCGGCGGCGTACGGCTGCTGGGGGTCGGCGTCACGGGGCTCGCCGACTACACGCAGGAGGACCTCTTCGCGCAGGCGGCCGCCGAGGAGCTGGCCCAGGCGGCGGCCGTCGAGCGGGACGAGGCGCGGGCGGCGGAGGAGGGGCGGGCCGGCGGGGTGGAGACGCCGGTGACGGCGGGGGAGGCCGCGCCGCCTGTGGTGGGGACTGAGCCCGCTCCCGCCGAGTTGCCTCCGCCCGCCGAGCGGCGCTTTCCCGCGGGGCACGATGTGCGGCACGCGGTGCTGGGGGCGGGCTGGGTGCAGGGCAGCGGCCTGCGGCGGGTCACGGTGCGCTTCGAGGAGCCGACATCGCCGCCGGGGCGGGTGCGGACTTTCTGGATGGACGATCCCGATCTTGAGCTGTCGGAGCCGCTCCCGCTCGTCGCGCCCCCGGATGACGCGGACGACCCGGATCAGTCCTCGTGACCGGCCAGCCGCCCGAAGTCGTTCTCGGCGTCCCGGTCGGAGAGCGACGCCGGCCGCTCCGGCAGCTCCACGGACGGCAGCGCCAGCCCGTAGTGGTGGTAGAGCTGGACCTCCTGCTCCGGCGAGAGGTGCCGCCCCACACCGAAGTCGGGCGCATCCCGTATCAGCGCGCGGTCGAAGGGGACCTGGAGGGCGTCGTGCGCCAGCGTGCTCGGTGCGAGCGGGACGAACGCGTCGCGGCTGAAGATGCCCGTCCGTACGGCCGCCCACTCGGGCACACCCGTCGCGTCGTCGAGATACACCTCGTCCACCGTTCCGATCTTGCGGCCGTCACGGTCGAAAGCCTTGCGGCCTATCAGGCTGCGCGGATCGATATCGGTCTCCACGTTCCCTCCAACAGATCGAAACTGCTCGTAAGGGTGGCCGGTGTAAATACTACAAAAGTGCAGATCTGGGGCGGCGGCCACTCGAAAGTTGCTTCGGATACCTCGCTGGTAGGCTGGGTAACGGCTGCTGACCCCGTGCGGGAGAGTCCTCCGGTCAAGTTCGCCGGTGGCGCCGAAGGAGCAAATCCTCCCCGGAATCTCTCAGGCCCCCGTACCGCGCGGACGAGGTCACTCTGGAAAGCAGAGCGGTTGTCCGACGGCATCCGCTCTCACCGACGGTGAAAGCCGGGTCGCCTCACGGCGCGCCCGGTGAAGCTCTCAGGTGCAGATGACAGAGGGGGAGGCCGTCCGGGCACCCGCGTCATGGTGCCCCCGCAGGTCGCGTCGACCAGGAGGCCTCCGCAATGAACGCCCAACGCATTCCGCTCGCGCAGCTCGAGCGAGGCACCCCCTTCGAACAGCGCCATATCGGGCCTGACGCGGAGGCGCGGGCGAAGATGCTCGCGCAGGTCGGCTACGGCTCGCTCGACGAGCTGACCGCCGCCGCCGTGCCCGACGTGATCAAGAGCGCCGAGGCGCTGCGCCTCCCCGACGCGCGCACCGAGGCGGAGGTCCTGGCCGAGCTGCGTACCCTCGCGGACCGCAATCAGGTGCTCGCACCGATGATCGGCCTCGGTTACTACGGCACGTTCACCCCGCCGGTGATCCTCCGCAACGTCATGGAGAACCCCGCCTGGTACACCGCGTACACGCCCTACCAGCCGGAGATCTCGCAGGGCCGGCTTGAGGCGCTGCTCAACTTCCAGACCGTGGTGGCCGATCTGACCGGGCTGCCGACCTCCGGCGCGTCCCTGCTGGACGAGGGCACGGCCGCCGCTGAGGCGATGGCGCTGTCCCGCCGCGTCGGCAAGGTGAAGGACGGCGTGTATCTGGTCGACGCCGACGCCCTGCCGCAGACCGTCGCCGTGATCAGGACCCGCGCGGAGCCGACCGGTGTCGAGGTCGTGGTCGCCGACCTGAGCGAGGGCGTTCCCGCCGAGGTGGCCGAGCGCGGGGTGTTCGGCGTACTGATCCAGTACCCCGGAGCCTCCGGTGCCGTACGGGACATCCGGCCCGTCGTGGAGCGCTCCCATGAGCTGGGTGCGATCGTCACCGTCGCCACCGACCTGCTGGCGCTCACACTGCTCACCCCGCCCGGTGAACTGGGCGCCGACATCGCGGTGGGCACCACCCAGCGGTTCGGTGTGCCGATGGGCTTCGGCGGGCCGCACGCCGGATTCATGGCCGTACGCGAGAAGTTCGCGCGCAGCCTGCCCGGCCGGCTCGTCGGGGTCTCCGTCGACGCCGACGGCGACAAGGCGTACCGGCTGGCCCTCCAGACCCGCGAGCAGCACATCCGCCGCGAGAAGGCCACCAGCAACATCTGTACGGCGCAGGTCCTGCTCGCCGTCATGGCCGGGATGTACGCGGTCTACCACGGTCCCGACGGGCTGCGCGCGATCGCCGAACGCACCCACCGTTACGCGACACTGCTGGCCGAGGGGCTGCGCGCCGGCGGTGTGGAGATCGCGCACCCGGCGTACTTCGACACACTGACCGTCCGGGTTCCCGGCCGGGCCGCCCAGGTGCTGGCCGCCGCCCGCGAGGGCGGTGTCAACCTGCACCTCGTCGACGCCGACCACATCTCACTGGCCTGCGACGAGACCACGGGACGGGCGCAACTGGCGGCCGTGTGGAAGGCCTTCGGCGTCGAGGGCGACATCGAGGCGCTCGACCTCGCGGTGGACGACGCGCTGCCCGAACCGCTGCTGCGCACCGGCGGCTACCTGACCCACCCCGTCTTCCACCAGCACCGCTCCGAGACGGCGATGCTGCGCTACCTGCGCAAGCTCGCCGACCGCGACTACGCGCTCGACCGGGGCATGATCCCGCTCGGTTCGTGCACCATGAAGCTCAACGCGACGGCCGAGATGGAGCCGGTCACCTGGCCCGAGTTCGCCGCGCTGCACCCGTTCGCGCCGGCCGAGCAGGCGCAGGGCTACCTCACCCTCATCAGGGAACTCGAGGAGCGGCTCGCCGAGGTCACCGGCTACGACGCGGTGTCCCTCCAGCCCAACGCCGGTTCGCAGGGCGAGTTCGCCGGGCTGCTCGCCGTACGCGCCTACCACCGCGCCAACGGCGACACGGGCCGTACGGTCTGCCTCATCCCGTCGTCCGCGCACGGCACGAACGCGGCGAGCGCCGTGATGGCCGGCATGAAGGTCGTGGTCGTCAAGACGCGCGAGGACGGTGACGTCGACGTCGAGGACCTGCACGCCAAGATCGAGCAGTACGGCGACGAACTGGCCGTCCTGATGGTCACCTACCCGTCCACGCACGGGGTGTTCGAGGAGCACATCACCGATGTCTGCGCCGCCGTGCACGACGCGGGCGGCCAGGTGTACGTGGACGGCGCCAACCTGAACGCGCTGGTGGGGCTCGCCAAGCCGGGCAAGTTCGGCTCGGACGTGTCGCACCTGAACCTGCACAAGACGTTCTGCATCCCGCACGGCGGAGGCGGCCCCGGTGTCGGCCCCGTCGGTGTACGGGCCCACCTCGCGCCGTACCTGCCCAACCACCCGCTCCAGCCGGCGGCCGGACCCGACACGGGCGTCGGTCCGATCTCGGCTGCGCCGTGGGGCTCGGCCGGCATACTGCCCATCTCCTGGGCGTACGTACGGCTGATGGGCGGCGAGGGCCTCAAGCGCGCCACGCAGGTCGCCGTGCTGGCCGCCAACTACATCGCCAAGCGGCTCGAACCGCACTACCCGGTCCTCTACACCGGCCCGAACGGCCTGGTGGCCCACGAGTGCATCGTGGATCTGCGTCCGCTGTCGAAGGCGACGGGCGTCAGCGTCGACGACATCGCGAAGCGCCTGATCGACTACGGCTTCCACGCGCCGACGATGTCGTTCCCGGTGGCGGGCACCCTGATGATCGAGCCCACCGAGAGCGAGGACCTGAACGAACTCGACCGGTTCTGCGACACGATGATCGCGATCCGTGCGGAGATCGAGAAGGTCGCCTCGGGCGAGTGGCCCGCCGACGACAACCCGCTGTGCAACGCACCGCACACGGCGGCGGCGCTCGGCGGGACCTGGGACCACGCGTACACCCGCGACGAGGCGGTCTTCCCGGCCGGGGTCTCGGCCGCCGACAAGTACTGGCCGCCGGTCCGCCGGATCGACGGTGCCTTCGGCGACCGCAATCTGGTCTGCTCCTGCCCGCCGCTGGAGGCGTACGACCACTGACACGGGGGAAAGGCCCGGCGTACGGGGATTGACGTACGAGGGTTGGCGTACGGGGGCCGCGTACGGACATGGGCCTGAGCGCGGTACGTGATACGCGTCGGGGCCGGTGCGGAGGAAGTCTCTCCGGGCCGGCCCCAGTCCTACCTGGTCGTGCTTGTCGTACGAAAGCGCGGCATCAGGCTGCCGCCACCACCTGCTCGCTTCGCAGCGGGCGGTGCGGATCGATGATCTGTCCGTCCGGCAGCAGTTCACCGGTGTCCTCGAAGAGCAGAACGCCATTGCACAGCAGGCTCCAGCCCTGTTCCGGGTGGTGCGCCACGAGGTGCGCGGCTTCCCGGTCGGCGGAATCGGCTGTCGGGCAGGCTGGTTGATGCTGGCACATGGGTGGGTTCTTTCGCTGCGTTGAGTGACGTGTCCTGCGGCTCGACGGTTTCAAGGCCGCCCCCCAGTATCTGTTGGTCCAGTCCTAGTGTTGCCCCGCGGACGGCAATCCGCAGGGATTTCGCGGCAGCAGTTCCTCGTGCTTGAGGACGCTTCACCCTGCCGGACGGTTCAACCCAACTTAGCGGACTCTCAGGGCCGTTCGGGACCGCACGCGAAGTGCCCCGCGGCCGGGTGGCCACGGGGCACTTGTAAAGCCGCTGCGGTGCAGGTCAGGCGGGTGTGCCCAGAAGTGGGGCCGGAGCGAGTCTCGATCCGATCATGGGAAGGAGCTCCGAGACGAGGTGCGGACGGTGCGCCGCGAACCCCGGAGGTGCCGGTGCGAGGGGCACCAGGATGTCGGCGGACGCCGGCGAACCCTCGGAAGGTTCCGCCTCCGTGTCCCCGTGCAGCCAGAGAGTGAGCATGTACAGCTCGGGTACGGAGAGCAGCCGGGGCTGGTAGGGCTTCTGAAGTGTCTCCGCCTGACGCAGCGCGCGCTCCGTCGCCGTCAGGTAGGGCCCCTCGAAGAATCGGGAGAAGGCCCAGCCGTCGGCGGTGAGCATCGTGTCGGCGGCGGCCACGGCGCGGTCACCGCTGCGGATCAGGAACCGCCAGCCGGTCAGCCTCGTGCTCGGGGCACCCCCGTCAGCGGTCGCCCGGTTCAGTACGTAGACGGGAAGGGGAAGCTCGGGGCTCAGCGGTCCCTGGACCGACTGGAGAGCGGGGGTGCGGGCGTCGCGCACTGCGGTGGGAGAACCGAGTGCCATGAGAACGCTGCGCAAGGCGGGCGCGGGGGCCGGGGGAACATGCAGCGGCATGATGGGTTGCCTCTCATTCAGGAGACAGGGTGAAGCGTGAGGTGGTACGGGCGGGTGCGGACGTCGATGTCAGCGTGCGGGGTCAGAGGCCGTCCCGTGGCCAAACGGCCGGGCACCGGCTCTCTGCCTCCTCCGCGAGTTTATACGACGTGTGTTCACGCGATGTTTCTGCTAGCTGTCGTAGATATTGCAATCAAGGCAATATTCGGTCCATCTGGTGCGAAGTTCCTGTTGATAAACAGTGAACGCAAGCCGCTGGCCTGGGGTGATTGCGTCGGCACGGTCGGCCGAAACGCGTCAGCCTTTTGCCGCCCGGCCGGTTCTTGGTGACACGCTTGATATGCCACCGGAATGTGCCGTACGGGTCCCCCTCCCACTCTACCGCCCGCCGCGCCACTCGGGGGGACGTTATGGATCACTCAGGGTGGGCACTATCGATCGTGACGCGAGCCGCCGCACCCGCGGGTTGCCCACTCGAGGAGGGACATTCGATGGGGGAGAAGGTCGAGGCGGACGGTTCAGGACTGTCCGATCGGCAGAAATACCGCGAGAAGATGCGGCAGTGCCTGACGGTGCTGGGGCGTCTCCTGGAGGAGGAGAGGTTCGACCGGCCCAAGAATCTGATGGGCCTGGAGATAGAGCTGAATCTGACAGGTTCCGACGGGATGCCCCGGATGATGAATGCGGAGGTGCTGAAGCGCATCTCCAGTGCTGATTTCCAGACCGAACTCGGAATGTTCAACCTGGAAGTCAATGTGGCGCCGCACCGGCTCGACGGCCGGGTGTTCGACCAGTTGGCCGAGGAACTGCGCGCCGGACTGGGATACGCCCAGCGCAAGGCCAACGAGGTCGACGCCGGGATCGTGATGATCGGCATCCTGCCCACCCTGGGTCAGCACGACGTGGTCGGCGAGAACCTCTCGGACGTGGACCGGTACACGCTGCTCAACCACCAGATGGTCGCGGCGCGCGGCGAGGACTTCACCCTCGACATCGAGGGCGTGGAGCGACTGACGGCCACCTCGTCGTCCATCGCCCCGGAGGCGGCGTGCACCTCCGTACAGCTCCATCTCCAGGTCAGGCCGCACCGCTTCGCCGATGTGTGGAACGCGGCGCAGGCCGTGTCCGCCGTACAGATCGCGATGGGCGCCAACGCGCCGTTCCTGTTCGGCAAGGAACTGTGGCGGGAGTCGCGGCCGCCGCTCTTCGAGCAGGCCACGGACATCAGGCCGCCCGAGCTGAAGGCGCAGGGGGTGCGGCCGAGGGCGTGGTTCGGCGAGCGCTGGATCGACTCCGCCTACGACCTCTTCGAGGAGAACCTGCGCTACCACTCCTCGCTGCTGCCCATCGTCGACGACGAGGAGGACCCGAAGCGGGTGCTCGACGAGGGAGGCCTCCCGAAGCTCCAGGAACTGGTCCTGCACAACGGCACGGTCTACCGGTGGAACCGGCCGGTGTACGAGGTCGCCGACGGCGCGCCGCATCTGCGGGTGGAGAACCGTGTGCTGCCCGCGGGCCCCACGGTCACCGATGTGGTCGCCAACGCGGCGTTCTACTACGGCCTGGTGCGGGCGCTCGCCGAGGACTCGCGGCCGGTGTGGGGCAGGCTGCCCTTCGAGGTGGCCGCGCAGAACTTCGAGACCGCCTGCCGGTACGGGATCGAGTGCGAGCTGCGGTGGCCGCGCCCCGGGCGCGGGGGCGGGATAACAACGGTGCCCGCGGTGAAACTCGTACGCGACGAACTGCTGCCACTCGCCGCCGCCGGACTCGACGCGTGGAACATCGCGCCCGCGGACCGCGACTTCTACCTCGGTGTCATCGAGGGGCGGTGCAAGCGGCGCATGAACGGCGCCTCGTGGCAGGTGGACACCTACCACCGCGCGCGGGACGCCGGCCTGGAGCGGGAACCCGCGCTGGCCGCGATGACCCGCCGCTACAGCGAGCTGATGCACGGGGGCGAGCCGGTGCACACCTGGCCGGTCGGGTTTCCCGGGCCGTCCGCGAAGTGAGGGGGCCGGGAGTGGCGGGCCCGGGACGTGAGGGGCCGGGACGTGCGGGGCCGGGAGCGGAGGGGCCGCGACCGGCGCGGGAGACTTCCTGAGCGGGACCCTGCCCGTCGTACACACAGATTCGTCGGGCAAGCTGTGATCTTCCACGCCTGTCGCGCGCGATTCACGCACCCGCATCCGGGACCCTGGCGACACGGCGCGGGTGAGGGGACTGGAGGCAGGTGTGCGGGTGGAGGCGGAACGCGTGACCGGTGTTTTTCCGGCGGAGGATCTGTCGCGGAGGACTTTCCGGTTCGAGACGGTGCTGGTCCTGGCGCTGTCGCTGGGCGCGAGCGGTGTGTCGGCGCTGATCAGTTTTGTCGGGTCGCTGACCGCTCCCGGACCGCTCAGCGATCACAACGCGAATCTCAACGCCTCGGCGGCCCCCGGGCGGCCCTGGCTCGATCTCGCCTGGCAGCTCTTCGGGATCGCCACCGCGCTGGTGCCGGTGGCGCTGGTGGCGTACCTCCTGCTCAGGGAGCACAGCAGCCTGCGCGCCCTGGGCTTCGACCGTACGCGCCCCTGGTTCGACCTCGGCCGCGGTGTGCTGATCGCGGCGGGGATCGGCAGCATCGGGCTCGCGTTCTACCTGGCGGCGCAGGGGGTGGGAGCGAACCTGACGGTGGTGCCCGAGTCGCTGCCCGACGTGTGGTGGAAGTTCCCGGTGCTGATCCTTTCGGCGGCGCAGAACGCCGTACTGGAAGAGGTCGTGGTCGTCGGGTATCTGCTGCGGCGGCTGGGGCAGCTCGGGTGGACGCCGATGGCCTCGCTGGCGGCGAGCGCCGTGCTGCGCGGCTCGTACCACCTGTACCAGGGCGTCGGCGGGTTCATCGGCAACATGGCGATGGGCGTGGTGTTCGTCTACCTCTACCGGCGCTGGGGACGGGTGGGGCCGCTGGTCGCGGCCCACACCCTGCTGGACGTCGGCGCGTTCGTCGGCTTCGCGCTGCTCGCCGGCAAGGTCGGCTGGCTGCCGACCGGGTGATCAGACGCCTGTGAGCAGTTCGCCGTCGATGACGGTCACGGCCCGCCCGGTGAGCAAGGTGCGCTCGCCGCGCAGTGCGGTGCGTACGAGACCGGTACGGGCGGACGCCTGGAGCCCCGTCAGGTCGTCGCGGCCGAGCCGGGCCGACCAGAAGGGTGCGAGCGCCGTGTGCGCGCTGCCCGTGACGGGGTCCTCGTCGATGCCGAGGCGCGGGAAGAAGCCGCGCGACACGTAGTCGTAGCCGCTGTCCCGGGCCTCGGCGGCGGCGGTGACGACGACGCCGCGCCGGGAGAGCGCGGCGAGCGAGGCGAGGCGCGGGGTGAGGCCCCGTACGGTCCGCTCGTCGGCCAGCTCGACCAGTAGGTCCCCGATGTGTTCCGACGTGTCGTGCACCGACACCACATCGGCGCCGAGCGCCTCGGCGACCCCGTCGGGCAGCGGCACGGGCGTCAGTGTGGACGTGGGGAAGTCGAGGGTGAGTGTGCCGTCGTCGTGCGCGGTCGCGCCGAGCACCCCGGAGCGGGTCGCGAAGCCGACGGCGCCGGTCGCGAGGCCCTCCGTACGCAGGATGTGAGCGGTGGCCAGGGTGGCGTGACCGCACATCGAGACCTCCTCGACCGGGGTGAACCAGCGCAGCGCCCACCCGGCGGCGCCACCGGGCGCGAGCGGGTGGGCGAAGGCCGTTTCCGAGAGGTTCAGCTCCGCCGCGACCTGCTGGAGCCACGCGTCGTCGGGGAAGCCGCCGGAGTCCAGGAGCAGGACTCCGGCGGGGTTGCCGGCGAAGGGGCGGTCGGTGAAGGCGTCGACGATTCGAATGCGCATGACACCGACCGTAGGCGAGAGACCCCGGGGGTGAGAGAGGGGCCCGATCGGCTTCGGTCTCGTGCGGCCGGTTCAGACCAGCTCGTGCTGCCGGTTCAGACCAGCTCGGGGCGGTGCCACGGCTCGTCCAGCACATGGTGTGCCAGGAAGCCCAGCACCGTGGCGTACCACAGGCGGACGTTGTTCGGCTTGACGATCCAGTGCCCCTCGTCGGGGAAGTACAGGAACTTCGCCGGGACCTCGAACCGCGCCAGGTCGTTCCAGAGCGCGAGGCCCTCGCCGATCGGAACCCGGTAGTCCTTGTCGCCGTGGATCACCAGCATCGGCGTGGTGATCTTCGCGGCCCGCAGATGCGGGGACTCCAGCTCGTACCGCTCGGTGCGCACCAGCGGGTCGCCCTGCCGCCGCATCCAGAAGCCGGGGTGGTCGGTGACCCCCGCGAAGCTGTACATGTTCCACAGGCTCGCGTGGGTGACGATCGCCTTGAAGCGGTCGGTCTTGGTGGCGATCCAGTTGGCCATGTAGCCGCCGTACGAGCCGCCCATCATGGCTGTGCGCTCCTCGTCCAGGTCGTCCCGCCGCAGCGCGGTGTCGGTCAGCGCCATCACGTCCTGGTACGGAGCGCCGCCCCAGTGTGCCCAGCCGCGCTCGTGCATCCGTTGCCCGTAGCCGGTGGACAGCGCAGGGTCCGGCAGCAGAACCGCGTAGCCGGCGGCCGCGGCCACCCACGGGTTCCAGCGCCAGTGCCAGGCGTTCCAGCTTGTCTGCGGACCGCCGTGCACCCACAGCAGCAGGGGCGCGGGGGTGGCGGCGGAGGCCTGGGACGGCAGCACCAGCCAGGCGCGCAGCGCCGTCCCGTCCTCGGCGGTGGTGTGCACCTCGGTGAGGCTCCCGGGCAGCGCGGTCACCCGCCCGGGGCACGGCAGCGGCACCGGCTGTTGGCCGGGTGCCGCGGCATCGAGACGTACGGGGGCCGGCGCGCTGTCCACGGCCGAGCGCAACGCGTACAGGGTGCGACCGTCCGGGTCCGCGACCACGTTGGTGTACGCGCCTGAGGCGGTGAGCCCGACCACCTCGCCGGTGCCGGTGGAGAGCCGGAAGACCGGCGCGTGGCCGGCTTCGTCGGCGGTGAAGTAGACCACCGGCGCCCCGTCCTCGCCGGGCACCGGGGAAAAGACCGGGGCACCCGGCCACTGCTCGAAATCGGGCAGCAGGTCGTGTCCGGAGTCCTGGTCGTCGGTGGCGTCCACCAGCCACAGCGTGACGTCACCGGGGCTGTCCCAGGTGATCCGCCGCTCGCGCGTGCAGACCAGATGCCGGCCGTCCGGGGCGAAGGCGGGGGCGCCGAACTCGGCGTCGGGGGACTCCAGCACCCGCAGCACCTTGCCGGTGGCGGCGTCCGCCACCACGACGGCGGCGCGCACCTCGTCGGGGAGCGTGCCCACCGCCGCCACGTAGGCGATCAGCGAGCCGTCGGGGGAGAGCGCGATCCCCTCGTAGGCGGAGACGCACCGCTCTCCGCAGTCCACCACCGCGAGCTGTTCGGCGGCGGGGTCCGGCACGGTGAACACCCGCGGGATGCCGGGACCGAGGTCGTGGTCCCAGTACCGCACCGGCACCGACTCGTGAAGGATCGCCGACACCTTGGCCTTCTGGCGGGCCTCGCGGAGCTGTGCGTCCTGCTCGGCGTCGGCCGCTCCGGGGAGTCGGGAGGCCGCCAGGGCGATCCGGGACGCCTCGGCAGCGGTCGCGTACTCGTCGATCCCGCCGGGCCTGGCCAGCACCTGTGCTGCCTCGCCGCCGTCTGCGGGCAGGCTCCAGAGTGCCGCTTCCCGCTTGTCGTCGTCGCCCTCAGCGGGGTCGGCGACCGGGCGGGAGGAGAGGAAGAGCAGGGTCCCGTCGGGCAGGAACGCGGGAGCTGATTCGCCGCGACCGGAGCGGGTGAGACGCCGCGCCGGACGTTCCCCGGACGGGTCGACGTCCCACAGGGCGCCGACGAATCTGGTGGCGTCGGCGGAAAGCTCCTGAACCACCGTCACCAGACGGGTGCCGTCGGGTGACAGGGCCAGCGAGGAGACGCGGGGCAGCGCGACGAACGCCGCCAGGTCGTGGAAGGCAGTGGATTCAGGCATGGGAATCATCCTGGGCCCCGGTGCGGGAGCGCGCCAGCCCTTTCCGCGGCCGGCGAATGGCGCGCGGTCACGGGCAGTCGCTCACGAAGCCGCAGATCCCGGGGCGGCTCGCGGACACACCGCGGCTTCACCTCGGCGCCAGGGCGTACGTGGTCGAAGGGGCCGGCGCCGGGCGGCCCGGTCTCGGTCCCTCCGCCGACCTCCCGGCCGAGTTCCAGGTATCCGAGGACCTCGCCCCAGAAGGCGGCGGGCCGATAGCGTGCCGCCATGACCGTTCACGCGGAGCGCCCGCTGCTCTTCCTGGATGTCGACGGGACGCTGCTGCCCTATGGCGGGGCACGGCTTCCTTCGGCCCTCGAAGAGTGGGACGGCTGGCAGGACGTGTCGAATCCTCAGTTGGCGAAGATCGACCTCGCGCACGGTCCGCGTCTGCTGGCGCTGCCCTGCGTGCTGATGTGGGCCACCGCGTGGATGCACGATGCCAACGAGGTGATAGCTCCGCTGCTCGGGCTGCCTGAGCTGCCGGTGGCGGACCTGCCGGACGCGCCGGAAGAGGATGATCCGGACGTGTTGCACTGGAAGACCCGGGCGCTCGTCCAAGCTGCGGCCGGACGCCCGTTCATCTGGGTCGACGACGAGATCACTGATCTCGATCGCGCCTGGGTGTCACGGCACCATCGCGGGCACGCACTCCTGCACCGTGTGGATTCCATGATCGGTCTCGTTGCTACGGACTTCGCCGTGCTCGACGACTGGCTGCGGGACCGGCGTACCCAGGCTCAGCAGCGCTGACGTCACTGCTTGACGCCGCCGGCCGGCACGTGGTGCCCGGCAGCGGGCCTGTCCCACGGCCGTCCCGGGAAACTCCGAGCTCCGCACCGACCGTGGCACCCGCCTGTCCCCGGCCGTATCCGCCCGCCCGTGAGCGGTCCCTGGAACGGGCCGTCACGCAGGCACGAGAAGGGGCCGCCGACGGTGCCCGCGCGCGCCGCTGACCCGTCGCGAGCAGCCCGGCACGGGCGACCCCACCGCGTCCAACTCGCCCATCGGCCCAACCCCGGAACCCGACACCGACACCCCGGGGACATGCGAAGTCTGCGGGCACCCGCTGCCTCCCGGGCACGGACAGTCACGACGGCGCACGTGTTCAGCCCGATGCCGTCAGCGGGCCTACCGGTCATCCGGAGAGCGACGTGCGGCGACAACCCCAAGCCCCGTCCCGTTGCCGGGACCTGCGGCTCCACCCAAATCGGTCGGGGCGAGGGCTGACGCCCTCGCCCCGACCCGCAACGAATCCCTTGAATCACCGCGCTGCCCGGTCTGTTCAGGCCCTATGCCGGAAGGAAGTCGTAGGTCACAGCGCCGGACATGCCCTCAGCGCTGTCGCCAGAAGGCATATCGGCGACGGAAGATGACGCTGTCCTGTCCCGATGGAGAACGTGGGGAAGGCAGAACAGCGGTTGAAGAGCGTGAGGCGAGCGTGAGGCCTATAGGCGGCAGCAGCCATGGAGCGTCACGGACTCCACGTAAGTCTCCGAAGCTCGATCGCCGGTTACCGAAAGTCATATTCGGTTCGGTCCGGCTCCGTCCTGCCAGCGGTAGAGGTCGCGCAGCAGGGAGATCTCGGCGCCGTGATGGATCAGCTCCCTGTTGACGTGCAGGACCCTGTTCTCCATGGGAAACCGCTCGGGACCCACCGTGGGCGGATTGTCCAGGTCGGCGTCCGAGAGCTCGCGGACCCCCGCGTTCCATCTCCCGTACATCTCATCGAGCTGTTCCAGCGTCTCGTCAGCGGTCCCCGCGTAGGCGAATGTCTGGGAGTCGACGTCCTGGCCGCCGAAGTACCATCCGACCCGATAGCCCAGGCACGAGACGATGATGTGCGCCAGCCGCCAGCCAATCGTGGTCACCGGTGCCGGCACCGGGGCAGGGGACGCGGAGTCCATCGTCCATTCCCCCGAGCCGTCCAACGTCGGTGCGGCCGACGTGCCACGCGGGCGGATGCTCCAGCAGCCGCGCACCGGCTCCCAGAAGTACTCCTCGTCAGTAAGACCGTCCAGCCGTGGCCGCAGGCTCTTGCGCCAGTACCAATCCAACTGCTCCGCGAGCCGCTCGCTTCTTGTCATCGCCGCACACTACAGACCCGTCGAGCAGGGTGATCGTCGCCGTCTGCGGCATCCTCCACTGTCACAAACCCCACAGACAGTCATCCCGTCATCCCTAAATGGCACAGAAGTCGATCGATCGGCCTTCGCTGGCAATCGATCAACACCCACTGACACAGGTCACACACCACATGGAATCGGGTGTTGCATCGGCGACAGGTTCCGATATATCGTTGACGCATCGCGACTGATCAACGATGAAAGGAACGTAACGATGCACTCGCATGGATACGGACACGGACCGGGGCACGGCGAGCACGGCCACGGTCATGAAGGCAGGGGCGGATTCGAAGGACGGCGCGGGGCCTTCGGGCCGTTCGGGCCGCCCTTCGGCGGACCCTTCGGCGGTGGCGGCCCCTTCGGCGGCCGAGGTCGTGGCGGCGGAGGCGGCGGACGGGGGCGGGCGCGGCGCGGTGACGTGCGCGCTTCGATCCTGGCGCTGCTCAAGGACCGGCCGATGCACGGCTACGAGATGATCACGGAGATCGGGGAGCGCAGTGGAGGCGCCTGGCGCCCCAGCCCCGGCTCGGTCTACCCGACCCTCCAGCTTCTGGAGGACGAGGGCCTGATCATCAGCCAGAGCGAGGGCGGCAAGAAGCTGTTCACGCTGACCGAAACGGGGCGTACGGAGGCCGAATCCGGTCCGGACGCGCCGTGGGAGGAGGCCGGGCGCGGCATCGACTGGGAAGGCGTCAACGAGATCCGTCAGGCCGGTTTCGGGCTGATGGAGGCGTTCGGGCAGGTCTGGAAGACCGGCTCGCCCGAGCAGCGCAAGAAGGCGCTCGACGTCACCAACGAAGCCCGCAAGAAGCTCTACCTGATCCTCGCCGACGAGGACTGACCAGTCCCCGTCCGCAGGTGTACGGGAGGGGCCGCGCGGCCGAGGTCGCGCGGCCCCTCCCGTACGTATGTACGTAGGCGCGTGTGCCTGTGCGTGTGTGCCTGTGCGGGCGCGCCGGCTCAGATCCTGTCCGGTACCAGCAGCCGCCAGAACACCGCCGAGTCGAACGCGTCGGAGGCGCGGGGGTGCGGCCCCTCGTCGTGGCAGTGGAACGCCGCCCAGAACACGTCACCGCGCAGCGCCTCCGCCGGTGCGTACACCCGATAGACGTACTGCCGGCCGTCCACGGCGAGCAGGGCGACCATCCAGTACATCGGCCTTCCTCCCGACCCTGCCCGGCGCTGTTGGGTCGTACGTTTCGGACGCGTGCGCGCCCCATCGGGTTGCGCCCGGCGCCGGAAGGCAAGACGCCGCGCGCCCGCTCCGGGTCGAACAGGCACGATCTCATTCGTAAGGAGGAGAACCGGGCCGGATTCACCCACCCGTGGTGGGACCCGTGAATGCTCCCCTCCGGGGATGCCCTCAATGCGAAGAAATGATGGGGTGAGAAGGTGCAAAGCCCTACCCCGCGTATGCCCGGACAGTCCGCAGCGAGCCCTTTCGACATCGACGCGCGCCTCACCGTGGAACTCGCGTCGGTCGTATCGGGCGCACGCCGGCGCGCCCATCGCGACGCCGACGAACACATCGACACAGCCCACCTGTTGCACTCGCTGCTGGAGTCGGACCCCGAGGTGCGCGCCGCTTTCGACGGCGGCCCCCAGGTGGCGCGGGTGCTCGGCTATCTCGTGCAGCGCAGCATCGGATACGGGCTGCGCTGGCACGGCACGGTCGAGGAGTCGGGCCCCGTGCGCCGCATACGGACGGGCGCGGCGGCCGGCTGGTCACCGGCGGCCGTCACCGCCCTGGAGAGCGCGCTCGGCCGTGCGGCGCTGCGCGGCGAGTCGCGGGCCGGGGGACTCGATCTGCTGGTCGCGCTGGCCGCCGATCCGTCCTGCCGGGCCGTCGAGGTCCTGAATCGGGCCGGGGTGGACGCGGCGATGCTGGCCGAGCGGCTGTCCTGCGCGTCCGGACAGGTGTAACCGAGGCGAGGCTGCTGACGTTGACTGTCATGATGGCGTCATGCGCGTCTCTGTGGGAAGGAACGCCGGACTCGGGCTCGCCCTGGTGTCCGCGCTGTCGTTCGGCGGTTCGGGTGTCGCCGCCAAGCCGCTGATCGAGGCGGGCCTCGGCCCGCTGCATGTGGTCTGGCTACGGGTCGCGGGCGCGGCCCTGATCATGCTTCCGGTGGCCTGGCGGCACCGGGCGCTGGTGCGCGACAGGCCCGTCCTGCTCGTCGGTTTCGGCCTGCTGGCCGTCGCGGGCGTGCAGGCCTGCTACTTCGCCGCGATCTCCCGTATCCCCGTCGGTGTCGCCCTGCTCATCGAATACCTCGGCCCCGCGCTCGTCCTGCTCTGGGTCCGCTTCGTGCAGCGCAGGCCGGTCAGCCGAGCGGCGGCGGTCGGTGTGGTCCTCGCCGTGGGCGGTCTCGCCTGCGTCGTCGAGGTCTGGGCCGGGATCAGCTTCGACACGGTCGGGGTGTTGCTCGCCCTCGGCGCCGCCTGCTGCCAGGTCAGCTACTTCGTGCTGTCCGACCACGGGGCCGACAGCCGGAACGGGACGACTCCGGCGGACCCGCTGGGCGTCATCGCGTACGGACTGCTCGTCGGTACGGTTGTGCTGACGCTCGTCGCCCGCCCCTGGACCATGGACTGGGCCCTGCTCGGCGGCAGCGCGGACCTCGGCGGATCACAGGTCGCCGGGGCGCTGCTGCTCGGCTGGATCGTGCTGATCGCCACGGTACTCGCCTACGCGACCGGGGTGACGTCGGTACGCAGTCTCTCCCCGCAGGTGGCGGGCGTCGTCGCCTGCCTGGAGGCGGTCGTGGCGACCGTACTTGCCTGGGTGCTGCTGGACGAGCACCTCTCGGCGCCGCAGATCGTCGGGGGCGCGGTGGTGCTCGTCGGCGCTTTCATCGCCCAGACCTCCACGCCCAAGGCGCCCTCGGGACCGGTGGCGGGCGGGGACGTGCTCGGTGCGGGTGGCGCCGAGGAGCCCACGGGACAAACGGAGTTGTCCGACGCGCCCACCACGACCTAGTGTCCTGATCATGCATTCGACCGTATTGCCGCCTCCCGCAGCCTGACGCGGGCGGCCATCCGCTGAAGAACACCGGGCTCGGGCAGTTCCCGAGCGGTTTCTCGCTGCCCGCGTGACGGAGCTGAGCGACCATCCATCCGTTCTTCACACGGAGACATCACGTGTCGAATCGTTCTTCCACGCCCTCCTCCATGCCTTCTGTCGGTGCGTCCGCTTCCGGCGCGCCCGTCGGCCGGAGCCTCTTCTATCTGGCCGTCGCCGGGATCGCCTGGGGTACGGCGGGAGCCGCCGGCTCCCTCGTCTACCGGATCAGCGACCTCGGTCCGATCGCCCTCTCCTTCTGGCGCTGCGCGGGCGGGCTCGTCCTGCTGCTGGGCACGCTCGCCGTGCGGTCGCTGCGTAGGCGTACGCATGCGCGAGCGGTGACGTCCGTCGAGCCGGGCCGGCGCAGGCTGCTGCGGATCGTCGGTACCGGCGTCTGCTTCACCCTCTTCCAGACCTCCTACTTCGTGGCCGTCCAGTCGACCGGACTCGCGGTCGCCACCGTGGTGACCCTCGGCGCCGGGCCCGTGATCATCGCGCTCGGCGCGCGACTGACCCTGGGGGAGCGGCTCGGCGGCGGTGGCGTGGTCGCGGTGACCGGCGCGCTCGCCGGGCTGGCGGTGCTCGTACTCGGCGGTGACGCCGCCGACGTACGTCCGGCGGGCATCGCCTTCGCCGTGCTGTCGGGGGCCGGTTACGCGGCGATGACCCTGCTCACCCGGTGGCTCGGGCGTACGGGCGGAGGCGCCGACTCGCTGTCCACGACCACCTGGGCCTTCGCGGTCGGCGCGCTCGCGCTGCTGCCTCTCGCCGCCGGTGAGGGCCTGCTGCCGCACACCGTCGAGCCGGCCGAGGTGGTCTGGCTGCTGGTGTACGTGGCGGCCGTACCGACCGCGCTGGCCTACGCGCTGTACTTCGCGGGGGCGGCCGTCGTGCGGGCCGCCACGGTCTCCGTGATCATGCTGCTCGAACCGGTGAGCGCGGCCGTCATCGCGGTCGCTCTGCTCGGCGAGCGGCTGACGGCGGCGACGGTGGTGGGCACACTGCTGCTGCTCGCCGCCGTGGTGGGTCTCGCGGTGGCGGAGGCCCGTACGGCGTCGACGCGGCGCAGGGAGGCGGTACTGCTGTGACGGCCTTCTTCTGACGGCCTTCTTCCGACAGGCCTGTTCCGACGTCGGGTCCCGCCCCTCGGCCTTGGTATCCTGGGCTGATCGGAGGCCCCTCCGCTTGGACCTTCCGGTGGCCGTGAGTGGCTCCGGCGGTCCCGGTGAAGGATCATCTTCCGATCAGCTCAGCCATCGGACGCGCGCGTCCGATCCCGGTACGGAAGGCCATGGCCGTGGCGAATGCCGAGAAGTCCCGCCCGCTGCGGGCGGACGCCCGTCGCAATCGCGACAGGCTGCTCTCCGTGGCGCTCGAAAGCTTCACCCGCGAGGGGCCCGACGTGCCGCTGGAGTCGATCGCGCGGGAGGCGGGGGTCGGCATCGGCACGCTCTACCGTCACTTCCCGACCAGGGAGACGCTGGTCCTGGCGATCTACCATCGCGAGGTCGAGGACCTGTGCGAAGCGGCCCCCCGGCTCCTCGGCGAGCTGGCCCCCGACCAGGCCCTGCGCCGGTGGATGGACCAGCTCGCCCGGCTGGCGATGACCAAGCACGGCCTCGGCGGGGCGCTCAGGGACGCGGCCACCTCGGAGAGCGAACGGTCCGTCGATACGTACGGCCGGCTGGTCGGCGCCGTCTCCACACTGCTCGACGCGTGCGTCGCCGCCGGTACGGCGCGCTCCGACCTGGACCCCGAGGACGTACTGCTGTCCATGGGCGGTCTGTTCATGCTGCGGGACAAGGACGGCTGGCAGGACCAGGCGCGCCGTATGAGCGGCCTGCTGATGGACGGCCTGCGCGCCGGGGCGCCCAACCCTCCGGCGACCGACTCGACCAGGGTCAGTGGGGGGCAGCGAGCAGCCCGTTGAGTTCCGCGAAGGGCATGCCGTCGGCGAGGGAGTCGTAGCCGCCGGTGCCGAAGAGGTCCTGTGCGGCCCGGCGGGCGGCGGCGTAGGCGACCTGTGCCACGCCCGATCCGAGACTGACGCGGGCCACGCCGAGGGCGCCGAGCTCGGCGACGGTCGGGGTGCCGGGGCCGGCCATGACATTCAGCGGTACGGAGATGTGCCTGGCCAGTGCCGCGATGGTGGCGGTGTCCGTGACGCCGGGGACGAAGATGCCGTCCGCCCCCGCGTCGACGTACATGTGCGCCCGGGACAAGGTTTCCTTCAGGCGGGTGCCCGGGGCACCGAGGCCGAACAGGAAGGTGTCGATCCGGGCGTTGAGGAACAGGTCCGCGCCTGCCCGGTCGGCGGCCCCCCGGGCCGCGGCCAGCCGTGTCGCGAGCTCTGCCGGGGGCCGGGGGCCGTCTTCGATGTTGACGCCGGCGGCACCCGCAGCGAGCACCCCGGCGACGGTCTCGGCAACGCCGGCGGCGTCCTTGCCGTACCCGCCCTCGATGTCGGCGGTGACCGGAACCGCGACGGCGGCGACGATTCGGCCGATCAGTTCGAGCGCTCGTTCCCGGGGAAGGGCGTCGCCGTCCGGAGAACCCAGTGACCAGGCGACGCCGGCACTGGTCGTGGCGATTGCGGAGGCGCCCGCGGCCTCGATGACGCGGGCGCCCGCGACGTCCCAGGCGTTGGCGAGCGCGAGAGGTTCGGTCGAGGTGTGCAGGGAGCGGAAGAGGCGGGCGTCGTCCGGCCGTGTGCGGGTCATGCGCGCAGTCAAACATCGACTGCCGCCCGCCTTCTGGCAAGAATCCGACACAGACGTCGGCCCGCACCGAGTGTGTTCAGGCCGATCCCGCCGAGCGCGCCCGAGCACCATGCCCCACGAGCCCCAGGGTGAACGCCCTCAGGCGTCGCCGTCGGTCCGGTGCCGCAAGTGGTGCGCGTGGGCCGCGAGGTCGCGTACGCCGCCCCGTGCGAGCAGACCGGCGGCTGTCCGCGCTTTCACGTCGTCCGCTTTGTGGGCCGCGTACTTGAACTTGGCGCGTACGTCCGTCACTTCGAGCCGCAGCCCACGGATGCCGGCCAGCATCCGCCCGTACGGTTCCTCACCCACGGCGGCGGGCGCCGAGAGCCCGTCCTGCTGGAAGTGGCCCATCTGGCGGTTCAGCAGCTCGGCCTTCTGCTGCGGATCGTCCACGAGGTGCGCGGTGCAGTGGAGTTGGACCGCCGCGTAGAAGCTGGTGGGTACGCCGTGTTCGGGCGGGGTGTCGTCGGGCGCCTGCCACGGTCCGGGAACGAAGACGTAGTCGTCCACGACGCTGAGGACGATGTGCGGATCCGCCTCGACGGCGGGCCACACCGGGTTGGGGCGGGCGAGATGGGTGACGACCTCGCCCTGCGGGCCGCGCGACGGGTCGTAGAAGAAGTGCAGCGGCTGGACGTACGGCGGCTCGCCCGGCAGGCCGTTGACGGCGAGCTGGCCGAAGTCGTGCTCGGCCAGCCACTGTTGCCAGACGGTGTCGTCCTGCGGTGCGTCCCAGGGGTGAATGAGCATGGCGGGCCTCAGAGTGCGGAGAGGTAGGCGGGCAGTGTGATGGCCGGATCGAGATCGTCGGCCGGGATGGGGGGCCCGTATCCGCGCTGGAGCGGTACGACCCCGGTCCAGTGGGGGAGTCCGGTGTCCTCGGGCTCGTCGTTGGGTCCGCCCGCGCGCACCTTGGCCGACACCTCGTTCAGGTCGAGCCGGATGACGGCCGTCGCTGCCAGTTCCCGGCTGTTGGCGGGGCGTGAGTCGTGCGAGCGGCCGGGCACGACATGCTCGACGATCGCGTCGAGTGCCATGCCACGCTCCTCGGGGTCGGTCACCTCATGGGCGATGCCATGGACCACGACGGAACGGTAGTTGATGGAGTGGTGGAAGGCGGAGCGTGCCAGGACCAGCCCGTCGACATGGGTGACGGTCAGGCAGACCCGCAGGCCCGGGTCCGTCTCCTTTCCGCTCGCTGCCGTCATGCGCAGCGGGCGTGAACCCGTCGAGCCGTGGACGTACAGCCGCTCGCCGACCCGGCCGTAGAGCGTGGGGAGGACGACGGGCGCGCCGTCGCGCACAAAGCCGAGATGGCAGACGTAGGCCTCGTCGAGCAGTGCGTGCACCACCTCGCGATCGTACGACGCCCGGTCCCTGGAGCGGGAGGGGATGGTGCCCGGCGTCGGTGTGTAGGCCCCCGCGGCTGTCCGAGGTGTGGTCTCCGGCGTCTCCGGCATTGCGTCCTCCATTGCACTAGTGCATAGTGTTCTTTGTGCTAGGAGAGTATCGGATCAGTGGGCGGCGCGCCGTGGAAATTTCCGCCAGTGTGGAGCGCGCGGTGGGCTCGGGTGAGCTGGCCCCGGGCCAACTGCTGCCGCCCATGAGGGAGTTGGCGACAGAGTTGGGGGTCAACCCGAACACCGTCGCGGCCGCCTACCGCACCCTGCGCGACCGGGGTGTGATCGAGACGGACGGCCGCAGGGGCAGCCGGGTGCGGGCGCGACCGGTCAGCACAGCTCGCGGATCGATCCGCGTCGAGGCGCCGCCCGGCGTACGGGACGTCTCCGAGGGCAACCCGGACCCGGCCCTGCTGCCGCCGCTGCACCAGGCGCTGGCGGCCGCCGCGCTGCACAACGAGCACGAGCCGAGGCTGTACGGACAGCCGCCGGTGGACCCGGGGTTCGCGCGGCTCGCACGCGCCGGACTCGACACCGACGGGGTGCCCGACGGGCCGGTCGCCGTCATGTCCGGTTCCCTGGACGCGATCGAACGGGTGCTGGTCGCCCACCTCAGGCCCGGCGACGCGATCGCCGTCGAGGACCCGGGCTGGGGCAGCCTGCTGGACCTCGTACCCGCGCTCGGACTGCGGCTGGTACCGATGCGGCTCGACGACGACGGGCCGCTCCCCGCCGAACTGGATCGCGCGCTGCGCGCGGGCGTCCGGGCCGTTGTCGTCACCGACCGCGCGCAGAACCCGACCGGAGCGGCCGTGGGCGCCGAACGCGCCGCCGAACTGCGGGCGGTCCTCGCCACCAGGCCCGATGTGCTGCTCATCGAGGACGACCACGGCCACGCGATCGTCGACCTCCCGCTGCACCCGCTCGCCGGGGTCACCGACAGTTGGGTACTCGTACGCTCCACGGCGAAGGCGTACGGGCCCGACCTGCGGCTCGCCGTGCTGACCGGGGACGCCACCACCGTGGACCGGGTGCTCGGCAGGCAGCGGCTCGGGCCGGGATGGGTCAGCGGGATCCTCCAGCGCGCCGTCATGGAGCTGTGGACCTCGGCGGCCGTGGACGTGCCCGCCGTCGCGCGGGCGTACGGGTGGCGGCGCGACGCCCTGGTCGACGCGCTGGCCGCACGCGGGGTCGAGGCGCACGGCCGGACCGGCATGAACGTCTGGGTGCCGGTGGCCGATGAGACCGGCGCCGTCGCCCGGCTGCTGCACGCCGGCTGGGCCGTCGCACCCGGTGCGCGCTTCCGGGTGGCGGCGCCCCGCGGCGTACGGATCACGGTGTCGGCGATGACGGCCGACGACATCGCACCGGTCGCCGACGCGGTCGCGGCGG
>NZ_JTHL01000001.1:1152264-1173538 GCF_000818195.1 Streptomyces sp. 150FB | reverse complement strand
GCTCGGCGGCCTTCGCCCTGCTCTGGGTGAGCGCGGCCCCGGCGAGGACGACGAGCGCGCCCACGGGGGTGTTCCAGCCGAGGTGTTCATGGAGGAGTGTGACACCGGCGGCGGCCGCGATGACCGGGATGAAGTAGGTGACCATCTGGCCGGTCGTCGGGCCCACTTCGGCGACGATTTCGTACTGGAGGAGGATGGCGACCCCGGTCCCCAGCGCGCCGAGCACGACCACGGCCAGCAGCGGCACGACGGCGAACGACGTCGGCAGTGCGGTGAACAGGGGCATGACAGCGGCCAGTTGCACCGTACCGAGGAACAACTGCACCCCGGACAAGGAGAGGTGGGAGTTGCCACTGCCCGCCAGTGTGCGGCGTACGTATATCCAGCCGACCGGGTAACACAGCGAGGCCAGAAGGGCCATGGCCGTGCCGGTGAGGTCGAGACCCGAGAAACCCTGCCAGACACCCAGGACGGTGAGCACACCGAGGAAGCCGAGGCCGAGCCCGGCGACCCGGCGGCGGGTCGGCCGGTCCTCGGAGAGGGCGACGAGCGAGAGCGCCATGCCCCACAGCGGCGAGGTGGCGTTGCAGATGCCCGCGAGCGTCGAGGGGATCGTCAGCTCGGCGTAGGCGAACAGCGAGAACGGCAGCGCGTTGAGGAAGAAGGCGGCGACGGCCAGGTGGCCCCAGGTGCGTACCCCGCGAGGAAGCTCTTCGCGCTTCAGGGCCATCGCCACGGCCAGCACCAGCGTGCCGAACAGGAGTCTGCCGAAGGTGACTTGGAACGGAGCGAAGCCGCGGGTGCCGACCTTGATGAGCAGGAAGCTGAACCCCCAGATCAGCGAGAGCGCGCCGAAGCGGATACGCCAGTCGGTGGCGCGCCGGGGGCGGGGCGGCGCTGAGGGCAGACCGGCGGCGGCCGGTGGCGAGGTCGGTGGTGCGGCCGGTGCGGAGGTCGGTGGTGCGGCCGGTGGCGGGACCGGAGTGGGGCGCGGCGGTACGGCGGTGGTCATGCGGCCAACGATGGTGCCGGGCACATCGTAGGACAAGCGAGATTCTGTACGCCTCTTTGATTAGCTTTGCTTACCTGTTTGTATGGTTCCCATGCTGAACCTGGAGAGACTGCGCACCCTCGACGCGCTGGCCCGGCACGGCTCGGTGAGCGGCGCCGCCGAGGGGATGCATGTCACCACCTCCGCCGTCTCCCAGCAGATGGCGAAACTGGAGCGGGAAGTGGGCCAGCAACTCCTGGCGAAGCAGGGGCGCGGCGTCCGGCTCACCGACGCGGGACGGCTGCTCGCCGACCATGCCGCGCGCATCCTGTCCCAGGTCGAGGTGGCCCAGTCGGACATCGACGCGCAGCGCGGCAGGGTGGTCGGCGAGGTGCGCCTCGGCGCTTTTCCGACGGCCGCGCGCGGGCTCTTCCCCGCAGCGCTCCGCACGCTGCGCGACTCCCACCCCGAACTGCGGGTGCAGTCGCGTGAGTTGGAACCCGAGGCGGCGATCCGGGCCGTGGTCAGAGGTGATCTGGACCTCGCCGTCGTGCTGGACTGGAGCAACAAACGGCTGCCGGTGCCGGGCGGTCTCGCGAAGGAACACCTGCTGGACGACGCCGCCGATGTGGCCATGCCCGCCGGACATCCGCTGGCCGGCCGTAGCGAGGTCGACCTCGAAGAGTTCGCCGACGACCCCTGGGTGTCCTGGCCGGAGGGTGAATTCTGTTACGAGTGGCTGGTGTTCACCCTGCGCTCCAAGGGGATCGAGCCCCACATCGCCCATCTCGCCGGCGAACACCACACCCAACTGGCCCTGATCGCAGGGGGACTCGGTGTGTGTGTCGCGCCGCGCCTCGGCCGGGGCCCGGTGCCGGAGGGCGTCGCCGTGGTGCCCGTACGGCACAAGATGCGCCGGCACATCCACGCGGTGTGGCGTACGGACGCCGACCGCCGCCCCTCGATCCGGGCGGCGGTCCGGGCACTGGCGGCGGCGGGGAAGGCCGTACCGGTCACGCCAGAGCGATCGAATCGCCGGTGACCTTGATCTTCACGGGCGACAGCGGCTTCGGGGCCGGCGGGTGCGTCACACTGCCGTCCGCCACGCTGTACTGGCTGCCGTGGCACGGGCACACGATATTCCCGCCCGTAATCTTCGTCACGGGGCAGCCCTGATGGGTGCAGATCGAGGAGAAGGCCTTGAACTCGCCCGCCTTCGGCTGGGTGACGACAACCGACTCGTCGGCGAAGATCTTTCCGCCGCCCTCCGGGATGTCACCTGTCTTTCCGAGGACTTTGCCGCTCTTGGGCTTGGCCGCGGCGTCCGAACTCCCGCCACCACCGCACGCGGCCAGCGCCACACCCAGCCCACTCGCTCCGGCGGCCGCGAGCATGGTCCTGCGTGTTACCCCTGCGGCGCGCTGCGCTGACGTCATACCGGTACTCCTTCGATGCCGGCCGCTTGTCGGCCGCCTTGTGAGGGGGTACGGCGACAGGGGCGGCGATGTTCAAGATCCGGGCGGATTTCTCCGGCCGGTCCGATCGCGGAGCCGGCCGGCCTGGCGCCGGACATGGCCCCCGCCGGACAGGCCCAGAAGGTCCCACATCGGCCCCAACTCGCCCGGCTTCGCGCCCGGTTACCCGTACAGGAACCCTCGGTGAGCGGTGGTTGAAGGGCTCGGGCTCCGGGCATTGACCTTACGTTCATTTTACTGAGTCAGGGGGAGCACCATGTCCAACTCGTACGAACCACGGACCGAGTCCAACACCCTGAGCATCGTCGGGATCGTCCTGGGGTGTGTCGCATTCCTCTTCTGCCCGCCCGGATTCGGGATCGCGGGCATCGTGTGCGGCATCGTCGCCAAGAACCAGGGGCAGCGGCTCGCGCCCACGGCGATCGGCGTGTCGATCGCCGGTCTGGTGGTGGGAATGGCCCTCAGCCTGATGTTCTTCAGGGGCATGTACGGCGGCTGACGGACGTGGGTCGTACGGGGGAAGATCAGCCGGATCCACCCGGTGCGGCCGTACGGGGAGCGGGGCCGGCGCGGCGACCCTTCGCGCGCCGGCCTCGCGCACTCCGGCCGGGGTGTCCGGCGCCGCGCAGTCAGCTTCCCCAGCCACCGCCGGTCGGGCGGAGGGCGGCCATGGAGGTCTGGACGGCTTTGCGAAGGCCGGGAACGATGGCGTCGAAGTGCTCACCGTAGGCCTTGATCGTCTTCTTGTGCGTACGGGCCTCGCTACGGCTGAAAATGTGGTGCCCGACGTCGCTCTCCGTGGCGAGGACCGTCATGGCCACGTCCTCGAACGGAATGGTCGCGGGGTCCAGGCCGAGCGTGACGGTCTCGCGACTCTTCTCACGCAGCGCGAGTACGTGTTCGGGATGCATGACGGTGACCTGGTGCTGGGAAAGGAGCGAGAGCTTTTTACGGCTCTTCTCGTCCAGAGTGATGTCGCCGAGGGTGACGAGCTGCTCGCGGACCGCCGATTCGGCGGTGTGGGCGCGGAGGTGCACCAGGTCGAGCCAGCTTGTCGGTTTTTCCGGCGTTGTCTCGTGCCAGACCTCGGCGAGGAAGGAGTCACTCGGTGAGGGCGAGGCGCTCCGCACCACCTTCTCCCGCTTCGCCGGAGCAATGCTGATGAGTCCGGCGAGGATGAGTTCGACCAACGCCGCCGCACGCAGCTTCTGGCCGCGGAACTGGAGGTTGTTGGTCTCGAATTTCTCCTTCTCCACGGTGTAGCTGAGCAGGTACATCCGCTGCGGCAGCGTATGGGGCATCTTTCACTCTCCAGGAGCTGTGGGTGTTGCCGAGATCTGGGCCTTCGGATGCTGCCATCGGGCAGGTGCGCCGAGCGGTCGAGCCGGCGCCGGACGCGGGCCCGCCGGGTCAGGCCCCACTGGTGTGCTGCGGCCCGTTGAGCGCGCGGAGCCGTCGGCCCGAACGCCGTGCCGCCCAGAGCACCACCAGGAAGGCCAGGGCGAGCAGCGGATAGCCCATCGCTATCTTCGCGAAGGCCAGCCAGCCGGTGGCGTCCTGCTCGTACAGCCACTGCTGTACGACGAACCGCACCGTGAAGACCGCCGTGAACGCGAGGGTGGCGATGTCGTAGTAGCGGGTGGAGGGCTTGTCGCGGAGCCAGGCGGTCCCGGTGCCGTTGAGCGCACCCCAGACGATTCCGGCGAGCGGCCGGCGTACCAGTACCGAGAGGAGGAAGATCACGGCGAGAAACAGACTCGCCCAAATGCCCAGCAGGAAGAAGCCGTTGGCCGATCCGGTCTTCCAGGCGACGAACGAGGCGACCGCGACACCGAAGAGGCCGGAGAGGGCCGGTTGGAGCGGCTCCTTGCGCACCATCCGTAGCACGGTGATCGCGAGCCCCACCCCGACGGACGTGCAGATGGCGGGGGTCAGTCCGAACGAGGCGTTGGCGAGCACGAAGGCCACGATGGGCAGCGCCGTGTATACCAGCCCGGTCGTCCCGCCCATCTGTTCGAGCATCGTCGGCTTCGGTTGGGGCTTCGGCTTCGGCTTGGGTGCGAGGGATCCGTCGTGGTCATGGGTGCCGTTGGTGGGGTCGGCGGGGCGTACGGATTCAGTCATGATGTGGGATCAACTCCGTTCAGTCGTGGGGTCTGTACGGCAGGTGCTGACTGACACGCTCGGTCGGCGCACCGCGAGCCTCGATGGCCCGGCGCGGTGCCGCGGTGTCGGCTTCTCGGCCCGGGGAGGGCCTAGTCGGTTGTCTCCGGCCGCGGCCCGCCCAGGTGCCGGGCGAGGAAGCGGTCGGCGGCGCGGTACATGTCGAGGGTGTTCTCCGGGTTCACGAAGCCGTGTCCTTCGTTGTCCTTGACCATGTATTCGACCGGGACGCCGCGGGCGCGGAGGGCGTCGACGATCCGGTCGGACTCGGCCTGCACGACGCGGACGTCGTTGGCTCCCTGGATCACCATCAGCGGCGTACGGATCCGGTCCACATGGCTGATCGGTGAGCGCTCCAGCAAGTCCGCCTCCTGCTCCGGATCGTCCGGATCACCCGCGTACAGATGCCAGTTGGGGGCCAGGTGGGGCTTCGCGAACTCCGGTACCGTCCGGAGGAAGTTGGCGAGGTCGGAGATGCCGAAGCAGTCGATGGCAGCGGCGAAGACGTCGGGGGTGAAGGTGACACCGACGAGCGCGGCGTAACCGCCGTAGGAGCCACCGAAGACGGCGATCCGGTCCCGGTCCGCGTAGCCCTTGCCGACGGCCCAGTCGACGGCGTCGATGAGGTCGTCGTGCATCTTGCCCGCCAGTTCTCCGATGCCGGCCTTGAGATGGGCCTTGCCGTAGCCGGTCGATCCGCGGAAGTTGACCTGTAGTACGGCGTAACCGCGGTTGGCCAGAAGCTGGGCGAGCGGGTTGAAGCCCCAACTGTCCCTGGCCCAGGGGCCGCCGTGGGCCAGCAGGACCATCGGCGGCCCGGCAGGCTCGGCGCCGAGGGGCAGGGTCAGGTACGACGGGAGGTCCAGTCCGTCGCGTGCGGTGATCGTGACCGGTGTCATGGGGGCGAGGGCTTCCGGGTCCAGGTGCGGATACGGCCGGAACAGCAGCCGGCTCTCGCCGGTGGTGTGGTCGTAGTAGTAGGTGGCCCCGGGGTCGCGGTCATGGGTGAAGCCGGCGATCCAGCGCCGCCCGCTGCCGTCGGAGGAGACGCCTGCCAGGTCACCGTCCGACAGCTTGGACAGGTTCTCCAGCACCTCGGCGAAGTGGGGGTCCAAGGGGCGGATCACCTGCCGTTCGCCCAGGTAGCGGACGCCGAGCAGCTCTCCCGTACGCCGGTCGCGGATGAGCGGCGAGGGCAGGGTGGGGAAGACGGCGGAGCGGGTGTCGAGGTCGAGGACGGGGTGGCTGTCGACCTCGGTCTCCTCGCCGGTGGCCAGATCGACCCGGACCAGCCGGGTCCGGTCGGTGCCACGGTTGGAGCCGATCCACACCGCGCTTCCGTCCGGGGTGAGTTGGAACGGGTGGACGCCGATGGGGTAGTCGGAGCCGTCGAACTCCATGACGGTGCGCGGTGTGCCGGCTTCGCCGTCCCAGCGTGCGAGTTCGATAGTGCCGTCGGCGGTCGTGGTGTGCGCGAACAGGCGGCCCTCGGGAGCGGACAGCCAGCCGGCGACCGTGCCCGGGTTCTGTGCCAGCACGGTCAACTCACCGGTGGCGACATCGAGTTCGTGGAGATCGAACTCCGCTGGATTCCTGCGGTTCAGATACAGGAGCGCCTTGCCCGGCCGCGTGACGGGCAACTCAAGACCCTCGACCCTCGTTCCCGGGTACGGGGTGAGGTCGACCGCCTCGGCGCCGGGGTCCTCCAAGTCGACCCGGAACAGGTGCCAGTTCTCGTCACCGTCGCCGTCCTGCTTGTACAGCAGCCACCGCGGATCGTCCGTCCAGTGGTATTCGTGCACGCTGCGGTTGTCGTCGGCGGTGACACAGCGCGCCTGCTCGTCCGAATCGACGCTTTCCACCCACACGTTCAGCCGGTCCCGCCACGGCGCGAGGTACGCGATCCGCGTGCCGTCCGGCGAGATCGAGGCGGAGATGCGGGCGGGTGAGTCGAAAAGCTCCTCGACGGTGAGGTGCGGGGTGGTGTGCGAGATGGTGGGTGAACCGGTGTGTGAAGTGGTGTGCGGAGTCGCGGACATACGGATACCTCCTGGTCTGGTATCAGTCGACGGGGTCCCCGACGGCCCCTCCGGTGGCCGAGCGGACCGAGGCCGCGAACCGTTCGGTCAGGCTCTCCAGATCGTCGAAGCCGGCGAAAGGCACTCCGGCCAGGACGGCGGAACCGATGTGTTCGTCCATCACCCGCACGACGGAGGTCGCCGTGGCCGCGTGCAGCCTCACCTCCAGGTCGTCGGCCGGGCGGCCGAGGCGACCGGCGAGGATCGTGACCATCTCGCGTTCGATCTGGTCGCAGGCCATCAACCAGGCCGTGCGGAGCGCCGGTTCCGTGTCGCCGAGAGCGATCATCCGGGTGGCGAGCATGTCGTCGGCCAGTTCGGCGGGGCGCATCTCGTGTCCTCGCTTCAGCGTCTCCGCGGCGAGATGGGCCTCCAGCGAACTGCCCCGGGGCCAGCTACGCAGCACCTCCATGAACCACTCGACGCCCTGCGTGACGATCGGCTCGGCGCAGCTCTCCTTGCTGCGGAAATGCCGCCAGATCGTACGCACCGACAGCCCGACCGCCGCCGCGATCTGCTCACCGCTCGTGGCGGCGACCCCCTGCTCCCAGAACAGGCGTGCCGCCTCTCGCGAGATCTCCAGACGCAGCCGCAGCCGCCGCTGTTCGCTCATCCCCCCTCCACCGCGCTTCGGCGTGGTCATCTCGCCCAACACCTCTCGATCTCATCGGCACTGAATGCCAGCGTGTCACTAAGTGACACATCGTGTCAATGCTCGCCTGCGGCGACGCCCCCTGCCTCGTCACCCGATCGGCCGTGTCCCTGTTCCCCGGCGCGCCGCTATAACGGGTGGATGCTCTATCACGCGGTTCCCCTGGATCTCTGGCTCGCCCACCCCGACGACCCCTATTCCGCCGCGACGCTCCGCACCGACGGGACCATGCACTGCTCTGTCAGCGAAGAGGCGCTGCTCGCCGCCATGACCCGGTTTCCGAGGAAGGTGGAGGGGCCGCTCCTGGCGCTGGTCATCGACGAGGAAAAGCTCGACGCCCCGGTGACCTTCGAGGCGCCTGCCGGCGGGCCGTCGTCCCAGGTGCCGACGGTACGGATTCGCGGGCCCGTGAACCGCGGTGCGGTCGTCGCCGTCATGGAGATCGAGCGGGACGGTGAAGGCCGGGCCCGGAGGCTGGTGTCGCCGCCTCCGCGGGCGAAGTCACCCAGGAGCGAAGAGACCCCATAAGGGTGGTTTGCTCCTTTTCGTGGTCGCGCCGTCGTGAGGTGGGTATCGCCTTCGAAGACGCGCGGGACGGCCGGGCGCATGTTGAGGGGGGATGCTGGAATGACTACGGTGGGTACTGGAACCGAGCAGGCGTGTCCGTTCCGCCATGACAACGCTCTGGAGCCCGATCCGTTCATGTCGCGGATGCGGACCGAGTCGCCCGTGGCCCGGGTCCGGATGCCGTACGGCACGGGCACCTGCTGGCTGGTGACGCGCTACGCGGACGTGCAGACGGTGACCTCCGACCGGCGGTTCAGCCGGGCCGCGCTGGTCGGCCAGGACTTTCCGCGGATCACCCCGGCGCCCATCGCGCAGTCCGAGGCGATCAACCTGATGGACCCGCCCGCGCTCAACCGCGTGCGCAGGCTGGTCGTCAAGGCCTTCACCACCCCCCAGGTCGAGGCGTTGCGCCCGTGGGTCCAGCGGACCGTGGACGGGCTGCTGGAGAAGATGGCCGAGAGCGGTGCGCCGGCCGACGTAACCGCCCGCCTGGCCAACGAGCTGCCGCTGATGACGATCTGTCAGCTCATGGACGTGCCGGAGGCGGACCGCCCGCGATTGCGCCGCTGGGCGACGGTCATGATGTCGATGAGCGCCGCCGACAGCGCATCGGCGGTCGAGGCGAAGGCGTCACTGCGGGCCTACTTCAGCGAGCTGACCCGGGCGCGGCGCCACGCCCCGGGGGACGACCTGATCAGCGCGATGGCCACCGCGCGCATCGGGGAGGAGATGCTGGAGGAGGAGGAACTCGCCGTGCTGGCCATGCTGTTGATGGTCACCGGGCACGACACCACCACCTACGACATCAGCAACGTCATCTACACCCTGCTGACCCACCCCTCCCACCTGGCCCAGTTGCGGGCACGGCCCGAACTGCTGCCACAGGCCCTGGAGGAACTGCTGCGCTACATCCCCTTCCGCCAGGGCGTCGGCATTCCCCGAGTGGCTCTGGAGGACGTGGAGCTCGGCGGTCAGATCATCAAGGCGGGTGAGACGGTGCACGTGTCGTATCTGACCGCCAACCGAGACGAGCTGGCGTACGAGCGGCCCGACGAGCTGGACTTCGAACGGCAGGCGCCCGCAGGGCACATGACCTTCGGGTACGGCAGCCATCACTGCCTCGGCTCCCATCTGGCGCGCATGGTTCTGCACGTGTCCATCGGCACCCTGCTCACCCGTTTTCCCGGGCTGAGCCTGGCCGTGCCCAAGGACGAGGTGCAGTGGAACACCGTGTCGATCTGGCGCTATCCGCTCGCCCTTCCGGTGACGTGGTAGGGGGCGGTCATGGCCACGTTATGCAGACCGGCGATCGCCGTGCCGGAGCACGTCATCACCCAGGAGCAGACCCTCGACCTGGCACGGGAGCTGCACGCCGGCCACCCCCAACTCGGCCTCGCACTGCGTCTGATCGCCAACACCGGCGTACGGACACGCAATCTGGTGCAGCCCATCGAGGACACACTGCGCCACCCGGGCCTCACCGCGCGCAACGCCCGGTACGAGGCGGAGGCCAAGGCCCGGGTGCCGGAGGCCGTGCGCCGCGCGATGGCCTACGCCGACCTCACCCCCCACGACATCGACATGATCATCTATGTCTCCTGCACCGGATTCATGATGCCGTCGATGACCGCCTGGCTCATCAACACGATGGGATTCCGGCCGGAGACCCGGCAGTTGCCGATCGCCCAGCTCGGCTGCGCCGCCGGGGGAGCGGCCATCAACCGCGCTCACGACTTCTGCACCGCCTACCCGCAGGCGAACGTGCTGATCGTCTGCTGCGAGTTCTGCTCGCTCTGCTATCAGCCGACGGACCTGGCAGTGGGCAACCTGCTCTCCAACGGCCTGTTCGGGGACGCCATCGCCGCCGCGGTCGTGCGCGGCCAGGGCGGCACCGGCGTACATCTGGATCACAACGGCTCGCACCTGGTACCCGGCACCGAGGAGTGGATCTCGTACGCGATCCGCGACACCGGTTTCCACTTCATGCTCGACAAACGAGTGCCGGGCACCATGGCCGACCTCGCCCCGGCCCTGCGCGACATGGCCAACCTGTGCGACTGGGACATCTCGGGGCTCGCCTTCTACATCGTCCACGCCGGCGGCCCCAGGATTCTGGACGACCTGTGCACCCATCTGAAACTGCCGCCGACGATGTTCCGCTACAGCCGGGCGACCCTCACCGAACGTGGCAACATCGCCAGCGCCGTCATCTTCGATGCGCTGGAACGCTTCTTCGAGGACGGCGGCGCCGACCACGCGGCCCAGGGAGTCATCGCCGGGTTCGGCCCCGGCATCACCGCCGAGATCACCCTGGGCACCTGGAGCACAACCGGAAATCCGGGCCGGCCACCGGCACACCGGCTGACATCCATGCCGGGGCAGGCGGCAGCACCGGTCGACGCGACGACCTGAGATTGTCCACCTGTGCGCCGGGGCTGTTGTGGGGGACACGGCAAGGACCGGAGCCCCCACTGAGGGCCCCGGTCAGGCCAGCTTCACCGTGTAAACCTGCTGCGTCGCATCCCGCTGCGTTCGCTTCGCCGCACGGTCGCTGGTGAACACCACCACGCCCCGGTGGAGCGCGGGCCAGGTGTTGTTGCCCCGGGCCGTCACCTGGACGGCCGGGGACCAGCCGGTTCCGGTGTCGAGGGTGGCGGTGAAGATCTTCCAACGCCAGTCCGTCGCGCGGGAGTCGTACCAGACCGCCCGCACGGTGCCGTCCGGGTCGAGGCCCAGCTTCGCCCGCTGACTCATCGCTTCGGGCGCGAGACAGACCTGCTCGAAGGCCGTCCAGGTGGTGCCGCCGTCGGTCGAACGGGCGGCCCGGAGTTGGAGGTTGGCGCCAGAGCTCTGTAGCGCGCCACTCTCCCAGATCGCGACGAACGTGCCGTGCTCGTCCACGGTCAGGCCGGGGTGCCGGTCCGAGCGGTCGGTGACCCGGCTGACCTGGACCGGGTTGCTCCAGCCGCGACCGGGCGCCTTACGTACCGACGCGAGGATCTGCCAGTTGTCCGGGTCGGTGCCGCCGCCGGCCGGCTGACCCGCGGGCGGGGTGTGGCCGGTCCACAACGGGTCCGGGTCGAAGCGGTCGTCCTGCCAACTGATCACCGCCTGCTTGCCGTTCTGGACGGTGACGGCCGGGAACAGCGAAGCGGGGAAGCGCGGCGAGCGCGCGTCGGTGGACACACCGGGGCTGGTCGTCTTGCCCGCCGCCGAGACGTTCGTCGCGGCCTTGTCGACGCCGATGATCTGCGCGTAGACGTCGAACGCGCCCGCGCTGTTGTCGGACCATACGACCAGCGGATGCTTGTCCTCGATCAGCGCGAGCGCCGGGGTGACGGCGCGGCCCTTGCCCTTGTTGGTCTTCTGCGGGGCCTTGAACGAGGCGCCGCCGTTGGCGCTGTGCGCCAGCAGGATCGCGGGCCGGTGCGGCTGCTCCTCGCCCCGCTCGTCCTGCCACACCACCCATACGTCGTCGGCGGTGGCGGCGACGCGGGGGAACCGCGCTGTGGCCGAGCGGCCGGACAGGGTCGAAGACCTGACGACCCTGCCCTTGGCGTCGAGCTGACGGTAGACGATCTTGCTGGCCTGGTTCTGGTGCAGCTCGGCCACCACATGTGTCACCTTGCCGACGACGGCGATGTCGGAGAATCCGGTGAACTCGCCCTGGTCGCCCGTGACGAGGACCGCGGCGTCGGCCGCGGTGTCGGCGGCCGGGAGCGCGATCTCGGGGCGGGGGTCGGCCGGAGCGCCGACGGACACGAAGATCGGCGAGGTGGCGCCGCGTAGCTGATCGGGCAGGTCCGGGTCGGCCTCGGAGCCGGAGGCGCTGCCGGGGGAGCGGGCTTCGACGCGGTACCAGCCGTGGTCCGTCCCCTTCAGCACGAGCGGCAGTTCGTACGTCTCGTTGGCCCGCTGCGGTGTGAACTTCGCGATCGGGCCGGCCGAGCGGCCGGGAGCCGCGTACACCGAGACGGTGGTGCCCTTGCCGCCCTTGACCTTCACACGCAGCTTCGCCTTCTTGGGCAGCTTGCGCTCGGCGACGACAACCTCGTCACCGCCCATCGCCTCGAACACGCCGTCACCGTCGACGTCCGCCTCGATGGTGAGGAAGGGGCCGGCGATGTTCTGCGAGACGGTCGTACGGCCGGCGCGGAAGCCGTCCAGGATGCCCAGCACCGATCGCCCGGCTGTGAAGACATGGGTGGTCGGCTCACCGGGGCTGTCGATGTCCCAGAGCTCGCGGAAGTGGCAGTCGCTGGCGGCGGACACACCGAAACGGAAGCCCGCGTTCCAGCGGTTCTCCGCGTACTCGACCTCGGCGTCCGGGTTGCTGGCGACGTTCAGCACCTCGACCAGATGCGCGCCCTGGACGCTGGCGTTGTCGTTCACACCGTCGGCCGGTGTGTACTCACCGTCGTCGGGGTGGGCCTGCTGCCAGATCGCGGCCTGCGCGTGCGCGTCCCAGACCGACTGCTGCACATGCCGGAAACTCGCGGATCCGGGCGGGTTGGCGCCGTCCACGATGACATCGACGTTGCCCAGCACGATGGCGTGGGGCGAACCGTTCGCCTCCTCGCCGGGGAGCAGCAGCAGCTTGGACGACTTCCACTGGGGATCCCAGACCTGGTCGTACGTACGGTGGTCGGTCAGTGGCATGAAGTCGAGACCGGTCTTCTCGCCCTGGCCGATCTGGTCACCGACGGGGAGGTTGCCGGGAAGGGTCTGCTGCGACGTCTGGCGGGGACCGCTGCCGTCCGACGAGTGGTCGTCGTGGACATGGGTGTCGCCCGCGAGCCAGGTGCCCTTGGGGGCCTTGCCGCCGTTGACGACCCCGGTGTCGGCTGCCACGGTCTTGGCCGGCCCCTTGAGGGCGGACCCTGTAGCCGCCTCGGCGGTGCCCGCCCCGACCCCGGCCGCCGCGATCGCCGCGCCGGCGACGGCCACGAACCTCCGGCGGCTCAGGTCGGCGGACGTGGCCGACGGGTTCGAAGCCCTGGATTCCTCGGGTGTTTCCATCTGCTGGTGGCGCCTTTCGTCCACCGCTCCCGTGCGGAACGGTGTCAAACCATTTAGCGACGCTAAGGAATCTCCGGTTACGTGGAATGAACCCGTTACGAAGCATTCGTGCCAGTCTCCGGAACAATGCGTCCACGACGGACGGCCGGACCCGGTGGAGAATCGCCGAGTACCACTCCGAACGCGTACTGCCGGGCCTTGCCACGCTGCGGTCCGGGCAAGCCGCGACGGAATCGTCACCCGGGTCACGCGGGTCACACGGATGACCCAGGTAACTCGGACCGCACGGGAGAAGTCAACGCATGAATACGCCACCATCGCCGCCCGGAGCGGAGCGGGCTGACGGGTCATCCGTCCGGATAGGTGCTCTTGTTCCGCTGACTCGGCCTGGCTGGGTCGAGGCAGGCCAACACCTGCTCGCCGGACTCGAACTGGCCGTTCGCGAAGTCAATGACGCCGGTGGGATCGTCGGAAGACCACTTGAGCTGGTGGTCCGAGACACGGCCGCTGATCCGCGGAGGGCCGCGGCGGCCGTGGATGAATTGGCTCGCCTGGGTGTGGCCGCCTTGGTGGGGGAGTACCACAGCGTCGTCGCTCGCTCCGCCGCCGCCAGGGCCGACGCCCTCGGCCTGCCGTTCCTCTGCTCGTCAGGGGTCATCGACGCGCTCACCGAACAGCCGACGGACTGGGTCGCGCGCCTCGCCCCCGCGCAGTCCCACGGCTGGCAGATCTACGCGGACTTCCTGCTCGGCGCGGGCCACAGCCGAATCGCCGTAGCGGCCGAGCCGAGTGTCTACTGGGCGTCCGGGGCCCGCATTCTGCGGGACCACCTCGCTCCGCGCGGCGGTACCGTCGTCGAACTCGACATGCGCGCGCTCACCCCCACGGCCGTGTGCGACGAACTCGTCGCCAGCCGCGCGACGGCCCTCCTTCTTCTGGTCGGCAACCCGGAGCCGGCGGTGCCGATCGTCAAGTCCGTCCGCGGCGACCAGCGCCTCGCCGAGATCTTGATCGGTGCTCCGGCCGGGCAACCGGAGTTCGCCGCATGGGCGACGTCGCTGGGCGACGACGGTGCCGCGATCCCGTTCCTGCGCTATCTGCCGGACCGCCTCAGCCCACTCGGTGTACGGGTCGAGACGGCTCTCCGCGAGCGGCTGGCCGAAGCGCCCTCCTTCGTCGCCTTCGAGGGGTACGACGCGGTCGCCGTACTCGCCGATGTACTGCGCTCTCACGGCGTGGACCGGGCGCGCACGGCCGCGGCCTGGCCGCATGTCGCGGTCGAAGGCACCCGCGGAATGATCCGGTTCTCCCGCACGCCCGGCATCAGCGTCTGGCAATGGGTTTGGGCGGCGGTCCAAGTCGTAGATCGAGATCCGGCGGACCTCGATCGCTTCCGGGTCCTTCACGCCGCCTGAGCGGGCCGGGTGCGGGGCGGCGGGGTGCGGTGCGGGCGGGGTGGGAAGGGGCCGGCGCGGGGAAGGGCGACACCTGGCAGCCCTGTATTGTGTGACAATACGGCGAAATGAGGGTGATAAGCCGCATGTGAGGCGGGTGAGGACGTGCGTGAGAACGAGGACGACCCGGCCGCGGAAGCGGCGGCTCGTCTCGACCGGTTGTTGGAGGGCATCACGCAGGACGTCGGTGCCCACATCGGGCTCACGTACCTCCCGGTCCCCGAGCGGCAGGTGCTGCAGATGACCACCGTGACCGGAGCCCCCATGAAGTTGGCCTGGCCCTGGGCCCGGTTGGCGATGGCGGCGCCGTCCCCGGTGCCCGAGGCGGTCCGCTCGCGCAGTCCCGTGTGGCTCTCCGACCAGCAGGAGCTGGCCCGCCGCTTTCCCCGTGCCGCGCTCGCCTTTCCGTACTCCGTCGCCCATTACGCGGCCCCGTTGATGTCGGACGGAGTCTGCTGGGGTGCCCTGAATGTCCTGTGGCCGGGCAGCCGCCCACCGCTGTCCGCCGCCGAGCGGGCGCGACTCGGTGAGGCCACCCACCGGATGGCCGAGGTGCTGCGGGACGCGGCAGCCCGGGGCCGGCCGGTGCTTCCGAGGGACGAGCCGCTGGTCATGGAGCCGCCGGCCCCTCACACGGACCCTGTCGCCGCCCTCGCTGAGCGCTTCACCGAAGGCCTGATGGCGCTCGACCTGTCCGGCCGGATGACCTTCCTCACCGACCGGGCCGCCCATCTGCTCGGCCGCGATCGCGCGGAACTGCTGGACACCGAACCGTGGGACGCGCTGCCCTGGCTGAACGATCCGGCGTACGAGAACGCCTTTGTCGCCGCGCTCTTCAGCCGTCAGCCCACCGGGTTCGCCGCCCGCAGGCCGGACGGCGTACGGCTGTCGTTCCTGCTCTACCCGGACGCCACCGGCATCAGCGTCCGCGTCAGGCCGGAGGACGGCGGGAGTGACGAGGAACCGGCCGAGGACGCCCCGCACACCGTGCGCGCCCGCGCGGGCACCCTCTTCCACCTCCTGCACCTGGCGTCGGCGCTGACCGAGGCGGCGGGTGTCAGCGAGGTGGCCGAGTCGCTCATGGACCAGATGCGGCCCGTCCTCGGCGCCGAGGGGCTGGCCCTCCTGGTCGAGGACGAAGGGCGAGAGCGCGTGGTGGGCTCCTGTGGTTTCCCGCCGGAGCTGCCGGAGCACTTCGACGGCCAGCCGATGGCTACTCCGAGCGAGGGCACAAGGACCATGGAGACCGGTGTCCCCGGCTTCCACACCACCAACGCCGAATTGGTGCGTGCCTTTCCCCAGCATCGGAACTACCGGGACATGGCAGCCTTCGCTTTCCTGCCGCTGACGGTCTCCGGCGGCACGTTCGGCTGCCTCGTGCTGGGGTACGACAAGCCGCAGCCCTTCCCCCCGGACGAACGCGCCGAACTCACCTCGCTGGCCGGGATGATCGCGCAGGCGATGGAACGCGCCCGGCTCTACGACGCCAACGCCCAGGTGGCACGCGGCCTTCAGGACGGGCTGCTGCCGCGCAGCCTGCCCCGGGTGCCCGGCCTCGCGGTCGTGTCGCGTTACCGTCCGGCGACGCGCGCGCTGGAGGTCGGCGGTGACTTCTACGACCTGATCGACTTCGGTAAGCACGCCGCGGCCGCCGTGATCGGCGACGTCCAGGGGCACAGTGTCCAGGCCGCCGCGCTGATGGGCCAGATCCGTACCGCCATGCACAGCTACGCCAGGACGGGTGCGCCGCCCGAGGAGGTACTCGCCCGCACCAACCAGTTGCTCCTGGAGCTGAACACCTCCCTCTTCTGCAGTTGCCTCTACGTCCACATCGACGTGCCGGGGCACCGCGTCACGCTGGCCTCCGCCGGCCACCTCCCACCGATCCTGCGCCATCGCGCTCACCACGCGGAGGTGCTCGACCTGCCGCCCGGGCTGCTCCTGGGGGTGGAGGAGGGGGCCCGCTTCGAGAGCGTGGAAATGCCCCTGCCGCCCGGCGCCCTGCTGGCGCTCTACACCGACGGCCTCGTGGAGCGGCCCGGCACCGACCTGGGCCTGTCCATCGACCTGCTGGCCGACCAACTCGCCGAGTCACAGGACGAGTCGCTGGAACTGCTCGCGGACACCATCGTCAAACGCGCCCAGGAGACGACGGTCCCCCGGAACAGTGACGACATCGCGCTGTTGCTGGTGAGTTGCGACAAGGCGGGCAGGGTCGTCCGGTGAGGGCGGCGAGCCCGGCGGGCACGCTCTCCCGGGCGCCCCACCCGACTGTCGCGCTCGGTCACTGGGCCCACGTCATGCCGGAGGCCGGCCGCGGCCGGCGGCAGCGCCGTCACGTTGTGGAGGAGAGCCAAGAAGAGGTTCGAATGGATGGTTCCAAGGGTCTTGTCTGACAGCCGGATACTCGCTGCGCGGCAGGCGCCGCACGTCCACGCCTCCGTGTGGAACGGGCTCCCCCCACAGTCCACGGTCATCCGAACGCCGGCGGCCGATGGTCAGCCGGCGGATGCCCCGGTGGGTTCCACGGCTGTGGGTTCCGGCGCTCCGTGCTCAGGAGTGTCCGCGTGGGTCGACGCCAGACAGCCGACGAGCAGGAGGATCGGCACGGTGAGCGCCAGTGTGACCGGGCCGGTGCCCCAGCCGAGACCGCCGCGCGCCGGGGGCACGCCCATCCAGTCGGCGAACGAGGCGCCGAGCGGCCGGGTCAGGACGTACGCCCACCAGAAGGCGGCGACGGCGTTCAGGCCCAGGAAGCGCCCTGAGAGGGCCGGGATCGCGATGAGTACGGCGAAGGCGATTCCGGAGGGGAAGTAGCCGAGGTGCGGCACGCCCGCCGTCAGATCGCCGACCGCGGTGCCCAGCGCGAAGGTGGTGAGCACCGTCGCCCAGTAGAAGCCTTCGCGGCGGCGGGTGCGGACGCTGTGGATGGACAGCGTGCCCTCCGAGGCGTACCAGGCGGTCAGGATGCCCGCGAGGAGCACCGAGAACGCCCCGGCCGACACCGCGTAGGGGACGCCCGCCACGACGTGCACGACGTCGGCCGCCATGGTGCCGAACACACTCACCATCACGATGGCCGACCAGTACGCCCACGCCCGGTAACGGGATGCCCGGAACTGGAGCGTGAGCAGTACGGCGAGGCCGGTCAGCCCGAGCGCGCCCGCGACCACCGGGCCGAGCGTTCTGGCCAGGTAGTCCGAAGCGGTCTCTCCCATGCCGGTGGTGAGGACTTTCACCACCCAGAACCAGGCGTTGATCTCGGGGACCTTGCTCCGGCCGGGACCGGTTCTCCCCGCCGTGCCCGCGTCCTGCCGCTCCATAGTCGCTCCCACCTCGTAGCCGTTCGGCGCGCACGGCCTCGCCCGGTGTCGGGGGCCTGCCTGTGCACGCCTTATTTCTACATCATGTAGTAGCTTCTCCTGTCAGCCCCCCGGCCCGCTGCCGCGGCCACGCGGGGCGGCGACCATCCTTGGCGTGCCCTTCAGGAGGCTGACCCGCTGTGCCCTGCCACGACAACCTGGACGAGAGCCGGCTCCGCCGCCCGTCCCCCCGCCTCCCCCGGCGGATCACGATCATCTCGGCGCGGGTGGGCGCAGGGCACGACGGCGCCGCCGCCGAGCTGGCCCTGCGCCTCGGGGCCGCCGGATTCGCCGTGGACCGGCGCGACTTCCTCGATCTGCTGCCCGCCGGACTGGGCCGAGTGCTGGCCGCCACGTACCGCCGGATGCTCACCTGGGCCCCGGCCGGCTACCAGCGCCTGTACACCTCCGCCGAGCACACGGCCCGCCCCGGGCCACTGCTACGCGTCCTGTTCCGCTCCGCCCGGCGGCGTACGCTCCGCGCGATCCCGTCCGGCACGGTCGCGGTCGTCTCGACGTACCCGGGGGCGAGCCATGTGCTCGGCGGGCTGCGTTCCGCCGGGCGTCTGGACATACCCGCCATCACCTACCTGACGGACTTCTCCGTCCATCCGCTGTGGGTCGCGCGCGGTATCGACGCGCATCTCGCGGCCCATCCGGTGCCGGCCGCACAGGCACGCGCGCGGGGGGCGGTTCGGGTGACCGTGGCAGGCCCCGTGACCGGCGAGCGGTTCACACCGGTGGACGAGGCCGAACGGAGCGCCGCACGCGCCGCGTTCGGACTGCCGGCCGGCCAGGCTCTCGCCCTGCTGGTCGCGGGTTCCTGGGGGGTGGGCGCCGTACGGCGGTCGGCCGCCGAGATCCTGGCCTGCGGGGCGGCCGTCCCGGTCGTGGTGTGTGGCAGGAACGAGACGCTGGCCGACGAACTGCGCGCCGACGGTTTCGCGTACGTACGCGGCTGGGAGGCGGACATGCCGGGCTTGATGCGGGCGTGCGACGTACTCGTTCAGAACGCGGGCGGGCTCACCTCGCTGGAGGCCTTCGCCAGTGGACTGCCGGTCGTCAGCTTCCGCTGCATACCGGGCCACGGGCAGACCAACGCCGCCGCTCTCGACGAAGCGGGGCTGGCCGTATGGGTGCGGGACCCCGCGGCCCTCGGCGGTGTCCTGGCCTCGCTCGTTGCGGGCCCGCTCGGTGAACGCCGGCGCGCCGCTGGTCTGGCCCTGTTCGGATCGGGGCCGGGGGCGGCCGAAGTGATCGCCGCCGCCGTGGACGAACGGACGGTCCGGCCCACGCCCGTCGTACGCCCGGGCCGTCCGGACCGCCCGGGCCGTCCGGACCGCCCGGACCGTCCGGTCCGGCGCGGGGCCAGGACAGCGGCGGTGGGATTGGCGGCCACACTCGCGTTCGGTATCGCCGCCCCTCTCGCGCACGCCGACGACATGTTCCCCTCCCGCCTCGCCACCGCCGCACATCATCTCTTCGAGAGGTACGAGCTGTGAGTACGCGGCGCGATGCGAACACATCCCACGCGGTGAGTGCGCACCGTACCCGCGGCGGCCTCCGGGCCGCAGGTCTGGCGGTGCCCGTGGCGGCCGCCCTGCACGCCGCTCCGGCCGTCTCGGCCTTCGGGCCCCTGCGTAACCGGCTGATGCCGCGGCTGGCCGGGCAGGGGCGGCGGGATCATGTGGCGCTGACCTTCGACGACGGTCCCGACCACCTCTCCACCCCGCACTTCCTGCGGGTTCTGGAGGAGCGGCAGATCCGCGCGACCTTCTTCCTGCTGGGCTCCATGCTGATCCGGTCGCCCGGTCTCGCCCGCGAGATGGCCGCCGCCGGGCACGAGATCGCCCTGCACGGCTGGGCCCACCGGCCGTTGCTGTTCCGCGGCCCCCGGGCGACCCGCGAGGACCTCGCCCGGGGCCGCGACCTGCTGGCCGACGTGCTGGGCGAGCCGCCCCGGCTCTTCCGGCCGCCGTACGGGGTGATGACCACCGGCGCGCATCTCGCCTGCCGTGAACTGGACCTGATTCCGGTGCTGTGGACGGCCTGGGGCGAGGACTGGCGGGCCCGCGCCACGCCCCGTTCCATCCACGACACCGTCATGACGTCTCTGCGCGGTGGCGGTACGGTCCTGCTCCACGACTCCGACTGCACCTCGGCCACCGGGTCCTGGCGTGTCACCCTCAGGGCGCTTCCCCGCCTTCTCGACACCTTCGGTGCCCGTGGGTGGGAGACCGGCCCGCTCCGCGACCACGGCGGTCCGTATCCCCGGCGGCCGGCCCGGTCCCCGTCGTCCGCCGTCTCCGCGCCGACGGCTCTCTACAACGGGTAGTAGCGTGGCCCCTCACACACCGGGCCAGGCGACGAAGGAGTGGGCGGGTGACGGACGAAGGAACGGGACCGCCGGGCCGGCGGGCCCCCGGCGAGCTGGAGAACGAGGTGCTGGCCGCGCTGTGGGCCGTCGGCGGGCCGGCGACCGCGGCGAAGGTCCGCGAGCAGGTGGCGGGGGAGCCGGCGCACACCACGGTACTCACGATCCTGTCCCGGCTCCACGACAAGGGCCTGGTCAGCCGCGAGCGGCAGGGCCGGGGGCATGTCTACTCCCCGGTCCGGGACGAGGCAGGGCACACCGCGGCGGGGATGCGGGCTCTGCTGGAGAAGGGCGGCAACCGGGCCGCCGTACTGGCCCGTTTCGTGTCCGACCTGCCCTCCGAGGACGAAGAGTTGCTGGAGCGGCTGCTGCGCGGGCACGCGGAGGACTGACCGGTGCGCATCAGTATCTTCCTTCCCTTCGCCGTCAGTGCGCTGCTGGCCGCGTCCGCCCCGTGGGCGGGACGCCGACTGCCGCCCACGATGGCTTCGTGGCTGCTGACCGTCGCGGCCGTAGTGGCCGCCGGCGGCTGGGTGGCCGCCCTGAGCATGCTGGCCTTCACACTCGTCGGCCAGGTCCCGGCAGTGGCGGAGGAGGGACGGTGGTCTCCGGGCGTGCTGGCCGCCGACACACCCGTGAACCGCACGGTCGCGGCGAGTGCCGCCCTCCTGCTGGTCGTGTGCGCCGGAACTCTGGCGTTCGCGGGGTGGCGCCGGGGCCGGCTGCTCGTCGAGGCTCGACGGGAGTGCCGTCGCCACACAACTGCGGGAGATCTCGCTGTCGTGGACGACCCGGTGCCCTCCGCCTTCGCGCTGCCGGGGTCGCCGGGACGTGTGGTCGTCTCCTCCGGCATGCTGCGCGCTCTCACCGCGGGCGAGCGGCGGGCGCTGCTGGCCCATGAGCGGGCCCATCTGCGCCACCGCCACCATGTGTTCCTCCTGCTGTTGCAACTGGCTGCAGCGGTCAACCCGCTACTGAGGCCCGTCGCCGTCGCGGGCGGTTTCGCGCTGGAACGCTGGGCCGACGAGCACGCAGGCGCGGTGGTCGGCGACCGGCCCCTGGTGGCAAGGGCCGTCGCCCGGGCGGCACTTGCCACCAAGCGCCGGCCGCAGCCCGCGCTGGCCGCGACCGGCGGCCCC
>NZ_JTHL01000001.1:1141261-1152239 GCF_000818195.1 Streptomyces sp. 150FB | reverse complement strand
GCGACCGGCGGCCCCGTACCGCGCCGGGTCCAGGCGCTGCTCACTCCGCCGCAACCCTTCCGGCGGCGCTGGGTGGTGGCCCACGTCGCCCTGATGGCTGTGTGCTGTGTGAGCGTGCTCCTGTCGGCCCAGGACATGGACGAGCTCTTCGATGCCGCTTCGTACAGCCACTTCGTGGCGTCCGTCCACCAACCCTGAACCGACACCCCTCTACCATCGGGCAGTTCGGCATTGACGATTCGGCCACGCCGTTCTCAGTTCACCTCGCGTCCCGTTCCATCGGGCTCGCAGGTCAAGATCGCAGCCCTGTTCGGGCGACCGGGAGCGGCACTCCAGAGGACCACGGCGGCGACGTCGGCGACGGGTTCCCCGTTGCGTGCCTTGGCGCCGGCCACGCGGTCAAGCGGTCCGGCCGGGTTCCGCCAGATACGCCGCCAGCCGTACGCCGTACGCCCGGTGGCCCGTTTCGGCGCGGGTGCGCAGCTCGTCGGTCCTGCCGTGCTCGATGAGCAGGTCGGCCTGGGCCTCGGCCAACTTCTGAATGACGGATGAGTGCTTGGCGTCGGCCATGGCGCGGTCGAGGACCTTGATGGCCTCGTCGGTGCGGCCCTGCCCGGCCAGCAGTGCGGCGAGTTGCTCAGGCGCGGGCCCGCGGGTTCGCAGGATTCTGATCGCGTCCTCGGCGCGGCCCTGTTCGTCCAGGAGGCGGGCCACTTCGAGAGAGGCCGTGGAGGTCGATTCATACGGGTTGTGCGGCCTGGACTCCAGGGCGGTCAGTGCCTGATCGGCACGTCCCTGCCCGACCAGCAGTTTGATCAGGAAGTCGTGGGCGTGCTTCTCGTTGGCGTCGACGCACTCCTGCATCACGGCGATTGCCTCGTCGACGCGGCCCTGCCCGACCAGCGCGTGGGACAGCACGTAGCCATGAGCGGAGAGTGCCCGCAACTCCTCGATCCGGCCCTGCTCGGCGAAGACGCCTGTCACCAGGGCGCGGGCGTAGGGACGCCTGCTGTCGCCGGCCATCGTCCGTACGTCCTCGATACGGCCCTGGACGAGAAGCAGATGGACCAGCAGGTGCCATCCGGCGTAGTCATTCTCCTCCGGGTGCGCCTGGAGGAAGGTGATGGCCTCCTCGACCCGGTCCTGCGCGCGAAGCAGCTTGATCAACTGGTCGAGGGCGTCCTTCTCACCTGTCTCCAGGCGCACCTGCGTCACGGCGACCGCCGCTTCGAGGCCGTCCTGCCCGGCCGTCGTGTCGGCCAGCGTGCCGGTCAGCAGGAGTGCCAGGGGCGCGTCCTCGGTGTGGACGAGTGACCGCAACTCCTCGATCCGGCCCTGCGCGGCGTAGATCTCCGCCAGCCGTGCGCGGGCCAGCGCCGTACCGGTGAGGGCCGCCGAGCGCAGCTCCTCGATCCGGCCCTCGTCAAGCAGTTCCTGGACGTACCGGCGGGCGTACTCGGCATAGCCCGGCCGCTCGGGGAACCAGCGGCCCCAGTCGATACTGGCCTGCCCGCCGCGCTTCCGCCCGGCCGGCCCCGTGGCGGCCCGGCGATCCGGCCCGCCCCCCTCGCCCACCTGTAATTCGCTCATCCACGAAGTTTCCGCCCGCCGGTCGCTTTCCACCAGACCGCGCGAGATTCAGAACAGTTCGTCGCTGTTCGCCGGGGTCGGGCGGGTCTCGAACGCTGGAACTCGTTTCCGTCCTTGCCCGTATCGCCACATGGTCCGGTGGGTCTCCACGAAGACGCCTGACGGACGCCTGACGCGCCGTCGGAATGAATTCAGCGGAGACAACCCCGCCCTCGTGTCGGGTGAGGGCATGAATTCTCCGTGACATTCACTGTCACGTCACCCATGACCCGGCCGAAGGAAGGCACTCATGACCCGCATGACCCTCGATGACCTCGTGGTCCCCGACACCGAGGTGTCGGCTGCCGCGCGGGAGGTGGCATCGACGTACCTGTCGCCCGGACTGTTCAACCATTCCGTGCGCGCCTACGTATGGGCAGCCGCCCGGGGCACCGTTCGCGGTATCCCCTTCGACCCGGAACTGCTGTATGTGGCGTCGATGCTTCACGACCTCGGCCTCACGGCGGCCTTCGACAGTCACACGGTCGCGTTCGAGGAAGCAGGCGGCCATGTGGCGAGTGTGTTCGCGGCGGGCGCCGGGTGGACGGCGCGACGCCGTGAGCGGCTTTCGGAGGTGATCATCCGCCACATGTGGCTCGAGGTCGACGCGTCCACCGACCCTGAGGGCCACCTGCTGGCCAACTCCACCGCCACCGACGTCGTCGGAGCGAACCTGGACGACTTTGACGCCGATTTCCGACGCGAGGTGCTCGCACGCCACCCACGCCTCGACTTCTCCGCGGACTTCCTTGCCTGCTTCCAGGCACAGGCCGCACGCAAACCCGACAGCTCCGCGGCCGGCATGGTGCGCGTCGGCCTGGAGAACCTGATGGCGGACAACCCCTTGGACGCCGTCAGCTAAGCGTCCCGGCATTGTCGACGCCGCAGCGCCGAGACGAGTCTCTGCGAACCAAAAGGGAACATATATTCGATATGCGTACACTCGTGGTGGCTTCGTATTACCGTTGATGTCATGACTTCCGACGATTTGACCTTGCTGTCGGTCCTGCCGGAGGAGGCCGCGGCCCTCGGGACCAAGGTCGCGGGTTCGGTCCTGCTGCCGGGCGATGAGGGATACGACGACGAACGTGCTGTCTTCAACCTGAACCACGACCTGGAGCCCGCCCTGATCGTGGTGGCGGAGAGCGCGGCCGACGTGCAGGCAGCCGTCGCCTTCGCGGCCGGGCAGCACCGGCCGGTCCTGGTCATGACGACCGGCCATCAGTTGGTCGGCCCGGCGCACGGCGCCGTTGTGATCGCGACCCACCGCATGGACAGCGTGGCCGTCGACGCTCCCGGCCGCACCGCCCGGGTCGGCGCCGGAGCAGTGTGGTCCCAGGTCGTCAAGAAGACCGCCGCGGCCGGGCTGGCTCCGCTGAACGGGTCCAACCCCACTGTGGGAGTCGCCGGTTACACCCTGGGCGGCGGACTCAGCCCGACCCTCGGCCGCTCCCACGGCTACGCCGCCGACCATGTCCGCTCACTCGACGTGGTGACCGCCGACGGCGAACTGCGGCACGTCGACGCGCGGTCCGAACCCGAACTGTTCTGGGCGCTGCGCGGCGGCAAGGGCAACTTCGGCGCCGTTACCGCCCTGGAATTCGACCTGTTCCCGGTGCCCCGCCTCTACGGCGGCGCCATCTACTTCCACGGCGAGCGGATGGCCGACGTGCTGCGCGCCTGGACGGCCTGGCACCCGGGCACCCCTGAGACCATGGTCTCGTCGATCGCCGTAGTGCGGCTGGCGGACCAACCCAGCCTGCCCGTGCCCCTGGACTGGGAGTTCCTGGTGGCTGTGCGGATCGCCTACAACGGCGAGGCCGCGGACGGCGAGCGGATGGTAGCACCGCTGCGGGCGGCGGCCCCGGCTGTCCTGGACACCGTGGCGGACATGCCGTACGCGAAGGTCGCGACGATCCACAACGAGCCGAGCGCGCCGGTGCCCTACTACGAGCGGAGCATCATGCTGCGGGAGTTCCCCACCGAGGCGCGGGACAGGCTCGTCGAACTCGCCGGCCCGGACTCCGCGAGCACCCTGACGGTCGTCGAACTCCGGGCGCTGGGCGGTGCGTGGGACCGCGAGCCGGCGGTGCCCAACGCCGTCGCGACCAGGGGCCTGCCCTACGTCCTGCTGGGTGTCGCGGGCGGGCCGGTGTCGGAGGAGCAGCAGCTCAAGAAATCGGTCGCGGACCTGCTCGACGGCATGGAGCCCTGGCGTGGCGACCGGCGGTTGGTGAACAACCTCGCGCCGGACGAGGCGGCCGACGCCGCCGCGATCTACGGCCCCGAGCGCTACGAGCGCCTGGCCGCCGTCAAGAAGACGTACGACCCGACCAACATGTTCCGGCTCAACCACAACGTGCTGCCGGCCGCCTGATCCGACACCGGCCCCGACTCCGGATACGCGGGGGCCTCAGCCGCTACGGACGGCCGGCGCGGGATCGGCGTCGAGCGCGTCGAGCACCGCGTCGCCGTTCGCCCTCGCCCACTCGGTCAGCATGTGGATCGGATCGATCAGCGTCGCCCCGAGCGGGGTGAGTTCGTACTCGACACGGGGCGGCACCTCGGCGTACGCGTGGCGGCGGACGAGTCCGTGCGCCTCGAGCCGTCGGAGCGTCTGGGTGAGCATCTTGCGGGAGATGCCGCCGATCAGCTCGATCAACTCGCCATGGCGCACCGGGCCCTTGCTGAGGCCGTAGAGCACGACCACCGTCCACTTGTCGGCGATGAGTTCGACCGCCATACGCGCCGGACAGTCGGCGAGAAAGGAATCACAGGGACCGAAACCGCTCATGGCGCCAAAGGTACCTGCTGGTTCCTGTCGGAAACCTAGCCTGGGTTCTCTCCCCCCTTTCAAAGCCAGGAGAGTCATGCGAGTCATCACCCAGCAGACGCTCGGCGGTCCCGAGGCGCTCACCATCGTGGACGCGCCCGAGCCCCGGCCCCTCCCGACCGAGGTTCTCGTACGCGTCAAGGCGATCGGGCTGAACCCGCTGGAGGCGCGCCTGCGCGCCGGCGAGTTGCCGCTGCTCGGCCGGCCCCCGTTCATCCTCGGCTGGGACATCAGCGGCGTGGTCGAGGAGGCGCCGCAGACGTGGCGGTTCAGGCCCGGCGACGAGGTGTTCGGGATGCCGCTGTTCCCGCGGGCGGCGAGCGCGTACGCCGAGGTCGTGTCGGCGCCGGCGTTGCACCTGGTACGCAAGCCGGCGTCGCTGTCCCACGTCGAGGCGTCGGCGCTGCCGGTCGTCGGGCTGACGGCGTGGCAGGGCCTCGTCGACCTCGGCGGTGTGACCGAGGGCGACCGCGTCCTGGTCCACGGCGGCGGTGGCGGGGTCGGCCACGTCGCGATCCAGATCGCGAAAGCGCTCGGCGCGTACGTGATCGCGACCGCCTCCGGGAGCAAGCGGAAGTTCGTCGAGGGATTCGGCGCCGACGAGGTGATCGACTACACGGCGGTCGACTTCACCGAGGCGGTTCGCGACATCGATGTCGTGCTCGACACGATCGGCGGCGACACCGTCGAGCGGTCGCTCGCGGTGCTCCGCCCCGGCGGTCACCTGGTGACGGCGGTCGCCGAAGATGATTCGGAGCTCGCCGCCACGTACGAGGCGGCCGGCATGCGCTTCAGCGGCATCGCGGTCGACCCCGATCCGGTCGCCCTGCGAGGTCTCGTCGAACTCGTCGAACAGGGCAGGCTCCGGGTCCACGTGCAGGAGACGTTCCCGTTCGAGCGCGTCGCCGACGCGCACCGGCTGCTCGACGGCGGTCACCTCCAGGGCAAGCTCGTCCTCACCGCTGGGGAGGCTGATTTGGCTCCCCTTCGTGCATGAGATCGTGCCAGTTGATGGCGTGTCCAGCATGGATCGCAGGGGAGTAGATCCTGTACTCGCACAGGTTTAAGTGCCATGCCAATCCAGCCGCCAGCAGGTTCTTCGTCTACTGGTGGTGCACGGTGCCCATTGCTTCTGAGCTGCGTAACGGCTGGAAACGGCAGGCAGGTACTCGTGCTGGTCCGCCCCTGGTCCGGATCTTGAGCTTCGGCGCTGGCGGGCACCGGCCCCACATGGCACAGGTAGGCGGAACCGTCTTCTGGGGTCCATGCGATCCAAAATGGTGCTGTTTATGCAGGTGAGGGCGCAGCGGCCCTGGTGCCTCGATGGTGTTCGTGACGGGCGAGTGACAGAACAGGCGGTGCGGGGCCCCGATGGTCGGCGGATTCCAGTGGTCATCCCAGCGGGGCTTCGTTGTGCGGATGTGGCTGGATCGACTGATGCTTGGCTCCGCAGGGTCGGCCCGCCACCACCGTGTCAGATGGGTTCCGTCATCTCCTCCATGAGCTCAGGCAGCTTGCGTAGCTTGGATAGCGTTTGGTTGAGGAGGCGCACATTCGTGTCGGCCCGCTGCCGGCTGATGGGGTGGGTGACGGACTCCGCGCGACCCTGTTCCGCGAGGTGGCCGAGAAGTTCGCCGATTTCGGAGGAGGCCGTGTGCAGGCCACGGACCCGTTCCTCGATCCGGGTCACCAGGGCCTCGACGGTGAAGGGTTCATCCGGAGAGGCGGTGGACGTGTCGGCGGTGTCCGGCGCATCGGCGTCGGGTGCTTCGGATTGGGCCGGGATCGCAGGGGCGGGCGGTGGCGCGAGGGGTTGCGTGGGCGCTGACGCCACGGGTGCGAGCGCGGGCAGTATCGGTGACGGGAGGGGCGCGGACGCCGTCAGCGCGGTGAGTGGTGGCGGTGCAGCCCCTTCGGCCTTGCGGGGCCGCGTACCGGTGTCCTTTGGGAACTCGCTATCGAACCAGAGCGGTGTCATCTTCCTCCCCGTCATTTCTTTGCCGGAGCCGCTGACGCGCCAGGGCTGCCGGTCCCCGTCGTCCATGGCCGAGGCCAGCGACTTGAGTACGCCGACTGCCATCAGCCGGCTCTTCTCGTACCGAAGGGCCTGCAGGCAGTTGGTGACGGTCCTGCGGGATCGGCGAATCCGCTCCCCGCCGTCACCGATCGCTTCCTGACCGTCGAGCGAGCCCCGGTCGGCCTCGATGATGCCGAAGGAGGCCAGCCAGTGCGCCGCCCTATAGGACACGAGTTCGTCGAAGGCGTCGTCATCGGTGTCCGCGGCGGAGAGTAGTTCAGGCAGCCTGCGCCCGGAGAGGATGATTCCTTCCCTGGACCTGGTGGAGAAAACCTGACCCACGCGCGGGTTCCACGGTGCTGGATAGCTCTCGGAGGTCAGCGCGGACCATGTGCGGGCCCGCTGGTTGATCTCTCCCGACTTGAGCTGGGACGGCGGGTTCTCGCTGAGCGCGCGCCGCAGCAAATGACGTTTGCGCGGATCCACTGGAAACAGTTCCTGCAACAACCGCATGGAGCGCAGATCTCGCAGCTCCGAGACTGTCATGTCCACTGAAGAATCCGGGAGTTCACGGATCGGCGTGAGCCCAGAAAGGACCTCCGCCGTCTTCTCGTCCATGACCTGTTGCTCCACGTACATCCCAAGAACGCTCCGCCCCAGCGCGCGAGAGCGGTCGAGGGCGTCGAACTCCAGCGGCGGGTGGACGTGATCTCGCCGGTTGTTCATCTGGACGATGCGGTAGAGCCGCTGCGGAGTGGGTGTGCCGATCACCAGATGTGCGTCCACTACGGCGATGGCGGCAGCGCGTCGTGCCCGTGAGCTGCTCGTCGGATCGAGTTCGCCGTCGCCCGTCTCCGCGAACTCTCTGTTGAGTATGGCGGAGAATGCCGGGAGCCAGTCACGGGGGTCGCAGACGATCTGTTCCCCCTCCCGTTCGAGCTTCTCCGCCGGTACACCCGCCAGCACTTCACTTGATGTCAAACGGAAAATCGATTGGCGTTTCTGTGTTCGATTGTTCCCTCGAACTGCCATCCACCCCCAATAAGCATCCGGGTAAATAGGGTTGCCGTCAGAGTCCCTCTCCGGGTTCTCCTCGATCCTCACTTGCTGAGGGACGTACATTCCTGGGTCTTGTTGTCCGTTGAGGACGAGGTCTTCCTCAAGGTCGTATGGGCGGACGCGGTCCCGTCTCTTCAGCTCGTCCGCCGCGTCCTCGGCGTTCATGATCAACGTTCGCCGGTTGGCCACGACGCTTTCCAGTGCGGAGAGACATGTCTCGTGTCCAGCATCGTCGACTCCCACCCATGGTCGGACTGAAGTCAATGTTTTCTCTGTCTCCCGGCCGACGGTCGGATCGGCGACGGAGCGCCAGATGGAGCTGATCCGCTCGTTGTGGCTCCATTGCACCCCGCCGACGCCGTGCATCCGTACGACGGCGACGACCATGTCACCGGCGTCTGTATGGATGTGTCGGACCGTGCTTGCCTTGAGCGTGCGTACGCCGTGGGCGTTGGGCTCGCTCAAGGTGTCATCGGGATCGACGATGAAGGGGGCAATGTTCTCCAGTGCGCCACGGGGAAGATTTGCGCCCTCGGTCGCCAGTACGGCCTTGATCCATGCCTCTTGCTTCTCCCGAGAAACCGGAACCGGGAACGGACCGTTGAAGTTGCTCTGGCTCATGTCCTACCTCACATCACTTGGAGTCCCGGATGAGTTCCATGACCCACTGGATTCCTCTGGCTGCCCATCGGTAGACCGGGTTGCCCGTCACGGCTGCGATCAGCGTGAACGCCATCTGGAGGAACCGCAGGCGATCCTTCATCCGCTTGAGGCGTGCCAACTTGATCTCGGCCTCGGCCAGTTCCCGATCCTTTTGCCGCTTCTCCTCGGCGGATTCTTCGGAAGAGTGGTCGCGTTCGGGGGATGGGAGCATGGCTGAGGCCCTTCGGGAGGCGCGGCCGTACGTCGACCAATTGGCCAACACCGGTCCCCAACGGCGCGTTAGGAACACGAAGTATGTTGGCGCCGGGAGTCGGGAGAGCGCTACGATTATCGGCTAGGTGTGCCACTTCGAGTGATGATGTGAACACCTGTTCCTATCGGGCGGAGGTGAACGCGCGCCCGATTGGCGCGGTTAGTAAAAGCAAGCCAATCAGCCCCATGTCGCACATGGTTGCCGTACTTTCATGCGGGGGATTCGAGCAGTCGGGGGATTGACAAATTGGCAGTCAAGCGCTAAGCGCCTAGCCGACTCCCTCGGCGTCATTCCGATGGCAACCCGCCGGCGGAGCATGTGGCCGCAGGAGACCTTCCACGTGTACGACGACACTCTCGTCTCGGTGGAGTTGCTCTCGGCGCAGGTGAACATCACCCAGCCGTCGGAGATCGCGTTGTACCTGAAGGCGTTCGAGGAGCTGCGGAGCATGGCCGTGTACGGGGCCGAGGCGCGCGCCCTGATCGTCAGGGCCATCGGCGCCCTGACCTGACCCCGGATGCCCGAAAGCGCCCCCTGCTCGACCCTCAACGGGTCGGGCAGGGGGCCGCCGCCCTCGGCGCCGCTATTCGACAGCAACTCCTCGAACTGTCCGCCCCCGTCGTCGAGGCGGGGTGGACAGACGCTCCGTATCGCCACCAAAAGGCAGAAACACGGCTCGGGTGGCGAGGAGCCAGTCGCCGTCGACCTTCTGAAAGGTGTCCTCGTAGTGGCCGACGTTGGCGGGGAGCCGCGGCGGGAGCATCCCGTCGATGTAACCATCGACACGGTAAGTCGCCAGATACGAGGTCGCGCTCACTGTCGTCGCGGAATCCACCGTGGCCAGGATGTTCGTCATCATGCGACGCGACAACCGGTCCGCCGGCCGAGAACCGAAGTACGCACGCAACGTTTCCCGGCCCTCGACGCGGCGGCCCCCCTGGGACCACTCCCAGACCCCGTCGGCAGTGAACAGATCGGCTACCGAACCAGGATCTCCAAGATCGAGGCGGCGGACGAAGTCGACGATCAGACGTTCGCAGGCTCGCTGGCCCACCTCGTGGCCATGTCGCAGACCCTCAGCGCCGAACTGGAGGGCACCGGCGTCCAGGTCCAGGTGCTGTGCCCCGGTGTCGTCGCCACCGAGTTCCACACGCGTCAGGGCCTCGACCTGGGTGCCGTGCCGCGCATGAGCGCCGAGGACGTCCTCACCGCTGGGCTGCGCGGCCTCGAACTCGGCGAGGTCGTCTGCGCCCCCGGCGTCGAGGACGCAGGGCTCCTCGACGCGGTCTTCAAGGCCGACCTCGCCGCCTTCGGCGGACAGAGCCCCGAACTCGCCTCCCGCTACCGGGCTCGCTGACCGCGACTCCGGCCAGCCGGCCGGGACCGGGGAAGCCCGACTCTCCGTCACCACCGGATGTGAGACAGGGCCGTTAACTGGACACACCCGGTGATGGGCGTCGCGAATGCGCGAACGCTCCCCCTTCCCCATCTCTTCGACGATGAGGGGAAGCGTCCCGCCTGAGCCCTACGTCTGCCACCTCGGGGCGGGTTTCGGTGGAGTGACCGCGATCGGTGGACGTGGGGCTTGCTCGCGCGGCATTCTCCTGAACTATGCGGGGGCGACCGTCGAGAGGGCGGTCGCCCTGTTCGCGGGTATGAGTGGGTACATGGGCATCGGGAGAGGCGGTGGGATCGATGGCGGACACGGACGCGGGGGCGTCGGGCGCGGACATGGGTAGGGGCGCGGGGTCGCGGTCGGGGTCGGATTCGGGTACGGGAGGGGCCGGTTCGGCCCGGGTGGGCACCAACAGCCCGGCCGCACTGCGCGAAGTGGCCCGAATCGCGGAGGAGCGCGGCTTCGGCGAAGCCCGCGGCGTCCACGTACTGGGCGGCGGAGATGTCGGCTGCGTGAGTGTCGGCCTGGCGCTCCTCCTGCTGATCCCGGGGGTCGGCATCCTCATCGGCCCTTACGGCACGGTGGCCACCACGGTCGCCATCGCCCTGCTGGCCGTCGCCGTCGCGCTGCCTTTCATCGCGTTCCGCTACGAGGCACACCGCGACAACCGCATTCCGCGGCTGCATGTCCTCGACGGCGGCATGATCATCACCCACCCCACCCGGATCACCGCCTACGCCTGGCCGCAGATCCGCGTCGTCGAGCGCGTCGACTCTGTCGCCATCGGGCAGGGCGGATCGTCCCAGAACTTCTATCGACTCCAGTTGTTCGAAGTCGGCGGCGATGTGCTGTGCTCCATGGGCCAGGCCTTCGATACGGTCACGATCGTCCGGCTGGCGATCGCGGGCGGCGCGCGGACATCATAGGGAGCCCCGGAACGGCCGTCTGCCGCTCTGTCCAGCACAGGCCGGTGTTCCGGGTGTTTCGGATGCGGTCCTCGCAGCGGGCCCGTCTGCGGTGACACGTTCGAGGTTGGCGCGGGCGCTCGAGAAACTGTCCCTCGGCCGGCGCTCGCTCCTCGAGCGGGGCCTGAAGGTCCTCGCCCGGGACCCGTACCACAAGGCCACG
>NZ_JTHL01000001.1:1132416-1140453 GCF_000818195.1 Streptomyces sp. 150FB | reverse complement strand
CGACACCGAACCGCCTGGACCTGGCCGCCCGACGCCGCCGCCACGCGCGGACGGCAACTGTCCGGCCAGGAACGCGCCGCTCTCGCCGCCCGTCTCCCCGTCGAGGCGGCCCTGGTCCTCACCGAGCAGGCATCAGCCACCGAACCACTCGCCGGCTGGGCCTTCGTCAAAGAACTCGCCACCCGCACCGCCACCACTCCCGCCGTCGCGCGCTGGGACGCCGGCTCCGTCCTCACCACCCTCGCCTTCATCGCCGGCCCGGACCTCCTCACCCGCATCCTCGGCCGGCTGCCCGCCGGCAACGCCCTGCTCTTCGGTCGCGCGGAACTCCTCCAGGCCGCCTGACGCTCCATACGCCGGCCGGGGGTGTAGGACCTCACTTGCGGACGAGACGTCCTGGCCATAGATGGGCTGGTCAGCCTGCGCCGTCGGGCGGTTGAGGCGCAGGCATGGTTGCGGGTGTTACAGCCCGGAGGCGACCGCCCTGGCCTGGCAGGGGTCGGCCCTGAGGCCGGCGAAGCCGTCTGCGTTCGCAGGCTCCCGTCAGGGCCTCACCCCGAGTGCCCCTCCGTGCGTAGCGTTGCGTCAACGATGTGGGGGTTGAAGAGTTCCCGGATACAGAGGAGCGGCCTGCCCTGGCTGTCGAGGGTGTAGGTCTTGACCGCGCAGAGGGTGCCGTCGGGCCATGTGGCACGGCCGATGCGCACGATACGCCGGCGCAGGGACAGTCCTGCTTCGGCAAGTGCGAATCCCACCGGCTGGGAGGGGTCGGCGACGGCTCTGTCCACTCGAAGGTCCACTCCGGAGCGGGCCGCGACTGTGTTGTCCGACACCGTTAGCCCCGTGGCCGTCAGCAGACAAGCCCGGCGGAACAGGCAGTCGTCGGTGCGCTCGGGGCGGAGGGCTTCCCGGATGTCGGGCGGGAGGCCTTCCGGGCTGAGGGTCCGTACATCGCGGGCCCGGGCCCGCAGAGGTCCGCGTACGAGCGCCTGAAGGAGCGGGGTGGTCAGGCCGTCGCTGGTCAGGAGCATGCGCGTTGCCGCACAGCGGAAGGTCATCGCGACAGGATCCAGACCGCGCAGCGCGGACTCCGGGCCGGGCTGAAGAGTGTGGGTGGACATGAACGTCCTCGGTTTGATCGCCGGAGGAATCGAGGTCTTGCGGCCCCGGGGAGGCCCGTCGGGGATCCGGCCAACCAGCATGACATCGCCGCCGTCCAGCCGGACGCGCCGGAGTCCCAGGCCTCCGCCAACGGCACCATGTGGTCGATGTCGAGTGCGCCAGCGTTCGTGACGAGCGTGTCGTCGTAGTACGACCGCCAGGTTCCGCCGGTGATCTTGCAGCCGGGTCCGACGGTCGGTGCGGTGACGGCCTCCTCCAGGAGCACCTCCGGGCGGGTGTTGCAGGAGTCCTTGTCGGCGTCCACCCAGTGCCTGAACTGGTGCGCTCGTAGCCGGCACGTTGCTCGGCGGCGACGGGAAGCGCCTTGGTGCCGTCGGCGAGGGACGTCGTCGTCTCCGCGGCATGCGCCGGGGCGGCGGCGAGCAGAGGCAGGACGGTGATGAGAGCGAGGCCGACGGCCTTCAGAGTCTTGGTCATGCGCTCTTCGTAGCGGCGCCGACGAAGCCGGTAGCAGCGAACCGGCGGGACATCACTCGGATGGCGGCGAAGATCTTGAACGAATCCCGTCCTTCAGCGATCAGGTAGGCAGGAGCGCCAGCGTGCCGCTGACATGGCGTCAGTGTCAGTGGAATTCTGACGCCATGGACTTTGCGGCGCGGCGTCACGCGCGGGACACGGCGGAGAAGCTGCTCCGGGAGCGCTACAACGACGGACGCGAGTTCATTGATCCGGTGGAAGCGATGAGAGCGGTACGCGCGGCAGCGTACGGGTAGGCGGCCCGCTCGGGCGCGAAGGCGCCGGAGTTCCCGGCGGAGGATGTCCTGGCCGCACTGTCGCAACTGGGTGAGGCGCGTGCCCAGATGGACGCCCTGGAGGCCGATCTGATCCGCGCCGCCCGCATGCGCGAGGCCCCGTGGGGTGCGGTCGCCCAGGCGCTGGGGCTGCGCACCCGGCAGTCCGCGGAAAGCCGGGCGCTTCGTCTGGAGCGGGCGCAGAAGTCCGCGGACGGTACCCGGGATGCCGCCGCTCAGCGCCAGGAGCGCAGGTGTCAGCGGAACGCTGACACCTGGTGTCTGGCGCGCGAGGGACGGATCCGGGAAGTCTGCGAGCGCCTGGGCGACGCCTCGGCGGCGTGGCCGCAGGAGGGAAACCCGTCGGTCGCGGCGTCCGTGCACGCACTGGCCGCCGCGCTGGCGGCGGGCGCCGGGCCGGTGCGCCTGGCCGACGACTTGACCGGACTGCGGTGGGCGGTCGCACCGTACGACGCGCCATTCCTCGAGCCGGTGGGCAAGCAGGCCGCCGACGCCGCGCGGGCCTGCGACGCGATGCTGGAGCTGCTCGCCGAACTGTCCGGCGTACGGTCCGGGAGGCTTACCGCCGACGGCAGCCCCGCGTCAGCGGTTCACTGACGCGCATCGGGGGAGGGTCGTCGGCGGTGCTGGACAAGTCCGCCTCGCGGCACCGCTGTTCACGAGTGGCGGCGGGGGTTCAGGCCGGTCACCGGGTGCGCTGCGGCTCGGCGCTGCTCCCCCAGGCCCGGCGCAACCCTGCTTGCGGCCACCCGTAGATGCGCTCGAATCCGGCCTGGGGCGCAATGGTCACCACGACCTGGTAAGCGACACGACCGTCGGGGTACGCGAAGCGTGCGTTCACCGGGGCCAGCGATCACCGGCCGCCGGTCCGTACGTACACGGCCGGCCCCGTACCACCGGGCCATGCCCACACCGCCGGCGGCTCACCGTCCTCCGGCCGTCACGGCGGCCGGCTTTCCGTGGGAGAAGTCTCTGCGGGCCTTCGACTTCGACGCGAACCCCAACATCGACGCCGCCACCATCCACACCCTCCCCGCTGCGAATGGATCAAGAAGAGCCAGCCGCTCTGTCTGATCGGCGACTCCGGCACCGGCAAGTCAGACATGCTCATCGCCCTGGGCACCGAAGCGGCCATGAAGGGCTACCGCGTCCGCTACACGCTCGCCACGAAGCTGGTGAACGAGCTGGTCGAAGCGGCTGAACAAGACCATCGCCCGCTACGGCCGCGTCGACCTGCTCTGCATCGACGAACTCGGCTACATGGAACTGGACCGCCGCGGCGACGAACTCCTCTTCCAGGTCCTGACCGAACGCGAGGAGAAGAACAGCGTCGCCATCGCCTCGAACGAGTCCTTTGGGAAAGCGCACATGTTCCGGCGAACCTGTGCCAGGCAGCGCCGAAACTTCACAGGTTCCGGTGGCGCCTCGGATCCTGCATGATCGACCCGTGCTGATCGAACTGGTAAAGGTCGCGAGGTTTCCCGGAACCTCCTGGCTGGCCGATGTCCGAACCTCGTTCGGTCACACGGCAGTCCGGTGGTGCGGGGACCGGGCCGTGAGCCTGGCGAGTACCACGTCGAGTGGACCATCGACGAGGACATCGTCTGGGGGCGGAACGCCAAGCATCTGCCGGTATCGGTCCTGGGCTCCGGACTGGCGGGCACTGCGTTGTGCTGCGGGGCCGGTTGAGCCTCACAGAGGACGGTGCCGCCCTGCTGGACCTGGACGGCACCACTGTCCTGTTGGACCTTGCCGATCAGATGCCAGAAGGTGTTGCCGGCACCTGGGTCGAGCTCTTCATCGAGCGGGAGAAGATCGCTCTCTACCCCTACGAACTCTGACCAGAGGTCAGTCCTTGGTCGATTGATGAACGCTCCCTGTTCATCGGGGCGGGCATCGCCGTGAGCGTTTCATCAGTAAGACGCGTGCCGACCTGCTTCCGGTGCCGAGGGAGGCCGCGCCGCAGCCGAACTTGAGGTTGCGGTGGGTCGCGTATAACGGTGCCGCCGCCCTCGGTCACTGCCAGGAGAGCCGTCCACCCGCCCAGCCTCGTGAAAGCGTGCGCGTGAGCCCCGTGACCGGCAGGCCCACATGATCCACAGTCTCAGCGGCCGCTCGCGGGGGATAACCCCACCGCGCTCGCTGGTCCCAGCGCCACCGCCAATAGACATGTCAGCAGGATCGTGCGAGCTGCCGGGATCTCGAATGATTGGGCAGACACGGCGCACCCTCTGCTCTCGAAGGATCACTCATGTCCCGCACCCCCCGCAGGCACCGGTCCATGTACCGCGTGCTGTCGTCTCTCGCCGTGCTGACCCTGGCTGCCGGCGCCGCCACGGGGTGCAGCAGCAACGACTCCTCGTCCAGTTCCTCGGCCTCTACCTCCGCCATCCCGTCCGCCTCTGCGGGGACCGGCAAGGCGGCCGAGGCGAAGCTGCACATGGTCGACAACGACGGTCACCGCCTGGCCTTCTACGCCATACAAGGCAGCGGTTCCACCATCGTCCTGGACTCGGGCGGCGGCGAGGACTCCTCGCAGTGGAAGGACATCGCCCCCAAGGTTCACGCGGCCACCGGCGCCACCGTCATCACCTACGACCGGGCCGGCCTCGGCAAGAGCGACGTGGTGCCCGGCGCGTGGAAGGTCCAGGGCGCCGTCAGTGACCTCAAGGCGGGCCTCAAGCAATTGGGCATCACCAAGGACGTCACCCTGGTGGCCCACTCCCAGGCCGGCGAGATCGCGAACAACCTCGCCCAGGACGATCCGGAGATGCTCTCCGGCGCGGTCCTGGTCGACGCCAACCTCCCTCAGTTCTTCACCGACGAGGAAATCCCCCGCCTCGTCGCCGCGACCCAGCCGGACGTCGACGCAGCGAAGAAGGACCCCGAGAAGCCGGCCAACCGCCAGCTCATCTCCACCGCGGAGGGCTTCGCCGAAGCGCACCAGGCCTTCCACAAGGTGGTGTGGCCCACCTCAGTGCCCGCAACGGTCATGGTCTCGGAGAAGACCCCGTTCGCAGGCTCTCCCCCGGACGCTCAGCACTGGCGTGATGCGGCCGCCTCATTCGTCAAGGAAGCGCCCAACCGGACGCTCGTCACCGCCAAGGGCACCTCCCACGAGGTGCCGACGGAACGCCCCGACCTCGTACTCAAGGCGATCGAAGACAGGTTCGCCGCACAGCACTGACCCCAAGGACGCCGGCGGTCTTGCAGACCAGGTGCGGACCGCCCGGTACCAAGCAAATAAGTGGCTGGTTGGGACGGCAGTACGCCGTCCAACCAGCCAGGCACAGTGCGCCGGCGGTGAGGCTGTGGCGGCCGAGCAGGTTCAGGTTGTCCCTGGCCCTGTCCGGAGGTTCTCGCACCGCCACCTACACGACGCAGTACGGCCGTGGGTGTCCGCCGACACCTCTGCGTCGCGGTTTTGGTGAATCGCGGAAGCCCCGTTCGGCGCGGCTGCCCCTGGTGCTGAAGGCGGTTGATCCGCCTGGCCCGTGGTCAGAGTTGCTGCTGGATCCAGAAGGTGAGGAGGCCGGCGGCGCCGGTGCCCAGGCCGTAGCAGGCGCCGCGGAGCATGAGCCCGGCGGCGGCGCGCCAGCGGGGCGCGGCCCAGTGCAGGAGTCGGTGTAGGGGGCCGTTTGTCTTGCGTGGGGGGTGGTGGGGACGATTATGGTGCACGGAGACGTCCTTCTTCCGGGAGGGTGTTGTGCGGGGAGCCCTTCCGGAAGGCCACGGTGAACTCGGCTGCCAGCGGGCCCCGGTCCGGGTGGGTGCCCTTTCACTTGCCGTAGGCGCACTTGGTCTCCTCGGAGAAGAACTGAGGATGACCGGGGAGCATGAACGCCTCCGCGACCCGCTCCGGAGGCAGAGGGCACACGGCGCAGTACTCGACTGCCTCGATGTGTCGCCGCAGGGCAGGGGTGGCGGAGGTCTTCCAGTCGGTCCAGGCATCCGCGACCGTGACGTGCATCCCTCGGTGGTGCTCGAAGTGTTCCCGGACGTCCTCGACACGCTCGCCGAGCTGAAGCGGCGCGGCGTGCGGCTGGCCGTTGTGTCGGACGCCTGGCCGAACCTGCCTGATCTGCACGAGGGGCTGGGCATCCGCGACTACTTCGAGGTGTACGCGATCTCCGCGGTGCTCGGCTGCGAGAAGCCCGACCCGCGCATGTACCACCACGCGAGCACCGGGCTCGGTCTCAAACCGTCCGAGTGTCTGTTCGTCGACGACCTCCCGGGCCTAGTTTCCGCGGCAATGGCGCTGGGATACAAGGGTCGGGCGCTGTGCCGGACCGCAGCGACGGACCAGGTCCCATCCATCATGTCCCTGACCGAACTCCTGGAACTCGTCTGACCGTACGACGGTAACGGTCCATCGTCGCTCGGCCACGTTCTCCAGAAGGCGACTGCGGTCACCGGTCACGCCGAGCTCCACGACCAGGTTGGCCTTTGGAACCCATCCAACGGGGCTTCCCGGCTGTTCATGAGCCAGGTGAGCGTCTACCAAGCCGAACTGGGTCTGCCGTCCGGCATCGGCCCCATGCAGGCTGACGAGTGCCAGATCCACCCTCTCGTGTTCAAGGAGTTTGTCGACGCCCTGCTCGCGTGGCACCGGAGAACGAGTCACGCAGTCATGGTTGCCCTGTCCGACGGCTTCGTCACCACGGTGTTGGTCTTGGCGGAGAGGGCAGGCATCGAGGTGAACTGGCTGCCAGCAGGCGTCGCCGAGGACGGCGGCCTCAAGGATGTTCAGGTGCCGGCGGCCCAGGTTTCCTCTGAGGGGACTTGGACAGCCGCCCTTAAGTGCAAGTCACGCGAGCTGGGCCGCTTCATGCCGGCCTGAGCCAGGTCTGCCCCGCGAAGTGCTCGGAAGCCGCAGAAGGCGATGCTCTATGAGTAGAGCAGGACACGCTTGCGGAGGAGATCAAAGCCGGCTCGGCCGAACATCTGGCATTTGGGCATCTTGATCCGGTTGACGTGTCCTTCGACGACGCCGGAGTCGCCCAGTACCTGCGAGTGCGCCTGCATGACGAGAGGCAGCCCGCCCTCGCTGTGCGAGGGCGGGCTGCGTTGATGTGTCGATGGGCCGGTACGCGGCCGGCGCTGCTAACGGCCTTGCCAGCCCGAGGTGCGGTTGGAGTCCGAGTTCCAGGTGGTTCGACCGGCTGGTCCCGGTCTCGGACCCCCTGGGCCCCTTACGGGGCGGCGGTGCACGTCAGCTCCTGCTTAGAAGCTCTGGGCTGTGATGTCGCCGTTGGAGGTGGTGGCACGGATGTCGAGTTCGGTGGTGCCGTTGTTCTTGAGGGCGTTGTTGATGCGGCCGTGGCTGGTGCCGGCGTCCAGGGCGGCCGAGACGCCGGCGGCGGCGCCCACCGAGATGTCGCCGGACTGGGTGCGGAGTACGACCGTGCCGTGCACGGCCTCGGTGATCCGGATGTCGCCCCTCGCGGTGGTGATTTCCGCGGGGCCGTTGAGCCGGCGTACCTCGACGTCGCCGTCGATCGCGGTGAGACGGACGCTCCCGGCCTCGTCGATCTTGATCTGGCGGTAGGCGCCGTCGAAGGCGATGTCACCGAGGCGTCCGACGCTGCGGACCTCGGAGGCGGCGGCTTTGCCCTCGATGCTTGACCCGGCAGGCAGTTGGACGGTGATCTCCAGGGACCCGGAGGCGCCGAACAACTGGTTCTTGGGGCCGGCTGTGTGGATCCGCAGGACGCCGTCGGCGTAGGCGACGGTGGTCTGCTCGGCGGCCTGGACGTCGCGGCCCTTGGCGGGGTTGGAGGGGAGGACCTCGACGGTGGTGTCGGTCCGGTCGGCGGCGATGAACTGGACGCGCCCGGCGGGGATGTCCAGGACGGCGGAGACGGGGGTGGGGGTGTCGAACTTCTGCATGATGCTCTCCTCGGGCTCACTCGTTGTTTCTGATGTGAGAAACGCTATGTTGCGTTCGAGGATTACGCAACGAGTACGTTGCGCATGTAATGCATTCATGCAGGTGAAAGCTTAGATTTTGTTGCAACGAGTGTAAATTTAACGCAATGACAGACCTACTGATCGTTGCATTGAGGTGCTGGCGAACGCTACGCTGTCGGCATTGAGGAACGTA
>NZ_JTHL01000001.1:1099783-1130292 GCF_000818195.1 Streptomyces sp. 150FB | reverse complement strand
ATCAGCCCCGTAATTTTCAAGATCCGCGAAGCGCGAAGCCATCAACCGGGTTGTTCCGTATCGGCGGGTGCGTGGAAGTTCGGGCGCGGGAACAAGGGTGTCCGTGACCGGCCGGACGGGACTGCCGCCGCTGCCGAACGCGGGAGTGCCCCGTTCGATGACGGAGGCACTCCGACGGCCCGCTGGCGGTGCCAGATGGCTCGTACGACGTGACGTCGGTCTCCGGGGCCCGATCGAGGCCCTGGAGACCGGCGTTCCCTTCCGCGCCCGGGCGGACCGGCGGGACCGGTCACCGGTCACCGGTCACCGGGCTCAGCGTGCGGTCCGGCCCGGGGTCAGATCGCGGCGAATCCGTTGTCGACCTGTAGATCGATGCCGTTGATCGCGGACGCGTCCGGCGACACGAGGAACGCCACTGCCGCTGCGACCTCGTCGGGCCGCACGAGCCGCCCGTTGGGCATCAGCGTGGCGAGGTGGGCGAAGAGGCCCTCGCTGTCACCGTCGCCGGCCAGGCTCGCCAGACCGGGCGTCTCGGTGCTGCCGGGACTCACGGCGTTGACGCGGATACCGCGGGGCGTGAGTTCGACCATCCACGACCGGACGAGGTTGCGCCCCGCCGCCTTCGTGGCGGCGTACACACTCCGCATCGGGCCGCCCTTCACACCGTCGACCGACGACGTCACGACGATGGATCCGCCGTCGCTCATGAGCCGGAGGCTCTTCTCGACCGTGAAGATCAGCCCCTTGAGGTTGATGTCCAGTTGCCGCGCCACACCGGCCTCGGGGAGGTCCGCGAGCGGGGCCGGCTCCAGGACCGACGCGTTGGCGAAAAGGATGTCGACGCGTCCCCACCTCTCCTCGACCGCGGCGTAGAGGCGGTCCAGGTCGTCGAGATCCGCGACGTCGGCCCGTACACCGAGCGTGTCGCCTCCCAGCTCGGCCACCGCCTTGTCCAGTTCGGCCTGGCGGCGGCCCGCGAGGACGACCGAGGCCCCTTCGGATCTGAATCGGGCGCCGGTCGCCAGCCCGATGCCGGTCGTTCCACCGGTCACGACCGCAACCTTGCCGCTGAGGACACCTGCCATGACATCTCCTTCGTTCGATGAGGTTCTTGCCTGTGGGCCGCGAGCTGTGCTCGAACGGCCGTTCCGGTCGGGACGCAACAGCTGAGGGCCAGGGGACTGACCGCTTCCGGACCGTTCGTTTCCGGAACCGGTTACGGACAGGCCAGCCTCCGGACCGGTCAGTCCCGGACCGATCGGTCCCATGTTGCTCAGCGACCCGGGCGCTGTCAATCAGCACTCCCGCCGGTCCCCTGCTCGGGGAGCGTCAGGGGGCGCTCCACGAGCACTGCTCGCGCGGCACGCGAACCCGCGCCCGGCACGCATCCGTACGGCGCGTGGGCTCGCGCGGGCGCGAACACGCCCGGATCCCGCGACAATCGACTCGGAAGCGTTCAGTGCTCACTGTCGAGCAGATCGAGCAAGGGCTTCATGTAGCGTTCGCCGGCGGCGGAACCGCGGGGCACGGCTTTCTCCGCCTCGGCGATGGCCGCCTCGTCCACCCTCAGCGCGGCACCGCTCAGCACGTCCGCCAGTTGGACTCTCGTGCGGGCGCCGACGAGTGGAGTGATGTCCTGCCCCTGCGCCGCGACCCAGGCGATCGCGAGTTGCGCGGTGGTCAGGCCGTAACGGCGTGCGGTTTCAGCCAGCGCGTCCGCCAGCGCGAGGTTGTGCGCGAGGCGGGGATCCTGGAAACGCGGCAGGCCGTTACGGAAGTCCTCGGGTGCCAGGCCCTGTTGCCGTTCGCGCGACCAGTGCCCGGCCAGGAGGCCGCGAGAGAGCGGGCTGTAGGCGGTGACGGGGATGCCGAGTTCCCGCGCGGTGGGGATGACGTCGTTCTCCGCGCCCCGGGAGAACAGCGAGTACTCCAACTGGACATTGGCCACGGGATGGACCGCGTGGGCCTTCCGCAGGGTCGACGCGCTGACGTCGGTCAGCCCGATGCCGCGGATGTAACCGGCCTGAACCAGCTCCCCCAGCGCTCCCACCGTCTCGTCCAGCGGCACGTCGGCGTCGGGCCGTCCCGGCCGGTAGAGGTCGATGTGGTCGGTGCCCAGGCGGCGCAGCGAGAAAGCCAGTGAGTTCTTGAGCGCTACGGGCCTGCTGTCGGAGCCGGTCCAGCCGCCACCGGGCTCGCGCAGGGCGCCGAACCGGAGGGCGATGACGACCGATGCCCGGTCGCGCCCTCGCAGAGCGTCGCGCAGCAGCAGCTCGCCGTGCCCCATCCCGTACGCGTCGCCCGTCTCCACGAGCCGGACGCCGCCGTCGAAGGCGGCGTTGAGCGTCGCGAGGGATTCGCCATCGTCGCTCGGTCCGTACAGCTCGGACATGCCCATGATGCCCAACCCCAGTTGGAGCTCCTGGTGCGACCCTGCCTTGTGATTGTTCATCACGCCTTCTTTCGTTACGGGGACGACCCGTGACCGGATGGCACGGCAAGACGACGGGTCGCTTTACGCAACCGACAACATCCACCGAACGCCGGCCACGGGCATCCGCAATCCACAACTCACACTTCCGCACCGCACACTGCGGCCACCTGTGCACCGCGGCCACCCGCGCACCGGACCTCCGGCAGTGCGAGGCCCGGCCGGCCCCCGACACCGGGGCGCTCCGACGAAGGGGCGAATCCCCACGCGCGGCGCCCGGCGACGCGGCCTCGGCCGACCAACCGCGGGCACCTTCTCGGCACTCACGATGTAATGGCCTTTTCATAGTAGAGCATGTCGCGTAGTCTTCTTCTCATGGTTTCCATGGCTGACACAGGCACTGCCGGCGCGGAGAGGACGCGGATCGCCGACCTCGCCGGAGCGATCGCGGAGCTGCTCAACTCACGTCCCCACGCGACCCCGCAGATCCCCGACAAGCTGGACGACCCGCAGGCCGCGCGACGGCTCCTGTGTCCGTTCGGGCTGGACACCACCGCCGACCCCTCCCCGGAGCAGCTCACCCTCGTGCGCACGGTGCGCGCCGACCTGATGGACGCCGTGGCGGCTCCGGACGACGACGTCGCGTGGGACGCGCTCACCGAGCATTCCGCCTCGGCGGACTTCCGGCGGACCTTCTCGGCAGGCGAGGCACGGTTGCACCAGGTGGCGGGAGACCCGCTGCTGGGCGGCGTGATCAGCGCCGTTGCCGACGTGGTCGGCGCGGGAGCCTGGGCGCGCCTGCGCGTGTGCGGGAACCCGGACTGCCGGGCGGTCTTCCATGACACGACACGCAGCGGCTCGCAGCGCTGGCACTCGTACGAGCTGTGCGGAAACCGGGCCAATGTGGCCGCACACCGGAACCGGAAGCGGATCGCCTCGGCACACCAGGACGACAGGGCCTGAGCAGGCCCGCGGCACCCCGGGCCGGTGCCCGCGGATGCGCGGGCACCGGCGCGTTCCGGTGGTCGCAGCGGCGCCGGTCACCACAGGCAGGTCCGACCGTCCGGCACGGGTGCACCGCCCGACACGGACGCGCCGCCGTCCCACCGATCCGCCGCCCCTTCCCCTGGACACGCCGAGTGTCCGACGCGCCGCCGCCCCCACTGGACTGGCGCGGCGCCGTACCGCCGCGCCGCGGTCTCACGCGCCACCGCTCCCCAACGGAGCCCCTGACCGCCTCCCGTTCGGGCCCCTCACCGGCCGACGGGCCGCGCCACCGGATCACCCCGCGCCGCGCCCCGCCCCGTGCGACGGGGAGCCCCGATGGGCCTCTCGGGCCCGCCGGACACCGGCAAGACAGGTTCTTTTTCGAATAGCCCTTTACGTGGCGGCCGATGTGATGCTAAAAACGTAAGCGGCAAACGAAACAAGGCGATTACCAACCGGCCGCCGTCTGCCCCCCAACCCTCAGGAGAGTTGCATCATGAGTCACATCGTTCTTACCGCCGTCGGTGGAGACCTCGACGAAACCCTGTCACTGAGCGACGAGAAGGCCCCCGCGCCCACCGGAGACGAGTTGCTCGTCGCCATCGAAGCGTCCCCGGTCAACAACGCGGACATCCTCTTCGCAGCCGGCTGGTTCGGCGTGTATCCGCAGCTTCCCGGCGCGATGGGCGCGGAGGGTGTGGGCCGCGTCGTCGAGGCCGGCCCCGACGCCGACCAGAGCCTGGTGGGCCGGCGCGTTCTGGTCCTCCCGACATTCGTCCAGGGCACCTGGGCGGACCACGTGGTCATACCGTCGCGCAGCGCGATCCCCGTCAGCGGAACTGCCGACGCGCTCCAGCTCGCCATGCTGCCGGTCAATCCGGCAACCGCGTACGCGCTGCTCCACGACTACGCGAAGCTCCAGCCGGGTGACTGGATCGGTCTGAACCTCGCCAACTCGGCCGTTGGCCAGTACGTCATCGCGCTCGCCAAGCGGGCCGGAATCAGGACGCTCGCCGTTGTGCGGCGCGCCGACGCTGTCGGCCCGGTCCAGGAGTCCGGTGCGGACATCGTCCTCGTGGACGGCGAGGACCTCAGCGGCCGTGCGGCCGAGGCCCTGGCCGGCAACGAGCTGAAGCTCTTCTTCGACGGAACCGGGGATCCGGAGCAGATCGCGCGGGTCTCCTCCTCCGTGGAGGCCGGCGGAAGCATCGTGGCCTTCTCGTCGGCCACCGGCCAGACGCCGACCCTCCCGCTGCCGGACCTGATCTACCGCGGCGTCTCCCTGCGCTCCTTCTTCATCCTGGGCTGGCTCGGCCGCACTCCGCGGCCCGAGCTGGAAAGGATCTACGGCGAGCTCGCCGCGCTCGTGGAATCGGGCGGCCTCAGCGCCTCCGTGGAGGCGACGTACCGGCTCGACCAGCACCGTGAGGCACTCGCCCACGCCCAGCGTCCCGGCAGGACGGGAAAGATCCTCTTCACGCCGGGCCGCTGACACGACACCGCCCTCCAACTCCTCCCACACCTCTCCCACCCGTAAAGAAGTGAAAAAAATGTCCAAGATCCTCGTCGTTGTCACCGCTGCCGACCACTGGACCCTGGCCGACGGCACGAAGCACCCCACCGGCTTCTGGGCCGAGGAACTCGTCGCTCCCCACGCCCTCTTCCGCGAGGCCGGCCACAACGTCGTGATCGCGACGCCCGGCGGTGTCGCGCCGACGATCGACGCCCGGAGTCTGGCCGCCGAGGCCAACGGAGGACAGGAGAGGGCCGACGAACTCGCACGAGCCCTCGACGAGATGGAGGACCTGCGGAAGCCGGTGAAGCTGGCGGACGTCCGCGTGGAGGACTACGACGCGGTCTTCTACGCCGGAGGACACGGCCCCATGGAAGACCTCGCCGTCGATCCCGTCTCCGGCCGGCTGCTGGTCGCGGCGCTCGCCTCGGGCAATCCCCTCGGCATCGTCTGCCACGGACCCGCGGCCCTGCTCGCCACGGTGGACGGGGCGGGACAGTCCGTCTTCGCCGGCTACCGCGCCACCGGCTTCACCAACGCCGAGGAGACCCACGCCGGTTTCGCGGACAAGGCGAAGTGGCTGCTGCAGGACCGCCTCGTGGAGATGGGTATCGAGTTCGACGAAGGCCCTGTCTTCCAGCCCCACGTGGTCGTCGACCGCAACTTCCACACCGGCCAGAACCCGGCGTCGTCGGCGCCCCTGGCCCGCGAGATGCTGAAGGCGATACGGCACTGACCGGACATGCGGTCCGCGCTGCTCGGAGGTGCTCGTGCCGGTTCGGAGGCGCGAGCACCTCTTGGCGGGCCGGTGCGCCGCCGCGATCCCGCTCAGCGGCGTCGGGCGCGCGCCACCAGGTCCTCGGCGAGTGCCACCGCCGCCTGTGCGGCGCGATCGCCCCCCGGATGGGCAGCGGCCGCGTACATGCCTTCCACCACCAGCCAGAGCTGCTCGGCCAGCGCGTCACCGCCGCGGGGATCGATCCGTCCGGCCAGTTCCTCGACACGGGCCCGGGAGTCCCGCACACACTCCACGGCGATGCGGCCGGGCTCGTCCGAGTGGTCGGCGAACTCCGCGAGGTAGTTGCGGAACGGACAGCCGCGGTAGTCCGGAGCCTCGACGTTCGCGGCGATGTCCCGCAGGAGCGCCGACATCCTGGCCTCCGCGTCCTCACCCGCGTCGCGCAGCGCCCGCTCCGTCATCTCGTCCTGTTCCCGGCGCCGGAGGCCGAGGTACGCGGCGACGAGGTCCGTCTTGCCGGGAAACTCCTGGTAGAGCAGGTTCTTTCCGCATCCGGTCTCGTCGATGATGCGCTGCATCCCGATGGCACGGACACCGTGCTCGTAGAACAGTCTTGTGGCCGTGCCGAGAACCCGAGCCCGGGTGTCGGTGGCTGCCGTGCGAGCCAACAGGGACCTCCTCCGACCGGCTGTGCCGCAGTCAGGCCGAGGCTACCGGGGCCGGGGCGCGCGCGGTATTCCGGCCCGGACCGGGAGCGCGGTCCGGGCCTGGTCCCACCCCGTCCCACCCGTTCCGCGCGCGGCCGGACGGACCCGGACACGTCCGTGCGGGATGACCCGGTCCGTGCCCGGCTCCGTGTCCTGCCCCGCCGGCGCACCGCGTCACGATCCTGCCCGAGCGCGCTTCGCCACATCCGGCTCGACGCCCGCGCACGGTCTCTCGGCGTGGCACGGCCCGCTTCCCCGTCACCGGCGGCCGGCGTCCTCGGGAGGACTTCAGTCAGTGGTACGCGTGGACGACCGCATGTCCCTTACCTCTGCCGATCATCCACTTGTTGACCGGCGTGGTGACGACGAACGCGAGGAGGAGCGAGGCCGCCAGTGAGCCCCAGAACAGGCCGTCCGACAGGGTCGCGTCCAACGCTCCGGGCACACCGACCATGAAGCTGTTGTCGATCAGTTCCATGACGGCGATCGACAGGGTGTCGGCGGCGAGCGCCACCTTCAGCGCCTGCCGCAGCGGCACGTTCGCCCGCAGCACGCCTCGTGCCGTCAGCGCGTAGCCGAACACGAAGGCCAGTACGACGGAGATGATGACGACGGGTCCGTTCGCCAGGCCGGCGGCGCATCCGGTGAGGCAGTGCAACGTGGCCTGGGCCGCGGTGCTCCATCCGACGGCCCCCGGCCCGTGCGTGTGCGTGCCCGCGTGCGCGTGCTCGGCGTGGTGGGTGTGCCCGGTGTGTCTCGGTGCGCCGGGACGGGCGCGAGCCGATGGGGCTCGGAGCGGCGATCGGAGCCCTGGTCACCGAGCGGGCGTGGGAGCTCCCGGCCGCCGGCGCGACGCTGCGGGAGCGATGGGCGGCCATCGCCACACGCTCGGCCCAGCCCACCCATACGTCGTAGCCTGCGTACCCAGGCTCCGCAGGTAATCCTGGTTCGCGGCCCCCGCGGTCCCGATCACCGCGATGCCGCGCTCACCACCGCCCACCCCAAGACCGGCCCCGCCGGAACGCCTGCGACGGGGCCGCCGACGAGAGGATGAACCCATGAGCAACCTGATCACCTTCCTCCGCGCCAGGCTCGACGAGGACGAGGAAGCTGCCAGCGCCGCAAGCCCGGGCCCGTGGCACCTCAACGAGGAAGGTGACAGGGTGCTCGCAGTGGACGACATCACGGTGGCCGAAGCCTTCGCGCTCAGCGATCGGCAACTCAGAGCGACGGCCAAGCACATCGTCCGCCACGACCCGGCCCGCGCCCTCACCGACGTCGAGGCCAAGCGGGGCATCCTCGCTGTACACCGCCCCTACGTCCCCGAGCCCGACCAAAAGTGTCTAGGGTGCGCCGGCGGCATCCAATGGGAGCGATGCCCGGTCCTGCGAGCGCTCGCACTGGCCTACGCCGACCACCCGCACCACAGCCAGGATTGGCGGCTGTAAGCGACCGTGGGTAGATGTACCGCGCGGACACCTCACCGCCCGCCAGACTGCCGCCGCCCTTGGCATCCCCTTCGGGGGCATACGCCAGCTCGTACGACACGGCCAACTCCACAAGGCCCGGCGGCACCGATCGCCCGGCACCATCGCAGCAATCCGCGCCACCATGGAGGCCGGCGCCGACGAAGAGGACGACGCCCTCTTCGAGCGCCTGGCCCGCGGCGAGAACATCGGCGCCACCAAAGCCGGCCGCTCCGACTCGGAGGTCGCGTGAGCCGCTACCAGATCCAGTACGCCCCGCCCGCCGACCAAGCCCGCCACACCATGCCCCGAGCGCTGAGGGCGGCCTTCGACGCCGGGATGCAACGCCTGGCTGCCGACCCGTACGGCCACGACTCCACCCCGGTCAAGGACGTAGCCGACCGCCGCCAGGCCACCGTCAGCGGAGTCGTCATCCGCTACTACGTCAGCGACACCGTGTTCACCGTCACCGTCGTCCGCATCTCTTCATCTGACTCACAGCCCCAGAATCGTCAGGTTCACCTCTGGATTCACAGAACAGGAACAAGAGATATCTAGCGGATCGGTATCTGGATCAACGAAGGGACTCTTCTCGGGGGTCCTGATTTGGGGAACAGCCCTCCATGGGGCCCCGTCGGCCCTCATACGCTGAACCTCTATCTTCCATCCGGCCGCTGGCAGCGCCGCACGAGCGGCCTCCCGCGCGGCCTGCCGCTGCTTCGCCTCCGCCTCCGCGATCGCTACCTGGATCAGCTTCAGACACGTCGCATGCCAGATCTTCAACGTGCGGAGACGCGGCAGATCCGGCGGAAGTTCGAACGTGTGCCCGATTCTATGTATGGTCGGGCCGTGTCGGCCGAGGGGGCCGCTCCGGTACGTCGTAGGGTCGGGGATGTGGCGATCGAACTGAGAGACGAGCTGGTCGGCCTGCCTTTGACAAGTGATCTTGGCCGATTGCCAGGAGAGCTCCGCGGTTCAAGCGGCTGATCACCGCGCATGAGCTGCATCTGTTCTTCTCACCGAGCCGCGATGCGCTTCAGTGGGCGGCCGATGGCACGGACTGCGATGAGCATCTGCTGGCCCTGCTGCTGATGCTGAAGTCGTACCGGCGCATGGGGTGTTTCCCGGCGCTGGAGGACGTCCCGGAGATGGTGGTGGACTTCGTCCGGCGGGCGGTGGAGCTGCCGGAGGGCACGCTGCCGGTGTACCGGGCGGAGCGTACGGCCAAGCATCACCGGGGCCTGGTCCGCAAGCAGGTCGGTGTGACGTACGACCAGGCGAACAAGCGGCTGGCGTCACCACGGCGGGTAGCGGAACGTTCAGCGCCAACCTCGGTAAAGCACCAATACTCGGTGCGCTCAATCAATGCGGCGGCGCCGACCTGGGCCCCGAGAACGTAGGAGGTATCGCGATGGGGCCCGGTTCGGCGGTAGGGAAACTCAACTCGAACATCTTCGATAGGGGCTGACCGAACGGCTGCCGGTCAAAGGCCTCTGGCAATCGATCTTGATCGATTGTCAGAGGAGACCGGCCCCCACTCGCTGAGATGGGCGCGCCCACGGCCCTGGCCGTCACGGCTGCCGCGGTGACGGCACCACTCGTCAGCGCACAGTCCGCGACAGCCGGAGGGGTCGGAGACTTCCTCTCTCCCGCCTTCGGTACGAACTGTTCCAACCACATACATCGGGGCTGGAGAAGGCGGTGGAGGCCGGGCTGGAGCTGCCGGGGTTCTCCACCTTCGACAAGATGGCTTCGAAGATCCGCACCGAGGTGACCGCCTCGATCTGTGCGGGTATCCACGACCGCATGAGCGGCGCTCGGCGGGCGGGGCTCCTGCGGCTGCTGGAGGAGCGCGACAGCGACGGGACGACGCTGTTCAACCGGCTGAAGAAGCCCGCCAAGGGCCCGACCTGGTCGCACTTCAAGAACCTGACCAGGCGTCTGGATTGGCTGGACGAGCTCGGCGACACCGATGTGTGGATGGACGGAGTCGCTGTGGGAAAGATCACCGACTTCGCCGGAGAGGCGGATGCGGGGACGCCTCGGAGCTGCGGGACGTCGTCCCCGTCAAACGCATCGCGCTGGTCGCGGCCCTGACGCACAAGGCGCGGATGCGGGTGCGGGACGACCTGGCGACGATGTTCTGCAAACGCGTGGCGACGAAGATCAAGAAGGCCAAGGCGGAACTGGAGGAGATCCGGCTCGCCGAGCGGGAGATCGTCGAGGCCCTGATCGGGAACTACCGCACGGTGCTCAAGCACATCGACGAGGGCGGCCCGGCCCACGGGGCGCTCACGAAGGCCGCGGCCATGACCGCCGAGACTCGCCAAGCCCTTGAGGGCCTGGATGAGGAGGCGTCGGTGGACGAGGTCGCGACGCGGCAGGAGGGCAAAGTCTCCCCGGCTGTGATCGCCCTGGTGAAGGCCCAGTTGGTGCAGGCCGGCGGGTTCGGCACGGTGACGAAGGCGGTGGAGGGCTTCGGCGGGTTCGCCAAGCAGTACGAGCAGATCGAGAAGGTCTCCGCCCACCACGGCAACTTCTGGGAAGTGCTGCTGTACGGGCAGATCGGCCGGGACCGGGCGGTGATGTTCGACCGGGCCGACAACGACAAGCTGAAGTTCACCGCGACCAGCGAGGACAGCCGGGTACCGGACGCCCTCGCGCACGCCCAGCGGCATCAGGCGGCCCGCGGCGAGTACATCACCGCCTTCAACGAGGAGGGCAAGGAGGTCGACCTCTCCTTCACCACGCAGAACTGGCGCAAGGGCGTGGTCGACAAGACCCGCACCGGGCAGTTCGTCCGCAAGCACTTCGAGGCGATGGTCTTCACCGCGCTCGCCGAGGAACTGCGTACCGGCGACGTCGCGGTGGTCGGCTCGGAGGAGTACGCCGACTGGTCCGAGCAACTACTGGCCTGGGAGGTAGTCCAGGAGACGCTGGGGTCCTACCTGGTGGAGGTCGGCCTCGCCGAGGCGGGCGAGAGCGCCGAGTCCGACGCGACGTTCTTCCGCCGGCAGATGGAGGACAAGCTGCGGGGTGCCGCCGCAGCGGCCGATGCCGGGTACCCGGAGAACGACGGGCTGGTCATCGACCCGGAGACGGGCATCCGTCACTGAAGGCGTTCAAAGCGGACGGTCAGCGGCCCTCGGCGAAGCGGCTGGAGCAGGAGATCAAGGCGAGGATGCCGGAGCGCTCCTTGATGGGGATCGTGGCCCGGACCGCGTACTGGGTGGAGTGGTGGCGCCGTTTCGGCCCTCCGTCCGGCAACGAGCCCAAGCTGGACGATCCGTTCGGCCGGTACGTCATTACGACGTTCGTGAAGTGCACCAACATGGGCCCGTACGAGGCACCCCGGCACATCCCTGGGGTGTCCGGGCACGAGCTGTCGTACGTCGCGAACCGGCACTTCTCCATCGTGCTGCTGAACGAGGCGGTCTCTGACCTGGTCAACGCGCCCGCCCGCCTGGACATCTCGCAGGCGTGGAGGGATGGGACCGCGGTGGCGGCGGACGGCACCCACATGGACACCTATCTCGACAACCTGCTCTCCGAGACGTCCGTGCGGTACGGCAAGCCGGGCGGCATCGCCTACCACCACGTCTCGGACACCTACATCGCGCTGTTCACGCGCTTCATCCCGTGCGGGGTGTGGGGGGCCGTCTACATCATCGAGGGCCTGCTGAAGAACACTTCCGAGGTGCAGCCGACCACCGTCCACGCCGATACGCAGGGCCAGAGCTTTCCTGTCTTTGCGCTCGCCCACCTGCTGGGCTTCGACTTGATGCCCAGGATCAGGAACTGGAAGGAACCGACCTTCTACCGGCCGACGAAGCAGAGCGAGTACGTGCACATCGACGCCCTGTTCGGCGAGAGCGGCAAGCACACGCACGCGCACGCGCACTTGGATCGGCGAGTGTGAGGCCGGTGCTGGCGGCCGCCGCGGGTATCGGCGGGCAGATTCGCGACCAGCTCCGCAAGCGCGTCCGCCGTGACATGGGCCGATTCCTCGGTGCGAGGCCGACGGCCCCGGGAAGCGTGGCCACGGGTCGCCGTCCGGCGCTGAATCGCCGGCCCTGGATGCGCTGTCGTATCCGTTCTGGATATGGGGCCCGCTGGGGGCGGTGCACTGTGTGCGGATCAGCGGGCGATCGAGAGCGCGAAGGGCGTGAATCCGCTGGACCGAATCACGTGCGGTACGAACAGTATCGCGGCCTCCGTAGCGCGGGCGGTCTGGATCCCGCCGAGATCGGTGATCCACTCCTTGCGCCAGCCGAGGTTGATGAGCAGTTCACGGACGGTCTGCTTGGCCTGCGGGTCCTCGCCGGAGAGGAAGGCGTCGGGTGCCTGGGTGAGCGTGGCGGGCGCGGTCATCACGGGAAAGAGCATGGTGTTGAGTGTCTTGACGACGTGCGTTTCGGGGAGCGCTTCCTGGAGTTGCTCGGCGAGGCTTGAGCCGGGGTAGATCAGGTCGGCGGGCAGTCCGTCCGGTCCGTCGACGGTGGCGTTGGAGACGTCGACGAGGATCTTGTCGCGCAGTTCCTCGCGCAGGGCGACGAGCCGGTCCAGCGAGCTGGCGCCCGGGGTGGCGTTGATGACGATCTGGGCTGTTCGGGCAGCGTCGGCGGCGGCGCCCGGCGCGCGGTCCGCCACGGTCACCTCATGCCCTGCCCGGATGAGTGCTGTGGCCAGGTTGCCGCCGACGCGGCCGTTACCGAGAACTGCGATCGTGGTCATGACGATCTGGTCCTTCCGTGCGTGCGGGGTGTGGTGCGCGGTCAGCGGGAGAGCGTGGCGACGGCCTCGGCGTGGACGCCGGGCGCGGCGGCCAGGAAGCTCTCGCTCTGCGGGGTCCAGGGGCGGCCCTCGGCGTCGGAGATCTGTCCGCCGGCCTCGGTGACGAGCAGCGCCCCGGGCAGCAGGTCCGCGCGGGCGCCGACGAACTGCCAGAAGGCGTCGATCCGGCCGGCGGCCACGTTCGTCAGGTGCAGGGTCGCGGGTACGGCGGTGCGCACGACGAGCGAGTCGAAGACCATCGCGGTGATCGAGGAGCCGACGCGCCGCACGACCTTCTCGTCCTCGTCCGGCCGGGCCTGGCTGGTGGCCACGATGCTCAGGCCGAGGTCCGCGGTCTGGGAGACGTGCAGCGGTCGGCCGTCGAGGTGGGCGCCCGCGCCGGCGAGCGCGGTGTAGGTCTCGCCGGTCAACGGCAGGTGGACCACGGTGAGCACCGGCTGGTTCTCACGTACGAGGGTGGCGGTCACCGCCCACTCCGGCAGGGCGTGCAGGTGGTTGACGTTGCCTTCGACCGGATCCACGACCCACCATTCGCCGGACGGCAGCACCCCGCCGTCCAGCTCGTCCTCCACCCAGCCCGCGTCCGGGCGCAGGCGCGTGAGGCGGGGGCGCAGGATGTCGAGGGCCGTGTCGTCGTTGGCGGCGAGCGCCCGCATCAGCTCCTCGCGGGTCTGGTAGCGGACCACCTCACCGAAGCGCTCGCGCAGCGCCGAACCGGCCGCGCGTACGGCGATCGCGGTCTGCTCGAGCAGGTCGGCGTCGGAGGCGGTGACGTCAGTGGTCTGAAGCGTTTCGGACATGGCGGTACTCCCGTGTGAGGAAGGGGTGTTGAGGCCGGTCGGATCGAGCTGTGCGTTCCGTCTTGCGCTCTGCTCTCGAAGGTATAGAGCCCCGTCATTAACTTCAAATGCATGTTAGGCACGGCTAGGATTACTCACATGCAATTGGATTTGAACCTGCTCACCGCGCTCGACGCGCTGCTGGAGGAGGGGAGTGTGGCCGGGGCCGCCGCGCGCCTGCACGTCACCGCCCCCGCGATGAGCCGGAGTCTGGGCCGAATCCGGGGCACGACCGGGGATCAGATCCTGGTGCGCACCGGCCGCACGATGACCCCGACGCCGTATGCGATCGCCGTCCGGGAGCAGGTGCACGAGCTGCTGCACCAGGTCCAGGGGGTGCTGGCACCGAGCCGTGAACTCGATCTGGCCACGTTGGAGCGCACTTTCACGCTCCGCTGGCACGATTCCCTGGTCGCCTTGAGCGGCCCCGCGCTGCTCGCGGCCGTGCGCGGACAGGCGCCGGGCGTGCGATTGCGCTTCGTCGCGGAATCGAGCATCGACACCCCCGAGTTGCGGCGCGGCGAGGTCGACCTGGAGGCGAACGCCAACTGCCCGAGCGCACCGGACATCCGTGCCGAGAACGTGGGCGAGACCCGCCTCGTCATCGTCGTGAGGCAGGGGCACCCCCTCACCCGCGTCAAAACCGTCACCGCAAAGCGGTACGCCGCCGCTGAGCACGTGACCGTCTCGCGACGTGGAAACCTCAGCAATGCCCTCGACGACGCCCTCGCGGGGCTCGGCCTCACCCGCCGCGTGGTGGCGACCGCGCCCACGGAAGCGGCCGCGCTGGAGTTCGCGCGCGGCTCCGATCTCCTGATCAGCGTCCCCGAAGCCACCACGCGGTCCGCGGTCGCCGACCTCGGCCTGGTCGTGCTCCCCCTCCCGCTCGAACTGCCGTCGGCACCGATATACCTGTCGTGGCATCAGCGCTACGACACCGACCACGCCCACACCTGGCTGCGCGGGCTGGCGCGAACCGTGCTAGCCATGTGCGGAGCGTCGTAGTCGGCGCCGTCCGGCCGCTTCACCCATACGTCCACGCGACCACCACAGCGATCTGCTTGAACGTCAGCAGCGGCTTGTCCGTGCGGGTGCTGGCCGTGGGGGCGGCCAGACCGACGCCTGCGGCTCAGGATCGCGGAACTGTGGGAGGGCGTCGGCGTGGCCCTCGGAGATCTGGGCGAGCATCTGGCCCTGGTCCTAGTCCATCACCTATCTCAGTGCCAAGGGCTGTACCGATGCCCCAAGGCCGATTTCATCCAGCAGGGAGAGGGTGGGCAGGCCGCCGGCCACGCTCAACCTGACACTACCGGTCCATAGTCCCGCCGCAGTCGTCTGTCGGCAAACGAACGAATGACGACAAACGCGGCAGGCGCCCAATGAACCCGGACTTTCCCGGGCCTGATGACGGCTCAGATCCAATGAGATCCGCCGGAGGATGACGAGAGGGTTAGACGACAGCCAGGGTCCGATGCGCCGGCAGAAGCGGGGAAGAACGTGGCCAATCTCGTCTACAGGCGGGTGTCGACCGACAAACAGTCGACCGACCGCGCGCGGCCGGGCGACACCGTGCACATCTCCGAGCTGTTCCGCCTCGTACGCGGCACCGGACACGTGCTCGACGTCCTGCACCGCGACCAGGTCGCGCTGCGCATCCACGACGGCGCCTTCTCCGCGATGGACATCACCGCCCGCCAGCCGCGCACCGGAGAGTTGCTGTCCACCGTGAAGTTCATGGTGCAGACCCTCGCCGCCGCCGGCGAACTCCAGCGCGACCTCCAACGAGAGCTCACCTACGACGGGCTGCGGGCCGCCGAGGCGAAGGGCAACAAGGGGCGGGCGCCGCCCCGCCGTCCCGGTCGACAAGACCGTCGACGTGCGCACCGCGTACCTGGAAGGCCGCTCCATCGCAGCCCTTGCCCGCGACCACGACGTCAGCCGCGGCGCCATCCGCACCGCCGTCGCCGACCTCCTGCCCGAGTACACGGCTGCCGACCCGGGCGTCCCGGCCCCGGAGCTGCCGGTCGTCCTCGACATGCCGGGCAAGGTTGCGGACTTCCTCCGCGCCGCCGAGCTGGAGCCCGCCGAGCGGGCCGCGCTCGACCAGGGCGTCACCGTACGACGCGGCCAGGGCTACACCCTGCGGGTCACCGAGCCGGAGGTCCACCGTCAACTCCTCAACCGCTGCCAGCCACTCGGCAACGCCACAGCGGTCCCGGCCCAGCGCAAGGCCCGCCGCGAGTACGAAAACCGCGTCACCGCCCTCGGGGCCGAGACCCCGTAACAAGCCGTCAGGGCTTCAAGATCAACTCATTGCCCCTTTGGCGCGTATCTCGGTCAGACCCCAGGTTGAGTGAGTGCTCGTGGCTGTGTGCCGGGACGCGATATAGGTTCGCCCACGGCAGACTAGAAAGATCCTCACGAGACTGGAATGTCTCCCGGGACCATGTCAACGTACAACGACCCGTAAAACGGTGGCTCGGGAAATTATGCAGAGGTCATAAAGAACTCCAGGATTGACGGTACGACACTGCTGGCGGGGAAGACCGCCGTCCTCCGTCGGCGGTGTGCTCGAACGGCGGAACACCCCCGCGTGGGCGGGGAAGACGGCGAAGAGCAGCAGCTCGCGTTCGAGACGGCGGCGAGGCGGGTCGTCTTGGCGCGGGACGCGCGGTCCGGTCACTGTTCCAGCGCTACCCCGTGCAGCTCCCGCTCCCAGAGCCGGTCGCGGACCAGTCCGGTGCCCCGCGCGAGGTGGCGGCGGTAGGTGCTGAAGGGGAGACCGAGACGCTCCGCCGCCGCCTCCTGGGTACGTACGCCCCGGAGGTAGGCCGTGGTGAGGACCCGGCGCAGATGCTCCGTACGGGGATCCGCCGCCAGCCCGTCCACCGCGTCGGCGAGGACGTCCCGGAGCGCGGCCACCGGGTCGCCCTCGTCCTGGTCGGTGGCCAGCCTGCTGCGGACGAGCGGGTTGGTCCGCAGCGCCTCGGGTCGGTGCCATGCGCGCAGGGCGCCGTCGACGGCGGTGTCGAACTCGGGGCGGGACAGGACGGCGAGCTGGGGAGTCGGCGCGGGAGTGGTGGCGCGGGGGCCGAAGAGTTCCTGTTCGATGTGGCGGTCGAGCCAGGGCGCGGGCGGCACGGCGCGCCAGTCGTGCGCGTACAGCGTGTACGTCCGGTTCCCGACGGTCACCGGGTCTTGCACCGGGTGCTGGTCGAGGTAGTCCATCTGCGGGGCCCAGAACCCGGGGTCCGCCACCACGAGATACGACCAGGCCGGGTGTTCCGCCCGCAGCCACTCGGACAGGATCCGCATCTGGATCAGGTCGGTGACCGCGGAGGGGCGCTGATAGGAAGCGGGGTTCACCATGAACCGGGCCAGGGCGATCTCCTCGCCCGGCCGCAGGGGACCGGCCGCCCGGGTGTGGCGCCAGGCCGTTGCCACCACGGGGTCGTGTGTGGACCCGTCGTCGGGCGAGGTCAGGCGCAGCCAGGCCATGAAGCCGAGCGGCTCCTCGGTGACCGGATGACGGTGGATCCGGAAGTCGCCGGGGCGGCGGTCGAACCAGAAGTCCGCCAGCCGCGCGGATTCCTCTCCCTCGGTCGTACGTGCCATGGCCAGGACGGCGGCCTTGTCGGTCGGCCGCGCGGCGTCCTCCCGCGCGTCGCGCTCCCCGCGCCAGGTGACGAAGTCCGGCATGACACCGCCGTGCCGGTGCAAATAGCTGAGGGCGCCCATCGTGTGCAGGGCGTCCGGCCCCGAGCTGCCGCGCGCCCGGTCCAGAAGGTACGCGCGGATACGGCGGTGCATCGCCTCGTACCCCTGCGGATCGCGCCAGCGCAGATCGGTGTCCAGGGTGTCCCTGACGACGTCGTGCGGGAAGAGCCCGCGGGCGTCCGCCTCGATGTACGGCAGCGTGCGCAGCCAGTCGAAGAGCGGGCCGGCGTCGCGGGGGAGGACGGCGCGCAACAGTTCCTCCGTCGTCGTGTACGCGTGCGCGCAGACCTCCAGGGCGTGCCGGTGGGCGGCCGACGGCACCGCGCCGACCAGTTGCGACAGGAGCGTCCCGACCACGTTCCTGTCCGGGGTCCATCCGCTCGTGCCTCCCGCGTCCTGGACCGTGACCTCGGCGGCCAGGCTCAGGGCCAGCGGATGGCCGCCGGCGAAGTCGAGCAGCGGGTCCCGGCTCCCGGCCGGTACACCGCGGGCGTCGAGGAGCGCCTCGGCGTCCGCCGGGGGGAGGTTGCGGAGCGCCACGACGCGCAGCGAGTCCGCCCAGTCCAGGTCGGTCCGCCAGGCCGTACCGGGCGGATTGCGGCCGCCCACGACCACGAGCGCGTCGGCGGGCAGGCGGGGAAGGAAATCCTCGCGCAGCCAGTCCTCGATGTCCTCGGACCGCTCGAAAGCGTCGATGAACAGCACCGCCCCGGAGGTGGTGGTCGCCGTTCGCGCCTCGTCGGCGAACCGGTCCGCTGACGGGCCCACGGTGCGTCCGTCCACACGTACCACCGGCCGTCCGGCCGCCAGCGCGTCGTCGGCGAGACGCCGCAACAGGGCCGATTTGCCGATCCCGCCAGGCCCGTGCAGGAACAGCACGACACAGGCGTCCGGGCCGCCGTCCAGTGCCGACCGGAACAGTGCCCGCTCGTCCGCCCGGCCCACAAATCCCCTCTGCCGGGCTGTCCGCAACCGCCCACCGAGACCCCGGCGGGACGGATCTTCCTCGCCGCTCATACAAGTCATCGTAAGGTCGGGACGATCAACGCGCCGGGCCGGCGAATGGACAGGACGTGGCCTGTCGGGTGAGCACCTGATGCCAACAGCCTGGGTGTCATGAACGCCAAGACCGCACAGATCGCACAGAACGCATCCTCGCCGGTCCAGGGAGCCGTCGCCCTGGTCACCGGCGCCAACCGGGGCTTCGGCAGGCTCTTCGCCCAGGAGCTGCTCGCCCGAGGAGCCGCCAAGGTGTACGCGGCGGCCCGCGATCCGCGTACCGTCACCGACCCAGGAGTGGTGCCCGTCCGGCTCGACATCACCGACCCCGAGCAGGTCCGTGCCGCTGCTGCGGCTTGTGGTGACGTGACCCTTCTTGTGAACAACGCCGGTATCTTCCGGCAGGCCCCGTTGATCGGCTCGGAGTCGACGGCCGACGCGCACGCGGAGATGGACACCAACTATTTCGGCACCCTCGCCGTGACCCGCGCCTTCGCACCCGTGCTCGGCCGGAACGGCGGAGGCGTCCTGATCAACGCCCTCTCCGTCCTGTCCTTCGTGAGTTACGCCCCCTGGGGGTCCTACGGCGCGTCCAAGGCGGCCCTGTGGTCGCTGACGAACTCCACCCGGGACGAGCTCCGCGCCCAGGGCACGCTGGTGGTCGGCGTCCACTCCGGCCTGGCCGACACGGACATGACGGCGGGTGTCGAGTGGCCGGACAAGATCGACGCGAAGCTGTACGTCCATGCCGCCCTGGACGCGGCGGAGCACGGGGAGGTGGAGGCGCTCGTCGACGGACCGACCCAGGCGTACAAGGCGGCGCTCTCGGGCTACCCCGCGAACGCGGAACCGAGCTAGGGTCCCTTGCGGCAGCGCTGGTCACATACGGGACCTCAGCCCGCCATCACGCCCTCGATGAATCTGCCGGCCAGATCGACTCGCTCATTCAGGCTGGTCGGAGTGTGCCCGAAGTCAATGAAGAGTTCGTGTACGCCCGCCTCAGCCGCAGCCCGCGCATAGTCGACGTACTGGGTGAAGGATCCACAGATGGGGACGCGTTCCGGCGCGACCTTCGCATCAGTGAATTCGGGATTCACTCGCAGTGCTATACGCAGCGCGGAGGAATCGCGCTCCGCCGCCTCGGCGGCTTTGAGGGTTTCGGCCCACACTCCCATGAGCCGAGGCACCGGCATGCTCCCGGCAAGCCAGCCGTCAGCCCTCCTGGCTACCCTGCGCAGTCCCGTGGGCCCGAGGGCGGCGAGCAGTATGGGGGGCCGGGGGCTTTGGGTCGATTTCAGGCCGACGAGGGCCTCCGGGACACTGAACAGAGGTCCCTCGTGTACCAAACGGTCATGTGTCCAGTACTTCTCCAGTACATCCAGCGTTTCGTCGAGCCGTGCGCCCCTGTTGTCCCAGGGCACGTTCGCCGCGGTGTATTCCTCGGGCATCCAGCCGAGACCCAGGCCGACGTCGAGGCGTCCGCCGCTGAGGACATCGAGGGTGGTCAGAGTCCGAGCCAGCATCACGGGCGACTGCCAAAGACCGTTGAGAGTGCTCGTTCCCAGGCGAACACGGCTGGTGTGGGCGGCACTGAAGACAAGGGCCGTGAGCGGATCCAGGTGGCACGCGTGGTCCGGCGGCAGCACTCCGCCGGGACCTGGATAGCGCCGAGTCGGAGAGACGGGAGCAAGGAGACGGTCCCCTGTCCACAGTGAGTCGTACCCCATGTCCTCTGCGGACCGGCTGATACTGACAATGGCTTCGGCCCGTGCCTCCGAGCCGTAGGTGGGCAGTGCCAGACCTATTCGCATGTGCGCTCTCTCCGTGTTGTTGCTCTGTTGTCGGTTCGATCTCTTTGATACGGTCCGGGACCGTGGATCGCCGGAAGGCCTCTCACGGTTGCCTCTTTGACGCCGGGGCGATCGAGTTTCGAACGGACGCGGATGACGGCGCCGGGCCGGATCCGGTCGACACGACGCCGGCGGAGCTTATTTGGCGGTCTGCCCCGCGTCGACGGGCAATGTCACTCCCGTGATGTAGCGCGCCTGGTCGGAGGCCAGCCATACGACGGCGTCGGCGACGTCGGATGCGGAAAGCCATGGGACCGGCAGGGCGTTCCTGGATCGGAAGCGGGCGGCCAACGCCTCCCGGGTGCGCTCCTCGGGCGGTAGGTCCGGCGCGAACATGGCGTACGCCGTGCTGTTGTGGATCATGTCCGTGTCCACAGCGGTCGGATGAACGCTGTTCACGCGGATGCGGTCGTCGGCCAGTTCCAGGGCCAGTGTGCGCATGAGTCCGACCGTTCCGTGTTTCGCGGCGGCGTAGTGGCCGGCGTTTGGTGCTCCCTCCAGGCCCGCTGTCGAGTTCGTGAGAATCACGGAGCCTCCCCGGCCTCCGGCACGGAGATGCGGGATGGCGGCCCGAATCGTTCGCCACACCCCGGTGAGGCCGATGTCGATCATCTCGGTGAACTGGGACTCCGTCAGTTCCGCCATGGTCCCGAAGCTGAAGATTCCGGCGTTTGGCAGCACTACGTCCAGACGTCCCAGTCGCTCGACTCCGCGGTCCACAGCGCGTGTGAGCCCTTCGAGATCGCGTACGTCCGCGCGCTCGACGACCGCGTGCCGGCCCGAGGCCCGTACCCGGCGAGCGGTCTCATCGAGATCGTCCGCCCCCGGGAGCCCGTAGGGGGCCGACGCGACCCGCTCCGCGGTGTCGATCGCCAGGACATCGGCTCCCTCCAAGGCGAACCGTTCGGCGAATGCGCGGCCCAGCCCACGGGCAGCACCCGTGACGAGGACGACCTTCCCGACCATCGATCCCACAGTTTCCTCCTTTGATGACGGCCACACGCGGCCCGCGTCCAGGGCCGGTCACTGCCCCGTACGTGTGGTCAGCCGAAGTGCCGCATCGGTTCTCGTCCGTCCCAGGTGTCGCGCGCAGCCCGTACCTGGGCGAAGAACTCCTCAAGAAAGGCTGTCCTCCGGTGGATCTCGACTCGGGCACCGTTGAGTCGCCCCGTGTCGTGCATCACTGCCTCAAGTCCGCTCCCACGGGCACTGACGGTGCGTGGCGCGCCCCTGGCGGCGAGCTCGGCCGACGTGGTGTCGAGGTCGTCGACGACAAAAGACATGTGGTGCAGGGCGGCCGGACCCCCGCTCACTCCGTACGCCTCGCGAGCGTGGGGGCTGATCTCATGGACGACCTGAAGTTCGACGAATCCGGCGCCGAGGGCGGCGAAGGCTGCCGTGTGGTCGAGCGTGCTCGGCGCGCCGCAGACGGTCAGCTCCTCGAATCGCACGTGCGGGACGACGAGGAAGGGTCCGATACCGGTGAGGGCGTGCCAGTCGGCCACCGCCTGCTCCAGGTTGTGAACCACGTAGGCGTAGTGATGAGGGGTTCCGAGCCCCCGGAACACCTGGTGGACGGGTGCGTCTTCGGCGTGTGGTTCCACGGATTGCCCTTACTTACTCTGTGCTTGCTCAGTGTGGACGGGGTGCCCATCTCAGTGGGGATCCGGGGCATCCCAGATTTCGCCGGAGGCATCGGAGGCAAGTCGGGCGATCAGCGCCAGGGCCGACTGTTCAGGCGTGAGCAGCGTCTTGTGCTCATGGTTCCGCATGAAGTGGGCGTGGGTCGCTTCGCTCACGCGCCCTTTGCCCTCGGTGCGGATGAAGGCCTGCATTGCTGTGTCCACGGAGCCGGGACGGTAGACGTTCGCAGTGACTCCTGTGCCGTCGAGTTCGGCGGCCAGGTTGAGGGTGTGCGCTTCGAGAGCGGCTTTCGTCATGGTGTAGGCATTGCCACCGATCATCGCTCCGGGGCGGGCCACCACGCCGCTCGACACGTTGATGATCCTTCCCCAGCCGGCCTCGACCATCCCGGGCAGGAGGGCGAAGGCCAGCGAGGCAGGAGCGATCACGTTGATCCCGAGAGAGGAGGCCCACGTGGCCGGATCCATCCCGGCGCTGGGGCCAAGAGGCTCGACGGTCGCGGCGTTGTTGACAAGAATCCCGATCGGGCCCAGCTCTGAGACCGCTCGGTCCATCGCCTTGGAGAGAGAAGCCGAATCGGCGAGATCCGCCACCAGGGAGAGCGCTTTGCCACCCCGGCCTTCCACCATGTCGGCCGTCTCGGACAGCTCATGTGCGGACCTCGCCACAAGGGCCGAGGCGACACCCATGCCCGCGAGCGCGAGCGCGATCTCCCGCCCGATACCACGACCGGCCCCCGTCACCAGGGCTGCTTTCCCGTTCAAAGACATGATCCGTTCCCTATCTGTACTTCGGTGAACTTCGCCGGCGCTGGAGCCGTGACGGGGTTCGCACCGAGCCACGACTTCTCCCGTGCGCCGCTCCTGAGCACGGCCCGTTGTGATGTCGCCGGTTTCACCGTCGTGGAGGTCATAGAGAGGCCTTCCGGGGGAGCGGGAACCGCTGATCGAGTTCGGCGGCGAGGACCCGTAGGAGCGCACTGGCGAAGTGATTCTAGATTGATCGGTCTAATCTTGACACGAGAAAATAGTCTGTCAAGTCTGGAAACAAGTAAGGGTTGTTGGGCCGATACATCGGGGCGATGGCGCCACCAGGTCCCCAGGATCTTGCTCAAGCCCCGCCCGTGGCCAACCCTTGGTAGCCGTACCGCTGCTTCAGCGAAGCGCGCACTCGTCCAGGCCCTCACCGAGCATGGGACGTCGATGTTCCGCTCTCCCGGGCCGGCTTGGCGAGGTGTCAGGATGGTTGCGGGCAGGGCCGTTCCGTTCTCCTCAGTCGGCGGCGAGTTGGTCCGAGAGCCAAGCGGTTATGCGGTCGAGGACGGCCGCTCCGGTCTTGGGGGCGAGGTTGTTGAAACCGTGCGGGGCGTGCTGCCAGACCTCGGTGTCCGCGCGGTTGCCGGCGGCACGCCAGCGGGCTGCCAAGAAGAGGCTGTCGTCCAGGAGAGGATCCAGGTCGCCGACAGTGAACAGCGCGGGCGGCAGCCCCTTCAGGTCGGCGTAGAGGGGGGAGATCGAGGGGTGGCGCAGAGCGTTCTCGGTGCGGCCGGGGAAGGTGTGGGCCGTGAAAGCCTGGAGCCATTGGCTGGGCAGGACGAGCGTGTGTGGAGTGGCGTAGCGCTGACTGGGGGTTCCGCTGATGTCGTAGATGCCGTAGACCAGACTGGCCGCGGCGATGCGGGCGTGTATTCCCGGGTCGTTGTCGCGCAGGTGCAACAGAGTCTGGGTGGCGAGGTGCGATCCGGCGGAGGCTCCATGAAGAAGTAGCCTCCCCGTGCCGAACTCGCGCTCAGCGTATTGGCCGAGCCAACGGGCGGCCGCTACGCAGTCCTCGACGGCAGCTGGGTAGGGATGCTCGGGTGCCAGCCGATAGCCGACGGCGACAGTGACGATGCCCAGGTGGCGCGCGTAGTGGTCGTTGATGCCGTCGTCGTCCTCGGGGGCGCCGATGCACCACCCTCCGCCATGGACGGAGAGCATGACCGCTTTGAGGGGACCGTCCGGGCGGATGATGTGCAGCCGCAGGTCACCGGCAGGGCCCGGAATGATCCGGTCCTCCACGGGCTGTGTGCGGGGCCGTTGCGCCGAATAGTCCGTGGCGCGGATCTCGGCGAGCCCTGCGGGGGTACCGATATCGGGGTAACGCATGGAATGAGCCAATTGCGCGTTCGCTGACAGCAGTTCTGCCAGATGTGGATTAGGCACGTAGGAGCCCATGCGGAGATTTCCCTTCAAGGGAACAGTGCGATTCAAGGGCCGTCGGAAAGCAAGTGGTCCACGGAGTCCGGCGGGCCATGCCCACGGGTCCCGCCGTTCGACGGGTTGAGCGAAGCCACCCGTCCGGCGGGACTCGGTTCAGGAACTGGGGCCGATGCGGGGATTCACTCCCAGACGGACCCTGCCAGCGGGCGCCACTTCTCGTCGGACGCGGCCAACTGCTCGGCAGCGGCCGAGGCGTACTGGACCGCGTCGCGGCCCAGCAGAAGGCGCAGCGGAGCGTCCTGGTCGCCGGCGAGGTCCACGATGGCGCGAGCCACCCGAGCCGGGTCGGCCGAGTGTGCCTTCGCGGCCTCGGGATCAGCGTTTCGGATCATGTCGGCGAAGGCGCCCACGGTGAGCTGGTAAGGCTCGCTGACCGCCGGGACGGTCATGGAGGAGCCCGCCCAGTCGGTGCGCATGGCACCTGGTTCGAGAACGGTGACCTTGATGCCGAAGGGTGCCACCTCCTGGGCGAGAACGGTGGAGAAGCCACCCACCGCCCACTTGGCGCTCTGGTAGGCGGCGAGACCCGCCGACCCGATCCGTCCGCCGAGCGAGGAGACCTGGAAAATGTGTCCCGAGCCCTGCTTGCGCAGGATTGGCAGCGCTGCCTTGCTCACGTGGACAACGTCGTAGAAGTTGGTGTCGATCTGCGCGCGGAAATCATCGGCTGTGATGTCCTCGACGGAAGCCAGATCGGCATAGCCGGCGTTGTTGACGACCACGTCCAAGCGGCCGAAGACCTTCCAGCCATCCCGGACCGCCTGCATGACCTGTCCCATGTCCGTGACATCCAGGACGAGTGGGTGGACGCGTTCGCCGTACCGGGCGACGAGGTCATCGAGCGAGGCAGTATCCCGGGCCGTGGCGACCACCCGGTCACCCGCCTCCAGCGCGGCCGTGACGACGGCGCGGCCCAGACCGCGGGAACTACCGGTGACAAACCAGATCTTCGACACTTCAGCCTCGTCTTTCTCGCACACGGACGGGCCCGGCGGCGCCATGTGGGGGCAGGAGCTGGCTCCGCACATTACAGACCGCCAGTTCGTTAAGTCGCCTCAACCTAAGGTACCGCCGGTCTGATGTCAAAGAAATCGAGATCTGTAGGGTGGGGGCATGCCTACGTTCCAGCGCGCGCGCAGTGAGGAGCAGAGGGAGATTCGGCGCGGAAGGATCTTGGACGTCGCCGCTGCGATGCTCGACGAGATGCCGGTCGGCGCGGTCAGCCTGAACGAGCTGAGCCGCCGCGTAGGGCTCGCCAAATCCAACGTGCTCCGTTACTTCGAGTCACGTGAGGCGATCTTGCTCGAACTATTGGACCGCGCCTGGAAGCAGTGGACAGCCGACCTGCCCGCGGTGCTGGCCGCACGGGTGAACCCCAGGATGGCTGCTGGAGAACGATGTGAGCAGTTCGCCGCCGCCCTGACCTTCTCTCTGCTCGAACGCCGGGTGCTGTGTGACCTCCTCAGCGCACAGGCAGGCGTACTGGAACACAACATCTCCCCACAGGTCGCGGCCCGTTACAAAAGGGCAGCGGTCGCCAACGTGGACAAGATGGTCATGGTCACCTGCGCGTATCTGCCTGAACTGGGGGACCGGGCACGTCATTTGATCGCATCCGTGATTATGACGATCGGGGCGGTGTGGACCCATGCGCGTCCCTCGCGAGCGATGCTCGACGCCTACGATGCCGATCCGGAACTCGCCGGCCTGCATATGGACTTCGCCACCGCGCTCACGGAGACCGTGGCCACCCTGACCGCGGGTACCCTCGCCCGCGCGTAGGGCGCGAACAACCGGGGGCGTCAGTCTTCCCGACGCCGTCGACGAAACCCGGGCGCCGGGAGACGCTGCCTACCGTCGCGGACGGCCTCCCCGTCATCGTGGCGATGCTCGCCGTCAGCCCCGGGCTGTCGGCGGGCGGCGCGGCGCCACGTGCGCGGTTGTCGGGTCCGTACGCGTCTACGCCGACGAGCGCGGCAGTCGCCTTGAGCTGGCGACGAGGCACCGATCTGCTGGGTGATGCCTACGACGTCCTTCTCGGACTCCGAGACCTGCTGCCCGGCATCGCCCGAGGCCGGCAGGGCTCAGGCCGTGTTTCCCACCGTGCGAGCTGCTGGAGGCCGAGGACGACGGGCCGGCGGCTATTGCGTCTCGTGGTCAGGGCGGTGATCGTCGCGGTGGCCGCGGCAACGACGGCGCGACGGTGGATAGCCACGTGTCGGCGCGGCTACGCCTCGTCGCCGGCGTGCAGGGCCGGGGTTGATGTCGCCCACGCCCTGCGGCGCCCTGGCCACGGATCTGTTGGCCAGTCAGGCCATGCATCTCCACGAGGTGGTCGGCCGGTCAATTGACTGACGTGCGGCATTGGAGCCCGGAGTGGACGCCAGTGAGTTGCGCGAGCGGGGGCTGAGCCAGCCGGCCAAGGCAGCAGCGACGCTGCTGCGGTTGTTGGAATACCGCAGCACTCAGGGGGGACATTGCCCGCCGGCGATCGGGGCCATGAGTGCCCCAGCCTCGACCGCCCACCTCCGCCGGAGCCATCGACGACCGCGGCGCCGACGGGTAGCCGGAGTCCTCGACTGCAGCAAGGCCTGAGTGTGTCCCCCGAGGCCACTGCCCAAGGAGTACAGGGCGGCTGGCACTGGGGGGTCGTCAACCGTTCATGGGCCAGAGGCGTTCTCCGACTCCCGGACAAATGCGTCCCTGTCCGTCCCGGTCTCCGTGAAGGGCCAGATGCCACTCACTCCTTGAACACGGTCCTGCACGAGCGGTACACAAGCAGCGACACCCGCTACTGCACCGCCATTTTCGGCATCCTGGAACCCGGCAGCGGCCAAGTCGGCGTGCACCTGGCCTCCGGCGGCCACCCCTCGGCGCTGATCCAGCGCGCAGACGGCACCGCCGCCCGCGCCCAACTGTTCCCGGGCGACACCCTGCTCCTCCACACCGACGGCCTCACCGAGGCCCGCACCGGGCCCGAGCGCGAGCTGTACGGCGAGGACGCCCTGCGCGCCTTCACCGCCACCCAACGGCCGGCGGGCCCACAGGCCCTGATCACCGCCCTTACCGATCTCATCGCCGGCTTCGGCGACGACACCGCGCTGCTCGCCCTCGGCGTACCGGCCCCGCTTCCGGTCTCTGTACCCACCCCCGCGAGTGAAACCTGAGATGACCCAGTTGGCAATCACCTCCCGCGACGCGGCCACCGGTCCCGTATTGGAGATCACCGGTGACCTCGACCATGCGACGGCATCTGAACTCCGCCGCGCCGTGGACAACCTCACCCTGGCTGCAGGGCAACTGCTGGTCCTGGATCTGGCCGGCCTGAACTTCTGCGACTCCAGCGGCATCACCAGTTTGCTGGCAGCCCGGAACCTGGCCATCGAACGAAGCAGCGACATAGCTCTGGCCGCGGTCCCCGACAACACTGCCCGAATCCTGCGCGTCGTCGGCCTGGACCGCGTCTTCACCATCCACCCGGACGCCTCAGCGGCCACCACCGTTGAACTTCATCGCGTGACCCGGCCGCAATGATCTGGTTCGGAAATGCGCGAGAGGGCGATTCATCTAGAATTGCCTCATCTGGTGCGATTCATGCACCGCGCCATGTTGGAGTGGATCCGGCGGTGAGTCTGCGGGTCATGAGGTTGATCATTGCGAGGTGGATCATGGCTTCGGAGCGGTGCGAGTGGGCTTCGTAGTCGCGGGTCAGGCGGCGGCGGTTCATGAGCCGGCCCAACGTTCTCTCGACGGTCCAGCGGCGGGGCAAGAGAGCAAACCCTCTGGTGGCGGGGTCGCGGCGGACGATGTGCATGTCGATGCCGAGGGTGGCGGCATGCTCGACGAGGTGCTGGCGGTAGCCGCCGTCGACCCAGGCCTTGCGGACGTTGGGATGGTCGGCGGCGACCCGTTTGATCAGGGTCTGGCCGGCGATCGAGTCCTGCACACTCGCAGCGGTGACCAGTACGGTCAGGGCAGGCCGACGGTGTCGATGACGATGCTCCGATTGCGGCCCACGATCTTCAGCCTTGACTTTCCAGCCGCTTCGCAGACGGCCGCTGCCCCTCCGTCCGGCGCGCTTTGAGCGACCCGTCTCCGCGTCTATGACCAGGCCCTCGTTGTCCGCGGACCGGATGGAGTCCTACCGGGAGATGGCCGGCTGATCCGGAAGTGGGCGCCGAAAGGCATCCCGGGTGCAGCGATCGACCGCGTCGACGTCCTCCTGCGCGCCGAGCAGCAGGCCGTCGGGGTCGGGGCGGCCGCCGTGTGAGCTACCGCGTCGCGTTCGCCTCTGTCGCGGAAGAGGCGCTGAGTAAGCTGCCCTCTCCCGCCGCACACTGCCCAAGGAGTAACCAGTCACATCTTTTGTTCGCGTAACACGCCCGGCCTACGGTGTGCGGCATGACATCGGTTCGGCCTCCGGGTCAACTCACCGGCAGGCAGGGGGAGATCGCACGTCTCACCGAGGTGGCCGCCGACGCGCGTGCGGGTCGTGGAGGGGGGCTGGTTCTCCGGGGTGAGGCGGGCATGGGCAAGAGCGCCCTGCTGGACCACACCCGGCGGACGGCTGCCGGGATGCGGGCCGTGCGCGCTTCCGGGTCGCAGTACGAAAAGGAGTTACCGTTCGCCGCCCTGCACCAGTTCTGCCTGCCGATACTGTCGTATCTCGCCTACCTGCCCCTCCAGCACCGCGAGGTCCTGCGGAACGCGTTCGGGCTGGTGACCGATGTGCCGGACGTGTTCCGGGTCGGTGTGGCGGTCCTGGAACTGCTGTCCCGCGCCGCCCATGAGCAGGCGCTGCTGTGCCTGATCGACGACGCCCACTGGCTGGACACCGCGTCGGCGAAGGTGCTGGCCTTTCTCGCCCGGCGCCTCGCCTGCGAGCCTGTCGCCATGGTGTTCGCCGTTCGGCCCGGTCACGCGCGGCGCGAACTGGACGAACTGCCCGGCTTGTCGGTCGGCGGGCTGAGCGACGCCGACGCACGGACGCTGCTGGCGGCACGGAGCCACGCGACGCTCGACGACCGGGTGCGTCAGCGGCTCATGGCGGAGGCGCGCGGCAACCCCCTGGCACTGCTCGAACTACCGGCGGCCGGTGGCTTCGCCCCACCGGACACATCATCGGTGCCGACCTGGATCGACCGCGGTTACCAGGCCCGGCTGGACGGTCTGCCCGCCGGAGCACGGCTGCTGCTGACGGTGGCGAGTACGGACCCGACCGGCGACCCCGGCCTGCGGCAGCCGAAACTCCCCAGATACTCCCCAGAGGTGATCTTGGTGATTTCACGGTTGGCGGACCTCCTGGGGTGGTCCGTTGATCCCAAGGTGACTGGACCGTATAGCCTGGGGAAATGCTCACAGAAGTCACCGCGACCCGCTATGTGACACCCCTGCGGGAGGGTGGATCACTGCCCGGGATCGTCGAGGCGGACGACCTCGGTACGTACGTCATGAAATTCACCGGCGCGGGGCAGGGCCGCAAGACCCTTGTCGCCGAGGTCATTTGCGGTGAACTGGGCCGCCGGCTCGGGCTGCGCGTTCCTGAGCTGGTGACGATGCAGCTCGATCCGGTGATCGGACTCTCGGAGCCGGACCAGGAGGTGCAGGAGCTGCTGAAGGCGAGCGGCGGGCTCAACCTCGGTATGGACTACCTGCCGGGCTCGCTCGGCTTCGACGCGGCGTCCTACCAGGTCGGGGCGGAGGAGGCAGGACAGGTCGTCTGGTTCGACGCGCTCATCAACAACGTCGACCGGTCGTGGCGCAACCCCAACCTGCTGGTCTGGCACGGAGATCTGTGGCTGATCGACCACGGCGCCACCATGATCTGGCACCACAACTGGCCCACGGCGGCGGCCTCGGCGGCCAAACCGTACAACGCCTCGGACCACGCCCTCGCGCCGTTCGCGCCCGACATCGACGCTGCGGCGGCCGAGTTGGCGCCGCTGGTCACCGAGGAGCTGCTGACCGAGGTCGCGTCCTTCGTGCCCGACGAGTGGCTGGTCGACGAGCCGGGCTTCGCGACACCCGACGCGCTGCGCCGCGCGTACGTGGAGCCGCTGCTCGCGCGCGCCACCACCATCCATACGCGCATCACGCTCGACGCGCCCGAGCATCCCAAGCCCTCCCAGGCGCCCGGCTGGCTCACCGGCCGCCTGGCCCCCCGGCCGCACAGCACGAAGACGGACAAGGACGGCGGCCAGTGAACCAGCGGGACGTGTACGAGTACGCGCTGCTGCGCGTGGTGCCGCGCATGGAGCGCGGCGAGTGTTTCAACGCGGGCGTGCTGGTGTACTGCCGCGCCCGGTCCTATGTCACCGCCAGGATCCATCTCGACGAGACCAAGCTGCTCGCCCTCGACCCGGCCGCCGACCTCGTGGGGGTACGGGCGGCGCTGCGCGGCGTCGCCGGGGTCTGTGCGGGCGGCGAGGCGGCGGGACAGGCGGCGGGCGACGATCCGGGGCGGCGCTTCCGCTGGCTGATCGCGCCGCGCTCGACCGTCGTACAGCCGGGTCCGGTGCATACGGGCCTGACGGCCGACCCCGAGGCCGAGGCGGAGCGGCTG
>NZ_JTHL01000001.1:1096458-1099758 GCF_000818195.1 Streptomyces sp. 150FB | reverse complement strand
GAGCGGCGGGCCGCCGGGCCGCCGGGTGTGAGATCGGCCCCCGATCGCGGCCCGGGGACCGTCGCCCGTTGACACCGCGTGTCAGGGCTTCTAGCGTCTGTCTGCTGTACCTACTAAGCGGTTGCTCAGTGACTGGGGAGCCGCGGAACCCTAGGGCGAGGAGATTCAGGGATGTCCACCACCGAGCAGCGTGTCGCCATCGTGACCGGGGCGGCCCGGGGAATCGGCGCGGCGACCGCCGTCCGACTGGCCGCCGAGGGGCGCGCCGTCGCCGTACTCGACCTCGACGAGGCGGCCTGCGCGGACACCGTGGAGAAGATCACGGCGGCCGGTGGCACCGCGCTCGCCGTCGGCTGTGACGTCTCCGACAGCAAGCAGGTGGAGGCCGCTGTCGCACGGGTCACCGACGAACTCGGCGCACCGACGATCCTCGTCAACAACGCCGGGGTGCTCCGCGACAACCTCCTCTTCAAGATGAGCGAGTCCGACTGGGACACCGTGATGAACGTGCACCTCAAGGGCGCGTTCCTGATGGCCAAGGCTGTCCAGAAGCACATGGTCGACGCGAAGTTCGGCCGGATCGTCAGCCTCTCCTCCAGCTCCGCCCTGGGCAACCGCGGTCAGGCCAACTACGCCGCCGTCAAGGCGGGGCTCCAGGGCTTCACCAAGACCCTCGCCAAGGAACTCGGCAAGTTCGGCATCACCGCCAACGCGGTCGCCCCCGGCTTCATCGTCACGGACATGACCGCGCAGACGGCGGCCAGGATCGGCATGGACTTCGAGGAGTTCCAGGCCGCGGGGGCGGCCCAGATCCCGGTCCAGCGCGTCGGCAGGCCCGAGGACGTCGCCAACGCCATCGCCTTCTTCGCGGGCGACGAGGCGGGCTTTGTCTCGGGGCAGGTCATGTACGTGGCCGGCGGACCGCTCAACTGAATCCGGGGAGCAGCGACATGACTGAGCAGACGCAGCAGACGCAGCAGACGCAGACGCTGACACCGGGCGGGGCACCGGCACCGGAGAGCGGGAAGGTCGCGCTGATCACCGGTGCGAGCCGGGGCATCGGATACGGCGTCGCCGAGGCGCTCGTCGCCCGTGGCGACCGGGTGTGCATCACCGGACGTAACGAGGACGCGCTCAAGGCGGCCGTCGAGCGGCTCGGTTCCGACCGGGTGATAGGCGTACCCGGCAAGGCGCACGACGAGGCGCATCAGGCGGTCGCAGTCGACCGCGTCATGGAGGAGTTCGGCCGGATCGACTTCCTGGTGAACAACGCCGGTACGAACCCGGTCTTCGGCCCCATCGCCGACCTCGACCTGAACGTGGCCCGCAAGGTGTTCGAGAACAACGTCATCTCGGCGCTCGGCTTCGCGCAGCGGACCTGGAAGGCCTGGCAGAAGGAGAACGGCGGCGCGATCGTGAACGTCGCCTCGCTCGCCGGGATCTCGGCCTCCCCGTTCATCGGGGCGTACGGGATGAGCAAGGCGGCCATGGTCAACCTGACGCTCCAACTCGCCCACGAGTTCGCGCCGGGCGTACGGGTCAACGCCATCGCACCCGCCGTGGTCAAGACCAAGTTCGCCGAGGCCCTGTACGAGGGCAGGGAGGCGGAGGCGGCTGCCGCGTACCCGCTGGCGCGGCTCGGGGTGCCGGAGGACATCGGCGGCGCCGCCGCCTTCCTCACCTCCGACCAGTCGGCCTGGATCACCGGGCAGACGCTCGTCATCGACGGCGGCATCTTCCTCAACGCGGGCGTGGGCTGACAGGCCGGACAGCCGGACAGTCGGCCCGTGCCCGTCGCGTCGTGCCGCGGGTTTTGCGGCCGGTGGGCCGAGAACGCCCCGTCCGCCCTGGTCACCGGGGTGGCGGGGCGATTGTCAGTGACCCCCGGTAGGTTCAGTGGTCTTACAAGTGATCACTTTCCGGAGGTTGTTGACGTGACGGACACCGACATGCTGCCCGAGTCCTGGCGCGGCGTTCTCGGCGACGAACTGCAGAAGCCCTACTTCAAGGAGCTGACGGAGTTCGTCGAGGAGGAGCGGGAGCGCGGTCCGGTCTACCCGCCGCGTGAAGAGGTCTTCGCCGCGCTCGACGCCACCCCTTACGACCAGGTGAAGGTCCTGGTCCTCGGCCAGGACCCGTACCACGGCGCGGGACAGGGCCACGGCCTGTGCTTCTCCGTACGGCCCGGCGTCAAGACCCCGCCCTCCCTGCGGAACATCTACAAGGAGATGAAGGAAGAGCTGGGGCACCCGGTCCCGGACAACGGCTATCTGATGCCGTGGGCCCAGCAGGGCGTGCTCCTGCTCAACGCGGTGCTGACGGTCCGGGAGGCCGAGGCCAACTCGCACAAGGGCAAGGGCTGGGAGCAGTTCACCGACGCGGTGATCCGTTCCGTCGCCGACCGGCCCGATCCGGCCGTCTTCGTCCTCTGGGGCGCCTACGCGCAGAAGAAGCTCCCGCTGATCGACGAGGAGCGCCACACGGTCGTCAAGGGCGCCCACCCCTCCCCGCTGTCGGCGAAGAAGTTCTTCGGCTCCCGTCCCTTCACACAGATCAACGAGGCGGTGGCGGCCCAGGGACATGCCCCCATCGACTGGCGGATCCCCGACCTGGGCTGAGCCTGAGGGGGATTGTCGGTGGCGGCGGTTAGCGTCTGGATCGTCGGATCTGACCGGACGGGCGCGAAGGCGGCAGCGATGGAGCAGCAGCAGGCGTCGGAAGACGCACTCATGACCAGGATCGGGCAGGCGATCATGCTGCTCCACGGCGGTGACCGCGAGGAGGCGCGCAACCGGTTCGGTGAGATCTGGACCGAGCTGGGCGAGGCGGGCAACGCCTTTCAACGCTGCACGCTGGCGCACTACATGGCCGACACCCAGGACGACCCGGGCGACGAACTGGCCTGGGACCTGCGGGCGCTGACCGCCGCCGACACGGACCGTCCCGGGGCCGCGGTGCGCGGCTTCTACCCGTCGCTGCATCTCAACCTCGCGGCGGACTACGTGAAGCTGCGCCGGCCGGAAGCGGCGCGGCTGCACCTCGACGAGGCGCGCGCCGCGGCTGCGGACGTGCTGGGGGACGACGGGTACGGCAACGGCGTGCGCGCCGCGATCGACCGGCTGGAGCTGCGGCTGCGCGAGGTGTGAGACCCGGGGCGCAGGGCCCCGGGGGCGTCAGCGTCCGAGGGCCGCGTGGCAGACGCCGGCCTGTGGACTGTCGGCCGTCCAGTGCCCGTAGGCCCGGCCGAGGGCGCAGATGGCGCCGCCGGACAGGGGCGGCAGAGGTACGGCCACGGTCCCG
>NZ_JTHL01000001.1:1093470-1096433 GCF_000818195.1 Streptomyces sp. 150FB | reverse complement strand
CGCCGCGACTCCGTCCTCCCGTAGCCGCCCGCGCCCCCGCCGGACGCGCCGGGGAGAGCGGCCGGGGCGGCGGAGGAGTGCGAGGTGGCGTGGTCCGGTTCCGGGGACTGCGGGGGGACGACCGCCTCCAGCACCTCACGTACCGGCCCCTGGACGATCTGTGGCTCCGCACCGTGCTCAGGCACGGCGCTGCTGATCTCAGGACCCGGCGACGGCGTGGGCGCCGGCTGCCCCACGGCCACGCATCCGGAGACCGCTGAGGCCGCCATCCCGGCCAGGAGCATCGCTGTCGTTCTCGTACGGCGCATCCCGCCAACTCTGGGCCCGCGGAGAGGCCCTCGGGGCGGATACGGCCGTGGATTGGCCCGTACGGGTGATGTCGGTCAACCGGTCGGGGACCGATCGTCAACCGGCTGTCCGTATGCGGGCCTTCTGCGGCTGTGCTGTAACTGTGTCTCAGTCGCCGGTCGTTCCGTCGATCTGCTCGCGCAGCAGGTCGGCGTGGCCGTTGTGCCGCGCGTACTCCTCGATCATGTGGGTGTAGATCCAGCGGAGGTTGAAGCGCCGACCGGTGGCGCGGTCGGGCGGCCCCTCGCCCAGGTCGTCGAGGCCCAGCGGGGCCGCCACCACACGGGCGTGCGCGATCTCCGCCTGCCAGGTCGCGTACGCCTCGTCCCAGGTGTCCGCCGGACCGACGTGGAAGTCACCGTCCTGGTCGGCCTCGGAGAAGTAGATCGGACCGGCCTTCTCGTCGGCCATCCTGTTGCGGAACCAGCCGCGTTCGACCTCGGCCATATGGCGCACAAGACCGAGCAGGCTCAGCTCGGAGGGCGGCAGGGCGACCTCCTTGAGCTGCCTGTCGTCGAGGCCGGCACACTTCAGGGCGAGTGTCCGGCGGTGATAGTCGAGCCAGCCTTCGAGCATCTCGCGTTCGGCGGCGTCGGGGGCGGGTTCGGTACGTTCCTGCGTTGTCATGGCGCCCATCCTCACGCACGGGTGCTCATCCGTGCCGGGAATTAAACCGGGGACGGCGGCGACCTGCCCGACCGGGCGTCGCACGTATGCTTCCCGGACGTCGAGATCCGGCGTGGTGAACCGGGAGGTCACTGTGAAGGTCGGTTGTATCGGGCTCGGTGACATAGCGCGCAAGGCGTACCTGCCGGTGCTCAGCACGCTGCCCGACGTCGAACTCCATCTTCAGACGCGCACCGCCGCCACCCTGAGGGCGACCGCCGAGACCTACCGCGTCCCCGCGGGACAGTGCCACCAGGACCTCGACTCGCTGCTCGCGCAGGGCCTCGATGCCGCCTTCGTGCACGCCTCGACCGCCGCGCACGCCGAGATCGCGACACGGCTGATCGAGGCGGGGGTCGCCACGTATGTCGATAAACCGATCGCCTACGAACTCGCCGACTCGGAGCGGGTGGTACGTCTCGCCGAGGAGCGTGGCGTCAGCCTCGCGGTCGGCTTCAACCGCCGTACGGCTCCCGCGTACGCGCAGTGTCTGGAACACCCGCGCGAGCTGATCCTCCTCCAGAAGAACCGCGTCGGACTGCCCGAGGACCCGCGCGTCTTCGTCCTCGACGACTTCATCCATGTCGCCGACACCCTGCGCTTCCTGGCCCCCGGCCCGGTCGAGCACGTGGACGTACGGACCCGCACCAGGGGCGGGCTGCTCCAGCACGTCGTACTCCAGCTCTCCGGTGACGGCTTCACGGCCATCGGCATGATGAACCGGATGAACGGTTCGACCGAGGAGATCCTCGAAGTCTCCGGCCAGGACACCAAGCGGGCCGTCCACGACCTCGCGACGATCATCGACCACAAGGGCCAGCCGAGCGTGCGGCGGCGCGGCGACTGGGTGCCCGTCGCCCGCCAGCGCGGCATCGAGCAGTGCGTCCTCGGCTTCCTCGACGCCGTCAGGGCCGGGCGGACGCTCGACGCGCAGGACGCTCTGCGGACGCACGAGCTGTGCGAGCGCGTGGTACGCGCGGCGCTGGAGCAGGCCGCCTGAGCGAGCGGTACAGCCGCGCCGCGCAGAACAGCGCGAGTACGGCGAGGGCGCCGTGGACCGCCCAGTCGCCGAACCTCACGTACAGGGTCCTGCCGCGCGCCAGCGGTACGTCGTACACCGCGGCCTCACCGCGGTCCGTAGCCGTCCCCACCTCGCCGACCCGGGCGCCCGTCGGGCCGAAGACCGCGCTGATGCCCGTGAGCGTCGCGTGCACCATCGGGCGGCCGGTCTCGGCGGCGCGGAGCGCGGCGAGCGAGGCGTGCTGGCCGGGCGCCCAACTGCCCTGGAACGAAGACGTCGACGACTGGCCCACCAGCACCTGCGCGCCGTCGGCGACGAGATGCCTGCTCATGTCGGGGAAGGCCGTCTCGAAGCAGATCAGCGGTCCGAACCGGAGGCCGCCCGCGCCCGGCAGCGACATCACGCGCTGCCGGGTGCCCCGTACGCGGTCCTCGCCCGCCGCCCTGCCCACCGAGGTCGCCCAGCCGAGCGCGGCGCGTGCCGGTACGTACTCGCCGAAGGGAACCAGCCGCATCTTGTCGTACGTATCGCCCGTCGGGCCGCCGGGACCGACCAGGACACTGCGTTTGAATATGCCGCCACGGCCCGCCGGATCCGTGGAGCGGGCGTCGACATTGACGAGGATGTCGGCGCCGACCGTACGGGAGAGCGCGGCGATCCTGGCCGCCAGGTCGCGCCGGGCCGTCAGGTCGAAGCCCACACTGCTCTCGCCCCACACCACGAGGTCGAGATCCCGCCCGGCCAGCTCGCGCGTCAGCGCCTCGCCGCGCGCGAAACGGCGTCCGGCGGCGCCGGGGCCGGTCACCACGCCGGCCTGGACCACCGCGATCCTCGCGGTCCCCGACGCCTCGGGACGCGGCGCCCAGACCCACGCACAGGCGGTCACGGCGGCGCACACGGCGAGCGCGACACCGGCGGCGCCACGGGC
>NZ_JTHL01000001.1:1075996-1093076 GCF_000818195.1 Streptomyces sp. 150FB | reverse complement strand
CGCGCCCCGCCGACGGCGCGCCGCCGAGCGTCGCGCGCACCAGCCAGCCCCAGGGCGCCCACAACAGCCCCAGCAGCCCGGCGAGTACCACGGTGAACACATGGAGGCTCGGGATCAGCCAGTGATGGACGGCGACCATGAAGCCGAGACCACCGAGCCAGCCGTCCAGCGCGGCCCTGCGGCCGGTGGGGGCTGAGCGTACGAGCAGCATCCACGGGACCAGCGCCCCGTACCCGAACCACCACAGGGACGGCGCGGGGAAGGCGAGAGCGGGCAGCGCGCCGGCCACCACGGCGGCAGCGCCGCGCCACCAGGGGGACGCCGTACGCGCGCCGATCCACCGGCGCCACTCGAACGGCCCGCCCCGGCCGACCTGGATCCGCATACCGCGCCTCCTCGCCCTGGCCGTCGCCCGGTCCCTTCCCACGGAGGGAGGGGCCGAAGCGGCCACGGCGGGGTGGAAACGATCAGGCGGCCGGGCCGGTGCCGCGCCGCCACTTCTCGTGCACGGCGACCTTGTCCAGCCGCCATCCGGCGTCCGAACGCAGCAGATCGAACGTGTACCTGCCACCGCTCATGAAGTCCTCACCGGACTCGAAGCGCGACGGATTCAGATAGTCGGCCCCCAGTTCGGCGCGGTCGCCCGGGTAGCCGCCGAGGTCCTGGATGCGCAGCCGGCGGTTGACGATCAGGTGCTGCCGGACGGGGAAGTGGCGCATTGATTCGGCGAGCCACTCGGCGACCTCGTCGGCCGTCCCCTCGATGCCGCCCGCCTCGCTGTAGTCGGCGCGGCCTTCCCGGGTGAACAGCGCCCGGAACCCGCCCCAGTCGTCGTCGTCCACGGCCACCGCGTAACCGGTCACCACCTCGTCGATGGCCAGACGGTCCATCACGGTCGAGAGATCCACACGCTGTGTCATTCGGCTCAGTGTCCGGCAGTGGGGCCCCCAGGCCAAGTACGGCCACCGCGCGCGCCTCGCGTCCGCCCCGGGTACACCGGTCACCCGTTCGGCCCCGCCCGGTGTACGGAGTCCCACGGGGCTCCGTAGCCTCCAGGGGGAACGCCCGGCAGGGCTCCGCAAGCCGTGGCGGCGGGACCTGGACCGGGCACCCGGAACCGGAAGGGGAGCGGGACACAGATGACGAAGCGCGCGGCGCTGTTCGACGTCGACGGGACACTCGTCGACACCAACCACCTCCATGTGACGGCGTGGTGGGAGGCGTTCCGCCAGGCCGGGCACACCGTGCCGATGTCCGCGATCCACCGGGCCATCGGCCTCACGGGCGGCGACCTCGTGGCGCACCTGCTCGGTGACGAGCGCGACCGCGGCAAGGACGCGGGGATCAGCGCGGCCCACGCCGCGCTGTACGGGACGTACGCCGACCGGCTGCCCGCGCTGGAGTCGGCGAGCGACCTGCTGCGGTCGCTGGCCGACCGGGGCTGGCGGATCGTCCTCGCGACCTCGGCCGGCGGATCGGAGCTGGCGGCGCTGCGCCGGGCGATCGACGCCGAGGACGCCATCGCCGGGGTCGCGAGCGCCGACGACGTGGCGGCGGGCAAGCCCGCACCCGACCCGGTGCACCACGCGCTGTCGGTGGCCGATGTGCCGCCGGAGAACGCGGTGTTCGTCGGAGACAGCGTGTGGGACATGGGGGCCGCTTCGCGGGCGGGGGTACGCGCGGTGGGCATGCTCTCGGGCGGCATCCCGCACGCGGCGCTGGAGGCGGCGGGGGCGGGAGCCGTGTACGAGGACCCGACCGGGCTGCTGGCCGGGCTCGACACGAGTGTCTTCGCCGAACTGGAAACACGCTGAGGGGCAAGTCGGCGGTTGACGGGACGGTTGACGGACATACGGGCGGAGCAAGCAGAAGGAGAACGGACATCCCGACCGCACCCGGAACGCCAGCACCGCGGACGTCCGCACCCGGCACGTCCGACCGCACCCGACCGTTCGGCCCTGGAGGCGACATGCCGGTGACCCCGCCGCTGCCCGATCTGACCACGGTGGCGGCCGACGCCGAGGGCCCGGAGGACGTGGTGGTCGACGCGGAGGGCCGGGTGCTCGCCGGACTCGCCGACGGCCGGATCGTACGGCTGACCCTCTCGGACGAGGGACGGCTCGACCACTACGAGGTGGTCGCGCGCACCGGAGGCAGGCCGCTCGGCCTCGAAGTCACCGCGGACGGTGGGCTGCTCGTCTGCGACGCGCTACGCGGGCTGTTACGGGTCGACCCAGCCGACGGATCCGTTCACGTACTCGCGGACCACATCGGGGGAGTCCCCCTGCGCTTCCCGAGCAATGTCGTCGAAGCGGCCGACGGCACGGTCTACTTCACCGTGTCGAGCCGCCGGTACGGGCTCGACGAGTGGGTCGGCGACATCCTGGAGCGCACCGGCACCGGACAGCTCGTGCGGCTGCGGCCCGGTGGTGAGCCCGAAGTCCTCCTGGACGGACTCCAGTTCGCCAACGGCCTGGCGCTCGCCCCCGACGAGTCCTTCGCCGTCGTCGTGGAGAGCGGGGCCTACCGCCTCACCCGGTACTGGCTCACGGGCCCCACGGCAGGCGATTCCGACACGCTCATCGACGACCTGCCGGGCTTTCCCGACAACCTCTCCAGGGGGGCCGGCGGCCTGTTCTGGGTCGCGATCGCCGCGCCCCGCGAGGCCTACCTCAGCCTGCTGCACCGCTCGACGTCCCCCGCGTTCAGGCGGGCGCTCTGGCGTGCCGTCAGAAAGCACCCGCCGGGACCGAGGCGCACGACCGGCGCCATGGCGGTCACCACCGACGGCCGCGTCGTCCACGACCTGCGGCGCCGCAGGTCCCCGTACCGCATGATCACCAGCGTCTGCGAACGCGACCGCCACCTGGTGATGGGCAGTCTGCTGGAGAACGGCCTCGCGGTCTGCCCGCTCCCGCCTCCGCCGCTCGCCGGGCCGGCCGCCGGGTAGCCGGTCGCCGGGTGGGCCGTAAGACAGGAGGCCCGTACGACAGGAGGCCCGTACGACAGGTGCGCCCGCACACGGTGGGGTGTCGTGTGCGGGCGCGTTCACGTCTTGACGACGCTGTTGAACCTGTGCGATCGGTGCCGGGTGACTACTGCGAGACCCGCACGTAGTCGATCAGCATCTTCTGCGGGAAGGTGGTCGAGGCGTCCGGGGGACCCGGGAAATCGCCGCCGATCGCGTTGTTGAGGATGATGAAGAACGGGTGGTCGTACACCCAGGGACCCTTCGTCTGCTCCAGCGTGGCCCGCTCCACCGTGAAGAAGGCCTTGCCGTCGACCGTGAAGGTCATATGCGTGGAGTCCCAGTCCACGGCGTACGTGTGGTACGCGCTCGCGAAGTCGGTTCCGGCGACGGTGTACGGGGCGCCGAAGCCGCCTCCGCCGTTGTAGGCGGGCGCGTGGAGCGTCGAGTAGACCGTGTCGGCCTGCTTGCCGACGTGCTCCATGATGTCGATCTCACCGCTGTTGGGCCACGGTGTGCCGGTCTTGAAGTTCGAACCGAGCAGCCAGAACGCCGGCCACAGACCCTTCGTGCCCGACACCTTGATCCGAGCCTCGACATGGCCGTAGGTGAAGTTGAAGTGGTCCGAGGTGTTGAGCCGGCCCGAGGTGTACTGGCAGGTGGTGGAGCCGGTCAGCGGGTCGGGCGGGCAGGCGGAGCCAGGCGTGGCCTCCTTGCGCAGCTCGATGTTGAGCGAGCCGTTGCCGTCCATCGTGGCGTTCTTGTTGTTGGTGTAGTACTCCAGCTCGTTGTTGACCCCGGGACCGGTCTCGACGGTCCACTTGTTCGGGTCGGGCGTCGAACCCGCGGCGCCGTTGAACTCGTCGCTCCACACCAGGCTCGGCGGGTTGTGCGGGTTCGGCGGCTGGGCGGGCGGGGCCGTGGGGCTGCCGCCGGTGCCGTACACGTCGAACGTCCACAGCGAGTAGCCGTACGCGCTGGAGCGCGCCGTGCCGTACATCCGGACGTAACGGCCCGAGCCGTTGACGTTCAGAGTCTCCTTGAAGCCCTTGCCGGTCGTGGTGGAGTAGATGCTCGTCCAGTTGTTGCCGTCGGCCGAGGTCTGGATCTGGTACGCGGTGGCGTACGCGGGGTCCCACTGGAGGACGACCTGCTTGATCTGGGCGGTCGCGCCCAGGTCGACGCGGATCCAGCCCGGGTCCACCCAGCCGTTGGTGTCACTGGTCGCCCAGCGGGTGGCGGGGTCGTGGTCGAGCGCCTTGGCCGGGGTGCAGCCGGAGCAGTTGGGGCTGTCCTGGAAGGTGGAGGCGGTGGCCGGCTTGTTGTACGAGAGCAGGACCGAGTCACCGGGGGGCGGGTCGTCGTCGCCGGGGTCGGTGCCGGTGCCGCCGGTGGTGAAGACCTGGAACTCCCAGAGCGAGTAGCCGTACTGCGTCGCGCGCTGGGTGCCGTACACGCGTACGTAGCGTCCCGAGCCGGTGAAGGTGATCAGCTCGGTGGCGCCGGGACCCGTGGTGGTGGAGTGCACGGTGGTCCAGGTGGTGCCGTTGGTCGAGGTCTGGATCTCGTACGCCTTCGCGTACGCCGACTCCCAGTTGAGCTGCGCGCCGCACAGGCTCTGCACCGAGCCGAGGTCGACCTGGAGCCACTGGGGGTCGCCGGGCGCACTGGACCAGCGGGTGCCGGTGTTGCCGTCGACGGCGGCCGAGGCCGGGGTGCCGGCGTTCTCCGTCGAGGACGAGGTGGCGGGCTGGTTCAGGGCCGCGTTGGTCTGGCTACAGCCGGCGCCGCTCGACCCGGAGCTGCCGAAGACCTGGAACTCCCAGAGGGAGTAACCGAATTGGGTGGCCCGCTGGGTGCCGTACACCCGGACGTACCGGCCGGAGCCCGTGACGTCGAGCGTCTGCTTCCCGCCGGGGCCCGCGGTGGTCGTGTAGATGCTCTTCCAGGTGGTGCCGTCGGCCGACGTCTGGATCTGGAAGGCCTTGGCGTACGCGGCTTCCCAGTTGAGGGCGACCTGGGTGATGGAAGAGGTGGCGCCGAGATCTATCTGGACCCACTGCGGGTCACCGGTCCCGCTGGACCACCGCGTCCCCGCGTCGCCGTCGACCGCGGCGGACGCCGGGGTGCCGGCGTTCTCCGTCGAGGACGCGGTCGCCGTCTTGCCCTGCGACAGCAGGGTCCCGGCGGCCTGGACGGGAGTGCTGCCCGTGAAGGCGATCGCCAGGCTCGCGATGACCGCGGCGACGAGCGCGAAGATGAGTGTTCGTCTCTGCCGAGGAGCAGAGAGGGGAGGACTGCCGGACATGGCGTCTCCTTGTAGTCGCCGATCCCAATCCCGAGAGAGCGCTCTCTGGGTGAGCAGATGATTACGGCGTTGTTGCCGACACGTCAAGAAGTTGAACGTGATCCGGTACGTGGGGCAATGATCAGTTCATTGTTTGACAGCGCGGCGGGCGCCCGCACCGTGGTGCGGACGCCCGTGCCGGCGGGGAGGCGCGCTTCCTACTTGTCCTCGTCGTCCTCGTCCTCGTCGCCGTCGCTCTCGTCGTTCTCGTTCTCGTTGTCGTCCTCGCCGTCCTCGTTGTCGTCCTCCCGGTCGTCGTCCTCGTCCCGTTCCTCCTCGTCCATGGCCTCCTCGTGCGTACGGACGACTTCTCCGTCCCGGATCTCCCCGCGCCAGCCCTCGGGATCTTCGTCGGTGAGCGTGACGTAGCGCTGGAAATGCTTGAAGTCCAGGCGAATCCGCCTGCCTTGGGCGCGCCACAGGTTGCCGGTCTTCTCGAAGAATCCGGCCGGCGTGTACTCGATGACAAGCACGATGCGGGTCAGCGTCGGCGTCAGCTCATGGAAGCTCACCGCACCTTTTGTGGTGCCCTTCGCTCCTTCCGAGGTCCACACGATGCGGTCGTCAGGTACCTGTTCCTGCACGGTCGCTTCGAAATTGCGGTTCGAAAAAGCGATCTTGGTGTGCCACTGCGTCGTCCCGTCCTCGTCCGACGACACGTCACGCACGCCCTTGGTGAAATCGCTGAAGTCCTCGTACTGGGTCCAGTGGTCGTAGGCGGTACGCAACGGCACCCCCACGTCCAAGACTTCGATCACGCTTGTCACTTTGGGGTCACCCGCCTTGATACCCGTCCCGCCGCCGTCCTGACCCGAGTCCGGATCGGCGTCGTCGGAACTCGAATCGGGAGCGGAGGGTTTCCCGCCGTTTTCGGCGACGTTCGTCAGCTTCTCGGTGACGTTGGTCAGCTTGTCGCCCGCCTTACCCGCGACTTGCTCCACCTTGCCGCTCACGTAGCGTGAAAGTTCCTTGCGCAGGCGGTCGAGCGCCATGCTGGCAATTTCGGAGACCATCTGGTCCGTCTTGGGCATGGTCCGGTCACCTCCGCCTCTCGCCGCGCTGCGGGGCGTTCCTGGGCGGTTTCCCGGGTTCGGGAGCCGTCTTCTTCGCGGCTGCCTTCTTGGCCGGTACCGCCTTCTTCGCCGTCTTCTTCGCGGGAGCCCTGGTCTCCGAGTTGCGACCGCGCCGGTGGTGCCTCGGGGGCTCCTCGTAGGCTTCTTCGTCGCGGTCGTCCTCGGGCTCCTCCTCGGGCTCCTCTTCTGGCTCTTCGCCCTCAGCCTCGTCCTGCGCCTCGTCCTCGTCGCCCTCGTCGCCCTGGTCCTTGCCGGCGAGGCCGGCCGCACGGCTGCTGACCTTGTCGGCCAGGGCGCCCACCCGGCGGCCCGCGACCGCGGTCACGGCGTTACGGGCGGCGTCGAGGCCCTCGTTACGTATCTGCTGCCCCAGATCGGCGACTTGTGGGACTTCGCCGATGCGGCGCATCCCCTCGGCGGCGAGTTGGCGGGGTCCGCCGAGTCGCCTGCCCACCAGGAAGGTCACCGCGGTCACGGCGAGCTTGCCCTTCTTCGTACGGCCCAGCACGTAGCCGCCGACGACTGCGGCGGCCAGAGCGGTCTTGTCTGCGTTCATGCGTACGCCACCTTCGCTCGTGCAGGTACGGAGTCCCGCTCGTCACGGGGACCCGCTGTCACTGCACGCGTGAATCGTCCGCTGATGCCTTGCCGCCGTCTCCGTCGTCGTCGGAACCGGGGATGTGCACGTCGAGGACGCTTACGTTGACCTCGGCGATCTCCAGGCCCGTCATGGTCTCCACGCTGTCGGAGACATTGGACCGGATGTCGTCGGCGGCCTGGGAGATCGGCGTGCCGTACTCGATGACGATTCCGAGATCGACCGCTGCCTGCTTCTCCCCGACCTCGACCTTCACGCCCCGCGTGGGATCGTCCGAGCTGGACACCTTGTCGCGCATGGCCCCGATGGTCCGGGACACGCCGCTGCCCATCGCGTACACGCCGGTCGCCTCGCGCGCGGCTATACCGGCGATGGTCGAGACGACGGAGTCGGCGATGGTCGTGGTGCCCTTCACCCCGTTGTTCTTGCCGGTGGACATACCCGTCCCGGTCCCCGTGGATTGGCTGGTTGTCATGACGGACCCGTTCCTCTTGGAAGGCTCTCGGCGCCTCGGTCGAGGCCGCCGGAAATGAGTTTTGTCCGACCGGAGGTTGGCCCTCCCGGCCGCTCCTCATATCCCACTCTGCGGGAGATGGGCGTATGTCGCCATTCGGGTGATCATTAGCCAAAATGTGGCACCATCAGAGGTAACCGACTGATTCAAGCGATTGAGGAAGTGGGGGCAGCATGGGCGACGCCCAGAACGCCGAAGAGCCGTACGACGACTTCGAGGACGACGACGACACGCGGTCCGACAGCCGCGAAGGCCCGCCGGCTGAAGGGGAGTTGGTTGAGGAACAGATGTCGGACGCCGAGGTCGCGGACGAGGCCCCGGACGTCTTCCTCGATGTTCCGATCCTGAACATCGAGGAGATCGATCTTGAGGTCGAGGATCTGCGGGCCAGGGTGTCCCTCCAGGCCGAAGTGCTCGATCTGCTGAAGCTGAATGTCGGGGCCGACGTCGAACTCGGACGTGTGCAGCTCGATATCAAAGGCGTGGAGGCGCAGGCGCAGCTCAAGGTCCGCCTCCATAACGTGGCAGCGATCGTCAACCGCGTCCTGACGACGATCGACCGGAACCCCCAGATTCTGGAGCAGGTGACACGCGGTGTGGGGGGCGCCGTCGACAAGGTGGGCAGCGGGGCGAGCGAGGCGGTCGGGGAACTCGGCCATGGTGCCGGGGAGGCGGTCGAAGACGTCGGAAGCGGCGCGGGAGAGGCCGTCGGGGAGGTCGGCCGCGGGGCGCGTGGAGCCGTCGAGGACGTGGGCCGGGGCGCCGGTGACGCTGTCGAGGATGTGGGCGAAGGAGCCGGCGGGGCCGTGGGTGACGTGGGCCGTGGCGCGGGCGAAGCCGTCGAGGACGTCGGCGACGAGGCGGCGGAGACTGTTGGCAAGGCCGGCAAGGAGGCTACCGAGACCGCGGGCAAGGTCGGCAAGGAGGCCACCGAGACCGCGGGCAAGGTCGGCAAGGAGGCCACCGAGACCGCGGGCAAGGTCGGCAAGGAGGCCACCGAGACCGCGGGCAAGGTCGGCGAAGAGGCCACCGAGACCGCTGGCGACGTCGGCGGGAAGGCGGCGGAGACCGCCGGCGACGTCCGCGAGGAGGCGGGTGAGGCCATAGAGGGCACCACGGAGGCCACGACCCGCTCCGGCGGCGGCAGGCAGAAGCCGCCGACCGCCTACACGGAGAGGCGCAGGCACACCCGCTCCGACGCCGACGAACGTACATCCCGGCGCCGGGCGGCACACAGGCGGGAACGCTCGTCCTGAGCCCTCCCGCCCGCGGTCCCTCCGGTGTTTCTGTCAGCTCACTTCGTTTCCGTCAGCTCACTTCAGCGACAGGGCCGACGCCAGCGCGCGCCACTCGGCGCGCGGAAGGCCGTTCTGCCCGTCCTCGGCCGTCAGCACCTGGAGCGCCACGTGGTCCGCGCCCGCGCCGCGGTACGCGTCGACCCGCGCGACGGCCGTCTCCGCATCGCCGAGCGCGAACAGCGCGTCGAGGAGGCGCTCGCTGCCCCCGCCCGCGAAGTCGTCCTCGGTGAAGCCGAGCCGCAGCAGGTTCCCGGTGTAGTTCGGCAGCGCGAGGTACCTGCCGAGGGTGGTACGGGCGGTGGTGCGGGCCCGGTCGAGGTCCGTGTCGAGGACGACCATCAGCTCGGGCGCCAGCAGCGCGTCCGGGCCGAGGCCCTCACGTGCCTGCGCCGTGTGCTCCACGGTGACCAGGTACGGGTGGGCGCCGAGCGAGCGCTCGGCGGCCAGCCGCAGCATCTTCGGGCCGAGCGCGGCCAGCAGGCGCCGCGAGGCGGGCACCGGGACGGGCGCGGCGTCCAGCGCGTCGAGATAGTCGACCATCGCCGAGTAGGGGCGGGCGTACTGCGGGGTCATCGCGTCGTGGCTGACGCCGAGACCCAGCACGAACCTGCCGGGAGCATCCTTCTCCAGCTCGGCGAGTTGTGCGGCCACCGCCGCTGCCTCGTGCTGCCAGATGCTCATGATGCCGGTCGCGACGGTGATCCGGCTGCTCGCGTCGATCACCGGGCGGACCTGCGCCACCGAGGGGCTGCCGCCGACCCAGATCGTGCCGTACCCCAGCTCGTCCAGCTCGGCCACGGCCTCGGCGACCGCTGCGGGACCGGCGTCCCCCGGCGCGTGCAGGGCGGAGCTCCAGATACCGATGCTGCCGAATCGTTCCTGATCATCAGAGGTCATGCAGAGCGAAACCGCCGCCCTGCCTCGGCTTATTCCGAGGTTTATTCCCGGGATGCCGCTGAACCCGCCCGGGATCGGAACGGGCGGGCTCAGCGGGCCGGATTCAGCGGGCCGGGTTCAGCGACCCGGCCGTCAGCAGGCGCCCTCGTCCTGCCACGCGCCCCAGGTGTTCGCGGCGCTCGGCTCCTCGTTCTGCGTCCACCACTTGGCCTTCCAGGTGTGGCCGGCGTGGGAGACCTCGTTGCCCGCCGTGTACACCGCGCTGCCGCTCCACGCGGCCGCCGTGCAGGTGCCGCCGCCGGGCGGGGTGGTGGGCGGCGAGGTGGGAGGTGAGGTGGGCGGTGCGGTCGGCGGGGTCGCGCCGGCGAACTTCACGGAGTACTTGGCGAAGTCCCAGGACGTCTGCGGAACGCTGCTGCACGTCCCCGACGTCGTCCCGTTGTCCGGCGGCGAGCACTGGCGGTCCCGGTTGAGCGACCAGAACGTGAAGCGGTCCATGCCATGGCCGGTCGCGTAGTCGAGAACGGTCTGGAAGTCCGTCTGGCTGAAGTACTCACCGGTGTCGCTGCGGCCGTTCATCCCCGAGAAGCCCTCATGGGCGTAGGCGGTGGCCGCGCTCCAGCCGAAGGTGGACTGGAGAATCGAGTTGAAGTTCGTCAGCGCGCCGGTCTGGGACGCCGCGCCGTTGAAGCCGCCGTCGAACGGCATGATGGAGAAGTTGTTGGGGGTGAAGCCCTGCGCCTTGGCCTCCAGGAGCATCTGCTTGCCGAACCACCCGGTGCCGTCGGCCGTCCCCGCCGTGGTGACCGAGACGTACAACCCCGGGTTGTTCTGCTGGAGGATCTTGGCCGCGCCGATCTCGTGCGAGACGGCCGCCGTGTTCTCGTACTCCGGCTCTTCGAGGTCGAAGTCGATCGCCTTGAGCTTGTACTTGGTGATGACCTGCTGGTAAGCGGCTGCCGTGGCCGCCGAGTCGGAGCAGGCCTGGCCGAGCTTCGTACCGCCGTAGCCGCCGATGGAGACCGATACGTCTCCGCCCTTGGCCCGTACGGCGTCGATGACGGCGCCGACCGCCGTGTCCGACGACACCGGCGCGGTACCGCCCCATGTCGGGCTGCACCCGCCGCCGTTGGGCGCCAGGACAAAGGCGAGCTGGAACGCCTTGAGCCCGGTGGCGTCCATGATGGCGGTGGCGCTCGGCGGGTCGTTGTCGAGGGGCATCAGATACGGCGCGGCCGCGTACCAGCGGTTGCTGAGGGCAGCCGCGTCCGAGGTCGCCCCGGCCGCTTGGCCGCCGGAGAACGCGGTGAGGCCGACGGTCGCCAGCGCGGCGGTGGCCGCTGCGCTGAGGAGAGCACGAAGACGTCTCATGTCCAGGTCTCCTGGGGGGAGTGGGGAGGGAGGCGCTCCCAGAATTGGACGGCGGCGCGTTCACGTCAATGACTTGGACTAGACCATTAGGGAATCTTTGGCATGCCGCCGACCCGTTCCGAGAGCGCCCCCGTGCTCAACTCCCCACGTACAGAGGCGTGTTGAGCCTTACACCCACTTCTTCCGCGCTCAACTCCCCAGCGCCGCAGACACCACGGCCTTCGCCTCCTCCTGAACCCGGCCGAGGTGGTCCGCCCCGAGGAACGACTCGGCGTAGATCTTGTAGACGTCCTCGGTGCCCGAAGGGCGCGCGGCGAACCACGCGTTCTCCGTGGTGACCTTGATGCCGCCGATGGCGGCGCCGTTGCCGGGCGCCTCGGTGAGCACCGCGGTGACCGGTTCCCCAGCGAGGCTGTCGGCACTGACCTGCTCCGGCGAGAGCTTGGCCAGGACCGCCTTCTCCTCCCGGGTGGCGGGCGCGTCGATCCGGGCGTACGCCGGCTCCCCGAAGCGCTCGGTGAGCGCGGCGTAGTGCTCGGAGGGCGAACGGCCGGTGACCGCGAGGATCTCGGAGGCGAGCAGCGCCAGGATGATGCCGTCCTTGTCGGTGGTCCACACCGAGCCGTCACGCCGCAGGAAGGACGCCCCGGCCGACTCCTCGCCGCCGAAGCCGAGCGATCCGTCGACCAGCCCGTCCACGAACCACTTGAAGCCGACGGGTACTTCGACCAGCCGGCGGCCGAGATCGGCGGCGACCCGGTCGATCATCCCGGACGACACCAGCGTCTTGCCGATCCCCGCCCCCGCCGGCCACTGCTCGCGGTGCGCGTACAAGTACCCGATGGCGGTGGCGAGATAGTGGTTGGGATTCATCAGACCGGCGTCGGGGGTGACGATGCCGTGCCGGTCGGCGTCCGCGTCGTTGCCGGTGGCGATCTGGTAGAGGTCGCGCTTGTCGATCAGGGACGCCATCGCGTACGGCGACGAGCAGTCCATCCGGATCTTGCCGTCCCAGTCCAGCGTCATGAACCGCCAGGTCGGGTCGGCCAGCGGATTGACCACGGTCAGGTCGAGACGGTGCTGCTCGGCGATACGGCCCCAGTACGCGACGGAGGCACCGCCCAGCGGATCCGCGCCGATCCGGATGCCGGCCGCGCGCACCGCGTCCAGATCGAGTACGGACGGCAGGTCCGCCACGTAGGCGCCGAGGAAGTCGTAGCGCCCGGTGGTGGAGGCGGACAGCGCGCGGGCGTATGTCGCCCGGCGTACGTCCTTGAGACCGCCGGCGATGATCTCGTTCGCCCGGTCCTGGATCCACCCCGTCGCCTCGGACCCCGCAGGGCCGCCGCTCGGCGGGTTGTACTTGAACCCGCCGTCGCCCGGCGGATTGTGGGACGGAGTGACCACCACCCCGTCGGCGAGGCCCGACCTGCGGCCACGGTTGTGGGTGATGATCGCGTGCGACACCGCGGGCGTCGGCGTGTAGCCGTCGGCGCTGTCGATGAGCACGGTCACGCCGTTCGCCGCGAACACCTCAAGCGCGCTGACCCGCGCCGGCTCCGACAGCGCGTGCGTGTCGGCTCCGAGGAAGAGCGGCCCGTCGGTTGCCTGTCCCGCCCGGTACTCGCAGATCGCCTGGCTGGTCGCGAGGATGTGGTCCTCGTTGAACGCGGTGGCCAGGGACGACCCCCGGTGCCCCGACGTCCCGAACGCGACACGCTGGCCCGGGTCGTCCAGGTCCGGGTGGAGCGCGTAGTACGCGGTCACCAGCCGGGCGACATCGGTGAGATCCTCCGGCCGGGCCGGCTGTCCCGCTCGTTCGTGCGGCATCTGCCCACTCCTCCACATCGGTCAGGGCGATCTGCTGTCGCCAGTCGCCCTCAGCTCGTCCGCTTATCTTCCCGGGTGGTGGACGAGGCCCGTGGGTGCCCCGCCGCCGCCACCCCCCATGCAGGCATGCCCCGGGACCGCCGGGGCATCCGCGGCCCGCGGCGGATCTCACGAGACGTCAGTCACCCGCGGTCTCCGCACGCGCCGAAACCGGGACCAGGACCAGGACCAGGACCAGGACCGAAAACGAGTCCTGGCCCGGGTGGTGCGCCGCCGCGCGCGGTAGGCATCCCCGTATGCAGACCTTCCTTCCGTTCCCCGGGTTCGCCGAATCAGCCGGAGCACTCGACGCACGCAGGCTCGGCAAACAGCGCGTCGAGGCGCTCCAGGTGCTGCGCGGCCTGATCGTGCCGGGGTACGGCTGGCGCCACCACCCGGCCGTGCGCATGTGGACGGGGTACGAGGAGGCGCTGGTCCGGTACGGCCTGGAGGTCTGCCGGGTGTGGACGGCGGCAGGCCGGAGCGACACGTGCGCCGCCTCCCTGCTCGCCGGCTTCACCGACGCCACGCGCCGCTCCGGCGCCGCCGTCCGTATCCAGGACGAACTCGCGGCGGCCGGCGATCTGCCGCCCTGGCTGGGCGACGCCGGCTTCCACCGCAGCCACCGCTCCGCGCTGTTCCGCAAGGACCCGGACTTCTACGGCGCGCTGTTCCCCGGCGTGCCGGACGACCTGCCGTACGTATGGCCCGCCTCCGACCGCGAGCGGGCGGAGGGCGCCTGATCCGGGACCAGCACGAAGCGGATGGTGTCGTGGTACGTCAGCGGTCCCGTCTCGTACAGCAGGCCGACCGCGCCCGATGCCGTCTCCACCAGGTCCGAATACGCGGCCGGATCCTCCGAGACCGTCCACCACGGCCGCCACGACGCGCCGTCGTCCTCGCTGATCCGTACCTGCATCCCGCGCCGGTCCTTCGGATCGGAAGGGCCGGAGTACAGCAGGGGAGCCTCGCCCCGCCTGCCCGGCACCTGGAACACACTGCCCTCCACGGCCGGCCCCGCGATCCCCGGCTGGGGCCGGAACGGCACCGACAGGCTGCCGCCGCCGTCCGCGCTGTACGCGTCGGCGCGCGCCCCCTGCGTCGCGGAGTCGTGGTCACGGGAGCTGATGTAGACACGGCCGTCGGGCAGTTCGGCGAGGGTGCTCTCGTTGAGCGTCGGCATACCGCCGGACGCGCTGGTGTCGTACCCGACCCGCCAACTGCGCCCGCCGTCGTCGCTCAGCAGGGAGTGCGCGCCGTCGTGCCCCGTGCGTGCCGAGCTGTGGTTCCCGGGCGCCAGCAGCCGGCCCCGGTGCGGCCCCGACCGCAGCGCCACCGCGTGACCGGGGCCCGTCGCGTACCAGCGCCAGTCCGCCGGTTTGACCGAAGCGGTGATGTCCTCCTGCGCCGAGAAGTGCCCGCCGCCGTCCGCGCTGCGCTGTACGTAGACCCGGCGCGTCGAGGAGGCGACCGCACCCGTACGGATCTGTCCCTCGGTCGCCCCGGCGATCGTCCGGCAGGACAGCAGCACCACGTCCCCGCTGTACGGGTCGATCACGGGCACGGGGTTGCCCGCCGTGTCGGCGCCCGCGTCGGCGACCACCTGGAGCGGCTCCCACGTACAGCCGCCGTCGAACGAGCGCCGCAGCACCAGATCGATGTCACCGTCGTCGGCCGCCGAGTTCCGCCGCCCCTCGGCGAAGGCCAGCAGCGCACCGCCCGGCACCTGGAGCGCGGCCGGGATACGGAACGTGTGGTAGCCGGAGGTCCCCGACCGGTACGGCTCGGACGCCGCGCACGGCGCGTCCCGGGGGCCCGGTGCGGCGGCGCGCGCGACCGGGAGCCCGCTGAGCGGCGCCACCGTCAGCAGCAGCGCGAGGCCGGCGCCCGCGATCGGACGGAGCCCCGGCGGTCGGCCGGTCGTGGCAGGACGGTGTGTCATCGCTTCCCTCGGCCCGCGCGGTGTGCGCATGCGGATAACCGGCATACGGATACCCGGCATACGAATACCCGAAGGGAAGATAACGGCACAAACAACCCGTGTCGCCGACCGCCACGCGCGCGGTGCCGTGTCGCCCGTACCGCCCCGCCCGTACCGCGATGCCCGAACCGCGATGCCCGTACGTCTCAGGCCAGGGCCCGCAGCGACGAGGTGCCCGTCCGCCACGCCCCGAGCAGCCGGCGGGCGAGCCGTCCCTCCAGATATCCGGTCGCGTCGATACCGAAGGCGATGTCGGAGGCGAGGTGCGGCTCCTCCTCCAGCAGCCCGTCGACGACCTCCCTGCGGACCACCCGCGCGTGCGCAGCGTCCGCCTCGACGTGCTCGCGGTAGAAGAACACCGCCGCCGGCCCGGCGCCCGTACGCCCCATCGCCTCGGCGAGGCGCCGGGACCCGGGGGAGGAGGCGATCTCGACCGCGGCGAAGTGGCCGACCAGCGCGCCGCGCAGCGCCCGGTGCAGGCCGAAGAGCGACATGAGGTTGACGGTGGCCAGCATCTCGGCGGAGCCCTCGTCGAGATAGTGCCCGTACGACGTGTTCAGGCCGAGGTCCGCCATGAGATCGGCGAACAGCCGCGCGTGCACCCGCTCCGCGCTGCCGCCGCCGTACTCGTCGAACTCCACCGCCGCCATGCCCGCCTTGGCCCTGCCCCACAGGCGCGGCAGCACCCAGGCGTGCGGGTCGGCCTCCTTGAGGTGGTAGAGCGAGCGCTGCACCGCGTACTCCCGCAGGTGCCACAACGCGCCGTCGTCCCGCAGGAAATGGGATACGCCGGACCCCTCGACGGGCTCGACGAGCAGCTCGGCCAGGGCGTCCGGCACCCGCTCGTGGCGGGTGGCGTCGGCGCGCAGCGCGTCCAGGAAGCGCCGCTCCAGCAGGGCCCGTACGCGCAGCAGGTCCGGATCCCACTCCTGCGCGGCCGGGACCCCTTCGAAGCCCCGGTAGTGCAGCTCGTAGCAGATGTACAGCGCGAGTTGGAGATCGTCCCCGTACGGATCCGCCCCGGCGGCCAGGGCGGCGAGGGCGGCCGGCGGCAGTGCTCCCTCGCCCCGCAGGTAGGCGATGACGCCCGCCGAGAGCTGGCCCCTGCTGACGGGGAGTTCCGGTTCCCTCTGTACGACTGCGATGGTGCTCACGAGTGGGATACGCCCCTTCTTGTGCGAGATGTGTCTGATGCGTGCCCAAGGCGTGCGCGCGTAATCATGCGGCCGGACCCGCTGCCAGGCATCCACGCCGGGAGCGGGGGTACAGGGCGGGGACACGGCGGGGCGGAGTGGGGCCTTGAGGCTCCCGGCCCCGCGACCACGGAAACGGACATACGGAGGTACCGCGTGCGCAGTGTGGGGGTGGAGGAGGAACTCCTCCTGGTGGACGCCGGAACGGGTGAGCCACGGGCGCTGTCGGCGGCGGTGCTGGGTGCCGCCGACCAGGCGGCGGTGGGGGAGGTCGAGGACCATGTCTTCGAGAAGGAGCTGCACGGGCAGCAGTTGGAGTTCGCCACGCATCCGCAGACCCGGATGGCGGAACTCGCGGCCGAGATCGTGCGCTGCCGTGAGGAGGCCATGGACCACGCGGACCGTTTCGGCGCCAGGGTGGTCGCCCTGGCGACCTCCCCGCTGCCGGTCAGCCCGTCGCTCAACGCGGGCGAGCGCTACCGCTGGCTGGAAGAGCAGTTCGGCCTGACCACCCAGGAACAGCTCACCTGCGGCTGCCATGTCCATGTGTCCGTCGAGTCGGACGACGAGGGCGTCGCCGTCCTCGACCGCATCCGCCCCTGGCTGTCGGTGCTGCTCGCGCTGAGCACCAACTCACCCTTCTGGCAGGGCAAGGACAGCGGGTACAGCAGCTACCGCAGCCGGGTCTGGGGACGCTGGCCTTCGGCGGGACCTGTCGGGATCTTCGGCACCGCGGGCCACTACCACGAGCAAGTCGACGCCATGGTCGGCACCGGCGTGTTGCGCGACAAGGGGATGATCTACTTCGACGCCCGGCTCTCGGACACGTACCCCACCGTCGAGATACGGGTGGCCGACGTCTGCCTCGACGCGTCCACCACGGTGCTTCTGGCGGCCCTGGTGCGCGGGCTGGTCGAGACGGCGGCGCGCGAGTGGCGCGCCGGCCGGCCTGCGGCGCCGGTGGGCGTGGG
>NZ_JTHL01000001.1:1069981-1074628 GCF_000818195.1 Streptomyces sp. 150FB | reverse complement strand
CCCGGACTGGCCGGCGGCCGTGACGGAGGACCTGGCCGCGCTCGCGCTGGCGTACGCCGCGTGCGCCGACAAGCTGCCGAGCGCTCCGCTGACCGTGGAGTTCGACGAGGACGACCTCGACGACCCGTTCAGCGTCCAGGTCTGAGCGGCTGTCAGGAACAGCGGCGCCGGCGGATCACCTGTACAGGTAGGTGACCGCCGTGCACGTGCCGCTGGTCGCGCCGACGGCCACGACGGCCGCCGCCAGACACCGCGCCCTCAGCCGCCGGTAGCGCTCCGTGTACTCACCGCGCAGCTCCACGGCGCGCTCCGCGATCCGCAGGAGGGTCGCCCGGGAGACCGCGACGCGGTCGGCGGCGTAGACGCGCTCCACGTCCTCGCGCTGGGCGGTGGTCAGCCAGGGCAACTGCTCGGCGAACAGGCCGGCTTGGAGGCGGGCCTGTTCGAGTTCCGCGTTCCACAGGAGATAGCCCTCGATCTGTGCGAGACCGCGGGCGCTGTCGTCGTCGGGTTCCACGCGTTCCTTCCTCCTTCCCGGTGTGACGGTGACGGGGTGCCCGGTGCTCACGGCTGTTTGTCGCCCGGAGCCACGGTCGACGCGGCCCCCGGACGGTTCTGGATGTCTTCGAGCTGGGCGGTCGCCGGGTGGTGCAGGTCGAATGCCGGGGACTCCGAGCGGATCCGGGGCAGTGTCAGGAAGTTGTGCCGGGGCGGCGGGCACGACGTTGCCCATTCGAGTGAACGGCCGTAGCCCCACGGGTCGTCCTCGTTGACCTTCTTGCCGTACACGGCCGTCTTCCAGACGTTGTAGAAGAACGGCAGCATCGAAAGGCCGAGCACGAAAGCGCTGATGGACGAGATCGTGTTCAGCGTGGTGAACCCGTCGGCGGCTAGGTAGTCCGCGTACCGCCGCGGCATTCCCTCCGCACCCAGCCAGTGCTGGATGAGGAAGGTGCCGTGGAAGCCGGTGAAGAGCGTCCAGAAGGTGATTTTACCCAGCCGCTCGTCCAGCATTTTCCCGGTGAACTTCGGCCACCAGAAATGGAATCCGGCGAACATCGCGAACACCACCGTACCGAATACCACGTAATGGAAGTGCGCCACCACGAAATACGAGTCGGACACGTGGAAGTCGAGCGGCGGTGAGGCGAGAATGACTCCGGTCAGACCGCCGAACAGGAAGGTGACAAGAAAGCCGATCGACCAGAGCATGGGGGTCTCGAAGGACAGTGAACCTTTCCACATCGTGCCGATCCAGTTGAAGAACTTCACCCCGGTCGGCACCGCGATGAGGAACGTCATGAACGAGAAGAAGGGCAGCAGAACTCCGCCGGTCACGAACATGTGATGCGCCCACACCGTCACGGAAAGGCCGGCGATCGCGATGGTGGCCGCCACCAGGCCGATATAACCGAAGATCGGCTTCCGGCTGAAGACGGGGAGGATCTCGCTGACAATTCCGAAGAAGGGCAAGGCGATGATATAGACCTCCGGATGCCCGAAGAACCAGAACAGGTGCTGCCACAGCAACGCCCCGCCGTTGGCCGCGTCGAAGACGTGCGCCCCGAATTTGCGGTCGGCCTCCAGCGCGAACAGCGCGCCGGCGAGCACGGGGAAGGCCATCAGGACGAGGACGGCGGTCAGCAGCACGTTCCAGGTGAAGATCGGCATCCGGAACATGGTCATGCCGGGGGCGCGCATGCAGATGATCGTGGTGATGAAGTTGACCGAACCGAGGATCGTGCCGAAGCCGTTGAGCGCCAGACCCATGATCCACAGATCGCCGCCGATGTTGGGCGAGTGGACCTTGTCCGTCAGTGGGGAGTACGCGAACCACCCGAAGTCGGCCCCGCCGTCCGGGGTGAGGAGGCCGCCGACCACGATGATCGAGCCGAAGAGGTAGAGCCAGTAGGCGAGGATGTTCAGCCGGGGGAAGGCCACATCGGGCGAGCCGATCTGCAATGGCATGATCCAGTTGGTGAATCCGGCGAACAGAGGTGTGGCGAACATCAGCAGCATGATCGTGCCGTGCAGCGTGAACGCCTGATTGAACTGTTCGGGTGACACGATCTGGAGGCCGGGACGGGCCAGTTCGGCGCGCATGACCAGCGCCATGATGCCGCCGATGATAAAGAAACCGAACGATGTGATGAGATACAAAGACCCGATCGTCTTGTGATCGGTGGCGGTCAGCCAGCTCACGAGGATTTTGCCGGACTGCCTGCGCCGCACGGGTGGTTGGCCCGGATCCGTTTCGGTCCCGGGCGGTCCTGCGGTGTCCATCGTGGTCACTGACGTTCCTTCGGTCGGTGTTCATGGGGGGCTCGGAAAGAGCAGCATGGCGGCGCGGGACCCGGCGTGGTGAGAATTCCGTCGTCCCGGCGCGTCGCGGAAAACTGTCGCGTCGCAGGAGAATAAGACACGTATGGGGCCCGGATGTGAAATCTCCGGGCCCCATACGTGTGCGGCCGATCCCTCTTGGTCCTATGGATTTCCTATTTTATTTCTGGGTCATTGCGGTCGCTGTCCTTCGGGACCGATGCGAAAATAACGGCACCCTCGGACCACCCCGGAGGAAGCACGAGGAACGCGAGGAACACGAAGAACAGGAGGAACACATGGCCGTACGACATCAGCTCATCGAAAGGCCGCCGTCCGTCGTGTGGGCGGTCCTTGAGGACGGCAGACGGTACGCGGACTGGGTGGTGGGTACGGCGCACTCACATCCGTCCGAGGGAATCTGGCCCCAGGTCGGATCCACGATCGAGTACAGGCTGGAGCTCGGACCGTGGTCGGTCGGTGGCCATACCGTCGTACGCCGGTACGAACCGCCGGGGTGGCTCGAACTGGAGGTGTACAGCGGCTTCCTCGGCACGGCGCGCATCGCCGTCGAGCTGCGCCCGTGGGGCGGCGACACCTTGGTCATCCTGGACGAGCACCCGCTGCGCGGGCCCGGCGGGCTGCTGCACAACGCGGCCTTCGACACGCTGATCCAGTTGCGTCACCGCACCATGCTCAGCCGGCTCGCCGATGTCGTCGAGTCCATGCCGGCGCCCGCGGGAGCGGCCGCGGGTACGGATTCCGCCGCGCACCCCGGCGCGCGGTCCGACAGCGCTCCCCGGACGGAGTGACCGGCATGCCCGACGCGGTGGTGATCGGCGCGGGACCCAACGGTCTCGTCGCCGCCAATCTCCTGGCCGACGCAGGCTGGAGTGTGCAGGTACTGGAGGCGCAGGACGAGCCGGGAGGAGCCGTTCGCAGCGACCGCGGCGTCCATCCCGACCACATCAGCGACCTGTTCAGCTCGTTCTACCCGCTGGCTGCCGCCTCCCCGGTGATCGCCTCGCTCCGCCTGGACCGCGAAGGGCTGCGCTGGAGCCACGCCCCACGCGTACTGGCCCATCCGCTGCTGGACGGGCGCTGCGCCGTGCTCGACCGGGAGCGCGCGTCGACCATGGCGGGCCTGGACGCGTTCGCCGCCGGTGACGGCGCGGCCTGGGGACGGCTCTGCGCGGTGTGGGACGGGCTGGACGACGCACTGCTGGGGGCGCTGTTCACGCCCTTCCCGCCGGTGCGCGCCGGTGTGAAGCTGGCCGCGCGGGTACGGGCCGGCGGCGGGCTGCGGCTCGCGCGCACCATGGTGCTGCCGGTACGGCGGCTGGGCGAGGAGGAGTTCGAGGGCGAGGCGGGCAGGCTGCTCCTGGCGGGCAACGCGCTCCATGCCGACCTGGCACCCGAGGCGGCCGGCAGCGGCGGCTTCGGCTGGCTGATGTCGATGCTCGCCCAGACGTACGGCTTCCCCGTCCCGGTCGGCGGCTCCGGCGAGCTGACCGGCGCTCTCGTACGGCGACTTGAGCGCGGCGGCGGGAGTGTGCGCTGCGGGGAACGCGTCGCGGAGGTCGTCGTACGCGGCGGCCGCGCGGTGGGGGTCCGTACCGAGAGCGGCGAGGGGATCGTGGCGCGCAAGGCCGTACTCGCCGATGTGTCGGCCCCCGACCTGTACATGCGGCTGATCGAAGCGCGGCACCTGCCGCCCCGGATCCTGGACGACCTGCGCCGTTTCCAGTGGGACTTCTCCACCTTCAAGGTCGACTGGGCGCTGAACGGACCCGTCCCGTGGACGGCCTCCGAGGCGGCGACCGCCGGGACCGTCCATCTCGCTGAGGGCGTGGACGGCCTGACGCGCTTCGCGGCCCAGATCGCCATGAGCCAGGTGCCCGACGAGCCCTTCGCGCTGTTCGGCCAGATGACGACGGCCGACCCCACCCGCTCACCGGCGGGCACCGAGTCCGCCTGGGCCTATACCCACGTACCCCAGCACGTGAAGAGCGACGCGGGACCCGACGGCATCACAGGGGCCTGGGACCAGCGGGAGCAGGAGGCGATGGCGGACCGGATCGAGGCCCGGGTGGAGCGGTACGCGCCCGGTTTCCGGGACCGGATCCTCGCCCGGCGTGTGCTCGCCCCCTCCACGTTGCAGAGCGTCGACGCCAATCTGCGGGGCGGCGCGATCAACTCCGGCACCACCAACCTCCACCAGCAGTTCGTCCTGCGCCCGGTCCCCGGGACCGGCCGCCCGGAGACCGCCGTACCCAACCTCTACCTCGCCTCGGCCAGTGCCCATCCGGGCGGCGGGGTGCACGGCGC
>NZ_JTHL01000001.1:1059354-1069704 GCF_000818195.1 Streptomyces sp. 150FB | reverse complement strand
CCGCCCTGCGCGCGCACCGTGCGGGCCGGGTGTTCGCCACGGTGGAGCGGGCCTTCGCGCGGCGCGGCAGGGGAGGGAACAAGGAGTGAGGCGCCCCGGCCCTGTCGGGCGGGGGCGCGGGCGGGACCGAGGGTGTCTCAGCGCGCGAGCGTCGCCAGCACTGCCTTGCCGCCGGCCGGCGCGGACTGGACGGTCACGGAGTCGGAGAGGCTCCGGATCATGGGCCAGCCGAAGCCGCCGCTGCGTCCCGTCAGGTCGGGCACGTGCTCCTGAGGGCGGTCCTCGCTCGGGTCCTCGACGGTGACACGCAGCGTACGAGGGCCCGCGGCCAGGCGCAGGGCGCGTACCCCGCCCGCGTGCCGGAGCGCGTTGGTGACCAGCTCGGACACCAGCAGCAGGACGGTCTGTACGGTGTGCGCCGATGGCGCCGGGTCGAGAGCACGGAGAAAAGCCGAGGCCGAGTCGCGGGCCTCGGCCGCCAGCCGTGGGCGACAGATGTACTCGGCCGTGTGGTCGGCACGGCTGTTGATCAGGTCCGGGTGGTGCATGTCCTTCACCCCGTCGGTCGGCCGTCGTCGTGGGAACGGTGATGTTCCTGCGTCTACCCGCCGGGGGCGGATCGAAAGGCCCGATCGGAATGTCGGATCGAAATGCGGATCAGAACGAGCGCGGGACGCGAGATGCCGACCCACCGGGGTCGGCATCATCGGGGGTGCGGGGCGTGCCGACGTACGTGACGGGGCCAGGACCGGAGGGGCGGGGCCAGGACCGGGGCCAGAGGTCAGGCGGCCTCGTCCACATGGCCGTGTATGGCCGCGGCCCACTCCAGCAGCAGAACCTCGTACGCCTCGGCGGGCCACGTTCCGTCTGCGCCGTCCGCGGCATCGACGAGCGCGCGGATGCGCTCGTTCGCCGATGCGGCGTCGGATCCCGCCGAAGCGGAAGCGGAAGAAGAGGACATACGGCTGACCTTATGGGCAGTACGGGGCCTCGTGTGACCGTTTCGTGAGCGTCCTTGCTCACACTGCCCGATCCGGGCCCCGCACCCTCGCCCCATGCGCACCGTCAGCCCGCCGATTCACCCGCGTGCGGACTGATCACACCCAGTCCGACCAGGAAGAACAGGGCGATGCCGAGCAGGATGCGGTAGATCACGAAGGGCATGAAGCTCTTCGAGGTGATGTATTTCATGAACCATGCGATGACCACATACCCCACCACGAAGGCGATGACCGTCGCGAAGATGGTCGGTGGCCACGACACATGCCCGTCGCCCGCGTCCTTGAGCTCGAACGCGCCGGAAGCGAGGACGGCGGGGACGGCCAGCAGGAACGAATAACGCGCCGCCGCGCCCCGGGTGTACCCCATCAGCAGCCCGCCGCTGATGGTGGCGCCCGAGCGTGAGACGCCGGGGACGAGCGCCAGCGCCTGGCAGAAACCGAAGATCAGACCGTCCCTGACACCCAGGTCCTCCAGCGTCTTGCGCACCTTGACCGCGCGGTGCCTGCCGCCCGTCTCGTCACGGGCGGCGAGCCGGTCGGCGACCCCGAGGACCACGCCCATCACGATGAGCGTGACGGCGATCAGCCGCAGATCGCGGAACGGGCCCTCGATCTGGTCCTTGAACGTGACACCGAGCACACCGATCGGGATCGAACCGACGATGACCAGCCACCCCATCTGCGCGTCGTGGTCCCGCCGGGCCGCCTTGTCGGTCAGCGAGCGGAACCACGCGGAGACGATCCGGACGATGTCCTTGCGGAAGTAGATCAGGACGGCGGCCTCGGTCCCGATCTGGGTGACCGCGGTGAAGGCCGCGCCGGGGTCGTGCCACCCGGCGAAGGCCGCCGTCAGCCGCAGATGCGCGCTGGAGGAGATGGGCAGGAACTCGGTCAGTCCCTGGACGAGTCCGAGGATGAAAGATTCGAACCAAGACATGAGGTACTACGCCATCCAAGAAATCGTCGTAGGCAGACAAGGAGACAAGGAGGGAGGCGACAAGGAGACGCGGACGGACGTGGCGGGAGGACGTCGACTTTGCCATTCTTTGGCGGAAGCGTAGCGCCTGCGCGGGACAGCGGTACGGGCGGGAGCGCCGAGATCCTGGTGATCGAACGGTAGGTCAGGGCCTAGCATCTGGGCATGACTGTCCTGCCTGACAACAGCCTCCCCCTGGCAGCGGAGTTCCCCGGCGCGACATACGAGCAGTGGCAGAGCCTGGTGGCGGGCGTGCTGAACAAGTCGGGCCGCGACCTGTCGGGTCCGGCCGCCGAGGACGCGCTGTCCACGCCGCTCCCCGACGGGTTCGCCGTACGCCCGCTGCACACCCGGGCCGATGCCCCCGAAGCGACCGGCGCCGACGGCTACCCGGGCTTCGCGCCGTTCACCCGGGGCGCGCGCCCCGAGGGCGCCGCAGTCGCGGGATGGGACGTACGGCAGCGGCACACGCGCCCCGACCCCGCCTCGGTCAACGACGCCGTGCTGGCCGACCTGGAGAACGGCGTCACCTCCCTCTGGCTGGCCGTCGGCCCCGGCGCGCTGCCGGTCTCCGGACTGGCCGGCGCCCTCGACGGTGTCCTCCTCGACCTCGCGCCCGTCGCCCTCGAAGCGGGGAGTGGATTCGGCGCCGCCGGGCGCGCGCTGCTCCGGCTGTACGACGAGCGCGGCGTCCGGCGCGAGGAGGCCCATGGCACCCTCGGCGCCGACCCGGTCGGACAGCTCGCCCGTACCGGAGGCGAGAGCGGCGACGGCGAGGCCGAGGCTCTCGCACTCGCCGGGCTCTGCCACCGGGAGCGCCCCGGCGTCCGCGCCATCGCCGTGGACGCCCTCCCGTACCACGAGGCCGGCGCCTCCGACGCCCAGGAGCTGGGCTGCTCGCTCGCCACCGGCGTCGGCTGGCTGCGCGCCCTCACCGGGGCCGGCCTCTCCGTCGAAGCCGCCTGCGGACAGCTCGAGTTCCGCTACGCGGCCACCGCCGACCAGTTCCTGACCATCGCCAAACTCCGCGCCGCGCGCCGGCTCTGGTCCCGGGTCGCGCAGGTCTGCGGCGCCGAGCCCGCCGCCGGGGCGCAGCGCCAGCACGCGGTCACCTCGCCGGTCATGATGAGCGCCCGGGACCCCTGGGTGAACATGCTGCGCACCACGGTCGCCTCGCTGGCGGCGGGCGTCGGCGGCGCCGACTCCGTGACCGTCCTGCCCTTCGACCACGCGCTCGGACTGCCCGACGACTTCGCCCGCAGGATCGCCCGCAACACCTCGACGATCCTGCTGGAGGAGTCCCACCTCGGGCGCGTCATCGACCCGGCGGGCGGCTCCTGGTACGTGGAGCGGCTCACCGACCAGCTCGCCGAGGCGGCCTGGGCGTGGTTCCAGGAGATCGAACGCGCCGGCGGCCAGCGCGCCGCCCTGCGCGGCGGGCTCGTCGGCGAACGCGTAGCCGCCACCTGGAAGGCCCGCTCCGAGCGGCTGGCCACCCGGCGCGAACCCGTCACCGGCGTCAGCGAGTTCCCGCAGCTCGCCCAGGTCCCTGTGGTGCGCGACCCCGCGCCCGTACCGCCCGGCGGCGGACTGCCCGTGGTCCGCCGCGACGAGGCGTACGAGACGCTGCGCGCCCGCTCCGACGCGCACCTCGCCGCGACCGGGGCCCGGCCCCGGGTCTTCCTCGCCGCGCTGGGACCAGCGTCGGCCCATACGGCGCGCGCGACCTTCGCCTCCAGCCTCTTCCAGGCCGGCGGCATCGAGCCCGTGCACGACCCGGTGTCGGTCGACGCGGCCACCGCCGCAGGGGCCTTCACCCGCAGTGGCGCCGCCGTCGCCTGCGTCTGCTCCAGCGACGCGACGTACGCCGAACAGGCCGAGCCCGTCGCTCAGGCGCTGAAGTCGGCGGGCGCCCGGCTGGTCTTCCTCGCCGGGCGTCCCGGCGAGCGGCGTGAGGCATATCTACGGGCGGGGGTGGACGAGTTCGTCGTCGCGGGCGGCGACGCCGTCGCCGTCCTCACCTCCGTACTCGACCGGATGGGAGTGGCGTGATGGGGATCCCGGACTTCTCCGAGATCGGACTCGACGACAGCGGTGACAGCGACGACAGCCGAGGCGGCGGTGGCGGCGGTGGCGGCGAGGAGGTCACCGAGGACCGCTGGCGTACGGCCGTCAAGGAACGCACCGGCAAGGACGACGCCGAGCTGATCTGGGAGACCCCCGAAGGCATCGGCGTCAAACCGCTCTACACCGCACGGGACCTGGAGGGCGTCGACTTCCTCGACACGTACCCGGGCATCGCGCCGTACCTGCGCGGCCCCTACCCGACGATGTACGTCAACCAGCCCTGGACGATCCGGCAGTACGCCGGGTTCTCCACCGCCGAGGAGTCCAACGCCTTCTACCGGCGCAACCTCGCCGCGGGACAGAAGGGACTGTCCGTCGCCTTCGACCTGCCGACCCACCGGGGCTACGACAGCGACCACCCGCGCGTCACCGGCGACGTCGGCATGGCGGGCGTGGCGATCGACTCGATCTACGACATGCGCCGGCTCTTCGACGGCATCCCGCTCGGCGAGATGAGCGTGTCGATGACGATGAACGGCGCCGTGCTGCCCGTACTCGCCCTGTACATCGTGGCCGCCGAGGAGCAGGGCGTACCGCCGGAGAAGCTGGCGGGGACCATCCAGAACGACATCCTCAAGGAGTTCATGGTCCGCAACACCTACATCTATCCGCCGGGCCCCTCGATGCGGATCATCTCCGACATCTTCGCCTACACCTCGCGGAAGATGCCGCGCTACAACTCCATCTCCATCTCCGGCTACCACATCCAGGAAGCCGGGGCGACGGCCGATCTGGAGCTGGCCTACACACTCGCCGACGGAGTGGAGTACCTGCGCGCCGGACTGGGCGCGGGACTTGACGTCGACGCCTTCGCGCCCCGGCTCTCGTTCTTCTGGGGCATCGGCATGAACTTCTTCATGGAGATCGCCAAGTTGCGGGCGGCCAGGCTCCTGTGGGCCAAACTGGTCCGGAAGTTCGAACCGAAGAACGCCAAGTCGCTTTCCCTGCGCACCCATTCACAGACCTCCGGCTGGTCCCTCACCGCCCAGGACGTCTTCAACAACGTCACCCGCACCTGCGTCGAGGCGATGGCGGCCACCCAGGGCCACACCCAGTCGCTGCACACCAACGCCCTGGACGAGGCGCTGGCCCTGCCCACCGACTTCTCCGCGCGCATCGCCCGCAACACCCAACTGCTGCTCCAGCAGGAGTCGGGCACCTCCCGGGTCATCGACCCCTGGGGCGGCAGCGCGTACGTGGAGAAGCTGACGTACGACCTCGCCCGGCGGGCCTGGCAGCACATCGAGGAGGTCGAGGCGGCGGGCGGCATGGCCAAGGCCATCGAGGCCGGGATCCCCAAGCTGCGGGTCGAGGAGGCGGCGGCCCGTACACAGGCCCGGATCGACTCCGGACGCCAGCCCGTCATCGGCGTCAACAAGTATCGGGTGGCGACCGACGAGAAGATCGACGTCCTCAAGGTCGACAACTCCTCCGTACGGGACCAGCAGTTGGAGAAGCTGCGGCGGCTGCGCGAGGAGCGCGACGAGAACGCCTGCCAGGACGCGCTGCGGGCGCTCAACGCCGCCGCCGCCGATCCGGGACCGGACCTGGAGGGCAACCTGCTCGCACTCGCCGTGGACGCGGCGCGCGCGATGGCCACCGTCGGTGAGATCTCCGGCGCGCTGGAGCAGGTGTACGGACGGCACGCCGGCCAGATCCGTACGATCACCGGTGTGTACCGCGAAGAGGCAGGTCCGTCGGCGGCCGTGGAAGGCACGCGCGCCGCGGTCGGCGAGTTCGAGCGCGCCGAGGGGCGCCGGCCGCGCATCCTGGTCGCCAAGATGGGCCAGGACGGCCACGACCGGGGCCAGAAGGTGATCGCCACCGCCTTCGCCGACCTGGGCTTCGACGTCGACGTCGGCCCGCTGTTCCAGACCCCGGCCGAAGTCGCGCGGCAGGCTGTCGAGGCGGACGTGCACATCGTCGGCGTCTCGTCGCTGGCCGCCGGGCACCTCACCCTCGTACCGGCGCTGCGCGAACAGCTCGCCGCCGAGGGCCGCGAGGACATCATGATCGTCGTCGGCGGGGTGATCCCGCCCCAGGACATCGAGGAGCTGCGCGCCGCCGGAGCCGCCGCGGTGTTCCCGCCCGGCACCGTCATCCCCGAAGCGGCGCACGACCTGCTGACGGCGCTCGCCGCCGCGCTCGGCCACGAGCCGGCCGACCACCCCGGCGGAGGCTGAGTCGGTGCCGCCACGGATCGATGTCGACACCTGCGTCAGAGGTGTCCTGGACGGCTCTCGCGCACACATCGCCCGCGCCATCACCCTGGTCGAGTCGACCAGGGCCGACCACCGGGTGCTCGCGCAGCGGCTGCTCACCGAACTGCTGCCGCACGCGGGCGCCGCGCGCAGGATCGGCGTCAGCGGCGTCCCCGGCGTCGGCAAATCCACCTTCGTCGACGCCCTGGGCTCCCTGCTCACCGGCCTCGGCCACCGGGTGGCCGTGCTGGCCGTCGACCCGTCGTCCAGCAGGACCGGCGGCTCGATCCTGGGCGACAAGACCCGGATGGAGCGCCTCGCCGTGGACCCGGCGGCGTTCGTCAGGCCCTCGCCCACGGCCGGCACACTCGGCGGGGTGGCCAAGGCGACCCGCGAGAGCATCGTGGTGATGGAGGCCGCGGGGTACGACGTGGTGCTCGTCGAGACCGTCGGTGTCGGCCAGTCGGAGACCGCGGTCGCCGGCATGGTCGACTCCTTCCTGCTGCTCACCCTCGCGCGTACGGGGGACCAGCTCCAGGGCATCAAGAAGGGCGTCCTGGAACTGGCCGACGTCATCGCCGTCAACAAGGCCGACGGCCCGCACCTGCGCGACGCGCGCTCGGCGGCCCGCGAACTCGCGGGCGCGCTGCGCCTGATGCAGCCGGCGGACGCCGCGTGGACTCCGCCCGTGCTCAGTTGCAGCGCCCGCGAGGGGAGTGGGCTCGACGCGGTGTGGGACAGCCTCGAACAGCACCGCGCGGTCCTCGGCGCCGAAGGCAGGCTCGCCGGCAAGCGGCGCGAGCAGCAGGTGGAGTGGACCTGGTCGATGGTCCGCGACCACCTCCTCGACCGGCTGCGTGAACATCCCGGGGTCCGGCGGCTCGCGCCCGTACTGGAGGCGCGGGTACGGGAAGGGACCCTCACCCCGACCCTCGCCGCCGACCGGATCATCGAGACACTCGCGCTGCCAGGCCGGGACACCGCGAGCACCACCGACACCACCCGCACCACTGGCACCACCCGCACCACCGGCACCTGAGGCGGCCGGGACCACCCACACCTGAGGCAGGGAGGGGCCTGTCCGATACTGGGACCATGTCCCACGAAGAACCGGTACTCCTCGCACGGCGCGGCCGCACCGCCCGCATCATCCTGAACCGTCCCCGCGCCCTCAACGCCCTCACCCACGAGATGGTGCGGATCATCGACGCCGCCCTGGTCGAGTGGGAGGACGACGAGGGCGTCCGGGCCGTCGTCCTCACCGGGGCGGGGGAGCGCGGGCTGTGCGCCGGCGGCGACATCCGCGCGATCTACGAGGACGCCCGCGCGGGCGGCGGTGGATCGGAGGCCTTCTGGCGCGACGAGTACCGGCTCAACGCCAGGATCGCCCGCTACGGCAAGCCGTACGTCGCGGTGATGGACGGCATAGTGATGGGCGGCGGGGTCGGCCTCGCGGCGCACGGCAGCGTACGGATCGTCACCGAGCGGTCCACCGTCGCCATGCCGGAGACCGCGATCGGCCTGGCGCCCGACGTCGGCGGTACGTATCTGCTCTCCCGTACGCCCGGCGAACTCGGCACGCATCTCGCCCTCACCGGCAACGCGGTGGGCGCGGCGGACGCGCTGCTGTGCGGGCTCGCCGACCACGCCGTACCCGCCGATCTGCTGCCGGAGCTGCTGGCGGCGCTGGACGACGCCGGCGACGCGGATGTACGCGAGGTGGTGGGGCGGTACGCGCGGCCCGCGCCCGAGGGTCGGCTCGCCGGCGACCGCGAGTGGATCGACACCTGTTACGCGGCGGACTCCGTCGAGGAGATCGTCGACCGGCTGTACGCCCAGGGGAACCCGGCCGCCAAGGAGACGGCGGAGACGATCCTCACCCGCTCACCCACCGCGCTCAAGGCGACGCTCGCCGGCCTGCGCGCGGCCAGGGAACTGTCCACACTGGAGCAGGTGCTCGACCGGGAGTACCGCGCCTCGTGCGCCGTGCTGAACGTTCCGGACCTGCTGGAGGGCATCCGCGCCCGGGTCATCGACAAGGACCGGAACCCGCACTGGTCACCGGCGGAGCTGGCCGGGGTCACGGACGCCGATGTCGCGCGCTTCGCCGCCGTCCCGCCCGGCGGCGACCTGGGACTCGGCAGCTCCTGAGGGCCCCTGTGGACTGTCGGCGCGTGCCGGGCGCCCGCCGAGATGCCGGCGCTTGCGCCAGGCGAGGATCGCCGCGCCCAGCCCGGTCAGCACGATGAAACCGGAAGCGGCGAGGAAGGCGGGCGAGGTCGGGGAACCGGCCTCGCTGCCCGCGATCACATACGCCGCCGTGTTGGGCACCGAGCCGATCGCCGTCGCGAGGACAAAAGGCCCCCAGCGCATACGGGACACGGCGGCGCAGTAGTTGGCCGCGGCGAACGGGATCCCGGGGAAGAGCCGGATCGCCATCATCGACCGGAAGCCGTGCCGGCTGAGCTGCCCGTCGGCCGCCTTCAGCAGCCGGCCCCGCAGCAGCGGGCGGAGCGCCTCCTGCCCGAGGAAACGCCCCAGCGCGAAGGAGATGGAGGCGCCCAGCACCGTACCCACGATCGCCGCCAGCAGCCCGAGCTGGGAGCCGAAGACCGCGCCCGCGGCGAGATTGAGCAGCGGGCGCGGGAAGAAGGCGAAGGAGCACAGCCCGTAGGCGACGGCGAACAGCGCCACGGCCGTACCGCCGCTGACCCGGGTCGGCCAGCCGTCGGAGAGGAATCTCTGCGGTTCGAGGAGCAGGACGACCGCTGTGGCCGCGCCCAGTACGACAATCAGGAAGGAGAACCGCGACCAGGGCGAGAGCAGCACCCGGGAGCAGCGGACAGCGATCCCCGGGGACATCCGAGCGGCGTTGTCGGGCATATCAACGGAGCCTAACCGACCGGCGGAGCACCGGCCTGGGCCGAGCGGGCGTCAACTGCCCCGCCGGGGAAAACCATTCGACGCGGAACGGGCCGTGCGCGAGGATCTGAGACATGTTCCGGTACGCCTTCCCCGCAGCGCCGTCCGCAGTCGCGGACGCGCCGAAGGCTGCCGCGAACCACGCCGCGCACTCCGCCGCGCACGCCGCAGCACCCGAGGCCGCCGCAGCGGCCCTGGCAGCGCCCTTCGGCGGCGCTCGAAGCTGACCCTTCCCGGATCGACCGGCGGACCCCGCAGGGGGAGGGTCGGTCAGGCACCGGGGTCCCGCCCAGCTTCGAGTTCCTGGAAGAAGGAACCATGCCCAAGACGGCATACGTGCGCACCAAGCCCCATCTCAACATCGGCACCATGGGCCACGTCGACCACGGCAAGACCACCCTCACCGCCGCCATCACCAAGGTCCTCAGCGACCGGGGGACCGGCACCTTCGTCCCCTTCGACCGCATCGACCGCGCCCCCGAGGAGGCCGCGCGCGGCATCACCATCAACATCGCGCACGTCGAGTACGAGACCGACACCAGGCACTACGCGCACGTGGACATGCCCGGACACGCCGACTACATCAAGAACATGGTGACCGGCGCCGCCCAGCTCGACGGGGCGATCCTCGTCGTCTCCGCGCTCGACGGAATCATGCCGCAGACGTCCGAACACGTCCTGCTCGCCCGCCAGGTGGGGGTGGACCACATCGTGGTCGCCCTCAACAAGGCCGACGCGGGCGACGACGAGCTGACCGACCTGGTCGAGCTGGAGGTCCGCGAACTGCTCACCGAGCACGGGTACGGCGGCGACGCCGCGCCCGTCGTCCGGGTGTCGGGCCTGCGCGCCCTGGAGGGCGACCCGCGCTGGGTCTCGGCCGTCGAGGCGCTGCTCGACGCGGTCGACACCTATGTGCCGGTGCCCGTCAGATACCGCCACGCACCGTTCCTGCTGCCGGTGGAGAACGTGCTCACCATCACCGGGCGCGGCACCGTCGTCACCGGCGCCGTCGAGCGCGGCACCGTACGGGTCGGCGACCGGATCGAGGTGCTGGGGGCCGACGGCGGCCCGCAACCCAGCACCGTCACGGGTCTTGAGACGTTCGGCAAGCCGATGGAGTCCG
>NZ_JTHL01000001.1:1039475-1059017 GCF_000818195.1 Streptomyces sp. 150FB | reverse complement strand
GGTCTTGAGACGTTCGGCAAGCCGATGGAGTCCGCCGAGGCCGGCGACAATGTCGCGCTGCTGCTGCGCGGCATGCCACGCGACGCGGTGCGGCGCGGCCATGTGGTGGCGGCGCCGGGCAGCGTCGTACCGTCCCGGCGCTTCACGGCGCAGGTGTACGTCCTGTCGGCGCGCGAGGGCGGCCGGACGACGCCGGTCACCTCCGGGTACCGGCCGCAGTTCTACATCCGTACCGCCGATGTCGTCGGCGACATCGACCTCGGCGGGGCGGGCGTCGTACGCCCCGGTGAGACGGTCACCCTGACCGTCGAGCTGGGACGTGACGTACCGCTGGAGCCGGGCCTCGGCTTCGCGATCCGCGAGGGCGGACGCACGGTCGGCGCCGGCACGGTCTCGTCGCTGCTCTGAGGCCCCCGGCGCTTCCGCCTCCCGTACGCACCGACCCACGGGAGGCGGAAGCGCCGGTGTGCGCCACACTTCTCCTGTGGCGAGCGCCGGGCCCGCCACAGGGGGAGGCGGACACCATGACGCGTACGGCCCTGGTCCTCGGTGGCGGCGGAGTCACCGGTATCGCGTGGATGACAGGGGTCCTGCACGGCCTCGCCGAGGCAGGAATACCCGCGACCCGGGCCGATCTGATCATCGGCACCTCGGCGGGCTCCATCGTCGGCGCCCACCTCGCGGCGGAGACCCACGACCTCGCCGACCTGTACGCGAGCCAGCTCGCACCGCCCGACGGCGAGGTCTTCGCCAAGCTGGGCACGGCCGTACTGCTGCGCTACGTGCGCGCCATGATCACCTCCCGTACCCCCGAGGCGTACGGACGCAAGCTCGGCGCCTACGCGCTCCGCGCGGCCACCGAGTCCGAGGAGAAGCGCCGGGCGGTGCTCGCCGGGCGTCTGCGCTTCGACGCGTGGCCGGAGCGGGCGCTCGCGGTCACCGCCGTCGACGCGCTCACCGGCGAACTGCGGGCCTTCGACAAGGACAGCGGGGTGCCCGTCATCGACGCCGTCGGGGCGAGCTGCGCCGTACCCGGCGTCTGGCCGCCGGTCACCATCAAGGGCCGTAAGTGGATAGACGGCGGCATGCACTCGCCCGCCAACGTCCAGCTCGCCGCCGGCTACGACCGGGTCCTGGTCGTCGCCCCCATCGCCTCCGGCAGCAAGGCGGTCCCCTCAGCGCGCGGCCAGGCCGCGGCGCTCACCGCCGCCGGGGCCCGCGTCGAGGTCATCACCCCCGGGGACGCGGCGAAGAAGGCCATCGGCCGCAATGTCCTCGACCCGGCGCGACGGCCGGGGGCCGCCCGCGCGGGCGCCGCCCAGGCCGCCGCGCACGTCGACGCGGTCCGGGCCCTGCTCCAGGACTGACCGCACGCGGTACGCCCGCGGTCCCTGAGCCCTGTCCGGCGGCGCACAATGGGACCGTGAACGAGTCGATACCCGTCATCCGCACCGTGGACAGCGGCAGCGCCAAGCTGCTGCCCGATGTGGACCGGGAGCGGGCCTGGCTGCTGACGGTCGACGGCGCACCGCAGTCCTACGTCGACCTGGACGAGCCGACGCACCTGGAGTTCGAGTACGTACGGCGCCTCGCCCATGTCGTCGACAGCGCGGCCGACGAGGGCCGGCCGCTCACCGTGCTGCACCTCGGCGGCGGCGCCTTCACCCTGCCCCGCTACATCGCGGCGACCCGCCCCGGATCACCGCAGACCGTCGTCGAGTCGGACGCCGCGCTGCTGGAACTGGTCGCCGAGACACTGCCGCTGCCGCCCGGCGCGGGGATCACCGTGCACAGCGCCGACGCCAGACGCTGGATCGCGACCGCACCCGCCCACAGCGCCGACCTGCTGATCGCCGACGTGTTCGGCGGCTCCCGCGTCCCGGCCGCCCTGACGTCCGTCGAGTACGCGGAAGCGGCCGAGCGGGTCCTGCGGCCCGGCGGCGTCTACGCGGCGAACCTCGCCGACGGCGCGCCCTTCGCCTTCCTCCGCTCCCAGCTCGCCACCTTCGCCACGGTCTTCGAGGAGCTGGCGCTGATCGCAGAACCGGCCGTGCTGCGCGGCAGGCGCTTCGGCAACGCCGTACTGCTCGGCTCGCACACCCCGATGGACACGGACGCGCTGGCCCGCCGTACCGCCTCCGACGTCTTCCCCGCCCGCGTCGAGCACGGGAAGCCGCTGCGGCGGCTCATCGGGGACGCCGTGCCCGTACGGGACCGGGGCGCCGTGCCCTCACCCCGGCCGCCCGACGGAGCCTTCAGCATCGGCTGACGGGGCGATGGGCACGGCCTCGACCGGTCCCTGAGCGGCGCCGCCCCCGATGAGGCCCCCGCCGGTGCGGCGGGTCAGCCGCCGTACGTCCGGCACGAAGAGCACCGCGCCCGTGAGCAGCACGATCAGCGCCGAACACCCCCACAGCGCCGCCGTCCGCCCGACGGCGTCCTGGGCCGGGCCCGCGAGCGCCAGGGCCACCGGAGTCAGGCCGACCGAGCCGAGCCAGTCGTACGCCGACACCCGGGAGAGCTTGTCCTCGGGGATCTCCTGGTGCAGCGCCGTCATCCACGACACACCGAACACCTCGACGGACACGCCCACCAGGAACATCAGGGCGATCAGCCACACGATCGGCAGCGGCACGGCCAGACCCGCAGACGGCAGCGCGAGCGGGAAGATGGAGAGCGTCCCGGCGAGCAGCAGCCTGCGCGGCTTCCAGCGCGTCATCACCAGCGCGCCGCCCACCGTGCCCGCGCCGAACGCGGCGAGCGCCAGGCCCCAGGGCGCCGCGCCGCCGAGCCGGTCCTCGGCGACCAGCGGCCCGTACACCGACTCGGCGGCCCCGACGACCGCGTTGACGACGGCGAACTGGACCACGATGGACCACAGCCAGGGCCGTCCCGTGAACTCCGTCCAGCCGTCGCGCAGATCGGCCAGCATCCCGCCGCCCGGCCCGCGCACCGGGACATGACTGACGTCGAGGAAGGCCCGCAGCGATCCCGCCACCAGGAAGGCGGCGGAGTCGATCGCGAGCACCCACCCCGGCCCGACCACGGCGATCAGCGCGCCGCCCAGCGCGGCGCCGCCGATCCCCGCGCCGTTGACCGCCATCCGGTAGAGCGCGAAGGCACGCCCCGCCTGCTCCCCTTCCACGCTGGACATCAGCATGCCCTCGGAGGCGGGGGAGAAGAACGCCTGCCCCGTACCGCCGAGCCCCGCGAGCAGCATCATCTGCCACACCTGGGGATCGCCCGTCAGCACGAGCACGGCGAACGCCGCCTGCGACAGGCAGCTCAGGGTGTTGGCGGCGACCATCACCCGATGCCGGGGCAGCCGGTCGGCCAGTGCCCCGCCGACGAGCAGGAACAGGACCAGCGGGACCGTGCGGGCGGCGGCGACGAGGCCCACGTCCCCGGCGTCGCCACCGGACTGCAACACCGCGAACGCCGAGGCGATCAGGGCCCCTTGACTGCCCAGGTTGGTGGCGATCGCCGCGGCGGTCAGCAGCGTGTAGTTACGCATCGCCGCCGGTCAGCCCGTCTTCAGCAGGCGGACGCTGCCAAGGATCTTCTTCAGTGTCGCGTCGGGTATCTCGCCCGGCACGCTCTTGGCGCCGTAGAAGACCCAGGTGGTGTAGTCGCCCGTGGCGTTGGTGAAGGTGAAGGCGACCGCCTTGCCGTCGCTGTCGCACTTGTCCTTCTTGGGGATACCGGTGGCCGTGGCCGTCGCGTAACTGCCCTTCAGCCCCGACGTGGTGGTGAACGGCGCCGCCTTGCTCACCTTGAGCTTCTGCTTCAGGTCCTTGTCGGGTACGGACTGCGCGTACGCCGCCCACACCCAGCCCGACGCCTCGTTCACCGCGGCCGAGGCGGTGTCCTTGGCGCCCTGGCCGCCCTTGGTGCCGGTCGCTCCCAGGGAGGTGAAGTCCGTCGACCCGTCCGACGGCAGCGTGCACCACGACTTCTTGAAGAGGGCGGGGCTCGAGAACGTGACGAGAGGCGTGCCGTCCTTCTTCTTCTCGTCCTCCAGACCGATGGACTGCCCTGAGCCCTCGACGCTCCAGTCCGGGGGAACGTCGAACTGAGTGCCCCGCTTCGGGTTGGTCACGACCTTCCAGCCGGCGATCTGCGGCGCGGACGAGCCGTCGCCGCCGCGCGGATTGGCCGGCGTCACGGTCGGGTCGGGCTTCGCGGTGGCCGGAGGCGGCGTGTCGTCGGCCGCCTCCGCGTCGTCGTCCTTGCCCCCCAGCACCAGGAACCCGGTGACACCGGCGGCGACCACCACGACGAAGGCGGCGACGACCGCGATGACCGTGGTCTTCCTCCTGCCGCCGGGAGGCGTGGGACCGCCGGGCGGCTGCCCGGGCGCGCCGTACTGCGGGACGGGCGGCTGCTGGTACGGGTTCTGTCCCGGATACCCCGGCGGTGGCTGCTGCTGATAGCCGGGGTCCTGCGGGGGGTAGCCGGGCTGTTGCTGGGGATAGCCGGGCTGCTGCTGTTGCTGCGGATACCCCGGTTGCTGCTGGTAGGGATTGGGCTGCTGCCCCGGCTGCCCGTATCCCGGCTGCCCATATCCGGGCTGTCCGTACTCGGGCTGTCCGTACCCCGGCTGCTGGTAAGGGTTCGGATTCTGATTCGGATTCGGGTTCTGATCCCGCGGATTCTGCTCGCCCCCGGGCGGCTGCTGTCCTGGCCACATGGCGAGTAACGATAGAGGTGCCCACGGTACGGCGGCTACGAGCACCCGGCGCCGGACCCCGGTGGACTCCCGGCGGCCCCCGGCTCACCCCCGCCGGCCGTCGCGCGCCAGCAGGTAGGCTTCCCGGCAGAGGCCCGGCCGGTGCGTGCCGGTATGCGGCACACGCCGCTCGGGAGCAGGGGGAGGAACCAGCTTTGCATGTCCAGGAGTGGCTCGACTCCATCCCGGCGGTCGCCATCTACGTGCTGGTGGCGGGGGTCATCGGCGTAGAGAGCATAGGGATCCCGGTACCGGGCGAACTCGTGCTGGTCGCGGCGACGCTGGTCGCCTCCCAGGGCGACATCAACCCGTACATCCTGGGCGCCTGCGCCTCGGCGGGTGCCGTCGTGGGTGACTCGATCGGCTACGCGATCGGCCGCAAGGGCGGCCGGCCACTGCTCGCCTGGCTCGACCGGAAGTTCCCCAAACACTTCGGTGTGGCCCAGGTCGGCATGGCGGAACGGTCCTTCGAGAAGTGGGGCATGTGGGCCGTCTTCTTCGGCCGCTTCATCGCCCTGCTGCGGATCTTCGCGGGGCCGCTGGCCGGTGTGCTGCGCATGCCGTACTGGAAGTTCCTGACCGCGAACATGCTCGGCGGCGTCATCTGGGCGGGCGGCACGGTCGCCGTCGTCTACTCGGTGGGTGTGGTCGCCGAGGACTGGCTCAAGCGCTTCTCCACGTTCGGTCTGGTCGCCGCCGTGCTGATCGGGATCGCCTCGATGCTGCTCGTACGCAGCCGCGCAAAGAAGGCCTCCCACCGGGCGACGACGGCCGAACCTGCGCTCGCGACGGAACCCGCGCTCGCGACGGCGACCGCGGAGGCGGCCCCGGGGACAGCGGCGGCCGGCTCCCTGACCGCCGAGGCCGACTCCGGCTCAGCAGCGACGGTCGGCGACTGACGGGCCGCTGACGCGGGCCGCTGACGCAGGCGACTGCCGCGGGCCGCTGACGCGGGCCGCTGACCCGAGCCACGGACGGGCGGCCGGCGGCGGGCTCAGCCTTCGAGCGCCTCCCTGTGCGCCTTCGCGAGATCCAGGTACACCGCCGCGTTCAGCGAGATCCCCGCCTTCTCCTCCTCGGTCAGCATCCGCCGGACCTTCGCCGGTACCCCGGCGACCATCGACCCCGGGGGCACCCGCATCCCCTGCGGTACGAGCGTCTGCGCCGCGACCAGTGAGCCGGCGCCGATGTGCGCGCCGTTGAGGACGGTGGCCCCCATCCCGATCAGCACGTCGTCCTCGACGGTGCAGCCGTGCACCACCGCGTTGTGACCGACCGAGACGCGCTCGCCGATCGTGAGCGGGCAGCCGGGGTCAGAGTGCAGGGTGCAGTTGTCCTGGATGTTGCAGTCGGCGGCGAGCACGATCGGGCCGCAGTCCGCCCTGAGCACGGTGTGGTACCAGACGTTGGCACCGGCCGCCACGGTCACATCGCCGACCACCACGGCCGTGGGCGCGATGAACGCCGCCGGATCGATCCTGGGGTCCTTCCCGCCCACCCCCGCGATCAACGCCCGTTCCGTCATGCCGCTCCCTCTCCCTCGGCGCGCCCCGGCGGTTCCCGGGGGCCACGCGTACGGAAACCGTAAGCGAAGGCTCCGCTCGTACGGGAGCCAGGGCGGCCCGGGAATCCGCTGCCCTTTCTGACGGGTGATCAGTGACCACCCGGGGTATGGCCGGTTACTGACCGGCCCCGTACCCGTACTCGGAGCGAGCGGGCAGAGACCGAACCGTACCGACCGAGGAGTGCCATGGCCACCGCACAGCAGGTCCCCGACATCCTGTCGACCGAGTTCGCCGAAAACCCGTACCCCGCCTACCGGATGATGCGCGAGAGCGCCCCGCTCATCTGGCACGAGGCGACCCGGAGCTACCTCATCTCGCGGTACGACGACGTCGAGCACGCCTTCAAGGACCGGGGCGCGGTCTTCACGTCCGACAACTACAAGTGGCAGATCGAGCCCGTGCACGGCCGGACGATCCTCCAGCTCAGCGGGCGTGAGCACGCGGTACGCCGGGCCCTGGTGGCGCCCGCGTTCCGGGGGGCCGACCTTCAGGAGAAGTTCATGCCGGTGATCGAGCGGAACGCCCGCGAGCTGATCGACGCCTTCCGGCACACCGGCTCCGCCGATCTCGTGAATGACTTCGCCACCCGCTTCCCCGTCAACGTCATCGCCGAGATGCTCGGACTCGACAAGGCCGACCACACCAAGTTCCACGGCTGGTACACCGCCGTGATCGCCTTCCTCGGCAACCTGTCGGGCGACACGGGCGTCACCGCGGCCGGTGAGCGCACCCGCGCCGAGTTCGAGCAGTACATGATCCCGATCATCCAGGACCGCCGGGAGAACCTCGGGGACGACCTGCTGTCCACGCTCTGCGCCGCCGAGGTCGACGGCGTACGCATGAGCGACGAGGACATCAAGGCCTTCTGCAGCCTGCTGCTCGCGGCGGGCGGCGAGACGACGGACAAGGCGATCGCGAGCATCTTCGCGAATCTGCTGAGCAATCCCGAACAGCTCGCCGCCGTACGGGAGGACCGCTCACTGATCGCCCGGGCCTTCGCCGAGACCCTCCGCTACACCCCGCCCGTTCATATGATCATGCGGCAGACCGCCACGGAGGTCGAGGTCAGCGGCGGCACGATACCGGCTGGTGCGACGGTCACCTGCCTGATCGGCGCGGCCAACCGCGACGCGGCCCGCTTCAAGGACCCGGACACCTTCAACATCTTCCGCGACGACCTGACCACGACAACGGCGTTCTCGGCGGCCGCCGACCACCTGTCCTTCGCGCTGGGGCGGCACTTCTGCGTCGGCGCGCTGCTGGCCAAGGCGGAGATCGAGACCGGGGTCGGCCAGTTGCTCGACGCGATGCCGGACGTCGCGCTCGCCGAGGGGTTCGACCCGGTGGAGCGGGGCGTGTTCACGCGCGGGCCCGGCTCGCTGCCCGTACGCTTCACGCCGGTCAAGGGCTGACGGCGCTCGGTCGCCGGGTCCGGGAAACACCCCGAACCCGGCGCGCGTGCCACCAGCCTCCGCTGCCGGGCCTGCCACCAGGTCCTACTGCACGACCGGGGTGAACCGCACCGGCAGCGAGGTCAGGCCGCGCATCCAGATGGAGGGACGCCAGGTCAGCTCGTGCGGCTCCACGGTCAGTACGGCGTCCGGCAGCCGCTCCAGCAGCGCCTCCACCGCCGTACGCGCGATCACGTCGGCCAGCAGCGGCGCCGGATAGGGGCAGCGGTGCTCGCCGTTGCTGAAGGAGAGATGCGCCGAGTTCTCCGGGCCGACATGCCCCTCCGGCCAGATCTGCGGATCGGTGTTGGCGGCGGCGAGCCCCAGCACCACACAGTCGCCCGCCCTGATCTGACGGCCCCCGAGCTGGGTGTCCCGTACGGCCCACCGGCCGATGAAGTTCTGCGTCGGGGTGTCGAGCCAGAGCACCTCGTTCAGGGCCTGCCCGACACTGAGCCGCCCCCCTGACACGTTCAGCGCGAACCTGTCGTCGGTGAGCAGCAGCCGCAGTGTGTTGCAGATCCAGTTGGCGGTCGGCTGCTGCGCGGCGGCGATGACGGTGACCAGGTCCTGGACGATCTCCGCGTCCGTCAGCGCCGCCGGGTGGAGCAGCATCCTCGATGTGACGTCCGAGGCGGGATTGCCGCGCTTCTCCCTCACGAGTCGCTCGATACGGGACTGCACCCGCAGATACGCGGCGACCGGGTCCCCTTCCTCGGGGGCGTCCAGCGAGATCCGCAGATCGCGGACGAGTTCCTCGGTGTCCCCGCCGCCGGCCGGCATCCCGCAGAGCTGGACGACGGCCCGCATCGGCAGCGCGTGTGCGTACGCCGTCATCAGCTCGGCCCGGCCGCTGCCGGCGAAGGTGTCGATCAGCCCCTCGGCGATCATGCGGCACATATGGCCCAGCTCGAACTGGTCGACGGCCTCCAGCGCCTCGGTGATCACCCCGGCCCTGCGCTGGTGCTCGGGGCCCTCGGTGAACAGCACCGACGGCTGGTAACCCACGAACGGCATCAGCGGCCAGTCGGAGGGGATGGCCTCCCACTGGTTCCAGCGCCGCGAGTCACGCGCGAACAGCTCGTCGTGGCCGGTGACGTAGGAGAGTTCGGTGTAGCCGAGCACGAGCCAGGCCGGGATGTCGCCGTCCAGCAGGACGGGCGCGACCGGGCCGTGCTCCCTGCGTAACGCGCGGTACAGCTCGGACGGCGTCTGCTGGTACTCCAGGCCGCCCAGCCGTACGGCGCCGGTGTGCGCGTGGGCGGGGCACCCGGGGGGCGGTGACAGGTCGGAGGCCGACTGTCCCCTGGGTCCTAAGGGGTCGGTGGGGTCGGCCGGTCCTGTGGGGTCGGCGAGGTCGGTCATGGTGTCTTCTCCCGGGCCATGGCGAGTTCGTACAGGTGGTCCGCGAGGGTGATCAGGACCTTCTTCCCGGACGAGCGCACCCGGGCGTCGCAGTCGACCATCGGGACGTGCGGCGGCAGCGACAGCGCCTGCCGGATCTCCGCGAGGGAGAAGGCCGAGGCGTCGTTGTCGAAGCGGTTGACCGCCACCACGAACGGCGTCCGGTGGTGTTCGAGACGGTCGATGGCGTACCAGCACTCGCTCATCCTGCGGGTGTCGACGAGGACGACCGCGCCGAGCGTGCCGGAGAACAACCGGTCCCACAGGAACCAGAACCGCTCCTGTCCCGGCGCCCCGAACAGGTAGAGCACCATGCGCTCGTTGAGGCTGATCCGGCCGAAGTCGAAGGCGACGGTGGTGGTGGTCTTGGTGGTGACTCCGGCCGCCTCGTCGACGCCGACCCCCGCCTGCGTCATGACCTCCTCTGTGTTGAGCGGCCGGATCTCGCTGACGGACCTGACGAGGGTCGTCTTGCCGGCGCCGAAGCCGCCGACGATGACGACCTTCAGACCGGTCTCCGCCGCGTCGGCCAGCGGGGTGCGGGCCGGCAGCTCAGAGATTGCGGAGTCCATTGAGCACCTCCTTCAGAAGGACGGAGTCGAGCAGCGCCGAAGCGGCGTCGACCGTACGCGGATGCCGGGCGGTGATCCGGTTCGTCGCCAGGAGGTCGCCGAGCAGGATGCGTACGACGGTCACCGGCAGCTTCAGCTCCGCCGAGATCTCGACGACCGCCGTCGGATGCCGGCACATGCCGAGGATCTTGACCTGCTCCGACTGCATGCCGGGGGTCGGCGCGCACTCGCTGACGATCAGGGTGACCAGGTCGAAGATGTCGTCGTCGACCCGGCTGCGGCCGCCGGTGACGGTGTAGAGACGGTCGGGGTCCCCGGTGTCCACAGGCCGGCGAATCATGACAGCGGACTCTCCCGCCTCTCACGCGCGGGAACGCGCGGCTCGGCCACGAGATGTTCACCGATCTGTTCGACCAGCTCCGTCATCTGGTGGCCCACCACACCCGGGTCGGCGCCGTCCTCGGCGACGACGGCGAGATGCGCGCCGTCCCCCGCCTCGACGATGAAGAGAAGACCGCCGTGGAACTCGGTCATCGAGTGCCGTACCCCGCCCGTGCCGTTGCCGAACTCCACCGAGGCGCCCTGGGCGAGCGCCTGGATCCCGGAGCAGATCGCGGCGAGCTGGTCGGCCTGGTCGAGCGTGAGATGGCGGCTCCAGCAGAGTTTCAGCCCGTCGCGGGAGAGCACCAGGGAGTGCCGGGTGCCGGGGGTGCGTTCCAACAGGCTCTCCAGGAGCCAGGTCAGGCTGTTGTCAGTGGTCTGCATGGTGTGGATGGGGGCGGATCGTGCCCACAGGAGCGGTCACCGGCCCGTGCCTCCAATCTCGACGTTCTCGGGCGGGGGATGGGGCGCCGTTACCCGGGCGCCGTACGGGGGCTCACGTGGCCGGCGGTCCGTCCTCTCCTCGCGGGGGTGCTTGCGGGGGTCCTTGCGGGGGCGAGTGGCGCGAGCGGTGGAAGGCCCCGAACTGAGAGCCCGCGTCCCGGCCCGGACCCGTCCCGCCGCGTACCGCCTCCGGATGCGCCCGGTCGCGGTCGGCGGCGGCCATCGTGCGGCCAGGGGGCCTGACCGGCAGACCGCCGGGGGTGGCCGTCCGGAACCCGTCGGTGGGTGCCTCGGTCCGCGCGGGGGGCACGTCGGCCCGTACGGGGGGCGGGAGTTGGGGTGCGGGTGCGGGCGACGCGGTCTGCGGTACGGCGGTGCCCGGCGCCGGCCCCCGCAGCGGGGCCATGTCCTCGGCCGTACCGCGCTGTTGGGCGAGGAGTTGCGGCGGGACCAGCACCACGACACCCGTACCGCCGCGCGACGAAGGGCGGAAGTTGACGCTCATGCGGTACTTGGCCGCGAGCCGGCCGACCACGGACAGCCCGAGCCGGGTGCCCTGGAGCGCCGCGAGGTCGTTGAACCGGCCCGACACGCACTCCTCGGCGCGCCGCATCGCGGCGTCGGCCATCTTCAGGCCGCTGTCCTCGATGGTCACCACGATGCCGGCGGTGCGTTCCTCGACATAGACATGGACCTCGTCTATGGGCGGCGAGAAGTTCGCCGCGTTGTCCATGAGTTCGGCGAGGAGGTGCATCACTCCTTCGGCGGCGAACCCGGCGATCGCCGCGCTGCTTGAGCAGTGCAGCCGCACCCGCCGGTAGGCGGCGATACGGCCGACGGCGCCGCGCAGGATGCTCTCCATGGCGATCGGCTTGTTCCAGGCGCGGCTGCCGCGGCCGCCCATCAGCAGCGCGAGCCGGTCGGTGAGCAGGCCGAGCTGCGAGGTGTTGTGGTCGAGCTTCAGCAGGTCGCCGAAGACCTCCTCGCCGTACCGGTCCTGCATGTCGCGCAGGTCGGCCAGCATGGACACGGCCTTCGCCTGCACCCGGCTCAGCGCCTTGGCGCTGGCCGCCTGCGCGGCGGCGGCGCGCCGCTCGCTGATCGCGAACTCCCTTACCAGCACGTCCATCAGGACCCGCAGCCGAGGATCGGACGGCGGATCGAGGGTGGCGAGGACGGTGTCGGCCGAGCCGCCCTGGCGCAGCCCGCCGATGGCGGCCGGCAGTGTCTTCGCCGACAGCCGGTCGAGGTCGTCGGCCGATTCCGTCAGCCGGCGCAGGGCCCGCTCGCAGTCGGCGTCCGCCGTCGCGGCGCGCAGCTCACCGGCCGCGATCTCGGAAGCGAACATCTCCAGGAGACGGCGCAGTTGGGGGTCGGCGGGCCCGGCGGACGTTCCGGGCCCGTACGGGCCCGGAAAAGCGGAGGTCGCCGCGAGGGTCTCCTCGATGCCTGCCCCGTCGCGCAGTTTCTTGACCACGGCGGGCAGCGCTACGTTGACCAGGTGCGCGGTGTCGGCCGCCGACCGGGCCGACAGGGCCTGCGCGGTGCGGATCTCACCGTCCGACGACACGGCGGAGCGCCGTACCTGTCGTAACAGCAAGGTCGCCATGACAACCGTGCAGGCGACGAACGCCCAGGCGACCATGACCGTCGGTGTCACCCAGGCACGGGCGGGCCCCGGGGCGGCGACGGCGACAGCCACGGCGGCGGCACCGCTCACCACGAGAAGGGCGAGAGATGGGAAGAGCGGCAGCGGGCGTGTTCTGCGTATCCGGTGCGGGCTCGGGGTGACGGGCACTGACATTCCGCGGTCCCTCGGTGCTTGAGTGCGGGGGGTTGACAGACCGGCCGACCAGCGCGCATCGGCCGCGGCGCTCATGCTAGGCACGGGGGTTCACGGATCAGGCGCAGAAGTGCGCCGGGTGCACTCGCACGGAGGAGTTCACGCGGAACCCCTCAATCCGGATGCGGGACCGTGATAGGGGCGGGCGGGATACAGGGGTCGCGTGGGGCGGTTTCCGCCCGTGCCGCTCGCGCCGCTGGTCTCGCCCGGTCTCTTCGGCCGAGGCGCCGCCGACTATCGTGTCGGGGTGCCGAACAGCAGAAACACGGGTCGACCGTTCACCGCGTGGCGGCGGCGGCTCGTGTCGCGGGCCGTCCAGCAGGGCTGGCACTGGATACAGGGGGCGGGCGCCGTCACCGCCGAGCATCCGGGCCGGCTGCGCTTCGGCCGGATCGGCCCGGGAACCCGGCTCGCCTTCCCGCAGGGCACGGTCTTCGGCGAGCGGTGGATCCGCCTCGGTGACCACTGCGTCATCGGCGAACACGTCACGCTGACAGCGGGGATGTGGCCGGGGCCCGACCTCGGACCCGATCCGGTCCTGACGCTGGGGGACGGCGTCGTGCTGGGGCGCGGCAGCCATGTCGTCGCCGACGCGGCCGTGACCATAGGGTCCGAGACGTACTGCGGTCCGTATGTCTACATCACCTCGACCAACCACAGTTACGACGATCCGCACGCCCCCGTCGGCAAGCAGTGGCCGCGCCGGGCGCCCGTGGTGATAGGGAAGAACTGCTGGCTGGGGACCGGCGCCGTGATCCTCCCGGGGGCGCGGCTCGGCAGGAACGTGGTGGTCGCCGCCGGTTCCGTCGTACGGGGAGAGGTGCCGGACCACGCGGTGGTGGCCGGTGCGCCGGCCCGTACCGTACGGACCTGGGACGAGGAGCGCGGCTGGCAGCCGCCGCTGCGGACGCCGGCGCCCGCGCCGATTCCCGAGGGCGTCACGGCGGAACAGCTCAGGAGGCTGGCCGGGTCGGCCGGTCCGGCCGGTCCGGATCCAGAGAGTTGAGACCGGGGCGCTGAGACCGGGGAAGTCAAGACCGGGGTGCTGAGACCGGCTCAGGTGGCGCTCAGCCGGAGGCGAGCAGGACCGTACCCACCAGCGCGAGCCCGGCCCCGGCTGCCTGGACGGCGCGCAGCCGTTCGCCCAGCACCCCGCGCGCCGCGACCGCCGTGATCACCGGGTAGAGCGAGGCCAGTACGGCGGCGACGGTGACGGGACCGTGCTGCGCTGCGACGGAGTAGGTGCCGTTGGCGGCGACATCGGCGAGCCCGACGAAGGCGAGCGCGGGCAGCGCGGCCCGTACGGCACTTCCGCCGCCGTCGGCCGGCGCCGGGAGCGCGGGCGCGCCGCGCCGTACCGCCGCGTACAGCGCGCCGCCGCCGACCAGGACATTGGCGACCCGCTGGACGAAGAGCGCGAGGAACAGCCCGGTGAGCGTGGTCGACGCCTCGGAGATCAGCGCCATGACCGCGCCGAACCCGACAGCGGCGATCAGGGTCAACAGCACGGCCCGGCGCTGGACGGGCGCGCCGCGCAGTTCGGGCCCGCCGGCGAGGACGATCCCGGCGACGGCCACGGCGATGCCCGCCGTCTGCACCAGTCCCGGCCGCTCGCCGACGACGATCCCCACCGCGACGGGTACGGCGACACCCACCGAGCAGAGCGGTGAGACCACGCCCATCGGGCCGAGCGCGAGCGCCTTGTAGAAGCTGAGCATGGCGACCGGGCCGACCGCACCGGCGGCGACCGCGTACCAGAGTTGCGGCCCCGCCTCGCTCCAGCCGCCGGTGGCGATCACTATCGCGCCGAGGACCACGACGGCGATCGCCTGCGAGACCACGACCACCGTCAGAGCCGGGATACGGCGGGTGAGCAGCCCTCCGCCGAAATCGGCGAAACCCCACAACACACTGGTGGCGAGGGCGAACAGTGCCGTCACGCGGAGCCTCGCAGTACAGTTCGGTGAACGAATCGGTGCACCAAAGCATAGTGCAGTCCATTGCACCGCACCATTGAATATATTGGACGGAATGTGTCGGACCTCGATCAGCTCACGCAGTCGCTCGCCCGCAATCTCAAACGCTGGCGCGGCGAGCGCGGCTTCACGCTCGACGCCCTGGCGGCGCGCGCCGGGGTCAGCCGGGGCATGATCATCCAGATAGAGCAGGCCCGTACGAATCCGAGCGTCGGCACCACGGTCAAGCTCGCCGACGCCCTCGGTGTCAGCATCACGACGCTGCTCGACTATGAGCAGGGCCCGCAGGTCAGAGTCGTACCGGCGGACCAGACCGTACGGATGTGGTCGACCCCGGCAGGCAGCCGTACGACGCTGCTCGTCGGCACGGAGGCGGGCGGCCCGCTCGAAATGTGGTCCTGGAAGCTGATGCCGGGCGACGGCAGTTCGTCCGACCCGCATCCGGACCGCACGACCGAACTGCTGCATGTGACCGCGGGCGAGCTGACGCTCGTCGTCGACGGCGAGGCGCATCCGGTCCCGGCCGGATCGTCGGCGACCTTCGAGGCGAACGTCGCGCACAGCTATCGCAACGAGGGCACCGAGGCGGTCGAGTTGATCATGTGCGTCTCGATCCCGCCGGTGGGCTGACGGCGGTCCGAGGCGGCGGGACCGGCGGCGGGGGAGCGGCTGTTAGCGTGGGAGTCATGCGCGCTCCCATCGGAAACTTCGACGAGGCCGTCCCCGCACCGGACTGCCTCGACCTGCTCACGGCCCCCGTGGCGGCGGCCGTCCGCGCCTGGAGCGGCGATGTACCGGCCGAGCAATTGCTGTTCGTGGACACGGATCCCGAAGTCGCCGACACCGCCGCCTTCGTCGAGCACTACGGCGCCGACCTCATGGACCACTCGGCGAACTGCGTGGTCGTGGCCGGCAAGCGCGGCGGCGAGTCGACGCTCGCCGCCTGCGTGGTCCTCTCGCGTACGCGCGTCGACGTCAACGGCGTCGTACGAAAGCAACTGGGCGCCCGCAAGGCGTCGTTCGCCCCGATGGACACGGCGGTCGGCGAGAGCGGCATGGAGTACGGCGGGATCACCCCGATCGGCCTCCCCGCCGCGTGGCCGCTCCTGGTGGACTCGGAAGTCGTGGACACGGAATGGGTCCTGATCGGCAGCGGCACCCGCCGGGGCAAACTGATCGTGCCGGGCAAGGCCCTGGCGGGCCTGCCGGGCGTCGTGGTGGTCGAGGGCCTGGGAACAGCCTGACGACGCCCGTTCAGCCAAGGAGCGGTCCAGGCGGGGGCTGTTCAGCCCAGGGGCGGTTCAGCCGGGGGCTGTTCAGCCCAGCAGCGGTTCAACCCAGGGCCGGGATCTCGATGGCGGGGCAGCGGTCCATGACCATGTCGAGGCCCGCCGCGCGGGTGCGGTCGTACGCCGCCTCGTCGATGACGCCGAGCTGGAACCAGACGGCCTTGGCGCCGACCTCCACGGCCTCGTCGGCGACCGCGCCCGCGAGGTCGCTGTTGACGAAGACGTCCACCACGTCGACGTCGAACGGGATGTCGGCCAGCGACGCGTACCCCTGCTCCCCGTGCACCGTCGCCGCCTTCGGGTGCACCGGCACCACGCGCTTGCCGAAGCGCTGGAGCGTCGCCGCCACCCCGTAGGCCGCCCGCTCGCGGTTGTCGGAGAGGCCGACCACCGCCCAGGTGTCGCCCGTCTGCGTGAGGATCTTGCGGATCGTCTCTGCGTCTGCGTACATACCCGGAACAACGGCCCTGCCGCCCCGACCATTCCCGTTGACCGCCCCCGTACGGGCCCCGCATAGGCTGGGGCGATGGCCGAGCAGTACAGGACCGTCGCGCGCGGGCGTGCACGAGACCGAGATCAACCACTCGCGCTTCCTCTGCGCGCTGGCTCCCGTCACGAGCGAGCGGGAAGCGCGGGAGTTCGTCGACCGGGTACGCGCCGAGCACCCGGCGGCGAGCCACAACTGCTTCGCCTACGTGATCGGCGCCGACGCCTCCGTACAGAAGGCGAGCGACGACGGGGAGCCCGGCGGTACGGCGGGGGTGCCGATGCTCCAGATGCTGCTGCGCCGCGAGATGCGGTACGTGGCCGCCGTCGTCACCCGCTACTACGGCGGGGTCAAGCTCGGCGCCGGCGGCCTGATCAGGGCGTACGGGGGAGCAGTCGGCGAGGCCCTGGACACCGTCGGCACGCTCACCCGGCAGCGCTTCCGGCTCGCCACCTTCACCGTGGACCACCAGCGCGCCGGCAGGCTGGAGAACGAGCTGCGGGCCACCGGACACGCCGTGCGCGAGGTGCGGTACGCGGAGGCCGTCACGATCACGGTCGGGCTGCCCGAGGCGGACGTCGAGACCTTCCGGAGCTGGCTGGCCGACGCCACAGCGGGGACCGCCGTACTGGAACTCGGCGACGAGGCGTACGGCGACGCCTGACCCGCGGCCTCGGCCCCGGCCCGGCGGGCTCCTCCGGCCCCGCGCGCCCGGCCTGCGGCGCGTCATTCCCCGTCCGTGCCCCCTGAACCGAGCCGCGCCGCCGAGTCGAGGATGAGGTCGAGGCCGAAGGCGAACCGCGTCTCGAACGCACCGTCCACGAGATACGGCAGCGCCGGCGTCAGCGACGGATGCTTCTCGGGCGACAGCGCGGACCCGACGACGTCCGCCATCGGCCCCGGTGAACCCTGCTGCTCCTGGGCGAGACCGAGCACGAAGGAGACAACGGTCCAGCAGGCCCAACCCGCCGCCCGGACCGGCAGCCCGCCGTCCAGCAGCGCACGCAACAGCGCCTCAGCCACCCGGAGCGTGGCGGGCTCCGCCGTGAAGGTCCCGGCCACCAGCCGCGCACCGTCCCGGCGCGCGAGCAGCGCGGCGCGACAACGCCCGGAGAGTACGGTGGCCCGCTCGCGCCAGTCAGTGGGCAGACCGTCCAGGCTCACCCCGGCGATGATGGCGTCCGCCATCAACTCCCGTAGCCGCGCCTTCGACTTCACATGCCAGGACACGGTGTTCAGCCGCACCCCGAGACGCCGGGACACGGCACGCAGCGTCACCGCGTCCCAGCTCTCCTCGTCCAGCAGGGCGAGGGCCGCCTCGACGACGTCGGCCGGCCGGCCGGCCCCGGACGGGGCCCTTGTTGGCCTTGATGGTCACCTCGCGATCTTATCGGCGGGAAAATCGGGGTCCGTGAGAGACAAGGGACCCACCGGGGTTAGCGTGGTGAGTTCTGATCGTGAGGAAGGCAGCTATGCAGCGCGGGGCCGTCTCTTGAGGATTCTGCACACGTCCGACTGGCATCTCGGGCGCTCGTTCCACCGGGTGAGCCTGCTGGCGGCGCAAGCCGCCTTCCTCGACCATCTCGTGGCCACGGTGCGCGCCCGCGAGGTGGACGTCGTCCTCGTGGCGGGGGACGTCTACGACCGCGCTGTGCCGCCGCTCGCCGCCGTCGAACTCTTCGACACGGCGCTGCACCGGCTCGCCGCCGAGGGCGTACCGACCGTGATGATCTCCGGGAACCACGACTCCGCCCGCAGGCTCGGCGTGGCCGCCGGCCTCATCGAGCGCGCCGGGATCCACCTGCGGACCGACCCGGCCCGCTGCGCCACCCCCGTGATCCTCGCCGACGCCCACGGCGACGTGGCCTTCTACGGTCTGCCGTACCTCGAACCCGCCCTCGTCCGCGACGAGTTCAAGGCGCCGAGGACCGGACACGAAGCGGTGCTGACCGCCGCGATGCGGCGGGTCAGGGACGACCTCGCCACCCGTACCGCCGGTACCCGCTCCGTCGTTCTCGCGCACGCCTTCGTGGCGGGCGGCGACCCCAGCGAGAGCGAGCGCGACATCACCGTCGGCGGGGTCGCCGCCGTGCCCGCGGGTGTCTTCGACGGCGTCGACTACGTCGCCCTCGGCCATCTCCACGGCGCGCAGGCCATCAACGAGCGCGTACGGTACGCCGGTTCGCCCCTCGCCTACTCCTTCTCCGAGGCCGCGCACCGCAAGACCATGTGGCTGGTGGACCTCGGCCCCGACGGCGCGGTCGAAGCCGCGGAACGTGTCGACTGCCCGGTGCCGCGTGCCCTCGCCAGGATCCGGGGCCGGCTCGACACCCTGCTCGAAGATCCCGGCCTCGCGCGCCACGAGGAGTCCTGGGTGGAGGCCACACTCACCGACCCCGTCCGCCCCGCCGAGCCCATGGCGCGGCTCATCGCACGCTTCCCCGGCACCCTGAGCCTGGTCCTCGACCCCGAGCGGACCGACGACGACCGGTCCGCCTCCTACGCCCAGCGCCTCCAGGGCCGCACCGACCAGCAGATCGCCGAGGACTTCGTGGCACACGTACGAGGCGGATCAGGACCCGACGCACCCGAACGCACCGTGCTGCGCGGCGCGTTCGACGACGTACGGGTCGACGCCACCGTGCGCGAGGTGACCCCATGAGACTGCACCGCCTGCGCGTCACCGCCTTCGGCCCCTTCGCCGGCACCGAGGAGATCGACTTCGACGCGCTCTCCGCCGCCGGGATCTACCTGCTGCACGGCCCGACCGGCGCCGGAAAGACATCGGTGCTCGACGCCGTCTGCTACGCGCTGTACGGAGCCGTCCCCGGTGCCCGCCAGAGCCCCGGCGCCACCCTGCGCAGCGACCACGCCCCGGCGGGCACCTTCACCGAGATCGAACTCGAACTGACCGTGGGGGAGCGGCGGTTGGAGATCAACCGGCGTCCCGCGCAGCTCCGCCCGAAGAAGAACGGGCGCGGTGTCACCACCGAGCGGGCGCAGAGCGGGCTGCGTGAGTACGACGCGGGCAGCGCGACCTGGCGCGCCCTGAGCCGCTCGCACCAGGAGGTCGGCGAGGAGATCAGCCAGCTCCTCGGGATGAGCCGGGAGCAGTTCTGCCAGGTGGTGCTGTTGCCGCAGGGCGACTTCGCGCGGTTCCTGCGCGCCGACGCCGAAGCACGGGGCAAGCTGCTGGGACGGCTCTTCGACACCCGCAGGTTCGCCGCCGTCGAGGAGCGGCTCGCCGAACTGCGCCGCACCGCCGAACAGCGGGTACGCGCGGGGGACGAGCGGCTGACCGGGATCGCCCAGCGCGTCGCCCAGGCCGCCGGGAGCGGCTTCGCCCTCGCGCCCCCCGACCGGCAGCCGGGCGACCCCGGTCTCGCCCCCGCAGTCCTGGA
>NZ_JTHL01000001.1:1029434-1038832 GCF_000818195.1 Streptomyces sp. 150FB | reverse complement strand
CGGGAGGGGCTCGAAGCGCGGCACGCCGCCGTACGGGAGGAGTACGCCGGTGTCCGCGCCCACGCCGGGGACGCCGCCGTGGCCGAACTCGCCGCGCTCACCGCCACGTTGGAGCGGGAACACACCGAGGCACACGGCCTCGCCGCCGGGACGCACACCGCACGCGAGGCCCTCGCCGCCGCCGAACGGGAACACGAAGGCCGGCTCACCGCCCAGCGCGAGGCCGAGCGCAGGGTCGCGGCCCGTACCTCACGGCGCGAGGCGCTCGACAGCGAACAGTCGGCGCTCCAGGACGAATTGACCCGTATCCTCGGCGGCGCCGAAAGTGTCGCCGACCGCACGGCCCAACTGGAGGACCGCGCCCGGTGGCTCGCGGCGGCGGCCGAGGCCGTCCGCGCCGTCGAGACCACGGCGGAGCGCCTCAAGGAGGCCGACGGCAGGCTCGGGAACGCCGCGTTCCGGGCCGGCTTCGACACACCGGCAGCCGCCGCCGAAGCTCTCCTCGCCGACGCCGAGCGGCGCATTCTGCAACGCCGCGTCGACGAGTGGGAGGCCGAGTCGGCCGCCGTCGCCGACCGGCTCGCCGAACCGGGGACCAGGGAAGCGGCCGACCGGCCCCGGGCCACTCCCGAAGTGGCGCTGACCGCGCACGAGTCGGCGACCCGGGCGGTACGCGAGACCTCGTCGCGTCTCGCCGCGGCCCGGGAGCGCACCTCCGAACTGCACCGGCTGTCCCGAGGGGCCGAGGCCGAGGTCCGCCAACTCGGCCCGGTCCGCGAGGAGTACGCCAGGGTCGCCCGCCTCGCCGGGCTCACCGCAGGCACCTCCACGGACAACGAGCACCGGATGCGCCTGGAGTCGTACGTCCTGGCCGCCCGCCTCGAACAGGTCGCCGCGGCCGCCACTTCACGCCTCCGGCGCATGTCGTCGGGCCGCTACGCCCTCGTGCACACCGACGCCAGGGCGGGCGGCGCCCGCCGCTCCGGGCTCGGCCTCCAGGTGGTCGACGCATGGACCGGCAGCGCCCGCGACACGGCGACACTCTCCGGCGGCGAGACCTTCTTCGCCTCCCTCGCCCTCGCGCTCGGCCTCGCGGACGTCGTCACCGACGAGGCGGGCGGCGTACGCCTCGACACCCTCTTCATCGACGAGGGGTTCGGCAGCCTGGACGACCAGACGCTGGACGAGGTCATCGACGTACTCGACTCGCTGCGCGAACGTGACCGCAGCGTGGGCATCGTCAGCCACGTCGCCGACCTGCGCCGTCGCATCCCGGCCCAGCTCGAAATCGTCAAGGAGCGCGACGGCTCGACGGTCCGCCAGTTGGGCACCGACGACCGGACCCAGTGAGGCCCCGGCGACGGTCGCTGGGGGCTCTCGCGCGGGTCAGCCCAGCGACGCGCTCGCCGCGCGCAGCTCGTCCAGGGCCGCCAGGACGTACCCGGCGAGCTCGTCCTTCGCGCCACGGTCGTCCTCGGACCACTCGGCGTACCCCCGTTTGAAGGCGAGGACGCCCAGCTCGCCCGCGAGAGCCGCGGTCGGATCCGGTACGCCCCGGGCGACCAGGGCGGTTGTCATCGCTGCCGCGAGGCTGACGATCTTGAGGGCGTCACGCTCCTGAAGTTCGGCGCTGGCGGCGACGGCCGCCTTCAGCCGAGGGGCGAGGTCCCGGTTCATCGGGCCCATCGCGCTCGAAGCGCGCTCAAGACCGGCGGCGACCGCCTGAAGCGGGCCCGCGTCACCGGGCGCCTCGGCGATCCCCTCGGCCAGCAGCCGGCTCAGCGTCTCCTGCCCGGCCACCAGCAGCTCGCGCTTGTCGGGGAAGTGCCGGAAGAACGTGCTTTTGGTGACCCCGGCACGCTCGGCGATCTGCGCGACCGTCGTGGCGTCGTACCCCTGCTCCGTGAACAGGTCGACAGCAGCCACGACAAGGCGTTCGCGCGCCCCTGGTTCCCACCTAGCCATGGCGCCATCCTATGCGATGGGACTCTTGTCCCGTCACTTTGGTAGAGTGATGGGACAAGAGTCCCATCACTTGCGGGAGAGTTCCATGCGTGTTTTCGTCACTGGTGGTACCGGTCTGATCGGTTCCGCCGCCGTAGCCGAACTGCTCGGCAACGGCCACACCGTCCTCGCCCTCGTCCGCTCCGACGCGTCCGCACGGGCCGCCGAGGCGGCCGGCGCCGAGCCGCTCCGAGGAGCCCTCGCCGACCTGGACATCCTTCGCGCCGGGGCCGCCCAGGCCGACGGGGTGATCCACGTGGCGTTCGCCAACGACTTCAGCAGCCCCGAAGCCGTCGCCAAGGCGGTCGCCGAGGAGAGTGCCGCCCTCGCGGCCCTCGGCGAGGAACTCGTCGGCAGCGACCGCCCGTTCGTCACCGTCTCGGGTACGCCCCACGTGCCGGGCCGCCCCTCCACCGAGGCCGACCCGGCGATGACCGACGGGCCGGTCGGTGGTCGTGGTCGCGCGGTCGCCGCGGTCCTGGACCTGGCCTCGCGCGGAGTCCGGAGCACGGCCGTACGCCTGCCGCGCACCGTTCACAACCAGGGCACGGGCGGATTCGCCGGAGTGCTGACCGGCATCGCGCGCCAGACCGGAGTCTCCGGCTACCCGGGCGACGGCGCACAGCGCTGGCCGGCCGTGCACGCGCTCGACGCGGCGGTCCTCCTCCGGCTCGCCCTGGAGCAGGCGCCGGCCGGTACCGCCTGGCACGCCGTGAACGACGAAGGGGACAAGGTGCGGGACATCGCCGCGGTCATCGGCCGACGGCTGGGCCTGCCGGTCGAGTCGGTGCCGGCGGAGACCTACGGCCCGCTCGGCCCGATCTTCGCCAACGACCAGCCCGCGTCCAGCACCCACACCCGGCAGGCGCTCGGCTGGGAGCCGAAGCACCCGCGCCTTCTGGAGGACCTGGAGAACATCCAGCCCTGACAGGCGACCGGGCAGATCGGGCGGATCGGGCAGACCCGCCGCCGGCGCGCACACCGCGGCGCGCACGCCGGCAGCGGGAGGCTCCGCGCGTACGGTCCCGGGGGGCCGGATCCGGCGGCGGAGGCCTACCGCCACCTCGACGCGATCCCGCGCCAGACTCCGCCGTCGCCGTGGACAACAGTCACAGACGTGTACTCAGATTCGGGTAAGTACGTGGCGGCTCTCAGCCGGTTGGCGTTCCGCTTCAGATCTGGCCGTGCAGCATTCGCAGCAGGTGGTCGAGGACGCGTCCGCTACTGGCGCGAAGCCCGTCGTGCTCGTACTCGTTGGTCGCCCACAGTCGTAGGCCCCTGATGGTCTCAGCGGTCTCCAGCGAGTGAGTGGCATCGACGTACATGTCGTCGAGGTAGACGGCGGCGGCCACGGGGACGTCGTTCGCGGCCAAGCGCTGAGGATCGTAGAGGTCGGGCCAGTCCCCGCGGGCGAACAACACCTCGGCCGGCTCACGCAGGGGCGCGAGACAGGGTTGGTCGAAGTGGCACCGGTAGGTCATCTCGCCGGTGAACAACATCGGGTCGTCCCCGGCCAGCGCCATGCGCGCGTCGAACTGGGGGAACTCGCCGCGCACCCGCTGAGCCGCCCAGTTCGTCGCGCCGGTGCCGCGCTGGGCGTAGGTGAGTTCATGCATGAGCGGGTTCAGCGGCAGTTGGGCGTAGCTGAGGAAAGCCGCGGCGCGGGCGAGGAAGCTGTCGGACAGCTCGGCTCCGGCCCAGGTGTCTTCGAGAAGGTAGTGCAGCGCGTCCGCGCCGTCGCTCATGCCGAGCATCAGCCCGAGCGACTGGAAGGCCTCGATGGTGAGCAAGGATCCGTCCGGCATGGGTGCCGGGCGCTCGATCAGGTGCGCGGCGATGCGGCGGACCGAGGCGGCGTCCTGCGGGTACCGGCGATAGTACGCGGTGTTCTTGCGGTGCACGCGTGGATAGGCGGCGCGGTAGACCTCGTCGGCGGTGACGCGCAAACCGGGAAGACCGCCGGTGATGATTGCCTCGCGCAGGCCCTCGGGGGCCAACGAGAGGTACGTGACGGTGCACATGCCGCCGAAGCTCTGGCCGAGCACCGTCCACGGTTCGTCGGTCAGTTCGCGCCTGATCAGTTCGGCGTCGCGGACAATGGCGTCGGCCCGGAAATGGGTGAGGTAGTCGGCCTGCGCGGCGGGCTCGCCACGGGCCGGGAGCGTTTGACGGGTGATCGGACTGGAGCGGCCCGTGCCGCGCTGGTCGAGCAGTAGGACGCGGTAGTCGTCGAGTGCGCGGTCCAGCCAGGAGTCCCGGCCGACCGGCCGCGGCGGCCGCATGCCGGGGCCGCCTTGCAAAAACAGCAGCCAGGGAAGCCGCTCGCGCTCGCGTCCGGTGGCCACGACCTCGCGAGCGTAGATCTCGATGTGCTCGCCATCCGGCCGATCATGGTCGAGGGGGACGGAGAAGAGATGATCGGTCAGCGTGACACCGGGCATGGAAGGCTCCTTTGCGGCAATGGAATGATCTTGATATGGGCGCTGCCTCGGCGCACGTTGAGCACCGTCGCGGCGTCAAGCGTGCCTCGGCTGTGTGAGGATGCTGATGCCGTTGGCCGCGATGATCGCCGCGATGCTCAACCAGGCGGCCACGTCGAGCTTCTGTCCCAGAGCGAGCGCACCGACGGCCGCGGCGAGCGCCGGGTTGACGCTCATGAACAATCCGAACGCCCCTGCGGGAACGCGGCGCAGCGTGAACAGGTCCGCGAGGAACGGCAGGGCGGAGGAAAGGATTCCGGCCGCGACAGCCGCACCGAGCGCCCCGGCGGAAGGCGTGTGGTGTACCGCGACCCCGGCTCCGATGGGCAGGAACACCAAGGCGGACAGCACCGCTGCGGCGGCCGTGCCCTGTGTCCCGGGGATGCGCTGCCCGATGGAACGGTTGAGAAGGATGTAAGCGGCCCAACCGGCGGCGGCGAGCAGACCGAGCCCCATGCCGAGGTAATCGGCGGTAGGGCGCGGGCGTATCAGTGCGACGACTCCCGCCACGGCGAGTACGGCGCAGCCCAGGTCCACACGTCTGCGCGAGCCGGCCAGCGCGATCGTGAGGGGGCCGAGGAACTCCAGGGTCACCGCCAGGCCGAGACCGATCCGGTCGATCGCGGTGTAGAGCGACAGGTTCGTCACACCGAAGTCGGCCGCGAGCAGCAGCACCAGCCCCCACTGGCGTCGTGTGAAGGACCGAAGGCGGGGCCGACCGAGGATGAGCAGCACCGCCGCCGCGACGTACTGGCGGACCGCGACGACGCCGACAGGGCCGAACGCCGGGAAGGCCAGCGACCCGATCGCGGCGCCGAGCTGGGTCGAAAGGCCGCTGGCGAGCATCGTGCAGACCCCGGCCATGGGCACGGAGCCGCGCTTCGTGGGCAGGACGGCGCGGTCTTGTGGGCGAGTGGGGGCTGCTTGCATGCATCGATCCTTTGCCGCGCCGGACCGTGCGCAAAATGCATGGAGGCCGCCGACTATACGATTTGGTTATGGATGTCGAGCTGCGTCAGTTGCGCTGCCTCATCGCGATCGTGGACGAGGGCACGTTCACCGACGCCGGGATCGCTCTGGGTGTCTCGCAGGCTGCGGTCTCCCGCACACTTGCGGCGCTCGAGAAGCGCCTCGGCGTACGGCTACTGCGACGTACGTCCCGCCAAACCTCGCCGACTGCGATCGGACTACGCGTCGTGGCGCACGCCCGGCGCGTGCTGACCGAGGTCGACAACCTGATACAGGAAGCGACATCGGGCCACGTCGAACTGCGTATCGGCCACCCCTGGTCGGCACTCGGCCGACTCACACCCGCCTTTCAACACCGGTGGCGGGAATCGCACCCGGAAACGCAACTGCACCTGCTTCGCATCAACTCCCCGAGCGCCGGCCTGGCCGAGGGCACCGCGGACCTCGCGGTCATGCGTAGGCCGCTGGAGGACCGCCGCTTCGAGGGCGCCATCGTGGGTCTGGAAACACGCTGGTGCGCGCTGGCCGCCTCCGACCCCCTGGCGCGGCGCCGCTCGGTGCGTCTGGCCGATCTCAGCAGCCGTGTCCTGCTCGTTGACCAGCGCACCGGGTCGACCAACGCGGAATTGTGGTCCGCGAACGCGCGCCCCGCGACACAGGAGAGCCGCGACATCGACGACTGGCTCACGGTCATCGCCACCGGCCGCTGCGTGGGGGTTACCGCGCAGTCCGTCGTTGACCAATATCCAAGGCCCGGCATCGTCTACCTGCCGGTACGCGATGCCGAACCGATAGCTGTACGACTGGTCTGGTGGCGCGACGACCCCCACCCGGCCACCCGCACCGTGCTTGAGCTTCTTACCGAGCTTTACCTCACATGACCGATCGAGTGTGCTTCGGAAGACGCAGAATCCGTCCGCAGGTCAACCAGGGATAGAAGCATCCTGGCTCACCACGGCGACGGCACGCACGAGCAGTGCCGTTCTTTTTCCGTACGTGGACGAACCCTCACCCAGAGCCACTTTGCCCCTGGTGGCACCGACCCGCCCTCCGAGCTGATGACTTGGCCCGTGATCCACTCGGCCTCGTCCGTCGCGAGCCACGCGATCAGCCGCGCCGGGTCGTCCGGCACGCCCCAGCGGCCGGCCGGGAACATCGCCGCGACCCGGTCGTAGGCGGCGCCCGGCTCAGGCGTCGGCCAGTGCCGCGAACAGTTCGGTGGCGTCCGCGCCGGCGGGCAGCCCGCTCACCTGGCCGTCGCCCACCTCCACCACCCGCCAGCGGCCGTCCTCCCGCAGCGCGAGGTCGGTGGTGACGAACGGACAGGCCAACGCCTCCACCGCGGGCCGCACCGCGCCGAGTTCAGGCTCCGGCAGGTGCTCGGGGGAGTCGGGGTGGGCGGTGGTCAGCACCGGCGTACCGTCCACCCACCACACCCGCGCCTCGCCCCCGGCGACGAACGGCTCGTACGCGCGCAGCACAAGGCCGCCGGCGAGTGAGTCGTCCTGGAGCGCGAAGAACCGGCTCACGATCGCCGACAGCCTCGCGTGGTCGGTGAGTTCGGGTACGAAGCACGCCTCGTCCCACTCGTGTTTACGGGACTTCACAAAGTCCTTGACGATGCCGGGACCGGCTCCGAGCGGGGCCGCGAGGAGCGCCAGCGCCGCCGCGTCGGGGGGAGTGCCCGGCGCGCAGGAGGCCCAGACGCTCGCGGGCGTCAGCGCTGCGAACTCCTCGTACCAGCCGGGGAGTTCATGGGCGCGGCGATAGGCGCCGGCCGTGGTGAGCAGCGCGCAGCCCCGTTCGCGCAGCGCCCGCTCCAGCGTTTCGTACTCGGCGGAGGGCATCATCCAGCCCCGGTACCTGTACGGTCCCGACCCCCGTACGACGCGGGAGAGCGCGGCCTCCGTGTCGCCGGCCAGCAGCGCGTCGTGGTCGAGGAGGGCGACCGGGGCGCCGCACGCCCGGGCCTGTGCGGCCTCGCCTGCGAACACCGGGTCGGTCCTGCTCGCCCGCAGGGGGTCGGAGCAGAAAAGAAAACCGGCCGTCATCGAACCCCCCTGTAGAACCAGCGCCGTTGACCGTCCTCGGCCGGGCTCATGTGCGCGCACATGAGCCCGGCCGGCGCGTCCACGCGTCAGAGCTTCGACAGCTCGTCCACCAGATCGTCGAGCCCCAGCGAGCCCTGCGACAGCGCCGCCATGTGCCAGGCCTTCGCGTCGAACGCGGCGCCGTGACGCTCTTTCGCGTTCTCCCGCCCGATCAGCCACGCGCGCTCGCCCAGCTTGTAGCCGATCGCCTGGCCCGGCATCGACAGATAGCGCGTCAGCTCGCTTTCCACGAAGTCGGCGGGACGGCCGCTGTGCTGACCGAAGAACTCCTGCGCCAGGTCCGGTGTCCAGTGCTCGCCCGGGTGGAAGGGCGACTCGGCCGGGATCTCCAGCTCCAGGTGCATACCGATGTCCACGATCACCCGGCACGCGCGCATCATCTGCGCGTCCAGGTAGCCGAGCCTGCGCTCGGCGTCCGGCAGGAAGCCCAGCTCGTCCATCAGCCGCTCCGCGTACAGCGCCCAGCCCTCCGCGTTGGCGCTGACCATGCCGATCGAGGCCTGGTAGCGGGAGAGCTGGTCGGCGACGTGCGTCCACTGCGCGATCTGCAGGTGGTGCCCCGGCACGCCCTCGTGGTACCAGGTCGAGACCAGGTCGTAGACGGGGAAGCGGGTCTCGCCCATGGTCGGCAGCCAGGTGCTGCCCGGCCGCGAGAAGTCCTCCGACGGCGCGGTGTAGTAGGGCGCCGCGGCGCCGCCAGACGGGGCGATCCGGGCCTCCACCTTCCGTACCCGCTCGGCGAGTTCGAAGTGTGTGCCGTCCAGCGCCTCGATCGCCTCGTCCATCAGGTTCTGGAGCCACTTCTGGACCTCGTCGACCCCTTCGATGTGCTTGCCGTGCACATCGAGATGGGCCAGCGCCTCCCAGGGGGTCGCGCCCGGCAGGATCTTCGCGGCCTCCGTACCCATCTCCTCGCGGAGCCGGTGGTACTCGGCCCAGCCGTACGCGTACGCCTCGCCCAGGTCCAGGTCGGCGCCGTTGTAGTAGCGCGACCAGAGGGCGTAGCGCTCACGGCCGACGATGTCGGGCGCGCCCTCGATGCCCGGCGCGTACACGTCCCGCAGCCAGTCGCGCAGCGCGGCGACCGCCTCGGTGGCGCCCCGGCTCGCCTCGTCCAGTTCGGCGCGCAGCGATTCCGGGCCTTCGGCGGCGAACTCCTCGAACCAGCCAGGACCGTCCTGGCCCGCCCACTCGTCGAGCTGTCCGATGAAGGTCTCCGTGGCGCGCGGTCCTGACGCGAGTTTGCGGCTCAGACCGAGCGCCAGCGACTCCTGGAAGCCCCCGAAAGCGGCCGGTACGGCCCGCAGCCGCTCGGCGATCGCCGCCCAGTCCTCGTCGGTCGCGGTCGGCATCACACTGAAGACGTCGCGGATGCCGTGCGCCGGGGAGTGGATGTTGCTGACGGAGCGCAGCCCTTCCTCGGCCTCGTGCACGGCCAGCTCGGCGGTCAGCCGCTCACGCAGCAGCCGCCCGCAGCGCCGCTCGGCGTCACTGTCGGCTCCGGGGAGCGTCTGCGCCTGATCGAGCCGGCCGAGCGTCTCACGGGCGAGATCGGCGAGAGCCTGCTGCCCCGCCGGGGAGAAGTCGGGAAGGGCGCGGGAGCTCTCGGCGACGCCCAGATACGTGCCGGTGATCGGGTCGAGTCGGATGAGTGCGTCGACGTACGCGTCGGCGACCTGGCGGGGCAGCGCGCTGCCGGCTGTGTCTGACATGCGGACATCCTGCATGAGGAGGCTCCCGTCGTCACCCTCGTACGGGAACGGGCGGGGGCCGCCGTGGCTGACGCCGGTCCGGCGGGCGGCGGGACCGGCGCCGTGACGGGCCCCCGATCAGG
>NZ_JTHL01000001.1:1023783-1028975 GCF_000818195.1 Streptomyces sp. 150FB | reverse complement strand
CCGGCGGCCCGCTGTCGACTTTGGCCGGATCGGGACGCGGGCGCCGCCGCGGCGCGGCGCCGGCCGTTCGTACGTCTGTCTCCGGCCGGCCGCTTCCGTGTCCGGCGGGGTTCAGTGGCGGTCAGTGGCAGTCAGGGTCGGTCAGCAGCGGTCAGGGTCGGTCAGCGGCGTTCGCGATCCGCCTGCTCGGAGCCGGGGTGGCCGGAGCCGGCGCCAGGAAGGGTGGGCCGGGCCGGGGCCGTGTTCAGCCTGGCAGTGACGACCAGGGTGCTGTCGTGCTGGCTGTCGAGCTGGTAGTCGAGCGGCAGCCCGAGGGCCCGCATGGCGGCGACCATGCCGGTGTTGGACGACTGGGTCACCGCGTACACGCTGGAGCAGCGCGCCTCCGCCGCCAGGGCCGTCAGCTTGCCGAGCAGCTCGGAGCCGATACCGCGCTGCTGCCAGCCGTCCTCGACGATCAGCGCGACCTCCGTCTCGTCCCCGTCCCAGAGCAGGTGCCCGAGGGCGACGATCCGCCCCGACGCCGTCTGGACGGCCAGGGTCCGGCCGAAGCGCGGGCTGAGCAGGTGGTCGAGATAACGGTCGGCGTCAGCGGCCGGGCCGTGGTAGCGCAGGCTCAGGGTGCGCTCCGAGCAGCGGCCGTGCATGGCGAGGGCGGCCGCGTGGTCGTCCGGGCCGGCGCGGCGGATCGTGATGTCCTGGCCCTCGGGGAGGGTGAGGACGTCCTCACCGCGGGGTACGCGCGGGCCGAGCCGGGAGTCGAGTTCGACCAGGGCGCGGGCCCGGGCGAACTCGGTCGGGGTGAAGGGAAGATAGGGACGGTCGACGGTGATCGTGCCGCCGTTCGGCTCACCCAGCCGCATGGACGTCCCTTCCAGTACGCCTTCGACGGGCACGCCGGTGGCGGGTCCGTGGCCGGCGGACGGCGCGGGGGGCTGCGAGTGGATCGTGCAGCGGCCGAGCAACTGGCTCAGGGCGAGCGGCAGTTCCGCCGCGTCGAGTGCGGTACGGGTGGCGAGGCCGAGCACCCGGGTCGGGGTGTCCACCAGGTCGTGCGCGTCGGCGCGCTCGATCCAGGTGTCGGTGCCGCCCGCCGCGGCGATCTCGCGGGTCAGGTCCCTGGCGCCGAACGCCGCGGGGGAGCGCAGCAGGAATTCGTCTATCACTCCGTGGGCGAGCGGATGGGTCTGGAGGGTGAGGATGTCGACCCGGTGCTCGGCGAAGGCCGTGCACAGCGCCGCGAGGCTGCCGGGCTCGTCGCGCACGGTGGTGCGCATCCGCCACAGCGAGGTGGCCGCCGGACGGGCGGCGACGGGGCCCTCGGGCGCCGGGCGCGGCAGCGATGCCCGCGGTGGGGCGTGGCTGTGGCGGCGTGACCACCATGTGTGGAAGGCGGCCGTGGCGATCAGGGCCACCGCCGAGGCGATGAGGAGCACGGTGCCGTCGGGTACGTGGGCGATCATGTTCGCGATCGCCTCGGCCACGACGACGGCCGTGAACAGGGCGGCAAGCTCCACGAGATCCCGCCGCCAGTGATGCGGGCGGCGGGCACTCTTCGCGGACGTCACATCAGTCATGCCGACACTCTGACCGAATGGTGTTGCGCGATCACGAACGGTTTGTGACTGGCGGGTTAAGTATGTATCTGTTCTCTTTTGAAATACTTTTGGCCATTATTGACGCAAAGAGTCCGTGCGAGTGCTGCAATGAGGACGGTTCCCCCATCGGTGATCTCCGGTGATCTTCGGTGAACGTCGGCGGCCCGCGCGCGACGGACGGAACCCAGTCTGCCCGCCGGCCCGGTGAGCCGCACGCGTACATTCCGTGAACGCGCTGTGTCAGAAGGCGATTTCACTCCGTAACTGGCGCAGCATTGGTCTTGACCAACGGGTTGTGCCGTCCTAGGGTCATCAGTTAGTGCAGGAACCTTTAATAAACAAGGGCACGGAAAACCCGCCGGGGACACGGCGATTGCGGAGGATCAGGGTGGGGACCACGCAGCTCGAAACAGTGCCGGAGCCTAAGTACTGGCATCTCAGGACCGTTCTCGGCGAGGCGCTCGACTCCGACTTCGCCGTGGGCGAGGTGCTGCCCAACGAGCGTGAACTCGCCGCTCGGTTCGGTGTCGCACGCGCCACGCTCCGACAGGCGCTCGAACAGCTTGAGTTGGAGGGCCGGCTCCAGCGCCGCAGGGGCGTCGGAACCACCGTCGCGCCGCCCCGGGTGGGCGTGGACGTCTCCACGACCCAGCACGAGTGGCCGGGCACGGTGCAGGACGCCTGGCAGGCGGTCGACTGCACCACCGGCCCCGCGCCGCTCGCCGTGGCCAGGATGCTGGAGGCGGGAGCGGGCGACGACGTCCATGTCGTGCGCCGGATCCGGGTGACCCACGGCCAGTCGGTGGCGGCCGAGTTGCTGTACGTACCGACCTCGTCGGTGCCCGGTCTCTCCGCCATAGACGCGCCGTCGGGACCCGCCCGAGCCCGTGGTGTCCTGCGGGAGTTGCAGCACCTGGGCCTCGACGGGCAGGACCGCGCCGTGGAGTTGGGCTCGGCGGGCGCCGACGACGCCAAGGAGCTGGACCGGCTGCCCGGTGCGCCGGTCCTCGTTGTCACGACGCGCTATGTCGTCGGGGGCGCCACAGCGGCGGTCTCGATGGCCACCTACCGCGCCGACACCTGCCGGCTCACCTTCGGCGACTCCGGCGACCTGGAGATCAGCGACAACCCCCCGGAGCGCAGGGCTTCCTGACCGCCGCGCCCCGAGGCTCGTACCTCCCTGCACGGCGCACTGCGAACGGCCCGTCGCTCAGCGGCGGGCCGTAACCGTTCCCTCCACGGCGAAGAGTTCCTCCTCGACATGGTCGAGCGCCAGTCTCAGCGCGCCCGTCGCGACCGCCGCCTCACCGAGCAGCGACAGCGTCACCCGGGGCGGCCGCAGACAGTAGCGGGAGAGTTCGTCACGCAGCGGATCCAGCACACCGTCCAGGCCCGCCGCCCAGCCGCCGATCACCACCAGCTCGGGGTCGAGCGCGAGGACCAGCGCCGCCACATCGTGGATCAGCCGCTGGATGAACCGCTCGACGGCCTCCTGCGCCCGCACGTCCCCCTGTTTGGCGTCGGCGAAGACCTGGGCCACCGCCTGCTCGTCGAGCGGATGCAGCGGCTCGTCCGTCGTCGACAGGAGCTTCTCCGGCGTCACCCCGCGCCCCAGCAGGTGCAGTGCGCCGATCTCGCCCGCGGCGCCGCCGAACCCCCGGTGCAGCCGCCCGCCGATCAGCGAGCCGGCCCCCGGGCTCAGCCCGGCCAGTACGAAGACGATGTCGTCCGAGTCGGTGGCCGCACCCTTCCAATGCTCGGCCACAGCGGCCGCGTTGGCGTCGTTCTCCACCAGCACCGGGCAGCGGAACGAACGCCGCAGCCGCTCGCCCAGCGCGAGCCCCGTCCACTGCGGCAGCGCCGTACCGAGCCGTACGGTGCCGTCCGCCTCCACGATGCCGGGGCTGCCGACCCCCACCGCGCGCAGCGAACTGCGGGCGACGCCGGTGCGGCGCAGTACGTCGGCCACCACGAGCCTGACCCGTTCGAGGCGTTCGTCGGCGTCGGCCTTCTCCGAGACCTCGCGCGACCCGGCGCCTATGATCCGGCCGTCGAGACCGGAGAGCAGCGCGGCGATCCGGTGCGGCCCGATCTCGATCCCCAGCAGGTGACCGGCCTCGGCCTGGAACCTGAACCGGCGTGCCGGGCGGCCCTGTCGGCGGGCCTCGCCCTCCTCGGGGGCGCACTCGGCGACCAGCCCCGTGTCCATGAGGCCCTCCACCACACCCTCGACCGTCGGCCGGGACAGACCGGTGACCTGAGTCAGGTCGGTGAGCGTGAGAGCACCGGCGCCCCGCAGGGAGTGCAGTACCACTGCTGAGTTGATCCGCCTCAGCAGGGATGGATCTCCGCCGGTCAACCGCCCCACGGTATGTCCTCCCAGCTCGTACGCGCGTGCGGCGATGCTACTCGTTGGTCACCTCTCCCGGCGAGGGTCGATCGGCACCGCTTGCAACGGGTTTCCGATCCCCGCCGGGTGGAGAACCGCCCGTACGCGTACGCCCCTACGGCGCGGTGGCCGCGCGGCGGATCGCCTCGACGGTCAGGTCGATGTCCGCGTCCGTCGTCCGCCACCCGGAGACCGAGACGCGCAGGGCGGTGAGCCCGCGCCACCGCGTCGTGCCGGCCCACGCCGTACCGTCCGCCTGGACCCGGGCGACGACGGCCTGCGTCCTCGCCTCGTCGTCCTGGCCGGCCGGATCGCGGAAGCGGACCATGACCTGGTTGAGGACCACCTCGTTGAGGATGTCGGCGGTCGGCTCGGCGGCCAGGGCCCCGGCGAGGCGCCGCGCCTGGGCGCAGTTGCGGTCCACGAGGTCGGCGATGCCGCTGGCGCCGAGGCTGCGCAGGGCCGCGTAGACGGTGAACCCCCGTGCGCGGCGGGAGGCTTCGGGGACGAAGTGGTAGTTCTCCCGTGCCGCCCGTCCCTCCGCGGTCTCCCCGGGTCCTCCGGCCGTACCGCTGTCGGTCAGGTACGGGGCGCTCTTGCCGGTCGCCGCGCGGTGGTCGGCGGAGTCACGGACGAAGACCATGGCGTTGTCGTAGGGGACGTTGAGCCACTTGTGGGCGTCCACGGCCCATGAGTCGGCCAGCTCCAGCCCGGCCACATGATGGGCCAGCGCCGGGCTGGCGGCGGCCCACAGCCCGAACGCGCCGTCGACGTGGGTCCAGGCGCCGGCCTCCCGCGCGTGCCCGCACACGGCGGTCAGCGGGTCGAAGGCGCCGGTGTCGACATTGCCGCTCTGCGCGCAGACGATCACCGGCCGCCCCGCCAGACGGCGCAGGTGGCGGGCGAGGTCGTCCGGGCGCATGGCGCCCTGGCCGTCGACCTCTACCAGGGTGAGCTGGTCGGTGCCGATGCCGAGGTAGCGCAGCGCCAGATCGATGCTGACATGGCGCTCCGCGCCCGCCAGGACCTGCACGGCGGGCGCCCCGGCGAGTCCGACCCGGTCCACGTCGACGCCGTGGCGGCCCAGTACGGCGTGCCGGGCGGCGGCGAGCGCGGTGAAGTTGGCCATGGTCGCCCCGGTCACGAACCCGCAGGAGACCCCGGCGGGCAGGCCGAACAGCTCGGCCGTCCACTCGGCCGCCACC
>NZ_JTHL01000001.1:996729-1023758 GCF_000818195.1 Streptomyces sp. 150FB | reverse complement strand
GCAGCGGCCGCCGGAGAGGCGGCGTACGCCCCGGCGAGCTGGTCCCACGCCGAGGTCAGCCAGTCGGCGGCGAGCGCGGCCGGCAGGCTGCCACCGGTGACGAACCCGAAGTAGCGCGGACCGGCCGAGGCCACCAGCCCCGGCCCGGCGGCTGCGACAAGATCGTCGACGACGGTCAGCGGATCGGTGGGACCGGCGGGCAGGGGTCCGTCGAAACGGGCACGGATCTCCGCCGGGTCGACGGGGACCCCGACGGGGCGCCGGTCCAGCCCCGCCAGGTACTGCTCGGCGTGGCCGAGGGTGTGACGCAGCAGCTCGCGCATGGTGGCCTCGGGGTCGGTGGGTCGGGTGGGTCGGGTGATGCTCCAGCATGAACCACGGGTCGACGCCTCGAATACGGGTAGGCGCCGAGCGTGATCACGGACACACCCCGGCCGCTCCGCGCGTGCCTCGTCCGTGCTTACGCTGGAAGCGCTTCGACCGCCGGACGAGCCGGATCGACGGACCGGATCGTCGGGCCGCCGGAAGCTGAGACACCGCACAACCCGGAGGAGTAGGAATGCCGCAGGACGAAGAGGTTGTGATCAGCCCCTCGGGCTGGGTCGCCGAGCAGGCGAAGACATACGAGGAGTCGGGCGGGACCAAGGGCACCGACCTGAACGGCTCGCCCTGCCTGCTCCTCGACTACCGGGGCCGGCGCACCGGCGCATGGCGCCGTACGGTCCTGATCTACGGGCGCGACGGCGAGGACTACCTGATCGTGGCGTCCAAGGGCGGGGCGGACGAGCACCCGCTCTGGTACGTGAACCTGGAGGCGAACCCGGACGTCAGCGTGCGGGTCGGCCCCGAGCGCTTCACCGCTCGCGCCGAGACGCTGGGCGCCGAGGACCGGACCCGCGTGTGGCCCGGACTTGTCGAGGTCTACCCTCCGTACGCCGACTACCAGCTCAAGACGGACCGCGAGATCCCCGTCGTCCGCCTGCGCCGCACCGGCGGCTGATCCTGCCGGACCTCACGGGAGGGCGCGTCCCCGCGGTTGCCCGGGGACGCGCCCTCCCGCGCGAAAAACGGCTGACGGCGCCGGCCGCGCTGCTCACGGGAACGACGCGTACCCGTCCCGGCTGCTCACCGCCGTAGCGGAGGTCATGGGTCGGACAGAACCCCGGGCACTTCGTCGGCCCCGCCGGCTTCGGCGGCAACGCGCAGCCTGCCGAACTCCTCCGCCATCGTCCCCACCGTCCAATGCGCGTTCAGACCGCTCGGGTTGGGCAGCGCCCAGATCCTGGTGGAACCGATCGTCCGCTCCTGAGGACCTATCCGGGCCTTCTTGTCGTTGAAGACGGTGCGGTACGCCGTCACCCCCACCACCGCCAGCCACCCGGGCCGCCACTTCTCCACTTTGGCGGTGAGGATCCTGCCGCCCTCGCGGAACTCCTCGGCGCTCAGCTCGTCGGCCCGCGCGGTCGCGCGCGCCGCCGTGTTGGTGATGCCCAGGCCGTACCGGAGCAGCTCGTCCTGCTCGGCGGGGAGCAACTGCCGCTCCGTGAAGCCCGAGAGATGCAGCACCGGCCAGAAGCGGTTGCCGGGCCGCGCGAAGTGGTGGCCCGTCGCCGCCGACATCAGGCCGGGGTTGATGCCGCAGAACAGCACCCGGAGACCGTCCCCGATCACATCGGGGATCACCCGGTCCCGGGCCGCGTCCAGCTCTTCCTGACGCATCCCGGGGTCAGAGGATCGATCCGGGCGTGTACGCGGCGGCCTCGGGATGCTGTTTCACGATCTCCTCGACGCGTGAGACGACAGCGGCGATCTGGTCACCGGCCGCACCGGTGAAGGACAGCTTGTCGGCCATCAGGGCGTCCAACTGGCCACGGTCCAGCGGCATCCGCTCGTCGGCGGCCAGCCGGTCGAGCAGTTCGTTGCGCTCGGCGCCCTGCTCCCGCATCGCCAGCGCCGAAGCCACCGCGTGCTCCTTGATGACCTCGTGGGCCGACTCGCGGCCGACCCCCGCGCGTACGGCGCCCATCAGGACCTTCGTCGTCGCGAGGAACGGCAGGTAGCGGTCCAGCTCACGTGCCACCACGGCCGGGAACGCGCCGAACTCGTCGAGGACCGTCATGAACGTCTCCAGCAGCCCGTCGAACGCGAAGAACGCGTCCGGCAGCGCCACCCGGCGGACCACCGAGCACGAGACATCGCCCTCGTTCCACTGGTCGCCCGCCAGCTCACCCGTCATCGACGCGTAGCCGCGCAGGATCACCATGAGGCCGTTGACGCGCTCGCAGGACCGGGTGTTCATCTTGTGCGGCATCGCCGACGAGCCGACCTGGCCGGGCTTGAAGCCCTCGGTGACCAGCTCGTGTCCGGCCATCAGCCGGATCGTCTTCGCCACCGAGGAGGGCGCGGCCGCGAGCTGCACCAGCGCGGTCACCACGTCGTAGTCGAGGGAGCGCGGGTAGACCTGGCCGACCGAGGTGAAGCCGTGCGCGAAGCCGAGGTGGCCGGCGACGCGCCGCTCCAGCTCCGCCAGCCGTACGGTGTCCCCGTCCAGCAGGTCGAGCATGTCCTGCGCCGTGCCGACCGGGCCCTTGATCCCGCGCAGCGGATACCGGCCCAGCAGGTCGTCGAGGCGCCCGTACGCCACCAGCAGCTCGTCGGCCGCCGTCGCGAAGCGCTTCCCGAGCGTGGTCGCCTGCGCGGCGACGTTGTGCGAACGGCCCGCCATCACCAGCTCGCCGTACTCACCGGCCAGCTTCCCGAGCCGCGCCAGCACCGCGACCGTACGGTCGCGCATCAGCTCCAGCGAGAGCCGGATCTGGAGCTGCTCGACGTTCTCCGTGAGGTCCCGGGACGTCATGCCCTTGTGCACCTGCTCATGGCCGGCGAGGGCGTTGAACTCCTCGATCCGCGCCTTCACGTCGTGCCGGGTGACCTTCTCGCGCTCGGCGATCGACGCCAGGTCCACCTGGTCGACCACCCGCTCGTAGTCGGCGACGGCCGTCTCCGGCACCTCGATCCCGAGGTCCCGCTGGGCCCGCAGCACCGCCAGCCAGAGCTGACGCTCCAGCCGTACCTTCTGTTCGGGGGACCACAACACGGCGAGCTGCGCCGAGGCGTAGCGGCCGGCAAGGACATTGGGGATGCGAGGCTTCGCAGGCAGGGCAGTCACGTGAGCCAAGCATACGGGCTTTCCAGGCAGGCCGTGTCACGTCCACACCGCGCGGATAGTCCCTGGTCAGAGGCGCACGGCTCACTCCGCCTCACGCGGTCGGCGAGGAATCCACGAGGAGGACCGGATTCCCGCGCGCCTGAGCCTTCGTCCGGCCGATCGGCGCCCGGCGGCCGATTCCGCGGTCGGTGAATCCCGGGCTTTCCGTAATCGCCGCTCCGGGTCCCGGAAACCAACGTTCGTCCAAGGAATCCGTGGGCCCTGTTGAGGCGACCAACGCCCTTTGGTAGTGGCATTTTCATACTTAAGTTGAGCGTGATTGCACTTTGCCGCAGGAGGGAACTCTCCCTGGAGTAGGACGAGTTGCCAGGGGAGGTGTTTCGACTGTCCGAAGACGGTCCGCGCCGCATTGTGCGTCGCCTCGCCTATCCGGTGCTGTTACTGGCCATGGTCGCCGTCGCGGCGGCAGCATTGTTCCTCCGTCTCGATACGGGCCCTGTCACCGCGCTTTTCCAGGCAAGCGTCATTTCCTACCTCGCCCTGCTGGAGCGCGTGATCCCCTATGACCGTGAGTGGCATCCGAGCCGCGGCGAGTGGGGGCGGTATCTCATATATTTCCTGCTGACCGTGGCGGGGAGCGTCGTCGCACAGTTCCTGGTGGCGGCCCTCGTGGGGATTTTCTCCCCGGCGGACCCCAAGCTGCCGCTGTGGGCCGACATTCCGTCGGCGCTGGCCGTCGGCTCCTTGGCCAGTTACCTCTTGCACCGTCTGAGCCACGCGAATCCGTTGCTCTGGCGGCTGCACGGAATTCATCATGTGCCGGACAAGGTGAACGTCGGCAACAACGGCGTCAATCACATCCTCGACATCGTGCTGTCGCAAGGAGTGGTGCAGCTTTCCCTGGCACTGCTCGGCTTCTCCCAGGAAGCCGTCTTCGCTGTAGGACTCTTCGTCATCACCCAGGGCTATTTCACCCACGCCAATATCGACGTACACATCGGTGTGCTCAACCACCTTCTCGTGAGCCCCGAGCAACACCGTCTGCATCACAGCACCGATCTCTCCGAAGCCGGCCACTACGGCTCGGATCTGGCTGTCTGGGACAAGATGTTCGGCAGCTACACCTGGTACACCGGCCGGAAACCGGCCCAAGTCGGTCTGCACGACCCGGCATCCTTCCCGAGGACCGACGCCGTCCTCGCCAGCCAGGTCCAGCTCTGGCGTCGCCGCGCGGTGTCCGACCGGCAACCCGTCTGACGCCGACTCCCGTTCGCTCCATGCCACTTCAAGGACTCGCCCATGCCCGCGTCACAGCACACTGCCACGCGTGAAAAGATCGCGATCATCGGAATCGGCTGCCGGCTGCCCGGCGGCGCATCCGACCACCGCACCTTCTGGCGGAACCTGCTTGACGGCAAGGACTGCATCACCACGACGCCGTCCAACCGGTACGACGTCGCGACACTCGCCAGCCGGGACAAGGGGAAACCGGGCCGGCTGGTCGGTGGGCGCGGCGGATACATCGACGGCTTCGACGAGTTCGACCCGGCCTTCTTCGGCATCAGCCCGCGTGAGGCCGCCCAGATGGACCCGCAGCAGCGCAAGCTGCTGGAAGTGGCCTGGGAGGCGTTGGAGGACGGCGGGCAGAAACCCGCGGAGCTGGCGGGCCAGGACATCGGTGTGTTCGTCGGCGCGTTCACGCTCGACTACAAGATCCTCCAGTTCTCCGACCTCAGCTTCGAGACGCTCGCCGCGCACACCGCGACCGGCACGATGATGACGATGGTGTCGAACCGCATCTCGTACTGTTTCGACTTCCGCGGCCCCAGCGTCTCCGTCGACACCGCGTGCAGTTCTTCCCTGGTGGCCGTGCACCTGGCGTGCCAGAGCCTGAGCCGGGGAGAGAGCTCGCTCGCGCTGGCCGGCGGTGTGCTGCTGCACAGCGCCCCCCAGTACACCATCGCCGAGACCAAGGGCGGCTTCCTCTCCCCGGAGGGCCGGTCCCGCACCTTCGACGCCTCGGCCGACGGCTACGTCCGGGCGGAAGGCGTGGGTGTGGTGGCTCTCAAACGCCTGGACGACGCGTTACGCGACGGCGACCCGGTCCACGCGGTGATCATCGGCAGTGGCGTCAACCAGGACGGCCGCACCAACGGCATCACCGTCCCCAGCGCCGACGCCCAAGTCACGCTCATCGAGCGCGTCTGCGCCGAGGCGGGCATCACCCCGGGCAGCCTCCAGTACGTCGAGGCCCACGGCACCTCCACCCCGGTCGGCGACCCGATCGAGGCGGGCGCTCTCGGCCGCGTACTGTCGATGGGCCGCCCGCCAGGTGCGCGCTGCTACGTCGGCTCGGTCAAGACCAACATCGGGCACTCGGAATCGGCGGCCGGCATCGCCGGGCTGATCAAGACCGTGCTCAGCCTGAAGCACCGCACCATCCCGCCCCACATCAACCTCGACGTGATCAACCCCGCGATCGACCTCGCTTCGCTGCCGTTCGAGATCCCGACTCACACGGTGCCCTGGCCCGACCACGAAGGGCCGGCGCGAGCGGGCGTCAACTCCTTCGGCTTCGGAGGTACCAACGCGCACGTGCTGTGCGAGGCCGCGCCCGTGGACGAGGCGCTCCGCGTACCGAAGCCACGTGCCGCGCGCTCCGGCCACGCCATCCTGCCGCTGACCGCGCGCGACCCCGGCCTTCTCTCCGAGGTCGCCGAGAACATCCGGCAGGAACTCTCCGGCGTTCACGGTCCCGCCGTGTCCCTGCCCGACCTGGCCTACACCCTGGCGCGCCGTCGCCAGCATCTCGAATCGCGGCTGTCGGTCGTCTACGACTCACGCGCCTCGCTGACGGAAGCCCTCGACGCCCACCTGCGGGGCGAAGCCCACCCCAGGGTGCTCCTGGACCAGCGGCGTGAGGAGCGGGACCGGCGGCTGGTGTGGGTCTTCACCGGCATGGGGCCGCAATGGTGGGGCATGGGACGCCAGTTGTTCGAGACGGAGCCGGTCTACCGCGAGGCGGTCGAGGCGTGCGACCGCGAGCTGCGCGAGCTCACCGGCTGGTCGCTGGTGGAGGAACTGGGCGCCGGCGAGGCCGACTCCAGGATGAGCGAGACATGGCTGGCGCAGCCCGCCAACTTCGCCGTACAGGTGGGCCTCGCTGCCCTCTGGCGCAGCCGCGGCGTGCGACCGGACGCCATCGTCGGGCACAGCACCGGTGAGGTCGCCGCGTTCTACGAGGCCGGTGTCCACACGCTGCGGGACGCGGCCAGGATCGTGGTTCACCGCAGCCGCCTGCAGCAGAAGCTGGTGGGCACCGGCGGCATGCTGGCGGTGAGTCTGCCGGAGGCCGAAGCCCTGCGGCGCGTACGGCCGTACGCCGGCCGCGTTTCCGTGGCCGCGGTCAACAGCCCGACCGCGATCACCCTCGCCGGGGACGAGCACGCGCTCACCGAACTCGCCGCCGAGCTCCACGCGGAGGGGGTCTTCGCCAAACCCCTCGCCGTGCGGGTGCCCTACCACTCCGCGTGCATGGACCCCATCAGGGACGAACTGCTCTCCTCGCTGGCCGGTCTTGAGGCGCGACCGGCCCGCGTACCGCTCTACGTGACGGCGGGCGAGGACGCGGCGGGCCGGATCGCCGAGGGCCCCGAGCTGGGCGCCGGCTACTGGTGGCGCAACGTCCGCGAAAGCGTCCGGTTCGGCGAAGCGGTCGACCGCCTCGCCGACGACGGCCACGGTGTCTTCCTGGAGATCGGCCCGCATCCGGTGCTCGGCCATTCGATCAACGAATGCCTCGCGGCCCGGGGCGGCGAAGCGCGGACCCTGCCGTCGATCCGCCGCCAGGAGGACGAGCGCGAGCGCTTCACCCTCTCCCTCGCGGCGCTGCACAACCTCGGCGTCGACATCGCCTGGGACGTCCTGCACCCCGTGGGCCGGCCGGTGACCCTGCCCCGCTACCCCTGGAAGCGGGACCGGTACTGGACGGAGCCCAAGCCGGTCGAGCAGATCCGCCTCGGGCGCCTGGACCACCCGCTGCTGGGCCGCCGCCTCGCCACCGCCGAACCGGCCTGGGAGGCCAGGCTCGACGTCGAGTCCCTGCCGTATCTGGGGGACCACCGGATCCAGGGCAGCGCGGTCTTCCCGGCGGCCGGTTACGTGGAGATGGCGACGCAGGCCGTCCGGGCCATGACCGGCGGCGACGCCGACCTCATCGACATCGAGCTGCGCAAGGCACTGTTCCTTCCGGTCCTCCCGGCCGGCCCCGGGAGCCCCGCGGGCGAGAGCGCGAAAGTGCAGCTCTCCTTCTGCACCGAGGACGCCGCTTTCACCATCGCCACCGTCCCCGGGAGCGACAACGGCGAGCGGGTCGTGCACGCCCGCGGTGTCGCGCGTTCCGCCCAGCGCCGACGCCCCGGAAGCGCCCCCCGGCTCGACATCGAGGCGGTCCGTGTGCGCACCACCCGTCGTCTTGACGGGGAGGACTGCTACGCCGCGCTGGCCGCGCTCGGCTACCACTACGGGCCGGCGTTCCAGGGCATCGAAGACGTGTGGATCGGCCCCGACGAGGCGCTCGCCCGCATCCGGCCGCCCGCCTCGATCGGCGATGACGCCGCCCGGCACCATCTGCACCCCGTACTGCTCGACGCCTGTTTCCAGGCGCTGCTGACACCGCAGCTCCTGCGGCCCGTGGGCTCCGAGGCCGCCCCTGGCACCGGCATCCGGCTACCGCTCTCGATCGGCGAGGTACACCTCGACGCCGTCGGGGACCAGCCGCTGTGGGCGCACGCCGTCCTCACCAGCAGCACCGACGGCGAACTCGTCGGCGACATCACCCTCCACGCCGACGACGGCACCCCCCTCGGCCGTGTCAGCGGATTCCGCGCCGCCGACGTCGAGAAGGCGTCCGCCGCCGTGGGCCTGAGCACCATCGACTCCTGGCTGGCCGACATCGCCTGGGTCGAGACCCCGTACGACCCCGGGTCCGCTGAGACATCCGAGACCCCCGTCCAGGACTGGCTCGTCTTCGCCGACGCACAGGGTGTCGCCGACGAACTGGCGGCGCTGATCACGGCCGCCGGCGGGCGCTGTCACCTCGTACGGTCAGGCCCGGCCTACCGCATGGCCCCGGAGCAGTCTGAGTCGACGGTCGTTCCGGGCTCCACCGACGACCTGGAGCGCCTGTTCGCCGAGCTGCACGCGAACGGCTCGGGGCCGTACGACCACGTCGTCCACCTGTGGAGTCTCGACCTCCCCCCGGTCGACACGCCACACACAGCGGCCGCCCTCCGCGAGTGCGCGAGCCTCGGCGGCTACTCGTTGGTCACGCTCGCCCAGACGCTGCCGGCCCACCACCCGGGCGCCAGGCTGCACATCGTCACCCGCGGCAGCCAGGCCGCGGTCCCCGGTGATCCGGCCGAGCCGCTGTCCGCGCCGGCCTGGGGCGTCGGCCGTGTGCTGGGCCAGCAGGAGCTTCCCGCCCACCGGGGCACGCTCATCGACCTCGACCCCGTCCCGGGCCGTGACACCGCAGCCCGGGCGGCGGACGCACGGGCCCTCATGCGGGAAGTGACCGCGGCCGACGCCGAGGAGGAGGTCGCCCTGCGCGGCGGCCGCCGTTACACCAGCCGCCTCACGCCGGTCTCCGACCTGCCCCGCCCGCTCCCGCTGCGGCTCCGCGCCGACGGCGCGTACCTGGTGACCGGCGCGTTCGGCGCGCTCGGCCGGCTCCTGTGCCGCCGGCTCGTCGCCCGAGGCGCCCGCAGTCTGATCCTCGTCGGCCGCACCCCGCTGCCCGGCCGCGAGCACTGGCGCGGCCTCGACCCGGACTCCGCCGCCGGCAGCCGCGTCCGCTTCGTCAAGGAGCTTGAGGGGCTCGGCGCCCAACCGGTCGTCGCGCCGCTCGACATCAGCGACGAGACGAGCCTCACCGCATGGCTCGCCGACTACCGGCAGCGGGAATCGCCACCGATCCGCGGCGTGTTCCACCTCGCCGGCCAGGTCCGCGACACCCTCCTGCCGGAGATGGACCGGACCGCCTTCGACGCCGTGTACGACCCCAAGGTCCTCGGCGCGTACCTCCTGCACCGTCATCTGGCGGACGAACCGCTCGACCACTTCGTCCTCTTCTCCTCGATCGCCTCGCTGCTCACCACCGCCGGGCAGACCAACTACGCCGCGGGCAACGCCTTCCTCGACGCGCTCGCCCACCACCGCCGCGCCCGCGGCCTGCCCGCCCTCAGCGTCGACTGGGGTCCCTGGGCCACGGGCATGATCGAGGAGCTCGGGCTGATCGAGCACTACCGCACCCAACGCGGCATGAGCTCGCTCTCCCCCGAAGCGGGCATGGCCGTCCTCGAACGTGTCATCGGCCAGGACCGCGCCCAACTGCTCGTCGCCACCGTCGTCGACTGGCCGGTCTTCCTCGCCTGGTACGGGGCACCGCCACGGCTCGTCACCGACCTGGCCGCTGCCGCGAGCGGAGCGGCCGACGCGACCGACGCGGCGCGCAAGGACGGCAGCGACCTCGAAACCCTGCACGCCGCCTTCCGGGACACCGACACCGCCACCCGTCGCGCGCTGCTGACCGACCGCTTCACCCACGTCGCCGCCGGCGTGCTGCGGGTGCGGCCCGACCAGATCGACCCCGCGGCCGGTCTCGGCACACTGGGCCTGGACTCCCTCCTCGCGATGGAGCTGCGCTCCCGGGTCCAGGCCGACCTGGGCATCGCGCTCCCGGTCGTCGCCCTGCTCAGCAACGCGCCCGTCAGCGACCTGATCAGCCAGGTGTACGACGGGCTCGCCGATCTGGTCGCCGCCGGTACGGACGACGCCGGTAAGAACGACGCCGCTGCCGCGAGTGCCGTCGAACTCTTCCACGACGAGGGGCAGCACCCTCTCACCCAGAACCAGAAGGCGCTGTGGTTCCTCAAGCAGCTCAACCCCGACGGTTTCGCCTACAACATCGGCGGAGCGGTCGAGGTGCGCGTGGAGCTCGAACCCGAGCTGATGTTCGCGGCCTTCCGCACACTGGTCGAGCGTCATCCCAGCCTCCGCGCCAACTTCACGTACCACGCGGGCGGGCCCGTACAGAAGGTCGCCCGGGCCGAGGAGGCGGCCCTGCGGCTGGACGTCGCACTCTTCGACGTACAGGACCTGGAGTGGGACGCCATCCACGCACTCATCGTCCGTGAGTACCGCAAGCCGTACGACCTCGAACGCGACCCGCTGGTCCGCCTGCGCCTCTTCAAACGGGGGCAGGACCGCTGGGTGCTGATGAAGGCCGTGCACCACATCATCTCCGACGCGATCTCGACCTTCACCTTCATCGAGGAACTCCTCGCGGTCTACGAGGCCCTGCGCCGGGGCCGCACGCCCGAACTGCCGCCCGTGTCCGCCCGCTACCTCGACTTCCTCAACCGACAGAACCAGTTCCTCGCCGGCCGCGACGCCCTGCGGATGCTCGACTACTGGAAAACCCATCTGCCGGCCGATGCCCCCGCCCTCAACCTGCCGACCGACAAGCCCCGCCCGGCCGTCCAGACCCACAACGGCGCCTCCGAGTTCTTCGTCCTCGACGCCGACCTCAGCGCCCGCGTCCACGCCCTGGCCCGGGAGCACAACGTCACCGTCTTCATGGTGCTCATCAGCGCCTACTACCTGCTGCTCCACCACTACTCAGGGCAGGACGACATCATCGTCGGCAGCCCTGTGACGGGCCGTACCCAGGAGGAGTTCGCCGGGGTCTACGGCTACTTCGTCAACCCGCTGCCGCTCCATCTGGACCTGTCCGGCTCACCGACCGTCGAGCAGCTCCTCACCCGCGTCCGCGATGTCGTCCTGGGCGGCCTGGACCACCAGGAGTATCCGTTCGTGCTGCTGGTCGAGAAGCTCGGCCTCCAGCACGACCCGAGCCGGTCCGCCGTCTTCCAGACGATGTTCATCCTCCTCACTCACAAGGTCGCCACCGAGAAGTACGGCTACCGCCTGGAGTACATCGAACTGCCCGAGGAAGAAGGCCAGTTCGACATCACCCTGTCGGTGTACGAGGACGAGGCCGACCGGCGGTTCCACTGCGTCTTCAAATACAACACCGACCTGTTCCTCGCCGGGACGATGCGGCAACTCTCCCTCCACTACGTCAACCTGCTCGACGCGCTGACCCGGGCCCCCGCCGCGGGGCCCGCCGGCCGGCTGGAGATGCTGGGCCCCGAAGAGCGCGAACGCATCGTCGGCGACTGGAGCGGAGCAGCAGCGCCGGCCGCCACGCCCACCGAGCCGGTCCACCAGCTCATCCGCCGGATCGCCGCCGAGCGGCCCGAGGCGATCGCCGTCTCGGCCCCCGCCGAGGACGGCGCGAACCACCGGCTGACCTACCAGGAGCTGGAGCGCCGCAGCCGCGCCCGCGCCCGGCGACTGCGTGCGCTCGGCGTCGCCGACGGGGCCGTGGTGGGCGTATGCCTGGACAAATCGCCGGAGCTGATCGTCACCCTGCTGGCGGTGCTCATGGCCGGCGGTGCGTACCTGCCGCTCGACCCCGACAACCCGGCCGACCGGCTCGCGTACATGGTCTCGCACGCCGGAGCCGCGCTGGTGCTGGTCGAAGCCGACGCCGACGACGCCGCACGCGAGCGTTTCGCGGACCTGCCCGTCCGGGTGCTCGCCCTCGACGACCTCACCGAGGAGCCCTCCCCGGACGCGCCGGACCAGGCCGTCGACATGGACGGCCCCGCCTACGTCATCTACACCTCGGGCTCCACCGGCCGCCCCAAGGCGGTGCCGGTCAGCCACCGCAACCTCGCCTCGGCCTACGAGGCCTGGCGCGTGGAGTACCGCCTCGACCGCGATGTCACCGTCCACCTCCAGATGGCGAGCCCGTCCTTCGACGTCTTCACCGGCGACCTGGTGCGCGCCCTGTGTTCCGGCGGCACCCTGGTGCTCGTCGGACGCGAGCTGCTGTTCAACACGGCACGGCTGTACGCCGCCATGCGACAGGAGCGCGTCGACTGCGGCGAGTTCGTGCCCTCCGTCGTCCGGGGCCTGATGGCCCACTGCGAACACGACAGCAGCCGGCTGGACTTCATGCGTCTGCTGATCGTCGGCTCCGACAGTTGGAAGGTCGAGGAGTACGAGCGGCTGCGTGCCCTGTGCGGCCCGGAGACCCGCCTGGTCAACTCCTACGGCCTCACCGAGGCCACCATCGACAGCACCTGCTTCGAGGGACCCGTGGACGGCCTGGCGCACAGCCACATGGTCCCGATCGGGCGGCCGTTCCCCGGCACCCAGGTGTACATCCTCGACGGGCACGGCGAACCGGTGCCGCCCGGCGCCCCCGGCGAGCTCTGGATCGGTGGGGCGGGCCTCACCACCGGATACGTCCGTGACCCGGAGCAGACCGCGCACCGCTTCGTCACGCGCACCCTCAGCCGCGAGAAGGACGCCCGGCCCGTGCGTCTGTACCGCACCGGCGACCTCGCACGCTGGGACAAGGACGGGGGAGTGCGTCTCATCGGCCGCGCCGACTCGCAGGTCAAGGTGCGCGGCCATCGCGTGGAGATCGGCGAGGTCGAGTCGCACCTCGCGCGGTGGCCCGCGCTGGCGCGGGCGGTCGTCACCCTGCGCCCCGCCGGGCGCGGCGAGAGCACACTGTGCGCGTACGGCGTGGCGGCCCCCGGCACCCAACTGGACTGGCGGCAGCTCCGCCGCCACCTCGCGGGTCTGCTGCCGACGTATCTGATCCCGTCCTCCTTCACCGAGCTGCCCGAACTGCCCCTCACCCTCAGCGGAAAGGTCGACACAGCGGCGCTGCCCGCGCCCCGGTACGCCGCCGCCGACGAACGGCACGAGCCGCCCTCGACCCTCTACGAGACGCGGATGGCCGACCACTGGACGGCGATCCTCGGGCTGGAGCGGGTCGGTCTCCAGGACGACTTCTTCGAGGCCGGCGGCAGCTCCATCAAGCTGATCGAACTGATCCACGGCCTGCAGAACGAGTTCAACATCAGCGTCCCGGTCAGTCATCTCTTCAAGGTGACCACGCTGCACGGCATGGCCAGAACGGTGGAGCACATCATCACCGGCCGTCTTCCGGGCGCCCAGCCCTTTCTGCGGTTCAACCGCGACGCCGGATCCGTCCTCTTCTGCTTTCCGCCCGCAGGTGGCCACGGACTGGTCTACCGGCTGTTCGCGGCCCAACTGCCGGAGTACGAACTCGTGGCGTTCAACTACGTCACCGGCGACGACAAGGTGCACCGCTACGCCGACCTGATCGACTCCCTCCAGCCACAGGGTCCCTGCGAGCTGCTCGGCTACTCACTCGGCGGCAACCTCGCCTTCGAGGTCGCCAAGGAGCTCGAACGCCGCGGGCGCGAGGTCGGGGACGTCGTCATTCTCGACTCGTACCGCATCCCCGCCTCCTTCACGGTCAGCCGCGAGCACCATGAGGACTTCGAGCACGAACTCCGCGAACACCTGCGCAAACACACCGGGTCCGAGCATCTCGCGCGGGAGACCCTCGACCAGGCCAGGGACTACATCGGCTTCTGCGGCCGCACACCGAACCTCGGCGCGGTGCGCGCCGCCGTCACCGTGATCTCCGACGAGCGGAAGGTCGCCTTCTACGCGGCCGGGGAACGCGGCGCCTGGCACGGCGGCTCCACCACATCCACAGCGGTGCTACGGGGCTCCGGCGCGCACGCCGACATGCTCGACCCGGGGCACATCGAACACAACGCCGGCCTCACCCGGACCGTCCTCGCGCGAACCCCCGGCCACACGGCCCCCGGCCACGCGGCCGGCATCGACGAACACGCGGCTGCCGTGGGATGTGAGACCTGTGGTGCGTGACACCGTGCCGGAGCGACGCCGGCAGACCATGATCGTCATCGGTGGCGGGCTCGGCGGCCTGTCCACCGGCTGCTACGCGCAGATGAACGGCTACCGGAGCCAGATCTTCGAGATGCACGAGATCCCCGGTGGCTGCTGCACCGCCTGGGACAAGGGCGACTTCACCTTCGACTGGTGCGTCAGTTGGCTGCTCGGCTCAGGCCCCGGCGACGAGATGCACCAGATCTGGCTCGAACTCGGCGCGCTGCAAGGCAAGCAGATGCGCAACTTCGACGTCTTCAACGTCGTGCGCGCCCGCGACGGTCGAGCGGTGTACTTCTACTCCGATCCGGACCGCCTCGAAGCGCACCTGCTCGGCCTCTCACCCGCCGACGCGAAGCCGATCAGAGAATTCTGCGGTGCCCTGCGGAAGTTCAAGGCATGCATGGCGGCCTACCCATTCCTCAAACCGGTGGGACTCATGGGGCGGTTCGAGCGCTTGCGCATGCTCGCCGCCTTCCTCCCGTACGCCAACGTGATCCGCAAATCGATGACCACCTTGATGACGGACTACTCCGCGAAGTTCTCCGACCCACTGCTCCGCGACGCCTTCAACCACATTCTCTACGAGTACCATCCCGCCTTCCCCGTGCTGCCCTTCTACTTCCAACTGGCGTCGCACGCCAACGGGACGGCAGGCGTCCCGGAAGGAGGATCACTGGGCCTGTCCAGGTCGGTCGAGCAGCGCTATCTGCGGCTCGGCGGGAAGGTCACCTACAACGCCAAGGTCGAAGAGGTACTCGTCGAGAACAACCGCGCCGTCGGCGTCCGGCTGAGCGACGGACGGACATTCCGTGCCGACATCGTGGTCTCGGCCTGCGACGGTCACACCACCATGATGAAGCTCCTGGGAGGCCGGTACCTCAACGACACGTACGAGCGCCTCTACACGAGGACCATCGACGAACCGGGGATGATCTACCCCGGTTACGTGAGTCTGTTCCTGGGGCTGGACCGCCCCTTTCCCGAGGGCGACCCCTGCACCACGTACCTGCTCGGCGAGGACGAGGCAACCGCGTTCGTCGGCATGGCCAATCCCAATATGAACGTGCAGTTCCGCAGCATCCACTACCCGGAACTCTCGCCGCGGGGGACCGGTGTCGTCTTTGTCAGCTACTTCTCGGACACCGGCGTGTGGCGAGACCTGAGCGAAGGACCGGAACAGCGCAGCCGCGTGCACGGGGGAGAGGAACTCCACACCCTGGCGGTGAGCCGCGGACGGGCGTACTACGCGGCCAAGCGCGAGGTGACACGAGCCGTCACGGAATTCCTGGACCGGAAGTTCCCCGGGCTCGCGAAATCGGTCGTGGCACGCGACATCGGAACGCCCCTCACCCAGGTCCGCTATACCGCGAACTACGACGGATCCATCGCCGGCTGGCTGCCGTTCGCCGAGAGCGCGGAGACGGTGGAGAAGGAGATGAACAAGAACGGCCCGGTGGTGCCGGGACTGGAGAACTTCTACCTCTCCGGCGTCTGGGCCACCATCGGCGGCCTCATCCGGGCAGCCGCCGCCGGCCGCCATGTCCTGCAGTTCATCTGCCGTGACGACGGCGTGGAGTTCACCGCCGACGTCGACCTGACACAGCCGCCGCCCACGCAGATCGTCATCCCGGTCGGCCGGTATCTGTCCGCTTCCCCGACCGCACCGACCCTCACCGTCACGGAGCATGAATGAAGATCGAGAAGTGGATCGTGCGCGAGCACGTCCCGGGTATTCCCGACGTCGACCGGATCTACGAAAAAGTTGTCGAAGAGGTGGACATCTCGCTCAAGGAAGACGAGATGCTCCTCAAAACCCTCTACGTGTCGCTGGACCCCTACCTGCAAGGGCTCGCCCTCGAAACGCCCCTCGGCGAACACATGGTCGCCCACAGCATCCTGGAAGTGATCGCGGCCGGACCACGCTCATCCTTCGCGGTCGGGGACCTGTTGCAGGGATACGGCGGCTGGCGCAGCCATGTGGTCACCACCGGTGCGGGATGGCGATGGGAACACGGCGAATTCCCCGTCCCGTTCCCGGCCTTCCGGAAACTGGATCCGCGGCACTACGACGAAGCCCTGCCGCTCTCGACCGCACTCGGCGTCATGGGCCCACCGGGACTGACCGCCTGGGGCACGCTGACCCGCTTCTTCACCGTGCGACCCGGTGACACGTTCGTCATCAGCGGCGCTTCCGGCTCCGTCGGCTCATTGGCCGGCCAGTTGGCCAAGCGCGCCGGCGCCCGCGTGATCGGCACCACCAGCTCACCGCGGAAGGCCGCCCATCTCGCCGCACTCGGTTTCGACGACGTCATCCACTACCGCCACGGCGACGACCCGGAAAAGGTCCGCGAGGCACTACGGGCAGCGGCTCCGGGCGGCGTCGACAAGTACTTCGACAACCTGGGCGGGGCGATCACCGATGCCGTGTTCACCATGCTGAACGTGGGCAGCCAGGTGGCCATTTGCTGGCAGTGGGCCACCCAGATCGCGGGCGACCACACGGGGCCGCGGCTCCTTCCCTTCATCATGTTCCCCCGTACGACCGTCCGCGGAATCTTCGCGGAGGAGTGGTACGACGACCGGACCCTGGCCGCGATGCATGACGACCTGGGTGGAATGGTCCGCCGCGACGAGATCAAATACCACGAAACAGTCCGGCATGGCTTCGACTCCATTCCCGAGGCGTACCGCAGCTTGTACACGGACAGCGCGGCCAACCGCGGCAAGGTTCTCGTACACCTTTGATCCCCCGTCCTCCCCGGAAAGGCAGATGTTGAGGGTGTCTCACCAGCAGGAGCCGCTCGCGTATCCCTTCGAGCAGCCCGAGAAACTGGAACTCCATCCCGTCTACGCCGAGTTGCGGCAACGGCCACTGGCGCGCGTACGGATGCCGTACGGCGAGGACGCCTGGCTGATCACCCGGTACGCCGACGCGAAAGCGGTGCTGAGCGACCACCGGTTCAGCATGGCCGCGGCACTCGGGGGCGACCGGCCGCGCGTCAGGCCGGTGGCGGTCAGCGGGGGCGGCCTGCTCTCCACGGACGGTCCGGACCACACCCGTCTGCGCGGCACCGTGGCGAAAGCCTTCACCGCGCGGAGTATCGAGCGGCTGCGCGACCGCGTACGGGAGATCGCCAGGGATCTGCTGGACCGCATGGTGCGGTCGGGAGCCCCGGCGGACCTGGGAGACCGGTTCGCCTTCCCTCTCGCCATCACCGTGATCGGCGAGCTGCTCGGAGTGGATCAGGACGGCCACCTCGGTGTCCGGCACTGGCTGGACGTGATGATGTCCCACACCGTGACGGCCGACGACTTCCATCTGTGGAACAAGAAGTTCGCCGCCTATACGGCCGACCTGGTGGAGCTGCGCCGCCAGGAGCCGGGCGACGACCTCTTCAGCGCCCTGGTACGGGCGCACGACGAGGAGGGGCGCATCACCATGGAGGAGCTGATGGCCCTCACTCCCGTTCTCATCAGCGCGGGGTTCGTGACGACCTTCAACCAGATCTCCAACTCGTGCTACCTGCTGCTGGCGCGTCCCGATCGTTTCTCCCTGCTGCTCGACCGGCCCGAGACGGTTCCCCGCGCGGTGGAGGAGCTGCTGCGGTACGTGCCGCTGCCCAACGGGTTCGCCTTCCCCCGGTACACCACCGAGGACATCGAGCTGGGCGGAGTCGTCGTCCGCGCGGGCGATCCGGTCCTGGTCGACACGGCGGCCGCCAACCGGGATCCGGCGGTGTTCGACGATCCCGACGAGCTTGTCCTCGACAGGGCCACCAACCCCCACCTCAGCTTCGGACACGGCTCGCACTACTGCATCGGTGCCCATCTGGCGCGTGTGGAACTGCAGGTGGCCCTGGAAGTCCTGCTGGAGGACATGCCCGGCCTCAAACTGGGCGTCCCCGAGGACGAGTTGCGCTGGAAGACGCGGACCATGGTGAACGGCCTCCACGAGCTGCCGGTCACCTGGTGAAGGGCGAAGGGCGTGACGTCAGCCCTGAGTGAATGACGTCACGCTCGCCCGGACCTGGACACCCGCCTGCCCGCCCCCCCCATCCGAGAATCTCCCGGGGGCGGGAACAGCCGGCCAATGGCTCCCATAGGGGGCGATACCCGTCGGGCGCCATCCGGAGTTCACCTGGAACCCCTCCTGTACTCATATCTACGCGCGTATCTTGTGGCGAGTCGTGCGTCGTTCGACCCTGCTTGACGACCCGTTCGGCATCCGTACCGAACGGGTCGTCACCCCCAGCTCAGCCCCGGCACGGGCTTCCGGGCTGCCGGAGGGTCGCTGCGTCTCAGCGCTGATCCGTCCCGTCGCCCCGTAGAAGGAGAAACCCTCCGGTGTCGCATCCCTTCGAGACCAGACCCACCTCTGTGCCGCCCGCCCTCTCCGGCCGGCCGCACACACGCACCCGCCTCCTGCCGATGGGAGTCGCGGGCGCTGTCGCCCTGGCCGCCGTCGGCTTCGGCATCAACTCCGCGGTGGCGGCCCCGTCCGCCGACGCCGTGATCGCCGAGGTGTACGGCGGCGGCGGCAACTCCGGCTCCGTGCTCAGCAACGACTTCGTCGAGCTGGCCAACGCTGGCCAGGGCTCGTTCGACCTGAGCGCGTACAGCGTCCAGTACCTGCCGGGTGCCCCCACCCCGGCGTCGAAGTGGCAGGCGACGGCGCTCACCGGCTCCGTGGCCGGCGGCGGCCGCTACCTGGTGCAGGAGGCGGCGGGCACCGGCGGCACCACCGCGCTGCCCACCCCCGACGTGACCGGCGCCATCAACATGTCCGGCACCACCGGCACGGTGGCGCTCGTCTCCGGTACCGATCCGCTCACCTGCGTGACCGCTGCCGACTGCCTGGCGGACAAGCGGGTCAAGGACCTGGTCGGCTTCGGCACCGCGCTGGTGCGCGAGGGCAGCGGCCCGGCCGCCGGAGCGAGCAACACCGCCTCGGTGAGCCGCGCCGCCTCGTCGGCCGACACCGACGACAACGCGGCGGACTTCACCGCGGGTGCCCCCACCCCGCAGAACTCGGGTGGCACGGGCGGCACCCCCCCGACCGATCCGCCCACCGACCCCCCGACCGACCCGCCCACCGACCCGCCGGGGGCCGTGGACGCGAAGATCCACGACATCCAGGGCGACACCCGTACCTCCCCGCTGAACGGCAAGGCGGTCAAGGACGTCACCGGCATCGTCACCGGCGTCCGGGCCTACGGCTCCTCGCAGGGCTTCTGGGTGCAGGACCCCAAGGCGGACGACAACCCCCGTACGAGCGAGGGCGTCCTCGTCTTCACCGGCTCCACCGCGCCCACCGTGAAGGTCGGCGACAGCGTGTCGCTCTCCGCCACGGTCCAGGAGTACTACCCCGGCGGTCAGTCGTCCGGCATCCAGTCCACCACGGAGCTCACCAAGGCCGCGGTCACGGTGGCCTCCAGCGGCAACAAGCTGCCCGCTCCTGTCGTCCTGAACGACCGCGGTGTGCCGGACGCCTTCGTGCCGAGCGCGGGCGGCGGCTCCATCGCGAACCTGCCGCTGCGGCCCGACGCGTACGGCCTGGACCGCTACGCCTCCCTCGAGGGCATGAACGTCCAGATCGGCAGCAGCCCCGTCGTGGGCGCCTCCGACGAGTACGGCGAGATGTGGGTAACCGTCAAGCCGGAGCAGAACCCGACCAAGCGCGGCGGCACCCTGTACACGGGGTACGACGAGCAGAACTCCGGCCGCCTGATGGTGCAGTCGCTCATCCCGACCGCCACCCAGCCGTTCCCGGTGGCGAACGTCGGCGACACACTGCGCGGCACCACCGCCGGCCCGCTGGACTACAACCAGTTCGCGGGTACGTACACGATCGCGGCGCGCACCATCGGCACCGTCAAGAGCGGCGGCATCAAGCCCGAGGTCACCGCGAAGGCGTCCGGTGACCAGGCCACGGTCGCCACGTACAACGTGGAGAACCTGGCCCCGAACAACCCGCAGTCGAAGTTCACGGCGCTCGCCGAGGGCCTGGTGGACAACCTGCGGTCGCCCGACGTCGTCGCGCTGGAGGAGATCCAGGACAACAACGGCGCCACCGACGACGGCACCGTCGCCGCGGACCAGACGCTGACGAAGCTCACCGACGCGATAGCGAAGGCGGGCGGACCGCGCTACTCGTGGCGCGAGATCGACCCGGTGAACGACAAGGACGGCGGCGAGCCGGGCGGCAACATCCGCCAGGCGTTCCTGTACAACCCCGCGCGGGTCGGCTTCACGGACATCAAGGGCGGCGACGCCACCACCGGTATCACCGTCACCGGCAGCGGCGGCAGGACGGCGCTGAGCGCCTCACCCGGGCGGATCGCGCCGAACGACCCGGCCTGGAACAACAGCCGTAAGCCGCTGGCGGGTCAGTTCACCTTCCGGGGCAAGACGCTGTTCGTGATCGCCAACCACTTCAACAGCAAGGGCGGCGACCAGGCGCTCGACAGCACCTTCCAGCCGCCGGTCCGCAGCTCCGAGGTGCAGCGCAACCGCCAGGCGATCCTGGAGAACGACTTCGTCAAGCAGATCGAGGCGAAGGACTCCAAGGCCGCGGTGGTGGTCCTGGGCGACCTCAACGACTACCAGTTCTCCCCCGCGGCGCTCGGCCTCACCGGCAACGGCAAGGACCTCACGGACCTGGTCAACGAGCTGCCGGTGAAGGAGCGTTACTCCTACGTCTACGAGGGGAACTCGCAGGTGCTCGACCACATCATGGTCAGCCCGCGCCTCGCGAAGAACGCCGACTACGACGTGGTGCACATCAACGCGGAGTTCGCGAACCAGACCAGCGACCACGACCCGCAGATCGTCCGGCTGAAGCCGTAGGACCTCCGGTCCTTCGCAGGGGCGGGGCTCCTCCGGGAGTCCCGCCCTTCGGCCGTCAGTCCTGGACCGCCGGCTCGTACGGCAGCAGCTCGGGCCTCTTCGGCATCCGGCCGTCGCCCGTCGAGCGCCCGGTGAGCCTGCGCATGATCCAGGGCCCCAGATACTGCCGCGCGAACCGTACGTCGCTGCCGCGCCGCATCGCCCACCGTACGGGCGCCGTCGGCGGCAGTGCCGTACGCCAGTCGTCCTCGGCGGCGAGGCCGAGCGCCTGCCAGACGGCCTCGGCGACCCTGCGGTGGCCCTCCGGGATCAGGTGCAGCCGGTCCACGTCCCACATCCGCTGGTCGGCGAGCGCCGGTACCCCGTACAGGTCGACGACCAGCGCGCCGTGCTTCTCGGCCAGTACGTCGATGAAGGCGAACAGCTCCTCGATGCGGGGCCGGATGCGCTCCATCACCGGACCGTCGCGCCCGGGGCTGCGCATCAGTACGAGCTGTCCGCAGGACGGCGCGAGCTTCTCCACCGCCTCTTCGAGCAGCCCGCGCACCCGGCCCATGTCGACCTTGGGGCGCAGGGTGTCGTTCAGCCCGCCGACGAGGGTCACCACATCCGCCGACATCGCGGCGGCAAGGTCGACCTGCTCCTCGACTATCTGGCCGATGAGCTTGCCGCGCACGGCGAGATTCGCGTACCGGAACCCCGGATTCTGCGCGGCGAGGCGGGCGGCGAGCAGATCGGCCCAGCCCCGGTAGGAGCCGTCGGGCAGCAGGTCGGACATGCCCTCGGTGAAGGAGTCGCCGAGGGTGACAAGACTGGTGTATCGAGCATTTATCTCCATGGCGAGAGCGATACTACCGCCAGGTAAGTTATGCGTGTCTGCCCACCAGTTCGCGCAGCACGTCCTCCATCGTGACCAGCCCCTCCAGCTTGCCGTCCTCGTCCAGCACGGCCGCCAGATGCGTACGGCTGCGGCGCATCGCGGTGAGGACGTCGTCCATGGGCGTGGTCGCCCGTACCCGCGCCACGGCGCGCATCGCCGACACGGCGAACGGCAGATCGCGCGGCATCGCGTCCAGCGCGTCCTTCACATGGAGGTAGCCGAGGATGTGCCGGGAGGAGTCCACCACGGGGAAGCGCGAGAAACGCGACTCGGCGGACAGCCGCTCCAGCTCCTCGGGGGTGGTCCCGATCCGGGTCGACACCACCTGCTCCAGCGGCAGCACCACGTCGCGCACCGGACGCCGGCCCAGTTCGAGCGCGTCGTGCAGCCGCTCGGTCGCCCGGTCGTCGAGCAGCCCGGCATGGCCCGCGTCCGTGACGAGCCTCGCCAGCTCGTCGTCGGAGAACGTGGCCGCCACCTCGCTCCTGGTCTCCACCCGCAGCAGTTTCAGCAGCAGGTTGGCGAAGGCGTTGATGGTGAAGATCACCGGGCGCAGGCCGCGCGACAGTGCCACCAGCGGAGGCCCCAGCAGCAGCGCCGTCCTGGCCGGTCCCGCGAGGGCGATGTTCTTCGGGACCATCTCGCCCAGCAGCATGTGCAGATAGGTCGCCAGGACGAGCGAGATGACGAACGAGATCGGATGGACGAGACCGTGAGCCACGCCGATGCCGTCGAAGAGCGGCTCCAGCAGATGCGCGATGGCGGGCTCGGCGACGATACCGAGCACCAGCGTGCACAGCGTGATGCCGAGCTGCGCCGCCGCCAGCAGCGCCGCCACATGTTCGAGGCCCCAGACGACACTGCGGGCGCGCCGGTCACCGGCCTCGGCGGCCGGTTCGATCTGGCTCCTGCGCACCGAGATCAGCGAGAACTCGGCGGCCACGAAGAACGCGTTGACGACCAGCGTCAGCAGTCCGACGAGCAGTTGGATCGCGGTCATCGGCCGTCCTCTTCCGGGTGCGGGCGGTGCGAGCCGCCCGAGTGCGCCGCGCCGCGTCCTTCGGTGGTGTCGTCCCCGGCCGAGGCGGGCGGCGCGTGCAGCAGCAGGCGCGCGGCGCGCCGGCCCGAGGCGTCCGTCACGTCGAGCTGCCAGCCGGCCACCTCGACCTGGTCGCCCTCAGCCGGGATACGGCCCAGCTCGGTGGCGGCCAGGCCGGCGAGCGTCTCGTACGGCCCTTCGGGCAGCCACAGCCCGATGGTCCGCAACTGGTCGGCGCGCGCCGCGCCGTCGGCGGACCAGATCGCCCGTCCCCGCGCGTCCTCGCCCACCCGGACCAGGTCGGGTGTCTCGTGCGGGTCGTGCTCGTCCCGTACCTCGCCGACGACCTCCTCGACGATGTCCTCCAGCGTCACCACACCGGCGGTCCCGCCGTACTCGTCGATGACGACGGCCATCGTGGAGCCGCCGGAGAGCCGGTCGAGGAGCTTGTCGACGGTGAGCGTCTCCGGTACGAGGAGAGGCTCGCGCAGCAGCTCGGTGACCGGGTACTCGTTCCTGCGCTCGGCGGGGACCGCCAGCACGTCCTTGATGTGGGCGGTGCCGACGACCGAGTCGAGGCTGCCCCGGTAGACCGGGAAGCGGGAGAGACCGGTGGCGCGGGTGGCGTTGGCGACGTCCTCGGCCGTTGCCCGCAGGTCCAGCGCCACCACCTGCACCCGGGGTGTCATCACGTTCTCGGCGGTCAGCGCCGCCAGGCTCAGCGTCCGTACGAACAGCTCCGCCGTGTCCGCCTCCAGCGCGCCTTCCTTCGCCGAGTGCCTGGCGAGGGCGACCAGCTCCTGGGGGCTGCGGGCCGAGGCCAGCTCCTCGGTGGGCTCCAGGCCGAAGGCGCGCACGATGCGGTTCGCCGTGTTGTTGAGGTGGCCGATGAACGGGCGGAAGGCGGCGGTGAAGTACCGCTGCGGCGTCGCCACGACCTTGGCGACGGCCACCGGTGAGGAGATCGCCCAGTTCTTCGGGACGAGTTCACCGACGACCATCAGGACCACGGTCGACAGGGCCGTACCGACCACCAGGGCGAGCGAGGACGCCACGGAGCCGGAGAGCCCGATGTCCTCGATCGGCCCCCGGAGCAGCTTGGAGACCGACGGTTCGGAGATCATGCCGACGACCAGGTTGGTGACGGTGATGCCGAGCTGCGCGCCGGAGAGCTGGAAGGTGAGGCTCCGTACGGCCTTCAGGGCGCCGGCCGCACCCCGCTCCCCGCGCTCGGCGGCCCGTTCCAGATCACCGCGCTCGACGGTCGTGAGGGAGAACTCGGCGGCGACGAAGGCACCGCAGGCGAGCGCGAGCAGGAGCGCCACGAGCAGCAGGAGCACTTCGATCATCGGTTCACCTCCGTCCCATGATCGGTCCCAGGCCGGAGACGCGCACGAGGTCGGTCGGCGGCCGGGCCACGGTCTGCTGGATCACAGTCGGTTGGATCACTGTCGGGAGGGTCACCCATTGGTGGACTCTCACACCTTTCGGGCCGGGGTGAATGATCCTCCATGGTAAAGGGTCGGTAAAACGGGGTGCTCCCGGCCCTGGCACCACGGAGCAGCCCCGGGATCAGCCCCCGAGATGTTTCACCCAGCGACTCCACTGCGGCTCCGGCGCGTACCCGGCGGCGTGCCAGGCGTGGTGCGCCTGCTCGTTGCGGTTGAGCACCATCGCGTCGACCCGCCGCCCGCCCAGGCTGCTGAAGCGCTGCTCCGCCGCGTCCAGCAGGGCCGTGGCGATCCCCTGCCGGCGGCAGTCCGGGTGAACGGCGAGCCGGTAGGCGGAGCATCGCCATCCGTCGAAGCCGGCTATCACGGTCCCCGTGAGGCGGCCGTCGCGCTCCGCGAGGATCAGGGCCTCGGAGTCGCGGGTGACGAGCCGGGTCACTCCGTCGTGGTCGTCGCTGATGCTTGTTCCCTCCGCCGCCTCGCGCCAGAACCGCAGCACGTCGTCGACGTCCGCGAGGGTGGCACAGCGGATGTGCAGATCGGTCATGGAACGAGCCAAGCAGAGCGCGACGAGTTGGGCGAGCGGGTTTCGCCGCCCCCGGTTTCGCCGCCCCCGGATCCGCCGTCCGTTCCGGCTTCCGTTCCGCCGTCCGTATCGCCCGCGGCGGCCTCGCGCGAGGGCGACCGGCCGAGCAGGTCCCGCGGGTCCCGCATGGTGGCGATCATGGCCATGTCGTCGCCCAGCGAGCCGCCGACGTACGACAGCAGATCCCTGGTGAGGTGCTTGAGCAGTTCCTCAGGACCGCCGGCCGGGCCGCCGGCGGCCAGGCCCGCCAGTGTCGCCCGCTCGGAGAGCGGGTAGAAGACGCCGTCCTCGTCGCGGGCCTCCGTCACCCCGTCGGTGTACAGGAGCAACTGGTCGCCCGGGCCGAAGGGGAAGGTCTCAGGGGCGTAGGACGCGTCACCGAGCGTGCCCAGCCCCAGGGGCGGCGCGGGACGGCGAATTTCCAGCGGGACCGCGGCGCCGTCATGAAGCAGCAGCGGTGGCGGATGTCCCATGCAGACCAGATTCACGATCGGGTCGTCGTCCGGTATGTCCGCCACCACCGCGGTGACGAAGCACTCCGCGACGTCCTCCTCGGTCAGGGACAGCTCGGCCAGGCCCCAGTGGACGCTGCCCTCCAGATAGGCGGCCAGCTCCGGCAGGGGCGACTGCCGGTGCGCCGCCGCCCGGAAGGCGCCGAGCATGATCGAGGTACGGCTGATCGAGGCGAGCCCCTTACCGCGTACGTCCCCGATGAGCAGCCGGGTCGAGTGCGCGGTCCTGGCTACGGCGAACAGGTCACCGCTCACCCGCGTGTCGGGCTCCGACGGGTGGTACTCCGTGGCGATGCGCAGCGGCCCCGCCCGGGGCGGCAGCGGGCGCAGCACCGCCGACTGCGCCGTCTCGGAGATCAGGTGTTCTCTCTCCAACTGCGCTGCCCGCTGGTCCCGCAGCCAGCAGAAGAGTGTGGCGAGTACGGAGACGATCACCAGGGCCACGACTTCCAGGGTGACCCGCTCGTCGCTCAGGGTGTGCCGCTCCAGTCCGGCGACGACCTGCGCAAGCACCGCCAGGGCGCCGATGGACGCCGCGAGCCGGGGGCCCGCGAACACGGTGGAGAAGGTGGGCGCGATCACCAGCAGCGGTGCGATGTGCAGGTTCGGCGGCAGCCAGATGTCGATGACCGGGACCGCCACGACCAGCAGCAGGGGTACCAGGATCAGCTTCCCACCCGGGACGGGCGGGAAGCTGAATGATGAGGAACGGTGCGGAAGCCGCATATATCCTGTATACCCCCACTCGTCGGGTGGTGTTCCCGGGTGCCATGGCGGTCGGACCGGGGCCGGAGACCGCTGGACGGAGCGGCCCGTCGCTTCAGCTCACGCCGCTGGGCCGGAACTGAACGCTGATTCGGGGCCCGGCCGCCCGCGCGGTCTTGGGGATCGCGTGTTCCCAGGTCCGCTGGCAGGAACCGCCCATCACGATGAGATCGCCGTGTCCGAGCGGCCGCCGTACGGTACGCCCGCCACCACCGCGCGGGCGGAGCAGCAGATCCCGGGGCGCCCCCACGGACAGGATGGCGACCATGGTGTCCTCGCTCCTGCCGCGACCGGTCCGGTCGCCGTGCCAGGCCACGCTGTCCCGGCCGTCGCGGTAATAGCAGAGCCCGGCCGTGGTGAACGGTTCGCCCAGCTCGGTCGCGTAGTACGCGCAGAGCGCGTCCCTGGCCTCGGACAGCGCCGGGTGCGGCAGCGGGTCGTCGGCGCGGTAGAAGGAGAGCAGCCGGGGGACCTCCACCACCTGCTCGTACATCCGCCGGCGCTCGGCCTGCCAGGGGACCTCGGCGGCGAGGCGCGCGAACAGCGCGTCCGCGCCCCTCAGCCAGCCGGGCAGCAGGTCGATCCAGGCGCCGTCCCCGAGCTGCGTCCGGTCTACGTCGCGCAGCGGACCGGGGCTTATGTCATCGCTCTGGTCGAAGAGCGAGCCCTGGAGATACGCATCCATATATGCAGCTTAACCACGCAAGCATTTCGGATGCGGACATAGTGGTCGGTGGGCCGCGGTGACACGGAGGGCAGCGGGGCCGACCCGCACAGAAGCGGTCGGCCCCGCATCGCCCTCACGCGCTCTCCGCCTCCACCCCCGCACGGAACGCCGCCGCGTCCCACGTACCGTCCAGGACCGGCGCCAGCCAGCCCGCGGCCCTCGCCCGGAACTCCCCGGGCGCC
>NZ_JTHL01000001.1:992100-995664 GCF_000818195.1 Streptomyces sp. 150FB | reverse complement strand
GGCCACCTCGGCGGCGTCGCCCGGCTCCCCGGGCGCGAGCCCGGTCTGGGCCGGCTTGAGCACGGCCACGCTGCGCCCGCTCGCGAGCGCGAGCGCGGCGACCGCCGCGGTGACGACGGTCTTGCCGATCTCGGTGCCCGTCCCCGTCACGATCAGTACCGGCATCTCACCCCTCCTTCGCCACCGCGCCCACAGCGCGGCAGATCCTGGCGACGTCCTCGTCGTCCGTCACATACGGCGGCATCGTGTACACGAGATCGCGGAACGGCCGCAGCCAGACGCCCTCGCGTACCGCAGCCCCGGTCGCGGCCGCCATGTCCACCTCGTGGTCGAGTTGGACGACACCGATGGCGCCCAGCACCCGCACATCCCGTACGCCGGGCAGTTCGGCGCACTCGGCGAGCCCCTCGCGCAACCCCGTCCCGATCCGGCTCACCTCGCCCGCCCAGTCCTGGCCGAGCAGCAGCTCGATCGAGGCGAGCGCGACCGCTGAGGCGAGCGGATTGCCCATGAAGGTCGGCCCATGGGCGAGTACGGGCACCTCGCCGCGCGAGATGCCCTCGGCGACCCCGGTGGTGCACAGCGTCGCCGCCATCGTCAGATAGCCGCCGGTCAGCGCCTTGCCGAGACACATCACATCGGGCGAGATCCCGGCCTGTTCCGCGGCGAAGAGCGTGCCCGTACGGCCGAAGCCGGTGGCGATCTCGTCGAGGATCAGCAGCACGCCGTACTCGTCGCAGGCCTCCCGCAGCACCCGCAGATACGCGGGGGAGTGGAAGCGCATGCCGCCGGCGCCCTGCACCACCGGTTCGACGATGACGGCGGCCAGTTCGTCGGCGTGCCGGGCGATCAGGCCGCGCAGTTCGTCCGCGTACGTCTCGTCGTACTCGGCCGGCGGGGCGCCGGCGAAGATCTGGCGCGGCAGGATTCCCTGCCACAGCTCGTGCATGCCGCCCTCGGGGTCGCACACCGACATCGGCTGCCAGGTGTCGCCGTGGTAGCCGCCCCGCCAGGTCAGCAGCCGCTGCTTGGCCGGGCGGCCGAGCGAACGCCAGTACTGGAGGCACATCTTGACCGCGACCTCCACCGACACCGAACCCGAGTCGGCGAGGAAGACATGGCGGAGCGGCGCGGGCGTGATGTCGACGAGCTTCGCGGCGAGGCGCACGGCCGGTTCATGGGTGAGGCCGCCGAACATCACATGGCTCATCCGGTCGAGCTGGCCGTGCGCGGCCTCGTTGAGCACCGGGTGGTTGTAGCCGTGGACCGCCGACCACCAGGACGCCATGCCGTCGACCAGCTCGCGCTGTCCGTACGCCGGTTCGGCGAGGCGGAGCCGTACGCCCGACGCGGACTCCACGACCAGCGGGTCCGTACGGCCCGGCATCGGGCCGTACGGGTGCCAGACATGGGCCCGGTCGAGCGCGAGCAGGGCGGCCGTATCGCCCCCGGACACCGGATCAGGCATTGGGCGCGAGATCCGTACCGGCTCCACGGCGGCGTACGGACACCAGATCGGCCCGGGCGGAAGGGACTCCGGCGGGGACTTCGGCGGCCACGGCGACCGCGGGTGCGCCGCTGTCCGTACCGCCGTCCTCCGTACCGCCCTCCCGCCGGTGCGCGGGCAGCGTCGTCGTGTCCGCGTCCTCCACCTCGAAGCCCGCGTCGGCGATCATCTCCAGATCCGCCTTGCCCTCCTGGCCCTCGCTGGTGAGGTAGTCGCCCAGGAAGATCGAGTTGACCAGGTGCAGCGCGAGCGGCTGCAACGACCGCAGTTGGACCTCGCGTCCGCCCGCGAGCCTGACCTCGGAGTCGGGGCAGACGAACCGCACCATCGCCAGGATGCGCAAACACTGCCGGGGGGTGAGGTTCCACTCCTCGGCGAGCGGCGTTCCCTCGAACGGGATCAGGAAGTTGACGGGCACCGAGTCCGGGTCCAGGTCGCGCAGCGCGAAGACCACATCCACCAGGTCGGCGTCGCTCTCACCCATCCCCGCGATCAGCCCCGAGCAGGCGGAAAGACCGGCGCCCTGCGCGTGGCGTACCGTCTCCACCCGGTCGGCGAAGGTGTGCGTGCTGGTGATCGAGGCGTACGTCCCCTCGGAGGTGTTCAGGTTGTGGTTGTACGCGTCGGCGCCCGCCGACTTCAGCCGCTCGCCCTGGCCCTGCGACAGCAGCCCGAGGCAGGCGCAGACCTCGACGCCCTCGTTCTGCTCCTTGATCGCCTCGATGGTGCCGGCGACCCGGTCGATGTCCCTGTCCGTGGGCCCGCGCCCGCTCGCGACCAGGCAGACCCGCTTCGCGCCGCCGGCCACCCCGGCGGCCGCCGCCTTCGACGCCTCCTCGGGCTTCAGCCAGGTGTACTTGAGGATGTCGGCCGTGGAGCCGAGCCGCTGCGAGCAGTACGAGCAGTCCTCCGGGCACAGACCGGACTTCAGATTGATCAGATAATTGAGCTTCACCCGCCGCCCGAACCAGTGGCGGCGCACCTTCCCGGCCGCGGCCACCACATCGAGCAGCTCCTCGTCGGAGGTCGCGAGCACGGCGAGTGCCTCTTCGCGGGTCGGCGGCTCACGCCGCAGGCCCTTCTCCACCAGCGTATTCAGCAGATCCATGGCGCCGATCCTCGCGCACGCGCACACGTCGAAGCCAGGGAGGAACCCGACAACACAGGCGGAACGAAGTGTGTGTATGACCACATCATGACCCGGTCCGGTCCGGACTAGGGTCTGTCCGCAGCCTACAAAAGGACCGGACACCATGGCGCTGGAGCAGGACCCCTTCGAGTGGACAGCCGAAGCGGCGCGCCTGCGCGAGCGGTCGGGCCTGGTCCGGGTGCTCAGGCCGCGCCCCTGCGAATCGCCGCTGCTGGACCTCGCGAGCAACGACTATCTGGGCCTCGCCCGCCACCCGGTGACGACGGAGGCGGCGGCCGGGGCGGCGCGCCGCTGGGGCGCCGGCGCTACCGGCTCCCGGCTGGTCACCGGCAGTACCGAACTGCACGCCGAACTGGAGCGCGAACTCGCCGCGTTCTGCGGCTTCGAGTCCGCGCTGGTGCTGTCCTCGGGGTACGCGGCCAACCTCGCCGCGCTCACCGCACTGACCGCCGAGGGGTCGCTCCTGGTGTCCGACGCCGGGAACCACGCCTCGATCATCGACGGATGCCGGCTCTCGCGGGCCGAGACCGTGGTCGTACCGCACGGTGAGCCGCGCGCCGTGGCGAAGACCCTCACCGCGTACCCCGGGCGGCGCGCGCTGGTGGTGAGCGACGCGGTGTTCTCGGTGGACGGGGACGCGGCGCCGCTGCGCGAACTCGCCCGGGTGTGCCGTACGGGCAACGCGGCGCTGCTCGTCGACGACGCGCACGGCCTCGGCGTGATCGGCGAGGGCGGCCGGGGCGCCTGCGCGGCGGCGGGCGTCGCCGGGGACGCGGGGGTGGTGGCCACCATGACCCTCTCCAAGTCCCTGGGCAGCCAGGGCGGCGCGGTCCTCGGCCCGGCCCGGGTGATCGACCACCTGGTCAACACCGCTCGTACCTTCATCTTCGACACCGGCCTCGCGCCC
>NZ_JTHL01000001.1:982676-992075 GCF_000818195.1 Streptomyces sp. 150FB | reverse complement strand
CGACTGCCGGGCCGCCGGCCTGGCAGTCGGCTGCTTCCGTCCGCCGTCGGTGCCGGACGGGATCTCACGTATCAGGCTCACCGCGCGCGCCGACCTGACGGATCAGCAGATCGAAGCGGCGGTCAGGACGGTGGTCGCCACCGCGCCCGCCGGGGCACGGGTCAGCGGCTGAACTCCTTCCCGTGCAGGCCGGCGACGAAGGACGTCCACGCCGTTGTGGTGAAGCTCAGGTGGGATAACGCCACGTTCTTGGAGTCGCGCACAGCGAGCCCGTCCGCACCGTCGCGGGCGGTCTCCACGCAGTTGTTCATTCCCACGCTGCGGCTGCTGCGCCGCCAGGTGAGGGGGGTCGGGGCCGGACACGCCGGCCGAACCTGGGCAGGGGTATGTGCCGAACAACCGTTCATGATGCTCCCTACACGCCGTCACTGATCCCGGCGATGAGATCCAAAGAGTCCTTGGGCGAGAGGGCATGCGCCTGCATCGTGCGAAAGGCGGCGCGGTACGCCTCAAGTTGTTCTTTCCTCTCCAGGTACGCGCTATGCGTCAAGTGGTCAAGAACGACCAAATCCAGATCATTGGCGTTCGGAAAAGAGAAGATTACGAAAGGCCCGGTGAGCCCGACGTACCCGCCGACGGTGAACGGCAGAACCTGAAGGCATACGTGCGCCAGGTCGGCCAACTCCCGCAGGCCCCGCAACTGCTCACGCATCACCTGCCGCCCGCCCACCTCACGCCGCAGCACGGCCTCGTCGAGCACCGCGTGCAGGGCCAGCGGCCGCGCGGCGTGAAGAACGTCCTGGCGGGCGAGCCGTACCTCCACCAGGGCATCGACACTCTCGGGCGGCAGACCGTCCAGCGCCGACCGGGTGACGGCCCGCGCGTAACCGGGCGTCTGGAGCAGCCCGGGCACCACGGAGGTCTCCAGGGTGCGGGCGGCGACGGCCTGCGACTCCAGGCTGATGAAGTCGCGGTACTGGGCCGGGATCACCCCGCCGTACGCCTGCCACCACCGCGGGCCACCCTCCGCCGCTCCCGCCAACGTGGCCAGTAATGACCGGAGTTGGGGATCGGTGACGGTGAAGGTGTCGAGCAGCCGCTCCAGGTCGCCGGGTTTCACCCCGCTCACGCCGGTCTCTATCCGGCTCACCTTCGACTGGTGCCAGCCGAGGAGCCTCGCCGTCTCCTTGCTCGTGAGCCCCGAACTCTGACGCAGCCTGCGCAGTTCCTCCCCGAGCCTGCGCCGACGTACAGCCGGACCGTTTCGCACAGCAGTCCCCTTCCCCCCACGATCATCTGACCGGCGCCGGTGGGCGCCGCGGCGCAGAAGGTATCCGTCCATCGCCCGTATGCGGTCCGGAGTCGTAGAGTTCACCGCTTCGAGCGACAGATATATGCATATCTCGGTGGATTGGCGCTGTCCGCGTCACGATGAGTGGCAGGCTGTCGCGAGGCACCGTCCGAGGCCGTCCGCGCAGTCATCCGCTCTGTGCCGGACCGAGGTCCGGCGGGAAAGGGACAGCGTCGCCATGGCAGACCACCAGGAAGCATCCGTCACTCTGCCGAGCGAGCCCGCTTCGGTACCCGTGGCGCGAAGATATGTCGCTGACCGCCTCACCGACTGGGGACTTGAGGGACAGGGAGAGACCGCGGAGACGGTACGTCTGATCGTCTCCGAACTCGCCACCAACGCGGTCCAGCACACCTTCGGCCAGTCGCCGACCTTCACCGTGCAGGTCCGGCTCGAACGCGACGAGGTCCTGCGCATCGGGGTCACCGACAGCCACCCGCGCTGGCCGCGCAGGCTGCCGGCGGCCGTGCAGCAGGACAACGGGCGCGGCATGGTCATCATCCGCTGGCTGGCAGCCGAGAACGGCGGCCAACTGACCGTCACCCCGACCGCCGACGGCGGCAAGACCGTCTGGATCGCGCTGCCCTGGACGGCGCGCGTGCAGAGCTGACGCCTGGGGCCGGCCCTCCGGAGCGAGCCGACGCGCCGTCAGCAGGCGCCCGACAGCCCGGAACCGGCCCGGCCGGTCGTACGGCTCCGGGAGCCCGTGGTTCGGCCCGGAGCCCGGCCAGTGACCCGGCCCGGACCCGGCCCGGGTCAGCGAACCCGGCCGTACCAGACCCTCTTGGTCCAGATCCGTTCGAGACGTACCACGGCGCCGGTCTTGGGCGAGTGCCAGATCTTCCCGCTGCCCGCGTAGATCCCGACGTGGTAGACGCTCCGTCCGGAGTGGAAGAACACCAGGTCCCCGCGCATCCGGCCGGCGGCGGAGACATGGCGGGTCTTGTTGTACTGCTGCTGCGTCGTACGGGGGAGCTTCTTGCCGGCCTTCTTGTACGAATAGAGCGTCAGGCCCGAGCAGTCGAACCGGTACGGGCCTGTCGCCCCGTACCGGTAGGGCGCGCCTTGCTTGGAGGCGGCCACATGCAGCGCCCTGACGGCGCGTGCGGCGGCGAAGGCGTCGGTGGTGACGCCCGGTGCCAGCGTCGTGGCGCCGACGGCGACGAGTGTGAGGGCCGAGACCGTTCCGGCCCTGGAGAGCAAAGACGGGACATGTGTCTGCGCGGGCATGCGCAACCCTTCGTCAGCCGCCTGTGAAGGATGACCTGTCGGGTTCGGACTGGCGAAGTCGCCCGGCCGCCGAAGCGGCTTCACCCCGAGGGACGGCCCTTGTCATCGGGTCGGCCCGTACTGCTCGGGTCCTCCACTCCTGCCGATCCACTCCTGTCGACCAGGCATCCGGAGCGGCGGCAGGACTCGGCGTCCGCCCGGACCGCCCCGCCGAGGTGGCGGGGGCTTGTCGTCTCACGGATCTTGTCCCGCCGCGAGCGGATTTCCGAGCCGAAACGACGTGATGTGAAGTTAGTCACATATAACCCATATGGGTATTTTGGGGTGTTTCGCATCACACCCCATACCTTCACAGTGCGTCCCACCTGCGGTGCGATCGTCACTCGGGTCGCCCGTACCGTCACACCGCGCAAGTTTCCCCGCTGCCCCCGTCCGGGCTGCTCGTACGCCGAACGGGGTGCGCGTTTCCGCGCCGAACGTGTCGGGCGCCGTCCTGATCGTCCGAACCCGCCCTCAACTCACCCCGGCTGCTCGGGCGGCAGCGTGACCCGGGCCGTCCTCCGCTCACCGTCGAGCACCCGCACCGCCCGCGTCAGGGTCGCGCCGTGCAGCTCGGTCTCGCCCCGCGCGTGCATCGTGGTGAGCGCGTCCCGCAGCTCCGCCGCCCGCGCGGGCAGCGCCTGGGCGGCACGCAGCGCGGCGTAGGTGTCGGTGCCGCGGGCCGGATTCATCCGCCCGAGCAGGTCGACGACCTGGAGGTAGCTGTCGACGAAGGCGCCCTCGGCGCGGGTCAGGGCGGGCAGCGGCGGCAGCTCGGGAGGCAGCACCGGTGCTCACCGCCCGCCGGAGGAGCCGCCGGGCCCGCCGAGGGTCGCCCCGCGGTTCTGGATCACATGGTCGACCAGGCCGTAGGCCTTGGCGCCGGGCGCGTCGAGGATGGTGTCCCGCTCGATGTCCTCGTCGATCCGCTCGGTGCTCCGCCCGGTGTGGCGTACGAGCATCCCCGTCAGCATCGCCCGCTGCCGCAGCAGTTCCTCGGAGTGGATCAGCAGATCGGACGGCTGGCCCTGGACGGGCTCGTCGAAGGACGGCTGCCGCAGCAGGACCCTCGCCCCCGGCAGCGCCATCCGCTTGCCCGGGGTGCCGGCGGCCAGCAGTACGGCCGCGGTCGACGCCGCCTGGCCGAGGCAGGTCGTCTCCACGTCGCACATGACGAGCCGCATCGTGTCGTAGATCGCGGACATGGCGCTGATCGAGCCGCCCGGCGAGTTGATGTAGAGGCAGATGTCCTGGTCGGGCGCCGCGTACTCGAGGTGCAGGAACTGCGCGATCACGTCGTTGGCCGCCGTTTCGTCGACCGGGGTGCCGAGGAAGACGATCCGCTCCTCGAAGAGCTTGGAGTACGGATCGAGCGTGCGGGTGCCGTTCGTCGTCCGTTCGTTGAACTCGGGCAGCACGTAACGGGCGGAGGGGCTGGTCATGGGCACGACTCCTGGCGCAGAGGTCTGGGAGGAAAAAATGTACAGGACGTACAGAACTATGATGGGGGACTATGGCCTACGAGATTCCGGTGACGCAAGCCCGCGCAGAGCTGGCCGACCTCATCAACCGCGTTGTGTACGGCGACGAGCGGGTGATCGTGACCCGGCACGGCAAGCCCCTGGTGGCGCTCGTCTCGGCCGCCGACCTGGAGCGACTGGAGAACGGGGCGCCGGAGGCGGGGGGCGGGCAGGTGGACGAGCAGGTGATCGGCTCCGTCTCCTCGATCCGGGCCGCCTCGTCCGCTCCCGGCGAACGGGGCCGGTTCGGCATCGCGGCGGAGTATCGTCCCGACCACCCCCACGGCTGAGCCGGTGATCTGTTAACGCGCCGGAAAAACTTCCGCCTTAATGTGCGATCTCCGGTTCCAGGTCCCGCGCCGCACTTCAACAAGGTGTTGAAGTCGGCTAGGTTCCGTCCTCAGGCAGCGAACCGGGCAACTGTGAGGTGGAAGCGTGCAATTGACTCCGCACGAGCAGGAACGTCTGCTCATCCATGTGGCCGCCGATGTGGCGGACCGGCGCAGGGCGCGCGGGCTCCGGCTCAACCACCCGGAGGCCGTCGCGCTGATCACCTCGCACATCCTCGAAGGCGCGCGCGACGGCCGTACCGTCGCCGAACTGATGGCGTCGGGGCGCCAGGTGCTCGGCCGTGCCGACGTGATGGACGGCATCCCCGAGATGATCCACGACGTGCAGGTGGAGGCCACCTTCCCGGACGGCACCAAGCTCGTCACCGTCCACGAGCCGATCGTCTGATGCCGGGCCGCACGGAGGGGGAGCGACGCCGATGATTCCCGGAGAGATCCTGTACGCCGAAGGGCCCGTCGTGCTGAACGAGGGGCGCGAGGTCACCCGTATCACCGTGACCAACATCGCCGACCGGCCCATCCAGGTCGGCTCGCACTACCACTTCGCCGAGGCCAACCCGGGCCTCGACTTCGACCGCGCCGCCGCACACGGCAAGCGGCTCCATGTCGCGGCGGGCACCGCCGTGCGCTTCGAACCCGGCATTCCGGTCGCCGTCGCACTCGTCCCGCTCGCCGGGCTGCGTGTGGTGCCGGGCCTGCGGGCAGAGACCGGAGGTCCCCTCGATGGCTGAGCTCTCGCGCGCCGCCTACGCGGACCTCTTCGGCCCCACCACGGGCGACCGGATCCGGCTCGCCGACACCGATCTGCTGGTCGAGGTCGAGGAGGACCGCTGCGGCGGTCCCGGACGCGCCGGTGACGAGGCCGTGTTCGGCGGTGGCAAGGTGATCCGCGAGTCGATGGGCCAGTCCCGTACGACCAGGGCGGAGGGCGCGCCCGACACCGTGATCACCGGCGCCCTGATCATCGACCACTGGGGCATCGTCAAGGCCGACATCGGGATACGGGACGGACGGATCACCGGCATCGGCAAGGCCGGGAACCCCGACACGATGGACGGCGTCCACCCCGAGCTGGTCATCGGCCCCGAGACCGAAGTCATCGCGGGCAACGGCAAGATCGTCACGGCCGGCGCGATCGACGCGCACGTCCACTTCATCTCGCCGACCATCGTCGACCAGGCACTCGCGACCGGAGTCACCACCCTCGTCGGCGGCGGCACGGGCCCCGCCGAGGGGACCAAGGCCACCACCGTCACCCCCGGCCGCTGGCATCTCGCCCGGATGTTCGAGGCGTTGGAGACCTTTCCCGTCAACATCGGCCTGCTGGGCAAGGGCAACACGATGTCGAGCGAGGCCATGCACGCGCAACTGCGCGGCGGCGCCCTGGGGTTCAAGATTCACGAGGACTGGGGTGCCACCCCGGCCGTCATCGACGCCTGCCTACGGGTCTGCGCGGACACCGGCGCCCAACTCGCCCTGCATACGGACACCTTGAACGAGGCGGGCTTCGTCGGGGACACCCTGGCCGCGATCGGCGGCCGGACCGTCCACGCGTACCACACCGAAGGCGCCGGGGGCGGTCACGCCCCCGACATCATCACCGTGGTCTCCGAGCCGCACATCCTGCCCAGCTCCACCAACCCGACCCGGCCGCACACCGTCAACACCATCGAGGAACACCTCGACATGCTGATGGTCTGCCACCATCTCAACCCGGCCGTACCCGAGGACCTGGCGTTCGCCGAGTCCCGGATCCGGCCCTCGACCATCGCGGCCGAGGACATACTGCACGACCTCGGCGCCATCTCGATCATCTCCTCGGACGCCCAGGCCATGGGCCGCGTCGGCGAGGTCGTCATGCGTACGTGGCAGACCGCGCACGTGATGAAGAAGCGCCGGGGAGCGCTGCCGGGGGACGGTCGCGCCGACAACCACCGCGCGCGTCGCTATGTCGCCAAATACACCATCAACCCGGCGATCGCCCAGGGGCTCGGCGGCGAGATCGGCTCGGTCGAGACCGGCAAGCTCGCCGACCTGGTGCTCTGGGACCCCGCCTTCTTCGGCGTCAAACCGCGACTCGTCATCAAGGGCGGCCAGATCGCGTACGCGCAGATGGGGGACGCCAACGCCTCCATCCCCACGCCCCAACCGGTGCTGCCCCGGCCGATGTTCGGCGCGCTGGGCAGGGCGGCGTCGGCCGGATCGTTCAACTTCGTGGCCGAAGCGGCGATCGAGGACGGACTTCCCGAACGCCTCGGCCTGCACAAGGAGTTCGTGGCCGCCGCGAACACCAGGGGGGTCACCAAGGCCGACATGCGGGAGAACGACGCACTGCCCCGCGTCGAGGTCGACGCCGACACCTTCACCGTGACCATCGACGGCGAACCGGTCGAACCCGCGCCCGCCACCGAACTCCCGCTCGCCCAGCGGTACTTCCTCTTCTGATGGGCGTCCGATGAGCCGCGCCGCGCTCCTGGTGCTCGCCGACGGCCGGTTCCCGGCCGGCGGTCACGCCCATTCGGGCGGCACCGAGGCGGCGGTCAAGGCGGGCCGCGTCCATGACGAAGCGAGCCTGGCCGCCTTCTGCCGGGGCCGGCTCCACACCACGGGGCTGACCGCGGCGGCGCTCGCCGCCGCCGCGGCCCTGGGGCTCGATCCGCTCGCGCTCGACGAGGCCGCCGACGCCCGTACCCCCTCACCGGCGCTGCGCGCCACCGCCCGCAAACTCGGACGGCAGTTGATGCGGGCCGCCCGCGCCACCTGGCCCTGCGCGGAACTCGACGCGCTCGCCTCGGCGTTGCCGCGCGGCGCGCACCAGCCGGTCGTGCTCGGCCTCACCGCCCGCTCCGCCGGGCTCACTCCGCTGGACGCCGCGCACTGCGCCGCGTACGAGAGCGTCAGCGGGCCGGCCGCCGCCGCCGTACGCCTCCTGAGCCTCGACCCGTTCGAAGCGACCCGCGTACTCGCCCGCCTCGCACCCGACCTCGACCGGCTCGCCGAGCGGGCCGCGCTCGCCGCCCACGAGGGCATCGACGCGCTGCCGGCCGCTTCGGCCCCGCTGCTCGACATCGCCGCCGAAGCACACGCGGCCTGGCCGGTACGGCTGTTCGCCTCGTAGCCGGCCCACCTCCCGCGCGCAGCCGCCGCCCCCGCACCCCGGCACCCGCCCACGACCCAGGAGCCGCACCATGCACCTCGACCACACCTCCACCGGAGCCGGCGCCGTCAGCGCCGACGCGACGCGCCCCGACGGCGTCCGGCGCGCCCTGCGCGTCGGCCTCGGCGGGCCCGTCGGCTCCGGCAAGACCGCCACCGTCGCCGCGCTCTGCCGCGCGCTGCGCGACCACCTGTCGCTCGCCGTCGTCACCAACGACATCTACACCCGCGAGGACGCCGAATTCCTGCTGCGCCACGCGGTCCTGCCGCCCGAGCGGATCCAGGCCGTCGAGACGGGCGCCTGCCCGCACACCGCGATCCGCGACGACATCTCGGCCAATCTCGAAGCCGTCGAGGATCTGGAGGACGCCGTGGGACCGCTCGACCTGATCCTCGTCGAATCCGGCGGCGACAACCTCACCGCCACCTTCTCCAAGGGGCTCGTCGACGCGCAGATCTTCGTGATCGACGTCGCGGGCGGCGACGACATCCCGCGCAAGGGCGGCCCCGGTGTGAGCACTTCGGACCTGCTCGTGGTCAACAAGACCGACCTGGCGCCCCATGTCGGCTCCGACCTCGGGCGGATGGCACGCGACGCCAAGGAGCAGCGCGGCGAACTCCCCGTCGTCTTCACCTCGTTGAAGAGCGAGGACGGCGTCGAGCCGGTCGTGCGGTGGCTGCGCGGGCGGCTCGCCGCCTGGACCGCGTGAGCGTCACCGCCACCGCCCGTATCGTCGCCACGCGCGCTGGGCTCCCCGTACTCAGCGGCGAGGGACCGCTCGCGCTGCGCCGTACGCGCGCCACGGGCGCCGGCAGCCGGGTCACCGTCGTCGGCGCGATGAGCGCACCGCTCGGCGGCGACCGGCTCGCGATCGAGGCCGATGTACGGGACGGGGCCCGGCTCACCGTGGACGCGGCGGCGGCGACGGTCGCACTGCCCGGCCGCCGTGCCGACCGCGGCGCCCGCTACGCCACGTACGACGTGCGGCTGACGGTCGGTGAGGACGCCGAGCTGAACTGGCTGCCCCAGCAGATCATCTCGGTGCGCGGCAGCGACCTGCGGATGCGGACCCGCGTCGAACTCGGCGCCACCGGGCGCCTGGTGCTGCGCGAGGAGCAGATCCTCGGCCGGCACGGCGAGCCGTCCGGCACGCTCACCACCCGGCTCACCGTCCACCGCACCGGACGCCCGCTGCTCGACCAGGAGTTGAGCCTCGGGCCCGGCGCACCGGACGGCTGGGACGGTGGAGCCGTCCTCGGCGGACACCGCGCCGTCGGTCAACTCCTCTTGGCGGGACCGGAGTTCGCGGAGAAGCCGGCCGAACCCCGGATGCTCGGCGACACCGCCGTACTCACCCCGCTCGCCGGGGCCGGCGTGCTGGTCACCGCCCTCGCCCCCGACGCGCTCGGCCTCCGGGGGATCCTCGACGAGGTGCTGCTCGCCGAAGGCCGCGAGCTCACCGGCTGAGGCGCGCCGGGGCAGCTATTCCGCTGAGCGGGACACGGGGCCCGGCTATCGGTTCGGTAAAGAAAACCCCAAACAGCCTGTCCTCAGGAACCTCACAGGAGAAAGGATTCCCCATGCATGACCGAACGACGATCCGACAGCGCTGCCACCGGCAGCGCGAGAGACATGGGGGAGGTTCCACTTGAGACGCACCGCAGTGCTCGGCTCGGCCGGCACACTGCTCGCCGGCGCGCTCATAGCCGGAGCGGTGGCCGCCCCGTCGGCCAGCGCCGACGGAAGCCACCA
>NZ_JTHL01000001.1:950028-982444 GCF_000818195.1 Streptomyces sp. 150FB | reverse complement strand
CGCGAGCCGCGAAGAAGGGCATCGACTGGCAGGACTGCCCGGCCGACTGGGGCTTCGCGAAGCCCATCCAGTGCGGTTCGGTGACGGTGCCGCTCGACTACACGAAGCCGAACGGCAAGCAGATCAAGATAGCCGTCGACCGGGTCGGCAACACCGGGACGCGGCAGGAGCGCCAGGGCTCCCTGATCTACAACCCCGGTGGCCCCGGCGGTTCCGGTATGGCCTTCCCGAGCCGGATCGTCAACAAGAACGCCATCTGGGCCGGCGCCGCGAAGGTGTACGACTTCGTCGGCTTCGACCCGCGCGGCGTCGGCCACTCGGCGCCCATCTCCTGCATCGACCCGCAGGAGTACGTCAAGGCACCGAAGCTCGACCCGATCCCCCACAGCGAGGCCGACAAGCGTGCGCAGCGCAAGCTCGCCGCCGAGTACGCGGACGGCTGCAAGGAGCGCAGCGGCTGGATGCTCCCGCAGATGACGACGCCCAACACCGCCCGCGACCTCGACGTCATCAGGGCCGGGCTCGGCGAGAAGAAGCTCAACTACCTGGGCGTCTCCTACGGGACCTACCTGGGCGCCGTGTACGGCACCCTCTTCCCGTCGCACGTCCGCCGCATGGTCGTCGACAGCGTCGTCAACCCGGCCCAGGAGAACATCTGGTACGAGGCGAACCTCGGCCAGGACGTCGCCTTCGAGGGCCGCTTCCTCGACTGGAAGAAGTGGGTCGCCCAGAACGACGCGACCTTCCACATCGGCGCCACGGCCGACAAGGTCCAGCAGGCGTACGACAAGCTCCGCTCCACCGCCGTCAAGGCGCCGTTCGGCGGCGTCGTCGGACCGGCCGAGCTGGACGCGCTCTTCCAGAGCGCCGCGTACTACGACTCCAGTTGGGTGCCCGTCGCCGACGTCTGGAGCAAGTACCTCGCCGGTGACACCCAGGCGCTGGTCGACGCGGCGGCCCCCGACCTGTCGGACACGGCGGGCAACATCGCCGCCGAGAACGGCACGGCCGTCTACACCGCCGTCGAGTGCACCGACGCCAAGTGGCCGACGAGCTGGAACAAGTGGGACCGCGACAACACCCGGCTGAACAAGGACTACCCCTTCCTCACCTGGGGCAACGCCTGGCTCAACCTGCCCTGCGCCACCTGGGGCGTCAAGCAGCAGACCCCGGTGGACGTCCACAGCGGCAAGGGCCTGCCGCCGGTGCTGATCGCGCAGTCCACCCGTGACGCCGCCACGCCGTACGAGGGCGCCGTCGAACTGCACAAGCGCTTCAAGGGCTCACGCCTGATCACCGAGCAGGACGCCGGATCGCACGGCATCACCAACCTGGTCAACCCGTGCCTCAACAGCAAGGTCGAGGCCTACCTCGTCAACGGCACGGTCGAGCGCCACGACGCGACGTGCGGCCCGCACGCCACGCCCAAGCCGTAACACCAGGGCGGTAGATGCCAGGGCAGTGGATGCCAGGGCAGTAGATGCCAGGCCAGTAGATGAGGGGGCGTCCCCCGGACGCCCCCTCATCTACGTACCCGCCTGCGACCTATTCGTTCCTCTCCCGCTTCTCCAGCCAGGCGTCCTCCGCCGCGTAGTCGAAGAGGTCGCCGTGCGGGGAGTACGTGCGGAACATCGCGGGGAAGGCGTCCTCCCAGGTCCGGCCGTCGAGCTTGGCGCACAGCCAGGCGACCGTCTCGGGCAGCGAATCGGCGTAACCGGTGACGGGCCGGTAGCCCAACTCCCGCTCGGCGGCCGTCATGTCGTAGACCACCGGGTGGCCGGCGTCCCAGGGGGTCCCGCCCACCGGCGACGGGCCGTCCGCCAGCACCGTACGGGTCTCCACCCCCATCACCGCGTCGATCGCCTCGCCGATCTCGGCGGTGGTGGGTGCCTGTGGATCGGCCGCGTTGAGCACGCGGGATCCTGGCCGCCGCGCGGCCAGCCTGATCAGCTCGGCGAGGTTGGACACATGGGTGGGGTGGAAGCGGCCCCTGCCGCCGTCCGTCAGGACCCGCACCCGGCGGCCGTCCAACACCCGCTTCACGAACCACAGTTCACGGGGGGAGCGGCAGTGCATGCCATGGATCGCGCCCGCACGCAGCAGCGTGGTGGGCAGCGCCTCGCCAGCCGCCAGCAGATCCCGCTCCAGCCGTACCTTCCCCTGTGCGTAGGTCTCGTCGCCGGGCGCCACCGTGCGCTGTGTCTCGGGGATCGGTACGGGGTAGCGCGGCGCGCCGTCCGGATCGCCCTGGGTGTCGAAACCGCGGCCCCGGTCGTCCTCGTAGATCGCGCCGCTGGAGATCACCACGGCCGACCCGATCCGCCCGCTGAGCCCGGTCAACTGGGCGGCGTGCGCCCCGCCGTACGCCACGACGTCCACCAGGACGTCACAGCCGTCCCCGACCGCCCCTGCGAGCGCCGCGTCGTCGTCCCGGTCCAGCGGTGACGCCTCCAGACCGGCGGGCCAGCGCTCGTCCCTGCCTCCGCCGCGCGAGAACGCGCGTACCTCCCATCCGTCCTCGGCGAGCGCCCGCACCGCGGCTCGTCCCACCTGTCCTGTCGCGCCGATCACTACTGCTTTTCCGCTGTTCACAGGGGGGACGCTAGGCCAGGCCCGGCGGGGCGGCGAGGGATGTTCGCCGGTCGCGGATCTGCTCTCAGCGACGAAGCCTCGGGAACTTCTTCGCCTGGTCGGCCTTGCTCTCCGCCTTCACGTCCGACGCGTACCGGTCGACGTACTCCTGGCCGGACAGCGCGAGGATCTCGTACATGATCTCGTCGGTGACGGCGCGGATCGCCGCCTTCTCGTTCTCCATGCCGGCGAAGCGCGTGAAGTCGAGCGGGGTGCCGAAGCGGATGGTGACCGGTTTGATGTGCGGGACCTTCTGGCCCGGAGGCTGGATCTCGAAGGTCCCCACCATCGCGCACGGCACCACGGGCACCCCCGCGGTGATGGCCATCACCGCGACGCCGACCTTGCCCTTGTAGAGGCGGCCGTCGTGCGACCTGGTGCCCTCCGGATAGATCCCCAGCAGCTCGCCCTTGTCGAGTACGCCGAGTCCCTCCCGAATGGCGGCCTTCCCCGCCTCCTTGCCGGAGCGGTCCACCGGGATCTGCCCCACGGCCCGGAAGAAGAAAGCGGTCAGCCGGCCCTTGGGGCCCCGGCCGGTGAAGTACTCCGCTTTCGCGAGGAACGTGATTCTCCGCTTCAGCATGGCGGGCATGAGGAAGTGGTCGGAGAACGACAGGTGATTTCCGGCGATGATCGCGGCGCCGTCCGCCGGAATGTGCTCGATGCCCTCGATCCTCGGCCGGAACAACACCCGGAGCACCGGGGCGAACAGCACGAATTTGAGCACGTAGTAGAACACGGGCGGTGCTCCTCACTCTGCCTGCCGGCCCCGGGACGTCGTTGTCCCCAGATCGACAGGTACCCCGTGGGCGCCGCCCGTATGTGCGATTCAACCGTGTGCCGAAGGCTGCGTCAGATGTTGATCGTCTTGTGCTCGACATATTCGGCGAGACCTACGGAACCGAATTCGCGGCCGATTCCGCTGGCCTTGTATCCGCCGAAGGGACCCTCGAAGCCGGGCGCCGCCGCGTTGACCATGAAGTAGCCGGTGCGCACACGCCTGGCGATCTCGGTGCCGTGCTCGGTGTCGGCCGTCCAGACGCCGCCGCCGAGGCCGTACGGGGAGTCGTTGGCGATCCGTACGGCGTCGTCCTCGTCGTCGTAGGGGATGACGACCAGCACGGGGCCGAAGATCTCCTCCTGGGCGATCCGCATGCTGTTGTCGACGTCCGCGAAGAGGGTGGGCCGCACGTAGTAGCCGCCTTCGAGGCCCTCGGGGATCTCGGGTCCGCCGGTGACCAGCCGTGCGCCCTCCTTGATACCCAGCTCGATGTAGGAGCGGACGCGCTGCTGCTGGTCGGCCCTGATCATCGGGCCGATGAACGTCTCCGGGTCGGCGGGGTCGCCGACGACCAGGCTCTCGACCAGGTCCTTGAGCGCCTCGACTACCTCCTCGTAGCGGCCGCGGGGGGCGAGGATCCGGGTGTGGGCCTGGCAGTTCTCCGCGTTGTTGGCGAACGAGGCGAACTTCAGCCCCTCCGTCACGGCGGTCAGGTCGGCGTCCTGGAGGATGATCGAGGCGGACTTGCCGCCCAGCTCCAGGCTCACCCGCTTGAGCTGCTCCCCGGCGATGGCGGCGATGCGCCGTCCCGCCGCTGTCGACCCGGTGAAGGCGATCTTGTCGACCCCGGGGTGCGAGACCAGGTACTCGCTGGTCTCCCGGTCGGCCGGGAGGATGCTGAGGACCCCCTCCGGGATGCCGGCCTCGGCGGCGATCTCGCCGAGCAGCAGCACGCTCAGCGAGTTCTCGGGGGATGCCTTGAGTACGACGGTGTTACCGGCCAGCAGCGCCGGGATGATCTTGACCAGGGCCGACTGGTGCGGGGCGTTCCACGGGATCACGGCCGCGATCACGCCGATCGGCTCCCGGCGTACCAGGGTCCTGGAGGCCCCCGACGGGTCGGCGGGCTCCTCCCAGCCGAAGGAGGCGGCGGCGCGCAGATAGGCGCCGGTCTGCTCGCTCAGCGCGGTCTGGGCCCAGTGGGTGAACCAGCGGGGAGCGCCGTTCTCGGCGCTGATCAGCGCGGCCGTCTCGTCGTTACGGGCGGCGTGCAGCGCGTCGAAGCGGGCGATCACCGCCTGCCGCTCGGCGGGGGAGAGCAGCGGCCAGGGGCCGTGGTCGAAGGCCTCGCGCGCGGCGGCCACCGCCAGGTCGATATCGGCAGGGGCGGCCTGCGCGGCGCGCCCGACGAGCGACCTGTCGTGCGGGGAGCGGATGTCGAGGAGGGCGGGGGAGCTGGGCTCGGCCCACCTGCCGCCGATGAAGAGTTTGTCGGTGACGATCATGCCTGTTGACCTTCCGGGTGCCGGACTCGCATACAACTAAACGGTTATTTGCAACGTAGAACGCACCACCCCACTTGTCAAATGACTGTTTAGTTAGAGTATTCTCGAAGCATGTCCTCCCAACCCGACCCCAAGGTCCCCAAGGTCCGCGACGCGGAAGCCACCAAGGCGCGACTGCTGAAGGCCGCGACGGACGAATTCGCCGCCCACGGCATCGCGGGCGCCAGGGTGGACCGGATCGGCGCGGCGGCCGACGCCAACAAGGCGCTGATCTACACCTACTTCGGCAACAAGGACCGGCTCTTCGACGCCGTGATGGACCACCATGTCGCCGAGGTCATGGACGTCGTGCCCTTCACGCCCCGTGATCTGCCGGGGTACGCCGGAGCACTCTTCGACTTTCTCATCGCGCACCCGCATCAGCTCCGGCTGGCCACCTGGCACCGGCTCGAACGCGAGGGCAGCGGCCATGAGCCCGTCGGCATGCGCGCCTCCCTCGTCCGCAAGGCGGCCGACATCGCCGAAGCGCAGGCCGGGGGAGCCGTCCCCGAGGACTTCTCGCCGGAGGACCTGCTCGCCTTCACGATGGCGCTGGCCAGCGCGTGGGTGCCCGCCAGTTCCACGGCGCCCATCACCCTCGACGGTCACCAGGACGGGCCCGCGGCGCACGAGGCGCACCGGGCCGCCGTGGTGGCTGCCGTACGCCGTCTCATCACCTGACCGTGTCGTTTGCCTTCCCTGATGCGGGGCAGGGCCACCCGGCGGAGGCTGGACAGCAGCCGGCCGGCGACGGCACGACGACGGAAGGACGGAGTGGCATGCGCATCGGTATCGCCATCCCCAACACCACGCAGGGCACCAACGGGCCGCTCATCCTCGACTGGGCGAAGCGGGCCGAGGAGCGCGGCTTCGCCTTCGTCTCCACGATCGGCCGGGTCCCCTACCCGTCGTTCGACTCGCTCACGGCGCTGGCCGCCGTGAGCGGTGCCACCTCGACGATCGGTCTGCTGACCAACGCCGTCCTCGGCCCCACCTACCCGGACGCCGTGCTGGCGAAGATCTCGGCCACCGTCGCGCAGCTCAGCGGGGACCGGCTGACCCTGGGCCTGGGCGTCGGCGCGCGGGAGTCCGACTACCGCGCGTCCGAGCGCGACTTCACGACCCGGGGCGCCGCCTTCGACCGGCAGTTGGAGTACCTGGACCGGGCCTGGCGCGGCGAGCCCGTAGAGGACGGTGACTTCCCCGGCGAGCGGCGCGCCGTCGCACCGCCCGGAAACCCGGTGCCCATCCTCATCGGAGGCCACGGCCAGCCGCTCCGTACGCCGTACCGCACGCTGGGGCGCCGGCTGGACCGCGGCGGGCGGCGGACCCCGGCGCGCGGAGGCGACCGTCGGTCAGATCCTGGACGCGTGGCGCGAGGCGGGCCGGGAGGGGGAGCCGCGGATGCTGGGGCTCGCCTACTTCTCCGTCGGCGACCGGTTCGAGGCCGAGTCGGACGCCAACATCCGGCAGTACTACGCCTACGCGGGTGATCACGGCGCTTCCATCGCCGAGGGAGTCGTCCGGAGCCCCGAGCAGATCCGGGCCGTCGTCGCCGACTTCGCCGCGGTCGGCATGAACGAGGTGACGTTCACACCGACCGTGGCACGGCTCGACGAGGTCGACCGGCTGGCCGATCTGGTTCTGTAGGGCTCGGTTCGCCTCCGGGGCGCTTCAGGCCCCTTCGGCTCACTCGCCGCGACGGGCGGCCCGGCCCGGTGGGGCCGGGCCGCCCGAGTGCTACTTCTGCCAGCCCATCTTCACGAAGTTCCAGTCACCGAGTCCCGGAGGCCCGAAGTTGGCGAGTCCCTCGCGCACCGCCTGGATCTGCGGACGCTGGTACAGCTCGATGGAGTGGCCCTCGGCCCAGATCAGCTTGTCGGCCTGGTTGTAGAGGGCGTTCGACGTGTCGGGGTCGGTGCTCTGGCCCGCCTGCGTCATCAGCTTGTCGATCTCGGGACTGCCGATGCCCCCGAAGTTCTGGTAGAGCTGGCTGCCCTTGGTCTGCTGGAAGACCGGGAACAACAGGGAGCGGAAGATCTCGTCGACATTGCGGAAGCTGGTCAGGTCGAAGTTCCCGCGGTTGATGAACTTGTCGAAGAAGTCGCTCTCGGCGACCTTCTGGATCGTGACCTTGATCCCGGCCTGGCCCAACTGCTGCTGGACGATCTGCGCCTGGTCGACCGACGACGTGGAGGAACCCGCACTGATCAGGTACTGGAGGGCGAGCGGCTTGCCGTCCTTGGTGCGGGGCTTGCCGGCGCCGTTGTCCTTCCAGCCCGCCTCGGTCAGCAGCTTCTTGGCGCCTTCGAGGTCGTACGTCCCCCACTTGCCCGCGTTCGCCTGATAGCCCTTCTGGTTGGGCATGAAGAAGTGGTTGTCCAGCGGCGGCACCGGGACGTTCAAGTCCTTGGAGAACGCCGCGATGATGCCCTTGCGGTCGACCGCCAGGTCCACCGCCTGACGCAGTTTGAGATCCTTCAGAAGACCGTGGTTGCCGAGGGTGATGTGCACCTCGTCCCAGCGGGCCCCGGTCCTGATCTCCGTGCCGGGCGCCTTGACCAGCCGCTTGTAGTCCTCGGGCAGGATCGCCGGGGTGTAGTCGATCTCCTTGTTGAGATACGCCTCGGTCTGCGCCGGGATGGCCATCGCGCGCCATGTGATGGAATCCAGCTTGGGCTTCGTGCCCCACCAGGCGGGATCGGGGACCGTGGTGACCGTCTGGGCCGTCTTGTCGAGGGCCTTGAGCTTCCAGGGGCCCGCCGTCACCGGGATCTTCTCGGACCAGCCCTTGTTGAACTTGTCCGGGGTGTCCATCTGGTCGGCAGGCAGCAGCGGACGGAACAGGGCCTGCCAGTCCGCGTACGTCTTGTCGAAGGTGACCTTCACCTCCTGGTCGTTCGCCCCGCGCGTCACACCCGATATCTGGTTGTAGCCGCTGCTGTCGGCGACCAGGTACCGGTCGTCGGTGCCTCGCAGCGCCTTCCAGATCGCCGCGAAGTCGCGGTAGCTGAGCGGCTTTCCGTCGGACCACTTGGCCTTGGGGTTCAGCTTGTACGTCACCACCTGCGGGGAGGTCGAGGTGACCGCCGCCGACACCAGGTAGTCCGGGTCCGGGTGGGCGACACCCTGCGCGTCCCTGGGCATCAGTACGGGCTCGAACTCCTCCAGGATCGCCTGGGCGTCACCGTTCTTGCCGTCCACCTGGTACGAGTTGTACTGGCTGATCCACTGCTGGACCGACAGCTTCAGCGACCCGCCCTGACGGACGTTGGAAGCCGGCTGCGGATTCAGGCCCTGCGCGTCGGCTGCCGGGGCCTTGCCCTTCTTCGCCGCTCCGTCGGAGTCGCCGGAGGAACTACAGCTCGCCAGTACCAGAGCGGCCGAGACGGTGACGACGGCTACGGCGGTGGACCTCAAGGGTCTTGGCATAGGTGTTCCTCCGGTGCGTGCGGGGTCGTGACGGCCGATGCGGTAGATGTATAGCACCGCGATCGAGGCGAAAGGCCGCCGTTCACCCGGCTGTAAGCGGTTTCGGGCGACTGACATGTGCCTTTCACGGAAGAGTAACGTTCTGCGACGAAGATCCATGCGGGGCCCTGGTGAGAGGAACCACACGTGACGGCCTATCTGGCCAAGAGACTTGGCTACTACGCGGTGCTGCTGGTGGTCGCCGTGTGTCTCTCGTACCTCCTCGCCTCCACCGCGCTCGACCCGCGCGCCTACTTCGCCGGCCGCAAACCACCGCCGCCACTGGCCGATGTGAACGCCCACCTCACCGCGCTCGGCCTCAACGACGAGACCCCGCTGCCCGAACGGCTCTGGCACTGGTTCGCCGGCGCGGTGCACGGCGACTTCGGCCGCACCATCGACGACACGTCCGTGGCCGCCGAGTTCGGCCGCCGACTCGGCGTCAGTCTGCGACTGCTGCTGGTCGGTACGGTGCTCGGCACGGCCTTCGGCATCCTCGCCGGCGCCTGGACCGCCGTACGCCACTACCGGCTCTCCGACCGCACCGTGACGTTGATCTCCTTCCTGCTGCTGTCCACCCCGACCTTCCTGCTCGCCGTGCTGCTCAAGATCGGTGCGATCAAGCTGAATTCGGTCCTGGGCACGGATCTGATCCAGTTCACCGGGGAGAAGGACCCCGACCTCCAGGGCGGGTTGCTCGCCGTACTGCGCGACCGCGGGGTGCACCTCCTGCTGCCGACCCTCTCCATAGGGCTGGTCACAGCGGCGGCCTACAGCCGCTACCAGCGCAACACCATGCTGGACGTGCTCGGCGCCGACTACCTGCGCACCGCGCGCGCCAAGGGCCTGAGCCGCCGCACCACGCTGCTGAAACACGGGCTGCGCACCGCGCTCATCCCGATGTCGACGTACTTCTCGTACGGCTTCCTCGCCCTGTTCACCGGGGCCACCTTCACCGAGATCATCTTCGGCTGGCACGGCATGGGGGAGTGGCTCGTCGACTCCATCGGGAAGAACGACGTCAACTCCGTCGTCGCCGTCTCCACGTTCGCGGCCTTCGTCGTCCTGCTCTCCGGTTTCCTGGCGGACATCCTGCACGCCGCCCTCGACCCGCGCGTCCGCACCTGAAGGCCCGAGTGTCCCTGCCTGAAGGGCCCGGGTGTGTCCGTACCTGAAGAGGAAGTTCAGACGCCATGACCGTCCAGACCGTCGCGGCGGCGGCAGATGCCACCGTCGACCAGCCGGAGAACGCCAGTGCCCTGCCCGGACGCGCCGGGGTGGTGCTCCGCCGCTTCCTCGCCAGGAAGACCGCCCTCGCCGGGGTGACGGTGGTGGTCCTGCTCTTCGTACTCGCCTTCGCCGGCCCGTACTTCACCCACTGGAACTACTCCGACATCGACTACACCGAACTGCGCTCCGCCCCCTCGGCCGACCACTGGTTCGGCACCAACCGCATCGGCCAGGACGTCTTCGCGCAGACCGTGCGCGGCCTCCAGAAGTCGCTGCTGATCGGGCTGCTGGTCGGGCTGGGCGCCACCGCGGTCGCCGCCGTCGTCGGCGCGTGCGCCGGCTACTTCGGCGGCTGGGCCGACCGGGGACTGATGTTCCTCGTCGACCTGCTGCTGGTCTTCCCCAGCTTCCTGATCATCGCCATCCTCGCGCCACGGCTGAAGGGCGAGGGATGGCTCGGCTTTGTCGGCCTGCTCGCGCTCTTCGCCTGGATGATCACCTCGCGGGTGATCCGCTCCATGACCCTCTCGCTGCGCGAGCGTGAATTCGTGCGCGCCGCCCGGTACATGGGGGTGCGGCCGGTCCGGATCATCCTCCGGCACATCCTGCCGAACGTCGCCTCCTTCCTGATCATCGACGCGACCATCGCGGTCGGCGGCGCCGTGATGAGCGAGACCGCCCTGTCCTACTTCGGCTTCGGAGTCCAGTCGCCCGACGTCTCCCTCGGCACCCTCATCGCCGACGGCACGAGTGCGGCCGTGACCTACCCGTGGATGTTCTTCTTCGCCGCCGGGCTGCTCGTGGTGTTCGTGCTCGCTGTCAATCTCATCGGGGACGCGCTGCGTGACGCGTTCGACCCGACCTCAGGAAAGGCCCGCTCATGACGGCCGTTCTCGAAGTACGCGACCTCGCGGTCGACTTCGCCGGCAGCCCCGCCGTACGCGGTGTGGGCTTCGAGCTGGAGCGGGGCGAAGTCCTCGGCATCGTCGGCGAGTCGGGGTCGGGCAAGTCCGTCACCGCGCTCGCCGTGCTCGGCCTGCTGCCGCACACGGCGACCGTGAGCGGCTCGGTCAGGCTCGACGGTACGGAGCTGATCGGCGCCCCCGAGGCGACCCTCAACTCCGTGCGCGGGGCCCGGATCGCGATGGTCTTCCAGGACCCGCTGTCCGCCTTCACCCCCGTCTACCGGATCGGCGAGCAGATAGCCGAGGCGGTCCGCGCCCACCAGGACATCTCCAAGGAGAAGGCGGCGCTGCGGGCCGTCGAACTCCTCGACCTCGTCGGCATCCCCGAACCGCACATCAGGGCCGCGGCGTTCCCGCACGAGTTCTCCGGCGGGATGCGCCAGCGCGCCATGATCGCGATGGCCGTCGCCAACGACCCCGACGTCATCCTCGCCGACGAACCCACCACCGCCCTCGATGTCACCATCCAGGCGCAGGTCCTGGACGTCCTGCGCACCGTACGGCGTGAGACCGGCGCCGCCATGGTGCTCGTCAGCCACGACCTCGGGGTGATCGCGGGCAGCGCCGACCGGGTCGCCGTGATGTACGCGGGCCGCGTCGTCGAGACCGCGCCCGTCGAGGAGTTGTTCGCCCGGCCGCGTATGCCGTACACCCTCGGGCTGATCGGCGCCGTACCGAGACTGGACAGCGCCGGGCAGGCGCCGGTGGCGCTGGTCCCCGTACCGGGCGCGCCGCCCGCCGTCGGAGCGCTGCCGCCCGGCTGCCCCTTCGCGCCGCGCTGCCCGCTCGCCGTGGACGCCTGCCTCGACACCGAACCCGCGCTGACCGGATCGGAGGGAACGGCCCATCTCGCCGCCTGTGTCCGGGCGGACGAGATAGCCGAGCGCGCCCTAGGACCCACGGACGTCTTCCCCGTCCCCGAGATCCCGGCGCGCACCACCGAACACACCGACACCGTCCCGGTGCTGCGGGTGCGCGACCTCGCCAAGACGTTCCCGCTCTACAAGGGCAGTGTGTTCAAGCGCCGGATCGGCAGCGTCCACGCCGTCGACGGTGTGGACCTCGACATCCGGCAGGGCGAAACCCTCGGCCTGGTGGGGGAGTCGGGCTCCGGGAAGTCCACCACGCTGTACGAGATCCTCGGCCTGCGCCCGCCCGAACGCGGCGTCGTCGAAGTCCTCGGAAGTTCAACGGCTGACCTGACGAGCCGTCAAGTGCATGCGCTCAGGGCCCGGTTGCAGCTCGTCTTCCAGGACCCGATGGCCAGCCTGGACCCCCGGATGCCGGTCGGCGACATCATCGCCGAGCCGCTGCGCGCGCAGGGCGCCGACCGCGCCCGCATCGGCCGCCGTATCCCCGAACTGCTCCGCCTGGTCGGCCTCGAACCCTCCCACGCCGCCCGCTTCCCGCACGAGTTCTCGGGCGGCCAGCGCCAGCGGATCGGCATCGCACGCGCCCTGTCCGTCGAGCCGGACCTGCTCGTCCTCGACGAGCCGGTGTCGGCGCTCGACGTGTCCATCCAGGCCGGGGTGCTGAATCTGCTCCAGCAGCTCAAGGCGGAACTCGGCCTCGCCTACCTCTTCGTCTCGCACGACCTGTCCGTCGTCCAGCACATCGCCGACCGCGTCAGCGTGATGTACCTCGGGCGCACCGTCGAGGCCGGCGCGGTCGACGAGGTCTTCGCCACCCCCCGGCACCCCTACACCCAGGCGCTGCTGTCGGCCGTGCCGCTGCCCGACCCCGTACGCGAGCGGCGCAGGGAACGGATCCTGCTGGCCGGGGACCCGCCGAGCCCGACCCGCCGCGAGGAGGGCTGCCGCTTCCGGGGCCGGTGCCCCGTCTTCGCCGGTCTCGACGCCGGGGACAAGGCGCGTTGCGAGAGCGAACTGCCCGCGCTCCTGCCGTACGGAACCGACCAGGTGGCGGCCTGTCACTTCCCACGGGTACGGGAGGTGTTCTGATCCCGGGCGGACGGGCGGGGTCGGAATCGGGGGATCCGGATTTCACCGGATCGCAATCCGCTCATCTCGACAGACGACCCCGGACAATGTAATTCTCCCGCCATGCACATCAGCCCCCGAAGATACGTCCCTGTCCTTTTCGCCGCAGCCGCCGTCGCGGTGGCGGGCTGCGCGCCACAGGCGACGCCCGAGCCCACGGACAAGGCGGCAGGCCCCGCGTCGGCTGCCGCCTGCGCCAAGGGGAAGCTGGCCACCACGGTCAAAGGGCAGTTGACGGTCGGCACCGACAAACCCGCCTACGCGCCCTGGTTCGTCGATGACGACCCGGCCAGCGGCAAGGGATTCGAGTCGGCCGTCGCGTACGCCGTCGCCACGTCCCTCGGCTACGCCAAGGACCAGGTCGTCTGGCAGACCGTCCCGTTCAACAGCTCCTTCGCTCCCGGTGAAAAGAAATTCGACTTCGACATCAACCAGATCTCCATCAGCGCCGAGCGCAAGCAGGCCGCCGACTTCTCCTCCGGTTACTACGACGTCCGCCAGGCCGTGATCGCACTGAAGAACTCCCCGTACGCGAACGCCACGTCGATCGCCGACCTGAAGGGCGCCAAGCTCGGCGCGCAGGTCTCCACCACCAGCCTCGACACCATCAACGACATCATCAAGCCGAAGCAGCAGCCCGCGGTCTTCCAGAAGAACGACTTCGCCAAGTCGGCGCTGCGCAACGGCCAGGTCGACGCCATCGTCGTCGACCTGCCCACCGGCTTCTACATCACCTCGTCCGAGGTGCCCGACGCGAAGGTCGTCGGCCAGTTCAAGAACTCAGCAGGCACGGCAGAGCAGTTCGGACTCGTCCTCGACAAGGGCAGCAAGCTCACCTCCTGTGTGACGCGCGCCGTCGACGGCCTCCGCGAGGACGGCACCCTCGCGGCCATCGAGAAGAAGTGGCTCTCCGAGGCTGTGAACGCTCCGGTGCTCAAGTGACCACAGAGGCCCTCCGCGACAAGAACGACAAAAACAAGAAGGACGGCGGAGGCGGTACGGACAACGCGAGCGACCGCGGCGACGGCTACGAGCCGTCGCCGCGCCGCCTGGAGCGCGAGCGCCACAAACGCGCCCGCGCGCGCCGCGCCACCGGTGTGGCCGCGCTCTCCACCGTCGTGACCGCCGTGATCCTCTACCTCGTCATCACGGGCTCACCCGGCTGGCAGCGCACCCGCGAGACCTTCTTCAGCGCCAAGTACGCGCGCATCGCGCTGCCCGACGTGCTCAAGGGGCTGCTTCTCAACCTCGAACTGCTCGTGATCTGCGGAGTCTGCGTCCTCGCCCTCGGACTGCTGATCGCGATCGCCCGCACCCTGCGCGGCCCGGTCTTCTTCCCGCTGCGCGCGCTGGCCGTCGCCTACACCGACTTCTTCCGCGGACTGCCCCTGATCATCTGCCTGTTGATCTCGGTCTTCGGCATCCCCGCGCTCCGGCTCCAGGGCGTCACCACCAACCCGGTGGCGCTCGGCGGATTCGCCCTCGTGCTGACCTACTCCGCCTACGTCGCCGAGGTGTTCCGCGCCGGCATCGAGTCCGTACACCCCTCGCAGCGCGCCGCCGCCCGCTCGCTGGGCCTCTCCAGGGCCAAGACACTGCGCTACGTGGTGCTGCCGCAGGCGATCCGGCGTGTGGTGCCGCCGCTGCTCAACGACCTCGTCTCGCTCCAGAAGGACACCGGGCTCGTCTCGATCGGCGGCGCCATCGACGCCGTCGCCGCCGCGCAGATCATCGCCGGGAAGGACTTCAACTACACGCCGTACGTGATCGCCGGCCTCATCTTCGTCGCCGTCACCATCCCCATGACCCGCTTCACCGACTGGCTCACGGCCCGTATGGACGGCCGGCGCGCCCAGGGAGGGACCGTATGACCGCCGCCGACACCCCTCTGCTGCGCCTGGACTCCGTACGCAAGACCTTCGGCCGGGGCAAGGTGGTCCTGCGCGACGTCTCCATCGACGTGGCGCCGCACACCGTGACCGCGCTGATCGGAGCCTCCGGTTCGGGCAAATCGACCCTGTTGCGGTGTGCGAATCTGCTGGAGGAGATCGACGACGGGGCGATCTTCCTCGACGGCGAGGAGATCACGGACCCGAGGGCGGACCACGACGCCGTACGCCGCCGGATCGGCGTGGTCTTCCAGGCCTACAACCTCTTTCCGCACATGACGGTCCTCGACAACATCACGCTGGCACCGCGCCGCGTCCTGCGCGTCCCGCGCGCCGAGGCGGAGGAGGCGGCCAGGGAACTGCTGGAGCGCCTCGGGCTCGGCGACAAGGCGGGGGAGTACCCGGACAGGCTCAGCGGCGGCCAGCAGCAGCGGGCCGCGATCGTGCGCGCGCTCGCCGTGCGCCCCAAACTGCTGCTCCTCGACGAGATCACGGCGGCGCTCGACCCGGAACTCGTCGGCGAAGTGCTCTCGGTCGTACGCGACCTCAAGGGCGAGGGGATGACGATGGTGCTCGCCACCCACGAGATGGGGTTCGCCAGAGAGGTCGCCGACCAGGTGTGCTTCCTGGACGACGGTGTGGTGCTGGAGCGCGGCACCCCCGGGCGGATCTTCGGCGAACCGGCCGAGGAGCGTACGCGTCAGTTCCTGCACCGGATCGTCGAGGCGGGCCGGCTCTGAGGGCCTGGTTCCTCCGAGGGGGCTGGCGACCTGACCCCCTGACGACCTGACCCCCTGTCCGCCGGGCGGCCGGAAGGCGTCGCTCCGCTCGACACCCCCCGGGCGCGGGGGGAGTTACGCACCGACGCCGGGCGGACGCGCCGGGTGACGCGCGGGCGGCGGGCGTCGCCGGGCGCTCGGGAGCAGCCAAAATACGTCCGGTGGACAGGGCGCGACCTTGCCCGGGGTGACGCTCTCCTGACCCCTCTCGGAGTACTGTGAAGCTATCGAGGGCATGTAGCCGTCGGCCGGTTCGCCGGGGGCGTCCTCGACGATCGACGAGGTCGGAGGCGCGGTCCTCCAGAAGGCGTGGTCACCCCATGACGGTCCGGAGGACGGTCCTGAAGGAAACGGGTGGGGCAACGACGTATGTGCGCGGCAGATGACTCCCACCAGAGTCCCGTCGGAGCGATCGGCCGGGTGACGGTGCCGATTCCACCGGACGGTCCTGGCGAGGTACTGGTAGCCGTACGGGGCGGATCCGAGGCCTACGCGGCCTGGTCGGACCAGCCCATCGGCAGACACATCCGGGTGATCGTCACCGAGAGCATTTCCGCTCGGTCGGTGATCGTGGAGCCATTCCCTTCCTGAGAATTTCTTCTTCCCTGACCCTGAAGACCATGTGGACCATGTAGTACGACAGGAGTTCCCTCATGCTGTTCTGGCATGTACCCGCGCCCAACGAGGCGATGCTCATCTCCGGCTCCAAACGACAGGCCCAGGACACCCAGTTCCGGATCGTCACCGGGCACGGAAGCTTTGTCCTCCCGATCAAGCAGAAGGCCCGCATGCTGTCGCTGGCGCTGCGGGAGGCGGAAATCATCGAGGACTGCGTCACGCAGCAGGGCATCCGGCTGAACGTCCGCGCGGTGACGGTCTTCAAGGTCGGCGACGACGCCGTGTCGATCGCCAACGCCGCCCGGCGCTTCCTCGCCGAGCAGGACCGGATGGAGGAGCTGGTCGGCCGGATCTTCGCCGGGCACCTGCGCTCCATCATCGGCGGACTGACGGTGGAACAGATCATCCGCGAGCGTGACCGGGTCGCCCAGGAGGTGAAGGCGGGCAGCCACAGCGAGATGGAGAAGCTGGGCATCGTCGTCGACGCCCTCCAGATCCAGGAGATCAACGACGCCACCGGCTACATCAACAACCTGGCGGCGCCGCACGCCGCGGCCGTCGCCGCGCAGGCCCGTATCGCCCAGGCGAAGGCGGACCAGGAGGCGGCCGAGCGCGAACAGCAGGCCGCGGCGCTGAAGGCCGAGTACGAGCGGGACACCGCGATCAAGCGCGCGGGCTTCCTCGCCGAGACCGAGCAGTCCAACGCCCGCGCGGCGCAGGCCGGACCGCTCGCCCAGGCCAGGGCCTCGCAGGAAGTCATCGAGGAACAGACCTCGTTGGCCGAGCGGCAGGCCCAACTGGCCGCGCAGCGACTCGAAGCAGAGGTCAGGCGTCCGGCGGACGCCGAGGCCTACCGGCAGCGCACCCTGGCCGAAGCCGCCCGTGACCAGGCGAAGTTCGAGGCCGACGGTGGCGCGTACGCCGAGCGGACACTGGCCCAGGCGCAGGCCGACGCGAACAGCGCCCGTGCCGAGTCCCTGAAGGACGGCAACCAGGAACTGATCGCGGCCAACCGCATCGTGGAGAACCTCCCCGCGCTGGCGGAAGCCGCTGCGAAGGGCCTGGCCGGTGCGAATGTGACCGTCCTCAACGGCACCGAGGGTGTCAACGAGATGGCGGCCGGCCTCGTCGGACAGGGCATGGCCATCCTCAACTCGTTGCAGCGCGGCGCCGGTTCACCGAACGGCGGCGGCAACCCGAGCGCGAACCCGACGCCGAGTGTGAACGGCAAGACGCCGGTACGGCTCGACGAATCCAACACGCAGAGCTGACCCGGACGTCTTCCGGACCCGACCTGCCACGCACGCGCCGACGGGCTCCCGCCCTCCCCCGGAGGGCAGGGGCCCGTCGGCGCGTCCGGATCAGGTGGCGTCGGGGGAGTCGGCCGCCTCGGTGATGCCCTCGGCGATGCGTTTGACGGCCGAGAGCCGTACGTCCCACTCCGCGGCCTTGCCGTCCAGCCACCGGGCCGTCGCCCCGAGCCGCGCCGGACTCACCGCGTACCGCGCCTCGCGGCCCTCCCGGCGGCCCGCGACCAGGCCGGCCCTGTGCAGCACGGCGAGGTGCTTGACGATCGCCTGTCTGCTGACGGGCAGTTCGGCGGCGAGGACCGTGGCGGTCGCCTCACCGTGTGCGGCGAGGGCGTCGAGAATCCGGCGCCGGGTCGGGTCGGCGAGCGCCGCCAGTACCTCCGTCACGGCGTCCTGATCCCCCGGGCCGCTCGCCTTGCCCGCGTTCCCCGCGTCCGCCTCCGACGTCATGCGCCGAGCTGCTCCACGTACTGCCTGAGCTTGTCGACCATCTCGGTCCAGCCTTCCGTGTGACTCTCCTTCGAGGCGTTCTTCCTCGTCTCCTCGGGGATGACGATATCGGCGAAGCCCGTCTCCACCACACGCAGCCTGGTGCCCTCACCCTCCGGCGTCAGCGTGAACTCGACGAGGGTCGAGTTGCCCTCGTCGGCGACCTTCCCCGGATAGGCGCTCGCCCACCGGTACGAGAAGTGGCGCGGCGGGTCGACCGTCACGATGGTCGTGGGGAACTGGCCGAACTCCCCGTGGTCCAGGTGCATGATGCCGCCCGGCCGCAGATCGACGGGCGTGGGCTCGCCTTGGCCGAACCACCGGCCCACGTGCTCCGGTTCCGTGATCACGGCCCACACCCGCTCCACCGGTGCGGCGATGCTGATCTCCCGCTCGATGCGGTCAGCGGTTTCCGACATGGTTCCTGCCTCCGTTGCTGGGCTCTTTCATTCGCAACTCAATGGTTGCACTACATCGACGGTAGTGCAACCCAAGGGTTGCGCATGACACCGTTCGTACCGCGTCGGTGCCGACCTCGACGGTCGAACCGGTCTTGCGGCACTCCGGCCGGGCGCGATACGTTCCGTCCCGAGTGGAGTTAGTTCCGCAAATAAACAAAGTGCCTTCACCTGGGGAGAGTCATGACCCGGATCATCCGGACAACCGGCCGCGAGATCGTCGACAGCCGTGGCAACCCGACGGTCGAGGTGGACGTCGAACTCGCCGACGGCTCGATCGGGCGCGCGGCGGTGCCCTCCGGCGCCTCCACGGGCGCGCGTGAAGCCGTGGAGCTGCGCGACGGGGATCCGGACCGCTACCACGGCAAGGGCGTTCTGCGGGCCGTCGGCTTCGTCAACGGCGAGATCGCCGACGCCGTACTCGGCCTCGACGCCGAGGACCAGAGCGCCGTCGACACCACGCTGATCGACCTCGACGGCACCCCGGCCAAGGCCCGGCTGGGCGCGAACTCGATCCTCGGCGTCTCGCTCGCCGTCGCCAAAGCCGCGGCGGCCGCGCACCGCCTGCCGCTCTACCGGTACATCGGCGGCGCGGGGGCGACGCTGCTTCCCGTGCCGATGATGAACATCATCAACGGCGGCGCGCACGCCGACAATCCGCTGGACTTCCAGGAGTTCATGATCGCGCCGATCGGCGCTGCGACCTTCGCCGACGCCGTACGGATGGGCTCCGAGGTCTTCCACACCCTGCGCGCCGACCTGCTCGCCGCCGGACACAGCACCGGCGTCGGCGACGAGGGCGGCTTCGCGCCCGGCCTGCGCACCGCCGACGAGGCGCTGGAGTTCGTCATCGGCGCCGTCGAGCGCACCGGCTACAAGCCGGGTGAGGACATCACCCTCGTGATGGACCCCGCCACCTCCGAGTTCTTCCGCGACGGCGTCTACGACTACACCGGCGAAGGTGTGCGCCGCAGCGCCGAGGAGCACGTCGGCTACCTGGCGGGACTGGTCGAGCGGCACCCCGTCGCCTCGATCGAGGACGCGATGGCCGAGGACGACCTCGACGGCTGGCGGCTGCTGATGGCGCGGCTCGGCGACCGCGTCCAGCTCACCGGGGACGACGTGTTCTGCACGAACGAGCAACTGCTGCGCGAGGGCATCCGCGACGGGATCGCCAACTCGATCCTGGTGAAGGTCAATCAGATCGGTACGCTCACCGAGACCCTGGCGACCGTCTCCACCGCCCACCACGCGGGCTACACCGTTGTCATGTCGCACCGGTCGGGCGAGACCGAGGACACCACCATCGCCGACCTCGCCGTGGCCACGGGCTGCGGTCAGATCAAGACGGGCTCACTCTCCCGCTCCGACCGCAACGCCAAGTACAACCAGCTCATCCGGATCGAGGAGGAGTTGGGCGGCCAGGCCAGGTACGCGGGCAGGCAGGCACTCGGCCTGCGCGGCGCCGCGGTCTAGACGTACGTACACCCCCCGGCGCACACCGGCGCACGCCGGAGCGGACAGCCGTACGGGGCCGGGGAACCGCCCCCGGCCCCGTACGGGCAGGTCAGTTGCCGCGCGCGGCGACGAGGCCGATCGTGACGAGCCCCAGTACCACCCAGCCGAACCAGAGCCAGCCGTTGCTGCCGAGCGCCGCTGTGTAAGCCGTCACCGTGATCAGCGTACCGACGGTGAGCACACCCATCGTCTTCGTGGATCCGGACATATGCGTCTCCTCCCGGCCGAGGCCGTGAACGCCATAGTCGCCCGTGAAGGGTGGTTCGCGCTACCGCCCGCGCGTCTGGAGCGAGGCAAGGTAGGCGTTGTAGGCCACCAGCTCCTTGTCGCCGTCCCGGTCCGCGGCCCGGTCGGAGCGCCTCGACTCGCGCTGTTCGGAGTTGTACCACTGGAAAACCAGCGCGATCAGCACCAGCACGGACGGGATCTCGCTGAACGACCACGCGATGCCGCCGGCCGCCGTCTGGTCGCTCAGGGCGTCGATGCCCAGCGAGGCCATCGGGTGGCGGTACGCGTTGACCATCGGCTCGCTCGCCATCATCAGGGCGATACCGAAGAACGCGTGGAACGGCATCCCGGCGAACAGCTCCAGCATCCGCATCACATAGCCGGGCCTGTGCGGCCCCGGATCCACGCCCATGATCGGCCAGAAGAAGACCAGGCCGACGGCGAGGAAGTACACCATCATCGCGATATGCCCGGCGTCCGACCTCATCAGGAAGTCGAACAGCGGCGTGAAGTACAGCCCGTACAGGCTCGCGATGAAGATCGGAATGGTGAAGGCGGGGTGCGAGATGACCCGTACGAAACCGCTGTGCAGCACCGCCAGCAGCACCTCGCGCGGGCCCTTGTGGCCGCGCCGGCTCGCCACGGGCAGGGCGCGCAGCGCCAGCGTCACCGGGGCGCCGAGCAGCAGCAGGATCGGCGAGACCATGCTCATCACCATGTGCTGGACCATGTGCACGCTGAACATGACCATGCCGTAGTCGTTCAGCTTCGTGCACATCGTCAGGGCGATGGTCAGCACACCGATGGTGAACGCGACGACCCGCCCCGGCGACCAGCGGTCCCCGCGCCTGCGCAGCCGCAGCACGGCGTAGCCGTAGGCCGCCAGCGCCAGCAGACAGCCGGTCAGGAAGAAGTAGTCCGGCGAGTACTGAAGGCCCCGCCCCAGCGTGAACGGCGGCAGATCCATCGTCATGCCGTGCCCGCTGTGATCCATCCGCGTTCTCCTGTGGGGGCGTTCGTGCTGCTTACGGTTTGATTCGTACCGCTTGTCCGCACCAGAGTAGAACCGCGCCGAACCGGGCCGGCGACCGGGGGCGGCCGACAGCGGCTCAGCCAGCGGCTCAGTGCCCCGGGCCGCTCAGAGCACGCACTCGGCCTCCGCGTACCGCTCGGCCGGTACGGTCTTCAGCGTCTCCACGGCCTCCGCCAGCGGCACCATGACGATGTCGGTGCCGCGCAGCGCGGTCAACATGCCCAGCTCGCCCCGGTGCGCCGCCTCCACCGCGTGCCAGCCGAAGCGGGTCGCCAGGACCCTGTCGTACGCCGTGGGGGTGCCACCGCGCTGGACATGGCCGAGTATCACCGGCCTCGCCTCCTTGCCGAGCCGCTCCTCCAGCTCGACGGCGAGCTGCCGCGCGACCCCGGCGAAGCGCTCGTGGCCGTACACGTCCTTGCCGCCCTCGTCGAACACCATGGACCCCTCGCGCGGCTTGGCGCCCTCGGCGACCACGACGATCGCGAAGCGCTTGCCCGCCGAGAAGCGCTTGCCGACCAGCGCCGCCAGCTCGCCTATGTCGAAGGGGCGCTCGGGTACGACGATGGCGTGGGCGCCCGCCGCCATGCCGGAGTGCAGCGCGATCCAGCCGGTGTGACGGCCCATGACCTCGACGATCAGGACGCGCTGATGCGACTCGGCGGTGGTCTTCAGCCGGTCGAGCGCGTCGGTGGCGACCCCGACGGCCGTGTCGAACCCGAAGGTCACATCCGTCGACGCTATGTCGTTGTCGATGGTCTTCGGCACCCCGACGATCGGCAGCCCGGCCTCCGAGAGGAGGTTGGCGGCCTTCAGTGTGCCCTCGCCGCCGATCGGGATGATCACGTCGAGACCGAGGTCGGCGACATGGCCCCTGGCGCGCTCCACACCGTCACGCAGATGCGCCGGCTGCACCCGGGACGAGCCCAGGATGGTGCCCCCGCGCGCCAGGATGCCGCCGACCGCGTCGAGGTCGAGCCTGCGGAAGTCGCACTCCAGGAGGCCTTTCCAGCCGTCGTGGAAGCCGATCACCTCGTCACCGTGATCGACGACGGCGCGGTGTACGACAGACCTGATCACGGCGTTCAGGCCGGGGCAGTCGCCGCCTGAGGTGAGCACACCAATTCGCATTGCCCGGATTACCTTTGCAGTGTGGGCCGGCGGCCGGACCGCGTTGTCCGGACCTGATCGCCGCCACCCTACCGGCGCACCCTGGGGGTACCGAACCCCGCGTCCGACTGCTGGACACGCCCCCCGGCACTGCTCAGGCGGGCTGGGTCGCCGCCTGGATGCGCTCGTTCCGCAGCGCCTCGTACCAGCGGTCGTCGGTCGGCGGCAGCGCGTTCACGTCCAGCGCGAGCTTGAGCAGCAGGTCCGCGATGTGCGGATTGCGCGCCATGACCGGACCGTGCATGTACGTACCGAAGACGGTGTCGTTGTACGCGCCCTCCGTGCCGTCCCCCGTGCCGTTGCCGCGGCCGAGCCTGACCTGTGCGAACGGCCTCGCCGAGGGACCCAGATGAGTGATGCCCTGATGGTTCTCGAAGCCCGTCAGCGGCGGCAGCCCGAGCCGGGGATCGATGTCGCCGAGTACGTCACCCACGCAGCGCGAGCCCTCGCCCCGGGTGGAGACCACGTCGAGCAGACCGAGCCCGGCCTCGCGCTCGCCGAGGTCGTTGACGAACTCGTGGCCGAGGATCTGGTAGCCGGCGCAGACCGAGAAGACGATGGCGCCGTTGGACACGGCCCTGTTGAGCCCGCCGTCACGGCGCAGCCGCTCGGCGGCGAGACGCTGCGGCCTGTCCTCACCGCCGCCGATGAGGTAGATGTCACCGGACGTCGGAATCGGCTGGTCGCTGCGGACGTCCACCCGGGTGACGTTGAGGCGGCGCTGCCGGGCACGGCGCTCCACCACCAGGGCGTTGCCCTGGTCCCCGTACGTGCTGAGCAGGTCCGGGTAGATCCACACCAGGCGCAGGCTGTTGTCGCTCATACTCGCTCGTCCTTCACAAGGGCCGGCTTCAGGGGTTCCATGGCGGTGTCTCGGTCAGCGGATCTCAGTTGCCGACGCGGCGGCGCAGATCCTGGAACGAGGTGTAGTTGGCGATCGCCTCGATCCGTCCCGGCGGCGCCATCTGGACGGCCTCGTCGGCGGTCTCGCAGACCCGGAAGTCGAGGCCCGCGACTTCGAGGCGTACGGCGAGGTCCAGCTTGCGGTCGCCGATCACGAAGATCGGGTGCCCGGCGAGCCGGGTGTAGTCGACGTCCCACAGCCAGGAGGTGTCGGTGCCGTCGGCGCCCCGGGCGTTGACGGCGAGGATGACGGGGGTGGGCGGCGGATCGATGAGGGAGAACGTCTCCAGCCAGCCCGCCGGGTTCTTCGCGAGCAGCAGCCGCAGGTCACGGCCGAGGAAGGACACCACGTCGTACCGGCCTGCCACGGCCTGCACCCGATACATCCGCTCCAGCGCCACCTGCGGCGGCACACCGAACGTCGCCGCCACGGCCGCCGAGGTCGCCGCGTTCGCCTTGTTGGCGCGACCCGGGAGCTGGAGGTGGATCGGCCAGGCGGAGCCGTGCGGGTCGAGGACGTGGTCCCCGTGCAGCACCCAGCTCGGAGCGGGTCTGCGGAAGCCGCACTCGCCGCAGAACCAGTCGTCGCCAGGGCGCTGCATCACACCGCCGCAGGAGGGGCACGACCAGGCGTCGTCCTTCCACTCCTGTCCCGCCGCCACCCACACCACGTTGGGGGACGAGGAGGCGGCCCAGACGATCAGCGGGTCGTCGGCGTTCGCGATGACGACGGCCTTCGTACCCGCGAGGCCCTCGCGCCAGTGCTCGGCGAGCATCCGGGTCTCGGCGGCGCGGTCGAGCTGGTCGCGGGAGAGGTTGAGCAGCGCGATCGCCTTGGGCGTCGTGTCGCGTGCCACTCCGGCGAGGTACTTCTCGTCGACCTCGATCACACCGAACTTGGCGTCCGAGCCGCCCGCGAGCGCCGAGGTGATACCCGCCGGCATGTTCGCGCCGAGCGCGTTCGACACCACGGGCCCCGCGGCGCCCAGCGCCTCCGCGATCAGCCGGGTCGTCGTCGTCTTGCCGTTCGTCGCCGATACGAGGATGACGTCGAGGTGTTGCGCGAGGCGCCCCAGCAGATCGGGGTCGAGCCTGAGCGCCACCTTTCCGCCGATCACCGATCCGCTGCCGCGCCCCGCAGCGCGCGACACCGCCGCCGCGGCCTTGCCCGCCGTCACGGCCAGCTTGGCCCGCGGCGACAGCGGCTCCGTGTTGCCTGACATCGTCCTTGGTCCTCCTCGCATCGGTCCGTGGGTCAGCCTATCGAGATCCGGCCAGGGGCCCGAACCGTGGCACCGGCAGAAGGCAGAGGTCACCGAGGACCGTACCCTGACCGGCATGCGAAACCGTCCGATCCCCGGCAGTTCCGGGCGAGTACGAGCCATCAGGACCCTCGGCGACCCGGTGCTGCACGCGCCCTGCGAGCCCGTCAGCGACTTCGGCCCCGAGCTGGCGCGGCTGGTCGAAGACCTGTTCGCGACGATGTACGCGCACCGGGGGGTCGGGCTGGCGGCCAACCAGATCGGCGTGCCGCTCCGTGTGTTCGTCCACGACTGCCCCGACGACGAGGAGGTCCGCCACCTCGGACACGTCGTCAACCCCCGGCCGCCGGTGGTCGACGGCATCGTGCTGCGCGGCCCCGAGGGCTGCCTGTCGCTGCCGGGCATCGAGGCGGGCACCGAGCGCCACGACCACGCCGTGGTGGAGGGCCTCAACGTGGACGGCGAGCCCGTACGGGTCGAGGGCACCGGGTTCTTCGCGCGCGCCCTGCAACACGAGTGCGACCACCTCGAAGGGATCGTCTACTCGGACCGGCTCACCGGCTGGCGGCGGGCCAGGACGCTGCGTACGGCCCGGCGTACGCCCTGGGGCCGGGGGATCGGGGGCGGTTGAGCCGTTCGTACGAGAGGGCCTAGAAGCCGGGCCCGCCCGCGCGGTTCTCCAGGCCGGCCAGCCGCCCCCACAGCAGGTCGGCCAGGCTGTGTACCAACTGCTCCCGGGAACACGGCCGTTCGCCGAGCCACCAGTCGCCCGCCGCGTGCATCATGCCGACGATGCCATGGCCCCAGACCCGCGCGAGCTGCTCGCCGCCGGGGCCGAGGTCGACGCGCTCCCAGATGACCTTGGCCAGCTCCTCGCCGAGCCTGCGCAGCAGCGGCGCCGAGTGGCGGCCCACGTCGAAGCCCTGCTCCGGCAGGTAGGTGTCCTCTGCCGGGTGCATCAGGAACCGGTAGACCTGGGGCCGGGCCTCGATCGCCGCGAGGTAGGTGTCGAGGGTCGCCTCGACCCGCTCGCGCCGCTCGGCGGGCGCGTCGAGCGCGGCCCGCAGGGCGTCGAGCAGGGCGTCGGTGTGGCGCTTGGCGAGCGCGCGGTACAGGCCGCCCTTGTCGCCGAAGTGCCGGTAGAGGATCGGCTTGGTGATGCCGGCCTCGGCGGCGATCGCGTTCATGGAGGCGCCGGGGCCGTCCCTGAGCACCACCCGGTCGGCGGCCTCCAGCAACTGCCGCCGTCTCTCCTTCGCCGAGCGCTGCTGCTCGGCCTGCTGTGTGGTTTCCATCGGTTCTCCCCCGCCCTGCCCCGCTCAGCGATTCGGTCACGCCTACGCAACGTAACACCCTGCCGCTTGCGGAGGCGGAGGTCACCGAGATCGGTTGACATGGCCTACTTGCGAGTAACAGACTGTGGTTACCGCAAGTAACGAATGCGGGTGGGGTGACGAAGCGATACAGCGCTGGAGGGAACATGGCCGAGTTCACGCTCGAACTCAACGACGACCAGAAGCAGGTCCGCGACTGGCTGCACGGCTTCGCCGCGGACGTCGTACGACCGGCCGCCGCGGAGTGGGACGAGCGTGAGGAGACCCCCTGGCCGGTCATCCAGGAGGCCGCCAAGATCGGTGTCTACTCCCTCGACTTCTACGCCCAGCAGTTCTTCGACCCCACGGGCCTCGGCATCCCGATGGTGATGGAGGAGCTGTTCTGGGGCGACGCGGGCATCGGCCTCTCCATCGTCGGTACGGGCCTCGCGGCCGTCGGCGTCCTCGCCAACGGCACCGAGGAGCAGATCGGCACCTGGATGCCCCAGATGTACGGCGACCCCGACGACGTGAAGCTCGCCGCCTTCTGCTCGTCCGAACCCGACGCGGGCTCCGACGTGTCGGCCATGCGCACCCGGGCCGTGTACGACGAGGCGAAGGACGAGTGGGTGCTCAACGGCACCAAGACCTGGGCGACCAACGGCGGAATCGCCAACGTCCATGTCGTCGTCGCCGTCGTCGACCCCGAGCTGGGTACGAAGGGCCACGCGTCCTTCATCGTCCCGCCGGCGACCCCGGGGCTCTCCCAGGGCCAGAAGTTCAAGAAGCACGGCATACGCGCCTCCCACACCGCCGAGGTCGTCCTTGAGGACGTCCGGATACCCGGCCACTGCCTGCTCGGCGGCAAGGACAAGCTCGACGAGCGCCTCGCCAGGGCCCGCGAGCGCGCCGCGGCGCCCGGCGGCGAGCGGGTGAAGAACGCCGCCATGGCCACCTTCGAGGCGTCCCGCCCCGCCGTCGGCGCGATGGCGGTGGGCACGGCCAGGGCCGCCTACGAGGTCGCGCTCGACTACGCCAAGACGCGCAGCCAGTTCGGCCGGCCGATCATCGACAACCAGGGCATCGCCTTCCAGCTCGCCGACATGCGTACGCGCATCGACGCGTCCCGGCTGCTGGTGTGGCGCGCCTCCTGGATGGCGACGACGGGCAAGCCCTTCACATCGGCCGAGGGCTCCATGTCGAAGCTGTACGCGAGCGAGACGGCGAAGGAGGTCACGGCGCAGGCCGTACAGATCCTCGGCGGCAACGGCTACACCCGCGAATACCCGGTCGAGCGCATGCACAGGGACGCGGCCATCTACACGATCTTCGAGGGAACGAGCGAGATCCAGCGCCTGGTGATCGCCCGGACGCTGTCGGGCATGCCGATCCGCTGAGCACCCGGCCGGACCGCGTTCCGCCGGACCGCGTCCCGGACCTCGTACGACCTGAGTCCGCCCCCGCGCACGCCGGGGGCGGACTCAGGTCGTACGGCTCGGCTCAGGCGGGGAGCTGCGCCTCGATCGCCGCCACGACCTCGGGGGCCTCCGGCTCCGTACGCGGACGGATGCGGGCGACGACCTCGCCCTGCGGGGAGAGCAGGAACTTCTCGAAGTTCCACTGCACGTCGCCGGCCTCACCCTCGGCGTCGGCGGCCGCGGTCAGCTCCGCGTACAGGGGGTGGCGGGTCTCCCCGTTGACGTCCGTCTTCTCCAGCAGCGGGAAGCTGACACCGTACGTGGCCGAGCAGAAGGTCTGGATCTCCTCGGCGCTGCCGGGCTCCTGGCCGGCGAACTGGTTGCTGGGCACGCCGAGGACCGTGAAGCCGCGGTCGCCGTACTGCTTCTGGAGCCGCTCAAGACCGGCGTACTGCGGAGTGAGCCCGCACTTCGACGCGACATTCACCACCAGGACGGCTTTGCCCCGGTAGTCGGCGAGGGACGTGGGCTCACCGGTGAGGGTGCGCAGCGGGATGTCGTAAAGGCTCATCGATATCTCCTCGGTGCAGACGTTAAACACCCATTGTGGACCTCGCCGCGCGCGTTCCGGCCGCCGGGCTGGTAGAGGTGGGACGTGCCCGAATCCCCTGTGCCCGCCCCGCCGTCGTCCGACGTTCCGCTGCCCGGCCTCCAGTTGCCCGGCGCCCGGCCGGGCGGTCCCGCGCCGGACGCGGAACCCCGCCTCGTCAAGTGCGGCATGTGCGGCCGCCCGCTCACCGGCGCCGCCTCCCGCCGCAGCGGCCTCGGTCCGGCCTGCGACGCCAAGCTGCATCCGCCGGCGCCCGACATCAGGACCCGGCGCCGCGAGGCGGAGCAGGACACCATCCCGGGACTGTGACCGAGGCGGGACTGCGACCGAGGCCCCCGTCAGGTCGCCGGGTCCCGCTCCGCCTGCCGCCGGAAGAGCCCTTCCTGCACCACGGAGACCAGCAGCCGGCCCTCCCGGTCGTAGATCCGGCCGCGCGCCAGCCCCCGGCCGCCGGTGGCGATCGGGGACTCCTGGTCGTACAGGAACCACTCATCAGCGCGGAACGGCCGGTGGAACCACATCGCATGATCCAGGGATGCCATGTCAAAGCCGCGCGGCCCCCACAGCGGCTCGACCGGGATCCGGACGGCGTCCAGCAGCGTCATGTCGCTCGCGTACGTCAGCGCGCAGGTGTGCACCAGCGGATCGTCACCCAGCGGGCCCACCGCGCGCATCCACACCGCGCTGCGCGCGTCGGCGCCCCTGACCTCCTCACGGGTCCAGCGCAGCCGCTCGACGTAACGGATGTCGAACGGCTGACGCCTCGCCATCCGCTCCATCGCGTGCGGCAGTTCACCGAGATGCTCCCGCACCTCGTCCGAGACCTTCGGCAGCGACTCGGGGTCGGGAAAGTCGAGGCGCGGCGGCAGTTGGTGCTCGATACCGCCCTCCTCGGGGCGGTGGAACGAAGCCGTCAGGCTGAAGATCGTCCGGCCCTGCTGGAGCCCGGTGACCCGGCGCGTGGTGAACGACCGCCCGTCCCTGATCCGTTCGACCTGATAGACGATCGGCACACCGGGGACGCCGGGCCGCAGGAAGTACGCGTGCAGCGAGTTGACGGGCCGCTCGCCGTCCGTCGTACGCCCGGCGGCGACCAGCGCCTGACCCGCGACCTGCCCGCCGAAGACCCGTTGCAGGGACTCGTGCGGGCTGCGACCGCGGAAGATGTCGACCTCGATCCGCTCCAGGTCGAGCAGGTCGACAAGACGCTCGGCGGCGTTCGTCACGGTGCGTTCTCCTCCGGTCTGGGAGCTGGCGGTGTCAGGGCTGGCGGTCTCGGAGCCCGTGGCCTCAGAGCTGGCCGACGGCGGTGACGTGCAGCACGGCCAGGCCCTCCTCGTCGGAGGCCGCGAGATCGACCTCCGCGCTGATGCCCCAGTCATGATCGCCGTTCGGGTCGGCGAAGGTCTGCCGCACACGCCACAGCCCGTGCTCGGCGTCCTCCTCGATCGCGAGGAGCTTCGGACCCCGGGCGTCGGGACCCGTGCTCATGTCCTCGTACTCGTCCCAGTACGCGTCCATCGCCTCGCCCCACCGGTCGGCGTCCCAGCCCGACTCGGCGTCCAGCTCACCGAGTTCACCGACCTTGTCGAGCGCCGCCAGCTCCACCCGCCGGAACATCGCGTTGCGCACGAGGACCCGGAAGGCACGCGCGTTCCCCGTGACCGGCCGGACCTGATCGGCCTTCTCCTGCGCCTGTTCCGCCGTCTCCACCTCGGGGTTGGCGAGCTGCTCCCACTCGTCGAGGAGGCTGGAGTCGACCTGGCGCACCATCTCGCCGAGCCAGGCCGTCAGATCCTCCAGATCCTCCGACTTCAGGTCGTCGGGGATGGTGTGTTCGAACGCCTTGTACGCACCGGCCAGATAGCGCAGCACGATACCCTCGGTGCGGGCCAGCTCGTAGTGGGACGTGAACTCCGTGAACGTCAGGGCCCGTTCGTACATGTCGCGGACCACCGACTTGGGCGACACAGGATGGTCGCCGACCCACGGATGGCTCGTGCGGTACGTGTTGTACGCGTGCACGAGCAGCTCCTCCAGCGGCCGCGGATACGTCACGTCCTGGAGCAGCTCCATCCGCTCCTCGTACTCGATCCCCTCCGCCTTCATCGCGCCGACCGCCTCACCGCGCGCCTTGTTCTGCTGCGCCGCGAGGATCTGGCGCGGGTCGTCCAGCGTGGACTCCACGACCGAGACCATGTCCAGGGCGTACGAAGGGGATTCGGGGTCCAGCAGCTCGAACGAGGCCAGCGCGAACGTCGACAGCGGCTGGTTCAGCGCGAAGTTCTGCTGGAGGTCGACGGTGAGCCGCACGATCCGGCCCTCCGCGTCCGGCGTCTCCAACTGCTCGACCACACCGCCGTCGAGCAGCGAACGGTAGATCGCGATGGCGCGCCTGATGTGCCGCAACTGCTGCTTGCGCGGCTCGTGGTTGTCCTCCAGCAGATGACGCATCGCCTCGAAGGCGTTGCCCGGCCGGGCGATCACCGACAGCAGCATGGTGTGGGTGACCCGGAAACGGGAGATCAGCGGCTCGGGATCGGACGCGATGAGCTTGTCGAACGCCGTCTCCGACCAGGCGACAAAGCCCTCCGGCGCCTTCTTGCGGACCACCTTGCGGCGCTTCTTCGGATCGTCACCGGCCTTCGCGAGCGCCTTCTCGTTCTCCACGACATGCTCCGGCGCCTGCGCGACGACCAGCCCCGCCGTGTCGAACCCGGCGCGCCCCGCCCGGCCCGCGATCTGGTGGAACTCCCGCGCGCGCAGCGTACGTACGCGGGTCCCGTCGTACTTGGTCAGCGCGGTGAACAGCACCGTACGGATGGGGACGTTGACCCCGACGCCCAGCGTGTCCGTACCGCAGATGACCTTCAACAGCCCTGCCTGCGCCAGCTTTTCCACCAGTCGCCGGTACTTGGGCAGCATGCCGGCGTGGTGCACCCCGATGCCGTGGCGCACGTAACGCGACAGGTTCCGGCCGAACTTGGTGGTGAAGCGGAAGCCGCCGATCAGATCGGCGATCCGGTCCTTCTCCTCGCGCGTACACATGTTGATGCTCATCAGCGACTGCGCCCGCTCCACCGCAGCCGCCTGCGTGAAGTGCACGATGTAGACCGGCGACTGCCTGGTCTCCAGCAGCTCCGTCAGCGTCTCGGTGATCGGCGTCAGCCGGTACTCGTAATACAGCGGCACCGGGCGCGTCGCCGACCGTACGACCGAGGTCGGCCGGCCCGTACGCCGGGTCAGGTCCTCCTCGAAGCGCGTCATGTCGCCGAGCGTCGCCGACATCAGGATGAACTGAGCCTGCGGCAGCTCCAGAATGGGGATCTGCCACGCCCAGCCACGGTCCGGCTCGGCGTAGAAGTGGAACTCGTCCATCACGACCTGGCCGATGTCGGCGTACTTCCCGTCGCGCAGCGCGATCGAGGCGAGCACCTCGGCGGTGCAGGCGATGACGGGCGCGTCGGCGTTCACGGAGGCGTCGCCGGTGAGCATGCCGACGTTCTCCGTGCCGAAGAGCTTGCACAGGTCGAAGAACTTCTCCGACACCAGCGCCTTGATCGGCGCGGTGTAGAACGTCACCTTGTCCTGCGCCAGCGCGGTGAAGTGCGCACCGGCCGCGATCAGGCTCTTCCCGGAGCCCGTGGGCGTCGAAACGATGACGTTGGCCCCGGAGACCACCTCGATCAGCGCCTCTTCCTGGGCCGGGTAGAGCGTGATGCCCTGGCCCTCGGCCCAGGTGGAGAAGGCCTCGAAGAGGGCATCGGGATCGGCATCCGGCGGCAACTGATCGATAAGGGTCACACCCCCATCTTGCCTGCCTTCCGTCCGGATGAGGGAACCCGGCGACGGGCCGAAGATCACTAGCGATACGCTGCCCTGTCAACTGAGCCTGAACACAACTGCAATGGGGCGGGTACGACCATGATGGGACCGGCACACTCTCTGTCAGGGGCAGCGGCCTGGCTGGGGGTGGGAGCCGCGGCGGCCGCCACCGGCCACAGCATGCCGTGGCCAGTACTGGCGGTCGGCGCACTGATCTGCGCGGGCGCCGCACTCGCCCCCGACCTCGACCACAAGGCGGCGACGATCTCGCGGGCGTTCGGCCCGGTGTCGAAGCTGATGTGCGAGATCGTCGACAAGCTGTCGTACGCGGCGTACAAATCGACCCGGAAACCGGGTGACCCCCGCCGTAACGGCGGGCACCGCACGCTGACCCACACGTGGCTCTGGGCGGTCCTCGTCGGCGCCGGAGCCTCCGGGCTCGCGCTCCTCGGCGGGCGCTGGGCGGTGCTCTTCATCCTCTTCGTCCACATGGTCCTGGCGGTGGAGGGCCTGCTGTGGAAGGCCGCGCGGATGTCCAGCGACATCCTGGTCTGGCTCCTCGGCGCGACCAGTGCGTGGACCCTGGCGGACATACTCGACAAGCCGGGCAACGGTGCGGGGTGGCTGTTCGAGCAGCCGGGCCAGCAGTACCTGTGGCTGGGCCTGCCGATCATCCTGGGCGCGCTGATCCACGACATCGGCGATGCGCTGACGGTCTCGGGCTGCCCGATCCTGTGGCCGATCCCGCTGGGCCGCAAGCGCTGGTACCCGATCGGTCCCCCGAAGGGGATGCGGTTCAGGGCGGGCGCCTGGGTCGAGATCAAGGTGCTGATGCCGGCGTTCATGGTGCTGGGCGGGGTGGGGGCGGCGGCGGCGCTGAACGTGATTTAGCGCTGCGTCTCCTGGCGGGTGGCCGTGGTCTGGGGCGGTGCGGTGGTTGTGGCCGGGTCTTGGTTGCGGCCGGTTGGTTT
>NZ_JTHL01000001.1:906393-949807 GCF_000818195.1 Streptomyces sp. 150FB | reverse complement strand
CCGTGGCCGGACCCGTAACGGCGCGCCCGGGACAGTGAGCGCGGCGTTCCCGCAGGTGAAGGGGGGCGCGCAGGGGTGGTGTCCGGGATACTAACGCGTGATTTGCGGCGGACGACCGCGTTCACCTGGCAACCGCGGTGACGGCGCCGTAAATCGTGCATCCCGGATTCCACCCCGGAGCGAACCCCGTCAACAACCGCAACCAACGGCCGCGCACCACAACCGCGTCCGCGAGACGAACCCGGCGCACACCGAACGCGTCAACGGGGCCGCCGGCGCCATAGCCTAGCCGTGCCATGAGCGCCATAGCGCCGCGTACGCGCCGTTCGCCGTTACCAGGGCGTCGTGGCTGCCCAGTTCCGTGATGCGGCCCTCTTCGACGACCGCGATCACGTCCGCGTCGTGCGCCGTGTGCAGGCGGTGGGCGATCGCTACGACCGTGCGGCCGTCCAGTACCCGGGCCAGTGAGCGTTCCAGGTGGCGGGCCGCTCTCGGGTCCAGCAGGGAGGTCGCCTCGTCCAGGACCAGGGTGTGCGGGTCGGCCAGTACGAGGCGGGCCAGTGCGATCTGCTGGGCCTGCGCCGGGGTCAGGGTCGTCGCGCCGGAGCCGACCTCCGTGTCCAAGTCGTAAGTCAGCGCCCGCGCCCAGCCGTCCGCGTCGACCGCGCCGAGTGCCGCCCACAGTTCCGCGTCCGCCGCTTCGGGGCGGGCCAGCCGCAGGTTGTCGCGGAGGGAGCCCACGAAGACGTGGTGTTCCTGGTTGACGAGGGCGACATGGCGGCGCACCTCCTCCGCCGGCATCCGGGACAGCTCGGCAGCGCCGAGGGTGATGCTGCCGGTGCGGGGCCCGTAGATTCCGGCCAGCAGCCGGCCCAGGGTCGACTTGCCGGCGCCCGAGGGGCCGACCAGGGCGAGCCGGGTGCCGGGTGGGACGTCCAGCGTCACCTGGTGGAGGACGTCGACGCCCGCGCGGTAGCCGAAGTGGACGTCGTCCGCCTGGACCGTCCGGCCGTTCGGTACGACCGACGCGTCACCCGAGTCCGGTTCGATCTCGCGTACGCCCACCAGCCGGGCGATGGAGACCTGGGCGACCTGGAGTTCGTCGTACCAGCGCAGGATCAGGTTGACGGGGTCCACCAGCATCTGCGCGAGGAGCGCGCCGGTGGTGAGCTGGCCGACGTCGATCCAGCCCTGGAGGGCGAAGGCCCCGCCCATCACGAGGACGGCCAGGAAGATCGTCACATGGGTGAGGTTGATGACGGGGAACAGCACGGAGCGGAGGAAGAGCGTGTACCTTTCCCAGCCGCTCCACTGTTTGATCCGCTTGTCGGAGACCGCGACGCGGCCCTTGCCGAGGCGGTGCGCCTCGATGGTCCGTGCGGCGTCGACGGATTCGGCGAGGAGCGCGGCGACCGCCGCGTATCCGGCGGCCTCGGAGCGGTACGCGGAGGGTGCGCGCTTGAAGTACCAGCGGCAGCCGGCGATCAGCAGGGGCAGGGCGAGCAGCACACCGAGCGCCAGCGGCGGCGCGGTGAAGGTGAGCGCGCCGATCAGCAGGATCACCCAGACGACGCCGATGGCGAGCTGCGGCACTGCCTCGCGCATCGCGTTCGCCAGCCGGTCGATGTCGGTGGTGATACGGGACAGCAGGTCGCCGGTGCCGGCCCGTTCGAGGACGCCGGGCGGCAGCCCGACGGCCCTGACCAGGAAGTCCTCCCGCAGGTCGGCGAGCATCCGCTCGCCCAGCATCGCGCCGCGCAGCCGTACCGTACGGGTGAACACGGTCTGGACGAGCAGCGCCCCGGCGAAGATCGCGGCGGTGCGTTCCAGGGGGAGGTGGCGCGCGCCCTGCGACAGGTCCTCGACGATGTTGCCGAGCAGGTAGGGGCCGACCATCGAGGCGACCACGGAGACCGCGTTGACGGTGACGAGCAGGATGAACGCGGTGCGGTGGCGTCGCAGCAGTTCGCCCACGTAGGCCCGTACGGTCGCGGGGGAGCCGACAGGCAGGGTGGCGGCCGACTGCGGGGCCGCCGGGTCGTATTCCGGTGGGGCGAGGCCGATCATGCGGATTCCTCGATCTGGTCGCGGGTCTGGTCGCGGACCGGCACAGGGGCCACTGTGGCCTCTTCGGTCTCGCGGGTGACGACGGCGCGGTAGCGGAGGTCGTCGGAGACGAGCCTTCGGTGGAGGCCCACCGCGGCGACCGCGCCGTCCAGGACGAACACCACCCGGTCCGCGCGGTCGAGCAGCAGCGGCGAGGAGGCGAACAGTACGGTCGTACGGCTGGCCCGCAGCGTTTTCAGGCTCTCCGCGATCCGCGCCTCGGTGTGGGAGTCGACGGCGGAGGTCGGCTCGTCGAGCACCAGCACCTCCGGGTCGGTGACCAGCGAGCGGGCCAGCGCGAGGCGCTGCCGCTGGCCGCCGGAGAGCGAGCGGCCGCGTTCGGTGATCCGTGAGCGCATCGGGTCGCCGCTGCCGTCCACCGACGCCTGGACCAGCGCGTCGAGGACGTCTTCGCACTGCGCGGCGGCCAGGGCCTTGGCCGGGTCGACGGCGCCCGACGCCGGTACGTCGAGGAGTTCGGCGAGCGTCCCCGACAGCAGGACGGGGTCCTTGTCCTGGACGAGGACGCTGGTGCGCGCCGCGTCCAGCGGCAGGTCGTCCAGGGCCACACCGCCGAGCAGTACGGATGCGGTCCGCTCGTCGTCGGTGGCGTGTCCGCCGAGGCGTTCGGCGAGCTTGCCCGCCGCGTCCGGGTCGCCGCAGACGACGGCGGTCAACTGCCCGGCAGGCGCGAGCAGTCCGGTCGCCGGGTCGTACAGGTCGCCGGTCGGCAGGTCGGCGGTGGCGCCCAGGCTTCCGCGTTCGCTGTCGTGCGCCGTACGCTCCAGCGCCAGGACGGCCGCTGCGCGTTTAGCCGAGGGGCGGGAGAAGGAGTACGCCATGGCGATCTCCTCGAACTGGCTGAGCGGGAACAGCATCAGGGTCACCGCGCTGTAGACGGTCACAAGCGCACCGACGCCGATGCGGCCGTCGAGGGCGAGGTTCGCGCCGTACCAGACCACGGAGATCAGCATGATGCCCGGCAGCAGGACTTGGACGGCGGAGATCAGCGACCACATGCGGGCGCTGCGGACGGCCGCCGTACGCACTTCCTGCGACACGGTGCGGTAGCGGCCGAGGAACAGCTCCTCACCGCCGATCCCGCGCAGCACCCGCAGCCCGGCGACGGTGTCCGACGCCAGCTCCGTGGCCTTGCCCGCCTTCTCGCGCTGGACGTCGGCGCGCGCGGTGGCGTAGGGGAGCAGCGGGAGTACGGCGAGAGCGAGCACCGGTACGCCGACGGCCACCACCCAGCCGAGTGCGGGCAGGTAGATGACGAGTCCGACGCAGATCAGCACGATCGCGACGGCGGCGGCGAGGAAGCGGGAGACCGCCTCCACGAACCAGCCAATTTTTTCCACGTCACCGGTCGATACGGCGACCACTTCGCCGGCCGCGACCCTGCGGGTCAGCGCCGAGCCCAGCTCGGCGGTCTTGCGCGCCAGGAGCTGCTGGAGCCTCGCGGCGGCGGTGATCCAGTTGGTGACCGCCACCCGGTGCAGCATGGTGTCGCCGACGGCGATGGCGACACCGAACAGGGCGATGAGCCCGCCGGCGAGCGCGAGCCGGCCGCCGGAGCGGTCGACGACGGACTGGACGGCGATCCCGGCCCCGACCGGCAGCCCGGCGACGCCGAGATGGTGGAGCAGGCCCCAGGCAACTGCCTTGAGCTGGCCGCGGAGCTGACCTCGCCCGAGCCACCACAGGAACCGGGGACCCGACCTGGCGTCGGGGATACCGGGGTCGGCGTACGGAAGATCGCGAATCTGCATGACGTCCCATGACTGGTGTAGTGGCCCAAACCGTGCAAGGTTCGCCCTTTTTCACAGTCAAGGGCAATCGCTTTTACGGGTGAGAGACACGGAACGAGCCTGCGGACGGCGTACGTGTACGGGTCAGCGGGGGAGCCGGGCGCCGCCGTCGACCAGGGTGGACAGCAGCCCGCCGAGCACCTCGCGCTGTTCGGCGGTCAGAGGGGCGAGGACGCTCTCGGCGGCCGAACGGCGGGCCGTACGCAGCGATCTGAGCGTGGCCGTGCCCGAATCGGTCAGCTCGATCCGTATCACCCGGCGGTTCGTCGGGTCCGGGGCCCGGCGCACCCAGCCGCTCGCCTCCAGGCCGTCGACGAGGCTGGTGACGGCGCGGGGCACCACTTCGAGACGTTCCGCGAGATCGGCCATTCGGGGGGGCCGGTCGTAGAAAGCGACCGTGCGGAGCAGCCGGGCCTGCGCGGGGGTGATGCCGATCGGCTCCAGTTGCTGCTTCTGGATGCGGTGGATCCGCCGGGTCAGCCGCAGGAGCTGCTCGGCCAGCATGCCGTCGGCGTCGGGGGTGCTCATGCCGGAATATTAGCAGGACAGCGCTCATTGTGTACATAGGTAACAGTGAGCTATGCTCTCCAAGGTCGCCGAGTTCCCCGAAGGAGCCCATGAAATCCGTACTGTCCACCTGGACGCCCTCGCCACGCCCCGAAGACCCACTTCGCAAGGCCAAGACCAGCGCGCAGCCGGAGCCGCCCGCCGAACTGCGGCGCATCTTCGGCCTCTTCCGCCCCTACCGCGCGCGCCTGGGCCTGGTCGGGCTGCTCGTCGCCGCCTCGTCACTGGTCTCGGTGGCCTCGCCGTTCCTCCTCCGGGAGATCCTCGACGTCGCGATCCCGCACGGCCGTACGGGGCTGCTCAGCCTGCTCGCGCTCGGCATGATCGCGACCGCCGTGGTCAACAGCGTCTTCGGCGTGCTCCAGACCCTGATCTCCACCACGGTCGGCCAGCGCGTCATGCACGACCTGCGCACCGCCGTGTACACCCAGTTGCAGCGCATGCCGCTCGCCTTCTTCACCAGGACCAGGACCGGTGAGGTCCAGTCCCGTATCGCCAACGACATCGGCGGCATGCAGGCCACCGTCACCTCGACGGCGACCTCCCTCGTCTCGAACCTGACCTCGGTCGTCGCCACCGTCGTCGCGATGATCGCGCTCGACTGGCGGCTCACGATCGTCTCGATGCTGCTGCTGCCGGTCTTCGTGTGGATCAGCCGTCGGGTCGGCCGCGAGCGCAAGAAGATCACCACACAGCGCCAGCGGCAGATGGCCACCATGGCGGCCACCGTCACCGAGTCGCTGTCCGTGAGCGGCATCCTGCTCGGCCGTACGATGGGCCGCTCCGACTCGCTCACCAAGGCCTTCTCCGACGAGTCCGAGCAACTCGTCGACCTGGAGGTGCGCTCCAACATGGCGGGGCGCTGGCGCATGTCGACCATCGGCATCGTCATGGCCGCCATGCCGGCCGTCATCTACTGGGTCGCCGGGCTCGCGCTCCAGACCCAGGGCCTCGCCGTCTCCATCGGCACGCTCGTCGCGTTCGTCTCGCTCCAGCAGGGCCTGTTCCGGCCCGCGGTGAGCCTGCTCGCCACCGGCGTGCAGATGCAGACCTCGCTCGCCCTCTTCCAGCGCATCTTCGAATACCTCGATCTGCCGGTGGACATCACCGAGCCCGAGAGCCCAGTCCCGCTCGGCAAGGTCGACGGCGAAGTGCGCTTCGACCACGTCGACTTCAGCTACGACGAGAAGGACGGGAAGACGCTGCACGGCATCGACCTCACCGTCCCGGCGGGTTCCACGCTCGCCGTCGTCGGGCCGACCGGCTCCGGCAAGTCGACGCTCAGCTACCTCGTACCGAGGCTGTACGACGTGACCGGCGGCCGGGTCCTGATCGACGGGATCGACGTACGCGACATGGACTTCGACACCCTCGCGCGCGCCGTCGGCGTCGTCTCCCAGGAGACATACCTCTTCCACGCCTCCGTCGCGGAGAACCTGCGGTTCGCCAAGCCGGAAGCCACCGACGACGAGATCGAGACGGCGGCGAAGGCCGCGCAGATCCACGACCACATCGCCTCGCTCCCCGACGGCTACGACACGCTCGTCGGCGAGCGCGGATACCGCTTCTCCGGCGGCGAGAAGCAGCGCCTGGCGATCGCCCGCACCATCCTCCGCGACCCGCCCGTCCTGATCCTCGACGAGGCGACCAGCGCCCTGGACACCCGTACCGAACACGCGGTGCAGCAGGCGATCGACTCGCTCACCGAGGGACGTACGACGATCACGATCGCGCACCGGCTCTCCACGATCAGGGACGCCGACCAGATCGTCGTCCTGGACGCGGGCCGGATAGCCGAGCGCGGCACGCACGACGAACTGCTCGCCCAGGACGGCCGTTACGCCGCGCTGGTCCGCAGGGACAGCAGGCCGGCCGGGGCCGCCGAGAGCCCCGCCGGGTCGCTGGCACCGGCCTCTCCCTGATTCCGTCGTCGATTCCGTCGTCCGGCAGCCCCCTCGGCCGCCCCGCCTCCGCTGGATCAGACGCGGGCGTTCGGCGGGGAGTCCTCGCTGTCCAGGAAGCCGAGTTCGCGCAGCCAGCCGTCGTCGAAGACCTTGGAGAGATAGTTGCGGCCGGAATCCGGCAGCAGCACGACGACGAGATCGTCCGGAGTCAGTCCGGCCGCCACCCGCACCGCGGCGGCCACGGCCGTACCTCCGGAGCCGCCGACCAGCAGCCCCTCCTCGCGGGCCAGCCGCCGGGCGGTTCCCAGGGAGTCGCGGTCGCTGATCCGCTCGAACCGGTCGACCACCTCCGGGTGGTAGGACATCGGCCAGGTGTCGTCCACCGTCTCCGGGTGGCGGAAGTGCCCGATGCTCTCCACGTAGTACGGGCTTCCGTCGCCGCCGGAGTAGACCGAGGCCTCCGGGTCGGCGCCGACGACCGTCACCCTGCCGTCACTGACTTCCTTGAGGTATTCGCCGGTCCCCGTGATGGTGCCGCCGGTGCCGATGCCGGACACGAGATGAGTGATCCGCCCGTCGGTCTGGCGCCAGATCTCGGGTCCGGTGGTGCGGTAATGCGCCCGCGGGTTGGCCGGGTTGTCGTACTGATTGGCCAGCCAGCCGCCCGGTGTCTCATCGGCGACCCTGGCCGCCACGGAGTGCACATGGTCGGGATGCTCGCGCGGCACATCACTCGGGCAGACGAGGACCTCGGCGCCATAGGCACGCAGTACGGCGATCTTCTCCGCGCTGCTCTTCTCCGGGATCGCGAAAACGCAGCCGTAGCCGCGCTGCGCGGCCACCATGGCCAGGCCGACGCCCGTATTGCCCGAAGTGCCCTCCACGATGGTGCCACCCGGCAGCAACAGGCCTGCCTCCTCGGCCGCTTCGACCATCGACAGCGCGATGCGGTCCTTCACGCTGCCGCCGGGGTTGACGTACTCCAACTTCGCGTAGACCGGTGCGGGCACCGAGCCGGTGACACGGTTGAGCCGTACCAACGGGGTGTTGCCGACCACGTCGGTCAGGGATGCGTGGACGTCCAAAGCTGTGCTCCTTGCGCTGATCCTGGGCCCCCGAAGCCGATACGAGGAGGATAGGGCCAGGCTCCCGGGCACCCGGGGTTCGGGCACCCGGGGTTGAGGCGCGGGCGGCCCCTTACCGTTCCACGCCGATGACCTTGCGGTACACGCGGGCGCCGTCGCCGTAGTCGTCCACGGCGTAGTGCCAGGTCGCCTGGTTGTCCCACAGCACGAAGTCCCCGGGGTTCCAGCCGAACCGGATCGTGTAGTCCGGCGAAGAGGCGTGCCTGAGCAGGTGGTCGAGCAGGGTCTTCGACTCCTCGGGCGTGACACCGGTGAGCCTGAGCGCCGAGGTGCTGATGAACAGCCCCTTCCGCCCGGTGGCCGGGTGCTTCAGGACGACCCGGTGCTCGACGGTCTCCCCGACGCCGGTCCGCCTGGCGCCCTGGGCGTAGTTCCCCGGGTCGGCGTCGTACACGGCGCTCACCGATTCGAGCAGCACCTTGAACGGCTCCGACAGGTCGTCGTACGCCGTCTGGAGGTCCGCCCACAGGGTGTGTCCGCCGAGCGGCGACACCTCCTCGTAGGTGAGTGATTCGATGGCGAACACGGGGGTCCGCCACAGCCCGCCGATGTGCCAGGTGCTCGCCTTGCCGGTCTGCCGGACGTTGTACGGGTAGACCAGCGGGTTGGCGGCGTCCCTCGCCGCGGTGGGGTGGTCGAAGGGTTCCGCGAAGATACGTACGGCCCGCACGTGCTGGTCGGGCGTCAGGTTCTGGTTCCGGAACACCAGCACCTTGTGGTCCCGGAAGGCCTGGCGAAGCTGGTCGGCGGTGTTGTCGTCGACGGTGTCCGTCAGGTCGACGCCGAACACCTCGGCGCCGAATCGCGGTCCGGCGCGCCGTATGTCGAAGCTGGTGACAGTGGTCATGCCCATCCCTCTCACGTTCTCGTGCGGACAGCGCACGCCGACCGGAGCGGAGGCGTGGCGAAGGGTGTCAGGCTCGCCAACAGAGGGACGCGCTGGTGCGCGCCAGATCGACATGCAGTCTGCGGTGCAGAACCGGGGCGGTCACCCGACCACGGTAGACGGGTGAGCCGCGCCGGTGGGGGAGCGTACGAGTCCGACGGCCGGTCGGGAGCCCGCTCCGAGCGGCAGGACGGTCCTTGCGGCGCAGGTCGGGCCGCATCGTTTCACTCGTATGAAGAATCGGCCTCGCGGGCGCGTACGCGGCGGGCGCGAACGGGCTGTCCCCGGGGTCCAGATGGCCCCGAACGGTGGTTCGGGGCGTCATTGTTCAACGGTGGCCGAGCGGTTAACGTGAAGAGCGATCCGAGCCGCTGATCGACCCGACGGACTGTGAGGTGGGACCGGCCATGCGCACACGACGCCCCGGTGCCCGTGACGGCCGTACGCCGCGCCACGGTGGGTCCTTCGAGTTGCAGGTCGCCCGGCGCCATGTCGACCTGCTCCGGGTGAGCAGCGCGCTGTGTCCGAGGACGTCTCCGGGCTACTGAGCGCGCACCTGCCGCCCCGCCCCGTTCAACGCCTCGATCTGATCGCGCTCCGCGTCCACCGGCGCGCCTCGCGCACCCCCGTTCCCCTGTGTCCGACGTCTCGCGCGCTTCCCGCGTCCGGCCTGCCCGTACGCGCCACCGATCACGCGACGCGACGCGACCTGATCCGACCTGATCCGACCGAGAGGATCCCGGTGTCCAAGAGCACCGCACGACCAGGGGTGTTCGCCGCGTTGCGGGTGCGCGACTACCGGGTCTACTGGAGCACGGGCCTGGTCTCCAACGTCGGCACCTCGATGCAGGGTGTGGCGCTGGACTGGTTCGTGCTGAACCTCACGCACAGCGGGACAGCGGTCGGCTGGGCGGCGGGTCTGCAGTTCGCCCCGGTCCTGCTGTTCGGACTGTGGGGAGGGGTGATCGCCGACCGGTGCGACCGGCGCACCCTGTTGCTGTGGGCGCAGTCGCTGTACGCGGCGCAGGCGGTGCTTCTCTCGGTCATCGTGCTGTCCGGCCACGCCCCGCTCTGGTCCGTCTACCTGCTGTCGTTCGGGCTGGGTTGTGTGTTCACGGTGGAGAACCCGGCGAGGCTGTCCTTCGTGACGGAACTCGTCGGCGGCCCCCTGATCCCGAACGCGGCCGGGCTGAACATCCTGTCCCTGAACGCCGCCCGGCTGATCGGGCCGGCCATCGCCGGAATGCTGATCGCCGTGATCGGTACGGGCTGGGTGTTCGCGGTGAACGCGGTGTCCTTCGCGGTCGTGACCGTGGGCCTGCTGACGATACGAAAGCGGGCGAGGCCGATCCGCGTGGAGCGGCCTCCCTGGGCGGGAGCGGGCGCCGCCGGGCTGCGTTATGTCGCCGCCCGGCCCGAACTGGTCGGGGTCTTCACCATTTTCGGTCTGGTCGCCACCTTCGCGCTGAACTTCTCCACGACACTCACGCTGTTCGCCGGACGGGTCTTCGCCGTCGGCTCCAGCGGTCTCGGATTCATGTCGACCGCGCTGTCCGTCGGCACGATCGCCGGAACCCTCGTCGCCACCCGCCGTGCCTCGCCACGCGTACGGACGGTGATCGCCGGCGCGGTGCTGTTCGGCGTCAGCGAGGCGCTGGCCGCGTTCATGCCGTCGTACCTCGCCTTCCTGGTCATGCTGCTGCCGGCCGGATTCACCCTGATGACGCTCAACACGGCGGTCAGCGCCTTCGTCCAGTCGGAGGTCAGCAACGCCATGCGCGGCCGGGTGATGGCCGTCTACACGGTGATCTCGATGGGAGGCGCTCCGCTCGGCGGTCCCGTGATCGGCTGGATCTCCCAGCACGCGGGCGTGCGTTGGGGCATGGCGTCGGGTGGTGCGGCAGCCGTACTGGCCGCCGTCGCCGTGGCGCTCTGGCTGTCGCGGCAGCGCGCCGCCGTCCCGAGGCCGCTTCCCGGCGCGCGGGCCGGGGCCGCCGATCCCGCTCGGGCCTCGGCCAACTCCGCCGCCCCTGAACCCACTTCGACGTCCGCACCCACATCAACTCCTGAACCGACTCCGACCGGAGGCATTCCCCATGACTGACCGCGACGCCGGGCTTCCCGGCCCGCACCTCGCCGTGGAGGTCGACGGCGACGGCGCCCACCCCGCCGCCTGGCGCCACTCGGGGCGTTCACCCGGTGCCGTCCTGACCCCGAGGGCGCTGCGGGCGGTGATCGCGGCAGCCGAGCAGGGCGGCTTCAGCCTCGTCACCTTCGCCGACTCGCCGCTGCCGCCCGACGCGGGCCCCGGGGCGGTCGGACGGGTGGAGGCCGGCACCCGGGCCGCCTACGTCTCGGCCCTGACCGACCGGATCGGGCTCGCGCCCACCCTGCACGTCGCCACCACCGAACCGTTCCATCTCGCCACCCAGTTGGCGAGCCTGGACCACGCCTCGCACGGCCGGGCCGGCTGGGTGATCGGCGCCGCGGCCGGCGAGGACGCCCTCGCCACCGTGGGGGGAGCGGCACTGCCCGCCGCCGCGCTGCGCCGTGAGACCGCCGACGTCATCGACACCGCCCGTGCGCTGTGGGACTCGTGGGAGGACGACGCGGTCATCAAGGATGTCGCGACCGGCCGCTTCGTGGATTCGGGACGGGTGCATCACATCGACTTCGAGGGCGCGTCCTTCACCGTCAAAGGCCCACTGATCACTCCGCGTCCGCCGCAGGGCCAGGTGGTTGTCCTGGCTCCTGACGCGCTGGACGCCGACGCGCGCGCCGATGTGGTCCTGGTCGGGCGGCCCGACCTCGCCGCGATCGCCGCCCGTGCGGCCACCGCCAGGGACGCCGGAGCGCCGCTGGTGTTCGCCGAGGTGGAGGTGGTCCTCGACGCGGGGGCCCCGGCCGCCGACCGGCTCGCCGAGCTGAACGAAGCGGCCGGCTGGGCGGATTCCGGACGGCTGCGCCATGTCGGCTCCTCCGAGGCACTGGTCGAACTGCTCCGCGAACTGGCCGGGTCGGTCGACGGGGTCAGGCTGCACCCCGCCGTACTCGCCGTCGATCTGCCGCTGCTGACCGAGCGGGTACTGCCGAAGCTCGCCGCGGCCGGACCCGTACGCGTACCCCGGCCCGGCGACATGCTGCGTCAAACGCTCGGCCTTCCCCGTCCCGCCAACCGATTCGCCGCCTCCGCGGCCGCGACTGCCTGAGGTGAGTGCCATGACCGAACCCCAACCCCAACCCCAACCCCGGCTCCATCTCGGCGTGTTCTTCACGGGCGTCGGGCCCCAGCTCATCTGGACCGACCCGAACGCGGCCTCGCACACGGCGATCGAGACATTCGTCGAGATCGCGCAGATCCTGGAACGCGGCCTGTTCGACGCGTTCTTCCTCGGCGAGGGACTCCGGGTACGGGAGAACAGAGGCCGCGTCTTCGACCTCGACGTGGCCGGCCGCCCCGACGCCATCACCCAGTTGTCCGCGCTCGCCGCCGTCACCGAGCGGATCGGCCTGGTGGCCACCCAGAACACCACCTACAACTACCCGGCCGACCTGGCCCGCCGGCTGGCGAGCCTGGACCTGCTGTCCGAGGGCCGGGCCGGCTGGAACATCGTCACCACCGACAACGCCTGGACCGGAGCCAACTTCCGGCACGGCGGCTGGCTGGAGCACGAACGCCGCTACGAGCGCGCCGGACAGTTCGTCGAAGCGGCCAAGGCGCTGTGGGCGTCCTGGGCTCCGGACGCCGTCGCGCCCGACGGACAGGCCCCGAGGTGGAGCCGCCCCGGTTCCGTCAGCCCGGTGGAGGCGGACACCGACCTCGTACGCCTGCGCGCCACCGCGACCGTGCCGGGCAGCCGGCAGGGACGGCCGGTGCTGTTCCAGGCCGGGGACTCGGACGGCGGCCGCGAACTCGCCGCCCGCCACGCCGACGTGGTGTTCTCCGCCAACACCGAGTACGGCAAGGCCGTGGCGTACGCGGCCGACCTGCGCGACCGGCTGGCCCGCCACGGCCGGACGCCGGACTCGCTGCGGATCCTGCCGGGCGCGAGCCTCGTACTCGGCGACACCCCGGCCGAGGCGGAGGAGAAGGCGCGCTGGGTGCGCGGCGAGCAGGTCAACGGACCTCGGGCGCTCGCCTTCCTGGAGCAGTACTGGGGCACCGACCTGTCCGGTTACGATCCGGACGGACCGCTGCCCGACATCGAGCCCAGCGAGGACGAACTCGACCCCTCCCGGGGCACGATCTCGATCGAGCGCCGCAGCGGCAAGCTGGCCCTGATCCAGAAGTGGCGCGACCTCGCGGCCGAACGCGGCCTGTCGATACGGGACTTGGTGCTTGAGGTGTCCCCGGGGCACCCGTCCTTCGTCGGCACGCCCTCGACCATCGCCGACGAGTGGACCCGCTATGTCACCAGCCGCGCGGTCGACGGCTTCAACATCCTGCCGCACCTGCTTCCGGCCTCCATCAGCGACATCGTGGACAAGCTCGTACCGGAACTCCAGGAACGGGGCGTCTACCGCACCGAGTACCGGGGCACCACCCTGCGCGAACACCTCGACCTGCCGTCGCTGCCCGCCGCCCGTGACTCCTGACAACTCCTGATGGCTCCTGACGACTACTGACGACTCCTGACGACTCCTGAGGCCGCGACCGGGTGCGGCGCAGGTATCGCCCCGTTTCAGGGACGGGCGCCACCCCGGCGCGGCATCATCGCCCCATGGCAGACACCACCCGCTGGATCACCATCACCCTGCACCAAGGGCCCCTCGACGGCTCGACCACCCGGATCGACGCCGGCGCCCCGCCCCGGGGGCTCGCCCTGCCCTCGGAGCGCTGCGAGTACGCGGGCGGGCGGTGCTGGTACCAACCCGACTACGAAGGCCGCTGGGTATGGCGCCACGACCTGCCACCGGATGCCGAGTGACGGTGCCGGACGGCATGCTCGGTCGTCCGTCGCACTATTACTCTCCGTAGTGATGCTGGCGGGTCGTGCGCACGGTTCCCGTGTCGCCGGGCGCCAGGTGCCGGGATCGGCGATCACTCCGGGTTAGCGTGCCCGTATGACGAACGTACCGCCACGGCCACGACGCGGTCGGGGCTCCCGACTGACCCGCCGTGGCCGCCTGGTCCTGCTGGCGGGAGTGTTCCTCGTTCTGGCCGCCGCCGTCCTGGTGTCCGTCCGGCTGCTGACCGGCGGACACCCCGCCGAGGAGCCCGCCTCCCTGGTCGTCCCCGAGGGCCGGCGCGCCTCCCAGGTGTACGCGTCCGTCGACGAGGCCCTGGCGCTCCCGGCGGGCACCACGCGCAGGACGGCGGCGACGGCGCGGCTCGCCCTGCCTCCGGCGGCGCGCGGCAACCCCGAGGGATACCTGTTCCCCGCGACGTACCCCATCGGATCGGCGACCACTCCGGGAAGCCTGCTCCGCTACATGGTCGACACAGCGAACCGGCACTTCAAGGCGGGCGGCGGCAGCACGCGGCGCGTCGGCGCCGAGCTGTACCGGACGGTGACCATCGCCTCCATCGTCCAGGCCGAGGCCGACACGGCGTCCGACATGGGCAAGGTGGCCAGGGTGATCCTCAACCGCCTCGACCGGGGCATGCGGCTCCAGATGGACTCGACCCTCAACTACGCGCTGAACCGCTCCACCCTCGACACCACCGAGGAGGACACCAGGGTCGACAACCCGTTCAACACGTATCAGCACGGCGGGCTGCCGCCCGGCCCGATCGGGAACCCCGGAGACATGGCGATGCGGGCGGCGGCCTCACCGACCGCCGGCGGCTGGCTCTACTTCGTCACGGTCGGCCCGGGAGACACCCGCTTCGCCACGACGTACGCCGAACAGGCAAGGAACGTAAGTGAGTTCAACGCGAAGCGGGGAAATCCGAGCGGCAACGGCTGACTCGCCCGAACGCCGCCTCCGCGCGCTCAGGCAGCCGCCTCGGCGCGCTCCAGCAGCCGCCCCACCTCGCGTACCGCCGCCCGCCCCGCCCTGTTCGCGCCGATGGTGGAGGCCGAAGGCCCGTACCCCACCAGATGGATACGCCCGTCGCGCACCGCGCGCGTCCCCTCGACCCGGATACCGCCGCCCGGCTCGCGCAGCCGCAGCGGTGCGAGATGACCGACCGCCGCCCGGAACCCGGTGGCCCAGAGGATGACATCCGCCTCCACCGTGCGCCCGTCGTCCCACGCCACCCCCTCGGGCGTGATCCGGTCGAACATCGGCAGCCGGTCGAGCACCCCCGACTCGCGCGCCCGCACGATGGCCTCGGTCAGCGGGAGACCGGTCACCGAGACGACACTGCGCGGCGGCAGCCCCATCCGTACGCGTTCCTCCACGAGCGCGACGACGGACCGGCCCACCTCCTCGTCGAACGGCCCCTCGCGGTACACCGGCGGCCTGCGCGTCACCCATGTCGTACCGGCGGCGACCTCGGCGATCTCCATCAGATGCTGCGTGCCGGACGCGCCCCCGCCGACCACGATCACCCGCAGCCCGGCGAACTCCCCGGGCCCCTGATAGGTCGCGGTGTGCAACTGCCGCCCCCGGAAGGTCTCCTGGCCGGGATAGCGGGGCCAGAACGGACGGTCCCAGGTGCCGGTCGCGTTGATCAGTGCCCGCGCCGACCAGACCCCGTCGGACGTCTCGACGGACAGCCGCCCGCCGCCCCCTTCGCGTACCGCGCGCACATCGACGGGCCGCCGGACCCGCAGGTCGAAGCGCCGCTCATACTCCGTGAAGTACGCCCCGACCACCTCAGCCGAGGGCCGGACCGCGTCGGCGCCGCTCGTGGCCAGCTCCATGCCGGGCAGCGAGTGCATGCCGTGGACCTTCCCGTACGTCAGAGAGGGCCAGCGGAACTGCCAGGCGCCGCCCGCGAGCGGCGCGTGATCGAGGACGACGAAGTCCTGGCCGGGCACGAGCCCCGTACGCCGCAGGTGGTAGGCGGCCGAAAGCCCGGCCTGCCCAGCACCCACGACCACCACGTCCACGTCCCGTACCCCTATGTCGCTCACGTCACCTTCAACGGGACCACGGACACGAATCTTCCCGGCGCGCGCACCCGCGATCCCCTTCGCCGGAGCGGGAGAATGAACGTATGTCCGACGCATTCACCACCAAGGTCCTGCACATCACCACCGGCCGATCGGAGGCCGTGACCGACCTGACCCGGGCCTGTACGGAATTCCTCCGCGAGGCAGCAGCCGGACGCGACGGCCTGCTGAACGTGTTCGTCCCCCACGCGACCGCCGGCATCGCCCTGATCGAAACGGGCGCAGGCAGCGACGACGACCTGCTGGCCGCACTGCGCACCCTGCTCCCGCCCGACAACCGCTGGGAACACAGCCACGGCAGCCCGGGCCACGGCAGGGACCACGTCCTGCCCGCCTTCGTCCCGCCCCACGCCACGCTCCCGGTGATCGCCGGCCACCTGGAACTCGGCACGTGGCAGTCTGTCTGCCTCGTCGACACGAACGTCGACAACACGGACCGCCAGGTCCGCCTGAGCTTCCTGGGTTGATCAAGATCGTCCTGGGAGCGGCCGCCGAATCTCCGTACTCCGCGTGCGCGAAACGGAGAAGCTATGCGCGGTACGGATCTGGATGTGTTCGAACGGCCTTACGACGGTTGTGGAAGGTGTCTACTGGGCGTCCGCAGGCTTTCCCGCATGAAGTTGGCGACCTCGTCCCCGGAGCGTCAGCGCGAGGACATCCTTACCGCTGCCTCGTCGGTCGGAAGTCACATCACCGGTTGGGCCGACGACGGGGAGGTCTCCGGCGCGACGGACCCGATGACCCGTCCGAAGCTTGGCCCCTGGCTCCGCGATGAGCGAGGCCCGTAGACGGACTCGTTGCGGCGGCGGTGGACATGACGGCCCCTGGGATCTGGACGATCCTGCCGACGAGAACCGCTTCACCATGGAGGCGTGGGGCGCACAGATGGAGCTTCGCGCCATCCAGCGCCGCAATCGCAGTGCCACGGTCAAGACCCGAGCTGCTGGAAGGCCGAAGGGGAAGCCTTCCTACGGATTTCGATATGTCCGGGTAGTGAGGTGAGGAAAGATCGACCACATCGAACTCCACCCCCACGCTACCGCCGTGATCACGAATGTTGCCCGCCCTATTTTTTTTTGCCGACCCGGAGCAGGTGACCCCGAGCAGCGAGGCGGCCCGGCTGAATCGGGCGGGAGAGTTGTCGCCGGCCGATCATCTGGCCGTGATGTACGGCAAGCCGGCGCGGGCGTCCGTGGCAGCCGACGAGCTGAAGAATATTCTCCTGTCAGAAGCGACCCTCGGCTATCTGATGCACAAGAACAAGCCCGTCATCGACCAGGAGGGAAACCCTGTCCGGCTGTGTCAGGGCCTGTGGGACAGGGCCACCCACGACGCACTTAAGAAGGCGCTGGTTCCCCGCGACACTGTGTTTCGGGGCCGCAAGTCCAAATATCGGACATCTGCTCACCGAGGTGGCTCTGTGCGGCCAGTGCCATAACCGTCTCTACACCCAGACCTCCGCCACCGAACCATCCCGCCATGCATGCACCGCCCGCAACCGGGAAGCCCTTTCAGCTCGCGCGGACGAACGCCATATTGATCGAGTACATGAACTGGTCGATGCCCACGCACTCCCAGCCGACGGCTTCGACGGATCGCACGACCAGGTCGATCTCCTTGCGGATCTTCTTCATGGGGTTCCTGACGCGGGCCATGCCCCGGGGGTCGATGTCGATGGACGCTTTGAAGGTGTTGTCCCCTTGCGCGTGTGCGTGCCTGGCATCTGCGACGAGCTTCTGCATCCGGATCGCGTGCAGTATTCCCACGTGCGCCTCCCGCTCTGAGTTGCCATGTGCTCATACGTGATCAGTGACGCCCGTCTGACGAACCACCGTTAGCCGTGGCCGTGGCCGTGGCCGTCGGCCTGGGCGGATAGGTGGGTGAGGTCGGGGGCGAACGGCGTGGCGACGGTGCCTCGGAGGCGGGGGAGCGGGTGGGGGTCGGGTGCACAGTCGTCGCCGGGTGCGAGCCGCCACTGCTCCCATCCGCCGCGGAGTCGAGGAGATTGCCCGTTGCCTCGACCGCGGCGCCGCAGACGAGCAGTGCGACGGCCAGCGCGGTCAGTCCGACGGATGCGCGCCGTGTCCGGGACGCCGCGGAACGCGAGTCGATGTCCCTCATCAGTCCACGAATTCCTCGGTGACGGGGACGTACGTGAAGCCATTGACGTTGGTGGGGATGTTCATCGTACCGGCCGCCGACGAGGCGATCAGGGTGTTGAGCAGACCAGTGATCGCCCCGCTCAGCGCCGACTCGGTGTCCGAACCGTCGGCGATGAACAACGCCTTGGTCGCCACCTTTTCCAGCACATCGCGCTTCGCGGCGCCGAAGCCGTAGGCGATGACGTGCGGGTGGCGCGGCCAGTCCCTGTCCACGATCTTGCGGAAGGATTCCTGCCAGTGTGCGTCGGTCGGTCCGCCGTCGGTCAGGAAGAAGATCGCCGGCCGCAGTACTTCGAAGTGCTGCGCCTTCAGGTTGCTCACATCCTGTTGGATGCACTCCCGCACCCGGTCGAAGGTCTTGCCGTACTCCGTGCGCCCGCCGCAGATCACCTCGGGCATGGCCGGCACCTGCTCCATGTCCGACATCGGGACCACCACGTGCACATCGGTGGAGAAGGCGACCACGCAGACTCGGGCGAACTCCGAGACGCGGGGATTCGTCGCCAGGTTGTAGTGCAGACGGGCAAGGGTCGCGTTGAGCACTGCCTCGTGCTCCTTCATCGACGAGGACGCGTCGATCACTACGTAGGTGGGCAGGCAGAGTGGCATGGTGCACCTCTGAGTCAGTGGTTGGAGGCGATGACGAACAGCACGATCACGGCCAGGACGAGTACGAGAATCCAGCCGGCGTGAGAGTCGGGCTCAGGCTTGTTCAGGGTGGGCGTCGGCACGGGGTCCGGCACGGGGGGCTGCTGGATCGGGAGTTGCACGGGCAACGGTGGCAGCGCCGTGCGGGTCGGACGTGGCACGGTCCTGAGATAGGGCCCGCCGTCCAGCGCTTGGCTCAACTGCGCGGCCGAGGGCCGTCGCTCGCGGTCGGTCGCGAGCAGCATGTCGAGCAGTACTTCGGAGACGGCGGGCTGGTTCTGCCAGTGGCACGCGGCGACGGTGTGGAAGGCGTGCGCGTTACGTTGGCCCGTCAGACATTTGGCGACGAGCAGTCCCAGCCGGTAGCGGTCGGTGTACTCGTCCGCGTCGGTGCCCGGCGGTGTGAGCGGGTCGGCCCAGTTCGGCTGGTGGATGTCCGGCATCTTCTTCGGCTGACAGCCGTCGACATCGATGAGGTAGACGGAATGCTGATCCGGGCTCCAGAAGGCGTTGGAGAACGACCAGTCCGAGTAGACCAGGCCCAGGCTCTCCAGGATCGCGGCGAGCTCCGTGAGTCGGCGACAGGCGGCCAACCTGCCCGCGAAACCGGGGGTCGGCAGTCCGACGCCCCGTATCGACTCGTCGGACTTCGCCAGCCAGTCGATCTCCACGAAGCGGCGCTCGCTGAACGCGCCGCGCCGCAGCTCGGCACGATACTGCTCGGGTGCCATCGGGATCACACAGCCGACGGCCGGGTTGCCGGGCCCGTGGATCCGGGCCGTGGGCCAGCAGGTTCCTGCGTACAGGGCCGTACGATCCGCCTCCGGCAGCGTGTCCGGAGCCGAGATCAGCAGGTCGAGCCGGTGGGCGTCCTCCGGGTGCTGGTCGGGCCGGTAGAGCTTGGCCAGCCAGCCGGGATGGTTCGCCAGTGGCTTTACTGCGACGGCCTGGCCGTTGTGTTCGGAGATCGGCTCGGCCAAGGGGCCGAGATCGCCGATGCTCACGGTCCGTGGCAAAGCCCAGCCCCGGGGATCGGCCGCCGGGACGTCGCCGCCGGCCTTGTCATCGGCGCCGTCCATGAGAGGGGTTTCTGTCATGCCGGGCCACCGTTCCACATCACTACGGCGGTACGGTCGTCGAGGCACTGCGGTGCGTCGAAGCAGACGTCGGCGGTGAACCGGGTGGCCGGCACTGGTGAGCGCCAGGCGTTCGCGAAGTACTCGTTGACGTTGCCCGCCGGGTCCGCCCACGCGTCGCCGATCCCGTCCGTGACCAGGGCGAGGGCCGTGCCGGGAGCCAGTGTGACGTAGAGGTCCCTGGCCAGTTGCGGCGTGTCCGGCAGTTGTCCGGCGACCTCGTTCGAGACCACTGCGGCCGTGCGGTCCTTGGCATCGCCTGCGGAGATCCGCCACAGCGGGACGCGCGGATCGAGGGTCCAGGCCGAACTGTCGCCGAGCCACGCGACCCAGACCTCTGCAACGCCGTTCGCGTCCGGTTCGGCGAGCACCGCGGTGATCAGCACGGTGGCCACGTGCGAGGTGCTTACGCCGCGTCCTGCCGCGTGCGCGGCGACCGATTCCGCGATCCGCCCATAAAGCTCCTTGACGTCGAGCCCGCCGAAGCCAACGGTCTCGATCTGCTCGCGCAGCAGCGTGACGGCCTGGCTGGAGGCCGTGGTGGCCCCGGCGTCGGACCAAGCCGCGCTGGACAGGCCGTCGGCCACGGCGACGATCGCGTACCGGCTGTCCCGGCTTCGCCCGATCCGGTAAGAGTCCTGCCGCGGCTCGGCGGGCTGGCCGCAGCGGTGGCCGGGTCCGATGACGGAGGCCGCGCGGATGGTGAAGGCACCGACCGTGGCCTCGTCGGCGGCGATCCCGTTCTGTACCGTGCGCTCCGGCAGCAGCCAGGGATAGCCCTGGGCACGGGCGCCGTCGCCGAAGCGGGGAACGCTCAGGTCGGTCGGCCGCTCGCGCAGGAACGGCCGCGGTCTCGGGGGCTGGGGCTGCGGCGCCGCCGGTCCGGTGACGTAGCGGCAGACCGGAACCGTCGCGTTGGGCTGGGGTTCCTGTTCGAGCCGGTCCCGCTGCCGGGCGAGCGTCGCGGCGGCCTCGGACCCCAGCACGGCCGCCGCGCCGACCACACCCACTGCGGCGAGGGCGAACACGTCCACCAGCGCGCCGTACCGCCGATGCTCTGTGCTGACCTCGATGAAGGCCCCGATGACGACGGCCACGAACAGCACCGCCCGCCACCGTCCGCCCATGAGACCGTCTCGCCGGTCGTCGTCCCGGCTCACGGCTGTTCCCCGGAATCGCGGGACTTCGGCCCGGAGGCAAAGTGCTGGGTGCCGTGCTGCACCGCGAACACCTCGCCTGAATGGGTGGCTGAATTGAGCTGGATCACGATGTCCGGCCTTTCCGGTGTCCGTAGCGAAGCCAGGGCCGTGACGTCCTGGGCGAGATCCGGGTTCAGGTCGAGCATCTGCGACAGGGCCTCGGTCCAGTAGTCCACTGTCCCGGCGTCGACCGCTCCCCTCGCGGTGGTCGACTTCTGGTTCAGCGCGTCGGACAGTTGGTCGCGGCGGCTGCCGCGAGCCCGTGCGAGGACGCGGTTCATCAGCCTCCTCGCCTCCTGCCAGAGATCGGTGCCCATCGCGGAGACCAGAGCGGTCGCGCCGCTCGCGGCCAGCCCGGCGAGTTCCTCGTTCATCGGCGCGTATCACCCCGGTCGTTGTGGCGGATGTACTGGTCGCCCCGGTGTACGGCGAAGACCGTGCCGTTTTCCGTGGCCTGGACGAGCTGCCGCACGGCCCGCGGCTCGGGCTGCGCGGGCTGCTCGCCGGAGCCGGAGCCGGAGCCGGAGCCGGAGCCTGAGTCCGGGACGGAAGCGACGCGTGGCCCGACGGGGCTGCCCGGGTACCAGAGCCAGGCCCGCGCGGCGTACTTCTTGACTCGGACGTCGGCCGCGGTGAAGGCGTCGGCTTCGAGCCCCTCGTAGCCGTGCCCGACTGTGTCCTCGTGGAAGTGGTGCGAAAGGATCGCGGCCAGCGGGGTGCCGCTGGTACCGGCCAGCGCCGCGGCCCGCAGAGGGGCCGAGTCGAGCAGCCGGGCCAGCGCCTCGAAGGGGGCGCCGGAGACGGTGCCGTCCGGATCGAGCCGGATCTCCCCCGCGTGCACCGCGGCCCGCACCCGTAGCCGAGTGTCCGCGCCGGCGTGCTGGTTGTGCTCGCGGATCCGTGAGCCCAGCTCGGGGAGCAGCGGAAACAGCAGTCTGGCCTTGGGCAGTGCGGCCGGGGCGACGAGTTGGCAGCCGTCGCCGGTGTCGACGTACACGAAGTCTCGCGCGTCCAGATCGGACATGCCCAAGGCGTCGAACAGCGCGGAACGCAGAACTCTCCGGATCTCTTGCAGCCGCTGCTCGCCGCGGCCCGCGGAGCCCGCGATGTCGCACGCCAGCAGGGCTCGGTATTCGTACATCGGATTCACAGTTCCTCCGCGATCACGACGGGCGCAGGCAGTTCGACGATCGGTCTGCTGGCGTCGGGGTTTTCCGGTGTCGACAAGATGATTGACGAGACCGTAGAGGAGGGGTCCTCGGGTAGAACGGCTACTAATACGGCTTGTGCCGCTTCGGCTGCACGAGGAAGAGAGGTGTGGCCGATGAGCAACACACGTGCGCGCGGGGCCGTGGCCTACTGGCCGTCGGCCGGGCTGCTCGGCCGGGTCGACGAGGCCGACCGCGAAATCCTCATGGGACTCGGCCACGGCGTGGCCTACCCGGCGGGCCAGATCACCATCCGCGAGGCCGACACCTCGGACTTCGCGCTGCTCCTGCTCGGCGGCATGGTGAAGGTCACCGCGCGTGCGCAGGACGGCCGCGAGGCGCTGCTGGCCGTGCGGATGGCCGGGGACCTGGTCGGGGAGTTCGCCGGGATCGACGGCCAGCCGCGCGTCGGCACCGTGACCGCCTGTGGAAGGGTGCTGGCCCGCTACGTACTCCGTTCCGAACTGCTGGAGTGCACCGAACAGCACCCCACCATAGGACTCGCGCTCAGCGCGAGCGTGGTGGCCAAGCTGCGTACGGCGACCGGCCGGATCGTCGATTTCACCGGTTGCGATGTGCTCGGACGGCTGGCCAGGATCCTGCACCACTTGGCCGTCACCTACGGGCGTCCAGGCCGGAACGAAGCCCAACTCCCGCTGTCACAGCCGGAGATGGCCACCCTGGTAGGCGCGGCCGAGTCGTCGATCCACAAGGCCCTGCGGGTACTGCGGGAGTCGGGCGCGGTCGTGACCGGCTACCGCAGGATCACGATCCTCGACCTGGATCACCTCGCCCGGATCGCCGTCGCGGCCGGGCCCGCCGGATCGCCGGCGATCTCGCGGAACACGTAAAAACGCAGGGTTCGCACGACGGGCGGGCACCAGCATGACCAAGCGCCGCGACCCGGGCGTTGGAGAGGACGGGGGAAGCAGATGCCAGAGAACAACGGTGCTCCGGAGGCTGTCGAGCGGATCCGGACCGGTGATGTGTCCGGAACGATGGTCGTAGGCCACCACAACACCGTGAACAACCTGACCATCAACACTGGGTCCGGTTCGACCTTCAAACTGCACACAGGGCCGCTGCCGGATCCGGTCAAGCGCCAACCGATCTCCCATCTGCCGCGGTCCGCCGTCGAGCCGCTGATCGGACGGGCGCGGGACCTGCGCTTCCTGCAAGAGGCGATCGGGACACACCAGTTGGTGCAGGTCTGGGGCGCGCCCGGGGTCGGCAAGAGCGCGTTGCTGCGCCACCTCGCGTGCACGATGGCGCCCGGGCACGATGGCGCGGCCTATGTCGAAGCCGGCGGACGTACGGCCGATGACATCGCGCAGGCGATATTCGACATCAGCTTCGACGCGCCGAACTACAAGCCGTCGCTGGAGGTGCTGAAGGAGCGTCTGAAGACCCTGCGGCTGCGGATCTACCTGGACGACGCGGGGCTCGACGAGAAGGACCTGCGCCGGCTCTTCGACATGGCCGAGCAGTCCACGTTCGTCTTCACCTCGCAGCAGCGGTCCGCGGTCGACGGGGTGCACGCGATCCAACTCGCAGGACTGACGGCCTCGGCGGCGGCGGAACTGGTGGCGGCGCTGCTCTCCCGCGGGTTGCGGCCCGACGAGGTGCCGGTCGTGGACGCGCTGCGCGACGCGGTGGACGGCAACCCGCTCCGGCTGCGGCGCATCGCCATGGCGGCCGCGACCGGCAAGGGCCTGCCGGGCATCGCCGATCTTCCCGAACTGCTTCCCGCGCTGCTGAACAAGCTCCGGCCGCAGGAGCGCGACCTGCTGTACCTGCTCGGTTCGCTGTCCGGCGCCGAGTTGGCCGCCCGGCATCTCAATGATCTGCTCCGTCTGCCGGACAGCGGCGCGCTCGCCGACGGTCTGGTGCGACACGGCCTGCTGGTCTCCTCGGAGACCGGCTACGCCTGTCCGCCGGATGTCGCCGAGTGTGTGCTGAACACGCGGAAGACGGAGTTCCCCGCCGATCGGCTCTGCCAGGCGTTCACCGTGTGGGTCGAGGCGAAGGACACCGCTCCGGACGACGTCGCGGCGCACTTCCAGGCCCTGGACGTCGCGGTGCTGCGAGCGGAGCGGAGCGGACACGCGCGGCTCGGCGCGGCGCTGGCCCGTGCCGCCTCGCCGAAGCTGGCGCTGTCCCGGCAGTTCGACGCGTGGGGCAGCCTGCTCGGAGTCGGTTGGGCGGCGGCGAGGAGCGCGGGGGACACGGAGGGTGAGGAGTTCTTCCTGAACGAGGCTCGCACCCGCCGCAGGGCGATCGGCCGGGCCGCGCAGACGACGGCCCTGGCGCTTGAGGCGGAGGTGCTGTGGCATGAACTCACCGCCCCGCACGCGCATTCGACGGCCCACCAGGTCGCCGGCGCGGCGTCCACCACGGCGCCGCCGATCGCCACACCGCCGGTCCACCCGGTCACCCCGACGCACGGCGCGGTCCACACGCAGGCCATCACTCACCCGACCGTCTCCACGTCCGCCACTTCGGCTCCCGCGCACACGCCCTTGATGGCCCACGCGGCGAGGCCGGTGGTCGACCTGTCCCATACCGCCGCGCAGCCGCACGTCGTCGTGAACGCGGCCGGCGCGCACTCAGCCGCACCGATACCCCAACGGATCGACCTCTCGGCGGCGCATTCCTCCGTCGCCCCGTCGACGCACGCCGCGAGCACCACGACGACCACGGCGAGTACAGGCCACACGGGGGTGGCCGCCGTCGGTGCGACAGGTTTCAAGACCGGAGTATCGGGACTGGTCCTCGCCTGCTCGCTCGGCCTCGCGGCCGTGCTGGGCGTGGGTGCCATCGTCTCCACGAACGATCAACCGACTTCGTCTTCAGTCGTCGTGCCGAGCCCCGTCATCACGTCGAGCCTGAGCGACGACACCGCACCCGCCGACGACACCCTGCCCGCCGACGACACCTCGCCCAGTGTCGATCCCCTGTGCGCGACAGTGCTCCCGCAGTTGACGTCAGAGGCCCAGCAGTACGACATCGATGCGGACGCAGTGGACGCCGCGTTCGACTCGTACAACAGTGCTGTGGGCGACTACAACACGGGCGCGACGTCCACCGTTCCCGACGGCAGCACGGTGGTCTCCTCCGCAAAAACCGTCGTCACCGACCTGAACGCCACCGCGTCCACGTTGCAGCAGGCCATATCGGAAGCTCAGGACAGCTCCGTGGAAGCAGACCTCAACAACATGCTGACCGCCACTCAGGACTTGGCGAGTCAGTACGAGGCAATCGGACCCGATGTGTCAGGCGCCGTGCTCGAAACATCGAGTCAGAGCTCGGCGATGCAATCTGCCGTGGAAGGCCTGCTGACCGACTGCGGCGCCTGACCTCCCCTGAGACCCAGCAAAAGAAAGGCAGGCCATGCCCGTGGAATCCACACACGGAGACATCCACACCGGGGACGTCTCCGGCACCTTTGTCGTAGGCGACAACAATCGCGTGACGAACACGACGCCTCACCCCGACCCGCAGCAGCCGCAGCCGCCGCAGCAGCAGAGCTCCGCGAAGGACAAGGCAGCCGCCTTCGCAGTCCAAGACGGCATCATGCACGTCACGTACAACGCCGCAGCCGAGCGTGCGGCGCAGGGCTGAGAAACGCCGCGTGCCCCGGCCGACGATCGGCCGGGGCACGTACTCTGCGTTCCGCTCAATCCTTCAGTCCTTGTCGGCCAGCAGCTCCAGGTCCTGAGCACTCAGCGTCGCCGTCTTCAGCAGTTCCCTGATCAGGTTGACACTGAGTGTCGAGCCGACCGGCTCGCCGACCTCGTCGCGCAGCAGTCCGCGCACGCCCCGGCGGTGCAGCCGTTCGCGCACGTCCTCGACCGTGTTCGCGACCGACTTGTAGGTCCAGGACTTGGTCACGTAGGGGGAGGCGTTGACCAGACGGGCCGTGTCCTCCCAGGCCAGCGGGAGCGGGAAGGCGTCGTGGCCCTCCAGGTAGCGCCGGGCGAGCGCGGTGAGCACCAGCCGCTCCTGCGGGGAGAGTTCGTAGACCGTCTCGGGATCCACGGTCTCCGCACCGCTCGTGGAGCGGGGATTGTGGTCGTCCTCGTCCACGACGCGGACCTCCACCAGGTGGGAACGCCGCTTGGACGAGTTGATCACCAGCGGGGTGTACCCGGACTCGATGAGCCGCTTGTGGCCGGTGAGCATCAGCACGCCGTTGGGCAGTTCGATCGGCAGATTGCCGGTGTTGACCAGCCACCAGTCGCCGTCCGTGGCCGTGCAGGTGAACACGCCGTGCCGACGGCTGACGGTCGGGTCGCCGACGCCGACCGGCACATGCACGTCCTCGCGGTCGCGCCCGAACAGCAGCGTGTACCGGCGAGGCGGCACGGCGTACCCGCCCTCCGGACCCAGTAGGAAGATCGTCCCCGGCGGCGCCGAGGGCACTCTGTCGGAGGGACTGCCCGGCGGCAGCATCTGGGGTGGGAAGTTTCCGTATGCCATATCGCACACCTCCGGCTCGGCTCGCGTCAGTGTATGAGCGCACCGCGAGGACCGGTCCTCCCCCAGAGGCGCGCCGGGGAGGGCGCGCGCGACGCCAACTCGTTTTGCCTCGCCGTGACTTGCTCGATAGCCTGCCCGCCCGTGAACGCGAGCGGTCGGGGAACTGCTGATGATGGATAGCACGATCGCCGAACTGCTCGGCGCGGACGATCCGCAGGAGATCGGCAGCTTCAACATCATCGGTCTGCTCGGCGTCGGCGGCATGGGCGAGGTCTACCTCGGGGCGTCCGACAAGGGCTATGCCGCCGTCAAGCGTGTCCGGCCACGGCTGGTCTCCAGCGAGCGCTTCGAACGTGAGGTCGGCATCCTCTACCGTGTGCCGGCCGGGGTCGGGCCGCGGGTGCTGGCGAGCGACGGCACCGCCGAACGTCCCTGGTTCGCCACCGAGTACGTGCCCGGCCTCACCGTGGACGAGGCGGTCCGGCTGCGCGGCCCGCTGCCCGTCGAGGCGCTGTGGCTGCTGCTGGCCGAGACGGCCACTCACCTGTCGGTCGTGCACGAGTTCGGGGTCGTGCACCGCGACGTCAAGCCCGGCAACGTCATGCTGGTGCGGGACGGCGTGAAGCTGATCGACTTCGGCATCGCGCGCGCCGCGGACCAGGCGAGGCTCACCAAGAGCGGTGGCAGCTACGGCACGCAGGGATTCTCGGCACCGGAACAGCAGGCCGGGGACGAGGACGTGGACGCGCCCGCGGACGTCTACTCGCTCGGGGCGCTCGTGCTCTACGGGGCTTCGGGCCGCACGCCCGGTGTCGTCCCCGACGTCGAGCCGCTGCGTGCCGTGGACGCCGACCTGGCCGCCGTCATCGGGCCCTGTCTCGCGACCGGCCCCGGAGCCCGCCCCACCGCCGGCGAGGTGGCGGAGGCGGCCCGCGCACACCTGCCTGTTCCTCCTCCCTCCTGGCCGTCCGAGGTCATGACACGCATCGCCTCGCGACGTGCCTTCGCCGCGACGCCGGTCGGCAAGCTGGAGACCGTCCCGCCGCCGGACCGGGATGCGGATCCGACGCCTGAGACCGCGCCCCCGTCCGCCGCGTTACCTCGCCGCCCGCGCAAACGCCCGCTCCTGCTCGCGACCACCGCAGTGATCGTCCTCGGCGCCGGCGCAGCGTTCGTGAACGTCCCGTTCGGCTCCCGGCACAACGGCGCCGCGCATCCGTCCGACAGCGCGTCGGTCAGCGTCGAGCCCGTGGCCGGGGCGACACGGACGTCCTCCGCGAGCCCGAGCCGTTCGGACTCGCCCACCTCGCAGTCCGGGCACCCGGCCCCGGTGGCCCCGGCCGGTACGGACACGACCGTCCCGGCGAGCGCGTCCAGCACGCGTTCGCCCTCCGGCCCCGTCACGACCGCCGCGTCTTCGGCAGCCGCCACCCGCGTCACCTCGTCGTCGATCAGCGGTGTCAACGGAGGCGACGACCCGCAGCAGGTCAAGGGCTCCGAGGCGGACACATCCTGGGTCGGCAACGACGCCGCCTGCTCCGCCTGGCTGGACGACAACGGCTCCGGGGAGCTGGCAGGCGTCCTCAACACCTCCCTGGGCCAGAGCTGCGGCGCCGAGCTGTACCGCAACGACGGCATCGCGTACACGTTCCAGGCCTCCGTGGGCGCCACGAAAACGAGTTTCGTCTCGGACGTCGGCCACACGATGTATATCTGCGTCTGGAACGCCAACGACCGATCCGACGAGCAGTGCTCCGCCCGCTTCGCCATGAACGGCAACACCCCGGTCAAGGAGTGAGACAAACGTGCACGACTCATGGGCCTTCCGAGCCGCAGGGGAGGCCGGCGCGGCTCATGTGCGCGGGCTGTTCGGGCATGCGGACGAGCGTATGGGACTACTGCCACGGGGCTTGCACCTGGACGAATCCGCTCCGTTCCGGCTCAAGGGCCCAGCCGGGGTTTGGTATTCGATGGGATGTTGCAATTGGCGATTTCGCTACGGAGGAACTCCTGTGATTCGAGCCGTCGCGCCGTCGTCACTCATGTCAGGGTCGGGCCATGATGAATGCCTGGTGCCGGGCAGGGCAAGATAGTTTTGTTCGTCCGGTACGCGCTGCAGATGCCGACCGCCATCGATATGTACCGACGTGACGGCAACCCCGAGGTCAGCGGCCGGACGTTCCTGGAGGGATACATGACGGGTGACCAGGCCGAGATCTGCGGAGAATTGATCCCTCGGAACTCTTCAAGAACTACATGACCGCCGCCTTGAACGGCGCCCCAGGCTGGCCGCCGCGTAAGGCATGGTCGTCCAAGCCGCTGCTTCAGTGCGAGAACGATCCGAACTGGCGCGGTCTTTCTGTGTGTTGGGCAGGTTCCGGTCCGGCCGTGGGGGCAGTTTTCTCATTGGGGCGACGGACGTGCGGAGGCCCGGGTCGCGCGTGCATGAGTTCGGGATGGGTCGCTCGCGCTTCACCGCGCCTCGTGCGCGATGAAGCCTTGCCGTTCGTAGGTCCCTCTGGACTCCGTCACTGGCCGAATTCCTCAACGAGACAACAGGACAGTGCGCAGTGGTTCTGTTCAAGACCGACAAACCCCTCGGTGGAGGTCTTTATGACGCCTCCGGTGGCCGACCGGTGGCCGGACGCCTTCGGTGGACCACGTAACACGCGGCACTACAAGCCAACCAGTTGTATGCGCTCGAATCAGGCAGAACAGCACCAGACGGCATGGCCGGGCACAACACAACACGAATGCCCACGGTCTTGTAATGCGTGGGCCTGAGTCTGCTGTGCTACGACCACAAGCCGAGGACCGTCCACGTACGAGTCGGTTCGTGTGGTTCGTCGGCGTCGGTGCTACCCCAGAGGATCCAACTGGCAGGGACTTTTCAGGGACTTTCAGCTCTGTCGGAGGGACTTTTCAGGGACGATCCGCCGTGCGAGCGGGAAGGCCCGTGACAGAGCTGAAAGACGGGAAACACCTGATCAGCGGCTGTTTCTCAGCACTCGATGATGTTCACGGCGAGCCCGTCGCGCGCTGTCTCCTTGTACTTCACGATCATCTGGACCGACCCTGCTGACTCGTGGGGCTGGGTGGGTATCTTGACGGTTGCCTTAGCGGAGGTTGGCGGACACGAACGTCGACAACACGGATCGCCAGGTCCGCCTGAGCTTCCTGGGTTGATCAAGATCGTCCTGGGAGCGGCCGCCAAATCTCCGTACTCCGCGTGCGCGAAACGGAGAAGCTGTGCGCGGTACGGATCTGGATGTGTTCGAACGACCCTACGACGGTTGTGGAAGGTGTCTGCTGGGCGTCCGCAGGCTTTCCCGCAGGAAGTTGGCCGGCTCCTCCCCGGAGCGTCAAGGCGAGGAGGTGCTTACCGCTGCCTCATCGGTCGGTGGTCACATCACCGGCTGGACCGGAGCGCGATCTGGACGGCTTCCTCGCGGAAGCCCGGCGAGTACTTGCTCGGTGGCGCCACTTCATCCTCGTTTCCTGTTCAGGGCAAACCTATTGGGTCCCTGTCCGGAAACATCGGGGCACCTCACCCGGACCCGACCGGTTACCGGCGGGCGGTGCCGGCGGCGATGTGCAGCCGTGCGTCGGCCCAGTCCGCGTGGTCCGAGTCGTTACCGTCGCCGCCGTCCGTCACGCGCAGGGTCAGCTGCCGCACGCCGGTGACGTCGATGTCGAAGGCATGGGCGGCGTCATTCGGCCCCATGACCTCGCTCGTGCCCAGTACCTTCCCGTCGCCGATGACTTCGAAGACCACGGAACCCTTGTCCGGCTTCTCCTCGTCGATGCCGACGTCGGCGCTGAAACGGTCATAGGTACCGCCCAGGTCGACCGTCACCTCGGAGGGCGTGTGCGCGCCGAGCCCCTTGTCGTAGGTCCGGTCGCCGATACGCAGCGGGCCCCCGTCGCCCTTGGCCGACTCGCCGTTGGACGTGTCCCGCTCGACCGGGCCCCAGCCGTTGCTCTCCGCCGTGAAGGGGAGATTGCTGACGTAGTCGATGCCGGGCGGCGACACGAAGACACGGGCTTGCCTCTGCAGACTCAGTTTCGGGGCTGTTGCGCCCGTGGCCGGGTTCCGATAGGTGACGGTGACCGGAATTTCCGTCCAGCCGTAGGCGGGCTGCTCCGGCACGGTGATCCGCCAGTCCGCGGTCAGCGGCTGACCGGTGGCCAGCTCGGCCGCGGTCGCCCCCGGCCCCTCGACGCTCCAGCCCTCCGGGGCCTTCGTGCTGAGCGTGACATCGGTGACCGGACCGAACTCGTCGATCGCGAAGCTGCCGTCGAGCTGCACCTCCGTGCCCGGATCCGCCGCGATCTGCCGCGGGTCCACCGTCAGCGTGCCCGAGGGGACATGGCGTACGGGCTCGTCGCAACCGGCCCGGCCGGGCACAGCACGGCAGACGATCGCGGCGAATCCACCGTTCTCGACACCCGGCACCTTCAGGGTGTCGTGGCGAGTGAGCAGGCGGCTCTCCCGGACCAGACCGTCCGAGCCGTCGCGGACCACATCGACGCGCCACTTCCCGCCGCTCAGGAAGTCCAGCGGCACCCGGTGGGTACGAGCCGCACCTGCGGCCATCTCACCCAGGAACCATCGGGCGCCACTGCGGCGTGCGAAGCCGGCGCTCCGACCGGGCGCGCTGCCCTTCAGTAGCTTCGTCTCGTCCCAGACCGTCGGCACCTGCTCCAGGAAGCGGGCCAGTTCGGGACGGGCTCGGTACTCCTCGATGCTGCCCGCGAAGTTCTGCAGACCCGACTCGAATATGACGGACAGGGCCAGTTCCGCCGCATCGGATGTGTTGCGCTGACCGAACTGGAAACCCATCGGGGTGAAGTCCATCGACCCGACGACGTTACGGGTGAACGGCAGCGTCGCGATGTTGTCGGCCCGGACGTCGCCCTGCTCGGCCCCGTGCACCGCCTCCATCGACATCACCTGCGGCCAGGTGCGCTGGATGCCGTTCGGGATCGTGGAGCCGTGGAAGTCGACGAGGAGTTTGCGCTCGGCTGTGGCTTTGAGTATTTCGTCGTACCACTGATAACGCTCACGGGTGTCGGAGTCCATGAAGTCGATCTTGAGGCCGGCGGCGCCCCACTCCTTGACCTTGTTCAGTTGCGCGTCACGCTTGGCGGCGGTGTCGAGGTCCGTCCAGGCCATCCACAGCAGGATCTTCACTCCGCGCCGTTTCGCGTAGTCCATGAGCTGCGGCATCCAGTCCGTGGTCTTCCAGCCGTCGTCGACGAGGGCGTACTGCCACCCGTGCGCCGCGGCGTAGTCCACGAACTTCTCCTGCGTCTCCAGGCTGCGCTGAGCCTCGTTGAAACCGGCCAGCCATGACCAGGCGACCTTCCCGGGTTTGATCCAGGAGGTGTCGCGAATCCGGGACGGCGGCGCCAGGTCGTCGATGAGGGTGGACTCGGTGACGGTCGCGAGATCGCCGATGACGGCGGCGCGCCACGGGGTGGTGAGTGGTCCGTCCGAGTGGACCTCCTTGTCGGCAAGCGCCACCTCGTAGCGTCCGGTGCCCTGTTCGTGTACGAGACGGCTGCCGGAGTACCGGCCGTCGAGGTCCGACTCGGCGAGTACGACGTTCTGGTCGCCCACCTGGAAGAGCGCCGGGTAGCCGTACTCGCCGCTGCCCGCGGAGGCCGCGGTGGTCCGGTCGTAAGGCTGTTCGTGAGGGGCGGAGTAGGCGCTGAGCCACGCCGGCGAGGAGGCCGGGAGCTGGAAGGCGGAGTCCTCGTGCTCGACGGTCATGCCGTCCTTGCCAGGTAGCGCATAGCGGTATGCCACCCCGTCGTCGGCGGCCCGGACCACCAGATCGAGGCGTGCACCGTCCTTCCCCTCGAAGGCGAACCGCGACTCGTTCATGTGGACGGACCGCCGGAGCTGCTTGCCGACGGTCGTCGTGTACTTCTCGTCGACCGCCCGGCTGCTGCGGTGCAGCAGGTGCAGGTGCGAGGTCAGATCCGCCTGATCGGTGACCACACCGACGGGCGCGGGTTCGAGGACCGTCCGTCCGTTCCGCCGGACGGAGAAGTCGAGCGAGCCGTCGGTCCGGTCGAGGGTGACGACTGCGGTGGGCCCGCCACGCTGCACGGTCCATGACGTGGCCGCGGGGCCGGAATGTGAACCGACAACGTTATCAGGCAATGCGCTCGCCGGGTTGGCCAAAGCCAGGGCCAGTGCGGCGCTGACTGCCGCAACCATCAGCGCCATGGGGCCGCTACGCAGGTTTCGCCGTCTCATCCAGTCCTCCGTATCGGAACCGACCAACTATCAACAACACCGGACGACTTCGCGCAGTACTGGTGATTGCTTACCGGTCGGAACGAAGCCTGTAAACAGACTGCACCGGAATCGTTTCACCGCACACGACCTATGGAGACCTGGAAGATCCTCCGCGACTGCCGACTCAAAGGCGATGGTGTCCACCACGCCATGCTCGGCGTCGCCCGTCCGCACAACCTCAACCTCGCCGGACAGGTAGACGCCCGGACCGTCCGCCCCATCGGAGCGAAGGAGAGATTGAAACGTTCAATGGCGTCAGACGTGGCCGGGTGAGGTTTCACGCCGAGGGACGGCACAGACGACTTGTGTACTGCGCATTGCCTGAATCGAGACAACTGGCTTAGCCTGTCGCACAGTTTGAATCGAATCAACGGCATCATCATCTACGTGCGCTGTCCACTGTTCGATGCCGGTGAAGGAGCACGACGGGCACTGGTCGGCTGACTGGCCGACCAGTCTCTTGCCGAGTGCGTGGTGTGCGGACCGGGGGCATTCCGCCCATCCATTGATGTCGCGTCAGGTCCCGTGATGAGTGCGGAGACAGCCGCCGCTACCTCGCCCACATGGCCGAGAAGGGTGGCCATTCCATCTCTCAGTCAGGAAGCATCGTATGGTCACTCGTAGAACGTTCCTGTCCGGCTCGGCGGCCGCGGCGATGGTCGGCGTCACTTCGGAGCCCGCCGCCGCGGCTCGAACACCGGCCGATGCCACGTCGGTGCGTCCGATCGATCGGCAATCCGTCGTGGCCCGCCATCGAGTCGTGCGCGGGAAACTCGACACGCAGAGCCCGCTGCAGGTCGGCAATGGCGGGTTCGCATTCGGTGTCGACGTCACCGGGCTGCAGACGTTCGTCCCCTTCAACACCATGTCCGACTGGGGATGGCACAGCTTTCCGCTGCCGCCCGGCCAGGAGCCGTCGGACTTCCGCGGCCAAACCTGGGACACGCACGGCCGCCCCGTCGACTACCCCATCCCGAATCCGGACCAGCCGGACCTGTCGTCGTGGCTCTACGCCAGCCCGGCTCGCATCAACCTCGGACGTATCGGTCTGGAGCTGGCCATGCCCGACGGCCGCGCCGCCGTCGCCGGCGATATCACGGGAATCCACCAGGAACTCGACCTGTGGACCGGCGTCGTCGACAGCCGGTTCGAGATCGCCGGTGAACCAGTGCACGTCCGCACCTGCTGCCACCCCGATCACGACACGGTCGCTGTGGAAATCGACTCGCCGCTCGTCGCTGCCGAGCGGTTGGCGGTCTTCCTCGACTTCCCCTACCCCGACAAGCAGGAGTTCGCCGCGTATGTCGGCACCTACGGTGCCCCCGACGCCCACGAGACGACGGCGGCGACACGCGGGCACAACCACGCCGACATCACACACCGCCTGGACTCCACCGAGTACCACGCCGCGCTCGCCTGGGAAGGCCACGGGGTGTTCACCGGACTGGACTCTACCGCCGGAGAACTCGTCATCCGCACTGCGCAGTACGGAACCGACGGTCATTGGGCCGACGTCACCGGCAAGCTCGCACAACTGGTCACGGACAATTCGCTCATCCTCCTTGTCAACTACCTGAACCTCGGCGACCCGGCGCCCGGCCTGGCCAAGCGCCTGGTTCTCGGTTACACCTACGCGGGCCAGGACCACGACATCGTCGTCCCGGACGACCAGAACCTGTCGATCGGGGCAGCGGCCAACCGGCATCGCTACCGTCTCGCCGGCGACCGCCACGCCGATCGGCTGCGGTTCACCTGCACGTTCGCGCCCACGCCGTCCGGGTCGGGGCCGACGCCGAGCGCGACCTTCGCGGCGAGCACGCGGGCTTGGCGGCAGTACTGGCTCTCCGGCGGAGCGATCGACCTCTCCGCGAGCACCGACCCGCGCTGGACGGAACTGGAGCGGCGTGTCGTGCTCTCCCAGTACCTGATGCGCGCGAACGAGGCGGGCTCGCTGCCACCGCAGGAATCCGGGCTCGTCAACAACGGCTGGAACGGCAAGTTCCACATGGAGATGTACTGGTGGCACGGTGCGCACTGGGCGCTGTGGAACCGCTGGCCGATGCTCGACCGCAGCCTGGACGTCTATGAACGCTTCCACCGGTCGGCGCGCGAACGCGCGGAGTCCCAGGGCTTCCGCGGAGCGCGCTGGCCGAAGTGCACGACGGCCGACGGGCGCGAGTCACCACACGCCATCCACGCCCTGCTGGTGTGGCAACAGCCGCACCCGATCTTCCTGGCCGAGATGAACTACCGGGCGCATCCCGACGAGAGCACGTTGCAGAAGTGGCGCGACATCGTCTTTGACACCGCCGACTTCCTCTCCTCCTGGGCCTTCTGGGACGAGGTCACGTGCCGCTACATCCTCGGCCCGCCCATGTACATCGTCTCGGAGAACACCGACCCGAAGACCACGCAGAACCCGACGTTCGAGCTCGCCTACTGGCGCTTCGGCCTGCGGGTCGCGCAGCAGTGGCGTGAACGTCTCGGCCTGCACGGCGACCCGGGGTGGCAGCGGGTCCACGACGGGCTCGCGCCGCTGCCGGTGCAGGACGGCACGTACGTCCTGCATGAAGGCGTCCAGAACATGTGGACACAGTGGAACAACGAGCACCCGGCCCTGATCGGCCCGTACGGCTGGCTGCCGGGCGACGGCGTCGACGTCCCCACGATGGCCCGCACGGCCGAGAAGGTCTTCACCGGCTGGCAGTTCGACCGGACCTGGGGATGGGACTTCCCGATGCTCGCCATGTGCGCCGCGCGGCTCGGACGCTCCGACGACGCCGTGGACTTCCTGCTGCACCCGGCCGCGGGTTTCCAGTTCGACGACGCGGGCCTGGCAACCGGCGGACCGTTCCCGTACTTCCCGAGCAACGCCGCGTTGCTGTACGCCATCGCGTTCATGGCAGCCGGCTGGGACGGCGCACCCGACCGGCATGCGCCGGGCTTTCCAGCAGACCAACGCTGGACGGTGCGCTTCGAAGGGCTGCAGCCGGCCCTATGAGTTCAGGAGTGAGTGACGCATGCAGGACGGCTGCGGCGGGGTGCCCCGGTAGCCGCGCCGGGTCGGCCGGCGTGATCGTTACGTGTGTTCTACCGTGCACAGAAAACTTCCTGACGACCCTCCACCGGGCGTCGCCTGGACCCTCGGGCAGGTATCCGAGCCGGACGGTCTGGTCCGGAGCGCTGACAAGACGTCGTGCATATGGTGGTAGGTGGTGCGAGACGACCTGCTGGCGCAGGACATCGTAGGTGTCGAGCCCGACGTAACCCGTCGCGGCGCGTATCGAGCTGTGCTCACTGAGTCAGCCGAGCGATCCGCTACGACTCTGCGCTTGAGGTGCTGGCAAGTTACGGGCCGTGGCTGGTCGACTCTGAAACCGCGGCGAGAACCTGGCCGCCAAGAACTCCCAACGAAATGATCTTCAAGGTGGTTGGATCACTTTGTGAACGTTGATCCGGGGGTGCGGGATGGTTCGGCCGAAGCTGTGGGACGTCGATGACGAGTGGTGGGCGGCGATCGAACCGCTGCTGCCCAAGGTGGAATGCAGGGCACGTCATCCGGGCGCAGCGGCATCCGGACCGACCGGTGTTCAGGGCATCGTGTTCGTACTGTGTACAGGGCTCTCCTTGGAACACCTGCCGCAGGAACTCGGCTTCGGCTCGGGCATGACCTGTTGGTACCGCCCGGCCGAGTGGACCGAGGCCGGTGTGTGGCACCGGCTGCACGAGGTTCTCCTCGGCTGCACGAGGTTCTCCTCGCCAAGCTCCGCGCCGCGAACGCCCTGGACTTCTCCCGGGCGGCGGTCGACGGCTCCCACGTCCGGGCCTGAAAAGCGGCTCCAAGACGTGGAACCTCAAGATCCCATTCTCCAGGTGTCCATGATCAAGGGGGGAAGACGCATAGTGCGCTTCGCTGCGGAGTGGACATGAGGCCGTCCTCCCCGAGGCAGGCCGCGCGGACACGCGACCATCGGGGGCGCCTGTTCGAAGCCGGAGGGAGCGTCGCGCACCGCGTCCCCCCGTTGGCGATTGATCGGGGCACCGCACGGTCCTGTCGGGAAGGGCGGCGGCAGCTCACGGGGATCGGGTGCCTTGAAAGCGGCACGGGGGCTACGCGAGTGCCTGCGAGGGCCGGGGCCTGGCCAGTGCGTTCATGGCGAGAGCGCCGATCAGAGGTCCTGGGGCGAGGAGAAGGAAGGCGTAGTGCCAGCCGACGGCTCCGGCGATGGCGGGGACGAGTTGGATGGTCACGACAGTGAGGCCGAAGCCGATCGCAGTCTGGGCGGTCAGGGCGGTACCGACGTAGCGGGGATCGGCCGCTTCGCTGAGCGAGGTCGAGAACACACCCGAATCCGCGATCACAGCCGCCCCCCACACCACACAGAACGCCACCACGACTGCGGCCGAGGCGTGGAAGAGGAAAGGTGAGAGCAGGCAGCACAGCCCACTGGCGAGGAGCGCGGCTCGAGCCGCGGCGGGCCTGCCGAAGCGGTCGGCGAACCAGCCTCCGAGGAGGCAGCCGGCCACCCCGCCGAGCCCCATCGTCACGAAAACGGTGATCTCGACCGAGCCGGGAAGGCTGTGAGCGGCGTCGGTGGCCAGGAGAAAGGTCGGCAGCCAGGTCCACAGGGCGTAGAGCTCCCACATGTGACCGAAGTAGCCGAGGTTGGCGAGGCGAGGGCCGCGCTGGGTGAACATGATCAGCGCGTAGCGGGGGTTTCCCGTCGGAGAGGTCGCCTTGACGTGCGGACCCGCACGTACCACGGTCAGTGCGAGCGCCGACCCTAGGAGCCCTGCCGCCGCGGCCGCGAGGAGGACCCCTCGCCAGGGCAGTGAGCCGAGCCCGGTGATGAGATGCGGCAGCGTGGAGCCGAGGGTGAGAGCCGCGATGAGGATGCCCATGGCCGTACCGCGCCTGGCGCTGGTCGCCCAGGAGGCCATGAGTTTCATGCCCACCGGATACACACCTGCCAGGCACACTCCGGTGGCGAAGCGCAGCGGGACGGCAGCCGGCAGCCCGTGGACGAAGAGAGCCAGCAGGACGGTGCAGGCCGCTGCCGTTGCCGCCGCAACGGCGAGCAGACGCTGGGGGGCGTAGCGGTCGGCGAGACCGAGGACGGTCGACGCGACGGCACCGACAACGAATCCGAGCTGGACCGACGCCGTCAGCCACACGGCGGCAGTGGAGCCGATGCCCCAGCTGGTGCGCAGGCTGGGGACCACCGCCGACATGGAGAACCAGACAGCGAGTGCCAGCACTTGGACGGCCGCTATCGCCGAGCGCTGGACGGACGCCCTCATGGGCGCCTCAATGAACGATGACACGTCGCGTCGTCCTCCCCGAAGCATCGTGCACGGCGCCGACATTCTCGAATGCCCTTTCGGCTGGTCGTGGCAAGGCTACGCGGGCGGCACATACGGAGTGGGGCTCGGCCCTGGCATCGCTGACGGTGCTCTGCGCGGGATCGGCGCAGTCCGTTTCGCGACCGCCACGGACGACGGAGTCCGGGTCACCCCGGTACTCGGCTGGACATCACCACGCCGCTGACCGGTTCGAAACCGTGGCCATGGCGGTTGCCCTCTATGCGCTGGTTGACCTCAAGATCAAGCCCACCGACAGGTCTGACAGAGCCGGGCTGACGAAGAACTACACGCAGCGCATGTCCCGCAAGGGAAATCCAGGAAAGGACGAGTACGACAAGCTGAAGGCCGCGGCAGCCTTGAGAGGTTGCCCTCTGTGCGGTCACCGGGATGCAGAGACCCTCGAACATCAGTTGCCCAAGACGGCCGCAACAAGGCAAAAGGTGAGACCGCTCCGGCGAGCGCGGGCGAGCAAACACTTTCAGCCGCCGGTAAAGTTGCCCCCGCGGTCGAATTCCATGTGAGGCCGCCGACGGCGCGGGTCACCGTCCTCACGACCCGGGCTCACGGACACTTCCGGGTGTCCGGGCTCGCGTCCCTTTACGGGATCACCTGCGGGACGAGGCCGCAGGCTTGGCCTAGGAAGATCCGAACCTGTGGCGGGCGGCCGGGCCCGGTGGGGGTGTGGGCTGTGGCCAGGTCGCGGAACATCGCCTTGTTGAGATGGAAGGCGTGGGTGACCTCGCGGGCGATCCGCTGCCGCTCGTCATCGCCCAGCGGCAGCGTGTCCAGGACGTCCCGGTAACGGCGGCGGTAGGCGGGAGGATCGGCTACCTGGTCGAAGTGGTAGAACAGGGCGCCCTCGTGGACGTGGCCCCAGGCCGTGGCGGCGATGTCGCGGACGATCTGGCCGCCGGCGAGGTCGCCCATGTAGCGGGTGTAATGGTGGGCTACGTATCCCCCTGGCCAGGTCCGTGCGACCTCGCGGACCCGATCGCAGTAGACGCGGGTCGCCCGGCTCGGGACCAGGGCCGGCCGCCAGGAGGGCCCGTCAAGGTGGGCCAGGTCGCGCTCCAGCGCGGGGATCCGCGACAACGCCGGGTCCAGCAGGGGCCGCAGCAGCGGATGATCAGCCAGCGCCGTGGCAGCGACTTCCAGCTCGCGGTAGACAAACCAGAGCTGTCGCGACAATGCGGTGAACGCCTCTGTCCCCAGCCGGCCCGCGAGGAGGTTGGCCATGAACGGCGACTGGCGGGTTGTGTCGTGTTCTGCGCGCATCGCGACGCGCATCAGCGCAGACAGACGTGCCGGGCGTGGCTCCACGGCATCCTCCAGGGGTCGTCCGGCGCCAGGCATCTCTCGCCGCGAGGCGCACCCCACGCATACCGCGTACCAAGCCCAATGATTCGGATCGTCACCCGTTCAGTGCCTGTCCGCGCCTCGACGATCAGTGGAATCGGATACCGTTTTCCGGGTTCCGTCACCCGCCAGAAAAAGACCTCTTCCGCCTGGTTGGCGAAAGGATCACGGTGACGGCCACCGCGTCCGGGCCGGTCCCGGGCGCCTGCATGAAGGACTTCCAGGCGCGGGTCAAAAACCCTGGATCCGGATGCTTCCGTTGTCCGACGGGACGAAGCCCCCGCCCTCCTGCTCTCCGTCATTGTCCGCCGCGGTGGGTGCGGACTTGGCGTTCAGCACGTCGTAGATATCGCCGAGCATCCCGGCGAGCTCCTCCATGAGGCCGAGTTGCAGGCGAGTCCAACCCATGGCGTCGTCGTCGGCCAGGTGGTAGCGGCCGGTGAGCGCGAGGTAGATCTCACCGATGGCCCGCTGGTGCTGCTCCGCCTTGTTGTCGTTGTTCCGGCCGACCTTGTCGTGTGCCGTCTCCAGGCGCATGGTGTGGATACGGCCGAGGCGCCCGTCCCAGATGATCTCGGCGATGCCCGGGATCGGGTAGCTGCAGGTTTCCGGAGGGGAGTTGAGCGCGCTTTCCTGCTGCTCGTGGAAGACCTTGTGCACATCGAGCACCCAGGCTGCGAAGGCTGATCGGCTCCGGACCGGTAGGCGCACGCGGTGCAATGCCCGGATGTCGTTGGTCTGCCGGTAGATGGGCCGACCGATGCGGCGGCGGGAGGCCTCCACGCACGACGAGTACAACAGGCTGATTCGCTCGGCGAGGTCCACTCGCCTGATGTCCGTTTCGCTGCCGGCGGTTTCCCGGATGGCTTCGGCGATCTCGGACTGCGGCCCGGGCAGTCGGCCGGCGCGTGGATGACCGACGGTCTGGGTGACACCCGCGCCCAGTTCGCCGAAGTACTCCCGCAGCACGTCGGTGCCGCCGATGCGGGTGGGATCTCCTCCTCCCACCGCGACCAAGCGGCGTAGCAGCCCGTGGTTGGGGACGATGCTGACGTGTGGTTCGCCCCTGTCGCGCCGGTGGTGTCGTTCCCACCAGGGCCAGAAGGTGGCCTCGTCACTGACCCCGACCGCGTGCAACCGGATACCGAGAGAGCCACTCAGCTCCTCCACCAGCGACACCGGATCGGCGGTGGCGGCGAGCATCTCACCGGTGGCGTCGACCCCCTTCTCCGCCCAGTCGGCGCCGTCGCTGACGAGTACCACCAGGCGCTCGTTGTGCGGTGTGCCGTACCGGTGTAGGAGTTCCGACGCGTGATGCAGCGCCTGGCCGATGTCGGTCCCCGCGTCTTCCGGCTTGAGTAGACCCACCGCGGCGCGGAATTCCTCGATGGTGGCCTCGTCGCCGACCTCGGCCATGCCGCCTGTGCGCGGAAAGACTGGGACGGACCCCTTCGTGAAGCGTACGAGCGCCAGCCGAGTGGGTCGTCCACCGGTGGACAGACGGACGTCGGCCATCTCGCGCAGCGCGCGCTTGAGCGCGTCCATCCGGGTCACGTAAGCATCCGAGCGGCTGCCGAATCGGCCGACATCGCTGCTGTCCAGGACATCGTTCCAGGACATCGAGCCACTGCAGTCGGCGAGGATCACCACGTCGATGCCGGTTCGGTTGCCCGGTAGGAACAAGTGCAGCGTCGTGGTGACGCCGATGCGCAGGAGCCCGGTCAACGGATTCCCGGAGCCGTCGGTGACGCTCCGGACCCGGTACGGGACGCCGTCCGCGTGCAGCCACGTGGTGGCCGACCGTGCCCCGGGTTCGTGCCGGAAGACCTGGCCGTCCAGTGCCGAGGATCCCTGGAGCTGCCGCACGCACGCGTCCGGGAGGGTCTCGGCGCCGGACTCCAGCACGACGGACGCGGCGACGACGGCGGGTTCGGCGCGCAGCAACCAGTCCTCCCCAGGGGCACCGGACAGCGAGGCGGCGCGGGCCAGGTCCTCATGGACCACCACCACTCCCCGCGGTACCTCGGGCAGCGGAACCACTCGCACGGCCCGGCTCCGCTCCAGATCCGAAGCGGCGGGGAAGAGCAGGCCGGCGCACTCGGCGGGCGACTCGACGGCGGAGACGCCGACGCGGTTGTCCGAGACCAGGCCGTCGCCCCCTACGATCACCAGTCGCGTGTCGGGGCCGGAGCGCACGTGGACGTTCATCGCTTCTCCACCTTCACAGTGATGCCCAGCCGGGCACCGAGGTCGCGGATGCCGGATCCGCCGCGCCCGATGAACAGCCCCGTCACGTCTTGTGGGACCCGGACGTAGAGGGTGTTCGCCTTGGGCCGGAAATCCGAGAAGGCCAGACGGTCGGCGAGTTGCGCCTTGCCGTCGGCGATCAGCAGGCCGAGCAACGCGCCGTAGTGGCGACGCCCCTGGTTCTGATCGTCCTGGAAAGCGGTGAGATCCTGCCTGCGTACGGTGGCGTGCGCGTCCAGCAGCGCGATCATCGTCGCGTCGCGCCGATCGTCGGTCAGCCTCGCCCGGAGCCCGTTGAACAGGTCGTCGATGATGCCCATGTCGAGGGCTTCGTCGCGGACATGGATCAGGATGTGGCGGACCACGGACAGTCGGGGGAGCAGGGCCGGTCCGGTCGAACGGGATGCGCTGCGTCGGCGTGCGGCGGTGGCGGCCACGATCTGAAAGACGAGCTCGTCGCGCGACAGTCTGCGCAAGCCGTCGAGATGGGCCGGGCACAGGGCCGGCCCGCGTTTGTGGGGGCCGTAGATCTGCCAGCGTCCGGCATGCGCCGCGCAGATACGGTGCGGACAGGTGCCGTCCGAGCGGGAGACGTGCTCGCACCGGAGGTAGCCGGTCTGTCCGCAGCGCGGTGCCACACAGGTCGGAAACCGGTCGCTGAAGCAGTCCGGACAGTAGGACGTTCTCGCGTCACCTGGATGCGCGGTGCGGTGGTTCGCACACCACGCCCGCTTGTTTCGGCAGAGGGCGCCGTCGCACCAGAACACGCCGGGGCTGTCGCACGCCGGGCAGGCGGGTGCGTGTTCGGGGCACACGGTCCGGAAGGTGCCGTCGAGGATCACCACGTGCCGGTCACACAGCCGGGTTCGGGTGCCGGTGCTCCTGTCCTCGTTGCAGGCGTGGCACTGGAATGGGCCGTAACCGGTGACACCCTGGGCGGCACAGGGCCCGCACGCGTACCGGATCCGCGGGACTTCGAGGATTCCTCGGATGGCGAACCGGGTGTCCGCGTCGAAGATGTCCGGGTTGCCGACCGGGTCGAGCAGTTGGAGCGTCAGGACGCCGCGATTCCCGAGTTCCAGGCGCAGGGGCCGGTGTTCGCGCGGATCCACCTGTACAAGAAGCGGTTCGAGTCCCCGCCAGAGCTCCAGGTAGGCGTCCGCGTCGCGGAGCGGCTCGCGATATTCACGCACGTCGAGGCAGACCGGGACGGGAATCGGATGCGTCATCGCGTCGTCTCCTCGTTCACCGGTCGCTCGCCGTCCGCGGCGACCGGTTCGCCGGGCTCGCCACCGAGGCTGATCAGGAGGAGTTCGGACTTGGCTCGCTGGCCGCCATCGGATCGGTAGACCGTCGAGGTCAGGATGGCCACGGCCATTCCCTCGGGGCATCGCCGAGTACAGCGACGCACCGAGTCGTTCAACACGAGCCGGTCGGCGACCGGTACGTCGGGAGCCAGCAGCGCCACGCCGTGCTCAAGGGCGAGAGCGAGGGCCCGCCGGGACGTCTCGCTCTCCCAGGAGAGCTGTGCGTCGCCGGTGGCGACGATCTGCCGCCGCGGTGGGCGCAGGGCGCGGCGGATCCCTCTGGCCCGGTCCCGGTCCTCCTCGCGCAGATCCCGGTTCAGATCAGGGGTGCCACCAGTGGTCAGGTGCTCGCGCAACATCGCGGTCGGATCGGAACCGGGCACGCTGTCGACCCGGTCCAGGGCAGCGAAGAGGGCGGCGGCCGTCCGGGGGCGGTTGCCCGGTCGGCCGCCCGGTCGTTGCGCTCGGTCGCCTCGGTCGCCTCGGTCGCCTCGGTCGCCTCGGTCGCCTCGGTC
>NZ_JTHL01000001.1:888119-906345 GCF_000818195.1 Streptomyces sp. 150FB | reverse complement strand
CTCGGTCGCCTCGGTCGCCTCGGTCGCCTCGGTCGCCTCGGTCGCCTCGGTCGCCTCGGTCGCCGGTCGTGGGGCGGCGGGAGGGGTGCTCGGTTCCGCGCCTGTCGCGCTGCTCGCGATCAGGCGTCGGACGATCGGTCCTCGGGGACGTGGCCGGCGTTTCCCAGGACAGCAGCCGGTCCCAGGTCAGCGCCACGACCGAGGCGGACCCCGGTGCCAGGTTGCGGCCCTGGGCGCCCACGTGGTCGGCGAGAAGCCATGCGGGATCGGTGAGCCGATCGGCGACCTGCCGGTCGGAGATCTCCCCGGGCGTGGTGCGCCGCCAGAACGCCGCCAGATCGTTCTCGTTACTGGCAACCAGCGGATGGGTGTCCTGGAGGCTGAGGCCGGTCAGGAGCGGTGCGATCTCCCCGAACCGGACGTCCATCGCCTGGAACTCGGGCACCAGGTCGGTCAACAGATCCAGGCAGACGCGGTACGCCTTCGCCCGGGCCGGAGCCGAAGCTCGGGTCGGCCCCGACCTGTCGGCCGAGGTCCGGGGCCCACTACCGCCGCGACGATGCGCCTTCGTCACGACGGCTTCGGTTTCGAATGAGGCGGAGAGGCCGTGGGCGATCGCCCGGGAACGATTTCGGTCCAGGATTTGCTGCGGCAGCGCCGGGATCCGTCGCCCGTCCCGTTCGAACCGCCGGGCCCGCATGGCCAGGGCCTGGGCGAGCAGCGCGTGGACCATCGTGTCGGACACCAGGATCTGGGCGTCGAACAACCGCAACGTCACCGCGTCGAAGCCGTCGTCGGTTCGTCCCAGCGGGTTGACGTCCATGAGTTCGAGCCGGGCCACTCCTTCGTCACGGCTCAATGCCTCCTTGACCCGCTCCAGGTGCGACGGGGCGAAGGAGTGGATGTATCGAGTGGTGAGCTGGTCGGTGGCATCGGCCAGTCGACGCGATCCCTGACCGGTGCCGGTGTGCGGTCCGTAGGTGCATCGTCCGGTCATCGCGATCAGTGCCGGCGAATGCTGCCGGAACAGGTTCGTGCACAGTTCGCGCTGGACGCCGCTGTGCACCTCGACGTCGTGCTCGTCGCTCGCCAACCACGCCGACACGGGCAGGCCGCCCGGCGAGTACGCGGCGGGCAGCAGGACACCGCCGCGGTGCCGCACGGCGCCGGCGAGGGCGGCGGTCGCGTTCGCGAGGGAATGAGCGATGCGGGCCCTGGCCTCGGGCTCGCACAGCGAGACAGGGCCGGAGTCGAGCCAGACCGGCCCGGCTGACCGGGCGTCACCGCGGACGACGGGCGCCTGCCGCTCCGCTGTCAGCGTGTGTCCGAGCAGCGGCCGCAGGATTTCGCCCGGGTTCTCACCGGCGACGATGTAGCCCTTGCGGACGCGTTGGCGTAACGCTCCGTCGCGGTGCAGTCCGACGAGCATGGATGGCTCCTTCCTACTCACGGCGGCGGGACCATGACGGCGTGGCGGCGTCGGGAACTGCGATTTCGACCAGAGGGTGGCGGCCCGGCGGCGGTTATGGGGGGTCCGTTTCCGAAGGGTCGCGTGCGCGGCCGACCAGTACCCGGAGCATGCCTCGGACTGGGGGCAGCAGCACGACGATGGCCGCGGCCAGCAGCACCGCGATCCCGGTGGACCACAAGAACGCCGTCGGGCTCCCGTCGACCGCCGCCGCGGCACCGCCGTACGCCAGCGCGAACGGCACGCCGAGCACAGTGAGGATGCCGAGCGCCGCGTTGACGGCGCGTGCGGTCGACGCCTCGACGAAGCGCGTGCAGTCGGCCAGATCCTCGACCAGGCGCGTACGCAGGTCAGGCAGCCGATGCTGGTCCCGGTACGCGGCGAGCAGTTCGTTTCCCATTCCGCGTACGGTGACGTGATCGGTGCCCAGCACCCCTCGGATGTCGATCAACCGGCGCTCCAACGACGCGAGTGCCGGGGGGTTCAGTCGATTGGTGCGTACTGCCGCCACCCGCTCTGCCAGGTCGTTGAGTGCCCTCACCTGAAGTCTGCCGAGCAGGAACGCGTCCAGGTAGACGCTGTGCACATGGGTGCGCGCGATCTGATGGAACGCCGTGTCGTCCTCCGGATCGGCGGTCGTGCCGAGGAAGGCGGCACCATCGCGCAGGACCAGGGCCTGCCAGTCGGCGGAGAACCGGACGCGGCCCCGGAAGGCGACCTCATGTCCCTCCGGATCGGGAGGAAAACGCGACACCGGAGTCGCCGAGGCGAGCAACCACAGCCACTGGTCGCGGGCGCCCCAACCGGCGTATTCGATCGGCATGACCTCCGGCCAATCGCCGTCGGTGCGGGTCAGGTGAGCCAGGGTCCAGCAACGCCGCGTCCGGTCCGCCACTCGGACACCGTCCGGCAACAGGGCTTCGATCCGGTTGCGATTGGACCGACCGTGCTCGGACGGCGACAGGTCCGTCAGCCCGGCAAGTTCGGCGAGGGGGTCGGCGCCGAATCGAAGGTGGAGCACCGCGATGGCGGCCCCGGATCCGAACTCGGAGGGGACTCGCAGCAACTCGACGGCGAAGACGGATGTCGCACGCACCTGGGCGGAGACCAGTTGGTGCCGACGCGTGGGCCGCACGTCCGTTCCGTACAGCGCGTCCGCGACACGATGCTCGAAATAGCCGAGCCGCGTGGCCCGATCGGCTGCGATCCTGGTGGGCGCGTCCGCCGGCCCCAGCACTGTGCTTACCGGCAACGGCCCTGCGGGCCATGGCGGATAGGCGGTGATCGCCACATCGACGACGAGACACCCGGTACCGACAAGCGAGGCCATGACACCCCCCGTGGTCGCCTCCGTAGCTGGACATCGTCCCGCAACTTCGGCAGGCGCGCAGCGATTTCGCAAACCTGTCGGGGGCGGGTAGCCCGAGCGGGAGGAGTCATGCGTCGCGGAGTCCGGGAGTCGCGTTCACCGTCTCCGGACTCACTGCTCCGGCCACCGGCGGGACGGGAGGCGACCAGGGAACGGTTGAGGTGGAACGCACCGGCCCGGCGGACGCTACCGGCGGCGGGGACGCCACCAGCGGCATCCGTCTCACCTGATCGGAGTTTCATATAAGCGACGGACCCGGCCCAGGAAGTGGATCTTGGAGCCATGGGGCCGTCTGGTCGGGGAACGCACCCATGTGAGATGAACGGAGCCCCGATGAAGCCACGCGGATGGCGGCAGCAGTCGGCGACGGCCGTCACCGGCAGCGGGGAGGCCCGCTCCACGGAGCATCTGCGGGCAGTCACCGGACGGACAGTCACCTTCACCACTCGCGTGAGCCACGGGCCGTCAGCGACCGGGTCGGAAGCAGATGTCCGCGAGGTCTACGTCCTGGGCCACGAAGAACTGCAGACGACAGCTCTCACCGTGCTCGGCCCAAAACAGGCTTTCCGGTTACCGGGAACGGCTGCACACGTGGGCCGAGACATACCGGGACCAGGGGTGCCCGCCGGAAACCCCGGAATACCTGCTCCGACCCCAGCGGGACGCCGGTGTGGGTCCGAGTGGCCGCCCTGCCGCGGGCCGGTTGGGGCAAGTGTCCGGGCCCGGCAAGGGGGTTGCCCCATTGCTCGACGGCTGCGTGTACGGGGCCAAGAGACGCCGTTCCCGTACGTAGCTGGTGGCGACCATCAGGGCGGAAAGTGTTCCCAGGGTGATCAACTGTGTCAGGCGGTTCGTCATGCTCAGACCGCCGCTGAGTCCGTCGACGAGCTCCCGGGCGCCCACGGCCACCACGCCGACGAGGGCGGTCACACGTGGTCCGGCGAATGCCGCGGAGAGGGCGGGCCGAGCGACAGCAAGGGGCCCAGGTGGATGGCGCTCGGCAACATGAGATCCACCAGGCTGATCAGCGCGACCACCGCAAGCGGTACCGCCACCAACCTGCGGCCCCATCGGCGGCTGATAAGGCGGTCCCATTTGGCGCGCCAATACCCCATTGATCCAGGCTACCTCGGGTTTGTGCTGATGGGGCAGCCGAGCGGAACAGGGCGCCGCATTGGTTGAAACACGCAAGACCGTCGTCGGCTTCTCACGGCACGACCGCTGCGCCGTGCCCGATGCGCAGTGAAGGGACCGTGCCGGGACGGTTTCGTGCCCGGAGTGCGGCGATGTACTCCTGGAGTCGAACTTCGACGCGCCGGCCGCGTCGATGACACACCTTGCTCCAGTTCATCCGGATCCGGGCCGGCGGCGCCGAACTCCTGCTGTCGCGCGGCCCATTCGGGGCCGGTAGCGTGGTCGATCGGTGCCTGGTCCAGCGGGACGCGGGAGCGCTGGAGGAATGTCTGCCGCCTCGTCGGAACAGCATTCCTCCCTCGCCCCGACGTCCTGACGCTCGAAGGCGCAACCGTTTGAGAGGGCGTGGATATGGCTGCCTGTCAGGAACGGGCGATTTATTGCCAGTATCAGACTCACTACGGAGCAGTCAGCCGTGATCAAATCAGAGTTCCCAAAGTGCCCTTGGGCCCTGTCGCAATCCCCCTGGTTGCGGGTGGCTCGGTGTGGCGCGCCGCCTTGCGGAACCGCTGCTGGACTTGATTGGGTGATGTCGGCCCGATCGTCTGACGGCGGCCATGTCGGGCCGATGGCTGTGTGGTGTGGGATACACACAGGGTGGCGGTTCGGCCGACGTCGGAGCCGCGGGGGAGCGGCTCCGGTTGTAGGCAGTCGGGTGCTTCGGGCGCGGCGAGAAGAGCAGGGAGATCGCGGTCGAGTTGTGGGTGAGTGAGTGGCCGGTGGAGCGTTGGTGCCGGTTGTGGAGGGAGCGGGGTGAGGAGGGTGTCCGGTCGAAGGATCGGCCAGGGCGTCCGAGGCTTTCCGCAGTCCACATCCCGGAGCTGGAACGTGAGTTGGAGCGTGGTTGTCTTGGTCATGGGTGGCCGGATCGGCTGGGGCGAACCAGGGGGGTTCACCTGGCAGGGCTACCGCGACCTGATCGTGCGGACACACAGCCGGCTCAAAGGCCCCGTCGTCGTGGCCCGGGACATCCGCGTACCCGTCTCATGCCGAAGACGAAGGACTTCATCGCCGCGAGCCGGGACTGGCTGACCGTATTCCACTTCCCCTCGTACGCACCGACCTCAACTCGCGGGAAGTGCCCGGTCCCTGGTGAAACGGACCATCGGCGACCTGTCGCCGCCGACCTCTCCACGATTGCCTCATGGGCACCGTCCTGACCCTGACCAGCCAACGCGATCATGCCAGCATCACGCATTCATGTTCAATAATAAGCGGCAAGATTTTCTTACGATACCCGCATTAAAGACCTCTCGTAAGCCGCCTCTCTCATAAAACGGGGAAAAAATCAGAGTCGGCTCTATCGAAGGTAATCATGGCGCCTGAAGTATTCTTCTCGCTGCTCGGCCCGCTAAAGGTGAACGTCGGTCAGCGCGCGGTAACGATCACAGCAGGGCGCCAACGCACCCTTCTGGCAGCCCTCCTGGCCAGTGCCAACAAAGTGGTCTCAATCGATCGCTTGGCAGAATTTGTGTGGGACGGCCAGCCGCCGCCCACTGCCTCACCCACCATAAGAACCTACGTCATGCGACTGCGTCAGACACTCGGAAAAACAGCAGGAGAGCGAATTCAGACCTGCGCGCCCGGCTATCTGATAAAAGTTGGCGAGATGGAGAGTGACCTCCATCGTTTCGTGAAGCACCGCGAGACGGCAAATTCCCTGCTCGAAAGAGGCGATCTCGAAGGCGCCAGACGCGAACTGAGCAGTGCGCTGTCCTTCTGGGAAGCGCCCTTGGTCGACATCCCATCCATGCTGCTACAGGACGAAGAGCTCCACTACTGGCGCAAGCTGCACATGCAAACGCTCCTGTCACGTCTCGATGTTGATATCGAGATCGGCCGGTACGACGCTGTGATTCCCGAGCTTTGGCGCATCGTGAGAGATGACTCGACACACGAGCCGATGGTGGCCCGGCTCATGCTCGCGCTCCACCGTTCAGGTCACCGCGCCGAGGCGCTGCGGCTGTTCCGCGACACCCGGTCACATCTGCTTCTCGAACTGGGATCCGAGCCGGGACCGGAGATACAGCAGATGCGCCAGAAAATTATGGTGGCCGAGGCGCCTCGCATCTCGAACTCCGTGCGGCAGCGGACGGCGAAGCAGCCGGCCGGCGGCATCATTCCCGCTCAACTGCCCTCCGCGCCCGCGGACTTCGTCGGCAGGCAGCAGGAGAAAGCCCTGCTCACACAACTGCTTGACCCCAGCCAGAAGATCCCGCACACATCCGTGACAGTGCTGCTTACCGGAACCTCCGGCATCGGTAAAAGCGCGCTGAGCCTGTCCGCCGCGCATGCGATGCGAGCCGCCTTCCCGGACGGCCAGCTCCACGCGGATCTGGATGAGGCGCCCGAGTCCACGTCCCAAGGAAGATCACTGAGTAGCGCGCCCGACATACTCACCCGCTTCCTCATGGACCTCGGCACGCCAGGCGACGAGGTTCCCGACGACCAGGCCCGGCGGATTGGTCTCTACCGCACATTGCTAGCCGATCGCAAGGTGCTTGTCGTGCTCGATGGCGTGACCGATACGACTCAGGTACGTCATCTACTGCCAGGAAGTGGTGCCAGCAGAGCCATTGTGGTCGGCCGGGGCCGGTTCGCAGGCCTGGACTCGGCACGGATAATACGGTTGAAGAGACTCGATCAGGAGACGTCCCTCGACATGCTCGGCACCCTCCTGGGGAGGGAACGGGTTGACGCCGAGCCGGACGCCGCGCGGCGGATCACTTCCGTCTGCGCCGGGCTCCCGTTGGCCCTGCGTATCGCGGCGGCGCGTTTGATGGATCGGGACGGCTGGTCACTCACTGACATGGCAATGCGGCTGAGCAGTGAGGGACGGCTTCTGAACGAGCTGCAGGATGGCGAACGCTCCGTGAGGGACGCGCTGAAGGCGAGTTACGCGACGGCCCGGAGGCATTACTCCTGTGACGCGCCCGCCATGGACACGGTGCTGCGCGTGGTGGCCAGCGAGTCCACACCCCGGATCCATACCGCCAGACTCGCAGCCGAACTCGACTGCCCGCTGGAAGACACGGAGCTGATCCTGGACGAGCTCGTGGGTATGGGGCTGCTGAATTCGCCCGGCCCCGGCAAGTACGTCGTCGACGAACTCGTCAGAGCCTTCTCCCGAGAGATGCGGACACCTGCGTTACCGGCGCCTGTCGCCCTTCGGCCGCCTGGTGAGTGCAGTGTCAACAACGGGTTCAGGCACCCGTATCCGCCAAGATGCTCCATGACTTCATAACAGTGGTCAGTTCCGGTGCCGGCACCGTTACGCGTCCAGGACCGTGCCGATGCGGGACGTGACGTGGGCCCCCGTCTCCGCTGATTGCGTCCCCGCCGCCCCGCCCCCGCCGCCGGTTCGTATGCCAGGGCGTTCCAGGAGGTGAAGGACCACCTGGTGGGCCGTCAGGCGCACGTAACGAGGACGGGCACCCGCGGGCACGGACCGGCCGTGTGGCGGCGACCGGGCGCCGCCGCCGGCCGATGCCCGCGTACACCACGCGATGCCTTCTCGACGGAGCCCGACCCGAAGGGCCCGGCTGCCGGGGGGCGTGCCCGATGCGGGCGCAGGGGGCACGAGCCGCGATATGGATCCGCTATCCGCGTGTTCGATGCTGCGGTGCGCGGGGTTTTCGCGCGCCCGCAGCGGCCTTGTCCGCGGAGGGCCGGCGGGTTACGGGTCCTCCGGTGACCTCTGCCGTCTTCGCACGCGACACATGCTGATGGGAACACTCGATGGCTGAACAGATGGCGGTCTCCGACACCTTGCACCGCTACGTCCGCGAGGTGTCGCTGCGGGAGGCGTCCGTGCTGACGGACCTCCGTACGTTCACCGCCGAACTGCCCGCCGGCTCCGCGCTCCAGGTGTCCGCCGAGGAGGGGCAGCTACTCGCGCTGCTCGTCCGACTCACCGGCGCCGTCAACGTCCTGGAGATCGGCACCTTCACCGGCTACAGCACCCTGTGCATGGCGTCCGCGCTGCCCCCCGGCGGGCGCCTGACCACCCTGGACATCACCGAACGGTGGCCCGCGATCGGTGCCGACTACTGGCGCAGGGCCGAGGTCGAGGACGTGATCGACCTCAGGATCGGCGACGCGTCGGACTCACTCGCCGGGCTGCGGGAGGAACACGGGCCGGACCACTTCGACTTGGTGTTCATCGACGCGGACAAGACCAACTACCTTCGCTACTACGAGAAGTCGCTGGAGATCCTGCGGCCCGGCGGACTTGTCGTCGTCGACAACACACTCTTCTTCGGGCGGGTCGTCGATCCCACGGCACAGGACGCCGACACGGTGGCGATCCGCGAATTCAACGCGTTTCTGTACAAGGACGAGCGGGTGGACATCTCGCTGCTCCCCATGGCCGACGGCATCACCCTTGCCCGTAAGCGCCCCGTTTGACCGTCCGCGCCGCCATCGGCGTACGAGCCGACGACGCGCCGCGACATCCGTGAACACTCTGCCCGGCTCTGGGCGGTGACCGGGACGACAGCGATATCGAGGCGCTACGCGAGGTTCGGATACTGGTTCTCTCGTGACGAGACAGGAAGCAGGAACGACAACGATGACGACCGAGCCGATTGCGGTTCTCGGCGCCGGGGTGATGGGCGTGGGCATCACCACGCTGCTGGCCGGGCACGGCCTGCGGGTCCGGCTGGTGGACACCGACCCGGACAAACTGGCCCAGGCTCCCGGCCGTATCCGGCAGGAACTGCGCATGGCCCAGATGATGGGCGCGCTGCCCCCCGACCGTCCGCAGGGTGAGGTGACCCCGTACAGCGACCTGTCCGCGGTGCGCGGCGCCCGGCTGGTGATCGAGGCGATCACCGAGGACGCCGCCCTCAAGAACAAGACCCTGGCCGAGGTGTCCGCGCTGGTGGCGCCCGGGACCCCGCTGGTCTCCAACACCTCCTCGATCCCGATCGACGAGCTGGCCGACGCCGTCGACCGCCCGGAAGACCTGATCGGTACCCACTTCATGAACCCGCCGGCCCTGATCGGCACCACCGAGGTGATCCAGGGTGTGCGCACCGGCCGTGCCACCCTGGACGCCGTGCGCGGGCTGCTCGGTGAGGTCGGCCGCAAGCCGGTCGTGGTCCGGGACGCGCCCGGCTTCGTGACGAGCCGGCTGCTGCACCCGATGATCAACGACGCGGCCCGGGTGGCGCAGGAGGGCACGGCGTCCGTCGAGGACATCGACGCCCTGATGCAGGGCTGCCTGGGTCACCCGACCGGTCCGCTGCGAACCGCGGACCTGATCGGTATCGACAACCTCGTCGACTCCCTGTGGGTGCTGCTCAAGCGCACCGGCGACGAGGGGTGCCGCCCCTGTGACCTGCTTTTGGCGAAAGTCGCCGACGGCCACCACGGACGGAAGTCCGGACGTGGTTTCTACGAGTACGAGGAGAGCACGCGATGAGCGTCCCCACCGACCGGCCTACGGACGTCGAGGCGTCCATCCTGGCTTTCGTGGAGGCCAAGACGAAGACAAGCTGGGACCTCGGCGCCGACATCTTCAGAGCGGGAGGGCTCTCCTCACTGTTCGCCATGGAGCTCGTGGTCTTCCTGGAGAAGACCTTCGAGATCTCCATCAGCGGACCGGACATGCGCCTGGAGAACTTCCGTACCGTCACCTCCATGGTCGAGCTCGTCACTCGGCTGCGCGGGACGGCCGGTGAATGACGGGATCGCCGCCGAGGTCACCGAGCTCGTCGGTGACCAGGCGGACCACTGGGACCGCACCGGGCTCATCCCCGTCGAGCTGCTGCGGAAGATGTCCGCCGACGGCCGGCTCTGCGCCATGGTCGCCCAGGAGCACGGCGGGCTGGGGCTGAGCAGCGCCGCGAACGGTGAGTTCACCGCTCACGTCGGCAGTCTGTGCAGCTCGCTGCGCAGCGTGATGACCTCGCAGGGCATGGCCGCCTGGGCGATCCAGCGGCTGGGCGACGCCGAACAGCGGGCCCGGCTGCTGGCACCGCTGGTGAACGGCGAACTGGCCGCGGTCGGCTTCAGCGAGGCCGAAGCGGGCAGCGACGTCTCCGCGATGAGTACGGTGATCCGTCCCGACGGCGACGACGTGGTCATCGACGGCTCCAAGGTGTGGATCACCGCCGCCCACTATGCCGACCACCTGGTGATCTTCGGCCGCTGGGGCGAGGGTGGCGCGGCAGTCGTGGTGCCCGCCGACGCCCCTGGGGTGACCGTCGAGCGGATCCCCGACCCGCTGGGCTGCCGGGCCGCCGGACACGCCAACATCCGGCTGGAGTCGGTCCGAGTACCCGCCGGCCAGATGCTGGGCGGTGTCAGCATGCCGCTGTCGCTCCTGGTGACCGTGGTCCTGGCCTACGGCCGGATGTCGGTGGGCTGGGGCTGCGTCGGCATCCTCCGGGGCTGTCTGTCGGAGGCCGGCGCGCACGCGCGCTCCCGCAGCCAGTTCGGGAAGCCGCTGGGGGAGCACCAGTTGGTGGGCCGGCACCTCGCCGAACTGCTGGTCTCCGAGCAGATCGCCACCCGGGCCTGCGAACACGCCAGCAGGCGCTGGGACGACGGCGAGCCGGACGTGGTCACGGCCACTGTCCTGGCCAAGCACGTCAGCGCTGTGCAGGCGGCCAAGGGGGCCGCATCCGCGGTCCAGGTCCTGGCCTCGGCCGGCGCGGACAACAGTCATCCGGTCGCCCGCGCCTACCGGGACGCCAAGTTGATGGAGATCATCGAGGGCAGTAACGAGTTGTGCCAGGTGCTGCTGGCCGAGCACGTGCTGTCGCACTCGTAGAGGAGACCGCGCATGACCGAGCAGCCGACGATGGTGAAATGCCTCGTCTGGGACCTGGACAACACCCTGTGGCAGGGCACCCTCCTGGAGGACGGCGAGGTACTGCTCGCCGAGGAGGTCCGACGCGTGGTCGCCGAACTCGACCGGCGCGGCATCCTCCAGGCGGTGTCCAGCAAGAACGACCACGGACCCGCGTGGGAGCGGCTGGAGCAGCTCGGCCTGGCCGAGTACTTCGTCCTGCCGCATATCGGATGGGGGCCCAAGTCCGACTCCGTGCGGGCGATCGCCGACCGGCTCAACTTCGCCCACGGCGCGATCGCGTTCATCGACGACTCGCCGGCCGAGCGCGCCGAGGTGGTCTTCCACCTGCCCGAGGTCCGCTGCTACGAGCCCCACCAGCTCGGCACTCTGCTGGAGCTCCCCGAGTTCAGCCCGGCGGTCAGCACGGTCGACTCCCGGCGGCGCCGTGAGATGTACCAGGCAGGCTTCCGGCGGGACGCCGAGCGCGAGGAGCACAAGGGTCCGGACGAGGAGTTCCTGCGCTCGCTCGAACTGTGGATGACGATCAACAGGGCCACCGGGGAAGAGCTCACCCGGGTCGAGGAACTGACCCTGCGCACCAGTCAGATGAACGCCACCGGAGTGCACTACGACGACACCGCGCTCCTTCGGCTGATGGCCGATCCCGAGCACGAGGTGCTGGTGATCACCATGGGCGACCGGTTCGGGCCGCACGGCGCGGTGGGCCTGGTACTGCTGCACCGGAAGCCTGAGGCGTGGCACCTGAAGCTGCTGGCCACCTCGTGCCGTGTGGTGTCCTTCGGCGCCGGGGCGGCCATCCTCAACTGGCTTACGGACCAGGCGGCTCAGGCCGGCGTGCACCTGCTGGCCGACTTCAGGGCCACCGACCGCAACCGCATGATGGAGATCGCCTACCGGTTCGCCGGCTTCGACGACCGCGCCTGCGACTGCCGGGCCGCGCTGGGCGAGGCGGAGGCCGAGGGTGTCCAGCGTCTTCACCTGGTGCCACAACGGCGTGCTCTCCCGGACACGGTGAAGCTGGACGCCGTCGAACTGGACGAGCGGAAGGCCCCGATGCCCCTCTGAACGGGTCCGAATCCCTCCGGACGGACATTCGGGAGAGCCGGAGGGCGGGGCGGCGGGCCCTTCGGGACCGCGCCGCCCTCTCCTTCCGTCCCTGCCGGTCGTCGCACGCTCTGCCTCGTGCGAACGCCGCGCGGCGGGTCCTTCAGGACGTACCCGTCCGGGGGCGGCGGCCGCCCGGCGTGATCATCGCGATACACGGGCGATATGCGCGCCCCCGAAAATTGAGGACGAAGTGTTCGGCGGGAAGCCGGGAGGACTGCTGACGGCCGGTCGTGGCATGCCCGTTGACCGGTCGGCGCCCCACTCGGGGCCGCTTCGGCCGACGTTTTTCCCCGTGACACCTGTGTCACGGGTCCCGCAGCACGTTGAGGAGCAGAGTTGATCCCCACGGTCGCGTCGCAGGCTGCCATCGCGGTTATCGGTTACTCCTGCCGGTTGCCGACCGCGCCCGGCCCGGATGCCTTCTGGCAGATGCTGGTCGACGGGCGCGACGCCATCTCCGAGGCGCCCGTGGATCGTTGGACGGCCGAACAACTCGACGCCGCGGGCACCCCGTACGCCGCCAGCGCGCGGTGGGGCGGCTTCATCGAGCACCCCGACGCGTTCGACGCCGCGTTCTTCGGCGTCTCGCCCCGCGAGGCCGCCGCCATGGACCCCCAGCAGCGGCTGATCCTGGAACTGGGCTGGGAGGCCGTCGAGCACGCGGGCGCGACGCCCGCCTCACTCGCCGGGACCCGCACGGGCGTCTTCGTCGGCGCGGGCTGGGACGACTACGCCACGCTGCGCAGACAGGCGGCTCCCACCGAGATCACCCACCACACCTCGGTCGGCGCGCAGCGGGCCATCATCCCCAACCGGCTCTCCCACACCCTCGGCGTCCACGGGCCGAGCCAACTCGTCGACACGGGCCAGTCGTCGTCGCTGGTCGCCGTGCACCTGGCCTGCCAGAGCCTCCGCGGCGGCGAGTCGACCGCCGCGCTCGCCGGCGGCGTCAACCTGAACCTGGCTCTCGACAGCGCACTGGTCGCCGCCGGCGTCGGAGCCCTCTCCCCGGACGGCCGCTGCCACACCTTCGACGCGCGGGCCAACGGCTACGTACGCGGCGAGGGCGGCGGCCTGGTCATGCTCAAGACGCTGGAGCGAGCACTCGCAGACGGGGACACCGTCCACGGTGTCCTCCTCGGTAGCGCGGTCAACCACGACGGCGGCGGCAGCGACCTCACCGTGCCCGACGCCCGCGCCCAGCGCGAGGTCGTGACGCTCGCTCAGCGGGCCGCCGGCGTCAGCTCCGCCGACATCGCCTACGTCGAACTCCACGGCACCGGAACGAAGGTGGGGGACCCCGTCGAGGCGGCAGCCCTGGGAGCGTCCATCGGCGCCTCCCGGCCCGCCGGTTCGCCGCTGCTCGTCGGCTCGGCCAAGACCAACGTGGGCCACCTGGAGAGCGCCGCCGGGATCGTCGGCCTGCTGAAGACCGTGCTGTCCGTGCGGCACGGCGAACTCCCCGCCAGTCTCAACTTCCAGGCACCCCCGCCCGGGATCCCGCTCGACGAACTCAACCTGCGGGTCCAGACCGAGCGAGGCCCCTGGCCCGAGGGCCAGCGGCTCGCCGGCGTCAGCTCGTTCGGCATGGGCGGCAGCAACTGCCACGTGGTGGTCGGCGCGTACGAACCCGACGCCACAGGTGTCGAAGAGTCCCCCAGGCGCCCCGCAGGCCCAGGCGCCCCGCCCCTCGTGCTGTCCGGGCGGACCCCCGCGGCGCTGCGCGCGCAGGCCGGGCAGCTCCACGACTGGACCGCCGGCCACCCCGAGTCGGCCTCGGCGGACATCGGCTGGTCCCTGCTGTCGTCCCGGACCCTCTTCGACCACCGGGCCGTCGCCCTGAACGCCGACGCGCTGCCGGTCATCGCGGCGGGCGGCACGGCCGACGGCGCGGTCACCGGCACGGCGGCCCCGGTTGGTAAAACCGTGTTCGTCTTCCCTGGCCAGGGGGCGCAGTGGGTCGGCATGGCCCGCGAACTCCTCGACTCCTCACCGGTGTTCGCCGCCCGGATGGCCGAGTGCGAACAGGCCCTGTCCGCGTTCGTGGACTGGCGGCTCACCGACGTGCTCGGCGACGCGGTGGCGCTGGAGCGCACCGAGATCGTTCAGCCGGCCCTGTGGGCGGTCATGGTCTCCCTCGCCGAGGTGTGGCGGTCCCTGGGCGTGTTGCCCGACGCGGTCCTCGGGCACTCGCAGGGCGAGGTGGCCGCGGCCGTGGTGGCCGGGGCCCTGTCGCTGGAGGACGGCGCCCGGGTCGTCGCCCTGCGCGGCCTCGCGCTGCGCACGCTGGCCGGACGTGGCGGGCTGACCTCGGTGGCGCTGTCGGCCGAGGAGATCCAGGACCTTCTGGGCCCGGACCTGTCGATCGCCGCGGTCAACGGCCCCTCGTCGGTGGTCGTCGCCGGAGATCCGCAGGCCTTGGCCCGGCTGGAGGCGCTCGACATCCGTACCCGCCGGGTGCCCATCGAGTACGCCTCCCACTCCGTGCAGGTGGAGGAGATCCAGGACCAGGTCCTGCACGCGCTGCGTGAGGTCTCGCCGGCCGACGGCACCGTGCCGCTGTACTCCACCGTCGACGTCGACTGGGTGGACGGCTCAGCCCTGGACGCGGGTTACTGGTACCGGAATCTCCGCAGACCGGTGCGGTTCGAGGGCGCCGTGAGGGGCTTGGTCGCCGAGGGCTTCGACGTTTTCGTCGAGGTCAGTGCCCACCCCGTGCTGACCATGGCGGTTGAGGAGACCGCCGGACAGGTTGTCGCCTCAGGCACGCTGCGCAGGGGCGACGGCGGCTGGGACCGGATGACGCGCTCAGCGGCCGAACTGTTCGTGCGGGGCGTCGAGGTGGACTGGACCGCGCTGTTCACCGGCGCCACCCGCGTGGACCTGCCGACCTACCCGTTCCAGCGCCGGTCGTACTGGTTCGACCGGTTCACCGAGGCCGCCGCGGCCGTCCCGGCCGCCGTCGGCACGAGTCTCCCCGAGCTCACCGACCTGGTCGGCACGCACGCCGCGACCGTCCTCGGACACGGCGGCGCGGGCGACATCGACGCCCGGCTGGCCTTCAGGGAACTCGGCTTCGACTCGGTCTCGGCCATGGAACTGCGCAGCAGGCTGAGCGCCGCGACCGGCGTGAAGATGCCCGCCGCTCTGATCTACAACCACCCCACCGTCGACGCCGTCGCGGAGTTCCTGCACCGCGCCCTGGTCGCCGGCGAGGGGACCGGGCCCGGCACCGAGCCCGAGTCGCCGGCTGAAGGGGCCGCCGCCGTACGACACGTCGCGGAACCCCTGGACGACCCGGTGGCGATCGTCGCCATGAGCTGCCGGCTGCCAGGGGGAGTACGTTCGCCCGGCGACCTCTGGCGGCTCGTGGAATCCGGCACCGACGCCATCGGGCCACTGCCGGAGGACCGGGGATGGGACCTCGACGCGCTGCTCGCCCGGGGTGCGGACAGCACCTCGCACACCGGGTTCGGCGGCTTCCTGGCCGGGGCCGGCGAGTTCGACGCCGACTTCTTCGGTATCTCGCCGCGCGAGGCGCTGGCGATGGACCCCCAGCAGCGGCTGTTGCTGGAGACGAGCTGGGAGGCGTTCGAGGGCGCCGGGATCGTCCCCGGCGCGCTGCGCGGCAGCCGCACCGGCGTGTTCGTCGGCACGATGGGCCAGGACTACCTGCCCCGGCTGCACGAGCTCCCGGTCGAGGCCGAGGGGTACGGCCTGGTCGGCGGTTACGCCAGCGTCGCCTCGGGCCGGATCTCGTACACCTTCGGCCTGAACGGACCGGCCGTCACCGTCGACACGGCCTGCTCCTCCTCGCTGGTGGCCCTGCACATGGCGGCCAGGTCGCTGCGTTCCGGCGAGTGCTCCCTGGCGCTGGCCGCCGGTGCCACGGTGATGTCGGGACCCGGCATGTTCATGGAATTCAGCCGGCAGGGAGGGCTCGCCCGCGACGGCCGCTGCCGCTCCTTCAGCGACGACGCGGACGGCACCGGCTGGAGCGAAGGCGTCGGGGTCCTGCTGCTGGAGCGGCTCTCCGACGCACGGCGCAACGGCCACCCCGTACTCGCCCTGCTGCGCGGCTCCGCGGTCAACCAGGACGGCGCCTCGAACGGACTGAGCGCACCGCACGGCCCGTCGCAGGAGAACGTCATCCGGGACGCCCTGGCGAGCGCGCGGCTGACCGCGGCCGACGTGGACGTGGTGGAGGCGCACGGCACCGGTACGAAGCTCGGCGACCCGATCGAGGCCGGGGCGGTGCTGGCCGCCTACGGGCAGGACCGGGCCGAGCCGTTGTGGCTGGGATCGCTCAAGTCGAACATCGGCCACACCCAGGCCGCTGCGGGGATCGCCGGGATCATGAAGATGGTGCTGGCGATGCGGCACGGCGTGCTGCCCAGGACCCTGCACGTGGGGACGCCGTCGTCCCGGGTGGACTGGGCGGCGGGCGCCGTACGGGTCCTCACCGAACCGACCCCGTGGCCGGCCGCCCACCGGCCGCGCCGGGCGGGCGTCTCCTCGTTCGGCATCAGCGGCACCAACGCCCACGTCGTCCTCGAAGAGGCCCCTACCGACGAGCCCTCGCCCGCCGGGACGCCGCTGCCGCACATCGCGGCGCGGCCCTGGATCCTGTCGGCACGCGGCGCCGACGCGCTGCGCCGGCAGGCCGCCCAACTGGCCGAACATCTCGCGGCAGCGCCCGGCGAGGGCCTGAGCCCGGTGGACGTCGGCTACTCGCTGGCGACCTCGCGGACAGGCTTCGAGCACCGGGCGGTCCTCCTCGGCGGTGCGGACGCGCTGCGCGCGCTCGCCGAAGCCGAGCCCGGTGACGGACTGCCCCTGCCCGGCGTCGTCCGGGGCACCGCTCCGCCCGGTGCCAGGACGGTCTTCGTCTTCCCCGGCCAGGGTTCCCAGTGGGTGGGCATGGCGCTCGAACTCGCCGCGGTCTCGCCCGTCTTCGCCGACCGGCTGCGGGCCTGCGAGGACGCGTTGGCGCCGTACGTCGACTGGTCTCTGTCCGAGGTTCTCGCCGAGCCCGGGGCGCCCGGGCTGGAGCGGGTGGACATCGTGCAGCCCGCGCTGTTCGCCGTCATGGTGTCGCTGGCGGCCCTGTGGCGCTCGCGGGGCGTCGAGCCGTCGGCCGTCGTTGGACATTCCCAGGGCGAGATCGCGGCGGCGTGCGTCGCCGGGGCCCTGACCCTCGACGACGCTGCGCGCGTCGTCGCCCTGCGCAGCCAGGCGCTGCGCGCGCTGTCGGGCCGCGGCGGCATGGTGTCGGTCGCCGTGCCGGAGGACGAGGCCCGGCGGCGGCTCGCGCGGTGGGACGACCGGCTGGCGGTCGCCGCGGTCAACGGCCCCGGCTCGGTCGTCGTCTCCGGCGACGCGCAGGCCCTGGCAGAACTGATCGCCGCGTGCGAGGACGACGGGATCCGCGCCCGGCGCGTGCCGGTCGACTACGCCTCCCATTCCCCGCACGTCGAGGAGATCCGCGACGAGGTCGTCACCGCGCTGACCGGCATCACACCCCGCCGGGCCGCGGTGCCTTTCCACTCGACGGTCACCGGGAGCGTGCTCGACGGCAGTGAACTGGACGCCGAGTACTGGTATCAGAACCTGCGCGGCACCGTTCGGTTCGGTCCGGTCGTCGAGGACGTGCTGACCCGTGGGCCCGCGCTTTTCATCGAGATCAGCCCGCACCCGGTACTCGCCCAGGGGATCTCCGAGTCGCTCGACAGCGACCCGGACCGCCGCGCCGCGGTGATCGGCACCCTGCGGCGCGGGGACGGCGGCGCCGAGCGCTTCCTCGCCTCGCTGGCCGAGGCGTATGCCCACGGTGCGTCCGTGGACTGGGCCGCGGCGTACGCGGGAACCGGCGCCCGCCGGGTGGACCTGCCCACGTACCCCTTCGAACGCGGCAGGTACTGGCTCGACACCACGCGCCGCACCACTCCCGAGCGCGGGGAGCCGGACGACTGGCGCTACCGCGTCACCTGGACGGCCCGGCCCGACGCCGGGGAGGACCCGGCCGGCGCCACTCTGTCGGGCCGCTGGCTCGTGGTGGTGCCCGAAGAAGTCGAGAACGCGTACACCGCCTCCGTCACCGCGGCGGTGAGCGGGCACGGCGCGGAGGTCCACACGGTCCCCGTTCCGGCCGGCGAGGACCGGACCGCGCTGGCCGGCCGGCTGCGGGCCGTCGCGGACGGCAGCCCCGTAGCGGGTGTGCTCTCGCTGCTCGCGCTGGACGAGCGCACCGGCCCCGGCCGTGCCGCCG
>NZ_JTHL01000001.1:884273-886100 GCF_000818195.1 Streptomyces sp. 150FB | reverse complement strand
CCGGCTCGCGGGCGGCGGCGAGGAGGAGCGCGGCCGGATCCTCCTCACTCTCGTCCGCGCTCACGTGTCCGCTGTACTCGGTCATGTCGGCACCGAGGCGATCGCAGCGGACCGCACCTTCAAGGACCTCGGATTCGACTCGCTGACCGGCGTGGAGATCCGCAACCGCCTCAACGCCGCCACCGGGCTGCGCCTCCCGGCGACCGTGGTCTACGACCACCCGACGCCCGCCGCGCTCGTCCGCTATCTGCGGGCCGAACTGCCCGGCGGCCAGGGCGTCACCACCGCCCCGGCTCCCGCCGGCCGCCCCGCTCCCGCCGACGACGACCCGATCGCCGTCGTCGCCATGAGCTGCCGCCTCCCCGGCGGCGTACGCGGCCCCGAGGACCTGTGGCGGCTGGTCAGCACGGACGTCGACGCGATGGGCGCCTTCCCCGGGGACCGCGGCTGGGACCTGGACGGGCTGTACGACCCCGACCCCGCACGGCCCGGGACCAGTTACGCGCGTGAGGGCGGCTTCCTGCACGACGCCGCGGAGTTCGACGCGGACTTCTTCGGCATATCGCCCCGCGAGGCTCTGGCGATGGACCCGCAGCAGCGCGTGCTGCTGGAGACCTCCTGGGAGCTGTTCGAGCGCGCGGGCATCGACCCCGCCACGCTGCGCGGCAGCCGCACAGCGGTCTTCGCCGGCACCAACGGGCAGGACTACCTGGCGCTCCTGGCCGCCGCCTCGCGGCAGGAGAGTGCCGGCAGTGAGGGCTACGGCAGCACAGGCGCCGCGGCGAGCGTTGTCTCGGGCCGGATCTCCTACACCTTCGGCCTCGAAGGCCCCGCGGTCACGGTCGACACCGCCTGCTCGTCCGCTCTCGTCGCGCTCCACCTGGCCTGCCAGTCGCTGCGCCAGGGCGAGTGCGACATGGCCCTCGCGGGTGGCGTCACGGTGATGGCCACCCCGAACCAGTTCGTGTCGTTCAGCCGGCAGCGGGGTCTCGCCCCCGACGGCCGCGCCAAGCCGTTCGCCGACGCGGCCGACGGCACAGGCTGGGGCGAGGGCGCCGGCCTGCTCCTGCTGGAGCGGCTCTCGGACGCCCGCCGCAACGGGCATCAGGTGCTGGCCGTGGTGCGCGGCAGTGCGGTCAACCAGGACGGTGCCTCCAACGGACTGTCCGCCCCCAACGGCCCCTCGCAGCAGCGCGTCATCACCGAGGCCCTGGCGAACGCGGGGCTGCGGCCCGCCGAGGTGGACGCCGTGGAGGGCCACGGCACCGGCACGAAGCTCGGGGACCCCATCGAGGCGCAGGCGCTGATCGCCACCTACGGCCAGGGTCGCGAGGCTGACCGTCCACTGTTGCTGGGCTCGGTGAAGTCCAACATCGGGCACACGCAGGCGGCTGCCGGAGTCGCCGGGATCATCAAGATGATCATGGCGATGCACCACGGCGTCCTGCCCCGCTCCCTGCACATGAACGCTCCCTCGCGCCACGTGGACTGGACCGCGGGGACCGTCCGGCTGCTGGGCGAGGCGCTGCCCTGGCACCCGCGCCCCAATGCCCCGAGGCGGTTCGGCGTGTCGGCGTTCGGCATCAGCGGCACCAACGCCCACGCGATCCTGGAACAGGCCCCCGAGAGGGCCGCCGAGGAGGCTCCGGCACCGGAGCGGCGCGCCGGAACCACGGGCGTCCTCGCGTTCCCGCTGTCCGCGAAGGGCGACCCGGCCCTGCGCGAACAGGCCCGCGGCCTGCGGGCACTCCTGGAAGCCGAAGCCGAAGCCGAAGCCGAAGCCGAAGCCGAAGCCGAGGCCGAAGCCGAAGCCGAAGCCGAAGCCGG
>NZ_JTHL01000001.1:880076-883875 GCF_000818195.1 Streptomyces sp. 150FB | reverse complement strand
AAGCCGAAGCCGGCACGGAAGCCGAAGCCGGCACCGAAGCCTCCGACGGCGGCGCGTCCGGTGCCGACGGCGTCCGGCTCAGGGACCTGGCGTACGCGCTGGGCACCACGCGGGCGGCCCTGCCCGACCGTGCCGTGGTGCTCGCCGAGGACCGCGACGCCCTGCTCCAGGGGTTGGCCGCGCTCGCCGACGGCAGGCCGTCGGCGAGCCTCGTCCGGGCCACCGTCGAGGACAGCGCCGCGGGCACGGTGGCATTCCTGTTCACAGGCCAGGGCAGCCAGCGCCCCGGCATGGGACTGGAACTGCGCGCCCGCGTCCCGGCGTTCGCCGCCGCCTACGACGAGATCTGCGCGGAGCTCGATCGGTACCTCGACCGCCCGCTGCGCCAGGTGATCGCCGAGGATGCCGAGGCGCTGGAGCGCACCGAGTACGCCCAGCCCGCGCTCTTCGCGCTCGAAGTCGCCCTCTTCCGGCTGCTGCGCCACTGGGGAATCGACCCGCATCACCTCGCGGGCCACTCCGTCGGTGAACTGGCCGCCGCGCACGCGGCCGGTGTTCTCTCGCTGGCCGACGCCGCCGTCCTGGTCACCGCCCGCGGGCGGCTGATGCAGGCGCAGCGGGGCGACGGCGCGATGTTCGCCGTCGAGGCGTCCGAGGACGAGGTCGTCCTCTCGCTCACCGGCCTCGACGGACAGGTCGCGGTGGCCGCCGTCAACGGACCCCGATCCGTCGTCGTCTCCGGAGACGAAGACGCGGTGACCGCCCTCGCCCGGCACTGGCGCGACCGGGGCCGCAGGACCAAACGACTGCGGACCTCGCACGCCTTCCACTCGCCGCACCTGGACGGCATGCTCGCCGACTACCGGCGGATCGCCGAGACCCTGGACTACGCAGCCCCGCGCATCCCCGTCGTCTCGACTTCGACCGGCGCCGAACTCACCGACGCCGAGGCGTGCTCGCCCGCCTACTGGACCCAGCAGGCGCGCGTGACCGTGCGGTTCGCCGACGCGGTGACCGCCCTGCGCGCCGCTGGCGCGACGACCTTCGTGGAACTCGGCCCGGACGGGGTCCTGTCGAGCATGGTGCCCGACTGCCTGCCCGAGGAGCGGACCACCGCGCTGGCGCTGCTCCGTGAGGGCCGCCCCGAGGAGCGGACCCTGATGACCGCCGTGGCCCGGCTGCACACGCGGGGTGCCGGCCCCGACTGGCGGGCGCTGTTCGCCGGCGTCGGAGTCCGGTCGCGCGCGCTGCCCACCTACCCGTTCCAGCGTCGGCGGTTCTGGCCGCACGTCCCGGCCGCCACCGGCGCCGGGCCGGCCGCGACCGGCCAGTGGCGCTACCGCATCGGCTGGAAGTCACTGCCCGAGCCCACCGCGGGCACCGCCCGGCCGGAGGGCCGCTGGGTGGTCCTCGTCCCGGAGACCGAGGACCGGGCCGAGCCTGTCGCCACATGGCTGGACGGGCTCGGTGCGACCCTCGTCACCGTCCCCGTCGGGAGCGACGAGGGCCGCGCCGCGCTCGCCGACCGGTTGCGGGACGCGGCGGTACAGACCCCGGTCTCGCTCGTCCTGTCCCTGCTCGCCCTCGACGAACGCCCGCACCCGCACCACCCGGCCGTCCCCACCGGACTGGCGGCCAACCTGACTGCGGCCCAGGCATTGACCGACGCGGCGCTCGGCGCGCCGCTGTGGCTGGTCACCCAGGGCGCGGTCGCCGTGGGCCCGGCCGACGGCGAGACGCGTCCCGCCCAGGCGCAGACCTGGGGCCTGGGCCAGGTCCTCGGCCTGGAACAGCCCGAGCTCTGGGGCGGCCTGGTCGATCTGCCCGCCCCGCTCGACGAGGAGGCCCTGGGCCGTCTGCGCGGCGTACTCACGGGCAGCGGCGACGAGGACCAGATCGCGATCCGAACCGCCGGCGTCCTCGGCCGCCGTCTGGAACATGGCGCCGCGTCACCCGCGGAGCCGGTCCGCCCGCCCCACCGCACCGTCCTGATCACCGGCGGCACGGGAGCACTGGGCGGACACCTCGCCCGTCGGCTCGCCGACGACGGCGCCGAGCACCTGGTGCTCACCAGCCGCCGCGGCCCGGCCGCCCCCGGAGTCGGGGCGCTACGCGACGAACTCACCGCGCTGGGGGCCCGCGTGACGGTCGAGGCGTGCGACATCGCCGACCGCGACGCCGTGGCCGCTCTGCTCGCCGCCCACCACCCCACCGCCGTCTTCCACACCGCGGGCACCCTCGGCGGCCACGGCCCGCTCGCCGGCGACGACGTGGCCGCACTCCACGAGGCGGCGGCAGCGAAGGTGCTGGGCGCCCGTCACCTGGACGAACTCCTCGGCGACACGCCGCTCGACGCGTTCGTCCTGTTCTCGTCCATCGCGGGCGTGTGGGGAAGCGGGGGACAGGGCGCGTACGCCGCTGCCAACGCCTACCTCGACGCGCTGGCCGCCGGCCGCCGGGCCCGTGGCCTCACCGCCACCTCCGTCGCCTGGGGGCCCTGGGCGGGCGGTGGCATGGCCGACGAAGAGGCACGGGAGCGACTGCTCCGCCGCGGCCTGCCAGCGATGGCCCCCGCCGAGGCGCTCGCCGCACTCGGCGCGGCGCCGTCCGGCACGGAACCCGCGATCGCCGTCGCCGATGTCCGCTGGGACACGTTCGCGCCCGCCTACACCGCGGCCCGCTCCCGGCCGCTGATCCAGGACCTGCCCGAGGTGCGCGCGGCACTCGCCGCGGTCACGGACGAGGCGCCCCGGCCCTCCACCGGCCTCGCGGGGCACCTCGCCGCCTTGCCGGAGGCCCGGCGGGAGGACGCGGTGCGGAACCTGATCCGTGACCACGTCGCGGCCGTCCTCGGACACGACTCGGCCGAAGGCGTCGCTGTCGACCGTGCCTTCAAGGACCTCGGCTTCGACTCGCTGACCGCCGTCGAGCTGCGCAACCGGCTGGTCGAGGCCACCGGGCTGCCGCTGCCCGTGACCGAGATCTTCGACCACCCCACCGTCGCGGACCTCGCCGCCCGGCTGTACGCCGAACTCGGCGGCACGGACACGGGCGCGGAGACCGGCACCGGCGTACGGCCCGCGGCGACCGGTGCCGGCAGCGCCGAGCCGCTGGCCATCGTGGCCATGGCCTGCCGCTTCCCCGGCGGCATGTCGTCGCCCGAGGACCTGTGGCGGCTCGTCGCCGGCGGTGGGGACGCCACCGGCGCGCTGCCCACGGACCGCGGCTGGGACCTGGAGCGGCTCTACCACCCCGACCCCGACCACGAGGGGACCTTCTACGCCAGGGGCGGCGGCTTCCTCTCGGACGCGGGTGACTTCGACCCGGCGTTCTTCGGGATCAGCCCGCGCGAGGCGCTGGCGATGGATCCGCAGCAGCGGTTGCTGCTGGAGACCTCCTGGGAGGCGCTGGAGCGGGCCGGGATCGACCCGACGTCGCTGCGCGGCAGCCAGGGCGGGGTCTTCGTGGGCGTCGCGGCGCAGGGCTATGGCAGCGGTTCCGCCGACGGAGTCGAGGGCCACCTGCTGAGCGGCACACTGACCAGCGTGGCGTCCGGGCGCATCGCCTACACGCTCGGCACCGAGGGCCCGGCGGTCACCGTGGAGACGGCCTGCTCGTCCTCGCTGGTGGCACTGCACCTGGCCGGCCAGTCCCTGCGATCGGGCGAGTGCTCCTTCGCCCTGGTCGGCGGCGCCGCTGTGATGGCGTCACCGGACGTCTTCGTCGAGTTCAGCCGGCAGCGGGGGCTGTCCCCCGACGGCCGGTGCCGCTCGTTCGCCGAGGCCGCCGACGGCACCGG
>NZ_JTHL01000001.1:876860-879691 GCF_000818195.1 Streptomyces sp. 150FB | reverse complement strand
CCGCCGACGGCACCGGCTGGGCCGAGGGCGCGGGCGTGATCCTCGTCGAGCGGCTGTCGGACGCGCGCCGCGCCGGGCACCCGGTGCTGGCCGTGGTCCGCGGCAGCGCGATCAACCAGGACGGCTCGTCGAACGGACTGACCGCCCCCAACGGACTCGCCCAGCAGCGGGTCATCCGCCAGGCGCTGGCGAACGCGGGACTGGAACCGTCCGAGGTGCAGGCCGTCGAGGCGCACGGCACGGGCACCGCCCTCGGTGACCCGATCGAGGCCCAGGCACTGCTGGCCACCTACGGTCAGGATCGCCAGGAGCCACTCTGGCTGGGCTCGCTCAAGTCCAACATCGGCCACACCCAGGCCGCCTCCGGCGTCGCCGGGATCATCAAGATGGTCATGGCGATGCGGCACGGCACGCTGCCCATGACCCTGCACGCCGAGGAGCCGACCACCAAGGTCGACTGGTCGGCGGGGAACGTGCGGCTGCTCACCGAGGCCAGGCCCTGGCACGGTCCGCGCCGGGCCGGCATCTCCTCGTTCGGCATGAGCGGCACCAACGCCCACGTCATCCTCGAACAGCCGGAGCCCGCCGACGTCCCGGAGGCCCCCACCACCCTCACCGGCCCGGCCCCGCTGCTGCTGTCCGCCCGTACCACCGGCGCGCTGCGCGACCAGGCCGTACGCCTCCACCGGCTGCTGCGCGACACGGACACCGACCCGGCCGACGCGGCGTGGTCGCTCGCCACCACCAAACCGCGCTTCGAACGGCGGATGGCCGTGCTCGGAGCCGACCGCGCCGCGCTGCTGTCCGGGCTGGCAGCTCCCGACACCGCGCCGGACGTCGTGACGGGCGAGGCACGCGCCGGCCGCACCGTGTTCGTCTTCCCCGGCCAGGGCACCCAGTGGACCGGCATGGCCCTGGAACTGGCCGATGCGGAACCGGTGTTCGCCGACCACCTGGACATGTGTGCCCGGGCACTGGCACCGCACGTCGACTGGACACTGCGCGAGGTCCTCGCCGACGAGGAGGCACTGCGCCGGGTCGACGTCGTCCAGCCCGCCCTCTTCTCCGTCATGGTCTCGCTGGCCGAGCTGTGGCGAGCGTACGGCGTCGAACCCGACGCCGTGGTCGGCCACAGCCAGGGCGAGATCGCCGCCGCCGTCGTCGCCGGGGCGCTGACCCTGGAGGACGGCGCCAAGGCCGTCGCGCTGCGCAGCCAGGTCATCCGGCGGTCCCTGGCAGGCAAGGGCGGCATGGTGTCGGTCGCCGCCGACCTGGAGACCGTCCGCGGCCTCCTGGAGCCCCACGCGGGCCGGATCGGCGTCGCCGCCGCCAACGGCCCCGGTGCCACCGTCGTATCCGGCGACCCGGACGCGCTGGACGCCCTCGTCACCGACTGCGAGAGCCGCGGACTGCGCGCCCGGCGCATCCCGGTCGACTACGCATCCCACTCGGCCCAGGTCGAGGAGTTGCGCGACGAACTCCTCACCACCCTGGCCGACCTGCGGCCCCGCCCCGGCACCGTTCCCCTGCTGTCCACCGTGCACGCCGAGCCCATCGACGGCGCCACCATGGACGCCGAGTACTGGTACCGGAACCTGCGCGAACCGGTCGCGTTCCACGCGGCCACCGAAGCACTGCTGCGCACCGGACACGGCCTGTTCATCGAGGTCGGACCGCACCCGGTACTGGTCTCCGCGATCGAGGGCACGGCCGCCACGGCCGGTACCCCGGTCTCCACCGTCGGTACCCTCCTCCGCGACCACGGCGGCCGACAGCGCCTGCACGGCGCCCTCTCGGAGGCGTGGACGGCCGGCGCGGACGTCGACTGGGCGGCCGTCCTCGGCTCGGGACGCCGTGTCGACCTGCCGACCTACCCCTTCCAGCACGAGCACTTCTGGCTGGCCGCACCCGGCCGGTCGGGAGCGCCGCGCCAGGCACCGGACCTCACCTACCGCACCGAATGGCGTGCTCTGCCCGAACCGGGCGCCGTCGCCTCGCTCGACGGTTGGGTGGTCGTCGTGCCCGACCACGGTCACCCGGCCGCCGACGTTCTCACCGGAGCCGTGTCCACCGGTCCTGACCTCAAGGGAATCGACGGACCCGTCGTCGGTGTGCTTTCCCTGCTGCCGCCCGCCGACACCGCGGCGCTGGTGCGGAACCTGGACGCCGCCGGCGTCCAGGCACCCCTGTGGTGTGCGACGACCGAGGCCGAACAGGACCCGGAACAGGCCGCCCTGTGGGGCCTGGGGCAGGTCATCGGCCTGGAGCAGCCGCAACGCTGGGGAGGACTGGTCGACCTGCCCGCCGAACTTGACGCCACCGTGACCGGCCGCCTTCGCGCCGTCCTCACCGGCACCGAGAGCCAGGTGCGGGTACGCGCCGACGGCACCTACGCCCGGCGCCTGGTCCGCACCACGCCTCCCGCCCCGCCGGAGGTCCGCTGGAATCCCGGTCATGTCCTGGTACTGGGCGCCGAAGGGCCGCTCGCCGCGGGTCTGGCGGATTGGCTGGAGCGGCACGGTGCGGACGACGTCAGCACCGCGGCCGATCCCGCGACCCCGGTCGGGGACACCGTACGCACCGTGATCCAGGTCGTCCCGGCCGAACCGCCGGCCGGCCCGGCCACGGAGGCGGACCTCCCCGTCGTTCCCGACCTCCCCGAACCCACCGGGGCCATGGACACGTATGTCCTGCTCCACCCGCTCAGCGGCGTGTGGGGCGCGGCCCGGCAGGCCGTCGGCACGGCCCGCTACGCCGGCATGGCCGCAGCCACCGCCCGCATGCGGGACCGGGGCGTACGCGCGGTCTCGGTCGCCGTCGGCGGCTGGGAG
>NZ_JTHL01000001.1:874611-876613 GCF_000818195.1 Streptomyces sp. 150FB | reverse complement strand
GTCATGGCGGCCGTCCGGCAGGCGGTTGAACAGGACGAGCCGGCGCTCATCGTGGCCGACGTCGACTGGGAGCACCTCGTCTCGGCCGTCTCCACCCCGCGGCAACTCAACCTGCTCGCCGAACTCCCGGAGGCCGCCCGGGAGTCCGGCGACGACGACCTCGCGCGACGGCTGGCCCCCCTGGCGGAGGCCGACCAGCGGCGGCTCCTGCTCGACCTGGTCACCGAACAGGTCGGAGCCGTGCTCGGCCACGACGTGCCCGGCACCGTCCGGTCCGACTCCGCCTTCGCCGACCTGGGCTTCGACTCGCTGCTGGCTGTCCAGTTCCGCAACCGGATGTGCGCCGTCACCGGGCTGGCCATCTCGCCGACCGTCGTGTTCGACCACCCCACACCGGCCGGCCTCGCCGACCACCTCCACGGGGAGCTGACCGCGGAACCCGACCAGGTCGCTCCTGTCCTGGCCGAACTCGACCGCCTGGAACGCACCTTGGCCCAGTTGCCGGTCGCTGACGAGATCAGCACCCGGCTCCACACCCTGCTGCGTCGCTGGGAGCAGCGCAGCGCACCGGTCGATTCCGGTGAACTCAGTTCGGCGAGTGCCGACGAACTGTTCGACCTGCTCGACAACAACTTCGGCACCGCCTGAGGGGATCACCCAGACCATGACAGAAGACAAGAAACTCCTCGACTACCTCAGGCGCGCCACCGCGGAGCTCGGCCAGACCAAGGCGGCTCTGCGCGAGGCCCTGGACGCCCGGCACGAGCCGATCGCCATCGTCTCGATGGACTGCCGTTACCCCGGCGGCGTCGAGTCGCCCGAGGACCTGTGGCGGTTGGTCGCCGACGGCACCGACGCCATCACCGAGTGGCCCACCAACCGAGGCTGGGACCTCGACGGCCGCTACGACCCCGACCCCGAGCGCACCGGCACCTCGTACACCCGCAATGGTGGGTTCCTGCACGACGCGGGCCAGTTCGACGCCGGCTTCTTCGGGATCAGTCCGCGCGAGGCGCTGGCGATGGACCCGCAGCAGCGCCTGCTGCTGGAGGCCGCCTGGACGGCGCTCGAACGTGGGGGCTTCGATCCGAAGAGCCTGCACAACACCAGGACGGGCGTGTTCGTCGGAGCCATCGGCAACGGCTACGGCTTCCGCTCCAAGGACGTACCCGAACTCCAGGGACTGCTGGACACCGGCACCCATGACAGCGTCGTGTCCGGCCGCATCTCGTACGTGCTCGGCCTCGAAGGCCCCGCCGTCAGCATCGACACCGCCTGTTCGTCCTCGCTCGTCGCCATCCACCTGGCGGTCCAGGCGCTGCGCACCGGGGAATGCTCGCTGGCGCTGGCCGGCGGCATCACCGTGATGGCCACGCAGGACGCGTTCGTCGCCTTCAGCCGGCAGCGCGGGCTTGCCGCCGACGGGCGGTGCAAGTCGTTCGCCGACGCGGCCGACGGCACCGGATGGTCCGAGGGTGCCGGCGTCCTGGTCCTCGAACGGCTCTCCGACGCGCGGCGCAACGGCCATGAGGTCCTCGCCGTGATCCGGGGCAGCGCGATCAACCAGGACGGTGCCTCCAACGGGCTCTCGGCGCCCAACGGCCCTTCCCAGCAGCGCGTCATCAAGGACGCCCTCGCCAACGCCCAGCTCTCCGTCGGAGACGTGGACGTGGTGGAGGCGCACGGTACGGGTACCTCTCTGGGCGACCCGATCGAGGCCCAGGCGCTGCTGGCCACCTACGGCAAGCACCGCGACCGGCCGCTGTGGCTGGGCTCGCTCAAGTCCAACATCGGCCACACCTCGGCGGCGGCCGGGGTCGGCGGGGTCATCAAGATGGTGATGGCCATGCGGAACGGCGTGCTGCCCAAGACGCTGCATGTCGATGCCCCGAGCACGGCCGTCGACTGGACGGCCGGAAACGTACGCCTGCTCACCGAGGCCCGCGCCTGGGACCACGAGGGCGCGCCGTGCCGGGCCGGCGTGTCGGCCTTCGGCGTCAGT
>NZ_JTHL01000001.1:867964-874056 GCF_000818195.1 Streptomyces sp. 150FB | reverse complement strand
AATTCGCCGCGGGGTTGTCGGCTTTGGTTTCTGGTGAGCAGGCGGTCGGGGTGGCCGCTGGTCCTGTGGGCCGGACGGTGTTTGTGTTCCCGGGTCAGGGTTCGCAGTGGGCGGGGATGGCGGTGGAGTTGCTGGAGTCCTCGCCGGTGTTCGCGGGTCGGATGGCGGAGTGTGAGGCGGCGTTGGCGCCGTTTGTGGACTGGTCGTTGTCCGAGGTCGTGGCGGCGGGTGAGTTCGGCCGGGTGGATGTGGTTCAGCCGGTGTTGTGGGCGGTGATGGTGTCGCTGGCCGCGGTGTGGGAGTCGGTGGGTGTCCGTCCTGATGCGGTGGTGGGTCACTCGCAGGGTGAGATCGCCGCTGCTGTGGTGTCGGGTGCGTTGTCGTTGGAGGACGGCGCCCGGGTGGTGGCTCTGCGGTCGCGTGCGATCACAGCTTTGGCGGGTCGGGGTGGCATGGTGTCTGTGCCGCTGCCGGTGGAGCGGGTGCGGGAGTTGCTGCCGGCTGGTGTCTCGGTGGCTGCGGTGAACGGGCCGTCGTCGGTGGTGGTGTCGGGTGACCCTGCGGGTCTGGACGCGGTGTTGGGCTCGGTGGAGCGGGCCAAGCGGATCCCGGTTGATTACGCCTCGCATTCGGCGCAGGTGGAGGAGATCCGTGAGGAGATCCTGTCCGTACTTGAGGGTTTGGCGCCGCGTGAGTCGACGGTCCCGTTCTTCTCCAGTGTTGATGTCGGCTGGGTTGACGGTTCGGAGTTGGATGCCGGGTACTGGTATCGCAATCTGAGGCAGACGGTTGAGTTCGAGAGCGCCGTCCGGGGGTTGGTCGAGGCGGGGTTCGGTGCGTTCGTCGAGGTCAGTGCTCATCCGGTTCTCACGGTGCCGATCGAGGAGACCGCTGAGGATGCTGTGGTCACGGGGACGTTGCGCCGTGACGAGGGTGGTCTGCGCCGTTTCCTGATCTCGGCGGGTGAGTTGTTCTCACGCGGTGTGGCGGTGGACTTCGCACCGGTCCTCGGCGGCGCGCCCGCGCACCGCGGCCTGCCCACGTACCCCTTCCAGCACAAGTGGTACTGGCTGGAGGACTCCGTCGGCATGGCCGGGGCCGAGGAGGAGCGCTTCTGGAGCACCGTCGAGAACGGCGGCCTCGCTGAACTGCTGGGCCTCGACCCGGACGCCACGCTCAGCGAGGTGCTCCCCGCGCTCTCCGACTGGCGCAATCGCCGGGACAGTCGCTCGACCGTCGACTCCTGGCGGTACCGCGTCGAGTGGAAGGCGCTGCCCACGGGGGAGCCCGCCACCCTCGCGGGCCACTGCCTGGTCCTTGTCCCGGAGTCCGGCCATCCGCTCGCTGACACGGTCTGCCGCGCGATTGAGGCTGCCGGTGCCACCGTGACGCGCACCGTGCTGACCGGCGCCGACAGTGACCGGCAGACGCTGGCGCGACGACTCGCCGAGGTGCCGAGGCCGGTCGGCCGGGTCGTCTCACTGCTCGGCCTGGACGAGAGCCCGCACCCGGACCACCCGGCCGTGCCCGTCGGCGTGGCCGTCACACTCTCCCTCGTCCAGGCGCTCGGCGACGCGGGCATCGACGCCCCGCTGTGGTGCCTGACCAGCGGCGCCGTCTCGACCGGCCACGACGACCCGGTGACCGGCGTCGCCCAGAATCTCGTCTGGGGCCTCGGCCGGGTCGCCGCGCTGGAGTTCCCCCGGCGCTGGGGCGGACTCTGCGACCTGGCTGACGGGTTCGACACCAACGCGCTGATCTCCGCGCTGGCCGGTACCCATGGCGAGGACCAGGTGGCCCTGCGGCCCGACGGCGCTTTCGGGCGCAGGCTCGCCCGTGCCCCGCTGCCGGCCGCACCCGTGTCCGAGACGTGGCGCCCGCGCGGCACCGTACTGATCACCGGCGGCACCGGCGCCGTCGGTGGGCAGATCGCCGCCTGGCTGGCCGGCAACGGCGCCGAGCACCTGGTCCTGGCCAGCCGGCAGGGCGGTGCGGCGCCCGGCGCGGCCGAACTGACCGCGGAGCTGGAATCGCTGGGCGCCCGTGTGACCACCGCCGCGTGCGACGTCACCGACCGCGCCCAACTGGCCGCCCTCATCGCTGACATCGAGGCCAAGGGCGACCGCATCCGCTCCGTCATGCACACCGCGGGAGCGGGCCGGCTGGTGCCGCTCCCGGACACCGACCTCGCCGAGTTCGGCGACACCCTTCACGCGAAGGTGCTCGGTGCCGCGCACCTGGACGAACTGATCGGGGAGGTGGACGCCTTCGTGCTGTTCTCCTCCATCTCCGCGGTGTGGGGCAGCGCCGACCACGGCGCGTACGCCGCCGCCAACGCCTACCTCGACGGCCTCGCCGAGAACCGGCGCGCCCGCGGTCTGTCCGCCACCTCCGTGGTGTGGGGCATCTGGGCGCCCCAGAACGGCAAGGGCATGGCCGCCGACCTCGCCGAGCAGCAACTGCTCGGCCGGGGCATACCGTTCATGCGCCCCGCCCTCGCCATTGACGGCTTCCAGCAGGTCCTCGACCACGACGAGACGGTTGTCGTGGTGGCCGCGGTCGACTGGGACCGGTTCGCGCCGGTGTTCACCTCCGCCCGGCCCAGCCCGCTGATCGCCGACCTGACAGACGCGCGGCAGGCGCTGGCCGGGCAGAGCGCGGGGGCGGACGGCTCGGAAGAGGGCTCCTCCTCCCCGCTGCTGGACCGGCTGCGTGGCCTCTCCGAGGCCGAGCGGCGCGAGGTGCTGACCGACATCGTCCGCACCCAGGCCGCAGCCGTCCTCGGCCATGAGTCGCTCGACGAGATCGAGCCGGGACGTGCGTTCCGCGATCTGGGCTTCGACTCGCTCACCGCCGTCGAACTGCGCGGCCGGCTGAACGCCGCGACCGGGCTGCGGCTGCCGGTCACCGTGGTCTTCGACTACTCCTCCGCCACGGCCCTCGCCGACCACGTGCGCGCCGAACTGCTGGGCACCGCCCCGGTTCCGGCCGTCCCGGTCGCCGCGGTCGCGCCCGCCGGGGACGACCCGATCGTCATCGTCTCAGCGAGCTGCCGCTACCCCGGCGGTGTGAGCACCCCCGAAGAGCTGTGGCGACTGCTCGCCGAGGGTGGCGACGCCATCTCCGAACTGCCCGGCGACCGCGGCTGGGACCTCGACGGCCTCTTCGACGCAGACCCCGACGCTCCCGGCACGATGTATTCGCGGGCGGGTGGCTTCGTCTACGGCGCTGGTGACTTCGACCCGGCGTTCTTCGGGATCAGCCCGCGCGAGGCGCTGGCGATGGATCCGCAGCAGCGGTTGCTGCTGGAGACCTCCTGGGAGGCGCTGGAGCGGGCCGGGATCGAACCGACGACCCTGCGCGGCTCCAGTACCGGCGTCTTCGTCGGCGCCGGGTACCAGGGCTACGGCGGGGACATCGAACGCGTCCCCGAGGAGGCGGAGGGTCACCTCATCGCGGGCATCTCCACCAGCGTGCTGTCCGGCCGCATCTCCTACTCGCTCGGTCTTGAGGGGCCGGCCCTGACCATCGACACGGCCTGCTCCTCCTCGCTGGTCGCCGTGCACCTGGCGGCCCAGGCGCTGAGGTCCGGCGAGTGCTCGCTGGCGCTGGCCGCGGGCGCGACCGTCCTCGGCTCCACCCTCTCGTTCACCGGGTTCAGCCGGCAGCGCGGGCTGGCCGCCGACGGCCGGTGCAAGCCGTTCGGCGCCGAGGCCGACGGCTTCGGCATCGCGGAGGGCGTCGGCATGCTCGTGCTGGAGCGTCTGTCGGACGCGCGGCGCAACGGGCACCGGGCGCTGGCCGTCGTACGCGGCAGCGCCGTCAACCAGGACGGCGCCTCCAACGGGCTGACCGCCCCGAACGGTCTGTCGCAGCAGCGCGTCATCCAGCAGGCGCTGGCCAACGCCGGACTCGCACCGTCCGAGGTGCAGGTCGTCGAGGCGCACGGCACCGGCACGAAGCTGGGCGACCCGATCGAGGCGCAGGCGCTGCTGGCCACCTACGGTCAGGACCGCGAACAGCCGCTGCTGCTGGGCTCGCTGAAGTCCAACATCGGCCACACCCAGGCCGCGTCCGGCGTGGCGGGGATCATCAAGATGCTCCAGGCCATGGAGCACGGCGTGCTGCCCAGGACGCTGCACGCCGACGTGCCCTCGCCTTTCATCGACTGGTCGGCGGGGAACGCCGAACTGCTGACCGAGGAACGGTCCTGGGACGGCCTGCTACGGGCCGGTGTCTCGTCGTTCGGCATGAGCGGCACCAACGCGCACGTCATCATCGAGCAGGCCGAGCCGGACCCGGTACCCACTCCCGTACCGGACGCCGCACCCGCCACCGAGCCGGTCGTCGCCTGGACCCTGTCGGGCAGGACCGACGGTGCCCTCCGCGACCAGGCCCGGGGCCTGCTGGACCGGCTGGAGGCGAACCCGCTCGACGTCGGCTACTCGCTGGCCACCACCAGGACCGCCTTCGAGCGGCGGGCCGTCGTCGTCGGAGCCGACCGGGAGACCCTGCGCGGCGGCCTCCAGGCGCTGATCGACGGTACGGCGCCCGTGCACACCGCCGACGCCGGCCGCCGTACCGTGTTCGTCTTCCCCGGCCAGGGCACCCAGTGGGCCGGCATGGCGCTGGAACTGCTGGAGAGCGCCCCGGTGTTCGCCGAGCGCCTCGCCGAGTGCGAGCGTGCGCTCGCCCCGCACGTGGACTGGTCGCTGACCGAGATACTGCGCTCCGGCGATTACGAGCGGGTCGACCGCGTACAGCCGGTGCTCTTCGCCGTGATGGTGTCCCTCGCCGCGCTCTGGCGGTCCGGCGGTGTCGAGCCGGACGCGGTGATCGGCCACAGCCAGGGCGAGATCGCCGCCGCCTGCGTGGCCGGCGCGCTGAGCCTCGACGACGCGGCGAAGATCGTCGCGCTGCGCAGCAAGGCCCTCGCCTCGCTGTCCGGGCAGGGCGCGATGATGTTCGTGGCCATGGCCGCCGCGCCGCTCCGCGAGCGGATCGCCGCCTGGGCCGGCCGGATCAGCGTCGCCGCCGTCAACGGACCCACCTCCGTGACGCTCTCCGGCGACCCCGAAGCACTGGAGGAGCTGGGCACCGAGCTGTCCGCCGAGTCGGTCCTGCGCTGGCCCATCCCGGGCGTCGACTTCGCCGCCCACTCCCGCCAGGTGGAGCGCATCCAGGACGAACTGCTCGGCCTGCTGGCCGATGTGAGCCCGCGGTCCGCCACGGTCGGCTTCTACTCCACCGCTGAGGGCGGATGGCTGGACGGTGCCACGCTGGACGCCGACTACTGGTACCGCAACCTGCGCCAGCCGGTCGAGTTCGACCAAGCCGTGGCCCAGCTCATCGCCTCGGGCCATGACGCGTTCGTCGAGGTCAGCCCGAACCCGGTGCTGGCGATCTGGATACAGCAGGCGCTGGAGGCCGCCGACGGCGGAGTCGTCGTCGGCACCCTGCACCGCGAAGAAGGCGGCCTGGACCGGTTCCTGACCTCGCTCGGCGAGCTGTCGGCGCGCGGCGTGTCCGTGGACTGGGCCGCGGTGCACGACGGCGGCCGGCAGGTGGCCCTCCCCACCTACGCCTTCCAGCGACAGCACTACTGGCTCGTCCCGCGCCCCGCGGAGGTGTCCGCGGCGCCCGCCGCGCACGAGTGGCACTACCGGGTCGACTGGCGTGTCCTGCACGACACACCGGTGCGCGGGACTCCCGGCACCTGGCTGGTCGTGACCCCCGCGGGCACGGACACCGACGACTACGTCACGGTCCTGCGGGATGCCGGCGTCGAGGCCGTCACCGTCCTCTGGGAGAGCGCCGACCGCGCCGTGCTCGCCGACCGGCTGCGCGCAGCGGCCGGCGACACCCGGCTCGACGGCGTACTGTCGCTGCTCGGCCTCGCCGACCGGCCCTGGTCCGACGGCTCGGTCCTGCCCACCGGCCTGCCACTCACCGTCGCGCTGATCGGGGCCCTCGGCGACGCCGGCGTCGACGCGCCGCTGTGGACGGCCACGCGTGGGGCGGTGTCCGTCGGCCGCGCCGACCGCATCGACAGCCCCGCCCAGGCGGCGCTGTGGGGGCTCGGCGGGGTCGCG
>NZ_JTHL01000001.1:866564-867939 GCF_000818195.1 Streptomyces sp. 150FB | reverse complement strand
GATCACCGGCGGGCTCGGCGCCCTCGGGGCGCACGTCGCCCGCTGGCTGGCCTCGGCCGGTGCCGAACACCTGCTGCTGACCGGTCGACGGGGCCCGGAGACGCCGGGCGCCGACGAACTCGTCGCCGAACTCACCGGGCTCGGCGCCCGGGTCACCGTCGCCGCCTGCGACGTGGCCGACAGGGACGCCCTCGCGCGGCTGCTCGCGGGCATTCCCGAGGAGACCCCGCTGACGGCCGTGGTGCACGCGGCGGGCGTCCTCGACGACGGCGTGGTCGACTCGATCACCCCTGACCGCGCGGCGGGCGTGGCCCGGCCCAAGGCCGACGCCGCGCTGCACCTGCACGAACTCACCCGCGAGCTGGACCTGTCCGCGTTCGTCATGTTCTCCTCGCTCGCCTCCACCATCGGCGGCACCGGGCAGGGCAGTTACGCCGCGGCCAACGCCTACCTCGACGCGCTCGCCCTGCACCGCCGCGACCTCGGTCTGACCGCCACCTCCGTCTCGTGGGGCCTGTGGGGCGGTGAGAGCCTGACCGACGAGGCGGTGGCCGCCCGGCTGATCCGCGACGGTCTGCCCGCGATGGACCCCGAACGCGCGGTCACCGAGCTACGGCATGCCGTCGGCAACGGCGAACCGCACGTGATCGTCTCCGACTTCGCCTGGGACCGCTTCGTCCCCGCGTTCACCGCGCTGCGGCCCAGCCCGCTCATCGGCGACCTGCCGGAGGTGGCCGCGCTCACCGAGCGGCTGCCCGCACCCGCGCCGTCCACCGCCCTGGACCGGGCGGCCCTGCTGGTGCTGGTGCGCACAGCGGCCGCCGAGGCCCTGGGCTACCCCGACCCCGAAGTGATCGGCAGGGACCGGGTGTTCAAGGACCTCGGCTGCGACTCGCTCACCGCGGTCGAACTGCGCAACAAGCTCGCCGAGGCGACCGGGCTGCGGCTCCCGGTCACCCTCGTCTTCGACCACCCCACGCCCGCCGCCGTGGTCGACCACCTCGCCGCGGAACTGGGCGAGGCGGTCGGAACCCGGCCCGCCGCCGCGCCCGCCACGAGCGCGGCGGTCACCGACGACGAGATCGCCATCGTCGCCGTCGGCTGCCGCTTCCCCGGTGGCGTCCGTACCCCTGAGGACTTCTGGCGGCTCATCAGCGAGGGCGAGGACGCGATCACGCCGTTCCCGACCGACCGCGGCTGGGACCTGGACGCCCTCTACGACCCCGACCCCGACCATCACGGCACGACGTACGCCCGCGAGGGCGGCTTCCTGCACGATCTGGCCGACTTCGACCCCGCCTTCTTCGGGATCTCCCCGCGCGAGGCGCTGACCATCGACCCGCAGCAGCGGCTGCTGCTGGAGACGAGCTGGGAG
>NZ_JTHL01000001.1:854771-866453 GCF_000818195.1 Streptomyces sp. 150FB | reverse complement strand
CGCAGCAGCGGCTGCTGCTGGAGACGAGCTGGGAGGCGTTCGAGCGGGCCGGTATCGACCCGCGGTCGGTCAAGGGCAGCCGGGCCGGTGTGTTCATCGGCTCCAGCTACCACGACTACGGCCTGCGCGTCGGCACCGCCCCCGAGGAACTGGAGGGCTACCTCGGCATCGGCAGCGCGGGCAGTGTCGCCTCCGGCCGTATCTCCTACACCTTCGGTCTGGAGGGGCCGGCTGTCAGCGTCGACACCGCCTGCTCCTCCTCGCTGGTCGCCATCCACCTCGCGGCGCAGTCGCTGCGCTCCGGCGAGTGCGCCATGGCCATCGCCGGCGGCGCGGCCGCGATGGCCACCCCGGTGTCGTTCATCGAGTTCAGCCGGCAGCGCGGGCTCGCCGCCGACGGTCGGTGCAAGCCCTTCGCCGCGGCGGCGGACGGCACCGCCTGGTCCGAGGGCGTCGGCGTCGTCCTGCTGGAGCGCCTGTCCGACGCGCGCCGCAACGGGCACCCGGTGCTCGCCCTGGTGCGCGGCAGCGCCGTCAACCAGGACGGCGCCTCCAACGGCCTGACCGCCCCCAACGGTCCCTCCCAGCAGCGCGTCATCCGCGACGCTCTCGCCAACGCACGGCTGGCGCCCGCCGACCTCGACGTCGTCGAGGCGCACGGCACGGGCACGAAGCTGGGCGACCCGATCGAGGCCCAGGCACTGCTCGCCGCCTACGGCCAGGACCGGGAGAGGCCGCTGCTGCTCGGCTCGGTCAAGTCGAACATCGGGCACACCCAGGCCGCCGCGGGCATCGCGGGCGTCATCAAGATGGTGCTGGCCATGCACCACGGCGTGCTGCCGAGGACTCTGCACCTGGACGAACCGTCGCCGTACGTCGACTGGAGCGCGGGCAGCGTGGAGCTGCTCGCGGAGAACACCCCTTGGCCGCGGACCGGCCACCCGCGCCGGGCCGCGATCTCCTCGTTCGGTGTCAGCGGCACCAACGCCCACACCATCCTGGAGCAGGCCCCCGAGGATGACACAGCGGCCCCCGCCGACGAGCGGGAACCGCTGCCGGTGCCGCTGCTGCTGTCGGCTCGCAGCGCCGAGGCGCTGCGAGCACAGGCTGCCCTGCTGGAACAGCACCTGGAAGAACATCCGCACGCACGGCCGGCCGACATCGCCTACACCCTGGCCACCGCGCGCGCCCACTTGGAGCACCGGGCGTACGTGCCCGCCGGGGACCACGACCGGGTTCGCGCCACCCTGCGCGCGATCACCGGCACCGTCACGCCCGCCGAGGGCCGCGTCGCGTTCCTCTTCTCGGGCCAGGGCAGCCAGCGGCTGGGCATGAGCCTGCGGCTCCACCGCGAGTTCCCCGTGTTCGCCGAGGCGTTCGACGCCGTGTGCGCCGTGCTGGACCCGCTGCTGGACCGGCCGCTGCACGAGGTGATCGGCGCCGCCGGCGACACGGACGACGCCGGACTCCTGGGCCGAACGGCCTTCACCCAGCCGGCGCTGTTCGCCGTCGAGGTCGCGCTCTTCCGGCTGGTCGAGTACTGGGGCATCCGGCCCGACGTGCTCATCGGCCACTCGGTCGGCGAACTGGCGGCGGCCCACGTCTCCGGCGTCCTGTCGCTGCCCGACGCCGCCCGGCTGGTGGCGGCGCGGGCCCGGCTGATGCAGGCCATGCCGGAGAACGGCGCCATGGTGTCGCTGACCGTCTCCGAGAAGGAGGTGCTGCCGCTGATCGCGGGCCGCGAGCACGAGGTCACCGTCGCCGCCGTCAACGGCCCCGCGGCCACCGTGATCGCCGGCGATGAAAGCGCGGTGCTGGAGATCGCCGACCGGATCGCGGCGGCGGGCCACAAGACCAAGCGGCTGCGCGTCAGCCACGCCTTCCACTCCCCGCACATGGACGGGATGCTGGAGGAGTTCCGCGCGGTCGCGGCCGGCCTGGAGTTCCACCCGCCGCGCATCCCCGTCGTCTCCAACGTCACCGGCGAGCCCGCCGGCGCCGACGACCTCTGCTCGGCGGACTACTGGGTGCGGCACGTCCGCCGGCCGGTGCGGTTCCTCGACGGCGTACGCGCCATCGAACGCACCGGTGTGCACGCGTTCCTCGAACTCGGCCCCGACAGCTCCCTCACCGCGCTGGCCCAGGACTGCCTGGACGGGACGGCCGAGCTGATCCCGCTGCTGCACCGTGATCGCGACGAGGTCCGCTCGGTGACCGACGCCCTGGGCCGGCTGCACGTGCACCTGGGCACCCCGGACTGGCAGCGGGTCTTCGCCGGACGTGACGTGCGCCTTGCGGCACTGCCCACCTACGCGTTCCAGCGCGACCGCTACTGGCTGGACGTCCCCGCCGGCACGGGCGACGTCACCGCCGCCGGGCTGGCCGTCACCGGCCACCCGCTGCTGGGCGCCGCCCTTGAACTCGCCGAGTCCGACACGTACGTCTTCACCAGCCGCCTGTCGCTCCGGAGCACGCCCTGGCTGGCCGACCACGGGGTCTTCGACGGGGCGCTGTTCCCCGCGACGGCCTTCCTGGAGCTGGCGATCCGGGCCGCCGACGAGGTCGGCTGCGACCGGGTCGACGAACTCTCCCTGGAGGCACCACTCGTACTGCCCGAACACGGCGCGGCCGTGCTCCAGATGCGGGTCGGACCGCGCGGAGCCGACGGGGCCCGGTCGCTGGAGGTCTTCTCCCGGCCGCAGGACGCGCTCGCCGACGAGCCCTGGACCCGGCACGCGGGCGGCGTCCTGTCGGCCGGCGCGGCGGCCGACGCCGAACCGCTCACCGTATGGCCGCCGTCCGGCGCCGACGAGATCGACGTGACCGGCCTGTACGACCGGTTCACCGAGAGCGGCTTCTCCTACGGCCCCGCGTTCCAGGGGCTGAAGGCCGTGTGGCGCCGCGGCGACGAGGTGTTCGCCGAGGCGAGCCTGCCCCCGTCGCAGCGGGCCGACGCCGGGCACTACGGGCTCCACCCGGCGCTGCTCGACAGCGTGCTGCACTCCCTGGCCTTCGGCGTCCTCAGCGGCTCCGGCCAGGCGTGGCTTCCGTTCTCCTGGAGTGGCGTCTCCCTGCACGCGGCCGGAGCGTCCACGGTCCGGCTGCGCATGGTGCCGACCGGCGACAGCTCCGTGTCGGTCACCCTGGCCGACGGCACCGGACGGCCGGTCGCCACTGCCGAGTCCCTCGTCCTGCGTCCGGCAGCGCCGGCCAAGGCAGCCACGAGCGGCGGCCGGGTCCACCGGACTCTGTTCCGCCCCGAGTGGACCGCGGTTCCGCTGCCCGCCGCCGGGGACGGCCCCCTCTTCGAGGTACGCCGTTACGCGTCGGGCCAGGATGCCGCGGCTGTCCGCCGGGTCACCCGGCAGGCACTGGCGGACATCCGGGACTGGCTCGCCGAGGACCGGTCCGGCGCCAAGCTCGTGTTCGGCACCACCGGGGCCGTCGCGCTCACCGGCGGGGACGACATCCCCGACCTCGCCGGAGCCGCCGTCTGGGGCCTGGTCCGCTCCGCCCAGACCGAACACCCGGACAGGTTCGTCCTCCTGGACGGCGACACCACCGACGACGTACTGCTCGCGCGGGCTGTCGCCGCCGCCGAGCCACAACTGGCCCTGCGCGACGGGCAGGCGTACGGCTACCGGATCGCGCGGGTGCCGGTGGACGCCGAGAAGCGCGCTCCTGAGTGGGAGCGCGGCGGCACCGTCCTGGTCACCGGCGGCACCGGCGCCATCGGCGGACACGTCGCGCGCCACCTGGTCGCCGAGCACGGCGTCAAGCGGCTTCTGCTCACCAGCCGCAGCGGCCCGGCCGCCGAGGGCGCCGACCGGCTGCGGGAGGAACTGAGGGCATTGGGCGCCGAGGTGGAGATCGCCGCCTGCGACGCCGCCGACCGCGCGGCCCTCGCCGCCCTGCTCGCCGACGTACCGTCCGGACACCCGGTCACCGGCGTCATCCATACGGCCGGTGTGGTGCGCGACGGGATCGTCGCAGCCATCACCGACGAGCAACTGGACGAGGCCCTGCGGCCCAAGGTCGACGCCGTGCTCAACCTGCAGGAGCTGACCGCCGGCCTGGACCTGTCCGCTTTCGTGGTCTTCTCCTCCATCGCCGGCATCTTCGGCGGCATGGGACAGGCCAACTACGCGGCGGCCAACGCCTTCCTCGACGCCCTGGCGCACCGCCGCAGGGCCCAGGGCCTTCCGGCCGCCTCGCTGGCCTGGGGCCTGTGGGCCAACGACACAGGCTTGAGCGGCCACCTCGGCGAGAACGACTTCAAGCGCATCGCGCGGGGCGGCATCATCGCCTTCCCGCCCGAGGAGGGCCTGGAGCTGTTCGACACCGCTCTCACGGAGGACCAGCCGGTCCTCCTGCCCCTCCGGCTGGACATCAAGGCCGTACAGGCGCAGGGCGAGGTGCCCGCGCTGCTGCGCGGCCTCGTCCGCGCCACCACACGGCGCAGCGCCGCCGACACCGCGGGGAGTGCCACCGAGGCCGCGGGCCTCGCCCAGCGGCTGGCCGGCTCGACCGACGCCCAGCGCGACCGCGTGCTGCTCGACCTGGTGCGCGACCACACCGCCACCGTGCTCGGCTTCGCCGACCCGGGTGCCGTGGACGCCGACCGGGGCCTGCTGGAGGTGGGCTTCGACTCGCTCACCGCGGTCGAACTGCGCAACCGGCTCGGAGCGGCCACCGGTCTGCGGCTGCCGGCCACCCTGCTGTTCGACTACCCGTCCTCCCGCGCCATCGCCGACTACCTCGCCGGTGAACTCGTCCCGGAACCGGCCGACGAGATCACACCCGGGACCACCGAACTGGAGCGCCTGGCAGCCCTCCTGGACGACGAGCGCTACCGCGACGAGCTGACCGGCCGACTGCAGGAGCTGTTGACCGGGGCCCGGTCGCTCACCGGCGGGAACGCCGTGCAGGAGCTCATCGACGCGGCCGACGACGACGAGATCTTCGACTTCATCGACAAAGAACTGGGCATGTCGTGACCGCCAACGGGCGCAAAGGTAAAGAGACCGCAGTGAATGATGACAAGCTCCGCACCTACCTCAAGCGGGTCACGACCGATTTGCACCGGACACGCCAGCGCCTGACCACGCTGGAGTCCCGGGACACCGAGCCCATCGCGATCGTCGGCATGAGCTGCCGCTACCCCGGTGGGGTCGAGAGCCCCGAGGACCTGTGGCGCATGGTCTCCGGCGGCACGGACGCGATCACCCGGTTCCCGGCCGACCGCGGCTGGGACCTGGAGCGGCTGTACGACCCGGACGGCGAGCGGCCCGGCACCAGCTACGCCCGCGAGGGCGGTTTCCTGGACGCTGTCGGTGACTTCGAGCCGCAGTTCTTCGGGATTTCCCCGAACGAGGCGCTGGCGATGGACCCTCAGCAGCGGCTGCTCCTGGAGACCACCTGGGAGGCGTTCGAGCGTGCGGGCATCAACCCGCGGGGCCAGCGTGGCGCCCAGGTCGGTGTCTTCGCCGGCGTGCAGTACCAGGACTACTCCTCCCGGCTGCGGCAGGTTCCGGAGGAGGTCGAGGGATTCCTCGCCGGAGGCAACTCCGACAGCGTCGCCTCCGGTCGGATCTCGTACGTCTTCGGCTTCGAGGGCCCCGCGGTGAGCGTGGACACCGCCTGCTCCTCGTCACTGGTCGCCCTCCACCTCGCCGCCCAGGCCCTGCGCTCCGAGGAGTGCACGCTGGCCCTGGCCGGCGGCGCCATGGTCATGTCCACCCCCGTGCCGTTCACCGAGATGAGCAAGCAGGGCGGCCTGGCCAGGGACGGCCGCTGCAAGTCTTTCGCCGCCGAGGCGGACGGCACCGGCTGGGGCGAAGGTGTCGGCATGCTCCTGCTGGAGCGGCTGTCCGACGCCCGCCGCAACGGCCACCCGGTGCTCGCCCTGGTCCGCGGCACCGCCGTCAACCAGGACGGCGCCAGCAGCCGCCTCACCGCGCCCAACGGCCCCGCCCAGCAGCGGGTCATCCGCAAGGCACTGGCCAACGCCCGGCTCACCCCCGCCGACGTCGACGTTGTCGAGGCCCACGGCACCGGCACCCCTCTCGGCGACCCCATCGAGGCGCAGGCGCTGATCGCCACCTACGGCCGCGGTCACTCCGCCGAACAGCCGCTGCTGCTCGGCTCGCTCAAGTCGAACATCGGCCACACCCAGGCCGCGGCGGGAGTCGGCGGCATCATCAAGATGGTGCAGGCGCTGCGGCACGGCCAGGTGCCGCCCACCCTGCACGCGGACAACCTCACCCCCCAGGTCGACTGGGAGGCCGGCACCGTCCGGCCGGTCACCGAACTTCTCCCGTGGCCCGCGGTCGACCGGGTCCGCCGCGCTGCCGTGTCGTCCTTCGGCGTGAGCGGCACGAACAGCCACGTCGTCCTCGAACAGGCCCCGGAGCCGGAGGAGTCCGAGCAGCCGGAAGAGCCCGCCAAGCCCGAGCAGACGGAGGACACTCCGCTCCTGCCCGTCGCCGGTACCGCGGTGCTGCCGTGGGTCCTGTCGGCGCGAAGCCCCCAGGCGCTGTGCGCCCAGGCGGGAAGGCTGCGGGCGCTCACCGGGCTCGACCCGCTCGACGTCGCCCACTCCCTCGCGACGACCAGGGCCGCCCTGGAACACCGCGCCGTCCTCGTCGGGGACGTCGACAGCGCCCTCGCCGCCCTGGAGCGGGACGAGGAGCACCCCGCCCTGGTCCGCGGCACCGCCAGGACCACCCGCGACCTGGCGTTCGTCTTCCCCGGCCAGGGTGCGCAGTGGGCCGGCATGGCGGTCGAACTGCTCGACTCCTCGCCCGTGTTCGCCGCCCGGATCGACCAGTGCGCCGACGCCCTGGCACCGTACGTCGACTGGTCCCTGGTGGACGTCCTGCGTTCCGGCGACTTCGACCGCGTCGACGTCGTCCAGCCCGTCCTGTTCGCCGTGATGGTGTCGCTCGCCGCCCTGTGGGAGTCCGTCGGCATCCGGCCGAACGCCGTCGCCGGCCACTCGCAGGGCGAGATCGCCGCCGCCGTGGTCGCCGGCGCCCTCACCCTTGAGGACGGCGCCCGCGTGGCGGCGCTCCGAAGCAAGGCGCTGCGCGCCCTGGCCGGGCGCGGCGGGATGACCTCCGTGGCCCTGTCCGCCGACGAGGCGCGGCGTCGTATCGGCCCCGGCCTGTCCATCGCCGCGATCAACGGCCCGACGTCCGTCGTGGTCGCCGGTGACCCGGCGGCCCTCGACGAACTCGACGGCTGGGACGTCCGCACCCGCCGCGTCCCCGTCGACTACGCCTCGCACTCCGCCCACGTGGAGGAGATACGCGAGGAGTTGCTGAACGCGCTGGCCGGGCTGACCCCCCGTACCGGCGAGATCCCCTTCTACTCCACCGTCACCGGCGGCCTGCTCGACACCGCCGGGCTCGACGCCGAGTACTGGTACCGCAATCTGCGGCAGACCGTCGAGCTGGAGAGGACCGTCCGCGTCCTGGCCGACGCGGGCCACGACGTGTTCGTCGAGGTCAGCCCGCACCCCGTACTCACCGCGGCGATCGAGGAGACCGCCGGCACCACCACCGTGGGCACGCTGCGGCGCGACGACGGCGGCATCGGCCGGTTCCTGCTCTCCCTCGCCGAGTTGTACGTCGCCGGGGTGCCCGTCGACCTGGAGGTGCTGCTGCCCGGCGGCTCCCGGGTCGACCTGCCCACCTACCCGTTCCAGCGCGACCGCTACTGGTTGGAGGACACCGGCACCGGCCACGGCGACGTCACCGCCGCCGGACTCGGCTCCGCCGACCACCCGCTGCTCGGCGCCGTCGTCACTCTGGCGGACGTCGAAGGCGTCCTGCTCACCGGACGCCTCTCGGTCCGCACCCATCCCTGGCTCGCCGACCACACCGTGCGCGGGGCGATCCTGCTGCCCGGCACCGCGTTCCTCGAACTGGCCGGCCGGGCCGGCGACCAGGTCGGCTGCGACCGGGTCGAGGAACTGCTGCTGGAAGCCCCCCTCGTCCTGTCCGAGAACGGCGCGGTCGACATCCAGCTCGCGGTCGGCGCTCCGGACGGCTCCGGTCGCCGAACCATCACCCTGTACGGAGCCGTCGACGGCTCCGACGACTGGACCCGGCACGCCAGCGGCATCCTGTCCCCCGCCGCCGCGCCCCCCGGCGCCGACCTCACCGTATGGCCGCCCGCCGGCGCCACCCCGCTGGACACCGACGGCATGTACGAGCGCTACGCGGCCGGCGGCTTCGGCTACGGCCCCGCGTTCCAGGGGCTGCGCGCGGCATGGCAGCACAACGGCGAACTGTTCGCCGAGGTCTCACTCCCGGACGACCAGCGTGACCAGGCCCGCCTGTTCGGCCTGCATCCGGCGCTGCTCGACGCGGCGCTGCACGTCACCGGACTGGCCGACTCGGCCGAGGGACGGCTGCCGTTCTCCTGGAACGGCATGTCCCTCCACGCGCAGGGCGCCACCGCGCTCCGCGTGCGGATCGCCCCGGTCGGCCAGGACGCCGTGTCGGTGCATGTCGCCGACCCGAGCGGCCGGCCCGTGGCCTCCGTCGAGTCCCTGGCGCTGCGCCCGCCGGTCGACGACACCGGCAGGACCGCCGGCGGCGAATCGGTGTTCCGGCTCGCCTGGACACCGGTGTCCGCCGGTGGAGCGGCCGACGAGCCCGGCGAGATCGTCCGCGTCGAGCCGGGCGACGTCCGCGCCGCCGTTCACGACGCCCTCGCGCGCCTACAGCGCTGGATCACCGAGGACCGCACCGGACGCCTGGTGTTCGTCACCCGGGGAGCCGTCCCGGTCTCGGACACCGAAGACGTCACCGACCTGGCCGGCGCCGCCGTCTGGGGCCTCGTCCGGTCCGCCCAGTCCGAACATCCCGACCGTTTCGCACTGGTGGACACCGACGGCGACGTCCCCACCGTGCCCACCGAGCCCCAGATCGCCGTCCGCGGCACCCGCGTCCTCGCGCCGCGCCTGGACCGCGCGCGCTCCGACGCCCCGCCGCCCAGCCTGGACGGCACCGTCCTGATCACCGGCGGCACCGGTATGCTCGGCTCGCAGCTCGCCCGGCACCTCGTCACCCACTACGGCGTACGCCACCTCGTCCTGCTCAGCCGCACCGGCCACGCGCCCGAACTGCGCGACGAACTCACCGCCCTCGGCGCCGAGGTCGACATCGCGGCCTGCGACGCCTCCGACCGGGCCGCACTGGCCTCGGTCATCGACGGGCTGCGGCAGCCGCTGCGCGCGGTGATCCACGCGGCCGGCGCGCTCGACGACGGAGTCGTCACCGCTCTCACCCCGGAGCGGGTCGAGACGGTCCTGCGACCCAAGGTGGACGCGGCGGTCAACCTCCACGAGCTGACCCGCGACCTCGACCTGTCCGCGTTCGTGCTCTTCTCCTCTGCCGCCGGTGTCTTCGGCGGCCCCGGCCAGGCCAACTACGCCGCCGCCAACGCGTTCCTCGACGGCCTGGCCCAGCACAGGCGGGCCCAGGGGCTGCCCGCCCAGTCCCTCGCCTGGTCCCTCTGGGAGCAGGCCAGCGCGATGACCGGCCACCTGGACGAGGCCGACCTGCGCCGCATCGCGCGGTCCGGCATGCCGCCGCTCACCACGGCCCAGGGCCTGGATCTGTTCGACCGGGCGCTGACGGCCGCCGACCCGCTGCTGGTGCTGATGCGCCTGGACCTGCCCGTCCTGCGCGCGTCGGCCGACCCCGTCGCGCCGCTGCTGCGCGGCATCGTCCGTACCCCCACGCGGCGGGCCGCCGTCGCGCACTACACCGGGGACGACATCTCGTCGCTGGCCGGCCAGTTGGCGGGCCTGCCCGAGGGTGACCGGCTCGGTGCCGTGGTCGACCTCGTACGCACTCGCGTGGCCACGGTTCTGGGCCACGCCTCCGCCGATGTCATCGACGGCGAACGGGCGTTCCGTGACCTCGGTTTCGATTCGCTTGCCTCGGTCCAGCTCCGCAACCGGCTCAACGCGGTCACCGGCCTGAAGCTTCCGGCGACCCTGGTCTTCGACTACCCGACCCCGCTGGTGCTCGCCGAGTACCTCCTGGCAGAGCTGGGTGCGGGGGAGACCCATGCCCCGTCCGCCGTGCGGCGGGTCTCCGTGGACGAGCCGATCGCGATCGTGTCGATCGGCTGCCGGTTCCCCGGCGACGTGCACTCGCCCGAGGACCTGTGGGACCTGGTGGCCTCCGGCGGGGACGCCGTCGCCCCGTTCCCGGCCGACCGGGGCTGGGACCTGGACGGCCTCTACGACCCGGACGGGCAGCGGCGCGGCAGCTCGTACGCCCGCGAGGGCGGGTTCCTCCACGACGCGGGCCAGTTCGACGCCGGGTTCTTCGGGATCAGTCCGCGTGAGGCGCTGGCGATGGACCCGCAGCAGCGGCTGCTGCTGGAGACCGCGTGGGAGGCGTTCGAACGTGCGGGCATCCGCCCGAACGAACTCAAGGGCAGCGATACCGGTGTGTTCGCCGGCGTCATGTACCAGGACTACACGTCCCGTGTCACCGAAGTACCCGAGGAGATCGAGGGTTTCCTCGGCACCGGCAACTCCCCGAGCGTCCTCTCCGGACGTATCGCCTACACCTTCGGCCTGGAGGGCCCGGCGGTCAGTGTCGATACGGCGTGTTCGTCGTCGCTGGTCGCGATGCACCTGGCGAGCCAGGCGCTGCGCTCGGGCGAGTGCTCGCTGGCCCTGGCGGGCGGCGTCACCGTGATGTCCACCCCGGCTCTGTTCACCGAGTTCACCCGGCAGCGCGGCCTGGCCACCGACGGCCGCTGCAAGTCCTTCGCCGACGGCGCGGACGGTGCCGGGTTCGGCGAGGGCGTCGGGCTGGTGCTGCTGGAGCGGTTGAGCGACGCACAGCGCAACGGGCACCCGGTGCTCGCCGTTGTGCGTGGCAGCGCGGTCAACCAGGATGGCGCCTCCAACGGCCTGTCCGCCCCGAACGGCCCCTCGCAGCAGCGGGTGATCCGCCAGGCGCTGGCGAATGCCGGGTTGCGGGCGTCCGAGGTGGACGCGGTGGAGGCGCACGGTACGGGTACGTCGCTCGGCGACCCGATCGAGGCGCAGGCGCTGCTGGCGACCTATGGCCAGGACCGCCCGGCCGGCAGGCCGCTGTGGCTCGGGTCGCTGAAGTCGAACATCGGGCACACGCAGGCCGCGGCCGGTGTGGCCGGCGTGATCAAGATGGTGCTGGCCATGCGGCATGGTGTGCTGCCCCGGACCTTGCACGTCGACCGGCCGTCCTCGCATGTGGACTGGTCGGCGGGGGAGGTGGAGCTGCTGACCGAGGAGCGTGAGTGGACGGGTCTTCGGCGTGCGGGTGTCTCCTCGTTCGGGCTGAGCGGTACGAACGCGCATCTGATTCTGGAGCAGGCTCCGGCAGTTGAGGTTCCGGCTGTTGAGGTTCCGGTGGTGCCGGTGGGCGTGTCGTCCTCGGTGGTGCCGTGGGTGGTTTCGGGGAAGTCGGCCGGCGCGGTCCGGGCGCAGGCGAAGAGGTTGCTGGAGCTGACCGGCGAGAGTCCTGCCGGGGTTGCGGCGGGTCTGGCGGTGCGTTCGGTGTTTGAGCATCGTGCGGTGGTGGTGGGGTCGGGCCCGGAGGATTTCGCCGCCGGGCTGTCGGCGGTGGTGTCCGGTGAGCAGGCGGTCGGGTTGGCTTCTGCTGTGGG
>NZ_JTHL01000001.1:848250-854085 GCF_000818195.1 Streptomyces sp. 150FB | reverse complement strand
ACTTCGCCGGTGTTCGCGGGTCGGATGGCGGAGTGTGAGGCGGCGTTGGCGCCGTTTGTGGACTGGTCGTTGTCGGAGGTGGTGGCGGCGGGTGAGTTCGGCCGGGTGGATGTGGTTCAGCCGGTGTTGTGGGCGGTGATGGTGTCGCTGGCCGCGGTGTGGGAGTCGGTGGGTGTTGTCGCCGATGCGGTGGTGGGTCATTCGCAGGGTGAGATCGCGGCTGCTGTGGTGGCGGGTGCGTTGTCCCTGGAGGACGGCGCCCGGGTGGTGGCGTTGCGGTCGCGTGCGATCCGCGCTTTGGCGGGTCGTGGTGGGATGGTGTCTGTGCCGCTTTCGGTGGAGCGGGTGCGGGAGTTGTTGCCGGCGGGTGTGTCGGTGGCTGCGGTGAACGGGCCGTCGTCGGTGGTGGTGTCGGGTGACCCTGCCGGTCTGGACGCGGTGTTGGCGTCGGTGGAGCGGGCGAAGCGGATCCCGGTGGACTATGCGTCGCACTCCGCCCATGTGGAGGAGATCCGTGAGGAGATCCTGTCCGTACTTGAGGGGGTGACGCCGGGTGAGGCGCGTGTGCCGTTCTTCTCCAGTGTTGATGTCGGCTGGGTTGACGGTTCGGAGTTGGATGCCGGGTACTGGTATCGCAATCTGCGGCAGACGGTTGAGTTCGAGGGCGCTGTACGTTCCCTGATCGATGCCGGGCACGGTGCGTTCGTGGAGGTCAGTGCTCATCCGGTGCTCACGGTGCCGATCGAGGAGACCGCTGAGGACGCTGTGGTCGTGGGCACGTTGCGCCGTGACGAGGGTGGTTTGCGCCGTTTCCTGATCTCGGCGGGTGAGTTGTTCTCGCGCGGTGTGGCGGTGGACTTCGCACCGTTCGTCAGCGGTTCCCCCGCCCATCCTGACCTGCCGACATACGCCTTCCAGGGGCAGCGTTACTGGCTGGAGACGGCTGTTTCCAGCGGCGACGTGAGCTCGGCCGGTCTGCGCAGCGCCGAACACCCGCTGCTGGGTGCCGCGCTGCCGCTGGCCGACGCCGACGGGCACCTGTTCACGGGCCGGCTGTCGCTGCGTACCCACCCATGGCTGGCCGATCACGCCGTCAACGGAACGGTGCTGCTCCCGGGCACCGCCTTCCTGGAACTCGCCCAGTACGCCGCCGACCACCTCGGCTGCGACACGGTCGAGGAACTGACGCTGGAGGCGCCGCTGGTGATTCCCGAACGCGGCGGCATCGCACTCCAGCTCGTGGTGGGCGCGGCGGGCGCCGACGGCAGCCGCCCGCTGACGGTCCACGGCCGGGCGGACGACGCCCCCGCCGACCAGGAGTGGATCCGGCACGCCGGCGGCACACTCGCCGCGACGAGAGCCACCACCGGTTTCACCGCCCACAGTTGGCCGCCCGCGGGGGCCGAGGCCCTGGACATCGACGGCTACTACGGTCGGATGGCCGAGCGCGGCTTTGTCTACGGACCGGCCTTCCAGGGACTCCGTGCCGCCTGGCGACAGGGCGACACGCTGTTCGCCGAGGTCGCCCTCTCCGAAGCCCAGCAGGAGGAAGCCGAGTCCTACGGGCTGCATCCGGCCTTGCTGGACGCGGCATTGCAGGCCTCGGGGCTGGGCGCGTTCTTCGACGACGACGAGGCCAGGCTGCCGTTCGCCTGGCGCGGGGTGTCCCTGCTGGCATCCGGTGCGAGCGTCCTACGGGTGCGCGTCCACGCGACCGGACCGGACTCGGTCGCCCTGGCCGCCGCCGACGGGTCCGGCGAGCCGGTCGTCACCGTAGAGTCGCTCGTGGTCCGCCCGCTCAACCCCGAACTGTTCCGGGCCGCGCGTGAACTCCCGTACGTCATGGGCTGGCCGGTGCTGCCGCTGGACGCGGCCGGCACCCACCCGGCGCCCGAGGTGTTCTCCGTCGACGCGACCACGGCGCACGGGGCGACCGCCCAGGTGCTCGCGCGGATCCAGCAGGCGCTCGCCGAGGACGGCGCGGGCACGCTGGTCATCCTGACCCGGGCTGCCGTGGCCACCACGCCGGACGCGGATGTCGACCTGGCACACGCCCCGGTGTGGGGCCTGGTCCGCTCCGCGCAGGCCGAACACCCCGACCGGTTCGTCCTGGTCGACACCGACGCCGCGTCCGAACACCTCGTGGCCGCCGCCGTCGCGACCGGTGAACCGCAGCTCGCCCTGCGCGACGGCACCGCCCACCGGCCCCGGCTGGTCCGCGCCTCCGCCGGCGACACCCTGCTGCCGCCGGCCGGCGACGTCCCCTGGCTGCTGGGCAGCACCGAACGCGGCACACTGGAGAACCTGGCCCTGCTGCCCGCGCCCGAACTGGCGGGGCCGCTCGCCGACGGTGAGGTGCGGATCGAGGTCCGCGCCGCCGGCATGAACTTCCGCGACGCCCTCAACGCCCTCGGCCTGCTGCCGGGTGAACCCGGCCCGATGGGTATCGAGGGCGCCGGCGTCGTCACAGCGACCGGGGCGGCTGTCGCCGACCTCGCCGTCGGCGACCGGGTCTGCGGCGTGTTCGCCGGCTGCTACGGGCCGACCGCGGTCGCCGACCGGCGGCTGCTGGCGAGGATGCCTGACGGCTGGACCTTCGAACAGGCCGCCTCGGTACCGGTGGTCTTCCTCACCGCCTACCGCGGGCTGGTGGACCTGGCCGGTCTGCGCGCCGGAGAGTCCGTCCTGGTGCACGCCGCGGCCGGGGGCGTCGGTATGGCCGCAGTCCAACTGGCCCGGCACCTGGGCGCCGAGGTCTACGGCACGGCGAGCGACAGCAAGTGGGAGGCGACCGGGCTGCCCGCCGACCGGCTGGCTTCCTCCAGGACCGCCGACTTCGAGAGCGCCTTCCACGCCTCGACCGGCGGCCGGGGTGTCGACGTCGTCCTCAACTCCCTCACCGGCGAACTCATCGACGCTTCCCTCCGCCTGATGCCCCGTGGCGGCCGGTTCATCGAGATGGGCAAGACCGACCCGCGGGACCCGGCACAGGTGGCGGCCGATCACGAAGGTGTGCGCTACCAGGCGTTCGAGCTGATGGACGCGGGTCCGGACCGGATCCACCAGATGCTGACCGAGGTGCTCGGCCTCTTCGAGAGGGGCGTGCTGACCCCGCTGCCCGTCCGCACCTGGGATCTGCGCCGCGCTCCCGAGGCGATGCGCTTCCTCAGCCAGGCGAAGCACATCGGCAAGCTCGTCCTCACCACGCCCCGCGCGCTCGACCCCGAAGGCGCCGTACTGATCACCGGCGGCAGCGGCGTGCTGGCCGGCCTGGTGGCCCGTCACCTCGTCGCCGAGCACGGGACGCGCCACCTGGTCATGCTCAGTCGCAGCGGCGGAGCGCCGGACGTTCCCGGCGCCGAGGTCCGCTCGCTGGTCTGCGACGTCTCCGACCGGGCCGCCCTCGCCGAGGTGCTTCGGACCCTGGACCGACCCCTGACGGCCGTGATCCACACCGCGGGCGTCCTCGACGACGGCGTACTCACCGATCTCACCCCCGAGCGCCTCGGCCGGGTCTTCCGCGCAAAGGCCGACGCGGCGCTTCACCTGCACGAGCTGACGCGCGGCGCGGACCTCGCCGCCTTCGTGTTGTTCTCCTCGGCCGCCGGCTCCTTCGGCGCCCCCGGCCAGGGCAACTACGCCGCCGCCAACGCGTTCCTCGACGGGCTTGCCCAGCACCGCCGGGCGGCCGGGCTGCCCGGACAGTCGATGGCCTGGGGCATGTGGACCGAGCGCAGCGCACTGACCGCCCGGGTCGACGACGGCGACGTCCGGCGGATGGCCCGGTCCGGCATGCTGCCGCTCTCCACCGAGCGCGGCCTCGCCCTGTTCGACTCGGCGCTCTCCGCCGACCTCACCGCTCCCGTCATGGTGCGTGTCGACCACGCCGCGCTGCGGCGGCAGGACACCCTGCCCGCGGTGCTGCGCGGCCTGGTGCGCGGTCCTGTGCGCCGCGCCTCCGGCGGCGCCGCGAGCGGCTCCTCTCTGGGCGGCCGACTGGCCGCCATGCCCGAACACGAGCGGCAGCGGCACATCCTGGACCTGGTCCTGCACGCGGTCGCCGTGGTACTCGGCCACGCCTCCCCGGATCTCATCGAGACGGGCAAGGCCTTCCGCGAACTGGGCTTCGACTCACTGACCGCCGTCGAGCTGCGCAACCGGCTCACCAAGGCCACCGGGCTGAAGCTTCCGGCGACCCTGGTCTTCGACTACCCGACGCCGTCGGTCCTGGTCGGCCACCTCCTCACCGAACTCGCCGACACCGGCACCGCCGTGGTGGCCGCGTCGCCGGCCGCCGCCGCCTCCGACGAACCGATCGCCATCGTGTCCATGGGATGCAGGTTCCCCGGCGGTGTCAGCAGCCCCGAGCAGTTCTGGGAGCTGCTGGCCGCCGGCGGTGACGCGATCTCCGGTCTGCCCACCGACCGCGGCTGGAACGTCAGCCGGCTGTACGACGCGGATCCGGACCGTACCGGCACCTCCTACGTGCGGGAGGGCGGGTTCCTCCACGCGGTCGGGGAGTTCGACGCCGGTTTCTTCGGCATCAGTCCGCGCGAGGCGCTGGCGATGGACCCGCAGCAGCGGCTGCTGCTGGAGACCACCTGGGAGACCTTCGAACGGGCCGGTATCGACCCCGACTCGCTCAAGGGCACCCCGGGCGGCGTCTTCATGGGCACCAACAGTCAGGACTACATCACCCTGCTCGCCGGTGATCCGGAGGCGGGTGAGGGCTACATCGCGACCGGCAACTCGGCGAGTGTCGTCTCCGGCCGCCTCTCCTACGTCTTCGGTCTCGAAGGCCCCGCTCTCACCGTCGACACCGCCTGTTCCTCCTCCCTGGTCGCCCTGCACCTGGCCTCCCAGGCGCTGCGGTCCGGCGAGTGCACGCTGGCTCTCGCCGGCGGCGTCATGGTGATGGCCACCCCCGGCGGGTTCGTGGAGTTCAGCCGCCAGCGCGGGCTGGCCGCGGACGGCCGGTGCAAGTCCTTCGGGGCGGACGCCGACGGCTTCGGCATGTCGGAGGGCATCGGCGTTCTGCTGCTGGAGCGGCTGTCGGACGCCCGCCGCAACGGACACCCGGTACTGGCCGTGGTGCGTGGCAGCGCGGTGAACCAGGACGGCGCCTCCAACGGGCTGACCGCCCCCAACGGACCGTCCCAGCAGCGGGTGATCCGCCAAGCGCTGGCCAACGCCGGGCTGAAGCCGTCCGAGGTGGACGTGGTCGAGGCACACGGTACGGGTACGTCCCTCGGCGACCCGATCGAGGCGCAGGCGCTGATGGCGACCTATGGTCAGGACCGGCCCGAGGAAAGGCCGTTGTGGCTGGGGTCGGTGAAGTCGAACATCGGCCACACACAGGCCGCCGCCGGCGTCGCCGGGATCATGAAGATGGTGCTGGCGATGCGTCACGGCATGCTGCCCAGGACGCTGCACGCGGATGAGCCGTCGCCGCACATCGACTGGTCCGCCGGCCCCGTCGGGCTGCTGACCGAGGCCCGCGAGTGGCAGGACGCGGGCGCGCCGCGCCGCGCCGGTATCTCCTCCTTCGGTATCAGCGGCACCAACGCCCACGCGATCATCGAGTCGGTGCCCCCGGTCGAGCCGGCCGCCGCCCCCGAGGCCGCCGTGGTGCCGTGGCTGTTGTCGGGCAAGACCCCGGAAGCCGTACGAGCGCAGGCCCAGCAGTTGCTGGCGGCCGTCGACGAGAACCCGGTCGATGTCGGCAGTACGCTCGCCGCCCGCACCGCGTTCGGCTACCGGGCGGTGGTGGTCGGACAGCACCGCGAGGACTGGGTGAACGGACTGACCGGTCTGGACCGGCCGGTGGCCGCTGGT
>NZ_JTHL01000001.1:844229-848006 GCF_000818195.1 Streptomyces sp. 150FB | reverse complement strand
GCCGATGCGGTGGTGGGTCACTCGCAGGGTGAGATCGCGGCTGCTGTCGTGGCGGGTGCGTTGTCCCTGGAGGACGGCGCCCGGGTGGTGGCGTTGCGGTCGCGCGCGATCCGCGCTTTGGCGGGTCGGGGTGGCATGGTGTCTGTGCCGCTTTCGGTGGACCGAGTGCGGGAGTTGTTGCCGGCGGGTGTGTCGGTGGCTGCGGTGAACGGGCCGTCGTCGGTGGTGGTGTCGGGTGACCCTGCGGGTCTGGACGCGGTGTTGGCGTCGGTGGAGCGGGCCAAGCGGATCCCGGTTGATTACGCCTCGCATTCGGCGCAGGTGGAGGAGATCCGTGAGGAGATCCTGTCCGTACTTGAGGGTTTGGTGCCGCGTGAGTCGACGGTCCCGTTCTTCTCCAGTGTTGATGTCGGCTGGGTTGACGGTTCGGAGTTGGATGCCGGGTACTGGTATCGCAATCTGCGGCAGACGGTTGAGTTCGAGGGCGCCGTACGTTCCCTGATCGATGCCGGGCACGGTGCGTTCGTCGAGGTCAGTGCCCATCCGGTGCTCACCGTGCCGATCGAGGAGACCGCCGGGGACGTTGATGCCGACGCCGCGGTGCTGGCGGTGGGCACCCTGCGCCGGGGCGAAGGCGGCATGCACCGCTTCTGGACCTCGCTCGGCCAGGCCTGGGCGCACGGTGTCGACGTGGACACGGCCGCGCTGTACCCGGGGGGCCGGCATGTGCCGCTGCCCACGTACCCGTTCCAGCGGGACAGGTACTGGCTGGCGCCCCCCTCGCCGGAGATCTCCACGGACGCCTGGCGCTACCGCGTCACCTGGCGTACCGGCACGCCGGCGTCTCAGCCGCTGCCCGCCACCTGGCTGGTGGTCGTCCCCGAAGGACACCACGAGGACCCGTGGGCGGCCGGTGCTGTGCGCGCGCTGACGGCGCGCGGAGCCCAGGTCGTGGAGCATGTTGTCTCGGCGGACACCGACCGGGAGCGGTTGGCCGCGGCGCTCGCCGAGCAGCCGCGCCCGGACGGCGTGCTGTCGTTGCTGGCCCTGGCCGAGCAGCCGCACCCGCACCACCCGGGACTGACAACAGGACTGGCCCTGACCACTCTGCTCACCCAGGCGCTCGGTGACGCCCGGTGGGCCGTGCCGCTGTGGTGCCTCACTCAGGGCGCCACCTCCGCGTTCGGTCACGGTGAGGTTCACCACCCGGCGCAGGCGGCGGTCTGGGGTCTGGGCCGCGTCATCGGCCTGGAGCACCCGGAGTTCTGGGGCGGCCTGGTCGACCTGCCGGCCGAGTACGACGAGCGGTCCGCCGCCACCTTGTGCGACGTGCTCGCCGACGGCGGCGACGAGGACCAGTGGGCGGTCCGCGCCGGCACCGCCCGCGTGCGGCGGCTCAGCCGCGCGCAGGCGGAGGGCACGCCCGCACGGCGCGCCTGGCGTCCGAACGGTACGGTCCTGGTCACCGGTGCCACCGGCGCCGTGGGGCCGTACATCGCCCGCTGGCTGTCCGGCGCCGGTGCCGGACACCTGGTTCTGGCCGGCCGCCGTGGGGCGGACGTTCCCGGGGCCGCCGAACTGGCCGCCGAACTGGCCGTGTCCGGCACTCGGCTGGACCACGCGGTCTGCGACGTGACCGACCGGGAGGCGGTCGCCGGACTGGTGGAGCGGCTCGCGGCGGACGGCACCCCGGTCCGCGTGGTCGTGCACGCCGCGGCTCTCATCCAGATCGCCTCGCTGGCCGCCACCTCGCTGACCGAGTTCGAGGATGTCGTGCACGCCAAGACCGCGGGCGCCGTCCACCTGGCTGAACTGCTGCCCGACCTCGACGCGTTCGTCCTCTTCTCCTCGATCGCCGGCGTCTGGGGCAGCGGCGACCACGGCGCCTACGCCGCGGCCAACGCCTTCCTCGACGCCTACGCCGAGCACCTGCGCGGCCGTGGCGTACCGGCGACGTCCCTCGCCTGGGGCATCTGGGACACGCCCAACCTGGCCGAGACGGCGGCCATGCCCGGCGGACTGGACATGGACCGGGTCCGCCGCCAGGGCCTGCCGTTCATCGCGCCGGACCTGGCCGTGACCGCTCTGCAACGTGCCATGGACGACGACGAGGCATTCCTCGCCGTCGCGGACGTGGACTGGGCCCGGTTCGCGCCGGTGTTCACCTCCGCCCGCCCCCGGCCGCTGCTGGACGAGGTGCCCGAGGTGGCGGCACTGTCCCGGCAGGAGGTCCCGGCCGTCGCGCCGGTGACCGCCGCGCTGTCCGAAGCCGAACTCGTCACACTGGTCCGCGAGCAGGTCGCAGCGGTCCTCGGACACGCGGACGGCGACGCGATCGACCCGAAGCGGGCCTTCCGCGACATCGGGTTCGACTCGCTCACCGCCGTGGAGTTGCGCAACCGGCTCAACGCCGAGACCGGCCTGCGGCTGCCCACCACCGTGGTTTTCGACCACCCCACCGTGCAGGCGATCGCCCGCCACCTGCGGGCGGAGCTGACGCAGGAGACCGCGACGCGTTCAGTGGCCACGGCCGTGGCCGCGACGGACGAGCCGATCGCACTGGTGGCCATGAGCTGCCGCTTCCCCGGCGGTGTCGACAGCCCGGAGGAACTGTGGGAGTTGCTGCGGGCCGGAGGGGACGTCATCTCCGATTTCCCCTCCGACCGCGGCTGGAATCTGGAGGACCTGTACGACCCCGACCCCGACAAGGCCGGCAAGTCGTACGTCCAGCACGGCGGGTTCCTCCAGGCGGCGGGCGACTTCGACCCGGTGTTCTTCGGGATCAGCCCGCGTGAGGCGATCACCATGGATCCGCAGCAGCGGCTGCTGCTGGAGACCGCCTGGGAGGCGTTCGAACGGGCCGGTATCGACCCGGAGGACCAACGGGGCAGCCGGGCGGGTGTGTTCATCGGCACCGGGTACCAGGGCTACGGCACGAACGCCGAGATCCCGGAGGGGCTCCAGGGCCAGATGGTCACCGGCGGTTCCGCCAGCGTGACCTCCGGACGTATCGCCTACACCTTCGGTCTGGAGGGCCCGGCGGTCAGTGTCGATACGGCGTGTTCGTCGTCGCTGGTCGCGATGCACCTGGCGAGCCAGGCCCTGCGCTCGGGCGAGTGCTCGCTGGCCCTGGCGGGCGGCGTCACCGTGATGGCGAACCCTGAGGGCTTCGTCGGCTTCAGCCGGCAGCGCGGGCTTGCCGCCGACGGCCGGTGCAAGGCATTCGCCGACGCGGCCGACGGCATGGGTATGTCCGAGGGCGTCGGCATGGTGCTGCTGGAACGGCTGTCCGACGCACGGAAGAACGGGCACCCGGTCCTCGCCGTGGTCCGGGGCAGCGCGATCAACCAGGATGGCGCCTCCAACGGCCTGTCCGCGCCCAACGGCCTGGCCCAGCAGCGGGTGATCCGCCAGGCGCTGGCGAATGCCGGGTTGCGGGCGTCCGAGGTGGACGTGGTGGAGGCGCACGGTACGGGTACGTCGCTCGGCGACCCGATCGAGGCGCAGGCGCTGCTGGCGACCTATGGCCAGGACCGCGAGGAGCCGTTGTGGCTGGGCTCGGTCAAATCGAACCTCGGCCACACACAGCTCGCCTCCGGCGTTGCCGGGGTGATGAAGATGGTGCTGGCGATGCGGCATGGTGTGCTGCCCCGGACCTTGCATGTGGACCAGCCGTCCTCGCATGTGGACTGGTCGGCGGGGGAGGTGGAGCTGCTGACCGAGGAGCGTGAGTGGACGGGTCTTCGGCGTGCGGGTGTCTCCTCGTTCGGGCTGAGC
>NZ_JTHL01000001.1:825659-843566 GCF_000818195.1 Streptomyces sp. 150FB | reverse complement strand
TCTTCGCCGGTGTTCGCGGGTCGGATGGCGGAGTGTGAGGCGGCGTTGGCGCCGTTTGTGGACTGGTCGTTGTCGGAGGTGGTGGCGGCGGGTGAGTTCGGCCGGGTGGATGTGGTTCAGCCGGTGTTGTGGGCGGTGATGGTGTCGCTGGCCGCGGTGTGGGAGTCGGTGGGTGTGGTCGCCGATGCGGTGGTGGGTCATTCGCAGGGTGAGATCGCGGCTGCTGTGGTGTCGGGTGCGTTGTCGTTGGAGGACGGCGCCCGGGTGGTGGCGTTGCGGTCGCGTGCGATCACGGCTCTTGCGGGCCGTGGTGGCATGGTGTCTGTGCCGCTTTCGGTGGACCGGGTACGGGAGTTGCTGCCGGCTGGTGTCTCGGTCGCTGTGGTGAACGGGCCGTCGTCGGTCGTGGTGTCGGGTGACCCGGCCGGTCTGGAGGTGGTACTTGCCTCGGTGGAGCGGGCCAAGCGGATCCCGGTGGGCTATGCCTCTCACTCCGCTCATGTGGAGGAGATCCGCGAGGACATCCTCTCCACCCTGAAGGGGTTGGTGCCGCGTGAGGCGACGGTCCCGTTCTTCTCCAGTGTCGATGTCGGCTGGGCTGATGGGACCGGCCTTGACGCGGAGTACTGGTTCAGGAACTTGCGGCAGACGGTTGAGTTCGAGGGCGCTGTCCGGGGGTTGGTCGAGGCGGGGTTCGGCGCGTTCGTCGAGGTCAGTGCCCATCCGGTGCTCACGGTGCCGATCGAGGAGACCGCCGAGGACGCTGTGGTCGTGGGCACGTTGCGCCGTGACGAGGGTGGTCCGCGCCGTTTCCTGACCTCGGCCGGTGAGTTGTTCACACGCGGTGTGGCGGTGGACTTCGCACCGTTCCTCGGCGGCGCGCCCGCGCACCGCGGCCTGCCGACGTACCCCTTCGAGCGGCAGCGGTACTGGCTGTCGCCGGCGGAGCCCACCGGTGGTGACGTGACCGCAGCGGGGCTGCGCAGCGCCGAACATCCCCTCCTGGGGGCGGCGTTGCCGCTGGCAGGCGGCGAGGACCACTTGTTCACGGGCCGGCTGTCGCTGCGTACCCACCCATGGCTGGCCGATCACGCCGTCAACGGAACGGTGCTGCTCCCCGGTACCGCCTTCCTGGAACTGGCCCAGCACGCCGCCGACCACCTCGGCTGCGAGCGGCTGGACGAACTCGTCCTGGAGGCACCGCTGGTGCTCCCGGAGCACGGCGCGCTGACCGTGCAACTGTCGGTCGAAGCCCCCGACGCGTCGGGACGCCGCCCCCTCACCCTGTACGCGAGGGACGAGAACGCCTCCGCGGCCCAGGAGTGGACCTGCCACGCGACCGGTGTCCTGGCGGCGGACGGAGCCCCCGCGGAGGGCCTCTCCGGCCCGTGGCCGCCGGTCGGGGCCGAGGCACTGGACACGGCGGACCTCTATCCCCGGTTCGCCGAACAGGGATATCAGTACGGACCCGCGTTCCAGGGCCTCAAGGCGGCCTGGCGCAAGGGCGCCGACGTGTACGCCGAGATCGCGCTGCCCGGCGAACAGCGGGACGGGGCCAAGCGGTTCGGCCTCCATCCGGCGCTGCTGGACGCGGCCCTGCACGGGCTGTGGCTGGCCGCCGTGGACGGAGGTCCCGAAAGCGGCGTGTCCGCCGGTGTCCGGCTGCCGTTCAGTTGGGGCGGCATGAGCCTGTACGCGGCGGGGGCGACGGCCCTGCGGGTCCGCCTCGCCACCACCGGCCCGAACGAGGTGGCCATCACCGTCGCCGATCCTGCCGGGGCCCCCGTCGCCTCGATCGAGTCCCTGGTCATGCGCCCGGTCACGGCGGGCCAGTTGGACTCCGCCCGCGTCCGCTCGCTCTACCGCGTCGACTGGCACCCGGCAGCCCCCGGGCACGCGGTGCCGCCGTACGTCGTGGCCGACTTCACCGGGCAGGACGACGACGTACACGCCGTCGTCCACCGGGCGCTCGCCCGGGTCCAGGAATGGCTGGCCGAGGACCACGACGACGACAAGCGCCTGGTGTTCCTCACCAGGGGAGCGGCCGGGCCGGATGTGCGCGACGCGGTGCACGCCTCGGTGTGGGGCCTGGTCAGGACGGCGCAGAGCGAACACCCCGACAGGTTCGTCCTGGTGGACCTCGGTCCCGAGGACGGCACGGATCTGGTGCCGGCGGCGCTGGCCTGTGGCGAGCCGCAGATGGCGATCAGTGGCGGCGCCGTTCTTGCCGCCCGGCTGGTCCGGGTCGCGCCGACCGGGGAGGAACCCACATGGGACCCCAACGGCACGGTGCTGATCACCGGCGCCGGCGGCGTTCTCGGCGGGCTGACCGCACGTCACCTGGTGACCCGGCACGGGGTGCGCGATCTGGTGCTGGTCGGGCGCGGCGAACCGGACGAGGGACTGGTCGAGGATCTGACGGCGGCGGGGGCCCGGGTCGTGGCGGCTCGCTGCGACGCGGCGGACCGCGCGGCGATGGCCGAGGTCATCGCCGCGATACCCGCGGACCGCCCGCTCACCGGCGTCGTGCACGCGGCCGGTGTGCTCGACGACGCGCCGGTCACCTCGCTCACGCCGGAACACGTCGACCATGTGCTGCGTCCGAAGGCCGACGCCGCGCTGCTGCTGGACGAGCTGACCCGTGGCCTCGACCTCTCGGCGTTCGTGCTGTTCTCCTCGGCGTCGGCGACCTTCGGGGCCGCCGGCCAGGCCAACTACGCCGCTGCCAACGCCTTCTTGGACGCGCTGGCCCACCGCAGACGTGCCGAGGGCCTGCCCGCCCAGTCGCTGGGCTGGGGCTTCTGGGAGCAGCGCAGCGGCATGACCGGCGGGCTCGGTGACCGAGAGGTGGCCCGGCTCGCCGGTGGCGGCGTACGCGCCATCGACTCGGCCGACGGACTGGTCTTGTTCGACGCCGCATCCGCTCTGGACGACGCAGCGCTGGTGCCGATCCACCTCGACCTGTCGCCCCGTGCCGGCACGGTCCCGCCGCTGCTGCGCCACCTCATCCGGGTGACCGGCCGGAGGACCCCGGCCGCCGCCGGCGAGCGGGGTGACGCGGCGACGCTCCGGCAGCGGCTGGCCGGGCTGCCGGAGGAGGACCAGCGCGGCGCACTGCTGGACCTGGTGCGCACCGGCGTGGCGGCGGTCGTCGCCTACAGCGGTCCGTCGGCGGTGGACCCGGACCGGACGTTCATGGAGCTCGGGTTCGACTCGCTGATGGCCGTGGAGCTGCGCAACCGGCTCTCGTCGGACATCGGCACCCGGCTGACGGCGACGCTGGTGTTCGACTACCCGACCTCCTCGGGGCTGGCCGAATACCTGTACGGCAAGCTGGGCCTGGAGCCCGCGGCTGGTGCGGCCGAGCCGGGCGAGGACCTCAGCGACACCGAGATCCGGGACGCCCTCGCGTCCGTGTCCATCGACCGGTTGCGCGCGTCCGGCGTGCTGGACGTCCTGCTGAAGGCTGCGGACGAGGGCCGGCAACCGACGATGTCCGACCGGATCGACCATATCCAGAGCATGGACGTGGACGATCTTGTCAACATGGTGTTCGGCGATGACCACTCCTGACCTGAAGCAATATCTGTGGAGTTCACGATGACTGCCCGAGAAGAACGAGTGATCGCCGCCCTGCGTACCGCGCTGGTGGACAACGAACGCCTGAAGGAGGCAAATCAGCGTCTGTCGAACGGGATCGAGGAGCCGATCGCCGTAGTGGCCATGGGCTGCCGCTACCCCGGCGGGGTCACCTCGCCCGACGGCCTGTGGCGGCTGGTCGCCGAGGGGAGAGACGCGGTCTCGGGCTTTCCCGAGGACCGGGGCTGGGACACCGGCGGGCTGTTCGAACCCGGCTCGGCCGACACGCCCTCCTCCCACACGCGTGAGGGCGGGTTCCTGAGCGACGCGGGAGCGTTCGACCCGGGGTTCTTCGGGATCTCGCCGCGCGAGGCGCTGGCCATGGACCCGCAGCAGCGGCTGCTGCTGGAGATCACCTGGGAGACCCTGGAGCGGGCCGGTATCGACCCGGGCACGCTGCGCGGCAGCAAGACCGGCGTTTTCGTCGGCCTGATGGCCACCGACTACGGCGGCCCGCTGCACCACGTGCCGGACGGCGTCGAGGCGTTCCTCGGCATGGGCACCCAGTCCAGCGTCGGATCCGGCCGGCTCTCCTACACCTTCGGACTGGAGGGCCCCGCGGTCACCGTCGACACCGCCTGCTCCTCCTCCCTGGTCGCCATCCACCTCGCCGCGCAGTCCCTGCGCACGGGGGAGAGCACCCTGGCTCTCGCCGGAGGCGCCACGGTGATGGCCGGCCCCGGCCTGTTCGTGGGGCTCAGCCAGCAGGGCGGCGTCGCGCGCGACGGCCGCTGCAAGTCTTTCGCCGACGGCGCGGACGGCGCCGGGTTCGGCGAGGGCGCCGGGATGGTGCTCCTGGAGCGGCTCACGGACGCGGAGCGCAACGGGCATCCGGTGCTGGCGGTGCTCCGGGGCAGCGCGGTGAACCAGGACGGCGCGTCCAACGGGCTGTCGGCGCCGAACGGTCCGTCACAGCAGCGAGTGATCCGGCAGGCCCTGGCCAACGCGAGGCTGAAACCGTCCGAGGTGGACGTGGTGGAGGCGCACGGCACGGGGACGGCACTGGGCGACCCGATCGAAGCCCAGGCAGTCCTGGCCACGTACGGGCAGAATCGTGAAAAGCCGCTGTGGCTGGGGTCGTTGAAGTCCAACATCGGGCACACCCAGGCCGCGGCCGGTGTCGGCGGCGTCATCAAGATGGTGCAGGCCATGCGATACGGCGTACTGCCCAGGACCCTGCATGTGGCACAGCCCTCCACCGAGATCGACTGGACCGAGGGCGACGTCCGGCTGCTGACCGAGACCGTCGACTGGCCCGCGAACGGGCACCCGCGCCGCGTCGGCGTCTCGTCGTTCGGCGTGAGCGGCACCAACGCGCACCTCGTCCTGGAAGCGCCCCCCGCGGTGGACGAGGCGCCCGCCGCAGCCACGGACCCCACGACCGTCCCCTGGCTGCTGTCGGGCCGGACACCCGCGGCCCTCGCGGCGCAGGCCGACCGGCTGCGCGCCCACCTGGACCTCCACCCCGGGCTGTCCCCGGCCGACATCGGCCACTCGACCGCGACCAGCAGGGCGGCGCTCGCCCACCGTGCGGTCGTCGTCGCGGCGGACCGGGACGGCTTCCGGCGCGAACTCGACCTGCTGGCACGGGAGGAGTACTCCGCGAACGCCGTGCGCGGAGCCACCGGACCCACCGGCAGGACGGTGTTCGTCTTTCCCGGGCAGGGCTCCCAGTGGCGGGGCATGGCGACCGGGCTTCTCGACTCCGCCCCCGTCTTCGCCGCCCGGATGGCGGAGTGCGAACGCGCCCTCGCGCCGTTCACCGACTGGTCGCTGTCCGACGTCCTGCGCTCCGGCGACTTCGACGAGGTCGACAGGGCCCAGCCCGTGCTGTTCGCCGTGATGGTCTCCCTGGCCGCCCTCTGGCAGTCGTACGGCGTCGAGCCCGCCGCTGTCGTCGGCCACTCCCAGGGTGAGATCGCCGCCGCCGTGGTCGCCGGCGGCCTGTCCCTGGAGGACGGCGCGCGTGTCGTCGCCCTGCGCAGCAAGGCCCTCCTGGCACTGTCCGGCGACGGCGGCATGATGTTCGTCTCCGCCGCGCCCGACCTGGTCCGCGAACGGGCCGCCGCCTACGGCGACCGCCTCGCCGTCGCCGTGGTCAACGGGCCGACGGCTGTCGTGGTCTCCGGCGAACCCGGCGCGCTGGACGAACTCGGCGCGGAACTCGCCCAGGACGACATCCTGCGCTGGACCGTTCCCGGCGTGGACTTCGCGGCGCACTCCCCGCACGTGGAGCGCATCCGCGACGAACTCGCCGACATCCTCGCCGATGTGACCCCGCTCGAAGGGAAGGTGCCGTTCTTCTCCACCACCCTGGGCGAGTGGGCCGCCACCGACACCCTGGACGCCGCCTACTGGTACCGCAACCTGCGAGAGCCCGTCGAGTTCGACCGTGCCGTGCGCACGCTCGCCGAGCGTGGCTTCGAGACCTTCGTCGAGGTGAGCCCGCACCCGGTGGTGTCGACCTGGCTCCAGGCCAGCCCGGACAGCGTCGTGGTCAGCACCCTGCGCCGCGACGACGGCGGACTCGACCGCTTCCTGCTCTCGCTCGGGGAGCTGCACGTCCGCGGCGTCCGGGTCGCATGGGGGCCCGCGTTCTCCGGCGCCCGCCGCGTGGACCTGCCGACCTACGTCTTCCAGCGGAAGAACTACTGGCTGGATCCCGCCATCGAGCACCTCGGCCGCGCCGCCGACGGCCACCCGCTGATCGGCAGGCCGCAGCCCCTCGCCGACAGCGACACGTTTCTCTTCACCGGACGGGTGTCGCTGCGGACCCACCCCTGGCTGGCCGACCACGCCGTCGGCGGCACCGTGCTGCTCCCGGGTACGGGCCTGGTCGAGATGGCGCTGCGGGCCGGCCGGGACCTCGGCTGCGACCTGCTGGAGGAACTCACCGTCGAGACCCCCGTGGTGATCGGCCCGGCCGACAGCCTCACCGTCCAGCTCACCGCCCAGGCACCGGACGGCGCGGGGAGACGTCCCTTCACTGTCCACTCCGCCCCGGACGACGGGCCCTGGACCCGGCACGCCACCGGATGGCTCGCGGCCGCTGGCGACACCGCACCCGCCGTGGACGAGGTCACCCCGTGGCCCCCGGCCGACGCCGAACAGGTGGACGTCGAGGACTTCTACGCCAGGTTCGCCGACGGCGGCATCGCGTACGGCCCTGCCTTCCAGGGCATGGCCGGCGCCTGGCGGCAGGACGGCCGGGTCTACGCCGAGGTGTCCCTGCCCGAGGAACAGCGCGGCGACCTGGGCCGGTTCGGCATCCACCCCGCGTTGCTGGACGCCGCGCTGCAGACAGTCGGCGTCTCCCGCGCCGGTGACGGCGCCGGGCCCGTCCTGCCGTTCTCCTTCAGCGGCGTCAGGGTGCACGCCCGGCACCAGGGCGATCTGCGGGTCGTGCTCGTCAAACGCGGCGAGAACGAGGTGTCCGTCCGGGCCGCCGACGCCGACGGCCGGCCCGTCGTCACGGTCGACTCGCTGGTGCTGCGCCGCGCCACGGGCATGGCCCGTCACGACTCCCTGTACCAGGTGTCCTGGGTCACCAGGCCGCTGCCCGATGCCGTGCCGCGCACCGACACGCTGCTCCGGGTGGAGTCCGGCGCCCCGAGCGCGGCGGCGGCCCACGCCACCACCCTCCGGGTCCTGACCGAGCTGCAGGACTGGCTGGCCGCCGACCACCCCGACGGGGCTCGGCTTGTCGTCGTCACGCGGGGCGCGGTCGCGACCGCCGACGACGAGGACGTACCCGACCTGGCCGCCGCCCCGGTATGGGGGCTGGTCCGGTCCGCCCAGTCGGAGAACCCGGGCAGTTTCGTCCTCGTGGACACGGACGAGGCCGGAGAGTCCCTCCTCGACGCCGCCCTGTCCTGCGACGAACCCCAACTCGCCCTGCGCGGCGGCGAACTGCGAGTGCCCCGGCTGCACCGCTCCGCGGGCGGGACAGCCGAGCGGCGGATCGACCCGGACGGCACCGTCCTGATCGTCGGCGGAGCCGAGGGACTCGCCGGACTGGTCGTCCGACACCTCGCCGCCGAACACGGCGTCCGCCACATGATCCTGGCGAGCCGGCGCGGCCCAGCGGCCGAGGCCGTCCGGGGGCTGCGCGCCGAGGTCGACGCCGAGATCACCCCCGTCGCCTGCGACGCGGCCGACCGGGACGCCCTCGCGGAGCTGATCGCCGCAGTCCCCGGCGATCACCCGCTGACGGCGGTCGTGCACACCGCGGCGGTGCTCGCCGACGGCGTCCTCGCCTCGCTCACCCCCGAGCAGGTCGACACCGTACTGCGCCCCAAGGTCGACGCGGCGCTCAATCTGCACGAACTGACCCGCGACCTCGACCTCGCGGAGTTCGTCCTGTTCTCCTCCATCGCGGGCACCTTCGGCGCACCGGGCCAGGGCAACTACGCGGCCGCCAACGCCTTCCTCGACGCGCTGGCCCACCACCGGCGCGCCAGGGGCCTACCGGCCCAGTCCCTCGCCTGGGGCCTGTGGGAACACCGCGGCGCCCTCACCCGCGACCTCGACGAGGCCGACGTGGCGCGCATGTCGCGTGGGGGAGTGGTGCCGTTCGACACCGAGCAGGGCCTCGCCGTGCTCGACCTCGCCCGCGCCGTGGGCAGCCCCGCGATGGTGCCCGCGACGCTCGCGGGCGGCACACTGGAGGCTGACCCGGACCAGACCCCGCACCTGCTGCGCGACCTCCTGCGGACATCGGCCCGGCGGACCGGGACGGAGCGCCAGAACCCCGACGCGCTCAGGCGCGAGCTGGCCGGACTGGACGAGGAGGCCGGCCACGCCCTTCTCGGGACAGTCGTGCGCGGCCACCTCGCCACTGTGCTCGGCCACGCCTCCGCCGACGACATCGACGAGACCGCGGGATTCCTCTCGCTCGGCCTGGACTCGCTCACCGCCGTCGAGCTGCGTAACCGGCTCACCGCCGTCACCGGACTGCGGTTGCGCCCCACAGTCGCCTTCGACTGCGCCACCCCGCGGGAACTCGCCCGATTCCTGGGCGCCGAACTGCGCGCGCCGGCACCGGAACCCGGGCCGGCGGCTGAGCCCGCGGCGCCCGTCCGCCGTACCGACCCGCTGGACGCGGCGAGCGACCTCTTCCGCTACGCCTGCGAGTGCGGCCAGCTCAAGACGGGAGTCCGCCTGCTGCACCAGGCCGCCATGCTGCGGCCGATGTTCACCGCGACGTCCGACCGGGACGCGATACCCGGACCGCTGCGGCTGATGAACGGCGCCAAGCGGCCCCGGATCATCTGCTTCTCCGCCTTCGTCGCGCTCGGCGGCGCCCACCAGTTCGTCCGGTTCGCCTCCCAGTTCGGCGACGCGTACGACATCACCGCGCTGGACGTTCCCGGCTTCCAGAGCGGCGAACCACTGGCCGCCGACGCTGACGCGCTGACCGACTTGTACTGTGACTTGATCATGGAATTCGTCGGCGACGACCCGTTCGTCCTGCTGGGTTCGTCCTCCGGCGGGGTCCTCGCCCACGCGACCGCCGACAGGCTGCTGGAACGCGGCATCACCCCGGCCGGTGTTGTGGTCATCGACGGCTACCCGATGACCAGTGAACACATCAACCGGGTGCAGGATCAGCTCCTGGACGGCATGTTCGAACGCGAGGAGCGGTTCGTCAGCCTCGACGGTACCCGGCTGTCGGCCATGGGCTGGTACTGCGCGATGTACGAGTTCTGGGAGCCCCGGCCGGTCGCTTCCCCCACCCTGCTGCTCCGGGCCAGCGTGCCGCTCGACGGCATGACCGACGACCCCTCGAGCGAGGAGTGGCGCGCGGTGTGGCCCGCCGACAAGGTGCTCGACGTGCCCGGCAACCACTTCACCGTCATGGAGGACCATCTGGAGACGACCACCCGGGCGGTCAAGGACTGGCTGGCCACTCTCTGACGCGTCGGGGCCCGCCCGGTCATCGCGACCGGGCGGGCTCCGGCACACCCCCGGACGCCGCGTGGCCCCGCGCTATCCAGGCGCTATGGCCGCTCCGGTAGTCAGACCCAGACGTACCATGCGCGCATTCCGCGTCCGTCCAGCTCGGATGGCCGCCGTGAGCATGACCAACGAACATTTCTTTGGAGGATTCCATGGCACTGGGCTACCTGCTCGGTGGAGGTGTGGGCACCGAGCCGCACGGTCTCGAACTGCACCGTGCCTACCCGGTGATGCAGCGGCTGTACGAGCGGATCGCCGACTGGACGGGTCTGACCGTCGGGCAGGTCCTGGAGGACGAACTCCCGGAGCCTCAGGAGGAGCGGCAGAGCGTCGGTTCGATCCGCGAGACCGCCCTCGCCCTTTCCGTGCACGACATCCTCGCCGAGCAGGGCGTACACCCCTCGGTGCTCGGCGGACTGAGTCTGGGCGCCATGACCAGTTCCTGCCTGGCGGGCGCGCTGAGCCGGGAGGATCTTTTCGGACTGCTCCGGGCCGGCCGGCTGTGCCCCGACCCCGCCCCCTCCGACCTGCCGCACGCCCTCGCCATCGCGGCTGTCCCCGCCGGTCAGGATGTTCGGACGTTCATCGGCGGTGCCGACGGGGTCTTCCTGGCCGGCGACATGGGGCAGACGGCCGACGGCGCTCTCAAGATCTACATGCTGGGTGGCGAATTCGAAGCGATGACCGAGCTGGCGGGCTCCCTGCCCGAGGGCCTGGTCACGCTCATGCCGGGCCGCACCATCGCTCAGCACACCCCGCTCCGCGCGCCCTTCCAGGAGTTCGTCAAGCCGTACATCGAGGCGATCCAGTTCTCCGCGCCCCAACTGCCCGTGCTGTCCTGCCTGGACCGCAAGCGGCTGACCACGCCCGAGGACGTCCAGGACCTGTTCGAGCGCAACCCCACCACCCTCGTCAGCCTGCCCCACGTCTACGACGGTATGCACGACCTCGGCGTCCAACTCGGTGTGGTGGTCGGCCCGGCGATCCCCGCCGGCCTGCTGCGCATCCCCTTCCCGGTCCTCCACATCGAGCAGCCGGAGCACATCGAGAAGGTCGTCTCCAGCGTGTACGAGCTGGGCATCGAGTACCCGGAGACGGGTCTGGCGCCGTGCTGAGCTCCCATCTCACCGCGGAGGACTGCGACCGGCTCGTGGACGGCTGGCTGGCCACGGACCAGGACGACTGGACCAGGCGCGTGGTCCGGCGCCACTTCGACCCCGAGACCGGCAGCCCGTACTGGCTGGAGTGGGCGGCACAGCTCTCCTTCGACCCGCGCGACATCACCCGCTACGCGCAGCTCACCGAGTTCGGCCCGTTCGACCTGGACGTCCTGCGCACCCGGGACCCGGCCGACTTCGTCCCCCTCGCCGTACCCCGTCCGCTCGCCGGCCGGATGTGGGACTCCGGCGGCACCACGGGCGCCCCGAGCCGGGTGTTCTACACACCGGAGATGATCGTCCACCGCGGTGTGTGGCGGCGCTGGTCGTTCCTGACCGAAGGTTTCGAGCAGCACCGCACCTGGCTGCAGGCCACCCCCACCGGACCCCACCTCATCGGCAACGGTGTGTGGGAGACAAGCGACCTGTATTCGTCGGTCGTCTACGCCATCGACATGGACCCCCGCTGGGTCAAGCGACTGCTGCGCACCGCCCGCATGCCGATCGCCCGCGACTACACCGAGCACCTGCTCGACCAGATCACGGACGTGATCGGCACCCGGAACGTGGACTACGTCAACACGACACCGGCGCTCATGGTGGCGCTCATCCGCAGGGACCCGGAGCTGGTCGCCCGCCTGCGCGGCGTGCGGCTCAGCGGCACTCATCTGCTCCCGTCGGTCCACCGGCGGATCACCAAGGCCCTGGAGGGCGGGATCTGCGGGCTGAGCTACGGCAACACCTTCGGCAACGCGGCCGGGCTCCCGGTGGAGCAGGACGGCGAACTGATGCCGTACCTGCCGAACTACCCGCAGGTCACTATGGCGGTCGTGGACAAGACCGACCCGATGACCGTCGTGCCCTACGGCGCGGCGGGCCGGGTCCGGCTGACCGTCCTCCACGACGACCTCTTCCTGCCGAACGTGCTGGAGCGGGACGAGGCCGACCGCTACGACACCGGCACCCGGTTCCCCACCGACGGCGTGGCCAACGTGCGTCCGCTGGAGACGGCGAGCACCGCGGTCGAAGGGCTGTACTGACAGGGCACCACCGACCCGCGCCGTGGAGCCGCACCCGTATCGCCGGGTGCGGCGCCACCGCGCGGGCCCTCCGGTCATCCCCGGACGAAGCTCAGGACAGCCCCAGGTGCTGCCGGATGACGTCGAGAACCTCCGGCGAACGGTCATTCAGGAAGAAATGGCCGCCCGGATAAACATGCAGATCGCTGGACCCTTCGGTATGGCGATCCCACGCGGCGGCTTCCGCCGGCGTCGTCATGATGTCGTCCTCCCCGGTGAACACGGTCACGGGGCAACGCAGTCGATCGCCGGAACGCGGCTCATAGGTCTCAACGGCTTGATAGTCGGCCCGGATCGCGGGTAGCACCATCTCCACCAGCTCCGCGTTCTGGAACACCTGGTCGTCCGTGCCTTTCAATCTGCGCACGGCCTCGACCAGTTGGGCGTCACTGCGCTTGTGCAGGTCTTCACTCGGCCGGGTCGCGGAGGGCGCTCGCCGCCCTGACACGAAGAGATGTACCGGGGCGCGACCAGCCTGCTCCAGTCGCAGCGCCAACTCGTAGGCCACCAGAGCGCCCATGCTGTGTCCGAACAGCGCGAGTGGGCGCTCGTCATCGTCCGACATCGCGTCAGCGATGCCCGCGGCGAACTCTCGCACGTCGGTCAGGTGCTTCTCGCTACGCCGGTCCTGCCGGCCCGGGTACTGGACGGCCAGTACATCCGCGACGGGGGCGAGTGACCGGGCCACGGGTGCGTAGTAGGTGGCCGATCCTCCGGCGTGCGGCATACAGAGCAGTCGGACGCCTGCTTCGGGTGCGGGTCGATACCTGCGTATCCAGGTGCCACTTTCCACAGCAGAGGTCATCGGCTCTCTCCCTTACTTTCGGCTACGAGTTTCTGGCCGGCGAGTTCCGCCAAGTCCCTGAACCTCCGCCCGGTCGAACCCACAGCGAGGTTCCGGCATCGGTTCGGCATCCAGGGGGACCGGCGAGGACACGAACGCCGTCACGGCTGCGTGAGTGGTCGTTCAGCGCGGTCAGTCCGCATGGCGTTCCTGTCGAACAGCCGCCGCATCGCCGGGTACGCACTGTACAGCTCGACACCGTGCGATTCGGAAGACGGTGCGGCGAGTTCACGGCGCTCAAGCCACAGCGGGGTCCGCCGTCCGTGGGCGACACACCTTCGCTATCGGGACGCTATGCGCCGCCCGCACTATCGACCCGTGAGGTGGCGATCGCCGGAGCTCCCGGACGTCCGGGCACCCACGTTCCTATGAGGGCGGTCCGTCCTGGACGGCCGGGCCTCGACACAGGTGGTGGTCCTGGTCGGACGCACCGGCCGAGAGGGTGGGCCCATTCCCCCTTAGCGGTAGCGATTGATCAAGAAGGGGTGCGGTCGATGACCGGTACGTCGGAGCCGACGGACGAGAAGGTCCTGGAATATCTGCGGCGGCTGACCACCGACCTGCGCCAGACCAAGGAGCGGCTCCGTGGCGCCGAGGCCAGGGAGCACGAGCCGATCGCCATCATCGGGATGGCCTGCCGGCTGCCCGGCGGCATCGACACACCGGACGAGTTGTGGGATCTCCTTGCCGAGAGCCGCGAGGCCATCTCGCCGTTTCCGGAGGACCGGGACTGGGACCTCGACGCCCTGCGTGATCCCGACTCGGAGAAACCCGGCACCTGTTATGCGACCGGCGGCGGCTTCCTGCGGGACGCCGCTGGCTTCGACGCGGACTTCTTCGGGATCCCGCCTCGCGAGGCCCTCGCCATGGACCCCCAGCAGCGGCTGCTGCTGGAGACGTCGTGGGAGGCCGTGGAACGGGCCGGGATGGATCCGCACGCGTTGAAGGGCAGCAGCACGGGGGTCTTCGTCGGTGTGATGCACCACGAGTACGCCGGAATCGTGCGCGGGATACCGCGCGAGGTCGAGGGCTACCTCGGCAACGGCAGCGCCGGCAGCATCGCCTCGGGCCGGATCGCCTACACCATGGGGCTTGAGGGCCCGGCGATCACGGTGGACACCGCTTGCTCGTCGTCACTGGTCGCCCTGCACCTGGCGGCACGGTCGCTGCGCCAGGGTGAGTGTTCGCTGGCCCTGGCGGGGGGCGCCTCGGTCATGGCCACGCCGCTGAGTCTCGTGGAGTTCAGCCGGCTGCGGGGGCTGTCCCCGGACGGACGGTGCCGGGCCTTCGCGGACGGCGCCGACGGCACGGGCTTCGCCGAGGGCGTGGGTCTGCTGCTCCTCGAACGGCTGTCCGACGCCCGCCGGCACGGTCATCAGGTCCTCGCCGTGGTGCGGGGTTCCGCGGTGAACCAGGACGGGGCCAGCAGCGGTCTGACAGTGCCGAACGGCGCGGCTCAGGAGCGTGTGCTGCGGGCGGCGCTGGCGAACGCCGGGCTGTCGGCGTCGGACGTGGACGCGGTGGAGGGCCATGGCACCGGGACGGCGCTGGGTGATCCGATCGAGGCACGTGCGTTGCTGGCGACATACGGGCAGGGGCGCGAACGGCCCTTGTGGCTGGGGTCGTTGAAATCGAATATCGGTCATACGCAGGCGGCCGCTGGTGTGGCCGGTGTGATGAAGATGGTGCTGGCGATGCGGCACGGCCGTCTGCCGCGGACGCTGCACGCCGAGGTCCCGTCATCCCGCTTGAACTGGTCCTCGGGCGCGGTTCGGTTGCTGACCGAGGAGCAGGAGTGGGAGGGGGCGCGCCGGGCGGGAGTGTCCTCGTTCGGGGTGAGTGGGACCAACGCCCACGTGATCCTCGAAGCCGCACCCCCCGCGCCCGTGGAGGAGGCCGGGACTCCCGTCCGGCAACCCCTGCTCTGGCCGCTCTCCGCCGCTGATCCGGACGCCCTGCGCGCCCAGGCCGGCCGCCTGCTCGCCGTCGTGGACGACCATGCCCCCGCCGACATCGCCCACTCCCTCGCGACGGGCCGGGCGGGGCTCCGGCACCGGGCCGCCGTCGTGGGCAGGGACGCCGACGACCTCCGGAGCGGGCTGGCCGCGCTCGCCGCGGGGGAGCCCGCGGCCCATGTCGCGCTCGCCGAGGCGGCGGAGCGGCCCTCGACCGTGTTCGTGTTCCCCGGTCAGGGCTCGCAGTGGACGGGGATGGCGGTGGAACTGCTCGGTTCCTCGCCGGTGTTCGCGGCCCGGATGGCACAGTGCGAGGCCGCGCTGACGCCGTTCGTCGACTGGTCCCTGACAGAGGTACTGGCGGACGAGGCCGCCCTGGACCGGGTGGACACAGTGCAGCCGGCGCTGTGGGCGGTGATGGTCTCGCTCGCCGCCCTGTGGGAGTCGACGGGTGTCACGCCGGACGCGGTAGTCGGCCACTCCCAGGGGGAGATCGCCGCGGCGGTGGTCGCGGGCGCGCTGTCGCTCGACGACGGTGCCCGGGTGGTGGCGCTGCGGTCCCGCGCGATCACGGCACTCGCCGGACGCGGTGGCATGGTGTCCGTACCGGCGCCGGTGGAGCGGGTACGGGAGTCGCTGCCCCGGGGAGTGGCCGTCGCGGCGGTGAACGGCCCGTCGTCCGTGGTGGTCTCCGGCGACCCGGCCGGGCTGGAGTCGGTGCTCGCCCGCTTCGAGGGCGCCAAGCGGATTCCGGTGGACTACGCCTCGCACTCGGCCCAGGTCGAGGAGGTCCGCGAGGCCGTCCTCCGGTCGATCGGCGCGCTGTCGCCGCAGGACGCGGACGTGCCCTTCTACTCGTCGGTCACGGGCGGCGTGGCCGACGGCCACGGCCTCGACGCGGACTACTGGTACCGCAACCTGCGCGAGACCGTCGACTTCGACGCGGCGGTCCACTCGCTGCTCGGCGACGGGATGAGGCTCTTCGTCGAGGTCAGCCCGCACCCGGTGCTCACGACGGCGATCGAGGACAGCGCCGGCGCACACGCCGTCGGTACCCTGCGCCGCGGACACGGGGGCGCTGATCGCTTCTTGCGGTCCGTGGCCGAGGCCTACGTCCACGGGGCACCGGTGCGAGCGTCCGTCGACGGCGGGCGCCGGGTGGAACTGCCGACCTACGCTTTCCAGCACCGCCGTTTCTGGCTGCGGGACACCGACAGCCGACCCGACATGGCGGCCGCCGGGCTGACCGAGTCCGGGCACCCCCTGCTCGGCGCGGTGACGGACCTCGACGAGGACGGCTGCGTCCTCACCGGGCGGCTGTCGCTGCGGCACCACGGCTGGCTGGCGGACCATGCCGTGCTGGGCTCCGTGCTGCTGCCGGGCACGGCCCTCGTGGACTGCGTGGTGGCCGCCGGACGGTGGGTCGGCACGGGCCAGGTGGCGGAACTGACCCTCCAGGCCCCGCTGGTGGTGCCCGAGTCGGACGGAGTGACGGTACGGGTCCAGGTCGGCGCGGAACGCGCGGGTTCGCGGCCGGTGACCGTGTCCTCGCGGCACACCGGGCGGCCGGAGTGGACGCGCAACGCCGACGGCGTGCTGGTGGCAGAGGAGCGTCCGAAGGCGGCGGACTCCGCGTCCTGGCCCCCGCCGGGCGCCGAACCGGTCGACCTGGCCGGTTTCTACCCGGCGCGGGCCGCCGGCGGAATCGACTACGGGCCGGCCTTCCAGGGGCTGCGCGCCGCTTGGCGCCGAGGCGACGAGGTCTTCGCCGAGGTTGAGAACGAGGCACCGGGCGAGGGCTTCGGCGTGCATCCGGCCCTGCTGGACGCGGTGTTGCAGTCCGTCGCTGTGCGCGACGGGGACGAGAGCGGAGGCGTGCGGCTGCCGTTCTCCCTGAACGGCGTGCGGTTCGGCGCGCACACCGGGTCGCGGCTGCGGTCCCGCGTGGCACCGGCCGGAGACGGTGCGGTATCGGTGCTGGTCACCGACGAGTCCGGCGCCCCCGTGGCGTCGATCGACGCGCTGACGACCCGTCCGGCCTCCGGCACCGGGCCGCGCACGTCCCTGCTGCTGCCCAGCCCGGTGACACTGCCCGCGGCACCGGTCCCGGACCGGCGGTGGGCCTTCCTCGGTGCGTCCGACGACGCGCTCGCGACGGCGGTCGACGCCCGCTGGACGGTCCCGGACGTCGCCGCCGCCGCATCCGTGGGGCCCGACGCGGTCGTCGTCCGTGCCGCCGACGGCACGGACGGATCCGCCGACCCGGTCCGCGGTGCGCACGAGGCGGTGTCGCGGGTCCTCGGTCTGATCCAGGACTGGCTGGCCGACGAACGCCTGGCGGCCGTCCCGCTGGTCCTCGTGGCGCGCCCCGGCGACCTGCCCTCGGCGGCGGTCGGCGGACTCGTACGGTCCGTCCAGGCCGAGCAGCCGGGGCGCTTCCTGTGGATCGAGTGCGCGGACGACGACCTGCGTCTGCTGCCGGCCGCCGTGGCCGCCGCGCAGGCGGCGGACGAGACGCAGGCGGTGATCAACTCCGGGGAGCTGTACGCCCCCAGGCTGCTCCCCGCGCCCGATCCGACGGGCACTTCGGTGATCGACGCGGAAGGGACGGTGCTGATCACCGGCGCGGGCGGCCTCCTCGGAGGCCTCGTGGCCCGGCACCTGGTCGCCGCGCACGGCGTGCGGCGGCTGCTGCTCCTCGGGCGCCACGAGATCACCGGCTTCGAGGACCTCGACGCCGAGGTCACCACGGCTGTCTGCGACGTCGCCGACCGCGAGGCGCTGGCGGCCGTGCTGGACCGGGTCCCCGCGGAACACCCGCTGACCACGGTCGTGCACGCGGCCGGAACGCTGGACGACGGCGTTGTCACCGCTCTCACCCCGGAGCGTGTGGCCGGCGTGCTCCGCGCCAAGGTCGACGCCGCCTGGAACCTGCACACCCTGTGCGGCGACGTCCCGGCCTTCGTGATGTTCTCCTCGGCGGCGGGCGTCCTGGGGAGCCCCGGGCAGGCCAACTACGCCGCCGCCAACGCCTTCCTCGACGCGCTGGCGCACGAGCGCAGGGCACGCGGCCTGTCCGGCCGGTCCCTGGCCTGGGGCTGGTGGGCGCCACCCAGCGGCATGACCGGGCACCTCGGCGACGCCGACCGGAACCGGCTGGCCGGCGGCGGCCTCGTTCCGATGTCCGCGGAGGAGGGCCTCGCCCTGTTCGACGCCGCCCTCGCGTGCGACGAGCCCGTACTGGCACCGCTCCGGCTCGACCCGGCCGCCGTACG
>NZ_JTHL01000001.1:816933-825634 GCF_000818195.1 Streptomyces sp. 150FB | reverse complement strand
ACCCTGCGGCAGCGGCTGGCCCGGGCCGACCGCGGTGAACGCCACCGGCTCCTCACCGACCTGGTGCGCAAGCACGCCGCCGCCGTCCTCGGACACCCCGGACCGGAGCGGATCCCCGCCGACCGCCCCTTCCTGGAGAGCGGCTTCGACTCGCTGACCGCCGTCGAACTCCGCAACCGGGTCGGGGCGGCGACCGATCTGCGGTTGCCGCCGACCACGGTGTTCGATCACCCCACGCCGCTGGTCCTCGCTGCGCACCTGGACGAACGTCTCCTGGACGCGCGCCCTGCGCCGGAGACCGCGCCGGCCCGAGCCACCGAGGAACCGATCGCCATCATCGGCATGTCCTGCCGCCTCCCCGGCGGCGTCACCACCCCCGAGCAGTTGTGGGACCTCGTGAAAGAGGGCCGCGACGCCATCTCCGGCTTTCCCACCGACCGTGGCTGGGACATGGCGGAGCTGTACGACGCGACGGGGGAGCGCCCCGGCTCCAGTTCGGTGCGCGACGGAGGGTTCCTCTACGACGCGGCCGATTTCGACGCGGAGTTCTTCGGCATCGGCCCGCGCGAGGCCATGGCGACGGACCCGCAGCACCGGCTGCTCCTGGAGACCGGCTGGGAGGTGTTCGAGAGCGCGGGCATCGCTCCCGCCTCCGTCCGCGGCAGCCGCACAGGGGTCTTCGTCGGCGTGATGCACCACGACTACGCGGCCCGCTTCACCGCCGCACCCGACGGATACGAGGGCTACATCGGCAATGGGAACGCGGGCAGTCTCGCGTCCGGCCGCGTCTCGTACACCTTCGGGCTCGAAGGCCCCGCCATGACGGTGGACACCGCGTGCTCCTCGTCCCTGGTGGCGCTGCACCTGGCGGTGCAGGCGGTCCGAAGGGGCGAGTGCGACCGGGCACTGGCCGGCGGCGTGACCGTGATGGCCACACCGGGCGCGTTCGTCGAGTTCTCCCGCCAGGGCGGCCTCGCCCCGGACGGGCGGTGCAAGTCCTTCTCCGAGGCCGCCGACGGAACCGGATGGTCCGAGGGGGCCGGCATGCTCCTGGTGGAGCGGCTCTCGGACGCCGAGCGGGCCGGCCACAACGTGCTCGCCGTGGTGCGCGGTACCGCGGTGAACCAGGACGGCGCGTCCAACGGACTCACCGCGCCGAACGGCCCCGCCCAGCAGCGCGTCATCCGGGAGGCGCTCGGCGACGCGGGACTCGCCGCCTCCGACGTCGACGTGGTCGAGGCACACGGCACCGGCACCCGTCTTGGCGACCCGATCGAGGCCCAGGCACTGCTGGCGACCTATGGCCAGGACCGCGAACACCCCCTCCTCCTGGGCTCCTTGAAGTCGAACATCGGCCATGCCCAGGCAGCCGCCGGAGTGGCCGGCGTGATCAAGATGGTGCTCGCGATGCGGCACGGCGAGGTGCCGGCCTCCCTCCACGCGGAAGCGCCCACCTCCCAGGTGGACTGGGACAGCGGATCCGTCCGCCTCGCCACGGACCACACGGCGTGGCCGCGCGCGGACCGGCCGCGCCGGACCGGCGTGTCCTCCTTCGGGATCAGCGGGACCAACGCCCACGTCATCCTGGAACAGGCGCCCGCGCCCCGGGCGCTGCCCGAATCCGCGCCTGCCCCGTCCGGAGCCGTGCCGTGGGTGCTCTCCGCCCACTCCGAGGCGGCCCTCGCTGAGCAGGCCCGCCGGCTCGCCTCGTACCCGGCCGGCCGCGACGCCCGCGACGTGGCCCTGTCACTCGCCACTTCGCGCGCGCTCCTGGCGCACCGCGCGGTCGTCGTCGCCGAACCGGGCGGACACGGGCCCGCACTGGAGACGCTGGCCAGGGGCGGGGCACCGGCCGACACGGTGACCGGCTCGGCGGCGTCCGGCCGCCTCGCGATGCTGTTCACCGGACAGGGGGCGCAACGGGCGGGCATGGGCCAGGCGTTGCGCGCCGCGTACCCGGTGTTCGCCGAGGCGTTCGACGCGGTGATCGCCCGGCTGGGCGGGGTGCCGATGGACGATCAGGAGGCACTGGACCGGACGGAGCACGCGCAGCGCGGACTCTTCGCTCACGAGGTCGCGCTGTACCGGCTGCTGCGGTCCTGGGGCGTCGTACCCGCGGCGGTGGCGGGCCACTCGGTCGGCGAGATCGCCGCAGCGCACGCGGCCGGCGTGTTCTCGCTGGACGACGCGTGCGCCCTGGTGGCCGCACGCGGCCGGCTGATGGGGGCGCTGACGTCCCGGGGCGAGATGTTCTCCGTACGGGCCACCGAGGCGGAGGTCCAGCGGGACCTGCCCGCTGGGGTGTGCGTCGCGGCGGTGAACGGACCGCGGTCGGTCGTCCTCTCCGGGGACGCCGGGACGGTCGAGGCGTACGCGGGCCGGTGGCCGGAACCGAAGCGGCTGCGGGTGAGCCACGCGTTCCACTCCCACCACATGGACGCGATGCTGGAAGAGTTCGCCCGGACCGTACGCGGACTGTCGTTCGCACGGCCGCGCTGGACGATGCGCGGCGACGTCACCGACCCGGAGTACTGGGTGCGCCAGGTCCGCGAACCCGTCAGGTTCATGGAGACCCTGCGCTTCCTGGAGGACGAGGACATCTCGACGTTCCTGGAAGTGGGACCGGACGCGGTGCTCACGGCGATGGGCCCGGCGACGGTCCCCGGCGCCACCTTCGTCCCCGCGCAGCGCCGCCACCACGACGAACGGCACACTCTGACAACCGCGCTCGCCCGGCTGCACGTCGGGGGCGCCGACGTGGACTGGGGCCGGATGTTCCCCACGGCACGCCGGGTGGACCTGCCCTTCTACCCGTTCCAGCGCCGCCGGTACTGGCTCTCCCCGAGCGGCCCGGCGGCCCAGGACGGCTGGTGGTACCGGGCCGGCTGGCAACCGCTGCCGGAACCCGCCGCGCCCCGCCTGTCCGGCACCTGGATCGTGGTCGCCCCGCCGGGGCACACGGACACCGCCGTGGACCACGCCCTCGGCGCGCACGGCGCCCGGGTGCGACGCGTGCACTCCCCGGACGACGTGCGCGGCACCCGGCCGGCAGGCCTGGTGTCACTGCTCGCCGACGGGCCTCTCGCCGACACCCTGGAGCTGGTCCGGGCCGGTGCGGACGCGCCGTTGTGGTGCCTGACCCGGGGGAGCGTCGCCGTGGACGACACCGACCGCGTGCCCGCACCCGAACAGGGCGCCGTATGGGGGCTGGGCCGGACCGCCGCGCTGGAGCACCCGCGTGGCTGGGGCGGCTTGGTGGATCTTCCGGAGAAACTCGACGAGGCCGCCGCGCTGCGCCTGGTGGGCGTCCTCGCCGACGGCACCGAGGACCAGGTCGCCATCCGGGAGCACGGCGCGTTCGGCTGCCGGCTGGAACGCGTCACACCGGACGGCGAGGGATGGCGACCCGCCGGCACGGTCCTCGTCACCGGCGGGACAGGCGCGCTGGGCGGGCACACGGCGCGCTGGCTCGCCCGTAACGGCGCCGAGCACCTCGTGCTCATCAGCCGGCGGGGCCCCGCCGCTCCCGGGGCACGTGAACTGGCCGCCGAACTGGAGGAGTCAGGCGTCACCGTGACGATCGCGGCCTGCGACGCCGCCGACCGCGAGGCGCTGCGTGACCTGCTCGCCGCCCACCCGGTCGACGCGGTCGTCCACGCGGCGGGCGTGGCCGAGTACGGATCCCTCGACGCGCTCACCCCGGAACGGCTCGCGGAAGTCCTCGCCGCCAAGGCCGACGGCGCCCGCAACCTGCACGAGTTGTGCGGTGACGTCTCCGCCTTCGTGCTGTTCTCGTCGATGTCCGGCACGGTGGGCAGCGCCGGACTGGGCGCCTACGCGGCGGCCAACGCCGGCCTGGACGCCCTCGCCCAGCAGCGCCGGGCTCAGGGGCTGCCCGCCACCTCCCTGGCCTGGGGGCCGTGGGCCGGAGAGGGCATGTCGGCCGGCGAGAGCGGCCCGCGCAACGAGCGACTGGGGCTGCCGCCGATGGACCCCGCCCGCGCGGTGGAGGTCCTGGCCGCGGCTGTGGGCGGACAGCACTCCTGCACGATGATCGCCGACGTCCGATGGGCGACGTACGCGGCGGGATTCGCCGTCCACCGCCCCAGCCCCCTGCTGTCCGGGTTCTCCGACGCTCCGGCCCGGCCGTCCACGTCCTCGTGGCTGCGGCGCGCGGAGGGACTCCCGCCGGCGGAACGCGGCCCCGCACTGCTCGCGCTGGTGCGCGCGGAGGCCGCGGAGGTCCTCCAGCACGCGGGGTCCGAGGGCGTTCCCGTAGGCCGGGCCTTCCGCGAGCTGGGCTTCGACTCGCTGGCAGCGGTGCAGCTTCGCGACCGGATCGGCGCCGCGACCGGACTGGACCTGCCCGCGGCCGTGGTCTTCGACCATCCCACGCCCGCCGAACTGGCCGAGCACCTCCGAGGGGCCCTGTTCCCCGGGGCGGAGGCCGCCACGAGCGGGGAGAGCGGAGAAGAGGCCGAGATCCGGCGCCTGCTCGCGACGATCCCGCTCGACCGGTTGCGCGCGTCGGGTCTGCTGGACTCCCTCGCCGCGCTGGCCCGGGACGGCGAACCGGTCGCCCGCGATCCGTCGGTGGAATCCGGCATCAATCCGTCGGAGGAATCCGACATCGACTCCCTTGCCCCTGAGGACCTGTTGCGCAGAGTCCTGGGCCCGGATCACGTGAAGGGCTGATGGACGTGCACGCTGACTCCTCAGAGTTCATCGAAGCGCTTCGCGAATCGATGAAGCAGAACGAACGGCTCAAGGCGCGTAACCGCGAGTTGTCCGCGGCGTGGCACGAGCCCGTCGCCATCGTGGGCATGGCCTGCCGGTACCCCGGCGGCGTCAGCTCCCCGGAGGAGCTGTGGGAGGTCGTCAGGGACGGCCTGGACGCGACGTCCGGCTTCCCCGACGACCGCGGGTGGGACCTGGACGCCCTGTACGACCCGGACCCGGACGGCAAGGGGACCGCCTACGTGCGGACCGGCGGCTTCCTCGACGACGTCGGCGAGTTCGACGCCGGCTTCTTCGGGATCTCGCCGCGCGAGGCGATGGCCATGGATCCCCAGCAACGGCTGCTTCTGGAGACCTCCTGGGAGGCGTTCGAGCGCGCGGGCGTCCGCCCGGACACCGTGCGCGGCGAGCGGGTCGGGGTCTTCGTCGGATCGAACGGGCAGGACTACGGCCTGGTCGTCACCATGGCCGACGGACTCGACGGTTACACCGGCACGGGTGTCTCGGCGAGCGTCCTGTCCGGACGTCTCGCCTACACGCTCGGCCTCACCGGCCCCGCCCTCACGGTCGACACCGCCTGCTCGTCCTCCCTGGTGGCTCTGCATCTGGCGATGCAGGCGCTGCGGCACGGCGACTGCTCGCTCGCGCTCGTCGGCGGTGTCTCCGTCATGGCGACGCCCGGCGCCTTCGTGGAGTTCAGCCGGCAGCGCGCGCTCGCGGCGGACGGCAGGTGCAAGGCGTTCGCAGCGGCCGCGGACGGCACCGGCTGGGGTGAGGGCGTGGGCATGCTGCTCGTCGAGCGGCTGTCCGACGCCCGCCGCAACGGCCACGACGTGCTCGCCGTGGTGCGCGGCACCGCGGTGAACCAGGACGGAGCCTCCAACGGCCTGACCGCTCCCAACGGCCCCTCGCAGGAACGGGTGATACGCCAGGCGCTGGAGGCGGCCGGCCTGCGGCCCGCCGAGATCGGCCTCGTCGAGGCGCACGGCACGGGCACCCCGCTCGGCGATCCGATCGAGGCACGGGCGTTGCTGGCGACCTACGGCCAGGACCGTGAACAGCCCCTGTGGCTCGGGTCGCTCAAGTCCAACATCGGGCACACCCAGGCCGCGGCAGGGGTCGGCAGTGTCATCAAGACGGTCATGGCGATGCGTCACCGCCTGATGCCGCCCACGCTGCACGTGGACGAGCCCACCCCGCACGCCGACTGGTCCAGCGGCGCGGTCCGGCTGCTGACCGAGGCGCGGCCCTGGGAGAACGGCCCGCGTCGCGCGGGTGTGTCGTCGTTCGGTATGAGCGGCACCAACGCGCATGTCGTCCTGGAAGAGGCGGCCGAGGCGGAGCCCGTCACCGAGGCGGAACCTGACAGCGGGCCGTCCCGGGCCGCGGCGGCTTCCGCCCTTCCCTGGGTGCTGTCCGCCCGCGGCGGTGCGGCACTGGCGGAACAGGCCGGCCGGCTCGCCTCGTACGCGGCGGGCCGGGACGCTCGCGACATAGGGTTCTCCCTCGTGGCGGCGCGCGCCGGGCTGGAGGACCGCGCGGTGGTCGTCGGTGACGGCGCGCAGGACCTGCTGAGCGGCGCGCGGGCCCTCTCCCTGGGCGACGACTCCCCGCACGTCATCCGGGGGGCGGGGGCCGCGGCGGCGCGGCGGACCGTGTTCGTGTTCCCGGGCCAGGGCTCGCAATGGGCCGGCATGGCCACGGAACTCCTCGCGTCCTCAACGGTGTTCGCCGACCGGATGGCGGAGTGCGAAGCCGCGCTCGCGCCCCACGTGGACTGGTCGGCGGCCGACGTACTGGCCTCCGGGGACCTCGACCGGGTCGACGTCGTCCAGCCGGTGCTGTGGGCTGTGATGGTGTCGCTGGCGGCGCTGTGGGAGTCACTGGGCGTGGTGCCCGACGCCGTCGTGGGCCACTCCCAGGGCGAGATCGCCGCGGCTGTGGTGGCCGGCGCGCTGTCGATGGCGGACGGCGCCCGCGTGGTGGCGCTGCGCAGCAGGGAACTCCGGGCGCTTCGCGGCGCCGGCGCGATGCTCTTCGTCTCCGCCGACGCCCGGTCCGTCCGCGACCGGGTACGCCGGTGGGACGGTCGGCTGACGGTCGCGGCGGTCAACGGACCGAGCACGGTGCTGGTGTCCGGCGACACCGCCGCCCTCGACGAACTCGGTGCCGAACTCGCCGAGGCCGGCGTCATGCGCTGGCCGGTCCCCGGCGTCGACTTCGCCGCGCACTCCCCCCAGGTCGAGCAGGTCCGGGACGTGCTGGCCGGGCTCCTGGCCGACGTGGCTCCCACCGAGTGCCGGATTCCGTACTACTCGACGACCTCCGGAGCCTGGCGCGACGGCACCGATCTGGACGCCGGCTACTGGTACGCGAACCTTCGCGAGCCGGTCGACTTCGAGCGGGCGGTCCGCGATCTGACCGGACACGGTTTCGACACCTTCATCGAGGTGAGCCCGCACCCCGTGCTCACCGTCGGAGTGGAGTCCGTCGCCGAGGCGGCCGGGGCCGACGTGGCGGCGATCGGCACGCTCCGTCAGTACGAGGGCGGTACGGGCCGTTTCCTGCGCGCTGTCGCCGAGGCGTACGTCCGGGGCGTCGAGGTGGACTGGCGTCCGGCTCTGGCCGGCGGCCGGCGGCTTGACCTGCCCACGTACGCCTTCCAGCGGGAGCGGTACTGGGCCCGCCCGGCGGCGGGCCGGACCGGCGACCCGGCCGCACTCGGTCTCGACACGGGCGGACATCCGCTCGCCGGGGCCTTCCTGGACCTGGGGGACGAGGGCTGCGTGCTGACCGGGCTCGTGTCGTCGCAGACGCACCCCTGGCTGGCCGACCACCTCGTGGCCGGTACGGTGCTCGTGCCCGGCACCGCGCTGCTGGAGCTGGTCGCGTACGCGGGGCGCCGGGCCGGGTGTCCCGAGGTGGCGGAGCTGACCCTGAGCGCCCCGTGCGTCCTGCCGCCCACCGGGGGCCTCGCGATCCAGGTCAGGGTGGGGCCCGGCGAGGACGGCGCCCGTACGGTCACGGTCTCGTCCCGGACCGACGAGAACGGCTGGGTACGGCACGCGGAGGGCTCGCTGACCGTCCGGCGCGCCGCGAGCGTCACGGCTCTTGGGACATGGCCGCCGCCGGGCGCCACGACGGTGGACGTGGCCGGCTTCTACGACCGGCTCGCGGACGCCGGCTACGGCTACGGCCCCGCCTTCCAGGGGCTGCGAGCGGCCTGGCGGGACGGCGACGACTTCTACGCAGAGGTCGCGTCGGCGCCGGCCGAGGACGCCACCGGCTTCCTCGTGCACCCGGCGCTGCTCGACGCGGCGCTGCACGTGCTCGCCGCCGGCGCGGAGACTCTCGCGCTGCCCTTCTCCTGGCGCGACGTCGTCCTGGAACCCGGATCCCCCCGCACTCTGCGCGTTCACCTCACCCGCCAGGGCACGGACGGTGTGACGCTGCGGGCGTTCGACGGCGCGTCGGGACAGCCGGTCGTGTCCGTCGGCTCGCTCGTCACCAGGCCGGTGACCGCCCACCCGGACCGGCTCTTCCGCATGACGTGGACACCCGTGGCCCTCCCCGGCCGGAGCCCCCGGAGCGTCGTCGTCGGCGCCGACCCGCTGGACCTCGCCGACAGCGAGCCGCTGCCCGGCCTCGACGCGCTCGACGAGGTGCCCGAGGTGGTGATCGCACAGTGCGTCGGCACCGGGCCCGACCCGGTTCGTGGCGCGTACGCGTCCACGGCGGCGGCACTGGACCTGGTGCGGTCCTGGCTCGCCGCCGACCGGTTCGCCGACTCGCTGCTGGTGGTCGTGACGCGCGGCGCCGTGGCGGCCTCCGGCGAGGACGTACCCGAGCCCGCGGGCGCCGGCGTATGGGGACTGCTCAGGGCCGTGCAGGCCGAGCATCCCGGCCGGTTCGTGGTCGTCGACGTCGACGGCCTGCCCGAGTCCGCCGCGCAGGTCGCCGCCGC
>NZ_JTHL01000001.1:813058-815735 GCF_000818195.1 Streptomyces sp. 150FB | reverse complement strand
CGGCTGTCCGCCGCGGAACAGGGCACCCTCGACGGACTGCGTATGGTGCCGGCCCCGCAGGCGGTGGCCCCGCTGGGCCCCGGCGAGGTCCGGATCGCCGTCCACGCCGCCGGGCTCAACTTCCGGGACGTGCTCATCGCCCTCGGCAACTACCCGGGGGTCGCGGACATCGGCAACGAGGGCGCCGGGGTAGTGGTCGAGACCGCCCCCGACGTCCTCGACCCCGCTGTCGGCGACCGGGTGTTCGGCCTCTTCACCGACGCTTTCGGACCGACCGCCGTCACCGACCACCGGCTGGTCAGGCGTACGCCCGCCACCTGGTCGTACGCCGAGGCCGCCGCGGTTCCGACGGTCTTCCTCACCGCGTACTACGGACTGGTCGACCTGGCCCGGCTGCGGCCGGGGCAGTCCGTCCTGATCCACTCGGCCGCCGGCGGCGTGGGCATGGCGGCCGTGCAGATCGCCCGTCACCTCGGAGCCGACGTGTTCGCGACGGCCGGCCCCGCCAAGTGGGGTGTCCTGCGCGCCTCCGGCATCGAGGAACAGCGCATCGCCTCGTCCCGGTCGCTCGACTTCGAGCGCGACTTCGGCGACCGGACAGGGGGGCGCGGCGTCGACGTGGTCCTCAACAGCCTCGCCGGAAAGTTCACCGACGCGTCCCTGCGCCTGCTCGCCGAGGGCGGACGCTTCCTGGAGATGGGCAAGGCCGACATCCGCACCGGCCTGCCCGACGACGCCTACCGCGCGTACGACGTGATGGAGGCCGGGCCCGAGCGCATCAGGACGATGCTCGACGAACTCGTCGCCCTGTTCGAGAAGGGCGTGCTGAAGCCGCTGCCCCGCCGCGCGTGGGATCTCCGCTCGGCGCGCCAGGCGTTCCGCCACATCGCGCAGGCCCGTCATGTCGGCAAGGTGGTCCTCACCGTGCCGCGCCCACTGGATCCGGACGGCACGGTGCTGATCACCGGCGGTACCGGCGTGCTCGGGCAGATACTCGCCCGGCACCTGGTCGCCGCGCACGGGGTGCGCCACCTCCTGCTGCTGGGGCGCCGGGGCCGGGCCGACCTGGGGGACCTCGACGCCTCCGTCACGGTCGTCGCCTGCGACGTGTCCGACCGGGACGCGCTCGCGGCGGCGCTGGCCGGGATCCCGGCCGGGCATCCGCTGACCGCCGTGGTCCACGCGGCCGGAGCCCTGGACGACGGCCTCGTCGAGTCGCTCACCCCCGACCGGCTCGCCCCCGTGTTCGCCCCCAAGGTCGACGCGGCCTGGCACCTGCACGAACTGACCCGGGACCTGGACCTGTCGGCGTTCGTGATGTTCTCAGCGGCGGCCGGCGTCCTCGGCTCGCCCGGGCAGGGCAACTACGCGGCGGCGAACGCCTTCCTGGACGCCTTTGCCCAGTACCGGCAGTCCGCCGGCCTGCCGGGCCAGTCGCTCGCCTGGGGTGCCTGGTCCGGCGACAGTGACATGCGGGGCGAGTTCGCCCCGGCGGACCTGGACCGGATGGCGCGCGGCGGGGTCCTCCCACTGGCCGTCGAGGACGGGCTTGCCCTGTTCGACGCCGCGCTCGCCGCGGGCGACGCGCTGCTGGTGCCCGCCCATTTGGAGCCCTCCCGGCTGCCTGTGACGCCGCCGCTGCTCAGCGCACTGGTCCGGCCGGACCGCAGGACCGCGCGGACGACCGTGTCGCTGTCCGGACTGCCGGACGCCGAACGCGCCCAGGCGCTGACCGAACTGGTCCTGGCCGAGGCCGCGGCCGTCCTCGGCCACGGAACGGCGGAAGCGGTGCCCGAGGGCCGCGCGTTCAGGGACATGGGCTTCGACTCACTGACAGCCGTCGAACTGCGCAACCGGCTCTCCGCCCTCACCGGCCTGAAGCTCCCGGCGACACTGGCCTTCGAACACCCCAGCCCCGCCGCGCTGGCGGCCCACCTCCACAGCCTTACCGGCGGCAGCCGGGCGGCTGCCCCGGCCGCGCCCGTCATCGCGTCCCCGGCCGGGGACGCCATCGCGATCGTCGGCATGGCCTGCCGCTTGCCCGGCGGGGTCACCACCCCCGAGGAGCTGTGGGAACTGGTCGCGGAGGGACGCGATGTGATGACGCCGTTCCCCACCGACCGCGGCTGGCAACCGGGCGACGCGGGCCGCGTCGGCGGGTTCCTCGACGGAGCCGGTGACTTCGACGCGGCGTTCTTCGGGATCTCGCCGCGCGAGGCGCTGGCGATGGATCCGCAGCAGCGGTTGCTGCTGGAGACCTCCTGGGAGGCGCTCGAACGCGCCGGGATCGACCCGTCCTCCCTCCGCGGCGAGCCGGTCGGCGTCTTCACCGGCGTCTGGGCCAACGACTACCTGGCCCGGCTGCGGTCCGTGCCCGAGGACCTGCGCGGCTACCTCGGCAACGGAAGCGCCGTCAGTGTCGCCTCGGGCCGGGTCGCCTACACGCTGGGCCTGGAGGGCCCGGCGGTCACGGTGGACACCGCGTGCTCGTCGTCACTGGTCGCCCTGCATCTGGCGGCGCAGTCCCTGCGGCAGGGCGAGTGCTCGATGGCGCTGGTCAGCGGAGCCACGGTGCTGGCCACCCCCTCGGTCTTCGGCGAGTTCCAGAGGCAGGGCGGCCTCGCCTTCGACGGCCGGTGCAAGGCGTTCGCTGAGGGCGCCGACGGTACGGGCTTCG
>NZ_JTHL01000001.1:809438-811727 GCF_000818195.1 Streptomyces sp. 150FB | reverse complement strand
GGGGGTGTCGTCGTTCGGGATCAGCGGCACCAACGCCCACGTCATCCTCGAAGGCGCACCGCCCGCACCCGCGGCGGACGACACACCGCCCCCGGCACCACCGGCCGTCGTACCGTGGCCGCTGTCCGGCCGCACATCCGAGCACCTGCGGGCGCAGGCCCGCCGGCTGGGGACCGTCACGCATCCGCACGCGGCCGACATCGGGCTCTCGCTGGGCCTGACCCGTGCCTCGTGGGAACGGCGTGCCGTCGTCCTCGCGGACCACGTGGACGCGGTGCGGGCCCTCGCCGCGGGAGAACCGTCCGACGCGGTGGTCAGCGGCGAGCGCACCGCCGGCGGCCACGCCTTCCTCTTCACCGGCCAGGGCTCCCAACGGCTCGGCATGGGACAAGAACTCGCCCTGACCTGGCCCGTGTTCGCGGCCGCCCACGATGCCGTGCTCGCCCACTGGGACGGCGGCCCGCCCGGTACGCAGGATCTGCTGGACCGCACCGACCACGCCCAACGCGCCCTGTTCGCCTTCGAGGTCGCGCTGTTCCGGCTGTACGAGTCCTGGGGCGCCGCGCCCCGGTACGTCGCCGGCCACTCCATCGGCGAGGTCGCGGCGGCCCACGTGGCGGGCGTGCTGTCCCTGGCGGACGCCTGCACACTGGTGGACGCCCGAGGACGGCTCATGCGGGCGCAGCCGGCCGGCGGTCTCATGGTGTCGGTGCGGGCGTCGGAGGCGGAGGTGACCGCGAATCTGCCCGACGGCGTGTGCCTGGCCGCGGTCAACGGCCCCGACTCCGTCGTCCTGTCCGGCGACGCCCGAGCGGTGGAGACGTACGCCGAGGCGTGGCCGCGGAACCGGAAACTGAGGGTGAGCCATGCCTTCCACTCCCACCACATGGACGGCATGCTCGACGCGTTCGCCGACGTCGTGCGCGGCCTGACCTTCTCGCCGCCGACGATCGCGATGCCGGGTGAGGTCGACGATCCGGACCACTGGGTGCGGCAGGTCCGCGAACCCGTGCGGTTCATGGACACCCTCCGGACCCTGCGGGCGCGCGGCGTACGCACCTTCGCCGAACTCGGCCCCGACGCCGTGCTCAGCGCGATGGGCCCGGAGAGCGTGCCGGACGCCGAGTTCGTCCCCACCCTGCGCCGGACCGGAGACCTCACCGAATCCCGGGCCGCGGTGACGGCCCTGGCCCGTCTGTACGTACGCGGCGCCGACGTGGACTGGGCGGCCCTCCTCCCGGGCGCGCACCGCGTCGACCTGCCCACCACCGCGTTCCAGCGCGAGCGGTACTGGCTCCTGGACTCCGGACCCGGGGCGGACGACTCAGGCCTGGCGCCCTCCGGCCACCCGCTGCTGGCCGGCGCGGTCGACCTGCCGGACGGCGCGTACGTCTTCACCGGCGGCCTGTCCACGGTGGCCCACCCCTGGCTCGCCGACCACGTGGTCGGCGGGGTCACCCTGCTTCCCGGTACGGCCGTGCTCGACCTGGCACTGCACGCGGGAGGCCGCGCCGGCTGCGGCCACGTGGACGAACTGGTCCTGCGTGAACCGCTGGTGCTGCCCGGAGCGGACACGCTCCTGTTGCGCGTCCACCTCACTCCGGCCGACGGCGAGGGCCGACGACGCGTGACGGTCTCCTCCCGGGCGGAGTCCTCCGGCACGGAGCTCTGGACGCTGCACGCCGAGGGCACGCTGTCGGCCGAGGACCAGGAGGGACCGGCCGCACCGGAGGCGGCCGGGCCGTGGCCGCCCGTCTCCGCCGAACCGCTGGACGTCACGGACGCCTACGACCGGCTCGCCGGCGCCGGCCTCGACTACGGGCCGGCCTTCCGCGGACTGCGGAGGGTGTGGCGGGACGGTGACGAGGTGTACGTGGAAGCGGCTCTGCCCGGCCACGACACGGACGGGTTCACCGTGCACCCGGCGCTGCTGGACGCCGCGCTCCACGGCCTCGCCCTGAGCGCGCCCGCCCTCCGGCTGCCGTTCAGTTGGTCCGACGTCTCCGTCACCGGGCCGAGCGTCACGGCGCTCCGGGTCCGGTTCTCGCCCGGGGCGTCCGGCGCCGTACACCTGACCGTCACGGACACCGAGGGGCGCCCGGTGGCCTCCGTCGGCGCGCTGTCCACCCGGGAGGCCGAGGCCGGCCGGCTCCGGAGCCACGCGGCTGCCCAGGGCGCGGCCGGCAGGCTGTTCCGCACCGAGTGGGTGCCCGCTGCCTCGTCGGCACTGGACGCCGCCCTCCCACCGGTTGCTGAGGACGACCTGCTGGTCGTCGCCCCCGCCACCGG
>NZ_JTHL01000001.1:802939-808141 GCF_000818195.1 Streptomyces sp. 150FB | reverse complement strand
CCCGTCGGCGGCGCCGTTTCCGGGCTCGTGCGTTCCGCGCAGACAGAACACCCCGGGCGATTCGTCCTGATCCATCTCGACGGCCCGCGCGAACGCGTGGCCGAAGCGGTGGCCACGGGCGAACCCGAAGCCGCCGTCCACGGCGACGACATCCGCGTACCGCGCTGGACACCGGTCCTCCCGGAGTCCGCCGCCGGCCGTCCGCTCGACCCGGAGGGCACCGTCCTGGTCACGGGCGCGGCCGGGGCGCTCGGCCGCGTCGTGGCACGCCACCTCGTCGCCGGTCTCGGCGCGCGTCGGCTGCTGCTCGTCGGACGGCGCGCCCCGGACCACGACACCGTCGTCCGCGAACTGGAGACGCTGGGCGCCACCGTGGACGCGGTCGCCTGCGACGTCTCCGACCGGGCGGCCACCGCGCGGCTGCTGGAAGCCGTGCCCGCCGCTCACCCGCTCACCGCCGTGATCCACTGCGCGGGCGTCCTCGCCGACGGCACCGTGGAGTCGCTGACCCCGGACAGCGTCGACGCGGTGCTGGCCCCGAAGGCGGACGGCGCGTGGCACCTGCACGAGCTGACCCGGGACACCCCGCTCTCGGCCTTCGTGATGTTCTCGTCGCTCGCGGGCACCCTCGGCGGCCCGGGGCAGGCCAACTACGCGGCGGCCAACGCCTTCCTCGACGCGCTCGCCGAACAGCGCCGGGCGCAGGGTCTCCCCGCGCACTCACTGGCCTGGGGTCCCTGGGCGACGACCGGCGGCATGACCGCACACCTGACCCGGAGCGACGACCTCAGGCTGCGCCGCTCCGGCATGGTCCCCCTGACCGCCGAGGAGGCCCTGTCACTGCTCGACGCCGCGCTGATGTCGGAGCAGCCGGTGCTCGCTCCGGTGCGCCTGGACCCCGCGGCCCTGCGTGCGAGGGGCGTTCCGCACCTGCTGAGGAACCTCGTCCCAGCCGCACCCCGGCGGACCGCCGCCCCCGCCGAGCAGTGGTCGGAGCGGCTCGCCGCGCTTCCGGAGGAGGAACGCGACCGGGCGCTGCTGGACCTGGTCGTACGCGAGACCGCCGCCGTGCTCGGGCACCGCACCGGCACCCGCCTCGACCCGCACCGGTCGTTCACCGACGCCGGGCTGGACTCGCTGGCCGCCGTCGAACTGCGCAACGCGCTGGCAGCGGCCGTCGGCCAGGACCTGCCGGCGACCCTCCTGTTCGACCACCCGGACGCCGCGTCGCTCGCCGCCCACCTGCGCGGGCTGCTCGCCCCCGCCACCCACCAGGGGCCCCTGCGCGACCTGGACCGGTTGGGCACGTTGCTCGCCGGACTCCCCGCGGACGACCCGGCGCGGGAACAACTGCGGGAGCGGCTGCGCGCGCTGCTGCGGGACTCCGAGGACTCCACCGGGACGGCGGCTCCGGAACCGGACGGCGCCGGCGTCAGGGACAGGGTGCTGGCCGCCACAGCGGACGAGATCTTCGACCTCATCGACTCAGAACTCGGGTGACCCTTGAGCAACGAACAGAAACTTCTTGAGTACCTCAAGCGAGTGACGGTCGATCTGCACGAGGCCCGAACCCGGGCGGAGGCCGCGGAGGCGCGAGGCCGCGAACCCGTCGCGATCGTCGGCATGGCCTGTCGGCTGCCCGGCGGGATCAGCACGCCCGAGGGCCTCTGGAAACTGCTCAGCGACGGCCGCGACGCGATCTCCGGACTCCCGGCCGACCGCGGATGGGACCTTGAGGCGCTCCACGACGAGGACCCTGACCGGCCGGGCACCCTCTACGTACGCGAAGGCGGGTTCCTGCACGACGCGGCCGACTTCGACCCCGGCTTCTTCGGGATGTCCCCCCGCGAGGCGCTGACCGTCGACCCCCAGCAGCGGCTGCTGCTGGAGATGACATGGGAGGCGGTGGAGAGCGCCGGGGTCGTCCCGGGCTCGCTGCGCGGCAGCCGTACCGGGGTCTTCGCCGGCCTGATGTACAACGACTACGCGTCGCGGCACACGACAGCCCCCGACGGGTTCGAGGGCTACCTCGGCAACGGCAGCGCGGCCAGCATCGCCTCCGGCAGGGTCGCGTACACCTTCGGATTCCAGGGGCCTGCGGTCAGCGTCGACACCGCCTGCTCCTCCTCACTCGTCGGCCTGCACCTCGCCTGCGAGTCCCTGCGCCGGGGGGAGTCCACCCTGGCCCTGGCCGGCGGCGTCGTGGTGATGTCCACACCGGGCGCGCTGGTGGAGTACAGCCGGCTGCGCGCGCTGGCGCCGGACGCGCGGTGCAAGGCGTTCGCGGAGGGCGCTGACGGTACGGCGTTCACCGAGGGCGGCTCCATGGTGCTCCTGGAGCGGCTGTCGGACGCCGAGCGGCTGGGCCATCCGGTGCTGGCGGTGGTGCGGGGGAGCGCGGTCAACCAGGACGGCGCGTCGAACGGCCTGACGGCGCCGAGCGGTCCGGCTCAGGAGCGGGTGATCCGGGCGGCGCTGGAGAGCGCGGGGCTGTCGGCGTCGGACGTGGGCGCGGTGGAGGGCCACGGCACGGGGACGCCGCTGGGTGATCCGATCGAGGCGCGTGCGCTGCTGGAGGTGTACGGGAGAGACCGGCGGCGGCCGCTCTGGCTGGGGTCGTTGAAGTCGAACATCGGTCATACGCAGGCGGCCGCGGGTGTGGCCGGTGTGATCAAGATGGTGTTGGCCATGCGCCACGGAGTGCTGCCCCGGACGCTGCACGCGGACCGCCCCACGCGCGAGGTCGACTGGTCCTCCGGCGCGATGCGGCTGCTGACGGACGAACGGGAGTGGGACGGGGAGGGGACACGCCGGGCCGGTGTGTCCTCGTTCGGAGTGAGCGGGACCAACGCCCACGTGATCCTCGAAGCCGCCCCCCTCACCGAATCCGTCGTGCGGGCCCGGGACACCGGACCGCTCCTCCCGTGGGTCCTCTCCGCCCGCGGCGAGGGGGCGCTGCGCGCCCAGGCGCGCGCTCTGCTTCCCCTGCTGCCCGCGCACCACCCCGACGACATCGCCCTGACCCTCGCCCTGCACCGTGAGGCGTTCGAGGACCGGGCCGCTGTGTGCGGCCGTGCGCCCGGCGAGACGGCCGCGGCGCTGCGCGCCCTGGCGGAGGGCGGCACCGCTGACGCGCTGGTGCGGGGCACCGCGAGGGACACCGGCAAGGTGGCCCTCGTCTTCCCCGGTGGCGGCTCGCAGTGGCAGGGGATGGCCGTGGGCCTGCTGGACGGCTCGGCGGTGTTCGCCGAGCGCATGGCCGCGTGCGCCCGGGCGCTGGAACCGCTCGTGGACTGGGACCTGCTGAAGGTTCTCAGGTCCGGCACCCTGGACACGCCCGAGGTCCTCCAGGCGGCCCTGTGGGCGGTCATGGTCTCCCTCGCCGAACTCTGGCGGTCCTACGGCGTCGTACCGGACGCGGTGGTCGGCGGCAGCCAGGGCGAGGTCGCCGCGGCCTGCGTCAGTGGAGCGCTTTCCCTGGCCGACGGCGCGCGTGTCATCGTCGTGCGCAGCCGGCTGAGCACCGGCGCACCGCTCGACGAGGGGGCCGTCGCCGCCGTCCTGCTGTCGGCCGAAGAGGTCGCACGGCGCCTCGCCGGCCGGCCGGCGCTGACGATCGCCGGGTACAACGGCCCGTACGCGACGAACGTGGTCGGCGACCGCGGCGAACTCGCCGACTTCGTCGCCGCGTGCACCGCCGACGGGGCGCGTGCGCGGGTGCTGGAGCTCTCCACCGCGTCACACTCCCCACGCGTCGACGAGCTGCGCGGCGCCCTGCTCGACGGCCTCGCCGGCATCCGGCCGCGCGCCGCGCGGACCGCGCTGTACTCGACGGTCACCGCCGCCCGTACGGCGGGGGAGGACCTCGGGCCCGACTACTGGTTCGCCAACCTGCGCCGTCCGGTCGACTTCCACCGGACCATCCGCACCATGGTCGACGACGGCTTCGGGATCTTCATCGAAGCCACCCCGCACCCGGTGCTGGCCCCCGGCATTCAGGACATCCTCGACGCGAGCCCGGCCGGCGGCACCGCCCTCGGTACGCTGCGCCGAGGACAGGGCGACGAGCACCGGTTCCTCCGCGCGCTGGCCGAGGCCCACACGCACGGTGTCCGCGTCGACTGGACGGCTGTCGGCGCCCGAGGCGGCGCGCACCGGGTCGACCTCCCCACCTACCCGTTCCAGCGCGACCGCTACTGGCTCGACGCCGCGGCCCCGGCCGCCGACGTGACCGGCGCGGGGCTTGAAGCCCTCGACCACCCCCTGCTGCGGGCCGCGGTCGACCTCGACGAGGACGGCCAGGTCCTCACAGGGCGTCTCGACCTGAGCGGCCAGCCGTGGCTGGCCGACCACCGTGTGTTCGGCACCGTCCTCCTGCCCGGCACGGCGCTGGTGGAGCTGGCGCTCGCCGCGGGCCGGCGCGTCGGCAGCTCCCGGCTCGCCGAACTCACCCTGCACGCGCCGCTGGTGGTGCCCGAGGAGGGTGACGTCGCCGTCCGGGTACGGATCGCCGCGGACGGGCGCGCGGTCTCCGTGTCGTCCAGGCCGGCGGGCGCCCAGGAGTGGCTGCGGAACGCCGACGGCACCTTCGACGACACCGAGCCCCCGGCGACCGGCCCGGACACGCCCGGGGTCTGGCCGCCGCCGGACGCGGTGGCCGCCGACATCGACGGCCTGTACGAGCGCGCCGCGGCCGCGGGGGTCGGCTACGGCCCGCTGTTCCAGGGGCTGCGCGCGGCCTGGCACCGCGGGGACGACCTGCTCGCCGAGGTGGAACTTCCCGAACAGGCGCGCCCCGACGGCTTCTCCGTGCACCCGGCCCTGCTGGACGCGGCGCTGCACGTCCTCGTTCTCGACGCGGAAGAGGTCCGGCTGCCGTTCACCTGGTCGGGCGTGCGGCTGGAGACGACGGGGGCCCGACGCGTGCGCGTGCGCGTCAGCCCGAACGGTACCGGCGCTGTGAGCATCCACGTCACGGACGAGACCGGAGCGCCGGTCGCCACCGTGGACTCCCTGGAGACGCGCCCGGTCGCCGCCGGCCGGCCGCGCCCGAACACGGCCGACTGGCTGTTGCGGGTGGAGTGGACCCCCCTCGCCGCGGAGTCCGACGCCCCGGAGTCCGAGTCGACGCGGGTGGCATCCGCCCATGAGGCGCTGGCGGCCGTCCGCGCGCGGCTCGCCTCCGGGCGCACGGCGCCGCTG
>NZ_JTHL01000001.1:796697-802470 GCF_000818195.1 Streptomyces sp. 150FB | reverse complement strand
GCTGCTGCTCCTCGGACGGCGCGGCCCAGCGGCGACCGCCGGCCTCGAAGCCGAACTCGCCCCCCTGCGGGTCACCGTGGCATCGGTGGCGTGCGACGTCGCCGACCGCGAACAGCTCGCCGGGGTGCTGGCCGCGATCCCCGCCGAGTACCCGCTGACCGCGGTGGTCCACTGCGCCGGGGTCCTGGACGACGCGATGGTGGAGTCCCTCACGCCCGAGCGTCTCGACACAGTGCTGGGCCCCAAGGCGGACGGGGCGCGGCACCTGCACGAACTGACCCGCGAATCGGGGCTGTCGGCGTTCGTCCTGTTCTCCTCGGCCGCCGGTGTCCTGGGCGGACCCGGCCAGGGCAACTACGCGGCGGCCAACGCCTACCTCGACGCGCTCGCCGAACACCGCCGCGACCTGGGGCTGCCCGCCCAGTCCCTGGCATGGGGGCTGTGGGCGCCGCCCAGCGGACTGACCGGCGACGTCGACCGGGCCAGGCTCGCCCGCAACGGGCTGTGGGCGCTGAGCGCCGAGCAGGGGCTGGCCCTGTTCGACGCGGCACTCGACGCGGGGGATCCCGTGCTCGTGCCGATGCGGTTCGATCCCACCGTCCTCGGCGGGCGCGAGGTGCCTGCCCTCCTCAGCGAGATCGTACGGCGCCGTGGACAGTCCCGGCCCGCCCCGGCCGGACACCGGCGGCGGCTGCGCGACGCGCCGGCCGGGGACCGCGAGCGCCTCGCCCTGGAACTGGTGAGCCGCCTCGCCTCGGCGGTCCTCGGCCATGACGGCTCGCACGAGGTGGCTCCCGACCGGGGGTTCCTGGAGCTCGGCTTCGACTCGCTCACCGCGATGGACCTGCGGAACCGGCTGAACGCGGAGACCGGACTGCACCTCCCGGCCAGCACCCTTTTCCAGCACGCCTCACCACGGGCGCTCGCGGAGACGGTGGTGAGGGAACTCGGCACAGCCGACCGGCAGGCCGCCGAACGGCCCGAACCGGCGGACGACCTGCTCGTCTCCTTGTTCCGCACCGCGAACGCCGGCGACAGGGGGGCGGAGGCGGTCGGATTCCTCCGCACAGCGGCCGCCTTCCGCGCGGTCTTCACCGAGCCCGGCACCGCTCCGGAGCCCGTCCGCCTCGCCGAGGGGGACTCCGCACCGCAGATCATCGGCTTCCCCTCCGTGGTGGCGCCCTCCGGCGCCCACCACTACACCCGATTCGGCGCGGCCCTGCGCGGCCTGTGCGACGTCACGATCCAGCCCTTCCCAGGATTCGCGCGTGGCGAGGCGCTGCCCGCGACACGCGACGTCGCCCTCCGCACGCTCGCGGCGGCTGTCCGCACGGCGTCCCTGGGACGGCCCTTCGTCCTGGCCGGGCACTCGGCGGGCGGCTGGTTCGCGCATGCCACGGCGAGCGAACTGGAGCGGGCCGGCACACCCCCGCTCGCCGTCGTCCTGCTGGACACCTACCCCCCGGCGGAGGGGGTGAGCCAGGCCATGACCACCGCTCTGATGACCGAGGCGTACGCGGTGCGCGACAACGACAGCACCCGCGATCTGCTCACCGGCGAACAGCTCACGGCCATGGGCGGCTACCTCCGGCTGTTCGACGACTGGGAGCCCGAGAAGACCTCGGTCCCCACGCTGTTCGTCCGGGCGTCGGACCCCCTGCCCGCCGCCGGGCCCGACTGGCGGGCGCACTGGCCCCTGGAGCACGTCGAGACGACCGTGCCGGGCCACCACTTCTCCCTCATGGAGGAGCACGCCGAATCCACGGCCCTGGCGGTGCACGAATGGCTGCTCGCCACATACCCCGATCATCGTGAAACCGAGGCGGAAGAACAGATATGACTCTCAACGCAATCATCGCCGGAGGCGGCGCCGGCGGTGCCACGCTCGCCCTGGCACTCCACCGCATCGGTGTGGAAGCCACCGTGTTCGAGCGCGACAGCGGCCCCACGACAGACGAAGGCCACCTGCTCAGCGTCGGCTCGAACGCCCTCGACGCGCTGCTCGCGATAGGCATCGAGCCGGACGGCATTCCCGTCCCGAAGCTGCCGTCCTACACAGGCAGTGGGAAGTACCTCGGCGCGATGTACAACGGCGCGGCGTCCGACAGCGCGCCCACCAGCCTGCTGATCTGCCGGAACACGCTCCAGGAGAAACTGCGCGACCTGTGCGCCGAGCGTGGGATCGAGATCGTGTACGGCAAGGAACTGGAATCCTGCAAGGTGACCGACAGCGGGGCCACGGCGGTCTTCACCGACGGATCCACCGCCGAGGGGGACATCCTCGTCGGCGCGGACGGTGTGCACTCCGCCGTCCGCCGGGCCCTCTTCCCGCAGGCCACGGACGCGTCGTACACCGGCGTCCTCGGCCTGGGAGGGCGCTCCCTCCCCGGAACCCTGGAGCCGACGCCCGAGACGGTCGTGGCCTCCTTCGGCTACGAAGGCCACTTCAGCTACCACGTCGAGGCGGACAGGAGCGTCCAGTGGCTGGCGTTCGCCCCCCGGGAGGAGCCTGTCGGACCCGGCGACACCACCGGTGCGGAGGAGTGGAAGCGGTGGCTGCTGGACGTCTACGGCCGCGACATGCCCGCCGTCCGGGAAGTCATCGGCAATGCCACAGGACCGATCGACGTACGGCTCATGGAGCGGCTGCCCAAGCCCCCCGGCCGCTACCGGGACCGTGCCGTACTCATCGGTGACGCCTGCGCCATGACCGGCCGCATCGGCGCCGGAACGGCCATGGCCATGGAGGACGCGGTCGTCCTCGCCAAGTGCCTGCGGGACGTCCCGGAACCCGCGGCGGCCCTCGCCGCGTACGAGGCGCTGCGCACACCGCGGGTCGACAAGGTCGTCAAGTGGGGCCAGATGAACGCCAAGCCCGTGAAGGTGCGCACCCCCTGGGGCATGCACCTGCGCGACATCTTCGGCCCGCTGGTGCTCAAGTGGCTGCCCTCCGTGGCCTCCATGGACTGGCTCTACGGACACCACATCGACTGGAACGAAACGGTTCGCCCCTCCGGCACCGGCCGTCCCTGACGGCCCGCGGCCCCACCCCCTCCCCGCCCCGGACGGCAGCGCTCCGGAATCGACGCTCGGAAGGTCCCAGCCAGACATGTCACACCTCTCAGAACGCACCCCCCTGCCCTGGGTCCTTTCGGCGGAGAGCGCCGGTGCGCTGCGGGAGAGGGCCCGCCGGCTCGAAGCGTACGTACGAGCACACGCCGAGTTGCCGTCCGAGGACATCGCCCACTGGCTGATGCGTCACCCGGCCGGCGGGCGCCGGCACCGGGCCGCGGTGAGCGCGCACGACCGAGCGGGTCTGCTGGCCGCCCTGGCGGACCTCGCCGCGGACCGGCGCGCGCCCGGAGTGTCGACCGGCGTCGGGGAAGCCGCCGGCGTGGCGTTCGTCTTCCCGGGCGCGGGATCCCAGTGGCCCGGCATGGCCGCCGAACTGCTCGACGCCTCACCTGTCTTCCGGGCGCGGATGGACGACTGCGCCCAGGCGCTGGAACCCTTCGTCGACTGGTCGCTCACCGAGGTCGCCCGCGATCCCCACGCGGGCGCCGTGTTCGACCGCCCCGACGTCGTCCAACCGGTGCTCTTCGCCGTCATGGTCTCCCTGGCCGACCTGTGGCGTTCCCACGGTGTGGAGCCGGAGGCCGTCGTCGGCCACAGCCTCGGCGAGGTCGCCGCGGCCGCGGTGAGCGGGGCGCTGTCCCTGGACGACGCCGCACGGGTCGTCGCGCTGTGGAGCCGGTCCCAGGTGCCTCTGGTGGGCAGGGGCGACATGGTCTCCGTCCAGGCCTCCGCGCGAGTCGTCCAGGAACGCCTGGCCGCCTGGGGCGGCGAGCTGGTGATCGCCGCGGTGAACGGCCCCTCGGCCGTCCTGGTCTCCGGTGGCGTCGAGGCAGCGGCCGAACTGATCGACGCCCTGCGGGGCGAAGGGATGTCCGCGCGCAGGACGTCCGTGGGCCTGGCCGCCCACTCGCCGCAGATGCTGGAGATCCTGCCGCGGGTGCGCGCCGATCTGGCGGACCTGCGGCCACGGGCTCCGCGGGTCCGCTTCCTGTCGTCGCTGGAGGCGGGAGAGGTGTCGGACCTTCCGCTGGACGCCGACTTCTGGTGCCGCAGCCTCGTCCACCCGGTCCGGTTCGAGGAGACGGTCGGCGGCCTGCTCGCCGAAGGCCGCCACGTGCTCCTGGAGGTCAGCCCGCACCCGGTCCTCACCTCGGCGATGCGCGACATCATCGAGCACCGCGGGGCGTCCGGGGCGGTTCTCGCCACCTTGCGCCGGGACAACGGCGGACCGCGTCGCATGGCGGAGGCACTCGGAGAGCTGTGGACAGCGGGGGCGACCGTACCCCGGCCTGCCGGGAAGACCCCCACGACACCGGTGCCGGACGCGCTGGCGGAACTCCTGGAGCGGGAGGACGCGGCCCGCCCGTCCCCGGCGGGCGGCGCCTCGGCCGACCCGGCCGAGGACACCTTCACGATGCTGACCGAGACGCTGGCACCGCTCTCCCCGGCGGACCGGCACAGCGCGCTCGTGGACCTCATCTGCGCCGAAGTCGCCGTTGTGATCGGCCGCGACGCGCTCCCGGCGGCTGGTCGCCGCCGCCCGTTCATGGAACTGGGCCTGGACTCGGTGACGGCGCTGGAGGTGCGGAGCCGTATCGCGGACGCCACCGGCGTCGCCCTCTCCGCCGCCGCCGTCTTCGACCACCCGACGGCCGCGCGGCTCGCCGACCACCTGCTCACCCGGCTGACGCCCGGCACCCCGCCGCCCGCAGGGGCCGTCGCGGCGCGCCGCCCGAGGGCGGAGGACGACGATCCCATCGCGATCGTCGGCATGGGATGCCGCTACCCCGGAGGCGTGACGAGCCCGGCGGACCTCTGGCGGCTGCTGACCGACGGCGGCGACGCCGTCTCCGCGTTCCCCGCCGACCGCGGCTGGGACATCGGCGGACTCTACGACCCGGAGCCCCGCACACCCGGGCGCTACTACCAGCGCGAAGCGGGCTTCCTGCACGACGCGGACCTGTTCGACGCTGAGTTCTTCGGGATCTCGCCGCGCGAGGCGCTCGCGATGGATCCGCAGCAGCGGCTGCTGCTGGAGACCTCCTGGGAGGCTCTGGAATCGGCGGGCATCCGGCCCACCGCGCTGCACGGCAGCCGCACCGGGGTCTTCGCCGGAATGCTGACGCTGGGCTACGGGCCGTCGCTGGACGCCGGCTCGGACCTTCAGGGCCATCTGCTGACCGGGACCACAGGAAGCGTCGCCTCGGGCCGGGTGGCGTACGCGCTCGGCCTGGAGGGGCCGGCCGTGACGGTGGACACGGCGTGCTCGTCCTCGATGGTCGCGCTGCACCTGGCCGCGCAGTCGCTGCGCTCCGGCGAGTCCGACCTCGCCCTGGCCGGGGGTGCCACCGTGCTGCCGGGGCTCGGCATGTTCCTGGAGTTCTCCCAACTGGGCGGGTTGGCGCCGGACGGGCGGTGCAAGGCGTTCGCCGACACCGCGGACGGATTCGGACTGGCCGAGGGCGTCGGCGTGCTGGTGCTGCAACGGCTCTCCGACGCCCGCGCGCAGGGACGTCGGCCGCTGGCGGTGATCCGCGGCTCCGCCGTGAATCAGGACGGCGCTTCGAACGGCCTTACGGCTCCGAACGGTCCGTCGCAGGAACGGGTCATCCGCGAGGCGCTGGCCGCGGCGGGGCTGACGGCCGCGGACGTGGACGCTGTGGAGGCGCACGGCACCGGGACGCCTCTCGGAGACCTG
>NZ_JTHL01000001.1:792038-795992 GCF_000818195.1 Streptomyces sp. 150FB | reverse complement strand
GAACCAGCCGCCGGGGTGGTTGAGGGCACGGCGGACACCGACGGGAAGGTGGCGTTCGTCTTCCCCGGCCAGGGCGCCCAGTGGGCGGGCATGGCCCGTGGCCTCCTCGACACCTCGCCGGTGTTCGCCCGGGCCATGGCCGACTGTGCCGAGGCCCTCGCCCCGTTCGTCGACTGGTCGCTGTACGACGTCGTCGACGACGCGGCCGCGCTGGAGCGTGTCGACGTCGTACAGCCGGTGCTGTGGGCGGTCATGGTGTCTCTGGCCGCCCTGTGGCGCTCGTACGGCGTCGAACCGGCCGCCGCGGTGGGCCACAGCCAGGGCGAGATCGCGGTGGCCTGCGTGGTCGGTGCGCTGACCCTGGACGACGGAGCGCGCGTGGTGGCCCTGCGCAGCAGGGCCATCGCGGAGTCCCTGTCGGGCCTCGGCGGCATGGTCGCGCTGCCGCTGTCCGAGCCGGACGCGGCCGAACTCCTCGCCGGACACGGGAACGGCCTGTCCCTCGCGGCGGTGAACGGGCCGGCCTCCACCGTGGTGTCGGGAGAGTCGGCCGCGGTGGAAGACCTGCTGGCGGCGTGCGAGACGGCGGGCGTCAGGGCCCGCCGCATACCGGTGGACTACGCCTCCCACTCGGCGCGGGTCGAAGCGATACGCGACCGGTTGCTGGCCGACCTCGCCCCCGTGTCCCCGAGGCCGTCGTCCGTGCCGGTCTACTCGTCCGTCACCGGTGAACTGATCGACACGAGCACCTGGGACGCCGCGTACTGGTACCGGAACCTGCGGGAGACGGTGCGCTTCGATGCCGCGAGCCGGGCCATGGCCGACGCGGGCGCCACGGTGCTGCTGGAAGTGAGCCCGCACCCGGTGCTGGTGTCAGCGCTCCAGGAGACCCTCGACGCGGGCGGACCCGCCCACCCCGGGCGGACGGCCGTCGGCACCCTGCGCCGGGAGGACGGCGGTCCCCGCCGGTTCCTGCTGGCCCTGAGTCACCTGCACGCCTACGGCGTGGACGTCGACTGGGAGGCCGTGTTCCCCGGGGCGCGTGCGGTGGACCTGCCGACGTACGCGTTCCGGCGCGGGCGGTTCTGGCCCGAGCCGACGGCGTCCCTGCCGCGCGCCGACGCGGAGTTCTGGTCCGCCGTGGAGCGCCGGGACGTGGGGATGCTGTCCGCCGCCCTGGGCGTGGACGGCGAGGCCCTGGCCCCGATGCTCCCAGCTCTGTCGTCGTGGCGCTCGCGTTCCGCGAGCGGGCCGGCGGTGGACGGGTGGCGGTACCGGGAGGCGTGGGTGCCGTTGGCGGTGCCGGATGTGGTTCCCGGCCGCTGGCTGGTGGTGGTCCCCGCCGCGCTGGAGAGGGAGCCGTGGGTGTCGCGGGTGGTGACGGCCATGGGGCCGTCGGCCGAGGTGATGGTGTGTCACGCGGCGGACCGCGCCTCCCTCGGCGCCGAACTGACCGCGGTGGCCGGTGCGGGGGGCCCACTCGCCGGTGTCCTGTCCCTGCTGGCCTCGGCGGACGCGGCACCGGAGCCCACCCTGGCCCTGGTCCAGGCGGTGCTGGACGCGGGTATGACGGCTTCGGTGTGGGCGGTGACGCGTGGCGCGGTCTCCGCGTCGGCCGGTGATCGCGTGCCGATGCCCGACCAGGGTGCGGTATGGGGGCTGGGCCGGGTGGCGGCCCTGGAACACCCGGGCGTGTGGGGCGGGTTGGTCGATCTGCCCGAGGAGGCGGACGCCCGGGTGGCGGAGTGGCTGGCGGGTGTGGTCTCGGGGGACACCGGCGAGGATCAGGTGGCGGTGCGGTCGGCCGGCGCGTTCGGCCGTCGTCTGGTGCGTGCTCCCGCGGAGGGTTCGGGCGGGTCCTGGCCGACGTCGGGGACGGCGTTGGTGACGGGTGGCACGGGCGGTCTGGGGAGGTGCGTGGCGCGATGGCTGGTGGGGTGCGGCACCGAGCACGTGGTACTGGTGAGCCGCCGCGGCCCCGATGCCGAAGGGGCCGGCGCGGCGCGGGCGGAGCTGGAGGCCGCGGGCGCCCGGGTCACGATCGCCGCGTGCGATGTGGCCGACCGTGACGCGCTGGCCCGGGTGATCGAGGGGATCCCGGCCGACGTTCCGTTGCGCACCGTGATCCACGCCGCCGGCGCCGTGGCCGATGTCCCCCTGGAGTCACTGACACCGGAGGGGCTCCGCTCGGACCTGCGGGGCAAGGCCACCGGAGCGCGGCATCTCGACGCGCTCACCCGCGACATGACCCTGGACGCGTTCGTACTGTTCTCCTCCGGCGCGGCGGCGTGGGGGAGTGGCGGCCAGGCCGGGTACGCGGCGGCCAACGCCGTCCTCGACGCCCTCGCCTTCCACCGCCGCGCGCGGGGGCGTACGGCCACCTCCGTCGCGTGGGGTGCGTGGGACGGGGCGGGACTTCTCGCCGTGCTTCCGGGACGACGCGACAAGTTGAGCCGGCTGGGCGTCATGCCCATGCGGCCGGAACTCGCCATCGCCGCGCTGGAGCGTGCCCTGCGTGACGACGAGACCTCCCTCGTCGTGACAGACACCGACTGGGCCCGCTTCGTACCGGCCTTCACCGCGGTACGTCCCAGCCCGCTTCTGTCCGGGCTGGCGGAGGCCGCCCGGGCGCTGGACGCCGGGCGCCGGGAATCCGGCGGGTCCGACGCCGACGACGCTGCCCGGCGGCTGGCGGACCTGCCCGCGCGGGAGCGGCGGGCCGTCTTGCTGGCGCTGGTCCGCGACAACGCCGCCGCGGTGCTGGGCCACCCGGCCGGCACCCGGATCGATGCCGATCAGGCGTTCCGCGACCTCGGCTTCGACTCGATGACCGCGGTGGAGCTGCGCAATCGCCTCGTGACCGCGACAGGACTCGCCCTCCCGACCACCCTCGTCTTCGACTACCCGACAGCGACCCGGCTGGCGGACCACCTGCTGTCGCATTTCGGCGACACCCTTGTGACGGCCGCGACACCGCTGCCGTCGGCGGTGCCGACCGCCGACGACCCGATCGTGATCGTGGGCATGGCGTGCCGGTACCCCGGTGGCGTCACCGGACCGGCGGACCTGTGGCGCCTGGTGAGCGAGGGCGTGGACGCGACCGGCGACTTCCCCGCCGACCGCGGCTGGGACATCGCCGAGTTGTACGACCCCGAGGGCGTCCGGCCCGGGACCACCACGACACGGCGGGGCGGATTCCTCGACGAGGCCGGTGACTTCGACGCGGCGTTCTTCGGGATCTCGCCGCGCGAGGCGCTGGCGATGGATCCGCAGCAGCGGTTGCTGCTGGAGACCTCGTGGGAGGCCCTGGAGCACGGCGGGATCGACCCGAAGTCGCTGGCGGGGGCCCCGATCGGGGTGTTCGCGGGCGCGTACAAGTCCGGCTACACCGAGGTCGTGAGCCGGCTGGGCGAAGAGGTGCGCGGGTTCCTGCTCACCGGCGGTTCGTCGAGCGTGGTGTCCGGCCGGGTGGCCTACACGCTGGGCCTGGAGGGTCCCGCCATCACCGTGGACACGGCGTGCTCGTCCTCGCTGGTGGCCATGCACCTGGCCGCGCAGTCGCTGCGCTCGGGCGAGTGCACCCTGGCGCTGGCCGGCGGCGTCACCGTCATGGCCGACGCCGACGCCTTCGTGCTGTTCTCCCTCCAGGGCGGGTTGGCACCGGACGGGCGGTGCAAGGCGTTCGCCGACACCGCCGACGGTACGGGCTTCGCCGAGGGCGTCGGGATGGTCGTCCTGGAGCGCCTGTCCGACGCGCGCCGCAACGGGCACCGGCCGCTCGCCGTGCTGCGTTCCAGTGCCGTGAATCAGGACGGCGCTTCGAACGGTCTCACGGCTCCGAACGGTCCGTCGCAGGAGCGGGTCATCCGGCGGGCGCTGGCCGCCGCGGGACTGGAGTCCCGTGACGTGGACGCTGTGGAGGCGCACGGCACCGGGACGACACTGGGCGATCCC
>NZ_JTHL01000001.1:787430-790986 GCF_000818195.1 Streptomyces sp. 150FB | reverse complement strand
AAACCAGCCGCCGGGGTCGTCCAGGGGCGTGCCGAGAGCGACCCGGCCGTGGGTGTGCTGTTCACCGGCCAGGGCGCCCAGCGGCTGGGCATGGGCCGGGAGCTGTACGCCGGCTCCGAGGTGTTCGCGCACGCCTTCGACGAGATCCTCACCGAACTCGACCCGCACCTGGACCGTCCGCTCAAGGACGTCGTCTGGGGGGATGACGCCGAAGCCCTGAACGAGACGCGCTGGGCTCAGCCCGCGCTGTTCGCCCTGGAGGTGGCGCTGTTCCGGCTTCTGGAGTCGCGTGGCGTCGCCCCTGGCGTGCTGCTGGGGCATTCGGTCGGCGAGGTCGCGGCGGCGCATGTCTCCGGGGTACTGACGTTGGCCGACGCGTGCCGTCTGGTGGCGGCCCGCGCGCGCCTGATGGGTGAGCTGCCGGCCGGCGGGGCGATGGTGGCGGTGGAGGCGGCCGAGGAGGAGGCCCTCGCGTTTCTGGCGGACGGAGTCTCGGTCGCCGCGGTCAACACCTCGCGTTCCGTGGTGCTCTCCGGCGACGCCGCGGCGGTGACCGCGGTCGCCGAGTCGTTCGCGGCGAAGGGCCGCAGGACGAACCGGCTCCGCGTCTCGCACGCCTTCCACTCGGCGCTGATGGATCCGATGCTGTCCGATTTCGAGCAGGTCCTGAAGACGCTGACCTTCCACGAGCCGCGCATCCCGGTGGTGTCGAACCTGACCGGAGCCCTGGCCTCCGGAGACGAGCTGCGCACCCCGGCGTACTGGACCGCGCAGGTACGGAACGCGGTCCGCTTCGTCGACGGCGTACGCTCTCTGACCGGCCAGGGCGTGACAGCGCTGGTCGAACTCGGGCCGGACGCCGTGCTGTCGGCGATGGCCCGGGAGAGCTGTGACGAGGACACGGTCGTGGTGCCGCTGCTCCGCGAGGACCGGCCCGAGGGCATCGCGGTGGCGACGGCGTTCGCGCGTCTGTACGTCCACGGCGCCCCGGTGGACCAGGCACCGATGCTCGCCGGAGGCCGTACGGTCGAACTCCCCACGTACGCCTTCCAGCACCGGCGGTTCTGGCCTGCGGCCCGGCCGGTGGTCCCCGCCCCTTCGGCGGGCGGACCGGCGGCGGAGGAGTGGCGGTACCGGGAGGAGTGGGTGCCGTTGGCGGTGCCGGACGCGGTCCCGGGACGCTGGCTGGTGGTCGTTCCCGACCGTCTGGAAGGGGAGTCGTGGGTGTCGGCGGTCGTGACGGCCATGGGCCCGCGGACCGAAGTCGTCCGCTGCGGCGGAGAGCCGGACCGTACCGCCTTCGCGGGCCTGCTGCGTGAGGCCCTCGGCGACGGCACGCCGTTCGCCGGGGTCCTGGCACCGGCGGCACCGGCGGACGAGGCAGTGCCGTTCGCCCTCGCCCTGGTCCAGGCGGCGATCGATGCCGAGGCGGCCGCTCCGGTGTGGGTGGTGACCCGCGGCGCGGTGGCGGTGGAGGCCGGTGACCCCGTACGGGGTCAGGGCGGTGTCTGGGGCCTGGGCCGGGTGGCGGCGCTGGAGTACCCGCGGTTCTGGGGCGGCCTGGTCGATCTGCCCGAGGCGGTGGACGCCCGGGTGGCGGAGTGGCTGGCGGGTGTGGTCTCGGGGGACACGGGCGAGGACCAGGTGGCGGTACGTGACACGGGAGTGTTCGGCCGTCGCCTGACGCGTGCTCCGCTGGTGGGGCCGGGCGGGTCCTGGTCGACGTCGGGTACGGCCCTGATCACCGGCGGTACCGGTGGCCTGGGCGCGCACGTCGCGCGGTGGCTGGTAGCCCATGGGACTGAACACCTGGTGCTGGTGAGCCGGCGCGGCCCCGATGCCGACGGGGCCGGCCTGCTACGGGCGGAGCTGGAGGCGGCGGGCGCCCGGGTGACGGTCGCGGCGTGCGATGTGGCGGACCGTGACGCACTGGCCCGGGTGGTCGGGGAGATCCCGGCCGATGCGCCGCTGCGGACCGTTGTCCACGCGGCCGGTGTGAACACCGGCACCGTGGGGGTCGAGTCACTGACGCCCGATCAGCTCCACGCGGACTCGCGGGTCAAGGCGGTCGGCGCCCGGCACCTGGACGAGTTGACCGGCGCCCTCGAATTGGACGCGTTCGTACTGTTCTCCTCCGGCGCGGCCGCGTGGGGGAGTGGTGGCCAGGCCGGGTACGCGGCAGCCAACGCCGCCCTCGACGCTCTCGCCGCCGACCGCCGCGCACGTGGTCGTACGGCCACGTCGGTGGCGTGGGGCGCGTGGGACGAGGTCGGCATGGTCGTCGCGGCTCCCGGCCACGGCGATCGCCTGCGGCGCCAGGGCGTCGTGCCCATGCGGCCGGAACGCGCCGTCGCCGCCCTGGAGCGCGTCCTCCACGACGACGAGACCTCGATCGTCATCGCGGACATGGACTGGTCCCGGTTCGTTCCGACGTTCACCGCCACCCGTCCCAGCCGGCTCCTGTCCGCTCTGGTCGAGGCCGAGCGGGCGACGGCCGAGGCCCCGTTGACCGGCGAGGAGGGCGAATCCGACTTCGAGCGGCACGCGGCGGGCCTGTCCGGCCGGCAGCGCACCCTCTTCCTCGTGGAACTGGTCCGCGACCACGCGGCCGTGGTGTTGGGCCACGCCTCCGGGCAGGAGATCGCCCCGGATCAAGCTTTCCGGGACATCGGCTTCGACTCCCTCACCGCTGTCGAACTGCGCGACCGGATCGCCGAGGCGACGGGGCTGAAGCTCCCCACCACCACCGTGTTCGACCACCCCACGGCCGGCCGGCTGGCCGAGCACCTCGACGCGCTGCTGGGCGGGACATCGACCGAGGCCGACCCCGAGCCGGTGGGGCCGGTGACCGACGACCCCGTCGTGATCGTCGGAATGGCCTGCCGCCTGCCCGGCGGCGTGTCGGACCCCGAGGACCTGTGGCGGCTGGTCGCCGAGGGTACGGACGCGATCAGTGCGTTCCCCACCGACCGCGGCTGGAACCTGGACGCGCTGTCCGCCCTCGACGGGCCGGGTACGTCCGCGACGCGGCACGGCGGGTTCCTCGACGGAGCCGGTGACTTCGATGCCGCGTTCTTCGGGATCTCGCCGCGCGAGGCGCTGGCGATGGATCCGCAGCAGCGGTTGCTGCTGGAGACCTCCTGGGAGGCCCTGGAACGGGCGGGCATCGACCCGCACACGCTGCGTGGCAGCCGGACCGGGGTCTTCGCCGGGGTGATTGACCAGGGATACGGCTCCCCGCTGCATCAGGCCGCGGAGGGGGACGACGGCTACGCCCTCACCGGCACCGCGTCCAGTGTCGCGTCGGGCCGTGTCTCCTACGTCCTGGGGCTGGAGGGACCGGCCTTGTCCATCGACACCGCGTGCTCGTCCTCCCTCGTGGCCCTGCATCTGGCGGCGCAGTCCCTGCGGCAGGGCGAGTGCTCCATGGCATTGGCGGGCGGCGTGACGGTGATGGCGACGCCCGGTCCCTTCGTCGGGTTCTCCCGCCAGGGCGGCCTGGCGCCGGACGGCCGGTGCAAGTCGTTCGGGAGCGGCGCTGACGGCACCGGCTGGT
>NZ_JTHL01000001.1:784707-786454 GCF_000818195.1 Streptomyces sp. 150FB | reverse complement strand
GGGGTGTCCTCGTTCGGGATCAGCGGCACCAACGCCCACGTCATCCTGGAGGCCGGGCCGGATGCCGCCGAGCACCCCGGTCCGGGCCCCGGTACCCCGCCGGACCACGGGGCACCGGTCCCGTGGCTGGTGTCCGGAAGCACCGAGGAGGCGCTGCGGGACCAGGCGCGCGCCCTGCTGGAACGCGTGGACCACGCCGACGTGCGCGACACCGGGTTCTCCCTGGCCACCACCCGCGCCGCGCTGGAACACCGCGCGGTCGTGGTCGCCCGGGACGCGGACGGCTTCCGCGGGGCACTGACGGCCGTCGCGGCGGGCGAGCCGGAGCACCGGGGCGTGACGGGGCCCGCGACGGCCGGCGGGCTGGGTTTCCTCTTCTCCGGCCAGGGCGCGCAGACCGTCGGTATGGGGCGGGACCTGGCCGCCGCGTTCCCGGTGTTCGCCGACGCGTTCGCGGAGGCGAGCGCGGGGGTCGGCGGGATCCGGGTGGACGACGAGGATGTCCTGCGCGGCACCGGAAACGCCCAACGGGCCCTGTTCGCCTACCAGGTGGCCCTGTACCGCCTGTGGGAGTCGTGGGGTGTGGTACCGGACGCGCTGGTCGGGCACTCGGTCGGCGAGGTGGCCGCCGCACACGTCGCGGGAGTGCTCTCGCTGGAGGAGGCGTGCCGTCTGGTGACGGCGCGGGCCGACCTGATGGAGTCCCTGGCCCCCGGCGGGGTCATGATGTCGCTCCACGCGGCGGAGGACGAGGTGGCGGGCTCGCTGCCGGACGGCGTATCGGTCGCCGCCGTGAACGGGCCCCGGTCCCTCGTCGTGTCGGGTGACGCGGAGGCGGTCGAGCGCTGTGCGAAGCGGTGGCCGGGCGCGCGGCGTCTGCGGGTGAGTCACGCTTTCCACTCGCACCACATGGACGGCATGCTGGACGACTTCACCGAGGTGGTGCGCGGGCTGACGTTCCACCGCCCGGAGATCCCGGTCCTCGCCTCGGGCGACATGACGGACCCGGACTACTGGGTGCGCCAGGTCAGGGAACCCGTGCGCTTCCTGGACGGCATGCGGGCCCTGCTGGAGCGGGGCGTGCGCACGTTCTGCGAGATCGGCCCGGACGCGGTTCTCACGGGCCTGGGCGAGGAGTGTGCCGAGGACGTCCCCGGGACGCTGTTCGTGGCAAGCGCGCGGCGCGGCAGGTCCGAGGCCGACGAGACCGCGCGGGCACTCGGGGAACTGGCAGCGCACGGGGTCACGCCGCGCTGGGAGCGGGTGTTCCCGGGGGCCCGCCGCGTCGACCTGCCCACCTATTCGTTCCAGCACCGGCGGTATTGGAAGGAGCCCCAGGCACCGGACGGCGACTTCTGGTCGCTGGTGCGCCGGCAGGACCTGAACGCGCTCACCGAGAGCCTGCGGGTCGACGGCGACCCGAAGCTCAGCGAGGTGCTGCCGGCACTCGCGCGCTGGCACCGCAAGGGCGAGTCGGCCGCCGCACTGGGCCGGTGGCGGTACGGACTCACCTGGGCCGCGCTCCCCGGACTCCCCGCCGCCGAGCTGTCCGGTACGTGGCTGGTGGTGCCGCTGGGCGCCGCCGATCCGCTCACCGAAAGCGTGCTGAAGGCGGTGGCCGGGCGCGGCGGCGTCCCCGCGGTGGTGCGGCCCGAGGACGTCCCGGCCCGGGTCGGGGAAGCCCCGGTCGCCGGCGTGCTGCTGCTTCTCGGTGCGGACGGTGGCGCCGCGGAGCCGGACGCCGGAC
>NZ_JTHL01000001.1:777325-783501 GCF_000818195.1 Streptomyces sp. 150FB | reverse complement strand
GGCACGTGGCGCGGTGGCTCGCGCGGGAGGGCGCAGGCCATCTCGTCCTGGCCGGACGACGCGGGCCCGACGCCCCCGGCGCGGCGGAACTCCGCCGTGAACTGGCGGCCTACGGCGCCGAGGTGACGATCGTCTCCTGTGACGTCCGGGACCGTGCCGCGCTCGCGGACCTGCTCGACCGGTACCCGCCGGACGCGGTGGTCCACACGGCCGCCGTCGTGGACGACACCACCCTGGACGGCCTGACCCCGGACCGCATGGACGACGTTCTGCGCACCAAGACGCTCCCGGCCTGGCATCTGCACGACCTCACCCGTGAGCGGGAGCTGTCGGCCTTCGTCCTGTTCTCCTCGGTGGCCGGCACGCTGGGGGCCGCCGGGCAGGGCAACTACGCGCCGGGCAACGCCTTCCTGGACGCACTGGCCCGGCACCGGCACGCCCTGGGCCTGCCTGCCACGTCGATCGCGTGGGGCCCCTGGGCGGGCGACGGGCTCGCTTCAGCGGACGCCGTCGCCGGCGCGGCCGGCCGGCACGGCATGACGCCGATGGACCCCGCGCTCGCCGTCCGGGCCATGGCGGCCACCGGCGAACCGTTCGCCGTCGTCGCCGACGTCGACTGGGAACGCTTCCCGCGCGAACGGGTCGCGCCCATGGTGGCCGGGCTGGTCCCGGCCCGGGAGCGGGACCGGACCCCCGCTCTCGGCGAGCGGCTGGCCGCGATGCCTGAGCCGGAGCGCGCGGGGGTGGTGCTGCGGACGGTGCTCGCCTGCCTGGCCGATGTGCTGGGCCACACCGACCCGGCCGCCATCGGCGCGGACCGTCCGCTGACCGATCTCGGCCTGGACTCCATGACCGCCGTGGAGATGCGCAACCGCCTCCGGGCCGAGACCGGACTGGAGCTCTCCGCGACCCTCGCCTACAACTATCCGACCGCCGGGGAACTCGCCCGGCACCTGCACACCCGGCTCCGCGAACGGACCGCGCCCACGGTCCTGTCGGCCACCGCGGAGCTGGACCGGCTGGAGCGGGCCGTGGCCCACATCCCGCCCGCCGATCCGGAGCGCCGCAAGCTGGCGGCACGCCTGCGGGCCTTGCTCGGCACGGTCGAAACCGCCCCCGCCTCGGCGCGCGGTCAGGATCTCGACCAGGTGACGCAGGACGAATTGCTGGCCCTCATCGATGACGAGTTCGGAAAGTAGTGGCCCCGCCCATGGCGAACGAAGAGAAGCTTGTGGAGTACCTCAAGCGGGTCACAGTCGACCTGCGCGAGGCGCGACGGCAACTGGCCACACGGAGCGAACCCATCGCGATCGTGGGCATGGCCTGTCGCTTCCCCGGTGGTGTGGCCACCGCCGAACAACTGTGGGACCTCCTGGTGGGTGAGGTCGACGCGATGTCCGACGTGCCCGCCGGCCGGCACTGGGACCTGGAGTCGCTGTACGACGCCGACCCCGACGCCGCCGGCCGCTCGTACGTGCGCGCGGGCGGGTTCCTCACCGATGCCGCCGCGTTCGACGCCGACTTCTTCGGAATCTCGCCGCGCGAGGCGCTGGCGATGGATCCGCAGCAGCGGCTGCTGCTGGAGACCTCCTGGGAGGCACTGGAGCGGGCCACCATCACGCCGGACTCCCTGCGCGACGCCCAGGTCGGCGTGTTCGTCGGCTCCAACGGCCAGGACTACGGGCGACTGCCGACCCCGCCCAGCCTGGAGGGGTACCTCGGCACCGCCACCTCCGCGAGCGTCATGTCCGGACGGATCGCCTACACACTCGGACTGACGGGCCCGGCCGTCACCGTCGACACGGCCTGCTCGTCCTCGCTGGTCGCGCTCCACCTGGCCGCGCAGGCACTGCGCCAGGAAGAGTGCGAACTCGCTCTGGTCGGCGGCGTGACGGTGATGTCCACCCCGGGGGCCTTCGTCGGGCTCAGCCGGCAGCGTGCGCTGTCCTCGGACGGCCGGTGCAAGGCTTTCGCCGAGGCCGCCGACGGCACCGGCTGGGCCGAGGGAGCCGCGACGCTGGTGGTGGAGAGGCTCTCCGACGCCCAGCGGCTGGGCCACCCCGTGCTGGCGGTGGTGCGCGGCTCCGCCGTCAACCAGGACGGCGCCTCGAACGGGCTCACCGCGCCGAACGGCCCCGCCCAGGAACGCGTCATCGCCTCCGCGCTGGCCGCCGCCGGACTGCTCCCGCACGAGGTGGACGTGGTGGAGGCGCACGGCACCGGTACGAAGCTCGGCGACCCGATCGAGGCGGAGGCGGTGCTGGCCGCCTACGGGCAGGACCGGGCCGAGCCGTTGTGGCTGGGATCGCTCAAGTCGAACATCGGCCACACCCAGGCCGCTGCGGGGATCGCCGGGATCATGAAGATGGTGCTGGCGATGCGGCACGGCGTGCTGCCCAGGACCCTGCACGTGGATGCCCCGACCAGCCACGTGAACTGGTCGGCCGGCCGGGTCGAACTGCTGACGGCGGCCCGGCCCTGGCCTCGGACGGGGACCCCGCGGCGGGCCGGCGTGTCCTCGTTCGGGATCAGCGGCACCAACGCCCACTTGATCGTCGAGGAGCCGCCCGAGCCCGAGCCTTCCGGCGAGGACGAGGCTGTGGCTCCGGCCGAGCCCCTGGCCGGGGCCGGGGCAGCGGGCCCCCTGCCGTGGGTGCTGACCGCGCGCGGCCCCGCCGCCCTGCGGGAACAGGCCCGGCTGGCACTCGAACTGACGGGCCGTCATGACCTCCGCGACGTCGGTCACGCGCTGACGGCGACCCGGTCCGTCCACTCCGACCGCGCCGTGGTGCTGGGGGAGTCGCCCGAGACGTTCACGGCGGCCTTGTCCGCCCTGGCGGGAGGGTCGCCCACGGAGGCGGTGGTGTCCGGCGTCGCCGGTACGGCGGGCCGGACGGTGTTTGTTTTTCCGGGTCAGGGTTCGCAGTGGGCGGGGATGGCGTCTGAGCTTCTTGTGTCTTCGCCGGTGTTCGCGGGTCGGATGGCGGAGTGTGAGGCGGCGTTGGCGCCGTTTGTGGACTGGTCGTTGTCGGAGGTGGTGGCGGCGGGTGAGTTCGGCCGGGTGGATGTGGTTCAGCCGGTGTTGTGGGCGGTGATGGTGTCGCTGGCCGCGGTGTGGGAGTCGGTGGGTGTGGTCGCCGATGCGGTGGTGGGTCACTCGCAGGGTGAGATCGCGGCTGCTGTGGTGTCGGGTGCGTTGTCGTTGGATGACGGTGCCCGTGTGGTGGCGTTGCGGTCGCGCGCGATCCGCGCTTTGGCGGGTCGTGGTGGCATGGTGTCTGTGCCGCTTTCGGTGGACCGGGTACGGGAGTTGTTGCCGGCTGGTGTCTCGGTCGCTGTGGTGAACGGGCCGTCGTCGGTGGTGGTGTCGGGTGACCCTGCCGGTCTGGACGCGGTGTTGGCGTCGGTGGAGCGGGCCAAGCGGATCCCGGTTGATTACGCCTCGCATTCGGCGCAGGTGGAGGAGATCCGCGAGGACATCCTCCGGACGCTGGACGGGGTGTCCGGCCGGGAGGCGGCGGTCCCGTTCTTCTCGACGGTGGACGCCAAGTGGGTGCCGGGCAGCGAACTGGACGCCGGGTACTGGTACCGGAACCTGCGGCAGACGGTGGAGTTCGAGAGCGCGGTCCAGGCGCTGACGGAGGCGGGATTCGGAACCTTCGTCGAGGTGAGCGCGCACCCCGTCCTGACCGTCGGCATCGAGGACGCGGCCGGGGACGTGATCGTCTCGGGCACGCTGCGGCGCGGGGACGGCGGCTGGGGCCGGGTGCTGCGTTCCGCCGCCGAACTGTTCGTACGGGGCGTGCGGGTGGACTGGCCGTCGCTGTTCCCGGCCGCACGGCCGGTGGAGCTGCCGACGTACCCGTTCCAGCGGGATTCGTACTGGCTGGAGCCGGCGCCCGGATGGGACGGCGACGTCTCCGCCCTCGGCCTCGGGGCGAGCGGCCACCCGCTGATGGGCGCGATGGTGGACCTGGGCGACGAGGGCCGGGTCTGGACCGGGCGGCTCGCGGCGGAGAGGCAGCCATGGCTGACCGATCACTCGGTCGCCGGCGCCGTGCTCGTACCCGGGACCGCCTTCGTCGAACTGTGCGTGAGCGCCGGACGCCAGGTCGGCCGCCCCCGGCTCGCCGAACTCACCCAGTACGCGCCCTGCGTGCTGCCCGACCGCGGCGGCCTGGCGCTCCAGGTCCGGATCGGCCCTGAAGAGGCGGCCGGACGGCCGGTGGCCGTGCTGTCCCGGTACGACGAGGACAGCGACTGGGTCCGGCACGCCGAGGGGATGGTGACCGAGGGCGGCACGCTGCCCGGCGCCGAGGACCTGGCGGCCTGGCCGCCGCCGGGCGCGACGCCACTGGACACCGGCGGGTTCTACCCGAGGCTGGACGAGGCGGGCTACGGCTACGGACCCACCTTCCAGGGACTGCGCGCCGCGTGGCGGCGGGGAGACGTGCTGTACGCCGAGGTCGCCGGGCCCGACGCGGAAGCGGCCGGCGGCTTCCTGGTGCACCCGGCGGCGCTGGACGCGGCCCTGCACGCCCTGATGCTCGACCGTGACCTCGGCGAACTGCGGGTGCCGTTCTCCTGGAGCGGAGTGGAACTGGCACCCGGCGGGTCCACCGCCGTGCTTCGGGTGCGGCTGACCGCCGAAGGCCCGGACAGCGCGTCCCTGCTGATCGCGGACGCCGAGGGCCGCTCGCTCGGCTCGGTGGGCCGGTTCGTCGGCCGTCCGCTGCTGGCACGTCAGCTCACCGCTGCCCGGCCGGCGTCCGCCGACTGGCTGTTCCGGCCCGAGTGGGCGCCCGTCACCGTTCCGGACGTGCCACCGGCGTCCCTCGCCTTCCTCGGCCCGGACCACGACCTGTCGGCGCTCTCCGAGATCCCCGACGCGGTGGTGGCGTCCGTCCGCGCGACATCCGGGGACCCGATACGCGCCACGCACGAGGCGGTGCGGGAGACCCTGGCACTGCTCCGCTCCTGGCTGGCCGACGACCGGTTCGCCGCCGCGCGTCTCGTGCTGCTGACCCGCCCGGGGGACCTCGCGGCCGGCGCCGTACAGGGGCTCGTCCACTCGGCGCAGTCGGAGAACCCGGGCAGGTTCGTGCTCGTCGAGAGCGAAGGACCGCAACAGATCGTCGCCGCCCTGGCCACCGGGGAGCAGCATCTCTCGGCGCGCGACGGCACGCTCGCGGTGCCCCGTCTCGTCCGGGTGGCGCGCGGCGAAGCGCCGCCGCCGTTCGCGCCCGGCGGCACGGTCCTGGTGACCGGTGCCACCGGCCTCCTGGGCGGCATCGTGGCGCGGCACCTCGTTGCCGAACACGGCGTCCGGCACCTGCTCCTGGTGGGCCGCCGAGGCCGGACGGAACTCGGCGACCTGGACGCCGAGGTGACCACGGCCGCCTGCGACGTGACGGACCGTGCGGCGCTGGCCGGGCTGCTGGCCGCGATTCCCGCCGAGCACCCCTTGACCGGGATCGTGCACGCGGCCGGCGTGCTCGACGACGCCACGGTGCAGACCCTCACCCCCGAGCGGGTCGGGCCGGTGCTCGCGCCCAAGGTCGACGGCGCCTGGAACCTCCACGAACTCACCAAGGACCTGGGCCTGTCGTCCTTCGTCCTGTTCTCCTCCACCGCGGGTCTCCTCGGCTCTCCGGGCCAGGGCAGCTACGCCGCCGCCAACGGCTTCCTGGACGCCCTGGCCGCATACCGCCGCGCCGCCGGGCTGCCCGCCCACTCGCTCGCCTGGGGCCTGTGGCAGGACCCCAGCGCGATGACCGGCGATCTCACCGCGGCCGACGTGGCTCGGATGGGCCGCGGCGGTGTCCTTCCGCTGACGGCCGAGGAGGGCCTGGAACTCTTCGACGCCGCGCTCACCGTGGACGGCCCGGTCCTCGCCCCCGTGCACGTCACCGCCGGGCGCACGCGCGACCAGATGCCGCCGATGCTGCGGGCGTTCGCCAGGAACGAGTCCCGCTCCGACGAGGACGCCGCCTCGGCGGCCGGCTGGAACGCGGTCCTCGCCGCGCCGGCCGGGGCCGACCGCGAGCGCGCCGCCCTCGCCGTCGTACGGGAGCAGGTCGCCGCCGTCCTCGGCCACGCGGCCGAACGCGTCGACCCGAACCGCGCGTTCAAGGACTTCGGCTTCGACTCGCTGACGGCGGTCGAGCTGCGCAACC
>NZ_JTHL01000001.1:769615-777300 GCF_000818195.1 Streptomyces sp. 150FB | reverse complement strand
CGGCGGTCGAGCTGCGCAACCGACTCGCCGCCGTCACCGGTACGCGCTTGCCGGCCACCCTCGTCTTCGACCATCCCTCCCCCCACGCGCTGGCGCTGCGGCTGCTGGAGCGGAGCGCGGAGAGCGGCCCGTCGCGGGTCGCGCCGCCCGCGCCCCGCCCGCCCGCGGACGAGCCTGTCGCCATCATCGGCATGGCCTGCCGCTACCCCGGCGGAGTGACCACCCCCGACCAACTGTGGGACCTCGTCTCCACGGGCGGCGAGGCCATCAGCCTGTTCCCGGAGGATCGCGGATGGGATCTCACGGGGATCTTCGACGCGGACCCGGACCGGCCCGGGCACAGCTACACCCGGCACGGCGGATTCCTGCGGGACGTGGCCGACTTCGACGCCGAGTTCTTCGGCATATCGGCCCGGGAGGCACTCGCCATGGACCCCCAGCAGCGGCTGCTGCTGGAAGTCACCTGGGAGGCGCTGGAACACGCCGGGATCGACCCCGCCGCGCTCCGGTCCAGCCCGACCGGAGTGTTCGCCGGCGTCATGCACCACGACTACGCCGACCGGCTGCGGAACGCTCCCGCGGAGCTCGAACCGTACGTGGGCAACGGAAGCGCCGGCAGTGTCGCGTCCGGCCGAATCGCCTACACCTTCGGTTTCGAGGGACCCGCTCTGTCGGTGGACACCGCCTGCTCCTCCTCGCTCGTCGCGCTGCACCTCGCCGTGCGGGCCCTGCGGGCGCGGGAGTGCTCACTGGCTCTGGCGGGCGGGGTCGCCGTGATGGCCACCCCCGAGCTGTTCGTCCAGTACAGCAGGCATCGCGGACTGTCCCCCGACGGACGGTGCCGGTCGTTCGCGGACTCCGCCGACGGCACGGGCTTCGCCGAAGGCGTCGGCATGCTCCTGGTGGAGCGGCTCTCCGACGCGCGCCGCAACGGCCACCCGGTCCTCGCCGTCGTGCGGGGGTCGGCCGTGAACCAGGACGGCGCCTCGAACGGGCTCACCGCGCCCAACGGCCCCTCGCAGGAACGCGTCATCCGCGCCGCACTGGCCGACGCCGGACTGCGCACCCGCGACGTGGATGCCGTGGAGGCGCACGGCACGGGTACGCGGCTGGGCGACCCGATCGAGGCACAGGCGCTGCTGGCCACCTACGGTCAGGAGCGCGACGAGCCGCTGTGGCTGGGCTCGGTGAAGTCCAACATCGGGCACACCCAGGCCGCGGCCGGGGTGGCGGGCATCATCAAGATGGTGATGGCCATGCGGCACGGCGCCCTTCCGCGGACCCTGCACGCCGCCAGCCCGACGACCCAGGTGGACTGGAGCGAGGGCGCGGTGCGCCTGCTGGACGAGGAACGCCCTTGGCAGGGGCCTCGCCGCGCCGGGGTGTCCTCGTTCGGGGTGAGCGGCACCAACGCCCACGTCATCCTGGAGGCCGGCCCCGCCGACCCCGCCGTCGCCACCGCGCCCGCCCCCGGCGCCCTGTCCGTCGTGACGGCCGGAAACCCGCCGTGGCCCGCTCCGGAGGACACACTCGTTCCGCTGGTTCTCTCCGCCCGCGGTCCGGCCGCGCTGCGCGGACAGGCCCGCGCGCTGCTCCCCGGGATCGACGCGTACGACGCCCGGGACGTGGCGTACTCACTGGCCACCACCCGCACCACCTTCCAGCACCGGGCCGTGGTCCTGGGCGCCCGGCCCGAGGACCTGCGGAGCGGGCTGGCCGCGCTCGCCGGCGGACAGCCGGCGGACACCCTGGTGGTGGGCGAGGCAGTCGAGGCCCCCCAGCCGGTCTTCGTCTTCCCCGGCCAGGGTGGCCAGTGGGCGGGCATGGCCGTGGAACTCCTGGACTCCTCCCCGGTGTTCGCCGACCGGATGGCCGAGTGCGCCGAGGCGCTGGCGCCGTACATGGAACCCGGCCTGATCGATGTGGTCCGGCAGGGCGATTACGATCGGGTCGACCTCGTACAGCCCGCGCTCTGGGCGGTGATGATCTCGCTCGCCGAGGTGTGGCGGGCGCACGGCGTCGAGCCGGCGGCGGTGCTCGGCCACAGCCAGGGCGAGATCGCCGCCGCCGTGGTGGCGGGCGCGCTCACCCTGGACGACGGCGCCCGCGTCGTGGCCCTGCGCTCACGGGAACTGGCCGACCTCGCCGGACACGGTGGCATGGTCTCGCTGCCGTTGCCGGCCGCCGAGACACGGACCCTGCTGGAGGGACTGCCGGGCCGGCTCGATGTCGCCGCGGTCAACGGGCCGCGCTCGACGGTCGTCTCGGGCGACGACGAGGCCCTGGCGGCGCTGCTCGCCAGGGAGGAGCGGGCTCGCAGGATCCCGGTCGACTACGCCTCGCACTCCCACCACATGGAGCCGCTGCGCACCCGTATCCTGGACGCTCTGTCCGGGATCACGCCGCGCACCGCCGCGATCCCCTTCCTGTCCACCGTCGACGGTGACTGGCCGGACACCACCACCCTCGGCCCCGACTACTGGTACCGCAACGTGCGGCAGCCGGTCGAGTTCGAGGCCGCGGCGCGGAGCCTGCTCGACCGCCCCGGCATCGTCTTCGTCGAGATCAGCCCGCACCCGGTGCTGGCCGTGCCGCTCCAGGAGATCGTCGAGGGCGCGGGTACGCCCGCTCCGGTGCTCGGCACCCTGCGGCGCGACGACGGTGGCCCGCGCCGGCTGGCGCTGGCCCTCGCCGGGGCCCACGTGCACGGTCTGCCGGTGCGTCTGCCCGTACCGGCCGGCCGCCGAGTGGACCTGCCCACCTACGCCTTCCAGCGCGAACGGCTGTGGCCGGACACCATGGAGGACCCCGCCGATGTCGAGGGCGCCGGCCTGCGCTCCGCGGACCATCCGCTGCTGGGAGCCGTGGTCGACCTGGACGAGGACGGCTGCGTCCTGACCGGCCGGATCTCCCGGCGGACCCAGCCCTGGCTGGTCGACCACGCCGTCCTCGGCGTGGTCCTGCTTCCCGGCACCGCCGTGGTCGACCTCGCCGTCACCGCGGGCCGCCACCTCGGCCACGGCCGGATCGCCGAACTGACGCTCGCCGCCCCGCTGGTGCTCCCCGGCACCGGGTCGGTACGGCTGCGCGTACGGGTGGGGCCGGCCGGGGACGACGGCGGCCGGCCGGTCACCGTCTCCTCCCGCACGGAGGAGGCCGCCGAGTGGACCCGCAACGCGGAAGGCAGCCTCGTCCCGGAAGAGCCGCTCACCGAGACCCTGACGGCATGGCCGCCGACGGATGCCGAACCCGTCGACGTGACAGACCTGTACGACACGTACGCCCACGCCGGCGTCGACTACGGCCCCGCCTTCCGCGGGCTGCGCACGGTCTGGCTGCGCGGCGACGAGGTCTTCGCGGAGGTCGCCTACGACGGGCCGCAGGACGGGTTCGCCGTCCACCCCGCCCTCATGGACGCCGCGGTGCAGGCCATGGCCGCGCGGGGCCAGGGGGACGGACCACGACTGCCTTTCACCTGGCGCGACGTGACCCTCGTCGGTGGCGCGCCGTCGACGGTGCGGGTCCGCGTGCGTCCGGCAGCGGCCGACGCCGTCTCCGTCCTGGTCACCGATGTCGAAGGAACCCCCGTGGCCTCGGTCGGCTCCCTCACCACACGGCCGGCCGACCCCGCCCGGCTGCGTGGCGCGGCGCCCCTCGCCGGCTCCCTTCTGCGGCGGACGTGGACCGAGCTGGACACACCGGCCGCGCCGCGGCTCCGCTGGGCGGCCGTCGGAGACCGAGGCGAACTGGCCGACGCGCTCGCCCAGGGACGGACCGCGCCCACGGTGGACCGGTTGCTGGAGCAGGAGGACAGCCTTCCTGACGTGATCGTCGCCGGTGTGCCGTGCGACGGCCCCGATCCCGCCGCCGCCGCGCACCGGGCCGCGGCCGCGGCACTGGCCCTGGTCCGCGCCCACCTGACCGAACCGCGTCTGGCGGACACCACCTTGGTGGTGCTCCTGCCCCGCGCGGATCTGGCGGCGGGCGCTGCCGCCGGCCTGCTGCGGTCGGCGCAGGCGGAGCACCCGGGCCGGATTGTCGTGGTGCACCGCGATCCGGCGCGGCCGGCTGACCTGGCCCTGGTACCGGCGGCTGTGGCGACCGGCGAACCGGAACTGGCCGTCGAATCAGGCCGGTTGCTCGCACCCCGACTGGTGAGGGCCGGCGGCTCCGGCGCCCGCCCGGCGCTCGACCCGTCCGGCACCGTCCTGGTCACCGGGGCCGGCGGCGTCCTGGGCGCCCTCGTGGCCCGGCACCTGGTGCGGGAGCACGGCGTACGCCACCTGCTGCTGGTGGGACGTGGGGCCCCCGCCGTGCCCGACGGCCTGGACGCCGGGATCACGACCGCCGCGTGCGACGTGGCCGACCGCGCGACGCTGGCGGCCCTTCTCGCCCGTATCCCCTCCGACAGGCCGCTGACCGCGGTGATACACGCGGCCGGGGTCCTGGACGACGCCACCGTCACCACTCTCACCGAGGAGCGGCTGGGCCCGGTCCTCGCACCCAAGGCCGACGGCGCCTGGAACCTGCACGAACTGTGCGGGAACGTCGCCGCGTTCGTGATGTTCTCCTCCGCGGCGGGCGTTCTCGGTGCCCCCGGACAGGGCAACTACGCGGCGGCCAACGGCTTCCTGGACGCCCTGGCCGAGCACCGCCGCGCCGCCGGGCTGCCCGCGCAGTCCCTCGCCTGGGGCTGGTGGGCGCAGACCAGCGCCCTGACCGGCGCCCTCGGCGACAGCGGCCGGGCCAGGCTGTCCGGAGCCGGCGTCCTCCCGATGAGCACCGAGGAGGGGCTCGCCCTGCTCGACGCCGCGCTCGCGGACGGAGAGCCGCTGCTGGTGCCGATGCGGCTGGACCGGGCCACCGCACGCGAGCTGGGCCGGCCGTTGCTGCGCGACCTCCTCGACGGGCCGCGCCGCACCACGGTCCGGGATGAGGTGGCACTGCCGGAGCGGCTGGAGCGGGCGCGAGGCAGGGAACGCGGCCGGCTGCTGCTGGACGTCGTCCGCCGGCATGCCGCCGCGTTGCTGGGCCGTACCGAGGTAGGCGCCTCACGGGGCTTCACCGAGCTCGGCTTCGACTCGCTGACCGCCGTCGAACTGCGCAACCAGCTCAGCGCGTTGACCGGTCTGCGCCTCCCCACCACCGTGACGTTCGACCACCCCTCGCCCATGGCACTGGCCGAGCACCTGGAAGGCCTGTTCGCGGAGCGGCACCGTCCCGCGCCGGCCGGCGACGTGCTCGCCGCCCTGGGCACCCTGGAACAGCTCATCGGCACCCTGGCCCCGGACGCCGAGGACCGCCCGGCGGTCACGGACCGGCTCGCCGCCCTGCTCGCCGCGGTGCGGCGACCGTCCCTCCCGGAGGCCGCCGGTCCGTCCGCACCCGACATCGACACCGCGGGTCTGGAGGACATGTTCGCGATCATCGACGACGAGCTGGAACAGCGGTGAGGACAAGGTCCGGGGTCGGGCGCCGGCCGGGACGGTTCAGACGCCGGCCGGCACGGGGGCGTCGGGGACGATCAGCTTCTCCTCGCGCAGCGCCGTCCAGAACGCGGCGGCGGTCGCCGGGTGGGCCGGCGAGAACTGGAGGGCGGCGGCCTTGATGCCTACGCCGCGTCGCTCCGCCAGATTCTTCGTCCGCTCCACCCTGGCGACGATCTCGGCGTGGACGTCACCCCGGCCATGCTGACGGCCGCCGCCGGCGAAGCGCGCGGCGGCCAGGCGCGCCTGCTGCTCGCCGACTGCCACCAACTGCCCCTGGGGCCGGGCGTGGTGGACGGCATCTTCACCGCGGGGCTGCTCGACCACCTTCCCGACCCGGTAGCGGCCCTGCGCGAATGGGGCCGCGTCACCGCACCGGGCGGGAGCCTGCTGCTGTTCCTTCCCTCCGGCCGTGCCGAACACGCGGCACGCCACGGCCGCCCGCTCGGCCCGGACGACCCGTTGGACGAGTCGAACCTGCCGACCGTGCTGGAGAGCAGCGGCTGGAGCCTGGACCGCTACGAGGACCTCCCCGCGTACTTCCTGGCACGTGCGGTACGCGCCTGCTGACGGCGGCCCCACCTGGACCCGTGCGGCTGCCGGGGTACGGTCGGGGTCGTACGGATGGACGGCGCTGAAGGGGATCACGGATGGCCGCGCACACGCCGGGGACGCTGAGCGGCGACACCTCACTGGTGCTGCCCGAGTTCGACGCCCCGCCGTCCGATCCGCTGGCCCTGCTGCGGGAATGGCTGGACAGCGCGGCCCTGCGCGGGGTCCGCGAGCCGTACGCGGCGGTCCTCGCCACCGCCGACGGCGGTGGACGGCCGTCGACGCGCGTCGTGCTGGCCAAGGAGTTCGACGGGCGCGGCCTTGTCTTCGCCGGTTCCCGGAGCAGTCGCAAGGGCGTCGAACTGGCCGGCCGCCCCTGGGCGTCGATGGCCTTCTACTGGCGGGAGACGCTCCAGCAGCTCACACTCGCCGGTCCCGTCGAGACCCTCACGCCCGAGGAGTCCGACCGGATCTTCGCTGCCCGCCCCGCCGCAGCCCGCGCCGCTTCCGGTGCCTCGCGGCAGAGCCGGCCCCTGACGGACGAGACCGGTCTGCGGGACCGGGCGAACGCGCTGCTGGAAGACCCGGAAGCGATCCGGCGCCCGGAGGACTGGACGGGCTACCGACTGCTGCCGCTGAGCCTGGAGTTCTGGTACGGCAGCCCCGACCGCCTGCACCGGCGGCTGCGCTACGACCGTACGGACGCCACGAACAGCACCTGGACCTGGCAGCGCCTCCAGCCCTGACCGGCCGCCGCCCATGACAGCGGCCCCCAAGACATTTACCGGGGCCCGGCCGGTCCCGTACGGTCTTCCCCATGCGCGATGAAGAGATTCGCTCGGCCCGTCTGCTGGACGCCCAGGCAAAGGCCGTCGAGTTGTTCGCCGAGGTGGAGCGGCGCGGCCTGATCGAGCCGGGACAGGCGGAGCGCGTGGTCAGTGACCGTGTCCGTGATCTGGCGAACGAGTTGTTCGGTGTGAAGCGTTTCTGGCACAAGCGGATCGTGCGGTCCGGGCCGAACACCCTTCAGCCGTACCGGCAGAATCCCCCCGACCGGGTCATCGGCGAGGACGACATGGTCTTCGCCGACTTCGGGCCGATCTTCGAGGAGTGGGAGGCCGACTTCGGCCGTACCTTCGTCCTCGGCGAGGACTCCGTCAAACACCGCCTCCGTGACGATCTGCCGAAGGTCTTCGCCGCCGGACGGCAGTACTTCGAGACCCACCCGGACGTCACCGGCGAGGAACTGTTCGCCGAGGTCGTGCGGCTGACCGGGGAAGCGGGCTGGGAGTTCGGCGGTCCGCACTCCGGCCATCTGGTGGGGGAGTTCCCGCACGAGACGATCAACGGCGACGAGATCGAGTCCTACATCGCGCCGGGAAGCACCGCCCCGATGCGCCGTACCGACCGTGCCGGACAGCACTGCCACTGGATCCTGGAGGTCCATCTGGTCGACCGGGAGCGCGGCTTCGGGGGCTTCTACGAGGAACTGCTCGACCTGGGCTGACCGTTGGCCGGCCGTTCACCACCTCACAGGGCCGGTCCCTCGCCCTCCTGCTCCTGGTGGGAGTAGCGCTGTTCCTTCCACGGGTCGGCGAGGTTGTGATAGCCGCGCAGTTCCCAGAAGCCGCGCCGGTCCTCGGTCAT
>NZ_JTHL01000001.1:762967-769510 GCF_000818195.1 Streptomyces sp. 150FB | reverse complement strand
TTCCTTCCACGGGTCGGCGAGGTTGTGATAGCCGCGCAGTTCCCAGAAGCCGCGCCGGTCCTCGGTCATGTACTCGATACCGCGCAGCCATTTGGGGCTCTTGTACCCGTAGAGGTGCGGTACGACGAGGCGCAGGGGGAAGCCGTGCTCAACGGTGAGCGACTCCCCGTTGTGGTGGGTGGCCAGCAGGGTCCGGTCGGTGGTGAAGTCGCTGAGCGGGAGGTTGGCGCCGTAGCCGTACTCCGCCCAGGCCATGACGTGCGTGACCTCCGGCGCCGGGGGGACCAGGTCCAGCAGAGCCCTGGCGGCGATTCCGTACCACTCGTGGTCGGTGGACGTCGGGCCCGTCGCGCAGTGCAGATCACCGACGACCGTGGTGTGCGGGAAGGCGGTCAGGTCGTCGAACGCCCAGCGGTGCTCGGCGCCCGTCGCGGTGGCCCCGAAGACCCGCAGGTCCCAGCGCTCAGGGCGGAACTTGGGGACGGGACCGTAGTGCGATACGGGCCATCCACGGACGTGGCGCTGGCCCGGAGGGATACGACGGGATGCGGCCGGCGCGTCCGGCTGGTCGCTCGCCATGCTCTGATCCCATCCTCTGTCCGGCCCCTGTTCTCTGTGCAGCGTAAGCGCTCACTCGTCGTGACGCCGCGCCCGGGGCTCCTTCCGAGCGGGTCACGCGAAGGTCATATGTGCGAGGTGGATCGGGCCCGGGGCCTCGCAGATGCGGAACCCGAGGGGGCCCAGGACCAATCCAGGCTCCGTCCGCCGACGAATCAGGAGCGACCGCAGAGCGGGTTGGCCGCTCTCGGGGACCGAAGGCGGACGCCCATGCTCACGTTGATCCTGATCGGGCTCCTGGGCGGTCTCATCACCGCCGTCTCGCCCTGCATTCTCCCGGTGCTGCCGGTCGTCTTCCTGGCCGGCGGCCCCGGCAACCAGGCGCCACCGGGCGCGGCGCCGCCGAAGCGACGGCCATCCGCCGCACGAGCCGCCGCTGTACAGCCCGCCGCCGCACAACCCGTACAACAAAGCGGCGAGCGCGACGGCGAGCAGGACGGCGAACAGCACGGCGATACGCTGGTCGTCGCGTCCCCTGAGGCGCCCAAGGCTCCGCGTAACCGGCGCCCCTACGCCGTGGTCGCCGGCCTCGTCATCAGCTTCAGCTTCTTCACCCTGCTGGGCGTCACCCTGATCTCGGCCCTGGGGCTGCCGCAGGACATCCTGCGATACGTCGGGCTCGCCCTGCTGGTCTTCATCGGCCTGGGGCTGATCTTCCCGCCCGTCGAGCGGCTGCTGGAGAAGCCTTTCGCCCGTATCCCGCAGCGCCAGGTCAACAAGGAAGGCAGCGCCTTCGTGCTCGGCCTGGGCCTCGGGCTGCTGTACGTGCCGTGCGCCGGACCCGTTCTGGCCGCCATCACCGTCGCCGGCGCGCGCGGGGAGATCAGTCTCGACATCGTCGCCCTGACCCTGTCCTTCGCCGTCGGCACCGCCGTCCCGCTGCTGATCTTCGCGCTGGCGGGCCGCCGGGTCGCCGAGCGCGTCAGCGCGTTCCGTACCCGTGCGCGCAAGCTGCGCATCGCCGCCGGTACGTTGATGATCGCCCTCGCGCTGGCCCTCGCGTTCAACGTCACCGACGCGATCCAGCGCGCCCTGCCCGACTACACCTCCGTCGCGCAGAAGAAGATCGAGGACAACGACACCGCGCGCCAGCAGCTCTCCGGTCTCCAGGACAACAAGAACAAGCAGCTCTCCCGTTGCGAGGACGGCGTCGACGAACTGCGCTCGTGCGGACCGGCACCCGCCATCGACGGCATCGCCAAGTGGCTCAACACCCCCGGCGGGAAGCCCGTCGACCTCAAGGCGCTGCACGGCAAGGTCGTTCTGATCGACTTCTGGACCTACTCCTGCGTCAACTGCCAGCGCAGCCTGCCCCACATCGAAGCCTGGAACAGCACGTACAAGAACAGCGGCCTCGAGGTGATCGGCGTCCACTCACCGGAGTTCGCCTTCGAGAAGGACGCGGGCAATGTGGCCGACCAGGCGAAGAAGCTCGGCGTCACCTACCCCGTCGCGCTCGACAACAAGCTCACCACCTGGAACAACTACCGCAACCGGTTCTGGCCTGCGAAGTACCTGATCGACGCCGACGGCACCGTCCGCTACTTCAAGTTCGGCGAGGGCACGTACGCACAGACCGAGGACCTCATCCGCACCCTGCTCAAGCAGGCGAATCCCGCTGTGCGACTGCCGGCGAAGACCGGGCAGAGCGATCCCGCCCTCACCAAGGACCGCACGCCCGAGACCTACCTCAGCAACCTGCGTATCCGCGGCTACGTCGGTGACCCCCTCGTCGACGACAAGGCCACCGCCTACCACCTGCCGGCCGACGTTCCCCTCAACCGGCTTGCCCTGGGCGGTACATGGACGGCCGGCTACGACTACTTCACCGCCGGGGCCGGGGCGCGGCTCGACTTCGGCTACAAGGCCAAGAACGTCAACCTCGTCCTCGCCGGCGACGGCCCGGTCAAGGTCCTCGTCAACGGCAAGGTGACGAAGACCATCCAGGTCCACGGCACGCCCACGCTCTACCCGCTCATCAACGACGACACGGCACGCGAGGCCACCGTCGAGATCCAGCCCGCCCCCGGGATCCAGGCCTACTCCTTCACCTTCGGATAGCCGCCCCGGGCCGGCCGCGGCAGCTCTTGGCCGCTCCCGGCCCGGCGCGTTACGCAGCCGGGACCGAACGCACCAGAACCAGCGAACCGTTCAGGGTGCCCTGCTCGCGCAGGGCGCCGTGGCGGCGGTCCCAGGCACCGGATTCGAGAGCGTGCCGCAGTGTCTCGGCGTACCGCTCGCGCACAGCGGCATCCACGAAACTCCAGGCCGAGTTCGCCTGCCGGGCCCCGGGATCCAGCAGCCGCTCCGGGCGCGCGTAGTACGCCTCGTTGAAGCCGTCCGTGCAGTCGGCCGGGATCGGCACCGGCTCCACGGTCACCTCTCCGCCCAGCGCCTCGGAGATCGTGGCGACGGACGGGTAACGCCCCGCCTCGGTGTCCAGGACGGCGGGTGCGTACTCGTACAGCCAGAAGTCGCGTACCAGGTCCGGATCACAGGTCAGCAGCACCACCGGCCCGCGCGCCACGCGCCGCATCTCGCGCAGCCCGGCCCGCACGTCCTTCCACTGGTGGACGCTGAACGTGCTCATCGCCGCGTCAAAACTGGCGTCGGCGAACGGGAGGTCCTCCGCGACCCCGTCGATGGCCGGGGGCAGGTGCGCCGGCCGCTGCGCACGCATGGACGCTGACGGCTCGACGGCCGTCACCTCCAGCGCCGTCGACTCGTACGATCCCGCACCGGCACCGACGTTCAGCACCGTCCGAGCGTCACCCAGAGCCCTGGTGATCGCTTCGGCGATACGGGGGTCGGGCTGCCGGTACCCGACGTAGCCGCCACCGATCACGCCGTAGTCCGCGTCGCCCGCGCTGCCGTCCACCCGCCGTATGTTCATTACCGGAACATACCAACGGGCCCTGACCGCGGGCGAGCGCGGGCTTCCGACCGGCCCAGTGGCCGCGGTTACTCGAACCGCGTGGTGTCGCCCGCGCCCCGGCGTACGATCTCCAGCTCTCCGTCCGAGAAGTCGATGACCGTCGTCGGCTCGGTGCCGCAGTCGCCCGAGTCGAGCACGGCGTCCACGACGTGGTCGAGCCGTTCCTTGATCTCCCACCCCTGCGTCAGGGGCTCTTCCTCGTCCGGCAGGAGCAGGGTGCTGGAGAGCAGCGGCTCGCCGAGGTCCGCCAGCAGGGCCTGGGCGACGACATGGTCGGGGATCCGGACCCCGACGGTCTTCTTCTTCGGGTGCAGCAACTGGCGCGGCACCTCCTTCGTCGCCGGCAGGATGAAGGTGTACCTGCCGGGTGTCGCCGCCTTGATCGCCCGGAACACGTCGTTGTCGATGTGCACGAACTGACCCAGTTGCGCGAAGCTCTGGCACATCAGGGTGAAGTGGTGGCGATCGTCGAGACGGCGAATCGACCGGATGCGGTCGATGCCGTCACGACTGCCGAGCCGGCACCCCAATGCGTAACAGGAGTCCGTCGGGTACGCGATGAGCGCGCCGGACCGGATGCTGTCAGCCACAGTGCTGATGGTGCGTCGCTGAGGATTCTCGGGGTGAACGTCGAAATACTTCGCCATTCCCCGAGCTTAGACGGTGTCCCGAGCCGTGAGACGGCGCGCGGCGTTCGCGGCGGTGGTGCCGGGCCGAGGTGTGTCAGGTCCGGGTGGCTCGTGCCGTCACCGGCCAGTGGCCGATCACCTCGCGGTGCCGGGCGACCACCAGTTCGTCGGCGAGACTGACCGGCGCGCGCACGTGGTTGGGGACGAGGGCGGTCACCGACCCCAGGCGCGGGCCCGGCACGCCGTCCGGAAGGCGGACAACGGCACGGTGTTCCCACAACCCGGTGACCGTTCCCCGCGGGAAGTCCGGCAGGTAGCCGTGGCCCGTCACCCACGGCGACCGGTCCGAGCCGAGAACGTTGCTGCCGACGTCCAGGACGAAGCGGCCCGGAGCGGGAACGCTGATCACCGTAGCGGCGACGACCAGCGCCAGGTCCTCAACTCCGCAACTCCCCATGGCCAGTTGGGTGGCGTCGTTGAAGACGTCGACGCCGGGCCGTAACGCGTTCACGGCGCCAGGCCGCCACTCGCCCGTGGTCGGGGCCGACCCGCCACTGAACACACCGACAACACGCAGTCCGGCGTCGAGCTGAAGTTCGGCGATCCGTGCGCACGTGTGGCTCTCGGTGTGCGGAAGCGGCGCGAACGCACCGGACAGCGAAGCCTCACCCATGCGTGAGATGTTCCGGCCCAGAACGTCCCGATCGACCACGAGTGCCGGTGTGGCCAGCCCCTCGGGAAGCGACATCCCCATTTTTCCGCCCCCCGCCGTGAAACACGTAGAGATCATCATCGCAGGCCTGCCCCGGTCCACCGGGTGGTGTCGCGCCTCCGGTGGCGCGCCGCGAATCACAGGTGGACAACGGCTGGGTTCCACCGCCCTCTCCGGCGTCCCCTACGGGCACACTGGACCTGCGGCGGCTGCCCGAGGGGGAGGTGGTTCGGTGATGCGGCGTGAGTCGGGGGACGCCCGTGAGCGCGCGGCGGCGGGCGACATGGCGCCCGCCGTACGGAACGAGATATCGGCGGGCCACTTCGAGGGGCCCGTGATCCAGGCGCAGAGCGTGGGCAGCATCGTGACCCAGGTGCGACCCGCCGGACGGGACTACCTGTTCGCCGCGCTCGCCGCCGCCGTCCTGGTCGCGCTCGGTGTGTTCCTGGGCGCCGGTGGCAGCAGCCTCGTGACCGGGACCCGGGTCCGCTGGCTGGCCGCAGCGGGCTGCGGGGGACTCGCCCTGCTGTTGGGCATCACGCTGGTGGCGCGGCGCCGCCGTGAGATACGCGCACTCCAGGTCCACATCCCCGCGCGGAACCTGAACGACCTCGCGGACACCCTCGCCAGGACCCTGGCGGCACGCTACGCCCAGGAGGAGGAGCACGGCCGTATCACCGACCCGATGTCGCTCCCCGTCCGCTGGGCGCCCGCGCGGCTGGGACTCGGCGACCACCACGAGGGGCTCAGCGACGACGGGAACGTGTCCCCGCCGGCCGGGGAGTTCGGTGAAGTGGCCGACTGTTACGCCCGGTTGCCGCGCGGGAGGCTGCTGGTACTGGGCGCCCCCGGTGCCGGCAAGTCCGCTCTCGTCGTACACCTCGCCAGGGAGCTGCTGCACGGCAGACAGCGTGGCGAAGCTGTGCCGGTCGTGCTGCCCCTGGCCTCCTGGAGCCCCAGGACCCAGCCGTCCCTGTGGTGGTGGGCCGCGGGAGCACTGGCCGAGGCCCACCCCGACGCCCTCACCTCGCCGCTCGCATCACGCCGTACGGTGGCACACCGGCTCCTCACCTCCGGCCTCGTACTGCCTGTACTGGACGGCTTCGACGAACTCCCCGCCAGAGAACGCGTGGACGCGCTCGTCCAACTGCGCGAAGGCCTGCGCGGCACACTGCGGCTCGTCCTCACCAGCCGGAGCGGCGCCTTCACCGCCGCCGTCGAGGAGGGCGACGTACGGCTGCCTGGCATGGCCGCGGTGGAGCTGCGCTCCCTGGACGCCGGAGCCGTCCACGCCTACCTGCCGCGCTCCGCACGCCCGCGCGGCGGCTCAGGACCGCGCGGGAGGGGTGCGGGCACCAAGTGGGACCCGGTTCTGGCGCGCCTGGCCGACCAGCACGACAAGGCGGCGGAGGTGCGGCTGTTACGCGACGTACTGAGCACCCCGCTCATGGTGTCGCTCGCCCGCGCCGCCTACAGCGACACCGCGGCCGACCCCGCCGAACTCCTCGCGGCCGGACGCTTCCGCACCGCGGGCGCGCTGAAGCGGCACCTGTTCGGCGCCTTCGTGACGGCGGCCTACGCGGACGACGCGGCCGAACCCGCCGCCCGCGCCCGCTGGACAGGCGAGCGGGCCCGCCGCTGGCTCCGGG
>NZ_JTHL01000001.1:760122-762942 GCF_000818195.1 Streptomyces sp. 150FB | reverse complement strand
AGGCGAGCGGGCCCGCCGCTGGCTCGGGGAGCTGGCGCTCCGGCAGACCGAGAGCGAGCAGCCGGACATCGCATGGTGGCGCCTGGAACGCATGGTGCCCCGCCGCGCCCGCCTGCTGCTCTCCCTGCCGCTGCCCGTGCTGGTCGCCGCCGCCCTGACCGTGAGCGGGCTGTCCTTCACCGTGGACATCTTCGGGGTGGCGACGCCGATATGGGCCCTCGGTCTGATCAGCGGCCTCGCTGCCGTGGTGACGGACTGGTACATCACCGTGGACAGCGAACTGCCGGTACCGCAGCGGCTCGGACGGCCCGTGGCCGGCGCTGTCCGAGCGGCGCTGAGCAGGCCGTTTCCACGTGCCCTCGTTGTCCTCGGGGCCATCGCGCTCGCCGTGCTCTGGGCGGGGGCGGCCGCCCACGGCGTCGCGGGGATCACCGCCCTGAGGGTGACCGGGGCCGTCGTGTTCCTCGGGCTCCTCGCCCTGCGCAACGCGGTACGCAGGCCCGCCGACCCGGAAGCCCTCGGCCCCGAGGCCCTGCTGCGCGCCGACCGGCGCGCCACGCTCTGGCTGGCCGTCGTCTCTCTGCCCGGCAGCCGCGCTCCGCTGCGGCTCCACAAGACACTCCTGGGCTTCGTGGCCACCCTCGTGGTGATGTGGGGCGGCCTTTTTCAGGGACGCGACGCGATGAGTACGGCGCGCTGGACGTCGACGGCCGTTGTGCTGGCGCTCGGCGTCGGGGTGTGGAGCTGCGCCGTCTCCGCCTGGGGTCGCCACGGTGCCGCGCGGTTCTGGCTCGCCGCGGGTGGGCACCTGCCGTGGCGCCTGACGCGCTTTCTGCGGGACGCGCACCGGCGCGGGGTGCTGCGGCAGTCGGGGGGCTTCTACCGCTTCCGGCACCTGGCGTTGCAGCACGAACTGGCCGCCGAAGCGCGCGCCGTCCGGGGCGAGCGGTCCACCGGCAAGGAGTTCCTGCCCGATCTCAGGTCGCGGGAGCGACTGGCCCGCCGTGTCGCCTTCCAGGAGAGGGCGCTGACGGCCGTCGGTGCCGCTGTGTCCGTGCTGACCGCGTTCGCCCTGCTCGGCGCCGTTGTGACGGCTCCTGCTGTGGCAGGCCCTGTTCCCTCGCTCGCGAGCGCCTGCAGCCTGCTCACCGTCCCGGATCTGCGCCCACTGCTCCAGGACCCCGCCAGGGGTACGGGCTACGACGACCGTCAGGTCTGGCCCTGGCGGGCACCCGCGACGGTGAGTATTCCGCCGCTCAGAGACACCACCAGTTGTGTCTTCGAGGAACAGGCTCCGTTCCGGCCGGACACGGTGATCACCCTACGTGTCGGCGTCACCGCTGCCGAAGGCCAACTCGGTGGCGCGGACCAGGCGGAACAATGGGTACGGAAGGCCAACTTCGACAAGAGCGAACGGCGGGACGACGTCGGGGACTCGGCGATCGTCAGCGACGCCGGCTTCTTGACCGGCGATCCGCTCGAGAGGGAGCTCGGCAGGACCGAGATCCCGATGGGCGTCGTCCGGGCGCGGGTCGACAACGCCGTGGTACTCGCGGACGTCAGCATGGAGTTCGCCACTGTGGCACAGGTGCGTGAGATGGCGGTGGCAGTCGCGCGCACCGTGCTGCGCAATGCCGGACTCGTCGGCCCCGCGCAAGCGGGCGAGCGCACCCTGAAAGACCTGTCGGGCGCCCCATTGCCGCGGGCGTCCCGGTTCTCCCTTTATCGCGGGGACGCGGGCAAGCCGCTCGAAGGCGCCCAGTGGGACGCCGGGGAGCGATCCAAGATCGTCCTGTTCCATCCCGACACCTACTTCTGGATGGCGCTGCGGCTGCCGCGCGGCATGGAGTGTTCAGCCGGCCTGGCGGCACCGGATGAAGCCCAGGAGTGCGTGTGGGACACCCCGGAAGGGCCTGTGCGCGTGGAACTGAAGCTGCACCCGTGCTACCTCCACGACGAGTGCGGCGACCGCGATGCCTTCTACGCCGGTCTCCCCGGCACCAATCCTGGTACCTGGCCCCGGCACGACCGTGAGACCCGCTACCGCCTGGCCGACTCGGACGGCGTGAGAACAGCGTCGCTGATCCGCCTGCTGCGGTTGTGGTGGCGACCACTCGGTGCGGACGACCGGTCGCCCTTCGACTTCTTCCTCTGGCTGCGTGTCACAGCTCCGGCCGGCCATGCCGACCTCGCTGAAAAGATCATGAACGATGTGTTCCGGCAGCAACCCCCCGACGGGGCCTGACCTGCCGACTGTGCGCCCCGCGCGGTTCGTCGCGACGGCGGAGCCGGGGATCTCCCGCCTCGGTGGCCGCTTCCGGCTCTTGTGCGTCTCTGTCACGCGTTTGTCACAGAGGGCTGGCGAGCCCGGCAAGTCGCTGGCACGGAGGACGAGGGGGATGGCATTATTTGTACCAACTAACCTGGTAGGGGGAGCCGGATGAAGTTCGACATGGGGGCGCAGGTCCTGACGACGCTGACGTCGAAGTCGCGTGGGTCGAGTGATGACCTCGGGACGCTGATCCGTCAACTCGTTCAGGCGGCGCAGCCGTTGGAAGGCAAGTTCAACGGGTCCGGGAAGGTCGCCTTCGACTCGTTCAAGTCGCGCTCCGACGAGATCACCTCGTCGCTGAACAGCGCGCTGTCGTCGATCCTCGGCGGCCAGTCGGGCATGGAGTCGGCGTTCGGCTCCGGTGACCAGGAGCAGGGTGACAACGCCCGGTCGAACATGGGCGCGGCCAACTTCGACGCGGCGCGCTTCTCGGGCCGCTGATCTCCGCCGTCCGATGGAAGCGCTGGGACTTACGAGGAGTGATTGTT
>NZ_JTHL01000001.1:753095-757281 GCF_000818195.1 Streptomyces sp. 150FB | reverse complement strand
TGCGGGCGGAGCTGCGGCGGGCGCGGGCAAGGCGGGCGCCATCGCGAAGGCACTGTCGGTCGCGGGCAAGGCCGGCAAGATCATCGACCCGATGACCTACATCGCCAAGGGCGCGGGGGCGGGTCTCTCGAAGATCGGTGACATCAGCAAGGGCCTGCGCGGCATCGGCAACATCGACATCCCCACACTCCCGGCTGATGCGATCAAGATCCCGGACGGCTCGTTCAAACTCCCCGACGGCACCCTGCACCTGCCGGACGGCGCGCCGATCCCCGAGGGCGCGCTGAAGCTCCCGGACGGCACAGTCAAGATCCCCGACGGCGTCCCGGCCCTTCCCGAGAGCGCCACGAAGCTGCCGACCGAGCCCGGCGCGCCGGCCCGGTACTTCGACGGCGAGGGCAACTACCTCGACGAGCAGGGCAACATCCTGGACAGCGCCGACAACGCGCCCAGGGAACCAACCCCGAACACCGATCCGGCCTCCGGCGCCGACCAGCCCCACATCGACTCACCTGTCAGGGAACCGGTCCTGGTCGGAGCGGGCGCCCACGTCGCGGACAACGCGGGCCATGTCGTCCACCTCGGCGACAGCCTGGGCGACGTCGGCCGCGTAGGCGACGACCTGCCCACCGGCCAGGTGGGCGACAACCTCCCCGGCCATGTCGGCGACAACCTCCCTGGCGGCCATGCGGGCGACAACCTGCCGGGCGGCCACGCGGACGACCTCGCCCACGGCCCGTCCGCCAGCCACGAGCCCCCCACCGGCGGCCACAACGACGGCGGCAGCGGCGGCGGCCACGACGGCTCAGGTGGCGGACACGACGGTGGCGGCGGTAGCCACGACGGTCCCGGAGGCGGCCATGACAGCGGTGGCGGTCACGACGGTGGCGGAGGCGGCCATGACAGCGGTGGCGGTCACGACGGTGGCGGTCACGACGGTCAGGGAAACCACGATTCCAGCCCGGGCGGCCATGACACCGATGGCACGTCTCACGATCACAACGACAGCGGCGCGCACCACGGTGACCGGGACATTCGCGAGCCAGGGGGATCGGTCGCGGACGACATCGCACGGCGCGACGCGGAACCGATCCAGATCGGTGACCATCCCCTCCCGCTCCCCGGTCCTGGCGAGAAGTTCCTCGGCCAGGTCCCGGAGAGGCTGCTGCGCCGGGATGGGAATGATCTGATCACGCATGTCGACGGTCGCAGTGTCGATCACTTCCTCAAGGACCTCTCCTTCCAGCGTGGTGCCGCGTACAAGGAGGCCAAGGAATTGGGTCTCTTCCCCAGAAAGCAGGTCGGAGCCTGTGTCGGTTCGGTCATGGACCTGAAGACGGGGATGATCTTCGAGGGAATCAATGGGAAGTTCGACAACATCATTCCCGCTGATCGTCTTCACCCGACCATTGCCGCGAGGTACGAGGCGCTCATGGAATCCGGGCCGCCTGCTCCGGACCATCCGCTGGGACACGCCGAAGTCAAGGCTGCCAACGAACTGCTGTGGGAGCGGAAGAAGCTGGGGCTTCCGGACGGGGAGTCGGCGCTCGCCGAACTCCGCGCGTCGGTCGAGTTCCCCTATCTGTCGCACATGAAGACCGAGCTCCCCGGACGCCCTGCGGCCTTCTGCGCGAACTGCAACCATATGCTGGATGGCGTGGACAGCCTGCACGGCAGGTTCACCGGCAATCCGCCGACCGACGACAATTGGATCCCCTGATGGCCGAGGTAACACGGATCGATATCGACGACCCCGAGGTCGACATGGACCAGGCGCAGCGGCTGCTTTACCGGGGAGAGTTGTTCACCGGTGAGGTCGAGGAGCGTCTGGGGGGAGCGGTCGTCAGCCTGGATTCCTACGCGGCAGGGGTCCAGAACGGCCCGAGCCGCGAGTGGTACAAGGACGGAACGCTCCGCTCCGAGGCGACAGCCCGTGCGGGCCGTCCTGTCGGTGTGTCGAGAGAGTGGCATGAGAACGGCACACTCGCCTCGGAGCGCGTATTCGCCGACGACGGGTTGACCATGCTGGAGGACCGCCGCTGGGACGAGAGCGGCCAGCCCACGAAGGATTGGCGCAAGAGCGAGAAATAGGTTTGTCGTTTGATGCGTGCCCCTGAGGAATGTGCCTCCTGGGAGTGGGAACTCGATGACTTCGCGGCTCCCGGTCTCGAATCCGCGCTGATGACGGCCGCACGGATGTCCGCTCTGCTTCGGGAGCACGGTCTGCTGGAGCCCAGCAGCCTTGAGTGGCACTGGATGGTTCACGGTGTCGGCGGGGTCGGCGTGATCACCCGTCTTCCGGTGACGGGTCGTCTCGATGAGGCGGACCTCGCGCGGCGGATCGGAGAGAGCCGCCCGCTGGGCTTTCCGGGTGCCGAGGTCGGTGTCATCACCGTTTCGGGCACCGGGACATGGCTCGACGCGCAGGGCGGGGGACACCGCGAGCGCGACCTCGTCGTGCTCACGGTGTCCCCCGATACGCGCCATCTGTGGGCGGAAGTCGCGGTGTTCCACGATGTGTGGGGCTACTTCGACTTCGCCGGCGCCCCTCATCCGGACGTCCAGGAACGCAACGCTCCTCGTCTGGCAGCGGCGCTGCGAGCCCTTGACTCGCTCCTCGGTGCGGTGGCCGGGCAGGGCGACCCGACCTATTTCGGACGGGCCGAGGGCTACGGTGTCGAGACGCCCGACGCGATCGACGGCCGCGGCCCTGATCTCACCGATCTGCTCTGAGCCGGGGCCCGTAAGTTCGGGGTCCGTCAGCTCGGGACCCAACTGCCGTGGAAGCCCAGCGGTACCCGGCCCGGCAGGTGGATGCGGGCCAGTGGTTCGGCCGTGAAGTCCTGGGCCGAGAGGATCACCAGGTCGGCGGCGCCGCGTTCCGGGTCGTGGGCGTAAGCCAGTGTGTAGCCGTCGTCCTCCGCGCTGTGCTTCTCCGACGGTACGAACACCGCCTCGCCGACCGCCGCGTCCTTCGGGAAGCGGTGCACCTGGGTGCTGTCGCGCAGCAGGTCGTGCTTGACGAGGACGTTGGTGAACGAGCGGTCCGGCGGTACGCCGTCGGCCGTCAGGTACGCCTGCCACATCGCGGCCGCCCCCGCCGTGTACGCGTACCGGTGCCGCCGCGACACCAACGACTCGTTCACACGCGGGAATTCCTGCGGCCGGTCGTCGATGACCCGCGTCTTCACCTGTCCCCGCGCCAGGTTCACCGTCCAGCGCTCCAGGCTGGGGGTGCCGAGTGCGGTGGGGCCGTCGCTGCCCCGGCCCGCCGCGTAGAAGGGCGCGGGCATGGTGACGAGATCGACGACCACGGAGTTGCCTTCGTCGTACGCGTTCAGTGTGTGCGAGTAGTAGGTGGGATCCATCTCGAACCAGCGGATCGCCGACGCGTTCGGGGCGTTCCTCGGCAGCACGCCGACCCTCGCCGGGTGCTTGTCGTTCCAGATGTACGGGACCGCGTCCCCTCGTTCGGCCGCCGCCAGGTCGAAGGTCACCGGCACGTCGAAGATCACCACGTGCTTCTCGGTCAGTGCGAAGTCATGCATCATCGGGCTGTCGGCCACCGGGATCCTCGTGGTCCGCGCCACCCGTCCCGTGTGGTCCACGACAAGATGCCGTACGTGGTCCCACGTCGGGTAGTACGTGATCGCGTGCAGCTCGTCGGCCCTCGCGTCGAACTTGGTGTGGGCGGTGAACGCGCCCTCCAGCGAGCCGCGGAAGTCGTACGGCCGCAGGGTGTTCAGGTCGCCGTCGAGTTCGTACGGCGCCGGGCCGCTCTCCTGCATCGCCAGGATCCGCCCCTTGTACGGGATCACATGGGTGTTGCACGCGAAGTCGTCCTCCGGGACGGGACTGGGCCCGGGGTAGCGCTCGCCCAGCTTCGCCGAGACGCCGGCGGACCTGACCCACCGGTTGCGGTACCACTCGGCGCGCCCGCCGCGCAGGCGCACACCGTGCACCATCCCCTCGCCGAGCATCCAGTGGTGTGCCCGGGGGTCCTCCAGGCCGAGGACGTTGGGCCCCGTACGCAGGTAACGGCCGTCAAGATCACGGGGGATACGTCCGGTGACCGGCAGGTCGAAGGCGGTCAGCTCCTCGGTGACGGGCTCGAACGCCCCTTCAAGGAAGGGGAATCGGTCCGGCCCGGCGGCGGCTGCCGCTCCCCGGCCGGCGGTGGGAGCCG
>NZ_JTHL01000001.1:732367-753070 GCF_000818195.1 Streptomyces sp. 150FB | reverse complement strand
CCCCGGCCGGCGGTGGGAGCCGCCTTCGCCCAGGCAGCGCCGCCGCCCGGGCTGAGCGCCCCGCCCACCGCGGCGGCCGAGGTCACCGCCCGCATGAGGGTCCGCCTCGACGGGCCGGTTCCGTTGTGTTGTGCCATGGCTGACTCCCCGTGGGTGTGCGCGTCGTACGGCTGGTACGAGCCGGCATCGCCGGTGACTCGCTGACATCAACGAGTCTGCCGACGGGCCATGGCGGTGTCAGGAGGCCTGGAACCCGGCCCGGGGTGGTGCTGGGGCCCCCTCGGAGCCGGGGAGTGGGCTCCTGGCCAGATCCACGGCCGGAAAGCTATCCTGATCGCTGGTGTCCATCAGCAGCGGCCGTCCGTGTCGTGACAGGCCCTGAGCACTTCAGATCGCCCGTCAGGTTGAGCGAAGTGCGTGGCTGCTCAACCTGCGGTTCCGCCGGGCGCGGGGCCTTCGAAGGGATGACGATCGAACCATGCTCAATGGTGCGAGCAGACCATTACGGGGTCCTCACGTATGAATGATTCTCGCGAGGTCGTCGGCGCCATCCTGCCCGGATATCCCGAACCCCTGTGGATCCAGGCCGTCAACCTGATCCGGGGGGAGATCGAGAAGGGAATCCTGAAGCCGGGCATGCGGCTCGCACCCGAGCGTGAGCTGTGCCGGCAACTCGGCATCAGCCGGGTCACCCTGCGCAAAGCGCTGGTGCACCTGGTCGACGAGGGTGTGCTCAGCGCTTCTCACGGCCGTGGCTGGTACGTCACGCAGGCCGTACCGAAGAAGGAATGGCCCAACAATCTGGAGTCGTTCAGCGAGACGGCGGCCCGGATGGGCCTGAACCCGCACTCCACGGTGCTGGAGGCGGGCGCGGGTCCGGCCACCATCGACGAGGCCGAGCCGCTGGGGATCGCCCCAGGGACCCCGCTGTTCCGCCTGGAGCGGGTCCGGCTGCTGGACGGTGTGCCCATCGCGCTCGATCTGAGCCGGGTCCCGCTGGCGCTCGTCCCCGGCATCGAGAAGGTCGACTTCAGCACCCGCTCGCTGTACACCACGCTCGCCGAGGCCGGGGTCGAGCCGGTGCGGGCCGACAGCACCATCGAAGCGGTGAAGGCCGACGACCGTGCGGCCGGACACCTCGATGTGGCGGCGGGCGACCCGCTGCTCGTGATGCGCCAGATCGCGCTGAACGCCGAGCAGGAGCCGCTGTTCGCCTCGACGATCCGGTACGCGGGGGACCGCTACCGTCTACGCACGTCGTTCGCCCGCTCGTACGGCTGACAACGCCCTGCGGCCCGGCCCGGCCCGAATACGTGTCGGGCCGGGCCGGGGTGAGGCCGTCCGGAGCCGCAGCCGGAACCGGAGCCGCGGCAGCCACCGCCGTACCCGTGGCCGACGTCAGAGAACGAGCACACCCTTGACGAAGTCCGGACGGCTCTCCTCCATCGCGCGGAACGCGTCGCCGAGCTGGTCCAGCCCGAAGCGGTGGGTGACCAGGGGCGCGTAGCTGAAGCGCCGCCGCGCGATGAGGTCCAGGGCTTCGGCCATGGCGCCCACCACCCGTGTCCGGTCCGGGCAGAACCCGTTGACGACCGTGACGCCCTTGTACCAGAGGTCCATGTCCATCATCGCGTCGCCGGTGTGGTGGTAACCCACCACACACAGCGTCCCGAACGGCCGGACCAGGCTGCCGGCCGTCTTCAGCCCACCGGTCGCGCCCGTCGCCTCCAGTACGAGGTCGAGCCGCGCCTCGTCCGCCCGGCTCGTCGCCGTCCGGTACTCCTCCGGCAGTTCGTCGGGGGCGAAGACCAGGTCGGCGCCCATCGTGAGCGCCCGTTGCCGGCGCGCCGGGTCCGGGTCGACGCCCACCAGCAGCCCGGGCGCGCGCCGCTTGGCGAGCTGGATCAGCCCCAGTCCCATGAAGCCCAGCCCGACGACCGCGACCCGGTCGCCCGCGCGCATCCCCGTACGGGACAGGGATTCCTCCAGTACCGCGACCGGCTCGCCGAGAGCGTGGGCGGGCTCGACGCCAGCCGGGACCGGGAGGATCGCGTTGGCGTCCATCACGGCGAGCGTCGCGAACCCGTCGCCGCCGAGCCCGGTCACCAGGTCGCCCGGCGCCCAGCGGTTCGCGTCCCGCCCCGTGGAGACCACACGGCCGACCATCTCGTGCCCCAGCCGCACGGGCGGCCGGGCCGGGTCGTGTCCGAGCCACGGGCCCATGTCCGACGTACACACTCCGCACACCACGACGTCGACGAGGACCTGGTCCTCGCCGGGCACCGGGTCGTCGTCATCGACGACCTCAAAGGTACGGGGCGCGACGAGTTGGCTGACCTTCATACGTATCTCCTGTCCGAACGTCGGTCGAGAGCCACCGGTCAGGTGTCCTGGAGGCCGCGTCAGTGTAGCCCCAGTGGTCCTATGTGGTACATGGTGGAGTCGTTGTCCGTATCACCCCATCCAGCAATTCTGAGACCTCACGGAGGGCTCTCAACTGGGCACTTGGTGGTGATGTCCCGTTTTCTTTCCAGGACAGTTGTGTTCAGCCTCTAGACAGGAACGTCGTTCGTCTTAAACTGGCCGCAAGTGGTATCTGTTTGGCATAGGCGAGGAGGAGAGGATGACGTCACTCTCGGCGGCGGTCATCGGTGCGGGCTCGCAAGGCCGCGTACATGGGCTCGGATACCGTGCCGCGCCCGGTGTTTCGACCGTCGCGCTCGCCGATGTGAACGAGCGGGCAGGCGGGGAACTGGCGGAAGAACTGGGTATACCGCGCGTCTACCAGGACTACCACGAGCTGCTGGAAGCGAACAAGCCCGACATTGTGAGCGTGTGCACACCGCCCGCATCGCACCGGGAGGTCGTGGAGGCCGCGACGGCGGCGGGTGTCCGCGCCATCCACTGCGAGAAGCCGGTGGCGCTCTCGTACGGCGACGCCCTGGCGATGGCGGCCACCGCCGCCGACGCCAGGGTACGGCTGACCTTCAACCTCCAGCGTCGCTTCGACCCGCTCCAGCGCTTCGCACGCGAACAGATCGAGGCCGGCGCGATCGGCGACGTGGTCACGATCGAGGGGTACTGCCCGAACCTCTTCGACTGGGGATCCCACATCCTCGACCTCATCCTCTTCCACCGGGGCGACACCGCGCCGAGCTGGGTGACGGGCCAGATCGACGTGACACTCGACCGGTACGTCTACGGTGTGTTCGTCGAGACGGCCTCGCTGACCCAGATCGCCTGGCCGGACGGTGTCACCGCCGTCGTCGCCACCGGGCGCGAACCGCAGACGCCCGTCCTCAACCTGGAGAACAACCTCGGGCTGATCGTCCAGGGCACCGGGGGCCGGGCCCTCATCAGCGGCGAACGCTGTGTCGTACGGCGCTTCGGCGCGCCCGACCTCGTCATGGAATCCCCCTACGACAGGGACTCCGCCGGCTGGGACCGGGGCGTCGACCCGGCCATCGTCGCCGGCACCGCCGAGGCGATCCGCGATCTCGTCGAGGGCCTGCGGACCGGCGCCCGGGCGGTCCTGAGCGCCGAGCACGCACTGCGCGGCGCCGAACTGATCTTCGCGACCTATGAAAGCAGCCGGTCGCGGCGCCGTGTCCCGCTGCCGCTGGACCGTCTCGACAACGCCTTGCTCAGCGGTCGTGACGAAGGCTTCTGGAGCCCCACCGGCGAACTGCACTCCACCTACTGAATCGAGCCGCCGCGATGCGCATACCGGAAAACCATGCCCCACCCGACCACCACGGCCCGACCGCGCTCGTCGTGGTCAACGGCGACGACGTCTTCGAGGATCTGTTCACCGCGGCGTCCGAACTGCGCGCCGTACTGACGGACGAAGGCTTTGTGACACGTACGGGCCTGGGCATGGGCCGGTTCGACCACGCGGTGGACGACGACCTGATCGTCCTGTGCACCGCGCTCGGAGAGTTCACCGCGTCACAGCGGCGTGGACTGAGGAACGCGGTCGGCGCCGGCGCGGGGCTCCTCGCCTTCCACGCGACCAACGTACCGGCCTCCCCGCCCGGGGATCCCGACGAGGCCGACCGGCTGCTCAGCGAGCTGATCGGAAGCCGGTACGTGTCCCACGGACCGGCGCCGCACGAGAGCAGATTCAGTGTGTTTCCCGACCCCGGCCATGAACTGACGGCGGGAATCGCGCCGTTCGAGGTGACACACGAGCACTACGCGCTCGCGGTGGAGGACCACGCGGAGGTCGTCGCCCGGCGCGGGGCCGCCGAGGGTGCGTACGCCACCGAGGGTGCGCACGGTGTACGCGATGCCCAACCCCTCGTCCACGTCAGCGAGTTCGGCAAGGGACGTGTCTGCTACGTCCAGTTGGGCCACGACATGCGGATCTGGGCCGAGCCCGCCGTACGCCTGCTGATCCGGCGGGCGGCCCGCTGGGTGAACCGACTCGAAGTCCAGGGGGTCGCGTCATGACCCCGGTCACCCACGTGACCCGCGGCGACGCCTCCGTGTCCGCCGGGGAAGGAAACTGACCGATGCGTACCGTGCTCAGAAAACTCGGCCTCTACCTTTTGACGGCGTGGGCCGCGCTCAGCCTCAACTTCGTCATCCCGCGCATCATGCCCGGCAACCCCGCCGACAACCTGATCAACCAGTTCCACGGCAAGCTCAGCCCGTCGGCGATCCAGGCGCTGCGTGTGCTCTTCGGTCAGAAGGACACCAGCCTCTGGAGCCAGTACCTGAGTTACTGGCACAGCGTGTTCACCGGCGACTTCGGCATCTCCTACGCCTACTACCCGTCGAAGGTGAGCACCGTACTCGGCCAGAGCATGTTCTGGACGCTCATCCTCATCACGGCCTGCACGATCCTCGGGTTCGTCATCGGCACCGGCCTCGGCATCCTCGCCGGCTGGAAGCGCGGGACCTGGCTCGACTCGCTCGTACCCGCCACCACGTTCCTGTCGTCGATCCCCTACTTCTGGTTCGCGATCATCATCGTGCTGATCTTCGCGATCACCCTCAAGTGGTTCCCGCTGTCCGGCGGTTACGCGGTGACGGAGACGATCGGTTTCTCCGGTGGATTCATCTCCAGCGCGCTCTACTACGCGATCCTGCCGGCCACGACCATCGTCGTCGCCTCCGTCGGCGGCTGGCTGATCAGTATGCGCAACATGATGGTCACGACCCTGAGCGAGGACTACGTACGGCTCGCCGAGGCCAAGGGACTCTCCAAGCGCCGCGTCATGTACAACTACGCGGCCCGCAACGCGATGCTGCCCTCCCTCTCCGGCTTCGCCATGTCCCTCGGGTTCGTCATCGGCGGCTCCATCGTCACCGAGGTCGTCTTCAACTACCCCGGCATCGGCACCGTGCTCTTCAAAGCCGCCCAGGCTGCCGACTATCCGCTGATGTCGGCCATCTTCCTGCTCATCACCGTTCTGGTGCTCGTAGCCAACCTGCTCGCCGACATCGCCTACGTGTTCCTCGACCCGAGGACGAGGGAGAGCTGAATCATGGCCATGCAATCCGCCGCCCTTGCCGAGGCCGAGGCACCCCCGGAGACCTCCGGGGGACAGGCCAGAGTCTGGCTGCGTCTGCTGCGCGCGCCCCTCACCTGTACGGGCGTGGTCATCACCCTGGTCTTCCTGATACTGGCGCTCATCGGCCCCTGGATCGCGCCGTACGACCCCTCCTCGGTCAGTGACAGCGCCACCATGGGACCCTCCGGCGCGCACTGGCTCGGCACCACCCAGAACGGTCAGGACATCCTGTCCCAGATGCTCTACGGAGCGCGCGCCTCGGTGCTGGTCGGCTTCGGTTCCGCCATCCTGACCACCCTGCTGTCGGTCCTCGTCGGTGTGACGGCGGGATACCTCGGCGGGGTCAGCGACGAGGTCCTGTCGCTGCTGGCGAACGTGTTCCTCGTACTGCCCAGCCTGCCGCTGACGATCATCCTCGCCGCCTACCTGCCGCACAGCGGGTCGCTCGGGATCATCCTGGTCATCTCCGTCACCGGCTGGGCCTGGGGCGCCCGGGTGCTGCGTGCCCAGACGCTGTCGCTGCGCAGGCGCGACTTCGTCGAGGCCGCCAGAGCCACCGGCGAGCGGACCTCGCGCATCATCCTCAGGGACATCCTGCCGAACCAGGTCGCCGTCATCGCCGCCTCGTTCCTCGGCACCGTCGCCGCCGCGATCCTCACCCAGGCGAGCCTGGCGTTCCTCGGCCTCACCGATGTGACGCAGTGGTCCTGGGGAACGATCCTGTACTGGGCGCAGGTGGACAGCGCGCTGCTCACCGGGGCCTGGTGGTGGTTCGTACCCGCCGGCCTGGCGATCGCCCTGCTCGGCACCGCGCTCTCGCTGGTCAACTTCGGTATCGACGAGTTCATCAACCCCCGGCTGCGCCAGGCCGGAATCGGTACGAAGAAGGCACAGCGCGCGCAGGTGGCGCGGCGGACTCCGCGCCGGAGCAAGAAGCGCCGGGGGGCCGTCGCACCGCGGCCGGCCGGAGCACCGTTCACACCGGACAGCACCGATGTGGTGCTGGACGTCCGGGGCCTGCATGTGGAGTACGTCAACGGCGAGAGCCGGGTCCCGGCCGTGAACGACGTCTCGTTCACACTGCGGCGCGGTGAGGTCCTCGGCATCGCCGGCGAGTCCGGTTCGGGCAAGTCCACCCTCGCGTACGCCATCACACGGCTGCACAAGCCGCCGGCCGAGATATCCCAGGGCGAGATCGTCTACACCCGGGCGGACGGCTCCACCACCGACGTGCTCGCCATGGGCGAGGACGAACTGCGCGACTTCCGCTGGGAAGAGCTGTCGATCGTCTTCCAGTCGGCCATGCACGCGCTGAACCCGATCATGCGGGTCGGCGCGCAGATCGAGGACGTACTCAAAGCACACCGGCCCGGCATGTCGGTGCAGGAACGCGCAGCCAGGGTCGTCGAACTCCTCGGCATCGTGGGGATCCCCGCCGACCGCTCGGGCTCCTACCCGCACGAACTCTCCGGCGGAATGCGCCAGCGCGCCATGATCGCCGTGGGCCTGGCCCTCGACCCCGAGATCATCGTCATGGACGAGCCGACGACCGCTCTCGACGTCGTCATCCAGCGGCAGATCATCGAGAAGATCATGGAGCTGAAGGACAAGCTCGGCTTCTCCGTCGTCTTCATCACGCACGACCTGTCGCTGCTGATCGAACTCTCCGACACGATCGCCGTGATGTACGGCGGGAAGATCGTCGAGATGGCGGCGGCCGAGGACTTCTACCACCACCCCCGGCACCCGTACAGCCGCGGCCTGCTCTCGTCGTTCCCCACCCTCGGCGGTCCCAAGCGGGAACTCACCGGGATCGTCGGCTCACCGCCCGACCTGCTCCGGATGCCGACCGGATGCGCCTTCAACCCGCGCTGCCCGCTGGCGTTCGACGCCTGCTCGTCGGCCGAGCCGGCGCTCTACCGGATCCAGGAGCCGGGCGCCGGACCGTCGGAAGCCGCCTGCCTGCTCTACGCGGACGGGGCGAAGAAACAGGACGAACTCGCGATGGGTGAGACGCTATGAGCGGCGAGAAGACCAGCGGCGGCCAGGCCCGCCCGACCAGCTCCGGTCCCTCCGGACGACCCGCCGACCGACCTGCCGGACGACCCGGCGACCAGCTCTCCGACCGGCCCGGCGACCGGCTCTCAGACCGGCCCTCCGAGGTCGAGCCGGTGCTCGAAGCCGTTGACGTGACCAAGCACTTCCCCGCCAGGGGCGGTCTGCGGCGCGGTGGCAGCCGGCGTGTCGTGCACGCCGTCGAGAACGTCTCGCTGCGCCTGTACGCCGGACGGATCACCGCCCTTGTCGGTGAGTCCGGTTCCGGCAAGTCGACGCTGGCCCGGCTGCTCGCCCAGCTCCACCCACTCACCAGCGGGGAGGTGAGACTCCACGGCGAGCCCGTGGTGGCGCCGCGCGGACGGGCGTTCCGCGAGTACGTCAGCAAGGTCCAGTTGATCCTCCAGGACCCGTTCTCGTCGTTCAACCCGGTCTCCACGATCGCGGGCACCCTCAAGCGGGCGGTCTCCATCCACCAGCCGGAAAAGCGCGGCAAGGAGCAGGAGGCGGTCATCGAGGACCTCCTGACGCAGATCAACCTCATGCCGCCCCGGCAGTTCACCGAGAAGTACCCGCACGAACTCTCCGGCGGCCAGCTCCAGCGCCTGTCGATCGCCCGTGCGCTGGCGGCCGGCCCCGAGGTGTTCCTCGCCGACGAACCCGTGTCGAGCCTGGACGTCTCGATCCGGCTGGGCATCCTCAACCTGCTGCGCCGCCTCACCGAGGAGCGCAATGTGGCGATGCTCTACGTCACCCACGACATCGCCTCGGCCCGTTACTTCGCCGCCGACACCGCGGTGATGTACGCGGGTGAGGTCGTCGAGACCGGCCCCTCGGAAGCCGTCACGCAGGAGGCGGCGCACCCGTACACCCAGCTCCTGATCGCCTCGGCGCCCGACCCGTCCCGGGGCGGCGCCGGACGGATCCGGGACATCGGCCAGCCGCCCAGCCTCATCGACCCGCCCAAGGGCTGCCGCTTCCACCCGCGCTGTCCCTTCGCGATGGAGCGGTGCAAGACCGACGTACCGCCGTCGTTCCCGCTCGGCGGCGAGCACACCACCCGGTGCTGGCTGTACGCGGACGACGCCGAGGCGCGCGCCCGGCGGGCCGAGAACACCAAGGCAGTCGCCGACCTGACCACGGGCGCTCCGGCGCCCGCCGAGGCGAACACACAGTGAACCGGCGAGCCCCCGGGCGCCCCGCCCGTCCCGCCCGTGGATGTCGCGTCCCTGGATGTCCCGCCCGTCGATCCGGATCTTCTTCCGTTGTCCCTTCCGACCAAGGAGCAGATGCACAGTGACCACCACACAGTCGTTGATCGCGTCCGGAATAACGAGACGAGGTCTGCTCGCCGGCGCCCTCGCGGGCGCGGGAAGCGTCGCCCTCTTCGGATGTTCCCCGTCGGGGGGCGGAGCCGGCTCGGACAGCTCGACCCTCACGGTCGCCGGTCAGTCCGACAACCTCACCCAGGTCTTCAACCCGTTCGTGCCGAACTCCGCCCAGGGACTCACCTACGCCCCCCGGGGCCAGGGCGGGTTCATCTACGAGCCGCTCGTCCAGATCAACACCGTCGACATCGGTAAGGACATCCCCTGGCTCGCGAAGTCCTGGGCCTGGTCGGACGGCAACAAGAAGCTGACGCTCAAGCTCCAGAGCGGTGTGAAGTGGACGGACGGCACGGCGTTCTCCGCCGACGACGTGGTGTTCACCTACGAGATGCTGAAGAAGTACCCGGCGATCAACCTCCTCGGTGTCACCTTCAGCGCGGTCACCGCGACCAGTCCCACGGAGGTCGTGTTCGACTTCGCCTCGCCGTCGGAGCAGGACTTCACCAACATCGTGTCGGTGCCGATCGTCTCCCAGCACATCTGGTCGAAGGCCGGGGACCCGACGACGTACACGGACAAGAACCCGGTCGGCACCGGCCCGTTCAAGCTCTCCACCTTCTCCGCGCAGAGCTTCCTGCTCGTCCGCAACGAGCAGTACTGGCAGCCGAAGGCGAAGATCGCCGCACTGCGTTTTGTCGCCTTCAAGGACAACGAGTCGATGACCAACGCACTCGTGCAGGGCCAGGCGGACTGGGGCGGAACCTATATCGCCAACGCGGAGAAGACGTACCTCGCCAGGAACAAGCACTACAACTACTGGGCGCCGATCGTCGGCACCGACGGGCTCATTCCCAACCTGACCCGCTGGCCGCTCAGCGACCTCGAGGTGCGCAAGGCCATCAGCTACGGCGTGAACCGCAAGCAGGTGGGCGCGGCGAGCGACTCGCCGCCCGCGACGAGTGTCACCGGCCTCCCGATGCCCGCCTACACCTCGTCGATCTCGCCGGCCTACCGGAACGTCAACTACACCCAGGACACGGCGAAGGCGCACAAGACACTGACGGACGCCGGGTACAAGAAGGAGAGCGACGGCTTCTACCACAAGGACGGCAAGCGGCTGGAGTTCTCCATCAGCTTCCCCTCGGCGTACACGGACATCGCGGCCCGTGTGCAGGTCCTGGTCTCGCAGCTCAAGGACATCGGCATCAAGCTCAACATCGACACCACCACCGTCACCGACATCGGCGACATCACGGCGCGGGGTGAATTCGACTCCACCATGGGCTACCCCGTGGACTCGGCCCCGCGTGCCTTCTCGTACTACAACGACACGATCAACCCGAACCTGGTCTACCCGATCGGCAAGGCCACACCGTCGAAGCAGAACATCCAGCGGTTCAAGAACCCCGAGGCCGCCGCCCTGTTCAAGGAGTACCCGCAGGCGACGACGGACGCGCAGCGGCAGCAGATCCTCGACAAGCTGGAGACGGTCTTCGCCGACAACCTGCCGTGGATCCCGATGTTCTACTGGGGCAGCTACGGCAACTGGAGCACGGTGAAGGCGACCGGGTTCCCCTCCCCGCAGAACCCCTATTTCACACCGGTTCCCAACCCCGTCGTCGCACTGCGGCTGAAGCCCGTGTGACGCGTACGGGGCCCGCGGCGCGCCAACACCCGCGTACGGCCCCGGCGTCCACGACGACGCCCCGCCCCCTCCCTCCGGATCCCGGCCGACCACCGGAGGCCGGAGGGCGGCGGGGCCCGCACCACCCGAGAGGAGAAACGTGCCACACCCCCCGGCGTCGAGAGCCATGGTCGTCGTGAACGGCGACGACCTCCGTCACGATCTCCTCAGCGCTGCCCAGGTGTTCCAACAGCTCGGCACCGAGGCCGGGTTCGCCACCCGCAAGGCGATGGGTACGGGCCGGTTCGCCGACCCGCGCCCGGAGACGGCGGAGGCGGACGTCTACCTCCTCTACACGGCGGGCGGGCAGTTCGCCGCCCACCAGCAGCGCGCGCTGGCCGCCGCCGTCGCCTCGGGCAAGGGTCTGGTGGGCGTGCATCACGCCAACACCCTCCGCCACAGGGACGGTGAACTCGACCCGGCCGACCGGGCGTTGTTCGAGCTGCTCGGCAGCCGGCGGCTCCCGGACGGCGGCGGTCACGAGGGGCGTCACACCGTCGAGATCACCGCCGACCACCCGGTCACCCGCGGTGTCACGGACTTCGACGTCTTCGACGAGTACGAGGAGATCGAGCTCGCCGACGACGCCGTGACCGTCCTCGCCCGGGGCCGTGGCCCCGACGGCGCCACCGTCCCGGTGCTGTACGTCCGGGAGGCCGGGGCCGGGCGCGTGGTGTATCTGGCGCTCGGCCACGACATGCGGTCCTGGGGCGAGCCGCCGGTGCGCGCCCTCGTACGCCAGGCGCTGTGCTGGGCCGCCCACCAGGACGTATCCGGCGGCGTATCCGGCCGGCCGACCGACAACTCAGGGAGGACACATGCGAGCTGACACCGGCGTCGCCGGCATCGGCGTCATGATGTACACGGTGCTCGACCAGGCCAGGGCCGACCTGGAGGGCACACTCGACCGGATCGCCGCGCTCGGTTACGCGGGCATCGAGACCTACGGCCTGGTCGAGCACTTCGGACCCGCGCGGGTCAGGGCCGCCATCGCCTCGGCCGGACTCACCCTGACCAGCGCCCACGCCCCTTTCCCGGCCGGTCCTGACGCCGAGGCGATCCTCGATCGGTACGAGGAACTGGGCGCCGAGGTCCTGGTGTGGAGCATGGAGCGCGCGGAGTTCGACTCCCCGGACACGATCCGGCGCGGGGTCGAGCGGGTGAACGAAGCCGCCGAGCGCGCCGCCGGGCGCGGCATGCGGATCGCGTACCACAACCACTTCGCCGAGTTCTCGCAGTCCTTCGGCGGCCGGCAGGCCTACGACCTGCTCCTGGAGCTGCTCGACGACCGGGTGGTGATCGAACTCGACGCGTACTGGACCGAGATGGGCGGCGCCGACCCCGCCGAGGTCGTCGGGCGCCTGGGGGAGCGGGTGCGGTTCGTCCATGTCAAGGACGGGCCCGCGATCAGCTACGAGGACGACGTCATGGTGCCGGTCGGCGAGGGCCGGATCGACTGGACGCGCACCCTCACCGTCCCGTCAGGACTGCGGTGGCACATCGTCGAACTCGAACGGCTGCACATCGACACATTCGAAGCGCTCAGGCGCAGTTACGACCATCTCGTCGGCCGGGGACTCTCCCGCGGCACGATCACACCTGCGTCCTCTGAGGAGCGGTCATGAAGGTACTTTTTCTCGGTGGCGCCGGAATGATCGGCTCGGCCGCCGCGGCCGAGGCCGTGACACGCGGCATGGACGTCACGGTCGTGACGCGCTCCGAGCCCGCGCGGCCGGTGGCACCCGGCGTACGGGCGCTGCGCGCCGACGTCAAGGACCCGGACCAGCTCCGGTCGGTGCTCGGGCGTGAGGAGTTCGACGCGGTCGTCAACTGGGTGGGTTTCACCCCTGACGACCTCCGGGGCCACCCGGAGTTCTTCACCGGCTCCGCCGGGCAGTACGTCTTCATCAGCACCTGTTCCGTATTCGGGCGCCCCGTACCGCAGTTGCCCGTCACGGAGTCGAGCCCGCGCCGCCAGCCGGTCTTCGGTTACCCGCGTGACAAGGTCGCCTGCGAGGTCTTCCTCGAAGAGGCGTACCGCGCTGCCGACCTGCCCCTGACGATCGTCAGGCCCTCGCACGTCTACGACCGCACCGTGATCCCCATCCTCTCCGGCTGGACCGCGATCGAGCGGATGCGGACGGGCCGGCCCGTCGTGGTGCACGGCGACGGCACCTCGCTGTGGTCCCTGATGCACTCCCGGGACTTCGCGAACGCGTTCGTCCCGCTGCTCGGCAACGACCACGCGGTGGGCGAGAGCGTCAACGTGGTCAGCGGCGACATCCTCACCTGGGACCAGATCCACCTGGCGCTGGCCGCCGCCGCCGGTGTCCGCAACCCGGTCCTGCGGCACCGCTCCAGCGAGTCGATCGCCGTGGAACTCCCCAACTGGGGGGACGTCCTGGAGCACGACTTCCGGCACTCGATGCTCTTCGACACCTCCAAACTCCGGTCGCTGGTACCGGGGTTCGCACCCGCCGTGTCCTTCGCCGAAGGCGCCCGCGAGGTGCTGGCCCACTACGACGCCGACCCCGCGCGCCGGGTGGTCAACCACGACCTGGACCGCGCCTTCGACCGCCTGCTGGAGTGACCCTCCCGTCGAGCCTGGGATAAGACCAATGCAAGACCAAAGTAAAACCACATGGTATTCTGAGAAGCCAGCCCATGCCGCGCCCATACCGCGGCCGGCACGGACAGGAAAAGGAAGAGGACAGCGTGATCGGCGTCGGTCTCATCGGTTCGGGATTCATCGGCAACACGTACGCGGACGCGCTCACGGACGTACGGAACGCGGAACTGGTCGCCAACTACTCGCGTGACCCCGCGCGCGCCGAGGCGTTCGCGCGTCAGTGGGCCCCGGACGCCCGGCAGTACGGCGACATCGCGGAACTCTGCGCCGACCCGTCCGTCGACCTCGTCGTGATAGCCCTGCCGAACGAGGCCCACCTCGAAGCGGTACGGATCGCGGCCGCCGCCGGAAAGGGCGTGGTCTGCACGAAGCCGCTGGCCCGCACCGGCGCCGAGGCCGCCGAGATCCTCCGTGTCGTCCGCGAGGCGGGCGTCTGGCACGGCTACGCGGAGAGTTCCGTCTTCTCGCCCAACATCGCCAAGGCCCACGAGATGGTCGCCGCCGGCGCGATCGGCGACGTACTGACCATGCGCGCCCGCGAAGCGCACTCCGGCCCGCACGCCCCGCACTTCTGGGACGCCGAGACAGCCGGCGGCGGAGCGCTCCTCGACATGGGCTGTCACACCGTCGAGTCCGCCAGGCACTTCTTCGGCAAGGACAACCAGATCGTCGAGGTCTTCGCCTGGGGCGCCACCCTCGCGCACGCCGACAAGACGACGGGGGAGGACACCGCGATCGCGCTGCTCAAGTTCGCCGGCGGCCAGCTCGCCACCGTCGAGTCCTCGTGGATCGAGAAGGGCGGCATGCAGCTCCGCCACGAGATCGTCGGAAGCGCCGGACGGCTCGTCACCGACACCGCCTCCACACCGGTGTGGGGGTTCATCGAGAACTCCGCCGGCTACCTCGTGGAGAAGGCCGACGCCGACACCGGCTGGGTCTACCCCGTACCCGAGGAGACCCGCGCGTACGGCTTCAGCCAGGAGATGCGCCACTTCGTGGAGTGCTTCGAACGCGGCGAGACACCGCTGGAGACCTTCGAGGACGGATACGTCGTCAACCGCGTCATCGACGCCTGTTACGCATCCATGCGGTCGGGGACGTGGGAAACGGTCCAGGTACCCGAATGACCACGGAACGGACGACGCCGGCCGTCCTGCCCTCCGAGTACCCCGAGCCGCTGTGGATGCAGGCCAAGGCGGTCCTGCGGGCACGGATAGCCAGCGGCGAGGTGAGCCCCGGCTCCCGGCTGCCGCCGGAGCGGGAACTGTGCCAGATGCTCGCCATCTCCCGGGTGACCCTCCGCAAGGCCCTGACCACCCTGGTCGAGGAGGGTGTGCTGCGATCCGCCCACGGGCGCGGCTGGTACGTCACCAGCGCCGAGCGCAAGGAGTGGCCCAACACCCTGGAATCCTTCTCGGAGACCGCACGGCGGATGGGTCTTCTGCCCACCTCGCGGGTGCTGCGCTGCGAGCTCGGCACCTCCACGTACGACGAGGCCGAGGCGTTCCAGATGGCCCCCGGCACACCGCTGTACCGCGTGGACCGGGTGCGGATGCTGAACGAGGTGCCGATCGCCGTGGACGAGTCCCTCGTCCCCGCCGACATCGCCGTCGGCTTCGACAGCGTCGACTTCTCGACCCGCTCCCTCTACGACGTCATCGCCGGATCCGGCTTCCACCTCGCCCAGGCGGACACGACGATCGAGGCGCGCCCGGCCGACGCCGAACTCGCCGGCCACCTGGACATCGAGGTGGGCACGCCCGTACTGGACATGCGCCAGATCGTCCGGGACGGGACGCAGAGACCGCTGCTCTCGTCGGTCATCCGCTACGCGGGCGACCGCTACCGGCTGCGTACGTCCTTCAGCCGGAGCGCCGACGCATGAGCCGGCCATGTTCCCCGCTCCCGCACCCCGTTCGCACCCCGGACGCCCCGCTCCGGCCCGCCATGTGCCGCCCGGGCCCCGGCGCCCCAGGACCTCTCCAAGATGTGGAGCCCTCGTGACCTCACCGACGTACGACACACCGTCCGTAGCCCGCGCACTCGCATCCCCGCGCCCGGACGAGATCACCGCGAGCCGTGCCGTGCTGCGGCGGGAGGGGCTCATCGGCCCCGACACCCACGTCTCGTACTTCGGCCTCGCCGAGCAGGACAAGCGTGAACTCCTCGGGGGCCGGGTCGCGCCGCGCCGCTTCAGGGTGATGCTCATCGACATGCGTTCCGGTGTCTCGCACGACGTCGTGGTGTGCCCGGAGGAGGACCGGATCGTCTCCGACCACGAGATCGACACGGCGGCCGAGGGCCATGTCCCGGTCGTGATGGTTGAGTTCTCCCTCGTGGAGGAGGTCGTGCACCAGGACGAACGCTGGCTCGCCGCCATGGCGAAGCGCGGCCTCACCGACGTCTCGCAGCTCCGGGTCAACCCGCTGTCCGCCGGGGCCCCGGCCCCCGACGAGCGCGGACGCCGGCTCCAGCGGTGCTTCACCTTCCTCCAGAAGACCCCCGACGACCTCGGCTGGGCGCACCCCGTCGACGGGGTGACGGTCGTGGTGGACGTGGTGACCCGCGAGGTGGTCGAGGTGACCGACCACGCGGACCTCCAGGTGCCCGGCGAGGACGGCAACTTCCACGACCCCGCGTGGGTGGACATGCCACCGAGGGCCGGCCTGAATCCCATCGAGATCACCCAGCCCGAGGGCCCGAGCTTCACCATCGACGAGGACGGTGTGCTGAACTGGCTCGGCTGGTCCCTCCAGGTGGGCTTCGACCAGCGCGAGGGCCTGGTGCTCCACAACGTCCACATCGAGGACGCGGGACGGCGGCGGCCCGTGCTGTACCGCGCCTCCCTCGCCGAGATGATGGTGCCCTACGGCGACCCGAGCCCGCAGCGGTGGTTCCAGAACTTCTTCGACTGCGGCGAGTACCTGCTCGGCGGATTCGCCAACTCCCTCGAACTCGGCTGCGACTGCGTCGGTGACATCACCTACCTGGACGCCGTGCTCGCCGACAGCGACGGCGAGGTACGTGTCGTGCCGCAGGCGATCTGTATCCACGAGGAGGACACCGGGATCCTGTGGAAACACACCGACAACTGGAACGGGTCGGTCGACTCGCGCCGCAACCGGCGGCTGGTCGTCTCCTTCTTCGCCACCGTCGGCAACTACGACTACGGCTTCTACTGGTACTTCTCCCTCGACGGCTCGATAGAGCTCGAAGTCAAGGCGACCGGTGTGGTGTTCACCTCCGCCTACCCGGGGCCCGGCTACGCCTTCGCCTCCGAACTCGCCCCCGGCCTCGGCGCCCCCTACCACCAGCACCTCTTCAGCGCCCGCCTCGACATGATGGTCGACGGCACCGGCAACGCCGTGGACGAGGTGGAGGCGGCGGCCGTACCCCGGGGGCCGCTCAACCCCACCGGTACGGGCTTCACCCAGACGGTCACCCGGCTGCGCACCGAGGCGGGCGCCGCGCGGCTCGCCGACAACGCGCGTAACCGGTCCTGGCTGGTCACCAACCCCTCGGTGACCAACCGCCTCGGGAATCCGGTGGGTTACATGCTCCACCCCGAAGGCAGGCCCGTCCTGCTGGCCGACGAGGAGTCCGACATCCACCGGCGGGCGACGTACGCCACCAAGCACCTGTGGGTCACGCCCTACGCGCCGGACGAGAACTACCCGGCGGGCGACCTGGTGAACATGCACCCCGGCGACTCGGGACTGCCGGCCTGGACCGCCGCCGACCGTGACATCGACAACACCGACATCGTGCTGTGGCACACCTTCGGGCTCACCCACTTCCCCCGGACCGAGGACTGGCCCGTGATGCCGGTGGACACCACGGGCTTCGCCCTCAAGCCGTACGGCTTCTTCGGACGCAACCCGACGCTGGACATCCCGGCGTCCGCCGGCCACCACTGCCACCCCGGCGAGCACTCACACGACCACGGAAAGGCCGGATCATGACGACCGAGCACCCGCTGGGCATCCAGCTCTACAGCGTGCGCGACGACATCGGACCAGCGCGGCTCGACGGCACACTGGCGCGGCTGGCGGGCATGGGCTTCACCCATGTCGAGCCCTACGACATCCTCAGCGACCCCGCCGGGCTCGCCGCCGCACTGCGGCGCAGCGGACTGCGCGCCGCCACCGCTCACGCCGCCATCAACCGGCTCGACCAGAAGGCCGTCCTGGACGCGGCCGAACTGCTCGGCATCAAGACCGTGATCGTCCCCATGGTCGACCCGAAGACCATCGCCGACCGCGCGGGCGTGGAAGCACTCGCCGCCGCCGTCAACGGCGCGGCGGCGCTCGCCGCCGAGCGCGGCATCCGGGTCGGGTATCACAACCACGACTTCGAGTTCGCGCAGCACGTCGACGGCGTTCCCGTCTACGACCTGTTCGTCAGCCTGCTCGACCCCGCCGTCGTCCTGGAGGTGGACGTCTACTGGGCCAGTGTCGGCGGCGCCGACGTCTTCGAGCTGCTGCCGCGCCTCGGCGACCGGGTCCGCTTCCTGCACGTCGTCCAGGACCGCGAGCCGGGCAACGACCGCCCCGTCCTCGGCGTCGACATAACCGGCCGGCTGAGGGAGATCCTCGCGCTCGGCACCTCCGTCGAGATGCCGGTCGTCGAGGTCGTCGCCCACCACAGCGACGTGTTCCCGCTCGTCGAGAGCAACGCCGCCTACTTCCGTAAGCAGGTCAACGCATGAGCGCCACAACAGGACCGACGCGGGTGGCGATCGTCGGTGCGGGCAACATCTCCGACGAATACCTCCGCATGCTCACCGCCAGCCCCGACATCGCCGTCACGGCTGTCGCCGACCTCGACCCCGAGCGGGCCCGTACGCAGGCCGAGGCGTACGGCGTCCCCGTGTGGGGCGGCACGGACGAGGTGCTGAACCGCGACGACGTCGACCTCGTCGTCAACCTCACGATTCCCGCGGCCCACGCGGAGGTCGCGCTCGCCGCCATCGCTGCGGGCAAGCACGTCTGGGGCGAGAAGCCGCTGACCCTCGACCGCGACACCGCGCGCGGTGTCCTCGACGCCGCCCGTGAGGCGGGTGTGGTGGTCGGCAACGCACCCGACACCATCCTCGGCCCCGGCATCCAGACCTCCCAGCGGCTGCTCGCCGAGGGCGCCGTCGGTCAGCCGCGCACGGTACTGACACTGATGCAGGGACCGGGACCCGACGCGTGGCACCCCCGGCCGCAGTTCCTGTTCACCAAGGGAGCCGGTCCGCTCTTCGACATCGGTCCCTACTACGTCACCACACTGGTGCAACTGCTCGGCCCCATCGCCTCGGTGTCGGCCCTCGGCCAGATACCGCGCGCCGAACGGATCGTCGGCTCAGGGCCCGACGCGGGGACCTCGTTCCCGGTGGAGGTACCCACCCACATCAGTGTGGTCACCACCTTCGAGTCCGGTGTGATCGGGACCTCGGTCTACAGCTTCGACTCGCCGGTGCGCCGCCAGCTCTTCGAGATCACCGGCGCCGACGGCACGATGGAGGTCCCGGTCAGCGGGTTCGACGGGCCGACCCGGCTGCTGACCGGCATCGAGGCCGACGCGCCCTGGCACAGTGTGCCGGCGGCCGGAGTGCCGAGGAGCCGCGGTGTGGGAGTGGTGGACATGGCGCGCGCCATCCGGGAAGGGACCAGGCCCCGGGCGAGCGGCGAACTCGCGTACCACGTGCTCGACGTCATGCTCGCGATCGAGGAGTCGGCCGCCCTCGGAGCGCCGGTGACGATCGGGAGCACAGCGCCACTCGTACCGCCCATGCCGGAACAGTGGGATCCGACCACACCGACGTTCGACGCAACGGAGCAGAAATGAGTGACAGCTTCCTCGCCTTCGCGGCGGCCCGGTCGACCCAGGCCGAGGCCCTCGGCGCCGCGATCAGACGCCTGAGCGAATCGGTGTCGTCCTTCGCGCGGGAGGGGCGGCTGTCCGGCCCCGGCCCGGTGTTCGTCGGCATCGGAGCGAGCCTGGCCGCCACGTGCGCCCCCGTCTGGGAGCTGCGCAGCCGGGGGATCCACTCGTGGCGGCTCGGCGCCGGCGACCACCCGCTGCCGTTCCCCGCCAGCTCACACCCGGTGTTCGGCGTCTCGCAGAGCGGCCGGAGCGCCGAGACACTCGCCGTGCTGGAGTCGGTGGAGGCGGAGCGGCGGTACGCCGTCGTCAACGTCGTGCCCTCACCCATCGCCGATGTGGCGCCCGGAGTCATCGGCCTCGGCAGCATCCCCGACAGTTACGCGTCGACCATCGGCTACACGGCCACGGTCGCCGCACTCGGGATACTCGCCGACGCCTGGAACGGCGGCCGCATCGACGACGGATGGGCCCGCCTCGGTGAGGTGTTCGCGACCGTCGAGCAGGACATCCAGGAACACGTGCGGTCGCTGGCCCCGCTGTTCGCGAACGCGACCTCGGCCGACTTCGTCGGCACAGGACCCGCGGTCGGCTCCGCCGAGGAGAGCGCACTGCTCTTCAGGGAGGTCGCCCGGATCCCGTCCACGGGGATGAGCACCCGGCAGTACCTGCACGGCTCCATGGAGTCGGCCGGCGGAGGCGTCCATGTCCTCTTCGGCGACGAGCGGGAACACGCGATCGCCCGCACCCTCGCCAACTCCGGACACCGGGTCATCCTGATCACCGGCGAGCCGGTCGACGGCGACGACCCGCTGCTCCACAGGGTGCCGGTGCCCCGGCTGCCGGCCGCGCAGCGCGCCGTCATCGAGATCCTCGTCGCGCAGATCCTGGTCGAGGCCGTCGCCGAAGTGCGCGGTGTCGACGTCGAGGAGTTCGTGTTCCACAACGCCGACATCAAGGTGGCGGCGGAGAGGCCGGCCGTATGAGAGTCCTCGTCGGCGCCGACGTCGGCGGTACGAAGCTCGCCGTACGGGTGGAGACACTCGACGGTGTCGTACGCGCCGACACGCACCACCCGGCCGAGGGCTGGGAGGCGTCCCCCGTCGGGGACGCCGCCCGCTGGCTGGTCGAGCACCTGACGCGGGCGGTGCCCGCAGGGGACGAGATCGCCGCGTTCGGGATCGGCGCGCAGGGCTGCGACACGCAGGAGCACTGCGCCCGGCTCGCTGAGGCCGTCGAGGCGCTCGGCGTACCCGCCGCGGTCGTCAACGACGCGGCCCTGCTGATCCCGGCGGCCGGCCTCGACACCGGGATCGGCGTCATCGCGGGGACCGGGTCGATCGGCGTCGGGGCGGACGCCGATGGGACGGTCCTGTTCACCGGAGGCTGGGGCTGGGTCCTGGGCGACGGGGGCAGCGCGCCGGCGATCGTACGTGAGGCGACGAAGGCGGCCCTCACCGCGTACGACGAAGGGCGCGCCGACGACGGCCTGTTGACCGCGCTGCTGGAGCATTTCGGCGCGGACGGACCGCAGTCGCTCGCCCGGATCGTCAACGACGAGCCGACGACCGGCAACTGGGGGCCCGGCGCCCCCGCGGTGTTCCGGGCCGCCGACGACGG
>NZ_JTHL01000001.1:730058-732160 GCF_000818195.1 Streptomyces sp. 150FB | reverse complement strand
GGTGTCGTCGACGAGGCTGCGGGCCAACTGGCGCTGCTCGTCAGCCGGTTGGTCGCCCGGGGAGCGGCCGGCGACACCGTGGTGGCCGCCGGCAGTGTGATCGCGGGACAGCCCCGGCTCGCCGAGGCGCTCCGGGCGCGGCTGGCACTGACGCATCCGGCACTGACCCTGCGGCTGCTGGACGTACAGCCGGTGGCGGGGGGAGTGGTCCTCGCCCGCAGGAGACACGAAGCGGGTGGAGGCGTGGCACCGGCCGTGTGACTGCCGGACACCGGACACCCGGACACCAGACATCGGAAACCCCACTCCCGTCCTCATCGGAGGTAGAACCCTTGAAGCTGCGAGCCATCCCCTCCGCTCTGGTGCTGGTCGACGGAACCGACCTCCACCACGACCTGATCGGCGCCGCCCTGGCGCTCCAGGAGATCGTCACCGAGGCGGGCATCCCCGCCGCGCGCGGCGTCGGCATCAGCCGGTTCACCGACCCGATGCCCGCGACCGCCGAGGCCGACGTCTATGTGCTCTACCTCTCCGGGCCCCGGTTCGACGCTGCGCAGCAGCAGGCGCTGTCCGACCTGGTCGCCGGGGGCAAGGGGCTGGTCGTCGTCCACGCGAGCAACCTCTTCGGCCTGGGTCCCGGCGGTCCCGAGGCCGACAGGACCGCCATCGACCTCGTCGGCTCCCGGTACCTCTCGCACGGCGACGCCGGGTCCGAGGGGCGCTTCGACGTACGTGTCCACCCCGGCCACCCCGTCACCCGTCATCTGGGCGACTTCGCCATCGACGACGAGTACTACCTGATCGACATCAACGAGGACCTCGACATCCTGGCCGAGCGCGACACCCCGCAGGGACCGGAACCGGTCGCCTACGCCCGTACCCACGGAGCGGGCCGGGTCTGCTACACGGCCCTCGGCCATGACTCCCGCGCCTGGGGCAACCCGTGGTTCCGGCAGTTGCTGCGCCAGTCCGTGCTGTGGACCGCCGGTGTCGCCGACGAGGACATCGCGTCCTGGTCGACCCGCTGGCCGCTGGGCAACGCCCGTACGATTGGGGGCCCCGCCGCCTGACCCGACCTCCCTCGTGGCCGCGACCACGGCTCCTCCGCGCATCCCTGTGCTGGTTAAGCAGGCTGTTCGTTAACCAGCCGAACACAGGGGTGCGCGGAGAGGTTGATCCGGTAACTTTGCTTCACCAGAAGCACGAACCGGAGACACCGGGCAGCCCCGCACCGGGCGCGGCCCGCCTGACGAGGGACACGATGGAAACAACCGCCGCCGTCGACCGCTTCGACCTGCCCGCCAGCGCGCGGTCGGTGCTGCGGGCGCTGGCCGTCGACGGCCCGGCGACCCGCCCCCAGCTCGGGGCGCTGCTGGCGCTGTCCCGTCCCACCATGTCGGTGGCCATGGCGGAGCTGTCCCGGCTGGGCCTGGTGGCCGGACAGGGCAGCTCACGCGGCGCCACCGGGCGCAGCGCCGTCCTCTATTCACTGGCGGCCGGCGCCGGCCATGTCCTCGGCGTCGAGATCGGGGCCACCGGCGTCAGGGCGGCGGCGTACACGCTGGACGGCCGGGAGATCGGCTCCGCCGAGCAGCGACTTCCCTCCGGCCATCCCACCGTCACCCCCGAGGCCGCCGAGGCCGCCGCAGGCGTGGTGGGCACGGTGCGCGCCGAAGTCGCCGGGCGCCACGGGCCGCTGCGCGAGGTGGTGATCGCCGCACCGACCCTGCCCGACACCGGGCGTGAGGGCAGCCTGCGGCCGGACGGTACGGGGCGGCTCACCGACGCCCTGGCGGTGCCCGCCGGGGTGCCGGTGACCGTGGAGAACAACGTCAACTGCGCCGCTGTCGCCGAGCATCGCTTCGGGGTGGCCCGTAACCAGCAGATGTTCGCGTACATCCAGGTGGGCGTGAAGATCGGCGTGGGGATCGTGCTGGACGGCCGGCTGATGCGCGGGGCCAACGGGGCCGCGGGCGAGGCGGCCATGCTGCCGTTCCCGTGGTCCGGGCCGGGGCCGGGCTCCGGGGCGGGTTCCGCGGCGCGCGAGCCGAGGCGGGCCGGGCTGGAGCAGTTCCTCGGCTCGGACGCGCTGATGGAGCGGT
>NZ_JTHL01000001.1:727824-728927 GCF_000818195.1 Streptomyces sp. 150FB | reverse complement strand
TGTTCGAGGCGGCGGCCGGCGGGCACGCCACCGCGCGGCGCATGGTGGACCTGCACTCCGCCGACATCGGCCGGCTGGTGGCCGCCGTGGTGGCGCTGCTCGATCCCGGGCTCGTGGTGCTGGGCGGCGGCGTCGGCCAGAACCAGCTCGTCCTGCTGGAGGTGCGCAGGACCGTACGCGAACTGGCCTGGGACACCGAGGTCACGGTCGGCGGGCTCGGCGACCGCGCGACCCTGCTGGGGGCGGCGCATGTCGCCGTCACGCGCGCGCTGGACTCGATGGCGTGAGCGCCCGGCCGCCCGGCGACCCGTCAGGGGCTCGCCGGGCGGCCGGGTGCTCGGCGCCGTATCCGTACGGGTACGCGACCGGTCAGTACGGGTACGCCACCGGCTCGTGCTGGACCGTCAGCCAGCGCAGTTCGGTGTACTCGTGGAGGTTGGACTCGCCTCCCGACCGCCCGCCGAGACCCGAGGCGCGGCGCCCGCCGAACGGGGCCCGCGCCTCGTCCAGGCAGGTCGTGTCGTTGACGTGCACCATGGCCGACCCGAGGCGCCGGGCGAGCCGCCTGCCGCGCTCGGGGTCGCCGGTGACGATCGCGTCGACGAGCCCGTACTCCGTCTCGTTGGCCACCGCGAGGGCCTCCTCCTCGCTGTCGACCACCATGACCGGCGCGATGGGGGCGAAGATCTCGTCCGTCCACAGCGCCATGTCGGGGGTGACGCCGGTGACCACCGTCGGACGGTGGAACAGCCCCTCGCAGCCACCGCCCTCGACCACGGTCGCGCCCGCGTCGACGGCCCGGGACAGCAGGTCCCTGGCGCGGTCGCGCTGTTCGGCGCTGATCATCGGGCCGAGACCGATGCCGTCCTCGGCCGGATCGCCGACGGTGATCCTGGCCGCCCGCGCCGCCAGGTCGGCGACGTAGCGGTCGAACACCGGCCGGAGCACGATGTGCCGGCCGGCGGTGATGCAGGTCTGGCCCTGGTAGTGGAACGCCGACCAGGCGCCGATCTGCCCCGCCTGATCCAGGTCGGCGTCCTCCAGCACGATCAGCGAGTTGTTGCCGCCGAGTTCCAGCGAGACCTTCTTGAGCCGGCCGCCCG
>NZ_JTHL01000001.1:705181-727722 GCF_000818195.1 Streptomyces sp. 150FB | reverse complement strand
TACTATTATCCGGGGTTATACGATGCCCCGCCTGATCCAGGTCGGCGTCCTCCAGCACGATCAGCGAGTTGTTGCCGCCGAGTTCCAGCGAGACCTTCTTGAGCCGGCCGCCCGCCTCGCGGGCGATCGTACGTCCGACCGCGCTGGAGCCGGTGAAGTGGACCATCGCCGTGTCGGGGTGGGCGGTCAGCGCCTCGCCGGCGTCCTGCCCGCCCGGCACCACCTGGAGTACGCCGGCGGGGAGGCCGGCCGACGCGAACAGGTCGGCCAGCAGCAGGCCGCCGCTGAGCGGCGTGTGCGGAGAGGGCTTGAGTACGACGGCGTTGCCGACGGCCAGCGCGGGAGCGAGCACGCGCATGGCCAGCACCAGCGGGAAGTTCCACGGCGTGATCACGCCGACGACACCCAGCGGGACCCGCTCGGCGACGCTCTCCCGGCCCGGCGCGCGCGAGGGCAGCGTCTCGGACACCGCCACTCCGGCCAGCCCCGCCGCCTGGTGCAACTCGTCGATGGCGCCCGCCACTTCGTACTCCGCCTTGCCGCGTATCGACCCGGTCTCCCGGACGATCAGATCGCAGAACTCCTCGGACCGGGCGCGCAGTTGCCCGGCGACCGCCCGCAACACGTCGGCCCGGGTGCCGAAGTCCGCCGCGGCCCAGCCCCGCGCGGCGACGGCGGCCTCGCGTATCGCGCGGGCCATGTCGCCGGGCGACCCCCACCCGGCCGAGCCGAGCGACTCCTGCCGCGCCTTGTCGAGAACGGCGGACGTACGCCCGCCCTCGGCGGGAACGAACGCCCCGCCGACAAAGAGGGAGCCGTCCCAGGGGTACGGCGTGGACGGTGTCGGCATACGAGCCTCCGGGTTGTGGTGCTGACGAATGGACGAATGCACGGGAGCGCGGGGCGGCGTCTCAGCTCCTGGCGGGCCGCACGGTGGTGGCCTCTGAATGGCGGCCTGAGTTTGTTAACCTTCCGAACTCCGAACATAGCAGCGATCCCCGTCCAAGGGCAGAGGCGGAGGAAGGCGACGCACACCACAGCGGGACCCGCCGCCCGACGAAGGACCGGGCGGCGCCCGGACGCACCGGGACGAGGCGCCCGGACGCACCGGATGAGGAGGCCGCTGGCGGCAAGGGGGCGGTCAGGAGATATCTTGATGTCAAGCAATGTCGTGGACGTGGAGCGGAGTATCCGGGTGACTGACTCGACCATCATCTATACACAGACCGACGAGGCCCCGGCCCTGGCGACGTATTCGTTCTTGCCTGTGGTCGAGGCGTACGCGTCGACAGCCGGGGTCACTGTGGAGAGTCGTGACATCTCCCTGTCGGGCCGGATCATCGCCGGCTTCCCCGAGCGACTCGAAGAGGGCCGGCGCGTCGACGACGCGCTCGCCGAGCTCGGTGAGCTGGCGCGGACGCCCGGTGCCAACATCATCAAGCTGCCGAACATCTCGGCCTCGATCCCGCAGCTCAAGGCCGCGATCGCCGAGCTCCAGAAGCTGGGCTACGCGCTGCCCGACTACCCGGACGACCCGAAGTCGGACGAGGACAGGGACGTCCGCGCGCGGTACGACAAGGTCAAGGGCAGCGCCGTCAACCCGGTGCTGCGTGAGGGCAACTCCGACCGCCGTGCCCCCGCCTCGGTCAAGAACTACGCCAAGGCGCACCCGCACCGGATGGGCGCGTGGTCGGCGGACTCGAAGACCAACGTCGTCCACATGGACGCCGACGACTTCCGCTCCACCGAGAAGTCCGCGGTGATCGGCGAGCCAGGCTCGCTGCGCATCGAGCTGGTGGGCGACGACGGATCCACCACCGTGCTGCGCGAGTCGGTGCCCGTGCTGGCCGGCGAGGTCGTGGACGCCTCCGTGATGCGGGTGGCGGCGCTGCGTGAGTTCTTCACGGCGCAGGTCGCGCGCGCCAAGGCCGAGGACGTGCTGTTCTCGGTGCACCTGAAGGCCACCATGATGAAGGTCTCCGACCCGATCATCTTCGGCCATGTCGTACGCGCCTTCTTCCCGAAGACGTTCGCCGCGCACGGCGAGGCGCTCGCCGCCGCCGGGCTGAGCCCGAACGACGGGCTCGGCGGCATCCTGAAGGGCCTGGAGGCGCTGCCCGACGGCGACGCGATCAAGGCGTCCTTCGACGCCGAGCTGGCGGAGGGGCCCGCGCTGGCCGCCGTCGACTCCGACAAGGGCATCACCAACCTGCACGTGCCGAGCGATGTCATCGTCGACGCCTCGATGCCGGCCATGATCCGCACCTCGGGGCACATGTGGGGCCCGGACGGCCAGGAGGCCGACACCCTCGCCGTCATCCCCGACAGCAGCTACGCCGACATCTACCAGGTCACCATCGACGACTGCCGCGCACACGGCGCGTACGACCCCGCCACCATGGGTTCGGTCTCCAACGTCGGTCTGATGGCGCAGGCCGCCGAGGAGTACGGCAGCCACGACAAGACCTTCGAGATCCCCACCACGGGTACGGTCCGCGTCGTCGACGAACGGGGTGACGCCGTCCTCGAACAGGTTGTCAGCGCCGGTGACATCTTCCGCATGTGCCAGACCAAGGACGTGCCGATCCAGGACTGGGTCAAGCTCGCCGTCAGCCGCGCCCGCGCGACCGGCGACCCGGCCGTGTTCTGGCTGGACGAGGGCCGCGCGCACGACGCGAACCTCATCGCCAAGGTCAAGACGTACCTCCCCGAGCACGACACCGAGGGGCTGCGGATCGAGATCATGTCGCCCGTCGACGCGATCGCCTTCTCCCTGGAGCGCATCCGCAAGGGCGAGGACACGATCTCGGTCACCGGCAACGTACTGCGCGACTACCTGACCGACCTGTTCCCGATCCTGGAGCTCGGCACGAGCGCCAAGATGCTCTCCGTCGTCCCGCTCATCAACGGCGGCGGCCTGTTCGAGACCGGCGCCGGCGGCTCGGCGCCCAAGCACGTGCAGCAGCTCGTCAAGGAGAACTACCTGCGGTGGGACAGCCTGGGTGAGTTCCTCGCCCTCGCCGTCAGCTTCGAGCACCTCGCCCAGACGACGGGGAACGCGCGCGCCCAGGTGCTCGCCGACACGCTCGACCGCGCCACGGGCACCTTCCTCAACGAGGACAAGTCGCCCAGCCGCAAGCTCGGTGGCATCGACAACCGCGGCAGCCACTTCTACCTCGCGCTGTACTGGGCGCAGGAGCTGGCGAAGCAGACGGACGACGAGAAGCTCGCCGAGTCGTTCAGCGTGCTCGCGACGACGCTGGCCGAGCAGGAGCAGACCATCGTCGGCGAGCTGATCGCTGTGCAGGGCTCCCCGGCCGACATCGGCTCGTACTACCGGCCCGACGCCGCCAAGGCCACGGCCGTCATGCGTCCGTCGAAGACCTTCAACCAGGCCATCGCGACGCTCGGCTGAGACCCCGTACGCGTAGACCGCCCCGACCGGACCCCGTCCGGCCGGGGCGGTGCTGTTTCCCGGTGACGGACGTTTCCGGGTGGCCGCCGCCCGCCGGGTCCTGAGCATCGCCGCCGCGGAGCCGGGAGCGCGGACCCGGGACCCGGTCAGAGGAAGCGTCTGATCGGTGTCACCGCGATCTCCCCGGCCCGCTGCGCGCCCGAGCGCAGCTTCCAGCGGCCCGCCTCGATCTCCTCGCTGACCTTGAGATCTTCCTCGAAGTGCCCGTCGAGGACCGCGGTGAACGCCTCGTCGAGGACCGCGAGCATGACCTCCTCGTCGTGGTCGAGGGAGCGCCGGTTGAAGTTCGTCGAACCGGTCAGCGCCGCGATCCCGTCCACCGTGATCACCTTGGCGTGCATCATCGTCGGCCGGTAGTGGAAGATCCGCACCCCGCACGCGAGCAGGGCCTCGTAGTGGTGCTGGCCCGCGAGTTGGCAGACCCGTTTGTCGGTGTGCGGACCCGGCAGCAGGATCTCCACCGTCACCCCGCGCCGCGCCGTCGCGCACAGCAGCTCCACGAAGTACGTGTCCGGCGCGAAGTAGGCCGTGGCCAGCCGTACCCGCCGCTCCGCCGATTCGAGTACGACGCGCAGCAGCGTCTGCATGTCCTGCCAGCCGATGCTGGCCGACCCGCGCACCACCTGCACGATCGCGTCGCCCTGCGGGCGGTGGTCGATGAACCGGTCGCGGTCGTCGAAGAGTTCGGCGTGGCACTCCGCCCAGTTCTGCGCGAAGGCGGCGGCGATACCGTCCACGGCCGGGCCGCGTACCCGTACGTGGGTGTCGCGCCACTCGTTCTCGTTGCGCGCGTCGCCGCACCACTCCTCGGCGATCCCCACCCCACCGGTGAAGGCCGTCTCCTCGTCGACGACGAGGACCTTGCGGTGGCACCGGTGGTTCTGCTTGAAGGGGGAGAGGTAGAGCGGCTTACGGAACCACGCCACCTGCACGCCGGCCCGCTCCATCATCCTGAGCTGGTCCTTCTCGATCAGCCGGCTGCCGAAGCCGTCGAGCAGCAGCCGCACCCGCACCCCGCTGAGCGCGCGCTCCGCCAGCGCCCGCGCGAAGCGCCGGGCTATGTCGCCCCGCCAGTACACGAACGTCATCATGTCCACCGTGTACTCGGCCGAGCCGATCCCCGCGAGCATGGACGCGAAGATCTCGTCACCGTTGCGCAGCGGGAGAACCGCGTTCCCCTCGGTCGCCGCGATCCCGATGAGCCGTTCGAGGCGGCGCCGTATCCGCCGGGTACGTTCCGGCGCCGACGTACCGTCACCGTTCTCCGGCATCTCCGGCATCTCAGGCTTCTCCGGTCGCAGGTCAGGCTGTTGCTGTGTGCTGGTCATGGCTTCACCTGGCCGACGCACCGGTTGGCGGACACGGGCCTCGAACGGCGTCGGGTGCCGAGGCGTGCCGACTTTACCCGGGCCGGCGCGCGTCGGGGGGACGTAAGGCCTCCGCCGGACGGTGACCAGACGCACACCTCGTGCGCACAGTGTGGGTTTTCGTGCGGATGGCCCCGAGGGCATTGACGTGCCGCTGGTCTAGTCCTTTACTTTCTATCACCACGCATTCACGTGGGGAGTCCTTGTTCTCCTATGTGAACTGCTGGGCGCACCACGCCTGAACGGGCATCCGCCTGTGCTCCATCCCCCCCACTGTGCGATGACGCACGAACAGGAGCGTTTCCTGTGTACCGATCCTGTAAGAAGGCCCTGGCGCTCACCCCCGCCGCCCTCGCCCTCGCCGCCACCGCTGTGGTCGCCACCGGTGCGAGCGCCGGCGCGGCCCCCAACCCCGGCAAGGGTTTCCCCGCCCAGTACTCGGCGCCGTACATCGAGACCTGGGCCTCGCCCAACGCGATGAGCGACGCGCGGGAGGCCACCGGCCAGAAGTACTTCACACTCGCCTTCATCATCGACGGCGGCGGCTGCGACGCCAAGTTCAACGGCGACACCGACATCTCGGACGCCGGCTGGACCTCCGCCATCAACGACGACCGTGCGGCCGGCGGTGACGTCATCGCCTCCTTCGGGGGCGCCAGCGGCACCGAACTCGCCTCCGCCTGCACGTCGGTGGACTCCCTCAAGGCCCAGTACAAGCGGGTCATCGACGGACTCGGCCTGACCCGGGTCGACTTCGACATCGAGGGCGCCACCGTCGCCGACCAGGCGACCAACGACCGCCGTAACCAGGCGCTCGCCGAGCTCCAGCAGGAGTACGCGTCGGCCGGCAAGACCCTGGACGTCGACTTCACGCTCGCCACCAACCCGGACGGCCTGCCGCAGGACCAACTGGACCTGCTCTCCAACGCGAAGAGCCACAACCTCGACGTGAACCTCGTCAACCTGATGACGATGGACTACGGCTCGGCGATGGACATGGGCAAGGCGGCCACGGACGCGGCGACCGCGCTGCACGGCCAGCTCGGCAAGATCTGGACGGACAAGTCCGATGCCGATCTGTGGGCGATGGAGGGCAACACCCCGATGATCGGGGTGAACGACACACAGTCCGAGATCTTCTCGATCGACAACGCCAACACCCTCGCGGACTTCGCCAAGTCCAAGGGCATCCAGGAGCTGTCGTTCTGGGCTCTCGGCCGTGACAAGGCCTGCGGCAGCGAGGGCCAGCTCTCGGACACCTGCAGTGGCACGGCGCAGGACGCCTGGCAGTTCTCCAGCGTCTTCAACGGCATCACCGGATGAGGGTCTGACCACAGGACCGGACCAGCGGCACATGAACGGCCGGCGGAGCGCGGGTGCCCCCACCACCCCGTTCCACGCCGGGTGTTCGCGCCCCCGGAGCGGTGACGCTCCGGGGGCGCGGCGCGTCCGGCGAGCGCGTCCCGGCGGGAGTTGTCCTACGCGCCGAAGAGCCAGTCGTACGCGGCCTTCGCCGTGAACTCGCCCTGGCCGCCCGGGAAGAGCAGCCCCGCCGTCGCGTATGCCGGGTCCGAGGCGGTGCCGCGTACGTACGGCACCGCGATACACCGCATTCCCGCCGCGTGCGCCGCCAGCACCCCCGGCGCCGCGTCCTCGACCACGGCGCACGCCGCCGGATCGACCCCGAGCCGGCGCGCCGCCTCCAGGAAGACGTCCGGGTCCGGCTTGCCCCTGGCGACGGCCTCGGCCGAGAGGGTCGTCGTGAAGTACGGGGCCAGGCCGGTCACTTCCAGCGCCGTGTCGATCGCCTCCTGCGACGAACCGGACGCCACGGCCAGCGGTACGCCCTCGCCGCTCAGCCGCTCCACGAGCTCCCGCATCCCGGCGAACGCCTCGGTCGACGCCCGCACCAGCTCCAGATACAGGTCGTTCTTCCCCGCGAGCAGCTCCTCCAGCGGGGCGTCGATCCCGTACTCGGCCCGCAGCGCCTCCAGCGTCTCGCGGGTGCTGATCCCGATGAAACGGCTGTGGCTCTCCCAGGTGAAGTCGTGCACACCGTAACGCGCGAGGAGCCGCCGCCCCGCCTCGTAGTAGTTCGGCTCGCTGTCGACAAGTGTCCCGTCGAGATCGAAGATGACAGCCCGGATACGCGAAGTGCTCATAACCCCCAGCATGCCCCCCTGCTACGGTCGGCCGCACAGCGGTGGATCAGGCGCCGGAGATCAGTGGCGGAGGGAAACACAGACGGTGAGCGGCAGTAACGAGGGACGGGCCTACATCGGCTCGTTCACCTCGTCGGGCGGGCTTGGGATCATCGCCGCCGACGTGGACGGGAAGACCGGGGCCCTGACGGTACGGGGCGTGAGCGACGCCGTGGCGGATCCGTCGTACCTCGCGCTGGCGCCCGACGGCTCCGTGCTCTACGCGGTCTCCGAGAAGGAGGAGGGCGCGGCTGCGGCGTTCCGGATACCGGGCCCCGACGCCCGGACCGGCCACGATTCCGCCGCAGGGACGCCCCGGCTGATCGGTGAGCCCGTACCGGTCTGCGGGGCAGGACCCACCCACCTCGCGCTCGTCGGCGGACATCTGGTGACCGCCAACTACGGCTCGGGAAGCGTGACGGTACTGCCGGTACACGCCGACGGCGGTCTCGGCGCCGCCAGCGGGATCCTCCAGCACGAGGGCGCGGGACCGCACCCCGACCGGCAGCGCGGCCCGCACGCCCACCAGGTGCTGGCCGACCCGAGCGGACGCTGGATCGTCAGCGTCGACCTCGGCACCGACTCCGTACGGGTCTGCGTCCTCGACCCGGCCACCGGGGAACTGCTCCCGCACGGCGAGACCCCGCTGCCCCCGGGTGCGGGACCCCGCCATCTCGCCTTCCACCCCGAAGGCACCCACGCCTACCTGCTGAACGAACTCGAGCAGTCCCTCGCCCTCTGCCGCTGGGACGCGGAGAACGGCGTGCTCGAACCCGTCGCGGTGACCCGCGTACTGCCCGAGGACGAGCGGGCCGAGAGCTTCGGGTCCGAGGTCGTCGTCTCGCGCGACGGACGGTTCGTCTGGACGGCCAACCGGGGTCTCGACACCATCAGCGTCCTCACCCTCGACGCGACCCGCGAGCGCGCCGAGCTGGTCGCCACGGTCGGCTGCGGCGGCCGCTGGCCGCGCGATCTCGCGCTCGGCCCCGGCGGCGACCGCCTCTACGCCGCGAATGAGCACTCCGGCGACGTGACCTGGTTCGACATCGACCCGCTGACGGGGATTCCGTCCCCGGCCGGATCGCTGGAGGTCCCCGCCGCCTCCTGTGTGATCTTCGGCCCCTGAGGCCCTGGGGCAGTCCCGCTCCGTGCCCGGCCGCCTCGGGGCCGCCGCCGAGCCGTGGAAGGGCCCGCGCCGGGACTCCGGTGCGGGCCTTTTCCGCGCGTACGGGTGCCGGGGTCCCTGCCGACCACGCGACACCGCAAGCGGGGCCTGGAGCGGGTCAGTTCGCCGGCGTGCCCTGCGGCTGGGGGACGATCCCCAGCGCCGTCGTGTACTTGTACAGCACGAGCTTCCCGATCGCCGGGTAGGCACCCAGCGGCTCGGCGGCGGCGCAGTCCGCCTCCTTCACCGCCGTTTCGAGCAGTCCCTCGGCCAGCTCGGGGCCGACCAGGTAGGGCGCGAGAGCGAGCTGCGTGGAACCGGACTCGCGCAGCGCCTCGGAGATCGCGGCGACCGAGCCCTCCGAGTCGAGAGCCGCCGCCATCACCGGTACGGCGAGGCGCGCGGCCAGCAGCATCCCGGTGATCCCCGCGGTCTGGAGCGCGTCCTCGCCGCCCACCGTGGCCAGAATGATCCCGTCGGCCGCCGTGGCCACCGTGAACAGCCTGGCCCGGTCCGCGCGGGCGAGACCGGCCTCGGACAGCCGCACATGCAGACCCTCGGCGAGCAGCGGGTGCGGACCGAGCACATCGGTCAGCTCCGCCACGGCGCCGCTGTCGGCCACCGCCTGCTGTATCCGGCCGACCAGGGCGCTGTCGGGACCCGCCAGCAGCGGCACCACCACGGCCACCGGGCCCTCGGGCTCGTCGACCTCCCGGCCCGCGGCCTTGGCCTGTTCGTAGCGCTCGGTGCGCTGCGCGCCCGCGCCGGCCAGGACGGACTGCACGGTGGGGAACTCGGACTCGTCGTCGCCCTCCAGGAAACCGATCGCCGCGTTCAGGCCAGGCAGTTCCGAGCGCGCGATGCTGATGACTTCCTCAGCCAGGCCCCGCACGGCCGCCGAGGGCGTTCCCGGTACGGCGAGGACCAGCGCGGGCGCACCTTCGGGGGCCGCCACGGGCTCGGGGCGGCGGTGGCGCCCCGACTGACGGGGACGCGGTGTTCGTACAGGCAGGCCGGGTGCGGGCCCGGTGGGGGTGCTCATGGCGCCGAATGTTACTGGTTTTGTCGGTGCGGCTGTTCGGGGAGGGGGCGTTCACGCGGCCTTTGTCTACATCTATCCGATAGATGTTTTTCTGCTCATCTGTCGTGTTCTGTGGGGATGTGCAACAGGCCCGGATCGTACGGCAGTCGCAGCGAGTCCGTGGCGAGAGCGGCGGCGACGACCAGCGCCCCGGTGAGGGGATCGCCCTCGGCGCTCACCGTCGTGGCGTGCGGAAGGTACGCGGCCAACTCGGCGCGCAGAGGTCCGAGCAGCGGTTCGCCGAGCTTGAACAGACCACCCGTCAGGGCGACTTCACACGTTCCGGCCGAAGGACAGACAGCGGCGGCGGCCTCCGCGACATGCCGGGCGGCGGCGCTCAGGACCGCCTCGGCGACCGGGTCGTCCGCGGCACAGGCCGCCACTTCGGGGGCGAACGAGGCGAGTACGGCGGGCCGGTCCGTACGCGGATAGAGCAGCCCGGGCATCGCCGACCCTGGCCCGAAAACCGCTTCCATTCTGGACAGCAGTGCGGGCGATCCGCCGCGCCGTCCGTCGTACGCGCGCATCGCGGCCTCCAGCCCGGCCCGGCCGATCCAGGCGCCGCCGCCGCAGTCGCCGAGCAGATGCCCCCAGCCGTCGGCGCGGCGCCAGCCCGCCAGGTCCGTGCCCAGCGCGATCATGCCCGTCCCCGCGGCGACGACCGCGCCAGGGCGCTGGCCGAGCGCTCCCGCGTACGCGGTGACGGCGTCGGCGGCGAGCGCGATCCGCCGTACGCCGAAGGACTTCTCCAGGGCGCCGGGCAGTTCGGCGCGCAGGCCGTCGCCGAGCGTCGCCATGCCGGCCGCGCCGACGGCGACCGCCGAGAGGCCATCCGCACCGGCCCGCGCGAGCAGTCCCCGGACGGCGGGCAGAAGCTGTTCGACGAGATGTCCCGCGTCGATGCCCGAAGGCCCGGTGCGCACCGGATCGGCGGAAACCGTGCCCACCATGGTCACGCCGGAGGTTCCCGGGTCCCGCGCCGTGGTGCCGAGAGCGATCCGCAGCCCGGAGCCGCCCGAGTCCACGCCGATCACCCAGCTCACGGCAGTCGCCGTTCCGCGTCGGCCGACAGGGGGGAGGACCACGGCGACTCGATCGCCGGGAGGTCACCCGGCGGAGGGAGCGGACAGGGAACGATCACCGGACGCAACATGCTCCCCTCCTTCCTCCCGAGCGGCTGCGAGATCTCCTCGAACGGCTCGACTGATCACGACGATGAGGAAGACTAGCGCCTTGGGGGCGGCCCCCTTCGAAGGGGCTTCTCCTCTCCGTAGCCCAGTAGAGTGACCGGCTGTGGCACCACGACCCTTGCACGAGCTTGTCGAACCCGGATGGGCGAGAGCTCTCGAACCCGTAACTGAACGCGTCGGCGCCATGGGGGACTTCCTCCGGGCCGAGATCGCCGCCGGCCGGACGTACCTGCCGGCCGGCCCGAACGTGCTCCGCGCCTTTCAGCAACCCTTCGACGACGTCCGCGTCCTGATCGTCGGACAGGATCCCTACCCCACCCCGGGAATGCCCATCGGGCTGAGCTTCGCCGTGGCCCCCGATGTGCGTAACCTCCCGGGCAGCCTGGAGAACATCTTCCTGGAGATGCATCGCGACATAGGCACACCAAGACCCTCCAACGGCGACCTGACGCCCTGGACGCAGCAGGGTGTGCTGCTGCTCAACAGGGCGCTCACGACGGCCCCGCGCAAGCCCGCCGCCCACCGGGGGAAGGGCTGGGAAGAGGTGACGGAGCAGGCGATCCGGGCGCTGGCCGGGCGCGGCAAACCGCTGGTGTCGATCCTGTGGGGGCGTGACGCGCGTAATCTGCGGCCGCTGCTGGGGGACCTTCCGGCAATCGAGTCCGCGCACCCTTCCCCCATGTCGGCGGACCGCGGCTTCTTCGGCTCACGGCCGTTCAGCCGGGCCAACGACCTCCTCGCTGAGCTGGGTGCCCAGCCGGTGGACTGGCGACTGCCGTAGGGCATGGCGCGCGTGACGGCGCGCGCCCTCCCGTCACCGAGACGAGAACGTGCACCGGCTCAGTGACGACGGCATCGTGGCGGAGCTGAGGCTGAGACACCGCGCTGACCGGTGACAGCGATCCCACGACGACCACTGACGAGGCCGCGGCCCGGCGCGGACACACCACCGGTGTGTCCGACGTGGCGCCGTAAGGATCTCCGTCCGCGCTGTCAAGTCCGCTGGTGCGGAGGGGGATTCCGACAGTTGGGAGCCTCCGCGATCATGTAGCCTCGGCCTCGTCGGTGGTCGAACTTTCAGCCGCTTTGAGAGGGAGGTACCGACGACTCATTGCGTCCGTTGTGTCCCTGAGATGCGAGGAAATCGTGATGGCGGCCCAGGTCGAGTTCTCAGGTTCGCCCAGCGTCCCCGTCGGTCGCGCCGATGAGCTGAGGGTGCTGAACCGTCACGCCGAGAAGGCGCGCGCCGGGAGTGTCGGCGTCGTGACGATGTCGGGTGCGGCGGGCACCGGGAAGACCACCGTCCTCCGGGCCTTCCTGGAAGGCGAAGGGTGCCGGGACATGTCCGTACTGTCCGGCTCCTGCGCCGAGATCGAGGCGGGCGCCGAATACAGCGGTGTCCGTGAGCTGTTCGGGTCGCTGGGTCTCCGCGACAGCGGTGGTAAGGACGGCACCGCTGAGGGCCACACCGGTAAGGGCGACATCGCTGAGGACGGCACCGGGAACTCGGATCCGCTGCGCGGCCTCGCCCGGCGCGCCCTGCCCGCGCTCACGGCGGGACCGGTCGTCGACGAGCCGTCGGGGGCCTCAGCCGCCTACCAGGTACTGCACGGCCTGTACCGGCTCGCGGTGAACCTGATGGCGGACCGTCCGCTCGTTCTCGCCCTGGACGACGCGCACAAGTGTGACGAACGCTCCCTGCGCTGGCTGGACTTCCTGTTGCGGAGGGCCGACGGCTTGCCGCTGCTCGTCGTCCTCGCGCTGCGCGACGAGGAGGCACCCGTCGCTCCGGGGGCGCTGGCGGACATCGCGGCGCACCGCGTCCCCACCGCCCTGCGCCTCGCGCCGCTGTCGAACGCGGAGGCCGGCGAGATCGTCCGGCAGTTCCTTCCCACCGCCGAGGAAGCCGGCTTCACCGAGCGCGCGGCCGCGGTCTCCGGCGGCAACCCCCGCGTCCTCGGCCGGCTGCTGGGCGAACTGCTGGCCGAGGGCGTCCGCCCCGACGAGGAGGGGATACGGAGAGTCGCCGAAGCGGGCGGCCGAGCCGCCGCCCTGTCCGTACGGGCGGTGCTGGAACGGCAGTTGCCCTGGGTACGGGACGTGGCGACGGCGATCGCGGTGCTGGGGGAGGAGTCCGAGGACATCGTCGGCGCGCTCGCCGGCGTACCCCCGGCGCTCGTGGCCGAGGCCGTGCTCGTACTCCGCGAAACCGAGGTGGTGGCGCCCGACCGGGCGGACCTGATCTGCGACGCGGTGCGCTCCACCGTGCTCGAACCCCTCGGTGAGGAAGCACTCGCCGAGCTGCGGACCCGCGCGGCCCTGCTGCTCAGCGACGCGGGACGGCCCGCCGAACACGCCGCGAACCACCTGATGCGGCTACCGGCGGTGGACCGGCCGTGGATGTCCGCAGTACTGCGGGACGCGGCTGCGGAGGCCGGCGGCCGGGGCGCTCCCGAGGCCGCTGTGCGCTATCTGGACCGGGTGTTCAGGGCGGATCCCGAGAGCGTGTCGGTTCGCGTCAGCCTCGCGGCGGCGCTGGCGGAGACCAGCCCGTCACGCGCCGCCGGGCTGCTGGAGGAAGCGCTGGAGCGAGCGGGAGACGTACGCACCATGGCGCGGATCGCCATGATGTTCGGGCAGGTCTGTCTCGCCGGCCGCGAGGGACCCGCCGCCGTACGGGTCGTCGAGGAGGTCCTGGACGCGCTCAAGGCCGAACTGGGGGATGCCCCGACCTCCGCCGACCGTGAGCTGTGCACCCATGTCGAGTCGGTGCTGCTGATGGTCGGGACCGACGAGAAGTCGACGATCTCGGCGGCCAGGGACCGGGCCGCACTGCTGACGCCACCGCCGGGCGACACACCGGCGCAGCGCCAGTTGCTCGCCACGATGACCGTACTCACCGCCATGGACGGCAGCTCGGTGGAGCGGACGGTCGAACAGGCCCGTAGGGCGCTGCGCTTCCCGGGACCCGAGCCGGAGACCTGGTCCCTGGCCACCGCTTCGTTCTCGCTCGGCCTCGCCGACGAGGTGGAAGAGGCGCTGGACTCCCACGACCGCATGCTCCGGCACGGGCAGGAGAACGGCGCGGTCCGGACGTGTGTGCGCGCCCTCGCGAGCCGTGCCTTCACCCTGCACGGTATCGGCGCGATGCAGGACGCCCTGGCCGACGCCCGGACCGCGATCGAGATCCTCGGCGAGGAGAGCCGGCCTGACATCACGGCGCTGCCGCGGATCGCTCTCGCGACCGTACTCGTCGAGCGCGACGAACCGGAGCGGGCCGAGGAACTGCTCGGCGGGATCGAGCGGGCCGGCCTGGACCGGTTCGTCATCGAGTACCACCTGTATCTGATGGCGAAGGCCGGGGCCCGGGCGGCGCTGGGCGACCGGGAGGGCGCGCTCGGCCTGTATCTCCGCTGTGGTGCTTCGATGCGGGCGGCCCACCTCACCAATCCGGTGTTCCTGCCGTGGTGGGTGGAGGCCGGCTGTCTGCTCGCGATCATGAACCGGCCCGAGGAGGCACGCGAGATCACCGAGTACGGCAACGAGCTGGCCCAGAAGTGGGGCACACCCCGTGCGATCGGCTCGGCCGCTCTCGCCCGGGGCGCGACCAGCCCCGGTGCCACCGGCATCGGCCTGCTCACCGAATCGGTCCTCGTGCTCGCCGACTCGCCGGCCAGAGGCCAGCAGGCCAAGGCAGAATACTTCCTCGGCCGCGCGCTGCTGAAGAACGGTGACCAGCGCGCGGCCCGCGAACACCTGCGCACGGCGGCCGGCCTCGCCCAGCGCTGCGGGGCGCTCGCTCCGGCCCGCGCCGCGCGCACACTGCTTGTCACCGCGGGCGGCCGGATGCGCAGGCTGAGCGCCTCTCCCCTCGACATGCTGACCGGAATGGAACGCAAAGTGGCGGGCCTCGCCGCGGCGGGAGGGAGCAACCGGTCGATCGCCGAGTCGCTGTTCGTCACCGTGCGCACCGTCGAGACACATCTGACGAGCGTCTACCGGAAACTCGGCCTCAGCCGGCGTACCGAACTCGCCTCGATCCTGCGTGCTCCGGACACCGCCGATCGACAACCACCGGACCGGGTACCCGCAGTCATGCCGACGACGCCGAAGTGACGACACGGAGACGGTGCGCGTGACTGACCCGATCGAGAGACGTCCGAACACGCGACGCGTGGAGCCGGGTCAGGGGCCTGACAGCCGTCGGGACGAGATACCGCTGCTCGAATGCCGCTCCGGGCAGGCGGCGGTGCGGCGCGTGCTCGCCGAACTGGCCGAGGGACGCGCGGGATTCCTCACCGCGATCGGGCAACCGGGCCATGCGCAGAACGCCCTGTCGCGCTGGGCCGCCCGGCTCGCCGGGGACGCCGGGGTCCGCGTCCTGCACGCGCGGGCGGCCCCGACCGAACACGCGCTGCCCTACGGGGTGATCGTGCAGCTCATGACGGCGCTGGGCGGTCACTGGGGCGACCCGCTCCCCGACCTGATCGAGCGGGGGGCCACCGGGGACCTGCCGGGACTCGACGAACTCCTGCGCTCCGCCGCCACGGTGCCCACCGCCCTGGTGGTGGAAGACACCCAGTGGCTGGACACCGCGTCCCAGAACTGGCTGCGCTCACTGATCCGCCGGCTGCCGCCCGACGTCCCGCTCGCCGTGATGGTGAGCGGCAGCGGAATGCCGGCCGCGAGCCACAGCCGGCTGTGCACCGCTCCCGACTCCCCGGTCCTCACGGAGCACCTCGTGCTGGGCGCCCTGAGCGAACGCGGTGTCGCCGCCGCGGTGGAACGGTTCTGCGCCACCCCCGGCGACAGCCGGTTCATCGCGGAGGCCGCGGCGGCCACCGCGGGCAACCCCTCCGTCCTGTTCGACGTACTGAGCCGGTTCACCGACGAGGGCCATGCGCCCGTCGCCACCCGGCTGCCCGAACTGCACGCCCTCACTGCCGCCGTCACGGGCGACCACGCGACCCGCACACTGAACGGGCTTCCCCCCTATGTCACCTCGCTGCTGCGGGCGTTGGCCGTCTGCAGCGATGTCCTGAGCTTCCAACTGGTACGCCGGCTCGCCGGGTGGGAACCGACGCCCGAGCCGGAACTGCGGGCGCTGCTGGAGGCGTCGGGGCTCGCCGTCCGCGCCGGTACGAGGATGCGCGTCCGCTTCCCCGGCGTGAAGGCGCGTGTCCTCGAGGACATGCCCGCCGGCGAACGGGCGGACCTGTACGGCAGAGCGGCGGAACTGGCGCATCTGTCGGCCGCCGGAGACAAGGAGACCGTGGATCTCCTGCTCGTCTCGGAGCCCCTGGGGGCACCATGGGTCGTCCCCCTGCTGCGCCGGGGCTTCGCCGCCGCCCTGGACAGGGACGATCACAGCCGCGCGAGCGCCTGCCTGACCCGCGCGCTGCGTGAGACCCGGGAGCCGGACGAGCGCGCTCGGCTCGCCCTGGAGCTGGCGGCGGCCGAAGCCGTGGCCTCACCCGAGGCGGGCGACCGGGGACTCGGCGAACTGGTCCGTGCGGGCGGTCATGTCCCCGCCGAACTGCGCGTCCGTGCCGTGGACCTCGGACTCGCCCGTGGCAACAGCGACTGGGCGCGCGGGGCGGCATCGGAGGCGCTGTCCCTCGTCCCGCCCGCCGACCGGGACGGCCTGCTCGCGCTGTACTGGCTGGCGGTCCGGAGCGGGGACGACACCGAGCTGACAGTGCCTGAGGTGCCGGCACTGCCCGACTCTCCGGAGCTGCCCGCGCAGGCCGGCGTACGCGCCTGGGAACTCGCCAGTCAGGGCCGCCAGTTGGAGCGGACCAGGCTGCTCGCGCGCGCGGCGCTGGCCGGCGGCGCACCTGACACGGCTCTCCTGCTGCCCAGGCTCGCCGCCTGTCGGGCCCTGATCCTGACCGACGACCACGAAGAGGCCGCCGCTGGTCTCGCGACGCTGCTCACGGACTCCCGGCGCGATCGTCTGCGGGCCGTCACAGCCCGCGTGCTGGCCGTACGGGCGGAACTGCACCTGCGCGCGGGACGGCTCGACGCGGCGGAGCGTGATGTGGCGGCCGCCGAACAGGCGCTACCGCTGGCCAGTTGGCATCCGTTCGCCGCATCCGAGCTGATCGCGCTGCGTATCCTCACAGCGCTGGAGTGCGGTGACCTCGACCGCGCGAAGGCGCTCGCCGCCGAGCCGGCACCACCCGGGGCCGAGAAGAGTGTGTCCTGGTCGTCGCTCCTCTTCGCGAGGGCCCGGGTCGCCCAGTCCGAGGGGCGGTGGTCCGACGTTCTGGAACTGACGAGGGAGAGCGGCAGGCGACTGCTGTGCGGACAGTGGAGCAACCCGCTCCTGCTCGGCTGGCGCGGGCTCGCCGCCGAGGCCAACCGCGCGTTGGGGGACCGTGCGGAGGCGGTGCGGCTGAGTGCGGAGGAGCTGCGGCTGGCCCGCGGCTGGGGCAGCGCCGGCGCCGTCGCCGTGGCCGGGGTACTCGCCGAGCGGCTGGCGGGAGAAGACGACGGCGCTGTACTGGCGGGAGACGACAACGGCACGGTGCCGCACACCGGCAGGCCCACGTACGCCCTCCGGGACATACCCGCACGACCGGCGTATCCGCGAGCCCCGTCGCAACGAGCACGCTCCGCGCGGCTGGTGGTCCACCGGCACGAGAGGCGGGGCGGGAGTCCGGCGCCCTCCCCGCCCCGGGAGTGGGCGGCGCTCTCCGAGGCCGAACGGCACACCGCGACCTTCGCGGGGCGCGGGCACGCGAACCGGGAGATCGCCGAACTGCTCTCGGTGAGCGTACGCACCGTGGAGCTGCGGCTGAGCAAGACCTATCGGAAGCTCCGTCTCGCCGGGCGCGACGAACTGCGGTCGCTGGTGAGGACGTTGGAAGGGCGGGCGAAGGATGCTCCTTGAGCGGGAGACCGAGCTGGCACGCGTGGACGACGCCCTGAGAGCCGCCGCCGAGGGCAGGTCGTCGTTGATCCTGCTGACGGGACCGCTCGGTTCCGGAAGATCGGCGCTGCTGCGCCACCTGCCCACCCTGGTCGCCGGCCAGGACGTGCGTACACTGCGTGCGAACGCCGCCCCGATGGAACAGGACTTCGCCTTCGGGGTGGTGCGACAACTCGTCGACAGCCTGCCGGCCGGCGCACCCCGGGACGTACGCGAGCGCCGGCCGCGCGAGAGCGACGACAGCCGGCTGATGTTCACCGAGGACGACCCCGCTGTGATCCTGCGCGGCACGGGGTCGTTGCCGGCCGAGGCCGGAGAGAACACCCGCCTGCTGATCCTGGTCGACGACCTCCAGTCGGCCGACGTCGCCTCGCTGCGCTGGCTCGCCTACCTCGTCAAACGGCTGCACGGACTGCGGGTCGTGCTGGTCTGCACCCTGCGCGACGGTGACCACAGGGCCAGGCACCCGCTGGTACGGGAGGTCGCCGACGCGTCCCATCAGGTGCTGCGGCCCGGCCCGCTGTCCCTCGCCGCCACCAGGGCGATGATCGGCGAGCAGTGCGGTGAGCCGGGGGACGAGGAGTACGCGCGCGCCTGCCACGAGGCGTCCGGCGGCAACCCGCTGTTCCTCATGTCGCATCTGCTCGCCATGCGGACCGGGGGGTTCGCGCCGGTCGCCGCCCACGCCGAACGGGCGCGCTCGCTGCGGCCCCCGGAGCTGCGGGAGCGACTGGCGAGCTCGCTGCGTGCCCAGCCGGCCCCCGTGCGGGATCTGGCGGCCGCGATCGCGGCCTTCGGCGACCACGGCGACTCCGCGCTCGTCGCGCGGCTGGCGGGACTCGACGAGACGGGCTTCAGCTCCGCACTCCGTGTGTTGCGGGAGATGGGCCTGCTCGACGCCGCGCGGGAGCCGCGCTTCACCCACCGTGTGATCGGGGACGCCGTCGAATCGTCGATGACCGCCGCGGAACTCAAGCACGCCCGCGACACCGCCGCCGACCTGCTGTACCGGGCCGGCCGCCCGGCGGAACAGGTCGCCGACCATCTGATGCGTGTGACCACCGCGGACCACCCCTGGTCCGTGACGGTGCTGCGGTCGGCGGCCGACGCCGCGCTGGGCAGGGGCGCGCCGGACACCGCCACCCGCTATCTGCGCCGCGCGCTGCTGGGCAACCACGAGCAGGACGGGACCAGGGCCCGGCTGCTGATCCACCTGGCCACCGCGGAGCGCGGCTTCGACCCAGGGGCGTGCGAACGCCACATCAGCCAGGCGATACCCCTGCTGGCCACGGTGGGGGAACGTGCCACAGCGACGCTGCGGATCCCGCCCGCCCTGCTCGGCAGGGCGTCCCCGGTGGCGGTCGACGTGCTGCGCCGGACCGCGGCCGAACTCGCCGACCTGCCCCGGCTGGTGGGACCGGTCGGCGAGACAGCCCTGCGGATCGAGGCACGTCTCAGGCACCTCGACCACGAGGACCCCGAGGAACTGCTCTCCGCCGTCGAGCGGTTGCGCGGGCTCGGCGCCGAGCCGGCACTGGATTCCGCCGGGGAGCGCGAGCTGGTGGCGGTGCTGCTGTGCGCGGGGACGCTCACCGGCGGGCTGCCGGCGGTGGAGGCGGCGGCGACGGCGAACCGCATCCTGGACCGCGAACCGGGGACGTCGGTGCGTGTGCACACCGTACTGCCGCTGGTGATGGTCACACTGTTCGCCGCCGAATCCCTGACCGGGCTCAACTCCTGGCTCCTGAGCCAGCAGCGGACCGGACGGCGGGACGTCACCGGCGCCGACGAGGTGCTGCTGCTCGGGGAACGCGCACTCGTCCTCGTCGCCCAGGGCCGGCAGACCCAGGCGCGCGAGTACGTGGAGCGCGCCATGGCGCGCTCCGACGGCGACTGGCGGGAGGTGACGGTCCTGGTCCTGGCAGCGGTCGCGCTCGAACTGCGTGACCCGGCCCTCAGCGAACGGATCCTGAGCCGGGCGCGCGGGCTCGGCTCCGCGGGGCTGGCGTTGACGGCGACCCTGCGCGTCCTTCAGGCGTCGGTGGACGAACAGACCGGTCGGCCGGATCGCGCGCTGGAGTCCCTGCTGGCCTGCGGCCGGCAACTGGAGGCGTCGGGCTGGCGGAGTTCGGCGCTCTTCCCGTGGCGGCCCCTCGCGATCAGCCTGCACCACCGGCTCGGCGACCCGGGCGCGGCGCTGCGGCTCGCCGAGGAGGAGCACACGTGGGCGGCGGCCTGGGGTGCGCCCGTCGGGCTCGGCCGCGCGTTGCGGCTCCAGGGATGGCTGCTGGGAGCCAAGGGCGTCGGTCTGCTCCGGGAGGCGGCCGACGTACTGAGCGGTTCGGCGCACCAGCTCGAACTCGCCCGTACGCTCGTGCTGTTGGGCCGTCGCCTCGGCACCGGCGCCGAGGCGACGGCGGCGCTGCGGGAGGCGGGCGCTCTCGCTGCGGCCTGTGGCGCTCCCTGGCTGGTCGAGCGGGCCGAGCACGGCCTCGGGACGCCCCCTCCGCCGTCGAACGCCGCCCTCACACCCAGTGAACGCCGAGTGATCGCCCTCGCCGGCCGCGGCCTCACCAATCAGGAAATCGCGCACGAACTCGGGGTGAGCGCCCGCGCCGTCGAGAAACATCTTACGAATTCCTATCGGAAGCTCGGGGTTTCGGGTCGGCATGAGCTCGCCCGTGCTTTCCCCGCGTAGCTGACGCCGTATTTGGTGCGGGGTATGCCGCGGATGTGTGCCTCGGAGGGCACCACATGGGACTCGATTGTGAGGATGCGTCCCATATCACCCTTGTCGGCGCCTGTTTCTGCCCGGTACGGACACCGTCGCTCCGGACCGAACCTACGGGAGGTGCGACCACAGCTTTAGCCGGGCGAACTTGACCGTTGTTGACGGGTGCGCGTCGAGCTACCTATTGTCAAGCGGGTAAATGGATATCGGTCAGCGAAGAAACATTCGGTCGGCCATCAATCGTAATGCATGCATGACGTCGTTATATATTCCAAGTGAACGGGCGAACCTGAAAGGATGGCGGTCTCATGACGATTGCCGCACTTGCGGATTCCGCACAGGTCATGGCCGGCGAACTCATACCCGACCGGACCGGGCACCCGGGCGCCGAGCGGCTCGACCAGCCGGGGCTGTGTATGGCCTCGCTCGACCCGGCGCTGACCATCCAGCAGGCCAACCAGGAGTTCTTCCGTCAGTTCGGGGAGCCCTCGGCGGACGTCTGCGGCCGGAACTTCCGTGACCTGGTGCATCCCAGCGTCAAGCACGCACTGATGCGTCAGTTCTCCCGCCTGGTGGAGGGCAAGCGCCAGCGCTTCGCCTCCCAGGTGGTGGCTCTGGGGCCGGCTGACTCCGTGTTCCCCGTCAGTCTCACTGCCGCAGCCGTCTCGGGCCAGACCAGGGATGTCGCCGCGATCCTGGTGCTCATGACCTCTTCCAAGGGCGCGGAGGACGCGGGTGTCCTCACCGACCGGAAGGAGATCCTCACCGAGATCGACGCGCGCATCCTCGAAGGCATCGCGGCGGGTATGTCGACGATCCCGCTGGCCTCACGGCTGTACCTGAGCCGGCAGGCCATCGAGTACCACGTGACGGGTCTGCTCAGGAAACTCGGGGTGCCGAACAGGGCCGCTCTGGTCTCCCGCGCCTACTCCATGGGCGTTCTCGCCGTCGGTGACTGGCCGCCGAAGGTGGCCGAAGACTTCATCAAGTGATCCCCGCGGGCCGGGACTTCCGGTTCGCCGTCCCCCCACCGCACAGCCTTTTTTCGCCCGCCGGACGGTGGCGCCCCGACAAGGGGTGCCACCGTCCGGGCGGGTTTCTGCGTTTCGGGCCTGTTCCAAGGACCCCGAAGACGCCGGCGTGTGCCCGAACCGTATCGCCCGCACGTTTGTTTCTGTCGAATCCACTGTTTGTTTTCCTGGGGATTGACCATGGCCATACGGGTGCCGCTCCGAGCCCGGGGTGAGTGATCAGCTCGTGTCGCCGAACCGGTGAAGGTCTGCTCTGTACGTCATTTCCTGCGGGGATTCCGTAACTCCCGGCGTTTTCCGAGGGTGCGAAGATCCGGGCGTCAGAATTACGTAAGATTTGGGCTCAGTGGTTTTCGCAGTCTCCCGATGTGGTTTTCCCGCCCGGTTCGTCTCGGCCGGTGGACCGCGGGATGTGAGATGTACGTCCGCGCACGGGGAGGCCCCGGTCGCGCCGCCATCATGGCCCGGCCCGTATGCGGTCAGTCCTGCGACAGGGACAGGCGGACCCGCGCGAGGCGCTCGGGGCGCAGCAGGACCGGGCCCAGGAGGCCCGAGGGGATCGCGTCGCCGTGCGCGTCGGCGCCGGTGTTGGTGACCCGTACGCGTACGGCGTTGGTGCCCGGGCGCAGTACCGCGGTGACGTCGGCCCGGTAGGGGGCCCAGAGCCGGGCGGGGAGTCTCACACCGTTGACGGTGATCTCGGCGACCTCGCGGACCTCCCCGAGGTCGAGCGTCCAGAGGCGGCCCGACAGGGTCCGCGCGTCCAGGGTGACGCGGCGCTCGTAGACGGCGGAACCGGAGTACGAGGCGTCCAGCGCGGTCCAGGACCCGAGCGGGCGTTCGGTGGTCCCGGCGCCGTCCTTGTCGAAGCGGAAACTCCAGTCGCCGTCGAGCGGCACGGCGGTCAGCGGGTCGGTGACGGCCAGGGTCCCCGCGTACCGGCGCTCGCCGTCCCGCGCGCTTACCCGGACGGTGAGCGGGGACGAGACGCGTACGGTGGCGGTCCCCGTGCGACCCGCCACCGACAGGTGCTCCACAGGGACGTTGGAGTCGGTCGCGTGGGCCGGACCGGCGCCCGGCGCTGCGCGGAAGACGATCACGAGCGCCGCTTTCGCCTCGAGCCGCAGCGGCACGGCCGTGCCCCCGCCCGGACTTCCGGGGAACGGCGCCGGGCGCCAGGTTCCGGCGGGTGTGGCAGCGCCCGTACCCGGATCCCAGATCTCCGGTGCGCCGAGCGCGGGGAAGGTTGCCGTCACCTCGGCGGCGCCCGCGCTCTCGTTGTTGACGAGGAAGGCCTGTTCGCCACCGCGCTCCAGGCGCAGCACCCGGATCTCCGGGGTGGGCGGCGACAGGGCGGCAGCCGCGC
>NZ_JTHL01000001.1:701755-704222 GCF_000818195.1 Streptomyces sp. 150FB | reverse complement strand
CGCCGCCGCCCCCGCCGGGTCGTCGGCGCGCAGCGCGCGGGACGCGCGGGAGCCGGTGAGGAGCGTGTCCAGTGCTCGCGCCAACTGCGCGTCGTGGCCCGCCGGTTCGCGCAGCGGCAGATCACCCACGACGACGAGGACCCCGCCGCCGTCCACGAAGCCGGTGAGCGCCTCGACGGCCCCGACCGACAGCATGGGCGTACGGGGCAGCACGACGATGCCGTAGTCCTGGTGCCCGACGGTGAGCCGGGATCCCCGGGCCCTGCCGTGCTCGATCAGTGCGGGGTCCTGGTCCAGCGCGCCCTCGTCGAGGAGGTCGAAGTCGATCTGGGCGTCCTCCAGGGCGTGCACCGCGGCGACGAACGCCTCGTCGAGAGAGGCCTGTTCGGGACCGTCCTGGAGGGATTCGGCGGCGCGCTGGGGCTGGATGAGCGCCGTACGGGCCCGGGGAGTGGCCCGTACCGCCTCCACCAGCCGCCCGATCCAGTCGTTCAGCGGCGCGGAGAGATCCCACCACGGGTTGACCGGCTGGAACGGCGGAGCGAAGACGATGGTGTCCGGGTCGGAGAAACGGGCGTGCAGCAGCACCTTGTTGACACCCCGGACGACGAACGCGCCGATCACTTCCCGGGTCAGGGCCGGTGTGACCTGCCATCCGGTGGCGCCCATGGCTTCGAGGTAGACGCGTTCATGTCCCACCTGGTGGGCGGCGGTGGCGGGCCAGCGCGGCAGGATGCGGTGGTAACCGCGCTGGTACTGGTCCGAGATGAGGTCGGTGCCCGGTATCTGGGCCCACTGGTGTGCGGTGTTGAGGTTGCCGGTGCTCCTGACCTGCTCGGCGGGCCCGTACTCGTCCCACAGCGGGTTGGAGATGAACGCGAGCCCGTGGGCGCCCATCCAGTCGCCGACGCCCTTGTAGTACGCGGCGGAGAACCGGTTGGAGACGGCCCGCCAGAACACACCGCGCAGTCGGCTTCCCTCGTCGCCGAGGTCCTCGTGGACGGCCGACAGCACAATGCCGAGGCCGGTCTTGCTCCCCAGCTTCCCGATCTCGTCAACCAGGCTTTGGGACCAGGGAACTTGGGCCCACTCGGCGTCGGCGGACGCGATGAAGGGCTCGTCGTCGGCGAACCCCCGGAGCACACCGCCCACCGCCCACGGGAACCTGCGCGCGTACTCACCGGGCACGATGTCCATGAAGAGGCCCACGGCCTCGTCGTCCAGCAGGTCGAGGTAGTCACGCCTGCTGCCGGAGGTGTCGGCGAGCAGTCCGGAGGTGTAGACGTCCACCAGCCACTGCCCGGCGGGCGCCTCCCAGACGCCGGAGCCGCGAGCGGCCTCCGTCAGGTCGATCATCCCCGGGATCGCCTCGCCGCCGGTGGCCCCGGCGGGCCGGGCCGCCGCGGCGATCAACTCTCCGGCATCGGCGGGTACCTGGAAGGCGTCCACGGCCGAAGCGCCGTCGAAGGTCTCGCCGAACAGCCGCGCACCGGCCGCGTCGTCCACGGTCAGGGTGGACCACGACGAGCGCTGCGTCGCGCTGGCCCGGACGCCGACCGTGCCGGTCGCGAAGGCGGCGTCGGTCACCGGCGGAAGTCCGGCGCCGTCCAGCGACGGCTGGATGGTCTGTCCCACGGCGCTGACCGTGAGCCGGTGGTCGGCGCCCGCGTCGAAGCCGGGGGTGGCCGCTCCCTGGCGCAGCAGGGTGAACGCGCCGTCGCTCTGGTGCCAGAGGTCGACACCGCCGTCGGACCGCAGGTCAGCCAGGTAGCCGTTCCTCGCGTCGGGACAGCGCACCATGAGGCCCGCCGCCGCTCGCTCCACCCGTACCGTCGCCGTGACCGTGACGTCGCCCCAGCCGGCGCCCTCCTTGAGGACGCGGACACCGTCGTACGCGGCGGCGTCCACGATCAGCCGCCCGCCGGTGACGGAGAGGGTCCGGGCGTCCAGCGTGACGGACGTACCGCCGGAGACCTCGGTGCTGCTCCTGCGGACGCTCTTGGTCCGCAGGTCGGGGCGTGGCCGGTAGGTGCGGTCGCCGACCTGGCCGCCGTTGACCACGAACCCGCCGGCCCGGCCGCTGGGGAAGAAGTTGTCGTTGAACAGCCATACGCCCATGTCGTGGCGGTCCGCTTCGCGGAGTGTGTGCTCGACGAGGTCGAACCACGCCTCGGTGAAGAAGACGGGCCGCAGGGCCGGGGTGTCGAAGGGGAAGACCAGGACCTCGGTCACTCCCTTGTCGCGCAGGTCGGCGAGGGTCGTGTCGACGAGGTCGGGCGTCACGGGGCCGTTCCAGAACCACAGGATCAGCGGCATGCTGTCGGCGGCGGGACGGGCGAACCGGGCGGCCGAGAAGGCCCCGGAGCCACCGGGCGCAGCCGCGTACGCGGTCCCGTCGAGGGCGACGGCGCCGGCCGCGCCACCCGCCGCGGCGGCGAGCGCGGCGAGTTGGAGCACGCGTCGGCGG
>NZ_JTHL01000001.1:697810-701653 GCF_000818195.1 Streptomyces sp. 150FB | reverse complement strand
CGGGAGACCTCGGTGCCGGAGGGGCCCGTGCTGTCGGTCGTGGTCACGCCGTCGTCCATCGAGGTCTCCTTCGTGGGCCGGAGCGGCGGCCCACGGAGCGGCGTGCGCCGTTCCGGCTGAAAGGTTCTGCATGGCTGAAAGGTTTCAACGCCGCCGGGGGGACGCTATGGGCCCGAGCGGCTGAGCGTCAATCCCCGTGCGTCGATGTTCCGAACCCGGCCGGGACCGCGCGCCGTTGAGCGATGTTCCGGTGCCGATGTCTTGACGGCGCGCGGCGGAGAGGGGAGCCTGAAAAACGTTTCAATCCACGGCGGAAGGCTGCCCTCCAGTCTTCGCGCGCCCGGACTGCGGCTGATTGAGGTCTGATGTTCCGTCACCACCGGGGGACAACACCGTACTGGGCCGTTGTGGCGGCTCTCGTTGTCACTTTCTCCCTGGCGGGACTCCCGTCCGGGCCCCTCGCCGCCGCCCAGGCGGCGACCGCGCGGATCTCCGTGAGCGACCTCCGTACCGACAACACGACGCGGCCTCTCGGCACCGACAACACGCGTCCGGCCCTCAGTTGGAAGCTGCGTTCGCCGGTCAGCGGTGACCGGCAGAGCGCGTATCAGCTACGGGTCGCCGACAGCGCGGACCGGCTGAAGGACGCGGACGTCACGGACCCGGACCTCAAGGACACGGACGTCAAGCACGCGAGCGTCTGGGACAGCGGCAGGACCGCCTCAGCCGAGTCCACCGGAGTCCCTTACGGCGGACCGGCGTTGACCTCCTCGCACCGCTACTACTGGACGGTGCGGGTCTGGAACGCCCACGGGAACCCCTCCGCCTGGAGTTCCCCCTCCTGGTGGGAGACGGGCCTGCTGACCACCGCGGACTGGAAGGGCGCCCAATGGATCAGCCCCGACACCGGGGCTGACACCTCCTGGTCGGACTTCACCCTGGACACCGACTTCACCGTCGAAGCCGGTGCGGCGAGTGTGCTGTTCCGCGCCGAGGACGCCTCCAACTACTACATGTGGCAGGTCAATACGGTGACCACACCGGGGAAGGTCACACTGCGCCCCCATGTGCGGGCCGGCGGGGTCTTCACCACCCTCGGTGAGGTCGACCTCAGCCAGGTGATCGCCCCGGCGGACGCGGCGAAACCCCACCACATGAAGATCAAGGCCGACGGCGCCACGATCACCACCTGGATCGACGGGCAGCAGGTCGACTCCCGTACGGACACCGCCCACACCGGCGGCACGCTCGGCTTCCGCACCTCCACCAGCGGGAACGTCGCCGAGGACGCCCGCTACGACAATGTCGTGGTGCGCGGCCTCGACGGAACGGCCCTGTTCTCCGACGACTTCTCCACCTCGCCCGACCCGCACTTCCCCGACACGGCGATCGACGACGGACAACTCGCGCCGAAAGGCGATCCCACCCTGCTCAGCGGCGAACCCGACGCGCCGATGCTGCGGCACACCTTCACCCTCGACAAGCCGGTCGCGCGGGCCCGCGCCTACGTGTACGGCCTCGGCTTCTACGAGATGCGTCTCAACGGCGAGAAGGCCGGCGACCGGGTCCTGACCCCGGCGTCCACCCCGTACGACCGGTGCGCGCTGTACACCACGTACGACATCACCGGGAGCCTCCGGCGGGGTTCCAACGCGGTCGGGATGTGGCTCGGGAACGGCTACGGGGAGAAGTTCAGCCCGTACGGCTTCCGCTGGCTGGGCCCCAAGCAGGCCGCCATGCTGATCGAGGTCACCTATACCGACGGCTCGCACCGGAACATCACCACGGACGGCACCTGGACCTGGTCGACGGGCGCTATCACCGCCAACGACCTCTACGACGGCGAGAGTTACGACGCCCGGCTCGAACAGCACAACTGGGACAGAGCCGGTTTCGACGACTCCGCCTGGAAGCCCGTACGGACCGTTGCCGCCCCGGCGGGCAAGCTCGTGGCCGACACCATGCCGCCGATGCGGGTGACGGACACGCTGCGCGCCGTCAAGGTCACCGAACCCCGGCCCGGCGTCCGCGTCTACGACTTCGGGCAGAACATCGCGGGATGGCCGCGCCTGCGCGTCGAGGGACCCGCCGGCACCCGCGTCCGGATGCGCACGGCCGAGGAGTTGGGCCAGGACGGGATGCTCGACACGGCCACGAACAGGGACGCCGCGTCCACCGACACGTACACCCTCGCGGGCACCGGCGCGACGGAGACCTACGAACCACGCTTCGTCTACCACGGGTTCCGCTACGTCGAAGTCACCGGCTACCCGGCGGGCCCGGCCGCCGGGATGCTCGACGCCCGTGTGGTCCACGCGGACGTCGCGTCCACCGGTGACTTCAGCTCCTCCGACCCGCTGCTGAACCAGATCTGGCGGAACAACCGGTGGAGCCTGCTGAACAACTCGATGAGCACTCCCACCGACAACCCGGTGCGCGACGAGCGGACCCCTCCCGGCATGGACGTGCAGGCCTATCACGACGCGTCCACACGGGAGTTCGGCATGGACGGCTTCTACGCCAACTACCTCCAGGACATGCCGCCGGGCACCGCCTTGCCGAACGACGCGGCCAACGCGCAGCAGCCCGACATGGGCGGCGACCAGATCAGCCTGGCGTGGACGCTCTACGAGCAGTACGGCGACCGGGCGACCCTCGCGGCCGCCTACCCCGCGATGAAGACGTTCGCCGACACCAACGCCCGTGACGTGCCCGGTCACATCTGGCCGGAGAACCACGGCTTCGGCGACTGGTGCCCGCCGGACCACGGGCCAGGCGCGAACGGCGGCATGGGCGGCCCCGACGCCGGGGACTGCACCAGCGAGGTGTCGGTGGTCAACACCGCCCTGTCGTACCTCCAGGCCCTCGATGTCTCCAGGTCGGCAGAGGCGCTGGGTCACTCCGAAGAGGCGGACCACTACCGGGAGTTGGCCGCAGACATCGCCCAGGCGTTCAACGCGCGCTTCCTCGACGCGGCGGGCGACACCTACGGGGACGGCCGCCAGGTGACGAGTGTGCTCCCGCTGGCCTTCGGGATGGTGCCGGCCGAGAACGTCGCGGCGGTGGGTGAGCAGCTCGTCGACACGATTCTCCACAAGGACGACGGCCACCTGGACACCGGGATCTTCGGCACCCGCTATCTGATGGACGCCCTGTCCCGGGTGGGCCGTACCGATGTCGCGATGACGGTCCTGGACCAGAAGAGCTACCCGGGCTTCGGCTACGAGATCGGCCACGGCGCGACGAGTTCCTGGGAACAGTGGCTCTACAGCTCGGCCATGGAGACCCACGACCACGCGATGTTCGCGGGCATCAACGCCTCCCTCTACACCCGGCTGGGCGGCATCGAACCAACTGGGCCCGGATACCGCACAGTTGCCGTCGTTCCGCAGGTGCCGGAGGGCCTCGGCCAGGTGTCGGCCTCGATCGACACCGTGCGGGGGACCGTTGCCAGCTCCTGGACCAGGACGAGCGACCGGTTCGACCTGACTGTCACCGTCCCGGTCAACTCCACGGCGACCGTGGGTGTGCCGCTGTTCGGCCACGGCAGCGGGAGTGCCCGGGCCCCGAAGGGCGCTGTACTGCTGCCGGGCGGCGGCAACACGGGCCAGGACCGGGCCGGTTACACCGTCGGTTCCGGCCGCTGGCACTTCACCGTGGACCTCGGCCGCTGATCAGCCACCACGTACCGAGCACAACACTGCCGTTGGGCGACGAAAGGAAGCACCATGCCGATCAGTGGTAGCGAAGGGTCCGGGCCGAACCGGCGGGCCGTGGTGGCAGCGGGTCTGGGATCCGTGGCACTGTCCGCGACCGGGCTCTCGCTCCTCGGGGCCGGCCCCG
>NZ_JTHL01000001.1:687520-697773 GCF_000818195.1 Streptomyces sp. 150FB | reverse complement strand
GCCGCGGCCGACGCCGCGCCGGGCCCCGGCGGGTCACCGGGCGCCGACGCCTGGCACCGCTACGTACAGGCGCCGGCGAGCCGTACCGTACGCCCGGTCAGAACCACCGGCAGCACGGGCGACGTGACGCGCCCCGACGCGCTGCTCCAACCGGGCGGCCCCGTCACCGTCCTGCGCCGCCCCCAGTCCACGGCAGCGCCGCGCTGGCCGGAGGGCACGACCGCCGAGGCGTCGTCCGCACACGCCGGCAACAACGGCAACGACGGCAAGCCGCGTACGTACGTCGCGTCGAACGCCGTCGACGGGGACCCGGACACCTTCTGGAACGACGACACACTCGCCGCGTACCCCGACACCCTCACCATCACCCTGCCCGCCGCCGCCACCCTGCCGGGGCTCACACTGATCTCCAACAGCGACGGCGTACCTGTCGACTTCACCGTCGACACCTGGCAGGACGGCGCGTGGCGAAGCGCGGCGAGTGTCACCGGCAACAGCGCGGTCCAGCGCGCCGTCCCCTTCGACACGCCCGTCTCCACCGACAAGGTCCGGATCACCGTGACCGCCGACCAGGAGACCCCCGCCGGCACCTTCACCCGGGTCAACGAGGTCTGGCCGCAGCCGGTGGAGCCCGTCGAGGCCCCGAGCGTGACGGTGGACTTCGGCAAGGTCGTTGTGGGTTTTCCGCGTGTCCGCTTCACCTCGGCGTCGGACAACCGGCCGGGCGTGCGGCTCGCGTTCTCGGAGACACGGCAATTCCTCACCGACCGCTCCGACTTCACCCGTAACGACCAGAGCGACGGTACGAGCAGGGGCACCGACCAGTTCGCCGTACCCGCGGGCGGCGCCGACTGGAAGGACGTGAAGGGCTTCCAGGCCGGGGACCAGGTGTACGCCGACGGCCTGCACGGCTTCCGCTACGTGAAGATCACCCTGGACGCCCTGGCGTCGGACGCGCCGGCGGCCCAGCCCTGGGGCACCGTCTCGATCGACGCGGTCTCCCTCGAATTCACCGCCTACCTCGGCACCCCGGACACCTTCCGTGGCTGGTTCCTCTGCTCCGACGACGACCTGAACCGCTACTGGTACGGCGCCGCCTACACCAACGAGCTGGTCACCGACACCTTCCGGCAGGACGACGTCGACCCGCGCGACGCGTGGAGTGCGACGCTGGAGGGCCAACTGGTGCTCCAGGACGGCGCCAAACGGGACCGCGACCCGTACGTGGGCGACCTCGCGGTGTCCGCCCGCACCCTCTACCTCACCCATGACGACGCGGCGGAAGCCGCCCGTAACGTGCTCGCGGATCTCGCCGAGCACCAGCGCGCCGACGGATGGATACCCCCGGCCTCCATCAACAACTACACACTCCCGCTGTTCGACTACCCGCTCTGGTGGGTGACGTGCAGTTGGGACTACGTGCTCTACACCGGCGACCGGGCCTACGCGACCGGCTACTACCCGCAGTTGCTGAAGGTGCTCGACACCTGGTACCCGAGCGTCACCGACGACGCGGGACTGCTGAGCAAGGGCCTGGCCGACACCGGCGGATACGGCGACTACGCGTTCCTCGACCGCACCGGCCGGATCACGTACTACAACGCCAACTATGTGCAGGCGCTGCGCGACGCCGCCGCGATCGCCCGGTTCCTGGGCCACGGCGCGGACGCGGACCGCTGGTCCGCGCGCGCCGACGACGTCGCCAAGGCGGTCAACACCCATCTGTGGGATGCGGCGGCCGGCGCGTATCTGGACTCCGGCACCGGACCCGTACGGCACGCGCAGGACGGCAACGCCATCGCCATCACGGCGGGCGTCGCCGACAGCGAACGCGCCGCTTCCGCCCTCGCCCACCTCGACGCGACGACCCGGCTGCGGTACGGCAACGCGTTCATGGACAACGACACCATCTTCGGCGGGGCGTCGCAGCGGGTCTACGCCTTCACCTCGTACCCGGAGATCGTGGCCCGCTTCGAGACCGGCCGCGCCGACTCGGCGCTGGACCAGATCCGGCGGACCTACGGCTGGATGGACAGCCACGACCCGGGCATCACCAACTGGGAGGGGATCGGCCCGAACGGTTCGCTGTACGAGGACGCCTACACGAGCATGGCGCACGGCTGGTCCACCGGCGTACTGCCCGCCCTGACCCACCAGTTGCTCGGCGCGCGGCCGACCGCGCCGGGCTATGCGAGCTGGGAGGTACGCCCGCACCCTGGTCCTGTCGCCTGGGCGCAGGGCCGGCTTCCCACGCCGCACGGGCCGCTGGACGTCCGATGGACCAACCAGGGCGGCACCTTCAGCCTGACGGTGCGGGCCCCGCGCGGCACGAGCGGGACGGTGGCGGTTCCGCTGCCGGCGAGCGACGGGCGGGTGACGGTACGGGCGGGCCACCGGACGCTGTGGGACGGCCACCGGGCGACGGTGCCCGGCGTCACCAGGGACGGGGACCACCTCACGGTCACCGGCCTCGGGGCCGGGAGCCATACGCTGACGGCGGCCCGGGCCCGCTGACGAGGTGTGACGAGGGCAACAACGTGACGACGTGATCCGGTGACCGGAGTGCGATCCGGTCACCGGGCGGTGCGCCCGTTCAGGGCGCTCAGACGGCGCGCAGGTACTGCGGCGGGGTGTGCACGGTGCCGCCGAGCCGGGCGGCGGCCTGCCGGGCCCAGGACGGGTTACGCAGCAGCTCACGGGCGAGCAGGACGGCGTCGGCCTCGCCGTTCGCGAGGATCTTCTCCGCCTGGTCGGGCTCGGTGATCAGGCCGACGGCGGCGACGGGCAGCGCCGTCTCGGCCTTGACGCGGGCGGCGAAGGGAACCTGGTAGCCGGGGCGCAGGGGGATGCGTACCCCGGCCGCGTTCCCGCCGGAGGACACGTCGAGCAGGTCGACGCCGTGCGCCAGCAGCTCATCGGCGAGGCGCACGGTCTCGTCGGCGGTCCAGCCGCCCTCGTCGAGCCAGTCGGTGGCGGAGATCCGGAAGAAGACGGGCAGGTCGTCGGGCCAGACGGCGCGCACGGCGTCGACGACCTCAAGGGCGAACCGCACACGGTTCTCGTACGAGCCGCCGTACTCGTCGTCACGGTGGTTGCTGTGCGGCGAGAGGAACTGGCCCACCAGGTAGCCGTGGGCGCCATGGATCTCGGCGACCTGGAAACCGGCGTCCAGCGCGCGCCGCGCGGCGGCGGCGAACTGCTCGACGATCTCCTTGATCCCGTCCACCGACAGCTCGGCGGGCACCAGGTGCCCCTCGGCGAACGGCACCGGGCTCGGGCCCACGACCTCCCAGCCGTCGTTCTCGGGGCCGACCGGGCCGCCGCCGTTCCACGGCCGGTCGGTGCTGGCCTTGCGTCCCGCGTGAGCGAGCTGGATGCCCGAGACCGTGCCCTGCGTGGCGAGGAAGCCGGTGATGCGCCGGAAGGCCTCGACCTGGGTGTCGTTCCAGATGCCGAGGTCGTAGGGGCTGATCCGGCCCTCGGGGCTGACGGCTGTCGCCTCGGTGAGGATCAGACCCGTACCGCCGGTGGCGCGAGCGGCGAGATGCGCGAAGTGCCAGTCCGTCGGGGCACCGGCGTCCGGCCCTGTCGCGTCAGCGGAGTACTGGCACATCGACGCCATCCAGACCCGGTTGGGAATGGTCAGCGACCGCAGGGTGTACGGCTCGAACAGTGCGCTCACGGCGGACTCCAATTCAGAACGGGACGGTAGGTCCGGCGCCTCCCGTGCGGGGTGCCGGACTCTGAGTCGTACGGTACGCGTCGTAGTACGGCGGATGTCAAACTACGATAACCCTCGTACAATGGAGACTCCTCGATGAAGTGGAGCCGCAGTGGCCGCAGTGATCCCCGACCCGCCTCCCCGCCAGTTGGCGCACCCGCTGCGGGACGAGATCCGGCTGGAGGACGTCCTGCACGCGCTCGCCGATCCGCTGAGGCTGCGCGTCGTGCGCGATCTCGCGCTCGCCGGGCAGGAGGTGAGCTGCTCGTACACCGATCTCCCTGTGACGAAGTCGACCACCACCCACCACTACCGGGTGCTGCGGGAGAGCGGGGTGATCCGGCAGATCTACCGGGGGACGGCCAAGATGAACGGGCTGCGCGTGGACGACCTGAACGCCCTGTTCCCCGGTCTGCTCGACGGCATCCTGGGCGCGGCGACCGCGCAGGCTGCGCGGCTCGACGATCGCTGAATGCGCCGACAGGGTGCCGTGCGGCCCCGGCGCGCGCGCCCCGGCCGTAGGGGCAGATTTGCCTTATTAAGTTGTGAATGTGTCGGAACATAAACTGATCTCCGCTCAGAATCCCGATGAGCCCGCCGCCCAGGCGTGGCCCATGTGGGAGGTGCAGGGGTACGGCACCGTCACCGGCCCGGGGGACGGTCTTGACGGTGCGGAGCGGTGCGAGATCCGGCCGCCGTGGCTCGACGTCCGGCTGACCTTCGCCGACGGAGCCAGGCTCGACGTACTCGCGGTGGTCAGCGACGGCCGGATCGCCATCGAGGACGCGCAGGCCGATCCGCCGCTGGCGCTCGACGGCTTCGCCGCGCTGGCCGGGGTGATCAGAGCGCCGCTCCAGGACGCGTGCCAGGTGGTCACCGGGCGGCCGGTGCTGCTGGTGGACGACGACGTGGCTGACCGGGTCGCGCCGGTCGATCAGGTCGCTCAGCCGGTTCAGGTCGCGCAGGCCGAGCCCGTGGGGGATGCGGTCACCGAGCAGGCGGAGACCGGGGGAGACGCCGGTGTCCGGATCGACGACGGCGACGGCGACGGCAGCGGCAGCGGCGCCGAGGCCCCGGGTACGGGTACGGAGCCCGCGCCCTCCGGCAGGCGCCGCGCCCGCCAGGCCACCCCCAGGGGCGCGGAGGGCCGGCGCGGCGCCGCCGAGGTCTACCGCGCCGCCCAGCGGGAAGGGCGGGACCCCGTACTCGCGGTGATGGCCGCCACCGGACTCAGCCGCCGCAAGTCACTCAGACTGATCGCGGCGGCCCGGGACGAGGGCCACCTGACCCCCCGCCACCACCGCCGCTGATCCGCCCCGCCGACCTGCCCCGCCGGCTCAGCCCTACATCGCGCGCATCCGGCTCATCTCGCTGGTCTGCTGCGCGATGACGTCGTTCGCCATCTCCTCGATCAGGCCGTTGTTGCCCTCCGAGAGCGCCTCCGTGGCCATCGTGATCGCGCCCTGATGGTGCGTGATCATCAGCTTCAGAAAGAGTTCGTCGAACGCTTTCCCCTTCGCCGCCCGCAGTTGGGCGAGCTGGCCGGCCGTCGCCATGCCCGGCATCAGGGCGTGATTGTGGCCTTGCTGTTCCTTTGCTCCGCCATTGCTTTTCAGCCACCCTTCCATTGCCCCGATCTCGGGCCCCTGTGCGGCCGCGATGCGCTCGGCGAGCAGCTTCACGGGCTTCGAACCGGCCCGGTCCGGGACCAGCCGGGTCATCTCCAGCGCCTGACCGTGGTGCACGATCATCATCTGCGCATAGGTGAAATCAGCCGAGTTGGGGGTGTTGTCGGGGGCCGCCTTCAGGGCCTCCTCGGCGGAGAGCGTCTTCGCCGGTTCGCCCGGCTTGCCCGGTGCCACCACGCTCGACACCCCGCCGGCCGCCGTCTTGGCCGTCTTCGCCGTACTCCCGCCCGCCGAGTCGCAGGCTCCCAGGGCGAGTACGCCGGCCAGGGCCGCCGTCGCGACGAGGGACCTCCGGGCACGCGGACTCCTGCGGCGGATCAACACAGCGACCTCCTGCGGAACATGGTGGATTGAGGACTGTCTTAACACGCTTCCACTGGTGACCTGGGGAAAACTTTCATTACGTCTCTGTTGCCATCTGTTGGGATGTACATGATGAGGACCATACTGCCGTGATCCGTGAACTGTCCGATCCCCGGACGGACATCAAGGGAGGACGCAGTGACCTCGTTGCACCCCATCCGCGTGCGGCGCAGACGCCTGGCAGTGGTCGCGGCCGCCGCCGGGCTCTTCGCCACGCTGCTGGCAGCCGGACCCGCCGTCGCCACCCCCGATCCCGGTGACGCCCCCGCGCGGCAGGAGATATCCGCCGCCCAGGCCGCCGACGCCGCTGCCGCCGTCAAGCAGGGTGAGATACCGGGCGTGGACGAAATCGTCCACAGCTCCAACATCACGCACCTGGCCAACGTCCCCAAGGACGCGCTCACCGACCTCAACTCGGACCTGACGTTCCAGGGCAAGTACGCCTTCGCAGGCAACTACAGCGGCTTCCGGATCTTCGACCTGAGCAACCCGAAGGCCCCCAAGACCGTCGCCCAGGTGCTGTGTCCCGGTTCGCAGAACGACATCACCGTCTCCGGTGACCTGCTCTTCCTGTCGACCGACTCCTCGCGCAGCGACAACTCCTGCAACAGCGCCTCGCAGCCCGCGACGGAGAAGTCCTCCTGGGAGGGCATGAAGATCTTCGACATCAGCGACAAGCGCAACCCGAAGTACGTGGCCGCGGTGGAGACCTCATGCGGCTCGCACACGCACACGCTGGTCCCGGAGCGCAAGGACGTCTACATCTACGTCTCGTCGTACTCGCCGAGCGCGACCTTCCCCGACTGCCAGCCGCCGCACGACGGAATCTCCATCATCAAGGTGCCGCGCAAGGCTCCGCAGAAGGCCGCACTGGTGAACTTCCCGGTGCTCTTCCCGGACGGCGGCAACCCGGGCTCGCCCACCAACCCGGGCGTCTCGGCGACCACCGGCTGCCACGACATCACCGTGCTGCCCTCCAAGGACCTGGCCGCCGGTGCCTGCATGGGTGACGGCATCCTGTTCGACATCAAGAACCCGGAGCGCCCCAAGGTGATCTCCCGGGTCCAGGACAACGTCAACTTCGCGTTCTGGCACTCGGCGACGTTCAACCAGGACGCCGACAAGGTCGTCTTCACCGACGAGCTCGGCGGCGGCGGCGCGGCCACCTGCAACGCGGAGATCGGCCCCAACCGCGGTGCGGACGGCATCTACGACATCGTCGGCAAGGGCGACCACCGCAAGCTGGTCTTCCGCGCCTACTACAAGATCCCGCGCTACCAGGCGTCGACCGAGAACTGTGTCGCGCACAACGGTTCGCTGATCCCGGTCAAGGGCCGCGACATCATGGTCCAGGCCTGGTACCAGGGCGGCATCTCGGTGTGGGACTTCACCAACTCCACCAAGCCGAAGGAGATCGCGTACTTCGAGCGCGGTCCGATCTCGACCGACAAGATGACGACCGGCGGTTCCTGGTCGGCGTACTACTACAACGGCTACATCTACTCGAACGACATCGCCAAGGGCTTCGACGTGCTGAAGCTCGACGACCGCAGGACCGACCCGGCGAAGCGGGTGCGCATGGACGAGCTCAACGTCCAGACGCAGCCCGACTACTTCAGGGACTTCTCTCACTGAAGCATGCTGTCCTGATCTGTTCCGCCGGGCGGCTCGCCGCCCGGCGGAACACCGAACTCCCAGTCCAGGCCGTAGCGCCTGAACAACTCGGCCCGCAGCCGGGGCATCGGCATCGGCGCCCCCGGCATCAGGATGCCGAAGACCGCGCCCATCATCAGGGCGCGCAGCAGCGGGTAGTCGGCCTCGACATCCGTTGATCCGTAGCTCGCGATCGTCTCGCGCAGCATCGTGCCGAGCTTCTGCTGCTCCGGGCACTGCACGAACCCCTCGGCCTGGAGCACGCCCGCCATGTGCGTGCGCATGACCACCGGATCGGTCACGGCGAGTCCGAGGATGGCGTCGATCGCCCGCGCCAGCAGTTGTCGCCCGTCCTCCGTGCGCGGCTCACGCAGCAGGCCCTCCTCCAGCCTCATGTGCATCAGCCGGTGCACGGCCGACTGGAGGAGCTGGCGCTTCCCCGGGAAGTAGTACGAGACGAGCCCGCGGGCCGATCCCGCCCGGTCGGCGATGTCCGCCAGCGTCGTGGCCGCGTACCCGCGCTCGGCCACCAGCTCCACCGTCGCCTGCAGAAGCCGCTCCCGGGAACGCCTGCGAAGTTCTTCGTTGACCGACGGGCTTCGGGGGGACATGCTTGACTCCTGGCGTTGACTGGCTCTCAGCCAGTATACTCGGCGTGCTCCGTGACGAGGTCTTCCGGGCCTGGTCAGCAGGGGTACGGTCGGCTTTGGGCGACGCGGGGGATCGTCCAAGGCCGGCGTCTGTCCTGCCCGGGGGTACGGGGGTACGCGAGTGCCCGGGTGCGACGCCGGCGGGGCACGGTGTCCTACGTAGGACACCGTGCCCCGCCGATCGCGTGGGGCTCGGATTCTCAGGCGGGCAGGCCCTGGCCGGCCAGGGCGAGTACGGGGCGCAGCCCGGCGGGCCGCTCCTCCACCGGCAGGTGCCGCACGAAGTGCACCGAGCAGCCGAGGTCGGCTGCGCCGCCGTCGGCCGTGCGGTCGTCGCCCACCATCAGCACGTCGTGCGGATCCTGGCCCAGTTCCTCGCAGGCGGCGCGGAAGAGCCGTACGTCCGGTTTCTGGACGCCGTGCTCGTACGACAGCACATACGCGTCCACCAGGGCGTCGAGGCCGTAGGCACGGAAGACCGGCCGCAGGTCCCAGCCGATGTTGCTCACCACGGCGATGCCGATTCCGCCGCGCCGCAGCGAGCCGAGCACCTCGGCGGTGTCGGCGTACGGGCGCCAGGCGTCGGGCGTCTTGTGGCGGTCGTAGAGCGCGTCGTACAACTCGGGGGAGGGCAGCGGCACCTGCCGGGCGAGACCGGTGTAAGCGGCGCGGTGCATCGCGGCGCTCTCGTCGCGGGTGGCCCAGGCCTCGGCCAGTTCCGGCGGCACCTGCTGCGGGGTGGGACCGCCGGGCAGCGCGCCCGCGACGGCGAGCCCCATCGCCCTCCGCCGTACCTCGTCGGGCGGCACGCTGATGCCCGCCTCGTCGAGCACTGCTTGTAGCCAGGATCCCGCTGATTCGATGCGGAAGAGAGTTCCGGAGAAATCGAAGAGCACAGCCTTGAACGTCATGCGCCTGATCCTTAACCGATCCGCGCTTCCCGGACAAGGCCGGACGCGCGTACGTGGCGATCGGGCGGGACGCCAGGACGCCCGCCGAGCAGCCGACGCGCCCGGACATTCGAACGCCCATGCGCTCCGGGGCTTGGGCTATCCGAGTGCGCGCAGTCCAGGACCGAAGGCGATGATCAGCGGAATGACCGGTACGAGCGCCGCCGCCGCCGTCAGGCGCAGCCTGCGGCCCGCCGTGAGCCGGGGGACGGACGACAGCAGCCGGTTCACCCGCTGCGGGACCTGCGCGTCCGGGGTGGTGCCGGGGCCGAAGACACCGCGGTCCTCGTTCAGTTCGACCAGGGCCAGCGCGATCGTCCGCCGGCCGAAGCGCCGCGACGCCACGTCGTCGGCGGCCAACTCGACGAGCCGGTGCATCTCGTCGCGGAACGCGGCGAACACCGGAACCTGCGGGAAGCCGTTCGCCAGCGCCCCCGAGCAGTGCCGCAGCCAGTCGTGCCTGGCGCGCGCGTGACCCTGCTCATGGGCGAGTACGGCGTCGAGCTGACGGCCCTTCAAGCGGCGCAGCGCGGCCGTCGTGATCACGAGCTGCGGCGCGGTGCCCGGCAGCCACCAGGCGTCGGGGCGCTCCGCCTCCAGCACGACCAGCGGCGCGCCGCCCGGCTCCTCGCCCGGCAGGACGGGGGAGCGGACCAGCAGGTCCTTACGGCCCTGCCTGCGCCGCCTGCGTGCCCGGTGGATCTCACGGCTGAGCATCGCCGCCGTCCACAGCCCGCCGCTCGCCAGAACCACGGCGATCACGGCCGACCACGGCCGGTGCGCCCCCAGTGCGTACGCCTCCATCACGCCCTGCGGCGCCGGGGCGAAGACATGCCCCCGGACCGCACCCCAGGCAGCGGCGGCGCTGAAGATCATGGACAGCGCGAAACTCAGGAGTACGGCGGCCACCACGCACTGCCACACCCACAGGGCCACCACGGGCTCCAGCTCGGGCCACTCGGCGCGTGACATCAGCCGCGGTGCCACGACAGCGGCCAGCACACCGAGCAGCAGCAGCGCCAAGGAGACCGTCATGGTCACCAGACTATGAGGGTCCCCCTTGTCAGGGGTACGGACTTGCGAGGCATGTGACCCACGCCACGTTTCAGGTCAGAGCGTCAGGAGCATCGCCAGCATGGCTATGCCCATGGACAGCCGGCACGCCGGCGCCAGCTCCGGCCGGTCGCCCCAGGACACCGCGAGACCCCCACCCGCCCCGGCCCCCGCC
>NZ_JTHL01000001.1:685385-687192 GCF_000818195.1 Streptomyces sp. 150FB | reverse complement strand
CGCCCGCCGTGCCGCGCCGCTCGCCGCCGTCGCTGCCGCGCACCCGCAGCAGGCAGTAGCCCCCGGCCGCCGCGCAGAGCGCCACGAGCAGCCAGCCGGCCGTCGCCGGTCCGTGCACCGCGTACCTCCCCGTCAGGCCGTCATGTCGGGAAAATCATGCCCGACGACACAGGTGCGCATACGAGCGCAGGGGGTCACGCGGGGAGCGCACCGGGGGTACACGCGCCGATGTCCGGGCCCGCCGTCAGTAATTCACATTCCGCCGGAAAAGGAAAGTGTAAAGAAATTCGGCTGACAGAGGCGGATTTCCCAGGCGAATGCGTGAGGTCACCGGGCTTGTGGTGGTCGTGCGCCCCGACTACCTTTCAGACGCGTGCCCTTGGGAGCCAGGCGGGCTGCCGCCGCCAGTACATCCCCCCATTCCCGAGGACTTTGCGCGTTTCTGGCAGATAACTAGTGGGAGGAAATCCTCCGTGAGTATGTCTCGACGGACCGTCATCGCTTCGGCGCTGGCGGCCACAGCCGGTATCGGCGGCATCACCGCAGCGGCCCAGGCCGGCGCCACCGAGCCGCGACGCCGCACCGACGCGGCTCCTGCCGCGAGCCCCGTGGGCGATGTGGTCGGCAAGATCACTGTCGGCTATCAGGGCTGGTTCGCCTGCAAGGGCGACGGCGCCCCCATCAATAGCTGGTGGCACTGGAGTCAGAACGGCGGCCAGCCGCCGTCGCCGAGCAATACGACCATCGCTTCGTGGCCGGACATGAAGGAGTACACCCGTAGCTACCCCACGGCCTACGGGAATCTCGGCAACGGCCAGCAGGCGGCGCTGTTCTCGTCGTGGGACCAGCAGACGGTCGACACGCATTTCCGCTGGATGCGCGAGAACAACTGCGACACGGCCGCTCTCCAGCGCTTCAACCCGGTCGGAGGCGAAGGCCCCACCCGTGACGCGATGGCGGCGAAGGTCCGTCAGTCGGCGGAGACGTACGGCCGGAAGTTCTACATCATGTACGACGTCTCCGGCTGGACGTCCATGCAGCAGCAGATCAAGGACGACTGGACGTCGAAGATGAAGGCGTACACGTCCTCGGGCGCGTACGCCAAGCAGAACGGCAAGCCCGTCGTCTGCATCTGGGGCTTCGGCTTCAGCGACCCGGGCCGGGACTTCCAGGCCGCCGCGTGTCTCGACGTCGTCAACTGGTTCAAGAGCCAGGGCTGTTACGTCATCGGGGGTGTGCCGACGCACTGGCGTGCCGGTACGGACGATTCACGCCCGGGGTTCTCCGACGTCTACCACGCGTTCAACATGATCTCGCCGTGGATGGTGGGACGGATCAGCAACGTCTCCCAGGCCGACCAGTTCCTCCGCGACCTCAACACCCCGGACCTGGCGGACTGCGCGGCGCACGGTATCGACTACCAGCCGTGCGTCATCCCGGGCGACCTCCAGTCGCGGGCGCGCGCCCACGGCGATCTGATGTGGCGGCAGTTCTACAACCTCGTCGGCATCAAGGTCCAGGGCTTCTACATCTCCATGTTCGACGAGTTCAACGAGGGCAACCAGATCGCCAAGACCGCCGAGACGGGAGCGGACGTCCCGGCCGGGTCCGGCATCTTCGCCCTCGACGAGGACGGCACCTCCTGCTCGTCGGACTACTATCTGCGGCTCACCTCCGACGGCGGCCGCATGCTCAAGGGACAGCTCGCCCTGACGGCGACCCGCCCGACCAAGCCCCGCGTCTGACGCGGGACATGACCCCGGGCACAACCAGTACAGCCGATGTGTGAGTGCGGGCCGCCGGGTCA
>NZ_JTHL01000001.1:681733-684773 GCF_000818195.1 Streptomyces sp. 150FB | reverse complement strand
GGACGGCGGCAGCCGCATCCCGCCGCGCGCCGCGAGATCGGGCACGGACACCGGCGGATTGCACTCGGGCAGGATCTCGGGCCGCCCGTCCGCGTCCCAGCGCCCCAGCGCGACCGCGCAGAGCTGCCCGAACTCACCGGCGTTGGAGCTGATCCCCCGGTAGATGTCGCCGTTGAGATAGAGACCCGTGCCGACCCCCGTACCGAGATACAGATACGCGAAGTCCCTCGCCCTGCGGTCCCGGCCGATCCACCGCTCGCCGGCAGCCGCCGCAGTGGAGTCCTTCTCCATGATGACCGGGCACGGGAAGTGGTCCTTGAGCAGATACAGCAGCGGAAGATCACCCCACGCCGACATCAGGGGCGGTCCGAGGACCGTGCCCGAGGCGATGTCGACCGGTCCTGGCACCGCCACGCCGATCCCCAGAAAGCCGTCCTCCCGCACCGCGCCGCGCGCCTCGGCCAGCGTCTCGCGCCCCAGCGAGGCGACCCGCTCCACGAACTCCGCCGGATTGATGTCGGCGCTGACGGACCGGGTACGGGTGCAGACGATCGCGCCATCGAGGTCGATGACCACGGCGGTCAGTACCTCGGGGTCGATGTGGATGCCGAGCGCGTGCGCCGCGGTGCCCGACAGCCGTACGGGCGTGCGCGGCTTGCCCGAGGTGGCGCGGCGCTGGGCGTCCTCGATGAGGATCCCCCGGTCCAGCAGCGAGCGGGCGATCCGCGACACCGACTGCTGGGTGAGCCCGGTGTGATGGGCGATCTCGCCCCGGGTGATCGTGCCGGACAGCCGTACGGTCTCGATGACCACGCACTCGTTGAACGAGCCGAGGTCGATCTGGTTGACGCCGCTCCACGACTGGTGCCGCGCCGTGCCGTCGGCGGGCCGGCCGGTACCGAGATGACCGGCCACGGTCTCGCGCAGCCAGCGTACGGCGGTGGCGCGCGGTGCCTCCGGGCGCGCCGCCGCGTAACGCTCCAGCTCGGCGGCGAGATCGAGGTAGACCCGGCGTGAGGACTCGGGGTGGCTGGTGGAGTCCAACGCGATCATCGCCCGGAGGAACGCGCGCCAACTGGACTTGGCCGGAAGTTGATGGTGCGTCACCCGTCCATCGACTGTCGCCGCCGACGCGGGAAGGACCGCCGTGTCCCAGAGGGTGATCGCGTGCAGGTCCAGATCCGGATGCCCGCTGCTCGCACCGGCCAGATAGGCGGCGAGGCCGAGTGCGGGTTCCGCGCCGTCACCCGGGCGGGCGGTCGAGGCCGCCACGGCGTCCATGGAGCGGTCGAGCCCGGCGAGCACGTCGGGCCCGATCACCGTGCCTGTCGCGTCGGGGCGCTCGGCTCCTGCCGGGTGCCCGCCAGCAGCACGGCGCGCAGCGGATCGACGTACAGCCCCATCACCCACACGTCGGAGCCGGGCAGCGGGGGCCGCGTCGGTACGTGGAGGCCAGGCGCGTCGTCGGGGGTGAGCCGCCAGCGCCGCCGGATGCCGGCGACGGTGGCGTGCGAGAGGCCCAACTCCCTGGCGACGGCGCGGGAAGCGCCGCTGCCGCCGGGCGCCAGCAGCGTACGGGCGACCACCTCGGCCTCGTCGACGGTGGCGGGTCTGCCGGTGCGCGGGCGGTGCCCGAGGCCCTCGATGCCTCCGCTCGTCCAGCGCTGCCGCCAGGTGCCGACGGTCTGCCGTGAGACCCCGAGCCGCCGGGAGATCTCGGCGTCACGCAGTCCCTCGGCGGCGAGCAGTACGACGTTCGCGCGCGTCGCGAGCGGGCCGCTCTCGTCGGCCCAGCGGCGCAGCAGCGCCCGGTGTTCGGGGCGCAGCGGCTCGGACGGTGTCCGGTCGCCGGGCGGCCGGAGGTCGGGCCTTACCGCTTCGGGGCGGACGACCTGGCGGGTCTCAGCCACGGACATCTCCCGCCCGGGCCGTGCGGCTGCTCGTTGCGCGGCTGCCTGCTGTACGGCTGCCGGGTGTACCGCTGTCCGCCGTGCCGCCGCCCCGGGCCAGCCGGATGGTGAGGATCTGGAACGGCCGCAGCGTCAGCGCGACCGCGTCCCCGCTGTGCGGACGGACGGCGAGCGTCTCCTCCAGCAGGTCGGTCTCGCAGGCGCCGGTGACCGTGAATCCGGCGGTGAGCCGCGTACGGGCCCGGCCGCCGCGCGACTCGTAGAGCCGTACGACCACATCCCCCGAGCGGTCGTCGGCCAGCTTCACCGCCTCCACCACCACATCCGGATGGTCGACGGCGACCAGCGGCGCCCCTGCGGGAGCAGGGGCCCCGGGGCGCAGCGGCAGGTTGAGCGCATAGCCCTCGCCGATCGCCTCGCCGATGCCGGCGCCCGGGCGCACGGTGTGCCGGAAGTGGTGCTCGCCCCGGTCGGCGTGCGGATCGGGGCTGTGCGCCGCGCGCAGCAGCGAGAGCCGTACGGTCGTGGTGGTCCCGGCGTCCGCGCGCGTACGACGCGAGACGTCGTAGCCGTACGTGGAGTCGCCGGCCAGTGCGACGCCCCAGCCGTGTTCCCCGACATGGATCCAGCGGTGCGCCCACATCTCGCGCATGGCCGCCTCCCGGGCGGTGTTCTCGTGCGTGGGCCGCTCGACATGGCCGAACTGGATCTCGCCGGTGCTGTGTTCGGCGTGCACGTCCAGCGCCCAGGCCGCCTTGAGGAGGGTGTCGCGCTCCCGCCAGTCGACGTCGGTCTCGACGGCCAGGACCCGGCTCCCCGCCGTGAGGATCAGCCGCTGGGTGATCGTGGACCGGCCGGTGGTCCGCTCCACCAGGACCGCCGCCAGCAGCGGACCCCGCTCGGTGACGTCCACGCGGACGGCGCTGTCGAGGTCCCGGTGGGTGTCGCCGCGACGGGTGTCCAGGTCGCGGGCGCTCCAGCGCGGCGGGTCGTCGCGGTGCAGTTGCAGCAGATTGCCGGCGGCGCCCGGTGCGATGGCGTCGCGCCCGGTGGCCAGGTCCACCGCCGAACGGACGAGTCCGGCGCCGTCGACATGGATCCGCAGCAGTCCGTTGTCCAGGACATGGCCG
>NZ_JTHL01000001.1:662427-681370 GCF_000818195.1 Streptomyces sp. 150FB | reverse complement strand
CCGCAGGGCCGACGGTCACCGGCGCGGCGGAGCCGGGCGGCAGCGGCGCGGAGCCCGCTCCCAGCGCGGGCGCCTGGGCCAGGACAGCCACGCGGCCGTCCGACAGCGACTGGCCGCCGACGGCGGGGCGCCCCTCGTCGAGGACGATCACTTCCAGGCGCGGCAGGGGCCCCGCGTTGAAGACCGACACACCGGAGCCGGCGCCCGTGTCGGGCGAGCCGACCGCGCGCCGGACCAGATTCTCCAGCCGCCGGTGGACCTCCCGGTAGGTCTGCTCCGCCTCCTGGTGGACCCAGGCGATCGAGGTGCCGGGGAGGATGTCGTGGCTCTGGTGGAGCAGGACCTTCTTCCAGAGCGTCTCCAACTCCTCGTACGGGTACGGGATGCCGTCCCGCACCGCGGCCGTGGCCGACCACAGCTCCGCCTCGCGCAGCAGTGATTCGCCGCGCCGGTTGCCGCGCTTGGTGCGGGCCTGGCCGGTGTACGTGCCCTGGTGGTCCATCGGGGACAACTCGCCTCGCCACACGCCCGTTTCGCACTCCTCGGCGGCCTCCTCGGCCGCTTCGCGGAAGAACTGGGACGGATGGCCGACATCCACCCTCGGCGAGCCTTCGAGATCGGCGAGGCGGCGGGCGCGCTCCAGCATCTCGCGGGTGGGGCCGCCGCCGTCGGCATGGCCGAAAGGCATCAGCGAACGAGTTGAGACGCCCTTGTCGCTGAACGCGCCCACGGCGTCGCCCAGTTCGGGCCCGGTCAGCGCCGAACCGTGCTCGGAGGCGGGCGGGAAGTGGCTGAACAGCCGGGTCCCGTCGAGGCCCTCCCACCAGAAGGTGTGATGGGGATGCGGCGGGGCTTCGCTCTCGGCCGGAGCGGTACGGCCGAGGAACCAGCAGGCCCCCGCGAGCGTGGCCAACTGCGGGAAGGCCGCCGACATCATCGCCGAACCGGGCAGCCACACACCGTCGGTGTCGGTCCCCAACTCCTCGCGGTAGAAGCGCCGGCCGTAGAGGAAGTGCCGCACCAGCGCCTCCCCGCCGGACAGGTTGCCGTCCGGCTCCACCCACATCCCGCCGACCGGGGCCCAGTTGCCGTCTGCGACCGCCTTGCGCACCCGCTCGAACACATGCGGGTGGTGGTCCTTCGTCCAGGCGTACCGCTGCGCGCAGGACGCGGCGAAGGCCAGCTCCGGATACTCGTCGGCGAGCGCGGTCATGCTGCTGAAGGAGCGCGCCGTCCTGCGTACGGTCTCCCGCTCCGGCCCGAGCCACGCCGAGCCGGCCGGGGCGTGGCCGACGGCGGCGACGGTGTGCGCGGACTCGTGGGCACGCCGGGCCAGGGCCGGGGCGAGGATCTCGCGGGCGAGCGCCGCCGTTCCGGGGATGTCACGTGGGTCGACGGCGTCGACCGCGCGCTCCAGGGCCCGCAAGATCTCGTGCCTGCGGGGGAGTTCGTCCGGCAGGGCGCGCATCAGACCGTCGAGGACGTCGATGTCGTGGATCAACTGCCAGATGTTCTCGTCGCGTACGGCGAGATCGGCGCGCGACAGCCGGTGGAGCGGCTCGTCGCCCGCGGTGAGCGGGTCGCCGTAGTGACTGCCCGTACCCGAGGCCGGGTCGATGGGCGGGTTCGCCGCCGCCTCGACGAGCAGCCGGACGGATTCGCCGCCGCTCGCCGAAGCCGCCACCGTCACCGCCCTGTTGTCCCGGTGCAGCCCCTGGAGGGGAGTGCCGTGCTGGTCGTGCACGAGTCCCTCGGCGCCGCCGGGACCGGGCCCGAAGCCGAGGTCGAAGACCGCCTCGACGCGCTTGCCCGCCCAGCGCTCAGGAACGGTGCCGTGCACCTGGAACCAGGTGGTGGACCAGGGGCCGCCCCAGGCGTCCCCGACCACGAAGGGCGTGTACGGCGCGCGCAGCGCCACCCCGGCGGAGACCGGTTCGCCCGGGAGGTGCCAGGCGCCGATCTCCAGGGGGAGCCGCGCCGTGTACAGCGCGGGACGCAGACGGCCGGCGAGGAAATGGGCAATCCGCGCCTCTGAGGACTTCCTGCGGTCATGCATGGGGCGGCCCTTTCCTGTCCAGGCGGTAACCGCCATGTAAAACCAAGAGTGTTATCAAGTCAACGTCTGTGCCGATCCCTTCTTCTTCCAGGTGAAAGGGCCAGGTCAGTGAATTGTCAGGTAAATAAATGTCCGACGAGTGAAGTCGTTGGAAAAGAAGTTGCCTGACAAAGTGGAAACAAAGAACGGCGGGGAGGCCACTGGCCTCCCCGCCGTATCCCCGTATCCGCCTGTCCCCGTATCCGCTTTATTCGCGTGCGCCGGTGCGACGGTTAGCGCGTCACCGGATCCGGCCTGGCGCAGCTCGTGTTGAGGTACAGCGTCCTGCCCGCCTGCGCCGAGTCGAGCAGGGTCAGCATGGTGTCGAGCACATGGCGGGCGACCTCGGCCGACGCCCGGTGCGGGCGGTCCTCCTCGATCGCGGCCGCCATGTCGGAGAGGCCGGTGCCGCGCCCCGCCCCGACATAGCCGGCCGACACCGGCAGGGTCTCCCACCCCTCACCGGCCGCCCGGTGCAGTTCGACGTCCCCGTCGAAGTTGTTCGGGTCGGGGACGGAGAGGGATCCCTCGGTGCCGTGCACCTCGATGCGCGGCAGCCGCGCCGCGTGGATGTCGAAGCTCATCACCAGTGTGGTGAGCGCGCCGCTGGCGTGTTGCAGGACGCCGGTGACATGGGTCTCGACATCGACGTCGAACCGCTGCCCTGCCCGGGGGCCGCTGCCGATCACCCGCTCGGCGCGCGGCCGGGACGAGGCGCCGGTGACCTTGACGACCGGACCGAGCAGGTGGATGAGCGCCGAGATGTAGTACGGGCCCATGTCGAGCAGCGGTCCGCCGCCCGGCCGGTAGTAGAACTCCGGATCCGGGTGCCAGCGTTCGTGTCCCGCCGTGGTCATGAAGGCCGTCGCGGCGACCGGGGTGCCGATCAGCCCGTCGTCGACGGCCTTGCGGGCGGTCTGCACGCCGGTGCCCAGCACGGTGTCCGGCGCGCAGCCGATCCGCAGCCCGTCCGCCTCGGCGGCGGCGAGCAGCAGGTCGGCGTCCTCACGGGTGGCGGTGAGCGGCTTCTCCCCGTACACGTGCTTGCCGACGGCGAGGGCGACCCGCGCCACCTCGGCGTGCACCGCGGGGATGGTCAGGTTCAGTACGGCGTCGACGTCGGACCGTACGACCAGGTCGGCCACCGAACCCACGACCTGGGCACCGGGAACGCGGTCGGCGGCGGCCTTGGCGCGGCTCGGGTCGAGATCGGTGACGGCGGTGAGCCGTACGTTCTCCAGCCGTTCGAAGGTGTTGAGGTAGGCGCCGCTGATCTTGCCGGCGCCGACCATGCCGATCCTCAGCGGCTCGCCCACAGCAGCCCCCTCTCGGTGAGCGTCCGGACCTCGGGCACGTCGAAGTCGTCCGGCTTGTGGCCGATGGCGGAGACGAAGACCCGTCCCGCACCGACGCTCCTGGTCCAGACGGCGGGGACGGTGACCGGCACCGGCCGCTCCTCGTCCGGCTCGAACTCGACGGTCGCCAGGGTGTCGATGTACGGGTCGGTCGCCATCCAGTACTTCTCGGTGTGGACCTGGAAGTCGGAGAGTCCGGCGATCACCGGGTGCCCGGCGCGCTCCCCGACGACCGAGACGGTGTGGTCCGAGAAGCCGTCCGGGTGCATCAGGAACTGGCCCCCGGTGAGCAGGGTGTAGTTCACATCGCCCCGGAAGGAGTCGACGATCCCGCCGTGCCAGCCGGCCAGGCCGGTACCGGCGTGGACGGCGGCGGAGAGTCCGGCGCTCTGCTCCTTGGTGATCTCGCCCATGGTCCAGCACTGCACCACCAGATCGGTGGCGGCGAGCAGCGCCGCGTCGGTGTAGACGTCGAGGGTGTCGGAGGTCTGGACGTCGAAGCCGTGTTCGCGCAGGAAGGGCAGGAAGAGGTCCGTGATCTTCACGGGCTCGTGCCCCGCCCAGCCGCCACGGACGACGAGTGCCCGTCGGTTGTCGGATGTCACGGTCGTTGCACGCTCCCATCGGTGTTGCGCAGCAGGGCCCAGCGGTCGTGCTCCAGAGGCTCGGGCACGGGGTAACGGCGGGCGGCGGCCTCGTCGAAGTCGACGCCGAGCCCGGGTGTCTCATGCGGCGCGAGGCCGCCGTCGGTCGCGGTGATCGTGCCGGGGAACACCTCGTGGACGGGCGGCTTGAAGACGGCCGCCTCCTGGACACCGAAGGCGTGGCTGCTGATGTCCATGGCGAGGGTGGCCGCCTGGGCGACCGGGCTGACGTCGGCCGGGCCGTGCGGTGCGAGCCGTACGCCGCGCAGCTCGCAGTAGGCGGCCAGCTTCCTGGCCGGTGTGAGGCCGCCCAGGGTGGGGACGCGGATCCGGGCGAAGTCGATCGAGGGGCCTTCGAGCAGCGGCAGGAACTGGCCGATGTCGCTGAAGAGTTCGCCGACGGCGAGCGGTACGGACGAGTTCGCCCGCAGCCCGGCGAAGTGCGAGGCGTCCTCGGGAGCGAGCAGGTCCTCGACGAAGTAGAGGCCCGCGCCCTCGATCCTGCGCAGGAAGTCCCGTGCCTGGCGCGGATCGAGCCGCTCGTGGACGTCGTGGAGCAGTTCCACCTCGTCACCGACGCGCTCCCGCACCTCGGTGAGGATGCCGGGCACGGTCTTGAGGTAGGCGGCCGAGTCCCACGGTACGGAGCGGGCCCGCAGCGCGCGGGCGCCCGCGGGGTCCACGGCCCGGGTCCCGTAGGTGTCCGAGCCGGGGACGGCGGCCTGGATACGCACATGCCGGTAGCCGCGCTCGGTGGCGGCCACCACCTTGTCGGCGATCTCGGCGGCGTCGGCGCCGTCGACATGGGTGTAGGCGTCGGCGCGGGTACGTACCCGGCCGCCGAAGAGCGAGTACAGCGGGGCGCCGAGGCGTTTGGCCTTGAGGTCCCAGAGCGCCACGTCGACCCCGCCGAGGGCGTTGCCGGTGAGGGAACCTCCGCGCCAGTAGGCGCTGTTGAGCATCAGACGGTGGATGTCGTCGATGTCGTCGGGATCGCGCCCGACGAGCATCGGGGCCAGGTAGTCGTCGAGGACCGAACGCACCGCGAGTGTGCGTTGCGGATCGCTCGCGCATCCGAGGCCGTACAGTCCCGGTTCGTTGGTCTCGACGCGGACCACGAGATGAGGACAGCCGTGCGGGGCCGTCAGGAACGTGCGTACGGCCGTGATGCGGATCTTGGCGCCGCGCTCCTCGACCCAGGGGGCTGGGGCGAGAACCTCGGAGCGGGCATCAGGCTGAGCCATGCGAACTCCAGCGTACAGATAGCAGAATGTTGTACTGCTACTCGAACGTAGGGAGCGGGCCTTCAATTTGTCAATGACTTTACCAAATGGCGGTACAACGGCATCAGTGCTGGCCGAGACGTTTCAGGAGCGTACGCAACGAGTGCGCCGCCTCGGTGACGGCGCCGGCCACCTCCTCCGTACGGGCGTCGTCCATCCGGGACTTGGGGGCCGAGCAACTGATCGCGTCGCCGCCGCCCTGTCCCGTACCGAGCGCCACGGCCACACACTTGATGTCCACGGAGTTCTCCCCGTCGTCGCACGCCCACCCGCGCAGCCTGGCGCCGGCGAGCTGCTCCAGCAGTTCGTCCGGCTCGGTGACGGTGTCCGGGGTCAGCCGCTCCAGCGGCCAGTTGAGCCGCATCCGGACCTCGGCCGCGTCGTACTGGGACAGCATCGCCTTGCCCAGCGCCGTGGCGTGCGCCGGCAGCCGGCGGCCCACCGCCGAGTACATCCGCAATGCGTGCCGGGACTCGCGTTTGGCCAGGTAGACGACGTCCGTACCGTCGAGCCTGCCCAGGTGGACCGACTCGCCGGTCTCTTCGGCGAGCGCGTCGAGCACCGGCCCGGCGAGGCTCACGACATCGTCGCCCTCCAGGTAGGCGGTGCCCGTCAGCAGGGCCTTGAGGCCGAGGCTGTAACGGGCGCCCGCCGGGTCGAGGTCGACCCAGTGCCTGGCCTCCATGGTGCGCAGGATCGCGTGCAGGCTGCTCTTGGGCACGGACATCGCGGCGGCCATCTCGGCGAGCGAGAGCCTCGCGCCCTCGGCGCCGAGCAGTTCGAGCACCTCCAGCGCCCGGGCGGCGGACTTGACCTCTTCGGGCTTGCGCCCGCGTGGTGTTGCTGTCACCGATTCCACGGAACCTCCGCTTCCCGCACCGGCGCCCCTCGGCAAGCCGGTCAGCACGATTCTGGCCGTGCGTCTTGACGCTATATCACCACGACCATAAGTTCAGTCACTCCAACGCCATTCGGTCATCTGAACGGTTGAGCCTTAGGTAGGGGCCATGCGTATAGCTTTCTCGCGGAATGTCCGGCTCGCGGTGGTTGCGGGGGCCACCGCGCTTTCTCTCACCACCCTGTCCGCCTGCGGGGGATCGTCCACATCGGGCAGCGACTCCAAGTCGCTGGAGATGTGGACCTTCAAGCAGTCCCATGCGGCCGCTCTGCGGACCGCGGCTGCCGCCTTCAAGAAGCAGACGGGCATCACGGTCAAGATCGACACGTACACGCCGGACGACGCGTACACCACCAAGGTGCAGAGCGCGGCGAAGACCGGCGACCTGCCTGATGTGCTCGAAGTGCACTCCGACGGCGAGGACCGGGTCTTCGGGGCCGCCGGGATCGTGTCCGACATCAGCGCCGACTTCAAGGGCGACTGGGCGGGCCGTATCCAGCAGCCCGTACAGGACTCGGGCCTGGTCACCGCCGAGCGGTACAAGAACTCGATCCCGCAGGTCGCCAAGGACCACGGCATCAAGCAGGGCGCCCGCTACAGCGTGCCCCTGACCGTCGGTACCTTCGGCATCGTCTTCGCCAACAAGAAGATGCTGGCCGACGCGGGTATCAACAAGACTCCCGCCAACTGGGAGGAGTTCCTCGCCGACCTGAAGAAGACCACCGGCAAGAACCCGAAGACCGGCGGGCTCTCCCTCGGCCTCAAGGTCCAGGCCACCGGCCTCACCTGGGTCCTCCAGCCGCTCGCGTTCAGCCAGCTCGGCAAGCAGGGCTACGAGTCGCTGTTCAAGAAGGACCCGGCAGCCGACTTCGGCTCACCCGCCGGGATCAAGGTCCTCACCCAGTACAACCAGCTCACGCCGTACTGGATGCCGGGCACCCAGTCCCTCACCATCGACGAGGGGGACCAGGCCTTCGCCCAGGGCAAGTCGGCGTTCGACATCGGCGGCACCTTCACCCTCGCGTTCCTGAAGCAGAACGGGATGAACCCCGACGACGTCCTCGCCTTCGGACTGCCCTCGCCGAAGGACGGCGCCATCCCGAAGCGCGCGCTCGGTCCGCTCGCCCTGACCAGCGTCAGCGTCGCGGCGACCAGCAAGCAGCCGGAGAACGCGAAGAAGTGGATGGAGTTCCTGTCCGACCCGAAGATCGCCGCGCAGTTCGCGAAGGACTCCTCGGACGTGCCGGCGACCGAACTCGGCGCCGAATCGGCGACGGTGCTCGGCCCGACACTGAACGCGCTCGTCCAGAGCTTCAAGGGAACCCCCGAGAACACGTACGAGCCCAGCCCGAAGATCGAGTTCCGCCCGCCGGGCTACGAGCAGGACGACGCCGGCGCCATCCTCGCCGACCTCACCCCGCTGAAGCAGCAGTCGGTCCAGTCGACCGCGGACAAGCTCCGTAAGCTCAGCCTCTCCTACTGGGCGGCGGCGAAGCAGTGACCACCGCCCCCCGACAGGCGGCCGTGCCGGGTCCGGCGGGGAGCGGTGGCGCGGACGCCCCGCTCCCCGGCGGGAGCCCCGGCAAGTCCCGCATCTCCCCGCGCAAGCGGGCGCGCGTGTACGAAGTTCTCACCGGATACATGTTCGTCGGCCCGGCCGTGGTCCTGTTCTGCGTCATGGGCCTGTACACCGTCGGATACGGCTTCGCCCTCAGCTTCGCGACCTGGAACGGCTTCACCCCCAACTGGACCTGGGTCGGCCTCCACAACTACGAGGCACTGCTGTGGAGCGACCCGATCTACGCCCCGCGCGTACGGCACGCGGCGCTCAACACCCTCTGGGTCATGATCGCCGTACCCGCCCTGACGGTCGCCGCCGCCTTCCCGCTCGCCATCCTGCTCAACCAGGTCAAGCGGTTCCAGTCGGTGCTGCGCTCCGTCTACTTCCTGCCGTACGTGACGAGCGGCGTCGCCGTCTTCTTCGCCTGGCAGTACATCCTCCAGCCGGACGGCGCGATCAACTTCCTGCTCGACGGCCTCGGGCTCGGCTCCCTCGCGCAGCCGCAGGGCTGGCTCGGCAACCCGCACACCGCCCTGCCCACCCTGATCGTCGTCACGGTGTGGAGCTCCGTACCCGTCTCCATGCTGCTCTACCTGACGGGACTGCAAGGCATCGACAGCAGCGTCCTGGAGGCCGCCAAGCTGGACGGGGCCGGATGGTGGCGCACCAACGGCTCCGTGGTGTGGCCGCTGCTGCGGCCGATCACGGCCATCGTCGTGCTGCTCAACCTGCGCGAGGCGCTCCAGGGCTTCCAGACCTTCCTGGTGATGACGAACGGAGGGCCCGGCGACCACACCAACGTCCTGGGCCTGGAGGCGTACCGTCTCGCGTTCCTCAAGAACCTCGCGCCCACCCTGGGGCTCTCGAGTGCGCTCGGCTGGCTTCTCTTCGCCGTCGCCGTCATCCTCGCCCTGGTCAATCTGCGAGCGCTGCGGAGCAAGACATGACATCGATTTCCCTCAAAGCGGTCCCCGGCACACCGAAGACCGGGGCCCCGGACGGCGGCGCGCCGGGCGCGGGCAGGATCCGCACCGCGCGCCTCGTCGCACGTACCGTCGTCGGTGTGCTGCTCGCCCTCTACGGCCTCGTGAGCGTCTACCCGTTCCTGTGGATGATCTCGGCGGCCTTCAAGGACCAGGTCGAAGTCGTACGCGGCGGACACCTGATCCCGCAGCACCCGACGCTCGACACGTTCATCGACACCTGGAACAAGCTGCACTTCTTCGACTTCTTCCTGAACAGCCTGCTGGTCACGCTCTACACCGTGGTGCTGACGCTGGTGATCTACGCGGCGGCCGGCTACGCCTTCGCCGTCCTGCGCTTCCCCGGCCGGGGCTTCCTCCAGAAGCTGTTCGTCTCGCTGCTGTTCGTCCCCGGCATCACGGTGATGCTGCCGATCGTGCTCCTCGAGAACAAGATGGGCATTCTCGGCACCCACTTCGGCCTGGTGCTGCCCTTCGTCAACGGCGGCGCACCCCTGTCGATCCTGCTGATGACCGGCGCCTTCCTGGCCGTCCCCACCGAGCTGCGCGACTCCGCCCGGGTCGACGGGGCGAGCGAGCTGCGCATCTTCGCCGGGGTGTATCTGCCCCTGGCCAGACCGGCGTTGATCACGGTGGCGCTGCTGACGGCGATACCGACCTGGAACGAGTTCCTGCTCACCAGGGTCTCGCTCAACGACCAGTCCACGTTCACCCTTCCGCTGGGTCTCCAGACCCTCTCCTCGGAGAACGTTCCCCACTACAACAATCTGATGGCAGGCGCACTGATCGTGGTCATCCCGGTGATCATCCTTTTCCTCAGTCTCCAGCGGTACTTCGTCAACGGCCTGGTCGGGGCGGTGAAGGGCTGATGCGGGTCCTCGTCACCGGCGCCGCAGGCCATATCGGGCGCCATGTCACGGACGAACTGTTCGCGGGCGGGCACCAGGTCGTCGCCACCGACCTCGTCCCCGTCGACGACCCTCGCTTCGAGCGGGTCCACACCGGCGATCTCCAGGACCGCGAGCTGGTGCGCGCCGCCATGGAAGGCGCCGAGGCCGTCGTCCATCTGGGCGCGATCCCGCACCCCAACTCCGACGACGACAGCGCGCTGTTCGCCACCAACTGCCTGACCGCTCACCGGGTGTTCGACGAGGCGGGCCGGGCCGGCGTAGGGCGCGTGGTGGCCGCGTCCAGCCTCTCGGCCCTTGGGCTCGCCTGGTCCCCGGTGCCGCAGTCACCGCGCTACGTACCGGTGGACGAGGAACACCCCCTGCTCGTCCAGGACCCCTACGGCCTCTCGAAGGTCGTCCTGGAGGAGGCCGCCCGCTCGGCGCACCGGCGCTACGGCACCGACTTCGTCTGCATGCGCTTCCCCTTCACCGGCACCGACGACCGTCTCGCCCTCCAGCTCGACCAGGTACGCAAGGATCCGGCCTCGGGCCGGATGGACCTGTGGGGCTGGCTGGACACCAGGGACGCGGCCGAAGCCGTACGCCTGGCCCTGGAGACCGAGCTGAGCGGATGCCATATCCTCAACGTCGCCGCACGGGACACCTCGTCCCCGCTGTCCACCGCGGCGCTGCTGGAAGAGCACCATCCGGGCGTGCCCGCTTTCGCGGAACTCCCCGGCCACACCGCGCTGTTCGACTCCAGCGCGTGTGCCAGGCTGCTGGGTTTCGTACCGAAGCACACCTGGCGCCCCGGCCCTCCTGCCCTCGATGAAGAGATCCCAAGGAGATAGCTGATGCCAACCCCCCACCGCAGAAGCAGCACCACCCGCAGAACCTTCCTGGCCGGCACGGCGGCGGCGGGCGCCGCCGCCGCTTTCGGCGCGAACGCCTGGGCGTCGTCCGGGACTTCGGCCGCGCCGCAGCCCGCCGCGGCCGCCGCAGCGCTGACGACGAACGTCCACATCTTCTACTACCCGTGGTACGGCTCGCCGAAGGTCAACGGCTCCTACCGCCACTGGCCCCAGGGCAACCTCGTCCCGCCGAACGGCATATCGTCCAACTTCTACCCGAAGCTCGGCGCGTACGACTCCGGCGACAAGACCGCCGTCAACCAGCACATGACGTGGCTGCGGCAGGCCGGCACCGGTGTGCTCGTCACGAGCTGGTGGGGGCGCGGCAGTTACGAGGACAAGCTCGTCCGGACCGTGATGGACGCGGCGAACGCCGCCGGTATCAAGGTCGCCTTCCACATCGAGCCGTACAGCAACCGCACGGCGGCCTCGGTCGCCGACGACGTGCGCTACATCAACACCACGTACGGCAGCCACCCGGCGTACTACCGGGACGCCGCCCACGGCAACCGCAACGCCTTCTACATCTTCGAGAGTCTGCGGATCGCCGACTGGTCGGCGATCGAGTCGGTCAAGAGCCTCGGCATCGTGCTCACCCAGACCGGCGACACCTCCAAGACCGCCCACTTCAGCGGCATGTACACCTACGACGGCATCGCGGCGGCCTCGCTGCCCGACTGGAGCGGCATCGACCGCTTCTGCCGGGCGAACAACCTGGTGTGGTCGCCGTCGATCGGCCCCGGCTACATCGACGACCGCGCTGTACCGGGCAACACCACGCCCACCGTCGACCGCGCCAACGGCTCGACCTACGACAAGGTGTGGCAGCACACCATCACCAGCGGTGACGCCGGCAAGGCGCCCACCTGGGTGAGCATCACCTCGTTCAACGAGTGGCACGAGGGCAGCCAGATCGAGCCCGCGACCGCGACCCCGCCCACCACCCTCCCGTACCAGACGTACAACGGGGCGTACGGCAAGACCGGCGGGGCGGCCGAGAACGCGTACCTGGACAGCACGCAGTCCTGGGTGCAGAAGTACGTGGCCGCGCCCCGCTGAGCCTGCGCGACACCGCTTCGAGCGACACCACCTGAACAACACCGCACTGAACGACGGCCGTTCTCCGTCCGGGCCGGCAACGCCCGGACGGGGAGCGGCCGTCGCGGCTGTACGACGCACAACGGTTCACCGAGCCTGCACGCCCATGATTCGCGCACGCCACTGATCCCGGAGGTCGTCATGCCCCTGCCCCGCCAGAGATCTGTCGCCGAGAGATTACGGCTGCTGCTCCTCGCCCTGCTCACCATGGCGCTCCTCGCGCCGGGCGTGGCCACGGCCGCGCCCCGCGCCGCCGGACCCGACATGTACCCGCACGGCATCGGCGCCGACCTCGGCCCCACGCCCAGGACCCTCGGTGTCACCCCGACCGCGGGCGACGACCCGGCGGGCCTGGTCACCGGTGAACTCGACGGCCGTACGTACTGGGCGACCGACACCGCCGCCGGTACGGGACACCTCGACTTCACGCTCGACCCCGACTACCTCGCCCGGCTGACCTCGGCCACCGCGACGTTCAGCGTCACCTACCGCGACACCGGCACCGGCTTCCTGACCCTCCGCCCGGCCGGCGGGGCGCCGCCCCTCCAGGCCGGCTTCACCGGCACCGGGACCTGGCGGACCAGCACCTTCGACCTCAGCACCGCGGCCGCCGGCGCCGGGCCGCTGCGGCTCGACGGCGTGGACGGCGCCGACGCCAGGGACATCACCGTGACGGCGGTACGCGTCGGCACCCCCGGCGCCTCCGTCACACTCGGCGCGACACCGAGCCCCGACGGCATCACCCCCCGGGCGGGCGACGGTTCGACCGGGCTCGTCACCGGTGAGGCCGCCGGGCGCGGCTACTGGGGCACCGACCGTACGGCGCCCGCCCCCGGTATCGGCTTCCTCTACATGAACGTCGCCGACACGTTCCTCTACAACACCACCGACACCGTGCTCGTCAGTGTCGACTACTTCGACGAGGGCGGCGGCAGCTTCGGTCTGCACTACGACTCGCCGGGCGATCAGATCAGCGACATGTTCAAACCGTCGGACGTGTTCACCTACGGCGACACCAGGACCTGGCGGACCCACACCTTCGCGCTCGACGACGCGCTGATGACCAACCGTTCCAACGGCGCCGACTTCCGTATCCACACCGCCGATTCGGCCGTCGAGCTGAAGGTCGCCGCCGTACGGATCACCGTCGTCCCCGCCGAACTCAAGCCCACCGAGGGCCTGGAGAGGCTCATCGCCGACGCCTCACGGGTCCACACCGCCGCGCGCGAGGGCGCAAGGGACGGCCAGTACCCGCCCGGCGCGAAGGACACACTTGCCTCGGCCATAGCCGCCGCGCGGCGCACCGCGGACACCGAAGGCACCACCGAGGCGCAGCTCAAGGCGGCGCTGAACACCCTTGACCAGGCCCTGAATTCGTTCCGCTCCCGGGCCGTCGACACCAACCTCGCGCGCGGCGCGAAGGTCACGGCGAGCAGCACGGCGCCCGGCGGATCGCCGGGCAGGGCCACCGACGGCGACGCGGGATCCGGCTGGACGAGCGGCGACGGCGGCGCGGGGGAGTGGCTCATCGCCGACCTCGGCAAGGCCCTCGCGGTCAACGAGGTCCAAGTGGCCTGGGGTTCGGCCGCCTCACGCGACTACACCGTTCAAGTCTCCCTCGACGGAACCCACTTCACCACCGTCGGCCACAACGGCGGCTCCGGCAACCGGACGGTCCGCACCCCCTTCGACCGCCGGGACGCGCGCTACGTCCGGCTCACGTCGACCGGTTATTCGGCGGGCGCCGACACCGTCACCGTCGGTGAGCTGGAGGTCCGCGACCAGCGTGTCGTACGGCCCGAGCCGCGCCTGGTGAAGACCGTCCACCCGGTGGAGTCACCGGTCGTCGCCGACTTCGACGTGACCGAGCACGGCGCCGACCCGACCGGCGTCAAGGACTCCACCAAGGCCATCCAGCAAGCCCTGTACGACTGTTACGACGCGGGCGGCGGCACCGTCTGGATGCCCAGGGGCACCTACCGGGTCACCGACACCCTGGAGGTCCACTCCTTCTGCACACTGCGCGGCGACCGGCGCGATCCCGACCGGGGCAAGGGAAGTTACGGCACGGTCGTCTCCGCCGACCTGCCGCCGGGCGCGGAGGGACCCGTTCTGTTCAGGATCGGCGGAAGCGCCGGCGTCATGGGCGTCACCACGTACTACCCGCGCCAGAGCGCGAGCGATCCCGTGCCGTACAACTCGACGTTCGAGGTACCGGGCGACGCGTGGTCCGGCAACGAGAACTACATGATGGCGACCGTCGCCGATGTCACGATGCTCAACTCCTACCGGGGCGTGGGCGTTTCGACCATGCCCAACGACCAGGGACTCGCCCCGAGCGCGGGCCAGGTCCACGAGTCGACGACCCTGCGCGACATCAAGGGCACCGTCCTCTCCGAAGGCTTCCGCGCCTACAACGGCGCCGACGTCGGCACCTGGGAGAACATCACCCTCGACAACGGCTACTGGGCGAAGGCCCCGGCCGCCTACCACCCGCCGAAGCGCGCGGCGCTCGACGCCTGGACCCGCGCGAACGGCACCGGCTTCGTCCTCGGTGACCTGGAGTGGGACCAGTTCTACAACATCAGGGCGGCCGACTACCGGACCGGCATCCACATCACCCAGGGCCAGCGCGCCGCGTTCACCGGCAGCTTCCTCCAGGCGGACATCCGCCGTACCGGTGTGGCGGTCGAGGCGACCAGCTTCGACACCCGCTGGGGGCTGTCCTTCGCCGCCTCCACCCTGGAGGGCAGCGAGGCCGCCGTACGCAACACCTCGACGGCGTACGTGAAGCTGACCGACACCACCACCGCGGGACCGGTCTCCGGCATCGTGCACCGGATGGCCGGAGCGGTGCCGCGCTACCAGCAGTCGGCGCTGCCGAAACCCGCGCGCGCCGCGCTGTACGACGTGACCAGGGCGCCCTATTCCGCACCGGCCGGGCACGGGACGATGCCGGAACGCGACGCCACGGCCCGCATCCAGCGGGCCCTGGACACGGCGGGCAGGGACGGCGGCGGCACGGTGTACCTGCCCGCCGGCTGGTACCGCGTGAGCAGCCACCTCAGGGTGCCGGCCGGGGTCGAGCTGCGCGGCTCGTCCGCCGTACCGAACCGCGACCTCAACGGCGCCAGCAACGGCACGGTCCTGATGGCGTACGAGGGCAGGAACACCCCGCACCCCGACACGGCCACCGCCCTCGTCACCCTGGACGGCGCCCACGCGGGCGTGCGCGGACTGCGGATCTTCCACCCGGAGAACAACCCGGCAGCGGACCCGGACAACAGCCCGGTGCCCTACCCGTACGCCGTGCGCGGCAACGGCACGGGAACGTACGCACTCGACCTCGCCCTGCCCAACGCGTGGAACGGCATCGACATGGCCGCCCACCGCAACGACGGCTTCACCGTACGCAAGCTCGCCGGCGCGGTCTTCCACCGGGCCATCAGCGTGGGCAGGAGCGACGGCGGCCGGATCGAGGGCGTGCTGAACAACGGCAACGCCGTCGGCAGGGTTGGCTACGCGCTGCCGAACTGGGCGCTGGAGAGCGACATCTTCCCGCAGGTCATCGACAGCCCGATGCGCGAGCAGGCGCGGATCGTGACGGTCGCCGGCGCGAAGCGGCTCACCGTGTTCGACGCGTTCGCCTACGGATTCCACGACGGCCTCGTGGTGTCCTCCGGTGACGTACGGGCCTTCAACATCGGCACCGACAATCTCGGCGCCGGAGGCTTCACGGTGAAGGTGGACGCCTCGGACGCCAGTACCGCCGCTGCCGCCACCTCCGTCACCGCCGTGAACGTGCTGCGCTACAACGGCGCGACCAGCAGCGGCCCGGCGAAGCTGTACAACATCATGGCCATCAACATGCTCCAGCAGACGGTGACCACGACCGCCGAACCCCCGGGCTCGGGCACGGTGCGCCTCACCGGCAACGAGTCCGAGCCGGGCCGCTACGAGAAGGGCAGCGAGGTGACGGCGTCGGCACACCCGGCGCCCGGGAAGCGCTTCGTGAACTGGACCGTGAACGGCGAGGAGGTCTCCCGGGAGGCCGAGGTGACCCTGACGGTCACCGCCGACCTCGCGGTGAGCGCCCACTTCGCACCGCTCTCCGGAGCCTGACACCCCCGTCCGTGGTGCCGCCCTCCGGCGTTACGCTCGGGGGCGGCACCACGGACCCGGAACAAGGAGACCCGCGCATGGACACGGCCCCACGGATACCCGGCGAACTCGTCTACCGGGACGCCACGGCGGCCGACGTCGAGGCGCTCGTCGCGCTCGTCGAGTCGGCCTACCGCGGTGACAGCAGCCGCACGGGATGGACCACGGAGGCGGACATCCTGGACGGGCAGCGGACCGACCCGGAGGGCGTCCTCGAAGTCATCGAGTCGCCGGCGGGCCGGCTGCTGACAGCCGAGCGCGACGGTGTTCTCGTCTCCTGCTGCCATATCGAACACCGCGGCGAAGCGGCCTACTTCGGCATGTTCGCCGTGCGCCCGGGAATGCAGGGCGGCGGTCTCGGCCGGCAGGTCATCGAGGAGGCCGAGCGCCTCGCCCGCGCGACCTGGGGCGTACGCGAGATGCAGATGACCGTCCTCACCGCACGCGAGGAACTGATCGCCTGGTACGAGCGGCGCGGCTACCGCCGTACGGGAGAGCTGCACCCCTTCCCGTACGGCGACGAGCGCTTCGGCCTGCCCCGGCGCGCCGACCTGGAGTTCGAACTGCTGGTCAAGCCCCTGAGCTGAACCGGCCGGGGACGTCAGGCCGTGAACCGCCCGATCCGCCGGATCTCCGGCAGGTCGGTGGTCACGGCCTCCAGCTCGAACGCGCGCGCCAGCCGGAGCTGCTCCTGGGTGTTCACCACCCAGCCGTTGATCCCGATCCCCTCCTTGCGCGCCTGCTCGACGACCTCCAGGCTCAGCCTGCGGATGCTCAGCGCCAGCCGGTGCGCGCCCACCGCCTTCGCGCGCTGCACGATGTCGCCGCCCCAGCGGCTGGCGATGAGGACCGTACGTACGCCCGGCACCAGCCGGGCGATCTCGGCGACCGCCTCGTCGTGGAACGACGACACCTCGACGCGTCCGACGAGCCCGCGCTCGTGCATCACCTCGGCCAGCGCGCGCGCCGCGGCCACATCCTTGATCTCCGCCTGGATCGGCGAGCCCACCGCGTCGAGGACCTCCTCGAAGACCGGGATCCGCTCACCCAGGCCCGCGTCGAGTTCGCGCAGCTCGGCGAGGTTCAGATCGGCGATCGCGCCCGTGCCGTCGGTCGTGCGGTCCACTTCGAGGTCGTGCATCACGACGAGGGCGCCGTCCTTGCTCAGATGCAGATCGAGCTCGATGGCGTCCATGCCGTCGTGCTCGGCGCGCAGGAAGGACCGGAGGGTGTTCTCGGGTTCGACACCCATGACTCCACGGTGACCAATGGTGAGGAAAGTCAAGATCATCTCGCTTCCGTCGACGGCGGCTCGCGCGTGATGCCTCAGCCACGCGGCAGGGCGCAGCCTAATGGCCGCTCCCGTCCTGGGAAGCCCCCACGCACAGGGGCGCGCACGACAGTAAAAATTGCGGTGATCATGGAAGGTAGCAGGATAATTTCCCCTGCCCAGCTTGTACAGAAGGACGAGGCGCCTATACGCTTATTTAACAGATCGACACGCTCTTCTCTCGTGGAGGAAGTGACATGACGGAAATTCTTGCGCAGGACAACGGTATGGCCGCTACATCTGCTGCCCAGAAGGTGGTGGATCACCCGGCCTGGCCGGAGCTCAAGAATGCCGTCGAGGCGATCAGGCCCTGGCAGTCCAAGGACGGCTCGATCGACTTCGCCGCCGAGGACGCGCCCTCACGCGCCGCCGCCGACGAGGCGCTGACCCGGGTCGTGACGGGAGTGGAGCGGCTCTCCCCGCTCCTGCCGCACGACGCCGCCTACCACGAGGCGCTCGTCACCGACCTCCGCCGATGGGGTGACGACGGCTTCGGCGTACCCGACTTCCTGGACTCGCTGCTCGCCTTCCAGCCGGCCGCACAGCGGGCCGACGGCCTCCAGCACCTGGCCGTTTTCGCCATGTACACCCAGAACGGCAACCCGGACCGCAACCTCGAAGCCGTCGTGCTCCGGATGGTGTGGCCCGAGTGGCTCGCCGAGCTGGAACGCACCCGCTACGACAACCCGCTCTTCTGCGGCATCACCTTCGAGGACTTCACCTCCGGCTACGACACCAACTCGGCGGTGTTCTTCCCCGAGACGATCGCGGTACGCGAGGCACCCGAGCGGTTCAGTTGGGGCGGGATCTTCTGCGACCGCGAGGCGGCCCGCTTCCGCCGGGTCACCGAGGCCGCCGTGGACCTCCTCAAGGTGTCACTGCCCGACGACGCGCACGAGATGGTCGCCGACCAGGACCGCTGCCTCCAGGCCTTCGTGCTCTGGGACATGATCCACGACCGCACCCACAGCCATGGCGACCTGCCCTTCGACCCGTTCATGATCAAGCAGCGGCAGCCGTTCTGGATGTACGGCCTGGAGGAGCTGCGCTGCGACCTGACCGCGTTCAGGGAGGCCGTGAAGCTGGAGGCGGACGGTGTCCCGCAGGGCCACGACGTCCAGTACGCGATCCTCTTCGACCGGCTGTTCCGCTTCCCCGTCACCGGCGCGCGCGAGCGCAACTACGACGGGCTCGGCGGCCAACTGCTCTTCGCCTACCTCCACAAGCACGACGTGCTGCGCTGGCGGGACAGCACCCTGACCATCGACTGGGAGCGGGCTCCCGAGGTGACCAACCAGCTCTGCGGCGAGATCGAGGACCTCTACCGGGCCGGGATCGACCGGCCGAAGCTGGTCCACTGGCTGGCCGCGTACGACCTGGTCTCGTCCTACCTCGCCCCGCACCCGGGATCGCGCTGGGCCAAGGGCCCCGACGCCCTGGACCTCTCGCTGCCGCCGCGCAAGCTCGTCGACGACGTGCTCGCTGACGAGTTTCCGCTCAGCATGTTCTACGAGGCACTCTCCAAGAAGCTGAAGAACGTGATCGCCTCCACCAAGGGCATCACCGCCACCGCCACCCCTTCCGGTACGGGCACCGGGCGGGTGGCCGCGTGAACTCTTCCGAGCAGAAGGCGGCGAGCATGAACGGGAACGACAAGGCGGGCGGACCGCTGGACGGCGCGGTCATCGCCGTGGCGGGCGCGGCCGGCCCCGCCGGCCGGGCCACCGTGCTGCG
>NZ_JTHL01000001.1:651974-662258 GCF_000818195.1 Streptomyces sp. 150FB | reverse complement strand
GCTCGGACGCCGACGCGGCGCGCCTCGCCGAGGTCGTCGACGCCGCGCGGTACGAGCACGGCGCAGCCACCGTCACCGGCGACACGGTCGATCTGCTCGACCTCGGGGCGACCCGGGAGTGGGCCGAGAAGACGGAGAGCCAGTTCGGCCGGATCGACGGCCTCGTCCACCTCGTCGGCGGCTGGAGCGGCAGCGCCACCTTCCCCGGGACCGACCTGGCCGACTGGGACCTGCTGGAGAAGTTGCTGATCCGTACGGTCCAGCACACGTCCCTCGCCTTCCACGACGGCCTGCTCCGCAGCGCCCGGGGCCGCTTCCTGCTGATCAGCGCCGCCGGAGCGACCACCCCCACGGCGGGCAACGCCGCCTACGCGGCCTCCAAGGCCGCCGCCGAGGCCTGGACCCTGGCGCTGGCCGACTCCTTCCGCAAGGCGGGGGGCGACGAAGGGCCGCGCGCCGCTGCTGCGATCCTGGTGATCAAGGCACTGGTGCACGACGCGATGCGCGCCGAGCGCCCGAATGCGAAGTTCGCGGGCTTCACGGACGCCAAGGAACTGGCCGAGGTCATCGCCGGGGTCTGGGACCGGCCCGCCCAGGAAGTGAATGGAACCCGTCTGTGGCTGACTCCCGAGCCGTGAGGCCGACCGACGCCCGCCGCCACCACGACCCCGGCGCACGCGGCTTCGCCAGTGACAACTACGCGGGGGCGCACCCGGAGATCCTCGCCGCCCTCGCCCTCGCCAACGGCGGTCACCAGACCTCCTACGGCGAGGACGACTACACCGACCACCTCCAGCGGATCATGCACAGCCACTTCGGCCCCACGGCCCAGGCGTTCCCGGTCTTCAACGGCACCGGGTCGAACGTCGTCGCGCTCCAGGCGGTCACCGACCGCTGGGGCGGGGTGGTCTGTGCCGAGTCCGCGCACATCAACACCGACGAGTGCGGCGCGCCGGAGAAGGTCGCCGGGCTCAAGCTGATGACCGTGGCGACGCCGGACGGCAAGCTCACCCCCGAGCTGATCGACCGCCAGGCGTACGGCTGGGACGACGAGCACCGGGCGCGGCCCCAGGTCGTGTCGATCACCCAGAGCACCGAGGTGGGCACGCTCTACACGCCCGGCGAGATCCGCGCCATCTGCGACCACGCCCACGAGCGCGGCATGAAGGTCCACCTCGACGGCGCGCGGATAGCGAACGCCGCCGCGTCCCTCGACGTACCCATGCGTACGTTCACCAACGCCGCCGGGGTGGACATCGTGTCCTTCGGCGGCACGAAGAACGGCATGCTCTTCGGCGAGGCGGTCGTGGTCCTCGACCCGGAGGCCGCGCACGCGATGAAGTACCTGCGCAAGCTCTCCATGCAGCTCGCCTCGAAGATGCGGTTCGTGTCCGTGCAGCTCGAAGCGCTGCTCGCCGGCGATCTGTGGCTGCGCAGCGCCCGCCACAGCAACGCGATGGCGCAGCGGCTCGCCGAAGGCGTACGGGCGCTCGACGGCGTGGAGATCCTCTACCCCGTCCAGGCCAACGCGGTCTTCGCGCGGCTGTCCCACGACGTGGTGCTGCGGCTCCAGCGGCGCTTCCGCTTCTACGACTGGGACGGCACGCCGGGGGACGTGCGCTGGATGTGCTCCTTCGACACCACCGAGGACGACATCGACGGCTTCCTCCAGGGGATCAAGGAAGAGCTGGCCGCCCAGAGCGCCTAGATCCCGTCTCGTCCGGGATCCCGCCTCGCATACATATGCCGGACGACGGAAAAGTAGTGGAACCGCTCGCCCGCCCTCGGTAGGGTCACCGGACATGCCGCTGATCCAGGAAGTTCCCGAGCTGTCCGCTTATCTAGGGGCCGATGAGGCCATCGACCATGAGCATCCGCTCGTACGGGAGACGGCCGCGCGCCTGGCCCCGGTCGGCGCGGACGCATATACATACGCCGAGGCGGCGTTCGTCTTCGTCCGCGACACCATCCCGCACTCCATGGACTCCGGAGACCTCCGCGTCACCTGGCGCGCCTCCGACGTCCTCGAACAGCGCACCGGCATCTGCTACGCCAAGGCGCACGCCCTCACGGCGCTCCTGCGGGCCCGGGGCCTCCCGGCCGCCCTGTGCTATCAGGGGCTCGGTGGCTATCAGGGGCTCGGTGTCGTCCACGGCCTGGTCGCCGTCAGGCTGCCCGGCGAGGAGCGCTGGGCCCGGCAGGATCCGCGCGGCAACAAACCGGGTGTCGACGCGCGGTTCTCCCTCGGCGTCGAGCGGCTGGCTTTCGCGCTCCGCCCGGAGTGCAGTGAAGTGGGCTATCCAGTACTCTATGCTGCACCACATCCCGCCGTCCTGACGGTACTCAAAGCCGCCCGGGACCGGCCGCACCTGGACAGGACGCTACCCGCGACGCTCTGAAGCGCGCGCCGAAGCCCCGTCCCCGACGAACCTCGCAAACCCAGCGAACCCGCACCGAGAAAGCTCCGAGGTACCCCGGACCATGCCCCTCAACCTCACCGTGTCCGACGAGGTGGCCACCCTCGTACCCGGTTACGCCCACTGCCTCATCGAGGCGCGCGACCTGGTGAACGGCCCCAGCAACGCCGACAGTTCCGCCCTGCTCGACGACGCTGCCCGCCGGCTCGCGGCCCGGCTCGACGACCGCGCCCCGCACGAGGACCCGCACATGGCGGCGTGGCGCGCCGCGTTCACCGCCTTCGGCGCCAAACCGTCCCGTACGCGCAACTCCGGCGAGGCGCTCGCCAGGCGGGCCCTGTCCGAGGGCGGACTGCCCCGGATCAACCTGCTCGTCGACGCCTACAACGCGGTCAGCGTCGCCCATCTGATGCCGGTCGGCGGCGAGGACACCGATCACCTCTCGGGTCCGGTACGGCTGATACGCGCCACCGGCGACGAGCCGTTCCACACCGTCGCCGGCGGCGAGCCGGCCGTGGAGCACCCGGAGCCCGGCGAAGTTGTCTGGTGCGACGACGAAGGTGTCACCTGCCGGCGCTGGAGCTGGCGCCAGTGCGTCCGCACCCAGCTCACGGAGGAGTCGGTGAACGCGTACTTCCTGCTGGAGGCGCTCACGCCGGTGACCGCGGGCGAACTGGCGGCGGCCGGCGCCGAACTCGCCGAGTCGCTGGAGAAGCTGAGCCCCGGCGCGCGGATCACGGTCCGCCCCGCCCGGTGATCCGCCCGCGGGACAGGACGGGCGGACCGGGCAAGGACGGACCGGGGTGACCGGTCGTCAGCGGGCGGCCCCGCGTACCTCCGCCGCCGTCGGCGCCGTCCCTCCGAGGTGCGCCGGCACCCACCAGGTGTCGTTCGCGTCCTTGGGCCGTACCGGATAGGCGCGCTGCGCCGCTTCGAGCAGCTCCTGCACCCGCTCGCGCAGCCGCCGCGTGATCGCGCCCGCGTACTGGTCGGTGGGCGCCTCGACCTGCTCGCCGACCCGGATCGTCACCGGGATGTGGCTGCGCCTGAAGTTACGCGGCCGGCCCTTGGTCCACAGCCGCTGGGTGCCCCACAGCGCCATCGGGATCAGCGGTACGCCGGCCTCCTGGGCCATCCGCGCCGCACCGGACTTGAAGCTCTTGAGCGTGAACGACGGCGAGATGGTCGCCTCGGGGAAGACCCCGATGATCTCGCCGGAGCGCAGCGAGTCCAGCGCGTGGGAGTACGCCTTCTCGCCCTGGTCGCGGTCGACCGGGATGTGCTTCATGCCCCGCATCAGCGGGCCGGAGATCTTGTGGCGGAAGACCGACTCCTTCGCCATGAAGCGCACCAGACGCTTCTGCGGGAGCGTCGTCAGCCCGGAGAAGATGAAGTCCAGATAGCTGATGTGGTTGCTGACGAGGACGGCCCCACCGCTGCGCGGGATGTTCTCGGCGCCCTGCGTGTCGATCCTCAGGTCCAGCGCCTTGAACATCGTACGGGCGAAGCCGATGACCGGCCGGTAGACAAGCTCTGCCATCAGGTGAGGACCCTTCTGTTCCGGGGAGGATGCTCCCTGCGGAAGTTACGCAGCCGTAGGTTTTCGGCATTGGGCAAAGGGTGCCCCAAACCCGCCGCCGTGACCAGTCCTCGACTGGGGACACGGCGAGATTCTCGTCACGTCACTCCCGCACCGACGTCACGCACCCGCGCCCACGACTCACCGCAGGCCCGCCGCCGTCCGCCGCAGCACCAGATACATCTCACACCCCAGGCAGTAGCCGAACGCCGCGTTGAGGAAGGCGGCGGCCAGCGCGCACGCGGTCGCCGCGAGTCCCAGCCACTCCGGGCCCCAGAAGTAACCGACGAGGCCGATCACCGCGAACGCCAGGCCGACGCCCTGCGCGAAGCGCGGCGGAGCCGGCGACTCGAACTCGGTCGGCGGCCCGAGGCGCGGACGCACGACCGTACGGAACAGCCAGCCGTACGGTGAGCCGCCCACGCCGGCGAAGGTGCCCAGCGCGAAGCACAGGGCCTGCCAGCCGAGCAGGGCGCCGCTGCCGGTGACGAGCACCGCGGCCAGTACGACGGTGGTCACGGCGGCCCCGAAGCGCGGCCCCCTGACGTCGATGTCGGGGGCCGTACCGGTGCCGGTGTCGATGTGCGTGTTCATGCCCGCAAGCATCCATCGGCCCCGCCACGTATGGGAGTCGGAATATTTGACAGTCGTGTGAACGCTTCATAGGGCTGTGAACTTCACGGGACTCATCGTGTGCGCGGCGATACTGGCGGCCGCGACCGTGTTCGGGCTGCTCCGCAGGCGCGGTGACGGGAGGCTGAAGGTGCGTGGCGACAACGGCGGGACGGCGGCGACGAGGCTCGGCGCCGCCGAACTGGGCGCTGAGCTGGGGGAGCGGGCGACGCTCGTCCAGTTCTCCAGCGCGTTCTGCCAGCCCTGCCGGGCCACCAGGCGCACCCTCGCCGATGTGGCCGGCATGGTCGAAGGCGTCTCCCATGTGGAGATCGACGCCGAAGACCGGCTGGAGCTCGTACGGGAGCTGAACATCCTCAGGACGCCGACGGTCCTGGTCCTGGACGCGGCCGGGCGCGTCGTCCGCAGGGCGGCGGGCGCGCCCCGCAAGGCGGATGTGATCGCCGCACTCGGGGAGGCCCTGTGAAGTACGCCCTTGACCGCACCCGGCGCGGGTCGTCAGGCTGACCGCATGCCGAACGAACTCCTTCTCCCCGGCCGGGCCCAGGCGGGCCAGGGCCGCGACGCGGGTGCGCTCCGTCCGGGTGCCTGAGCGGTCAAGGCCCCCCATACATCCCTCGCGTAAGGACTTCTCGCATGGCGGCGACCCCCGATCTCGGCACTGCCCGGACGGCCTCCCCCGATCTGCTGCGCTCCGTGTTCCGCCGGCACGCGGCAGGCGTGGCGGTCGTCACGGCGCAGGGTGAGCAGCCGGTCGGATTCACCGCCACCTCGCTCAACTCGGTCGCCGCCGAACCGCCGCTGATCTCCTTCGGGGTGGGTACGTCGTCCTCGACCTGGCCGGTGATCGCGGAGACGGAGTACGTCGGCGTACACATACTCGGCGAGCACCAGGAGGAGCTGGCTGCCGTGTTCGCGCGCAGCGGCGCCGACCGCTTCGCGCCGCCCACCACCTGGCACCCGGGGCCCGGGAACGTACCGCTGCTGGACGGCGTCCTCGCCTGGCTGGTCTGCCGCGTCGTCGCCCGTATCCCGGCGGCCGACCACCGCATCATCGTGGCCGAGGTCGTCGTGGGCGACCCCGGGGAAGCCGGCCGGCCGCTGCTCTACCACCAGGGACGCTTCAAGGCGCTGCGCGACTGAGACCGCCTTCGCGCTGCTCCGGGCGTCGGCAACGTCACAGTTATAAGCGCTTGCTCAGGGGTAAGCGAGTAGCTGTACTGGCGAGTAATATTTACTCCGGTACGCCGGTCCCCCGACCGGAAACCGCCCCATAAGGCGCCTATGCTGCCTGCAACAAGGCAGCCCAGAAATGACGATGCAGTAGGAGAGCCGGCGTGAGCTTGAGGATCGTTGTCTGTGTGAAGTACGTGCCCGACGCCACCGGTGACCGGCACTTCGCCGATGACCTGACCGTCGACCGTGACGACGTCGACGGCCTGCTGTCGGAGCTCGACGAGTACGCGGTGGAGCAGGCGCTCCAGATCGCTGCGGAGGCGGACGACGCGGAGATCACCGTGCTGACCGTCGGACCCGAGGACGCGAAGGACGCGCTGCGCAAGGCGCTCTCCATGGGCGCCGACAAGGCCGTCCATGTCGAGGACGACGCGCTGCACGGCACCGACGCGCTCGGTACGTCGCTGGTGCTGGCCAAGGCGATCGAGAAGACCGGCTACGACCTCGTCGTCTGCGGCATGGCGTCCACGGACGGCACGATGGGCGTGCTGCCCGCGATGATCGCCGAGCGTCTGGGTGTCCCGCAGGTCACGCTGCTCTCCGAGGTCTCCGTCGACGGCGGCACGGTCAAGGGCCGCCGGGACGGCGACGCCGCGAGCGAGCAGTTGGAGGCGTCCCTGCCGGCCGTCGTGTCGGTGACGGACCAGTCGGGCGAGGCCCGCTACCCGTCCTTCAAGGGGATCATGGCCGCGAAGAAGAAGCCGGTGGAGGCCCTGGACCTGGAGGACCTGGAGATCGACGCGGAAGCGGTCGGTCTCGCGGGTTCGTGGACGGCTGTCGAGTCGGCGGCCCAGCGTCCGGCGCGCACGGCGGGCACGATCGTCAAGGACGAGGGCGAGGGCGGCAAGCAGCTCGCGGAGTTCCTGGCCGGCCAGAAGTTCGTCTGATCCCTGGCCCCGGCCGGGGCCCCTCACCGCCCCTCAGACCGCTCGCACATTCGCAGGAGAGACCCCATGGCTGAAGTTCTCGTCTATGTCGATCACGTGGACGGTGCCGTCCGCAAGCCCACCCTGGAGCTGCTGACGCTGGCCCGCCGCCTCGGTGACCCCGTCGCGCTGTCGCTCGGTGCGGGCGCCGAGGCCACCGCCGCCACCCTCGCCGAGCACGGCGCGGTGAAGGTGCTGGTCGCCGACGCCCCCGAGTTCGCCGACTACCTCGTCGTCCCCAAGGTCGACGCCCTCCAGGCCGCGTACGACGCGGTGTCCCCGGCCGCCGTGCTGCTGCCCTCCTCGGCCGAGGCCAAGGAGATCGCGGCGCGCCTCGCCGTCCGTATCGGCTCCGGCATCATCACCGACGCCACCGACCTGGAGGCGGGCGCCGAGGGTCCGGTCGCCACCCAGGCGGTCTTCGCTGCCGCGTTCACCACTAAGTCCCGTGTCTCCAAGGGCACTCCGGTCATCACGGTGAAGCCGAACTCGGCGCCCGTCGAGGCCGCCCCCGCGGCGGGTGCCGTCGAGACGCTTTCCGTCACCTTCGGCGCCACGGCGACCGGTACGAAGGTCGTCTCCCGCACCCCGCGTGAGGCGAGCGGGCGCCCCGAGCTGACCGAGGCGGCGATCGTGGTCTCCGGCGGCCGCGGTGTCAACGGCGCCGAGAACTTCGCCGTCATCGAGGCCCTCGCCGACGCGCTCGGCGCGGCTGTCGGCGCCTCGCGCGCCGCTGTCGACGCCGGCTGGTACCCGCACTCCAACCAGGTCGGCCAGACCGGCAAGTCGGTCTCCCCGCAGCTCTACATCGCGTCGGGGATCTCGGGCGCGATCCAGCACCGGGCCGGTATGCAGACCTCGAAGACCATCGTGGCCATCAACAAGGACTCCGAGGCCCCGATCTTCGACCTGGTCGACTACGGCGTGGTCGGCGACCTCTTCGCCGTCGTCCCGCAGCTCACCGAAGAGGTCAACAGCCGCAAGGGCTGACCCCTTCTCGCTCTCCCTCTCTCACGGCCCGGGGCCGCGCGGTGAACTCGACCGCGCGGCCCCGCGCCGTATCCCCGCCCTCCGGCCGCCATTGACGCGGAGAGGGCCCCCCGATTAAATGCGTTCAACAGATTGTTGAACCGCGAGCCGGTGTGCGGGTACGGCACCGTTACGCCGGCGACCAGGAGGGTGCAGGGGATGGGGCAGCAGGAGAACGTGGCCACGAGCCTCCCGGGCGCGCTGAGCGCGTCCCTCGGTGCCTACCTCGCACCGGTCGACGCGGAACTCGCCCGCCGCTACCCCGGGGACCCCGCCACCCGGCAGCCCGTCCACACCGTCTACGTACCCGCCGACGCCTTCACCGCCGGCACCGTCCGCTCCTGGGGCGACCAGGCGCTGGCCGCCCTCGACGAACACGCCCCGGACGCCGCCTCGCTGGCCCGCGTCCTCGGCCTCTCCGACGCCCTCGCCGGGCCGGTGTACGACCGGGTACGGGCCAAGCTGGAGCGCGAACCCGTCGAGGACCTGCGGATCGACTTCGAGGACGGCTACGGACCGCGCCCCGACGCCGAGGAGGACAGGGACGCGGCGCGCGCCGCCCGGCTGGTCCACGCCGCGTACGGCGACGGCACGGCGCCGCCGACAGCGCACCCGACAGCGCCCCCCTACATGGGCATCCGGATGAAGTGCCTCGAAGCGGCCGTGCGCGACCGGGGCATCCGCACCCTCGACATCTTCCTCAGCGGGCTCCTGGAGGCGGGCGGCCTGCCGGAAGGGCTGGTCCTCACCCTTCCCAAGGTCACCTATCCGGAGCAGATCACCGCGATGGTGCGCCTCCTGGAGGAGTTCGAGAAGGCGCGCGGCCTCGACCACGGGCGGATCGGCTTCGAGATCCAGATCGAGACCAGCCAGTCCATCCTCGCCGCCGACGGCACGGCCACCGTCGCCCGGATGATCGGCGCCTCCGAAGGCCGGGCCACCTCCCTGCACTACGGCACCTTCGACTACAGCGCCTGCGTCGGCGTCAGCGCCGCGTACCAGTCGAGCGACCACCCGGCGGCCGACCACGCCAAGGACGTCATGCAGGTCGCCGCGGCGGGAACGGGCGTACGGGTCTGCGACGGCTCGACCAACGTCCTGCCCGTCGGACCCACCGCCCAGGTCCACGAGGCGTGGAAGCTCCACTACGGCCTCACCCGGCGGGCCCTGGCCCGCGCCTACTACCAGGGCTGGGACATGCACCCGGGCCACCTCCCGACCCGTTACGCCGCCGTCTTCGCCTTCTACCGCGAGGGCCTGGAAGCGGCGGCCGCGCGCCTCGCCGCGTATGTCGCCAGGGCGGGCGGCGACATCATGGACGAACCCGCCACCGCCAAGGCGCTCAGCGGCTACCTGCTGCGCGGCCTCGACTGCGGAGCCCTCGACGCCGACGAAGTCACCCGCCTCAGCGGCCTGGCCCGGGCCGAACTGGAAGGCCTCGCGAGCCCCCGCCGCGCCGGACTCACCGCAACCGGCCGGTAACTCCTCTCTGTCCGCCCGTGCCCCTAGTCTGTTGAACGACCACCGCACCAGCGGGTTCCAACAGGCGAACGGAGCAAAGGCGTTGACGGGGGAGAACATGCAAGGCGAGGAATCGGGCAGGCTGCTGGCGGGGCGTTACCGGGTGGTCGACCAACTGGGCCGGGGCGGCATGGGGATCGTGTGGCGCGCGGTCGACGAGGTCCTCGGCCGTGAGGTCGCGGTCAAGGAACTGCGTACCTTCACCGACGCGGCCGGACCCGAACTGGCCGACTTACGCGTACGGATGCAGCGCGAGGCCCGCGCGGCCGCGCGCATCAGGCACCCCGGAGTCGTCGCCGTGCACGACGTCGCCGAGCAGGACGGCCGCCCCGTCATCGTCATGGAACTCATCGACGGCCCCTCCCTCGACGACGTACTGGCCCGGCGTGGCACCATCGACCCCCGCGAAGCCGCCGCGATCGGCGCCAAGGTGATGGAGGCGCTCGGCGCCGCGCACCGCGCGGGAGTGCTGCACCGCGACGTCAAGCCCGGCAACGTCCTGCTCGACAACGACGGCCGGGTCGTGCTCACGGACTTCGGGATCGCCGCGATCGACGACCCGGGCGACGGCTCCTCGACCAACCTCACCCGCAGCGGTGAACTGGTCGGCTCGCTTGACTACTTGGCGCCCGAACGCGCCCAGGGCCGGCCGCCGGGCCCGGCCTCCGACGTATGGGCACTCGGCGCGACCCTCTACGCCGCCGTGGAGGGCGGCTCGCCCTTCCGGCGTACGTCGACCTGGTCGACGCTCACCGCCATCGTCACCGAACCGCTGCCCGAACCACGCCTGGCCGGACCGCTGTTCCCGGTACTCCAGGAGTTGCTGAACAAGGACCCGGCGCTGCGACCCGACGCCGCCACGGCGGCCGCGCTGCTGGCGGCGGTGGCCGGGTCGGGCGGCGACGCCACCTCGACGATGAGGCTGGGCAGGCCGCCGCGTACC
>NZ_JTHL01000001.1:649473-651749 GCF_000818195.1 Streptomyces sp. 150FB | reverse complement strand
TCCGACAGCGCCGGGCAGCCCGGCGGCTCGGGCACACCGGGCGCCTCCGGCGGTTCCGGCTCCGAGCCCGCCCCCTCGCCGGTCTGCTACGCGGCGGGCCCGGGCAAGTACAACTGCCCGGTGTGGCGCACCGCGAAGTCGTACGACGCCTCGGGCGCCGAGGTCGGCGTACTCAACTCCGGTACCCAGTACTTCTATTGCCAGCAGAACCTGGGCCGCCGCGAGACCTACAACAAGTGGACCAACGTCTGGTGGGCCAAGACCGACGACGACAGCGGCAACGCCAGCGTCTTCATCAGCGACGTCTACATCCAGGGCGGATCGAACGACGAGCGGGTGCCCGGACTTCCGGTCTGCTGAGCGGCGGCGGCAGCGGTCAGCAGACCGCTGAGACGCTCTCTAGCGGGCCGCCGGCGGCCGGATCTCCCCGGAGCCCCGGGCGATGAGCCGCGTCGGCAGGACCACCCGTACCGGTTCGTCGGCCGCTCCGTCCAGCCGGTGGAAGAGCTGCTGGGCCGCGGTACGGCCCAGGGTCGCCGCGTCCTGCGCGATGACCGTGACCCCCGGCTTCAGCAGATCGGCCAGCTCGATGTCGTCGAAGCCGACCAGGGCCACCGGCGTGTCGTGCGCCGCCAGCATCCGTACGACCGTCACCGTCACGCGGTTGTTGCCCGTGAAGATCGCCGTGACCGGGTCGGGGGCACCGAGCATCGCGACGACGGCCTCCTCCACGCGGCGCGGCGCCGTCGGGCCCAGCGACACCCAGTCGTCATGGATCACCAGACCCGCGTCGGCCATCGCCGCCCGGTAGCCGCCGAGCCGCTCGATCGCCGTGTGGATACGCGGCTGGTCGCCGATGAAGCCGATCCGGCGGTGACCGTGCGCGATCAGATGAGCCGTGCCCGCACGGGCGCCGCCCCGGCTGTCGGAGAGCACGGCGTCGGCGTCGATCCGGCCCGCAGGGCGGTCCACGAAGACCGTGGCGACACCGGCCTTGATCTCCGGCTCCAGATAGCGGTGGTCGTCACCGGCGGGGATGACGATCAGACCGTCGACCCGGCGCGCGCACAGCGCGAGCACCAACTCCTGCTCCCGCTCCGGGTCTTCGGCGCTCGAACCGTTGATCAGCAGCGCGCCATGAGCCCGCGCCACCTCTTCGACCGCGCGGTTCAGCGGACCGTAGAACGGGTCGGCGAGGTCCTCCAGGACCAGCCCGATACTGGCGGTACGGCCCTTGCGCAGCACCCGCGCCGAGTCGTTGCGGCGAAAGCCCAGGGCGTCGATCGCCTCCTGCACCCGGCGCCCGGTGTCCGGGGTGACGCCCGCCTCGCCGTTGACGACCCGGGAGACCGTCTTGAGTCCCACTCCGGCGCGCGCTGCGACATCCTTCATCGTGGGCCGATTGCCGTATCGAGGCTCGGAGCGGCGGGCGGTATCAGCCACAGTGCGCTGTCCTGTCGTCGTTCGGAAGGAGGTCGGCTTGCCATTCGAAGCCACGGCGTCGAGCATAGGCCCTGGACAACGTTGTCAGCTAAATGGAGACTGTTCCCCGAAGCCGCAGGTCCACTCCTTTCCCGTCCGCGTTCCCTACGCGCGGGAATACCTCATGACCGGGAGATCCGACACCCATGCATACCGACCCCGTTGCCGCACTCGACATCGGCGGCACCAAGATCGCCGGCGCGTTGGTGGACGGCAACGGCAGGATCCTCGTACGGGCGCAGCGGCCCACGCCCGCCCGTGAGGACGGCGAGTGCGTGATGCGTGCCGTGGAGGAGGTCCTCACGGAGGTGTCGGCGTCCCCGCTGTGGGCGCGGGCGACCGCCATCGGCATTGGCAGCGCGGGCCCCGTGGACGCTTCGGCCGGCACGGTCAGCCCGGTCAATGTGGCGGGATGGCGCGACTTCCCGCTGGTCGAGCGGGTACGGCAGGCCACCGGCGGCCTGTCGGTGACGCTCGTCGGGGACGGCGTGGCGATGACCGCCGCCGAGCACTGGCAGGGCGCGGCGCGCGGCTACGACAACGCGCTGTGCATGGTGGTCTCCACCGGCGTCGGCGGCGGGCTCGTCCTGAACGGCAAGCTTCACCCGGGGCCGACGGGCAACGCCGGGCACATCGGACACATCAGCGTGGACCTGGACGGAGATCTGTGCCCGTGCGGCTCCCGGGGCTGCGTGGAGCGCATCGCCAGCGGCCCGAACATCGCGCGCAGGGCGCTGGAGGGCGGCTGGAAGCCCGGCCCCGACGGCGACGCCTCGGCGGCTGCGGTGGCCGCC
>NZ_JTHL01000001.1:644146-648649 GCF_000818195.1 Streptomyces sp. 150FB | reverse complement strand
GGTCGTACGTACGTCTGACGCGCCGTCTGACGCGCCCGCCGACGCCCGCCCGGCGCCCCGCCTAACGCGTCGTCTGGCAGGCGACGCGCGCGCTCCCCCGGAACTTCACACACAGCTCGGTGCCACTGCCGGTGTACGCCGGCGGCCAGGTGTGGCTCAGCGCCTTGCCCGCGCGGGTTGCCAGCACCGTGGAGACCACCCGGCCGTTCCTGCTCAGCGACACCACACGCGAGCTGAGATGCGCGGGCGGGTTCGTCCACAGGGCCGTGACGGCGTTCCTGTCGCCCTGCCCGTCGAGCCGCACACAGATCTGCGGCCCCGAGAAGTGGTGGGTGCACGCGCTGCTGTCCGCCGCCGCCGGGGGCGCGGACAGGGACAGGGCGGCCCCGCTCAGCGCGAGGGCCAGCGCGGCCCGTCGTACGCGAAGGAGCGGCGCACGCGGCGCCTCTGCCGGTGTTCCGGTCATGTCAGGCTCTCCGGGTGGCTGGTTCCTTGGCCTGCTGCGGCACGACGACCAGAAAGAAGTCCGAGTCGAGATCCATCACGACCTCGGCGGGCATTCCCTCGTCCCGCCGGGCCCGCGCGAACTCCTCCGCGGGCCAACTGCCGCGCGGTCCGCCCGCCGGAAACCTCTCCAGCACCATCCGGCGCATTACGTATCCCCTCGTCACATCAGGATCCAACGACATCCGGTACGCATGTGTTACGGCCTCACGGGGGACGTTCAGCCTTGGCCAAGGGTTTCCATGGCAGGGTGTTGCGGGCAGTCCACCTGGTGGCTACGGAAGAGGGGGAACCGTGATCATCTGGATCAACGGTGCGTTCGGAGCGGGCAAGACGAGTACCGCGCGCGAACTGATCGATCTGATCCCGAACAGCACGGTGTACGACCCCGGGCTGATCGGCGGACAACTGACCCGGCTGCTGCCGCACAAGCGGCTCGCCGAGGTCAGCGACTACCAGGACCTGTCGATCTGGCGGCGGCTGGTCGTCGACACGGCGGCGGCGCTGCTGGCCGAGGTGGGCGGGGTGCTGGTCGTCCCGATGACGCTGCTGCGCCAGGACTACCGCGACGAGATCTTCGGCGGACTCGCCTCGCGCCGGATCCCGGTCCGGCATGTTCTGCTGACCAGCGACGAAACGATCCTGCGCAGTCGGATAGCCGCCAGGGACGACCCGGACGACGACCCGGAGGGCGGCGAACGCGCCCGCCAGTGGGCCTACCAGCACATCGAGCCGTACCGCTCGGCGCTCGACTGGCTTACCGCCGACGCCCATGTCGTCGACACCACGGACCTCTCGGCGCGGGGGACCGCCGAATCCGTGGCCGAGGCGCTGCGGACGAGTACGGCCGGCCTCCGCGACATCGTGCAGACCCCCGACCCGACGGCCGAGACCGTCGCCGCCGGGGTGCTCCTCTTCGACGAGCGGGGCAGGGTGCTGCTCGTCGACCCCACCTACAAGCCCGGCTGGGAGTTCCCCGGCGGCGTCGTGGAGGCCGGGGAGGCGCCCGCACGGGCCGGGATACGCGAGGTCGCCGAGGAACTGGGCATAGAGCTCGAAGGCGTGCCGAAGCTGCTCGTCATCGACTGGGAACCGCCACGGCCCCCGGGATACGGCGGACTGCGGCTGCTGTTCGACGGCGGCCTGCTCCCGGCCCGGCTCGCCGGGCGGCTCCTGTTGCCGGGACCGGAGCTGCGCGGCTGGCGGTTCGTCTCCGAGGAGGAGGCCGCCCTGCTGCTGCCGTCCATGCGCTACGAGCGGCTGCGCTGGGCGCTGCGGGCCAAGGAGAGCGGGAACGTGCTCTACCTGGAGAACGGCGTCCCGGTCGCCTGAGAGGGCCGCTGGGCCACGCCGGACCGCCGCCGCTGTACGGATTGGCCGTGCGGACGTCGTAAGGACGCCGTACGGCCACTGTGCGGACGGCTCGCGGCCACTGTGCGGACGCCGCACGGACGCCGCCAACTCCCGTGCGGCGTCCGTACCCTTGATCTTGCTCCCAAGATCGTTCTGTTGGAGGCTGAGGCATGCGCGATGTGCCGACATTCGTCTTTGTCCACGGGGCTTTCGGGAATTCGTTCTCGTTCGCGCCGCTCCAGGCCGAGCTCGCCCTGCTCGGGCACCGCTCGGTCGCTGTCGACCTTCCGGGGCACGGATTCGAGGCGACCTTCCCCGCCGCCTACCAGGCTCCCCAGATACTCGGCGCACTCGCCGCGGAACCGGGGAGCATCAAGGGAGTCACGCTCGCCGACAATGCCGCCCGGGTGATCGAAGTCCTCGAACGGGCCAAGCGGAACGGGCCCACCGTCCTCGTCGCCCACAGCAGGGGCGGCATCACGGCCACCGCCGTCGCCAACGCCCGGCCCGAGCTGATCGACCGGATCACTTACGTCTCCGCCTGGTGCCCCGTCGATCTGGACGTGAACGACTACTACACCCAGCCGGAGATGGCGGACGTCGACGCGGGAGCCTTCGCCGGCACACTCGTCGGGAACCCGGCCGAACTCGGGCTGCTCCGCACCAACTTCCGTACCGCAGACCCGGCGGCGCTCGCCGCGTTCAAGCGAGCGTTCGCCGCCGACCTCACCGATGACGAGTTCCGGACGGTCCTGAACACCTTCCAGCCCGACGAGAACCTCGACGTCGGTACGTCCGCCGACCGGGCACAGGCCGCGACCTGGGGCCGGATTCCCAAGACCTATGTGCGCCTGGCCGCCGACGCCAGCGTTCCGCCCGCCGTGCAGGACCGCATGATTCGGGAGGCCGACGCGCTCACACCCGACAACCCCTTCGACGTCCGGACACTTGAGGGGAGTCACCTGCGCTGGCTCGTCCATCCGAGGCCCGCCGCCGAGCTGCTCGCGGACCTCGCGGGGCTCTGACACGCACCAGGCACCAGGCGAGCCAGGCACCAGGCGCGCCCGGCGGTGTAGCGGTGGGTGCGCCGAGCCGAATCGCATGGGCGGACCCGGGCCGGCGCACCACCACGCCCACAGTTATGCGGGACAGGACATCAGACCGCCTTCGAGCGCGCGTAGTTGACCAGGAAGTGCGCCTCGGCGACGGAGAGGCGCTCCAACTCCTCAGGCGAGACACTCTCGTTCACCGCGTGGATCCGCGCCTCCGGCTCGCTCAGCCCGATCAGCAGGATCTCGGCCTCCGGGTACAGCACGGCCAGCGTGTTGCACAGCGGGATCGAGCCGCCCTCCCCGGCGATCTGCATCGTCTCGCCCGGGTACGCCACGCTCATCGCCTCCGCCATGGAGGCGTAGGCGGGGCTGGAGGTGTCCGCCAGGAACGCCTCGCCCTGGCCGGTCTGCTCCACCGACACGCGCGCACCCCACGGTGTGTGCTTGTTGATGTGCGCGGTCAGCAGCGCGGCGGCCTCGGAGGAGTCCTGGCCCGGCGGCACCCGCAGGCTCACCAGCGCGCCCGCGCTCGCCTGGACGGACGGCGTGGCGCCGACCACGGGCGGCGCGTCGATGCCGAGGACGGTGACGGAAGGGCGCGCCCAGAGCCGGTCGGCCACGCCGCCGCCGCCCGTCAGAGCGACACCGTCGAGCACGCGCGCGTCCGTGCGGAAGTCCGCCTCCGGGTAGGCGAGTCCGTCCCACCGGGCGTCGGCGGCCAGTCCGTCCACCGTCGTGGAGCCGTCCTCGGCGTGCAGCGAGTCCAGGACCCGGATGAGCGCGGCGAGCGCGTCGGGCGCCGCACCGCCGAACTGGCCCGAGTGCAGATTGCCTTCGAGCGTATCGATACGGACACGGAGCAGCGCCATTCCGCGCAGCGTCGCCGTCACGGTCGGCACCCCCACCCGGAAGTTCCCCGCGTCGCCGATGACGATCGTGTCGGCGGTCAGCAGCTCCGGATGCGCCTCCGCGTACCGTTCGAGCCCGCCCGTACCCTGCTCCTCCGAGCCCTCGGCGATCACCTTGACGGTCACCGGCACCCCGCCGTTCGCCTTCAGGGCGCGCAGCGCGAGCAGATGCATGATCAGCCCGCCCTTGCAGTCGGCGGCGCCGCGCCCGTACCAGCGCCCGTCGCGCTCGGTCAGTTCGAACGGCGGCGACAGCCAGGCGTCCTCGTCCAGCGGCGGCTGTACGTCGTAGTGCGCGTAGAGCAGTACGGTCGGCGCGCCCTCGGGGCCGGGCAGCAGGCCGTAGACCGACTGGGTGCCGTCGGGGGTGTCGAGGACGGCGACGTCGGTGAATCCTTCGGTGCGCAGCGCGTCCGCCACCCAGGCGGCGGCGGCCTCGCACTCGCTCTTCGGGAACTGCGCCGTGTCCGCGACGGACCGGAAGGCCACCAGCTCCGACAGCTCCACCTGAGCGCGCGGCATCAGGGAAGCGACGGTCTCTGCTATCGGGTTCGCGGTCATGGGCACGCTCCTGGTGGGTACGACGTTAAGCAGACGGGTTGTTTTCCTCTAGTCCCTGTCCGGCGGATCTTCGCGGGCCCGGAACGCTTGGTACGGCACCTCGCTGCGTTGTCGGATTCGTCCAA
>NZ_JTHL01000001.1:627939-644121 GCF_000818195.1 Streptomyces sp. 150FB | reverse complement strand
CCTGTCCGGCGGATCTTCGCGGGCCCGGAACGCTTGGTACGGCACCTCGCTGCGTTGTCGGATTCGTCCAAGTACGTCCAGTACGAGGACGATCCTCCGCCTTGCGATGCACCGCACCAGACGCCCCGGGCTGATCCGCGAAGATCCGCCGGACAGGGCCCAGTCCCTCGTCGGACGAAGGCAGTGTTGATCCTCCCACAGCGGGTTGACGCGGCTCGCGCCGTAGGATGCCGTTCGACAGCACGGGTCACCGGTCGAATCAGGAGCAGAAGCACATCGTGAGCAGCGAGAACGCAGACGCCGGAAGCGAGCACGACGAGCCGGTGTGGGATGTCGTCGTGGTCGGCGCAGGACCGGCGGGAGCGTCAGCGGCATATGCCGCGGCGGTCGCCGGCCGCAAGGTGCTGCTGCTGGAGAAAGCCGAGTTGCCCCGCTACAAGACATGTGGCGGCGGCATCATCGGGCCTTCGAGGGACTCGCTGCCTCCGGGCTTCGAGCTGCCGCTCAAGGACCGTGTGCACGCGGTCACTTTCTCGCTGAACGGCAAACTTGCCCGCACCCGCCGCTCGAAGCGCATGATCTTCGGGCTCATCAACCGCCCGGAGTTCGACGCGAGTCTGGTCGAACACGCGCAGAAGGCCGGGGCCGAGCTCCGTACGGGAGCGACGGTCACCCGGGTCGAGCAGCACGGCCCCGCCGTGCCCGACCGGCGTACGGTCGCCGTCGTCCTCGCGGACGGCGGGACGGTCCTGGCGCGGGCGGTGATCGGCGCCGACGGGAGCGCGAGCCGTATAGGCGCCCACGTCGGCGTCAAACTCGACCAGGTGGACCTGGGCCTGGAGGCCGAGATCCCCGTACCGGCGACGGTCGCCGAGGACTGGGCGGGCCGGGTCCTGATCGACTGGGGCCCGCTGCCCGGCAGCTACGGCTGGGTCTTCCCCAAGGGCGACACGCTCACCGTCGGGGTGATCTCGGCGCGCGGCGAGGGCGCCGCGACCAAGCGCTATCTGGAGGACTTCGTGGCCCGGCTCGGGCTCGCCGGGTTCGAGCCGTCCGTTTCCTCGGGACACCTGACGCGCTGCCGCAGCGACGACTCGCCGCTGTCGCGCGGCCGGGTACTGGTGTGCGGGGACGCGGCGGGACTGCTGGAGCCGTGGACCAGGGAAGGGATCTCCTTCGCGCTGCGGTCGGGGCGGCTCGCGGGTGAGTGGGCGGTCCGGATCTCGGAGTCGCACGACGCGGTGGACGCGCGCCGTCAGGCGCTGAACTACGCGTTCGCCATCAAGGCGGGGCTCGGTGTCGAGATGGCGGTGGGGCGGCGGATGCTCGGCGTCTTCGAGCGCCGTCCGGGCCTGCTGCACGCGGCGATCACGGGGCTGCGTCCGGCGTGGAACGCGTTCGCCGACATCGCCCGTGGCTCGACCACGCTGGCCTCGCTGGTGCGGACGCATCCGCTGGCCAGGCGCGCGCTCGACATCCTGGACCGCAAGCAGGCAGCGGCCGCGGCGACGGCGGCTGCCGCTGCCGCCGAGGAGGACGGCGCCGCCGAGCACAGTCACACGGCGGCGGAGGCCGGCTCGCCGGAGTGAGCGGCGGGTGAACGGGCTGGTGGCGCCCGGGCGGGTCGTGCGAGAGCGGTGTCGCACGGGGGCCGGTGCGGCGAGGGCCGGTGGAGCGGGGCGGGGACGACATGTTCTCGCCCCCGCCGGTCAGGACGTCATCGTGATCACGAAGACCGGGTGGTCGGGGGCCGAAGCGATGATCTCCTCGTCGGAGGACTTCGCGGTGACCCCCTGGAAGTACTGGTCGACCTCCCAGCCCCAGCGCTCCAGGTAGGTCCGCAGGATCGGGAGCTTCTCGCTGTCGGGAAGTGCCCGTGCGGTGAAGGTCCTGACCTTGCGGCCGGTGCGCAGTTCGCCGCCGCCGGCCGCGGCCATGTTGCGTACCCACTGGGAGTGGCCGCGCGCCGAGACCAGGTACTGGACGTCCTGGTGCGTGTGCAGATTGACGGGGACGCGCTGGAGCTGACCGCTCTTGCGGCCGCGTACGGAGAGTTCGGTCGTGCCCATGAAGCTCAGGCCGTGGCGTGCGAGCCAGCCGACGGCGCTGTTCAGGCGGATGGTGAGCGGGCTGCCCTTGAGGTAGTACGGCTGCGATGTCATGGCGGGGCTCCTTCCGGATGCTGGTGCGAGAGCGGCGAGAGCACTGCTCTCGCTTGAGAGCAGTGTGCACAGAATCGGCGCTCTAAAGCAAGAGCGGTGCTCTCTCTTTTGATCGCCGCTCCGCATGTGGCACACTGATCCGCATGTCGACCATCCGTGGGGCCAGGGACCGGGCCCGTGACGAAGTCACGGCGGCCATCAAGGACGAGGCGCGCAGACAGCTCGCCGCCGACGGCGCCGCCAAGCTCTCGCTGCGCGCCGTCGCCCGCGAGCTGGGCATGGTGTCGTCGGCGCTCTACCGCTACTTCCCCAGCCGCGACGACCTGCTGACCGAGCTCATCATCGACGCCTACGACGAGGTGGGCTCCGCCGCCGAACAGGCACTGGCGGCCGCGCACGCCGCCGACAACCTGGGCCGCTGGACCGCCACCTGCTCGGGCGTCCGCCGCTGGGCACACGCCCGCCCCCATGAGTACGCCCTGATCTACGGCTCACCCGTCCCCGGCTACGTGGCGCCCCAGCGTACGGTCGGCCCGGCGTCCCGCGTCGCGCTCGCCCTGATCTCCGTCGCGACCGACGCCCACGAATCGGGCGGCATCGCACTCCCGCCCGTCTCGGACGGCCTGCGCCCCGAGGCGCGCCGGGTGACGGAGCAGCTCGCCCTCAGGCTGCCACCGGAGGTGACGGCCGCACTGATCGCGGCCTGGGCCCAGCTCTTCGGCCTGATCTCCTTCGAACTCTTCGGCCAGTTCAACAATGTCGTGGAGGAGAGGGACGAATTCTTCCTGCACGCCGCACGCCGCCTCGGCGAGAACGTCGGCCTACTGCCGGGCCGTTGAGGGCGCACCGTTGTGGGCGGTCACCCGCTCCGGCGGCCGAGGGCGGACACTCCCCACAGCTCCGCGATCCGTCCCTGACGCACGCGGAAGATCTCCATCATGGCGGGCGCGGCCTCCCGCTCACTGCCCGGAACTCCGTGCAGCAGTGAGCGAACGGCGACCTTGTCGCCGTCCACGAGCATGTCCTCGACGGTGACCCGGATGTCCGGACAGGCGGCGAAGAGGCCGGACCAGGCCTGGGCGACCGGCGCGATGCCGGTCGTCCCGAGTGGGTGACTCACGAAGTCCCCGGCGAGGACCGCGTTCAGGTTGCTGAGATCTCGCGCGTTGAAGGCCTCGTACATGCGAAGTCCGACGGTCTTGGTTTCGGCTGTCATCGAACTGTCCTCGGTCCCGTGGAGGGGAGGGGCGGCTACGTGTCGTCGTCGCCGGTGATCCGGTCGACATTGGCGCTCAGGCGCCGCAGGGCGCGGCGGAGATTCCGCTGTTCGCGCGGGGCGATGCCGTCGAGCAGCCTGTGCTGGAACTCCTGGTGCCGTTGGTCCAGTTCGGCGGCGGCGCCCTCGCCGGCGGGTGTCAGGCTCGCCAGGACGTAGCGGTTGTCCTCCGGGTCCACGCGCCGGGTGACCAGCCCCTCGGACTCGAATTCCTTGACGAGGCGGGTCACGCTGGCGCCGTCGAGCGAGACGATGCCGCGCAGGTCGCTGTGGCTGGTCTCGCCCGCCTTCCGCAGCGTCATCAGCATCCGCAGCCGGGGCAGGCTCATTCCCACATGCTGTGCGAACGCCTGGCGCGTCTTGCCGTACGCCGAGGCCAGCTCCGTGAAGAACGCGTCCTCGGCGCTCCCATCGCTCCCTTGTTCCGTCATCAGCCCCTCGTCGCGCACCACTACTTGATGGCATCAACTCTTGATGCCATCAAGAGTATAGACGCGCCAAGGCCGGCTCGGTGAAGGAGGCTGCCCCGGCTCCGCCGCCGCTCAGGCCGGTGCGACGACCTTGCGGCTCATGTGGGAGTAGATGACGGAGGTGCGTACGTCGGCGAGTTCCGGGCGTTTGGTCAGTTCGTCGAGGACCACCGAGTGCAAGTGATCGGTATCCCGGACGGCGACGTGGATCAGGAAGTCGTCGGCGCCGGTGAGTACGAACACCGAGACCACCTCGGGCATGCGCTCGACGAACGAGCGGAACTCCTCGATCGCCTGGCGGCTCGGTGGCCGCACCCGTACCGCGATCATCGCTTCCAGGCTCCGCCCGAGCGAGGGCAGGTCCACCTCGGCGCGGAAGCCGAGCAGGATGCCCCGGGCGCGCAGCGAGCGTACCCGCTCCAGGCAGGTGGACGGCGCGATGCCGAGCTCTCTCGCGAGATCACGATTGCTGCGCCGACCATCCTCCTGGAGCAACCGGACAAGCGCCGAATCTAGTTCGTCCACGATCAGTCATCCCTTGGCTAAACCGAATGAAATTCGTTGAGCGTCTCAGAGTGCCGCCCATCTGCTACTTTCACAATCCTTCGTGGGATCAATCGACGTCGATCCGGCCTGATTTCCGAACGGCCGGACATGAGGGAAGGCATAGATGGCGACAGAGAACGCAGTCCGCAGGACGAGCGCGGACGAGACACCGCCCGTCGCTGCGGAGCCGATTGACGAGCCCGGCGCCCGCGCCTCGGACGTCCAGGACGCACGGCGCACCAAAACCCTGTCCATCTGCGCCGTCACCGGCGCCGCCCTGCTGTGGAGCAGTTCCTACGCCGTCACGAAGAAAGTGCTGTCCGACGTCGGCCCGCTCACCACCGGCGCCCTGCGATTCACACTGGCCGCGCTGCTGCTCCTGGCGATGATCCGGCTTCTGGCGGCCAGGCGGCGGCGTCCCGTCGAGCGACCCAGGGGCCGGCAGCGCCTGCTGACCTGGCTCAGCGGGCTGCTCGGCATAACGGTGTACTTCATCCTGGAGAACTTCGGCGTCGAGATGTCCACGGCGTCCGACGCCTCACTCATCGTGGCCTCGTATCCGCTCATGACCATGCTGTTGGAGCTGGTGGTGTTTCGCGTTCGTATGCCGCTGATCCGGGTCGTCGCCGTGCTGCTCGCCGCCGCCGGCGCGTACCTCGTGGTCCGCAACGGAGCGGCCGTGGGCGGCAGTCAACGCTGGACCGGCGACATCCTGCTGCTGCTCGGCGGGCTGGTCTGGGCGCTCTACAACATGGTGAGCAGGCTCGCGGGAGGACGTGACGCCATCAGTGTGACCTACCACCAGATGACGGCCGGCGCGGCGGGCTTCCTGGTCGCGTCCCTCTTCGAGTCGTCCGACTGGTCGGTGCCCTCCCCGACGAGCGCGGCGCTGCTGGTCTACCTCGCCGTCGGCTGCTCGGTCGCGGGATTCCTCCTCTACAACTACGGTCTCCAGGCCCTGAAATCCTCTGTCGCCGTCAACATCCTCAATCTCGTCCCCGCGTTCGGTGTGCTCGGAGCCGTGCTCATAGACGGGGAGAGCGTCCAACTCACCCAGGCGGCGGGCGGAGTTGTCATCGTCGGAGGCGTCATGCTCGGCCTGATCGACAGAACCTAGGAGTTCTCGGGAGTCCTCAGCCGGCGTTGCTCAGGCCCTTGTACGGCCCGGCAGTTCGGCCTGGGGGGCAGCCGGTCGCCGGGAGAAGCGCCACAGGACGTGCACCACGCGCGCCACGAAGGCGATGACGGCGACGACTCCGCCGGTGAAGAACAGCGCGAGGTCCACGGGGTGCGGCAGGTCCAGGAACCATGTCGGCGCCGCCAGTCCCAGAAAGGCCGCCACCGCCACAAAGCCCGCGCTCAGCAGGGCGAAGCCGATCTCGACCGTGATGGCGTCCCGCTCCGCGCTGCTCCGTGTCCCCATGGGCCCGAGTCTGTTCGTATGCGCGGCGCGCCGCAAGGAGGTCAGACGGCGGACTTCTCGCGCCACAGCCGGGCGGGCTCCGGGTCGCCGGTGAGGGTTACGGCGGAGAGGGGCAGCCTGTTCCACAGAGCCAGCCGGAGCCGGTCGGCCGTACCGCTCAACTCGCAGTCCGCCACCCCGTCGTACGTGTCGCCCGTGGCGCGTTCCGTGTGCGGCGGCGCCGGTGACAGCCGTACCGTCCAGACGTCGTCCGTGTCGGTGGTACGTACGCGCAGCACGCGCGGTGTGTCCGTGCGGACCTGGCTCTTGGGGCGGCCGTGGAAGCAGTTCAGCAACTCGTCGATCCCGTCCGCGGCGAAATCGGCGTCGGTCGCCGTGGTGTCCCTGGCGAGGGCCGACTCGGCGTCGGCGCGGTGGACCGATGTCTCGTGTGCCTGGCGCCTCGCCCAGAACGCCAGTGGGCTCGGGGCGGGCATGAACGTCCAGCACTCCAGGTCCGCAGGAGCCGCACCGAGCGCGGCGACCAGACGCGCGTGCCCCTCGCGGAACCACTCGATCAGTTCCGCCCCGTCGAGAGCGGGCGCGGGGTCGCGCTGCCGGGGGGAGGTGAGGCCCTCGGCGACGATGCCGGTCGCCCAGCGGTGGACCGCGCCGGTGTGCCGCAGCAGATCGCGGATCCGCCATCCCTCGCAGGTGGCGATCCGGGCTTCGGGACCGGCCAGTTCGGCCGCGGTCGCCAGCAGCCGCCCTTCACGGTCGGTGTGGGCGAGGTGGGCGGCGGTCTTCATGGCGTCATTGTGCCCGCCGGGGCCGGTTAGGCCTGAGCCGAGGGCACCGATACGTTCCGCGCCACGTGCCCGATGAGGGCGGCGGCCGCCGCCAGCGCCGCGACCGTGGTCAGGGCGATGGGCAGCGTGAGCCAGTCGGTGAGGAAGCCGATCGCCGGCGGGCCGAGCAGCATGCCGCCGTAGCCCAGCGTGGAGGCGGCGGCGACCCCGCCGGGACCGGCGAGCTTGCCCGCGCGCCCGATGGCGACCGGGAAGATGTTGGCGAGCCCGAGGCCCGCGACCGCGTAACCGAGCAGAGCGAGCCATACGGCTGGTGCGAGCGCGCCGACCAGCATGCCGAGCGCGGCCATGGTGCCGCCGGTGACCAGGGTGCGCGTCTGGCCGAGCCGCTCCTGAAGGAACGTGCCCGAGAGGCGCCCGATCATCATGGTGAGGGCGAAGAGGGTGTACCCGGCGGCCGCGACCCCCGCCGTCGCGCCGAGGTCGTCGGCGAGATGCAGCGCGCTCCAGTCGGCCATGGCGCCTTCGCCGTACGCCGTGCACAGGGCGATCACACCGAACAGGATGACCAACCGCCGCGCACGACCTGCGAGTTTCCCCGGCGCGGCAGCCGCCCCCGGCCCGGTCGAGGGCCTCGCGAGGGAGTCGTCCGCGAGGATGTCGTGGGTGACCGGCGCCGCCTGCCGCAGCAGGACCGGAGCCGCCGAGGCCGTGACGATCAGGCCGAGCGAGGTCAGCGCGAACAGGTGCACGGCGGGGGAGAGGTGGCCGGCCACCAGCCCGCCGAGACCGGCCCCGACCATGCCGCCGAGGCTGTAGGCGGCGTGGAAGCTGGAGATCACCGGGCGGCGGAGGGCCGCGACGACATCGACCGCGGTGCTGTTCATCGCGACGTTCAGCCCGCCGTAGGCGGCGCCGAACACCACGAGCACCAGGCCGAGCGCCGGCGCCGAGTGGGTGTGCGGCGGGAGCGCGACACTCAGCGAGACCAGGACGGCACACGCCACCGTCGCCGGTCGGCTGCCGAAGCGCCGGCACAGCCGTCCTGTCACCATCATCGTGACGACGGCGCCCGCCGAGACCCCGAGCAGCGCCAGCCCCAGGGCGCTCGCCGAGGCGTGGGTCTGCTGCTTGATGGCGGGGATACGGACCACCCAGCCCGCGAACACGAAACCGTCGACCGCGAAGAACACGGTGAGCGCGACCCGTAGCCGTTTCAGGGAGGCGTCCGCCACGGTGGCTTCGCGCCGGCCCCGCTCGCGATCCGGGGCGGGGGCCGTTCCTAGTTTGTTTATTCGGGGCACAAAAGCAGCATAGGACGGGGTCGCGTTCCGGACAAGGCGCCCGCCGGGCCTGCGGATCATGGGAGACTCGGCCCCATGAACGGCAAGGCGACCACCACCCGGACGAAGCTGGAGCGAGGCCGAGGCGCGCTCGGCCCGGCACTGGAACTGGTCCACACCGGCCGCGCGCCCACCCGTGCCGTACTCACGGCCGAGCTGGGCGTCACCCGCGCCACGGCCGGCGCCGTCGCCGCGGAACTCGAAGCCCTGGGCCTGATCCACGTCGACTCCCGCCCGGGCGCCGCCGCCGGCTCGCAGGGAAGGCCCTCGCACCGGCTGTCCGTCGACGACGACGGGCCCGTGGCGCTCGCCGCCCAGGTCCACGCCGACGGCTACCGCGCCGCGCTGGTCGGGCTCGGCGGCCGGATCGTCGCCACAGCGCCGGTGCACAGTACGGTGACGGCCGACCCGGCCCATGTGCTCGGCGAGGTCGTCGAAGCCGGCGCCGTCCTGCTGCGCGAGAGCGGACGGCGCTGCGTGGGCGCGGGGCTCGCCGTACCCTCGGCCGTCGCCGAGCCGGAGGGCACGGCCCTCAACCCGATGCACATCGCATGGCCGGCGGGCGCGCCCGTCCGCGACATCTTCGCCGAGCGGGTGCGCGCGGCGGGCATCGAGGGCCCCGCCTTCACCGCCAACGACGTGAACCTCGCCGCCCTCGCCGAACACCGGCACGGCGCGGGCCGGGGCGCCCAGCATCTGCTGTGCGTCGCCACCGGACACCGGGGCGTCGGCGGCGCGCTGGTCCTCGACGGCCGCCTGCACACCGGCAGTTCGGGGCTCGCGCTGGAGGTCGGCCACCTCACGGTCAACCCCGAGGGACGGCCCTGCTCCTGCGGCGGCAGGGGCTGCCTGGACGTCGAGGCCGACCCGCTCGCCTTCCTCACGGCGGCGGGTCGCACCCCGGGCCCCGAGGTGTCCCTGTTGCGGCAGTCGTACGACCTGCTCCACACGGAGTACGCGGATCACGCCGTACGCCGCGCCACCGGCGAACTGATCGACCGGCTGGGCCTCGGCCTGGCCGGGCTGGTCAACATCCTCAATCCCGACCGCATCATCCTCGGCGGGCTCCACCGCGAACTGCTCGAAGCCGACCCGGACCGGCTCCGCGCCGTCGTCGCCGACCGCAGCCTGTGGGGCCGCAGCGGCGGTGTGCCGATCCTGGCCTGCACACTCGACCACAACAGCCTTGTCGGCGCGGGCGAGATGGCGTGGCAGCCGGTGCTCGACGACCCACTGGGCGCGCTCGTACGGTGAGTTGAGGCGCCGGCTCGGCGCCGGCTCCGCGTCGCCTCAGTGCCGGTTCAGTGTCCCGGCGGATCTCGGGGTCACTGCTGGGGCAGCCAGGCCGCGCCCAGGGCGCGCGCCGGGTTCGCGGTCAGGATCTGCTTCATCAGCGTTTCGCCCAGGGTGAGTTCGAGCTTCGGGCGCAGCCGCCTCAGCAGATAGGGCAGGCCCGGAGTGCTCGGTACGGTCGTATCACCGCCCAGCAGCAGCCGGTCGCCGAAGCCTGCGTCGGTCAGTGCGGCGAGCTGGTCGGCGAGCCGCCAGTCGGTGGCGTGGTTGGCGCGTGACGGGCCGTCAAATGCCAGGTAGGCGCCGGACAGTGCCGCCTGATGCTGGGCCACCCGGTCGGGGAAGCGTCCGAGATGGCCGAGGATCACCCGCTCGGGCGCCACCTCCAACTCCCCGCAGAGCACGTCGAGTACGTCCAACGCGCCCGTCCCCAGCTCCAGATGGACCGCGATGGGGGAGCCCGTACGGTGATGGGCCCGCGCCGCAGCCGTCATCGTGTACCGCGCGTGGGCGTCGATCCCGTGGAAGGCGCCGGCCACCTTGATCAGGCCGGCCCTGATGCCCGTTCCCGCGATCCCCTCCGTCAGCTCGGCGACGAACAGGTTCTCAAGCCCTCCGTCGCCCGCCTTCCTGAGCGTCGCCGCGTCGTAGTGCGCGCTCTGGTGCAGGCCGGTGGCGGCGACGAGATGGACGTCCTCCGCCCGGGACAGCGCGGCCAGTTCCCGGGGCTCACGGCCCAGGCCGTACGGCGTCCACTGCGCGACGGCCCGTCCGCCCGCCTCGCGGAAGGCGCGCAGCCGTATCGCCGCCGCCGCGGGGTCGTTCAGCTCCTGGCCGGCCAACTGCGGGGACCGGAGGAAGAGATGGTCGTGCGCGTCGCAGACGCCGAGATCGGCCGGTGCGATGTCGCCGAGGACCGTGCGTATCCGGGGGCCGTCGGTGGGCTTGGACGGCGTGGAGTCCATCGGTGCTCGCTCCTGGTCGGTGAGGACGTGGTGGGCAGGGCCAGGGGAGTGATTGTACCTACTGGTATGTACAACATCCGGGCGGGGTTGGCGAGGTGCACGGGGCGAACGGGGCGAGCGGGGCAGACAGGTGAGGGGCGGGACGCCTCCACTGCGTCCCGCCCCTCGCCTGTCCGTTCCGCCCTGGCGACCCCGCCCCGTGACCGGCGGCGGCCCCTCCCGTCGACGGAGACCGTCAGTTCAGCCGACCACGGCCGCCCGGACGGCCGCCGGTCCCTCTTCCCTGGCGAAGACGCTGATCTCCGCACCCCCGAAGGGGCCGTCGGTCATCGCCCCGTACACCGCGTGGGCGGGCAGCGCCACGGCGGAGAGTGGTGCGGGGAGGGTGAACCAGATGCTTTTTCCCGTATCGCCCCGGGGCCGTATGCCCCAGCTCTCGCTGACCGAGGCGATCAGCGCGAGTCCGCGCCCGCAGGTGTCGAACTGGCCGGCCTGGACGACCGCGGGGATCCGGGGGTCGTGGTCGCTGACCGAGACGGTGAGCCGGTCGAGCAGGAACTCGATGTCGACCGTGCACATTTTGTCCGGCTGTGCGTGCCGGTGGACGTTGGTCAGCAGCTCGGTGACTCCGAGCGCCGCTCGATCGATCAAAGGGTCGAGATGCCAGTAGCGCAGTTGCGCCGAAACGATTCTGCGGACTTGGCCGATCCGCGACGGCAGGGCATGGAGCTCCACCGCGCAGTGCCTGCTTGGCTGGCTGATCACGGCTGCGACTCCCCGAATGAGGTCCGAGAAAGACGGAGGATCGGATCCAGCAGGTGGCCCGCTCGGTCATCTGCTGTTCTGGACCCGGCGGAGGGCTGGTTCGCAGCGTCACCACCGGTTCACCCTGAGTGATGTGACCAGAGTGAACCAGGGTGCGCGGCTCCGCAACTCGCGTGCTAATGGCGCAGGGCCGTTCGGCCCCGCGCCACGGTCTCCCGGGCCGTGTACGGCAGAGGAGACCTCGATCCGGATTCTCGGCAGCCGAATTCACACGACCGGGTGCGGTCGGACCGGACCCCCGTCCTCCGGCGCCCCTCCCGCGACCCTTCCGTCTTTCCGTCCCGGAGTCCTCGAGCCCCTCAGCCCCTCAGCCCCTTCGGTCCCTCAGCCCCTTCGGTCCCTCAGTCCTTCTGGCCGCCCGCCCTGCCCACGGCATCCAGGAAACGTCCCGCCAGCGCCCGCGCGTCGGGCCTGCGCCCGCGCTGCCCCATGGTCAGCCGGTACCGCGTCCCGTTGACGGTGGCCACCATGCTGCCGTCGCCGGCGAACCAGGGCCGGTCGGCCCGTACGGCTCGCACAGGTGCGCTGTCGATCACCCGGCCGTAACTGTTCAGCAGGGCCAGCCTGCCGTCCTGGATCAGAATCTGGCCCGCCCTGGTGAGCGAACGGGGCCACCGTTCTATCCGTACGCCTCGCGCGCTGAACTCCGGCTCTGACATGACCGCTCAGCCCCCTCCGTGCCGTTTTCTATCCGAAGTCTGCCCAAGTATCGGTCCATAAGCCAGACCGCCTCCGCCGAGGCCCCAAAGCGACCGCCATGGGAACCCAAAGGCAACGTTTGTGCAAGTCGTGTCGGTACGGTGGGAGATGGGATACCGGGGGGTCGGGCCGGGGGTCAGCAGGACGAGGAAGGGCGCGCATGACGCAGCACGACGAGCGGGACAGAACGGACGCGGCGCTGGTCACCCTCGACATGGACCGCAGCGACCCGGGGTACCGCGCGTGGCTCAAAGAGGCCGTACGCAAGGTGCAGGCCGACGCCAACCGCTCGGCCGACACCCACCTGCTGCGCTTCCCGCTCCCCGAGCCGTGGGGCATCGACCTCTACCTGAAGGACGAATCGACCCACCCCACGGGCAGCCTCAAGCACCGGCTCGCGCGCTCCCTCTTCCTCTACGGCCTGTGCAACGGCTGGATCCGCCCCGGCAGGCCGGTGATCGAGGCGTCCAGCGGATCGACGGCCGTCTCCGAGGCGTACTTCGCGAAGCTGATCGGTGTGCCGTTCATCGCCGTCATGCCGCGCACCACCAGCCTGGAGAAGTGCCGCCTGATCGAGTTCCACGGCGGGCAGTGCCACTTCGTCGACGACTCGCGCACGCTGTACGAGGAGTCGGCGCGGCTGGCGGCGCGGACCGGCGGCCACTACATGGACCAGTTCACCTACGCGGAGCGCGCCACCGACTGGCGCGGCAACAACAACATCGCCGAATCCATGTACCAGCAGCTCAAGTTGGAGCGCTACCCGGAGCCCGCGTGGATCGTCGCGACGGCCGGCACCGGTGGCACCTCGGCGACCATCGCGCGCTACGTCCACTACATGCAGTACGACACCAGGATCTGCGTCCCCGACCCCGAGAACTCCTGTTTCTTCGACGGCTGGACCCGGCAGGACCCCCTGGCGAGCGCCGACTGCGGCTCACGCATCGAGGGCATCGGCAGGCCCCGGATGGAGCCGAGCTTCATCCCGGGCGTCATCGACCGGATGATGAAGGTGCCCGACGCGGCGAGTGTCGCCGCCGTACGCGCCCTGGAGCGGGCCATCGGGCGCAAGGCGGGCGGCTCGACCGGCACCGGGCTGTGGAGCGCGCTGATGATCATCGCCGAGATGGTCGCCGAGGGGCGCACGGGGAGTGTGGTCACGCTGCTCTGCGACCCGGGGGACCGCTATCTGGACAAGTACTACTCGGACGACTGGCTCACCGGACAGGGCATCGACATCGACCCGTACACCCGTACGCTCGACCACTTCTTGGCTAACGGCGTCTGGCCGGGGTGACCGCACGCCCGGGGCGCTCGCCCGGCCTTGCCTCTCTGCCGGTCCGGAGCCCCTCAGGCCGGCTCGAGAATGATCCAGGTCCTGCCGGGGCGCAGCGGGACCGTCCGGCCGTCCCGTGTGTACGCCGTCCCGGAACCGGCCGTGGGCCGGCTCCAGCGCACCTCGTACGACCGGCCGTCCCGGAGGACCACACCCGTACCCTGGCCGACGGTCTCGGAGAACGGCACGAATCCGGTGCGGGAACGGAAGCGCGACTCCCTGACCTTCACGTGCTGGATGATCACATTGTCGGCCGTCCAGGGTGAGCGTGAACCATCCATGGAGACCCGGTAGCGCGGCGCCTCCCAGGTGAAGGTGAACCGGGCGGCCGGCATCGCGGCCGAGGTGACGGTGGCCGGCGTACCGCCCGCCGGCGTCTTCGCCGAGAACCGCAGTCCGATGTCCTTGGCCTCGCCGGCTCCGTCCGTGAGGCCCTTGGTGTGCAGGAACTCGTTGTGCGGGACCGGCCGGGACCGGTTGCGGAAGAAGGCGCCTGTCCCGGTTCTGCTCTGGATGCCCGAGCTCTCGAGGACAGGCAGCAGCTTGCTCTGCGCGCCCGAGAACGCGAGAGCGGGCTTGTTGTACGCGGCGAGGAGCTGGAGATCCGTCTCACGGGCACTGCGCACCGGGCCGACCGTCCCGGGCAGATGACCGCTGTCGAAGACGGCCATGAGCCGGGAGAGTCCGCCCTCGACCTCGATGCCGTACACGAGGTCCGCGCTGCCCAGACCGGTCTGGGGGCGGGCCGCCCGTACGTTGTCGATCTTCACGGCCAGCACCCGGCCCGCCGTGCCCGGCTCACCGGTGAGAACCGAGCGGGCTCGCGGGCTGCTGTCGCTCCCGTCCGTGGACGAGCAGCCCACGGCGAGGGCGACGACCAGCACCCCCGCCGCCCCGAGAGATCTTCGTCTCATCACGCCTGCTCCTCATGTTCGCCCGGTCCGTCGTCCTGCTGCTGGACCATACCGGCACAGAAAACCCGATACCCGTATGAACGCGCCGCCCTGACGACCCAAAAGCAGTGCGCACGGCACTCCTCGGCGGCCGCCGCACCACCGGCGCCGAACCGCCGAGGAATCTCCCTGATACTGGAATGTGTTCCTCCGATACATGCATCCCCCCACGCACGAAGGCGAGTTATCCGTATGGCGCACCGACTGCCGCCCGTGTCCGAGCCGTTGGTCCTCGGCGACGAGATCTTCAGCGATCCGCACCGGCTGGGCGCGCTGCTCCGCGACGAGGCACCGGTCCGGCACATCACAAATCCGCGGGGCATCAGCGGCTGGCTGCTGACCCGGTACGAGGACTGCCGCGCCGCCCTCAACGACCCGCGTCTGCTGAAGGACGCCGAGCGCACGACCGAGGTCCTCGGCAAGAGTCTCGACGCCGACTCGCCGTATCTCCACCCCGCCATGCGGGCGTTGGACACACACATGCTCAATTCCGACCCGCCCGACCACACCCGGCTGCGCAAACTGGTCGGCAAGGCCTTCACACCGCGCACGGTGGCGCGGCTGCGGCCCAGGATCGAGGCGATCACCGACGAACTGCTCGACCGGATGGCCGGGCGGGAAGTCGTCGATCTCATGGAGGACTTCGCGCTTCCCGTCCCGATGACGGTCATCTGTGAACTGCTCGGAATCGACGAGGCCGACCGACCCTCGTTCCGGCGCTGGGTGCACACCATCGTGAGTTCCAATCCGGGCGCCGGCGTCGTCCCGGCCACCGAGGAGGCGCTCGCGTTCCTCGACCAACTGATCGACCGCAAGCGGGCCGAGCCCGCCGACGACCTGCTCTCCGAGCTGGTGGCGGTCACGGACGAGGGGGACCGGCTGTCCCGGTCCGAACTCATCGGTATGGCCATGCTGTTGGTGACCGCCGGCCACGACACCACGGTGAACCTCATCGGCAACGGCACGCTCGCGCTGCTGCGCGCCCCCGGCCAACTGGCCGCCCTGCGCGCCGATCCGGCGCTGCTGCCCGGCGCCGTCGAGGAACTGCTCAGGTACGACGGCTCCGTCCAACTCGCCACCTACCGGTTCACCTCCGAGCCGGTCGAGGTGGCCGGTGTGCGGATCCCTGAGGGGGAACTCGTCATGGTCTCCCTGCTGTCGGCCAACCGCGACGGCGACCGCTTCGAGGACCCCGACCGACTGGACCTGACCAGGAAGGCCACCGGACACCTGGCCTTCGGATACGGCATCCACCACTGTCTCGGCGCGCCGCTGGCCCGGCTGGAGGCACAGATCGCGATCGGACGCCTGGTCACGCGCTACGAGGGGCTTCGCCTCGCGGTCGACCCCGATTCTCTCACCTGGCGCTTCAGCACACTGATCCACGGCCTGGACACGCTGCCCGTACGCCCCGGCAGTTAGAGGCAGTTAGAGGCAGTCAGAGGCTGTCCGGGTCCGGCCTGCCGGACCTTGCCGGACCTGGCCGGGCCCGGAACCGAGCGGTCTTCCCCGGCGCGCTCATTCCGGGCCGGTCAGTGGACCAGCGTCCGGTCCAGATTCCGCACCGAGCGGCGGAAGACCCGTCCCAGTCCGGGCCTGGCCAGCCGGAGAAACGCGCGGTACGCGGCGGTGCCGTCCGCGGCGACCGTCCACAGTATCCGGGTTCCTCCACCGGCCGGTTCGAGCCGCCAGTCCTCCAACAGGGCCCGTGCGCCCGGTGCGTTGGTGCGGTCGGTGCGGTACGTGTAACGCCTGCCGGGGTCGTCGGCGAGCACCGTCTCCCAGAAGACGGTGCCGCCGCTCAGCCGGACCTGCCGGCCGCCGGGCGCGGGAGTGGCGGCGACCACTCCGGTGAACCACTGTGCCCAGTCCGCCGTCCGGTCCTCGTCGGCGAGCGCGTGGTGGACGGCGGCGGGGTCCGCGGCCATCCCGGCGCCGAACACCAGACGGACGGGCGCGGTGTCCGCGAAGTCGAGTTCGACGGGACGGAGGGAGTGGGCCATGGACATCACACCTCTGGGGGGGCGGCGCTCGATCCTGCCCGCATACCTTATTGCGGGCACGGCCGCTCTGTCCCAGGTACCGGCCATGCGGACCATCCGA
>NZ_JTHL01000001.1:625454-627914 GCF_000818195.1 Streptomyces sp. 150FB | reverse complement strand
CAGCCGGTCGACGGCCCGGCCGAACACCGCGCGTCCGGCGGTCGCGGTCAGCGGACCCGCCAGCGGCGCCAGCCGTGCGGGCAGCGGGCCGAACCGCAGGTCCTCCACCCAGGAGACCCGCGCACGGCCGCCTTCCTCGGCCACCCGGATCTCGGCCCAGCCGGTGACGATCCGGCCGCGCTTCTCAAGGCGGCAGCGCGCCGGCTTTCCCGGCGCTGGCGGCTCCCACTCGACGACCTCCATCGGATCGTCGAACCCGGCGCCGCCGAACGCCGTACGCGCCACGAAGACCGTTCCCACCCGGGTGGGGCCCGGCGTCAGCACGGTGATCGTCGTCAGGGGCACCTGACGGGCCTGGGCCGGCCAGTCGGTGAGCCGCCGCCAGGCCTCGGCGGCGGACAGCGGCACGGTGCGGTCGATACGGAAAGGGGTCACGGCGCGATCGTAGGCACGCGGAGCCGGAACGGCCCGGCGTACGCGCCGCCCCGGCCAGAGGTCCCGGGAAGGGGACGAGGACCGGGACTAGGACTCCGGGCCGGCCTCGGCGGGGGAGTCCGCGTCGCCTTCCGCGCGCGTCCGCGGATCGTCCGCCACGATCTCCGGTTCGCCCGCCACCACCAGTCCCGGCAGCCGCTCGGCCATTTCCTCGCGCGCAGAGTCCGGCAGGCCCGCGTCCGTCACCAGCGTGTCGACCTGCTCCAGCGTCGCGAAGGAACTCAGCCCCACCGTCCCCCACTTGGTGTGGTCGGCGACGACGACCACGCGGCGCGCCGACCGTACGAACCGCCGGTTGGTCTCCGCCTCGGCGAGGTTCGGCGTCGAGAGTCCGGCCTCCACCGAGATGCCGTGCACACCGAGGAAGAGCACATCGAAGTGGAGCGAGCGGATCGCCTGGTCGGCGACGGGACCCACCAGCGAGTCGGACGGGGTGCGTACGCCGCCGGTGAGCACCACCGTGGCGGCCCCGGGATGCCGGCCGCCCGCACCCCCGGCGGGGAGCGCCGCGTAGAACACCTCCGCCACCCGCACCGAGTTGGTCACCACCGTCAGATCGGGTACGTCGACGAGATGGCGCGCCAGCGCGTACGTCGTCGTCCCGCCCGACAGGGCGATCGCCGTGCCCGGTACGGCCATGGCCGCCGCGGCCCGCGCGATGTCTTCCTTGGCGGTGAGTTCGAGCGCGGACTTCACCTCGAAGCCCGGCTCGTGCGTACTCCCGTCGGCCACCGGCACAGCGCCGCCGTGCACCTTCTCGATGTGCCCCTGCCGGGCGAGGGTGTCGAGATCCCGCCGGACCGTCATGTCGGAGACGTTGAGCCTGCGGGTGAGTTCGTTGACCCGGACACCGCCGCGTTTGCGCACCTCGTCGAGGATCAGGGCACGCCGTTGCTCAGCGAGGAGGTTCTGGTTGTCGCCCACCGTCCGGTGTCCGGTCCTTCCGCTTCGTTGTGTGGTTCCGCCCGCCGCCGGACAGGCACACCCCGCCTGTCCGATCATCGCGATTTCCCTATTCTCCCATGGGATCCGGCCGGGGGCCCCGGCAGTTGGCGGGGGTTGACGGGGGCGGAGTCCGGGGAGATTTGGTGTATATCACGCGTGGAACGGCACCTGGCGGGAACTCTGAAGGCCGTTCTGTCCGCGCGTGCCGCCGCCGGTCCCCCCACCCGAGAGCGAGCCCCCACGTGTCCCCTGAACCAGCGATCCCGCTCAGCGGCGGAGTCGCTCTCGAACTGCTTGTCCACGGCGTCGGCGGGACCACCCCGCAGGAGATGCTCGACGACGCCCGTACGGTCAGGATCACCGGCGACAACACCGCCGCCGTGTACCGGCGCGCCGCCGACGCCGACGCCGAACAGCACCCCGAGCGCTACCTCGACCGCCCGATCCCCGAGGCCTACAGTTGGGCCAACCTCACCTCAGGCAACAGCTCCCGGGCCCTGTGGCTGCTGCTGCTTCCCTTCATGGTGGTCAATCTCGCCCACTGGATGCGCCCCGCCACCCAGGGCCTCCCCAGATCCCGGCGGCTGTACGGCGTGTGGGTACGGCTCGTCGCCCTCACCCTGACCGTGCTGCTGACCGCCGCCGCCTGCGAGGTCGCGCTCGACCTCACGGTGTGGCAGTGCGCGGGCTCGGCAGCCTGCACGGCCCACCATTCGTGGCTCGGCTTCCTCTCGCCCGGGCAACACGGCTGGTGGGCACAGCCGGGACGCCGGCTCGCGCTGGCGGCTGTGGTGCCGGCCGGCCTGGTCACACTGCTGTGGTACCTCTCCAACCGCACCTGGAGCGCGTACGAGTCGCAGCGCCCGCCCACCACCGGAGCGCAGGACGAACCACCGCCCGGCGCGGAGGACGTCCGCCCCGGTGACGAGGCCGCTGACGACGCCCCCGCCGCCGATGACGCGCGCCCGCGGACACCCCCGATCCGGCCCGCGCTCGGCCGCCCGGGGTTCTGGTACGGCC
>NZ_JTHL01000001.1:623458-624734 GCF_000818195.1 Streptomyces sp. 150FB | reverse complement strand
GCCGGAGGCGTCGTCGGACCGCTGCTGCTGGCCGCCCTCGCCTGCTGCGCGGCGGTGGTGCTCTACGTGGTGTGCCGCAGGGGCCGCAGCGAACGCGTCCGGGACGCCGTCCTCGACCGCACCCTCATCACCTGGCTCCCGGCGTCCTCGCTCGTCCTGCTCGCGCTGGCGGCGCTCTACGCCGCCTGGTCACGGCCCGGTTGGGCCTCGTCGGGCGCGCTCCCCGGCAATGTCGCCTTCAGGGTGATCGCCCTGGCCCAACTCGCCCTGATCGTCACACTCGCAGTCACCGCCCACGTCCTGCACCGCCGCGCACCGCACCCCCGGGTCGTCATGCACGGCCTCGGCGGACCCGCTGTCGCCATGCTCGCCTGCGCCCTGGGCGGGGTGATGACCGGCGGCGTCGCCCAGCGCGTCGGCGACTGGCTCGACGGCGACGCCACCCCCGGCATGGGCGGGGGCGCCATAGTGGGCCCGCCCGTCCTGCTGAGCTGGCAGGCCTCCGTCATCCCGGTGCTGCTCGCGCTGCTGCTCGTGCCGGTGGCCGTGCTCGCCGTCCGTACGGTCCGCGCCACCCGAGCGCTGGAGCCCGTCGTCGAGGCCGAGTACGACCCGAAGCAGCCCGACGCCATCCGTACCCGCCAGATCGCGGGCACCCGGGCCAGGGCGGCCCTCACCGACGCAGCCCCCTGGCTCGTCGGCGTCATCTCCGGCACCTGCCTGCTGCTCGGCGGCGGCGCGGTCGCCGGATCGTGGCTGAGCGGCGAAGTGCCCGGGCAGGCCGCCGACGGCACCACGCCCGTCGTCGAATCCCTCGCCGACATCACACAGTCGATGGGGTCCTGGCTGACCGGCCTCGGATTCATACTGTTCGTCACCTGGGGCCGCCGGGCCTACCGCGACGCCTCGGCCCGGCGCACCATCGGCATCCTCTGGGACGTCGGCACCTTCTGGCCGCGCGCCGCGCACCCCTTCGCGCCGCCCTGCTACGCCGAGCGCGCCGTCCCCGACCTCACCTGGCGGATCGCCACCTGGACCGCCCGCACCGGCGGCAGGCTCGTCCTGTCGGGCCACTCGCAGGGCACGGTGCTCGCGGCGGCCGCCGTCTGGCAGTTGCGGACCGAGACCAGGCACCGCGTGGCGCTGCTGACGTACGGCTCCCCGCTGGAGCGGCTCTACGGGCGCTGGTTCCCCGCGTACTTCGGCGCCGGGCAGCTCAAGGACCTCAACACCGAACTGCACTGCTGGCGCAATCTGTGGCGCGCCCACCGACCCG
>NZ_JTHL01000001.1:617491-623433 GCF_000818195.1 Streptomyces sp. 150FB | reverse complement strand
TTCGGCGCCGGGCAGCTCAAGGACCTCAACACCGAACTGCACTGCTGGCGCAATCTGTGGCGCGCCACCGACCCGATCGGCGGCCCCGTCCGGGTCAGCGCCGACGGCGAGCGGCCCGAGGTGGACCGGGGACCGCTCAAGGACCCGCTGGGCTACGGGCGCACGGTCGGCCACCCGCTCCCCTGCCCGATACTCGGTCACGCCGGATACCAGGCCGATCCGGCCTTCGCCGAGGAACGTGCCGTGCTCATCGACCGGCTGCCGCCCGCCCTGCCCCGGCAGCGCGACGAGCAGGCGGCCGATCTCCCCGACAGCAACGGCGGCAACGGCAGCCCCGGCGGTCACCACAGCCCCGGCGGTCACCACAGCTACGACGGTCGCGGCAGTCGCGACAGCTCCGACAGCCGGGTGGGCTACGACAGTTCGGGAGGCAGCTCGGGCAGATCGGCCGAGTAGAGCAGGGTCAGATCGTCCGTGCTGCTCTGCGGCAACTGGGCGACCCGGCCCGCGTGATGCTCCACCATCGACTCGAACGTCTGGCGCGCGGTACGGCCGTTGCCGAAGCCCGGCCCCTTCGGCAGCGCGGTGAAGTACTTCAGCAGCGCCTCGGGCGTCCCGCTGCCGAGCCGGTACTCGTGCTCCTCGGCCTGCTGCTCCACGATCCGCAGCAGCTCGTCGGCCTCGTAGTCGTCGAAGGTGATGGTGCGTGAGAAGCGGGAGGCCACACCGGGGTTCACGGACAGGAAGCGGCGCATCTCGTCGGTGTACCCGGCGACGATCACCACCACCGCCTCCCGGTGGTCCTCCATGAGCTTGACCAGGGTGTCGATCGCTTCCTTGCCGAAGTCCCGGCCCGAGTCCTCGGGGGACAGGGCGTACGCCTCGTCGATGAACAGCACCCCGCCCCTGGCGCGGTCGAATGCCTCCTGGGTACGGATCGCCGTCGAGCCGATGTGCTCGCCGACCAGGTCCACCCGCGACACCTCGACGAGATGGCCGCGCTCCAGCACCCCGAGCGAGGCCAGGATCTCGCCGTACAGCCGCGCCACGGTCGTCTTGCCCGTACCGGGCGAACCGGTGAAGACCAGATGCCGGCGGACCGAGGCCGCCTTGAGGCCCGCCTCCTTGCGGCGCCGGCCCACCTCGATCATGTCGGTGAGCGCCCGGACCTCGCGCTTGACGCTGTCGAGGCCCACCAGGGCGTCGAGTTCGCCGAGGACGGCCTCCGAGGTACGTACGGGACCCGGGGGCGCCGCGTCGGCCGCCGGGGCCGCCACGGGCTGCTGCGGGATCGGGCCGAGCACGCTGGGGACGGGGGTCTGCTCGGTCGCCGTCAGCACGGCGGGCGCCTCGTACACGGGAGTCCTCACACCGCTCTCGTCGCTGCTGCAGTCCTCCGCGTGCGGCCCGTTCTCCCCGAACTCGTACCCGCCGCGCGCACACCGCTCCGTACGGCACCGCGTCAGCGTCGTACGGCAGCCGTCCATCACATGGAAGCCGTAGCCGCCGCTGCCCGTGACCTTGCAGTTGTGGAAGGTGCCCCGGCCCTCGGCCGAGACATAGAAACCGGCCTCCGCGGGGGAGGTGACCGTGCACCGCTCGATGGTGGGGTCGGCGCCCTTGGTGACGATGACCCCGGTCTGTACGGCGTCCATGGTGCAGGAGTTGAGCGTGCCGCCGCTGCCGTGGTCCCGGAACCACGCCCCGGTGGACGCCTCCCTGATCCGGCAGTCGTCGAGCTGCGCCGTCGCCCCGTCGCTCACCGACACCGCGGTGTTCCGCACCTGCGAGAGATCGCTGTCGACGACATCGGCGCGCGAGCCCCGGTCGAGGACGAAGAGCGCGTCGGGCACGTCGTGGACCCGGCACGAGTCGAGGACGACGGTCGCGCCGTCGCTGACCCAGACCGCCGGGTAGTCGCCGGTGCTGTCATGTATCTCGCACTGGTTGGCGTCGACCCGTGTGCCCGGGTCCCAGACGGAGAGGCCGTTACGGCCGAAGCGGCGAACCGTCGAGCGCGTCAGCGTCAGCACCGAGCGGGACCGCAGGTCGACCGCGTTCTCCGGGATGTCATGGATGTCGCAGTCGGAGAGGGTGAGCACGGCGTCGGTGTCGAGCGTGATCCCGTCCGCCGATGTGCGGTGCACCGAGGAGTCGGTGAGATGGGCCGCGGCGCGCGCCGCGATCTGCACACCGGTGCCCTTGATCTCGTACACCTCGCAGCCCACCGCCTCCAGACCGCTGCCCTCGCCGGTGACCATCAGGCCGGCGCCGGAGGCGTGATGGATCCGGCAGCGCTCAAGCCGCGGGTGCGCGCCGCCGCGTACGGAGATGCCCGACTGGCCTGCGGCGACGATCTCGCACTCCTCGAACACACCGCCGGCGCCGTCTATCACGCCGATGCCGACACCGGCGGGATTGTCGACGGTGCAGCGGCGCACGGTCGGGCGTGCGCTGCCCCGCACCTCTATCCCGGCGGCCGAGCGCGTGACGATCCGCAGATCGAGCAGCTCGGGTGTGCCGTCCTCGACGAGCAGCGCGGGCGCCGCCGAGTCCTGCCCCTCGACATGCAGGTCCTGGACCGTGGCCGAGGCGCGGACGGTCAGCGGCACGCCGTCGGTCGGCGCGATCCGTACCGAGCCGAGCGAGCCCTCGGGCCCGCGCAGCGTGACCGCGCGCGTGACGACGAGATTCTCCCGGTAGGTGCCGGGGGCGATGGTGAGGACGTCGCCTTCGGCGGCGGCCTCCAGGGCTGCGGCGAGGGAGGCGTACTCACCCGTGCGGCGCCGCCAACGCGATGTTCCGGTGTGCGTCACCTGGACCGTGCCCTGTGCCATGGCGCTGTTGTGCCCCCGCCTCGTGCGTGCGCGTGCCGTACGGTCCCGGGCGCCGGCCCCGGACCGCCCGGCCGCAACGGTGGACCGGGCGGCACCACCGTAGCGCGCGCAGCACGCGGGAGTTGACGTCAGTGGCCGGTCCGGTGGCCGGTCCTAGCTGTCTGCGCCGGTACGTCCCCAGTCGGGACCGGTTCTGGCCCAGGCCTGGTCGAGCCGCCGGTGGCGCGCCAGTATCAGGCGCCGGACGAACAACCGCCTGCCGCAGAGCACAAGTGCCGCGGCCAGAGCGGCAGTCACGGATCCTGCCAGGACGGCGTGTATCCGGGCGGTGACCGGGTTCATCGGGGCGGCCACCGGCTCGCCGTTCGCGTCGGTCCAGGCACGGAACGTGGTCCCGGCGCGCGGATCCCGCTCCGGCGCGTGCAGGGTGCCCGTACGCCGACTGCCGTCAGGGGCCTGCCAGATGGCGCTCACCCGGCTGCCCGGGTCGTGCGGCCTGGCGGACTCGGGGTCGTACGCCCTGCGGTGCGAGCCGGGCGGCCGGCCGGTCACCACGGCCGTCGTCAGGTGCCGTTGCTCGTGCTGCGCCCGCATGGTCCCCCGCAGCGAGGAATCGACCACCGCCCCGCCGACGGCCCCCGCGGCCGGTGCGGCGAGGGCGAGCAGCAGCGCCGCAAGCAGCGTGCCCCACGCCTCGACGAGGTCGGTGGCTCTGCGCAGGGGGTTGTGCCGCCAGCGCCAGAGGCCCGTGATCACACTCATCGTTCCACGCCCCCTCTCCGTGTCCGTTCAGGCCCTTATGTCCGGGGGCGGCACGGTTCATGCGCGGGGCGGGCGGAAAGCGACCCAGTTCACTTCGGTGAACGGCCGGGAACAGCCGTACGCGGCCGGGAACAGCCGGCGACAGCCGTACGCGGGGAGGGGCGTGTCAGTCCAGCACGGTCAGGGGATCGCCCACGCGAAGCGTGCCGGCGGATTCGGGGACGAGGAGCTGCCCGAAGATCAGCTTGCCGTCCATGACCCGGTGGCGGCCGAGTGTGCGGAGCGGTTCCTTGCCGCGCTCGGCGGTGTCCTGGTCGGTGGTGGTGACGACACAGCGCCCGCACCCCTTCGCGACCCGCAGGACAACCTCGCCCACCTGGACACGGCGCCAGCCGTCCTCGGCCCAGGGCGCTGTGCCCGCGATGACGAGATTCGGCCGGAACCGGTCCATCGGCAGCGGCCCCTCGTCCGGGTGATCGCCCTGCGCGACAAGCGAGTTGAGCGCGTCGAGCGAGGAGAGCGTGGTGACCAGCAGCGGATATCCGTCCGCGAAGCTGACGGTGTCCCCGGCCCGCGCGTAACGGGGATCGACGGGCCTGCGCTCGGCCGGTCTGTCGAGATGGACGAGTGTGACCTCCGCCCCGAGATACGCGCTCATCCGGGCGTCCGCCCGGCGACCGGCGGGCACGGCCTCGACCTTGGTACCGAAAATGTCCACCACGACGGTCTCCCCGAAGACCCCGCCCCAGGTACCGGCTCCCGCAGCCGGCACCGGTACGGCCACACTCAGCGGCTCATCACCCGGCACACGCAGAATGATCCCGCCGTCCGGCCCCGACACCGCACGGCACAGCGCCAATCGCGGCTGCCGGCGCTGGGTGACCACCTTCCCCGTGTCGTCGATCAGCGTCCAACGCCGGTCCCCGGCAAGGCCCCAGGGCTCCACCACCGCCACATCGGGCGTGGAACCCGCCATCGACTTGACCGGATACACCCGCAGGGCACGCAGAACAGGCTGGAGTGGCTTCGGCATGAATCCATCCTGTCAGGCGGCCTCTTCGACCTCCCTCGTGTCGGTCGTGTCAGTACCCCCGGCTCTGATAGGGCCTGTTGTACGGGTCGTCGTACTGCTGCGCCGGAGGCGCGGGCTGCGGCCGCTGTGCCGCGGCGGGACGCATCGCGTCGTAGCCGTTGCCCTGCACCGGCATGGGCCGCTGGGGCTGCTGCTGGTAGGGCTGCTGATACGGCTGCTGCGGCGCGGGATAACCGCGCGGCGGAGCCTGCTGAGGGATGTACGGTGCGGGCGCGTGCTGCAACGGCATCGGCTGCTGCTGGTAACCGCCGTACGCCGGGGCGGGTGCCGAAGGCGCGGGCGGCAGAGCCGGCATCGACGACGGCAGAGCGGGCAGATAGCTGTTGCCCGTGTCATAGGCGGAAGGCACTCGGATCGGGGCGATCTGAGGCGTGCCCCGCTCCGCGACCAGGGAGTCGTAGATCGGGGTGTCCGGGAACGACGGCGCGGTGTAGTAACCGCCGCCGTAGGTGGCGCGGGGGGAGGTCATGGAACATAAGTTAAGCCCACCATGTGCCGGTTGGGGAGCCCGAATAGAGGGTTGTTTCGGGAGCTGTGGGGGACTTGGGATCCCCAATGCGAGCGAACTTGGCAAAATCGGTCGTCCTGTGCCGTTCGGATCGTGTAAAGGGCAAGCTGAGGGGCGGTTACCGGCGGGTCACGGGGGGTCCGACCGCCGTTCCTGGGATTAGCTTGGCTGGAGGAAAAACTTCAGGCACCCCGACTCGCGATGGGGGCGAGCATGTCCATGCTTAAAGGGGCCAATGTTCCGGTACCGGTACCGGCTGTCCGCGTCGAATTGGGGTGGCGTTCGGGACCGGGAGTACCGGATGTCGATGCCTCCGCGCTGGTGCTCGTGTCGGGAAAGGTGCGTTCGGACGCCGACTTCGTCTTCTACAACCAGCCGGCGCACGCGTCCGGTGCCGTCAGGCACGAGGGCAAAGGCACCGGTGAGGGCGGTGTCACGGACACGCTGGCGGTCGACCTCGCGCGGGTGGAGCCCGCCGTCGAGCGGATCGTGATCGCCGCCTCGGCCGACAACGGCAGCTTCGGCCAGGTGCCGGGGCTGCGCGTACGGGTGCTCGACGCCGCTTCGGGGAGCGAGATCGCGCGGTACGACAGCGGGGACGCGACCGTCGAGACGGCGTTCGTCCTCGGCGAGCTGTACCGCCGTCAGGGAAGCTGGAAGTTCCGGGCCGTCGGTCAGGGGTACGACAGTGGACTCGCCGGTCTGGCAACGGACTTCGGGATCTCCGTCGACGAACCACAGC
>NZ_JTHL01000001.1:609158-617185 GCF_000818195.1 Streptomyces sp. 150FB | reverse complement strand
GCCCCGGCCGCGGCGCCCACCCCGCCCGCCCCGGCTCGTACGCCCGTACGACTCAGCAAGGTCACCCTGACGAAGGAAGCCCCGTCGGTCTCCCTCGCCAAGCAGGGCGGCAGCTCCGGCGCCATGCGCGTCAACCTGAGCTGGCAGGAGCGCAAGCCGTCCAAGGAGGCGAAGGAAACCAAGTCGTCCGGCTGGGCCGCGAAACTGAGCCGGGCCGCCGGTATCCAGTCCGCTCTCGATCTCGATCTGTGCGCCCTCTATGAACTGACCGACGGGCGTAAAGGAGTCGTGCAGGCGCTCGGAAACGCGTTCGGTTCCGTCAACCGTCCGCCGTTCATCCAACTCGATCAGGACGACCGCACGGGCGGGTCCAGTGGTGAGAACCTCACAATCAACCTCGACCACAAGGACCAGCTCCGCCGCGTCGTCATCTTCGTCACCATCTATGAAGGCGCGCGCAGTTTCGCCAACCTGGACGCGACGGTCACTCTCCAGCCGCAGAACGGCGCCGCCATCGACTTCTCACTCGGTGAATGCACGGTGCCTTCGACGGTGTGCGCCCTCGCGCTGATCACCAATACCGGTTCCGACCTCGTCGTCCAGCGCGAGGCCCGCTTTCTCGTCCCCGCACCCCGGGTCAGCCCGCAGCGCACCATCGACCAGGAGTACGGCTGGGGAATGAACTGGACCCCCGGCCGGAAGTAGCCGCCACCGGCGGGCCCGCTCAGCGGTCCGGCGCCGGCTCGGGACGGGCGTACGTGCGCCCCTTCCAGGCCGCGCCGCGCCCCCGGTAGTGCAGGACGGCCGAGTCGACCGTCATCAGCAGATACAGCAGCGCGGTGAACGGCAGCAGCGGGGCCGTCCACAGCGACTGCCGGTAGTAGCGCAGCATCGGGACGTACGTGCCCGTCATCAGCGCCCAGGCGGCGAAACCGAGCCCGGCCGAGGCCGCGTCTCCCGTGCACAGCCCCACGATCAGCGTGACGGGCGGCGCCAGATAGATCAGCGCGAGACCCGCCACGGTGCCGAGGAGCACCAGCGGGTTGTGCCGGAGCTGGGCGTACGCGCTGCGCGAGACCATCCGCCACAGATCGCCGAGGGCGGGGTACGGTCGCACGCTGTCGACCCGGTCGGCGAGCCCGAGCCAGATCCGGCCGCCCGAGCGCCGTACCGCCCCCGCCAGCGACACGTCGTCGATGACCGCCTGGTGGATCGACTCGGGGATCCGCGCCCGCTCGGCGGCCTCCGTACGGAGGAGCACACAGCCGCCGGCAGCCGCCGTCGTACGCGACCCGGGACGGTTGACCCGGCGGAACGGGTAGAGCTGCGAGAAGAAGTACACGAACGCCGGCACCACGAGCTTCTCCCAGAAGCTCTCCGCCCGCAGCCGCGCCATCTGGGAGACCATGTCGAGGTCGTTCGCCCGCGCGGCGGCGACGAGTTCGCGCAGGCTGTCCGGCCGGTGCGCGATGTCGGCGTCCGTGAGCAGCAGATACGCGGGATCGCCGGCGCGCGCCAGCGCGATGCCGTGGCGCAGGGCCCACAGCTTCCCCGTCCAGCCGGGCTCGGGCTCCCCGGGCGAGGTCACGGTCAGCGGCTGACCGCCGTGGCGCGCGGACAGTTCCCGGGCCAGCTCGCCCGTACCGTCCGAACTGCCGTCGTCGACGAGGAAGATCTCCAGGCGCCCCGGATAGTCCTGCGCCAGCAGCGACGGCAGACTCAGCGGCAGCACCTCGGCCTCGTCCCTGGCCGGCACGACGACGGCGACGGACGGCCACGGCGGCGAGTGCTCCGCACGGGCGGGCAGGCGCTGATCCGTACGCCAGAAGAACCCGTGACCCAGCAGCAGTCCGACCCATACGGCCAGCGAACCCGTAGCGATCCACGCGATGACGCTCATCTGCCGAAGTCTGCCGCACATCGAGAGGACCGTACGTACGGTCGACTATGGTGACCGAGTGAAGATCGCACTCATGGACTCCGGCATCGGCCTGCTCGCGGCGGCGACGGCGGTCCGCCGGCTCCGCCCGGACGCTGATCTCATCCTCTCCAGCGACCCCGGCAGCATGCCGTGGGGACCGCGTACGCCCGAGGACGTCACCGCACGCGCCCTCGCCGTCGCGCGCGCCGCGGCGGCCCTCCGGCCGGACGCCCTGATCGTCGCCTGCAACACCGCGTCCGTGCACGCCCTGGACGCGCTGCGCGCCGAGCTGGAACCCCTGGTGCCCGTCATCGGTACGGTCCCCGCCATCAAGCCGGCCGCGGCCGGCGGCGGTCCCATCGCGATCTGGGCGACCCCGGCCACCACCGGCAGCCCCTACCAGCGCGCTCTCATCAGGGAATTCGCCGCCTCCGTCGACGTCACCGAGGTCCCGTGCCCGGGCCTCGCCGACGCGGTGGAGCACGCCGACGAGGCGGGGATCGACCGTGCGGTGGCCGCCGCCGCGGCCCTCACCCCGCCCGATGTCACCGCCGTCGTCGTGGGCTGCACCCATTACGAACTCGTGACGGATCGCATCCGCGCCGCAGTCTCCGAGGGACGGACCGGCCTGCCGCCCCTCGTCCTGCACTGTTCGGCCGGAGCGGTAGCCGCCCAGGCGCTGCGCCGTACGGGAGAGCGCCCCGCGCCCGCGGCGGCCGGCGGCCGGGTCACCGTGCTGCTCAGCGGTGCCGAGGGCGAGCTGCCGGCTGCGGCGCTCACCTACATGGAGGGACGGCTGCTGGCCGGTGTCGGCCGTTCGCAGGACGAGATCGTCCCGGGCGGCCCGGCTCAGGAGACCTTCGTAACCGGCGGACTCCGTAGCTCTTCCGGGTCAGAACATGAGTACTCTGCTGGACATGAGGGAGCATCCCCGGCACGAGGGCCACTCCGCTGAGCCCCTGCCCGAGACCTGGAACGGTCGCGCCACCAACCGTGTGCAGTGGCTGTTCGCCGCCGCCGGCGCCGCGTGCGTCGCGCTCGGTGTGGAGCTGGCCATCGACTCCGCCTGGACCTCTGGATACGCGGCGCTGCTGATGTCCGTGATCGGCTGTGTCGCCGCCGGGCTGCTGATGGTCTTCGGCACGCTGGCCTTCGTCCATGTGGCGGTCAGGGTCGACGGCGACTGTCTGGAGGTGCGCTGCGGACATATGGGCCTGCCGCGCCGCCGTATCCTGCTCGCCCATGTCGTGGGCGCCGACTTCGCGCCCTGGGTCACTCCGCGCCAATGGGGCGGCTGGGGCTACCGCTGGCGCCCCGAGAAGGGCTCTGCAGTGGTGGTGCGCCGTGGCGAGGGCCTGGTCCTGCGGCTGGGGGACGGCCGGAGCTTCACCGTCACCGTGGACGACGCGGAGGCGGCCGTGCGGATCATCCGGCGCCGGCTGCGCCCCGTGGTCAAGGGCACGGCGACGGGCACCTGATCAACCGCCCGCACACGACGGTGCGCCGAACCGCGCGGCGTACCCCGTAGCACGCGACCCCCTCGCATTCGTCACACCGCCGACCGCTCGAAGCGACTCACAGCTCACGCCCGTAGACTCCGCCAGGTGAGCGCGACGATGACAGCGGTAGAACCCACTCCGCCCCCCGCCGACCCGGCCGAGAAGCGCCTGCCACGGCTGCTGCGGGCCCTGGTGAGGCCGGCCGGGGCTGTGCTGTCCGGCGTACTGCTCTACCTCAGCTTCCCGCCACGCCCCCTCTGGTGGCTGGCCCTGCCCGGCTTCGCGCTGCTCGCCTGGAGCCTGTACGGGCGCCGGCTGCGCGCGGGCTTCGGCCTCGGCTACCTCGCGGGCCTTGGCTTCCTGCTGCCGCTGCTGTCCTGGACGGGCGCCGAGGTCGGCTCCTTCCCGTGGATCGCCCTGGTGGCGTTCGAATCGCTGTTCATCGCGGCTGTCGGACTCGGCATCGCCGCGACCTCCCGCCTGCCGGTGTGGCCACTGTGGGCGGCGGCCGTCTGGATCGCGGGCGAGGCGGCCCGCGCCCGGGTGCCGTTCGGCGGCTTCCCCTGGGGCAAGATCGCCTTCGGCCAGGCCGACAGCGTCTTCCTGCCGCTCGCCGCCGTGGGCGGCACCCCCGTGCTCGGCTTCGCGGTCGTCCTGTGCGGCTTCGGTCTGTACGAGGCGTACCGCCAGGTCCTCGCCCACCGGAGGACCGGCCGGGTACCGCGCGGCGCCGTGGTGGCCGCCGCTGCCGGCGTCCTGGTTCCGGTCGCCGGAGCGTTCGCCGCGATCCCGCTCGTGAGCGACAAGGCCGAGAACGGCACGGCGACCGTGGCCGCCGTACAGGGCAACGTGCCCCGCCAGGGACTCGACTTCAACTCCCAGCGCCGCGCGGTCCTCGACAACCACGTCCGCAGGACCGAGCAGCTCGCCCGCGACGTGAAGGCCGGCAAGGTCCCGCAGCCCGACTTCGTCCTCTGGCCGGAGAACTCCTCCGACCTCGACCCCTACCGCAACGGCGACGCGCGGCTGGTCATCGACCAGGCGGTACGGGCGATCGGCGTGCCGACCGTCGTCGGCACGGTGCTCACACCCGACACGGGCAAGCTCCGCAACACCCTGATCCAGTGGGACCCCAAGCGCGGCCCTGTCGCCACGTACGACAAACGGCATGTCCAGCCGTTCGGCGAGTACATCCCGATGCGGTCCTTCGTACGGCTCTTCAACTCCGACGTCGACCTGGTCAGCCGGGACTTCGGACCGGGACACAAGGTGGGCCTCTTCAACCTCGCCGGCACCAAGGTGGGACTCGCCACCTGCTTCGAGGCGGCCTTCGACGGCGCCGTGCGCGACCCCGTCAAGGACGGCGCCGAGATCATCGCCGTACCGAGCAACAACGCGACCTTCGACCGCACCGAGATGACCTACCAGCAGCTCGCGATGTCACGGGTGCGGGCCGTCGAGCACAGCAGGTCGGTGGTCGTCCCTGCGACCAGTGGCGTCAGTGCGATCATCCGCCCCGACGGGACGGTCGTGCAGCAGACGAAGATGTTCACACCGGCGGCGCTGGTCGACAAGGTGCCGCTGCGGACGTCACTGACCCCCGCGACCCGGCTGGGCGTGCTCCCGGAAGTCGTACTGGTGGCGATCGCCGTGGCCGGCCTCGGCTGGGTGACCTTCCGTACGGTACGGGTCCGCAGGGCGGGCGCGGCCGGGCGGAGCGGTCCCGACGGCGCCTGACCGCCGGCGCGGAACGCTCGCTTAGGCTCGGCGCATGGGAACACCTGACTTCATCCGTGAGCTGCGGGCCACCGCGGGCCATCAACTCCTGTTTCTCCCGGGCGTCAGCGCGGTCGTCCTCGACGACGAGGGCCGCGTACTGCTCGGCAGGCGCGCCGACACGGGCCGCTGGTCGATCATCGGGGGCATTCCGGAGCCGGGGGAGCAGCCCGCCGACACGGCGGTGCGCGAGGTGTACGAGGAGACGGCCGTACGGTGCGAGCCGGAACGGATCGTGCTCGTCGAGGCGTTCCGCCGCCCGGTGACCTACCCCAACGGTGACATCTGCCAGTTCATGGACACCACCATCCGCTGCCGTGCGGTGAGCGGCGAGGCGCGGGTCAACGACGACGAGTCGCTCGACGTGGGGTGGTTCTCGGTGGACGCGCTGCCGGAGCTGGAGGAGTTCGCGCTCTTCCGTATCAAGCAGGCCCTCGGCGACGGCCCGACGTGGTTCGAGCCCTCCACTTACGCGTGAGGCGGGGCGAGGGCACGGCCGGCGCGTGTTCGGCACCGGCCGGTCTCAGCCCCGCTGTCGGACCCAGGGCCTACGCTCTTGAACCATGACTGTGCCCCGCACGCCGTCCGACCCAGGGGCGGCTCCCCTCGCCCTCGACCTCCACGGCCGTACCGCCCTCGTCACCGGTGCCGCGAGCGGCATCGGGCGGTCCTGCGCGCTGCGGCTCGCCGCCGCCGGGGCCGGGGTCAGAGCCGTGGACCGGGACCCCGAGGGGCTCCGGGCGCTCGTCCACGGGGCCGTCGGGCTGCCGGGCGGGGTCGAGGCGTGTGTGGTCGATCTGACGGATCTCGACGCCGCGCAGGGCGTGGCGGAGGGCGCGGACATCCTCGTCAACAACGCCGGGCTGCAACTGGTCAGCCCCATCGAGGAGTTCCCGCCCGAGGTCTTCCACACCATCCTCACCGTGATGCTGGAGGCGCCCTTCAGGCTGATCAGGGGCGCTCTGCCGCACATGTACGCCCAGGGCTGGGGCCGGATCGTCAACATCTCGTCCGTGCACGGGCTGCGCGCCTCGCCGTTCAAGTCCGCCTACGTGGCCGCCAAGCACGGACTCGAAGGGCTCTCCAAGACGGCGGCCCTCGAAGGCGCCCCGCACGGCGTCACCTCCAACTGCGTCAACCCCGCCTACGTACGCACCCCGCTGGTCGAGCAGCAGATCGCCGGCCAGGCGGCGGCGCACGGCATCCCGGAGGAGCGGGTGATCGCCGAGATCATGCTCCAGGACACCGCGCTCAAGCGCCTCCTGGAGCCGGAGGAGGTCGCCGAGGCCGTCGCGTATCTCTGCGCCCCGCAGGCGTCGTTCATCACCGGCACCTCCTTCGCCCTCGACGGCGGCTGGACCGCGCATTAGTGATCATCACCGGCGACGCCCCGTGAGGCGTCACCGTGACCGAAGGAGGGGAGAGATCCCGCATGGATCAAACGGACCGCACGGATCACCTGGATGTCGAGTCGTTGCGCGGTGAGACCCCCGGATGCGCGAACCGGGTGCATCTCAACAACGCCGGCGCCGGTCTGCTGTCCCGGCGGACGCTGGAGACGATGACCGGACATCTCGAACTGGAAGCCGCCATCGGCGGTTACGAGGCCTCAGCCCAGGAGGGGGAGCGGATCGAGGCCACCTACGCGAACATCGCCGAACTCGTGGGCGGCGGCCCCGACGACGTGGCGCTGTTCGACAACTCCAGCCATGCCTGGAGCGCGGCCTTCTCCTCGCTGGTCTTCCGGCCCGGCGACCGGATCCTGACCGGCAGGGCCGAGTACGGCAGCAACGTCCTCTCCTACCTCCAGGTCGCCGAGCGCACCGGCGCCGAGGTCGTCGTCGTCCCCAACGACGAGTCGGGCCGGCTCGACACCGCGGCCCTGGCCGAGCTGATCGACGAGCGCACCCGGCTGGTCGGTGTCAGCCACATCCCCACCAGCGGCGGCCTCGTCAACCCGGCGGCCGAGATCGGCCGCATCACGCGCTCGGCCGGAGTGCCCTACCTGCTGGACGCCACCCAGACGGTCGGGCAGCTCCCCGTCGACGTCGCCACGATCGGGTGCGACCTGCTGACCGGGACCGGCCGCAAGTTCCTGCGCGGGCCGCGCGGCACCGGCTTCCTCTGGGTCGCCCCCGGGATCCTGGACCGCATAGAGCCCTCCGTCATCGAGATCGACACCGCCGCCTGGGACGGCGCGCGCGGCTACAGTTGGCGCCCGGGCGCCCGGCGCTTCGGGACCTGGGAGAAGAGCTACTCCAACGTCCTCGGCCTCAGCAGCGCCGTCCGCCAGGCCCTGGACCTGGGCGTCGACCGGATCGCCCGGCGCGCCGTCGCCCTCGGCGCCTACCTGCGGGAGCGGCTCGACGCGCTGCCCGGCGTCGCGACGTACGACCTCGGCGTCGACCGCTGCGCCATCGTGACCTGCAAGGTCGACGGCGTCGCCACCGCCGAGGTCGGCGCCGCGCTCGCGCGCCACGGCGTCAACGTCTCCCTCACCGTCCCCGAGCAGACGCAGTTCGACGCCGAGGACCGCGGCGTCCACCCGCTCGTACGGCTCTCCCCGCACTACTACAACACCGAGACCGAACTCGACAAGGCGGTGGAAGTCATCGCGGGTGTGGCGCGCGAGGCCGGTTGAGTCCACGTCACCAGGGCCGCGCGCGATCCCTACAGTGGTCGGCATGGGAAACCCACCGCCTCTCTCGGCCTTCAGTACGGAGAACATCAGCGCCCCGGCAGCCGACCGGCTCGTCGCCGCGCTGGACGCGCAGGCGGCGAGCGCGGGCGTACGCCGGCTGCGCGCCTGGGCACACCTCGGCGTCGGCGCG
>NZ_JTHL01000001.1:606909-608883 GCF_000818195.1 Streptomyces sp. 150FB | reverse complement strand
ACGCGCTCGGCGTGGAGCCGAACCCCGGACTGCGCTCGGTCGCCGAGCGGCGCGCGGCCGAGGCGGGCAGCACCGCGCGCTTCACCGACGGTGACGCGCTCGCCCTGCCGCTGGGGGACGCCGAGGCGGATGTGGTCTGGTGCGAGCGGGTGTTCCAGCACCTGGCCGAGCCGGAGCGGGCCGCCGCCGAGATCGCCCGGGTGCTGCGCCCCGGCGGCCGGGTCGCGCTGCTCGACACCGACTGGGCGACCTCGATCCTGCACCCCGGCGAGCCCGAGGTGGTGGCCGCCCTGACCGGCGGCGCGCTCTCGTCCGCCGCCAATCCTTACGCGGGGCGCAAGCTGGCCGGTCAACTGGCGGGCGCGGGGCTGGAGATCGACGACCTCGGTTCGCAGGCGCTCATCCAGGGCCCGGGAGAGGTCAACTGGCCGCTGGTGAGGATGCTCGGCGAGACGGCCGTACGGCGCGAGGTGATCACCGCCCAGCAGCGCGACCAGCTCTACGCCGACCTCACGGCAGCCGCCGAGCGCGGCGCCGTACACATGTCGGTGACCATGTTCGGCGTGATCGCCCACCGCCCGGCCGCCGTTTGACGCGGCGCCCCTCGTCACCGAATCCTTACGCGGTGACCCGTGCCCCCCTCATCGCGGCCCTGCTCGCCGCCTCGCTCCTGACCGCCGGATGCGGCGGCGGTACGCGGGACGGCGCGTCCGGCGGACCGTCCTCGTCGGGCGGGCAACCCCGCGCGGAAGTGCGGGTGCCCGACGCCGGCGAACCGTTCGACTACCAGCTCGGCGGCGCCTACCCGCCGCCGAGCGGCGCCCGGACCGTGGTCAGGGACCGTACGGCGGCCCCCGCGCCCGGGCTGTACAACATCTGTTACGTCAACGCCTACCAGGCCCAGGCGGACGCGGTGGACTGGTGGGGGGCCCACCATCCCGGCCTGCTGCTCCGTGACGCCGAAGGCGCGCGGGTCGTCGACAAGGACTGGGACGAACCGCTGCTCGACATCTCCACCGCCGCCCGCCGCGCGAGCCTCGCCGACGTCGTCGGACAGTGGATCGACGGATGCGCGGCGAAGGGCTTCGACGCGGTCGAGGCGGACAACCTGGACTCCTACCTGCGCTCGGACGGACTGCTCGACCGCGCCGACGCGACCGGTTTCGCCGTGCTCATCGCCCGCCGCGCCCATCGGGCCGGGCTGGCGATCGGCCAGAAGAACGCGGCGGAGATGACCGGTGAGCACGCCGCCGTGGGCTTCGACTTCGCCGTCGCCGAGGAGTGCGGGCGCTACGACGAGTGCGCGGCGTACGCCGACGCGTACGCGGACCGGGTGTTCGTGATCGAGTACCGGCGGCCGGACTTCACCGCCACCTGCCGGGCCTGGGGCCGCCGGCTGGCCGTCACCCTGCGGGACCGTGACGTGGTGGCCGCCGGAGAGCCGGGGTACGCGGACGCCCGCTGCTGAGCGGTCAGGCACCCGTGGCGAACGGGCCGCCCCGGCGCTGGCATGATCGGTGCATGGCTGAACGTGTGATCGCCGCTTGCGACGGCGCGTCAAAAGGAAATCCAGGACCGGCCGGCTGGGCCTGGGTCATCGGCGAAGGTGCCCCGGGCGAGGAGAAGGCCGTCCGCTGGGAGGCGGGACCGCTCGGTACGGCGACCAACAACGTCGCCGAACTCACCGCCCTGGAGCGTCTGCTCGCGGCCGTCGACCCCGGCGTGCCGATGGAGATCAGGATGGACTCCCAGTACGCGATGAAGGCTGTCACGACCTGGCTGCCCGGCTGGAAGCGCAAGGGCTGGAAGACGTCCGCCGGCAAACCGGTCGCCAATCAGGAACTCGTGGTCCGTATCGACGAACTGCTCACCGGCCGCACGGTGGAGTTCCGCTACGTACCCGCGCACCAGGTCGGCGGCGACCCGCTCAACGACTACGCCGACCGGGCGGCCAGCCAGGCCGCGATCGTCCAG
>NZ_JTHL01000001.1:598506-606366 GCF_000818195.1 Streptomyces sp. 150FB | reverse complement strand
GTCGGGTGGCGCGGCCCGCCGCCGCGCGCCCGGCGGCGGAGCGTCGAAGGCGGGAGCCTCGGCATCCGGGGCAGCCGGGGTATCCGGAACATCCGGATCGAAGGCCTCCGGGGGCGGCTCGACGCGGACGCTCAACGCGAAGTTCCCCGGCCGTTGCCGCTGCGGGCGCGCGTACGCCGCCGGTGAGCCCATCGCCAAGAACCCCGACGGCTGGGGCCACCCCGAGTGCCGTACGACGGCCCAGGTTTGAGGACGGCCCGGGTTTGAAGACAGCCCAGGTCTGAGGACGGCCCAGCTCTGATCCGTACGGTCAGCTTCGCTGTTCCTGGGCGCGCACCCGGCCCCGGCCGAACGCCAGGGTCCCGACGAATCCGAGCGCGAGTGCCGCCAGCACGCCCAGGTTCGCCGAGGCCCAGGTCCCCGACTTCCCGCCGAGCCCCAGGACGTCGAGGAGATAGCCCTGCCAGTTCAGCCACCCGGCCGCTGTGTTGGTGACCAGGCCCCAGCCGAGCGCGGTGGCGACCACGGTGAGCAGCAGGGGCAGGGCCGGGAGACTCCCGTAGCGGCCACCCGTACGGAACAGGTCGGCGTCGTCGTAGTCGCGGCGGCGCAGTGACAGGTCGGCCAGCATCACCCCGCACCAGGCGGCGACCGGCACCCCCAGCGTGGTCAGGAAGCCGGTGAACTGGCCCAGGAAGTTGTCGGCGAAGAAGACGATGTACACCGATCCCGCGATCATCAGCAGGCCGTCGATCAGCGCGGCCCGCCAGCGCGGGATGCGCAGCCCGGCGGCGAGCAGGGCCAGCCCGGAGGAGTAGATGTCCAGCACGGCGCCGCCGACCAGGCCCAGCACGGCGACCACGGCGAACGGCACCAGGAACCAGGTGGGCAGGATGGTGGTCAGCGCGCCGATCGGGTCGGCGGCGATGGCCTTGCTGAGACCGGTGGACGAGCCGGCCAGCAGCAGCCCGAAGACCAGCAGGAGCAGCGGCGCCGCCGAGGCGCCGAGCGTGGTCCAGCCGACCACTCCCCGCCCCGAGGAGCCGCGCGGCAGGTAACGGGAGTAGTCGGCCGCCGCGTTGACCCAGCCGAGGCCGAAGCCGGTCATGATGAAGACCAGCGTTCCGATGACCTCCTGGGTCGAGCCGGCCGGCAGGGCGCTGACCACGCTCCAGTGGATGTGGTCGGCCACCAGGCCGATGTAGACACAGGTGAGCACGGCGGTGACCAGTGTGATCACTGTCTGGAGGCGCATGATCAGGTCGAAGCCCATCACCCCGCCGACCACGACGAGCGCGCTGATCACGATCAGCGCCACCACCTTTGTCCCCGTGCCCGCCCCCTCGCCGAGCCGGCCGAGCACGGTCGCCGTGGCCAGGGTCGCCAGTGAGGTGAGCACGGTCTCCCAGCCGACGGTGAGCACCCAGGAGACCACCGCGGGCAGCCTGTTGCCCGACACACCGTAGGCGGCGCGGCTGAGCACCATCGTCGGCGCCGACCCGCGCTTGCCGGCGACCGAGATGAAGCCGCAGAGCAGGAACGAGCACACGATGCCGATCACCCCGGCCACCACGGCCTGCCAGAAGGAGATGCCGAAGCCGAGCGCGAACGCGCCGTAACTGAGGCCCAGGATCGAGACGTTGGCCCCGAACCAGGGCCAGAAGAGCTGCCGGGGGGCGCCCTTGCGCTCGGCGTCGGTGATCACGTCGAGGCCGTTCGTCTCCACGCGGAGCGGCCGCCCGGCAGGGTCGGGGTCGGTGTCGGGGTCGGTGGACGGGCTGAGCCGGCTGTCCTTCATACGGACCTCCCTGGGGCGTCGGCGGGCGACTGTACGGTCCCACAGGAAGTGCGCCCGTTGAACTGCCGCACGGTTCGGAGTTTGTGCGAGTTCCCGGTCCGGTCGGCCCGAAAGGCCGGTGCGGCGGCGCCCGTTTAATCTGTGACCGTGACTGTGAACGACGAAGCCGAGGTCCGCCGTATCGCACTCTCCCTCCCCGAGACGGTGGAGAAGGAGGCGTGGGGCATGCCCACGTTCCGGGTGGCGGGGAAGATGTACATCACGGTGCCCGACGACCGCACGTCGTTCGCCGTGCGCTGCCCCCGGCACGAGCGGACCGAGCTGATCGCCGCCGAGCCGGAGAAGTTCTGGGTGCCGCCCCACGAGGCGTCCTCCGCCTGGGTACGGGTCAGGCTCGCCGCCCTCGACGACGCCGGCGAGCTGTACGACATCCTGCTCGACTCCTGGCAGCAGGCGGCGCCGCCGCGCCTCACCGAGGTGTTCACCGCCCCCGGCACGCGGCCGGGGACGGTGTAACGGCCCCCGGGCCTGCGGGCCCGGTCAGCTCCGGGGGAGCGGGAAGGACACCGGGCCGCGCAGCCCCGAGCGGTTGACCGCCCGTACACCGAAGAACACGTTGTCCTTGGACAGGTCCACGGTGTGCCGGACCACGTCACCGACCTCGATCACGTGCGTCCACTCCGGCTCCGTCGTCTCGCGCCACACCACCTCGTACCCGGCCAGGTCCGGTTCCGTGCCGCGCTGCCACACCAGCTCCGTCGCGTTCGTCAGCGCGCTGGTGAGGACGTTCACCCCGCGCGGCGCCGCGGGCGCCTGCGCGAGGGTCCACAGGGCGGCGCCGTTCACCCGCGCCACCCGCGCGATGTAGCCGAAGTCGCAGAACTCGGGCAGGTCTCCGTACCGCTTGCCGTCCTCGACCCGGACGTCCTGGTGCTGGTGCGCGAAGTCCTCGGCCGGCTCGGTGAAGCGGGCCGCCGGATAACCGCGTTCGAGGAACGGGATCTGGTCGCCGCCCCGCAGATAGCGGTCCCTGCGGTAGACCACCCGGACGTGCGTGCCCGTCGCCTCGTTGTCCGCGACATCGCGGACGAACCGCGCGAGCTGGCGGGCCGGTGAGTCGTTCTCGCCGCCGACCGAGCGGCGGGTGTCGGCCTGCTGGGGCGTCTCGGCGGTGGGTACCCCTTCGGCGAAGAGCCGTACGGTGTACGGGTCGCGGGCCCCGTCGTCGGCCCTGGAGCTGCCGACGATGTCGTTGGTGAACATCGCCTGGACGTTGGCGCCCGCCACCTTGAACTGCTCGGCCAGATAGCCGGATCCGTACAGCCCCTGCTCCTCGGCGGCCACAGCGGCGAAGACGAGCGTCGACGCCGGGCGCCTGGTCGCCATCACCCGGGCCAGCTCCATGATCACAGCGACCCCCGAGGCGTCGTCGTCGGCGCCGGGCGCGTCACTCGTCGCGTCCATGACGTCGGTGGCGCGCGAGTCGTAGTGGCCCGAGACGACCTGGACCCGGTCGGGGTCGACCGAGCCGCGCAGCGTCGCGACGACATTGGTGATCCGGGTCGCCACCGGTATGCGCGAAGCCGGTTCCTGTATGTACGACTGGAGTTGGACGGTCATCCGGCCGCCGGACGCGGCCGCGTACCGCTTCATCTCCGCGTAGATCCAGTCCCGGGCCGCGCCGATGCCCCGCTCGGGGTCGTCCTGGGTGGACAGGGTGTGCCGCGTTCCGAAGGAGACGAGGCGGCGTACGGTCGCCTCGATCCGGTCCCTGTCGACCTCGGCGAGCAGCCGCCGCAGCTCCCGGCTCGGCGCCTGGGCGGTGGCCGGAAGGCCCTGGCCCGGCCTTCCCGTCCCTGCCGTACCGCCCGCGTGCCCGGTGGCGGCGGCGGGGGTCGCCTGGGCGACGAGCGGCACCAGCGGCACTCCGACAACGGCGGTGGCGGCGGCCAGGACGGTTCTTCGGGGTGCTCCTGCGGGGTGCTGCGGCATGGCGAGTCCCTTCACGCGGTGGTGCGGGTGACATGGCGCTCCATAGTCATGGACGCTTCAAGTCTCCACAAGGCCGCGATCGGGGGAGTAGCGCGTGGCCAACGGGAAAGGAGAGGAAGCGGGCCCGGAGCCCCGGACCACCAGCGATCCCGAACCACGAGCGATCCCGGACCACCCGCAGTCCCGGACCAACCCGGCCCGGACCCCCTCGGTCCCGGCGCCATGAGGAGTACAGGTACGTGTCGGAGCCCCAGCCCCCGTCCGGCGCCCCCGCCGTATCCACCGCCCTCTCCGAGGAGCACCGGCTCCGCAAGGACCTCGGGTTCTGGGGTCTGACGGCGATCGGGTTCTCCAACATCCTCGGCTCGGGCTGGCTGTTCGCCGCGATGTTCGCCGCCCAGACCGCCGGCCCCGCAGCCCTGCTGTCCTGGATCGCCGCCGGGGCGCTGTGCGCCCTGGTCGCGCTGGTCATGGTGGAGCTGGGCGCCACCCGTCCCGAGGGCGGCGGGACCGTACGCTGGCCGCTGTACGCCAGCGGGCGGCTCGTCGGGACCGTCATCGGCTGGTCCGTACTGCTGTCCGTCGGCGGGACGGCCGCCGAGATCAGCGCGATCATGCAGTACAGCGCGCACTACCTGCCCGGCCTGTACAACGGCTCCACCCTCACCGTCTCCGGCCTCGCCCTGGCCGCCGGGCTGAGCGCGCTGCTGACCGCGCTGAACTGGTTCGCGGTGCGGATGTTCGCCCGCCTCAACAACCTGGTCTCGCTCCTCAAGGTCGTCATCCCCGTCCTCACGGTGGTCGCGCTCTTCCTCTCCGGCACCCACGCGGGGCGCCTCACCGACCACGGCGGCTTCGCCCCGTACGGCTACGCGGCCTGCCTGAGCGCGCTGGCCGGCGGCGGCATCGTCTACTCCGTCAACGGCTTCCAGGCGCCGCTGGACTTCTCCGGCGAGGCGCGCCGTCCGCGCCGTAACGTACCGGCCGCCGTGCTCACCGGGATCGGCCTCGCCGTGGTCGTCTACCTCGGCCTCCAGTTGGCGTTCCTGTTCACCGTCCCCGAATCGCTGCTGGGCCACGGCTGGCGCGGTGTCAGCTTCGAGTCGCCCTTCGGGCAGCTCGCGCTGGTACTCAACCTGCACTGGCTGGCCACCCTGCTCTACGCCGACGCCGTGCTCTCCCCGGGCGGCTCCGCCTATGTGGGGGTGGCGATCGACGCCCGGCACACGTACGCGCTCGCGAAGAACCGCCTGCTGCCGCGTTTCTTCATGCGGATCGACCCCCGCTACGGCATGCCGCACCGCGCGCTGCTGCTCAACTTCGTCGGCATCGTCGTCTTCCTGCTGCCGTTCGGGAGCTGGCAGAACATCGTCAGCGTCATGGGCAACCTGTATCTGCTCATCTACGCGGCGTCGGCGGTCGCCGTCGCAGCCTTCCGCGCCCACGACCGCGAGAGCGGAGCACCCGGGGGCCGGGGCAGGGGAGTGATCCCCGGGATGCGCTGGATCGCGCCGGTCAGCTTCGTGGTGGCGAGCGAGTTCATCTACTGGTCCGGCTGGCACACCCTGCGGCTGGCGCTCCCGCTGGTGCTGGCCGGCGTCCTGCTGTTCCTGATGCAGCGCCGCGCCGCCGGAGGCCCTTCCCTGCGGGACGAACTGCGACGCGGCGCCTGGCTCGTCGTCCATCTGGCGGCGCTGACCCTGCTGTCGTGGTTCGGCAGCTTCGGCGGCTCCGGGCAGCTTCCCGCGCCGTACGACACCATCACGGTGGGCGCCCTCGCACTCGCGGTCTTCGCCTGGGGCGTACGTTCGGGCGTCGCGCATCTGAGGGCCGTCCCGCCGCCCGAGCCGAGCCTCGAATAGGGAGCCGGAGGCCGGCCTGGGCCGTCGCCCGCGCCGCTGCCGTCGTCGTTCGGCAGGCGCGCCCGCCGTACGCCCGGAAAGATGAGCTGTGACAGGCGGCGGTCAGCGGGCAGGCGTGGAGACGACCGCGCAGACCTGAGAAGGGACGGAAACCGTGGCACGACCGAGGATTCTCGTAGTGGGCGCAGGTTTCGCCGGAGTGGAGTGCGTACGGCGCCTCCAGCACCGGCTCGCACCGGGGGAGGCGGACCTCGCCCTGGTCACGCCGTACTCCTACCAGCTCTACCTGCCCCTGCTGCCACAGGTGGCCGCGGGCGTGCTCACTCCCCAGTCGGTCGCCGTGTCGCTGCGCCGCAGTCACAAGTACCGGACCAGGATCATCCCCGGCGGCGCCGTCGGCGTGGACCCGGGCGCGAAGGTCTGCGTCATCAAGAAGATCACCGGCGAGATCGTCGACGAGCACTACGACCACATCGTGCTGGCCCCCGGCAGCATCACCCGCACCTTCGACATCCCCGGCCTCGTCGACAACGCCCGGGGCATGAAGACGCTCGCCGAGGCCGCGTACATCCGCGACCATGTGATCGCGCAGCTCGACCTCGCCGACGCCAGCCAGGACGAGAACGAGCGGATCTCACGGCTCCAGTTCGTGGTCGTCGGCGGCGGCTACGCGGGTACCGAGACCGCCGCCTGCCTGCAACGCCTCACCTCGCACGCGGTCCGGCGCTACCCCCGGCTCGACCCCGGGCAGATCAAGTGGCATCTCATCGACATCGCGCCGAAGCTGATGCCGGAACTCGGCGACGAACTCGGGCTGAGCGCCCTCGAAATCCTGCGCGGGCGCGGCATCGAGGTGTCCCTCGGCGTGTCGATCGCCGAGGCGGGCCCCGAGAAGGTCACCTTCACCGACGGCCGGGTCCTGCCGTGCCGGACCCTGATCTGGACGGCGGGCGTCGCGGCGAGCCCGCTGGTCGGCACGTTCGAAGCACCGACCGTGAAGGGCCGGCTCGCCGTGACACCCGAGATGACGGTGCCGGGGTTCGAGGGCGCGTACGCGCTCGGCGACGCGGCCGCCGTACCTGACCTGACCAAGGGCGACGACGCGATCTGCCCGCCCACGGCGCAGCACTCCATCCGCCAGGGCAGGAAGCTCGCCGAGAACATCGTCGCCTCCCTGCGCGACCGGCCGATGCAGCCGTACGTGCACAAGGACCTCGGGCTCGTCGTCGACCTCGGCGGGCGGGACGCCGTATCCAAGCCGCTCGGCATCCAACTGCGCGGGATGCCCGCCCAGGCCGTGGCGCGCGGCTACCACTGGTCGGCGCTGCGGACCAATGTCGCCAAGACCCGGGTGATGACGAACTGGCTGCTCAACGCGGTCGCCGGCGACGACTTCGTACGCACCGGATTCCAGTCCCAGAAGCGCGCCACCCTGCGGGAGTTCGAGCACACCGACATGTACCTCACACCGGACCAGGTGCGGGAACACACCGCTTCGCTGATCGTCAAGGGCTGAGCGGGAGCGCCGGGGTCGTCGGCGCCGCCGGGGATGGCGTCGCGCCGTCAGCGGCGGGCGTCCCTGCTCACCTTCAGGGCCCAGCCGATCAGCGGCGCCTGGAGGGGGAGCCGTGCGTACGCCGCCGCCCGCTGCTGGGCGGGGCGGCCGCGCCAGTCGTAGGCCATCTTCACGTTCGCCGGGAAGACGGCGGCGAAGAGACCGGCGGCGGCCAGCGCGCCACGGCGCCGGGTGGCCGGCACGGCGACCGCCACGGCGACGGCCAGTTCGGCGACGCCGCTCGCGTACGTCCAGCCGCGCCGCGTGCCCGGCAGCGACCGCGGCACGATCGCGTCGAAGCCCGCCGGCCTCAGGAAGTGCAGCGCACCGGACCCGGCCAGCAGGCCGACGAGCAGACGGGCGGAGCGCGGGGTGGTCGGGGTGGCTGCCATGGCGGGTACCTCCGGAGGGGAACGGTGAAGTGGCTGCGCGGGCCGGGGGCGTCGCGGCGTCAGCCCCCGGTCGTACGCAGTCCGGCGGCGGCCCGGGCCAGCGCCGCCGGGTGGCCGAAGAGGCCGGGCAGGCCGCCCGAGTGCAGGAGGACCGTGCGGCGGCCGGGGACGATGTCGCCGTCCTCGACGGCGGCGATCAGACCGGCCAGTGCGCGGCCGGTGTAGACCGGGTCCAGCACGATGCCCTCCGTACGGGCGGCC
>NZ_JTHL01000001.1:582754-597619 GCF_000818195.1 Streptomyces sp. 150FB | reverse complement strand
CCGCGAGCGCCTCGGCTCCCGCGTCGCCCGCCCAGACAACGGTGGCGCCGAGCAGACCGTCCAGCGCGAGATTGCCCGCCGCCGGTGAGTCCGGCTTCCCGGCGAGTACGAGCACCACGTCGAGGCCGAGCCGGGCACCGGCGGCGGCGGTCAGCCGCGCGTGGTTGCTCTGCGGTGCGCCGGTGGTCACCAGGGCCGTCGCGCCGTCGGCCAGCGCGGCGCCGCAGGTCCACTCCAGCTTGCGTACCTTGTTACCGCCGCCGCCGAGCCCCGTGAGGTCGTCGCGCTTGACCCACAGGTCACCGGCGCCGAGACCGAGCGCGCGGGAGAGGCGCGGCGCGGCTTCGAGCGGGGTCGGCCAGGTGCCGAGCGCCGCGCGGCCCGGCGTACGCCCCTGTGGGGTACCGCTGTCCCGTGTCATGTCCGGTGTCATCGCCCTCACCCGTCCGCTGTCCGCCCTTGCCCGCACTGTCCGTCCCACATGATGCCCCAGCGGGCGGTGGGGGATGACGACCGCAGGACGCCCGGCAGGCGTCGGGTTCGCTGTCGGACGGTCGTGCGATGCTGGTGGGCATATCCCGATCATGACTGGAGAGAAGAGAACAGTCACAGGACAGGACTGAGGAGTACGGCAGCGGATGGCATGGACACGGCGCGCGAGGACCGGCACCTGGGACCGCTTCCTGGCGTCCGACCCGGGGCTCCTGCGGCTGATGGCCGGTCTGCGCACCGTCGGAGCCATCGGGCTCGCGCTGCTCGTGCTGGACCTGATGAACATCGCCGTCACCGAGATGGTGGCGGGCGCCATGGCCGCCATGGTCTCCACCTTCGCGATCAGGGAGACACGGGCACGCGGCCAGGCGATCACGCTGGGCCTCGGCCTGCCCGTCGCGCTGGTCTCCCTGTCGCTGGGCGCGATACTCAACACCCGGATCGTCACCGGCGACCTCTTCTTCATCCTGCTGATCTTCGGCGCCGTCTACGCCCGCAGGTTCGGCGACCGGGGCACCGCGCTCGGCCTGATCGGCTTCCAGATCTACTTCGTCTCCCTGTTCGTGCACGCCACCGTCTCCGGCCTGCCCGAGCTCTATCTGACCCTGGCGGTCGCCTTCGCCTCCAGCGCGGTCGTACGGTTCGTGGTCGTGCCGGAGACGCCGGAGCGCACCCTCGACCGGCTGCGCAGGGCGTTCCGCGCGCGGCTCGCCCAACTGGTCGCCACCCAGATCGAACTGCTCGACACGAAACCCGAAGATCTCGACAAGGTCCTCGCCGACCTGCGGCGGCAGACCGCCAGGCTGCACGAGGCCGCCCTGATGATCCAGGCCAGGCTGGAGGACGGCACCCGCGACGCGACCACGGCGACGCTGCTGCAACGCCGGGTCGCCGACGCGGAGATCTCCGCCGAGCGGCTCGGCGTGCTGCTGCTCAACGCCCGCAGCGCCGGGAGCGCCGACACCCTCACCCTGCACCTGCCGAACGCGCCGGTGCCGCCGCCCGCCGACCCACCGGTGACCGAGGACGACGCGATCGCCGTACTCCGCAGGGACATCAAGGCCCTGCATCTGCTGATCGTCCGGCTCGCTCCCGCCGACCGGGGCACGGGCCTCGCCCACGTACGGAACAGGCTGCTCGGCTACCGCGACGAGGAGAACCTGCCGCCGGCGAGCCCCGGGGTCCAGGACGTCTTCCGCGGCCTCGGTGAGGCGGCGCGCGCCGTCCTGGGGCTCCGCCTCGCACTGGACGGGCCCGAGGACGAGTCCGACGACACGCCGGAGACCACCAGGTCGCGTGAGGAGTTCGAGGCCGAGGACATCGCGCTCGGCACGCCCCCGGAGGAGACGGAGGAGGACAGGACCGGACTGCGGCGGCGCACCACCCGGGCCGCTTTCCAGGTCTCGGCGGGCTCGGCGCTGGCCATCGCCGGCGGTGAGTTCCTCTCCTCCCAGCGCTGGTACTGGGCGGTGCTGACCTGCTGGGTGGTCTTCCTCAACACGTCGTCCACCGGCGAGATCCTCGTCAAGGGCTACCGGCGGCTGATCGGCACGGTGTTCGGCGTGGTCGCCGGTGTGCTGCTCGCCGGCCTGGTCGGCAACAACACCTGGACCGCGTTCGGTCTCGTGCTGCTCTTCATCTTCGGGATGTTCTTCACGGCGCCGCTGTCGTACGCGCTGATGTCGTTCTTCGTGACGGCGATGCTCGGACTGCTCTACACCCTGCTCCACACCTACAGCCTCGCCGTGCTCGTGCTGCGGATCGAGGAGACCGCGCTCGGCGCCGCCTGCGGGATAATCGCGGCCCTGCTGATCCTTCCGGTCAAGACCGATCTGCGTACGGACGAGCAACTGCGCACGGTGCTGGCGCGGTTGAGGGAGGTCGTCGAGGCGGCCGTGGAGCAGCTCAGCGGCGGCCCCGCCGTCGATCTGGTCGACATGTCACGGGACTTGGACACGGCGCTGGACGATCTGCGGCGCTCCACCCGGCCGTTGACCCATCCGATCACCCCGCTGCGGGCGCGGCGCCGGTCGGCGAGCTATCTGGTGGCTCTCCTGGAGACCTGCGCCTACCACGCACGCTCGCTGGCCGCGACCGCCGAACTGGTGCCGTACAGCAAGAGCGTGGCGGCCGACCCGCGTCTCGCGCGGGCCGGCCGGCGGATCACCCGCAATCTCGACGTGATCATCGAGCGGGTACGGGACGAGAACGCCGAGGGCGAGGTCACGGCGGGGGCCAGCATCGCCTCGATGCTGGAGGGCGGGGACTCCGAAGCCCCGAGGTCGGGGACGGTCACCTTCCGCGTCCTGCGCCATCTGCAACGGCTCGACGAGGGTGTGGTCGGGCTGGCCCGTCCGCTCAACGTGCCGCTTGCGGAGCGCGAGGAGCGAACGGCCGCCTGACCTCCGCGCGTCCCTGGCCCACGCCGGGCCCGCGCGTCCGAGCGGGCTTTCTCAGCCGCTCACCGCCGGCTTCCCGCGCAGGAAGTCCCGCAGGCCCTCCACCAGCCTGTCGACGTCCCGGGAGTCGCTGTACGGCGCGAGCCCGGCCCGCAGCCCGCCGGCGTCACCGAGGCCCAGCCTGCGGGAGGCCTCCGGGGCGTAGAACGAGCCCGAGGGCGCGACGACCCCGCGTGCGGCCAGGTACCGGTAGGCGTCAGCGGTGTCGTGTCCTTCGAGGGTCAGCAGGAGCGTCGGCGTGCGGTGCGCGGCCCGCGAGTACAGCGTGACGCCTTCGAGGTCCGCCAGGGCCTTCTCCAGCCGTACCCGCAGCGCGTCCTCGTGCTTCTCCAGCGCGGTGAACGAACGGACCAGCCGCTCCCGCCGCGTGGGGGTGCCGCTGCGGGTGCCGGGGCCGGTGAGCTCCGCGAGGAAGTCCACGGCGGCCCGTGTGCCGGCGAGGAACTCGTAGGGGAGCGTGCCGAGTTCGAAGCGTTCGGGGACCGTGTCGGCGGAGGGGGCCAGCTTGTCGGGCCGCAGCCCCTCCAGCAGCGCGGGCCGGGCGGCCAGCACGCCCAGATGGGGGCCGAGGAACTTGTACGGGGAGCAGACGTAGAAGTCGGCGCCCAGGGCCTCCACATCCGCGAGGGCGTGCGCCGTGGAGTGCACGCCGTCGACGTACAGGAGTGCGCCGGTCGCGTGCGCCAGGCGCGCGATCGCCGGGATGTCGGGGCGGGTGCCGATCAGGTTCGAGGCCGCGGTGACGGCGACGACCCGCGTACGTGCCGAGAGCACGTCCCGTATGTGGTCCGGGGTCAGCTCGCCGGTCGCCGGGTCGAAGTCGGCCACGCGCACGGTGGCTCCGGCGGTCGCGGCTGCCTGCACCCAGGGCCGGACGTTGGAGTCGTGGTCGAGCCGGGTGACCACGACCTCGTCGCCCGGCGCCCAGGTCTTCGCGAGTGTCCGGGACATGTCGTAGGTGAGCTGGGTGGCGCTGCGGCCGAACACGATCCCGGCCGGGTCGGCGCCGAGCAGGTCGGCCAGCGCCTGCCGGGCGCCGGTGACGATCCGTTCGGCGTTGCGTTCCCCGGGCGTCGCGGGACCCCGGTTCGACAGGGGGCCCGCCAGGGCGTCCCCGATGGCGTCGATGACCTGCTGGGGCGTCTGCGTACCGCCGGGGCCGTCGAAGTGGGCGCCTCCCGCCTTCAGCGCCGGGAAGCGTGAGCGGATCGCGTCTATGTCGTACATCAAGAAGGGTCTCCTCCGGACTGCCCGTGCCTGGGTGGGGCACGGCGACGACACAGAGCGTATAGAGCGCCCCGGCGCACGCCGTTTAACGTCCGAATGTGTGGTAGTCACATCACAGGTATCACGGGTGAACCATACGGTGGAGCGCCGAATCGACACCTCGGCAACACCCTTGACACCCCTGACGACCGGCTCATAGTGTCCACGCCACAGAAATAACGTGAGAATTTCACACTCAAAGCTGATCATCTTCACGTCAGCGGAGTGAAGACGGAAGGATCTGTACGTGCCTGGTTCCTCGGCAGCGGACGTGCGGACGCTACGGCCGTACGCCCCGCGGTGCGACCACCGCACGACCCCGCTGGGGACCGACGAGCCGGCGCCGCTGCTGTCGTGGCGCCTCGCCTCGGACCGCAGGGGCGACGACCCCGCCGCCTACCGGGTACGCGTCGCCGAAGCGCCCGAGGACCTCGGCGAGGACGGGCTTCCGCTCTGGGACACCGGCCGGGTCGAGGACCCCGAGGCGACCGGCGTGCTCTACGCAGGACCGGCTCTGCGGGCCCGTACGCGCTACCACTGGTCCGTCACCGTATGGCCGGCGGACACCGCGCCCGCCGCCGAGGCCGCCTCCTGGTTCGAGACCGGACTGACCGCGCCGGGCGCCGGCACGTCCCCCGGCGCCGACGCGTGGAGCGCCTCGTGGATCACCCACGACCCGAACCCCGTCGACGTCATGAACGCCCCGACCGAGGGCGAACACGCCCTCGACGACCACGGGCTCGCCCCCTGCCCCCTCCTGCGCCGCACCTTCACCGGGTCGCCCGGCACCCGCGCCAGGCTCTACGTCAGCGCGCGCGGCCTGTACGAGATCAGCCTCAACGGCACCCGCGTGGGCGACGCCGAACTCGCCCCGGGCTGGACCGACTACACCCGCCGCGTGCAGTACCAGACGTACGACGTCAGCGACTTGGTCCGGGACGGCGAGAACGTCCTCGCCGCCACCGTCGCCGACGGCTGGTGGAGCGGGTTCGTCGGCTTCGAACCGCGAAGGGCCGGCGCCCACTACGGCTCGTTCCCCCAGCTCATCGCCGAACTGCACCTCACCGGCGCCGACGGCGCCACCACCACGGTGGTCACCGACGACACCTGGCGTACGCGGACGGGCGCCGTCCGCCACGCCGACCTGCTGATGGGCGAGTGCCACGACCTGCGGCGCGCGGCCGACGGCTGGGAGCTGCCCGGCTACGACGACACCGGCTGGCGGCCCGCGCTGGTCACGGACGCCGACCACCACCTGCTCGTGGCGTCCGTCGACGAACCGGTACGGGCCAAGGCCGAACTGCCCGCCCTCTCGGTCACCCGCGTCGGCCCCGACGCCCATGTCGTCGACTTCGGCCAGAACCTCGCGGGACGGGTACGGCTGCGCACCGGCCGGCTCGCCCCGGGCGCCAGGGTCGTCATCCGCCACGCGGAGGTCCTGGACGAGAAGGAGCGCCTCTACACGGCGAACCTGCGCACCGCGGCCGCGACCGACGTACTGATCGGCGACGGGCGTGAACACGCCCTGTTCGAACCGCACTTCACCTACCACGGCTTCCGCTACGCCGAGATCACCGGCCTCGCCCGGCTGGACGCCGCCGACGTCACCGCGGTCGCGTTGCACAGTGACACCCCCTGGGCCGGCTCCTTCGACTGCTCGGACCCCGACATCCGGCGGCTCCACACCTGTGTCGAGTGGGGCCAGCGCTCCAACTTCGTGAGTGTGCCCACCGATTGCCCGCAGCGCGACGAACGCCTCGGCTGGCTCGCCGACGCGCAGGTCTTCCTGCCCACGGCCGCGCTCAACGCCGATGTCGCCGCGTTCTTCACCAAGTGGCTGCGCGACGTCGAGGACGCCCGCACCCCCGACGGCGGTTTCACCAATGTCGCGCCGCGCCTCGCGGGCGTCACCGACGAGGGCGCCCCCGGCTGGGGCGACGCGGGCGTGCTCATTCCCTGGCACCTCTACCGGACCTACGACGACCCGCGCTTCCTGGCCCGTTCGCTGGACGCCATGCGCGCCTGGGTCGGCCTGATCCACCGCCACAACCCCGACCTGATCTGGCGCCAGCACGTGGGCCCGCACTTCTCCGACTGGCTCGCCCCCGGCACCCCGACCCCGCGTGAGGTCGTCGCCACCGCGTACTTCGCGCACAGCACCCGCCTCACCGCCGAGGCCGCCGCCGTCCTCGGACACCGGGAGACCGCCCGGGACCTGCACGGGCTGGCCGCGTCCATCAGGGCCGCCTTCAACGAGCACTTCGTCACCGTCGAAGCGTCCGGCGCCCCGCGTATCAAGGGCGACACCCAGACCGGCTACCTCGTCGCGCTCGCCTTCGGCCTGCTGCCCGACGAGCACACCGAGGGCGCCGCCGAGCGGCTCGCCCAGCTCATCGAGGCGGCGGGCCCCGCCCTCCAGACCGGCTTCCTCGGCGTGGCGCTCGCCGCGCCCGTCCTCGACGCCCACGGGCGGGACGACCTCGCGCACGCCCTCCTGAACCGGACCGAAGTCCCCTCCTGGCTCTACCCGTTGAGGCACGGCGCCACCACGATCTGGGAGCGCTGGGACGGCTGGACCCCCGACTCGGGATTCCGCGCCCCGGCGATGAACTCCTTCAACCACTACGCGCTCGGCTCGATCGGCGAATGGCTCCACCGCGGGGTGGCGGGCCTCGACCAGAGCGCCGAATCGACCGGCTACCGGCACCTGAGGATCGCCCCGCGCCCCGGTGGCCTGACCCACGCGGGCTCCGAGTACGAGTCGGTGCGCGGCGCCGTCGGCGTCCGGTGGCAGCGCGACGGTGCGGGCATCGAACTGCGCCTGCGCGTACCGCCGGGAGCGACCGCCGACGTCCATGTGCCGACCACCGACCCCGGCTCCGTACGGGAATCGGGCACGGACCCGGCAGCCGGCGAACACATCACACTCATCGCGACCGCCACCGACCACGGCGTCTATCGCGTGGCCTCCGGGGAGTACCGCTTCACAGCGGCCTTCACCCCGGCGGGCGGGCACACCAGACCGGCGTCACCAGCACGCGCCGGCACCCACGAGGGAGACACACCATGACCAGCGGTCCCCGCAGCCTGCCCGGCCTGGGCACGGTCAGCCGCCGAGGGTTCCTCCGCACAGCGGGCGGAGCAGCGGCGCTCGCCACGCTGCCGCCGCTTCTCGCCGCGTGCTCCGGCTCCGGCGGCAGCTCGGGCAAGGTACGCGTCGTCGGCGTCGCCGACGAGCAGAAGCCGATCGAGGAACTCCTCGCGCTGTACCGCAAGGCACACCCGGGCGACTCCTTCTCCACCTCGTTCGCGCCCACCGACCAGGTGCAGACCGTCGTACGCACCCAACTCGCGGGCGGCAACGGCCCCGACGTCCATGTGCTCTACCCGGGCAGCGGCAGCGCGATGTCGATGATCGAGCTGTCCAAGGCGGGGCTCCTCGCCGACCTCGGCGGCCAGACCTGGACCAAGCAGATACCCAAGAGCTTCGACGCGGCCTACCGCAGCGGCGGCAAGACGTACCTGTACTCGGCCGGCAGCAGCGTCATCGGAGCCATCCACAACAAAAAGACCTTCCAGGCCGCCGGGGTCGAGCCGCCCACCACCTGGACCGAACTCCTCGCCGCCTGCGCCAAGTTCAAGGCCAAGGGCATCGTGCCCATCGCGCTCGGCGCGCAGACCCCCTGGGTCACCCAGCTCATCACGTACGCCCTGGTCCCCAACGCCGTCTACGCCAAGAGCACCACCTTCGACGACGACATGGCCGCCGGGCGCACCACCTTCGCCGACTCCGGCTGGGCCGACGCCATGGGCAAGTACCAGGAGTTGCTGAAGCGGGGCTTCTTCAACGACAACCCCAACGGCACCACCTACGAGCAGCAGACGTCGATGGTCGCCTCCGGCAAGGCCGCCATGGCCGTCCAGGTCTCCTCCGTCCTCTCCAACTTCCGCGCCGCCACGAAGACTCCGGACGATCTCGCCATGTTCCCCTTCCCGGGCGGCGAGGACGCGGCGCAGCTCTGGATACCCGCGGGCATCGTCGTCGGCCTCGGTGTCTCCGCGCGCTCCAAGAACAAGGCCAAGGCCATGGCGCTGGTCGAATTCCTCGGCAAGCAGGAGAACATCAACCGCTGGGCCACCGCCGTCTCGGCGATCCCCTTCAAGCGGGACGCCACCACCAGGATCGACCCCGTACTGGGCGACTTCCTGCCCATCATCGACGACAACCGCGCCGTCCCCTTCATGGACCAGCGCTGGCCCAACGCCGAGGTACAGCCCGCCCACTTCGCCGCCGTGCAGGACCTGCTCGCGGGCAAGACGGACGTCAAGGGCGCGCTCGGCCAGATGGACAAGGCCTACGGGAAGAAGTCGTGAGGAGTCGGCACCGCGATCCCACAGTCCCCTCCTGGGTGTTCGTCGCACCCGCACTCGTCGTGTACGCGGTCGTCGTCCTCTACCCGAGCATCGCCGGGGTCGTCTACGCCTTCACCGACTGGTCCGGCATCGGCGGCTTCTCCTTCGTGGGCCTGGACAACTTCCGTACCCTGCTGGGCGACGACCGCGCCCTCGGCTCGGTCGGCAACACACTGCTGCTCACCGTCGCGATCGTCGTCGTCCAGAACGCCGTCGGGCTGCTGCTCGCGCTCGGTGTGAACGCCAACATCAGGACCCGCTCGCTGCTGCGGGTGATCTTCTTCGCGCCCGCGGTGGTCAGCCCCGTCATGGTCGCCGTGCTGTGGAAGTACGTCTACAACCCCGACGACGGCGCGGGACTCAACGGAGTCCTCGGCGCCGTCGGCCTCGGCGGACTCCGGCAGGACTGGCTCGGCAACCCCTCGCTGGCCCTGTGGTCCGTCGCTGCGATGGTCGTCTGGCAGTACGCCGGTTACTCGATGGTCGTCTTCCTCGCGGGGCTCCAGGGGGTCCCCGCCGAACTCCACGAGGCCGCCAGGATCGACGGCGCGGGTACGTGGCAGCGCTTCCGGTACGTCACCTGGCCGCTGCTGGCCCCGGCGCTCACCATCAACCTGATGCTGTCGACCATCGGCGGGCTGAAGCTCTTCGACCAGGTCTACGCCGCGACCAACGGCGGCCCCGGTACAGCGAGCGAGACGCTGTCGACCGTCCTGTACAAAGAGGCCTTCGTCTACGGCAAGTTCGGCTACAGCACCGCCATCGCCCTGGTCCTCGCGCTGTTCGTCGCGGCCGTCTCCCTGGTCCAACTCCGTTACCTGCGCGCCCGGGAGACAACCGCGTGAACATCCGCAGAAGGCCCCAGTACGGCAACTACGGCCTGGAACTCCTGATGATCGTCGTCGCCGTGGTGTTCCTGTTCCCGGTGTACGCGCTGGTCACCCTGTCGCTGAAGGACCCGCAGCAGATATCCGAGTCACCGCTCTCGCTGCCCTCACCGCCCACCCTGGGCAACTTCGGGGACGCCTGGTCCTCGGCGTCCCTCGGCCCCGCCCTGGTCAACAGCACCATCATCACCGTGGTCAGCCTGCTGCTGCTCATCCTCGTCGGCTCGACGGCGGCCTACTACCTGGCGCGCGCGGCCCGGGGCCTCGGTTACGGCCTCTACATCCTCTTCCTGCTCGGCATCGTGCTGCCGTTCCAGCTCGGCATGATCCCGCTGTACAAGCTGGTCGACGACGTCGGCTGGCTCGGCACGTACCAGGGCATGGTCATCTTCTACACCGGGATCCAGCTCCCGTTCACGGTGTTCCTCTACACCGGCTTCATCCGCGCCCTGCCCCCGGACTACGCGCAGGCCGCGCTCATCGACGGCTGCAACCACCGGCAGGCGTTCACCAGGATCGTCTTCCCGCTGCTGCGGCCCATCACCGGCACCGTGATCATCCTGAACGCGGTCTTCATCTGGAACGACTTCTTCACCCCGCTGCTCTACCTCGGCGGATCGGGCAAGGAGACCGTGCCGGTAGGGGTGTTCGCCTTCGTCGGCCAGTACGTGTCCGACAACGGCCTCGTCTTCGCGGGCCTGGTCCTCGCCGCGCTGCCCGTGCTGGTGGTCTTCCTGTTCCTCCAGCGTTATGTGATCAAGGGCTTCGCCGGCGGTCTCAAGGGCTGAGCAACTCCCTCGGAACTCAAGCGGAACTCGCACCGGCGGTCCCGACCCCCCGCGAAGGGGGCCGGGACCGCCGTACGTTCAGCGCTTCCGCGCCGGTCCCCGCCACCGCGCCCGCGCGCTCTCCACCCGGAACAGGTAGTCCGCGTAGGCCTGTTCGTAGAACGCCACGCCCGCCGGGTCCGGATCGATCACGGCTTCGGGAGCCGTCCACGCCGAGACGTCAAGCGCGCCGCCGAACTCCCCACCGCGCGCGGCGACTCCGGCCAGCACGGCGCCGCGCGCGCCCGGCTCGGGCCCGCGTGCCACGCGCAGCGGGCGCCCGAGGACATCGGCGAACACCTTCATCCACGCCAGGCTGCGGGTGCCGCCGCCGCACACGGCCAACTCACCGGTGAGACCGCCGGCTTCGAGACAGTGCCGGGCCGCGAAGGCGATCGACTCGCACATCGCCCGGACCAGATCGGCCCGCGAGGCCCGCAGGTCGAGACCGGTGAACTCGGCGCGCGCCGTGTGGTCGACGAACGGGGCGCGCTCGCCCGAGGGCGAGAGGTACGGCAGCGCCGCCACGCCGCGCGCCCCGCGCGGCGACTCGTCGAGCAGGCCCGCGAGTTGGTCGTGGGTGGTGCCGGTGATCCCGAGCACCCAGTCCAGTGCGACCGTGCCCGTCATCGCGGGCAGCGCCCGCATATGGCGGTCGGAGCGGGCCAGCGCGAGGTGGAAGCCCACCGGGTCCTCGTCCAGCGCGAGATGGTCCACCACGACCTGGCACGCCAGGGTGGTACCGACGATGAGCAGGCCGTCGCCGGGCTCGGTCACCCCGGCCCCGATCGCCGAGGCGGGCAGATCGTACGGCCCCGAGGTGACCGGCGTCCCGTCGGGCACACCGGGGAGGTGCCCGCGCGCGCGCCCGTACGGCAGGGTGCGCGCGATGGGCGGCAGCAGCTCCGCCCGGTGGCCGAGCCCCAGCGAGGCGAGCACCTCGGGGGAGTAGTCGCGGGTGACCGGGTCGAGGAAGGGCACCGAGGCGTCGGACAGGTCGGTGCCGCGCTCACCGGTGAGCGCGAGATGGACGACGTCCTTGCAGCACGCGGCGGTCGCCGCCGCGTCCAGCGAGCCCGGCTCCTCCCGGTCCAGCCAGGCCAGCAGCGGCCCGGGGGAGCCGGGGAACAGGACGTTCCCGGTACGCCGGTACACCTCGTCCGCCGTGCCGTCGGCCATCCAGCCGGCGACGAGCCCGCCCGCCCGGCCGTCCATCCACGACAGCGCCGGACGTACGGGCCGCCCCCGCGCGTCGAGCAGCCACAGGCCGTCGCCCTGCCCCGTGATGGCGACGAGCGCCGGGGGGCTCCCGTCGGTCACCGCGGCCAGCACGCCGGTGGCGGCCCGTACCACCTCATCGACGTCCTGCTCGACGTGATCGCCCTGCCCGTTCAGCGAGATCGGCGTGGATTCCACGCGCAGGGCCGTACCGTCCTCGGCGAAGGCCGCGGCCTTGACCACCGAGGTCCCCATGTCCAGTCCGACGAACACCGTGTCTCCTCTTGTCAGGTCGCTCCGCATGTCCGGTCCGCCGCCGGGTGTCAGACGACGCGGTGGGCGAGCGGCTCACCGCGCAGGAACCTGCCCACCTCGGCAGCGGCGATCCGCGCCGCGTTGTGCGCGACGGAGGTGTTGGCGCCCGCGAGGTGGGGCGTCATCACCAGCCGGGGGGCGGTCCGCAGGCGGGATCCCGGCGGTGGCGGCTCCACGGCGAACACGTCCAGTCCGGCTGCCGCGAGCCGTCCCGACTCCAGTCCGTCGCACAGCGCGTCCTCGTCCAGGAGCGCGCCACGCGCGCAGTTGACGACGACGGCGCCCTCGGGGAGCAGCGCGAGTTCGCGGGCGCCGAGCATGCCGCGTGTCTCGGGGGTCAGCCGCGCGTGCAGCGAGACCACGTCCGAGCGGCGCAGCAGCTCGTCGAGACCCGCGACGGGGGTGCCGACCTCGCGCAGGGCGTCCTGGTCCGCGTACGGGTCATGGATGAGCACCGTCGCGCCGAACGCGCCGAGCGCGCGCGCCACCCGGCTGCCGACGGCGCCGCAGCCGATCAGCCCGACGCTCGCGCCGTCAAGGCCGGGGCCGCAGTTGTCGTACGTGTAGAACTCGCCGGCCCAGCGCCCGGCGGCGAGCGCGGCCGAGGTCTCAGGGATACGGCGCATCGCCGCCAGCATCATCCCGACGGTGTACTCGGCGGTGGCCGCCGCGTTGCGGCCGGGGGTGTTGCAGACCTGGACGCCGTGCTCCTTCGCCGCCTCCAGGTTGACGTTGACGGGCCCGCCCCTGCCGACGACGACCAGCCGCAGGTCGGGCGCGCCGTCAAGGACCTTCGCCGTCACCGGGCCCATCTGGGTGACGCACACCTCGGCCCCTTCGAGCGCGGAGAGGATGGTGTCCTCGTCGCCCGAAGCCTCGTCGACCTCGGAGACCGGGCCGAACGGCGTCAGCGGCCAGTCGAGGCGCAGTTCGCCGATCGAGTGACCGGTGCCGATCTCGGCCGTCAGTTCCCGGGTGAAGAGTTCGGGGGCGACGAAGTGGTCGCCCGCTGCGAGGATGCGCATCTGCGAGATCTCCTTGGCGGTGGATCGGTCGGGGGCCGCCCGGCCGGGGGCCGGGCCGGGGTCAGCCGGGTCAGCAGGGGTCAGGTCGGGGCGACCTCGTACCGCACGCCGCTCTCGTCGAGGGAGCGCAGGACGTCGGGCGGTGTGCGGTCGTCGATCAGCACGAGGTCGAACGTGGAGAGCGGGGCCAGCCGGTGGAGCGCCGTGCGGTTGAGCTTGGAGTGGTCGATCATCAGGATGTTGCGCGCCGCCGCCTTGAGCATGGCGCGCTTCACCGCGACGATGCGCTGCTCCTGGTGGAAGGCGAAGTCGCCGTGCACGGACGACGTGGAGACAAAGCACAGGTCGACCCGGAGCGCCTCGATGGCCTCCACGCAGGGCACCCCGAGGAACGAGTCGTGCAGCCGGTCGTAGTCGCCGCCCAGCGCCATCAGGTGCAGACCCCGCTCGTCGGCGAGCAGGTTCAGCACTTCGAGGAAGTTGGTGACCACGGTCAGCGGCTCGATGCGCGGGAGCAGCCTGGCCAGTTCGAGACCGGTGGTCGAGTCGTCGATCAGGACGGACATGCCGGGCTCGATCAGCGTCACGGCCTTGGCGGCGATGGCTTCCTTCTCCGAGCGCATCGACTTCTTGCGGTAGGCGACATTGCTCTCGAACACACCGGACGGCTGCGCTGTCACACCTCCGCGTGACTTCCGCAGGATTCCCTCACGTTCGAGTTCGTCGATGTCGCGGTAGATCGTCATCACACTCACGCCGAACCGCTCCGCCAGATCCGAGGCGGACACCGAGCCCTCGGTCAGCACATGGTCGGAGATCTCCCGGCGGCGCTGCAGCGGACCTCGCTGGTTCTTGTTCTGTGACATTCCCCGGTCCTACTTCCGGTCTCGGTCCGAGACGACCCGAACACTAACATCCAGCACTGTGGATATAACATAGATTGGTGATGTAATCACCGGACGGCCGAGGAGAAGGCGGGACCCTGTGACAGACGCACGCCACCAGGACGTGTGGATGGGAGTCGACCTGGGGACGCAGAGCGTGCGCGCTCTGGCCGTCACCGACGACGGGCAGGTGCTCGGCAGCGGCTCGGCCCCGCTCACCGGCCACCGCGACCGCGACCACCACGAACAACTCCCGGGAGACTGGTGGGAGGGCGCCCGCGCGGCGATCCGCGAGGCCCTGCGTACGCTGCCCGCGGCGCGCGTACGGGGAGTCGCCGTGGACAGTACGTCAGGCACCGTGCTGCTGACCGACTCCAAGGGGGCGCCCCTCACCCCCGCGCTCATGTACGACGACAGCCGGGCCAAGGACGAGGCACGGGGGGCCCAGGAGAGCGGCGCCGAGGTGTGGCGCGCGCTGGGCCACACCATCCAGCCGAGCTGGGCCCTCGCCAAGATCCTCTGGCTCACCCGCGACAGCGGTACGCCGGACCTGGCCGGTGCCCGGGTCTGCCACCAGGCGGACTTCGTCACCGCGCGGCTCGTCGGGCGTCCCACGGCGACCGACTCCAGCCACGCGCTCAAGACTGGCTACGACCTCCTCACCGACACCTGGCCCACCGCGGTACACGAACGGCTGGGACTCTCCGGACTCGACTTCCCCGAGGTCGTGGCACCGGGCACCGAACTGGGTACGGTCGGCCGCGAGGCGGCCGAGGCCACCGGCCTCGCCGAGGGCACCCCGGTCATCGCCGGTATGACGGACGGCTGCGCCGCCCAACTCGGCTCGGGAGCCAGGGACGTCGGGCAGTGGAACACCGTCCTCGGCACCACCCTCGTCCTCAAGGGCGTCACCAGGACCCCGCTCCACGACCCGGCCGGCGTCCTCTACAGCCACCGCTCGCCCGACGGACACTGGCTTCCCGGCGGCGCCTCCAGCGTCGGCGCCGGCGCGCTGACCCGCGCGTTCCCCGGGGCCGACCTCGCGCGACTCGACCGCCTCGCCGCCGACCGGGAACCGG
>NZ_JTHL01000001.1:551072-582729 GCF_000818195.1 Streptomyces sp. 150FB | reverse complement strand
CGGGCGCCGTCGCGTACCCACTGGTCTCGCGCGGCGAACGCTTCCCGTTCCTGGCGCCCGAGGCGGAAGCCTTCGTCCTCGGCACACCCGCCGACGACGCCGACCACCACGCCGCGCTCCTCCAGGGCGTCGCCCTGGTCGAGCGGCTGTGCCTGGCCTACGTCCGGCTCCTCGGCGGCACGGTCGAGGGCCCGGTCACCTTCACCGGCGGTGCCACTCGCAGCGCGTACTGGAACCAACTGCGCGCCGACATCCTCGGCCGGCCCGCCTCCGTCCCCGAACGCGCCGACTCCGCCCTCGGCATGGCGGTGCTCGCCGCCCACGGGGTACGGAGCGGGGGCCCGGCGGCCGACGGCGCCCCCGCGCCGCTGGCCGCGCCCCGCTCGATGGTCCGGCTCCGTACGGTCGTCGAGCCGCGTCCGGAGGTCGGCCGGCGGTTCGACGAACCCTTCATCACCCTTGTCGACGCACTGGAACAACGCGGCTGGCTGCCCCCGGCGACCGCCGCCCACGCACGGGAGCACGGATGACGCCCGCACCCACGACCCTCTTCCTCACCCGCCACGGCGAGACCGTCTGGCACGCGGACAACCGCTACACCGGTGTCAGCGACATCGAGCTGACCCCCCACGGATACGAGCAGGCCGAGGCGCTCGGCGCCTGGGCCGCCGGCGCGGCGCTCGACGCGATCGTGACCTCTCCGCTGTCGCGCGCCCGGCGTACGGCGGAGCCCGCCGTACGCGCGACGGGTCTGGACGCCGTCGTCGAGGACGGCCTGACGGAGATCGACTTCGGGATCGCCGAGGGGCAGACACTCGCCGAACTGGAGGTGTCCTACCCCCGCGAGGTCGCCGACTTCCTGAACGACCCGGCGGCCCACCCGCTGCCCGGCGGGGAGGACCCGAAGGCGGCGGCGGTACGGGGCGCGGCCGCGCTGCTGAGGCTCGCCGAAGCCCACCAGGGCCGCCGCGTCCTGGTCGTCGCGCACAACACCCTGTACCGGCTGGTCCTGTGCCGGCTGCTCTCGATCCCGGTGGGCGAGTACCGACGGGTCTTCCCCGGTCTGCGCAACTGCGCGATCACCGAACTACGGGTGACGGCGGGACGCGCCGCGCTGATGGCGTACAACGTCCCGACGGCGTAGGGCGTAGGGCGTGTGGCGAAGGTGGCGCCGCCCGCCCGTCGGGAGCCGAACGGGCCCCGCACAGGCAGCGGGTCCCGGCACCGCAGCCCTGTCCACCACTGCACGGTCAGTAGTGATAGCGAGCGGCGAGAACGATGATCTCTTTGTCGGTGACGAGGTAGACGAGGCGGTGTTCCTCATCGACGCGTCGCGACCACACTCCGGGCAAGTGGTACTTCAGTGGCTCGGGCTTGCCGATCCCCGAGAAGGCATCGCGCTTCACATCCTCAATGAGCTTGTTGATCCGAGCGAGCATCTTGCGGTCGTTCTTGAGCCAGGACGTGTAGTCCTCCCAGCCCTGATCCTCGAAGACAAGTCTCACGCGTCATCCGAATCAGGATCGATCAGTTCGCGCTCCGAGACATGGGTATGGGACAGCGCGTTCTCGTACGCCTTGAGGAGGCGGCGCGCGTTCACCGGCGAACGCAGGAGGTAGGAGCCCTCACTCAAGGAGGCAAAGTCCTCGGCCGAGATGAGAACGGCGTTCCCGTGCTTGGAGACGATCTCTACTGCGGCGTGGTCCTCATTGACCTTTTTGATCAACGGAAAGAGATCCTTGCGGGCCTCGCTGGCGGTAATGGACATGCGCTGACCTCTTTCAGCAGTGGTACGAAATATCGTACCAGTCGCGACCTCTCCGAGTGCGAGGTCCAACTGATGAGGAGCGGCGATCCCAGCACCCGAACGTCCCGGGGACCAATGGTGCATTTCTGGCTGAGTCGGCGATGCCTCCCGATCCGCGCCTCTGTCCGGAGTGTGGCCGCCCCGGAGCCCGGAGCGGCCGTTGATGTTGAATAGGGCCGGGGTGGCTCCTGATTCCCCGGGAAAAGCCCCTGTCCAGGCCCCACGCACCCGAAGTTAGGCCGCAGCAGGTGAGTTCCCGTCCCGTCTCCCTCCGGAGCCTGATACCCGCCGTCTTCCTGCCGGCCCTGATCTTCGAGACGGGTATGGGCGCCCTCGCGCCGGTGCTCGCGCTCAGCGGGCGGGCGCTCGGCGCGTCCGTCGGTACGGCCGGGCTCGTGCTCGCGCTGCTCGGGGTGGGGCAGATCCTCGGCGACGTGCCGGCCGGGGCGCTGGCGGCACGGCTCGGGGACCGTACGGCGATGCTCATCGCCGCCGGTGTGGCGGCCGTCACCCTGACCGGATGCGCGCTGGCCAACAGCGTCTGGGAACTCGCCATCGCCGTCACGGCGACCGGCGCGACCAACGCCGTCTTCACCCTCGCCAGGCAGTCCTACCTGACAGAGGTCGTCCCCGCCGGGCTGCGGGCGCGGGCCCTGTCCACCCTCGGCGGGATGTCGCGGGTCGGAGCCTTTGTCGGACCCTTCATCGGCGCCGCCGTGCTGACCGGGCGCCCGGTGCGTGACATCTACTGGCTGGCGCTGCTGTGCACGGCGGCGACCGCCGTCGTACTCCTCGTCGTACGCGATGTCACCGATCCGACCACCGCGCACCCCACGAGCCGGGCCCCCGTCACGGTGCGCACCGTCGTACGCGACCATCGCCGCGTCTTCCTGACGCTCGGTGTCGCCGTCCTGCTGGTGGGCTCGGTCCGCGCGGCCCGGCAGACCGTCCTGCCGCTGTGGGCCGAGCATCTGGGCCAGAGCCCGTCGTCCACGAGTGTCGTGTTCGGGATCGCGGGGCTCGTCGACACCTTGACGTTCTATCCGTCGGGACAGGTCATGGACCGGCTGGGACGGCTGTGGATCGCCGTCCCCTCGATGCTGGTGCTGGGGCTGACGATGGCCGCCCTGCCGCTCACCCACGGCCTGGTGTCGCTGACCGTCGTCGCGATGCTCATGGGGTTCGGCAACGGCATCGGCAGCGGAATCCTGATGACGCTCGGCGCCGATGTCGCGCCGCCGAAGACCCGCTCGCAGTTCCTTGGTGTCTGGCGGCTGTGCGCCGACTCGGGCAGCGCGGGCGGCCCGCTCGTCGTGTCGGCCGCCGCCGCGCTGGGCAGTCTCGCTGCCGGGATCGCCGTGATGGGCGGGGTGGGGCTGCTCGCCGCCGGGGCCCTGATGCGGTGGGTGCCGCGCTACTCGGCCTTCGCCACCACCGGCACCCGCGTCCGGGAGAAGAGCGTCCCCGAGGCCGCCCCCGCCGCTGCCGGCGTCGGGGACCCGGCGAACCCGCCGGCCGGTCCACCGGGCGGCCCGTGAGGGGTCCCGGCGTCCGGAGCGGACACCGGGACCCCACAGCCGGGGTTGCAGGCCGGGGTCAGGTCGCGTAGACGCTCACATTGGCGAGCTGTCCGGCCGGCCAGCCCGTGTTGGCGGTGAACTGCAACCGCACATAGCGGGTGTCGACGGCGGCCGGAAGTGTCACCGTGGTGCTGTTCCCGGTGGCCGGATCGAAGGTACGGCCCGCCGCTGCCACCAGGGTGGTGAAGGCGCTGCCGTTGGTGCTGCCGAGCACCGCCACCGTCTGGGTACGGGTCGCCCACGCGGCGTCCGGCGGGAGCGCGAGCACAAGGCGCTTCACGGCGGTCGTGGCGCCCAGGTCGATCTGCACCCACTGCGGGAACGCGTTGTTGGCGCTCTCCCAGTAGCTCCCGCTGTTGCCGTCAACGGCGTTGCCGGGCCCGTAGTTCTGCGTGGAACTGCTCGCGGTGGCGGGTTTGCGGAGGGCGAGGTCCCCGGTCGGCTGGGTGCCCCCGCCGCCGGTCGGTGACGGAACCGTTGGCCGGACCGCTGTCAGGGCGAGCTGGCCCTTGAGCATGCGGCCGCCGTCGGCGGTGAGCCGCAGGTAGTAGTCCGACGAGCAGTGGGTGCCGTCCTCGTCGAGGGGGAGGATGCCGGACCCGGAAGGGACGTCCGCCGTGGTCTCGGCGGTCTTGGCGATCTGGTTGCCCTCGTTGAACTCGTCGAACATGGAGATGTAGAAGCCCTGGACCTTGATGCCGACGAGGTTGTAGAACTGCCGCCACATCAGGTCGCCGTGGGCGCGGGCCCGCGACTGGAGGTCGCCCGGGATGACGCACGGCTGGTAGTCGATACCGTGCGCCGCGCAGTCCGCCAGGTCCGGGGTGTTGAGGTCCCGGAGGAACTGGTCGGCCTGGGAGACGTTGCTGATCCGTCCCACCATCCACGGCGAGATCATGTTGAACGCGTGGTAGACGTCGGAGAACCCGGGGCGCGAGTCGTCCGTACCGGCACGCCAGTGCGTCGGCACACCCCCGATGACGTAACAGCCCTGGTCCTTGAACCAGTTGACGACATCGAGACACGGCGCGGGCTCGAAGGGCCGGCCCGGGTCGCTGAAGCCGAAGCCCCAGATGCAGACGACGGGCTTGCCGTTCTGCTTGGCGTACGCGCCCGAGGCGGTGTACGCCTTCATCTTCGACGTCCAGTCCTGCTTGATCTCGGACTGCATGGACGTCCAGCTCGTGACGTCGTACATGATGTAGAACTTCCGGCCGTACGCCTCGGCCGACTGACGGACCTTCGCCGCCATCGCGTCACGCGTGGGGCCTTCGTCGCCGAAGGGGTTGAAGCGCTGGAGGGCGGCGGTGTCGCAGTTGTTCTCGCGCATCCAGCGGAAATGCGTGTCGACCGTCTGCTGGTCCCACGACGAGAACAGCGACGCCTGCTGGCCGTTGCCGAGATTCCCGTAGGCCGTGGGGTAGCTGTGGGTGTACTCCTTCATGTCCGGCCAGGAGGCGATGGTCGTGTTGCTGGGTGACGGGGGCGTCCCCGCGTTGCGGCTCCAGTGCCACCAACTGTTGATGGGGGCGCCGTCGCCCTTGCAGGCGAACCAGCCCTGATAGCCGACAGTGATCTTGCCGACCACATCGCCCACGGGGCTCGCCGCCGCGGCGGACGGAGTTGCCGCGACGGCCGGGGTCAGGCCCGGCAGGGCGACGGTGGCGGTGCCGGCGAGTGCGGACACGATGACGGACCGTCTGGACAGAGTCACAGGGGGGTTCCTCGCAATCGGCTGAACTGCGGGTGGGAGAGCGGCCGGCGTCCCGGTCGGCCGCTCGCCGACAACCTATGGACATGACAACGCATGGACAAGATGACTGCACGCAATTTCTCGACGGGTACTGGAAAAAATCTAGGTAGCGAAGGAATCGCGCCAGTAACACGTCCGGGTCAAGGGGTGGTAACGATTGTCATATCTAACTCATCCTCTCTGGTTTTGAAAGTCATGTTCATCTAGCGTCGGTCGAGTTCCTGAGCGCCGGCATCCCGCCGACGTGTCCAGGCCCGGCTGAGGAGATCCCGCTTACATGAACGCCGTCCCGTCCCGTTCCGCAGTCCGCCGACCGTCCCGGCTCGCCCTCGGCGGCATAGCGGTCCTGGCCGCGATGACCGCCACCGCCTGCTCCACCTCTCCGTCCGGCGGAGGCGGTTCCTCCCCGGCCCCGGCGAAGGCGGCCGGCGCTTCGGGTGGCGCGTCGGGCGGTGGCAAGGTGATCCAGGTGGTGGCGGGCGAGAACTTCTGGGGCAGCATCGCCTCGCAGCTCGGCGGCGGCCATGTACGGGTCACCAGCATCATCGACAACCCCGACGCCGACCCGCACGACTACGAGCCGACGGCGGGCGACGCCCGCACCGTCGCCGGGGCGCAGTTCACCATCGTCAACGGCATCGGCTACGACGGCTGGGCCGACAAGCTGCTGTCGGCGAGCCCCGCCCCTGGCCGTACGGACCTCAAGGTCGGCGACCTGGTCGGCGTCAAGCCCGGGGGCAATCCGCACCGTTGGTACTCCCCGGCCGACGTCCACCAGGTCATCGAGCGGATCACCGCCGACTACAAGAAGATCGACCCGGCGGACGCCGCGGACTTCGACAAGCTCAAGAACACCTTCGAGACCAGCACCCTCGCCCCGTACGACCAACTGATATCCCGGATCAAGTCGGACTACGCGGGCACGCCCATCGGCGCCTCCGAGTCGATCGTCAGCCCGCTCGCCGACGGTCTCGGACTGAAGATGCTCACCCCGGACTCCTTCCTCGGCGCGATCAGCGAGGGCACCGACCCCACGGCCAAGGACAAGGCGGCGATCGACCAGCAGATCGCCGACAAGAAGATCAAGATCTATGTGTACAACAGCCAGAACGCGACCCCCGACGTGCAGGCGCAGGTGAAGGCCGCCAAGGCGAAGGGCATTCCGGTGGCCACCGTCACCGAGACCCTCACCCCGGCGGGGGCGTCGTTCCAGGCCTGGCAGGTGCGCCAGCTCCAGGGCATCGAGAAAGCCCTGGCCAAGGCCGACGGCAAATGACCGTCGGACTCACCGCCGCGCGGCGGCCCGCCACCCCCTCCTCCCCGGTGGTGTCGCTGCGCGGCGCGGCCGTACGGGTCGGCGGGCGCACCCTGTGGTCGGGGGTCGATCTCGACATCGGCGCAGGGGAGTTCGTCGCCGTACTCGGGCCGAACGGCGTCGGCAAGTCCACCCTCGTCAAGGTCCTCCTGGGCGTACTGCCGCCGCACGCGGGCGAGATACGGATCCTCGGCGGGCCACCCGGGCAGGCCGGGGCGCGGGTCGGCTATCTCCCGCAACGCCGCAGCTTCGACGCCTCGCTGCGGATGCGCGGCACCGACATCGTGCGGCTCGGCTGGGACGGCGACCGCTGGGGGGTGCCGCTGCCGGCCTGGCTCTCCCGGGCCGGCTCCCCGAGCAGGGCGGCGAAGGCGCGGATCGACGAGGTGATCACACTGGTCGGCGCCGAGTCGTACGCCCACCGGCCGATCGGCCGGTGCTCGGGCGGTGAACAACAACGGCTGCTCATCGCGCAGGCGCTCGTACGCCGTCCCGAACTCCTGCTGCTCGACGAGCCGTTGGACAGCCTCGACCTGCCCAACCAGGCCGCTGTCGCCGCGCTCACCGGACGCATCTGCCGGGAGGAGGGCGTCAGCGTGGTCATGGTGGCGCACGACGTGAACCCGATCCTCTCCCGCCTCGACCGGGTGATCTATCTGGCCGAGGGCGGTGCCGTCGCCGGTCGCCCCGAGGAGGTGATCACCTCGGAGACTCTGTCGCGGCTCTACTCCACCCCGATCGAGGTGCTCCGCACCTCCGACGGCAGGCTCGTGGTCGTGGGACAGCCGGAGGCACCCGCGCTGCACACCGACCGGCACCCGGCACAGGATTCCGGTACGAGGACGAGGACGAGCACGGGTACGCGTACGAGCACGGGCAGGCGTTCGGGCTCCCGTCCCGCGTCGGCGGACGGCCGTTCCAATGGCTGACGCGTACCCGGCCTGGTCCTGGAATCTGATCGCCGACCTCCAGCAGATGTGGGCGTTCCCCTTCATGGTCAACGCCTTCAGGGCGGGCACCCTGATCGCCGTGGGCGCGGCGGTGATCGGCTGGTTCATGGTGCTGCGCGGGCAGAGCTTCGCCGGGCACACCCTGGCGACCGTCGGTTTCCCCGGCGCCGCCGGAGCCACCCTGATCGGAGTCGGCGCGAGCTACGGCTACTTCGCCTTCTGCGTCGCCGCCGCCCTGGTCATCGCCGCCGTCCCGCGCGGCGGGGGAGCCGACGGCGGCCACGAATCGGCGCTCACCGGCACCATCCAGGCGTTCCTGCTCGCCTGCGGCTTCCTCTTCACCGCCCTGTACAAGGGGTTGTTGGGCGGTGTCACCTCGCTGCTGTTCGGCAGCTTCCTCGGCATCACCACCACCCAGGTGTGGGTCCTGCTCGCCGTGACGGCCGCCGTGCTCGCCGTACTCGCCCTGCTGGGACGGCCGTTGCTGTTCGCCTCCGTCGATCCCGATGTCGCGGCGGCCAGGGGCGTGCCGGTACGGCTTCTGTCCACGGTCTTCCTGGTCCTGCTGGGAGCCGCCGCCGCCGAGGCGAGCCAGATCACCGGCACCCTGCTGGTGTTCGCGCTGCTGGTGATGCCGGCCGCGACCGCGCGGGCGCTGACCGCCCGTCCCGTCCTGAGCCTCGCCCTGTCCGTGCTCGTCGCCCTGTTGGTGACCTGGCTCGGGCTGATCGCCGCGTACTTCTCGCCGTATCCGATCGGTTTCTACGTGACCACCTTCGCCTTCGCCTGTTACGTCCTCGCCAGGGTCGGGCCGCCGCTACGGCGCGCCGCCGCGCCGCGGCTGCTCCGGGTGGGAGGTGCGGCGCGATGACGGTGGTACTCGCCGCCCCGGGCGCGTTCGCCCACCCGTTCTTCCAGCACGCGTTCCTCGCGGGTACGGCCGTCGCCGCCGCGGCAGGCCTGATCGGGTACTTCCTGGTGCTGCGCGCCCAGGTCTTCACCGGCGACGCGCTCAGCCATGTCGCCTTCACCGGCGCCCTGGCCGCGCTCGCTCTCGGCTACGACCTGCGCCTCGGCCTGTTCGTGGCGACCGTCGGGGTCGCGCTGCTGCTCGGCACCCTCGGCCGTGGCGGACGCGCCGACGATGTCGCCATCGGCAACGTCTTCTCCTGGATCCTCGGCCTCGGAGTCTTCTTCCTGACCCTCTACACCACCTCGCGCAGCGCGGGAAACGGCGGCGCCGGAGTCTCCGTCCTCTTCGGCTCGATCTTCGGCCTCTCCTCCGGCCAGGCTCTGACAGCCGCCCTGGTGGCGGCCGGTATCTGCGCGGCGGTCCTCGCCATCGCCCGGCCGCTGCTCTTCGCCTCCGTGGACGAGGCGGTGGCGGCGGCCAGGGGCGTGCCCGTACGGCTGCTCGGTTTTGTGTTCCTGGCCCTCGCGGGCGCCGGCGCGGCCGAGGCGACCCAGGCGGTCGGGTCGCTGTTGCTGCTGGGGCTGCTCGCCGCTCCGGCGGGCGCCGCCCAGCGCCTCACCGACCGCCCGTTCGCGGCGCTCGCGCTGTCCGGGGGCCTCGCGGTCGGCGAGATGTGGGCCGGGCTGGCGCTGAGCTACGCCGTACCGCGGATCCCGCCGAGCTTCGGGATCATGGCGGCGGCGACCGCCGTGTACGCGGCGACCTTCGTACGCGGGCGGGCCGGGCGGGCGGTGGCAGCCAGGGCCTAGGATCCGAGAGGCCCGTGGCCGGACGGTCGCGGTGCCCCGGCAGAAGGGAAGAGCACCGTGCGCATCGCCGTACTGGACGACTACCAGCAGGCCGCCCACCGCTTCGGGGACTGGAAGTCGCTGTCCGCCGAGGTCACATACCTCGGCGAACACATCGCGGACACCGAAGCGCTGGTCGAGGCGCTGCGCGGGTACGACGTGGTCGTCGCGATGCGCGAACGCACCCCGTTCACCGCCGAGCGCCTCCAACTGCTCCCGGATCTGCGGCTGCTGGTCACCACCGGGATGGCCAACGCGGCCATCGACCTCGACGCCGCACACCGCCGGGGCATCACCGTGTGCGGTACGGGCGGCTCGGCGAACGCCACCGCCGAACTCACCTGGGGGCTGATCCTCTCCCTGGTGCGCCGGATCCCGGCCGAGTCGGAGGGCGTACGCGAAGGCGGGTGGCAGCACACCATCGGCGGCGACCTCGAAGGACGCACCCTCGGCGTGGTGGGCCTCGGGCGGCTCGGCGCGCGGGTGGCGGCGATCGGCAACGCCTTCGGCATGCACGTACTGGCCTGGAGCAGCAACCTCGACCCGGCCCACGCGCGCGGCCTCGGCGCCGAACCGGTCGGCAAGCGGGCCCTGTTCACGGAGGCGGACATCGTGACCGTGCACTACAAGCTGAGCGAGCGCAGCACCGGGCTGATCGGGCGCCAGGAGCTGAGCTGGATGAAGCCCGGCGCGTATCTGGTCAACACCTCGCGCGGCCCGCTCGTCGACACCGGCGCGCTCACCGAAGCGCTGCGCGAGGAGCGGATCGCCGGCGCGGCGCTCGACGTCTACGACGTGGAGCCCCTGCCGGCCGACGACCCGCTGCGTACCGCGCCGCGCACCGTGCTGACCCCGCACATCGGCTATGTGACCGAGGCGGGCTACCGGATCTTCTTCGAGCACGCGGTGGAGGACATCGCCGCGTGGAGCGCGGGATCACCGGTGCGTACGCTCACACCCTGAGCCCGGAACCCTGGCCTGATCCTCGTGGCCGCCGTCGGTCACAGCGCCCGGCGGACCATCTCCTCCAGCAGTCCGACCCCGAGCGGCAGCGCGGCCTCGTCGATGTCGAAGCGCGGGGTGTGGTGGGGTGCGGCGAGTGTGGACCCGACCCCCACATAGCTCGCGTGCCCGCCGCCCCGCTGGACCCGGCGCATGAACGCGGTGGCGTCGTCGCTCGCCACCCCGTCCTCCGCCGAGGCGGTGACCAGCCGCAGCCCGCGCGCCAGGGCCGACGCCTCGACCCACTCGACGGCGGGACGGTCGGCGCGCGCCGTGGTGACGCCGCCGATCAGTTCGACGTCGACGCCGAGACCGTACATCTCGGCGGCGCCGCGCAGCGCCGTCCGCGCCCTGGCCTCCAGGTCCTCGTTGACGGCGCCGTCGTCGGCCCTGGTCTCCAGCAGGACCTCGGCGCGGTCCGGCACGATGTTGCTCGATGTGCCGCCGGAGATCCGGCCCACGGCTACCCGTGTCTCGTGCCCGGGGAAAGGCGGGAGCCCGTGCACGGCGAGGGTGGCCGCCGCAGCGCCGAGCAGGGCGCTGCGCCCCTCGTGCGGCGCGAGCGAGGCGTGCGCCGACACGCCACGGAAGACCGCCCTCAGCTTGGAGTTGGCCAGCAGCCCGTCCAGCGAGGACGCCACCGTACCGGTGGGCAGATTCAGCCCGAGGTGTACGGCGACAAGCAGGTCGACGGAGTCGGCGACGCCGGCCGGGACCATGGCGCGCGCACCCCGTCCGCCTTCCTCGGCGGGCTGGAAGAGCAGTGTCACCGAGCCGGAGGGCGGGGGGTCGGCCGTGAGCCGCTCGGCGAGTTCGATCGCCATGCCGATGTGGCCGTCATGGCCGCAGGCGTGCATCACACCGTCGTGGACCGAGCGGAAGCCCTCCCGCCCCGGCAGATGGCCGCCGTCGTCGGACTCCAGGACGGGCAGCGCGTCGATGTCGGCCCGCAGCGCCAGCGAGGGGCCCGGACGGGCGCCGCGCAGGGTGGCCACCACAGCGGTGTTTCCGCCGCGCAGCGACGGAAGATGACGCGCGTCGGCGCCGGACTCGGCGGCGCGCCGGTACGCGGTGTCGAGTTCGGCCGCGTCCGGCACACCGAGCCGGTCGCCGGGGGAGATCGCCTCCGTGCCGGTACGCACCTCCCAGCCGAGATCGGCCAGGTGACCGGCGATCAGGCTCGCGGTGCGGAACTCGGTGAAGCCGACCTCCGGGTGCCGGTGGATGTCCCGCCGCCACCGCACAGCGGTCGACAGCGCCGACTCCCCGTGCCCGCCCGGCTGTTCCTGCTGCATCGTGCTGCCTCCACTGCTGCCGCTCATGGGGTGATATGGGTCGGGACGCCGGGGCCGAACGGAATGCCGGCGAAGTAGAACACCGCGAACACCGCCACCCACAACGCGGCGACGGGCAGGACGAACAGGCTCATCCGGGCGAAGATCATGCCCAGGGTGAACTTCGGGTCGTACTTCCGGACGGACAACTCCAGCATGTAGACATACGGGTTGAGCGGCGAGATCGGGTGGGTCACCGAGTCCCCGACGCGATAGGCGGCCTGCACCACACCCGGGTGGTAGCCGAGGCCGGTGAACACCGGCACCAGTACCGGCGCGAGCACGGTCCACAGCGAAGCGCCGGAGAAGACCACCAGCGACAGCAGCGCACTGAACAGCATCGCCAGCAACAGGGCGGGGAATCCGGTGAGATGGGCGCCGCGCAGCGCTCCGGCCCCCTCCACGGCGAGCCAGTCGCCGACATGGCTCCAGTTGAACATCGCGATGAACTGGCCCGCCGAGAAGGCAATCACGATGTAGCCGAGCATGCTCTGGAGCGATTCGCCCATCAGCCGGGGCACATCGCTCGCCCGGCGTATGGTGCCGGCCGGAATGCCGTAGGCGATACCGCAGATGAGGAACGCCAGCAGGACGAAGGTCACCACACCGTCGAAGAACGGCGACTTGAGCAGCGCGCCGTCCGGCCCCTGGAGCGGTCCGCCGGGTATCAGCCAGCAGCACAGGATCGCCACCAGGAAGACCCCGAGCGCCATCACACCGGAGACAAGTCCCCGCCGCTGGGCGGGTGTTGCCACCTCGGTCTGCTTCTCGCCGGCACTTTCCTCGCCGGCGCTGTCGTCCCCGTCGGCGCCCTTGCCCGCCCCGGGTACGTAGGGAGGCAGCGTCGGCTCCACCCAGCGCACCAGGATGAAGCCGGTGAGCAGTGGCAGCACAAGACCTGAAGCCGCCTGGAAGAAGTAGTTCATCACCACCGAGGTGGTCAGGTGCAGGCCGTGCGGTGTCACGGACCCGGTGATCGTCGAGAGGTTGGCGTCGAGCGCCCCGATCATGACCCCGGAGGCGTAACCGACCGTCGTGGAAGCGAAACTGCCCAGCATCCCGGCGACCGGATGCCGGCCGACCGCCCGGAAGGCGAGCGCGGCGAGCGGCGGCAGAATGACCATCGAGGCGTCGCCCATCACATGGCCCTGCCCGGCGATGAAGGTCACGGCGTACGGCATCAGCCAGCGCGGCACCTTCGCGAGGACCACCGAGACGACGGTCTCCAGGAACCCGCTGCGCTCGGCCACCCCCACCCCGAGCAGCACGGCGAGGACGACGCCCAGCGGCGGGTAGCCGATGAAGTTGTCGACGAACGTCGACAGCAGGTGCTGGATACCGGTGACCGACAGCACCCCGCGTACCGGTTCGGCCGTCGCCGCGCCCGGTATTCGGGCCGTGGCATGCACGGCGGAGAGGATCGCCGAGATCACACCGAGCGCGATCAGCAGATAGACGAACAGCATGAACGGATGCGGGATCCTGCGCCCGATCCGGTCGACGACGGTGAAGAATCTGCCGAGCCGGGTGTTCTCCAGCCGGCTCGGCGCGTCCGTATCCGCCGCACTCACCGGGGCTCCGGCGCGAGCGGGATACGTCCGTCCACCGGCAGGGTCGGGACGTCGACGGGCACGGTCTCCGGGTACTTGAGGCCGGTGCCGGTGTTCAGCACGACCACGTTCTCGTCGCCGCGCAGCCAGCCCGAGCCGCGCAACTGCTCGACGGCGGCGAAGCAGGCGGCGCCCTCCGGGCAGACGAACATGCCCTCGCTGCTCGCCAACGCGCCCTGGGCGGCGAGCAGTTCCTTGTCGGTGACCGTGATCGCCGTACCCTCCGTCTTGCGGACGGCGTCCAGTACGAGGAAGTCGCCGAGCGCCTTGGGAACGGTGATGCCGAAGGCGACCGTACGGGCGTCGGGGAAGGCCACGCTCTCGCTGTCACCGCGCTTGTACGCCTCGACGATCGGGGCGCACCCCTCCGCCTGTACGGCGACGAGACGCGGCAAGTCGCCCGTCAGCCAGCCCAGTTCACGCATCTCCAGCAGGGCCTTGTAAATACCGATGATGCCGACACCGCCACCCGTCGGGTAGAGGATGACGTCGGGCGCCCGCCAGCCGAGCTGCTCGACGATCTCGTAGCCCATGGTCTTCTTGCCTTCGAGCCGGTAGGGCTCCTTGAGCGTGGAGACCTCCTGGAAACCCTCGCGTTCGGCTACGGCGGCGGCGATGAGCTTGCCCGCGTCGCCGATCAGACCGTCCACGAGATACAACTCCGCACCGGAGACGACGCATTCGGTACGGGTGATCTCCGGGGCGTCGACCGGCATGGCGATCAGGCTGCGCATCCCGGCGCGGGCCGCGTACACCGACCAGGCCGCGCCCGCGTTGCCGTTGGTGGGCATGGCGATACCGGTGACACCGAGTTCCGAGGCGCGGGAGACGCCGACGGCCGCGCCGCGCGCCTTGAAGGTGCCGGTCGGGATGAGGCCCTCGTCCTTCATCCGCAGCCCCGGGACGCCGAGGCTCGCGCCGTACCGCTTCAGGTCGAGCAGCGGAGTCATGCCCTCGCCGAGGGTGATGACATGGCGCTCGTCCCGTACGGGCAGCAGCTCGCGGTAGCGCCAGAGGTCGGGCGCGCGGTTCGCGATCTCCTCGCGCGTCACCGTGGCCCTGACCCGGTCGAGGTCGTAACGGGCGAGCAGCGGGGCGCCCACCTCGGACGTGCCCTGCACGATGTCCGGGTCGCTCTCGACGCCGGTCTTCGAACATTCGAGATGGGAAAGGGCTGAGGAAAACGAGGCGGACATATCGTTACCTTCCACATCAAGACGGCATTGAGGAGCCGGAAATCCGACCTTCCCGAGGAGATCCCACGATGATCGTCACGTCAAGTCCCGTCCACGCCCGCGACGCCGCCGGGCGTGGCGGGGCCCGTGGCAGCCCCTTTTCCGGGGTCCGTTCCCGTCTCGACAAGCCCGATGAACATCGTCCGCCGGAGCACCTCGACATGGCTCTGTGCGATCAGCGCGGCGGCCGCGGGGTCCCGCCGGCGCAGCGCGTCGACCAGTTGACGGTGCTCGGCGTTGGACTCCCTGAGCGCCTCCATCGGGTACGGCAGGAAGTAGCGGTACAGGTCGCGCAGCACCGTGCCGTACGGCACGGTCAGTGAGGGGCTGCCCGTCGCCGCCGCGAGGGCGAGGTGGAACCGCTCGTCGCAGCGGTGGAACTCCGCCCAGCTCGGTACGCGGTCCATCGTGTCGACGAGTTCCGCCAGCCGCTCGATCGCCGCGCCGTCGGCGTGGGTCGCGGCGAGGTGCGCGATGCCGCACTCGAACGCGAGCCGGTGCTCGATGAGCAGCCGTACGGTCGCCGAGTCGGAGCGGTACGCGTCGGTGGCGCCGATGACCCCCTTCGCCGGGTCGGCGGCCACGAGCGTGCCGCCGCCGCGCCCCCTGCGGCGCTCCAGCACACCGTCCTTGCAGAGCGAGACCAGCGCTCGGCGGGCGGTGATCTCGCTGACTCCGAGGGCCTCCGCGATCTCGTCGGAGGCGGGGAGCCGGTCGCCGGGGGAGAGGAGGCCGAGATCGACGGCGAGCGCGATCCGCGCGCGTACGGCTTCGAGCGCCGACAGCCGCCGGATACCGCTCAGTTGGGGGGCGTCGAGGCCCGCGATCTCGGAGTCGGGACGGCGAGGCATGAAATCACCCTAACTGTCGTCCGCGGTACGGCCCTGGATGGTCCTTGTTTAAGTGCTCATTCTGCTCTATTTTCTTTCTCCATGTCCCGACCGCTGCCCCTCGCCGTCGCCCAGCTCCCGCCCCGCCCGGCCGGGGCCCCGCTGTCCGGCTTCGCCGCCGAGGCGCGGCGGCTGCTCGGGAGATTCCCCGCCACCGGGATGGCGGTGTTCCCCGAGACCCACCTGTGCGGAGTCGACACCGACCTCGCCGACGGTGGCGAAGCGGAGATGCGGGAGCTGCTCTGGGAGGCCGCCGAGCCGCTGGACGGGCCACGGACCAGAGCGCTCGCCGAACTCGCCGGAGACCTCGGGATCTGGCTGCTGCCCGGCACCGTGTGCGAGCGGGGGCCCCGCGACGAGCTGTTCAACACGGCGCTGGCCTTCTCGCCCGAGGGCCGGCTCGTCGCCTCGTACCGGAAGATCTTCCCCTGGCGGCCCTACGAGCCGTACGACCCGGGCGACCGGTTCGTGGTCTTCGACGTCCCCGGCACCGGCAGGTTCGGCTTCTCCGTCTGCTACGACGCCTGGTTCCCGGAGGTCGCCCGCCATCTCGCGTGGATGGGCGCCGAGGTGATCGTCAACCCCGTGATGACCACGACCGCCGACCGCGAGCAGGAAGTGGTGCTGGCCCGCGCCACCGCCATCGCGAACCAGGTCTACGTCGTCAGTGTGAACACGGCGGGGCCGGCCGGCACCGGGCGGAGCCTGGTGGTCGACCCCGAGGGGCGCGTCCGGGTCGAGGCGCCCTCGGAGGGCGCCACCGTGCTGACCGATGTCATCGACCTGGACGACGTGAGCCGCGTACGGACCTACGGCACCGCCGGACTCAACCGGGTGTGGGCGCAGTTCTCCGACGCCGACGCCCCCCTCGAACTCCCGCTGTACGAGGGCCGGATGGATCCGCGCCGCTGGCACCCCGCCGGATCCCCGCCCGAGCCGTACCCGCCCGAGCCGTCCGCATCCCGGCCGCCAACTCCCGCGCCGTCCCCGCCCGAACCGACGTCCCCGCCCGAACCGCCCTCCCCGTACCCCGGAGCCCGTCCATGAGCACGCCTCCTCCCGGCCTCACCCGGTCGCTGACCCTCAGGTCGGTCGTCCTCTTCGGCCTCGCCTACATGACACCGCTGATCGTGCTCGGCACCTTCGGTGTGGTCGCCGAGTCGACGGGCGGCGCCGTCCCCACCGCGTACGCGCTCGCCCTCATAGCCATGCTCTTCACCGCGCACAGCTACGGGAAGATGGCAGCCGCCCACCCCGTGTCCGGGTCCGCGTACACCTATGTGCGGCGCGCCATGGACGGCCGGGTCGGCTTCCTGGTGGGCTGGGCCACGCTGCTGGACTACTTCTTCCTGCCGATGGTGATCTGGCTGATCGGCGGGTCCTACCTCCAGGCGCAGTTCCCCTCGGTGCCGTTCTGGGTCTGGATCCTCGCGTTCATCCTGGTCACCACCGCCCTGAACGTCCGGGGCATCAAAACGGCCGAGCGCGTCAACGACCTGCTGATGATCTTCCAGATACTGGTGATCGGGATCTTCGTGGTGCTCTCGCTGCGCCATGTGATCGGCGGAGCCGGCGCCGGGGGTCTCGCCGACGGCGCGCCGTTCTTCAACAGCGCCACCACCGTGTCCGGCATCTCGGCGGGCGCGGCGCTCGCCGCCTACTCGTTCCTCGGCTTCGACGCGGTCACCACCCTCACCGAGGAGACGGTGGAGCCCGAGCGGACCATGCCCCGGGCGATCCTGCTCATCGCGCTGATCGGCGGCGCCATCTTCGTACTTGTCGCCTGGGCCACCCAACTCGCCCACCCGGGAAGCCACTTCGACGACGTCGGCTCCGCCGCCTTCGAGATCGCCAAGACCGTCGGCGGCGACCTGTTCTCCTCGGTCTTCCTCGCGGGGCTCGTGGTCGCCCAGACCGCCTCGGGGATCGCCGCCCAGGCCAGCACGTCCCGGCTGCTGTACGCCATGGGCCGCGACTCGGTCCTGCCGCGCCGCTTCTTCGGTTTTGTGCATCCCCGGTTCCGTACACCGGCGTTCAACGTCCTGCTGACCGGCGCCGTCGGCCTGATCGCGCTGCGGCTCGATGTGGCGACCTCGACGTCCTTCATCAACTTCGGCGCGTTCACGGCCTTCACCTTTGTCAACTTCTCGGTGATAGCCACCTATGTGCGCGAACGCCGGGCCGGCCGCAGCCCCGGAGTGCTGCCGTATGTCGTCGTGCCCGCGATCGGCGCCGCCGTCGACATCTGGCTGCTGGCGCACCTGGACGGGCGGGCGCTGACCCTGGGCCTGGTCTGGCTCGCGCTGGGCGTCGTCTATCTCGCCTGGCTGACCCGGCTGTTCCGTAAGCCGCCTCCCACGATGGACTTCAACGAGGAGACGGCGGTCGCCGAACCGGCATGAGCCGGCCCCGCCGTGAGCGGGGCCGGAAGTCCCGCCCCGCTTACGGCGGTTGGTACGACCTGCGTCATCCGGCCAGTGCGGCCAGCTCCGTCCCCGCGAGCAGGAAACCGCCCACCCCGAAGTCGGCTGTGCTGTCGTAGGTGATGGGCTGGCTGGACTCCGGGCGGTCGCCGACCTTCTGGATGTAGCCCAGCACCCCGTCCGGGTGGACCGCGGTGGCGACCAGACCGTTCCAGGCGCGGGCCGCCACCGGCAAGTACGTTGCCCTGCTGACCAGTTGGGCACTGATGGCGTACGCCGTGCTGTACGCGAAGAAGACGGTGCCGCTCGTCTCGGGCCCCGGCAGATGCGCCGCGTCGCCGAGATTCACGTTCCAGAAGCCGTCGCTCCGCTGCACCTTGGCCACAGCGGTCACCAACTGGACGAGCGTGTCCCGGTATTCGGCGACATGCCGCTCGCTGCCCGGCAGCGCCTTGAGCGTCTTGGTGTGGGCGGCGGCCACCCAGCCGTTGCCGCGCGACCAGAACACCGGCTTGCCGCTGGGGGAGACGATCCCGCCCGGCACGAAGTTCGCGTCCCGGTACCACAGGCCGCTCGCCGCGTCGTACAGACCGGGTCCGCCCTCCGTGTGCTTGGTGTGGGTGTAGAGGCTGTACGTCTTGTCCCAGTACGCGGAGTCACCGCGCAGTGCGCCGAGCCGCGCGAACGGCGGCATCGCCATGTGCAGGGCGTCGTCCCACCACCAGTCGTCGTTCTTGGCCGGCTGGTCGGTCGTGACCATCCGGTGCAGCGAGTCCTCGATCGCGCTGATCTTGTGGTCGTCGGGCTCCGCCTCGTACAGGTCCAGATACGCCTGTCCCGCACAGTGGTTGTCGGCGTGCCGGGTGGTGACCCCGCCGTTCAGGGAGTAGTCGTGCTTCTCCGCCCAGCCCCGGGCGTAGCTGAGATAGCCGGCGTCGCCGGTGAGCCGCTGGAGCGCGAGGAGACCGCTGAAGAAGGTGGCGTTGGCCCACAGGTTGTCGCCCGGGTCGTTGTGCGCGCCTATCCAGTGGTCGGCCACGCGCCGCAGCACGCTGATGATCTCGGAACGCGACGGCAGTGTGGGGGAAGGCGCCGCCGGAGCGGGCGCCGCCGTCGCGGACGCGGTCAGGGAGGGCAGGACGGTCGCGGCGGCCGCGAGCGCGGCTCCGCCGCCGAGCAGATGTCGTCTATCCATGTGAACGACTCCTCAAGGTGTGGGGGGCCTTCATCTTCAACTCGGGGACCCTGAGGTGTCCATGGTGTGGCGGGAGCGTTTCTGGAGCCTCCGGAAATCCGAACGGCGTTCAGAAGCGCATGTGTTGTTCAGATGACGGAACTTCCCTGGTCGAGGATTTCCTCAACGGCGGCCGGGACACGCACGGATGACGCCCGCACCAGCAGCCGCGCCGGTACGACGGAGGTGCCGGGCGCCTGCCGGGGGTGCTCGATCAGGTCCACCAGCGCGGCGATCGCGAGGTCGGCCGCCCGCCGGGGATCGAGCGACACCGTCGACAGCGGCGGGAGCGTCGCCTCGTACGCCGGGTCCTCGCTCGCGCAGACGAGCAGCAACTCCTCGGGTACGCGGATGCCGAGCCGCGCCGCCGAGGCGAGCGCCTGCCGGCCGCACGGGTTGTAGATCCCGTACAGCGCGTCGGGAGCGTCCGGCCCCGACAGCAGCGCGTCGAGGTACCGGCCCTCGCTGTCGCCGGGGGCGAGCGGCACGGCGTACGGTACGGCGCCCCGCTCCGCACACCACTCCCGGTGCGCGGCCAGCGAGCAGCGGGTGTAGTGGTCCCTGCCGGGTCCCGCGACCAGGGCGACCCGCCGTGCGCCCTGGGCGGCGAGGTGGTCCAGGACGGCGCGGGTGGTCGAGCGGTGGTCGTTTGCGGGACGTCTGGACGATGGAGTCGCTGCTGCCGTACATAGGCGCCGACCGCCACCGGCTCCAGTACCCGGCGCGCGGCCTGGAGCAGCACGGCGTACGCCTGTCGGGCGGCTCCGACTGGCCGGTGGACCCGCTGCACACCTGGAACCAGGTCCGTACGGCCGTCGACAGCGAGGGGGACGTCGCCACCGAGGGCGCGCTCTACCCGGAGCTGCAAGGCATCAGCCGCGCGTCGTCCCTGCGAATGCACACGTCGGGCTCGGCCCACCAGCTCCGCCTCGACCACCTGACCGGCACGCTCAGCCCCGGCCGCTCGGCGGATCTGGTCGTCCTCGACCGGGATGTCGCACGGGTGTCGCTGAAGGACCTCGGCGAGACGCAGGTACGGCTGGCGCTGGCCGGGGGCAGGACCGTGTACGAGGCGGACTCGGCGGCGGGCAGGGCCGCCCGGGGGACGTCAGGCGCCGCCGCCGCGCTCGACGCCGTGCACGGCAGGCACGGCGCCTGCGGATGCGGTACGAGTCACTGAGGTGTGACGCTCGCTGAGGCGTGACGCTCACCGGCCATGACGGAGTCCGGCGGCGGCCCGGTGTGTCGCACCGCCGCCGCCGGACGGAACTGCGCAGACTGAACGCGGTTTTCGGCGGTCGAGCTCCTGGGCACACGCAGTCCGATCAGGTCGGGCGGTGCCTTTCTGCTGTGCCGAGGGCCGCGGCACGCGGAAGAGAGGACACCACGTGGCTCACCAGCCGGCGAACGGCCCGGACCCCGAAGCCCAGCGAGGTCCCGGAGGAGACACGGGTCCCGACCCGAGGCGCTGGAAAGCCCTCGCGGTCTGCCTGGTCGCGGGCTTCATGACGCTGCTGGACATCTCCATCGTCAATGTCGCGCTGCCGTCGATCCGCCAGGGGCTGCACACCCCGACGTCCGACCTCCAATGGGTCCTGTCCGGCTACGCGCTGGCCTTCGGCCTCTTCCTGATCCCCTCGGGCCGTCTCGGTGACGCGCGCGGCAGGCGCCGGGTGTTCATGATCGGACTCACGTTCTTCACCCTGTCGTCCGCCGCCTGCGGCCTGGCCCAGTCCAGTGAGTGGCTCGTCATCGCCCGGCTGGTGCAGGGCGTCTCCGGAGGGCTGATCTCGCCGCAGGTCTCCGCGCTGATCCAGCAGATGTTCTCCGGCCGCGAGCGGGGCCGTGCCTTCGGCATGTTCGGCACGGTCGTCGGCCTGTCGATGGCCGTCGGCCCGTTGCTCGGCGGGCTGCTCATCGAGGCGGGCGGCGACCGGGACGGGTGGCGGTGGGTGTTCTTCGTGAACCTGCCGCTGGGCGTCGTCTGTCTCATCCTGGCGAAACGGCTGCTGCCCGACACACCGTCGGCGGGGCACGTCGGTGTGCGCGCCCTCGACCCGCTGGGTGTGCTGCTGCTGGGGGCCGGGGTACTGACGCTGCTGCTGCCCTTCGTCCAGGAGCAGGAGTGGCACGGCAACACCAAATGGCTGCTGATCCTCCTCTCCGCGGCCCTGCTGGCGGCCTTTGTCGGGTGGGAGCGCCGCTGTATCAGGACCGGAGTCCAGCCGGTCATGGACCTGGCGCTGTTCACGTTCCGCTCGTTCTGGCTGGGCTGCCTGCTGGTCCTGATGTACTTCGCCGGTTTCACCTCGATCTTCTTCATCACCACGCTCTACCTCCAGAGCGGCCTGCACTACAGCGCGCTCCTCGCCGGTGTCGCCATCACACCCTTCGCACTGGGCTCCGGATTCGCGGCGACCATCGGCGGGCGGCTGGTGGGCCGCTTCGGGCGGCCCTTGGTCGCCGTCGGGCTGATCATGGTGGTCGTCGGGCTCGCGGGGACCGTGGTGGCCGTCCATCAGGTATCCGGACGCGGCGTGGGCTGGGCGATGGCGGCGCCGCTGCTGCTGGCGGGCCTCGGCAGCGGGCTCGTCATCGCCCCGAACCAGACGCTGACGCTTTCCCAGGTGCCGGTGTCCCAGGCGGGCAGCGCGGGGGGCGCGCTCCAGACCGGGCAGCGGGTCGGCTCGTCGATCGGCATCGCCGCCGTGGGATCCGTCTTCTTCGCGCAGGTGAGCCGCGAAGGGTGGCGCGCGGCGTACGACCACGGCCTCGTCGTGTCGGTGGCCTTCGTGCTGGCGGCGCTGATCGTCGCCCTCTCCGACGTGGTCGCCGATCGCCGGACGGGGAAGCGGGACACCAGGACCGGTGGGGCGGATGAGGGGACATCCGGCTCGAATCGGGAAGGCTCGTAGCCTGGGTCGTACGGGCGCGCACCTGGTGCGCGCCCCGGAGGAAGGAGAGCCGCGATGAGCCACGGTACGGAAACGCCCGGCAACACCGCGTACGGGAAGAAACCCTTCAAGCGTTCCAAGAGCCACTTCGCCGACCGGATCACCGCCGACGGCCGGGACGGCTGGCCCGTCGAGGCGGGCCGCTACCGCCTTGTGGTCAGCCGCGCCTGTCCTTGGGCGAGCCGTTCCCTCGTCTCGCGCCGGCTGCTCGGCCTGGAGGACGCGCTGTCGCTCGCCGTCACCGATCCGATCCAGGACGACCGGAGCTGGCGCTTCACCCTGGACCCGGACGGCCGCGACCCCGTCCTCGGCATCCGCTACCTGAGCGAGGCGTACGACGCCCGCGAGAGCGGCTACCCCGGCGGGGTCAGCGTGCCGGCGATCGTGGACGTACCGAGCGGGGAACTGGTCACCAACGACTTCCAGCAGATCACCCTGGACCTCGCGACGGAGTGGAAGGCGCTGCACAGGTCGGGCGCGCCCGACCTCTACCCTGAGCCGCTGCGCGAGGAGATCGACGACGTCGCCGAAGGCATCTACCGCGACATCAACAACGGCGTCTACCGGGCCGGTTTCGCGACTGATCAGAGTGAGTACGACGAGGCGTACCGCGCCCTGTTCCGCCGTCTCGACCTGGTGTCGGAGCGGCTGGCCGACCGCCGCTATCTGGTGGGGGACACCATCACCGAGGCGGACATCCGGCTGTACACCACACTGGTGCGCTTCGACGCCGTCTACCACGGCCACTTCAAGTGCAACCGCTCGAAGCTCACCGAGGACCCCGTCCTGTGGGCGTACGCCAGGGACCTGTTCCAGACGCCCGGCTTCGGGGACACGACCGACTTCGACCACATCAAGCAGCACTACTACCGGGTGCACACCGGGGTCAATCCGACCGGCGTCGTCCCGCTGGGCCCCGACCTGTCGGGCTGGCTGACGCCGCATCACCGGGAGGAGCTGGGCGGACGCCCGTTCGGCGACGGCACCCCGCCGGACCCGGTGCGGCGGGGCGAGGGGATCTCGGCCGCGGGGCGCCCCTGAGGGCCCGGGGCCTCCTGACGGCGCGGCGGTACGTCAGCCGGTACGTCACTCCGTACGCGGCGGACGGCGCAGCACGTACAGCCCCACGCACGCCACGAGGACGATCACGCAGCCGGTGAACGTCAGCCCGGCGCCGCGCAGTCCGATCCCGACGGCCAGCGCGCCGACCCCGACGACCGGCAGTGAGATTCCGATGTAGGCGGCGACGAAGAAGGCCGAGATCGTGCCGCCCCGGCTCTCGGGCGGCGCGGCTCCGGTCAGGGCGGTCATGCCGGCCCGGAACGCGAGACCCTGGCCGAGACCGCCGCACAGCGCCCCGGCCACCAGCAGCCCCAGCGACTCGAACAGCAGGGAGAGGCCCACCAGTACGAGGCCGGCCACCAGCACCAGGCAGCCGACCGGCAGCGCCCTGCGTACGCCGAGGGTCCCGAGCAGCGACTGCCCCACGGTGGAGGCCAGGAAGACCGCGAAGACCACGGCGCCGGTCACCGCCAGATTCTGTTCGCCCAGGGTCTGCGCCAGGAACGCGGGCGCGACCGCGGTGAACAGCCCCAGCAGCGCGAAGCCGCTGAACGCGACCAGCGCGGCCGGCCCGAAGACTCCGCGTACCTCGGGAGGCACCTTCAGACCCTGCGGACGCAGCCGGGGCCGGCGCGCGCGGTGGGTGACGGTCTCCGGCAGGAACCAGGTCAGTACGGACGCCGCGGCCACCAGCGTGAGATGGACCAGGAACGGCAGGCGCAGCGGGTGCGACGCGTACTGGGCGAGCAGCCCTGACAGCGGCGGGCCGCAGCCGAGCCCGCCCATGTTCGCCGCGGTCGCCGCGAACCCCGCGCGCGCCTCATGCCCCCGGGGGGCCAGCTCCATCACGGTCGCCGTCGCCGTACCGCTGAAGAGCCCGGCCGCGAAACCCGACAGCAGCCGGCCGATGAACAGCAGCGGCAGGCCGCCCTCGAAGAGGAAACACAGGGCGCTGGCGGCGGAGAAGCCCAGCGCGAGCAGCAGCACGGGCCGGCGGCCCGCCTGGTCGGAGAAGTTCCCGGCCAGCAGCAGTACGGCGATCACACCGAGGGCGTAGACGGCGAAGACCACCGTCACCATCAGCTCCGAGAAGCCGATTTCCTGCCGGTAGAGCCCGTACAGCGGAGTGGGCAGGGTCGTACCCGCCATGCCGACGGCGAACACACCCGCCGCCACCGGATAGCCGGGACGCGGAAGGCGGCCGAGGTGGTCGATCACGCACATCACAGTACGAGCCGTCAGGCACCGGGCCCGGGACCGCCGCCGGGTGGGTCCCACCACGTCACCGCCGACGAGCCAGTGGCAGTCACCGGCAATGCCCCCACGAGTTCTCGGTAAGTCCCCCGGGAAGTCCTCAGCAAACCCCCGCAAGCCCTCGGCGGTCCCTCAGCGGTCCCTCAACAGGCGCTCAACAAGCCCTTCGCACCGCACCCTTGACGCGGACACGTCGACCTGTATGGTCTAGGCCAAGTGGTAAAGACCTTTGCTGCCGCACCGGGTTCCCGCCCGGTGCGGAGGTGGTCGGTGCCGCCGCCCTTCGCGCCTCTTGGCCCCCACACTCGAGAGGCCGGCCTGCCGTATCCGGGTCCCCCCACGGACTTGTTCACGGCCGGAAGACCTGATGTGAAGGAGTTCTATGCACCCGAAAAGGAAGATAGCCGCCGCCGTAGGTGCCGTACTCGCTCCGGTGCTCGCGGTGAGCCTCCCGGCGAGTTCCGCGAGCGCCCACGGATATGTGTCCTCGCCTCCCAGCAGGCAGGCCCAGTGCGCCGCCGGAACCGTCAAGTGCGGTGACATCACCTATGAGCCGCAGAGTGTCGAAGGCCCCAAGGGTCTGACCAGTTGCAGCGGCGGAATCGCGCGATTCTCCGATCTCGACGACGACTCCAAGGGCTGGACGGTGACCCCCGTCAGCAGCACCACGGAATTCAAGTGGACCCTGACGGCGCAGCACGCCACCAGCACCTGGCAGTACTTCGCCGGCGGCCAGAAGATCGCCGAATTCAACGACAACGGCGCGAAGCCGGGTGCGACCGTCACCCACTCGGTGAACTTCGGCAGCCTGAAGGGCAAGCAGAAGGTACTGGCCGTGTGGAACATCGCGGACACCGCGAACGCGTTCTACACGTGCGTCGACGTGAACGTCGGCTGAGACGGCGCTCCGCGCCCCCGGTCCCGGTCGTGCGCCGGGTGAGCCCCTGAACTACCCCCACGCAGGGGCTCGCCTGCGCCGATCGGTGTGCTCGACCTCCCCCCACACCCTGGGCGGGCCGCGTGTCAGGCCCGCCCGACCCAAGGAGTGACCTCCGTTGCGTAATCGGATTCTCGGACTGCTCACGGCGACGGCGGCGGCCGCCGCGTTCGCCACGCTCTCCCTCGCCCCGGCCTCGTCCGCCGCCCCGGCCAAGGCCGCGTCGGCGCCGGCGGCCAGTTTCATCGTCAGCGAAGCGCAGTTCAACCAGATGTTCCCGGGCCGGAACTCGTTCTACAGCTACGGCGGACTGACCGCCGCGCTCGACGCCTACCCGGGATTCAGCGGTACGGGAAGCGACACCGTACGCAAGCAGGAAGCCGCCGCCTTCCTGGCGAATGTCAGCCATGAGACCGGCGGTCTTGTCTATGTCGTCGAGCAGAACACCGCGAATTACCCGCACTACTGCGACGCCACCCAGTCGTACGGCTGCCCGGCGGGCACCGACAAGTACTACGGCCGCGGCCCCATCCAGTTGAGCTGGAACTTCAACTACAAGGCCGCCGGCGACGCGCTCGGCATCGATCTGCTGAACAATCCCGACCTCGTGCAGAACGATTCGGCCGTGGCCTGGAAGACCGGACTCTGGTACTGGAACACCCAGAGCGGCCCCGGCACGATGACCCCGCACGACGCCATGGTCAACAGCCGGGGCTTCGGCGAGACCATTCGGAGTATCAACGGAAGTATCGAATGCAACGGCGGAAACCCCGCCCAGGTGCAGAGCCGTATCGACAGCTACACCCACTTCGCGCAGATCCTGGGTGTCGACCCGGGTGCCAACCTGAGCTGCTGACGAGCATCCTCACAGCGCACCGGAGTCCCTGAACGGGGCGCCGCCGGTCCGGCGGCGCCCCGTTCACTCGGAGTCGCCCGCCGGCGTCTCCTCGTCCGTCTCCTCGCCCGCCCGCACCAGTTGCCGCCTCGTGCGCTCCTCGTGGAAGAACCGCCCCACGAGCGCCCCGCCGTAGACGACGAAACCGACGCCCACGAGCCACGACTGGATGACCAGGACCGTGCCGAACGGGCCGTACGTGACGGCGTTCGACGCGATCAGCGGGGAGAAGATGAACCGCGAGAAGACCCGCAGGCCGAGCAGGCCCAGCGCGGTCGCCACAGCGCCGGGAAGCAGCGCCCGCCAGCGGATCCGGCCGCCGAGCAGCATCTGCTGCGACCACCAGAAGAACAGGCACGTACCGATCACGTCGCCGATGGTGCCCAGCACCGTGATGAACACGGACCTGTCGGTGATCGGGGTGTTGACGAACAGCACGAGGTAGAAGACGAGCACGGCGAGCCACACCACATGCCGCCACAGGGTGTGCCAGCGGGCCGTCGACAGCTCCCACACCCGCTCGTAACCGGTCTGCACCGCCGAGCCGAAGGTCAGGCCGAAGACGGCCAGCGCCGCGAGGCCGAAGGCCGTCGTACGCTGCAACGCCTCCCCGGGCCGGCCGAACAGCTCCTGGATCTCCGCCTGCGACGAGGACGACACACCGAGCCCCTGGCCCAGCCAGCGGGCGAACCCCTGGCCGCTCGCCGGGTCGGCGGCCGCGACGAGGATCAGCAGCGGGACCAGCGTCAGGAATCCGAGCGCGGCGAACCCCATGGCCCGGTGCATCAGCTCCAGCTCGCTGCCGCGGGCCCAGATGATCCCCGCCGGGGATCCTGCGATCCTGCGGTACAGACGCTGCGGTCTGCGCGGGGGGCTCGGCGGGTCTACGGGCATCCGGGTCATGTGTCGACTTCTACCCCAGCCGGTGCCCGGCCCGCGTGGCGGCCCCCGGATGGGTGCGGCATTGCTCGCCGTACGGGGAGAGTGCCGGCGGTCAGGGACGGGCCGCCGTCCCCCGGCGAAGGCGGCGGACCTCCCGTGCCACACTGGCCGCCGATCCGCCGAAGGAGCCCGCCGTGTCCATGATCCGCAATCTCCGCAGAACCGTGCGCAAGGCCTATCGCCGGAGTGTGGACCTCAGCCACCCCGCCCGTTCGCCGCTCGGCAGCTCGGTGGTCAACTGCGTGATGTATCTCGACGGATCACGGCAGTCAGGTGACTGCGCGGCCGAGGAGGCGCTGCGGCAGGTCCGCAAGGCCGGCGGCGGTTTCGTCTGGATCGGGCTGCACGAACCGGCGGCCGACGAGTTCGCCGGGCTCGCCACGCTGTTCTCCCTGCATCCGCTGGCCGTCGACGAGGCGGTGACCGCTCATCAGCGGCCGAAGGCCGAGCTGTACGACGACACGCTGTTCGCCGTCTTCAAGACCGTCACCTATGTCGAACACACCGAGCTGACCGCGACCAGCGAGGTGGTGGAGACCGGCGAGCTGATGGTCTTCACCGGAGCCGACTTCGTCATCACCGTGCGGCACGGCGCCCACGGCTCGCTCGGCCCGCTGCGCGAGTCCCTGGAGGCGGCGCCCGAGCGGCTGGCCAAGGGGCCGGCCGCCGTACTGCACGCCATAGCCGACCACATGGTCGACGACTACCTCTGTGTCGCCGACGCCATCCAGGACGACATCGACGCCGTCGAGACCGCGGTGTTCTCCGAGAACCCGGGCCGTGGGGAGGCGGGCCGGATATATCAGCTCAAGCGGGAACTCCTGGAGCTGAAGCGGGCCATCTCGCCGCTCGACCGCCCGCTGCACAAACTCGCCACCCAGCCGAACCGGCTGGTGGGCGCCGAGACCCAGCGGTACTTCAGGGACGTCGCCGGCAGTCTGGAGCGGGTCACCGAGCAGACGGCCGCCTTCGACAACCTGCTCGACTCGATCCTCCAGGCCCACCTCGCGCAGGTGACCGTCGCCCAGAACGAGGACATGCGAAAGATCACGGCCTGGGCCGCCGTGATCGCCGTACCCACCATGGTCTGCGGTGCGTACGGCATGAACTTCCCCCATATGCCGGCCCAGGAATGGACGTACGGCTATCCGCTCGTCATGGGTCTCACCGCCGCGGTCTGCTTCGGCCTGTACCGCACGTTCCGGCGCAACGGCTGGCTCTGACACCCCGGCAGCCGTGCGCGCGGTGGCGGCCCCCCCATTCCCTATCAGCCCTTTCCCCTATAGGAGGAGTCCTATAAGGTCGCTGCCACACGTCCGTCGTGCGAGGGAGTGCGGATGCGGAGCAGACGAGAAGTACTGGCTTACCTGGCGGCCGGAGCGGTCGCCGCCGGGGGAGTGAGCGGCTGCGCCGCCACCGGCGCGAAACGCGGCCCGAGCGGGACGCTGACGCTCGCCACGGCGAAGGATCTGAACTCCTTCGCCCCCGCCGACGCCCTGGACGCGCACTACGTGCAGTTCTACCAGCCGGTGTACGACGCACTCCTGAGCATCGCCCCCGACGGCGGCTACCAGCCGGCTCTGGCCACCTCCTGGGCGTACGACGAGAGCCTCACCGTCCTGCGTATGACCCTGCGCGAGGGCGTCACCTTCCACGACGGGCGCCCCTTCGACGGCGCCGCCGTCGCCGCCAACCTCAGCGCCACGAAGAAGGGCACGGGCACGGCGGCCAGCGCCTTCGGCTCACTCAGGACGGTGAAGGTCCACTCCCCGCACCGGGTCGACCTGATCCTCAGCGAACCCGATCCGGGACTCGTCCACCAGTTGGGCGGTCCGGGCGCGATGATGGCCAGCCCCGCCGCGCTCGGCAGGCCCGGCCTCAAGACCACTCCCGTCGGCACAGGACCGTACGTCCTGGACCCGAAGGGCACCACCGCCACCGTCCAGTACAGCTTCGTGCGCAACCCGGCGTACTGGAACCGGGCCGCCTACCCGTACGACCGGATCGTGCTCGTCTTCATCGCCGACCCCACGGCGCGCGTCAACGCGGTCCGCTCCGGGCAGGTCGACGGCACCTTCGGAGATCCGCTGAACGCCGGGGTGGCGCGCGACGCCGGACTGACGGTGACCACCTCCCCGGGGCCCGGCTTCCAGGGACTGTTCCTCTTCGACCGGGAGGGCAGGCTCGCGCCCGAACTCGGCGACGTACGGGTGCGGCGGGCCGTCAACCACGCCCTGGACCGGGAGGGGATCGTCAAGATCATGGCGGACGGCAAGGGGCGGCCGACCAGCCAGGTCTTCAACCCGCAGTCCACGGCGGCCGATCTGAGCCTCGACCACACCTATCCGTACGACCCGGGGCGGGCCAGGGACCTGCTCGCCGACGCGGGGCACCCGCACGGCTTCACACTCCGTGTCCCACAGCCGCTGAACTACCCCAACGTCGCCCCGGTCCTCGGGCAGTTGCTCGGCGACGTCGGCATCACGGTCGACTACGTCGACCTGCCGAGCCAGACCGTCCAGGACCAGTACCTGGCGGGGCGCTACCCGGTCGTCTACTGGCAGTTGCAGTCCAGCGAGCCGTGGCAGGCGGTCAACTTCCTCGGCACCACCGAGTCGGGCTGGAACCCGCTGCACGCCTCCGACCCCGACATCACCGCGCAGATAGCCAAGGTGCGCGCCGTCGGCGGAGCGGCCCAGACCGCCGCCTACCACGAACTCGACCGCCTCTACGTCGAGAAGGCCTGGTTCGCACCGGTCTTCTTCCCCGACGCGGTCTACTTCTCCTCGCCCTCGGTCAAGGTCACCCCGCAGAGCCTGCAGATCGTGCCGTCCATCCAGAACTTCTCGCCCGCCACCTGAGACCGCGGGGAAGGAACACCCGGTGCTGAGCTTCATCGCGCGCAGAGTACTTGCCGGAATCGTGCTCGTTTTCGTCATATCGACTCTGGCGTTCTTCCTGCTCTCGTCGAACGGCACGTCCATCGCCAGGACGCTGCTCGGCGAGACCGCCACCCCCCGGCAGATCGCCGCGAAACAGCATGAACTCGGGCTCGACCGGGGGGTGCTGACGCAGTACGGCGACTGGCTCTCCCATGCCGTACGCGGCGATCTGGGCATGTCCTGGCTGAGCAACACCCCGGTGTCGGCGGGACTCGCCGACCGGCTGCCGGTGACACTCTCCATCGCCGTCGGCGCCGTCCTGGTCACCGCGCTGTTCGGTCTGCTCCTCGGTGCGACGGCGGCCGTGCGGCGCGGGATCGCCGACCGGGTGGTGCAGATCCTCGGAGTCATCGGATTCGCGATGCCCGGTGTGTGGTTCGCGCTGCTGCTGATCCTCTGGCTGGCGATCGGACTCAACTGGTTCCCCGCCACGGGATACACACCACTGGCGGACTCCGGCGGGGACTGGTGGCTGTCGATCACACTGCCGGTCGTCGCGCTGTCGGTGTCGGCCGTCGCCTCCATCGCCCAGCAGGTGCGCGGCGCGATGATCGACACCCTGGACCAGGACTTCATCCGTACCCTGCGCAGCCGTGGCCTTTCGGAACGCAGGGTGGTCTACGAGCACGCCCTGCGCAACGCCGCACCCGTCGGGCTGACCGTACTGGCCGTCCACTTCATCACCCTGCTCGGCTCCACGGTCATCATCGAGAAGGTGTTCTCGCTGCCCGGCATCGGCCTGCTGGCGCTCAACTCCACTGTCGGGGGCGACAGTCCCCAGGTCCTGGGCGTGATCGTGACGATGGTGCTGGTCGTGGTCGTCGTCAATCTGCTGCTCGATCTCGCCAACGGCTGGCTCAACCCGAAGGTGCGTGTGCGATGACGACGGACCTCGTACCCGCCACACCCGCGCCCGCTCCCGCCGCCGCCTCCGCCGGGGCTCCGCGCTCCGGAGTGGCGCGCCGCTTCCTGCGCGACCCGCTCGCGACCGGCGCGCTGGTCGTGCTGCTCCTGGTGGTGCTGGTGAGCGTGTTCGCGCCGCTGCTCGCGCCGTACTCGCCGGACCATGTCATCCCGGACATCGCCAGGGCCGCGCCCGGCGGCGGGCACCTGATGGGGGGTGACGGCGGCGGCCGCGACGTCTTCTCGCGGCTGCTGTACGGGGGCCGGCTCACCCTGCTCGGCGCCCTCGTCACCATCCTGGTCGCGCTGGTCGTCGGCGTGCCGGCCGGTCTGCTCGCCGGTTACTACGGCAGGGCCTACGACGCGGTCTTCGGCTGGGCCACCAACACACTCATGGCCATCCCCGGCATGGTGCTGCTGCTCAGTGCCACCGCCGCCATCGGGCCCCGGACGCTGCCCGTCATGGCCCTGTTCGGTGTGCTGCTCGTGCCCGGGTTCTTCCGGCTCGTACGGACAGCGGTCATGAGTGTGCGCGGCGAGCTGTACGTGGACGCCGCCCGGATCTCCGGACTCAGCGATCCGCGCATCATCGGCCGCCATGTCCTGCGCGCCGTACGCGGACCGGTCGTCATCCAGGCCGCGCTCAGCTTCGGCATCGCCGTACTGATGCAGACTGGGCTCCAGTTCCTCGGCGTCGTGGACCCGACGGAGCCGAGCTGGGGACAGATGCTGGCCGACGCGTTCAGCAACATCTACGCGGCGCCGACGCTGGTCATCTGGCCCGGTGTCACCATCGGCGTCACCGTCGCCGCCCTCGCCCTGTGCGGCAACGGACTGCGCGACGCGCTGACCGAGCAGCCACGCCGGCGGCGGC
>NZ_JTHL01000001.1:549371-551047 GCF_000818195.1 Streptomyces sp. 150FB | reverse complement strand
TCGGGCCCGCGCGAGCGCCCCGGCCCCGCTGCCGCGGCCGGCCGCCGCCCCGGTGCGCTCCACGGCACTGCTCCAGGTCGAGGGACTGACGGTCACCTACCCGGACGGCGCGGGGACGCGGACCGTGGTCAGCGACGTCTCGCTGTCCGTCGAGCGCGGCGAAGTGCTGGGACTGGTCGGGGAGTCGGGCTCAGGCAAGACCCAGACCGCCTTCGCGATCCTCGGGCTGCTGCCCAGGAACGCCACCGTCGCCGGGGGCACCGTCCTGTTCGACGGCACTTCGCTCACCGCTCTCGACAAGAAGCGGCACGGGGCGTTCCGTGGCCGCCGTATCGCCTACATCCCGCAGGAGCCCATGTCCAACCTCGACCCGGCCTTCACCGTCGGCCACCAACTCGTCGAGCCCATGAGGGCGGTACTCGGACTGCCGAGGGCGCGGGCGAAGGCCCGCGCCCTGGAACTGCTGGAACGCGTCGGCATCGCCGACCCCGCGAGGACCTTCGCCGCGTACCCGCACGAGATCAGCGGCGGCATGGCGCAGCGCGTCCTCATCGCCGGGGCCGTCTCCTGCGATCCGGACCTGCTCATCGCCGACGAGCCCACCACGGCGCTCGACGTCACCGTGCAGGCTGAAGTCCTCGACCTCCTGCGGGAGTTGCGCGCCGAGCGCGACATGACGGTGCTGCTCGTCACCCACGACTTCGGTGTGGTCGCCGACATCTGCGACCGGGTCGCCGTCATGCGCGCCGGGCGCGTCGTCGAGGACCGGGACGCGGTGGGACTCTTCGCGGCGCCCCAGGCCCCGTACACCCGGACGCTGCTGGAATCCACGCTGGAAGGCGCGTCCCCGAGGGGCCCGCTCACCGCGCCAGGAAAGGATCGGCGATGAACGCCCCGCTGCTTCAGGTCGAAGCGATCGACGTCGTCTTCCCCTCCAAGCGCTTCCGCGAGCCGCCGTTCCAGGCACTGTCCGGTGTCTCGCTCGACATCGCGGCCGGTGAATGCCTCGGTCTGGTGGGGGAGTCGGGCTCGGGAAAGACCACACTGGGCCGTGCCGTGCTGGGACTGGTCCCCCTCGCCGCCGGCTCCATCCGCTACGACGGCCGGGAGGTCTCCGGGCTCCCGCGCAAGGAGCGGCGCGCCCTCAGCTCGGAGATCCAGGTGGTGTTCCAGGACCCCTACACGTCCCTGAACCCGTCGATGACCGTGGGGACGATCCTCGCCGAGCCGCTGATCGCCGTTGGCAGACCCCGCGCCGCCGCCCGGGTGCGCATCGCCGAACTCCTCGACGCCGTAGGGCTTCCGGCCGACTCCGGGCAGCGGCTGCCGCGCGAGTTCAGCGGCGGTCAGCGCCAACGCGTCGCCATCGCCAGGGCGTTGGCGCTCGACCCGCGTCTGGTCGTCTGCGACGAGCCGGTGAGCGCGCTGGACCTGACCACGCAGGCCCGGGTGCTCGACCTGCTCGTGGAGATCCAGGAACGCACCGGCGTGGCCTACCTCTTCGTCTCGCACGATCTGTCGGTGGTACGCAGGGTCAGCCACCGGGTCGCCGTCATGCGGGGCGGCCGGATCGTGGAGACCGGCGACGCGGTCACCGTCACCGAGGCGCCCTCGGACCCGTACACCCAACGCCTGCTGCTGGCGGCCCCGGTCGCCGACCCGGCCGAGCAGGCCCG
>NZ_JTHL01000001.1:547689-548577 GCF_000818195.1 Streptomyces sp. 150FB | reverse complement strand
GCGGCACGCGGCCCTGGACCGGGTGGCGGCGGACAGCTCGCCCTGACCGCGGCCTATCGCGGGGCGGGCGCGGCCAGTTCGGCGTCGAGCGAGCGCAGTACGGAGACGGAGACCCCGGGCGTCACCGCGGCGAGCTGCCACGGCGAACGCGCCGCCACGCGCTCGGCGAAGTCCGGATTCGCCACCAGCGGCAGATGCCGCAGCACGGCGGCCCGCGCACGTCCGTCGCTCAGCAACTCGCCCAGCGGGGTGGTCACGTTCGCCGAGGCGCGCGCGAACTCCCCCTCGTCCGGCAGCTCCTGGGACGACGCGAGCACCAACTCGTACTGCGCGCGCGCCAGCAGATGCGTACGGTCCACATCCCCACTGACGGGCAGACCCAGCCGGACGAACTGGCTCTCCGGTGCGTCGCACGCCCGCATCAGCTCCGTCAGCAGCCCGGCCATGCGCAGTTCGGCCTCGTCGTCGAGGAGCGGGGCGCGCTGCCCGGGATCGCTGTCCAGGTCGAACAGCATCGTGCCGTAGGCGTACGGACTGCCCCAGGGCCTGCCCGGCATCCGCAGCACCGGGGCACCCTTCGTGAACGGCAGCGGTTCGATCAGCTCGGCGTCCGCCAACTCCTCGGGGGCGAACCTGCTCGAAATATGGGTCGGCATCAACGTGTGCTCGAACAGCGGCTCGTTCGAGGGCCGCGCGCACGCCCGCATGTACACGTACCGCCCATCGGTGACATTGACATGCCCCCCGAACGCGCCGAACAGCCCCGCCTCGCGCACCGGTGTGTCGGCCGCCACGGCGCCGCCCAGCGCCGATCCCTGCATCAGCGCCGGTGCCGGCACCCCGAAGAAGTCCAGCAGGGTCGGGCCGAAGTCGACGGTCTGTACGAGG
>NZ_JTHL01000001.1:532859-547002 GCF_000818195.1 Streptomyces sp. 150FB | reverse complement strand
GTACTCGCCGCGCACCCGCCGCACCTGCTCCGCGTCCTCCGTGACCCGCCGGTAGTCGGGCCAGTCGGCCTGCTCCCGCTCTCCGGACGGCCCGTCGCTCCGCACGTCGTGCAGATAGTGCGCGCGGTGCTCGTCGTACGTGAAGAACGGCTCGTGCGGGTCGAAGCACTCGATCTGGAGGAACCAGCCGTCCTCGGCGGCGTTCGTGCCGAGGAACTCCAGGCCGGCGTCGACGGTCAGCGTCTGCGAGTGCAGGTCCTCGGTCGCCATGTACTGCCGGTTGATCCAGTCCTGCCGCCGCCCGGCGTCCGGCCGCCAGCTCAGGGTGGGCGGCAGCTCCGGATCCGCCACCTGGCCCTTCCACTTGTCGCCCTCCTGGCCCCGGAAGAACTCGTACGAGTCGTAGCGGTTGTGGTAGGTGGCGCCGCCGTCCTCCCAGTAGTGCTGGTGGTCGGTGACGAGGTGCGTGTACACCCCGGCCCGCGACAGGATCTCCGGCACGGAGTCGTCGAAGGGCTCCAGCGGGCCCCACGACCGGTGCAGGAAGTTGTGCCGGCCCGTGTGGATCTCGCGCCGCGCCGGCATGCACGGCATGCTGCCCGCGTACGCGTTGTCGAAGACGGCCGTCGTCCTGCTCAGCCGTTCGAAGTGGGGCGCGTGGATGCCCTCCGCGCCGTAGGGCGGCAGGAAGCGCCGGTTGAGGGTGTCGAACATGACCATGATGGCGCGCACGCGGGGCTCCTTCGCCGGATCAGGCGGACGGGGAAGGGGACGGAGCCGGAGCGGCGGACGGGACCGGGGCCGGGGGGATCACCCGGGCGGCGTCCAGCGTCACCAGCATCTCCTCCAGCCAGGTGATCCAGTTGTCGATCTCCGACATGCCACGGATGTGCGACAGTTCGAGCAGCAGACGCGCCCGGTCCGTGTCGACCTCGGCGATGGCACCGGTGAACTGCGGGGTGCGGTCGCGGCTGCGGTGTCTGACGACCTGCTCCTTGCGCGCGGCCAGTTCCGTCTCCAGCAGCGCCCGCAGCCCCACGGGGTCCACGATTCCGCCGAAGACGAAGCGCACCAGGAAGTCGGGATCCTGGAAGCGGGCCGGCGGGGCGTACGGCGAGCGCGCCCACTCCAGCAGTTCGGCGCGGCCCTGCTCGGTCAGCGTGTAGACCTTCGCGTCCGGCCGCTTCTCCCTCGGGTCGACGGTGTGGCTGATCCAGCCGCTCGTCTCCATCCGCGCCAGCAGCCGGTAGATCTGGCTCTGGTCGGCGTTGGAGCGGAAGAACTTCCCTCCCTCCGACAGCCACTTCTTCAAGTCGTAGCCGCTCCACGGCCGTTGGGCGAAGAGCCCCAGCAGGATGTGCTCGAACTTGACCATCACATGGCCCCTCTCTCGTCGGGGGTGCGCCGAGCTATAGGATTAGTCATCTATTGGCATGCCGCATCCTAGTCACCGGCCACGGGCGAGGAGCACTTCACAGAGGGAGATCACGGATGACAGGGCATCCTTGCTGCACCCCTTCGGCCGGACACCCGGCCCCCGCGCCGCCCGGGGCCCCCGCCGGGCTGCTCCTCGCGGCCGGGACCCATCGCGTCCCGCAGGCGCGGATCCCGGCGGGCCGGTTCCTGATGGGCGACTCCTTCGACGAAGGCCGCCCGGCCGACGGGGAGTTGCCCGTACACCCGGTGTGTCTCGACAGCTTCTCCATCGACACCACCCCGGTCACCAACAACGACTTCGGCGCCTTCGCCGAGGCGACCGGCTACCGCACCGAGGCCGAACGCGCCGGCCACTCGGCGGTCTTCGCCCTCACCCTGCGGGCCGAACCGCGGGACGTCCTCGCCGTCTTCCCCGAGGCGCCGTGGTGGGCCGACGTACGCGGGGCGCACTGGCGCCGCCCGTACGGCCCGCTCAGCTCCCTCGAAGGCCTCGGCTCCCACCCGGTCGTCCATGTCACCCGCACCGACGCCGAGGCCTACTGCGCCTGGGCGGGGCGCAGGCTCCCCACCGAGGCCGAATGGGAGTACGCGGCCAGGGGCGGGGCCGCTTCGCTGCGCTACCCCTGGGGCGACGAACTGACCCCCGGCGGCCGGCACCACTGCAACATCTGGCAGGGCGACTTCCCCACCCTGAACACCGCTGAGGACGGCTGGGTCGCCACCTCCCCGGTCGGTACCTTCCCGCCGGGCGGCCACGGCCTGTACGACACGGCGGGCAACGTCTGGGAGTGGTGCGCCGACTGGTTCGACCCGGGCTACTACGCGCGCTCGCCTGAGGACGACCCTAGGGGCCCCGAGCCGACCGGTCTCGCGGTGATCCGGGGCGGCTCGTACCTGTGCCACGACTCGTACTGCAACCGCTACCGCACCGCGGCCCGCGCCTCGAACACCCCGCACTCGTCGGCGGCGAACTGCGGTTTCCGTACGGTCGGCGCGCGGGAGACCGGGTCCGCGTGACACGGGCGCGGCCGCCGGGCACGTCAGAGGCGCCCGGTGGCCGGCCGCGTACGGGGCGAGAAGAGCCCTCGCGCGCCGGGCGTTCAGCCGGCGGAGACGAGCCGGCCGAGTTCCCCGGCGATCCGGTCGCCACTCGGGATCAGCGCGGCCGCCAGCTCCGGGGCCGCCGGGATACGGGAGTCGGGCACCCCGATCCGCACCGGACGCCCGCGCAGCACGCCCGCCTCGGCGACGCGCGCGATCACCTCGGCGCCGAATCCCCCGGTCGTGTTCGCCTCGTGCACCACGGCGAGCCGCCCGCCCGTACGCTCCACCGACTCGATCACCGCATCGGTGTCGAACGGGTTGAGCCAGGGCGTCTCGATGACGGTCACCGGCGTCGAGCCGGCGGCCAGCCGGTCGGCCGCCTCCAGCACCCGGTGCGTGATGGCGCCCCAGGTGACCACCGTCGCGGCCTCGCCCGTACGCCGGACATGGCTGCCGCCTACCGGCGCCGGCGGGCGGCCCGTGACGATCTCCTGCTTCTCGCCGAAGTACAGCGTGCGGTTGTCGATGACCACCACCGGGTCGTCGCAGTGCACGGCGGAGACAATGATGTCGTAGGCGTCCTGCGGGTTGGAGGGCATCGCCACCCGCAGACCGGGGACGTGCAGGAACAGCGCCTCCAGATTCTGCGAGTGCTGCGCGCAGGAGCCGGGGGAGTCGCCCTGCTGGGTACGGACGACCAGCGGCGCCTTCAGGCGGCCCTCGGAGACGTACCGCACGTTGGCCGCCTGGTTGACCATCTGGTCCATGGCCACCAGGAAGAAGTCGGCCCACATGATCTCGACGATCGGGCGCCTTCCCATCATCGCGGCGCCGACCGCCGAGCCGAGGATCGCCGACTCGCTGATCGGTGTGTCGAAGACGCGGTCGCCGAACTCCTTCCACAGCCCGCGCGTCACGCCGTGCACCCCGCCGGGCTTGGCGAGGTCCTCGCCGTACAGCAGGGTCTCCGGGACCTCGGCGAGCACCCGGCGCAGCGCCGCGTTCACCGCCCCGGAGTAGTTGACCTTGATCGTGTCCTCAGGCATACAGGTGCTCCCTCACACGGGCGGTGTCGACGGGCGGGTCGGCGAGCGCCGCCTGCGCGGCCTCCTCGACCTCGGCGCGCGCGCTCGACTCCGCCCGTTCGATCTCCTCCGCCGGCACACCGGCGGCCGTCAGTTCGCGTACCGCCCTGCCGATCGGCTCGTTGGCCTCGTCGGCGGCGATGTCCTCACGGCTGCGGTAGTGCTGCACGTCCCCGACGTAGTGGCCGACCAGCCGGGTGGTGGTCAGCTCGACGAACGCCGGGCCGCCGCCCTCCCTGGCCGCCTCGGCCAGGTCGCCGACCGTCTCGCGTACACGCTCGGGGTCGGTGCCGTCGATGCGTACGGAGGTCATGCCCAGTGCCTTCGGACGGTCGGTCAGCGTCGGGTTGCGCACCGTCTCGCTGATCTGTGTCATCTCCGACCAGCGGTTGTTCTCGCACAGGAAGAGCACGGGGAGCCGGTAGGCGGCGGCGAAGTTCATCGCCTCGTGCACCGAGCCCTGGTTCATCGCGCCGTCGCCGAAGACGGTGACGGCGATCCGGCCCGTTCCGTCGAAACGGCCGGCGAGCGCGGCGCCCACGGCGATCGGCGCGCCCGCGCCGACGATCGAGTTCTCGCCGTGGAAGCCGTACTCCGGCGCGCTGAAGTGCGCTGAGCCGCCCCGGCCGCCGTTGACACCGGTCGCGCGGCCGAGCAGCTCAGCCATCAGCGGGCGCAGCGGGGTGCCGCGCGCGATGGCCCAGCCGTGTCCGCGGTAGGTGGAGTACAGGGCGTCCGTGCCGTCGAGCGCGTCGCACGCCCCGACAGGACCGGCCTCCTGTCCTGTGCACAGATGGACCGATCCACGGATGTCGCCCGAGCCGCACAGGGCCTGGGCCTTGTCCTCGAACGCGCGGATCCGCCACATCGCGCGCAGGTCCGCCATGAGCCGTTCGCGATTCACGCTTCCCCCTCTCTGCCGGGTGGTCATTCGCATGGGGGCACCCGAATGTAGTCAATCGATTGTTGTCACTGTAGGCGAGCCCGGGATGTGGAGCAAGGAACGTGTCATTGTCCAGGGCTGGGCGGGTGACTTCGAGAGCTGAATGGGTTGCCGAAGTGTGTTTCCGGGCTTAGGTTAGACAAACGATTGATCAGATTGGTCAGCCACCGTGAGAGGGGGACGATGAGTCCGCAGCGTTTCGAGATGCTTGTCGGTCTGTACGGCGACCACGCCATGGCCGCGATTCTGTCCGAGGAGGAACTCATCGGATCATGGCTGCGCGTCGAGGCGGCTCTCGCCACGGCGCAGGGTGAGGCCGGAGTGATCGACCAGGACACGGCGGCGGCCATCGTCCGCGCGTCGGTGCCGGAGAACATCGACCCCGGGCGCCTCTGGCTCGAGACCCGCAATGTGGGCTACCCGATCCTGCCGCTCGTACGGCAGCTCGACGAGGCGCTCCCCGAGGAGCACCGCGGCAGGGTCCACTACGGCGCGACCACCCAGGACATCATGGACTCGGGGCTCGCCCTCCAGCTCGAAGCGGCCGGAGGCCGCCTCGCCGAGCTGCTCACGGGCTTCGGCGAAGCGGTGGCCGCGCTCGCCACCGTCCATGCCGACACGGTGATCGCCGGACGTACGCACGCGCTCCAGGCCGTGCCCACGACGTTCGGCGCGAAGATGGCGGGCTACCTCGGCGAACTGGCCAGGAACCGGGCCAGGCTCGCCACCGCCCGCGACGCGCTCGCCACCGTCTCGCTGTTCGGCGCCGGCGGCACCTCGGCGGCGTACGGCGAACAGGCGGTGAAGGTACGCCGCCGCGTCGCCGAGCTGCTGGAGCTGCGTACGACCGATGTGCCCTGGCACGTGGCCCGCGACCGGGTCGCCGAGTTCGGCTCCGTGTGCGCCCTGCTCACCGCCACCTGCGCGCGGTTCGCCAGGGAGATCGTCGATCTGTCCAGGACCGAGATCGCCGAGGTGTCCGAGGCCGGGGGCCACCTGCGCGGCGCCTCCTCGACGATGCCGCAGAAGGCCAACCCCATCGAGTCGGAGGCGGTCATCGGCATGGCGGCCACCGCCGGCGCGCTGAGCTCGGCGCTCTACCGGATCATGGAGGCGGGCCATGAGCGGGCGGCCGGCGAGTGGCAGGCCGAATGGCAGGTCCTGCCGCAGCTCGCCGACCTGGCGGCCGGCGCGCTGGCCACGGCCCGCTCCGTCGCCGAGGGCCTCCAGGTCTTCCCCGAGGCGATGCGGCGCAACCTCGACGCAGACTCGGGGCTCGTGATGGCGGAGGCGTACATGATCGGCCTCGCCGGTCGGCTCGGGCGCGAACACGCGCACGACCTGGTGTACGAGGCGGCGCGCCGCTGCCGGGCGACCGGCGAGGGGCTGCGCGCCGTACTGCGCGACATGCTGCCGCCCGAGGCGGCGGACGCGGTGGGCGAACTGACTCCCGAGCACTACGTGGGCAACCCGCGCACCACGGTGGACGCGGCGCTCTCGGAGTGGCGGGCCCAGGGGTGAACCAGGGCTGAGCGGTACGCCCCGGCAGACAGCGGCCGGCGGGCAACGGGCCCGCGGTCCGAGGGACAAGGGAAGGGACATCGTCCGATGGGACGCTTCGAAGGGCGGACAGCCGTCGTCACGGGCGCGGGCGGCGGCATCGGCCACGCGTGCGCCACGCTGCTCGCCGCAGAGGGCGCGCGCGTCGCGCTGATGGACATCTCGGCGGCGGGCGCGGGGCGCACGGCCGAGGAGATCACGGCGGCCGGCGGCCGGGCCGAGGCGTACGTCGTGGACGTGACCGACCCCGGGGCCGTGGACGACGCGCTGCGCAGGGCCGAGGACGATCTCGGCCCCCTCACGCTCGCGGTCGGCGCGCACGGCATCGTACGCAACCACCGGTTCCTCGACCTGCCCGTCGAGGACTGGGACGCCACGCTGGCGGTGAACCTCAAGGGCATGTTCCTCCTGCTCCAGGGCGCGGCGCGGCGGGCCGTGGAACACGGCGGCGGCGCGATGGTCGCCGTCTCCTCGGTGGCGGGCCGCGGCCCCCGGGCCACCTGCGCCGACTACGCCGCCAGCAAGGCGGGCACGATCAGCCTGGTCCGCTCGGCGGCACTGGCACTGGCCGAGCACGACATCAGGGTCAACGCGGTCTGTCCCGGCGTCGTGGACACCGAGATGACCCGGGCGATCCACCGGCAGAAGGCCGAGATCAGCGGCATCACCCCGGAGGAGTCCTTCGCCGAGCAGGCGGCGAAGATCCCCCTCGGACGGATCGAGAGCCCCGAGGAGATCGCGGGCGTCGTCGCGTTCCTGCTCTCGGCGGACGCCTCCTACATCACCGGGCAGGCGCTGAACGTCTGCGGCGGCCTGGAGATGAACTAGTCGGCCCAGCCTGCCCCTTGGAACGACGCCCCCGGAACGACGCCCCCCCCGGAACGACGCCCCCCCCGGAACGTCGCCCCCCGGAACGTCGTCCGGCCGGTCCGGTCGGGGGCCGGCCGGACGGCCGCGAGACACCCGGCACCACCAACGGCGGCAAGGGCCGCGAGGGAGAACACACGCACATGCTGCACGCCGTATGGCACTTCAGCTTCACCGTCTCCGACCTGGACCGGACGGTGGACTTCTACACCCGGCTGCTGGGCTTCGAGCTGATCCACACACAGGAGCAGAGCAACGAGTACACCAGCCGTCTCGTCGGCTACCCGGACGCCCACCTGCGGATCGCCCAGCTCGCCGTGCCCGGAAGGCCCCCCGGCCTCTCGACGCACGACCTGGAGCTGGTGCAGTACATCAACCCCAGGGGCACCCGGCAGGACCCGGGGATCGCCAACCCCGGCGCCGCCCACCTGGCGCTCGCCGTGGACGACATCCACGCGCTGCACGAGCGGCTCACCGCCGCCGGGGTGCGCTTCTTCTCGCCGCCCAACGCCATCACGGCCGGCGTCAACGAGGGTGGCTGGACCTGCTACTTCGAGGACCCGGACCGTATCGTCCTGGAGCTGGTGCAGCCCCCGGCCCACCGGTTCGCCGGATGACGGCGTAACAGCGAACGCATACCCCGCGCCACCCCGGAAAGGACCCGCCCCCATGCTCGACGTCTTCGCCCCCATCGCCGCCGCCTGCGACACCGCCATCGCCCCGGAACACCGGCTGCCCGTGGCGATCGTCGGCGCCGGCGCCATCGTCGACGTGGCGCACCTGCCCGCCTACCGCGCCGCCGGACTCGACATCCGGGGCCTCTTCGACCTCGACGCCGACCGGGCGCGGGAGGTGGCGGGACGGCACGGCGTACCGACGGTGTACGCGTCGCTCGACGAACTCCTCGCCGATCCCGGCGTACGGGTCGTCGACATCGCCGTGGCCCCCGCCGCCCAGCCCGACATCGCCCGCCGCGCCCTGGAGGCGGGGAAGCACCTCGTCTGCCAGAAGCCGTTCGTCCCCGACGAGGCCACCGGCGAGGAGATCATCGCGCTCGCCGACCGGCTCGGCCTGAAGATCGTCGTCAACCAGCAGCTCCGCTACGACGAGGGCATCGCCGCCGCGCGCGCCATGGCCGGGGCGGGCTGGCTCGGCGAGGTCACCGCCATGACCTTCACCGTGAACATCACCACCGACTGGACGCCCTGGCCCTGGCTGGTACGGAGCGACCGGCTGGAGATCATGTACCACTCGATCCACTACCTGGACGCCGTACGGTCCGTGCTCGGCGACCCCGAGCACGTCTTCTGCGCCGCGGGACGCACCCCCGGTCAGGTGGCGGCGGGGGAGACCCGGACCATCAGCACCCTGGTCTTCCCGGGCAACGCCAGGGCCCTGGTGCACGCGACGCACGAGAACCGCACGGGTGACCCGGAGGCGAGCTTCAGGATCGACGGCTCGGAGGGGTCCGTACGGGGCACCCTGGGCCTGCTGTACGACTACCCGCACGGCCGCCCCGACACGCTGGAGGTCAACAGCCGCGCGCTGCCCACCGACGGCTGGCTGCCCTACCCCGTCACCCGGCGCTGGATCCCCGACGCCTTCGCCGGCCCCGTCGGCTCGCTGCTGCGGGCCGTGGCGGGCGGGGGAGAGCCGTACCCGTCGGCCCGCGACAACCTCGGTACGATCCGGCTCGTCGACCGTCTCTACGCCTCCATGGACTCGGGGCGCAGCGTGCCCGTGGAATGATGACGGGGATGACACCCAAACCAGCCCCGGACGACAACCGGGCCACCCCCGGCAAGGTCCTGCCCGGCAGCCCGATGTCCGGCAAGGTCACGCTCAGCGATGTGGCGCTGCTCGCCGGCGTGGACCGTTCCGTGGTCTCCCGGGTGATCAACGACGATCCCAAGCTGAGCATCCGTCCCGCCACCAGGCAGCGGGTGCTGGAGACGATCGACAAGCTGGGCTACCGCCCCAACGCGGCGGCGCGCAGCCTGCGTACGGCCCGTTCGTACATGCTCGGGCTCTTCATCCCCGACTTCGCCAACCCCGTCTACGCCGAGATCATCAAGGGCGCCGAGACCGAGGCGGGCAAGCTCGGGTACGCGCTGATGACGGCGAGTTCCGAGGGCGTACGGCAGGGCGTCGACCACTACATGGACCTGTTCGGGCAGGGGCGGGTCGACGGTCTGCTCTTCGCGGGCGAGGAGACGGGCCGTGAGCTGGAGCAGTTGCGTTCGCTGCGGCTGCCCTGGGTGCTGGTCAACCGCCGGGTGCCGGGCTCCGACCGCTATGTCGTGCTGGACGACGGGCACGCCAGCAAGCTCGCCGTGGACCATCTGGTGGCCCTCGGACACCGCCGTATCGCGCATATCGCGGGACCGGAGACGGCGGACACCGCGCGGCGGCGCAGGACCGGGTACACGGCGGCGATGACGGCCGCCGGTCTCCCGGTGGACCCCCGGCTCATCGTGCACGCCGACTACACCCCGGCGGGCGGGCACGCGGCGATGACCGAACTGCTGGCCGCCGACGAGCGGCCGACCGCGGTGTTCGTGGCCAACGTGGCGTCCGCCGTAGGGGTGTTGCACGCGCTGTACGCGGCGGGCGTGTCCGTGCCCCGGGACATCTCCGTCATCGCCGTGCACGACATGGCGCTGGCCGGACACCTGGTGCCGGCGCTGACGACGGTGCGGATGCCGCTGGGCGAGCTGGGGGCGCGGGCGGTACGGCTGATCGCGACACGCGGTCCCGCCGACACCATCACCGAGGTCGTCATGGAGCCGGTTGAGGTCGTCGTACGGGAGTCCACGGCGCCCCCGGCGCCCGGCACGGGTTCCTGAGGCTGAGTCCGGCCGGTACGGACCGCAGGGGCCACAGGGGTCTCAGGCGCTTCCGCGCGGGCTGAGCCCCGACACGATCAGGCCGAGCAGGCGGTCCGCCTCGGCGGCCGGGTCCGCGTGGTGCTCCGTGGCCAGGACGATGCCTGCGACCAGGGTGAGCAGGTCGGCGGTGGTCACGCCGGGCGTCAGGGCACCGGCCCGCGCCGCCTGTCGCAGCAGCGGGTCGCCCGCCTCGGTGAGCTTGGCCGAGCAGGCGTTCACATGCTCCTCGTCGTAGCCGCCGCCGTCCTGGACCAGGGCGGAGGCCATCCCGCGCGCCGAGGCGGCGTACGCGGTCAGCGAGCCCAGCCACTCCAGCAGCGCGGCCCGCGCGTCGTCAGCCCCGGCCAGCTCGCGGGCGCGAGCACTCAGAACCTCGATCCGGTCCTGGAAGACGGCCTCCAGCAGCGCGCGCCGGCTGGGGAAGTGCCGGCGCACCGTGGCCGAACCGACCCCCGCCGTACGGGCGATCTGCTCCAGGGAGGCGTCGGCGCCGTGCGCGGCGACCTCCTCCTCGGCGATGGCGAGGATGCGTACGTAGTTGCGCCGGGCGTCCGCACGCTGGGCGGGCATGGCGTCCTCCGGGGTTGTTAAGTGGCGGGGCCCTCCGTATCGTACCGAAGAGCTAAGCGGCGGGGGCCGCCACTTAGCTGGCCACATCACCGAGCCCGCATCACCGAGTACACGCCACCGAGGAGAGCCATGCCCACAGATCCCGCACCCGTCCTGGTCACCGGAGCGACCGGTCAGCAGGGCGGCGCCGCCGCTCGCGCCCTGCTCGGAGCGGGCGTTCCGGTACGGGCGCTGGTACGCGACCCGGCCACCGAGCGGGCCAGGGCCGTGGCAGCGCTCGGCGCCGACCTGGTCACCGGCGACCTCTACGACCGCGACTCCGTACGGAGGGCCGCCGAGGGGGCCCGTGCCGTCTTCTCCGTACAGATGCCCGACATGAACGACCTCCAGGGCGACTCCGAGTGGGTGCAGGGGCGGAACCTGGTCGACGCGGCGCGGGACGCCGGGGTGGCGCAGTTCGTGCACACCTCCGTCTCCGGCGCCGGTCAGCACCGCGCGGTGCCCGGCTGGGCCGAGGGCCGCTGGGCGTCCATGGAGCACTACTTGGAGACCAAGACCGCGATCCAGGACCGGGTCCGCGAGGCGGGCTTCCGGTACTGGACGCTGCTCAAGCCGGGCTTCTTCATGGAGAACTTCCTCCCCCCGTCCTTTCTGCTCCCGCGCGGCGTCGAGGGTGGCCTGGTGACGGTACTCAAGCCCGCCACCGAGCTGTCTCTCGTCGCGGTCGCCGACATCGGCGCGGCAGCCGCGGCGGCCTTCGCCGACCCCGAACGCTTCCACGAGGTCGAGTTGGAACTCGCGAGCGAGCGCATGCCGATGACCCAGGTCGCCAAGGTGCTCTCGGGCGCTCTGGGCACCGAACTGACGGCCCCGTCCATGACAGGGGACGAGGCGGTCGCCGCGGGCATGCCGGAGTTCGGCCGCCTGCACGACTGGCAGAACCAGGTCGGCCACCCCGCCCGCCCCGCGTTCGCCGAGGCGCTCGGCATCCCGCTCACCAGCTTCGCGCGCTGGGCCGACAGCCACCTGCGACCGGCCGCCTGAGCCGGGCGCCGCACCCGTCGCAGAGCCTTCGCAGAAGGTCCACCGATCGCGTCCGGGCTGCCGGGCCGCCGGGCCGCCGCCGGACCCGGGCCGTCGTGTTACGCGGTGTCGTCCCCGGCCGCCGGGGTGCTGTCCAGCGGGTGGCCGGCCAGCGCGGTCACCGTGATCCGTGCGTACGGCTGGACCGGCAGGCTCGTCAGCGCCTCGTGCAGGGCGTCCGCGTCCGGCACCGACCAGATACCGACGTTGGCGAGCCGGCCGGGGAGCCGCCAGATCCGTCGCAGTGTGCCCGCGTCTCGCAGCGCGGCGCCCCGCTCCCGCTCGCGGGCCAGCAGCGCGGCGCGAGCGGTCTCCGGCATGTCCGGGGGCAGTTCGGTCACGATCTCGACCAGGAACTCCATCGGTCGGTCAACTCCCTTGTCTGCTCAGCCGAGTTCGGCGAGCTTCCGGTGGGCCAGGGCGATCGCCTCGTCCGGCTTCGCCGTGCCCGCCACGAGCGAGGCGACCATGCTGTCGAGGATCACCGAGATCCGGGGCCAGCGCGGATCGCGCGGCAGGGCGCGGGTGTTCTCGTGCGCCTCCTCGAACAGCGCGTAGTACGGGGCGAGTCGCGCGACCGCCGGGTCGGCCCAGGAGTCGCGCCGGGTCGCCGTACCGCCCTCCTCGGCCGTGACGCGGTCCATGGCGGCCGTGGTCAGGTCGCGCAGCACCGCGTACGCGTCGTCCGGCCGTGTGGAGCCGGCGGCGACCGCCAGGACCCAGTAGCTGTTGAGCGCGACCCGGCCGCCGCCCGGCACGTCGGCCCGGGGCACCGGCGCGCAGCGCACCCGGCCGTGGATGGGGGAGTCCTCGGGGGCGGAGAGCGCGGCGAAGCCGCTCCAGTTCACCATCATGGCGGCCTCGCCGGCCGCGAAGTGCACACCGCTGGCCACACTGTCCCACTCCGCCGCCGCCGGATCGACGACGCGGTGGGTGTGCCACAGGTCGTACAGGAAGCGCGCCGAGTCGAGTGCCTCGGCGGAGTCCAGCGACAACCGGCCCTCGCTGTCGGTGAGTTCGGCGCCACGGCTCCAGAGCTGGGTGAGGAAGTCGTACACCGTGTTGTGTTCGTCGGGGTAGCCGGCCACGATCGTGCCGTGGAGCCCGTCCCCGGGGCGGGTGAACCAGCGCGCCTGGTCGGTGTACTGCTCCCAGGTGTCCGGCGCCGCCAGCGGATAGCCGAAGCGCTCGGCGAAGCCCGCGCGCTCGGCGGGGTCGTCGTACAGGTCTGACCGGTACAGCAGCATCTCGGGGCCCACGTGGTAGGGCACGCCGTACGTACGCCCGTCGGGGCCGCGCTGGAGGTCGCGCAGCGCCGGATGCCAGACGTCCGGCCATCCGTCCGGCGGTGTGCCGTCGAAGTAGTCGTCCAGCGGGAGCACCTTGCCCTCGGCGATGAGGGCCGGCAGCCAGTCGGTCACCACCAGCAGCAGGTCGGCCTCGCCCGAGACCGCCGCGTCACCGGCGACGACCCGCTCCTGAAGGTCGAGGATGTCGGGGAGCCGGTGGACCGCGCGCCGGGACGCCTGCGCGAGCTGACGGCTCAGCGCGCGGTCGAAGCCGTCGAAGGAGCGGCCGAGCAGCAGCAGAGGCCTTTCCGGTGCGGACATGGTGCTCCTTCAAATCAAAGGAATAAGCGGACAGGTAGGTCAGTAGATCAAACGATTGTCTGACGATTATGGCTCGGGTCGGGTCAGGGGGTCAATGGTAGGTGTCGCGTGCGCGATCAACCGATAGGCAATCGATTGACCCCCGGCCCTCAGTCCCGGGTCGCCGCTTCCGCCAGCCTCTCGCGCTGCCGCCGCAGATGGGTACGCATCCGCGCCGCCGCCGTCTCCTCGTCGTGCTCCCGTACGGCCTGGAGAATCCGCTCGTGCTCCGTGCAGGTCTCGCCGGCCCACCTCTCGTGCGGCGGGAGCCGGTAGCGGTGGGTGTGCGCGTACAGGCTCTGGAGCGCCGACCGCAGGAACGCGTTGTCGCTGAGGAGCGCGATCCGGTCGTGGAACACGGAGTTGTGACGCAGATGGAGGAGCAGCGCCGCCCGGTCCCCGGTGCCCTCCGCCGCCGCCCGCATCCCGGCCACCGCTTCGGTGAGCCGGAGCAGATCGGCCTCGGTCGCCCGGGTGGCCGCGTGCGCGGCGGCCGTCGGTTCGAGGAGCAGCCGTACGCCGAAAAGATCGTCAAGTCCGCTGCGGCCCAACGGCGTTGCGGCTGTGTATCCGGCGAGTGAACGCCTGACGACCAGCCCCTCGCTCTCCAGTCGGACGAGCGCCTCCCGCAGCGGGGTGGGTGAGATGCCCAACTCCCCCGCGAGAGCATGGATGTTCATCTTGGATCCCGGCTCTATGCCGTGGTCCATGAGCCGTTGGCGGATGATGTCGTAAGCCGTGTCCGCGAGTGCCGGCCGTCGGGGCGAGCCTGCCATCGTGCCGCTCCTGTTTTCTTCGCCGATCGTATATTTTCCGTCGCCTCGGCGGGTCCGCGTTCGCTGTCCGTCGTGTCGCGCCATCGTGCGCCGTCAGTGTGATCCCATGGCCCGCGATCTGACCAGTACCCCTTCCGGACCGGCCATGTGACGTCCTTTCGGACACTCTCGGACGGCGTCCCCGTCTCGATCGGGTAAAGGTCGTTGGGGCGCTTGACTGTGTGGGGATGGTGGTTAGTCT
>NZ_JTHL01000001.1:523994-532834 GCF_000818195.1 Streptomyces sp. 150FB | reverse complement strand
ACGGCGTCCCCGTCTCGATCGGGTAAAGGTCGTTGGGGCGCTTGACTGTGTGGGGATGGTGGTTAGTCTTCTGAAAAGTATATGAAACAGGGGTTGTTGACCGGGCCGCGCGAACACGGGCCCGGATAGCGGCAGTTGGCCGCGCGACCGGCGTACCGGGGCCGGGCGGGCCACGTGGGCGTGACGCCCTATCCTGCTTTTTCGTGCGGATTTTCAGCGTTGGGCAATTCGATCGATGGCGCGCGACGCGGCCGGAACCCGGTCGGTCGCGCGCGGCATCAAGGAGGATGACATGAAGCGCAGAACTGCTTTCGTTGCGGCGGTGACGGGTCTGGTGAGCGCCCTGGCGATCACCGGCTGCTCCACCGGACAGTCCGCGGGGGGAGACGGGAGCAGCATGACATTCATGACGTTCGAGTCGCCCTCGCTCACGGCGACGTTCTGGGACAAGTCCATCGCCCAGGCGCAGAAGTCGGTCCCCGACACCAAGGTCAAGAAGATCGTCTCGCCGGACGCGGACCGCAACGCGTACGCCAAGCAGCTCCAGGCGGCCGGCCAGTTCCCCGACATCCTGTCGTCCATCAACCCGAAGGACTTCACCGACGCCGGGCTGCTGAAGCCGTTCGACCAGAAGTGGCTCGAAGACAACTTCACGGACCCCAACGGCAATGCCATCGCGGGCAAGACGTACATTCCGCCGACCAACTCGCAGATCATTCCGATGGTTTTCTACAACAAGAAGATCTTCGCTGAGAACCATCTCCAGGTCCCCACCACCTGGGACCAGTTCATGAACGTGGTCAAGACCCTCAAGTCGGCCGGCGTCACGCCGCTCGAAATGGCGGGCGGCGACCCGATGTCGTCGGCGATGCCGCTCTCCGGCCTCATCACCGCCGATGTACTGGGCTCGGACCCGCAGTGGGTGCAGAAGCGCTACAAGGGCCAAGTCAAGTTCACCGACCCCGAGATGGTCGCCGCCGTGTCCAAGTTCCGCCAGCTCGTCGATGCCGGCGGCTTCGACAAGGGCGCGCTGAGTGTGAGTTACGCGGACGCCAACACGCAGTTCCTGGCGGGCAAGGCCGGCATGTACCCGATGGGTAGCTGGCTGATCGGCCTGATCACGCCGGAGAAGGCGAAGGACTTCGGCACGTTCCTGCTGCCGAGCAAGACCGGCAACCCCGTCGTCCCGTTCATCACCGGTGGTACGACGTCGGTCAACGCCAAGTCCGCCAATGCCGACGACGCCGCCACGTTCGCCCGCGCGTGGTCGCTCTCCAAGCCCAACCTGAAGTCGCTCATCGAGAGCGACGGCGCCTTCCCGATGCTCAAGAACGTCACGCTCAAGGACTTCGGCGCCAAGGTGACCCCGGTGTACGACCAGGGCTACAAGCTGGTGACCGACAAGAACAACAAGGTCAACGCGTTCGCCCAGGCCAACAACGACGACGCGCTGCCCCCGGGCGTCGTCGACCAGTTCTGCTCGCTCGCGCAGAAGCTGTTCACCAGCTCCGACACCAAGGGGCTGCTGACCGCGTTCGACGCCGACTGGGACAAGGCCGCCAAGTAGGCCTGGCACACCGGCGGTACGGGTGGTGCCGCAGGCCGGATTCCGGGCTCTGACATCGTTGTCGGTCATGGCGGCCATATCGCATGTGTCTTCCACATTGCCCATGTCGCCCATGTCGGACGTCCCACGGCCGCGGCCCGCCCCTCCGCTCCATCGAACGAAGGATCAAGCTGTGCCCAGACGATCTCCACGAGCAGGCCGAAGCCTCGGGCTGGCCCCTGCTGCGTTGATCGCGGTCATCCTCTACGGGATGTTCCTTCTGTACCCGTTGGTGCAGAGTCTCTTCCTCAGCTTCACGGACAAGAGCCCGCTGCGGACCGCCAGCAACTTCGTCGGTCTGTCGAACTACCGGGAACTGTTCGCCGACGACAGGCTGTTGTCGAGCCTGCGGTTCACCATGATCGTGGTGGTGGCTGTCACCGTCATCGCGAACACCGTGGGTCTCCTGCTGGCGATGCTGCTCAACCGCTCCACCGCCAACTACCGGCTGATGCGGACCCTCATCTTCATCCCGCAGGTCCTGTCGGGCATCATCGTCGGGTTCATCTGGAGATCGATCCTCACTCAGAACGGCCTGCTCAACAGCGTGTTGTCCAAGCTCGGACTGATCGATGACCCCGTGCCCTGGCTCGGCGGATCGAATCTGGCGGTGTTCTCCGTCATCGTGGTGGTGAGCTGGATCACGATCGCGTTCGCCACCGTCGTCTACACCGCCTCCCTCCAGTCCGTACCCCAGGAGTTGTACGAGGCGGCGCGGATGGACGGAGCCGGAGCCTTCGGCCGCTTCCGCCATGTGACGTTCCCGATGATCGCGCCGGGCATGACCATCAGCGTCGTCCTGTGCCTGATCAGCACGCTCAAGCTCTACGACGTGATCGCCGTGCTGACCGGCGGCGGCCCCGCCGAGGCGACCCGGTCGACCGCGTACTACCTGATCAGCGTGGCCTTCACCGACAACCGGTTCGGCTACGCGTCCTCCATCGCCATGCTCCTCCTGGTGCTGACGGCCGTGGTCTCGTACGGCATCACCACCCTGCTTCGCCGAAGGGAGACAAACCTGTGAGCGCTCCGGTCGCACGGCTGAACCTCCGGAACAAATCTCATCTCGTCGGCGCCTGGCTGATCACCCTGGCGTTCATCCTGCCCGTGTACGTCGCCCTGGTCAGCGCGTTCAAGAAGCAGGACCAGATCCTCTCCAACCCGGCGGGCCCGCCGATACCGTTCACCTTCGACAACATCGTCAAGGCGCTCCAGCGACCGGACAACCTGGTCGAGGCGGGGCTGCTCAACTCGGTGCTCGTGACGGCGGCGACGCTGGTCATCATCGTCCCCCTCAGCTCCATGCTCGCCTTCTACATCTCGGAGCGCACCCCCCGCGTACGCACCGTCATGCTCGGCGTGTTCTCGCTGGGGCTGATGGTCCCGCCGCAGGTCGTCCTGTTGCCGATCGTGACCCTGCTGCGCGCGGTCGGCCTCGCCAACTCGTACTCCGGCCTGATCCTGTCCAACGTGGGCGGCGGCGACCTGTCGTTCGCCGTCTTCGTCTACGTCGGTTTTCTGCGGACCATCCCGCGCGAGGTCATCGAGGCGGCCCGGGTGGACGGCGCCGGCGATCTGCGGCTCTGGTGGCGGATCGTCTTCCCCGTCGTACGGCCGGCGACCGCGACCGTGTCGATCTTCCTCGGCCTGTGGGTGTGGAACGACTTCCTCAACCCGCAGTTCATCCTGGGGCCGATCCAGGGACAGACCATCACCACCGGCATCTATGTTGCCCTGGGCGCCTATTCGACCGACTACAGCCAGCTATTCGGAATCATGTTCCTTGCGGCGATCATCCCCGTCGTCGGATACCTCGTCAGCCAGCGCGAGTTCATCCACGGACTGATGTCGGGCGCCTCGAAGTGACAGCACCGGCCGGGGGCGGCGCGGCGCGGCGCTGAAGAACGTCCGGGCACCGTGGGAGCGTGATCTCCCCGGTGCCCGCCGGACCGACCGGCCCGAGGGACCCGCTCGCACCCTTCTTACGGGCCCTTCCTACGGGCGGGGGATGACAGCCGTGTCGAGCGTCTGCTCGATGATCTGACGCGCGCAGTCCGACAGCCGCATCCGGTTCGAGCGGGCATAGGTGCGCAGCGCGGCGAAAGCCGCGTCGACGTCGGTCTGCCAGCGCTCGGCGAGAATTCCCTTGGCCTGCTCGATGATGATCCGGCTGGTGAGGGCGCGCTGGAGCTGCGCCTTCTCGATGTACTGCTGGTCCAGGGCGCGCTGCTGGAGCAGGGCGATGGTGGCGACATCGGCCAGTGCCTGCGCGAGCGAGGCGTCCTGCGGAGTAAGCGGCTGCACGCTGGTGTGGAAGAGGTTCAGCGCGCCGACCGCGCGGTCCCGCAGTCGCAGCGGGAACGTGTGGCTCGTACGGAAGCCACTGCTGCGGGCGTTCTCGGCGAACGCCGGCCATGCCTCGGTGGCCTCCGCGTCGGAGAGGTCGATATTGGTGCGCGCGGTGCTGGACTTGTAGCACTCGACGCACGGGCCCTGGTCGTGCTGGAGCGCGAAGAGTTCCAGCAGGTGCGTGGTCTCGTCCGAGGCCGCGATGGTGTGCAGGTTTCCCTTCCCGTTGGCCAGGAGGATGCCGGTGGCGGAGACATCCAGCAGGGTGACGCAATGGGCGCACAACTGCTCGAGGAACTCGATGAGGTCGAAATCGTCGGTCAGGGAGTCCGCGACTTGTACGAAGACCGCTGACACCTGCTGTTCGCGGGACATAGGAGTCATCCCTTCTTTCCGTTGGGCGAGTCGGGGCCACTCGCGACGTCCGGCAGACGCAGACGCCTGGCCACGACCTCGCGTGCGATTTCGTTGATCGGCTGGTTGTGACTGAAGGCGTGCGCGCGGAGCCGCAGCAGGGCGGGCCCCAGGGCCAGACCGAGCTGGACACTGATCATGCCGGTCGCCTGGTGCACGACGGCGCGGTGCATGGAAGCGGCGGGCGCGTCCGTGAAGAAGTCCTGCGGCTCGCCCTCGCCGCCGAGGAACTGGAAGGTGAGAGCTTCGGCCAGCGCCAGGGCGTCGTCCATCTCCTGGTTGCTCATCGGTCCCGGGACGGCACGCACCAGGGTCAGCACCCCCACGATGATCCCGCCGAGACAGAGCGGAAAGCAGAAAACGGCCCGTACCGGCAGCTCCTCCATGGCGGGGAGCAGGGCGGGCCAGCGCTCGGACGGCACGAGACGCATGTCGTGGTGGAGTATCAGCGAGCCGCTGCTCAGGGCGTCCGGACCCGGGCCCTCCCCGAGGGTGAACTGAAGATCCTCGAAGAGCGAGCTGGGCTCACCCGACGACCAGAGCTGTTCGGTGGCCTCGCCCTCGACGACCAGGGAGATCGCGAGATGATCCACCCCCAGGACGGCTGCGCAGCGGTCTGCGAGAGGGCGTCGCGGCTGGGTGTGTACGAGCCGCAGCATCTCCGTCATCGCGTCGCTGATCACTGCCTGCCGCTCTTCGTCCGTGCTCCGCGCCCGCCCGGAGCCCTGCGGAGCGTGCGAGATCGGTACCGGGTCCCCGTCTACCAAGCATAGTCCCCGCAGGCAGGCCCAACACCGAATCCGCGGAGGGCCTGAAAGGCGATATGAACAGCCTTACCTGGTGACGCGCCTGCCGCGGCGCATGCCCGCGCGGGCGCCGAGCAGCACCAGATCGGCGAGAAAAACAACGACACCGATGACAAGCAGATACGACAATCCCGAACCGGCGACGCCTGTGATTCCCAGCCCGACGGCCACCAGGAGCAGGAAGAGAAAGAGACTCATGGCTTCATACTCCTGATCTCGACTCCGGTCCTGCCCCTGACGCCGATCGCGATGCTGATCCCGGTCCGGATCACGGCCTCAGCGCCGGGCCAGTTGGCGTTCGCCGGCCGCACCGGTCTTGTACGCCAGTCCGTAGTGGGAAAACACACGCGGTTCGTCCTCGGCCGGCAATTCACCGTCGAGATCGATCGAAGGCGCGTCCTTGACCAGCTTCTTGTCCCAGAGGACCTTCAAATAGCCGGGGCCGACGGTGGCATCGGTCAACGGGACGAAGATGAGGCGCCGCTTGGTGGGCATGCCCACGGTGACGGTCGCGAAGACCGGCACGTCCGTCGTGGTGTCGACGTACACGGCCTCCAGCGTGCCGATCTTCCGCTTCTCCGTGTCCACCACATCGTGGCCACGCCACTCCCGAATATCATCAGCATCGAACACGCGCGATTCGCCTCTATCCGCCTGTGGTGCACAACGTCGTCCTTCTGTCTCTACCCGCAATTCCGCGTTCGGCACGCCGCCGGAACGGTGGACTGTGAACTACTTGGCCCGCGTCTGCAACTTAAATCTGCTTATGTCTGCCGAACACGCCAGGCGGTTACACTGAATGACAGACGCCCAAGACCTCGGCTTCCCGTTGCACCCCATCCAGGCAGCAGCAGGGGCCCTGTTAACAGGGTGACCAGGCAGCGTTTTATCCGACGCTCTTCCGTGAGCCTCTGTGCAGTACGCATCTGATTTTTCCCATGGCTCACCAGCCACACTGCCGCGCAGTCACAGCAGCCGGCACCAGGCGGTCGTGACCGATCCGAAAGGCGTGGCTGAATTGTCCACTCATACCCTTGGCGAACCCACGGTCGGCGAACCCACCGTGGAAGAGCCACGGCGGGGGGGAGGCAGCGACTTCGCGGCCCTCTCCAGGAAAATCATGGCGGCCGGTCTCATGCGCCGCCGCCCCTGGTACTACACCGTGCGGATCTCGACCATCGGACTGCTGTACGCGGGGGGCTGGGCGGCCTTCGCCGCCCTCGGCGACAGTTGGTGGACGCTCGCCGTCGCCGGATTCCTCGCCGTGATCTTCGGCCAGGTGGCGCTCGTCGCCCACGACGTCGGCCACCGCCAGGTGTTCCGGCTGCGCAAGGCCAGCGCCTGGACGGGCCGCATCGCGGGGAACCTCGGCATCGGCATGGGCTACGGCTGGTGGCAGGACAAGCACTCCCGGCACCACGCCAACCCGAACCACGAGGAACTCGACCCGGACGTCAACCCCGACATCCTCGTCTGGAGCAGCCGCCAGGCGCGCGAGGCCAAGGGCCTCGCCCGGGTGATCGGCGGCTCACAGGCCTTCCTGTTCTTCCCGCTGCTCCTGCTCGAAGGCTTCAACCTGCACGTCTCGGGCGTACGCGCGCTCTCCGACCGCTCGCTGAAGCAGCGCAGGCTCGAAGGCTCGCTGCTCTTCATGCACTTCGCCGTGTACCTGTCGGCGCTGTTCGTGGTCCTTCCCCCCGGCAAGGCGGTGGCGTTCCTCGCCATCCACCAGTGCCTGTTCGGTGTCTACCTGGGCTCGATCTTCGCCCCCAACCACAAGGGCATGCCCACCCTGACCGGCTCCGACCGGCCCGACTTCCTGCGCCGCCAGGTCCTCACCTCCCGCAACGTGCGCGGGAGCTGGTTCACCGACCTCGCACTCGGCGGGCTGAACTACCAGATCGAGCACCACCTCTTCCCGAGCATGCCGACCCCGCACCTGCGCAAGGCCCAGCCGATCGTCAGGGGCTACTGCCAGGAGCTGAACGTCGGTTATCTCGAAACCGGGCTGCTCGGCTCCTACGCGCAGGCGCTCAAGAGCCTCTACGAGGCGGGGGCACCCCTGCGACGGCAGCCGGCCACACAGGTGACCACGCAGTGACCGGCTCGCGCGGCGCGGCCACCTCGAACGCGGTCACCTGAGCGGTCAGCAAAAGTATTGGCGCCCGCCAGGTCTCGACCGCCATCCTGTGTCCATGCTGATCAGGGAAGCGACCACCGAGGACTGGCCGGCCGTCTGGCCGTTCTTCCGCACCATCGTCGCGGCGGGCGAGACGTTCACCTATCCGCTCGATCTCGGTGAGATCCAGGCCCGCGACTTCTGGCTGCCGGCGCCACCGAACCGTGCGGTCGTCGCCCTCGACGACGCGGGTACGGTCCTCGGCACCGCCAAGATGAACAACAACCAGATGGGCAACGGCGCGCACATCGCGAGCGCCAGCTACATGGTCGATCCCGCGCACGCCGGGCGCGGCGTCGGCCGTGCCCTCTGCGAGCACACCGTGGAGTGGGCGCGGACGGCGGGCTTCGCGGGGATGCAGTTCAACGCCGTGGTCGAGAGCAACACGTACGCGGTGAAGCTGTACCGCTCACTCGGCTTCGAGGTGGTGGGTACGGTCCCGGGCGGCTTCCGCCACCCGGGGCTCGGCCCGGTGGGGCTGCACATCATGTACCGCCCGCTCTGACGCCGGACGTGCCGCGGACCGGAACCGGCTAACGGTCCTGGAGTACGGAGAAGACGTTGCCCGCCGGATCCTTGAACCACGCGATGTACGGTCCCGCCGCCCGGAAGATGCCCCGATCGTCCGCGTCCATCCCCGGATAGCGCTCGAAGCTCACCCCGCGCCGCCCCAGCTCGTCCACCGCCGCCTCGATGTCGTCCACCGGGAAGTTGAGCACGGTGAAGGTCGCGGGGACGTGCCCGGGCTTGGGGTAGACGAGCACGTGGGTGGAGTCCGCGAGGTTCAGCCGGAGCAGACCGTGCTCCTCGGACACGTCGAGTCCGAGTGTCTCGGTGTAGAAGCGCCTGGCCTTGTCGGTGTCGTCGACGGCGAATCCGCTGAACGCCTTGCTGTTGCCGAACATGCTGGACTTCTCTCTTTTGTCTGGAAGCTTGCGAAGCTCTGTTCCAGGGGGGACTTCCGGAGAGGCCGGAACTCATCGGCCGGGCCTCCCGGACTACGCTTCCGCGGAACGGGACGAAACACGGGAGGAGCGCTTCCATGGGCGACGCGGGCGCCGAACGGCGGCAGGCGGGGGAGCTGGAGGCAGGTGTCCTCGCGGCCCTCTGGTCGGCCGAAGGGCCGCTCACCCCGGCCCAGGTACAGCGGGCACTCGGGGTCCCGCTGGCCCGCACCACGGTCACCACCATCGTCTCACGGCTGTACGAGAAGGGCATGGTCACCCGGGTGAGGTCCGGCCGGGGCTTCGCCTACACGCCGACCGAGGACGCCCCCGGCCTGACCGCCCGCCGTATGCATGTCGAGCTGGGCAAGGACGACGACCGCGGCGCGGTCCTCGCGCGTTTTGTCTCACAGCTCAGCGACGAGGACGAACGGCTGCTGCGTTCGCTGCTGGACGGCGACGACGCCGGATGAACCCGCTGGTCTGGGTGCCGCTCGTCTGGGTGCCGCTGCTGATGCCGTTCCTCGCGGTCCCCGCCGCCT
>NZ_JTHL01000001.1:517520-522801 GCF_000818195.1 Streptomyces sp. 150FB | reverse complement strand
GGCCGCCGGGACGGGCGGCGGGACGGGCGCCGGGCGGGCGCTGCCCAGGGCCGTACGCCCCGTCGCCTGCGCGCTCCTGCTGTGCCTGACGCTCTCCGGCGCCGCCGCCGTGGCGGCCGCGGACGATTTGCATACTCATATCGAAATAGCCCAGGGCGAAATCCCGAGGTGAAAGCGGATATCCCGCCGGGCTACCGGCGAATTTCGGAGATCCTCTTCACCGGTGCAATTGACCGAGTCGCATGGTGTCCCCGGAAGACGCCAGCGGGCGTTCCCGCCGATACGCGTCCGGCATTGCCTCAGGTGTGATCAACAACGGAAGTGCCCGGTCCATTCTCAGTGCGTCGACCGACTCGGCGAGCAGTTCGTATTCGGTGGTCTCGTCCCGGGTGGCCACCCGGATCAGGCGGCCCGCCGCGAGATGCTCGGCGACCATCTCCTGGTGGGCCACGTCGTCCCGCCAGATCCGCAGCGTCTCCGGTACGTCGGGCACGTGCCGCGCCACCGGCGCGAGCGCCTCGGCCGGGAAGCAGGGGCTGTCAGGGCTGGGATCAAGCCGCTCGGCGATCCAGGTCGCACGGTCCCTGAGCCACCACAGGGCCAGCGCCAGCGTGGGCGCGCGATAGGTGCCCAGGGGCACGCCGACACGCTCCCCACCGCAGACTCCGTACGCGGTGACGTGACAAAGGAATTCGTCATGCACGGCCGCTCTCCTCGCGCCGTTCTGCGGTGTCCGGCCGACGGGCCGCATTTCCTGACAGGTACGGTGTGCACGTCGCGGGGCGATTTCCGGGAGAGCAGTGTGGTCGATCTTCGATCGCCCCAACTTACAATTATGTAGGCATTGCTGACGCGCTGTCACGGCATGGTTCCGGCCAGAATTCGGACGCCTCCCGCGCATTTTGTTGGCCGAAACGCGCGCGGCCGGCTCCGGATCCGGGTCGGAGAGGGAGCGCGTACATGCCCTTGAAGTTATATAGCCCAGTGGGTATGTTGGCCGTATGTCCATTCCGTTCGACGTACTCGCTGAGCCCAACAGGCGGCGGATCCTCGATCTCCTCCTCGACCGCCCCTACTCGGTCGGTGAGCTGACCGAGCATCTCGGACTGAGCCAGCCGGGCACATCGAAACACTTGCGGGTGCTGCGCGATGCGGGGCTCGTCCGGGTACGGCAGGATGCTCAGCGCCGCTGGTACGAGCTGCGCCCCGAGCCGCTCGCCGAACTCGACGCCTGGCTCGCCCCGTACCGGCACCTGTGGTCCGGCGCTCTTGACGCGCTCGAACGGCACCTCGACGCGATGGAGGACGACCCCTCATGATGAACATGGACCAGCACTCCGACACCCTGACCACGGTCCAGGGGCAGACCGCGCTCCGCATGGAGCGCAAGCTCGACCACGCCCCGGACAAGGTCTGGGCCGCGCTCACCAAACCGTCGGCGCTCGCGCGGTGGTTCCCCGCCGAGGTGGAGCTGGATCTGCGACCGGGCGCCACGATCACCTTCCGCTTCCCGGGCGGGGAGGCACCGGAGATGACGGGCGTCGTCACGGACGTCGAAGCGCCCACCCTCTTCGCCTTCACCTGGGGGGACCAGCACCTGAGCTGGTCCATCGCCCCCTACGCCGACGGTTCGCTGCTGACGCTCGTACACACTTTCGGCGACCACTTCGGCTCGGCGAGCTTCGCCTCCGGCTGGCACCTGTGCATCAACGCGCTGGGGCAGCTCCTCGACGGCGGGCCCGTCCGGCCGAGCCGGGACACGGGCCGGCTGCACGAGGCGTACGTGCGCCGCTTCGACCTCGGCAGGGGCGGCGTGGAGGCGGTCGCCGGCGGCAAACGCATCCGCCTGGAGCGGCAACTCGTGCGGCCCGCCGAGACGGTGTGGGAGGTGCTGTCGAACGGCGTCGAACCGGTGGCGGGGCTGCCGGTGCCGGAGGGGTTCACCTCGGGGAAGGTCGCCGCGGGACCGGTCACCGAGGTGCGGGCGCCGAAGTCACTGACGTACACGGCGGAGCCGCACGGGTCGGTCACCTGGGAGATGCGCGAGGGTACGGGCCACGGAGCCAGGCTCGTCCTCACCCAGACCGGCCCCGAGGACCTCGACGGCACCGCGGCCCTCGCCGCCTGGCAGGAGCGCGTCGAGCGGCTCGCGGAGGCGCTCATCGAGTCCTGAGGCCCTGCCCCTGTCCGAACAGGGTCCGTCCTCGCGCTTGTGACCGCCGCTCCCGGGGGACGCGGCGGTCACACCGGTCCGGTCAGAAGCCGAGGCCGTCGATGACCGCGTTCACTTCCCGCGTCGCCTGGGGGCGCGTCCGCCACCCGTGCAGCGGTGCCAACCGGGCAACAGCGAGGCCCAGCCACTCCCGGTCACCGAGGCGGTGCGGCGCCTTCGCTCGGGACACCTTCGCGCACAGGGCTCTCAGCATGAAGAGGTGCGCGCTCGTGTAGGGACGCTCGTGATGGGTGTAGTTGACCGACCAGTTCTCGTACGGATGGCGAAGGGTTCCCCTCACGGAACAGCCGCTGCGGCCGGTCTCCATGTGGTTGTGGCCCAGCACCCCGACCACGCCCATGGTCCTGGTGGCAAGCCATGCCCGATAGGTGGCATGGATACGCACATCGATGAATCTGGACCATGGAACGAGCGCCACGCGTTCCGGTGCTCCGGGCCCGTGGTGTGCGAAGCCTTCGGGGCCGAGGACCAGGCACGAGCCGCCCTCACGCTCCGAGTCCCCGATGATCCAGCGGTCCCCGACCAGTTCGAGTGGTCCCAGGAACTCCGTCATGATCTCCCCCGTCAGTCCTGCGTTCCGCCCGACCGGGGAGTCTACTCCGGCCTCCTCCGGCTCATTCCGTCTCCTCGTCCCTGATGGACGACACACTCAGCAGCTCCTCGAACTCGGAGAGTTCGGCCACCAGTTGATGGACACTGCCGGTGCCCTCGATGTCTACGTAGACCAGGGCGGTGCCCGCCTCGGGCGACGGCTCCTCGCCGATCTCGTCCGGGTGGACCGCCGCCCGGTCCACCCGTACCTGCACCACCTGGAACCCCTTGCCTGTGGTGAATTCGAGGACCCGGGTCAGCACACCCGTGCCGATGCGGTACGCGAGATGGAGCCGGGTGTGCTCCGGCGTGGCCAGCGCCGGCACGCGCCCGGTGATCCTGGGGTAGCCCTGGACGACGATGAAGTGCACCAGGGTGGCGCCGATCGCCAGCAGCGCGAGCCCGCCGCCGCAGGCCATGCCGATGGCACAGGTGAGCCAGACGGTCGCCGCTGTGGTCAGGCCGCGTACGGCGTCGCGCCGTACGAAGATGAGCCCGCCGCCGATGAAGCCGATCCCGGAGATGATCTGGGCGGCGACACGGGAGGGGTCGAACGACACGTTCTCCAGGCCGAGCACCGCGTTGAAGCCGTGCTGCGAGACCTCCATGAACAGCGCGCTGCCGACCCCGACCAGGGTGTGGGTACGCAGTCCCGCGCTCTTCTGCCGGGTCGCCCTCTCGGCGCCGATCAGCGTGGAGAGGAGCAGCGCGAGGCCGAGTTCGGCGAACTGGCGCGTCCCCTGCCCGGCGCCGGGATCGAACAGGGACAGTGCGAGCGTGTGCAACGTGGATCCTCCTCACCGGCATGCGACGTACCGGATGCGACTCACCGGAATGTGACGGTGTGACCGAGACTAGGGCAATCACCCCCCGGGCAGGGGCCCGCCCTCCCGGACCGCGGCCGGGGTGTGGGCCGGCAGGCGATGATCTTCCTGGGCGTCGGGTCCTGGGCGTCGGGTCGTGGACGGAGGGGAACTCCACGGTGTCGCCGTGGTGTCAGCGCGCCGGCGCGGACAGCGGGAGCGCCCCGGGCAGTAACTCCGGTGCGATCAGCAGATGTCCGAGGGACGCGGCGAGCAGTCGCGCCCCGGGGTCGGCCTCCGGCGCGGCCGGTTCACGCAGCGCCGCGGCGGCCGACACCGCGAGCCGGGTGACCCCGTCGGCCAGTGCCTGGACGGGGAGTTCGATACGGGGCAGCCCCCGGCCCGCGGGATCGCCGGGAAGTGTGCCGATGACCACGACAGTGAGGTCACCGGGCACCCGGAGACCGGCCGCTGTCACCGACGCCAGGATGTGATGGTGCGCCGAAGGGTGCTGCACGATCAGCGCGGTCGGTGTTCTCCTGCGTCCGCCGCCGGTGGGATCGGAGAGCAACGTGCGGAGCCTGCTGGCGAGTTTGGCCGGGTCGTCCACCGCGTGGACCACCTTGACGGCGGCGCCCGTCTCCAGGGCGCCCCTGCGGGCCCCGGCGATGCCCCGTAACGCGTAGCCGCGCCGCGCCCTCACCTCGGCCTCACCCGGCGCGAGATACACGAGGTCGGCATGGCCGGCCGCCGACAGCTCACGTACGGCGAGCGCCGCCGCCTCTTCCCAGTCCAGGTCGGTCCACGGCAGCGCGCCCTCGTCCGTGGGACGCCCGATCAGGGCGGCGGGAAAGGCCAGTTCACGTACGACGTCGATCCGCGCGTCCTCCAGGTCGACGGCCATGAGCACAGCGGCGTCCGCGAGTCCGTCGAGCGCAACCCGCCGCAGCCCCTCCGCCTTGTCCTCGGACGGGGTCAGCAGCAGGTCGTAGCCCAGGCCGCGCGCCGCGTCGCTCAGGTCGATCGCGAACCGCCCGTCCACGGAGTGCCGTGGGCCCCCGGGGGTGGGCAGCGCCAGGGCGACCGTACGGGTACGGCTGACGCGCGGTATCCGCGCGCCGCCGCGAGGCTGATAACCGAGGACGTCGACGGCTTCCCTGACGCGCTCGCGCGTCTCCTCCGAGATGCTCCGCGAGCCGGTGAACACGTACGAGACGGTGCTCGGGGCGACCCCAGCCCGCCGGGCGACGTCCCTGATGGTAGCCATCTTCGACCCCTTCGGTCGCACGGGCGCGACGCCTTCGAACGTACGGCTGCGGTGGGGCGCCATCGTATCGAACGGTGACCGTCCGGACACGCGCGGCCATGAGAGCGCTCACCAGGGAAGACGCGAACCGGACAAGAAAGAGGCTTTCGGGAGGGCACATGGCGAAGGGGGCGGTGACCGCCGTCGGTCACCGCCCCCTGTCACCGCCCCTTGTCACGCCCGCGGGGGCGTTCCTCGCTCGGAGGCCGAGGCTGAGAGGTCAGGCTCAGAGGTCAGGCTCAGAGGTCGAATTCGTGCGGGGGCAGGTCGAGGGTGAAGCAGGCTTCGCGGACGACGGCTTGTTCGTCCTTGTCGAAGTTTCCGTCGGCTCCGCCGATGACGATGCCG
>NZ_JTHL01000001.1:514515-517243 GCF_000818195.1 Streptomyces sp. 150FB | reverse complement strand
CCGCGGCGAGTTTGTTCAGTGCGTCGTCGAAGCGGCGTTGGAGGTCGGCCGCGGGGAAGTTGTTGAGGACGTCGTTGGTGGAGATGAGTTGGGCGACGCGTTGGCGTTCGGTGGGGTCGACGGTGCCGTCGGCCGCCGCTACCAGGGCGCACATGGCCATGGAGGCGTCGCGGAAGGCGCCGGACTTGAGGTCGTTCTTCTTCGCGTTGAGCTGGGTCTGCATCGTCGCCGCTGATTCCTTGAACCGGTCCCACAGGGCCATCGCGTCATCTCTCCTCGTGTGTCACACAGTGCCAACAGGATCAACGTCCGAGGGTGCCGCACCGTGCCCGCCTCGCGCGTTCCCCGCGAGGCACTGATTGAAACTTCAATGACAAGGCGTACTCTGCGTACCGGGTGCGGCGGCCCGCACGGCGCGTGCCCGGCCGCGGCCCCGTACAAGGAGAAGAGCGCCACCATGCCGTACGCAGAACAGTCACCCCTGGTCGTCCACTGGTCGCGCGCTGAGACCGAGCGTGACGGTACGCCGCTGCTCGTGGCGCTGCACGGCCGGGGCGCTGACGAGCGGACCTTCTCCGAGATCGCGCCGCACCTCCCCGAGGACACCACCATCGCCTTCGTCCGCGCGCCGATCGCCGAGGACGGCGGCTACGCGTGGTTCGCCAACCGGGGAATCGGCCGGCCGGTCGCCGAGTCGATCGCCGACTCCGCCGAGCGGATCTTCGGCTGGCTGGACGGAGAGGCCGCCCGGCACAGCTCGGTCAGCCTGCTGGGCTTCTCCGGCGGGATGGCCATGGCCGGCGGACTGCTGCTCGCCGAGCCGGGACGTTTCGCCTCGGCCGCCCTGCTGTCGGGGACGCTGCCCTGGGACGCCGGGCTGCCCTCCGAGCCCGGCCGCCTCGCGGGCGTACGGGTGCTGTGGGCCCGCGACGCACAGGACACCGTCATCCCCGCCGACCTGGTGTCCCGTACGGGGGAGTGGCTGCGCGAGAAGTCCGGCGCCGACCTCGACGAGCGGGTCTACCCCGCACTCGGCCACGCGATCGCCGCCGCGGAACTGGCCGACGTCCGGGACTTCCTCGGCGCACCCGGCAACTGATCCGCCCTCCGTACCTTTCCGCTGTCGTCCGAACTACCTCCGGGAGAACCCTTCCATGGTCACCGAGCCCGCCCCGCACAACGTCTCCTTCCCGAGCGCCGGCGCCACCGCGTACGGCTACCTCGCCCTGCCGCCCGCCGGCCGGGGCCCCGGCGTCATCGTCATCCAGGAGTGGTGGGGGCTGACCGCCCACATCAAGGACATCGCCGACCGCCTCGCCCAGGAGGGCTTCGTCGCGCTGGCCCCCGACCTGTACGGCCGGGTGGTGGCCCACGACTCCGACGAGGCGCTGCGCCTGATGACCGAACTTCCCACGGCCAAGGGCGTCGAACTGCTCTCCGGCGCCGTCGACTACCTGCTCTCCCGGGAGGAGACGGTGGGCGACAACGTCGGCGCCGTCGGTTTCTGCATGGGCGGCGGCTTCGTCCTCAGCCTCGCCGCCGCCGAACCCCGGGTCGCCGCCGCGGCGCCGTTCTACGGCATCAACAAGGAAGGGGTCCCCGACTTCTCGAACCTCAAGGCGCGGATCCAGGGCCACTACGGTGAGCTGGACGGGTCGATTCCGGCGGACGCCCTGGAGGAGGTGCGGACCGCCATCGAGACGCAGTCGGGCATCAGCCCCACCTTCTACCTCTACCCGGCCGGTCACGCGTTCTTCAACGACGACCGGCCCGAGGCGTACCACGAGGAATCCGCCAGGACCGCGTGGCCCCGGGCGGTCGACTTCCTGCGCGCGAACCTCCCCGCCGCCTGACCTGCCGCGCGCTGTCCCGGTCGGGGACCCGCCGGCCGGCGGTCACCGGGCGGCGCGGAACGCCCGCCCCTCGGGGGTGATCGTCGGCCCGCTCCGGTACAGCCCGGTGCTCGGCCCCGAGTCGGAGGCGGGCAGCCCGAACCACGCCCAGCGCTGTACGTAGGGCAGCCCCGCCAGCATCGTGGAGGCGGCGGAGAGGAAAGCGGCCTGCTGGTCGTCGGTCGGGTAGCGGGTCCCCTGCGAGAAGTCGGTCAGGGCGAACTCGGTCAGCCAGACGGGCTTGCCGTACCGCGCGTGCACCGCCTCGATGTACGACTTGAGCTGCCCCACGGCCGCCTCCGTACGGAAGTCGCCCCCGTACCAGTGCAGTGCGATGAAGTCGACGCGGTAGCCCCGGTCCCGCGCACCGCTCATGAAGCGGTCCAGCCAGCCGCCCGCCGTGTCACCGCCGTAGGCGACGGCGGGGCTGCCGAGCACCTTGCCGTTCGCCTCCAGCGACGGCCAGAGCGTCAGCGCCTGATCGACCGTCATGTTCGACTGGGCCGCCATGTCGGGCTCGTTGAAACCGAGGAGGTACGGTCCCGCCGCCCGGGCCCGGCCGAGGCTGGCGGCGTCGGCCGAGTCCTTGCCCCAGACCATCGGTACGAAGCCGGCGGAGGCGGGGGTGTTGACGCCGGGGTGGTCGGTGGCCCAGGTGTAGTACCAGCTCGCGCCCGAATCGGCGAGCGCGCCGCTCACCCCCGGGAACGTCCACACCCCCACCCCCTTCCTGTCCAACGCCACGGCCGCTTTCGCGGGCGGCGGCGGAGGAGCCGGCGCCCGGTGCGTGGGCCTGGCGGCGGGCGGCCGCGCATGGGTGGTGGCGGGTGCCGCGG
>NZ_JTHL01000001.1:509807-514490 GCF_000818195.1 Streptomyces sp. 150FB | reverse complement strand
GCAGAGCGGCGACCGCCACCGCGCCCACCGCCGACGCCACCACCAGGCCGCGCCTGCGCTGTGCGGTACGGGCGGCTCTTCGCCGCGCGGCGCGCCCCGTACGCCCCCCGCCGGCGTCGGTGTCCGTGAGGTCCACGATTTCTGATGCATCGTCAACTACGGCTTCGGGGGCAGGAGATGAAGTGCCCCACGGAGCGACCGGGGCAGGCAGTGGGAGCAACGGCAGTCCGCTCAGCAGCCGTTCGACGGGCACCTTGGACACGTCGCCGGCGCCGCACACCTCGCAGCTCCTGAGATGCCGGCCGAAGCGCTTGCGCCACAGCGGCTCCGGCTCGCCCATCCACAGGGCCCGCATGGAGTCCAGGCTCCGGCAGTGCCCCGAAGTCCCGTTCAGCGCACGGACGATGGAGCGGCACAGCTCGATCTGCTCGCGCAAGCGCTGGACGCGCACCGCCGCGTGCCGCTCGGACAGCCCGAGGGACGCGGCCAGTTCGGCGCGCGTCAGCTCCTCGGAGCACTCCAGCCACCACAGCGCGAGCAGGGTGCGGTCGGAGTCCACGAGCCAGCGGGTGGCCTCGGCGACCTCGCGACGCTGGTCGGTCAGCCCCAGCCGCAGGATGGTGAGCGAAGCGAAGTCCGAGGCGGGGTCAGCCACTTGGTCGATGGACTCCAGCGGCGCTGTGCGGTCGACAGCCGCCGTACGCGCGTGCTCGCGGTCACGAATCTGGCGTACGGCGATCGCCACCGCCCAGGAGCGGAAGGCGTCGGGGTCACGCAGACCCGGCAGGCCCCGCACGATCCGTACCAGCGTCTCCTGCACGACGTCGTCGACATCGCTGTGCCCGTCGAGCGCCCGCCCCACCACGTTGTAGATCAATGGCATGCAGGAGGCGACCAGTGTGTCCAGAGCGTGCTGGTCGCCCTCGCGGGCGGCCAGCACCAGGGCATGGTCGGGTCCACTGCGGTCACTTCCGTACACGGCGCTCCACCTTGTTCTCGTCCGTCACACACAGGAGACCCCCTGGAGCCCCGCCGGACAACAGAAAACGGGGTACGGATTTTCGCCCGCCGTGATGAACGCGTAGGTGGAGCGATGTGTACGGAGTGTCAGCGGCGGCTCCGGCTTCTGGACCCCCAGCCGGTTCCGACGCCCGCGACGTGCAGCGCGAGCACGGCGAGGCCCAGAAGCATGAGACTCATCGGGGCGAAAACGGCGTCGACGGAAGTGTCCGTCGCGTTGATGATGAACGCGATGGCGAAGAGCACTGCTGCCACGAAACCCAACATCGATGTCTCCCGGTGTTCGACGGCCGGCCACACAACGGAGAGCGGTGGTCGTGCCGTTGAGCGCCGAGTGCCCGTTGCCCGCCGGATCAGTCGCGCGCTCGGGCACCGATCCGGTGACACCTCACGAGAGGGCCGCGCCCTGGGTGAGGAGCAGTGTCACATCGGCGGCCGCGACAACGATCGCCGCGAGGAACGGCAGCTTCGGCCGGCGTGATCCCAGCACCGCGCCGCCCACCGCCGCGACCAGCGCCACACCGACGGCGACGGCGCCCAGGGCACCGGGCCGTCCCAGGGCGAGCAGGATCGTCGCGGCCACCAGCGGGAGGGGCAGCAGCAGCCGGACCGCGGTGGGACCGAGGCGCTGCGGCCAGCCGCGTACCCCCGTCGCCAGATCGGCCTCGATGTCCGGCAGCACATTGCCGAGATGGGCCCCGACCCCGACCAGCGCGGCGGCGGTGACGATCCACCAGGCAGGAGTGGCAGCACCGGGCAGGCCGAGCGTGACGAACGCGGGCAGAGAGGCGAAACCGATCGCGTACGGCAGCCAGGACAGCGGTGTCGACTTGAGCCCGAAGTTGTACGCCCAGGCGGCCAGCACACCCGCCAGATGCACCGCGCCGGCGAGCAGCCCGTACAGCAGCGAGAGCGGCACGCACAGGACGAGCGCGACCAGGGCCGCGTTCCGTACGGTCCGCGCCCCCACCGCGCCGCCCGCCACCGGCTTGTCGCCCCGGCCCACCGCCGTGTCACGCACCGCGTCCACCGCGTCGTTGCTCCAGCCCACCGAGAGCTGGCCGGCCAGGACGGCGGCGGTGGCGAGTACGCACCCGGGCGTGTCCTGGCCCGCCGCGACGGCGAGACCGGCCACCAGCAGGGTCACCACGACCGTCGGGCCCGGATGACACGACTTCAGCAGCGCGGCCAGGCGCTTCAGCGACGCGGCCGGGCGCCCGGCGGGACGACCTGGCACACGGCTCGGGGCGCCCCCCGGCTGGTGTCCCGGCGGCGTGTCGAGCGGGGGCCGGCCGGGGGGTGACGGCCGTTCGATGGCGTCCACGGCCTCATCGTATGCGCCGTCATGCCCGGGACCCGGCAGCCGCGTTCGGGGGCCGTCCGGGTGGCGCCCGCGGGATGGGTCCGGCTCGCGCCGCAGCGGCCGTACGAGGGGCGTATGGGGCAATTAGCGTGTGGTGTGCCGATGGCGGGGCAGAGATTGCACGTTCACCTACCCTCGACCTCGGACCGCAGATGACACGCATCGCAGCCGTCCATGGAGCCCTGGCTCCGCACAAGCACAGCCAACAGGACATCACCGACATGGTCGCCAAGACCTGTCTGCCCGACGGGGCCGACCGCCGCGTCCTCGACCGGTTGCACCGAAGCGCCCGGGTCGACACCCGGCACATGGCGCTGTCCCTGGACCGCTACCCGGAACTCGAGGACTTCGGCGCCGTCAACGACGCCTTCATCGCGGAGGCCGTCCCCCTCGGCGCCGAAGCGGTCTCCGCCGCGCTGGACGAGGCGGGCCTGTCCCCGCGCGACGTCGACCTGCTGATGTTCACCTCGGTGACGGGCATCGCCGCGCCGTCCATCGACGCCCGGCTCGTGGGACGGCTCGGCCTGCGCCCCGACGTCAAAAGGCTGCCGATCTTCGGACTCGGCTGTGTGGCGGGAGCCGCCGGCATCGCCCGGCTGCACGACTACCTGCTGGGACACCCCGACGACGTGGCGGTCCTGCTCTCGGTCGAACTGTGCACACTCACCTTCCAGCGAAACGATTCCTCGGCGGCCAACCTGGTCGCCAGTGGACTCTTCGGTGACGGGGCGGGGGCGCTCGTCGCCTGCGGCGCGCGGCGCGGCGGCGACGGTCCGGTGGTCGTCGACTCCCGCAGCCGGATGTATCCCGACACCGAGCATGTGATGGGCTGGGACATCACCGGATCCGGCTTCCGCATCATCCTCGACGCGAGCGTGCCGGAACTCGTACGGAAGAACCTCGCCACCGAAGTCGACGCCTTCCTCGCCGACCACGGCCTCACCCGTGACGACATCACGGCCTGGGTGTGCCACCCCGGCGGCCCGAAGGTGCTCGAAGCGGTCGAGGACGTACTCGAACTCCCCGACGGCGCCCTCGATGTCACCTGGCGTTCGCTGGCACAGGTCGGGAATCTCTCGTCCTCCTCCGTCCTGCACGTCCTGCGTGACACCCTGGCGGAACGGCGGCCACCGGCCGGCACCGCGGGGCTGGTGCTCGCCATGGGTCCCGGCTTCTGCTCCGAGATGGTCCTGCTCCGCTGGTGACGAAGGACGGAACGACATGATCTGGTACACGCTGCTGATCCTGGCCGTCGGCGGTGAACGCGTCGCCGAACTCGTCGTGTCCAAGCGCAATCTGCGCTGGAGCCTGGAGCGCGGCGGCGTCGAGCGGGGCCGGGGCCACTACCCGCCGATGGTCGTCCTGCACACCGGGCTGCTGCTGGGATGCCTGGCCGAAGTGTGGCTGGCCGACCGGCCGTTCGACCCCGCGCTCGGCTGGACGATGTTCGCCCTCGTACTGGCGGCGCAGGCGCTGCGCTGGTGGTGCATCGGCACGCTGGGGCCCCGCTGGAACACCCGGGTGGTGACCGTGCCGGGGCTGCCGCTGGTGACGGGCGGCCCGTACCGGCTGATCAGGCACCCCAACTACGTCGCGGTGGTGGTCGAGGGCGTCGCGCTGCCGCTCGTGCACGGCGGCTGGCTGACGGCGCTGGTGTTCACGGTGCTCAACGCGTGGCTGCTGACCGTACGCATCCGGTGCGAGAACACCGCGCTCGCCACGGCTCCGGCACTCGGCGACGAGGCAGGCAGCGACACCGGCGGCGACCGGAGTGGCGGCGACCAGGGAGGCGCGGCTCCGGCCGGCGGTGTGAGTACGGCCGACGTACGCCCGTGATCGACCTGCTCGTGGTGGGCGGCGGCCCGGCCGGACTCGCCACCGCGCTGCACGCGACGCTGGCCGGCCTGGAGACGGTGGTCCTGGAACCGCGCACCACCCCCGTCGACAAGGCGTGCGGCGAAGGCGTCATGCCCAGCGGGGTACGCGCGCTCGGCGCCCTCGGCCTCCGGCTCCCGCCCGGCCACCCGCTGCGCGGCATCCGCTATGTGCGCGGCGACCACCGGGCCGAGGCGCTCTTCGACGGACCGGGGCTGGGCGTACGGCGTACGGAACTCCACGCGGCGCTGGCCCGGCGCGCCGAGGAGGCCGGCGTCCGGGTGGTGAACGCCCGCGCCGGCGAGGTGGAGCAGGGACCCGACTCCGTCACCGCCGCCGGGCTGCGCGCCCGCTGGCTGGTGGCGGCGGACGGGCTGCACTCGCCCGTACGGCGCTCCCTCGGCCTGGACCTGCCCGACCGGCGG
>NZ_JTHL01000001.1:506572-509782 GCF_000818195.1 Streptomyces sp. 150FB | reverse complement strand
CGCCGGGCGGGTCCTGCTGGTGGGCGACGCGGCGGGGTACGTCGACGCGCTCACCGGCGAGGGTGTCGCCCTCGCCCTCGCGTCGGCCGAGGCGGCGGTGCGCTGCCTGCGCGAGGGACGGCCACAGGACTACGACCGCCGCTGGCTCGCCCTGTCCCGACGCCACCGGCTGCTGACGGAGGGTCTGCTGCGCTTCAGCGGCCACGCGGCCGGCGCCCGCCTGATCGTGCCCGCCGCTGCCCGGCTGCCCGCGGTCTTCACCGGGGTCGTACGGGCGCTCCAGTGAGCGCGGAGCGAGCGGCGAGGGCGACGAGGACAGCGGGTTACGGTGACACCGTCGTCCCGTCCGACGCGCCCGCCGGGGCCATCGCCGTCGCCGAGTGCGGCAGTACGTCGGCGATGTAGTCCGCGATCGTCGTGTCGAGACCGACGTCGTGGCCGGCCCGCTCCGACAGGTACCAGCGGTGCTCCAGGACCTCGTGGTAGATCTGCGCCGCGTCCATCTCCCCGCGCAGCGCGAGCGGCACGGCCCGTACGGTCGGCCTGAAGACATCGCGGACCCAGCGGTGCGCCAGCACCTCGGGGCGCGCTCCCAGCGGGTCGCCGGGGGCGTAGTCGTCCTCGCCCGCCATCCAGCTCTCCAGGTCGTTGAGCAGCCGCCGCGCCTGGTTCTCCTCAGCGTCGAGCCCCGTCAGCCGCAGCAACTGCCGCTGGTGGTGGCCGGCGTCGACCACCTTCGGCAGGAACGTCACCGTGTCGCCCTCGGGCGAGCTCTCGATCTGCATCTCGGCGACGTCGAAGCCCAGGTCGTTGAGCCGGCGTATCCGGCGGTCGATGAGGTGGCGCTTGTCCACCGGGTAGACCGACTCGCGCGTCACCTCGTGCCACAGGTCCTCGTACCGTCGCACGATCGCCGCCCCGAACGGCACCGGATCGATCGACGGGTGCAGTGCGCCGGAGGCCTCCAGGTCCATCAGCTCGCCGGAGATGTTCATCCGCGCCAGCTCGATGTCGTAGTCGCGCTGGCCCTGGCTCAGGTTCCGCTGGATCTCGCCCGTCTCGGCGTCCACCAGGTACGCGGCGTAGGCGCCCGCGTCCCGCCGGAACAGCGCGTTCGACAGGGAGCAGTCACCCCACGCGAAACCGGCGAGGTGCAGACGTACGAGCAGCACCGCCAGCGCGTCCATCAGCCGCTTGACGGTGCTGGGCCGCATCGTCGACTCGAACATCGAGCGGTAGGGCAGCGACCCCTTGAGGTGGCGGGTGATGAGCGCCGACTCCAGGGCCTCGCCGTCGGGGCCCGTCCGGCCCGTCACCACGGCCACCGGGTCGACGGCGGGTATGCCGAGCCGGTGCAGATCGCGCAGCAGCCCGAACTCGCGTACCGCGACCCGGTCGTTGACCTCTTTGACCGCCACCACCTCGGGACCCGCCGAGGCGAAACGCACCACATGGCGCGAGATACCGCGCGGGAGCGCCACCAGACACTCCTCGGGCCACTCGTCGAGCGGAACGGTCCAGGGCAGGTCCAGCAGCAGGGCCGGCTGCTCCGGATTGGTCGCGCTGATCTGTAGCGCCATCGTGGCTCCCAAGGCGGTCGTCGGGCGGTCGTGGGCGGTGTCCGGACCCGGAGCCGCCCGCACCAGTGTGCCCGGTGGCGCGTCGGCCGCGGTGGGCCGGCCGCCCGCGACCGGCAGGTCAGCGGCGCAGCAGCAGCTCCGTGTTGCGGTCGCCGTGCTTGCCCGCGGGCTTGCTGGTGGAGCCCGGCGCGTTGAACGACAGCTCCCGGTAGAGGGCGGCAAGACCGGTCTGGGAGAGGTCGGCGAAGTCGGTCCTGTGCGGCGCGGCCGACTCGATCAGGGTGGTGAAGAGGGAGAGCGTGCCGTCGCCGTTGTCGGTGATCTCGATGACGCGGGCGAGCTGCGGGAAGTCGATGTGCGAGGCGGTGGAGATCTCCCAGAAGGTGCCGTGCGGCAGGATCGCGTTCCGGTGGCTGTGCCCGTTCACCCACGCCAGCACATTGCGGTGGCGCCCCAGCAGCTCGACGACCTCCTCGCCCTTGTGCCGGGCCTCGCCCGTCGCCGGGTCGGGGTGCGTGTTGGTCATCGTCCAACTGTTGTGGTGGCTGAAGACGACGACGTGGTCGTCCTGGTGCTCCTTGAGCGTGCGCTCCAGCCAGTTGAGCTGCGCGGTGCCGAGCGAACCGGTGAAGTGGCCCCCGCGGTCGGTGGTGTCGAGGCTGATGCCCAGCACGTTCGGCGCCATCGGGAAGGTGTAGTAGAGGGTGTCGCTGTCGAGGTTGGCCGCCGTGTAGCCGTGCCCGACCGGACCCGCCCCCGTACGCGCCGGGTCGAGGTGCGCCGTCAGGTACTCGCGTGGGCCGAACGGCGCCCTGGCCGGGTCCGGTGTGACGGCCCGCATCCGGCTCTTCTCGTGCCGCAGCAGGTCCACCAGCTCGCCGCCGCCCGGCTTGCTGCCCTTGGCGAGGATGTCGGCCAGCGTTCTGGCCTCCGAGTCGGGGATGGCGTACAGCTTGCGGTCGCCGACGGCGAAGTCGGCGAGGAAGCCGGACCGGTCGGCGATGGCCCCGCTGGCCAGCGTGTCGTGGTTGCCGATGGTGGAGTACCACGGGATCCGCAGACCGGGGCTGTTCACCGAGCGGATCGCCGCGGCGAGGAAGCCGTCGATACGCGGGTAGCCGAGGTTCTTGTCGGTGTCGCCGCGCGCGTCCTCCGGGTGCCAGTACAGCCGCTCGCCGGAGTTCTGCGGCCCTTCGTAGTTCCGGCTGTCGCCGGTGTTGGGGGTGATCCGGCCGCCGCTCATCACCCCGAGGAACCAGTCGAGTTCGGCCCGGGAGTTGTTGTCCGTGTTGTCGCCCGTCGTCACGGCGAAGGCGAGCGGCGCGCCGGTGACGGGGGCCGCCCGCAGCGCGTTGATCTGCTCGATCAGGGACACCGCCCCCGGCACGGTGAGCGCCTCCTGGGGCCGCCACGACGACAGGCCCTGCGAGCGCATGTACTCGGTGCGCACCGGGTGCTGGACGTCCACCAGGTGCAGATCGGTGAGCTGTACGAAGGAGCTGAGCACCGTACGCCGCTGAGCGCGGCGGCTGCCCGCAGGGGCGAGCTGCTCCCGTACGACCCGGTCCCAGCCGGGGCCGTCGCCGAGCCTCCGGTACCCCGCGGCGCCGCCGCGCGGGGTGGCGAGGGA
>NZ_JTHL01000001.1:490924-505891 GCF_000818195.1 Streptomyces sp. 150FB | reverse complement strand
GGGTCCCGGCTGCGCGGCGGCGGCCTGGCCGGACCCCGTGCCGGCGCCGAGTGTCAGACCGATTCCCGCCGAGATCCCGACCGCCCCTGTGGCGGCGAGGAACGCACGCCGGTCGACAGCGGTGACTGCGGAGCGTATGCGTGACATGGTGGGATCTCCCCGGGTGGATACGTGTCAGCAAGCGAGCCCGGGGACGGCCCCCTGGCTACACCTGGATCGTTGACACCGGGCGTGGCCTGCGCGTGAACGAGGCTTCAACGTTTCAAGCCCATCACCGCACAGGGATCACCGAGGCAGTCCAACCGTCGCCGGGCCCTCGTGTGCCGGACCGGAAGCCGTCACTCACCGTTCACCGGGCGGGGAAGACGCGCGCCGCGTGGGGAACGCGCTTTCTATGGATCGCCTGTCAGGCCGGACAAAACGGTCGACGATCTTCCGCCATCGCCCCCAGGCCATTTTGTTAGAGGTGTTGACGAATTGCCGCGGGTGCGCCAGCATCGCAGGACTTTCCGCAGAGCCGACGGCCAACTGCCTTGGCCCGTAAAGGGAGAGCGACGCATGTCGACCCGAATCGCACCGCTGTCCGTGCACAATCCAGGAACCGGCGAGGTCCTCGGCGAGATCGAGGATTCCACTTCCGACCAAATTACCGCCGCCGTCGCGGCCGCCCAGCGCGGACAACGCGCCATGGCGGCACTGCCCGCCCATGAGCGCGCCCAACTCCTCCTGCGAATAGCCGACTTGATCGAAGCCGAGGCCGGGGACCTGGCCAGGCTGCTCGCCGCGGAGAACGGCAAGCCGGTCTTCCAGACGGTCGAGGAGGTGAAAGCGGCGATCCGGATCTTCCGTGGCTTCGCCGGGGAGGCGACCCGGCTGTTCGGCCGGCAGATTCCGCTCGGCGCCGTACCGGGCCTGGAGCGCCACCTCGCCGTCACCGTCCGCGAGCCGCTCGGGCCCGTCGCCGCCCTCGTGCCGTTCAACTACCCCGTCGAGCTGTACGCCCACAAGGCGGCGGCCGCGCTCGCCGCGGGCAACGCGGTCCTCGTACACCCGCCCGTACGCTGCCCGCTCGCACTGATCCGGATAGGCGAACTGGTCGCGCGCGCCGGAGCGCCGGACGGCGCACACCAGTTGCTCACCGGCGGGGTGCACATCTCCCAGGCCCTGGCGAGCAGCCCGGACGTGGCAGCCGTCAGCCTCACCGGATCCACGGTGGCCGGACGCGAGATCGCCCGCCGCGCCGCCGACACCCTGAAGAAGGTCCACCTCGAACTCGGCGGCAACGACGCCCTGATCGTCTGCGACGACGCCGATGTGGAACAGGCGGCGCAGGCCGTCGTCCTCGGCAGGCTCGCCAGGGGCAACGGCCAGATCTGCTGCGCGGTCAAGCGGGTGTACGTCCAGGACGGCGTGCACGACGCGTTCGTGGACGCGCTGCTCGACGGCGCCGCCAAGCTCACCGTCGGCGACCAGCTCGCCGACGGCACCGACGTCGGCCCGCTGATCAGCGAGCAGGCGGCCGAGCGGGTCGAGGCGGCCGTCGCCGCGCTGGTCTCGGACGGCGCGCGCCAGGCGGCCGGCGGCGCGCGCAGGGGCGCCTTCAGCTCCCCGGCCGTGCTGGTCGACGTACCGAACGACAGCCCGGCGCTCGCCGAGGAGATCTTCGGCCCGGTCGCGCCCGTCGCCCGCTTCTCCGACCCGCTCGACGCCGTACGCATGGCCAACGAGTCCCCGTACGGGCTCCAGGCGGCCGTCTTCACCCGCGACATCGGGCGCGCCTTCAGCCTGGCGAACCGCCTCGACGTCGGCGGTGTGATCATCAACGGCTCGACGGCGCTGCGCGCGGAGAACCTCCCCTTCGGCGGGCCCAGGGACACCGGAGGCTCCGCCGAGGGCCTGCACGACACGGCCCTGGAGTTCACCCGGCAGAAGACCATCGTCGTGATGGAGGCCTTCGGGTGACCAGCACGACCCGGCAGGACCCCGCGGCAAGCCAGGACCGCACGGCCCTGGAGATCCGCGGGGTACGCAAGTCGTACGGCTCGACCGAGGTCCTGCACGGTGTGGACCTCACCGGGAAGGCCGGTGAGGTGCTCGCCGTCGTCGGCGCGAACGGGGCAGGCAAGTCCACCCTGATCAAGATCCTCGCCGGCGCCGAGCGGATGAGCGCGGGCGAACTGCGGCTCGGCGGCGAGCGGGTGGACCTGCGCTCACCGCACGACGCGCATCAACACGGCATCCGCACCGTCCACCAGGAGCTGACCCTCGTACCCGAACTCTCGGTCACCGAGAACCTCCTCATGGGCCACTTCCCCCGCCGCTTCGGACTCATCGACCGGCGGGCGGCGCACGCGGCCGCGCGCGAGCTGCTGGAGTCCGTCGGGTACGGGGCCGTCGACCCGCGCACCAAGGCGGGCGCGCTCACCGTGGCCAGACAGCAGATGGTGGAGATCGCCAAGGCGCTGGTGACCGAGGGCGGCGAGCCGAAGGTCCTGGTCCTCGACGAGCCGTCCGCCGTCCTCGCCGGCGGCGACCTCCAGGCGCTGTTCGCGCTGATCCGCCGCCTCCAGGAGCGCGGCGTGCTCATCGTGTACGTGTCCCACCGCCTCGCCGAGATCACCGAACTGGCCACCTCCATCGTGGTGATCAAGGACGGCCGGGTGGTCGCCGAGACCACCCCGGACCGCACCGACGAGAACGAACTCATCCGGCTGATGGCGGGCCGGCGGCCCGGACAGCTCTACCCCGGACGTCGCGAGGAGCCGGGCGAACCGCTGCTCGCCGTCTCGGAGCTGGGCAGGGCAGGGGAGTTCCAGGACATCTCCTTCATCCTGCGGGCCGGTGAGATCACCGGACTGTTCGGTCTGGTCGGCTCGGGCCGCAGCGAGCTGGCGCGCTGTGTCTTCGGCGCCGAGCCCGCCAGGTCCGGGACCGTCACCACACCGGACGGCGACGCCACCCGCTTCCGCAACCCCCGCGCCGCGATCGCCGCCGGACTCGCACTCGTCACCGAGGACCGCAAGCGCACCGGCCTCGTCCTCGGTCTGACGACGGCGGAGAACATCGGCCTCACCACGCTGCGCACGGCGACCAGAGGCCCGTTCCTCGACACCGGCAGACGGCGCCGCGAGGTCACGGAGATGGTCGAGCGGCTCGACATCCGCCCCGCGCACTCGGCGGCGCTGCCCGTCCGCGCGCTGAGCGGCGGCAACCAGCAGAAGGCCGTACTCGCCAAGTGGCTGCTCACAACGCCGCGCGTGCTGCTCCTCGACGAGCCGACCCGGGGCGTGGACATGGCCACCCGCGCCGAGATCTACCGGATGCTCGACGAACTCGCCCGCGCGGGAATGGCGGTGCTGCTGATCTCCTCGGATCTCACCGAGGTGCTGGGCGCCACCGACCGTGTGCTGGTGATGCGGGAGGGCCGCCTCACCGCCGACCTGCCATCGGACCGTACGACCGAGGACACCGTCCTCGCCCACGCGATCGGACACGCAGCATGACCGGACAACTCACCGAGCCCGCCGAGCCCGCCGAGCCCGCCGAGCCCGCCGAGCCCGCAGAAGCAGCCGGAAAGGACGGAGGAGCGGCGGCGGCTGAGCCCGGGCCGTCCCGCCGCCGCCTGCCCCGGCTGGTCGTGGCCGGGCGCGACATCACCCTGGAGGCCGGGCTCGCCGCACTGCTTGTCGTCTTCGTCATCGTCGCAGGATCCACCACCGAGGCCTTCCTCACCGAGGGCAACATCACCAACCTGCTCAAGCAGATGGTCACCACGGGGCTGTTGGCCTTCGGCATGCTCACGGTGATCCTGACCGGCGGCATCGACCTGTCGGTCGGCTCCGTGGTCGCCTTCTCCGGCATCGTCGCCGCCGGACTCTCCGCCGGGCTGCCGGTCCCGCTCGCCATGCTGGTCGGGGTGGCGTCCGGCATCGGCTTCGGCCTGGTCAACGGGGTGCTGGTGGCGCGCTTCCAGCTCGCGCCCTTCGTGGTGACGCTGGCGGCGCTCACCACCATCAGAGGGCTGGCGTTCGTCTACTCGGAGACGCCGGTGGCGCCCGAGAAGGAGGGTTTCTTCAGCCTCGGCTCCACCACCCTCGGCCCGATTCCGGTCACCACGCTGATCATGCTGGTGGTGTTCCTGGCCGGCGGGGTCTTCCTCAGCCGTACGCCGGCGGGCCGCTCGCTGGTGGCGATCGGCGGCAGCGCCGAGACCGTACGGCTCGCGGGCATCGGCGTACGCCGGCACATCGTGCTGGCGTACGCGATCAGCGGCGCCTGCGCCGGGCTCGCCGGGGTGATCCTCGCCAGCCGGGTCGGGATCGCCCAGCCCAGTGTCGGCACCGCCTTCGAACTCGACGCGATAGCCGCCTGTGTGATCGGCGGAGCCAGTCTGGCGGGCGGCAAGGGGTCGGTACGGGCCACCTTCGCCGGCGTCCTCGTACTCGCCCTGATCAACAACCTGCTCAACCTCTACGACGTGCAGAGCTTCTGGCAGCAGGTGCTGAAGGGTCTCATCATCGTCGCGGTCATCCTCGTCCAGCGCACCGGCCGGCTGCGTCCGGTCACGGGCGAACAGATTCCCGGAAAGGCAAAGCTGTCATGATCATGAAAAAAGCAACCGGTGTGCTGGTGGCCGGAGCCGTCGCCGTGGTCCTCGCCGGCTGCTCCTCCGGCGGCGGTGGCGGCGGCAAGGGCGACGGTTCGTACACCGTGGGCATCGCCAACTTCACGCTCACCGGGCCCTACTTCATCGGCATGGACAAGGCCATCAAGGCCGAGGCGAAGAAGAAGGGCGTCGAGATCGTCAGCACCGACGCCGGCGGCGACGCGGCCAAGCTCGCCTCCAACGTCGAGGACCTGCTGAGCAAGGACGTCGACGCGGTGATCATCTCCGGCGGTCCGCTGGAGTCGGCGCCCGCCGTACTCAACTCCGTCAAGGCGGCCGACAAGCCGGCCGTGCTGGTCGACCGCAAGTTCCGCACCGGTACGTACAGCAGTTGGATCGGCCCCGACAACGAGGCGATCGGCAAGCAGAACGGCGAGTTCCTCGTCAAGCGGCTGTCCAAGGGCGGCACGGTCGCCGTCGTCAAGGGCGGCCCCGCCGACAACACCATCGGCCTCGACCGCACCAAGGGCGTCAAGGCAGCGCTCGCGAAGGCCCCCGGGATCAAGGTCGTCGAGGCCCCCGACTACGGGGACTGGAGCACCGACGGCGGGCTCAAGGTGATGGAGAGCCTGCTCGCCTCGCACTCCGACATCGACGCCGTCTTCTGCGAGAACGACGCCATGTGCCTGGGCGCGCAGCGCGCCATCAAGGACGCGGGCCGGCAGGACAAGATCGTGCTGGCCGGGGTCGACGGGCAGGCCGAAGCCCTCAAGGCCATTCTCGACGGCACCAACTACCTGGTCACAGGCCTCAATGACGCCGATGTCATCGGCAGTCTCGGCCTGGACAGGACCGTGGACATCCTCGACGGCAAGAAGACCGAGAAGGACACGGTCGTTCCCTCACCGAGCGTCACCAAGGAGAACGCGCAGAAATACTACGACCCGAAGGGTAATTTCTGATGACCGGAACCCCACCGAGCACCGGCACGGCCCCCGGCCCACGCGGCGCGCCACGGCCCCACCGCACCCGCCAGTACGCGATCGCCGCACTCGTCTGCTGCGCCCTCACCGTGCCGCTCACCCTGGGCACCGCGTCCGCGTCCGGCGGCGCCCAGGCGGCCGGCCCCGCCGGGGGTACCCAGGCGGCGAAGCCTCCGAAGGCCCCGCAGTGGAAACTCCTGCACTCGGAGGACTTCTCGAAGAAGCTCGACCCCGGCAAGGCCGCCTGGTCGAAGGAGACGTACGCCCAGCCGTTCGACACGATCATGGACGACAACGGCAAGTGGTACCACAACGACTACGGCGACGACTGGGACGCGGCCTTCAACTCCTTCGCCACCTACCGCAAGGAGTTCAAGGTCGGCGACGGCGGCTGGCTCACCGCCTCGCTGTCCGGCCGTGACTCCGACAAGGACGGCAAGGTCGACAAGGAACCCTCCATCACCAACGGTGTGGAGGGCGGCGACACCGTCGCCGAACTGAAGGTGCCCGACCTCACCGGCGGCGCCATCTTCCGCCCCACGCAGGCGCTGCCCGAGCAGTACCGCGTCGAGTACAAGCTGAAGACCATCGACTTCGGCGGCAAGCGCAACGGCACCATCGACTACGACAACAAGATCAACGGGTACACCAAGGACGGCTGCAAGACCCAGCACCCGTGGGGCGAGGGCTCCAACAGCCCCGGGTGGGAGGGCGACGCCTCGGCTCCGTACTGCGAGTGGCAGGACGTACGCGAGGGCCCGTACGGCTACAACGGCTACCACTACCTGTCGATCGTCGACTTCACGAATCCCGCGCCGCGCAACAACCACTTCTGGCACTACCGCCGCAAGGTCCTGATGGACGGCTTCTACGTACATCCCGACCGGGCTGCGGCGGGCGGCGGCGGCCGGGTCTGCGACTCGAACACCAACACCTACTACGACTACAACGACAGCAGCTTCAACACGGTCAACATGTGGATCAACGGACTGCCGAACTGGACGCCGGGCAAGGGCGGCCTCGCCGGTAACTCGCAGTGGTTCATGACCAGTTGCTCCGGCGGTGCGGCCGAGCAGCAGCTCTCGTCGGCGGCCGAGCTACAGCCCGAGCTGATGCCGAACCAGGACTACACGTTCGCCATCGAGCGTGACTCCACCGGCTACACGCTGGAGGCCAGCGGCAACTTCGCCCGCGTCGGGCAGAAGACGCTGCGTTTCCACCGCAACTTCGTCGTCGACAACGTGCCGATCTGGCACTACAACGTCAAGGCGAGCGAGTACGACGGCCGTTTCAACAACACACTCGTCCAGAACGACAACAACGGCAGCGCCACCTGGCCCGACCAGTGGCCCAAGGGCTCGGCGTACCCCGACTCCTTTGTCATCGGGGACCTTTACACCAATGTCTACGAGGGCGACGCGAGCCTGACGGACATCAAGCTGTTCGTGCCGAAGACGAAGAAGTAGCGGGAAGGGCAGGGAAGGCAGGGAAAAGCTCCAGCCCCTCTCACTGTCCGCCCGTCCGCCCGAACGCCTCAGCCGCGTCCGGGCGGACGGCCCAGTTCCAGCTCAGCGAGCCGCCGCTCGAGATACCGGCGCTCCGCGTCGGTCGGCACGAGCGCGAGCGCCTCGCGGTAAGCCTCCGCCGCCCGATCCCACCGGCCGAGGCGGCGCAGCAGATCGGCCCGGGTCGCGGCCAGCGGGAAGTAGCCCGTCAGCTCGCCCTCCCGGATCAGCGCGTCCACCAGCGCCAGCCCGGCGGCGGGACCCTCGGCCATCGCCACCGCCACGGCGCGGTTCAGCTCCACCACGGGGCCGGGTGTCATCCGCGCCAACTCGCGGTACAGCAGCGCGATCTGCGGCCAGTCGGTGTCGGCGGCCCGGGCGGCGGTCGCGTGGCAGGCGGCGACCGCCGCCTGTACCTGGTACGGACCCGGCCGCCGCGCGAGCAGCGCGTCGTCGAGCACGGACAGGCCCTCGGCGATCACGTCCCGGTCCCACGCCGTACGGTCCTGCTCCTCCAGCGGTACGACGACCCCGTCGGCCCCCACCCGCGCCGGGCGCCGTGCGTCGTGCAGCAGCATCAGCGCCAGCAGGCCCCGCACCTCGGCGTCGTCCGGCAGCAGCCCGCTCACCACCCGCGCCAGCCGGATCGCCTCGGCCGTCAGCTCCCGCCGTACCGGATCGGCGCCGCCCGACGCCGAGTAGCCCTCGTTGAAGAGCAGGTACAGCACGGCGAGGACCGAGGCCGTCCGGCCGGGCAGCGCGGCGGCCGACGGCACCCGGAACGGGATGCCCGCATGGCGGATCTTGTTCTTCGCACGCACCAGCCGCTGCGCCATGGCCGGTTCGGACACCAGGAAGGCGCGGGCGATCTCCCCGGTGGTGAGCCCGGCGAGCGTCCGGAGGGTGAGCGCCACCCGCGCCTCGGGCGGCAGCGCCGGATGGCAGCAGGTGAAGATCAGCAGCAGCCGGTCGTCCGGTACGCCGGCGTCACCCCCGGGCCCCCCGGCGTCGGCGGGCCCGGGGGAGTGGACGGGCTCCGGCATCGCCGCCACCTTCCGCAGAACCTCGGCCTCGGTCTTCGCCCGGCGCAGCCGGTCCAGCGCCCGGCGGCGGGCGGTGGTGGTCAGCCACGCGCCCGGCCGCCGCGGCACCCCCTCGTGCGGCCAGTGCTCCAGGGCCCGCGCGAACGCCTCCTGCGCGCAGTCCTCGGCCAGGTCCCAGTCACCGGTGTACCTGATCAGGGACGCGACGATCCGGCCCCACTCGTCCGCGTACACGGCGGCCAGGGCCTCGTGCGTGGCGCTGTCGCCCCGGCCCGCGCCCGTACCGGCGGTCAGTCGGTCCAGAACGGTCGCACCTCGATCATTCCGAAGCGGGCCATGGGGTGCTTGGACGCGACCTCGATCGCCGCGTCGAGATCGGCGCACTCGACGATGTCGAAGCCGGCCATCTGTTCCTTCGTCTCGGCGAACGGCCCGTCGGTCAGGAGCAGCGAGCCGTCCCGTACGCGTACGGTCGTGGCGTCCTCGGCTTCCCGTACGCGGGAGCCCGTCAGCCGTACGCCCTTGCCGTCCATCTCCTCGGCCCAGGGCGTCGCGTCGAGTTCTCCGGGACCCGCCTCGATGGGGCCGTCCGTGCAGATCAGCAGCAGATACTTCATTTTTTCCTCCTGAGGCGTGGTTCTGTGAACCGGTCTCCATCGTTCTCATCCGTACGACGCACGGCACAGGGCCGGATCGACAGGACCGGCGGAAAACAGTGGAAAAAAAATTGGCCGGCATCCGGTCCGCATAGGTCGGGCCGCAGGGGGCACACGAACCTGCGACCCGAGTTCGCGGCCTCCCCCCGGCCGTTCGGGCTCACGGCCCCGCCGGCACTCCCCCCCTTTGCCGGCGGGGTCGCCCCTTGCCCGGCCGGGCTCGGGCGAAACAGCCGTACCGGCACGTCAGGCCCGTTGACTCAGGAACGCGGGCAGGGCTCCGAGCGCGGGGGAGGTGCCGAGCGAGTCCATGGCTTCCGCCTCGGCTTCGATTTGGCTTCGATTTCGGGCACGGTGAACGGACTCCGTCCGGTCGGGGTGGATGCGGGAGCGCCCGGCCGTGCGCACCTGGTGAATCGGCGGGCCGGGGAATGTCCGCACACAGTGTACGAGCCCGGCCGAGCCCGGCCCCGGGCCCGGCCCGTCCGGCCCGGCCCGTCCGGCCCGCTCCGTCACTTCTTCCCGACGAACTTCCTGGCCAGCTTGTCCCCGAGCAGAATCGCTTCGCCATGGCTCTCGATGGGGGAGACCTCGCTGCCCTTGAAGAGGATGTACGTCACTCCCGACGCGGCGCCGCCGAGGTCGGGGTTGGAGGGGATGCCCAGGCCCTCGGCGGTCGCGTACGACGCCTCGCCGATGATCCCCGCGGGTCCGGTGTCGCCCACGACGGCGTACTGCACACTGTCGCCGTGGATCACGGCGGCGACCCCGCCGCCCTTGATGTTCGAGGACCGGTAGTCCCAGTTCTCGCCGGCGCCCGGCACGACGATGTACGGCAGTTTCTCGGCGTTCAGCGGCTTGCCGTCGGACTGCGAGAAGGCGGTCATGCTCTGGAACGAGTCGTCCGTCGTCGGGTTGCAGCGCGCGGTGGCCTGGCCGTCGCAGTCGATGTCCAGGTCGGCCTTCCAGAACACGGCGCCGTCGGCGCCGCAGACCGGGACGGCGGCGGCGACGCCCTCGTCCACGCTGTACAGGCCCTTCGAGACCGGGTCACAGCCCTGGCCCCCGGCCTTCGCGAGCAGCTCAGCGGCGGCCACCGAACCCTCCTGACGGGCCGGCACCTTCTTCCTGACCGCCCGGTCCCGCTTCCCGGCCGATCCGCCGGAGGACCGGTGCCCACCGGAGTGCTCCCCTCCGGATCTTTTCCTGCCGGGTTTCTTCGCGCCGGGTTTCTTCCTGCCCGGTTTCTCCTTGCCGGTTCTCTTCCCGCCGCCGTCCTCGCCGCCACGCTCCGCACCGTTCGCCGGCCCGGGCGTGCCCTCCTTGGCGGGCGCGGCGGGGGTCGGCTCCGCCGAGGCGGTCAGCGCCGTGACGGGAAGAGCGACAGCGGCCAGCAGTACCGTGCCGACGGCAGCGGCGAATACGTGGGTGCGGTTCACTGGATGGATCCCTTTCCTGGACGGCGTGCCGGGACGGCTTGGCCTGAGCGGCCTTATCGGGGCGGGCGGCGGGGGCCGGATATGTGCTCCGTCAGCCGGTCGAGGAAGATCCGCTGACCCGCCACCAGCCGCCAGGCGGCGTCCGCGGGGGAGAACCAGGCGACCCTGTCCACCTCGGGGAATTCGACGAGGTCACCCGAACCCCGCGGCCACTCCATCCGGAAGGTCCCCGGCACGGCGGCCGCCGGGTCGAGGTCGCCCTCGACGGTCCAGACCGTGACGGTCTTGCCGCCGCGCTGACGGGAATCGCCGAGCGGAATCCACGGCCCCTCGGGCGCCGGCAGGCCCAGCTCCTCCTGGAATTCGCGGCGGGCGGCGGCCGCCGGCCCTTCGTCGGAGCCGTACTCACCCTTGGGGATCGACCAGGCGGCGGCGTCGCGACCGGCCCAGAACGGCCCGCCCATGTGCCCGACGAGCACCTCGACACCGGTGTCCCTGACCCGGTGGAGCAGGAGCCCCGCGCTTCGCTTACCCGACATACCGTCAAGTCTGTTCGAGCGCCAGGGGCGTCGCCCGCGTTGTTGCGCCGTCCGGGGCCGGGGGCCGCCCGAGGCCCCTTCAGGCCCCCGAAAGCACTGCGGGGCCCGGCCTCACGAGGAGGCCGGGCCCTGCGTGCGCTCAGGTACTCACGCGTTCACGCGCTGTTCTCCGGTCAGGGGAAGGAGACCACGTTCGACGGAACCGTCGAGGTGCCCGACGTACCGGCACCGGTGCTGTTGATCACATGGTTGTACTGGCCCATCCCGCCGAGTGACACGACCAGCAGGTCATGGAACTTCACACCGGATTTGACCGGTGCCTCGAATCCATGGTCCTGACGGATGTTCGGATCGGCGGTGTAGTTGCAGTAGCTGCCGAGCGCCCATCCCTCATGGGTGGTCACCGAGTCGTCGACCTTGTAAGCGGCGAAGCCCTGGACGCTGCCGTTCTGGATGGCCGCCTGGTTGGGGGCGTCGTACGCCTTCTCGTTCTGGAAGAAGATCGTCTTGCCGTTCTCGCCGCTCCACCGCACGTCGTACTTGTTGAAGTGTTCGACGAACAGGCCGGTGGCCAGCACGTTGTCACCGTTCACCTGGAGCCCGTAGTCGGCGCGGTTGCTCTCCCAGCCCGCCCCGGCCCCGTGGTCGGCTCTCCAGATCCAGGTGTGGTCGATGATCGTGTCGTTGCTGTTGATCTCCATGCTGGTGGTGGCCTTGGCGGGACCGGCGCCGCCGATCCGTACGAAGACGTCCTGGACCGTGGTCGGGTTGGCGGCGTGGCTCGCCGCCGAACCCTGCGGTCCGACCTGGAGCAGCACCTGCGAGTTGACGGTGCCCGCGTCGATCAGGAACCCGGCGAGCTTCACACCGTCGACGTCAGCGACCTTCATGGCGTTGACGCCGTTGTCCGGGATGATCGTGGCGTATCCCAGACCGAGGACCACGGTGTTCGCCCTGGTCACATTGATCGTCTGGTCGACGTGGTAGATGCCCGGGGTGAAGATCAGGTTGAGGCCCTGGGCCAGTGCCGCGTTGATCGTCGCCGCACTCGCTCCCGGCTTGACCACGTAGAACTGGTCGAGCGGCAGCGACTGACCCTGCGGGGTGCCGTTCCACGAGACGCCGCGCGCGTTGGTGCGCTTGGCGGGCACGAACACCTTGTAGGCGTTGCCGTCCAGGTACAGGAACGGCTTCTCCCGCGAGACGGGCGTGTTGTTCAGCGTGGTGTACGGCGGGTTCGGGAAGGTCTGGGCCGGAGCGCCCTCGACCCCGGAGAACGCCATGTTCCACACGCCGTTGCCCCAGCCGCCGATGGAGCTGTCGCGGGTGTACCACTGCTGCTGGGAGTACGGCGAGACCGTACCGTCGATCTTGCTGTCGGCGATGTAGCCGCCGCTCGCCCAGCCGTACCCGTTGGGCGCGAGGTTGAGCCCGCCCTTGACGTGCATACGGCGGAACGGCGCCGCCTGCGCGACCGCCCAGCGGTCGGTGCCGTTGACCGGGGTCAGGGCCATGTTCTCGGCGGAGCGCCAGAAGTTCTGGGTCGCGTTGCCCTGGAACCAGCCCGCGTCCACGGTCACATCACCGTTGATGTTGACGTCGTCGGGCTTGAGCCCGAGACCCGCGATCGAGGTGTAGAAACCGAGCTGCGCGTTGATGTTGTTGTACGTGCCCGGCTTGAAGAGCAGCTCGTAGCGCCCGGTGCCGAACTGGGCCTTCTCCTGCTGGGCGAAGATCTGGTCCAGCGTGCCCTGGATGTTGGGCGTCGACGGGTCGAAGACCTTGACGTTGGGACCGAGGTCGCCGCCGCCCTGGATCGGTCCGCCGGGATCCGTGCCGCCGCCGTCCGTACCGCCGTACACCTGGAACTCGAAGAGCGAGTATCCGTACTGGGTGGCCCGGGTGGTGCCGGTCAGGCGCACGTAACGGGCGTTGCCCGAGATGTTGAGCGTCTCGTTGCCGCCGGGGCCCGTGGTGGTGGAGTACGCCGACGTCCACGAGGTGCCGTTGGTCGACAGCTCGATCTTGTACGCCTTGGCGTACGCGGTCTCCCAGCGCAGCACGACCTGGCTGATCGCGGCCGTGGAGCCGAGGTCGACCTGGATCCACTGCGGGTCCGATGCGGCGCTGGACCAGCGGGTGCCGTTGTCGCCGTCGACGGCGCCGGTGGCGGGGGTGCCACCGTTCTCCTGGCTGGAGGCGGTCACCGGCTTCCCCTGCGAGAGCAGGGTGGGAGCGGCGTTCGCCGTGGTGGCGGGGATGAGGAGCAGGAGGGAGGCGATCAGAGTGGCCGCGAGGGTGGCGGCCAGTCCACGCCGGCGTCCGGGCGTGGATCTCCGGAACGGCGGTGAGGCGAGATGAGGAGCGTGCATGGGCATGTCTCCTGAGGTCCTGGAACACGGGCAAGGGGGTGCCGTGGAACGGCGGCGGAGAGAGCCGGAGAGAATCCGGAGAGCGCTCTCTGCGGTACCGAGATAGTTCCCCTGTGTTACGGACACGTCAAGAGTTGTGTCCGTGCTGACCGTGAACTGTTCCGTGCGGACAACACATCATCGACAGCCCACGGCCGTTGTCATGATTTGTGCGGTGTATCGCCAGGGTTTTGTTTCAGAGCCTGACGGCTGATGCCTCCGGCGGCTGTCCGTCGCGCCGGGTTGGCCGACTCCACGAGCCTTCCCCCGTAAGGGAGTTGATCCGTGCGGGTCGTCCTGCCCCGGCGTCCCGGGCGGCGTCCGCCGTTTAGAGTGACCGCATGTGGTCGAATGGCGGAGCTCTCCTGGACGCGTACGACGATGTTCGTGCGCGGCTCTTCGTACGTCTCGAAGGGCTGACCGACGACGAGTACCTGTGGGAGCCGGTCCCCGGCGGCTGGTCGGTGCGGCCCGGCGCCGACGGTGTGTTCCGGGCCGAGAAGATCGAGCCGGATCCCGCCCCCGCGCCGTTCACGACCATCGCGTGGCGTATGTGGCACATCGCGGTGGAGTGCCTGCACGTCTATGTCACCACGGCCTTCGAGCGCGTCGAGATCTTTGAGTGGCCCGGCGCCGCCGCCGTGTGGCCCGGTACGGCGGCGGAGGCCGTCGCGGCCCTCGACGCGCAGTTCACCCGGTTCCGCGACCAGATGTCGAAGCTCGACGACGAGGCGCTGGCGGGCTCCGCGGGTCCGTTCGCCGCCGAGCTGTCCGTACACACGTACGGGGGACTGCTGCTCCGCGCCCTTGACGAGAGCACCCACCACGGCGCGGAGATCGGCCTCCTCCGTGACCTGTACCGCCACCGGCCGCGTGCCCGACCACCACGGCGCGGGCACTCCTGTCAATACCCATGACGTGGCGTGTGATTGCCGATCACGGTGTCCGGGCACCCGGACTGAGGGACCGGTCGCTCACCGAGGACCAGGAAGAACGCCCCGGACCGGGGCAGGCGCCGGTGCCTCACAAGGAGAGTGGTTCAGATGCGCGGACACGGTCACGCGAGTCGCGGTGCCGGGCGCGCCACGTACATCCTGCCGGGGTCGGACACCTCGGCGCGCTGGGCGAGATACCTCACCACGGCCTATCTCGACCACGGGTGCGGCGAAAGGGTGCCGGCCGAACAGGCGGACGACGCGATTCTCGTCGTATCCGAACTGGTCACCAACGCCACCCGGCACGGCGGCGGCCGGTGCAGGCTGCGCCTGGGCGTGGATCACGGGCGGGTCACCGTGGAGGTCCACGACACCAGCCCCGAACACCCGCCGGCGCGCGTCATGCCCGCCGACCCGCTGGCCGAGGGGGGCAGGGGGATCGCGATGGTACGGGGTCTCTCGCGGCGGTTCTCGGTGCTTACGGGGCCGGGCACGGGCAAGACGGTCCAGGCGGTCCTGGCCTGCTGACGCCGGGTCCTGGCCTGCTGACGTCGGCGCTCCCGCCGCGTGTCCGTACGTCGGCCGGGGCGCGTGGGCGCCCGTCCCGGCAGGGACAATGGGGCGCGTGACCTACCGCTATCGCGTACTCGGCGCCGTCCAGGCCAGCCGCCCCGACGGCACGGAGGTGCCGCTCAGCGGAGGCCGGCTGCGGGCGCTGCTGACCGCCCTCGCCGCCGCGGGCGGGCGCCCCGTGAGCACCGGGCAGCTCGTCGCGCAGGTGTGGGACGAGGGGACGGACGCGGCGCCCGCCGACGAAGTGGCCGCGCTCCAGGCGCTGGTGGGCCGGCTG
>NZ_JTHL01000001.1:481633-490899 GCF_000818195.1 Streptomyces sp. 150FB | reverse complement strand
TCGCGCTCCGGGAGGGCCCGCCGCTGGCGGACCTGCCCGGGCGCGACAGCGACCCGCTGGTTGTGCGCGCCGAACGGCTCCACGAGGAGGCGGTGCGGAACAGGCTCGCCGCCGATGTGTACGGAGGCCGCCCCCGGCAGGCGCTGCCGGGCCTTGCCGCACTCGCCGAGGCGGCGCCCCTCGACGAATCCCTCCAGGCGCTGCGCGTCCGCGCGCTGCGGGCGGCCGGCAGACCCGCCGAGGCGCTCCAGGCGTATCACGACATCCGCGACCGGCTCGCGGAGCGACTGGGCACCGACCCCGGACCCGAACTGCGTTCCCTGTACGCCGAGTTGCTGGCAGTCGCCGACGGCATACCGGAGCCCCCGGCGGCCGCGCCCCGGCGCCCCGCCCCCGGCAACCTCGGGGCCCCGCTCACCTCCTTCGTCGGCCGCGCGGCGGAACTGGCCGCGCTCTCCGCCGATCTGGGCACCGAGCGCCTCATCAGTCTGGTCGGACCCGGCGGCGCGGGGAAGACCCGGCTGTCCCTGGAGGCCGCCAGGGCGGTCGCCGGCACCTGGCCGGACGGCGTGTGGGTGGCCGAGCTGGCTCCCGTACGGGACGAGGCGACCGTGCCCGAGGCCGTGCTGACCGCACTCGGCGCCCGCGAGGCGAAGCTGCTGGGCCCGGCGGCGGGGGAGGCGGGATCGCGCGACCCGCTGGTCCAGCTCGCCGAACACTGCGGGCAGCGCCGCATGTTGATCCTGCTCGACAACTGCGAGCATGTGATCGGGTCGGCGGCCCGGCTGGCCGAGTCGCTCCTCACCCACTGCCCCGGGGTGAGCGTGCTCGCCAGCAGCAGGGAACCCCTGGGGGTGCCCGGCGAGTCGGTGCGGACCGTCGAGCCGCTGCCGCAGGACGTGGCGCTCCGGCTGTTCGGCGCACGGGGCGCCGCGGCGCGGCCCGGATTCCGTACGTCCGACGACCCGGGCGCCTGCGCCGAGATCTGCCGGCGCCTCGACGGCCTGCCGCTCGCGCTCGAACTCGCCGCCGCACGGCTGCGGGTGCTGACCCCCCGGCAGATCGCCGACCGGCTGGACGACAGGTTCCGGCTGCTCGGGGCGGGCAGCGGCAGCAGGACCGTACGCCCCGGACAGCGGACACTGCGCGCCGTCGTCGACTGGTCCTGGGACCTGCTGTCCGGCGCCGAACGGGCCGTCCTGCGACGGCTGTCGGTGTTCTCCGGCGGCTGCGCGCTCGCGCAGGCCGAGGCGGTGGCGGCCGAGGACGGCGCCGACGGGAGCGACACGAAGCCCGACGTCCTGGAACTGCTCGCCTCCCTTGTCGACAAATCGCTGGTGGTCGCTGCGCCCGACGACGAGGACGGCATGCGCTACCGGCTGCTGGAGACCGTCCGGGAGTACGCGGCCGGGCGCCTCGACGAATCGGGGGAGCGGGCGGCCGTCGAGCGGCGGCACCTGATCGCGTACCGCGAGCTGGTACGCGTCGGCGAGCCCGGGCTGCGCGGGCCGCACCAGGCGCGTCTGCTGGTCCGGTTCGAGCGCGAGCACGCCAACGTACGCGCGGCACTGCGTACGGCGGTCGACAACGGGAAGGAGCAGGAGGCGCTCTGTATCGCACTCTCGATGAGCTGGTTCTGGCAGTTGAGCGACCACCGCGGCGACGCCCAGTTCTGGTCGGCCGCCGTGGCCGCGCTCGGCCCCGACCCCTTCTCCCCGTCCGCGCCGCTCGCCGTTCCGCTGCCCGAGCCCTGTACGGCGCTGCCGCTGCCCTGGTCCGAGGAGCAGCTCTGGGAGGCCAGGCGTGGCGTGGGGCTGATGGTGCTCGCGGGCAGTGAAGGGGAAGGCTCAGGGCTGGACGGTATCCGTACCGGCCACCAACTGAACGCGATCGTCAGGGCCTACCGCCCCGGCCTGCCGCAGAACTGCCGCCAGCCCGGCTCCATGTGGTACTTCGCCCGGCTGATGACGGGGGAGTTCTCCGGCCTCGGCGAGACGCTGGAGGCACTCGTGGCGGCCTGCCGCGAGCAGGCGGACCACTGGAACCTGGGCCTGGCCCTGATGCTGCGGTCCAGGCTGCTGGGCGAGAGTCCGGACGGCCTGGAGCGGTCGGGTCTCGACGCCGACGAGGCCACCGCCCTCTTCGAACGGGCGGGTGATCTCCAGGCGCTCTCCGAGTCACTCGCGGCGCGCGCCGAGACGCATCAACGCCGGGGGCGCTACGCGGAGGCTGCCGCCGACCTCGAACGGGCCGTCGAGTGCTGTGAGTTGAGCGGGACACGGTCCCAGGTGCCGCTGTTCAGGGCGCGGTTGGCCTCCGTACGTCTTGAGGCGGCGACCGACGACGGGGACACAGCCGCCGAGGCCCGCGCCGAACGGGCCCTGGTGGAGGCGGCCGAGGAGGCGGCGGAGCGACCGGGGCAAGGGGTCGGCCGGGCCCGGCTGCTGCTGGCGCAGCGCTACGGACGCACGGGGCGTATCCAGGCGGCGCGTGCCCAACTGGACGTACTGGAGCAGGACGCCGTCGACGCCGAGCACCCCTTGTTCGGCGGCCTGGTGGCGGGCGCGCACGCGTGGTTGTGCTGCCTGGAAGGGGAGTTCGGACAGGCGCTGGAGCTGAGCAGGGCCGCCGTGGGGCGGCTGGACGCCCTCGCCTATCTGGTCGCGCCGCACCTGATCGTCCAGCAGTTCCTCTGCGGGGCCTGGGCCAAGGCCGAGTTGGGGACCGCCGAGGACGGGGCGCGGCTGCTCGGCGCGTACGCGCGTCATGTGCGGCTGCCCGGCGGGCTGGGCCCGGGAGGATTTCCGTCGGCCGCCGATGCCGAGATCGCCGGGCGGGCCACGGCCGCGGTGCGGGCGGCGCTGGACGGCCCGGGGTACGAACGTGCCTACGCCGAGGGCGGCGGCCTCACGGTGAAGGAGGCCGCCGCCCTGCTGTGACCCGCTTACGGCGCCCGGGCTGCCCCGCTCTCAGCCGGTCCCCGTCTCCAGCGCCAGTACGGCGAAGGTGGCCAGCCAGTGATCCGTGGTGAAGTCTCCCCCCGCGGTCGCGGGAAGCCCGGCGGTCAGGTGCCTGTCGGCGGACCTGGTGAGCGCCGGGACGCGCGGGTCACCGTCCGGCAGGCCGGCCGCGATGCCACGCAGTGCGGCGACCCTGCTGAGGCAGAGGCCCTGGAGGTGGCCGATCCCCGGGTCGGCCGGGTCGCTGACCTCGGGCGGGGTGAGGAACTCCCCGCCGTCGGCGTCGAGTTCGGGCAGGAAGGCGGTCAGCCAGCCGGCGAACGCGTCCGGCGGGAGCACCCGCCGCATCACGTCCGCCTCGCTCAGCGCGGGGGAGAGGAAGTCCTGTCCGGACGGCTCCCAGCGGAACGAGGCGCCATGGTCGTCGAGGAACCACTCCCGCAGCTTCGCCGTTACGGGCGCCACGAGTTCGGGAACTCCGGCCGCATCCGCGCTGTCCAGGATCAGGCCGAGCGCGAACGCGCTGTTGGTGTGGGTGCCGTGGCGCACCGGATACCGGGCCTTGGGAAGCCAGTCGGTGACCAGGCCGGCGACGGTACGGGCGGCCGGCGCCAGCGCCTCGGTCCACCGCTCCACACCGAGAGCGCTGCTCTCGGCGGCGAGCGCCAGCAACCAGGCCCAGCCGTAGGGCCGTTCGAAGGACGGATGGGCTCGCAGATACTCCGCCTCGGCTGCGAGCGCCGCCGAGGTGAGGTGCGCGTCCAGCGTCGCGGTGACCGCCGCGACGTCGACGTGTTCCGCGTGGTCGCGCAGCAGACGCAGCAGCAACCAGTGCATGTGCACCGACGAATGCCAGTCGTACGCGCCGTAGAACGCCGGGTGGTACGCGCGGGACGCCACCAACTCCTCCGGGCCGCCCACGAGATGGCCCGGCAGGTTCGGATACTCGCGCGTCGTGTTCGCCACGGCCAGCCGGGCGAACGAGTCCGCGTGCGCGGCTACGGTGAAGTCGTTCCCGCTCAATGGGGCGCCCCTCCAGGCACGTTGAGGTCCACGGTCGTACGCGCGGCCGTGCTGAGCACGGCGGCGAGACCGCGCGCCATGTCCGGTACGGACATCGACGGCTCGTTCCGGTCCGTGACCTGCCCCGGCGAGAACGGCACATGGACGAATCCGCCGCGCAGGCCCGGGCGTTCGGTGGCGATGAGATGGGCGAGCCCGTAGAACACGTGGTTGCACAGGAAGGCGCCGGCCGTGCCCGAGACGGACGCGGGCAGACCCTCCTGCCGTACCGCCTCGACACACCGCTTGACGGGCAGGGAAGCGAAGTACGCCACGGGACCGCCGGGCACCACGGGCCGGTCGACCGGCTGGTTGCCGGCGTTGTCGGGGATGCGCGCGTCGTCGGCGTTGACGGCCACCCGCTCCACGGTCAGCCCGGTCCTGCCGCCCGCCTGCCCTGTGCACAGGACGAGTTCGGGGTCGGTCAGCGCCACGGCGGCGTACAACTCCTCGATGGCCGTGCCGTAGACGCAGCTCAGCTCGACCGCTGTGACATCGAGCCCGGGGGGCGGGTCGGCCGCCACCAGGGAGGCGGCCTCCCAGGACGGGTTGACGCTGTCCCCCTGGAAGGGTTCGAAGCCGGTGATCAGGACTTTCATGGTGACCGTTCGTCGGATTGCGGGAATTCGGGATACGCGCGCTCAGGAGGCCGGCGCTCAGAGGGAGACCGCTCAGGGAGACCGCTCAGGGAGACGGCTCAGAAGGCGAAGAAGTAGATGAGCAGGATGTTGCAGACGAGCAGCACGCCGGCCGTCGGCGCCTGGACCTTGATCGGCCCGTAGGTGTCCTTGAGTTCCAGGAGCGCGGCCGGGACGAGGTTGAAGTTCGCCGCCATCGGCGTGCACAGCGTGCCGCAGAAGCCCGCGAGCATCCCGATGGCCAGCACGGCGGGGATGTTCCCGTGCATCTGCTCGATGAGGACGGGCCAGCCGACCGCCGCCGTCATCACGGGGAACGCGGCGAAGGCATTGCCCATGATCATGGTGAAGACGGCCATGCCGACGCAGTAGAGCGCCACGGCGGCGAGCACCTGCCCGCCGGGCAGGATCTTCTCGGTGATCTTCCCGACCTGGGTGCCGACCCCGGCGGCCTGGAAGATGGCGCCCAGCACGGCCAGGAGCTGCGGCAGCAGCAGCGCCCAGCCCATCGACTCCAGCAGTCCGCGCCCCTCGTGGATCGGTACGGACACCTTCCGCTCGCGCAGCACCCACATGCCGACCACCAGCGCGACGATGGCGCCGATGCCGAGCCCGAGGATGGTCTCGCTGCCCTTCTCCAGGATCGGTGTGCCGCCGATCTTCCACTTGGCGACCAGGACCGCGCACAGGACGGCGACGACCGGAATGGTCAGGGCGGGGACGAAGAGCTTGTTGCCCAAACGGGCGGCGGACGCGACGCGCTGCTTCTCGTCGGTCGTCTTCGGCACACCCTTGCCGGTGAGGTTGAAACCGCCGAGGCAGATCATGACGAGGGCCGCCACGCCCAGCGGTTCGGCGGGGGCCGACCCGTCGAGCACCCAGGTGCTGTAGAAGAAGCTGATCCCCAGCAGACCCCAGAAGGCGGTGGAACCGTAGCGCTTGGGATTGGTCCTGTCGAAGGCCATCTGGATCGCCATCACCAGGAACACGGCGCCGACCAGCCAGTAGAACCACTCGGACTTGATCACTTGGCTGCCCCTCCGGCCTCGGTACCCACGGCGGGCGCGACATCGACGAGCAGGTCGTGTTCCAGCCTGCGGTCGAAGTACAGGAGCCGGGAGCCGTGTACGAAGAACGCGCACACGGCGCTCGGTATCGCCCACAGCGCGAGCTGGAGCGGCTCCAGGTGGGTGTGGTAAGTGGTGTTGACGAAACCGGTGATCAGCAGGATGGAGCCGATGGCGAGGAAGCAGTCCTCGCCGAAGAAGACGCCGACGTTGTCGACGCCCGCCGCGTGCGAGCGGACCTTCTCGCTTATCTTCTCCGGCAGCGGCCGGCCGGAGTTCGTACGCTCGGCCGCCGCCTCCGCCATCGGCGCGACGATCGGGCGCACGCTCTGCGCGGGCCCGCCGATCGTCTGGAGGCCCACGGCGGCGGTGAGTTGGCGCAGGAGCAGGTAGATCGCGAGGAAACGCCCGGTGGTGAGCTTGCCCAGCTTGCCGATCAGGGTCCTGGCCTGCTGCTGGAGCCCGTAACGCTCCAGCAGGCCGATGACGGGCAGGGTGATGGCGAAGATCGTCACCGAACGGCTGGAGGCGAAGCTCTCACCGAAGGTCCGCAGGATGTCGACCGGCGAGAGATGGCCCAGCAGTCCGGTGACGATCCCGGCGACACCGACGACCAGTAGCGGATTGCGTCGTGTGGCGAATCCGAGGATCACCACGAGGACGCCGAGCAGAACAATCATGTGCTCTCGGCCTTCCGTACGAGGACGCCTCAGCGGAGGTGTGAAGCGAGTTGCACGGAGGTTAGAGGATTGTTCAACGATCCGACAAGGGTGTGCGCCATCCCGATCCGAGCGAAACGCACCGGGCGGGCACTCCCGGGCCGGGCCCTCCGGCCGGTCCTCAGTCGCCGGTGCGCGCCGCGTGCGCGGGATACGCCTCTATCAACTGCCTTCTGGAATCCTCCAGATAGAACCCGAGCAGCCGCTCGGCCCCTGCCGCGTCCGCCGACTCCAGCGCGGTCAGGATGTCGCGGTTGCGCGACAGATACGGTTCGTGGAATCGCCGTGGATCGCCCATCACATGGAAGGCGAGCCGCAGCTCCGCCAGCACACCGCGCATCAGGTCGTCGAGCCGCTCACTGCCCGCGAGCCCGGCGAGCGCCTGGTGGAAATGGATGTCGGCGGTGCCGCACAGCGCCCAGTCGTCCCGCGCCGCCGCCTCCTCCCCGTCGGCGACGGCGGCCGCCACCGCTTCCAGCGCGTACGGCGGCCCGCCCGGCTCGCCGAGGTCCCGGACGGCGGCACACTCCACGAGGAGCCGTACGCGGTAGATGTCGCCGATGTCGTCGGCGGTCAGTACCCGGACGAACGCGCCCCTGTTCAGCCTGTGCACGACCAGCCGCTCATGGGTGAGCAGCCGGAACGCCTCGCGGAGTGTGTTACGGGAGATGGAGAGCGCGTTACCGATGCGCTCCTCGGAGAGCCGGCTGCCCGGCGGGAAGAAACCGCGCGCGATGCGTTCACGCAGGATGTCGGCGACCCGCTCGGCCGTGCCGGTACGGCCCAACAGCGCCCGGTCAGCGATGAGTTCGGACAGTGCTCGGCCGGTCTCCGCAGTCATGCTGACCCTTCTCCCTGGGCGGGCTGTCCGCCCGGTTCGGGCCCGGACGCGTTGGCGCGACCCTATGCCCGCCCCCGCATTGTTGAACAATCAGCGGGCCCGCGCCAAGGACCTCAGCCGTTCCGCCTCCGGAGCGACCTCACCCGCCGGCCAGCCGCTCCCGCGCCTCGGCGAGGTCCGCCTCGGTCGGATCGTCGTCCTGCGTCAGGCTGAGCCGCCAGTAGCCGGTGAAGTCCACCGACCTCTTGTCGAGCCCCCGTTCACCGACGAGATGCCGCCGCAGCGCCCTGACCGCGCTCGCCCCGCCGCCGAGCCACGCGTACCCCGAACCTCCGGGGAACACGGCGCCCCGCACCGCCTCCACCAGCGGCCCGTGCCCCGCAGGGGCGCCGTCCCGGTGCAGCCAGCGCACGCTCACATCGCCCGCCGTCGTGAACCGCTGTTCCTCGGCCGCGTCCGCGACCTCCACGTACGCCACGGCCCTCGCCCCCGGCGGCAGCGCCTCGACAATCGTGCCGATCGCGGGCAGCGCGGACTCGTCGCCGGCGAGCAGCATCCAGTCGGTCGTCCCCAGCGGCACGGGCGTGGCGAAGTACGCGGACGGACCGAACATGCCCAGCACATCGCCGGGCGCCGCCGAGAGCGCCCACCTGGTCGCCGGGCCCGCGTCGCGGTGCAGCACGAAGTCGACGTCGACCGTGCCGCGCAGCGGGTCGTGCGCCCGCACCGTGTAACTACGCGTCCAGGGCCGCTCGTCCTCGGGGATCGCCTGGAACGCCGCGTACCACCGCATCACATCACATCGCCGTCGCCGTCGCCGTCGCCGTCGCCGTCGTCGGCGGGACCGGGCAGCACCGGGACGCGCCGGCCCGGCTTCGGGAAGTACAGCTTCACCTGCTGGTCGGGTCCCGCCAGGGCGAAATCGGCGAGATCGGGCCCGCCGAAGGTGATCCGCGCCATGCGCGGGGTGAGCCGTACGACGTCCGTGACCTCGATGGTCCGGACCGGAAGTGCCCGGGGTGCCGCGCTGTTCTCGGGCCGCCCCGCTGTGTGTTCTGTCATGCGAGCCAGGCTGGCAGCCGGCGCCGACACGCGGCCGACACGCCGCCCGCACGGCGCCGACATGGCGTCCGTACGATCCCCGCGCGGCGGCGGGCAACCCCGTGCGGCCCGATGGCGGATGATGGGGGCCCGACACAACACGGCCGTGTGGAGCGTTACTCATGGAGCCGACAGCTCATGTCAGCAAGACCGCCCTGCCAGGGGTCGGTACGCGCTACGACCTGACCACCGAAGCGGGCCGCCATCTCTCCGTCGTCGTGCACCAGGACGGCCGGCGCATCCTCTCGTTCCACGACCCGGAGGACGACGACGCCTGCAAGGACGCCACCGCGCTCAGCCCGCACGAGGCGACGGCGCTGTCCGAACTCCTGACACCCGACCCCGTCGCCCACCTGCGCCAGCACCTGGAGATCGACCTCGTCACCGAGCACATCCCGGTCGGCAGGCGCTCGCCGTACGTGGGCAGGACGCTCGGCGCGACCCAGGCGCGTACCCGTACGGGCGCCTCGATCGTCGCCGTACTGCGCAGGACCGACGCCTTCCCCTCGCCGTCACCCGCGTTCCGCTTCGCCCTCGGGGACACGCTTGTGGTGGTCGGTACGAGGGAAGGCGTGGACGCGGTCGCCGAGTTGATCGCCGGGGGCTGAGCGGGGCCGACCGGGGGCCGAGCGGGAAAGCGGCGGGGCACAGGACGCGCGCCCCACGCCCTGTGCCCCTGATGTGCCGGCCTCGGTGTCCGACCCTGAGGTCAGACTCCGACGCCGAAGTCGGTTGCGATCCCGGTCAGCCCGCTGGCGTAACCCTGCCCGACCGCGCGGAATTTCCACTCCGCGCCGTTGCGGTACAGCTCACCGAAGACCATGGCGGTCTCGGTGGCCGCGTCCTCACTCAGGTCGTAGCGCGCCAGTTCGGCGCCG
>NZ_JTHL01000001.1:467016-479344 GCF_000818195.1 Streptomyces sp. 150FB | reverse complement strand
CGGCGGCGAGTTTGTTCAGTGCGTCGTCGAAGCGGCGTTGGAGGTCGGCCGCGGGGAAGTTGTTGAGGACGTCGTTGGTGGAGATGAGTTGGGCGACGCGTTGGCGTTCGGTGGGGTCGACGGTGCCGTCGGCGGCTGCTACCAGGGCGCACATGGCCATGGAGGCGTCGCGGAAGGCGCCGGACTTGAGGTCGTTCTTCTTCGCGTTGAGCTGGGTCTGCATCGTCGCCGCTGATTCCTTGAACCGGTCCCACAGGGCCATGAGTCACTCCATCGGTCACAGAGCCGTCCCTGCCGCGAAGGCCGGACGGCCGTTTGTATCTACAGTTGTGTAGAAGTTACGTGTAGAAGTTATCAGGCGGGCGCGCGCTCGCCGGGGGGCCCTGCCGGTCCGGAGGATCCGGGCGATCCGGTTGATCCGGCGACTCCTCCCGCGGGGCGGCCCGCCCTCCCCGCGGCCTGGGCGATGTTCCGGGCCATCCCGCCGAACACCATGCCGTGGAACGGCCAGACGCTCCACCAGTAGAGATGCCCGAGCAGGCCCTGCGGATGGAACAGCGCCCGCTGGCGGAACACGGCCCGCTCCCCACCGCCACCGGCCGCGCCCCCGTCATCCCCTTCGTTCCCCTCCCGCGCCGGGAGGGGTTCGGCCCGCAGCTCCAGCCACGCGAGCCCCGGCAGCCGCATCTCGGCGCGCAGCCGCAGCAGCCTGCCCGGCTCGATCTCCTCCACCCGCCAGAAGTCCAGCGAGTCACCCACCCGCAGCCGCTGCGCGTCCCGCCGGCCCCGGCGCAGCCCCACGCCGCCGACGAACCGGTCGAGCCGGCCGCGCACCGCCCAGGCCAGCGGGAAGGAGTACCAGCCGTTGTCACCGCCGATGCCCTCGATGACCCGCCAGAGCGCTCCCTGCGAGGCGTCCACGACCGCGCCGCGGTGGTCCGTGTACAGGCTGCCGCCCGCCCAGTCGGGGTCGGTCGGCAGCGGATCGCTGGGGGCGCCCGCCACCGAGGCGTTGGACCAGCGCGTGGCGACGGACGCCTCCTGGACGCGCCGCAGCGCCAGGGACACCGCCCGCTCGAAGGGGACGGGCCCCTCGGGCGGATCGGGCACGTAACGCGCGAGGTCGTGCTCGCGGCAGACGACCTCATGGCGCAGCGACTCGGTGAGCGGCTTGGCGATCGAAGCGGGGACCGGCGTCACCAGCCCGACCCAGTGGCTGGAGAGACCCGGGGTGAGCACGGGCAGCGGCAGGATCAGCCGCCGGGGCAGACCGGCCACCTTCGCGTAGCGCCGCATCATGTCCTGGTACGTCAGGACGTCGGGCCCGCCGATGTCGAAGGCCCGGTTCACGTCGGCGGGCAGCCGCGCACAGCCGACGAGGAGGCGCAGCACGTCCCGTACGGCGATCGGCTGGATGCGCGTACGTACCCAGCTCGGCGTCACCATGACCGGCAGCCGCTCGGTGAGATAGCGCAGCATCTCGAACGAGGCCGAGCCGGAGCCGATGATGACCGCGGCCCGCAGCACCGCGGTCGGCACGCCGGAGTCCAGCAGGATGTGGGCCACTTCGGTGCGGGAGCGCAGATGCGCCGACAGTTCGCGCTCCGGTACTCCGGCCGGGGTCAGCGCGCCGAGCAGGATGACGCGCCGCACGCCCGCCGCCTTCGCCTGCTCGGCGAAGACGCGGGCGGCGCGCCGGTCGGTGGCCGCGAAGTCGTGCCCGCCGCCCAGCGCGTGCACCAGGTAGTACGCGACGTCGATGCCCCGCAGCGCCGCTCCGACCGACTCGGCGTCGGTGACATCACCCCGTACGATCTCGGCGTCGCCCGCCCAGGGGTGGTCCCGCAGCCTCTCGGGCGACCGGGCCAGGGCGCGCACCCGGTGGCCGGCCTCCAGCAGCTCGGGTACCAGGCGCCCGCCGATGTAGCCCGTCGCGCCGGTCACCAGACAGCGCAGCGGCGCGCCGCCGGGGTCCGCCGCCGGTTCCGGCCTCTGCGGGTGATCGAGTTCCATAGGCCGAGCCTGGGCCCGCCGGAGCGGATCAGCAAGGCGAGAAAGCTCCCGGGGCCATGGAGACCGGCCGCCGCGGCGGTGCCCCGCTCACTCCGGGCGCATCGGCGGCTCGGCGGGGGAGGGGCGGACCGGGCCGAACAGCACGGCGCGCGCGACCCGTGGCGCGAACAGCGAGGTGATCGGGGCGGTCAGGGTCAGGACGGAGCGGAAGGCGTTCCCGACGACCGGATCACCCGTGGCGCGCTGCTGCACCCGCGTGAGGTACCAGGCCGCTGCCCTGTCGGCCACGCTGCCGCCGCCGACGGCGTCGCCGGTCGCGCCCGGCATCTCCTTGTCGGCCCCCGACGAGATGTCCCACGCCTGCCGCGAGGCCTTGAACACGGCGCGCTGCGCGCCGTCGGTGACCGGAGCGCGCCCCCGGTCCCCGGCCGCGCCCGCCCTGCCGAGCGTGTCGCGCAGCGCCAGGGCGGCGAAGGAGGCGACGGACACGCCCTGCGCGTACACCGGGTTGAAGGAGCACAGCGCGTCGCCGACGGCGAGGAAGTTCGGCGGGCGGTTGCCGGGACGGTCGTACCTGCGGCGGACGTTGGACGTGGCGCGGAAGGCGTGCACCGGCGACCGGGCCGTCGCCTTCAGCAGCCACTCGTGCAGGACAGGGTGGGGGAGACGGCTCGCGAAGGCGAGGAAGCCGGCCTCGTCCGACGGAGGCTCGGAGCCGCGCAGCGCGGAGAGCGTGACGAGGTACCTGCCGTCCTCGGTGGGCACGGCGACGGCTCCGTCGGTCTGTTCGGGGTCGGTGACGAAGAAGTAGGCGCGGGTGTTCTCCTCGGGCGCCTGCTCACCGGCGCTGAAGAGACAGGTGGAGTAGGCGAGTCCGGCGTCCACCGTCTCCTCCTTGGCGGGCTCGGCGCCGATGCCGGTCAGCCACTCGGGGGCACGGGAGCCGCGCCCCGAGGCGTCGACGACCAGGCCGGCGGCGAGCTCGCGTATCTCCTGGTGGGTCGCTGAGCCGCGCTCGCGCAGCCGTATGCCCTCGACGCGGCCGCTGTTTCCGAGAAGCCCGACGACCTCCGTACCCTGCACCGTCACCAGGCGCGGATCCGCCAGTACGCGGCGGCGCACCAGCCATTCGAGCAGCGGCCGGGTGCCGGTCTGCAGATGCGTACTGGCGGCGGTGCGCCGGTACCAGCGGCCGCCCTCCCAGTAGACGATGTCGGCCGGCATCCCGATCCGGGGAGCGCCGTGCTCGTCCAGCTCGGCCCCTATCCCGGGGAGCAGCTCCTCCAGCGCGCGCTGACCGCCCTCCAGCAGGAGGTGCGTGTGCCGGCTCTGGGGGACGCCCGCGCGCGGCTCGGGCCCGTCGGGAAAGCGGTCGCGCTCGACTATCGTCACGCGGTCGTAGTGGGCGAGGAGTATGTGGGCCGCCAACAGCCCGGCGACGCTCCCCCCGATGACCACGGCATGGCGGTCGGCGGGTCCCGGGTCGTCCTGGTCCGGCGTACCGCTCTGTTCGCTCGCCGTATGCGCCATGTGTGCTCCGCCGCTCTGTACCGTCACTGAAATGTGACAGCCAGTATCGCCGTGGCCAGAGCATTGATCACGGCGACTATGCGCCGTTTTCCGGGAAGCCGGATTCCTGGCCGCGCGCGTGGGGTACGGGCGCGCGCGACGGACCGGTGCCGGCCGGCCCGTCGCGCGGATCTCACACCTTGCGGTAGTCGTACGCCTCCGAGGCCGCCGCCTGCACCGCGTCCAGATCTCCTCCCGCGGAGGCCGTGACCAGGGCGGCCACCGCGCCCTCCACGAAGGGCGCGTCCACCAGCCGGGCGCCGTCCGGGAGTTCGTCGCCCTCGGCAAGCATCGCCTTCACCGTCAGCACCGCGCTGCCCAGATCGACCAGCAGCGCGACCCCGGAGCCCCGGTCCACCTCGGCGGCGGCGGCCGATATCAGCTCCGAGCTGGTGCCGAGGTCCCCGTCGGGGGTGCCGCCCGCCCCGGCCACCGGTGCGAGGGTCCCGCCGCCCGCGAGCCCCTTGGCCAGCTCGGCCACGGCCGCGGCGACCGGTCCGCTGTGCGACACGAGCACGATGCCCACAGGCCTGTCCACGCTCATGCGTCCACCGTCCCTTCCTTCGTCCCGCCCGCCGATCCGCCCGCCGTGTCGGCGAGCGCCGCGATGATCAGGGCGGAGGAGGTCGCGCCGGGATCCTGGTGCCCGACGCTGCGCGCCCCCAGATAGCTCGCCCTGCCCTTGCGGGCCTGGAGCGGTACGGTCGCCAGCGCGCCCTGCTCCGCCGCCTCGGCCGCCGCCGCGAACGACGTACCGAGCGCCGTGACCGCGGGCTCCAGCGCGTCCAGCATGGTCTTGTCCCCGGCCTTCGCCCCGCCGAGCTGCGCCACGGCGGCGACCCCGGCACCCAGCGCCTCGGCCAGCAGCGCCCGGCTGACCTCGTCGCCGTCCCCGAGCGCCTTGCCCGTACGGCGCAGGAGCGTCCCGTACAGCGGCCCCGACGCACCGCCCACCGTGGAGATGAGCTGGCGGCCCGCGAGCGTCAGCACCGCCGCCGGAGTGGCGGCCTCATCCCGCTCCAGCACGCCGGTGACGGCACGGAACCCGCGCCGCAGGTTGGAGCCGTGGTCGGCGTCGCCGATCGCCGAGTCCAGCTCGGTGAGACGGTCGGCCTCGCGCTCCACCGAGGCCGCCACCGCTGTCAGCCAGCGGCGGAAGAAATCGGTGTCGAGCGTCTGTTCCGCATCCTGATCAGGCACGTGGATCTCCTTGCCGGCTCTGTCGTGACCTGTGGGCCCTGACCTGGGATTTCAACGGCCCCAGCGCAGCCCGGCGGTCTCCACCGGCGCGTCCCACAGCCGCAGCAGCTCCTCGTCGGCCTGGCAGAGAGTCACTGAGCAGCCCGCCATGTCGAGCGAGGTCACATAGTTCCCGACGAGCGTACGGGCCACCGGTACGCCCCGTTCGCCCAGCACCCGGTGCACCTCGGCGTTGAACCCGTACAACTCCAGCAGCGGCGTCCCGCCCATGCCGTTCACCAGCGCCAGCACGGGCCCCGAGGGCCGCAGATCGTCGAGCACCGCGTCCACGGCGAAGTCCGCGATCTCCCGGGACGTCATCATGGCGCGTCGCTCCCGACCCGGCTCACCGTGGATGCCGATGCCCAGCTCCAGCTCACCTTCGGGCAGGTCGAAGGTGGGGCTGCCCTTGGACGGCGTACTCACGGCGGTCAGCGCCACACCGAAACTGCGCGCGTTCTCGTTCACATGCCGGGCGATCGCCTCCACCCGCTCCAGAGACGCCCCCTCCTCGGCGGCGGCCCCGGCGAGCTTCTCCACGAACAGGGTCGCCCCGGTACCGCGCCGGCCCGCGGTGAAGAGGCTGTCCGTCACCGCCACATCGTCGTTGACCAGGACTTTCGCGATCTGAATGCCCTCGTCCTCGGCCAGCTCGGCCGCCATGTCGAAATTCAGGACGTCACCGGTGTAGTTCTTCACGATGAAAAGCACGCCGGCGCCACTGTCCACGGCCGCGGCCGCCCGTACCATCTGGTCCGGCACCGGACTGGTGAACACCTCGCCGGGACAGGCGGCCGAAAGCATGCCAGGACCGACGAACCCGCCGTGCAGCGGCTCGTGCCCCGAACCGCCCCCGGAGACGATCCCGACCTTCCCGGCGACCGGCGCGTCCCGCCGCACGACCACCCGGTTCTCCACGTCGACGGTGAGCTCGGGGTGCGCTGCCGCCATCCCTCGCAGAGCATCCGCGACCACGGTCTCCGGCACATTGATGAGCATCTTCATGTGCTTCTCCTACCTAAGTTAGCAGGCACGTCCCTGACCGGCATACTCGCAGGTCAGACCCAACGAGCCCGTTGTTCGATCTTGGCGGTCCCCGGCGGTTGGAAGCGGGTGCCGGCGGCGCTGATGCCGACCTCTTGCCGACCTGTCTGACGGGCTGCCAGATTGACCAGGGTCGCCGCACGGCGACCTTCCCCATCAATTATCGATCGAACCCGCTCATACGGCATGGCCTGGGAACAGCGAGCCGGCTGCAGCCCGGCGCCCGGGGGGATCGACGAGTTCGCCCCGCTGATCGTCGCCACCGCTTCCGGTGGACAGTCCGACTTCTTTCACTGGATCGGGTGCCCGTGCCCCATACCGGCCTGTTCGCCAACCGTCGGGAGGAGCCTGGGACCGTGATCTTGCAACCAAGTCGCCCGGTAATGCCCGTCGTTGGTTCCGTGCCGGGTGACTTACGCGAGCGGGCGGCAGGGGGCGCGGTGGCGGCGGCGCGGCTGCGGCGTCGGCTGGAGGAACGGGTCGGCGCGGACGGCTCGGTGCACCCCGTCCTGGCAGACATCTGCGTCCTGCGCGCCCTGGGCCACCTCACCCGACACCGTCCCCCCTCCCGTACGTTGCTCTCGCGCCGCTGGACGGCCGGCACGGCCAGATCCGCGTCTGCCGTTCCGCGCAGTCCGCTCGCGGCCCGCGACGCACCCCGAGGTCCCGAACCACCCGTCCCCATGCACACATATCCCGGCACGCTTTCGATGTCCGGCGAGGATTTCCCCCAAGGCGTGCATCTGCCCAGACTCGCTCACACTCTGCCCCGGGCACTCCACCCCGGCAGCGACCGGCTGCTGAGAGAGACCACGGCATGGGCGCACGAGCACCTCGGCTTCGCGTACGACGGTGACCACGAAAAGATCAGTCACAACGCCGACGGGGCACTCCTGATCGCCTTCAGCATCCCCCACTCCGACTACGACCTGGCCCTGGTGTGCTGCAAGGTCATGAACTACCTCATCGGGATCGAGAACGGCCTCGTCGACCGGGGTGCGCTCGGCGGCAGCTCGTTCGCCACCCGCGGCGTGTTCTCCCGGACCATGCAGGACCTGCTGGGCCGGCAGGACGGCGCCACCCCCTTGACCGCCGAGTTCCGCCGGCTGCGTCACCGCATGCAACGCCCCGCCTGGGAACGGTTTGTCGCCTCAATGGAAGACTTCGCCTACGGCTTCACCACGGAACTGGAGCAGTGGCGGGAAGTCGGCTGCACCGGCTACAAGGACTACCTGACCCAACGGCGCAGCAGCCTGGGAGTGCGCCGGCTGTCCGGCTTCGCCGAAGCCGCCCACGCCGAACTGCGCCTGTCGGAGGAAGACTTCCACAACGCCGACGTGCCGGCCCTGCACGACACCGCCGTCGACGGCTACACCCTCCTCAACGATGTCGTCTCTTATCGGCGGGAAGCAGCGATGGGCGACCCGGTGAACCTCGTGCACTACCTCAAGGAACACGAGGAACTCGACACCGAGGGCGAGATGAACCGGCTGTGCGCTCTGATCGACGCGAATGAGGCAACGTTCCAGCGGCTACGCGCGCAAGCCCTCGGGCCCGGCAGGCACGATTCAGCGATGGCGGCCTATCTCAGCGAGGTCGGCCACATCATGACCTCGAACCTCTGGTGGTCCACGGTCAGCGACCGCTACGACCCCGGCGGCCTCGGCTGGGACGGCACCACCCCGGGCACCCTCACCCTCTACACCGACCACTCCACCTTCGTACCCGACCTGCAGTCAAGCCGGCGGTCCGCGCCGGCCGGGGGGCGCGGGTTCTCGCGTATGTCAGGCGAGGGCGAAGTGGGCCGACCGCAGGCCGCGTTCGGCTGGGCTGGTGAGGTCGGGGCGGGTATGGCGCTCGGCTTGCAGGTGATAGTCGTAATCGGCGCGAACCATGTGGCGGTAGTCGCGTACGCACCGATGGAGCGCGGTGCGATCCGCGCCGGCCATCCGGGCGGTGTCCGTCTGGACGAGGGTGTTGTGCTCGTAACCCAACGAACGGCCGCCAACGGATATCGACGTCGAAACCATCCGATCGTGCGGAGTGGAGGCCTGTATTCGTCGCGGGGGTGCGTGAGCGCGCCGGAACGCTCCCGCACGCCGTTCCGCGACAGCGCCGGGTTTGGTGATCTTCTCGGTGAGCGCCGTTGCGCTCCATGTGCCTGAAGGGGCGTGTGTGTGGTCAAGTGCTGAGGAGCACAGCGACGTGAATGTCCTGACACCCGTGCCGCGTCTGCCGTCGCTGACGGGCATCCGCTTCCCGCTCGCCATGGCGGTGACCGTATGCCACATGGCCTATGTCTCAGGTGTCTTCACGGGCCCGGTGCGGGGAGTGCTCTCGGTCACCGAGCCTCTTGCGACGAGCGCGGTGACGGGCTTCTTCGTCCTCTCGGGTTTTGTCATGACGTGGGCCCACCGGCCCGGCGACCGGCCACGGGAGTTCTATCGGCGTCGCTTCTGGAAGATCTTTCCCAACCATGTCCTCGGCTGGACCCTCGCTGTGGGGTTCTTCGCCCTCGCCACGGCGGATCCACCGCTGATCATGCCGACCGGTGACAGCCCGGGCGCCGGCCTGGCCAACCTGCTGCTGGTGCAGAACTGGGTGCCGGATGCCGATGTGTTCTTCAGCTTCAACACGCCCGCCTGGTCGATCTCCTGCGAGGCGTTCTTCTACGCCCTCTTCCCTGCCCTGCTGGTCCTGGCCCGCAAGATTCCCGTACATCAACTGCGCCCGGCGTGGGCGGCAGTGGTGCTGCTGATCCTGGTATTGCCGCTGGTGTCCTCCGTGATCACGGGACCTGTGCTGTACGACTGGCTACCCATCAACGAGAACAGCCTATGGTTCATCTACGTCCTGCCCCCGGTGCGGCTGCCCGAATTCGTCCTGGGAATCGTCACCGCTCGCCTTCTCCAGACCGGTGGCCTGCCTCGCCCCACCCGCGCTTGGTTGTGCCTTCCGCCCCTCGCCGCCCTGGCCGCGGTGCCGCTGCTGCCCAGCCAGTACGCGCTCGGAACGATGACGGCCGCACCCATGGCCCTGGTCATCGCGCACCTGACTCTCAAGGACACCGAAAACCGCTCCGGGGTGCTGGCTCGGCCCGCCATGGTCGCCCTCGGGGACTCCTCCTACGCCCTCTACATCATCCACTTCCCCCTTCTGCTGATCGCCCGCCAACTCCTGGGAACCGAAAGCACTTTCACCCCAGGTGCCGGGCTGCTCCTGGTCCTGGGACTCATCGTTCTCTCGATGGGAACCGCCTGGACGGTCCACCGGTACTTCGAACAGCCGCTCACCCGGGCCTTCAGCCGCCGCACCCCGCTCCCACAAGCACGGGGCGCCGCGGCGCCGACCAGCCTTGGGTCGCCACGGGAAGCATCGGCCACGGAGACACGGTCGGACAGGTGACTTTCATCGACACGGGTTCCGGTCGTCCGACTTCAGGGCCGGCGTTCCGAGCCTCGGACGTCATGGAACACGAAAGGAACCAGATGCCGCGTACCACTGCCGAAGCCGCTTCCACTGCCGAGCGCTACGCCGACCTGGGGTCGACCACCATCTACGACTCGTACCTCAGGACGCTTCGCCGGCCGGCTTGTTCGTCGACAGAGCCGCTGGACCGGCTGAAGGCTCCGAAGGCGGGCCACGCCACGGTTTGGGTCTACGACGGGATCAGACACAACTCGACGAGAAGCGACCTGCTGCGTGACGCCTACCGGCGTTCGCCGACCGGTCCCGGCCCTGTTGGCCGGGTCCCTGCTCGAACTTCCGCAACGCGCGTCAGGCGGCACGGTGTGGGTCCACGTCGTGGCCGACGGGGTGATGGCCCGCCTCGGCGGCGCGAACGGCGAGCGGCAGCCCGACGTAGCCTTGGCCGGCGACGACAACGTCCGTGACGACTCCCATCTGGGTAAGGAGCGCTGCTGTGCCCCTGGTTTCTGTGGTGATGCCGGTATACAACTCGGCCGCCACTCTCGGCGCGTCGGTGCGCTCCGTGCTCGCGCAGACCCACACGGATGTGGAGCTGCTGGTCACCGACGACGCGTCCACCGACGACTCCATGGACCTGTTGCGGGATCTGGCCCGCCAGGACGGGCGTGTGCTCCCGCAGGCGGCGCCCGAGCAGGGCGGCGCGGCCAGGGCCCGCAACCTCGCCCTGGCGCGGGCACGGGGGGAGTACGTGGGGTTCCTGGACAGCGACGACATGTGGCTCCCCGGAAAACTGGAGCGGCAGCTCGCGTTCGCCGCCGGAGGCGATGCCCCACTGACGTTCACCTCCTACTACAAGGTCGACGGCGACTACACGGGCGAAGCCCGCGACTTCACGCCGAACGGCCGGGTGGTCACGGCACGGGAGCGCGTGACGTACCGCGACATGCTGGTGCAGGACCACATCGGGGCCCTGACCGCCATGTACTCCCGGACGGTGCTGGGCACGAGGCTGATGCCGGACATGCCGAAACGGCAGGACTACGCGCTGTGGCTCTCGATCATGAGGGACGGGCACCCCGCCCGGGGTCTGCGGGAACCGCTGGCGGTCTACAGGGCAGGCCGGGCGGGGTCGCTGTCCTCGAACAAGCTGGCGCTGGTGGAGCACAACTGGCGGCTGTACCGAGAGCACGAACACCTCTCGGTGCCGCGTTCCACGCTGGCGCTGTCCGGGGCGGTGTGGCACTCGCTGCGCAAGTCCCGAATCTAGATCTGCCCGGCGGGCGACCGTTTCCGGGTGCTGCCCGACCGGGCCCCGCCCCGCCGGCATGCCGCGTGACCGGCGGTCGGACCCCGGGACTCGGCGGGTCACCGGCGTGCGCAGGAACAACTGGAGGAGCAGCCCCGGTCGGCGACCGGGACGGTCTCCTGACCGCTGTGGAGCGTCTCCCGACGGTGCGGGAAGCGGGAGTCGTCCAGGATCGGAAACGGCTTGCACTCTTCGCCCACGCCGAACAGGTCGAAGAAGGTCCCGTAGTGGTAGGCCGACTCGGCGGGCAGGCTGCGGCTGTCCTCCGACAGCCGCGCCACCGCCGCGTGGGCGTCGGAGAGGATGCTGGGGGCCGCCGCCGAGCGGGTCGGGGCGAACGCACAGGAGCGTGGTGCGGTCCGGGGGCAGGGTCCCGTTCACCAGGTGGCGACGGAGGGATCCGGATGGACCGCAGGTCGACTGCGTTGGTCCAACAGCGAGCCGACGACGGGTACGGGCCCCCGGCAAGTGTCCGGTGGGCCCGTCGCATGGTTCTGTCATCCGGCCTTCCGCGTGGTCGTCGACGTCCCTCCCAGGCTCTGGACCGGGAGGGGCTGTCTTTGCCTCGCGCTACCTCCTCACCCTCTCTCCGCCCGCAGTTCCGCCAGGAGTTCTCCGACGCGTTCGACGGCGGTGGTCGTCTCGGCTGGTGGGGCCAGGGTGGTCAGCCGCAGGTGGGCGCCGTGGGAGCGGTCGTCGGCGCCGAACTGTGAGCCCGGCATGGCCAGGACGGATTTCGTCCGCAGCAGGCGCAGGGCAAAGTCGTCGGCGCTGACCCCGGCCGGGAGGTCCAGGCGTGGGAAGGCGTAGAAGGCGCCTTCCAGTGGGGCACAGCGGAGGCCCGGTTGGTCTGCCATCGCGATACGGGCCGCCCGGCGGGCTTCGTGGAGCGCGCCGCCCGGGGCGGTCAGTGCCGCCGCGTCGTCCAGGGCGGCCGGGGACAGGGCGGCCGGGATGGCGTACTGGCCGACGGTGTTGGGGCTCAGCCGGAGCGCGGCCAGCGAGGTCAGGGCGTCGAGATAGGACCGGGCGGTGCCGGGCGGGCGGCACGCGACCATCCATCCCGCGCGCAGGCCCGGCACCCGGCTGAGCTTCGACAGTCCGCCGAAGGTGAGGCACAGCAGGTCCGGTGCCAGCGCGGCCAGCGGTGGGTGCGGCCCGGGGACGTACTGGATTCCGTCGTAGATCTCGTCGGAGAACAGTACGAGTCCGCGGCGACGGGCCACCGCCGCCAGTCCGCCGAGAACCTCCGGCGGCCAGACGGCTCCGGTGGGGTTGACGGGGTTGACGACGACCAGCGCGCGGGTGCGCGGGCTCGCCAGCCGGACGAGGGCGTCGAGGTCCGGGCGCCAGCCGTTGGCCTCGGGGCACGGGTACGGCACGGGCGTGCCGCCGCACAGGGCGGCGTACGCGGGCCACATGGGGTACCCGGGGTCGGGGACGAGCACCTCGTCACCGGGGTCCAGCAGCGACTGGAGGGTCAGGAAGGCCAGTTCCGAGACGCCGTTGCCCAGCCACACGTCCTGCGGTCCGACCCCGGGCAGCCCCCGGCGGGTACGGAAGTGCTCGGCGACGGCGGCGCGGGCCGCCGGGTGCCCGGCCTCCTCGCTGTAGCCGCGTGCGTCCTCCAGCCGTTCGGACAGTGCGGCGACCACGGCCGCGGGGGCGGGTATCCCGTGCGCCGCCGGGTCGCCGAGGCCGAGGTCGGTGATCCGGCGGCCCCGGGCG
>NZ_JTHL01000001.1:442557-466973 GCF_000818195.1 Streptomyces sp. 150FB | reverse complement strand
CGCGCCTCGGCGGTCAGCGCTCCGCGCAGTCCGTGGCCGCCGTCGGCCACATGCCGGGCCGGGCGGACACTGTCGGCGCCCGTCCGGACGGTGGCGGTCACGACGTCGCCTCCGTCCGGACGGCCGCGCGCAAGCGGGCCGTCCGGGATCCCGAGGCGTCGATCTCCTCCACGGCCTGAAGCGCCGAGCGGACGGCCGACTCCTGACTGTCGATGTCGTACAGGTAGCTGCCGGCGAGTCGCAGATGCGGGCTGAGACGCAGGCCGTGCAGTTTGCGCCGGGTGGCGTCCGCGTCGGCGGTGAGCACCAGGTGGTCGAACCGCTCGACCCGCAGGACGTCCACCGGCTGCTCGCGGTGGGTGATCCAGCTCTTGAAGACGTCGGGCACGCCGGCGGTGCTGAACCAGAAGGTCGTCTCGCCCCGACCGTCGTGCGCGTGGATGTTGACGGCGGACCAGTGACGGCGATGCGCCGGCATGTACCGGGGGTCGCGGTGCAGGGCGACGGTCACCGGTTCGTACGGCAACCGGCGCAGCAGGACGGCCCGTTCGGCGAGCACGGGGTCCGTGGCCAGGATCCGGGCGGCCTCCTTGGCGGGGGTGGCGACGACCACCCGGTCGTACTCGTGCGCGGTGCCGGCGGTGGTACGTACGGTCAGTGGGGCCGAGCCGCCGGGACCGCCCGCGCTGACCTCCGTAACCGGGTCGGACAGCCGCAGGCGGTCGCCGAGGGCGTCTGACAGACGGGCGGTCAGGGTGTGCAGGCCGCCTGTGACGTTGGTCCACAGCGCCGCGTCCTCGGGCCGGGCCGGCGGCGTCCGCAGTGCCCAGGCGGCGGCGTACCGGGCCGGCATCGCGGCCGCCTCCGCCACTCGGCAGCCGGAGTACGAGGCGAGCCAGGGCAGCAGGATCCGGTCGAGGACCTCCTCACCGACTCCGGCCGCGACCGCCGCTTCGGCGACGGTGGCGCCGGGGCCGAGGGGCCCCACCTGCGCGGTGGCGGCCAGGAACGCGGCGATCCGCTCCCAGGCAGGACCGGTCACCGGGGTGCGCCCGGCTTCGGCGTCACGGGCGGCGTCCGGTGTGACCAGCAGGGGCGCTGTTGCTCCGGCGGCGGTGACCGTCATGGTGAGGGGAACGGTCATCTCGTCGTCCTCGCCGATGCCGACCAGGCGCCGCAGGGCCCGGTGGGCCGTGAAATCGCCGGGGGACAGGTGCTGCGCGCCGAGGTCCAGGGATACGGGGCCGCGCTCGGTGTCGAGGGTGTGGGTGCGGACGGCGCCGCCCGGGCGCGGTGCGCCCTCGTGGACGGTGACGTCGTGGTCGGGGGTGAGGAGCCAGGCCGCGGTCAGTCCGGCGGTTCCGGCGCCGATGACGGCGATTCGCATGGGGCGGGCCTTTCTGTGTTCCTTGGACGCGGTGTTGTGGCCGCGTTCCTTCGACGCGGTGTCGTGGACGGGCTGGGGGTCGCGGTGTCGGTCACGCGGTCGGCGGCGGGAGGAAGCCGCTGTCCCGCAGGTACCGCAGATAGAGGTCCAGCAGCGCGTCGTCCACCGGGGGGCAGCGCAGGCCGCTGCCCGCGACCGCCTCTTCGACGTTGGTCCGGTCGAACGCGGGGAAGGTGCCCTCGCAGTACATCTCCTTGACCGACGACGCCCAGTCGTGTGCCGGCTCCATGAACATCGGCAGGTAGGGGGACATCGGGTGTTCCGGGTTGTCGGCCGCCAGCCGGTCGACGGACGCGACCCAGTCGTCGTACGGCAGGTCCCGCACCGGGTAGCCCATCGCGCGGAGCCGCCGTACCGCCAGGTCCAGCAGCGCCGGGCGCGGATTGGTGACGTGGTAGACCCGCCCGTCGGGCTTGTCGTGGGTGATGATCCGGGTGATGACGGCCGCGGTGTGGTCCACCGGTACGAAGTCCAGCGGCAGCGCCATCCGCGGCGCGGTTCCGGTCTCGGCGATGGTGCGGAACAGCGCGCACATCATCGTGTCGGTGTTCCACACGCCCCGGTCCTCGGTCCCGGTGATCTCGTAGGGGCGGTGGATGGTGACCGGCAGCCCGCGCTCGGCGGCCTCGCCGATCAGGTGCTCGGCGACCCACTTGGTCTCGGGGTAGCCCAGCGAGATGCGGTCGGCGTGGTCGAGGGGGGTGTCCTCCCCCACGTGCCGTACTCCGGCCGTTCCGAATCCGGCGATGACGGCGATGGTCGAGATGTAGTGCACCGCCTTGGTGCGCTCCGTGGCCGCCAGTTCGAGGACGGTACGGGTGCCGCCGACGTTCGCGGGCGCCAGCGCGTCGTACGGGTAGGCGAAGTTGACGTGCGAACCGGCGTGCACGATGACGTCCGTCTCCCGGGCCACCCGCAGCCAGGCCGCGTCGTCCAGCCCCAGGTGCGGGGCGGCGAGGTCGCCGGGGAGGGCGACCAGCCGGTCCTCGTAGCCCGACGGGTCCAGGCCGTAGCGCCGCATCCTGGCCGTGACCCGGGCGAGGGCCTCGTCGGGCGTACGGGCCCGTGCGTGGCAGAACACCGTCCGCACGCCCCGGTCCAGGAGTTGGGCGATCAGGTGCACCCCGAGGAACCCGGTGGCACCGGTCAGCAGGACGGTGCGCGGGCGCAGCGGGTCGCCGGCCGCCGGCGCGTCGAACCGCAGCCCTTGCGGCCACGCCGTCTCGGCGGCGAAGTCCACGCCCGTACGGTCCGCTCCGCCGGCGCCGCTGTCCGCGGAGGGCGTGTCGCTGAGCCGGCGGGCGCGCTGGGTGAAGTCCCTCAAGGTGGGGTTGTCGAGCAGGGTGCGGACCAGGTCGGCGCCGTGGGAGGGGCTGATGCCGAACAGCCGGCGGGTGGTTCCCGCCACCTGGGTCGCGCGCAGCGAGGTGCCGCCGAGGGCGAAGAAGTCGTCGTCCCGGTTGACCTGGTCGACGCCGAGAGCGCCCCTCCACACGCCGGCGACCTTCTCCTCCTGCTCGCCCCGCGGGGCCCGTCCCTCGTCGCCGGGCGTCGCGTGGCGCTGCTCCACCAGGCGCATCAGCGCCGCCCGGTCGGTCTTTCCGCTGGAGGTCAGGGGCAGTTCGTCCGCCACGACGATCCGTGCGGGCACCATGTGCGCCGGCAGCCGGTCGCGGGTGTGGTCGCGCAACTGGCGCACCAGGCCGTCCGGCTCGGCGCCGCCGTCGGTGATGATCGCGGCGGCCAGCCGCTGCCCGGCGTCCTCGCCCACGACGTCCACAGCGACTTCGGTGACCTCGGGGTGCGCCTCCAGCGTCGCCTCGATCTCGTCGAGTTCGACGCGATAGCCGCGGATCTTGACCTGCCGGTCGCGGCGCCCCCGGAACTCCAGTACCCCGTCCTTGCGCCAGCAGGCGATGTCGCCGGTCCGGTACAGCCGCCGCCGCTCGTCGCCACCGAAGACATCGGGGACGAACTGCCGCGCGGTCTTCTCCTCGTCGCCCAGGTACCCCAGGGCCACCCCGTCGCCGCCGACCCACAGTTCGCCCTGCTCGCCGACCCCGGCCAGGCGCCCGTCGGAGCGCACCACGTACGCCGTCGATGCGGTGACCGGGAGGCCGATCGGGACGGAATCCGCGTGCGGCGACAGGCTCGTGACGCGGTGGACGGTGGACAGGACCGAGTTCTCCGTGGGGCCGTAGCCGTTGAGGAACAGCCCGGGCCTGCCGTGCTCCAGCACGGCCCGTACGGCGGAGGGGTTCAGCGCGTCGCCCCCGGCGATCAGGCAGCGCAGACCGGCGAACATCTCCGGCTGGGCCTGGGCGTGTTGATGGAACAGCCCGGCGCTCAGCCACATCACCGTGATCCCCTGGCGGCGCAGCAACTCGGCCAGCGCGTCCGTGCTCAGCAGCGTCTCGGGGTCGGGAAGCACCAGACAGGCGCCGCTCAGCAGCGGCGCGAACAACTCGTAGCAGGAGACGTCGAACGTCGCGTTGGTGGTGGCCAGCAGCCGGTCCCCGGCCCGCAGCCGCAGGTCGCCGGCGCCCAGCGCCAGGCGTGCGGGGCCGCGGTGGGTGCACACCACGCCCTTGGGGGTGCCGCTGGAGCCCGAGGTGAAGATCACGTAGGCGGGATCGCCCCCGTCGCGCCGGGCGGCCGCTGTTCGCGGGTCAGGGCCGTCGACGTCCGTGCGGGGGTTAAGTTCGCCCGTGGTCACGCGGGTCCGGTCATCGGCGGCCGGCGGCGGGCCGTCGGCGTCGGTCACGAGACACCGGACGTCGGCGTCTTCGAGGATGCCGCGCAGCCGGCTCTCCGGGTGGGCGGGGTCCAGGGGCAGATAGACCGCCCCGGCCGCCAGGACGCCCAGCGCGGCGACGACCCAGTCCGGTGAGCGCGGCAGCAGTACGCCCACGGTGTCGCCGTTCCGGACTCCGCGCTCACGCAGCAGCGCGGCGGCTCCTTGGACGCGCTGCCGCAGTTCGTCGTAGGTCCACCGGCCGTCGTCCCACGCGACGGCCTCCGCCTGCGGGGTACGGTCCGCCTGCTCGGCGAACAGGTCGCTCAGCGAGGCGTCGCTGGGGTAGTCCCAGTCGGCGTCGTTGCACGCGCGGACATGGTTGGGGAGGCGGGTGGACGGCTGTTCGTGGGTCTGTTCGTGGCTGGTGGGGGACATGGGTGATCTCCGATCTGGCGGTGGTGGGTGGGAAAGGGTGTGGTGAATGAACCGGCCTCGGCCGAACGGCGCCGGACGATGGCGGCAGGGCGCGTACGACGCCCGGACGCTCAGGCGGCGGCCGTGTCCGTACCGGCCGCGGCCCGCCAGAAATCTCCGACGCTCTGCTCCAGCAGCCACGCCATGTGCACGGCCGTTCCGGAGTCGTCGCCGCGGCGCAGGCCCTCGTCCACGGCCTCCTGGGCAAGGCCGAGGAGTTCCGGGGTGCAACCGGCCCCGTAGTACGCCAGGAACTCCTCCGGCGCCGGCACGCCCGACTCGCGGACCGCCCGGACCACTTGCACGCAACCGCCCAGGTAGACAACGAGGTCGGAGTGCACGGCCAGTGCCGTGGCGGCCTGGCTGCCCTGGAGCGCGATCCACGACAGCATCCCGTTGAAGGCATAGGTCCGGTACGCCTGCGGCGCGGTCCGCAGGCCGTCCCGCGACAGGCCCAGCGCCTCGGCGCAGTCGGCCAGGGCCGGCTGCGCGCCGTGCACCAACCGGATCAGTTCCTGGTAGAGCCCCACGGCCCGGGGGTGCGGGAACCGCGCGGTCATCAGCCCGTACGCGGCCAGTTCGGCGCGCTGGCACTGTGCCTCGACGACCACCAGGCGCCGCAGGTGATCTGCCGTCAGCTCGCCGCGCCGGGCCAGGTCCAGCAGGGCGTTGTCCTGCGCGCGCGACTGGCTTTGATCCTCCGGGCCGTCCGGAATCCTCTCCGCACCTGGCGTACGGTCCGCACGCCGGGTGTCGAGTTCCGCGATCAGTTGCTCGGCCGTTTTCGCTTTTTCGTCTTGTGGCACCGAAATCCCTCGCTTCCTCGTGTTACGGAAACCACGGTTGGTGCTCTGCTTGCCAGCCCCCTTTACGCGAAACAGCCCGGAGCATGGTCCCTTCGGGCCGGTACCCCGGGCCTTTCGGGCCAGGCGCGGGGGAAGCCGCTTCGGTGAGCGCCGGACAAGGGCCGTCCCGGCGAAAGGCGGGAGGCGGGAGGCGAGAAAAAAGGAGGATGTCCGGGGGTCGCCCGGCGGTTCGAGAACCCCGGCAGGGGTAGACCACTGGCACCTGCCTTCAGCGGAGTGCCGCTCCTTCGTCGAAGACGCCACACACTGCCGCTTCCTGGGCCTTCAACCAGGCATTGCGGGAGGGGAAACCAGATGCCATGACCACCAACCCGGGGCCGGCGCGAGACGGGCCGCGGGGGGCCGGAGACGATGAGATCATCTCCAGCCTCAGAGAGATAGTCGAATTACTCAGGAGCCTCGCCGAGCGCGGTGCGTGCAGTCCCGAGCCACCCGGGAGTTCCGGCCGGAGCACGAACGCGGAAAGCCTTCAGAAACAACCGGAAAAGCGGCTGCCGGCACCTGTCGTCCAATTGACGCGCCGGGAAAGTCAGGTGCTGGACATATTGATCACCGGCGCGTCGAACCGAATGATCTCACGCCAGTTGGGGATCGCCGAACGTACCGTCAAGAACAATTTGCAGGCGATATACCGGAAGCTCGGGGTAAGTGGACGGGCCGAGGCGATCGCGCGGACACTCGGCGACGCCTCCGGGCCTTCCCACCCGCCGCGCGGCAACGAGAACGAGGCCCGCCCGCCCGCACAGGCAAGCTCCTGACGGGCGGGCGGGCAAGCGTTCTCGGTATCGCCTCTCCCGGGGTGTTCGTGTGCACCGCCAGGGCGCCCGAGACCGGCACGGACGCCCCGCGAAGTCCACGGTCAGGCGGCTTCGTCGAGGAACTCCTCGACCAGTTCGGCCAGTTCGGCCGGCCGCTCGTCCCGCGCCACATGGCCGCTCTCCAGCTCGGCGAAGCGGCCGTGCGGGATGCGCGCCGCGAGCTCACGCGAGTTCTCGACGGGGATCAGCGCGTCCAGCGTGCATCCGATGACCAGGGCCTTCGCCTGAATGCGGGGGAGCGCGGCGCGAATGTCCATTTTCAGGTCGGCGTCGATCTGACGGAGCAGGTTCGCGCTCGGCTGCATGCGGGTCGCCAGCTTCTCCACGGCCTCGCGGTCGAGGGAGTTGAGGTAGGGGCGGCCGAAGCCCGCCACCATGGCGTAGCGCGCGAAAGCCGTCGGGTTGTCGGCCATCGTGCGCCAGACGGCGAGGCCGTTCTGGATGTACGGGTCCTCCGGGCCGCACCAGCCGGAGAGGGTGATGAGCCGGCGCACCAGCTCCGGGTGCTCCGCGGCGAGCAGGGCGACCACGGGCGCGCCCAGCGAGTAGCCCAGGACGTCCACCGGGCCGCGCCCCAGGTCCTCGACCACGGCGGCCAGTTGGGCGGCGAGCAGCTCGACGGTCAGCTCGCCCCCGTCGTCCTCGGCGGCGTCGCTGCCGGACAGGTCCGGGAGGACGACGGTGTGCCGGCCGGTGAAGTGTCCGAGGGACGACTCCCAGGTCACCGACCCCGCGCCGGTTCCGTGCACCAGCACGAGGGCGGGCCCCGAGCCCTCCAGGCGGTAGGGGACGCGGGCGCCGTCGACAGTCACTACAGGCATGGTTCTTCTTCCTTCTGCGGAGAGTGAGGGTGTCTGTGTTCCGCCGCCAACGATGCTGTGCCCCGGCCCGGATGAGGAGCGGACCGTTTTCCCTAGGACCGGCGATCCCAGGGTCCACCGGCGGGCACGGCCCGTTGGTGCCGGACAACGAGGGATGTCGGACAATGACGCCATGCGGACCGAACTGAACCGCCGTGAACTCGCCGACTTCCTCCGCCGGTCGCGGGAGCGGCTGCGTCCGCACGATGTCGGGCTGGCCTCCGGGCCCCGGCGCCGGACGCCCGGGCTCCGCCGCGAGGAGGTGACGCAGTTGGCCGGGATGTCCGCCGACTACCTGATACGCCTGGAGCAGGCGCGCGGCCCGCAGCCGTCCGTACAGATGCTCGGCGCCCTGGCCCGCGCGCTGCGGCTCACCGAGGACGAGCGCGACCACCTGTTCGTGCTGGCCGGTCACCGCCCGCCGGAGGGCCGCCGGGCCGGCAGCCATGTGCGTCCCGGACTGCTCTACCTCCTCGACCAGTTGACGAGCACGCCCGCGCAGATCCTCGGCGACCTGGGCGACCTGCTGGCCCAGAACGCCGTGGCCGAGGCGCTGTTCGGCTGTGTGTGCACGGTGGAGGAGCCCGACCGGAACGTGGTGTGGCGGTGGTTCACCGACCCGTTCGTCCGCGAGGCGTACCCCGAGGACGAACACGAGGTTCGCGGCCGGCTGGTCGTCGCCGACCTCCGTACGGCGGTGGCGCGCCGCGGACCCGGCGACGCCGAGGCGGCGGCGCTCGTCGCCCGGCTGCGGGAGGCCAGCGACGAGTTCGCAGCGAAGTGGGACCGCCATGAGGTGGCCGTCCGGCGGAAGAGCCACCTGCGGGTACGGCACCCGGCGGTCGGGCTGATCGATTTCGACTACGAGGCGCTCGTCAGCCCGGCCGAGGACCAGCGGCTACTGATCTTCACGCCCCCGCCCGGCACACCGAGCGCCGAGGCCCTGGACCTGCTGCGCGTCGTCGGGCCCGAGACGGCGCACCGCAGCCACCGGTGATGCGTCCTCAGTGCCGGACCAGGCAGAACGGATGCCCGGCAGGGTCGGCATAGACGCGCCAACTCCGTTCCTCGGAGCCGAGATCCAGGACCGTCGCCCCTTGGGCCAGCACCTGTTCCTGGGCGCGGTCCAGATCCGTAACACCGCAGTCCACATGGAACTGCTGGGGACGGGCCGGGTCGGGCCACAGCGGCGGCCGGTAGTCCGCAGTCCGCTGGAAGGCGAGGACGAGACCGGACGGCGTGTGCAGGGTCGACCAGTCGTCGTCGAGTGCCCATCGCCGATCCTGCTGATCAACCGTCCCACCGAGCAGCGACTGGTAGAACCGCGCGAGTATCGCCGGATCGGGGCAGTCCAACACCACGCACTGGAGGTCAGCGATCATGAATGGATCCTAATGCCCCACCGTAGTCCGTGATCTTCGTATGATCCCAACCACCGGACCGGTCGGCGCACAGGGTCTACGCTGTGCGCTGCTGCCACCGCGTGATCGAGGGTGGCCGCACCCGTCTCCGGCTACACAGCGCGTCAGGAGGACATGTGCGGCGTGGCGAAGTCTGGTGGGTCGACTTCGACGAGCGGCGGTTGGTCGTACTGCTGTCGGAAGACGACGCGTCCGCGATCCGGGCGATGCAGGTCGTCGCCCCGGCGGGCGTCGACATCAGCGGTCTGGGCGTCGAAATACCCGTGGGCGCCAGGGAAGGGCTGCCGTTCGAAGGCGTGTTGCGGTTCGCGTTCCCGCGCCCGGGCTTTACCCCTTGTACGTGGCTGACCACCGTGTCCACCGACGACCTGGCCGAGCGGGCAGCCGTCCTGCCCTCCGCGAAGCTCAGCGAGATCGAGGATGCCCTCCGTCTCGGGGAACAGACGACGGAGTGGACCCCCTCGGCAAGCGCGAAGCTCGGCGGGATGAGGGACGCCCTCCGTCTCAGTGGCCCCGGGTAGCGGACGACCAGGAGCCGCTGCGGTCCGGCAAGCGGCCATTTCAGCAGGGGAGTTCAGCCAGGGTCCCCGTAGACGTCTCTCAGCGGTCGCAGATCTGCTGCACCTTCGTCAGGAGCGCACAGCGCCGAGCAGGTACCCCGCCACACCCGCTGAGAGGAACTCGACATGAAGGACACCCGTAGATCACGACCCCGTACCGGCACCGCCAGGCTGGGGAGTTGTGTGGCGGTGGCGCTGCTCGCCGGGTCGACGCTCGGCCTGACCGTTCCGCCCGCAGGCGCCGTGACTGCGACGCACACGTACAGGCCCACGCAGACGCAGACGCAGACGCCCACGCCCATACACCCGCCCACGCACTCGCCCACCGTCACCGTGCGGCGCGGCGGCCCGGAGCGGACCGTTTCCTTTGTCGCGCGCCGGTCGGGGGAGGCGGTGGTGACGCTCGAATCCCAGGCGCCCGGGGTGTCTTGGGGGACCGCGGGCAGCGAGTCCGCCGTGGTGTCGGCGTACGTCGACGGCCGTTACGCGACCGACCTGGTGATCCCCTCCGACCAGCCCATCTCCCGCAGCTTCTCGCTGGGCCACCTCAGCCGGGCACCGCACCGGCTGACGTTCCGCTTCGCGGGGGACCGCTCGCCACGGGGTGCTGCCGTCGCCAAGCTCGGCGCTGTCGCCGTCCAGGTGTACGGGGAGAACACCGACATGGGGCTCGTACTGCGCAACGCGCCCGTGCTCTACGGCCGTAACCTGTCCGACCTGGGCGATCAGTTCCAGAGCAGCACGACGGACACCCCCGCCTTCGATTACCACGAGGTCCTCCCCGCGCAGACGCCGGGCCACAAGGTGCTCCAGTACACAGTTGTCTGGAGCAACGAGGACGGCGGCACCGACTCCCCAGCGCTGATGGCCCGCTGGGGACGTACGACCGACATCGAGTGGGCCTACCGCGTCGAGGTCGACGCCACAGGCACCCCGGTCGCCGGCACCGGCGTCTACCAGGCCGCCAACCACCGGACGCTGGCCTTCGCCGGTACGTACGAGGGCAGCCGGCCGCGGCTGGAGACCTGCACCTCGAACAACAACCTGTGCGACACGGTCGACGACCCCATGCGGTTCTCGCTCGCACCCGCCCAGGAACTGCCCGCGGGCCGGCCGCGCGAGCACATGATGGACACCAACCCGTGGCTCTACCCCGTCATGGCCCAGGAGATGACCCGAGAGGGCAAGATCGAGTCCCCCTCCGACCCGGACACCCCCGAACTCGGCGACCAGCGCACGTACCTCTACCTCGCCGTCACCCACAGCGCGACGCCCTCGACGGACGCCGGCGACGTGGGCCTGTCCGTCGGCGTACGGCTGAAGGGCGACCCGAAGCTGTACCGCTCCGACCACGCCATCGCCGCCTCGTCCATCACCCGCGAGGGCCCGGCGGCAACCACCGTCGAACTCCCCACCGGAACCCGGCCGTCGGACATCGAGGAAGTCGTCGCGCTGCGCACCCCCGTCGTGGAGACCGGCGCGTCCCTGACCGTCACCCGGATCACCCGCGCCTTCTTCCTCCAGCAGGACTACCTGCCGGGCGCCTCCTTCATCGACTGGACCGGGGCGGCAGCCCTCACCGAGCAGGCACCGGCGGCGACCCTGTGGACCGCGGGCAGTTGACGGCGGGTCCTCATACCCCGGCTGTGGCCGGCGTGACGGTGATCGTCTGCGGGGCGGTGAAGGCGAGCAGACCCTCGATGCCGTTCTCCGAGCCGATACCCGAGTTCTTCAGGCCGCCGAAGGTCACTCGCGGTGTGAGGTGCTGGATCTCGTTGATCCACACGGTGCCGGCCTCCAGACGGCGGGCGATGGCGAGGGCGGTGTCGGTGTCGCCCGACCAGACGGAGGCGCCGAGGCCGTACTCGCCGGCGTTGGCCCGGGCGATGACATCGTCGACGTCGTCGAATGTCAGCAGGGGCAGCACGGGGCCGAACTGCTCCTCCTGGACGATGCGAGAGTCCTCGGGAGGATTGTCGACGAGGGTGGGCCGGATGAAGTAGCCCTTGCCCTCGGCGGGGAGGCCGCCGGTGAGGAAGCGGTGGCCCTGGTCGGCGGAGTCCCGGATGAGGTCGAGGACCCGTTCGTACTGGGGGCGGTTCTGGACCGGCCCGAGCTGGACGTCCTCGGTGACGCCGTCGCCGGTCCGTACGGTACGCGCGTAGTCGGCCAGGGCCCGCTTCAGCGGTTCGTAGACGTCCTGGTGGATGTAGACGCGCTTGGCGGCCAGGCAGACCTGGCCGTTGTGACCGAAGGCGCCCCAGAACAGCTTCTCGGCGACCGTGGGCACATCGATGTCGGGGAGCACGATCGCCGGATCGTTGCCGCCGAGTTCCAAGGTGACCCGCTTCAGCGAGCCCGCCGCTCCGGCCATGACCTTGCGGCCGGTTCCGGTGGAGCCGGTGAAGCTGATCTTGTCGATGTCCGGGTGCGCCGTCATCCGGGGGCCGAGGGCGTCGCCGCCCGAGACGACGTTCAGTACCCCGGGGGGAAGGACGTCGCGCAGCACTTCGCCGAGTCGCAGCGTCGCCAGCGGGGTGAAGGGCGACGGCTTCAGTACGACGGTGTTGCCGGCCAGCAGGGCGGGGGCGAGCTTGAAACCGGTCTGCCCCAGCGGGTAGTTCCACGGGACGATGGCTCCGACCACGCCCAGGGGAACGTGACGGGTGACGGAACGGCGGTCGGCGCTGTCCTCGTTGACCGTCTCCGGCAGGCTCAGTGTCGTCATCCCGCGCAGCCAGTAAGACAAGCCGAGGACTTCCGTCCTCGCGTCGTTCAGCGTCTTGCCCGCCTCGCGGGCCAGGATCTGGTGGAGCGGCTCGACGCGGGCCTCGATCGCGTCGGCCATGCCGTGCAGCAGCTTCCGGCGCTCGCCGTGGTCCGTTCCGGCCCATGCGGGAAAAGCGGCGCGAGCCGCGGCGACCGCGGCGTCGAGCTGTTCGGGCGAACAGTCCGGTGCCTGGGCCAGAACGGTCTCGTCGGCGGGATTCGTCACGCCGAACGACGATGTTCCCGCGACCGGCCGGCCGTCGATGGTCATCGTGAACGCGGCGTCGAATGTGGTGGCCATACGGTTCTTCTCCCGGGGTCCGGACGGGCGGCATCGCCCGTCCCGCCCACTCTCACGCCCCGGTCGACAGCGGGGGAAGGGTGAGTCTTCCTGGGTGCGGGACACCCAGGAAGACCGGCACGGTGAGCGCGGCCGCCGAGGCCCGACACCGGCTAAACGGCGTGCAGCGAGCCCAGGGCCGCGACCGCTTCCGCGCTTGGAGTGCCGGGCGCGGGGGTGCCGACCAGGAGCTGCTGCCCGGGGGCGTCCCGCACGTCGAAGGTCTGGTACGTCAACTCGATCCGGCCGGCCAGCGGATGGACGAACACCTTGAACGCCCGGGTCAGCCCTCCCACGGTCTGGTCGTGCCAGAGCGAACGGAAATCCTCCGACGAGGCAACCATCTCGTCGACCAGCGCACGGATGTCCGGGTCCTGCGGATAAAGGCCCGCGTTCAGCCGCAGGGCATGCACGGTCGCGCCGGCGACCTGCTCCCATTGCGTGAATACATCCCGTGCGGCGGAATGCTGGAACAATACCCGGACCATGTTGTCCGTGCCGGTGAACGGCGACAGGAGTGCGGTGGCAATCGGATTGGTGGCGAGTACGTTGAACGCCGGGCTGAGTACATAGGCGGCAGCGGCAGGAAAGGCGTCCAGCAACTCCAGCAGCGATGGATGGACGAGTTCACGGGAGCTGTCGGGCGCCATACCCGGGGTGAGCCCGGCCAGCCGGTACAGATGGCCCCGGGCGTCGGTGTCGAGCCGTAGCGCGCGGCCGATCGCGGCGACGACCTGCGCCGACGGGTTGCGCTCCCGGCCTTGCTCCAGCCGCGCGTAGTAGTCCGCGCTCACCCCCGCCAGTACCGCGACCTCCTCGCGGCGCAGTCCGGCCACCCTCCGGCTGCCCCCGGTCACCAGGCCTGTTTCGGCAGGGTCGACACGTGCGCGGCTCGCACGGAGAAATTCACCGAAAGGACTGTTCATCGCAGGCATGGCGCAATTCTACTCGCCATGGCACATCCTCCCCGGTGGTGCCGTGATTCCCGGACGAAGCGAACGGAGGGAAAGCCACCTCCCGGCGTCGGACCACCGCACGGATGATTCAGGCGATCACGAAACGTGGATTTCCCTCCACGTCGAGCGGACCTGGTGGGTCGCGATATCCCGGGATGCGGCTTGCCTCACACCGAGCTGGCACTGACCCGGCATAGAGCGAAGGTCCGGGCGAACGCGTCCAGGCGTTCGCGCGGCCCCGAAGTCCGCCACTGTCGCGCCGTAAGCACGGCCGGACCGGACCAGGCACACCGGACCGGGCACACCGGACCGTCGCTTCCTCCCCACATTATTTGCACTCTTCACAGTCCGCTGACAGAGTCCGCGCAACAGCCGCAGCCTGGCGGCACGTTGGGGAGGATCGCCATGGGTGTGGGAATCATGCTGCTCGTGCTCGGAACAGCCGCAGCGTGCTGGGGGGCCCTGTTCGTCTTCAACTTGCGAGGCGCCGCCGACAAGGCCGCGGAGCGCCGTAACGCCGTACGGGCTGTGGCTGCCGCCCGAACCATGGACCTGGGGCTCACGGAACCGTCGCGGGTCGGCCCCTGGTTCTTCAGGCTCCTGGGAGGTATTACGCTGCCCGGCGGCCTGTTCCTCGGCTTCGTCGGCCTTGTCTTCACGCTCGGGTAGTGAACTCGGGTGGTGAACCAGCCTCACATGACTGACGGTTTGAGGCAGGCGTCGCACGGCGGTGCGTCTCTGCGAGGATGGGCCGCATGGACGTGCGAAGCAGGAACCAAGTGAGGGTGTCCGGCCGTGCCGGTGCGCCGGTGGTGATGCTGGCGCACGGGTTCGGGTGCGACCAGCACATGTGGCGTCTGGTGGTGCCGGCGCTGGAACGCGACTTCACTGTCGTGCTCTTCGACCATGTGGGCGCCGGACGTTCGGATCTGTCGGCGTGGAGCAAGGACCGGTACTCCAGCCTGGACGGCTACGCCGAGGACGTACTGGAGATCTGCCGCGAGCTGGCGCTCGGGCCGGTGACGTTCGTAGGGCACTCGGTGAGCGCGATGATGGGCGTACTGGCCGCGGCCCGGCACCCGGAGTACTTCACGGGCCTGGTGCTGCTCGCTCCTTCGCCGTGCTTCATCGACGACCCCGCCGACGGCTACCGGGGCGGGTTCAGCGCCGAGGACATCGAGGAACTGCTCCAGTCGCTGGACGCGAACTACCTCGGCTGGTCGGGCGCGATGGCCCCGGTCATCATGGGCAACCCCGAGCGCCCGGAGCTGGGCGAGGAGCTGACGACCAGCTTCTGCGCCACCGACCCGGACATCGCCCGGGTCTTCGCCCGGGTGACGTTCCTGTCCGACAACCGCGCCGACCTGCCCCAGGTGACGGTGCCCACTCTGGTCGCCCAGTGCTCCAGGGACGCGATCGCCCCGCCGGAGGTGGGCGCCTTCGTCCACGCGCGGATCAAGGGCAGTGAGCTGGTCACCCTGAACGCGACAGGGCACTGCCCCCAGCTCAGTGCCCCGGAGGAGACGGCCCAGGCGATCGGCACGTTCGCGGGGGCCTTGCGGTGATGAGTCGCACCGACGGGGACCAGGACCGCCCCCGGGCAGGCGCGGACGGCGGCCAGACGTTCTCCGCCTTGCTGGAGGACAGCGCCGAGGACCTCTACGAGAACGCCCCGTGCGGTTATCTGTCCACCCTGCTGGACGGACGGATCGCCAAGGTCAACACCACACTCCTGAACTGGCTGGGCCACCGGCGCGGCGACCTGGTGGACCGCAAGTACTTCTCCGACCTCCTCACCGTCGGCGGCCGTCTCTACCACGAGACACACTTCGCGCCGCTGCTGCGCATGCGGGGCGAGATCAGCGGCATCGCACTGGAGATGAAGGCGGCCGACGGCACCCGGCTGCCGGTCCTGGTGACCTCGACGGTCAAGACCGGCGGTGACGGGCAGCCGCTGCTGATCCGTACCACCGTCTTCGACGCCCGCGACCGGCGTGCCTACGAGAACGAACTGCTGCGCGCCCGCCAGGAGTCCGACCGCGAACGCGAACGGCTCCAGCAGCTCACCGCCACGCTCCAGGCCACCCTGCTCCCGCCCACCCTGGCGAGCGTGCCCGGCCTGAACGTCGCCGCGCATTACCACATCGCCTCCGCGGACGAGGTCGGCGGCGACTTCTACGACCTCTTCCCCCTCGCCCCCGGAACCTGGGGCCTGTTCCTCGGCGACGTGTGCGGCAAAGGGGCCGCCGCCGCTGCCGTCACCTCCCTGGCCCGCTACACCCTGCGCGCCGCCGCCGTCTACGACCCCGACCCGGCCGCGGTCCTGGGCAACCTCAACACCGTTCTCAACCACGAGTACAACGGCCACGACCCCCGCTTCTGCACAGTCGTCTTCGGCCTGCTCACCGCCGACGGCGACCAGGGCGCCTTCCGGATCACGCTGGCCAGCGGGGGACACCCGCCGGCTCTGCTGATGCGCGCCGACGGCAGCGCCGACTACCTGCCCACCCCGGGCGGACAGCTCATCGGCGCCCTGCCCCACGCGCACATCGCCACCACCACGTTCAGCCTCGGCCCTGGCGACACCCTGCTGCTGCACACCGACGGCCTCACCGAAGCCCACACCGCCGAAGCCCACACCGCCGAAGCTCCCATGGCCGGGGCCGACGCCGGCGACGGCGACCGCTACGGCTACGAAGCCCTTCTCGACTTCGGCCGCGCACTGGCCCCCACCACCGCCGAGCACACCATCACAGCGATCCGCGAGCTCCTCGGCACCCTCGGTACCGGGGTGGACGACGACACCGCGGTGCTGGCCGTCAGCGTGCCCCGCCCCGACCGGGAAGAGCAGCAGTGACCCAACTCGGCGTCCGTACGCGGACCACGCCCTCCGGCCCCGCCATCGAACTCGTCGGCGAACTCGACCACCACAGCGCTCCCCAGGTCCGAGGCCTGCTCCCCGGACTGGTCGTCGAAGAGGGCCAGCAACTCGTCGTCGACCTGGCCGGCCTCACGTTCTGCGACTCCAGCGGCATCACCGTCCTGATCGCCGCCCGCAACCACGCCCTCGCCTCCCGCGCCACCGTCGCTCTGGCCGCCGTACCCGACCACGTCAGCCGGATCTTCCGCATCGTCGGCCTGGACCAGGTCTTCCCCGTCCACCCCACCGCCCAGGCGGCCGAAGCCGCCTGGAGGCCCCCGACCGGACCGGCCGCGTGAGGGAACACGTTCCCGGCGGGCGTCGCCACGCTCGGGGGAGCCGTGGTTTGGAATCGGACAGCGGCGGCAACATCGATAACCATGCGTCCCCCGGAACCGATGTTCTCGAAATCGACAGAGTCCCCGAAGAGCCCCCGACTCCGGAGGCTCACGGCCGGCTGTGTCGCGGCCTCCGTCCAGGCAGTCGACTCTCTGGGGCGGTGGAGCCGGATCGACCCCCTGATCACCCCGGTGCAACGCCTCGTCCGCGCCCTTCCCCTCGGTCGTGCTCGTGACGTGCTGCACGGGCGGCAGATCGGTCACCCCCTCCACCCCGTTCTCGTCCAGGTGCCGACCGGCGCGTGGCTGTCCGCCGCTTTGCTGGACGCCGTACCGGGCAGTGCGCGGCAGAGCAGGCTGCTGATCGGCGTGGGTGTCGTCACAGCGGTACCCGCCGCGTGGGCCGGCTGGGTCGACTGGGCCGAGCAGCACGAGCAGCAGATGCGTACGGGGCTCGTCCACGCCGTGGCCAACGGGGTGGCCATCGGCCTCTACACCGGTTCCTGGATCGCCCGTGGCCGGGGAAGGACCGGGTGGGGCCGCGTACTCGCCTACACCGGGTTCGGTGTGATGGGAGCGGCGGGCGCCATCGGGGGACACCTCGCGTACCGGCAGGGCGCCGGAGCCAACAAGGCGGAGCCCGTACCGCACCTGGTGGACCCCGGATGGCACGCGCTCGCCCCTCTGGTGGACCTTCCGGTGGGGGTGCCCGTACGGCGGGAACTCGGCGAGGTGCCCCTGCTGGTCTTCCGGCACGCGGACGATCGGGTCGATGTACTGGCCGACCGGTGCAGTCACCTCTCGGGCCCGCTGTCCGAGGGCACGGTCCAGGACGGCTGCGTCACCTGCCCCTGGCACGGCAGCGTCTTCCGCCTCGCCGACGGCTGGAATATGGGCGGCCCGGCCACCGCACCGCAACCCTCCTTCGACGTCCGCACGCGGGCGGACGGGACGGTGGAGGTACGGCTGCCGGGCGCCGGCTGAGCCGGCGGCCTTCACCCGAGCGTGAACAGGGCCTTCCTCGCGCTCTCCGGGTCCGGGTCCGGCCACCCCTGCACGCGCACCGTGAGGCTTTCGCCCGGCAGGAGGGTGAAAAGCCCCTGATCCGCGGTGGCTGTCGGTGCGAGGCGGTCCGCCTGGAGCAGCGCGTCGCGCAGCAGTGTGCGTGCCTCGATACGGACGAGGACGTCGCCGCCGAGTCCGTCCGGTCCGTCGGGCTCGACCGGTGCCGGTGCCAGGCTGATGTCGAAGTCGGGCCGCGGGTAGGCGAATACCAGGTCGCGAACCGGTACGTGCAGGGCGCGCAGCCCGTCGGCGTCGGCCACCACGTACTCGCTCCCCGACGCGTCGTCGGGCACGAGGGAGGCGGGAATCGGCACTGTCGCAACCGAGTTACGCGCGGCGGCGAGCGGGAGCGCCGTCTCGGCGAGCAGAGTCCCGTCCGCGTCCATCCTGCGCAGCCGTACCTCCGAACCCCATGAATCCGCTGACTGGTTGACCATGCACAGGGTCAGCAGGCCGTCCCTCCTCTGTACGGTCAGCAGCCGGTCGGCGTACAGCCGGCGCAGTTCGTACCAGAGCGGCTTCAGCCGGGCCGCACTGTCGATCGCCGACCAACTGGACACCGGCCAGCAGTCGTTGAGCTGCCAGACGATGGCGCCCGCGCACACCGGCCAGTGTGAGCGCCAGTGTTCGACGCCGGTGGCCACGGCGCGCGCCTGGTTCACCTGCATGAGGTAGTGCCAGGTGTCGAAGTCGGTGGGCACGTCGAAGTGCCGCGCCAGGCCGCGTTCGAGCTTGCCGTTTCCGTCGTCGGCCTTCTGGTGGTGCAGCACACCGGGCGAGTCGGGGGCCAGGACCTCGCCGGGGAGCGCGTCGCGGAAGGTGGTGTGGGCGGGCGGCGCCTGCCAGCCGAATTCGGAGACGAAGCGCGGAACACTGTCGAGGTAGTCGGTGTAGTCGGTCGTGTTCCACACGTCCCAGAGGTGGGTGCAGCCGTGGGCCGGGTCCTCCGGTGCGTGGTCCCACGAGCCGGACCAGGGGCTGCCCGCCCAGTACGGGCGGGTCGGATCGGTCTCCGCCACGACGCGCGGAAGAAGCCCGAGGTAGTAGCCCTCGCCCCACGAGTCACCGGCGAGTTTCTCCTCCCAGTTCCACAGCCGGTAGACCCACAGGTTCTCGTTGTTGCCGTTCCAGAGGACCAGACTCGCGTGCGGCATCAGCCGGGCGACGTTCTCCCTGGCCTCCGCCTCGACCTCCGAGCGCACGGGCTGCTCCTCGGGGTAGGTGGTGCAGGCGAAGAGGAAGTCCTGCCACACCATCAGGCCGAGTTCGTCGCAGACGTCGTAGAAGTCGTCCCGCTCGAAGATGCCGCCTCCCCACACGCGTACGAGGTTGACGCCGGCGTCCGCGGCCTGCGTCAGGCGTTCGCGGTAGCGGTCGGAGGTGACGCGCGACGGGAAGACGTCGTCCGGGATCCAGTTGACGCCCCGGGCGAAGACGCGCTCCCCGTTGATGACGAAGGTGAACCCGGTGCCGTGCTCGTCGGAAGGGGTGTCGAGCACGACCGTACGGAAGCCGATCCGGCGGGACCAGGTGTCGAGGACGGCCCCGTTCTCGTCCAGGAGGGTCACCTCGCAGGGGTAGAGCGGCTGTTCGCCGTAGCCGCGCGGCCACCACAGGGCGACCTCGGGCACCTCGGTGGTCACGGTGGCGCTGTCCCCGGCGACGGGGACGGAGACCGTCCGGCCGTCCGCCACCCGGACCTCGGCGGTGAGTGCCCGGGCCGCGCCCGGCACCGTACGTGCCACGTCGAGGCGCACCTCGACCCGCCCTGTGCCGCCGTCCACCGTGACCAGCGGACGTACGCGCGCGAGGCGTGCGGTGGACCAGTGCTCCAGCCGGGCCGGCTTCCAGATACCCGCGGTCGGCAGCGACGGCCCCCAGTCCCAGCCGAAGGCGCAGGCCATCTTGCGGACGAAGGCGGACGGGTGGGGATACGCCTCCTCGCGTGCGCCCATGCTTTGGCGCAGCTCGTCCGCCGCGGTGTAGGCCGAGGTGAAGCGGACAGCCAGAGCGGTGCTCGGTCCGTCCAGCTTGCCGGTGACGTCGAAGCGGTACGAGCGGTGCATGTTGGCGGTGTTTCCGAGGACTTCGCCGCCGAGCGTGATCTCAGCGACGGTGTCGAGCCCCTCGAAGACCAGGTCGGTGCGCTCGTGGTGGGTGTCCTGAGCGTTGACAACGATGTCATAGGTCCAGTCGGCGCGACCCACCCACTCGACGTCCAGTTCGTTGCGGCCCTGGAACGGGTCGGGGATGCGTCCGGCGGCGAGCAGATCGGTGTGAACGCACCCCGGCACCGCCGCCGGGAGGTCCTCCCCCTCGTGGCGCAGTGTCCAGCCGCTGGTGAGAGGGGTGGAGACGCCGGTCCGGGAGGTCCGGGAGAAGTCGTCGGTGGCTGTCATCTGATTCGAATTCCGTCTCTCGGTCGGGGGCGGGGTCGAGGCGTAAGGGGAGGGAGGAGAGGGGGCGGGGGGAGAACGACGCCCGGGCGCGCGGTCGTCCTCGTACCGGTCAGTCGTCCGTGTCCGCGAGGAGTTCCTTGCTGCGTGCGGCCATCTCCGCGAAGACGCCCGCGTTCTTCTGGTGGGCGAAGAACTCCTGCATGGAGGGGAGAAGGGCGGCCTGGAGGGCGGTCCCGTTGGCGTAGGGCGTGTTCGGCAGGAGCTCGTGCTTCTTCTCCTGTTCCTGGAAGACCGAGAGGTCGACTCCCTGGCGCGCCATCGCCTGTGCCGAGGTGTCGACCGCCGCGGGGATGGAGGGCAGGAAGGTCCCTGATTTCGACGCCGTCGACTGGCAGGCGGTGGAGCCCATGTACGAGACCCACTTCCAGGTCTCCTCGGGATGCCGGGTGCCCGACCAGATGGTGTTGCCGTTGGCGTTGCTGACCGTGGCGCGCGTACCGTCCGGGCCGGCGACGAGCGGTCCGGTGCCGACCTTCACCCCGGGGAGCTTGTCGAGCGTCGCCGCCTCCCATGAACCGCCGGCGTAGACAGCGACCTTGCCGGAGCCGAGGAGGTCGGCTCCGCTGGGTGCGTTGCCCGCGGAGGCGAACTCGCCCGGGGCCGCCGCGAATCCCTTGTCGGTGAGGTCGCGGAAGTACGTCAACGTCTTGGCCAAGCGCGGGTCGTCATAGGTGAACTTGGTGGGCCAACTGCTCTTGTCGCCGATGCGCCAGCCGAGCGAGGAGGCGAACGGACGCCAGGTGGTGAGGCCGTTGAAGTCGTTTCCGACCGTGACCATGCTGCTGATCCCGTAGACGGCGACGTGCTTCTTGTCGAACCCGGGCTGGTCGCCGCGTACGCCGTTCCTGTCGACGGTGAGGTGCGCGACCATCTTCTCGAAGGAGCCGCCGTTGTCGGGGTTCCAGCTCAGGTTGTTGACGTCGGCGGCGGAGTAACCCGCCTTCGTCAGTGTGGTCTTGTTGTAGTAGAGGGCGGCGGAGGCCCAGTCCATGGGCAGCCCGTACTGCTTGCCGTCCGTGTATTTCCAGTCGTTCACCCCGACCGAGAACTTCCCGATGTCGAAGTTGGTTTTGCGCATCAGTGTGTCCAGTGGCATCAACTGCCCGAGCGACGCGTACTGCTGGAGGTACTGGACGCTGTCCATGAACGCGTCGGGGGCGGTGTCGGCGACGAAGCCGGAGAGCAGCTTGGTGAAGTAGTCGGCCGAGTCGTACTGGGTGATCTTCACCTGGATGTCCGGGTTGGCCTTCTCGAAGGTGTCGGCGCACTGCTGGTAGGCGGCGGCCTGCTTGTCGTCCCAGGTCCACCAGTTGACGACTGTCTTCCCTGCCCCGGCAGTTCCTGCTCCGCAGCCGCCCAGCACGGCGGCGAGCCCCAGCGCCGCGAGGGAGGCGGTGAGTTGCCGGCCCCACCGGGTGTGACGTGTCTTCATCGTGTCTCCTTCATGAGGTGGTATCGGACCTGGCGGCCCTGCCGCCGCGTTGCTCCGGCCAGGTCACTTGATGCCGGTGAACCCGATGGAGTTGACGATCCGCCTGCCGAAGATGATGAAGAGGGCGAGCATGGGCAGCGCGGCGATCGTTGTGGCGGCCATCAGTCCGGCCCAGTCGGGTGCGGCCTGTGGCGAGGACTGTTTGAAGACGCCGAGCGCGAGGGTCAGTGGCCTCGCGTGGTCGTCGTTGGTGGCGAGCAGCGGCCAGAAGTAGTCGTTCCAGGTGTTGATGAAGGTCAGCAGGGACAGCGTGGCGATCGGCGCCGAGGTCATCGGCAGGGTGATGGTGAAGAAGATCCGCATCCTGCTCGCGCCGTCCATGGTGGCCGCCTCCTCGACCTCGGTGCTGAGACCGAGCATGAACTGCCGCAGGAAGAAGATGTTGAAGGCGGAGAAGAAGGCGCCGGGCAGGATCAGGCCGGTGAACGAGTTGAGCTGGTGGATGTCGCGGATGAAGATGAAGTTGGGCAGCAGTGTGAGAATCGCCGGCACCATCAGGGCGCCGAGCAGGATGTTGAAGACGGTGTTACGGCCTCGCCAGCGCAGCCGGGAGAAGGCGTACGCGGCCATGGCCGAGCAGAACACCACGAGCGCGGTCTGCACCACGGCGTAGATGATCGAGTTCCGCAGAAACAGCGGGGTGTTGATCGCGGCGCCCGAGCCGCCCTGCGCCTGCGCCTGGGCCCGGGAGCCGAGGCCGAGGGCGCGCTCGAACGCCCCCCAGGTGAAGTCGACCGGCAGGAGCGAGGACGGATCGGTGGGCAGGGCGACGTTGTTGGAGAACGCGGTCCGCAGGATCCAGTAGAACGGGAAGACCGTGACCACCAGGATCACGATGATGTAGATCCAGGCGGCGGTCCGGCCCGGTGACCAGCGGGGGCGCCGCTGGGTGGCGGCGGCGGTTCCGTCGGTGCCGCGGGAGGCGCCCTGGGCGATGGTGGACATGGGCGGGCTCCTCAGCTCAGGTCGGTCTCGTTGGCGCGGGCGAGGCGCATCTGGGTGAAGGTGACGGCGATGAGCAGCACGAAGAGGGCCAGCGACATGGTCGAGGCGTAGCCGAAGTCGAGTTCGCCGAAGCCCTTCTCGTAGATGTACATCTGCAGGACGTTGGAGGCGTTCGCCGGGCCGCCCTTGGTGGTGATCTGCACGATGTCGAACACCTGGAACGAGCCGACCACCGTGAGGATGACCACCATGACGAGGATCGGGCGCAGCAGTGGCACGGTCAGGCGGCGGAACATCTGCACCTCGCTCGCGCCGTCGAGGCGTCCGGCCTCGTACACCGACGGCGGGATGGTCTGGAGGCCGGCGAAGATGAGGACGGCGTTGTAGCCCATCGACTTCCACACACTGACGGCCGCCAGCGACGGCACCGCCCAGTGGCTGTCGCTGAAGAACAGCGGATGCGAGCCGGTCACCTTCTCCAGGAGTTGGCTGATGATGCCGAGTTGCGGGTCGAGCATCCACTGCCAGACCAGCGCGGCGACCACCCCGGAGATCAGGAACGGCAGGATGATCACGCCTCTGATCACCGTGGACCTGGTCAGCCGGTGCAGGATCACGGCGGTGACCAGGGACAGCAGTACGCCGATGACGACCGCGAGTCCCACGAAGTAGACGGTGACGAGCAGCGAGTGCCAGAAGACCGAATCGCCAAGCACCTTCTGCCAGTTGGCCAGGCCAACCCACCGCGGAGGGGTGAGGATGTGGAAGGAGGTGAAGCTGTAGTAGACGCCCCTGAGCGTCGGGTAGGCGAAGAAGACGAGGAAGCCGGCGACGGCTGGTGTGATCAGCAGCCAGGCGAGCTTCCCGTCACCGCGCCGGGGGGATGACGGTACGGCGGTACGCCCTGACCCGCGGCGCCTCTCCGGCCGGCGGCCCGGCACCACGGGCGTGTCATTCACGATCTGCGCCACTGCGCACTCCTTGGCACTTGTAACTGCCATGCGGCAGCAGCTCTGCGGAGACGGCGGCAGACGCACAACGGCTCGGCGTACGACGGCACGAACGGACCGTCGTCCACGGCCGTCCTGTTCAGCGAGTACGGCGACCATAGGGAGGGTTTCCTGCCAAGGTCAATATATTGAGTCAGTAATTATTGGTAATTTATACTTGGAGGGGTCGACCACGGCCGGCCGCCCTCCCGCATCCCCGAGGAGCCCCACGTGCGCGCGATCATGGTCATGTTCGACACCCTCAACCGGCGTTTCCTGCCGCCCTACGGCGCGGAGGGCATCCACGCACCGCACTTCGAACGGCTCGGCGGGCTGACGGCGGTGTTCGACAACGCGTACGCGGGGAGCATGCCGTGCATGCCGGCCCGCCGGGAGATCCACACGGGCCGGCACAACTTCCTGCACCGGTCGTGGGGTCCGCTGGAGCCGTACGACGACTCGGTGCCCGAGATCCTGTCCCGTGCGGGCGTCTACACGCACCTCGTCACGGACCACCAGCACTACTGGGAGGACGGCGGCGCCACCTACCACAACCGCTATGACTCGTACGAGTTCTTCCGGGGGCAGGAGGGCGACAAGTGGAAGGGGCACGTGGCGGATCCCGTCCTGCCGTCGTCCCTCGGCTGGCGATCCGACGCGGGCCGCCGCCAGGACTGGATCAACCGGCAGTACATGGCGACCGAGGACCTGCACTCGCAGACGCTGACCGTCGACGCCGGCCTGGAGTTCCTCGGTACGAACGCCGCCGAGGACCGGTGGTTCCTCCAGATCGAGTGCTTCGACCCGCACGAGCCGTTCTTCACGTACGACGAGCACCGCTCGCACTATCTCCACGACAGGCTGGAGGGCGAGGCGGACGGTCCGGAGCTGGGGGACTGGCCGGACTACCGGCGCGTGACGGAGAAGGAGGCGGACGTCCGGCGGCTGCGCGCGGAGTAC
>NZ_JTHL01000001.1:430185-442445 GCF_000818195.1 Streptomyces sp. 150FB | reverse complement strand
CCTCGTACAGACGATCGACTTCGGCCCGACCCTCCTCGACTACTTCGACGTGGAGGCCACCGGCCTGATGCAGGGCGCGCCGCTCCGCTCCGCCATCGCGAGCGACGCACCCGTCCACGAGGCGGGCCTCTTCGGGTCCTTCGGCGGTCACGTCAATGTGACGGACGGGCGGTACGTGTACATGCGCGCGCCGCTGCGGGAGTCCAACGACCCGCTGTACGAGCACACGTTGATGCCGACGCACATGGCGAGCAGGTTCGCCCCCGAGGAGTTCGAGGGCGCCGAACTGCTGCGGCCGCTGCCCTTCACCAAGGGCGCTCCCGTCCTGCGGCTGCCCGGCACGGCGTGGGGCAACCCGTACGCGTTCGGCACGATGCTGTTCGACCTGGACACCGATCCCGGCCAGTCCCGCCCCCTGCTCGACGACGAGTTGGAACTGCGGATGGCGGGCCTGCTCACCGAGCTGATGCGGTCCTCGGACGCCCCGGAGAGCCAGTTCGACCGCCTCGGACTGCCCCGGGAGGGCCCGGTGACCCCCGCGCATCTGCTCGCCCGCGATCAGTACCCCCTTGTGGTGGCGGCAACCGAACCGATGCCTCCCGAGAGTGAGTTCGCGAGGGAGGCGCCGGGCGTGACGACCCTGGTACGTGATCTCCTGGCGGACTCCGATGCCCGCGCGGCCCTGCTGCGCCACCTTCCCCTGCTGGCCAACCCGGACTTCGCTGAGCAGGTCGGCGACCGCTCACCCTGGCACCTCGCCGCGACCACTCCGGGGATCTCCGTCCAGGTGCTGCGCGCCCTGGGCGCCGAACTCGCCGCGCCGGGGCCTGTCCCGCGCTGACGGTACCGGTGCTCGCCCGGCGTCGACATGGCGGAGCGCCCAGACGGCGAGGATGTCGGCGACGAACCGGGCGTCGGAGGGCCGTGTCAGCAGGTGGTCGGCTCCGTCCAGGGCGACGAAGCTCTTGGGGTGGCGCGCCGCGTCGAAGATGCGGCGCGCGTTGTCGATGCCGACCGTGTCGTCGGTGGGGGAGTGCATGACGAGCAGCGGGACACCGAGGTGGGCGATACGCTCCGCCTGGGGCTGAGCCTCTATGTCGTCGAGGAAACGGCGGCTGATACGGAAGGTGCGGCCCGCGAGACACACTTCCGCCACTTCGGCCCCTTCGAGGGCGTTCACGCCCTGGCCCAGCAGCCGTCTCACATGGGCCGGATCGGCCGGTGCGCCGACGGTGGCGACGGCCCGTGTCGTGGGAATGCGCTGTGCGGCGGCCAGGACGGCCGCACCTCCCAGCGAGTGCCCGACGAGAAGGGCCGGAGGTCCGATCACCTCCTCCAGGTGTTCGGCCGCCGCCACGAGGTCGCCGACGTTCGAGCTGAAGTCCGTGCTGCCGAAGTCCCCACCGGACTGTCCCAGACCCGTGAAGTCGAAACGCAGGACCGCGATGCCGTGCCCGGTGAGCGCCCTGGAGATCCTCGACGCGGCCACCGTGTCCTTGCCGCAGGTGAAGCAGTGCGCGAACAGGGCGACGGCACGCGGTTCGCCCTCCGGCAGCTCCAGCCGCCCGGACAGCGCGGCTCCTTGCGATCCCGGGAAGTCGACCCTCTTGTACGGGGGCGCCGCGGAACGTGACACGTGCTTCCTCTCTGCTGCCTTCCTGAGCCGCCGTGGCGGGAGATCACCGTCCTGCGGTGCTCTCCCGCCACGGCGTGCGGGGTCAGTGACTGTGCGGGGAGACCTTGGGGAAGTCCACCTCGGTGTCGACCAGCTCGTTGAAGTAGTTGGTCAGGACGTTCAGCGAGACGTTGGCCACGACCTCGGCGATCTCCGCATCCGTGACACCCGCGGCGCGGGCCGCCCCGACGACCTCCTCGCCGCCCTGGCCACGGCCTTCTATGACACTGCGCGTCAGGGTCAGGATGGCCTGGACGTGCGGGTCCTCCGACTTTCCCTCGCGGGCGGCGGCCAGTTCGGCGTCGCTGAGCTTGGCGAACCTGCCCCCGCTGAAGGTGTGCGCCGAGAGGCAGTAGGTGCAGTTGTTGAGCTCCGCCGTGAGGATCGAGATGCGCTCCCGAACGGGGAAAGACAGTACGCCGGACGCCAGCGCGCCGTTCATGGCGAGGTAGCCCTTCACGGCTGCGGGGCTGTTGACGAGCACCTTGAGCAGGTTGGGGACCGAGCCCATTGCCTTCTGTGTCTCCTCCAACTGGACCGCTGCCTTGCCCGTGGCGGTCGCCGGGTCGATCTCCGGAAGTCGCGACATCTCGTTCGCCCTCTCCTGCTGTACGCGGCCGTCGATGCGGACCGCTTCGGTCTCGGCTCGCATGAGCCCCCACCCTTGGGTGCTAATGCTTGAGTGCTGTTCAACGATTAGGATCGTGGCAGATCTCGTCTCCGCTGTCAAACGTTTTCACGACACGCAAGCATTAGCCTTGGTAGGCTGGTGGGCATGGATCAGCGTGAGGTGGCCGTGCATGAGGCTCTCCTGGGAGAACCCCTTCCGGTCGAGTTGATGAACTCCATCCACATCGACCGGGAGGTCGAGATCTATGACCTGGTCGGGGACGAGACCCGGGCTGCCGGGTGGGTCGGGGCGATCAGCCCCCGGCTGCCGCCGGCCGCGGACGGCGGTCAGGAGTCAGGCGGAACGGCGCTGGGCGAGCAGGACGTCCGGAGGCTCCGCGCCCTGCGCGACGCCCTGCGCGCACTCGCCGCGGACGTCACCCAGGCGCCGCCGCAGTTCGTGGCACCGTCCGCGCCCTCACGGCAGAACGCGCTCGAAACGGTGAACCGGCTCAGCGGCCGGTCCCGCATCTGGCCCGTCCTGGAGTGGCCGGCCGGAGGGGAGCCGACGGGGGCCTTCGACACCAGCGCCGCGCACGGCGATTACGTGGTCTCCTCCCTCGCCCGGCAGGCCTCGGAACTCTTCTCCGGTCCCCAGCGCGCCCGGCTGCGCGCCTGCCTGGCACCCGGCTGCGACCGGTACTTCATCAAGGACCACTCCCGCAGGGAGTGGTGCACCAGGGCGTGCGGCAACCGCGCCCGGGTGGCCCGCCACTACCGCCGCCACCACGGCGGCGCGGCCCGGGCGCCACGCGGTTGAGCTTGCTCCGCACGGTCCGGGCCGATCGCGTTCGAGCATGCTTCCGACTCGTCCGACCTGCGGGAAGGCGTCAATGACGGTCAATGACGGCCCTTCATAATCCTGTTCATGCTTCTGACATACCTCCGCAGCAAACATGGGTAAGGGTGGATCCGTGTGATCGGAACGGCGGGCCGGGACCGGTGGCCGTACGAGTGGTGAGAGGGAGCCAATTGTGTCGGTCAGTCGGAGGCGTCTGATCACCGGCGGTGCGGGCATCGCCCTCGGCGGGGCGCTGGCCGCCGCCTGCGGGTCCAACACCGGCCGGGCCGGCTCCGGGAGCGATTCCTCGGGCGGCGGACCGGCGCTCCAGCAGTGGTACCACCAGTACGGCGAGGCCGGCACCGAACAGGCCGTCCAGCGGTACGCGAAGGCCTTCCCGAAGGCCGACATCACCGTGCAGTGGCGGCCCGGCAACTACGACCAGCAGATGGCCGCCGCCCTTCTCACCGAGAACGGCCCCGACGTCTTCGAGGGCGACCCGACGCTCGACCAGATCCTGGGCGGCCAGGCGGCCGACCTCACCGATCTCCTCAAAGGCGTCAAGGACGACTTCAACCCGGCGGTGCTGGCGCCCAAGACGCACCAGGGCAAGATCTACGGCATCCCGCAGGTCATCGACATGCAGATGCTCTACTACCGCAAGAGCCTGCTGGCCGACGCCGGAGTCCGGCCACCCAAGACGCTCGACGAACTCATCGACGCGGCGAGGGCGTTGACCACCAGGAACGTCAAGGGTCTCTTCCTCGGCAACGACGGGGGAGCCGGCGTCCTCGGCGGGATCCCGCTGTACGCCGCCGGACTCAGCCTCGTCACCGACGACGGCCGGGTCGGCTTCGACGACCCGCAGGCGGCGAAGACACTCGGCAAGATCCATGAGCTGTACGCGCGGAAGGTGCTGCTGCTCGGTGCGCCCTCCGACTGGTCCGACCCCTCGGCCTTCACCCAGGGCCTCACCGCCATGCAGTGGTCCGGGCTCTGGGCGCTGCCGCAGATCCAGAAGGCGCTCGGCGACGACTTCGGTGTGCTGCCCTTCCCCGCTGACGGGCCGGGAGGGAGCCCGGCGGTACCGGTCGGCGCGTACGGCTCGGCGGTCAACGCTCACGGGAAACACGTCGCGTTGTCCAAGGAATTCGTCAAGTGGCTGTGGGTCGAAGGGACCGCCGACCAGGAGGACTTCGCCCTCTCCTACGGCTTCCACATCCCCGCCAGGATCTCGCTCGCCCAGAAGGCCGACAAGCTGAAGGAGGGGGCTGCGGCCGACGCGGTGCGATTCACCACCGACCACGGGCACGCACAGCCACTGCTATGGACCACCAAGAGCTCGACCTCCTACCAGGACGCTCTCAGCCGGATCATCAAGGACGGCGCCGACCCGGCCGCCCAGGTCAAGTCGGTCGTGGCGACGGCACAGGCCGAACTGACCCGGGTAAGCGCGGAGTAGGGGCGCTCCGGAGGCTGCTCGGACCACAGAACAGATACCTGTGGTTCTGGGTGTTCGTGGGCCCCTTCGCCATCGGACTCGGCCTGTTCACCTATGTGCCGATCATCTGGAGCGTCTGGCTCAGCTTCTACGACGCCCGCAACACGGTCACCCCGACCCGCTTCGTCGGCTTCGACAACTACGCGGCCATGCTGGGCGATCACGCCTTCACCTCCAGCCTCGGGGTGTTCGTGGTCTTCTCGCTCTTCATCGTCCCCGCCACCTTCGCGCTGTCCCTCGCCCTCGCCCTGATGATCAACCGGCTGCGCTTCGCCCAGGCGTTCTTCCGCTCCGTCTTCTTCCTCCCGACCGCGTGCAGTTACGTCGTCGCCTCGGTCATCTGGAAGCTGTCGGTCTTCAACGGCGTACGGTTCGGGCTCGCCAACACCGTGCTGGGCTGGTTCGGCGTCGACGGGGTCGCCTGGCTGTCGACCACCCACCCGCCCTGGTACTGGCTGGTCATCGTGAGCCTGCGGCTCTGGCTCCAGGCCGGCTTCTACATGGTGATCTTCCTGGCCGGGCTCCAGCGCATTCCCCGCGTGCTGTACGAGGCGGCGTCCATCGACGGCGCACGGCCGGGCTGGCAGGTCTTCCGGTACATCACCTTCCCGCAGTTGCGGGCGACGTCCGTCGCCGTCGTACTGCTCCTGGTGATCGGCGCCTTCCAGGCCTTCGACGAGTTCTACAACCTGCTGTCCACCGCGCGCGGTTACCCGCCGTACGCCAGGCCGCCGCTCGTCTACCTCTACTACATCGCTCTCGGACAGGGGCAGAACCTGGGCCTCGGCAGCGCCGGAGCCGTGATCCTCGCACTGCTGATCGCCGTCGTGACCATCGTCCAGGCCCGCTGGTTCGGGCTCGGCAGCAAGGAGGAATGATGGCCGACCTGTCCCGGCGGTCCGCCCATGGGCTGCGCCTCGTGGTGGTCACCGTCCTGGCCCTGCTCTTCCTCGTGCCGTTCTACCTGCTCATCCGCAACGGGCTCGCCACCGAGGCCGACATCACCTCCCCGGGGTGGTCATTCATCCCCAAGGCTCTCCAATGGGGCAATTTCCAGGAGCTGTTCAGCGACCCGGCCGTTCCGATGGTGCACGCGCTGTGGAACTCGGGCGTCGTCGCCGTCGCGACCACAGCCGGCACCCTGCTGCTCGCCTCGCTGGCCGGCTACGGACTCGCGCGGATCGAATACCCCTACGCCACCCAGGTCTTCTACGCGATCCTCGGCACCCTGATGGTCCCGGCCGCCGTCACCTTCGTGCCCAACTTCGTTCTGGTGTCGTCCCTCGGCTGGATCTCCACCCTGCGCGGGCTGATCGTCCCCATGCTGTTCCAGGCGTTCGCCGCGTTCCTGTTCCGCCAGTACTTCCTGGGCTTCCCCCGCGAGTTGGAGGACGCGGCGCGGGTGGACGGGCTCGGCCACTGGGCGACGTACTGGCGGGTCGTCGTACCCAACACCCGGCCGGTCTTCGCGGCCGTGGGCACGATCGTGTTCATCGGCTCCTGGAACTCCTTCCTGTGGCCCCTGGTCATAGGGCAGGACAGGGACGCCTGGACGGTGCAGGTCGCGCTCGCCGGGTTCACCACGGCGCAGAGTGTCAATCTGCATGAGCTGTTCATCGCGGCCCTGGTCGCCGTGGTGCCGCTGCTCGTGGTGTTCCTCGTCCTCCAGCGGCACATCATCGCCGGTGTGGAACGCTCCGGCATCGAAGGCTGACCGTGCCCCCGCACCGCCCGTCCGCCGCCCTTCTGTGACGGGCGTGTGGCAGCCGTACGAAGCGCTCGTTGCCGTGTCCCGCAAAGGCGCTCCGGCCCTTGCTCGGTACGGTGCCGCGCCACTAGCTTCGCGGTCATGTCCATGTCCCAGTGGTTGAAAAGGCGCCGCGCGATCGATCTGATGCGGGTAGCCACAGCGCTCTGTAGCTGACCTTCACCGCCCACCGTTCGAGGTGCGCGAATCCGGTATTCCGTGAAGGCCTCAGAGAACCCGGGAAACACCCATGTCCAGAGCACTGCGCGCTGCCCTGTGCGCGATTGTCCTGATCACTCCAGCCCTGCTCACCGGATGCGCGGACAACTCCGCGGGCATTCCGGCCGGCAAGAATCTCGCCGACATCAAAATTCCGGCCGAGGTGTCCCCGAGCACCGAACTCACCATAGGAACTCCCGAGACCGAGGTGGCGCTGCGGCTCTCGGGACAGCTCGCGAAAATTCCGTTCAAGGTGAAGTGGGCGAACATCAGCGGCGGCCCGAAATGCTCGGAGGCATTCCGGGCCCACTCCCTCGACATCTGCTCCGCGGCCGAGATCCCCTCGATCCAGGCCCACTGGACCGGGCTCGACACCGAACTGGTGGCGGCGGAATTCCGCAAGGACCCGCTGCACCACCCCGTCTACGAGCTCGGCATCGCGCCCGGCGCCCATATCAACACCCTGGTGGACCTGCGCGGCAAGCGGATCGCGTACAGCCCGGGACAGGCCCAGGGGGCGCTGGTGCTGCGCATCCTCGCCAAGGCCGGTCTCGGCAAGAAGGACGTGAAGCTGGTCGAGATGCCCAGCACCGACGACGTGTACGCCACCGCGCTCGGCGGCAGGCAGGTCGACGCGGCCCCGCTCGGTGGCGTCTACATCAAGCGTTATCCGGCGAAGTACGGCAAGGACGGCGGCAAGCTGCTGACGCACGGCCTCCGGGACGACCCGGCCCACCTGTGGGTGCCGACCGAATCGGTGAGCGACCCGGCGAAGGCCGCGGCCATCAAGGAATTCGTCACGTACTGGGCGCGGGCCGAGATCTGGATCGACACCCATCCGAAGGAATGGATCGAGGGCTATTACGTGAAGGACCAGGGGCTCTCCGAGGAGGACGGCGCATACCTGGTCCAGCAGGCCGGCCACCCGGACATTCCGGGGGACTGGACCTCGGCGATCGCCCGCCAGCAGAAGACCGTCGACCTGCTGGCGAAGGAGACCGGGCAGAAGACCTTCGACGCGAAAACACTCTTCGACCGCCGGTTCGAGAAGGTGGCTGCCGACGCCATCACCACGACGGGAGCCGGCTCATGAGCGCCGGTGCGCGGGAGGAACTGACTCTGACCGAAACCCAGAAGGAAGGGGTGGAAACGCGGGAGGCGAGCGCCGGCGTAAAAGCACAGAACGCCGAAAAGCCGGACGCGAAAGCACCCGGCGTACCCGAATCCCCGTCCGCCCGCTCCTCCGCCCGGCGCCAGGGCCCCCGGCGCCGGCTCGGCCTCGGGCGCCCCGTCCCGTACGGCTGGGCGCTCGGCCCGCTCCTGCTGCTCGTCATCTGGGCGGCCGGCTCCGCCACCGGGATCATCGACGCCCGTAACCTCTCGGCGCCATGGACCGTCGTCACGACGGCCGGTGGCCTGATCGCCGACGGCAGGCTTCAGTCCAACCTCGCCACCTCGGCCGAACGCGCCGCGCTCGGGCTGCTGTTCGGCGTGGTGGGCGGTCTGGTACTGGCCCTCGTCTCGGGGCTCGACCGGATCGGCGAAGGCATCATCGACGGTCCCGTGCAGATCAAGCGGAACATCCCGTCCCTCGCCCTGATCCCGCTGCTGATCCTGTGGTTCGGCATCGGCGAGTCCATGAAGGTCATCACGATCGCCCTGGCCGTCTTCGTCCCCGTCTACATCCACACGCACAACGGACTGCGCACCATCGACAACCGCTATGTGGAGCTGGCCGAGACCGTACGCCTGAGCCGCACGCAGTTCCTGCGCCATGTCGTCCTGCCCGGTGCGCTGCCCGGGTTCCTGGTGGGCATGCGGTTCGCCGTGTCCGCGGCCTGGCTGGCCCTGGTGGTCGTCGAACAGGTCAACGCCACCAGCGGCATCGGCTACATGATGGAACTCGCCAGGACTTACGGACAGACCGACATCATCGTCGTCGGCCTGGTGGTGTACGGCCTGCTCGGCCTGCTCTCCGACGCCCTCGTGCGATTCGTGGAGAGGAGGACGCTGTCATGGCGACGCACACTGGCCGGCTGACCACAGCCGACACCGTACGGATCGAGGGGCTCACCCGCTCCTTCGGCGACAGGAACGTCCTCGACGGACTCGATCTGGCCTTCGGCGCCGGGGAGTTCGTCGCCCTGCTGGGCCGCAGCGGCTCCGGCAAGAGCACCCTGCTGCGGGCGCTGGCCGGCCTCGACCACGAAGTCACCGGATCCGGTGCGCTGAGCGCGCCCGAGCCCGTGTCCGTCGTGTTCCAGGACGCCAGGCTGCTGCCCTGGAAGCGCGTTCACGACAATGTCGTTCTCGGCCTCGGCGGACCCGACGCACAGGAGCGTGGCAGGGCCGCGCTCGCCGAAGTCGGCCTGGCGGGACGGGAGAAGGCCTGGCCCGTCGAGCTGTCCGGCGGCGAGCAGCAGCGGGTCTCGCTGGCGCGCTCGCTCGTACGGGAGCCCGGACTGCTGCTGGCCGACGAGCCGTTCGGCGCCCTCGACGCGCTGACCCGGATCCGGATGCACGGCCTGCTGCGGCGCCTGTGCGCCCGGCACAGGCCGGCCGTTCTGCTCGTGACGCACGACGTCGACGAGGCGATCGTCCTCGCCGACCGTGTGGTTGTCCTCGACGAGGGCCGGATCGCGGCCGACGTACGGGTCGAGCTGCCCCCACCCCGCAGCCACGGCAGCCCCGCCTACGCGGCGCTGCGCGAACGGCTGCTCGACCAGCTCGGTGTCAACCTCACGGCCCAGGAGGAGAACGTCGCATGACCCAGGAACGCCGCCAACTGCACCTGAACCTGTTCGTCTACCCCGGGGGCCACCACGAGGCCGCGTGGCGTTACCACGGCTCGGACCCGGCGCGAATCCTCGACATCGGCTTCTACCAGGAGCTGGCGCGCAAGGCGGAGGCCGTCGCGTTCGACGGGGTGTTCTTCGCCGACGGGCCCGCGCTCGCCGACAACGTCCGCTACGCGAGCCGTATCCGGCTCGAACCGTTCACCTGGCTGTCGGCGATCGCCGCGGCCACCGAGCGGATCGGACTGATCGGCACCGCGTCCACCACCTACACCGAGCCCTACAACCTGGCCCGGCTGTTCGCCTCGCTCGACCACCTCAGCCACGGCCGGGCCGGCTGGAACATCGTCACCACCGGCGCGCCGCAGACCGCCCAGAACTTCGGCCTCGACGCGCACCCCGTGCACGCCGAACGCTACGACCGCGCGCGGGAGTTCCTCGATGTGGTCACCAAGCTCTGGGACAGTTGGGAGGACGACGCACTCGTCGCCGACCAGAAGACCGGGGTCTACGCCGACACCGACCGGATCCACACCATCGACCACGAGGGGCCGCACCTCTCGGTGCGTGGGCCGCTCAACACGCCCCGTACGCCGCAGGGCCGGCCCGTCTACGTCCAGGCGGGATCGTCCGAGGACGGCCGCTCGTTCGCCGCGCGGTACGCCGAGGCGGTCTTCACGGCACACCAGACCCTCGCCAACGGGCAGGAGTTCTACGCGGACATCAAGGCGCGGGCGGGCGCGCTGGGCCGGGACCCGGACAAGATCCTGGTGCTGCCCGGCATCAGCCCCTTCATCGGGTCGACGGAGGCCGAAGCGCTGCGCCTGCACGCCGAGTTCAACGAACTGACCCAGCCCGAGTACTCGCTGCGGCTCCTCCACCGGATGCTAGGCCTCCGGCTGACGGAGGAGGAACTCGACGGGCCCGTGCCGCGCTCGCTCATCGAGACGGGCGGCGAGCGGGGCAACGGAAGCCGTTTCCAGGTGGTCCTGGACATCATCGACCGCGAGCAGCCCACCGTACGGCAGCTCCTGCACCGGCTCGCGGGTGCGCGCGGCCACCGGGTCATCGCCGGCACCCCCGAGCAGGTCGCCGACCAGATCCAGGAGTGGTTCGAGCACGGCGCCGCCGACGGGTTCAACGTCATGCCGCCGTGGCTGAGCGGCGGCTTCGACCTCTTCGCCGAGCAGGTGGTGCCGATCCTGCGGGAGCGCGGACTCTTCCGCACCGAATACAGCGGAACGACACTGCGCGACCACTACGGCCTGTCGCGGCCGGACAGCCAGTACGCGCGCGACTGAGCGCGAGGAACCGGAGACACCGGAAAAACCGGAGCCGGTGCGGGCGGGCGACCTCGGTCGGCCCCGCCGGCACCGGCTGCGGTGTCTCCCGGGAGCGTCCGCCGGGAGAACGGACCGGTGTCAGTGACCGTCGCCGAGCCGCTCGTGCGGGATCTTCTCCCCGGCCTCGACAGCGACGGGCAGCCTGTTCTCGGCCGGCGGCAGCGGGCACGTCGCCAGATCGGTGTACGCGCAGGGCAGGTTCGACGCCCGGTTGAAGTCGAGGACCACCGCGCCCTGTTCGCCGGGAGCGCCGACCGAGAGCGTGCGGTTCGCCGCGTACGTGCTCACACCCGAGGTGGCGTCGGTGAACAGCACCTGGAGGCTCCCGGGGCTCCGGCCGTTGAACGCGGTCAGCCGGTGGGTGCCGCCGTCGATCTCGAACTCGATCTCGCCCGGGGCGTCGTAGACATGCTGAAGCCCCTCGACGGCCGCCCCCACGGTCACCGCGCGCGGCTTCTCGAACGGCAGATAGCGCCCCTCGCGCACCCAGCGCCGGTCGGGCGGGAACGCCGGGGTGCGGGTGTGTCCGGTACGCAGCGCGTTCTCCGGGTGCCGGGGGCGCACGATGTCGTACCCGCCGCGCTTGGCCACCTCGATCACCGCGTCGCCCGCCACGGCGTTGACCCCCGCGCGCTCGGCGATGACCCCGAAGCCGTACCTGCCCCGTACGGGGACGCCGTCGACGGTCAGCTCCTCGCCGTCGTCCAGTTCGACCACCACGCCCTCCTCCCCGGTGGACCAGGCTCCGGGCGCGTCGGGGAAGCGGGTCGGCTCCTCGTCCAGCCAGCGGAGGCTGGTGACGGCCAGAAAGCCGTGCGGATCCAGCAGCGCCTGTTCGTGGTCGTCGCGCCACTGCTCCCACTGCTGGACGAACTCGCTGAGGCCGGTGTCCTGATCCTGGACCGTCATGTCGATTCCTTCACTTTCCCGGGGAGCCGGCCGGACGGTTCCGTGACGGCCTGGGCGGATTCGAGCCGGCGGAACCTGCCGGTGTGGAAGACGAGCGGCGCCACCGCGTGGTCGGCGTCCAGCTCATGGACCCGGAGCAGCACGATGTCGTGGTCGCCGGCCCTGATGTGGTTCTCGACGGTGCAGTCGAACCACGCGCTCGCGTCGTCGATCAGTACCGCCCCGTCGGGGGTGGCGCGCCAGCCGAGGCCGGCGAACCGGTCGGTGCCGCGTGCCGCGAGCTGCCGGCAGGCGCGCTCCTGGTGTGCGCCGAGCACACTGACGCCGAGCCGGGCCCGGTCGCGCAGCAGCGGCCAGGTGGTCGAGTTGTGCGCCACGCACACCGACACCAGCGGCGGGTCGAGGGACACCGAGGTGAACGAACTGGCCGCGAGACCGGCCGGAACCCCGTCCACGAGCGCGGCGACCGCGGTGACTCCGGACGGGAACGCCCCGAAGACGCGCCGCAGTTCGGTGGAGTCGAGGGCTCCGGTGGAGTCCGGTGCGTCGGAGGCGTCCGGCGCGCCCGCGGGCTCGCCGCCCCCCTCGTCGGGCGGCGGCGCCACCGGCTGCGGGGGACCG
>NZ_JTHL01000001.1:412234-429239 GCF_000818195.1 Streptomyces sp. 150FB | reverse complement strand
GGCGGGTTCGGCCTGTGCTGTGGGCGCCGCCGGCTCACCCGCCGTACCGGCGCCGCGCGACGGCGGCTTGCCGCCCGAGCGGCCCAGACCGAGGTCGAAGCGGCCGGGGTGCAGGGCGTCGAGCAGCCCGAACTCCTCGACGGTGGACAGCGCGGTGCGGTGTCCGAGCTGTACGGCGCCGGAGCCGAGCCGGATGGTGGAGGTGGCCGCGGCGGTGAGGGCGAGGACCACGGCGGGGGAGGTCCCCGCCACGCCCGGGTTGAGGTGGTGTTCGGCGAACCAGTAGCGGCTGTAGCCGAATCGCTCGGCGTGCTGGGCGAGATCGATGCTGTTGCGCAACGCCTGGGACGCGTCGGATCCGGAGGAGACCGGTACGAGATCCAGAACCGTCAGAGGGGTGTTGGCCACCGTAGTGCTCCTTGTCGATGGGCCGTGAACGCGGGGTCAGCGGGCAGCCGGGTCAGTGGGCGCCGGGCAGGGGAGCCGTCGTCGGCGCGGGTACGGGTGCGACGGGGCCCCACCCCCACGGCGGGTCCGGGATCTCACGGCGCAGCACGGGGGCGATGTCGGACTGGAACAGCTCCAGGCTGTCCCGGTGCTGCACCTCGGTGAGCCCGCCTGCCTCGGCGTGCAGATGCAGCACACTGTGGCCGAACTGCTCGTGGTAGCGGTGCACTTTCTCGATCACCTGCTGGGGGCTGCCGATCAGCGCCGAGCTGCGTTCGGCGAAGTCCTCCACGGAGGTGAAGACCGGCTTCAGGCCCAGCCGCTTCTGGAACGCCAACTGCCCCGCGAAGACCGGACGGTAGGCCTCGATCGCCTCCTGCGACGTAGCGGCGGCGTAGTACCCGGCGGACCCGGCGCCGACCGTGGCCAGCGCCGGATCGTGGCCGTGGTCCGCCCACCGCTGCCGGTAGTGGCGGACCAACTCGGCGTACGGCTCGATGGTGTTGGTCACATTGGCGGAGAACAGCGGGTCGCCGTACCGCGCGGCGAGTTCCACCGACTCCTTGCTGGTCGCGCTGCCGTGCCAGACCCGGACCGGCTGCTGGAAGGGCCGCGGCCAGACCTCCGCGTCCTTCAACTCCCCGCGGAACACGGGGGAAGCGGTGACCTTGTCGTTGCGCCAGATCTGCCGGAACAGCTCGTACGACTCGGCGTTGCGCGCCCACTGGTCCTCGGGGGTGACATGGAACAGCTCGCGCTGGGCCGCGCCGTTCCCCTTGCCGATGATCAGTTCGAGACGGCCGCCGGAGAGGTGGTCGAGCGTGGCGTAGTCCTCGTAGGCGCGCACCGGGTCGAGCAGGCTCAGTGTGGTCACGGTGGTGAACAGCCGTATGCGCTTGGTGAGTGCGGCGACGTGGCTGAGCAGCACCGGCGGGGACGAGGAGATGAAAGGGCGCTCGTGGCGCTCCCCGACACCGAAGCCGTCAAAGCCCAGCTCCTCGGCGACCAGCGCGCTGTCGATCACCTCACGGAACCGGTCCTGGGTCGACTTCAGCACCCCGGTGACCGGGTGGGGGTCGTGCGCGATCAGGGTGATGGCGAGGAACTTCACGACGCGGCCTTCCCGCCGGTCACGGCCCCAGACACCCCGGCGCCGGATGCCCGGGGAGCACCGATCCCCAGGTGGTCGCGGAGTGTGTCCCCCTCGTACTCGGAGCGGAACGTCCCGCGCTCCTGGAGCAGCGGTACGACGGTGTCGGCGAACTCGTCGAGGCCGCCCGGTGTCAGGTGCGGTACGAGGATGAAGCCGTCGCTCGCGCGCTCCCGCACGAACTCCTCCAGCGTCTCGGCGACCTTCGCCGCGGTGCCGATGAACGACTGACGGCCGGTCACCTCGATGATCAGCTCCCGGATGGAGAGGTTCTTCGCCTCCGCCAGCTCCCGCCACTGCGCCGCCGTGGCCAGCGGGTCGCGGTGCATCCGTACGCTGGCCCTGCCGCGCGCGACGGTGTTCTCGCCGACCTGCGGGTCGACGGTGGGCAGCGGCCCGTCGGGGTCGTAGGAGCTGAGGTCGCGGTTCCAGAGCTGTTCGAGGAACTTGATCGCGGTCTGGCCGCTGACCTGCTGGTGGCGGATCACGTCCGCCTTCTCCTGCGCCTCGGCGTCGGTGTCACCGAGCACGAAGGTGACGCCGGGCAGGATCTTCAGCTCGTCGGGGGAGCGGCCGTAGCGGGCGAGCCGCCCCTTGACGTCCGCGTAGAAGGCCTTCCCCGCCTCCAGGGTGCCGTGCCGGGTGAAGATGGCGTCGGCGGACGAGGCCGCGAACTCCCGGCCCTCGTCCGAGTCGCCCGCCTGGAAGATCACCGGCCGGCCCTGCGGGCTGCGCGGTACGTCGAACTGTCCCGTGATGTCGAACTGGCTGACGTGGTGGTCGAACCGCCCCGGCTCAGGATCGGCGAGGAAGACACCGGACTCCTTGTCGGCGACGATCTCGTCACCCCGCCAGGAGTCGAACAGCTCCCAGGTCGCCGTCAGGAACTGCCGGGCCCGCTCATAACGGTCCCCCTGCGCCAGGTACCCGCCGCGCCGGAAGTTCTGCCCGGTGAACTCGTCCCAGGAAGTGACGACGTTCCACGCGGCGCGGCCGGCCGACAAGTGGTCGAGCGAGGCGAACTGCCGGGCCACCTCGTACGGTTCGTTGAAAGTGGAGTTGATCGTCCCGGCCAGCCCGAGCCGTTCGGTGACCGCCGCCAGGGCGCTCAGCACGGTGAAGGTGTCGGGCCTGCCCACCACGTCCAGGTCGTAGATCTTCCCGTTCTGCTCCCGGAGTCTGAGCCCCTCGGCCAGGAACAGGAAATCGAATTTGGCGCGCTCGGCGGTGCGGGCCAGATGCGCGAAGGAACTGAAGTCGATATGGCTTCCGGCGTCAGGGTCGCTCCACACCGTTGTGTTGTTGACCCCGGGGAAGTGCGCTGCGAGGTGCATCTGTCGGGTGTTCTCGGCGGGCTTGCTCATGCGAGGTGCGTCCTTCGTCTCTTCGGACCGGGCACTCAGGCGGCGGCGTAGCGGTTGGCGGGGCGGGTCAGACCGAGCAGGCCGCGCAGGGTGTCCGCCTCGTACGCGGTACGGAAGGCACCCCGGCGTTGCAGCTCCGGCACCAGGCGGCGGGTGATCTGCTCCAGATCCAGCGGGAGGGTCGCGGGGCGCAGCCGGAATCCGCTCAGTCCGGCCTCCCGCTGATCCAGGAGCAGGTCGGCGAGTTCGGCGGCCGTACCGGTGAACACCCGTGCGTCGCTGGTCTGTTCCCCGCCGGCACGCTCGTCCAGCCGGGCCCTGCGGTCGGCGGCGGCCGAGGCGTCGTCGTCCAGGTGGACCAGCAGGTCCCCGAAGACGTGCACGGTCTCGTCGGCCCGCCCGGCGTGGGCCTGCGCCGCACGGATCTCCGCGAGGATCGTCCGTGCGTCGTCCGTGTCGCGCGGGGTGATGAATCCGAGGTCGGCCGAGGCACCGACAAGACGGTACGGCTCACTCCGGTGCGCCAGCGCGGCGACGACCGGCTGCCCCTGCGGCGGACGCGGCGTGATGGAGGGGCCCTTCACACTGAACCGGCTTCCCTCGAAGTCGATGTAGTGCAGCTTCTCGCGGTCGACGAAGCGGCCGGTGGCGGCGTCGCGGATCTCCGCGTCGTCCTCCCAACTGTCCCAGAGCCTGCGCACCACCTCGACGTAGTCGCCGGCCTCGTCGAAGACCTCCTTGAGGCGGGCCCGTCCCTCAGGTGTGTCGAACTCCTCGACGCGCAGAGGCGACAGGGGCCGGCGCCCGAAGTGCGCGGTCTCGTCGTCGCGGGCCGACACCCGTACGCGCACCCCGGCGCGGCCGGTGCTCACATGGTCGAGCGTGGCGATCGCCTTGGAGATGTGGAACGGCTCGGTGTGCGTCACGACCGTCGTCGGTACGAGCCCGATGTGCCGGGTCAGCGGCGCCACGCGGGCCGCGATCAGTACGGCGTCGAGCCGGCCCCGTACCTGATCGGTGCGCTTGTCGGGTCCGGTGCGCCGGGAGGACTGGAGGCTCAGCGAGTCCTCGATGGTCACGAGGTCGAGCAGACCCCGCTCGGCTTCGGTGACCAGATCGGCCCAGTACCGCGCGGTGAACAGCTCGCGCGGGCGGGCCGCCGGCTCCCGCCATGCGGCGGGATGCCAGCCGGCGCCGTCGAGAGCGACGGCGAGATGGAGCGCCGGACGTGTTGGTGCCATGGGTGGGTACCGCTTCCTGCTCGGAGGGGCTCACCGCGGGAGGGACACGGACATGCCGAACGGCATCCGGCACCGGAATTGGGCCCGGGCGGAGGTCGGCAGAGGTGTGCGCTAAGAGGCGGTGGGCAGCGAGATCGTGTGCCGCGTTGCGGCGTTCCCGTACGCCGGACACAGGGCGCCGGCGACGCGCTGGAGGTCGATGTGGCGCCGTGAGTACGTGGCGGCGGCGCGGCGGCGGATCTTGGCGGTGACGGCCAGGGACGCCTGAGCTGCTTCTCGCACTACCGTCACCTCCGTCCCGATCGGCCGATGCCCCGGCCGGACCAGCGCCCGCGGGGCCGCCCACCCGGAGCGCCCGCCTCCTGGCGGGTCTCCGGTCGGTGGACCGGGGCCGTGCGCTGGCACTCCTGACCGCCTTGAACGGTAACTCCGCACCGGCACCGGACACAATCCCCCCAGGACGGCACCGGAGCAGTCCGGCCGGGCGGCGGGCGGCGCCGCCGTCCCGGGAGCGACGCCCGTCACACCCGGGGGCATTGTCCGGGAGCCACCGGACGACTACGGTTGGCGCTGTTTTCCCGTGTCGAGGACACGGGCGGCCGAACCGGAACGAGAAACAGGGGGACCGGATGCGTACGCGCCATCACCGCGCCACCCCGCGCCCCGGAGGCTCCTTCCAGCTACGGGTGTCCCGGCGCCATGTGGACCTGCTGCGCGTGAGCAGCGCCCTGTGTCCGGGCAAGACCCCGGTCCGCTGAGCTTCGTTCGCTGAGCCCCGCTCTTTGAACCCTGTTCGCTGAGCCTCGTCGGCTGAGCTGCGTTCGTCGACCCCTGGTCGTAACCGGCGCCTCCGCGCGCCGGCATCCGCTCCGCTCCGCGCCCTGACGCGTACGGCACGGCCCCTCTTCATCTCCCTCCCCCTGTCCCTCCCTCCCTTTCGCACAGCGCGTGTACGGCGTCCGGCGCCGCCCCCTGGGCTGCCCCGCCGTCGCGCAGGCCGGTGCCGCCGCCCAGGCGTCCCTGCCGCACCGCGCCGACGCGGCCCCCTGATGAGACGGGAAGCACGAGACATGGCAACTCCGGACACCACCCCACGCACATCAGTCGTCCACAAACATCCACCGCCCCCGCCCGACCCCGGGTCCGACTCGGGGCCCGGGCCCGGACTCGACGTACGGCCGTCGGACGCGACCCTGCTGGCCGCGAAACTGGTGCCGCTGCGCCGCCCCGGGCAGTGGGTCGCCGTCCTCGCCCTGCTGGTGCTGGTCGCGATGCTGGTGCACACGCTGATCACCAACGACCGGTTCCAGTGGGACGTCGTGGCGAGTTACTTCCTGCGCGGCTCGATCCTGCGCGGCCTGGAACTCACCCTGTGGCTCACGGCTGCCGTCATGGTCAGCGGCTACATCCTCGGCATCGGGATCGCAGCGATGCGGCTGTCCAACAACCCCGTGCTGCGCACCCTGAGCTTCGGCTACGTATGGCTGATCCGGTCCGTACCGCCGCTGGTGCAGCTCCTCTTCTGGTACGAACTCGCCTCGCTCTACCCGCAGGTGTCGCTCGGCATCCCCTTCGGCCCCGAGTTCATCACCGTCCGGACGGCGCACCTGTTCAGCGGGATCCTCGCGGCGTACGTCGCGCTCACCCTGGATGTGGCTGCCTTCTCCGCCGAGATCGTCAGGGGCGGCATCCTCGCCGTCGACCACGGGCAGACGGAGGCCGCACAGGCGCTCGGGCTCGGCAAGGGCCGGATCTTCCGCAGAGTCGTGCTGCCGCAGGCCATGCCGGCGATCATCCCCGCCTCGGGGAACATGCTCATCGGCATGCTCAAGGCGACCTCGATCGTCAGCGTCATCGCCGTGCAGGACCTGCTGTACTCGGCCCAGTTGATCTACAACCAGAACTTCCTGATCATGCCGCTGCTGCTGGTCGCGACCTTCTGGTACATCATCCTCACCACACTGCTCTCGATCGGTCAGTACTACGTCGAGCGCCGTTACGCCCGGGGCAGCGGGCGCGCCGGGAGCGGACGGTCCGGCGGGCGCCGGGGCCGGGGCCTCTGGCAGATCGCGCGGGGCAACCTGCCGCTCTTCGGTACGACCAAGGCCGACCTGGGAGGTCTGTCATGACCGGGACCGAGCGGCCCCTGGTACGCGTCCGGGGACTCCGTAAGAGCTTCGGCGCGAACCTCGTCCTGGACGGCATCGACCTCGATGTGCGCGAGGGCGAGGTGACCGTACTGCTCGGGCCTTCGGGCTCCGGCAAGTCCACCCTGCTGCGCTGTGTCAACCACCTGGAGAAGCCCGACGCCGGTTTCGTCGAGGTCGGCGGCGACATCGTCGGATACCGGCACGACGGCACGACGCTGCACGAACTGCGCGCCAGGTCGATCACCCGGCAGCGGGCCAGGGTCGGCATGGTCTTCCAGCAGTTCAACCTCTTCCCGCACATGACGGTGCTGGAGAACATCACCGAGGCCCCGGTCGCGGTGCGCGGCACATCGAAGAAGCAAGCGGCTCTCCAGGCACGCGAGTTGCTGGACCGGGTGGGCCTCTCGGGGCGGGAGGACTCCTACCCGCGCCAGATGTCGGGCGGTCAGCAGCAGCGTGTCGCGATCGCCCGTGCGCTCGCCATGGAACCGGAACTCCTGCTGTTCGACGAGCCGACCAGCGCCCTCGACCCCGAACTCGTGGGCGAGGTGCTCGCGGTGATGAAGGACCTCGCGCTCAGCGGCATGACGATGATCGTCGTCACCCATGAGATGGGTTTCGCACGGGAGGTCGCCGACACGATGGTCTTCCTCGACGGCGGCCGGATCATCGAGTCGGGCACGCCCGCCGACATGCTGAGCGCCCCGCGCCACGAGAGGGCCCGCGCCTTCCTCTCCGCCGTCCTCTAGCCCGCCCCCGCATCCGCCCCTGCCCCCGCATCCGCAGCCGTCTCCTTCCCGTCCTCCTCTCCGAAAGGCCCGCAGTGAGCACCGCAAGACGCTTCACCCGCCGCCGTGTCCACCGGTCGGCCGCCGTCACCCTCGCGGGCGCCGCCACCCTCGCCCTGCTCGCCGGCTGCGGCGGTGCGTCCTCCGACTCCGCCACGTCGGTGGGAGACGCCGTGCCCGGCGGCAAGTCCGGCACGACAGCCATCCCGACCCAGGACGTGGTCTCCTCCGTCAAGACCGACCCGGGGCTCAGCGCGCGGCTGCCGGCCGACGTACGCGACAGCGGCTCACTCAGCCTCGGAACGTCCCTGGCACCCGGAGTCGCCGGTCTGCCGCACGCGGGCAGCGACTCCAAGGGCAAGGACGTCGGCCTCGACGTCGACCTGCGCAACGCCGTCGCCAAGGTCCTCGGCATCAAGTGGGAGGTGCTGCACGGCACTTTCGCCACGATCATCCCCGGTGTGCAGAACGGCAAGTACGACGTGGGCGCCGACAACTTCGGCGTCACCGAGTCCCGCGAGAAGGTCGTGGACTTCGCGACGTACCTCAACGACGGCCAGTCGTTCCTGGGCTCGAAGGAGGTGGAGATCGACAAGGCCACCAAGCTGACGGACCTGTGCGGGCTGACCGTCGCCACGAGTCCCGGCTCGACGTTCCAGCAGATCCTCACCGACGGCGCCTCGAAGTGCTCCGGCGTGGGCAAGAAGCCGTACAAGGTGCTGTACTTCTCCGACTCGGCGCCGATCTTCCTGGGGCTGGCCAACGGCAAGGTGGACATCTACTTCGGCCCGACGCTGGCGCTGAAGTACGACGCGACGCATGTGCCGGGCACCAAGTACCTCGGCGAGATCAGCACGACCCCCGTCGGGTTCGTCACCAAGAAGGGCTCGCCGCTGTCCCCGGTGCTCAGCGACGCGGTCAACAAGCTGATCGCCGACGGCGATTACGCGAAGATCTTCAAGAAGTGGGGGGTGCCGGGCACCGGCACAGCCAAGTCCCAGGTCAATCCGCCCCCGACGTTCTGAGGGCAGCGGCCCCGGCGGTCGGCCTCGGGCTCAGTGTGTCCCGTGGTCGTGGTCGTGGCCGCGCTCGGGGCCGCCGCCCATCATCCGGAGCATCCCCGCACCGCCGGTCCGGAAGAAGCGCACGAGAAGGACGCCGGCCAGGACGAGGAAGACGATGTTGAGCCACGTGGTGTAGTTCCAGGTGACGCCCTCGGCCGGGAGCCGCGCGTCGGCCTGGTCGGGGATCAGGCCGAGCCCGCCGAAGAGGAACTCCACCACGTAGCCGGCGACGACCGTGGCGAGATAGAAGGTGCCGAGCAGGAAGAACGACATCGCCGCGCCGTAGTACTTCCGGTAGATGTTCAGGATCGGCAGGATCAGCAGGTCGGCGAAGATGAAGGCGACCACACCGCCGAAGCTGATGCCGCCCTTCCACAGCACCACGGCGAGCGGCACATTGCCGATGGAGCAGACGAACGAGGCGATCGCGACCAGCGGCCCGATCACCGGACCCCACAGTCTGGCGGCCGTCGGATCGTCGTCGAAGAAGAAGGCGCGCCAGAACGAGTCCGGCACCCACGCGGCGATCGCGCCGGCGATGAACAGGCCGATCACCAGGTCACGCAGGATGGCCGCCCATTCCATGACAAAGACGTGCGCGGTGGCGGTGAAGCCCTCACGGGAGAGCAGCCGGCTCCTGAACGAGCCGTCCCGGCGTACGGACATGTCCATCGCCGCGTGGCCCTCCATCGACCCGGCCAGCCCGCGTTCCGCCTGCCCGCGCGCCCGGCGCACCAGCCGGTCGCGCAGGAACAGCCGGAAGAGCACCGCGAGCACGACCATCATCACCGGGCCGCCGACAAACTCCGCCAGGGTGAACTGCCAGCCCATCAACAGCGCCAGGATCACGCCGAGTTCGACGACCAGATTGGTGGACGCGATCTCGAAAGCCATCGCGGCCGTGAAGTCGGCCCCCTTGCGGAACAGCGAGCGGGCCAGCGCGACAGCGGCGTAGGAACAGGAGGACGAGGCCGCGCCGAGTACGGCGGCGACGGCGAGGGTACGGGGCCGGTCGTCGCCGAGCAGCGAGACGACGGTGGACTTACGGACGACCGCCTGGACCACGGCCGACAGGGCGAACCCCAGGATCAGCGCCCAGGTGATCTCCCAGGTCATGGAGCCGACGATCGACAGCGCGTGCAGTACGGCGTTCATCGCTGGAGCCTTTCCTGCCGGAGCGGGTACGGGGAGAACACGCGTCAGGCCCCGTCCGTCGGCACCCCACCCCGCCCGGAACGGAACCGGACCGCGAGCCCGGCCAGGTCGGGTCCCCGGTCCACGACCATACCCCGGGCGGGTACCCGCACCCGCTCAGGGGGCCGGGGCGCGCGAGCGGCGGCCACCGCCGTCCGTGGGCCCGAACGGGTCGGCTGTATGAGCTGTGCGAGCGACAACGGGGAGGGCGAGTTTTCGGGGATACGGCTACGGGTCTACATGCGAGGTCCCCATGAGCTTGGAGACTTCCATGAGCCTGGAGCCTTCCGTGAGTTCTGCCGCCGACGTCTGGCACTGCCCCTTCGACCACGCGAACGGTCTGGAGTTCGACCCGTTGCTCAAGCGGTTGTTGACCGAGGCACCCATTGCCCGGATCCGCATGCCGTACGGCGACGGTGAGGCCTGGCTGGTGACGAGGTACGACGACGTCCGCTTCGTCACCTCCGACCGCCGGTTCAGCCGCGCCGCCGGCATCGGCCGCGATCTGCCGCGTATGACACCGGCCCCGATCGCGCAGGCCGAGGCGATCAACCTCATGGACCCGCCCGAACACAACAGGCTGCGACGGCTGGTCGCCGCCGGCTTCACCAACCGTCAGGTCGAGCGGCTGCGTCCCTCGACGCAGCGCACCGTGAACGCACTGCTGGACGACATGGCGGAGTCCGGCGCGCCCGCCGACCTCGTCCAGCACCTCTCGGCGCGGCTGCCGCTCACCACGATCTGCGAGCTGCTGGACATCCCGGCGGACGACCGGGCCGACCTGCGCCGCTGGGCGATGGCGATGATGGCCGTCGGCGTCGCCGACCGGGCGGCGGCCGACGAGGCGAAGAGTGAACTGCGGTCCTATTTCGCGGATCTCACCGCCAGGCGCCGGCGCGACCCGGGGGAGGACCTGCTGAGCAGCCTGGCCACGGCCAGGGACGGCGCCGAGCTGCTCGACGAGAAGGAACTCGCCGTCATGGGCATGGTGTTGCTCGTGACGGGACACGACACCACGACGTACCAGCTCAGCAACATCACTCACACGCTGCTCACCAACCCCGAGCAGTTGGCGAAGCTGCGGGCCGAGCCCGAGCTGCTGCCCACCGCCATCGAGGAGCTGCTCCGCTTCATCCCCTTCCGGCAGGGCGTGGGTATCGCGCGGGTCGCCACCGAGGACGTCACCATCGACGGGGTGACCGTACGCGCCGGGGAAGCGGTGCATGTGTCGTACCTCGCCGCCAACCGTGACCCGGCGAAGTACGAGCGGCCCGATGAGCTGGACCTGACGCGAGGTACCCCGCACCACATGGCCTTCGGCTCCGGAACACACCACTGTCTCGGCTCCCACCTGGCCCGGATGGAACTGTGCGTCGCCATCGGCACGCTGCTGGAGCGCTTCCCGAGGCTGCGCCTGGCCGTACCCGAGCACGAGATCGACTGGAACACCGGCTCCATCTGGCGCTATCCCCAGACTCTCCCGGTCACCTGGTGACACCGATGAAGCCCGCCAACCGCATGCGCGGAGGGAACCAGCCATGACCACCCTGTGCAGACCGGCGATCGCCGTACCTGAACACATCATCACCGTCGAGGAAACACTCGACCTCGCACGCTCGTTGCACGCGGGCCACAAGCAACTCCCCCTGGTTCTGCGGCTGATCGAGAACACCGGGGTCCGTACGAGACACCTCGTCCAGCCGATCGGCGACACCCTGAGCCACCCCGGCTTCGAGCGGCGCAACTCCCTCTACACCGCCGAGGCCAAAACGCGCGTGCCCGAGGTGGTGCGACGCGCGATGAAGCACGCGGAGGTCGAGCCACGCGACATCGATCTGCTGATCTATGTCTCCTGCACCGGCTTCATGATGCCGTCGATGACGGCGTGGCTGATCAATACGCTCGGCTTCCGCTCCGACACGCGCCAACTGCCCATCGCGCAGCTCGGCTGCGCGGGCGGGGGCGCCGCCATCAACCGGGCCGACGACTTCTGCCGCGCCTACCCGGGGTCCAACGTACTCATCGTCGCCTGCGAGTTCTGCTCGCTGTGCTACCAGCCGACCGACCTCGGGGTGGGATCGCTGCTGTCCAACGGGCTGTTCGGGGACGCGATCGCCGCCGCCGTCGTGCGCGGCGAGGGCGGTCAGGGCGTTCAGCTCGAACACAACGGCTCACACCTGGTGCCCGACACCGAGGACTGGATCTCCTACAGCGTGCGGGACACCGGTTTCCACTTCCTGCTCGACAAACGGGTCCCCGGCACCATGGAGGTGCTCGCGCCCGCCCTGCGCACCGTCGCCGACGAGCACCGCTGGGACGTGTCCGACCTGGACTTCTACATCGTGCACGCGGGCGGCCCGCGCATCCTGGACGACCTGTCCCGCTACCTGAACCTCCCCTCGGAGACCTTCAGGTTCAGCCGGGCGACGCTCACCGAGCGGGGGAACATCGCCAGCGCGGTGGTCTTCGACGCCCTGGACCGGCTTTTCGAGGAAGGAAAGACCCCGCAGTCCGGCACCGGTCTGATCGCGGGATTCGGGCCCGGTATCACGGCGGAGATCGCCCTCGGCCGCTGGACGGGGGCGAGCCCGGCCGACCAGGAGCTGTTCGCCGACGCCGGAGTCGAAGACGCCGACGCCGCCGGACGGAGCGTACTGGCCCTGGGATGAATCCGTTTCGACGGCGGCGGGAGAGCGGGCGGTGCGGCGGTGCGTCTACATTGTGAGCATGCTCCGACCAGCCAACAGCGCCCGACCTCCCTACGCCGTCCTGCTGGTGGAGGACGATCCCGCCGACGCCCTGCTCATGGAGGAGGCCCTCAGCCGGCCCGGCCTGGCCCGTACGGTCGGCCGGGCCGGGGACGGTGTGGCGGCGCTCGAATACCTGAGGGACCCGGCGAACCCCCGGCCCGACCTCATCGTGCTGGACCTCAACATGCCGCGCATGAACGGGCGTGAACTCCTCGGCGCGCTCAAGGAGGATCCGCGGCTGCGGGCCATCCCGGTGGTGGTCCTGACCACCTCGGGCGCCCCGGACGACGTCCGCTCGGCGTACCTCCGGCACGCCAACGCGTATGTGGTGAAGCCGATCGACCTGGACGAATTCATCCATGTCGTGCGGAGCATCGACGCGTTCTTCCTCGAAACGGCCGTCAATCCGCCTCCTGCCGAGGAGTGAGACACCGTCCGCCACCCGCCGCCCGGGCTCAACTCACCGGCACCCGGCGGCGTTCCGTGACGATCGCGAGATCCGCCTCCATCCGCGCCGCAGTCTCCGACAGCGCCGGCAGGACGGACTCCAGGGTCTCGGCGGGCGTGCGGCGGCCCGCGTGCTGCGAGACGTTGACGGCGGCGATCACCCGCCCGGCGCGATCCCGCAGGGGTACGGCCAGCGAGCGCAGGCCCTCCTCCAACTCCTCGTCGACCAGGGCGTATCCGTCCCGCGCGGCCAGGTCGACGACGGCGGCCAGAGCCGCTGCCGACGTCACGGTGTGCCGGGTGAGCGGCGCCGGACGTACGCGGGCCAGGTACGCGGCGCGCTCCTCGGCGGGGAGGCCCGCCAGCAGGACCCGGCCCATCGAGGTCGCGTACGCGGGGAAGCGCGTGCCGACGGTGATGTTCACGCTCATGATCCGGGTGGTGGGCACCCGCGCCGCGTAGCGGATGTCGTCACCGTCGAGCACCGAGATGGACGCCGACTCCCTCACCCGGCCGACGAGTTCCACCAGGTGCGGGTTCATGATCTCGCCGAAGCCCAGCTCCGAGAGCCGGGTGTGGCCGAGTTCCAGCACCCGTGGCAGCAGGGTGAACAGCCGCCCCTCGGCACGGGCGTAACCGAGGTGCTGGAGGGTGATCAGGGAGCGGCGCGCCGTCGCGCGGGGGAGTCCGGCGGCCTGCGCGGTCGCGGTCAGGCTGAGCCCGCCGCGCTCCGAGCCGAGCACCCGCAGCACGGTCAGCCCACGCGCCAGCGACTGGAGGAACGCCGGTCCTGACGCGTCCTGTTGGGCGTGCGCCGCGGTCTCCTCGGGCGGCGCACCGGCAGGTGAGGGCCGCTCCGGCCGCGCCGCAGGCGCGCCGAGCGCGCGCTCCATCGCCGCCGTCGTCCTCCGCAGCCGTGGCAGGGCGTGTTCGCCGAGGGATTCGGCGCTGTGCCTGCTGGTGTGGCTGACCACACTGACCGCGCACACCACCGCCCCTGTCCGGTCGTGAACGGGCAGCGCGACAGCGATCAGCCCCGGTTCGATGAGCTGGTCGTCGACGGCCCAGCCGCGCGCGCCGGCCGCCCGTACCCGCTCGTCGAAGCGCGCCGCGCGCTCCCGCGTACCGCCGGTGTCCGTCCACGGCGGTACGGCGGGGAACCCGGCGCCCAGCGGGTCGTCGCGCAGCCGTCCCAGCCAGCGTTCGCGCTCCGCCTCCCCCCACCCGGCGGCGAACAGGGCGCCGGGGCCGCAGCGTTCGGCGGGCAGCAGATCGCCGATCCGGAACGCCAGCGACATGGTGCGGCGGCGGGTCGCCTGGGTGATGAAGCGCACGCCGTCCCCGTCGGGCACCGCGATCGAGACGGACTCGTCGAGTTCGTCGGCGAGCGCCAGCGCGTACGGCTCCAGCGTGTCGGGCAGCCCGCACGAGCGCAGGTACGCGTTGCCCAGCTCCATCAGGCGGGCGGCGAGCAGCAGGTCACGGCCCTCGGCGCGCAGATAACCGAGCCGGGTGAGCGTGAAGGCGACCCGGTCGACGGTCGCCCGCGCGAGACCCGTCTCGCGCGCCAGATCGCTGGGGCGCAGCCGCCCGTCCGGGGAAGCGGCCATGGTCCGCAGCACGGTGAGGCCGCGCTCCAGCGGACCGACGGCCTCCTCGGGCGCCGCGTCCGGCAGCAGAGGGCCCAGGGCCATCGTCCGACCTCCTCGAAGCCGTTGACAGGGACGAGAAGTCGGCGGAGACTCATCGCGGTTTTCATTATGAACGAAAGTTCACCAGGCGAACAAGCTCGGCGGGCGAGTGGTCCGCCACGGACGGAACGGCCGGTGCATGGACAAGGTGGTGGCAACCGCTGAACAGGCGGTCGCGGACATCGGCGGGGGAGCCTCCCTCGCCGTCGGCGGCTTCGGCCTGAGCGGCGTGCCGGACGTACTCATCCAGGCGCTGTACGCCCAGGGCGCCACCGGGCTCAGCGTCGTCTCCAACAACTGCGGCGTGGACGGCGGCGGCCTCGGCATCCTGCTCGCCGCCGGCCGGATCTCCCGGGTCACCGGCAGCTACGTCGGCGACAACAAGGAGTTCGCCCGCCGCTACCTCGGCGGCGAACTGGAGCTCGAACTCACCCCGCAGGGCACCCTCGCCGAGCGGCTGCGCGCCGGCGGCTGCGGCATCCCCGCCTTCTTCACCCCGGCGGGAGTGGGCACCCAGGTCGCCGACGGCGGCCTGCCCTGGCGCTACGACGCCGACGGCGGCGTGGCGGTGGCCTCCCCGCCGAAGGAGGTACGGGAGTACGACGGCCTCGAATACGTCCTGGAGCGCTCCATCACCACCGACTTCGCGCTGGTGCGCGCGGCCAGGGGCGACCGGCACGGCAACCTCGTCTTCAACAAGGCCTCCCGTAACTTCAACCCCCTGGCGGCGATGGCGGGACGTATCACCGTCGCCGAGGTCGAGGAACTGGTGGAGCCGGGCGAACTCGGCCCCGACGACATCCACCTGCCGGGCGTCTTCGTCCAGCGTGTGGTCGCCCTGAGCCCGGAACAGGCCGCCGACAAGCGGATCGAGAAGAGGACGGTACGCACCTGATGGCCTGGACCAGGAACGAGATGGCGGCCCGTGCGGCCCGCGAGCTGGAGGACGGCAGTTACGTCAACCTCGGCATAGGCCTGCCCACGCTGGTGCCGAGCTACCTGCCGGAAGGCGTGGATGTCGTCCTGCACTCCGAGAACGGCATCCTCGGCGTCGGCCCCTACCCGGCGGCGGAGGACATCGACCCCGACCTGATCAACGCCGGGAAGGAGACCGTGACGGTCCTGCCGGGCGCGGCCTTCTTCGACTCCTCGCTCTCCTTCGGCATGATCCGCGGCGGCCACATCGACGCGGCGATCCTCGGCGCCATGCAGGTCTCGGCCCGCGGCGACCTCGCCAACTGGATGATCCCCGGCAAGATGGTCAAGGGCATGGGCGGGGCCATGGACCTGGTGCACGGCGCCCGCAAGGTCATCGTCCTGATGGAGCACACAGCGAGAGACGGTTCGCCCAAGATCCTCCCGGACTGCACCCTTCCGCTCACCGGAAAGGCGTGCGTCGACCGGATCATCACCGACCTCGGTGTCCTCGACATCACGGCGGAGGGCCTCGTCCTGGTGGAGACCGCGCCCGGCCTCGACGCACAGGAGATCGTCGCGCGGACGGCGGCTCCCGTCCGTATCGCCGAGACCGTCCGCTGACCGAGCGAGTCCACCGACCGGCCGCCGCCCGGTCGCCGCCGCCCGTGCCCGTCCCCTGTTGGAGATCCCATGAACGACCGCATCCGCGACGTCTACATCGTCGACGCCGTCCGCACCCCGATCGGCAGGTTCGGGGGCGCGCTCTCCTCCGTACGCCCCGACGACCTCGCCGCCCATGTCGTCAGGGCGCTCGTGGACCGCACCCCGGACCTCGACCCCGCCCGCATCGACGATGTCGTCCTCGGTGACGCCAACGGCGCCGGCGAGGACAACCGTAATGTCGCCCGGATGGCCGTCCTCCTCGCAGGGCTGCCCGTCTCCGTCCCCGGAGTCACCGTCAACCGCCTCTGCGGCTCCGGCCTCGAAGCGGTCATCCAGGCGGCCCGTGCCATCGCGCTGGGTGACGCCTCCGTCGCCATCGCGGGCGGTGTGGAGTCCATGAGCCGCGCGCCCTGGGTGCTCCAGAAGCCGGAGCGCGCCTTCCCCGCCGGACACCAGCAGTTGCACTCCACCACGCTGGGCTGGCGGATGACCAACCCCCGGATGCCCGCCGAGTGGACCGTCCCGCTCGGCGAGAGCGCCGAACAGATCGCGGCCAAACACACCATCACCCGCGAACAGCAGGACACGTTCGCACTCGCCAGCCACCGGAAGGCCGCCGACGCCTGGGCCAAGGGGCTGTACGAGGGTGAGGTCGTCCCGTACGGCGACGACGGGCTCACCCGCGACGAGAGCATCCGCGACTCCACCTCCATGGAGGCGCTCGCCAAACTCAAACCGTCCTTCCGCACCGACGGAACGGGCACGGTCACCGCGGGCAACGCCTCCCCGCTCAACGACGGTGCCGCCGCCCTGCTCCTCGTCGACGAGGAAGGACTGCGCGCGACCGGCCGCGAGCCGCTCGCCCGGATCCGTACCTCCGCCGTCACCGGCATCGAGCCGCAGCTCTTCGGCCTCGGACCCGTCGAAGCGGTCCGGCGCGCCCTGGCCAAGGCCGGCAGGTCCTTCGGCGATCTGACCACCTTCGAACTCAACGAGGCGTTCGCCGCACAGTCGCTGGGCTGCCTCGCCGAGTGGCCGGACCTCGATCCGGCCGTCGTCAACCCGCGCGGCGGCGCCATCGCCATCGGCCACCCGCTCGGCGCCTCCGGCGCCCGGCTCGCCGGCGCCGTCGCCCACC
>NZ_JTHL01000001.1:410559-412209 GCF_000818195.1 Streptomyces sp. 150FB | reverse complement strand
CGCCGCCGCCGGATCCGGCACCGGCCTCGCGGCCCTGTGCATCGGCGTCGGCCAGGGCCTCGCCCTCGTATTGGAAAGGTGACGGACCGTCATGTCACTGTCGCAGCAGGAGATATCGGACGAGATCGCCGAGGAGATACGCGCGTACGCCGGCTCCGGCGCCGTACGCCACCACCCCTCGCGCGGCTACGCGCCGTACCGCAGCAGTGTGCTGCGCCACCCCCGGCAGCCGCTGACCGTCGTACAGGACCCGGAGGCGGTCGAGCTGACAGGACCGGCCTTCGGGGTCACCGACGTCACCGACCTCGACTCGGACCTGACCCGGCAGCACACCGGCGAACCGCTCGGTGAGCGGATCACCGTCACCGGACGGGTCACCGACCGGTCGGGGCGGCCGGTACGCGGTCAGCTCGTGGAGATCTGGCAGGCCAACGCCTCAGGACGGTACGCCCACCAGCGCGACCAGCACCCCGCGCCGCTCGACCCCAACTTCACCGGCGTGGGGCGGTGTCTGACCGACGACCAGGGCAACTACGCGTTCACCACCGTCAAGCCCGGCGCCTATCCGTGGCGCAACCACGAGAACGCCTGGCGCCCCGCGCACATCCACTTCTCGTTCTTCGGCACGGCCTTCACCCAGCGGCTCATCACCCAGATGTACTTCCCGGGCGACCCGCTCTTCGCATACGACCCGATCCTCCAGTCCGTCACCGACGAGGCGGCCAGGCAGCGGCTCGTCGCCGCGTACCAGCACGACCTGTCGGTGTCCGAGTGGTCGCTCGGCTACCGGTGGGACATCGTCCTCGACGGGCCCGCCGCCACCTGGATCGAGGAAGGCCGCTGATGCTCCCCACGCCCTCACAGACCGTAGGACCGTTCTACGGCTACGCGCTGCCCTTCCCCGGCGGCCCCGACATCGCCCCGACCGCGCACCCGGACACCCTCACCGTCCACGGCCATGTGTACGACGGCGAGGGACAGCCCGTCCCGGACGCGCTGCTGGAGATCTGGCAGCCCGCCCCCGACGGCTCGCTGACCGGCGCCCCCGGATCGATCCGGCGTGACCCGGTGACCGGGGGATACGCGGGCAGGGACGGGGTCACCTTCACCGGCTTCGGCCGGATCACCACCGACGCGGACGGCCACTGGGTGGTGCGTACGCTGCCGCCGGGCGGGGTGCCGTATCTGTCGGTGTGCGTCTTCGCACGCGGTCTGCTGCACCACCTGTTCACGCGGATCTACCTGCCGGGGGAGGCCACCGACAGCGACCCCCTGCTCAACTCGCTCGACCCGGAGCGGCGCGCCACCCTCCTCGCCGCCGAGAGCGGACCGGGCGTCCACCGCTTCGACATCCGGCTCCAGGGACCGAAGGAGACGGTCTTCCTTGAGTTCCGCTGAGCCTCCCGGCAGGTCACCGGGGTCCGGCGGGCGGGACGCCGCCGACGTCGGCCTGCTCTCCCCGCTGCGGGTCGCCGCGCCGGTCGAGGAGGCCACCGGCGACAGCGCGTTCCTCCAGGCGATGCTGGACGCCGAGGCCGCCCTCGTCCGGGCGCAGTCCGTACGGGGCGACGCCCCGGCATCGGCCGCCGACGCGATCGCCGGTGCGGCCAGGGCCGACCGCTTCGACGTCCGGTCGGTCGCCGTACGCGC
>NZ_JTHL01000001.1:399419-410534 GCF_000818195.1 Streptomyces sp. 150FB | reverse complement strand
CGCGGAGCGGCGGCAATCCGGTCATCCCGCTGATCGCCGACCTGCGGGACGCCGTCCCCGCCGACGCCGCGCCGTACGTCCACGGGGGCGCCACCAGCCAGGACATCATGGACACCGCCACCATGCTGGTGGCCGCCCGCTGCCTGCCGCTGATCCTGGCGGACCTGCACAGGACGGCGGCGACACTCCGGGACCTCGCGGCCGAGCACCGCGACACGCCGATGGTCGCGCGCACCCTGACGCAACACGCCGTCCCGACGACCTTCGGACTGAAGGCCGCGGGCTGGCGCGGCCTCGTCCTGGACGCCGCCGACCGGCTGGCCGCCCTGCGGCTCCCCGCCCAACTCGGCGGCGCCGCGGGCACCCTGGCAGCCTTCGAGACACGGGCGGGGAAGCCGGGCAGCGGCCCGGGGCTGACGGGCGAGTTCGCCAGGACACTGGGCCTGGCCGAACCCGCGCTGCCCTGGCACACCCTGCGTACGCCCGTCGCCGACCTCGGGACGGCACTCGCCTTCACGACGGGAGCCCTCGGCAAGCTCGCCGCCGACGTCCTGGTGCTCTCCCGCACCGAGATCGGCGAACTCGCCGAGGGCGGCGGCGGCCCCTCGTCGGCGATGCCGCACAAACGCAATCCGGTACGCGCCACCCTCATCGCCGGTGCGGCCCGCCAGGCCCCAGCGCTCGCGGCCGTACTGCTCGGCTCGCTCGCCGCCGAGGACGAACGTCCCGCAGGCGCCTGGCACGCGGAGTGGGGACCGCTGCGTGAACTGCTCAGGCTGGCAGGAGGAGCGGCCCGTGCCGCCGCCGAACTGGCGGACGGACTGGCCGTGTTGCCGGATCAGATGCTTCACCACCTGCGTCTCACCGGGGGGTTGGTCGTCACCGAGCGGCTGGCCGCCGAGTTCGGCGCGCTCCCGGACCCTTCGGCGGCGAGAGCCTCACTGACGCGGGCGATCCGGCGGTGCGCCGAGGACGGCACCGGTCTGTACGAGGCGCTCCGCGCCGAACCGGCCCTCGTGGGAGCGTTGTCGGACGAGCGGCTGCGCGAACTCACCGACCCCAGCGGCTACACGGGCTCGGCCGGCGCCCTGACGGACCGCGCCCTGACTCGTGAACCGAACAGCACAACGGCCAACAACACGACGACAAGCAGTACGACAAGCAGCACAACAGGAACGACGAGAGGGACGGGCCGTCCATGAGCAGGCTCCCGCACCACAGCGCCGAAGGCCCGCCGGACGCCCCCGCGCTGATCCTCGGCCCCTCCCTGGGCACCTCGCTCGCCGTCTGGGACGCCCAGGTCCCCGCCCTCGCCCGGCGCCACCGGGTGATCCGCTGGGACCTGCCGGGCCACGGCGGCTCGCCCTCGGCGCTGCTGGACCACGCGAGCACCGGCCGGAGCGTGACGGTCGGCGACCTCGCCGAGCTGGTGCTGAATCTCGCCGACAGCCTCGGCGTCGAACGCTTCGGTTACGCGGGCATTTCGCTGGGCGGCGCCGTCGGCGCCCGGCTCGTCGTGGACCACCCCGAGCGCGTCACCTCACTCGCCCTGGTCTGCACCTCCGCGCACTTCGGCGATCCGGAGGGCTGGCGGGCGCGCGCGGCGACCGTACGCGCGCACGGCATGGAGCAGCTCGCGGCGACCGCCCGGCAGCGCTGGTTCACCGGCGGCTTCACCGGGGGCGGGGACCTGGTCGCCGACCACCGCGCCGCCGACCCGGCCGGCTACGCCGCCTGCTGCGACGCGCTGGCCGCCTTCGACCTCCGGCCCGAACTGCACCGCGTCGCCGTACCCACCTTGGTCGTCGCCGGGAGCGAGGACGTGGCCACCCCACTCGCGCACGCGCGCGAACTCGCCGAGGGCATCCCCGGCGCCTCCCTCACCGAGATCCCCGGCGCCGCGCACCTCGCGCCCGTCGAGGCGCCAGAACCCGTACAGGCCGTGCTTCTCCGCCAGTTCGACACAGGGAACGAATACGACGAGGGGAACCGCTGATGCACACCACCGTCGGCATCATCGGCGCCGGCCCCTCCGGACTGCTGCTGGCCCGCCTGCTCCAGGGAGCGGGCATCGACAGCGTGGTCCTGGAGAGCCGGGACCGCGCGTACGTGGAACAGCGCCAGCGCGCCGGCATCCTCGAACAGGCCACCGTCGACGTGCTGCGCTCCGCCGGGGCCGGCGACCGGCTGGACCGCGAGGGCATGCCGCACCACGGCATCGACCTGCGCTTCGACCGCCGCAGCCACCGCGTCGACTTCCCCGCACTCACCGGCGGGCGCGGGGTGACGGTCTACGCCCAGACCGAGGTGGTCAAGGACCTCGTCGCGCTCCGGCTGGCCGACGGCGAACCGCTGCTGTTCGAGGCAGAGGCCCTCGCTGTCGAGGGCGCCGACACCGACCGCCCAGCCGTCCGCTACCTCCACGAAGGCCGTGAGCAGACGCTGACCTGCGACTACGTGATCGGCTGCGACGGCTTCCACGGTGTGGCCGCGACCGCTGTCCCCGAAGGCCTCCGGCGCGGCTTCGAGCGTACGTACCCCTACTCCTGGCTGGGCATCCTCGCCGAAGCCCCTCCGGCGTACGACGAACTGATCTACGCGCACTCCGAGCGCGGCTTCGCCCTGGCCAGCATGCGCTCGCCCACCGTCAGCCGCCTCTACCTCCAGGTACCGAACGGCTCCGACCCCGCCGACTGGCCCGACGATCGAATATGGGACGAGCTCGACAGCCGCTTCGCGACCCGCGCCGACCCCGGATGGAAGCTGAACCGGGGCCCGGTGACCTCCAAGTCCGTCCTGCCGATGCGCAGCCATGTCACCGAGCCGATGCGCCACGGCCGGCTGTTCCTGGCGGGCGACGCCGCACACATCGTGCCGCCCACCGGCGCCAAGGGCCTCAACCTCGCTGTCGCCGACGTCGTCGTACTCGCCCACGCGCTGCGCCGGATGAAGGAGACGGGCTCCGCCGAGCTGCTCGACGCGTACTCCGACACCTGCCTGCGCAGGGTCTGGCGCGCCGAGCACTTCTCGTACCTCATGACCACGACCCTGCACACCGACCCGGACCAGAGCCCGTTCGACACCCGCCTGCAGCTCTCCTATCTGGAGCGGGTCGCCACGTCGCCGCACGCCGCCGCCGAACTCGCCGAGAACTACGTCGGACTGCCGATCGACCTCGCCTGAGCGGGGCGCCCTGAGGTGGCCGTGCGCGCCGTACTCCGGACGGCCCTTCCCGGTGGCCCGGCACCGGGACCTGCTGTGTATTGGGGATGCGACCGGCGATCGGGCGGGTCGTGTGCTGCCCCAAGAGGCGGCCGGACCGAGGGAGCTCCATGAACAACAGAACCAGGACCGCCACAGCGGCGTTCGCCGCCGCACTGTTCGCAGCGGCGGTCACCGGATGTTCCGGCAGCGGCGGGAGGTCGGCCTCGGACGAGGCGTCCGCGCGCGTGGACACGGCGACCGCTCCGGCGAGTGCCAGCGCGGCCGCGGACACGGTGGTGGCGAAGCCGTCAGGCCCGCCCAACACGATCATCTCGAAGTCGGGATCGCTGGGCACGATCCTGCTCGACGCCAAGGGCCGGACCCTGTACGTGTTCGACAAGGACACGTCGAGCAAGTCGATGTGCACCGGCGCCTGCGCGACACAGTGGCCGCCCTCGATCGTCACCGCCAAGCCGAAGGCGGGCAAGGGCGTCAAGAGCGACATGCTGTCCACGTCGACCCGCTCGGACAACAAGAAGCAGGTCACCTACAACGGCCACCCCCTGTATACGTTCGCGGGCGACCAGAAGCCGGGTGACACCAGCGGCCAGGGCGTCAACGCGTTCGGTGCCAAGTGGTACGTCATCGGCACCAACGGCAAGCAGATCACCAAGTCGGCCTCCTCCCAGGGCGGCGGCGGGGGCGGCTACTGATCCCCACCGGCCTACGCCACCGGGGCCGAGCACGCGCGGCAGAACCGAACGGGGCCGGTCCGGCGCCCGAGAACATCGGAGAGACCATGCTGTTCCCGTTTCGCGCCCGCCGGGCACGGTTCGCCGTCCTCCTCACGGCGGCGTGCCTGACCGCTGTCGTCGGCTGTTCCGACGGAAACGGAAACGGCTCCTCCAGCTCCTCCACGCCGTCCGGCGCCGGGACCCCGTCGGGGTCGGCGCCGGCGGCGTCGCCGTCCTCGGACTCGAAGACGAAGATCACCATCAACAACTTCATGTTCATGCCGGCGAAGCTCACCGTGAAGGCGGGTGCCAAAGTCACCGTGACCAACTCGGACACCACCGCGCACACCGTCACGGCCGACACGAAGTCGGACTTCGACACCGGCACCATCGCCGCCGGAAAGACGGTCACCTTCACAGCGCCGTCCAAGCCGGGCGCATACGCCTACGCCTGCACCATTCACCCGTTCATGAAGGCCACGCTCGTGGTCCGTTGACGGGACTTCGGCCAACCCCTCCACGCGACGCGCGACGTTCAGTACAGTGAACATCGACTGTACGTTATAGCGAACGAGGCTGGGGGTGCTGTCGGTGTCAGCGACGTCCGGCGACGGATCGATCAGGGGCACGCTGGCTGCCAATCTCAAGAGTGCCAGAGCCCGCAGAGGGGTGTCTCTCTCGGAGACCGCCCGGCTGTCAGGCCTCAGCAAGGCGACGCTGTCGCAGTTGGAGGCCGGCACGGGAAACCCGACCATCGAAACCGTCTTCAGTCTCTCCAGGGCGCTCGGGGAACCCATATCGGGACTTCTGGAGCAGCCGTCCGGCGACGGCCTGACGGTGGTACGCGGCGCCGACGTAGAGGTCCTCAGGGGTGAGGGAGTCGACCTCCGCGCGCTGCACAGAATCGAGAACAGCGGCCTGATCTGCGAGATCTACGACCAGCGGGTCCGGTCGGGGGGCCGGCAGGAGTCCCTGGGACACGCCGGTACGGAGCACACGGTCGTCCAGAGCGGGCGCCTCGACGTGTCCGTCAACGGCCGGCGTGTGACCCTCGGACCCGGGGACTACATCGCCTTCGACGCGAAGAGCCCGCACTCCTACGCGGCCCCCGAGGGGCCCGTCAGCTCGGTCCTGCTGCTGCGTTACCGGGCGGACACCCAGGCGCCACCGCTCGCGCCGCACTGACGAGATGAGCGCGAGCTGAAGTCCAGGACTATTTCAGGAGAATTTCCGGCCCGCGTGAGCATTGACACCCCTTCGGCGTGGCCATAACCTCTCGGTGTTCGCTCTATGGAACATCAAGAGTTCGATTTCATGGGACACAACGCGAGTGGCGGGATGCCACCGGGTGATGGCGGAGAGCACCGTCAACCCGCCGCTCGCCGACCGGGGTTGAACCGGCCCACGCGACGGTTCCGTATTCCTGACGCGGCGTCGGGTCAGGTCTCCTGGCGCACCTTCCGCCTGAACCACATCGAGGACTCATGCGTCCACGCATACTCACCGCGGGGGCATCCGCGGTAGCGGTGCTGCTACTCGCCTCCTGCTCCACCCCGGGATCCGGCTCCACCTCGGAGGCGTCCCCCAACACCCTGATCGTCTCGACGCCCACCGAGCCGGACAGCCTGGACCCGACGCTCGCCAACACCTTCGCGGCGAGACTCGTCTTCACCAGCTTCTGCGAGAAGCTCTACGACGTCGACAGCAAGCTGCACGTCGTACCGCAGCTCGCCGCGGCGATGCCCACCGTGTCGAAGGACGGGAAGTCGATGGACATCCCGCTGCGCGAGGGCCTGAAGTTCAACGACGGCACACCGCTCGACGCCGCCGCCGTCAAGACGACACTCGACCGCGACCGGACGATGAAGGCATCGGCCCGCGTCAACGAGATCGCCGCGATCTCGCGCGTCGAGGTGAAGAACCCGACGACGGTGCACCTCGTACTGAAACACCCCTCGGCGCCGCTGGTCTCCCAACTCGCCGACCGCTCCGGGCTGATCATGTCGCCGGCCGCGCTGCGCAAGCTCGGCGACAACTTCGGCACGGCGCCGGTCTGCGTGGGCCCGTTCAAGTTCCAGAACCGGGTGTCCGGCAACGAGATCGACTTCGTCAAGTCCGCCGACTACTACGACGCCGACAAGGTGAAGCTCGACGGCATCCGCTACAAGTTCATCACCAACTCCAGTGTCGCGACGGCGAATCTGGAGTCCGGCGACGTCCAGGCGGCGGAGCACCTCGACGCCAGCGACGCCATCAAACTCAAGTCGGAGTCCGGCACCAAGGTCCTCCAGACCAACACCATCGCCTACCAGTCGATCTCCATCAACGTCCGGCCGGGCGCGGGAACGGCGCTGAGCAAATCGGCCGACCTCCGCAAGGCGTTCGAGATGAGCATCGACCGCGACATCCTCAACAAGGCCGTGTGGAACGGCCAGGAGGTGCCCGACTGCGGCCCGCTCCCGGTCCAGAGCCCGCTGCACACGCCCCTCACCTGCACCCCCTTCGACCCGGACGCCGCCCGCGCGCTGATCAAGAAGTCCGGGCTCAAGACCCCCGTCCCGGTCGAACTCATGGTGGCCACCGGCGCCGCGACCCAGCGCGAGGCGCAGGTCCTCCAGTCCATGGCCGAGGACGTGGGCTTCAAGGTCTCGGTCAAGCCGATCGACCTCGTCTCCGGCCTCGACCTCGCCAGGAAGGGGCAGTTCGACACCTTCCTGGAGGGATGGTCGGGACGCGTCGACCCCGACGGCGACACCAACGACATCATCACCACCGGCGGGTCCAACAACTTCTCCGGCTCGGTCGACCACACCGTCGACTCCCTGATCGCCCGCGCCGCCGCCACCAACGACAGTGCGCAGCGGGCCGCGTTGTACAGGCAGGCCGTACAACGCGTCGGCGAGAAGCGCCCGTTGCTGTACCTCTACCACAACCGCTGGTTCGTCGGTACGAGCGACAAGGTGCACGGTGTCGTGTATCCGCCCGACGGCATCCCCCGGTTCAAGACGGCCTACCTGTCCCACTGACCGACACCCATCCCAGGAAGATCCGCATGTCTCATGATTGAGTTCATACTCCGTCGTACGGGCACGGCCGTGGTCACCCTTTTCCTCGCCAGCATCGCGGTGTTCCTCGGGGTCAGGGCGCTGCCCGGGGACCCCGCCACCGTGCTCGCGGGGGAGAGCCCCACCCCGGAGGCGGTCGCGGCGATCCGCCAGCAGTTCGGTCTCGACAAACCCCTGCCGGTCCAGTACCTCTCGTACGTCGGCCAGGCACTGCAAGGCAACCTCGGCTCCTCCACCCAGGACAAGGCGCCCGTCACCCAGATCCTCGGGGAACGCCTGCCGGTGACCCTGGAGTTGACCTTCCTCGCGATCCTCGTCGGTGTGCTCGTCGGCGTAGTGGCCGGCATCGTCTCGGCGGTGCGCCGGGGCTCGGTCCTCGACTACGCGGCCAACGGCTTCGGCCTCTTCGGCCTGTCGGTGCCGCACTTCTGGCTGGGGCTCCTCGGCATCGTCGTCTTCTCGGTGCACTGGCACATCCTCCCGGCTTCCGGCTTCATCGGGCTCGCCGACGACCCCGTCGGCAACCTCGAACGCATGGTGATGCCCGTCCTTGTGCTCGGCACGGGACTCGCTGCCGTGGTCATGCGGCAGACTCGCTCGTCCCTGCTGAGCCAGCTCTCCGCCGACTACGTGCGCACCGCGCGCTCCAAGGGCCTCGGGCGTCCCCAGCAGATCGTCCACGCGCTGCGCAACAGCCTCACCACCGTCACCACCGTGGTCGGCCTCCAGCTCGCCGGGCTCATCAGCGGAGCGGTCATCGTCGAGCAGATCTTCGTCATCCCCGGCTTCGGGAAGCTCATCGTCGACGGCGTGTCCTCACGCAACTACCCGGTGATCCAGGGCGCCGTCATGGTCACCGTGGCCGGCTATGTGGTCGTCAACCTGCTGGTGGACATCGCCTACGCCTACCTCGACCCCCGCCTGCGCATGGCTGGAGCATCGATATGAACCACGTGGCCCTGGACGAAGGCCTGCCCCCGGCGGCGGCCGCCCCGCAGGAGAGCGCGGCGCCGCTGCCGCAGTGGCGGCGCAATGTGAGACGCCTGCTGCGGCGGAAGATGGCGGTGGCCGGCGCGGTGCTGGTCCTGTTGTTCCTCCTGGTGGCACTGATCGGCCCGCTGCTGACCGGCAGCCCCACCAGCCTCGGCCTCACCCACATCCTCGCCGGACCCTCGGGCTCCCACCTGCTCGGTACGGACGACCTCGGCCGTGACGTCGTGGCGCGGATCGCCGGCGGCGCCCGGGTCTCGCTGCTCGCCGGCGTGGTCTCCACCGCGCTCGCCATGGCCGTGGGCGTGCCGCTCGGTCTCGCCGCCGGCTTCTACCGGGGCTGGACCGACTCGGTGCTGATGCGGCTCACCGACGTGGTGCTGTCGTTCCCTTACCTGATCTTCGCCGTGGGCATGGCCGCCATCCTCGGCCCGTCCCTGCGCAACGTGATCATCGCGCTGGCCGTGGCGGAGATCCCCTCCGTGGTACGGATCGTGCGCGGCGAGACACTCGTACTGCGCGGCCAGGACTTCGTGGAGGCCGCCGTCGCCGACGGTACCCGCGACGCCTCGATCATGTGGCGGGCGATCCTGCCGAACATGACCAACACCCTGATCGTCAAGGCCACCGTGGCCATCCCCGCCGGCATCCTCGGCGAGGCGGCGCTCAGCTTCCTCGGGCTCGGTGTCCAGCCGCCGCAGTCGTCCTGGGGTGTCATGCTCACCAGCGCGCAGCAGTTCCTCGCCCAGGACCCGCTGCTCGCCCTCTTTCCCGGCATCGCCATCGCCCTCACCACTCTGGGCTTCAACCTCCTCGGTGACGGCCTGCGTGATGTGCTCGACCCCAGGGAGCTGCAATGAGTCTTCTCGAAGTGACGGACCTGCGGGTGGAGTACCGGACCGAGGACGGTCCCGTCCTCGCCACCAAGGACATCTCCTTCACCCTTGAACGCGGCGAGATCCTCGCCCTGGTCGGCGAGTCCGGCTGCGGGAAGACCGCCACGGCCATGGCGATCCCCCGCCTGCTCGACACCGGCACGGCCACCATCGGCGGCTCCGTCAAGCTCGACGGCGTCGAACTGACGGCCCTGTCCGAGAAGGGCATGCAGGACGTCAGGGGCAAGGACATCTCCGTCGTCTTCCAGGAGCCGATGACCTCGCTCAACCCGTCCTTCACCATCGGCCGGCAGATCGGCGAGGTCGTACGGCGCCACACCACCCTCTCCAGGCCCCAGGTGCGCGAGCGGGTCGTCGAACTGCTCGAACTCGTCGGCATCCCGGACGCCGCCCGGCGCGTCGGCGCGTACCCGCACGAACTCTCCGGCGGAATGCGCCAGCGTGTCATGATCGCGACCGCGGTCGCCTGCGACCCCAAGGTGCTCATCGCCGACGAGCCGACCACCGCGCTCGACGTCACCATCCAGGCCGGTGTGCTCGACGTCATCCGGGGACTGCGCGAGACACTCGGCACCGCCGTCATCCTCATCACCCACGACCTCGGTGTCGTCGCCGAGATCGCCGACCGGGTGGTGGTGATGTACTCGGGCCGCCATGTCGAGCAGTCGCCGACGGCAGCGATCTTCAATCAGCCCCAGCACCCTTACACCGTCGGCCTGTTGAACGCCCTGCCCGCCAGAGCGGTGATGCGGGGCGACCGGCGCCGGCTCACCGAGATCCCCGGGCTGGTGCCGTCACCGGCCTTCGATCCCGATGCCTGCCAGTTCGCCCCCCGGTGTTCGCGGGCGAGCACCGAGTGCGGCGCCGCGCGCCCGGCGCTGAAAGACGTCGACGACGGCCACCTGGTCGCCTGCTACCACCCGGGACCGGGAGACACAGCATGAACGACGACACCGCGGTCCTCGAAGTAGAAGGACTCGTCAAGCACTACCCGGGCCGGTCGACGGCCGGCCGCAGGAACGGCCCCGTACGCGCCGTGGACGGCGTCGACCTGCGCATCGGGCAGGGCGAAGTACTCGGCCTGGTGGGGGAGTCGGGCAGCGGCAAGTCCACCGTCGGCAGGTGCGTGTCCCGGCTCGTCGCTCCGACCGCCGGACGCATCCAGTTGCTCGGCGAGGACATCTCCACCATGAGCCGCCGCCAGATGCGGCCCCTGCGCAGGAACGTGCACGTCGTGTTCCAGGACGCCTACTCCTCGCTCAACCCGAGGGTGAAGATCGGCAACATCGTGGCGGGACCCCTGCGCCAGCACGGTCAGGGCGACACCCGCGAACGCCGGAAGACCGTCGCCGAGATGCTCGAACGGGTCGGCTTCCGGGAGCAGATGGCCGCCCGCTACCCGCACGAACTCTCCGGCGGACAGCGCCAGCGCGTCGCCCTCGCCCGGGCCCTGGTGATGGGCCCGAAGCTCGTCGTCGCCGACGAGCCCGTCTCGGCGCTGGACGTCTCCGTACAGGCGTCGATCCTCAACCTGCTGCTCGACCTCCAGGCCGACATGGGGTTCTCCTGCCTCTTCATCACCCATGACCTGTCAGTCGTGGAGTTCATCAGCGACCGGATCGCCGTGATGTACCTGGGCAAGATCGTCGAGACGGCGGCCCGGGAAGAACTCTTCGCCCACCCCCAGCACCCGTACACCCAGGCCCTGTTGTCGGCGGCGCCGGTGCCCGACCCGCGCGGCGGGGCCCGTGGGGCCGGCCGGGTCGTGCTCGGCGGGGACCTGCCGAGCCAGTCGAAGCTGATCCAGGGCTGCTCGTTCCACAGCCGCTGCCCCGTCGCCGTGGACCGCTGCCGGCGGGACACACCGGCGCTCACCGGGGTCACCGCCGCCGACCACCTCGTCTCCTGCCATCTCGTCACCCCCGAGGACGGCGGCCCCGACATCACCCGCGGAAGGAACGGCATTGTTCACCACACGTCCTGAACTCGTCGGCGACATCGGCATGGTCGCGAGCACCCACTGGCTGGCCTCGGCCACCGGAATGAGTGTGCTGGAGCGCGGCGGGAACGCGGCCGACGCCGCCGTCGCCGCAGGCTTCGTCCTCCAGGTCGTCGAACCGCACCTCAACGGCCCCGGCGGCGACGTGCCCATCCTGCTCTGGGCCCCCGGCGAGGAGAAGGTGTCCGTCGTCTGCGGCCAGGGCGTGTCACCGGCAGCCGCCACCG
>NZ_JTHL01000001.1:397658-398582 GCF_000818195.1 Streptomyces sp. 150FB | reverse complement strand
AGCCGCCACCGGCGAGCGCCTCGCCGAGCTGGGCCTCGGCCTCGTACCGGGCACCGGGCTGCTGCCCGCCGTGGTGCCCGGCTCCTTCGGCGCCTGGATGCTGCTGCTGGAGCGCTGGGGCACCTGGTCCGTACGGGATGTGCTCGCGCCCGCCATCCACTACGCGGAGAAGGGCCACCCGCTGCTCCCCCGGGTCTCCACCGCGATCGGCACCGTCGCCGAGATGTTCCGTACGCACTGGCCCACCTCGGCGGCGACCTGGCTGCCCGGCGGGTCGGTGCCCGCCGCCGGGAGCCACTTCACCAACTCCGTCCTGGCCGGCACGTACCAGTGGCTGGTCGAGGAGTCCGAAGCGGCCGGCGGCTCACGGGAGAAGCAGATCGAGGCGGCACGCGACGCGTGGTACCGGGGCTTCGTCGCCGAGGCCATCGGCGCCTACTGCTCGGCCACGGAAGTCATGGACACATCCGGCCGGGCCCACGGCGGCCTGCTCACCGCCGACGACCTGGCCCGCTGGGAGCCCACGGTCGAGGACCCCGTCACCTTCGACTACCACGGACACACCGTCTGCAAGACGGGCCCCTGGGGACAGGGGCCCGTCTTCCTCCAGCAGCTCGCCCTGCTGGAGGGGTACGACCTGGCGGCGATGGGTCCCGGGTCGGCGGACTGGGTGCACACCGTCATCGAGGCGGGCAAGCTCGCCTTCGCCGACCGCGAGGCGTGGTACGGCGACCCGGACTTCACCGACGTACCCGTGAGCGGCCTGCTGGACCGCGCGTACAACGCCGAACGGCGCCGGCTGATCTCCCCGTCCACCGCCTCGCTCGAACAGCGCCCCGGAGCGCCCGGCGGGCGCGTGCCCCGGCTCCCGCGCTACCCGGACGACCCCGGCGGCCCCGGCACCGGGATCGCCGGAGCGGCGGG
>NZ_JTHL01000001.1:392282-397216 GCF_000818195.1 Streptomyces sp. 150FB | reverse complement strand
GCTCCGGCGCCGGGGAGCCCACCGTCGCACCGACGGGCGAGACCCGTGGCGACACCTGCCACCTCGATGTCGCCGACAGCAGCGGCATGATGATCTCGGCGACCCCCAGCGGCGGCTGGCTCCAGTCCTCCCCGACCATCCCCGGGCTCGGGTTCTGCCTCAGCACCCGTGGCCAGATGTTCTGGGTCGAGCAGGGGCTGCCCAACTCGCTGCGGCCGGGCGCCCGTCCGCGTACGACCCTCACACCGTCCATGGCGCTGCGCGACGGCAAGCCCTGGCTGGCCTTCGGCACACCGGGCGGCGACTTCCAGGACCAGTGGTCACTGCACTTCTTCCTCAACGTCGTGCACGGCGGCATGAACCTTCAAGAGGCCATCGACGCACCGGAGTTCCACACCACCCACGTGCCCAACTCGTTCTACCCGCGCGACATCCACCCCGGCCACCTGCTGCTGGAGGACCGCTTCGACCCGGCCGTCGTCGCCGAGCTGCGCGGGCGCGGACACCGCACCGAGACGGGCGAGAGCTGGTCGCTCGGGCATGTCAGCGCCGTCGCGCGCGAGGACGGCTGGCTGAAGGCCGCCGCCAACCCGCGCGGCGCGCAGGGCTACGCGGTGGGGCGGTGAAGCGCGCATGATCGTCGCCGCCTACACACTGCCGGGCATCCATGTCACCGACCACCGGGTCGCCGTCCCACTGGACTGGTCGGACGAACACGGCCCGGCCATAGAGGTGTTCGCGAGGGAACTGGTCGATCCTGGCCGCCGCTCCGACGACCTGCCGTGCCTGGTCTACCTCCAGGGAGGCCCCGGCGGCAAAGCGCCCCGGCCCGTCGGCAGAACAGCCGGCGGCTGGATCGACCAGGCGCTCCAGGACCACCGGGTGATCCTGCTCGACCAGCGCGGCACCGGGCGCAGCAGCCCCGTCGACGGACATGTGATGGAGTCGTTCGCCACCGCGCGGGAAGCGGCCGACTTCCTCTGCCACTTCCGCGCCGACTCCATCGTCGCCGACGCCGAACACCTGCGCGAGACCGTCTTCGGCGGGAGGCCCTGGTCCACACTCGGGCAGAGCTACGGCGGGTTCCTCACCCTGACGTATCTCTCCCGCGCGCCACAGGGGCTGAAAGCCTGTCTCGTCACGGGCGGACTGGCGTCCGTCACACCGGACGCGGCGGAGGTGTACCGGCGTACGTATCCGAGGACCGCCGAGAAGAATCGCATCTTCAGGAGCCGCTACCCGGACGACACCGCCACCGTGGCCCGTGTCGCCGATCTGCTCGACGCCGGGGACGTGACACTGCCGGACGGCGACGCGCTCAGCGTGCGGCGCCTCCAGACACTCGGCCTGGACTTCGGCATGAAGCCCGGATACGAGCGGATGCACTGGCTCTTCGACGAGGCGTTCGCCGACGCCTCGGGCGAGCGGCTCACCGACACCTTCCTCGACGAGGTGCGCGGCCGCACGGCGTTCACCTCCAACCCCCTCTTCGCCGTCATGCAGGAATCCATCTACGCGAGCGGAGCGGGCGGGCCGACGGCATGGGCCGCGGAGCACGAGCGGTCGCTGCGACCGGAGTTCGCGGAGGACGCCAGGCCGCTGCTGTTCACCGGTGAGATGATGTATCCGTGGATGTTCGAGGAGATCAGGTCGCTGCGCCCGTTCAGGGCCGCCGTCGAACTCCTCGCGGCGCGCGAGGAATGGCCGGAGCTGTACGACCCGGAGCGGCTCGCCGCCAACGACGTACCGGTGGCAGCCGCGGTGTACTTCGACGACATGTATGTCGACTCGGGCCTTCAGCTCGACACGGCGGCCGCGGTCGGACGTCTGCGCACCTGGGTGACCAACGAGTACGAGCACGACGGCCTCGCGGAGGACGGTCAGGTCTTCGCGCGGCTGACCGGCACGCTCAAGGAAGCGGGGGAGTGGTAGCGCCGGAACCGGACCGGGCGGCCCCCCGCCGGCCCGCCGACAGGCGGGGGACGTCGCGGGGGATCTCGCGGTGAGTGGTTCGGCGCGACGGTGGGTGCCTGTGCTCACCGCCCTGGTGGCCGCGCTGGTGGGGACCCTGCTGCTGACGTCCCAGATCGACGGACTGCGGCGCGGCCGGGCGGAGTTGGCCTCGCTGCGCGAGCACGGTGTGCGGGTTCCGGCCCACGCCCGGCTCACGGTGCGCTGCTCCGAGGGGCGGGGCCTGAGTTGTGACACCACGGCGGTGTGGCTGGAGTTCGACAGCGCCCCCGGGCGCCCCGTCTCCGTCGCGGAGAAGAAGATCGACGGCTCGCTCTATGTGCCGTCAGGACGGCGTGAGGCCGGCGACCGGGTCGCCACGACCGTCGTCCGCGACCCGGCGGACCTCGATACGGCGCAGCCGGCGGGTGCCCTGAACCAGAGCGTGCTGGACCTTGCCGTCCATCACTGGCTGGCGCTGACCATTGGTCTTGTCCTGCTGGGCGGCGGGATCACCGCCGCCGTCGGCGGGTGGCCGCGCCGCACGGAAGGCCTGTCCTGAGCAACCTCCCCTGAGCGACTGGCCTTCCGGTGGCCGGTGTTCCGGTGAACGCTCTCAGAGGACGAATCCGTTCGGGAACGGATCGGCCGGGTCCAGCAGGTAGTTGGCCGTCCCGGTGATCCACGCCCGCCCGGAGAACTCCGGCACGACGGCGGGCAGGCCCGCCACCTCGCTGGTGGCGACCAGGCGCCCGGTGAAGCGGGTGCCGATGAAGGACTCGTTGACGAACTCCGTGTCCAGCGGCAGTTCCCCGCGCGCGTGGAGCTGAGCCATCCGCGCGCAGGTGCCCGTCCCGCACGGCGAGCGGTCGAACCAACCCGGCTGGATCGCCATCGCGTTACGGGAGTGCCTCGCGTCCGAACCCGGCGCCAGGAACTGCACATGCTTGCAGCCGCGGATCAGCGGATCTGCCGGGTGCCGCGGCGGGTTGAGCTCGTTCACGGCGCGCGAGATCGCCAGTCCGGCCGCGAGGATCTCCTCCTTGCGCGACCGCTCGAAGGGCAGCCCGATCGAGGCCAGGTCGACGATCGCGTAGAAGTTGCCGCCGTACGCCATGTCGTACGTGACCTCACCGAGCCCGGGGACGGACACCTTCGCGTCGAGTTCGAGTGCGAAGGCGTCCACATTGCTCAGCGTGACGTGCTCGGCGACCCCGTCGCGTACGGCCACCCGCGCCTCCACCAGGCCCGCCGGGGTGTCCAGGCGTACGAGGGTCTCCGGCTCGGTCACCGTGACCATGCCTGTCTCGACCAGGACGGTCGCCACCCCGATCGTGCCGTGCCCGCACATCGGGAGGAAACCGCTGACCTCGATGTAGAGCACACCCCAGTCGGCGTCGGGCCGGGTCGGCGGCTGGAGGATCGCGCCGCTCATCGCGGAGTGCCCGCGCGGCTCGTCGACCAGGAACCGGCGCAGCGGGTCCAGGTGCTCGATGGCGTACGCACGGCGTTCCGCCATGGTGGCGCCGGGGATCGGCCCGACGCCGCCGGTGACCACCCGGGTGGGCATGCCCTCGGTGTGCGAGTCGACGGCGCTGATCGTACGGACGCTGCGCATCAGGCGGCCGGTCCCGCCGCGGCGACCCCGGCGTTCACCGCGGCGGCCTCCAGGGAGGCGATGGCCTTCTCCATGTCGGCGGTGACCTGCGCCCGGTGGGCGGGGATCAGCGGGCCGCGCGGCGGGCGGCAGGGGCCGCCGTACCTGCCGACCATCTCCATGCCGAGCTTGATGGCCTGGACGAACTCCGTACGGGAGTCCCAGCGGAACGCGGCGACCAGCGGTCCGTACAGCGCCCGTGCCTCCTCGAGCCGGCCGGTGGTGGCGAGCCGGAACAGCCGGGCGGACTCGGCGGGGAAGACGTTCGGGAAGCCGGCGAACCAGCCCGTCGCGCCCATCAGCATGCTCTCCAGGGCCACATCGTCGGCGCCGCTGATGATGTCGAGGCCGGGGGCGCTCTCCTTGATCTCCAGCACCCGGCGCACGTCGCCGGAGAACTCCTTCACGGCCTGTACGTTGTCGATCCTGGCGATCTCGGCGAGGAGACCGGGGGTCAGGTCGACCTTGGTGTCCAGGGGGTTGTTGTAGACCATGACGGGCAGTCCGACGGCGGCCACTGCCTCGAAGTGCGCCACCACCTCACCGGGGTTGGCGCGGTACATCGTGGGTGGCAGGCACAGCACTCCGTCGGCGCCGTCCTCGGCCGCCGCCTCCGCCCAGCGCACGGCCTGGTGCGACCCCACCCCGTGCACCCCGACGATCACCTTGCCGCGGCCGGCGACGGCCTCGACCGCCGTACGGGCGACGGTGCGGCGCTCGTCGTCGGTGAGGGACGAGTACTCGCCCAGTGAGCCGTTGGGACCCACCCCGTCGCAGCCGTTGTCGACCAGCCAGCGGCAGTGCTCGGCGTAGCGGTCGTAGTCGACGGCCAGTCCGGCGGGCGCCACCGGGTCCTCGCGGTACGGCAGGGCGGTGGCCACCACTACGCCGGTGAGTGTGCCGGTCCGCTGTGTGCTGGGGCTCATGAACTGCTCTCCTCTGCAAGGGAGTTCGAGTCTGCTGGGGCGTTCGTGGGGTCTAAGGGGTGCGCGGGGAGGGTCCGGGACGTTCCGGCTCGGGCGGGCCGGCCAGTTCGCCGAGTGTGATCGGCTCGGTGACCGGCCGGTGGTGCGATCCCGGTTGCGGATCGGGCGGCTGCGTGGTGGATGGGTGCGGGTCGGGCGGCTGCGTGGCCGCGCCGGCCGGTCGCTCGCGCAGCTCGGCGACGGTGGGCCCGCACACCCGGCCCTGGCAGGGGCCGAGACCGGCCCGGGTCGCGAGCTTCGCCACCCGCGCCTCCGTGCCCGCCGGGTCCTCGGCCGCGCGGCGCACCGACGCGTAATCCGTCTCCTCGCAGCGGCAGATGACCGTGTCGGGCCGGGCCTGG
>NZ_JTHL01000001.1:391271-392257 GCF_000818195.1 Streptomyces sp. 150FB | reverse complement strand
CCGCCACCGCGCCTTCCGCGCGTGCGGCGGGGGCGCCCGCGATGCCGGTGATCTCGCCGGCCGCGTACACGCCGGGACGGCTCGTACGCTGGTCACCGTCCACGCCGACGAACACCTCGGCGCTCGCGCCCGGCGCCCGGCGCAGCTCGCAGCCGGCGGCGACGGGGAGTTCCAGTTGCGGGGTGAAGCCGTGGCCGACGCACACCGCGTCCACGGAGACGACACGTTCGCTGCCGGGCACCACCGACCAGTCGGCCCGTACCCGCGCGGTCACGACCTCCTCGACCCGGCCGTCGCCGCGCGCAGCGACGACGGCCCTGCCCAGCCGGTACGGCACCCGGTGGCGCCCCAACGCCGCCGCGTACCCGAGGAGTTCGCCCGTCTTCGAGGCCTGGGCCGACAGCTCCCAGGGGCGGCGCAGCCAGCCGCGCGCCAGATCGGGCGCGGTGTTCGCCTCCAGCACCTCCAGCACCGTGGACCCGGCTTCGAGCAGCGACACGGCGACCGGCAGCAGGAAAGGACCGGTGCCGCCGACCACCACCCGGTCCCCGACGACCAGTCGCTCGCCCTTGGCCAGCGCCTGGGCGGCGCCCGCCGTGTAGACGCCGGGCAGATCCCAGCCGGGGAAGGGCAGCATCCGGTCATGCGCACCGGCGGAGAGCACGAGGGCGTCGGGCTCCAGTACGTGGCGGCCGCGCCGCGATCCGTCCTGGACCCGCCGCAGCACATGCACGCGCGGCGGGCCCTGCTCGCCGGGGTCCCGCTGGTCGAGCGCCCATACGGAACTCTCCGGCCACCAGGAGCAGCGCGGGTGACCGAGCACCTGGCGGGCGCGCCGGTCGAAGGACCGGTAGCCGTGGTGCACGGCCTCGGGGCGCTCGGCGCCGAAGGCCTCGGGCAGCATGCGGTGGTACTGGCCGCCCGGCCGCTCGCCGGAGTCGATCAGGGTCACCCGCGCCCCCGCGGCCAGCGCGGCGCCGGCCGCG
>NZ_JTHL01000001.1:377378-390372 GCF_000818195.1 Streptomyces sp. 150FB | reverse complement strand
GGCGGCGGCACGCGCGTACGTCACGCTCGCCGTTCACGGTCACCAGACAGTCGAAACAGACACCGATCCCGCAGAACACACCGCGCGGGGCGCCGGAGGGCGCCGTACGCCAGGACACCCGCCCGGCCGCCAGCAGCACCCCGGCGAGGCTCTGCCCGGCGACACCGGCGACCGGTTCGCCGTCGACACTGATGGTGAGCGGCCGGTCGTGGCGCCGGACGGCGTCCGATCCGGCGGGTACGAGCCTCGGACTCATGGTCCCTCCGGGTGTGCGGGGCGATTCGGGGGAGCGGGGTGCGCGGGGGGCGTGGGGTGCTTCGGCGCGGGCCCCGGCGCGTCGCCGGCGAGTACCGCGGGGCGGCCGACCCGGAAGGGTTCCGCGTCGATCTCCGTCGGCTCGCCCAGCAGCAGATCGCGCACCAGCCGTGCGGTGCCGACGGACAGCCCGATACCGGCGCCCTCGTGACCGCCCGCGTGCCACAGGCCGGGCAGCCGGGGGTCGGCGCCGATGACGGGCAGGTGGTCGGGTACGTACGGCCGGAACCCGCCGTACGCGCGCATCACCGGCACGCCCGCCAGCGAGGGGAAGAGGTTCAGCGCCTTCGCGGCGATCGCCGAGAGCACTTCGGGGCGTGTCCGGTCGTCGAAGCCGACCTGGCGCCGCGACGAGCCGAGGAGCACACTGCCGCCGCGCGTGGCCTCGACCACGGCCGAGGTCTGCAACTCCCCGGCGCCGCTGCCCACGGCGCCGACGTAGTCGGCGTCGTACACCTTGTGGAAGACAGTCGGCGGCAGCGGCATGGTGACCAGCACCTCGCCGCGCCTCGGGCGGATGTCGACCGGTGCCCCGAGGCGCCGGGACAGCTCACCGGCCCAGGGGCCGGCCGCGTTGAGGAACACATCGCCTTCGAGCGTGCCGCGCGACGTGCGTACGCCGGTCAGCCGGCCCCCGCTCACCACGGCGCCGAGCACCTCGCGGCCGGTGTGCAGGATCGCACCGGCCGCGAGGGCGTCATGGAGGAGGGCCGTGGCCGCTCCGGCCGGCTGGACCTGTGCGTCGTCGGGGTAGTGGACGGCCGCGGTGTGGGCCCGGGTGATCCAGGGCTCCGCCTCGGCGAGGGCGTCCGAGTCGAGGACCGCGGCGCGTACCCCCGACCCGCGCTGGGCGGAGGCGAACGGCAGCAGGTCCCGCGCGCCCTCCGGTGTGGTCGCGACCACGATGCCGCCCTTGGGCTGCCACTCGACCGCCGCCACCCGGCCGGGTGCGTCCCCGGACCGTTCGGCGAGATCCGCCAGCACCTCTGGCCACAGCCGACGGGACAGCAGGGCCAACTCCAGCTCGGGGCCCGGGCCCTTGTCGGAGACCAGCACATTGCCCTCGCCGTGCGAGGTGGTGGCCCCGGCGGCGCCGCCCCGGTCCACGACCACCACACCGAAGCCGGCGAGGGCGAGTTCGCGGGCACAGGCGGCGCCGACGATCCCTGCCCCCAGCACCACCACCCGCGTTCGGTGCACTCGTCCTCCTACGTTCTGTATAGCGAACGATGGTGAGACTATGACGCCCCCTGAGGGGTGTCAACGCCCCCACGCGCGCCACGCGCCGCCGCACACCCGCACTCCCGGCGGACGCCCCGGGTACGGCGGCGGGTCTCCGTCAGTGCGGCGCGTTCGGGGACTCCGTCGTCTTCCGCTGCCCCGGCCGGTAGTGCAGCAGCAGCACCGAGCGCACAGGGCCGTCGGGCGCCGAGTAGCAGTGCGGCAGCGAGGCGTCGAACGCGACGTAGTCCCCGGGCCCCAGCTCGACATGGTGGCCGTCGACCTCGACACCGAGGACGCCGGCCTGCACGACGGTGTGCTCGGTGCCCGCGTGGCCGAGCGACGGCTGCCGCGATCCCGCGCGCACCTGCTGGTCGTAGACCTCCATGAGGACGCCACCCGTCTCGATGCGCTGCAACGGGCGCAGATCGACGCCCTCCCCGCTCAGTACGTCGGTGTCGGCGGCCCGCACCACGGTCACCGCGTCCGAGTGCTGGGTGTCCAGCAGGTCGGAGATCGGCATCTCCAGGGCGCGTGAGAGGCTGAAGACCGTCTCGATGGTGGGGTTGCCCGTGCCCGACTCCAGTTGGGAAAGCGTCGCCTTGCCGATCTTGGACAGCCGTGACAACTCGGAGAGCGACAGCCCCCGTTTGACCCTCTCGCGCCTGAGGTTGGCGGCCAGGGTGTCCCGGACGGAACTACTGGGGGACTTCACGCGTGCTCCTTCGGCTGTCCATCGTGTTCGCTTCAGCGTACGGCCGCCTCGCGAGCCCGTTCGTTATGGCGAACAGGCAGTGCGATCCTTCCGTGCGGGCGACCGACCTGGGGACAAGTGTGTACGTTGACCTCCGTAGCAAACGCTTTCTACGCTGCACATCCCCGACATTCAAGGACGACGGACATGAACTACCTCGCCGCCGACGACCGCTACTCCGGCATGGACTACCAGCGGTGCGGACACAGCGGAGTCCTGCTCCCGAAGGTCTCGCTCGGCATCTGGCACAACTTCGGTGACACCACTCCGCTCCGGACACAGCGTGCGGTCCTGCGACGCGCCTTCGACCTCGGGGTCACCCATATCGACATGGCGAACAACTACGGCCCGCCGGCCGGCAGCGCCGAGGCCAACTTCGGCGCCCTGTACGCGCAGGACTTCCGCCCGTACCGCGACGAGTTGTTCATCGCCAGCAAGGCGGGCTACGACATGTGGCCAGGGCCGTACGGTGAGTGGGGCTCGCGCAAGCACGTACTGGCGAGCCTCGACCAGTCGCTGAGCCGCACCGGCCTCGACTACGTGGACGTCTTCTACTCGCACCGCCCCGACCCCCACACCCCGGTCGAGGAGACGGTGGGCGCGCTGGTGTCCGCCGTGCAGCAGGGCAAGGCCCTGTACGTGGGGCTGTCGAACTACAGCCCCGAGCAGATGCTGCGCGCCGCGGCCCTGTTGAAGGAGGCGGGTACCCCGCTGCTGATCAACCAGCACAAGTACTCCATGCTGGACCGCTCCGTCGAGGGCGGCCTGCTCGCCGCCTCCGCCGAGGCGGGCGCCGGTGTGATCGCGTTCTCGCCGCTGCACCAGGGGCAGTTGACCGACCGCTACCTCGACGGGATACCCGCCGACTCCCGGATGGCGCTCGGCCACTTCCTCAAGAGCAGCGAACTCACCCCGGAGCGGCTGGACCTGCTGCGCGCCCTGAACGCGTTCGCCGGCGAGCGCGGCCAGTCGCTCGCCCAACTCGCCCTCGCCTGGGCGCTGCGCGACGAGCGGGTCACCTCCGTCCTGATCGGGGCGAGCAGCGTCTCCCAGCTCGAACAGAACCTCGGCGCGCTCGAAGCACCCGCGCTCGACGACTCCGAACTCGCGCGGATCGAGAGCCTGTTGAGCCCCGGCCACGCCTGACCGGCGGCCCACCGACATCGTGGAGAGCTGACGAGGTACGAGGTGCGGCGGCCGGTCCAGGTGAAGGGACCGGCCGCTGCGTTACGGGGCCCTTCGTTCACTCCGTCCCGCGCCGGTAGGCGCCGTGCCACCAGATCAGCGACAGCTCGCGGGCGAGCGCGGCATCGCCGCTGCCGTCGTCGACACGGATGTGATGGGCGATCGCCTGCTCCCCGCCCCACACGATGATCCTGCTGGCTGCCGTCGGGTCGAGTCCGGCGGGCACGAGCCCGGCGCGCTGCTCGTCGGCGAGGCTCTTCCTGGTCCGGGCGTCGAACTCTTCGAGGTTCGAGGTGTAGAAGTCGCGGACCGTCGGGTCGTAGGCGGCGACCTCGGCCATCGCGGACAGCACGTCGTAATGCTCCCGGTGGTAGGCGATCACCCGCTCGAACGCCTCTATGAGGCCCTCGGGCCCGGCCGGCGGCTTCCAGTCGCTCAGGCCGAACAGTGTCCGCCTGATCGTCCCGGCGAGCCGGGAGAGCAGATCCGTCTTGTCGCGGAAATGCACATAGAAAGTGGAGCGAGCGATATCGGCCTCGGAAATGATGCGCTGCACGCTGATCTCGGTATAGCTCATTCCCTGGGCCAGCAGTGCCTCGACGGCGGCGAACACTTTTGTCTCGACGGCGGCTCTGCGTTCGGGACCTTGGGACGGGTTTCGCGTGATCGACGGCATGGCTGGATTCTAGGGCGACGCCTGCGTACCACCGCCGCCGTGGTCGTGAAAACCCCAGCCGGTCATGCTGTCGGACGGTGTGTTCGATTCTCGTGTTAGCTTGAAGGGAGAAGCGCCGTACGTGGCGCGACCGACGGACACGGCGAGGAGCTGGCGTGGAGTACCGACAGTTGGGAGACACGGGCGTTCTCATGTCCGCTCTCTCCCTGGGGACGATGACCTTCGGCGGCGACGGCAGCCCCGTCTGGGGGACCATCGGGGCGCTGCCCCAGCAGGACGCCGACCGGATCGTCGGCGCGGCGCTCGACGCCGGCGTCAACCACATCGACACCGCCGACGGCTACGCGGAGGGCGAGTGCGAGGAGATCGTCGGCCGATCGCTGCGCGGCCGCCGTGACGAGGTGATCCTGACCAGCAAATTCGCCATGCGGATGGGACCCGGTGCCAATCAGGTCGGCCTGTCCAGGCTGCACCTCATGCGGGCGCTGGAAGCCAGCCTGCGCAGGCTCGGGACCGACCACATCGATCTCTACCTGATCCACGGCTTCGACGAGCTGACCGCCGCCGAGGAGACGCTGGCCGCCCTCGACGACGCCGTTCACCAGGGCAAGATCCGCTACATCGGTGCGAGCAACTACACCGCCTGGCAGACGATGAAGGCCCTCGGCGTATCGGAGCGGCGCGGCTTCAACCGCTTCGTGGCCATGGAGTCGTACTACTCGCTGGCCGGACGCGACATAGAGGCCGAGATCCTGCCCATGTCGGTCGACCAGAAGGTGGGCCAGCTCACCTACAGCCCGCTCGCCGGCGGCCTGCTCTCGGGCAAGTTCGACCGGCAGGGCAGCACCGACAGCTCGGCGCGCCGCAGCAAGGCCGACATGCCTCCGGTGGATCGTGAGCGGACCTACGACATCATCGACACCCTGCGGGTGGTGGCCGGACGCCATGGCGCCGGTGTCGCGCAGGTGGCCGTGGCCTGGGTGCTCGCCCAGCGCGGTGTCACCAGCGTCATCCTCGGAGCCAGGCGCGTCGAACAGCTCCAGGACACACTGGGCGCGCTCGACGTGAAGCTGACCGAGCAGGACCTGCGGGAACTCGACGACGTCAGCAAGCCGGTCGTTCCCAGCTATCCCCACTACATGCAGGCCGGATTCATGGAGAACATGCGCTTTCCGCAGAAAGCCTGAGCGGAATTCGAAAAGCGGAGCATCGTATTTCACGGACAGGCCTGGCGGCCCCCGAATTCGGCGCGCCGACTGCTCGCCCGGGGTCAGTCGGGCAGCGGAACGCGGATGACCGGGTCGAAGGGGCGCTTGTCGAAGCCGGTGCGCAGATTGCGGCAGCCCTGCGCCACGCACATCACGAACTCTTCGACGCTCTTGCGGCCGGTGCGGTTCTTGAGCCAGAGCTTCTCCTTGGCGCTGAGGGGACGGTGCTCCTCGTAGGAGTCGCAGGTGGAGCAGTACTTCGGGGCGGGTGGCACGACGCCTCCTGATAGCAGTCGGACAGACCGGCCATCGAAGAATACGGAGGCGCGCGGGGGCTTTCGCAGGGCGCGACCGGTCGCTTTTCGGAGCCGGTGTACGCGCCGGACGGGTCCGCCCGGCACGGTCAGCGGGGGCGCAGGCCGTCGGCGAGCGTGGTCACCGTGCCGCTGACCACGTCGTTCATAGGGCGCGAACCGGCCAGCCCGGCGTGGGCCATCACCGCCAGTCCCTGGAGGACCGCCAGCACGGCCATGTTCACCCGGTCGACGTCGGCATCCGCGATGTCCCCGTCCCTGCGGGCCTGTTCGAGCAGTGAGACCGGCGCGGCGAAGGCGCGCTCGTTGGCTCTGAGCAGATGCTCGGCGTCGGGCCAGTTCTTGGACGCGAACATCAGCTCCAGCAGTGCGCCGTGCCGGACCGCGAAGTCGACATAGGCGGTGGCGAACACCGTGAGCCGCTCGGTGAACGTCCCCTCGGCGCCGGCCAGCGCGGCGTCCAGCTCGGCGCCGAGCCTCTCGTACCCGCTCTCGGCCAGCGCCGACAGCAGCGCCTGTCTGTCGGCGAAGTGCCGGCGCGGAGCGCCATGGCTGACACCCGCCCGGCGCGCGACCTCCCGCAGGGAGAGACCGGCGGGCCCGGTCTCGGGGAGGAGCTTCTCCGCCTCGGTGAGGAGCGCCGCGTACAGATTCCCGTGGTGGTAGTCCTTCGCGCTGCTGGTCATGAGGTCAGCCTACCGATATGTAGACAATGCCTACAAGCGTCCCGGGGTGGGCGGCCCCGGGAGGCTTCCGCGGCGCGGTACGTCAGGGGCGCTGGATCTTCCAGTCGCCGACGTTCTCGGCACGGTTGTAGTAGGCGTTGGTGCACACGTCGTACTTGCCGCCCGACGGGCCGCCGCCGTTGGTCTCCAGGAAGCCGCCGTTGTCGGCGTAGGTGTTCCAGAGGCGGATCACATCGCCGGGGCGGATGTTCTGGTCGGCGGGTGTGGACGCCTGGGCGAAGACGCGCCAGCGGCCGGTGCCGGAGCCCGGCGCGCGGTCCTTGTCCTTGGAGGTCAGGACGTCGTACTTGGCACCGGCGCTCTGCTGGTCGGTGGTGGCGTGGCCGTTGGTGTCGAGGTAGCCGCCGTCACCGCCGTACAGATTGCGCAGTTGGATCAGGTCACCGCTCACCACGGTGGTTCCCGCGGCCTTGCCGGTGGCCGAGAGGATTTCCCACGTTCCCGTACCGATCCCGCGCGTGGCCGAATCGGCCGTCGACACACCGTACTTGGCGCCGCCGGCGCTGCTGCCGCCGTTGGTGTCGAGGTAGCCGCCCTTCCAGTCGTTGTAGCCGTTCCGCAGGTGGACCTGGTCGCCGTACTTCAGCTCGTTCGCCATGGGGGAGCTCCTCCGGGGTCGGTTGACAGCGCGAGGACACCAACTGACCCTGCTGGTCACGGCCCCCGCTGCTGATGATCTTCATGACCCACCATGGCGACAGGCCCGGGATGTGGTCGCTCATCATCCTTTCGGGCCGCGCCGGGTGGGGAGTTGACCACCGGCCGGCCCGCGCGGCACCCGCGGAACGACCCGCTCCTATCGGTTCCCCCGCCGCAGATCCTGGGAGATCTCGATCCTGGTGCCCCAGGGATCCCGGAAGAACGCGAGACGGCTGCTGACGTCCGGAACTTCGAAGGGCTCACCGAGGACGGTCACCCCTCGCGTGCGCAGTTCCGCGAGGGTGTCGTCCACGCTCGTGACCCGCATGCAGAAGTGGTGGAAGCCGCCGACCGCCAGGCTCTCCTGGAGGCCCTCGGTGATCTCGGGCATCACGGGGTCGCCGCCCGCCAGGAGTTCGACATGGAACGTGTTGTCGGTCGGCGGTGCCAGATAGGCGAGCTGAAGATCCCCGAAGGGCCATTCGGCCAGTACGCGGAAGTCCAGCTTCTCCGTGTACCAGGCCTTCGCCGCCTCGTAGTCCGGTACGCGTACCGCCACATGGTGTCCGGCGAACGAGGCGAACGGGCTCGTGGTGTTCTTCGGCGGATGATCCGGCAAGGGCATGGCGTGCTCCTCGACTGCTTCGGGGCCGGGCGGCTCCGCCGGTCAGGACGGACCCACCGTCGCCAGCCTATATTTCACGCACATAAGGGGCATTTCGGGGCATATCGGTGTCACGTGGTGAGTGCCCGGGCACGATCGGTGAGCGGACCGAGCAGGACGGACAGCCGCCCCGGGTCGCGCAGGCGGACGAAATCGGCGAGTTCGAACGCGACCAGTGCGAAGCAGCGCGCGAGTACGGCGGGCCCGGCGACGCGTTCGCCCGCCGTACGGACCACCTCCCATCCGGCCGGATCCACGGTGTCCTCGGTCAGCAGCGTCGCGTAGTCGTAGGCACGCGTACCGCTTCCGAGGGCCTCCACGTCGACGGCGGTGGGTACGCGTTCCGGGGAGAACAGGACGTTGCCCAGCCTGAAGTCGCCGTGCACCAGGTCGCCGGCCGGCAGTTCGGCCCCGTCCGAGGCCGTGACGAGCGCGTCGAGAGCAGCGACGAACTCCCGTGCCCGCGCCCCCGAAGCGGCGAGCGCGCGCCGGGCGCCGTCCCCACCGCCGGCCAACTGGTCCTGGACGTAGCGCGACCAGCAGTGCCCCGGGTCCGCGTCCAGACCGCGCTGACTCTCCAACAGCGGGACGAGCCGCCCCGCGATGTCCGCGGTGAGCGCGGGAGCCGAGTGGCCCGGGACGAACCGCTGGACGTGGTACGGGAATCCGTCCCCGCTGACCCCGGCGGCGAGCCAGGCCGGAGTCCGATAGCCGGCCGCTCTTACCTTCCGCACGGCGGTGGCTGCGCGCAGGATCCGCTCGGAACTCTCGCGCCCGGGAGCCCACTTGAGTACAGCCCTCGGCGCGTCACCAGGCCCCTCATCGGGGTCGCCCAGCAGCCAGGTGCCGGACTGGAAGCCGCCGCGCAGCCCGTCGAGAAGACGGAACCGCAGGCCGTGCGCGCGGTTGGCCTCGGCGAGGACCCCGACCGCGGTGCTCGCGTCCGTGCGGTCGGGCACGGGCGAAGGATCGGGCTCGGGCGAAGGGGCGCGCACGGGCGAAGTGTGGGACACGGGAAGCCGATCTCCGGGAGGGCGGACGGCGGAGATTAGCAAGGGGAGTTGAGGCGGAGCGACCGTATTGTTGACGGCGACCTACGCGCGCGCACGGCACCGCTCCCGGCCCGGTCGGACCGGGGAGCAGTGCCGTATGCCGCACACCGTGCTCGCCTCGGGTGAAGGTGAGGCGATCTCAGTGGCTCGGGCCGCGCTTGCCGCCCATGCCCTCGCCCATCCCCGGGTCGCCCTCGCCGGAGTCGTACTCGATCTGCTCCTTGCGGACGTCCGAGGACACCTCCCGCTCCTCGGTGACCTTCTCCGTCTCCATGCGCACCCGCTCGACAGCCACGGCGTCCTTGCGGATGACCGGCTGCTCGGCGTGCAGGGTGACCTCGGTCTCGGCCTCCCCGATCTGCATGGACCGGCCCTCGCGGCGGTCCTCGGGCGAGATCGGCTCGTGCACGACACGGACCTCTTCGTGGCTGATCGGGACCGTGGTGGTGACGTTCTCGGTCACGACGACCTTACGCAGCCGGGCCCGGCCGGACTCGTGCTCCTCGGTGCCGATGTGGAGCTGCTCCTCGGACCGGATCAGCTCCTCGCCGCGCTCGGCGTCGAAGGCCTCGCTGCCGCGCATCCCGGCAGCGGCCGGCATACCTGTCGCCGACGAGGTGGCCGCGCTGGGCATCTCGGTCGCGCCCATGCCCGCACCGGCCCCCGCGCCTGCCGCCGCGCCCGTACCGGTGGCCATGCCCGCGTCCGTGCCGGTACCCGCACCCATGCCCGTGTCCGCGCCCGTGTCGGCCGCCATGCCGGTGTCCGTATCCGATTCCATACGCGTGCCCATGCCGGTTCCCGCAGCATTCGTGAGGCCGTAGTGCTGATAGAGCTGCTTCTCCTGCGGGGGGTCCAGATGCTCGTCGGCGTCCAGACGGGGCGCGTCCTTGACGGTGTCCTTGGTGTGCGGGACATGGAGGTCCTGACCGCGGCGGCGGGCGCCCTCCAGCGGTACCAGGCTCTCCTTCATGCCGAACAGACCGGTTTTCACGGTGACCCATTCAGGACGCCCGGTGCGGTCGTCGACATATATCTGGCCGACGTTGCCGATCTTGTTGCCGTCCCTGTCGTAGGCGGTCAGTCCGTTCAGTTCGCCGGGGTTGTTGAAGACGCCATCGGCTGACATCAGCGATCACTCCTTGGGTGGGGGAAGCGCGTCCGTGGGGACAGACCCCTGGAGTTCAGGCGCGCGCACATCAATCGCGCCTCCGCACGGCACCCGTGGCAACCGCAGTGGCCCGGACGAACCCTCTCGCGTGCCGCGACGCACTGTCCGCGCAGCCTTTACGGCGACTTGACGGCGCGGCTCGTCCATCCGCCATTCGGGTGACGCAATGTGGGTCGCACGATCGTCGGAGATCCTGGACCCTGAAGCAGACGGATCCCGGGTGCCGGACATACGGAGAGCGCGAACATGGCTGTGAAACGTATCGGTATCGTGGTCCACCAGGGCCGCCCCGCCGCGGTCGAAGCGGCCGGCACCGTCCATGCGTGGGGGGACGCCCACGGTGTGCCCTGCAAGGAAATCGACGTGTGGAAGGACCACGAGCCACGCCACGGAGGCAAGGAAGAAGCCTCCGCCGCCGGACATCCCGACCTGGTCGTCACCCTCGGCGGCGACGGGACCTTCCTCCGGGGCGCACGGATCGCCGCTGAGAGCAACGCGGCCGTGCTCGGCGTAGACCTCGGCAGGGTCGGCTTCCTCACCGAGGTCCCGGCGTCGAAGGTGACGCACGCCCTGGACGCGGTCCACGAGGGCCGGGCCACGATCGAGGAGCGCATGACGCTCACCATGCGTGCCTCGCGGGCCCTGGAGATCCCGTCCGGTGTGGAGGCGCTCATGCGCGAGGGCCGGACCCCGACGCTGCCGCCCCCGCACATCCGTCCCGACACCGGCGACGAGAAGGGGTGGGGCATGGCTCTCGACGTCATCGCCCTCAACGATGTCGTCCTGGAGAAGCTCGTACGGGACCGGCAGGTCAGCCTCGGCGTCTACATCGCGGGCCGGCTGCTCGCCTCGTACTCCGCCGACGCCGTCATCGTGGCGACCCCGACGGGCTCGACCGCGTACAGCTTCGCCGCCGGAGGCCCGGTGCTCTCGCCGCACATGGACGCGGTGGTCTTCACCCCGGTGGCGCCGCACATGACCTTCGACCGCACCGTCGTGGCCGCGCCGGACGAGCCGGTCGCGCTGCGCGTACTGCCGCACTCCGGCGGGGTGGCGCTCAGCATCGACGGTCAGTTGCGGGGTGTCCTGGAGCCCGGTGACTGGATCGGCGTGTACGGCGCGCGGTACCGGCTGCGCCTCGTCCGGCTGAGCCCCACCGACTTCTACACCAGGCTCCGCGACCGCTTCCGGCTCACCGACGCGCCCGCTTCGGTGATCGACGGCGAGCCGGCGCCGCTGTTCCGCCCCGACAGCCCGGTGCCCGACGACCTGGCCCACCTGCGCCTGCCGCCGCCCCCGCCCGAGTCGGACGGCCGCGAGAGCGGTCGGGAGCCGACCGCGTGAGCGCGGTGGTGCTCGTCCACGGCCTGTACCACCGCCCCGGGCACTTCTCCCCGGTCGCCGACCGGCTGCGCGCGACCGGCGCCCATGTCGTCGTCCCCGAACTGCACCGGGGATCCCTGGCCGCCGACACCGCAGCGGTCCAGGCCGCCGTCGACGCGCTGGACGAGCCCCCCGTCGTACTCGGCCACTCCTACGGTGGATCGGTCATCACGGGTCTGCGCGGGGCGCACCACCTCGTGTACCTGGCGGCCTTCGTGCTCGACACCGGCGAGAGCGCGGCGAGCCTCGGCGGCGCGTCGCGCCTGCTCAGGGACGCCATCGTGCCGGATACGGCCGGTGCCACGCGGGTGCTCCCCGAGCGGGCCGGGGAGGTCTTCTACGGCGACTGTCCGGCCGGCCCCGCCACCTGGGCGACCGGACTGCTGCGGCCCCAGGGCCCGGGGTGCGGCCGTGGTGCCGCCCGGCACCACGCGTGGAAGGCGACACCGTCCACGTATGTCGTCTGCGCGCGCGACAAGGCGATCGACCCCGCGCTCCAGCGGGCGCTGGCCGGGCGCTGCGGGTCCGTACGGGAGTGGGATTGCGGCCACTCGCCGTTCGTCGGCCGGCCCGGGCGCGTCGCGGCACTGCTACGGGAGGTCGCCGGCACCGCGCCGACGCGGTCGAACTCCGATTCCGCCGGGTTTACGGTCGTGTGACGGGGCATCCGTCCCCTCGTGCCGTCCGGCGGACGCCGGAGACCGACCGGGCCGCCGGGTTCCCGCCCGGGGCCCGCCCCGACCGAGGAGACCGAGGAGACCGACATGGCGATCGCGACCTTCAGCCTGGTGGCCCTCGACTGTCCGGACCCGTCGTCACTCGCCCATTTCTCCGACGGCGTGCTCGACGGGGAGGTGAAGCGGTCGAACGAAGACTGGTACGACCTGTACACGCCCGACGGCGCACGGATCGCCTTCCAGCGCGCACCCGGTCACCAGCCACCGAAATGGCCCAGCGCCGACCACGACTCGCAGCAGGCGCACCTCGACTTCGAAGTGCCGGACATGGACGGTGCCCAGCAGCAGGTGCTCGCGCTCGGCGCGAAACCCCTCGACCTCGACGACAGCGACGGACGTGACTCCCGTGTCTACGCCGACCCCGCCGGGCATCCGTTCTGCCTCTGCCGGATCCAACCGTGACACCGAGCGGCCGTAGGGACGACCCGCACGACGGTACGCGAGGCTCCGGGCGGGACGAGACGCCCGAGGAGCGCGCTGACCGGCTCTGGGCCGAACTCCTCCAGGAGTTGCGGGTGGCCCAGACGGGTGTGCAGATCCTGTTCGGCTTCCTGCTCACCGTCGTCTTCCAGTCCCGCTTCACCGACCTGTCGCACACCGACAGGATCCTCTACACCGTGACGGTGATGCTCGGCGCCTCAGCCGTGGGGACGCTCATCGGCCCCGTCTCCCTCCACCGCCTGCTGACGGGCCGGCACCTGAAGCCCCAGACCGTGGTCTGGGCCTCCCGGCTGACCCTCACCGGCCTGGTGCTCCTGCTCGGCACGATGGCGTCCGCGCTGCTGCTCGTCCTGCGGCTCGCCGTGGACAACACGATCGCCGCCTGGCTCGTCGGCGTGATGGTGGTGTGGTTCCTGCTGTGCTGGTTCGTGCTGCCGGCCTTCGCCCGGCACGCGGCGCGGACCGGCCGCTGAGCCCGGCTCAGTCGA
>NZ_JTHL01000001.1:362134-377252 GCF_000818195.1 Streptomyces sp. 150FB | reverse complement strand
GGCCGAGGCCGACCAGCCGCAGTCGGCGGCGCGCCTCGCGGGCCACGCGCTCCTGCGCGCCGGGTCCCTCCTCGGCGGCGTCGAGGAACGCCGAGGCCGTCATCACCATGTGGTCCACGTAGAGCCCGGCCAGCATCCGCAGATCGTCCTCGTCCCAGCCCGCCGACTCGGGCTGGGCGCCGAGCGCCGCCGCCACCTCGTCGGAGAACCGCCGCAGCTCCACTCCTATGGCCGCGCGCACGGGCGCCACCCCGCCGTGCCGCTCGCGGGCGACGAAGCGCACATGGGCGGGGTACGCGGCGACATGACCCGCGATCACCTCCACGGCGCGCCCGATCCGCTCCTCGCTGCCACCGGTCTCTGCGAGCGCCCCGACGACCATCCCGTGCAGGCTCCCGAGGGCCTGCTCGACAAGGGCGACCCCGAGGTCGGCCGTGTCCCGGAAGTGCCGGTAGAAGGCGGTCGGCGCCACGCCCACGGCCCTTGTCACCTCGCGCAGCCCGAGGCTGCTCAGGCCCTGGTGCTCCAGGAGTTGGAGTGCCGCGTCCATGAGGGCCTGACGTGTCTTCTGCTTCTGGGCCTGCCGTACACCGCCGTGCGTGTGACTCATGCCATTCAGTAAACAACTGTTCTCGCCCGGAAGGGAAGCTAGACTCATCAGTCAGTGAACGACTGTACTCGCAAGTGTCGGACCGACACCGTGAGCACGACCGCCCCACGTCCATCCGCAAGGAGACAACTCATGCTCTTCCTCGTCGCGGCCGTCATGCTGCTGGGAGTGCTGCTGGGCTCGGTGGCGCACACCCCGCTCCCGGTCACCCTCGTCGCCGCCGTCGGTATCGGCTGCTGGCTGCTGGTGTTCGCCGTACGGGAGCACCGCGCCCGCGCCCGGCGTCGCTGACGACCGCCGCACGGCCGGACAGCCGCACGGCCGGCCATTCGGAAGCCGGACAGCAGCAAGTGGACAGGCAGACAAGGAACAAGGAGTAACCACTCATGACACTCACCGCCCCCGCCACCCGCGGGCGGACGGCCGCCCGGGACGCCGACGGGATGGCTGTCGCCTCGTTCATCCTCGGACTCATCGGTCTGCTGGTGATGAACATCTTCCTCGGCCCGCTGGCCCTGGTCCTGGCGGGACTCGCGCTCCGGCGTGGCACCGCGCGCAGGGGCCGCGCCTTCCTGGGGCTGTTCCTCGGGGCGGCCGACCTGGTGGTCCTCGCGGTGCTCGTGAGCGCGGACAGCAGCGTCTCCTGGAGCTTCGCGGGCTGAGACAGGTCGGTCGTCAGGGGACGACCCGGGTGCCCGGTCACGTGCGCGTGGCCGGGCACCCGTCCGCTCAGTTGGTCGCGTCCTGCTTGAAGTCCTTGGTGCACTGGTCCCTGGCAGCCTGGCTGTTCGCGTGCTGTACACAGTCGTTGAAGTTCTTGAACTCGGACGAGTTCAGAATCGACACGCCGACGGCGACGATGATCACGGAAGCGATCAGGGCGAGCGCGCCGAGCACCGCGCCGATGATCGCCATCGCGTGGTGGGGTGCCCGCCCCTTCCGTGCCTTGACCGCGGCGATGATGCCGAGCACCACGGCGATCAGCCCGATCAGGATGCCGCCGATCACCGTCCAGAACAGGACGCACGCCACGATGCCGAGGATCAGGGCGACGACCGCCAGGGCGTTCTTCCGTGCGGGGACAGTCCCGGACGGCTGCTGCCAACTCTCCGAAGACTCCTGGGATGATCCGGCCACCGACATCTGCACCACACTCTTTTCTCGACTCGTCCTGAAGGCTTCCTCCCGTGTGCCCCGTCGACGGCCTTCCAACAGGAACCCGTGTCACAGAGTCCTGTGCGAGCGTGTCCAGCGCCGGAGTTCGGCCGCGGACCACGTGTTGACGACCCGCTCCGCCGGTACGCCGCACTCCTCGGCCCGTGCGCAGCCCAGGAGTTGCCAGTCGAGCTGCCCGGATGCGTGGGCGTCGGTGTCGACGGCGAAGAAGACGCCGGCCGCGACGGCCGTACGCAGCAGCCTGCGTGGCGGGTCGAGTCGCTCGGGCCTGCTGTTGATCTCAACGGCCGTACCGGAAGCGGCACATGCGGCGAAGACCGCCTCCGCGTCGAACTGCGACTCGGGCCGCCCGCGTCCCGTGACCAGACGGCCCGTACAGTGCCCGAGCACATCGGTCAGCGGGTTGCGTACGGCGGCGATCATGCGCCGTGTCATGGCGGGCGCCTCCATCCGCAGCTTCGAGTGGACGGACGCCACCACCAGGTCGAGCCTGCCCAGCAGTTCGGGATCCTGGTCCAGCGAACCGTCCGGCAGGATGTCGCACTCGATTCCGGTGAGCAGCCTGAACGGCGCCCAGGACGCGTTGAGTTCGGCGATCACGTCGAGTTGTTCGCGCAGCCGTCCGGCCGACAGGCCGTTCGCCACGGTGAGTCCGGGGGAGTGGTCGGTGAGGACGGCCCACTCGTGGCCGATCGCGGCCGCCGTTCTGCCCATCGCCTCGATGGGACTGCCTCCGTCCGACCAGTCCGAGTGCAGATGGCAGTCGCCCCGCAGCGCGGCCCGCAGGTCGTTGCCGCCCGCGGCGAGCGGGGTGGCGGCTTCGCGCTCCAGACGTTCCAGATAACCGGGGACGGACCCGGCCAGTGCTTCTTCGACCACCTCGGACGTCCTCGGGCCGATCCCGCGCACCCGGGCCAGGGTGCGGTCCGAGACGCGCCGCGCCACCTCGTCGGACGACATCCCCGAGACGATCCCGGAGGCGGTACGGAAGGCCTTGACGCGGTACGTCCGAGCCCCGGAGCGTTCCAGCAGGAAGGCGATCCTGTCGAGAGCCTCCACCGGATCCATGGCACTCCCCTCCTGTCGGCACGTCCTCTCCTCCCGCAATCCTCGGTGCCGGGGGCGCGCTGTGCATCTCGCCCGGGGCGGCCCCGGACATGGCAAGGCCCCGCAGCCGGAAGCTGCGGGGCCTCACACTCGCGAAGGGGTACGACAGTGCGTACCTCCCTCGGCCCACCTCGGCCAGATCTCGTCGTTCACCGTCGGGCGGCGCGACGACGCGCACAACTCCCGTCGTACGGAACCGGATCGACGCGTCTCACAGAGAGTGCGGTCGCCCGGTCCTCGTCCTTCGGCCGGACCGGTATCGCCAGGGCCGCCGAGTGTTGGCGGCGGAAGTTCCGGGCGAGGTCCGGCATGGCGGTGGGAGCAGGGCCAGCCGGGTCACGGCTGATCGGGGTCGGGGCAGGCAGGGACGTGCGCGTAAAGGTCAGTGCTGTGCAGCGCGACGCTTACGCGAGGCCCAGAGGATGCCCGCTCCGGCCACCACGACAACAGCGGCAGCACCGGCGATCATCGGGGTGGAGCTGGAGGAACCCGTCTCAGCGAGGTCGTCCCCGGCAGGGGTCGACTTCGAGGGGGCGGGAACAGCCGCGGCGGAGGTGGCCGGCGCGCTGCTGGAGGCAGGCGGCGTGGACTCCGTCGGCTTCTCGGTGGGGGTGGAGGCGCTGGGCGACGGCGAGGCCGGCGGCGTGGTCTGGTCCGCGCAGTTCGGCGGCGTCGACTTGTCCTCCTCCTTCGAGTACTGGCTACCGTCGGCTGCCTTCACCGACAGGTGCACCGTAAGCACACCGTTGTGCTTCGGAAGGTCCAGCTTCTTGTGGATCGAGTCGCCGAACTTCGCGTCCAGCAGCACCGTTCCGTCAGCGGTCTTGACGTTGACGGAGTTGACCTCGTCGTTGCCATGGCCGTAGGCGGTCAGGTCGATGCTGACGGTCGAGCAGTCGATCGACCACGTCGGCGTGTGCGCGCTGGCGGTACCGGCCGAAAGGCCGACCCCCAGTACACCGGCCGCGGCGACCGCTATGAGGGCACCGGGGCGCCTCAACGATCTGTTGAATACAGTCACGTAATCCTCCGCGATAACAGCGCCGCCGACAATGACGGCGCGCGCGCACAGTATCGCCAACGACACGGAGTTCATCACTCACCCCACCCAACTCACCCACATCACCGACGCGATGTCCCGGATTGTGCGGTGGTCGCGGCTCGGATCACACCGCGTGTGAAGGACGGGAACTGGGCGGATGGCGGCCAGGACCGGCGTCCATAACGGATCGCGGCATATTCGGTAAAGTCTTCGTCAACACTCCGGTGTGAGTGGTTTGTTGGTCCGATTCCGCTCGCTTTGGCCTGAACGTGACGCTCCGCTTCGCCGCCGGTTCCGGAGGCGTCAGGAGGCGACGTGTGCCCCGTCGCGTACCGCCGCGTACAGCACCTGCGGCGCGTCGTACTCGACGAAACTGCCGGTGTGGCTCATACCGACGGACGCCAGCAGCCGGCGCGAACGCGCGTTGGCCTCCTGGGTGACGGCGATGACCGTGCGCGGCTCGGGACCCGGCTGGTCCAGTGCCCACGACACCACGCGGGCGACGGCCTCCCGCGCGTATCCCCGCCCCCAGTGTTCCGGCAGGAAGCTGTACGACACCTCCGTACGGCCGTCGTCCCGTGCGTCGGGATCGAGGCTGACCGTGCCCAGTACGGTGTCGCCGTCCCTGCTCACCACGGCCAACAGGCCCGGGAAACCCACGCATCCGCGCTCCCGCAGCTCGACGGTCTCCGGCGCCACCGGGCCGCCGAGGTGGCGTCGCACCTCGGGATCGGTCCACAGCCGGGACACGGCGGGGACGTCGCCGGCGGTGACGGGCCGCAGCACGAGCCGGTCGGTGGGCAGTTCGACGGGCCAGGGGAGTGGGGCGGACGAGGACGGCATGCGGACAAGTGTCACACCGGCGGGCGTACGGACCGGAACCGCCCCCGGGCCCGCGCCCGCTCACACCGCCCGTGCTCGGACCGTGCGGCCCGTACACACCGCCTCCGGCCCGCTCACACCGCCTCAGGAGCCGCGGCCGTGACGCGACACCATGTCACTCCACCACTGCCTGGCCGCGACCATCCTCGGGTGCCGCTCCCGCTGTTCACGGGTGGCGCGGTCCAACTCCTCCAAGAGCCGCGCCGAACGGTTCTCCAGGTTCAGCTCGTCGAGGATCCGGTCGATCTCGGCGAGCAGCGCGCCGTGCAACTGCCACTGGCGCGGATACTCCTGCACACCGCGCAACAGGAGCTGTGCTGTGTTCTCCCGCGCCGCGGACGCAGCGGCGAGGTCCTCGGCGAGCCGGGTCTCCGCCGTCTCGGCGCTCTCACTCGCCCGCGTGGTGACGAGTACGGCGAAACTCACGACCGCGTCGGCGACATGGCCGAGCAGCTCCTCCAGGGCCTCCCCCTCCTCCGGCGCGAACAGCGGCTCCTCGGTGCGCTTCTTCGCCAGATCGGTGAGCGTCCTGGCCAGCACCCGCAGGACCACCGTGCAGATCTCCAGGGTGTCGAGGCCGGTGCGCAGCACCACACGGTGCAGGAGCCCCTCCTTGACCCTCGGGTTGAAGCGCAGACTGTCCTCCGCCTGCCGCAGCGCGGCGTCCACCTCGCTGATGTCGTGGTCGAGACGGCGTGCCGCGTGGAGGCGGTCGGCGGCGCGTGAGACGGGGGTGGGAGCCGTCAGCCCCTCGCCGATCTGGAGGATGAGCTGACGCATCCGGCGCGCGAGACCGTCCATGGACTCGCCCGCCGTGCCGGTCCACAGCGGCGGCACGAACAGGAAGTTGAAGAGCAGCCCGACGACCGCGCCGATCAGCGTGTCCAGCACCCGGTCCCAGGCCGTGTTGGCGATCTGGGTGACCCCGAGGACCAGCATCGCGCTGATCGCGACCTCGGGTACGAACTCGTCGACCCGGACGACCCGCCCCACCAGCAGTGCCGCGAGGATGATCAGCCCCAGACTCCACCAGGTCAGGCCGACCAGCACGCTGAAGCCGATCGCCACCAGCACCCCGGTGACCACGGCGTTCACCCGGCGGATGCCCGTGGTGATGGTGGAGTAGAGCGTCACCTGCACGACCAGCAGCGCCGTCAGGGGAGCGGTGAGCGGGGCGGCCTCGCTGCTGAGCCGCAGGGCGACCGCGTACGAGATCGTCGCCGCGACGGCCGAGCGCAGCGTCTGTACGACCGCCGGCTCCCTGCTCCGCCGCACGACCTTCGCCACCGGGGCGGTCACTGTGTCTTTGACATCACGCACCCACAGTCCCTTCCCGCTTCGGCGCCGCCCAGACCGTGACAGCGCCCTGATGGTCCTACCCGCGTTCCCGCCGCCGGGTGTGTGGCGGGGGAGCGGGAGGAGGTAGCGTCGTCCGCCGGCCGATCGACCGACCGGCGCGACCCCGGCGAAGGACACCCTCATGCTCTCGGACTTTCCGCTGACCGAGGCGGCCGGCGCCCGCGACATCTCCGACCTGGACGCGCGGGTGCCGGAGTGCCGGGCCTGCCCGCGCCTGGTCGCCTGGCGCGAGGAGAAGGCACGGGAAGGCCGGAAGGCGTACGAGGGCCAGGAGTACTGGGCCAGGCCGGTGCCCGGCTTCGGACCCGCCGACGCCGCGATGTACATCGTCGGCCTGGCGCCCGCGGCGCACGGCGCCAACCGTACGGGGCGCATGTTCACCGGCGACCGCTCCGGCGACGTGCTGTTCGCCGCCCTCCACGACGTCGGCCTGGCCAACCAGCCGGACGCCACCGCGCTCGGCGACGGGCTGCGGCTGCGCGGCGTACGGATGTCGGCGCCGGTCCGCTGCGCGCCGCCGGCCAACAAGCCGACGCCCGAGGAGCGCGACACCTGCCGGCCCTGGCTGTTGAGGGAACTGGAGCTGGCCCGCCCCACCGTACGGTCGCTCGTGGTGCTGGGGGCGTTCGGCTGGCAGGCGGTGCTCCCCGTCCTGGCGGCGGCCGGCTGGTCGGTGCCCCGGCCCCGGCCCGCCTTCGGGCACGGCGCCCATGTCGTGCTGCCGGCCGTCGACGGCGGCGCCGACCTGCATGTCTACGGCTGTTACCACGTCAGCCAGCGCAACACCTTCACCGGCGTGCTCACCCCCGAGATGCTGCGCGACGTCCTCACCTCGGCCGCCCGCACGGCCGGCCTCTGACCGGTCACGGTCCCGTGGCCTGACCGTCGGCGCCGGGGGCGGGCGCCCGCGTCAGGGCGGCGATGGCTCTGAGGAGGGTGATCGAACCGTCGTGGGCGAGGTGCGGCGGCGCCGCCTGCACCGTGGTCAGGCGCCCCCAGAACTTGGCGTCGAAGGCGCGGCGCGGGCCTCGATGCCGGGCACGGCGGGGGTCGCCGCCATCAACGGCGCGGTGGAGGCGCCGGTCAGGCCCCTCGCCGTCGAACTCGCGCCGATACGGGTCAACGCGGTCTCGCCCGGCTTCGCCGACACCCCTGGTGGAGCGGCATGGCCGAGGACATCGCCAAGGTGGTCGTACGCGCCGCGACCAACGCCGCCACCACAGGCACCGTCATCGAGACGGACGGCGGGGCGCGGCTGGCCAGCATGGCGTGAGGCGCCGGCACCGATGCCCGGAACGCCCGGAACAGGGCCGTGCGGATGAGTCGTGCGCGACAACAACGACATCGCGGGCGTGGGCGGGGAAGGGAGGGGCAGTCGGAGTTCACGCAAGCAACGTTCGGCACGAAAGGAAGTGCACGGCCATGGCCGAGTTCCTCACCGACATCGAGACACTCCGCGCCCGGGCGCGCCAGGAGATCGACAAGGGCCCGGTGACCGACGCCTACGGCGCCGATCTGGGGCGTGTCCTCCAGGTCCTGAACGAGGCGCTCGCCACCGAGATCGTCTGCACCCTGCGCTACAAGCGCCACTACTACACGGCGACGGGTCTCTACTCGGAGCCGGTCGCGGCCGAGTTCCTGGAGCACGCGGGGGAGGAGCAGGAGCACGCCGACAAGCTGGCAGAGCGGATCGTGCAGCTCGGCGGGGAGCCGGACTTCAACCCGGACACCCTGACCAAGCGCTCCCACGCGGAGTACGACGAGAGCGCCGACCTGATCCAGATGATCAAGGAAGACCTGGTGGCCGAACGGGTGGCCATCGCGTCGTACACCGAGATCACCCAGTGGCTGGGGGACGGCGACCCCACCACCCGCCGGGTGTTCGAGGACCTGCTCGCGCAGGAGGAGGAGCACGCGGACGACCTGCGCGGACTGCTGGAGCGGCTGCCGAAGAACCTGAAGTGAGGGTCCTGGCGCCCGGCATCTGAGCCCTGACACCGGAACCCCGGCACCTGAACCCCGGCACCTGAACCCTGGCGCCCGAACCCCGGCATCTGACAGCGCGTCCCGCCCCTGCCCCCGTCACGGAACGGGGGAGGGGCGGGACGCGCGCGTACGGGGCGGCGCGCCCCGCGCGCCCCCGCCGCCTGCTCAGAGCCGCCGCAGCGCCGGCAGCAGGGTCTTCTCCGACCAGTCGAGGAACGGCTCCTGGTGCTCGCCGCCGACCTGGATCAGGGCGACCTCGGTGAACCCCGCGTCCGTGTACGCCCTGACCGCCTCGACGACCGCCTCCACGTCGTCCCCGCACGGGACGGCCTCGGCGACGTCCTCGGGCCGTACGTACGCCGTCGCCCCGGCGAACGAGCTGGGTCCCGGCAGCTCCGAGTTGACCGGCCAGGGCCCCACGGTCCACCTGAACTGGTCGTGCGCCCGCTCCATCGCCCTCTCGCGGTCGGTGTCGTAGCAGACGGGGAGCTGGCCCACCCGGGGCTTGTTCCGGCCGCCGTGCCGGTCGAAGGCGTCCAGCAGCTCGCTCTCCGGATCCGTGGCGATGACCAGGTCGGCCAGTCGTCCCGCCAGCTCGCAGGAGTGCGGGCCCGAGACGGCGATGCCGATCGGCGGCGGGATGTCCGGCAGATCCCAGAGCCGGGCGTTCTCCACGTCGAAGTGGGCGCCGTGATGGTTGACGTACCCACCCGCGAACAGCGCGCGGATGATCGCGACGGCCTCCTCCAGCATCTCGTGCCTGACCCGCACGCCGGGCCAACCGGCCCCCACCACATGCTCGTTGAGGTTCTCGCCGGCCCCGAGACCGAGCCGGAACCGTCCCTGGGACAGCAACTGCATGGTCGCCGCCTTCTGCGCGACGACCGCCGGGTGGTAACGCGTGGTCGGGCACGTCACGTAGGTCATCAGCGGGATACGTGACGTCGCCTGGGCCGCCGCACCCAGCACACTCCACGCGTACGGGGAGTGCCCCTGGGAGTCCAGCCACGGGAAGTAGTGGTCGGAGATGACGGAGAAGTCGAACCCGGCGCGCTCGGCGCCCACCACATGTCCGACCAGGGCACGCGGCCCCGCCTGCTCCGTCATCATCGTGTATCCGATGTGAACCATGGACTGCGATTAGCCCGTCCCCGATCCGCCGAAACCTCGCGGTTCACCCGGCGTCGTCGTCCGATCGGGGGGTACGCGGTGTCCCGCGACCGCCCGGTCGCAGACGGCGGCTCACCGGGTGAGGCTGGGAAAAGGCCCCGGAGCCAAGGACCGCGGGGACGGACGTGCTGGAGGCGGCGATGGACTTCGCGGATCTGCTGGACCACCAGATGTACGTCGTCACGGCGGCGTCCGGCGGTACGAGGGCGGGCTGCCTGGTGGGGTTCGCCTCGCAGTGCTCGATCAGCCCCGAACGGTTCATGGTGTGGCTCTCCAAGGAGAATCACACCTACCGGGTGGCGCTGGAGGCCCCGTTCCTCGGTGTGCACCTGCTGGCACCCGAACAGTTCGGCCTGGCGGAGCTGTTCGGCTCGCGGACCGGCGACCTGGTCGACAAGTTCGCGGAGGTCCCGTGGCGTCCGGGGCCCGGCGGCACTCCCGTACTGACCGATGTGCCCGCCTGGTTCGTCGGCCGCGTCGAGCGGCACACCGACGGGGGTGATCACGTCGGGTTCGTCCTCAGCCCGGCGGACGGCGGCGCCCGCGACGTGGAGCGGGGCGCGACCCTCCGGCTGAGCGACGTACTCGGGCTGACCCCCGGACACCCGGCGGGCTGACGGGCCGGGGCGACGTCCGGGCCGGATACCCGCTCAGATACGCGAGGACCCGCCCCCGGGGCTGCCTTCCTGGTCCCCGCCACTGCCACTGCCACCACGGTCCGGCTCGTCGTCCTCGGGCCGATGGTAGGCCGCGTCCCCGTGGCCACCCAGCTCGTGCGGTGTCAGGCGCTCACCACCCGTCGGGAACGTGTCGGAGGGGTCCACGTTCTCCTCCAGGTGCGTGGGACGGTCGGGACGGTGCGGCTGCTCCGCGTTGCTCGGCGGCGGCGGGTCCTGGGCGCGACGGCGCGCCCCGAGCACAAAACCGCCGATGAGAAGCACGAGCACGATCACGCCCACCACCAGAATGATCGTGATACTCCAGGCCCCGTCGGCGAGAACGGTCTCTTCGGTCCCATGGAACGCGATCGGTGGCTTCATGGTCATCCGCGTACCCACTGCCACGGGACTCAGTCGGCCGCTGCGCCGGGGGCGTCGTTTTGTTCACCCTGAGGGACGAATTCGGGCCCGCCCCGCACGTTTGGGTCCCGGAGCGCGAGGCACCCGAGCCGTACGCACCTCCCCCCTCCCCACCGATCCTCCGGGAAGCGGGCCGTGACTACCGCAAGGTGAGACGACGTGAACCGAGATGAGTCCGAGTGAACCAAAAAGAGTCCGACAGCAAGACCCGCCTGACCGTCCTCGTGGCGCTGGCGGCGAATCTTGTGATCGCCGTGGCCAAGGCCGTCGGCGGCCTCATCACCGGATCACCCGCGCTGCTCTCCGAGGCGGCGCACTCCGTCGCCGACAGCCTGAACGAGATCTTCCTCCTCGCCTCCCTGCGGCGCAGCCGTAAACCCGCCGACGAACAACACCCGTTCGGCTACGGCAAGGAGCGCTACTTCTGGGCCCTGCTCGCCGCTGTCGGGATCTTCGTCATGGGCGGGTGCTTCTCCTTCTTCCAGGGCTTCGAGGCGCTGAGTTCGGACAGCCACGAGTCCCCGTCGGGCTACACGATCGGCCTGATCGTCCTCGGCGTCGCGCTGCTCGCCGAGGGAACCTCACTGGTGCGCGCCGTCGTCCAGGCGCGCGGCAGCAAGGAAGGGGTGAGCGATCCCGCGCTGCGTACGGTCCTCGCCGAGGACGCGACCGCCGTAGTCGGTGTGATCCTCGCCATGGCGGGCATGGCGCTCCACTGGATCACCGGAAACGTGGTGTGGGAGGCCTCGGCGTCCCTCGCGATCGGGGTGCTCCTCGTCTACATCGCCTACCGCCTCGGCGCCGACGCGCGCGCCCAGTTGATCGGCGAAGCCGTCGACCCCGAACTCAGCGGACGCATCCGCTCGCTGCTCGAGGCGCAGCCCGAGATCGACAACGTCGCCTCGCTGCTCACCATGAAGCTCGGCCTCGACTCGACGCTGGTGGCCGCCCGTATGGATCTGGAGCCCGGCCTCGACAGCGAGGCCGTCGAGCTGGTCTGCGTACGCATCAAGAAGTCGGTGACCACGACCTGGCCCCAGGCCGACCACGTCTTCCTCGACATCACCGAAGCGCCTTCCGACGATTGACGGGCCGTGAGCGCGTCGCGGGACCCGGGCACCGGGGCGGTGCTTTTATGGCCGGATCGCTGGGGTAACCGCGTGCGGAGGTGAGGACGTGACGCCCAGAACCACGCCGAGGACCGCGCCGATGACCGTGCGAGGGACCGTGCGGCGGACGCTGCTGGTCGCCGCCGAGGTGGCCGCCTGGTGGGTGGCGCTCTTCGTCCTCTGGCTGATGCTGATCAGTACCGTCGACACACTGGAGGTGATCGTGGGAGCCTCCGTCGCCCTGCTGGGAGCCCTCGGCGCGTGGCGCGCGCGGCGCGCGGTGGCCGAGCGGTGAACGGCTGGCTGCTCGCCACCGCCGTGCTGCTGGTGTTCGGCGTCGGCCCCTGTCTGGCGGGCGTCTCCACCGGCCCCGTCCGGCGCCGGGTCGTCGCGCAGAACATGGCCACCCTGCTGGTCTGCCTCGTGCTGCTGCTCCTCGCCCAGGGATACGCGCGGAGCGCGTACATCGACGCCGCACTGGTGCTGGCGCTCCTCGGCCCGGCCGGGACCCTCATCTACGCGCGGCTGTTCGCCGAGGAGCTGCGCGAGAACCCGCCTCGCGGACGTCTGTGGGACGTGGTGTCGGCCGTGCTGGTCGCCGCCGTCGTACTGCCGCTGTGCGTGGTGACCGACCCCGGCAGAGCGACGGTGAAACTCCTGGTGATCGGAGGGCTCCTGGTGGCGGGCAACCTGGTCTCGTCGTACGCGCTGCGCAGCGTCCCCTCCCCCGACCCGTCGCAGCCGCCGGGACCGCCCGGCCGCACAAGGGCGGCGCGCCGTGGTTGACGGGCTGATCGTCATCTCGCTGGTGCTGGTCGCGATCGCCGCCACCACCGCCGTCGTGGTCCGCGACCCGTCGCGCCAGGCGCTGGTGCTCTCGATGCTCGGCCTCACCCTCGCCGTGCTGTTCATCGTGCTTCAGGCCCCCGACGTGGCGCTGTCCCAGCTCGCCGTCGGCTCCGCGCTGACCCCGCTGCTGTTGCTGCTCTCCGTACAGAAGGTACGGCGCCGGCCCCTGTCGCCGTCGCTCCGCGAGCCGGAGACCCGCGAGCCGGAGTCCCGTGAGCCGGAGACCCCGGAGCGCCCCGCGGACTCCGACGGTGAGGGGACACGGTGAGCCGCCGCCTGCGCGGGTGGGTGCTGGCCGTCGGGCTCGCCGGTGTCGCCGCACTGCTCGTCCTCGCCTACGTCACACTGCCCGGCTTCGGCGGCGACGCACACCCGTACGGCACCCGCGCCGTCCAGGCCTCCCTCGCCCGGCGGACCGCGAACGTCATCGCCTCGGTCAACTTCGACCAGCGGGCGTTCGACACCCTGGGCGAGGAGAGCATCCTCTTCGGGGCCGTGCTCGGCACCGTCGTCCTGCTGCGCCAGACCCGCGACGAACGCCAGGTCAAGCCGGCGCCCGCGCGCGTCAGCCCGGTCGTCCGGCGCTACGCGCGCTACCTGCTGCCCGTCGCCGTCGTCATCGGGCTGTACGTCGTCGCGCACGGCCAGCTCAGCCCCGGCGGCGGCTTCCAGGGCGGCGTGGTCGCCGCGACCGCGCTGCACCTGCTCTACATCGCCGTCGACTACCGCGCGCTGGAGCGGATCAGACCGAAAGGGCTGTACGAGTTGGGTGACGCGGCCGGGGAGGCCGCCTATGTGGTGCTGGGCATCGCCGGACTCCTCGACGGCTCCGCCTTCCTCGCCAACATCCTCCCCCTCGGCACCTTCAACACACTGGCGTCGGCCGGCACCGTACCGCTGCTGAACGCGGCCATCGGCATGGAGGTCGCCTGCGCGGTGATCGTGCTGCTCTCGCGCTTCCTCGACCAGGCGGTCGAGATCACCGAGGAGAAGCGGGGGCGGACGCGGCAGAAGAGACAGCGATGGACGAGGAACTGGACGAAGAAGAGGGAAGTGGGCGAAGACTGATGTCCCTGTTTCCGTACCTGGTGTCCGCCTGGATCTTCCTGGTGGGCTGCTACGGGCTCGCCACCAGCCGCAACCTGATCCACGCCGTGGGCTGCCTCGCCGTCTGCCAGTCGTCGACCTACGTACTGCTGCTGGCCGTCGGCTACCGCGACGGAGGCACCGCCCCCGTCTTCTCCGACCTCAGGCCCGGCTCCCGGCCGGTCGTCGACCCCGTCGTCCAGGCGCTGACCCTCACCGACGTCGTGGTCGGCGCGACCATCACCGCCCTGCTGCTCGCCCTGGTCATCCAGGTCAACAAGCGGCACGGAACGGTCAACCCCGACGAACTCTCCGAGCTGCGCGGATGAGCCAACTGCTGCCGCTGGTCGTGGCGATGCCGCTGCTGGGAGCGGCGATCCTGGTCGCCATGGGGCGGCATGTGCCGCGCCTCGCCGCCGAGACCATGGGCTGCGTCGGCGCCTCCGCCACCGCGACGCTCGCCCTGTACCTGTTCCTCGCGTCCTCCTCCTCGTCGCCGCTGATCGAGTGGGTCGGCGGCTGGAAGCCCAGGAACGGGCACAGCGTCGGGATCGTGCTCGTCGGCGACCGGCTCTCGCTGGGGCTCGCCGTGCTCGTCTCCCTGCTCGTCGTGGCCGTACTGGTGTACGCCTGGCGGTACTTCGACGAGCCGCCACGCCGGCAGGCCGGTTCCTTCCCGGCGCTCGTACTGCTCTTCCAGGCGGGCATGTGCGGCTTCGTCCTCACCGGCGACCTGTTCAACGCCTTTGTCTTCTTCGAGCTGATGAGCGTCGTCGCCTACGCGCTGACCGGCTACCGCGTCGAGGAGGCCAGAGCCGTCCAGGGCGCGCTCACCTTCGGTGTGATCAACTCGCTCGGCGCCTACGTCACCCTCACCGGCATCGTGCTGCTGTACGCCCGCGCCGGTGAGTTGGGCATGCGGCAGATCGGCGCCGCGCTCGACCGGAAGGGCGGCCCCGACGCGGTCGTCCTCACCGCGTTCGTCCTCGTCCTCACCGGCTTCCTCGTCAAGGCGGCGGCCGTCCCCTTCCACTTCTGGCTGCCCGACGCCCACGCCGTCGCCCCGACACCGGTGTGCATGCTGCTGTCCGGGGTGATGGTGGAGCTCGGTGTGTACGGGGTGGGGCGGGTGTACTGGACGGTGTTCGCCGGCCCCGGCGGGGTGGCGGCCGCGGACGCGCGGCGGGCCCTGGTGACCCTCGGTGTGATCTCCGCCGTCATCGGTGCGGTCATGTGCTGGCAGCAGCGGCACATCAAGCGTCTGCTGGCCTACTCCACGGTCGCCCACACCGGGCTCTTCCTGATCGGTCTCGGGCTGCTCACACCGGACTCCACCGAAGGCATCGCCCTCTATGTGCTCGGACACGCCGGTGTGAAGGCGGCGCTGTTCGCCTGCGCGGGCATCCTGCTCGACCACTACGGCAGCGTCGACGAGCATGAACTGTACGGCAGGGCGGGCCAACTGCCCCTGGTCGGCGGGCTGTTCATGGTGGGCGGCCTCGCACTCGCCGGTCTGCCGCCGTTCGGCACCGGCCTCGGCAAGGCACTCACCGAGGAGGCGGCCGGCGCGCCGCTGACCGCGCTCTTCGTCGCGGTGTCGGCGGTGACCGGGGGAGCGGTGCTGCGCGTCGCCGCCCGCGTCTTCCGCGGCTGGGGCGCGCCG
>NZ_JTHL01000001.1:346403-361801 GCF_000818195.1 Streptomyces sp. 150FB | reverse complement strand
CCGCCGGACGGCACGGCGTACGAGACGAGCGGCGAGCACGAGGAGCCCGAGTCGCACGGGCTGCTCGGGCGGGTGCCGGGCACGATGCTCGCCGTGCCGGCCGTGCTGCTCGTCGGCGGGCTCCTGACGGGGGTGGTGCCGGGCGTCGGAACGGCCGTTGCCCGAGCGGTGGACGAGGCGCTGCCGGGTACGGCGAAGGCGTTGCCCGAGTGGTCGGCGACCGGGGTGCTGCTGGGCCTGCTGTCGGCGTCCCTGGCGGCCGGCCTGGCCACGTACGCCGTTCGCAGGCCTCTGCGTCCAGTGGAGGAGCTCCGCGACTGGGCGGGTCCTCTACGCCGTCTGCACTCGGGGCATGTAGGCGATTATGTGGCCTGGTTGCTGGTGGGGATGGTGCTGCTGGGCGCGCTCACCCTTCCCGGCTTCCTCACCGTCTGAGCGACGGTTCCTCGGCGACACGACGGGCCGTCCATGTGCCGCGCCCGCACGCCCACCGGGGCCGCCGGCGACCGTGAGCGGCCCCTCATCGAGACGCGCTTCGGTCAGGAACTCACCCGGTCCGGGATCGGTGTGGAGTTGGGTGTCTCCCAAATGCACGTCTCACGCCTGGTCTCGCGTACGCTGACCCGGCTCCGTACCGGACTGCTCACCGACCAGTGACCGCTGAACGGACGGCTGAGAGCTGCCGATCGGCGCTCCGGTCATCCATGGTCGGGCGTGACCGGGAATGATGGGGTAGACAGCTTCCCAGCGCGTCGAACGGCACCCGTGCCGCGCGGCCGCTCCACTCTCCGAACGGTTGTGCATGCCTTCTTCAGTTTCCCGCCAGGACCCGATGCAGGGACCGGCGGACACGGCCTCGCAGGTCGCTCGTCCACAGCACCACGACATCTTCCTGGAGCCGCGTTACACCATCGAACTGCCGCCGCTGAACGACGGCGAGGGGGAGGGCGAGGGCGACCAGGAGTTCTACTTCGAACGGCCTGCCGCCACCGCACCCCGCCGTCGGCCGCCGAGCGCCCGGCGCGGATAGGGCACGCGCACGGGTGACCCGAGGAGGACCTGCCCCTCCGCCCCCGGGGGACACGGTGTCGGAGTCAATGGCGCTGGAATCTATGGCGCCGGAGCCGGTGGCGCCGGGGCCGACCGTACGACCAGGGGGGCGGGACGGCCGGCGTCCGGGCACCCGGCGCCCGGGCCTGAAGGGCGGCTGTGCCGGACCGGACCGCTCGGGTTCCAGCCGCACGCCGCCTGCCGCCCGGCCGCCGGGGGGACCCTCCTCCCCGGGCCACCGGCCCTATGGGCAGGACCAGTTGATCTGGTAGTACTTGACCTTCTCGTCCTCCGAGACGAGCCGCATGCCGACCGCGCGCATCACACGCTGCGACGCGGTGTTGTCGTGGTCGGTGTCGCCCCTGACCCGCAGCACACCGCGGGCCCGCGCGAACTCCAGCAGCCCGCGCAGGGATTCGGAGGCGTACCCCTGGCCCCGCGCCGAGGGGACCAGGCCGTAGCCGACGCTGACGGTGCCGTCCTCGTCAGGGGCGCCGTGGAAGTCGACGCCGCCTATGGTCGTCCCGTCCGCGCGCAGCCGGATCTCGTACGTGCCGTACGGCCGGGGGTCGCCGGTGATCGCACAGGTGGTCAAGTAGCGCCTGGCCGCCGACATGTCGCCCTCGGCCGGATACCCCGGCGCCGGCAGGCGGCCGGCCGGCTCGCCCGCCGCCACCCGCTCGGCCTCGGCGGGGGACAGCGGATGCAGCACGAGCCGCTCTGTCACAAGATCGTCCATGACAGGCAGGGGTATCACGTCCGGCGGGCTGCGCACAGGCGTTTCCGGGGGCCGGAACGCCGCCCGCCCGCCCCCGTGCCGCCCGCCGTTCGCTCCCCTTCACCAGCCCGTCACCCGCCGTACTTCCAGGGCGATGTCGGCGACCGACCGGCCGTCGGTGGCGACCCGGACCGTGCCGGGCGGGGCCTCCGCCTCCAGCCTCCTCGCCATCCGCTCGCCGCGCTCGATGTGCGGCAGGAGCTGCGAGCCGATCTCCCGCCCGGCGAGGCGGCTCCCGGCGGCGCTGTCCCCGGCGGTCAGCAGCACACCGGTGATCCTCGCCGGCACTTCGCCGCCCATCGCGCGCCGTACCATCGCGGCTTCCAGCACACTCACCGTATTGGTGTAGATGAGCCTGTGCTGTCCGAGAGCCGCGTAATTGGCCCACACCGCGGCCAAGTTGCGCTCGGTGATCGCCGAGCGGTGCGGGTCGCCGGCCGGGGCCGGATGGATGTGATCCATGAAGTCGCCCTCGACCAGGCAGTGGGAGATCTCCTCCTCCCGCAACAGCACCGACACCTCCCAGGCCACCGTGGTCTTACCGACCCCGGCCCGTCCCCCGATGAGCAGCGCTTCGTATGTGTGCGGTGTGGCTGTGTGCTGTGTGTCCATGACCGGCCAGCGTGGCAGGGACCGGCCCGCCGGGCACGGCCTTTTCCGCCGCGCTCAGCCGACGTGCACGCGGGGGCGGCGCTCCGGGTCGTGCTCGGCGCGGCGCAGGACCTCGCGGGTGACCGGGGCGACCTCCCCGTCGCCGAAGACGAGGAACCGCATCAGGTGGCCGAGCGGATTGCCCTCGGTCCAGTTGAAGTAGACGTGCGGGATCTCGCCCGTACGGCTGCGCATCTCCATGAGTACGGCGGCGATGGTGTTGGGGATACCGGCGCCCCGGGCCCGCAGGATGCGCGCGCCGTACCGCTCCTCGCCGTGCACCGTCAGGTCGGCGGTGAACTCCGACGAGTCCTGGACGGAGACCTCCAGGAACAACACCGGGCGCCCGTCCGGGATATGGGTCTGCTCGCGCTGGCTGTACTCCTTCTCCCGGTACTCGGCGACGCTGTGCTCGTTCGGCTCGTTGGCGATGACCCGCAGCGCCCCCGAGCGCGCCGCCTCGTCGATGAGCCGCGCGGCCTTGTCGTCGAACGTGACGGTGGCGGCGCGCAGTTCGAAGGCCCGGCGGACCCGGGAGGCGAAGGAGGTCAGCAGGATGCCGACGATGAACAGCAGAGCGATCTTCAGACCGTCGGGGCGTTCGATGACGTTGGTGACAAGGGTGTAGGCGAAGACAACGGTGATCACACCGAACCCGACGGACGCGCCCCGGTGACCGGTGTGCCGCGCGGCGATGGTGCTGGCGAAGGAGGCGGAGAGCATCAGGACCAGCACACCGGTGGCATAGGCACCGCTCTGCTTGTCGACGCTCGCCTGGAAGACCAGCGTGATGGTCACGGCGATCGCGAGGAAGACGAGCACCAGCGGGCGCACCGCCCGGGTCCACTCCGGCGCCATGCCGTAGCGCGGCAGGTAGCGCGGTACGAGATTGAGCAGCCCCGCCAGGGCCGAGGCGCCGGCGAACCACAGGATCGAGATCGTCGACACGTCGTACACCGTGCCGAAGACCTCGCCCAGTTGCTGGTGCGCGAGGAAGGCGAGCGCGCGCCCGTTGGCCGGACCGCCCGGATCGAAGGCGCTCTGCGGGATGAGCAGGGTGGTGGCGAGGCTGGAGGCGAGGAGCAGGCAGCTCATTATGACAGCGGCCGTGGTCAGCAGCTTGCGGGTGCCGAGGATGCGCCCGGTGGGAGCGCCGAACGTGTCCGTGGCGCGGCCCCGGATCTGCGGCATGACGGCGACGCCGGTCTCGAAGCCCGACATGCCGAGCGCGAGCTTGGGGAAGACCAGCAGCGCCACCCCGATCATGCCGAGCGGGGAGGAGTGCTGGAGCGTCGCGGCGTGCCACCAGTCGTTGACCACCACGGGCCGGGTGGCGATCTGCCAGACCGAGGAGAACAGCACGACGACATTGAGCGCGAGATACACCCCGACGAGCACCACGGCGATGCCGATCGCCTCACGGAAGCCCTTGATGAACACCGCGCCCAGGGCGCCGATCAGGACGAGTGTGATCCAGACGTTGCCGCCGTGCAGCCACGCGGGGGCGAAGGGGTTCTCCACCGCGTGGGCGGAGGCGTCGGCCGCCGACAGGGTGATGGTGATCATGAAGTCGGTGGCGGCGAAGCCGAGCAGCACCAGGACGAAGAGCTTCCCCGCCCACCAGGGCAGCAGCCGCTCCAGCATATGGATCGACCCCTCGCCGTTCGGGCTCTCCTTGGCGACCCGGCGGTACACGGGCAGCGCGCCGAGCAGGGTGAGGGCGATCAGTACGAGCGTGGCCAGCGGCGAGAGCAGCCCGGCGGCCAGCGCGGCGATGCCGGGCTGGTACCCCAGGGTGGAGAAGTAGTCCACACCGGTCAGGCACATCACCCGCCACCAGGTGTGGCCCTTCTGCGCGGGTGGGGGCGTGCCGTGCGGGCCCGGGTGCCGTGCGGACTGCTCGCTGAGTCCGTCCAGCAGCCAGGCACGCCACCGGTGTGCGCCGCGCTCGGGTCCGGTCTCGGCCTGGGCCCCGGTCATGTGGTGTTCTCCTCGCAGGCGGAACGTGGTGATCGGCTTCGTCAGGTGCGGGGCCGACTCTACGATGACCATCATGCCGACCCGGGTGCCGTGGAGTGACAAGCTGGACTCCTCGCTGGGCCGCGCCGTGAACGCCAAACTCCTGGAGAGCAGCCCCCGTTCTCTGGTGTGGCGGGTCGGGCTGCGCGACGGGAGCCGGGTGATCGTGAAACAGATCACCGTGCGCGGCGGAGCCGGGGAGGACGCGGACACCCGTTACGCGCGGGAGACCGCGGGGCTGCGGCTGGCCGGGCGGGCCGCGGCACCGGCCGTGGCGCCCGCACTGCTGGCGACGGACGCGGAGTCCCGGGTGATGGTGCTGGAGCATCTGGAACAGCGGGCGGACCTCTGTGCCCCCGTCGGGCCCGGCCTCGGCACGAACGGCGACTGGATGCCGGGGTACGCCGAGTCCCTGGCCCGCCTGCACGCGCTGACGGGACCGGACGACGCGGGGGCGCTGCCCGCCTGGTCGGGACCGACGCCCGCCGACGCCGCGTCCTTCCTGGCCCTGGCCGGCACGCTGGATGTCGCCGCACCGCCCGGGGCGGAGGTGGAACTCGCCGCGCTCGTCGAGCGGTTGGGGGATACGCCGTACCACGCGCTGCTGCACGGGGACCCGTGCCCCGGCAACGACCTGCACACCGCCACGGGGGTCCGGTTCATCGACTTCGAGCAGGCGTCGCTCGGCAACGGCCTGGTCGAACTCGCCTATCTCCGCATCGGTTTCCCGACCTGCTGGTGCGCGATGTCGGTGACCGGGGCGCCGCTGGCGGAGGCCGAGGAGGCCTACCGCGCCACCTGGCGGCGGCTGACGGGCCGGGACGTTCCCGGTGACCTGGCCGACGCCTGCGCGGGGTGGCTGATCCGGGGCGACGCCCTGGTGGAGCGCGCCCACCGCGACTCGACCGACCACCTGGCGCGGGTTCCCGTCGAGGACTTCACCTGGGGGTACGTCTCGGCCAGCGAGCGCCTGGTGCACCGGCTCGGCGTGGTCGCCGAACTGGCCAGGGACCACGAGGCGTTGAGGGCGGTGGGCCGTCTCAGCGAGGCGATGGCCCTGCGTCTGCTGGAGCGCCGGCCGGGCCTGCGGCCACTGCCCCCGCACTCCGCACGCCCCTGGTGACCACGGAGTCGGTACCGCCTCTTGGCGGTGCGGTCGGGCCGACGCGGCCGCCCGCCTACCGGCTGGGTGTGTGCGTGCCGGTCGCGGTGCGCGCGCCCGGTGGGCGCACCATGAAGACGTCGATCGGATCCTCGGCTTCCACGACAAAGCCGTGGCGCTCGTAGAGCCGGCGGGCAGCACTGCCCCGCAGGACGTTCAGCCGGACGGTCATCCCCCGCGTATCGGTGCGCTCCAGCACCCCGCGCAGGACGGCCGATCCGAGCCCTCGGCCCTGATGGCGCGGAGCGAGGTAGAAGTGCTCCAGCACCTGCCCGCCGTCGGCGGGCCTGACGGTGACGCAGCCCCCGAGTTCGCGGTCGATCATGATGATCGACGTGTGCCGGGTGGAGAAGGAGTCGCGCAGCCGTTGCCGCACCCGGTGTTCGTCGTAGCGCCCGAGCCGTTCCAGATCGGCGCGCAGGACCGTGGCCCGCAGTTCCGCGATCGCCTCGACATCCGCCGCCACGGCGGAACGCAACAGCCACTGCGAGCCGTTCTCCGGTTCGACACGTGCGGGCACCGCCACGTCCGACCGAAGTCCGCTCCTGATCACCTCAGCGTCCATGGCCGGAGTATCTCAGCCGGCCTGTCGCGGGCCGGGCGCGGCGGGAAAGCCCGCGCCCGGCCCGCCCAGGGCGACGGGGTCAGGCGGCGGCGTGCGCGAGAGCCTCGTACTCCTCGTCCGTCAGCTTGAGCGCCGCTCCCGCGGTGTTGTCGTCCAGGTGCGAAACGGACGAGGTGCCGGGGATCGGGAGGATGACCGGCGAGCGGCGCAGCAGCCAGGCGAGCGCGAGCTGTGACGGTGTGGCGCCACGGTCGGCGGCGATCCGGGTCAGCGGGCTGTCGGGGCCGGCGAGTGCGCCGGTGGCCAGCGGGAACCAGGGGATGAACGCCAGGTTGTTCGCCTCGGCGTACTCCAGGACGTCCTCCGCGGCGCGGTCGGCGAGGTTGAAGCGGTTCTGCACCGAGACGATGCGCGCGGTCTTCGCGGCCTCCTCCAGTTGGGCCACGGAGACCTCACTCAGCCCGATGTGCCGGATCTTGCCCTCGCTCTGGAGCGCGGCCAGCTCCCCCACCTGCTCGGCGATCGGCACCTTGGGGTCGACACGGTGGAGCTGGAGCAGGTCTATTCGCTCCAGGCCGAGGTGGCGCAGGCTCAACTCGACCTGCTGGCGCAGGTACTCGGGGCGGCCCACCGGGACCCAGGCGTTCGGCCCGGTCCTCGCGAAGCCGGCCTTCGTGGCGATGACCAGGTCGTCGGCGTACGGGTGCAGCGCCTCCTTCAGGAGCAGGTCGGCGGTGAAGGGGCCGTACGCGTCGGCCGTGTCGATGAAGTTGATGCCCAGTTCGGCGGTGCGGCGCAGGACGCGCAGGGCACCCGCCGGGTCCTTGGACTCGCCCCAGACGCCCGGCCCGGGGAGTTGCATGGTGCCGTAGCCGAGGCGGGTGACGGGCAGGTCGCCGCCGATGAGGAAGGTGCCGGAGGCCTGGGCGGGAAAGGTGGTGTCGGTCATGAAGGGTGATCTCCCGGGTGAAGCGGCGCGTGTGGTTGCCGGAGGTTGGCAACGTGACCGACCGTATGGATTGTTCCCCCACCCGGGGCCGCCGGGCTAGCGAATGGCGAATGTCACACCGCGTTCGGCCTCGGGGCGCGGCCCGAGGATCCGGCGCTCACTCTCCTCGATCCGGACGTCGTTGATGCTGGCCTCGCGCCGGGCCATCAGGCCGTCGGCCGCGAAGGCCCACAGCTCGTTGCCGTACGAACGCCACCACTGGCCGGACGGGTCGTGGCTCTCGTACTGGAAGCGCACCGCGATGTGGTCGCCGTCGAAGGCCCACAGCTCCTTGCGCAGCGCGTAGTCCAGCTCGCGCTCCCACTTCGCGGTCAGCAGCTCGACGATCTCCTCCCTGCCGGTGACGAAGGTGTCGCGATTACGCCACAGCGAGTCCTCGGTGTACGCGAGGGACACCTTCCGCGGATCGCGGGTGTTCCACGCGTCCTCGGCGGCCTGGACCTTCTGCTTCGCGGTCTCTTCGGTGAACGGGGGGAGCGGGGGGCGCGTGCTCATGGGACGTCCTTCGGTGTGGCCGGGCGGTGGGCCTGCGGTGGGCCGATGGTGGTCCGGCAGGGGTCCAAAAGTCGGAGAACCAACGTTCTCCATGATCGCTGGTAGGCTAGAGAACGTTGGTTCTCGCGTCAAGGAGTGTGGGTCGGATGGACGGCACGGCCGCCCGGGAACAGGTGCTGGACGCGGCGGAGCGGCTGTTCTACGGCCGCGGCGTCCAGTCCGTCGGCATGGACGAGATCCGGGGCGCCTCCGGTGTCTCGCTGAAGCGTCTCTACCAGCTCTTCCCGGCGAAGGACCGGCTCGTCGAGGCCTACCTGGAGCGGCGCGACCTCGCCTGGCGACAGCGGCTCGCCGACCGCGTGGACCGGCACGGGGACCCGCGCGAGCGGATACTCGCGGTGTTCGACCACCTCCACGAGTGGTTCGGCGAACCGGACTTCCGGGGCTGTGCCTGGATCAACTCCTACGGAGAACTCGGCGCGATCTCGCCGCGCGTCACCGCGCAGGCCCGCGCGCACAAGGCCGCCTTCATGGACTATCTCTCCGGCCTTGTCGCCGAAGCGGGACTGCCCGCGGCCACCGCCGAGCATCTGCGCCTGCTCGCCGAGGGCGCCATGGTCACCGCCGGCATCTTCTCGACCCGGGTACCCGCACTGCGGGCGCGCGAGGCCGCCGACCTGCTGCTGACGGCGGCGCACCGCTGAGCGGAGAGCGGCGGAAAGCAGCGGGGAGCGGCGGGGAGTGGGGATCGGGCCTGGGGCGTCGTACCGCCATGGGCCATCCTGGGGGCACCTTCGTAGCGACAGGAGCCGCGCCCTTCATGAAGATCACCGCAGCCGACGTCTTCGTCACCAGCCCCGGCCGTAACTTCGTCACCCTGCGCATCACCACCGAAGACGGCGTCACCGGGCTGGGCGACGCCACACTCAACGGGCGCGAGATGGCCGTCGAGGCCTATCTGCGCAGCCATGTGGCGCCGCTGCTCATCGGCAGGGACGCCGGGCGTATCGAGGACACCTGGCAGTACCTCTACCGGGGCGCCTACTGGCGCCGGGGCCCGGTGACCATGGCCGCCGTCGCCGCCGTCGACACCGCCCTGTGGGACATCAAGGCCAAGACCGCCGGGCTGCCGCTCTACCAGTTGCTCGGCGGGGCCTCACGCACCGGCGCGCTCACCTACGGGCACGCCTCCGGGCGCGACATCCCGGAGATCCTGGACTCCGTGCGGGCACATCTGGAGGAGGGGTTCCGCGCGATCCGGGTGCAGTCCGGCATCCCCGGCCTCGAAGCGGTGTACGGGGTGGAGGGCCCGTCCGAGCCCGGCGAAGGCCCTGCCCGGCCCTTCGAGGAGGTCTGGGACACCCGCGCCTATCTGCGCCACATCCCACGGGTGTTCGAGGCGGTGCGCGAGGAGTTCGGCCCCGAACTGCCGCTGCTGCACGACGGCCACCACCGGATGACGCCCGTCCAGGCCGCCAGGCTCGGCAAGGATCTCGAACCGTACGACCTGTTCTGGCTGGAGGACGCCACCCCCGCCGAGGACCCCACGGTGCTCCGGCTCGTACGGCAGCACACCACGACCCCGCTGGCGATCGGTGAGGTCTTCAACTCCCTGCACGACTATGGGCCGTTGCTGAGCGATCGGCTGATCGACTACGTACGGTCGGCCGTCACCCACATCGGCGGTGTCACGGCGATGCGCAAGCTGCTCGACCTCGCCGCCGTGCACGGCGCCAAGTCGGGCATCCACGGGCCCGCCGACATCTCTCCCGTCGGCATGGCGGCGGCCGTCCACCTCGACATCGCCGTGCACAACTTCGGCATCCAGGAGTACGCGCGGCACTCGGCGCGGACGCTGGAGGTCTTCCGGCCCTCCTACCGGTTCGCCGAGGGGATGCTGCACCCCTCGGAGCAGCCGGGGCTCGGGGTGGAGTTCGACGAGCAGGCCGCCGCGCGCTTCCCGTACGAGCCGTCGTACCTGCCCGTCAACCGCCTGACGGACGGCACCGTGCACGACTGGTAGAGGCGGGCGGGCGTCCCGGCGGTGCGGGGCCGCCGGGACGCTCAGGACCACGGCGTTGTTGACCACGACGTCGAGCCGCCCGAAGCGACCGATCGTCACCGTGAGGTCGGCGAGCGGGTCCGTACGGCGGGCCAATCTGACGCAATGGCTTTGCGTTATCAACGCGACGAGCATGCGTTATGCGGCCGACGCGGAGGTCAGGGGCCGGGGTCGCGCGCCGGATCGTGACCGTCTCCCGGGCCGTTCCCCCGGATTGACCAATATTCAAGGAGTTGCCCGCGCCGCTCCCGGGCGCGTGCCATGCTCGATAAGCGCCCTTACCGACAGTGCGGTCGTGCGCACTCGGGGTGCCTTCGGGGAGGTCTGATGGATCCGGGTCAGGAACCCACCGCTCACACGTCCACCGGTCGGACACCGGTGTCCCGCACGGGCGTCGACCGCAGGGCGTTACGCCGCGAGCGGCTGCTCGCGACCGCGACCCAACTCTTCGCGACCCGCGGCTACGCGACCACTTCCATCGAACGGATCTGCTCCACGGCCCATGTCTCCATCCGCGCCTTCTACGAGGAGTTCGAGAGCCGCGAGGCGATGCTGATCGCCCTCCACGACGTCGTCTCCCAGGCCGGCATGGAGGCCGCGCACCGGGCGCTGCTCGATCCGGCGGTCCAGGACGCCGACACCCGCGCCAGGATCACCGCGCTGGTCCGCGCGTACGTCGACGCGGTCACCGCTGACCCGGCGGCGGCCCGCGTCGCCTTCGTCGAGGTCGCGGGGGGCGGGAGCGCGGTCGAGCAGCACCGGGTGCTCTGGCGCAGCCTGTGGGCCGACTTCATGACCGACGAGGCCAAGCGGGCGGTCGGGCGCGGCGAGGTCGAGCGGCGCGACCGTACCCTCAGCGCTGTCGGCATCATCGGCGCCGTCAACGAACTCGTCGCGCACTGGGCCCGCAACAGCGCCTCGCTGCCCCGGGAGCCGCTGGCCGACGAGCTGATCCACCACATTCTCGCCGTGCTGGGTGTCGGCGCCGAGAGCCAGGAGATGACGCGATGACCGGACTCTGGCACCAGGTTCTGCGCACCATGTCCCAGCCGGGGGCGTCCCCCGACGACGATCTGCTCGCCAGGGCCGCCGCCGACATCGCGCTGCGCAGTCATCCGCACCCCCGGGCCACCGCCGACGTGGTGCTGGAGATCGCCCGCGCGGAGTTCGCCGCCGTACTCACCGTCTGCCAGGCTCAGCGCGCCCTCGACCGGGCCCGCAGACAGGCGGCGGGCCCCGGGGGTGCCTCGGCGGAGCGCGACCGGACCTCCTGATACCGAAGCTCCTGATCAGGCCAGGTATGCCCGTGCCGGGGACGCCCCCGGCGGGTGGGGCTAGCCTGGGCGCACGATGAACCGTTTGACGACGCCCTGGGGCGACCTAGGCCTCACCCGTTTCCCCGAGCTTCCCCGCGAGACGCTGCGCGCGTGGGACACCGCGGACGAGTATCTCCTCCAGCACCTCGCCGGGCCGGGAGGCGATCCGTCCGGCCCCGGGCAACCGGATCCGCCGGCCGATCCGACCGGCTCCGTGGTCGTCGTGGGGGACAAGTGGGGTGCCCTGACGACCGCGCTCGCCGTCGCGCGGGACGGGCGGCCCGTGACAGGGCCGCTCACCCAGATCACCGACTCCTACCTCACCCAGCAGGCGACCCGCGCCAATCTGCGGCGCGCGGTCGCCGAGGGTGTCCTCGGAGCCGGACCGGGAGCGGCACCCGACGCCGAAGCAGGGACCGAGGCCGGGACCGACGCCGGGACCGACGCCGGGACCGACGCCGTACGGCTGCTGTCCGTCAGGGACACACCGCCCGAGCGGATCGACGTGCTGCTCGTCCGGGTCCCCAAGAGCCTGGCGCTGCTGGAGGACCAACTGCACCGCCTCGCCCCGGGCGTTCACCCCGGGACCGTGGTGATCGGTACGGGACGGGTCACCGAGATCCACACCTCCACGCTCAAGCTGTTCGAGCAGCTCATCGGCGCGACGCGGACCTCGCTCGCGGTCAGGAAGGCGCGGCTGATCTTCTGCGCGCCCGCGCCCAGCCGCGTACGTAGCCCCAGCCCCTGGCCGCACAGCTACGCGCTGCCCGACGGCCTGGGCGCGGTGTCGGGCCGTACGGTCGTCAACCACGCCGGGATCTTCTGCGCCGAGCGGCTCGACGTCGGGACGCGGTTCCTGCTGCGGCACCTGCCGCGGCGGAGCGGGCCCGAGCACGTCGTCGACCTCGGCTGCGGCAACGGCGTCGTCGGGACGGCGGCGGCCCTGGACAACCCGGCGGCCCGGATCACCTTCATCGACGAGTCGTTCTCCGCCGTCGAGTCGGCCCGGATGACCTTCGCCAAGAACGTCGACGCCGGCACCCCGGCGGAGTTCGTCATCGGCGACGGACTGACGGACCTGCCGCCCGGGACCGCCGATCTGGTGCTCAACAACCCGCCGTTCCACACCACACACCAGGCGACGACCGACGCCACGGCCTGGCGGATGTTCACAGGATCGCGCGCCGCGCTGCGGCCCGGCGGCGAGCTGTGGGTCGTCGGCAACCGGCACCTCGGCTACCACGCGAAACTCCGGCGGCTCTTCGGGAACTGCGAACTCGTCACGAGCGACCCGAAATTCGTCGTCCTGCGGGCCGTCAAGCGCTGAAACCCACCCGCGGCCGGGCGGCCTGAGTACGGGCGGCCCGGGCGGTCGACCCGGCCTGCCCTGGACCTTCCACCAGCGGATCTCGCATCTGCCATGGAGTTTCCTCCGGAGAATTGTAAGTGTGAGCCAAACCCGCATATCTTGTGGCACATGCAGTCCTACACAATCGGCCAGGCGGCACGCCTCCTCGGGGTGAGTCCTGATACGGCGCGACGCTGGGCGGACGCCGGGCGGGTCGCCACCCACCGCGACGACGGCGGCCGACGGGTCATCGAGGGCGGTGATCTCGCCGCCTTCTCCGTCGAGATCGGTCAGAGCACACCCGGCGAGGAGGACATCCCGTACACCTCGGCGCGTAACGCGTTCCCCGGCATCGTGACCGCCGTCAAACTCGGCGACATCGCAGCCCAGGTGGAGATCCAGGCCGGTCCGCACCGGCTTGTGTCCCTGCTGACGAGGGAGGCCGTCGAGGAGTTGGGTCTCGAAGTAGGCATGCAGGCCACCGCCCGTGTGAAGTCCACCAGCGTGCACATCGACCGCACATGAGCGACCGGCGCACCTGACCGACCGCACAACAGCCGCCCGTCGGCCGCACAATCGGCCGCCCGCGACTGCCCGTACGGCTTTCCCCAGCGCCGTCCGTCCCCGGCGCTCCTGTCACCACTCGCCCGCGCGTCTCCCCCCGGGGCGGCGCGCATCGCCAAGGAGTCCCCGCCTCATGTCTCTCGTCCTCAGCCGGCGCCGGGCCGCGGCAGCACTCGTGACCGCCGCCCTTCTCGTACCGCTGGCCGCCTGCGGCAGCAACGACGACAGCAAGAAGGACGCCGGGGCCAAGGCGTCCCCGTCCGCCGCACCCAAGGTCGACCTCACCGTGCTGGCGGCCTCGTCGCTGACGAACGTCTTCAAGACGGCGGCCGACACGTACGAGAAGGAACACCCCGGCACCACGGTCAAGTCCTCCTTCGCCGGCTCGCAGGACCTGGCCGCGCAGGTCAAGCAGGGCTCCCCGGCCGACGTACTGGTCACCGCCGACACCAAGACCATGGACGGCGTGAAGTCCGACACCGGGACGCCGACGATCATCGCCAAGAACCGGCTGGTGATCGCCACCCGCGAGGGCAACCCCGACAAGATCGACAACCTCAAGGACCTCGCCGACCCCAAGCTGAAGGTCGTCCTCGCCGCTCCCGAGGTCCCCGTCGGCCGCTACAGCCAGCAGGTCCTCGACGCCCAGAAGATCAAGGTCAAGCCGGTCTCCCAGGAGCAGGACGTACGGGCCGTGCTGAGCCGGGTCGAACTCGGTGAGGCCGACGCCGGGATCGTCTACAAGACCGATGCGGCCACCGCCACCGGCAAGGTCGACGCCATCGACATCCCCGACGCGCAGAACGCGGTCGCCGAGTACCCCGCCGCCACCCTCAAGGTCTCCGCGCACAAGGACGCGGCGGCCGCTTTTGTCGCCTGGCTGAGCACCCCCGAGGCGCAGAAGATCCTCCAGGACGCCGGATTCCAGAAGCCGTAACCCCCCTTCACCCGCCGGGAGGGGCCGCACGACCCGGGGGCCGCAGGGCCCGCAACCGGACGGCCCCTTCCCGGCGGGCACCGGAATCGTGACCTCAGGACACCCGATGAGACGCTTGCGCACCCGCAGGACGGCCGGCAGGGCCGGGACCCCTGTCGTCCTCGTACTGCCCGCGCTGCTCGCGGTCGCCTTCCTGCTGCTGCCGCTGCTCGGCGTCCTCGTCCGTACCTCCTGGGGCGACCTCGGCTCCCAACTGACCAGCCCCGACGTCGTCGAGGCGCTGAAGCTCTCACTGCTGGTCTCGTTCTGCGCGCTCGGCATCTCGCTGGTGCTCGGAGTCCCGCTGGCGTGGCTGCTGGCCAGGGTGGACTTCCCCGGCAAGACGCTGGTGCGTTCGCTGGTGCTGCTGCCGATGGTGCTGCCGCCCACCGTGGGCGGTGTCGCGCTCCTCCTCGGCTTCGGCAGGCGGGGGCTGATCGGCCCCTGGATGGAGAGCACCTTCGGCATCGTCCTGCCGTTCCACACCTCGGGCGCCGTGGTCGCGGCGACGTTCGTCGCGATGCCGTTCCTCGTCATCAGCCTCGAAGGCACCCTCGCCGGACTGCGGCCCGCCTACGAGGAGACGGCGGCGTCGCTCGGGGCCTCCCCGACCCGGGTGTTCCTCACCGTCACCCTCCCGATGGTCGTGCCCGGCCTGGTCGCCGGGGCCGCGCTCACCTGGGCGCGGGCGCTCGGCGAGTTCGGTGCCACCATCACCTTCGCCGGGAATCTGCCCGGCACCACCCAGACCCTTCCGCTCCAGGTGTACCTGCTGCTCCAGAACTCGCCCGAGGCGGCGACCTCCGTCTCCCTGCTGCTGCTCGCCATCGCCATGGCGGTGCTGCTCGGCCTGCGCGGGCGGTGGACCGGCACCAGCACCGACCGGGGGGTACGGGGCGCGGAGCCGACGCCCGGCGACGTACTCGCTCCGGGCGACGGCATGCGGATCCCGGACGGCGACCGGGCCGCGCCCGCGACGGAGGCGGGCGCCGCCGTCGACGTACCGCCGCCGTCCGGGAACTGGCCGCTGCACGCCGAGGTCACCGGCTTCAACCAGCTCACCCTGGACGCCGGTCCCGGCACCACCATCGCTGTCGTCGGCCCCAACGGCGCGGGCAAGACGACCCTGCTGCGGGCCCTGCTCGGCCTGACCCCGCGCGCCCACGCCGAACTGCGCCTCGGCGACCTCGACGTCACCACGCTGCCCCCGCACCGCAGAGGCGTCGCCTGGGTCCCGCAGAGCGGCGCGCTCTTCCCGCACCTGTCCGCCCTCTCCAACACCGCGTACGGACTGCGCGCCCACCGGGTGCGCCGCGCCGAGGCCCGTCGTACCGCCCAGCAGTGGCTCGACCGCCTCGGCGTGGGCCATCTCGCGCGGCGCAAGCCGCACCAGCTCTCCGGCG
>NZ_JTHL01000001.1:343038-346378 GCF_000818195.1 Streptomyces sp. 150FB | reverse complement strand
CAGCTCTCCGGCGGCCAGGCACAGCGCGTCGCCCTCGCGCGGGCGCTCGCCGCCCGGCCCCGGCTGCTGCTCCTCGACGAACCGCTGGCCGCGCTCGACCAGACCACCCGCGCGCAGGTGCGCCACACCCTGCGCGGGCATCTCGACGGCTTCGGCGGGGTCTGCCTGATCGTCACCCACGACCCCGTGGAGGCCGTCTCACTGGCCGACCGGGTCCTCGTACTCGACGAGGGCCGGGCCCTCCAGGACGCGCCGCCCACCGAGGTGACACGCAACCCGCGCTCCCCTTGGGTCGCCAGGATGCTCGGCCGCAACGCCTGGCCGGGGACGTTCGGGCCCGGCGGACTCGCCCTCGCGGGCGGCGGACGCCTGGTCGTCGCTGAGCCGCTTCCCGACGGTGCGTCGGCACTCGCGATCATCGCGCCGGAAGCAGTCTCCGTACACCGGGACCGACCGGGCGGCAGCCCACGTAATGTCTGGCGGGGGACGGTACGGGAGATCACAGCGGCCGGCAGCAGGCTGCGGGTGCTGATCGTGTCGGGCGAGGCGCCCGACCTGGTCGCCGAGATCACGCCCGGCGCCGCCGCCGAACTGGGGCTGGCCGACGGAACATCCGTGTGGACCAGCGTGAAAGCCACCGAGGTCACGCTCGTGGCCCTGTGAAGGGACCACGGGAGCAGGGGAGCGAACGATGCTGCTGCGTCAGTTGGAGTACCTGGTCGCCCTCGCGAGGGAACGGCACTTCGCGCGCGCCGCAGCGGCCTGCTTCGTGTCCCAGCCGTCGCTGTCCGCCGCGATACGCAAGCTGGAACACGAACTCGACGTCCCCATAGTGCGGCGCGGACAGCGCTTCGAGGGACTCACCCCCGAAGGCGAACGGGTCCTGCTGTGGGCCCACCGCATCCTCGCCGAGCGCGACGCGCTGCGCCACGAACTCTCCGCGATGCGCGGCGGCCTCGCCGGCACCCTGCGGATGGGCGCCATCCCCACCGCGCTCACGGCGGCCACCCTGCTCACCACACCGTTCGTCGAACGGCACCCGCAGGCCCGGGTCTCGCTCTCCTCGCTCTCCTCACGGGAGATCAACCAGCGGCTCGCCTCGTTCGAACTCGACATCGCGCTCACCTATCTGGACGACGACGCCCTGGGGCAGGTACGCAAGACCCCGCTGTACGAGGAGCGTTACCTGCTGCTCACCCCGCACGACGGGGCGCTCGCCGGGCAGCCGGTCGCGCACTGGGCGGAGATCGCCGTACAGCCGCTGTGCCTGCTCGCGCCCGAGATGCGCAACCGCCGCATCATGGACGAGTACTTCGCATCCGACGGCGCGACGGCGGTGACCCCCGCCATCGAGACCGACACCGTGGCGGGCCTCTACGCGCACCTCGCCTCCGGACACTGGTCGAGCGTCATCTCGCACGCGTGGCTCCAGATGTTCGGCGTACCGGAGGGCATGCGGGTGGTCCCGCTGGAGAATCCCGCGCACGGCCCCCGCGTCGGCCTCGTCATCGCCGACAGGTCCCCCGAACCGGTCCTCTCCCGCGCCCTGTTGGAGATCGCCAGGGAAGCGGGCGTACGGGAGGCGCTCGACGACCTCCTCGCCACCTACCTGCACCCGGTCCTGCCGCCCGCGGACGGCGCGGCGCAGGCACCGGCGTGAACTGCGGCGCGGGCACCGGCAGAAGCACGGGCACGGGCATAGGCAGCGGCTATCCGGGCATAGAAACTTTCGCTTTGCGGTCATCGCTGGTCAAGAGCACTGTGGAGGCATCCCCGAACCAATGGATGAGGAGCCGCAGTCATGGCAAAGGTGCTGTGCGTGCTGTACGACGACCCGATCGACGGATACCCCACGTCGTACGCCCGTGACGACGTCCCGAAGATCGAGACCTACGCGGGCGGCCAGACCGCGCCCACCCCGAAGGCGATCGACTTCACCCCCGGTGAGCTGCTCGGCAGCGTCTCGGGTGAGTTGGGGCTGCGCAGCTACCTGGAGTCCCAGGGCCACACCCTCGTTGTCACCTCCGACAAGGACGGAGAAGGCTCGGTCTTCGACCGCGAGCTGGTGGACGCGGATGTCGTGATCTCGCAGCCGTTCTGGCCGGCGTACCTGACCGCCGAGCGGATCGCCAAGGCGAAGAACCTCAAGCTGGTCGTCACCGCCGGTATCGGCTCCGACCACACCGACCTCGACGCGGCCGTCGCCCACGGCCTGACCGTCGCCGAGGTCACCTTCTCCAACAGCATCAGCGTCGCCGAGCACGTGGTGATGATGATCCTGTCGCAGGTACGCAACTACCTGCCCTCCTACCAGACGGTCCTGGACGGCGGCTGGAACATCGCCGACTGCGTCTCCCGGAGTTACGACCTGGAGGGCATGCACGTCGGTACGGTCGCCGCCGGGCGCATCGGCCTCGCCGTGCTGCGCCGCCTCGCGCCGTTCGACGTGAAGCTGCACTACACCGACCGCCACCGTCTGCCGGAGGCCGTCGAGCAGGAGCTGGACCTCACCTGGCACGAGAGCACGCAGGACATGGTCCCGCACTGCGACGTGGTGACCATCAACGCGCCGCTGCACCCCGAGACCGAGGGCCTCTTCGGCGACAAGCTGCTCGCGACGATGAAGCGCGGCACCTACCTCATCAACACGGCCCGCGGCAAGATCGCCGACCGTGACGCGATCGTGCGCGCGCTGGAGAGCGGTCAGCTCGCCGGCTACGCGGGCGACGTGTGGTTCCCGCAGCCCGCCCCGGCGGACCACCCGTGGCGGACCATGCCCCACCACGGCATGACCCCGCACATCTCGGGCACCTCGCTGTCGGCGCAGGCCCGTTACGCGGCCGGAACGCGCGAGATCCTGGAGAGCTACTTCGAGGGCCGCCCGATCCGTGACGAGTACCTGATCGTCGAGAAGGGCGCGCTCGCCGGCGTCGGCGCGCACTCCTACTCCGTCAAGAAGTAAGCCAGGAACGGGTCGGGAGCGGCCGGGGATCAGCCCGGATCCGGTCCGGAGAAGGCCCGCGGAGCGTCACGGCAGGCTCCGGCGTCCGTACGCGGATTCCGGCCTGACACGGAATCAGCGGTCCCGGCCATCGTCCACGGCCGGGGCCGCTGTGTCATGCCCATGGACCCTTTCGGCACACTGGAGGGGTGTCCTCACTTCCTCACCAGGTACAACTCGGCTTCCCCGGCGGTCACATGATCGTGTGCGGCGACGACACGCTGGCCCATCGGCTGGCGGGCGAGCTGCGCGACGTCTACGACGAACAGGTCGTCCTGGTCGTCCCGCCGCTACGCGCGTCGCACCTGCCGCCCGCCCCGGCGGGCGGCCGGGGCAGAG
>NZ_JTHL01000001.1:331204-342827 GCF_000818195.1 Streptomyces sp. 150FB | reverse complement strand
CCGCCGGCGTCGGCGGTGACGGCAGAGGGAACACGGACCTCCTCCAGGCCGAGGACCTCGACGAGGGCGTGCTGATCGAGGCGGGCATCGAGGACGCGGCGGCCCTGGCGCTCGTCCACGACGACGACGAGATCAACATCCGCTCCGCGCTCGCCGCCCGCCGCCTCAACCCCCAGGTACGGCTGGTCATCCGGCTCTACAACCGCAAGCTCGGCCAGCACCTCGAAGCGCTCCTCGACCAGGCGGCGGCCGTCGCCGTACCCGCGCTCGACACCTCGGCCATCGACACCTCCACCACCGTCCTCTCGGACGCCGACACCGCCGCCCCCGCGCTCGCCGCCACGGCCGTCGCCGGCACCAGCAAGGTGGTCAGGGCAGGCGGCCTGCTGCTGCGGGCCGCCGAGCGCAACCCGCCGGGCTCCGGCCAGGTCGCCGACCCCGGCCTCTGCACGCTCGCCCTGCTCTCGTCCACCACCAACGACCCGGCCGGCGCCGAGGGTTCGGACAGCAGCGGCCAGGACGGGCCCCGGCTGCTGCCCGACGACGCGAGCGCGGCGGCGGCCACCGGGCGCGGCACGGTGGTCCTGGAGACCGTGTCGTACGCCGGACCCGCCTCCTCCCAGGGCCGGAGCGGGGGCCGCGGCGTGCCGCTGGGCACGCTGTTCTCCCGCCGCCTGCGGTGGTCCTTCGCCGGGATCGCGGGCGCCGTGCTCGCCCTGGCGGTCCTCTCCTGGCTGATCACCGGCGTCCGCCCGCTGGAGGCCACGTACACCACACTGCTCGACCTCTTCGGCATCAACGACCCGGCGATCGGGAAGCCCGCCGACCGGCAGATCCTGCAACTCCTCGCCGGCGTCGCGGGACTTCTGCTGCTGCCGGTGGTGCTCGCCGCCGTCCTGGAGGCCCTCGGCACCTTCCGTACGGCGTCGGCGCTGCGCAGGCCGCCGCGCGGCCTCTCCGACCATGTGGTGCTCCTCGGGCTCGGCAAGGTGGGCAGCCGGGTCCTGGTGCGACTGCGGGAACTCGGCATCCCCGTCGTCTGCGTGGAGGAGGACCCCGAAGCGCGCGGTGTCGCGCTGGCGCGCGCCCTGCGGGTGCCGACGGTGCTCGGGGACGTGACACAGGAAGGCGTCCTGGAGGCCGCGAAGATCAACCGTGCGCAGGCGCTGCTCGCCCTCACCAGCAGCGACACCACCAACCTCGAAGCGGCGCTGTACGCCCGCTCCGTCGTCCCCGGTCTGCGGGTGGCCCTGCGGCTGTACGACGACGACTTCGCTACCGCCGTCTACCGCACCCTGCGCGCCGCCCACCCCGGGGCGCTCACCCGCAGCCGCAGCGTCTCCACCCTCTCGGCCCCCGCTTTCGCCGTCGCCATGATGGGGCGTCAGATCCTCGGGGCGATACCGGTGGAGCGCAAGGTGCTGCTGGTCGCCGCCATCGAGGTGGCGGGCCACCCGCGGCTCGAAGGGCGCACGGTCGCCGAGGTGTTCAGGCCCGGCGCCTGGCGGGTCATCGCCCTCGACACGGCGAACCCGGACGACCGGACGGCCGACCTCCCCGACGCCCCGCTGGACAGCGACCAGGACCGCCCGGCGGGACTGGTCTGGGACCTGCACCCCGGATACGTACTCAACGCCAGGGACCGGGTCATCGTGGCCGCAACCCGCCGGGGCCTGGCCGAACTGCTGGGCCGGGGCTCCAGTTCCTGGGAGCCGCGCACCGACCTGTAACCGCCCGCGCGGAGGCGGGCACGCGGGCGGCTGACGCGGGGGACAGGTGTGCCGCACGCCGGCACATACGGGTGGCAGATGCGGCGGACCGGCGGGTGAACGACGCCTGCCGGCCGCCTCGGTGATCGAACCGGTAAGCTCCCGGCTTCCCGTCGGTCACCGAAGTCCCTTACTCTCCTCCTCGGTTGACGTGCCCCACACATGCATCCCTGGAGGAAATCCCGACATGGCAAAGCTCGTTCGCACCACGGTGGCGGCCGGCGCCGTCGCAGCATTCGCTCTCGTCGCCACCACCGCCCAGGCGGCCGACACGGACCAGCTTCCTTACTCCGCCACAACCGGGGTCGGAGTGCACAACTCGTACGACAAGGCGGCCTTCCCCTACTTCGCCGACGCGCTGGACTCCGGTGCGGCCATGCTCGAACTCGACGTGTGGACCAACGCGTTCGGCTCCTCGTGGCGTGTCTCGCACGACAACCCGCTCGGCAACAACAACAACTGCGCCAACGCCACCACCACGGCCCAGCTCCGCACCAACGCGCAGAACCGCGACCTCGCCGGCTGCCTCACCGACATCAAGACGTGGCACGACGCCAACCCCGGACACCGTCCCATCGTCCTCAAGATCGAGATGAAGGACGGCTTCCTGGGGAAGTCGGGACGCGGCCCCGCCGCCTTCGACGCGCTGGTCCGGAGCAAGCTCGGCGACGCCGTGTTCGGCCCCGCGGACCTGACGGGCAGTCACGCCGACCTCGACCAGGCGGTCCAGGCCGACGGCTTCCCGACCCGCGCGGAGCTGGCCGGCAAGTTCATCATCGAGCTGATCCCGGGCACGGTGGAGGAGCAGAACCCGCTCGACAACCTGTGGACCGACCAGGAGTACGCCACCTACCTGCGCGACCTGAAGGCCGCGGGCAAGCTGGGCGACGCCACGGCCTTCCCCGCGGTGCACAACGTCTCCACCGGCGACCCCCGCACCCGCTACGCCGACACCACGATCCGTCCCTGGTTCGTCTTCTTCGACGGCGACGCCTCGGCCTGGGTCGCCGACGGCATAGACACCGCCTGGTACGACCAGCGGCACTACTTCGTCCTGATGACGGACGCGCAGAACGTGGCGCCCGCCATCGACGGCACCAACCCCACCGAGCAGCAGGCCCGCGACCGGCTCACGCTGCTCGCCCAGAAGCACGCGAGCCTGATCTCGGCCGACTGGCGCACACTGCCGGCCGTGCTCTCGTCGGTCGTCCCGCGCGGCGACGCCCAGTAGCCCACCGCCCGTCCCCGATGAGGGGCCCGGCACGCGGATCAGGACCCCGCGCGCCGGGCCCCTTTCACGCGGCCCTCTCTCACGCGGCCCTCTCTCACGCGGGCCCCTCACCCGGCCCTCGCACCCGGGCCGGTCACTCCGCCGGTTCGCCGCCCCTGCCGTGCGCGGCGAGGACCGTCTCCACCGTGTCGGCGTCCTCGGCCCGCTTGTCGTCCCGGTAGCGCAGGACCCGGGCGAAGCGCAGTGTCACACCCGCCGGATAGCGCGAGGAGCGCTGGAGGCCGTCGTACGCGATCTCGACCACCTGCTCCGGGCGTACGGTCACGGTGAACCCGTCGTCGCTGAGGGCGAGTTCACCCAGCCGCTCGGTCTGCCAGGTGAGCAGCGCGTCCGTCAGCCCCTTGAACGTCTTGCCGAGCATCGCGAACGTACCGTCCGGCCGCCGCGCGCCCAGGTGCAGGTTGGAGAGCTTGCCGGTGCGCCTGCCGTGCCCCCACTCGGCGGCGAGCACCACCAGGTCCAGGGTGTGCACCGGTTTGATCTTCAGCCACCCGGCGCCGCGCCTGCCCGCGCTGTACTGCGCGTCCAGCGCCTTGATCACCACACCCTCGTGCCCGCGCTCCAGGGTCTCCCGCAGGAAGTCCTCGGCGGCGGCCCGCCCTTGGTCGGCGGCCTCCGCGTCCCCGGCCGCCTCCGCCTCCTCCGAGGACGCGTCGACCACGACGGTCCTGCGTACCCGCATCGGCTCCGGCACCAGCCGGGCCAGCGCCGTGTGCCGCTCGGCGAACGTCAGGTCGAGCAGGTCCTCGCCGTCGGCCGCCAGGATGTCGAAGAACACCGGAGAGAGCGGCAGCGCCGCGGCCGCCGACCGTACGTCGGACCGCGAGCCGACCCGCCCGGCGACCTCCTGGAACGGCCGGGGCCTGCCCTCCGCGTCCAGCGCGATGATCTCGCCGTCCAGCACGAAGCGGTCGCCGTCCAGGCCCTCGGCCACCGCCACCACCTCGGGCAGCCGGTCCGTGATGTCGTCGAGGGTGCGGGTGAAGATCCGTACCGTCGCGCCGTCCCTGTGCACCTGCACCCGGATGCCGTCGAGCTTCTCCTCCACCACACACTCCCCGAGCCTGGCGATCGCCTCGGAGATGCTCCCCGCGCTCTGCGCCAGCATCGGCAGCACCGGCCTGCCCACGGTCAGCCGGAACTGCTCCAGTACGTGGGGCCCCTCGGCCAGCAGCCGTCCCGCCACCTCCTGGAGCGAACCCGCCAGCATCACCGCGCGGCGCACGGCGTCACCGTTCGCGCCGGAGGCCCCGGCGAGTGCCTCGGTGGCGAGCGCGCCCAGCGCGCCCTGCCGCACCTCGCCCGAGACCAGGCCGATGAGGAAACGTTGCTCCTCAGCGGTGGCAGCGCCCAGCAGCTCCTGGACCAGCCGTCTGCGCTCGCTCTGCGCGCCCTCTCCGGCGACTGCGGCCAGCGCCGTGAACGCGGCGTCGACGTCATGCACGGTCAGCGTGGCGCGGACGGCGGGCGGCGGCGGGTCCTTGAGCGCGTTCCAGCCGACCCCGATCCGGCCCTGCGGCAGCCGCCCGGCCAGGTAGGGGATGACGACGGGCACGTCACTGGGACCGGCCGTCCGGAACAGTCCGGCCAGCAGGGAGATCTTCCGGGTACGGCCCGAGGTCGCCGCGACCTCCCGGGAGACATGGGCGAGTGGTGCCAACAGCATGCTGCCATCGTGCAACGCCCGGCCCGGCTTCGCCCGCCCGGAGGCCCGGACTTCGGGTCCAGGACTTTGAACGAGGGCCCCTGCGCCCCGCCGCGCCCCGTACACACTGCGGCGCCGGACGGCCATACTGGACGGACCGGGGAATGGACGGCCCGTGGGATGCGTGGCAGAGCGACGGGGGCGACAGCGCGAATGGCGGACACCAGGCTGATTCAGGGCCGGTACCGGCTGCTCGAACTGATCGGGCGCGGCGGAATGGGCGAGGTCTGGCTGGCGCGCGACGAGTCCCTCGGCCGCCGGGTCGCCGTCAAGTGCCTCAAACCGCTGGGGCCCCAGCCGGACAGTTCGGCCACCCGCGTCGTACGGGAGCGCTTCCGCCGCGAGGCGAGGGCCGCCGCCGCCCTCCAGCACCGCGGTGTGACGGTCGTCCACGACTTCGGCGAGGACGACGGCGTCCTCTACCTCGTCATGGAGCTCCTCGAAGGACGCGACCTCGGGCAGCTCCTCACCGACAACGACCGCCGCCCGCTGCCGGTCGAGGAGGTCGTCGACATCGCCGAGCAGGTCGCCGACGCCCTCGCCTACACCCATGAGCACGGCATCATCCACCGGGACCTGAAGCCCGCCAACATCATGCGGCTCGCCGACGGCACGGTGAAGATCTGCGACTTCGGCATCGCCCGCCTCGGCCACGACATGGCCGTCACCTCGCAGCTCACCGGGGTCGGGATCGCCATGGGCACCCCGCACTACATGTCGCCCGAACAGATCGGCGCCGGCGAGATCGACCACCGCAGCGACCTCTACTCGCTGGGCTGTGTGCTGTACGAGATCGCGACCGGGGCGCCGCCGTTCGATCTGGAGGACGCCTGGTCGGTACTCGTCGGCCACCGGGACACGGTGCCCGAGCCGCTCCGGACGCACCGGCCGGAAATCCCCGCGTTCTTCGAGCGGATCGTCCTCGACCTGCTCGCCAAGACCCCCGAGGCGCGCCCCTCCGACGCGGCGGGACTGCGCCGGAGGATCATCGCCGAGCGCGCCGGGGCCGCGCCGCGGGGCGCGTCCCTCCCCGCCCAGGGCACCGCCCTCGTACCGCGCGTCGAGATCGGCCCTGGCCCGAGCTCCTCCGCCGAGCAGGGGCTGCCGCCCTGGAGCCGGGGCATGGGTACGGGTCACAAGGCGACCGCCGCCTGGCCGCTGCCGACCGACCCCGTCGCCGCGCTGACCGGGGAGTGGACCAGCCCGGGCGACCCGCACGGCGCCGCCCGCGCGCCCGGCCGCCCCACCCCCTCGCCGGAACAGCTCGCCGGTCTCACCGACAAGCACCACGCGGGCCTGGCTCTCGGCCGGCTGGGCCACTGGGAAGAGGCCGGCGACACCCACCGGGCGGTCGCCGCCGAGCGCGAACGGCTCCTCGGCCCCGACCACCCCGACACCCTCGGCAGCCACTACGAGATCGGCTTCAGCCTCAGCAGGACAGGACGGACCGCGCAGGCGCTGCACGAGTTCGGCCGGGTCGCCGACGGACGCACCCGCACCCTGGGCCCCGACCACCCCGAGACCCTCGCCGCCCGCCAGGAGACGGCGTACGCCCTCGGACAGCTCGGCCGGCACGCCGAGGCGCACCAGGTGTACGCGGCCGTGCTCGCCTCCCGCGAGCGCACCATGGGCCCCGAGCACCCCGACACCCTGCGCTGCCGCCACAACCTGGCGTTCAACCTCGGCAGGCTCGGACGCGTCGAGGAGTCCTACCGGCTGGCAGTCGAGGTGGCTGCGGCCCGGTCGCGGGTCCTCGGCGCCACTCACCCGGACACCCTCGTCACCCGGTACGAGGTGGCCCACGCGCTCGGCTGCCTCGGCCGGCTGCCGGACGCCCTGGCCGCCTACCAGGACGTCGCTTCGGCCCGCGCCCTGGTCCTCGGGCCCGACCACCCCGACACGCTCGCCGCCCGCTACGAGGTGGGCATCAGCCTCGGCAGGCTCGGGTACGGCGAGCGGGCCCTGGAGCTGTACGACAGGCTCACCCAGGACCGTACGCGGCTGCACGGCCCCACCGACCCGGAGACGCTGCGCGCCCGGCACGGACGCTGCGTCAACCTCGGCCGGCTCTCCCGCTGGGAGGAGGCCGTCGCCGAGTCGCGCGACGTCAGCGCGCTCCGCGAGCGGGTCCTCGGGCCCGACCACCCGGACACCCTGGTCAGCCGACGTGAGATCGCCGTGGGCCTCGGCTGGCTGGGGCGCTGGAGCGACGCGCTGGTCCTCTACGAGCAGGTCTCCCGGGCCCGTGAACGGGTCCTCGGCGTCCACCACCCCGAGACCGTCTCCAGCCGGAGCGACGAGGCGCACTGCCTCGACCAACTGGGCAGGCGCGACGAGGCGGCCGCGCTGCGCGGCAGGCCCGGCGTCCACGCCCCCTGACGGCCTCCGGCGCCCCCCACCTCTGGCCCGGGGATCATCCGCGTGTTACCAAGAGCCATGCCCGCTCATGCCTCGTACGACGCCGTCATCGTGGGCGGTGGCCACAACGGTCTGGTCGCCGCCGCCTACCTCGCCCGCGCCGGACGCTCCGTCCTCCTGCTGGAACGCCTCGGGAACACCGGCGGGGCCGCCGTCTCCACCCGGCCCTTCGCCGGCGTCGACGCCCGGCTCTCCCGCTACTCCTACCTGGTGTCGCTGCTGCCGGAGAAGATCGTGCGCGATCTCGGCCTGCGCTTCGCCGTTCGCCGGCGCACCGTCTCCTCGTACACGCCCTACCCGCCGTCCACACCGTCCGGTACGGACGCGTCCGGGGGACGGTCCGGTGGACTGCTCGTGGGGGAGGGCCGTACCGCCGACTCCTTCGCCGCGCTGACCGGCGGCGACGCCGAGTACGCGGCCTGGCGCGCGTTCTACGGGATGACGGGCCAGGTCGCGGCGCGGGTCTTCCCGACGCTCACCGAGCCGCTGCCCACCCGCGACGCGCTGCGCCGGCGGATCGACGACGAGGAGGCCTGGCGGGCGCTCTTCGAGGAGCCGGTGGGCGTCGCGATCGAGCAGCGGTTCAGCCACGACCTCGTCCGGGGAGTGGTGCTCACCGACGCGCTGATCGGCACGTTCGCCGACGCCCACGACCCGTCACTCGTGCAGAACCGCTGCTTCCTGTACCACGTGATCGGCGGCGGCACCGGAGACTGGGACGTCCCCGTGGGCGGGATGGGCGCGCTCACCGACGCGCTGGCCGGGGCCGCCAGGGCCGCCGGGGCCGAGATCGTCACCGGCCACGAGGCGACCCGTATCGACACGGACGGCGAACGCGCCGAGGTCTCCTTCCGTACGGAGACGGGCGAGGGCGTCGTCACGGCCGCCCAGGTCCTGGTGAACGCCTCCCCGCAGGCTCTCGCCGGACTCCTCGGCGACGAGCCGGCCGCACCGGCCGAAGGCGCCCAGCTCAAGGTCAACATGCTGCTGCGACGCCTGCCGAAGCTGCGCGACGCCTCGGTCGACCCCCGGGAGGCCTTCGCCGGTACGTTCCATGTCGCCGAGGGATACGAGCAGTTGGCGACCGCCTACCGGGAAGCGGCGGCGGGCCGGCTGCCCGGGGCCCCGCCGTCCGAGATCTACTGCCATTCGCTGACCGACCCCTCGATCCTCGGCCCCGAACTCGCCGCGAGCGGCTACCAGACCCTGACGCTGTTCGGACTCCACACCCCGGCCCGGCTCTTCGCCGCCGACAACGACGCCACGCGCGCGACCCTGCTCGCCTCGACGCTCGCGCGACTGGACCAGTGCCTCGCCGAGCCGATCGCCGATGTGCTGGCGGTGGACGACGAGGGGCGCCCCTGTATCGAGGCCAAGACACCGCTCGACCTCGAACGCGAACTGCGGCTGCCCGGCGGCCACATCTTCCACCGGGACCTCGCCTTCCCGTACGCGGCGCCGGACACCGGACGCTGGGGCGTGGAGACCGCGCACGCGAACGTCCTGCTGTGCGGCGCGGGCGCCGTGCGCGGCGGCGGCGTCAGCGGGGTGCCGGGCCACAACGCGGCGATGGCGGCGCTGGGCCTCTGACGGCGTCACCGCACGGCGCGCGCCATCCGGTCGCCCGCCGCCGCGCGCGGCGCGCTGCCGGAGCGCCAGTCGCGCACCGGATGAACGGAGTTGGAGAGCACGACGAGGAACGAGTCCGTCACCGGGTCGATGACGACACTGGTGCCGGTGAACCCGGTGTGGCCCGCCGTGCCGGGGGCGGCCATGCCACCCATGTACCAGCGCTGGTCCAGCTCGAAGCCGAGTCCGTGCGCATGGCCGGGGAAAGCGGCGTTGAAGTCGGTGAACAGCAGCTTCACCGACTCGGCGCGAAGGATCCGCGCGCCCGCGTACGTACCGCCGTTGAGCAGCGTCCTGGCGAGGACCGCGAGGTCCCAGGCGCCGGAGAAGACCCCGGCGTGGCCGGCGACGCCGCCGAGCCGGTACGCGTTCTCGTCGTGCACCTCGCCCCACACGAGCCCCCGGTCGAGCCCGGACCACGGCGGCCGCGCGTCCTCGGTCGCCGCGATCCCCGGCTTCCAGGAGGCGGGCGGGTTGTAGCGGGTACGGCGCATCCCGAGCGGTGCGGTGATCCCGGCTGCGAGCAGGTCGTCCAGATGGCGTCCGGTGACCCGTTCGAGTACCTGCTGGAGCGCGATCATGTTGAGGTCCGAGTAGAGGTAGCCGGTGCCGGGCGGGTGCACCGGCTCCTCCTCCCAGAGCCGTCGCAGCATCGCCCCGGGAGTCGGCTCCAGGTAGAGCGGCAGCGTCGCCCGGAACCCCGAGGTGTGCGTCAGACACTGACGTACCGTGACGTCCTGTTTGCCCGCGGCCCCGAACTCCGGGACGTACGAGGCGACCGCGCCCTCCAGCTCCAGCGCGCCGCGCTCGATCTGCTGGACGGCCAGCAGCGAGGTGAACAGCTTGGAGACGGACGCCAGGTCGTACAGCGTGTCCTCGGCGGTGTCGATCTGCCGGTCCGGTGGGAACTCCACGCCGGCGCCGGTCCGCTCGTCGTACGCGCGGTAGCGCACGGCCCTGCCGATCGCCCGGTGCAGGGCCACCGTGCCGCCGCGCCCGGCGAGCAGGACAGCGCCCGGATGGGCGGGATGGACGGGGGAGGGGCCGAGGAAGGCCGAGGCGTCGGCGACCAGCGCCTCCAGCTCATGGGCGAGCAGGCCGGCCCGCTCGGGGGAGCCGGGGCGCAGGACCGGGTGCGCGGGGTCGGCTCCGAGCGCCGCTTCGGTGGGCCCGGTGTCGTTCCGCGTCATAGGAGCCCTCTCCCTCGTCCGTCCTCCGGATCACCTTGGCAGGTCGCCCGGGCGCGCGTCGCGTGGCCGGGCGCGGTCAGCCTCGCGGCCCTCTGGTGTGTGTCCTTGCATCTCTTCTTGTATCCAAGCTTGTATCTATGCCTGTTAGGGTGGCCGGCATGTCTCCCAGCGAACCGGCGGCGCGCCCCTCCGCGTCCCACACCGCCTACACGCTCACCAAGGAACTGATCCTCAGCGGCCGGCTTCCCGGGGGAAGCCTGATCAGCGAGGGCCAGATCGCCGAGCAGACCCGGCTCAGCCGGACTCCCGTACGCGAGGCGTTCCTGCGCCTCGCCGAGGAGGACCTGCTCCGGCTCCACCCCAAGCGCGGCGCCGTCGTGGTGCCCGTACCGCCAGGTGAGGCCCAGGACGTGCTGGATCTGCGCCAGGCGCTGGAGCACGCCGCCGCCCAGCGCATCGCGCTGCGGGGGCTCGCCGCCGCCGACGAGGCGCGGCTGCGTGAGCTGATCGGGCGGCAGCGGGAGCGCGCCGAGGGAGGGGACATCGAAGGGTTCGCCGAGGCGGACGAGGCCTTCCACCGGGCGGTCGTCGACGCCTCCGGCAACGCCCTGTCGAGCAGGTTCTACGGCACCCTGACGGACCGCCAGCGGCGGATGAGCGTCCTCGCGCTCCGCCCGCGGCCGGAGCGGCCCGTCCTCCTGGTGGAGGAGCACGAGGCGCTGCTCGCGCTGCTCGCCGCCGGGGACCCCGCCGGGTTCGCCGAGGCGCTGCGCTCCCACCTGAGCGCGACACACGGGCGGTTCTGACCGTGGCGTCACCCGGGCCCCGCACCGTGGCGGCGGCGATGTTCGCGTGCGGCTGGGGCGGCAACCAGTTCACCCCGCTCCTGCTGATGTACCGCCGCACCGGGGGCTACTCCGTACTGAGCGTCGACGCGTTCCTCGGCGCCTATGTGGTCGGGCTGATCCCCGGCCTGCTGCTGGCGGGACCGCTGTCGGACCTGCACGGGCGGCGCCGCGTCATGATCGCGGGGACGGCGGCCTCGGTGCTCGCCAGCGCCGTCCTCGCCTTCGGGGCGACGGGCCCCCGGCCCATCTACGCGGGCCGGCTCCTCACCGGGATCGCCGTCGGCATCGCCATGTCCGTGGGCAGCAGTTGGGTCAAGGAGCTGTCCACCGCGTCGGGGGATCCGACTCTCGGGGCGAGGCGGGCCTCGCTGTGGCTGACGGCCGGCTTCGGGCTCGGCGCCGGTGTCGCCGGCGTACTCGCGCAGTGGGCACCCTGGCCGATGGTGCTGCCCTACCTCGTCCATGTGGCGCTCACACTCCCGGCCCTGGCACTGCTGCCGCGCGTGGCCGAGATCCGCCCGGTGCGGGGGCCTTCGGGGGCTCCGAGGGAGCGCCGGGGCCTGCTGCGCGACCTCCGGGTGCCCGTACCCGGACGGCGCACGTTCCGGCTGCTGATCCTGCCGATGGCGCCCTGGGTCTTCGGCGCCGCCGGACTCGCGTACGCGGTGATGCCGACGCTCGTCGACGACCGGCTCGGCCGCTGGGGGCTCCTCTACGCCACCGCGCTGACCGTCCTCTACCTGGGCACCGGGGCCGCCGTCCAGCCGCTCGCC
>NZ_JTHL01000001.1:326197-330395 GCF_000818195.1 Streptomyces sp. 150FB | reverse complement strand
CGCCGCCCCGTACGCCGGGCGCCGCCCCCGTGCGCCAGGCGCCGCACGTCGCGCGTGCCGTCCCTGCCTCTGGCAGCGTGAGCCGCATGAACGCGCGCGCCGCACTGCGGTCACTGACGTCCCGGTGGACCGTCGTGGTGCCGCTGATCGCGGTGGTCGCCCTCGCCCTGAGCTGGGGCCGGCACCTGCCGGGCGCCCTCGTCGCCGTGGTCGCGCTGTGCCTGGCCGGTGCCGTGCTCGCCGCCGTGCACCACGCCGAGGTGATCGCCCACCGGGTGGGGGAGCCGTTCGGCTCCCTGGTGCTCGCCGTCGCCGTCACCGTCATCGAGGTGGCGCTGATCGTCACCCTGATGATCGACGGCGGGAGCGGAACCGCCACGCTGGCCCGCGACACCGTCTTCGCCGCCGTCATGATCACCTGCAACGGCATCCTCGGCCTGTGCCTGCTGGTCGGCGCGCTCCGCACCCGGGTCGCCGTGTTCAACGCCGAGGGCACGGGCGCCGCGCTCGCCACCGTAGCGACCCTCGCCACGCTCACCCTGGTCTTCCCGACCTTCACCACCAGCAGGCCGGGGTCCCAGTTCTCCCCGGCGCAACTGGCCTTCGCCGCGATCGCCTCGCTCGCCGTGTACGCGCTGTTCGTCGGCGTACAGACCGTGCGCCACCGTGACTACTTCCTGCCGCTCACCCAGGAGGGCGAGCTGAAGAAGGACGACACGCACGCCCCGCTTCCCGGCCGCCGGGCGACCGCCCTGAGCCTGGTGATGCTGCTGGTGGCACTGGTTGCCGTCGTCGGGGACGCGAAAGCGGTCTCGCCCACCATCGAGTCGGGCGTCGAGTCAGCGGGGCTGCCGCAGGCCGTGGTCGGTGTGGTCATCGCCCTGCTCGTCCTGCTGCCCGAGACCCTCGCCGCCGTCAGGGCGGCCCGCAGGGACCGGGTGCAGACCAGCCTGAACCTGGCGCTCGGCTCGGCCATGGCGAGCATCGGCCTGACGATCCCCGCGATCGCGCTCGCCACCGTCTGGCTCGACGGGCCGCTGGTGCTCGGGCTGAACGCCGTACACATGGTGCTGCTCGCGCTGACGGTCGTGGTGGGCGCGCTGACCGTCACACCCGGGCGGGCCACCCTGCTCCAGGGCGGCGTGCACCTCGCGGTCTTCGCCGCATTCGTGTTCCTCGCCATCAGCCCCTGACCGCGTGCCGGGGCCGATGGCGAGGGGGCTGACGGCGTGCCGGGGCCGACGACGAGGCGCTCACACCGCACGGAGGTCCACGACCCTCGAACTCTTCCCCTCCGACCGATCCAGCGTCCCCGGGTCGACCACCTCGACCGACACCGAGACCCCGATCCCGTCCTTCACCGCCGAGGTGATCGCGCGCGCGGCCTCCGCCCGTACGGCCGGGGACGCACCCGGGCCCGCCTCGGCCCGTACGGTCAGCGAGTCCAGCCGGCCCTCACGCGTCAGCCGTAGCTGGAAGTGCGGCGCCACCCCCGGCGTACGCAGCACGATCTCCTCGATCTGGGTGGGGAAGAGATTCACCCCGCGCACGATCAGCAGGTCGTCGCAGCGCCCGGTGATCTTCTCCATCCGCCGGAACACCCGGGCCGTGCCGGGCAGCAGCCGGGTGAGATCCCGAGTGCGGTAACGGATCACCGGCATCGCCTCCTTGGTCAGCGAGGTGAGGACCAGCTCGCCCCGCTCACCGTCCGGCAGTACCTCCCCGGTTCCCGGGTCGACGATCTCCGGGTAGAAGTGGTCCTCCCAGATGTGCGGCCCGCCCTTCGCCTCGACACACTCCGAGGCGACCCCGGGCCCCATCACCTCCGAGAGCCCGTAGATGTCGACGGCGTCGATCGCGAACCGCTCCTCGATCTCCCGGCGCATCTCCTCGGTCCACGGCTCGGCGCCGAAGATCCCGACCCGGAGCGAGGTCGTCCGGGGATCGACGCCCTGCCGCTCGAACTCGTCGAGCAGCGTCAGCATGTACGAGGGCGTCACCATGATGATCTCGGGGCGGAAGTCCTGGATCAGCCTGACCTGGCGCGCCGTCATCCCGCCGGACGCGGGGACGACGGTGCAGCCGAGCCGCTCGGCGCCGTAGTGCGCGCCGAGGCCGCCGGTGAACAGCCCGTAGCCGTACGCCACATGGACCGTGTCCCCGGGCCGCCCGCCCGCCGCCCTGATCGAGCGGGCCACCACATCGGCCCAGGTGTCCAGATCCCGCTGGGTGTACCCGACGACGGTCGGCAGGCCCGTGGTCCCGCTGGAGGCGTGGATACGCCGTACCTCCGACCGGTCCACCGCGAACATCCCGAACGGATAGTTGTCCCGCAGATCCGCCTTGGCCGTGAAGGGGAAACGCGCGAGGTCGGCCAGCGAACGGCAGTCCTCGGGGCGGAGCCCCGCCGCGTCGAAGGCCTTCCGGTAGAAGCCGACATGGTCGTACGCGTGACGCAGCGTGGCCCGCATCCGCTCCAGTTGCAGTACGGCCAGCTCCTCGCGGCTGAGCTGTTCCGCCTCGTCCAGCAGTGGGGTCACGGCGCGCTCTCCCGGTTCGGTCGGACATTTCGGCCGACCGGACGTTCGGCCGACCACTCAGGGATCAGTAATCCAGCAGCGCGCGGGAGCGTCAAGGGACGTGACGCATGGCGTTGTACCGCCGTCGCGTGATGCGCGGGCCGCGGAAGGCATTGCCGTCACGGGCGACCGGCTGTGAGGATCGCGCCATGCCCACCTTCACTTCGTACGACGGAACGGAACTGGCCTACCACCTCGCGGGGGAGGGGGAACCTCTGCTCTGTCTCCAGGGCGGGCCGGTGGACGCCCCGGCCGGCCTCGGTGACCTCGGCGGTCTGGCGGCGCGGCGGCGGCTGATCCTGATCGAGCCCACCGGCCCGGCACCTGAAGGCCCCTCGGACACCGGGGACATCGAGGCGCTCCGTGTCCACCTCGGCCTCGACCGGGTCGACCTCCTCGCCCACGCCGAGTCGGTGCGCACGGCCACGCTGTACGCGGCCGAGCACCCGGAACGGCTGCGCTCCCTGACCCTCCTCGCCCCGGTGGACGCCCCGGCCGATGAAGCCCGCGCGGTGGAGGTGCCCGACGTCCCCGTACCCGTCCTCGTCGTGGCAGGTGCCCTCGCCACGGCTCCCGGGCCCGGCCGCGCACGGGAGGTCGCCGCGCTGTTCCCGCACGGCCGCGCCGTCCTGCTGGAGGGCGCCGGCGACGCGCCGTGGGGGGACGAGCCGGGCGCGTTCGTCCGTACGGTCCTCGCGTTCCTCGACCCCGCCGTGCACACCGTCCAGGCGAACGGGGTGCGGCTCGCCTACCGCACCTGGGGCGCCGCCGACGCCCCGCCCGTGGTGCTGGTCCACGGGCGCGGTTCGAGCAGCCTCGACTGGGCCGGGGTCGCCGTGGAACTCGCCGCGACCCGCCGCGTCATCGCCCTCGACCTGAGCGGTCATGGGCTGAGCGACTGGCCCGGCGGGTACGGGGTGGCGCGCTTCCGTGACGACCTGCGCGGCTTCCTGACGGCGCTCGGCCTGGACAGCGTCGACGTGATCGCCCACTCCATGGGCGGGTTCGCCGCCTATCTGCTGGCGCAGGAGGCGCCGGAGCTGTTCGGGCTGCTCGTACTGGAGGAGAGCCCGGCGCTGTTCCCGCTGGACCCGCAGCGGCCGCCGGCGGTACGCCCCGAGGGTGAACTCGGCTTCGACTGGCCGGTGGTGCCGGCTCTCGACGCCCAGCTCAACGCGCCCGACCCGCTCTGGCGGGAGGGACTCGACCGGATAGAGGCGCCGACGCTGGTCGTCGCGGGCGGACCGAAGAGCCACATACCGCAGGAGAGGTTCGCGTGGATGGCCGGACGTATCCCGGACAGCCGCCTGATCACCATCGACGCCGGGCATCTCGTCCACGCGGAGCGGCCCGCCGAATTCCTCGCCGCGCTCCGGGAGTTCGGGATCTGAGGGGCGCGTGTACGGGCGCGTGCGCGGACAGACGCACGGGCGGGCGCGCTCAAGGTCCGGGGCCGGTCCGCCGAGAAAAACACCGTGTATATGTTTCCCCCTGTCCGCCGGATCGCGCTGACCGCCGTGACGGCCCTCCTGCTCACCGCCGCGTCCGCGCCGCCGCCCGCGCCCCCGTCCGCCCCCGCGCCCGTCTCCACGACCGGCGACGGCCTCCGGAGCGTCGCC
>NZ_JTHL01000001.1:320435-325640 GCF_000818195.1 Streptomyces sp. 150FB | reverse complement strand
GCTGGCCGTCGCCGACCGGGTCGCCGCCGCGAAACGGGGGACGGACAAGCCCGTCCAGGACCCGGCCAGGGAACGGGAGGTCCTCGCCTCGGCGGCGGCGCCGGCCCGGCGGTTGGGGGCCGATCCTGCGGCCACGGTCCGGGTGTTCCGGGACCAGATCGAGGCGGGCAAGGACGTACAGCGCGCACTGCTCAGCCGCTGGCGCGGCCACCCCGACGAGGCCCCGGCCGCCCGGCCCGCACTCGCCTCTGTGCGCGACGAGATCAACCGTGTCGACGGCGCTCTCGTCCGGGCGCTCGCCCGCTCGGCGGGGACCCGTACCGCCCCGGTCTGCGGCGGCGCGCTGGCGGCCTCGGCCGTACGAGTCGCCGCCGACGCACGGTTCGACGCCACGCACAGGGCGGCGCTCCACCGTTCGCTGCGCTCCGTCTGCGGGCCGTCCTCGGCGAGCGGCCTTCGACCGCGGCCTGTCCCGGAAGGATGACGGTCGCTAATGTGGGGCCGGACGACGCAGCGGGAGGAGCAGGACGTGGCCGACAGCACCACTACCACCCACCAGCCGCTTTCGGGCTGGGACAAGCCGGAACTCGACCTGAGCGGGGCGGACTGGCAGTCGGGAAGCCAGGGAACGGGTGACGTCCAGATCGCCTTCGTCGAAGGCTTCATCGCGATGCGCAACGGCCGTAAACCGGAGAGCCCTTCGCTGATCTTCAGCCCCGCCGAGTGGCGGGCGTTCGTGATCAACGCGCGGGACGGTGAATTCGACCTCACCTGACGGGACGCGGCAACCGGGCGCTCCACGGGCGGTGTTCCGAACGGCGGAGCGCACACCGGGCCCGGCTCCGGCGTAGTCACGCGAACACGTACCATGGTGGGATGTCCTTCCTCCGCCGCCGCAGCGCCGCCACACCCGCGGGCCCGGACTTCGACGTCCTCGCCATGGATCCGGGTGACTGGCCCGGCAATCTCGGTGCCGGTCTGCTGCCCGCGCCCGACGGGAGCTGTCAGGGCGTCTTCCTGCGCTACGACCTGTTCGGTGGCCGCGGTCCCGCGATGATCATCGGCAATCTGCCCGAGGGCTCCCCGGCGCGCGAGCTGCTGGACGGCCAGATCCCGTTCGAGGTGGCCCAGCTCCTGCTGGCCCTGGAGAACGAGGAGCCCGTCGAGGTCACCGGTGCGGAGGACATGCCCGTGATGCAGGGGGACAACCTGCTGATCGTGCGCCGTCTCAAGCTCTCGGAGAGCCGTATCTCCTGCGTGCAGTTCGACCGCAGCGACAATGTCCTCGTCACCATCGCGAGCTGGGACCGGCCGATCACCGACGACCTGTACGCGCTCCTCAAGCCGCTGCCCGCCGAGCTGTTCCAGCAGGGCTGAGCCCGGCGCGGTCGGCTCCAGCGGGGCTGAGCGGGACCGGGGAACGGCCCGCGCACGGCCCGCGCGCCTGATTTCTTGACCTCGTCTTGCCCGTACCGTGGTTTTGTCATGTCTCTTGCCAAAACAGTCATCGGACTTTTACCGTGACTGGCCATGACCCCAGGGATCAGCCGCAGGACCACGCTCATGTCGGCGCTCGGTGCAACGGGCGCTCTGGCAATAGGAGTTCCCAATCCGGCCGCTGCCGGGACCGTCGCGTCCGGCTCTGCGGCGGCGGGCTCATCCGCCGCCGATGCCAAGCCCTCCGACGATTCCTCCGATGAATTGACGCTCTGGTACCGGACCCCGGCCGCCGACTGGGAGCGCGAGTCGCTGCCCATCGGCAGCGGAGCCCTCGGCGCCGGTGTCTTCGGGACGCTCGCCACCGAACGGCTCACCCTCAACGAGAAGACCCTGTGGACCGGCGGCCCCGGCGCGGCCGGCGGCTTCGACCACGGGAACTGGACCACGCCCAGGCCCGGCGCCCTCGCCGCCGTCCAGGACCGGATCGAGGCCGAGGGCGGACTCAGTCCCGAGACCGTCGCCGCCGAGCTGGGACAGCCCAAGCACGGCTTCGGCTCCTACCAGGTCCTCGGCGACCTGGAGCTGACCGTCCCCGGCGCTCCGGCCACGCCCGACGACTCCTACCGCCGCGCCCTCGACCTCCGTTCCGCCGTGGCGAGCGTCGCGTACAGCCACCAGGACGCCGCGTACACACGGGAGTTCTTCGCCTCCCACCCCGCCGGGGTCATCGCAGGGCGGTTCGCCTGCGACCAGCCGGGAAAGACCGGCTTCACCCTCCGTTACGCCTCGCCGAGGAGCGACTTCACCGCTACGGCGCACGGCGACAGGATCACCGTACGGGGCGTCCTCCAGGACAACGGGCTGCGCTTCGAAGCCCAGATCCGGGTACGCGCCGAGGGCGGCACCATCAGCGCCGGGACCGACGGCACCCTCACCGTCAGCGGCGCCGACAGCGCCTTCTTCGTCCTCGCGGCGGGCACCGACTACGCGGACACCTTCCCCGACTACCGGGGCAAGGACCCGCACGCCGCCGTCACCTCGGCCGTGGACAGGGCGGTCGCCCGCCCGTACCGCGACCTCCGCGCCCGCCATGTCGCCGACCACCGCGCCCTCTTCGACCGGGTCACCCTCGACATCGGCCAGCGGCTCCCCGCGCTGCCCACCGACGAACTCCTCGCCGCGTACGCCGCCGGCACCGGAACCGGCCCCGCCGACCGGTCGCTCGAAGCGCTCTTCTTCCAGTACGGGCGCTATCTCCTCATCGCCTCCTCCCGCGCCGGATCGCTGCCCGCGAACCTCCAGGGCGTCTGGAACAACGTCACCAACCCGCCCTGGGACGCGGACTACCACGTCAACATCAACCTCCAGATGAACTACTGGCTCGCCGAGGTCACCAACCTCGCCGAGACCACGGAGCCCTACGACCGCTACATCGAGTCGATGCGCGCACCCGGCAGGACCAGCGCCCGGGAGATCTTCGGCTCGGCCGGCTGGGTCGTGAACAACGAGACCGACCCGTGGGGCTTCACCGGCGTCCACGAGTACCCCTCGTCGTTCTGGTTCCCCGAGGCGGGGGCCTGGCTCACCCAGCAGATGTACGACCACTACCGCTTCAGCGGCTCCACCCGGTATCTGCGGACCACCGCCTATCCGGTGATGAAGGAGGCCGCCGAGTTCTGGCTCGCCAACCTGCGCACCGACCCGCGCGACGGAAAGCTCGTCGTCACCCCCAGCTACTCGCCCGAGCACGGGGACTTCACCGCCGGCGCTTCCATGTCCCAGCAGATCGTGCACGACCTGTTCACCAACACGCTGGAGGCGGCCAGGACCCTGGGGGACGCACCCGGCTTCCGTACCAGGCTGGTCAGGGCACTCGACAGCCTCGACCCCGGGCTGCGCGTCGGCTCCTGGGGCCAGCTCCAGGAGTGGAAGACCGACACCGACAGCAAGACCGACGACCACCGGCACGTCTCGCACCTCTTCGCACTCCACCCGGGCCGGGCGATCGAGCCGGGCAGCGAGTGGGCCGAGGCGGCGAAGGTCTCGCTCACCGCGCGCGGCGACGGCGGCACGGGCTGGAGCAAGGCCTGGAAGATCAACTTCTGGGCCCGGCTGCGCGACGGCGACCACGCGCACCGGATGCTCACCGAACAGTTGAAGAGCTCCACCCTGCCGAACCTCTGGGACACCCACCCCCCGTTCCAGATCGACGGCAACTTCGGAGCCGCCTCCGGGGTCGCCGAGATGCTCGTACAGAGCCAGCACGGCCCGATCGAGGTCCTGCCCGCCCTGCCGGCCACCTGGCCCGACGGCTCCGTGACCGGGCTGCGGGCGCGCGGCGGCGCCACCCTCGACATCACCTGGTCAGGCGGCAGCGCGAGCCGGGTCGTCCTGCACGCGAGCCGTACGGCTGAGCTGACCCTGCGCGCCACCCTGCTGCCGGGCGGTGAGCGGAAGATCAAGGCCAGGGCCGGACGGACGTACATCTTCACCCGGAGCGCCGCCTGAGGCCCTGAGAGCGCCGCTGCCCCTTCTGCTCTGCGGAACCCGCCGGAATCCCGCAAAATGGATGCACGACCGCGGGTCCGTACGCCGACCGTCCGTCCGGCGGGACCTTCGTCGAGCGAAGGGGCAGCATGGACAGCAACGCGACCACGCCCGACCTTCTGCGCGAGCTGCGCACCCGGCACACCTATCCGGTGGTGTCCCTGACGATGCCCACGCACCGGCGTGAACCGAACAGCGAACAGGACGGCGTACGCCTGCGCAATGTCATCGCCGAGGCCGGCCGCAGGCTGGAGGCCGACCCAGAGGTGCCGAGCGTGGCGCGGATCGCGGTCAAGGAGCAGCTCGCCCTGGCCGCCGGCGAGGTCGATCCGCGCCGCACGCTCGACGGCCTGCTGATCCTGGCCGACACCGAGGAGTTCCGGGTCTGGTACCTGCCGCGCGAAGTGCCCGAGCGGGTCGTCCTCAGCGACACCTACGTCACCAGGAACCTGGTGGCGGCGAGCGAGCAGTCACGCCCCTACTGGGCCCTCGGCGTGGCCGCCGACCACGCGACGCTCTGGAGCGGCACCGGCGAGTCGCTGCACGAGTATCCGGAGAACGGTTTCCCCATGAAACCGGAAGCGGAGGCCTGGGACGCCGAACGGGAGGAGCGGATCGGCGACACCCCCAGCACCTTCACCGACGAGGAGACCCGCCGCTTCCTTCGCTCGGTCGACAACGCCGTGGGCGAGGTCGTCGCGGCCAAGCCACGGCCGCTGTACGTCTTCGGTGTCGCACCCGCGCTCGCGCTGCTGGACGACGCGGGCAGCGCCGCACACCGCGCGGCCTCGGGACGGCTCGTCAAGGGCGGCCTCACCGACGGCCCCGCGCCGGTCCTGCTGCGGGAACTCGGACCCGTCGTCCAGGAGTACGCGCGCCGCGAGAAGTGGGACGTCCTGGCCCGCCTCGACGACGCCACGAGCAGGCACACCTTCGCCGGCGGCCTGGACGAGGTCTGGGAGGCCGTACGGGAGAAGCGGGCCGCCCTGATCACGCTCGAAGAGCACTACCAGGTCACCGCCCGGGTCTCCGACGGCCATCTCCTGCCCGTCGGAGACGGGGACGGCGGGGCCGCCGACTGGCCCGACGTACGGGAGGACATCGTCGACGAACTCGTCGAGAACGCGCTGCGCGGCGGCGCCGAGGTGGTCTTCCTCCCCGACTCCACGCTGGCCAGGCACGACCGGATCGCCGCCGACCTCCGCTACTGACGGCACG
>NZ_JTHL01000001.1:305423-320410 GCF_000818195.1 Streptomyces sp. 150FB | reverse complement strand
GCCACCGGCCCCCCACAGACCGGTGGCGCCCGGCGTTCCGGGCCGCGCCTCAGCGCGGCGCGGGCACCAGCCGGACGTCGGCCGCCTTCACATAGGCGACGCGGTGCCCGAACTGGATCTCGTAGTACATCTCCTTGCCCCGCACCACGCGGTGCACGGAGGTGTCGAAGGTCGGCGCGTACAGATACTCGCCCGGCACCCGGTCACCGACCACGTACCGCTGCCCGGCGAGGAGCTTGTACGGGAACACCGCCTGCGCCTGTACGGGTACGCCCGCCGGGTACGCCGACGCCTCCGGGTAGGCCCGCCCGTACACCGGCACCTCGGCCGGCCCCGGCTTCGGCGTCAGCACCGTGCCCTTGCTGTGCACGGCGGTCGGGTGCCGCGCCGGATCGTTGAACCAGGCCTTCTGGCCCAGGTACCAGATTGCCGTCCAGTCGCCCTGCCGCCCGGCGACCGCGTACTGCTGGCCCGTGGTGGCGCGGGCGCCCCCGTCGTTGACGTCGATCGTGGACTCGTCGCCGCCGGGCCGCAGGCCGATGTCCTTGACCAGCGGCGCGCTCTCGGCGGGCGCCGTGTGCAGCCGTACGGCGGCCGAACCGTGCGGCGCGCACGCCTCAGCGGCGCTCACGCACCCGGTGTAGACGGGCTGGTTGGCCGCGTAGTCCGGCCGGATCGTCACCACACCCGAATTCGCGCGCGCCGTCGCTGTGAACGGCTTGCCGAGGAGCTGGAAGTAGTGCGCCCAGTCCCAGTAGGGGCCCGGATCGGTGTGCATACCGGCGATCGTCGTGGCGGTCGTGCCCGGCACGTTGTCGTGGCCGAGGATGTGCTGCCGGTCCAGCGGGATGTCGTAGCGGTCGGCGAGGTACTTCACCAGCCGCGCCGACGTCCGGTACATGGCCTCCGTGAACCAGGCGTCCGGCGAGACGAGGAAACCTTCCTGCTCGATCCCGACCGACTTGGCGTTGGTGTACCAGTTGCCCGCGTGCCAGGCGACGTCCTTGAGCGCCACATGCTGGGCGACATGCCCGTCGGACGAGCGCAGCGTGTAGTGCCACGAGACGTACGTCGGGTCCTGGACCAGTTTGATCGTGGTGTCCCAACTGCCCTCGGTGTCGTGCAGCACGATCGAGTCGACCGACTGGGAAGCGGGCCGGTCCGCCTTGTCGTGGTTGCCGTAGTCGCCGTCGCCGAACTCCTCGTACGGCGCGGGGATCCACTCGCAGGCCACCGTGCGCGGACACTCCACCGGGCCGGTGGCTGCCTTGCGCAGCCCCAGCCGCGTCACCTGCGAGGTGTCGGGCGTGAGACCCGGTGTCGCCGCGAGCGTGACCCGCTGGCCGCTGTCCGTGGTGCGCCGCTCGCCGTCCTTGATCACCGCGAACACGTCGTCGGCGTAGACGGCCGCGGTCGCCGCGTCGTCGGCCCCCGAGAAGCGGGCCACCGCCCCGTACCAGTCGGCGGGATCGCCGCTCGGCGGACGCCCGAGATCCTTCTGCGCCGCGGCGAGCAGCGCGGCGCCGCCGCGGACGTTGGCCTCGGGGGACTGCCGCAGCGTGTCGGCGGGGAGCCCGGTCAGCCGGGCCGCGCTCTCCAGGGTGCGCAGCCGCGCGGGTACGGGCGCGTCCGTCGCACCGGACGGCGTCGCGGCGACCGGCCGTTCCGTCGTACGGGCGGGACGGGACGTGTCGCCCCGCGCGTCCTCGGTGGACTGCGCCGCGCTCCGTACCCCGGCGAGCGCCGTCGTGACATCGGTCAGATGCATCGGGCCGTACCCGCCGCTGACACTCGGCGCTCCGCCGTGCGTGTCCCAGCGGGACTGGAGGTACGAGACACCGAGCAGCACGTCGGCCGGTACCCGGTACTGGCGGGCGGCGGCGGCGAATTCGCGTTGCAGCGCGCCGGAGGCGGGTTGCTCCGCCGGCGCCGAGGGGTCGGCGGCGATCAGAGGCAGCAGCAGCGCGGCCGAGGCCACGACACCCCCGGCTCCGAGTACGCGCCGGGATGTGGCCCGGGTGCGCCGGGGGACGGAACCGTTCAATGCGGCCTCCAGGGACGGCGGTGCGCGAAGGGACCTGCGGGGCCGGAACCCTTTACAGAGGTATCGGCTCCCGAACGTTCCGTCAATCATGCTGAGCGGCAGCGGATTTCGCACGTCAGCGCGCGTGTCACGGAGTTTCGTGGAAACGGCGCCCGGGCCTGCGGCGCTTCAGTGGAGTGAACCAATGAAGGCGCGAGACACGCCCCCCGAAGTTCTCAGGACCGTCCCGCCATGTGGTCGGTCCGCCGGAGAACGCCGCGCGCCCCGTGTGTCGGCACGGGGCGCGCGGCGCGTGTCTCCGGGACGGCAGGTCGGGCCCCCGGAGCGTCATGGGTACGGGCGTCAGCGCGTACCGACCGCCGCGCGAACGGCCCGCCGCGCCAGCGCGCAGTCGTCGTGCAGGCGCCGCAGCAGCAGCCGCTGCTCCTCACCCGTCGCCGGACCCGCCGGCCGGTCCTGCGGATGGACCGCCGAGGACATGGTCCGCGACTGCTGACCGGCCGTCGGCGGCGACGGCTCGTGCATGGCGCGCAGGGCCGCCGTCTCGTACATCCGGATCTCCCGGGTCAGCACGAGCATCAGATTGACCAGGAACGCGTCCCGCGCCGCGGGGCCGTTCGCCTGGGCGAGCTTGCTGATCCGCCGCCGCTCCACCGGGGCGTCGCCGAGCACCGACCACAGCGTGGCGAGGTCGTACCCCGGCAGATACCAGCCGGCCAGCTCCCAGTCGACCAGCACGGGACCCGCCGGCGACAGCAGGACGTTCGAGAGCAGCGCGTCGCCATGGCAGAACTGGCCCTGCGGCTGCCTGCCGCCGGCCAGACCGTGCAGCAGCTTCTGGAGGTCGCCGAGGTCCCGGTCGGTGAACAGACCCAGCTCGTGATAGCGCGCGATCCGCGACGCGTAGTCCAGCGGCGCGTCGAACAGCCCGGGCGCCGGGCGCCAGGTGTTGAGCCGGGCGATCGCGCCGATCACCACCCGTACGTCGGCCCGGGGAGGTGCCTGCACGGGATGGCGGGTGAGCGCCGCCGGACGGCCGGGCATCCGCTCGACCACCAGCGTGCAGTTGTCCGGGTCCGCGGCGACGAGCCGGGGCACCCGCACGGGCGGACGGTGCCGGACGAACGCGCGGTACGCGGCTATCTCGTGGCGGAACCGCTCGACCCAGACGGGGGAGTGGTCCAGCAGACACTTGGCGACCGAGGTGCTGCGCCCGGTGGATCCGACGAGCAGCACGGAACGTCCGCTGCGGCGCAGCACCTGCACGGGGTTGAACTCCGGGCAGATCCGCTGCACGGACGCGATTGCCATCCGCAACTGCGGGCCGTGGGGGCCGGACAAGTCGAGTCTCCCGCTGACGGGTGTTTTGACCGTCCTCTCCCGGTGCTGAACCCGACCGGTGGGGTGGGGATCGAGATACGGTCCGGCGCCGGGGGCGACGGTACGTGGCCGGGGCGGAACGGACACGGGGGACGATGCTGTGTACATGGGCGGTACGGATCCCTTCGTGTGCCGACGAATGACATGCGCCCGCCGCCCCGGCGGCCCGAGACACCCTGGGGAGTGACTCCGAACGCCGGGCCGGGGTTGGCGCGTTCCTACCTGACACCCGGCCGCGGGTGGCACACCATGTGGCGGACCCTGGCGAACCCTGGCGAATAGTCCCGCGGCATCGATGAGGACGTTAGTGTCGGGTCAGCCGAGAACCTGGGGGCTTGACGTGAGCGGCGAACCCAATACCCGTCTGTCGGATCTGTTCGGCCTGGCCGGCTGGTCCAAGGGCGAACTCGCGAGACTGGTGAACCGGCGGGCGGCGGCCATGGGCCACTCTCAACTGGCCACGGACACCTCGCGGGTGCGGCGCTGGATCGACATGGGGGAGACCCCGCGCGAGCCCGTGCCCGAAGTGCTGGAAGCCCTGTTCACCGAGCGGCTCGGTCGTGTCGTGACCATCGAGGACCTCGGGCTCGTACGGAACGGGCGCACGGGGAGACGCCGGACCTCCGGGCCCAACGACGGCCCGGACAACCCCGACGAACTGCCCTGGGCGCCGGAACGCACGGCAGCGGTCCTCACCGAATTCACGGGAATGGACCTCATGCTCAACCGACGCGGCATGGTGGGCGCGGGCGTCGCGCTCACCGCAGGCACCGCACTCAGCAGCGCCATGCACGACTGGCTGCACTCCGACCCCGCACTCGTCTCCGACGCCCCACGGCTCGACGATCCCCTCCAGGCCGACCCCGCGGGGCTCGGCCGTTACGAGGCCGCCCCCATCGGATCGCAGGAGATCGAGGCGCTGGAGCACTCCGTCGAGGTGTTCCGCGCCTGGGACGCCGCCCGGGGAGGCGGGCTCCAGCGCAAGGCCGTGGTGGGCCAGCTCAACGAGGTGGGCGGGATGCTCGCCTACCGCCATCCCGATCTGCTCCAGCGGCGCCTGTGGGGCGTCGCCGCCAATCTCGCCGTACTCGCCGGGTGGATGTCCCACGACGTGGGCCTCGAACCCACCGCCCAGAAGTACTTCGTCATCGCCACCCACGCGGCGCGCGAGGGCGGGGACCGGCCCCGCGCCGGAGAGGCCCTCTCCAGGGCCGCGCGCCAGATGGTCCACCTGGGCCGTCCCGACGACGCCCTCGATCTGATGGAACTCGCCACGTCGGGCTCCGGCGAGGAGATGCTGCCCCGTACGCGGGCCATGCTGCACACCATCGAGGCGTGGGCCCAGGCGTCCATGGGGCGCGGTCAGGCCATGCGCCGCACCCTCGGCGAGGCGGAGGACCTGTTCGTCTCCGGCAAGGACGACGTCGAACCGCCGAGCTGGACGCAGATGTTCGACGAGGCGGATCTGCACGGCATGGAGGCGCTGGCCTTCCGTACGCTCGCCGACCACGAGCCGGCCGCCGCCGGCGTCGCGCAGCACCACGCGAAACGGGCGCTGGAGCTGCGGGCGGCCGGCCGTCAGCGCTCGCAGATCTTCGACTACATCTCGCTGGCCTCGGCCTGTTTCATCGGGGACGACCCCGAACAGGCGGCCCGTTACGCCAGGCTCGCGCTGGTGTCGATGGGGGAGACCTCCTCGCACCGCACCTGGGACCGGCTGCGGGAGATGTACCGGCTCACCGGCCAGTACGCGAAACACGCGAAGGTCGAGGACCTGCGCGCCGAGATCCAGCTCTCGCTGCCCAAGAGTCCCGTACGGCCGCGGGGCGCCACCATCTGAGGCAACCGGCCACGGCTGGGTGTACGGGTACGGCGGGCCGCGGCCCACGGCGCGTACGGCTCAGGCGCCGACCATCGCGACCATCACACACGCGTCGTTCTCGCGTCCTGTCTCACCGAACTCACCGACGACGGCGCTGGCACAGTCCTGCGCGGTGAGCGCTCCGGCCAGTTCCGGTGCCAGCGCCAGCAGTCTTTCCTGTCCGTCCCCGGCGGCGGCGCCGTCGCGGACCAGCCCGTCGGTGTGCAGCACCAGCACGTCCCCGGTCTCCAGCCGGACGTCGGCCTGTTCGTAGACGGCCCCCGAGGTCGCCCCGAGGAGTACGCCGTCCGGAGGTGTCAGCGCGCGCCCCCTCCCGCCGCGGAACAGCAGCGGGGCGGGGTGGCCCGCCTGCGCCCAGGCGAAGGTGCGGGTCCTGGGGTCGTAGCGGGAGCACAGCGCGCTGCCGAGCGCGGGTTGCTCCGCCGTGTCGAGAAGCTGGTTGAGATGGCCGAGGAGCGCGCCCGGCTCGATGCCCGCCACGGCCATCCCGCGCAGCGCGCCGAGCAGCATCGCCATGGTGGAGGCGGCGCTCACGCCGTGACCGGTCAGGTCTCCGACGGTCAACAGGGTGCCGCCGGACGGCAGTTCCAGCGCGTCGTACCAGTCGCCGCCGACGGGCGGCCCCGACGAGGCCGGCAGGTAGCGCGCCGCCAGGCCGAGCGCGGCGGGACCGCTGGGCGACAGCCGGAGCGCGCCGCTTCTCGACGGGAGCACGGCCTCCTGGAGTTCGGCCACCAGCCGGTGCTCGGTCTGGGCGATGTGCTGGCGGCGGTGGAGGGTGTCCTGTGATTCGCGTACGGCCCGCTCACTGCGGCGTAACTCGCTGACGTCACGCATGACCGCCCACATGGAGGCGGTGCAGCCGTTGGCGTCGAGGACGGGCTCGCCCATCATGTGCAGCGTACGGATCTGCCCGTCGGTCCTGATGACGCGGAACTCGCCGTCGATGGGCCTCCCGTCGATCAGACAGCCCGTCACCATGGCGGTGAGCAGGGCCTGATCGTCGGGGAACACCAGATCGGGCAGCTCGTCCAGCGGCAGCGGGCCGCTCCCCGGCGGCCGTCCGAAGATCTCGTACAGCTCGTTCGACCAGCTCACCTCGTCGCTCAGCAGATTCCACTCCGCGCTGCCGACGAGGCTGAGCCGCGCCCCGGGGGGCGCGACGGCGCGCCGGCCCCGGGCTGCGGGAATCTGCCCGCGCCGCCTGCCCGCCTCGTGCGGGGCGCCGGCCTTGAGCTGGTCCAGGTGGGCGCTGAGGGCGTCGAGCTGATCGACCGCCAGATCGCAGAGCGCCCGCTGCCAGCGCCGGAGCGTGTCGTCGTCGTCGGCCGGGGAACCCCGGCGTACGGCGTCCACATCGCCGCGCAGCCTGCGGGCCCGGGTGATGAGTGCGTCGACCGAGCCCCGGTCGGCCGGTGGTGGGGCGGGACGGTCCGCGAACAGAGGGGACGGCATCTCGTACTCCGATACGGGCGCGGCGCTGCGAGGTCTGGATGGTGGACCATGTCGACTGTGGCACAGGCGCGTGGGGGCCGTAAGGCGTTTGGCAACACTCGACGTGGTGGTGTCGGCGGCATATGCCATCGGACGGTCAGCGGCCGGCGGGCTCCTCCTCCATCGCCCGCTTGAGACTACGCAGGGTCGCACGGATGTTGCGCGCCTGGAAGGCGGCGAACGTCTGACCGCCGGTCGCGATCCGGTCGAACGCGTTCGCGACGGCGTCCGGCCAGGAGCGCCGGTCGTCCGTCCAGGTCTCGGTGACCCGGGTGCCGCCGGGGACCGGCTCGAAGCGGTACTCCCAGGTGGCGATGGGGCCCCGCAGCCGGGGCTTGCGCACCCCGATGGCGTGCACGCGGAAGGCGAACCGCTCACCGGGGTCGGCCGCGGTCACCGTGCAGCGGGTGGTCCAGCGGGCCGGGCCGCGCTTGTTGTGGCCCTCGAAGACCATCCCGTTCCAGGTCTCCCGCTCGCCGCCGCGCACGGTCGCCCCGAGGTTCTCCGGACTCCAGCGGCCCATCAGGGACGGTCTGCTGACCTGCCCGTAGACCGTGGAGGGGTCCGCCGCGACAACGATGCTGTCCGAAACGGTGTAGGTACGTGGCATGGGGGCTCCGATCGTCGTTACCCGACAGTAACGTACCGTCGGGCCCGGCCGGTTGACGCACTCGGTCCTCGTACGGCAGGCGAAGGCTCTCATACGGGGGGCAGCCGGTGCAGCGCCCCGAGGAGCTGCCAGATCCGGGCGGCGACGGACTCCGGGGAGCCCCCGACCAGACCGTGCAGCCAGTCGGAGAGCACCCCGGCGAAGGACGCTGCCACCGCCGAGTCGATCAGCTCGGAGGCGGGCGCCCCGGCCAACGCCCTTTCGGTGCGGCTGCGTTCGCGCAGCTCACGGTGGAGCAGCTCACCGAGCGGACCGCCGCCGCCCGGGCGCAGCAGGGTCCGGTACAGCGCGGCGTGCGGCGCGAGACCGGTGAAGAACGCGGTGAGCGCCGGCGGCGCCGTACGCGGGTCGGGCACCCCGCGCCAGGCGTGCAGGGCGTCCACCGCGTCACGCACCACCTCGGCGCAGGCGTCCACCGCCAGCGTCCGCAGATCCGGGTAGTGGAGGTAGAACGTCGCCCGGCTCAGACCCGCCCTGCGCACCAGGGCGGCGACATTGACCTCATCGAACGGCCTTTCGGCGCACTCGTCGAGGAGCGCCTCGCGCAGCCGGTCCCGGGTTCCCGCCGTACGGGTGCCGCCCCCCGGCGCGGCACTCATCCGGCCACCAGGACGGCGGCCAGGGCGAGGGCGCCCGGGAGCGCCTGGGCGAACAGGATGCGCTTGTTGGCCGTGGCGGCCCCGTATATCCCGGCCACCACCACACAGATCAGGAAGAAGATCTGGACGCTGTGTCCCGTCGGGTCGCCGACGACCAGCCCCCAGACGAGCCCGGCCGCCAGGAAACCGTTGTAGAGGCCCTGGTTGGCGGCGAGCGGGGCCGTCGACCGCGCGAGACCGGCGTCGAACCCATGGAGGGCGCGCCCCGGCTTCCGTTCCCAGAGGAACATCTCCAGCACCATGGTGTAGACGTGGAAAGCGGCGACAAGGCCGACCAGGACAAGCGCGGTTGTCTGCACGAGCGGGTTCTCCCGAAGTCACGGAAATGGACAGGTGTCCACGAACTTTAGACACCTGTCCATCGGAGCCCTTCGGCGGGTCCCGCGCAGCCCCCGCTCACCGCTCGCCGGTACGGTCACGGCAGCCGGAACGCGTCGGCCAGCGATTCGATCTGCGCCGCCAGCAGCGTTCCCGCGCTGTGCCCCATCCCTTCGTACTGCCCCGCCACCTCCAGGCTGACCGTGCCGTGGAGCTGCGACCAGACGAGGACGGCCCCGGCGAGCGCGGCGCCCGCCGCCGCGTCTTCCGCCGCCAGTCCGGTGTGCTCCTGGAGCCAGTCGGTGACCGCGCCGTCCGCGCCGTCCGCGCCGGCCCACGCCTCCATCTCCGCCACGAGGGGGCGTACGGAGTCGGACGGGTCACCGGCGGCGAACACCTTCAGGAAGGGGCCGAGCGCGGCCCGCGCGCGTGCCTGGGTGTCCGGCGGAGCCGCGTACCCGGGCAGCGGAGTCCCCTGGATGAGCTGGTAGCGGTGCGGCTGCGCCAGGGCCCAGTCGCGGTAGGCGCCGGCGAGCACCCGCAGCGCCGCGCGCGGGCTCGTACCGGACGTGCCGTCCGCCGCCTTCCCCATGGCCTCGGCCACCTCGTCGTAGGCGTCCCTGATCAGGGCGGAGAGCAGGTCGTCGCGCCCGGCGAAATACCGGTAGAGGGCGGGCCCCGAGAGGCCCATGTCCTTGGCGATCCGGGTCAGCGCCACCGACTGCACGCCTCCCTCGGCGAGCTGCTGGAGCGCGGCCGCCTTGATCTCGGCCCGGGTCTGCTCCCGGTAGCGGGCCCTGGGGCTCTGCGCCGCTTCGGCCATGAGGTCCTCCTGTGCGGTTCGCCGCGATGGTGGTGATGGTCTCTAGTGAATGTTAATCACCCTGTCGAGACGGACCTTTCACCGCTCTTGCAATGCTTCATCGCAAGAGTTACGGTCAATAACAGAAGTGAGGGTGCAACCCCAACCGGGGAGGGCGCCACTCGGTCCGAACGAGAGGGAATCGTCATGTCCGCTGCGACAAGCAATCTCCACGTGGTCCTGGGCTCGGGCCCGGCCGGTACCGCCCTCGCCGCCGAACTCGCCGGCCGCGGGCGCGGCGTACGACTGGTCAACCGCTCCGGCGAGGGCGAGCCCCTCAAGGGAGTCGAGCGGTACGCGGCGGATGTGACCACACGGGACGGCGCGCTCGCCGCCGTGGCCGGCGCCGCCGTCGTGTACCACTGCGTGAACGTCGCCTACCAGCTCCAGCTCGACGTACTGCCCCGGGTGCAGGAGGCGTTGCTCGCCGCTGTCGAGAGCGCCGGTGCCCGGCTCGTGGTGCTCGACACGCTGTACCCGTACGGCGAGACGCACGGCGAGGTCATGACCGAGGACAGCCCCTGGCGCGCGACCTCACGCAAGGGAAAGCTGCGGGCCCGGCTCGACGAGGCGTACCTCGCGGCGCACCGCGAGGTACGGGTGGCGGTCGTACTCGGCAGGGCGGCCGACTTCGTCGGGCCGCGCGTGCTCAACTCGACGCTGGGCGGGGCCGTCTTCCCGCCCGCGCTGATGGGCGGAGAGGTTCCCGCGCTGGGCGACATCGGCCTGCGCCACAGCTACACGAGCATCGCCGATGTGGCCACCGGCCTCGCCACCCTCGGCGAGCACCCCGAGGGCGACGGGCGGGTCTGGCACCTGCCCACGGCGCCCGCCGTCACCACCCGGGAGATCTTTGCGATGATCGAGGAGCGGGTCGGCGCCCCGCTCACGACGGTCCCTCTCGCCGAGGCGCGGCCCTTCGGCCCGTTCGACGAGGAGTTCATGAACGAGTACGCGGAGATGTTCTACCAGCACACCGAGACACAGATCATGGACTCGTCCGACTTCGAGCGCACCTTCGGCGTCGGCCCCACCCCGCTCGCCCGCACGCTGGACGACACGCTGGACTGGTACCGCGAGCTGATCGGGCAGGCGCCGAGGAGCTGACGGGGTGGCGGTACGGATCGGGGCCCCCGGGACGAGTCGTCCCGGGGGCCCCGACGCGTACGGTGCCCCGTACGGTCACCAGATCGCTTCCGCCCATTCGGGGTGGTCGACGAACGGGTTGCGGTTGTGCTGGTACTGGTCGTATATGACGTCGTTGCGGTGCTTCTCGAAGGTGTCCGGCGGATCCTCGTCGTTCCACTGCTCCAGGACGGACAGCTTGCCGATCGCCGGCTTCGAGCCGTTGCCGACCTGGTCGTTCGGTTCGAGGTCGGGGAAGGCGTCGTCACCCTCGTACCTGACGGCCATGTAGAGGATCATGCGGGCGATGTCGCCCTTGACCGCGTCGCGCGGCTCGAAGGAGTCGCTGTCGGTGAAGTTGCCGGGCGCTCCGGCGACCGGGCTCCCGCCGTTGTCGAAGTCCTTGTTCCCGCGTACGGAGTTGACCCCCACCTCGCTCGGGCGCAGATGGTGGATGTCGGTGCCGGGGCCGGTCGAGGTGCCGAAGTCGCCGTGCGACTTGGCCCACACGTGTTCGCGGTTCCAGTCGTCGGCGTTGCCGCCGCTGTCCGCCTTCGACTGGGAGCGGCCCGTGTAGAGGAGGATCACGTTCGACGGATTCGCGGGGTCCTCGTCCGTGTCCTTCAGCGCCTCCCACACCTGGCTGTAGGTGATCTTCGTCTGGTCGCTGATGATCGTGTGCAGGGCCGACTTGAGAGCGGGACCTGTCTTGCCGAGTGCGTCCTGGTAGTACGTGTCGTCGAGCGTGCCTGCCGGGGTGGCGGCGGGCGCGGCTGCCGCGATGGTGGCGAGCGCCGCTGTGGCGGCGCCGAGGGCCAGCAGCAAACGCCGGGTGGGACGTTGGCGACGGGACATGAAGGGCGAGTCCTCTCGGGGGAAACGAGTCAGCCGGAGCCTCGCACAGGCTTCACGCCCAGGTGTGAACATCGAGCACTCATCATGTGCAGGTCAAATGGCGGCGAAATCGGCCCGCCGGGCGTCCGGTTGCGGAGGACTTGCGGCCCTTTGGTTGTGCGGTGACTGTGAATTCACTCAACTTTGGTCCATACCACCTCCTTGACGGTTCCCCGTAGCCTCCCTTAAATCAAGTACGGCTCAAATGTCATACACGTTCCCCCCACGAAGCGATGTGATGACCAGTGAAGAACTCATGGCGCCGGCGTACGGCGCTCTACGCGAGCACACTGCTCTGCTGCGGCGCCGCACTTGCCGCGATCCCCACCGGAGCGTCCGCCACACCCACCCCCCACACCGGGTCAGCGGCCGCCGCCACCTTCTCCGACGACTTCGACGGCGCAGCCGGCTCGGGCGTCGACGGCTCCAAGTGGCAGACGGAGACCGGTGACGGTGTCAACAACCACGAACGGCAGTACTACACGGCCGGCAACAGCAACGCCGCGCTCGACGGCCAGGGCCACCTGGTGATCACCGCGCGCAAGGAGAACCCGGCCAACTACCAGTGCTGGTACGGAGCGTGCGAATACACCTCCGCCCGGCTCAACACGTCCGGCAAGTTCACGTCCCAGTACGGGCACGTGGAGACCCGGATGAAGATCCCGCGCGGCCAGGGCATGTGGCCGGCGTTCTGGATGCTGGGGGACGACCTCGGCAGTGTCGGCTGGCCGAACAGCGGCGAGATCGACGTCATGGAGAACGTCGGCTTCGAGCCCAACACGGTCCACGGCACCATCCACGGCCCCGGATACTCGGGCGACAAGGGCATCGGCGCCGGCTACTCGCTGCCCGGCGGCGCCGCCTTCGCCGACGACTTCCACACCTTCGCCGTCGACTGGGCGCCCGACTCCATCAAGTGGTCCGTCGACGGGAACGTCTACCAGACCCGTACGCCCGCCGATGTCGGCGGCAACCAGTGGGTCTTCAACAAGCCGTTCTTCGTCATCCTCAATCTCGCGGTCGGCGGCTACTGGCCCGGCGACCCCGACGGCAGCACCGCTTTCCCGCAGCAACTCGTCGTCGACTACGTGCATGTCACGACCGGCAACAGTGCGGCGGCCAACAGGTAATCGCTCCTCACGCCCGCACCCGCCCGTGGACTCCGGTCCGCGGGCGGGTGCCTTGTCAGAAGTGGACAGTGAACTCCCCACATGAGCCTTTCACTTACGAGCGCCCGGACCCCCTGGAAACACCTCAGACCCTTCGCCGTCGCCGTGGCCTGCCTCAGCACGGCCCTGATCGGCGCGGTCGCGCCCCAGCAGCACGCCCAGGCGGCGGCGCCGACCGCGGCTGAAAGCACGCCCGCGCCCAAGGCCGCCGCGGCCGTGCCCACCGGCTGGGTCGATGTCGTCAACAAGGGCAGCGGCAAGTGTGTCGACGCGGCGGCCGCCGCCACCGCCAACGGCACCGCCGTACAGCAGTACACCTGCAACGGCTCCCTCGCCCAGCACTGGAGCTTCACCTCCACCGGCAACGGCCGGTTCAAGGTCGGCAACCGCAACGCCGCCGACCAGGTCTGGGATGTGAAGGACGTCTCCACCGCCGACAACGCGCCCATCCAGCTCTGGCTCTTCAGCAACGGCGCCAACCAGCAGTGGCAGCCGGTGGAGGAGGCCGACGGCGCCTACCACTTCGTCAACGGGCTCAGCGGCAAGTGCCTCGACGTACCGTCCGCCTCGACCTCCGACAGCGTCCGGCTCGGCCAGTTCACCTGCAACGGCTCGGCGGCCCAGTCCTTCCGGCTGACACCGGCCGACCCGCCCCCGCCGGCCGGCACCCCCGATCTCGGCCCCAACGTCACGGTCTTCGACCCGTCGATGCCGGCGGCGACGATCCAGAGCAAGGTCAGCGCCGTCTTCAACCAGCAGGAGACCAACCAGTTCGGCTCCCAGCGCCAGGCCTTCCTGTTCCGCCCCGGCAACTACAACGTCGATGTGAATGTCGGCTTCTACACCCAGGTCGCCGGACTCGGCCTCAACCCCGACGACGTGAACATCAACGGAGCCGTCCACGCCGAGGCCGACTGGTTCCCGCCGCAGAACGCCACCCAGAACTTCTGGCGCAGCGCCGAGAACCTCTCGGTGACCCCCACCGGCGGCACCGACAGGTGGGCGGTCTCGCAGGCGGCGCCGTACCGCCGTATGCATGTCCGGGGCAACCTCGCCCTGGACGACGGCGGTTGGGCCAGCGGCGGCTTCATGGCCGACAGCAAGATCGACGGTCAGGTCAGGTCCGGCACCCAGCAGCAGTGGCTGTCGCGCAACACCGAGTGGGGAAGCTGGAGCGGCTCCAACTGGAACATGGTGTTCGTCGGCGCGAAGAACGCCCCGGCGGGCAACTTCCCCAACCCGCCCTACACCAGGGTCGACCAGACCCCGCAGGTGCGTGAGAAGCCCTTCCTGTACGTCGACGCGGCCGGCGCCTACAAGGTGTTCGTACCCGCGCTGCGCGCCAACTCCTCGGGCACGACGTGGGCGGGCGGCGCCCCCGCGGGTACGTCCATCCCGCTCGACCAGTTCTACATCGCCAAGCCGGGCGCCACGGCCGCCGACATGAACGCGGCCCTCGCCCAGGGCAAGAACCTGCTGATCACCCCGGGTGTCTACCATGTGAACCAGCCGCTGAACGTGACGCGCCCCGACACCGTCGTCCTCGGTCTCGGCCTCGCCACGATCATGCCGGACAACGGGGTCTCGGCGATGAACGTCGCCGACGTCGACGGGGTGAAGATCGCAGGACTGCTCATCGACGCCGGCCCCGTCAACTCCCAGCGGCTGATGACGGTCGGCCCCGACGGCTCGAACCAGAGCCACGCCACCAACCCCACCTCGCTGCACGACGTGTTCTTCCGCATCGGGGGCGGCGGTGTCGGCAAGGCGACCACCAGCCTCGTCGTCAACAGCCGCAATGTCATCGGTGACCACATGTGGCTCTGGCGCGCCGACCACTCCACCGGGGTCGGCTGGAACTCGAACACGGCAGACACCGGCCTGATCGTGAACGGCGCCGATGTCACCATGTACGGGCTGTTCGTCGAGCACTACCAGAAGTACCAGACCATCTGGAACGGCAACGGCGGCAAGACGTACTTCTACCAGAACGAGATGCCCTACGACCCGCCCAACCAGGCGGCGTGGATGAACGGCAGTACGCAGGGCTACGCCGCCTACAAGGTGGCGGACAGCGTCACCAGCCATCAGGCGTACGGGCTCGGCAGCTACTGCTTCTTCTCCGCCAACCCGTCGGTGACCGCCGAGCACTCCTTCGAGGCGCCCAACAACCCCGGTGTGCGGTTCACCAACATGGTGTCGGTGTCACTGGGCGGTACGGGCACCATCCGGCATGTCATCAACGACAGGGGAGGCCCGGCCAACTCGTCGTCGAACGTCGCCAACCTGACCAACTACCCCTGACCTTAGGGGAGATGGATCGGGACGCCGGTACGGCCCAGGGCCGTACCGGCGGTTCCGGCTGCCCGGCGCGGGGCTGATCAGGGGGCTCACGGAGCGGCGCCGACCGGCGGCGCTCACGAGGCGGGCTCGACCTCCAGGAAGCGGCGCCTGCGCGGCCCCCGGTAGAGCAGCGCCTCCCACCCCAGC
>NZ_JTHL01000001.1:272395-304884 GCF_000818195.1 Streptomyces sp. 150FB | reverse complement strand
TGTCCACGGCGGACGGCGCCATGCCCGCGGCCTCCAGCGCCAGCGCGACGGCCCGGACCGTACGCAGCCGCTCCCACCGCGCGGGGACCGCGACCGGGTCGGCCGCGCCGCCGTTCGTCAGCCGCCGGATCTGCAACAGCCCGTCGAACGCGACCCGTACGTCCACGGCCCGCACCCGGGGATCGCCGGCCGGCGCGGGACCGTCACCGGTGGCCGCCACGAATCCGCCGCCGTGCTCACCTCCGTCATCAGCCGTCATGGGTCCGACTCTCCCAGGTGCCTCGGACATCGGGAGAACGCGCCAGTCGCCGTTCGTAATTTGCGCAACCGATCTTCATTTCTTGCGTGGGTGCTTGGTAGGTTGGTGGCGTGAAGAAAAGACTCTCTCAGGTGGCCGAGTTCGCCGGTGTCAGCGAGACGACAGCACGCCGTGTGCTCAACGGGGCGACGGACGTCGCGCCCGCGACCCGTGACGCGGTGCTCACCGCCATGGACGTCTGCGGGTTCGAGCGGCCCCGCGAGATGCGGCAGCAGCGCGCCGCGCTCGTGGGTCTTGTGGTGCCCGATCTCCAGAATCCGATCTTCCCCGCTTTCACGGAGGCCATCGCCGGACTGCTGAACAAGCGCGGCCTGATCCCGGTGCTCTGCACACGGACCGCCGACGGGGTCTCGGAGGCGCACTACATCGACATGATCCTCAAGCAGAACGTCGGCGGCATCATCTTCGTCGGCGCCAGTTACGCCGATGTCGGACCCGAGCAGGGCAGCGCCCTGAGGGAACGGCAGGTGCCGATCGTCCTGCTCAACGCGGCGGACGAGAACCTGGGCATCGCGCAGGTCTCCATCGACGACGCGGCCTCGGCGCGTCAGGTGCTCGGGCATCTCGCGGCGATGGGGCACGAGCGGATCGGCATGATCCTCGGCCCGGTCGGACATGTCCCGTCGGCCCGTAAGCTCGCCGGTTTCCAAGCGTTCTGCGGTACTAGGGACGCCCTGAAGGGCGACTGGCGCGGGCTGGTCGCGCACGGTCTGTTCTCGATGGAGGGCGGCGCGACCGCGCTCCCGCGCCTCCTCGCCGAGGGCGTCACCGCGGTCGTCTGCGCGAGTGACGCGCTCGCTCTCGGCGCGATCAGGGCCGCGCGCCGGCAGGGGCTGCGGGTGCCGGAGGACCTCTCGGTCGTGGGATTCGACGACTCTCTGTACATGGTGGCCACCGACCCGCCGCTGACCACGGCCCGCCAGCCGGTGCAGGCGATGGCGGCCGCCGCCGTCGCCTCGCTGGTCTCGCAGATGAAGGGCCACGCGCAGGCGGGGGAGCAGATGATGTTCGACACCGAGCTCATCGTCCGCAGCTCAACGGCGCCCCCGGCGCGTACGGCGCGTACGCGGACCGGCTGACGTGTCGTCGGCGGCCGACCGGTCGCCGCGGGAGGGGCCCGGCCGTTGGCCGGGCCCCTTCTCGCTGTGCGCGCTCCCGCCCCCTAGGTGACGGTGTGTTACGCACGCAAGCCGCTCAGATTAAGTTTTTGCGCAGACTCATTGACTTCTTGCGTCATCCGCTTTTACTGTCAGCGCCGTTGAGACGCGCAGAGGACCAAGCCCCCTGCAAGTCACGCGCAAACCCTTTGCAGGAAGGCATGGGATCTCCATGAACGGCATCACAAGACGCCAAGCGCTCGGCCTGGCCCTGGGCACCTCCGCATCCTTCGGGCTCGCGGGCTGCGGCGGCCCGTCCCCGTCCTCCTCCGGCGTGGGCAAGGACGGCGTGGTGACCATCAGCGTCAACGGCATGCCGACGAAGACCCAGCCGGCCGACCGCAAGGACTACGAGGACCTCGTCAAGCAGTTCGAGGCGAGCCACCCGAAGATCAGGATCGACGCCCGCGAGGGCCAGATGGATCCGAAGACCTTCGCGGCGAAGCTCGCCGGCGGTCAGTTGGAGGACGTCTTCTACGTCTACTTCACGGACCCGGCGGGGCTGATCCAGCGCCACCAGGCCGCCGACATCAGCCCGTACCTCAAGGGCGTGCCGTATCTCGGCGACATACGCCCCGCGCTCCAGGACGTCTTCACGGGCAAGGACGGCAAGATCTACGGCCTGCCGACCGGCAACTACTCGCTCGGCCTGCTCTACAACCGCGACCTGTTCGAGCGGGCCGGACTCGACCCGGACAAGCCCCCGGCCACCTGGGACGAGGTGCGCGTGGCGGCCAGGAAGATCAGCGGCCTCGGTGACAACACCGTCGGCTACGCGGACTACAGCAAGAACAACCAGGGCGGCTGGCACCTCACCTCATGGATCTACTCCATGGGCGGCGACGTCGCCACCCAGCAGGGCGGCAGGTGGAAGGCCGCGTTCAACAGCCCGGCGGGACGCAAGGCGTTGCAGACGCTCCACGACATGCGCTTCACCGACAACAGCATGGGCACCCGGCAGCTCCTGGAGATCGGTGACGTCCAGAAGCTGATGGGGGCCGGCAAGCTCGGGATGTACATGGCGGGGCCGGACAACATCCCCACCATCGTCAAGCAGTTCGAGCGCGAGTACGAGGAGTACGGGCTCGCCGCCCTGCCCGGCGCCGCCACCCTCGGCGGCGGTGACGGCTTCATGTTCAACCCGAAGGCGTCCCCCGAGAAGATCAGGGCCGGACTCCAGTGGATCCAGTGGAAGTACCTCAACCCGGATCGCGAGGAGGCGAACGTCAAGAAGTTCGCCGCGCTCGGTGTTCCGGTGGGCCTGCCGCAGCCGAACCTCTTCGACGGCGCGGCCCAGGCCAAGAACGACGCGATCCACACCGAGTACGCCAATGTGCCGCAGAAGAACTACCAGCCGTTCGTCGACCGCAGTCCCGAGGTCGCTGTGAAGGTCGAGCCGCCGAACGCCCAGCAGATCTACACCGTGCTCGACAGCGTCATGCAGGCCGTGCTGACCAAGAAGGACGCCGACCTCGGCCAACTCCTGGGCGACGCACAGAAGAAGGTCGACACCATCCTCGCCACGGCTCTGTGAGCAGACCGGACATGGCCACGGACGCGCCTCCTTCCCCCGTGATCCCCACCCCCGCGGCTGCCCCCGCCGCGGCCCCCGCCTCGTACCCGCACGGGCGCCCTTCGGACGGTGGCCGGCGCCGGCGCCGTATCCGCGAGAACCTCGTCGGCTATCTCTTCCTGGCCGCCGGGATCATCTGCTTCGCGCTGTTCTCCTGGTACCCGATCGTGCGGGGTCTGCTGCTCAGCTTCCAGCAGGTCAACTTCGCCGAGCCGGCCCGCTGGATCGGCCTCGACAACTTCCGGCGGCTCTTCGAGGACCCGCTGTTCGTGACCGCGTGGCGCAACACCGGCTGGTTCACCCTGCTCGCACTCGTCTTCGGCTTCGCCGCCCCCTTCGCCACCGCCGTCGTGCTGGGCGAACTGCGGCACGGCCGGGCCTACTTGCGGATGACCGTCTACCTGCCGGTGATGCTGCCCCCGATCGTCACCATGCTGCTCTGGCGCTGGTTCTACGATCCGGGCCCCGGCCTCTTCAACCATGTCCTCGGCATCCTCCACCTGCCCGGGCAGCAGTGGCTGGAGTCGGAGAACCTCGCGATGGTCTCGCTGGTCCTGGTCTCCACCTGGGCCAACATGGGCACCACCACACTCATCTACCTCGCCGCACTCGGCGGCATCCCCGGCGAGCTGTACGAGGCGGCGGAACTCGACGGTGCCTCGATCCGGCAGCGGATGTGGCACGTCACCCTCCCGCAGATGCGCTTCATCCTGATGATCACGCTGCTGCTCCAGGTCATCGGCACCATGCAGGTGTTCATCGAACCCTTCGTGCTCACCGGCGGCGGACCCGACGACGCCACCGTCACCGTCCTGCTGCTGCTCTACCGCTACGCGTTCGTCTACAACGACTTCGGCCTGGCCAGCGCCATGAGCACGGTGCTCTTCGTGGTGCTCGGGATCTTCGCGGGTGTCTATCTGCGCCTGACCCGGGCCAAGGGCTGAGAGGAGAAAACCGCCATGGCCACCGAGACCCCCGTACGCACCCTGATAGCGCCCGCCGAGATGACCCGCCGCACCGGCAGGTACCTCTACCGCTTCGTCCTCGCCGCGACACTGACCGGGTTCACCGCCGCTTTCGTGTTTCCCCTCTACTGGATGGTGACGGGTGCGCTGAAGTCGTCGGCCGAACTCGCCGACCCGAACCCCGGCCTGATTCCCGGCACATGGCACCCGGAGAGCTACACCGGGGCCTGGTCCAGCGTCGGACTCGGGCAGTACTTCCTCAACACCTTCCTGCTCGCCGCGGGGGCCTGGCTCTTCCAGTTGACCGTCGACGTCGCCGCCGCCTACGCGCTCTCGAAGCTGCGGCCCGCCCTCGGCAACGTGGTCCTCGGGATGATGCTCGCCACCCTGATGCTGCCGGTCTCCGCGCTGCTGGTCCCGACGTATCTGACGGTGACCGACGTTCCGCTGGTCCATCTCAACCTCATCAACACACCATGGGCGATCTGGCTGCCCGCCTGCGCCAACGCCTTCAACATCTTCATCCTCAAGCGGTTCTTCGACCAGATCCCCGCCGAACTCCTCGACTCCGCGCGCATCGACGGCGCGGGCACCCTGCGTGTCCTCGTCTCCGTGGTGCTGCCGCTGTCGCGCCCGGTGCTGGCGGTGGTCTCCATCTTCGCGGTCGTCGGGGTCTGGAAGGACTTCCTCTGGCCGATGCTGGTACTGCCCGACCCCGCCAGGCAGCCCATCACCGTGGCACTGAACCGGCTCTCCACCGACATGCCGGCCAATCAACTGCTGGCCGGAATGGTCATGGCCAGTGTTCCGCTGCTGGTGCTGTTCCTGATCTTCCAGCGCAGCGTCGTCGCGGGCCTCACCGCGGGCAGCGTCAAAGGCTGACGCTCTTCCCGCGCTCCCTGGCCGCGCTCCCTGGCCGCCGTGACTGCCACCGCCGACTCCCACCGTTCAGCGCTTCCTCCCACGCCCCACTTCCCGCACGGAAGGACACACCGTTGTGTCACCCGCACCGAGAACCCGCGCCGCGACCCTCCGCCTGATACCCGCCCTGCTCCTGTCCCTGCTGGTGGCCCTCGCCCACGGGACGCTCACCCCGTCCGCGCACGCGGCCACCACCACACTGGAGGCCGAGTCCGCCGCGCTCTCCGGCGGAGCCGCCGTATCCACCGAACACCCCGGCTACACCGGATCGGGCTTCGTCGGCGGCTACACCGACACCAACAAGGGCCGCGCCTCGACCTCGTTCACCGTCCAGTCGGCGGCGGCCGGCACCGGGTCGGTGAGAATCCGGTACGCCAACGGCACCACCGCCACCATGACCCTGAGCCTGTACGCCAACGGCACCAAGGTCCGCCAGCTCAGCCTCCCGCCCACCGCCAACTGGGACACCTGGACGACCCGCGACGAGTCCCTGACCTACCGACAGGGGTCCAACACGGTCGCCCTGACGTTCACCACCGCCGACAGCGGCAACATCAACCTCGACAACATCGCGCCCAGCACGCCGGACGGACCGACCGACCCGCCCACCGACCCGCCGACGGATCCGCCGGCCGACGCACCCGCCGTCCAGGCCGAGAACGCGTACTTCTCCGGCGGCCCCGCCAAGGCGACCAGCGCCGCCGGGTACACCGGCAGCGGCTACCTCACCGGCTTCACCACCGTGGGCGCCCGCTCCGTCTTCGACATCAACTCACCTTCGGCCGCGACCCGTTCGATCGCCCTCCGCTACCGCACACCGGACAGCGCCGCCGCCACCGTCACCCTTACCGCCAACGGCACCAAGATCCACAGACTCTCGCTGCCCGGCACCTCGGGCGCCTGGAAGTCCGCCACCACCGACGCACCGCTGCGTGCCCAGCTCAACACACTGACCCTGCGCACCGAGTCCGGTGACAACGGCAACCTCCAACTGGACGGCATCACCGTCACCGGGTCGTCCGCCACCGCCATGCGCGGCGCCACCCTCCCGTACACCACGTACGAAGCCGAGAACGGTGTCACCAACGCCTCCACCACCGGACCCGACCGCACCTACCTCTCCGTCCCCTCCGAGGCCTCCGGCCGCAAGGCCGTCGTGCTCGACCGGACCGGCGAGTACGTCCAGTTCACCCTGACCAAGCCGGCCAACGCGCTGACCCTGCGCTACTCGATCCCCGACACGGCGCCCTCCGCCACCCTCAGCCTCTACGCGGGATCCACCCACGTCCGTGACCTCGACCTGACGACCAAGTACTCCTGGGTCTACGGCGCCTACCCGTACAACAACGACTCGTCACAGGGCTCAGGACACCACTTCTTCGACGAGACCCACACCCTGATCGGCGACTTCCCCGCCGGCACCGTGCTGAAGTTCCAGAAGGACGCGGGCGACACCGCCGCCTCCTACACCCTGGACCTCGTCGAGACCGAGACCGTGGCGCCCGACCTGGCCATGCCCGCCGCCGACTTCGTCTCCGCCACCACTCTCGGCGTCCGCGCGAACGACAACACGGACGACACGGCGGCCCTCAACTCGGCCGTCTCCACGGTGAAGTCGCAGGGCAAGGGGCTCTGGCTGCCCGCCGGTACGTACAACATCTCCGGCCATGTCAACCTCACCGGCATCGCGCTGCGCGGCGCCGGCGAATGGTCCACCGTCCTGCGCGGCAGCAACGGCAAGGGCGGTCTCTTCGGCCAGGGCGGCACCAGCACCGTCCAGGACCTGACCATCTCCGGCGATGTGAGCTACCGCGACGACGCCAACTTCGACGCCGGAATCGAGGGCAACTTCGGCAACGGCTCCACATTCCAGAACGTCTGGATCGAGCACACCAAGGTCGGCCTGTGGATCGACGCCCCCACCAACGGCCTGTACGCGAGCGGGCTGCGCATCCGTGACACCTTCGCCGACGGGGTCAACCTCCACCGGGGCACCGCCAACACCGAGCTGTGGAACTCCAGCATCCGCAACACCGGCGACGACGGCCTCGCGATGTTCTCCGAAGGACAGGCCGTCTCCAACAGCGCCTTCCGCTTCAACACCGTCCAGGTGCCGCTGCTCGCCAACACCGTCGGCATCTACGGCGGCAACGCCAACCGGGCCGAGGACAACATCCTCGCCGACACCGTCACCGGGTCCGCCGGCATCGCCGTCAGCAGCCGCTTCGCCCCCGTGCCGTTCAGCGGCACCACCTCCGTACAGCGCAACACACTGCAGCGCACCGGCGGGTTCGAACCCAACTGGCAGAGCAAGTTCGGCGCCCTGTGGATCTACGCCGACTCCTCCGACATCACCGCGCCCGTACTGGTGCAGGACATCGACATCATCGACTCCACCTACAGCGGAGTCCTGGTGTCCTTCAACAAGACCGTCAGCGGTCTGACCCTGAAGAACATCAAGATCCAGAACACCGGTCTGTACGGGATCGAGATCCAGTCCGCCGGCTCCGGCACCTTCTCCGGTGTCACCGTCACCGGCGCCGCCTCCGGCGGACTCAACTCCACCGGAGGCTTCACCATCACGCGCGGTTCCGGCAACACCGGCTGGTAGGCACCCCGGCAGGCAACTGACGCCGGCCGCCGCGCCCCGGTGCGGGGCCCGCGACCACGCGGGCCCCGCACCCACCCCATTCGAGCAAGGAGTTCCCGTGACCCCCTGGTGGCGGCATGCCGCGATCTACCAGATCTACGTACGCAGCTTCGCCGACGGCGACGGCGACGGCACCGGTGACCTCGCCGGCGTACGCGACCGGCTGCCCTATCTGCGCGAACTGGGCGTGGACGCCCTGTGGTTCACCCCCTGGTACACCTCGCCGATGGCCGACGGAGGCTACGACGTCGCCGACTACCGCGACATCGACCCGCTCTTCGGCACCCTCTCCGAGGCCGGACAGCTCATCGACGAGGCACACGCACAGGACCTGCGGGTCCTGGTCGACCTCGTCCCCAACCACTGCTCCGACCAGCACCGCTGGTTCCGGCAGGCACTGGCCGACGGACCCGGCTCCGCCGCCCGCGAGCGCTTCTGGTTCCTGCCGGGGCGTGGCGACCACGGCGAACTGCCGCCCAACGACTGGCACTCGTACTTCGGCGGCAGCGCCTGGACCAGGATCACCGAGGCCGACGGAACTCCCGGCCCCTGGTACCTGCACATGTTCGCCCCCCAGCAGCCCGACCTGAACTGGGAACACCCCGACGTACGCGCCGAGTTCGAGGACATCCTGCACTTCTGGCTGCGCCTCGGCGTCGACGGCTTCCGTATCGACGTCGCCCACGGCCTGGCCAAGAAGCCGGGGCTGCCCGACGTCGGCGCCGCCCCCGACCCCACCGACCTGCCCTACCAGGACATCGACGACGTCCATGACATCTACCGGAGCTGGCGCGAGATCCTCGACGGCTACGACGGCGACCGCATCTTCGTGGGAGAGGTCTGGCTGCCCACCGCCGAGCAGTTCGCCCGCTATCTGCGCCCCGACGAACTCCACTCCGCCTTCAACTTCGACTTCCTGTGCTGCGCCTGGGACGCCGGCGCCCTGCGCGGAGTCGTCGACTCGACACTCGCCGCCCACGCACCGGTCGGCGCGCCGCCCACCTGGGTCCTCTCCAACCACGACACCATCCGGCACGTCACCCGCTACGGCCGCGCCGACACGTCCTTCGACATGGGCGACAAGCGCCTCGCCGACCCGAGCGATCCGGTGCTCGGCCGCCGCAGAGCCAGGGCGGCCGCGCTGCTGACCATGGCACTGCCCGGCGGGATCTACGTCTACCAGGGCGACGAACTCGGCCTGCCCGAGGTCCAGGACCTGCCCGACGAGCTCCTCCAGGACCCGACGTACGTACGCTCCGAGGGGCTCGACCGCGGGCGCGACGGCTGCCGTATCCCGCTCCCGTGGGGGAGCGGCTCCCACACGCTCGGCTTCTCCCCGGAAGGGGCGACCGCGGAGCCTTGGCTGCCCCAACCCGCCGACTGGGCGCGGCTGTCGGTCGAGGCGCAGACCGCCGACCCCGACTCGTTCCTCACGCTCTACCGCCGGGGCCTCGCGCTGCGCGGGGAGCGGCTGACCGGCCTGCCCGAGACACTGGCCTGGGTGGAGAACGGTCCGGAGAGCGGCCCGGACACGGTGTGTTTCGACCGCCCGGGGGGCTTCCGCTGTGTGGTCAACCTCGGTGACACGGCGCTGCCGCTGCCCCGGGCGGCGACGGTGCTGCTGACCAGCGCGCCCCTCGACAGGACACCGGACGGCTTCCTCCTGCCGGCCGACACCTGCGTATGGCTCGACCTGAACTGACCGGACACACCGGCGGGGCGGCGTACGGCGTCAGCCGCGCGCCGCCCCGCCGCCGGCTTCGGCTACTGCGCCGACTTCTCGCCGGTCGGGCCCACGGCGAACCAAGTCCCGCCGATTCCCTGGCCGTTGGCGTCGCCAGGACCGTTGTCGCCCGAGTAGCGGTAGACGGGCCAGCCGCCCACCGTCACCTGGACCTGCCCGTCCTGCCGGCGGACCGCGCCGACCTGCTTCGGGTCCACACCTGCCAGATAGACGTTGCCGCCCTCCACGATGGTCACCGGCGGCCAGGTCGCCGCGCAGTCGTCGTTGCAGTTGGACGCCGACGGCTTGGCCGTGTCCTTGTCGAAGCGGTACAGGGTCGCCTGGTTGACATTGATCAGGTGGGTACCGAGATCGGGCGACTGGACCGCGGAGAACTGCACCCACTTCGGGGGCGTCTCCTGGATGGCGGCACCGATGACCGTGCCGCCCGTACCGGTCTTCCCGTTCTGGGCGGCGGTGCTGTCCACCACCTGGAGCGCGGAGTTACCGGCGGGCTGGCCGCCGCCGGCCGCCGCGGGCGGGGGAGTGGACGAGGCGGGAGCGGGGGCGGCGGGCGACGAGGCGGCGGGCTTGTCACCGCTGTCGGTGATCTGGATCGACTTGCCGCAGGCGGACGCACCGGCCAGACCGCAGAGAACCAGGACGGATGCGACAACGGCCCGGCGTACCGGCTTGCGTGTGGCGCTGTTGCTACGGGAAGGGAGAGGGAGAGTCACACCCCCTATACGAGAGGAGGCGCCGAAAGGTTCAGCCCTTTTCGAAGTCGTTTCCCCCGGCCGGGGCGGCCGCCACGTTGAACGAACCGGCCGCCGCGTCCGTGTTCCCCCATGGGATCGTCAGCACCACCGCACAAGGGGATCACGATGACAGACATCTTCATTCCAGGGGACGAGTTGGACCAGGCCCGGGCCGGTCTGTCGTTCGTCGAGGACAACATCGACATCGGCCATCACACTTTCGACTTCGACAAAGCCTTCGGCCCGGAGCTCTCCCACGGGTCGGCCCAGAACTTCGAGAACAAGTGGAACGACGGCAAGGTGCAGTTGAAGAAGCAGGTGAAGGCCATCAAGGATGCGATGGACAGCATCTCGGACGCCTTCCACAAGACGGACACCGACGCCGTCGCGAACCTGGACTCCGGAAAGTGAGCACCGCGGAGCGGTTCCTCCTCGACGTCCCCGACGTGTGGGACGAGATGGACATGACCGGCGAGACCATGGCCAAGACCCGCGCTGAGGCACTGGCACGCGCGGAGAGCCCGAGGGACAAGGCCCAGATCAACGACCTCTTCCGGCAGGCACGCCAGGTCACCAACTCGGCGCGCAGCCACGGCGCGCTGTTCGCCTCCGGCACCGCCACCATGTACGACGAGGGCCTGTTCATGGCCTACGTCATGGTCTTCGCCGTCACCACGCCCGAGGGACTCGAACTCACACTGCCTGTCATCTCCGCCCAGTTGGGCGTGGACTCGGCGAACGGCAAGGCACCGTCCGACCGGGTCATCGCCTCGGCGAACGTGCTGAACGTGGGCCGCGTCGCCCGTGTCACCGGAACCGAGGTGACACCGCTGACCGCCGACGTCAAGGTCAAGCTGCTCACCATGCACACCATGATGCCGGTCCCCGGAACGGCACGTGACTTCCTGGTGGTGTCGTGCGCCAGCCCCAACCTGCCGATGAAGAACGAGGTGTACGACCTCTTCGACGCCGTCACCGGCACCTTCCGCTTCGTGTCGGCCGAGGGCAAGGTCGTCAGCAACAACAACTGAGACCGGCGAGGACCACCGAGGCCGGTGACGACCACGGCACACGGAACAGGAGGGCGGCCGGGGCACGAAGCCCCGGCCGCCCTCCCGTATCACCGCACCGTCAGCGATCGGCCCTGATCAGCCGTCGATCCCGGTGGCCGGCACCTGTACGGAGATCAGCGTCCCGTCACCCAGGTGCAGCAGCCCACGACCCGGCTGCGGCGCCTGTCCGACGACACCCCGGCTCAGCCGCATACCGATGACCTCACCGTCGCCGAGGTTCTGCGGCGACAGCAGCATGCCGGTACGGTTCCGCTTGACCTGCCCCATCCAGCCGGCGAGGCTCAGCGACATGGACTCGGCGTTGCCGGCCGCCACCACACCCCAGCCGTTGCCCGCACCGCCGCGCGCGAGCAGCGCCAGGTCGGAGTCGATCTCGGCCCCCATGAACAGCTCGGCGTCGTCGATGACGATCACGGCGTTGTCCTCGGGGACATTGCTCAGCACCTGGCGGAAGTCTTCGAGCGAGACCTCCACATCGGTGATGACGGCGGCCACACCGGCGCGGCCCTCCAGCTCCCGCAGCGGCGAGCGGCGCGGCGCCAGCACGATCACACCGGCCCCGGAGTCCAGCAGCGAACGCGCCACACTGAGCAGGGCCGTGCTGCGGCCCGTACGCGGCGGACCCGCGATCGCGAACGTCGGCACGTCCGAGAGGTCCGGACCCACCGCGGCCAGGGTGTCGCCGCCGATCGCGACCAGCGGACGCATCGGGCCCCCGTTCACCCGCAGCGCGAGCGCCTCGGCGTAGGAGATCCGGTCCGGCAGCACATCCAGCCGGATCGCCCGCCGCGCCGCAGGGACCTCGGCCTCACGGCGCGTCAGCTCCTCGCCGAGCGCGACCAGGATCCCCGCCTGCGCCGTACCGGACAGGTCGGCGCCGAGCACCGCGATCTGCGTCTCGCTCAGGTCCTGGGTACGCAGCCCGCGTCCCGGAGCCGGATCGGACGGAGCCGACTTGGTGGGAATGCCGACCGACGAGTAGTCGGCGCGGTCGTTCATCCGCAGGACGATCTTGTCCTCGGTGGTCCCGCCGAACCTGCTGTTGCCCAGCACCTTGTCACCGGCGAGGACCAGATGGATCCCCACGCCGGCGCCGTCGCGCAGCAGCCGGATCATCCGCTCCAGGAAACTGCCGTTGTCGAAGGACTGGTACTCGCGCTCGAACACCTCGAACCTGTCGACCATCAGCACGATGTGCGGCAGCCGCTCCTCGGGGGCGGCCATCCGGCGCAGCTCGGCGAGGTCCGCGGTACCACGCGCACCCAGCACGCCCTGCCGGTAGGTGAGTTCGGCGCTCAGCCGGTCCAGCAGCCGGCCGAGCCGCTCGGTCTGGTTCCGGTCGACGACCGCACCGGTGTGCGGCAGCGTGGTGAGCGCGTTGAGCGCGCCGTTGCCGCAGTCGATGCCGTAGAGGTGTAGGTCGTCGGCGCCGTGCGCCTGCGCCAGCGCGGCGGCCAGCGTGCGCAGGGTCTGCGAACGGCCGCTGCGGGGCGAGCCGATGATGTGCAGATGCCCGGCCCTGTCGATGTCGAGGACCAGGCCCGTACGGCTCTGCTGGGCGGGCAGGTCGATCAGCCCGTACTCCACCGGGGGCAGAGCGGCCTCCCGGTCGCCGAACGGCTTGGGCGCCGCCGGCGGGGTCCACTCCAGCACATCGGGAAGCGCCGGCAGCCACGGACTGGGCTGCCTGGCCACCTCGGCGAGCCGCGCCGCCTGCGCCACGGCCGCCGTCAGCACCGCCAGGTCGGTGACCGCCTCGGTCTGGGCGCGGCCGGAACCGCCGCCGAAACCACCGCTGAGCAGCGGACCGCCCAGCTCCTGCCAGCTCAGGCTCTGCGCGCGGACGGGAACCTCCATGTCCACGGGCAGCGCACCACCGGGACGGCGCCCGCCGACCCGGCCGGACTGGAAGGGCAGCAGCGCCGAAGGGCCGAGCCGCGCGTACGCCCGCCCCGGGTTGCCGGGCGAGATGTCCCCGGCGTCCGGCGCGTCGATGATGTCGCGGCTCTCCGAGGTGTCCGTGGTGCGCAGCGCGATACGCAGGTTGGTGTTGGCGCGGATGTCGGGCGTGACGGCGCCGCTCGGGCGCTGCGTCGCCAGCACCATGTGGATACCGAGCGACCGGCCCCGCTGCGCGATGTTGACCAGACCCGAGATGAAGTCGGGCAGTTCACGCGCCATGGACGCGAACTCGTCGACGACCAGCAGGAGTCGGGGCAGCGGAGGCAGCACATTGCCGCCGCGCGCCCGCTTGTCGAGATAGTCCTCGATGTCCTTGGCGCTCGCCTTGGCGAGCAGCGTCTCGCGGCGGCGCAGCTCCGCGCCCAGCGAGACGAGGGCGCGCTCGACGAGGTGCGTGTCGAGGTCGGTGACCAGGCCGACGGTGTGCGGCAGGTCGGCGCACTCGGCGAACGCGCTGCCGCCCTTGTAGTCGACGAGGACGAACGTCATCTCGTCCGGCCGGTTGACCACGGCGAGGGTGGCGACAAGGGTCTGCAACAGCTCCGACTTGCCGGATCCCGTGGTGCCCGCGATCAGGGCGTGCGGACCGTCCCGCACCAGGTCGACGGAGAAGTCCCCGTCGTAACCCGTGCCGAGGACGGCCCGGGTGGACCGGCCGCCGAGCGCCCAGCCCGCGACGACCGCCTCGGCGGTCGGCGGCTCGACGTGCAGCAGGTCCAGCAGGCGTACGGAACCGGGCAGCGCGCTCTCGTCGTTGTCACCGACACCGCGCAGCGGCGCCAGCGCCCGGCCGAGGTTCTCGTACCAGCCGGGCTCCGGCGAGTCGGTGCGTACGCCCTCCAGCGCGGCGCCCACTCCGGTGCGGACCTTGGAGCCCGTGCCCGAACCTGTCTCCGTGACGATGACCGCGCCGCACTCCTCGGGCAGCAGCCGCTCCTCACGGTCCATGCAGAGCGTGTAGACGCCCACCGAGGGGCCGTCGCGCAGCAGGGCGATCACACCGGGCAGCGAACGCGCCCGCCGGGCCTGGTCCAGGATCACCAGCACGTCCGGGTAGCCGTTGACACCGCCCCGTACCAGCTCCGAACCCGCCTGGACCCGGGCCGCCACAAGCTGCCCCAGCTCACCGATGCGGCGGGCCAGCGAGTCGGTGGTGGAGCCGATCAGCGCGTACGCGTCCTCGCCCTGCGCCTGGCAGTGCGGCAGCCAGCGCGCCCACGACCAGTCACGTTCACCGTCGGGGCCCGCGAGCACGACGATCCGCAGATCGGCCGGGCTGTGCAGGGAAGCGGCCTGGGCGGCCATCCACCCGGCGAGCCGGTTCGCCCCCGAACCTGCCACCCCGGCGACACCGGCACGGCGCATGGGAACGGACACCGGCACCTGATGCAGGGTCGGCACGGTCGTACGGCGGTTCTCGTCCTGGGTGGGGTCCTCGACGGCGACCGACGAGGGCAGATCGGTCGTACCGACGCGCACGGACAGGAAGTCCCCGTCCTGCCACCGGCGTTCCCACAGCCGCTCCGAGGGCTGCGAGGCCATCTGGAGCAGCGAGGCGGGATCCGGCAGGGACAGCCGCAGATTGTGCTGCTCCTCCAGGACCGCGCTGTCGACGTCGGCGCGGGCCCGCGACAGCTTCCCCTCGTACTCCTTCATCTGCTCCAGGTACTTGAGCATGCCCTGCTTGCGGCTGCCGAACTGGGTGACCAGCGCGGCGAGCGGCGACAGCAGGGCGATGAAGATGAAGGTCCAGCGGCCGGTGACCAGGATGGAGACCACGGCGCTGCCGGCGGGCAGCAGCAGGATCGGCAGCAGCGGGATGGGCCGCTTGTCCGGCTTCACCGGGGGAGCCGGCAGCCGGAACTTGGCGTTGCTGGGCGCCGGTACGAAGCGCGGCGGCCGGTTGAACTCCAGGCCGAGGCCGTCCGCCGCCGGGGTCAGCGGTGCCTTCGCCGACTGGCGTGACGACAGTTCGAGCAGGATGTCCCCGACGGCGAGCTGGCTGCCCTGCGGCCAGGCCGACGTGCCGGGCACGGGCCTGCTGTCGAGCAGCGCGTGGTCGGTGGGAGCCAGCTCGGCGGTGCCGTCCAGCCTGACCCGTACCCGGGCCGCGAGCGTCGGCGTGCCCGTGGCCAGGCGGATCCGGCAGGTCTCGCCACCGCCGATGTCGTAGTCGCCGGGCACAAGACGGAAGACCGTCCCGGCGCCGGGCCCCGACACCACGCGCAGTTCGGTCGTGCCCTCGGGCTCGGGCTCCCCGGGAACGGGAGTGCCGAGCCCGAGGTCCATGCCGTCCCGCACGCCCGCCGTCTGGAGTGTGGTCTCCGGGTCGACGGCCTCCGGGCCGATGAACAGGGCGGGAGCGGATGTCCACTCGCCGTCCGCACCGACATGACCGACGGCGCGTGCCAGTTCCGCCGCGAGGCGGCCCGCCTGTGCGGAGGGTTCGGTGTCGACGACGACTGTTGTGGACACCCCCTCGACGAGCGGGTCACGAACGCTGACGTTCAATCGCACGGCTATCGTTCCTCATGCATGAGTAGGGGACGGACGACGGCACCCTGAGGGCGGCACGCGAACGGCGTGCGGGCGCCGGCCGGGGCGCCCGCGAACACCCGACGCTACGACAGGTTGGAACCGAGCTGGGTGTCGGTCTGGTCGAAGGCCTCACCGACGGACTTGACGTACTGGCCGATGCCCTGGAGCCCCTGGTTCACCTGGTCGAAGCCCTTGGCGAACTCGTCGAAGAACGGCTGGAACTTCTGCTGCGCCGCCGGGGTGCTGTATCCGTTGGCAAGGAGGCTGCTGATCTTGCCCTTGACCTCGGTGAGCTTGTCCTGCAGCGTCGTGAAGTCGTTGAGCAGCGCCTGCGAGGTGGAAGCGGTCTCGTCCGAGTTGACTGCGAAGTTGGGCATGTCTGTGCTCCTTGCTGATTATCTGGGCTGTCCATCCACCTGAGGGATGGAAGTCTGTGGTGTGCGCGAACGCGAAGGCGTACGCGGGCAGTTGACGCTCAGTTGCCCGCCGGGGACGAGGGAGCGGTGGTGAACCCCTCGTCGCCGCCGGCATCCGAGGTCGGTGACGTCGGTGAGACGGGTGAAGTCGGTGCGGTGGTGAAACCGTCGTTGGACGTCGGCGACGTGGGCGTCGTCGGTGTCGTGGGCGACGTCGGTGTCGTGGGCGACGTCGGCGAGGGCGGGAGCGGGACGTTCGCGGGCTGGACCGGACTGGTCGGGGCCGCGGGCACGTCCGTGTGCGGCTGGGTCCCCGGGATGCTCAGCGGGGTGAGGGCGGGGCGCCCCGCGCCGGCACCCCCGTCACCCGTGGTGGGCGTCGTCGGCGACGTGGGTGAGGGCGGGAGTGGGACGCTCGCGGGCTGGACCGGGGTGGTCGGGGCCGAGGGGACGTCCGTGTGCGGCTGGGTGGGCGGGATGGTCAGCGGGGTGAGCGTGGGTTTGCCGCCCGCTCCCGCTCCGGCTCCCGTTCCCTTGATCGGGATGCTGTCGACGCCGTGCGTCACAGCCCCCCGGCCCACCGCGCCTGCCCCGATCTTCGACGAGGAGTTGGTGGCTTCCTGCGCCGCGATCGCCGCCAGCTCCTCGGGCGACTTGCCCTGAGCGGCGCCCACTCCGACCTTGGCCCCGATCGACGCACCCTCCTCGACGGTGCTGCCGACCTGGTCGGCAGCCCTCTTGCCGAGCGAGTCCCCGGGAGCCGACTCGGCCGTGTCGCCGAACGTCCCGCTCGCCGGCGCCTTGCCGCCGCCGAGCTTCTTCCCGATCGAGCCGAAGCCCGCCTTGACCGCACCACCCGCGATGGCCCCGCCCGCCACACCGGCGATGACGGCCGTCGGGTCGAACTTCTGGTGGGTGACGGCCTTGTCGAATCCGTCGATCCCGACCTCCACCGCGCCGTCCTTCGCGAACTTCCCGATGGTGTCCTTGACGATCGGGTTGGCACCGACCTTGCCGAGCGGGCTGTTGATGAGCCCTCCGACGATCTTGGTGTTCGCGAGGGTGTCACCGACCTTGGCGATGGGTGCCGTGACCTTTCCGATCAGGCCCGCACCGGTCTGGAGCGCCTTCGCCAGCCCCGGAATCGCCTGCACCGCCTTGCCTCCGAGCTTCAGCAGACTGCCGCCGGGGATGATTCCGAGCAGCCCGCTGAGGAAGTCGCCGGGTTTTATGCCGCCGGTCTGGCTCGCCACGACTTGGTTGAAGACGAACAACGCCCCGCCGAGGAGGGCTCCCACCACCGGGAAGAACACCGCGACCACGGCGATGAGGATCCCCAGGAGGATCTGGATGAACGGGAAATCCTTGAAGAAGTCGGCGATCTTCTGGAAGATGTTCCGTTCGGGGATCGCCTCACCCGCTGCCTTGTCCAGGACGTCGGCGCACGCCCGCTGCGCCTGCTCCCGCAAGTCCTTCGCCTGCTGGGCCATGCTCTTGGCCGCGCTGAGCTGATCCTGTGCCTCGGAGATCTTGTCCTGCTGCTGCTTCGCCGACGTCTTCTGTTCGTCGGTGGCGTCGGGCGCGAGCGTCGCCGCGCTCTGGGCGGCCTGTCCCGCCACCGAAGACGCCTGGTCCATGGCCTTGTCGAGGAGATCCTGCGCCTCGACGAGCTTGGGTGCGTACTGCGTATACGCCTCGGCGGCGTCGTGGAAGGACGTCACGGTCTTCTGGAGCTTGTCGGGCAGGTCGCCGATCTGCTTGTTGAGGGCGTCCATCGCCTGGCCGCGCCCCGACTCGACAGCGCCGCCCTTCTTGAGGAAGTTGAGGGCGACATCGGCCTGGTCAGCGACATCCTTGTAGCGGTCCCTGACGCGGGCCATCTCGTCGATGTCCCCGGGCGTCGGGTCGCTGCTCATGCCGACGATGTCAAAGCCCGAAGTGTGCCGTCGCGCCACGTGCGTCCCCCGTGATGAGGTGTGAAAGATGCGGTGTGAGTACCTGCCGTCCTCATACACGGGCCCGGTGTCCGCAACGTTCAGATCTCTCCGGAAGATGTCGGAAGATGTTCCGTCCGGGGCCGGCGCCGGGTCCGTTCCGGGTCCGCGCCGGCGAAGCCGACCCGTATCTCCCTGATCTCCTTGATCTTCCTGGCGGTTCGTCGAACCTTTTCGCCGCCCCTCCCGTGTACCGGGGAGAGATGTGCGGAGGAGCCCGGCACGGCGGCACAGCCGGCCCGGGGCCGACGGGCGGGGACCGGTGCGCACCGGAGAGATATGGGTGGAAAGATCATGATGAAGGGTGTCGGCGCCACGCGTCGCCAACGGCACAGCGTCAGCGGGGCGGGGCGGGGACGCCGTACGGCTCTACGGGCCCTGGTTGTCGTGCTGTTGGGTCTCTGGGCCGCCCTGGGGGTCGGCACTCTGACGGCCGGGGCCGCCGACGGCGACATCGTCAAGGTGTTCGTGGTGAGGGACCCGGCGCAGACGGGTGGTCAGGCCGACACACTGCAGTCCATCGCCACCAGTACCCTCGGCGACGCCAACCGGTCGGGTGAGATCTTCGACCTCAACCGGGGCCAGGCGCAGCAGGACGGCGCCTCCCTCAACGACCCGGGCGACGTCCTGCACCCGGGCTGGATCCTGCGGCTGCCGCCGGACGCGAGCGGCCCCGACGTCCAGCAGGCGAAGGAGACCGGAACCGGGACAGGTACGGGGACAGGTACGGGCACCCAGAACACAGCGCCGCCGGCCGCGAGTTCGGCGCCACCGGCCGCCGGGAACACCGCCGGCGCACCGGCGGACCCCGACACGGTCAGCATTCCGCTGCCTGCCGTACTCGGTGTGCTCGGCGCGATCGTGCTGGCCCTGGTGACCGCCGGCATCGTCGGCAGGCGCCATGTACGCCGCGCCTTCGCCGCGTTGGGCCGCCGCCTCCGCAAGTTCGGTGACCCGGCCCGCCGTAAGCGCAGGCTCCAGTTCCGCCGCGCCGTCACCTCCCGGTTCGCCTCCGACGCCGACTCCGTACGCGGCGCCTACGGCGTGCTGGCGGAGTTCGCCGCCCGCAAGGGCAAGCGCGAGACGCCGGTGCACGCGCTGCGGGTGGACTCCGGCGGTGTGACGGCATGGCTGCCGTCCTCGGAGGAGATCCCCACCCCGTGGCAGAACGTCGGCGGCACCCTGTGGCGGCGCCCGGCGGGAGCGGCCTCCTGGCTGACCCCCGGCTCCGCGGGAACCGACCTGGAAACCCTGGTGGCTTCGGCCTGCCTCGTGCGGGTCGGTACGGACGACGACGGTGAGCCGGTCTTCGTCGACCTCAGCAGGCTGGACGGCACCCTCAGTGTGACGGGCGACCACGCGGTGGCCCGCGACGTGGTGAGCGGCCTGCTGGCCGAGGTCGCGCGTACCCGGCCCGGCCTGCCCGTCAGCGTCCTGCGGGGTACGGACGGCGCGCCGCCCATCCCCGTACCCCAGGGACTCGAAGAGGTGACGCGTATCGACGAGGGGCTTCGGAGCCCCCGGCCCGGATCGCCGGGGTCGACCGTACGCGCCGCGGCTTCCCGCCGTCCGGTCAAGGGCCTTGTGGTCATGGCCGGCACGCCGACCGACCGGGAGGCCGCCGAACTGCTCGCGCTCTGCGGTCCGGGCGGCGCCGGCTGGACCGGACTGGTCTGCGGCGAGGTCGGCGGAGCGCACTGGCGGTGGCGGACCGACGCGGACGGCAATGTGGACATCCCCGTCCTCGGTGTGACACTCACGGTTCCCGCCTGACAGCGGCGCCCTGACACCGGCATCCTCACAGCGGCGTACGGGGCCGGCCGCCCGCGCGGGGACGGGAGAGGAAACGCACTCCTACTCCGCGTGGGCGCCGGCCCTGGCCCGAGCCCTCGTCCGCAGATTGCACAGCGCGTAGTGCTGGCGCGACTTGACCGTGCCGGCGGGTATGCCGAGTATCCCCGCGGTCTCCTGCACGGTACGGCCGCACAGGTACGTGTGCACCAGCACCTCACGGTGCTCGACGGACAGCATCCGCAGCAGCCCGATGGCCTCGACGGAGGCGAGCACCGCGTCCGCGTGGTCCCGCTGGGTGGAGTCCTGGTTGTCGGCGCCCAGCGTCTCGTAACGCGACGGCGCGCTGCGGAGCCGGTCGATGACGAGGTTGCGGGTCACCGTGAGGAGCCAGCCCCGGACGGAACCCTCGGTGCTGTACAGCCGTTCCGTGTGGTTCCAGGCCCTGATCAGGGTCTCCTGGACGATGTCCTCGGCCAGGTGGCGGTCGCTGAGCATCTTCTCGGCGTAGGCGAGGAGCGCCTTCCCGTGTTCAGCCACCAGCACATGCAGGAGGTGTTCCTTACGGGCCTTCGGGGACGCGTCGGGGGCCGCGATTGTCTTCATGTTCCGATTCCTGGGGGTCTTGCAGGCACCACACCGAGACTGTAACCGGCGCCTCCGGTTCCGGTTTGCGGGCCGAAGGAATCCGATGGCTGTGGGACGTTAAAGGTGTGGCGGAGCTGGGTAGTTGAGGGGAAGACCGGCGAGTTGCGGGGTGGATTCGTCGGCCGTGGCCGACGGGAGGGGCGGCACAGGGAGCGGTGAGGTGTCCTTGTGGGACAGTCGCCCGCAGCGAGCCTATGCGTACCCCGGTGCTGAAAAAGTGCTGAAATCCTGCGGCCGCCCGGAGCGCCGGTGATCAGGGGTCTTGGACGCCGTCACGACAGGTGGCGACGGGTGTCGACGGACGTCAGGGACAGTCCGCCGGGACGCGGGGTACGTCCCGGCGGGCCGTCACCCGTAACCGGAGCCGGAAGGCCCCGGTGCCTGTGGCGCGGGACGACGGCCGGGGCACGGGCGAACTGCTCACCTGCCGCCGGAACGCCGCCCGTGGTTCACTTCTGCGTCATCCCTTGGCTGCGGGGATGGTCTTGCCCTTGTCGCTCCCGGGGATGTCCTGCTTGATGGCGAACCACACACCGCCGATGTTCTGCCCGTTGGTCTGGCCGGGCTGCGCGTCACCGTTGAAGGTGTAGGCGGGCCAGCAGTTGTACGACTCCTGGGCGGTTCCGTTCGGCGTGTTGAAGGTGAACAGCACCTTCGGGTCGAGACCCGCCGCCTTGGCCTGCTCGGCCGTGACGGGTGCGCTGGGCGTCCACTGCTTGAGGCAGGTCGCGTCACACGCCGTCTTCATCGGCCAGGGGGTGTCCTTGGTGAACAGGTAGAGCGTCTTGCCGTTCTTGTCGGTCAGGATCTTGCCGAGCTTCGGGTCGTCGAGCACGCCGAGCCCGGGACGGTCACTGCCGGCCTCGCCGCCGTCGGGCTGCGCCGCGTACCACGTACCGCCCACGCCCTGGCCGTTGGTGTCACCGGGCTTGGTGTCCTTGGCGAAGTAGTACAACGGCTTGCCCGCGAGCGTCAGTTGCTTGCTGCCGTCGGTCCGGGTGACCGAGCCCAGCAGGTCCTTGTTCAGACCGTCCGACACCGTGGCGTCCGCCGGGACCGGCGGCCACGCGGTGGCGCAGTCGCCGTCACAGGTCGACTTGCCGGGGGTGGCCTCGTCCTTGGTGAAGACATACAGGGTCATGCCCTGTCCGTCGGCGACGATCGACTTCAGCTTCGCATCGGTACGCACCGCCAACTGGCCGGCGCCCGCGCTCGGCGCGACGGAAGCGGATCCCGGTACGACGGAGATGGACGGCGCGGCGCTGCCGCTGCTCGCCGCCTTGGCCGGGCTCGTCTCCTGCCCGCATGCGGTGACGCCTATGAGCATCGTGGCCGCGGCCCCCACGAGCAGGGCACTTCGGGTGTTCTTCTTCATCACATTCCTTGCGTTCACCGTGCGTCCGCTTCACGGGAGCGGCGCCTCATCCCTATACACGTGGGCGGTGGTTGCCGTGTTCAGAGCGGACGGTGCGGACTTGGGAAAGTGGGATCCCGGACGTACGCCGGTGTGCCACCGGTCGCCGGCACCGGCACCCGTTTCGCCGGAGACTTCCCCACACGACGAGGACGAAGACGGCCAGCAGGAGCAACCGCTGCCACGGCGGAAGGGAGCGCCGACCGGAGCGCCGCTTCCGACCGGGTGGCATACCGCGAGCGCGACGCGAGATGGCTGTCAGCCTTCGGCGTTCAGCCCGAGGTGCTCCTCCAGCCGCGCGATGCGCCGGTTCAGCGGCTCCAGTTCCTGACGTACGGCCGCTGCGAGCGCCTGCTGCGCGCCGGCGGCCGGCGCCGGCCGGCCCTGCCCGGTCTCGGCCCGCAGATGAACGTAGCCCGCGAGCGCCGCGGTGACGGCGCGGCGGACGAGCTTGGGGTCGGCGCCCAGGCCTCGTAGAACCTGTCCGGCCACGCCGTCCGGTTCCGCGGTCAGGCCGAGCAACAGGTGTTCGCAGCCGATGTAGTTGTGGCCGAGCGAGGTGGCCTCGGTGACCGCCAGCTCCAGGGCGTTGGCGGCGGGTCCGTCGAACCGGCGCGGGTCGGGGTCCGGCAGGTCGCCTGCGGGCGCCTCCGGCTGTCGGCGGGACAGATCGTGCCCGACCTGCTCCGGTGCGATCTCCATGGCCCGCAGCACGTGGAGAGCCAGGTTGGTGCCCTCGTCCAGCACGGCGCCCAGCAGATGCTCGGTGCTGATCCTCGGCGCTTCGGCTTCCCGCGCCCGCTCCATCGCCAGCTTGAGCACCGCACGTGTCCTCGGGGTGAAGTGCGCCAGCGCCCCCGTCGGTTCGTCGTCGAGATCGGCGAGAACCGACTCACGGATGGCGGTCACCCTGCGTACGGCCTGCTCCAGCGCCCGCTGGCACACGGCCGACACAGGCACACCGGCGGTCTTGACCGCTTCGGCCAGGTCGTCGGGCAGATACACGTTGATCTTCGGCACCGGATACCCCCATGGTTATTGTGTAACCACAAGCTAACCCCAATGGGGTTAGCTGTCCAGGGCGTGCGCGTGCCTGGGTCCGTGGGTGCCTGGGTCCGTACGTGCCCGGGCCGGGCGCGGGCGGAGCGCCCGGCCCAGGGCGGCGCGCGGAGTCACCGACCACCCGGTCAGTGGGCGCTTCGGAGCCAGTCCTTGTAGTGCGTGGGCGCGAGACGCGCGTCCGGTCCCGCGATGAGTACGTCACCCTTGACGGCCGCGAACATGCCGGCCTGGTCGTCGATGACGACGGTGCGTCCGTCGTGTTCCGCGGCCAGCGTCATCCTGCCGACCTCGTCGAGGGTGAAGACGTCGGGGCCCGCGAAGTCGCGAATGCCCTGGAGAGGGGCGCCGGTGGAGATCTCGACGACCGCGTCGACGACGTCCGCCGCGGCGATCGGCTGGATGGGGGTGGCGGGCAGCCGGACGGTGGTGTCGTCGGAGGTCCAGGACATGGTCGCCTCCATGAACTCGTAGAACTGGGTGACGCGGACGATCGAGTACGGCGTCGGCCCCTGCCGGAGCAGCTCCTCCTGCAAGGCCTTCGCCCGGTAGTAGTCCAGCTCCGGCACCTGCTCCACACCGACGATCGAGACGATGACCTGGTGCCGGACCCCGGCACGCTCGCCGGCGGCCAGCAGGTTGTTCATCGAGGTACGGAAGAAGTCCAGGGACGCCGCGTCGAAGGTGGGCGAGTTCGCCACGTTGATCACGACGTCGGCGCCCTCCAGCGCCTGGTCCAGCCCCTCGCCCGTGATCAGGTCGACGCCGGTGGACGGCGCCGCGGGGACGGCCTCGTGTCCGGCCGAGGTCAGCTTCTGGATCACCTGCGAGCCGATCCGTCCGGTACCGCCGATGACTGTGAACTTCATGGCTCTCACCTTTCGCGCCGTGCCGCGGGGCAGGCCGGGGTTGGCTGAGGACCGCGCCCTCAACTCGGATACTTCTTGTCCGAGATAATAGTCGGATAACCTTTGTCCGAGTCAACAGGGTGAGGCAGGTGGCGACATGAAGTTGTCAGGCGGGGTCGAGTGGGCACTGCACTGCTGCGTGGTGCTGACCACCGCGACGGACCCGATTCCCGCGGCCCGGCTCGCGGCGCTGCACGACGTCTCGGGCAGCTATCTGGCCAAGCAGCTCCAGGCGCTCTCGCGCGCCGACCTGGTGCACTCCGTACAGGGCAAGGCGGGCGGATACGTACTGACCCGGGCCCCGGAGCTGATCACCGTCCTCGAGGTGGTCGTGGCCGTGGACGGCTCGCAGCCCGCGTTCGTATGCACCGAGATCCGCCGGCGGGGCCCGCTGGCGGCCCGGGCGGAACAGTGCACGCGCCCCTGCGCGATCTCCCGCGCGATGGCCGGCGCCGACGCCGCCTGGCGGGAGGCCCTGCGGGAGATATCGATCGCGGACCTCGCCAGAAGCGTCGACGAGGACTACGGCTCTTCCGTGTTCGACGGCATCCGCACCTGGCTGACGGGGCCGAACGACGACGAAGACCGGGTCGGCGCCCACTGACCGGCCATGTCCCGGATCGTGTCGGCCAGGACATCAGGAGCGGTGAGGTGGGCTGTGTGCCCTTGGCCGGCCAGCGTGACGATCCGGGCGCCGGGCAGCGTCAGCGCCAGGTCCGCGACCCGCTCACGCAAGTGGGCCGGGCTGAGGTCTCCTTCGACCAGGGTCGCTGGAGTCTTGAGCGCGCTGAAGCACTCGATGCCGATACCGAGTGCGTCGATCGCCTCGTTGTCGGTGATCTGCGCGGCCGCGTACGCGGCGAACGCGGCCCGTACTCCCGGATTTCCGAACATCGCCTCCACCACCGGCGCGGGCATGCGGACGATGTCGCGCAGGTGGATCCGCATCGCCTCCGCCGGGTCACCCGCGTCGAGGGCGGCACGAGCACGGTGTCCCGCCGCCCCCGCGATCAGCGAAGTGGTCGGCATCGGAGGCTCATACAGAAGCATTCCGGCACATGACGACGGCGCGGCCAACGCCGCCCGCCCGGATGAAGCACCGGCAAAGTGGTCGGCCCACCACCCTCGTCGAGAGCGGTGACGGGTGCACCGTCATAAGAACGTGCGAGAAGCTCAGCCATGCGGACTAGAATGCACACCGCGGCCGACGTGCCACCGACAGACCACCGACACACTCCCGCGGTACACGGCACGGCACGCCATGGCACGCCACGTCGTCGCCGACCACGCGCGCCCGCCGGTCTTCCCCACCCTCCTCGGCGCCGGACGGAATACTCCGGGCACGGCCGAGGCTGGCCTTTCATGACCGAGATTCTTGTGACAGGCGCAACCGGCAACGTCGGCAGGCAAGTTGTAGGTCAGCTCCTGGCCGCCGAAACCGCTGTGCGCGCGTTGGTACGTGATCCCGAAGCCGCCGGACTGCCGGCGGACGTGACGGTCGTCGGTGGGGACCTCTCCGAGCCGGGCACGCTGGAAGAGGCGCTGAAGGGTGTCGGTGTTGTGTTTCTGATCTGGCCCTTCCTGACGACCGGGGGCGCGGCCGCCGTCCTGGAGGTGATCGCCCGGCATGCCCGCCGGATCGTCTACCTCTCGTCGTCCGGTGTGAACGACGACGCCGAACGGCAGACCGATCCCATCAACCAGCTCCACGCCGACATGGAGCGGCTGATCGAGGAATCGGGCCTGCGGTGGACCGTCCTGCGGTCGGACACCATCGCCTCCAACGCGCGAGGGTGGGCCGGGCAGATCCGTACGACGCGCGTCGTCCGTGGTCCCGACATCGCCGCCACGGCGGTGGTCCATGAGCGCGATGTCGGGGCCGTGGCGGTGCGGGCGCTGAGCGGTGACGGGCATGAGGGCGCGACGTACGTTCTCACCGGACCGCAGGTGCTGAGCAGATCGCAGCAAGTACAGGCGATCGGGGAGGCGATCGGCCACCCGGTCGCCTTCGAGAAGGTCCCCGTACAGCTCGCGCGCCGGCGGATGCTCGCCGACGGCAGGCCGCCCGCTCTCGTCGAGGCGCTCCTGGCCGGCGTCGAGAACCGGCCCGCGTCGAACGTGATCACCTCCACGGTGGAGGAGATCACCGGAGTGCCGGCGCGCACGTTCCGCGCGTGGGCGGAGGAACACGCTGAGGAATTCCGCCCGGACAGGGCCGCTTCAGAAAAGTAACCTTGTTCAGCTCGCCAGGCGTTCGGGGCGAGGGTCGAGTCGCCGCCGCCGAGCGCCTACCGCGGCTGTGTCGCGATCTGGATGAGGTTGCCGCAGGTGTCGTCGAAGACGGCGGTGGTGACGGGGCCCATGGCCAGGGGCTCCTGGGTGAAGCGGACGCCGAGGCCGCGCAGGCGCTCGTACTCCGTCTTCACGTCGTCGACGGCGAACTGGGCCAGCGGGATGCCGTCGTTGACGAGCGCGTCGCGGTAGGGCCTGACGGCCGGGTGGCCGGCGGGCTCCAGGAGGAGTTCGATGCCGCCGGGCTCGTCGGGCGAGACGACGGTGAGCCACCGGTCCGTCTCGCCCAGCGGGACGTCGTGCTTCTTCACGAATCCGAGGATCTCGGTGTAGAAGCGCAGGGCCTTGGCCTGGTCGTCGACGAAGATGCTGGTCAGATGGATCTTCACGGGGTGCTCTCCTCTGCTCCGGATGTGTCGGGCGCGGGCCATCGCTCGGCGATCTGCCGCAGCGGGGCCGTGTTCAGGTCGTGGAACTTGTAGCGGCCCTCCCGCCTGGTCTCGACGAGCCCGGCGGCCTCCAGCACGGCGAGGTGCTGGGAGACCCCCTGACGCGAGATGCCAAGCTGATGTTTCATGCTCAGTCGCGCGCAGATCTCGAACAGTGTCTGTCCGGACTTCTCCGTGAGCTCGTCGAGGATGGTGCGACGGGTGGGGTCGGCCAAGGCTTTGAACAGGTCATCGGCCACACCCACAGAATAGGCAACTCCTCACTTGCCTATCAAGTCCCCGGCAACTGGCCGCGAGCGGGGAATCTCTCACCCGCAACCGGACACCACCTCACGAACCGCCCTCTCAGGCCGGGAGCGACAGCGCCACCCTGCGTTCCGTCTCCTTCAGGCGCTCCAGCTTCTCCCTGATCTGCGCCGCGTCCGGATGGTCGAAGGCGTCGACGATGTCCAGCGCCTGGAGCCATGCCGAGGCCGCCAGGCCGTTGGCGCCGGCCGCCTCGTGGCTGTCGCCCATGTGGACCAGGGTGTCGGCCTCCAGATAGCGGTCGTGGACCTCCCTGTACAGGTCCAGGGCGTGCCCGTAGCAGGCCAGCGCCTGGCGGTACTGGGCCAGATGGTGATGGGCGTAGCCGAGGCTGTCCCAGGCCGCCGCCTCACCGTCGCGGTCGCCGACCTCCTGGCCCACGGCGAGCGCCTGCCGGCACTGGTCCAGTGCCTTCTCGTACTCGCCGAGCAGGATGTGGGTCCAGCCGACCTCGTTGAAGATCCTCCCGTGCGCGCCGCACCGGCCTCCCGGGCCGTAGAGCGCGAAGGCCTGCCGGTAGTGGTCGAGGGCCTGCAGATGGCGGCCGAACTTGTTGCAGAGGAAGGCGAGATAGCGGTGCACCCGCCCCTTGGAGATGGGATCGTCCACCTCGTCGAACAACTCCAGCGCCCGCAGCAGGTGTTCGTACGCCTCGTCGCGGTGGTCGAGCCTGCCGTACGCGAACCCCAGGGCCCGGTGGGTGTGGGCCTGCCCCGCCAGATCTCCCAGGCGCTGCGCCGAGGTGAGGGCCACCGCCTGGACGGCGAGTTGTTCCTGCCACCGGCCGAGCCGGTCGAGGCACAGCTCCAGCGTCGCCGCGAGCTGCCAGCAGTGCGCCCCCGAACCGCGCCTCGCCTCCTGGTGCACGGCGGCCAGCAGCACCAGGTGTTCCGCGTCGAGCCAGTCGGCCGCCTGGCCTTTGTCGGTGAACCGCACAGGATTCGCGCCGGGACACGGCGCCGGCAGTGTGATGCGTTCACGGTGCGGCGCGAGCAGGCTGTCGGCCGCCTGCGCGCTGTGCAGGTAGTGGTCGAGCATCCGGTGCAGCGCGTCGATGCGTACGTCCTTCCCGTCCTCGGCACGGGTCAGTTCGGCGGCGTAGGCGTTGAGCAGCTCGTGGAAGACGTACCGGCCGGGTGCGTGCTCCGTCAGCAGATGGGCACGTACCAACTCCGAGAGCAGCGGCCGCACTTCACGGACCGGGAGCCCCGCCAGGCTCGCCGCGGCTCCGGCCGAGCCGTCCGGCCCCGGATGCAGGGCGAGCAGCCGGAACAGCCGGGCGGCGCCCGCGCTGAGTGTGCTGTACGACCAGGAGAAGACGCTGCGCGCGTCGGTGACGGGGTCGTCGACGGCGAAGGCGTCCAGACTTCCGTGGGACTCGCGGAGTTCGGCGGCGACCGAGGCGAGGGAGAACGCCTGGTTGACGGTCGCGCGTGCGCCGACGATGGACAGCGCCAGCGGGAGCCGTCCGCACAGGCCGATGATCTCGTTGGTGGCGGCCGGCTCGGCCGCCGTACGGGCGGCGCCCAGCCTGCGCGTCAGGAACTCCCGCGCCTCCCGCACCGTGAGCACGTCCAGCTCGATGGGACGGGCGCCCTCACCGGCGATCAGACCGTGAAGCTGGTTGCGGCTGGTGACGATGACCAGACAGCCCGGCGCGCCGGGAAGCAGCGGACGCACCTGCTCGGTGTCCCGGGCGTTGTCCAGCAGGACCAGCACCCGCCGGCCGGCCAGCAGGCTGCGGTACAGCGCCGCCTGGGCGTCGAGACCGGCGGGGATACGGTGCGAAGGCACCCCGAAGGCGTCGAGGAACGTACGGATCGCATCGCCCGGCGTCATGATCGAGCCGGTCGGGTGGAAGCCGCGGAGGTTGACGTAGAGCTGCCCGTCGGGGAAGCGGTGGGCGATCTCATGGGCCCAGTGCACGGCGAGCGTGGTCTTGCCGACACCCGCCATGCCGCCGATCGCGCTGATCACCACGGCGGCCGGCTGCTCGCCCTCCTCGGGCAGCAGCGCGTGCGTCCTGGCCAGTTCGCTGCGCCGGCCGGTGAACGCCGAGAGGTCGGCGGGGAGTTGGGCCGGCCGTACCTTCGGTATGTACTGGTCGGCCGAGGCCTGCCCCGCCGCGGCTGCTTCCGCCGGAGCCGAGCCGGAAGAGCCGGAAGAGCCGGGCAGACTCGATGAGTCGGCCGGACCGGACGCGACCGGTCCCGTGCCCGGACCCCCGTCCACCGACGCCGCCGGAAGCGGGACGTTCTGCCGCAGCACCTGCTCCTGCGCCGCGCGCAGCTCGGGCCCCGGGTCGAGCCCCAGCTCGTCCGCGAGCCGCGTACGGACCGTCCGGTAGACGTCGAGCGCCTCCGCCTGGTGGCCGGTGGCCGCCAGCACCACGATCAGCCGGGCCTGGAGCACCTCGTCCAGAGGGTGATGTGCGGCGGCCTGCCTGAGCGTGATCAGGACCCGCTCGGTGAGCCCGGCCCCCGCGTCGAGCGCTGTCTCCGACGCCTCCTTGACGGCGACGAGATGTTCGCGGTCGACCGCGGTGAACACCGGATGCGCCCGTATCTGGGAGGCGATCCCGGTCGCCACCGGGCCCCGCCACAGGGTGAGCGCCTCGATGAGCAGTTCCGTGGCCGGCTTCGGCGACCCCTCCTCGGCGAGGCGCCGCGCCTCCTCGCGCAGGGCGCGGAACCGCAGCAGGTCCAGGTCGTCCGTCCCCAGATCGAGCCGGTAACCGCCGGAGCCGCGTACCAGCCGCCGCGAAGCGGCCCTGGTGGGCAGGTCGGGTTCGAGCAGCCGGCGCAGCGCGCCGACATGCCGGTGCACCACATTGACCGCGCTGTCCGGCGGGTCCTGCCCCCACAGGACGTCGACGATCTCGTGGACGGCGACGGGCTGGCCCGTACGCGTCAGTAGAAAGGCGAGCAAGGCCCGTTGCTTGGGTGGCCCCAACTCCAGCTCGACACCATCACGCCACGCCCTGACCGGTCCCAACACAATGAAACGCACAGTCGGGGAGTGTAGGGCGTGCCCGCTCCGGCCGTATCACGGTATCGCCGGTGCGGCGTGGCTTTTCAAAGAGTACGCGGGACAATACCGGGGAAGCGGGCGGGGCGGGCCGCGAAAAACGCACCGCTCGTAACCCTCGACGAACGCCCAGTGATGAAGAGACAGCAAAAAGACCCCGACCGGACGGGGGAGACCGGTCGGGGCCCGACAAAGGGGCGGAGTGCGGATGGCGGTCGCCTCGCGGCGATGAGCATCATGGGGCTTCAGCCGAACGATCGTCCCCATGTGCGATTCATATGTGGGGCCCGGGGACACTGTCCCATCCGCACCCACATAGATAGGAACGGACGGCGCCGCCCCCTTGTTCCCGGCCCCGCCCGCCCCGCGTATCCCGCCCGGCCCGCGTACCCCTGCCGGTCCCGCGTACCCCCGCGTCCGCGTCCGTCAGGACGGGAAGTCCTCCTGCGGCACCCCGGTGGTCGTCGCGTTCCCGCCGATCGACTTGGCCAGCGAGAACGTCAGCACGTCGTACTGCGTACCGCCCGACACCTGCCGGGTGTGGAAGTCCGCCGGGTCGTCGAACTTCTCGAACGAGCAGTCCCGGGTGAAGGACTTCTTCGCTGAGTTCCAGTCCTCACCCATGGTGAAGTAGACCGTGTATGTGCCGTTGTTGACGCTCCGCACCGTCGAGCTGCCGCCCTTGCGCAGATACACGGTGAACGCGGTCTTCTTCCCGCGCGTCAGCGTCACCACCGCGTCGCTGTCCGTGCCGTTCTTGACGGTGAGCTTCCCGAGGCCGCTCCGGCCGGTGTCCTTGATGAACGAGCCGGTGCTGAGCCGGCGGTTCTTGGCCTTCTCGGTACGCGGCAGCTTCAGGTGCACGGGATAGCCGAGCCCGCTGAGCGTGCCGGCGGCGTCCCGTACGCCCCCGAGGGCCGTCGGGTCCGATCCCAGCTCCACACGCGGCGAGGTGGCGCAGCGGCCCCCGCCCGCCTGCGAGTCGGTGAGGGTGTCGCTGAGACCGCGCAGCGAATCCGCCAGCGAGAGAGTGCCGTCGACCGCGTCCTCCGGCGCCTCGGCGGATTCCAGCAGTGCGGCGGCGCTCCTGGCCGAGTCCGCAGCCTTGGCTATCGCCTGGTCGAGCGCCTTGCCCTCCTTGGCGCTGTCGACGGCGCGGAAGGCCTTGTCGACCGGGCCGAGCGTGCTGTCGAGCGTACGGCGGTACACGGCCGGATCGACGGTCGGCGACGGGCTCGGGGTGGGCGAACCGACCGCGCTCGGCGTACCGGCGCCGTCCTTCCCGTCGTCACCCCCCGTGCCGCACGCCGTGAGCCCCAGCGGCAGCAGCACCACCAGCGCCGTGCCGACCGCCGCACCCCTCCCCGACCTGCGTGTACGCGTGTTTGTCACGATGATCCCCCCGAATCCCCCGCCGGCCTCGATCGATGACCGAATGTCCAGGCTTGCCCGTTGTCGGACCGCTGTCAAGACGCTTTTGGGCTGCCGCCGGTTCCCGCTCTGCTGGCGGTGTCCGGAAAGCGGCCGTAGCGTGAAAAGGCGATGACTCGAAATGGCCGAAGCGGCCGGACGGGCGGCAGCTCCATGGGAGACGACACGGAACGGACGACCCAGCTCATCTGCGCCCACCTCGCGGACGTGGAACCGGTGACCCCCGACAGCCCGGACAGTTGTACGGAGTGCGTCGCAGTCGGGGACACCTGGGTCCACCTGCGGGAATGCCAGACGTGCGGGCACATCGGATGCTGCGACTCCTCGAAGAACGCACACGCCACCGCGCACTACAAGGCGACCGGGCACCCGCTCATCCGCTCCTACGAGCCGGGCGAGGCCTGGTGGTGGTGTTACGAGGACGAGATCAGCTTCGAGGTCGAGGGCATGGGCCCGGTGCGCCCGGCCTGACTCATTCGGCCCCCTGTCGCGCGGCCCCGTTCCGCCCGGCTCCGTACCGCGCGGCCATATGGTCCTCGAAGGTGCGGTGCCCGTACGCGGGCCCCGGCACCAGCGCGTGCCCCGCCGCGAACCCGGCGAACGCCTTTCCCGGCAGCTTCAGCGGCAGAACCGGACGTCGCGACCCCTTGGCCCGTCGCCACGCCGCCGCCAGATCACCCACAGCGCGCCGCTGCGGCCCGCCGATGTCCGGCACCCGGCCGGAGGGACCGGATCCGGTCAGCTCGGTGAGACGCCCGGCGACATCCTCCACGGCGATGGGCTGAAGGGCGAAACCAGGCGCGAGGAGGACCGGGGAGAAGCGCTGCGCGGCCAGGATCTCGTCGACGAGCGAGTGGAACTGGGTCGCCCGCAGCACCGTGTACGGCAGCCCCGACTCCGCCACCAAGCCCTCGACGGTCACCTTGTCGCGGTAGTACCCCATCGGGATGGACTCGATCCCCACGATCGAGATCAGCACCAGATGCGCCACCCCCGCCTCACGGGCCGCTGCCAGCAGATTCCTGGTCGCCGCCACGTCCCCGTGGCCCCGGGTCGTCGCGAGGTGCACCACCGTGTCGGCGCCGGCGACCGCCTCGGGCACGCCCGCCCCGCTG
>NZ_JTHL01000001.1:268222-272370 GCF_000818195.1 Streptomyces sp. 150FB | reverse complement strand
CGACCGCCTCGGGCACGCCCGCCCCGCTGAGCAGGTCGCCGGTCAGCAGCCCGGGGGCCCGGCGGCGGCTGAGGGAGCGTACGTCGTGGCCCGCCGCGCGCAGGGCGCCGACGGTCGGTGTCCCGAGGGCGCCCGTAGCGCCGGTGACGAGAACGGTCCTGGGCGGTGTTGTCGGATTCATGTCCGGTCCTTTCGTTCACCCTCAAGACCGATCGGAACCCGATTCTGTGACAGCCGCGCCCCGGCCGCCCCCCGGCGGGGGTACGGCTGGGGGTACGGCCGGGCGCCCCGGTCCCTCAGGAGGTCCGGGTGGCTGTCACGTTGTGCCCTTCCAGCGTGACCAGGGGCCGCCCCGAGCCGAGCGCGTCCGCCTCCCAGGACAGGGTGATCTCACGCTTCTCGTCGGGCAGCAGCCACAGGTAGTTGTCCTCGTACAGCGTGGGCAGCACCCGCTGGTCGGAGACCTTGTCGCGCAGCCCCAGCCGCACCATGGCGGCGACCGCCGAACCGGTGTTGTGCACGGTCACCTTCAGCGAACGCCGGGTGCCCTCGCGTACGGTACGGCCGAGCCCCACCGAGACCCGGGTCTCGCGCAGGGTGTTGAGCGCCTTCATGTCGCCGGCCGTGCGGTAGCGCCAGTACGTGTTCTCCGACAGCACCGTGCCGTCGGCGCCGGTCGCCACCAGCCGCAGCAGATGCAGCGCGGGCAGCGCGTCCGTCCAGCCGGCGGTGAACAGCTCCACCGACGACGAGGGGCCCGCGTCCGTCGTCTGCCGCACGGGGTCGCCCAGCGCCTTGCCGTCCAGGTCGTGGAGGCGCGCGGTGACGGTGACGCCCTTCAGCGTCCTCGTGGTGTGGTTGGCCACCACGACCCGCCAGTCGGCGCGGCTCGCCTGGACGTGGACGGGCTCGCAGCCCTTGCGGGCGCCGTAGTACGTACCGTTGACGTCCATGTCGTAGTCGTACGTCTGCCAGACCGTGCTGTGCCACGCCGGGTGGGACATCCACAGCAGCAGCGCCCGCGCGTCGTTCCACAGGTTCTGGTTCCACGCCTCGAACATCGCGCGCACGTTCTCGTAGTTGATGAACTGCGCCTTGCGGCTGAACTCGTCGAGGCTTGAGGACTCACCGAGCCGGGCGTCGATGGCGTCCTTGTACGCGGCGGGGCGCTGGTTGCCGTTGGCCGACCAGTCGTGGTTGAACCAGACGTCGCCGATCGGCCACTCCTGCGCGTCCCCGACGAGGTTCTTCATGGACTCGGTGACGGAGACGGTGGGGATGCCGATCTCGGTGTGGAAGCCGAAGTTGCCGGTGTCGTAGGTCTTCTTGTCGAAGTACGCCTCCGGCTCGACGTAGTAGTACGGGCCGTGGCCGGAGACCGTGCCGTCGGCGGAGTTCGCGAGATAGAAGATCTCGTCGTCCTCCTCGGTGATGGCCTTGAGCAGGCCCGCGCCGATCGTCTGCGGCGGATTCTCCTCGTTGGCCGCGCACCAGACGGCGATGCACGGATGCGTACGGAAGCGGCGGATCGTGTCGCGGGCGATGTCCACGTAGTCCGGGATCTCGTCGAGGAAGGGCCCGGCCTCCCAGAAGTCGTTCCACACGAGGATGCCGTTCTCGTCACAGGCGGCGAAGAACTCCTCGCGGTTGGACGATCCGATCCAGTTCCTGATCATCGTGAAGTTCATGTCGCGGTGCATCCGGATGACCGCGTTCATCCGCTCGGCCGGCATCCGGCGCAGCAGCTCGTCCCAGCCCCAGTTGCCGCCCCGGCAGAAGACCGGCACACCGTTGACGATGATCTTCAGCGGGGTCGTCGCGTTGGAGACCTCCTTGGCGTCCGTCCAGGTCTTCGCGTCGTCGGACACCTGCACGGTGAAGTCGGCCGCGTACGCCTCCTGCCAGTCGATCGCGACGGTGTCGAAGGAGACCGGACCGCCGAGGTCGACCTGGATCCACTCGCCGTCGTTGTACGCCGACGACCAGCGGGTGGTGGCGTCTCCGTCGACCGCGTTCTCCGGCTTGTTCCCCGGGTCGTCGACGGACGAGGACGTGACCGTCCTGTGCAGCGCGAGGTCCGTGCCGGGCGCCGAGGAGGCCGCCACGGTCAGGCCCCACATGGAGATGCCCCACCCGGTGGCCCTCCGGCCGCCCAGCACGCGTACGTAACGGGCCTGGCGCGCGCCGACGTTCACGGTCTGCCGGAAGAAGTCCTGCCCGGGCGGGAAGACGACGGGCTGCTCGTGCGTGTACGTGAACTCCCTGATCCCGAAGCGCACCGAGCGCCGGTCGCTCAGGGCGCCCGAGACCGTGGCGGTCATGGTCAGGTCGTACAGGTACGGGTCGCCGTAGCCGTTCGGCCACCACAGCTCGGGATCGCGCAGCTCGAGCTGGGGGAAGTCCGCCGGAGCGAACGACACCTCGGTGCTCTCCCCGGCGCCGACACTCACCTTCCGGCTGACCTTCACCTTCCCGAAGGCGGCGTCCACGGTGACGGAGCGCGTCACGGAACCGGCGTTGCGCACGGGGACGGTGATGGTCACCTCGGCGCGGGAGGTGTCGGGCGAGTCCGGCAGCTTGGAGACGACCCGGGCGTCACCGATCACGGCGTCGCCGGTGGACCTGAGGCGTACGTGGTTCCAGATCCCGGACACCCGGTCGCGTATCGCGGGAATCCAGTCCCAGCCCGACACCGCCAGATAGGTGGGGGAGTCGAGGTAGATCTTCGCCGACTGTACGAAGGCGTTCCCGTCGGGGCCCTTGTCGGCCGGGCTCCCGGGGTGCGGCATCGGCGTGATGCCGACGGCGAGGACCTGCTCCTTCCCGCCGGGGAGCAGGTGTTCCGCGATGTCGAGGGCGGTCCTGGCGAAGGGCGAGGTGAGTTCGCCGGCCTTCGCGCCGTTGATCCAGATGTCGGCGTGGTGGTTGATGCCGTCGAACTCCAGCCAGACGTGCCGTCCGGCGCCCGCCTCGAAGCCGCCCGGCAGCGCGAACGCCCGGCGGTACCACCACGAGTGCCTCGAAAGCGCCTCGGGGATGCGCATGTTGTTGAACCCGGACACCGGGTCCGGGAAGTGCCCCTGCTCGACGAGCGTCGCGAGGACGGTCCCCGGCACCGTGGCGGGCAGCCACTCGCCGGTGTCCACCGAAGGACCCGAGAGCGCGGCGCCGTCGGCGGTCCCGGCGAAGTCGTCCATCGTCAGGTCCCAGCCGGACTCCAGGGGTACGGTCCCGTCGTCGCTCACGGAGAGCGCGGGCGCGGCGCCGTCGCGGCCCTTCCAGCTCGTCCAGCCGCGCGCCTGGGGCCGCTCGTGCTCGCTGGTGCCGTACACCTGGAAGCTGTTGAGGCCGAGCGGATTGCCGTTGGAGCGCTTGGTCGCCGAGAGCCGGACCCAGCGGGCCACCGCAGGTTCGGACAGCGGGATCGCGGTCTCGCCGCCCGTACCCGACGTCGTGGAGTGCACGGTCCGCCAGGTCTTCCCGTCGTCCGACACGTCGATGGTGAACGCGACGGCCGCGCTGGAGAGGATCTCCGTACCGACCGTGTCCGAGCGCGGCTGGCCGCCGGTCGAGGGGACGAACGTCGGGTCGCCGTCCTTCGCCTCGAAGACCAGCGTCACCGACTCGATCCGGCACGGGGCCTGGAGATCGACCGAGATCCACTGGTTGTCGCCCTGTGCGGCCCGCCAGCCGCTGCCCTTCACACCCGTCAGCGCCAGCCTGTCCACGACGAATTCGGCGGGGGTGGGCGCGTAGTCGGTCGAGGAGACAGCGACCGGGCGGTAGAGCGCCAGATCCTCCGGAGCGCCCGCTGCGGGCTTCCGGCCGGCCGCGTACGCGGGGACGGTCGTCAGCCCGGCGGCGCCGAGGCTGAATCCGGCCAGCAGTACGGCGTTCGCCGACAAGAACGAGCGACGCGACACCGTAGAGGGTTCCTGACTCATGGCCAGCACTCCGATCACTGCGAAGAAATGACATCGTTGTCAGCAGGACAGTGCACTGCGTTCACCCGGGGGACAAGAGGCAAAACGGACCGGCTCAATATTAATTACTATTTTTTTGTCGGGCGGCGCTGCGGTTGTCGCGCGCCGGACCTGTCGGCCGGGGCTACGGGCCGGACAGGGCCAGGGCCGTCGCGAACCCCTCCC
>NZ_JTHL01000001.1:256922-267941 GCF_000818195.1 Streptomyces sp. 150FB | reverse complement strand
CCCGCCGCCGGCTCGTCGTCGCAGATGTTCACCGGACCGGAGGGCCACTCCAGGGCGCTCACGGCGGCGCCGACGGCATCGTCGACATGGACGAAGCTGGTGATGTCGCCGTCGGCGGTCAGCTCGCCGGCGAGCGCCTTCTCGGCCATCAGCGCCGCGGTCGTGTACCACGTACCGGGCCCGTAGAGCACCCCGTACCGCAGCGCGACCCACTCGGGCACCTCCTGCACCGTCTCCTCCAGCACCGAGACTCCCCGTACGGTCGTCGACCTCGGCCCCTCGGCGTCGAGGTCGAGCGGCGTCAGCTCGCTCGCGGGCGCGCCCCCGCCCTCGTACGCCCACGCGATGCTCTGCGCCACGATCCTGCGCACGCCCGCGGCCACGGCGGCATCCGTCAGATTGCGGGTGCCGGTCCTGCGCATGACCGCGGTGGCCTCGCTGCTGCCGTTCGCGAGGTCGGTGAGCTGGTGCATCACGACGTCGGGCGCCGCGTGCCTGACGGCACGGGCGAGCGCCTCGGGGTCGTACGCGTCCGCCACCGCCACCTCGGCGCCCCGGGCGCGCAGTTGCTCGGCGTCGGTGGTGCGCCGCGTCAGCGCGGTGACGTCGTGCCCGTGCTCGATCAGCAGCGGCAGCAGCCGGCGGCCGATGACGCCGGTGGCTCCGGCCAGGAAGATACGCATCGCGGCAGTCCTCTCGTCACGTGGGCGCGGCCCGGTCGTCCCCGGGGAATGCCAGCATTCCCCGGGTGGGAACACCGGGCATCAGCAGGAGCGCCGTGTCCGCGCGTGGCCGGGGCCGTCGGCCGTTCCCCGCCTCCTGGGAGCCTCACCGGTGCCCGATCACCCGTTCGGGTCACCTGTCCCTGCTCCGCTGTTCGCCGACGGGCGGAAAAGAGACTCTTTCGGCGCTGCGGGGGCAGAGCGTGATCAGACGGCAGCACAGCCAGGTCGGCCAAGAACCAACGCCAAGAACCAACGCCAAGAACCAACGCCAAGAACCACACCAAGAGCAACACCAAGAACGACAGGGAAGCGTGGATCAGATGAACGACTCCGCCGAGCGGACGACGGCCCAGGACCCGGCACCCACCCTCACGGAACCGGTGCCCGACATCCAGCTCCAGATGCTCATCCGGCTGCTGGAGGAGGACCAGCGGTCCTCGCTGCCGATCACTCTGAACGTGCCCGGGGGAGTGGTGCACGGCGATCTGATCGCCGGCGAGGCGTGGAAGGCGGACTGGGCGCAGAGCATGCGCCAGGTGGAGAGCGTCAGCTCCGGTCTGCTGTCACGGTTCCCCGAGACCGTGGACCAGGCGGTCGACGAACTGACCGGCCGGCCCGGGGCGCACCACCTTCCCCGCTGGATCCATCTGCGCAACGTCACCCTCGCGACGGGCGGGGTCGGTGCCGCCGTCGAACTGCCGATCTGGCGCGGGCGCCTCGCCGATGTCGCGGGATGGGCGCTGGGCCGCCCGTGACAGCCCCGGTGAGGTGATGGGTCGTGGCGGCCCGGGCCGCCACGACCAGAAGTCAGCCCGACGTGACGGTGAACAGGGCGCCGTCCGGGTCGCGCAGCGTGGCTTCCCGTACGGTCGACTCCGCCGCGGCCGGCAGCGTGGACGACGGCTCCGGCGGCGAGATCAGCTTGCCGCCGCCGCGCACCGCCGCCTCCACGGCCCCGGTCACCTCCGGCACCCGGAAGTAGACGTGCCAGCGGGGCCGGATCTGCGGGTCCGGGGTGGCCTGGACACCGCCGCCGCGGATCTTGGCCAGCACATGGCCGTCCTGCCGCAGCACCGAGTGGTCCTCCTTGTGTTCGAGGGTGAAATCGCCCTCGGCCTCGGGCGCCCAGCCGAGGACCTGTCCGTAGAACCTGGCGGCCTGCGCGGCGTCGCGCGTCCGCAGCTCCAGCCAGGCAGGCGCGCTGCCCCGACCCACCGTCCAGTCGGAGCGCACCGCGCCCTCCCAGATCCCGAAGGCCGCCCCGTCGGGATCGGTGGCGAGCGCCGCGCGGCCGGTGTGGAAGGCCAGCGGCCCCACGGCGACGGTCGCGCCGCGCTCCCTGATCCTGGCCGCCGCCTCGTCGACGTCGGAGACCGCGAAGTACGGCGTCCAGGAGACGGCGACCTGGAGCGAGGAAGCGAGCGCGCCGATGCCCGCCACCGGCGACCCGTCGGTCAGGGCGACCCGGAAGTCGTCGCCGAGACCGGCGGCCCGGTACGTCCAGCCCAGGACGTCGGCGTAGAACGCCTGGGTGGCGGAGAGTTCGCGGGAGAGCAGAGTCACCCAGCAGGGTGCCCCGGCCACCGTTTGCGAATCGGTCTTGTCCTGCTCCACACCGCTCACTGCGACTCCACCCTGTCCGACGCCCTGCTGCCTGCCTGGTGCCTCTACTCTGCCAGGCCCCCAACCCGTCTCTTCCCGGGGTGGAAGTGGACAGTCCCCCGGAGCGGCAGGGAGGTCATCGGCGAGGTCAGCCGACCGCGTCGGCGAGCGCCGCGTCCGCCGCGGCGCCGCTCGCCTGCCACAGGGTGGTGATCGGCTCCCAGACCCTGATGCCGCCGGGCGCACCGACGGACGCCGCGCTGAAGCGGACCCCGGCCTCGGGCGTCCCGGCGCCCGAGACGGTGAGGTAGGAGACCGTACGGGAGTCATCGGCGGCGGGGCCGATGGTGCGCAGGGCGGCGTACGCGGAGCCGTGCGCGGTGAGCGTGTACGGGGCGCTCTCGGTCCACCACGGCACGGGCTGCGCGGCGCCGTCCAGGTCCCCGAAGGTGACCGTCGGGATCTGGTCGACGACGCAGGCTCTGCCGGTCCGGTTGGTGACGCGGATACGGACGGAGTCGGCGACGGGCGACGGCGCGGCCGACGCGGTCACCGACCCGGCGCGGCAGTCGGACAGGGCAGCGGCCCGTGCCGGTACGGCTGAGGCGCCGGAGGTGGCCAGCACGACCGCGACGGCGGCAGCGGCGGAGGCGGAGAGGATGGAGTGCGTGTGCATCAGAGAGATCCCCGTTTCTGTTTCTTCTTCGACAGGTGTCCGAACAGGTCTCTGAAGTGACACGCGACCCACCGCGGAGGTTGCACCGCTCGGACACATGAGGACATCACGGTCACACTTGTGACGGAATCTCAACTTCCGCCCGGCAGGCCCGCTCTGCCGCCCTCCCGTAGTGCTCAGCGCAGCAGCAGTTCGGCGCCTCCCAGCACCGTCGCCGCGATCACCAGGCGTTCGAAGAGACGCTGATTGATGCGGTTCACACAGGCCTTGCCGATGAACGCGCCGGGTATGACGAACAGCGCCAGCGCCGCGTCCAGCAGCAGCGAGCGCCCGTCGATCAGGCCCAGGCCCACGCTGAAAGGCACCTTGGTCGTGTTGACGATCAGGAAGAACCACGCGGAGGTGCCGAGGAAGCCCAGCTTCTGGAAGCCCGCGGACAGCAGGTACAGCGACATGACGGGGCCGCCCGCGTTGGCGACCATCGTGGTGAAGCCGCCGAGCACCCCGTAGAGACGCGCCTTGATCCGGCCGGCCTGCGACCGCGTACCCTCCGGCCCGTCCGTCGCCGCGCTCTCCCCGTCCGCCGCTTGCCGCGTCTCCGGGGGCTCTGTCGCTTCAGCGGCCTCGGCCTGCTTCTCCCTCCGGATGGTGCTCCGGCGCCGCCACACGGTGACCCCGGCCATCAGCAGCAGAATCGCGCCGATGGACGTGCGTACGGCGTCGTCGTCGGCCAGCAGCAGGAAAGCGGTCCCCGCCAGGACCCCGACGGCGACCGCGGGGAACAGCCGCCACAGCGTCGGCCAGTGCGCGTGCCGCCGGTAGGTGAGCACGGCGAGCACATCGCCGACGATCAGGACGGGCAGCAGCACGCCCGTCGACTCACGGGCGGGGAGTACGGCGGCGAAGACGGCGAGGCTGACCGTGTTGGCGCCGCTCACGGCTGTCTTCGAGAAGCCGACGAGCGTCGCCGCCACCGCCAGCGCGACGAATCCCCATACAGAAATGGTGTCCATGCCAACTATCGATCATAGGCGCCCCACTACACGGGCGGGCACACGGGCGGGCCCCCAGGACTCCGCGGAGGGTCCCGGGGGCCCGCCCCCGACCTGTGGCCCGTTCAACAGGGCTGTCTCTCAGGGGTAGTTGACGACGTTCGCGACCTGGTTCGTCTTGTCCGCCGGTCCTCCCGTGCCGTTGATGACATGGCTGATGGTGCCGGTCCCGCCCAGCGACACCGAGACCATGTCGTGGAACTTCACGCCAGGGGTGTCGGGCACCTCGAACGAATGCTCAGCGACCACCGCCGGGTTGGTGCTGAAGAAGCAGTAACTGCCCAGCCCCCACGCCTCGTGGGACGTCACCGAGTCCGCCACCTTGTACGCGGCGTAGCCCTTGGTGTCGCCGTTCATCCAGGAGGCCTGGTCCGGCGGGTCGTACGGCATCTCGTTCTGGTAGAAGTACGTCCGGCCGCCCTCGCCGTTCCATACGGTCTGGTCCTGCTGGAAGTGCTCGACGAAGAGCCCGTACATCGTGACGTCGTCGCCGTTCACGGTCAGCCCGTTCGCCGCCGTGTTCTGGTCCCAGCCCACCCCGTCGCCGTGGTCGGCACGCCAGATCCACAGGTGGTCGCCGATGACGTCCGAGCTGTTGACGACCAGGCTCTTCGACGCCTTGCCGACATGCTCGCCGCCGATCCGGAAGAACACGTCGTGCAGCGCCGTCGGGTCGCCGGCGTGGCTCGCGCTCGCGCCGTCGAGGCCGACCTCCATCAGCGTCGCCGAGTTCTGCGTACCCGCGTCGATGAGCAGACCCGCGAGCTGTACGCCGTCGACGTCGGCCACCGACATGGCGCTGACGCCGTTGTCGGGTGTCAGGGTCGCGAGGCCGAGACCGAGGACGACGGTGTCGGGCCTGGTCACCTTCAGCGTCTGGTCGAGGTGGTAGACCCCGGGCGTGACGAGCAGGTTCTTGCCGTCGGCCAGCGCCGCGTTCATGTCGGCGGCGGTGGCGCCAGGCTTGGCGATGTAGAAGTCGGCGATCGGCAGGGACGTGCCCTCGGGGGCGCCGTTCGACCAGGATGTGCCGGTCGAGTTCTTCCGTACGGCGGGTACGAACACCTTGTACGCGCCCGCGTCGTCGATGTACAGGAACGGCTTCTCGCGGGAGACCGGCGTCTGGTCGACCGTGGTGTACGGCGGATTCGGGAAGTTCCCCGTCGGCGCGTTCCGCGCCCCGACGAAGACCATGTTCCAGTTGGAGCCCGTCCAGCCGCCCCACTCGGTGTTCCGGGACAGCCACTGCTGCTGCGTCCCGGAGTTGACCTGGCCGTCGATCTTGCTGTCGGCCAGCAGCCCGCCGCTCGCCCAGCCGCCGTCGTCGAGCGCCAGGTCGCCCTTGAGGTGCATCCTGCGGTACGGCGCGGCCTGCGAGACGGCCCAGCGGTCGGCGCCGCCGGTCGGTGTCACCGCCAGATTCTCCGCGTCACGCCAGAAGTTCTGGGTGGCGTTCTGCGGCGGGAACCAGTCGGCCTCGGCGTGCACGGCGCCGTTGATGTTCGTGTCGTCCGGCGAGAGGCCGAGCCCGGCGACCTCCGTGTAGAAGCCGACGTTGGCGTTCGCGTCGTACGAGCCCGGCTTGAACAGCTCCGCGTGGCGCTCCTCGCCGAACTGGTTGGTCTCCTGCTGCTTGAAGACCTCGTCGAGCCGTCCCTGGATGTCGTCCTTCGACATCGACGGGTCGAAGACGTCGACGTTCGGGCCGAGGTCGGGCGCGTCGGCCGACGGGTCGGTGAAGGCCTTGCCGATACGGGCTTTCGCGGCCGGTGCCGCGCTCGCCCGTGCCGCGCTGTCGGCCGGTCCCGCCATGGCGTTCTGCGCCACCACGGCGCCGGACACCAGCAGGACCACGGCGGCGGCGACGGCCGGTACGCGGCCCCGCCTGCGTGCGCGGTGGCCGGGGGCCGCCGCTTCGGTGCTTTTCGGGTTCAGGTTCACGAGTTCGCCTTCTCTCCTCCTCCTTGTCGGTCGGCTCAGCCCGTGAACCCGGCGATGATCTTGCTGAACTGCCACGGCTCCTGGTCCACCCCGGAGCAGGTGTCGTCGTTGGGGTACGCACCCGGGCACGGCCGGTCGCGGTTGACCGACCAGAAGGAGAGCCGTGCCAGGTGGTGCTGCTGCGCGTACGCCGTGATGGCCGTGAAGTCGTCCGTCGTCACCGTCTCGTTGACGTCGGTGATGCCGTTCATGGAGGAGATCCCGCTGTGCGCGTACGCGTCCTCGTCGCTGTAGCCGTACGCGCCCTTGACGGCGTTCTTGAGCCCGTCGGTCGCCTGCTCGGTCAGATCGGCCATGTTCTTGCCGGCTCCGCCGAAGTCGAACGGCATGATCGTCCAGCCGTCGACCTCAAGACCGGAGTCGGCCGCGCGCCCGATCATGCTGTCGTCGGGGCCCGACTGGTCGCTGGGGAAGGTGACATAGGTGACCAGGCCCGCGTTGTCGGCCTTGACCTGCTTCAGCGCGTCGATGGTCTTCTGCTGCGTCGCCGGGTCGTTGTAGGCGTCGCCCTCGATGTCGATGTCGATCGCCTTCAGACCGTAGGCGTCGATGACCTTCTGGTAGGCGCCGGCCAGCGCGCCCGCGTCCGCGCAGGACTGTTCCAGCTTGTTGCCGCTCGCGCCGCCGAAGGACGGGACGATGTCACCGCCGGCGCCGCGCACCGCGTCGACGGTCTGCTGGTCGACGCCGCCGGTGAGCGGACGGCTGCCGTCCCACCGGGGGTCGCAGCCGCCGGCGTCGAGGACGAACGCCATCGTGAACCGGTTGACCCCGGTCGCCTTCATGACCTCGGTGGGGTCCGGCGGGTTGCCCCAGCCGTTGTAGATGTACGGGGCCACGGCGCCGGGCGCCGCCGCCGGACGCTGGTCACCGGTGGCCGCGTTCGCGTTCGCCGCCATCGCGGCGCCGGAGGCGACGACAGCCGCGCCGACCGCGAGGGCGGACCCGCGCAGCAGACGGCGCTTTCCCGTTCGTGCGCCATGACGTGCTTCTGAACTCATGTGGGGGGCCTTCCAGATGTGGGGGAGGGAAGGTGTGGAGCGGGCAGGCCGTGCGTCCACCGCCGACGGAACACGTGTGCGGCGATCGCTCAACAGGCCCTGCTTCATGATTAATTCAAGACGTGAGTTAACTAGTGGGTCAGATGGGCGTCAAGGGGTTGGATGCCCGTGGTATGCGTTCACCTCTTGGCGTCAACCTCCCGGCGCGCCCTGGCCGGAGGCCCCGAAATCCGCAGGACAACGGCCGTTTTGATCCGTAGCCTCGGTGGCTGTTCCGCGCGGACTGATCCGCGCGCGTCCCGAGGCGATGGGTGATTCGAGCATGGCGACGGCGATGGACGAGGCGGGCCGGCACGTTGCCGAGGCACTCTCCGGTTACACGGCGCGGGACGCCGCCGAAGCGGCCGACGTGGCCCGCGTACGCGCGCTCGTGAGCGACATCGCCGACCCCTGGCCGCGCACGATCCCGCTGCATGTGACGGCCTCGGCGGTGATCGTCCACCCGGGCAGCGGGCGGGTGCTGCTGCGCTGGCACGAACATATGCGCTCGTGGCTGCATGTCGGCGGCCACGGCGATCCGGGCGAGAGCGACCCGCTCGTTGTCGCGCTGCGCGAGGGCGCCGAAGAGACCGGACTCACCGACCTGACGCCGTGGCCGGACAGCTCGCTCGTACAGGTGGTGGTCGTCTCCGTCCCCGCCAAGGGCGACGAGCCCGCCCATGAACACGCCGACCTGCGCTACGTACTGGCGACGGACACACCGGAGGCGGCCCGCGCGGAGCGGCCGGGGGCGCCGCTGCGCTGGCTGCTTCCCGAGGAGGCCCGGAGGACCGCGTCGGAGGGGAACATCCGTGAGGCGCTGGCGCGCGTGGAGACACTCCTCGCGCCCTGAGCCGCAGCGACCGGCGGGCCACAAGGAGGCCGGGGCCCGGTCAGCGGGTGAGCCGGGCGAGGTGGGCGTCCAGGGGCTGAAGGCGGCCGGGAAGTGTTTCGGTGAGATCCCACCAACGGATCGCCGCGATCTCCTCGTTGGGCCGGAAGTCGCGCACAGCGGTGAGCCGGCCCCCGAACAAGGCGGCGTACTCGGCTCGTTGGTCGGGTGCCAGGACGAACCGAGCGTAGCCGACGAACCACAGCGGTCCGGCGGGCTCCTGGCCTGTCTCCTCCAGCAACTCGCGCCCGGCCGCCCGGCGAGGGGATTCACCTTCCTCGATGCGCCCGCCGGGCAGCTCCCACGACTGGCGGTACCGGTCGAAGACCATGAGGACGCGGTCCGCGTGCCGGAGGGCGACCAGCGCGGCCGGCAACGGCGCGTCGGACGGCGGTGTTTCCTCCACCCCGCGTCCGAAGGAGATCAAGGCGTTGCCGCGATCGTCGACCGCGAGGGGCGGGACTCCGGAATGGGACACCTCGCCATGGTTCCCGCTTCTCAGCCCTCGGACACGGGCGGCGACACGTCGGCCGCCGCGGGCGCCAGCGCGAAGACGCCCGCGGCGCCGGCCACCAGGAAGGCGACCAGGGCGACCACACCCGCCACCGTCACCTCCAGGAACAGCGCGCCGACCGCCGCCCCCGCGAGCATCGTCAGCACGGATCCCACCCTGCGGTGGGGTTTCGCGCCCGTACCCGCGCCGAGCACACTGTCGGCGGCGAGCCCGGTCACGGTCTGGGTGAGGACCGTCGTGGTCAGGTCCCGGGGAGCCATCCGGCGGACCGTCGCGTTCTGGAGACCGCAGCACAGGCCCAGCAGCGCGATGAGAACGAACGCGTGGTGCTTCGCGGTGCTGAGCACCCCCGCACCGATGAGTACGGCCGTCACGGCGAGCATCAGGGCCTGGCAGGCGAAGGCTCCGGCGATCCAGCGGCGCGGCTCGCCCGCCATCAGCCTGCCGAACTGGCCGCCGAGCAGCGAACCCACGACGAACGACCCCATGGCCACGATCGGGGCCAGCACCGGCAGCCCGTTGTCCTGGGCCACCGAGAACCCGAGGAAGGCGACGTTTCCCGTCATGTTGGCCACAAAGACCCGGCCGAGACGCAGATAACTCACCGCGTCCACAAGCCCGGTCGCGAACGTCATGGTCAGGAGCGCGCCGACCGCCCACCGCCGGGTCACCGGAAGCCGCTCAGCCACAGGGGACACCCTCTTCCCGTCTTGTTCTTCCGCCGCTGCCGGTCCCGCCGCCGGTCTCGCTGTCGTGTGTGCCCACGTTCTGTGCGCGCAGTCTCGCATCAGTCGTGGTCACGGACGGGGAACCCCCGCGAAGCGCCCCTTTCCCGGCATGCCAGAGTGCTCGAAGAACTTCGCGCCCGAACTTCTGGCGCGAACCTCGCATCCGAACCTCGCACCCCCCGTACGCAGCGAAGGAGACCACCGTGCATCCCACGTCTCGACCGTCCGCCACCCCGAGCGGGAAGGCCGTGACGAACTGGGCCGGCAACGTCACCTTCGGCGCCGCACGGCTGCACACCCCGTCGTCCGTGGAGCAGGTGCAGGAGATCGTCGCCGGCTCCACCGGGGTACGCGCGCTGGGCAGCGGACACTCGTTCAACACCATCGCCGACACGACGGGCGACCTGGTCTCGGTGGCCGGGCTGCCGAGAACCGTCGAGGTCGACAGCGACGCGCGTACGGTCACGGTCTCCGGCGGCCTGCGCTTCGCCGAGTTCACCGACGCGGTGCACGACGCGGGGCTCGCCCTGCACAACCTCGGCTCGCTCCCGCACATCTCGGTCGCCGGGGCCTGTGCCACCGGAACCCACGGTTCGGGCATCGGCAACGGTTCGCTTGCCACCGCGGTGCGCGCCCTGGACCTGGTCACGGCCGACGGCTCGCTCCTCAGCCTCGCCCGGGGGGACCAGGACTTCGCCGGCTCCGTGGTGGCCCTCGGCTCGGCCGGCATCGTGACCCGGATGACCCTCGACCTCGTACCGGCCTACGAGATCAGGCAGTGGGTGTACGAGGGACTCGCCCACACCGAACTGAGCGACCACTTCGACGCCGTACTCTCCGCCGCGTACAGCGTCAGCGTCTTCACCCGCTGGCGCGCCGGCGATCCCGACAAGGTGTGGCTGAAGCAGCGGGTCGGGGACGCCGCGGCGAGCCCGGCCCCCGACGAGTGGCTCGGCGCCGTACCCGCCGACGGCCCGCGCCACCCGGTGCCCGGCATGGACCCGCTGACCTGCACGGAACAGCAGGGCGTGGCCGGTCCCTGGCACACCCGGCTGCCGCACTTCAGGGCCGGATTCACCCCGAGCAGCGGCGAGGAACTCCAGAGCGAGTACTTCGTCGCACGCGAGGACGGCCCTGCCGCGTACGAGGCGCTGAGCGCGATCGCCGACCGTATCGCCCCGGTCCTCCAGATCGGTGAGATCCGTACGATCGCCGGCGACGACCTGTGGATGAGCCCCGCCCACGGGCGTGACTCGGTCGCGTTCCACTTCACCTGGTTCCCCGACACGGCCGCCGTGACGCCCGTACTGATCGCGATGGAAGAGGCGCTGGCGCCCTTCGGGGTCAGGCCGCACTGGGGCAAGCTCTTCACCACGCCGGCGGAGCGGCTGCGCGAGCTGTACCCCCGCTACGACGACTTCGAGGCGCTCATGGCGCGCCTCGATCCGCGCGGTGTGTTCCGCAACGCCCTGATGGAACGCTTCTTCCCCGGCGGTCACGCGCGGGGCTGAGTGACCGTGTTTGTCATTACTTTTTTACTTAAGGGCTATACCGGTCGCGGTTTGTCTTCCTAGCCTCCCCATATGTACAAACCTCCGTTCCCGCTGCCCGTCCTGACGTCGGCGGCCGTCGCTTTCCTCGCCGTGGGGTGGGTCGTGGCGAGCGGCAGCGACGTGGAGGCGAACACGAGCGCGCCCGCCGCACCCGTCGCACCGCTCGCCGGCACGATCCCGTCCCAGGCCGCGCTGCCGCCCGCCCAGCCGCCTGCTTCGGCGTCCGTCTCCCCGCT
>NZ_JTHL01000001.1:240952-256879 GCF_000818195.1 Streptomyces sp. 150FB | reverse complement strand
AGGCGGCCGCGCCCGCTTCCGGCGCGGTGCCCGCCCAGCGGACCACCCGGCGGTCCGTACGGACGGCGCCGAACCCGAACGGCATCCTGGCCGGGAAGATCGCCTCGATCGACAAGGCCGGTACGGCGTCGGTGTCGGTCGCGGTCCTCGACACCGGCGACGGACGCGGGGCGCGGTACGGGGTGCCGGCCGGCCGGACGTACGACACGGCGAGCATCGCCAAGGTCGACATCCTGGCGGCGGTGCTGCTGCACGCGCAGGACCAGCACCGCTCCCTCACCTCGTCGGAGAAGTCCTACGCGACCTCCATGATCCATGTCAGCGACAACGCGTCGGCCGACGCGCTGTGGGGCGTGATCGGCGGAGCGCCCGGCCTCGACGCCGCGAACCGCAGGCTCGGACTGGACGCGACCACGGCGGGCACCGGCGGACACTGGGGGCTCACCCAGACCACCGCCGGGGACCAGCTCGTCCTGCTGGGCGCCGTGTTCGGCGACGGCCACTCGGGCCACTCCGCCCTGAACGCGGCCTCGCGTACGTACATACGCGGGCTGATGGGCGGGATATCGGCCGACCAGGACTGGGGTGTGTCGGCGGCCGGCAAGGCGGCGGGCCTGAAGAACGGCTGGCTGCCACGCAGCAGGACCGGCCTCTGGGACATCAACAGCATCGGCCGGGTCACGGCGGACGGCCACACCTATCTGCTGGCGGTGGTCTCGGACGGCAACAAGAGCATGAGCTCGGGGATCACCCTGGTGGAGAAGGCGGCGAAGGCCGCGGTGGCGGCCCTGCGCACCGGAACGTGAGGACCCCCTGCCTTGCTGAAGATCCCTGCCCTGGTGAAGACCCCTGCCCTGGTGAAGACCCCGGTGTGACGACCGCCCCCGGAGCCCCCGCGCCCCCCCCTGCCGCCCCCGCTCCCTCAGTCGTCCATCCGGTCGATCTGCCGGATCTTGTTCGTCACGTCGAGCGCGGCCACCTTGTAGGACTCCGCGAGCGTCGGGTAGTTGAACACCGCGTCCACCAGATAGTCGACGGTGCCGCCGCAGCCCATCACGGACTGGCCGATGTGGATCAGCTCAGTGGCGCCCGTACCGAAGCAGTGCACCCCCAGCAGCCGCCGGTCCTCCGGCGACACCAGCAGCTTCAGCATGCCGTGCGCGTCCCCGATGATCTGGCCCCTGGCCAGCTCCCGGTAGCGCGAGACCCCGACCTCGAACGGCACCTTCTCGTCCGTGAGCTGATCCTCGGTCCTGCCGATGAAGCTGATCTCGGGGATGGTGTAGATGCCGATCGGCTGGAGGTGGTGCATCGCGTTCACCGGCTCGCCGCACGCGTGGTACGCGGCGGCGCGCCCCTGTTCCATCGAGGTCGCCGCCAGCGCCGGGAAGCCGATGACGTCGCCGACGGCGTAGATGTGCGGCACGGCCGTACGGTAATGGTCGTCGACCGTGATCCTGCCGCGCTTGTCGGCGGAGAGCCCGGCCTTGTCCAGGTCCAGTTCGTCGGTCAGACCCTGCCGTCCCGCCGAGTACATCACCGCTTCCGCCGCGATCTTCTTCCCGCTCTCCAGCACGGTCAGGGTTCCGCGCTCGTGCCGCTCGACGGCGGCGACCGTCTCCCCGAAGCGGAACGTCACCGCCAGGTCGCGCAGCCGGTACTTGAGCGCCTCGACCACCTCGGCATCGCAGAAGTCCAGCATGCCGTCGCGCTGTTCGACCACCGTGATCTTGCTGCCGAGGGCGGCGAACATCGACGCGTACTCCATGCCGATCACCCCGGCGCCCACGATGACCATGGAGCGGGGGACCTTCTCCATGTTGATGACGCTGTCGGAGTCCATGACCGTACGGTCGTCGAACTCGACGCTCGCCGGGCGCGCCGGACGGGTGCCGGTGGCTATGACGATGTGCTCGGCGGTCAGCAGCCGGTCCTGGCCGGACGCGTCCCGTACGGCGACGGTGTGCTCGTCGGCGAACCGTCCGGTGCCCGCGAGCAGCGTGACCTGGTTCCGGGAGAGCTGATTGCGGATGACGTCGACTTCCAGGTTGACCACATGCTGGGTGCGGGCCGTGAGGTCGGCGACGGTGATCTCTTCCTTGAGCCGGTAGTTCTGGCCGTAGAGATCCCGCTGCGTGAGTCCGGTGAGATAGAGCACCGCCTCGCGCAGCGTCTTGGAGGGAACGGTTCCGGTGTGGATGGAGACGCCACCGACCATGTCGGGCCGGTCGATGACGGCGACCCTGCGGCCGAGCTTGGCGGCGGCGATCGCGGCCTTCTGGCCGCCGGGTCCTGATCCGATGACAAGCATGTCGAAGTCGGGCACGGGAGGAGTCTGTCAGCCGCCCGCCGTCCCCGGAAGAGCGGGCGGGCCTCACATGCCCGTGCTGCGCCTGCGGGCCTCTGACACCAGAGTGGATACCCGGAGCAGTCATCGGTACATCCACAGGAAACTGGAACACCGGGAGAGACCACCATGACCGCAGTACCCGCCATCACCCTCAACAACGGCGTCACGATCCCGCAGCTCGGCTTCGGAACGTTCCAGATCCCCCCGAAGCAGACCAGGGCGGCGACGCTCGTCGCCCTGGAGGCCGGCTACCGCCATATCGACACGGCGGAGGGGTACGGCAACGAGAAGGAGGTCGGCCAGGCGGTCCGTGACTCCGGTGTCGACCGGGACGAGGTCTTCGTCACGAGCAAGCTCGCCGACAGCGCCCACGCGTACGACGACGCGCTGCGGGCCTTCGACCGGACCCTCGACGACGTGGGACTCGGCTACCTGGACCTCTTCCTCATCCACTGGCCGCTGCCTGGCGTGGGCGACTTCTCCGAGACATGGGCCGCGATGGAGGAGATGTACCGGTCCGGGCGGGTCAAGGCGATCGGGGTCTCCAACTTCCAGCCGCACCATCTGCGGCGCCTGGGGGAGAAGAGCGTGATCGTGCCGGCCGTGAACCAGATCGAGATCCACCCCTACTTCACCCAGGACGACGTACGGGCCTTCAACGCGGAGCACGGCATCGCCACCGAGGCGTGGGCGCCGATCGCCAAGGGCAAGGTGCTCGACGACCCGGTTGTCACGGGGATCGCCGAGCGGCTCGGCCGCACGCCCGCGCAGGTGACGCTGCGCTGGCACGTGCAGCGCGGCGACATCGTCTTCCCGAAGTCGGTCACCCGCGAGCGGGTCGAGGAGAATTTCGCGCTGTTCGACTTCGAGCTGTCGGAGGAGGACATGGCCGAGATCACCGCCCTGAACCGCAACGACCGGACCGGCTTCGACCCGGACCGGTACAACGGCTGACAACGGTGATGCGGTGAGCCCTCGGCACCGGCGATCCCTTACGTTGTAGTGGTTCCGGCGGGCACTCCACGACCGGGACGGCGGAAGCACGCCGGAACAGCGGAAAGCACGCTCGGCGTGCTTGAACAACAGAACCATGATGGGGCAGTAAGTGATTCTGAAGACCTTCAGGTGGGCGTTCGCCGTCACCGTTCTCGGCCTCGCCGCCGGGATCCTCTACGACGGATGGGCCGCGCTGGGGGTCGTCGCCATCCTCGCGGTGCTCGAAGTCTCGCTCTCCTTCGACAACGCGGTGATCAACGCCGGAATCCTGAAGAAGATGAGCGCCTTCTGGCAGAAGATCTTCCTCACCATCGGCGTGCTGATCGCCGTGTTCGGTATGCGGCTCATCTTCCCCATCCTGATCGTGGCGGTCACAGCCAAGATCAGCCCGGTGAAGGCCGTCCAGTTGGCGGTGGACGACAAGGACCGCTACCAGCAGCTCGTGACCGACGCGCACCCCTCGATCGCCGCCTTCGGCGGCATGTTCCTGCTGATGATCTTCCTGAACTTCATCTTCGAGGACCGGGAGATCAAGTGGCAGGGCTGGCTGGAACGCCCGCTGGCGAGGATCGGCAAGGTCGACATGCTCGCGGTCATCGTCGCGCTGGTCGTCCTGCTCATCGCGGCGGGAACCGTCGCCACCCACGCCCACCAGCACAGCGGTGCCCACGTCGACAAGGCGGAGACGGTGCTCACGGCCGGCGTCGCCGGGCTCATCACGTACCTGATCGTCGGCGGTCTCTCCAGCTTCTTCGAGAACCGCCTGGAGGAAGAGGAGGAACGCGAGGCCGAGAACCCCGACAGGCCCGGCGGGGCGGGCTCGGCGGTCGCCCTCACCGGCAAGGCCGCGTTCTTCATGTTCCTCTACCTGGAGGTCCTGGACGCCTCGTTCTCCTTCGACGGGGTCATCGGAGCCTTCGCGATCACCAACGACATCGTGCTGCTGGCACTGGGCCTCGGGATCGGCGCGATGTACGTCAGGTCCCTCACGGTCTACCTGGTCCGCAAGGGCACGCTGGACGACTACGTCTACCTGGAGCACGGCGCCCACTACGCCATCGGCGCGCTGGCCCTGATCCTGCTCATCACCATCCAGTACCAGATCAGCGAGCTGATCACCGGGCTGGTCGGCGTCGTGCTGATCGGCTGGTCCTTGTGGTCCTCGGTCCGCCGCAACAAGCTCGCGGCGGAGGCGGACGGCTGAGCCCGGCCATGGCCCCGGCTCCTGCCATGGCCCCGGTTCCGGCGTGGCCCGGCCGGGGGAATCTTCGTACGGCCGTGTTGTTGGAGAGAGTGTGAGCATCGCAGCGAACGTGCCGTTCTCCGTGCTTGACCGCTCCCGCACCCGGCAGGGGCAGGACGGCCCTTCGGCGCTGCGCGACACCGTACGGTTCGCGCGCCGCGCCGAGGCGTTCGGCTACCACCGCTTCTGGGTGTCCGAACACCACGGCGTGCCGGGCGTCGCCGGATCGGCGCCCACCGTACTGGCGGCGGCCGTCGCCGCCGCCACGTCGACGATCCGGGTGGGAACCGGCGGTGTGATGCTGCCCAACCACCAACCAATCGTCGTGGCCGAGCAGTTCGGCGTGCTGGAATCACTCTTCCCGGGCCGCGTCGACATGGGCCTCGGACGGTCGGTCGGCTTCACCGGCGGCATTCGCAAGGCCCTCGGCAGGGACAAGCAGGACGCCGAGGACTTCCCCGGCCAACTCACCGAACTCCTCGGTTACTTCACCGCCACCGGATCGGCACACCTCCAGGTCCACGCCCACCCGGCCGAAGGCTTGCGGATCCCCGCCTTCGTCCTCGCCACCGGCAAGGGCGCCGGGGTCGCGGCGGAGGCCGGACTGCCGCTGGTCATCGCGGCCGTGCGCGGTGAGGACGCGATGCTGCGCGCGATCGACGGGTACCGGCGCGACTTCCGCCCCTCCGCCTGGGGCGAGCGGCCCTACGTGATGCTGTCGGGCACCGTCATGGTCGGGGCGACCACGGAGGAGGCGCACGACCTGCTGCTGCCGGAGGCGTGGGCGAGCGCGTACTCCCGTACGCGCGGAGAGTTCCCCGCGCTCGCCTCGGTCGAGTCCATCCGCGCCCTGCGGATGACCGAGCGGGAGCGCACGCTCTTCGAAGAGGCGCAGCGGGGGCACTTGTACGGCACGGAGGACGAAGTGGCCGACGGGCTCGGCAAGTTGCTGGCCCGCGCCGAGGCGGACGAGTTCCTGGTGACGACGAGTACGTACGACAGGGAAGCGATGGACGACTCGTACCGCAGGCTCGCCGCGCTCCTCGGCCTCGAAGCGCCCGAGTGAGCCAGGTCAGCCGAGTCACTCCACTCGACGCGGCGCGGGACGGGGATTGTCAGTGGCGGATGGGATCCTGCCGGTATGGATGAGCTGATGCGACGGCGTGTGTACGGCGCCGACCACGACGACCCCGACCCGGGCCCCCAGCAGGGCCATGTCTACCGGGAGCTGGTCGGCGGGCCGCTGGACGGACTGCTGCTCGACGTCACCGGGTGGACGGCGCGGCAGTTGCGGGAGGGGGCGGGACTGGTCACGGAGATAGGCGCGTACGGACCGGGCGGCCACGCCGTGTACGTGCCGCGGGCCGACGATCCGGCGCACTGGGACTGGGACTGCGACACCCCCTGACCGGAGCCGCGGGCCCTGGGCTTCTCAGCCCGCCGGCTCGTGCGGCCCGTACGGCGCGTACGCAGCACCGGTGGCCAGCGCCCAGTAGCGGTCCCCGAAGGACCAGTGCCACCACTCGGTGGGGTAGTTCACCGGCCCCGCCGCGGTCAGCGCCGCACCAAGCACGGTCCGGTTCCCGCGCGCGTCGGCGCTGATGTTCCCGGCGTCGGTGCAGCAGGCCCCCGCGCTCTCCTCCGGGTCGGCGTTCATCCGGGTTCCGAGGTCCAGCTCGCGCCCGTCGGCGTCGGCGAGCGTCAGGTCGACGGCCGCCCCGCGCTGTGCGGAGCGATGCCGGGCGGGGAGACGTAGCGGCTCGCCATCGAGTGGATCCGCTCGCCGGACCAGTCGGGGTGACCGGCGCGCAGGCTCGCCTCGTACTCCTCGACATAGCGCCGTCGCAGCGAAGGCGGCCGGTACCCCTCCACGAACAGCAACCGCAGTCCGCCCGGCAGGAGTTGCAGCACGATCTCCCTCATGGGGAGCATGATCCCTCAAGGGCCGCGCCGGGGGCCGTAATCCGCCGGATTCGGTCCTGCGCCGTGTCACCATCAACTCCCACTGTTCAGAGGAAGAGTTCAGCCCGGTGATCCCACGCACAGACCTGATCAGACCCCTCCCCGAGCTGCTTACGGAGAACGCCCGGTCCCTCGGCGCCAAGACCGCGTTCCAGGACCGCCGTTCCCGTGTGACGTACCGTGAACTGGAACTCCGGACAGGGCGGCTCGCCGGCCATCTGACCGGGCTCGGTCTGCGGCACGGCGAGCGTGCGGCCGTCCTTCTCGGCAATCGTGTCGAAGCGGTGGAGAGCCTGCTCGCGGTCACCAGGGCGGGCGCGGTCGGCGTGCCGGTGGATCCCCGGAGCACCGACGCCGAGTTGGCCCACATGCTGGACGACAGCGGGGCCCGGGTCGTCTTCACCGACGCGGACCACCTGGCCCAACTGGGGCTGCTGCTGCCGGAACGGCGTCGTCCCGTGACCGTCGTTCTGGTGGAGGACACCGGGACCGGGACCGCCGGCGTGGTCCGTACGGCCCGTACCGTCGGCTACGAGGACCTGACCGGCACCGAACCGCCCGTGCCAGCCCCGGACGACCTCGGGCTCGACGAGGTCGCGTGGCTGCTCTACACCTCCGGCTCCACCGGCGCGCCCAAGGGCGTGCTCTCCACCCAGCGCAACCGCCTGTCGACAGTGGCGTCCGGCTTTCACTCCGTCCTCGGCATGTCGGCCGACGACCGGCTGCTCTGGTCGCTCCCGCTCCACCACGCCATGGGGCAGATCCTGTGCCTCGTCGGGGTGACGGCGATCGGTGCCGGCGCGGTGATCCTGCCGCGCTTCTCCGTCGAGGGCGTGCTCGGCGAACTGCGCCGGACGGACGACCCGTGCACGCTGCTCGCCGGGGTGCCGACGACGTACGGCAAGCTCCTGGACGCCGTACGCGGCGAAGGGCTCAGGGCCCCGGCCCTGCGTGGCTGCATCAGCGGGGGCGCAGCGGCGACGCCCGCGTTCCAGCGGTCCTTCGAGGAGATCTGCCGGGTCCCGTTCCTGGAGCACTACGGCAGTACGGAGGCGGGCGCCGTCACGATGACGGCGCCGGGGACCGCCAAGGCGCCCGGCTCGTGCGGCCGGGTGGTGCCCGGCACCCGGGCACGCATCGGCGACGGCACGGACAGCGGCGACGGCACGGGCAGCGGAGACGGCACGGGCAGCGGAGACGGCACGGCCACGGGGGAGGGCGAGTTGTGGGTCGCCGGCCCCGGTGTCATGGTCGGCTACCACAACCGGCCCGACGACACCGAAGCTGTCCTGCGCGACGGCTGGTACCGCACCGGCGACCTGGCCAGGATCGACGCCTCCGGCGACATCACCCTCACCGGCCGCGCCAGCGAACTGATCATCCGCGCCGGGGAGAACATCCACCCCTCCGAGGTGGAGGCGGTCCTGCTGCCCCTGCCGGGGATCGCGGACGCCGCCGTGGTCGGCCGGCCCGACGACGTACTCGGCGAAGTGCCGGTCGCCTACCTGGTCCCGGAGAGGCCCGGATCGCTCGACCGCACACGCCTCCTCGCCGCCTGCCGGGAACACCTGTCGTCGTTCAAGGTGCCCGCCGACCTCTACGAGGTGGCCGCGATCCCGCGTACCGCCTCCGGGAAGACCAAGCGGTACGCGCTCGCCGACGAGCCGTCGACGCTCCTGGAGGCGCCGGACAGACCGCAGGTCGGCTACGGCGAAGCGGATCTGCTGGCTCTCGTACGGGCCGAGGTCGCCGCCGTACTCGGCTGCGCCGCCGACGAGGTGGAGCCGGATCTCGCCTTCCGGGACCTGGGCCTGGACTCGCTGACCTCGACAACGCTGCGCGACCGCCTGTCGGCGGCGACCGGTCTTCCGCTGTCCGAGGCAGCGGCCTTCGATCACCCCACCCCGGCCGAGCTGGCAGCGCACCTCCGGGCGCGGTTCGCCGGAGAGCCGACGGGTGCGGCGCCCGCCCAACGGCGAGAGCCGGGACCCGACGACGACCCCGTGGTGATCGTCGGGATGGCGTGCCGGTTTCCCGGCGGTGTGGAGTCCCCCGAGGACCTGTGGCGGTTGGTCGCCGACGGAGTCGACGCGATCACACCGTTCCCCACCGACCGGGGCTGGGACCTGGACGGGCTGTTCGACCCCGATCCCGGGCGGGCCGGGAAGACCTACGTAAGCGAGGGCGGCTTCCTCTCCGGTGTGGATCGCTTCGACCCGGAGTTCTTCGGTATCTCGCCGCGCGAGGCGCCCGCGATGGACCCCCAGCACCGGCTGCTCCTCGAAGTGGCCTGGGAGGCCGTGGAGCGTGCGGGGATCGACCCCGGCACCCTGCGCGGAACACCGACAGGCGTCTACGCGGGGCTCATGTACAGCGACTACGCCGGCCGTCTCGCGGTCACGCCCGAGCATGTGGAGGGCTACCTCGGCATCGGCAACGCGGGCAGCGTCGCCTCCGGCCGTATCGCGTACACCCTGGGCCTGGAGGGTCCGGCGATCACCGTCGACACGGCGTGCTCGTCGTCGCTGGTCGCGCTGCACCTCGCGGCCCAGGCGCTGCGCAGGGGCGAGTGCTCCCTCGCACTGGCCGGTGGTGTCACGGTGATGTCGGGGCCCAACTCCTTCGTCGAGTTCAGCAGACAGCGCGCGCTGGCCCCCGACGGCCGGTGCAAGGCGTTCGGCGCTACGGCGGACGGCACCGGATGGGCCGAGGGCGCGGGAATGCTGCTGGTGAGCCGGCTGTCGGAGGCGCGCCGGGCCGGATACCCGGTACTGGCCGTACTGCGCGGCTCGGCGGTGAACCAGGACGGCGCGAGCAACGGGCTGACGGCGCCGCACGGCCCGGCGCAGCAGCGGGTCATCCGGCAGGCGCTGGCCGATGCCCGGCTGACACCGGAGGACATCGACGCGATCGAGGCGCACGGCACCGGCACCCAACTGGGCGATGTCATCGAGGCGGAGGCGTTCCTCGCCGTCTACGGACAGAACAGGTCGCCCGAAACGCCGCTGTGGCTGGGCTCGGTCAAGTCGAACATCGGGCATACGCAGGCCGCCGCCGGTATGGCCGCCGTGATGAAGATGGTCCAGGCGATGGCACACGGGGTGCTGCCCCGTACGCTGCACGCCGACGAGCCGACACCACGGGTGGACTGGTCGGCGGGAGCGGTGTCACTGCTGACCAAGGAGCTGCCGTGGCCCAGGACCGGCCGGCCGCGCCGGGCGGGCGTGTCCTCCTTCGGGATCAGTGGCACCAACGCGCACCTGGTGCTGGAACAGGCACCCGCGGAGGATTCCGGGTTCGCGTTCGGTACGGTCACCCCCGCCGCCTGGGAGGACAGCGCCACGACCACGCGGGACGCCCCGGTGGCCGCTGTACCGTTCCCGGTCTCCGCCAGAAGTGCCGCCGGGCTCCGGGCGCAGGCGCGCCGGCTGTACGAGGAGGTGGCGGCGCACCCCGGGGCGAGCCTGCCGGACACCGGCTTCTCCCTGGCCACCACCCGTACCGCCTTCGAGCACCGCGCGGTGGTGGTGGCAGGTGACCGGGACGAACTGCTCGCCTCCCTCGATGCGTTGGCCGACGGCCGACACCGTCCGGGAGTGATCACGGGCGTGCCCCGGCAGCGGGGCCCGGTCGTTTTCCTCTTCACCGGCCAGGGCAGCCAGCGAGCCGGCATGGGCCGCGAACTGTACGAGACCCACCCCGCGTACGCCCGTTCCTTCGACGAGAGTTGCGCGCTGCTGGACCCGCTGCTGCCGCGACCGCTTCGGGACGTGGTGTTCGCCGCTGAGGAATCGGAGGCGGGGGCCCTCCTGCACACCACGGAGTTCGCTCAGCCGGCGCTCTTCACTCTCGAAGTCGCCCTGTTCCGGCTGCTGGAGTCCTGGGGTGTACACCCGGACCTGGTGGCGGGACACTCCGTCGGCGAGATCGCGGCGGCGCACGCCGCCGGGGTGCTGTCGCTGCCGGACGCCTGCACCTTGATCGCCGCCCGGGGCGCTCTGATGGGCGCGCTGCCCGCGGGGGGCGCCATGGTCTCCGTACGGGCCGGCGAGGACGAGATCGCCGAGTCCCTGGCGGGCAGAGAGCGGGAAGTGGGCATCGCGGCAGTGAACGGTCCCCGGGCGGTCGTTGTCTCGGGCGACGAGGCGGCCGTCCTGGACATCGCGGCACAGTGGCACGAACGCGGCTGTGCGACAAGGCGGTTGAGGGTGAGCCACGCCTTCCACTCGACGCGTATGGAACCCATGCTCGCCGAGTTCGCGGTGGTGGCGGAGGGGCTCTCGTACGCCGCGCCACGGATTCCGCTGGTGACCGCGGTGGAGGGCCGGCCGGCCACGGCCGGCGAGGTGTGTTCGCCCGGCCACTGGGTGGACCATGTACGCAGGCCGGTCCGTTTCGCCGACACGGTGGGGTACCTGAAGCAGCGGGGCGCGACACACTACGTGGAACTCGGCCCGGACGGTGTGCTCACGGGCATGGCACAGGACTGCCTCGCCGACACCGGCACCCCTGATACAGGCACCGACCTCGCCGCTTCCGACACCCGCGCACCTCTGCTGGTTCCGACACTGCGCGGGTCCCGGCCCGAGGCCGACGCTCTGCTCACCACTGTGGGGGCACTCCACGCGCACGGTGTGACCGTCGGCTGGAGAGAGGTCTTCGCCGGGCGCGGAGCACGGCGTACGGCACTGCCCACGTACGCGTTCCAGCGCCGGCGGTACTGGCTGGACGCCGACACACGACCGGAGGCGCCCGCCGGGGCGACGCCGGATGCCGCGCGCCACCCGTTCCTGCGATCCGTCACCTCCACGGCGGACGACGGCGGTCTGCTGCTGAGCGGCCTGCTGTCCGTGCGTGACCAGCCGTGGCTGGCCGACCATACGGTGATGGGCACCGTGCTCCTGCCGGCGACGGCGTTCGTCGACCTGGCGATCCACGCCGGCGACCGGGTGGGAGCGGGCACACTCGACGAACTCACCCTGACCGCACCGCTGTCGCTGCCCGTGGACGAAAGCCTCGAAGTACAGGTGAAGGTGGCGGGCCCGGACGGGAGGGGCCGACGGGCCGTGGTGTTCCACAGCCGGCCACACGCGTCCGCGTACGACGGACCGTGGACCATGCACGCCTCCGGCGTCCTTAGCTCAGAGGAGCTGCCCGCGCGGCCCGGATCTTCCGGCGCGGTGACGCCGAACGTCTGGCCTCCGGCGGGTGCCGTCGCACTGCCGCTCGGTGAGGACACCGACACCGACACAGGGACCGACGGTCTGTACGACCGTCTCGCGCGCGGCGGACTCCATTACGGACCGGCCTTCCAAGGCCTGCGAGCCGCCTGGCGCCTCGGCGACGACATCTTCGCCGAGGTCGCGCTGCCCAGGGAGGAGCACGCCAACGCCGGCCTGTTCGGCCTGCACCCCGCCCTCCTGGACGCCGCACTGCACACCATGACACTCGGCGGAGCCGCGTCGGACAACACCGGCGACCCGGCGGTTTCCCTGCCGTTCGCCTGGAGCGGTGTGCGTCTTCATGCCTCGCGCGCTCGGCGGCTGCGGGTAAGGATGTCGCCGACGGGGGAGAGCCGGGCCGCGCTGGAGCTGACGGACGAGGCAGGGGGCCTGGTCGCCACCGTACGGTCCCTTGCTCTACGGCCCCTGCCTCGCGAGCAGTTGAGGGCTGCCCGCGCGCACGGCGACTGCTTGTTCCGCCTGGACTGGACGCGTCTGCCCGATCCGCTGTCCCCGGCTGCCGGAGGACAGCCCGTCTGGGGAGTCCTGGGCGAGGTGGACCCACGGCTGCGTGAGCTGATCCCGCCGCCCGGCGTCCGGTCGACGGTGTACGCGGATCCGGCCTCGGCGGGCGCCGCCGCACCGGCCGTCGTTGTCGCCACCGGTCCGCCGGTCAGCGAGGCGACGGACGGTTCGGACATCGCCTCGGCGGCGCACCGCACGGCCACCTGGGCCCTGAAGCTCGTACAGGACTGGCTCAAGGAGGAAAGCCTCGCGGACTCGCGGCTGGTCATCGTCACCTCGGGCGCGATCGTCACAGCGACGGACGCGGACGCACGCACCGGCAATGGCACCGCCGAGAACACAGCCGCTCTCGCGTACGCCCCGGTCTGGGGACTGGTCCGCTCCGCGCAGACGGAGAACCCGGGCCGCTTCGCCCTCATCGACATGGACGAACATCCCGCGTCCCGGCAGGTGTTGACGCACGTCGTGGCGAGCGGTGAGCCGCAGACGGCGGTACGGAAGGGTGTCGCGTACGTTCCCGCGCTGGTCCGCGCTCCCGCTCCCGTCGCCCCGGCAGATGAGGACACCCGTCGTCGGCTGAACCCCGAGGGCACCGTCCTGATCACCGGAGGCTCCGGCTCCCTGGGCGTGCTGTTCGCCCGCCACCTTGTCGTCACACACGGTGTCCGTCATCTGCTCCTCGCCGGACGACGCGGCGCCGCCGCGCCCGGCACCGCCGAACTGTGCTTGGAACTCGCCGAGTTGGGTGCGCAGGTGACGGTGGCGGCGTGCGATGTGGCCGACCGCACCGCACTCGTGGCGCTGCTGGCGGGCGTGCCGGAAGCGCACCCACTGACCGGAGTGGTGCACACCGCCGGTGTGCTGGACGACGGTGTGATCCCGGCGCTCACACCGGAACGGCTGGACCGTGTGCTGCGGCCGAAGGCGGACGCGGCACTCGCTCTGCACGAGCTGACCAGGGACCTCGACCTGGCGGTCTTCGCGCTGTTCTCCTCGGTGGCCGGTGTGTTCGGCTCCGGCGGCCAGGGCAACTACGCGGCGGCGAACTCCGTACTGGACGCCCTGGCGCGGCACCGCCGGGACCTCGGCCTTTCCGGCACTTCGATGGCCTGGGGACCGTGGCAGCAGAGCGGCGGCATGACCGCCGATCTGCGGACCGCGGACCTGCGCCGCATGGCACGCGCCGGATTCGTCCCGCTGACCGCCGAGGAGGGCCTCGCGCTCTTCGACACCGCGATCGGCGGTCCGGACGCGGTCCTGGTCGCGGCCCGTCTTGACCATGCCGCCTTCGGCGCCGCGGCGGCGCCGGGTGCGCCGCTGTCGCGCGTACCGGGCCGTGAGTCCGTCCGGCGGATCGCAGCGGCGGCCGACGAGCCCGACGGTGACGACAGCCCGCGTCGACGGCTCGCCGCCGCACCCGCCGAGGCGCGCGTTGGGCTCCTGCTGGCGGAGGTACGGACCGAGGCCGCCGCGTCGCTCGGCCACACCGGGGGACAGGCGGCGATCGAACCGGACCGCCCGCTGGCCGAGTTGGGCCTCGACTCGCTGGCGGCGGTCGAGCTGCGCAACCGCCTCGCGACCGTGACGGGGCTGTCCCTGCCCACCACACTCCTCTTCGACTACCCCACCCCGCGTGCGGTCGCCGAGCATCTGGAGGAGCTGTGGTCCCGGGAAGCCCCAGGAACGCCCGGCGGCTCGGCGGAAATTCCCGTACAGGTATCCGAACAGGCCCCGCAACACGCCCCGTTGGCGCCCGGGCAGGCCGGCGACTCGCTGTCCGCTCTCTTCCGTACGGCGTGCGCGCTCGGCAAGGCGTGGGAGGGCATGGCACTGCTGACGATGGCCTCCCGCTTCCGCCAAGTCTTCGAAAGTCCCCAGGCCTTCGGCACACCGGCCAGGGCCGTGACGATCGCGGAGGGAGGCCCCGGGCCCCGGCTGATCTGCTTCCCGGCGCTCAGCGCGCTCTCCGGCCCCCATGAGTACACCCGCTTCGGACTGGACCTCCAAGGCCTGCGGCCCGTCTCGGTGGTGCAGCATCCGGGGTTCCTCCCGGGGGAGCCGCTGCCGGCCACGCTCGACGCCTTTGTGTCGGTGCAGGCGGCCGCGGTTCTCGCCTGCGCGGGTGACGAGCCGTTCGTCCTGCTGGGGCGCTCGGCAGGCGGCTGGGTGGCCCACGCGGTGGCCGGCCACCTGGAGAGCGCGGGCGTCCGCCCGGCGGCCGTGGTCCTGGTCGACACCTTCCCCTGCGACGACGGGAGCCGCGAGGACGGGAGCCGCCACGGCGACGGGCCCGCGCTCTCGGCGATGACGGCCGGAATGCTCGACAAGGCGGCCCAGTTCGACTCGGTCGAGGCCGACAGGCTCACCGCGATGGCGGGCTATCTGGAGCTGTACGCCGGCTGGGAACCGGCGGCCCTCTCGGCTCCCACCCTCCACGTACGGGCCAGGGACGCACTGCCCGGCATCGAGCCACCGGAGGCCTGGAGCCTCCCGCACTCCGAAGTCACCGTGCCCGGCGACCACTTCACCGTACTGGAGGGCTACGCCCGTACGACCGCTCTCGCGGTACACGAGTGGCTCGCGGACCGCTGACCCGGACCGGCCAACTGCCCTTCGCCAGCTACGTCTTCTCCCACTGCGACAGCTCTTCCGGCCTCCGCCGGGAGGCCTCCGCGAGCTGATCGGGAGACAAGCGGTCCTCGGTATCAGGATGGCTTACAGTTGAGCTGATGGTGCTCCGGTGACCACCTTTCGACGGTCACCGGCAAGCACCTCTGCTCCTGAGCGGCCGTCCCAACTCACCCGGAGGTCACCATGTCAGAGCCACTCACCATCGGAATCCTCGTCTCGCCGGGCTACATGCTCTGCGACATCGTCGGGCCCCAGACCGTTCTCGGCATCCAGCCCGGAGCCACCATTCACCTGCTGTGGAAGGACCTGGAACCCGTCACCGGATTCCCCGTTTTCCCGACCGTGCCGACCACGACCTTCGCCGACTGCCCGGACCGGCTCGACGTCCTGGCGGTCGGCGCGATCATGCCCGACGTGCTCGGCGACCCCGAGGTCGTGGAGTTCTTCGGCAAGGCGGCGCGCAGGGCCAAGCACGTCATCGCCGTGTGCGGCGGCGCCATCCTGGCCGGAGCCGCAGGTCTGCTGGAGGGCCGGCGTGCCACGACGAACTTCCACGTCATGGATCTCCTGCCCGAGGTCGGCGCCACCCCCGTCGAGGGCGGCGAGGTCGTACGCGACGGGAACATCTGGACGGCCGGGCCCGCCAGCGGATCCTACGAGGCCGCGCTCATGGTGCTGGCCGAGCTGCGCGGGGTGGAGGTCGCCAAGCGCGCCGAGCTGGACATGGAGTACGCGCCACACACACCGTTCGGCACGGGCAGCCCGGCGCTGGCGGGCCCCGCGATGACCAAGGAATCGCTGGACGCCTACGCCGAGCTGACCGCCGGCTACCGCTCCGCACTCGGCCGGGTCCGCCGGCCGGGCGTCACCGTCTGAACGTCACTACTCCCCACTGCCTGAACGCCACTCCCCGGCCCGCCCCGAAAGCATCACGACCCGGGGCGGGCGTACGGGGCTTCGTCCCGCGGCGGCGGCGGCCGTTTCGCGCCTCGCGGGCC
>NZ_JTHL01000001.1:227486-240707 GCF_000818195.1 Streptomyces sp. 150FB | reverse complement strand
CAGGCGCCGCCGTTGGCGGCGATGTTCGCTCCGGCGATCCACTGTGCCCGGTCGGAGGCGAGGAAGGCGATGAGCTCGGCGACGTCCCGGGCGTCGCCGCCGCGCCCGAGGGGCACGCTCGCGTATGCCTTTTCGGCGCTGCCTCCCATCGCTCCGACGACGGTCTCCAGGACCTCACTGCCGCCGGGGGTGTCGACCATGCCGAGCGTCACGGTGTTGACCCGGACACCGGACGGTGCGAGCTGTGTCGCCAGCCCCTTCGACCAGCTTTCCAGCGCGGCCTTGGCGGCGCCGTAGTGCATCAAGGGGGCGGGGGGATTACGCGTGATGCCGGTCGTCACATTGATGATCGAGCCACGCTCCGCCTCCTTGAGGGCCGTGAGGGCCGGGTTGGTGACCCGTACGGCCGAGAGGAAGTTGATCGCCAGGGAGTCCTCCCACTCCTCGTCGGGGATCTCGCCGAAGTGAGCGCGGGACGCGCCCGCGTTGTTCACGAGGACATCGAGACCGCCGAGGCTCTCCAGGGCTTTTTCGACCAGCTCCCGCGCGCCTGCCGCGGTGCGCAGGTCGGCCGCGATGAACGTCGAGCCGTTCGGAGTGTCCTCCGAGCGATTGCGCGCGCTGGTGACGACTGTGGCACCGGCGTCGAGAAGACGCTGAGCGGTGGCGGCGCCTACGCCGCGTGACCCGCCGGTGATCAGTACGCGGCGTCCGGCGTACTCCTCGGGCAGGGACGGTGTGGGGATGTACATGAGGTCAGACCTCCAGAGGAAAGGCGCCGACGAGGGTCCGTCCCTCCCCGGCATTACATGAATCATAAAACATCATACTGGGAGTCTGACCAAATCGACGATGCGCCTGAGCCCCCGGGCGAGCCCCCTCCCGGGCCTCCAGGGCCGCCCGACGTTTCGACCCCGCGAGATGCGAGACTGGGTTCGCGACTTCAGGCCCGGCGGCCGGATGACACACACGGCACCGTGCTCGGGCAGATGGGGGAGAGGAGAGCGATGAGCGAGCCCCCGAAAACCAGGGCCTACCGGTCGGACATCCGAACCCGGCACGCCGCGGAAACCCGGCGAGTAGTGCTTGCCTCGGCGGCCGAACTGTTCTCGGCTCGGGGCTACACGGCCACGTCGATCGACGCGATCGCGGAGGCTGCCGGCGTCAGCCGCTCCACCGTCTTCACCGCCGCGGGCGGCAAACTCACCCTGCTCAAGACGGCCTACGACCAAGCCATCGTCGGAGACGACGAGCCGCTCTCCCTCGCGGAGCGCCCCGCCTCCCGGCAGATGCGGAGCCTCACCGAGGGCTCACAGATAGTCGCCCGTTACGCGGGCATCCTCGCCGATGCCATGGCCAGGGTCTCCGCCCTCTACGAAGTGGTACGGGTGGCCGCCGACAGCGAACCGGACGCGGCGCGACTGTGGCAGGACATCCAGCAGCAGCGCCTGAACGGGGCGCGGCGCATTGTTGAGCTTCTCCAGGCCGCCGACGCCCTCGGGGACTCCCTCACCGCCGACCAGGCCGCGGACGTCATCACCATCTACAACGACCCCGGCGTCCATCACCGTCTGGTCCGTGCGCGCGGCTGGAGTCACAGCGCCTTTCAGCAGTGGCTGGCACGCGCGCTCCAGCACGAACTGCTCGAAGACGCGTCGGGAATCGCCTGACCTCGCGCTTACCGGCCGCCAGGCCGCTGGGTCGACGGCGGCGCGAGCGCGAGCAGGCCCGCGCGCAGCCCACTGCGCTGTTCCTCGGTGAGGTGGGCCAGCAGTTGCTGGTCGAGACCCGCCGCGGCCTCGCTGACCGCGGCGAGCAGTTCCCGCCCGTGGTCGGTGATCTCCAGGCGGGCCGCATGGCCGTGGCCGGGCAGGCTCCGCCGTACGGCACCGCGCTCCTCCAGCGCGCGCACCGTGGCGTGCATGCTCTGGGTGGTGATGCCGGCCCGGCGGGCGAGGTCGGAGTAGGACAGATCCGGCCGGTGTGACAGATGCCCCAGCGCGCCGTAGTGCCGCAAGGTGAGGTCCAGCGCGGCGAGTTCGTCTTCGAGCCGGCGGCTCAGCACCCGTCCGGCGGTCACCAGCAGAAGTGTGAGGGAGTCCGGCGTCGTCGGCTCGTCTGCATCTGCCATGTCTGTCATCTTCGCACAACTCGATCAAGGGACCCGAGGTCTCTGGAGGCCATCTATCAGCTTGGGTTACAGTCAAGCTGATAGAAATTCGGCCCTCGTGGGAGAGGACGTGTGGACGATGGATCAGGACGAGAAGTGGTCGAACGCGGTGTCGGGAAATCCGCGGTGGCTGCGCGGGGTCTCGCTGTTCGAGACGGTGTCCCTGGTGGTGCTGGTCGGCAACCGGCTGACGATGGGATACGCGGGGCTCGCCTCGCTGGTCGGGCCGCTGCACGGAACGGCGTACCTCGCGACGATCGCGATCGGCTTCAGCGCCGGACTGTCGCGCCGGGCCCGGTGGCTGTGTGTGGTTCCCGGGGTGGGTGGCCTGCTCGCTCTGCGTGCGCCCCGATCCCCGCTGGACAGCGGACATCCGCTACCTGATGTGGACGGAGTCGTCATGGCGGACCGCGTCGCCGCGAACTTCCCGGGAGCCGAACTCCCGGTGACGGCACGGAGTCAGGGGCCGCGACCGTGAACGCGCTGCTGTTGTCCGTACACATACTGGGCGCGATCATCTTCATCGGCCCGGTGACGATCGCGACCAGTCTGTTTCCCCGCTACGCGCGGCTGGCCCTCGAACACCGCGGCCGCCCGAACGGCGCCGACACCTCGGCGGTCGAACTGCTGCACAGGATCAGCAGGGTGTACGCCGTACTGGGCCTGTCGGTACCGGTGTTCGGCGTCGCCACGGCGGCCGGAATGGGCGTGCTCGGCGATACGTGGCTGATCGTCTCGATGGCGCTGACCCTGGCCGCCGCACTGCTGCTCGCCCTGGTGCTGCTCCCGGGACAGGTGGCTGCCATGACCGTACTGCGCGTCGAGCGGATGCCGGGGGAGAGCGCGGCGACCCTCCCGGCGGCGGCGCCGGCAGCGGCGGGTGGCGTGGTGGCGAGCGGTCTGGCCAGGCTGGGCATGGCGTCCGGGGTCTTCGCGCTGATCTGGTCCGTGGTGGTCGTCCTGATGATCGTGCGCCCCGGCTCGACGACGGGCGTCTGAGGGCGAACGGCACAGCGACCGCGGCGACCAGGGCGACCGGAGCGCCCCGCCGAGCAGCCCACGCCGAAGCGGATACGCGCCGAAGCGGATACGTGCCGGACCGGCGCGCCCGCCGACAACTGCCGCGTCATCTGGACGATGGTGGACAGGCACAAGATCGGGCAGTGCCGGCCGCACGTTCCGGACCGCGTGGCCGAGGGCCCGGACCGTGCAACCGCACGCACGAAGGAGGAGAGCGGATTGACAGACGATTCTTCCCAGGTCGCCGAACCACAGCCGGTCCTCAGTCCCCTGACGACGGCTGCCAGTTTCCTGGTCGTGACCGTCGACCGCGGAGGCGAGTCCGCCGTACGGGATCTGCTGGAAGACCTGGCGGGGCTTCAGCGGGCGGTCGGATTCGGCTCTCCCGAGGGGAAGCTGAGCTGCGTGGCCTCGGTCGGCTCGGAGGCCTGGGACCGCCTCTTCGACGGGCCGCGCCCCGCCGAGCTGCACCCATTCCGCGAGATCGCAGGCCCCAAACACCGCGCGGTGGCGACACCGGGAGATCTGCTGTTCCACATCCGGGCCACCCGCTCCGACCTGTGTTTCCGGCTGGCAGCCGAGATCATGGACCGGCTGCGGCCCTTCGTCACCGTCCAGGACGAGGTGCAGGGCTTCAAGCACATGGACTTCCGTGACCTCCTCGGCTTTGTCGACGGCACGGAGAACCCCGTCGGGAACGCCGCGGGCGCCGCGGTACTCATCGGCGAGGAGGACGCCGACTTCGCGGGCGGCAGCTATGTCATCGTCCAGAAGTACCTGCACGACCTGAACGGATGGGACGCCCTCCCCGTCGAGGCGCAGGAGAAAGTGATCGGCCGCCGGAAGGCGACCAATGTCGAACTGGACGAAGACGCCTCCCACGTGACCCTGAACACCATCACCGACCCCGACGGCACGGAACGCAAGATCCTCCGTGACAACATGCCGTTCGGAAGCCCGGGGAGGGGCGAGTTCGGGACGTACTTCATCGGCTACTCGCGTACGCCGGACGTCACCGAGCAGATGCTGCGCAACATGTTCCTCGGCGTACCGCCGGTGAGTCACGACCGCATCCTGGACTTCTCCACGGCCGTCACCGGCACTCTGTTCTTCGCGCCGACGGCGGACTTCCTCGACGATCTCCCGGACCCCCCGGCCTCCACGAACGGTGCCGGCGTCGCGGACGAGACCCTGCCCCGGACCGCGATTCCCGAGCCGGCGGCGCACGACGAGAACCTGACCCCCTTGATCCCCGGAGACGGTTCCCTCGGGATCGGCGACCTGAAGAGGAGTACCACCTCGTGAACAACCTGCACCGCGAACTGGCCCCCATCTCCTCCGAGGCCTGGGCCGACCTGGAGGAGGAGGCGCGCCGTACGTTCACCCGGCACGTGGCCGGCCGCCGGATCGTCGACATGCCCGCGCCCGCCGGGCCGGAACTGTCCGCCGTCCCGACCGGCCATCTGGACGCCATCGAGCCGCCCGCGGCGCATATCGAGGCGCACGTACGCCGTTCGCAGCCCGTCATCGAACTGCGCGTACCGTTCACCGTCGACCGCAGGCAGGTGGACGATGTCGAGCGCGGCGCCAAGGACCCGGACTGGCAGCCCGTCAAGGACGCGGCCCGCCGGCTCGCCTTCGCCGAGGACCGCGCGATCTTCGAGGGCTACCCGGCCGCCGGCATCGAGGGCATCCGTGCGAGCGCGTCGAACCCGGCACTCACCCTGCCCACGGACGTCCGTGACTATCCGGACGCCGTCAGCCAGGCCGCCTCCGCGCTCCGGCTGGCCGGCGTCGACGGTGCCTACACGCTGGCGATGAGCGCCGACGCCTACACGGCGGTGACCGAGACCTCCGACCACGGCTACCCGATCCGTGAGCACTTGGCCCGTGTCCTGGACGGCGACATCATCTGGGCTCCGGCCATCGACGGGGCCTTTCTGCTCTCCAGCCGGGGCGGTGACTTCGAACTGCGCCTCGGCCAGGACGTGTCGATCGGCTACCTGTCCCACGACGACACCGGTGTCCGCCTCTACTTCCAGGAGACATTCACGTTCCTCGTCTACACGACGGAAGCCATCGTGGCGTTCAACCCGCCGCCCAGGCCCGGCGCTTGACCGGTCGCGCCGGAAGGGGGGCGCCTATCGGCCGGCCGGGGCGAGCAGCTCAGCCATCAACCGGCCGAGTGCCACCGGGTCTTCGGCGTGGGCGAGGTGGCCCTGATGTGCCAGCAGGGTGGTGCGGGATCGCGGAAGGAGGTCCACGACCCGGTTGAACGCGGACCCGTACGGTTCGGCGTCCTGATTGTGCTCTCCCAGGATCAGTTCCGCCCTTACGCGGGACCACTTGGCCGGGTCGGGGTGGAAGGCGTTGATCGCGGTCAGTTCCGCCGCCAGCGGTATCGCCAGGAGGCGGAGCGTCTTCCACGCCGGCGACGCCCGTAGCGCTTCGAGCCGCTCCCGTGGAGACCGCGAGATGTCGATGTTCACGATCTCGACCGCACGGTCGGGGTCCGCCTCGCGGAGCGACGGCAGGGCGGCCATCCCGAACGGCGGGAGCACCGGCTCGTACGCGACCACCGGTCCCACCACCGGTCCCGACGCAGATCCGTCGGCACCGGTCCGCGCGGCCGCCTCCAGCGCGATCGTGCCGCCGTAACTCCACCCGGCGAGCCGGGTCTGTCCGAACTCGGCGACCCATGCCAGCAGGTCCGCCACCTCGGTGTCGATCCCGTACCCAGGCCCGAGGTCGCCGCTGGGCGCCCGTCCCCGCCGGTCGAGCACCAGCACCGGATGGGGCAGGTCCATGGCTTCGACCACGGGCCGGAACGCCTCGGCGTCGGCCATCGCCCCGGGTACCACGACGACCGGAACTCCCTTCCCCGGCCGCCACAGCCCGTGCAGGCGAACCCCGTCCCGTTCGATCGTCCGCGACTCCATACCCGGCTCCCTCATTTCCGTAGTGATCGTTCCCGAAATGAGCTTAGCCCGCCCCGCCGACCGAGGTCCAGTAGCATCCTGGTGTGCGCACACGAGGCAGGCCGAGGGCCTTTGACCGGGAGCGGGCGCTGGTGGCGGCCACGAACCTGTTCTGGACCCGGGGCTACGACGGCACCTCGCTCGCCGATCTGACCGAGGCGATGGGGATCTCTCCCTCCAGCCTCTACGCGGCCTTCGGCGACAAGAAGACGCTGTTCCGTGAGGCCGTCATGGGGTACGCGCAGCGCTACACGACTCTCCACATCGAGGCGGTGGCGGAGCCGACCGCGCGGGAGGCGGTTGAGCGGCTGCTCCGTACGACCGCCGACGAGTTCACGGACGCGGACCGGCCGACCGGTTGTCTGACCGTGAGCGCCGCCATGACCGGAGGCTCGGACACCATCGACGTCCGGGAGGCGCTGCGCACCCAGCAGGAGGCCCACGCGCGGATCCTCAGCGAACGCATCGAGGCCGACGTCGCCGGGGGGCTCCTGCCCGGGGACACCGACGCGGGCGCGCTGACCGACTGGGTGCAGACGCTCTGGCAAGGCCTGTCGAACCAGGCGAACAACGGTGTGAGCAGAGAGCGGCTGCACACGATCATCACCACGGCGCTGGCTGCCTGGCCCCGGTGATTTTCCCGGGCTCGGAGTGTGTCAGAGCCTCGCCGCTCCCGGGGGCAGGTCGAGGGATTTCCCGACCGTCGCACACAGTTCCCGGGTCGTGTCGAGGAACGCGGCCACTACGGGGGAGCGGTCGGCCGAGCGGAACGACGCGACCGGTTCGGGCAGTTCGACGGGCGGCGTCACTTCGCAGAACAAGGTGTCGGTCCGGGCGGCCGCCCGCACGCACGCCGGGCCGAGCCCCCTGATCCCGCAGGCGGCCGGCCCGATGGTGGTGTGTACATCCCTCGCCCCGGTCGCCGCGCGCAGAGCGCGCGCGTCCTCGCCGAGAAGTGCGCGGAGGGCGGCGGCCGCGTGGTCGCTTCCCGCGAACCGGCCCTCCCCGAGGGCGCGTTGGCCTTTCACCGCCGAGGCCGGTGCACCCACGCGGTGATCCGCCCCGAAGAGGCACACCTGCTTTCCGATCTGCCGGGCATTCCGCTGTCCGCGCATCTGAGCCTGCTCGGCGGTACGGGCCTGACGGCGTACGTCGCGTTCATCCGCATCGGCCAACTGCGCGAGTGCGACGCCCTGTTCGTCTCCGGCGGCCGGGCGCGGCGGGCGGTGTCGGTACCGCCATCGCCGCTTCGGGCGCCTGCTGGGCGCCGGGCGGCTGGTGGGCAGCACAGGCTCGGCGGCCAGGGCGGCGTATCCGACACAACAGGTCGGCAAAGCCTGCGCATGGAGGGATTCCTGGTCCGCGACCACACCGAGGTGCGGGAAGAGTTGTACGCCTTCGCGGTGCCCCACCTGCTCAGCGACCGGCCGGCGCGGGACGAGACGGTTGTGGAGGGCTTCGCATCGATCGTGGAGGCGTTCCTGTCCCTGCTGTGCGGCGGCAACACCGGAAAGATGATCGTCAAGTCGGCCTCCGCGTAGGCGAATTCGGCGGCGGCCACGATCTGCCGACCGCGATCGCGGCCGCCCCCTCGCCGTAGCCGACCGACCGCTTCAAACTAACCCTTAACTTTCATTTGACAGGTTAGTGACCTCATGGTTGAGTCGCACCACCGAAAGCAACCAAGGGGGTTGGCCATGAGCGTCGTTCATCACCGCTACGCGACCGTGCGAGGGCAGCAGATCTTCTACCGGGAGGCAGGGCCGGCCGACGCCCCGGCACTCGTGCTCCTGCACGGGTTTCCGACCAGCTCGTTCATGTTCCGCGATCTGATCCCGATGCTGGCCGACGGGTATCGGGTGATCGCCCCGGACCACCTCGGCTTCGGCCTGTCCGACGCCCCGGCCGCCGACCGGTTCGACTACACCTTCGACGCGCTGACCGATCTGACCAAGGGGCTGCTCGACCAACTCGGCGTCACCCGCTACGCGCTCTACGTCCAGGACTACGGAGCCCCCATCGGATGGCGCCTGGCCCTGAACGATCCCGGGGCGATCACCGCGATCGTCAGCCAGAACGGCAACGCGTACGACAGCGGGTTCGTCGAGAGCTTCTGGACGACCGTGTGGGACTACCAGCGCGCGCAGACCCCCGAGACCGAAGCCGCCGTTCGTACGGCACTCACGCTGGAGGCCATCAAGTGGCAGTACGTCACGGGTGTCCCCGACGAGACACTCGTCAGCCCTGACACCTGGAACCACGACTACAACCTGGTCTCCCGGCCCGGCAACGACCTCGTCCAGCTCGCGCTGTTCCGCGACTACGCCACCAATCCGCCCCTCTATCCGCGCGTCCACGCCTACTTCCGTGAACACAGGCCGCCGTTCCTCGCTGCCTGGGGCAAGAACGACCCGATCTTCGGTCCCGCCGGGGCGGACGCCTTCATCGAAGACCTGCCCGAGGCCGAGGTCCACCTCATTGACGGTGGTCACTTCCTCCTCGAAAGCGCCGGCGAGGAGGTCGGCGAAATCATCGGCTCTTTCCTCGACAAGGCCGATCTCAAGGCATAGCTGCCACAGGTGCGACGGACGAGCGGAAACCGATGCGCTAGGACACTTGCGGCCGAGTCACGGCGTACGGAATCCGCGTTGCTGCACCGTCCACAGATTTCCGTCAGGGTCTGAGAAGTCCACGAAGCTGGCGTAGTCCGTGTGCTCCGGATCCACTCCGGCGGCCCAGCCGCCCTTCCACTCGTCAATGGGTGACTTGTGGCGGATGTCGCCGATCTCGACACCGTGCCGGGCCAGTTCGGCTCGCGCGGTCTCGATGTCCCGCACCACCAGGCACAGTCCGCGGGCAGAGCCTGGCTCGGCATCGGTGAGGCCCACGCCGATCTGTACCGAGCAGGAGGAACCCGGCGGCGTCAATTGTACGACGCGGAAATTGTCGGCAGGACGGTAATCGACGTCCAATCCGAAACCGGCCTGCTGAGTGTAGAAATCCAGCGACCGGTCGACATCGCTCACCGGAACAGTCATCACTTCAAGTAGATAATCCACACAGCAACTCTGGCTCAGAATCTCGCCGTATGCCACTCGGCGCGTCGCTGTCGGCATTCTCGATTCTGCATGCCGTCCAAGGAATCCAAGGAGCCCCATGTCCAAGAACCCCTTCGTCCTCGATCCCACGGCTCGGCGCCGCACGGAGGAAGAGGCCGAACTGCACAGCGCGGAGGGGCCGGTACTCGTCGATATTCTCGGCGAGCAGGCGTGGGCCGTGGGCGATCCGGAACTGCTGGCGCGGCTTCTGACCGACCCCCGGGTGTCGAAGGACCCGCGGCAGCACTGGCCCCGGTTCATCGCGGGCGAGATCGTCGGAAAGTGGCCTCTCTACCTGCAAGTGGCGGTGGACAACATGTTCACCGCATACGGTCCTGACCACCGGCGCCTGCGCCGTCTGGTCAGCCCCGCTTTCGCTCTTCGCCGCATGACGTCGCTCATGCCGTCCGTCGAGCAGAACACCGAAGATCTCCTCGACGAGCTGGCCCGCCGGGCGGAAGAGATCGTCGACCTCAGGGACGCCTTCGCCGTTCAGTTGCCCATCCGGGTCATCAGCGATCTGCTGGGTGTCCCGGAGGCGATGCGGACCAGGTTCCGGTCCACGATCGACAGGATCTGGGACACCACCTCCACCCCCGAAGAGGCGACCGCCAGCACGGCGGACGTCTACGCGATGCTGGAAGAGCACATACGGGCGAAGCGCGCCGTCCCCGGTGACGATCTCACCAGCGTGCTGATCGCCGCGCGCGACGACGAGGGTGACGGAACGGCGTTGACCGAGCGAGAGCTCATCGACACCCTGCTGCTGGTCGTCGCGGCCGGATACGAGACGACGGTCAACCTCATCGACTCCGCCGTCACCGCGCTCCTGGCCGATCCCGCGCAGCTCGCCCACGTACGGGAAGGACGGGCGACCTGGGACGACGTGGTCGAGGAGGCGCTGCGATTCGCCGCGCCGGTCAGCCACATGCCGATGCGGTACGCGGTCGAAGACATCGAGGTGTCCGGCGGAGAGACCATACGTAAGGGCGACGCGATTCTTCCCTCGTTCGGTGCGGCGAGCAACCATCCCAGGATTCATGGGGAGAGCGCGGCCCAATTCGATGTCACCCGGGAGAACAAGTCCCATATGGCATTCGGCCATGGCGTTCACTACTGCCTCGGCGCGCCACTGGCACGAGCCGAGGGCGTCACGGCCCTGTCGGGCCTCTTCGACCGCTTCCCGCACATCCGGCTTGCCATGCCCCTGACGGAACTCGAGCCTGTGCCCAGCATTCTCGGAAACGGCCACCGCTCCCTGAAGGTGCGCCTCCAGGCTGAGTAACCGCACAGGTCGGCATAGGGCATAGGGCACACGGCACACGGCGGCGGACCGGCGGAATGTCTGACGTAAGTGTGACGCATGGCAACCACGCCTTGCGGCAGCGGTGTTGTGTCCGCAGAATCGGCTGTCTTCATCACTTCACAGGGAAAGGTACGGTCATGACCAAAGTGGTCGCCTTCGATGTCAACGAGACATTGCTCGATCTGCGCACACTGGACGAGCCGTTCCGTCAGTTGTTCGGGTCCGTGACCTTCCGCACGCAGTGGTTCAGCACCATGCTGCAGTTGTCCTTTGTCGGAGGCCTTTCCGGATCGTATGTGGACTTCAGCTCGGCTCAGCGGGGCGCTTTGCGCATGCTCGGACTGCGCGAGGGAATTCCGCTGACCGAGGAGTCCGTCGAGAACATCGTCGGACGGATGAGTTCGTTGCCCTGTTATCCGGAGGTTCCCGAAGCTCTGGGCAAGCTCGGGGCCGAGGACGTGAAAGTGGTCGCGCTGACCAACTCGGTCGCGAGGGTCGCCGAGGCGCAACTGACGAACGCCGGTGTCCGGGACCTGTTCGACCGGGTGATCTCCGCAGACGCGGTGCGCCGGCTGAAGCCCGCCCCGGAGCCCTACCTCAGCGTGGCGGACGCCTTCGGGGTCGCCCCGGCGGACGTGCGGCTGGTGGCCGCGCACTCCTGGGACATCACGGGCGCCCTCCACGCGGGGTGCCGGGCGGCGTTCGTCGCGAGGCCCGGGCAGGTGCTCAGCCCGATCGGCCCCCAGCCCGACATCATCGAAGCGGACATCACGGGAGCCGTCGAACGCATCATCGAGATCGACATGACCAAACACTAGAAGTGGGCAGTAAGTCTTTTTGCACTCGTCGCGCCAGAGAGCGCTTTCTGCGCTCTGGTCAGGTGTGATGATCCGAATCGTCAGCACCTAGGAAACGGCGGATTCTGTCAGAAGCGTTGACGAAAGGAAAACGTATGGATTTACATAGCGCCTAGTTGGCATGCGCACACCATCCGAGATGGGTGCCACACGATCGGAACCGATGCCCATGCGCCCGTACCCGTCTCCCCACACAGGCCGCGCCCGCGACACCACCACGGCGGGCGCACACATGGGCCACAGGTCTCCGGTCAGGTTTTCCCCGGTCCTCCCCGTCCCCGGAAACGACGCCAACTCCGTCCACACCGGCGCCCGTTCGCTGGTACGGCGGCCCGCCCGCACGCAGTGACCCCGCCCCGGCGCGGTTCCCCACACAAGGAGTTCACGTGCAGTTACTGTCTCCGTCCAGGCATGTACGACGCCCGATGCTGACCTTGCTCACCGTCTGGCTGGCCGCCTGTGCCGCGCTGCTCTGCCTCTTCGCCCCCACGGCCTCGGCGGCCCCCGCCGCGGCGGTGCGGCTGATGCCGCTGGGTGACTCCATCACCGCGGGATCCAACATCGCGGGCGCCTACCGTACCCGGCTGTGGCAGCGCGCCACGACCGACCACCGCCAGGACGACTTCGTGGGATCGCAGAAGGGCGGCCCCGCACAACTCGGCGACCTGGACCACGAGGGACACCCGGGCTGGCGCATCGAGCAACTCGACGCGCAGATCGCGGGGTGGCTCGCGACGTACAAGCCGCAGACGATCCTGCTGCACATCGGCACCAACGACATCACGCAGAACTACGACGTCGCCGGCGCGCCCGCCCGGCTGTCCACGCTGATCGACCACATCACCGCGAACGCGCCGACGGCCGAGGTGTTCATCTCCAACATCGTGCCGTTCGTCAACCCGGGCGTCGAGACCAGGGCCAAGCCGTACAACGCCGCGGTCCCGGGGATCGTCAGCCAGTGGGCGGCGAAGGGCAAGCATGTCCACTTCGTCGACATGCACTCGGCCCTGACCACGGCCGACATCTCGTCGGACGGGGTGCATCCCTCGGCGACGGGCTACTCCAAGATGGGCGACCGCTGGTACCAGACCCTGACCACCGGTCCCTGGATCTGATACCCCACAGCCCCGACTCCTGGCGCACGTCAGGAGAGTGACTCCAACTCCCGGACGGCGGACTGAGCTCCGCCGTCCGGGAGTTGGCATTCACGGCCGCTGCCGCCCGCGCAGGCGCGGGCGGCAGCAGGTCAGTAGGGGTACTGCCGGCGGCCGCGGTTCAATGAGATCCACTGGTGGGTGGTGAACTCGTGCAGACTCCACTCGCCGTTGAGCCGGCCGTAGCCGGAGTTCTTCGTGCCGCCGAAAGCGACCAGCGGCTGATCGTCGATGGACGTGTCGTTGATGTGCACCATGCCGGTGTCCAGCCGCTTCGCCAGTTCGGCTCCATGGTCGAGGTCCCGGGTGTGTACGGCTCCGCTGAGCCCGAAGGGCGTGTCGTTGGCCATGGCGACCGCCTCGTCCTCGGTGTCGAACCGCATCAAGCACACGACGGGGCCGAAGAGTTCGGCCTGAGCGATGCGCATCCCGGTGGTGACGTCGGCGAGCACGACCGGTGAGAAGAGTGTTCCGTCGGCCGGACCGCGCAGCAGTGGATTCGCTCCGTCTTCGATGCCCTGCTCGACCAGCCGGCTCAGGTTGTCGGACTGCCGCTGGTTGATGAGCGGGCCGATGACGGTGGTGGCGTCGTGGGGGTCGCCGACGGGCAGTGAGCGGACCTTCGCGACGTACCGTTC
>NZ_JTHL01000001.1:121126-227461 GCF_000818195.1 Streptomyces sp. 150FB | reverse complement strand
GTCGGCCTGCCGCTGGTTGATGAGCGGGCCGATGACGGTGGTGGCGTCGTGGGGGTCGCCGACGGGCAGTGAGCGGACCTTCGCGACGTACCGTTCGGTGAACTCCGCGTACACGTCCCCGTGGACCAGCACGCGGTTCGCCGACATACAGATCTGGCCCTGGTGGGTGAACCGGCTGAAGACCGCGGCGTCCACGGCGAGGTCAAGATCGGCGTCGGCGAGCACGATGAACGCGCTGTTGCCGCCGAGTTCGAGGATCGGCTTCTTCAGGTTGCGCCCCGCGACCTCGGCGATGTGCCGGCCGACCTCGGTCGAGCCGGTGAAGGAGATGACCGAGGGCACCGGGTGCTCGACGAACGCGTCCCCGATGGCGGGGATCTCCGCCACGACGACATTGATCAGACCGGGCGGAACTCCTGCTTCCTCGAAGATCTTTCCGAGCAGGGTGCCGCCGGTGATGGGCGAATCCTCATGCGGTTTCAGTACGACGCCGTTGCCGGCGCCCAGCGCCGGCGCGACCGACTTGGCGGAGAGGAAGAACGGGAAGTTGAAGGGGCTGATGACCCCGACCACGCCGACCGGCCTTCGGTAGAGCCGGTTCTCGGTGTCGGGGATGGTGGAGGGCAGGATCTGCCCGTCCATGCGCAGCGGGAAGGTGCCTGCCTCCCTGATGATGTCGAGGACGAGCCCGATCTCGAAGGCCGCCTTCAGCCTGGTGCCGCCGAGCTCGTCGAGGATGATCTCCGTGATGTCCTCGGTGTGAGACTCGACGTAGCGGGCCGCGGCCTCGAATATCGCCCGTTTGGCGAACGGGTTGACCGCTTCCCACTCCGCCTGCGCCCGCTCGGCCGCGCGGTAGGCGGCGTCCACGTCGTTCTTGTCCGCCAGCGCGAAGACGGCGACCTGCGAGCCGTCGTACGGATTCCGGTCGACCAGCTCCTTGCCCAGGGAGCCGGCGCGCCAGGTGCCGTCGATCAATTGCTGGTCGAGCGTCCTGAAATCCATGACGGGTCTCCATTCCCGTAGTACGGCGGGGGCCGTGGAACATTGTGGTGAGGCGCAGCACACTCCCACATGGGTCGTGGTGTCCGGCGCCCTGAGGGGCGTCTGCGGCCGAGCGCCTGCCGGGCGACACCGTAACTGACCAATCGATCAGTAAGACATCCATTGACACGGATCCGCGCCGCTTCTCATACTGAACCGCGAGTCAGTAGTGATCCGCCGGCCCGTCCCTCGGCCTACCGGTCCGCCACCCACACATCCGTCCCGGGCTTTGCCGCTCCCGTCCCTTTCTGGAGGCCTCGTGTCAGACCTGCCCACCGAGCTCGTCGCGCTCACGACCGAGCAGCGCGACATCATCGACCTCGCCGCGGCGTTCGCCCGGGACGAGATCCGCCCGCGGGCCCGCGAGGTCGACGAGGCCGACGTACACACGCCGTGGGATCTGTGGCGCAAGGCCGCACAGGTCGGCATCACAGGATTCATGCTGCCCGAGGAGTACGGCGGTGGTGGCTGCACCGACGTCTTCACCCAGTGCCTGGTCCAGGAGGAGTTGTGCGTCGGCGACCTCGGCATCGGCAACCTCCTGTGCTCCAACGGCTTCTTCGCCGACCCCGTCCTTGAACTCGGCACCGAACAGCAGAAGCACGACTGGCTCGCCCCGCTCGCGGGCCCCGACTCGCCCATGACGGCGCTGGCCACCACCGAACCCGGCGCCGGCTCGGACGCGGCCTCGATCACCACGACCGCGCGCCGCACGAAGGACGGTTACGTCCTGAACGGGCAGAAGGCGTGGATCTCGAACGCCGGTGAGGCGCGGCAGTACGTCGTGTTCGCCAAGACGGACCCGGAACAGCGCTCACGCGGCGTCACAGCGTTTCTGCTCCGCAAGGACACCGAAGGTGTCGCCTTCGGCGAGCCCATGCGGAAGATGGGCCAGCGCGCCATCGTGTGCCGCGAGGTCTTCCTCTCCGACGTCCTCGTCCCCGAGACACAGCGGCTCGGCGACGAAGGCCAGGGATTCACCGGCCTCATGCGGACGTTCGACATCTCCCGTACGGTCCTGGGCGCCGCGGCCACCGGGGTGGCGCGCGCCGCGTACGAGTACGCGCGTGACTACGCCCGTGACCGCGAGCAGTTCGGCAAGCCGATCATCGAGCACCAGGCTGTGGCCTTCCGCCTCGCCGACATGCGCACCCGCATCGAGCAGGCACGCCTCATGACATGGCGGGCCGCCCGCCGCCTCGACCTGGGACTCGACGCCCGGGCCGAGGCCGCCATGGCCAAGCTCACCGCATCCGAAACCGCCGCCTACTGCACCTGGGCCGCCGTACAGACGCTGGGCGGGTGGGGTTATTCGCGCGAGCATCCGGTCGAACAGTGGACGCGTGACGCCAGGCTCGAAGAGATCGAGGAAGGCACCTCCGACATCATGCGCCTGGTCATCTCGAGGTCCCTGTGACCGGCGCACGGCCGGGCGCGGAGCACGTCCAGGAGCAGGTCCGGCAGCACGTTCCGGACCAGGCCTCGCAGTACGCCCCGCAGCACGTCCCGGGGCCGATCACCGGCGGGGAGTCGCTCGTACGCGCGCTGGCGGCGCACGGTGTGACCCATGTCTTCGGCATCCCCGGCACCCACAACCTCGAGATCTACCGGCACCTTGGCGCCCACGGCATCGACCACACCGCCCCGCGCCACGAACAGGGAGCGGGTTACGCGGCTGACGCCTACTCACGCGCCAGTGGCACCCCCGGCGTCGCCCTCACCACGACAGGACCCGGGCTGCTGAACATCGCGGCCGCCGTGGGCCAGGCGTACTCCGACAGCGTGCCCCTGCTGGTGCTCTCGCCGGGCATGCCGTCGAACCATCCCGTCCAGTCCACCGGTCTGCTGCACGAGACGCGGAGTCAGACCGGCGCGCTCTCCCATGTCGCCGGCTTCAGCCACCGGGTCTCCTCCGTCGAGGAGATCGAGATCGCCGTCGCCCGCGCGTTCACGTACTTCCGGACGGGCCGGCCCCGCCCCGCCCACATCGAGGTCCCCCTCGACCTGCTGGAAGCCGCGTACCGTCCCGGCGCACCGCGCCGAGCACCCACCGTCGCGCCGCATGCGGCAGACAGCTCCGCGATCGAACGGGCGGTACGCGCGCTCGCCGCCGCCGAGCGGCCCGGGATCGTCCTGGGCGGCGGAGCGCTCGCCGCCTCCGGCGACTGCCTCGCCCTGGCCGAACGGCTGGCCGCGCCGGTGGTGACAACGGCCAACGGCAAAGGCGTCGTTGACGAACATCACCCGCTGTCGCTCGGGGTCTCCCTGCACAGCCCCGCCGTCCAGGAGTGGCTGGCCGACCGGGACGTGCTGTTCGCCGTCGGTACGGAACTGGCCGAGTCGGACTTCTGGAGCGCTCCGCCCGCGCCGCGCGGCCGGCTCGTACGGCTCGACATCGACCCGGCGCAGATGTACACCGGGATACCCGCGGACGTCTCCCTGGTGGGTGACGCCCGCGCCACCCTGCCCCTGCTGGTGGGAGCGCTGCCGGGGGCCCCGTCCGGGCGGACGGAGGAGAGCGCCCGCGCGGTCACGGACCTGAGGGCGAAGCGCGACGCGGAGACCCGTACCCGCGACCTCCGCTGGACGCCCTGGCTCGACGTGATCGGCCGAGTGCTGGCCGACGACGCGATTCTCACCTCCGACAGCGCCCAGTGCTGCTACTACGGCGCCCTGCCGCATCTGCGCACCGGCGCCCGGGGCCGGTTCCTGCACCCCACCGGATTCGGCACCCTCGGATACGCGTTGCCCGCCGCCGTCGGGGCGAAGGTGGCGTTCCCCGCCCGTCAGGTCGTCGCGCTGAGCGGCGACGGAGGACTCCAGTTCTCCGTACAGGAACTCGCCACCGCCGCCCAGTTGGGACTACCGCTGCCCGTCGTGGTGTTCGACAACGGCGGTTACGGCGAGATCCGCGACGAGATGATCGCGCGCGGCGACACACCTCTCGCCGTCGACCACGCACCGGTCGACCTGCCCGCGCTGGCCCGCGCCTACGGCGGGAACGGCGTCAGGGTCTCCCGCGTGGACGAGCTCGCCTCCGTGCTCGTCCGGGCCCTGGACACACCGGCCGTCACTGTCATCACCATCGCCGAGGAGGGCGCATGACCATCAGCAACCCGCCGTTGATCACCCTGACCTGGACCGACCACGTCACCGGCCGACAGGGCCATCTCGTCGTGGACCGCCTGGTGCGCGGTATCTCCAGCGGCGGCCTGCGCATGCGCTCCGGCTGCACGCTGGACGAAGTGGCCGAGCTGGCACGGGGCATGACGATGAAGGAGGCCCTGCACTACAACCCGGTGAGCCGGTACATCCCGCTGGGCGGAGCGAAGGGCGGCATCGACTGCGACCCCGCCGACCCGGAGGCGTACGCCGTTCTGGTGCGTTATCTGCGGGCCGTGCGGCCGTACATCGAATCGTTCTGGACGATGGGGGAGGACCTCGGCCTGACGCAGGACGTGGTGGACAGGGCGGCGGCCGAAGCGGGCCTCGTCTCCTCCATCCAGGCCGTCTACCCCTTGCTGGACGACGAGACGGCCGCCCGGCGGCGGCTCGCCGACGCCTTCGCCATCGAGGTGGGCGGCATCGGACTTGACGCACTCGTGGGCGGCTGCGGCGTCGCGGAGTCGGTGCTCGTCGCTCTCGACCGGGCCGGTGTGGCCCCCGAGGGAGCCAGGGTCTCCCTCCAGGGCCTCGGCACGATGGGCGGCGCGACAGCGCGCTTCCTGACGGAGGCCGGCCTGCGGATCGTCGCGGTCGCCGACGTCAAGGGGACGATCAGCAACGCGGAGGGCCTGGACATCGAGCGCCTGCTGCGGGCCAGGGACGCCTACGGGACGGTCGACCGTACGGCACTTGGGCCCGGCGACGAGGAACTCCCCGGCGACGCCTGGCTGTACGCCGACGTGGAGGTCCTCATCCCGGCCGCCGTCTCCTATGTCATCGACGTCACCAACCAGGAGCGCGTCACGGCGCGTTGGATCGTGGAGGCCGCCAACATGCCGGTGCTGCCGGTGGCCGAGGAGCGGCTGGTGAGCCGGGGCATCACCGTACTGCCGGACGTCGTCGTCAACTCCGGTACGAACGCCTGGTGGTGGTGGACGCTGTTCGGCGACGTCGAGGCGGACGCGGACGCCGCCTTCGCCCATGTCCGGCGCTCCATGCGCACCCTCGTCGAGCAGATGCTCGTACGTGCCGAGGCGGACGGCACGACACCTCGCGACGCGGCACACGCCCTCGTCACCGAACGGCTCCCGGTCATCGCTGAACGGTTCGGGTGGTACCGGTGACGTCATTCCGGGCCGGTACGGGCACAGTGCGCCGGCCGGCGGACGACGGCCTGGGGCCGCTGTTCGACCCGGTGTCGATAGCGGTGGTCGGAGCCTCGGAGAACCCCGCGAAATGGGGTTACTGGCTCGCCTCGGGCGCACTGGCCGGAGCGGGGCGACGCACCGTGCATCTGGTCAACCGACGCGGCGGCGCCCTGTTGGGCGAGCCCTTCCTGCCCGCTCTCGGCGCGCTGCCGGCCGTACCGGAGCACGTCGTGGTCGCCGTACCGCCCGAATATGTCCGGCAGGTGGTGCGTGAGGGACTGGAGCTGGGAAGCCGCTTCTTCACCGTCATCACGGCGGGCGGTACCGACGCGGACGACGAACGCGCGCTGGCCCGCGAGATCACCTCGCGTGGCGGCCGGCTGCTCGGACCCAACTGCATGGGCGTGGTCGACACGACCACTGAACTGCGCCTGAGCTGGGGAGACTTCCCGACGGGCGGGATGGGCCTGGTTTCGCAGAGCGGCAGTCTCGCCCTGGAGATCGGCCGGATGCTCGACCGGGCGGGGGAGGGCTTCTCCCGTGTCGTCTCGCTCGGCAACCAGCGCGACATCGACGCGGCCGACGCGCTGGGGGCGCTCGTCAGACACGAGCAGACGCGTGTGATCGGCGCGTACGTCGAGGATTTCAAGGACGGCCGGCGCCTCGCCGGCGCGCTCGCCGCCGCTCGGGCCGCCGGCAAACCCGTCCTGCTTCTCACGGTGGGGCGCAGCCCCGCATCAGGCCGGGCGGCGGCTTCCCACACCGGCGCTCTGGTCAGCGAGCACGCCACCGTCGCTGCGATGTGCCGGGACACGGGGGCGCTGCTGCTCGACACGGCGGGCGAACTCGTCGACGTCGCCACCTACTTGCTGGCCGGTCACACCCGGCGTACCACCGCTCCGGCGGCGGCCGGGCGGCTCCACCGGATCGCCGTGGTGGGCGACAGCGGTGGACAGGGAGGACTGGCCGCCGACACCCTGACGGCAGCGGGACTGGAGGTGCCGTCCCTGTCCGCGCCGACGGAGCGGGCGGTCGGAGCTCACCTGAACGCCGCCGCCGACTGCGGCAACCCGGTCGACCTGGCGGGATCGGGCGAGGCCGACCTCTCCACGTACGCCCGCGTCTCGGGGGAACTGCTCCGCTCCGGTGATGTGGACGCGGTGCTGCTGACGGGGTACTTCGGTGACTACACGCGGGCCAACCCCGCCCAGCTCGTCGAGGAGAGCGAGGTGGCGCACGCCCTGGCGGACGCGTCCGCCGAGTCGGGAAGACCTCTCGTGGTCCACACCATGGCTCGTGACACGCCCGCGCTCGCCGTGCTCAGACGGCGCGGGATCCCGGTGTACGAGCGCGTCGAGCAGGCGGCCGGCGCACTGGCCCACGCGGCGCGCCTGCTGCGCCCGCCCGAGCCTCTGACACCCGTACCCGCGCCTGCGGGCCGGCCGCTGGTCGACGCCCACTACGCGAGCGCCCGGGAACTCCTCGCCTCGTACGGGGTGACCTTCCCGGTGGCGGAGTTCGTCTCCACGGCGGAAGAGGCGGTGGCCGCCGCCGAGTTGGTGGGCTACCCGCTGGCGCTGAAGGCGATGGGCCTCGCACACAAGACCGAGGCCGGCGGTGTCGCGCTCGGGGTGGCGGAGGAGACCGCCCTGCGCGCCGCTTTCGCCCGGATGGAGAAGGCGACCGGCGCGGTGTCCTTCACCGTCGAAGCGATGGCGACACCCCAGCACGCACACGAACTCATCGTCGGCGTACGCCGCGACGTCTCGTTCGGCCCGGTGGTCATGGTCGGCATGGGGGGTGTGACCGCCGAACTCGTACCGGACACGGTGGTCGCGTTCGCGCCACTGACCACCGAGCACGCCGGGGAACTGCTCCGTGAGCTTCGCCATGCGGCCCTGCTCGGCGGATGGCGTGGAGCGCCGGGCATCCACACCGAGGCCGCCGCCGCGGCGGTCTGCGCGGTGGCGCTGGCCGCCGCCGAACACCCGGAACTCACCGAACTCGAAGTCAATCCACTGCTGGTCCACCCCGGCGGAGCGATCGCTCTGGACGCGCACGGTGTGCTCAGCGCGCAGGACACCGGAGTGGGCTTCTGACCCCCGTGGAACGACAAGACCGGTGGCCGGGCCGCCTGGTAGGGGATTTCCCTGCCGGGCGGTCCGGGCACCGGGCCGTGTCGCTGTCGTGTAAGGACTGTCGTGTAAGGAATGTCGCGCGAGGACTGTCGCGTCAGGCCGAGGGATAGAACGTCACGAAGCTCTTCCGCAGCCGGGTGGGTACCCGCCAGGTGCCGACCCAGCCGGGCGGCGTGTACACACTGGTGCCGACACCCGCCTCGACGGGTTCGCCGCCGTCCTGGCACAGCACGATGGAGCCCTCCAGTACCTGGAAGAACTCGGCACGTTCCCCGATCTCCATCGGCGCCCAGTCACACGGTTCGCAGCGCCAGACCCCGGTCACCGTCCTCCCGTCCTCGCTCTCGGAGAGCACGGTGGTGCCGCATTCGATCCCGGCGCCGTCCCCGTTCGCACCGCCGGGAATCATCTGGACGACCTCACCTGAGGAGTCGGCCGTCAGTCCGTTGAAGATGATCGCCGGTGCGCTGTTCTCTTTGATCTCGGTAGTCATGCTGCCTCTTCCCCGGTCCGTGTCGGTGGTTCACTCCTCCCAGATTCTGTACGATCGCCAAGTTTTTGGCCAGGCCCAAGTTTTTTCGTGGGCATCTTCCGTCCGGTTTGTCGCGAAAGCGGGCTTCGAAAAAAACTTAAGCATTGACAAGAGTCTTAGGGAACTTCACTCTTTTGTGATGCCTGCGGCGCCTTCGGGGAGCCGCTGAACCTCTTCGACGAAGGTGACGACATGACAGCTTCCACGCTGACGGATCCCGAGAGCCCACGGCTGCGACGTTTCATCGACGCCGTCTCGCACGGCGAAGCCGGCGCCGTCGACGGGCTCAGGGCCGATCTCGTGGCGTCGGGGGGCCCACTGATCGAGCAGGCGGAGCGCGGGGGACTGCTGGTCACCTTCGTGTGCGTCGCGGACGCCCGAACCGTCGCGGTGGACTCGCACCTCATGATGAACGAGGCGGGCGAGCGGCAGGGGATGGAACGGGTCCCCGGCACCGACGTGTGGTTCCAGACCCTGTACGTCAAGGACGACCAGCTCTCCGTCACGTACAGGTTCCTCGTCGACAGCTCCATGGCGCTGCTGAGCGTGACGGAGATCGAGGAGATCGCGCAGACACGGGAAGGGCACACGCGGTTCGCTGTCGACCGTCATCTGTCGTCGCGGCCCGACGAGTTCAACCCGGACCGGATCGTGCTCGACGGACGGGTCAGCTTCGCCCACGACCCCGACGTGCTGGCACGCGTGGACGACCCGGACGACCTGCTGCGCTGGGAGTCCGTACTCACCCTGCCCGGATCCCGGCCGGTTTCCCCGCTGTTCGCGCCGACGGACACGGCAGAGGAGTGCCTGGAGACCTGCACCATCAAGTCCGCCGTGTTCGGCGACGAACGGGAGATCACCGTCTACGCGCCGCCCGGCGGCATCCCCGCCGGAGAGCGCGCCTCCCTGCTCGTTGTCCTGGACGGTCCCGGAGCCATCTCGACAGGACTGCCCGCGCTCCTGACCCGGCTCATCGCCCAGGGCGACATCCCACCGACCGTGGCGGCGTTCGTCCACAACAAGAACTCCTGGTCGCGCTCCGAAGAGATGATCTGCAATCCCAAGCTCGTCGACCAGTACGCCGACGAGATACTGCCCTGGCTGCGCGAGCGCTACCAGGTCAGCGACGACCCGGCCCGTACGGTGGTCGGCGGCGGCAGTTACGGCGGTCTCGGATCGGCCTGGCTCGCCTACAACCGGCCGGACCTGTTCGGCAACGTGCTGTCCCTGTCGGGCTCCCACTGGTGGGGGATGCGGACCTCCTTCGGCGCCGCCGAGGACTCCACGGTGTACGGGCGGGACGACGAACCCGAGTGGCTCACCCGCCAGTTCTCCACCGCCCCCCGCAAGCCCGTCAGGTTCTGGATCGGCGTGGGAACGCTGGAGAACCAGCACCTGCCCGGCGGGATCACACTGCTGTCCGCCAACCGCAATCTGCGATCGGTGCTGCTGGCCCGCGACTACGAGGTGCGCTACCACGAGTTCCACGGCGGCCACGACCGCGCGGGCTGGCGCTCGGCCTTCGTCGACGGTCTGCCGGCCCTGCTGAACAGGCGATGAGGGGTCCCGCGGTCCCGGCCCCCGGCGGAGCACCCCGCGGGGCACCCCGGGACGCGGCGAGTCTCATGGACGGGCTGCGGGCCGACCTCGTACGGCTGGCCGCGATCCCCTCCGTGGCGTTCCCCGGCTTCCCCGCCGAACCGGTCCTGGAGGCCTGCGACATGGTCGCCGGCCTGCTGGAGGACGCGGGGGCCGGGCCGGTGCGACGGCTGGAGGTCCCCGGCGCGCCGCCCGTCCTTCTCGCCGATGTGCCGCCACCCGTGCCGGGCGCGCCGACGGTACTGTTCTACGCCCACTACGACGTGCAGCCGCCGGGTGACACCGAACGGTGGGACTCGCCGCCCTTCGAGCCCGTGTCGTACATGACGGAACACGGCGAGGCCCTCAGGGCGCGGGGAATCGCCGACGACAAGGCCAACATCATCGCTGTCATCGGGATGCTCCGGGCCTACGGCGGACGGCCCCCGGTCGGGGTGAAGGTCGTCTTCGAGGGCCAGGAGGAGTACGGCGGCGAGTTCGAGAACCATCCGGCCCGGTTCCCCGAGGAGTTCGCGTGCGACGCCTTGGTCGTCGCCGACGTCGGCAACGTACGGCCGGGGGCACCGACCCTCACCACCGGCCTGCGCGGGGCCGCGGACGTGGTCGTCGACGTACGCACACTCGACGGCCCCGTGCACAGCGGCGTGTTCGGCGGCGCCGCTCCCGACGCGCTCCTCGTCCTGCTCGGGGCGCTGTCCACGCTGCACACCGCGGAGGGCGACGTAGCGGTCCGGGGGCTGCGCCGGGAGCCCTGGACCGGCGCCCAACAGCACACCGACGAGTTCCGGGGGCTGGCCGGTGTCCGCGCCGGCACACCGCTGATGGGCACCGGCACGCTCGGGGAGCGGCTCTGGAGCGGCCCGGCGATCACCGTCGTCGGACTGGACGCCCCCAGTGTCGACCACGGGGCGTCCGCCGTCGTGCCCCACGCCCGGGCCCGTATCGCCCTGCGCTTCCACCCGGAGCAGGACCCTGTCGAAGCGCAGGCCGCTCTGGCCGAACACCTGCGAGGACAGCGTCCGTTCGGCGTCCCGCTGACGGTCACCCCGGGCAACACCAGCCCCGGCTACCTGGCCGCCACCGGGGGACCCGCCCATCGCGCGGCCCGGGCAGCGCTCGGGGAGGCATGGGGCGCGGACGTCTCGTCCGTGGCCACCGGAGGGACGGTCCCCGTCGTGCACGCGCTCTCCCGGGCCGCACCCGACGCCGAGGTGCTGCTGTTCGGTGCCCAGGACGCACTGGCCAACGCGCACGCACCCAACGAGCGGGTACTGCTGTCCGAACTGAACCGAACCGTCAGGGCGTTGTGCGGCTTCGTGCAGCGCTACGGCGCACACCGCGCCGGGCCCGCGGTGCGGTGCTCCCGGTCCGGTGTGCCCATCACCGGGGAAAACCAAAAGACTTAAGTCTTGACAAGAGTCTTGTGCCACTACATTCTCTTGGGAACCCAAGTACGTGACGGTGGCCAAGGAGGAAAACGTGGTGCTTCCGGCGGTCCCGCAGGATGCGGGAAAGAGTAGTGGTACCGCTCCGGGACTGCGGGAGCGCAAGCGGGAGAGGACACGGCAAGCGATCCTGGACGCGGCCTGGCTGCTGTTCACCCGGGACGGCGTGTCCAACACATCGATCCGCAGCGTCGCCGAGCTCGCCGAGGTCTCCGACGTCACCCTCTACAGCTACTTCAACACCCGGGCACAGCTCATCGACACACTGATGTCACGCCACGCCAGCATGGAGCGGACGGTGACAGCACTCGCCGAGCGGCCGGCGGACGAAGGGCCCGTCGAAGCGCTCCGCGGTATCGGAGAGTACCAACGCGACCTCAGCAAAGCCGAGTTCGCCCGGCAGGTGAAGATCCTCCGCCTGATCAACGGTGACCCGGTCCTCCGGGGCGCCTACCGGCAGAACCAGACCCACTACATCCGTACACTCATCGACGCGCTGCTGCCCCGGGCCGAGGCCGTCGGCATGCCGGCGAGCGACCTGGAACTGCTGTGTTTCGCCTACCAGGGAGCGATCGACCACCTCTCCGACGACGACTCGGTCCTCACCGGCCCGGGCGCCTGGGCGGACGCCACCGAACACGCCCTGAACCTCCTCGACAAAGGATGGGGGCGCCGTAGCCGATGATCTGGGTCGAACCTCCCGACGGCATACGGCGCTCGCTGTACCTCGGGAGCTCCGAACGCCGCAAGCCCCACGCGGTACTGCGCCGCATGCTCGACGCCCTGCCCGAGGACATGCCCCCGATGGGCGCGGGCGATCCGGTCGACACACTCCAACAACGCGTCGCGGCCCTCCTCGGCAAAGAGGCGGCACTGCTGCTGCCCACCGGGAAGATGGCCCAGCAGATCGCTCTCCGGATCAACGCCGACCGAAGCGGGATCCGGACCTTCGCGGCCCACCCCACCTGCCACCTCGTCAACTGGGAACTCGACGGCTACGCGCACGTCCACAACCTGGACTTCCAGCCGCTGGGCAACGACCGCGAACTCTTCACCGCGGCACACATCCGCGCCGTCCCGGTACCGGTGAGCACCGTCGTATGGGAGCTGCCGCAACGGGAGATCGGCGGACTGCTGCCCGACTGGGACACCCTCGCCGAGCAGCTCCGCACCGCACGCGACCTCGGCGCCAGGACCCATCTGGACGGCGCGCGCCTGTGGGAGGCCCAGACCGGCTACGACCAGTCGGCGGCCGACATCGCCGGTGTCTTCGACAGTGTGTATGTCTCCCTCTACAAAACACTGGAGGCCCCCAGGGGCGCTGTGCTGCTCGGCGACCGGTCGTTCGTCACCGAGGCGTCCCGGTGGGCCGTCCGGCTCGGCGGCGAGTCGGCGGGCAACTGGCCACTCGGCGCCGCCGGACTGCTGGCGCTCGACGACATCGTGCCCCGGATGAGCACCTACCGTGACCACGCGCTGCGCATGGCTGAGGCCATCAACGCGACGGAGTCGGCCCGTACCGTCCCTGACGTGCCGCGGACGCCCTACTTCCAGGTGGAGCTGCCCGTCGGGCCCGAATCGGCGGCGTCCGCTCACACCGAACTGTGCGAGGAAACCGGTCTGGAAGTGTTCCGGACCCTGCGTACCCGCGACGAACCCGACACCTGTGCCTTCGAGATCTCGATCACGGAGGCCTCCTCAGACATCGCACCGGCCGATGTCGCGGCATTCCTGACCGAACTCGTACAGCGGGCCCGGCAGATGGACGCCGCCGCGTAATCTCCGCGCCGTCCCCTCGTGAGGACGGTGCGCGAGCACCGAGCCCGGAACACCGGCCGGCAGGCGTAACCACCGATGACGGCCGTGACAGGCGACGGCCGCATCCTCCCCCGGAGCGGGGGCCTCTGGCCGACCTCTCCCGGTAGTAAGGACCGATGGCATGGTGAAAGCCGCCCACACACTCAAACGCGCGAGGCACACGCGTACAGCCGTCGCAGCGGCCACGGCCTCCGCGCTCCTGCTCGCCGGCTGCGCAGCGCGGACCGGCGCCCCCTCCGCCTCCCGCGCCTACGCGGAGGGCGGGACTTTCCAGCTCGCGGTCCCCTCCGACGTGCCTTCCTTCGACCCGTACGCGAGCAACGCGGGCTCCACCCGCATGCTGTTCCTCGCCTACCTCGCCTACGACTCGCTGGTCAGCCAGGCCGACGACGGATCGTTCCAGTCCGGCCTCGCCGACACCTGGCACACCGCGCCCACGCGTACCACTTTCACCCTCCACCAGGGGGTCACCTGCTCGGACGGTACGAAACTGACCGCACGCCAGGTGGCGTACGACCTCAACTACGTCGGCAACCCCAAGAACCTCACCCCCTACTACGGGCAGTACACCCCCAATGTCCCCTACACCGCCACCGGGAACGACACGGCGAACACGGTGACGGTCACCACCAGGACACCCTTCGCCTTCACACTGGAAACACTCGGCAACATCCCGATCGTGTGCGGCAAGGGCATGGCACACCGGGGGCTCCTGACCTCGGGCAGCGACGGCACCGGACCTTTCGTGGTCGATCACGCGGACCAGACGAGCTACACACTCAAGGTCCGCGAGGGCTACTCCTGGGGCCCGAAGGGCGCATCAACCTCCGCACCCGGCACCCCGGCCACCCTCGTGGTCAACGAGGTACCCAACTTCACCACCGCGGCCTCGCAGGTGCTCGCCGGCCAGCTCGACGCGGCCCAGGTCACCGGCTCCGACGCCCAACGGCTCAAGGCCGCCGGCGTCGCACACGCGGACGTTCCGTACCAGAAGAGCGCCCTCACCTTCAACGAACGTTCCAACCGCGTCACCTCCGACGTACGGGTACGCAAAGCCCTCGTCCAGGCACTGAACTTCGACTCGATCGCGAAAGTGGTGGGCGGATCGGTCACCGACAGGCCCCGCGGTCTGCGCGCCGGAACCCCACTCACCTGCGACGGAGCGAACGCCAAGGCCGCGTTCCCGCCGTACAGCCCCAAGAAGGCCGGCGAACTGCTCGACAGCGCGGGCTGGATCAAGGGCTCCGACGGCATCCGGCGGCGCGACGGCAAGCCGCTCAACGTGACCGTCTACTACCCCACCGAGGATCCGGGCGTCGAACTGATCCAGGCGTTCTGGAAGAACATCGGTGTGGAGACCACACTGCACGTGGCGACGGCGCAGGAGGCCGAAGCCATGTACAGCCAGGGTACCGGCAACTTCGACATCTCCTACGGCGGTTACGTCCTCCCTCTCCCCATCGCCCTGGCTCCCTACATCTCCGGGGCGGCGCCCCCGGCGGGACTGAACTTCGCGCACATCGAGAACCCCGACTACGACCGGTTCGAGAAGCAGGCGTCGCGGACGGCGGGTGACGCGTCCTGCGCACTCTGGGCCAAGGCCGAGCAATCCCTCATGAACCGGGCGGACTTCGTGCCGCTGTCGAACGCCAAGACGCGGTTGTTCACCAGCAGCGACGCCAAGGCCGAGATCAACAGCTTCCGTATCCCCATCCCCACCAGCCTGAGGTTGTACAAGTGAGCGCGAGCATCACAGATCCTCTGACGCCGGCGGACGCGACCCGGCCCACGCTGTTGTCGGAGCTCCTGCACAACAGGTGGCTGCGGATGGCCGGACGGCGTATCGCCTGGCTGATCGGCTCTCTCTGGATTCTGATCACCGCCGGATTCTTCATGATCCATCTCGTCCCCGGCGACCCGGTCCGACAGGCGCTCGGCAGGAACGCGCCCGCCGCCATGGTCGAAGAACGACGCCATCAACTCGGCCTCGACCAGTCGACGTTCACCCAGTACCTGCACTATCTGGCGAACCTTCCCCGCGGCCACATGGGCACCTCCCTCTTCACCGGCCAACCGGTGGCGGACGCCATCGGATCGCAGATAAAGGTGTCCCTGTCGCTCGCCCTGTGGTCCTTCCTGGTTGTCGTGGTCGTCGCCGTCCCGGTGGGTGTGGTGGCGGCGGCCCTGACCCGCGGCGGACGCCGCCGCCGGGTCGAACTCGGCTTCACCTCGACAGGGATCATCGTCGCCACACTGCCCTCGTTCATCCTCGCCGAGGTGCTCACCTACGTGTTCTCCGTCCACCTGGGCTGGTTCCCCATCGCGGGCAGGAGCGGCCCGGCCTCGTACATCCTGCCGGTCATCTCCCTGGCGGCCGGACCCGCCGCCATCCTCACCCGGGTGGTACGCGTCGAGATGCTCGCCGTGCTGGACCGCGACTACATACGTACGGCGCGCTCGAAGCGGCTACCGCTCTGGCGTATCTACCTGCGCGAGGCCCTGCCCAACGCGCTGACCGCCACCCTGACCGTGGCCGGCCTGATGCTCACCGGTCTGGTCGCCGGAACCGTCCTGGTGGAGAACGTCTTCTCCTGGCCCGGTCTCGGCACGGACATGGTCACCTCGATCCGCCAGAAGGACTACCCGCTCGTCCAGGGCATCATCATCGTCTACGGCACGGGAGTCGTCGTCATCAATCTGCTGGTCGACCTCGTCCTGGGGGCGATCGATCCACGATCCACGCTGAGCAGCGGAGCATCGAAATGACTCACCCGCAATCGCCTGCCTGGACGCGGGCCGCACGTACTCCCGTCGGCATCGCGGCGCTCGCCCTCATCGCACTCGTTGTGATCGTCGCCCTGATCGGCCCGCTCGTCTGGGGCGACGCCGCCGGACGTATCGACGTCGACGCGCTCAACGAGACAGCCACCTGGCACCACCCGCTGGGCACCGACGCTCTCGGCCGCGACATCCTGCTGCGCGTCCTCGTCGCGACCAGGCTCTCCCTCGAACTCGCCCTGCTCGCAACGGCCATCGGGTTCGCGCTCGGTGTGGTCCTCGGGACCGCCCGCATCCTGTTCGGCACCTACGTCGGACGGATCTCCGACACCGTGGTGAACGTGGCCAACGCGTTCCCCAGCCTGCTGATGATCCTCTTCTTCGCGGCCGTTTTCGGTGTGACCACCAGCGGCGCGGTGTTCGCCCTCGCGCTCTCCTCGGCGCCGACCTTCGCGCGGCTGACCCGCACACTCACCGCCTCGGTCGAGCGTCAGGACTACGTCTCGGCCGCCCGTATATCGGGAGCCGGCCGGATCAAGATCCTGGTGCGGCACATCCTGCCGAACGTCGCCGAACCCATGATCCTCAATGCGACGATGTCCGCCGGTTCGGCACTCCTCACCTTCGGCGGACTGTCCTTCCTGGGCATCGGCATCCAGCCCCCGTCCTACGACTTCGGCCGCCTGCTCAACGACGGCATGGCGCAGTTCTACACCAACCCGCTGGCCGTCCTCGGGCCCGCGCTCGCGGTGGTGGTGGCCGGCCTCGGCTTCAGCCTTCTCGGCGAGGCAGCCACCTACTCGGTGAGCGGCCGGAGCACGGATGTGGCGGTCGACAGGGCGCCGGTCACCTCGGCGGTGCCCGTCGACAGCGCGGGCGCGGTGGCGCCGTACGCCCCGGGGTCCGTGCTCTCCGTGGACGACCTGGAAGTCTCGTTCGGCCGCGGAGGCGGCGCTCTGACCCCCGTACGCGGTGTCAGCCTCCGCATGAACAAGGGCGACAAGGTCGGTGTCGTCGGCGAATCCGGATCGGGCAAGTCGCTGACCGCCCTCGCGGTGGCGCAGCTCATAGAGGAACCCGGCCGCGTCATGGCCGGCCGACTGGAATTCCAGGGCCAGGACCTGGGCTCCATGGACGAGCGCGACAGACGGACCCTGCTGGGAACGTCGCTCTCCGTCGTCTTCCAGAACACCATGTCCTCGTTCAATCCCATCCGCCGGCTCGGCTGGCAACTCGCGGACGGCGCCCGTCACCACCACCATCTGGGGCGCGAGGAGGCCTTCGGCCGGGCGAAGGACCGGCTGACCACCGTGGGCATCCCCGACGCACACCGCAAAGCACACCAGTACCCGCACCAGTTCTCCGGCGGTATGCGGCAGCGCGCCATGATCGCGATGGGGGTCATGGGTACGCCGAGCCTGATCATCGCTGATGAGCCGACCACCGCGCTCGACGCGACGACTCAGAGCCGAGTCCTGCGCCTTCTCAAGGGCATCGTCGACGACGACCGGGCGTCACTCCTGCTCATCTCGCACGACATCACGGTGATCAAGAACAGTTGTGAACGTGTCCTGGTGATGTACGCGGGCCGCGTGGTCGAAGAACTCCCCACCACCGGCATCGAACGCGGGGCACGCCACCCGTACACACTCGCGCTGCTGTCCGCCGTACCCACTCTCGACACCGACCGCGACGAGCCGTTGACGGTCATCCCGGGCCGTGCCCCCAGGCCGGGCGAAGTCACGGCCGGCTGTCCCTTCGCCGCCCGCTGCGGATCGGCTACCGGCCGATGTCACAGCGAGGAACCCCCACTGCTTCCGCTGACCGAGGGCCACCGGGCCGCCTGCTGGCACCCGGCGCCCGGCGACGGCACAACGTACCCACCCCGGAGCGAGGAGCAGCCGATGCACGGCGGACCCGTGACCACCGCCGACGCCGGCAGAGGGGTGAGCGGAGAATGAGCGCTCTGGAATTCCGCTCCGTCTCGGTACGGTACGGCGACGCCGTCGTCGTCGACTCGATCGACCTCGTCGTACCCCACGGAAAGATCGTCGGCCTGGTCGGCGAGTCCGGCTCCGGCAAGTCCAGCCTCGCCCAAGCCGCTGTCGGCATGGTGCCGCTCGCCGGCGGAAGCATCTTCCTGGACGGTGTCGAGACCCGCAAACGGAAACGCTTCGGATCGCTGCAGATGGTCTTCCAGGATCCGTTCGGGTCGCTGGACCCCCGGATGCGCATCGGCCGGAGCATCTCCGAGGCCATCCCCAAGGAACCGGGAACCGGAGCAGCGGCTCGCCGCGGCGAGGTGGAACGCCTCCTGGAGCTGGTCGGCATCGATCCGGAACTCTCCGGTGTGCTGCCTTCCCAGATGTCGGGCGGACAGTTGCAACGCGTCGGCATCGCACGGGCCCTCGCCTCGAAACCCGACGTGATCATCGCGGACGAGATCACCTCGGCGCTCGACGCCTCGATACAGGGCGCCGTGCTCAACCTCCTCAGAGAACTGCAGAGAAGCCTCGGACTGAGCATGCTCTTCATCTCCCACAACATGGCTGTGGTCCGTTACGTCAGTGACATCGTGGCCGTCATGCACGAAGGCGCCATCGTCGAGCAGGGCCCCGCCGACCGGCTCCTGGACCACGCGACCCACCCCTACACCCGCGAACTGCTCGCCGCGGCGAGGCTCGAACTCTGACGTACTCGCCGGTGGCCGGGCACGGGTCCGGCCCGGGAACAGGTACGTGCTGTACGTACCCCGCATAATCGGCTTGGTAGCTTTTCGTTCGAGCATGATGGCTATCAGGCGAGGGGTGAGACGGTGACCAAGCAGCGCAATGCCGAGCTGGGAAATTTCCTGCGGTCGAGGCGTGCCCGCATGGACCCGTCCCAGGCGGGTCTTGAGGCCTCCGGACATCGTCGTGTGCCGGGTCTGCGACGAGAGGAACTCGCGCGGTTGGCGGGCGTCAGCCCGGACTACTACGCGCGCCTGGAGCAAGGACGGCAGAGCACGGCGTCGATCGCGGTACTCGACTCGATCGCCGGCGCGCTGCGTCTGACTCCGGACGAACGCAGTCACGTCTACACACTCGCGCGGGTGAAAGTCCCGGAGGCCGTGGAGAAGGAGACATCCGCGAACGGCGTCGACACGAGGATCCGGCGGGTTCTTGACCGCTTGGGAGACACTCCGGCCATCGTCTACGGCCTGTACGTCGACGTCATCTTCGCCAATGCGGCCGCCTGCTTCGTGTTCACCGACTTCAATGCCATGCCGGCGGACGAGAGGAACGCGGTGACCTGGATGCTGCTCTCTCCGCGGGCGAGGGAACTCTACGGCGAATCCTGGGAAGAAGCCGCCGGCGACATGGTGGGACTGCTGCGCATGGACGCCGGACGGCGACCGGACGCGCCACGGCTTCAGCGGATTGTGGGCGATCTGACCCGGCGGAGCCCACTTTTTCGTCAGTTGTGGGACACCTACCAGGTATCCACATGGGAGCGTGAGAAGAAAACCCTGCACCACGAGAGTGGAGAACTTGAATTCCACAGTGAGTTCATCAGGATGGAAAGCGCTCCCGGTCAGGTTCTGTGTGTGATGATCCCGTCGCAGCAGGAGGAATTCGAAGCGAGGTTCCGGCAGCGTGACGGCGGGACGCCTCAGGGAACAGGTGGAACGCACGGTGGCCGAGGCCGTCGACTTCCTCCGGCGTGAGCACGGCCGACCCGAGCAGCGCGTCCAGGTTCCGGCTCATGCTGGCGTCGTCCGAGCAGGGGACCCCGGCATCGGCGCCGTAGACGAAGTGGTCGCGCGGCACCATCGTGACCGCCGCGGCGAGGTTGGCGTCCGTACCGGTCGCCGCGGTGTCGAGATAGAGCCTGGCCAGATCCGCGCGGATGTCCTCCGCCGTCAGGCCTTCCGGGTTGGGGACCCACGGCTCGGCGCCGAGCAGGCCGAGGCGCCCGGAGAGCGCCGGCAGTGAGCCGCCGCAGTGTGCCAGCACCATGGTGATGTCGGGGTAACGCCGGAAGAACCCGGTGTAGAGAAGGTGCACGGCGGCGCGTGCGGTTTCGAAGGCGATCTCGACCAGCGCGACGGGCTGTCCGAGCGGCGGTGTCATGTCGGTGGCCGGGTGGACGAAGACCACGGCGTGCCGCCGGTTCAGCTCGGCCCATACCGGGTTGAGGCGCTCGTCGCCGAGAGGGACGCCGGCCCGCCGGGTGGTCACGAGGTAGCCGTCGGGGTGGGTCTGCGCGTCGCCCCGCTCGATCTCGGCCAGACAGGCGTCCGGGTCGTCGGTGGGCAGCCCGGCCAGCAGGCCGAAGCGGTCAGGGTGGCTCGTGACGAGCTGTGCGCCGTAGTCGTTCCACGCCCGCAGTTCCGGCAGCGTGGGCGGTACCGGTATCGGGCTGAGCATCTGCATGGCGATGCCGAGCCGGTCCATGGTCGCGAGCGCGTCTTCCGGCCTCCAGTGGTACGGCTCCGGCGCGAGGAAACACGCCTCCCGCAGCCCGCGCCACTGGGCCTCGCGGCCGGCCGCGGTGGTCGGCGGGGTGTAGTGCGCGTGGATGTCCACCCATCCGTTGACCCTGGTCATGGGATGACTCCTTCGTCGAAGGTAAGTGCACTTGAGTGCACTAATGCGAGTGTTGCACCGCAGTGCAACAATGTCCAGATGGATCAGGAGATGACGGGGGAGCCGGACGGGAAGACGCGCCGCAGGCTGGCCACCAGGGAGCGGCTGTTCCGGGCGGCGGTGGAGCTCTTTGTGACGCGCGGCTACGACACCACGACCATGGATGACATCGCGGTGGCGGCCGGGGTCGCTCGGCGTACCGCGTTCAACCACTTCCCGGCCAAAGCCGACATCGCGGTCGAGTGGGCGGTCAGGCGCGGCGACGAGGCGGCGGCGGTGGCCCGAGGGGCCAGGCGCCCCGGGGAGTCGGTGCCCGATCGGGTACGTACGTACTTTCACGAGCTCGCGGTGCTGACCGAGCGGAGCTGGGACGAGACGCGGCAGTTCGTTTTCGGCTGGCTGCGCGGGTACGGCTCGGCGCACCACCGCTCCTTGCTGTCCGGGGAGCTGCGGGACTGGCTGCACGAGTGGCTCCGCGACCGGCCGGCGAACCAGTCGAACGAGTCGAACGAACCGAGCGAACCGAACGAGCCGCGGTTGGGGGAGTCGGCCGATCCGGCGCTGATCGCTGAAGTGCTCTACGACGTCTTCCAGGGCGCGCTGCTCCGGTGGATGCGGCAACAGGCGCCGGAGCAGGGCCGGTTCACCGCGGAGGTCGACGCGGCCATCGCGCTCGTACTCGCGGGTCTCGGCCGGGAGGCCGGGCCTGGGCGGGACTGACCGTCGAGGCCGTTGCTCGAACGCACGTTCCCGGTCATTGCCTGCCTAGGCTCTGACCTACACGTCACCCTCCGTAGATGTTTGAATCTTCCGAGGGTCTCCAAATTGGGCCAAAAAGGCGCGACTCCATTATTTCTGACGTGCTTCTGGCACGCGCGGATGCTTATGCGAGTCAACCGTGTCAAAGGAAATTCAGACCATGGAAACAACCACCACGGCTCTCTCCGCCGACGTTCTTGTCATCGGCTTCGGCAAAGGAGGAAAGGCCGCCGCTCATGTGCTCACCGACGCCGGGAAACGCGTCATCCTCATTGAGCAGTCCGAGAACATGTACGGCGGAACCTGCCCCAATGTGGGCTGTGTTCCGACCAAGATGCTGGTCCACTATTCCAACGCCAAGCGTTTCGAGGACGACGCCCAGGAGTTCTTCGCGCACTCCGTCGCCGGAGTGCGCGAACTGACCAGCGCGTTCCGCGCCGGCAATTTCGACGCCCTCGACGGCAAGGACACCGCGACCGTCATCACGGGCCTCGCGAGCTTCATCGACGCCCACACGGTGGCCGTCGGCGGGGGAGAGGACCGCATCACCGTTACCGCGCCGACCATCCTGATCAACACCGGCTCAGAGCCGATCGTCCCCGCGATACCTGGACTGGCGGACAGCAGGCACCTGGTCAGCAGCACCGACCTGATCCAGAAGGATCAACTGCCGAACCGCCTTGTCGTCGTCGGCGGCGGTTACCTCGGCCTCGAATTCGCCTCGATCTACCGGCGCTTCGGCGCGCAGGTCACCGTACTCGAGGCATCCGACCGGCTGTTGCCCCGCGAGGACGCGGACATCGCCCGGACCGTCAGCGAGATCCTCACCGGAGACGGCGTTCAGATCATCACCGGGGTCAAGGTCACCGAGGTCCGTGACAACCAGAACACCGCAACTGTCAGCTACCAGAAGGACGGGCGGAACCTGTCCATCGACGCGGAGGCCCTGCTGCCCGCCACGGGCAGGCGCGCGGCGACGTCGAAGCTCAGCCTCGAAGCGGCCGGTGTCCGCACAACTCCGCGCGGCGCCGTCGAAGTTGACGAGCACCTGCGTACGAGCCGGCCCCACATCTTCGCGCTCGGGGACGTCAACGGCGGCGGACAGTTCACGTACATCTCCCTCGACGACTCCCGGATCGTGCTCGACCAGCTCCTGGGCGAGGGCAAGCGCAGCACGTCCGACCGGGTGGCGGTGCCGCACACACTGTTCATCACGCCACCCCTCGCGACCGTCGGCCTCACCGAAACACAGGCGCGCGCCGAGGGCCGTAGCATCAAGGTCTCCCGCGAGAAGGTCGCCGACATCGTCGCGATGCCCCGTGCGTACACCGTGGAAGAGACACGCGGCGTGATGAAGTTCATCGTCGACGCCGACACCGATCTCATCCTCGGCGCCGCACTCCTGACAATCGACGCACAGGAAATCATCAACACCGTCGCGCTCGCCATCCGCCACCAGGTGACGGCGACGGAACTGCGCGATTCCATCTACACCCACCCGAGCTCCACCGAGGCCCTGAACGAGGTGTTCGACAAGGTCCTGCCCGAGTAGCCGGTCGCGTACGCGGGCGAGAGCGCCGCGCAGGCGTGCCGGCAGTGCGACGCGTACGCGGTCCGCCGCCGGCTCCTCCCACGCACCCGGACCGACGGTCCCCGGGCCCGGCCCGGTACGCTCCGCTGTCCGGGCGGGGCTCCGAGGTGCCAGCTCGCGGCATCCTCGCCCCGGAGCGCGCGGGTGAGAGAACTGGATCATGTCCACTGACAAAGAGGCAGCACACCGGGCTCTGGTCGAACAAATGGAGCGCAGGTTCCAGGAGGATCCGGATCAGGAGCGGCGGATCCGCCGGCTGATGGAGGACGTGCTGGGGATCGCGGCCGATCTGGATCTGGCGTCGGTGCTCCAGCGGATCGTGGACGCCGCCGCGCGGGCAGTGGGTGTCCGCTACTGCGCCCTGGGGGTGCTCGACGAGAACGGCGAGTTCTCGGACCTGATCACGACCGGTGCCGGCCCCGATGTCTACCGGGCTGTGGGGTATCTGCCCACCGGCCGGGGCATCCTGGGCAGGGTCCTGCACGAGGACGCGCCGATCCGGCTGACGGACATCGCGGCCGAGCCGGACGCGGTGGGCTTCCCGCCCGGGCACCCCGACATGCGCACGCTGCTCGCCGGACCGATCCGGATCCACGACACCGTCTACGGCAATCTCTATCTCAGCGAACGCTACGACGGGGAGCCCTTCAGCTCCGGCGACCAGGCTCTGGCGGCCGCCCTCGCCAACGTCGCCGGCGGCGCCATCGAGAACGCCCGCCACCATGTGCGTCTGGAGCAGGCGGCACAAGAAATGCAGCGCCGGCTGCTGCCCGAGCTGCCCGACATCGGATCCCTCAAGGTCGAGGCCCGCTACAGCCCCGCCCACAACACACCACGGGTGGGCGGTGACTGGTACCAGGCGGTGGAGCTGCCCGACGGGACCTGGTGCATCGTCGTCGGCGACGTGATGGGCCACGACACCGGCTCGGCCCTGACCATGCACCAGATGACCAGCATGCTGTACGTCCTGGCGCTCGACCCTCCGCACAGCCCCGCCCGGATCGTCGAGGGCCTGGACCAGGCCCTGCACCGTACCGGCTCCGAGACCATGGCGACCCTTGTCGTGGCCACCCTCCAACCCGCTCCCGGCGGCTCCTGGCGGCTGAGCTGGACCAATGCCGGGCACCCACCGCCGCTGCTGCTCACCCCGGACGGGGACGCGGTCTATCTCGACCCCGAGACCGTCCACGGCATCATGATCGGTGTCGACCACACCCAGCCGCAGACCGAACACGTACAGGTCCTGCGGCCCGGGAGCACCCTCCTCCTCTACACCGACGGTCTGATCGAGGCCCACGACAGAACGCTGACCGAGGCACTCGACGACCTCGCCCGCCGGGCGTCCGCCCTGGCCGGCGGGCCACTGGACGTACTGTGCGACGAACTGGGCGTCCCGCCGACCGCGGACCGTTACCGCGACGACATCGCCCTGCTCGCCCTCCACGTCCCCTGAACCGATACGGCCCGGCCGGGCGGGGGCCCGGGTTCAGCGGTTGGTCGCGGCGAGACCGCCCGGGGTGTCCCGTGCGCCCTGGACCTGACCGCTGCTCATGGCGTCGTCGAGAGCCAGCAATTCGGCGGGGGACAGCTCAAGACCGGCGGCCGCCGCGTTCTCCTCCAGGTAGGTGCGTCGTTTGGTGCCGGGGATCGGGACGGCCCCCTGCGCCTCCACCCACGCCAGGGCCACCTGTCCGGAGGTCGCGCCGCGCGCGGCAGCCAGCTCGCGGATCGCGTCGACCAGACGGAGGTTCGCGCTGATGTTTTCGGGAGAGAAGCGCGGCAGGCCCCTGCGGGCGTCGTCCGGCGCGAGGTCGTCGACGCTGCGGATCGCACCGCTGAGGAAGCCCCGGCCCATGGGTGAGAAGGCGACCAGGCCGATACCCAGCTCGTCGAGCGTCGACTTCACCCCGTTCGAGAGCAGATCCGGAGAGAACAGCGAGAGCTCCGACTGCACCGCTGTGAGGGGATGTACGGCGTGCGCGCGGCGGATCGTGGCGGCCGACGCCTCGGACAGACCGATGTACCGGACCTTTCCGGCCGCGACCAGCTCGGCCATCGCGCCGACCGTCTCCTCGATCGGGACGTCAGGATCCACCCGGTGGAGGTAGTACAGGTCGATGGTGTCGGTCTTCAGGTGGCGCAGGGACCGGTCGGCGGCGCGGTGTACGTAGGCGGGCCTGCCGTTGATGCCGTGCGGAACACCGTCGTCGTCGAATTCGGTGGCGAACTTCGTCGCCAGCACGATCTCGTCCCGGCGCTCGGAGAGCGCCTGGGCGACGAGTCGCTCGTTCTTGAACGGCCCGTACGCCTCGGCCGTGTCGATCAGTGTGATACCCAGATCCACGGCACGGTTGAGGGTGGCGACAGCCTCCGACTGGTCCGCGTATCCGTAGTACGCGCTCATTCCCATGGCGCCGAACCCTTGTGCGGATACGGTCAGGCCCTGACTGCCCAGCGCCGTGGTTTCCATGGTCTTCATGTGGTTACTCCTTTGCTGCCCGAGGCAGCGACGTCGCGGTAGGCGTTGATCTTCAGGTCGATGGCGGCGAGGTGCCGACGTGTCTCGGCCATACGGGCGAGCACGCGCTTCCGGTGTTCTTCAAGCAGGGCCATGCGCTCGGCCTCGGTACCCGGCCTTCGCGCCAGCTCGGCGTAGCGCCGGATCTCGCCGATATGCATGCCGGTCCCCCGCAACATCGCCAGCCCCGCGAGCCACCGCACGTCGCCCACGCCGTAGCGCCGCTGTCCGGCGGCATTCCTGGGCGTCGGCGACAGCGTCAGCCCCTCACGCTCGTAGTACCGCAACGCGTCAACGGTGAGACCGCAGGCGGCGGCGGCCTCGCCGATCGGGAGGCCTCCGTCGGGGACCGAGGCGGTGATGTCCGGAAGGATCAACTCGCTCATGCCCCCACCTTGCACCCTGGTGCGCACACCAGGTCAAACACCCGGCCCGGGGCGGGTCCGCGGCTACGTCGGGAGAGGCCACGTTCCCGTCACCGATGAATTCGCGCTGTGTGGTCGGTCTACCGGGTATGACTGAACTGGCACCGACCGACACCACGAATCTCGACCGCTACGGAGACGCCGCGCTGGAGTGGAGCCGCGCCCGCGACGCACTCGCCGCCGTGCCGAGCCCCGACCTCACGTACTTCCTCGGAACGTGCCGCCCGGACGGCACACCGCACGCCGCCGGCGTCGGCGCGCAGTGGCTCGACGGCGACGTCTACTTCACCAGCGGCCCGGCCGCCCGCAAGGCCCGCGACCTGGCCGTCAACCCGCGCTGCACCATCTCCGTCCGGCTGCCGGGCATCGACCTCGTACTCGACGGCACCGCGACCAGGGTGACCGACCCGCCGACGCTTGAGCAGGCCGCCGCGGGTTACCGCGCGGGCGGCTGGCCGGCGGTGGTCGAGGGAGACGGGTTCACGGCACCGTTCAGCGCTCCCAGCGCGGGGCCGCCGCCGTGGCACCTGTACCGATTCACGTTCCACACGGTGGTCGGCGTCGCGACCAGGGAGCCGAACGGCGCGACCCGCTGGCGCTTCGAGCGTTAGCCGCGGTGCGGACGGCCGAACGGACCGTAATTTTCGCTGCGGGAATGTCCGGCTGGGTTGTGGTCGACTCGGAGAACGTGTCGGGCAGGGGGCGGCTTTCACACTGGATCGGGAAAGGCCTGAGCCACGCCCAGTGATCACGGTGTCATCAGCGTCCGCCACCGTGCGTACGGTCGTCAGGGCGCGTCCCACGCGCCTACCGGCACAAGGGAATGACGAACCGAGGGGTACCGGATGAGGGCGTTCGACGTCGGCGAGACGACTTTACGGCGGGACATGTACCGCGGCCGGGTGTGGAGCGAGCACGCACTGCGCGTCATCGCCGACACTCCCGACGCACTGGTGACCGCCTGCGCACCCGGAGCACAGACACGGTGGCCGTCGCTGTACGCCAAGGCCCGCGCCGACGAGGACCGTTCGGTGCGCACCGAGGCGTTCGACGCGTTGGCCACCGGGGAGTGGGAACTCGCGCCTGGCGTGTGGCAGGACACCGAACTGCTCCTGTGGAAGCCGCCGGCGGCATGGTTCAGCATCAACGCCTTCTACACCTCAGCCGGGCTGAGGAACTGGTACGTCAACTTCGAGCACCCGACCCGCCGTACCGAGAACGGGTTCGACACCTTCGACCTGACCGTCGACCTCGTCATCGACCCGGACCTGACCACCCTCACCTGGAAGGACGAAGACGAGTACGCCCATGTCCGGCGCCTGGGCGTCGTATCGGACACCGAGCACCGGGCGGTGGAGCTCGCCCGCGCCGAGGTCGTCGCGATGCTCGCCGACCGGTCCGGGCCGTTCGCGGACGCCGACCGATGGGCCGCCTGGCGCTGGAACCCGGCGTGGCCCGCGCCGCGTCTGTCACCGCACGGGTGACGAGGAATGGCGGCAGCCCTGGCCGAGGAGCCTCGACCTTGCGCAGGGTCGTGCAACGGGCGGCCGGCTGTTTCAGTGGCCGAAGTCCGAGGTGTCCCCCTGCTCCGGCTTCAGCCCCAGATCCGCGGGCCCGAAGAGCGTCGGCCTTGCGGTGCTGATGCCGGACGGGCCGCCGCGCAGGATCCGTATCGTGTCCTCGGCCCCGTTCACGTACCAGGTACCGACCGCCAGTTCGCCCGCGCCGTCGCCGTTCAGGTCCTGGATCGCCAGCGTGGGACGCATCGGCAGGCCGGACATGCTTTTCACGTTCTCGCCGGTCAGGCCCTTCGGCCCGCCGCTCAGCACCAGGGTCTCCATCTTGTTGCCCCTGTCGACCTTGACCGGAACGCTGAACGCGACGTCACCGTAACCGTCGCCGTTCACATCACCCGTCGCCGGCGCGTATCCGAAGTCGCAGCGGGAGGAGATCGGCCTGCCGGGCAGCCCCGCTGTCTTCTCGTTGATCGTCGTGGGCTTCAGGCTGGTGCTCTGCCCGCTCCCTCCGCCGTACGCGACCATCAGCCGGCTGCCGCCCTCGGGTACGGCTACGTCGCCGTTGATCTCGCAGGTGAGGCTGACGACCACATCGGCGAAGCCGTCCTTGTTCACGTCGGACGTGAGGGTGACCGAGCCGTACATGTCCTTGCCGCGCGCGTCCTTGAGGCGCGGGCCCTTCTTCAGTGCGCCGTTGGCCGCTCCGAGGTAGACGACGGTGGCGCGGGGGGTCGGCATCTCGTCCGCGAACACGTGTGACCAGGTGACCACCAGATCGTCCTTGCCGTCGCCGTTCACGTCGCCGACGCCGGTGGGCCGGGGGGTGTAGTACGACGACTTGTCGGGCGTGAGGTCGAGCGTCTTCGTACGAGCGGGCTTGCCCGCCCGGGTGAACGGGCCGAACCGTACCGTCGCCATGGAGCCCGTGCTTCCGCTCGTGACGAGATCGGCGTGGCCGTCACCGTCGAAGTCGCCGGCGACCGGCGTGGCGCCGGTCAGCTTGGCCGCCCCGGAGAGTTTCTTCTTTCCACCCCAGACCACGAAGACCGTATTGGTTCCGGCCTGCGTGATGAGATCGCTGCGGCCGTCGCCGTCGAGGTCGGCCGAGATGGCCTGGCTGCCGAAGAGGCCGCCGGTGCCCGCCTTGCCGAGGCCGAGGCTGTCCTGGGTGATCACCTGGTGGCGCCGGACGTCGGCTCCGCCCCCGGAGCCGTACACGACGGCCGCGTAGCCGGCGGCGTACTTACCGTTGACCGTGGCCGAGGCGTCGGTGATGAGGAGATCCTCCTTCCCGTCGCCGTCGAAGTCGGCGTGCGCCCCGGCGGTGTCGGGGGCGGCCGCGGGTCGCTTCGCGGCCGGGGCGCTCTGCGTCATGCCCGGTGAGACGGTGGAGTGGGGTACGGCCCCGGGGGTCCCGCAGCCGGCTGCCGCGGTCAGGGCCAGAGTGGTGACAAGGCGTTTCCTCATGGGGAGTTGGACCGGGGCCGCCCCCGAATGGTTGTGCGGCCGGCCAGGCAGACCGTACGGCGGCGCCCACGCCCGTACGGGACGGGGCCGCCCTGCGGAGCGGGCCAACGGGCTCAGCCGCACACGGCAAGCGAGAACACTGTTCTTGACTTAGGCCGGGGGGTGGGGCATCGTTTCCCTCAATGGAGAACAGTGTTCTCGCTTCTTGCTCCCTCACCAAAAGGATGTCCGTCGTGACCACAGCGACCATCACGGTCCGCAGCACCCCGTCCCGGCGTTGGGACCGCATCGGCCGCGGCCTGATGGCCCTCAACTCCGTTGTGACCTTCGTGGTGTTCATCAACGGGTTCTTCCTGATGGCGGACGCGAGCGACGACCGCTTGATGGTGGAGGGGTGGCGAACCTTCGGATACCTCGTGTTCAGCGCGATGTGGGCGATGCTCGCGTACCGGCCGCGTCAGGTTCCGGCGATCTGGGAAATGGTGATCTTTCACAAGGTCGCGGCAACGGTGCTCGCCTTCACCATCCTGGACACCACCGAGGGTGCGCAGTCCTCGATCACCGACTCCTCGGTCGCGGCGCTCACGATCTTCGCGTACGTCGTCTGCCGTGGATGGGAGTCGTGGCGGGTCATCAAGCGTGACGATGCCCCGACGAACGCGCTGTGAGCTGTCCTGTCCGTAGGGCCGGCCCGGCCGGCCCCACGCTGCGCCTCCGCCTCCGCCCCCGCTTCTGAGCGGGGAGCACTGGTGGTCCGAGAGGGCACACCGTCGGCTTATAGGGTGGATGCATGGTCACTCCACGGCAAGTAGCACGCGAGCAGATGATGCGTGACATCGTGCGTGTGGGACGCGAACACCTGGCGACGGTGCGTCCGGCCGACCTGTCCCTGCGGGCCGTGGCCCGGGACATCGGAGTCGTCCCGTCGGCGCTCTACCGCTACGTCCGCGACCGCGAAGCGCTCATCACCCTGCTGATCGTCGACGCGTACAACGAACTCGCCGACGAGGTCGACGCGGCCCTCGCGGCGGCGACGAGCCTGTCGTACCGCAAGCGGCTTGAGGTGGCAGCACTCGCGGCGCGCGCCTGGGCCGTTCGTGAACCGTCCAGGTTCGCCATGCTCTACGGCACTCCGGTGCCCGGCTACGCGGCCCCCGGCGACCAGACCGTGGAGCCCGGCACACGATTTGCCCTCGCTCTCGCCGGACTGGTCGAGGACGCCTGGCGAGCCGGCGAGTTGAGAACGGTGGAGGCGCCGCTCAACCCGACCGTCCGCGCGGATATGGAGCGATTGCGGGGAGTGTTCGGTTTCGAGATGCCGGTGGGCAACGTCTCCCGGGCCTACGGTTTGTGGTCCGCGGTCATCGGCGCCATTCTGTTCGACGTCTTCGGTCAGTACGCGGCGGATACTCTGAGCGATCCCGAAGAGTTCCTCCGCGCCCACACCGACGGTCTCGCGGACACCGTAGGTCTCTGACCGGGTCGGCCGAGCGGCACGACCAGGGGACGCGCGTCCGAGCCGTCCGGTCTGCCCCAGTCAGTAACACGCATGGCCGGATTATTCGACCCTCTGTCGGCGAGACGGCGAAAGAGCGAGAAGGCGAGACGGCCGCACGGCCCGGAGCACCCCCCGCCTCTCAGATGTCGGCCGACACGGTGCTGTCATGCGGCTCAATGCCGACGACAAGCACCCGCTGATCGTCGTCCACCGCTTGTGAGGCCCAGCGGATGCGTTCCTCCCACTCCGCGGGCCAGGCGGTGGCGGCATCCCACGTGATTCCCTGGAGCACGACGCCGTCCAACTCCACCGAACGCAGATCTGCCCCACGGAAGTCGGTACTCGCCCTCCTGACCGCTGTCACCGCCGCCCAGAGCGCTGTGGCTTCCCGGTGCACCAGATCCAGGTCGTCGGCAAGATCGTGCGCCACCTCCAGGGCGGCAAGCCAGAACGTCTCCGGATCCGAGAGATAGTCGACGAGTTCCGCGTCGACGAGTCGCTGCGCGCTGAGCGCCGCGCGCATGACGCGGGTCGCGTGGCCGGAGAGGTAGTCCTCCACCGCCACCGGATAGTCGTATCCCACGACGGGAAGGGGCAACTGCCGTGTCGGCAGCCGGAGTACGACGCCCAGCCGGGCGCTCGTCCGCTCAAGCATCCGGCGATCGTCACCCAGCGGCCTCTCCCTCTCTTCGAGGCTCACAATCAGCTCCCGGACACGCTCCAGGGAGTCGAGAGTCAGCGCCGCCATGTCCTGCGGCCAATAAGCCTGAGCGAGCCGCAGCGCCTGCTTGCGGTACTTCAGCCTGACGGGCGCCGGCCGCCGCGTCAGCAGACTGCCTTCCTCCTCCGTCGGCTCCTCGGCCGCCGACTCCGCCCGTCGGCTCCCCGAACGCAGTGCTTCCCGCTGCTCCGCCACACGCTTGACGACGGATGCTCCGCTCTGCCGGTGTGCCGACACCAGGAGACGGCCCAGCGCGAGGTCAGGGTCATGCAGCTCCGGCGGCCCACCCTGGCCCATCAACGTGTCGTAGACGACGACTCCCAACTGCTCGTACGCGGAAGCCAGCAGCCCGTCCAGGCGTTCAACTCCCCGACGGTGGCTCATCGCTCCTCCTCCTGCGTTTCGCCGTTCGGTTCCTCTAGGCCGAGTTGTGCCTTGAGGGTGGCGCGTCCCCGGGCGAGGTTCTGACGTACCGCGTCCGGACTGATGCCCATGGCGTCCGCGCTCTCCTGCGAGGTGAAACCGTCCAGATTCCATGCCAGGGCGGCTCGTTGCTTGGCCGGCAGCCTCAACAGCAGTTCGATGACATACCGTTCCTGGACTCCAAGTTCCATCGCGTTCGCCGGGCTCTGCCAGTGCGGTGCCGGAGCGTGCGGTACCTCGGCACACAGCTCCTCCTGCCGCACCTGCTGACGCAGCCAGGAACGCCAAGCCACCTTCCGCAGCCAGGCTTTGGGAAAGGTGATGTCCGTGCCGGGGCGGCACATCTGTGTGAAGGCGTCTTGAGCGGCATCCTGCGCTTCGTTCCAGGACGCTCCGTTCAGGAGAAGGAAGCGCACCAGGCCCGGATACTCCGCGTGATGAAGCTCCTCCGCCAGCTCACGGCCCTGCCGGGGTGGGGCGGTGGTCTCGAGTGAGCCCGCCATGTGCGGTTCAGCGGTCGGCGCGTCGTCCACGACGGAACCCCTCCATCCCGGTGAGGCGATCGACGCGGGATCCGGGTCGCGGCAGCAGGGGCCGCGGACCCAGGGGCCGGTACTGCTCGTCGAGAGCCTCTGCCACCAGGCGAGCCACCTCGGATGCCGCCCACCGCCGCGCCATCCGCGCCGCGCTGCCCGCAGCGCCCATGAGCACGGTCACCCCTGCCCCGATCAATACCGGATCCACCGAATCCTCCTGTCCAAACCCGAACTGGCGCCACCCGCACGCCCTTTACATGTTCCTAGTGCGTCAGAACCCGCGATGTGTGACATCCGCGAGCACCGCCTCGGGGGCTGTCGTGCGTGACTGTGCGGACGGCGCGCCATGCTGCCGCCGGTCCGCTTGTCGGCCTATCCGGGAGTGTGTTCAGGGGGGGACATCGCGTCCATGACCGCGTCGAGGTCGCCGATGAACAGTGTGCTAACTGCCGGGCGTCCGTTCGGCCGACGGTGCGTGCCCGCGGGCCAGAGCCCGGGCCTTCGGGTCGGAGATCTCACCCACCGGCTTGAGCGAACGCCACAGCAGGGCGGCGGCGTAGCTGCGGTACGGCGACCAGTGCGTGGCCTTGGCGCGGATCTCGCCGGGCGTGGGACGTCGTGCCATGTTCCATTGGCTGCCCACGGCTTCACGAATGCCCATGTCCTCGAACGGCATGACGTCGGGGCGCTGGAGCTGGCGCATCAAGAACGCCTGCGCGGACCACAGGCCGATGCCGCGGATGCCTGTAAGCGCGTCGGTCACGGTACGGTCGTCCCGCGCTGGCATGCCCACCAGGTCGAGGTGTCCCGCGGTGATCGAACGAGCGAGGTCGAGCGTGCAGTCGACCTTCATCCGCGTGAGCCCGAAGCCGCGCAGGCGCTCCGCACCCAACTCGATGACGCCTTCGGGAGTGGGAACGCCTCCGAGGGCGTCGGCGACCCGGTCGAACAGTGTGAACCCACTCGCGGCGGAGATCCGCTGTCCGGTGATGTGGATCAGCAGTGCGGCGAAGAGGCTCGACCCGGAGCGGCCGCCGTCGTGCCACGCGAAAGGGTCTTGTGGCCCGTAGTCCGTGATCAGGTCGCGGAAGACGCGTTCCCGCTTGGCCAGATGCGTGTGGGCGGAGGCGGAGGCGGCGTTCATGGCTCGGCAATCCCGTCCTTGGTATCGCAATTGGTGGGAGCGTGGCCCGCCGACGACGTTGTCAGCGGCGGACGGATTCTTCGAAGTCGACCAGGCGCCGCTGCATGCGCGGATAGGGGGTGGCGTCGGGGGCCGGGTTTCCCGCACGTACCGCTTCCGCGGCGCTCACGGCGGCGTCGATCGCCCTGCGGTACGGCAGCGAGCCGGTGCTGACGCGGCGTATGCCGAGCCGGCCCAACTCGTCGAGGGACAGCCCGGGGACGACCAGTACGTTGACCGGTACGGGCAGCCGCGCGGCCAGCTCTCGCAGGTCCTGGGGCTCGGTGACTCCAGGGGCGAAGATCCCGTCGGCACCGGCGTCCACGTACGCGGTGGCGCGGCGGAGCGTCTCGGCCAAGGTGGCCTGCTGCCCGAGCCAGTAGGTGTCCACCCTCGCGTTGAGAAACACATCGGGGCTGCGTCGCTTGACCGCACGCACCTTGGCCGCGTGGGTGTCCGGGCTCACCAGTTTCCCCGCGGTGCTGTCCTCGAGGTTGATCCCGTCGGCACCGAGGAGTTCGGTGAAGTCGGCGACCTGTTCCGGATCGTCGCTGTACCCGTCCTCGATGTCCGCGGTCACGTAGACGGGCAGGGACGCGAGACGCTGCACGAGCGCGCGAGTCGCCTCCTGCGTGGCCCGTCCGCCATCGGGGAAACCCGCGGCCGCGCCGACGCCGAAACTGGTGGTGCCGACAGCGGGGAATCCCGCCTCGACGAAGGCGAGCGCCGAGGAGACGTCCCACGCGTTGGGCAGCAGGAGCGGACGGGGACCTTGGTCATGCAGTTCACGGAAGGTCATGAGTGCTGCTGCCTTTCACGGGTCTCACCGGTGGTCATGGGCAGTGAGCGGAGCGCCTTCGGCCCGCCGCTCGTGTCGGGGGTGTGCCGGCCCGGCTCCAACAGGATCCGATGCGGGATTTCGACGCGGGATCCGATGCGAGGGCCGCACACTCCTCAATTCTCACTGACGGTCATCCCTGCCGCCCTCTCCTCACACTCAACTCCGATACGAATGGGCTGTCAAGCCCATTATGGTCTACGCTGGAAAGAGCTGAAGGGGCCGGTGGAAGAAGAGCGAGAGCGACCGGAGCCACGCGCTCCGCCGGCTCCCGGCGGCCGAACATCACCACGAGGGGTTTGTCATGGCTGAACTGCAAGTTATCGCGCGCCACACCATTGCCGAGGGCAAGGAGAACGAGACGCTCGCCCTCTATCCGATGCTGGCCGAAGCGAGTCGGGCGGAGCCCGGGAATGTGGCCTTCGAGGTGTACCAGCAAGTGGGTGACCCGCGCCGCGTCATGATCTACGAGCGTTACGCCTCCAGGGACGCCTTCGACGCGCATCGCGAGACGCCGCATTTCAAGGAGCTGGTGCTCGGGCAGATCGTCCCTCGTCTGGCCGACCGAGTGGTCGAGTCGTTCGACGTGGCGGACTGACCCCATGCCGTGCGGATAGCCGCCGGGCCGGAAGGGGTGCGAGCTGATCAAGCCGGCGTCGCTGTCTGCTCGCGGTCGCCGCGGACGGCGTCCCTGCCTGACGCTGTCAGGAGCGCCGGCGCTCGATGAGCTTCTGGGCCAGGCCGGGCAGATCTCCCGCGACGACATGGGGCTGCGGCAGTCCTGGCAACGGCAGAAGGGCATTGCCAGGCCGGGTGACGAGGCCTCCGCTGAATCCGGCGCTCTCCGCTCCCACGGTGTCCCACACGTGGGTGGCGACCATGAGACACGATGCCGCCGGCACACCGAGGTCCTGGGCGACCATGTGGTAAGCGTGGTGTGACGGCTTGTACGCACGGATCGTGTCAATGGTGAACTGCCGCTCGAAGTAACCGTCGATGCCGGCCCTCTCCAAGGGGCCGGGCTCGCCGGCGATATGCGGTGAATTGGTCAGCGTCACCATGCGGAAGCCCGCGTCCTTCAGCAGTGTCAGGCCCTCCTCGACGTCCCGGTGTGCGGGCATGCCGCGCATGCCGGTCTCCAGTTCGTCCACGTCCGACTCGGTGACCTTCACTCCGTGGATGTCCCCGACCATCTTCAGGAGCCCTCGCCCCAGCGAGAAATACGGTTCGTAGAGGCCGGAGAGGGTGACGGTCATGGAGTACATGACCAGGTGCCCGAACCATTCCCGCAGGACGCGCTTGTCGCCGAAGAGCCTCTCGAAGAGGGGACTCATCGACTCGAAATCAATCAGGGTTTCGTTCACGTCGAACACCAACACGGAGGGTTCGACTCCCGTCCATTCCCTCTGGCCGGTGCCCGACGGTACTTGCGTCGCATGGTCACTCGACACGAGAGCCTCCTGTCGATTCTGAGGTACGCGGGCACGTCCCGAAGATGAGTCCGGACGAGTAGCGGTCACCCCCTGACCAGCATGGAGGGGTGGTCATTCGGACGCGCTCCGGTCGATCTGTACGGGATACCCGGAGCGGAGCACCGCGACGGTGGACGCCGGCGTGATGACTCGTACGTCACCACGCACCGGCCGGGACCGGCTTCCGGCGTAGCCCTCACGCGTCCACGTGACGAGCCGGTCCCGCAGTACGAGTTCCGGCGCGTCGCCGTCGAGGACGAACGCACCGTCCGGCAGGGACCGCCAGGGCAGCGAACTGAGGCGCCGGGTGTGCGTTCCCGGCAGGAGCCGGTCCGCGTGCAGACGGCTGTCGAGCTGCTGCGCTGTCGGCGACGGGCCGCCCAGGCCTCGTACCCAGGCTTCGCGGTAGGCGTTGTAGCTGGTGCGCCGGCACAGAGCGCACGGCCGGTGCCCGGCGGCCATGGAAACCGCCTCGTCGAAGAAGTACAGGAAGGTTGCCCGGCCCGGCTGCCACAGTTCGCGGTAACTGTCTTTGTATTCCAGGGCACATGTGAGCCACAGCTTGCTGGCGTACTGCCGGACGATCTTCCGGTCACGGTGCAGAATTCCGCGGTTGCCCGTCCACGCGCCTCGCAGGGGAAACGCTTCGATGTCTCCCAGCGGTGTCACCCGATTACGTTCGGACACGGGGGCCTCTCCTCCTCTTCGTGGTGTGAGGACGGTCCTGCCTGCGGTCCTGCCCTGCCGGTGCCTCGCAGGTGCGTCGCAGGTGTCAGTCCTGTGTGCCGGCGGGGGCGGCGGCGAACGTCTCGATGTAGGAGATGACACCTGCGAGCGACTGACGGAGGGCGGTGGTGTCACCCGCGGCCTGGTCCAGGAGCATGCCGCCCTGGAAGGCGGCCATCAGCATGGTCGCCAACTGCTGGGGGTCGGCGGCGGAGTTCAGCTCGCCCCGGTCCCGCATCGACTGCAGTCCCGACCGGAACAGCTCGGACCAGCGGGCGAAACCCTCGGCCACCTCGCTCCGGACGGCCGGGCCGGTCTTGATCACCTCGGCGGCCAGGGAGCCGAACGAGCACCCGCCGCACACCATGTCGTCCCGGTCGGTGTACGTCCGCGCCCAACGGCGCAGCGCCGTGATGCTGTCCAGGCGACCGAACGGCGGGACCTGGTGGCCCTCGATCACTTTTTCGGCCCGCCACTCGATGACGGCGTGGACGAGGGCTTCCTTGGTGGGGAAGTGACGGGTGAGCTGAGAACCGCTGACACCCGCCTCCTGGCGCACGTTCTCGTTGCTCGTCAGATGGACACCGCGCTCGTAGATCAGCTTGGCGGCGGCCTCGATGATCCGCTCCCGTGTCGCCAGCCCCTTGGGGGTGAGGCTCTGTCCGGACGTCATCGTGGTGGCCATGGAGCCAGCGTAAACCATTCTGGGCTTTGAAGCCCTCTTTTGAGGGATGCGCATGCGCCTGAGTGGCCCGTCGGCCTTCTCCGACCGCTCAGGTGCCCGGCCGGTGGCGCAGCGGGTGGTCCTGCGGCACTTCGACGACGCAGATCCTTACGCCGTCCGGGTCGGTGGCCCACATCTCGACCAGCCCCCAGGGTTCTTTCCTGGGTGGCCGCAGGACCTCGACCCCCTGCCGTGTGAGCTGCTCGTGGGTGGCCCGCACGTCCGCGACCTGTAGCCAGAGCTCCAGGCCGGGGGAGGGCGGCGCGTCGGAGCGGTCCGAGACCTCGAGGAAGCCGCCGCCGAGGAAATAGACGGTGCCGCGCTCGGGTCCGGTGCCGAACTCCCGGTAGACCTCCAGGCCGAGCTTCTCGCCGTAGAAGAGCCGTGAGCGCTCGGGATCGGTGGGCCGGAGCAGGATCCTGCTACTCAGTACATGCACCGTGTGGTTGTGCCCCGTCCGGAGATGATTGATTCCAAAGGGGGGCCGGCGGAGTCGGGGCGAACCCGAGAGCTACGCGACGGCTGCCGTCGGTGTGTCAGGGGCGGCTGGTCAGGTAGCCGCCCATGGTGGTGAAGTACTCCGTCGCCGGCAGTTCCCGGCCCTCCTCGGTCCGTACGCGCGTGATGGCCAGTCCGTGGTTGCGGCCGGTGCGGGCGTCGGCTCCGGCGACGATCACCACGCCCTCGCCCTCGCGGTAGAAGATCCGTCCTGGCGTACCGCCGTAGCGGCCCTCGGACACCACCGCTGCGAGGACCTCAAGTCGCTTGCCGCGGTGGAAGGTGAAGGCGCTGGGGTACGGCTCGGACTGGGCGCGGACCAGGCGTTCGAGGTCTGCCGCCGGCCAGGTCCAGTCGATGCGGATGTCCTCGGTGGACCGCTTGTGGAAGAAGCTCGCCTGCGAGCGGTCCTGCTTGGTGAACTCCGTCTGCCCGGCGGCGATGAGGCCGAGTGCGCCGACGGTGACCGGGGCGATGAGGTCGACGGTCTTGTGGAAGAGGTCGGTGGCGGTGTCCGCCGGGCCGACCGGGACCGCCTCCTGCCGCACGATGTCTCCGGCGTCGAGTTCGTCGTCCATCATGTGCGCGGTGACGCCGACTTCGGGCTCGCCGTTGATCAGGGCCCAGATCAGCGGCGAGAAGCCGGCGTACTTCGGCAGCAGCGAATCGTGGACGTTCAGGGTGCCGTGGCGCGGGAGGCCGAAGATCCGCGGGGGAATCCAGGTCCGCCAGTTGTTGGCCACGATGATGTCCGGGTCGGCCTGCTTGAGGCGCTCGAACAGCTCGTCGTCGTCCGGGCGGTTGCGGATCAGTACCGGGACGCCGTGCTCCTCGGCGAGGTCGGCGACGGAGTCGCTCCAGATCTTCTCGTACGCGTGCTCGCTCTTGGGGTGTGTGACCACCAGTACGACGTCGTGCTCGGAGTCCAGCAGGGCTTGCAGGGTGCGGTGCCCCCAGGTTTGGTAACCGAACATGACGACCCGCATGGGGTTCCTCCTCAGGGCAGGGGTTGACCGACGCAGTAAAGCAAGGCTTACCTTACTTTGCAACTGGCGCATTCGGTGCCCCAGTTGTCCGTCGCCGGTACGCGTCAGGCCGTCTTGTCATCGACAGTCGAGTGAGGTTAGCTTAGGCTCACCTAAGTCTGGATGGGCCGCTTCGTCGGCGCGCTCACCTTTCGCGTTCCGTACTTTCCCGACGCCCGACAGGCGGCTTCCCCGCACGATGGGAGTGACATGTCACAGGTTCTTCCTGGCGACGCAGCACCGGTCCATGACGTCATAGGCATCGGCTTCGGCCCGTCCAATGTGGCCATGGCGATCGCGCTCAGCGAACACAACGCACGCGTCGGCAGGCAGGAGACGGTCACCGCTCACTTCTTCGAGCAGCAGCCGCGCTTCGGCTGGCACCGTGGCATGTTGATCGACGACGCGACCATGCAGGTGTCCTTCCTCAAGGACCTGGTGACGCTCCGGAATCCGACCAGTGAGTTCAGCTTCCTCTGCTACCTGAAGAGCAAGGGGCGGCTGACCGACTTCATCAACCACAAGAGCCTGTTCCCGCTGCGGGTGGAGTTCCACGACTACTTCGAGTGGGCAGCGGCCAAGGTCGACGACATGGTCTCCTACGGTTACGAGGTCGTCGGCGTCACACCCGTCGTCCGGGACGGAGCCGTGGAGTACCTGGACGTGACGGTCCGGTCGGGGGAGGGGCTCGCGGTCCACCGGGCCCGCAACCTCGTCATCGGGACCGGGCTGCGTCCCCGTATGCCCGAGGGCGTGGAGCGCGGCGACCGCGTCTGGCACACCTCCGAACTGCTTTCGCGGGTCAAGGAGTTGGAGGGCACCTCGCCCTCCCGGTTCGTTGTCGTCGGTGCCGGGCAGAGCGCCGCGGAGAACGTCGCCTACCTGCACCGCTGCTTCCCGGAGGCCGAGATCTGCGCGGTCTTCTCCCGCTACGGCTACAGCCCCGCCGACGACAGCGGTTTCGCCAACCGGATCTTCGACCCCACGGCGGTCGACGATTACTTCGCCGCGCCCGAGGACGTGAAGAACCGGCTGATGGACTACCACGGAAACACCAACTACTCCGTGGTCGACATCGACTTGATCGACGACCTGTACCGGCAGATGTACCAGGAGAAGGTCCTCGGCACCGAGCGGCTGCGCTTCCTCAACGTGTCCCGGCTCGTCGACGCCAAGGAGACGCCGGACACGGTCCACACCACGGTGAGGTCCCTGGTGACGGGCGAGGAGACCTCCCTGGACGCGGACGTCGTCGTGTTCGCCACCGGCTACAGCCCCTCCGACCCGCTCGGCCTCCTCGGACAGGTCGCTGAGCGCTGCCTGCGCGACGAGGAGGGCCGCGTCCGCGTCGGGCGCGACTACCGCGTCGCGACAGACCTCGACCTGCGCTGCGGCATCTACCTGCAAGGCGGTACGGAGCACACCCACGGCATCACGTCGTCCCTGCTCTCCAACACCGCGATCCGGGTCGGCGAGATTCTCGATTCGCTGCTCGACCGGAGCGCCGAGTCCGTTGTCGAACGCGGCTGATCGGGTCGGCCGTCCATACCTCCCCGCTGAACCAAAGGGATACGTACGTCGACATGCGCACGACCGCAGTTGAGCACCCTCCTCCCGGAGCCGGAACACAGGCCGGAGCCAGAACACAAGCCCGCCGGCGGCGGGTTGTGGGTCTGGGCACGCTCCTGGTGATCCTGGTGATCGCGGGGGCGGCGTCGCTGGCGGTCGGCGCGCGGGCGCTGAGTCCCGGCGAGGTGTGGCACGGGCTGTTCGCCGTGCCCGACTCCGACCAGCGGCTCACCGAGATCAGGCTCATCGTGCGGACCGTACGGGTGCCCCGGACGGTGCTCGCGATCGTGGCGGGCGCCGCGCTGGGGGTCGGCGGGGCGCTGATCCAGGGGTACACGCGTAACCCGATCGCGGACACGGGCCTGCTGGGGGTCAACTCCGGCGCCTCGTTCGCCGTGGTGACGGTGATCGCCCTGTTCGGGTTCACCAACCCGTACCAGTACGTCTGGTTCGCCTTCCTGGGGGCCGGGGTCGCGGGCGTCGTCGTGTTCGGCCTCGCGAGCATCGGCCGGGGGGCCGGCAATCCGCTGACGCTCGCACTGGCCGGGCAAGGGCTCACGGTGTTTCTGGCGGCAATGACCACGGCGATCGCCCTGTCGGACCAGAAGTCGCTGAACGCGCTGCGGTTCTGGAACGCGGGCTCCGTGGCCGGTGTCGGATTCGACGTCATCTGGCCGGTGACCGCCCTCGTCGCGGTCGGGCTGGTGCTGGCACTGACCACGCTGCCCACCCTCAACCTGCTCAACCTGGGGGACGACGTGGCGCGGGGGCTCGGGGTGAACATCGCGCTGAGCCGGACCGTCGGCATCGTCGCCATCACACTGCTGGCGGGCGCGGCGACGGCGGCGTGCGGCCCCATCGCGTTCCTCGGGCTGATGGTTGCCCATGTGGCCCGGTATCTGACCGGGCCGGACTATCGCTGGCTGGTGCCGTACGCGGGTCTGCTCGGCGCCGTCGTCCTGCTGGTCTCCGACATGGTGGGGCGACTGGTGGTACGGCCGGGTGAGCTGGACGCGGGTGTTGTCGTCGCCCTCCTCGGTGCCCCGTTCTTCGCGGTCCTGGTGTGGCGTGGAAAGTTCAGGAGCGCATGAACGGGACCGAGTTGAAGCGATCGGTGGCGCCGGGCGTCCGGGTCGGCCAGGTGTCGTTCGTATGGCGGCCCTGGATCGTACTGGTCACGCTGCTGCTGATGACGGCGACCTTCCTGGTGTTCTGCCTGTCCATCGGCGTCGGGGACTTCCCCATCGGTCTGTCCCGGGTGATCGCCACGATCCTCGGCCGCGGCCGGCAGGTCGACGAGTTCATCATCATGGATCTGCGGATGCCGCGTGCCCTGGCCGGTCTGGTCGTGGGGATCGCGCTGGGTGTGTCCGGGGCGATCACGCAGTCCGTCGCACGCAATCCGCTGGCCAGCCCCGACATTCTGGGGATCACCGGGGGAGCCGGCGCGGTCGCGGTGTTCCTGGTGACGGTGTCGGGCGGGACCGCCGCCGCTGTCGTCAGCTCCGTCGGACTGTCGGCGGCGGCGCTCGCCGGCGGTCTCGGCACGGGTCTGCTGGTGTACTTCCTGGCGTGGCGGCGCGGGATCGACGGTTTCCGGCTCATCCTCATCGGCATCTCGGTGAGCGCCGTGATGGAGGCGATCACGACCTGGCTGCTGGTCAAGGCCGACATCAAGGACGTGGCCCGGGCCCAGGCGTGGCTGGTCGGCTCGCTGGAGAACCGGCCGTCGGACGAGGTCAGGGTGGCGTTCTGGTGCACGCTCGTCCTCCTGGCCGTCGTGGCGGGTGCCGCCTTCCAGTTCAGGCCGATGCACCTCGGCGACGAGGTCGCCGCGGGCCTGGGCGTCCGGTACACGCGGGTGCGGGCGGTCCTGCTGCTGTGCGCGGTCCTGCTGGCCGCCGTGGCGGTGAGCGCGGCCGGCCCTGTGCCGTTCGTCGCGCTGGTGGCGCCGCAGGTGGCGATGCGTCTGGCGAGGTGCCCGACGCCGCCGATGGTGGCCTCGGGCCTGGTGGGAGCGTTGCTGTTGACCGGTGCGGATCTGGTCGCGCGTACGGCGCTGCCCATCACCCTTCCGGTCGGCGTGGTCACCGCGGCGATCGGCGGCCCGTTCCTCATTTATCTGCTGGTACGGGCGAACGTCCGCCAGATGACGCGAAGTTAGGCAAATCCAATAGAGGGGTGCTTGTGGTCGCTCAACACACCACCGAGACCGTGTCCCGGGTCGATGGGACCGATGGCGTCTCCCGCCTCGTGGCCAAGGGCGTCACGGTCGGGTACGGCGGCCGGACCGTCATCGACGATCTCGACGTGGCGATCCCGCCAGGGGTGATCACCACGATCATCGGCCCCAACGGGTGCGGGAAATCAACCCTGTTGCGCACCCTGACGCGGCTGCTCAAACCGGCCAAGGGGTCGGTCGTGCTGGACGGCGAGGACATCGTCAAGCTCAGGACCAGGGACGTGGCGAAGAAGCTCGGACTGCTGCCGCAGGCCCCGGTCGCCCCGGAGGGGCTGACGGTGGCCGACCTGGTCGCCAGGGGGCGCCATCCGCACCAGAGTTGGCTACGGCAGTGGTCGTCGGACGACGCCGACGTCGTGGAGCGCGCGCTGGCCATGACCGGGGTGTCCGAACTGGCCGACCGGCCGGTGGACTCGCTGTCCGGCGGGCAGCGACAGCGCGTCTGGATCTCGATGACCCTGGCTCAGGGCACCGACCTGCTGCTGCTGGACGAGCCGACCACCTACCTGGACCTGGCGCACGCGATCGACGTACTCGACCTGGTGGACGACCTGCACGAGGCGGGATGCACCGTGGTCATGGTGCTGCACGACCTCAATCTGGCGGCGCGTTACAGCGACAACCTCATTGTGATGAGGGACGGGTCGATCCTGGAGCAGGGACATCCGCGTGACGTGATCACCCCTGAGCTGCTGCACCGGGCGTTCGGGCTGCGCGCCGAGGTGATCGACACCCCGGTGGGCGGCGGGCCGCTGATCGTACCGATCGGCCGTACGCACGTCTGAGCGCCGTACGGGCCGGAACCTGGCACGAAAACCTCCAAGTAAGGCTAGGCTAGCCTTACTCATTCAAAGTAAGGTTTGGCTGCCCTTAACAGGGGGTGGCGGGCAGCGCGAAAGCAAGGGATTCCGGATGCTCCTCCTTCGAACGACGCTGGTGAAGCCGTGGCGGCGGGTGGCGGCGATACTGTCCGCCGCGGCCCTCGGTGTCGGCCTGCTGACGGCATGTGGTTCCGACCCGGCGGAGAAGCCGAGCGACAACACCCCGGGTGTCGCCACCGGCGCGTTCCCGGTCACCGTGGAGCACGCGTTCGGATCCACGACGATCCCCAAGGCTCCCCAGCGGGTCGTCACCGTCGGCTACACGGACGACCAGGACGTCCTGGCGCTCGGCGTCAAGCCGGTCGGCATGGTCGACCAGTACCCGAACCCGGCGGGCAAGACCCCCGACATCAACACCCAGTGGCCGTGGGTGAAGGACAAGTGGGGCGGGGCGCGTCCCGAGGTCATCATGAACAACGGCGACTCGGGCCCCAACTACGAGAAGATCGCCGCCCTTCGGCCGGACCTCATCATCGCGGTCTACTCGGAGATCGACCAGGACGCCTACGACAAACTCTCCAAGATCGCCCCGACGGTGGGCCGTACCAAGGGCGAGAAGGAACCGTTCAGCGCGCCGTGGCAGCAGAACGCGGTCCACATCGCCAAGGCGCTCGGCAAGGCGGACGAGGGTGCCAAGCTGGTCCAGGGCATCCAGGACAAGCTCGACGCGGCTCGTAAGGCGCACCCGGAGTTCGCGAAGCAGACCGCCGTCGCGCTGTCCTGGTACAAGGATTCGGTCGCGCCCTTCACCACAACCGATGTGCGTGGACGGCTGTTGACAGGCATCGGCTACAAGGGGGCGACGGGGATCGACAAGATCGCGGGTGGCGAGTTCTCCACCGTGCTGTCCCCCGAGCGCATGGACCTGGTCGACGTCGACCACATCTTCGTCATCAACGACAAGGCGGACCAAGAGGCGTTGAAGAAGTTCGCGCTGTTCACCAACCTGTCGGCGGTCAAGGACGGGAAGGTGACGTATCTGCTGGACAGCGAGGGCCCGGCGGTCGGCGCTGCCATGTCCCAGAGCACCCTGCTGTCCTTGCCGTACGCGATCGACGAACTCGTCAAGTCGGTCGACTAGAGATGGCCGGTCGACTGGAGATGACGGTCAACCTGTCGCGCCCCCGGCTCGACATGGCCCGCGTATGAGCGCCACCGACACGCGCGTCCCGCCGGCGACCTTGCGCGCGGCGACCGGGGGTGAGGCCACCCGGTGGGTGGTGGCGCACTGCCGGGCGGCGCCGCGGCTGACGGCCGCCACCGTACTCAGTACGGTGGCGGGCGCGGCGCTCCAGGTGGTCCCGGTGCTCCTGCTCGGCCGGGTGGTCGACGGGGTGGCCGAGGGCGGATCGCGCTCGGTCCTGGTCACGATCGGGGTGTTGCTGGGGGCCGCCGCGCTGCTCGGCGCCGCGGCCACCGCGGCGTCGACGTACCTGATCGGACGGCTGGGCGCCGAACTGCTCGCGCGGCTGCGGGAAGGCGCAGTCCGGGCGGTGCTCGGGATGCCGAGCGCCCGGATCGAGCAGGTCGGCAGGGGCGATGTGCTGTCCCGGGTCGGGGACGATGTGGCAGTGCTGTCCAACGGTATCCGGACGGCCATCCCCACGGTGTTCTCGGCCGGGCTGCTGGTCGTCATAGCGACGGCCGGCATGTTCGGGCTGGACTGGCGGCTCGGCCTGGCGGGCGCCGGCGCGCTGCCCGCGTACGCCCTGGCCCTGCGCTGGTACCTCCCCCGGTCCGCCCCGCTCTACCGCAAGCAACGCGCCGCTCAGGCGGACCGCGCACAGGCGTTGATCAGCGGTCTGAACGGAATCGACACGGTCCGGGCGTACCGCCTTGAGGGCGCCGTCCGCGAGACGGTCACCCGTGAGTCGTGGCGGGTGCGCGATCTCGGCATCGAGGTGTTCCGGTTCTTCGGCCGGTTCGTCGGCAGGGAGAACCGCGCGGAGTTCATCGGGCTCGTCCTGATCCTCGTGGTGGGGTACGCCCTGTTGGAGACCGGTTCCGCCAGTCTGGGCGAGGTGTCGGCGGCGCCGCTGATGTTCCACCGGCTGTTCACCCCGCTGGGCGCCATCATGTTCACCTTCGACGAGGCGCAGAAGTCGGGCGCGAGCCTGGTCCGCCTCGTCGGGGTACTGGGGGAACCTGCCGAGGACCGGTTGGTGGGCGACAGGTCCGTTACGGCGGCGGACACCGCGCCGTACCCGGTGACCGTGGAGGGGCTGACGTTCAGCTATCCCGACACCGAGGAACCGGTCCTCCGGGACGTCGACTTGACCATTCCGGCGGGTGGTTCGCTCGCCCTGGTGGGGGCGACGGGTGCGGGCAAGTCGACCCTGGCCGCCCTGATCGCCGGCATCGGGACCCCGGGGGCCGGCTCGGTACGCGTCGGCCCGAACGACCTCGCCGATCTGGACGAGGCGGGGGCGCGCGCCCTGGTGAGCATTCTGACGCAGGAGACGCACATCTTCTCCGGCGCGCTCGCCGACGACCTGCGGCTCGCCGCGCCGGAAGCGACCGACGCCCGGCTGATGGACGCTCTGCGTACGGTCGGCGCCGACCGGTGGGTCGACGCGCTGCCTGAGGGCCTGAACACCCTGGTCGGCGAGGGCGGCGAGCGCCTGGACGGCACCAAGGTGGCCCAAGTCGCGCTGGCCAGGCTGGTGTTGAGCCGGTCGCCGGTGGTGGTGCTCGACGAGTCGACGGCTGAGGCGGGCAGCGAGGGCGCCGCCGAGCTGGAGCGGGCCGTGCTGGCCGCGTGCGCGGGCCGGACCACGCTGTTCGTGGCACACCGGCTGACCCAGGCGATGGCGGCGGACCGGATCGCCGTGCTGGAGGAGGGGCGCGTGGTGGAGCGGGGGACACACGAGGAGTTGGTGGCTCTGGGCGGCCGGTACGCGCGATTGTGGCGGGCCTGGCGTGAGGGTAGTTAGGTAATCCTAAGTTAGGTTAGGCTAACTTTCATGCCTTGGAAGGGATGCTGAGTCTTCGATGATGGAACCGAGCGCTCGTCTCGTGCTGCTTTCTCCCGCGCGTCTGGCCGACATACGCCGGCGGACCGGTGACTACTCCGACCGGACCATCGCCGCAGCGTGCGCCATCGGGCTGTCGTACTGGGCGACCGGCCGGAGTCCCGACGGCATGGACCTCGCCCCGGGCACGCTGTTCACCGACGTCCTCGGATGGGTCGACAACGGCGGCGGCGGGTACGGCAGTTGGGAAGCCGGTACGTGCGGCCCGGACGAGGGCCGGAGCATCGCCGTCCCCGAAGGTGTCGACCCGGCCGAGGCGCAACTCGCCCTGGACGACCTGGCAGACTTCCCCGACCGGACCCTCGGCACCATCGGTCCGTCCAGCGCCGCGGCGAGGATCGAGGCCCTGGCCGGGTGGAACGACACCGGGACCGACCGGGTCCGCCCGACCGTCGTGGAGATGTTCCGCGAGCAGGCACGGAACAGGCCGGACGCCGTCGCTGTCGTCGACGAGCACCGCTCGCTGACGTATCGCCAAGTGGCTGACCTCTCCGGCCAGTTGGCCCACCATCTGAGCGAGCTTGGTTTCACCGCCGAACAAGTCGTCGGCATCTCGCTGGGCCGCTCGGCCGAGATGGTGATCGGGCTCCTCGCCGTGCTCCGGGCGGGGTGCGCCTTCGTACCGCTCGATCCGCAGTGGCCCGCAGCGCGCCGGGCCGTCGTCATCGAGGACGCCCGGATCGTGCTCCAGCTCAACGACTCGGGTGAGAGCGACTCCGGTGAACCGGAAGCCGTTGCCGTCGACCTCGGCGACTGGAAATTCGGTTCCTGCCCCGTCGAGGGACCCGAGGTGCGTGTCCCGGGCGCGGCTCTGGCGTACGTGATCTTCACGTCCGGTTCGACCGGGCGGCCCAAGGGCGCGATGATCCGGCACGAAGCGATCAGCGAGCGCCTGCTGTGGCAGGTTGACGAGATCCTGGGCTTCGGCCACGACGACGCTTCGCTGTTCAAGGCGCCGTTGTCGTTCGACATCTCCATCAACGAAATCTTCCTGCCGCTGGTATCCGGCGGCAGGTTGGTGATCCTGCGGCCCGGCGGCGAACGCGACCCGCACCACCTGCTCAGCGTGATCGCCGAGCAGCGCGTCACCTTCACATACCTGGTCTCCTCCATGCTGGACGTACTGCTGGAAATGGCCGGCGACTCCGGGCGCCTCGACAGCCTGCGGCACGTGTGGTGCGGCGGCGAGGTGCTGACCCCGGAGCTGTACGAGCGGTTCCGTACCCGGCTCGACATCCCCCTCTACCACGGCTACGGGCCGGCCGAGACGACGATCGGCGTCTCGCACGTCATCTACCGGGGCGCGGCGGAACGCCTGTCCACATCGATCGGCAAGGCCAACCCCAACACGCAGTTGTACGTACTGGACGACGAACTGCGCCCGGTCCCGGTCGGGGTCGGCGGCGAGCTGTACGCGGGCGGGTTCCTGCTCGGGCGCGGGTACGTCAACGCGCCGGGCCTGACCGCGTCCCGGTTCGTGGCGAACCCGTTCGCCGGGGACGGTTCCCGGCTCTACCGGACCGGTGACCTCGCGCGGTTCGCCCCGGACGGGTCGCTGGACTTCCTCGGCCGGGCCGACAACCAGATCAAGATCCGTGGCATGCGGCTGGAGATCGAGGACGTCGAGGCCGGTCTCGCGGAACACCCCGGGGTACGGCACACCTGCGTCGTCGCGAAGAAGAACACGGCGGGCGGCACGTACCTCGTGGGGTACGTGATCCCGGCGTCCGGGAGCGGGGACCTGCGGGCGGACGAGGTCAAGGCGTGGGCCGCCGAGCACATGGTCGAGTACATGGTGCCCGCCCACTTCGTCGTGATGAAGGAGTTCCCGCTCACCGCCAACGGCAAGCTCGACCGGGGGGCGCTGCCGGAGCCCGCCCTCGGAGCGGGCTCGATCGTCCCGCCCGCCACCGAGAACGAGCACCTGGTGTGCGCGGCGGTCGGGGCGGTGCTGCGGCTTGACGAGGTCGGTGTCGACCAGGACTTCTTCCAGCTCGGCGGAGACAGCATCCTGGCGATCTCGCTGCTGAGCGCGTTGCGGGACGCGGGTCTCCACGTCACGGCACGGCAGATCTTCGGCAACAGCGTGGTGGGGGCGCTGGCAGCGGTGGCGAGCCGGGAGGACGTCTCCACCGTGGACCACCGTGATGTCGCGACCGGTTCCTTCGTGGGATCGCCCGTCGTACGGTGGCTCGGCGAGACCACGGACGCGATCGACGGGTTCGTGCAGTCGGTGGTGCTGAACACCCCGGCGGACCTGACCGCCGACGCCCTCGACGAGATCCTCGCCGCCGTGGTCGGGCGGCACGCCATGCTGCGTGCCCGGCTGGTACGCGGCGAGCGCTGGAGCTTCGACATCCCGGAGGCGGACCAGGCGGACCAGGCGGACCAGGCCCTCACGCGGTGGCAGGAGAGTGACCGTCCGCTCGACGAGTGCGTCGCGCTCGCCGCTGACGGGCTCGACCCGGACAACGGCGTGATGCTGCGCGCGGTGTGGCGCCGCGAGGCACGGCACCTGGTCGTGGTCGTCCATCATGTGGTGATCGACGGTGTGTCCTGGCGGATCCTGATGGAGGACCTGGCCACGGCGTGGCGGCAGTTCGCCTCGCGCGCACCGATCGAACTGCCCCCGGTGGGCACGTCGTTCCGGCGCTGGACACAGTTGCTGGAGCGCGCGGCCTTCGACGCGGACGACGCCTACTTCCGGCGTCCCCTGCCGGGAGCGGACGGACCGGTCGGCAGGCGCGCGCTGTCCGAGGCCGACACCGTCGCGGGGGAGCGGACACGGACCGTCTCGGTCGGTCCGGAGGTTACGGCCGCGCTCCTGGGCGACATTCCGGCGAAGTTCCACGCCCGCGTCAACGACGTACTGCTGACCTCGCTCGCCGTCACCCTTGCCCGGTGGCGCCGCGACCTCGGGCAGGATCAGACCTTCGCGCACATCGAGCTGGAAGGCCACGGCCGCGAGGGAGGGTTCGTGGCGGGGACCGCCGGCTTCGAGCCGGAACTCTCCCGCACCGTGGGCTGGTTCACCACGCTGTTCCCGGTGATCGTGGACCCCGGCACGGCGGCCGATTTCACCGCACCCGAGTATCTGGCCGCCGCGCTCAAGGCGGTCAAGGAAGACCTCGCCCGGGTGCCGGACAACGGGGTTTCCTACGGCGCCCTGCGGTACCTGGCCCAGGCCGAGTTCGACGCATCCGCACCGCAGGTGTTGTTCAACTACCTTGGCCGCTTCGAGGCGGGCGCGTCCGGTGACTGGCAACTCGCACGGACCACTGGGCAGTTGGGGGAGAAGCGCGACCCGAGGATGCGGCTGCCGCGCGCCCTGGAGTTCAACGCGATCGCCGAGCCCGCCACGACCGGTGCGTACGAGCTGGTCACCACCCTCTCCTGGCCCGCCGGGATGTTCACCGACGAGGACATCGCCACTCTCGGCGAGTACTTCCGGATGGCCCTGGCCGGGCTGGCAGGGCTGGCCGCACTCGACCAGGGCGGTCACTCTCCCAGCGACTTCGGCCTGGTGCCGCTCACGCAGGCCGATGTCGACGGCCTCGACGGCCCGGCGCTACGGGACGTCCTGCCGTTGACCCCCTTGCAGGAGGGGCTGTACTTCCACTCGGTCTTCGACGACGACGCGACCGGCAGCTATGTCGAGCAGCAACTGCTCACGCTGGAGGGCGAGGTGGACGCCGACCGGCTGGCGGCGGCCGCCACCCGGCTGCTCACGCTGTTCCCGAACCTGGCCGCGCGGTTCATCGCCCTGGCCGACGGGCGCGTGGTCTCCGTACACGAGCGTGGTGTGGACGCCCCCTTCAGCACGCTGGACCGCCCCGGCATCACCGACGACGAAATCCGCGACCTCGCCGAGCGGGACCGTCGCACCGGGTTCGATCTGGCAGTGGGACCGCTGACGCGGTACACACTCATCCGCGCCGGCGCGGGACGGAACGTCCTGGTGCAGACCGTGCACCACCTCATCGCCGACGGCTGGTCGGTGCCACCGATGCTCCGCGCTCTGCTGGCCGAGTACCACGCGCCGCGGACCGTGTATCCGCTCGGCGGCTTCGGCGACTACGTGAGGTGGCTCGCCGAACGCGACGACGAGGAGAGCGACCGGGTGTGGGGCGGCGAACTCGCCGAGCTGCCCGGCCCCTCGCTGGTCGCCGAGGGGCACACCCCGTCCGACCGGTTCGCCGACACCGCGGTCGAACTCGGTGACGACCGCGCCGAAAGCGCCGACGGCGTCGACACCGCGGACGGTGTCGACGGTCAGGACTTCGACGCGGCCGTCCGGTCGGCGGGCGTGCCCCTGAGCGTGGCCGTACACAGCGCTTGGGCCCTGACGTTGGGCGGCATCCTGCACAGCGAGGACGTGGTGTTCGGGTCCACGGTGTCCGGGCGCGACGCGGACCTGCCCGGCATCGGGGACATGGTGGGCCTGTTCATCAACACGATTCCCGTACGGGCTCGTTGGGCCGACAGCACCACGGCGCGCGACCTGCTCGCCGCGGTGCGCGAACACCAGAGCGCGGTACTGCCGCACCAGCATGTCTCGCTGGCACGGATCGGCCGCCAGGCAGGCGCCGGCCCGCTGTTCGACACTCTGGTGGTGTTCGATGTCGCCACCGACGTGGACGGTCTGCGGCGGCCCGGCGACACGCTCGTCATCACCGACATCGTGAACGAGGGCGCCCCGCACTACCCGTTGACGCTGGTGGTGGAGCGCACACGCGACGCCCGTCCGCGCTTCAACCTGATCTACGACGGCGCACTGCTGCGGGAGTCGAGCGCCCAGGCGATCCTGCGTACGTTCACCCGGACCCTCACCGGCCTGCTCAGCCGGCCGGAGGCCCTGGTCCACGACCTGGCACCCGAGGCCGGCCGGTGTCCCGCGCGCATCGCCCCGACCACCCTGGGCGGGCTGTTCGACGCGGCCGTGACCCGTGACCCGGCGGCCACCGCCGTCACCCAGTGCGGTCTCGACGGTGGTACCAGGTCGCTGAGTTACGGAGAACTGGCGGAGGCCAAGGGCGCGTTGGCCTCGGCCCTGCGCGCGGCCGGTGTCGGGCCGGGCAAGCGGGTCGCCGTGGCCGTCCCGCGCTCCGTGGAGCAGGTCGTCGCCCTGGTCGCGGTCGTCACCGCGGGCGGCGCGTACGTACCGCTGGACGTGGCGTATCCGGACGAACGGCTGGAGTACATCCTCGCCGACGCCGCTCCGCAGGTCGTTCTCGTGGGCCGTGAACAGCGCGAGCGCTTCACCGAACTGCTGGCCCGAGCCGGCGTGTCGGCCCGCGTGCTCGTGCAGGGGGACGAACTGCCTTTGGAAACCGCCGAGTTCGACACTGTCGAGTCCGGGACAACCAGTGCCGAGGCGGCCTGGCACGACCCCGCGTACGTGATCTACACGTCCGGATCGACCGGCAGGCCCAAGGGCGTTGTCGTCCCGCACTCCAGTGTGGTGACGCTGCTCGCGAACACCCGGCCCGGCATGGACTTCGGCCCGCACGACGTGTGGGTCCAATTCCACTCCTTCTCCTTCGACTTCGCGGTCTGGGAGCTGTGGGGCGCGCTGGCGCACGGCGGCGAGCTGCTCGTGCCGGAGTACGGGCTGACCCGCTCCCCGGTGGACTTCCACCGGCTGGTCCGTGAGCGCGGAGTGACGGTGCTCAACCAGACCCCGTCGGCGTTCTACCAGTTCATCGAGGCCGACCGGCATGCCGGCGAACCGGTCACGGCACTGCGCCGGGTCATCTTCGGAGGCGAGGCGCTGGATCTCGGGCGGCTGCGCGGCTGGGTCGAGCGGCACGGCACCGGGTCACCCGAGCTGGTCAACATGTACGGCATCACCGAGACCACCGTCCACGTCACCCACCGGGTGCTGACCGACGAGGACTTCGGCCTCGGCGACGACATCAGCCCGATCGGCGGTCCGATTCCCGGCCTGGTCACCTATGTGCTCGACGACCGGCTCCGGCCGGTGCCGCCGGGCCGCGTGGGCGCCATCTATGTCGCAGGCGACCAGGTGGCGCTCGGTTACCTGGGCAGGCCGGGGCTCACCGCCGGCCGGTTCGTCGCGAACCCGTTCGCCCGCGACGGCTCCCGCATGTACCACACGGGCGATCTCGCTCGCCGTACGCTCGACGGCGAGCTGGAGTTCGCCGGCCGTGCCGACGACCAGGTGCAGCTCAAGGGCTTCCGTATCGAACTCGGTGAAGTGGAGTCAGCCGTCAGGGAGTTCGACGGTGTGACCGATGTGGCGGTCACCGTGGCGGACAGCGGAGACCACCTCGTCGCACACGTCGTGGGCCGGGTGCCCGGTGATTTCACCGACCTGCTGACCACGAAGCTGCCCCCGCACATGGTGCCGGGCCGGGTGCTGCCGGTCGATGCCCTGCCGCTCACGGTCAACGGCAAGTTGGACCGCAAGGCCCTGACCGAGCGTGCCGCCGCACAGGACAACACCCCGGTGGCCGCGAGTGGTTCCGCACTCGCCACACTCGTCGGCATCTTCGCCGAGACGCTGCCCGGCTCCGCAGCGGACGGCGACACCGACTTCTTCATGGCCGGGGGCGACAGCATCGTCGCCATCACCCTGATCAACCGTGCCAGGGCGCTCGGCCTGCCCGTCGCGCCCCGCGACGTGTTCCTGTTCCGGACACCGCGCGCGCTCGCCGAGCACCTGGGGACGCGTACACCGGGGGCCGGGCCGTCCGTCTCCTCCCACCGCGAGGACGGCCCGCTGCCACCGACGCCGATCATCCTGCGCCAGCGGGAACTGGGCGGATCGCTCGCCCGGTTCGCTCAGGCCAGGACGCTGGTGGCGCCCGAGGGCAGCGGATTCGCCGACGCCGAGCGCGCCGCGAACGCCGTTGTGGCCGCCCACCCGGTGCTCCGGCTGCGGCTGCGCGTCGAGCACGGCGCCTGGGCACTGCGTACCGAACCCGCCCGCGAGGTCCCCGTCGTACGGAAAGAAGGGACGGATGCGACGACCGCGGCGAACGAGGCCGCAGGCCGGCTCGATCCCGAGTCCGGCGAAGTCATCGCGTTCGCCTGGCTCGAGGCGAGCCGAACCCTGGTGGTCACCGTGCACCACCTCGCCGTCGACTCGGTGTCCTGGCTGATCCTCCTCGACGACCTGGCCACCGCCATGAGCGGGGCGGCCCTGCCGCCGCCTACCTCGTCCTACGCCGAATACGCCGAAGCCCTGGTGGCGCGGTCCACCCAGGTGCTCGACGACCTCGGGCACTGGGTCACCACGCTCCAGGCGCCCGCGCTGCTGAGCACAGTGGAAGGATCCCGCGAGCGAACGGTTGTGCTCGCGCCCGACGTGAGCGACCGCGTGACGCGTACCGCGCCCGCCGTACTCGGCGTGGGTCTCACCGAGTTGCTGTGCGGCGCACTGCGCACCGCGCTGACGTGCGTACAGCCGTCACCCACCGATCTCGCGATCGAGCTGGAGCGGCACGGCCGGGTCCCCGCCCTGGAACACCACGACTACACCCGTACGGTCGGCTGGTTCACCTCCATCGCGCCCGTACGGCTCACCGCACACACCGACCCTGTCGCCGCGGCGCACGAGATCGCCGCACGCCAGCCGGACGAAGGCGGGCACGTCGCCTACGGCCGGCTCAGGTACCTCAACCCGCAGACGGCCCCGCTGCTGACAGCCCGCCCGCAGGTCCTCTTCAACTACCTCGGCCGGGGCGGCGAGTCCCAGGCGCCGCAGCTCACCGCCGGCGATCAGACCGGCCCGTACGCCGTCGAGGTCAACGCGTGGACCGACGACGCCACCGGGAGCCTGAACGCGGCGTTCACCCTCACCGAGGGCATCCCCGACGAGATCACCGAGCACTGGCGCGACGCCCTGGAGCGCGTCGCGGACGCCTCGGCGACGGCCGAGCGTACGGCGCCCGTCACCCCGCTCCAGCGCGGCCTGTTCTTCCAGGCCCAGATGGCGGGCTCGGCCGGACACTACGTCGCGCAGAGCTACTTCACCTTCGACCGGTGTCTGGACACCGACGCGCTGGCCGAGGCGATGGCCTACGTGATCGGGCGCCACCCGGTCGTCGGCGCCGGCTTCACCACCGACGACGACGGAAACCCGGTCCAGGTGCTGAAGGCGGGCCGGCGGGTCGGTGTCCGTACGGTCCGTCTGTCGGCGGAGACGGAGATCGAGGCCCTGCGCGACCAGGACCGCGACACGGGATTCGACCCGGGTGAGCCGCCGCTGATCCGGTTGACCGTCGTACGGCTGCCCGACGACCGGGACGGCCTGCTGCTGAGCTACCACCTGCTGCTGTGGGACGGCTGGTCCCGCGAGATCCTGCTCCGGGACCTGTTCGGCGCCTACCAGGCCGTCGTCGCCGGCGAGCCGCTCGACGCGGCCCCGGCCACGCCGAGCTTCGAGGACTACGCCCGGACGCTCGACGCCAAGGACCCGGCCGTATCGGAACGCTTCTGGGCGGAGCACCTGGCCGGCCTGCCGGGCCCGACGCTGCTCGCCGGACCGGAGCCGTCCTTCTCGGACGACCTGCCGCGCGCGTTGACGCACACACTCTCCGCCGACCTGTCGGAACGGCTGCGGGAAGCGGCCAGGGTGCACGGCGTCACACTGAACTCCGTACTGACCGGCGCTTTCGGCCTCCTCCTCGGCGCACACACCGGCCGGAGTGACGCCGTGTTCGGTGTGACCGTCTCGGGCCGCGAGGGCGAGGGGCTGTCCGGCATCGTCGGTGTTCTGCTCAACACCGTGCCCATGTGGACGCGGCCACGGCCGGGCGACACGGTCGGCGCGTACCTGTCGGCCGTACAGGCGGCCAGGGTCGAGGCGATGGAGCACGAGCACCTGGGGCTCGGCGAGATCCAGCGGGCCAGTGGGCACAACACCCTCTTCGACAACCTGTTCGTGCTCCAGAACTTCCTGGACATGGACGCGTTCGCCGAGATGAACGCCCAGCACGGCATCGAGTCGGTGCGCGCCGACGACTCCACGCACTACCCCTTCACCTGGGTCGTCACGCCCGGCGAGCGGCTCACGGTCAAGCTGGAGCACCGGGACGAGAACACCGGGAACGCCCGTCGTCTCCTCGACGACTACCTGCGGGTCCTCGACGAGCTGACCCGGTCGGCCGGACCGGTGGGCGCGCTACGGGGGTTGGGACCGGAACCCGAGCCCGCCGGACGTACGGACATCGGCACGGACACCGTCGTCGACCGGTTCGACCGGGCGGCGGACCGGGACCCCGGGCGGGTCGCGCTCGTCGCCCACGGCGCGACCATGACCTTCGCCCAACTCCGCGACCGCAGCAGGGCGGTGGCGGGGGTGCTCGCCCTGCGGGGCATCGGACCCGAGACGACCGTGGGTCTCGCGATCCCGCGCTCCCTCGACTCGATCGTGGCGCTGTTCGCCGTACTGCGCGTCGGCGCAGCGTATGTGCCACTGGAGCTGGACCACCCGGACGAGCGGATCGCCGCGATCGTCGCTGACGCCCGCCCGGAGCTGATCCTCACCGTGAGCGCCGTGTCGCACCGGCTGACCGGCGAGCTGATCGAGCTGGACCGGCCGCTGCCCGAGGCCGAGCCGTGTGCGACGTTCGCGCCGGACGACCCGGACCGCCTGCGGCACCCCGCGTACACGATCTACACCTCCGGATCGACCGGGAAGCCCAAGGGCGTGGTGACCGAGTACGCCGGGCTCACCAACATGCTCATCAACCATCAGCGCCGGATCTTCGAGCCGGTCCTCGCCGAGCACGGCCACCGGGTCCTCCGGATAGCGCACACCGTGTCGTTCGCGTTCGACATGTCGTGGGAGGAGCTGCTGTGGCTGGCCGACGGCCACGAAGTGCACATCTGCGACGAGGAACTGCGCCGCGACGCGCCCCGGTTGGTCGAGTACTGCCTTGAGCACGGGATCGACGTCATCAACGTGACGCCGACCTACGCGCAGCAGTTGGTGGCCGAGGGACTGCTCGACGATCCGGGGCGGCGGCCGGCGCTGGTCCTGCTGGGTGGCGAGGCCGTCACACCGGCGTTGTGGCGGCGCCTCGCCGAGAGTAAGGGGACGGTCGGCTACAACCTGTACGGGCCCACCGAGTGCACCATCAACACCCTTGGCGTCGGCACCTTCGACTGCCAGGACCCCGTGGTGGGCGTGGCGATCGACAACACCGATGTGTACGTGCTGGACCCGTGGCTGCGGCCGCTGCCGGACGGCGTACCCGGCGAGCTGTACGTGTCGGGCATCGGCATCGCGCGCGGCTATCTCGGGCAGCCCGCCCACACCGCGCACCGCTTCGTCGCCTGCCCGTTCGGCGCATCCGGTGAACGCATGTACCGCACGGGCGACCTGGTGGTCCGGCGGCCCGACGGGAACCTGACGTACCTGGGCCGCACCGACCAACAGGTCAAGATCCGGGGGCACCGGGTCGAACTCGGCGAGGTCGAGGCCGTGTTCGCGGCTCACCCTGCCGTACGGTTCGTCGCCGCGGTCGCCCAGCCCGACCCGGGGGTCGACGGCGCGTACCGGCTGGCCGCCTATCTCGTGCTGGACGGCGCAGACTTGGCGGTGGTCGCCGCCGAAGTGGGCGCCGGGCTGCCGGACTTTCTGCGTCCGACGCACTACGCCCAGGTCGACAGCATCCCGTTGACGGTGAACGGGAAGGCCGACACCAAGGCGTTGCCGGCGGCCAAGCCGCTGGGCGCGCTGACCACGGCGGGCGAGCGCGGCCCGGAGACCGGGACCGAGACCGCGGTCTGCGAGTTCTTCGCCGAGGCACTGGACCTGGACGACGACGAACTGAGCGCGGTGAGTGACTTCGTGTCCCTCGGCGGGCACTCCATGGTGGCGGTGCGGCTGATCGGGCTGCTCCGCCGCGCGTACGGTCCTGTGATCACGATCCGTGATCTGTTCACCCTGCGAACCCCGGAAGCGATTGCCCGTCACCTTGATGACCACTCCTGACACGCAGCGGCCCCGCCCGGGGTCCGACATCCTCCGGACCGCTCTGCGCCGCAACGTCGGCGCGATGACGGCGGGCACCGTACTCATGGGCATGTACCAGGCGGCCGAGACCGCCTTCCCCATCGCGCTCGGCCTGATCGTCGAACACACGATGCAGCACCGAAGCCTCGGCGCGCTCGCCCTGTCGATCGCCGCTCTGGCCGTGATCATCACGACGGTGTCGCTGTCGTGGCGGTTCGGGATGCGGGTCCTGCAGAAGGCCAACACGACCGAGGCGCACCGGTGGCGGGTGCGGGTGGCGGCCTGCGGACTCCAGCCGGTGGCCAGGGACGTCGACCTGAAGTCCGGCGAAGTGCTGACCATCGCCACCGAGGACGCCGATCAGACCGCCGACATCATCGAGGTGGTGCCGCTGCTGATCAGCTCGCTGGTCGCGGTGCTGGTCGCCGCTGTCGCGCTGGGCCTGGCCGACGTCCGGCTCGGCCTACTGGTGATCGTGGGAACCGTCGCGATCCTGTCGGTCCTGGCCGTCATGTCCAGGCGGATCGGCGCCAGTACCCGCGAACAGCAGGCGCGGGTGGCGCGGGCGGGCGCGAAGGTCGCCGACCTGATCACCGGCCTGCGCCCGCTGCACGGCTTCGGCGGCAACAGCGCGGCGTTCCTGTCGTACCGGAAGGTCAGCGCGGAGGCGAAGCACCAGGCCGTCACGGTCGCCAAGGTGAACGGCGCGTACGCGGGCACCGCGCTCGCCCTCAACGCGGTCCTCGCCGCCGCCGTGACCCTGACAGCCGGCTGGCTGGCGTTCGGCGGCCGGATCAATGTCGGAGAGCTTGTGATGGCCGTGGGCCTCGCGCAGTTCATCATGGAACCGCTCAAGATGTTCTCGGAGATGCCCAAGTACGTGATGATCGCGCGCGCTTCGGCCGAGCGGATGGCACTCGTACTGACCGCGCCGCCGCTGACAACGCTGGGGGAGGAGCGCCCGGCCGCCGGCGGAGACCTCGAGGTGGACTGCGTACGGTACGGGGCCCTGCGCGAGCTCAAGTTCGAGGTGGGCGCCGGTGAGTTCGTGGCGATCGCCGTCTACCAGCCGCGCGCGGCGGCCGACCTCGCCTCGATCCTGGCCGTCAATGTGCCACCCGGCGCGTTCGAGGGAACGGTGCGTGTCAGCGGGGAGGCGATCACGGACCTGTCGATCGAGGCGGTCCGCGAGCACATGCTGGTCAACCCGTACGACGGGGAGATCTTCGCCGGCACCCTCCGTACGAACATCGACCCGTCGGGCACCAGCCGACTGGTCCCCGAGGCTGTCGAGGCGTCCATGCTGACCGACGTGGTCGCCCTTCACCGCGAAGGACTCGACTACGGCGTGCGCGACCGGGGCGCCAACCTTTCCGGAGGGCAGCGCCAACGGCTGTCCCTGGCACGTGCGTTGGCCGTCGACAGCGACGTGCTGGTCCTTCGCGACCCCACGACGGCGGTCGACGCGGTCACCGAACAGCTCATCGCGCGCAATGTCGCGAAGCTGCGCCGGGGGCGTACCACCCTGGTGATCACCAGCAGCCCGGCTCTCCTGGACGCCGCCGACCGTGTTCTCGTCCTGGACGACGGTGTCATCACCGCCGAGGACACCCACCGTAACCTCCTGGCCTCGGACGAGGACTACTGCCGGGCGGTGGCGCGGTGACCCGCCGGCCGGCAGTGGCGCGGTGACCTGGCTGTGTGCTCAGGCGAGCGCCCAGGCGACATCCCGGAGCAGGGCGCCCCGCCAGCCCGCCCGGTCGTGGCCCGATGCCGACCGTGAGATACGTACGGTCGCACCGGCCTGTTCGGCCAGCGTCTCGACCTGCTCGCAGTGCGGCAGCATCGGCGTCTCGTGTTCCCCCACGTCGAAGGCGCACCGCAGCCCGGACAGGTCGGGAGCCTCCCGCAGGCGCGCGGCGGTCGCGCCGCCGACCGGGCCGCTCAGGGGATCCGCCAGGTCCAGGGCTCCGGGCGTCCACCAGAACGACGGCGACTGGCAGGCGATGCGCGAGACGAGGTGCGGGAACTCCAGCGCGGCGTACATCGCGCTCAGCCCGCCGAGACTCTGACCCGCGACCACCAACCGGTCCAGGTCGGCGGGTACGCCGGATTCCGCGACCAGCGGCAGCAGTTCGTCCTCGACCGCTTCCCACAGTTCGCGCCCGCACCCGAACTCGGCCTCCCTGTCCCTGGCCGGAACGAAGACGAGGGTGACGGCGGGCATCTCGCCACTGGCGACAGCCGAGTCGAACGCGGCCATGGCCGGGTGCAGATACAGCCAGTCGTCGCCGTCGAGCAGCAGGACCACCGGCCCGCCGCCGCCCGCCGGATGGACTCGGACGGTGCGTCGTCCGCCGAGCCGCTCGCTGATCCAGCGGAGCCGGGTACGGGGGAGGGGCAGGACGTCGTCAGCGCCGATGACGGGCCAGTGCGGCTGAGCCGGTGTGTCCGGTGTGGCGGCGACGGACCGGTCACCGCCCGCACCGACCGGGTTGAACGGGTCGGCGTACGCGGCGCCGTCCGCGAGGAGTTGGTAGGTCACCCGCAGGCGCCGGGGCATGCGCACCTCGGCGTACCAGCAGTCCGTGTCACCCCACCGGCGCAGGGGTACGGGCCCCGACCAGCTCTCGAAGTCGATGGTCGCCGGAGACCCGCGCCACAGGAACAAGGTCAGCCAGCCGCCGTCGTCGGCGGGTACCGACACGGGCGTACGCGCCGCCGCCCAGAACGCGTCGGTGCCAGGTTCCCCGGGAAGCCCGAACGCGGCGAAGTCGTTCTCCCCGCCGGCCGCGAGGTCGGTGACGGGATCAGCCATGACCGGCTGGTGAGGCGACCGCCCATGGTCCGGCACCAGTTGCATGAACGTCTCCTTGTGAGAGGGAAGGGGGGAGGCTAAGCTCAATTCGCCTTAGGCAAGGCTAACCTAATGTATCTTCTCTTGATGTTCCCGATCCCGTCGGCAGTGAGAGGACCCTCGAAGCCGGCCTGGACCGGCCTCACACCGACGACCTGACGCACACTCCCGGCGCGGCCGTCACCGGCCCCGTCGGCCCCGAGGAGGCACCGACATGAGCACCAACCCCTTCGACGACCCCGAAGGCCGTTTCCTGGTCCTGGTGAACGACGAGGGGCAGCACTCGCTCTGGCCGTCTTTCGCCGAGGTGCCGGGTGGGTGGACGATTGCCCTCGCCGAGAACACCCGGGAGGCATGCCTGGACTTCATCGAGACCCACTGGACCGATCTGCGCCCCCGATCCCTGGCGGCGCCCACCGACGCCTGACCCCCTGCGGAGGGACACCCCCTGATGCTCTCCACCAGACTGACGAACGCGCGCTTCCTCACCATGGACCCGGACCACCCCGTCGCCCACGACCTGGGCATCTGGCGGGGCCGGATCGTCGGTCTTGACGAGGCCGTGACGACCTTGCCCGCACGCGAGGTGATCGACCTCCAGGGCGCCACCGTACTGCCCGGGTTCATCGACCCCCATGTGCACCTGGCCTGGACGGGGTTCAAGGAGAACACCGTGAGCATCGCGGGCCGGACCCGGATCGACGACGTGCTCGCCGTCGTGGAGGAAGCCGTCAACCAGGAGGCCTCGCCCGGCACATGGGTGAACATGGTCGGCTACGACCAGCGGGCCCTGGGCCGTCACCTGACCGCCGCCGAACTGGACCGGGTCAGCCACGGTCACAAGGTGTTCATACTGCACGAGTCCGGGCACGGCTGCGTCGTCAACTCCGCCGTTCTCGATCTGCTGCCCGCCGGCCTCCGGCACGGGAACGGCTTCCTCGCCGAGGGCGCCATGGGCGCGGCTCGCGCGCTGCGACCGCCGTACTCCCAAAGGGAGTTGGCCGAGGCGATCGGGCGCGCCGCCCGGACCTGTCTGGCCGAGGGCGTCACCGCCTGCGCGGAGGCGGGCATCGGCGGCCGCCTGCTCGGTCACAGCCCGGTCGAGCTGGGCGCCTACCAACTCGCCCTCGAAGAAGGCCTGTTGCCGCTGCGTACGCAGCTCATGGTCTCCGCGGACCAACTGCGACCGGTCGCCGCGCACGAGGCCGACCGCATCGGGCGGGCTTTCGGACTCGGTATGCGCACCGGGTTCGGCGACGACCGTCTCTCCGTGGGCGCGCTGAAGATTTTCACCGACGGCGGCATGATGGCCAGGACCGCCGCACTCAGCAGCCCGTACGAAGGGCTGGACCACGCGGGCCAGTTGCAGGACGACCCGGACGTGCTCGCCGACACGATCGTGGCCGGCCACCTCGCCGGATGGCAGCTCGCCGTCCACGCGATCGGCGACCGCGCGGCGGACCTCGCGCTCGACGCCCTGGAACGGGCCCACCGCCTCCGCCCGCGTCCCGGCGCCCGGCACCGCGTCGAGCACGCCGGCCTGATCCGCCCCGACCAGCTCCCACGCTTCGCACGGCTCGGCGTCAGCGCGGTCGTCCAGCCCAATTTCCTGCGCTACTTCGGCGACGACTACGCGGCGATCATGGGCAAGGAGCGGGCCCCGTGGCTCTACCGCGGCAGGTCCTTCCTGGACCACGGCATCCCCCTCGTCGGCAGCTCCGACCGCCCCGTCACGGATGGATCCCCACTGCGTGCCATCCAGTTCATGGTCGAACGCGCCTCCAGCTCCGGCCAGTTGATCGGCCCGGACGAGGGCATCACCGTGCACGAGGCCCTGCGCGCCTACACGGCCACCGGCGCCTTCGCCTGCCACTGGGAGAGCAACCTGGGAAGCCTCACCCCGGGCAAGCTGGCCGACCTGCTCGTGCTCGGCGACGACCCTCGGCGGGTCGACACCTCGCGCATCGGGGACATCGAGGTGGTGGCGACCTACGTCGGCGGCAGCGAGACCGAAAGGCCGTAGCGAGCCGGGGGGAAGGTGGCGGTCGTCGAGAGAGTGACCCGCCCCGGGGCCGGGCAGGCGGCGTTCCACGGACTTATCCGTGCGTGTAAGGTAAGGCTAACCTAACTTCCACGCGAAGTGGGCGGCGACGAGCCGTCCTTCGATCGTGAGACTGAGGAAGGAAAGCCTTGATCACGGCCACCCCGCACTCCGCCCTGCCGGCGCAGGCGCTCCTCGCGCCGACGTCCTCCGTACGCCCGGCCCGTGAGGGGGACGCCGCGGCGCTCTCCGAACTCTGTCAGCCCTTCGTACGCTCGGGAGCGCTGCGGGAGCGGCCCGCGTCCGTATACGTCACCCGTGTCGCGGACTTCCTTGTGGCAGAGGTCCCGGGAGGCGCCCTTGAGGGCTGCATGGGTCTGCGTGTGCACCCGGCCGGCTCGGGAGAGGGGCGCGGATCCGTGGGCGTTCTGTACAACTTCTGCGTGGCCGGACACAGGCAGGGGCACGGCGTGGGCGCCGCGCTCCTGCGTACTGCGATGTCCGTGGCCCGCGCCCGGTCGCTCGGCGCCCTGTTCACGGCGACGACCGGCGGTGGCGGCCTGTTCCTCCGGTACGGATTCGCGCCCACGACCGCGCGGTTGGCACCTCCGTCCTGGGTCGAGTCCCTGGATCCCCGGCGCAACGCACGGATCCTCGCGAAGATCCTCTGACCGTGGGTTGAGCCGCACGCCGGTTCCCGCCGGCGTCCCACGCGACGACCTGAAGGTCAGGTACCGGACGCCCTTCGCGTGACCACCTGTTCGGCGAACCATCGGAGGGTCTCCCTCGCCATCTCGAGGTCGAAGCGCTCGATGCCGATCAGAAGATTCAGGTGAAGCCCGTCGATCAGCGCGAGAGCGCGGGTGGCCTGCGCCTCGACGTCGTCGGGCGCCACGTGTCCCTGGCCGGCGAGCGTTTCGAGCCACCGTTGGAGTGCCTGCGCGGACGAGCGGTGCCCGCTCTTCAGCAACTCGCTTACCGCCGGGAGGGGTTCGGGGCCCAGGGCGAGCCGGTACAACTCGAACCAGCCGCCCAGTACCGCCCCCTGATGCTCGGACGGAGGCAGGAACTGCAGGAGGCAGTCGTACAGCCGTTGGGCCGGGTCGTGTGTGTCGTCCGCGATGCCCAGGTCGTCGAGAGAGCCGCTGACGAGTGTGACCGCGACCGCTTGGAGCAGCTCGGCCTGGGAGGGGAAGTAGTGGCGCAACGTCGTCGGCCCGATGCCTGCCGCGTTCGCGACCGCCCGCACGCTCAGCATGCCGATGCCTTCGGTTGTCGCCAGCCGTAGGGCCGCTTCGATGATCTCATCCCGTCTGGACATACGCGCATGGTAGTACGCCGTGCTAGGTACGGTGTACTGGTACGCTGTGCCGGTACACCGTACTAATTCCGTGGAGAGAGATCATGATCGCGAATTTTCAACAGTTCGTCGCCGCGTTCCCCGACTGGCTCCAGTGGGTGGCGATCGTGTTGATATCCGCGGTCCCCTTCGTGGAGTCGTACCTGGGGAGCGTGATCGGCATCGTGATCGGGGTGAATCCGGTGGTCGCGACGATCGCCGCCATCGCCGGGAACATCGCCTCGATGCTCGCGGTCGTCCTCGTCGTCGGTGCCGTCCGCAAGCGGGCCGGCCGCCGCGGCGATGGCTCGGTGCCGTCACCGAAGCGGGCGCGCGTCAGGCAGCTCTTCGAGCGGTTCGGTGTGCCGGGTGTCTCGCTCTTCGGGCACCCGACCCAGATCTCGTCCGCGGCCATGATCGGCTTCGGGGCGCCTCGCCGGGCCGTCATCGCTTGGCAGTGCGTGTCGATCACGCTCTGGGGAGCGATCGTCGCCACCCTCGCGACCGTCGGCGAGAGCGCGCTCGCGCACTGACTCCGACACCCGCACCCTCACAGTTCACCGCCCGACGACGAACGGGAAGCACCATGCCGAACGATCACCTGAGCCCTGCCCCTGCCCCCGCGCCCGCACCGGCTGACGTACCACTTGTTGGCCCACTACCCGCTGACGCACCACCGACTGACGTACCGTCGGCGCGCACCATGCAGCGGCCCGGATGGCCCGAGATGGCCCTCGCCGCGGTGACGTACGCCGTACTCCTCGGCGCGGGTATCGCCCTGATCGTCTCGATGTCCGACGAGCATGCGGTCGCCCGGGGGATCGTGAGCTACGCGGTATCAGCGCTGGCCGGCATCGGTGCGTTCGGGGCCGCCGTGGTCATCCGCCGCCGAGACCTCGCGACGTTCGGGCTGCGACGGGTGGCCTGGAAGTGGCTCCTGCTCGGGGCGGGACTCGGGGTCTGCGCATACCTTCTGAACATCGTGGTGGCGTACGCCTATGTCCACATCTCCGGCGATACCAGCAACCCGCAGGGTGACTACCGTGCTGCCGCCGGCGGCGGAGCACTCTCGTTCGCCCTCACGATCCTCTTCGGCGCGATCGCCACTCCGATCGGGGAGGAACTCGTCTTCCGAGGTGTACTGGCCAACGCACTCGGACGCTACGGCCCCTGGGTCGCCGTCATCACCAGTTCCGCGATCTTCGCCCTCGTGCACGGCATGAACATCATTCTGCCCATCGCCTTTGTCGTCGGGGCCACCTCCGCACTCCTGCTCCGCAAGACCGGATCGGTGTGGCCCGGCATATGCGTCCACGCTGTCAACAACGGAATCAGCGTGCTCGTGCCCGCATTGGTGGCACTCTCCGCCACCTGACCCGCGACGGCCGTCGGCCCCTGCGGGACCCGGACGCTGCGGGACCCGGACGCTGTCGACGGCTAGCGGTCGACAGCCCCGGGGACGAGGCCGTCCGCGACCAGGCCCGCAAGTACCGCCTGTCCCAGGGCCTGCACAGCGGACTGGGGGCGGACCATCACGGTGAACTCCTTGACCCGGCCCGCCGCGTCGAACTGGAGCAGGTCCATGCCGTGGATCTGCTTGCCGTCGACGGTGGCCCGGAAGAGCAGGATCGCCGACGGAGCTTCTTCGCCGTCGGTACCGGTCTCGGCCGTGCCCTCCAAGTGTCCGACGTAGCGGAAGTCCTCGAAGGTGCGCAGCAGGACGCCGAAGAGTCCCAGCACCATGGGCTTGCCCTCGAAGGGCGTGAACTTCACGGGGCTGTAGAGGCGGATGTCGTCGGTGAACAGGGCGTCCAGTGCGGCCAGTTCACCCTTCTCCACAGCGGCGCGGAAGCGTTCAGCAGTCTCCATGACCTCTCCAGTACTCAAGGATATGATTAGTCATTTTCTTGAGTATGATGCAGAGGCGGACGAGGAAAGGGAAGGGGTTGCCTCGATGGCCTTGCGACATGCCGTGCTGGCGGCGCTGCTGGACGGCGAGTACAGCGGATACCAACTGGCGAAGGCGTTCGACATCGGCGTCGCGAACTTCTGGCACGCCCTGCCGCAACAGCTCTACGCCGAGCTGACCAAGCTGGAGAAGGAAGGGCTGGTCGCGGGTCGGCAGGTGGTCCAGGAGACCCGGCCCAACAAACGCCTGTTCCGGGTCACGGACGCCGGTCGCGCCGAGCTGGAGAAGTTCGCCGCAGCCCTGTCGAAGCCCTCGTTCATCCGCGACGACCTGCTCGTCAAGGTCCAGGTCGCCGACCGTATCGGCACGGCGCCGGTGATCGAACAGCTCGAAGAGCGAGCGTCCGCGGCCGAGGCCAAGATCGAGCTTCTCGGCAAGCTGCTGCGGCAACTGCGCGGCGACGCCGACGAGGAGGAGTTCCTCCGCCGGGGCGCGCGGATCGGACCGTACCTGACCTGCCTGCGCGGGCTGGCCTTCGAGCAGGAGCACCGGGACTGGTGCCTGCGGATCGCAGCCGTCCTCAAGGAAAGGCAGCCGACCCGTGCCGAACGGTGAATACCTGCGTTACGTCGCCCTGGGCGACAGCCAGACCGAAGGGCTCGGCGACGGGGACGACGCCGTCGGCCTACGGGGGTTCGCCGACCGGCTCGCCGAGCATCTCGCGGCCGTCAACCCGGCGCTCCGGTACGCCAACCTCGCCGTACGAGGCCGTGTCGCCGGCCAGGTACGCGCTGAACAACTCGGGCCCGCCCTGGCCTTGCGGCCCGACCTGGCCACCGTCGTCACCGGGGTCAACGACCTGCTCCGGCCCCGGTTCGACGCCGCGGAGGTGGCCGGGCACCTGGAAGAGATGTTCGCCGCGCTGACGGCGGCCGGGGCCCACGTGGTGACGGTGACCTTCCCCGACATCGGGAAGATCGCGCCCCTTGCCCGGCCGATCAGGTCCCGCGTGTTCGACCTCAATACCCGCATCCGCGCCGCGGCCGCCCGTCACGGGGTCGCGGTCGCCGAAACCGGCCGACAGGCCGTCGCCACGGATCCACGGCTGTGGAGTGCGGACCGACTCCACGCCGGCCCCCTCGGCCACGAGCGGATCGCCGCAGCCGTCGCCCAGGCCATCCACCTGCCCGGAAGCGACGACGCCTGGACGCTTCCGCTGCCACCGCGGAGGGTGCCCACGGGCAGGCAAGCCGCAGCAGCCGAACTGCGCTGGGCGGCCGCATTCCTCGGCCCCTGGCTCGGACGCCGACTGCGCGGTCGGTCCTCCGGGGACAACCGCGCCGCGAAACGCCCGGAGCTCCTGCCGCTGAGTGCCACTCCGGACTCGGCGGACACCGGTCGACGGGAATCCTCGTAGGGACAGCGCCGGCCCCGGCCGGTCCACGCGGCAGGTCCGTCCCCCTACGGACGGATCGTCATCGCCGGACGCCGGCACGCCGCACGCCTGGAGTTCCGCGAAAAACGCCGCCACGGGGGCGATGGCCGGCCGCCACCGAGGAGGCCCGGAGTTCGTTGCGGACGCGGGCGGGGAGCATCCCGACGTCGAGGTCGGGGACGCCGGTCTGTGCGCGGGATCTTGACGGACCGTTCGCGAGGGCATAGAAGTCGTTCCGGCACGTGAGTAAGCGGTTTCTGTCCGGGGGTGGGGCGGAGGGTGTGTGCGAAGGCGCGCGCCGCGGTGCTGACAACGTTGTCAGGCGGGCTTGCCTGTCTGGAGAGAGGATGAGTGCTCGCAGTGAGGACACGTAGATTCCGATTGCTCGGCGCGGGCATTACGGCCGTGCTGGTAGCAGGGACGCTGGGGATCACCGCCGGCAGCGCCGACGCCGAGGCGCCCATGGTGGCGGACCCGACCAGCCTGGTCGACACCTTCCTCGGCACCGGCAGCGGCGGCGCGAATGTGGGCGACGTCGACATGTTCCCCGGCGCCTCGATGCCGTTCGGCATGGTGGCCTGGAGCCCCGACACCTCGCCGAAACGGCCCGCGAGCGGTGGCTACTCGTACGACTCCGGGTCCACCATCGGGCTGACCGTCACCCATGTGTCGGGCGCCGGTTGCAACATTGAGGGCAATCTGCCGATCCTGCCCACGACCGGGGCGATTCCCGCGGACCCCACCGGTGCCACCGAGCCGTTCAGTCACGACGACGAGAAGGCCGCGCCCGGCAGTTACGAGATGAAGCTCGGCCAGAACGGCGAGATGAGCGCCAAGGTCGCCGCCACCACCCGCACCGGGCTCGGCGACTTCGGGTTCCCCGCCACGAAGCAGGCCAACTTCCTTTTCAAGGCCGGTGACTCGCAGAACGGCGACACAGCCGCCGAGGTGAGCATCGACGGCGACCGCGAGGTCAGCGGATCCATCACGAGCGGCCATTTCTGCGGGGACCAGCAACTGCCTGAGCCGGTCTTCTACGCGGTCTCGTTCGACCGGCCCTTCGCCTCGTACGGCACCTGGAACTCCAAGGGCAAGACCCCGGGTTCGCGCACGGACGCCGGCGGCAAGGGATCCGGCGGCTGGGTCACCTTCGACACCACCGATGCCCGCGACGTCCACATGAAGGTGGGGATCAGCTACGTCAGCGAGGCCGGCGCCAAGGCCAACCTCGCTGCCGAGAACCAGGGTTGGAGCGAGCCGAAGGTCGCGAACAGCGCGCACGACGCCTGGAAGAAGCTCCTGTCGAAGATCCAGATCGGCGGTGGCACACACGACCACCAGGTCCAGTTCTACACGGCGTTGTACCACGCACTCCTCGTGCCCACCACGTTCAGTGACGCCGACGGGCGGTACCAGGGCTTCGACCTGAAGACCCACAAGCTGCCACGGGGCAGGACCCAGTACACCAACTTCTCCGGATGGGACATCTACCGCTCGGAGATCCCGCTGCTCGCGACGCTGCTTCCGAAGCAGACCAGCGACATGGTGCAGTCGCTGCTCAACGACCAGGAACAGGGCGGCTGGCTGCCGAAATGGCCCAACGGGAACACGGAGACAGGCGTCATGAACGGTGACGCCGCCGACCCCATCATCGCGGAGGCGTACACCTTCGGTGCGCGTGACTTCGACACCGGGGCCGCGCTGAAGGCCATGGTCAAGGGCGCGACCGTGGTTCCGACGAAGGACCAGCTCGGACAGGGCTGGTACGAGGAACGCCCGCAGTCGGCGGACTACCAGAAGCTCGGCTACGTGCCCACCGACTCGACGGTGACGAACGGCGTCTCGGAGACACTGGAGTACGCGCTCGACGACTTCTCCATCGCGCAGTTCGCCCAGCAGACCGGAGCGCGCTCGACCTACCGGACCTTCCTCGACCGTTCGCAGAACTGGACGAAACTCTTCAACGTGGGCTCCGGCTTCCTCCAACCGCGCGATGCGAAGGGGAACTTCCCCTCGGGCGACCCGGTCACGGCGGGCATGACCGACTTCGGCCAGTCCGGCTTCCAGGAGGGCAACGCCGCGCAGTACGCCTGGGCCGTGCCGCAGGACCTCGGCGGCCTGATCAAGGCCATGGGCGGCGACGCCGGCGCCAACCGCCGGCTCGACTCCTTCTTCACGTCCTTCAACTCGGGCCCCAACGACCCGACATACTGGGCGGGCAACGAGATCGACCTGCTCGCGCCCTGGGTGTACGACTACACGGGCGAGCCGTACAAGACACAGTCCACCGTGCACAAGCTGATCGACGCCGTCTACTCCGACACCCCCGGCGGCGAGCCGGGCAACGACGACCTGGGCGCGATGAGTTCCTGGTACGTCTGGTCGGCGATGGGCATGTACCCGCAGACGCCGGGCACACCGGTCCTCGCTCTCGGCACCCCGCTCTTCCCCCGCGTCCAGCTCAACCTGGACGGACGCAAGGTCGACGTCACGGCGCCCGGCACCTCGGCGAACGCCTACTACGTCCAGGGACTCGCCGTGAACGGCCGCCCCACGTCGAAGGACTGGCTGCCGGCCACCGACCTGCTCGGCCACGGCCGTACGCTCTCCCTGGACTACCGGGTCGGCTCAACTCCGGACACCTCATGGGGAGTCCGTGAAGCCGATCGTCCGCCGTCCTACCCCGCGGGGCGCGCCACGTTCCCCGCGGGTCTCACCCCGGTCGACATGACGACGACCCCCGCGGCCGTGACCGTGGCGACCGGTGCGAGCACCGACACCACCATGGCGCTGACGGTGGGTGCCGGCTCCGAGGTCACACCGTCGAAGCCGATCCGTACGGTCACCTGGAGCGCGAAGCCACCGGAGGGCGTCACGATTTCCCCGGCAGCCGGCACCGCGACCGTGGGGTCCGACGGAAAGGCGCAGGTCAAGGTCGCCGTATCGGCGTCGGCCGACGCGCCGCAGGGCTTCTTGACCGTGCCGGTCGCGCTGTCGTCGGCGGACGCGGACCACGCGCTGCCCACGCTCTCCTTCCCGGTCTCGGTGACCGGTACGGGAGACACCGCCACGGCGTGCACCACGCTCGGTGATCCCAACACCACGCGGGGACTTCTCCAGCACGAGGTGGGCGGGGACGGTTCCACCGTGGCGCAGACGGTCGGCGGGCAGTCGGCGCGGACCACGGTCCCGGTTGTCACGGGCAGTGTGAACATGTACTTCCAGCTCGACAAGCGGCTGGCGTTCGGCGTGGCGAGCTCGACCACCTTCACCATCTCGTACTACGACTCGGGCACCGGCACCTGGAGCCTGCAGTACGACGCGGCGGGCGACAGCGGCGCGTACACCAAGGCGCTGAGCGTCACGAACACGGATTCCGACACCTGGAAGACGGCGACCGTCACCGTGAAGGACTCCAACTTCGCGAACCGGGAGAACGGAGCCAGTGACTTCCGTATCGCCTCGGACGCACCCGTGACGGTACACAGCGTCAGGACCGAGACCAGCGGTCCCGACGTGCTTCCCGTGGATCTGTGCCCCGCGAGCTGACCCTGTCATCGCGCGGCACATGAAAAAGCCCGTCGGTGCCGGCCGTGATCCGGCCGGCACCGACGGGCGTTCGCGTCAGATCGGCTCCAGGCGCGGTGACGGTGCTTCTTGCGGTGACGGTGCTTCGCGACCGGGTATGTCCGACATATCGCGACCATGCGGCATGTGAGGCACAGTGGAAGGTACGAGTGCCCGCAGCTCGCATGCGGGACGACGCGCGAGAGCGCCGGGGGCGGGGCGCCCGCGGTCCGGACAGGCTGACCACGCGCCGCCGGCATCCCCGAACCGGTCGTAGAGGCGGCGGGTGAGCTGCTCGGCGCGCCCCGAAAACCGAGACCGCGACACGAAGGGAAACCTCATGTCACACCATCTCGACACCCCTCTGGCGGCCCAGAACGGCCAGCTTTACCTCGACGACCTGTACGTCTTCCCCGGCGAGGGCAGCACGGTGTTCGTCATGGACGTCAACTCCGACATCACCGGTGTGTATGCCGAGCCGGGTTTCCACCACGAGGCCCGCTACGAGTTCAAGGTGCACTTCGACGGTGCCGAGTACGAGACCTTGACCTACCGGTTCTCCTTCGGCGAGCCCGATACGGACGGCCGCCAGGGCCTGCGCCTGCACGTCCTGAACGGTGCGGAGGCGCGGGAGGACTCCGCCGACGGTGAGCCGGTGCTGGAAGGCCGTACCGGCGAGACGGCGGCCGCGGCCGGCACCCGTGTCTGGGCCGGGCGTATCGCCGACCCGTTCTACATCGACCTGTCGCTGCTGGCGATCGTCAACGGGGCGGTCGGGAAGGGCGCAGCGGTGGACCTGTCGGCCTGGCGCCCGCAGGAGGCGAAGAACACTTTCGCCGACACCTCCGTCGAAACGATCGTGCTCGAAGTCCCTTACGAGCACGCCCAGTTGCGTCCCGGCGCCCGTACCGGAGTGTGGTGCGCGACCAAGCTGGCCACCGACTCCGGCGGATGGCGGCAGATCAACCGCGCCGGGCACCCGATGATGTGGCCGATCTTCTGGCCCGGCGACACCGACTTCTCCAACCCCGCCAACACCCGGCACCCCTCCGAGGATCTGGCCGCCGCCGGCGGGCTCATCGCCGAGCAGGTCGCGGCCGTCGTCGGGGCCACCGGGACCTCGGCCGACCCCAAGGGCTACGGCCACACGGTGGCCGGGCAGTTGTTCCCCGATGTGCTGCCGTATGTGGTCGGGACGCCCGCCAGCTTCGGCTTCGCCACCCGCAACGGCCGCACCCACGCCGACAACGCGCCCGAGGCGATGCTCTCCCTGGTCACCAACACGGCCATACCCTCCGGCCTCAATCCTTCCGTGGCCAAGCACCAGCGGTCCGAGCAATTCCCCTACGTCGTACAGAAGTGACCGCGGACGACGCGTCTAATCCCGCATGCGCTCAGCCACGAGTGCGTAGGTACCCAGCGGAGAGTTACCACGTTCCTTGGCCAGAGTACGCAGAACATCGGCCTGGCTGGTGACGAATTCCCTTGTGGCCGCGTTCAGTCGGCCCATCCTTTCGGCGTCGTCCACCATGCGGAGGCAGGCGTCGATCTCCCAGTCGGCGTCCTGAAGGTCCGTCGTGGCAACGTGGTGCTCGTCCCGCACCTGCCAGCCCGTACGGGCGAGAATTCGAAGGGCCGCCTCGCGCGAGGTCGGAGTGCGGACATTGCCGTTCCCGCGGGCGCCGCCGGCCTCGATCTGGCCTTGGGCCAGGACGGCGAGGAGATGGGGGATCTGTGCCGAGTCCGTGGGCCGCAGGTCCCATTCCGAGAAGCACAGCCGATGGGCCCAGGGGCGAACCCGTGCCAATGTGTCGGCGAACTGGTCAGCCGAAGCGAAATACCAGGAGCTTTGAGACAGCACGACATAGTCAAATGAATCGGAGGGGAAAGTGGTCCTGCTGTCGAGGACGTCGGTTTCGAACCGCATCTCAATGCGCTTCCCCAGCGACGAGGACATCAGGAAATCCGCCGATTCGCCCAGCGTGACAGGGCTTCCGTAATCGGGTCCGGCGACGTCCAACGCGACCACCCGGCCGTTCCTGCCGACAGCCTGCGCCAGAACGGCGGTCATGTCACCCTGTCCGCAACCGATCTCCAACACGGTCGCACCGGTGGGTATTCTCCATTTCTCGACCATCTTCATACGGAAGAGCGTCTGTGAGCGCTGAACTGCGAGGCCGGTCCGGGCTGAAGCCATTGCTTCGACGGTTTCGGTGAGTGCGTCCAAGGTTTTCCTCCTGAAGGATTGCATTGCGCATGGTATATGCAACGGTGTAAGTCCGACCATGGAATTCAAGGAGCACCAGGGGTGGCTGGTCGGACAGTCGCCGGGCGTCCGGTGAGCGCACTGCTCTCGTAAGCTGGAAGGGCATCGGGTGTCCGGCCCCGAAGAGGCCGGCCACTGGCGAGAGGCGGCCACGGAGGGTATGGGATGGCGCGCAGGCTTGGGGCCGGTACCGGTACGGGGCAGGCGCCCGTCGACTTCGCGCAGAGCGCCTTCGACGTCCCCGCTCCCGCCCTCGCCCTGGTCGGCTCGGACCGGACCGTCCTCGCATGGGGCGAAGGCTGCCGGCGCCTGCTCGGCCACCGCGCGGAGGACGTCGTCGGGCGATCAGTGGAACGGCTCATGGAGGGGGCGGTCGAGGGGGTGCCGTGGTCCCCGGCTCCGGGCGCCATCGGGAAGCGGGGAAGCCGACAGGCCGCCGGCGCGGTGGTCGAGGCCAAGCACCGTGACGGCGGGACCCTCCGGCTGACCGTGGAGATCGTCGCCGTGAGCGGAGCGGACGGTGAGCGCTGCTGGTTCGTCGCCGCCACCGGAACGCCGGACGGTGAGGGAGCAGGGGAGGAGCAGGCGGGGCTCCTCGACCGGTCGCCGCTGGCGGTGGCGGTGTGGGACTCCGACATGCGACTGCTGTGGCTGAACAGGGCCTCCGGGGAGGTGGTGGGGCTCTCCGCCGTGGAGAACCCCGGAGCGTCGGTGCTCCGGGTCCTGCGCGGCTTCGACAGGACCACCACCGAGCCGGTGATGCGGCGGGTGCTGGCATCGGGGGAGCCGGTCGGCGACCACGTCGTGCGGTGGGTGTCGCCGGAGGAGGGCCGGGAGGTCGTCTTCTCCTCCTCCCTGTTCCCGCTCGCGGCGCGGAACGGCGTCACACTGGGTGTCTGTTCCATCTCCCTGGACATCACCCATAGCTGGGAGCGTGAGCGACTGGCCCTGCTCAGCAGGGCGGCCCAGCGCATCGGCACCACTCTCGACGTGATGACCACCGCGCAGGAGCTCGCCGACATGGCCGTCCCCGCCCTCGCGGACTACGTCGCGGTGGATCTGGCCGAGGCGGTGCCTCTGGGCCAGGAGCCGCTTGAACGCATGCCCGAGGGCGAATTCGGTATTCCGGTCTTCCGCCGCGCGGGCATGGCCTCCATCCACGAAGGAGTGCCCGAGGCCCCCTTCCCGGTGGGCGGGGTGGTGTACGTACCCCCCGATTCGCCGTACCTCGCCGTGCTGCGCGAGGGCCGGTCCCATCTCAGCCCGGTCCTGGAATCCGGCCCGGGAACATGGCTGGACCGCGACGTCATCCGTAAGCAGCGCGTCCAGGAGACGGGCCTGCACTCGCTGATGATGATCCCGCTCAGGGCGCGCGGCACCGTCCTCGGCCTCGTCACGTTCGCGAGGAACGAGAACGTCGTCCCCTTCTCCCAGGACGACCTGCTGCTGGCCGAGGAGCTCGCCGTCCAGGCGTCGCTGAGCCTGGACAACGCCCGCCGTTACACGCGCGAGCGCACTGCCGCCCTCACCCTGCAGCGCAGTCTCCTGCCGGAGAAGCTGTCGGGCGGGGCCGCGGTGGACCTGGCCACCCGCTATCTGCCGTCCGACCGGCACGAGGGGGTCGGCGGCGACTGGATGGACGCCATTGAGCTGCCAGGGGGCCGGATCGCCCTGGTCATCGGGGATGTCGTCGGACACGGCATCCACGCCGCCGCCACCATGGGGCGCCTCCGCACGGCGGTCCACACACTCGCCGTCCTGGACCAGCACCCGGCCGAACTGCTCGACAACCTCAACAAGGTCACCGCCCAGCTCGCGCAGTCGAGCAACCGGACGACCACCGGCTATCCCTCGATCACAGGGGCGAGCTGCCTGTACGCCGTCTACGACCCGGCCAACCGCGTGTGCACTCTGGCACGCGCCGGTCACCCGCCGCCGATCCTGGTGACGCCCGAAGGACGCGCCACGATCCCCGACACACCGGTGGGCCCGCTCATCGGGACCGGCACCAGTCCGTACGAGTCCATCGACCTGGAACTCCCCGAGGGCACACTGGTCGCCCTGTACACCGACGGACTGGTCGAAACCCGGGTCGCCGACATCGATGCCGGACTCGACCGGCTGATCGCCGCGCTCCGGAACCCCACGGCCGACCTCGACGGCCTGTGCGCCCGCGTCATCACACGAATGACGGCAGACAGCCCGTCGGAGGACGACGTGGCACTCCTCGTCGCCCGGACGCACGCCGCCGGAGACAACCGGGCAGCCGGCCGAGCATGGGCGGAAGGGCCGAGAGCGTTCAGGTGAGCCGCGTCGTCGCTGCCGGCGATCCTCCGCCTTGCGTCCTGTTCGAGACCAGCGGTGTGTGCCGCACATTCGCCCGGTCTCAGGGCGATCGCGGGACACGCGGCGCATCAGATCTGCCGAATTGGGCCGGCGATGTCGAGAACCCGTGGCCGGCTCCGTCCCTGGGGCGAAGGCGGCCACAATGGGTCGCACCAGCATCGAGGAGAGACACGATGGCCAAGTACCTGCTGCTCAAGCACTACCGAGGCGCTCCGGACGCGGTCAACAACGTACCCATGGACCGGTGGACGCCGGAGGAGGTCTCGGCGCACATGCGGTACATGAACGACTTCGCGGCCCGGCTCGAGGGGACCGGCGAGTTCGTCGACGGCCAGGCGCTCGCCCCCGAGGGGACCTTCGTCCGGTACGACGGTGAGGGGCGCCCGCCGGTCACCGACGGCCCGTTCGCCGAGACCAAGGACCTCATCGCCGGCTGGATGGTGATCGACGTCGACAGCTACGAGCGGGCCGTCGAGCTGGCCGGGGAGCTGTCGGCCGCCCCCGGGGCGGGCGGGAATCCGATCCACGAATGGCTCGAACTGCGCCCGTTCCTCGGAGCGCCGCCCACCGTCACGGAGTGAGCTCTCAGGTGAACGAGGTTCTGCTCAGGAGTCTCACGCCCGGAGTGCTGGGGATCCTCGTCCGCCGTGGAGCTGACTTCACGGCGGCCGAGGACGCCGTACAAGAGGCGCTGGTCGAGGCGGTCCGCGTCTGGCCTGCCGACCCGCCGCGGGACCCCAAGGGCTGGCTGGTGACCGTGGCCTGGCGCAAGTTCCTCGACGCGACTCGGGCGGACACCGCCCGCCGCCGGCGTGAGGATCTCGTCGAGGAGGAGCCGGCGCCCGGCACGCCGCCCGCGCTGGACGACACGCTCCAGCTCTACTTCTTGTGCGCGCATCCGTCGCTGACGCCGTCGTCCGCGGTCGCGCTGACGCTGCGCGCCGTCGGCGGGCTGACCACCCGCCAGATCGCCCAGGCCTACCTGGTGCCTGAGGCGACCATGGCGCAGCGCATCAGCCGTGCCAAGCGCACCGTCTCCGGCGTGCGGTTCGACCAGCCCGGCGACGTCGCCACCGTGCTGCGCGTCCTCTACCTGGTCTTCAACGAGGGCTACTCCGGCGATGTCGACCTCGCCGCCGAGGCGATCCGGCTCACCCGGCAGCTCGCGGCCGCGATCGACCACCCCGAGGTGGCGGGGCTGCTCGCCCTGATGCTGCTCCACCATGCCCGGCGCGCCGCCCGGACCGCGCCCGACGGGAGCCTGGTGCCGCTCGCCGAACAGGACCGCGGCCGGTGGGACACCGGGGCGATCGCCGAGGGCGTCGAGATCCTGCAAGCGGCCCTCGCCCGCGACCGGTTGGGCGAGTTCCAGGCGCAGGCCGCCATCGCGGCACTCCACGCCGACGCGCCCGCCGCCGCGGAGACGGACTGGGTGCAGATCGTCGAGTGGTACGACGAGCTCGCGCGGCTGACCGACAGCCCGGTCGTCCGGCTCAACCGCGCGGTGGCCGTCGGCGAGGCCGACGGGCCGCGCGCCGGTCTGGCGGCCCTCGCGGTACTGGACGGTTCACTGCCCCGCCACACCGCGGTGGCGGCGTACCTCCACGAGCGCGACGGCGACCTGGCCGCGGCGGCACGCTTGTACGCCGAGGCGGCAGCGAAGGCCGCCAACCTCGCCGAACGCGACCATCTGACGCGCCAGGCCGCCCGCCTCAACGCCGACCTCGACGCCCGACGGTGACGCTGACGGGTCGCGCCGTCACCCAGGACGGCGGTCGCCGGTTCAGGAACATGGCGCGTGAGGTGGCCTTTGTCGAACAGGGCAGGTAGGAAGGGTGGGCACACTGGGCAAGGAGGCACAGGGCATGCAGGAGCTGGGCATCCATGACACGGCAGGAATCCTGCGACAGCCGTGGGTGAGTCCTGAGCGGACGAGCTCAGGATTCGGCTGGGACCAGCTCTATGTCTCCACCCAGCGGGAGAAGCCGTACCGCGCGGCGTTCGACCCCGCCCCCACTCATCTGCTGATCCTCCACCTGGACGGGCCGGTCGCGGTCCGCCGCAGGTCGGGCCGCTCGGCCGCGACCCGGCGGATCCCGGCCGGGGGCCTCTTCCTCCACCCCGCTGACCGGGAGCTGGACGTCGAACTGCTCGGCGGGCTCGGGACCGTCCATCTCTACCTCACCGACGATGCGTTGCAGGGGGCGCACGACGAGCCCCGCCCGGTGCGGCTCGCCGAGGAGCTCGGCAGCTCGGACCCGCTGATCGAACAGCTCGTGCTGGCTCTCGACGGTGTCGTACGGCGCGGTGAGTTCTCCTCGCGTACGTACGTCGACCACCTGGTCGGCATGCTGGCCGCTCAGCTCGCCCGGGCGCACAGCGGCGGCGGGAACAACGACGGCGAGCGGTCGACCGGCGGCCTGACTCGACGTCAAATGGACTCCGTACGAGGGCTGATGGAGCTAAGGATCGCCGAACCGCTGCCCGTCGGAGACCTGGCGGCGGTGACGGGCCTGAGTCCCAGTCAGTTCAGCAGACGGTTCAGAGCGAGCACGGGGGAGTCGCCCCACCAGTTCCTCCTGCGGCTGCGACTGGACCGCGCGCGCCGACTGCTGCGCACCGGGGCGCAGCCCATCGCCGAGGTGGCTGTGCTGTGCGGCTTCTCCCACCAGGAACATCTGACACGGGTGATGCGCGCCAAGCTGGGGACGACCCCGGCAGCCGTGCGCCGGTCGAGCTGACACCCGTACGGGCCGTACCCGGGACCTACCCGAGCCGTCGCCTTGCCGTACCGGCCTGCCCGGCCACGCACCGATCGTGCAGAAACCCGCGTCGAACGTGCAGGAACCGGTGTGCCTCCACCCGCGACACTGGGGCGGAGTTCCGGGGCCGGGCTCCAGAGATCCCGGGCTCCACAGGTCCCAGGCTCCAAAGATCCCAAGCGATGCGAAAAACGCGATATGAAAGTCGGACGCGATGCGGAATTTCGTCTACTCCTCCAGCTCCTCGCGGGTCATCTTCGGTGCCGGAACAGCCGACCAGGTACGGGCTGAGGTGGAGCGGCTCGGCTGCTCACGGGTCCTCCTCCTGTCGAGCCCGTCGGTCGCCGAGGCCGCCGAGCGGGTGGCCGCCGTACTGGGGGACCTCCTGGTGGAGGTGTTCGACGGCGCCGCGATGCACACACCGGTCGAGGTGACGGAGCGGGCTCTCGCCGTGCTCCGGAGCGCGTCCGCCGACGCTCTGGTGGCCATCGGCGGCGGCTCGACCACCGGACTCGCCAAGGCGCTGGCCCTGCGCACCGACCTGCCGCAGGTGATCCTGCCCACGACCTACGCGGGCTCCGAGGTCACACCGGTGCTGGGAGAGACCAGGGACGGGCGGAAGACCACGCAGTCCTCGCCCGCGATCCTCCCCGAGACGGTGATCTACGACGTCGACCTCACCCTCGACCTGCCGCCGGGGATCTCGGTCACCAGCGGGATCAACGCACTCGCCCACGCCGTGGAGGCCCTGTACTCGCCAGGGGCGAACCCGGTCGTCGACGCCATGGCCCTCGACGCCATCTCCCGGATCGCCCGCGCGCTGCCGGACCTCGCGGCGGACCCGCACGACACCGAAGCGCGCGGTGACCTGTCGCAGGCCGCGTGGCTGGCGGGGATGTGCCTGGCCTCCGTCGGCATGGGGCTGCACCACAAGCTGTGCCACACCCTGGGCGGCACGTTCGACCTGCCGCACGCCCGGACGCACACGGTGATCCTGCCGCACGCCATGGCGTACAACGCACCGGCCGCGAGCGAGGTCATGGACCGCATCGCGGAGGCGCTGGGGGTGCCCGACGCCCCGAGCGGGGTCTTCGACCTCATCGCCTCCCTGGACGGCCCCACCTCGCTCGAATCGCTTGGCATGGCGGAGGCGGACCTGCCCCGGGCGGCGCGGCTCGCCGCTTCCACCCCGTACCCCAACCCCCGCGAGCTGACCGCCGAAGGGATCGAGGACCTGCTGCGCGACGCCTGGCACGGACGCAGGCCCGCGTCGCCCCGATCCGCCGCGCCGACCCAGGGTCCCGGCTCGGAGCTGGACCGGCTGACCGAGCAGGTCGTCGCCAGCTTCGCCGCCGCCCCCGATCCGCGGCTCAAGGACCTGCTCGGGGATCTCGTGCGGCACCTGCACCACTTCGTGACGAGCAACGACGTGCGCGAATCCGAATGGCAGTACGCGATCGACTTCCTGACCCGCACCGGACAGATCTGCACCCCCACGCGCCAGGAGTTCATCCTGCTGTCCGACACCCTGGGCATCTCCAGCGTGGTCGACCTGCTCACCAACTCCCGTACGCCCGACACGACTCCCTCCGCCGTGCTCGGCCCGTTCTACACTCCGGGCCCGCCGGAGACCGAACACGGCGGTGACATCTCCCGAGGCCTGCCCGGCACACCACTGTGGGCCGACATCACGATCACCGATACGGCGGACCGGCCCGTACCCGGCGCGGTCGTGGACGTGTGGCAGGCCAACAAGGACGGGTTCTACGACGTCCAACTGCCCGAGCAGGAAGGGCCGGTGCTCCGCGGACGGCTGCGCACCGACGAGCAGGGACGGCTCACCTTCTGGACCATCGTCCCCTCGGAGTACCCGATCCCGGCGGACGGCCCCGTGGGTCACATGCTCGACGCGGTCGGCCGTCATCCCTACCGGGCACCCCACGTACATTTCATGATCTCCGGCGACGGCTACCGGCGCCTCACCACCCAGTTGTTCGTGAAGGGCGGGTCCTATCTGGACTCGGACAGTGTGTTCGGTGTCAAGGACGCCCTGATCGTCGACTTCACACCGATGTCGGGTCCCACTCCGGACGGCCGGAGTGTCGAAGGACCGTGGCACATCCTGACGTACACCTTCCGTATCGCCGCCGGGGCACGGTGAACCGGCCCCGTCCGTACGGTGAACCGGCCTTCCTCTCTTCAGCAGGAGTATTTTCTTGACACCCACCGACGCCTACGACACCGATGTCCTGGTGATCGGCAGCGGTCCCGCAGGCGGATCCGCGGCTCTTCTCCTCGCCAGTTACGGCATCCGGACTCTGCTGGTGACCAAGTACGGCTGGCTCGCCAACACTCCGCGCGCGCACATCACCAACCAGCGCACCATGGAAGTGCTTCGCGACCTCGGCGTGGAGGCCGAGGCCGCCGCTGCCGGCAGCCCCGCCGACGTCATGGGCGACACGGTCCTGTGCACCGCGCTGGCAGGCGAGGAGATCGGCCGGATACGCAGTTGGGGGACCGGGCCGCACGCGGCCACGGAGTACGGGGCCCACAGCCCCTGCGGGATGATCGATCTGCCGCAGACCTACCTCGAACCGATCCTGGTGAAGAACGCCGCGGCGCGCGGGGCCAAGATCCGCTTCGACACCGAGTTCCTCAGCCTGGAACAGGACGAGGACGGAGTCACCGCCCGCCTCAGGGACCGGCTGCGCGGCGACGAGTTCACCGTACGGGCCCGCTATCTCATCGGGGCGGACGGTGGCAGAAGCAGTGTGGCCGAGCAGATCGGACTCCCCATCGCGGGGGCCTCCGGCAAAGCCGGCAGCATGAACATCACCTTCACGGCGGACCTCTCCCCGCTCGTCGCCCACCGCCCGAGTGTCCTCTACTGGGTGATGAGGCCCGGAGCGCACCTGGGAGGCATCGGCATGGGCCTGGTGCGCATGGTGCGCCCCTGGAAGGAGTGGATGCTGGTCTGGGGGTACGACATCAACCAGCCCCCGCCCGAGCTGGACGACGCGGCCGCCGAGGACATCGTCCGCGACCTCATCGGCGACCTCGACGTCCCCGTAGAGATCACGTCGAGCTCCCTGTGGACCGTCAACCACAGCTATGCCACGACGTATTCGGCCGGGCGCGTCTTCTGCGCCGGAGACGCGGTGCACCGTCATCCGCCGTCGAACGGTCTCGGGTCCAACACCTCGATCCAGGACTCCTACAACCTCGCCTGGAAGCTGGCCATGGTGATACGCGGCGAGGCGGGGCCGGCGCTCCTCGACACGTACACCGCCGAGCGGGCGCCGATCGGCAGGCAGATCGTGGACCGGGCCAATCTCAGCCGCGACCAGTTCGCCCCGATCTTCCAGGTGCTCGGCCTCGACGAGGACAGCGACGAGGACAGCATCGTCGAGGGCCTCGCCGCCTGCCGCAGCGAGAGCGCCGAGGGCAGCAAGCGGCGACAGGCGCTGGAGGACGCCATCCAGTTGAAGAACTACGAGTTCAACGCCCACGGCATCGAGATGAACCAGCGCTACGTATCCTCCGCCGTCCTCCAGGACGCCGCCCCGGCCGAGGAGTGGCCGCGTGACCCCGAACTGTTCGCGCGGCCCACGACCCGCCCGGGGGCCAAACTGCCGCACGCCTGGCTCGTCGGACCCGGAGGCCACCGGCTGTCCACACTGGATGTCGTGGGCGGCGGGGAGTTCACCGTCCTGACCGGGATGTCGGGAGGCACCTGGGAGAGCGCCGCAGCGGCCTGCCGGGACACACTGGGGATTCCGCTGAACTGCGTACGCGTTGGGGCGGAGGGCACCAGGGACGCCTATGGCGAGTGGCGCAGGACATCGGAGATGGCCGAGGACGGCTGCCTGCTGGTCAGGCCGGACGGACACATAGCCTGGCGTTCCCCCGCCGCGCCGGACACCGACGCGGCGGCGCACGACGAACTGCTGGGCGCGCTGAAGGCGGTACTGCGGCGCTGAGCTCCCTGATCGCCTCCCGTCAGATCAACTTGTCGCGCTTGCCGGGTTGTTGCCGGCTGTCAGGGATTCCAGAACACGGTGACATGCGCCTGGTCGAAGCGTCGCGCGGCCAGATCCTCCCGCCGGATCGCCCAGTGGAGGGTGGCGCCTTCCCTGCCCGTGATGCCGGGGTGCCAGTCGGCAAGCAGTACCCAGTCCTCGGGGGCCTTCAACTCCACCTCGCTGCCTGCCCGTTCGCCCGCCCGCTCCGCCTCCGCCGCGAAGTACGCGACCCCCGCGACGGGGTCCACCTCGGGGCACTCCTCCGAGGCGTATCCGCCTATCTGGAGCGGCCCGTCGGTGGTGATGTCACCGTGCGTGTCCAACCACACGTCACGCAGCTCCTCGGAGCGAGGGTGCCCGGGGAGCGGTGTGGACCAGGGGGGTTCGGGAATCTCTGTCCAACAGTGGTAGGGCAGGGAGACATTGGTCGTCAGACGCAGTTGGCCCTGAGGAAAAGCCTGGCAGATGTCCCGGTACTCCGGGATCTCGGTGTAGGAGTGAGGATGCCTCTCCCGCTCCTCCACGGCCGTCCCGGCGGGGACATGGACCACTTCGCCCATGGAGGCGAAGCTCTCGATGTCGGGATAGCCGAACAACAACAAGTGGCCGTCGGCCGGCAGTGGGAGATCCGTCGCATCCTCCGGCAGGGCCGCACAGTCGATGGAGGCGACAAAGGGGAACTGCGGCTCCGGGGCATCGACGGGTAGCATCAACGGCCCACCGAATCGGCCCACAACCGGCCCGTCCCCTTCCGGCGCCAGTGTCGCGCAGGGGCGAGCTGTCTCTGTCCACCGCTCCACATCGGCGGATGGGATGTTCCGTACAAGTGCCTCTTCACGGAACGGTTTCAGTCTGTCCGACATCTCCGGGGTCATCCGAGAACCATAGAGCCGGTGTCTGACACCGAGGCTGCCCGAAGCCCGCGCCGGACGCGTGGTGCGCGAAATGGCCGGTCCTCTTTTCAGGGGGGCGAGCGACGAGGAGCGCTCTCAACGCTCCCGCGGGGCATCGGGCACACCGGCGACCATGAGCTGAAGACGGTGCGAACGGTCCGGGCGACTCGCAGATGTCAGGCGCTCGGCCAGGTGCTGAGCGCCTGGTCGGCCACTCGGTGCAGATCCTCGCGGCTGGCGCCCCCGGTGGCCTGCACCGAGATGCCCTGACCGATCGCCGTCAGATACCGGGCCAGGCCGTCCGGGTCCGCCTCGGGCGCGAGATCGCCGTCGGCCTGGGCGCGTTCGAACCGCTTGCGCAGTACGCCGATCCCCGCCTCCCGGCGGGCGGCGAGGTCGCGGCGGGCCGGTTCGCCCTCGGGCCCGCAGGCCAGCGCCGACTGGACCAGCAGACAGCCGCTCGGGAAGCCGGGCGTGGTGTAGGCGTCGGCGCACCCGTGCAGTACCGCCCCGGCGACATGCCGGGCGGTGTCCTGCTCCAGCGCCTTCGCCACGAATGCTCCCGGGCCGTCCAGATACCGGTCGACCGCCTTGCGGAACAGGGACTCCTTGTTGCCGTAGGTGGCGTAGATGCTGCGCCGGTTTATGCCCATCACCTCGGTCAGCTCGGTGAGCGAGGCGCCCTCGTAGCCCGCGGCCCAGAACAGGTGCATCGCGGCGTCCAGCGCATCGTCGGTGTCGAAGGAGCGGGGCCGTCCCGTCCTGGCCATAAAAACTCCCCCAAAAAGGTTCGCAGCCTCGGAATAGACCCGTGGCGACTCATGCTCTACTTTGTAACCGAACGGTTCGGAAGTGCGAGGGATTCCCGCGCCGGCAGTCGATGGACAGCCTGCCCGGTCCACCACCTCCTCCACCGTACCCATTCAGCTCAGGAGCGGGTCATGCCCATCGGGATCATCGGAGCGGGAGCCATCGGAAGGCCGCTGGCGGTACGGCTTGCCGCCACCGGCGAACAGATCCTCGTCAGCAACAGCCGCGGACCCGAGACCCTGCGGGACTGGGCGGCCAAGGCCGGCGCCGGCATCAGGCCGGTCAGCGTCAAGGAGGCCGCCGCCGAGGAGATCGTCGTACTCGCTGTTCCGTGGCGCTGTCTGGAGGACGCGGTGGCCGCGACGGGTATCACCGACTGGAGCGGCCGCATCGTCGTCGACACCAGCACTCCGCTCGGCCCGCCCGACTTCAAGGTCGCCGACCTCGGGGGCCTCACCTCCAGCGAGGTGGTGGCCGGCCTGGTACCGGGCGCCCGGCTGGTCAAGGCGTTCAATACGCTCCCGCCGCACCTCCTGGGGGCGGATCCCCGTACCCCGGCCGGGCGGCGCGTGATCTTCCTGTCCGGCGACGACGTACCCGCCAACGACCGTGTGGCGAGCCTGGCCGCGAGCGCGGGATGGGCCACGGTCGACCTCGGCCCGCTGACCGCCGGTGGCCGTCTCCAGCAGTTCCCCGGCGGCCCGCTGCCCACCCTCAGTCTCCTGAAGGAGAACTGAGTTGCCCGACGGCCTCCGGTTCCGGGTCGCGGCGCGAAAGCCGAACCCGACCACATGCGTCAAGCGCGTCGGAAGTGTTTCCGGCGTCCCACACGAAATCGTGGAGAGGTGATCCTGATGCCCAAGGCGGTGCGCTTCAGCCGTTACGGGGGCCCCGACGTACTGGAGGTCGTGGACGTCGACCGGCCGGAACCCGGGCCTGGAGAAGTGGTCGTGGCCGTGGAGACAGCGGCGGTCAACCCCGGAGAGATCGGCATTCGCGAAGGTGCCTTCGCGGACACGTGGCCCGCGCACTTCCCCGAAGGGCAGGGCAACGACTACGCCGGCGTCGTTCACACCGTCGGCTCCGGCGTGACGGATTTCCAGCCGGGTGACGAGGTGATGGGCTTCCAGCCGCGCGCCGCGCAAGCCGAGTTCGTCCTGGCCCGGCCCGGGAGACTGGCCCGGAAGCCGAGGCTGCTGCCCTGGGAACAGGCGGCGGTCATCCCCGGTGTCGGGTCAACCGCTCATGCCGAGGTCGAAGCTCTGGGGCTGTCCGGCGCGGACACCGTGGTCGTGTCGGCCGGGGCCGGAGGCGTTGGATCCGTTGCCGTCCAGCTCGCCCGGCTCCGCGGCGCCACCGTGCTCGCCACCGGCAGCAGGAACAGCTTCCCGTTCCTGGAATCCCTCGGCGCCATCCCCGTCGAATACGGCCCGGGGCTCGTCGGCCGCATCCTGCGAGCCGCACCCCAGCCGGTCACGGCGTACCTCGACCACTTCGGCCGGGGCAACGTACTCGCGGCCCTGGAGCTGGGCATCGCGCCGCTCCGGATCAACACGATCGCGGACGGGGCAGCCGTCGCCCGCCACGGTGTCCGCTCCGTCGGCCAGGCCGAAGCGGACACCCCCGAGATCTGGGAGTCGCTGGCGGACCTGGCTGTCAGGAACGCCATCGCCTTCCCGATCCAGGCGGTGTATCCGCTGGACGAGGTGCGCGCCGCCTACACCGAACTCGGCGAACGCCACACCCGCGGAAAGATCGTCCTGACGCTCGGCAAGGCCGTCCCGCCACGACGCGGCGCCCCCTCGGACGCGGCACCCCGCCACGACGCGGCACCTTCATCACACACCTCACACACCAAGGAGAAATGATCATGGCACGCAGCGATGAGAGCAAGGCCGCCATCGCGGTCGTCCGGCGCGCGGTCGAAGAAGTGCAGGGACGCGGCGACTTCGACGTGTACGAACAGCTCTACGCCGACGGCTTCGTCGACCACACCCCCCAGCAGGGCTTCGGCTCGGACAAGGCCGGGGTACGGGACTTGTACCGCACCCTGCGGTCCACCTTCTCCGACTTCAATCCGGTGATCCACTGGCAGGTGGCCGACGGCGACCTCGTCACGACGTACAAGATCTACCACGGCACCCACACAGGGGACTTCTTCGGCATCGCTCCGACCGGCCGCGAGGTCCACTTCGAGGTCGTTGACGCCATGCGGGTCAAGAACGGCCAGATCGTCGAGCACTGGGGCGTCGGCAACCTCCTCTCCGTCATCATCCAAATCGACGGACTGCCGACGGTGGCGGGCGAGAAATAGCGACGTCCGCCCGCACGAACCCGGGAGCCGCCGCGTCTCCAGGCACGCCTGCAGTGGGGTTTCCCGCCGCGGCGACCTCCTGCCCATCACACCCACTCCCAGAGGAACGCATCATGAATCCGAAAGCGACCCCTGAGGCGGATGCCGCCGGACTTCGGACACTCTTCCTCGAATACAACTCCGCCTGGAACGAGCACCAATTCGAGCGCGCGGGAGAGTTCTACGCCGAATCATTCCTCCTCAACGGGGCGCGACGGGACATCCCGTCCTTCCGCGCCCAGATCGCGGACCTGATCGCCACATTCCCGGACCGGGACTGGCAGGTCGAGCACGTGGTCGTGCAGGGAGACCTGATCTGCGCGCTGTACACCATCACCGGCACACACCAGGGGGCGTACGACGAGATCCAGCCCACCGGCCGCAAGTTCCGCACATCGGAGATCGCGCACTACCGCGTTGCCGACGGCAGAATCGTCGAGTCGTGGTACCTGTTCGACGAAGCAGACCTGAAGCGGCAACTCACCCAGCCCTGAGTCCCAGGCCTGAGCCGGGGTGCCCCGGGGGCCTTCGACGCTCTCCGGAGTACGGGTGGAGCAGAGGCCGGCTGATTGCCGACACCACAACACACCACAACACACCACGGAGCACCAACACGCGAAGCAGGTAATGATCATGAACCGAGTGCAAGGCAAGACCGCGATCGTCACCGGTGGGGCCAGCGGCATCGGAGCCGCCACCGCCAGGACTCTGGCAGCCGAGGGAGCTGATGTCGTCATCGGCGACATCAACACCGAAGCGGGAAACACGCTCGCGGGCGAACTCGGGTCGAAGGCGGTTTTCGTGCGTCTGGACGTCACCAGCCCCGACTCCTGGAATCAAGCCCTCACCGCCGCACAGGAGACCTTCGGCGGCGTCGATATTCTCGTCAACAACGTCGGGCTCCTCGACTCCGCACCACTGGAGGAATGGGACGCCGCCCGCTTCCAACGCAGCCTGAACATCAACCTGTTCGGAGTCTTCAACGGTGTCACCGCCGTCATACCCTTCCTGAAGCAGGCCGGCGGCGGCTCGATCATCAACATCGGCTCCAGTGCCGGACTGATCGGCTATCCCGCCGCCGTCGGCTACGTCAGTTCGAAGTGGGCCGTCCGCGGCCTCACCAAGACCGCCGCAGTCGAACTCGGAAAGCACGGCATCCGGGTCAACGCCGTCCACCCCGGGCAGATCAACACTCCCGCCACCGCGAACGCCACGTTCAAGACCGACCACGTTGCCCTCAAGCGCCTGGGCGAGCCCGAGGACGTAGCCCAAGTCGTCCTGTTCCTCGCCGGCGACGAGTCCCGCTGGATCTCCGGAGCCGACTACAGCGCCGACGGCGGAGAGTTCGCGGGCAACGCCAGTTGGGACAGCTACCCCGAAGGCTGAACGGACCCCTGGAGACGCCTCAACGGCCCAGGTCCCTTCATGTCAGGACACCACGAACCAACAGGCCACACTCCATCGGAAGGGCGCGCACCATGAATGACCTGAACACCGGCCCCACACCCGATAGCGCCGAACTTAGATCTTTCATCCTCGAATTCAACAGTGCCTGGAACAGCCACAGGTTCGAGAGGGCCGGAGAGTTCTACGCCGAACCGTTCGTTCACAACGGAGTGCGACGGGACATCGCTTCCTTCCACGCCCAGAACATCAATCTGATCGGCGCATTCCCCGACTGGCACTGGAAAATTGAGCACGTCGTCGTGGAGGGCGACCTCGCCTGCGTGCTCTACACCATCACAGGAACACACCGCGGGGTGTACGAGGGCATCGAGCCCACGAACCGGAAATTCCGCACATCGGAGCTCGCGCACTACCGCATCGCTGCCGGCAGAATCGTCGAGTCGTGGTACCTGTACGACAACGCCGACCTGAAGCGACAGCTCACCCGGTCCTGAGCCGCCCTGGCTGCCGTGTGCGTCCGCTACAGCATGTCGTCGATGGTGATGGGCAGCGAGCGGACGCGTTTACCGGTGGCGTGGTGGACGGCGTTGGCCACGGCGGCGGCGATGCCCACCAGGCCGATCTCGCCGATGCCTTTGGTGCCGACCGGCGAGAAGCGGTCCGGTCCGCCGACGAAGACGACGTCCAGGTCGGGGATGTCGGCGTTGACGGGGATGAGGTAGTCACCGAACGTGCCATTGGCGATCCGGCCGGTACGCGGGTCGGTGGCGGTGTCCTCGAACAGCGCCTGGCCGATGCCGCCGATCGTCGCGCCGATGATCTGGCTCCGGCCGGTCTTCTCGTTGAGGATGCGGCCTCCGTCGATGGCGGACACCACCCGGGCGATCCGTACCAGTCCCAGGTCGCGGTCGACCCGCACCTCGACGAACTTGGCCCCGAAAGCGCCGGACGGCGCCATGCCGAGTTCCTGCGGGGACGCGGGCGCGCTCGAACCGTCGGCCGACAGTTCCGCCAGCTCGTGACGGCTGAGGATGTCGGTGTAGGACTCACCTCGGGAGGGGTCGCCTTTCACGTGGACGCGTCCGCCTCCGACGGTCACCGCGTCCGGCGAGACGCCGTGCAGCGGTGACTCGACGTCCTTCGCGGCGAGTTCGGCGAATCGGCGGACGAGCCGGCCGCAGGCGTCGAGAACGGCGCCCCCCAGAGCTCCGGTGAGTCCGGATCCGCCCGCTTGGGGAGCGGCCGGCATGTCGGAGTCGCCGAGGTCGAAGCGGACCAGGTCGAGGGGGAGTCCGAGGTACTCCGCCGAGACCTGGGTCATCACCGTGTAGGTGCCGGTCCCGATGTCGGTGGCGGCGCTGCGGACCAGCGCGCTGCCGTCCCGGCTGACGGTGGCCCGAGCGGAGCAGGGCACCGAGTACCACGCGTAACTGCAGCCGGCCATCCCGTATCCGATGAGCCAGTCGCCGTCCCGCATGGAACGCGGCCCGGGGTTCCGGGACGACCACCCGAACCGCTCCGCCCCCACCTGGTAGCACTCCCGCAACGCCTCGCTCGACCACGGCAGGCCCAACTGCGGGTGGACTTCGGTGTGATTGCTCATACGAAGCTGTAGCGGGTCCATTTCCAGGGCGTAGGCCAACTCGTCCATCGCCGACTCCAGGGCGAAGTTGCCCTGACCGGCTGCCGGGGCGCGCATCGAGCAGGGGGCCGGACGGTTCAGGCGTGCCTGGACGTCCCGGGTCACCACGTTCGGGCACCGGTACGCGAACGCCGAACCGGCGGACACCGCCTCGTAGTCGTCGTCCTCCATCGCCAGCGACGAGACGGTGCGATGGTCGATCGCCGTCAGCTCCCCACTCCGGGTCGCGCCGAGTGACACCCACTGCACCGTGTCGGGCCGATGTCCCACGGAACTGAACATCTGGGGCCGGGTCAGTACCAGCTTGACCGGCCGACCGATCTGACGGGCGGCGAGGACAGTGAGGATCACGTGCGGCCAGGCCCGTAGGCCGGCGCCGAACGCACCGCCCACATACGGCGCGAGGACGCGAACCGAGCTCTCCGGGATCTTGAAGACCCCGGCCAGCGTGGCCTTGACCATGGACGGCCACTGGGTGGTGTCGTGGACAGTGAGCCGGTCCTGGTCCCAGACGGCGAGGGTGGCGAAGAGGCCGAGCGGACTGTTGGTGTTGTCCGGAGTGGTGTATGTCCGCGTGACCTTCACCTCTGCCGAGACCAGGGCCCCGGCGGTGTCTCCGCGATCGCTGTCCGTCCCCCACGGGTCGATCACCTGGGGGGCCCGCGGGTCCTGTACGTCGAGCAACGGCTCCGTGCGCTCGTACTCGACCGACACGAGCCGCGCCGCGTACGCTGCCTGCTCGGGCCTGTCGGCCACGACGAAGGCGACGTGCTGCCCGTAATGCCGGATGTGGCCGTCCTGCATCGGCGCCGGCGGCGAGATGCCGAGCGGTGTCATGGGCCCGCGCTCCATCCGAGGAGTGTTGAGATGGGTGAGCACGGTGATCACGCCGGGAGAGGCTTCGGCCGCGGCGGTGTCGATGCGGACGATGCGGCCGGCAGCCACCGTGCTTCCGACGAGCGCCGCGTGCGCCTGATGGTGGGCGTTGAAGTCCGACGGATAGGGAGCGGCGCCCGCCACCTTGCGGGGACCGTCCACCCGGTTGATCCCGGCCCCGACGACTGCCTCGCTCATGCCGCCGCCCCTGACACGACGCGCAGTTCGCGGATCAGGCAGCGCTGAGCGAGTTCTACCTTGAACGCCGTGCCCGGCACGGTCCAGGCGTCCTGTACGGCCACCCGAGCCGCTCGTCGAAAGGTCGATGTATCGGCAGGTGAGCCGACGAGCACCCGCTCGGCGTCCCACGCGCGCCAGGGCCTGCTGCCCACCCCGCCGAGCCCGATCCTGGCCTCACGGATGATTCCGCCGGAGACCACCAGGGCCACCGCGGCCGAGGTGAGTGCGAACTCGTAGGACATCCGGTCGCGTACCTTCAGGTAGCCTGAGACGGCCTCGGGGGGAAGCAGCGGGATCTCGACCGCGGTGATCAGTTCGCCGTGTTCGAGGCGGTTCTCCACGTCGGGACTGTCCGACGACGGGAGGTAGAAGTCGGTCAGCGGAATCTGTCGTTCGCCCGTCGGTCCCTGGACGCGTACCACCGCGTCGAGCGCTACCAGAGGGACGGCGAGGTCCGAGGCGTGCAGGGCGACGCACCGCTCGTTCACGCCGAGAATGGCGTGCATACGGGGGACGCCCTCGACGGCCGCACAACCGGACTCCGGGAGGCGCTTGTTGCACTTCGGGACGTCGGGGTCGCGGAAGTACCGGCAGCGCGTCCGCTGCAACAGGTTTCCGCCGATCGTCGCCATGTTCCGCAGTTGGGTGGAGGCGCCTTTCAGCAGTGCTTCGCGGACCAGGGGCAGCCGCTCGGCGACTGTCGGATCGGCTGCCAGCTCCTCCATCGTCGTCAGAGCGCCGACGTGAAGCACCTCACCCTGCCGCTCGGTACCGGCAAGCGGAAGACGCGTGATGTCGACCAGCAGGCCCGGGGCGAGCACCCCGTCCTTCATCAGATCGAGCTGCGTCGTCCCCCCGGCCAGATACGCGCCGCCCGGATGGGCCGAGACCAGTCGCACCGCCTCGCGAAGCTCCGTTGCCCGGACGTACTCAAACGGCCGCATCGCCGCTCCCCGTGGACGCCACTTCGCGGATAGCCGCCACCATGTTCGGATAAGCACCGCAGCGGCAGAGATTTCCGCTCATGAACTCGCGGATCTCGTCATCCGTACCGGCCCGGCCCTCGTCGATCAGGGAAACTGCCGACATGATCTGTCCTGGCGTGCAGAATCCGCACTGGAAGCCGTCCCGTGCGACGAAGGCTTCCTGCATGGGATGCGTCTTACCGGGGCGCGCGAGACCCTCGATCGTCGTCACGGCGTGGCCCTCGCACTGTGCCGCGAGGGTGAGACACGAGAGCACGCGCTTCCCGTTCACATGCACGGTGCAGGCACCGCAGGCTCCCTGGTCGCACCCTTTCTTCGTCCCCACCAGACCCAGATGGTCTCGCAACGCGTCCAGGAGCGTGACGCGGGTGTCGAGACTCAGGACGGACGGGCGCCCATTCACCGTCAGTTTCGTGACAGGCTCCCATACTTCGGGAACCGCGGTTTCACGCGATACATCCGCGCCCATGCTGAGGCCTTCCGGAAAACGAAACTCGAAGAGAATTCAGAGAGATTGGACCAGCGGCGGCTTTTGCGTCGCACTCCACCGGGACGAGGCCGCCGTGGCCTGGCTGATTCCTGATACGGCGACCGAACTGCCGTCCGGCACACTGAGCCCTACGAAGGTTCGGCACGTTTTCAGGCCCGGCGCAGAGGGCGTGGGGCAGGTCTCGCAATGACAGCGATCAGGCGATGGCCGCGTAGGCGGTGACGTGCTCGATCCGCATTCGCCCCAGCAGTATGCCCGGAACGCTGTTGCGTTCGCCGAAATCCCGCGCACGGTTCTCGCCCATGTACCGCGCGGCAATACTGGTCGCCCAGGTGAGCAACTGGCTGGGATCTTCCGAGATCTCGACGCGTCCCCGCAGCACCACGAAGGAATAGGGCGGCCGCTCGTCGTCGACACACAGCGCCGCACGTTCGTCCCGCAGAAGATTGTGGCTCTTCACCGTCGTATTCTCCGTGGTGAAAACGAGATCGTCACCATCCAGCAGGAACCACATGGGCGCGATGTGCGGGCTGCCGTCCGCCCGGACGGTGGACAGTTTTCCGGTACGAGTGCCTTCTCTGATGAAGGCCTTCCACACATCCTCACTCATTTGCTCAGCCATGCCGAGTACAGTACGGAGCGAACTATCGCGTTGCCTTCAAGGCACGCCGTACTTCGCCCGGAACCGATGCGGTCATCGGTTCTCAGGTCCCGGGACGCAGCGCGCCGCAAGCCACTCGGATCTGTGTCCCGCCGAGCATCGGCTCTCGGGGTCGCACAGCGACGGAGCGTGCTCCCTGGTCATCCGAGCCCGAAGGATCCTAAGATTCCCCCACGCTTCGTCGTACTCGCCGATCCGGACGGCAATATCTTCTGCGTCGTCGACCTCAGCCGGGCGCCGAGCGGCTGACATTCGCCCAACGCCGGGGACCCTGATCGCACGCGGCTCGTCCTCAGTGATGGGTGCGCGCTGTCGGACGCGCCGCCGAAGTGACGGGCGGTTTCAGTCAGCGTTTTGCGTTGTGGACCTCTGTGCCGGTGTCGGTGTAGACCAGCGCGGCGTAGGAGTTGACCTTATCGGGGACAACCCCCGCGTCGGCGCTGACCGTTCGTCCGGTACGCCCGTCGACGACGAACGCCCCCTCTTTGCCCTTGGCGTAGAACAGATTCTTGAACGAGGCTTCTACGGTGGCGCTCCACTTCTCCGGGCCGTCACCCGCCGCCCGGCGCCACAAGATCCTGCCGGCATCGTCCAGCGCCAACGCACCGTCCCGCTTCGAGGTACACAGCAGGACGGTGCCGCCCTCGCCGTGATCGCAGTCCATGCGCTTGGTCAGGCCGCCTCCCTTGGACAGCACGAAGTTGCCGGTCGTGATGTCGATCAACCGCGCCTGCTCGCTGTCGTCACTGAGTTCGGCCAATGGTCCCGCGCCGATCGAGCTCATCGACCAAGTGGTGCCGTCCGGAATCTCCTTGACCCAGAGGTCACGGCTGGTGGTCGCGGAGACACCGGCCAACGTGTGGCCCTCGTCCGCCTCCTCGCGAAAACCGATGAGAGCGTCGCCGGATCCGCCGATCTTCAAGAAGCTCGCACGTTGCCACAGCAGGCGAGGCTTGTCCAAGGAGACCGCGAAGGTGCCAGTCAGGTCGCCGTCCTCCGTCCAACTGACCGTCGCCACACCGTTTCCGGTCGAAGGGGGGAACGTGCCGAGCTTGCCGGCCGGGTCACCGTAGATGTCCACGGGAAGCCGCCAGATCAGCTTGCCGTTGTCCGCCCGCGCCGCGATCACCTCGAACCCGGCTTGCGCCGAACCGCTGCCTTGCTTGGCGAGCTGGACCGGCACGACGGTGAGCATGGCCGGTTCACCGCCGATCTGCACCGGCTCAGGAGCCGGCAGGCGGTCCCGGGCCAACTCGGCCTGCTTCTTGGACAGATCGCGTGGTGCCGGCAGGTCGTACGTGGGTGAGTTCTTGGTCGTGATGTCGGTGACGGCCTTACCCGTGGCCAGGTTGTACAGCGTCATGCCGGACGCGTGCGAGAGCCAGGCCCCATGCCCGTACAAAGCAAGGGAGGGGATACCCCCAGGGCCGGTCGGCAGGACATGGGCCGCCTTGCTGTCGAACGCCAAGGGCGCCGCGGCCCGGGGATCGCCGCTGAGGTCGAGGGCGTTCCGGGTGGGCTTGGCCCGGGGCGAGCCGGTGGCCCCCTGACTGCCGCGTTCCCCCGTCGGGCCCGCGGTGCATGAGGCCACCAGGGCCGCCGAGGCCAGAGCGATGACACCTCCACGTACCGGACTTCTCATCTGACTCTCCGCAATCCGTGACCTGTGAGCTGCCCCCGGTCGATGACCAGGTGGGCGCTCCTGACATGCGAGCATTCCACCAGGGGTGGGCCGGGACCGGTCCCGATCTCGAATCAGGGGTGGGAAGTGACGCGGAGAGCTGCCTGCTGGGCTGGGCAGATCGAGGCAGTGGCAACGGTGTTGACCGCGGAGCTGTTCCTGACGGGCCGCGGGTCCGGGCCCGGGCCCCGGTGCCGGTAGTACGGCGGTGTCGGGGCCCGGGCTCCGGGAACGGGTGCGCGGTGTCAGTGCCAGTTCCAGTCGATGAGGGTGCGCAGCGTGTCCGAGTGGAAGTCAGGGAAGTCCATGGGGACGACGCCGAGGTGTGTACGGTCCGAGAGCCGGCCGTTCAGATAGCTCTGGACCCCGGGCATGATGGCGTCGGCGTTGACCTTGGGCCAGCCACCGCCGGCGTAGCTGGCGAAGTTGATGTACATCAGCGCCGAGTTCTGGTCCCCGGTGACGTTGTCGAACTGTTGGGTGACTTTCGCGGTCTTGTCGGACGGCCAGGACAGCCCTTGGTAGATGTCCTGGAGCGAGAACCACTGGTTGGACAGGAAATCGTTGTCGCCGCCCGGCCATTGCAGGACGGGCAAGTCGTTGTCGAACTGGGCGATCAGCACGATCCGCTTGCGTGCCTCGCCGAGCGACGGCATCCGGTCGGTGAGGAGGAACCAGGGGCGCCAGCCCTTGGTGTCGAGGTAGACGTTCAGGATGTCCTTGAAGCGGGCGCCGACATCGTTGTTGGTGCCGTCCTCCTTCTTCAACCGCATCACAATCGTCTCGCTCGGATGTTGCTGCAGGAAGTCGCGGCACTCCGCGAGCACCCCGTCGAAGGTGATGCCCTGGTAGTACGAGGCGTGGTAGATCCCGAACGAGTCGTCGGGGTGGCCCTCGAGGCCGTTGGCCCGGATGTCCAGGAACCGTACGCCGCGCTGGAGTTGCTCGGTGATCCCCCAGTTCTGGGTGTGAGACCACTCGGTGCCGTTGTTCGGGTCGGTGCAGCAGGAGTCGTGGGTGCCGGGAATGGTCATCCGCAGCAGGGACAGCGCGTCGGGCAGCGCGCCCATCCAGTCGGCGGGAATCTCACTGCCGGTGGCCGCGGCGGAGCGCGGGGCGGTCGCGGCGCGTGCGGGGGCGATGCCGGCGCCGGTCACCAGGGCGGTGGTGGTGAGGGCGGCGGAGCGTATGAGGGAGCGACGGCTCAGTGTCATGGGGCGGTTCCTGCCCCACCGGAGGGCGTTCGCAACATCGTCTTCCGGCAAGGGTGCGGGGACGGGTTCGATCACATCGGGTGCCGGGTGCCGGGTGCCGGGTGCCGGGTGCCGGGTGCCGGGTGCCGGGTGCCGGGTGCGGCGGTGTGTGTGGGCGTGGCGAGAGGTTCCCCTCTCCGGCCGGTCGTCAGGAGGAGAGGAGCTGCTGGCCGCCGTCCACGTCGTACGTCCCACCGGTGAGTGCCTCGTTGCGCATGATGTGTACGGCCAGAGCCGCGACGTCAGCCGGACCGACGACCCGCCGGATGGGAAGCGTGGAACGCAACTCCTCACGCCGGGCTTCGAGTTGATCACCCAGGAGCGAGGCGGAGAGAGGCGTATCCACGAATCCGGGCGCGATGAGGTTCACCCGGATCGGTGCCAGTTCCAGCGCAAGATTGGCGGTCAGAGCGGGCATGGCCGCGGTGGTGGCGGAGACGATGGACATGCCGACGCCGGGCCGCCGGCCGCCGGTGCCGCCGACGAACAGGAGCGTTCCTCCGGCGCGTACCTTGTCACGGCTGTAGAGGGCCACGGCGAGCGTCATGGCGAGTCGCTGGCCGAAGGCCTGGCGGGCCGCGGCGACGTCCATGGTTGCCAAGGGCATGTACGAGGGGTTGCCGGCTGTGACGAGCACATGGTCGATTGGCCCCGGCAGCTCGTCGAAGAACTGCTTCAGGCGGTCGGTGTCGTTGGCATCGAACGCGGCTGTGCCGACGGGCTGAAGATCGAGCGCGGCTTGCCGCAGCCGTTCGGGGTCGCGGCCGACCAGGATTACCCGGCCGCCCTCGGCACGTACCTGACGTGCGGTTTCGAGCCCGATGCCGGAGCTGGCACCGATCACCAGGACCGTTTGGTCGGCCAAGTGAGGCTGGCCGTGTTCTGATGTGCTGCCCGACATGACCCGTACCTCCAGGTATCGTCCGCTGACAGGTCAGATCCTTACACTTCGGGCCGCTGCCCGCCCGTCGGCCGGTCGGACCGTCGCCCGTCGGTCAAGCGGCCCCGGTGACGGGCGGCGCGTCGACGTCGCCGGATGACGCACGAAGGCCGCCCCAGTGGGGCGGCCCATAACGACCTGACGAGACGAGGCTCCCTGCGCCGGCATTACCCGGATCAGGTTCCAAGGGTCGCCTTCCGGTCTTTCGGCCTTCCAGCCTCTCAGTCGACCGTCGACGTCGGCCCCGGCGGAAGGCCAAAGCACTCCGCCGAAGTCGGCTACTCCGGTCAAACTCCCCCGCTCGTCCCGCAGGCCTAATATCAGCCTAACGCCGACAAAGCCAGAAAAAAACACGGAGAGGACTTTTCGCGGCTCAGTCATGTCCTCCGTCATGTCAGCGAGACCCTCTGCACGGCCGAGCAGGAAGAAGCTGAGCCGGCCGAGTCCTCCGCGCCCGAGGTGAACTGCCGGAGACGGGTCGGCAGCAGCCGGAGCGCAGCAGGCTCCGCGGGGCTGCGACCGCACCAGGGGAGCCGTAGGGTGAAGCCGTGCCTCTAGCAGCAGGTGAATACGAGATCGGACCGGAGACCGGGCGACTTCTCGTGCGTACCTTTCGTCAAGGCGTAGCCGCGAGGGTCGGACACGATCTGCTCATCGAGGCCGCCCGATGGGAAGGCCAGGTCGTTGTATCGGCGGACTCCGCCACCCCGCCGACGGTGTCAGTGACGGTAGACCTGGGCGCGCTGAAGGTCCTGGAGGGCACGGGTGGCGTAAAACCGCTCAGTAATGGCGACCTGCGTCAGATCCACCAAACCATGCGCAAGATGCTGCGCACGGATCGCCACCCTCACGCGGCTTTCACCTCCACCGCCGTCGAGATCCATGACGACACTGCAACCGTCGAGGGTGATCTGACCCTGGCCGGGCGGACCCATCCGCAGCGCCTGGAGATTCAGCAGCGAGACGAGGCCACCCTCGCCGGCACGACGAGCGTGGTCCAGTCCCGGTGGGGCATAAAGCCGTACTCCGGCTTCCTCGGCGCCCTCAAACTCCGCGACGCGGTCGACATCGAGTTCACCGTCTCGCTCCCGGCGCGCTGAGAAGGCGGCGGGTATCCGGGTCGACAGGTGGGAAGCGGACCTGCGTACGGATCAACGTGCCCTTGATGACGCGGAGTTCGCCGTCGTGGTCGATCCGCGCAGAACTGGGCCCGAGCCGGAGCGCGTTCATGGGCGGGTTCAGTCAGTAGAACGTGATCTCATAGCCGAACTCGCACGGTGTCCGGAGCAGCGTGCGCCGAGCAGATCGCCTCGACCATGTTCGAAACAGCAACGCCTCCACGAATCAGGGGTCGGCTGCCACCTGGGCACCGGTCGCACGATCGGCGAAAGTGATGGAGAAGTTCTTCTCCCGCCGCACGCGGGCTCCCGGCGGACGGTTTCCATGGAACACCGGACGACCGGCGCTATCGCGGAGGACGTGGGACGGAGAAGATCAAGCTCAGCATCCGGGTTACCGGGCTGGCATGGCACCCTTCAAGCATGATCATCCCGGCTTATGGTGCGTATCCACTGTCACTGGCCGGCTGCGACGCCGTATCCCGGACCGGCGACATCGCCCCCGAGGGCGCGCCGCCCGGACCGGACGGGTCCAGAAAGCGCCCCCCCCGAGAAGGAAGCGCAGGCCCCCCATGCGTCACGTCCACTGCCTCACCACCTTCGCCCGCACCACTGTTGCCGCCCGTACGTTCGGCAGCAGCGCCGCCGTAGCCACCCTGGCCGCAGGGGCCCTCGTCGTCTCGCTGAGCGGCTCCGCTTCCGCGACCGGCGACCCCAACGGAACCATCAAGCTCGGCTACGCCCAGGCCAACTGCCTCCAGAACGACACCAGTACGGACAGAGTCCACACCGCCACCTGCAACCGCAAGCAGAACCAGGCCTGGCTTGTGAGCGGCACCGGCCAGAAGAACGCCACCATCCGCCTCGGCTACGCGCAGGCCTACTGCCTGACCAACGACACCGGCACCGACAAGGTCCACACCGCCCCGTGCAACGGCAAGCAGAACCAGGCCTGGCTCGTCTCCGCGGCGGGCAACCGCAACGCCACGATCAAGCTCGGCTACGCGACGGGCTACTGCCTGGCCAACGCGAGCGGTACCGCCACCGTCCACACCGCCCCGTGCAACGGCAAGCAGAACCAGGCCTGGCTCGTCTCCTGACCATCCCCCCCACGGGTGTCGCCCCACGCAACGCGGGTCTCGCCTCCGGCCTGATCAACATGTGCCGGCACCTCGGCGCCGTGCTGGGCCTCGCCGCCCTCATTACCATTTCAGCCGGGGGCACCAGCCACAGCCGGGCCGACGGTGGCTTAGCCGTTGTCGACGGCTACCGCCCCGCCTTCTACGTCGTGGCCGGGGGGCAGCGTAGGCACCGCTGCCCTGGCCCTCCTGCTCAAGTCGGCCCGGACCGATCAGGCACAGCAGGTCAGGGCAACCGTCGATGCCGATGCCAGTTGACGCGAGCCCACAGCGCGCCTGAACGTCTGATGGCATCAAGATTCCGGGACGAGGTATCACGGCCGTCGGCTATCACCGGGCGATGCCCGTGGTCGTCAACGGGCTGGAGCGAGCGGGGTGGTGTGGCGATGGCTGGATCAGGATCGGCCACCACGCATGGTCATCGGCGGAGCCACGGGTTGTGCGGTTGCTGGGCGTCCGTGTTCAGGACGTTGCGTAGATCGGTACTGTCGTCGGGCAGTTCCAGGCCAAGTTTCGCGGCCGCGGCTGCGGAAGGCCGACAAGGTGATGGGGCTGCCGGCGGGCAGGGGCGTGGGCAGTACGGTTCATCCGATGGTGCCGAGCGTACGACGAGGATCAGGACCTGGACCTGATCAGCGGCGCCGATCCGGGGGCAGCGCGGAGCCGAGCTGCTGACGCAGCTTCGTCCGCGAGGTGGTGGTCTGTGTCCGTGCCGCTCTCCGTAACGCCGCCGCCAACGGGCGGCGGCAGTGCAGAGGGACGGATCTGCCAGGGAAGAGGCGGCGGTGTTATCGGTCATTCGCGCATTCGCGCAGCGTGGCTGGTCACGCCACCGTGTGGCAGTCGGCGAGGACGGTCACTTGTTGCCTCTGATGTTGTGGCCACAGCCTCGCCCCGGGGAAGTGCGCCCGTCCCGCGGTGCCACGAAGGGCAAACTGCTGGTGAGCCGAGCGTGACCGGTGAGACTGTACGGGCGGTGAGCCGGGGCCGAGCGCTCGTGCGCCCATCCCGGCACCCTTTCGCACACCCAGACGTTGACGGACCGTTAAATGCATGGGCGACATTGGTGGAGAGCGGGTATGCGCGAGCTGCGGGGAACGGGCGGCGGCCGATGCGCTGGTCGAAGTCGACGACGAGCACTACCAATGCGAGGCATGCCACGAAAGCGTGCTCGCAGACGGGCTCATTGAGGAGCGGGCGTCCGTCGGGGACGACACGATCACAAGGCCGATCGGTGAGCCGGACGAGGCAGCCCACCGTCGAGGCGAAGCGGCGTGACACAAGAGGCGCTCAGTCCGATCGCCATGCTACGAGCAGCCATTCCTGGCATGCGCCTGGCAAATGTGTGTCCGCAGAGCGACCCAGGAGCGCGAGCCGTCCTGGCGAGCCGGCGGCGGAGCGGACGCCGGGAAATCCGGAGATGTCGGTGACTGTCGATCTGGCAGAGAAGAAGAGACAGTTACCGACGCCCCACCCTTTTCCCCTGTGGGCATGCGTGCTTTCTCCACCTTTCCGCACCGCCGGATCATCAAGGGCCGCGACACCTTGCCGGCGTCCGCCCGAGGCAACCGTTCCGGGGGTTGCGGCAGTCCTACCGGGTGGCGTGTGCAGAGGATCGGCCTCTGCCGACGGGTAGTACCGCTGACCGATTGGAAAGGGCGCTTCCATGGAGTTCGATCCCGGTCTCTGCCTGGACGTTCCGGAGGGTTTCGACGACTCGGATGCCGATACCCAGGTGCATCCCGTGGCCAGGAAGTTCTTCCCCGCCACAACCGCCGCTGACGCCTTCAAGACGGCTCAGGAGTGGGTGGGCGCGCATGAAGTCTTCCTGGTGGACGTCTCGTGGGATTACCAGCACGACGAAGACGCGCCCTACGTGCTGAGCATCTACTTCCGGTTCGAGCTCGAACCGGAGGACGACTGACGAGCTGGTGCGTCGTACGTGAGCCCCAGGGGCCGTGCGGCCCAGGAGGGGAACCCCTCAGTCGACCCCGACTTCGGGGCTGCCGACACCGCCCGCGCTGGGGCGACCAGTACGAAGTCCAGAGTCGCCACGAGCGCTAGAAGGGCCGTCCGTGTAGCGACCTTTGACGGCGTGCAGCAGTGTGATGCCGAGCCACGGGCCGCCGTACCAGTACCCGGGGCCGAGTCCGCGTAACGTGCCCTGGCCGATGTGCGCGGCGTACTTCCTGGCCATGGGCCAGAAGTCGGCCACGAGCAACTGCCCGCCCGGGCGCAGCACCCGCATGGCTTCGTCCACCGCGCGGTATCGCCCTTCGGGCGACGGGATGTTGTGGATCGCCAGCGCGCTCGTCACGACGTCGAAGGAGCCGTCCGCGCAAGGCAACGCGGCCATGTCGGCCGTACGCACTTCCACCCGGTCGGCGACCCCTGCCGCAGCGGCGTTGGCGAGGGTGACTTCGGGCCGGTTGCCGCTCTGGTCCGTTCCGGACCACAGGTCCACGCCCACGGCGTGTCCCGTCGGCAGCCGTCTGGCCGCCTCGATCAGCACCGCGCCGCGACCGCAGCCCAGGTCCAGGAGCAGCTCGTTACCTTCAAGCCGGCCTTGTCCAGCTCCCGCCTCCCAATGCGCAGTTTGCCGTGCAGTGTGGTGTGCAGGTAAATGCCGGTGTGGGCAAGCAGTACCGTTCCCGCGGTCACCACCGCGTTCCGTCCTGGCCGCCACTTGGCGGCGGCCAGGTAGCAGACCGTGCCGACGGCGCCGCGTACCGCCGGGAACGCTGGAGCGTCAACGCCGTACCTCGGCCAGTGAAGGAGCGTCAGTGGGGACTCATCCTGGTCTTTTTGCATAGACGCAGTGTCACAAGCTCAACTCCCGGGCGTCTTCTAGGAATGTTCCCCCGTGACTGGCGCCACCGGCCTCACGCCCGGCGCGTGGTCTGGGCATCGGCCAGCGAGCTCGGTGCCGTCACGATCACCGCGATTCGGCGCCGTTCCCCATCCGGACCACGGTGCGCCCGCGACCTGGGCGACCTGATCCGTCCGCCGCAAACCGAAGCCATGTCCCCTGGCCCGCGCCGGGGGACTGACCTACAGAGCCTCGGGGGCCATAAGGGGGTGAAGTGTCCAAGGTGAGTGCGTACGATCATTGCCTGCGGTTGTCAGGTACCCAGGGGAGGTGGGCGAGATGACGCGTATCGCCGACTGCCGGGAGCAGGACGTGGCAGTGCTCGACGTGGTCCTGCCGTCCGAATCGGTGACGGCGAATCATGCCCAGCGGTACGCGAGGCAGCGCACGGGGGTCGGTACATACCTGATCGCGTGGCAGGACGGGCGACCGGTCGGTACGTGCGAGGTGCGCTGGGACGGGTGCGCCGCTTCCGAAGTGCGGGGAGCCGTGGTGAACTGCCCGGAGATCAACGGGCTCTTCGTGTGGCCGGCGTCGCTGCGTTCGCAGGGTATCGGCACGGCTTTCATCCGCACGGCCGAGGACCGGGCACGGGAACGCGGGATGCGACGGCTGGGCATGGGTGTGAGAACAGACAACATCCGTGCCGCGGCGCTGTACCGGCGGCTGGGGTACCGGCCCTTCACCTCGTATGTCGACCGCTACACCTACCGGGACGACGAGGGCGTCCTGCACCACATGGCGGACTCGTGCACCTTCATGATCAGCTCGCTGGGCCGAACTGCCTGACAGCGGAGGTCTCTTCCGCGGCGCGTGGGCGAGCGTGGTGAACTACGAGGCTGACCGGTCCACTCATGACCCGAGCCTGCCCAGCCGGGAGTCCCATCCCCCAGCCGGTTACTCTCACGGCCGGACCACACGGAGGAATGTGTTGTCCAGGATGCCGAACTGTCGGCCACTCAGAGGGCAGCGCTGGTCATCACGACCCGCACGGTCTCCTACCACTTCCGCGCCTCGTCAGCCTCGGGGAAGGACGGCATGATCCAGGCGGGTGGGCCGGGCGGTGTGTCCTGCTCAGTCATCGGTCGTCCCCCTGTCCGGATCCGGGCCGGGCGACGCGGATCGCCACTCGCCGGTCGACCGCCAACAGCGCCTTGTCCACGGCCCGTTCGACCCATCGAGTTGTTATCAGTGTCGGGGACAACGGATTCATTATTGGGAGCGAACACGGCATGAATCACACCGATGGACCACGCCACCTGCTCCTCCGCGCGCAGGCGGGGGCATCCGCTCTGTACACGACAGACGAGGCAGGTCGTGATGACCTGGGAGCCTTCACTCGCAACCTTCCTGCGGACGACCCTTTCCTGGGGCTTTCCGACGCGCTGGCCGGCGAGGTGGAGGTATGGTCCCGTGCGCGTCCGCAGGGTGGGTCCGTGCCCGGGCCGGAGCGGCGTCGGCATGCGCGCGACGGTCTGGCCGTCGCCCAGTCCCTTGCGACGCATCTCGGTCCCCAGTGGGTGGTGCACTACTGGGACGAGGCTCACGGCACGCTGAAAGTCGTGTGCTGGGGGTGCCGACGGCTGCACTGGATCCTTGACGAACACGGCACCCCTCCGCACCCGGTCCGCATCACCGTCGAAGCGGAGTTCAAGTGGTATCCGCTCAGGGCGGAGGGATTCGGGGACTTCGCACCGGATGATCCGGCCGCGGCTCTCCACCTCTCCGACGGGCTGGTGGACGATCTGTACCAGTGGTCGACGGATTTCGACGCGGGAATGAATCTGTACCTGCGGGACCGCGACGAGGACAGTGATGACGCGCGGCGGCGGGAACTGGACTGCTGGGGACGGGAGTTGGCCGAACGCGTCTCCCAGGAGACCGGTCCGGGAAGGACAGTGACCTATGGGGGACTCGCTTAAGGCAGGCGTACGAGTGCGCCATGAAGCGATCGTCCTCGTCGCGGCTGTCAACGAGTGGCTGTGAACAGCACTTTCGCGACCGGCTGCGCGGCCACTGTGAGAAAACGACTCGCGAGGCCGATGAGACGGATGGCAGGGTGCGGCGCATGGCACCCCAATATCAGATTCGTGCCGACTACGACGCCCGCACGATCGTGGTCTACCAGGCGTACGTGCCTGCCATCGCCGACGCGGCACTGCGGGCAGGCCACTTCGTTACGCCGTTCTCATTCCACAGAATGACGTGGATCAAGCCGTCGTTCATGTGGCTGATGCACCGCAGCAACTGGGCCCGCAAACCCGGTCAGGAGCGTGTTCTCGCGGTGCGGATAACGCGGGAGGGCTGGGAGGAGGCCCTGTCCCGGGCCGCACTCACGACCGCAGACCCAGCGGCCGTGGCCCAGGCTGCCGTGCATGTCCAATGGGACCCGGAGCGCTCGCCGCGCGGGGCGGCGCTGAACCACTACAGCATCCAGGTCGGCATTGGCCGCCATCTGATTCACACGTTCACCTACGACTGGATTGTCAGTCTCACCGACCTCACCCCACAGATCCGCAAGGCTGCTTCCCTGATACAGACTGGGCATGCCGCGAAAGCCCAACGACTGTTCCCCGCAGAGCGCCCCTACCCACTGCCCCGGGCGCTGGAAAACCGTCTTTTCTCAGGTCAGTGACCGCCGACTGCCACGGAACCGGACCGCACCTCACCGACTTTCCTTCGGACCGTCGATGAGACGGTCCCTACCAGCACTGTCGCAACAGGCCCTAACCCGCTCGCCGCACGCGACCCAGCGCGACGCCGGCGTGCGGCAGCAGCTCCAGTTCCATGTTCACTCCTTCGGGTACGCACGCCGGCAAGGCGGACCCGTCGATTGTCCGGCCCCGCTTCGTGAGCATCCCTGAAGGGCTTGTTGTCCTTCAGACTGTTCACCATGTCCTCGATGTGCGGCCCAGCAGCAGTGCGAAGGCGGGGGCCGGCTGCTGTCGGGAGGCGCTGGGAGTGACCCGGCGCCGCCGGGAGGGCCCCCTACCGCTTGCCCTGATTGCGACATCAGGCCGGCATCTATGCTGGTGCGTCCGCGTCTGCGGAGCCTGGCAACCGCTGTCCAGGGATCGGCTCGGGCGCTTCAAGGGGGACCGGGAATGACCGCTGAACGTAAATTCGCCGACGCCGAAACACTGACCCCGGTGATACGGGAGGTTTTCGGCACCGACCGCCGCGTCGCCGCCGTCGACCGCCTGCTGAACGGCACCAAGAAGGGCGTCTACCGCGTCACCCTGGATGACGGCGCGAGCACGATCGTCTACGTCTGGAACGCCGACGAGGACTACTGGGACGGGCTGCTTCCCGCCGGCCACGACGACCCGTCGAACCCGTTCGCGCACGCCTCCGGCATCGACTTCTTCGAGGGCGCCACCCGTCGACTGGAAGCGGTCGGAGCTCGTTCGCCGCGGCTGTTGCTCGCCGATCGCAGCAAGGATCTGTACCCGGCCGACATCGCCGTCGCGGAGGACGTCCGCGGCGGAACGCTCGAGGCGCTGTTGGAACGCGATCCGGACGCCGGCCGGCACACGCTCGCGCGGCTCTCCGACATGCTTCGGCGCATGCACGCGTACCGCGCGCCGGCGTTCGGGCGGGTGGCATGGATCGACGGCGGCGGCGCGCCGCCGGACACGACCTGCGAGCAGGCCTATCTGGAGCACGCGCTGGTGAACATCGCCACCGCCGTGCCCCGCGACGCCCGCGCCGCCGAGGGCGAGGCGATGCTGGAGGAGAAGCTCCGCACCCTGCACGCCGCGCTCGAACCGCGCACAGAGTTCGGCGTGGTCCATGGCGAGCTCTGCGCGGAACACACGCTCGTCGGGCCGGAGGGGGAGCCCGTCATCATCGACATCGAGGGGTTGATGTACACCGACATCGAAGTGGAGCACTGCTGGATGCGGATGCGCTTCGGCCCGCACTACGAGGCGCTCCGCAGCCCAGGCCTCGACCCACGGCGCGTCGAGTATTACCAGTACGTCATGCACCTGGACCTGGTCGGCGGCCCGCTTCGCATCGCCGAGGGCGACTTCCCGAACCGGAAGTGGATGCTCGACGTCGCGGACTTCCATCTGCGGAGGGCGCTCGCCTACGAAGCATGAGTCGACCGTGGGACTTCGGCCGGTTTGGGGAATCAGGAAGGTGAACATCAGTGCTTAAGTGGGTTGAAGGCGACAAGGTGACTCCGGTCGTGCCGACCGATCATCCCGAAGACGTTGTTGGGGAAGTCGTCATGATCACCGCAAACGGTGGCGTGATGGTGCAGTTTCCCCTTGCGGGGGCCGAGGTGTATCCCCCGGACGAGCTGGCTCCCGCCCCGGTGGAAAAGGGCGAGTAGCGAGTCGCTGTTCGACGGGGGACCCCCAGGCCCCTACCGGTACGTACCCGGGTACCGTTACCCGCCCAATCGGCCGGCGGGTGGTGGTCTGGGCCAGGTCGCCGGTGTCGAGGGACTCGTCGTGGTGGGAGCGGAATGTCTCCCACCACGCGCGGCCTTCCTGGGGCAGCGTGTGGATGGGGTCGTAGTACACGTAGGAACCGTTCCGCGGGTGGCTGGAGTCGAGCAGGGGGCGGGAGTTCTTGTCCCAGTAGCTGACGCCGCGTTCACGGTCGTACTCCTTGACCTGGTGCACCCATTGCCTGCCGACCAACGGGACGTCGCAGACGATGCGCGGGGTGGCGAAGCCGGGGAGCCGGCCCAGCAGGCTCGTCTGGAGGTCCTGGGCCTTGTGCAAGGAGAGCCGCCAGTGTTCAGCGTGCTTGATCCTGTCGCACATGTAGAAGTAGTAGGGCGTGATCGATGCCTCGTCGCTCAGCGCGAAGCACAGATCCGGCAGCGCCTGGGTCGAGTCGTTGACGTCGCGCAGCAGTATGAACTGATTCTGTACGTCAGTGACTCCCGTCTCCCGTACGGCCAGCACTGGTTGCCCCTTCTTCAGCCATCGGTCTCTTCGCGCGCTGCCACGACATATGGCCCCCGATGCGCACCAGTTGACCTAGTTGATCACTCCGTGATCATCACTTGAGCGGCCGTCAGGCTAGCCCGGCACGGGCATGTGCGATCCAACAGGACGCACTCGGCATGCGTCGGCTTCCCCCTCCCCATGCCGGGCGAAACGAACCGGCAATCCGCCGGCACATGCCCCCCGGGCTGGGTGCACGAGCCCGCACTCCGGCGTCGAATGTTGTGAGGTCTATGGCGTTGTGCCACGAGGTTGTAACAGGAGCCGATCCAGGGGAATGCGCATGCCAAGATCACTCCTGCCGCTGGTGATCGTGTGTGTCCGAGAGGACCACACCCGTCGTCACCGGATCGAGGCGACGACATCAAAGTGAAAGTAGGACACCGTGCGTACCAGAACAGCCCGTTGGGGCCTGTCGGCCGTGCTCGTCAGCGCGGGGCTGGCCCTGACCGCGTGCGACCCGGGCGGTTCGGTCACCGTCTCCACCTCCAGTGCCCCTGACTCGTCGGCGCCCGCGGCCGGCGCCAGCACAACGCCGCCCG
>NZ_JTHL01000001.1:115019-120538 GCF_000818195.1 Streptomyces sp. 150FB | reverse complement strand
CTCGTCCGGCGGCGGCAAGGGCGGCCTGGGGCAGGTCTGCGGCGCCAACGACCTTTCGTGGAGCACCAAGTCCGAGACGCAGGCGGGTGGTTACATCCTGGTCATGGCGAAGGCCAAGTCCGGCATCACCTGTGTTCTGCCCGCCGCACTTCCGACGATGGCCTTCGGATCCGGCGGCATCGAGGCCGGCCCGGCTGAGCAGTCCGTCGGCGACGCGGTCACGCTGAGCGGGTCGACCACGGCCTATGCGGGAGTGAACCCGAAGACCACCAACGGCGACGATGGAGTGGAATACGACAGCATCATCGTAGGCGTCGGCAGCGCGGACCCGGGCGTCCTCTCCCTGCCGGTCGGCAAGATCACCGTCGACAAGCCCATCGTCACCAACTGGCACACTTCTGCGGCGGATGCCGTTCCCTTCTCCGGAACGGACCAGTAACCGATGGGCGGGTGCCACTGCCGGACTTGACGGTGCTCTGTTTCCGCTTGCCCGGGACGGACGCCCGCCGGCCCGGGTCTGCCTGCTTTCGGGCGGCGGACCTGGGGCCCCATCCCGTCGATCCTCGGCGTGCCCTCCTCAGCTTCGGCGTAGGCGAACACGTCCTCAAGTGTGCGTCGGCCGCACCCCGGACCGGCCCAGTGAACGCTTCGTCGTCGGCAGTGAAGAAACGACGGGCCAGGAAAGCGAGTTACTCCTCCCGCAGGCGGCGAGAGCACTTGGCGTCGTCGTAGGAGACCAGGGTCGAGATCTCAGCCGGGCTCGACCCGCTCCAGACAGAACATGCTGGTGTGTGCTTCCCGCACCATTTGCGGCAGGCGGCCGTTGTTGACGTGCCGCAGCCAGTCCAGATCGTCCAGGCGCACCGTGCGGGTGTGCTTGTGCGGGCGATCATCGATGTCCCCAGGTCACGTTCGGTGACGACCACGGGCCCCGCCAGGTAGTGGTCTGTGCCTCCAACCCCGGTGAACCTGTGCGGTCACAGCACCGGGCCCGGCCGGACCGCCGATGTCCTGCGTACGGCCGGCGGGCAGGCGGCGGAGTGGCCCAGCGTACGGCCTCGGAAATGGCCCACACTGGTGGGCTGCCTTGAGCATACGGTCGACATCACGGCGGCAAATGACCTACCGCCTGCCCCGACAAGTGGCTCCAGTGTGGACCAGGCGGTGTGATGGGTTATGGCGGGTCCCCAGGTGCCTGCCTGGCCGTGCTGAACGGCCACCTCCGTGCCTGTTCTGGAAAGAACCGCATCCGAGCAAGGATCTGCCATGCAAGCCATCATCGTCCGAGACCGTCAGGCCGGTGTCGGTGGACTCTCCCTGTCGGACATGCCCTATCCGCACGCTGCTGAGAACGACGTCATCGTGCGCGTGCATGCCGCGGGGTTCACCTCCGGCGAGCTTGACTGGCCCGGAACGTGGTCCGACCGCGCCGGCCGCGACCGGACCCCGAGCGTGCCCGGACACGAGCTGTCAGGTGTCGTCGCCGAGCTGGGATACGGCACCACCGGCCTGACCGTCGGCCAGCGCGTATTCGGACTCACCGACTGGACCCGAAACGGATCACTGGCCGAGTACACCGCGGTGGAGGCCCGTAACCTCGCCCCACTGCCGTCGGATGTCGACCACACCGTGGCCGCCGCGCTGCCGATCTCCGGACTGACGGCGTGGCAAGGTCTGTTCGACCACGCACGGCTTACGACGGGACAGACCGTCCTGATCCATGGCGCCGCGGGCGGTGTCGGGTCGATCGCGGTGCAACTCGCACACGAGATCGGGGCCCGGGTGATCGGCACCGGCCGGGCCGCCGACAGGGACACCGCACTCCGCCTCGGCTCAGACGCCTTCATGGACCTGGGGGCCGACCGTCTGGAGGACGCAGGCGAGGTCGACGTGGTGTTCGATGTGATCGGCGGTGAGATCCTCGACCGTTCTGCCGGCCTGGTTCGCGCCGGCGGCACGCTCGTCACCATTGCCGAGCCACCCAGGGTCCGGCCCACGGACGGACGAGCCGTCTTCTTCGTGGTCGAACCCGATCGCGCCCGGCTCACGGACCTCGCCCAGCGGCTCAGAGACGGACGGCTCCAGCCCATCATCGGGGCCGTACGGCCACTCCCCGAGGCGCCCGCCGCCTTCGCCCCCGGTCGGCGTGCCCAAGGCAAGACGATCATCCGAATCCCATAGGACTGCCACCAGAAGCAGGAACATATGCCCCACATGAACCTCAACGATCTGATAACGCCGGACACTGCGACGTCAGCCGCCGCCCTCGAAGTGGCATCTGTCTACCAGACCCCCGCGCTGCTCAACCATTCCCTACGCGCCTACGTGTGGGCAGCGGCCCACGGCACGGCACGCGGCATCCGCTTCGACCCGGAACTGCTCTACGTGGCCGCGGTGTTCCACGACGTCGGCCTGGTGGCGGCATTCGACAGCCACACCGTCCCGTTCGAGGAGGCCGGCGGCCACGTGGCACGGGTATTCGCGGCCGGCGCCGGGTGGCCGGCGGAGCGCCGCGAACGTCTGTCGGAAGTGATCATCCGGCACATGTGGCCCGAGGTGGACGTGTCCATCGATCCCGAGGGGTATCTCCTCGCCCGCGCGACCACCACGGAGATCGTCGGTAGGAATGTGGACGACTTCACCCCCGGCTTCAGGGACCAGGTATTGGAACGCTATCCCCGGCTCGATCTCACCAAGGAATTCCTGGCCTGCTTCGAGACCCAGGCGGAGCGCAAGCCCGACAGTTCGGCGGCGGGCGCCGTACGGTCCGGCCTCAGCACGCGAATGACGGCAAACCCGCTGGACTCCCCGCGACCGTGACGACGGACGCGCGCCGGGGAAGTCCGCAGAGTCCCCGGCTCGTCAGGGGTCAGGGAGAGGTACGGGGCGACCGCAGGCGGTCCTGGAGGACCGCGAAGGCCGTACACGTAAGGGGGAGGACCACGGCCGAGGTGACGAGGATGCCGACGATGACGGGGACGAGGATACCGGCGTAGTACGCGGCGAAGAAGTTACCCGTGGCCTCTTCGAGGAGGGCCCGTACGAGGGGCCGCAGCGGCAGGGCGAGCTGCACCACCAGCCGGCCCAACCCGGCGGTGAGCGCGGCCAGCGACAGCGCGAGGCCGAGGATACGAGCCGCTCCTGCGCGCGTCCACGTCAGCGACCAGGAATGGCGCAGGGCCGCGCGAGGGCTGAGGCCATCAGCCGTGGCGGCCGGGGCGAGGGTGAGCGCGAGGCGCAGCAGTACGGCCGCGAACACGGCAGCCGCAGGAGAGGCCGCGACGAGTGTGTAGGGCCACGATCCGCGTTCCAGAGGCTCCGGGCTGTCGAGCTGGTAGCCGGTGAGACCGTTCGCCACGGCTTCGACGAGCAGCGGCAGGGGCCATACGATCAGGCCGCGTAGCGCGTACACGCCCAGCACCGGTCGCAGCCGCCCGGGGACCGCGGCACCTGACCAGTCCCCTTTCAAGGGTTCTTGAGTCCGCGCCGCGACCGCCCGGGAGCACACGGTCTGCAGGGCCGCACTCCCGGTGCCGAGGAGGAGCAGGAAGAGCGGGAGCGTACAGAGGGCGACCAGCGCCAGATCGGTGGGGTCATGCAGGTAGGGGTCCTCGACGTGGTGATACCAGATGCGTTGGTTCCGCATACGGGTGAAGACGGGCCAGGCGAGCGCGAATATCACGGCCGTCATCAGCAGCCCGGCCAGTCCGGACAGGCCGACGACGCGTACCGTCGCACCCGCCAGAGCACCCCGGTGGCGCCGCAAGGTGGCGAACGTCGTGGCGGTGACGCCGCGTTGTGGGTTCCTGCTCGTGGGTGGCAGCGTGCGGTCGTGTTGTGTGTCGCGTGTCATGGGGGAGGGCTTTCTGTACGTTCAGGGTCCGTTCCTACGTTCTTGGTGGGGACGCGGGGCGGGCCGTGCGCGGTTCTCCGAAGGTGCCGGCCGGTACGGGCAGGTGAGCAACGGGCAGGTGAGCAACGGGCAGGCGCGAGAGCGGCCCACGGCGGACTACGCCAACCGGTGTCGACCAGCCGGACCAGGTGTCACCGATCCCAAAAGCGGCGACCCCGCCGGGAACTCCGCGCTCACACGGTCTCCTGCCGTACTTGATGGCGCACACAGGAAGCGACCACCATGAAGGGCCACAGGGACTGGGCAAACGTCAGGACGCGTTCGGCGATACCTGCCGCTCCGCTGCTCTGTAGTTCGATCACGAACCACACCGCGCCGACACACATCAAAACACTCACCCTGACGGCCACCCGGGGCCGGAGCGCCCAAGCCGCCGGCCCGTTGCGCTCGGCGGCCAGTACCGGCCAGAAGGCCATGAGAACGAATCCGACGGTGACCACAGTCCCGTGCCCGAAGTCGCCGCCACGGGCGGGTGCCGGGAACAGTGTCAGCATGATCGCCAATACCCCGCCGCCACCGAGGGCCGCCCGTCCGGCCGGCGCCGCCGCGCGGAGGCCGAAGGCGGTGATCAGGTAACAGGCGCCCAGGGCGATCAGTATTCCGGTCATCGGCCAGTACCCCGGGGCACCGTAGGCGCCCAGGACGCTGATCGTCTTGGTGACGGGGTCGTACCCGTGTCGCTGGAGTCGCTCAGCGACAGTCCAGCCACCGGTCAACAGAATGGGAGCTGCTCCGGACGACAGCAAGGCCCACCAGGGTACGTGTCGCATCAGACCACCGTAGATGCGTACTTCCCGGTTCACCGGCGCACACGCGGGCGCACACCGGACCCGGCGGTTTACGCGACAACAGCTTCCGGGGCGTCCGCATCCCCTGGTCCCGCCTGAGCGGAGCGTTCTGAGACACCGCCAGGTGGGTGAGCGTGCGCGATGGCCACAGGCGGCGAACGCGGACAAGACCCGCCTACCGGCAGGTCCGTCTCCCGGCGCTCGCGCTTCGTGGCAAGCAGGGTGAGGACGACGACGATCTGCACCGCCGCGACGGAAGCCTGCGCCACGGGTGAGCTGACACCCAGTACCGCCATTGTCCCGTTGACGCCGAGGTGAACCGCGATCGATGCCGCGACCCCGGCACGTTCGTACGCATAACCGGTCAGCAGAGCCAGCGGGAAGACGCTGACCGCGAACATCAGGCCACTCCAACTGATCAGACCGAGGTCGTTCTGGATGCCATATCGCCCAGAAAGCGCCCAGCAGAACGCCGGACTGAAGGCGGCCCATCGACGCACGGAGACGCGGATACGCGGTGCCGCGCCCCCGGGCTCCTCCGCCGGCGGACCGGCGACCAGCATGCCGACCAGGAACGGCAGCGGCCCGCCGACGCTGGAAATCAGTTCCCTACCCTCTGTCAGGCTCACCGTGGGACCACCCACGAGGTGCGCGAGCAGCGCACCCGCCACCCTGTGCGACCCGCCGAGACCTGGTAAGCAGGATCTGGGGTGGTGGGGGTGGTGGCGGATGGAAAGCCGGACCCCATGGGCAGCGACGAGGAGTCGCCGCACAACCGACGGCAGATGACGCTCGGTCGTCGTCAAGGACCGAGGCTA
>NZ_JTHL01000001.1:106347-114318 GCF_000818195.1 Streptomyces sp. 150FB | reverse complement strand
CTCGGTAGGCGGCGCGCAGCGGGCGTACCCCGGTCTGGGGGAAGGCGTACAGGGTGGACGGGTAGCTGTGCCGGTGCAGCCACTGGGCGAGGGTCCGCTCCGGGAAGTAGCTCTGGTGCGGAGCGGAGTCGGGAGTGACGGCGGCCAGATCAGGGGCGACCCAGTCGTCGATCGGGAGACCGGCGAGTGCGCTGAAGGAGAGGTTCGCGAGATACACCTGCTTGCCCTGATGCAGGAGGGAGAGCGCCAACGGCAGGCCGGAGTAGATGTCGAAGCCGCCGCCCGCGCCCGCGACGAGGATCCGTTCGGCATCGGCGAGCCGGGTGAAGAGCGGGTTGGAGTGGAGGGACGTCATGACGATCATTGTCCGACGACTACCGCGAGATGGCTGATGTCATGCGGGAGTTCGCGGACGCCCGTGACGTGCCGGCGGACATCATCTTCGGTATGAAGACCAAGGCCGAGGTCGAACTGGGGGTTACGGCTACCTCGGTGGGCATCTCGGCCGGGCTCGCGGTCGTGACGACGATCCGCATGGAGCGCGACGATCACCTACAGCTCCACAGCTCTACAGCACCGGTTGCAGCCATGAGACGCGGGCGTGGCATCAGAGGCAGCGGGACCTGATCGGCCAGGGCCCCATCGCCGATGCCATGTGGATGGACATCGACGACATGACGACACCAAGTCCCGGTTCCCCGGCAAGTACGACCAGCACAACAAGCCGCTGGGGAGGATGCTCGCGAAGAGTGGAGGGTCGACCGACACAGCCGCCCTGTTGAAATGGTGAAACACAGCCCGGAGGGCGGCAGACCGCGGGGCAAGTATGTCGTGAAGTATTCGGACGTCACGCTGATCTTCGTGCTGGTCTTCGACTACGTCCTCGTGGCTGAGAGGATCGCCCCCTGAGGTCCCGCTGCGCTCTCTCGGTTTCCGCGTAGCAGTGGTGCTTGTCAGTACTGAGGCCGGCAGCTTCGGGGGCGATGGGCGCCACAGGTGGCGGATGAGCGCCCCGTTTGGCGGAACAGAGTGTCGTCGTTGACGGGACGCGTAGCTGGGGTGCCGGCCGGCTACTGCGGACACAGGGTCTCGCTCGGGTCGGTGAAGCAGCAGTAGTTCGCGGTGCTGAGGCGGAGGGTCCTGGCGCGAGCGGCCGGCAGCGCCCGTACCCTCTGGTCGCTGCCCCGGGCGGGCCGAGCGGAGGATGCGGCGCTGAGGCATCCGTCGACACTCGCGAAGAACGCGATGAGATGGCGGGCGGCAGGGCCGGACGGGTTCCGTGCTGGTAGTGGCGGTATTTCGCGAGCGCAAGGTCCTGCTTGTGCTGTTCCTCGTGCTCATTGATCTCTGCCGGGAGCCGAGCCTGAGCGCCGCCCGGCCGGGCTGCGTAGCCTTCGTTACAGGAAGAGGGAAGGGAGTTCCGCATGACGGCGAAGCAGCCCGGGACCGAGCTCGACGCCCGCTACAGTTCCGCGCTCAACCCGCGCCCGGGCGCGGGGAGCGTCACCGCCACCGACTGGGCCGAGGCCCAGCGCGAGTTGCGCGCCGCCGAGGTCTTCTGGATCACCACGGTCCGGCCGGACGGCCGGCTGCACGTCACGCCGCTGATCGCTGCCTGGCACGACGGGGCGCTGCACTTCGGCACCGGGCCGGGCGAGCAGAAGGCGAAGAACCTGGCCGGCAATGCGCACTGCGTACTCACCACAGGGCACAACTCACTCTCCGACGGCCTCGACATCGTGGTCGAGGGCACGGCCGAGCGGGTGACGGATCCGGCGCGGCAGGAGGAGGTCGTCGCCGCGTTCGAGACGCAGTACGGGGACCACATCACCTCGCCGGAGGGGATCTTCTACGGCTTCGGTGACGGCTTCCGTACGGGCAACGTCCTGCTGTTCGCGGTGGCACCCGGCACGGCGTACGGCTTCGGGCACGACGGCCAGGTGTTCAGCCACACCCGCTACACCTTCTAGCGGGCCCGTGCACAGGGAAGCCCTCGGCCGCCCGGGGGAAGGTGTGCCGGGGCTGCTTGTGAGGGGCGGGGCACAACCCTGCCCGGGGTTACGCCGCGGACTCGAAGCCAGTACCGCGGGCGAGCTTCTTCAGCTCGACCGGCGCGTGCTTCTCGATCTGACGGATGCGCTCGCGCACCAGGCCGTGAGGGAGAACCGGGTCGACACCGGGGGGTGATGGGCGCGCGGGACCCCTCCCGGACGCCCGTGTGTAGAACGGCTCCATGACCACATCGGAATCATCGACCTGCCGCCGTAGCGCCGGGCTGTCTGCGGCGCGCGGCGCGGCGGGGACCGTCTGCGCCCTCCTGGTCCTCGCCGCCGCGCTGACCGGCTGCGGATCCGAATCGGGCGACGACGCGGGGGCGCCCGCGCCGGCCGCACCTTCGCGTTCGGCCGAACCGTCGCTCGCCTCGCCTCGCCAACGCCCACGCGGCCCTCCTCATCGCCGTCGCCGACAGCGGTGAAGCCCATGAAGCCGTCGACACCGGCCGAGCTGCGGGCGTGTGCGGACGGACGCTGCACTGTCGTCGTGACGAAGGGCACCGAGCTCCCGGGCACCGCCGGCCCTGGGACGGGCCCGTTCACGGTGAGCGCCGTCGATGCCGAGGGCGTGGACCTGAGCTCGGTCGACGCGAGCGGATTCACCACCAATCTGCTCGATCAGCGCCCCGACCAGGGCGGGGCCTCCACCGTCGACGAGCTGTCGATCGCCGTTCTCGCCATCGCGGGGGACACCGCGAAGCTGCGGCTCTCCCCGAAGTAGGGCGAGTCTCGATCACTGCCGGCGACCTTGGTGGCGCGTGCGACGCCGTTGATGCGCTGATCTCCACCGCACTCCGGCCTCTCCAGGGTGGGTGAGGCCGGAGTGGCCTCCATGCCGGGTTGCTTCGGCTCGCGAACCGAAATCGCCCGTGGCGACGGCGGCCAGGGCGGCCGCCGCGCCACGGAGGTCCCGGGCGGTCAGTCCTTTCCGGTGGTGGCGATCCGGCCGGCGTAACGCTGCGTCCAGGCGGTGTCGGTGCTGACGGTGAGGACCACGTCGTAGTAGCCCTCCTGGGTCGGCCACATGACGGCCTTCGTCCTGCCGTGGGCCACCGTGACCTTCTGAGTACGGCCGAGGTAGTCGTTGGCGGTGAGCGTGTAGGTCACCGGCTTGGTGCCGTCGTTGTGCAATGTGAGCCTCATCCGAGCCTCGTGCCTGGAGTCCCCGCCCTTCGGCAGGTCGGCTTCCACGCGCGGGAGGCCACCTTCCCTCTTTCCGGCGGGCGTGACCTGGCCGGCGAAGGAGCGCACAAAGCCGTCGTTGGAGTAGATCGAGAACGCGTACTTGCCGTCGGTCGCCCTCGCGTCCCAGGTGTACTCGCGGGGCTTGCCCGCGGTCACGGTGAACGGCGTGCTGGAGAACGCCTGGTACTTGTCGGGGAAGACCTGGAAGCTCAGGGCCTTGTCCTTGGGGCCGCCGGTCAGGGTCATCCTGGCGGTGACCGTCCCCGACGCGCGGTCCTCCGAGATCGTCGCGTGCGGATGGAAACTCAGCGGACGCGGCTTCATGTGGTCGGCGGCTATCGGCAGCTTCTGCTCCGCGAGCGGGTCCGGGAAGACGGTCGGCCCCGGCTGCGGGCGGGTGAAGTCGAGCGCGCTGGTCAGGTCGCCCGCGATCGAGCGCCGCCAGTCGCTGATGTTGGGGGAGCGGAACGGCTTGCCGAGGTGGGCCGCCCAGGTCTCCAGGAACTTGATCGCCGAAGTGTGGTCGAAGACCTCCGAGGCGACGTACCCGCCGCGGGTCCACGGCGAGACCAGCAGCATGGGGACCCGCGGACCGAAGCCGAGCGGGTAGTCGCCGACGTACTCGCGCGCCGTGCCCGGCTCGGGCCACGGCGGCAGGACGTGGTCGAACTTTCCGTCGTTCTCGTCGTAGTTGAGGATGAAGAGGGTGTGGTTCCAGATGTCGGGGTTGCTCTGCAGGCTGTCGAGCACCTTCTTGACGTAACGCTCGCCGTGCAGGGTGTCGGCGCTCGGGTGCTCGGACCAGCCGTACGGCGCCACGATCCAGGAGACCGCCGGGAGCGGGTGCTCCGCACCGGGCCGGCAGGCGTCATCGAAGTTCTTCAGGACCGCGTCGAGGTTGTCGTCGGAGTCGTCGTTCGGCGAGGTCATGCCGGAGTAGTACGTCGCGTTGGCACGCCAGATGAGCCCTGTGCCGGGCCGCAGCTTCGGGTCGTCGGCGCTGAGCCCCTCCGGGTCGAACCCCTTGAAGTACTTCAGCTCGTTGTCGCCGTAGTCGCCGACCCAATTGCTGATGTAGCCCTGCCGACCGTCGCCGCTGTTGTCGGAGTAGAGCCGCCAGTCGATGCCGGCCTGCTGGAGCTGCTCGGCCACCGTGGTCCAGGGGCGGGAGTAGTTGGACTCATCGGTGTTGCCCGTCTCGCTGTTGGCGGTACCGCTCCACAGGTACTTCCGGTTCGGGTCGGTCGGCCCGAACTCGGAGCAGAAGTTCTGGTCGGCGATGGTGTACTGGGCGGCGACCGAGTGGTAGAAGCCCATGTAGGTGTCGCTGTGGTAATTCATACAGCTCGCACCGTTGTGCTGTGCCCACAGATCCCACTTGCGGTGGTCGACGTCGCCCCACGCTCCGTGGTCGTTCCCCCAGGCTCCGTCGTCGACCTGCGGGGTGACGACGTTGCCGTCGCTGTCCTTCTGCTGGAAGACCGTGCTGCCGTCCTGGAACCGCAGCGCCTGCTTGTCGTTGAAGCCGCGTACGCCGGGGAACGTGCCGAAGTAGTGGTCGAGCGACCTGTTCTCCTGCATCAGGATCACGACATGCTTCAGGTCGGAGATGTTGCCCTTGAAGCCCTTCGGCAGAACGTACTTGGGCCTCGCGGCGGCGAACGCCTCGCCCGCCCCGGCGGTCGCGCCGAGCGCGAGCGTACCGGCGGTGACGCCCGTGCCCTGGAGGAACCGGCGCCGGGTGGTGCCGGTCGTCGTCTCTGGTCTGTCGTCGGGCTCGGGCGCCGGGGTGATCGGATCTGGAGTCATGGAAGCTCCTCATACAGGCGTGAATGGTCGGAGATGGGTACCGCGACCCGCTCATCGAAGCTGGTGGACACCAACGCAGTGTGAACACCGGCTGAGCGATGATCAGCGCGGCCGTCGACGGCCGCGCTGTCCGAACGCCGAACGGGGGGCTCACACCGGACCTTCGCCGGCCGACCGGGCGAGCCCCACGCGTACACACCACGTCACCCCCTTGGGTGCCACGCTGACCAGCGGAAACCACCATGACGTCACAACAGTTGACGCCGCTGCCGGACGCGATACCCCGCATCCGTGGCACACGCGGGCGCCCCAAGGGGGCGGGCCGACCGCTGAACGACAGCAGTCTCTCGAGCAGTTACGGCTCCGGGCGGCCGGGCTCCGGGCGGCCGGGCGGCCGGGCGGTTCGCCCGGGGTGAGGCGAGCCGGGTGATCTTCAAAGACCTGCGCCTCAGTGTCCGCTCGGTGCGGACGTGGCGGCAGGCGCGGGGACGAGGGCGGTCCACTGCCGCCGCCCCCAGCGCCGCTTCGAACGCAAGGTCGAACACTCCCTGGCGGGACCTGCCGGACGAGCTGGGTTCGTTCCGGACCGCTCACAAACGGCTGATCAGGTGGGCCGTGGACGTCACCCTCGGCCCGGTTGAGGCCGATCGCGTCGATACCGGCGGAGTTCCGGCCTGGTGCGCTCACGAATGGCAGCCGCCGACCCTAAGATCACCGGGCAAAAGCCACTCAAGGGACTCTTCCAGCCGGAAAGGATGCGTCAGGAATGCTGACACGCCATATCGGTACCGCCGAGGTCAGTGCGGTCGGGCTCGGCGCCATGAACATGTCGATCGAGGGCCGGCCCGACGAGGCGCGTTCGATCGCCACCATCCACGCGGCGATCGATGCCGGCGTGAACCTCATCGACACCGCGGACTCCTATCACCTGGCCGGACACGACGAGATCGGGCACAACGAGAAACTGATCGCCAAGGCGCTGTCCTCCCACAGCCGGGGGTCCGAGGTGCTGGTTTCCACCAAGGGCGGTCATATGCGCCCTGATCTGAACCCCGGTCCGTACATCTGGGTGGTGAACGGCCGTCCCGAGCACATCAAGGCGGCCTGTGAGGGATCGCTCAAGCGGCTGGGTGTCGAGGCGATCGGCCTGTATTTCCTGCACCGTACCGACAAGGACGTGCCGTACGCGGACTCCGTCGGCGCGATCGGTGATCTGCTCGACGCCGGCAAGATCCGGATGGCCGGCATCTCCAACGCCGATCCCGCCCAGATCGAGTTCGCCAACGACGCGCTGGGCGGACGGCTCGTCGCGGTGCAGAACCAGTTCTCCCCCGGGTTCCGCTCCAGTGAACCCGAACTTGAGCGGTGCGACGCGTTGGGTATCGCGTTCATGCCCTGGGCGCCGATCCGCGGCCTCTCCGCGTCGTACGACGGCAACCCCGTCCACGATCGGTTCGCCCGGGTCGCGCAGGCACACGGGGTGAGCCCCCAGCAGGTCAGCCTGGCCTGGATGCTCGCCAAGTCACCGATGGTCATCCCGATCCCCGGATCCACGCGACCTGAGACCGTACGCGACTCGGCGGCAGCGGTCGATCTTGTGCTGGACGATGCCGAACTGAGGGAGCTCGACACCGTCTGAGGCGTGGCTACGTCCCGGCGCCCCCGGGGAGCCGGCGGAGCCGTCGATCCTGGAGCGTTGGTTCTGGACGGACCTCTCGGGTGTGGCACGCGAGTCGACGTTGTCCGCGTCCTCGGTGAGGCCCGGACGGGGCCCCGGGTCACACTCCGGGAGCCCCGTCGGGTTCTGACCGTGCGGGGCAGTCGCGGGCCGGTCAGCTTTCCGGTGTCAGCGTTTGCCCGTCACCTTCAGCGTGGCGGCGAGCGCCGGGACGGCGTACGGCGAGTCGTTGCCGACGGTCAGACCACTCGTGTACGTGCCTGCCTGGTCGACCTTCCCCGCGTTCAGGGTGACCCGGATCCTGACCGTGGCACCCGGAGCGACGGTGACAGTGTGCGGCGCCGTCAGCCAGGTGGCCGCGCCGGAGCTGCCGCAGTCGTCGTAGCCGGGGAGCTGTTCGACGCCGGCGACCGGATCGCTGCCGTTGTCCGAGCCTCCGACGACGTACAGTCCGCAGGCGCCACCGGCCCGGTAGACCAGTGCGTTCGCCGCCGGCAGAGCCGACCAGGAGTTCGTGCCCGGGTCGTACTCCTCGGCCTGGTCGGTCAGGGCACCGCCGCTGACGCCGCCCACCAGTTGCAGCCGGCCACCGGAGGAGGCGGCGGCCATGCCCCAGGCCGGGTACGGCAGATCGGCCCGCGCGGTCCACGCGCCGGTGACCGGGTCGAAGGCGTACGTCGCTTTCGTCTCCGCGCCGCTGACCGGGTCGGTCCCGCCGGCGCAGACGACCTGGCCGGCGATGCCGGAGCAGGAGAGCCACGAGTCGGCGACGGGGTAGTCGGCCGACCGGCTCCAGGCGTCGGTGACCGGGTCGTAGACGTAGGTCGCCTGCGACGCCGGGAGGCAGTTGCCGCCGCATCCCGCGACGACGTAGAGCCTGCCGCCGAGGACCGCCGATCCGCTCGCGACGACACCTGCGGGGAGCGGCGCCGCCGAGGACCACGTGTCGTGCTTCGGGTCGTAGCGGAACACCGCGGCGGACGCGTTCTGGGTGCTGTCCCAGCCGCCGAAGACGTAGATCTGGCCGCCGACCGCCTCCGCGCCGGGCTTCTCCAACTGCTCGGGCATGTTGGCGAGCCGCTGCCAGCCGTTGGCGGCCGGGTCGTGGACGTATGACGTGAACTGAATGTTCGATGCGTCGATCCCGCCGAAGGTGTAGACCTTCCCGTCGAGGGACGTGGTGCCGCTGTCGAACACTCCTGTCGGCAGGCTGTCGGCGGTCGTCCAGCCGGCGGCACCCCCCGC
>NZ_JTHL01000001.1:61070-106322 GCF_000818195.1 Streptomyces sp. 150FB | reverse complement strand
CGGCACCCCCCGCCGCGGTCGCCCCGGCGGCTGTGGGCGCCGCGGCCTTCGGCGTCGCGGGCCCGTCCGGCTTCGCGCCGAGCAGTGACTTGCGGCTGAAGTCGCCACCGGCGTGCCGGACCGGTGTGCGCGTGCCGGGGTTCACCGTCTTGCCGGCGTGTGAATCGGGTGTGTACGAGCCGTCCTGCGGGTTGAGCACCACGTGGACGGGTGCCGTACCGGTGTTGTGGAGCGTCACGGTCCGCTCCGTCGACCGGCCCAGCGGCCGGGTGACCCGCAGCGGATCGCCGGAGACGCTGATCCGGCCGGCGCCCAGGCTCCAGTTCTTCCGGGTCACCTGGTCGCGGGCGACGGTGGCCTTCGCGGTCGAAGCGGTGTACGCGCCGTCGGTCACGCCGAGGGTGGTCCGCCCGGAGCGGTCGGCCGCCGAGGCGGGCGCGAAGAGACCAGGTCGGCGCGGTCGTGGAGCAGCCGTACGGACTCCTCGATCGCGAGCGGCAGTCCGTCGGTGTGGCCGCGCAGGAATTCCGCGAACTCCATGGAGACGGGCAGCCCGCCGAGCATCGAGGACACCAGGTGCCGTACCGGCGGTGTCCAGCGGGCCGGGCTCCAGCCGGACGACACCGGCCCGCGCGACCAGCCGGCGCAGCGACGAGTCCGGCGGGACGTCCTCGGACCGGTAGGTGAGGACCAGCCGGGGGCCGCGCTCGCGCCGGGCCTGCAGCAACAGCAGCAGTTCCAGAGTGGTCTCGTCGGCCCAGTGGGCGTCCTCCACCACGAAGAGCCCGACTCCGAGGACGTCGACGAGTTCCACGAGCGCGCGGAGCAGCCGGTGCCGGGAGGCCGAAGCGTCGGGCAACGGCTCGGGGGCGGGCGGCAGTTGTCCGGCCCACTCCGGGAACAGCGGCCGAAGCGCCCCCACGAGTCCGGTGAGCGGCAGGCCGGTGACCTGCCCGGCCAGCCGTCGTACGGCGTCGACGACCGGGCCGAGCGTATACGGCTCCCGGAACGGTGGGCACACCGCGACCAGCGCCGTCTCCCGCCGCAGCCACAGGAGTTCGGGGAGCAGCCGGGTCTTCCCGATGCCCGCTTCGCGCGCGATGACGACGGGCCCTGGCCGTTCGTCGAGGGCGTGGCCGAGCAGCGAGAGATCGCGGTCGCGGCCGACCAGGCGGGGTACGGCGAGGCGTCCTCGTGCCGACGCGTCGGCGGCACGTCTGTCCGCGCTCATCTCCGACTCCGATCCATGCCTGGTGCACATATTCTGCCGGTGATTCCTGCCCCAGGTCATCGCACGAGGGTGCAACTTTTTCTCGTCCGGTGGGGGCGGGCCGGCTGCCCCCGGGCCGGCTCCCGTGTCCCGAACGCGGCGCGAGCCGGTGTCTGTGCTTCGGACGGCCGTCAACCCAAAGGAGCTAAAAGGGAGTTACCCCCCGTGCATCCAGAGCAGGACAAGCGGATGCAGGGTTGCCGCGAGTGCGTGGAATGCCTGTTTGTAGCCGACGGCCATGTCTCGCGGCGCCAGCGCTCGCCAGTCCCCCCAACACAGCCTTCGAGCGACGGCCAGGACCAGTCCGGACCGGTCTCCGGTACGTCGACGGTCAGCAGCGCTGTGGGGATGATCAGTGTCTCTAAGGTTCAGCCCGGGAACGCGCGGCGGACCTACATGCGGGGTGTGTTCTTCGGGGACGGCCGTCATCCCGCCCGGGCCCGCCAGTCCTTTGAAGTGCGCCCGATTCAGAGGTGATTCTGTTCACGAGAACAGGCTCTGCACGCCTTCGTGAGCGATCTCTGCGACGCGCCCTCGTTGGCAGCAATGGCCATGGCGCACAGGTGAGGCGGGATCAACTCAAGACTGTCCCTGTCCCTTCCTCGACCACCAGGAGTTCCGACTGTGAAGACCTTGATCCGCTCTCTGATCCTGACCGCTCTGACTTCAGCATGTGCGTTTTCCCTGGTCGGCCCAGTCCAGGCTGCCACGGCTTCGCCGGCGACGGCCCCCGCCCAGCGATTCCCCGCTCTTCAGGATGAAGGTGATCCTGGCTTCGGCTCGACGAACATGCAGTTCGAAGAGTTCGGCAAGAAGGGCGCCTACGACCACGCCAGGCAGTGGGACGAGGGCACAGGCGGTCAGTGAACTGAGCAACCCGCTGGGCGCGAGGGCCTCGGACCACGTGATCCGAGGCCCTTCGCCGAAGCCCCGTCGGATCAGCGTGCCCCCTCACGTTGTGTGCCAGAACCTGTTCTGTGGACAGAGGCGCAGCGGCGTCCTCGGATTCCCCGTTCGCCACCCGACATCGCCGGCACCGCCTTCATCGCCGTCCAGACCAGCCGGCGACTCCTGACCGGTGTCGTACGAGGCGCCAACGCGGCTTACGGGCCCGGCTATTACGTGGCCGACCGGGCCGGCTTCCTCATGGACACCAGCGCCCGCACCGCCGCCCCCGGGAGCAGCGAGCCCGTGCCCGACACCCCGTAGGCCATCCGGCAACCGGCGTGACCTTCGCATCCCCGGGGAGCGCGTCGCCGCAGCCCGCGCGTTCCGCCGCGACGCCTCCGTCCTCGTCTGCGACGAACCCACCTCGAACCTCGACCCCCTCTTCGAAGAAGGCACCTATCGCACCCTCCTCCAGCACGAGGGCACCTACGCAGCCATCGTGAACCACCTGAGCGTCGGCGGAAAACGGCGGGGCGCATCGAGCCGCATCCCCGTCGAGCGGGAACGCCTGCACTTCACCATGGCACGACTCCGTTGTCGTCGAACATCTGACCAGTGGGGCCGTCGTCGGGAAGAGCCGCCAACCGGATGGCGATCGCCGCGCCCTCCTCGGGGGTCTGAGTACCGCTGAACCCATTGAGGTCGGTGGCCACGTAGCCGGGGCAGGCGTTGTTGATCAGAATGTTGGTGCCGCTCAGCTCCTTGGCGTACTGGATGGTGATGGCGTTGAGGTAGGTCTTCGTCGGCGCGTAGGCCCCGCTGATCCCTCCGAGGTCGACGCCGGGCGTGGTCTGCAGGGCCAGTGAGCCGACATGGCTGGACTGGTTGACGATCCGCGGGTGTGCCGAGCGGCGCAGCAACCGCAGCATCGCGTTGGTGACGCGGATGACACCGATGACGTTGGTCTCCACCAGCCGTCGGACGGTCTTCAGGTCGACGGTCGTCGGCTTCTCCGGCCAACCGCCCGCCACCCCGGCGTTATTGACCAGTACGTCAAGGCGTCCCGCTCGCTCCTCGATCAGCCGCGCCGCGGCGGCCACGCTTTCGTCGTCGGTCACGTCCAGGGACACACCGAACGCGTCGGCACCTGCCGCGCGCAGTTTCGCCACGGCGTCCGTCCTGCGCCGCTCGTCCCGGGCGCCGACACCGACGCTCCAGCCCAACGCGCCCAGCGCGGCAGCGATCTCGTACCCGATTCCCTTGTTCGCGCCGGTGACCAGCGCGATCGTCTTCTCGCTCATGACAGCGAGCATGGCCGCGCTTCGACCACGCACCAACACCACCTCGGTAAGGCACCGATACCCGAGCGACATGGGTCGACCGTCCGCCGCGGCTACTGTGCGGGTATGGAGATACGCGAGCTGCGGTACTTCGTCGCCGTCGCCGAGGAACTGCACTTCGGCAGGGCCGCCCAGCGTCTGGAGATAGCCCAGCCGCCCCTGTCCCGCGCGATCGCCCGGCTCGAACGACGTCTGGGGGTCACCCTGTTGGAGCGCACCAGCCGCAAGGTCACGCTCACCGAGGCCGGCGCCGTACTGTTGTCCGAGGGCCGCGCGATCCTCGGCGCGGTAGCCGCAGCCGAGCGGCGTACCCAGCAGGCCGCGCGAAGGCGCCCCAGCCTGGTCCTCGCCGTCAAAGCCGGCGCCGCAGACGCGTTGTTGGCCAGACTGCTCGATGCCTACCGCGCGGAGCCCGGCGCGGCCACCGTCGATCTCTTGCTGTGTGAGGCGCACCAGCAACAGGAATTGCTGCGGAACGGGCAAGCTGATGTGGCTCTGCTGCATTTGCCATTCGATTCGGCGGTCGGACTCGACACCGAAATCCTGTACACCGAGGGACAGGTGGCGATCCTGCCCGCCTCTCACTCGCTTGCCGGCCGCTCACAGATTCGGACGGCCGAGGTCACCGCGTTGCCGGAGCTCCCGATGGCGCGCTGGCCCGGCTCTGGCGGCAGCTACCCGGAGGGACCGGGCGCAGAGGTGCGGAACCTGACACAGCTCTTCCAACTGATCGCGCTCGGCCGTACCACCGCGATCATTCCCGAGTCCGCCGGTACCGACGACCTGCGCCGGGATCTCACCGCCGTGCCGGTCCTCGACGCACCATCCGTGACAACGGTGATCGCGTGGCCGTCGCAGAGCCGACTCCGCGCGGCCGCCGACCTGGTCCGCGTAGCAGCACGTCTCTGACTGGCCGCTCCGCGTCCGCTCGCGTGGAGAGCGGCCGACTGTTCGGATCGACGGCCGGAAAACCCGTCCAACCGCCCGGCCGTGACCGGCGCGGCCTGCGCTCCGTGAGAGATCGCCTGTACCAGTTGTCGGGTCAAGCCTCCCGGGGCCTTACCCACAGTTCTCTTCCGCTCCACCCCGATACGTCCGGCTTAACACCTCTGGTCCCAAGCCTGGCAGTGCAAGCACCGAGTGCCCTTCCCGGCGACGCTCTCCCCGTCGCGGCACCAGGTTCAGGAGCAGGTACGTATGGGTGGCCACAGGCCGCCGGAATGAGGACAATTCATGCTTTTCACCAAGCGGCGAATGAGTGCAGTGCTCGTCTCCGCCCTCTTCCCTCTGGCCCTGGTGGCCTGCGGTGAGAGCGCCCTCGACAACGGTGACAGCAGCGGGGGCAAGGCGGCGAGCGGCCAGTCCGCGGGCGATTCCGGGCGTGACCCCGGCACGCTCGTGATCGCCGAGATCCCCTCGGAGAACGCCGCGACACAGGCGAAGTCGAACGCTCCCCTCATCAAACTGCTGGAGAAGGAGACCGGCAAGAAGGTCACCGTCCAGAACGTCACGAGCTACGCGGCCGTCATCGAGGCCCAGCGCGTACACAAGGTCGACCTGGCCTTCTACGGCCCTCTCTCGTACGTGGTGGCCAAGGACAGCGGCGTGGACGTCACCCCGATCGGGACGACGGTGGACGCCAAGGGCGGCAGCAGCGCCTATCAGTCGTACGGGATCGTGCCGGGCAAGTCGTCGATCAAGGACCTCAAGGGCTTCAAGGGCAAGAAGGTCTGCTTCGTCGACCCGACCTCCACATCCGGTTACCTCTACCCGAGGACCGGGCTGATCAAGGCCGGTCTGAACCCGGACAAGGACATCAAGACCGTGATGTCCGGCGGTCACGACGCCTCGGCGCTCGCCGTCAAGAGCGGCCAGTGTGACGCGGGTTTCGCCTACGACGACATGGTCGACAAGCTGCTTCCCCAGCAGGGCGAGCTCAAGCCGGGCGACCTGAAGGTCGTATGGAGGTCGGACGAGATCCCGGGCTCGCCCGTCGGCCTCTCGACCGACCTCACCCCGTCGCTCCAGAAGAAACTCACGGACACCTTCCTGACCAAGGCCAACGCGGACTACATGGCCGCCCAGGGGTTCTGCACCGGTCAGAAGGACTGCCTGCCTGACGGCGCCTGGGGTTACCAGAAGTCCGTCGACGCCGACTTCAAGACCATCCGGGACGTCTGCGCCGCTACCAAGGACAAGCAATGCCAGAACGGCTGAGCGGCCTGAGGACGCCCGAAGCTCCGGCGTCGGGCCCGGCGCCCCGCCCGAGCGCGGGGACAGACGCGACGGTACGGGACGACGTCGTGGTGCGGCTGGATTCGCTCACGAAACGGTTCGGTTCCGGCGAAGAGATGATCGTCGCCCTTGACGAGGTCAGCTTCACGGTACGGGCCGGCGAGGTGGTGGCGCTGCTCGGCCTCTCCGGCTCCGGCAAGTCCACACTGCTCCAGCACCTCGACGGGCTGCAGACACCCACGTCAGGTGGGGGCAACGTCCTGGGGACCGAACTGGCCGCCGCTTCGACCGGCCAGCTACGGGCGCTGCGCCGCCGTATCGGGTTCGTCTTCCAGCAGTTCCACCTGGTGGGGCGGCTTACCGTGCTGGAGAACGTCTGCACGGGCGCGCTGGGGCGGCTCCGCGGCCCGCGGATGGGTCTGTTCAGCTACCCCAGGGGCGTCCGTGAGCAGGCACTCGACCGGCTCGGCGAAGTGGGCCTCGTGGACTGGGCGTTCCAGCGGGCCGATACCCTGTCCGGCGGCCAGCAGCAGCGGGTCGCCGTGGCGCGCGCACTGATGCAGGAGCCGAGCATGCTGCTCGCCGACGAACCGGTCGCCTCGCTCGACCCCGAGTCCTCGGGGCAGATCATGCGCCTGCTCAAGGATGTCGGCCGCAGCCGACATCTGACCGTCCTGTGCAGCCTGCACCAGGTGGATCTGGCGCTGTCCTGGGCCGACCGGATCATCGGACTCCGCGACGGCCGGGTGGTGCTCGACGTACCCACCGAAGGCATCAGCCGCGACGAGGTCATGCGGCTCTACTCGGCCGTGGGCGAGGACCGGGCAGGCCGGGACGGACTCTCCGTCCCGGTGGGGGCCCTGTGAGCGCCCACGCGCCACTGGTCGGCAAACCCATCAGGACGAAAAGGCCGTCTCCGATACCCACGGGAGACGGCGGGACCCGCAGGACACTGGCGCGTCCCCGCCCCTCCGGGCTGCTGGCCGGGCTTGCCCTGCTGATCTGTCTCGGCGGCGGGATCTGGTCCTTCGTGGACCTGAAGATCAATGTCAGCACGATCATCGACAGTGCCCACAACGCTGCCGATTTCACCCGGCGGATGTTCCCGCTGGACTTCCCGCCGGCCGGTGAACTGTTCCATCTGATCTGGCTGACCTTGGCCATCGTCGTGTCGGCCACGCTGGTCTCGGTGGTCATCAGCATTCCGCTGGCTCTGCTGGCGGCGCGCAACACCACACCGTTCAAGGGCGTGCGGCCCGTCGTCCGCGCGCTGATCGTGCTGGCCCGCGCCATCTCCGACGTGATCTTCGCCATCTTCTTCTTCCGCGTCTTCGGACTCGGCGGCATGACCGGTGTGCTGGCGATGGGGATGCATTCCGTGGGCATGGTCGGAAAGTTGTACGCCGACTCCATCGAGGCGGTCGACGAAGGGCCGCGCCGGGCGATCCGGGCCACCGGCGCCTCCCGCCCGCAGGAACTCCTCAGCGCGGTGCTCCCACAGGTCCTGCCCTCTCTCGTGGCCACGGCTCTGCACCGGCTCGACATCAACCTGCGTACCTCCGTGGTGCTCGGCTACGTCGGTGTGAACGGGCTCGGCTACGCGCTCTACATCGGCATCGGCCAGATCGACTACCGGCGTGCGATGGCACTCGCGCTCGTACTGCTCCTGATGTGCTTCGTCGTGGAGGCCGTCTCGGGCGTCATCCGCCGGGCCCTGCTGCGGGATTCGGGCGTCCAGGTACGCCACGGGTTCCTGCGGCGGAAACTGCGCGGACTCCGGCCGGTCGTGCGCGAAGCGGCGCCGGGCGGGGTCCTGGAACACCGGACACCGGTGTCGCGGTCGGCTCCGGTCGGGCGGGCGTCCACCGCGTCAGGACGTGGCACGGGCCGGCGCACCTCCCCCCGGTGGAGCGTTCAGCGGGTTCGCCGTTCGGTCTGGGCGCTCCTGGCTGTGGCCCTGGTGGTCGCGGCGCTTCCCGGTGCGGGCGTCTCGGTCCGGTTGTGGTTCGAGGACGCCCCCAACATCGGCCCGTCCCTCGCGCACTTCTTCCCGCCGCGGGCCGGCGGGATGTTCGGCATCCTCCTGTCCGATCTGTGGACGACCGTGGAGATCGCCTTCGCCGGGACATTCATCGGCCTGGTCCTGGCACTCCCACTCGGTACGCTGGCCGCACGCAACATCGCACCGTCCCCCGCCGTGGCCAGGATGATGCGGACCGTCATCCTGTTGATACGTGCCGTCCCCGAGCTGGTCCTGGCCATCGTCTTCGTGGTGGTCACGGGACTCGGCCCGGTCGCCGGTGTGCTGGCGCTCGGCGTCGGCTCCGTCGGACTTCTCGGCAAACTGGTGGCCGACTCGCTGGAGGAGTTCGATCCCGGACCCACCAGGGCGGTGCTCGCTTCCGGCGCGTCCCGCTGGCAGTTGTTCTTCTCCGCGATACTGCCGCGGGCCTGGCCCACGGTGATCGCTCACATGCTCTTCCAGCTCGACACGAACATCCGGGCCGCCACCCTGCTCGGCATCGTCGGCGCCGGGGGGATCGGATACCGACTCCTGGACGCGGCGCGTGTTCTCCAGTTCCAGACCGTGACCACCATCGTCCTGATGCTCCTCGCGGTCGTGCTCCTGGTGGAAGGACTCGCCGTCTGGCTACGCCGTGTCTACACGTGACGGTCCGCGCGTGACGGGTCCCTACGTGACGTGTCGGCGGCGGGCAGAACGAGCAACAACCGTTCCAGTTGTTCACCAGGTGCGGGGTGGAACGTTGAATGCCGTGCGGTTGTCCGGACAATTCGCAGGAGCAAGCTTCCTGATGTGGCCAATCAAAGCCGATATGTCGAGATAGCCAATCTTGTCGCCGCTGAGATCGCCGATCGTCCTGCCGGAACCAGAGTCGCCAGCGAACACGAGATCGCGGCCCGGTTCGGAGTCGGCCGGGCGGCCGCGCGGGCGGCGGTCCAGGAACTGGAGAGCCGCCTCCTGGTACGCCGGACACGCGGCGCGGGGACCTTCGTCAACCGTCCGATCGACTACGTCCTCTCGCAGGCGAAGTCACCCTCGATGCACGAGACGATCCGACAGGCGGGCAGTACGCCCCGCACCGTCGTGCGCGACGTGCGGCCGCTGCCGTTGACCGGCTCCCTGGCGGCCCGACTCGAACGGCCCGAGGGATCCCCGGCCCATCTGCTGATCAGGCAGTCATATATCGACGGACTGCTCAGCGGCTGGACCAACGAGTGGATCCCCACCGATGTGCTGCCCGAGGTCAGTACCGCCGTGCACGCCGTCGAATCGCTTGACGCCATCCTGCGCCAGATGTGCGGGGCGCAGCCGGTCAGAGCGTGGTGCCGAGTCAGCTACACACTGCCGGAACCCGACATCGCGGCGAACCTCGAAACGGAGTCGGGCCGGCCGGTCTGGCTGGTCGAAAGCCTGAGCCGGGACCTGCGCACCGGCAGGGCGCTGATGTGCAGCAGCACATGGAGCCGCCCCGACAGCACCCGGATCATCGTCGAGATGGACGGGCCATGGAAGCAACCGGAGGGAACAGAGCATGGCCGACACGCTGACACGTGAGCAGCGATCCGAACTGCTGGCCGCCGCCGATCACGAGGAGATCGTCCCGCTCGCGGAACGGCTCGTCGCCGAGGGCGTCACCTCGGACCTGACGGTGGTGCGGCCACCGGAAGTCGGCATGGTCGTGCTCCAGGTACGCGAGCCGGTCGAGGAATCCCGCTTCTACCTGGGCGAGGTGCTCGTCACCGAGTGCTCGGTCGAGATCGCGGGTGTACCCGGCTGGGCCATGCGCGCCGGGGACGACCGGGTGGCGGCCCTGGCCGCGGCACTGCTCGACGCCGTCGCGGCGGCGCGTCTGCCCGCCCTCGCCGAGATCGACGCGCTCTGCGGGCGGATCGCCGACCGACAGGCCGGACGGGACGCCGCCGAGTGGGTCGAAATCCGGTCCACCACTGTCTCCTTCGAGGAATTGACGTGACCGACACACTGCTGACCACCCCCTCCGTACTCGGTGCCGGCGCCCGAATCGGCGCGCTGCGGCGCGGCGCTCGTGAGTCGCAGCGCGACTTCACGACCCTGCTCGACGTGCTCGCCAGGCCCGGCAAGATCGGCCGGCTCGACGTCCCCGACGCGGTGCCTGCCGCCGCGGCGGCTGCCTGCGGGCTCATCGACGTAGAGGTGACGCTCCACGTACTCACCGCCGAGGGCGAGGACGCGCGGGGGTGGGGCGACGCCGTGCACGCCGCGACCAGCGCTCCGCGTGCCGAACTGGACGCGGCCAGAACAGTGGTGGCCCTGCGACCGCTGAGCGGGGCGGAGATCGCCGTGCTGCACAGGGGCGACGCGCTCAACCCGGAGCAGGGCGCCAGGCTGTTCGCCGCTGTCGACACGCTGACCGACGGGGGGAGCGCGGGCGGCGTCCTCGCCGACGGGGAGACGGTTCTCCTGCTGAGCGGCCCCGGAGTCCCGGGCGAGCGGCGCTTCGGCGTCCGCGGCCTGCCGATGGCGGTGATCGAGGCGCTGACCGCTGTCAACAGCGGTTTCCCACTCGGGGTTGACACCTTCCTGGTGGCCGCCGACGGCGCCGTGACGGGTCTGCCGCGCACGACGAGGGTCCGTGTCGAAGTGGCGGGTGGCTGACCATGGGGTATTCGGGTGTACGCGGCGGCCAGGAGGCCATCGCCGCCGCCGAGCGGCTGGTGGAAGAGGCCCGCTACGGAGGGAGCAGCTCCTGGCTGGAGCTGGAACAGATCACGGAACGGATGCCGTTGGCGGTCGACCGGGTCATGGGGGAGGGCGGCCTGTGGGCTCCCGAACTCACCGCCCGCGCCATCCGCCAGTCGCAGGGCGACCTGCTCGAAGCGGCGCAACTGCTGCGTGCGCACCGTTCCACCCTGCCGCGTCTTGCCTACAGCACACCTGTCTCCACCGATGAGTTGAGGGTTGCCCGGCGTATCAGCCCGGCGTTCCGCAACCCGCCGGGCGGCCAGATCCTCGGCCGCACCCTCGACTATGTGGCACGGCGTCTGGACCTCACACCGGAGCCCGAGGGGAGGGCCCGCGACGAGTCGGTCCGCGCCGACCGCGTCAGTGCGGAGGAGACGGGCGCGGACGGCGTGGGTATGGACGGTGGGGGAGCGGACGGCGCGGGAGCGGACGGCGCGGGCAGGGAGCGTCCGTCCGGCCGAGCCGGGGCCACTACCGACACCGAAGGCCCAGATGTTCCGCGCGCGTGCGGGTCCGGGGCGATTCCGGTCTCCAGCGGCGTCGTCGAGGCCCTGCGGGACCAGGGACTGCTGACGGGAGGGCCGGTTCCCGCAGATCCGGAACCCTTCGACATCACCAGGGCACCCGCGCGCCCCGGAACCCCCCGCTCGGCCCGGTTGTCGGCGATGGCCCGTGCGGAGACCGGCTCCCTCATCCACCTGTGGTACGCGTCAGGGCGCCGACCCGAGCACAGCGGACCGGAGATTCCGCTCGAACTGCGCCGCGGCAGGCTGCCGGTCAGGGTGACACACCCGTGCACCGGAAACCCCGTCACCGTCGCGGCCGCGGCGGTCACCGAGACCCGGACGATCCGCGGCGCCGGTCTGCCGGAAGAGGATCACACCAGGTTCGACGTCGGCTACGGCCTCTGCTTCGGCGACAACGAGGCCAAGGCACTCGCCATGGCCGGGCTCGACCTGCTGGTCCGCCGGGACCCGGAGACCGACGGCCTGGAACAGAAGGTGCTGATCCACTTGGACGGCCCCGAGTCCTCGGGCTTCCTCGAACACCTCAAGCTCCCGCACTACGTGGACTTCCGCTCCACCCTCGAACGCATCCAGGCAGTGCACGCCACCTCAGGAGGTGCGCGATGAGCGCAGGGCAGCCGAACACCCTCCAGGAAGCGGTCACCGCCGCGGAGCGGTTGGTGGAAGAGGCCGGCCGCGACAGGAGAAGTCCGTGGCTGGAGCTGGAGCAGATCGCCGAGCGGCTGCCGCTGGCCGTCGATCGCGCCATGGGCGAGAGCGGGCTGTGGGCGCCCGAGCTGGCGGCCCGCGCCATTCGCCAGGCACAGGGCGACCCGTTGGAGGCCGCTCAACTGATCCGCGCCCACCGTTCCACCCTGCCGCGTCTGGGCCGCGGTCTGCCCGTCAGTACCGACGAGCTGAGGGTGACCCGGCGTATCAGCTCGGCGTTCCGCAACCCGCCCGGCGGACAGGTCCTCGGCCGCACCCTCGACTACGTGGGGCGCCTGCTCGACCTGCTTCCTGAGGACGAGGGCCGCTCCAGGGTCTCCGGATCGACGGCGGCCGGCGGGGCGAACGGCCACGACCACAGCGGCCACCAGCACCTTCACGAGCAGCCGCGTCAGCAGGCGCGTCAGGGCTCCGAGGAGCACACCCACGGCCTCGGCACCCCCGTGTCCGCCCCGGCCGCATCCGTGGAGCGGACACCCGCGAACCTGCTGTCGGTCCTGCGGGGCATGGACGTCGTCCGGCCCGTCGGTGCCGCGGCCGATCCCGCCCCGTACGACGTCACCCGCACCCCCGCGCGTTCCGACGCGCCGCGCTCCGCCTGGTTGCAGACCATGGCACGCGCGGACACCGGTTCGCTGATGCACATGTGGTACGGCAACAGTCTGCGATCGGGCGGTCATGAGATTCCCGGTGAGGTGAGGCACGGCACCCTCTCCCTGTCGGTGCCGCATCCGTACACGGGACAACCGGTGGCGGTCACCCGGGTACGCGTCAGCGAGGTGCAGACCTTCCACAGCGTCGCCCGCGCCGGGGAACTCGCCCGCACCCTGGATGTGGGGTACGGGCTGTGCCTGGGCCACAACGACCGCAAGGCGATCTCCATGGCGGGGCTCGACCTGCTGCTCGTCCACCACGAGCCGGACTCGGCCATCCACCGCGAGGTGCTCTTCACCCTCGACGGCATGGACTCCACCGGTTACGCACGGCATCTGAAACTGCCCCACCACGCGGAGTTCCGCTCGCTCGTCGAGCGCGCACGGGCCGTAACGGCCGTACGGAACGGGGCCATTGAAGACGGAGACAAGGAATGACAACGACGACCCTCCACTCCCTGGCGGGCCCGGCGGACCGGCCAGGAATCTTCGACGAGCTGTCAAGAAGGGAGATCCGCAGGGCTGTTCTGAGTGGAATCGCCATCCCCGGCTACCAAGTCCCCTTCGGCTCACGTGAGATGCCCGTCGCCCGTGGCTGGGGCTCCGGTGGCCTCCAGGCCACTCTCGCCCTCGTCGGCGAGGACACCCGGCTCAAGGTGATCGACCAGGGGGAGGACGCCGGCGTCAACGCCTCGAATCTGCGCAGGCTCGTGGTGAACCACGTGGGCTGCGAGGAGGAGAGCGACACCCGCGCCGCAGATGTCATCCAGTCCAGGCATCGCATCCCCGAACAGCCGCTGCGCGAGGGGCAGGTGCTCGTTCTCCAGGTCCCGGGAGCGGAACCGCTGGCCGGCATCGTTCCCGAGATGCACGAACAGCGGCGTATGCATGCCGAAGCCGACTACTCGAAGATGTGGGTCAGGCTCTACGAGGACGTGGTGCGCAACGGCCTGATCACCACCGGGGCCGGCTACCCGGTCATGGTGGAGGGGCGTTACATCATGACCCCCAGCCCCATCCCCCGCTGGGACGTACCGAAGCTCAACAACTCCGACGCCGTCACCATCCTGTCGGCGGGTCGCGAGAAGCGCATCTTCGCGGTGCCTCCACACACCCACGTCGAGCCGCTGACCTTCGAGGACCGCCCCTTCGAGGTCGAGTTCACGCCCGGCGCCGCCTGCCGCCTGTGCCGGTCGCAGGACACCTACATCGTCCAGGAGCCCGCCAGGGACGGCGGGTTCACCACCTGGGTGTGCTCCGACACGGACTTCTGCCGGCGCCGCAGGACGGGCGAAGCCCCTGCCTCCACACACGTCGGGACACCCGCGGCGCATGCCCAGGCACTCACACAGGAAGAGGCGACCCAGTCATGAACACCACCACAGCCGTCGCCCCCGTCCCGGCCGGGGTCAGGCCCGGCTGGGCGCTGAAGGTCTCCGGCCTCGGCAAGATCTACGGGGACCAGGGACCGAGGTCCCTGGAAGGCACCGGGCCCGCGTTCGCCACCGCTGTCTCCCCGGCCACCGGGGCCGTCGTCGCCGCCTGGGACGTCGCCTTCGACGTGGCGCCCGGCGAGGCGCTGGGCATCATCGGCGAGTCCGGCTCCGGCAAGTCGACAGTGATGCGGTGCATCGCGGGTGACGAACAGGCCACCGCCGGCACGATCGCCCTGCGTGGCGTCGAGAACGGCACAGTGAACATCAGGGATCTCTCCCCTTCGGCCAGGCGGCGTCTGCGCCTGGACCAGATCTCCACGGTGTACCAGGATCCGGCCGCGGGACTGAACCTCAACATCAGTGCGGGCGGCAACATCGCCGATCCGCTGACCGCCATCGGCTGGCGCGACTACGGGCGGATCCGCGCCAGGGCCGCCGACCTGCTGGCCCGTGTGGAGGTCCCGCTCTCGCGCATGGACGACGCGGTGCGGACCTTCTCCGGTGGTATGCGCCAGCGCGTGCAGATCGCCAAGGCGCTCGCGACCGACCCGCCCGTACTGCTGCTCGACGAGCCCACCACCGGACTCGACGCTTCGGTCGCCGCCGGAGTGCTCGACCTGCTGCGCGTCCTGCTCGAAGAGACGGGTGTGGCGGCCGTGGTCGTCTCGCACGACTTCGGAGTCATCGAGATGCTCACCCGGCGGGTGCTCGTCATGCAGCACGGCCGAGTCGTGGAGGCCGGTCTGACCGACCAACTGCTCGAGGATCCCCAGCAGCCGTACAGTCAGCAACTCGTCTCCGCGGCCCGGGGCTGATGGTGATGACCACGAACATGATCACGATCACCGAGAAGACCAGCGAGAAGACCACCGAGGAGGTCGTCGAGAGGACGACCCCGACGACCACCGAGAAGACCGTCAAGAGGACCTCGGAGAAGATCACTCCGACCACCACCGAGAAGATCACCGAGACGGTCACCGAGCGGACCACGGCGCTGCCCCTCGCGGAAACAGCCGCCATGACCACCGCCGCCGCCTCCACAGCCACGGCGGAACCGCGCGCGTCCGGCGCTCCTGCCGGAGATCTCCCCGCGGGGGCTCTGCCGGGCAGCGTGCTCTCCGTACGGGGCCTGCGCAAGGACTTCACCCTGCACACCATCGACGGACGGGTCGTCGAAGCCCTGCACGGTGTGGATCTCGACGTCTCGCCCGGCGAGCACGTCGCCCTCGCCGGAACGTCCGGCGCGGGCAAGTCGACACTGCTGCGCTGCGTCTACCGCACCTATCTGTCCGGCAGCGGCAGTATCTGGTTCCGCACCGCCGGGGGTGAGCGCGTCGACATCGCCACACTGCCCGATTCCGACATCGCGGATCTGCGCGGCAAGGAGATCGGCTACGTGTCGCAGTTCCTCCGTCCGCAGCCGCGCCGCTCGGTGCTCGACATCGTCACCGCCTCCGGAATCGCGCGCGGCATGCACCGGGCCGACGCCAAAGAGGCGGCGGCCCAGGCGCTGCGACAGGTCGACATCGCCGAGAGGCTCTGGGACATGCACGCCACCGTGCTGTCCGGTGGCCAGAAGCAGCGCGTCAACATCGCCGCGGGCACGATCTCCCCGCCGCGCCTGCTGCTTCTCGACGAGCCGGTCTCCGCGCTCGACCCGGCCAACCGGGCCGCCGTACTGGAGACCATCGCCCGCTTGGAGGAGACAGGCACCGCGGTGCTCTCGGTCTTCCACGACCTGGACGCCATCGAACGTCTCGCCACCCGGGTGGTGGTGCTCGGCTCCGGCCGGGTGCTGGCCTCAGGAAGCCCGGAAACCATCCTGCACGACGTGAACCTGCCCTTGGAGGTGGCTCGATGAGCCGGTACGTATTCGCCCACGCGAGGGCTGTGCTGCCCGACAGGATCCTGGACGACGCGACAGTCGTCGTCGAGGACGGCCTGATCGTGGAAGTGACAGGACCCACCCCGGGCCCGGTGCCCTCCGAGGCCCTCGACCTGCGCGGCGCGCTGCTGCTGCCCGGTGTCGTCGACACCCACAGCGACGCGCTGGAGAAGGAGCAACGCCCGCGCCCCACTGTGGAGTTCCCTCCGGACTTCGCTGTGTCCAGCTACGAGGGCCGAGCACGCGCCGCAGGCGTCACCACGATGTACCACGGAATCAGCTACCAGACACATCTGGGCAAGGACCGCACCCTGGAGAGGTCGTTGGGCCTCTCGGAGGCGCTGCGGGAACGGGTCGCCGGGGGAGTGGGACTGATCGACCACCGTGTTCTCTACCGGCTCGACGCGCGCGACCCGGAGGCTCTCGTCGTGTTGCGGAAGGCGCTCTCCGAACTGCCGGACAGGGACGGTGTGCTGCCCCTGGTGTCGTACCAGGACCACACTCCGGGCCAGGGCCAGTACACCGACGTCGACTCGTTCCGCAGCATGATCGCGGAACAGGAGAAGATCAGCGAGGCCGACGCCCAGCAGTACATCGACAGCCGGATCGCCGAGCGGGACGAGAGCCTCGCACAGCGTGAGATCACTCTCGGCTGGCTGAGTGAGGAGGCGCTGGCAGGCCGGATCCGGCTCCTCGCCCACGACGTGGTGACAGCGGAGGAGATCGCGCACGTCTACACGGCGGGAGCGGCGGTCGCGGAGTTCCCCACCACCGCCGAGGCTGCCGAGGCGGCGAGGGCCGTCGGCATGCAGGTGGTGGCCGGAGCACCCAACGTACTGCGCGGGGGATCGCACAGCGGCAACGTGGGAGCCATCCAACTGGTCGCCGCCGGCGTGGTCGACAACCTGTCCAGCGACTACATGCCGACCACCCTGCTGGCCGCGGTGATGCGACTGGCGGACCAGGGTGTCCTGCCGCTGCCCGCCGCGGTACGCCTCATCACCTCGGGCGCCGCGACGACAGCAGGCCTGAACGACCGCGGCGCACTGGTACGGGGCATGCGCGCCGACCTGGTCGCGGTGACCGGTGACGTACGGCAGCAGACCGTACGCATGACCCTGCTGGCCGAGGAGACACGCGACAGCGCCCCGCTGTCCGCGGCGGCGCACCTGACCCCGACGGGACGCTGACGGATGACCGACAGGACCAGCACACAGGGCGACGCCGCGGGGCGGGTCAGTCCCGTACTGACCGCGACGGCCGAGGCGGCCCGAGCGGCCTACGCCGACGCGAGGAACCGGTTCGACCGGGCGACGCTCGCCGAGACCGTGGCCCAGGGCGCCGACGGCACCCCCACGATGCGCATCGACCGGATCGTGGAGGACGCCATCCTCAAGGCGCTCGACGGCCTTCCGCCGGTCAACGTCCTTTCTGAGGAGACCGGTTGGATCGACCGGGGGAGCGACATCTCGCTCGTGATGGACCCGCTCGACGGCTCCGCCAACGGCGCCGCCGGTGTCCCGCTCACCGCGTTCGCCGGGGTGATCGCGGTGGGCGACGAGTTCACCGAGGCACTCACCGTGTGGCTGGACACGGGACGCTCCTGGTGGGCCCACAAGGACAGCGCGACTCCCTACCGCACCTCCGGGCGCACCGAGCTGACCGGCGCCGCGCTGTCCATGCTGCGCCCGCACATCGCCAACCCCGGTGCGGCGGCGGCGTGGTGGGCGGCGGCCGAGCGAGCTGCCCGGGTCCGCATCCTGTCGACCACGTGCCTGGAAGCGGCATTGGTCGCCGACGGTTCCATCGACGCGTTCGCCGACGCCTGCTCCGACACCCACCGCCTCGTGGACCTGGCGGCCGCCGTGGTCATGGTGACCGCGGCCGGCGGAGCGGTACGCGACGTCCACGGCCGGCCGGTGGATTTCGACACCGACCTCACCCGCCGCTGGAGCGGGGTGATCGCCGCCACGCCACAACTCGCCGACGAACTCGCCGAGGTGCTGTCTTCCGCGCAGCGCGCGGCCGGGTAGCCCTTCCCCGGGTCGGGTGGCGCCCTGCCGGGGGTGGGCGCGCTCGCGGGCGCCCGCGAGCCACGGAACAACGCACATGCGGAGTCGAACTGGGCTGCGGCTACGGTGAATCGACTGTGGATCAGACCTGCTCGCCGCTGTGTGCCGTGACCGCCCGCCCATGCCTGACAGCGGACAGCCGGTCTGATCAGGCCATGCGTTCACCCGCCTCGGCCGAGCACGACCGGCTTGCGGGTGGCGGAAAGCCAAGGCGCACTGCCTTCCGGCACGCCCTTCGCAGGCTTCTCTCCAGGCTTGCGCACCATCACCCCGGGGCTGTCGGACGGGGGTTTCCGAGCAACAGCCGGCGAACGGGAGGTGGCTGATAGACGATCATCTCGCCCCACAAAAAAGTTCTTTAACCTTCCAGTACTTCGCATCGCCATGTCATGATCTCGTCATACCTCCGCCGCCCCCCCCGGCGGACGTGCCGAGACGTGTCCAGGAAGGACGACCCCCCACATGCGTGCTCCCTTTATATCCAAGCTCGCCATCGCGGTGACCATCGTGACCGCGGCCTCTGCCTCGATCACGGCGACGGCGATGGCGAGCCCCGCGCCCCACAGCGTCAGCACCCAGGCGGCCTCCCAGGCGACGGTCGCCCACGCCGCCAGCGCCGCCGCCTTCGCGCGCGAGACCGAGACCGGCCTCTCCAGATGGAGCGGCCTGGTCGCCACGGACGTCATGGTCGATCAGAGCGGCAAGCAGCACGTCCGGTTCTCGCAGACGTACCGCGGGCTCCCCGTCGTCGGTGCCGACATCGTTGTCCACCTCACACCGGGCTCGAAGTACCTCGGTGTGACGCGCGCCGCCGACAAGCCGGTCTCGGTGCCGTCCGTCGCCGCGAAGCTGACGGTGAAGCAGGCGCAGTCCAAGGCCGCCTCGGCCGTGCAGAAGGGGGCCGCGGCGGCTCCCCGTCTGCTCGTGAACGTCCAGGACGGCAAGAGCGTCCTCGCCTACCAGGTCACGGTCACCGCCGGCGGCGACGTGGCCACCTCCCACTCGGTGGTCGTCGACGCGGGCACGGGCAGCGTAGTCAGCAACGTCAGCACCATGGACGAGTTCATCTCGCCGAAGGTGCGGCAGAAGCTCAAGGCGCAGGGTGAGCGCGCCACGCCGTCCCTGACCGGACGGACCGCCACACCGAAGGCCCAGAGCCCCGCACTTCGGCTCCCCTCGCCCGCAGTCGGCAGCGGCGCCTCCATGTACAACGGCACGGTGACGCTCAACACCACGCAGACCGCGACGAACCAGTACACCCTCGTCGACACCACGCGCGGCCAGACGGAGATCAGGAACGACAAGAACAGCTTTCTGGCGGACCCGTTCAACGACGCCACCGTCATGACCGACTCGGACAACAAGTGGGGCAACGCCACCACGTCCGACATCAACACCGCCGGCGTGGACGCCCAGTACGGGCTGACCAAGACCTTCGACTTCTACAAGAACACGTTCGGCCGCGACGGCATCAGGGATGACGGCGTCGGTCCGCAGGGCGCCGTCCACTACGGGCAGAACTACGGCAACGCCGGATGGTCGGACGACTGCTGGTGCATGATCTACGGTGACGGTGACGGCGTGACGTTCACCAAGCCGCTCACCCAGCTCGACGTCACCGGTCATGAGCTGACGCACGGCGTGGTGGCGTCCACGGCAGGGCTGCAGGGCACGTTCGTCGGTGAGCCGGGCTCCCTCAACGAGTCGCTGGCCGACATCTTCGGCAGCAACGTGGAGTTCAGCTCGAAGACCGCCGCCGAGTCCCCGAACTACCTCATGGGTGAGCAACTCGGCCTTTCGCAGGGCTTCCTGCGCCGGCTCGACCACCCGTCGCTGGACAAGCTCGAGGGCGCCGTCGACTACTGGAGCACGAACGCTCCGCAGACCGAGGTGCACGCCGGCTCCGGCGTCTCCTCGCACGCCTACTACCTGCTGGCCGAGGGCAGCGGGAGCAAGACCATCAACGGCATCCAGTACAACTCGGCGACGTTCGACGGCTCCACGGTCACGGGCATCGGCCGGGAGAAGGCGACGGCGATCTTCTACCAGGCCCTGACCAGGTACATGGTCTCCACCACGGACTTCCACGACGCCCGCACCGCGACTCTCCAGGCAGCGGCGGACCTGTACGGCCAGGGCGGCACGGAGTACAACACCGTCGACAAGGCGTGGGCGGCGGTGAACGTCACCGCGTCCAACGGCTGATCACCCCTCCTGGGAGGTGGGGCGACCGCGCGAGCGGCCCGCCCCGGCCGGTGGCTGGGAAGCGACGACAACTGCCCATGTCAGGGCAGTTGCGACCAGATGTCTCGTCGTGGTCGCTCGCTGCCCCACCTTCCTGAGACGCGCGCGGGGAGTGAGACGGGAGGTGTGCCCGCCTCGTTCCTGCCTCTGACAGGGCCCCGTCAGGGCTCCGGCATCGGCGCGCGGCAGGCGGTCTGCCCCGTACTCCGTGTCCGGGAGTGCGGGGCCCGCGCGTCGCCAACGCCTCGATCAGCTCGGTCAGGTCATCGAGCCGTGGCAGCACGTGCCGGGGAGGACAGCCCGACGGACCGCCGCAGTTCACACCTGCCCTCCTGATCCGGGTCCACGGGGCCGATGCCTCCCGCGCCCGGGGCGAGCCGCTGGATGTGGTCGCCGTTCGCGAAGGGCTTCCAGGGCCCCGAGCGGGAACCCCTCGGGTGCGGCGTAGCCCACGTCGTCCGGGGCGTGCTCGTCGTCGAAGAGGTAGCCGTAGACCTCCCGTTTCTCGCGGTTCAGCGCCCTCTCGTCGGTGGTCGTCGGACAGGTCCGGCCCGCGTCGGTGACGGCGGCCGACCAGTCGAGAGCCGCCGACCAGGGATCGTCGCCGTCGATCGGACAGGCCTTCTCGACCCGGGCGGCGTCGGGGTGGCCCGGACCTCCGTGGCGCCAGACTGCCCGGAGTCGAACTCACATCTGCCGGCCCGATCACAGTGGCGGCTCTGGGCGGTGCGGACCTCAGGCACGCGGACCTCAGCGACGCGAACCTCAACCGAGCTGACCTCGCCCGCGCTGACCTCGGACGTACGTTCCTGTTCAATACGAACCTGAGCGGCGTGAACCTGAACGGCCAAGGCCTGGTCCAAAACAGATCTGAGCGGCGCGGGCCTGTTCGGTGCGGAGCGCCGGGTGAACATGGCCTTCCCCGGGCACTACGAGGTCGACGGTCTGGGCTCAGTCACGGGCGCGGCAGGGCTGTTCGGCTTCGAACAGGGGTGGAGCATGGCGGTCGACAACCCGTTCACGGTGCGGTGGGACGCTGCCCAGCGCGGGACGCCGGAGCAGTTGGCATACTCGCGGACGGCCGCCTACGACGACGAAGCCTGCCCTTCCGCCCGGACCTGCGAGGGCACCCCGCTCAGGGCCTCATGACCCTCGCAGGGTCAACGCGGAGCTGCACTAGGAGAGGGATCTCACCTCCTCGGGAGTGATGACCTCGACAATGCCTCGCGCCGCCAAGTGCGCGGCGTCACCGGCATGTTCGGAGAGTACGGTCGTGGGCCTCACTCCGCGCTCGCTCAGGAGCATGAACGCCTCGAACACGGAACCACCGGGGGCACAGACCGACAACTTCGGCGCGGCATCGGGATCTCCGGTGTCCACCACCAGGGCGGTGGTGCGCGGAGCCGGAGACTCACCCCGCTCACGGATGTTCTTGATGAGCCGTGAGATGCCCTGGCCGGCGGGCTTGACCTCGCGGTCGTTGGTGAGCAGGCCGAGACTGTACTCGAGCTCGGGGAAGTCCGCGAGCTGCCGGTCCACGTCGTGGGAGCACCACCAGGTGACCCCCCAGACATCGGGGCAGTCCAGGGCGGAGACGATCGTCGCTTCGGCGAACTCGGCCGCGTAGGAGGCCGGGATGTAGGGGGCGGGCGCCCCGACCTCCTGGAGCCACACCGGCCGGCCCGGCCCGTCCGCCCACGCCTTGGACAGTTCGATCAGGTAGGCGGCGTGCTGGGAGGTGGCCGTCGACTGTGTTCCGTAGGTCTGGGCGGTTCCGTTGAACACCCACGAATGGATCGCGGTCGCCCCGCCCAGGCGCGAGCACTGGGCCGGGGTGAACGGGTGTCCGTCCTGGTACCAGGCAGCGTCGTACTCCGCGTGCACGTGCAGCCTGCCGGGGGCGCCGCTCTCGCACGCCTCAAGCATGCGCGTCAGCCAGGAGTGGGCCTGCTGCGGCGTGATCCGGTCCGGATCCGGGTGCGGCTTGCTGGAGAACTGATTGACCTCGTTGCCCACCGTCATGCCGATGAAGTTGGGGCGGTCCGCGAGGGCCGCGGCCAGCGTGCGCAGGTACTCGGCCTCCGCGTTGACCACGTCAGGATCGGTGAACATGTTGCGCCGGTGCCAGGTCTGGGTCCACGACGGCTGGAAGTCGAAGCTGGAGAGATGGCCCTGCAGCCCGTCGACGTTGACGTCGAGACCGTGCTCGGCCGCGGCGTCCACGAGCTGTACCAACTGCTCGACCGCGCGCGGCCTGATCAGCGTGCGGTTGGGCTGGAAGAGCGGCCACAGCGGAAAGACCCGTATGTGGTCGAGTCCGAGGGCCGCGATGGAGTCCAAGTCGGCCTTGACGGAAGTCAGGTCGAAGTCGAGCCAGTGGTGGAACCAGCCTTCGGACGGTGTGTAGTTGACGCCGAAGCGCGGCGTTCGGGGCATCAGCGCGTGGGGCGCGCTGCTCTCAGCAGTCATGCGCGTGGGGAGTCCTTGGGTAGAACGGAGGGCCCGACGACCCGCGAGGTGGGCGCACGGATTGCGAGCACACCCCTTTCCTTCACTGTGGGCCGAGCTGAAACATATCGATGAGGAGTAGTGGTTTGCCGGGTCTTGCGACGTGCAACTAAAACGCTTTATAGTCCTCCAGGTCAAGCGCCTTAGTTCTGCTCACCAAGACGCGGCCCGGGCAAACGGATTCCAGGAGGCGCAAGGATGGGTGCGGGACAGGCCTCGGACAAAATGGTGCCCCCGGCGGGCCGGCGTACGAGGCGTATCCCGGCGCGCCGGCCCACGATGAAGGACATCGCTCGTCGTGCGGGGGTGTCCGAGAGTGCGGTCTCCTTCGCGCTCAACGACCGTCCCGGCGTCTCGGAGGCCACCAGGGACCGGGTCCGCCGAGTCGCCGAACAGCTCGGCTGGCGAGCGGATTCGGCCGCCAGGGCGCTGTCGGGGGAGGGGGCCGGCACCGTCGGTCTCGTACTGGCCAGGCGGGCGCACACCTATGGCGTGGACTCGTTCGTACTGGAGCTCATCTCGGGAATCCAGCAAGTGCTCGCCGACTACCAACTCGGGCTGCTTTTCCAGATGGTGGAGGACATCGACGCCGAATGCGCGACGTACAGACGCTGGTGGGCCGAGCGACGCGTGGACGGCGTGCTCGTTGTCGACCCGCGCAAGGCCGACCCGCGTCCCGAACTGCTCGACGAACTAGGCCTGCCCGCCGTGGTCATCGGCAGCACTCCGGAGCGGCCGGGGACGGAGGCCACCCTCAACCCGGCGCTCTCCACGATCCACGCCGACGACGCCGCCGCGATGGCTCGCGTCGTCACGCACCTGTACGAGCTGGGGCATCGCCGGATCCTGCACATCTCGGGGCTGGCCGATCTGGTGCATACCGAGCGACGCATCCACTCCCTGGCCAGGGAGTCGGAGCGCCTCGGGCTCAGTGACGTACGCTCCGTCGCCACTGACTACTCCAGTGCGGAGGGCGCGGCGGCGACCCAACAGGCCCTGGACGGCGACTGCGTGCCGACGGCGATCATCTACGACAATGACGTGATGGCCGCGGCCGGGCTGGCGCTGGCCACCAGCAGGGGGCTGTCCGTCCCCCGCGACCTGTCCATCGTGGCGTGGGAGGACTCGCTCATCTGCCGGATGGTCCATCCCTGGCTGACCGCCCTGGCCCGGGACACCGTCGCACTCGGCAAGAGCGCGGCGGAGGAACTGACGGCGCTGATCGAGAGCGGGCCGGCCAGGAACGTGGAGGTTCCGCTGCCAGAACTCATCCTTCGCGAGAGTACCGCGCCGCCCCTCGTCCGTTCCGCCGCACCGTAAAAAGGCGGCCCCTCGGTCCCCTGGAGGCGGCCTCTCCCAGTAGTGGCACTCGCGCACAGAGCGACACCTCCGTCCGTCTTATGCGCGTCACGCGTGGGTGGCGCGTACGCGTGCGCCTTGTGGGCCGTATTCGTGCCGCCCGGATTTCCCCAACTGTCGCTGTGGGTCATTCATTCGGAACTGTGAGGTAAGGCAGCTATTCCCGGTGGCCGACCCGCTGCGGGCGCCGCTTTGACCGCCGCTTCCGATATGACTACGACCTCTTGACACGGTTCCGCACCGCACGCATAGTTCCTGAGAGCTTTATCGAATTAGTTGATGCCGGTTCACATAACCCTTAGAACCCGCGGCATACAGGTGAGACGGGCCAATGGCGGCCCACAGGAGGATCCCATGAGAAACCCCAAAATCCTGGCTACAGGCATAATTGGGACCGTCGCGCTGACAATGGCCCTGAGCGCGTGCGGTGTTGGCGGCAGCGGCGGCAACAGCAACGACTCACAGAAGAAGGTGGATGCCGACGCGCCCCTCAAGGGATCCCTCACTTTCCAGACGTGGTCACTGAAGAATCCGACGTTCACGCCCTACTTCACCTCGCTGATCAACACGTTCCAGAAGGATCATCCCGGGACGAAGATCAACTGGGTCGACCAGCCCGGCGCCAACTACGCGGACAAGGTCGTCAGCCAGGTCACCAGCGGCAGTCTCCCGGACGTCGTCAACCTGCCCCCGGACATCGCCTACTCGGTGGCCAAGACCGGTGGCCTGCTCGACCTGAAGAAGAACGTGCCGACGCTCGACTCCACGTACGTGTCCAGCGGGCTCAAGGCGTACACGTACTCCAATGTTCAGGGAACCTACGCCTTCCCCTGGTACCTCGGCGCCGACATGAACTACTGGAACGGGGCGATGCTCGAGCGTGACGGCCTCGACACGAAGAAGCTGCCGACGAGCCTCGACGAACTCACAGCTCAGGCCAAGGTCATGCACGACAAGTCCGGCGGCAAGGACCGCCTGATGAGCCGCATGCCGTGGCTCAACGACATCGTCCAGTCAGGTACGCCGCTGACGAACAAGGACCAGACCAAGTTCGTCTTCAACACCCCGGCCGCAGCCGCGATGCTCGACAAGTACCGCGCCGCGTACAAGTCCGGCTACCTCCCGTCCACCGTGCTCACGACGGCGTACATGGGCAACAACGCGGCCTTCCTCAAGCAGGAGGTCGCCTGGACGACGGGTCAGGGCAACGGCATCCAGCAGGCCCAGCAGACGAACCCCACCCTCGCCAAGGAGATGATCCCCTCGCCGTCGATCGGCACGCCGATCCTCAACGTGCAGGGCATCTCCGTCTCGTCGAAGAGCAAGAACCTGTCGCTGGCCCTCGCGTTCGCCAAGTTCGTGACCGACAACCAGAACCAGGTCAACTTCGTCAAGCTCGCACAGGGCTTCCTTCCCGGCACCGTCGCGGCCGCGCACGACCCGGCGTACTCGAAGAGCGACGGCACGCCGCAGGGCGACGCCGCGGTGATTTCGTACCAGGACCTGCAGACGGCTGTGAACTACCAGCCGCCGGTCTGGACACAGGACATGACCACCATCCTCAACCAGCAGTTCGCTCTCGCGATCTCAGGCAAGGAAACGTCCAAGAAGGCGCTGGACAACATCGTCAACAAGGCGAACCAGCTGCTCTCCGACTGATCCGAGACCCGCGCGAGGGCGGGGCTCGCCGACCGCGCCGCCCTCGCCCTCGCGAGACAGGACCCGACCCACCATGCGATACCACCGGTGGTACACCCCTTGGCTGCTGGTTCTCCCGGCGGTGGCCTGGCTCGCCGCCTTCAGCCTCTGGCCGGCGGTCAACACCGCCTTTCTCTCCTTCACGAACGTCCGCACACTCACCGGTGGGCGGTTCGTCGGACTCCGCAACTACGCGGACATCCTGCACGACCCGCAAGTGCTCGACGCCCTGCTCAACAGCGTGATCTACATGATCGTCTGCGTACCGCTGCTGACAGTGCTCCCACTGCTGATGGCGTTGCTTGTCGAACGGGCCCTGCCGTTCATCGCCTTCTTCCGCACGCTCTTCTACTTCCCGGTCGTCGCCTCGGCGGTCGTCGTCGCCGTCATCTGGCAGTGGTTGCTGGACGACCGCGGCCTGGCCAACGGGACCATCAAGGCCCTGCACCTGAGCCATGAGGCGATTCCGTTCCTCACCGGACGCTGGCTGCTGCTGTTCAGCGCCATCTCCCTGACGGTATGGAAGGGACTCGGCTACTACATGATCATTTATCTCTCAGCGCTCGGGAACGTCGGCCGGGACCTGCACGAGGCGGCCGCGGTCGACGGTGCCGGTTCGGTACGACGTTTCTTCGCGGTGACCATTCCCGGTGTCAGCCGCACCATGATTCTGGTCGCCGTCCTGGTCTCGGTCTCCGCCATCCGGGTCTTCACCGAGCTGTACATCCTCGGTGGGAGCGGCGGCGGGGTCGGAGGCCAGGACGTGTCGCTGGTCCTCCTGATCCAGAACGCGGCCGGGGGCTCCAGCGGCCGACTCGGCTATGCGTCGGCGCTGAGCGTGCTGCTCTTCTTCGTCACCGTCGTTCCGATGCTGCTGCTGGCCCGTTTGAACCGGAGGGCGGAGGTATGAGCCTGACGCACGAACCGCGACCCCTGGCCGCCCCCGCGACGCTCTCCGCCGCCGGCTCCGCCCGGGAGCGGCCGAAGCGCCGCCCCGGCGCGGGTGGCTTCAACACCCTCAGCCGCAGGGCGCTCATCACGCGCTATGTCCTGCTGGTGATCGTCCTGGCCGTCAGCGTGGGACCGCTGTTGTGGGAGCTGTCCACCTCCCTCAAGAGCGTGGCGGAGGACGTCTACAGCACCACGCCGAATCTCCTCCCGAAGCACCCGACCCTCAGCAACTACACGAAGGTGGCCAACACCATTCCGGTGTGGCACTTCGCCGAGAACTCCCTTCTCGTCGCCTTCCTCAACGTGGGCGGCAACATCATCGGCGCCACGATCGCCGGATTCGCCCTGGCCCGCCTGGAGTTCCGGGGGAAGAAGTTGGTCTTCGGGCTGTTCCTCGCGACGCTGGTCCTGCCTGCGGAGGTGACGATCATCTCCCAGTTCCAGACCATCGTCAGCCTGGGGTTCGGCAACTCCCTCATCGGTGTCGCACTGCCCGCCATGATCAGCACACTCAATGTGCTGCTCATGCGCAACGCCTTCATGGCGATCCCGCCAGAGATCGACGCCGCGGCGGTGATCGACGGTGCGACCGTCCTGCAACGGCTACGTTATATAGGCCTCCCCGCCGTCAAGGGCACCATCAGCATCGTCGCCATCCTCGCCTTCATCGGAGCCTGGGACGACTTCCTCTGGCCGCTCCTCGTCCTACAGAGCCCGGACAAGCTCACCCTGACCGTCGGCCTCTCCTACCTCCAGAGCACCTTCTCGGTGGACCCGCGCACCATCGCCGCCGGAGCCATGATCGCCCTGATTCCCATCATCGTGCTGTTCGTCGCTTTGCAGCGCTTCTTCTTCAAGGGAGTGGGGGAGGGCGCAGTGAAGGGCTGACCACCCCGAACCGACGGCCGCGACGGGCGAACCCACCCGCGGCCCCCTCCCACCGCCACCGCGATTCATCGAACCTCAGAAGTCATACGGAGCATCCCCATGCATGACGACCACTCCCTGGTCGAAGCCCGACTCAAGCGTGTGCTCGACGAGCGCATCCGCCCCGCCGTGTACCCGGTGTCCGTGCCGCTCGAGGTCGGGATCTGGACCGCGCCGGGCGAGCCTGTGCCCGTCGCCGAGGGGCTCGCGGCCCCCAGAACTCCCATCGCGGTCGGTGACGCGTGGGGCGCTCCCTGGGGTACGAGCTGGCTGACCGTGTCCGGCACTGTCCCCGCCGAGTGGGCGGGACGCACCGTAGAGGCGCTGCTGGACCTCGGATTCGACGAGAACATGCCGGGCTTCCAGTGCGAGGGGCTGATCTACCGGCCGGATGGCACCCCGGTCAAGGGACTGAATCCGCGCAACCAGTGGGTACGGGTCGGCGCGCCGGCAGAGGGCGGCGATGAGGTCGTCCTGCACATCGAGGCGGCCTCGAACCCGGTGATCCTCGACTACCACCCTTTCCTGCCCACCGGTCTCGGGCAGAAGGAGACGGCAGGAACCGAGCCGCAGTACACACTGGCCCGCATGGATCTGGCCGTCTTCGACGAGACGGTGTGGAACCTCGTGCAGGATCTGGAGGTGCTCGGTGAACTCATGGCGGAACTCCCCCTCGACGGGCCCCGCCGCTGGGAGATCCTACGCGCGGTCGAGCACGCGCTCGATGCCGTGGACCTGCAGGACGTGGGCGCCACAGCGGTCGCCGCGCGCGAGCGGCTGCGTAAGGTCCTCGCGGCCCCCGCGGTCCCGTCCGCGCACCGGATCAGCGCGATCGGGCACGCCCACATCGACTCGGCGTGGCTGTGGCCGCTGCGTGAGACCGTCCGGAAGGTCGCGCGGACGACGTCCAACATGACCTCCCTGCTGGAGGACGAGCCCGACTTCGTCTACACCATGTCCCAGGCGCAGCAGTACGCTTGGATCAAGGAGCACCGACCCGAGGTGTACGCCAAGGTCAAGAAGGCCGTGGCGGAGGGACGCTTCGTGCCGGCCGGCGGCATGTGGGTGGAGTCCGACACCAACATGCCCGGATCCGAGGCAATGGCACGGCAGTTCGTGCACGGCAAGCGCTTCTTCCTCGACGAGTTCGGCATCGAGAACGAGGAGGCGTGGCTGCCCGACACCTTCGGCTTCGCCGCAGGGCTCCCGCAGATCATCAAGGCGGCGGGCTCCAAGTGGCTGCTCACCCAGAAGATCTCCTGGAGCCAGATCAACAAGTTCCCGCACCACACGTTCCTGTGGGAGGGGATCGACGGCACCCGGATCTTCACGCACTTCCCGCCGGTCGACACCTACAACTGCTCGATGAACGGGAAGGAGATCGCACACGCCGTCAGCAACTTCAAGGACAAGGGCGCGGCCACCCACTCGCTCGCACCGACGGGCTGGGGCGACGGCGGCGGCGGCACGACCCGCGAGATGGTCGCGAAGGCGGCCAGGATGCGCAGCCTCGAAGGCTCCGCCACGGTCCAGTGGGAGAAGCCGGCGGAATTCTTCGCGAAGGCGGAGGCCGAGTACCAGAACCCGCCGGTATGGGCAGGCGAGCTGTATCTGGAGCTCCACCGGGGGACACTGACCAGCCAGGCGCGGACCAAGCAGGGAAACCGCCGCAGCGAACACCTCCTTCAGGAGGCCGAACTGTGGGCTGCCACCGCCGCCGTCCGCACCGGATTCCCCTATCCGCACGAGCAGTTGGACCGCATCTGGAAGACGGTGCTGCTGCACCAGTTCCATGACATCCTGCCCGGTTCCTCGATCGCCTGGGTGCACCGCGAGGCAGAGAAGACATACGCGGCGGTCGCCGAAGAACTTGGCGGCATCATCGCCAACGCGACGCGGGCACTCGCCGGCGACGCGACAGCCGGCACCGAGGTCGTCTTCAACGCGGCACCCCACGGGCGTGGCGGCATCGGTGCGGGGGGCGCCGGCCAGGCATCACCGGCCGCGGGCGTGTGCACGGTGACCACCCGGCCCGAGGGCGGCTTCGTCCTTGAGAACGGCCTGCTCCAGGTCGTCGTCGACGGACGGGGTCTGGTGATCTCCGCGTACGACCTCGCCGGAGGGAGGGAGAGCATCGCACCAGGAGCCGCGGCGAACCTGTTGCAGATGCACCCCGACTTCCCGAACATGTGGGACGCCTGGGACGTCGACGAGTTCTACCGGAACACCGTCACCGACTTGACCGACGTCGACGAGGTCACGGTCGTGGCGGACGGGCCGGAGTCCGTGGCCGTCAACGTCGTACGGTGTTTCGGTTCCTCCCGTGCCGTCCAGACGCTGACCCTGGACGCGGGCGCCAAGCGGCTGGACATCGACACCGAGATCGACTGGCAGGAGACCGAGAAGTTCCTCAAGGCGGCCTTCCCCCTGGACATCCACACCGACCGCTACACGGCGGAGACCCAGTTCGGCCACCTCAACCGGCCCACCCACACGAACACGAGTTGGGAAGCGGCCAAGTTCGAGGCCTGCAACCACCGCTTCATCCATCTGGAGGAGCCCGGCTGGGGCGTGTCGCTGGTCAACAACTCCACCTACGGGCACGACGTGACCCGGACGGTGCGGGCGGCCGACAGCACCACAGCGGGCACCACCACGACGGTACGGCTGTCCCTGCTGCGCGCCCCGAGGTTCCCCGACCCGGAGACCGACCAGGGGGTGCACCGCTTCCGCTACGCGCTCGTCCCCGGTGGGAGCCTCGCCGACGCGGTTCGCGAGGGCTACCGCGTCAACCTGCCGGAGCGCCGCGTACCGGGCGACGCCGAAGTGGCCCCGCTGGTCGATATCGATGAGGACGCGGTCGTGATCACCGCCCTCAAGCTCGCGGACGACGGGAGCGGCGACGTGGTCGTGCGCTTCTACGAGGCCCATGGCGGCCGGGCGCGCGCCAGGCTCACGGCCGGGTTCGGCCTCGGCGGAGCCCAGGCGTGCGACCTGCTCGAACGGCCCCTGTCCACAGTGCCCGTGGACGGGGACGGCATCGACCTGTCTCTGCGGCCTTTCGAGATCGTCACCCTGCGGCTCTCCCGGCAGGAGCCGTGAAGACCCCGGGGCAGAGACCAGGATCATCGTCCATGAGGACAGCCCGACTACCGGGCCGCCGAAATCGCGGGGGACACCGCGAAGCTGCGGCTCTCCCCGGCGAAGTAGGGCGAGTGCCGTTTCACAGGCCGCCGAGACTGGCCAGGACCGCGGGAGTACTGATGGCGCTGGAGCCCGGGCCGTAGCGGGTGCCACGGTCCTCGGCCTGGCTCACGCACGCGCGGAAAGGGGGGCGGAGGGACGGGCTGTCCTGACGCGATCCGGCACCGGCTGTGCCGCATCCCGTCAGTTCCTGTGGCTCCCGCTGGGTCCTGAGCCCGAGGCCTGAGGCTTCTCCCGTTCGCGTGCTGTCGGCGCCGGCGGTGAGTCAACTCGGCAGCGCTCCGGAGAAGTCACGGGAAGTCGCACTGAGGCGCCTTGAGCCTCCAGCGGCTGGAGGGTCCAGGATCTCGCCCATGGACAACGAACACCCCGACGTACTCACCATCGGCCGGCTCGCGCACCGCACCGGTCTTCCGGTGCGTACCCTGCGCTTCTGGTCGGACGAGGGAGCGGTGCCGCCCGTGGCCCGCTCCGCGAGTGGCTACCGGCTGTACGACGCCGAGTCCGTGGCCCGCGTCGAGCTGGTCCGCACTCTGCGGGAGCTGGGCCTCGGGCTCGACGAGGTGTGCCGGGTGCTGAGTGGCCGGACCACGGTCGCCGAGGTCGCCGACGCGCATGTGGCCGCGCTCGACGCGCAGATCCGCTCGCTCAAGGTGAGCCGGGCTGTCCTGTCCACCGTGGCGAAACGTGGTTCGACTGCTGAGGAGACAGCACTGATGAACCGGTTGGCGCGGCTTTCCGCCGCTGAACGCAAACAGATCATCGACGAGTTCAAGGAGGAGGTGTTCGGCGGTCTCGACGTCGAGCCGCGCCTGCGCGACCGCATGCGTACGTTCAGCATCGAATTGCCCGACGACCCCACACCTGAGCAGGTCGACGCCTGGATCGAACTGGCCGAGCTGGTGCGGGACCCCGGCTTCCGCGCCCGGTTGCGCACATGGATGGAGCTCAACACGCCCGTACCGGGGCAGGGTCGTCCCCCCGGGTCGTCCATCTGGTGGGCCAGGCAGGTCGCGCAGACCGTCGCCGAGGTCAGAAAACGCGGGGTCGCCCCCGAAGGAGCGGAAGCGGCCGCATTGCTGTCCAAGCTGTTCGGCGACGCCGATCGGGCTGCCGTGCTGCGCGGCTTGGAGGCCGGGATCGAGGCCGGGGCGGAGCGTTACCGCAGGCTCGTCGCCCGCGTGCGCGGGCAGGATTCGTTTCCCGAAGCGACGGAGGAGCTGGAGTGGCTGGCGCGGGCCTTGCGCGCCGCCGTTCCCCGGCTCGGCCGACGAGCAGTGAGATCCTGAGTGCGGGTGCGTTTGTCCGGCACTTGGGCAGCAGGTGGAGGTCGCGGGGCCCCGGGAGTGTTCGCGAGAAATGACGTCGGTGCCTGGGAGCGGCGGGGGCCTCCGTACCGGTCCGGAGGCCCCCGCCACTTGCCTCAGGCCGCCGCCAGCGCTTCCGTGGGCGTCAGCCGCGACGCGCGGACCGAGGGATAGACCCCCGCCGCCATGCCGATCACCACGGCGCCCACCGTCCCCGCGACGATCGACGGGAGCGGAATCACCGGGGGCCAGCCCTGGTAGGTGGCGTATCCCAGTGTCGTCAGGACACCCAGCAGGGTGCCTGCGACACCGCCGAGGAGCGACAACGCCACCGACTCGGTGAGGAACTGCGCGCGGATCTGCCCGCGGTTCGCGCCCAGGGCGCGCCGCAGACCGATTTCCCTGCGGCGCTCCAGTACGGAGATGTACATCGTGTTGGCCACCCCGATCCCGCCGACGAGCAACGCGACGCCCGCGAGCCCGAGGAAGAGCGCGGAGAAGGTCGAGTCGGTCGCCCGCTTCGCCGCCAGCGCGGCGGAGGGCCTGCTGACCTGGACCAACCCGGGGAGCTGTGGATACAGGGTGTCGGGAAGCACCGAGCTGACCGCCTCGATCGCGTCCTCGCGTGCCTTGACGTAGATCACGGTCGGGTGGCCGTCGAAGTGCAGTTGGCTCTTGGCGGCCGGCCAGCCAACCAGTACGGAACGCTCCAGGTCCGGGGCGAGAGGCAGCGGGTCGAGTACGCCGATGACGGTGAACCACTTCGCGCCGATGATGACCTGCGGCGGCTCCTGGCCCGGGACCAGCCGGGGTATGCCGAGCCGGGCGGCGGCCTGGTAGCCGAGCACCACGGTGGGGAAGGTCTGTGTGGAGCTGTCGAGGAACTTCCCCGAGCGGACCTTCCCGTTCACCGCCGGAAGCAGGTCGGTACGCGCGGCCAGGACGGTCAGCCCCAGTCCGTCGTTGGGGTCGGTTCGGTCCGAACGCCGCACGAGAGCATGGGTGTTGGCGACCTCGCTGGCGTGTGTCACCGGACCGATCCGCGCGACCATGCGCGATGCCTCCTCGGGGAGGAGGACGGGCGGCTTCTGGTCCGGCTGGGGTTCGGCGCGCAGCATGTTCGTGCCGAGCGCCGACAGTTGCTCGTTCAGGTCCTGGCGGCTGGAGGCCGGTATCCCGGTCACCAGCACCAGCGTGGCGATGCCGATGGAGATGCCGAGCGCGGAGAGCGCGGCCCGCATCCTGCGGGTACGGATGCCGAGCAGCCCGAGCCGCAGTACGTCGGAGGGAGCGAGGCGCACCGGGCGGCCGCGGTCGCCGGCCCGATCGGTGCCGGGCCCGGGGCCCGCGCCGGGAGCGGCGCCCATGAGCCTCATCCCGGCCCCCCGCACGGGTCGAGGGGCCCGGACGCCCCGTCGTCGGAGACGATGCGGCCGTCGCGTATCTCGACCTGCCGGGGCAGCCGTGCGGCGATGTCCCGGTCGTGGGTGATGACGGCGATGGTGGTGCCCTCGCTGTTCAACTTGATCAGCAGGTCGAGTACGGCCCGCCCGTTGGCGGTGTCCAGGGCGCCGGTCGGCTCGTCGGCCAGGACCAGCGCCGGTTCGTTGACCAGGGCGCGGGCGATCGCCACGCGCTGCCGTTCGCCGCCGGAGAGCTGGTGCGGAAGATGGCCGACGCGGTGCGCGAGCCCGACCCGGTCCAGGGCCGCGGCCGCCAGCGGACTCCGGAGCCGGCGCGCAACCCCCGCGTACAGCAGGCCGGTCGCGACGTTCTCCGCCGCGCTCAGCCCGTCGGTGAGGTGGAACTGCTGGAAGACGAAGCCCAGCCAGCGTCCGCGCAGCGCCGAGAGCCGGCGGTCGGAAAGCGTCGCCGCGTCGTGGCCGCCGATCTCCACCGAGCCGCTGGTCGGCAGGTCGAGTGTGCCCATGATGTTCAGCAGCGTCGACTTGCCGGACCCTGAAGGACCGATGATGGCAAGCAACTCCCCCTCCCGGATGGTGAGGGAGACATCGTCCAGCGCCCTGACGCCGCCCCGGTAGGCCTTGCTCGCCCCCTTGACGGCGAGCACCGGCACTACGGGCACCAGAGGTGGCGCCGCCGGCACGTACGGCAGGCTCATGACGCGGTCACCACCCGGTCGCCCTCGCTGACGCCCCGGCCCGAGATCTCGACCATGCCCTTCGAGAACAGCCCGGTCCGCACGCCCAGCAGCTTCCCGCCCGGCGTCTGCACCGCGTACCCGCCCTCCTGGAGAGCTAGCAGCGCGCCGACCGGCACGACCAGCACGTTCTTCCTGGTCTCCGTCGTGAACACCACCTGTACGGTTGCCGCCTGAAGGCCCTCCACCGAGCCGGTGTCGCTCGGCACGACCGTGACCTGGAGCGTCGGCGTCGAGGCCTCGCCGGACGGGTCCTCGTCCCCGCCCCCGCCCCCGCCATCGACGCTCTGTCCGACGGAGCTGACCTCCCCGGGGACCGTCCTGGTGTCGGGCAGGGTGATGGTCACCTTGTCGCCCTGGTGGATCGGTCCGGCGTCGGTGGCGTCCACCTTCACGGCGATGGACTTCACCTGCGAGGTGACCGACAGCACGTCCCCGGAGGCCGGGTCGCCCAACTGGGCCTTGAGACCGCTGATCCGGACCGTGCCGGCGAGCACCGCGACCCGGCCGACGTCGAGGGTTCCGGTCTGCTTCTGGCGCGCGGAGAAGTCGCGCAGCAGGCAGACGGGTGGGAGCGGTCTGGGGCTGTCGATCGTCCGGAAACTGGTCGAGGCGCATGGGGGGTCGGTGGCGGTGACGAGTGGGGTGGGCAGGGGGTCGACGTTCACACTGCGGCTGTGAGCTTTCCGGCTGGAGGTCGTGGGGGTGCGTCGTGGTTGCGACGCGGCTGCCTGGTGCCGGGGGACGGGGCCCGCGGAAACAACCGCAACCCACAAGCGCCCACCACGACCCGGCGGGCTCCTGTACCAAGTCCCTGGCGCCAAGGGCGAACTCGCTCCCATCACGACCCCGGATTCCTCAGGCCGCCGCCCGGGGAGCCCTCCCCGACCAGGGCGATCGCGTCGACCAGCACCCGCTGGTTGTCGTGGAAGAGGGAGAGCGCGGCCTCTGGCGTCCAGTTCGCCATGCTCCGCGACGGCACTTTTCACCAAGCCCGGCCGGAAGGCGTCAGCTGATTCCCGGATCCGCCAGCAGCACCACCCTGTCGGCCTCGACATCGAATCCGAGCACCGGGTGCCCCTCGTCGGTCTCCGGATCCATCAGCACTGGTTTGCCCAGACGGCGACCGATCGCCCGAAGGAAGCCGCAGAACACATCAAGCCGCTCCTGCCCCCGCAACTCCCGCAGGTCAACGTCGAAGTCGATCTCCTCTGCGGCATAGAAACGGAAGATCGCCCTCACCTCAGCCACCGGTCGAACCAGCAAATCCGCACACTCCGCGTCCGCCGGACGGGAGAACACCGCCTCAGCCCTGGGCAGCGGCAGCACGACCACACCCACGGAGTACTGGAACTGCCAGCCGCTCGCGGTCACGAGGTCCAGCAACGCCTGCCAGTCCTCCACCGACGCATCAGGCACACGGACGTCCGGCAACGCCCCCATCAAATCCGGGTCGAAGAAGTTCCCGACGTCATCCCACAGCAGATCTGACACCCCGCCATGCTGCCCGCCATCCCCTCACACCGCGGCCCGATTTTATTGACGAAACCCATAGGGGCAACCCGCTCTGGGAGCGACCGGGGCGACGTAACGGGGATCAGGCGGCTGAACTGTTGTATGGCCGCGTCGGCTTCGGCCTGCGGCGTCGGATACTCCTGTCGCCCCGGCCGGGCGGCCACCGTGCCCGAATCGGTGCCAGGGCCGGCAACGCGGACGCCGGACCCGCGTTCACCGACCCGCGTTCACCCGACAGAGTCAGGGGTCTCTTCACCACTGAGCCTGGAGTGGGCAGGACAGGTACGGGATCGGCTACCGCGGTGCCATCCTGATCGCGCCGTCGAGTCGGATCGTCTCGCCGTTGAGCATCGGGTTCTCCACGATGTGGGCGGCGAGCGCGGCGTACTCCTCGGGGTGGCCGAGCCGGGTCGGGTGCGGTACTTGCCGGCCGAGCGCCTCGATCGCGGACTCGGGCAGGACGTCGAACATGGGCGTGCGGAACAGGCCTGGGGCGATCGTGACGACGCGGATCCGTTCCTGCGCGAGGTCGCGGGCGAGCGGCAGGGTCATGCCCGCGATGCCCGCCTTGGAGGCCGCGTAGGCGGCCTGCCCGATCTGGCCGTCGAACGCGGCCGCCGAGGAGGTGTTGACGATGACTCCGCGTTCCTCGCCGTCCGCCTCGGAGCGCGTCATCCGGGCGGCGGCGAGCCGGACGACGTTGAAGGTGCCGATCAGGTTGACCTGGACGACCTTGCTGAAGGCCTCCAGGGGGAACGGACCGTTCTTGCCGACGGTCCTGAAGGCATTGCCGATCCCGGCGCAGTTCACGGCTATGCGCAGGGTGCCGAGGTCCGAGGCGAGGGCGAGTGCCGCGGTGATGTCCTCTTCGCTGGTCACATCGCCCTGGGAGAACACGACGCGGTCGCCCAGCCGCGTCGCGATGTCCTTGCCCCGCGGGGAACGGCCGAGGAGTACCACGGTCGCGCCCCGGTCGCGCAGCTCGCGCGCGGTCGCCAGGCCCAGGCCGGAGGTTCCTCCGGTGACGAGCGCGACACTTCCTTCGATTCGCACTTTGTGCTCCTGTTCTGTGGTGTCCCAATGCGCCAGGAAAGGGTGTGACTCTATCTTGCGCGGGTCAGGAATAAAGGTCTCCGTTTATGTCACGCTACGTTCAGAATCACTACTCTCCGTCTATTGATCTTGATGTCGGCGGGGGGTAGGTTAAGCCCAGGCGTAAGGGGCAGGTTCGGTTCGAAAGATGCCCCGAATTACGAAGAGTAAATTTCTCTTGACGGGGGTTCTGAGGAATGTTTATTCCACTATGGCGGTAGTGTGATGCTCACTGCGCTGCAGTGAGTCGGATTTTTCGCGTTCTGCGTCCCGCTCTGGCGGGGGAGTTGTCGTGCTCCTCTGGTGCCGCTGAGACCTGACCGTGACTCTCGGGTGTCATCCCGCCCTTCGGGTATGCCTCATCCTTTGCCTTCACAGGACTGCCGGTAATCGTCTTCGATTTCCGCTGCGCTGCTTCACGGTATATGGGCGTGGAGTTCCTGGTGTGGCCTGGGGTTTTTATGGTTGGTCCTGAAATGGGCTTCGATTTCAGACTGATGCTTTCCTGGGACGGATATCGATGACCGGCTCATCGTCGTTCGACGAGACTTTCACTGTCACTGCCGATAATCCATTGATGAGTGGCCACGTTGTGCACGGGCGAAATCTGCTGCCCGGTGTCGGCTACGTGGATCTGGTGTTGCAGGTCTTGGCCCGGCACGGTCATGCCATGCCGGACGTCGAGCTGCGGAACCTCACGATCCTCGCGCCGCTCGTCGCCGTGCCTGGTGAAGAGGTCCTGGCCACCGTGGCGGGACGGGCCGCGCCGACGGGAGGGTGGCGCATCGAGGTGCGCAGCCGCCGGCGGCAGGACACCACGGACGTCCTGCACGCGGTGGTGTCGGCGCACGTGAGTGCCCGTTGCGTCTTTGAGGAACGGCTGTCGCTTCCGCTCGCCGGGGCCGACCGGGTCACTCACCTCGCCGACATCTACACCTGGCTGCGTGAGCGCGAGCTGGTTCACTCGGGGCTGATGAAGATCAGCGGTGCCGTGCACCGCCGAGCCGGGGACTGGGTCGCGGAGGTGGAACTCGGACCGGCCCACCACGGTACCGCGGACTCCTTCCTCTTCCATCCGGCGCTGTTCGAGGGCGGGTTGCTCGGCAGCAGCGTGGGCAGCCACATGCTGCACACCGGGGAGGCCGCCGGAGGGCTCTATCTGCCACTGATTCTCGAGTCGTTCCGGGCGGCGGCGCCGCTGGGCAAGCGCTGCTTCGTCAGGGCCCCCGCCGACTCGATGCGCAGGGATGACGAACTCATAAGTCTGGCCGTGGAGTTCTACAACGAGAGCGGGACGAAGGTCGCCGAGATCGGACGGCTCTCGGCCAAACGGGTGCGGGCGGTGACGGCCCTCGACGTGCGGGGAGAGCCCGCCTCCTCCATGGCGCGCACCGGCCGCCCGCCGGCCGGCAAGCCCGCAGCACCGGCCGCAGGAAACGATGTCGCGGCCGTACTGCGGGAGCTGGTCGGGGCACGCCTCGGCCTGCCCGTGGCGCGAGTCGACGTCAACGGAAGCTTCTACGAACTGGGACTTGCCTCGGCGGACCTGGTGTCCCTGGTGCCCGAACTGGAGGACCGGCTGGCCCGACAGATCTCGCCGACGACCATGTTCGAGTACCGGTCGATCGCCGAGGTGGCGGCGGGGCTGCGCGAGGATGCCGCCGACGGGACGGTGACGGCCACCGCGCGGCGGCCGCAGGAAACACGCATGGCTTCCGCGGGGACGCAGGGAACCGACATGGCGCACCCGCTGACCCTCGTCACACTGACCGAAGAGATCGCGGCACAACTGGGCGTGCCTGCCGCGGAGGTCGACCCGGACGCTGAATTCGCCGAGTTCGGCCTCGGTATGACCGACATCGGCCGACTGGCCGCACGGCTCACCGACCGCTTCCAGGTGGCGTTCACCCCCGCCGCGTTCCCGCAGCACCGCACCGTACGTTCCCTCGCGCAGGAACGTGCCGCGGCCCGGCAGGAACCCCCGCAGGCCGCACCGCACGTCCCCGGCCCGGTGACCGGGAGTGCCCCGGCACGGCCGCACTCCCTGCTGCACGACGCCGTGCCGCTCGACGACGGCACCGCCTACCGGACGTGCTTCGACGGCGACGAGCCGTTCCTGCGCGACCACCAGGTACACGGCGGCCGCGTCCTACCCGCCGTCGTACAACTGGAGATGGCGCGCGCGGCGGTCGCCCGCGCCCTGGGCGAAGGGCACACCGGCACCGTACGTCTGGACGACGTGGTGTGGCTGCGACCGGCCGTCAGCGGGCCGGACGGACTCGAACTGCGCGTGGAAGTAAGCGAGTTGGCCGGACGCGGCTGGCAGTACACCATCAACGGCGTCGACGCGGACGGCGAGGTCGTGCCGTACAGCCAGGGCCGGGCGAACCTGGCCACCACCAGTGAGCGGAGCCTGCCGCGGCTGGACGACCTGCGCGCGGCCTGCGCCGAGAAGTCGATTCCCGCCGCCGACGTCTACGACCTGTACGCCGCCGTCGGCATGGACTACGGCCCCGCCCAGCGGTCCCTCGTGAAGCTGGGTCTCGGCACCGACGAGGCCGGCCGGCCCCAGGTCCTCGCCGAGCTGCGGCTGCCCTCGGCGGCGCCGCCCCTGGACGACTGCCACCTGCACCCGAGCGTCATCGACGGAGCCCTGCAGGCCACTGTCGGACTGCGCCTCGCTGAGCGCCGGTACGACGGACAACAGGCCCGCCCCGCGCTGCCGTTCGCCCTGGATCACCTGGAGGTCGTCGCCGCCACGCCCGCCACGGCCTACGCCTGGGTGCGCCACCAGGCGGGCAGTGACCCCGACTCCGCCACGGCACGCCTGGACGTGACCGTGTTCGACGAGTACGGCCGGGTGTGCGCGGATGTGACCGGACTGTGCACGCGGGTCCTGGCGCGGGATCCGCGCCCTGCGGACGCCACCCCGCCGGTCGAGCCCGCCCCTCTGGCCGAGCTCGCGCCGCACGCCGGGACCGACGTCGCGATCATCGGAGTCAGCGGACGCTACCCGAAGGCGCCGGACCTGGACGCCTTCTGGCAGAACCTCCGCTCCGGCCGCGACTGCGTCACCGAGGTGCCCGCGGACCGCTGGGACCACCGCCGCAACGCCGACGCAGAGGGCTCCTCCTCCGGCAAGTGGGGCGGCTTCCTCGACGGGATCGACCGGTTCGACCCGCTGTTCTTCCAGATCTCGCTGCACGAGGCCGAGCTGCTCGACCCGCAGGAGCGCCTCTTCCTCCAGTGTGCCCACCACACACTGGAGGACGCCGGATACGCGGCGGGACCGGCCGGCAAGGTCGGCGTCTTCGTCGGCGTGATGTACCAGGAGTATCAGCTGCACGGCGCGCAGGCACAGGAGCGCGGGCAGCAGGCGGCGCTCTCGGGCAGCGCGTCCAGCGTCGCCAACCGCGTTTCCTACTTCTACGACTTCACCGGTCCGAGCATGACTGTCGACACCATGTGCTCGTCGTCCCTGACCGCCATCCACCTGGCCTGTGAGGCCATCAGGAGCGGCCAGTGCGAGACGGCGCTCGCCGGCGGGGTGAACCTCCACTCCCACCCCAACAAGTTTCTGATGCTCAGTCAGCGCAGGTTCCTCTCCAGCGACGGCCGGTGCCGCAGCTTCGGTGAGGGCGGCGACGGTTATGTGCCCGGCGAGGGTGTGGGCGCGGTACTGCTCAAGCCCCTGGACCGGGCTGTCGCCGACGGAGACCACATCCACGCCGTGATCAAGGCGACCGCCCTCAACCACGGCGGCCGGACCTCCGGCTACTCGGTGCCCTCTCCGGCGGCGCAGGGCGCGGTCATCGCGCGGGCGCTCACAGCCTCCGGCGTCGACGCACGCTCGCTCGGCTACCTGGAGGCGCACGGCACCGGAACGGCCCTGGGCGACCCGCTCGAAGTCGTCGGCCTGAACAAGGCGTTCGAGGCGCACGGTGTCCTGCCGGAGCACTGCGCGATCGGCTCGGTCAAGTCCAACATCGGACACTGCGAGAGCGCGGCGGGCATCGCGGGGCTCACCAAGGTGCTGCTGCAGATGCGGCACGGCGAAATGGTGCCCAGCCTGCACTCCGCCACTCTCAACCGCCGCATCGACTTCGGCAGCACCCCGATGCGGGTGCAGCAGCACCTGGAGCCGTGGCACCGGCCGACCGCGGTGGTCGACGGTGAGCCGCGGACGCTCCCGAGGGTCGCCGGGGTGTCCGGCTTCGGCGCGGGCGGCTCCAACGCCCATGTCGTCGTCGCCGAGTACGTGCCGCAGGCCCCGCGCCGGGCGGCGCCCGCAGGCCCCGCGCTGCTCGTGCTCTCCGCGCAGACCGAGGATCAACTCGTAGAGCAGGCACGGCGGTTGCGTACGCGGCTGGCCGGGCTCACCGACGGCACGCTTCAGGACGTCGCGTGGACCCTGCAGACGGGCCGCATGGCGCTGGACGAGCGACTGGCCTTCGCGGCGGCCTCCCTCGACGAGGCCGGCGCGCTGCTCGACGCGTTCGTCGCCGCACCTGGGAGCCCTGGTGCCTGGGCGCGGGGCACCGTACGCCTCGGGGACCAGCCCGTCGGATCCGGTGACAGCGTGCTGCGGGCCGCGGTGTCGCACTGGATGGACCGGGCCGAGCCCGGCGAACTGCCGCGCCTGTGGGTGCGGGGAGCCGCGGTGCCCTGGCGGATGCTGCACCGCTCGGCCTCCTCTCCCCGTCGCGTCAGTCTGCCCGGATACCCCTTCGCCCGCGACCGGTGCTGGTTCGACGCGGAGCCGGGTGGAGCGACGGACGGGCGGGAGACAGCGGGCGACGTACAGAGCGGCAGGGTCGGAGGAGACGTACGAAACGTGCGAGACGCGGACGTACAGAGCGGACAGGGCGGAGGCGACGTGCGAGGCGAGATGGTGCTGCTGCGCCCCGAGTGGGTCGAGCAGGCCGCCGTACGCGAACAGGGCGCCGCGGAACAGGAGTTCGGCGAGCGTCACGTCGTGATGATCGGCAGCCTCGCGGAGGCGGAGCGCGACATCCTTCGGTCCGCGCTGCCCGTCGGTACGGCACACCACTTCGTGGACCTCACGGACGGCGCCCTGGACGGGCAGTACTCCCTGGCCGCCGAACGCGTGTTCACGCTGGCCCGCGCGATCCTCCGGGGTGGCCCACGGCGGCCGGTGCTGCTCCAGGTCGCCCTGGTCGGCGCCGCTGGCACGGACGCCGAACGGGAGCGCCTCGCCTGCTTCGGCGGCCTCGCGGGGCTGCTGCGCACCGCCCACCAGGAGAACCCCCTTCTGCACACGCAGTACGTCGAGTGCCTGGACGGGGCGGCACCGGCGGCCGTCGCCGCCCGCCTTGCCGCGGAAGCCGTGCACGACCCCGCACCCGAGGTGCGCCACCGCGACGGGCGGCGCCTGCTGCAGCGACCGGTGGAGATCCCTCGCGCCGCGACCGCGGCCGCGCCCTGGCGGGAGGACGGCGTCTACCTGATCACCGGCGGTGTCGGCGGCCTCGGCCGGATCGTGGCGCATGAGATCGCCGCGTCCGTCGGGCACGCCACCGTGGTGCTCACCGGACGTTCGCCGCTGGGCGAGGACCGGCGCGACGCGCTGAACGCCCTGCGCGCGGCGGGCCTCACCGTCGACTACCAGCGCGCCGACGTGGCCGACCGTGACGCGGTCGCCCGTGTGCTGTCCCATGTGGCCGACAACCACGGGCCGTTGACGGGCATCGTGCACAGTGCGGGGGTCATCGCGGACGGCTATCTCCTGCGCAAGAACGAGGAGGAGCTGGCGCGGGTCCTGTCACCCAAGGTCACGGGCCTGGTGAACCTGGACGAGCTGAGCCGGGACCAGCCGCTGGACGTCTTCCTGTGCTTCTCGTCGATCGCCGGGACCTTCGGAAACGCCGGACAGGCCGACTACGCCGCGGGCAACGCGTTCATGGACGCGTACGCCGCCTATCGCAACCGGCTGGCCGACGCGGGCGCGTGCCACGGCAGGACCGTGTCCATCGGCTGGCCGCTGTGGGACGAGGGCGGCATGGGGGGCGGCGCCGTACGGGAGAACCTGCGCGGAGTCGGTCTGGCCCCCCTGGACACCGCCCGCGGCCTCATGGCGCTGCGATGCGCCCTGGCCCCTGAGGAGAACGGCCTCGCGGACGGCAGGCTGATCGTCATCGTGGGTGAGCGGGACGGGCTGCTGTCCCGGCTCGTCGGGGGCGAAGCCGAGCCGCAGCCGGCGGAGAGCGCGCCCGAGGCCGCTCCCGCCGCCGTCGCGACTCCCGCCGTCGCGCCGGACGAGGACGCGGCCCTGCAGGACAAGACGGTGACCCACCTGCGGCGCGTCCTTGCCACGTCGCTCAAGCTCCGCCCCGAACGCGTCGACGTCGACGCGCCGTTGGAGCGGTACGGCATGGACTCCGTCATCGCGGTGGGCGTGATCTCCGGCCTGGAGGAGTCGTTCGGACGGCTGTCGCGGACCCTGCTCTTCGAGGTCGAGACCATCCGTGACCTGGCCCGGTACTTCATCACCGACCACCCGCGGGCGCTGCGTACGCTGCTCGGCGAACCGGCACGTCCCGCGGTCGCGGTGTCCGCGACAAAGGCTTCGAAGGCCCCGGAAGCGGCAGCCGCGCCGGTGACTGCCGATGTCCACGTGGAGGCGCGTGACCGGGCCGTCGCCCCCGCCGGGCAGGCCGTGGCCCCCGCAGAGGAAGCCGCCCCCACCAGGGACGTCGCGATCATCGGCATCAGCGGGCGCTACCCACAGGCCGGCGACCTCGGCTCCCTGTGGGCGAACCTCCGCGGCGGCGAGGACGGCGTCACCGAGGTGCCGGCCGACCGCTGGGACCATGAGGCCCTTTTCGGCGATCTGGACGAGAGCCGGGCGCGGCCCGGCAAGTGGGGCGGCTTCCTCGACGGCGTCGACCAGTTCGATCCGCTGCTCTTCGGCATCTCGCCGCGCGAGGCCGCTGCCCTAGACCCGCAGCAGCGGCTCTTCCTGGAGACCGTCTGGCAGGTCCTGGAGCAGAGCGGCGTGACCCAGAAGGTCATCGAGCGGCGCTACGGGCGGCGCGTCGGCGTATACGTCGGTGCGGCCTATCACCTGTACCGCGCCGACGAGTCGGGGGACCCGGCCCTCGCGGCGCTCACCTCAGCGGCCTCGTACAACATGATCGCCAACCGGGTCTCGCACTTCTTCGGCCTCGAAGGGCCGAGCCTGGCCGTGGACAGCATGTGCGCGTCGTCGGCCATGGCCATCCACTTGGCCTGCGCCGACGTACTGCGGGGCGAGGCAGAACTGGCGGTCGCCGGCGGCATCAACCTCACGGTCCACCCGGACAAGTACGTTGCGCTCGCCGAGCTGCGACTGCTCGGCAGCGGCCCCGGCAGCCGCAGCTTCCGCGACGGGGACGGCTATCTGCCCGCCGAGGCCGTCGGCGCCGTGCTGCTCAAGTCGCTGGACGCGGCGGTGCGCGACGGGGACCGGATCCACGCCGTCATCAAGGGCACGGCGTCGATGCACGCCGGCCGGGCCAACGGCTTCATGACGCCGAGCCGCAGGACGCAGGTGAAGGTCATGCGGCGGGCCCTGGAGCAGGCCGGTGTCACGGCGGACTCCATCGGGTACGTCGAGGCCGCGGCCAACGGAACGGCGTTCTCCGACGAGGTCGAGTTCCGCGCGCTGCGCGAGGTGTTCGACGGGGTGGCCGAGCCGGTGGCGCTCGGCACCGTGAAGTCGAACCTCGGTCACCCCGAGGCCGCCTCCGGCATCGCCCAGCTGACCAAGGTCGTCCTCCAGCTCCAGCACCGGGAGCTGACGCCCCTGACTGCGGCGGGCGAACCCAACCCCAACCTGGACTTCGACGGCACCGCGCTGAGCCTGTGCGAGGAGCTGTCGCAGTGGCGGCCGCGCGCCACGGTGGCCGCGGACGGCATGCCGTATCCCCGTCGAGCGCTCATCAACTCGGTGGCCGCGGGCGGCAGTCACGTCAGCCTGGTCGTCGAGGCGCCCCCGGTGACGCAGGAGGCCAGGGACGTCGCGCAGGACGCGGGACCTCAGCTTGTGGTGGTGTCCGCTGGCACGCCCGAGCGGCTGCGGACGGCGGCACAGCGGCTGAGCACGTTCCTGGACGGCGACGCGTCCGCGAGCCTGGCCGACATCGCGTACACCTCGCAGCTCGGCCGTGAGGCGATGCCGGAGCGCCTCGCCGTGGTGGCGGGCTCCGCGCGGGAGCTGAAGCAGGGCCTCGACCGGTACCTCGCGGACGGTGCCGGGGCGGCGGACGGCGTGCTCACTCCTGTGCCGGTCCACCACGGCAACGCCGAGGAGGACACGGGCCCGCTGGGCACGGTCCTTTCCGGCGCCCGGGGCGAGGCGTTCCTCGCGGGCCTCGTCGTGGACCGCGCGCTGGAGCACCTCGCCGAGCTGTGGGTGCGCGGGGCCGACGTGCCGTGGGACGGACTCCACGACGGGCACCGCCGCCTGGCGCCGCTTCCGCCGACGGCCTTCGTGCCGGGGCGGCACTGGGTCGGGCGTCGGCCGGGAG
>NZ_JTHL01000001.1:58316-60702 GCF_000818195.1 Streptomyces sp. 150FB | reverse complement strand
CGCGGCTCCCGTACGGGCCGACGCGGATCACACGCCCTCCGCGGCGGTGCCGCCCGACGGTGCCGCGGGCGCCGCACACGAGACCGCCACCGACCGCTCCGCGCGACAGCCGGCCCCGACCCTCACCGACGCCGAGCAGACCCTGCTCGCCGCCTGGTCGGAGCTTCTCGGCATCGACGCCGACGACCTCAAGCCGACGAGCAACTTCCTTTCCCTGGGTGGCAATTCGCTGCTGGCGACCCGGCTGATCAACCTGCTCAAGCGGCGGACGGGAGCGGAGCTCCCGCTCCAGGCGCTCTTCGAAGCGCCTCGCCTGGCCGACATGGCCGCCGAGCTGGAGCGCCGTACCCCCGTCGGATCCACCGCAGTCCTCGACGTGAAGGCGATTCTTGAGGGCATCGCCCTCGTCGAAGCCATGAGCGACGCGGAGCTCGACGCACTGGACATCGCGAAGTAAGCAGACAGGACGACGATGACCATCACCAATGAGCCGGGCACGCGGGACCTCGTACACAGGATCCGATCGCTGCCGCCCAAGCGACGACGCGCCCTGATGACGCTGCTCGAGAAGCAGGGCGTCGACCTCTCCGTACTCGATCTCTCCGCGTTCGACGTCGTCCCGTTGCCGACGCGCCGCCCGGACCAGCCCGTGCCGCTCTCCTTCACCCAGCAACGCCTCTGGTTCCTCGCCCAGTTGGACGGAGCGGGCTCGGCGTACAACATCCCGATGGCGGTGCGGCTGTGCGGGAACCTCGACCGCCCCGCCCTGGTGGGCGCGCTGCGCGAGGTGGTGCGGCGGCACGAGGCCCTGCGCACCCGCTTCGTGGAGCACGACGGCGTCCCGTACCAACACGTCGGCGACGGCGCGGACTTCGAAGTCCGGCAGGAGGAGCTCGCCGACCCCGCCGAGCTGCCCCGCATCTGCGCGCAGGAGGCCGCCGCTCCCTTCGACCTGGAGCACGACACGCTGATCCGGGCCCGGCTGCTGCGCCAGTCCGACCAGGAGCACGTCCTGCTGGTCACGATGCACCACGGCGTCTCCGACGGCTGGTCGATCGGCGTCCTCCACCACGACCTCGTCGCCCTCTACGACGCGCTGCGCGCGGGCCGTCCCTCGCCGCTGGAACCGCTGCCGATCCAGTATCCGGACTACGCGAACTGGCAGCGCGAGTGGCTCGACGACGGTGTGCGGGAGGCGCAGGTGGCGTACTGGCGCGACCGGCTCGCCGGAGTCGATCCGCGGCTGTCCCTGCCCACGGACCGTGAGCGCCCGCCGGTCAAGACGTACAACGGCGCGCGCGAGACCTTCCGCTGCCCGGCCGAACTCCTCGACGCCCTGCGGGAGGTCGGCGCCCGGCACGACGCCACGCTCTACATGACACTGTTCGCCGCCTACTGCGCCCTGCTGCACCGCTACACCCAGCAGACCGACGTCGCCGTCGGCACGGTGGTGGCGAACCGCGGCCGCACCGAGTTCGAGGGGCTCATCGGCTTCTTCGCCAACACCCTGGTGATGCGCACCGATCTCTCCGGCGATCCGACCTTTCCCGCGCTCCTCGCCCAGGTCAAGCAGCGGGCGCTGGAGGCGTACGAGCACCAGGACGTCCCCTTCGAGGCCGTCGTGGACGCCCTGCGCCCGGAGCGCAGCCTCAGCCACTCGCCGGTCTTCCAGAACATGTTCGTGCTCCAGGAGGCACAGACCGCCGAGGAGACCAGGCTGGGCGAACTGGAGCTCCTCCCCGTCGACTTCGACGTCGAGGCCACCAAGTTCGACCTCACCCTCGACCTGCGCGAGACCCCGGACGGGCTCGCCGGCTTCATCGAGTACAACACCGACCTGTTCGACGCCGAGACCATCCGGCGCTTCGTGCGCCACTACACCAACCTGCTCGCCTGCATTGCCGCCGAGCCGCAGGAGAAGATCTCCCGGCTCACCGATCTGCCTGCTGGGGAGCGTCGGCGGTTGGTGGGGGAGTGGAATGAGGTTCCGGCGGGGTTGGTGGCGGAGGAGTGGTGTGTGCATGAGTGGTTCGAGGGGGTGGTGGCGGGTTCGCCGGGTGCGGTGGCGGTGGAGTTCGAGGGGTGTTCGCTGTCGTATGGCGAGTTGAACGCGCGGGCCAATCGTCTGGCACGTCATCTGCGTGAACTCGGCGTCGGGCGTGGGACGTTGGTGGCAGTGTGTCTGCCGCGCAGTGAGCACATTGTGGTAAGTGTGCTGGCTGTTTTGAAGGCGGGTGGTGGTTATGTGCCGCTGGATCCCGCGGCTCCTGCGGAGCGACTGAGGCATGTGCTGCGTGACAGTGGGCCTGAGGTGCTGTTGGTTGATGGGGTGATTCCGGACGGGCTGGACACGGCTGGTATTCCGGTGGTGGATGTGCGGGCGGAC
>NZ_JTHL01000001.1:56236-57158 GCF_000818195.1 Streptomyces sp. 150FB | reverse complement strand
GCTGGTGTGTGGGCCGGGTTGCCGGGTGGGGATCTGGGTCGGGCTGAGGTTGGTTCTGTTTCGGGTGATCTGGCGTATGTGATTTATACGTCGGGGTCGACGGGGACGCCGAAGGGGGTGATGGTCGAGCACCGGAATGTGACGCGTTTGTTTTCGGCGACGGAGGGCTGGTTCGGGTTTGGGGGCGGGGATGTGTGGACGTTGTTCCATTCTTTCGCGTTCGATTTTTCGGTGTGGGAGATGTGGGGTGCGTTGTTGTATGGGGGGCGGCTGGTGGTGGTGCCGCAGGCGGTGACGCGCAGTCCTCGTGAGTTTTATGAGTTGGTGTGTTCGGCCGGGGTGACGGTGTTGAGTCAGACGCCGAGTGCGTTTCGGCAGTTGATCGCGGCTCAGGGGGAGGGCGGAGTCGGGCACGGGCTGCGGGTGGTGGTCTTTGGTGGGGAGGCGTTGGATGTCGCGGCGTTGAGGCCGTGGATGCGGCGTGGGGTCAATCGTGGGACGCGTTTGGTGAATATGTATGGGATCACCGAGACGACGGTCCATGTGACGTATCGGGAGCTGGCGGAAGGGGACACAGAGGGTTCGGTCAGTCCGATCGGTCACCGTATTCCGGACCTGCGGGTTTATGTGCTGGACGGGCGGGGCGGCCGGTTCCTCTGGGCGTTGTGGGTGAGTTGTATGTGGGTGGCGGGGGTGTGGCGCGGGGTTATCTGAATCGTCCTGGGCTGACGGCGGAGCGGTTTGTGCCGGATCCGTTCTGTGGCCGGGCGGATGCGCGGATGTACAAGACGGGTGACTTGGTGCGTCAGTTGCCGGACGGGTCTCTTGAGTATCTGGGGCGCAACGACGATCAGGTCAAGGTCCGCGGCTTCCGCATCGAACTCGGTGAGATCGAAGCCGCCCTCGCCAGGCACGAAGCAGT
>NZ_JTHL01000001.1:53834-56211 GCF_000818195.1 Streptomyces sp. 150FB | reverse complement strand
CCGCTCCTGCGTGGTCATGGCCCGCGAGGACCAGCCGGACAACAAGCAGCTCGTGGCGTACGTCGTCCTGGAGGACGGGCATGCCGCGACGGACTTCCGTACCGAACTCGATCGGCACGTCGAGCGCACGCTCCCCGAGTACATGGTCCCCAGCGCCTACATCGCCCTGGACACCCTGCCGTTGACCACCAACGGCAAGCTCGACCGCAAGGCGTTGCCCGCCCCTGGCATCGACGCCTACGCCCAGCGCGAGTACGTGGCACCGAGCACCCCCACCGAGCGGGCGCTCGCCGCGGTCTGGGCGGAGCTTCTCGGCTTCGACGAGGCCCGCGTCGGCGTCAACGACAACTTCTTCGAGCTCGGCGGCCATTCGCTGCTCATCACGGTCCTGGTGGCCAGGCTGAAGGAGCTGGGCTGCGAGGTCTCGGTGCGCAGCGTGTTCAGCAGCCCGACGCTGGCCCGCCTCGCGGAGGAGATCGACGGGACGCCGGCCGCAGTTACCAACGACAGCGTCCCGCCGAATCTGATCCCCCTGGGCTGCGCGCGCGTCACCCCGGACATGCTGCCCCTGGTCGAGCTGACCCAGGAGCAGATCGACACCGTCGTCGCCACCGTGCCCGGCGGCTCGCCCAACGTCCAGGACGTCTACCCGCTGGCGCCCGCGCAGGAGGGCATCCTCTTCCACCACCTTCTCGACCCGGACAACGACCCCTACCTGGTCTCCGTCCTCCTCGCCGCCGACGACGAGAAGGTGTCCGCCTCGTTCACGCGGGCGCTACAGGCGCTGATCGACCGGCACGACGTGCTGCGCACCGCAGTGCTCACCGACGACCTGCCCGAGCCCGTGCAGGTCGTGCACCGCACCGCACGTCTGACAGTCGAGCGGACGCGCCTCGACGCCGGCACGGACGCCGAGCAGCAGGCGCGTGCCCTGCTGGACAGCCCCCGGCGTATGCGGGTCGACCGGGCCCCCCTGCTGCGGCTGCTCATCGCCGAGGACCCGCGCTCCGAGCGGCACTATCTGCTCCTGAGCGCGCACCACCTCATCGAGGACGCCACCACCCTGCGGCTCGTCCTGCAGGAACTGGCCACCCACATGGCGGGCCGCGCCGCGCTGCTCAAGGCCCCCGCCCCCTACCGCGACTTCGTCGCCCACACCCTGCGCCAGACGACGGCGGACGACGGGGAGGCCCACTTCCGGGCGATGCTCGGCGACGTCACCGAGCCGACCACGCCGTTCGGCCTGACGGATGTGCACGGCGACGGCCACCGGAACCCGCAGCTCCGCCGCGCCCTGCCGTCCGACCTCACCGCCGAAGTGCGCGCGCAGGCCAAGCGGCTGCACATCAGCCCCGCCTGCCTGTTCCACGCCGCATGGGCGTGCGTCACGGCCGCGGCCGCCGGGAGCGACGACGTCGTGTTCGGCACCGTGATGTCGGGACGGCTGCAGGGCGTGCCCGGCGTGGAGGGAATGCTCGGGAACTTCATCAACACGCTGCCGCTGCGGGTACGCCTCGCGGACCGGACCGTCCAGGACCTCGTCGCGGACGTCGACGCCGGCCTCAAAGAGCTGATCGTCCGCGAGCAGAGCGCGCTGAGCCTGGCCCAGCGCTGCAGCGGCCTGGAGGCCGACACCCCGCTGTTCAGCGCGGTGATCAACGTCCGGCACTTCGAGCCGGGGCACGGCGACGCGACCGGATCCGCCGTCGCGGGCCAGGGCATCCAATGGCTTGCGGAGGCAGACGCGATCAACTACCCCCTGGTGGTCTCGCTCGACGACTTCGGCAGCGAACTCGCCCTGCACGTCCGCGTGGACGACTCCGTGGAGTGCGAGGCGCTCGTCGGATACGTCGAAGCGGCGCTGTCCGGCATCGTCGGCGCGCTCGCGGAGGACGACGGCAGCGGCACCAAGGCCCTTGACATCGACGTCCTGCCCGCTGGGGAGCGTCGGCGGGTGGTGGGGGAGTGGAATGAGGTTCCGGCGGAGTTGGTGGTGCGGGAGTGGTGTGTGCATGAGTGGTTCGAGGGGGTGGTGGCGGGTTCGCCGGGTGCGGTGGCGGTGGAGTTCGAGGGCTGTTCGTTGTCGTATGGCGAGTTGAACGCGCGGGCCAACCGTTTGGCACGTTATCTGCGTGAACTCGGCGTTGGACGCGGGACGTTGGTGGCAGTGTGTCTGCCGCGCAGTGAGCACATTGTGGTGAGTGTGCTGGCTGTTTTGAAGGCGGGTGGTGGTTATGTGCCGCTGGATCCGGCGGCTCCTGCGGAGCGACTCAAGCATGTGTTGGGTGACTGCGGGTCTGAGGTGCTGCTGGTTGATGGGGTGATTCCGGATGGGCTGGATGTGGCCGGTGTCCGGGTGGTGGATGTGCGGGCGGAT
>NZ_JTHL01000001.1:44929-52135 GCF_000818195.1 Streptomyces sp. 150FB | reverse complement strand
CTCCCACGGCGTCGTCGTCCCGCACGGCTCCGACGACAGCCGTGCGCTCGTCGCCTACGTGAGCCCGACGCCGCAGTGGCTCGACGACGCCGCCCGCGAACAGAACGCCACACTCCTGGATCAGTGGCAGCGGGTCTTCGAGGACCAGTACGCCGGGACCGGCGACGTTGCCGCCGACGACCTCAACCTGGCGGGCTGGGACAGCAGTTACACCGGCATACCCGTGCCCGAAGCAGGCATGCTCGAGTGGATCGACGGCACCGTCCGGCGCATCGCCGAGATGCGGCCGCGGCGCCTGCTGGAGATCGGCTGCGGCACCGGCCTGCTCCTGTTCCGCTACGCGGACGCCTGCGAGTCGGTGCACGCCTTCGATCTGTCCGCCTCGGCGCTCGCCGATGTCCGCCGGGGTGTGGAACGCCGCGGCTGGAGCCACGTCACCCTGGAGCAGGGAGACGCACTGTCGGTGGGCCGGCTTGCCCGGCGGACCTTCGACACGATCGTGCTCAACTCCGTTGCGCAGTACTTCCCGAACCGGGTCTACCTGGAGGAGGCGATCGCCCGGATGCTGCCGCTTCTGGAGGACGGCGGCCGCATCTTCATCGGCGACGTACGCAACCTCGACTTGCTCCCAGCCCACCTGGGCGCGGTCGAACGCAGCCGCGCCGCAGGCCGCACCACGGTCGGGGCGCTCGTCGAACAGGTGCGTCGCCGCCGCCGGCAGGAGAGCGAACTGCTCCTGAGCCCCACCTACTTCGACCGCCTCGCGGAGCGCTTCCCCGAGCTGGGCGGCTACGACCTCATGGCCAAGCGCGGCGTCGAGGACAACGAGATGTCCGCCTACCGCTACGACGTCGTCCTGACCAAGGGGACGGCTGCCCCCGTCGAGCCCCTGACGTGGCTGGAGGCCGACACCGCGGACCATCTGCGCGCCCTCCTGGAGAACGGCGCCCCGGACCGCTTCGGTGTCAGCGGCGTGCGCAACCCCCGGGTCGCCGACGACGTACGCGTCAGTGAGGGACTGACCCGCTGGTCGTCCTCCCACGAAGTCGACCCGCTTCCCGGTGGCGTCCGACTCGCGGAACAAGTCACCGACGAAGTGGGGGAGTTGGAGGCCGCATTGCTGCGTGCGGAAGAGCTCGGCTACCGGGTGGCGGCCACCTGGTCGCAGGACCGGTTGGACGGCCTCGATCTGGTCTTCGGCCGGGACGCTCTGCCGCCGGTCCGGGCCCGCGCCCCCTACCGCCAGGCGCATCTGGCGAACTTCCCGCGGATCGGCGACCTGGGTCCCTCGGTGGCCCGCACGCTCAAGGAGCACCTGTCCGCGCGGCTGCCGCAGTACATGCTGCCCAGCGTGTTCATGCTCCTCGAAGAGCTGCCCATCACCCCCAACGGAAAGGTCGACAAGCGGGCGCTGCCCGCCCCGGACGAGGGCGCTGTGGCCAAGGAGGCCTACGCCGCGCCGCGCACCGAGGCCCAGCGGACCCTGTGCCGCGTCCTCGAGGAGGTGCTCGCGGTCAGCCGTGTCGGCATGGAGGACAGCTTCTTCGCGCTCGGCGGGCACTCCCTCCTGGCCGTGCGGCTCAACCTGCGTGTGCGCCAGGAGACGGGCCGCGAGCTGCCGCTGCAGTTGATCCTCACGGGCGCCACCGTGACCGAGATGGCCGCGGCGATGGAGGAGGAGCCGTCCGCCGCCGAAGCCGTGCCGCTCGTGCCGGCCGTGCCCGTCGGGGAAGGCGAAGAGGTACCGCTCTCGCTCCAGCAGAACGACCTGTGGTTCCTCGGCCACCCGGAGCACCTGGAGGCCTCGTACGACAATGCGCAGATGGCCCACCGGCTGACGGGACGCCTCGACCGCGACGCCTTCGCGCGCGCCGTCCAGGCCCTTGTCGCACGACACGCGGTGCTGCGCACCGGCTACGTACGCCGCGACGGGAACGTCGTGCAGCGCGTCAACAACGCCACCGGCTTCGAGGCGACCGTCACCGAGCCGGTCTCCGGGGAGGATGCCCTCGCCGAGTGGCTGCGGGACGAACGCGCCCGCCCCTTCGTGCCGGAGGGACCGTACGCGGTCCGGATCCACCTGGTGCCGGTCGCGGACGACGAGCACGTCGTCGTGCTCACCCGCCCCTGGGGTGTCTTCGACGGTTGGTCGCTGACCATCGTGCTGAGCGAACTCATGGTCCTGTACGGCGCGTCGAGCCGGGGCGGGCTGCCGGAGCTGCCGGAACTGCCGCTCCAGTACGCCGACTACGCCCGCTGGCAGCGCGAAGTGCTGGACGGTGTGCTGCTCGACCGCCAACGCGATTACTGGAAGCGCCAGTTGGACGGCCTGCCCGCCTGTCTGCCGCTGCGCACCGACCACCCGCGTCGGCCGGTGAAGTCCTATCAGGGCGCCAAGGTCGCGTTCGATGTCCCGCAGTCCGTGCTCGCGCGGCTCAAGCGGCTGGGCCAGGAACGCGACGTGACACTGTACATGACCCTGCTGTCGGCGTTCGCCGTGCTCCTGGGCGGTCACGCGGACGACCGCGAGCTGGCCATCGGCTCGCCCGTCACCAACCGGCCGCGAGCCGAACTGGAGCAAGTGGTCGGCTACTTCGTCAACACGGTGGTGATCCGCCTCGGTGTCGCACCGGACCGTGTCTTCACCGACCTCCTCGCCCAGACCAGGCAGGTCACGGGGGAGGCCCACGAACACAAGGACCTGCCCTTCGCCGAACTGGCCGGGGACTTGGTGCCGGAGGCCGATCCATCGTACTCCCCACTGTTCCAGGTGATGTTCAACCTGGTGCCGAACCCGGCCGCAGCCGCCGGCGAGGGCGAAGCGGCGGACCTGGCGGTGAGCCCCGTCGCCGCGGACCCCGGTCCGGCGAAGTACGACCTCAACCTGACCGTCCTGGAGACGGACTCCGGACTGCGGGGCCAACTGGAATACAGCACCGACCTGTTCACGCGGGACACCGCTGAGCGGATGGCGCGGACGTACGAGCTGCTGCTGCGGGAGATCGCGGCGGACCCCGCGGCGGAGCTGGCCCGGCTGCGGGCGCGGGCGCACGCAACCCCCGACGCGGACCCGACCGCATGACGAGTCACCCGCACCACCCGGAACAGGTACGGCCTGAAGGGGAAGCAGACATGTCCACGAGTGACCAGGCCGGGCGTGCGGTCGCCGTCGTCGGTCTGTCCTGCAGGGTCCCGGGCGCCGATGACCTCGACGCGTTCTGGGAGTTGCTGCGCGACGGCGTGGACGCGATCACCGAAGTACCGGCCGGGCGGTGGGCCCTCGACGCGATCCCCGACGACGCACCCGGCTTCGAAGGCGTGCGCCGCGGCGGATTCCTGGACCGCGTCGCCGACTTCGACAGCGGCTTCTTCGGCATCTCGCCGCGTGAGGCCGAGGCGATGGACCCGCGCCAGCGCCTGGCCCTCGAGCTGAGCTGGACGGCACTCGAACACGCCGCCATCGTGCCGCAGACCCTGCGCGGCCGCAGGGCCGCGGTGTTCCTCGGGGCCACCGGCGACGACTACGCCACGCTGGTCCACCGGCATGGCGGGGACGCCGTGTCCCACCACTCGATGGCGGGCCTGAGCCGCGCAGTGATCGCCAACCGCGTGTCCTACCAGCTCGGCCTGCGCGGTCCCAGCCTCACCGTGGATGCGGCGCAGTCCTCGTCCCTGGTCGCCGTCCACCTGGCCTGCGAGAGCCTGCTGTCCGGCGCCGCCACGCTGGCCCTGGCCGGCGGCGTCCACCTGAATCTGGCGCCGCACGGCACGCTCGCCTTCGCGAGGGCGGGCGCCCTGTCCCCGGACGGGCGCTGCTACACCTTCGACGCGCGCGCCAACGGCACGGTGCGCGGCGAGGGCGGCGGGATGGTCGTCCTCAAGCGCCTGACCGACGCCGTCGCCGACGGCGACACCGTCCACTGCGTCCTGCTCGGCAGCGCCGTCAACAACGACGGCGGCGGCGAGGGCCTCACCGTCCCCGACGGCGAGGCCCAGCAGGAACTCCTGCACAGCGCCTACGCCCAGGCGTCCGCGGAACCGGCCCGGGTGCGGTACGTCGAGCTGCACGGCACCGGCACGCGAGCGGGCGACCCGATTGAGGCGGCGGCGCTGGGAGCCGTGCTCGGCCGGAACAGGCCCGACACGGAGCCGCTCCTCGTCGGCTCGGTGAAGACCAACATCGGGCATCTGGACGGCGCAGCGGGCGTGATCGGGCTGATCAAGGTCGCCCTCTCGCTGCGGAACGGAACCCTGCCGTCCAGCCTCAACTACGCCGAGCCCAACCCGGCGATCCCCATGGACCGGCTCAAGCTCCGGGTCAACGACACGGCAGGGCCCTGGCCTCGGGGCCCGCGGCTCGCGGGCGTCAGCTCGTTCGGCGTGGGCGGCACCAACTGCCACGTGGTGGTCGGTGAGGCCCCCGCCGCGCCCGCCCAGGACCAAGGCCGCGCACAGGCCGGGCCGCGTGCGGTGCCCGTCGTGGTGTCGGGCAGCAGCAGGGCCGCGCTGCGGGCGCAGGCACGACAGCTCCACGCGCGCGTGGAGGCCGACCTGGACCTGCGTCCTGTGGACGTCGGATACGCGGCGGCGACCACCCGGTCGGTGTTCGCGCACCGCGGTGTCGTCGTCGCCGCGGACCGCGCCGCGCTCCTGGACGGGCTGGCCGCCCTCGCCGCGGGCGAGCCGTCGCCCCACGTGGTGGAGGGCGCGGCGGGTTCCGCGTCCGGCGTCGTGTGGGCATTCCCCGGACAGGGCCCGCAGTGGGCCGGCATGGCCCTGGACCTGTGGGACTCCCTGCCGGTCTTCGCCGCGCGGATGGACACGTGCGCGCGGCTGCTCGACGACCTGGTGGAGTGGTCGCTGCGGGACGCGCTCGCCGACGAGGACGCGCTGCTGCGCATGGACGTGATGCAGCCCGCGCTGTTCGCGGTGCAGGTGTCCCTGGCCGAGGTGTGGCGCGCGGCCGGAGTCGTCCCTGCCGCCGTGGTCGGCCACTCCCAGGGTGAGATCACGGCCGCCTGCGCGGCGGGGATCATGCCCGTGGCGGACGGCATGCGGCTCATGGCCGAGCGCAGCCGTGTCATCGCCGACCGGCTCTCCGGCCGGGGCGCCATGGCGCTCGTCGAGATGACGGCGGCGGACGTCGGGGCGGCCATCGAGGACGGTGTCTGGGAGCGGGTCTCGATCGGCGCCGTGAACGGCCCGAAGGCGGTCGTCGTCTCCGGCCCGGTCGACGCGGTGGACGCGGTGCTGGCCGACTGCCGCGCCCGTGACGTCCGCGCCCGACGCGTCCCCATCGACTACGCCTCGCACTCGCCGCACGTGGCGGAGATCCGCGACGAGGTCCTGCAGGCGGCCGCGCATGTCACCACCCAGGACAGCCATGTCGCCTTCTACTCCACCGTCACCGGCGGCCGACTCGACACGTCCCGCCTGGACGCCGCGTACTGGTACCGGAACCTGCGCGAACCGGTACGCCTCGAAGACGCCGTACGGGCCCTGGCCCTGGACGGCCACCGGGTATTCGTGGAGGCCAGCCCGCACCCCGTGCTGACGATGGCCGTCCAGGCCACCGTCGACACCGTTCAGGGCGCCGCCGGCACGGTGGTGCAGGGCACGCTGCGGCGTGCCGAGGACGGCCTGCGGAGGCTGCTCCTGTCCCTGGCCGCGCTGCACGTGCGGGGCGTCACCGTGGACTGGCGGCCGGTGTTCGAGGACACCGGCGCCGGCGCCGTGGAGCTGCCCACCTACGCCTTCCAGCGCAGCACCCACTGGATCGCCGCCGAGGCAACCGCGTTTCCCGTGCGGGAGGCGGCCGCACCGGCGCCCGCCTCACCCCAGGACGCCGCCGGCGCCGAGGCCCCCGCCATGGGGGAGCAGGATCTGCGCACACTGATCCACTCCCAGGCGGCGGCCGTCCTCGGGCACACCGACCCGCGGACGGTCGCGGCGGACCGCACATTCAAGGAGACCGGTTTCGACTCGGTCACCGCGGTGGAGCTCAGCACCCGGCTGAGCCAGGCGACCGGACTGCGGCTCGCCACCACGCTCGTCTACGACCACCCCACCCCGGCCGCGCTCCTGCGCCACCTCACCGAGGAACTCGCGGGAGACGCCCCGGACACCCCCGGGCCCGCCCAGGGCCCCGCACCGGACGGCGACTTGGTCGCGATCGTGGGCATGAGCTGTCGGCTGCCCGGCGGTGTGAGCTCCCCCGAGGATCTGTGGAGGCTGGTCCGCGACGGGGTGGACGCGATCTCGCCGTTTCCCGAGGACCGAGGCTGGGACGTGGCGCCGGAGGCGACCGGCCAGGTTCGCAGCGGCGGATTCCTCTACGACGCACCGGACTTCGACGCCGACTTCTTCCGGATCAGCCCGCGCGAGGCCCGCGCGATGGACCCGCAGCAGCGGCTGCTCCTCGAAGCCTCGTGGGAGGCCCTTGAGCGCTCCGGGATCGACCCCGAGTCCCTGCGCCACAGCCGGACGGCCGTCTTCATGGGCGTATCCGACCAGTCGTACGTCCCTCCGCTGCACGAGGTGCCCGACAGCTTCGGCGGCTACGCCCTGACCGGCGGTCTACCGAGTGTGGCCTCCGGCCGTATCGCCTACACCTTCGGGTTCGAGGGCCCCGCGGTGACGGTGGACACGGCGTGTTCGTCGTCGCTGGTGTCGCTGCATCTGGCGGCGGCTTCGCTGCGGTCGGGGGAGAGCTCGCTGGCCCTGGCGGGCGGGGCCGAAGTGATGTCCACACCCGGGATGTTCGTGGAGTTCTCCCGCCAGAACGGCCTCTCGGCGGACGGCCGGTGCAAGGCGTTCTCGGACACGGCCGACGGCACGGGCTGGTCGGAGGGCGTCGGTGTGCTGGTCCTGGAGCGCCTGTCGGACGCGCGCCGCAACGGCCACCAGGTCCTGGCCGTCCTGCGCGGCTCCGCCATCAACCAGGACGGCGCGTCCAACGGGCTCTCTGCCCCGAACGGCCCCTCGCAGGAGCGGGTGATCCGCGACGCGTTGGCGCAGGCGGGCCTGTCGACGTCGGACGTGGACGCCGTGGAGGCGCACGGGACGGGAACGACGCTGGGCGACCCCATCGAGGCGCGGGCGCTCCTGGCGACGTACGGACAGGGCCGGGACGCCGAACTGCCGCTGTGGCTCGGGTCGTTGAAGTCGAACATCGGGCATACGCAGGCCGCCGCAGGCGTGGCGGGG
>NZ_JTHL01000001.1:41539-44589 GCF_000818195.1 Streptomyces sp. 150FB | reverse complement strand
CCGCCGCAGGCGTGGCGGGTGTGATCAAGACGGTGCTGGCGCTGCGGCACGGTGTGCTGCCGCGGACCTTGCACGTGGAGCGTCCCTCCCGGCACGTGGACTGGTCGTCGGGCGCGGTGGAACTGCTGACGGAGCAGCGCCGGTGGCCGGAGACCGGCCGTCCCCGCCGGGCCGCGGTGTCGTCGTTCGGGATCAGCGGCACCAACGCGCATGTGATCATCGAGCAGGGTCCCGGAGACTCCCGACCGGCGCTGGAAGCCGGGGCGTTGGCGAACGCCTCGCTCCCCGTACCGGTCCTCGTGTCAGCCAGGACCAGGGCCGCGCTGGTCGACCAGGCCGCGCGGCTGCGGGACCACCTTTCGTCCCACGCGGACCTGCGCCCGCTCGACGTCGGCCGGTCGCTGGCCACCTCGCGCACGCGGTTCGAGCACCGGGCCGCCGTCGTGGCCACCGACCGCGCCGACCTGCTGGCCGGACTCGACGCGCTGGTCCAGGACGCACCGAAGGCACCGCGCTCGGTGGCGGGGACGGCACGGGCGACCGGCGGCCGCGTGGTCTTCGTCTTCCCCGGCCAGGGCTCGCAGTGGGCCGGCATGGCCGTGGAACTGCTCGACGCGGAGCCGGTGTTCGCCGAGCGGCTGCGGTCCTGCGCCGCGGCGCTCGTGGAGTTCGCCAACTGGGACCTGGAGGGCGTGCTGCGGCAGGCCGCGGACGCCCCGACCCTGGAGCGGGTCGACGTGGTCCAGCCCGTCTCCTGGGCGGTCATGGTGTCGCTCGCGGCGCTGTGGCGCTCGTACGGCGTCGAACCGTCCGCCGTCGTGGGCCACTCCCAGGGCGAGATCGCGGCCGCCTGCGTGGCCGGCGCCCTGTCGCTGCGCGACGCGGCCCGCGTGGTCGCGCTCCGCTCCCGGGCCATCGCGCGGGACCTGGCCGGGCACGGCGCGATGATGTCCGTGGCGCTGCCCGCGGCACAGGCCGAGTCCCGCCTTGAGCGCTGGGAGGACCGGCTCGCGGTGGCCGCGCTGAACGGCCCTACCGCCACCGTGGTGGCCGGCGACCCCGAGGCGCTCGACGAACTGCACGCCGCCTGCCGGGCGGAGGGCGTGCGGGCGCGCATGGTCCCGGTGGACTACGCCTCGCACACCTCCCACGTGGAGCGCATCGAGGAGCAACTGGCCACGGATCTGGCGGACTTGAGCCCCGGGCCCGCCCAGGTTCCCTTCTACTCGACCGTGGAGGGCGACTGGCTGGGCGAGGGCCTGGCGGACGCCGGATACTGGTACCGCAACCTGCGCCAGACCGTGCACTTCCACTCCGCCGTGGCCGCCCTCGCCGAGCAGGGCCACGACACGTTCATCGAGGTCAGCCCCCACCCGGTGCTCACCATGAGCATCCAGGAGATCCTGGAGAGCGGCGGCGCGGCGCCGGCCGCAGCGGTCTGCGGATCGCTGCGCCGCGACGAGGGCGGCCCCGTCCGGTTCCTGGCCTCGGTCGCCGAGGTCTGGACGCGCGGCGTCGGCGTCGACTGGGAGCGGCTGTTCGCCGCCGGGCGCCGGGCCGACCTGCCGACGTACGCCTTCCAGCGCACGCGCCACTGGCTCGACGCCACGGCCGACCAGCCGCTCCTCGGGAACGCCGTGGAACTCGCCGAGGGCGCGGGTACCGTCCTGACGGAGCGCCTCTCGCTGAGGTCGCGGCCCTGGCTGACCGACCACCGTGTGCTCGGCAGGGCCGTGGTCCCCGGCACCGCCCTGCTCGACATGGTGCTGCGTGTCGGCGACACCGTCGACGAACTGACGCTGCACACACCGCTGGTGGTGCCGGAGCGCGACGAGGTCGAGGTCCAGTTGACGGCGGCGGCGCCGGACGACGCGGGCCGGCGGGCGGTCCGCATCCACGGCCGCGTCCTCGGCGCCGCCGACGAGGCCTGGCAGCTCCACGCCACGGGTGTGGTCCGCGCCGCCGCCGGGACCGCGGACGCGGGTGTCGTGACGCAGGCATGGCCGCCGCCCGACGCCACACCGCAGGACCGCACGGCCTGGTACGACGAACTCGCCGGGCGCGGCCTGGAGTACGGCCCCGCCTTCCGCAACCTGGAGCACGTCTGGAGGAACGGCGACGACCTGCTCGCCGAGGTGGCGCTGCGCGACGAGCCGGGGCCGTTCGGCGTGCACCCGGCGCTCCTCGACGCGGTGCTGCACCCGCTGGTCCTGGAACAGCCCGGCACGATGGTGCCGTTCTCCTGGGCCGGTGTCCGCCTCGCGCGCAGGGGCGCATCCCGGCTGCGGGTGCGGATCTCGCTGCTGGGCGAGGGCAGGGCCGCCCTGGACGTCGCCGACGACAGCGGGGTCGAGGTGCTCCGCGTCGACTCGCTCACCCTGCGGCCCCTGGACGCCCGGCGCACCGATCCCAAGCTCTTCCAGGTGGAGTGGCGTGAGGCCGCCGCGCCCGGCGCTGCGCGGCGCCCGGACCCCGCGACGGCGGTGCTGCCCGTCAGGCCGGGCGACGTGGACGTGCCCACGGCCGTCCACGAGACCGCCGAGTACGTGCTGCACCACGTACGCAAGTGGCTGGAGGAGAACGGCGAAGGCTCCTCACGCCTGACCGTCGTCACCCGGCGTGCGGTGGTCGTGGAGCCCGGCGCCGACGTCGACCTCGCGGCCGCGACCGTGTGGGGGCTGCTGCGGCCCACCCAGACCGAACACCCCGGCCGAATCGTGCTGGTGGACACCGACACTGACACCGAGACGGGATCGGACACGGGCACGGACACGGGCGCGGATTGCGCCGCCGGACCGGACGCCGAAGAGCTGGCCCGCGCGATGGCACTCGGTGAGCCCCAAGTCGCGCTGCGCAAAGGAAAGTTGTTCGTGCCCCGGCTCGCCCGCGGCTCCGTCCCCGCGCCCGACCCGGCCCGTCCGGTCATCGATCCCGCGGGCACCGTGCTGATCACCGGCGGAACCGGCGGGCTCGGCGCCGTCGTGGCCCGTCGCCTCGTGACCGGTCACGGTGTACGCCACCTGCTCCTCGTCAGCCGCAGCGGCCGGGCC
>NZ_JTHL01000001.1:32876-40192 GCF_000818195.1 Streptomyces sp. 150FB | reverse complement strand
GGCCACCCGCGGCCCCGCACACACCGCAGCCGCCCCCGGCCGGACCCCCGGTCCTCGCCGACCTGGACCGGCTCGCGCACAGCGTGACCGGCGTCGGTGACGACGGACTGCGCGCCGCCGTCACCGACCGCCTGCTGGAGCTCCTGGGGGCGGTGGCCGTCGGACCGGAGCCTGCCGACCCGGTGGAGGTGCCGCATGACGAGCAGATTGCCGCGGCCGACGCGGACGAACTCTTTTCTCTGATCGACGATGAGCTGGGAAGGCCCTGAAACATGAGCGACGGGAAGCTGCTCGACTACCTCAAGCGGGTCACCACCGAGCTGCGTGACACTCGCCAGAGGCTGGCCGAAGCGCAGGCGGGGCCGTCGAGCCACGAGCCGGTCGCGATCGTGGGCATGGCGTGCCGGTTGCCCGGCGGCGTCACGTCGCCCGAGGAGTTGTTCCGGCTGGCCGTCGACGGCGTGGACGCCGTGTCGGAGTTCCCCGCGAACCGCGGCTGGGACCTGGAGGGCCTGTACGACCCGAACCCGGAGCAGCCTGGCACGAGCTACACGCGGCAGGGCGGATTCCTGTACGACGCGGCGGAGTTCGACGCCGGGTTCTTCGGGATGTCCCCCCGGGAGGCCATGGCGACCGACCCGCAGCAGCGGCTGCTGCTCCAGGCCTCCTGGGAGGCGCTGGAGCGCGCGGGCATCGCCCCGCCCTCGCTGCGCGGGAGCCGCACCGGCGTCTTCACGGGCGTCATGTACAGCGACTACGCCTCGCGCCTCGGGCAGGGCACGGGCGGCTTCGAGGGGCAGTTGCTCACCGGCAGTCTGCCGAGCGTGGCGTCCGGCCGTGTCTCGTACACGTTCGGGTTCGAGGGGCCCGCCGTGACGGTGGACACGGCGTGTTCGTCGTCGCTGGTGTCGCTGCATCTGGCGGCGGCTTCGCTGCGGTCGGGGGAGAGCTCGCTGGCGCTGGCCGGCGGCGTGGCGGTGATGTCGACTCCGACGACCTTCGTGGAGTTCTCGCGCCAGCGCGGCCTCTCGGCGGACGGCCGGTGCAAGGCGTTCTCGAACACGGCCGACGGCACGGGCTGGTCCGAGGGCGTCGGTGTGCTGGTCCTCGAGCGTCTGTCGGACGCGCGGCGCAACGGCCACCGGATCCTGGCCGTGATCCAGGGCTCCGCGGTCAACCAGGACGGCGCCTCCAGCGGACTCACGGCACCCAACGGCCCCTCACAGGAGCGGGTGATCCGGCAGGCACTGGCCGATGCCGGGCTGTCGCCCTCAGACGTGGACGCGGTGGAGGCACACGGCACGGGCACCACGCTCGGGGACCCGATCGAGGCGCAGGCGCTGCTGGCCACGTACGGGCAGGGCCGTGAAACGCCCCTGTGGATCGGCTCGTTGAAGTCGAACATCGGCCATACCCAGGCCGCTGCCGGTGTGGCCGGTGTGATCAAGACGGTGCTGGCGCTGCGGCACGGCGTGCTGCCGCGGACGCTGCACGTGGAGCATCCGTCGCGGCACGTGGACTGGTCGTCGGGTGCGGTGGAGCTGCTGACCGAGCAGCGCGAGTGGCCGCGGACGGGCCGTCCGCGCCGAGCCGGTGTTTCGGCCTTCGGGGCCAGCGGCACCAACGCGCACGTGATCATCGAGCAGGCGCCCGCCGAGGAGACGACGGCGACCACGGGGACCGGGAAGACCGACGGGGCCGGCGAGACCGACGGGGCCGCACCCGGGGTCCGTTCCCCGGCCGTGGTGCCGGTGACGGTGTCGGGCGCTACCGGGACCGCGCTGCGCCGCCAGGCCGGCCGGCTGCGGAAGTGGCTCGAGGCCCGCCCCGGGCTGAGCCCGGTCGACGTCGGATTCTCTACGCTGACGACCCGTGCCGCCCTGAACCACCGCGGGGTCGTCGTCGCCGCGGACCGCGCCGAACTCCTGGACGGGCTCGGCGCTCTGGCCGCCGGCGTTCCGGCCCCCGCACTCGTGGAGGGCGCCCTCCTCCCCGAGTCCGGCGTGGTGTGGGTGTTCCCCGGCCAGGGGTCCCAGTGGGCCGGGATGGCCCGCGGCCTGCGCGAGTCGTCCCCGGTGTTCGCCGCGCGGATGGACGAGTGCGAGCAGGCCCTGAGCGGCCTAATCGCCCGGCCGCTGCGGGACGTCCTCGACGACGCGTCGGCGCTGGAGAGGGTCGATGTGGTGCAGCCCGCGCTGTGGGCGGTCATGGTCTCGCTGGCCGAGGTGTGGCGCGCGGCCGGAGTCGTGCCGTCCGCCGTCGTGGGCCACTCCCAGGGTGAGATCGCCGCGGCCTGCGCGATCGGCGCGCTCTCGCTGGAGGACGGCGCCCGCGTGGTCGCCCTGCGCTCCCGCGCCCTCCTGGAGATCGCGGGCGAGGGCGGCATGGTGTCCCTCGCCCTGTCGCTGGACGCGACCCGCGCCCTGCTGGAGCCCTGGGAGGGACGGGTCTTCGTCGCCGCCGTCAACGGAGCGCGCTCCACGGTGGTCTCCGGCGACGCCGCCGCCCTGGACGAGCTGCTCGCCCACTGCGCGGCCCGGGAGATACGGGCCCGTCGCGTCCCCGTCGACTACGCCTCGCACTCCGCGCACGTCGAGCGGCTCCGCGACCGGATCCTCGACGACCTGGCCGGCATCAGCCCGCGTCCGGGCTCCGTCCCCTTCCACTCCACCGTCACCGGGCAGGTCCTGGACACCGCCGGTCTCGACGCCGCGTACTGGTACGAGAACCTGCGCACCACCGTCCGCTTCGCCCCCGTGGTCGAGGGCCTCCTCGCAGAGGGGCAGCGGACATTCGTCGAGTGCAGCCCGCACCCCGTCCTGGCGCTCGGCGTCGAGGAGACCGCGCAGGACGCCGGCTGCCGCGCCCTGGTGGTCGGTTCGCTGCGCCGCGACGAGGACTCCACCCGGCAGATCCACCTGTCCATGGCCCATCTGCACGCCCACGGAGTGCCCGTGGACTGGCGGCCCTCCTTCGAGGGCACCGGCGCCGTCGCCGTGGACCTGCCCACCTACGCCTTCGAGCCCACGTCCTACTGGCTGCAGCCGCCGCGGCCGCTCCTGAACGAACCCGTCGAACTCGCGGACAGCGGCCAGACGGTCCTGACCGGCCGCCTTTCCCTGCGGACCCACCCGTGGCTGGCCGACCACCGCGTGCGGGGCCAGGCGGTCGTACCCGGCACCGCGCTGCTGGAGATGGCGCTTCACGCTGGGGGAGTGGTGGACGAACTGATCTTCCAAGCACCCCTGTTGATCCCCGAGCAGGGTGAGGTCGAGGTCCAGGTCGTCGCAGGGCCGGCCGACGGCGCCGGCGTCCGGCCGCTGCGCCTGCACGCCCGCACCCCCGAGTTCGACTGGCGGCTGCACGCCACCGGTTCCCTTTCCGACGCCGAACCACTGGCCGGCGGCACGCAGGACCCGCTGCCGTGGCCGCCCGTCGGCGCCGAGCGTGTGGACCTTTCCTCCTGGTACGCCGACCTGGCCGAGCAAGGACTGGAGTACGGGCCCGGGTTCCGTGGCCTGCGGTCCCTGTGGCGGCACGGCGACGAGCTGTACGCCGAGGTGTCCCTGCCCGAGCCGGTGCGGCCCGCCCTGCTCGACGCCGCCCTGCACTGCCTGGACCTCAAGACCACCCCCGCCATGCCGTTCTCCTTCACCGGCGTCCGCCGGCTCGACCCGGACGCGGCGGCCGAACTGTCAAGCCTGCGCGCCCGGATCACCCCCCTGGGCAACAGCGCCGTCGCCCTGCGCATCTCCGACGGGACGGGCCGCGGCGTACTGACGGCGGACTCCCTGACGCTGCGACCGCTCGACGGCATGAGCCTCGACGCGGGCCGGAGCGCGCTGTTCGGCATCGACTGGGTGCCCGTGCGTCCGGACGCCTCCCGCACGGGCGACGCAACACAGGCCACCGTGCTGCGCTGCCCCGCCGTGGACGGTGAACAGCCCTACAGAGTAAGGGAGATGACCTCCGAGGTCCTCGGCGAGCTGCAGGCCTGGCTCGCCGACGAGGACGGCGGCGACGGCCGCGTGGTCGTGGTGACCCGCTCCGCCGTGGTGACCGGCATCGGAACCGCCGAGGAGGTGGACCCCGCCCCTGCCGCCGTGTGGGGCCTGGTGCGCTCGGCGCAGACCGAGAACCCGGACCGGATCGTGCTGGTCGACATCGACCACGACATCGACGACGGCATCGACACGGACGACGCCGGTGACGGGGGAGACGAAAACGACGGCTTCTCCGGCCTCCTGTCAACCCTGCTGGCCACGGGAGAGCCCCAACTCGCCCTGCGCGACGGCGAGATACGTGTCCCGAGAATGGTGCGTGCGAAGCAGGCCGACAGCCCCGTCGCGCCGGCGCTCCCCACCCGGGGCACGGTGCTGATCACCGGCGCGTCGGGCACCCTGGGCGGCCTCGTGGCACGCCACCTGGTCGCCGAACACGGCGTACGCGACCTGCTGCTCGTCAGCCGTCAGGGCGCCCCCGAGCTCGCCGAGGAACTGACCGCGCTCGGCGCGACGGCCACGTCGGCGCCGTGCGACATCGGTGACCGCGACGCGCTCGCCGAGCTACTCGCCGCTGTCCCGCAGGACCGCCCGCTGCGGGCCGTCGTGCACGCCGCCGGTGCACTCGACGACGCGGTGATCGGCTCGCTGACGCCCGAGCGCCTGGACTCCGTCCTCGCGGCCAAGGCCGACGGAGCCTGGCACCTGCACGAGCTGACCCGCGACCTGGAGCTCACGGCCTTCGTGCTGTTCTCCTCGGTCGCCGCCTCTCTGGGCACCGCCGGACAGGGCAACTACGCCGCCGCCAACGCCTTCCTCGACGCGCTGGCGCAGCACCGCCGCGCCCAGGGGCTGCCCGCCCTCTCGCTCGGCTGGGGCCTGTGGGCGGAGCGCAGCACCCTCACCGGCCGCCTCGACGAGGCCGACCTGGCGCGGCTCGGCGACGCCGGTGTCCTCCCGCTGGCCACCGATGAGGCCCTCGCCCTGCTCGACGCCGCGCTCGGCATGGACCGGGCCCACCTTCTCGCCGTCCGCCTCGACCGCACGGCGGCGCGATCCGCCGCGGGCACGCTGCCGCCGCTGCTGCGCGTCCCCGCCCCGGCTCCCCGCCGCCCCCGGCCCGTCACCGCCACCGCCGGTACACCGGCCGGCACCACCACCGAGGGTGAAGGCGACGGTCTGTGGGCCGTCCCTGCGGCCGACCGCGAGGACGTGGTCGCCGAGCTGGTGCGGCGCGAGGTCGCCGCGGCGCTCAGGTACGGATCGGCCGAAGAGATCGACCCCGACGCCGAGCTGCTGCGCCTGGGCTTCACCTCGCTGACCGCGCTGGAGCTGCGCAACAAGCTCAGCGCCCGTACCTCGCTGCGGCTGCCCGCGACCATGGTGTTCGAGCACCGCACCACCCGGGCCCTCGCCAGGTTCCTCACCGGGAAGCTGTCCGACGGCGACCTCGCGCCCGCCGGCACCGTCAATGAGGCCGAGGCCGATGAGCGCGCGGACGACCGCGTCGCGATCGTCGGCGTCGCCGGGCGCTACCCGCTGGCCGGGACGGTCCGCGAGCTGTGGGACAACCTCGCCGCGGCGCGGCACTGCATCCGCGAGGTGCCTGCCGAACGCTGGGACGCGAGCGCCCACTTCGACCCGGCGGGGGCAACCGCCGCCTACAGCAAGTGGGCCGGATTCATCGACGACGTCGACGCGTTCGACCCGTTGTTCTTCCAGATCTCGCCCGCCGACGCCGAAGCGATGGATCCCCAGGAACGCCTGTTCCTGCAGACCGCGGCCGCGACCCTGGACGACGCCGGATACCCGTCCGCCACGCTCGCCGCCCGGGGCCCGGTCGGCGTGTTCGTCGGTGTCATGGGCAGCGACTACGAGTGGATGAGCGGCGCGGCGAACGCGCTCGGCGTGCCGACCGACGCGCACTCCCGGCACTGGTCGATCGCCAACCGGGTCTCCCACTCCTTCGACTTCACCGGTCCGAGCATGGCGGTGGACACCGCGTGTTCGTCCTCCTTGACCGCGATCCACCTGGCCTGCCAGAGCATCGCCACCGGGGAGTGCTCCGCCGCGATCGCGGGCGGCGTCAACCTGATCCTGCACCCCAAGCACCTGCGCGGCCTCGCACAGGCCGGGATGCTCTCCCACGACGACCGGCTCAAGGCGTTCGGCGCCGGCGCCGACGGCTTCGTCGACGGCGAGGGAGTGGGTGCCGTCCTGCTCAAGCCGCTGGCCGCGGCGGTCGCCGACGGGGACCGCGTCCTCGGCGTGATCCGCGGCTCTGCCGTCAACGCGGTCGGCGACGCGGGCGGCTACACCGTGCCGAGCGCCACCGCCCAGGCCGCCGTGGTCCGGGGAGCGCTGGACCGTGCCGGAGTGGCCGCCGACACCGTCGGCTACGTCGAGGCCCACGGCACCGGCACGCTGCTCGGCGACCCGATCGAGATCGCCGGACTGGCCGACGTCTTCGGCGGACGGACCGAAGCGGGGCGCGGTACGGACCGGCCCGTCGTCGCCATCGGTTCGGTGAAGGCCAACATCGGCCACCTGGAGGCGGCAGCAGGCATCGCGGGGCTGACGAAGGTCCTGCTCCAGCTCCGGCACCGCACCCTGGTGCCGTCACTGCACTCGGCGGAGCGCAACCCGGAGATCGACTTCGACACCACCCCGTTCGAGGTGCAGCAGACCCGCGAGCCCTGGGTGCGGCAGGAGCGGACCGGAGTGGACGGCGCCTCTCACGAGCTGCCGCTGCGCGCCGTCATCAGCTCCTTCGGCGCGGGTGGCTCCAACGCCTGCGTGGTCGTGGAGGAGCACCTGGAGGCCGGCCCGGCCGACGTACCGCGGCCCGTGGCGGACGACGGACAGGAGCAACTGCTCGTCCTCTCCGCGAAGAACGAGGATCGGCTGCGGGCCTACGCGGCGGACCTGTCCGCGTTCCTGACCGGCCGGCCCTCGCGAGGGCCGGCGGGACCGGATGAAGCACGGGAGCCCCGGGAGGCGGTGGCGGCAGCCGGCCGCGTCGGCCTGCGCCTTGCCGCCGAGCTGGCCGGGGTGGACGCGGACACCCTCGACCTCGCGACCGACCTCGTGGACTGCGGCTTCGGCGTGACCGAGCGCGCCCGCTACCACGCGCTGCTCGCCGAGGAGCTGGGCGTCGACCAGTTGCCCGAGGCCGCCGTGACGGCGGACACCATCGGGGCGGTGGCCGACGCCGTGGCCGATCTCGTGCCGCGCACGGCGGTCACCGCCGCGGCGGACACCGTCGCGGCGGGCCCGCGGCTCACCGATGTCGCGCACACCCTGCAATCGGGCCGC
>NZ_JTHL01000001.1:27455-32555 GCF_000818195.1 Streptomyces sp. 150FB | reverse complement strand
GCGAGGGCGCCGCAGCCGCCGTCACGACCGGCCGGGTCGCCCGTACCGCTGCGCGGCTCTCCCCGGACGAGGCCGCCGCGCTGCAACGGGCCCTGATGCGACGCGACTTGACGGCGGCCGCCGAGCGCTGGGTGGCGGGAGCCGCGATCGACTGGTCGCTGATCACCCCCGCGGCAGCGCGAAGGATCGAACTGCCCGGCTACCCGTTCGCCCGCAGGCGCCTGTGGATCCCCCAGCCGCAGGCCACCGCCCCCGCGCGGCCGGTGCTCGAAGGGAGCGCTGACATCGACCCCGCCATCGCCCAAGTCATCACCGGATACGCCCGGTTGGACGCGGTCTCGGTCTCCGGACTGCTCGGCGTCTACCAGCGCATGGGCGCCTTCCTGCGCCCCGGCGACCGGCACCGGAGCGAGGATCTGCGCACCCGCCTCGGCATCCGGGACAAGTTCCGCCGGCTGCACGAGGCGATCCTCGACCTCCTTGCCGCGAACGGATTCCTGACCCGCGACGGCGAGTGGTTCACCGCCACCGCCGCGGTCGGCGGGACGGACGGAGCCACGGCCGCGGAGCGCTGGGAGGCCGACTTCGGGGACGTCGCGGCCCGGTATCCGGACATCGCGCCGACGGCCCGGCTCAACCGGCGGTTTCTGCGGGCGTACCCGAGGCTGCTGCGCGGCGAGGTGGTGGGGACCGAGGTCATGTTCCCCGACTCCTCGATGGAGCTGGTGCGGGACCTGTACAGGGGCAACCCGCTCACCGACTTCTTCAACATGCTCGTCGCCGACACGGTCCGCCGTCATCTGGACGCCTGCCTCCCGCGGCTGACGGACGGCGGGTCCTTCCAGGTGGTGGAGCTGGGCGCCGGAACCGGTGCCACCAGCGAGCGGGTGATCCCGGCGCTGGCCGGCCACCCGGACCTTGTGGGCTACACCTTCACGGACATCTCCCCGCGCTTCCTGGACTACGGCCGCGAGCGGTTCGCCGCGCGGCACCCGTTCGTACGGTTCCAGCTTCTCAACCTGGAACGCGGCCTCGCCGAGCAGGACTTCCTGCCGGGCTCGGTCGACGCGGTCCTCGCCACCAACGTGGTCCACGCCACCAGGAACCTGCGGACCACCCTGCGCATGATGAAGGACCTGCTCAGGTCAGGCGGGCTCCTGGTGCTCAACGAACTGACCTCCATCCGCCCGTATCTGACCCTGGGCGGCGGCGTCATGGAGGGCTGGTGGGCCTTCCAGGACGGTGAGCTTCGTATCCCCAACTCGCCCCTTGTCGCGCCGGACAGATGGATCACGCTGCTTGAGGAGGAGGGCTACACGAACGTCAGGGTCCTGGGCGCCGAGGGCGCCGAACCCGGTCAGCACATGCTGGTCGCGCGGAACCCGGGCGTACGCAGGGACGCGCCACCGGCGGCGCCGAACGCTCCTGTGGCCCTGACGGCCGTCGTGCGGCCGGACGGGCCGGACACGGGGAACACGGGGGACACGGTCACCGACCGCCTCGGTGAACTCCTGCGGCGCGTACTCAAGCTGGACGAGCGCATCGACCCGGAACGGTCTCTGGTCGACTACGGCTTCGACTCGCTCAGCGGCATGAAGATCGTGGCGGTCGTGGAGGACGCCTTCGGTGTCGACGTGCCGCTCGAGGAGTTCTTCGCGCGGCCGACGCTGGTGGAGCTCTCGGAGCACCTGAGGTCGCACTGGCTGGTCGACGCGGTGTCCGAGGCGGCGGCCGAGCCCGCGCCGGAGCCCGTCGGGACGTACGCGCCCGCGCCCGCCGCGCCCGTCTCCGTGACGAGCCGGACGCCGGATCCGGTGCGTGCGCCCGACCCGGTGCGTGCCGTCCACGTGGCGCCCGCGGTGCGCTCCGCCGCCGAAGCGGTCCTGCGCCCACGGCCCGACGTCCGCCTCACCGGCCATCCGCTGTCGGAGGGACAGCGCGCGCTTTGGGTGATCGAGCAGATCGCGCCCGGCAACTGCGCCTACAACCTGCCCCTCGCCTTCTGGCTCGACGACCACGTCGACGTGCTCACGCTGCGGGTCGTCCTGCAGGACCTGCTCGACCGGCACGAGGAACTGCGCGCGAGCGTGCGCACGGGCGAGGACGGGCCGTTCGTCCGGATCGCCGCCGAGCCGGAACTGCCGTTCCGACAGGTCTTTTCGACCTCTGTCGCGGACGGCGACCTGCGTGACCGCATCCACGCCGAGACGCGAGAGCCGTTCGACCTGGCCGACGGTCCGCTGCTGCGCGCCACCCTCCACACCCTGGGCGACGGCCGCCAGGCGCTGCTGCTCACCGTGCACCACCTGGTGCTCGACGGGCTGTCCATCCCGCTGCTGCTCACGGAGGTGGAGCGCGGCTACCGAGCGCTGCGCGAGGGGCGCCCCCTGCCCGCCGGACGGCCCGCGCACACCTTCGCCGACTTCTGCGTCCAGCAGCGCGAACTCCTCGCAGGACCGCGGGCGGAACGCCTGCGCTCCTACTGGCTCGACCGGCTGCGGGACCGCCGCACCGCCGTACCTCTGCCGCTGGACCGGCCGCGCCCGCCCGTGCCCACCTTCCAGGGCGCCAGCGTCGGCGGACGCGTCCCGGCGGACGTGACCGAACAGGCCCGCGCGCTCGCCATGGCCGCTCACAGTTCGCTGTCCAGCGTCATGCTCGCGACCTACTTCGCGCTGCTGCACCGCTACAGCGACCAGGAGGACATCGCCGTCGGTACCCCGACGGCCGGCCGGCCGGCCGACGGCTACGACGACGTGCTCGGCTACTTCATGAACATGGTGGTCCTGGCCGAGAAGGTCGACGGCACGCAGTCCTTCCGGGATCTGGTCCGCCGTATTCACCAGATGGTCCTCGGCGCCCTCGAACACAGCGCGTATCCCCTGATCACGCTCACCGACGAGCTGCGCGGGGAGAACCCCGGCGCCGCGGCCGACGCGCCGTTCAACGTGGCCTTCTACTTCCACAACTGGGCGCGCGACATGCCGCGGGACGGCGTGGTGCGCGGCAGGGTCGAAGGGGTACACCAGGAGGGCGAGTTCGACCTCACCCTCGACCTGGTCGACCACCCCGAAGGCTGCCGCTACACGCTCAAGTACAACCCGGACCTGTTCGACGCCGCCACGGTGGAGCGGCTCGGCGACCACTTCGTCACGCTCCTGTCGGCCGCGGTCGCCGCGCCCGGCTCCGCGGTCGGCGACCTGGACCTGCTCACCGAGCACGAACGCGCCCAGCTCGCGCCGCCCGCCGGTGTCGACTACCCGGCCGACACCCTGGTCTGGGACCTGGTGCGGCGCCAGATCGAGGCCAGGCCGCAGGCGGTCGCGGTCCGCCACGGCGGAACGGAGCTGACCTACCGCGGTCTGGGGGAGCGGGTGGCAGCCCTGGCCGCACGCCTCACCGCCGCGGGTGTCGGCCGCGGGCGCACCGTCGGTGTGCTGCTCCCGCGCGACGCCGACCTGCCGGTAGCGCTGCTCGCCGTACAGGCGGCGGGCGGCACGTACGTCCCGTTCGACCCGGCGTACCCGCGGGAGCGCCTCGCCTACATGGCGGGGGACGCCGGACTCCACCTGATGTTCACGCACTCCGCCGTCCGGGCGGCGTGGGGCGGTTCGGCACCCCGGCTGCTGATCGACGGGGGCCAGGAGCCGCCCCCGCTGCCCTCGCCCGGGCCCGCGGAACCCACGGACGCCGCGTACGTCATCTACACCTCCGGCTCGACCGGCCGCCCCAAGGGCGTCCGCGTCCCGCACCGAGCCCTGACCAACTTCCTGTGGTCGATGGCGCGTGAACCCGGATTCGGGCCGGGGGACACCCTGTTGGCCCTGACCACCGTGTGCTTCGACATCTCCGGCCTCGAGCTGTATCTGCCGCTGATCACCGGCGGGACGGTGGACGTCCTGCCGACCGAGGCCGCCCAGGACGGCCTGCGGCTGCGCGAGGCCGTCGAACGCCGCACCGCCACGGTCATGCAGGCCACCCCGGCGACCTGGAGCATGCTCCTCGCCGCCGGCTGGCAGGGCGACCCCGAACTCACCGTGCTGTGCGGCGGCGAGGCCCTGCCCGGCGACATCGCGGAGGCACTGCTCGCGGGCAACCGCGCGGTGTGGAACCTCTACGGCCCCACCGAGACCACCATCTGGTCGGCGGTGAGCCGGCTGTGCCGGGGCGAGCGCGTCACCATCGGCGCCCCGATCGACAACACCTCGCTGTACGTCCTCGACGGCGCCCGCAGACCGGTCCCGACCGGAGTGCCCGGTGAGCTCTACATCGGCGGGCACGGTGTGGCCGACGGCTACCTGGGCCGCCCCGAACTGACCGCCGAGCGCTTCCTGCCCGACCCGTTCGCGCCCGGAACCGAGCCGCGAATGTACCGCACGGGCGACCTCGTGCGGCGGCGGGCCGACGGGCGCATCGACTATCTGGGCCGGATCGACTCCCAGGTGAAGGTGCGCGGCTTCCGGGTGGAGCTGGAGGAGATCGAGTCGACCCTGCGGCGCGTCGACGGCGTACGCGAGGCGGTCGTGGTGGCCCGTGGCCAGGGAGGCGGCGACCGTTCGCTGCTCGCCTGCTACGTACTCGCAGACGCGGCCCCGGAGTCGATCCGGGAACAACTGGCGGCCTGGCTCCCGGCCCACATGATCCCGGACGTACTGGTCCGCGTGACCGGCTTCCCACGCACACTCAACGAGAAGGTCGACCGGACCACGCTGGCCACCCTTCCCCTGGCCGAGCTGCGGTCCCGCTTCGGCGCCCGGGGTGCCGAGCGGCCTGAGCCCGTCGCGGTCGGCGGCGCGGACGGACGCGTCCAGGCCCTGACGGCCGAACTGGCCGAGACGGTCGGCCGCCTGTCCGGGGCGCACCCCGAGGAGATCGGCCCGCACACCCCGCTCGGCGAGGTGGGCATGAACTCGGTGAGCTTCACCGCGCTCAGCGCCGAACTGCGCAAGACGTACGGCATCGAGGTCTACCCGACGCTGTTCTACCGCCGGGGCACGCTGGCCGCCCTGGCCGACCACCTGTGGCGGGAGCACACCGGTGAGCTGGCCGCACGTTTCGCGGCCGCAGGCACGGTCGCTCCCACCGCCGAAGCACGGCCCG
>NZ_JTHL01000001.1:24102-25681 GCF_000818195.1 Streptomyces sp. 150FB | reverse complement strand
CGCCCTCGCCGACGCGTGGCTCGCCGGCGCCGAGGTCGACTGGCCGGCTCTGCACCAGGGGGCGCGGCGACGGCGCGTGCACCTGCCGACGTATCCGTTCGCCCGCACCAGGCACTGGTTCACCCCCGCGGTGCCCGCCTCGGCGGTGCCCGCTCCGGCGTCGGCACCGGGGCAGGCCGTCGCCCGGCTGCATCCGACCCTGCTCGACGCGCGCGACGCCGCGGGTTCCGCGTCCGGAGGCCCGGCGTACGCGAAGACGCTCACGGGGAAGGAGTTCTTCCTGCGCGACCACGTCGTCGGCGGCGACCTGGTCCTCGCGGGCGTGGCCTACCTGGAGATGGCCCGCCTGGCCGGGGAGTCGGCGTTCGGCACGCCCGTCCGCGGGGTCGACGGGCTGGTCTGGGCGAGCCCGGTCCGGCTCCCGGCCACCGGAGGCGAGCACCGTCTCACGGTCGAGGTCACCGGCGACCGCACCGACCCGTCCTTCGAGGTACGCACGGCGGGGGAGGGATCCCCCGCGCACGTCCGCGGCACCCTGCTGCTCGGTGCGGCGGGCGACCGCCCCGCCCCGGTCGACCTGGCGGCGGCGCGCTCGCGCTGCCCGCGCGTGCTCGACGGCGCCGACTGCTACGCGCTGTACTCCCGGTTCGGCTTCGACTACGGGCCGAGCTTCCAGGCGATCGAGGACATCGCCCTGGGAGAGCGCGAGGCGCTGGCATCGCTGCGGATTCCGCCGCGGCGCCGCGCGGACGCGGACAGTTACGTCTTCCACCCGTCGCTGTTCGACGCGGCCCTGCAGACGGCGAGCAGGCTCGCGCCCGGCGCGGACGACCCCGCACGACCGCTCCCGTATCTGCCGTTCTCGCTGGGCTCCGTCCGGCTGTACGCCGAACTGCCGCAGCGGGTCCACGCGTACGCCACCCCGTCGGCCCACCCCGCCGCACCCGGCACGCTCGCCTTCGACATCGCGCTCCTGGACCGCGACGGCGAAGTCCTCGCCACGATCGCCACGTTCACCCTGCGGGAGGTCCCCGCGAAGGGCACGGCGCAGACCACGGCCCCGGCCGCGGCGTCGGTGACCGACACGGTCCGCGCGTACGAACCGGTCTGGGAGCCCGCCCCGCGGACCCCGCGCGAGCCGGACGCCACCGTGCTGCTGCTGGACGCGGGAACCGAGGGGCACGCGGTGCTCACCGCCCTGACGGACGCGGGCGCGGACGCCCGGCGGATCGCACTGGGCAGCGGCTTCGGCGTCGACGAGGCGCTCGGCGCCGCCCGCGCCCCAGGACCCGTCCACGTGGTGCACCTGGCCGGGCCTGACACGGGGCCCGCCGCAGCGGTGGAGCACGGCTTCCACACCGCGACGGCGTTCCTCCAGTCATGGCAGCGGGAGCGCCGGGGCGCGCTGCGCTACCTCTACGCCTACCGCGACCCGGCCACCTCACCGGCGCACCCGGCGATGGCCGCCTTCGCCCGCTCGGTGCGCCGAGAACTCCCCGCGGTCGACTTCGGGGCGCTGGCCGTCGCTGACGGCCGCTCCCTCGCCGACGCGGTGCTCGCCGAACTCGGCGCAGCGGGC
>NZ_JTHL01000001.1:22510-24077 GCF_000818195.1 Streptomyces sp. 150FB | reverse complement strand
GCGGGGCGGCTGCCCGGCTCGGCCGACCTCAAGGAGTTCTGGGACCACCTGACCGCCGGGGACGACCTGGTGACCGAGGTCCCCGCGGACCGCTGGGGCCCGCGCGAGGCGGGCTCGCCGACGCGCTGGGGCGGCTTCGTCCCCGACGTGGACCGCTTCGACGCCGCCTTCTTCGGGATCTCCCCGCGCGAGGCGGAGCTGATGGACCCTCAGCAGAGGCTGCTGCTGGAAGCAGTGTGGTCGGCTGTCGAGGACGCCGGCCACCGGCCGTCCGACCTTGCGGGCAAGCGGGTCGGCGTATTCATCGGCGTCGCCGGCGCCGACTACCTCCAGGCGCAGCGGGACGCGGGGTGCGCCCCGCAGGCCCACACCGCGACCGGCGGTGCCCTGTCGGTCATCCCGAACCGGGTCTCGTACCTCCTCGACCTGCGCGGTCCCAGCATGGCCGTGGACACGGCCTGCTCCGGTTCGCTGACCGCCGTCCACCAGGCCGTCGCCGCGCTCCGCGACGGCACCTGTGACCTGGCCATCGCGGGCGGGGTCAATCTGATCCTCTCGCCGCGGGTGTACGACGTACTCGACCAGGGCGAGATGCTCAGCTCCGACGGCCGCTGCAAGACCTTCGACAGCCGGGCCGACGGCTATGTGCGCGGCGAGGGCGTCGGCGTGGTGCTGCTCAAACAGGCCGACCGGGCGGACCACGACGGCGACGGCGTCCACGCGGTGATCAAGGCGGCCACGGCCAACCACGGCGGCCGCACCACCTCGCTCACCGCGCCCAACCCGGACGCCCAGGCCGACCTGCTCGTCGAGGCCTACCGTGCCGCCGACGTGGCGCCGCAGACCGTCGGCTACATCGAGACGCACGGCACCGGCACCGCGCTGGGCGACCCGATCGAGACCACGGGTCTGAGCACCGCCTTCCGCCGGCTGCGCGCGGAGCGCGGCACGGCCGCGACGCCCGGCTGCGTGATCGGCTCGGTGAAGACCAACATCGGCCACCTGGAGGCGGCCGCGGGCATCGCGGGCCTGTTCAAGGCCGTCCTCGCGCTGCGGCACGGCACCATCCCCGCCGGCCTGCACCTGCGGGAGCAGAACCCCTATCTGGAACTCGACGGCGGCCCGTTCGAGATCGCCACCACGGCCCGGCCGTGGCCCGAGCCCCGTGACGGCGCGGGCAACGGGCTGCCGCGCCGTGCCGGAGTCAGCTCCTTCGGCTTCGGCGGAGCCAACGCGCACATCGTCCTGGAGGAACCCCCCATGCCGGACACCGGCGCCAAGGACACAGCGGCCGCCGAGCAGTTGTTCGTGCTCTCCGCCCGCACACCCGAGGCACTGCGGCACACCGCCGAACGGCTCGCCGACCACCTGGCCGACCAGGACGTCCCCGCGGGCGACCTCGCGTACACCCTGCAGACGGGTCGCGATGCGATGACGCACCGGCTCGCCGTGGTGGCCGACGGCCCGGCCGCGCTCCGCGCCGAGCTGTGCGCGCATCTCGCCGGCCACCCGTCCGCGGTGCGCACCGGGCAGGCCGGGCGGGGGCGCGCCCCCGCCACCGCCTCCC
>NZ_JTHL01000001.1:18199-20524 GCF_000818195.1 Streptomyces sp. 150FB | reverse complement strand
CACGCACCGACGCGGCGGGCCGACACCGCCGCACCTGGCGTCAGGCCGGTCTGCCGGCCACCGGGGCCCCGGTGTTCACAGGGCCGGGGGCGCATGTGATCACTGGCGGGACCGGCGCACTCGGGCTGCTCATGGCCGAACACATCGCCGCCGCCCGCCGCGCCGCCGGGCTCACCGCCGGCGGGATCGTGCTCGCCTCCCGGACCGCTCCGGGACCCGAGGCCCTGGCGAGGATCGCGGCCGCCGGCGCGCACGTGGTGCGGGCCGACGCGGCTGACCCCGCCGGGGTGCGGACCCTGATCGACGAGGCCCGCGGGCTGCACGGCTCGGTGAGCGGCGTGCTGCACGCCGCCGGGGTCCTCAGGGACGGCCTGCTGCTCGGCAGGGACCGGGCGGACACGGAGGCCGTCCTCGCCGCCAAGGTGAACGGCACGGTGCTGCTCGACGAGGCGACGCGGCACGAACCCCTCGACTACTTCGTGGCGTTCTCCTCCGCGGCGGCGGCGTTCGGGAACGTCGGCCAGACCGACTACGCCTACGCCAACGCCTTCCTCGACCACTTCGCCGAGCAGCGGGAGCGGCAGCGCCTCCAGGGGGCACGCAGCGGCCGCACCCTGTCCGCCGCCTGGCCGGTCTGGGCCGACGGCGGCATGCGGGCCGACGCGGCCGGCACGCAGTACATGGTCCGGGAGCTGGGCATGCGCCCGCTGCGTACCGGACCGGCCCTCGACGCGCTCGACCGCGCCCTGGCGGGTACGGCGCCGCGCCTGCTCCTGGCGCCCGGTGACCCGGCCCGGGTCCTCGCCGAGCTCAACGGCGTACAGGCCCCGGCCCCCGCCCCGGCTGCCGCCGCCGCGTCGCGGCCGGCCGGGCGGGACACGTACGCCCGCGCCGAGCGGCTGGTGCTCCGGATCATGGCGGAGGAACTGAAGCTCCCGGAGGCGGAGATCGCCGTCACGGAGCCCCTCGACCACTACGGCGTGGATTCCCTGATCACGCTGAGCGTGACCCGGCGCCTGGAGGAGCACTGCGGACCGCTCTCGAAGACCCTGCTCTTCGAATACGTGACGGTCGGCGAACTGGCGGACCATCTGGCCACCGCGCACCCCGGCGCGTTCACCGCGCCCGCCGCCGAGACCGACGAGCCCGCGCAGTCCCCGGCCGTCGGCCCCGCCGCCGTGACCGTCACGGCGGCGACCCCGGAATCCGTCCCGGCCGCCGGCGCCCCGAGTGACGACATCGCGATCATCGGTGTCGCGGGGCGCTACCCGCAGGCCGACGACGTCGACGAGTTCTGGCGCAATCTGCGCGCGGGACGCGACAGCATCGAGGAGATTCCGGCCGACCGCTGGAACCACGACAGGTTCTACGACCCGGACAAGTCGGCCGCGGGCAAGACGTACGGCAAGTGGGGCGGGTTCGTACGGGGAGCCGACCGCTTCGATCCGCTGTTCTTCCGCATGTCGCAGATCGAGGCCGAACTCACCGATCCCCAGGAGCGGGTGTTCCTGGAGACGGTGTGGCACCTCATGGAGGACGCCGGCTACACCCGCGACCGGCTGCGATCCTCCCGCACCGGTGTGTTCGTGGGCATGATGTACGGCCAGTACCAGTTGTACGGCGTCCAGGACGCTCTGCGCGGCGAAGGACTGCCCCCGCACTCGTCGTTCGCCTCCGTCGCCAACCGGGTGTCGTACTTCTTCGACTTCTCCGGTCCCAGCGTGGCCGTGGACACCATGTGCTCCTCCGCCCTGGTCACCATCCACCAGGCCTGCCAGGCCATCCGCTCCGGCGACTGCGAGGTCGCGGTCGCCGGCGGCGTCAACATCTCCAGCCACCCGGCGAAGTATCTGCAACTGGCCTGGCGCGGCTTCCTCGCCGAGGACGGCCGCTGCCGCAGCTTCGGCACCGGCGGCACGGGATACGTCCCTGCCGAGGGCTCCGGCGCTGTGCTCCTCAAGCGCCTCGACGCCGCGGTGGCCGACGGCGACCGCATCCTCGCGGTGGTCAAGGCGTCCGCCGTCAACCACGGCGGAACGGGCCGGGGTTTCAACGTCCCCAACCCCAAGGCGCAGGGCGACCTGGTGCGCGCCGCGCTCGACCGGGCGGGGATGCGCCCGGCGGACCTGGACTACCTGGAGGCGCACGGTACCGGCACCGCGCTCGGAGACCCCGTGGAGATCAACGGCATGCTCCGGGCCTTCCAGGACGACATGCCGCAGCGGCTGCCGATCGGCTCGGTCAAATCCGGCATCGGACACGCGGAGTCGGCGGCCGGCATCGCGGCCGTCACCAAGGTGCTGCTGCAGATGCGCCACGGCGAGC
>NZ_JTHL01000001.1:6212-18174 GCF_000818195.1 Streptomyces sp. 150FB | reverse complement strand
CGGCATCGCGGCCGTCACCAAGGTGCTGCTGCAGATGCGCCACGGCGAGCTGGCGCCTTCGCTGCACGCGGACGAGCCCAACCCGAACGTCGACTTCGCGGCGACCCCGTTCGAGGTCCAGCGCGAACTGGCGCCGTGGGCCCGCCGCGTGCTCGCCGACGGGACCGAGCGGCCGAGGACCGCGGGCGTGAGCTCGTTCGGCGCGGGCGGGACCAACGCGCACGTCATCCTGCAGGAGTTCCCCCAGGCGCCGCGGGCATCGGCCGCCCGGGCCGGCGGCCAACTCGCCGTACTCTCCGCCCGCGAGGCCGACCGGCTGGTCGAGCAGGCGCGCAGGCTCGCCGCGCACCTGCGGGCCGAGGGCGCCGCAGCGGCACCGCAGGACGTCGCCTGGACGCTCCAGTGGGGGCGCGAGGCGATGGCGCACCGCCTTGCCGTCCGCTTCGACACAGTGGCCGAACTGGCCGCGCGACTCGACGAGTTCGCCGCCGGAGGCCGGCCCGTCGGCAGTTGGACCGGGGTGGTCGACCCGCGCAGGCCCGCTCCCGGCGGCGCCCCGTCGACCGATCCGGCCGCCTGCTCGGTCGCCTGGATATCGGGCCGGCAGGTCGACTGGTCCGTCCTGCACGGGGGTGTGCCGCCCCGCCGGGTGCCGCTGCCCGGCTACCCCTTCGGGGGCGAGCGGGTCTGGCTGGCAGCGGCGGACGCCGAACTGGCGGCGCTGGACGGGTACGTGGCGCCCGCGCCCGCTGCTTCCGCCCCCTTGGCCGAGGAGGGACTGCTGCTGACGACCCACTGGGTGCCCGCCCCACTGCCCGCACCTGCCGGACTGTCCGGCCCGACCGCCGTCCTCGCCGTACCGGGGACCGAGGCCCTCGCCGCCCGCCTGGCGGCCGTGCTGCCCGCCGCGCAGGTGCTCACCACCGAGCGCCTCGCCGCCGACCTCGCCGACACCGGCACCCGCTGGGACCGCTTCGACGCGGTGATCGACCTGGCTGGCTGCGCGGGGGCCGGCGGGTCCTCCGGGGAATTCGGGTCCGTCGACCGTTCCGCGCTGCGCACCTGGCTTGGTTGGCTGCAGCACACGGTCGACCGGAGCCGGCGCGGACTGACCGCCCTGCTGGTCTCCCGTGGCACGGGAGCGGTGCACGGCGGCGCGGCACGCACCGGGCTCTACCGGATGCTGCAGAGCGAGTACCGCCATGTGACCTCGCGCCACGTGGCCATGGGCTCGTGCACGGACGACGAGCTGTGCCGCCGCACGGCCGACGAACTCGGCGGCAACGCGGAGCCCGGGGAGATCGCGTACCGCGACGGCGTACGGCACAGCGCGGTGTTGCGCGAGCTGCCCGGCGCACCGCAGCGCGCACCGCGGTTCCCCGACGGCCATGTGCTGTGGGTGACCGGTGGCACGCGCGGGATCGGTCTGCTGACCGCGCGGCACTTCGTCGAGAGGCACGGCGTCCGCAAGCTGGTCCTCACGGGCCGCGAGACGCTGCCGTCCCGGGACCGCTGGGCAGCGCACATCGCGGCGGGCGACGCACTGGGCCGCAAGCTGCGTCCGCTGGCCGAACTGGCTGACAGGGGCGTGGAGATCGAGGTCCTCGCCGTGCCGTTGGACGACAAGCAGGCCACGGCGGCGGCAGCGGCGGACGTCCGGCGCAGGCTCGGCCCGATCGGCGGATTGGTCCACAGCGCGGGTGCCGTGGACACCGACAACCCCGCCTTCGTACGCAAGCCGTGGACCGGTGTCGAGCGGGTGCTCGGTCCCAAGGTCTTCGGCCTCGACACACTCGTGGAGTGCTTCCGCGACGACCCGCTGAGCCTGTTCGTCGTGTACTCCTCCGTCGCCGCGGCCGTGCCCGCGCTCGCCGTCGGGCAGAGCGACTACGCCATGGCGAACGCCTACCTGGACACGGTCGCCGAGGCACGCCCGTACGGGCTGCCGCTGGTCAGCGTGGCGTGGCCGAGCTGGCAGGACACAGGCATGGGCCCGGCGCGCGGCGCCGCGTACCAGTCGTCCGGCCTCGCGACGCTCTCGGACGAGCAGGGACTGCGCCTGCTGGACCGGGCGTTGGCGAGCGGCGCGCGGGTGGTCGTGCCCGCCGTGGTGCGACCGGGCGCACACTGGCGCCCGGAGCGGCTGACCGACCGCCGCCTGACCCTGGAGCCCGACGCCTCGGAGGCCGGTGCCTCGGAGCCCGTCGCCACGACGGCCCGCGAGAGCTCTGCCGCGGTGGTCCCCGGAGCGCTCGAAAAGGCGGCCGGCGCGGCGGCCTCCTGGCTCCTCGACCGGCTCGCGCTGGAGCTGCGATTCGACCGGGCCAGGCTCGCCGGCAACGTGCCGGTGCACGACTACGGCATCGACTCCATCCTGGTCACCCAGCTCTCCCAGACCCTCGGCAAGCAGCTCGACGTGTCGCTGGACCCGTCCGCGCTGTTCGAGCACCCGACCGCGGACGAGTTCGCCGCCCACCTCGCGGACGAGCACCCGGACGAACTGCTCGCCGTCTTCGGCGCGGCCCCGTCCGACACCCCGGCACACACGGCACCGCAGGCCCCGGCCACCCGTGCCGCGGCCGTCGGGGGAGACATCGCGGTGATCGGCCTGGCCTGCAGGTTCCCCGACGCCGCCTCCGGCGACGCCTACTGGGAGCTGTTGCGCCAGGGCCGTTCGGCGCTGCGCCCCGTACCGCAGGAGCGCTTCGGCAGGCCGGTCGGTCACCACGCCGGGCTGCTGCCCGACGTACTCCGCTTCGACCCGGATGCGTTCCTGCTGTCGGAAGGCGACGTCGCCGCCATGGATCCGCAGGCGCTGCTGCTCCTCGAAGAGGTGAACAGGGCCGTGCACCACGCCGGTTACCGCCCCGCGGAGCTGAAGGGCCGCCGGATCGGCGTGTACGTCGGTGGCCGTGCGGCACACATGCCGGACGAGGAGCGACTGGCACAGGCACGGAACCCCGTGGTGATCACCGGTCAGAACTACCTGTCCGCGAACATCTCGCAGTTCTTCGACCTCCGCGGCCCGAGCCTGGTGGTCGACACCGCCTGCTCCTCCGCCCTGGTGGCGATGGACATGGCCGCGCGGGCGCTGCGTGCGGGCGACATCGAGTCCGCCGTCGTCGCGGGCGTGAGCCTGCTGGAGAACGACAAGCCGTACGACCTGTTCGGCCGGCGCGGACTGCTCAACCCGGGCAAGGAGTTCCACCTCTTCGACCGCAGGGCGGCCGGGCTGATCCTGGGCGAGGGCGTCGGCGTCGTCGTCCTCAAGCCGCTGCGGAGGGCGCAGGCCGACGGGGACCGGGTGCTCGCGGTCCTCAAGGGCATCGCGATCAACAACGACGGCAGGACCGCGGGCCCGGCCACCCCGAACCTCCAGGCGCACAAGGAGGTGATGGCCGAGGCGCTCGCACAGAGCGGCGTCGGGCCCGAGGACGTCGGATGGGTGGAGGCCAACGGCTCCGGCACGACCGTCACCGACCTGCTCGAACTCAAGGCGGTGCAGGCGGTCTACCGGACGGGAAGCGCGCGCCCCGTGGCAATCGGCTCGGTCAAGCCGAACATCGGCCACCCGCTGACGGCCGAGGGGATCGCGGCCTTCATCAAGGTGGTGCTGATGCTCCACCACCAGGAGCAGGTGCCGTTCCGCTCCGGGCAGGAGCCGCTCGACCACTTCGACGTGGCCGCCTCGCCGCTGTACTTCCCCCGGGCCTCCCGCCCGTGGCCCGCGGACGCCGCTGTCGCCGCGCTCAACTGCTTCGCCGACGGCGGAACCAACGCGCACCTGCTGCTCGCGCCCACTCCCGAGGTCCCGCGGCCCACCAGGCACCCGCTGCCGGAACCCGAACTGAACCGGAGGACCGTCATCAGAGGCACCGCCGAACCCGCGGCCCCGGCCGGAGGCCTGTTCTGGGAGAGCTACCGATGAGCGGCACGGCGCTGCCCGTGGTGTTCATGTTCTCCGGGCAGGGCTCCCAGTACTACGGCATGGGCAAGGAACTCTTCGACGCCAACGAAGTGTTCCGCACGGCGCTGCTGCGCCTCGACGCCGTCGTCGGTGAGCACCTCGGAGAGTCGGTCGTCGACCGGGTCTTCGATCCCATGAAGCCCAGGAACCACCCCCTCACCGACACCCGCGTCACCCATCCCGCGATCGTCATGATCGAGCTGGCCCTCGCGCAGACCCTGAAGACCGAGGGCATCGAACCCGACTACGTGCTCGGCTCCAGCCTCGGCGAGTACGCGGCGGCCGTCGTCGCGGGCAGCCTGTCCCCGGAAGACTGCCTGCGCGTGCTGGTCCGGCAGGCCGGCATCATGGCCGGCAGCCCCCGCGGCGGCATGCTCGCCGTGCTGGACGGGCCCGAGATCTTGGACACGGTGCCCGAGCTGCGCGCCTGCGAGGTCGCCGCCCGCAACCACCCGGGCAACTTCGTGGTCGCCGGCCGAGAGGACGAGCTGGCTGCGGCCGAGGCGGCGCTGCGCGCCGCCGACGTGCTGCACCTGAGGCTGCCCGTCGAGTACGCCTTCCACTCCCGGCTCCTCGACCCGGTGGCCGGGGCGTGCCGGACCAGCTTCGAGGGCGTGGAATTCGCACCGCCGCGCATCCCCTGGATCACCTGTGTGGGCGGCGGACCCGTCGAGGACGTCACCGCGGAGCACTTCTGGCACGCGGCGCGGCGGACGATCGACTTCGAGCGCGCCGTGGCCGGTCTGCAGGCACGCGGAGACTTCCTCTACCTGGACCTCGGCCCATCGGGGAGCCTGCACAACTTCGTCCGCGCACTGCTCCCCACGGGTTCGGGCGCCCGATCGCTGCCGCTGCTCAGCCAGTTCGCCAAGGACACCGATCTGCTGGCCGAGGTCCGCAAGCACGCTGCCCCGACGACACCACGGAAGGCGCACGGAATGAAGGTCTACGGATTCCCGGGCCAGGGATCCCAGCGACGGGGGATGGGCAGGGAACTGTTCGAGAGGTTCCCCGAGGAGACGGCGATCGCCGACGAGGTGCTCGGCTACTCGATCGAGGAACTCTGCGTCACCGACCCGCGACGACGGCTCGGCCGCACCGAGTTCACCCAGCCCGCCCTCTATGTCGTCGGTGCGCTCTCCTATCTGGACCGGCTTGCCGAGGACCCGGTGCCGCCGGACCACGTGATCGGGCACAGCCTCGGCGAGTACGTGGCTCTGTTCGCCGCCGGGGTCTTCGACTTCGCCGGCGGACTGAGGCTGGTGCGGCGGCGCGGCGAGCTCATGGCCACCGCCGGACGCGGAGCGATGGCCGCCGTCGTCGGCGTCGAGGAGGCAACCGTCACGCGCGTACTCGCCGAATCGGGCCTCGACGAGCTGGACCTTGCCAACTACAACGCCATGGACCAGTTCGTGGTCTCCGGCCCCGGCGAGCTGATCGACACGGCCTGCGCGGCCTTCGAGTCCGCCGGTGCCCGCACGGTCCGGCTGCACGTCAGCGCCCCGCTGCACTCCCGGTACATGCGCCCGGCCGCGGAGGAGTTCGGCCGTTTCCTCGACGGGTTCACCCTGCACCCACCGAAGATCCCCGTCCTCGCCAACGTCGACGCCCGGCCGTACACGGCCGACACGGTCAGAGAACGCCTGACGTCACAGATCGCCTCGCCGGTCCGGTGGACCGACACGGTGCGCACCCTGATGGCCCACGGCGACTTCGAGTTCACGGAGCTGGGACCCGGCAGGGTCCTGACGAAACTGGTGACGCGCATCCGAGAAGCCGCGGAACCGCTCCCACCGACCCCCTCGCCCACCGACCGGGCGGCCGCCCGGACGCCGGCCGGAGCCGGGGCACGGGGCCAGGAGCCGGCGCTCGACGCCGAGGCCCTCGGCGCCCGCAGCTTCCGCGAACGGTACGGGCTGCGGCACTCCTATGCCGTGGGATCGATGTACGGCGGGGTGTCCGGCCGGGAGGTGGTGCGCGCGGCGTCCAAGGCCGGCCTGCTCGGCTTCCTCGGTATCGCAGGGCTCCAAAGGGACGAGGTGGAGCGGCAGTTGCACGGCCTGGCCGAGGAACTGGGTCCCCACGGCCAGGGAGTGAACCTGCTCTACCCCCACCGGGCACCGGAACAGGAGGCCCCGCTCGTCGACGCGCTGCTGCAGCACGGCGTCGGCCTGATCGAGGTGTCCGGCTACCCCTTCGTCACCGAGGAACTGGTCCGCTTCCGGTTCAAGGGAGGCCGGATCCTCGCGAAGGTGTCCAGGACCGATCTGGCCGCCGCGTTCCTTGCACCGCCGCCGGAGCAGCACGTCGCGATGCTGCTGGCCAAGGGGTCGGTGACGGAGCAGGAGGCCGCCGCCGCTGCCGGGCGCCCCATGGCGGACGATCTGTGCGTCGAGGCAGACGGCGGCTGGCTGACCGGCGCGGCAGGTCCGCTCTCCCTGCTCCCCGCGGTGTTGCGGCTCAGGGACGAGGCGGCACTCCCGGGACACCGGGTGCACGTGGGGTGCGCGGGCGGAATCGGCACCCCGGAGGCGGCCGCGGCGGCATTCCTGATGGGGGCCGACTTCGTACTGACCGGCTCGGTCAACCAGTGCTCCGTGGAGGCGGCCACCAGCGCTGCCGTCAAGGACCTTCTGCAGGAGGCCCATGAGTACGACGTGGACACGGCACCCTGGAGCGAGCTGTTCGAACACGGAGTCCAGGCACGCTACTTGAAGCGCGGTCAGCTCTTCCCGGCCAGGGCGTCCCGGCTGCACGACCTCTGGCGCCGGCACGCGTCCGTCGCCGAACTCGACGAGGCCACCAGGAAGCAGGTGTTCGACCGCTACCTGGGGGGAGAGCACCCGGCGGCCACGGCGAAGGACCCGGACCAGGGCCCTGACCCCAGGACGGAACTGGCCGCCGTGTTCCGCGCCTACTTCAGGCGCGGCTTCCGGCTCGCGGTGACGGGGGACCGGCAGTCCACCGTGGACTACCTGGTCAACTGCGGACCGGCGATGGGCGCGTTCAACCAGGCGGTCGCCGGGACCAGTCTGCAGCCCTGGCGGGCCCGCACCCTCGAGGCCATCGCCGACTTCCTCATGGACGGCGCCGCCGCTCACGTCACAGCCCGGCTGCGGGCCCTGCGACCGGCACAAAGGGACTAGACCCGGATTTCTCCCATGTGCTCCGAGGCCTCCGGCGAGGCACGCGAAAACACCGACACATCACATCGACGAGCCGACAACCCGTCGGAAGGAGGGAAGCCATGGTGATCAACCGCCCCGGCCGGGGACCACCGGCGTCGTTGCGACAACCGGGACCGGTTGAGAAGCCCCCGTCCGACCGTGGCCCCCCCACCAGCAGACATTTCCCTTTCACCGGTACGCGAATGCCGACGCGAGCGCGCTCGGCAGAGGAGTTCACCATGAGCACGGTGCCGCACAGCGAGCCCCTGATCTTCAACCCGTTCACGCCGGAATTCATGGCGGATCCGTACCCGCACTACGCGGAGCTGCGCCGAGAGGTCCCGGTACACGAACACCCCGGCGGCTTCTGGATGTTGTCCCGCTATGCGGACGTGGACGCGCTGCTGCGCTCCGGGCTCTCCGTCGAGCAGCGCCATGTCGCCCCCGGCCCCTTCCGCGACGCGTACGCGAACGCGGGCGTCACGGACGAGCCGCGTCTGAAGGGCCTTGCCCTGCTGGACCGGGACGCGCCGGACCACACCCGGCTGCGCAAGCTCGTCTCCAAGGCGTTCACCCCGCGTGCCGTTTACGCCATGGAGCCGCGGATCCAGGCACTCGTCGACGAGGCGCTCGACGGAGTCGCCGCGGCCGGCGGCGGTGACCTGGTCGAACTCCTCGCGTTCCCGCTGCCGTTCACCGTGATATCGCGGATGCTCGGGATGCCGCCGACCGACACCAAGAACATGCGGTACCTCACCGGCATGCTGATGCGTTCCGTCGAACCGACCACGGACCCCGAGGTCATGAGGGCCGTGGAGGCGGCCGACGCGGAGCTGTTCGACCTGGTCGGCGAGGCCGTCACCTGGAAGCGGGACAACCCCGGCGACGACCTGCTCAGCGAACTCATCGCGGTCGAGGACGACGGGGACGTACTCAGCCACGACGAGCTCGTCGCCCAGGTCACCATGCTCTACGTCGCGGGCCACGAGACGACCGTGAACTTGATCTCCGGTGGCACGCTCGCCCTGCTGCGCAACCCCGGCCAGTTGGAACTGCTGCGTGCCAAGCCGGAGCTCATCGAGAACGCCGTGGAGGAGATGCTGCGGTACGACGCCCCGGTGCACAACAGCAGGCGGATCAACCTCGAGCCGTACCAGGTCGGCGGGTTCGAGATTCCCCCGGGCTCGTTCATACTCGCCAACCTGGCAGGCGCCAACCGGGACGAGGAGTTCTTCGGCCCGGACGCGGAGGAGCTGCGCCTGGACCGGGAGAACGCCCGCAAACAGCTCTCCCTCGGCGGCGGAATCCACCACTGCCTGGGCGCGGCGCTGGCCCGTATAGAGGGCCGGGTGGCGATCGGCGAAGTGGTACGGCGCTTCCCGGCCCTCGCCCTGAACGGCGAGGTCGAGTGGAACGGCCTCCTCAGCCTGCGCGGCGCGGCGCGGCTGCCGATCAGCGTGTGAGCAACGAGAAGACGGGTGCGCCCGCCCGTGGTGGCTCTCGACGGTGACGAACGGAGACGGAATTCGCATGTCCCCCACCCCGCAGCTGCGACGGGTGCTCACGGTGACGACCCTGGGGGCATTTCTTGCCTTCCTCGACACCAGCATCATCAACGTGGCGCTGAGAACCCTCTCCGAGCGGTTCGACGCGCCCCTGGCGACCATCCAGTGGCTCATCACCGCCTACCTCCTGGCCCTTGCCGCAGTGCTGCCCGTGTCGGCCTGGGCCGCGGCCCGCTTCGGCGCCCGGCGGGTGTACGCGCTGTCCATCGCGGCCTTCACTCTGGCCTCGCTCGCCTGTGGCCTGGCCGACACCGTGGACCAGTTGATCGCGTTCCGCGTCGTGCAGGGCGTCGCTGCGGCGATCGCCACCCCCGTGGCGCAGATGATCGCCGTGCGTGCCGCGGGGCCCGAGCGGATGGCGAAGGTCATGAGCATCACCGGCGTGCCCACCGTCCTCGCCCCGATCCTCGGCCCTGCCGTGGGCGGGCTGCTCCTCGAACACGCGGGGTGGCGCTGGACGTTCCTCGTCAACGTGCCCATCGGTGTGCTCATCGTCGTGCTTGCGCTGCGGCTGCTGCCGCCCGACGAGGGGCGGGAAGCGGGCCGCCTCGACATACCCGGCCTGGCGCTGCTCGCGCTGGGCTGCGTCGGGGTCACATACGGCTTCACCGAATTCAGCGCGACGGGCCGGTTCACCTCCGAGTCCGTACTCCCGTGGATCGTCTGCGGCGTGGTGCTCCTGGCGGTCTTCGTCGTCCACGCCCTGCGGGCCCGTACACCGCTGATGAATGTGCGCCTGTACCGCAGGCCCGGCTACGCGGCGGCTTCCCTTGCCAACTTCTGCCTGGGCGCGGTCCTGTTCGGCTCGGTCATCCTCATGCCGCTCTACTTCCAGGTCGTACGCCACCAGGACGCTGTCGCCACGGGACTGCTGCTCATACCGCAGAGCATCGGCGTCGCGCTTGCCGTCGGATGCGGCTCACGACTCGTCGACGCCGTGGGCAGCGGGCGGGCCGCGCTGCTCGGCGGGGTGCTGAACGTGGCAGCCACGATCCCGTTCGCCCTCATCGGCGCGCACACCTCCTATGGGTGGCTCGCTGCAGCCATGGTCGTACGGGGCTTCGGCGTCGGTGCCATGCTGGTGCCGATCATGACTGCGGCCTACCGGGCCATTCCGCCCGCTGCCATCGGAGACGCCACGATTCAGCTCAACGTGCTTCAGCGCATCGGTGGCTCGCTCAGCACGGCCGTACTCGCCGTGGTGCTGCAGAGCAGGCTCGACACCGCCACGACCACCGCGATGCAGGCGTCCGGGTTCGGCACGGCCTTCTGGTGGGCCCTGGCCATCAGCCTGTGCGCGATCGCCCCCATGCTGCTGCTCATCGCCGGCGAGCGGTCCACTCAGCAGAAGGCGGCAGCGGCGCCCGAAGCGACGGGCATGAGCCCAACAGGCCCCCCGCAAAGCTAAGTTAAAGATCGTGCTCCGGACTCTGGGCAGCGTGTCGCTTGCAGAGGATCATGGAGGGCACTGGTAGCGCAGCGCACGCACGACGGGGGAGCGCCTGCGGGAACGGTTGGTCGCCGATGGCCACCACCGCAGCGCCAGTGTGTCCGGCACCGGTTCGCCGTCTGTACGGAGGACACGGCCCCCGCCCTGGGCGAAGAATTTTGGCCGAACCGATGAGAGAGGCACAGCATTGCGTTGGAACGAGGTTTATGTCGACGCGTCAGCGGCTCGGCTGGGGCGACGCGAAGACGTACGGCAAGCGGTGGCCGAGGGGCGCTATGACGCCGAGGAGTGCGCGGCCGACGACCTGGTGAGCGTCAGTGTCATGGACGACACCAGCCAGGCCGACATGGCAGTGGAGGCGGCCCGGATCGCCCTCGACCGCAGCCGGGCGGCCCATGAGGACTTCAGTCTCGTCGTACACGTCACCAGCTCCGGCTTCCAGGGCCTGGACCACTGGTCGCCCGCCGCGTACATCCAGTCCCGCACGGTCGGCGGCCAGGCCCCGGCGATCCAGATGCAGCAGGCGTCCAACGGCGGTGTCGCGGCCATCGACCTCGTCGCGGCGCACCTGACGGCGCGGCCACAGGCCGGCGCGGCGCTCATCACCACCAGCGACAAGTACCAGATGCCGATGTTCGACCGGTACCGCTCGGACAAGGGGCTGCCCCGGGGCGACGGCGCCACCGCCCTGGTGCTGACCCGTGGTCCGGGCGTGGCCCGACTGCTGTCCACCACGGTGATCTCCGACGTCACTCACGAAGGTGTGTACCGGGGCGCGGGCCCCTGGGCCGCGGCGGCGGGTGAGCGAGGCTGGCCGATCGACATGCGGCGGCGGCTCAAGGAGTATCTGGGCACAGGTGTGGACGTGAAGGACCTCGCCAAGGCACTGGCGGTAGGTCAGCAGACGGCCATGGAACTGGCAATGGGCGAGGCGGGAGTCGGCCTGGGCGACGTCGCGCGGTTCGTGTACCCCCATGCGGGACGGACGGTCGTCGACTGGGACGTGGTCCAGGAGATCGCCGGTATCCATGTCGACCAGACCAACTGGGAGTTGGGCCGGAGGCTTGGACACCTGGGGGCGGGCGACCAGATCGCCGGGCTCACCCAGCTCCTCGAGTCCGGGGCCGTGGGGCCCGGCGACAAGGTCGTCCTGTCCAGCCTCGGCCACGGGTACACGTTCGGTTGCGCGGTCCTCGAGATCGTGGCGGAGCCGCAGTGGTCCGGAGCGACCGTCTGACCCCTGTGGCTGTCACCGGAACTCGTAACGCACGATGGCGCCCATGCCGTGGATCGTCTCGTGCAGCGCCACTCGGGCGGCTGCGGCCCGGCGTCACCCTGCCGTCTGGTTGTGGCCACCACCGATTGTTGCGGCTCGTGCCGGGGTGTGAGGATCCGCCTGTGGAGTGTGATGTGTGTGGACGGCCGATGTGGCGGTGGCCGGTGTCGCCGACGGCCGTCGCGGATGGCCTTCCTGCTGGTGTCTCCCACGCCTTCGGCATCTTCGACAAGACGCTGTGCGGGACCCAGGAAACTGGCATGTCGCCGTCCGGCCACTGGTGGCTGCCGGAACGGGAGGATGCCTGTGGTGTCTGTGGGGAAGCGGCGGGTGTCATTGCTGGCCGCTGGCCGCAGGCGATGAGAGGTGACAACGCGCGGGTCGGTGTGGCCCGGGGGCTATGAGTTCTTCCGGTTCGGAGTCGACTCCCGGGTGAGCCTGCGGCTCATCAGGTCGATCATTGCGAGGCGGATCATGGCTTCGGACCGGTGGGGGTGAGTCTCGTAGTCGCGGGCGAGGCGGCGGTGACCAGCACGG
>NZ_JTHL01000001.1:0-2714 GCF_000818195.1 Streptomyces sp. 150FB | reverse complement strand
GCGCCGCTCGGTGAGGTGATGCTGCGGCGCGCTCCCGAGGGCACAGAGATCGGCTATGCGGTCGGCCCGGCGTACCGCGGCCAAGGGCTGGCCGCGCGGGCGGTGCGGGTGATGGCCGCATATGCCTTCGAGCAACTGGGCGTGGGACGAGTGATCCTGGAGCTGGAGGCCGAGAACACCGCCAGCGTCGCCGTGGCGACCAAGGCGGGCTTCAGCCTGCTTGACGTGCCGCTGATCGAGGGGGAGGAGAAGGGGCGGCCCTATGCCCTGCAGACGTGGGGCCTGCGGCCAACATCGTCAGGCAGTTCAGGGTGACCATCGCCGCTGAAGAGGGGCGTCTGGTCTTGTCCGGCAGGGTGACATGGAGGCACCGAGCACCGTGCTGGCAGCGGACTTCTCCACAATGGTCTGGTACCGCACGGTCCACAGCGGAGTGGTGAGGGCAGTGGACTCCAAGCGTGAGCTTCCCCCAGTGCGCTGCTGACCAGGCATGCGGGAAAATCGGGGGTACAGCGCGGGAAACGATCTTCAGGCGCCTCGATATAGCCCCTGACCAGCCAGTTCCGTCGGTGCCTCCGGACTCGGTTGCGAGATGCGGCGCCGCACCGACCACATCGACCAGCACGGCGTCATCGACGACCTGACGCGCCTCACGGTGGTATTCGAGGATGCCGGGTCGCGGTCCAGGACCATCAATGGGGTACGCATCGCCACCGAGCCGTGGGTCACGTGCCCTCCGGTTGTCGCCGACCACCACCGTCCCGGACCCCAACTGCGCCCGGGTACCACCGGGTAAGGTGCCACCGGCGGCAGTTCTTCCCACGGTGAGCCTCGGCCGTCCGACCCGCCGCCAGAAGGCAGCGACAGGGGAAGGCCCCTGCATCGGCGCATCGTTGACAGATAGAACGGCCTAGCGCCCGAGGGCCGAGGAAGACATCCCCTTGCAGCGTCCTGCTGTTGTCATAGGACGCCCCAGGAGCGGAGACCATCGGCCCCCGGACCGGGGCGCTGACTGCTGATCACGGCGAGGCTCTTCACTGTCTCCGCCCTGCTGGCCGTCGCACGACTGCTGCCTACGCGGCAGCGCACGCGAACAAACACGCAGGCGAGTAAAGCCGGGTAAAGACATGTGAAGCCGTCCGTTTCCCGGCCGAAGATATCGTGTCGATGCCCGATCGGTTCGGGATGTGGCATTTCGTCGATTTCCTGGGGGGTGTGGCCGGGAGATCTCGGCGTATACGCTGCCGGACAGAAGAGCCGCGCATACGTAAATCTGGTCGAGCCGCCCGGACTTGCCGCATTCAGGGGCCGTACCCGCCCCCAGATGTGGGAGTTGAGGCATTCGGACAGTGACGTCCCGACTGGTGGCTGTTCGACGCAATAACGCATCGTGGGTACTCCAGGAGGACGACGAATGAAGCGAACGAGCGGTGTGCTGGCGGCGATAGCCGGCCTGGTCTTGAGTACGAGTGTCTTCGCAGGCCAGAGTGAGGCGGCACCGGCACCCGCGCCGGAGGCAACCGCGCCCGGGGCGCCTGCCGTGGCAGCGGACTGTGCCGTGACGGACTCGATGAACTCTGCTGCGGATTACTGGCTCGCCAACGGCACCGACCTGGCCTCCGCCGATTGGCAGAACGCGACGTTCCACGTCGGCAATCTGGCCATGGTGCTCGCCAGCGGCGAGTCGAATCACCAGACACTTCCGTGGGCGGAAGCGAATGAATACCAGCTGATCAGCGATCCGGACAATGAATTCAATCCGGCGAACGAGGCGGCGGGCAACGCCTACCTCGATCTGTACACCTACTTTCACCAGGACGCCCCGATCCTGGCCGCGCTGCGCCAGCGGGTCTCCGACGAGGTGACCAGTGTGCAGAAGGGCAATACCAAGTACTGGAATCACGTCGACGCCCTGAACATGGCGTGGCCCTCCTTCGTCCGGCTCGGCGTGATGGACAAGAACGACGCGGACATCCAGGCGGCTCAGGAGCTGTTCCACCACACGGAGAAGCAGGCGGGCGGACACGGGCTGTTCAACGAGCTGACCGGCCTCTGGTACCAGAGCCCCGACGACGTCAACTCGCTGACATTCTGGTCGCGTGGCAACGGCTGGGCGTTCGCCGGGCTCACCACCGTCCTCCAGTCGCTGCCCGCCGACGACCCGCGTCGGCCCGAATACCTGCGCGTGTACAAGAAGATGGCCGGCACGCTGCGCTTCGTGCAGCGCCGGGACGGCTTCTGGAACGTCGACCTGCTGAACCCGCTCGACCACCCGGGTCCCGAGAGCAGCGGTACCTCGCTGTTCACCTACGGACTCGCCTGGGGAGTGGCGAACGGCGTGCTGAACACGCACACCTACAAGCCCGCCGTCGACAAGGCGTGGAACGCGCTCACCACCAAGGCGTTGCAGCCCAACGGGGAGTTCGGCTACGTGCAGGGTGAAGCATCGGGCCCGAGGGACGCGCAGCCGGTCACCTCGACCGACACAGCGGCCTACGGAGTGGGCGCGTACCTGATGGCGGGGCAGCAGGTAGCCAAGCTCACGCCCGGCTGCGAACCTGCCCCGACGCCGGCCTTGACGGGTACTTCCGCCACCGGCTGAGCCGTTGACGCGGTGGTGCTGTGGCGTCGTGATGTCATGACGCTTTGACTGACGCTGGGCGGGGGGTTTGTTGGTGTACGGCGAGGCGGCTGGCCTGGTGTGTTGCTGGTTT